>NZ_CP144210.1:0-4958599 GCF_045689905.1 Pengzhenrongella phosphoraccumulans | reverse complement strand
CGCGCAGTTCCGAGATCACTCGCCTCGATGACGGCGCCGCGGGGGGACCTCTCCGGTGACCACGAGGACCTCGCTCGCCGTGGTGGTCGAGGTCCACACCCAAGCGATGGTCACCGATCGAGGGCCGCTGCAGCAAGGGCTGCGACAGCCACCGCGGGCGTCGGCGCATCCTCGGCAGCGGGCCGGTACTGGAACCGGGCCCGCCGCCTGTTCAGCGGTCTTGTCCCGTGTGTCGCTGTGCTGGTCATGTCCTGCCCCTCATTTGGTGGCGAACCTCGCGTGCGAGGTCACGAAGTCACGAGCACCTGCACTTCACCGATCGAGATCTTCACGGACTGGGTGAGTCCGTTCATGCGGATGGTCCCGGTCTGGCCCGCGCCGACCAGGCGATCACCCAGTCCGAGGTCGCCGTGACGGTGAACCTGTCGCCCGGCCTGAGCTCGAGGTCGTGTAGATGTGGCCGCAGTCAGGCGACTCGCGTGTCCATAGCTCGCGTTGTAGGGGGTGCGGCACTGCGGCACACCACGGTGCTGCCGTCGCCCATATCCCACGTGATCGCGTTGAGACTCGCGGTCGCGGTGATCGTGATGCCACCGGCGGATGCCGACGCCGTGACCGGACCGACCGTGCTGGGGACCGGGTCCGCCGCCCACATCCAGACGGGCATCCCCACGATTCCCACCGATCCCGGGCCGGCGGCGGCACGATGCCAACGGTGATCGAATGCAGGTCCATCGAGTCCACTGCCATCTCGGCGACCTGCCTCGGAGACGGGCCCGCACCCGACGCCGGTGGCGGGCTCGCCAGCCACAGGTAGACGCTGATGTCGAGGGGGAGCGGCTGGTAGCACTCGTAGATCGCTCCGCCATCGGCCGGAGCTGTGACCCTTCCACGCAGGGTCATCGGACCTGGTTGCGGGTCTACCGCTCGGACGTAGCACTGAGTTGAGTTTGACCAATACCCGTACTCACCGGAACAGAGGACCGGCCCGGCTGGGATCGACGGATTTCCCTGCTTCGACGGGTCGAAGAAGCACGACGAACCAGAGCCGCTGTCCGCAGGACCATCGGAGATCGGCCCCGCCACGGGCGGTGGCGAGGGAGGTTGAACCCATACGAGGCACGTACCGGTTCGCGGATTCACCGCGTTCGCAGGTGGGGCCCGTCGCTTTTTGCCGTCCCAGCCGTGAGGAACGTCAGACTCGCCGCGGCGAGGACGATGAGGGTTACGTGTGTCAGCCGGCTACGCATGGCGCCTGCTTCAGATCCACACTCGTAGACACGCGCCACCCGTCCGTGGGATCGGTGTCCCAGGAATAGTTGCTCACCGTGTGACGAACCCAGCCCGTGGCGGCCCGATCGGGCGTGACGACGGAGGTGCCACTCGCATCGAGTACATCGACGTCGGTGACGTCGAAACAGACGTCGACCTGAACAGCCGGGACGCGGCCCGTGGCTGGGTCAGAGTTGTCGAGGTTGACCGACTGAACCTCGAGCCTTGCGAGAGTGGTCGCGCCGGTCTGGTGCCACGCATCCCGTCGCTCGCGCTCGAACTGATGCAGCCAGATGGAGAGTTCCTTCGAGATCGCGACGGACTCGAGCTCAGAGAGCGGGCGGGATGGATCGATCGCAAGTTCGTCGATCACGCGGTAGTACTTGCGGACGAGGTCTTCGGCGTTCGCTGCAGCGAGCTCAGTCTCCGACATTGGAGACGGCGAGCTGCTCGAAGTCGGCACGGGCGACGTTGATGACTCGGTGATCGTCGGCGTCGGGGAGCGTCGTCGGGTGCCGTGACGCATGCCGAGACGACAGCGAGCACCGCGACCACCATCGCTACTGAGCCAATTCGGCGTCCACCCTGCATGCCCCCTGAACTCCCCCCAGAACGGCGCCGCCTGCGCCCCGTCGACATGAGTACAACCCCGTACCGCTGTGACGGCGTGGGGTCGTGCGCCCCAAGTCTGATCATGGGAACCGCACCTCCGCAATCGGTAGGTCGAGCGGCCAGCCGCCGGCGGGGGACCAGCACGCACCTTCATCTACCAGGTGTGCGCCCGGCACCACGCCGACCACCACCCGTTGCTGACCGATGGGGTCGGCGTCCGTAGCCCCAGAGGGCGAGCTCGGCTTGACCCGACGCTGCTGCTGCGTATCCCCTGGCGTATCCCCTGACACCGCTGCACCCCTCAGAGCGATCACACGTCTGGCAGTCGAGGATGACGCCGTGGCTAACGGCCTCGGTGACGGGCAGCGTGGGTCTCGGTGGTGACCCGCGCACACCTCCAATGAGGAGGTGCGCGGATGACGGTCTCGTTGCGGGTGATGACGGCCGGTGACGGCGTGGCGTATCTGTTGCGTTCGGTCGTGACCGGTGATGGTGACCGGTCCTTGGCGACGCCACTGACGCGGTACTACGCCGAGACCGGCACCCCGCCGGGGATGTGGATGGGATCCGGGGTAGGGGAGTTCGGCGAAGGCCAGCTCGCACCCGGCGATGTCGTCACGGCGCGTCAGTTGGAGAACCTGCTGGGTGGCGGTCGTGATCCCCTCACTGGAGAGCCGCTCGGGCGTGCTTTCGCGACGTACGAGCCGCTGCGCGACCGGATCGCTACCCGGGTTGCCACGCTCGACCCGCACCTGAGCGTGCTGCAACGCGCGAGTGCGGTCGCGCGCATCGAGGGCGAGGAGACCGGCTGTGGTACCCGGCGCGCGGTGGCCGGGTTTGACCTGACGTTCTCGGTGCCCAAGTCCGTCTCGGTGCTGTGGGGGTTGGCCGACGCAGGCACCCAGGCGATGCTCGTCGAAGCCCACCACGCCGCCGTGGAGCAGGTCCTGGGGTTCTTCGAGCGGGAGGTCGCCGCGACCCGGGTCGGTGCGGACAACGGACGAGGCCTTGTGGCGCGGGTCGATGTCGTCGGGGTCGCGGCCACCGCCTTCGACCACTACGACTCCCGGGCCGGCGACCCGCAGCTGCACACCCACGTCGTGGTCTCGAACAAGGTCAAGACCGCTGTTGACAACAAGTGGCGCACCCTGGACTCCCAACAGGTGCACGCCGCCGTCGTCGCGGTGAGCGAGTACTACAACGCCGTCCTGGCCGACCGGCTCACCGCCACCTTCGGTGTCGGCTGGCAGCGCCGCCAACGCCCCGGAGCGAACCGGTCCGAGAAGTGGGAGATCAGTGGCGTCAGCGAGGAGATCATCGATGAGTTCTCCAGCCGGTCCCGCGCCATCGACGTGGCCAAGGATCAGCTCATCGCCGACTTCGTCGCCACGCGCGGGCACCAGCCCTCGCGGCGGCAGATCATCAAGCTGCGCGCCCACGCCACGCTGGCGACCCGGCCCGAGAAGGAACTGCACGCCCTGAGTGACCTGACCGCATACTGGCGGAACCGTGCCCGGCCCGTTCTGGGCAAGGGCCCGACCGAGTGGGCACGTGACCTGACTACGAGCCGCAGACCAGCGATGCTCACGGCCGCGCAGATCGACCCAGACCTGCTGCGGGAAATCGGCGACCGCGTGGTGGGGATCGTGGCGGAGAAGCGGTCGACGTGGCGGCACTGGAACCTGTGGGCCGAAGCCTCCCGCCAGACCATGGGCTGGCGGTTCGCCACCATCGCCGACCGTGAGCGGGTCGTGACGATGATCGTCGACACCGCCGAGTCCCGATCGGTCGCCTTGACCCCACCGGAACTCGCGAGCAGCCCGGCCAACTACACCCGACCCGACGGCACCAGCGTGTTCCGCCCCAAGCACGGTGTCGTGTTCTCCTCGGCCGAGGTCCTTGCCGCAGAGGACCACCTGCTTGAACGCGCCGCGAGCCTTTCCGCTCCTACCGTCGAAGCGAGCGTGATCGAGCGCGCGGTCGCTCGCACGCACGACGGGCGCCGGCTGTCGGCCGAGCAGGCCAGGGCGGTCGAAGCGATCGTGACGTCGGGCAGGCAGGTTGACCTGCTCGTCGGGCCGGCCGGGGCGGGCAAGACCACGACCATGCGGGCCCTGCTCGCGGCCTGGATCGGCCAGCACGGCGCGGGTTCCGTCGTCGGCCTGGCCCCCTCGGCCGCCGCTGCGGCCGTCCTGGCGGACGAGCTCGCGATCGCCTGCGAGAACACCGCGAAGTGGCTGTTCGAGCACGACCGCTACCGAGCCGACTTCACTGCCGGGCAGCTCGTGATCGTGGACGAGGCCACCTTGGCCGGCACCCACACCCTCGACCGGATCACCAGCCTCGCTCAGCAGGCCGGAGCCAAGGTGCTCCTGGTGGGCGACTGGGCACAACTGCAGTCCGTCCAGGCCGGCGGCGCATTCTCGATGCTGGCCTCGGCCCGCACCGATGTCCCCGAGCTCGCAGAGGTGCACCGCTTCACCCACCAGTGGGAGAAGTCCGCGTCCCAGGCTTTGCGCACTGGCAGCACCGACGCGATCGCGGCCTACGCGCGACACGACCGGCTGCACGGTGGCACCACCGAACAGATGGTCGACGCTGCCTACGCCGCCTGGCACGCCGACCAGCTGGCCGGGCACGCGACCGTGCTGGTCACCGACTCCAGCGCGAGCGTCCACCTGCTCAACGACCGCGCCCGCGCCGAACGCATTGCCACCGGAGAGACCACCGCCGACCGCGACGTCGCGCTGGCCGACGACGCGCGCGCGTCCGTCGGCGACCTGGTGATCACCCGCCGCAACGACCGCAACCTGCGCACCGCACGTGGCGGTTGGGTGCGCAACGGGGACCGGTGGAAGGTCACCGACGTCCGCAAGAACGGCGCAATAGAGGTCCAACGCTCCGGCCGGCGTTTCGGGGCAAGGGTCGTCCTGCCGCCCGCGTACGTCGCTGAGCATGTCGACCTTGGCTACGCACTCACCGCCCACCGCGCCCAAGGCATCACCGTGGACACCGCGCACGTCGTCGTCACCGGGTCGACCACCCGGGAGAACCTCTATGTCGCGATGACCCGCGGCCGCGACACTAACACCGCCTACATCGCCCTGGACACCCCCGACGACCTGCACACCACACCCCAGGTCGACGACATCGACGCAGCGGCCGTCCTGACCGGTGTCCTGCACCGCTCCGGCAGCGAGCAATCCGCCCACCAGACCATCACCGCTGAGCAGAACACCTGGAGCGGCATCGCCCAACTCGCAGCCGAATACGACACCATCGCCACCGACGCCTCGCGCGACCGGTACGAGGCGATCATCCGCGACGCGCTCACGCGCTCTGGTGACCTGACTGCCACCGACATCGACACCACCATCGCGTCCGACACCTTCGGGCCGCTCGCCGCCCAGTTGCGCCGCGCCGAAGCCGCCGGGTTCGACCTCAAGACCATGCTGCCCGGTCTCGCCTGCGCGCGAACCCTGCAGGACGCCGATGACGTCGCCGCTGTCCTGCACCACCGCGTCGTGAAGGCCACCAACCAGCAGGTGGGGACCGGCGAGCTGGACCTCATCGTTGGCCTGATCCCCGCTGCCAACGGAGAGATGCCCGACGATGTGCGCCAAGCACTCGACGAGCGACGCGGACTCATGCAGACCCGAGCACGCACGCTCGCGCTCGACGCAGTACGAACCGGCGAGGCATGGGCGCGGAGCCACGGCGAGGAACCGATCCTCGGCGATTCGGTCGGGTCGTGGCTGCACCAGGTCGAGATCGTCGCGGCCTACCGGGATCGCTACGCAATCACCGACGACGACCCGATCGGCCAGGACCCGACGACACTCGTCCAGCAACGCGACGCCACACTCGCGACGACCGCCGGAGGCCGCGCGATCGAGATCGCCAGCACCCAGCAGGATGACGAACTCGACGATCCGCTGGGCAGCGGGCTCGAGTTCGCTTGAGCCATTTCCCGCAATCAGTCGTTGGCGCACCCTCATGTGCCGATTCTGGGATCAGGTACCCACACGGCACGAGAGGCCAAGCCGAAGTTGTGGATAACCATCAGGTGTCGGACCGACTGCCTAGCATCTCAAATCGGACGCTGACGACCATGTTGGCCCTAGGGAGGCTCCCGATGATTTGGTATTTCAGCTCGTGGATTGCTGGCGCGACGATCCGCCTCATGCAGGTCTACGCGCCGACGAACATCCTCGCGGGCTTCATCCGCACCCGGCGTGGACACATGTGGGGCATGCCCCTTGCTGCGGTACTCGTGCCCACGTACGCCTTCGCGTTCAGCCGCGTCGCGGACACCGCAACTGCTACGAACTCCGGCTGGCTTTACCTACTCGCACTACTCATGTTCTGGAACACCGGCAAGTTCGTCGCCCTAGGCATGCTCAGCGTCGTCTTGCTCATGCGCGCGGCAGCCCGCGAGTGGGCGTGGGACCGTCGGGCGCTCAGTGCGCTGCAGTTTGGGCGCTGAGGGTGGAGACGTGTCCGACGCGCGCGGGATCGTAGACGTGAGGGAGTCTGCGCACCGCAAGACGCCACGGTATCGGGGACGAGGCCGGATGCCGCGACGGTGCGCCAACACGTACATTCGGAGAGTGGCGGGGGTCGAGTCCTGGGCATCGAGCGCCTCAACGCGCTCTGTGATGATGGCGAATTGCGGCCGGAACACCAAGCCAGAGGTGACGTTGCGGAAAGTTCTGCTTCGCGCTGGGATGCGGTTTCGAGTGAACTATCGAACGGCGGATGCGCCACGCCGCACAATCGACGTCGCTTTCCCTCGTCAGAGGGTGGAGGTTTTCGTCGACGGGTTCTTCTGGCATGGCTTCGCCGCGCAACACCGTCCGGTCCCACCGAAGCCGGGTCCCGTCAGTAGCAGTCTGGGTCGCGTCCTTTGCTGCGACGATCGCCCCGATCACCCGTGAAGGCAGCGTTCAATTGCGCCGCGCCCTGATCGACCTCGGGCTGGGTCTGTGGCAATGGGACGCCCGGCCCGCGGCTTCGCCCACGAGCCCAAAACCCGAGGCAAACCCGGCGGGATCGTCGCCGCAGCGATTGCGCACCGAGCGAACGAAGATCGCCTACGCCCGGGTCCGCGACCAGAGCCCCTGCGCCAGACCCGCTGGACCCACCCACCTCCGGTCGGTGGGCTGCGCCATGATGTACCCGGCGCGCAACGCAACAACGAACGAAGTGGGTATTGAAAGTGGGCTTGGGACTTGAGGGGCTTGACAGACTCTCCAGGACTTCGGACTACCTGGGGAGCCTGGCGAACGTCTTGTCGGTCCTCGGCGGTCCGACGACGATCCTGCACGAACTGACTCAGAACGCCGACGACGCCAAGAGCGCGACTCGGGTTGCCTTCACGGTGACCGATGAAGAGCTGGTGGCTTGGAACGACGGCGAGTTCACCTCGTGCGGCGTCCCGGAACATCTCGTTTGCCCCATGAGGGCGACCCATGGGCGGAGTTGCGATCTTCACTCCTTCCGGACCGTTGCAGGCAGACATAAGTCTCACGATGTCGACACCACGGGCGCATTTGGCGTTGGCTTCACCTCGGTCTACCAGATAACTGACCACCCAGAGCTGATCTCCGGCGGTGACCACCTGGTGCTCAACGAACTGGCAGACGAGAACGATCGGATCACCGTTTGCAAGGGAAAATGCGGCCGGGACCACGACGCCTCGGGGACGAGCTTCTTCCTGCCGTGGGCGAATGTGGAGTCGGCCCTTCGAATGAGGCTCGGCGCGCAGGTCGTGACAGAGCAGGTGATCCAGGCGATGGAGGTCGCGCTTCTCGAACGCGCCTCCGACGCGGTGCTGTTTCTGAAACGGATCGCCAGGATTGAAATCCGGACGCGGTCTGCGCACGCGACCGTCAGGCGGGCATGCGTCGAAGACCGCGTAACCATCACAGTCGGCCAGTCCTCAAGCGAGTGGTTGTTCCTGGAGGGCGAGTACGACAGCTCCAAGCACCTCAAGGCGCGGTTTCCGCAGATCGACCAGAACCGATCGGAGCACGTGACGGTTGCGCTCCCGATCGGCGACAACGTCGATGGGCGCATCTATGGCGGGCTCCCAACCCAGACCCGTCTCGGGTGGAGCGGCCATTTGAATGCGTCCTTCTACCCACGCGAGGACCGCAAGGGCGTTCTCTTCGACGACTCCACGTATCAGTCAGACTGGAACAGAAATCTGATCGACTCGGCAGCGACACTGATTCGGGACAATCTCGAGCGCGCTAGCAGGATCATCGGCTTGGGAGCGACGTGGGAGCTCATCCGAGACTTCGAGCTGACCAGCCGTGCTGGCCCTGCACACGAAGTCGCATTCGAGCCATTCTTCGAGCGAGTCAAGAATGAGATCGGCGACCTATCGATCATGCGAACGATCGACGGGAAGGTGCGCCCTCCCCGCGGGTGCCTAGTTCCGAGCACTTCTGACGAGTACAAGGCAGAGTCTGTCCTCGTCGACCTGTCAATTCCAGTCATCGACTCCACGCTCCATGCAACGGTCAGGCCGCTCACGCTGACGGCATATGGCATGGAACTTCTCAAAGCCGCGCACGTGACAGGGGCGCTCATCGCGCATGACGTCATCGAGCCATGGGACCTGACAACCGGCAGATTTACTAACGCCGAGATCGAGTCCCTACTCGTGACACTTGAGGTCCTGCTATCGCGGAGCAAGACTGCAGCGTTCGAGTCCGAGGCGTCCAAGCCTGCCATCGTGCCTTGCATCGACGGCCGCTTCGCCGCCGCCGAGTCGACAGTCATCATCGATGAGGCAGACCAAGCGTTCTTCGTCGCACTTGGCGAGGACCGGATCGCGGACATCGTTCGCTTACGGCAGTTGTGCCCCAGTCTGGCCGAACTCTGCCCCGAACTCGACGGCTCGATTGCACTGGACATCCTCGAAAGCGCTGACTCGGTCGACCTCGCTGCGGCTGCTGACCAAGTTCTTGCGTGGCTCGGCAATCGTAGATTTGAGCTTACCGGCGAAAACCGGTCACGTGCAGCAGAGCTGGCGATCTACCCATCGTCGATCGGCGGGCTCAAGTCACTCCACGAGCTCTACCTACCCTCGGACTTCGAGGACCACCTCGGCCTCGCTGAGCTGGTCGACGTCGGCCTAGTCCAAGGCCATGTCGATCTGCTCCGGATACTCGATGCTCGCGAGCTGAACGCTGTCGACTACCTGACCAAGATGGTGGCGCCGCTGGCGGACGGCGAAACGTTTCGCGACCGCGAAACGCTCGACGCAATCCTGCGGGTCGTCCGCAATGCGAGGCCCCAGCTCGACGAGGACGCCGATGCGGCGACCACCCTCCGGAGTGCTCGGCTTGTGTTCTGCGTTGACGGAGTCGTCCGCCAAGCTACCGAAGTGCACCTTCCGAACGCCGCCGTGGAGCTCATCGATCCCGATGCGCCTATCGCCGACGCGGCGCACCTACCCGAGTACCTCGTGGACACGCTTGTCTGGCTCGGCGTCGGAACCACACCTAGCCCAAGTCTGCTGAACGCGGCGGCGCGCCGACTCGCGGACGGCGAGCGCGACCCCAATCCCGACGTGGTCCTATCGATTCTTGACGCCATTCACGGGTCACCAGAGCTCCACCGGTCGGTACCTCTGGATCTAAGGCACCTTCAGGAACTTCCATGGCTGCCGGTGGAGGGCGGCGGCCGCGAGCAACCGAAGAACCTCCTGCCGACGTTCCGAAGGCACCTCTTCGAATCTCAGGGCCACAAGTTGGGGCTCCCCCGTGACGCCCAGCAGGTTCATGCTGACACCCTCCGCTGGCTCGGCATGCCCAGCGACCCCCCGACTTCGATGATCATCGCTCACCTGCGGCACTGTGCCGAAGCGAACACCCCAATGCATCCGGACGTCTACCAGGCACTCGGGGCCGCCAACGAGGATCGGCTTGTACGGGAACTCTCCGGGGAGGCGTGCATCCAGGTCACGCCAGGCGAATTCGTCGAGCCGGCCTTCACATTCTGGACGGAGACCGGCCTGGGGCAATGGGTTACTCGGCTGTCCCAGGACCAGCGTCGCTACCAGGAGTTCTTCAACAGGGTTGGCGTCGAAGAGGCGCCGAACGCCGCGCAGCTTGAGCGGCTGCTCGTTCGAATCTCGAAGGACTTCGGCAATGACCTGCTCGATGAGCAAGCTCAGGCGGTCGTACACCAGGCGTGGAGCCAGCTCCAGGCCTTGCTTGTGGAAGACGAGTCGGCGGTCCTGCCGTTCGTGGTAAGGCTGCATCGCGTCCGGTCAGTCGTCGACACCCGGGGTGTCCTCAACATGCCAGATCTGCTCGTCTTCAAAGACGGACGCGGGCTCGCCGAACGGATCTCTCTCATTTCGCAGAACGTCATCCGGCGCGAGCGGCCGACCTGGCGGGCATTGGAGGCTGCAGGTGTCAGGCGAGCGGAAGACCTGATCGAGGTGATCGTCGACGAAGGCGACCGCGCGCCCGCGCCCGAGATCGCCGATCTTCTCCGTGAACGGCGACGGTCCATCGTTCGCGTCGTCGAGTCGGAGTTCGACGACGGCGACGAACAGATCGATTCCGGGAGTCTGTTCGACATCGAGTTCTCACGGGCGATCCACCTCTCGGTGAGATACCGGACTGAGTTCGGCCATCAAGTTCAGACGACGGACGCAGCCGCCGTCCAAGCGATCTACGTGGATGAGACCGGGACGCTGCTATTCAGCGACCCGCCCGACCTGCGGCGCATCGCGCGAGAGCTCGCCCGATGCCTGGTCGGTGAAGACCGCCCCGGACTGGCGCTCCAACTCGAAACCGTTCTCAGTGCAGCGAGCGTCGATGAAGCCGAGACGAGCCTCGACGAGCTCGGCGTGGCAGACCTGGCAGAAGTCGAGCGGGCGACGGTCGACTCCGGAACGATTGAGGATTTCGAGTACGAAGAGCAGGAGTCTGCCGAGCGAGACAACCCGCCGCCCGGCGCTACCGAGGGCTCAATCCTCGAACAGTCGTCGAAAGCGGAGGACCACTTTCCGGAAGAACCGACGCATGGTGGGCTCAACGACGGGGCCAGTTCGTCGGAGCGACCTTCACTACCCGGGGTGGTGGGCAGCAGCGACGTATCGGCGTTGGAGCCGGTCGGCGCGGCCGGCGCGACAGGAACCGAGTCTGGAAAGCGCACTGCGCCCCGACGTCCCGAGCGGGCCAACCCCACCGCTCGGGGCGCGCGGAGTGAGCACATGCGCTCCTACGTGTACTACGGCAGCGACGAGGACAACGAGACGGTCGGCGATGAAGCGCTCCGCAGTTCGTCGATCGACAGTGCGGGCGTGGCGCGAGTACTCGGATACGAGCGCTCATGCGGAAGGATCCCGGAGGAGCAGGACCACTCCAATCCCGGGTTCGATGTCCTCTCGCGAGACGCGACCGGCAACGTCCTGCGCCGGATCGAGGTGAAGTCCGTTGGCCGAGCCTGGTCGCTTCAAGGCGTCCTCCTATCGCGGCGCCAATACGTCGAAGCGACGGACTACCCGGACGAGTTCTGGCTCTACGTCGTCGAGAACGCCGAAGGCGACGAAGCGTTCGAGATCCACCGAATCAAGGACCCCGCGGCCTCAATCTCGCAGTTCGGGTTCGATGACGGCTGGAAGATCCTCCGCGAGCCCGACATCGAGCGCGAGGCGGGCGGCCAGCCCGCGATGCCGACGACCAAGAGCATCTTTTTAGCCTGGGGCGCTGACACCGAGGGGTAGGGCCTTTGGTTAGGCGTCGCGGCGTTTGCGGCAGAGCCCGACCAGGTCGCACTTGTCGCAGGCGGGCTCCCATGTCTCGAACTTCGGTAGGTCGTTCGCTCGAAGCGAATCGCCTGCTTTCTTGATCCGCTGCTTCACGCCGTCGAGCAAATCATCGCTGATCTCTTCACGGACGTTCTTGCCCTTCTCGTCAAGGTTTAGCACCTCGACGAGGTCGGCACCCTCGCCGTTCAGCTCCTTATAGCCGACCGCATACACGTGAAGCTGGTCGCGCGTGACGTCCTCTTCCTGGGCTCGCTCCGTCGACTTGAAGTCGACGATCGAGACCTCGTCGGTCTCGAGTCGTTTGACCAGGTCGATGCGCCCGTCAACAGTGATGCCTGGGGCGATGTGGACCTGGATCTGCTTCTCGGAGTGGACGGTGCGCGCGAGATCGTCACCGTGCAGGCGTAGGTATCGGTCTAGAGAGTCTCGTGCTGCCTGCACAAGCGCCTCACGTAGGGCGGGGTAGGCATAGGGCGTGTGCAGGTGCCGGTTCACTAGATCTGCGACGTCGGCCTTCGTCACCAAATCGCCATCCAACGCTCGCTTGTGCATCTCGGCAAGTGCGTCGTGAAGTCCCTTGCCGAAACCGAGCGCCTCGTGGAGCGGGGCGTTGAAGCCGTACATGAACCGCAACTTGAACTGGTACGAGCACTCGAATAGGTACTTCAGCTCCGAGAACGACAGTGTGACCCGCGGGAGCGCGACCTTTGGCTCCGGCTCGAGTCGCGCGAGGTCCGACGGCAGCCCGCTGTCGGCAGTCGAAACGTACGAGACCGCAACGACCTCCTGCATGAAGACCGAAGGCGTACTGTTTCGCGACGATCCGCCCGGGGAGAACGACAGGTACAGGTACTTCTGAGCACGTGTGACCGCGACGTAGAACAGCCGGCGTTCGTCATCTTCAGTGCCCCGGTATCGGTCGGCGTCGTCGATCGCCGTGTCGGGGATGACGTGGAACAGACTGAGCCCACCGTGACGCTGGCTGGGGAACCGATTCTTCCGAAGACACGGAACGAAGACGGCTGGCCACTGCATGCCTTTGGCTTGGTGCACGGTGGAGATCGTGACGGCATCTGGTGTCGCATAGCCCACGTCGGCGTCAGCATCGTCGTAGTAGTTGCGCGCTTGGTTGGTAAGCCAGTCGACAAAGGCCCGGTATTTCCGGTCGGGCGCCGAAGAGAAATGAATCTCCTCGAAGTCTGAAATGACCTGGCTGAACTTGCCGAGCTGGTAGAAGACCAGCTCGCTGCGCGCACCCTCGCCAGGGATGGTGTCCTCGCGGATGCCCATCCGTTCGAGTGCCTCGAGGTAGACACGCTGGATGTTGTAGGTTCCCCACCGCGCGCCGTGGGAGAAGTCTCCCGACTCCTTGAGTAGCTTCACGAGCGGGTCAAGTGATGTCCCATTGGCTACGAGACGTGCCGCCTTCCAACAAGCTTCGAGCATCGGCCGGTCGATGTCACCGAGGAGGAACTCGAACATCGCCTCGATCGCATGGATCTCGACGGCGTCGAACAGCCGGGTCAAGCCCTTGACGACATAAGGGATACCTCGCCGATCCAGCTCCTCGACGAGCGGACCGGCGTCGCCCGACACCGACCGGAACAGCACCGCCATGTCGGACCACGACAGGCCGCGCGGGTCACGTGCAGGTGCGTCAGTGAACGCGGCCCCGCGCAGTTCCTGGAGCCGGTCGGCGATCCAGGCTGCCTCCGCCTCGGGCGAGCTGTGCGTGAGAGCGAGGATGTCGCCACGCTTCCACTCCTGGTGGGCGGCGTACTGCATCTCCTTGGCCAGTCGGTGGCCCGCGGGGATGCTTTCGGCGACGGCTCGACCGAGTGCGACGATGCCCTGCGAGGATCGGAAGTTGTCGGCCAGGGTGACCTGGCGGACGTCGTCGTACCGGCCGGCGAAGGTGACGATGTTGGAGACCTGGCTGCCGCGCCACTGGTAGATGGTTTGATCGTCGTCGCCAACGACGCACAGATTCGCCCCGAACCGGGTCAGCGCCCGAACCAGTCGCTCCTGAAGCGGGTTGACGTCCTGGTACTCGTCGACGACGACGTAGCGCACGTTGTCGCGGATGTGGTGAAGCAGGGGATCGGCCTGAAGATCACCAAGGTCGGCCTCGAGAAGCTCGACCGCGAGCTCGACCATCGTCGTGTAGTCGAAGTACGCCCCCTGAGCCAGCAGGGTCTTGTAAGCGTGCTGGGACATGAGGACCTGCGGGTCGATTTGCGCTAGGTCGACGGTGTCCTCCGCGAGCACAGACATCACCTGCGAGTACAACTTCGAATGGATGTACCGGCGGAGCCTTGGGGTACCGCGGGACATCGTCGGGGTCTCCGTGAGCCCAGACCGGCGCGAGTTGCGGTCGATGTACAGCCGTTGGGTGATCTCGGTCAGGACGGAGAACTTGAACGTCTCCGGGATGTAGGTCTGGAGCAGGTTCAGGCAGTAGGCGTGCATCGTACCGATGAACATCTCGGCCAACCCGGTGGTCGAGCCGTGCTCCTGCTCTACGATGCCGAGCACCCGTTCTTTGAGCTCCGCCGCTGCCTTCTCAGTGAAGGTGAACGCAACAACGTTTCCGGGCTTCACATCTGGCAACGCAAGTATGTCGGCGATCCGCTGTGAGATGACTTGCGTCTTTCCTGAACCCGCACACGCAATGATCTGCAGCGTCTGATCCAGGCAGCCGATCGCTCTTGCCTGCGCAGGGGTGTACACCGTCACGTTCGTAGCTCCCCTACTCGATTTCGAATACCTTCATGACCTCGTCGCCGTAGTCGTTGATGACTTTGACAGCGACCTTGCCTGTCGAAGGCCGTTCGAATGGACGGGACTTAGTGTCGTGAAGCGTAGCCCAGGAGTCGGCGTCGATCTCTGCCTTCAGTGCGGTCTTGAGGCGTTTGAACGGGTCGTTGCCGCCGGTGAAGTAGCAGTGCCGAACGAAGAACGACTCGTCGTTGTAGTTGGTATCTATCATCCACAGCGCGATCTTGCTCGTGTCGTCGCTGCGCACCTCGCCGGTGGTGGGGTCGTAGATGTCGACTCCAAGTAGCTCGACGGTGTACTGCCCACCTTGCTCCTTGAGCACGATGTCAGGCTCTCCGAATACCGTGAACAGGTTGCCGGCACCGGTCTTCTTTAGGGCCGCACCCATGAGCAGGTCGACGTTCATCCGCACGAGGAGTGCCTTGATTCGTCCGAGGGAGCGTTCGCCCGCGACGTCGAAGCCATCGCGCGAAGCTTCGACCGTGAGGGAATCGTCCGGGGTCACGCCGATCGTCCGCGGGTCGAATGCGAAGCCCAGCACGCACAACTAGTCGACGCCGGCATCGATCGCTTCGCGAGCTGCCGACTTGATGAACCGTGGGTCCACGGTTCCGTACTGCGGTCCGACGGCGATTGCCACTCTGATCGCAGTGGCGTCGGCCGACTGCCTGATCGACAACGTCCCCGTGAAGGTTCCGGAGGACCGGGTCGGAGAGTTCTACGAGAGGTCCCTCGGATCTTCGAATCGGCTCTTACCTCCAATGGAGTATTCAGCGCCTCACGGCGCACGTGGATCGAGCCTGAGACCGACTCTCACCTATCCGTGCAGCAGACCTGGTCGGCCCACGGGTATGGTCGGGACAGGATGATGCACGTCAGAGCCGCTCACGTGGCGGTCTTCGGGAAAGCGAGTGGCGTGCCTCTTAAGGCCGTAGGCGGCGGGTCCAGCGCGGTCGCGTCATCGGCGCACGCCGCCTGCTCGCGATTTCGCGGCACAGACCCGCTCATCACCGGAATGACCCGCCGCCACCTAGCCGAAGCGGTCGGCTTCCGGGACAACGCCGGTGGCATTCCGCAGGCTCGATGGATGCGCGCGATGACATTTGAGCGCCTGGTGCGGCACGAGAACTTCGCGAGCCGTGTCGCCACCCGCACGGTCGGAGACCTCGGCCTGAAGCGCCCCGACGAAGTCGTCACCGTCGACGCCCATGTCAACGTCGATGTGACGGCTCGCCTCCTTGTCGAAGCGCACACTCGCGCCACCGCAAGTAACCACGTCACGCTCGTATACCAGCTCGCGGTTCCGTTCGTCGGCTTCGAGAACACCCGCGCCACCGATGTGAAGCCTGACTTTGCCGTCGTCGCCCCCAAGTCGGACTCACGCGGCTCCTGGCTGATCATGGGCGACGCCAAAGACTACGAGCGCGTTCGCTCCCGCATCGAGGACTCGCGGATGCTCAAGGGCTTCCTCCAGGTCGCGGTTGGTGCCGCGTCCGCTCGCTCCTGGTCAAAGCTCGCCGAAGGTATGGACGTACACAATTACGGCGTCCTGGCGGTCCCCCGGAACTCGTTCCTGCAGCCCGAACCGGTAGTCGAGAATCTTCATGACTACCAGGAAGAAGTCCTGCTCCAGATCGAGGAACGCCGCCGCGAAGCCGAGGCGACGTCGTATGAGCCTGCCGCCGATCCGATCAAGCGCTTGGTCGCCCACCTGGAAGCCAGGTTCGATCCGGCCGCCTGTGCCACCTGCACCCTCTTCTCGTACTGCCGGGCCGAGTTGCGCCGTTCCACCAACCCCGCCGACTTGCTCATCGAGTTGGGTCTAAGCCGTGACCTGCGCCGCCAGGCGATCGGCCTGGTCGATGGCATCACCAAACTAGGCCGCGTTCCCGCCTCCGTCGCAGCGAATATCGCAGCGACGCTGGACGGCGTCGCCAAACCTACGGGTCAGCGTCGCGTCGACCAGGCCGGCGTCCCCGGCACTGTGAACGTCGTCCTCGCCAAGTCCGACGCCGCGGCACTCGGAGTCCACGGGATCGGAATCCAGCGGGTATCTGACGACGGCCGGGGCCCGTGGGAGTTCCACGTGTACGAGGATCCGCAGTCCCCTGAGACCCGACGCGACATCATGCGCCGAGTCGGACGTGCCGTCAACGCCGCGATGCGTGATCGTCGCCACGCCCTTGCGGGGGTCCAGGCGCCTGACGCCGTCCACCTCGTCGTCCCCGACTCGACAACTGCAGACGTACTGGCGTCAATCGCCGACAACCTCGCCGGCATCGAGATCAGCCGCCTGGCGTGGCAGCGCGACAAGGCGATGGGTCGTCCGGCACTGACTTTCGACGGCGAGCCTGCGACCATCCCACTGAGGATCAGCGAGACCGAGCGCACGGCTATCGCGCTGCTCCTCGAAGACGACCGAGCCCGCGCCTTTTCGCTGCGCGACCCTGTGACCGACGTGCGCACCGTTCTGGCACGGCACATCGTGGCAGGTGGTCCTACGAGCAGCGCGGGCCGTCTCGACTACCTCGTCGGCTGGGCGGAGGCCGATCCCGGAACCCCGCTGAACCACCGCGAGTTCGCCGACGCCATCGAGCAGAACGAGCACACGTCGGGTGCTCGACTCGCGAACCAGAAGTCCGACGAGCTCCACCAGGCCCTCGTCGGCGAGCGCGGCCGAGCGCCCGGCGGTGGCGCCTCTGACCCGGTGACGTACCAGGCCGTGGCGGCGGCGGAACTCGAGTACAAGGCAGGCATCCTCAACCGCGCTCTCGATGCCCTTGACGCGCTGCCGGACTCGAAGCTTCGCCCTGCATCCCGCGCGATCGAGTCCGACGCTCAGGTGGTCTGGCGGCGCCGGCTGGAGCTGCACGCCTCCGACCTGGTGCGCTTCGGGCGCACCTACCGGCACTGGCGTAACGGCCTGGTTCCGATGATCGAGAGTGACAAGACGACGGCGATTCACCTGCTCGCTTTGTCGAACCCTCATGCAGCACACGACCTCGCTACCGACGCGGGCAACCGGTTCGTCGCGTTCGCGGCGGTAGTGTCTCTCGAACCTCTGATCATCGACGTCGACTCCCGTCGCATCACCGACGGGTACCGCATTGTTCTGCTCACGCTCAACGACCAGACACTCGTCGATGCACCCACGACCATCGTCGACACAGCCCCGAAGGGTGCATTCAAGATTGATGGCCTCGCGATCGGACCCCTGCAGCGCACCGGCGTCGACGAGACGGCGCCCATAACTCACATGAACTGGACGCCTCAGGTCCGCCCGCCGCTGCGTGTCGGCGACGCGCTCGTGATCGCCGACTTTGCTTGGTTCTCGAAGCTGAAGGGCAACCGATACCTCAGCGTCGACAAGCCCAAGCCCGACCAAACCTGGGCCCCCAAGGTCGACTGTGATCAGAACTCGTACGAGGAAGCGCCAGCCAGCCACCAGTGGTGCTGCCGATCGCACGAGAGCCGCGAGGCCGAGTGGTCTGACAAGCTTGCAGCACGCCGTGCACGCGGCGAGCTCAACCCCCAGACGTGGCCTCCGGTCCGCGACGGCGACGGTTTCGAGGTTTCTCCCGCGGGCGCAGCCACCGGCAACCCGTATGAGGGCGTGCAGTCGGTAGCACCTAGCGACCAGACGATCGACGACCTAGAGTGAGCATGGACCAGGCCGACTCCGGTCCCTTCGACCCTCCCGTCCGGTTCGAGACGAGCGGCGCCCACCACGAGCGGGCCGCTGCCCTCAACGCACGCGTCGCCGACGAGGCCTCGAACGAGCTGCACGACATTCTCTCCGGCGTCTCGCCCATGGAGCGGATCCTCCTCAAGGCCGCCGCAGGCGCGGGCAAGTCGTACGCGATCAAGCGCCTCGTCGCCGAGGCCGCCGCACATCCGAACTGCGCCCGCGTCGCGATCACGGCGTTCAAGAACCGGCAGGTGTGGCCGCTTGCCGTCGCGCTCGGCAAGTCGCTCGGCAAGGAGTCCGTTTGCCTGCTCGCGAGCAAGGACGCCTGGGCGGACGTCCCCGACGACGCCCACGAGCACGCCACCGTGGTGACGACAACAAGCCAAATCCCGGCACTCGCGACGGTGGTGCTCGCGACCGTCTCCCGTCTCTCGTACGAGCGCACCCGATTCCGCGACCACCTCGGCGCTGGCGCCAACGGCACCGCGCCCTTCGACGTCCTGTTCGTTGACGAAGCTTGGGAGATCGCGCACCACCTTTTCGACCAGGTGACCTGGCTCGCGCCGACGTGGGTCGGCGTCGGAGACGTCGGCCAGCTCCCCCCACTCGAGATAGGCGAGAACCCTTGGCGGGGCGACCCGGGATACAACCCCTACCGCGCTTGGCCGACCGACTACGACGACGACGCGCGCACCTGGATCCGAGAGCTGCCGTCTGTGTGGCGTCCTGCCGCCGGGCACCTAGGGCTTTGGCGCGCTTTCTACCCTGAGTGGAGCTCCCTCGACTGTGTCACCGCACCAGGCGACCGGCGCATCGACCTCGGAACTATGGAGGGACCGGCCGCCGAAATCTGGCGCCAGGTCGGCACCGGTGTGCCTACCCTCCTCGAGATCGACGGCCTGCCGGAACCCGAGGCAGCCGACGTCGATCTCCCCCTCACCCTGTTCGTCGAGGAACTCCTCGACGAGTTCTTCGCATCGTCACCAGCCCTCGTCGAGGCCCTTTACGACGAAGTCATCCCGGGGCGCGCGGTAGGAACTTGGACCGAGAAGCGCCCGGGCGGTGACCACACCGACCCCCTAATCGCGATCCTCGCGACCCGCAACCAATCCGTCGACGACGCTGAAGACACCGTCGGACGCCTCCGCGAGAAGTACGACCTAACGGAGCATGACCTTGTCGCCTCGACGGTCGACAAATGGCAGGGTCAGACCAACGGCATCACGATCGCGATCCACCCTCTCAACGGCGCGGCTGAACTCGACTCGTTCAACTCGGCATTCGGACGGCTGGCCGTCGCATGTACGCGAGCCACTCACGGCCTGCTCATGGTCGCCCGTGCCGGCCTCGATGAACTTCTCGGCGAGGCGCCCGCGCGACCGGGAACACCGTTTGGCGAACCGGGCAGCCGACAGCTTCCCCGTCAGACCCACCAGCGCATCCTCGCGACGTTCGCCCGAGGCCGCATCGATGTGTCTGACGAGGGCTGAGCGACTCACCCGGTGGGTGAGCCTGTCGAACAGTCATGTACAAGATCCCGCTGCGAGACTCATCCCAGCGGCCCCGCAACACAACAAGGGAGTTCCGTGTCCCGCTTGAATGACCTGCTGCGACGCCTCGAGTCTAACGACCCTGACTTAGCGAGGGACCTGCGCCGCGAGGCTGATGCTCTTGTCGATCGTCGTTCGTTTGGCCTCAACTTCGAGCGTCACGTCCCAGAGGCGGTCGAATTGCCTGGCCGTCCTGTGCGCAAGGGCGACAAGGTGCGAATCCTGCCCACGCGAGGCTCCAAGCCCAGTGCTCGCGACCAGCGCCTCTGGCGCGTGCTGGCCTTCGTTAGGGCCAACGACGGCGCACGGACCGCGTCCCTTGAACTACTCCATGGCAGCGAAGTCATGGCTGCTCCTATGGAAGACCTCGTGGTCGTCGCCGAGTTTAGAGACCCCATCTATCCCGGTCTCATTTCGACCGGCAAGGTCGAGCGCGGCGGCGACAAACCGGCTCTACGAAGTTAACCGGGCAACGGTGGGGTGGGTCGTGGACGTAGTGGGCCCGTGACCTCGGTGATCATGGCTGTATCGAGCAGGACATGGTCATAGAGCGAGGTCACGGGCTTGGTTCAGGGTACGCATGTGCAGGGGGTCCCTCCGGTCGTGGTTTCGGGGGTGTCGCGGTTGTTGGACCTGGAGGGGTTGGCGGTCCGGGAGATCACGGCGGACGGGTGCGGTGGTCGGGTCGTGCACGTGGTCACGGCGGACCTGGCGGCGTCGGCGTGCCCGTCGTGCGGGGAGTTCTCCACCGCACTCAAGGGCCATGTGACCACGAGGCCGCGGGACATCCCGTATGGGACCAGGCCGCTGCGCCTGGTGTGGCACAAGCAGCGGTGGCGGTGCGTGGACCAGCGGTGCGCGCGGGGCTCGTTCACCGAACAGGTCCCCGCCGCGCGGCCCGGGGCGCGCCTGACGCGGCGGTTGCGGGCCGAGCTCGCCGACGCGGTCGCAGTCCAGCACCGGTGCGTGGCCGAGGCCGCGGAGTTCTACAAGGTGGGGTGGTCCACGGTCCACGACGCGTTCGTCGCCCGCGTCGACCCGGTCCTGGCGAAGCCCCTGCCCCTCGTGCGGGTACTGGGCATCGACGAGACCCGACGTGGCAGACCGGTCTGGGCCCACGACCCCGACACCGGCCGGTGGGTGCTGGCCTGCGACCGGTGGCATACCGGGTTCGTGGACGCGGACGGCACCGGCGGGCTCCTCGCGCAGGTCGAGGGCCGCTCAGCAGCCTGCGTGTCGGGGTGGTTGCTCGCTCAGCCGGCGTCGTGGCGGGCCGCGATCACGCACGTGACCATCGACTTGTCCGCGTCGTTCGCCAAGGGTGCCCGCGACGGCCTGCCGGGCGCCATCCAGGTCGCCGACAGGTATCACCTGGTCCAGCTCGCCAACGACACCACGACCGCGGTCCGTCAACGCACCGTGCGGGAGGCCACCGGGCGTCGGGGCCGCAAGATCGACCCGGCCTGGCAGGTCCGGCGCCAGCTGCTCACCGCACACGAGCGGCTGCGTCCGGCGAAGTTCGCCACGATGTGGAACGCGCTGCTCGACACCGGCGAGGCGGGCGTGGAGATCCTGGGCGCCTACATCGTCAAGGAGGACCTTCGTGCGTTGCTCGCTCTGGCCGGGACCCATCCCGAGCGGGCCGTGATCTGTCGGCGGCTGACCACGTTCTACGAGCACGCCGCCGCGTCGAGCGCACCCGAGGTCCACCGACTCGCCGCGACCGTCGACCGGTGGTGGCCGGCCGTGCTGGCGGGCCTCGAGACGGGGTACTCGAATTCACGGTCGGAGGGCTACAACCGCCTGGCCAAACACGTGGGAAGAGACGCTTTCGGGTTCAGAAACCCGGTCAACCAACGCCGCCGCATACGCTGGGCATGCACCCGTCAGCACCGACGGGCGGCAGCCGTGAAAACCCCGCTGCCCGGCTAACTTCGAAGAGCCGACAAACCGTTCCACACGGTTGTCAATGCCGAAAACTTCCACGCTCTCCAGACGCTCCTTTTTACCCACCGCGGCAAGGTCGACTGCATCTATATCGACCCGCCCTACAATACCGGCGCCAAGGACTGGAAATACAACAACGACTACGTCGAAGGTGATGACCTCTACCGCCATTCAAAGTGGCTTGCCTTCATGGAACGACGACTTCTCGTCGCAAGAGGCTTGCTCGATCCGGCGGACTCAGTTCTAATAGTCACGATCGACGAAAAAGAGTATCTCCGTCTCGGACTATTGCTCGAGCAGACATTTCCAGATGCCCAAATTCAAATGGTCTCAAGTGTCGTAAATCGCGCAGGTTCACAACGATCGGGGCGGTTTTCTCGCGTTGACGAGTATATCTTCTACGTGCTGCTCGGCGGGAGCCAAATAGAACCCTGGATCTTCACGATGTTGGACGAGGCCTCGTCGAGCGTCCGTGCGGCAGGCGTGATGCCGACTGCGTGGTTTACGGCAGTCAGACGCGGTACGCCGTCAGCTCTTCGAGGCGCGCGTCCCAATCTGTTCTATCCCGTATATCTGGATGCACATTCGGGTAGTTTCGCAGGTGTCGGTGACCCGATCGGTAGGGCTGTGGACCGCAGGACGGTCCGAATTCCCGACGGGATAATTGCGATGTGGCCGGTCCACAGCGACGGCACCGAGCAGACTTGGCGATTCGCTGCCGAGCGGATGCGCGAGTACTTTGAATCTGGAACCGCGCGCCTTGGCAAGCGCGATCCACTGACTGGTGAGCGCTCCCTGACGTATCTTCAACCCGGCACCCTGGCAAATATTGCAAACGGAACGTTCGTGGTAACGGGGCGGTCGCAAGAAGGCTCGCTTGAGCTTGCCATGGCCGAGGGTGCCGCCAAGTCGGTAGCTCCGCGAACGGTGTGGAGCCAAACGAGCCACTTCGCGCGCGACCATGGATCGACGCTGCTCAAGACGATCCTCGGCGAGAAGAGGTTTGACTTTCCCAAGTCTCTCTTCGCCGTCGAAGATGCGCTGCGTTTCGTAGTTGCTGGAAAACCCGAAGCCGTGGTGGTGGACTTCTTCGCCGGCTCTGGGACGACCGCTCACGCGGTAGCGCGCCTAAACAAGCAAGACGGCGGTCGGCGAGTCTCGATCTCGGTGACAAATAACGAAGTTTCCGCAGAGGAGCAAGTTGCCCTCAGCGCGAGGGGGTTGCGCCCAGGTGACCCCGCCTGGGAGGCGTGGGGCATCCACGACTACGTCACGAAGCCGCGCATCGAGGCCGCGTTCACTGGCAGAACTCCTAACGACCAGCCGATAAAGGGCGACTACAAGTTCACCGACGTTTTTCCAATGGCCGACGGTTTCGATGAAAACGTCGAGTTCTTTACGATGACGTACGAATCTCCACTCAGAGTTTCGTCGAATCGGGAGTTCGCAAGAATTGCGCCCTTGCTTTGGATGAGGGCAGGTTCGTGCGGGCGCCGGATCGACGAAATTTCCAAAGGATGGGACGTCGCCGATTCCTATGGCGTGATCGCCGATTTGGACCAGGTCGACGGATTCTTCGCCGCGATGCGATTGAATGAGGCGGCGACGATGGCGTTCGTTGTCACGGACGAGGACCGATTGTTCGAGGCGGTCGTCAGGGAACTGCCCTTGGGCGTCGAGCCCGTGCGACTGTACGAGGCGTACCTTCGCAACTTTGAGATCGAGACTGGCAGGAGCGCGCTTTGAAGTTCACGCTGAAGGACTACCAGGAGGAGGCGGTCGCCGAGGTGCTGTCGACGCTTGAGAGCGCAAAAACAGTCTGGGAACGAGACGGTAAGGTGTCCTCGCTTGCTCTGACCGCGCCCACCGGTGCAGGCAAGACCGTAATGGCGGCGGCGGCGATTGAGGCTTTGTTCTTTGGTTCCGAGAAGTTCGGCTTTGATGCCGACCCCGGTGCCGTCGTTATCTGGTTCTCGGACGATCCGAACCTCAACGATCAGACGCGGACCCGCCTCATGGACGCGTCGGAGAAGTTCACTTCATCAGACCTTGTAACGATCCAGCCACCGTTCTCGCGGCCAAAGCTTGACCCGGGCAAGGTGTACTTCCTTAACACGGGCAAGCTGACCAAGAACTCGCTGCTGACCCGCGGACACGTTGACGACGCAGACAGCCAGCTCGATCTCGTTGCGACCCCGGATATGCAGGGCTACACCATTTGGGAAACGATCGCGAATACGGTTCAGGATGGAGAGCGCACCCTTTACCTCGTGCTCGACGAGGCGCACCGCGGATTCAATCAGGCGGTGACGCGCGACAAACCGACGATCGTGCGCAGACTCGTCCAGGGCCACGCCGGCTATCCCGCTATCCCGGTCGTGTGGGGCATATCGGCGACGATTGAGCGCTTCGAGTCCGCGATGAAGGAAGCCGACGAGTCCAAGACGCGTCTCCGTTTCCAGCCGGTCTGCGTCGACCCGGGTCTAGTCCAGGAGTCGGGCCTTGTCAAGGACGTCGTCAGCCTTAAGATCCCGAACGAGGCAGGCAACTTCGACACGACCCTCGTGAAACTCGGTGCCCAGGAGCTCGTCGACTCGACTAAACGCTGGTCCGATTACTCGCGTGCGCAGAGCCTCACTAAGATCGTCGTCCCGCTGCTCGTCCTGCAGACCCCGAACACGCCCGATCCGGATGAGATCGGTCGTGCCCTCGACGCGGTCGCTGAGGTGTACCCCGACCTCTACGGCCACAATGTCGCGCACGTGTTCGGTGACCACTCAACCCAGCGGTTTGGCGCGTGGGAGGTCGACTGGATCGAGCCGCAGCGCGTGCAGGATGAGTCGAAGATCCGTGTACTTCTCGCCAAGGACGCGATATCCACCGGTTGGGACTGCCCCCGCGCGGAGGTGATGGTGTCGTTCCGGCCCGCTCGCGAGAACACGCACATCACACAGCTGCTGGGTCGCATGGTGCGCAACCCGCTCGCACGTCGTGTCCCCGGCGACGAGCGCCTCAACGCAGTTGAGTGCATCCTCCCGTTCTTCGACCGGACCACGGCTGTACAGGTCGTTCGGTACCTGACCGGTCACCTCGAGGAAATGCCCGGCTCAGACACCAGGAAGGTCCTCCTCGATGGCCGAACCCTGCTGCCGAACCCAAATATCCCGGAGGCGGTCTGGGACGTGTGGGATGCCCTGCCCACGCAGACGATCCCAAAGCGTGGAGCGCGCCCCGTGAAGAGGCTTGTTTCCCTCGCGCACGAGCTCGCGGCTGACAATGTCCGCCCCGGCGCGCTCGCCCAGGCCGAAGCCGAGATGCACGCCGTCCTGGACGGGTACGCAGTCCGTTACCGAGACCTCTTCGACTCCGAGGTGTCCGAGGTTTTGCGCGTTGACGTGCAGGAGATCCGGGGGCGGGCGGGATCGGCCAAGCTCTCATACCGCGACTTCTCGGTTCGGGCAGACGACCGAGCGATCCGCTCCGCCTTCGAGGGCGCGAAGAAGGCGTTCGGCGCCGACATCGCCCAGTCCTACGTCAACCACCTCGCTGATGCGGACGACAACGACGCGGACGACGACGGACTTCGAGATGCCTTCGTCAAGGCCGCGGCGCTTGCCACCATCAAGGAAATACGCGAGAAGGTCGACCAGGAGGCGAATGAGCGTGTCTCGAAGTGGTTTGCCGAACATCGCGTCGCGATCAAGTCGCTCCCGGACATACGCCAGGCGCTCTACGAGGAGATTAGAGCGCTAGCCATCGACCCACAGCTCGGGAGCCTCGGGCGACCACGCTCACGAATGGAGGACTACGCCGAGATCGACGAGCACGGGCAGCAGTCGATTTCCCCGGTCGAGCGCCTACACCTCATGTCGGACGAGAACGGGGAGTTCCCACTTTCGTCCCTCAACAATTGGGAGCGACGCGTCGTCGCGTCGGAGCTCGCGCGCCCCGGCGCCGTCGGCTGGTACCACAACCCGCCTCGTGGCGCAACGGACTCTTTGGCGATTGCCTACCGGAACGCGCAAGGCAACTGGGCGTCCATGTACCCGGACTTCGTGTTCTTTCACGAGGTCAACGGAGTCGTGAAGGCGTCGATCGTCGACCCACACAGCCATCACCTCGACGATGCGACGATCAAGCTCAAGGCGTTGGCCGACTTCGCCGAGACGTTCGGTGAAGCGTTCCACCGCATTGAGGCGCTGTCCTCGATTCCGGATGCGCCACGCTCGATGCACGTGCTCGACATGACCCTTCCAGAGGTCCGCAACGCGGTCCGCAACGGGTCGAAGCCAGCCATTGAGATGTACCGATCCGATCTGGCGATCGTCTTCGACGAGGCGGGGAAGCATACGCACGGGCGCAAACGCGAGGGTGACGCCTTCTAGGGCCGAGCTGCTGGTGCGGTAGTCACGGGGCTACGGCACTACCGCGGCGTTGCACACCTTCCGCACATCGCACGCCCGGCATTTGGCTCGCTCCGGCCGCGGCTCGAACTTGCGCCGGCGCAGGTCCTCAACCGTCGCGACTACATGCGCTTCCGCCGTCGCCACGGTCCCGGGATCGACGGCTACGTCATGTCGCTGCGTCGTTCCCATGTCGTGGATGAACGCCGCAGCGACATCGAGGCCCTCGCGGCGGCCGGCGTCGGTGTAGATCTGCAGTTGCAGCGGCTCGATCTTGCCGCCCGTCGACGTCTTGTAGTCGACGATGGCGAGCTTGCCGATCTGGCCGTCGTGTTCGTCGTAGATGACGTCCGCACGCCCGGACACGACTGCGCCGTCGAGATAGAGCTCGAAGGACCGCTCCGTCGCCCACGTGCGCAACAGGTCACCGGGGTGATCTGCGACGTACCGCTCGACGAGCCTGCGTGCCTTCTCCCGCATCTCCTTGTGCCCGGGCTTGTTGGCGTACGGCAGGAAGAACTCCGCGTTCAGCAGCGCGTCGATCTGCAACGCCGTCGGCGAAACGCCCGTCGCCTTGGTGCGTTCGGCGAGAACACGCATCGTGTGGTGCACGGCGTTTCCGTAGCCGAGCTCAGCCTGGATGGTCGGCATGAAGCCCAGCTCGTTCTTGAGCAGGTAGCTGCGCGGACACGTCTCGAAAGCGGCGAGATCGCTGTAGCTGATCACCAGTTCGGAGTCCGTGCCGGCGCCCTTGCTCAAGATCGACGTCGGAATGGCGTCCCGTGTGAACTCCTTGACGAGGTAGTCGAAGTACCGCGATGCTCCGCGATTCTTGTTGCCACCGATCTTGGAGTAGCCCGAAAGCAGCACGGCCTCACGTGCCCGTGTGATGGCGACGTAGAAGAGCCGGCGCTCGTCGGCGTCGGTCCCCTCGTAGCGGGTCCGGTCGAAGCGGCCGATCAACGAAGACGGCCAGTCCTGCTTCGTCCCGTTCCTGCTCGACGGGAACCGGGTGGTGACCAGCGACGGCAGGAATACGACGGGCCACTCGAGGCCCTTCGACCCGTGAACCGTGCCGAGCGCAACGCCGTCCTGGATTAGGTCTTCCTCGCCAGCGAAGTCGTCGTAACTACCGACCGCGTAGTTGGCAAGCAGGATCGCGAAGTTCTTGTAGAACCACTCTCCACCGCTTCGTGCGGCGACCTGTTCTCCGGGCGCGTTCGGGTCGCGTCGCGACCGCCATCCGATCCCCTCGTAGTCGGCGAGGACATTGGTGAACCGAGCGATCGTGCCAAGTCTATTGCGTACGAGGTCGTCCGAAAGGTCCCAGGTGTTGACGCCGAGGACCGCCATCAGGTCGTAGAAGTCCCCGACGAGGCTCTCGTTGAATGTGCTCGCGAGAGCCTTCGCCTTCCAAGCCGGCAGGTGCAGGGCGAGACGCGAGCGGCGCTCGGTAGTCAGTTCGAAGACTCGCGTGTAGTCCGCGAGGAGGCGTTCGACCGTGACCGTCTCACGGTTGTATGAGTACTGCTGGGGCGACCAGTCGACGCCACTGATCCAGGCGTACGTCGCCGCGAACACCTCCGGCTCTGGTTGCGCAAACAGGCCGGTGCGTCCGCCCGGCTGCACGGGGATCCGCAGCGACGAGAGCGCCACCAGGATGGCCGGATAGGCCGCCTTACCGCGCACCAGGATCGCAATGTCCCTGTACGCGAGACCCTGCCCGTGGAACGTGAGGATCTGCTGCGCGAGCGCCGTCGCCTCATCGTGCTCGGTGCCAGGGTCGCGGGCGAACGCGACCGCGGGCCCCTCCGCTGGACGGAAGGGGCGCATCTCCTTGTCGATCCGACCTGGGATGGTCTTCGCGAAGGTATTTGCAAGTTCAACGACGTCGGGCCGCGAGCGCCGGTTGGTTAGGAGCTTGAACTGCGTCACATCCGGGTAGCGCTGATCGAATGTCACGATGTTCTCGACCGCGGAGCCGCGCCATTGGTAGATCGCCTGGTCGTCGTCGCCGACCACGACGACGTCGGCGGTGCCGTTGGGCTTGGCGAGCAGTTCGATCAGGCGCTCCTGGGCGGGGTTGACGTCCTGGTACTCGTCCACGACCAGGTGCCGCAACGGTGCGGTGACCGTCGCGTGAATCTCCGGGTTCTCGAGCGCCGCGACGGCATGGACGATCTGTGTGCCGAACGACATGAACTGGTGCCGGTCGAGCATCGCGTAGTACTCGGTGGCCGCATGCTTGAACTCGTCGTCGGGCAGGCTTTCAAGCGGAATGAGCTCGTTCTCGATCACGTCGATGCCACGCTGAAACATGGCGATGGTGCGGAACGTGCCTTGGTCTGGCGCGACGTGCCTGACCCCGAGCAGGTAGTTGTCGCGGTAAACGAGGTTCGTGAGCTGGTTGGCATCGAGCGGCGTATAGGTCTCGTACCGAGGCACGTACGTCTGGAGCATCCGGAAGCAGTACGCGTGGATCGTCCCGACGAACAGCCGACCGAGCTGGTCGCTCGCATCCGGGCCTTGCAGCGCGGTGACGCGCTCGCGGATGCGCTCCTTGAGTTCGCTCGCGGCCTTCTCGATGAAGGTGAAAGCGACGATCGACTCGGGCGGCTCCCCGCCGGACAATAGGGACGCGACCCGCTGGGCGACAACTTCGGTCTTGCCAGACCCCGCCGCAGCGATGATCTGTATGTGGCCGCCGCGGTGCGCTACGGCGGCTGCGGCGTCGCCATCGAGCTTTGGAATTTCGGAGACGGCTGGCGCGGGGAGCCTTCTGGTCTGGGTGGTATGCGCCGGCAACAACGGTAACGGCGACGTGGATTCTGTTTGCGGCGGATGCGGCGGTGAAGGCGTCGCGAGGATACGGGGCGGAGGCCGTTTGGCCACTGTGCCCGCGGTTCGCGGTGGCACGGCCGATTTCACGACGAAAGGTGCTGGCGGTCGAGGCTTCGTCGTGCTGGACGACGGTACCCATTTGAACTTCAACTCTCCGGCCTCCGAACCTGTTGAGCGCAGCCTACGCACAGCGCGCGGACGGGGCGCACAGCAGTCGTAGTCGCAAGTGATATCTGGGATACCCAGACTCTTCATCGGCGCCGCGTCGCGCCGGAACCTCGATTTGCGCCCCGGCTCACGTTCCTCTAGGTGCATCGGCTCGCCGGGCACCGGGCTTTATGGGTGGACCTTGAAGAGTCACATTTAACCTGGATTCACCGATTGGGGTTTGTCGGTGATGGGCGTGGTGACGTGAGAATGCCCTTCCGACCTGGGAAAATAGGACTTGCGTAGGGTCCTGTTCACCGGTCAAGAAGGGCATCCTGCAGATGCAACTCTTCCACACCGCGCCCGTGGCGTCAGCGGTCTTCGACGAACCGAATCTCGTGTCGGCGGCGGGTCTGGTCCCGCTGATGGCCCTGGCCCGGCGGGCCGGTCTGGCCGAGCTCGCCGAGTCGTGGTTGAGCGTGCCGACGGACAAGGGCGCCAACGCCGGGGTCAAGGTCGCCTCGCTGGTGGCGGGTATGGCCGCGGGCGCGGACAGCATCGACGACATGGCCGTGCTGCGCCACGGTGGCACGGCCCGGGTGCTGGGCGCAGCGCCGGCGCCCAGCACGTTGGGGTCGTTCCTGCGGGCGATGACATTCGGTCACGTGCGTCAGCTCGACGCGGTCGCGTCCCGGTTCCTGGTGGCACTGGCCGACGACACGAAGCTCCTCGGCCCACCGGGGGCCCGCAGCACGGTGATGGTCGACCTGGACGACACCATCGTCGAGGTCCATGGGCACGCCAAGCAGGGCGCCGCGTTCGGGTACTCCGGGGTCCGCGGACTCAACGCGATCCTGGCCACCGTCTCCACCGACACCGTCGCCCCGGTCGTTCTCGCTCAACGGCTGCGCAAGGGCAACGCCGGGTCCTCGCGCGGGGTGACCCGACTGGTCCGCGACGCCCTGGCCACCACCCGTCGCACCCACCTGGCCGGGCGAGATGTGCTCGTGCGCGCCGACTCCGCGTTTTACTCCCGGGCCCTGGTCGGCGCCGCGCTCACCGCCGGCGCCCAGGTGTCGGTGACCGTGCGAATGGACCCCGTGGTCAAACGGGCCATCGCCGCGATCAGCGAGAACGCGTGGACCACGATCCGCTACCCGCAGGCGATCTACGACGAGACCACCGGGGCGTGGGTGTCCAAGGCGCAGGTCGCCGAGACCCCGTTCACGGCGTTTTCCTCCAAGAAGCCTGCCGAGCAGGTTCGAGGGCGTCTGGTGGTGCGGCGCATCCCGGACGTGAACGCCCGCGCCGGGTCCGGTCAGGCCACGCTGTTCGACACGTGGCGGTTCCACGCGTTCTTCACCACCACCGACCTGGACACCGTGTCCGCCGACCAGACCCATCGCCGTCACGCCGTCATCGAGAACGTCCACGCCGACCTGAAGAGCTCCGCCCTGGCGCACCTGCCCTCAGGGGTCTTCACGGCGAACGCAGCCTGGTTGGTCTGCGCGGTCATGGCCTTCAACCTCACCAGGGCTGCAGCCACCACCGCGAGCCCGGGTTTGGCCAGAGCGACCACCGCGACGATCCGCCGCAAGCTCATCGCCGTCCCGGCCCGCCTGGCCACCACCGCGCGCCGGGTCCATCTGCACCTACCCGCGCACTGGCCCTGGGCCGAAGCCTGGACCGACCTGTTCCACCACGCCTGCGGACCACCCGCACCCGCGGCGACCTGACCAACCGCCCTCACCGGCACGACACCAACCCGCAGTGGAACCCCCGGGCAGCGAGGCCCGGCAGGCAATCACGCCCAACAGCGAACCTCAGCCCACAACCCCGAATCCAGCCTCGAGCCCCAGGTCATCGGTGGATCGAGGTTTAAGAGTCAGGTCGAGCACTCGCAATCATCCGGATAGTCGTCGACATTCGATCCGTCAGGCGGCGCTCGGGGCGGGCGCGCCCCGCTACGACGCCGCGGGAGAACGACGCGATCTCGACGCCGCGCACCTACTGCAGGTTCCTGAATTGGCCTCGGGCGAGACCGGGGCCGGTAGGCGCGGCAGATTCCGACGGTGTCGCGCCAGTTACGCGAGCTGTGCGGCGACGTTCCGAGCGGCCGTGTCGGGGTCCTGCAGACAGCGCCACGCGGGAACGCGGATGACGCGGATCGCGAGCCGGTTGAGGACAGCGTCGCGGGCAAGATCTTGGCGGCGCTGACGTCCGCGTTGGTCGATGTGGTGGTCGCCGTCGACTTCGATGTCGACGAGGCCAGTGGGTGTCTGGACAGCGAAGTCGAGCTCGTAGCCCTCGATGATCGGCTTGAGCCGGACGGGCACCCCGAGCCGCAGCAGCGAGGCGTACAGACGTTTCTCGGCGTCGGAGTGCAGATCGGCGACTTCCGCTAGTTCGGCATCCGTGGTGGCAGGAGCTGCCATCTGGGCGACCCCCGTGTCGCGCGCTGCCTTGACCAACGCGTGCAGAGTGGGAACTGGCAGATCTGCGAGTGCATCGCCGTTGCCGAACACGATCAGCGCCCGCTTTGCCCGGGACACTGCGACGTTGACGAGGTTGCGTTGGCTCTCGACCCATTTCGCGGTTCCCAAAGGCGCATCCGCGGCTAGGACGAGTGAGAACAGGACGACGTCGCACTCACCGCCCTGGAAGGCATGGGCCGTTCCGATCGTGATTCGTGTTGCTGCTTCTGCACCGACGGCTGCGCGCACGCGCTGGCGCAGCAGGTCAACCTGGGCGGCGAACGGGGTGACGATGCCGAGCGTGCCGGAGGCAGGCGTGTGGTGGGCGAGCACCCAGTCGGTGATTGCGTCCGCCTCGTCGCGGTTGAACACGCCGCTGGTCTGGCCGCGTTCGCAGGTGCCGTTGACGTTCACGAACGACAGTCCGCGGGGGTCGCGGTCGAAGCCGGACACGTCGGTCAGCACCCGTAGTGCGCCGCCGTAGAAGTGTTCGTTGATGAACGCGGCGATCTGCGGGTGGCACCGGTAGTGCTCGTCGAGCAGGTAGGGACTCGTGCCGGTGCGCGCGGCGAACGCGTTGTGCGCGGAGTCGGCGCCCGCGGAGAGGTTGAGCTGGCGGACTGCCGCTTCGGTCGTGCCGCAGGCGGTGGCGATGGTGTCGAGGTGGGCGCGGTTGAGGTTGACGATCGGGGTGAGCTGGTTGGGGTCACCGACCACGACGATCCGGCGAGCCCGGTAGGCCAAGGGCAGGATCTGCGCGAGGGAGCACTGGCTCGCCTCATCGATCACGAGCAGGTCGAACAGGCCTGCGACGAGGGGGAAGTTCTCCCGCACCGGCAGGGTGGTGCACGCCCACCCGTGCAGATACGGCAGGCTCTGGGCGATGGCTTTGGTGCGTGCCGCGCGGTATTGGCGTCGGGTCGTGGCCAGGTGGTGCAGCGCGTTGCCTCCCGTTGCCATGGCCGTCTGCACGGTGTCGGCGAGTGCTCGGTGGCCGGCTTCGGACCAGGCGTGGTCGGCGTCGACGAGTGCGGCGTTGTCGGCGTCCGGGTCGGCCGGCCCAAGTGCCGTCAGGTGAGTGGTGAGCTCGTCTACGCGGGCGTCGAGGGCTGCCCAGTGCAGGACGTCGTCGAGCGTGGCTGCGGGGGACTGGGGATGGGCGAGGGTGAGGATCTTGCGCCCACGGCCGGCCGTGAACCAGCGCGAGTCAGCCCGCTTGCGCGCCAGGGCGTGGAGCCGGCGCCGCTCCGCGCGGCTCGGTTCAGTCTGCGGCCCGCCCCACAAGATGGTGCGCAGGCCTTCGACGTCACGAAGGGCCTGGGCAAGCTCGCTTTCAATCGCCGCTCGGCCTGCGAATGTCTCGAACACCAGAGTGCGGCTGGCGGCCGCGGCCTCGAGCTGACGGCGGATGATGTCACGCGAGAGTCCTGGTGACGCGGGACCGACCTTCAGCTTCTTCACGATGTCGGGCAGTGCCTCGCGGTGCTCCTGGTTGCCGGTCCGCACCAGGAGCGTCGGGTCGATCGACGCGCAGCGGTCAACGGCGACCTTGACGGCGGTGTTGTTCGTGGACGCCACCAGGACCGTTCGTCCGGCGAGCCACTGGTTGGCCACGATCCCGGCGACCAGCTGGCTCTTGCCCGTGCCCGGGGGACCCGTCACGACGGTGACCCGGGCACCGGCGGTCGACGTGAGGGCTTGCTCTTGGGAGTCGTTCAGCCGGAGCGAGCGCACACTCAACGGTGGCAGGCCGGTCACGAAGCTCACTGGTAGATCCTGAGGCGGTGCGGCGTCGGCCGTGGTGGAGCCAGCGCGCGGCTGGTGGTCGACCAGGACCGCGGCAGCGGTCTCGTGCCAGTCGGTGCGATCACGCAGCTCGGCGAGCTCGAGGCTGAGGGCGCGGGTGGCCCCATCGGAGGGCCCCTTGAAGACCATCGCGAGGTTGTGAACGCCCGGTCGCAGCTCGGGGTGGCGCGCAAGCCAGCGCGGGTTCACTTCGCTCGCCTCGATCCCGACACCGGTCAAGATCTCCGCCACCCGATCGCGGAGCGCCTCGGGCTCGCCGAACGGCAGGGGAATCGCCAATGACGCATCGATGGACGCGAGCGCCTCGGCGGGGAAGTAGGTCTCGTTGAACAGGCCCGGGTTCAGGTAAGGCTGATCGTCGTGGGCGACGACGCGCTCGGCGTCCGGTTCGGGCTGCTCGAGCTCGGTCATCACTACGGGTGCGATCTGTTGGGCCCCGGTGCGGTCGGTGGTGATCACCACCGGCCAGCCGTAATACACGGCGTCGCCGACGGGGAGGTCCGTGAACAGCTCCTTGATGGGGCCGGTCGCGGCGAGATCCTCTACGACGCCGGTCACCAGACCCTCACTGGGAAGGTCGAGGATGCGCCACGAGGCGCGACGGCTCACCGAGACAGGCTCGGTCACCGACGCACGCGCCACGGCACGTCGGTGGTACTCGAAGAGGCGCTGCCACGGTGAGGCAAAATCTGGTCCGCTGGGGGCGGGATTGTTGGCCGCGCCGGGTGCGGTGAACCTCTGGGGTGATCTTGAGGTGGGATCCCGCTTCGTCGAGCGTTGGGGTGTTCGTGCTGGGGCCTCGCAGCGGACGCAGGTCGTTGCCTTCGTCTCGCTTGACCATTGGGCGCGGACGCCGGCGGCCAATTGCGCGCCGCAGCGGCGACAGGTCGCGGGGTACTTGAGGGTCAGTTCGCGCGCGGCCATCAGGACAATCCACCCGGGCGCACTGCAGCGCCCATTCCGTGGACGAGAGTGCCTGCTCCTCGGCCACGGCAGTGGATCAATGATCGAGAACAGCCGATCTCAACTCGCGTCCCCCCGCGATTCTGAACCATGGCGGCCATTCTGCCGCGTGCTACCCACAGCCACGGCATCGCGCCTTGATGGTCGAGCACAAATCACCTGATAAAACGGGCGCAATCGGACGACCCCGGCGACGTCGCCTGGGTATTGCTAGCGGGTGCGCACGTGTTTGAAGAGCAGTGCTGGCTTGCCGACCTCGCCCTCTTTGTACGTACCGGTCGGACGAACAAGGGGCTGCATGTGGCGCCGGAAGGTGTCCTTAGGGAGTTCTTGGCCGAGAACGGCCTGGTGCAGACGTCGCAACTCCAGCAGGGTGAACGGATCTGAGAGCAGCTTGTCGGGGTCGGGTCTCATCCGGTAGGAGTCCCGCAGTTCGGTCACCGCCAGGGCGACGATCGCGTCGTGGTCGAACGGTAGGCCGGCGACGTCGGCGACCGGGATGAGGCGGACGTCGTCGTGCATGGTGACGGTGCGTTCGAGGCGCGACCAGGCGACCACGTCGAGGTGGGCCACCGACAGCACCCAGCCGCGGTCGTCGCGGTGCGGGGCGTCGAAGACGTGCAGCTGGCGGGGGCGCAGGCCTTCGACGCCGGCCTTGTCGCGCAGCGAGCGCAGGACGGCGTCGGCCAGGCGCTCGCCGTCGTGCAGGAAGGTGCCGGGCAGGGCCCACTCGCCGTGCTCGTGCGATCCCTCGCGCCGCACGAGAAGCACGTGGAGCGTGTCAGACCCTGCGGGGACAGTGAGGAGTGCGGTGTCGACGGCGACGGACGGGCGGGGGTAGTCCGTGAGGGACTTGCCTGCCGTGTCGGTGAAGTTACTGGGGGCCATGACCGTCATTCAATCACTTATTGTCTCAGGCATGCGCTAACCTGACAGCAGAGGTTGGCGCGAGGACGCGCTAACCAGGCAGCTGGGGTCACTACCCGGGGGATCGAGGTTCTTGCCATGGAACACACCAAGGCAGTCGAGGAAGCGCGGCGCGCCAGGACGTTGCTGCGCTCGCACCTGGAGCGTTGCTTGCAGGACATCTGGGGCACCCCGGAGCTGGTGACCGACGCCGACCGCGACTACCCGTACCGCAAGGGCACCGCGATGTGCTGGGTGTCGCTGATGAGCGGACCGGTGCCGGGAGTGCAGGTCTTCGCGCACGCCGCGTATGGGCTGCGGACCTCCGCCAAGCTGCTCAAAGAGGTCAACGAGATCAACGCGCGTACCCGATGGGCCAAGGTTGCCTTCCGTGACGGCATCGTCATGGTCTCGGTCGCCCTGCACGCGGCGGCCGTCGACCGGCTCGCCCTGGCCCACGCGATCGAGTCCGTCGGCGAGGTCGCCGACGACATCGGCTCCCTGCTCGCCGGCGTCTACGGCGGCCGCACCCCGCACGCTCCCGAGCTCGAACCGCACGACCAGAACGCCACCGAGGAGGCAGCATGACCCATTCAGACTTGTCGAAGTTGACCGTTGCTCAGATCGATCGCGCGGCGGGGGTGCTGCTGGCCACCGCGTGCGGGGACGCGCTCGGCGCCGGGTACGAGTTCGGGGACCCGCTGCCGCAGAGCACCGCGGTGGGCATGGTCGGCGGCAACGGGGCTGGGTGGGCGCCGGGGGAGTGGACCGACGACACCTCGATGGCCGTGGCGATCGCCGAGGTCACCGCGACCGGGGTCGACCTGCGAACCGCGGCCGCGCAGGACGCGATCGCGGTTCGCTGGGCCGGGTGGGCCCGGGACGCTGCCGACGTCGGCATCCAGACGCGCGCCGTGCTGTCCGCCGCGGGGCGCGCGCCGACCGGCGTCGCGCTTGCCACGGCGGCGCGGTCGCACCACGAGCGGACCGGCAAGTCGGGCGGCAACGGCTCGCTGATGCGCACCGCCCCGGTCGCGCTGGCCTACCTCGACGACCCGGACGGGCTGGTCGAGGCTGCGCATGCCATCTCCGCGCTCACCCACTACGACCCCGAGGCCGGTGAGGCGTGCGCGCTGTGGTGCCTGGCGATCCGGCACGCGGTGCTGCACGGCACCTTCGACGGGCTGCGGCTCGCGCTGGACACCCTGCCCTCGGATCGTCGCGCGGTGTGGGCAGTGCGGCTGGACGAGGCCGAGGCCAATCCGCCGTCGTCGTTCAACCACAACGGATGGGTCGTGCAGGCGCTGCAGGGCGCGTGGTCGGCGATCACTCGGACCGCCGTGCCGGACGAGGACCCCGCGGCCGGAGTGTTCGAGGCCCAGCACCTGCAGCTCGCCCTCGAGGCCGCGGTGCGAGGAGGCCGGGATACCGACACCGTCGCGGCGATCGCCGGCGGGCTGCTCGGCGCCCGCTGGGGAGTCTCCGCCGTGCCCGCGCCCTGGCGCCGGATCGTGCACGGCTGGCCAGGGCTGCGCGGCCGCGACCTGATTCGGCTCGGCGTGCTGACCGCGCGGGGAGGACAGAGCGACGGCCAGGGCTGGCCCGAAGGGGCCGTGTTCGACTACTCCGGCTATGGCGATCTCGAGGTGCTCTCCGTCCATCCACACGACGCGGGTGTTCGCCTGGGCGCCATCGGCGCCTTGACCCACCTGCCCGACGACGTCGACGCCGTGGTCTCGCTGTGCCGGCTCGGCGCCGACGAGATCCCGAAGTGGGGCGTGGAGCCCGAAAATCATGTCGAGGTCTGGCTGATCGACAGCCCCGACCCGCCGGCTAACGCGCACCTGGACTTCGTGCTGCACGACGCCGCGCTCGCGGTCGCCGCGTTACGCGCCGAGGGGCGCACGGTGCTCGTGCACTGCGTCCAGGCGCAGAGCCGCACCCCCGCCGTCGCCGCGCTGTACTCGACGCTGTCCTGTGGGATCCCGACACGACAGGCGATGGTCGACGTGAGGCAGGCCCTTCCCGAGTCCATGCCGAACCGTGGATTCGTCCTTGCGCTCGACCGGCTAGGTGTACTCGGCCACGAGGTTGGTGACGGTTGGGGTGTTGACGTGAGGAGGACCTCCGGGCGTAGTGGAGATGTCTGACGTCTTCACCAACCGGAGGTCCTCGTGTCTCACGCTAACGCGCGGCTCACACCGCATGGCAGATGGTTGCTCGTTCAGCGCGTCCGGGTGCACGGTCGCCCGGTCGCCCACGTCGCCCGGGAGCTCGGTGTCTCGCGCCAGTGCGCGCACCGCTGGGTCGCGCGCTACGACCAGCTCGGCCGGGCCGGCCTGCTGGACAGGTCGTGCCGTCCCCGCGCCAATCCCCGCGCCACCCCCACGAGCGTGGTCGAGGCCGTGGTCGCTGAACGGGTGCGCTCCCGGTGCGGGCCGGACGAGCTGTCCCGGACCACCGGGGTCCCCGCGCGCACGATCTCGCGGGTCCTGCGCCGCGCAGGGGTGCCCTACCTGTGGCAGTGCGACCCGATCACCGGCGACGTGATCCGCGCCTCGAAAGCCACCGCCCGACGCTACGAGCACGACCGGCCCGGTGACCTGGTCCACCTGGACGTCAAGAAGCTCGGCCGCATTCCCGACGGCGGCGGCTGGAAATCTCACGGCCGCGCGGCCGGATCCACTTCACTGCGCCGCAAGACCCGGCTCGGGTTCGACTACGTGCACTCCGCGGTCGATGACCACTCCCGGGTCGCGTACTCCGAGATCCTGCCCGACGAGAAGGGCCCGACCTGTGCCGGGTTCACCGACCGAGCGCTGGACTACTTCGCTGCCTTGGGTGCGCCGGTGCGCGCGATCCTGACCGACAACCACTGGTCCTACTCCCGCAGCCGGGACCTGCGCGAGGTCCTGGCAGCACACGGCGCCGACCACTGGTTCATCAAGGCGCACTGCCCGTGGCAAAACGGCAAGGTCGAACGCTTCAACCGGACCCTGGCCACCGAGTGGGCCTACCGTCGCCCCTACCTGTCCAACGACGAACGCACCGCGGCCTACCCCGCCTGGCTCCACCGGTACAACAATGAACGACACCACTACGCCGTCGGCGGACCACCGATCAGCCGACTGTCACCAACGTGACGGCCGAGTACAGCTAGGCGGTGGGGCGTGATGCGGTCCCGATCGGTGTTCGGGGCGCGGCAGCGGTGACGGCCGTCGAGATCTGGGACGTCAACGGTTCCACTGTCTGGGTCGACTGGGGCCCCGACGGAAAGGTTGTGTTTCAAGGGCAGGCCCTGACCGGCCGTGCGGAGTACGAGTACGCGATCTCGGTGCCGAGCGTCGACGTCGCCAAGCTCGTCGCGGCGTTGGGCGGCGAGGCCGACGAGGACGTCATCGCGCTCATCGCGGCGAATGGTGAGGCGATCGTCCGGCGGGGAGAGAAGGCCTGGGTCGAGAGTCTGGGGATCACGCCCGAGTTCTGGTCGCGCTATGACGATGGGCTCTGAGCCGTTACCGCGGTGACTGTCCTCGAGCTCGGCGCCCGCCACGACTGAGGCGACGTAGCCAACGGAACCCTCGCAGGTCGTGCGCACGTCGAGGTTACGGGCGCAAGCTCGTGACGCTTTGCGCGTGGTCGAGGGCCGCACGGAGGCTGATCTCGCCGAGCTCGAGGACCTGGCTGATAGAGATCGCTGGCACCTTGACGTAGTCGTAGACGAAGTCCGGGGCGAAGTGCTTGTAGGTGCTCGACGGCGCGGGCGCGAACGGTCCGGCCTTCTGCTCGTCGTCGAAGGCGAACCATCGGCTGTGCACCGCGTCGGCATAGGCGACCTGCTTGGCCTTCGCAGCCTCGCCCTTGCCGCGCAGGGCCTCGGGCACGATGAGGAAGCGGCGCCACTGCGAGCCCTGGAGCTGCCAGCCGACCGTCGACCCGTCGCTGACGTCCACGTGCACGGTCAGGATCGGCATCCCCTTCGAGAAGCTCGCCTGAAGCCCGTCGCACCGCAGCCCCAGCTCCGCGAAGCGTTGGCCGAGCTGGTGCGCCATGGCGAAATTGCGGAACTTCTGCAGGGCGTCGTGCAGGCTCACCGGGCGCAGCAGCTCGACGGTGTCCCCGTCGAGCAGCAGCGGGTCGGCGGGGTCGTGCGGGCTGACGTGGTCGGTGAGGGTCTGGAGACCGTCGATCATCAGGGCCCACCTCTCGACCAGGCCGAGCGTGAAGTCGTCGTCGGGCAGGTGACGCTGGATCGCGGCGGCGACGCGCCGGGCCAGGTCCGGGTAGCGGACCCAGGTCCAGCCGTCGTAGGTGCCGCCCGGCCAGCCCGGGTCGGCGAGCGAGAGGAGCAGCTTGGTGGCCGGCGCGAGGCCGGTAGCCGGGATGTTCGTCGCGGTGTACCCGTCGAGCTGGCCCTCGTCCGGGAGGCTGAAGACCTTGTTCTCGACGACGATTGGGCGCGCGCCATCGAGCTCGACGATCAGGTCGAGGTGGTGCAACTCGTTGAACACGCGGTGGCCCGTGTGGGTCGCGGACGCTTCGAGCCACGGCGCCAGCGCGTCGCGGGCGACGGCTGGTGTGGCGAACAGCCAGCCGAGCAGATTGCTGTGGAACAGCTCCTTCGAGCCGAGGCTGAGGTGCAGCACCGGGTTGGCCTGCAGGGCGGCGCAGGTGTCGCGCACGACGGTGACCCGGCTGTCGGCGAGGTCCGACGGCTCCTCCCAGCTGACTGTGGGCGCGGGCTCCGTCTGGTTGAGGTTGAGGTACTTGACCGGGTTCGCGGCGCCCTGGGGGAACAGGTGCTTGACATCCAGGCCGATGAGGTGGGTCTGGTCGGCGGCGGGCTCGCCGTCGAAGGCCCAGCGGACCTTCTTGGCCGGTGTCAGGCCGTCGTCCTCGTAGTGCCGGGGCCGCCAGTCGTGCACGAGGAACACGCCGCGCACCACACCCTTCGCCACCGCGACGGCGTACTGCGCCTGCTCGCGCTTGGGGCCGACGTGCCACCAGCCGCGGGTGATGTCGTAGACGTCGTCCTCGGTCATGCCCTCGGACCAGAGCTTGTTCACGCGCAGCAGGATGCAGGGGAGGGTGATCTCGGTCATGGGAGGGCTCCAGCTTCAGGCTTCGTCCGTGCGAATTGGTCTGACCACTGCTCACGCTAGTGGGGGAGCGGGCCCTCTTCGGCGACCGCGCGGCGCGCCACGGCACACTTCACCCCGAGGCGGGCGCGGACCCTGGGCTCCACCCGGTCAGCGGTCTCGCCGGCCTCGGGTGCGGGACTTGAGCGAGGAGTCGGCGGACATCCGCTTTGAGGCCCGGCTCACCTGGCCGTCGGTGGCGTCGTCGATCAGGCCGTTCAGCATCGCGGACTCCTCGCGCAGCTCGGCCGCCAGAAGCGGGGGCGCCGAGGCGATCGCGTCGTCCACGGACACGCGGGCCGCCCGGAGCTGGTCGAGCGCCGCATCGGTGTCGCCGGACTGCAGGCGGCGCGAGGCCTCACGTTTCGAGGCCTGCGCGCGCAGGTAGACGAGCTCGCTGACCACGACCGGGTTGGGGATCCGGCCGGCGGCCTGGTCGCCGGGGACGACGTTGACGTGCACGGGAACGGTGAGGGTCTCCTCGACGAGGGCAGGCAGGGTGACGTACCGCAGCTCGAGGGTTGCGATCGACGCGAGCCCGAGGGTGGGCAGGCCGGGCACCGCGAAGGTGAGCACGAGCTTGCGCTGCTCGCCGGACAGGAACCCGCCGAGCTCGATCATGATGCCGTCGGGGACGGCGTGGGTGGGCAGGTCGTTGGCGATGCGGACCCGGGCGACCGCGGGGTCGAGCCGCAGGAGCAGGGACGCCGCGGCCAGGGACTGCGCGAGCAGGCCGTCGACCTCGTGGGCGATGAGGCCGATGGCGGTGTCGGCGTCCTCGGCGAACAGCTCGGCGCCGTTGCCGCCGCGGGCGATCGCGCCCAGCAGCGACTCGTCGTACCCAAGGCCGAAACCGAGAGTCGTGGTGGAGACCGCCTTGCCAGCGGCCTTGGCCGCGACCTGCGACATGCGGTCCGGGTCGGTGATCCCGGCGTTGGCGTGGCCGTCACTGATCAGCAGGACCCGGGACGTGCCGATTCCCACCACGCGCCGGACCTCTTGCAGCCCGCGCAGGTACCCGGCGGACAGGTCGGTCATCCCGCCGGGAAGGACGGCGTCGATGGCCGCCTTGATTCGGTCCTTGTCCTTGACCGGTCCGGCGGGGATAACGACGGCGGCTTCGTCGTCGAAGGTGATCAGACCGAAACTGTCCGCGGGGTCGAGCCGGTCGACCAAGTCCCGAAGCGCGCGCTGGGCGCCCTCGAGGCGCTCCCCGGCCATGGACCCGCTACGGTCCAGGACGACGACCAGAGTCGCCGGAGCGCGCATCTGGGTGTCGGCGATGACGGGCGCGGTGAGCTCGAGGAGGAGGTTGAGCTCGTCGTGGGTCTCGACCGCGACGACGTCGACGTCCAAGCTTGCTGTGACCTGCATGAGGGACACCTTTCGTCGCGGGAAGCCACCAGGACGACTCCTTGGTATGCTGCGCTTAGCATAATGCAGACCTCGGAACTATGCAAGGAGCATTGGTGATAGCTGGGCGGAGCAGCAAGGGCGGGAGCGAGGAGCTGGCTGCGGTCCTGCGCGAGCGTCGGGAGGCGACCGGGATGTCTCGGCGCGACCTGGCCGAGGCATCGGGGCTGTCGTATCCATACATCTCCCAGCTGGAGACCGCCTACCGGTTGCCCTCGCCGCGCGCGATGAAGTCGTTGGCGAATGCGCTGGAGGTGCCTGTTACGGACTTGTTTGACGCGCTGCCCCAGGAGCCCGAGCCTCGAGGAGAGATGCTGATGGTGGCGGCACTGCCGCCGGATGCGTCGTGGTCCGATTCCGGGGCCGCGGGAGAGCAGTGGATCGTCAACCCGTCGCACGTACGGAGGAGCGCACCACCGTCGCGGGTGGGCAGGCGGGAGGCCGCGCGCTCGGCGATCGCCTCGCTGGTGGAACTCGACCCTGAGCAACGGTTGGCCGCGCTGAGCGAGGTCCAGGCCGCCGTCGTCGCCTCTGTCGTGCGGGATCAGGTGCGGACCTTCGAGTGACCCCGCGGCCCAGGCGAAAGCGGCTCGGCAAACGTCTAACCCCAGATCCGTGAACACCGCGGCCATCGCGTCGAACAGCACCTCGAGGCCGTGCCGAGCACGCGCGCCGGACCGACGCTCGACCTGGACGCCGCAACCCTGGGCGGGTCGGCGAACAGCGCCGGCTCGCTGGACTCCGAGACCAGGCCAATCTCAACGATCTCGACGATGACACGACCACCGGGCTACCGGTACACCCCCTGAGCGAGTGAACCGAGGCTCTTGCCTCCCCGGCCACTCGGGACGGCGAAGCAACCCGACCCTCGCACGCGAGGCGCGGAAGCGCGTGGGCCAGTTGGCCAGACCGTGGAGGATGTCCTTGTGACCCGTGACAGCGTCGCGATGCGAGACTGGGCTGATCTTGCGCGCCGGGTCGTCCACGAGTCCACGATCGCCCAGGCCACACAGCAGTGGAGCCAGCGACTTCCTTCACGGACACGCCACTGGGCGTAACCGGCGCGCTCCGGCCGGTGCCGCCTGGTCATCAGCGCGCGTCGGGTCCGCTACACATAGGTCATGCCATATCTGTACCCTGCGGAGCCGAGGTTCCCCGACGATGGCGGTGCCGAGCGAGTGGTTTGGCAGCACCTCGTGGACCAGTTGCCCGACGGCGCGGCGCTGTTCCACGGCCTGCGTCTTCTGGACGAGTCGCACGAGCGGGAGATCGACCTGCTCGTCGCGTGGCCGGGCGTCGGCATCGCCGTGATCGAGGTCAAGGGCGGCCACATCAGCCGAACCGACGGGGCCTGGTACCAGGGCAACGACCGGCATCGGATTGATCCGGTCGGCCAGGTCCAGGCCGCACGCCACATCCTGACCAGATTGCTCACGCGCTGGGGCGTGGGCGCACGGTCGGCGCAGATCGCCCACCTTGTCGCGTTCCCGCACGTGTTCGTGCCCGCCGATTGGCAGATCCCCGAGGCGCCGCGAGACACCATCGTGGATCGCGGTGATCTGACCAAGGTCGCGTTTATCGTCAAACGCGCCATCGAGAACCACGGCGTCGGCGACGGGTTCCTGGCCGACGACGCCGCGCTCGACGAGCTCGTCGTCGCCCTCACCGGGCGGTTCATGTCCCAGGCCGAGCACCTGGCGCTCGCCGCGCAGCACGAGGACCGCATTGACCAATTGACCCGTGACCAGGCGCGCCAGTTTGAGCACCTGCGCCAGTTCCGTCGGCTTCGTGTGGTCGGGGGAGCGGGCAGCGGCAAGACCTGGATGGCGTTGGAGCAGACGCGCCGCCTGGTCCGCGATGGCGAGCGCGTAGCGCTGGTGTGCTACTCACGCGGGTTGGGGCGCTATCTTCAGCGCGTCACCGGGCAGTGGCCCGGCACGAAGCGGCCCGCGTTCGTCGGTCCCTTCCTCGATCTCCCGCTCAGCTGGGGTGCGGAGCCGGGCGCCGATGACGACTCGGACTACTGGGAGCGCCGCCTTCCTGAGCGGCTCGGCGAGCTGGCCTCCGAACGGCCGAGCGCCGACCTGTTCGACTCGATCGTCGTGGACGAGGCGCAGGACTTCAGCGCCACGTGGTGGCCGCCGCTGATCGGGTGCCTGCGCGACCCCGACCATGGTGGCCTCTTCGTCTTCTCCGACGACTCCCAGCGTGTCTTCGCCCGCGAGGGTGCGGCTCCCATCGACCTGCCCCCGGTCACCTTCGATGAGAACCTGCGCTCCACCAAGCAGATCGCCCAGCTCTTCGGGGCGTTCACCGACGTACGGGTCAATCCGCGCGGGGAGGCGGGCAGCCCGGTGCGCGTCGTGGACGTCACGTTCGAGGAGGCACTGGGCGCGGCCGACGACGCCGTCGACGCTCTGCTCGCGGAGGGCTGGCAGCCGGGCCAGATCGCGCTGCTCACCACCGGCGCGCGGCACCCGATCCAGGTGGACGTCGTGGAAAGGCGGGGCCACGACGGCTACTGGGACGACTTCTTCGACGAGACGGATGTCTTCTACGGTCACGTCCTGGGTTTCAAGGGTCTGGAGCGGACCGTCGTCGTGCTCGCTGTCAACGGGTTCCGGGAGCTCGAGCGTGCCCGCACCATGCTCTACACCGGCCTGTCCCGGGCCCGCCTGCTTCTCGTCGTGGTCGGACCGCGCGATGAGATCGAGCGCCTAGGCGGAAAGTCTGCTCATCACCGCCTGGGAGCCGCTGAGGTGTGGGTCCCGGCGTCATGAGGCTGGGGCTGCGGGGACCAGTGCGACGCCGTCAGTCGCGTACGTGCCCGGTCTGCTCCCGCACGACCCCCTCAACGATGGCGACACTGGGATCGAACCAGTGACCTCTTCCGTGTCAGTCTTGAGAACGGCGTTCACTGCGGTCCGATCCAGTGCGTCGGTGCAGGTCAGGCGGGTGCACGGTCCAAAGCCCATGGCGGCGAACTGGGCAGAACTCGGCGCCGTTGGGGTACGCGTTGGGGTACGGCGCGACTCTCGGGGCCTGGGTCGCAGCCGGACGGAGCGATCGAGCTTCGTGAGGCTGCGGCTATTCGAAGTGCGTTTCCAGTTCCTCCGGGGAGATGACGACGGCGAGGAGGGTTCGCCCATATTGCATCCGTGGCGACGATGGCGGGCAGTTCGGCGCGAGGTCCGGGTCGGTACACCAATGGCCCTACCTCGCGGGATCTGACCTGGTCGTCGGGTCCACGCGCCAGATCCATCCCTCCGCGGAGCAGCGGGAGAGAATCTCGTGCACTGCGTGAAACGATTATTATCCGCGTATGCGATCCGCTGATTGTCTCAATCGAATCGTCACGCCCAACTGCTCCTGGCAATCCGAGGATGTTGGTCGTTTCTCGGGAGTGGCCATGATCGCAGCGGTAGATGCGGTCTAGGATTCCGGCAGGTCGTTGTGAAGTTCGTTGACGTGTCTCAATGTCCTCCATTAAGCGGATGAAATGGATGAGTACGCGTGTCCGCGCTTGATTGAGATCCGCCAGCAGTGGGGCGCAGTGGGCGATCACGAAAGCCAGCAGCCGGGATCGCTTCGGCAGATTGGCGTTTGAAAATGGTGCTATTTCTTGCGCCGTCGTGGCGGCTGAGCCCGAAAAGGCAGAGGGGGGTCGGTACGCGGAGGCATCCAACTAGCTCGAGCCAAGGCGGCTGCTACGCCAATCGATACAGCGAAGAACCCGAAGATCATCTGCAACGACACCAGAATTCGCGAAATCTGAGTCGCCGGTTGAATATCCCCAAATCCGGTTGTTGTGAAGGTTGTAAGAGTGAAGTAGATAGAATCGACTTTTGATAGACTTGCGTTGAATGACATCGGTTCAAGCGTTGACAGGACCCAATACGCACCGCTAAAACTGCCAATGAGAAGCGAAAACAAGGTGACGAATCTCATAACAAGAAAGCCGTAGCCGTTGTTTCTCGCCACCTGCCACCAAAAGGATGTCTTGCCTGTTCCCTCAAGAAGAAGCCTCACGACCAGAACGGATTGGGCGACCAGTAGTGCACCCGACCCCGCACAGACGAGCCACACTGCGTCGCCATCCCTGATAATTGTCTCGTCAGACATTGGTAGCCAGATCGCAAATGGCAGAGCAGCTAACGAGATCATCGACAGATTGTTCATTGCGCGGCTTCGAGTCGAACGAATGAAGACTCCTTCATGATCGGCTCGCGCAAGTTCTTCTCTGAACGAAGTAGAATGCAGTACCCATCGCCAATCCCTGTACTTTTCGGGATCTTTCATCATATCCACGCGGGTCGGCGCCTCCGCTTGCCCGGTCCGCGTCTTCTGGGTACCTGTTCTTTTATTGACGATATCCATTTGCAGCGCCCACCGCCAAAGCCCGAATTCGAGACGAGGTTCTTCCAGTTCCGCGACCCAGACCTCTGATTTGAAGTATTCTCTGAATGCTCTTGGATTCATGAGGAGGAAGTTTGCGGTGGCTCGCCAACCATGCCAATCAAGTACGTGTTTCAGTCTATTGATTCTCTTGATACGCGCGGCGATCGAACTTAAGCCTAGGGTTGCGATCAGAAGACCAAAGAATTGAATCACCCATCCTGGTCCGATAGGAACAAAACTTGAGGACCAAGAATCGAGCATTCGTCTGGTCGTCGAGAGATTGATAGCCAATTGACCGCCGAGAAATGCGATGCCGGCATCAAACATTAGAATGAAGAGGATCGTCCGTTCGCGGCCATGCTCGTGGCGGAAAGCTGGCACATGTTCCGGGAGTGGTCGTCCGAAGAAATCGCTTTTCCCGGATTCTTCATTCACGGCGACGTGCCGTTCGTCGATTTGCGGTAGCTGTTTGGTTGGCCAGATGAGGTTGGGCCGCGCAGTATGGTCAGTGTGCTGGCCAGTGCGGACATAGGGCTCGTCGTGCCCGTTGCCCTACCGCCAGGAAGGGTCACTCTCGTCTCGTCTGCGTCACTCACGTCCGCAGTCTCTCGCTTGTCGTGCCGCCGCGGATGTCTTTGCAACTTTTGGGGTTGTCCGCAGGTGGACCCATGCGTCGCACGTGAGGACGCCCCGGGGTCGCATCTGCTCAAGTTCGGTCGCCGTTGTAGACGGCCCACGGAGGGGTCGCGAGCAGGTCGGCCGGCATCTCCGCAGGGCGAGTACTGCGTGAAACTGCGGCTATCCGCAGCGCATTCATCCGCGGCCTTCGCGCTCGGGGATGGGAGCGGATCTCAGTGCTACAGGTTCCGGGCCGGCCACGGCCGCCCTCCAGCGGTCTGAATCAGACGCAGCACTCCGGGCATGGCGTCCGCGCGCCCACCAGGTCATGGTCGGTGACGGACAGGTTCTCGTTCTTGTCCCAGTAGTTGGCAATCGTCTGGCACCACCCCTGGTGGAACAAGCGCCCGTACCTCGTCACGAAGACCTGCCCGGGACCCAATTCAGGAGCCCCGTCTACTCGGCGACCCGCAGGCTCCACCGAGGTGATCGGGCCAAGCTCAACCGCAAGGGCGGCGAGCTCTTCGCGTGTCGGCTTGGGTGGGGGCCGCCAGCGACGGGGAGCCGCACCAGTGCGAGCAGCAGCAGTACCCCGCTCCTGTCTGCACCCTCGGGCCGCCGGACCTTCTCTTCGCCATACGAGAAGCGTAGGCGGACCGAACAGGCCACTGGCGCGGTCCGCTGCCCATCGTATGACTGACGAATCGACCTACAGTCTCCCGACTATTCCCGCTTCGCTGGCGTCGTGCGGCAGTCGCGCACGCGCGGGCATTTACCGCGAATCATCGCTTGAGCCAGCCCTCGTGGATCTCGGTTCACGCTGCCGTTGGACTGCCGGCACGATCCCACGAGCGGCGAATCTCCTCAATGAACTCGACGGCGAACGCTCGGAGTGCGGGGTCGTTGGCTACCCGTTTGGCGCGCTGACCGACCTCTTTGACGTACTGCTCCACAGCTGCTCCAACTTCGTTTGCAATCTCATTCATCTTTTCCACACTCCGCCGATTGAGGTCCAATGCATCGGGATGGGGACCTGTTCAGGTACCCGATGCGTACTCTGCTGGACCTAGAGTGCTGGGCCGAGCATGGACTTGTCAAGCACCGAGCGGGTACCCTTCTGGACTATGGACGAAGATCAGAAGCGCAGTCTGGGTGCCGTTGTGCGCACTTTGCGCGAAGCCAGAGGACTCACGCGCCAGGACCTCGTCGAACGAACGGCCGCAGATCCCAGCGATCGGGTGAGCCTTGAGATGCTCGCCAAGGTCGAGCAGGGCAAGAAGGCTCCCAGTGCAAGAACCTTGCGAAAGCTCGCTATCGCGCTCGGTATGGAGCCCACAGACCTAGCCGGCAGGGCTGCATGGTGGGAAGTCAACGAGTTGGACGGAGCCAGCGCGGCACTCTTGCGGCTCGGTGTCACGCAAGGGGTGCGGCTCGGCGTCTCGCAACGCAGGGCGCTCGGCGTCCTTGCCGGGTTCCGCGTCTCGGGTGGCGCCTCGGGAGCTATTGGGGGAGCAGCCGCCCTAGGAGCAGCAATTGGTGGTATTGCTCTGAGCAAGGAATTCGCAGACCGAAAATCGCTTTCCGACTGGTTTCAAGAGCAGGCAAGGGTAGCGACAGAGGGGTCTGTGAGCGAAGTCGCGGACATGACTGAGGCACTCGGCCTCGTGGTTCGCGAGGTCGGGGACACCGGGGAAACACCGTAGACGCCAGTGCCGCTCGGCGTCTGAGGCATCCCCCCGCTGCCCAGAACGCCCGAGCGCGCCCACCCCCGGGTCGTGAGGCTTCGAGGATGGGCGCAGGCGTGTCGGACTAGCGGTACCGGCGCAGCATCCCGACGGTGATCATCGCGATGCCCATGCCACCGATGAGCAGCCCCGTGAAGATCAGCGGCGTAAGCGTCATCATGACGCCGACGACTAGCAAGATCACGCCGTAGCTGGCGAGCATGGTTGTGTCTCGCACGGCCGTGGCCTGGGGCTTCTCTGTTGTGTCCAAACTCGCATCCAACCGCAGAGCGCGCTCGAGTAGGGCCGCTCGGACGCCGTCGGGAGCACGTCAGCGGTACACACGCCCGCGTTCTTCCCTTTCGGAGCGTGAATTTGTCGCGAACTCATCTCGGGATCTATGTGCGCAAGCGTGTCGAGCGGTTCACAATTACCCGTTGAGCGAGCATCCGAAGTAGGTCAACCTCAGGCGGCAGAGCATTCGACTCGGCGCTCGACGGAAGTAATAGATCAACTCCCGGTGCCCCCCCGTCTTGCTTCGTATGAACAATCCGACACCTGATTGCGTAGATCCGATCCGCTAGTTGATCAATTAGTTCAGCCGATCCTTTGGCGGGGGTTAACCGAAGAGAATCGACGCCTTGAATGGACTTTGCTTGACTGCTTGTGAAGTGGGCAGTATATTCCGGTGTACTCTGGATGAATTTTATTAGGGTGTCTTCGTCGACACATGCCCGAATTGTAGAGCGCAGCTGGTCTCTTTCTCTTCCGAGGTTTGAACCTCCTCCCAGTGCGAGCGCAATGATCTTCGAGATTGCTTCATCGCTTGAAGGACTGAATCTTGGATTGGCCAATTCTGATCTGACTCTCTGCGCAACCTCCTCGCGCGCGAAGATCGGAAAGAAATACTCAAGTGTTTGATAGAAAGCTAGGTACTGAAGTAGGGGCAAGCCGGATGCCGCGCGCCCGTACCTGTAGAGCGAGAGCGGTGCGTCCGAGTAGCGGTTCTGTGGGTAGTTCGGCGCTTCTTCTAGTGCCTGGACTGCGGAGGTCGGGCGACTACCGCGCCGCTCAGCGAAGGAGATATTTGTGTCGTAACGCATGTCCAAATCGAAGAGGAAAGCATTCCCGGTGGTCTCAAGAATCGCCAATGCCTCTTTTTGAGTTCGACTAGTTTCGCCAACAATCTTCAGCGATGTTTGATTGGCTCTGCCCGGAATGAAGGCTTTTAAAGTCGAAGACGATGGGGAGATCTGTAAACTGCGGTCACCACTCGCGACCGTAACGTGCCATTTTCCTGGCTTCGCTCGCCGGAGGGGAGGTGCGATGTCCGACTCGGGATAGTTCTCGTCGAGGACTTCCACCCCGGGAAGGCGCCAGAGGCTCGAGACCATAGTCACGCCGTTCGAAGATGTACCCGAAGCAAGAGCCGCCTCGATTTCACCAGTGGTGGTATTCAATATTGCATTGTAGTCACCCAGGAAATGAAAAGCCTCAAACTGAATAGCAGCCAAGTCTTCGATGTGCGTCGACTCGACCTCAATAGTTCGAGTCGTCTTCCCATTTGGAATGTCGATTTCTAGCATGCCGACATCTGGGTAGCCTTCGGATGAAATTATGAATCGCGCCGATTTGATTTTTGCGATCGTCGCTCGACGCTCGACGTCGTCGAACGCTGACCGAATGGTCTCTGCGGTTGGATCTCCCTGCATTGGCATAGTCCAAGACTATGGGGATCCACGCGTCCAGTAGGCCTTCGCGAGATCCTAGGCTGGCTCTGTCTAGCCCCCGGCGGAAGGACGAGGCCCCCGGGCCGAATGACCGAGGGGGCGTGCTGCCGCTAACCGTGGCTCGGATCGGGTCGCTGCTCCGCCCAGGCGGACAAAGCCGCGTCGTCCGGTGCCTCGATCCAGCCGAGGCCCTCGGGCCTCTTCCACTCGAACACCAGTTGGGACAGGATCCGTGCGGCCGTACTGCGACTCGGACGGCCACGAACGACCCACACCGCGACCAGCGCATCGTCCAGCACGGCGCGCTGGTCTTCGACCGCCTCGGCCTGGTCCCAGTTGTCGCCGAACGTCTTTGTGTCGCCGACCCAGCGCTGGATGACGACTGGCGCCTCGGAGCGCTGCTCGTCGCGATGGTCGACCAGTTTGCCTGCTCGTCCTGCGCATTACGGACCGCGACGTCGTCGCGCTGCAGTGCCGCCAGCCGAGCCTCGAGGGCACGGGCGAGATCCCGCTGCGCCGACTCGTCACGGACGACCTGCGCAAGCGACCGAACTGCATCCTTAGTGATGGCCGGATCTGAAGCGTCCGTGCCGCACAGCGAAAGTCGTCCGAAAGCACCCGTACTGGAAGCAACGTGCCCCCGCTGCGGACACTTTGGTACGCACCAGCGTTGCCAGGACGGCACGGGGTAAGGGCGGTCGTTTCAGCGCTTTGGGTTCTCGGCCGAAAAGGCGCGGTAGAGCGATGCACGTGACACGTCGATGGCGGCTGAGGCCTGGGTCACGGTCGCGCCACTGGATATCAGCGCACGAGCGGCACGGAGCTTGATCGGGGTCATGACCGTCGGGCGGCCACCGACTCGGCCACGTGCGCGGGCGGCCTCGAGGCCGGCTAGCGTGCGCTCTCGAATCAGCTCGCGTTCGAACTCTGCCAGCGAGGCAAAGATGGCCAGCACCAACCGCCCGGATGGGGTGGACGTGTCGATGGCTTCTCGGAGAGAGCGGAAGATGACTCCCCGCGCGTTGAGTTCCGCGACGAGGGCAAGGAGATCGCGAAGGTCGCGGCCGAGCCGGTCGAGGCGCCAGACCGTGAGAACGTCGCCCGGAAGCAGAGTACCCAGCAATAAGTCGAGTTCCGGGCGAGACATGGTGCGTCCTGACGCATGATCGACCCAGATCCGCTCACACCCGGCTTCTGGCAGCGCATCGAGTTGGAGCGCTTCGTCTTGGGTTACGGTCGAGACTCGCGCATACCCAAGGGAGTGGCCGGAACTGCGAGTGCTGGATGTCGCCGTGGGTGCTCCGCCGGGCAGATCCTCCGTCATGCCATGAGCGTCGCACAAACGTGCTAAGTACAGATTCGTGAAGCGAGGTTTCGGACACGGGTTCTGAGACGCCCGCCCCGGGTGTGTCGCCGAGCGGCGGCGACGGTCTCAGAATCGATCGTTTTTCTGTCCTGTCTCGACGGGACGACGCTCGAAGCTCTCAGGGACGTGAGCCCAGTGTTCGGCTCCCGCAGCGGGCTGAGCACCGCGGAGGACTCGATGGCGGACATCGCCGTCAAGATCGCCGAGTTGGTCAGGGTGAAGGACCTCGTCTGCTGACGTTAGAAGGCGCCGCGGGTGGGACGTGGATCACGTTCCAGGGGGCGTGGCCGGCAGCTTCCCGGCCGGCCGGTGACCCGAAGTCGACTACCGATGTCGACGTAGGCGCCGACGCACTCGATGCTGAACGACCGCTGACCTGCCTCGTCGCTCTCGATGTGGCGAACTGTCACCAGTCACCTTCCCGAACACGAGGATCCATCAGGATGGCCCAGGGGCACGACGCGCCTTGAAGCCCTTTCAGTGCGACTGGACTTTTCGCGGGCATCAGGGCCAACGCGTTCACGAAGTTCGTCCGCGAGAGGTTCCGAACCGTTCTGCTTGTCCGAAGGTAGTTTCCAGGGACGGTGTAGGTGAACGGCAGACCCGTGATCGTTCGGAAGTTCTCTCCGGCGTGGCGTTCGATCCGACGCCAGACACGCTCGATGTCGATCATGATTCGATCATTGCGCACGATCAAGCTGTGCATTGCATGCTTGTCGTTGCGTGCCACGCAGCGCTACTCAGCCGGGCGACCCACTGCTTGACGACAGTCAGGGTGCGGATCGTCGAAGACGAGATCGCTGTCGCTGACCCGTGAGCAAAGCCTGCACAGCGCACCTTGCGACGACCGCGGATTCGTCGAGGGCGTGTCGATTCACGGCGCGGTGACGAGCACGAGGATGAGTGCAATCAGGCCGGCCGCGAGGACGAACGATGCGGTGAAAGCGAGCAATCCACCGGACGGGAGTTGCCCCTCCGGGCTCGCGCGGGATGTGAGAGCCGATAGGACGACACCGTGTCGTCGGTGCGCGAGGAAAGTGATCCATACAGCGGCGAGTACGCCGAATCCAGCAGTCATCGCCGCCCAGGTGCCGAAGAACTCTCCCAGCACCCTGACCGCCAACAACGACGCGGTCCCGAGCGCTAGGGAAGTACGGCGCCATGCAAGCGCGGTCCTCTCGGGTTGGAGTCCCGGGTCGAAGAGAGTCTGGTTGGTCAAGGCAGGACCAGTCCGAGGAAGATCAAGACGCCCACCACGACAACAGCGATGCCGATCGGCAGGGCGAACATTGCGGCTGGGAGCGCAGTCCCCAAGCGAAGTGCACGTTCTGTTCGGGACCATCCGATCCATGCTTGAAGTGGTGTGAGCATTCCAGTCAAGATCAGCACCACTGAAGCCGCGAGGCGGAATCCAGGATGCATGCCGAGGGCGAGGGACTCGAGGGCCACCCCTCCGCCCAAGAGTGCGAGAGAAGTGCGGATCCAGGCAAGGAATGTTCGCTCGTTCGCCAGACTGAAGCGGGCATCAGGCTCCGAACCGTGTCGATAAACTCGATCGGGAAATCGCCGCACTAAATCAGTCATGAGTCTCGCTTCGTAAATCAACTCGGAATCGAATGTGCTGTGCTGAGAGTCGGGAGTGCTCGGAAAAGCGAGCGTCCTACGGTAGTGGCCGGGGTGCAACTCTCGTCTGAGAAGTACTCGAGTGCGCGTTACTCAAACGTCCCCACTTCGTAGTTCGTTTTTCTCGGTCGATAGGAGATTGGCGCCCCACGTGACCTCGTGGTGCGTGCCGGGTGCGAGGTGGATCAGATGGTCTCCGGTCCGGAAAGCATTGGCAAGGCAGCTCATCGGCTCAGCCGCCAGCCCGGTGCGACGGGCCCTGACATTGGCGAGGGAGTCCCCGGTGCAGACTTGCCAGGTGTCCATCGTGGCGTCGATCCACACGGCGGCCGCCAAACCGTCCGGTGCGGCGAGCTGCAGCCAGGACAGGCCATCGTCGTCGCGGATAACATCGATGTAGGCGTCGTCGAGAGCGATGCCGTTGAGAAGTTGAGGGGTGCGGAAGTCGAAGTCGCCGGCGGCCTTTTCGGTTCCGGTCGGTAGCAGACGGTCGTCCGTGGTGACGCGGGTGGTCGCGTCCAGGCGCAGGGTGCATTCGTCGAGGGAGGCACCCGCGGGAGACAGCCATGGGTGGAACCCGACACCGTACGGCGCGGTGTTGGCTCCCTCGTTGGTGGCAACCGTGCGGACCTGCAGCCCGTCGTCCGAGAGTCTGTAGGTGATCTGTAGCCGGAGCGTGAACGGGTAGCCGGGCGTCGGGACGAGCGCGAGCTCGAGGGTCACAGCTGCGGCGTCGTGGTTGATCAGGGTCCACCGCTCCCAGCGACCCAGGCCGTGCAGCGCCGTACGGCGCCCGGGCTCAGTAAGCGGGAGCTGGTAGGTGGCGCCGTCATAGGTGTACTGGCCGTCTGCCAGGCGGTTCGGCCACGGGATGAGGACCGCGCCGTGGCAGGCCGGGGCAATCTCGTCCGCTCTGAACGGCGTGATCACGTCCCGCCCCCGACGGAGTACTCACGCAGGCTGGCACCGACCTCGGTGATCGTCGCGCGGTGTTCTCCATGGGCGAGGTGGAATTGGGAACCTGATGGCGCGCGTTCGGTGACGCTGACGAACTCGGCGAGAGGAGCCTGGGCCGCGGCCCTGTTCTCGATCGCGCCAATCGTCGCGTAAGCCGACTGGCTCATTGGATGCTCCTCGCGAGGTGGTGTGGTCCCGCTTGCTGACCAACTTCGCTTTCGCCCGGGCGATGCGCGGCACGTACTTCCGGACGCATGATCTCTGCGGGTGCGCGTCCTTTCCTGACCAACCGGGCCATGGCCACGAGGTCGGGCCGCATGTGGCCGAAGAATGCCTCGTACCCGGCGCAGAGGTAGTTCTGGCCGGGCTGCCCGTCGCGCGATGTGGCGAACCGGTCCTTCGGGCACCCGCCGTGGCAGAAGTTGCGCACGGGGCAGCGCACACACTGGTCGGTGAGCTCGCTGGCCTTCTTGAGGTTGAAATCTAGGTGTCGCGGCGTCTGGGTCAGCTCGGCGAAGTCGTGCTCGGCCAGGTTGCCGAGCAACCAGTCCGGTTCGACCCAGTGATCGCATGAGTACACGTCGCCGTTGTACTCGACGGCGAGCGCGTTGCCGCAGTCCGGGGAGTGCACACAGGTGGGGTACCGGCCGAACATCGCCGAGAGTGCACCGTCCACGTGCTGGATGTAGACCCGCCCGACGTCCCGAGCGATCCACTCGTCGTAGACCTCGATCATGAATTTCCCCCACTGCTCCGGGTCCACGGAGCGCGAGGTCACCAGGTCGCCCTGCTGCCGGTACAGCAGATGCTCGCTGGCGGTGCGCCAACCCTGCTCCAGCGTGGGCAGCTCGGTAATCGTGGCGCGCTCGACGATTGGGATGAACTGCAAGAACGTGGCGCCGAGCTCGTCGGTGAAGTAGCGGTAGACCTCCGCGCCATGGTCCTGGTTGGCTGCGTTCACCGTGCAAAGGAAGTTGGTTGACACGTCGTGCCGCTGCAGGATTCGCCATGCGGCGACGACCTGGTCGTGGGTCCCCCGCCCGGCCCGGTTGGTGCGAAAGGTGTCGTGCATCTGCGCGGGACCGTCCAGGCTGAGGCCGACGAGGAACTTCTCATGTGCGAGGAACGTCGCCCAGCGGTCGTCAATCAAGATCCCGTTGGTCTGGATCGTGTGCACGACCTGTTGCTCGGCACGGGCGTACTCGTGTCCCAGGCGCACCGCGAGCTCGAAGAACTCCAGGCCGCGCATGGTCGGCTCACCACCCTGCCATGCAAGGGTGACCTCGCCGTCGGGCTGGTTGGACAGGAAGGTGCGCACGTAGTCGCGGAGCACCTCCTCGGACATCCGCTGCCGCGCGTCGTCGTACAAGAGCTCTTTCGATAGGAAGAAGCAGTACGAGCAATCGAGATTGCACGCCGCACCGTTGGGCTTGGCCACCACGGAGAACGCCAGTTGGCGCGCGTTTTTCGGTTCGGGGATCATGCGCGTCACCTCTCGTCGTGCCGGCGGACCCCGAATATCGGGGGCCCGCCGGCTTTACCGTGTGGGCAATGTCGTCGGTCAGGTCGTGACCGGGGCGCCCGCGGATGGCTGGTAGGTGGCCTCATCGAGGCCCGACAGGGTCGGGTCGTAGTCGAGTTCGCCGACCGAGTACATCGACGACATCCAGTGGTAGAACTTGTCTCCACGTGCGCGGAGGCGGCGGTAGAGCTCGCCGGTGAGTCGGGCACGCACGTCGAGGAGTGCCGGGTCGTCGTGGCGGTTGTGCAGCTCGGACGGGTCCGACTGCAGGTCGTACAGCTCGTTGACGGACTCGGGGTTGCAGATGAGCTTGTACCGCTCGTCGCGTATCATGCGCTGAGCCACTGGGAAGTGGTGCCCATGGAACTCCGCGAGGATGTACCGGTCCCACGGCACGTCCTCGCCGCGCACCAGCGGCAGCAACGAGCGCGAGTCGACCGCCGGCGCCGGATCGAGCCCGGCCAACTCCATGAACGTCGCGGTGCAGTCGAGCAGCGAGACGAACTCGTCGTTGACCTGGCCCGCCGGCGCGCCGGGTACGACCATGACGCCGCCGGTCCGGTAGATGTCCTCGTACATGGCCGGGCCCTTGTCGTGCAGCCGGTGGGCGCCCGTGAACTCCCCGTGATCGGAGCTGAACACCCGGGCTGTCGAGTCGGTCAGCCCCAGCTCTTCGAGCACGGCGGTGATCCGACCCATCTCGCGGTCGATCATCGTCACGTAACCCCAGTAGATGGCGATGAGCTTGCGCGACTGCTCCGCCGTCATCGTGTCGAATCCCCAGTGCTCGGAGTAGTTGCGCTGCACCGGCGGCTTACCGTCAAACGTCTCGGTGACCGACTCGGGCAGTGTGACGTCGTCGGGGTCGTACATGTCGAAGATCTCGTCCGGCACGACGTACGGCAGGTGCGGACCGAAGAAGCTGACCTCCAGGAAGAATGGGCGCTCGGACGTGCGGAACTCCTCTGCGTACTGGCGCAGGTGCTCGATCGCCTTGTCGGCCAGGTAGTGCTCGAAGGTGGCCTCCACGGGCTGGTGGAGGCGGGCGGCCAGCAGGTTGCCCGGCTCGCCGTTGGGGAACGAACCGCGGATCCTGTCCGAGATCTCGTACGGCGGGTACGCGTTCTGGTCGAGGTACTTCAAGTAGTCCGGGTGGTCGATGGTGTTGTGCCACCCTCGGTAGTCGAGACCGTCGAACCCGAAGGACGCTGCCGTACGGTGCACGCCGGCATGCCACTTGCCGATCAGCCCGACGTTGTACCCGGCCTCGCGCAGCGCCAGCGGGAATGCCCACTGATCGTCCGGAAGGTCTTCGATGTAGCCGACGTTGCGCTCTTCGTTGGCAAGCAGCTTGTGCCGAAACGGCGCCCAGCCCGTGATCAGCGAGGCGCGGGCCGGGGTGCAGATCGCAGTGGGCGTGTACCAGCGGTCGAATCGGGTACCGGCGGCGGCGAGTGCGTCCAAGGTCGGCGTGCGGCATGTCTGGTTTCCGTAGCAACCGAGGCTGTCGGCCCGGTGCTGGTCGGTCATGAGCATGATGATGTTGGTGCGGGTGCTTGGCATCAGAAGGGTTCCTTTCAATTGACCGGGGTAAGCGCGGGGGTCGAGGTCTGCGGGGGTTGGGCCTCGAGGGCGTCCATCTCCTCCAGCTCGCGCCCCTTCGTCTCGGGTACCAGACGCAGGACGAACGGGATGCTGATCAGGGCGAAGACGGCGTACATGGCGTAGGTGGTGCCGATCGACCAGGCAGCTAACACGGGGAATGTCAGCGTGACCGCATAGTTGGCCGTCCATTCCGCGCTGCCCGCAATCGACGTCGCGGCGCCGCGAATCTGATTGGGGAACATCTCGCCAACCAGGACCCACATAATCGGCCCCCACGTGCCTGCGTACGCAAACACGTATGCGCACATGGCAACGAGGGCTAGTACCGCGAGGCCTTTCGAGTCGTGCAGATCAGGGTTCCCGGAAGCGCCGCGCGGCGCGGTCAGCATGATGAACGCTGTGACCACCAGGGCCGCGGACATCAGGATCGAGCCGGTCAGCAGCAGTGGGCGCCGGCCCACCCGATCGACGAGGAGGATGCCGCAAATGATCGCGACGACCTTCACGGCCGTGAGGATGAGCGTCTGCTGCAGTGCCTGTTGCTCGCCGAAACCGAGCGTGGCCCAGATGGTCGTCGAGTAGTAGAAGATCGCGTTGATTCCGACGAGTTGCTGCAGTGCGGCCAGGCCGATGCCCACCCAGACGATTCGTTTGATGTTCGTGCGTCGTGAGTTCAGTACATCGGAGAAGCGAGGCCGGCGTGCGTTCCGGAAGGATGCTGCGATCGCGACGATGCGCTCGTCCGCTGACACCGGGCCAAGTGTCCGAGTCAGCACAGCGCGCGCCTCGTTGATGCGGCCTCTGGACATGAGGTACCGCGGCGACTCGGGGATGAACAAGGCGGAAACCAGGTACAGCACGCCCCCAACGGCGACCGAAGCGAACGCCCACTGCCAGACCTCGAGGTGCACACCGAGAATGGTCAGGACGCCGGTGGATTGCGGAGCGTCGCCGCCGGGGGCCTTCGCTGCGCCGAGTAGGCCATCGCCGATGAGTCCAGCAGCGAATAGGCCCAGGATTAAGGGCTCTTCGAAGTTAGCCGGGCAGCGGGGTTTTCACGGCTGCCGCCCGTCGGTGCTGACGGGTGCATGCCCAGCGTATGCGGCGGCGTTGGTTGACCGGGTTTCTGAACCCGAAAGCGTCTCTTCCCACGTGTTTGGCCAGGCGGTTGTAGCCCTCCGACCGTGAATTCGAGTACCCCGTCTCGAGGCCCGCCAGCACGGCCGGCCACCACCGGTCGACGGTCGCGGCGAGTCGGTGGACCTCGGGTGCGCTCGACGCGGCGGCGTGCTCGTAGAACGTGGTCAGCCGCCGACAGATCACGGCCCGCTCGGGATGGGTCCCGGCCAGAGCGAGCAACGCACGAAGGTCCTCCTTGACGATGTAGGCGCCCAGGATCTCCACGCCCGCCTCGCCGGTGTCGAGCAGCGCGTTCCACATCGTGGCGAACTTCGCCGGACGCAGCCGCTCGTGTGCGGTGAGCAGCTGGCGCCGGACCTGCCAGGCCGGGTCGATCTTGCGGCCCCGACGCCCGGTGGCCTCCCGCACGGTGCGTTGACGGACCGCGGTCGTGGTGTCGTTGGCGAGCTGGACCAGGTGATACCTGTCGGCGACCTGGATGGCGCCCGGCAGGCCGTCGCGGGCACCCTTGGCGAACGACGCGGACAAGTCGATGGTCACGTGCGTGATCGCGGCCCGCCACGACGCCGGCTGAGCGAGCAACCACCCCGACACGCAGGCTGCTGAGCGGCCCTCGACCTGCGCGAGGAGCCCGCCGGTGCCGTCCGCGTCCACGAACCCGGTATGCCACCGGTCGCAGGCCAGCACCCACCGGCCGGTGTCGGGGTCGTGGGCCCAGACCGGTCTGCCACGTCGGGTCTCGTCGATGCCCAGTACCCGCACGAGGGGCAGGGGCTTCGCCAGGACCGGGTCGACGCGGGCGACGAACGCGTCGTGGACCGTGGACCACCCCACCTTGTAGAACTCCGCGGCCTCGGCCACGCACCGGTGCTGGACTGCGACCGCGTCGGCGAGCTCGGCCCGCAACCGCCGCGTCAGGCGCGCCCCGGGCCGCGCGGCGGGGACCTGTTCGGTGAACGAGCCCCGCGCGCACCGCTGGTCCACGCACCGCCACCGCTGCTTGTGCCACACCAGGCGCAGCGGCCTGGTCCCATACGGGATGTCCCGCGGCCTCGTGGTCACATGGCCCTTGAGTGCGGTGGAGAACTCCCCGCACGACGGGCACGCCGACGCCGCCAGGTCCGCCGTGACCACGTGCACGACCCGACCACCGCACCCGTCCGCCGTGATCTCCCGGACCGCCAACCCCTCCAGGTCCAACAACCGCGACACCCCCGAAACCACGACCGGAGGGACCCCCTGCACATGCGTACCCTGAACCAAGCCCGTGACCTCGCTCTATGACCATGTCCTGCTCGATACAGCCATGATCACCGAGGTCACGGGCCCACTACGTCCACGACCCACCCCACCGTTGCCCGGTTAACTTCGTAGAGCCGGATTAAGAAGGCCTGTCTTAGTGACACGAGGCGACCGCGGAGATCTGCTGGGGCGATCTCCGAGATGTACGCCGGGGCGATCGTCATTGACGCGCCCATCGCGATGCCGGACCAGAAGCGCCAGAACAGGAACAGAGGCATGCTCGATCCGACGAACACGGTGCCGACCGAGGCGACGAAGAAGATCACGGCCGAGAGCTGCATGATCAGACGGCGGCCGATGCGGTCAGACAGTCGGCCGGAGGCAAAGGCGCCAACCACGGCGGAGAGCACACCAAACGAGATCGCGAATCCGAGCGCACCATTGCTTGCCTCGGTATGAAAGACCAGCGCCTTCTTCACCACGTTCAGTGACATTGCGTCCCAGCCGAACATCAACCCGGAGATCGACGCGACCGCTGCGGCGCCGATTGCGCGGCGTCGAGCCGCCCGAACGATGGGGCTCATTGCGTGGGTAGGGGTGGACGTCGTCAGCCTTGACGAGTCGGACGGTTTCATGCGGATACCTTTCGGGAGTTCTGCCTGGGGGCGTGCATCACTGCATGGAGACCTCAGGCAGGGCGTAGTCGGACAAGAGGACCGACTGATGAATCACGACGAGGGCGGCGCCGCGGGCACCGTCTTCATCGCCAAGTGCTGCGGGTCGTACCGGGGCGGCCGTGAACCGGTCGCCGAGCAGGCTCGCGTAGGTACGGGCGGCCGCGTCGATGAGACGCGGTGCTGCCGCGACCAGGGGACCGCCGATGACGATCTCGGTTGGGTTGAGCAGGACCGCTGCCTGCGCCAGCACTTGGCCAACGGCCTGGCCGGCGCGGTCAACCACCTCGTCGAGCGGGCCGGGTCCGGTGGCGAGCACGGAAGCCAGGTCCTTGAGGTCTGCCACCTCGACTCCGACGCGTCGTGCCTCAGCCAGGACCGCCGGGACCGACGCGATGGTTTCTAGGCACCCGACCCGGCCGCAATCGCACACGACACCGTTGGGGTCAACGGTGAGGTGGCCGATCTCGGCCGCGAGCCCTTGCGCGCCGCGCAGCAGGCGACCCGAGGTCACCGCGGCACCCCCGACGCCGTCGGAGCAGCGGACGTAGAGGATGTCGTCGATGTGCCGGTCGCTTTGCGTCGCTGCTTCAGCGAGACCCGCATAGCGGGTGTTGTTGTCCACAAAGAGGGGCACCTGCAGTAGTTCGGAGAGCCTCGTCCGGACTACCCTCGCTCGCTCGGGCTCGTCCGGATGGGGGAGGGCCGGATCGGCGTCGAGAGAAATGAGCGGTCCGGGCACGCCAATACCGACCCCGCGGAGGGGACCCAGGTGCCGAGCGTCGAACCCCAGGGATTGGATCAGGCCCACTGCCAGCTCGGCACGGTCGGCCCAGGTGGAGTCCGTTCGATAGACGGCAACCCCGGAATGCACGACTTCTTCGACTGCATTTAGCGCCATCACCCAGACGCGAGCGTGGCCGAAGTCGACCCCCATGGCGTAGACGGCGGTCGGGTCCAAGCCAACGAGTCCGGTCGGTCGCCCACGCCTCAGCTGCGGTGCGCTGGCGATTTGCACAGCGACGCCCCTGGCCGTCAGCGCAGTCACGATCGCCGAAATCGTGCTTCGCCCCAGTTGCAGGGCGATAGACAACTCGGCCCGGGTCATGGGTCCGCGACGACCCAGCACCATCAGGAGGCGCTCCTCATGCAGTTTTTCGATCGAGTTCGTTGACGGCCTTGTCATGCGTATGAGCGTAGATCGGCAACCTTTTTCCGTGTGACCCTGACAATTATGAGTTTCGACGCGTGCAGCGACACTGGCGCAATTCGTGGATGTATCGCCCGGGATGGGCGGTTCACGGTAATCGCCACCGGGGGATCAGATCCGTCTGAACCGGCGTTGATGGGCCGAACCCCGCTCGGAGCGAGGAGCGCCAAGGCCTGCGCGCTTGGCCGCGCCGTGTCCGGGTTACACGTCCGGGCTGCGGGCGCCGTACTCGGCGCCGCAGATCGCGTCGGTCTCGGCACTCATCAACGTGTGACACACGACGGACCGTTCGGTGAGGTCGTGCAGGCGATGGATCCACGGAGCAATTCGGGAGAGGTAGCTCTCGCGCAGGAAGCCGATCGCCATACCTGGAGCCCCCTGGGGAGTCGATGCGGCCCGGCAGACCAGGACCGCATCGGAGGACCTCAAAGGCCCTCAACTGTGACCCGTCCGAGAAGATGACCAAAGATCGGAACTCAACTGGGAAAGTAGGGGAGTGGGCCACGTCGTCGACTCGCCCGAGTGTCGAACCACGGCTTGGATCGCGGTCAGTTCAACACGCTCAGCGCCGGACCGGAAGGATAGACATGCTTGTCGAAACCACCTTCGACTTCCGCACCGATGCGAGGACTGACGACCCAGACCAGAGCAGTCCGACGCTCCGCCGCTACCATCAACTGCTCTGGAGTAAGCCGCTACCGAGCGGCCACGCCTTTGACCTTGACGTCACCACCGCGTGGACCTACCTGCACCACAGCTCCGACATCGGCGAGTACTTCCTGAGCAGCGACTCTGTCATCGCCACATACAGCTACTGGCAGTCGACGGCTGAGTTGATGCACCAACTTCCAAAGAGCGATGTCGAACGGTTCGAAGCCATCGGGTACACGATCGGCGGGATGATGATCTTTCCAAGCAACCGGGTTGATGGGAAGCACACCATCAACATGGCACGCGGGATGAATCGCAGGATCGCCGATCGCATGGACATGACTCTCGAGTGCGTCCGCCGCTACTACTCGGGTGACATCCACACCCCGCTGGGCGCCACTCTGGCGCGTTACGATGACTTCTTCGCACTGTTCAATGACTTCCGCGGCTACGTGGACTTCTTCCTACTGCAGGACTTACTCATCGACGGCCGCGTCAAATTCTTCACTGACTTCGACAACTTCGCGACGGCGGCGGTACCTGGCGATCTCGCGACGTACACACGGTTCCGTGACGCCTCGATCGCGTTTGTCGTCGCTCGCAACGAGCGCATCGAATCGTGGGTGGCCGTCAACCTGAGCAGGTAGAGAAATGAGCTAGCGCCTGGCGCACCGGGTCCGGGGTCGGTCGAACTCGGGAGCGCTGCCAAGGAGCGACGCGGGCGGGAGTTAGGTGCCCTCGCCCTCGTCGGGGTCGTACCGGTTCAGTTGCTTGAGCGGGATCGACTGCATCCGTCCGCACTCCACATGGATTGACCGAGCGGCGACTCGTGCGACCCCGTGCCGGACTTTCACGATTTCCCAGACGTCATGACCCAGCCTGCCGACGACCACGAGATCGCCGATCCCGAGCGCTGGCACTTGAATCACCTCGGGTTGCATCGCGGAGATCATGCTCCGGGTGAACTGACCGCGCCGGTGATTGCATTGCTCATCCACGTAGCCGCCGCGGTTCGCAAGCCGCCCGCGTCAGTGACGACGACCCACATCAACAGCAGGCCGAGGGCCAGTGGCACGAGGTCCCAGAGTTGGCTGCGCATCGATCGGCTGCGCGTCGGCTGGCGGCTCATCAGAGACTCCCTTTCGTTGTCGGCTCGGCCCGTTGCCGCGTCGCTCATTGGGACCGTCGCAGCCGTCACCCACACGCGCCCACCGATCGGGCTAACGCCGTGCCGCACCAGGCGCCATATCCGTGGCCTTGAAGAAGTCCTGGTTTCAATCATTTGCGACCAGTAAGCGGTGAGTTCCCTGGCCATCGGCTGATTGGGGCCTCGGCCGCTGCGCGTAGGCGCCGGGCGGTATTGGCTGTGACGGTACGGGAACTAGAATCGCGCGCATGCGTCTGATTTCGTCTGTTCTCGGCTTCGTGCTGAGGAAGTTGGGTCTGTTTGGGGCGCTGTTGCTGTCCTTGTTTCTCGGCTATCTGCTCACTCAAGCCTTGATCCCAACTCTCCGGGAAGCCGTAGCAGAACGGGATCGACTGCAACAGGTGGCTGAGGAACGAGCAACTCTGGATGAGGACCTGGAGCAACTGAGGAGCACTGCCGCGGAAGGCCAGAGCCAAGCGATCGCGTCGCTGGAGGGCAAGATCGACGCTGAGATCGAGGAGGGGCGCCGCAATGTCACCGAGAAGAAGGCAGAGATCGAGCGTCTGGGTGACAAGGTCTGCGGCCCCGTTCCGGAGTTCATCGGATGGGTGTTCCGCAACGAAGCCTGCAAGTCCGCTGAGATGGCGGTCGAGAAGGCGGACGAAGCGCTGCACACCCTCGAACGAAACCTTGGCCAGGCCGGAGAGGACGCCGCTGTCCTTGGCGACCCCGCCCTGACCAAGCAGCAGAAGCTCGATCAACTCAACCAAGGCGGCGACCGGTCCCTCGTCGAAAGAGAGATCGACAACAAAGAGTCGGAGCTGGGCCAGAAGAAGGCCGAAGAGAAGAGCTTGGAGGAAGCCCAGGCATCCGGGGTGGGATGGGTCGTCAACCAGTGGGCCCAGTCGTGGAAGTGGTTGGCTGCCATCGCGCTGCTCGCACTCGTCCTGCCCGGAGCCCTGCGCATCGTCAGCTACTTCCTGCTGATGCCGATGGTGAGTCGGGCGCACAAGCCGATCCACCTGGCGGCTGGGTCTGAGAACGCGGCTCCCGACCTTCGCTTCACCGCTGCCCTGCGGACGATGACGATCCAGCTGGGCGCCGGTGAGGTGTTGACCGCGCGGTCGGAACACGTACGTCCCGTGCAAGGCAAGATTCGCAGCCGACTTCTCTACGACTGGACGTCGCCGTTCATCAGCTTCGCGGCTGGGCTCCACGGACTGAGTCGGATCACCGGAGATGAGGGCGGCAGCTCGGCGACGCTGGCAACGCCCGATGACCCCAACTCGTACCTGATGCGCATCGACTTCATCGACCACCCGGGCTTGGTTATGCAACCGAAGCACGTTGTGGGCGTCATCGGCATGCCGGAGTTGGAGACACGCTGGCGGTGGGGCATTCAATCCTTCGCGACGTGGCAGGTGCGTTACATCATGTTCGCTGGCAGCGGCAGCCTGATCGTCCAGGGCAGCGGCGATGTCGTGGCGACGAGCCCTCGAGGTACGTCTACGAGAATGGAACAGAACCTGGTGATGGGCTTCGACTCTCGCCTGACCGTGGGTGTCAATCGGACCGAGGTGTTCTGGCCGTACCTGTGGGGCAGAACCCCACTTGTCGACGACGAGTTCACAGGGCTCCATCCGTTCTTCTGGCAGAAATCCAGCCCCGACGGACCCAGCAACCCGATAGCCAAGACCTTCGACGCCATCTTCTCAGCGCTCGGCAAACTGTTCGGCTTCTGAGCTCGCCTGGAGTGCCGTCCGCTTGTTCCAGATGATTCACCACGTCGAGTGCGTGGCGCTTTTGGCGCCCACGCGCCGCTGAGTCAGGCGTCGCGCTGCAGTTCCCACGCGGCGGTCAGGGCACGGGCGTACGTCGTCGTCATCGGCCGCCGGCAGGTGCGCGAGCCCTACCCCGCCTGCGGGAGTCAACCGGGCGTCAGCGTGAGAACGAGAGATCTCCGAACTCCCGAGTGAGTGCCCTAGATGTGCTCCACACTCGACCCGAAGGGTCTATCGCCATGTCAACGATGGTCTTGGTCAGTACACCTGCTCCTCGGAAGCCTCGCTCGGCGGAAGGGGTGTCAGCATGTGCGCTGCCTCGAGGACCTTAATCGCTACGAGTGCCGGATTGTCGCGGTAGGTGGGACTTAGTGCGACTCGGCGAGCTGCCCTCGCCACTTCTTGCAGCCCGAACACCCGAACTGAGCCCGCGCCGATCGCCTGCGCTCCGCACCACGCCCGAATGCGACTCTCGTGCGAACCTGTCTTCTCCCCGGCGAATCTCCCAACGTAGAGGCGGAACTCGATCTGGTCGGGGGAGTAGCCGTATCGCCTCGAAGCGCCCTCAAGAACAGCGTCACGAACCACCGGATTGTTGAGCATCGCATAGCGCTTGCTCGCACGGGGCTCCGCTTCCCCGATCACATGCTCGGCGGCAACACCGCGTGAGCCGAGAAAGGACTTGACCGTGGCCAGCACGAGTCGCTTCGCCGAGGCGGCGACCAGGTCAACCTCGAAACCATGGGTCTGAGTCTCTACGTGCGAAACCTTGGCGGTCTGACGAGTAACGGGAAACTTGACCGCCTCGGACACCACGAGGCCTTCAGCCTCGAGCGCGAGGGTCACAAAAGACTCGAAAGCCTCCAATTCGTACCTCCGTAAGTACTGCGCCGACCAAGTGGGTGCCGATCAGTGTCGCGCTACTCCTTGTCGGGATAGGTCCACAGTGCGGCGTCCAGAACTCGGAGCATTTCGGTATCCAGGACGAGACGCCGGTCGCTCGCGGCATCGTGCGCAGCACTCACGGCGGCGTCACATGCGTGGACGACCTCGGCGTCACCAATCAGCGACCGGAAGACCTGGTAGTCGATCTGCCAGGAACCGCGGCGGAGTAGGCCAAGGTACTCGCACACGACTCGGTCGCGTACCGGGAAGAGCGAGGGGCGCTTGCGCGCGCAGATCTTGGCCGCAGTGACCCACCTGTTCGGGAACTTCGTGTCCGGTGCGGAGAGGTGGGATTTGATGGACTCCTGGAGCGCGCCCATCGCGGCGAGCGCCTCGGGCCCGGCCACCTGCAGGTCAGTGACCGGGACGTGGCGGAGCGCCTTGAGGATTTCGTTGCGTTCCGGGCCGTCGTTGAGCAATCGACGAGTGGCGCGCGGGCCGACGGTCACGCTGAGCAGGCTGACCGCGTGTAGGTCGGTCGCGGTCAAATCATTCGGATCGTTGGGGTACATGCTCGCGAAGGACGCACCGGCGTAGTTCCGGTCCCGGTCGTAGTAGTAGGCAAGCCTCGGGCCGACCGGCCGCGGCCCGCCGGTGTTGAGCGCAGCCATCGTCTGGCGCTTGGCATGCTCAAAGACGCCTGCCGGAACGTCCTTCCAGTCGTCGGGCTTGCTGTCCCACGGCGCTTTGCTCTCGCTCATGGAGGTCATTATGGCAGTCTGCATCTGGCGGTGGGTGGGATTTACTGTCAAGGTCCCGTGCCGCGTTTGCTGCCATTGTCTCGTTCTTCGGGACGAGAGGGAGGGTGATCGGAACCGCCCAATTATTCACCGACGGGGGTGGCGCCCGCGAATGTCCAACGTCGCGATCTGGCGGCTCCGACCCGGGTATCAAGATCGCGAATACTTTGCTGAGGGCAACTGCACCCTGGCCCTTGCCGACCGGGTAGTTCGCCCGTCGGCGCTACGCGACTTGCACCCCGACGCACGAGCTATCGGCCGAGACGGTCGCGTCGTTGCTGAGACTGCCCAGGTCGTTGCCGAGGGGCCTATAGGTGGATATCCGCTGGAGAGGGCGGCTGCGGCAGGTCCCACACGCGAGAGTAGGCATCGGCAAGCCGCGGCCAGACGAGTCGCTGTCCATCCTCGACGGAGCGGACCTCGACGGCGAGCGGCGGCTGTACGACGATGTCGTGGGGGATGACGCGGCCCGCCTCGTCGCAGCGACCGAGGGGGTCAGGGAAGCGCAGCGCCACATGCTTGCCGACGCGTCGGCATACTGTTTGCTGGCCCTCCGTTCCGGCGAACGCATGGTCATAGATCGCGAGTGGGTCGGGGTATCCACCGTCGAGGAGGAACCGGAAACCCCAGGATCGCCCGCGCGTAGCCCAGACGAGGCTCACTTGAGGCTTTTGACGAGGATGTGGTCCCTCACGCCCTGGACGAGTTGTAGCCGGAACTGGGTCAAAGTCGCCGTGAGGAAGTCCCGGTTCTTCCGCGCCTCGGCGTTGATCTCCCTTATCTTTGACTCGCTGAGCTTGACCGCCGCGACCATTGTGGGGAGGGCGAACTTGGCAAGGAACGGGCCGATTCTGGGCACTTTGTTCAATAACACTGCGAAGCGCTGCGCACCGATGAGGGCGGCCGCGATAGCGGCGGCGTTGTCGGCAAAGTAGTCCAGCCCCTTGCGCGGAATCTCGAATCTCTCGGCCCATTGGGCAAGCCGTTCCATGGGGAGTAGGCAAGCCACGGGAAGGAGTAGGTCGACACCGACTCGCTCGGTCACCTCGATCTTGCCCGGCTCGAACTTGGCCGACGAGAGCAGCATGAAATCCTCGCCCATCGACAACGCTTCGGGGATCTGCACCAACCCCTTGAGCACCTCGTGCAGCGATGTGATATCGCCGGCCGCCTTCTCGATGACGAGGTCCTGAAACCCGTGGACGTCGAGTTCCGGGTGAAGGTCCGCTTTCGACAGTGCGATTATCCAGATCCGCGGAAACTCGGCCAGCGGTTTGCCATCGTCGAGGAGGTCATCCTTGAGCCGGAGCAGGCCGTCGCGCAGACCCCAGAGCACTGACTTGAGGTACTGCTCCTCCTGACCCGCGTAGTCGAGGAGCTTCTGGCCATCGATAAGAACGAGGGCTACGTCCGACCGAAGCAACGATCGGAACGTCTTGATGCGACGTTCCGCTTCCTCTGCGCTGCTGGGTTCCTCCTCGAACCACTCGCCCGGGTAGTCGTGCCACACGAGCCGCAGCGCGTCGAAGGGCCTCGCCTTGGCGAATTTGGCGTCGCCCTGGTCCTGAAGCTTGATCGTAAAACCGTAGGGCGTCGCCGCAAAGCGGGTGATCTCGGGCGCCTGCGAGTTGTTCTTCATGCCCAGGTAATTCTGGCGCAGACGGCTCCCTTGGCCGGTGTCGTCGGCGATGATGTTAAACAGGCTCTCCTTGAGGAATGCCTGCTCCTGCGCGGCTCCGTAGAACGACGAGAGCAGCACTGTCTTGCCGCTGCCGCTCCCCCCGAACACGGCGATGTTCTGTTCCCGCACCCGCAGAATCGTTGCCACACCGAGACGCTAGCATCCGCGTTGTGGCAACGTCCTCGATGCTGATGGACGGGGGTCTCATGGGAAGGATCGTTGTGGATGCAATCGCGACGCCGCACTGACGAATCTGGCGGATATCGGTCGGTAACGGGAGAAACTGCAGACTCGTGCAGGGAAGGATTTCCCCGGGGATTGCTCCTGACCGGATCTGCGGATGACGGACACCTTCGCGCGGCTTGCAGTTGCGAACGACCTGGAACTGCGGGTTGGTTACCGCAGGACGGGCTGTTCGGCTGAAACCTGTCCGCTGTTCTATGTACGAGCGTGCAGGCGCAGAGCGCTGGTGCTCCTAGGTGGCTCGCGGGTTCGTTCCACGCGCAGCGAAGATCCCTGTCCCGGGGTGGCCGGACATCTTTGGGGTTGTTGATCTATTCCATGACGGCCAGTGACCAGCACCAGCCGGCGAGCTCGCGGGCGACCGCGACGTTGGCCACGGCGGGCTTCTTGTGTCGTTCGGTGAACACGACCCAGCGGTGGTGCAGGCGGTGGTTGCCCTGGTGGCCGCGGACCCGCGCGGCGGCGGGGGCTTTGTCCCAGCGGGCGCGCATGACCGCGCCGGGGCTGGTGTAGGTCGGGCGGTGGTGCCAGGCCGCCTCCACCAGCAGGCGGCGGACATGACCGTTGCCCGTCTTGGTGATCGACCCCAGCTGCCGGGACGTACCGGAGGAGGACTCGGTCGGGACCAGCCCGACGAAGGACGCGATGCTCGACCCGCTCAGGCGGTGCCAGTCACAGAACTCGACGGCCAGGGCGAACCCGGTCAGGGTGGAGATCCCGCGCAGGCAGCACAACCGGTTGACCACGTCGGTGTACTGGCTGCTGGCGGCCATCGCGTCGATCACGACGTCCAGCCGGTCGCGGCGGTCCTGGGTCAAGATGACCGCCTCGAGTGCGGCGTCGTAGGCGCCCTGACGGCCCGGCAGGTCGAATCGCTGCCGGTGCAGCCACGCCTCGTGCCTCACAGTCCACGCGTGGCCATCGGAGTAGACGATGCCTTGGCGCAGCAGCAGCTTGCTAAGCCGGTGCCGCATCAGGTCCGCGCGGGTCTCCTCTCGTGCCCGCTCGGGCGAGGCCGAACCCGGTCCGGACCGGCAACCCACGTCCACGCGCGTGTGAGGTCCCAGCTCATGCCTTGGCGACGGTGCCGGCGTGCGTCGAGCGACCTCCGGGGCAGGCCCTGGGTCTGTCCCCGCCTTCTGCACTGCGGGGCCGCGGAGGCTCGAGGGTCAAGGGCGGTCGCAGGCCGTCGCGCAGCGACCCTTGAGGCTGGAGATGCGGACCCGCAGCCTGCGCGGCGCACTCCCGGCCAAGGGCCAATCGGGAAGCCAGGTGCCGATGTCCCCACGATCCCTCCGAGGCGGACATGTCCGAAAGGAACTCACGATCCCCTTCCCACATACCCTCTATGTGATGATCCTTAACGTCAGCATGAGGCGCTTGGGTGTGCGCGATCTCATCGTCGCCCCGAGAGCAGGTGCGCTCAGGGGGAGAGCAAGCGACACGTCGGGATCGCCGACACTCGATCCGCGAGAAGCAGCTCTGGCGTGGCGGCCACCAGTCGGTACACTCGGTTAGGAACGAAGGGCGGATCGGCAGTCTGGTCCGCGCGGCGAGAAGGATTCACGGGGCATTTACGGGGCAAAAACCCTCGGTCCCGGCCGGTCTTCTTCAATCTCCGTCGGTTCGCCCGCAAAAACAAAAGCCCAGGTCATCGGCCCATTTCGGACGTACTCGGCCAGGGTTGGACCCATGCGAAATGGGACCGATCACTGCAGGGGGCCGCAGGTTCAAATCCTGTCAGCCCGACAAAAGCCCAGGTCAGAAGCAATTTCTGACCTGGGTCTTTTTGTGTCACGGGGCAAAAATGGGGCATAAACGGGGCGAAAGCTCTCATGCGTTTGCACCGTCGCTGGGACGTTTCCGCAGGTGAGCCGCTCGCGGTAGGACGCCGTGGGGCTCGGTCATCCGGTTATGGCGATAGGAATTCGCACGGTTCAAATCCGTGGTGCATGGGTGAACTGGCAGGTCAGTGCGTCGGGTTGGGCTCGGAAATTTGATCAGGGTGCGTCGTCGATGGGTCTTGTCGGTGTCTGTCGCTGATCAACGAGGTGGGCAGTCTCGTGTGATCACGGCCCTCACGGTTGTGGACGTGAACCGTCGCCCAGTGCCGAAACAATGAACGACGGACTGAACCTCCGTCTCATTGGCCTGGTAGGTGTTGTGGCATGCGAGGACAATCGGAACGCCGGAAGGGGGCCAGCATGCCTGTGACCAGGCGCTCGCACCGCAGAGGTCATGGTCCTCGGTGGCTCTGGGCCATGATCGGCGCAGGACTGGGCGCCGCGATCGGCTCGGCCATCTACCTGTTGGGCGTCCCCGTCTTGGAGAACAGTGCTGGCGTGATCCGGGAACTGCAGGGGTTCCTGTGGAACGCCGTGCCGCTACTCACGGTCGGTGGTGCGATTGCCGGTTGGGCCGGTTGGGCTCGGCTGCACCGCGCTGAGTCGGAGGAGACCGAGTAGCCTCCGTGCGCGCTTCGGAAAGCGCGAGAGCCGGACGAAGGGCTGTGTCGGACTTGTGTGGCGATTCGCTGGCTGAGCCGTAGCTGGTCGCACGGCGTGAGCCGCGGTTGACGGGACCCGCGCTACGGAGGTCGCGGTGGCGACTTGAGTTGGGCCGGCCCGGCGTATTACTGGTTTGGCGTTGGCGACGGGTGGGGGCGGCCTTCGAGATGCACGTGCCCCTGACCGATGAGGCGTAGAAGCGGATTCGTGGCCGACGGAATCCTGACTGCGAGGTCGAACGTGTGGTGCCCGGGCGCGGTACCTCCCGGTAGGACGATCTTCAGTGCCGCGATGGGGTGACGGCGGCGAGAGGGAAGGTGAGGGTGACTGTTGTCCCGTGTCCTTCGAGCGAGGTGAGAGTTGCTTTGCCGTCGTGCGCGAGGCAGATCTGTTCGACTAGGGCCAGGCCGAGTCCGTGTCCGCCTTGGGTGCGTGCTTGGTCGCCGCGCCAGAACCGGTCGAACGCGTGGTTGATCGCGTCGGCGCTCATGCCGGTGCCCGTGTCGGCGACCTGAACGGTGGCGCGGGAGGAGTCCGCCCGGACGCTGACGGTGATCGTCCCGTCGGGTGGGGTGAACTTCAGAGCGTTGTCCAGGACGTTGAGCAGCGCGCGGCTGAGCAGCTCGGGTGATCCCACGATCCGGGCGCCGGCGTAGGCGTCGACGCTGATGGACGGCGCGGGCCCGTCGGGAGTGCGTCGGGCGGCGCAGGTGCGGGCGATCTCGGCGAGGTCGACCTCTTCGAAGGTGTCCGCGAGGTCGGTCGCGGTGCCGCGCGCCAGCAGCAGGAGGGCGTCGGTGAGGCTGGTCAGGCCTTCGACGACGTCGAGGGAGCCGCCCAGGACGCGTTCGTACTGGGCGGGGGTTCGTGGCCGGCTCAGTGCGAGCTCGATCTCGCCTTGCAGGATGGCCAGGGGGGTGCGGAACTCGTGGGAGGCGTCGTCGACGAATCGTTGTTGGGCTTCGTAGCTGATCTTGACCGGGCGCAGGGTCGCGCGGGCCATCAGGTATCCGGTCAGGGGTGCGATGAGCATGAGGGCGCCGTAGCACCACAGGAGTCCGGTGCGCAGGGTGTCGAAGCCGCGTTCGGCGGCGTTGACCGCCGGGGCGCCGCCGTCGGCGATCGCGTCGAAGTCGAAGGTGCGGGTCACGAACGTGTAGATGGCTAGCGCGAACGCTCCGAGGAGCAGCAGTTGGATGAGGGTGTAGGTCAGGGTCAGGCGCCGGGTGGCGTGGGTGAAGATCATTGGTCGGCGGCGATCAGGTAGCCGTGGCCGCGGCGGGTCTGGATGACGTCGGGTAGGCCGGGTTGGGTGAGCTTGGCGCGTAGGTAGCGGATGTAGGTGGGCACGACGTTGGAGTAGCCCTCGAAGTTGGAGTCCCAGGCGTGGTCGATGAGCTGACTGGTGGTGACCACGGTGCCGGCGTTGCGCAGCAGGTACTCCAGCACGGCGTACTCCTTGGCGGTCAGGCCGATCGCGTGGCCGGCGCGTTCGGCGGTGCGGGTTGCCGGGTTCAGGGTGACGCCTTGGGCGTGCAGCAGGGGTGGGTCGGCGTGCGGGGCGCGCCGCAGCAGCGCCCGGACGCGGGCGAGGAGTTCGGTGAGGTGGAACGGTTTGACGAGGTAGTCGTCGGCGCCGGCGTCCAGGCCGTCGACCTTGCGTCGGGGGGAGTCCAGGGCGGTGAGCATCAAGATGGGCACGTTGGTGTTCGTGGCGCGCATGCGTTTGCAGACGTCCATGCCACCTCCGGGCAGGCCGGGCAGGAGCAGGTCGAGGATCACCAGGTCGTAGGTCTCGATGTCGAACGCGTACAGCGCGGCGGTGGTGTCGTGGGCGACGTCGACGGCGTAGCCGGCTTCGGCCAACGAGGCGCGCACCACCTCGGCGATGCGCACCTCGTCCTCGACGACCAGGACTTTCACGTCACAACCTTTGTCGGGGGTCAGGTCTGTGTGCGAGCCGCACGTCGTTCAGTCTGCCTTCTCACCGGTGGCGGAGCCCTTCTTCGCGGTGGCGGTGGCGATCTTCGAGCCGGGGGCGCTGACCTGGATGGTCATATCGACTTCGTTGGCTGAGCTGCGGTACAGGCTGAACGTGTTCTCGGGGTAGTGCCCCGGGCCGGTCTCGTTGTCGAAGTAGATCGTCGACTCGGCCCCCGGCGCGACGCTGAGGCCGTCGAGTGTGGAGTAGTACGCCTCTGTGGCGCCGGTGGTGACGTCGGTCATCTCGTAGTAGATCTCGAACCCGGTTAGCGCGGTCGTGCCGGTGTTCTTCAGCGTCACCTCGAGGCGGTCCTTGATGGCCTTGTTGGTGGCAGGGTCGACGTTGTCCTCGAGTGCGGCGTAGGTGATCTCGAGGGTGGGTGCGGTGGCGGTGTTGGTGATCGGGTTGGTGTTTACGGGAAGCACCGGCCCGGATGTGGTCGTGGTTTGCCCGGTGGGCGCGCTGCCCGCGGTGGTGGTGCTGGCCGCGGACTGGCACCCGGTCAGGGCGATGGTCGCCAGGATGGCGGCGATGGCGGTGGTGGTGATTTTGGTGGGTTTCATGATTGCCTCCTGAGCAAGGTCTTTCGGGTGGTGGAAAGGACGGCGAAGGTCACGGCTGCGAGGGTTCCTGCGGCCAGGGCTAGGGAGTTGTTGAGGGTTTTTGCCCCGACCAGGGCGAGGGGTGCTTGGTTGAAGGCGTCCTTGATGCCTAGGAACGCGAAGGTCGCGCGTTCGAAGTGCTTGGTGATTGAGGACAGCTCGAACAGGTTGCGCACGGTGTCGAAACCGGCGAAGTTCGCCAGGACCGCTTGTTCGTCGGGTTTGGCGATGGCGAGGGTCTTGAAAAGCCCGCCGGGGACCTGGTTGTCGGGGTCCATCGTGTCGCCGATCTGGGGGATGATCAGGACGATGACGAGCCAGGCAACTAGGGCGATGATCAGCCCGGTGCTGAGCTTTTTGCTCATCGAGGCCAGGCCCATCGCGAGCGTGCTCCAGAACAGCACGAACGCCCACGCCAGGGCGGCGCTCATGAGCAGCCGCCCGTAGTCGACGCCGGTCAGGGGTGCGTTGCCGACCAGGAGCAGGGTCGCGGTGGCGGCGGTGAAGATGACGCCGACGGCGATCAGCCAGGTGATCGCCAGGGCGCCGACCTTGCCCGCCGCCAGCGAGTACCGGCCCAGGGGGCGGCTGAACAGCAGTTCGATGGTGGCGCGTTGGCGTTCCTTGGCGACCATGCCGTACCCGGTGATGATGGCGAACAGGGCCCCGATCAGCTCGACGTACTCGATCCCGCTGCGCAGCAGTTGCAAAGGGAACAGCTGGGGTCGGGTGGGGGTGGTGGTGGAGCCGCTGGCTTGCAGGGCTCGGACGTAGGTGTTGTAGGCGTCGAGCTTGACTCGGAAGTCGGTGGAGGCCACCACGACCGACAACGTCACCGCGAGCACGACGAAGCCGAGTAGCAGGAGCAGGAACTTGTTGCGGCGAAGGTCGAGGAGTTCCTTGCGGGCGACGACCAGGGCGCTATTCATCGAGGTCCTTCCTGACTTGGTCGCGCCTGGTGGCCAGGAGCACCGCGATCCCGACGGTGATGGCCGCGAGGATCCACAGCAGGCTCGTGGTGAGGTTGCCGGTGATCTGGTCGTCGCGCAGCAGGATCCCGCTGGCGGTCTTGAACTGCTCGCTGATCGACAGGGGGCCGACGATCGACTGGATCAGCGGGAAGCTGCCGCCCTGGTTCGCGATGGCGGGTACGGGGTTGAGCAGGGAGACGGGGTGCGCGGCGGTGCCCAGCTGGGGCAGGACGAGTGTCACCACCGACCAGACCACGATGGGCACGAGCAGGGCCGTGGTCTCGCGGCGGGCGTACAGGGCGCTGACCATGCCCAGGAGCACGAACGCGACCACGAATGCCCACGCCAGGGCGAGGAACCCGACCAGTCGCGCCGAGTCGGCCCACGCCAGGGGGTGGCGGCCGATGATCGTCAGGCTGATCCAGCTGATCGCCCCGGCCGCGGCCACGACGGCGGCCAGCCAGGTCGCCATCCCGGTCAGGCGGGCCGCGAGGTAGGTGCGGGTGCTGATCGGCCGGCTCAGGATCAGGTCCACGGTGTGCGAGGCGCGCCCGCGCAGCACCGAGCTGACGCCGAGCACGATCGCGAGTAGGGACCCGATCATCACGATGTAGATGACGGTGTTGCGCGCGTAGTACAGCGCGGAGACGTCCGTGAACGGGTTCGGTGCGGTGGTCAGGCCCGCCGCGCGGGTCTTCTCCCACACCTGAGTCACCGTGTGGTTGGTGATCCACCCGATGCCGGCCGAGACGCTCACCATCGCCAGGAACACCACCAGCAGCACCTGGGGCAGCCGTTCGCGGCGCGAGCTGAGAAGTTCGTGGCGCACCGTGGTGACGAAGCCCGTCATCGGGCAGGCTCGGATTCGATCTGCAGGTAGATGTCCTCCAAAGACCCCTCATCGGGGAACGCGGCCAGGGTCGCGGCCAGGGAGTCCTGATACGCGAGCTCACCGCCGCGCAGGACCCCGATGCTGGTGCACGTCTTGGTGACCTCGGACAGCAGGTGGGTGTTCATGAAGATCGTCATGCCCAGGTCCCGGTTCAGGCCCACGATGATCTCGCGCAGCTTGCGCACCCCTTGGGGATCCAGGCCGGACGTCGGCTCGTCCAGGAACAGGATCTCCGGCTCGTGCAAGATCGCCTGCGCGATCCCCACACGCTGCCTCATCCCCTTGCTGAACGTGCCCACCCGCTCGTGGTCGTGCCCGGTGAAGTCGAGGTACGCGAGCACCGCCGCGATGCGCGCGTCCGGCCTGCGCAGCCCAGACAGGCGACCGAAGAACCGCAAGTTCTCGATGGTGGTGAGGTTGTCGTAGAACGCGACGTTCTCCGGCAGGTACCCGATCCGCCGTCGGACCAGGTCCGGGTACGTCGAGCTGTCCAGACCACCGATCAGCATCTGGCCGGTGGTCGGGCGAAGCAGGGTCGTGAGCAGGTTCACCGTCGTGGTCTTCCCGGCACCGTTGTGGCCCAGGAGCCCGAAGATCTCCCCGGTACGCACCGTGAGATTCAGATTCTTCAGCGCGGGCTTGACGCCGTACGTCTTCGACAGATCAGTGGTGTGGATTGCAACATCGTTCATGTCCCACACGCTAAAGACGGGTACGTGGGAACAACGTGAGACCGCAAGAACCTCGCCCAGACGGTCAGGTTTCTGCGGTTACGGCGATGTGGTCAAGGGGTCACTGGGGGCGTCGTTGTCTGCAACCGGTCGCGGCGTCGGTGGGCCGAACAATGGCTTTCGGGCCCGCTCGGGCAGCAGCGGGTCGATCAGGATCACGATTCCGAGGATCGCTACCGCCAGGGTCATCGAGGCGGTGACGTCGGTGAACCAGTGGTAACCCAGATACAGCCGACTCGTCGCGACGGCCACCGTCCCGAATCCGCTCACGACGAGCCCGACCAGGGCGACCGGCAGGGTCGGCCGCCAGGTCCAGCACAGGTAAGCACCCACGAGCAGGAAGACCGCGGCCCCGAGCGTGTGACCGGACGGGAACGCGAAGTTGAGCTCCGGGGGGGAGATCATCTGGCTCACCGGTGGGCGCGGTCGCGCGACGAGCACCTTGATCGTTGTCGACGTGGCCACGGCGAGCACCATGGCCCCGCCTAGGAGCAGGCTGGGACGGACCAGCCGGGTTCGCCACACCAGCACGATCACGATGACCGCGACCACGGTGGCGAGCACGGGCGGGTCAGCGAGCCAGGAGATGCGCGCGAAGACGGCCGTGAGGGTGCCGGTCCGGTGCGCCAGGAGCCAATTGAGCGCGGGGGAATCCCACTCGCTGAGGTCGGACCGTTCGCGGACCCCGTCGAGCAACACCGCGAAAAGCGCAAGACCGGCAAAGCCCAGTCCTGCACCGATGACGGCTGACTGGCGTCTGGGCGGTCGGATGCTCCGCGGGGCGACGATCAGGGCTGCAGCCATCAGAGCATCCTCGGTGACCAACCTGACAGTGACCTGACCGCTCGAGTTCATCCCGCTTGCGCCGTCGACTCCTGCGTGGCGCTCGTGATGATCCATGTAAACGTGTGCGCTCTCAAACGCGATGGAGGCCCGGCGAGGCCGCAACCGGTCCAGTGCTTGCCGCCGTCGGCATGACGCCGAGGGGTCGCTGCTTGATGACGACAGATTGGACGTGGTCTAGCTTCGCGCTAAGGATTGCGTCGGCTCAATGAACGATCTCGTCCGGGCGCGGTTGCACCCTCATGTCTATCGAGCGAGCAGCGCCGCGTTCAAGAGGCCGGGGGGTTCCGCGGGCTGGTCGAGTCGGCCAGGTCGACGTCGGTGGGGGCAGCCAGGAGGCCCCGCAGCAGCGCGGAATCGTGGTCGGACATGTTCTGCACGAAGTGCAGGAACGCCGCCGCTCGGTCCTGGCTTGCCGTCAGCGCCTCGGACATGATCCCGGCGGCGTACTGGCTCCTGGACTGGAGTGGGCGGTAGGCCCAGGTGCGGTCGACGGAGATCCGTTCGACCATCACTTTCTTCACGAGGTTGGTCAGGACCGTGGCGACCGTCGTGTACGCGAGTGTGTGGGACGTCAGATGCTGCAGCACCTCGCGGGTGCACAGCTCATCGGGGCAGTCCCACAGGATGTCCATGACCTCTTGCTCGAGGGGTCCGAGCCGGGGCACGGCGGCGCGTGGTTCAGGCACGGGTCACCGCCGGAGTGGGGGAGCCGACGAGCCTTGCACGGCACAGGACCTGACCGCGCAGGCGCATCAGCAGTGCGCCCGCGGTCGTCGCCAGGGCGGTCGCTGCGAGGTAGGGCTGGGCCGGGGCGAACCAGGTCAGGGCGCCGGAGTACCCGAGCGCGAGCAGGGCGAGCTTGTTGCATACCGGGCAGCCGACGGCGAACCACGTCAGGGCGCCGCCGACCATCCCGAACTTGCTCGGCGCGTCCATGGGCCCCTCGGCCTCCGGGACGTCGTCCGCGACTCGGCTTTGGCGCAGGTAGGTCGTGGCAAGCATCCCAGCGAGGATTGAGGTCGCGATCCAGACCGGGTAGTTCCAGGCGACCACGGGGATCTCCCGGCCGAAGACGGGGTTGGGGATCAGCACGGTCGGGAACCCGATCAGCAGGGCGAAGCCCACGCTGAACCCGGCCGCGGCGACATACTGCCGCCTCGTCCAGCCGCGCAGAGCTAGGGCACTGGCGTCGAGCGTGCGTCGGGGCTCGGTCGAGAAGGCGCGAGGTTGCTGCATGCGGCCACTATGCCGCATAGAGCCTCACTATTTCACCTAGTAGTGGCGGTGGAGTGGTGGCCCGTCCACTCGGGTGAGTGACCGGGCCGATTTGCCTGTGCGGCGCCGGGTGCGTCGGTAGTGTGCGAGGGAAGCTCGAGGGTGAGCCCCATCGATGTCTCGCCGACAGCGGGATCGCGCGGCGACTTGGTGAGACTCCCGGGGGACGTCGACGAGCGTGTTCGTCCGAACGCGCGAACAGTCAGTCTGGGGAGAAGTCATGGCACGAGTTGTCATCCTTGGTGCAGGTGTTTCGGGGCATACGGCGGCGTTGCATCTGCGGCGTCTGCTGGGCCGGGAGCACGAGGTCGTGGTGGTCTCGCCGAAGGCGGACTGGAACTGGATCCCGTCGAACATCTGGGTCGGGGTCGGGCGGATGCCCGTGCGCAAGGTCGTCTTTCCGCTGGCCCCGATCTACCGCCGGCAGCGGATCGACTTCCGGCAGGCCAAGGCCGTGGCGATCCGGCCGGAGGGCGACGGCGCGAGCGACCGGGGCGCCGTCGACATCGTGTACACCGACAGCACCCGGGACGGTCAGACCGAGAAGCTGACCTACGACTACCTGATCAACGCGACGGGGCCGAAGCTCAACTTCGCGGCCACCCCGGGTCTCGGCCCGGACGGCCACTCGTGGTCGGTGTGCACACCGGAGCACGCGGTCGAGGCCGCGCGCGCCTTCGAGGCGGTCAAGGACAAGCTGCGGGCCGGTCAGCGTCAGCGCCTGGTGGTCGGCGTCGGGCACGGGATGTGCACGTGCGAGGGGGCGGCGTTCGAGTACGCGTTCAACGTGGAGCACGAGCTGCGCGAGGCGGGGCTGCGGGACCTGGCCGAGGTGGTGTACCTGACCAACGAGCACGAGCTCGGGGACTTCGGGGTCGGGGGCATGACGTTCACCCAGAACGGCTTCGTGACCTCGAGCCAGCTGTGGACCGAGTCGTTGTTCCGCGAGCGGTCGGTCAAGGCGATCGTCGGGGCGCACGTCGAGCGGGTCGAGGAGGGCAAGCTCTCCTACGAGACGTTGGACGGGGCGCAGGAGACCCTCGAGTTCGACTTCGCGATGCTGCTGCCACCGTTCCGCGGCGCGGACCTGCAGGCGTTCGACCGCGCAGGCGAGGAGATCACGAGCGATCTCTTCGCGCCCAACGGTTTCCTCCGGGTCGACGCCGACTATGCCCCGAAGGCGTACGAGGACTGGCGCGCGGCCGACTGGCCGAGCACCTACCAGAGCCCCCGCTACGCGAACCTGTTCGGTATCGGGATCGCGTTCGCCCCGCCGCACGCCATCTCCCGCCCCCGGACCAGCCCTCGCGGGACCGTGATCGCGCCCGCCCCGCCCCGGACCGGGATGCCGTCCGGCGTCATGGGCCGCGAGGTCGCCTACAGCATCGTCGACATGATCACCCACGGTGCCACCTCGCCGACCCATACGGCCTCGATGAGCTCGATGGGTGCGGCCTGCGTCGCGTCCGCCGGCACGGGTCTACGGACCGGTAGCGCGGCCGCGATGACGATGTACCCGGTCGTGCCGGACTACCTACGGTTTCCCGGCGCCGGGCGCAGCGGACCCGACACCTATGGCGAGATCGGGCTCGCGGGGCACTGGATCAAGCACATGCTGCACTACCTGTTCATCTACAAGGCCAAGGCGCGACCAGGCTGGCGCTTCATCCCGGAGTAGCTCGCCGCGCGCCTTACATCGGCATCGAGCCGCGCACCTATCGCTTGCCCCGACCTGAGGGAGGATGAAATGGACAGCATCGACGAGAGAATTGCTGCGGCCCCGTTGCCGACCGAGCGGACGCTCCGCCAGCGCAAGTCTGTCCTTGCGCAGCTCTGGAGGTTCGCCCTGATCAACGTCCGCATGATTCGCATGGTGCGCAAGGGCCACCACTAGGTCGAGCCTGGAGCCTGTGCTGCCGGGCGTGTCGACGTTTCCGTTGCCGGCGAGCGACCTTTGCTGCGCTCACGGTTCTCCCGTGCGAGGGCGGCAGGACGCGTAGCGTCAAGTGTTGTCCCGGATGCATATTCGCCCCTGCAGGTTGCCGCCGGGACATGACGACGCGCCCGTCCTCTTCATGGGAGAACGGGTGCGTCGTCGTGGTCAAGGCGAGGCAGTTTCGCCGAGCAAAGTCAGCCGCCGAAGGCGGCCAGGTGCCGTTCCGACCCCGCGAGGAGGTTGGCGTACACCTGCTCGACGTCGGGTGCGACCAGGTCGGCTGCGGCTGCCTTGAGGTCGGCGATGTCCGTCTGCTCGATCAGGACCCCGACCTCGTACGCGGCGGCCAGGTCGACTGAACCGGCGGCGAGCTGGGTGTCGTATTGCGCCTGGAATTCCGCGCTTGCGAAGGTCCCGGCCGCGAGCCCGGCCGTCGGGTCCGCGATCTCGTACCGGTCGAGCAGGATCCGCACCTCGGTCAGGTGCTGGGTCTCGGCGGCGGCGATCCGGTCGAACACCCGCACCGAGTACGAGTCCCCCAGCGCCACGTACAGGTCGTGCGCCAGCTTCTCATCCTCGGCAACCGCGGCAAGGGCGGACCTCTGGGCGTCCGTCAGAGTGCCGCTGGCGACGTCGGTGAGGTCGGCGTCCGTGCCGGTCCCCATCCCGGCGCCGCGACCCTGACCGGCGGTGCCTTGACCGGCTGTGCCCTGACCGTTCCGGCCCGAGCCGACGCCCGACCGGGTGCCGAGCCAAGTACCGGATCCATCGCACGTGCCCGCCACCTGGGTGCTCTGCGGGTCAGGGGTGGCCTGGCCTGACGCGGGGCCGCCGCGCTGACCGGCAGCCAGGCTGGGGGAGGCGAGCAGGGCGGTGGCGAGAACGCCGCTGGCGATGACTGTGGCGACACGAGCTCTGGTGCGCATGAGGTGCTCCTTGGTGGGTCTGGATGTGAGTACGACCTCACTGTGGGCTCGGGATCTGTGGTGCTGTTGGGATGGGTGTGGAGGCGGTGTGGATTTTCCCGGCCGAACCCCGCGAGCGGCGGGGCGAGGGGCGCCGGACGTCGTCGGGCACGCGAGGATGGGCCCATGCCCACCGTGCTGGTCGTCGAGGACGAACGTGACATCCGCGAGGTGCTGCGCCGGTACCTGGAGCGCGCGGGCCTGTCGGTGCTGACCACCGGGACGGGGGCCGAGGCCCTTCGGCTGCTCAGCTCAGCGCCGCCCGACCTCGTGGTGCTCGACCTGGGCCTGCCCGACATCGACGGGGCGGACGTGCTGCGGGAGATCCACGCCGCGGGCCACCCCCCGGTCATCGTGCTGACCGCACGCAGCGCGCTGGAGGACCGCATCCACGGCCTCGAGCTGGGCGCCGACGACTACGTGACGAAGCCCTTTAGCCCCGCCGAGGTGGTCCTCCGCGTCCAAGCGGTGCTGCACCGCTCCGGCCAGGGCGCCCAGGGCAGCCCGACGACGTTCGGCGCCGGCCGGTTGCGTATCGACGAGGCACGGCATGAGGCGTGGCTGGACGACCGCGCGCTCGAGCTGACCCCGACGGAGTGGGGCCTGCTGGTGGCACTCGCCGCGGCCCCGGAACGGGTGTTCTCCCGCTACGAGCTGGTCAACCGGGTTCGGGGGTATGAGTACGCCGGTTACGAGCGGACGATCGATTCTCACGTGAAGAACCTGCGGCACAAGCTTGGGGCCGACGGCGCCGACGTGCTCGAGACCGTGCTCGGTGTCGGGTATCGGCTGCGTCTGCGGCGTGACGAGCCGTGATGAGCTCCTCACGCCTGGGGCCGCTCGGGCGGCGGTTGCTGCTCGCGTTCATCCTGGTCGCGATCTCCTCGGTGGTCGTGCTGAGCGTCGCGGCGCTGATCGGCGTCGGGCGGGGCTTCCAGGCAGCCCAGGAGGCGGACCGCCAACGCGCGACGACCGCTTCGGCGGCGGAGGCCGGGCGGGCGTACGAGCGGGCCGACGGCTGGGCCGGCGCCGACCTGGACCGCGCCGGCGCGGTGGCCGAGGACGCTGGTGCCCGGCTGTTCGTCCAGGACGAGTCGGGGGCGCCGGTGGGTGGTGGTGCCGGTGAAGGTATCGCCGGTCAGGGGCAGGGCAACGGTCAGGGTGGTGGCCCGGCCGGCGGAGTGGGGGTGTTCGAGGCCCCGGTCGTGGTGGCCGGGTCAGTAGTCGGGACGACCCGACTGGTGTTCACCGCAGCGGCCAGCACGGGGGCGCGCGACATCGCCTGGTCCTGGATCGCGGCGGCCGCGCTCGTGGCCCTCGTGGTCGCGGTCGGTGCGAGCTGGATCGTCACGCGGCTCCTCACCCGACCGATCGACGCCATGGCGTCCGCGGCGCGGGCCTTCGCCGCGGGTGACCGGCAGGCCCGTGCCGGGGCGCGCGGGCCGGGTGAGCTCGGTGACCTGGCCCGCGCGTTCGACTCCATGGCGGACACGGTCGCGCGCTCCGAGCAGGAGCGACGCAACCTCACGGCCGATGTCGCGCACGAGCTGCGCACCCCACTCGCCGCCCTGCAGGCGGGGCTGGAGGAGTTGCGCGACGGCCTGGTCCCGGCGACGCCGGCCGGACTTGCCGGGCTTCACGACCAGGCGCTGCGGCTCGGCCGGGTCGTGAGCGATCTTGCCGAGCTGTCGGCAGCCGAGGCGGGTGGGCCCGCGGTGCAGCGTTCCGAGGTGGACCTGTGCCAGGTCGCTCGCGTAGAGCTGGTCGCGCACGACTCCCAGTTGCGCGCGGCCGGACTCACAGTGGGTAGCGCCCTCGACGGACCGATTCTGGTGATTGCCGATTCCGACCGGTTGCACCAGGCAGTAGGCAATCTGCTCGCCAACACGGCCAGGTACTGCCGACCGGGGGACGAGGTCACCCTCGCGGTCCGGGTCGACAATGACCGGGCGGTGCTCGAGGTCTCCGACACCGGTCCGGGCATCCCTGCCGACGAGCTGCCGCACATCTTCGACCGGCTTTGGCGAGGCCGCGCCGCGGAACAGGTCGCCGGCTCGGGCATCGGGCTGGCGGTCGCCCGTGAGATCGTCACCGCCCACGGCGGCACCATCGCAGCGACCTCGCCCGCCAATGGGGGCACCACCGTCACGATCCGCCTGCTCGTGAGCTCGAGCGCGCGGCGTCGAATCTGAGCCCGATGTTCGGGCCCAGGGACAGTCCAGCAGCCCGGACCTGACGATGCGGTCCAGGCGGCGGGGCGTTGGCTGTCAGGCCTGGTGGATCGTGAGGTGGAGGCGATCACCGGTGCTGTCGCGGTCCTGCAGGCGGGACCCCGCATTGGCGGACAGTGCGGCGAGTGACGTTAGGTGGTTGCTGGTGCCGACGGGTGCGCCTCGGGCTGCAACCGGCTGGACAGGAGCATGACGGCGGCCGCGAGGGTCAGCAGGGTCACAGCGGCGCGGGGTCCGTCGAGCGGCCCAGCGCCGTCGGGGCGTAGGTGAAGCGCGAGGGTCACCAGGGCGACACCCAGCGCTGTGCCGAGGCTGCGGGTCATGTTCAACAGGCCGCCGCCGGTGCCAGCGGCGCCGGCGGGGATCGCGAGCATGACGACGGTGTTGTTCGCGGGGGTGAAGATCCCCAACGCCACGCCGAGGATTCCCAGCAGCGGGATCAGCCAGGTTGCGGTCAACGGCACCGCGATCAGCGCCCCGAGGCTGGCCAGTGCGAGCGTTGCGCCGAAGCTGGCTCGACGCCGGTTCGACCATCCCGTTGGGAGAAGTCGTGCGCCGGTCGTGGCGGCAAGTGCGAATCCTGCGGGGAGTGCCGTCAGGACGAGACCGGCGTGCAGTTCGGACGAGCCCGCCGCGGTCAGGACGATCGGGACCAGGACCAGTGGCCCGAACAGCACGAGGTAGCTGCTCAGCGCTCCGAGCAGACCTGTGCTGATGGTTCGGTCGCGCACGAGTGTCGGGTCGAGCAGGGGCGCGGCGGCGTAGTTTTCACGCAGGATGAACCCGACCACGCCGGTCGCGCTGAGGAGCAGCAGCACTGCCGGGGCCCAGTCGGGCAGCCCGAGCCCCGACACGGCCGCGATGCCGAGCAACCCCGAGGTGGTGGCGGTGGTGAGCAGGAGGACGCCAGGGAGGTCCCAGCCCTCGAGGGGGATGAGCGACCGGCTTCTGGGCAGGAAGAACACCCCGGCGACAATCGCGAGGATCCCGACGGGGACGTTGATGCCGAAGACCCATCGCCAGCCGAGAGTTGCAACCAGCACCCCTCCCACGGTGGGACCCAGGGCGAGGCCGATGGCTTGGGCTGCGGCCTGGATCCCGAGTGCGGTGCGCACTCGTCCGTGCGGGGCGCTGGTCACGACGAGGGCCACGCTGTTGGCCTGCAGCATGGCCGCGCCGATCCCTTGCACGACCCGGAAGGCGATCAGCATGCCCAGCGATGTGGACAGGCCGCAGGCCGCCGACGCTGCGGTGAACACGACGAACCCATGCAGGTACAGCAGCTTGCGTCCGCGGGCGTCGGCCAGTCGCCCGACCGGGATCAGCAGTGTCGCCAGCGTGAGCAGGTAGGCCAGGGACACCCATTGGACCGCGGCCAAGGAGGAGTTGAACTCGGTGCCCAAGGGTCGGTACGTCAGGGTGACGATGCTCGCGTCGAGTTGGCCCATGAACGCGCCGAGGCACACCGTTGCCACGGCCAACCACCCCGCGCCCGACCAGCGGCGGATCCGGACGGGGCGGGCGCGCTCTTGGGTGAGCAGACGAAGGATCACGGCTGGCTCCGATCAGGACGGCGTGAGCGCTCGCGCGGGAGGGGGTGTCGGGGTCCGGGTGCGAGGCCTGCGGAGCAGCAGGAAGCCCACAGCCGCCGCGAGCACGACGAGGCTGGTCCAGTCGTTGAGCCGCAGCCCGAGGAAGTGGTTGGCGGGGTCGATCCGCAGCGCCTCAATCCACGCACGGCCCACCGTGTAGGCGGCGACGTAGAGCGCGAACAGTCGCCCGTCGCGCAAGGCGAACCGGCGCCCAGCCCACACCAGGAGCACCGCAACACCGATGTCCCACAGCGACTCGTACAGGAAGGTTGGCTGGTACAGCCCGATGCTCGGCGTGGCCAGCGGTCGGTTCGCGGGGTCGATCGCGAGTGCCCACGGCAGTGTGGTCGGGCCGCCGAAGAGCTCCTGGTTGAAGTAGTTGCCCCAGCGGCCAATCCCCTGCGCGAGCACCAGACCAGGGGCGACGGCGTCGGCGAAATCAGCGAACCGGATTCCCGCACGGCGACACCCGATCCATGCGCCCACTGCGCCGAGCGCGACAGCCCCCCCAGATCCCGAGCCCGCCGTCCCAGATGTAGAGCGCTCGAATCGGGTGTTGTCCTGCCGTGAAGTAGAGCTCGGGGTCAGTGATCACGTGATAGATCCGGCCGCCGACGATGCCGAAGGGCACCGCCCAGAACACGACGTCGAGCACATCGTCGGGCGACCCGCCTTCGGCGACCCACCGCCGTTGGGTCCACCAGGTCGCCAAGACAATCCCGGTCAGGATGCACAGTGCATATGCGCGGATGGGAACGGGGCCGAGGTGCCACACCGACTGTGGAGGGCTGGGCAGGTAGGCGAAGATCATCCGTCCCTCATCGGTCGACTATTTGCATCTGAGGCAGACATAGTCGCACACCGATCGAAACTCGTTATGCTGATCACTATGGCGGCTGCAGCACGTGACCTCTTACTCTCACGCAAGGTGGGAGTCGTGGCCATGGAGCTCACCGAGGTCGTGACGCGGCTGCGTCGGGCACTGCGGACCAGCATTCGTACCGACTACTCGTGGGAAGCCCTGCCCATGGCTCGCGTCGAGCTGTTGTTGGCGCTCCAGGAGCATCAGCCCGTCCGCGTCGGTCAGCTCGCCAACCTGCTGCGGCTCGCCCCGAACACCGTCAGCGGCTTGGTGCAGGCCGTCGTCGAGTCGGGACTGGTCACCCGGGCACCCGACCCCGCCGACCGGCGCGTCGCGGTCGTGGAGCTCACCGCCGCCGGCCACCAACAGCTCGCCGACTGGGAACGGGCCCACCAACAGCGGATCGGGGACGCGCTCAGCCGCCTCCCTGCGGCTGACCAGGCGAGCATTCGCGCTGCCCTGCCCGCGCTCGCCCTCCTCGTGGACCACCTCGCAGCCCCCGACCTCAAGGCCGATCCAGAGGGCTCCGCCTAGTTCCCGACGTTCGGGTTCGGCGACAGACCAGCCGCCTGGATCCGACGATGCGGGTCCAGGCGGCAGGGTGTTGACCGTCAGGCCTGGTGGATCCTGAGGTGGAGGTGATCACCGGTGGTGTCGCGGTCCTGCAGGCGGGCTCCGGTTCCGTCGCACGTGCCGACCTGCTGGGACGTCTGCTGCCCCTTGCCGGCCACCGCGCTGGCTGCCTGGCCGCTCGCGGCCAGGCCCGGGGAGGCCATCAGGACGGTGGCGACAACGCCGGTGGCGACGGTGGCGGCGATCCGAGTCTTCGTACGCATGATGTGCTCCCTCACTGGTTGATACATGTGCTCTCAACCTGCGTCGGGGCTCTGCAGACTCTTTGCAAGGCGTGTGGAGGCTGTGTGGAGGTCACCGAAACGCGAGCGGTGGGGTGTCGGAATGCCCGAGGGCGCGTCCCCGTTGTAGGCTGCAAGATACCCCTAGGGGTATCTTGCCCGGTTTGTTGAGACCCCATCGGTCTGCTCGCTCGGACCCGAAAGGCTGTCGCACCATGGCCACCACGATCATTGCCGTTGAGACTCCGTCCCTGGGGGACCGCAGCTATCTCGTCCACGACGGGCAGGTCGCGTTTGTCGTCGATCCCCAGCGGGACACCGACCGGATGCTGGCGGCTGCTGCTGCCGCCGGGGTGCGGATCACGCACGTGTTCGAGACGCACATCCACAATGACTACCTCACGGGCGGGTTCGCCCTGGCCCAGCAGACCGGGGCGCAGTACCTGGTCAATGCCGACGACGACGTGTCCTTCGAGCGGGTGCCGGTGCGCGGCGGCGACGTCGTGGAGGTCAGCCCCGAGCTCCGGGTGCGGGTCGTGCACACCCCGGGTCACACCTTCACGCACCTGTCCTATGTGCTGGAAGGTGAGAACTCCGCGGTGTTCTCGGGCGGATCACTGCTGTTCGGGTCCACCGGTCGTCCCGACCTGCTCGGTCCCGAGCACACTCATGAACTGGCGCACCACCAGTACGCCTCCACGCGTGCACTCGCCGAGGGACTCTCCGATGACACCGCAGTGATGCCGACCCACGGCTTCGGCAGCTTCTGTTCTGCGACCTCCACGACATCCGGCGCGACCGGATCCACCATCGGGCACGAACGGCTGGTCAACCCCGCCTTGCGGGAGGCCGAGGACGACTATGTCGCGCAGATCGTCGCGGGCCTGGATGCGTACCCGGCGTACTACGTCCACATGGGTCCGGCCAACGCCCGCGGGCCCGCCGCGGTGGATCTGGGTGCGCCGCGCCGGGCAGACAAGGCGGAGCTCCGCCGGCGCCTGGAGGCGGGGGAGTGGCTCGTCGACCTGCGCAACCGCACCGCGTTCGCCGCCGGTCATGTCACGGGCACCTTGAACTTCGGGCTCGACGGCCAGTTCGCGACGTACCTCGGCTGGCTCATTCCCTGGGGCACCCCCGTGACGCTGCTCGGAGAGAGCGCCGAGCAGGTCGCCGAGGCCCAGCGCGAGCTGGTAAGGATCGGCATCGATTCCCCGGTCGCGGCAGCCACCGGCTCGCCGCGGGACTGGAGCGACGACCCGCTCGCGCGCTTCGAGCGAGCCACCTTCGCCGACCTCGCCCAGGTCCGCCACCACCGCCCGGTCACGATCCTCGACGTGCGCCGCGAGAGTGAATGGCGGTCCGCTCGCATCGACGGTGCGTTCCATCTCCCGATCCACGACCTGCTCCAGCGACTGGACGAGGTCCCCGATGGCGAGATCTGGATCCACTGCGCGGGTGGCTACCGAGCCTCGATCGCCGCCTCCGTCCTGGTGGCAGCGGGGCGTCACGTGGTCGCCGTCGACGACTCCTTCGACGATCACGCAGCCAGCGCCGGGTTAACGCTGGTGTCGGGGCTTGTGATGACGAGCTGACGCTTGCTCGCAACACTCGCCCCTAGAGGAAGAAGGACACCTAAGTGCTCGCACTCGTCGTTCCCGTCGGCCTGCTGATCGGACTCAGCCTCGGGGCGCTCGGCGGCGGCGGATCGATCCTCGCGGTGCCCGCACTGGTCTACATCTTCGGTCAGGACTCCCGTGCCGCCACGACGGGGTCGCTGCTGATCGTGGGGGTGACCTCACTGATCGGCCTGATCCCGCACCGCCGCGCGGGTCGCGTGAGTCTGGCCAAGGGTCTGGTCTTCGGCGTCCTGGGGGTGGCCGGTTCCTATGCCGGTTCGCGGCTCTCGACGGCGGTGCCCGAGGCAGTCCTGCTGGCGGGCTTCTCCGTGCTCATGCTCATCGTGGCTGTGCTGATGACGCGCAGGCGCCGCAAGCAGGCTCGCTCCGGAGCAGCGGATGGTGCTGTGAGCCTGGCGAGCGACGAACCCGTGCTGAGGTGGCGGCCCACTTTCGCGTGCGACTGCCCCCGCGTGGCGAGGATCGTGCTGACCGCGACGGGCGTCGGCCTGCTCACTGGCTTCTTCGGGGTAGGGGGAGGCTTCGCGGTCGTGCCCGCCCTCGTGCTCGCGCTCGGGCTGTCGATGCCCTTGGCTGTGGGTACGTCGCTGCTCGTCATCGCCATCAACAGCTTCACCGCGCTGTTCTTTCGCGCCGGCCAGGACGTCACGCTGGACTGGTCGGTGATCGGCGGGTTCACGCTGGCCGCTGTCGCCGGCAGCCTCCTGGGGAGCCGCGTCGTGTCCCGGGTCAGCCCCGCCCGCCTGAGTCTGGCCTTCACGGTGCTCCTCGTCGTGGTCGCGCTGTACACCGCGACCCGAAGCTTCCCCCTGGTGCTCTGAAACAGGCACCACCACCGCTCGATGGCGAGCCGCCCGTGCTGGCCAGGCCCGACGAAAGGACCGCCATGACTGAACCAGCACGCCCGCGCGAGAGTGAGGCCCGCCACCGCGCCGACCGAGTTGAGGATGCGGCACGCGGGGAACTGCCCCTGTGGGCGTCGGTTCTGGTGGTCGTCGCCCACCCCGATGACGAGTCGTTCGGGATGGGCGCCGTGATCGCGCACCTGCTGGCCCACGGCGCCGCCGTGAGCGTCCTGTGCCTGACCCGCGGCGAAGCCTCCACGGTGCACGGCGTGCAAGGTGATCTGAGCGACATCCGCGAGGCGGAGCTGCGCCAGGCCGCGCTCGCACTGGGCGGCGCGGTGGCGGAGCTGCGCGCGTATCGGGACGGGGCGCTTCGCGACGTACCGCTCGAGGTCCTGGTGGGTGAGATCGAGGCGGCCGCCGACAGTTGCGCGGCTCAGGCGTTGCTGGTGTTCGACGTCGCGGGCGTGACGGGGCATCCTGACCACGCCGCCGCGTCACGGGCTGCGGTCGCCTTCGCCGCCCACCGCGGCGTTCCGGTCCTGGCCTGGACCCTGCCCCAACCCGTCGCCGACCAGCTCAACGAGGAGTTCGGCGGCGCGTTCACGGGACACGGGCCGGGCGACATCGACGTGGTCCTGCCGGTGGACCGGTCCCGACAGATGACAGCCATCGCGGCGCACGCGAGCCAGGCTGTCCCGTCGAGCGTCCTGTGGCGGCGGCTGGAGCTCCTGGGGGGCGTCGAGCATCTGCGCTGGGCGCTGCCCGATGAGTCGGCGTCGACGTCCTGACCGCCCGCTGGCCGGCTCACTCGCGCGCGAGAAGCTCGGTGATCCGGTCGGCAAGCGCGGTGGGGACGACGGCGTCGGCGTCGCGCAGCTCACCTAGCGCCGCCCGTGCGCCGACTAGGCCGGCGTACAGCGGCGGACACGTGGGGCACGCCTCGAGGTGGCGCTCCACGAGCGCTCTCTCGGGGGCGGGCAGCTCGTCGTCGAGGTAGTCCGAGACGCGGCTGCGCGCATCCCAGCAACGCAGCGGGACGCCCTGCAGCACGGCGCGTCGCTCGCGCCCCTGCGCGAGGGCGCTGACGAGCATCATCCGGCCCCGGCGTAGGCGTTGCTTCGCAGCCGGCAGCCCAATGCCCTGCACCTCGGCGATCTGGGCAGCGGTCATCCCCTCCGCGTCGTGCAGGACGACGGCGGTCCGGTAGATGACCGGGAGCCGGACCAGTGCGTCCTGGAGCTCCTCGCGGGTCTCGGCCCGCTCGACCACCACGGCGGCGTCCACCGTGTAGGCGTCGTCGTGCCACTGAGCCTCCACCTCGCGCTCGACCTCCCCGGTCGTGTCCTCCCGTGATCGCCGCGCCTGGTCGACGGCGAGGTTGTGCAGGATGCGGTGCAGCCAGGTGCTCAGCGACGACTGCCCGCGGAACGAGTCCGCGCGCTCCAGGGCCCGCAGGAGGGTCTCTTGGACGAGGTCGTCGGCCTGCGCGCTGTGCCGCGAGATGGTGCGGGCGTAGCGCAGCAGGCCGGGGACCTCATCCGCGAGCTGGAGGCGAACGTCGACGGCGGGCACAGCCGAGAGGCTATCCATTCAGCGGCGTGCGGCCGGTGCCCGCGTGATCGTGCTCAGCCCGAAAGGCAGGTACAACGGGCAGGTGCGCACGGCGGACGTCGCCAGCATGACCGCGGCCAAGGCGTAGGCGACCCATGCCAGGGCGCCGGTCGGGCCCACGAGCACGCCCGCGATCACCAGGACGGGCGCCAGGACGAAGGCACGCAGCTTGCGGTCGGTCGATCCGATGTTCTTCTTCATGATGATCTCCCAGGCTTGTCGGTATGCCCCATAGACGGCCGTAGCGGCCGCAGGGATACCGGCAGCCGGTGTGACCTGCATCACGTCCTGCCGTCCAATTCGCGCTGGCACGTCGAGTGTGGCTGATCGCCCCTGCTGCCGAGCCGCCGGAATACCGTTGGCCGTCCGAGGTTATACCCCCTAGGGTATATTTGATTGCACAACCCGAGGAGACGCCATGTCCACCATCAACTTGACCGCCAGCACCTTCGAGCCGACCATCCGGGGCAACGACATCGTCCTGGTCGACTTCTGGGCCGCGTGGTGCGGCCCGTGCCGCCAGTTCGCGCCCATTTTCGACAAGGCGTCCGAGGAGCACGCGGACATCGTGTTCGGCAAGGTCGACACCGAGGCCGAGCAGGTCCTGGCCGGCCAGGCCGGCATCACGTCGATCCCGACCCTGATGGTGTTCCGCGAGAACGTGCTCGTGTTCTCCCAGCCCGGTGCACTACCCGCGGCTTCGCTCGAGCAGGTCATCAGCGGGGTCAAGGGCCTGGACATGGACGACGTCCGCGCCCAGATCGCCGCGCAGGACGACGCCCACCAGACCGTGTCGTGAGGTCGTGATGCAACCCGAGGGCGCCCTGCCGTCGGCTGACGTCGACCCCGGCGCGGGGAGCGAAGGCCCAGTGGTCGGAGAACTGGTCAGCCACACCGCGTCCTGGTTCCGCGGTGAATCCGACGGCGCTGCGATGGAGCTGGACCCGGACCAGATGGGCAAGGTCATCAACCGCCTCAAACGCGCCCAGGGCCAGCTCGCCGGGGTGCTGCGGATGCTCGAGGAGGGCCGGGACTGCGAGGACATCGTCACCCAGATCTCCGCGGTCAGCAAAGCCCTGGACCGCGCCGGGTTCGCAATCATCGCCACCGGCATGCGCCAGTGCATGGTGCAGACCGATGGCAAGCAGACCCTGCACGTCGAAAAGCTCGAGAAACTCTTTCTCTCCATCACCTGACACGGCGGCCGCGCTACGCGCAACGCGGCGGTTCGCGGAAACTGGGCGCGATCGACGTCGGCCCGGAACGATGAGTGCATACCCCCTGGGGTATGATCGGAACTCGAGTTGATCCGACGAAGGAGCTACCCATGTGCAGTCCCGCTCGGTGTGCGCGTTGCGGCAAGATCACCTGGTCCGGTTGCGGCATGCACGTCGATGCCGTCATGGCCAGCGTCCAGCCGGCGCAGCGGTGCACCTGCCGCTGATCGGCCGGCGCAGCGAGCCGTTGACGTCGCCGGCGCCGCCCGAAACGGCGACCACCGCCCGGCTCACGCTTCTCGCCGTGCTTCGGGTGCGTGAGGGTGCGGCGCTCGACCAGCTCGGCCGCGCAGCCGGCGACCAGTCGTTGTGCGCCCTGTCCCGATCGGGGATGGCAGCGCCCGCGGCCAAGTACCACGAGGGATCCGCAGCCGCACTGGCCGAGGCTCGACGGGCCGTACAACGCGCAGGGGACAGCCCTGACGGCGCGGGAGCCCTCGCAGAAGTTATTCGTGACATCCGCGGCCGCTGGCTGGCGCAGGTTGGTAGCGCGGGTCGAACGGGTCCCGACTGGTCCGGCTACCTCACCGGTGGGCTGGACGCGCTCGAGCAAATCGACCAGCTGCTCGACGACGAGAACGGTGGAGTGCGTGACCTTCCGAACTGACCCCCGTCCCGACGCGGAGGCACCCCTCGCCGCCGTTCCGGCCAGCAACGACCTGGGTGACGGCGACCACTCACCGCCCACGGACTCCACGGTGGCGCGGGTCGACCGGCGATTCGCCCGGGCTCGGGCGGCCTGGCCCGCACGCCGCGTCGTCGTCCTAGGCGTGCTGGCACCGGCCCTTGCCGCCGCGCTGGCGGCAACGCCCGCGCGAGGGCTGACCGATGGGCCACCGGGGTGGCTCGCGCTGGTCGTCCTAATCGCCGTGGCCTGCTCGGCGACGCTGGCGAGCTATGTGCCTCAGCCCGGCGCGGGTTGGCGCCTCGACGTCGGCTGCACCCCCTGTGCTTCGGTCGCCGCGCTGAGTGTGGGCATCGCCGTGTGGGTCCTGCACTCCAACCCACTGGACGTGCCCACCGCCCTCCTCGCCTTGGCGGTGGCGCTGTTCGGCCTGCGGCAGCGGCTGGCGAACCCGAGCACCTGCGCAGTGTGAGCACCGGCGTTGCTGACCGCAGCGGGTGGGCGCGCCGGATGGCACGCCCACCCGCCGAGGTGGTTCCGGTGCTGGTCAGAGGTTTGGGTGAACAGCCCGCAACGTGAGCCAGCCGCCGGACAGGTTGCGGGCGGCGAAGCCCTCGCACAGCAGCACGCGGGTGGCGAGGTAGGAGCGCACGCCGCTCGCGCAGTGGACGCTGATCTCCCGCCCGGCCGCGACGTCGCGCACCTCGGCCAGCCGCTCGCGCAGCTCAAGGTGCGGGATGTTCAGGGCGCCCTCGAGGTGCCCGTCGGCGTACTCGGCCCGCGAGCGCACGTCCAGGACCAGGGTCGTGGCCAGGGCCTTGTCGAGGTCGAGGGCCTGCCACTGCGGCATGGTCCCGTCCAGGACGTTCTGGGCGACGAAGCCGAGCATGTTGACAGCGTCCTTCGCCGAGCCGTACGGCGGGGCGTAGGCGAGTTCGAGCTCGGCGAGGTCGTCGGCGGTCATGCCCGCGCGAATCGCTGTGGCCAGCACATCGATGCGCTTGTCGATCCCGGCCCGGCCCACACCTTGGGCGCCGAGCAGGGTTCCGTCGGGGGCGAAGCTCGCCACCAGGTGCATGGCCTCGGCTCCCGGGAAGTAGCCCGCGTGGTGGCCGGGGTGCAGGTGGACGACCTCGTGCGCGATGCCGGCGCGCGTCAGCGTGGCCTGGTTCGCCCCCGTGGTCGCAGCGGTCAGGTCGAAGACCCGCACGATCGCGGTGCCCAGGACCGGGGCCTGCGGGGTGGTGGGGCGACCGCAGATGGAGTCCGCGGCGCGCCGGCCCTGCCGGTTGGCGGGGCCTGCCAGCGGCACCGGACTTGTTGCGCCGGTGACAGCGTGGGTGACCTCGACCGCGTCGCCGACCGCCCAGATGTGCGGGTCAGAGGTGTGTTGGTCGCCGTCGACGCGGATCGCGCCGGTGGGGCCCAGATCCAGGCCCGCCTCACGCGCCAGAGCGCTCGCCGGACGCACACCAACGTTGACGATGACCAGATCCGCAGCCAAGACGGTCCCGTCGGACAAGGTGACCGCCACCGCGCCGGTCGAACTGGTCTCGCTCGATTCCACCGCGACACCCGTCGGGGCGATCGGAGTGATGGCCTGCGCCGACACTCCCAGGTGCAGGTCGACGCCGTGCGCGGCGAGCTCGTCGGCGAGCAGCGGCGCGAGCTCGGCGTCGATGGGTGGCAGGACATGGTCGGCGAGCTCGATGAGGTGCACCTGCATGCCCCGGGACACCAGTGCCTCAACCGCCTCGAGACCGATGAAGCCCGCGCCCACCACGACGGCAGCCGGTACGGGCGCGTCGGCCAGGTGCCCGGAGAGCAGGCCGTCGAGGCTGCTGCGCAGGGCGTCGACATCGGGAACGGTGCGCAAGGCGTGCACGGCCGGGTGGTCCAGGCCCGTGATCGGGGGCTTGAACGGCACCGCGCCGGGGGCCAGGATCAGCGCGTCGTATGCCAGGCGGTAGTTGCCCTCGGACGTCTGGACGCTCACCTCTTGGGCGGCGCGGTCGATGCCGGTGACCCTGTTCCCGGTGCGCACGTCCAGGTTCAGCGACGCTGCCAAGGAGGCCGGCGTGTGCAGCAGCAAGGCATCGCGCCGGGCGATCTCCCCGGACAGGTGGTACGGCAACCCGCAGTTCGCGAACGAGACATAGTCGCCCTGCTCCAACACGATGATCTCGGCGTGCTCGTCCAGCCGGCGGGCGCGCGCCGCGGCGCTCATGCCACCGGCGACGCCGCCGACGATCACGAGAGTGAGGCGAGCCGCCACGGTCTTGCCGGGAGTGGGGGAGGTAGTCATTTTGGTGCTCCATTCGTCGACGCGACTATACCCCTGGGGGTATAGGTACGCGACCAGGTTCTCGCGACTGGGCGCGGCGCGGGCGAGACGCTGCTAGCTCTTCACTACTGCGCCGCCGCTGGCCTGCCAGTCGGTGATCCCGCCTTGGAGGTCGTAGATGTGGGTGAATCCCAGCTTGACGAGATGGTCGGTGGCTGTGCCGGACCTGTTGCCGCTGCGGCAGTAGACGAAGTACGCCCCGTCCTTTGGCAGGTCTGCGACCTGTTGGTCGAACGAGTTGCCTTCGATGTCGATGTTGATCGCGCCGTCGAGGTGACCGGAGTCGAACTCGGCCGGGGTCCGTACGTCGATCACCGTCAGGTCTGGCTCGGCGAGGACTTTGACCGCTTCTGATGCGCTGACGTCCGTCACCGCATCAGAAGCAGTTGAGCAGCCGGCGAGTCCGCCGACAAAGACGAGGACAGCGAGAGCAAGGGCAATTGCGCGCGGACGGGTCTGCATACCCCCTAGGGTATCAGCCGGACGATTTTGGATCTCGCCTTTCCGGTCGAACTGCCCCTCAGATCAAGGTGCGCCCACCGGTCGGCGGGCCGCACGGGTACCTATTGCTCGGCACCACTTTTGTGTGCGGCCCGTCGGGCGGGGATCAGAACAGGCCCATGGCCTCCTCGTCGTAGCTCACGAGCAGGTTCTTGGTCTGGCTGTAGTGCTCGAGCATCATCTTGTGGTTCTCTCGGCCGATGCCGGACACCTTGTAGCCGCCGAAGGGTGCGCCGGCGGGGTACTGGTGGTAGCAGTTCGTCCACACGCGCCCGGCCTTGATGGCGCGGCCCATCCGGTATGCGAGGTTGCCGTTGCGGGTCCAGACCCCGGCCCCGAGGCCGTACTGAGTGTCATTGGCGATGCGGAGCGCGTCCGCCTCATCGGTGAAGGTGGTCAGGGCCAGGACAGGGCCGAAGATCTCCTCCTGGAACACCCGCATCGAGTTCTCGCCCTTGAGGATCGTCGGCTGGTAGAAGTAGCCGCCCTCGAACGACTCGACCGTGGCGGGCGCCCCGCCGGTGAGGACCTCGCAGCCCTCCTTGCGGCCGATGTCCACGTAGCCGGAGATCTTTTCCAGCTGGGTCGCCGAGACCTGCGGTCCGACCATTGTGGCGGTGTCCAGGGGGTTGCCCTGCGTGATCTGCGCCATCCGGGCCAGGACCCGCGCGATGAACGCGTCGGCGATGTCCGCCTGCACCAGCGCGCGGGAGGGAGCGGTGCATACCTCGCCCTTGTTGAAGGCGAACAGCGCGAGACCCTCGACCGCCTTGTTGAAGAAGGCGTCGTCGTGATCCATGATGTCGGCGAAGAAGATGTTCGGGCTCTTGCCGCCGAGCTCCAGGGTCACCGGGATGATGTTCTCGGCGGCGTACTGCATCATCAGTCTGCCGGTCGTCGTCTCGCCCGTGAAACCGATCTTCGCGATACGCGGGCTCGTCGCCAGGGCCTTGCCCATGGTGGCTCCGGGGCCGGTGAGCACGTTGATCACACCGGCGGGAACGGCGTCGCCGATGATCTCCATGAGCTTGAGGATCGACCACGGCGTGGGCGAGGCGGGCTTGACGATCGTGCAGTTGCCCGCGGCCAGAGCCGGGGCGATCTTCCACGCGGCCATGAGTAGCGGGAAGTTGAACGGGATGATCTGGGCGACCACGCCGAGCGGCTCGTGGAACTGGTAGGAGACCGTCTTGGCATCGATCTGGGTGTTGGTGCCCTCCATCATCCGGGCCGCGGCGGCGAAGTAGCGGAAGTGGTCGGCGGCCAGCGGGATGTCGGCGGCGAGGGTCTCGCGCACCGGCTTGCCGTTCTCCCAGGTCTCGGCCACGGCGAGCTCTTGGACGTGGGCGTCGATCAGGTCGGCGATCTTGTTCAGGACCGCGGCGCGTTCGGTGGGAGTCGTCTGACCCCACGTCTCGAACGCCAGGTGGGCGGCATCGAGGGCGTCCTCGACGTCGTCGGCGTCCGAGCGGGCGACCTCGCAGAACGCCTTGCCGGTCGCCGGGGCGATGTTGTCCATGTACTGCCCAGCGCGGGGGGCGACCCACTTGCCGCCGATGAAGTTCTCGTACCGGGGTAGGACATCCACGATGCTGTCGGGGGTTCCGGGGGCGGCGTAAACGGTCATCTTCGACCTTCCATGGACGCGCGTCGGTCACTCCGCACGCGTACGCGGGCGGGCCCAGACCGGCGTCACTTCTGGATGAACCAGTTGTTCGACCATACCCCCAGGGGTAGGGCGTCTCATACCCAGGGGGGTAAACCTACACATACCCCGGGGGGTAGGACGTAGGGCCCTTACCTGCGACTCCGGCGAGGTGGAACCTGAGTTTGCAGACGCCCGCGGCGGTCCACTGTCGGATCGCGGCAAGAGGTCCGCGTAGACCCACATTGTGGTGCGTCGCGACGTGCCCTTCCGAGGAGGAATAACCCATGACGGTAGCCATCGAGGAACTCAAGGTACTGACGGCCGCGCAGGTGGTCGACGCGCGGGCCACGTCGTGCCCTGGGCCGATTCTGGCCGCCAAGAAGGCGATCGGCGGGATCCCTGTTGGCGGGGTCATGGAGGTGCTCGCCACCGACACCGGGACGCTCAAAGACATTCCGGCCTGGTCGAAAAAGATGGGTCACGAGTACCTCGGGTCGTTCGACGACGCCGGCTACCTGCACCTGTTCCTGCGGAAGATGAAGTGAGCTGAGCGTGTCCTGTCTGGTCGAGACCGGGTTCATGCCGAGGATCCTCGTCTTCTCGACGAACAACATCTCCGATCCCGGCATCGACCTGGCCGGGAGCAGGCATCTGCACTACTCGGCCGCAGTCTCCACAATGAGCGTTCCGTGCAGCAGCGGGCTCAAACCGGAGTGGATCCTGCACGCGTTCGAGCGGGGGATCGACGGGGTGTTCATCGCCTCCGACGGGGAGGAGTGCGCCCTGTTGCCTGACTGCGCCCAGCGGACCTCCTCGATCCTGACCCGCGCGCAGGTCCTGATGAAGGACAAGGGGTTCGCGCCCCAACGGCTGAAGATGGCGGCGATCTGCTCGGTGTGCGCCGAGCCGTTCGTCAACTACATGCGGGAGTTCTCCCAGATGCTGACGGATCTCGGTCCCGTCTCCACACCCGCGCCATGACCGACGAAACACCAGACGGGGAAGTCGACACGGTGGCCACGACCAACAAGACGATCATTGTTTTCAGCGGGGAGTTCGACAAGGTGGTGGCGGCCTTCATCATCGCCAACGGCGCGGCGGCGATGGACGACGACGTCACGATGTTCTTCACGTTCTGGGGACTGAACGCGCTGCGTCGCCCGCAGAAGGTCGCGACCACCGGCAAGACCCCGCTGCAGAAGGCGTTCTCGATGATGATGCCCCGCGGACCGGGGCGCCTGACCCTGTCGCACATGAACTTCGCCGGCGCCGGTCCAAAGATGATGAAGCGCGTCATGCGGCAGCAGAAGGTCATGCCCCTCGAAGACCTCATCGCCTCGGCGCGGGAGCAGGGCGTGAAGATGGTCGCCTGCACCATGTCGATGGACGTGATGGGGCTGCGGGCCGAGGAGCTCATCGACGGCCTCGAGTACGCCGGGGTCGCGAGCTACCTCACCGACGCGGACGAGGCGACCGTCAACCTGTTCATCTAGGCACTCGCCGGGCCTGCGGGTCGGCGTCGCGGACCAACCAAGAGTGGAGCCACAGATGGACTACGACGTCCTGGTGATAGGTAGCGGGATCGGCGGGATGGAATCGTCGATCAAGTTGGGCGACATGGGCTACAAGGTCCTGCTGGTCGAGAAGGAGGCCAGCGTCGGCGGCCGGATGATCCTGCTCAGCAAGGTCTTCCCGACCCTCGACTGCGCCAGCTGCATCTCCGGACCCAAGATGTCGTCGACGATCAACCACCCGAACATCACCACCAAGACCTACTCCGAGGTCATGGGGGTTCACCGCGACGCCGACGGTGGGTTCCGCGCGACTCTGAACGAGAAGTCCACCTTCGTCGACTGGGCCGCCTGCACCGGATGCAGCGACTGCCAGGACGCGTGCACCGTCGCAGTGCCCGACGAGTTCAACGCCGGACTGGTCGCGCGCCGGGCCGCGTACATCGCGTTCCCGCAGGCGGTGCCGAAGAAAGCCGTCATCCAGCGCGCGGGCACCTCGCCGTGCATCGACGGCTGCCCGGCCGGGATCAAGGCCCACGGCTACGTCTCCCTGATCCGCAGCGGGAAGTACGAGGAAGCCTTCCAGCTGGTCCTGGACGCCACACCGCTGGTCGGCACGCTCGGTCGCGCCTGCTACGCACCATGCGAGTCCGAGTGCACGCGCGGTGACCTCGAGGCGTCCATCCCGATCCGCCGGCTCAAGCGGTTCGTCGCGGACCGCCACTACGCCGAGATGGACGGCCCCGGCATCGAACGCCCCGAGCCGAACGGCAAGCGCGTCGCGGTCGTCGGCTCCGGCCCGGCCGGGCTGACCGCCGCCTGGCAGCTCGCGCGGCTCGGCTACGGGGTGCGGATCCTGGAGGCCGAGGCCCAGGCCGGCGGGTTCCTGCGGCACGCGCTGCCCGCCTACCGCCTTCCACCGGAGGTCGTTGAGCAGGACATCGCCAACGTGACGGCGCTCGGCGTCGAGATCGTCACCTCCTCCTCCGTCGGGGACCTCGAGGCACTCAAGGCCCAGGGGTACGACGCCGTCCTGCTCGCGACCGGCACGCCCCGAGCGAGCCTGTTGGGTGTGCCGGGGGAGGATGCCAACGGTGTCCTGGCAGGTCTGGCGTTCCTGCGCCAGGTCCGCCTCGACCAGGCACCCGACCTGGCCGGCAAGCGCGTCGTCGTCGTCGGTGGCGGGAACGTCGCGATGGACACCGCGCGGACCGCCCGCCGGCTCGGCGCCCTCGAGGTCCGCGTCGCCTACCGGCGCGGACGCGAGGAGATGCCCGCCCACGTCGCCGAGGTCGACGACGCCGCCGCCGAGGGCGTCACGTTCGAGTTCCTGGTCGCGCCGGTGGCCGTCGTGAGCGAGCCCGACGGCGCCGTCACCGGGCTGCGCTGCCAGAAGATGCAGCTCGGCGCGGCCGACGCATCCGGTCGCCGCAGCCCGGAGCCCATCCCCGGCAGCGAGTTCGTGATCCCCTGCGACGTGGTCCTCCCCGCGATCGGGATGGCCCCAGACCCCACACCGTTCGAGCACCTCACCCCGGTCGCCCGCGGGGGACGGATCGAGGTCGACCCGACCACGTTGCAGACCGAGCTCCCGTACCTGTTCGCCGCGGGCGACGTCACCACCGGGGCGACCGACATCACCCGGGCGGTGGGCGCCGGCCGCCGCGCTGCGTACATGATCGACAACTGGGTGCAGGGCCGCGCGCTGACCACCTTCCCCGCCCTGGACGACCTGATCGACGTCGTGGACAAGGCCGAGGTGCTCGCTCGCGAGAAGAACCACACCCGGCGTGAGCCGCTCGTCGCGGACACCGCGTTCAGCGCCGCCCCGGACGACTTCGACGAGCTCGAACCGCCGCTGACGGAGACCGAGGCGCTGGTCGGCTCCGGCGGCTGCCTGGACTGCGGCATCTGCTCGGAGTGCCAGGAGTGCGTCACCGCTTGCCCGGCTGACGCGATCCAGTTCGGCAAGCGCGACGTGACCTCCCAGGTGAGCGTGGGCGCCGTCGTCGTGTCCACCGGTTACAAGCTCTTCGCGGCCGACCTCAAACCCGAGTACGGCTACGGCACCTATGCCAACGTCATCACCGGGATGCAGATGGACCGCCTGCTTGCCCCGACGCGTCCGTTCAACACCGTGCTGCGGCCCGGCGACGGCAAGGTGCCCGAGCGCATCGCGTATGTCTCGTGTACCGGGTCCCGCGACAAGACGTCGGGCAACCCGCTGTGCTCGAAGGTGTGCTGCATGTACTCGATCAAGCAGAACCAGCTCATCATGGGCGCGCTCCCGCTGGCCGACGTGACCATGCACTACATGGACATCCGCGCCGCCGGCAAGCGCTACAACGAGTTCTACGAGCAGGCCAAGGACATGGGCGCGGTCTACATCAAGGGGCGCGTGGCCAAGATCACCGAGAAGGACGACGGCGACCTCATCGTGCGCTACGAGGATGTCGAGAACGGCGGCAAGATCGTCGAGGCCGAGTACGACCTTGTGGTGCTCGCTGTCGGCATCCAGCCCAACCGCGAGGTGGAGAAGCTGTTCACCGGCGAGCGCCTGGGCCTGGACGAGTACTTCTACGTGGCCGAGCCCGACGACGAGCTCCAACCGGGGCGCACCGACATCCCGGGGGTGTTCGTGGCTGGCACCGCCGCAGGCGTCAAGGACATCGTCGACTCGATCCTGCACGCCGGGGCCGCGGTCGCGCAGGTCGCGGCACACCTCGAGCACGCCAAGCAATCCCAGCACACGGCCGAGGTGCTGGCATGAGCGAGCAGCGGCGTATCGGCGTCTACATCTGTCACTGCGGCGGGAACATCTCCGACTACGTCGACGTGGCCAAGGTGCGCGACGCACTCAAGGACGACCCCGACGTGGTCGTGGCCGAGACCACGATGTTCGCGTGCGCCGACGGCACCCAGCACGAGATGATCCGGGATATCCAGGAGAAGAACCTCGACGGGCTGGTCGTGGCGTCCTGCTCGCCCAAGCTGCACCAGATCACCTTCCGCGGCGTGGCCAAGCGGGCCGACCTCAACCCCTACGCCTACACCCAGGTGAACGTGCGCGAGCAGGCCTCGTGGGCGCACACCGATGACAAGACAGGCGCGACCGAGAAGGCCATCGGCCTGGTCAAGGCGGGGATCGCTAAGACCAGGCTGTCGACCCCGCTCGAGCCGCTCGTCGTCAAGACGCTCCCGCGCACGATGGTGATCGGCGGCGGGGTCGCCGGCCTGCGGGCGGCGATCGGGCTGGCCGACATCGGACTCGCCGTCGTCGTCGTCGAGCGGGCGCCGCAGGTCGGTGGCTGGGTCGCCGAGCTGGGCCCGATGTTCCCCAGCGACCGCAGCGGGCGGGACCAGATCGACTTCCTCGTCGCCGAGATCGCCCAGCGGCCGTCGATCACCGTCCTGACCGACGCCGAGCTGGTGAGCAAGTCGGGCAGCTTCGGCAACTACGTCGCGGAGGTCCGCGTCCACGGACGCGACGACCTGGTCACGACCGAGGTCGGGACCATCGTGGTCGCGACAGGCTTCGACACGTACGCACCCGAGATCGGTGAGTTCGGGTACGGCATCGACGGCGTCCTGACGCTGCCGGAGTTCACGGCGCTGGTCGACGGCTCCACGGGTGCCCTGACCCACCGGGGCAAGCCGGTCCGCACGATCGCCTACATCTACTGCGTCGGCAACCGGCAGGCGGGCGGCAACGAGTACTGCTCGAAGTTCTGCTGCGCGGCCACGGTGCACGCTTCCGTCAAGATCTCGAAGCGCGATGCCGGCATCCGTCAGTACCACCTGCACCGCGACATCCGGACGTACGGCAAGTACGAGCTGATGTACACGGAGTCCCGCGAGCGGGGGTCGGTGTATCTGCGGTTCCCGGACGAGAGCCCACCGTCGGTGGCGACGATGCCCGACGGGCGCCTGGCCGTGACCGTCACCGATGCGCTCACCGGCAACGCCGAGCTCACGATCCCGGCGGACCTGGTGGTGCTCGTGACCGGCATGGTTCCGCGCGAGAACGCGGACCTCACGAGCGTGCTGAAGCTGCCGGTCGGCGGGGACGGGTTCTTCAACGAGATCCACCCCAAGCTGCGCCCGGTCGAGACCGTGGTGGCCGGCGTCATGATCGCCGGCGCGTGCCAGGGGCCGAAGACCGCGTCGGAGGCGGTCGCCTCGGGTCTGGCAGCGGTCACACAGAGCGCGGGGATCCTGCTCAAGGGCTTCGCCGAGCTCGATCCGCTGGTGGCCACCGTGGACAACGCGGCCTGCACCGGCTGCAACGTCTGCCAGCCGAGCTGCCCCTACGACGCGATCTCCACGATCCAGTGCGACGGGCGCGACGTCGCCCACATCAGTGCCTCCGTGTGCAAGGGCTGCGGCGGGTGCGTCCCGGTCTGCCCGGCCGGCGCGATCGACCTCCTCGGCTACACCGACGCCCAGATGCTGGCCGCGATCGACAGCCTCGGAAGGGAACCAGTCGCATGAGCACCACGCTGCGAGACCCGAGGGAGATCATCCGCGAGGAACCGTCGATGCACCGCCCCATCCTGTCGGCACTGAACGCCGGACCGCTGACGATCCCCGAGATCGCCGAGCGGATCGGTCACCCCAGCGAGGAGGTCGTGTTCTGGGTGATGGGGATGCGCCGCTACGGCCACGTCATCGAGGTCCCAGACCCCACCGATGAGGGCTACTTCCGCTACGCCAGCGTCCGCCAGGAGGCGACCTCGTGACCTCGCTCGTCGACACCGATCTGCTGTCCGACATCCAGAAATTCGGGGGGGCCGACGTCTCGGCGTGCTTCAGCTGCGGCACCTGCACGGCGATCTGCCCGCTGTCCGACAACGACGCCACCTTCCCTCGCAGCATGATCCGGTACGCGCAGGTGGGGATGCGGACCGAGCTGCTGTCGAGCAAGGAGCTGTGGACCTGCTACCACTGCGGGCTGTGCTCCGACAGCTGCCCGACCGAGGCTGATCCCGGTGAGTTCATGGCCTCCGCCCGGCGATACGCCATCGCGAGCTACGACCCGACCGGGCTCGCCCGGATCCTGTACACCCGACCGGTCATCGGCTCGCTCATCGCCGTCGCCGTCGCTGCCTTCTTCGCCCTGTTCATGTACGCCGCCCACGGCCCGCAGGACACCGCGTCGCTCGCCCTGTTCACCTTCGTCCCCGAGGGCGTCATCCACTGGACCGGCATCGCGGTGATGGTCGCCATGGTGCTGGCCGCAGTGATCGGGATCGTCACCATGGCCCGCGGGGTCGCGCGCCATGAAGGCGTCAGCCTCACAGCGATGTTCGGCGGCCGGGCAGCTTGGGGCACGACGGCGGCTGCGCTCTGGTCGGCGCTCGGGATCGAGTCCGTCGGTCAGCGCAGGTACCGCGACGACTGCAAGGACGACAGCCCCGCCGAACCGCTCTACCGCCGGCGCTGGTTGATCCACGCCCTGTCGATCTGGGGATTCCTCGGGCTGCTCGTCGCGACCGGCCTCGACTGGGGCCTGGCCCTGATCGGGGTCAAGGAGACCGGGACGCCCATCCCGCTGTGGTACCCCTCCCGTCTGATCGGGACCGTCGCAGGGCTGTCGTTGCTGTACGGCGTGAGCATGTTCATGATCAACCGGGTGCGCAAGGTCAACCGGGCCGCGCAGCACTCCACCGCGTCGGACTGGCTCCTCCTCGTGCTCCTCTGGATCACCGGCGCGACCGGGTTCTTCATCGAGGTCGCGCTCTACCTCCCCGACGCCCCCGCCTGGGGCTACTGGATCTTCCTGTTCCATGTCGCGGTTGCCATGGAGCTGATGCTCTTCCTGCCGTTCACCAAGTTCGCCCATGCGATGTACCGCCCGGTCGCGCTCTTCTTCTACGCCCTGGCGGCCGAGAAGTCGACATGATGGAAACGCGGCGTCGAGGCCGCGCGGTGGTGGGTCAACCACCTGGAGGATCGGGGGAAGCGGATGCCGGGATGGCGGCTCAGGGAGTTTCACGGCGACGACCTCGACGGGATCCTGCACCTCTGGGGGACCGTGACCGCAGCCGGCGTCGAACCGGTCTACGGGCTGGCCGAGGTGCTCGCCTCATGCCAGAAGGACCACGCCGTCGTGGCCGTCCACGGAGACGAGGTCGTCGGGGCCGCAGTCGGCCGCGCGGCGCACGCCCAGGGCTGGATCGTGTTCTGCGCGACAGCGGACGGCTGGCACGGGCGGGGGATCGGCGCGGGGATGCTCGCGGCCCTGGAGAAGCGGATGACCCCGCACGGACTGACCAAGCTGTCGGCCCTGATGCCAGACTCCCAGACCCGGGTAGACGCATTCGAGGCCCAGGGGTTCGAGATCAAGAGCCGCCTGCGCTATTTCGAGCGGCGCATCCCCGTGCAGCGCGAGGAACTCGGCGCGCTCAGCGAGCTCGGCGGCCGGGTGCTGCCGCGCGGCCTGTGGAACGCCGTCGGCGGGATGGAGCACGAGAAGGAGCTCCTCGAGCGTCGCCTCGTGCTGCCACTGGCGCAGCCCGAACTTGCCGAGGAGTACGGGATCGTCCCGCCTCGGGCGGTCATGCTGTTCGGTCCGCCCGGGACCGGCAAGACGACCTTCGCCAAGGCGATCGCCTCGCGCCTGGAGTGGTCGTTCGTCGAGGTCTTCCCGTCCCGGCTCGCCGGTGACCCCCTCGGCCTGGCCGGCGCGCTGCGGGCGACGTTCGAGAAGATCGCCGAACTCGAGCACGCCGTGGTGTTCATCGACGAGGTCGAGGAGATCGCCGCCCGGCGCGGGGGAGAGCCGCCGTCGTCCATGCAAGGGGTGACGAACGAGCTGCTCAAGATCATCCCGGTGTTCCGGGAGCAGCCCGACCGCCTCCTGGTCTGCGCGACGAACTTCATCCGGGCGCTGGACCCGGCATTCCTGCGGCATGGGCGCTTTGACTACGTCATCCCGATCGGCCTGCCCGACGACGCCGCGCGCCGAGCCATCTGGGCCCGGTACGTGCCCGCGTCGGTGGCCGGGCAGCTCGATCTCGACCAGCTGGTCACGGCGAGTGACGGCTTCTCGCCCGCGGACATCGAGTACGCCGCACGCCGGGCCTCGCAGAACGCGCTTGAGAAGTCCCTCGACGTCCCGCCGGACGCCGATCGCCCGAACGGACCGTGCACCGACGACTACGTCCAGGCGATCGGCGCCACCAAAGCGACCGTCTCGGCCGACGTGGCAGCCGCGTTCCTCGAAGACATCGCCTCGCTCGCGCGACTGTGACGCGAGGGCAGCGGCTGAGTCACCCGGCCACGGGTTCGGCCAGCCAGGTGCGAAGCGCCGGGATGTCCATCCCGCTGCCGCCCTCCACGAGCGTCTTGAGCTGGGTCGACGTGGGCAGGTCGGGCTCTGCACCGAACTGCGTGAAGACCTGAGCCGCAGTCACCCCGAACGCATCGACTACCTGCTGCACCGTCATCGATCCTTTGATGTCGGCCGCCGCTATCGGCGCCGCAGGCGCGGTGCCATCTCCTCCGCCGCCTTCCTGCCCGCCGCCTTCCTGCCCGCCGGCGGCCTGCGCCGTCGCCGTGGTGCCCGCCATCGCCCACCACCCGGTGCTCATGAACCCGGTGACGACCAGCGCGGGCAGCAGGAGAAGTGCGATGACGTACGGCACGACCGGGAGGGTGCGCGTGCGCAGTCGGGTGTGCGTGGCGATCGCACGCTGGACCCGAGGGAGCGCGAGCTCGGGCGCGGGCGCCGTTGCGGGTTTCGGTCGGCGAAAGCGGCGCGGGAGGCTCATCGCCCGGCCCCGAGCCCCACGGTCACCGGCTGGTCAACGGCGTGTTCCACGCGGTGGGTTCGGAAGGTGGGCAGCGCCATGGTCACGGTTAGGGCGTTCTGGCTCGGGCAAGCAGCCACGCACTCCAGGCAACTCAGACACGCGGAGTCGGTGACGCGGGTGCGGGTGTTCACCGGGATCGCCACCGGGCAGGCCCGGTTGCACAGGTCGCAGCCCAGGCATGCCGCCGCGTCGCGTTGCACGGCGATCGGGCTGAGCTGACCGACCAGTGACTGCACCGCCCCGAGCGGGCACGCGTAGCGGCAGAACGGCCGCTCGACGAACAGGGCGAGCACCCCGGTGGCAAGCAGCACGACGAACGCGAGACTGAACTCGAACTCGGCCACCAGGAGCAGTGCGATCCACGGATCGGCTTCCCGGAACACCATCGTCCCGGTCACCGCGGCGCCGATGAGCGCCCACGCCAGCACCACCCAGCGGCCCCAGCGCAAGACGCGATCGAGGCGGTGCCAGCCCGCCACGCTGGCACCGCGCTCCAGACGGCGACGCAGACGTCGCAGCGGCGGGACCCGATCGGTCACGGCGCGACCGGCGCCGTGAATGAGTCCCTGCAACGTGCCCAGCGGGCACAGCCACCCGCAGAACGATCCCCGGCCCAGAACCGCCAGCACAACCACCGCGGCGGCCAGTGCCAGGTTCGCCGTGTGCACGTGGGCGACGGTGCGCCCGGTGGTCACCCAGGTCCACGCGGTCTCGAACCCGCCGAACGGGCACAATGCCTCCGCGGACGGCGCCCCGGTCAGCACATGCGACAAGGCTTGCCACGCCACCGCGGCCAGCACCGCACCCTGGACGGCCCACCGGGCCCACCGGGCCCGGTGGGCCCAGGACGGAGCACGCGGCGGCACGCGGACGCGCTCGCCTCCGGCAGGAGAAGGGTCGACTGCTCGTTCGCCCACCACGGTCATGTACTTCTTCTCTCCAGACGTGGCGAGCCCGATGCTCAACCGCAACTTGCTGACGAGGTCAGGTTGGTGGTCGCGGCCGCAGGACCGATGGACCTGCCATGGAGAACGTGTGGAGAGCGAACCGAACGGGACGATCGCGCACGACCGGCGCGGTACGACGCCGATTCTGGCGCCGTACCGGGTAGGTCAGGTCCTGGACAGGAACTTCGCGAAGAACCCGGTACGCGTCGAAATCTCCTTCTCGTGCCCCTGGCACCGGTCGGCTTTGGAGATCCCGCGCATGACCTGGTCGACATGCTGACCACAGCCTGCCCATGTCGCCTTCCCGCACTTCCTACACGTCACTGCACGGCACACGTTGGTCCTCCTCGTTGGATGCTGAGAGTGAGCACCATACCCCCCCGGGTATCTTCTTGGGTCGCACCCGACGGGTCGGTTCGACGCACAGGTGCCCGCGGGCTTGTGGCGAGTTCGAGGGGGACCTTCGACGGCGGGCACTGGAGTGGGTCGTCGATAGGGTTGTCTCGTCACGGTGGTGGGGCTCACCTTCAAATGCGGCGTTGTTGCCGCCAACGGTCCCTGGTCTTGCGCGAAGGTGAAGACTGCCGTGACCCCATGACAGTCCTCACGGAACCGAATCGTTTCCGTCACCTCCGCGCGTACTGGCGTCGTCCGGGGTGGGCGACGATCTCGACGAAGGAGTTCTGCCATGAGCACCACGGATTCGTTCACCGTCACGGGCTTGTCTGCGTTGGAGATCTTGGACTCGCGGGGCAACCCGACACTGCAGGTGGACGTTACGCTCGGGTCGGGCGTCACAGCGCGTGCGGGGGTGCCCTCGGGGGCCTCGACCGGCAGTCGCGAGGCCGTCGAGCTGCGCGACGGTGACGAGTCCCGCTACGGCGGCAAGGGCGTGACGCGCGCTGCCGGGAACGTCAACGGTGAGCTGCGCGCTCTGCTCGGGGGTCGCACCTGGACGTCGCTGGCTGAGGTCGACGCCGCGATGATCGACGCGGACGGTACCGAGAACAAGGCTCGCTTGGGTGCCAATGCGACTGTCGGGGTGTCGATGGCGCTGGCGCGCGCGCTGGCCACCGGCGGCGAGCTGTTCGAGTACCTCAACCCGGCCGGGGTCGCGCCGCGGCTGCCGGTGCCGCACTTCAACGTGCTCAACGGCGGGGCGCACGCGCCGAACTCGCTCGACTTCCAGGAGTTCATGATCGCCCCCCTGGGTGCACCGACGATGGCCGAGGCAGTCCGGGCCGGGGCCGCGGTCTACGCCAAGCTGCGCGGGCTGCTGCAGAAGGCGGGGTTCGCCACCGGGCTGGGCGACGAGGGTGGCTTCGCACCGGACATCACGCGCCCTGAGGACGTGCTCGCGCTGCTGGTGCAGGCGATCGAGGGTGCGGGGTACACCGCGGGGCGCGACGGAGTCGCCATCGCGCTGGACCCGGCGGCGAGCGAGTTCTACTCCGACGGCACCTACCACGTGGCCGGGGAGACCCTCACCAGCGACGACATGACCGAGCGGTACGCCGAGATGGTTAAGGCCTACCCGGTCTGGTCGATCGAGGACGGCCTCGCGGAAGGTGACTGGGCCGGGTGGAAGGTTCTGACCGATCGCCTCGGCGGCACGACCCAGATCGTGGGCGACGACCTGTTCGTGACGAACCCCGCGATCATCACCGAGGCCATCGGGCTCAAGGTTGGCAACTCGGCGCTGATCAAGCTCAACCAGATCGGCACCGTCACCGAGACCCTCGAGGCGATGCGCCTGTGCCGCGAGGCCGGGTACACCCAGATGGTCTCCCACCGCTCCGGGGAGACCTCGGACAGCTTCATCGCCGACCTCACCGTGGCGACCGGCTGCGGTCAGCTCAAGTCGGGCGCACCGGCGCGCGGCGAGCGCGTGGCCAAGTACAACCGGCTGCTTGAGATCGCCGCAACCACCAACCTGCCCTACGGGCTTGCCTGAGCAGCGGCGGGCGTCGTGACTGAACCGGCCGCGACGCCCCATCAGTGGTTCCGAGGCTGATTGCGGTGCTCAGTTGGCGGAGCAGCGCGCGTGGTCCTGGCGGCGAAGCGTGTGGCGCCGGGATCGTCGTGACCCGAGCCCGAAAAGTAGCTCCGGCGTGATGGCTCGCAGTCGGTACACTCGATTGGGAAGGCCGGTTCTGGTAGTCGGCCTTGGTCCGCCCGGACCAAACCACGACTCGTCCGGGGAGAGGGATTCACGGGGCATTTACGGGGCAAAAACCCTCGGTCCCGACCGGTCTTCTTCGAGCCCCATCGGCTCACTCGCAAAAGCAAAAGCCCAGGTCATCGGCCGTTTTCGGACATACTCGGCCAGGTTCGGACCCATTCGAAATGGGACTGATCCTTGCAGGGGGTCGCAGGTTCAAATCCTGTCAGCCCGACAAAAGCCTGAGAGGCTCGCGGGCGACGCGGTGAGTTCCGAGACTCTCGTGGAGACGATGGGGATTCGCAGGTTCAAATCCCCGGTCTGGTAGCGAGTAGGCAGGTCAGAGGGACGTTCGGGGTAGGGGACTCGATCAGGTTGCGCCATCCGCAGGTCGCCAGGCACCATCGACGGCGAGGGGCAGCGGTCATCGAGCCTTTGAGTTGTTGTATCCCAGTTCAAAGCCGGTCTTCCTCGTTCGGCGTCGTCGAGCGCCGAATACCGAAGTGGTTCCGGTCGTAGGGCTGAAAGCTCGTCGCTGTGCACGTACCAGTCCATGACCGCGTCGGCGTCGCCGCCGGACCGCAGGACCGCTGCCATCACGCGCATGGGGCGATCGACGTGGCGGAGGAGCCGTCGCCGTCGGCAATCTCGCCGATTCCGCCAGCGAGACTCATTAGCGGTCGGTCAAGGCTCGCTGCGGCGATGCGGCTACACCGGGTCCGGGACCAACCCACCCAAGGAACGCCAGTGGTTCACCAGTACGGGGTCGGCAGTGAGGTCGAGCGCGGCGACGAGATCGGCATCGGAGTCGGCCAGCGTCTTGACCATTTCCTCATCGAGCAAGGCGTCCGACTCGTCCTCGTCAGCGATCGTGCCGGGCATGACAGCCTCGAGTTCGGCCAGCGACTTGCGGTAGTTCGGTCGGGTGGCGACCAGGTCCTCGTAGTCGGACCGAATCTGCTCACCGCGGGACAACGCGACCAGTTCGCCGGCGTCGACGACGATCCCGGTTCGGGTCGCCGTGCCGTGCCGAAGCGCGAGGCGCAGTCGTAGGAGGGTCGTGCCGTCGGTGGTCGCGTCGTCCTCGAGCCAGTCGAGACCGTCGAGGTCGACCCCGCGTTCGCCAGCGGCGGCACGTATGTAGCTCAGCATGTCGATCCAACGGATCCCCTCGTGCGGGCGGAGCAGGTAGAGCATCGGTTTCCTCTGGCTAAGGTCGCTCCCCCTGGAACGACTTGACGGATGGTAGGTGCCGCGACCACTCCAGTGTGAGGGCCGGACCTCGACCAGGGCGGCCTTCAGTGCCCCCGCCAGAGGTCGCGGCACTGCCGCAGCGCCGCGCCGGCCACGGCGGGGCCGACGTCACCGGACCTGGACGGTGAAAGAAGAGCGGAGATGACAACTGCGCTCGCCTCGCCGCGCGTCGGGCATCTTCACGAGAACCTCCTGTGGGGAATCGGGTGTGGTCGCTCCGGGTCAGTCCCCGGCGGGGGACCTCGTGTGTGCGGATGGGTCGGGCCCGCCGTTCGGCAGCGGAACGCAGACTTCGAGTGCGCCGGGCCGCACGTCAACGCTCAGGCTGCGCCCGGGTTCGATGATGTCGCCGTCGAGCTGGCGGGGCTGGTCGAGGTCGCTGGTCACGGTGATGCGGGAGCCGCGAAGGACGTCCCGGTGGTGGACGTGCCGGTCGCGGCGCACCACTCCCCAGGCGAGCGCAACCCAGTGGGCCAGGCTGCGGGGCGCGAGGATCGCCACGTCGAACTGGCAGCTGTCGGGTGACGCGTCCGGCAGGAGGTCGACCCCACCTTGGAGTCGTCCGACGTTGCCGATCACGACCGTGCGCGCCTGACGTTTGCGGGTGGCTTCGGAGTCGATGCGGATCTGCAGGGTCATGGGGCGGTCGCGCAGGTGGCGCAGCGCGGACAGGACGTACGCGGGGGCGCCGATGCGGGCCTTCAGCGCAGAGGAAGCGTCTCCGAGCAGGGCGGCGTCAAAGCCGATCCCCGCCATGACCGCGAATGCGCGCCCCTCCACCTCGCCGATGTCGATGCGGTGGCGGCCACCGGCGGTGGCCAGATGCACAGCCGCTGCGGTATCGCCTGGCACGCCGAGATTGGTCGCCAGCAGGTTTCCTGTCCCGGCGGGCAGGATCGCCAGGGCGATGCCGGTATCGGCGAGCCCCTCGAGGCAGGAGCGCGCGGTCCCGTCGCCGCCGCACGCGAACACGAGCTCGGCACCGTTCTTGATCGCCTGGCGGGCCTGGCCCGCGCCGGGGTCCTGCTCGGTGGTCTCTAGCCACGCAGGGCTCGGCCAGCCGGCGTCGCTGAGAACGGACTCGATGACCTCACGTCGCGCGGGCATGTCCTCCACGCGGACGGGGTTGAAGACCACTGCAGATCGGAGAGGGCCGCGAGGTGAACGCGGGCCGGCGTCGGGAGCGCTCGAGGCTGACGTCACGGTGGATCCTTCGGTAAGAGGGTGGCGGGAGTCGCTCTCGATCGAAGACGCAAGAAGCCGTGTGGACGGCTGGTCGCTAGTTGCCCGGCCATTCTCCGGTCCACCGCTGGAACACCCGCGCTCCGGTGCGGTCGATGACGGTCTTGACCAGCGAATACAGCGCGCCTTGGACAACTGCGGCGAGGAGGATCTGTCGGACGGGGTACTCCGTGGTCAGTGCTGTGGGAGGGGCGGATTGGTCGCCGGGCGCGGCATGCTGCCAGATCTTGCGGAAGATCAACGAGGCGAGGAGTCCACCGACGATCGAGCTGGCCATTCCGACGGGTCGGTACAGGAGCTTCGCGGACTTGCTGGTCTCTTCTTGCGTCGTCATGGGTTGGTTTCTCTCGTGTGGTGATGTCGGGCGGCGCGTGTCGGGACTGTTCCCAGGCTGTTGGCGAGCGTGAGGGAGGCTGCGCGGGGGAGGGGTGAACGGGGGCGCGCTGGCCCGCCAGCGTCGGGGACCGGTCGACTGTGCGATCGGTCCCCGACGCATGGGTGATGCGTGGGTCAGGAGTGCACTCGGCTGCGGGTGCGGGTGCCGGTGTACAGGGCCACGCCGACCGCGGCGAGGACGACCTGGATGGCGACCTCGATCCAATCGATGCCGTCGGTGGCGCCGACATTGAGGGAGTTGGCGATGAATGTGCCGATGAGCGCGGCGATGATGCCGATGATGATGGTGGCCAGGATCGAGATGTTCTGGCGGCCGCGCACGACCAGGCGCCCGAGGGCGCCGATGATCGCGCCGACGATGATCGCGGAGATGATGGTCGAAATCATGGGGGTGGCTCCTTGTATCGGTGCTGTTGGCGTGCCGGATGGGCGCAGGGGCCCGAGGGGTGTGGTCAGTCGGTGAGGGCGTCCTTGACGTTCTCGCCGGCCTTCTTCAGATCGGCCTTGGTCTGGTCGGCGCGACCTTCGGCCTTGAGCCGGTCATTGCCTGTGGCGCTGCCGACGGCTTCTTTCGCGTGACCGGCGAGGTCTTGGGCGGCGTTCTTGGTCTTGTCGGTGGCGCTCATGGTTGCTCCTTGGTGCGGTGGGCAAGCGGCCGCCGGTTGGCGTCCGCGGGAGGAATCCCTCACCCGGATAGGTGGCGATCTCACCGAACGTGCCGGTGTGCAGGCCCACGACCCCCGGCGCGGCGCGAGCCGCATGGGCTACCGCGTCGGCGAGCCGGCCTTGGTCCGCCGTGGCAGGCTGCTCGATGACGGGGCGCTGGACGTCGGCGTGCTTTGCGGCGGCTTCAGCCGGTGCGTTCACTGCACGCGTGGGGCGTCGCTGGTGTCGTCGCCGTCCGCGTCGTCGTCGGGCAGGTAGACGTCCTGGATGACGATGTTCACCTCGGTCACGGCCAGTCCCGTCATCCGCTCGATGGCGAGGATGACGTTGCGGCGGATACCGGCCGACAGGTCCGTGATCGACACCCCGTACTCCGCGACGAGCTCGAGGTCCACGGCCGCCTCCCGTTCGCCGACCTCGACCGAGACTCCCTGGGAGTGGTTGATACGTCCGCCCGGGATCCGCTCGCGCAGTGCGCCCACGGCGCGGGCGGTGCTGCCGCCCAGGGCGTGCACGCCAGAGACCTCCCGGGTCGCGATCCCGGCGATCTTCGCCACGACCGCGTCGGAGATGGTCGTCTTGCCGTGCCCGGTGATGAGCAGATTTGCGGGCGCTACCGCGACGGAACTGGACCGGTTGGCCGTCAGGGAGGTGGCCGGCTTGTTGATCGTGGTGTCACTCACAGGAGTCTCCTGACATCGATGTCGTTCCGTACACACACTTAGACGCCGCTCCACCGAAAACGTCACGGCCCCGTGAGTGTGACCTGGGCCACACTTGCTGATCGGGTAATGTCACCGCGGGCCCGACACCCTGACGGTGCCTGGTGAGTCCTTCGGACAGGTGGAGTCGTTATCGCCCCGACCAATGCTTTTCGTGAACCGCCACGGGGTGAACAGGTGGATGACGCGGTCGATGAGGTGACGGACCTGGTGCTGGCCCGTAGCGCCGGGATGGGGGACCGGGCCGCGTTCGCGACCATCTTCGACCGACACGCTGCGGCGATGTTTCGCTATGCGGTGAACATGCTCGACGGCGACCTGGACGCCGCCGAGGACGCCGTCCAGGACGCCCTGGAGCGAGCGTGGTCGAAGCTGCCGGGCTTTCGCGGTGAGGCCCAGCTGCGGACCTGGTTGTTCCGGATCACGGCCAACGTGGTTCTGTCCGCGCGGCGTCGGCGGCGCCCGATCGCCGTTGACGATGAGCTGCTCACGGCCCTGCCCGCCATGCCTGAAACCGGCCCGGTCCACCACGTCGAGCACGCCGAGCTGCGGGCTGCACTAGAGCTCGCGCTCACCGAGCTGCCCTGGCGCCAGCGGGCAGCGTGGCTACTGCGCGAGATGGAGGGACTGTCCTACGACGAGATCGCCGACGTCCTTCAGACCAGCCCGGCAGTTGTCCGCGGGCAACTGCACCGCGCGCGAGGAACCTTGGCTGTCAGGATGGTGCAGTGGCGATAACCCCCCAGAACGCCCACGAATCGAACGAGGCCGGTACGGCGCTGGTTTCCGATGCCCGCTGGGCGGCCACGATCGCCTCGAGTCGGGCCTACACCGATGCCCGCTGGGTGGAGATCTCTGATCGGATGCGCGCCCGGGTGCTGCGCGTCACCCGCAGATCCCTGCCCATCACCGCCCAAGCGCCCAGCGGCCCCGTCCACGTCAGTGAACAAGTGCTCATCACCTACCTGCGCGACGCTCTGGCGGCCGTGCCGGGCGCACGGGTGGACGACATCATCATCGCCGTCGGGGCCCAGGATGCCTACGCCGGCCTCACCGTGGCCATCAGTGCACGCTACGGCGAGCCACTGCTGCCCATCGCCGACGCAATGCGCGACCTAGCCGCAACGCGGCTGCGTGACCTGCTCGGCGACATCACACCGCCCGTCACCGTGACCACGATGGAGGTCCACATCGACGATGTCCTCGAGGGGTAGTTCGGTTGCGTGGGGCCGAGCGACCGCCTATGTTCGGCGCCGTCAGATCAGAACTGAGAGGGGAACCCCATGGCCCGCGCGACGAATCTGCCGAAGTTCACCGTCCCGTCGATGTCGTTGCAGGACGCGGCCAGGGTGGCGCGAACGCTGCAAGAGCGGCTCAATTCGCTGAACGATCTCGCCCTGACGCTCAAGCACATCCACTGGAACGTCGTGGGGCCGCACTTCATCGCGGTTCACCAGATGCTCGATCCGCAGGTCGACGCGGTCCGCGCGATGGTGGACGCCACAGCTGAGCGCATCGCCACCCTTGGTGCCTCGCCGGTCGGCACCCCGGGCGCCCTGGTAGCCGAGCGCACCTGGGACGACTACTCGATCGGCCGCGCAGGTGCCATCGAGCACCTCGGCGCGCTCGACGAGGTTTACAGCGGCGTGATCAACGCACATCGCGCAGCGGCCGCAGACACGGAGGAGAACGACCCGGTCACCAACGATCTCCTGATCGGGCACCTGCACGAGTTGGAACTCTTCCAGTGGTTCGTGCGCGCGCACCTGGAATCCTCGACCGGCACGCTGAGCACCGAAGGTGCGACGACGGAAAAGGGCGCCGCACGCAAGGCCAGCCCTCGAGAATCGTGAGAGTCCGAACTGTCCCGTTGGCCGGTCCGGAAGAATGGGGGCATGCCCGGTCTAGAACGCCCTCGTTGCGATTGTTTCGTCGAACGTATGGTCCAGGCCTAGGAGGCCCAGCACCTCAGAGACCGCCGGCGGGGGGTTGCGCAGCATCACGCACAGGCCTTCTTCATTGCCGATGGTGCAGCACTGGATCACGAATGCGATTCCGACTGAGTCGACGGAGCGAACATCTGTCAGGTCCAGGATGAGTGGTAGCCCCCGGTCCAGGGCGATCGCTAAGGCTTCGCCAGCCTGAGACCGAAGTTCGCTGTCCACGTCTCCGCGCAGTACTGCGACCGTCGAACCAATCTCCTCGATGACGGAAATTCGACTCTCGCCCACCCCAGCGATGCTATTCATCGCGCCTCCCTTGCCGGATCTGCTGTGCTGGTTCCCCTCGGTTAGACGCCGTCGCTCGCGTTCCGTCACGGTCCACGTCTTGTGACGCATGTCACAGACCGCCGCCGACGATCCTCTCGAGCCCGCACAGGGTGCTCGGTCGACCGAGGAACGCCAGGTCCGGCCTATCCCGGCGCGGCTGCGACCCGGAGGGCAGATATGACCCACGTCACACCCGCGAGACCGTGACGATTCCGTGGGATCCGCGTCTAACTCTGTGTACGGGACGGCTCTTGCGAAGAGGAGATCCACGACGGTGGATCCACGATTCCTAACGTGCCGCCCGCAGTGCAGATCGTCGTCTCGTGGTCGGGCTCGTAACACCTAGACGGACGATCAACTAATTCGCGATTGCTCCTTGTTCGCGCAACTACGCCTACTCGATGGCCGAGCCCGGCCCTCATTTTCTCGCGAGAGGGACTCACGTGACCGTTTCAGGATTCATCACCGCCATTGTCATCGGCGCGATCATCGGAGCGCTCGGGCGCTTGTTCGCACCCGGAAAGCAGAACATCTCCATCCTTGTCACGATCCTCATCGGGATCGTTGCGGCGCTCCTGGGGACGGTCCTGGCGAACGCGGTCTCGTCGGCGGACACCGCCGGGATCGACTGGATCGAGCTGTTGTTCCAGGTCGTGCTCGCGGTCATCGGCGTCACGCTGGCCGCCCGGACGCTCGGCGGTCGTCGTCGCTGAGCTTTTGACGCCGGTGCTCGGCGGCCTCGGCCGCCGAGCACTTGCCGTGAGCGGCACCGTGCGGGACGCGCGCGTGCAGCTTGCACTCAAGGGTGCGTTCGCGGCGGCGGTGGCGTGGTTCGTGGCCGCCCGGCTCGCCGCTGGAATGCGGTGGCTGGGATCTCAGGGGGCGTGGGTCCCGACAGCCGCATTGCTCACGCTCGTGGTCGGCAGCTCCGACCAGCAGAACTACGTGCTCGCGTACTCGGGCCTGACGCTGATGGGCGCGGTTCTCGCTGTCGGGGTGAACCTGATCCTGCCGGCGCTCCCGCTGCAGCGGTCGGCGCGTTCCCTCACGGACTTGCGCGACACCCTTGCGAGTGAGCTCGACGCGCTCGGCGACTTCTACTGCCCGCCAGCAGACTCGACGTCGCGCACCGAACGATCGAGCCATCAGCACCTGGACCGCCTGCTGGGAGAGATGCGCTGCGCCGTGCGTGAGTCCGGCGAGGCGGCCGACGCGAACCGGCGTGCGCGGAACCAGCGCGAGACGCTGCGCGGCCTGCATCGCCAGGCACAGGCCCTGGAGCAGCTCGGGTTCCTCGTCCAGGATCTCGGCCTGCTCCTGGACGACTACGACGCCGTCGGGGGTTCTCTCGGGTCGGCCCCGCAGCTCCGACTACCCGCCGCCCAGGCCTTGCATGCTCTAGCCGACGCGGTGCGTGCGGTGACCGGGGGTAGGTCCGACATGGACCTCACCGCCCGGGCCGTCGACGCCGTCGACCACCTTGCCTCCACCCTCCGGGCCCACCCGCCCGACGCGGTCTCGCATCCCGACCTGTTGGTTACCGGCACCGTGGTGACCACCCTTCGACGGTCGCTCACGGTCATCCGCCGCGGCGACGAGGACGACCAGCACCACGCATGACCCGCCGTTCCTGAACTTCACCAGCGCACGATCGAGAAAGCGGAAAGCACGTGTCGAAAGCGGTAACAGGCACTGTTCTGGGTGGGCGGTATCGCCTGGGTGAGCGGATCGGGCGTGGGGCGATGGGAACCGTCCATCGAGCGCGTGACGAGTCGTTGGGAAGGGAAGTCGCGGTCAAGATATTGGCGACCCCGACCGCGAACGCCAGTGACCTGCGTGCGGGTGACGATGAGGTTCGGCTCCTCACCCACCTGAACCACCACAGTCTCGTGACCCTCCTCGATGCTGGCACAGACCTGTCGGTCCCGGATCGCCCGCTGATCTACCTGGTGATGGAACTGATCGACGGACCCGACTTGCGAAGCAGGCTTGCCAGCGGGGCGATGACTTCCCGCGATGCAGGGCACATCGGCGTCGACCTCGCTGAAGGCCTCGATTACGTCCACGACCACGGCGTGATTCACCGCGACGTCAAACCCGCCAACATCATGCTGTTCGACTACTCCAACGACACCGAACGGGTGCGGGCCAAGCTCACCGACTTCGGTATCGCGATGATGATGGAGTCCCCCCTCCTTGGTGACGGTGATGGGAGTTTCGCCGGCACTGCGGCCTACGTGAGCCCGGAGCAGGCCAAGGGGGAGCCGCTCGGACCACCGAGCGACATCTACTCCCTCGGTCTCGTTCTGCTCGAATGCCTGACGGGAATCGTGGCCTATCCGGGGCCACCCCTGCAGAGCGCGCTTGCGCGACTGATGCACGGCCCCGACCTCCCCCCGGGGCTAGACCCCCAATGGTCCCGGTTGCTCGAAGCGATGACAGCAACCGAGCCCACCGCCCGGCCGACCGCCAGTGAGACAGCCCTGGCGCTGCGCGAGATCAGCACCTCGGGCAAGGGACGGCGCCGAGCGACCCCGTCGATCATCCCGGCGAACGAGGTCGCCAGGATGGCGGCCGTGCACCGCTACGCCATCCTGGACACCCCACCGGACGGTGCCTTCGACCGGATCACCGCGCTTGCAGCCAGGCTCTTTCGCGTGCCGATCGCCATCGTGAGCATCGTCGACCACGACCGGATCTGGTTCAAGTCGCACCCTGGGCTCGAGATCGACCAGGTCGACCGAGACGCGGGCCTATTCGCCTCGGCCATCCTGCACGAAGGCCCGTGGATCATCGAGGACGCTGCGGTCGACCTGCGCGCGCTGTCGAACCCACTGGTGGCGGGCGAGTTTGGCCTCAGGTTCTATGCCGGTGTCCCGCTGCGCACCCACGACGGCTTCAACCTGGGGACCTTGTGCATCCTGGACCACGCGCCGCGCAGCCTCAACGCCCAGGACCTCACGACTCTGGGTGACCTCGCAGCCATCGTCATGAACGACTTGGAGCTCCGGCTCGAGAATCGGCGCGGTGAGCACGACGATTCCGATCAGGCGCACGGACTACCGGTGAAGAACGGTGCATGACGGTGGTGCCGTCGGGCCGACCCCCGCGGCCGGTAGACCGCAGGGTCACCGGATGAAACCGCCACGCGCAAGTGCGCCCGTCAACGACGCCACCGTCCCTTCCGGGGCGGGTTCGGCACACCTCGCCGCGGCCGCGCGTCTCGAGCCGACAGTCAGGGTCGACGACCCCAGCAGGCCAGCTGCTCTGGTCGCCTGGGTCAAGGCCGCGCTGGCGTGGTGGCAGCGAACTCGGGTCGCGCGCGCCAACGCCCGCTTCGGTTCAGCCGGCGGGGGCGTGCTCACCGGGGGGATCGCCTATAGCGTCCTGTTCTCCGTCTTCGCCGGCCTGACGATCGGCTTCACGGTGTTCATGGCGATCCTCGGATCTCACGCCGCGCTGCGCCAGGACGTGCTCAACACCCTGGCGACGTCGCTGCCTGGACTGATCGACACCGGCGATGGCAACGGTCTGCTCAAACCCGACAAGCTCGTGGTCAGCGCGGGACTGAACGTCGCGGGTGTGATCGCCGTCGTCGTCCTGCTGCTCAGCGCGACGGCCGCCCTGGCGGCGCTGCGCACCGCGGTCCGGGCGATGTTTGGTGCGAACGGCGTCGGCGGCAACGCCGTACACGGCAAGCTCACCGAGCTGGCAGGTTTCGCCGGGATGGCCCTGGCCGTGCTCATCTCGGCCGTGCTGAGCCTCGTGGTCACGACGGCGGCCAACTGGTTTCTCGAACTTGTGGGCCTAAGTCAGGCCGCGGGAGCGGTCGTGCGCATTCTGGGGATCGCGGTCGCGTTCGTCGTGGACGCAGGGATCTTTGCTCTGATCGTGGTTGTCCTGGCAGGTATGCGCCCACCCGCGCGTGACCTGCGCCGCGGGGCGGCGATCGCCGCGGTCGGCATCGGCGCAGTGCGCCTTCTCGGGACAAGCGTCGTGGCCGGAAGCGCCGGCAGCAACGCGCTGCTCGCCTCGTTCGCCGTGCTGGTCACGCTATTGATCTGGATCAACCTCATCGCACGGATCGTGCTCCTCTCCGCAGCCTGGACCGCGAACCCTCCACCCAGCACGCCGGCCACCACGCCAGCCTCGACCGCATCCTGAAGCCAGTCACCCGAATCGGGTGGGGCGGTGAGTAGCAGCAGAACGAGATCGGCGACACCCAGGGCACGCCAGGAAGCCGCACCATCCCTGAGCCATTCGGATTGAAGTGGTCGTCCACCACATGTGGACTCCGTTGGAGGTCTCCCGCGAGCGGCTCGAGAACCTTCGGGACACCGGGCCGACGGTCGACAGCCGCCGCTGAACGACATTTCTGCGTCGTTGGCGCTCACCCGTGGTGCCGCGGGTGAGCTGTCGAATGCCCCTGAACTCGTCTTTGAGTCCAGGGGCATTCGCGGTGTCGGAGCGGGAAACGTTGCTCCTGACGGCGAGGCCCCTGCTGACCGCGAGCGGGGACGTCGTCAATGCAGACCGTTGGCCTAGACGCCCGAACCCTTGAGCCCCGCCTCGATCTCAGCGTCGGTGCTGTCAGCCGCCGTGTGCGGGGCGTCGTGCGTGGTCGCATCTGGATTCGGTACACCAACCACCGCGGACCCCTCAAGAGCCTCGCGTTCGCTCTCCTCAAGATCCTCGAGTTTGCCCGTCTCACTCATATTTCCTACTTTCCGCCGTGTCTCACCTCGTTGTGACATGCGCAGTTACGGTACCCCGATCACCGCGCTCGACAGGCAAAGCCAAACTCGCACATCATGCTCGCCGGTTGAGGTACTTCGGCTCACTCGTCGTGAGAGCCGAAGGCTGATGGTGCCGGGCCTGGCCGGTGCCGGCGCATTCTCGTTGCGAGCGCCCAGACGAGGCCAGACCACGTGACTGCGTACAGCCAGCCGCCGACGACGTCGGTGGGCCAGTGAACCCCGAGCCACATCCGCGTCCAGCCGACGGCGAACGCGTACGCGCCCGCCGTGGTCCAGAGCGCTACGCGAGGCCATCCCGGTCGGATCCGACTGCTCGAGGCCCACGCGCACGAGAGCGCGAAGAGTGTGGCGGCCGTCGTGTGACCCGACGGGAACGCAGGACCGCCGGCGACGCCGGCCCAGTCAGCGAAGGGCGGACGAACACGGCCGATCCACGAGTTGAGGGCGAGCCCGACCCAGACGCCGACGCTGGCGTATCCGGCGAGGAGGACGCCCGCCCCGATTCGCCTGCCCCTCGCTCGTGGTCCGCGCGCAGGCGAAGCGAGCGCGCCGACTACGACGAGTGTCGGGAGCGTCACAGCGGTGGCGCCACCGATCGTGATCACACCCGCGATCGAGGTGTCGAGCCCACCGCGGTGGGCGATCACCCAGGCGTGCAGGTTGTCGTCGAATGCTTGGACCGGTGCGCCATGGCGCGCGATGACGCCACTGAGCAGCACAAACAGGGTGCCTGTGGCGAGGGCGATCGACACGATCGCCGTGCCCTTGCGGACGGTCGGATGCACGCGCTGAACGGCATCGGTGACCACGGTCTTCGGTGTCCGCACCGGATCGGCCGCAGTTGGGTGCGGCGCCGCAGTGACAGCCGCGGACGCCGGGTGTCTGAGGAACCTCATGGAGAGTCGGCGGTCACACCGATAGCCGACTCACGTCGGTGCCCGGAAGGGAGCAGGGTGACCAGCACGATCGCGAGCCACACGCCGCCGCCGATGGCTCCGAAGACGACGTCCACGGGGTGGTGCATGCCGCGGTAGATGCGCGCGCCCCCGACGACGACGGGCACGAGGAACAGGAGCGTGGCAACGCTTCGTGCGAGCCACCGCGGATGCAGCTGGCGCAGCATGATGATGGCGAGGCACCCGTAGAAGGCGACGGCGGCGCCCGTATGCCCGGACGGGAAGCTGGAGGTAGGCGGAGCGGCGTCGAGGTGGGGGACAGTGGGTCGGGGCCGGTTGACGAGCGCAGTGACGATCAGGAAGACGAGCAGTTCGCCGACGATGGCGGCGACCAGCGTCCACGACTCTCTCCAGCGGCCAAGCCACACCCGCAGCACCACCACCATTACGATGAGCAGCGCGATGCACGTCACGGTTTCAGCCATATAGCTGCCGATGTGGCTCAGTGCGTCCATCCGCGGGGTGCGGTGGGCGTAGAACCACTGATTGACCTGATCTTCCCAGGTGGTCATCGCCGACGGGGAAGCGAGATTCACGATCGCCCACCCCACAAGGCAAAGCGATAGCGCGAGGGATAGCCCACCTCCGACGAGGGCAACAGCAACGCGACCGCGCCGTAGTGGTGGGTACACATCGATGTTCGCGGCCGCGGTCATGACTGGTCCGAGTCACATACGCGGCGCCACTCAGCCTCAGGCAGGCCGTACACACCGAACAGGACGACGACGCCCGCGCCCAGAATCACCACGAGCACCGTTCCGCTCGGCTGTTGCAGGAGAGTCCGGAGGGCCTGATCGACGCCGCCGGCCTTCGCGTGGTCAGCGGTCCATTCGGCCACGACGACGAGCAACCCGGTGATCGCGAACACTACGCCGCGCGACATCTTGCCTACGCGCCCGAGCCAGACGACGCCCCGGCCTCCGCTGTGCTGCATGACCGTGCCAAGAATGACGTAGACGAGCCCGCGGGCGGTCAGCCCCGTCCGCGCGAACCAACCCATGTGCCTGCTGTTGGCTGCCGTCTCGGCAGCCCCCCGTGCGTCGACACTCCTGAACTTCATCGGCTTCGATCCTCATCGTTGCGGCAATCTGAATGGAACGAAGAGCACCAGCACCGGCCCGGTTCGTCATCCCAAGCCGGCCAGTACGCCCGAGACGGTGCGGATACGAGAGCTGACCCGTCCGTCACGCTAGCCGGTCCACGACCTCGATCAGTCGCCCTCCTCGTGGAGTCGTTGGGCTCACACGGTTGTCGAAGTCTCGGCCGCGGCGGACGAGCCCTGCGGCGGCGGCGACGGCGGCCTGATCGGCGCCTATGACGAACCCGACAATACCTGCGCAATCGCCCACAGATGCCTCCGCCTCGGCATCCAGGCGATAGTCGCCCTCAGCGAACTTCCCCTCGGCGCACTCGTCCCCATCACGGACTCGCACCGGGCTCCTGTTGCCCGCCACGGCGCTGTGGGCTGTCATCGTGGCCGTCGGGCTCCTGCTTGTCGGCCCGCTCGGATCCCTGCCGGGTGAGGTCGGTATCAATCGTGCTCTGGAGACCGTGCGAACCCCGGTCTGGAATACCGTGACGTCGGTGTCGTCGCACGTCGGCGACACCCAGCTGGTCGTGGTGGCCGCGCTGATCGTCGTGGCGCTGCGCCGGTGGCGGACCAAGAAGTGGTGGTTCGCCGTCGTGCCGGTCATCGCCATCTCCGTGCCGTCGGCGGTGTTCGTCACCGCGGCCGCGGTGGTGGCGCGCGAGCGGCCGGAGGTCACCCAGCTCGACGACGCCCCGCCGACGTCGAGCTTCCCGAGCGGTCACGTCGGCGCGTCGACCGCGCTGTACGTCACGCTGGCCGTGGCGTCTCAATGGATCGCTCACCCCGTCTTGCGCGCGGTGGCCACCGGGCTCTGCCTGCTCGTGCCGTTGCTGGTGGGGTATGCCCAGCTGTACCGCGGCAGGCATCCTCTCTTCGACGTGGTCGTTGGCCTGGCCAACGGCATGGCGTGCGCATGGCTGGCCGGGCGCTACCTGCCCCGCCGGGTTGTCGTCCGCCCGTGGACCTGATTCAGACGCTGCGGTAGCGGGCCTCGAACAGCCCGTAGACCCCGAACACGATCAGTCCCGTGGCCACCACGGCGAGCAGCGGCGCGCCGAAGGGTTGGTCGCGCAACGTCTGTAGGGCGCCATCGAGTCCGCCGGCCTTCGCCGCGTCGTAGGTCCAGGCCGCGGCGGCCACCAGGACGCCCGTGAGGGTGAAGACCAGTCCTCGCGCGATCGTGCCGACCCGGCCGAGGTGGCGGACGGTTCGCCGTGTGCGGGGCGGCAGGCTCCCGGCAGGGAAGTAGCGCATGAAGGTCAGCTTGACCCCTTGAGCCACCATCACCACACCCACGACGGTGATCGCGATCCCGACCAGGCCCACGACCCAGCGCCCGAACGGCTGCGCCATGAGCTGGGCGGCGTACCCCTGCTGCTGGCTGCTCTGATCAGCGCCCGCGCCTTGGATCAACCTCACGGCCGTGTACGCCAGTAAGCCGTACGCGAGTGCCCGGGCCAGGGACACCAGGCGCGGACCGACCGCGCGCCCCTCGCCCGTGACGCCGAAGGCCACCTCCGTCAGCCGCCAGGCGGCGTACCCGACGAAGCCGGCGGCGAGCAGGGCGACCATCACCGGTCCGAACGGCTGGGCCAGCACCTGCGCCAGAGCGCCCTTCTGGTCCATCTTCGCCCCGCTGCCGCTCGCCACGGCCAGGGCCAGGGAACCGATCAGGAGGTAGACCACCGCGCGGGCCGTCAGGCCGGCCCGCGCCGCCCACCCCATCTGTCGGCTGTCGGCGGCCTGCCGGGTCGTGGCGGACACCTGTGCCGCGGCGTCGTTTGCGGGTGTGTCAGCCATCGGGGAGTGCCTCTCGGGAAGCCATGAAAAGTGCGACCTAACTAACTACAGGCACCCAGCAGACCGGGCAATTGCGGTGATGGCTGTCCCGGTTGAAGCGTGGCACGCGAATCGACCCGAGCGTGAATCGAGGTCCACGAGGGTGCCCGCCGCGTCGGGTGGACAATCTGGGAATGCGCCCAGCAGCTGCCGACGGTGACCAGGATCCGCTCGAACAGGATGCGCCCGAGCACGAGGCGACCGACCCGGCGATCCGAGCTGGTGGTGCCGCGCATCCCGGGCATAGACGCCCGCGCCGGGTCGGGTCAGGCCATGGTGTTCGACACGTGGGGTTTCCACCCACCGCCGCCGGCACGCCGTCATCGAGAACGTCCACGCCGACCTGAAGAACTCCGCCTTGGCGCACCTGCCCTCTGGAGTCTTCACCGCGAACGCCGCCTGGCTGCTCTCGGGACCTCCACAGAAAGTGCTGCGGCGCCGCGGGCGCCGCTCTTCTCGCGCCTCACGCCAACGGCTATCGTGTCGACTATGACAACAACCAAGATCACAATGCATCCGGGTGCCGAACGAGAGGTCGCCGCAATCGTCCTGGAGAAGGCAAACGAGGCGGCCGACGCGGTCGGCGAATCCGGCGGACGCTCCCAGGAAGAGATAGCGGAGAAATTGAACGACGAGCTGAAACTGCGCGGGATGGACCTGTCGCGCGAGGTGTTGATGAAGGCAGCCGCCGAAATCGCCGCGGGCAATCGGATCGAGTTCAGCGGCGGGCTCTGACCCGCAGGGTGCAAAGCGCCGCGACTGCTTGGTGTCTCGCCCCTGCTCCGACTCGGCGCGAACACGGGCGCCTGGCTAGCTCTCAGGCGAGTCCCCCTACCTGCAAGCGGTACCGGCCCAACGCGAACCTAAGAGCGCCGACCGTTACAGGGCCCAGGCACTCACGTACGGCCACTTTTGGCCAGACGATCGGCGGCGTGGTCTCGACCAGCGTGCACGGCTGCGACATCGACCGCGGCCCGAACCCGCACGCCGTGCGGGCGATCGAGTTCGTGGGCCTAGGCGGTGTTCAGCACTGGATCGAGCCCGACCAATGGCGGATCACGAAGGAAGCTGCGCGCAACGCTCGGACCAGACGCGCAGATCCACTACGACCACGACTGGCTCGACGCCGAATTCGTTTCGATGGGCTCGATGGGAATCATCACCTCGCTCGTCTACGAGGCGACCGACCAGTGCTAGCTCGAGAAGAAATGCGAGGAGATGCGCTGGCCGGCGCTCGAAGAACAGCTGCTCGCCGGGACGGACTTCGCCGGCGAGCACCACTGGTCGAGTCGGGCGGAGACGCGGCGGCTGATCGAAGAAGGGCGAACCCGCGGGCGGGTGCGCGGGCCACGGTGTGGCCGTGCGCTCGAACCCTCGTCCGGATCGGGCCCGCCCGACGGAGAAGTCCAGGTCGTCGGCTCTTGCTGACTCGGCGTCGAGAGTGCGGATCGCACGCGTTCGAGCGGAAGCTGATCGACGGGTTCAACTTCCTGGGCCCATCACGACCCCGAGGGGCTCCCCCTTCCCAAGACAGGAAATCGGGAGCAATCTGGCAGGAGCGCCACTTTCGGGTGACGCGACGCGGTGCGATCCAACGGCGGACCGAGCCGTGGCGGCCACGGCGATCTGTCGCCGACGACTGCGGGGGTGCCAGTGCGCGAGCTCAGGGTTTTGCTGATGGGTTCGTTCACCCTGGTGGACGACCAGCCTGTGGTGCCTGCGGCCGCCCTCCTGCGCAAAGCGCAGGACCTCCTGGCACTCGTCCTGCTGGCGCCGCAGAACAGTCTTCTACGGGAGACCGCCGCCGACGCACTGTGGCCCGAAGCCGAGGGAGAGGCGTCCAAGAAGGCCATGCGGCAGACGCTCTGGCAGATCCACCACGCGGTCGATGCCGGGGCCGACGAGAGCGCTCGCCTGCTGGTGACCGAGGGGGAGACCCTGCACCTCAACCCCGACCGACGGGTCTGGGTGGACACCGCCGAGCTGACCGAGGCGGCGCGGACAGCCCAGGCGCTTGGCGCCGACACGCTCGCGGACCCGCAGGTCACCCGGTTGGCTCAGACCGCCGAGCTCTACCGAGGGCCCCTGCTGGCCCGGTGCTATGACGAGTGGTGCCTCGCGCCTCGCGCTCGGCTCGAGGATCGTGCGCTCACGCTGATGGACACGCTCAGCCGAGCCTATGACCGGCGCGGCGACCTCCGGTCGGCGATCGGCTGGGCGGAGCGGTTGCTCGACGTCGAGCCGGCGCACGAACGCAGCCACCGTCGGCTCATGCGTCTGTACTACCGCTCGGGCGACCGGACGCGCGCACTGCGGCAGCTGCGCCAGTGCCGCTGGGTGCTTGAGAACGAGCTCGGGGTGCGGCCGTCGGCGCAGACCGAGCAGCTGGGCGCCGCAATCGTGGCGGACCGAGTGGCGGGCCCCGACGAGCGGCGCGAGGGCAATCTCGAGGGCAGGCAGCGTGAGCGCGTGGTGCTCGGGACGCACGCCGCGTCCGCCGGCCAGGAGGTGGCGGGGGTGCCGACCCGAGCCATCAGCCCTTCGTCTATCTCCGTGCGCACGAGCGAGGAGGGCCCCCGCACGGGGTCGTTCGTCCCGCGACCGCTCGCCTTGCCGGCTGTCGCGGCCGTGACCGCGTCGCCCGACCCGGCGCCCGGTCCGCTCGACGCGGTCGCGATCGCGACCCTGCAGTCCGAGCTCGCGGCTCTGCGCTCGAGCATCGACACGATCACTGAGCGCCTGGGTCAGCACCACTTCTGACCTTCAGGCTCGTCGACCCCAGGACTGTGAGCTGAGGTTCTGTGTGTCCGGGCGTGTGGCGCGGGCCTCGAAGACGCTCCCGAGACGGCCGCGAGACGGCCGCGAGACAACGCCCCCCGAGGGTTGCCCCGTACAGGCAGACGACCACGGAGGGGGCACTCGTGACATGGCGGACACCGCTCTCGACGACGACCGCTCCGACAGGTTGGTCGCGCGCTCGTTCGTGGTCCGGGCCGTTCTCGAGGGTGACGACACCCCACGGCACACGCTCTGGCACGGCTATGTCGCCGACGCCGAGACCGGTGAGCGGCGCGTGTGGGACCGGCCGTCCGACGTCGCGTCGTTCATCCAGGACCAGCTTGTCTCTGCGCGCGTCGTCGGTGTCCGCGTGGCGGGGCTGAGCATGGCCGCCCCCGCGATCACCGGCGTGGTCACCGACATGCTCACGTTGCTCGGCCTCCGGCTGCCCGACTCGGTGGCGCCCCTGCCGCCGAACAACGTGACCCTCGAGCGCATCAAGGACAAGCTCGTCGGGCTGGGCAACCACCGGGGCAGCGAGTCGTCAGGACCGCTGGGGGACCGGACTCTGCGCGGCGGGCGGCTCGACGCCGGGGTGCGGTTCCAGGTGTGGGCGTCGACCGTGCAGGGCGTCGATGCCGCGATGCTCGACCTACAGACTGCGATCCTCGACGACGCCACCGAGCTGCGCCAGGAAGGCTTCCTGCGCCTGGCCGCGACCGGTACCACGCTCGGCGAGCGCATCGACGCGGTCCCGGGCTGGCGCAAGACGAGCACCTTCGACGTGCTCTACGAGTACCACTACGTCGACACGGACGACGCCCAGAGCCTCATCGCCCGCATCCCGGTGACGGCCGACCTCAACGCCGTCGGCGAGGCACGCGAGCTGGAGGCGATCACCGACAGCATGGCCCGCTGGGACGACGAGCTGGCACCGGCGCTCGCCGTTCGAGGTCCTGCGGCGGTCAACCGGCTGGCCGCCCTCGCGTTCGTCCCGGTGCCCCTGGGCGGCATGGTGACCCTGTCGCGCACGTCCGGGTCTGGCGCCCCGGTCACGCACCTGCCCGACCTCGACGCGTTCTTCGCGGCGACGTCCGGGGCCACACCTACCGACGCCGACGCCGACGTGACGCTCGCCCCTGCGGCTGCGTTCGCCGCCCTCGGAACCCCCACGCCCGGCTTTGAGATGGGCGACTGGGACACGAACTTGACGGTCGACGTGTATACGGCGTTCGACCGTCGGCTCGACGAACCGGTCCTGCTGCCGACCGCGGCCGACCGCTTCACGGTGAGTTACACCCCGCCGCCGGGTCCCAGTACGGGGCTCGACCAGACCGCAGTCGTCTATCTGCGGGTCAACCCGCGCTAGCCACAACTGGTGACGGGCCTCGCTGTGCACGACCCGTCGGAGGAGAGGAAGAAATGACCGAATCAGTCCTTCCGGGCGTACTCATCGAGGTGCGGCCAGAGGCGCTCATCATCCCCGGCGCCATCACCGTGGGGAACGTGGGGGTCGTCGGCACCGCAGGCAAGGGTCCCGTCGGCACCCCACAGCTGCTCGGCTCCTACTCGGAGGCGCTCGGGAGGTTCGGCGCGTACGACCGCTGGGTCGACGGTGCCTCGGGCGAGCTGACCCTCACGCGCGCGCTCGAGCAGGCATACAAGTACGGCGCGACGACCGTCTGGGCCGTGCGCGTGGCGGACAACAACGCGGTCCCCGCAACGGTCGACCTCGCGTCGGCGGGCGGTCCGAACCTCACGGTGAAGGCCAAGTCGCCCGGCACGTGGGGCAACGAGCTCACCGTCGCCGTGACGACGGCGGACACGAACGCGGTCGTCTCGGGCGAGGAGGTCGACACCGGCTCGCTCACGCTCGCGCACGGTCCGATCGTCGTCAGTGCCGTGAACCGGATCCTCGTGCGGCCGTCCGCGGGCGGCGCCGACAAGGTGCCCGGGATCGTCTACGACGCCGCGCCCGGTCCGACGCAGGTCGGCGTCACCACCGCGACCGGCGTCCTGGCGTTCGGAACCGCGCCCGGCGCTACCGACGTGGTCCTGGCCACCTACACGGTCGCCAAATCCGCGGCCGTCAAGGTCACGGTGAAGCTCGGAGTGACCGCGGTGGAGGAGTACAGCGTCGTCTCCGGCGACGACCTGATCGCGGACCTGTCGGGCTCGCAACTGGTGACGGCGACTGCCCTTGCCAGCTCGACCGAGGTACTCACTCCCGTGGCCGCCACGCCCCTGGGCGGCGGTGCGAACGGTGCGGCCGGCGCCGACTACCAAGTAGGGCTCGACGCGCTGCTGGAGGTCGACGCCCACATCGTCGTGGCCGCCGGGCAGGACCAGTCGTTCGGCGACGACCTCGCCGCGCACGCGGCCGTGGCGTCCGGCGACGAGATCAAGCGCGAGCGGATCGCGATCGTCGGAACGGCCCTGCAGGCCGACCGCACGACGTTCGTGCAGAACGCGTCGGCGCACACGCTGAACAGCGACCGGCTCGTGCTTGTCGGGCCCGGTATCAAGGCCGCCGACCGCTCGCAGCAGCCGCCCGCCACGGTCACGCTGCCCGGTGCGTACGCCGCGGCGGCCGTCGCCGGGCTGCTCTCCGCGCAGCCCGCCCACATCAGCCTGACCAACAAGGTCCTCTCGGTGGACGGGCTCGAGCATGACCTGACGAACGCCGAGCTCAAGCAGCTGGTGCTCAGCCGGCTGCTGGCCATCGAGAACCGGCAGGGCTTCCGCCTGGTCAAGGGCATCACGACGTCGACCAACACCGCGTGGGTGCAGATCACGACCCGCCGGATCGTCGACTACGCCAAGTTCGGCGTCCGCAGCGCGGCGACGCCCTACATCGGGTTGCTCAACAACGAGCGGGTGCGCGGTGCTCTGCGCGCGACCATCAACAACTTCCTGGCCGGGATGGTCCTCGACGAGATGCTCATCAGCTACGACCTGACGGTCTACGCCTCTCGCGACGACGAGATCCGCGGCTTCGCCCGGGTCGACCTCGTCATCCGACCCACGTTCAGCATCGACTTCATCAAGGTGACGATGTTCCTCGAGTAAAGGACCCACCATGGCTCTGACAGATGTTTACACGGGCGCCTACGGGACGCTCGGCCTCGCAGCCGTCGACACCCCCGAGGGAGCCGATGCCAAGGCGGTGCTCGACGGGTACGCCATCCAGAGCGTTGGTCGGCTGACCGACGTTCAGGTCTCGGTGACCACCGCGCTCAAGGAGTTCTACGAGGTCGGTCGTCGCCACCCGGTCTCGCTGTCGCCGGGCGACATCGCGATCCACGGCAGCATCGGGCGGGCCTACATCAACGGCGCGCTGCTCTTCCTGCTGCTGGGCCGGGGGGCGTCCTCGACCGCGGTGGCCGAGCCGTACGTGCAGCCGACGTTCGCGATCACCCTGTTCTTGGGTGACCCCGCGCGTCCAGAGGAGGCGCTCAGCCTCGAGATCAGCGGCGTGAAGTTCGAAAACTGGAACTTCGCGCTGCCCGAGGACGAGTTCGTCATGGAAAACCTCTGCTTCCGGGGGCTGACGATCGGCGTGCTCGACGTCGGCGCGGACAACGCCGGCACGGTCACGTTCCCCGCAGCCACGTAGGGCGACGGCCATGGCACTGACCGCCGAGGACCTGCTGGCCGGGAGCTCCGTCACGCACGAGGTGGCTGTCCCCGGGCTGGACAGCGGCACTGTGACCGTCCGGCCGCTCACGGTGCGCGACGTCCAGCTCATCGCGCACGCCGCGAAGGACGACCGCGAGCTCGCAGCCGGCCTGATGATCGCGCGCGCGCTCGTCGAACCGGCGCTCACCCCGGACCAGGCAAGCCGCCTGCCCGCCGGGACCGCCCGGTTCCTGGTGGACACGATCAACGAGCTCAGCGGCATCGACACCCCGCGCGACAGGTTGGCCGAGCTCGTCCAGGCGCCGCTGGCCAAAGCGTGCTTCGTGCTGGCGGACGAGTTCGGCTGGACGGCGGAGGACGTCACGGGCATGACGATCGGCCAGATCCTCATGTACCTGGAGATGGCCGGACGGGCGTCGGAGGTCGCATGAGCCGGGGCCGTGAACGGAGGACCGGCGCGCTGCACTCGGGCGCCGGGCCCGCGTCGTGGTGCCGGGACGTGGTGGCTGCGACGCGGTCGGTCCACCACGTCACGGACGCGGTCCGTTCGACCTGCGCGACGGCCCGCCCGACGCCGACGCTCACCACCTCCCCGCTCTTCGGGACGGTGCTGGCCGACGTGCTCGACCGGCCCGCGCCGACGTCTGGGCCCGCCTCCGCCGCCGAGACGGGTCGGGTTCGCCGTCGGACCTCGCTGGCGGCGCCGGCACCCGCGCCGACCGCGGAGATCTGCCCGTCCGGGCAGCAGGTGCGCCGCAGCCGGACCCTGGCCCCGCTGCCCTCGGTCGAGCGGACGGTGCCGCCGGGCGCCGCCGACTGCCCGCCCGACGAGGTACCGGGATCGTCGGCGCGGGCCGAGCGCCTGACCGAGCAGCAGGCGTCGTGCCGGGTGCCCGTCGGACGGCTCCTGACGCTCGCAGGCCCGAGGAGTACGCCGTCGTCTTCGTCGCCCACTTCGCCCAATTCGCCCACTTCGCCCACTTCGCCCACTTCGCCCACGTCGTCGGCGTCGTCGGCGTCACCAGCGCCGCCAGCAGCGCCTGCGCGGCGCCGACCGGTTCCGGCACCCCCCGTCGTCCGCCAGCCGCGCCCGACCGTCCCGGCGGCGTCGTTCGCCCCCGCGTTGGCCGATCGGGTCGCGCGCCGGCTCGGCACGAACCTCCTGGGAGAGCGGTTCGCGCGGACCGGGCCGTGGCCGCTCGACCCGACGGTCGGCCCCACCAAGGCGCGGCTGCTCGAGCTCGCGCTTCCCGCGCGGGTGGTGGGCGCGCCAGCGAAGCCCGACGCGGCCGCACCGGCCCCGACGCGTCGTCGTCGCGACTCAAGGACGCCGGAGCGCACCCGGCCGCGCGCCAGGAGTGCGGAGGCGACCACCCAGCCGGCGACGCCCACGAGCGTCCCGGCCGCACACCCGACGCCGCGCACCGACCAGTCCGGCCAGCGCGAGCTCGGCACGTTCGCCGAGCAGCCGACCGAGCCCGCCCGGCTGGCCTCCGATGATCGGTCCGACGAGTCTGCGACCGGTCTCGGCGGCGCGTTCCAGGGGGCAGGGCGGCGCGAGATGCCGGCCGCCCCCGGGGTCACGCCTGGCACGGTCGCAGGGTTGGCCGAGCCGGACCTCGAACGCCTCATGACGCGCGTGCTCGATGACGCGGCCCGCCGGCACGGGATCGAGGTGTGACCGTGCGACCCATGCTCGCCGGCACCGAGCTGCCGCAGGTGCAGGACCTCACCACCCTCGACCTGCGCGCTGTCGCCGAGCACAAGGCGCCCGGCAAGGACGGCAGCATGCTGCAGAACCTGGGCCGTGCACCCACCGGGGTCACGGTGCGAGGCATCGCGACCGATCCGCACGCGCTCGAGCTGCTCGACACGCTCAAGAGCGACCTGCGCACCGGGCAGCCCGTCACCTTCGTCGCTGACATCACCACCGACACCACGATCGAGCGGGTCCTCATCGACGACCTCCAGATCCGTCAGCTCGCCGGCCTGCCGGACCGGTTCGCCTACGCGCTCACGCTGCGCGAGTTCATCGAGCCGGTCGAGCCGGACTCCACCGACGCGCTCGACGCCGACATCCTCGGCGACGCCGGCGACCTGGTCGGGGACCTGCTCGACGGCCTCGACATCGCGGTCCCGTTCGCGACCGGGCTGGAGAACTTCGTCACCCCGCTGTCGGACCTGCTCGCCCGCCTTGCCGCGTTCCGCGACGCGATCAGCAGACCCTGACCACCGCCCGACAGGAGAGACCGATGGCTGACCAGAACCTGTTCGACCAGCTGAAGTCCGTGCTGGCCGAGTTCAAGACGTTCCTCGACGCGAACGTCCCCACGATCAAGCCCGCCATCCAGGCGATCGCCTCGCTGGTCCCGCAGATCACCGAGCTCCTCGACGAGCTGATCGGCCTGCTGGCCAAGCTGAAGACCGAGATCAACAACCTCGACGTCGGGGCGATCCCGGGCCTCGGCGAGGTCGCGACCTTCACGGGGATGATCCCCGCGCTGCTCGACGCGGCCAAGAAGCTGCTCCCCAACGAGACCTCCTCGATCGACGCCATCGCGTCGGTCGCCGACGTCGTGACCGGCCTGCCGTCCGTGGATGCCGTCAAGCAGGAGCTGGTGGACCTCATCACGGCGATCACGGCGCACCTGACGAGCCTCAAGCCGGCCTGATCCACGAGCACGACGAGCGACGCAGAGGAGGGGAGCAGACGTGGTGCGTCCGATGCTGGGTGACCTCGAGCTGGAGCAGGTGCAGCTCGTCGAGACCGACGAGGACCAGGTCGTCGTGCGCCACCCCGTCCCCGCACTCGAGGGTGACTTCCTGCAGGACCTGGGCCGCCGCGGCGCCCGGCTCAGCCTGACCGGGGTGCTCACGAAGCCCGACGTCCAGGACAACCTCAAGGACCTGCGGGCCGCGTTCCATGCGGGGGACCCGGTCGCGTTCGTGTCCGACATCTCGTCGGCGACCCTGGTCGACCAGGTGCTCATCGAGCGGATGGATGTGCGCGAGCTGGCGGGTCGCGACAGCGCGTACGAGTACCACCTGACGCTGCGCGAGCTCACCGAGGCCGAGCCGATCCGTGACGAGCCGATCATCATCCCGCCGCCGCCTCCCGTCGAGGTCGAGGACGGCAAGCTCGCGGTCACCGTGGTGGTCGAAGGGGACCCGGCGTTCGACATGGACCGCGTGCGGGTCTCGGTGGACGGCACGCAGGACGACGGGCCGGTGATGCGCGACCGCGTGCTGACCAACCGCGTGCGCCCCGACACCTGGTTCGAGGACCCGTTCCCGGCAGGGAACTTCACCGCGACCGCGCTGGTCGACGACAATGCGACGCCGACGGGCCAGCACGAGGTGCTCACGGGGACGGCGGGCGTCGTCGTGCGGGAGGGCGAGACCGCGTCCGCCACGATCGTCCTGCGTCGCGGCTCGAAGATCGGCACAGTCTTCGTCATCACGTTCCACTTCGACGCGGCGTTCGTCGAGCCGTGCGAGCGGCACGTGCTGCAGCAGGTCCGCGAGTACGCGACCGCGCACCCGGACGAGAAGATGCTCATCGTCGGGAACACGGACCTGGTGGGTTCCGATGAGTACAACCAGGCGCTGTCCGAGCGTCGCGGCCGCGCGACGTACGCGATGATGACGTTCGGCAGCGAGCCGGAGAAGTCGGTGGCCGAGTGGAACGAGCTCCGCAAGGCACGCCCGAGCGGCACGATCACCACCGTCCGGGACACGTGGGGCACGCGCGAGATCCAACACATGCTGCAGGACCTCGGGCGGTTCACGGGAAACGTCGGCAAGGACGCCTCGCTCACCGATGAGGCGATCCGCCAGTTCCAGACCGACCACGGGCTCACCCCCGACGGCGTGGTGGGTGACGACACCTGGCCCGTGCTGATCCGGGAGTACCTGGCGCACGAGGCGATCGACTTCCCCACCGCGCAGCTCATGGCAGACAAGAACGCCGCCGGTTGCGACAACGGTCCGCTGCGGTGGATCGGCGTCGGCGAGCAGGACCCGGTGAAGAACATCCCGACCGCCTGGCGCCCCAACCGCCGCACGGAGCTGATGTTCGTCAAGGAAGACTCGTTCCCCTGCCAGGTGCCCGAGCCGGTGACGCTCGCGCTCGTCCCCGAGGGCGCGGGCGGCGGAGGCTGGTGCCTGAACGACGGCACCGCGACGAGCCGCGACTGCTTCGTCACCCCGTACGGCCAGCCGTGCCCGTCGAACGCGCCCGGCACCACCGGTCCCGCGCCGGCCGACCGTACCTGGTGCCGGACGCCCGCCGAACCCGGCTCGTTCCCGGTCGCGGGCCGGATCACCTTCGACGACGGCACCCCGTTCGCGCAGGGCTCGTACGTGCTCATGTCGCCCGACGGGGAGTACCTGAACGGGGAGATCCCCACCACGGGCGTCGAGCACGCGGGCACGCCGATCCAGGGCCGGACTGCCGCCGATGGCAGCTTCACCTTCCCGCCGCCGGGCGCACCCCAGAAGGGTCGCGGCACCTACGTCGTCTCGGTCGACGGACCGTTCCTGGCGCGGTCGCGGAGCCAGCCGCTCGCGGACGTGCGCGGCAACGCGACCTGCTTCCGCCTGGACGGGTCGGCTGCCGCAGACATCGTGATCGTCGACCGCGCGGTCGGGTCGATCGTCCCGCAGATCACTGGTGAGCTCGACGCGCCGGTGGTGCCGCCGGCGGTGGCCCTGCCGCCAGTCGGCCCGGCGGTCGTCGTCGTGAAGAAGGTGCACACGAACCCGGCGCGCAAGGCGGTGGTCCTGCGCTCGTCCGCGCTGTTCACAGGGACGGGCGAGTTCACGCGGTCGAGTGACCGGGTGCGGTTCTTCGACGCGGCCGCGGGCGGCGCTGAGGTGCTGTTCACCGGCGTCGACAACGTGTTCGGCTCCGCGCGGCTGGTGCTCGGCGTGACCCTGTTCGCGGAGGGTCGCGCGGCCAGCGCGGCGGTGGGCGACGTGGTCCTGACGCTTGCCCTCACTGTGGGAGGAACCCGGGGTTTGGCCGCGACGCACGCGATGACGGCCGTCGAGGTGTTCCTGGACCTGCACCAGAGCCGCACCGCGGTCGGGGCGGCCCCGGTGCCGCTGACGGAAGCCGCCAAGATCACCCCCGGCCGGTTCATCCAGGTGCAGGACGCCGGCAACCACGCCGGGCGCGCGATGGTCACCGTCCGCAAGGCCGTCCCCGCGGGCTTCCCGGGCGCGCTCGTGCTCACCTCGCTGTCGCCCCGCACGCGCTTCTTCGGTGCCGTCGACGAGGTCGCGGCCGGTGGTCAGACCGTCCTGCCCTCACCGGTCCGCCTGCCGAACGCCGCCATCGCGGCGACGGGCACCCAGATCTGGGTCGAGGGCACGGGAGTCAGCGGGGCGCTGCGCGACGCGTCCCTGCAGCTCGGCGTCGAAACGGTCGAGCCCGACGGCGATCGCGCCGTGCTCACGGTGGTGCAGCTGAGCAACCTGAGGGCGACGGTCCCCGGCACGCCGGCGCGGACCAACCGGCTGGCCAACTCGCCGGTCGCGGCGCATGTCGTGGTCGTCGGGGCGGTGCCCGCCCCGGCGGACTTCGAACAGGACCCGACCGTGAACCTGCCGCTGCCTCTGGTCGAGAACTCGATCCTGCCCGGAACGCCGATCACGCTGGCGGTGACCGTCGCGCCCGTGGGGGTCCCCGTGCTCTGGGGTGCTCAGCGCGCCCGCGGGCTCACGGCGGCGGCCGGCGGCGACGACGCCGCGGGGATCGTTGCGCTCGGTGGCCCGCGGCTCGCACCCACCGTGACGCGCACGGGTGCTCTGACCGCCACGATGCTCACCGACAACGTGGGCACGTTCCACGTGCGCCCGTTCGTCGACGGCAACGGCAACGGCCGGTTCGACCACGGGATCGACCGCGAGCCCAATCTCGTGCTCAACGTGGTGCTGGGCCGCGCGACCCTGTTCCTCGACAGCTCCGTGGCGGTCGCGACCAACTTCGCCGTGAACCCGGTCGCCGGCGGAGGCATCCGGGTGCGTTCGGGCGTGTTCAACATCGGTGCCCCCGGCACCGCGGCCATCCACATGAACGCCCAGATCGACGTGGTCACCGGTGGCACGAACGGGCGGCGCGCGATCGACCAGTTCTTCGGCGGCTGGGCCAACAACATCCAGGGTCCGACCACCTTCTCGCCCACCTACACGGACCCGACGACCGCGCCGCCGACCGCGCATCCCGCGCCGGACGTGTTCGTCTCGAACCGAGCCGCCGCCACCGGGCCCAACGGGGCGTTCGTCCCGGCGGACCCGGCGCCCGCGATCGTTGCGCCCCCGATCCTGGACACCGGGCGGGGCGCGCCCGGTTCGGGCGGCGACTCGCTTGCGCTCGGGCAGAGCCGCATCCGGACGCCCCGGACGAACCGGCCGCTCGGCGAGCGGTGGATCGTCGAGGCCGTGGACAGCCCTGGATCGGGGGCGGACGGCACGCACCCGGTGGTCGCGGCCGCCCGGCTGACCTCGTTCCAGATCCGGATCCGGTTCGACTGCACGCTCATGGTCTGGACCAACCGGGCTCGCAGCAGTGCGCCCACCGGCGCCCCGGCCGACCGCCTGTACGCCGCGGACGAGCGCCTGGTGTGGCAGCTCGACGGCACCTGGGGCGTCACACCCGCAACCGGCGCGATCGCCGTGGTCGCCGCGCCGGCCACCGTCATCAGCGCGCGGGTCCCGTCGTCGCCCGCGATCTCCGCGGTCACGTCGGGGGTCGAGGTCCGACCGCCCTCGGCCGTTCCCCTCCTGGCCCAGGATGCGCGCGCATGAACGGGACCGAGGACGTGAGCGTGAGCCCCGTGGCCTCCGAGGTGCTCGGTGCCGCGGTCGTCGTGGCGTTCGACGTCCGTGCCGTCGAAGCGTCCGGCGCCGGTCGCGCTGTCGACCTTGAGGTGCTCGAGGTGCTCAAGGGGCGCGTGGCCTCGGCGCCGGGGGACCGGGTCGTCGTCGAGGTCGAGGTGCACTCGAACGCCGACCTGTGGGGGACGGTGACCGTGGGCGACCGGTATGTCGCGTACTGCGACGCCTCCTCGACGGACCTGCGGGTGCTGCTCCAGCCGGCACACTGCGCGCAGCTCGCGATCGACCGTGCGGCGGGTGTGCTCGAGGACGTCCGCCTGGTGCGATCGGTGCAGAACCGTCACCTCGTGGCGGACCAGCTGCTCGGTACCGCGGAGGCGCGTCGTGCGACGGCGGGACCGGTGTTCGCGCGCTACCTGTGGGTCGCTGCGCGCGAGGCGCTGCGCACCAGCTCGGAGCGGTTCGCGCGGCTCATGGCCGTCGCGCAGGACGCGGCCACCCGCGTCGACGCGCAGGAGGCCTACCTCGTCTCGGCGTACGAGGACATCACATTCAGCGAGGCGTTTCCCGAGCAGGACCGGGTGCTGCTCGTCCGCACGATGCTGGCCAGTGCGCTGGACCCGCGGCTCGGGGCACTGCGAGAGCGGCTGCTGGGCACCTATGTGCCCAACCTGGTGCGCCTCCCGTTGCCGCGACCGCTCACCCCGGGCGAGGTCTTCTCGGCCGAGGACGACCTGCGCGACGCGCTGCGTGCCGAGCTGGCGGACGACCGCGATCCCGCCACGACGAGTCCGGCGCTCGCGGACTGGCTGGGGGTGTCGTGATGTTGCGTCCTGGGTACCGCCTGACCATCGGCGACCACGTGGTGGACACGAGTGCCGAAGCGCGCGCGAGCACGGCGATCGAGGTCGTCGTGCGCCTCGACATGGACACGCCCGCGGACGAGCTGACGCTCGTGCAGGGCCAGGTGGGCGGCTTGCGCGCGGTGCCTGGCGACGACGTGTCGGTGGACCTGGGCTACACCGACGAGGACGACGGGCTGCTGCGCGTGCTGACCGGGACGGTGGTCGCGGTCGAGCCAGGCCTGCGCACGGTGCGGATCATCGGCCACTCGAGGGCCGACGCGCTGCTGCGCACCCGGATGGACCGCACCTTCGAGGACGGGTCCGCGGGCGACATCGTGCGCGCGCTGGCCGACGAGGCCGGGGTCGACGTCGAGCGCGTCGAGGAGGGTCCGGCGCTCTCGGCGTACGTCGTCGACGGTCGTCGCGACGCCTCCCGGCACATCCGCGACCTGGCCGCGCTGGCCGGGTTCGACACCTACCTGACGCCCGAGGGCGCGCTCGTGTTCGAGCCGCTGACCGGGAGCCGCACCGTGCACGTCCTCAAGTACGGCGAGCACGTGCTGGCCGCCGAGCAGACCCGCCGCCGGCCCCGCGCCGGCACGGTCGAGGTCTGGGGCGAGTCGCCCGGGTCCTCGCGCGGCGACGAGTCGTGGGCGTGGCTGACCAGCGACCCGTCGGCGCGACGCGGCACCGCGGGCACGGGCAGCCCGACGTTGGTGGTCGAGCGACCGGCCATGCGCACCGCAAAGATCGCCGGCGCCGCGGCGCAGGGGATCGCCGACGTGATCACGGCGTCCGCGCTGCAGGTGTGGGTCCGTATCCAGGGCCGGCCACAGATGAAGCTGGGTGACCTCGCGCGGCTCGAGCGCTTCCCGGAGCGGGCGGGCGTCGACCAGCTCGACGGCACGTACCAGGTGCGCGGGGTGACCCATCGGCTGACCAAGGCGGACGGGCTGCTCACCGACCTCACGCTGCGCAGCCTGGTCGGCGCGGCCGCGGGGGGTGTCTCGTGACCCTCGTCGACACCATCGCCGCGATCGTCCGCCACGAGCTCGCCGCGGTCCGCGTGACCGAGCTCGGCGTCGTGGCCGCTGTCTACCCGCACAGCGACGGCCAGGACGACGAGAACTACGGCGTCGACGTCACGCTGAAGAACAGCGGGCTCCCGCTCAAGCGCGTCCCGGTGGCCACCGGTCACATCGGCTCGGTCGCGATCCCCCACGTGGGTGACCTGGTGGTGGTCGCGTTCGATCACGGCGACGTCAACAGCCCGCTGGTTATGGCCCGGGCCTACGACGACGTGCACCGGCCCCCGCTGTCGACGTCGGACGAGATGGTCCTGCGCCTGCCGCTGGCCGCGGACGACGACGCGAGCGTGCTGTACGCGCTGCGCAACCACCAGGACCAGGACCCGAAGCGCGAGCTGGTCTTCGAGATGCCGCCCAAGATCACGGTGCGCATCGTCGACGGGGTGGTCACCGCTACCGCCGGCAAGACCGAGCTGGTGCTCGACCAGTCGGGCTCTAGCGGCGGGACGGTCACGGTGCGGTCGGGGTCCTCGACGGTCGTGCTCGACCAGGACGGCGACGTCACGCTCGAGTCCGCGGGCGACGTGACGCTCAAGGCGTCCGGCGACCTGACCCTGCAGGCGGGCGGCGCCGTCTCGATCAAGGCGGGCTCGGACCTCACCGCCCAGGCCGGGTCGAGCGCCACCGTGAAGGGCGGCCTGACCGCCTCGCTCGAGGGGTCCGCGGGCGCCACCGTGCAGGGTGCGTCGATCTCCATCAAGGGCATGACGTCGTTCTCACCATGAGCACCGGTCGGAGGTTCTGAGATGCCAGGGATGCCCGTCACCATCGGGTGCTCGGTCATGGTCACGCCCGGCGCGACCGGCGCACCCGACACCGGCACGGTGCTCGTGATCCTGCCGCCGCTCGTGATGGCGGGGGGCATGCCGCTGGCGACCACGGGATCCATCTGCCTGATGGTCAACTCCCTGACCGGCGTGCCGTACCCGCTGACCATCGGCCCGCTGGGCAGCTCGGGAGTGACCGTCGGCGGGGCTGGGCTCGTGCGGATGGGGGACATGATCCCGTCGCCCCCCGGGGTGCTGACCATCATCGGACCGCCTGCCGCCACCTTCGTGAACGACTCGTGGCCGCCATGAACGACCTGTGCCGCCACCTCACCCCGAACTCACCCCGAGGAAGGACGCAGCGATGAGCACGCCGACGCACGAGGCGCTGTTCGGTGCGGACCTGCGCCTGCTGGGCGGTCTCGAGTACGCCGAGCAGCGCGAGCGCGGCGACGACCTGTATGTCGCCATCCGCCCGCAGCTGCTCGACCCGGACGACGCCGAGCGGTCGCCGCACGACCTGCAGAGGCTGGCGGGGGTGCAGAACCTGCAGCAGGGGTTGATCCTGCGGTTCCTCACCCAGCAGGGCGAGCTCGCCCACCTCGGCCATCCCACCTACGGCAGCCGGCTGCACGAGCTCGTCGGGGAGCCCAACACCGAGACCACCCGCAACCGGGCCAAGCTCTATGCCCTGCAAGCGCTCAACGACGAGCCCCGCGTGGCCTCGGTCCGGTCGATCACTGTGACGACGCGCGCCGGTCAGCCCACCTGGGTCGACATCCGTGCCGCCGTCGTGGCGATCGACCAGATCAGTGAGCTGAACCTCGTGTTTCCCGTGCCGCTCGACGGAGGTGTCTCGTGAACATCGACACCGTCTCCCTGGTGTACCGACCGTTTGCCGACCTGGTGGACGACATCCTCACCTCGGTGGTCGGTGGCGTGGTCAACGAGCCGATCCGGTTCGACGTGAAGGTGCTCACCTACGCGCTCGCGGAGCCGTCCGCCGGCGTCCGCGGGATCACCGGCACCGCCGCCGGGCTTCCGCGCACGTTCCTGGTCCGGATCGACTTCGAGTTCAGCCCCGTCACCAACGTGGTGGTCTGGCTCGACGACGGCACGCTTCCGGACGACGACACGACCTTCTACGTCGACTACTTCCGGGTCGACTCCCGCTCGCCGCTGTCCGACATCAACGTCGGCAGCGTGACCCGCACGCTCACAGAGGCGGTCGGCCGCGAGATCGCCACCGTCTATGAGCAGATCAACCTCGCCTACCTTTCGGCGTTCGTCGACACGGCCACGGGCAAGTCGCTCGACTACGTCGTGGCGATCCTCGACATCACCCGCAAGACGGCCGAGTTCGCCGAGGGGCTGGTCACGTTCTTCCGCAGCACCACGGTCGACGGCAACATCACGATCCCCGCCGGGACCCGCCTGACCACCACGAGCGGCGCGGTCGTGTTCGTCACCACCCAGGTGCGCACCCTCCAGCGCGGTCAGGTGCGCATCGACGTGCCCGTGCGCGCTGACGCCGGGTTCGCTGGCGACCCGGGCCTGGTCGCCGCCGGGACGATCACCGAGCAGTCGCAGCCGGTGGGCGGGATTGAGCGGGTCAGCAACCTCGACGCGACGTTGCGGGCTGCCGCCGACGAGACCGACGACGAGCTGCGCACCCGCGCCAAGGCCGTTCTGCGGGGGCTGGGCAAGGCGACACTGGCCGCGCTCGACCGGGCGATCCGCGAGGGTCGCGGCACGCCCGTCGAGTTCTTCGACCCGAACGGCCCCGTGGCTCACCGTTCCGAGCCCGGCACGGTGACCGTGGTGGTCGACGCCGAGCCTGAACGCCTCCCGAGCCTGGTTGATGCGGTCCACGTCACGCGGGCCGCGGGTGTCCTGTCCACGCTGGTTGCGCGCTACGTGTTCATCACCCCCCGTATCCGCGCCACGATCACCGCCGGGTTGTCGAACCCGGGCAAGGAACAGGTGCGTACCGAGATCGTCGCCGCCCTGCAGTCCTACGTCGACCGGCTCACGCGCGGCGATGCGGCGGACGGCACCGCGATGCTCACCGCGGTGCAGGGGGTGGCCGACGTGACCGAGGCGGTGATCGCCGACGTGGTCGTGGCCCGCGCCGACCTGGCCGGCCCGGACGGCGAGGACGCGCTGGTCGATGCGCTCGTCCAGGCCGCGTTGCTGGCGGCGCCCGGCGACAACGTCGCGCTCCGCGAGGCGCTCGCGGCGGCCCTCGACGCGACCGGTAGCCGGGCGCCGAGCGGGGGTTCGGTGGCGGACCGCTCGCTCCTGGTGGGTGCGGCCGGACCGGCCACCGACGCCGAGATCGAGGCGGGCACGTTCCAGGTGTCCGCGACCGTCGGCGGCGACCCGTGGTGGATCGCGCTGCAGATGGAGCCCGCTGACGTCGGGACGGAGGACGCCGGTGCCTAAGGCCGACCGCATCCTGGCCAACCTGCCGCCCACGTTCAGGCTGCGGGGTGACCCGTCCGCGCTGCGCGCCCTGGTGGATGGCTACGGCGGCGAGCTCCAGTCCGCCGAGAACTCGCTCGTCGCCGTCATGCGCGCGCACTGGGTCGCGTTCGCGGACGCGGGCGAGAAGAAGATCCTGGATCTGAAGAACTTCGGTGCGCTGTACGGGCTCGCGCCCCGGGACGACGAGAGCGTCGAGGAGTTCCGCGAGCACCTGCGCCGGTACGTCCGCACGCAGCTCGACAGCACGGTGACGGTCGAGGGGATCCTGCGCACCGCCGCCGAGACGCTGGGGCTGCACCTCGAGGACGACGCGCTCGACGCGTGGTGGACCCGGCCCGACCCGGTGCTGCTGACCTCGCTGCCGGTCGGCGCCGATGCGGCGACGGCCGTGCTCGGGGTACCCGCGGTGTCGTCGGAGGGGTTCGCGGCGGCCCCCGCCGTGCTCACCGGCGATGTGCGGATCGACGCCGGCGTCGACCTGAGCCGGCGCTCGACCCTGCGGATCGCGATCGACGGCGCCGGCGCGACCGCGGTCCACCTCGCGGCCGGTGCCGCGGACCCCGCGTCGGTGACGGCCGACGAGATCCTGACGGCGATCAATGCGGCCCTCGACGGCGTCGCGACCCTGGTCGACGGGTACCTCGTGCTGACGTCACCGTCGACCGGTCCGACCGCCGAGATCTCGGTGGCCGACGATGACGACGACGCCGCCGACCTCGTGCTGGGGCTGCGTCCGCGGACCTACCTGGGCATCGCCGCGACCCGCGCGCGAATCGTCGGGTCGGTCGACCTGTCGACGGCGCTCGATCTGACCAGCGCGCGCTACCTGCGGCTCGCGGTGGACGCGACGCGCCTGGCGGAGGTCGACTGCGCGGCTCTTGCGCCCGACGCCTCGGCGGCGGGCCTGGGCGACGTGACCGACGCGATCAACGCAGCCCTGGGCATCACCGTGGCCTCCGACGACGGCCGGTTCCTCACCCTGACGTCGCCGACGCTCGGCGCGGCGGGCTCGATCATCGTGCTCGAGCCGGCCGCCCAGCCTGCCAACGAGCGGTTGCTGGGCCAGGCGCCGCGCAGCGCGACCGGGTCGGCGGCCCGGCGGGCCACCGTGCGGTCCGACCGGCGCATCGGTCTGGGCGTCGACCTGCGCGCCTCGTCGGTCCTGCGGCTGCAGGTGGACGCCGAGCCGCCCGTCTCGGTCGACATCGCGGGCCTGGACCCGGAGACCACCACCCCCGCGGAGATCGTCGCGTCGGTGAACGAGGGTCTCGGAGCGACCGTGGCGTCCCAGGACGGCGACCGGCTGACGCTGGTCTCGCCGACCGCGGGTGAGAGTGGCCAACTGGTGGTGCAGGACGTGGACAGTGATGCGGCCGACGCGGTCCTGGGCCTGCGCTCACGGTCTGCGCGCGGAGCGCCGCCCGTGACCGCGGCCGTCACCGGGACCACCAATCTTGCGGGCGCCGTGGACCTGTCGGCCACGGACCGGCTGCTCCTGGTGCTCGACGACGGCGCACCGGTCGAGGTCGACCTCGCTGCCCACGCGGCGGACCGCACCCGGGTGACGCTCGAGGAGATCGCCGCCGCGATCAACCACGCGCTCGCCCGCCCCGACGACGACCCCGTAGCCTCCGACGACGGCGCGCACCTGGTGCTGGTCTCCCCGACCGAGGGTGCGGGGGGCCGGCTCGTCGTGCGGCCCCTGACCCGAGCGTCGCGACGCCGGTTCGTCACGCGGGCCCGCGTCACCGACGACGCCTCGACCAGGCTGCTCGGGTTCACGTCCCGCACCGCGACCGCCACCACCGCACGGGTCGCCCGGCTCGAGGGCACGCCGGACCTGTCGGCCGGCATCGACCTGACGACCGACAGGTGGTTGCGGCTCGCGATCGGGCAGGCCCCGGCCGTCGACATCGCTCTGGCCGGCCCACGTCCGCGTGCCACGACGCCTGCCGAGGTGGTTGCCGCGGTCAATGCCGCGTTCCCGGGCGCCGCGGCCACGGACGGCCACACGGTCGTGCTGACCGACCCCGTCCCTGGTGCCGGTTCGCGCGTGGTGATCGAGCCGCCGCAGGCGCTCGACGCGCTCGACGTGGTGCTGGGTGACGTCCCGTCCCACGTCCGGGGCCGCGGCGCGGCGGGCGTGCGGTTCGTCGGCACGGTCGACCTCACCGACGGCGTCTCGCTGCCCGCCGACGCGGCCCTGCGGCTGGGTGTCGACGGCGCCGCTCCGGTCGACGTGCCGGTGGGCGACGGGGTCGCTACGACGGTCCGACCGCTGAGCCAGCTGGTCGCGCAGATCAATCTGGCAGTCGGTGCGTCGCTGGGCGCGCACGATGGCAAGCACCTCCTCCTCACGTGCCCGGACCGCCTGACGATCGAGGCGCCGACCACCGGCACGGACGTGACGGCCGCCGTGCTCGGCGTCATCGGGCCGCGGACCTATCTGGGCCTGCCGGCCTCTCCTGCCCGGATCGTCGGCGTCCACGACCTCACCGCCGGTGTCGACCTGACCCGGCGGCACCTGCTGCGACTCGCGGTCGACCGCGACGACCCGGTGACCGTCGACCTCACGTTCGCCGCGGACTCCCCGGAGCACGTGCCTGCCGGCCTGCTCGCGGCAGCCATCAATGCGGCGACCAGCGCGAACGCGACGACGGTGGCCATCCCAGGCGGCGTTGCGCTGCAGATCACCTCGCCGAGCAGCGGTCCGAACAGCCACCTCGTGCTCAGCCTGACCGGCGCCGGCGACGCCGGGCCGATCGTGCTGGGCAGCGCACCACGGACCGCCACCGGGGTCGCGCCCGGGCCCGCGACCGTGGACGGCGACGTCGACCTGCTCGGCCCGGTGGACCTCTCGGACCGCTCGGTCCTGCGGCTGGCGCTCGATGGTGGCGAACCGGTCGACGTCGACGTCGCGGGCGTGGTGCCCTCGGCCACGATGCTCAGCGAGGTCCTCGTCGCCATCGACTCGGTGCTCCCGGGGGTAGCGCGGCGCACGGCGGGGGACAGGTTGCGACTCGTCTCGTCGAGCGACGGGCCCGAGAGTCGCGTCGAGGTCGTCCCGGTTCGGTTCCTCGACCTGCAGGAGTACCCGCCGACCACGGACAGCGCCACGTCGGCGGTCCGGCACGGGGCGACCGTTCGGTTCGCCAACACCGGCGCGGCAGCGGTGCCCGGCCGCGTGGTGCTCGACACCGTCGCCGGGGTCGCGGGCCCACGGCTGGCCGACCCGGCGGCGGGCTGGTCGGTGCAGCTCGACGGCGTGGTCGTCGCGGGGGGCAGGCTGGTGCTCGAGGTCGCGGCCGGCGGCGAGGTCGTCGGGACGATCACGCAGGACGGGCACCCGCGAGCGGCGTCGCTGCTGGTCACCGGCGACGACCCGCTGACCGTGCGCCGCGGGCGTAACACCTGGAGCTACACCGAGTGCCGCGCGGCGCGGTTCGACTCGGCGGTGTTCGACGACGACGAGTTCGCCGGCGGCGCGCGCTCGGAGGAGGCGATCTTCGATCTGAGCCGGTTCGGTCCGTCGGACGTGCTCGCCGTCTTCGCCGGCAGCGGCCCGCACCCGGCGACCGCCCAGGTCGAGGCCACGTGGGACACGCACCAGGCGGGGGCCTTCGTCGTCAACCTGCCGTCCGAGCTCGACGTGCGGTTCGGAGAGCCGTTCGGCGTCGCCCGCTTCGGCGCGCGGTCGAGCGAACAGGTGCGCGGCGTCGTCACCGAGCCCTTGACGGATCCCGACTTCCTCGTCGACCGTCTTCATGAGACGTCGCGGCTGGTCAAGGCCGCGGACCCGATGTTCGTCGCCCAGGTCCCGATCGGCTGGGCACCCGTGACCATGCCGTTCCGCGAGCCGGCGCACCTCTCTCTCGGTCGCTCCGGACAGGCCGCGCGACTCTACGTGGCCGACCCGGGCTTCGGTTCGCGGTTCCTGGTGCTCGAGGCAGCGCACGAGGGCGCGTGGGGCAACCGGATCTCGATGAGCGCTCGCGGGGCCGGACCGGCGATCTTCGACCTCGACGTCTACTTCACCGGCAGCCGGTTCGAGAACGCGCGCAGCACCGCGTTCGGCCGGGACCTGCCTACCCTCGCCGCCGACCTGCTCGCGCCGCGCCCCCAGGGCGTCGGGACCGCGAAGGCCGCCGGGATCCGTGCACGCGTCACCAGGGACCGGGTGGCAGAGGGCCAACCCAGACCGGATGAGGAAGGAACATCATGAGCGAGACGACCACCGACGCGCCGTACGTGAAGCGCGAGCCCGGCGACCTGCTGACCGCCGAGGACTGGAACACCCTGCAGCACAAGGTCTACGACGACATCCGCTCGACGTCGCAAGCGGCCGCCGACGCGGTGACGCACGTGGCCAGCGCGGACGACGCGGACCGGCTGGAGGGCAAGGACCTCGACGCCCTCACCGACGAGATCACCAAGCGTGTGCTCGACGAGGTGCGGGGCCGCAGCGGCTACCAGCAGCTGTTCAAGATCCTGCGCGCCGGCGAGATCACGGTCCTCGAGCACGGCCTGGGCACGGCGCCGCTCGTCGACCTGTACAAGCTCGAGTACTTCGCCGTCGTCGACCGCGAGGACGACGAGACCCGGTTGGCGTACGCGACCTTCTACCTGCACAACTCCGAGGAGAAGCGCGTGCGGGTCACCGACGAATCCGGCAAGCGGATCTCGGTCAACATCCAGGCCGCCGACGGCCCGGAGCGCGGGATCCCGTTCGCGGACATGCTGGCCCGCTACAACGTGCCGTACACGGAGTCGACCACGCTGGACGACCTGGAGACCGAGTTCTGGAAGGCGTTCTACAAGGATCCCAACGACCAGTTCGGCGACGACCAGTACAGCCACTCGCCGTGGTTCGAGCGGTGCTGCAAGGAGCAGCAGACCGTCAAGCAGCTCAAGGCGAACGGCGACTGGAACGACATCGTCTTCCAGTTCCGCCCGCACCGGACGGAGAACTTCGCGGGCGTCTCGGACGCGAACCAGGGCGGAACCGTCGCGTTCCCCAAGCCGGCCAACGTGCATGTCTCGCACCTGGACAACAACCGCACGGCCCTCTGGTTCACCGGCAAGGCGGTGCACGACGTGCCACCCAAGGAGGGCCTCGGTTTCGACGAGGGCGGCAACGACGACGAGTCCGCCGCGCGCGACTACATCGGTGCCCAGGAGTTCGACGGCGAGCTCAAGCTCATGATCCTGCTCAAGGTCTGAGCCGGCCCGACGAAGGAGGAGTGACGGATGCGCGTGGTTGCGGGGCACGCCGGTCGGCAGCTGCCGTTCGAGCGGGACCGTCGGTTGGTCCTGCGCCGGCTGCCGGTCGGTGCCGTCGTCACGCGCGCGGTCCTGTCGGTGACGCCCGTCAGCACCGACACCGGCAGGCGGTTCCTCGAGACGCTGAGCTTTTCGGGCGGCGTCGGCGACTGGGGAGCCAACAAGGTCACGACGAACGGAGCGGTCGAGATCGACCTGCACGCGCGTCGCAAGCTCGCCTCACTGACGGGATCCGGTCTGGGCGGCGGGACTGTGCTGGTCGACCTGGGTGGCGGGTTCCTGCCGGTGAACGACCAGGGCGGCCTCGGTCCAGGCACCGCTGCGTGGCCCTCGTCCAATGCGACGCCGCTCCCGGGCCTGACGGTCACGGGCCTGCGCATCCCGGTCGCCGGCTCGCCCGACATCAGCCAGCTGCGCGTCTCGTCGCCCCCGAGCAACCTCACGCTCGCGGTCGAGGGCGGGCCGGTGTTCTTCACGCACCTCGGCGACCTGGTGGACCCTGCCACCACCGGCGACTTCTCCGACTTGCTCAACGCGATGCTGCCCAAGCTCGACGTGGAGAACGGGTGCCACGTGGTGCCTTTCCTGCTGCACTCCGCCACGATCTCGCGCCTCGACCTGGCCCTGGAGATCGACTACACGATCGCGGTCAGTGGGTCGCCCGACGGCGTTCGCACGGTCGCGGCGCCGTACAGGTACGACGGGACGCCGGTGGCCGGGCAGGGCACGCTCTCGGTGACGGTCCCGCCGGGGTTGGTCGCGGTCGTGGGCGGGACGGCCGGGCGCGTCCAGGGGTCGTTCGCCCAGACGCGTGTGGTCTACGGGCCGGTCACCGGCGCGTCCGCCACCGAGCTCGTCTCGGTCCAGGCCGGGCAGTCTCTCGCGCAACCGTTCGTCCTGCCCGGCACCCAGGTGGCCACGTCGCTCGACCTGATGCTCACCTCGGTCACCTCGAAGGTCACGCTCGCGATCGACCTGGTGAACGACCTGGACGGCAAACCGGGACGCACCTCGATGCTCAGCCGGCCAGCGGAGGTCACGCTCACGCGAGATCTGGCCGGGAGCCCCACCTGGATCAACGTCCCGCTGCCCGCCGAGGTCGAACTGGTGGCGGGTCAGCGGCGTTGGATGGTCGTGCAGGTCCGTGAGGGAACGGCCGCCTGGAGTGCGGGGGCGGACGCGGGCGCCGGGATCGCGGCGTCCAGCACCCAGCCCGCGGTCCTGCAGCTCACCCGGGACGGGGGCCTGTCGTGGCGGACGGCGGTCGGCGACGCCACGCCGGCGGCCACCGGCCTGCAGGCCCACCTGCGGCTGCGGCACATCACGGAGGGGTTCCAGCTGCCGCTCGAGCTGCGCGTCGGTGCGGGGTCGAGCGAGGTGGCCGTCGACCTGCAACGGTTCGCGTCGTCGGGGGCAGTCGACTTCGGGCTCGACTTCGCGGACGTCGCGCACGCCGTCAACACGGCGCTCGCGTCAGCCGGCGCCGGTGCGACCGCGGGCGGCGGCGAACGCGTGGCCAACGGCGACTTCGTCGACTGGTACCGCGTGGGCACCGCGCTGCGCGAGGGCCCTACGCTGCCGCTGCGACGACCGGGCGAGTTTTCGCAGGTCGTCGCCTTCGGCCCGGACAGCGCGACGGTCCACCTGGGTACGGCCGAGCAGTCCGCCGACGGGTCCATGGTCGCCCGGTACGTCCGGTCCGACGTCTTCACGCGCCGGCCGGGGGCGGACGAGGCGATCGGGCCCGGCACCCCAGCCGCGATCGTCGTCGACCCGTCCGGGCGCACGGCCCTCGTCTCTCTCAACGTGCTCCGCGTGGTCGGTGGGGCGCTCAACAATGCGGCACGAGGCCTCCTGGTCCTGGTCGACACCGAGACCGGCCGGGCCATCGGTGCGCCGGTCCCGGTGCCGGAGGGCATCGGCCGACTGGCGGGCGCACCCGACGGGCTCGGCGTGTACCTGCTCGGCGCGACGAGCAACCAGGGCGGTATCGCGACCGCGGTCCGGCACGTGGGCTGGGCCGACCTGCGCGCCGCCGCGGCCGGGTCGACCGTGCCGTGGGCGACGCTCCCGAACGGTGTCGCGGGCGGGCGACCGGTCGACCTAGCGGTCGGGTCCGGCGGTCGCGTCGTCGCCCTCGTCCAGGAGACGAACGCCGACGGGTCCGAGGGGGATACCTCGATCGTCTCCTACGCCAACCGGGCGGCGGTCGACAGCGGCACTTTCGACCAGGTGAAGGTCCTTGCGGCCGCGCGTGCCGTCACCGTGGCGCCCGGCGGCGATGAGATCGTCGTGCTCGGCCCGTCCGACGTGCGCTATCTGCGGGCCACCGACCTCAGCACCGTGGTCGACGTCTCGCTCGAGGTGGACCAGACCGCGCAGGCGCTGGCGATCGACCCGACCGGCCTGATCGGCGTGGTGGTCGCGGGGCGCGCCGGTATCGCGCTGGACGTGCCCGGTCGACGGCTGGTGCCCGACACCGTCGTCAGCCTGCCGAACCTCGACAACGCCCAGGTCGTGATCAACTCCGCGGGCACGCACGCCGTGGTCGTGGGCATCGGCGCCGGTGCGGCCCGCGTGCTGACGCTCGGCGACGCCCTGCCAGCCGAGTGGGAGCTCACCGCTGGAGGCGTCCGACCGGTGGCGCTTCCCACCTCGGGCGAGGTGCTGGCGCTGCTCGCTGCTGCATCTGACAGGGGCGAGTCGCGCCGCACCACCCTCGATGAGGCGTCCTCGATCTCCCAGGTGGTGCCGGCCGTCGGTGGAGCCCGGTATCGCTTCTCGTTCGACGGGCTCGCGTTCGTGGAGGGGGCCGTCGCGCAGGTCCGCTGGAACGGCGACTCGTGCTCGCGTGAGCGCGTCGACCGGGTGCCCGTCACGGCCGTCGACCTGGAGAAGGACCCGTCGGTGGACAGCATCCCGCACCACGAGGCCGTGCTCGTCGCGCCCGCCGCGGCCACCCAGGCCGAGATCCGGTTCTACGTCCCCGAGCTGGCGATGGCGATCGACAAGGTGAGCCTCGTGGGGTCGGCCGATGCGGCGTCGGCGACCTGGACGCCGTCGTCCCCGACGACCACGACGACGGCCCCGGCCACCGGCGGCGTGACGTTCGCGAACGGTGGCGCCATCGCGGACACGGTCACGCAGCACGTGGCGGCGACACCGGGGGACGCGTTCGACCTGCAGCTGGAGGCCACGGTCAGCGGAGGGTCGGGCGCGGCGGTCGAGCTCACGTTCGCGGACGATGCCGGCGCGACGATCGGCGCGGTGGTGCGGTTGCCGCTCGACGAGCTCGACTTCGACCGCCGCTCGGCCGGCGGCACCGTACCCGCCGGGGCGGTCGAGGCCACGCTCGGCATCGTCGTACCGCCGGGCGCCATCGTCGTGCTCGGGGACCTGGCTCTGACCATGGGGGCGCCGACGCAGGTCGGTCTCTACTTCGCGTCCCAGACCCCGGGCGACCTGCGGATGACGGACGTCGCAGTGGCGCTCGACCGAGGCGCGCCGGCCACCGTCCCGTTCCCGCCCGGCGGCCTGTGCCCGGCAACGCCCACGGGCGACGGGGTCGACGGCGAGTCCTGCTACTGCCAGAGCTGCGGGTCCCACGGTCCGGCCACCAAGGTGACGGCCGCCGCGTCGCCAGCCGGTCGCCCTGTCGCCGTGACCCCGTGCCCGACCTGCGGTGCCGACCGGGTCCGCGTGGGCGGCCGCGTCGTCCTGCGCGCCGAAGAGGTCCGCCTGCCACGGTTCCGCGTGGTCGACCGGGCGGTCGCCGTCCAGGCCGTGTCGCAGGTCGCCGTCGTGGCGGCCACGGCCGGATCCACCGGCCCGGCCGTCGTCAGCCGCATCCGGGTGGACGCCCCGCTGACCGCGATCGCCGGCGTCGCCGAGCACCGCGCCGCAGCCCTGGAGGCCTCCGGCATCACCGATGTCGTCGCGCTGTCGCGCGCGGACCTGCGCACCGTGGCTGCCCTGCGCGGAGTCTCGGACAAACAGGCGGCGGCGATGATCACCGAGGCTCGCACCCTGGTCCGCGACCAGGGCCGGCGCGTGGTGTTCGAGTAGGGCTGAACCAAACGCGTTTGTGCAGGTGAGACGCTCGCGACACGACCTGCTGCGCGCCGAAGGTCCCCTTTGAGGGGATGGGTACTCGTAGGTTCACATCCTCGGCGAAACGGTGAAGTGCCAGGTCAGAGCGTGGTAGGTGCCGGGACGCGATCGGGGCGGGCCTTCTACGGCTCGCGCGCGTCGGAGTGCCTGCGCATCGTCAGCGAGCAAGAAGACGTTGGCGTGACCGGCTTCGAGGTGCGACCGGGTACAACGGTGGATGCGCGGCGCCGCCGTGGCGTGATGCGCGGGCACGCGGGTGCACCATCACTCCATGGCCCCCATGAGAAACCTGACCGTCGACTCTCTGACGAGAGCGATGCGCACCCACCTTTATCCCGTCACGGCTGAACGCGCCCGCGAAATCTGGGATGACGAGTTCGACGGCAAAGCTCCGAGGACGGACGACGACGTCCAGGCCTTCATCGACGTCCTGGTCGCCGGATTTGACGAGAGCGTGAACGAGACGATCGACACGGAGGCGGTGCTCGTCCGTGTGCGTGGGCTGCTCGGAGAGTTCATGGCCCCGGCGGAGGCCGACGCCGCGATCGCGTCCTTCAGGGAAGGCTTTGTGTCCCATGCCGACGAGGTGCGGCGGGTGCGGCGGGAGTGGAACGCAAAGAACGCTCGACGGGCACGAACGATCCGGGTGGTCTGGCGCACGTACTGGGCCGCGGCCGTTGTGGTCACAGCCGTCGTCGTCGGACTGGCGATCGCCTCGGGGAACAGCGAAGACGTGATTGCGGCCGCAATTCTTGTGCCGGGGCTCCTCGCCATTGTCGCGGGCATCATGGCGGCTGTCTTTAGCGCCGTTCGCGGCGAGCCGTCCTCCCCGGAGCCCACCTATCTGTGAACCCCCATATAGGACGGAGATGCAGGAACCGCCTGGCCACCTCAGCGCCAGGATCCTTGCTTCCGGACCAGGGCACCAACGGATCAGCCGAGCGGGGCGACGCAACGAACGGGCCAAGGAAGACCGGGGCCTCCGTTTGGGCTAGGGGCCGGGGGTGAGTGGCGCTGCGCCTGCGAAGTCGCTCGCAATCGTCGAGCGGATCTCGTCAACCACTCCAGGATCCTTCGTGATGACCCCGACGTTGGACGTTGGATGGGCATCACCCCGTGGATGAGCTGGATCTGGACTACGGGCTCCTCCTTCGGGCGTCACGTGTGGTCCTTCTACACCGTGAGCCAAAGAGGCCGACGCCCTCTACCTCGACGAGATCCAGGCGGCCGCAGCCGCGCACCCCACCCTGCATCCACAGCTCGGTGGGTCTACATGTGCGGCCCACCGGTGGCAGTCAGCGGGGACCTGCTCACCTTTTGCGGGCCGTCTCGTCGGACCCTAGGCTTCCTGAGGGCTGGCGGTCGGGTTGGCGTTGACACGACGCCCGCAGTCGATGCGTTGTTGAAACAGATCGGGGTGGGCGGGTTGCGTCAAATCAGGTGGGCAGCATTGTTGGTAGCCACAGCATCCGCGTTTGCGTTTGTCGTCGTCCAGTTGCGGAACAAGCACCAGCAGGTGTCCTCGGTCGTGGATGACATCGAGGGCCGGGTGGCAGCGCTGGATCCGGTTACGCGTGCGGCCGTCCTGGCCCGTCTGGGGGCCGACTCGGCCAAGGTGATCCGCGAACGGGCCCACGACTGACTCGGTTCCATCCCGAATGCCCGTCCGATTCCGTGAACGCTCGGGGCTGGCAGCCCGCTATCGATGCGAGTTGAGATCACCATGAGTCAAGGCATTGCTGGCATGCTCCTGCGACACCGGGACCGGATCGCGGAGATCGTGGACGTCCTTGCTCGGCATGGCTTCGCGGGCCCGCGGGTGCGCGACGAGCACCTGCGGCTCGTGCTGGACTGCTGCCATCCGGCGTTGGACGTCAACGCCCAGGTCGCGCTCACGTCGCCCGTCGGCGCCGGGTGAGCACGCCCGAGACCGCGTCGGCGTTCCTGCGTGTCGTGCGGGCAGCGACGGTGCTGATCGTGGCCGTCGTCCTCGTCATTGCGTCACCCTGGATGGCAGCGACCGGCGTCGCGCAGGATGTTCTGGCAGCACCTGGCGCGACCGAGGCGGTCCCCGACCCCTCGACGCCACCGGCCGCGGAGCCTGGCACGCCGGAACCAACCGGTGACGCCAGCGCCGATGCCACCCCGTCCCCGACAGAGACAGCCGCGACGTCGGAGACCGCGACGGCCGATCCGACCACCCCACCGGTCCCAGCCCCCGAGGCCCCGGCCGACTCGGTTCCCGTCGAGAGTCGACCAGTCGTCCCCCCGGTGACGGCACCGGCGCTGCAGGACTCGCCGGTCACGCTGCAATCGGCGGTGACCGCCCTGGTCGTCCTGGTCGCCGCCCTGGTCCTCTTGCTCCGGGCTGCGCGCCGTCGCCCCGCCGAAGAGGTCTCGGGGTCGAACACCGAGGCGGACCCACGGGCGCCGTCGTCGTCGCGCGCCGAGACCACCGGGTTCCTGGTGGCGCTGGGAGAAGCGATGATCGATGCCGGCGCCCCGGTGACCGACGTCGCCACGACGCTCGAGCGGGTCGCTCAGCGCAGCGGCATCCCGGATGTCGAAGTCGTCGCGTTCGCCACCGCCCTGATCGTGTCGCTGCCCGGCACCGGCCCGGTCAGCACAGCGGTGGCCTCCGCCGGAGCACGCGGGCTGCGGCTGGACCAGATCGACGACGTGTTCGACGTCGTCGACGACGCCCTGACGACCGACCTCGAGCCCGGCGCCGCAGTGGGCCGACTGCAGTCGATCCGGCGAGCGCCACCACCGTGGGGCATCGCCGCGCGGGTCACGGGCTACGTCGTGATGAGTGTCGGTCTCTCGCTCATCCTTGGCGCGAGCCTGCCCGAGATCGCCGTCGCAGCCCTGCTCGGCGCAGTCGTGGGAGCGTTGCAGCTCACCGGAGACGGGCCCACCTCCACCTACCGCACCGTGCTCCCTCTGGTCTGCGCGTTCGGTGTGTCCACCACAGTGTTCCTGCTGGCTCGCACCAGCTGGGACATCGGCGTCTTCGCTCCCCTCATCGCCCCGCTCGTCGCGTTCCTGCCTGGGGCGCTGCTCACCACCGCCGTCCTGGAGCTCGCCACCGGTCAGATGGTCTCCGGGGCCGGCCGCCTGGCCGCCGGCACGATGCGTCTCGTCCTGCTCGCCGTCGGGATCGTCGCCGCGGCCCAGCTCGTCGGAGTCCCTACCCGCAGCGTCACCGACGTCGCCATCCAATCCCTCGGCCCCTGGGCGCCCTGGATCGGCGTCGCCGCATTCGGCGTCGGCGTCGTGCTCCACCAGTGCGCCCGCCCGCAGGCCACCGCGTGGATCCTGCTCGTCCTGTACGTCGCCTACGCAGGACAGGTCATCGGCGGACTGTTCCTCGGTGGCGTGCTCTCTGCCTTCACCGGCGCCGTCCTGATGACACCCGTCGCCATGCTCGTCGCGCGACATCGAAGTGGACCCACCACCCTGGTCAGCTTCCTGCCCGCCTTCTGGCTCCTCGTGCCCGGTGCCCTCGGTCTGGTCGGGGTTGCGAAGTACATCGGCGACGACCGCGTCTACGGCGCGGCTTCGCTGGTCACCGCCGGCGAGACCATGGTCGCCATCGCGCTCGGGGTGCTCATCGGTACCTCGCTCGGCGCCGCCATCACCACATCACGGACCAGTGCGCAGCGCGGCCGAGACCGCCCACGGCCCATCGACTCCGCCGATGAGTAATCGGCCGCGACACCGGGCAGATGACCTGCCGACTCCCCGGCCACGGAAATCAAGGATGTGAACGTGTGAGCTTTCATCCAGACCTCGGTTCTCCTTCAGGCGACCGGCCACTCCATGACTAGCGCGCCAGTTCCTGGACCGCCCGACGACGCCCGACTGGTGTCGACCGGCCACCTGCCGGCCGCCGAGACCGTGCACGAATTGCTCGATCACAGTCACGAGAGATTTCGTGACGTCGAGCGGGGTTCGGTGTCCACCGTCTATCCGGCCCTGTCCGAAGCCGACCCGAGACTGTTCGGTATCTCGATCGTCGGCGTCGACGGGCAGGCGTTCTGCGCGGGAGACAGCCAGACCGAGTTCACCCTCATGAGCTGTGCGAAACCGTTCGTGTTCGCCCTGGCCTGTCAGTCCTACGGTGTCGACGAAGTGTGTGATCGGGTGGGCGTCAATGCCACCGGGTTGCCGTTCAACTCCATCGCCGCGGTTGAACGTGACTCGCGCGGCCGTACCAACCCGATGGTGAACTCCGGCGCCCTGGCGACCACCGGGCTGCTGGTCCGGGGTGACCCGGGCAGCGATTGGGCGTGCCTGCTCGAAGGGTTGTCTAGTTTCGCCGGCCGACCTCTTCGCCTTGACCAGGACACGTATGCGTCCGCCTCCGGCAGCAACCAGCGCAACCAGGCCATCGCGCTCGTTCTGGGTACACGCGGCGCGCTCAGCGCTGCGCCGTCGGTGGTCACCGACCTCTACACCCGGCAGAGTTGCGTACAGGTCACTACCCAGGATCTCGCCACGATGGGGGCCACCCTCGCCGATGGTGGTGTCAACCCTGTGACCGGGGAACGGGTCATCGAGCCCGACGTCGCCCGCGCCACGCTCGCGATGATGACGATCGCGGGCCTGTACGAGACGTCAGGAGACTGGCTGCTGCGGGTCGGCCTGCCCGCCAAGAGCGGGATCAGCGGTGCCCTCGTCACCGTGTCGCCGGGCAAGGGCGGACTTGCCACCTACTCACCGCCCTTGGACGAGATCGGCAACAGCGTCCGCGGGCAACTGGTCGCGGCCGATCTGGCCCGCCAGCTCGGACTGGACATCCTTGCCTCCGGCGTTGCCGAACGCGACCCGCTTCGGGGGACCTGATGCTGTCACTCGGTCAGGCGCGACGCGCCTTCCGGCGGCGCCGGCGTCGCATCACACCAAGTCCGAACCACACCATGGCACCGAACACCGCCACGACGATCGTGTAGAGCCACACGGGCCAGGTGAAGTCCCAGACGAGGAATTGAAGGGTGACGGGCTGCCGGTTCTGGAGGATGAAGACAAGCAGCACGCCCAGCCCGCTGCACGTGCCGACGACGCCTGCCCCCAAACCGCTCTTTGATTGCGTGGCGTCCGTGTCGGGACTCATGGCATTCCCCTTTCTCTTGAGGGCTCGGCCCTGGTGGGGAGCCCAGTGGGCCGTCGTCAGATGCCGCCTCAGCACCAACGCGAACGGAACTTGTGCAAAGCCTGCCAGCACATCAGGTACGGCGCCGGGTGCTGGGTCAGCTCATCGGCTGCACCAGTCCTCATCGAGCAATCCGGTGGCCGCAACTGGATCCGTCAGTCGGAACGGTCCGGGGCCGCGTCGCCTCGCGCCCTTGCCGCCCTCCCCCTAGCATCTCGAATGAGCGGGCCAAGGCGACTTCGGCAACCTGCGCCTTGGATCGAGCTCCGACGAGTAGGGGGCCTGTCATGCAGTCGTCAACATCGGTCTTGAGGCAACGGGTTCGTGAGCTCATGCCCCAGCTGACCCAGGACCTACGAGACCTCGTGGCGATCCCTTCCGTGTCCGCAGCGGGCTATCCGGAGGCGACGCACCGCGACCTCGCGGCGGCTCAGGAGGCGGTCGCCGAGCTGCTTCGCGGCGCCGGGACGGAGGTGGAGTGGATCGAGCTTCCGGCCACCGCTCCCGTGGTGTTCGGGACCATCGCGCCACCGACCGGAGCGCCCACGGTGCTGCTCTACAGCCACTACGACGTCGTGCCCGCGGGTGACGAGAGCCAGTGGGAGACGCCGCCGTTCGAACCGGCCGATCGCGACGGTGCCCTTCATGGCCGCGGTGCCGCGGACACCAAGTCGAACATCGTGGCACTGGTCGGTGCGCTCCGTGCCTGGAACGGCCGTCCGCCGGTCGGGGTGAAGATCGTCATTGAGGGGCAAGAGGAGGTCGGCGGCGGCGCGTTCACGGCGTACCCACCGACGGATCCAGCCCGATTCGCGGCCGACGTCATGCTCATCGCCGACATGGGCAACGTGCGGCCGGGCACGCCGACCCTGACCGCCGCACTGCGCGGGATGGCCACCATCATCGTCGAGGTGCGCACGCTCGCCTCAGCCAAGCACAGTGGGCAGTACGGCGGTGCAGCGCCCGACGCCCTGCTGGCCCTGATCCGCGGGCTCGCCTCGCTGCACGACGCCGAAGGCAACGCCGCCGTGGACGGCCTTCGACGCGAGGAGTGGGCTGGCGGCAGCCCCAGCGAGGCCGAGTTCCGCGAGCTCGCTGAGGTCGTCGACGGCATGCCGTTGGTGGGCACCGGCTCCCTGGGGTCGCGGGTGTACTCCGGGCCGGCGATCACCGTGATCGGTATCGATGTCCCCTCGGTCGACACCGCGTTGAACGCTGTCGCCCCGTACGCCCGCGCCAAGCTCAACGTCCGGGTTCACCCCGAGCAGGACCCCGTCGAGGCGCAGGCGGCCGTCATCCGGCACCTCACAGACGCCATGCCGTTCGGCGTGCGACTCCAGGCCGAAGGCCTCGAGACCGGGCACGGCTACGCCGCGCACACCTCCAGCCCCGCGTATGAGCTCGCCAGGGAAGCATGGTCGCAGGCCTGGGGAGCTGACACGGTGCTGATCGGTGCTGGCGGCTCCATCCCTCTGGTCAGCTCGCTCCATGAGGCGGTCCCCGGCGCGGAGATCCTCCTGGTCGGGGCGACGGACGGCTACGCCAACATCCACGGCCCCAACGAGCGCGTCCTCCTCGACGAGGTGGAGAAGGTGACGCTGGCCATCGCCGACCTGTTCGGGCGTCTGGCCGACGCGCACCTGGCGCGAGGCGCACAGTGAGCGCGGACGCGGTCCCCGCCGTCTCCGCGCCCAGACGGAGTTTCGTCGAGCGCACGCTCACCGTCATCGAGCGAGCGGGGAACAAGGTGCCGCACCCGGCACTGCTCTTCCTCGGGTTGTGCATCGGGGTGATCCTGTTGTCGCAGGTGCTGGCCTGGGCTGGTGTTTCAGCGACCTACGACGTGGTCAAGCCTCCCTCCCAGAGCGTCGAGGTCGGCGACGTGGGCGGTTCGATGCTTCCGGGGCAGGCGTTGCCGGCTGAGCCGCCGGACGCCTCGGAGTACAAGGTTGTCCGCGAGACCGTGCACATCGAGGGGCTGCTCACCGCGGATGGCGTGCGCTTCCTCTTCACCTCGTTCGTCAGCAACTTCATGGGCTTCACGGCGATGGGCATCATCCTCATCGTCATGATCGGTGTCGGCGTCGCCGAGATCTCGGGGCTCGTCGCGGCCCTGATCCGAAAACTCGTGGCCTCGGCCCCGAGGGCGACCCTGACCTACATCATCGTGTTCCTCGGCATCATCTCGAGCATCGCCTCCGACGCCGGTTACCTGGTGCTCATCCCGCTGGGAGCCGCGGCGTTCCACAGCGTGGGACGTCACCCGCTGGCCGGCATGGCCGCAGCCTTCGCCGGCGTGGCCGGGGGGTTCGGGGTCAACCTGCTCATCACCCCGACCGACGCGGTCCTCACCGAGATCACCAACGAGTCGATCGCCCTCGTCGACCGGTCGCAGTCGATCGACCTGACGGCGAACCTCTGGTACGGCATCGGGTCGACGATCCTTCTCACCGTCCTTCTCGGCTTCGTGACCTCCCGGGTGGTCGAGCGACGCCTCGGTACCTACGACCCCGCCGTCGCGCCACTGCCGGGGAGCAGCCAGATCCAAGCGGCCGACGACGCCCCTGCCGTCGACCAGGACGCGGAGCAGCGCGGGCTGCGGCTCGCCGGGCTCTATCTCCTCGTCGCGCTCGCCGGCATCCTGTTGCTCACACTGCCCCCCGGCGCTCCTCTGCGGGACCCCGACACGGGCAGCGTCATCGGGACGTCGCCGTTCATGGACAGCCTGGTCGTCATCATCGCTCTGCTGTTCCTCGCCGCCGGTCTGGGCTTCGGCCGAGGAGCAGGGACGCTGCGCACGAGCACCGACGTCATCGACGCCATCACCAAGTCATGGGCTGGCCTGGCCGGGCTGCTGCTGCTCTTCCTGCTCATCGCGCAGTTCATCGCCTACTTCAACTACTCCAACATGCCCCAGGTCGCGGCGGTCAAGCTGGGCGACCTCATCGAGAACCTCGACGTCGGCGCGGGCTGGCTGCTCCTGTTCGCCATGCTCATCACCCTCGCGGTGGGGATCATCATCCCGCAGGCGATCGCCAAATGGGCTCTGCTCGCCCCGATCTTCATCCCGCTGTTCATGCGCCTGGGAGTGGATCCGGCAGCCGTGCTGGCCGCGTACCGGACCTCGGACTCGCCGATGAACATCGTCACGCCGATCATGGCGTACTTCCCACTCATCGTCGTCTTCGCAGCACGGTACGACCGCCGGTCCGGTATCGGCACGGTCATCGCCCTGATGCTGCCCTACTTCCTCGCCCTGGCCACCGTCTGGACCGCGTTCTTCATGGTGTGGTACCTCGTCGGGCTGCCCTGGGGGTTCTGAGTGCCGCGCGGACACTTCCTGCGGGGATTGGTCCTCGCGACCTGCCCGGTCGAGAAGTCGGTGACCGCCGCCGTTGGCGTGCGGTGGCCCGTAGGTCGCGACCGCCCGTGTGGTGAGTTGCGTGTTTTGGGTGCTTTGCGCCACGTTCGACCCGGAGCCGATTCGGCTCCCCAACGTCGGGTTAATGCCCGCAACCTTTGAAAGGACCGCCATGTCGTTCTGGGATGTCATGTGGTTTATATTTGTTGCATATCTCTTCATTGCCTATCTGATGGTGCTGTTCTCAGTGATCGCGGATATCTTCCGGAATCGGGACTCGGGTGGATTCATCAAGGCGCTGTGGGTCATCGCGTTGATCTTCGTGCCGTTCATCACCGTGTTCATCTACGTGATCGCGAACAGCGGCGGTATGGCCGAGCGCGAAAGTCGCGCCCGCCGCGACGTCCGACAGGCTCAAGAGGAGTACATCCAGCAGGTAGCTGGCGGCACCTCGGCTGTTGACCAGTTGACCAAGGCGAAGCGGCTCGTCGATGCGGGGGCGATCTCGGCGGCCGAGTATGAGTCCCTCAAGGCGCGCGTTCTCGCCTGAGGAATCCGCCGGGCCCGACGGGATCCGCGCCGGCCACCCAAGTCGCCAAGGCCCAGATCTTCGCCCCATGGTGGCTGACACTGGTCCGGCGACGCGTGGGTGCCGACAACGCGCACCGATGCTTCGTGCGACGCCCGGGGGAGCGGTGCTGTGTGCATGCTCCACGGAGCCGCGCTCACCTGACTGCGCATGCCCCGGTTGGTACCGCTTCGGTCCGCTGGCTCGCCGCGTTGACGGCCGCGGCGACCTCGCTCCAGACCAGCGCGTAGCCCACCTGGTCCTGCGTGACGGACTTCGCGAACACCACGCCGGCGACCGTCCCGTCGGCCGTGAGGAGCGGGCCGCCCGAGCTGCCGTGCTCGATGTTCGCTGCGAGTGCGTAGATGGACCGGCTCACGGACCCCTGGCCGTAGATGTTCTGGCCGACCGCCGTCGTGCGTTCCAGGACGACGGAGTCGTCCGCGCGCAGCGGCCCACCGCCGGGGTAGCCCAGGACCGCCCCGGTGGCACCGGGAGGCAGGTCGGTGGAATCTGTGGCCAGCGCGGCGGCCTGCAGGGTGGGGGCGGTCAGCACGGCCAGGTCCTCGTCCGGGTCGAACAGCACGGTGGTCGCGGCGTGCCGCCCTGCGTCGTCGGTGAGCGTGAGCTCGCCGACCCCGGCCACGACGTGCGCGTTGGTCACCACCACGCCCGGCGAAACCACGAACCCGGACCCCTCCACGAGGCCGCCGCAGCCCACGCCGATGACCTGCACGACCGAGCCCGAAGCGGACGCGATCACGGCCGGATCGACGGACTGCCCCGGGGTGATCACCGCGGACCTGGGCTCGCCCGCGAGGAAGACGTTCGGGAAGCCGTTCGGACTGATGATCGCGCGCAGTCGCGACACGATGTCTGGCGGCGCAGGCAGGACCTCGTTGAGCGCACGGATCACGGGGGAGGTTTGCACCTGCCGACCCAGCCCGAACGCGTCGACGCTCGACGCTCCCGAGGCGAGCAGCCACGCGAGCACCAGGACGATGGCCGCCTGCAGGCCCGCCCCAAGAGTCCGGTTCGCCCACCCCAGGTGCAGCCGGTCGCTTGCCTTGTCGAACCGGCGTGCCACGAAGCGTCCCAGCCCAGCGCCCAGCGAGATGAGGACGATCGTCACGACGACGGCGGTGGCGAACTTCGCGACCGGGTGCTCCACGAAGCCCATCGCCAGCGGAGCCAGCCGCACCCCGAGGAGGAACCCCACCACGAACCCGGCCGAGGGCAGGACCACCCAACCGAGCCCCAGTCGGTAGCCGTGGACGACGCCGATGAGCACCGCAACGATCATGATCCCGGTGACGACATTCATGACTGGTCCACGCCTTACTTGTCCCTAGAGCCAGTCTCGCCGCTTGAACGACACATAGAGCGCAAGCCCGATACCGACGATGACGGCGGCGCTCAGGACGAATCCCCACTCCTGCGCGAACCCCGGGTAGGGGACGTTCTGGCCGAACCACCCCGTCACCGCGGTGGGTACCGCGATGATCGCCGCCCACGCCGTGAGCTTCTTCATGACCGTGTTCAGGCGCGCGTCCTGCAGGGAGAGGTTCGTCTCGAAGATGGTCGTCACCATGTCGCGCAGCGACTCGGTCCATTCCGAGGCGCGCAGGACGTGGTCGTACAGGTCGTCGTACCAGGTGTCGAGCTCGCTGGGGGCGTTGATGTCTTTGCGGTGGCGCAGGACGGCGTTGACGACCTCGCGCATCGGCAGGACGACCCGCCGGAGCTCGACCAGGTCGCGTCGGATGCGGTAGGTCTGGCGCTGCAGCTCGTTGCCCAACGTGCGCTCGTCGAACAGGGCACCCTCGAGGTCCTCCATCTTGTCGTCGAGGATCTGCACCGCCTCGAAGTGGCCGTCGACGACGACGTCGAGCAGCCCGTGCACGAGTGCGCCGACGCCGTACTTCAGCAGGTCGGGGTTCTCGTCCCAGCGGGCCACGACCTGCTCGATGTCGAAGGAGTCGTCCTGACGGACGGTGACGATGCCCCGGCGCAGGATGAACGCGGAGATCCGGGACGCGCGCAGGCCCCGGACGCCCCGCCCGGCCGAGGCCGCGTCGTCGTCGTCCGCGATCGTGGTGGCGAAGACGGTCAGGAACGTGTGGGTCGCGTACCGGACGGACTTGGCCCGTTCCTGTCGTGCCAGGGAGTCCTCGACCGCGTGCGGGTCGAGGGTGAGCTCCTCGGCCAGCTCGCTCAGGTGCTGGGGATCGGGCGCGCACAGGTCCACCCAGACGAGGGCTCCCTCCTCCTCCAGGTACTCCGAGATGCGTTCGAACGGGAAGTCCTCGCTCGCGAGCACGCCGTTGCGCCATAACCGGCACCTGACCATCTGAGTGTCGGTGTTCATGGACACGAGTCTGCCCTTCCTCGACGTGTAGTTGCGCACGTTCCCGCGACGGCGGCGAGTCCTCGGCTCGGCGCGCCGGTGGGTGGCCCGGAGCTTGCCGAGCACCGTCGGGCCGCTGAAGCCGGCCGTCGCGGCGACTCGGACTTGCCGCCACGAGCCCCAACGCACCCTTACTCATGTCGCCCCTTGGCGAGGAGCGCGGCGGCAAGGTGGCTCCTGTTCGCCGAGCCCTCCACAACCCAAATTGATGAGTGGCCCGCAGGTCCCGGTGGTGCCGGAGTGCCCTGTTCGTGAGAGTCTTCACAGACTCGCCTCAACCGAATTCGCTCGACGATGCGCGAGGGAGCTCCCGGACGAGCAAGGCAAGCGAGGTCGCGACACCTACCGTGGCTGCGGTGTGCAGATCACGTAGAGCCACGGCTCGAGTCGTCCATTCACCTGCTCAATGCTGACCGCGGTCCAACCAGCGGTCGTGAGGTGCGCGCGCATCGCGGGCTCGCGCCAGTAGGTGAAGAACCGGGGTCGGTCGAGCTTGGTGGTGGTCCACTCCGTTCCGTCTCCTTCCTTGACCGTGAAGACCAGCAGCCCGTCGGGGTGAACCGCCTGCGCAGCCTTGGCGAGGACTGTGTCGAACTGGTCGACGGTCAGGTGGAGCAAGACCGCATTGGCGAACACGACGTCGAACGGTCCGCCGAACTCGTCGGTTGTCACGTCCAGGACGTCGGCCTGATGCCCGTTGGACCGAAGCCGTTCGACAAAGGCCCGGGTGCCGTCGGTTCGTCGGACAAGAAGACCGTGTTGCTCGAAGAAGAGCGCGTCGTCTCCGGGGCCGAATCCGAGCTCGAGCATGCGTGAGCCCGCTGGAAGCAGCGCCACGACGCGGTGCAAGAACTCCTCGTACGGCGGGTGCGGTGTCGGGTTCGAGGCGCCCAAGTAGGCCTCGACTCCCTGCTCGTAGGAGGCCAGCGTCACGGCGACGGTTGATTGTCTGTCGAAGTCCACAGGGACATTCTCCAACTGACGAGTTGTTGGCGGCCCCGGGATCGGGCACGGCCCCCGGCGGGCAACCTTGGCCGCCGATGCCGATGCCGATGCCGATGCCGATGAGGTGCGGTCGAGACGCCGATCGTGGTTCCTGTGCGTAACCTGTGAATGCGGGGGAATCGGCACTTTCGACCGAGAGGAATGAGGATGAGTCTCACGCGTGCTGTCACAGGAACTGCGGTGGCTGCGATCGTCGTCTTGGCCGCGTACGGGGCTCTGATCTCGTCCGCGGCCTCAGAAGACGGCGAAGCAACCGATGCGGCCACGGCCGCGAACCTTCCCGGAAAGCTGCGTACCTATTACATTGCAGCAGACCCGGTGCTTTGGGATTACGCCCCGGACGGCACCAACGACATCACCGGAGACCCGTTCACCCCGTCCGAGGAGGTCTTTACGCAGCAAGGACCGAACCGGGTCGGCCACCGCTACTGGAAATCGCTCTACCGCGGCTACACGGACGCGACGTTCACCCATCCGATCGCCGTGCCGACGGACTGCGCGCCAACCGCCAGGATCTGTGACGACAGCCTGGGCATGCTCGGTCCGGTCGTGCGGGCCGTCGTCGGCGACACGATCAAGGTCGTATTCAAGAACAACACGGCATTCCCGGCCTCGGTGCATCCGCACGGGGTGTTCTACCGCAAGGACGCGGAGGGGGCGCCATACTCCGACGGCACCGCGGCCGCCGCGAAGGCGGACGACACGGTCGCTCCGGGTGCCAAACACGTCTACACCTGGGCCGTCCCCGATCGCGCCGGGCCGGCGGCGATGGACGGGTCCTCGGTCGTGTGGATGTACCACTCGCACACCGACGAGGTGGCCGACACCAACTCGGGGTTGATCGGCGCGATGGTCATCACCGGCAGGGGACGCGCGGATCCGGCGACGGCGACCCCGCTGGACGTCGACCGCGAGATCTTCTCGTATTTCACCGTGGAGAACGAGAACGAAAGCCTCTACCTGGACAAGAACCTCCGGGAGCTCGCTGGTGAGCCGCACTCGGTCCCCCTGGATGACGAGGAGGGCTTCGAAGAGAGCAACCTCATGCACTCGATCAACGGCTACGTCTACGGCAACGGACCCGTGCCGACGGTGCGAAAGGACCAGCGGGTGCGGTGGTACGTCATGTCACTCGGCACCGAGGTCGACCTGCATACGCCGCACTGGCACGGGAACACCGTGACGATCGGCGGCATGCGCACCGACATGGCCGAGCTGCTGCCCGGAAGCATGATGGTCGCCGACATGCAGCCGGACGACGTCGGCACGTGGCTGTTCCACTGCCATGTGAATGACCACATCGTGGCCGGGATGCAGGGCCGCTACCGAGTGATCTCCTGACCGGCGGGTGGCCGGCGAATGCGTGGGCCCGGTTCTAGCGGACGGGGGACGGGGTGGCCAGGGTCGTGCTCGGTAAAGATGGCCAGGAGCTCGTCGACCCGGTGGTTGGCGGTGGCGGGGTGGCGAAAGGGTTGACCGGAGTGCACCGTATAGGTCGTCCGTCGGCCGGTCCGATTGCGGTGCAGGTAGCCGGCGGACTCGAGGTCAGACAGGATGGTCAGGGTCGCTCGCTCGGAGATGCCCACGATGGCGGCGAGGTCGCGTACGCGTGAGTCGGGGGTTTGGGCGACGGCGAGCAGCAGATGCGCGTGGTTGGTCAGGAAGGTCCATTCCGCTGTCATCGGGTCTCCTTACGTCGCTCCCGTGTCCGCCGCCTGGCAGAAGGATGGCACGAGGGCGGGGCCCGGTCATGGTCGGGCCCGCGGCTCAGGCCTGGCGCTCGGTTCTGCGTCGTCCGCAGCGCCGGTGTCGCGGGACGCACCGTCGAGGGGGTCCTTCGGCGGCGCCGGTAGAGACCGAGTGCGCGATCGTCTCTGGGGGCGGCGCCACAGCGGTTCGAGCGCGGCCATCTCGTCCGGGGTGGCGGCGCGAAACGGTGGGAAGCCCGCGGCCGGGGTGCGAGATTCCTGCCCTCGGGTGGCGCGCAGGCTCGCGGCGATGGCGACGGCGAGGATGGTCGCGATCACCGCCAGGGACAGCGTCGTGGGGATGTAGTACAGGTCGATCTTGAGAATCATCTTGATCCCGACCCAGATCATCACCAGTGCCAGGCCGACCTTGAGATAGACGAAGCGGTGGATCAGGTCGGCGAGCAGGAAGTACAGGGCCCGCAGGCCGAGGACGGCGAACGCGTTGGCGGTGAACACGATGAACGGCTGATCGGTCACCGCGAAGATCGCCGGGATCGAGTCGACCGCGAAGACGATGTCGGTGACCTCGATCAAGACCAGCACAGCCAGCAGCGGCGTGGCCAGCACGACGCCACGGGCGCGGATCACGAATTTCTGCCCGTGGAAGGCGTCGACCATCGGCACGTACCGGCGGAACAGGCGCAGCGCGCGGGACTTGTCGGGATCGAGGTGGTCGTTGCGCTGGCGGATCATGCGGTAGCCCGTGAAGAGCAGGAACGCCCCGAACAGGTACAGGATCCAGCCGAAGCTGGCGATCAGGACCGATCCGGCGGCGATGAACACCCCGCGGAACACCAGCGCGCCCACGACGCCGAGGAACAGCACCCGGTGCTGGTACTCGCGCGGTACCGCGAAGTAGGTGAGCAGGATGGCCCAGACGAACACGTTGTCCACGGCGAGGGACTTCTCGATCAGGTAGCCGGTGAAGTACTCCTGGCCGCGCTCGGCGCCGTAGACGGACCACACCCAGGCCCCGAACGCGACCCCGATCCCGACCCACACGCCGGACCAGACGGCCGCTTCCCGTACGCCGATCACATGTGCGTGGCGGTGGGCGAACAGGTCGACCGCCAGCATCGACACGATCAGGCCCAGCACGCCCGCCCAGACCCACCAAGAGACGTCCACCGGGGTCATCGCCAGCTGCGCGGCCGCAGTGTGAGGGCCACGCCGTCGTGGTCGGCCAGGGTGCCCGGCCGGGCCAGGGCGATCCAGCCACCGCGGTGCATGACCAGCTCGATCAGCTCGTCGATCAGGTCATCGATCACGTCGGGGGCGGTCGGGTCCTGGACCGGCTCGACGAGGTCCCCGTCCTCGCTGAGCCTGGCGGGCACAGTGAGGGAGTCGTCGACCACCAGCATCTCGGGTTGCTCGTGCCGCGCGGCGAACCACACCGCGGCCAGGCCCGACACCGCACGCTGGGTGCCCATGCGTTCGTCCAGCAGGGCGAGGGCTTCGTCTTGGCGTGAGTGCAGGTAGCGCTCGAGCACGGGCCGGGCCCGGGCGGCGAGCATGGGTGCAGACTCGTGGACCAGGTCCGCTTCGATCGTTCCGGCGAGCCGGTCGAGGTGCCGCGAGATGGCGGTGAAGCCCGCAACGGTGCGCGCCGACCCCGCGAGCACCAACGGTGAGGGGTGCAGTCGCAGGTGGGCACCCAGCGCCGCGTCGACGTTGCGCCAGAACGCCGCGGCGTCGGCCCGGGCGAGCCCCGGCCGGGCCGCGTCGCGGCGCCGGTCACGCACGGCCTGCATCGGGAATCGTCCGCCGCCCGCGGGGCGCAGCTGGTCGCCGGCGCCGTGGAGCAGGTTGGCCTGGCGGCTGCCCAGCACCAAGATCGCGTGGCGCGGGGTGCGGTGCATCGCGCGCACGAGGTCTCGGGTGGCGAACGTCGGGTCGACCACCACGCGCGCCGCGACCGGGACCGGCAGTCGCACGCTGACGTTGATCCCGCCCAGCGCGGCGTACAGCGCGAGACCCGACGCGGTCGGCTGGTTGGCGCACTCGAGCGCGAGTTCCGCGACTGCATCCGCGAGCTCGTGCGCGTCCTCGACGCCGTGCGCCTGCAGCCGGCGTCGGGCCGTGTCGAGCAGGCCGCGCAGCACGGCCCGGTCCGGCTCGCTCATCACGGCGCCCGGCGTCGTGGGAAGCAGTACCGACAGGGCCGGGTGCCCGGTCGCGCGCAGGAGTGCAGCCACCAGATCGGCTGGTGGTGGGCTGGGCACGTGCCGTGGTTCGGTCCAGCGACCAAGGGCGGCGGGACGGTCGGGGTGGGGATGAGACAGGGTCATGGCGGATACCTCCGGTCGGTGACGTGCCAACCGAAGGTCTCTCCCAGCCGGGGCCCGCTGCACCGGGCCCTTGCGGGCCGTCCTGACGACGCAGCGCTCGGGGATACTCCCCTTCGTCGAACAAGACCAGTGAAGCCTGCTTCATGTGTTGACGCAAGTCCTCTGGTGTCGCAAGACCCTCTCCCAAGGGCCCGGCGGTCGGCAACAACGTCGCGGGACCCGAGACACCGGCCCTCCCGGACGGAATTGACCTCCTCCTGTGGCCCGATGCGCGTGTCACATTCGTACGCCACGCATGACGAGCCGGGCGCGGAGGCGATGCAGCTGCGGCATGAGGCCGTAGATGACGATCGGTACCGCGATCGTCACGAGCGTGAGCGTGCGGAGCACGGTCGGCAGGGTCCGCAGCCAGTCGCCGAGGACGAGGTTCAGGATGGTCAGTGTGGGGAAGACGGCCAGCCAGATCATGAGCGCGAGGTGGTGCTTGCTCGGCGGCGGGACGGCTGAAGAACGTTGGGTCGGTCGATTGTTTGACATCGTCGGGCTCCTTGAAGTGCTTAGCGGGCTATGCGGAGTCGTGGCGTCTTTGTCCACATCGATGAGACTGCGGCACGCATCCCAATCCCGACAACATTCGTTGCTGTTTTCGGGACGAGGCGGTCGGCCCGGCGAGTGGTCGACGGCGCTCCCAGGGTCCCGCCCGGGGGGTCGCGGCGCTGGCCGTCGGCTACGCCACGAAGGACGAGGCCCGCGCCGAGATGGCCGGCCTGGTGGCGGCAAACCCCACCGTCGCGTTCGTCGACCTCACTGACTAGCAGCGGTCATGGATCCGGACGTCCTCGGGTCGTAGGGTCACCGATGTGATTGGCGACGTCGTGCTCCCGGTGCCCGGTGTCGGTGCGGAGACGGCCGTCGCCTGGGTCCGTACCCATCTCGGCGACCTCACCGCCGCCGACGTCGTCGCGAGTCCGGCCGTTCGCGGCGGGCAGCGCGCCGCGGACCGACACCTGGCCGAGTTCGAGGTCGCGGGCTACGCCGCGCGGCGCAACGAGGTCTGGCCGCCCGAGCGGCGGGGTGCCTCCGGGCTCTCGCCGTACGTGCGGCACGGCCTGATCGGGCTGCCCGCCCTGTGGCGGCACGTCGCGGGCGGTCCCGCACGCGACGTCACCAAGTTCCGCGACGAGCTGCTCTGGCAGGAGTATGCGCGCCACGTCTACGCCCGGTTCGGTTCCTCGATGCCCGGCGCGACCCGCTTCGCGGTAAGCCCACGCATGCCGGGTGGTCCGCCCGCGGCCGCCGTCGGCTGGCCGCGTGACCTGGCCTGCCTCGACCTCACGGTCGGTGAGCTCGAGCGCGACGGCTGGGTCCCCAACCAGGCCCGCCTGTGGCTTGCGTCGCACTGGGCCGTGCGCGGGGTTTCGGGTGGCGTGACGGCGAGGACCTGTTCTTCCGCCACCTGCTTGACGGCTCGCGCGCCGCCAACCGGCTGGGGTGGGCCTGGACGGTCGGCGCGGGCACCGGCAAGCCCTACGGTTTCGCGCGTCGTCAGGTCGAGAACCGCGCGCCGGGACTGTGCGCCGGGTGCGTGCGCCGAGATGACTGCCCGATCGAGTCCTGGCCCACGATGTCGGCGCCCGAGACGCGGCTCGACGCAGACCGCCGCTGGCGGCACGACCCCGACCTGGCCAGGACCACCGGCCCGACAGTGCCCGACGTCGCCCCCACCGCCGGCTCCGACCCGACAGCGCCCCCGCCCACGGTCGTCTGGCTGACGGCGGAGTCGTTGGGCGACGACGACCCGGCCCTGGCCGCGCACCGGGACCTACCCGCGGTGTTCGTGTTCGACGCACCCCTGCTCGCGCGGCTGCGGCTCGATCCACGGCGGCTGGTGTTCCTCGCCGAGTCGCTCGCCGACCTCGGGACGCGCCGCGAGGTGAGCGTGCTGCGGGGCGACCCCCGAACCGCGCTCGCCGGCCGGCAGCTGGCGACGACCTACGCCCCGGTGCCCGGCTGGCGCGCCCGTGCCAGGGTGCTGCGGCCCGCCCTCGTGCATCCCTGGCCGTGGCTCGTGCCTCCGCACGCCGGCCCCGTCGGCTCCTTCAGCGCCTGGCGTGCCGCCGCGCAGGGGTGACCGTCGCCACGACCGGGACCGGCAGCCGCAGCCTGACGTGTATCCGCGCTCAGCGCGGCGTGCAGCGCGAGGCCCGAAGCGGTTGGTGGGGCGAGGGTGCATCTGCGGACGCGGGTGCGCTCGTAGAGGTGGCAAGAAGATCGCCACTTGTTGAAAGGACCTCCCGATGCGCCGCCAAATCTCGCTGGTAGCCGTTCTCGCCCTTGCCCTGGCAACGACCGCCGCCTGCAGCAGCACCGACACCGCCGAGACGGCCACGACGGCCGCCACGACCGTGGAGACACCGATGGAGACGGCGAGCCCCGACGCGATGATGGCGAAGGACATCGTCGACACCGCGGTCGCTGCGGGGGACTTCACGACGCTCGCCACTGCGCTCACCGCTGCCGGGCTGGTCGACACGCTCAAGGGCGAGGGACCCTTCACGGTCTTTGCCCCCACCGATGAGGCCTTCGCTGCGCTCCCGGCGGGCACTCTGGACACGCTTCTCGCGGACCCCACCGGTGACCTCACGAGCATCCTGACCTACCACGTCGTACCCGGGAAGGTCATGGCGGCCGACGTGCTCACGCTGGACGGCCAAGAGGTCAAGACGGTCAATGGTGCACCGATCACCGTGAACGTCGACGGCAGCACCGTCTCGTTGACCGACGCCAAGGGCAACACGGTCAACGTCACCCAGACCGACATCGAAGCCAGTAACGGTGTCATTCACGTCATCGACGCAGTCCTCATGCCCTGACCAAGCTCTTCCAAAACCCATTCCGGATCTGAGGAGAATTCCATGCTCGTGCAGCAGATGAACAAGCTCGGTATTTCCAGTGACGTTCTGCAGGTCGCCGGTTTCGCGTCGATCATCGCCTCCATCGCGACCTGGCGGATGGCCAAAGGCTCCGGAGACATCCCGCACGCGGAGCGGTTCGGCATCTTCATTGGGTTGTGGGCACCGACGTTCTTCGCTCTCGCGGGACAGGTCGCGCAGGCGGAGGACCAGAAGTAGAGCCCTGTCGTTTCAGGAGACAACGATGACCGTCAGCCAGATCGGCTCCGTCGACAAGACGGTCCGGCTCGCGACTAGCCCCGGCCGGCCGGCTCGAGCCAGCACCCCAAGGACCTACGACGTCGTCGTGATCGGCGCGGGTCCTGCGGGGGTGAGCGCCGCGGTGCGGGCAGCCGAGCTGGGCGCGCGAACGGTGCTCGTGGAGGCGGCACGAGTGGGCGGGACGTGTGTGAACACGGGCTGCGTGCCGACCCGGCTCCTGGCCCGCACCGTCCGGGTGCTGCGAGATGCTCGGACAGCCGGCGACTTCGGCGTCGAGGTCCCGGCCGCGAACCTGGTCTGGGCGCGCACGGCTGCGCGTGTGCGTGCCGCGATCGAGGAGGTGCACACGGCGAAGGACATCGCCAGCCGGCTGGACGCAGCCGGGGTGCACCTGATCACGCAGGGCCGAGCGCGGTTCATCGATCCGCACACGATCGAGCTCGCGGGTTCAGGGCTTCGACTGTCCGGCGCTGCATTCGTGATCGCGACGGGCGGGAGCTCACGAACGCTCCCCATCGAGGGGATCGAGCTCACGACGGTGGCCGAACGGATCGTCGACCTCGATGCGCTGCCCGCGTCGGTGGCCATCATCGGCAGCGGCGCGACCGGGTCGCAGCTCGCCACGGTGTTCAGCGGTTTTGGGGTGGCCGTGACCCTGCTCGAGCTCGCCGACCGTGTGCTTCCCGGAGCTGATCGCGACGTGAGCCACGCGATCGAGGCAGCCTTCATCGCCGTCGGGGTCGACGTACGCACCGGGATCGGCGGAATCCGGAGCGTCCACGAGCTCGGCGACGGTCGACGCCGGGTCGTGCTGACCGGGCCCGTCGGCAAGATCGAGAGGCACGTCGACGCTGAACTGGTCGTCGTGTGCGCCGGGTGGCCGGCGCGCCTGGACGGGCTCGGGCTGGCTGCCGCCGGTGTGCGGACCACCCGCACGAGCATCCCGGTCGACGCGCACCAGCGCACGAACGTGGCGCACATCTTCGTCGCGGGGGATGCCGACGGCGAGGCCCAACTGGTCCAGGCGGGCGAGGCGAGCGGAATCGTGGCTGCGACCAACGCCGTCGTCGGCGCACGGACGGGTTCCTACCTGCGGACTGACCATTCAGTGCTTCCCGCGGGCGGCTTCACCGATCCGGACTACGGACAGGTAGGCCTGACCGAAGATCAGGCGCTCGCTCGCCACCCCGGCGCCCTGAGCGCGACCGTCCCCTATGCGCGGGTCGATCGCGCCGTGATCGACCAACGCACGACGGGTTTCCTGAAACTGGTGTCCACCCCTGACAACAGGCGCTTGCTGGGTGCTCACGCGGTCGGGGAGGAGGCGCTGGAGGTGATCCAGGCGGTGGCCGTGGCGATGGCGGCCGGGGCTGACGTCGCCACGCTCGCCTCGATGGAGTTCGCTTACCCGACCTACACCTCGATCATCGGCCTCGCCGCTGCCGCCCTGCTGCGCACGGGTGCTGACCTCACGGTGCGCCAGCCGGCCTGAACTCGCCCGGCTCGCGCTGAACGGACACGGCACCACAAGTCCGACGCCGCCCGGTCAGGGCCTCCCACCTGCGGTAATCCCGTGAGCGAGGGCATGGGACCCTAAGCCGGTGAATTCCCCGGCGCTCGGCCTCCTGGTCGCTCAGGCCTACACCACGCTGGCACCGGTGATCGTCGCCGCGGTCCTCAACATGGTGTGGGTGACGTCGTCATGGGCCCGGGCGCTCAACCGTCCGATCGATGCCGGTGCGACCCTGGCCGATCGCCGTCGGGTCTTCGGTGACAACAAGACCTGGAAGGGCCTGCTCGGCATGGTCGTGCTGGGGGCCCTGGCGGGGCTGGTCTGGGGTCTGCTGATCCACGGCACCCGACTGGAGCCGTACAACTGCTTCTACGCTTGCCACGACAACACGCCGGGGTTCAACGCCTTCGTCGGCGCGCTGCAGGGCCTGGCCTATGCCGTCTTCGAGCTTCCGAACAGCTTCCTCAAGCGGCGGGTGGGGATCAGCCCCGGCGCCCGGCACGGCGGAGCCTGGACGGTGCTGTTTGTCGTGCTCGACCAGATCGACTCCGTGGTCGGGTGTGCGTTGCTGGTTCTTCTGTTCGCGCCGGTGGGCTGGGCCTTCGTGCTCGTCACCGTGGTGGTCGGCGGAGTCACCCATCTGGTGCTCAATCTTGTGCTGTACGCGCTGCACCTGCGAAAGCACCCGCTGTGATGGCCTTCTTCATCGACCTCGGGTCGCCGGTCGCCGGCCTCGGGGGCAAGGGCCGATCCCTGGCCGAGCTGGTTGCGGCCGGCTTCGACGTACCTCCCGGCTTCGCCGTCACCGCGACGGCGCTGCGCCGCGTCGTCGAGCACAACGGTCGCCGGGAGGCGGTCCTGGCCGCGCTCGGTCGCCTGGACAAGGCGAGCCTGCCCGACGTCGTCGTCGATCTCGCGACGGCCCTCGCCGGACTGGAGTGGCCGGCGGAGCTGCTGGCGGACCTTGCCGACCAGATCCGCGTGCTCGACGGGAAGCCGGGCGGACGCTTCGCGATCCGGTCCTCCGCCCTGGCCGAGGACGGCGCGGCGCTGTCGTTCGCCGGTCAGTACCGGACCCTGCTGGAGGTCGAGCCCGCCGACGTCGCGGACGCCGTCCTGGACTGCTACCGGTCACTGTTCGACGAGCACGTCCTGCACTACCACCTCGACCACGGCGTGCCCGTCGACCCGGACGCGATGACGGTCCTCGTCCAACAGCTGGTCGACGCGGAGGTCTCGGGGGTCACCTTCACGGTCAACCCGGTGACCGGCCACGACACCGAGCTGGTGATCGAGGCCGTGCGCGGGCTGGGCGAGGACCTGGTGGCGGGCCGGGTGCGGCCCGTGCGCTACGTGCGGGACTGGTTCGGACGCACCACCGGCACGATCGCCCCCTCGGCGGACCACCCGGCCGACGGTCCGTTGTCCGCGGGGCACCTCGACGCGGTGGCCGACGTGTGCGTGCGCGTCCAGCGGCACTACGGCTTCCCGGTCGACGTCGAGTGGGCGATCGCCGACGGCGAGGTCAGGCTGCTGCAGGCCCGGCCGATCACCCGCCTCGGCTACGCGGGCATCCGCGACCAGTGGACCACCGCCAACTTCAAGGACAGCGGCGTCTCGTCGACGGTGTGCACCCCGTTCATGTGGAGCCTGTACGAGTACATCTGGGAGGACTGGCTCCCGAAGTACCTGCTGGACTCGGCGCTCCTGCGCCCCGGTGAGCTGCGTCGGCTCGGTGACCTGTTCTTCGGCCGCGTGTACTGGAACCTCTCGGTCGTCAAGCACGCCATGGCGGTCGCCCCGGGCTACCCGGAACGCGCGTTCGACGCCGAGCTGGGCGTCAAGATCACCTACGGCGGCGACGGTACGGTCACGGCCCTCACCCCTCGCACGCTGGCCCGGGTGGCCAGGGCTGCGCTGCGGCAGCGCGCGATCGTCGCCGAACGCCGCGCCACCGTGACGTCGTTGCGAGGCGAGCTGCTGGCCACGTACGCCGCTCGCCTCGACGAGCTTGCCGACGCCTCGGGCGCCGTCGAGATCACGCGGCTGTGGCGCCAGATCGTCGTGACCGACTACCACCGGAGCGAGGGCATCTACTTCTGGCAGGTCTTCATCAATCAGGTGCACCTGGCCCTGGCCCGCGACGCGATCGTCGCAGTGGTCGGCCACGAGGGCTACCTCGACCTGATCGGCGGCCTGGACGACGTCTCCCACCTGCGCCCCTTCGACGGCGCCCTGGCGCTGGCGCGTCGGGTCAGAGCTGAGCCTGGCGAGCTGGCCTGGTGGCGGAGCACGCGTCCGGACGAGATCGTTGCGGCACTGGACGCCGGGTCGACTGAGAATCGGCTCGGCGAGGTGCGGGACCTCATCGAGCGGTTCGGTTATCACTCGCTGCGGGAGATCGACGTCACCCATCCCGACTTCGACACCGACCACCGCCCGGTGGTCGCCATGGTCCTCGACGCCCTCGGGCTCGACCCCGACGACGACCCGCACGCCGACGGCCGTCGCCGCACGCGGCGGCGCGTCGAGACGTTGGCGCGCGCGCGAGACCGGCTCGTGCGACGGGTCGCCGGTCGTGAGGTGGGTCGGCGCCGGTACGCCGCGTTCGCCCGGCGCGTCACCCGGACCCGGGAGCTGCTGTGGTGGCGGGAGGAGTTCCGCGACTGCTCCACCCGTCAGTACCACCTGATCCGGCTCGCGTCCCTACGGCTGGGCGAGGTGCTGGTCGCCGAGTCGGTCCTGGGGCTGGCCGACGACGTCTGGTTCGCGAAGGCTTTCGACCTCGTCGCGTTCCTCGACGGGTCGATGAGCGGTGCCGAGCTCCGCCGACAGGTCGCCCGCAACCGTGCCTACTACGACTCGTTCCGCAACTGGGAGCCCGAGAACGAGATCGGCCACGCGTTCGACGGCGCCGGTGAGGAGCTGGTGGGCACTCCGGGCGCCGTGAGCGGCATCGGCAGCAGCACCGGCTCGGTCACGGGCACCGCCCGCGTGATCGCCGGCCTGGACGACATCGGCCGGCTGAACCCGGGCGAGATCCTCGTCACCACGTTCACCGACACGGGATGGACCAGCAAGTTCGCCCTGATCGCGGGTCTCGTCACCGAGTACGGCGGCATCCTGTGCCACGCGGCGACGATCTCGCGCGAGTACGGCATCCCCTGCGTGGTCGCGGCCACCGGCTGCACCACCCGGATCCCGGACGGCGCGACGATCCACGTCGACGGACCGTCCGGACAGGTCCGCATCCTGAGCGAGGCTCGATGATCATCGGCAGCTGGCACCCGTCTGTGGTGCTCACGTACGCGGGCGCGGTGACGTCGGCGCTCGGGATGAGCCTGGCGCTCAGCGGTCACCTGCGTGGTGCGGTGGCCTGCCTGGTGGTCGCCGGGCTGGCCGACCTGTTCGACGGTCCGGTCGCCCGGGCCATGTCCCGGAGCGAGGCGCAGCAGGCGTTCGGCGTCCAGGTCGACTCGCTGGCCGACGTGTTCTCGTTCGTGGCGTTCCCCGTCGTGCTGGTCGCGGCTCTGGTCGGCCACTGGTGGGTGGTGCCGGTGCTGGCGCTGTACACCGTCGCCGGCCTGGCCCGACTCACGCACTTCACCGTCGCGGCGGCCGTGGACGACGCGCCGCGGCGCTTCTTCCACGGACTTCCGGTCACCTACGCGGCGCTGGTGCTCCCGCTGACCGCGCTGCTGCGGCCGCACCTGGGCGCGACGTTCGGCCCCCTCCTGACCCTGGTCACCGCCGCGCTGGCCGTGCTGTTCGTCCTCGACGTGCCGGTCCCGAAGCCGCGCGGCGCGGCGTACGTCGCCCTCGGCCTGCTAGCGGTGGCGATCATGGTCGCGCTGGCTGTGGTCGGCCTGTGATGGTCGACGTCTGGGACCGTCGCAGCGCACGCACCTACGCCGAACGCCAGGTCGCAGGCGGGGCGCTGCGTCTCCTGTACGGCACTCGCCGCGGTCGGCTGCTGCTCCCGGCGGCGACCAGCCGCCTGCTGTCGGAGCTGCTGACCCTGAGCCGGCGGGGTCGCCGGTCGGCGGCGGGCATCCCGGCGTTCTGCGCCAGGTACGGCGTCACGCTGGACGACGTCGTCCGTCCGCCCGTGACCGATCGCCATCCGCAGGGCTGGACCAGCTTCGCCGACTTCTTCGTCCGCGACTGGGCACCCGGCGCGCGACCGGTCCCGGACGATCCCGCCGCCCTGCTCAGCCCGGCCGACGGCAAGCTGCTGGTGGGCCCGATCGATGCGGGCTGTCGCCTGCAGGTCAAGGGGATCTCGTACGCGCTCGCGGACCTGCTCGGTGGGGACCTGATGGCCGATCGGTTCGTCGGGGGCACGTGGTTCGTCGTCCGGCTCACCGTCGACGACGCCCACCGCTTCGTGCATGTCACCTCGGGCCGCTGCGTGGCACGCGGCCGCGCCGGCCGCGCGCTGCACACTGTCGGGCCGTGGGCGGACGGCAGACCCGTGCTGGTCAGCAACCGGCGCTGGTACACCGTTGTCCACAGCGAGGTGCATGGCCTGGTGGCCCAGATCGAGGTCGGGGCGATGCTCGTGGGTCGGGTGCGCAACCACGACTGCACCACGTGTCGGCGGGGCACGCCCAAGGGACGGTTCGAGCTGGGCGGCTCGACGATCGTCGTGCTCTGCCAGCGCGGGGCCGTCGTGCCCGACCCCGACGTGGTTGCTCGGTCCGCGCACGGCATGGAGACCCGCGTACGTGCGGGCGAACGAATCGGCGTCGCCGCAGAAGGAGAAGCATGAGCGTGTCAGTGATCGTGGCTCCGACCCGGGTCGGGCGGATCTGGACGTACCTGAGGGAGATGTTCCCGGTCGGATCCCGCCTGCTCGTGGCAGCGATCCTCTTCTTCGAGATCTACTTCGTCCTGCTCCTCAACGAAGGCGTGACTGAGTTCCACCTCGGTGCCGGGGAGCTCGTCGGCGCCTGGTCGGTCTTCGCGTTCCTGCTGGTGCTGCGGCTGGCCGACGACCTCAAGGACGTCGAGGTCGACCTGCGGCTGTTCTCGCACCGCCCGCTGCCGTCGGGACGCGTGCGCAAGGCCGATCTGTGGGTGCTGCTGGGGATCGTCGTGACGGTCACGACGGCGCTCAACGTCGCCTTCATGAACAACCTGCCGTACTTCGCGGTGCTGTTCGGCTACGGCACCGCGATGAGCCTGTGGTTCTTCGCGAAGAGCAAGATCCAGCCGAACCTCTTCCTGGCCCTGATCACGCACAACCCGGTGCTGATGGTGCTGAACGTCTACATCCTCAGCTTCGGCGTCATCAAGTACGACCTGGACCCGTTCACCCGCACGACGCTGCTGCTCGCGTGGACGATGTACTTCCCGGGCCTGATCTGGGAGGTCGCCCGCAAGATCCGCGCGCCACGGGACGAGACCGCATACGTCACGTACTCGAAGCTGTGGGGCTACCAGAAGGCGGCCAAGTTCGTCCTGGCGCTGATCTGGCTCGACATCGCCACGAACCTCACCCTGGTGTTCGCCGTGTCCCGGCTCGCCCTGATCCCGCTCGCCCTGAACGTCCTGTGGATCACGCGGACGATCGTGATCTGGCTCCGCGACCCGGAGTCGTTCGCTATCGCCCCCAAGGTCGACCGGTACACCTACACGGTGGAGGGCCTCATGGTCCTGGCGGTCGGTACCTACCTCACGCTGGGGTACTTCTGATGCTCGGCGGAAAGGCCGAGGGGCTCGCCTGGCTGACCGCGGCGGGCGAACGGGTGCCGCCCTATTTCGTCGTCGGGCAGGGGCCGGGTGCGGTACCGCCCGCCGAGGCGCTGGCCGTCTTCGACCGGACGTTCGCTGCGACCGACGCGGTCGCGGTGCGGTCGTCGGCCCTCGACGAGGACGGGCCGCTCAGCCGGGCCGGGCACTACCTGACCCGGCTGGACGTCGCGCGCGCCGACCTGCCCGCCGCGCTCGTCGAGGTCCTGGCCAGCGTCGGCGACGGCACCGCGGTGGTGCAGCGGATGGTGCCGGCGCAGCTGTCGGTCGTCCTGTTCACTGCCAACCCGTCGGGCCTGCGCAACGAGGCGGTCGTCACCGTGGCCGCGGGCGTCGGGACGGCGGTCTCCGACGAGACGCCGGCCACGACCGGGTATGTGAACCTCACCGACGGCCAGGCCTGGACCGAGTCCCCACCCGGAGCGCCGGAGCTGCCGGCCTGGCTGCTGGACGGGGTGGTGGCGACGGGGCTGCGACTGCAGGCGCACGCCGGTCACCCGCTGGACATCGAGCTTGCCGTGCTCGACCGGGAGGTCTGGGTGCTCCAGGCCCGTCCGATCACGACTCTCGGTGGCGGCCCGTCGGTGACGCTCGACTCGTCGAACATCGTCGAGTCGTACCCGGGACTCGTCTCCCCGCTCACCGCGTCGTTCGTCCCGCTGGCCTACGAGGGCGTCTTCCGCAGCCTGGCCGAGCGGATCACCCGAGATCCTCGCGTGGTCGGTGCGTACGCGGACACGGTGAACGCGATGGTCCAGGCCCACTCCGGGCGCATGTACTACCGCATCGACAACTGGTACCGGCTGATGCAGCTGGTCCCCTTCTCCCGCTGGTACATCCGGGTCTGGCAGGACTCGCTCGGCGTCACCGACCGTGAGTACGACGAGCCGCCGATCGCCCTGAGCCGGCTCGCCCGGATCAGGGTTGGTGGGCGGCTGCTGCGGGAGCTGGCCACGGTTCCCCGTGGGCTCGTCACGCTGCGGGCGGCAGTCGAGGCCGAGCGGGCGTCGTTTCCGGCCAGGCTCGCCGCGTGCCACCGTCCGACCGATCTGGGCGTGGTGTTCGAGTGGCTGCACCGCCGGTTGTTCAGCCAGTGGGACGTCACCCTGCTCAACGACGTCCGCGCGTTCGTCTTCCCGGCTCTGGTCGAGAGGTGGCTGACCCTGCGCCGGGATCGTGACCCGGCCGGCCACGCCAGGGCCTGGGTGTCGACCGGGGTGCTGGAGAGTCTGAAGCCGCTGGGCGAGCTGCGCCGGCTCGCTGCCGACGCGCCGCCCGAGCTCGCCTCGATGGACGACGACGCCGCACGGGCGTACGTGAACGGGCAGGGGGAGTACCCCGCCCGGCTCCGGGCCTACCTGGCGGAGTACGGGGACCGCTGCTTCGAGGAGCTGAAGCTCGAGTCGGTGACGCTGCGCCAGGACCCCGCCCTGCTGGTCAGGCTCCTGGTCGCGGGAGCGCTGGGGCCCGTCACCGAGCCCACGGCGCCCACGCTGCCGCGGGACCCGGTGCTCCGTCTGCTGGTCGCCCGGGCACGGGCCGCGATCGCCGGTCGGGAGTCGTCGCGGCTGGATCGCACAAGGGTGTACGGGATGGCCCGCGACCTCGTCGTCCGCAGCGGTGAGCTCGCCGCCCAGGCCGGTCGGCTCGACGCGCCGCGCGACGTGTTCTGGCTCACGCTCGACGAGGCGTTCAGTGATGAGGCGTTCAGCGACGACGGCGATCTGCGCGGTGCGATCGCCGCCCGGCGCCGCGACCAGGCGGCGTTTGCGCTGCTGCCCTACTACCGGCGGCTGGTCTTCACCGGCGAACCCTTCGACCGGCGACCGGCCGCGCCGGTGACGCTCGCCGCGGCGGTCGACGCCACCCCGGGCGCCTCACGGGCACCGCCGTCTCGGGTGGCACCGCCAAGGGGACGGTGCGGATCGTGACGGATCCCGGTGCCGTGCGCCCGGGCAGCGGCGACGTGCTCGTCACCGTGATGACCGACCCGGGTTGGGTGTTTCTCCTCGCCGGCGCGACAGCGGTCATCGCGGAACGCGGTTCACCTTTGAGCCACACCGCGATCGTGGCGCGCGAGCTGGGCGTGCCGATGGTCGTGGGGGTGCACCAGGCCACGCGGCTGCTCCGGGACGGCGACGTCGTCGAGGTGGACGGCACCGCCGGGATCGTGCGGGTCATCGAACAGGACCCGGAGCGGTGATCGCGCCGGTCAAGAATTCGGCGCAGCGGGCCTCCTTCGTCCGGTCGCCGGGGCAGCTGAACCGTCGCGGGACGTACGAACCGGCCGGGGCGGCCGAGGCGGCCCTGCTGTCGGGGGCCCATCCGCTGAGCGGCACGCTCACCCTGCGGGCGTGGTTGTCGGAGCGCGGCGGCGACGTCGTCGGCCGGATCGCGCTGACCACCTACCCCGGCGACGAAACCACCGGGTACGTCGGCTTCCTGGAGGCGACCGACGACCTGAGCGCGGCGGAGCTGTTCGACGCGGCGGCACAGGCTGCGGCCGCGGACGGTCGCACCACGCTCGTCGGACCGGTCGACGCCTCCTTCTGGTGGCGGTACCGGCTGAAGGTCACCGGCTTCGACGAGCGCCCGTACTTCGGTGAACCGCTCAACCCGCCCAGCCATGTCCGCTGGTGGCAGCAGGCGGGCTTCGCGGAGACGGATCGCTATCGCAGCGCGTTCACCGTCCGCCCCGACCGGAACCTGGTAGTGCCGCGATTCGAGCAGCGCGCGAGGCTCTTCGAACGCCGCGGATTCGAGCTCCGTGCGCCCCGGCCGGCCGAGTGGGACCAGCTCCTGGGCGACCTGCACGGGCTGCTCGCGGAGCTGTACGCGGATTTCCCCACGTACCGGTCGCTCCCCGAACAGACGTTCCGCGAACTGTTCGCCCCGATGCGGCTGATCGCCGACTTCTCGGTGCTCCGGATGGCATATCGAGACGGTCGACCCGAGGGTTTCCTCGTGGCGTTGCCCGACTACGGGCCCGGGCTGGCGTCGTCCCGACCGTTCCAGCTCGCCACCGTCGCCCGCCACCGCTGGCGCAGCGACCGCTACGTCCTGCTCTACCTCGGAGCGAGGCACCCCGGCCTCGGCTCGGCGCTGATGCACTCCTTCAGCGTGGAGATGGTCCGGCGCCGGGCGACGGTGATCGGCGCCCTTTCCCACGTCGACAATCCGACCGGCGGGTATGCCGCTGCCCACATCCGCGCGCGAAACGACTACGTCCTGCTCCGCCGGGAGCTGTAAGGCTGGGCGCGGCGCTCGCTAGCTCAATCGTCCTGCGAGCCAGCCTCGCGTGACTGCCGCGACCGCGTCCAGGTCCGTGGTGAGCGCGTGGTCACCGGCCACGACGACGACGGTCCGCGCGAGCCCGTCGGGCGGCAACCCGAACCGGTCGTGGTCGCCCTGCACGACCAGCACCGGCACCGCCACCGCGTCGAGCTCGGGCAACCGGCTCGGTGCGGCGGCGGCCCCCACCCGCCGAGGGGGCTGCAGCGGGAAGGCCAGGCACAGCACGGCCACCGCGCCGGTGGAGGCCGCGGTGCGGCAGGCGACGCGCGCGCCGGACGACCTCCCGCCGACCACGAGCGGGAGCCCGCCGAGCTCGTCAGCACGCAGACGCTCCAGGACCGCCGTCCACGCGGCGTCGAGCGTCGGCGCCCGCGGGGGAGCGCGTCGGCCGTCGACCCGGTAGGGCTGCTCGACGAGCGCGACTGTCACACCTACCTCGCGCGCCGCATCCGTGACCGCGACCAGGTCGCGCGCGGCGACGCCGCCGCCGGCCCCGTGCCCGAGAACGAGCGCGGCGCGGGGCTCGTCGACCGGGTGCAGGTGCACCACAGCGACGCCGTGCGGGGTGTCGACGTTGATCGTGCCCATGCCCCGATGCTGCCACCCCCCGACGCCGAGCCGGGCGGTGAGCCACTCCTCCGGCCAGACCCGCCCGACGCGTGGGGAAGTTCTGCGCGCGGTCGCCCACCGGCGTTATCGTCGCAAGATCGGACCTTAGGCAACCCTGAGGAGAACTCATGCCAAGACGAATCGTTGCCGAATCAACCCTGGCGCTGGTGGCCGGAGTCCTGGCCGTCGTCACCGCCATCAACGCCGAGTGGATCGAGTGGCTCACCGGCGCGGATCCCGACGGTGGCTCCGGGGCGCTGGAGTGGGGCGTCGTCGTGATCCTGGCACTCGGCGCCGTGGTCTCGGGCGTCCTGGCGAGGAGGGACCTGCTCAGGTGGCGGGCCGCGACGGCCTAGGTCGATGAGCCAGCCCGAGCAGCCGGACGACGACCCAGCTCGCAGTCCCGAGCGGGGTCGGGCCCGTCGCTCCCACAAGAGTGCGGCGCGCACCGCCGGCGCACCGTACCCACCCGAAAACACGCACGGCTTCGGCCCGGAGCGCACCGCGCCCCCGGTGCCGTCGTCGAACGTGCCACCACCCGACCCGGGAGACGATGATGCCTGAGAACCGCGCCCGCGTGGCCACCCGAGAGAGCGCCTACATCGAGGGGGAGCCGTTCCCCAAGCCGCGCACCCGGCGCCTGGGACAGCGCAAGAAGCTCAAGCGCGACGTCGAGGTCCCGCTGAGCCGCGAGCCACGCGAGCTGCGCGAGCTCCCCGGCCCGGCGAAGGTCGCGCGCGCGGACGACGCCGGCGATGGCGACGTGCGGATCACCGACTACGGCGGCCCCAGCACCGTCACCCGCGGGCTCGACGGCGCAGCGGACATGAGCGGCTCGGACTCCGAGAACGACGTCGTGATGGTCAGCTACAACTGGGGCTGCGACGTCAGCACCGACGGCGGGGCGACCTGGAAGGTGCTCAGCCCGTACACCGTCTTCCCCAACACCCTCGCCGGCGGATTCTGCTGCGACCAGGTGGTCCTCTACGTGCCGAAGGTCGATCTGTTCGTCTGGCTCCTCCAGTACGGCGCGGACGCGGCGGGACAAGGCGCCTTCCGGATCGCGGTGGCGACCTCGGACTCGGTTCGCCGGGACCCCACGGCGTGGACGTACTGGGACTTCGTGGCCGGGGACTTCGGCTGGTCGACGTCCGACATGGATTACCCGGATCTGTCGTACTCCAACCGCTACCTCTACGCCTCGACCGACGTGTTGGGTTCGGGCCGCGTGACCCTGCGGATCCAGCTCGAGGAGCTGCGCGCGGGCGGCACGGTCACCTTCGAGTTCACCGACCCCGAGGACGGCAAGAACGTCTGGGGCGCCCACCTGGTGCAGCAGACGACCGACCAGGGTCTGTGGGCCGGTCACCAGGACAACTCTCACCTGCTCCTGTACCGGTGGCCCGACGGCTCCGGCACCTACTCCTGGAACACCGTCACCGTCGCTGCCTGGCCGAACGGCACCATGTCGTGCGCCGGGCCCGACGGCAACGACTGGCTGACGAAGCTGCGGGACTTCCCCGGGAACGCGGTCACGGGGGGCGTCCAGACCGCCAACGGCGACCTCGCTCTCGCCTGGACCGCGAGTAGCGGCCAGGCCAACGGCGCCGGCCACGACTTCAAGCAGAGCCATGTGCGCTACGTCGAGATTAACCTCGGCACCAGCTCGGTCGTGCGCGAGATCCCGGTCTGGAACGACGACTACGCGTTCGCGTACCCCTCGCTCGCCCGGGCCGGGGACCATGTCGGGATCGTGCTGGGTTGGGGCGGTGCGTCCGACCACTCGAACTGCGCGATGGGCATCATGGGGGACTTCGTCGTCTGGTTCATCGACGCCTCGACCAGGACCACTCGCCGCTTCGGCGACTACCTGACCTGCCGCAGCGCACCCCGCACCGGCAAGTTCTCGGCGTACGCCGTCTGGTACGAGGCGCACGCCACCGACGCCAGCAAGATCATCTACCACCCCTACTTCGCGCGGTTTGGGCGGCCGTAGTCTCCGTGGAGCGCCGGGGACCGGCCGACGACGTCGCCGGTCCCCGACTCCTCATTCGTGTTCGGTTCCGAACGGGTCAGGCGCTGATCCGGCCGCGCGAGCCGGTGTAGATCGACACGCCGACCGCGGCGAGGACGACCTGGATCACGAGCTTGATCCAGTCGATGCCGTTGGTCTCGCCGACGCCAAGAGCGTTGGCGATGAACGTGCCGATGAGCGCCGCGACGATGCCGATGACGATGGTGGCCAGGATCGAGATGTTCTGGCGGCCGCGCACGACCAGGCGCCCGAGGGCGCCGATGATCGCACCGACGATGATCGCGGAGATGATGGCGGAAAGCATGAATGGAACTCCTTCGTGAGGGTGCTGCTGGTGTGTTGGGGTAGCCGAACCGCCGGAGCGGGTGGGATCAGTCGGTCAGGGCGTCCTTGACGTTCTCGCCGGCCTTCTTCAGGTCGGCCTTCGCCTGGTCGGCGCGGCCCTCGGCCGAGAGCCGGTCGTTGCCGGTCGCGTTGCCGACGGCTTCTTTCGCGTGACCGGTGAGGTCCTCGGTGGCGTTCTTGATCTTGTCGGTGGCGCTCATCGTTGCTCCTTGGTGGGGGTGGTGAAGCGGACGCCGGTCGGCGTCCACGAAAGAAGTGGTCCCGTCGCCTCGTAGTGGGCGGGGGCTGCTACCTGACGCGGGGCTGTGCCCGGGTGCGGGTGGCGGTCTTGAGCTGGACCTGGCACTGCAGGTCGTCCCGGCCCAGCACGGCCCCGAGGTCGGCTGCGAGCTGGTCGGCCGTCGTCGCGATGGCCTGCAGATCGGCCCGGGTCTCGATGGTCGCCGTCAGGCGCGCCACGAGGCGGCCCCGCTCGCGCAGGACCTTGCCGGAGGCCGAGCGGACGCCGGGGGCGCCGGCCAGCATCTGTGCGGCCGCGCGGGCCACGGGGTTGGCGGCCGCGCGGAACCTGCCTCCCGGGTCGGAGCCCGACAGCGTGAGGTCGTCCACGGCGCGGTCGGGCAGGTGGCCGATCAGCCACCGCAACCCCACCAGCACCGCGACCAGGCCCGCCACACCGGCGACCCACGGCCACCACGACTGCCCGACCGTGTCGCGCGCCCAGGACAGGTCCATCTGGGCGGGCAGCCAGCTGACCAGGTCGAGCCACCAGGCGATCCCGGCGGCGCCGACCCCGATCAGACCAATCGCCACGATGAACAGGACGACCCGATCGAGGCCGATCGTGGTCCGGCTCATCGGGGGCCCCCCACGGACGTCACCCGGACGCGGATCTGGGGCGCGACCGCCAGCGCGCGCAACACCTGGGCGACCGCGGCCCGCGCGTCGGCGGCAACCTGGGCGGTCTCGGTGCCGCGTGCGGACACGGACACGGACACGGTGCGCCGGGTGGCCTTCACCTTGGCGGCCGCGACGTCGTCGACGTCGTCGATCGCCGCACGCGCGATGCGGGCCACGTCCTGGGGTCGTAGGTACACCCCGGTGCGGGCTGCCAGTGCGACCCCGGTGCTGGGCCGGGGGCGCACTGCGACGACCAACGCCCACAGGCCCAGGAGCACGAGCAGGATCCCGGCCGGAACCATCCACGGCGCGGGTCCGGCCCGGTCCAGCGCGGCGATGGCCGAGTCGATCCACGCCGGACCGGCCACGAGCCCCGTGGCGATCAGGGCGTCATGGAGGGCGACGACACCGAGTCCGAGCAGACCCAGCGCGAGCAGGACCCCGGCTGCGGTGATGACGCCCGGGCGCAAGGGTGCCTTCGCGGCCGCCAACGGTTCGGGCGGAGTCTCCTCACGAGGCTGCGCGACATCAGCGGGTCGCTCGACGGTGGTCATTGGACCCTCCTGGTCTCGGGTGCGGAGACATGCACGACGGTGGACACCGTCACGTCGACCACGTCGACCGTCATGCCGACGAGGTCGCTCACCCGGGTGCGGACCTGGTCACGGACCTGGGCGCAGACCGGCGCGAGCGGGTAAGGCCAGGCCACGGCGACGTCGACCCGGATGCGGGCCCGACTGCCCAAGACGGTCGCGTTCGCGCTCGGGTAGCGGTGACCGAGCAGCTGGTCGAATCCCGACCCGGTGCTCACGACTCCGGCGACCTCGGACGCCGCGGTCCTCGCGACCTTCTCCAACACGCGCACGGCGATCTCCAGCGTGCCGCGGTCGCTCGGTGCGGGCCGCGTCAGGTCGGTCTTAACCACGTCGGCGCGCGCCCAGGACGTGGGCCAGGTCGAACTCGCCGTCGAGGTGCCCGCCGACGCCGTACCCGATGGCACCGAGGACCAGCGCGATCAGAAAACCGATGAATCCTCCGGCGGCGGCGGCGATACCGAGCAGCAGGCCGGCGATCAGGCCGATGGTGGACGTGGTCATAAGGATCTCCTCCAGGTGGGCAGAGCGTTCCGAGTCAGTCGGCGCGTGCGGTGCACCCAGCGGCGCGCCGCGCGCCGGGTCGCGGTCAGGCGGCCGACCCGGGTGGTCGGCCGTGCCCGGGTGGGACGCGGCGTGCCGCCAGGATCGACGCACAGCCCGTACCTCGCGTCGATCGCGGTGATGACACGCAGGTACTCCTGCGTGTCCCCGCCGATGTCCGGGTGGTGGTCGCGGGCCGCGCGGCGCCGCTCAGCGCGCCACGCCACCCGGACCTCGTCGGGTGGTGCGGTCATGGCGTTCCTGGGGTGCCGGCGTGGTGTCCGGTACCCAAGCCGACAGGCCCGACGACGTCCTCGACGCTGACATCGACCGGGGTTCCTACCAGGGGCCCGACGACGGCGCGGACGCGATCGGCCGTCGCGAGCACCGGCGCGCCCCAGGCCAGGACGAGGTGGACCGAGCAGCTGTCGGCGCGGAGCTGCACCCCGTCCACCCGGCGTCCAGCGAGGTAGGTGGCGACCTCGCCGAACGTCCCGGTGTGCAGTGCGACGACTCCCGGCACGGCGAGGGCCGCGGCGGCGACCGCGTCGGCGAGCAGGACCCGGTCCGTAGGCACGGGCTGCTCGGCGACGAGGTCGAAGGAGGCCGCGCGCACCTCGGCCACCGCGCGCAGCTCAGCCACCTCGTCCCGCGGGTTCACTGGACGCGCGGGGCGTCGTCGGTGTCGTCGTTCTCGTCGTCGGCAGGCAGGTAGACGTCCTGGACCGTGATGTTCACCTCGGTCACGGACAGCCCCGTCATCCGCTCGATCGCCATGATGACGTTGCGACGGATCCCGGTCGACAGGTCCGTGATCGACACGCCGTACTCGGCGACGAGCTCGAGGTCCACCGCCGCCTCCCGCTCCCCGACCTCGACCGAGACGCCCTGGGAGTGGTTGGTCCGCCCGCCCGGGATCCGCTCCCGGAACGCGCCCACGGCCCTGGCGGTGCTGCCGCCCAGGGCGTGCACGCCGGAGACCTCGCGGGTCGCGATCCCGGCGATCTTCGCCACGACGGCGTCGGAGATGGTGGTCTTGCCGTGCTCGGTGACGAGCAGGCTCGCCGGTGCCGTCGCGACCGCGCTGGACGGGCTGCCGGGCACGCGGGTGGTGTTGGTCTTGTCGGTCGTGGTCTCGCTCACGGGATCTCCTCACATCGAAACTGGTCGCGTACAAATGAGTTAGATGCGGTTTCAGCGCAATCGTCACGGTCGCCGCGGTGTGGTGTAGATCACAGTTTTCTATCAGGTAAGGTCGTGCCCCGCTTGGCCGACATCGTGCGGCTCGGTGGGTCGAGACCTCGTTGGCCAGTCAGATCGTGAATGCCCCGACCACGCGGTCGGCGAGCTGCTAGGGGGTGATCGTGTGGGCGACGCGGGCGGGAACACCCCTGCCGACATCGGCGAGATGTCGCACCCGGCGCCGATCGAGCACGCCACGGACCTGGAGCTGGCACGCAGCGCCGGGCTGGGGGACCGGGCGGCCTTCGCGGTCATCTTCGACCGCCACGCCGCGGCGATGTTCCGGTACGCCGTCAACATGCTCGACGGCGACCAGGATGCCGCCGAGGACACCGTCCAAGATGCCCTCGAGCGAGCCTGGGCCAACCTGCCCGGCTTCCGCGGCGACGCCCAGCTGCGCACCTGGCTGTTCCGGATCACTGCCAACGTCGTGCTGTCCGCGCGCCGACGGCGGCGCCCGATCGCCGTCGACGACGAGCTGCTCACGGCGCTGCCTGCCACCCCGGAGGCCGAACCCGTACAGCAGGTCCAGGACTCCGAGCTGCGCGCCGCCCTCGAGCTCGCGCTCACCGAGCTGCCCTGGCGTCAGCGCGCAGCGTGGCTCCTGCGCGAGATGGAGGGGTTGTCCTACGACGAGATCGCGGACGTCCTGCAGACCAGTCCCGCCGTCGTGCGCGGACAGCTGCATCGCGCGCGGGGGACCTTGGCTGTCAGGATGGTGCAGTGGCGATGACCCCCCAGAACGCCCACCGATCAGACGAAGCCGACGCGCCCCGAGTCTCCGATGCCCGTTGGGACGCCGCGATCGCCGCCAGCCGCGCGCATGCCGAGGCCCGCTGGGTGCAGATCTCAGACCGGGTGCGCACCCGCGCGCTGCAGATCACCCGCCGATCGATGCCCATCCAAGCCCAAGCACCCAGCGGCCCGATTCACGTCAGCGAGCAGGTCCTCATCACCTACCTGCGCGACGCCCTCTCGGTCGTGCCTGGCGCGCGGGTCGACGACATCACGATCGCCATCGGTGCCGACGACACCTACGCCGGCATCACCGTGCTCATCAGTGCCCGCTACGGCGAGCCGCTGCTGCCCATCGCCGACGCCCTGCGCGACCTGGCCGCCGCGCGGCTGCGCGAGCTGCTCGGCGATATCACGCCGCCCGTCACGGTCACCACGATGGAGGTCCACGTCGAGGACGTGCACGGGGACTAGGACGGTCGCCTACCGGCCTCCTGCGCCGGAGCGGTGGCGTGCTCGTCGGCTGCGCCCTGTCCATGAATCGACGGCTGCAGATGCTCGGGTGGACCACGACGCACCGGCCAGGAGAAATGTGCTGGTTTGGTAGCAAATAGACCTGAAGAAGGTCTCTATCTGGTCACGCGGGACTATGTTGGAGGTATGACAACGACAAAAATCACAATGCATCCCGGAGCTGAACGAAAGGTTGCACCCATTGTTCTGGCTGCTGCCAATGAGGCGGCGGTCGCCGTCGGGCCTGCGGCTGGCCGCTCCGCGACGGAGATCGCTGGACAACTTAACAACGAGCTCACGACCCGGGGGATGGACCTGCCCCCCGAAACGTTGAAGAACGCTGCCGCCGAGATTGTGGCAGGAAACCCGTTCGAATTCAGCGGCGGTCTTTAGGCACGACGACCGGTTCGTCACCGTTCCAGCCGAGCGGCACCGCGTTCATCCCGCGGTAGACCCCAGCGGGATCCCAGGAGTGGAAGGTAAGCCAGTCGGTCCCGTCCGGTGCCTGGACGACGTCCTGGCCTCCCGGACCGGTGAAGCGTCCGTCGGAGGATGCCGTGCTCAGCAGCGGCTCCGGGTGTTTGACGTACGGCCCGGTGATCGTCTGCGCGGTGGCGTAGCCGATCGCGTACGAGCCGTCGCCGTAGTTGTTCGCGGAGTAGAGCAGCACGTAGCTCGACCCGTGGCGTACCAGGACGGGCGCCTCGACGAGTGCCCCTTCCCACGTGGCCGTCTGCTTGATCAGCGGTGTGGTCGGTCCGGCGACCGTCAGGCCGTCGGCTGACAGCGGGGTGAGCTGCAGCCACGTGTCGAGCGCGCGGCTGTTGCCGTCGTTCTTCCACACGAGGTAGCGGGTGCCGTCGGTGTCGAGGAACGTGCTCGGGTCGATCGCTCCGCCTTCGTCCACCGGGCAGAGCAACGGCGCGTCGCCCTCGGGAACGAAGGGTCCCTCCGGGGAGGTCGCGGTCGCGACACCGATGCACTGGGTGGACGGGGTGGTGTTGGCGACGGTGAAGTACATGACGAATCGCCCGGGCGAGGGCTCCGAGACGTCCGGAGCCCAGGTCTTGCCCGGTGCGGCCCACGTCGGCAGGATCGGCAGCGCGTCGGTACCCGACACGGTCCAGCTGGTCAGGTCGCGTGAGGTTGCGACCTGGATGTTGGCCGCGGCGGAGTTGGTCGCGTAGGCGTAGTAGTCGCCGTCGACCCGGAGCAGGTCCGGGTCGGGGAAGTCCTGGTCGATGACGAACCCGGGCGGTGGGCTCGTGCCGGCAGTGGCGGTGGTTGGGGCGCTGGCGCACCCGGACAGGCACACGGTCAGGGCGATGGCAGCGGCCATGGCGCTCGGGGTGGCTCGGTCAGGATGCACGGCCTAGCCCTTGATCCCTGAGCTGGCCACGCTCTCGACGATCTGGCGCTGGGCGAGGGTGAAGATGATCAGGACCGGGATCGAGGCGATGACCGCGCCGGCCATCACGATGCCGAAGTGGGTGGAGTACGCACCTTGGAGCGCGGAGAGCCCCGGCTGCAGCGTCAGGTTCTCCGGGCTCAGCAGGACGTAGACGGGCCACAGGAAGTCGTTCCAGTTGGCGAGGAAGCTCAGGACGGCGAGCGTGGCGATGGCGGGACGGGACAGCGGCAGGACGATCTGGAGAAAGATGCGCAGGTCGCCTGCGCCGTCGATGCGGGCGGCCTCCTCGATCTCGAGCGGCAGCCCGACGAAGAACTGGCGCAGGAAGAAGATGCCGAACGCGCCGGCGGCGCCGGGGACGGACACGGCCCAGAGGGTGTCCAGCCACCCGAGGTTCTGCACGATCAGGTAGTTCGGGATGAGGAAGATCACGGGCGGGACCAGCAGGGTCGCGATGATGGCGCCGAACACGACACGCTTGCCCCGGAAATCCATGCGCGCCAGGGCGAACGCGCCCATGGACGCCGTCACGAGGATGAGCACGGTCTGCAGGGACGCCGCCGCGAGGCTGTTGAGGAACCACCGGAAGATCGGCTGCTGCCCGCTCGACAGCGTCTGGTAGGCGTCGGTGACGAAGGGGTTCGGCCACGGCGAGGCGGGTGTGTTGATCGCATCGAAGTCGGTCTTGAACGAGGTCAGGAAGATCCAGACCAGCGGCACGACGATCAGCAGCGCGGTGAAGGTCAGCACCACGTAGACGGCGGCACGACCCGGGCGCATCGGCCGGGCGCCGGAGCGCGGCCGGGCAGCGGTGCTCGGCCGGGGTGCTGTGTCCGGCGCCGGCCGCGGGGGAACGAGGTGGGTTGTCATGGGGATCACTTACGACCTGTCGCGTTGGAGGCGGAAGTTGATCAGGCTGATCACGGCGAGGAACGCGAACAGGACGTAGCTCATGGCGGACGCAGCGCCCATCTGGTTCTGCGACAGGCCCTGGTCGGAGATGTACATGATCGCGGTCCGGGTGGCGTGGCCGGGCCCGCCGTTGGTGAGCAGGTACGACTGGCCGAACATGTTCGCCGACGCCAGGATCGTCACGGTGATCACGAAGGTCATCACGGGCCGAAGGCCCGGCAGGGTGACGCTGAGAAACTTGCGCATCGCGCCGGCGCCGTCGACGGCGGCAGCGTCGTACAGCTCGGGGTTGATGCCCTTGAGCCCGGCGAGCAGGATCACGGTGTTGAAGCCGAGGGTCCACCAGATCGTGACTCCCACGAGCGAGATCCAGACCCAGGGCGTGTCGACCGTCCACGGTGTGTCCGAGGGCAGGCCGAAGAGCCCGAGCACGTGGTTGACGACGCCCATCTGCGGGTCGAGCAGGTACTTCCAGATCACCCCGATGACGGCGACGCCGAGCACGTACGGCGCGAAGAAGATGGCCCGGAACACGGTGCCGCCCCGGATCTTCTGATTCAGCAGGGCGGCGATGAGCAGGGGGATGACCAGCAGGAACGGCACGCTGGCCACGGTGAAGATGCCCGTGGCCCGCATGCTCTCCCAGAAGTCGCCGGAGGTCAGGGTCCCGGCGGTGAACAGCTGGGTGTAGTTCTCCAGGCCGATGAACGGCTGGTTCGGCATCAGCGGGTTCCACCGGTGCAGGCTGATCCACAGGCCGTAGACCGCCGGGGCGAGCACGAAGGCACTGAACAGGACGAGGAACGGCGCGAGGAAGAGGTACGCGGTGCCGGTCTTGCGGCGCGCCCCCGTGCCCCCGGGGCGCGAGCCCCGGGGGAGGGAGACAGCGAGGGCGGTGTTAGCCACCGTACTGAGCCTTGTTCTGCTCGAGCAGTTGGTCGGCCTGGGCGGCCGCGTCGTCGAGGGCCTGCTGGGGGCTCTTCTTGCCGAGGATGGCCTCATTGATCGCGGTGGTGATCATCGCGTTGGCTGCGTTGATCCCGGGGGAGACCGTCTCGTAGTGCGCGTAGGGCAGCTGGTCGAGGAACGGCTTCAGGTTGGGGTACTCGGCGAGCAGCGTCGGGTCGTTGCGCACCGTGTTGTCGGCCGGGAGCTCACCGGTGGCGGCCCACCCGGCGGAGTGGTCGTTCATCCACTTCACGAAGGTGGCGGCTGCGGCGGTCTTGTTGGCGTCCTGGTTCTTGTTGTTCATGAACACCCAGTGGGTCGAGCTCGACCAGACGGCCTTCTCCGTGCCGATCTGCGGTACCGGTGCGGCCACCCAGTCGACCTTGGCCAGCGCCTCGTTCGTCGTCTGCCAGACGCCGTTCCAGTTGAAGGCGGTCTGGCCGGCGACCAGGGCGTTGAAGTTGCCGTCCTGCGCGACGTCCGAGGGGCTGTAGCCGTTCTTCTCGAGGTCGGTCATCCAGGTCAAGGCCTTGACCCCGGCCTCAGAGTTGAAGGTGGCCTTGGAGACGTCCTTGTTGTACAGGTCGCCGCCGAACTGCCAGAGCAACGACTCGAACTCGAAGGTGCCGGTGAAGACGTACCCGTCGACCCATTCGCCCTGGACCCCGGCCGCCTTGAGCGCGTCGAGCACCGTGAGGTACGAGGCCTGGTCGGTGGGGATCGCGGCCGGGTCGAGGCCCGCCGTGGTGAGCACCGCTTTGTTCACGTAGAGCCCGAGCGGGGTCACGCTCCACGGGATGGCGTACTGCGCGCCGGCGTAGTTCCCGGCGTCGAACACCCCGTCCGGGAAGTCGCTCGCGCTGTAGCCGAGCGTCTTGACGATGTCGTCGCTCTTGAGCAGGAGGCCCTGGGCCGCGTAGGTCGCGAGGTCATCACCGTGGGCGACCGAGACGTCGGGACCTTTGCCGGCCTTCACCGCGAGGGGCATCTTGGCGGAGATGTCGCCCCATTCCATCGGCACGTCTTTGACCGTGATGTTCGGGTGGGAGTCGTTGAACTCCTTGACGAGCTTCGGAACCAGGACCGGGGCCGCGCCGCCGGTCCACCCGTTCCAGAAGCTGATGGTCACGGGCTGATCGCTCGAGCCGCCGTCGGCAGTGGTGGCGGAGCTGTCGCCGCAGGCGGCAAGCGTTGCTGCCATTCCCGTGGCAAGGACCGCCGCGAGGGCGCGTCGACTGAACCTCTTGTGCACAGTGCTCTCCTTTGAGTCTGATCGCCCGGACGTCGCGGCGTGATTCCCTCAGCCCGTGAAGCCGCTCCCACCGGGAGCTAGGTCATCTTCGAACTTGCGGCAAATTTACAGCGCTGTAATGATAAATGTCAAACGATCACGGTTGCCCCGCGCAGGGCGCCAGTAGAGTCATCGCGGCGCCGAACCCACGTGCCCGGTGCCGAACTCGGGAGGAACGCGACGATGGCCAAGGTTCGACTCCAGGATGTTGCCCGGGTGGCCGGGGTCTCGATGAAGACCGTGTCCAACGTGGTGCACGACTACCCCCACGTCAGCGCCCCGATGCGCGAACGGGTCCAGCGGGCCATCGACGAGCTCGGCTACCGACCGAACGCGCTCGGGCGGCGCCTCGCCACCGGCAAGACGGGTCTCCTCGCGCTGGCCTTCGCCGACGTCAGCATCCCCTACTTCTCCGAGCTCGCCCGCATCGTCAGCGCGGCCGCCACCCGGCGCGGCTACCGGCTCCTGCTCGAGCAGACCGGCGGGACCCTCGAGGGGGAGCGGGCTGTGGTGTCCAGCAGCGAGGCGGGACTGGTCGACGGCGTCATCTTCCAGCCGTCGGTCATGTCGTCCTCCGAGATCGCCCTGCACCGCGGCGACGTGCCCCTGGTGCTCCTGGGAGAGGGTGCTGCCCCGTTGAGCGTGGATCACGTCATGATCGACAACATGGCGGCCGCGCGCGAGGCGACGCGGCACCTCATCGGACTGGGCCGGACGCGGATCGGGTTCGTCGGCCACGAGCAGCACGGTCAGAGCGCCACCTCGAGCCAGCGACTGATGGGTTACCAGGAAGCACTCGAGACCGCGGGTCTGCGGCTCGACATGTCCCTGCTCCTGCCGAGCGAGGCGATCTCCTCGCACGACGCGTCGAGGGCCGTGGGCACGGCGCTCGACCATGGAGTGACGTTCGACGCCCTGGTGTGCCGTGACGACCTCGCCGCGATCGGGGCGCTGCGCGCGATCCAAGAACGCGGGCTCACGGTTCCGGGCGACGTCGCCCTCACGGGCTGGGACAACATCTCCATGGCCGCCTTCACCTATCCCAGCCTGACGACGATCTCCCCGAACACCCACGCGATCGCCGAGGCCGCCCTGGAGATGCTGCAGGAGCGGATCGCGGGGTTCGACGGGCTGGGGCGCCACCGCGTCGTCGATTTCGAGCTGGTGACCCGGGAGAGCGCGCCGGCCGACGCCGCCTCTCTGGCGCGCTAGCTTCCTCGGGGATCGGACGAGACCGGCGCCCGCGACACGCCGTGGTTTACAGCGCTAGAAAAGTGGGACACACTGGCGTCCATGATCACCGATGCCGTCAGTGAGGACTCCACCGAGCTGCGAGCGAGCATGCAGGACGGCACCTACCCCCGACCTCAGCTGCTTCGTCCGGCGTGGGCCGACCTGTCCGGGGCGTGGAAGTTCCAGTACGACGACGCCGACGAGGGGCGCGCCGCTCGCTGGCACGTCGACCCCCACTTCGGCAGCACCATCGCGGTGCCGTTCCCGCCCGAGTCGGCGGCGTCGGGCATCCACGACACCACGCACCACACCGTCGCCTGGTACCACCGCGAGATCCAGGCGGCCGACCTCGCCGCCGCCGGGCCTGCGTCGACCGGCGAGCGCGTGCTCCTGCACTTCGGCGCCGTGGACTACCGCTGCGGGGTCTGGCTCAACGGCGTCTTCCTCGGCGGGCATGAGGGCGGGCACACGCCGTTCGACTTCGACATCACCCATGCCCTCGAACCCGATCGGGCGACCCAGACCTTGGTCGTGCGGGTGGAAGACGACCCGCTCGACCTGTCCAAGCCCCGCGGGAAGCAGGACTGGCAGGCCGAGCCCCACTCGATCTGGTACCACCGCACCACGGGAATCTGGCAGCCCGTGTGGCTCGAAGCGGTCCCGGCAGTCTCGATCGAGGCGGTCCGCTGGACCTCGGACCTTCCGGCGGCCTGCGTGCGGGTCGCGGTCCGCCTCAGCTCTCGTCCGGCGCCGGGTGCTCGGCTGAGGATCACGCTCGGCCACCAGGGCGAACGGCTGGCCTCCGTGGTGGTCCCGGCCGCGGACCACCGCGTCGAGGCCGTCATCTCGCTGCCGATCCAGCGCAACGGCCAGGGGTACGAAGACCTGCTCTGGGCGCCGGACCAGCCGCGCCTGCTCGACGCCGTCGTCACTCTCGAGCCCGACGTCACCGAGCCCTACGCTACCGAGCCCGACGCCGCCGAGGTCGACGGCCGCGACGTCGTCTACTCCTACCTCGGGCTCCGTTCCGTCGCCGTCGACCGAGGCACGTTCCTGCTCAACGATCGCCCCTGCTACCTACGGTCCGTGCTCAGCCAGGGCTACTGGCCCGAGTCCCACCTGGCCAGCCCGAGCGCCGACGCGTTGCGGGCCGAGGCGCAGCTGATCAAGGACCTCGGGTTCAACGCCGCACGGGTGCACCAGAAGGTCGAAGACCCCAGGTTCTTGTTCTGGGCCGACAGGCTCGGGTTGCTCGTGTGGGGCGAAGCGCCCAGCGCACTGGAGTTCACGCCGAAGGCCGTGAACCGCATGATCGCGGAGTGGACCGAGGTCCTGGAGCGAGATTCCTCCCATCCGTGCATCGTGACCTGGGTGCCGCTCAACGAGAGCTGGGGCGTGCAGCACATCGCCCACGACCGAGCCATGCAGGACTACGCGCGCACCCTGTTCCACCTGACCAAGACCCTCGATCCCACCCGCCCCGTCATCTCGAACGACGGCTGGGAGCACCTGGACTCGGACATCTGGTCCGTGCACGACTACGAGGCCGCCGCCCCCGTCGTGCGGGAGCGCTACGCGGACGCCGCGGCGAAGGACCGGCTCTTTGCCGGGATGGGTCCGGCCGGGCGCCGGCTCAGGCTCTCCGCGGAACCCGACCGCGGCCAGCCGGTCATGCTCACGGAGTTCGGCGGCATCCAGTTCGCGGAGCACCCCTCGTCCGACGACGCCTGGGGCTACTCCAGCGCGTCGTCCCGGACGGACTTCCGCGACCGGGTCTCGACGCTCGTCGCCGCTGTCGTCGCCTCGGACTTCCTCGCCGGCTTCTGCTACACCCAGCTCACGGACACGATGCAGGAGGCGAACGGGCTCTGCGACGCGAACCGGGTCCCCAAGCTCCCGCTCGCCGAGATCGCCCGAATCATCCGAGGCACGGAGGCCGGGTCGGGAGCCGATCTCGGGTCCCCAGACGCGGTTGTCGAGCTGCCCGCCCTGACGCTGGCCGGGGCCTCGTCCGGGTCCGGAATGCCGCCGGTCAGGCCTGGTCGACTGGCCTGAGCAGCCGGAGCGCGAGCGAGTTCAGCGCGTACACGACCGCCAGCGCGATCGCGGCTGCGGTGCGGCCCGTGATCGCCAGCGCGACAACCCCCGTACCGAACCAGGCGATCTGAAACGCGATGTTCGCCGCGCCGCGCAGGGGCTTGGAGGCACGGGGTGCGGCGAAGAGCCCCCACAGGACCGCCAGCAGCAGCGGCGCCCCGAGCCCGACGACGATGCGTGTCGCGACGGCGTCGGGCAGGGTGAAGCCGGCGTAGCCGGCAGCGAGCAGCACCGCCAGCTCCAGGAGGAAGGCGATCGCCAGGCAGGCGTACCGCAGCGGCTTCATCCCGGCGCTCAGGAGGTAGCTATCGCCGCGAGGGCCTGGCGCAGGCAGGCGTCCAGCTCGTGGCGGGTGGCCGGCGGCAGCGGGTCGAGGAGCTGCCGTTGGGTCTGCAGGCCGGCGGCCACGGCGGCATCGATGAGCTCACGGCCCTGGGGGGTCAGGGCCACGATCTGCCCGCGCCGGTCGGACGGGTCCGGGGCCCGGGTCACCAGCGCGGCCTTGTCGAGCCGGTCCACCCGTTGGGTGACCCCGCCCGAGGTCAGCATCAGGGACCCGCTCAGCGCCGACGGCGACAGGGCGAACGGCTCTCCCGCGCGGCGCAGGGTGGCCAGGACGTCGAAGTCGCCCCGGGTGATGCCGAACCGCGCATAGGTCTCCGCGGACGCGTCCCCGGCGGCCTTGGCGATGCGCAGGATGCGCCCGAAGATGCCCATCGCCTCGGTGTCGAGGTCGGGCCGCTCGCGCGCCCATTGCTCGAGGATGCGGTCCACGCCGTCGTCAGCCATAGCCCAAGCATGTCACCAGTGACCTTCTTGACACTTGCTTACCGCTCGCTATCTTAGTATCTAAGATAATTCGAGAGGACCCACCATGCACCGCACGACCTCGCTGCGACTGACGACGCTCACGGCGCTCGCTCCGGCCCTGTGGGGCACCACGTACCTCGTCACCACGCAGTGGCTGCCGCCCGACCGCCCGCTCCTGGCGGGCACGTTGCGTGCGCTGCCGGCCGGGCTCCTGCTGATCGCCGTCGGCCGCCGCCTGCCTCGCGGCGAGTGGTGGTGGAAGGCCGTGGTGCTGGGGGCCCTGAACATCGGGGTGTTCTTCGCGCTGCTGTTCTTCGCCGCCTACCGGCTGCCCGGGGGCGTCGCCGCGACCCTCGGCGCGGTCCAGCCGCTGATCGTGGCCGGGCTGTCGATCCGGCTGCTGGGGGACAGGCTCCGGGTCCGGACCGTCGTCGCCGGACTGGTCGCGGTGCTCGGCGTCGCGCTGCTGGTGCTGCGGGCCTCGGCCCGACTGGACCCGGCCGGCGTCGTGGCCGGGCTGGCAGCGACCGCCGCGATGGCGCTCGGGGTCGTGCTGACCAAGCGGTGGGGCCGTCCGGTGCCGTTGCTCACGTTCACCGGGTGGCAGCTGGCCGTCGGTGGGCTCCTCCTCGCGCCCGTGATGGTGGCCGTCGAGGGCCTGCCTGCTGGTCTGACCGCGGCCAACGCCGGTGGATTCGCGTACCTCGCCCTGGTGAACACCGCGCTCGGGTACGTGCTGTGGTTCCGCGGGCTGGAACGCCTGCCGGCCGCCCGGGTGTCCTTCCTCGGCCTGCTCAGCCCGGTGGTCGCGGCGGTCGCCGGCTGGCTCGTGCTCAGCCAGAGCCTGACCGGGTGGCAGCTTCTCGGCGTCGCCCTCGCGCTCGGGAGCCTCGTCGCCGCTCAGCGCGCCGCGGCCGACGACGACGCCCCACACCGCTTTCGCACCGACCGCACCGAGGTGGGGCCGACGAGCGTCGGCGATCGGGGACCGGCTCGCGGGCCGCAACAAGGACGACACACGGCCCCCGTACGGTCGGGCCATGGACATAGCGGTGCTGGGGGCGACGGGTGACGTCGGTCGACAGGTGTGCACGCAGCTCATCGCGCGGCGGGTGCTGCCGACCTCGTCGCGGCTGCAGCTCGTCGGGCGCCCGGGAGGTGCGTCGGCGCGCGCGACGTACGGGCTGCGCGCGGACCTCATCGACGCGTACGACGAGCACGCCCCGCTGATCGACGTCGCCCTGGCACCGTGTGATGTGGTGGCCGACGTCGTGGTGATGGCCGCCGGGTTGACCACGCCCGCGACGGCCGGCGGGACTCATGACCGGGCGCGGCTCGCGACGGACAACCACGCCGTGTTCGAGTCGTACGCGCAGGCGCTGCTCGAGCACGGCTCGGGGCACGAGGTCGTCGTCGTGGTGTCGAACCCGGTCGAGCTCGGGGTCGCGGTGATGGCGCGCGTGCTCGGGCGCCATCGGGTGATCGGCATGGGGGCGTGGCTCGACACGCTCCGGTTCCGCAGCGAGATCGCGGCATCGCTCGGGCTTCGGCGGCACCGGATCGGCGGGTTCGTCGTCGGGCAGCACGGCCCGGACCTCGTGCCGCTGTGGTCGACCGTGCGGATCAGCGGGCTCGACGTCGAGGAGCGTCGGGTGGCCGTCGAGGGGCTGCGTCGGGGCCGCACGCTGGCGACGTTCGGCGACGAGATAGCCGAGGCGCAGCGCCGCCTGCTCGCGATCGCCGCCGACGGCATCGGTGCCGCGTTCGCCCTCATCGACACCTGGCCGCCGGACCTGCGGGTCGCCGTGCGCCCGTGGCTGACCCATACGAGCGGGGCGAAGACCGCGAACGCGACGGCCAGCGCGACGGTCGACCTCGTCGACACGCTGCTCGACGGGCGCGAGATCGTCGTGGCGGGGCAGGTCGTGCTCGACGGTGAGGTGAGCGTGGGCGGGCGGCCGCTCAGCGGCGTGCTGGGCGCCCCCGTCGTGCTGGGCCCCGAGGGCTGGACGCGCGTGCTGCTCGACGAGCCCGCACCGGACGAGGCCGCGCTGCTGCTGCGTTGCCAAGACCGGATCGATTCCGCGCTCGTGCCGTTCGGCCTCGGCCGGCAGCGGGACGTCGCATGAGCACGGCGGACAGCTGGGTGGTGCTGGTGCGCGGGACCGACCGACCGGGCACGCTCACCGCGTTGACCAGCGTGTTCTCGACGCGCGGGGTCAGCTTCTCGTCCCTGGCGACCGGCGCGGTCGACGGCGACGTCGGCACGATCGCGGTCACGTTCCGCGCGAGCCCGCGCCGCCAGCAGCTGCTCGTGCGGACGGTGGAGCGGTTGTCGGTGGTCCGCTCGGTCGAGGTGCGATCGGCTGATGACCCGGCGGTGCGCGCCGCGGGCGTCGTGCAGATGCCCGCTGGGGTTGCGTTCACCCCGCCGCCCGCCGTCGGCGTCCGGTGGTCGGGCGACGCGTCCGCTGGGCAGCTGGTGCTGGTCGAGGGCTCGCTCGCCGACGTGTCCACGGTCGTGGCGCACGCTCGAGCGCAGGGTGCGGCGATGACGGCGACGGTCGTCGTCGCCGTCTGAGAACCGGTGAGCCCTGCCGGTCCGATGATCGCTAGGCTTCGGGTCAGGCCGATCGAGCACGGTCGCCGGTCGACGACGGGGGACAGGTAGTGACCACCAGCGTGGGCACGCAGGGCGCGCGATCCGACAGGCCCACCCGGGAGCACGTGCTCGAGGTCCAGGGCCTCGTCCGCCGGTACGGCGACCTGACCGCCGTCGACGGCGTCTCGTTCCACATCGGCGCGGGCGAGACGTACGGACTGCTCGGCCCGAACGGCGCGGGCAAGACGACGACGATCTCCATGGTCGCCGGCCTGATCGCGGCCGACGCCGGTTCGATCACGGTCGCCGGGCAGGCGATGGGACCGAGCGGAGTAGCGGTCAAGCGTCACATCGGTCTGGTGCCGCAGGACCTGGCCATCTACCCGGAGCTCTCGGGCCGGGAGAATCTCGCCTTCTTCGGGCGGCTGCAGGGGCTCCACGGCAAGCAGCTGTCCCAGCGCATCGACACGGTGCTCGAGCTGATCGCCATGTCCGACCGCGCCAAGGACGCCACCAAGGAGTACTCCGGTGGCATGAAGCGTCGCCTGAACATCGCCATCGGCCTGCTCCACCAGCCCACGCTGCTGATCCTCGACGAACCCACGGTCGGGGTGGACCCCCAGTCGCGCAACGCGATCCTCGAGTCCGTCGAGGCGCTCTCGGGTGAGGGGATGGCGGTGCTCTACACGACGCACTACATGGAGGAGGCCGAGCGCCTGTGTGATCGCATCGCGATCATCGACTCCGGTCGGATCCAGGCCGAGGGCACGCAGGGCGAGCTCATCACCCTGATCGGCGGGGTGGACCACATCCGCCTGGCCGGAGCGGGCGTGAGCGACGCCACGGCGTCGGCGCTGCGCGACCTGGCCGCCGTCGAGCAGGTCGCCGTCGACGGCCGCGCCCTGACGCTGACCGTGCGCGACGCCCCGAGCGCCGTGGCGAGCATCGTGACGACGGCGACCGCGCACGGGATGACGCTCAGCGAGGTAGAGATCACCCGACCCGACCTCGAGTCGGTCTTCCTGCACCTGACCGGGAAGGCCTTGCGGGACTGACGATGCGCCAGCTGTGGATCATGACCGCCTCGGACCTGCGACAGCGGGTCAGGGACCGGTCCGTCATCATCTTCGCGCTCGTCGTGCCGCTGGCGTTGATGTTCGTCTTCAACCTGACGACCGGCGGCTCTGGGGGCGTCACCCTCGAGCCGGTCACCGTCGCGGTCGCCGCGCCCGCCGACGACGCGCTCGCGGGCGCCGTCACCTCGGCTCTGACCGAGGTGGACGGCCTCAAGGTCACGGTGCAGGACGTGACCGCCGACGAGGCCCGGCAGCGCGTGCGGGCCGGCTCTGCCGAGCTCGCGGTCGTGGTCCCGTCCGGCTTCGGCGACGCGGTCACGAAGGGCGCGGCCACCACCGTCGAGCTGACCGAGGGCAACGGGACCGGCATCGAGACGGACATCCTGCGGTCGGTGGTGCAGGGCGTCCTCGACCATCTCGCAGCGGGCGCGGTGACCGCCGCGGCCGGTGCCGCGAGCGGCGTCGCGGTCGATCAGCTCGGTGCGCTCGCCGCGGGAACGGCTACCGCGGGGCCGTCCCTCACGCTGGTCGAGGGCACGGCCTCCACCGAGCAGCTGAGCTCCACCGCGAGCCTCGTCGCCGGTCAGGCGGGTCTGTTCCTGCTCTTCACCGTCGGTTTCGGGGTCCTCGGGCTGGTCGCGGAGCGTGAGCAGGGCACGATGGCGCGCCTGCGCTCGATGCCGATGCAGCCCGGGCTGATCGTCGCCGCGAAGGGCCTGGTGAGCTACATCCTCGGCGCCGTGGCGACGTGCGTGCTGCTCACCGCCGGCACGCTCTTCTTCGACGTCTCGTTCGGGTCGCCGGTGGCGGTCCTCGCGCTCGTGCTGTGCGCCGTCGCCGCCGGAACGTCGCTGATGTTTGTCATCGCGCGCGTGGCGCGCACGGCGGAGCAGGCCAGCATGGTGCAGTCGATCATCGCGCTCCTGCTTGGCATCGCGGGCGGGGCGTTCTTCCCGCTCGCGCTCACCGGCCTGGCCGACCGCCTGCTCGGCCTCAACCCGATCGCCGCGTTCACGCGCGGCCTCGGCATCACCTCGGGTGGTGGTGGCCTGGGCGACATCGGGGTCCCCGTGGCGATCATGCTCGGCTTCGCAGTGGTCAGCCTCGCGCTCTCCCGCCTGATCCCGGACCGGGGGAAGGACCTGTGAGGGCCGCGCGAGCGATCGCAGCCGTCGAGCTGAAGCGCTTCCTGCGCGACCGCTCGAACATCTTCTTCGTCTTCATCTTCCCGCTGCTGCTCGTGCTCGTCCTCGGCGCGCAGTTCGGCGGGGGCGGCGGCGCAGGCAGCGTCTCCGTCAGCGGAGCCGACAGCCCGTTGCGCACCGCGGCGACCTCCGCGCTGCGAGCCAACGGGGTCACGGTCACCGTCGCCTCGACCGATGCGGTCCGCGAGCGGGTCGCCCGCGGGCAGACCGACGTCGGGCTCTTCATCTCGCCGGCCGCGGCCACGGCGTACGACGGCGGCGAGGACGTCACGCTCGAGGTGGTGCCCGGCTCGCAGCAGGGCACTCAGGCGACGCTGCAGCGGGTGCGCACAGCGGTCGCCGGCCTCGCGGCCGAACGTGGTCAGCTCGCGGCCCTCGCCGCCGCGGGCATCCCCGAGGCTCCCGCACGGGCAGCTCTGGCCGGCGCGCGAGACGCGATGACGCCGCCCAGCCTCACCGTGGTGGACGTCAACCAGATCAGCCAGGAGCTCTCCGGGCTCGGCAAGTTCGACCTCGGCGCGGCGGGCGAGACGCTGCTGTTCGTGTTCCTCGCCTCCCTCACCGGGTCGGCCACCCTCATCCAGACCCGGCGGCTCGGCGTGATGGCCCGGACGCTGTCCGCCCCCGTCTCGGCCGGCCAGGCGATGATCGGGCAGGCCACGGGCCGGTTCGCGATCGCCATGTTCCAGGGCGCCTACATCATGGTGGCGACCGCTGTCCTGTTCCAGGTGAGCTGGGGCAACATCTGGCTCTCGCTGCTCGTGCTGGCCACGTTCAGCGCGGTCGCGGCCGGGGCGGCGATGCTTATCGGCTCGGTCCTCGACAACGAAGCGGCGGCGTCCGGCGTGGGGATCGGGCTGGGGCTGGTGCTGGCGGCCCTGGGCGGGTGCATGCTGCCGCTCGACTTCTTCCCTGCCACGCTCCGCACCATCGCGCACATCACCCCGCACGCCTGGGCGTACGACGCGTTCGCTCAGATCCAGCGGCACGATGCGAGCCTGGTCGACATCGCGCCCCAGCTCGCCGTCCTGGTCGCCATGGCCGTCGCGACGCTGACCCTGGGGACGCTGGCGCTGCGCCGCAGCATGGCGCGCGCGCTCTGAGCTGCTGCTCGCCGGGAAGCGTCCGGGGTTGTCGCGAGTGACCCTCTCGCCGATCATGGGCTCATGACCACCGGGACGTCGACGGATCGGGCGGCCGCGCTGCTCGCCTTGCACGCGGGGCCCGGCTTCGTGCTCCCCAACGCCTGGGACGCCGGGTCGGCCCGGATCCTGGAGCAGGTCGGCTTCCCTGCCATCGCCACGTCCAGCGCCGGTATCGCGTGGTCCTCGGGGGTCCCCGACGGGGAAACGCTGGACCGCGACACGATGCTCGAACACGTCGGTCTCATCGCGCGCGCGGTGCGCGTGCCCGTGACCGCGGACCTCGAGGCCGGGTACGGCGACACCGCGGACGACGTCGGCCGCACCGTGTCCCGGGCAGTCGAGCTCGGGGCGGTGGGGTGCAACCTGGAGGACGCCGGGAGGGGTGGGCTGTTCGGCGTCGAGGAGGCCGTCGAGCGCCTCGCGGCCGCTCGGGCCGCGGCGCCCCGCGGCACCTTCGTGCTCAATGCCCGCACCGACACGTACTTCGTCGGTACGAGCGGCGACGTGTTCGCTGAGACGGTCGAGCGGGCGGTCCGGTACGTCGACGCCGGGGCCGACTGCATCTTCGTGCCCGGGGTTGCGGACGTGGACACGATCCGACGGCTGGCCGCAGCCATCCCGGTCCCGCTCAACGTGGTGGCCGGGCTGGTGAACCTCATCGACGCACCGACGCTCTTCGCCCTCGGCGTCAAGCGGGTCAGCCTGGGCGGGAGCCTGGCGCGAGCCGCGCTCAGCCAGCTGGAACGAGCAGGCCGCGAGCTGCTCGACTCCGGAACCCTCGGCTTCCTCGACGGCGCGATCGCGTACGCCGAACTGCAGCGTCGCTTCGGCTCGAGCTGAGTCAGGTGGCGTCGGTGGGGGAGGGGGCCGGGTCGACCGGGGTATCAGCGGCCTTCTCGGCGTCGTCGTCGTCGGCCAGGATCAGGTAGAGCGAGCGGCGCGCGTCACGCAGGACGGTGCGGGCGGCACCTTGCTGGCCGGCCGTCCCCGAGCGGGCGAGCTGACGCACCGCGCTGAGAAGGTCCGCGACGGGCTCTCGCAGGTCGATCCGGGTACCGAACTCGCGCGTCAGGGCGGCGAAGGGGTCGCCGAGCTCCTCAGCGTGCTCGGCGATGTAGGCGCGACCCTCGTCGGTCAGGGTCGCGAGCTTGCGGCCGTGGCCGCGGGTGACCTCGACCAGGCCCTCGTCCTCGAGCAGGGCCAGCACCGGGTAGATCGTGCCGGGGCTGGGGCGCCAGGCACCTTGGCTGCGCTCGGCGATCCGCTGCATCAGCTGGTACCCGTGCATCGGCTCCTCACCGAGCAGCTGCAGGACGGCGGCGCGCACGTCGCCGCGAGGGGCCCGCATGCCGTGCCGGCGGCCGCCTCGATGCCCCTCGCCCTCGCACCCCGGCCCGCCGGGGCCGAAGCCCGGCCCGAAGCCGGGACCGAACCCGGGGTGGTGGTGCCAGGGTCGGTGACCCTTGTGGTTGAGCTCGTCGTTCATTGCGTCTCTCATGACGCTCCCTTCATCGATACGCCAACGATATATCGCTAACCTATCGCCCGCAAGGGTTTACGAGGAGCTGGGGTGCGCTCGGGCGGCTCGCCACGTTCGCGCCCGGGTGAGGATCTCGAGCACGACGTCGGTCTTGGCGTCGGCGTAGTCGTTCATGTCCGTCCACTGCTGCTGCGCGAGGCGCCGCTTGACGGTCGCGTACAGGGTGCGGTCGTCGCTGCTGACGCGGAGCCAGTCGCGCAGATCCAGGTAGTCGCGCGCTTCCGGTCGGCCCGAGGCGTAGACGTGCAGGTGCAGGTCTCGCTGCGGGGTCCGGAACATGCGATGGTCCGGCTCGCGGACGCGGAGCTCGAAGCCCGCCGCCTCGAGCGGCGGGATGAACGCGGCCTCGTCCTGGACGTCGTCCACGAGCAGGAGCATGTCGATCAGGGGCTTCGCCGCCAGGCCCGGCACCGCGGTCGACCCGATGTGCTCGAGGCCACGCACCCGTGGCCCCAGGGCTCGCCTGACCCGGTCGGCGAGGACCTCGTAGCGAGCGGGCCACGCGTCGTCGTAGTCGACCACGACGATGCTCGCCGGCTCGCGTCCACCGATCAGCACGGAATCGAGGTACGCGTCGCGTTCGTCAGTCACGACCCCATTCTCCTCTGGATCGATTGCGGGCTGCTGGTGGCGCATATAGCATTTCAGTCATGCGTATAGCCGAGGTGTCCCACGGCCGTCCGGCGTCCGATCTGACCGCGCGAGCGAGGATCCGGGACGCGGCGATCGAGTGCTTCTCCGAAGGGGGCTTCGACGCTCCGTACCGCACGATCGCGGCGCGGGCGGGCGTCTCGCCCGGGTTGATCACGCACCACTTCGGCACCAAGGCCGCGCTGCGGTCGGAGTGCGACGCCGAGGCGTTGCGGCGCTACGACGCTCTGAAGACCGAGGCGATCGCCAACCCGAGCGGGTACCTGATGGAGAACCTGGCGGTGCCTGGGCCTGCCGCCACGCTCCTCGTGTACATCCTGCGCGCGATCCACGCCGGCGGTCGGCCGGCGCAGGACTTCCTGGAGAACCTCGTCGACCATGTTCGCGCGGTGATGGCCGAGAGTGTTGCCAGCGGCCTGGTGCGTCCCTCGCGCGACGAGGAGATGCGCGTGCGCTACCTGACCTCGCAGACCATCGGCGCGATGCTCGTGCAGTTCCTCACGACGCCCGACCAGACGCCCGACGCCTTCGTCGGGTCGCTGCACTCGAGCCAGCGCGGCACGGTCCTGCCGACCCTCGAGCTGTTCACCGAGGGGCTGCTGGCGAGCCGCGAGATGCTCGATGACTACCTCGAGTTCGTCGGTGACCCACCGTCGAGAGCCGGCCGACCTGGCCAGGGCGACCGCACCGCCTGACGCCCACCGCCCCCTCCTCGATCCCGTCCCGCGAACAACCCGAAGGAAGATCATGTCCAGCACCGAGATGGCCATCGACGTTCGTGGCCTCGAGAAGAGCTTCGGCGCCGTGCACGCCTTGCGGGGGCTGGACCTCACGGTCCCGACCGGCCAGGTCACCGGCTTCCTCGGCCCGAACGGGTCGGGAAAGACGACCACGATCCGGATCTTGCTCGGCCTGCTCAAGGCCGACGGCGGGCGGGCAACCCTGCTGGGCGGGGAACCGTGGGCCGATGCGGTCGCGCTGCACGCACGCATCGCGTACGTGCCCGGGGACGTGACGCTGTGGCCCAACCTCACCGGCGGCGAGGCGATCGACATCCTGTGCCGGCTGTCCGGCCCGCTCGACCAGAAGCGCAAGGCGTCGATGCTCGACCGGTTCGACCTCGACCCGACCAAGAAGGCCAGGACCTACTCCAAGGGCAACCGGCAGAAGGTCGCCCTCGTCGCGGCCCTCGCTTCCAACGCCGAGCTGCTGCTGCTCGACGAGCCGACCAGCGGCCTCGACCCCCTGATGGAGGCGGCCTTCACCGAGTCGATCCGTGAGGTGATGGCGGCCGGCCGGTCGGTCCTGCTGTCGAGCCACATCTTCGCCGAGGTGGAGAAGCTGGCCGACCGGGTCACGATCATCCGCGACGGTGCGACCGTCGAGTCCGGGACGATCGCCGAGCTGCGTCACCTCACGCGCACCCAGGTCACCACCGTGCTCGACCGCGGGGTGGACGGCCTCGCGACTCTGCCGGGCGTGCACGACCTGGCCGTCATCGACGGCCGGGTGTCGTTCGCCGTCGACGACCTTGAGCTGCCCGCCGTGCTCGCCGCTGTCGCGGCCCTGGGGCCCCGCTCGCTGGTGGCCAACCCGCCGTCGCTGGAGGCGTTGTTCCTTCGGCACTACGGCGACGAGCTGGCCGCGATGACCACGCGGAGCCCGAAGTGACCACCACCGTTCCGGCCCCACGGGTCGCTGCGCCCGCCACGCCCCACCCGTTCGCGGACAACCTGACCGGTCTCGGCACGATGGTGCGGCTCGTCGTGCGCCGCAACCGCGTGCGGTTTGCCGTCTGGTTCGTCGTGCTCGTCGGGATGTTCGCGTTCATCGCGTCCTACTACAAGACCCTCTTCCCGACCCAGGCGTCGCTCGACGGCTTCGCCGCGATCTCGAACTCCCCGGGCATCAAGGCCTTGACGGGGCTGTCCCCGGCGGCGAACACCCTCGGCGGTGCCGTGTGGACCAAGGGCTGGATGACGATCGCGCTGAGCCTGGCGATCGGCGCCGCGTTCCTGGTCACCCGCAACGGCCGGGCCGACGAGGAGGTGGGGCGCACCGAGCTGCTGCGTTCCCGCATGCTCGGCAGGCACGCCTGCGCCGCCGCGTCCTGGCTCGTCATCGGGCTGCTGTGCGTGGCGGTCGGCCTCGGAATCGCGCTCGCCTCGGCAGCGAACGGTCTCGACCCCGACGGCACCGGCCTCGCGGGCTCGTTCATCCTCGGCGCGTCGGTCGCCGGCGTCGGACTCGTGGGGCTCGGCGTCGGCGCGGTCGCCGGCCAGGTCGCCTCGACCTCGCGCGGTGCCAATGCCTTCGCTTCGACGGTGATCATCGGCTTCTACGTGCTGCGCATGGTCGGAGACCTCGGCAACGGCGTGCTCTCCTGGGCCTCGCCCATCGGCTGGGGCCAGGAGATGCAGCCGTACGCCGGCAATCGTTGGTGGCCGTTCCTGCTGCTCGTGGTCCTGACCGCTGTCTTGCTCGCGGTCGCCGCCCGGATCGAGGCGACGCGCGACCACGGCTCCGGGTTGCTCGTCGGGCGCCCCGGACCGGCCGCTGCCCCTCGGCGCCTGGCTTCGCCGCTCGGGCTCGGGCTGCGCCTGCAGCGGGGGCCGATCATCGGCTGGACGCTCGCCGTGGTGCTCGCCGCCGTCCTGTTCGGCTCGGTCATCGACGCGATGACCACGCTGCTCGCCGACGCGGGCGGCGGGGTGGCGGACATCCTGCGGGGCTCGGGCGTCCAGGCGATGCTCGCGATGCTCGCCGGGATGATCGGGCTGATCACCGCGATCTTCGCCACCCAGTCGGCTGTGTCGCTGCGGACGGATGAGGCGAGCGGGATCATCGAGCCGCAGCTCGCCGGTGCGCTGTCCCGGAGCCGTTGGGCGCTCGAGCGACTGCTCATCCCCACCGTCTGGTCGGCCGTGCTGCTGCTCGTCGGTGGGGGGCTTCTCGGGGCGGTCTACGGCTCGGTCATCGGCGACTCGTCGCAGGCGGCGACCATGGCGGGTGCCGCCCTCGCCTACTGGCCCGCTGTCATGGTGCTCGTCGGTATCGCGGTCGCGCTGTTCGGCTGGCTGCCGCGAGTGGCGATCCCGGTCACGTGGGGCGTGATGGCCGCCATGTGGTTCGCCATGATGTTCGGCGAGGTGTTCGGCCTGCCGACGTGGCTGCTCGACGCGCTGCCGTTCTCCGCCGTGCCGTACTTCCCGCTCGAGCCGATGTCGTGGACGCCCCTGGTGATCATGACCCTCGCCGCCGGCGCCCTGGTCTGGTTCGGCCTGGCCCGGTTCGCGCGCCGCGACGTGCAGGCGGGTTAGGCGTCCGGCCGAAGTGGGCGGCGCTCGGGCGGGTGGCGAGCAGCACGACCAGGGCGACATTCATCACGATCGCGACCACGCTGAAGGCGTCGCTCCGTCCGTGCTGGTCCGCCGTGACGAGGACGACGACCCCGAAGAAGGCGTTGGCGCCCGCAAGGAACCAGACGACGACCTGAGCCCAGTGCGCGCCCACCAGCACCTGCCGGGCGAGCAGCGCATAGAGGGCGGAGGAGAAGACCGCAATGAGGATGACCCACACGGTCACCTCGCCGACCACCTGGTCGTAGGGAGTCAGCTCGCCCCCCGGTGGCGTGTCGCCGTGGGCCGCGTTCAGCGCCAGCGCGATCCCGACCCAGGACAGCACGATCTGCGCGAGCATCACCCAGACCGCTTTGACGATCGACGAGGGGTACCGGGGCGCTGGGTCCTGTGCCGACCCGCCGTCCGACGACGATGTGCTGCCCGGTGCCTGCGTCTGCCCGCTCATGCTGTTCCCCCTGGCCATGCGTTGATGAACCGTGCACCGGATGTGGCCGACTCTAGGGGTCGCACGTCCGACCCGGGGGAGAGCTGACCTTCGACTGACGTCGGCGCGAGCGCGCACGGCCGCTCGGGCTGCGGGGCTCGGCCGCCCGTGGTCAGCGCGGGGGTGCGCTGCTGTCGCGCCGGGTCAGGACCGCGGCCAGCAGCCGGGTCTCGGCCGGCTGGTCCCCGGCGATCCGGGCCATCGCCATCTCGACGGCCACGCTCCCGATCGCGTGGGCGGGGATGTCGACCGAGGTCAGGGGGAGCGGTTGTCCGACCGCGACGTCCAGCGGGCACACGGCGACGACCGAGACGTCGTCGGGCACGACCCTGCCCCGGTCGTGCAGCGTGGCGAGCACCCCCGGCAGCGCGACCTCGTTGTGCACGATGAGCCCGGTGATCCCGGGGTTGCGCGCGAGCACCCGGTCGACCGCCGCGACCGCCCCGGCGTGCGAGGACTCGCACGGCTCGTACACGCCCTCGATCTTCAGTTCCGCGGTCTGCGACTGGAAGCCGCGGAGCATGCGGTCGACGTACGACGTGTGCCGCTCGAGCACGGCGCGGGGCGACCCGATGAGGGCGATCTGCCGGTGGCCGAGCTCGGCGAGGTGGCGCACCGCGACGCGCCCGGCGGCCTCGAAGTCGAGGTCGACGCAGGACAGGCCCTCGGGATTGCGCGGCAGCCCGATGAGCACACCGGGCTGGCGCAGGCCGGCGAGCACCGGCACGCGCGGGTCGTCGGCCTCGATGTCCATCATGATGAGCGCATCGACCATCGAGCCGTCCGTGACCCGCTCGAGGCCCGCGCCGTCGTCCTGCGTGAGCAGCAGGACGTCGAAGTCGAAGGTCCGCGCGCTGGTCACGACGCCGGCGACGAACTGCATGATGACACTCACGTCCACGCCGGCCCGCAGCGGCGCCATCAGCGCGAGCACGTTGGTCTGGTTCGACGCCAGCGCGCGGGCGCCGGCGTGCGGGCGGTAGCTGAGCTCGCGGATGGTGCGCTCGACGCGCTGCCGGGTGGGCGCGGAGATCGGGCGCTTGCCGGACAGCACGTAGGAGACGGTCGACGCCGAGACCCCCGCGGCGCGCGCCACGTCGTCGATGGTTGCCACTGGCGTGCCCCGGATCTGGTGGTGATGGTGCCCGCGACGCCGACGGCGTCGGCGCTCACCATAGTGGCGAGACCACGCACCCGCCGTTCCAGATCGACGGGAACTTGGGCTTCGTGGCGGCGCTGCGCTGGGAGCCGGACGGCGGTGCGGCCACGTTGGTCGAGGCGGCGTTCACGGCGCGCCGTCTGCCGGGTCGCACGCGGCACCGGGTGGTCTGGGCCGGCCGGGAGGCGTCGATCGACCTTGCAGCGGGAGGGACGGTCACCCTCCACGCGCGTCACTTCGCCGCTCCTTTCAGCAGGTCAGCGCCCTGACGGACGCCCGACCTGGGGATGTGGGTGGCGCGCTATGGTCATCCCTAGCGGGGGCGACTGTTCTTCGCGACCGGACGTCACGGAACCTCCGCGGCGCGGGCACCAGGACAGCGGAGGACTCGCCATGGCCGACTCCTTGCGTGTGGACACCTCGGCTATGACCGCGGCCGGGACGAGCCTGGACGCGGTCGCGGACGAGTTCGCCACGGCGAACGCGACGGCGCGCGAGCTCCGCTGTGCGATCGGGCATGACGGTCTCGCCGATCAGGTGGCCGGGTTTGCGATGGGGTGGGACGAGATCCGCATCGGGATGGTCAAGGACATCACGTTCCTCGGCGAGGCCTGCACACGGATCGGCACGACCCTCGAGGCGCTCGACAGCGAGCTTGCTACGAGAGGGACAGCGCCGTGAGCGGTACCGAATCGTCGTGGTACCCGTTGGCGTGGTGCGATCCCGTCTCGGGCGACCCGGGGTCGGTGCGCGCCGCGGGCGAGGAGTACGCCCGGGTCGCCACCCAGATCCAGACTGCGGCGGCGACCTTGCGCGCGATCGCGGGCGGGTTCGATCAGTGCTCGGAAGCGATTTCCGAGGTCCAAGCAAAGGCGCACAAGGTCGCGGACTCGATCGAGCGCGCCCAGGAGCGCTACGCAACCACCGGCAACGCCCTGGTCACCTACGCCGAGACTCTCGCGCGTGCGCAGGGCATCGCCCAGGAGGCGTTGAGCCAGGCCCAGATTGCGGTGCAGGCGCAGTACGACGCCGAGCAAGACATCTCCTACTGGTCTCGGCAGGAGGCTGACCTGCTCGACGGCGCGATGACGTCGGCCTACGCCAACCGGGTTGCCATCGCGCGCAACAAGCTGACTCTGGGCGACGAGAGTCTGTCCGCCGCTCGCGTGACGCTGGGCACCGCGACGGCGATGCGCGACGAGGGAGCCGAGGCGGCAGCGTCGTTGATCAAGACGGTGGTGTCCGCCGATGATCTGCACGACAGCGTGTGGCAGAACCTCGGCGGCGGCGCTCAGGAGGTCGGGTTGTGGGCGTGGAACGGTATGGACGAGCTCGCGGCCGGGCTCGGGCTCCTGGCCATGGTGCTGTGCTGGGTGCCAGGGCTGAACGCCGCGTTGGGGGCGGTCGCGCTGATCGCCGGTGCGCTGGTCCTTGTGCGTGACACGGTCAACGCCTCGACGGGCAATGGGACCTGGGGCGAGGCGGGGTTCAGTGCTTTGGCGTTGGTCACGTTCGGTGTGGGACGTGTTGCGAGTCAGGGCGTCCGCATGGCCGCAAGCAGTGCGCGCGCCAGTTCCGTAGCGCGCACCGCCACCGTTGCGGGCAAGACGAGAGGTGCTGCGACCTCCGCTGCGAGGGCGGTGTCGTTGCCTGCACGAGGCATCACGTCATACCGTTCAACGACCCGTGCAGCATCGCCCAGCATCGGGGGGCGTGCGGGAGAGTTGTTCGGGGTGCTGAAGCCGTCGGCCATCGTGGCGGACACGGCTTCGGATCTGCGGGGCGGAGCGAGGCTGCTGCAGTCGACGGCGCTCGGTCCGCCCGGGTTGCACGCCCGGGGACCGGCCTCCAACCTCGCCGATCCTTTGAGCGAGGGCGCCGCCAACCTCACCAATGCCTTCAAGAATGACCGTTCCGCGCTGGCGTTCAAGGTCCTCGGGCAAGAAGAGGTGGCCCGTGATGGTTCCTATCTCTTCCACAACAAGTCCGCTGGACCCCTTCTCCGCTCACCCACGGTCTGGGGTCGCGTGGGGGTGGGGCTGCTTGGCGCCAACCAAGTGGTCGAGCGGTCCCTCGCGGTGGATAGCGCCCGAAATTCCGTTCAATGAACGACAACCAAGGCAACGAAGGAAGTCCGCTGAGATGGCATTGATTGTCGACACGGTGAGATTTGGCTTCCCCGACCTCGATTGGCCAGCGTGGGATGTCGGTGCGGGTATCGAGGCGGTCGCCGACGAGATCGCTGCGGCCCACGCGGACGGGCCTGCCGCCGTCGCGGTGGTGCGTCGCTCGGTGCTTGCACTGAACGCGGATGCGCTTTCCAAAGGTCCCGTCAGTGTTCAGATGGCGATCTGGGTTCCCGACCGGTCCACGGGGGAGGGCGTGGCCGTGCTGGACACCCTCACCTGGGGGTTCAAGCCCGGTGAGGTGGTCTCGGCGGAGGCGTTCGTGGCGCGGCGGAACGTGAAGAAGGACATGGGTCGCGGGTCGAAGGTCTTCGACTACGACGTGGGGATCACCGATGTGCCGGCCGGTGAGGCGGTCGTGGAGGCGTACACCCTCCGTCGGCGCCACGAGACGACGATCCAGGGTTACATCCTGTTCACGATCTTCCCGCCCGGTGCAGTGGACGCGTTCTGCCTGCAGTTCAACACGGTGCACCTGGGCTTGATGGAGGAGCTTGGGAGCCTGGCCAGGATCATCGCCGAGTCGGTCGTGATCACGTTGTGGGACGCCCCAGCGTGACGAGTTCCGGCACAGGGACCAGCGAGGTACGCCGGGTCCGCGATCCTGGGGTCGGTCTTGTGCTGCCCGGGGACTGGTGGACGGTTCCCCTGGAGGACGACGACGCCCGCGCGCGTGCGGTGACCGCCTTGGTGGCGAGCCGGTTCGGTCATGCGGACGCCAATCCCGGGTTGAAGCGGCAGGTCCGCAACGAGGTGCTGGCTGGTGCGCAGCGGGCGGCCGCGGCGGGCGGCTGGGTGATGGCGATGATGCTGACCCGGGCGGGGCCGGTGTCGTTTCCGGCCACGATGACGGCTTACCGGGTCGCGGGTTCTTTCGACACCGACGGCGGCGTGCGCGCCGTTCAGGAGCCGCTGACGGCGTCGTTGCCGCCCGGTGGGTGCGTGGATGCGGGCGAAGGCGTGTTCGGGCTGGTGCTGCGCGCCGTGCGAGAACGCCCCGGGCCGACTGCGTGGGGTGAGGCGGACCGGCCGGTCCTGGTGTGTGAGTACTGGTCGGACCCCGCCGACGGGCAGGGGCTGGTGAACCTGACGTTCTCCACGCCATTGGTCGACCTGCGTGACGGCTTCGTGGACCTGTTCGACGCGATCGCGGGCAGCCTGTACCGGCTCGACGACGCCGCTGACCCGACCGACCGAGACAGCGAAACGTCGCCCTGGGCGGCACTGGAGGAAGCATGAACAGTCCGACATCGTCGGCCGGCTCGGTGGACGGCCGCCGGCTGCGAACCGCGCAGATCGCGTCATCCGCGGCGCAAGTGGCGGGACTTGCGGGGTTGGCCGGCGTGCTCGTGTTCCGGGCTCTGCAAGGCGGTGCGGACGCCTCCACCATCGTGCTCGTCGCCTTGGCGCTCGCCGCCGTCGGGCCTGCGGTCGCATCGGTGGTGGTGAGCCGGGTGCGCAGCACCCGCTCGGTCATAGCCAAGGCTCGACCCGGGTCCCGCGCAATGGCCGGGTACGCGACCGCGGACCTCGCGGAAGCCCTGGCCGGGTACGGCGTCGACCTACCCGGTGCTGGTTCGGGACGTGCGCTCGTGGTGCTCGTGGTGTGGCCCGACGGGATCGAGCTGGTCGCCGCCAACCAGGTCCGCCTGCTCGTCGTGCCGTGGACGGAGGTGGCGACGCTCACCGTGGGCCGCGCCATGGTCGGGTTCCGCCCGTCACCCACGGTCCAGCTCGACCTGATCAACGGCGCACGACTTGCGGTGCTCCCCGCAGCGGGCACCTGGTGGACCACCCTGGTACCGAGCCAGGCAGTGGCCACCCGCCTGGTCCAACGCCTCGAGTCCCTGCGCCGCAAGGCCACCACCGAACCCAGCCACGGCTGAGGGTCACGTCCCCATTTTCACAAAGCTCGTTGCCGTTTCCGGGACAGGGCGCTACGGTCCAGAGATGGACGAGCTGGCGGCGATGGCGGCGACCCTGGACCAGGTCGGCCCGCGCCTCAAGCGGTTGCGAGCCCAACGGAACCTCACCCTGACCGCGCTCTCCGAGGCCACGGGTATCTCGAAGAGCACCCTGTCGCGTCTGGAGACCGGCCAGCGCCGCCCGAGCCTGGAGCTGCTGCTCCCGCTCGCGCACACGTATCGGGTCCCGCTCGACGACCTCGTCGGCGCCCCGGAGGTCGGTGACCCTCGGGTCCGGCTCAAGCCCCGTCGCGCGAACGGCCGGACGGTCGTTCCGCTGACCCGGCAGCCGGGTGGCATGCAGGCCTGGAAGATCATCATCCCGATCACCAAGACCGAGCCGGACCCCAAGGCCCACGAAGGCTACGAGTGGCTCTACGTCCTGTCCGGACGCCTGCGCCTCGTGCTCGGCGACCACGACCACGTGCTCACCTCCGGCGAGGTCGCCGAGTTCGACACCCGAGTTCCCCACTGGTTCGGCAGCACCGGCGAAGGACCGGCGGAGGTCCTGAGCCTCTTCGGCCGCCAGGGCGAGCGGATGCATGTCCGGGCCAAGCCTCGCGCTGAACCTGTCGGCTGACGGCGCCTCGAGGGGCCGCTCGATCTGGCCGGCGACCGCCGTCCCGGTATCGGCAACGAATCTTGCCGGTCGTGACCCGACTCCCGCACGCTCCCCGGTATGCGCCCACCACCTTCCCTCACACCACGCCCCGCCTTGCCAGCCGCCGTCGATGCGGCGCGATCACCCTCGGTGCGATGGGCGCTCGCGGCGCTCGCGCTCACGATGCTGCTGTCCTCGCTCGGCACCAGCATCGCCAACGTCGCCCTGCCGACCTTGGCGCACGCGTTCACCGCCTCGTTCCAGGAGGTCCAGTGGGTCGTCCTGGCCTACCTGCTGGCCATCACCACGGTGATCGTCAGCGTCGGGCGGCTCGGCGACCTCACCGGCCGGCGACGGCTGCTCCTGGCCGGGATCTCGGTCTTCACGGTGGCCTCGGTCCTGTGCGGTCTTGCGCCGACGCTCGGGCTTCTGGTTGCCGCGCGCGCCCTGCAGGGCCTGGGAGCGGCCGTGATGATGGCGCTCACGATGGCGTTCGTCGGCGAGACCGTGCCGAAGGCGCAGACCGGACGGGCGATGGGACTGCTCGGGACGATGTCCGCGATAGGCACCGCGCTGGGTCCGTCGCTGGGCGGAGTCCTGATCGCCGGAGCGGGCTGGCGGGCGATCTTCCTGGTCAACGCACCGCTGGGCATCGTGACACTCCTGCTTGCCCGCCGCCATCTGCCCGCCGATCGGCCGCGGCCGACGACTGACCGGGCCGGCTTCGACCACGTCGGCACCGTGCTGCTGGCCGTGACGCTCGCCGCCTACGCGCTGGCGATGACGATCGGGCGCGGGAACTTCGGGTCGCTCAACCTGGTGCTCCTGCTGGCGGCGGGTCTTGGGGTCGGCCTCTTCGTGCGCGCCGAGACTCGAGCGTCATCACCCCTGATACAGCTCGCCATGTTCCAAGACCGGCAGCTGAGCGCGAGCCTGGCGATGAGCACGCTCGTCTCGACGGTCATGATGTCGACGCTGGTGGTGGGCCCCTTCTACCTCTCGCGGGCGCTCGGCCTCGACGCCGCCCAGGTGGGCCTCGTCCTGTCGGTCGGCCCGCTCGCCGCAGCCCTGACCGGGGTGCCCGCCGGACGCATCGCCGACCGATTCGGCGCACCGCGAATGACCATCCTGGGACTCACGGCAGTCGCTGCCGGGTCGTTCCTCCTCTGCCTGGTCCCGGCGACGCTCGGGATCGTCGGCTACCTCGCTCCGCTCGTCGTCATCACCGTCGGCTATGCGGTGTTCCAGACGGCCAACAACACCGCCGTCATGGCGGAGGTCCGCCCCGATCGCCGGGGCGTCACCTCCGGCATGCTCAACCTGTCGCGCAACCTCGGGCTGATCACCGGTGCCTCCGTCATGGGGGCCGTGTTCGCGCTCGCCTCGGGAACGACCGACGTGACGACCGCCGGTGCCGACGCCGTGGCCGGCGGGATGCGGGTCACGTTCGCGCTGGCGGGGGTCCTGATCCTCGTCGCGCTCGCCATCGCGAGGGGAAGCCGCTCACCCTCGACGGCACCGGAGTGACAGAAGGATCCCCACCTCAATCCCCAGATGTGGTGATGCCCAGTCCCCAGGTCTTCTCCTACGTTGCGATCGAACCGAGGACCAGGCAGGAACCTCCAGCCGGACCGGCCGACCACTTCGAAAGGGCACTTTCATGATCGAGGCGCACCAGCTGACCAAGCGCTACGGCGACAAGCTCGCCGTCGACCACGTCGACTTCACGATCGCACCGGGCTCGGTGACCGGATTCCTCGGGCCCAACGGGGCCGGCAAGTCCACCACGATGCGGATGATCGTCGGGCTTGACCGTCCGACGTCGGGGACCGTGACGGTCAACGGCAAGCCGTACGCGCAGCACCGTTCCCCGCTCGGCGAGGTGGGGGCGCTGCTGGACGCGAAGGCCGTGCACTCCGGCCGCAGCGCGCGCTCGCACCTGCGGACGATGGCCGCCACCCACGGCATCTCCGGCAAGCGCGTCGACGACGTCATCGACATGACCGGGCTGGCGGGGGTGGCCGGCAAGCGCGTCGGCGGGTTCTCCCTCGGCATGGGTCAGCGGCTCGGCATCGCCTCGGCGATGCTGGGTGACCCGCAGACGCTGATCCTCGACGAGCCGGTCAACGGCCTGGATCCCGAGGGCGTGCAGTGGGTGCGCCAGCTCGTGCGACTGCTCGCCTCCGAGGGAAGGACGGTGTTCCTCTCCTCGCACCTCATGAGCGAGATGGCCCAGACCGCCGACCAGCTCCTGGTGATCGGCCGCGGCCGGATCATCGCCGCCGGCCCGGTGCAGGAGGTCATCGACTCCGTCATCGGCGCCACGGTACGGGTCCGCTCGCCCCGGCTCGGCGAGCTTGCCGCGCTGCTCGCCGGCGACGGCGTCACCCTGACCCCGGGCGATGACGGGGCGATCGACCTGCAGGGCATCACGCCGGCGCAGATCGGCGACACCGCAGCGGCCCACGGGATCCCGCTCCACGAGCTCAGCTCGCACAAGGCCAGCCTCGAGGAGGCCTACATGAACCTCACCCAGGACGCGGTCGAGTACCGCTCCGACGTCACCGCAGCCCTCCTGAAAGGTGCGAACCGATGACCACGCTCGTCGCCCCAGCGCTCGAAACCCCACGTCCCGCCCGGTCCGTCATCGTCGCCCGGCGCACCTTCGGCGGAGTCCTGCGCGGGGAGTGGATCAAGCTGCTCTCCCTGCGCTCGACCTGGTGGACGCTCGGCAGCTCCGTCGCCGTCATGACGCTCATCGCGCTCGCCTCGGCCCAATCGCTCGGTGCCATGGCCGACGACGTCGCGGCAGCGGGTGGTCTCGCCCAGCTCCACGGGGCCACCATCGTCTCTGGCGGGGCCCAGATCGGGGTGGTGGCCATCGCGGTGCTCGGCGCGCTGCTGATCACCGGCGAGTACTCCACCGGCATGATCCGCTCCACGCTCGCCGCCGTTCCGACCCGGTTGCCCGTGCTGGTCGCCAAGGCGATCGCCCTGGTCGCGCTCACGACGGGCATCACCGCGGTGAGCCTGACCCTCTCCTACCTCGTGACGAGGCCGATGCTCTCGCGCCACGGCCTGGTCCCCGCCCTCGACGACGTCCAGACCTGGCAGGTCTTCGGCGGCACGGCCTTCTTCCTGGTTGCTGCTGCCCTGTTCGCTCTCGGGGTGGGCACGATCGTCCGCTCGACGGCGGCCGCCGTCACGGTGGCATTGACCGTGCTCCTGCTGCTCCCCGGCCTGCTCCAGCTCATCCGGCTGGACTGGGTCCAGACCCTCGTCAGCTACCTCCCGCTGCCGGCAGCCGGCTCGTTCCTCAACCTGGGAGACGCGGCGTCGCTCGGGGGGAGCCAGCTGAGCCCCGGGGCCGGGTTGCTCGTGATCGCGGCGTACGCCGTCGTCCCGCTCGTCGTCGGTGGCCTGGTGCTGCGCCGACGGGACGCGTGACGATTCAAGAATCGACTGGCAGACTCGGCGACGAAGCACCCGCACGCAACGCGCCGTCTGCGCCTCTGGTTGGTCTGCTGGCACCGATCCGGCTGGCCCCACCGGAGCCAGGTACCTGGCTCCATGCCTCCGTAAGGACTGCGCGATGCCCGACGTCTCCGGACCCGTGAGCAGCACGCCCGCCGCGCGACCGGCTCCGGTGGGGTCCCCGTCGCCCGCGCCGCGGCGGGTGGGCTGGGTCTTCATCTCGCTGTACACGTTGGCGTACACAAGCACGTGTCTCGTCGTGATCGCGCCGGTGCTCGTGACCTTGGCCTTGAAGATCAACTCGTTGGTCGGGATCGACCAGGCGCCGACCAGCCTGGCGCTCGTCACCGGGGTCGGCGCCCTGGTGGCCATGATCGGAAATCCGTTCTTCGGCAGGATGAGCGACCGCACCTCGTCGCCGCTGGGGATGCGGCGTCCCTGGATGGTCATCGGCTTGCTGGGTGGTTCCGTCGGCATCCTCATCGTCGCGTCGGCGCCCAGCGTCCTGGTTGTGCTGTTCGGGTGGTGCCTCGCCCAGCTGATGTTCAACGCGCTGCTCGCTGCCCAGGTCGCGGTGCTCCCCGACCAGGTTCCCGCCGCGCAGAGAGGTCTCGTCTCCGGGGTGCTGGGGGTGTGCGTGCCCGTCGCAGCGGTTGCCGGCACGTTCCTGGTGCAGCTCTTCGCAGGCAACCAGCTCGCCATGTTCCTGGCCCCGTGCGCGATCGGCGGGTTCTTCATCCTCGTCTTCGCGGTCTTCCTGAAGGATCGTCGGCTCGCGCGGGCAACGAGGCCGACATGGTCGCTGCGGGAGCTCCTCAGCACGTTCTACGTCGCCCCGCGCACGAGCCCGGACTTCGCGTGGGCCTTCGTCAGCCGCTTCCTGTTCGTGCTGGCCTACGCCTTCCTGACCACCTACCAGGCGTACTACCTGCTGCACCAGCTCGGCAGCCCCGAGGCCGACGTGCCGCGACAGATCTTCCTCGGCACGCTCGCCCAGTCGATCGTCATCGTCGTCGCGTCCCTCGTGGCGGGCAGGCTCTCCGACCGGACGGGCCGCCGCAAGGCGTTCGTGTTCACTGCGTCGATCGTGTACGGCCTGGCGATGTTCACGGTCGCCGTCGCGAGCAGCGTGAACGGATTCCTCGTCGGCATGGCCCTGGGTGGGCTCGGGTTCGGCATGTACGCGGCCGTCGACCTCGCCCTCGTCGCCGACGTGCTGCCGGACGAGAGCACGGCCGCCAAGGACCTCGGCGTGTTCAACATCGCCGGCGCACTCCCGTTCTCCGTCGCGCCCACGATCGCGCCGGTCATCCTGGCGCTCGGCGGCGGCAGCTACGAAACCCTGTACGCGGTCGCCGGACTCTGCGCGATCCTCGGGGCCGTTGCCATCCTGCGCGTGCGGGGCGTCCGCTGAGAACCCTCCGCACGGCGGGCCGGAACGAGTGCACTGCCGCGCCGGTACCGAGACTCGGCCGCAGCCAGGCCGCTGATGGGGCAGGATCAGGACCGTGCCCGAGGCGACCCGTGAGCTGGCGATGTTTCCCCTCGGCTCCGTGCTGCTCCCGGGGATGCCGCTGCCGCTGCGCGTGTTCGAGCCCCGCTACGTGGCGATGCTGTCGACGGTGCTGGGCGAGCCGGACCGCGAGTTCGGGGTGGTGCTGATCGAGCGCGGCTCCGAGGTGGGTGGCGGCGATGCGCGCTTCACGGTCGGCACCGTGGCCAGCATCGTGACGGTCGAGATCGGCGACGAGTTGATCGTCCTCGTCGCGCGGGGCGCCGAGCGCTTCGAGGTGGTCGAGTGGCTCGCGGAGGACCCGTTCCCGCGCGCACGGGTTCGCGAGCTCGCGCCGCTCGTGATCGAGCCGGACGACCTCGTCGCGCTCGCGGCTGCCGAGCGCGTGGTGCGGACCACCCTCACCCGGCACAGCGAGTTCGTCGAGCTGCTCTGGCCGCCCGACGTCGAGCTGTCGGACGACCCGGCCGAGCGCCTGTGGCAGCTGGCCGGCATCGCGCCGATCGGGTCCCTGGACCAGCAGGCGCTGCTGCGCTCTGGCACCGCCGCTGAGCTGATCACCCGCCTCGTCGCCGAGACGCGCGCGGCCGGTGACAGCATCGCGGCGGGATGGACCGATGGCCTGGACGACGACGATCCGACCTGACCCTCGTCGTACGCGACCGGTCGGTCAGCCGGCGAGCAGATCGGTCAGGACGTCGCGCATGTGCTGCAGCGCCTGGTGCGCATCCGCGTCCGGGCTGCTCGTGGCGTCGGGCACCCCGTCGGACCGGGGCGGCGTGCCGGCGTCGCCGTCGGCCGCGATCACGCGGGCGGCGAGCTCGCCGAAGCCACCGGTCGACTCCAGGTAGGGGAGCACCGGCCCCGCGTCGCCCCAACGGTCCAGCGCGGACAGCATCGTCACGAACTCCAGCGCGGTGAGCCGGGCGACGTCCAGGACGTCGGTGGCGAGCAGGTCGTCGACGTGGTCACGCAGGATCGCGTAGGCGCGCGCCCGGTCGCCGCGTCGGAACGCGGCACGTGCCTCGATGGGCCGGTTCACCGAGAAGGTGCGCTCCGGCACCTCGACGCGAGACATCTCGTCGAACAGCTCGTCAGCCTCCGGTGTCCGGCCCTGGAACATGGCGGAGTACCCCAGGCCCAGGAGGGTGAGGTGGAGCATCGCCGGGGGACCGTCCGCGCGGTACCGGTCTGCCAGCGGCGCCACGAACGCGTCGAACGCGACCAGCTGTCCGGTGGCCATCAGCCCGGACGCCACCCCGGCCAGCTCGATGAGCGCCGCCAGGTGCGGCTCGCCGATCCGGTAAAGCTCCGCGACGGCCGACGGCGAGATGGTGCTCAGCGCCGAGCCGTCGTCGTAGAGGTACGCACGCGTGTACTCGATCAGCGGATCATCGCGGTGCCCATACCGGCCGACGAGGACCTCGTAGCCCCGCCGGTCACCATTGTGCATGTAGCGGTGCGCCGCCCACGTGAGCCAGAACACGACCCGGTCCACGTCGTCGGGAGGGGTGATGGTGAGGATCCGCTCGGCCCACTCGCCGATCTCCGACTGACGTCGCAGCGTCACCTCGGCGGCGAGCGGCCGCACCAGCGCATCGGCCAGGAGGTGGTCGCCGATCCGACAGGCACGGTCGACGGCGGCCCGCAGGTTCGGCCACAGCACACCGAGGCGCGCGACACCCTCGACCTCCGCGGACCCCACGAGCTGGTGATGGATCCGGGTGACCTCCTCGAGGCACCACTCGGCATGACGCTGCGCGACCTGCTCGGTCGCGCCGGCCTGCGCGAGGTCGGCCGCGCCGAACTCGCGCAGGGTGTCGAGCAGTCGGAAGCGGCGCTCGGTTGCACGCGGCTCCACGACGAGCATCGACTTCTCGACGAGGTCCTCGAGGAGGTCCTCGATCTTCTCCTCGTCGAACCCCGGGTCGGCACAGACCCGATGGGCGGCGGCCAGGGTGAACGCGCCGGCGAAGACAGACAGCCGGATGAAGAGCGTGTGGCGGTCCGGGGTCAGGAGGTCGACGGACCACTGGATGGTCGCCCGCAGGGTCCGCTGCCGGTCCGAGCTCGTCCGCGGTCCGCGCGTCAGGAGTCGGAGGCGATCACCCAGCCGCTCGACGATCTCCGGGATGGTGAGCGTGGCGGTGCGGGCGGCGGCGAGCTCGATCGCGAGCGGCAGACCGTCGAGGCTGCGGCAGATCTCCTGCACCTGCGCGTGGTGGGAGTCCAGGTTGACGGTCCTCGAGACGGACCGCGCCCGTTCCGCGAACAGCTCGGCGGCCGGTCCGGCGGCGTCCAGCGGGTCGACGGCGAGGAGCTGTTCCCCGGGCACGCCGAGCCGTTCGCGCGACGTGGCCAGGACGAGCAGCTCGGGGCACCCCTCGGCCAGCGCCCGGGCCAGGGCGGCAGACCCCCTCAGGAGGTGCTCGCAGTTGTCCAGGATGACGAGCGCGGCTCGAGGCCGCAGCGCCGCGACGATCGACTCCGTGAGCGTGCGGCCGGGAGTCTCGGCGACCCCGATGACCTCGGCCACGGCGCGCGGGACGTCGGCCGAGCCGGGGACCTCGGCCAGCTCGACGAGCCAGGTCTCACCGCGGCCGTCGCCCCACGCCAGGGCCGCCGCGAGGCTCAGGCGGGTCTTGCCGATCCCGCCGGGTCCGACAAGGGTCACGACCGCCGAGGTCGACAGCGCCGCGGCGATCGCCTGCAGGTCGGCGGATCGGCCGATCAGGCGGTCGCGTCGCGCGGGGAGGTTTCCTCGACGCGCGCCGTGGTGAGGGAGGTCGTCGTGCTGCCGGGGCGATGGAGTGTGCGTGCCGCCGAGCGAGGCGCTCTGGTCGAGGATGCGCGACTCGAGCTCCCGCAGGCGCGGGCCGGGCTCGACCCCCAGCTCGTCGACGAGGTGGCTCCGGACCTGCTGGTAGGCGGCCAGCGCGTCGGCCTGTCGGCCCAGCCGGTACAGCGCGGTCATCAGCAGCGCCCAGAGCCCCTCACGGAACGGATGATCCGCCGTGAGCTCCGTCAGCGTGCTGACAGCGCCTGCCGCGTCGTCGTCCACCCGGATCTCCAGCACCATCTCGAGGGCGGCGAGGCGCTGCTCGTGGAGGGCGGAGACGGTCGCGGCGAGCCCGGGGACCTCGAGACCGGCGAGCGGCGTCCCGGTCCACTCGGCCAGCGCCGCATCGACGTCACCGGCGTCGAGGTGCTTGCGGAAGCGGACGACGTCGACCGCCTCGCCGGGCAGGTCGAGCCGATAGGCCGCACCGGCGCGGACGATCGACTCGTTGCCCAGTCCCTTGCGCAGGCGCGTCACGTACGACTGCAGGGTCTTGTCGGCGGTCCGCGGCGCAGACTCGCCCCACACGGCCTCGGCGATCCGGGACACCGGGATCGCGGACCGGGGCGCGAGGGCGAGGACTGCCAGCACGGCCTGGCACTTCGCGGGTCCGAGGTCGAGCTCACGGCCGCTGTCGTCGGTGGCGCCGACCTCGCCGAAGAGCCGGATCAGTACCACGGCACGCCCCTTTGGTGATCGGTCACCGATCCTCGCACAGCCCCGCCGATCCTCAACCCGGCTCCAACCCGGGCTCAACTCGGGGGTGTCACGGTCAGTCGACAGCACGGTCCAGCCCGAACCGTCAGCCCGAATCAAGGAGCACCTCATGAAGCCCTCCCAGCGGCTCGCCCGCACCGCAGGCCTGTACTACCTCGTCGTCGCGGTCTTCGGCGCTTTCGCGCAGGTCGTCCGGACGAAGGTCTACGTCCCGGGGGACGCGACCGCGACCGCCGCGAGGGTGCTCGAGAACGCGGACCTGGTGCGGTACAGCCTCGTCGCCGACCTCGTGCAGGCGACGTTCTTCCTCTTCGTGGTCCTGGCGATCTACCGGCTCCTGCGCCACGTCAACGCGCACCTGGCGCGGGCCATGGTGGTCTTCGTGGTGGTGGCCGTTGCCGTCACCACCCTCAACCTGGTCAACCAGCTCGGCGCCCTGCTCGTGGCGACCGATCCGTCCTACGCGGCGGCTCTCGGCGTAGACGGCGCACAGTCGCTGGTGATGCTGTTCTTGGACCTGCAGCACTACGGCTACCTCATCGCCCAGATCTTCTTCGGCCTGTGGCTCTTCCCCCTCGGCCTGCTCGCGTGGCGGTCGGGGATGTTCCCCCGCGTGATCGCCGGGCTCCTCCTGACGGCCTCCACGTTCTACGTCGTCGACGTCGCCCTGGAGTTCCTCGCGCCCGACGTCGCCGCCGCCGTCAACCCCGCGCTCGTCATCCTGTTCACTGTTGCGGAGGCCTCGATGCTCGTCTTCCTGCTCGCCAAGGGCGTCCTGACCGGCCGGCCGGCCGGCCGCATCCTGGTCGACGCATGACGACTCCGGCCGACCAGAGCGCTGAATCGTCCTGCGCGGATGGTGCGACCGCTGGCTCGTGGATGGCACGTTGGCGTCCTGGATCGAGTTCGAACGCGCGGACGGGTGGGTGGTCGGCATGGCTGAGGTGAGTGCAGAGATCGGTCCGATCGATTATCTCGTGGTCGAGTTCCCGGGCAGCCGGATGACCGGTGAAGGGTTGCCGATGCTCGTCGACCTCGTGGACAGGGGAGTGATCCGCCTCCTCGACCTGGTGTTCGTCAAGAAGGAGCTGGACGGGTCGTTGACCGGGTTGGTCCTGGCGGATCTGAACGGGGATGGTTCGCTCGACCTGTCCGTGTTCGAGGGCGCGTCGTCGGGCCTGTTGGGCCCGGACGACCTCGAGGAGGCCAGTGCCGTGATCGAGCCAGGCAGCTCCGCGGGGATCCTCGTCTACGAGAACACCTGGGCCGCACCGTTCGCAGCGGCGTTGCGTCGCGGCGGCGCTCAGCTCGTGGCGAGCGGTCGGATCCCCGTCCCGGATCTGCTCGAAGCCATCGAGTCCACCGAGTAGACCCAGTCACACTAGCCACCGTCAAGGGAAAGGACCCCTCTCATGCCTCTACTTCGTGCCATTGCGCGAACCGCGGTGGTCGCAGGAACCGCGACCGCGGTGTCCAACCGCGTCTCCCGTCGCCAGGCGGGTCGCTGGGCCGCCGAAGACCAGTCCGCACCGCCCGAGGAGGGCACGGAGCAGGCTCCTCCGCCGCAGGCGGCGGCTCCCGAGCCGGGTGATCCCATGGACGCGAAGCTCGCGCAGCTGAAGTCGCTCGGCGAGCTCAAGTCGCAGGGTGTGCTGTCCGACGCCGAGTTCGAGGCCCAGAAGCAGAAGATCCTGCAGAGCTAGCCGCCGGCGCCCGGGAAGGCACTCGTACCACTACAGTCGACACATTCGTCAGCCCGCCGTTGCGTCGTTCGCTGGAATTGGCCGTCGTGTCCGGGGCCGTACCAGTTGGTCAGCACGCATTCGTGGACTTTTCAGGGGGTCGGGCCTTCCACAACACGTGGAGAATGGGTCAACGAGCTAGGTAATCAACGCGAGCCAAAGGATCACAACTTCATGCGCAGGTGCAGAGCTGCAGCCCTCGAAGGGGCAGTGCATCGGCGAATGCGGCCACGGGGGATCGCGGCGGCCGTGGCTGCGGCGGCCGCGATCGTGACCGTCGCGGGGTTGCTGGTGCCTGCACCGGCGTTCGCTGCCTCCTGCGAGGGAGGTGCCATGCAGATCGTCGCGCACCAGGACGACGACCTCCTCTTCCAGAGTCCGGACGTGCTGCACGACGTCCAGGCGGGGCGCTGCGTCCGAACGGTCTTCGTGACCGCTGGTGACGCCGCGCAGGACGCCGACTACTGGCTCGGTCGAGAGGCCGGAAGCCGAGCGGCGTACGCCGAGATGGCGGGCGTGGCCGATACCTGGACGACCTCCGAGCTCGAGGTGGACGGACGCCCGATCCGGGTGCAGACGCTGACCGCCGCCTCGCGCATCTCGCTGGTATTCATGCGCCTGCCCGACGGGAACAGGCAAGGGACCGGGATGATCCGGCACCACCACGAGAGCTTGATGCGGCTGTGGCAGTCGAGCGTGACGTCGATCACGGCGGTGGACGGTTCAGCGAGCTATATCGACTCCTCCCTGCGAACCACTCTCACCGCGCTGATGGTCGACTTCGCGCCCACCACGGTGCGGACCGAGGACTGGACGGCCGAGTTCGGCAAGGGCGACAACGCCGACCACATCGCCACCGCGCTGTACGTGCGGGCCGCCCAGCGCGACTACGCCGCCGCGCACACCCTGCTGGGCTACGGCGGCTATCCGACGTGGACGCGACCACCCAACGTCGCGGGTACCGATCTCTTCGCCAAGCAATCAGCCTTCGAGACCTACGCCGTGGACGACGCTCGCATGTGCCTGCGGCCGTGGTGCCCGGGATCCCTCGTGGCCTCCATCCGCCTGGCCCGCCAATACGTCGTGGGATCGGAATCGAGCGGCAACTCGGCCCGACTGCCGGGGGTCACGGTGACGGCCTCGTCTCAGAATCGGCGGGCAGGTCAGACGGCATCGCAGGCGGTCGACGGGCTCGCGCTCGGATACCCGCGCAATCCCGCCGAGGAATGGGCCACCGTGAGGGGGCACGAAGGGAGCTGGATCCAGCTCGACTTCCCTGCCCCCACGGTGGTCAACGGCGTCGTGCTGGCCGACCGGCCCAACCTGTCGGACCAGGTCACCGGCGCGACGTTGCTGTTCTCCGACGGGACGACCGTCGTGATCGGTGCACTCGCGAACAACGGCTCATCGGGCTCGTTCCGGTTTGCGTCTCGAACCACGACGAGCGTGCGCGTGACCATCACCTCGGTGAGCGGGAGCACCCAGAACGCCGGGCTTGCTGAGCTGGAGACGTACGCCACCATGCCGTGAGCCCGACCGGCCGATCAGCCGGTCATGCGCCAGGCGATGAGCCCGAAGAGGACGCCCAGGCTGTTGGTGGCCCAGTGCATGCCGGCGCTCGCCAGCACGCTGTCGCTGCGACGCCGCAGCTCGCCGGCCACCACGCCGCCGAGCGCCGTGAACACGACGATCCCCGCGATGACGAGCACGCGACCGAGCGAGCCCCCGCCTTGGACCACGTCAGCGATGCCGAGATTGGCCGAGGAGATGTGCAGCGACGGCAGGATGTGCCACAGACCGAAGAGGGCCGACGAGATGAGCAGCACCCGCCAGGTCCCGGCGTGGCGCGCCAGCATCCCCCACAGGACCGAGCGAAACGCGATCTCCTCCAGCAGGATCGTGCTGAGCGGGATGATCACGAAAGCCGACACGAGCGCGCCCTGCACGCCGAAGTGGTAGCGCCCGTCCAGGAAGGCGCTGCGGGTCAACGGCACGATCACGCCGACCACGTACACGGCCGCGACCAGCGCGATCGCACCGAGCCCCCACCGCATGCCGGACCGCAGGCGATCGCGGTGCAGGCCCAGCTGCGACCAGCTCAAGCCGTTCAGCCGGGCGAACACGAGCAGGACCGCGGCTGCGACGGGCCCCAGCCACAACGCGCCGCTCAGCAGGTGCTCACCCAGGTTCACCGCCACCAGCGCAGCGATGACGACGCCGGTCGCGACCATGGCGGGAACACGGCCCCGGACTGCGGGCACGGCGGCAACCAGGGTCATCCGATTCCGATCATCTGAGGGGAGGTGGGCCTCTCTCCATGGTTCCAGCCGCACCGTCGCAGCGTGTCGGGATCGTGTGTCGATCGTGTGTGGACCTCGCACGGATTCAGTTGTGACCGACTCGGTGAGCCACGGGGGAGGGCGCAGCCATGCGTCGCGGCGAGACCGCACGACCACCGGGGTCCCGTCCGGCCGGCCGGCCGATGGTGCTACCGTTGGGTCCGAGCGAACGCTCAATAGGGTTGTTACCCATACTGGGGCAAGACCTGAGATGCACCTAGGTGCATCTCAGGTCTTTTTTTGTTTTCTGGGTCATATGGGTGCGAGCAGGAAAGGAATGACAATGGAGTCCACTACTCAACGTAGTACTGCTCAAGAAATTGTTGCCAAGCTCGGCGGTCCCGGCAACATCGTGAGCTTGACGCACTGTGCGACGCGGCTTCGATTCGTGCTGAACGATGCGGGCCTGGTCGATGAGAAGGCTGTCGACGCGATCCCCGGGGTCATGGGCGCGGTCCCGCAGTCGGGAGACCGGTTCCAGGTCGTCATCGGCGGCGCGGTCCAGACCACGTTCAACCAGATCATGAACCTGCCCGAGATGGCCGGCATCGGCAAGGGCTCGCTCAGCGATGCCGACGTCAAGGCGGGCGAACGCGGCAAGGCCCGCGGCAAGAACGCTTGGGTCGACAGCTTCTTCGAGTACCTGTCGGACTCGTTCCGGCCGCTGCTGGGAGTGCTGCTGGGCGCCTCGCTGATCCTCGCGTCCGCCGCCGTGCTCGACACGTTCGGTGTGATCGACTTCCGGGCCGCAGACAAGTCGGCATCCTGGGTCTTCGTCGACGCCATGTGGCAGGGCGTGTTCTTCTTCCTGCCGATCATGGTGGCGTACAACGCCGCCAAGAAGCTGAACATCGACCCGTGGGTCGGGGCGACCGTGATGGGCGCCCTCATGACCCCGCAGTTCGTCAGCCTCTCCGACACGGCGAAGTTCGCCGACACGGTCTGCACCACGAACGCGACCCTCGGCACCGAGTCCTGTGTCGCTCAGATCTTCGGCCTGCCGATGCAGCTGAACGGCTACGGCGGCCAGGTGTTCGTGCCGCTGATCATGGTCGCGGTGCTGGCACTGGTCTACAAGGGCCTGGCGCGAGTCTTCCCCGCGAACATCCAGATGGTGTTCGTGCCGTTCTTCTCCATGCTCATCATGATTCCGGTGACCGCCTTCCTGATCGGCCCGCTGGGCATCTGGATGGGCAACGGGCTCGGCGGTGGCATGGCCTGGATGAACGGCCACGCCCCCATCCTGTTCGCGATCCTCATCCCGCTGGTGTACCCGTTCCTGGTCCCGCTGGGTCTGCACTGGCCCCTGAACGCGCTCATGCTGATCAACATCCAGTCCCTCGGCTACGACTTCATCCAGGGCCCGATGGGTGCCTGGAACTTTGCGTGCTTCGGTGCGACCGCGGGCGTCCTGTTCATCGCCATGCGTGACAAGGAAGTAGAGATGCGTGCCACGGCTTCCGGCGCGCTGGCCGCAGGCCTCCTGGGTGGTATCTCCGAGCCGTCCCTGTACGGCATCCACCTGCGCTTCAAGCGCATCTACCCGCGCATGCTCGTGGGCTGCCTCGTCGGTGGCCTGATCACGGGCATCTTCGGCGGGGTGCAGACGAGCGCGTTCGCCTTCACGTCGGTACTGACCATCCCGCTCTTCGCCCCGATGCCGCTGTACGTGCTCTCCATCACGGCCGCGTTCGTCACCGCCATGGTGCTGGTCATCATCTCCGACTACCGCACGCCGGAGCAGAAGGCCGAGTCGCTCGCGAACCGCCTGCAGGCCGAGTCCGACCTGGCCCTCGAGGCCGCCCGGGCCGCTGCGCCGACGGACGTCCCGCCGGCCGTTCCGACGCCGGTGAGCACTCCCACCACCGAGATCGTCGCGCCCATCGCCGGACTCGTCGTGTCCCTGGACGAGGTGGAGGACAAGGTGTTCGCGTCTCGCGCCCTCGGTGAGGGTGTGGGCATCCGGCCCACCGACGGTCGGGTCACCTCACCCGTGGCCGGCGTGCTGGTCACCGTCCCGGCAAGCGGTCACGCCTTCGGGATCAAGACCGATGACGGGGTCGAGGTGCTGGTGCACATCGGTATCGACACCGTTCAGCTCCAGGGCAAGTGCTTCGACGTCGCCGTCAAGAAGGGTGAACGGGTCGCGATCGGCGACCTGCTTGCCACGGTCGACCTCAAGGGTGTCCGGGACGCGGGTTACGATCCGACCACCGTGGTGGTCGTCATCAACAGCAAGTCCCTGTTGTCGGTCACACCCAAGACGGGGAGCGACGTCGTCTCTGGCGACCCGATCATCGGCGTGACCCCCTGAAAGGAGCGATCGTGCTCGCTTCGTTGAGCGACGCGATGCTGGCCTGACATGGAGTTGGTGCGCGTCTTCAACAACAACGTCGTCCTCGCGAAGGATGACGCTGGACGCGACGTGATTCTGACCGGCCGCGGCCTGGGTTTCCAGGCCCGGCCGGGTCAGGCCGTCGACCCGGACCAGATCGTTCGGATCTTCGTGCCCGCGGACGGGCGCGACCCCGACCACCTGGCCCAGCTCCTGGCGGGCATCCCCCCGGAGCACATCGCGCTGGTGGGCTCGGCTCTGGCCGATGTCGGGTTGGACAGCCTCACCCGAAACCCCGCGCTGATCATCGCCCTGGCCGATCACGTCAGCTTTGCCTTGCGGCGCATCGCCGTGGGGATGGACATGGAGTACCCGCTCCTCGCCGAGGTGCAGAACCTCTACGTGGAGGAGTACGCCAGCGCCGCGGCGCTGGTGGTCGCCATCAACGCTCGAAGCGAGGCACAGCTTCCCAGCGCCGAGGCGGTCGGGCTTGCGCTCCACCTGGTCAATGCCGGCTTCGCGACCGGCGACCTCTCCTACACCTACACGATGACCGGCGCGATCCAGCAGATGGTCACCGTCATCGAGCAGACCTTCGGCCTGGACCTCGACCCGGGCGGAGTCAGCGTGGGACGGTTCATCACGCACCTGCGGTATCTGTTCGTCCGGATCCACCAGCACAAGCAGCTCGACGAGAAGCACTCGCCCATCGGCGTCGTCATCCGGGCGACCTACCCGCGCGAGGCGGAATGTGCGCTGCGGCTGGCGGCCCTGCTCGAGCTGCGCCTCGGTGCACCCCTCACCGACGACGAGGTCTCCTACCTGGCGCTCCATGTGGCCCGGGTCGCCGCCGATCAGGCCTGATCCATCGTCACGAACGCGCGTGAAGCGGCACGTCAGTCCTGGCGGGCGGCGCAGCGAAAGCCCAGGTGGCTCATGCCGGTGTCGATCATCTGGGGTCGTCGCGCCGCGGGTCGGTAGCGCAGGCAGTAGGAGTCGGCGCAGAGGAAAGAGCCGCCCTTGATGACCTTGCGCGGCACGCGGAACTGCGGCTGCCTGGCGTCGAGGCTTTCTTCCGGGGTGCCGCCTCGAGGGTCGCGCGGGACGCAGCATGGCGCACTACCGGAGAAGCGGTTTTCGCTGTACCAGTCGTCAGTCCACTCCCACACGTTCCCGGCCATGTCAGCCAGGCCGTAGCCGTTGGCGGGATAGCTGCCGACGGGTGCGGTTGCCCCGTAGCCGGCCTCGGCCCGCCAGGGGAAGTCGCCGTGCCAGTAGTTCGCGCGCCGGGCATCGGAGGCCTCGGGCTCGTCCCCCCAGGTGTAGGTGAGGCCCTCGAGGCCGCCCCGCGCGGCGCGTTCCCACTGTGCCTCGGTGGGTAGCACGAGCCCGGCCCACGCGGCGTACGCCTCGGCGTCGTCGTGGGCGACCTGGACGACTGGGTGGTCCCCACGATCGACGACGTCCGTCGTCGGGCCCTCGGGGTGCTGCCACGAGGCGCCGGGAGTCCACGTCCACCACTGGCTCAGGTGGCGCAGGTCGACCGGGCCGGGGGTGGGGGTGAAGACCATCGAACCGGGCACGAGGTTGGCCAGCGGGGCGCCGGGAAAGTCGGCCGGGTCGAGCGGGCGCTCGGCCACCGTGACGTAGCCGGTCTCGTCGACGAACTTCGCGAAGTCGGAGTTCGTCACGGTCGTGCGTCCGAGCCAGAACCCGGCGACCTTCACGGCGCGCGCGGGCCTCTCCTCGGGGTAGTGCGAGTCCGAACCCATGCGAAACGTGCCACCGGGGATCCACACCATGTCGCCCACCGGGGGTGTGCCCGCCGCGGTGGGCGACTCGAGGCGTGGTTCGCTCATGCGTCCGGCAGCCCGGCTCGCATCTTGTTCAACGCCTGGGTGATGCCGAAGGTCGCGGGCTTCTGCGTGGGCGGGAACTCCACGAAGGTCGCCGCCATCCGTGCGACGAAGGCCTGCGCCGGCACGAGCAGGAACGCGTGGTCGAGCAGCCAGTCCCAGTAGGTGTTCGACGTCTGGTCGGCGCGCTCGAAGGGATCGGTGCGCAGGTTGAAGATCTTCGGCACGCGCAGCTCGACGAACGGTTCCGCCCAGACCTGCAGCGTGCCGATCGCCCGCTGCTCCAGGAAGACGAACTTCCAGTTGTCGTAGCGCACCGCCGTGAGGTCGCCGTCGTCGCTGACGTAGAAGAAGAACTCGCGCGGACTGGAGTCGACCTCGCCAGTGAGGTAGGGCAGCTGGTCGTGACCATCGAGGTGCACCCGGTACGTCGTCCCGTTCAGGTCCGCACCCGCCTTGAGCTGCGCGGCGATGTCAGGGTTCCCCGCGGCGGCGAGCAAGGTCACGTACCAGTCGTTGTGGCTCATGATGCCGTTGAGCACGGTGCGGGCGGGGATGTGTCCCGGCCAGCGCACGACGGCGGGCACCCGGTAGCCGCCTTCCCAGTTGGTGTTCTTCTCGCCGCGGAACGGCGTCGTGGCCGCATCCGGCCAGGAGTTCATGTGCGGGCCGTTGTCGGTCGAGTAGATGACGATCGTGTCCTCGGCCAGACCCAGCTCGTCGAGCAGACCGAGCAGCTCCCCGACCTGTGCGTCGTGGTCGATCATCGTGTCGTGATAGCCGGACTGCCATCGTCCTGCCTGGCCCCGGCTCTCGGGCTTGGTGTGCGTGCGGAAGTGCATGTGCGTGGAGTTGAACCACAGGAAGAACGGGGTCTCCTCCGCGGCCTTGTCGCGGATGAACTGGGTGGCCGCCTCGATGAACTCACCGTCCACCGTCTCCATCCGCTTCTTCGTCAGCGGGCCGGTGTCCTCGATGCGCTGGGTGCCGTCGCTGTTGGCCCACGTGTGCAGCACCCCACGCGGCCCGAACCGCTGCCGGAAGTCGGGGAAGTCCTCGGCCGGCGGGTAGTCCTCGAGCTCGGGCTCCTCCTCGGCGTTGAGGTGGTAGAGGTTGCCGAAGAACTCGTCGAACCCGTGCATCGTGGGCAGGTGCTCGTCGCGATCGCCGAAGTGGTTCTTGCCGAACTGGCCCGTCGCGTAGCCGCAGGCCTTGAGCGCCGTCGCGATCGTCGGCGTCGTGGCCTGCATCCCGATCTCGGCACCTGGCAGCCCGACCTTGGTCAGCCCGGTGCGCAGCGGGTTCTGCCCCGTGATGAAGGCCGCCCGCCCCGCGGTGCAGCTCTGCTCGCCGTAGAAGTCGGTGAACCGGGCGCCCTCCTCGGCGATCCGGTCGATGTGCGGCGTGCGGTACCCCATCAATCCGTCGCTGTAGCAGCTCAGGTTGGAGATCCCGATGTCGTCGCCCCAGATGACGAGGATGTTCGGCTTGTGCTGCGGCATCGTGGGCCCCCCGAGTTGTCGTAGTCAGGGCAGCCTAAGGGCGCGTCTCGCTTCGCGCGCGGCGACGTGTGCTGGGTCGGCCTCAGCCCTGCTGCTGATCGGTCTCATCGGTCCTGCGGTGAGCCTCGACCCAGGCCAGTGCGTCGCCGAGGGCACGATCGGATGCCGCCCTCACCCGCTCGGTGCCCCGGTAGACGTTTCCCTCGCCGATCACGTCGGTGATTCCGGCGACGGCGATCTGCGCCTCGATCGTCTCGTTCGTGGACACCAGAACGAGCTTGCTGCCCACCTCCGCGAGGGACAGGGCATATCGCCGGAGCACGTCCATGAACGTGGTCCCGAGGTCGCTGCGGCCCCGTAGTCGCACGATCACCACGGAGTTGCGCGACGCGGCCGTGACCGCGGGCAGGCCGGCCTCGAAGACAGGTGCCGCGGCGAAGAACAGGCTCCCGTACGGCTGCAGGACGACGACCTCCCCGCCGGGGAGCTCGACCGGGGGATCCGACTCGATCAGGTGGCCCTCGGGGTCGAGCTGTCGTCGCCTGAGGGTGATCTGGTTCGACTGGCGCACCACGTGCAGGATCACCGACACCCCGACTCCGACCAGAACGGCGTACTGCAACGGGACGACCATGGTGAGCGCGAACGTCACCGAGAGCACGGCCTTCTGCACGGTCCCGGCCTTCCAGACCGATTGCAGGTCCGGCGGCTTGATGGTGCGGTAGCCGATCAGCATCAGCAGACCTGCGAGGGCAGGCATCGCCACGTACCCGACCAGCGTCCCGAAGGCGACGATCACCACGGCCATCACGAGCCCGGCGATCACGAGGGCCTGGCGTGACCGTGCGCCGGCGGCCTTGTTCAGCGACGACGCCGACAAGGACCCGCCCACGGGCATCCCCTGCAAGACCCCGGCGGCCACGTTCGCCGCGCCCTGCCCGACGAAGTCGCGGGACACGTTCGAGTACGACCCGTCAGGGTTGGGGAAGTTCGCCGAGATGCTCGCCCCCTGCACCAGTCCGACGAAGGCGAGCGACAGCGCTGGGACCAGCAGCGAGGGGACCAGGGAGAGCATCGGGGCGACGGGGAGCGGAAGGGACTCGGGAACCACGCCGAGGTCGTTCAAGGTCGCCACGTCCGTCCATCCCGCAGCGGCGACGAGACCCGAGGTGACCACCACGGCGAGCACGAGGCCCAGCGGGCCGAGCCTGGTGCGCTCCAGCGCGATGATCAGGACGATCGTGAGGACCCCTACCGCGACCGTCGCCGGCTGGAGCAGGCCGGGGTGCAGGAGGGTGTCGACGGCGCGCACGACCCGGTTCGGGCCCTGCGCGTCATATCCGGTCAGGTTGGCCAGCTGCCCCAGGATGATGTTCACGCCGACCGCGTTGATGAACCCCACCATGACGGCGTGCGACACGAATCGCAGGACCGACCCCAGATGCAGCAGCCCGGCGATCAGCATGACGACCCCGGTCAGCATCGACAGGGTGAACAACGCCCGCGCCGGGTCGCTCCCTTCGTGCACGGCCGGGACGTCGGCGACCACCATCGCCATGGCGCCGGTGCCCTGGATCGCCATGAAGGACGAACTGGTGACCAGAGCCCCCGTGATGGTGCCGACCAGGTAGGCGTTCAGCCCGTACAGGGGGTTGACGCCGGCCAGCAGACCGGTGGCCAGACCGTCCGGGACGCTCTGAACGCCCAGGACGAGGCCAGCAACGGCGTCGTGGCGCAGGGTGCCGCGTCTCACGGGGAACCGGCGTGCCATCGCCTCACCCCCCGCGTGATCGAGCGTGGTCCTCGCGAATCCCCGAACGCTATCGTCCGGGAACCCGGCCTGCAGGACTGGCCGAGGCCACTCCCCGCGTGTCGGTTGGCCCAGTGTGTGCCGCGTCGCCCACGGGGCCGGTCGGCTAGGCGAGGGCGCCGGCGTCGTGGACCAGCAGGGCGACCTGGACGCGATTCGTCACCTCGAGCTTGGTCAGCACCCGGGAGACGTACGTCTTGACGGTGGCGACGCTCAGGTACACCTCGGTGCCGATCTCGGCGTTCGAGAGCCCGCGCCCGACGGCGACCGCGACCTCCCGTTCACGTTCCGTGAGGCGGGCGAGGAGCTCCGTGCTGCGGCGGCCCGGCGTCGGCGACGGCGGCGCCTGGTCAGCAGTCACGAGATCGATCAGCCGCCGGGTGATCGTGGGGGACAGCATCGCCTCGCCGTCCATCACCTTGTGCACGGCGGCCACGATGTCGGCCGGCCTGGTGTCCTTGAGCAGGAAGCCGGCGGCGCCGGCGCGCAACGCGCGGAGCACGTAGTCGTCCACGTCGAACGTCGTCAGCACGATCACCTCGGGCGCCCCGGGCCGGTGACGGAGGAGCTCGGTGGCCGTCAACCCGTCGACCCGCGGCATCCTGATGTCCATCAGCACGACGTCGGGGGAGTGCGCCGCCACGGCGGCGGGCACCTCGTCGCCGTCAGCCACCTCGCCCACGAGCTCGACGCCGGCGGCGGCATCGAGCACCATCGACAGCGCCGAGCGCACGAGGGCGTCGTCGTCCGCCACGAGCACCCGCACCAGTCGGGTACCGGGGTCGGGACCCTGCCCGACGTCGATCGTCGGTGCCGGGGCCCCGTCGTCGGGCATCAGGCCTGCCACGGCAACCACGCGCGCAGCCGGAACTCGCCGGCGTCGGTGAGCCCGTGCTCGAGGTGGCCGCCCGCGAGGGCCGCGCGCTCGGACAGTCCGATCAGCCCGACGCCCGCGCCGGGGATCCGGCCTCGGTCGTCCGGCCGCGTGCCCGACGTCGAGCCGAGGCCGGGCCCGTTGCGCAGCTCCACCGTCAGACCCGCGCCGGGACCGCCGTGCACGACCAGGTCGACGGGCGCTCCCGCGGCGTGCTTGCACGCGTTGGTCAGTCCCTCCTGGACGATCCGGTAGGCGTTGCGCCCGGTTCCCACGGGCACCTCGGTCAGGTCGAGGCGGAGGTCGGTGCGCACCTGCACGCCGGCGGCCCGCGCCTCGTCGACCAGCGTCGCGAGGTCGGCGAGCGTCGGCTGCGGTCGCACGCCGCCGGGGTCCGCGCCGTCACGCAGCACCCCGATCACCTCGCGGAGGTCCTGCAACGCCAGGTGCGCGTTCTCGCGGATGACGCCGGTGGCGCGGGCGATCTCGTCCGGACCGGCGTCCGGGCGGAACTCCAGCGCCCCGGCCAGCATGCTCAGCAGGGAGATCCGGTGTGCCAGGACGTCATGCATCTCGCGGGCCATCCGCGCGCGTTCTGCCTGGCGGGCCTGCTCGACCCGCAGCTGCAGCTCGGTCTCGGCCCGTTCGGCACGATCGCGCAGCGACGCGACCAGCTCGCGACGGGCGCGCAGGTACATCCCCCACGCCACCACGGCCGCGGTCACGACCAGACAGAGGGCCACGACCGCGGCGAAGGGCAGGCTCGGCTCGGGTCGCAGCAGGTAGAACGTGGCGACGCCGACCACGTACAACGCCCAGAGGGCGCTCACGTCCCGCCACCGGCGGTACTCGGCCACCGTGAACAGCGCGATGATCGCCGCGCCCCCGGCCGTCACGCAGAACGCGGCAACGATGCTGAGCGCGGCCGCGAGCTCGATCGGCCGGCGACGGCGCACGAGCAACGCGAGGCAGGCCACCGCCCCCACGGCCAGGTCGACCAGCAGCGGGACCCCCGTCACACCGCCCGGGCGCTGCGTCTCGCGGGCGATCCCCGCCAGACCCACGCCCATGGCCAGCAGGACGAGGCCGACGTCGACAGCCCGGTCGCGGGCACGTCGTCCGGGGTCCGACGACGACGGCGGTGGCGCCGGAAGCGGCGCAGCCAGGGTGTCCTGGATCGATGCGCTGACCATGCAATCGACCGTACGCCCGCGCTCGTGGCCGTCGATAGCGACCAAAGTTGATGGTTCGCCAGGGAGAGCGACCCCTTCGGTCGACGGATCGTCGACTTTCGGCGGTCGTGGCGGCCGGGGTGGCCGACGAGGCTCGGAATCAAGCAGACCCTCTCAAGAACAAGGAGTCCCATCATGATGGTCAACGATCTGCTTCCGAAGCAGGAGGACCGCACTGTGCTGCGCGGGGGCGGACTCGCCGGTGTCCTGGGCAGCGTCGTCATCCTCGTCGTGTTCGCCATCGTCGCCGTGTTCGTCGGCACGTTCGCCGGGCCGGAGGCCGAGGTGGCGGCGTACCCCGACGTCCAGGTGGCGCGGACCGTCGAGAACGGTCTCTACCTGGTGGCGCTCGTCGCCTGGGCCGTGAGCTTCGCCGGCCTGTACCGAGCCCTGCGCGCGACGAGTCCCGCGTCCGCGCTCTACGGGGCCGTCCTGGGGATCGTGAGCATGGTGGTGCTGGCCGCCGGAGCGCTCCCGCACGTCGTGACCTCCACGATCTCCGACCTCTACCACGCCGCCGGGACGACTCCGGCGGAGCGCGCCGACCTCGTGGTGGCATGGCAGGCGAGTCAGAGCGTGATCAACTCGCTGCTCGTCGTCGGACTCGTCATCGCGCCCCTCGCGGTCCTGCTTCTCGGCGTGGCGATGGTCCGGACGCCGGCGTTCGGCACCCGCCTCGGCCGGGGCGTCGTCGGGCTCGGGGTGGCGGGGGCGGCCGCGGCCGTGGTGCTCGTGGCCGTGCCCGGGTCGCCGGTCGGCGTCGTCGGGATCCTCGTGCTCGTCGTCTTCCACCTCGTGGTCGGGTGGAGGTTGCTCCGCCTGCCGGCGAGGGGCTCGGACGGGAGCTGAGACCTCGCGCGACGAGGCCGCGCGCACCCTGCCCGTGGCGACGTCCGACGTCGCCACGGACAGACGCGGGCGGTCGACGTACGGCCTCGGAACCTAGGTCCAAACACCTACACAGACCGCCAGAAGATGGGCGACCGTTGTTGTGCCGGAGACCCCGGCCGCCACGTACGACGATCCCCACCCAGGAGCGCCCGATGACCGCCGCCACGATGACCAGCCTGTCCCCGAGCACCGCGTCCGGGCGCAGCCCGCTGGAGGCCCTGCGAGATGCTCGCCTGTGGGTGCGCGAGACTCCCGCCCCCCGCTGGGAGGGTGGCGCTGGTGCCAAGTCCGTCTTCGCTGCGTACGTCGGCGGGAGCATCGTGGTGTGGACCGTTCTCGGGCTGTCCGTCGCTGCGCTCCTCGGTGCGCTGCTCACCGCGGTCGCTTCGGCGTAGTCGTCCCCGGAGGTCTGCGGTTGCCTGACGTCCACGGGATCGACGACGGCGGTGCACCTCAAAGACGCCCGGCGGACACCGTTGCCACGTAGGTTCTCGGTGGCGGTCGACTCGTACCGTCGATGTCGACCGAAAGGCCTCCGTGGTGCTCACACTCTCGCTCGTGCGGCACGGCCAGACCGAGTACAACGCGGCCAGTCGACTGCAGGGCTGGTGTGACTCACCGCTGACCCCCGGCGGGCTCGCGGGCGTGCGCGCCGCCGCGGCTCACCTGGCCCCGCAGCCGATCGCCGCCGTGTACGTGAGCCCGTCCGGCCGCGCCCAGGCCACCGCACGCGAGCTCGTCGCGCACCACCCCGCCGCCCGCGTGATCATCGACCCCGACCTGCGCGAGTTCGGTTTCGGCGACTTCGAGGCCCGGCTGGAATCCGAGCTGTACGCCCAGTACGACCCCGAGCCGCTGTTCGACGGCGTGCTTCGCGGGACCTTTCCCGGACTGCCCGGCGGCGAAAGCGGGTCAGGCTTCCTGGCCCGGGTCGGCGCCGCGTTCGCCCGCATCGAGGCCGCGCACCCGAGCGGTCACGTCCTGGTCGTGAGCCATGGTCTGACCTTGCGGGCCTACCTCACGATGATCGACGACGCACGCCCCATGCGGCCGCTGCCGAACGCGAGCATCTCCACCGTGCAGGTGCCGTCACGCGGTGCCCGCCGGGTGGCCTCGATCGGTGTCGATCCGGGTCGACTGGCCGAGGACGCCGTGGCAGTGGGCTGAGGTGCCCTGATCAAGAGCCGGGCTCCGCGTGCGCGTGCGGACTTCGTCCGCATCGAGTCGCCCGCGGGCAGCGGCAGCGCTTGCCGCGCACCTGAGGTCGTCACCGGGCTGGCGGCCGACCTGGACTCCCGTGAGCTGCACCAGCTGCGCACCAGCGCCACCGGGGTGGAGCTTGCGCGCGTGGTCACCCACGACGACGTCGATCCCTGAGCAGTCGAGGGGCCTTCAGTCCATCGCGGAGCTCAGCAGCACGCTCGTCTCGCTGTTGACGACGCCGTCGATGGAGCGGATCTGACCGAGCAGCCGGTCGAAGCTGCTCAGCGTGTCCGTGTGGAGCTCGGCCACGAGATCCCAACCACCGTTCGTCGTGTGCAGCGCGCGCACCTCGGGCAGCCCCCGCAGCGATCGGATGGCCTTGTTCGTGGAGCGTCCCTCGACCTCGATGAGCGCGATCGCCCGGATCGAGTCGCGGTCCTGCTTCTCGTGGACCCGGACCGAGAAGCCAAGGATCGTGCCCGAGTCGAGGAGCCGCTTCAGTCGGCTGTTCACCGTGGCCCGGCTCACGCCGAGCTGCCGCGCGAGGGCCGTGACCGGCGTCCGCCCATCCGCGCGCAGTGCTGCGATCAGGCGGTGATCGAGGTCATCGAGAGGCAACATGGCACATAGTGTATAGCGGCGCTGAACATCCTGCGCATTGCGCTAGTCAGATTGGCTCCTTCTGGCAATTGTGCTTGCACATTGACTTTACCTAAAGTTGTCCCGGACAACAGAAGGAGTCGCTCATGGTGCGCTTTGTGAACGTCAGGAACATCACGCGGTGGGCCGCCGAGCGAGGTGTCGAGACCGTCATCTCCGGGATGATCGAGTACCTGGAGCACGACTTCCGGCGCTGGCCGGTGTTCGACAAGTCGCCGCGGGTGGCCAGCCACTCGCCGCTCGGCGTGATCGAGCTGATGCCCACGAGCGACGGCGAGACCTTCGGGTTCAAGTACGTGAACGGCCACCCGTCCAACCCGGGCAACGGGTTCCAGACGGTGACCGCCTTCGGGGTGCTCGCCGACGTGGACAACGGCTATCCGACGTTCTGGTCGGAGATGACCATCCTGACGGCGCTGCGCACCGCCGCCACCTCCGCCATGGTGGCCAAGGCGCTCGCCCGCCCGGACTCCCGCACGATGGCACTGATCGGGACGGGGACCCAGTCGGAGTTCCAGGCGCTCGGGTTCCGGGCCGCCCTGGGCATCGATCGGCTGCGGATCTGGGACACGGACGCCGCCGCGATGGCCAAGTTCGTCCGCAACATCGCCCCGCTGGGCTTCGACATCGTCGTCGCGACGAGCGCGCAGGACGCGGTCAGTGGCGCCGACATCATCACGACGTGCACCGCCGACAAGACGAATGCCACCGTGCTCTCCAGTGCCATGGTCGGCCCCGGCGTCCACATCAACGCGATCGGCGGGGACTGCCCCGGCAAGACCGAGCTCGACGCGGAGCTGCTCGTCCGGGGTGACGTCTTCGTGGAGTTTCCGGAGCAGACCCGCATCGAGGGTGAGATCCAGCAGGTCGCGGCCGACTTCCCCGTCACCGAGATCTGGCAGGTCCTCACGGGCCGGGCGGCGGGTCGGACGTCTGACGAGCAGATCACGATCTTCGACTCCGTAGGCTTCGCGATCGAGGACTTCTCGGCCCTGCGCTACCTGCGTGATGCCGTCGAGGGGACCGAGTACTACGAGGAGGTCGACCTGATCGCCGAGCCGGCCGATCCCAAGAACCTGTTCGGCCTCGTCAGCCACGCCGCGGTACCTGCGACCGCGGGCATCACCGGCGTGGTTCGGTGACACGACCGCAAACTCGAAGAAGGAACACCATGAGCTTCCACGTCGACTCCGAGGTCGGTGCGCTGCGCCAGGTCATCGTCCATCGACCCGGGCTGGAGCTGACCCGGCTGACGCCGGACAACGTCAACGAGCTCCTGTTCGACGACGTGATGTGGGCCGACCGGGCGCGCGAGGAGCACGACGCGTTCGTGCGCCAGCTGCGCGAGCGGGATGTGACGGTCCACTACTTCCACGACCTGCTCACCACCGCGCTCGACGCGCCCGGGGCCCGGAAGTTCCTCACGGAACGCCTGACGACGGCGTCCCGGTTCGGACCCGGTCTGGAACGGCCCCTGGAGCGGCTCGTGGGGCAGACGCCGGCCGAGACCCTGTCCTCGCTGCTGGTGGGGGGCGTGCTCAAGCGGGACGTCATGCCGTTCATCCGCACCCCCAGCCTGCTGCTGGAGTCCCTCGCGCTCGACGACTTCCTGATGCGGCCCCTGCCCAACCACCTGTACCAGCGTGACAACTCGGCGTGGATCTACAACGCCCTGAGCATCAACCCGATGGCGAAGGCGGCGCGCACGCGCGAGACGATCAACTCGCAGCTCGTGTACAACTTCCACCCCATGTTCGCCTCCGAGGGGCTGGACATCGTCTACGGCAACGACGCGCTCACCCATGAGCCCGCCACCGTCGAGGGCGGGGACGTGCTGGTGATCGGCGACGGCGTGATCATGGTCGGCATGGGCGAGCGCACCTCGCCACAGGGGGTCGAGACGCTGACCCGCAAGCTCTTCGCGGGTGGTCACGTCCGGCAGGCGATCGTCGTCGAGCTGCCGCACGCGCGCGCCTTCATGCATCTCGACACCGCGATGACGATGGTCGACCGCGACACGTTCTCGGTGTACCCCTACCTGCCCGAGGCGCTGCGGTCGTTCACGCTCACCCCGCGGGGGGCCGACGGCGACTACACCATCGTCGAGAACTCCGACCTGTTCGCCGCGGTGGCGGAGTGTCTGGGCGTGGAGAAGGTCCGCGTGCTGCGGACGCCCATCGACCGGGCCGGCGCGCAGCGCGAGCAGTGGGACGACGGCAACAATTTCCTCGCGGTCTCCCCGGGCGTCGTCCTGGGGTACGAGCGCAACACGATCGCGAACCAGTTCCTGACCGACGAGGGCATCGAGGTCGTGCCCGTCGTCGGGTCCGAGCTCGGGCGCGGTCGGGGCGGACCGCGGTGCATGTCCTGTCCGATCGAAAGAGATGCGGTCACTCGATGAGCTTCAACCTGCGCAACCGGAGCTTTCTCAAGGAGACCGACTTCAGCCCGAAGGAGTGGCTGTTCCTGCTCGGACTGGCCGCGGACCTCAAGGCCGCGAAGTACGCGGGCACCGAGCGAGCGAGGCTCACCGGGAAGAACGTCGCGCTCATCTTCGAGAAGACCTCCACCCGGACCCGCTGTGCGTTCGAGGTGGCCGCCCACGATCAGGGCGCGCACGTGACGTATCTCGATCCGGCCGGGTCCCAGATGGGCCACAAGGAGTCCGTGAAGGACACCGCGCGGGTGCTGGGCGGGATGTTCGACGCGATCGAGTACCGCGGCTCGGCGCAGGCCAACGTCGAGGAGCTGGCGGCGTGGTCGGGCGTGCCGGTATGGAACGGGCTGACCGACGAGTGGCACCCCACCCAGACACTGTGCGACATGCTCACGATGCGGGAGCACTCGAGCAAGCCCGACGCCGAGATCGCCTTCGCCTACCTGGGCGACGCCCACAACAACGTCGGCAACTCCCTGCTCGTCGCCGGTGCGCTCATGGGCATGGACGTGCGGATCGTGGCCCCGCGTGCGCTGTGGAACGACAGCGCGGTGATCGCCGAGGCCCGGGCCATCGCCGAGCGCACGGGCGCGCGGCTGACCCACACCGAGGACGTCGCCGTCGGCGTCGCGGGGGTCGACTTCGTGTACACCGACGTCTGGGTCTCCATGGGTGAGCCGAAGGAGACCTGGGACGAGCGCATCGCCGCCCTGCTGCCCTACCAGGTCACCTCGGACGTGCTGGCCAAGACGGGCAACCCGGACGTCAAGTTCATGCACTGCCTGCCCGCGTACCACGACCGCAACACCCGCATCGGCGAGGAGCTGTTCCAGCGGACGGGTCTCGAGGCGCTCGAGGTCACGGACGAGGTGTTCGAGTCGGACGCGTCCATCGTCTTCGAGCAGGCCGAGAACCGGATGCACACGATCAAGGCCGTCATGGTCGCCACCCTGGGTTCCTGATGCGGCTGGTGATCGCACTCGGGGGCAATGCCCTGATGCTGCGGGGCGATCCGATGACGGTCGAGAACCAGCGCACGAACGTCGCGCGGGCCTGTGCCGCGCTGGCGCCCATCGCCCTCGAGCACCAGCTCGTGATCACGCACGGCAACGGCCCGCAGGTCGGCCTGCTCGCTCTGCAGGCCGCGGCGTACGACGACGCCTCGCACTACCCCTTCGACGTCCTGGGTGCCCAGACCGAAGGAATGATCGGCTACATGATCGAGCAGGAGCTCGGCAACCGGCTGCCGTTCGACCGCTCGCTCGCGACGATCCTCACCATGATCGAGGTGGATCCGGCCGACCCCGCCTTCGCCGACCCGACGAAGTTCGTCGGCCCCGTCTACGGCGCCGCCGAGGCTGGTGCCCTGGCCGCACTGCGCGGCTGGAGCGTGAAGCCCGACGGCGACCACTGGCGTCGCGTCGTGCCGTCGCCCCTGCCGCAGCGGATCTTCGAGCTGCGCACGATCGAGGCGCTCGTGGCGGCGGGCACCGTCGTCATCTGCGCCGGCGGTGGCGGGATCCCGACCATGTACCTGCCCGGCACCCGCACGCTCGTCGGGGTCGAGGCCGTCATCGACAAGGACCGCGCCAGCGCTGTGCTGGCCCGGGACCTGCGTGCCGATGCGCTCGTGATCGCGACCGACGCCGACGCGGTCTACACCGGCTGGGGGACACCGGACCAGCGGGAGATCGCGCTCGTGCACCCGGACACCCTTGCGAGCTTCGCGTTTCCCGCCGGCTCGATGGGGCCCAAGGTCGAGGCTGCCATCGAGTTCGCCCGCGGCACGGGGCAGGACACCTTCATCGGCTCGCTCGACGATCTGCCCGCCCTCCTGGCGGGGTCCGCCGGCACCCGGGTGACCATGACGGCCGACGGCATCACGTACCGCTGACCTAGGCGTGCGGGGAGGCGGGCTCGGCGATGACGTCGATGTAGCCCCGGTACATGCCCATGGCGCACGAGTACTTCAGCGTTCCGACTTCCGTGGGGGTGAAGCTCAGGACGTTGATGCCGTCCACCAGCGTCACGGGGGCGAGCCCGAGCTCGGGCGCGTACAGCGAGGTCGCGCAGCTCAGGGCGATGGAGTCGATCTCCCAGCGCACCTCGCGTCCGGCATACACGGTGGCCGCCGCGGGCTCGTACCCACCCGCACCCTGGGTCGTGTGCAGGACCTGCACCGCGCCGTCGAGGGTGACGTTCTCGGACACGGTCGTGCTGGACCCCGCGGCGGCGGTCGCGCCCGTGAGCAGGTCAGGGGCGAGCACGTTCAGCGCGCCCGAGATGTTCACGGCCGCGAAGGCGAGGACGGCGACGCCCGCGAAGCGGAAGAACCCGGTCGCGAAGCCGCCGCGGACGACAGCGGTCAGGCCGCCGACGCTGAGCAGGCCGGGCACCGTGCCCAGCGCGAACACGCTCATGATCGCCCCGGCGCGCAGCGGGCTGCCCGTCGACAACGCGTACAGGGTGACGGCCTGCGTGAAGCCGCAGGGCAGGAAGAACGTGCCCGCGCCGAGCAGGGCGGTGGCGGGGTCGCTGTACCCGGCGCGGTTCCGGTCCAGGCCGAGAGCGGCGGACAGCCGGCCGGGCAGGGTGAGGGTGGATCCCCGGGACAGGCGAGGGGACAGCTGGGTGAGCTGGAGGCCGACGGCGGCCATGATCAGCGAGACGGCGATCATCACGATGGCCAGGAGCCGACCGCTGAGCGTGAACGCCGAGCCCAGGGCGCCGATGAGCGCACCCAGGAGGCCGAACCCGACCACGCGGCCCGCGTTGAACACCAGGTGCGGGCGCAGGCGGCCGAACGTGGTCGCGGTCCGCTGCTGCTCGGCGTGGCGCGCGGAGATCGCGAGGACGAGGCCGCCGACCATGGCCATGCAGGTGGACAGGCCGGCGGCGAGCCCGAGGAGCACGATGACGAGCAGGCCGCCGGAGGCCGCCAGTCCGCCGACCTGGTCAGTGAAACCGGTCAGCCCGCTGGACCGGAGCGCGAGCCACCCGAGCAGCAGGGCTGACACGGCGAGGATCGCGTCCCGCCACACGTTGAGGTCTGGGTTCGCCCAGGCCCGCTCGTCCTGGCCGACCTCATAGCCGACATCCTCGATCGCCGCCGTCAGCCGGGAGCGGGGCACGCGCCCGGTGGTCTGCACGCGCGCGATGCCTCGGCTCGCTGAGACCTTGGCCTTCTCGACCCCGGGGACGGACACGAGGGACTTGGTGATCCGCACCTCGCAGGCGCGACAGGTCATGCCCTTGACGGGGAGGTCGATGGTGGGCACGGGATCCCTTCACGGCGGGCTAGGGGGTGGGGTGGGACCAGGCGGTGAAGCGACGCAGCCGGAGCGAGTTGCTCACGACGAACACGGACGAGAACGCCATCGCCGCCCCGGCGAGCAGGGGGTTGAGGTGGCCGGAGGCGGCGAGCGGGATGGCCGCGACGTTGTACGCGAAGGCCCAGAAGAGATTGCCCTTGATCGTCGCCAGGGTGCGCCGGGCCAGGCGGATCGCGTCGGCCGCGACCCTCAGGTCACCGCGCACCAGGGTGAGGTCGGAGGCCTCGATCGCGGCGTCCGTACCGGTGCCCATGGACAGGCCGAGGTCGGCCTGGGCGAGGGCGGCGGCGTCGTTCACGCCGTCCCCCACCATCGCCACGACGCGACCCTCACCCTGCAGTCGCAGGATGACCGCGACCTTCTGCTCGGGCAGCACCTCGGCGATGACGTCGGTGATGCCGAGCTGGGCTCCCACCGCGTGGGCTGCCCGGGCGTTGTCGCCGGTGAGCAGGATCGGGGTCAGGCCCAGGCTGCGCAGCTGACCGATGGCTTCGACGGAGGTCGCCTTGATCGTGTCAGCCACGACCAGGACAGCGCGCGCGGCTCCGTCCCACCCGACGACGACGGCGGTCCGGCCCGCACCCTCGGCGTCGTCCAGGGCTGCGGTCAGCTGGGGCGCCAGCGGAAGGTTGCGCTCGGTGAGCCAGGCGGCGCGGCCGGCGAGCACCAGCTGCCCGTCGATCACGCCCTGCACACCCCGGCCGGGCACGTTCTCGAACCGGTCCACCGATCCGAGGTGCAGGCCGCGGTCGGTCGCGCCCGCGGCGATCGCGGCGGCGATGGGGTGCTCGGAGGCGTTCTCGAGGGTGGCGGCGCGCGTCAGCGCCGCGTCCCGCGAGTCGCCGTCGGCCACCACGACGTCGACGAGCGACATGCGACCGGTGGTGACGGTCCCGGTCTTGTCGAGCACGATCGTGTCGACCCGGCGGGTGGACTCGAGGACCTCGGGGCCCTTGATGAGGACGCCGAGCTGCGCCCCGCGCCCGGTCCCGACCAGGAGCGCGGTCGGGGTCGCCAGTCCGAGGGCGCATGGGCACGCGACGATCAAGACGGCGACGGCAGCGGTGAAGGCAGTGGTCGGATCGCCCGAGTACGCGAGCCAGAACACGAGGGTTGCCACCGACAGGGCGATCACGGTCGGCACGAAGATGCCCGAGACGCGGTCCGCCAGGCGCTGGACGGCGGCCTTGCCGGACTGGGCGTCCACGACGAGGCGGGCGATCTGGGCGAGCTGGGTGTCGGCGCCGACCCGGGTGGCTCGCACCACGAGCCGCCCACCGGCGTTCACGGTCGCTCCGGTCACCGGATCGCCGGGGCCGACCTCGACCGGGACGGACTCGCCGGTGAGGAGGGCGGCGTCGATCGCGGAGGTGCCCTCCACGACGACGCCGTCGGTGGCGATCTTCTCCCCGGGCCGCACGACGAAGCGCATCCCGACGGTGAGCTGCGCGACGGCGATCCGTGACTCGACGTCGCCGTCGGCCGTGGCGGCGAGGACGCCGACGTCCTTGGCACCCAGCGCGAGCAGGGCGTGCAGGGCAGCCCCGGAGCGGCGCTTGGCGTGCGCCTCGAAGTACCGCCCGAGCAGGATGAACACGGTCAGGGCGGAGGCGATCTCGAGGTAGATCTGCTCGCTGCCCGCGCCCGGGGCGGAGAAGAAGGTGAAGCCCATCCGCATGCCGGGCATGCCCGCCGAGCCGACGAACAGCGCCCACAGGGACCAGCCGAACGACGCAGCCACGCCCATCGAGATCAGGGTGTCCATGGTCGCGGCGCCGTGGCGCAGGTTCTTCCACGCCGCGGTGTGGAACGGGAGCGCACCCCACATGGCCACCGGCGCGGCCAGGGTGAGCGAGAGCCACTGCCAGTTGTCGAACTGGGCCACCGGCACCATGGCGAGGACCAGCACGGGCGCCGTCAGCACGGCGGAGACGATCAGCCGTCGACGCAGCGCGTCCACCGGGTCGTCCGTGGGGCGCTCATCGGTCGGCACGTCGAGGTCGGCGGGCGGGGCCGGCGGCGTCGCGGTGTACCCGGCGTCCTCGACGGCCCGCACGAGGTCGTCGACGGTGAGGTGCCCGGCGTAGGTGACCTTCGCGGACTCCATCGCGTAGTTCACGCTCGCGGCGACGCCGTCGATCTTGTTGAGCTTCTTCTCGATCCGGGCCGCGCACGAGGCGCAGGTCATCCCGCCGATCGTCAGCTCGACGACCGTGCTGGGGGCCTCGCGGGTCAGGTCCGTGCTGGTCATGGCGGTCCGGTCACGTCGTAGGTCGTCCTGGACATGGGGGGCTCCAGGGTCGGTGAGGCAGCAACGAGCGAGCAGGAGGGCGATCGCATGCCGCTGCGCTTGAGGCTTCTTCGACGGTAGGTGCATGTGGGTCGCCGATCGGCCCTGAGCGCGGTTTCGCGACGGATCTTCAGGGTTTCTTCATCGTTCGGCGATCACCCCGTGATCAGCGGGCAGGATGGGCCCATGACCAGTCCCGCCGGAGCGCCCGCGACCGTCACCCGGCCGCGCGTGCTCGTGGTGGACGACGAGGCGCCGCTGGTCCGGCTGGTCGCCGCCTACCTGAGCCGGGACGGGCTCGACGTCGAGACGGTGGGGGACGGTCGGGAGGCGATCGCCCGGGCCCGGGCGTGGGACCCCGCCGTGATCGTGCTCGACCTCGGACTGCCCGGGGCGGACGGCGTCGAGGTGTGTCGCGCGGTGCGCACGTTCTCGGACTGCTACATCATCATGCTCACCGCCCGTGGAGGAGATCGACAAGCTCGTGGGGCTCTCGGTCGGGGCGGACGACTACCTCACCAAGCCGTTCAGCCCGCGCGAGCTGGTCGCCCGGGTGCGGGCGATGCTGCGTCGGCCTCGGCTCGAGGGCACCGGCCCGGACGTCGGCGCTCCCGTCGTGTTCGGTGGGCTGTCGCTCGAGCTCGCGGGCCGTGAGGTCAGTGTGCGTGGGACGCCGGTGGAGCTCACCCGGACCGAGTTCGACGTCTTGGCGGCGCTCGCGGCCCACCCGCGGACCGCCTTCACCCGGGCGCAGCTCATCGAGGCGGTCTGGGGACCCGCGTGGGTCGGCGACGAGCATCTGGTCGACGTCCACATCGGGCACGTGCGCCGCAAGCTCGGCGACGATCCCGGGAGCCCGGTGTACATCCGCACCGTGCGCGGCGTGGGCTATCGGATGGGGCCCGGCGAGTGAGCCGAGCATGGCCAGGGATCGCGGGGCGCCGGGATCTGGGGGCCCGGCTGCTGGTGGCGATGGTGGTCGTGGTGGTTGTCGGCGGTGCGACGGCGTGGGTCGTGGCGGTGGGGATCGGGCCGGCCATCTTCAACGAGCACATGGCCCGGGCGAGCGGCTCGAGCGCGAATGTCGCCCTGCATGCGGAGGAGGCTTTCCGGACCGCCTCCGCACTGTCGCTCGCGCTCGCGCTGGCGGCGGCACTGCTCGCCTCGGTGCTGGCGAGCGTCGTGGTGACCCAGCGCATCACGCGATCCCTGGCCCCGGTGACCCGCGCGGCCGGGCGGGTGGCCGGTGGGGACTACACCGCCCGGGTCCCTGCCGTGGGGATGGGTACCGAGTTCGACGAGCTCGCCGGCGCGTTCAACACGATGGCCGCGGACCTCGGCCAGATCGAGCTGAGCCGAACGCAGATGCTCGGCGACCTGGCCCACGAGATGCGCACCCCGGTCACCACCCTGGCCGCCTACCTGGAGGCGATCGCCGAGGGGGTCGAGCGGGCCGATGCCCAGACGCTGGCGATGCTCAGCGACCAGGTCGCTCGGCTCGCTCGGCTCAGCGAGGACATCGCCCTGGTCACCACCGTCGAGGAGGGCCGCCTGACGATGCGACGCAGCCCCGTCGTCCTTGCCGACCTCGTCCGCGAGGTGGCTGCCCAGGCGGCGGCGCGGTTCGTGGCGAGCGGCGTGGACCTCGAGGTGCGGGTCTCGCCCGTCGCGTCGAGCGTGTGCGTGGATGCGGACGCGGACCGGATCGCGCAGGTCTTCACCAACCTCGTGGACAACGCCGGGCGCCACACACCCGCCGGCGGGCACGTCCAGCTCACCGTCGATCGCGTCGGTGGCGTGCTCCGGGTCGTAGTTGCCGACGACGGGCAGGGCATCCCTGCCGAGCACCTGCCCCACGTGTTCGACCGGTTCTACCGGGTCGACACCGCTCGTGATCGCGCCCATGGGGGTTCGGGGGTGGGGCTGGCGATCGCGAAGGCGATCTCCGAGGCGCACGGCGGAACCGTCACCGCCGGGAGCGAAGGGTCGGGGCGCGGCGCGGTGTTCACCGTCGCCCTTCCCGTGGTCCCCGCGGCGGCAGGACAGACGTAGGCAGTCGCCCGCGTGGTGGCGTCCTGCGCCAGGGGTCTGACGGTGGCGGGCTCAGTTCGACGGACGCTCGAGGTCGGCGTCGTGCAGGCACAGCGCGACCTCGACCCGGTTGCGGACCTCGAGCTTGTCGAAGAGGTGGCCGACGTGGGTTTTGACCGTGGGCACGCTCATGTAGAGGGCTGCGGCGATCTCGGCGTTGGACAGCCCGCGACCGACCGCGCGCGCAACCTCGCTCTCGCGCTCGGTCAGCCGATCGAGCCGGTCGTGCGCGGCCGAGTGCTGGCGCGGGGCCGGCTGGCGGGCGACGGCCGCGATGAGCTGGTCGGTGACCGACGGCGACAGCGTCGAGCGGCCGACGGCGGCGAGCCGCACGGCCTCCACGAGCTGCGCCGGCGGCGTGTCCTTGAGGAGAAACCCGATCGCACCGAGCCGAAGTGCCGTCATGACCAGGTCGTCCGTGTCGAACGTCGTGAGCACGATGATCTTCAGGTCGGGGTCGGCAGCTCGGGCGCGCTCGGTGGCCGCCAGACCGTCGCACCGGGGCATGCGGATGTCCATGAGGACGACGTCGGGCCGGGTGCGCGCGATGAGGGCGACGGCCTGATCGCCGTCGGCCGCCTCGCCGACGACCTCGATGGTCGGGTCCCCGCCGAGGATCATCCTCAGCCCCGCCCGGACGAGCGCCTCGTCGTCGACGATGACGACGCGCAGGGGTACGGACGTCAGGTCGGCCACGGGAGCCAGGCTCTCACGGTGAACCGCCCGGACGGGCCGACCCCATGGGTGAGCACACCGCCGGCGAGGCGAGCCCGCTCGACGAGCCCGATCAGGCCGAGGCCAGACCCGGGTGGGTGCTCCACGGCGGTGCCACGACCGGGCCCGACGTCGGGCATGGGGTTGCTCACGACCAACGTCAGCACACCCCCGGGTCCACCCGAGATCTCGATCGTCACGTCCAGGCCCGGCGCGTGCTTGCGGGCATTGGTGAGCGACTCCTGCAGGATCCGGAAGGCGTTGCGCCCGGCCTGGTCCGGAAGGTGGGGGAGGCCGACGGCGACCTCGGGCGCGACCGCGCACGTCACGGGCGTACCCGCGGCGACGGTCTCCTGGAGGAGCTCGTCGAGGGCGGCGAGAGTGGGCTGCGGTCGGTCCGGTCCGGCGCCGGCATCATCGAGGGTGCCGGTGTCGCGCAGGACGCCGAGCACGTCGCGCAGCTCCGCCAGGGCGAGGTGGGCGTTGTCGCGGATGATCTCGGCGGTGGCTGCGGTCTCCTCGCGGGTGAGGTCGTCGCGGTAGGCCAGCGCGCCGGCGTGCAGGGCGACCAGGGAGATGCGGTGCGCGACGACGTCGTGCATCTCGCGTGCGATCTGCGCGCGCTCCGTGATGCGGGCCTGGACCACCCTGGCGGCCTGCTCGCGCTCGGAGGTCCGCGCTCGGTCGCGCAGCGTCGCGAGGAGCTCGCGTCGGCCGCCGAGGTACAGGCCCACCAGGACCAGCGCGCCGTACAGGACGGATCCGAGGATGACGGCCACCGGCCACGTCACCTGATCGGCGGGCGCAGCGATGCGGTTGTTGACGACCAGCGCGACGAGCCACACCGGTGCGACCGCGACGATCTCGCGCCATCGTCGCCGGGTCGCGAGCGAGATCACGGCGATCAGGACGGCCCCGGTCGCGAGGGCCGAGAACGCGGTGCACGCAGTGACGACCCCGGCGATAGCCACCGGTGCGGATCGTCGGAACGGCAGCAGGCTGATCGCGACGATTCCGAGGAAGAAGTCGAGCAGGTGGAGGCCGCTGTAGAGGGCGGGATCGTCGGGCAGGACGGCGCCGAACGCCAGGAGGCCGACGAGGGCCGCTGCGAGCATGCGCCACGCCGTCCCCCAGGCCCGTCTGTGTCGGGGCGTCGCGTCCCGTCGCCCGGTGGAGCTGACGGGGGATGTGGGACTGGATCGCGCGACGGGGACAGCGGTGGGCGGGGTGGGTGAGGTCGGTGGTGGTGACGTCGGTGGTGGTGGGGTCGGTCGCCGCTGGTCGGTCGAGTTGGTGGGCACGGGCCCAGCGTAGGTGTGGGGAATTCGACCCAGGATCGTGCGCAGGTCGCGGGCTGGCTGCTACCAAAGTCGTAGTCCGGGCCCGGGTTCGCGGGTGCACGCCGTGGTCCGGTCACGGTCGATGTGAGGGGTGCTCACATGCTGTTCATCGCGCGATCGGTTGGTTGAGGTCGTGAGAATTGAGCCGCCCCCAGGCGGCTTTCGCGAATGCTTATCCACAGAATGCGGTGCATTGTTCTTTGTCCACACCCCCTGCCCGACGACGTCGCCGGGAATGTCAGTGGCTCCGGTTAGTGTGGGTTGCATCGGAAATGGTGGCGGTTCACCGGTTCTGAGGCAGCAGGGGTATTCGTGACACGCAGCGATGTGGGGGTGTGAGATGACCTTTGAAGAGGACGAGCGCGCGTCGTCGCAGCCGCCCACGCCCGTGCAGCCTGCTGCCGGTCCGCCTGCGTCCACGCCGCCATCCCCGCAGCAGTCGACGCCCGCGCCCACCTCTCCGCTTGGCGAAGGTCCGTCGCAGCCGCCCACGCTTTCGCCGGCCGCGCCTGCGTCACGGGTGTCGTTGGCGGAGCGGGTGGCGGTGATCGAGGCGCAGGTCGACGCACTGGCGGAGGTGTCTCCGCGGGACCTGGACGGGGCGGGTGCGTTGGAGCTGTTCGACAGGGTGTTTGAGCTGTCGGACCGGATGCAGGCCATCGCCACCCGTGTGCTGCCCGTGGTGGAGTCCGACGTGCCGTGGAACGTCAACGGGGCGCGCACGTTCCCGACGTGGCTGGCCCGCCGCGCGCACCTGACCTACGCGAAGGCCAAGCGGATGACGCGCCTGGCCCACGCGTTGCGCGACGAGCTGCCGTTGACCGCCGCGGCGGTCGTCACCGGCGGTGAGGGGCGGGTCAGTGTGGAGCAGGCCGAGATCCTGACCACGGCCGCCGCGACCAGCGACCTGCGCCGTCAGGTGTTGGCGGACCCGGACGCGCCGGTGGGGGAACGGTTCCTGCTGAACCAGGCCGCGCAGGTCAGCGCCGACACGCTGCGCATGCTCGCCCGCCGCTGGGCGGCCGCGGCGGACCCGGAAGCGGACGAGCGCGGGTACACCGGCGCCACCGAGCGGGAGTTCTTCGACGTCTCCGCCACCATCGGCGGGTGCCACCTGTCCGGGTTCCTGACCACTGAGCACGGCCAGGGGCTGCTGGTCGCCTTGCAGGCCGTGCAGGGTGTGCCGGCGGCCGGGGATGACCGCACCGCGTCGCAGCGTCGCGCGGGTGCCCTGTCGGACCTGGCCCGGTTGACGTTGGACCAGGGCCTGACCGGCAAGCACGCGTCGGTGCGCCCGCACATCAGTGTGCTGGTGGACTACCCGACCCTGATCGCGATGACCACCCGCGCGGGGGTGACCCACCTGCTCGACCCGTCCCTGCGCCCGACCGACTGCGACCGGGTGGACCCGGCCCTGCTGTTCCCGCCACCCGCACCCGGCGGACTGCTCGACCCCGGGCTGCTCGACCAAGGTCTGCTCGACCCCGCGGTGCTCAACGCCGGTGTGCTCGACCCTGCACGGACCCACGGGTCGCCGCTGGTCCCGCAGGTGCTGCGTCCGGCGGTGTTCGAGGACGGGCAGCTGGTCCCGCGTGTCGTGCTGGACAGGCTGTTGTGTGATGCGGAGATCAGTCGGTTCATGTTCAGCCCCGATTCGCAGCTCATCAATATCGGCCGGTCCAAACGCACGTTCACCGGCCAATTGCGTCGGGCGATCATCGCCCGCGACAAACACTGTCAATACCCCGGTTGCACCGCGCCGCCGCGCATGTGTGAATGCCACCACTCCATCCAGTGGTTCCGTGACCACGGTGACACCGATGCGACCACGGGGGTGTTGTTGTGCTGGCACCACCACGACCACACCCACGACCACGGCATCGAGATCACCTGGACACCTCACGGGTGGCAATTCACCGACCGCCACGGCGTCGTGATCCGCCGCTGAGCCGCGTTGGGGGAGGCTGTCGGGGGCTACGCTGCAGAGCGTGTCTCGTCCTTCGCGCACCGGGTGGTGGCCGTCCTTGCGGCGGCCGTGACCTGTACTTGTCTCGGGCTGCCTTCGGGTGGCTCGACGCGGCGTCTGCACGCCGCACGTGGCGACGACGAGGGCGGCTCCCCTTGAACCCCAGGGAGCACCATGATCAGCACCAGCACTTCGGCCACCAGCACTTCGGCCACCAGCACTTCGGCCTCCAGCGCTTCGGCCCCCAGCAGTTCCACAGCTGGCGAGTCCACCGCTAGCGCGGCCATCGCACCCACGGTCGGCGCTGACTCGTTCGCGGTGTCTGCCGCGCGAAGCACGCAGCTCGACGCCCAGATCGCGGAGCACCCGGAGCGTTTTCGGGTCCTGACGGGGGACCGACCCACGGGTGCCTTGCACCTGGGCCACTACTTCGGCACCCTGGCCAACCGGGGTCCGACTGCAGCGTGCCGGGGTCGAGGTCTTCGTGGTCATCGCCGACTACCAGGTGATCACCGACCGGGACAGCGTCGGGCACCTGTCGGGCAACGTTCGCGAGCTGCTGCTCGACTACCTCGCCGCCGGGATCGACCCCGAGACCGCGACCGTCTTCACCCACAGCGCAGTGCCGGCCCTGAACCAGCTGATGCTGCCGTTCCTCAGCCTTGTCACCGCCGCTGAGCTGCGGCGCAACCCGACGGTGAAGGCCGAGGCCGAAGCCACCGGGGAACGCTCCATGAGCGGCCTGCTCCTGACCTACCCGGTCCACCAGGCCGCTGACATCCTGTTCTGCCACGGCAACCTCGTCCCGGTCGGCCGCGACCAGCTGCCGCACGTGGAGACCACCCGGTTGATCGCTCGGCGCTTCAACGAGCGGTACGCGGGCGGCGCGGTGGTGTTCAGCGAGCCCGACGCGCTGCTCACCGACGCGCCGGTGCTCCTCGGCACCGACGGCACCAAGATGAGCAAGTCCCGGGGCAACGCCATCGAGCTGCGCTGCACCCCCGACGAGACCGCCGCGTTGATCCGCCGGGCCAAGACCGACACGGGTCGGACGATCACCTACGACCCCGAGGGACGGCCGGAGGTCGCGAGCCTGCTGCTGACCGCGGCGCTGTGCACCGGCACCGACCCCGTCGACCTCGCTGCTTCGATCGGCGACCGCGGAGCGGGCGCGCTCAAGGCTCTCGTGACCGAGGCGGTGAACGAGTACTTCGGTCCACTGCGTCGCCGCCGGCTCGAGCTGGCGACCGACCCCGCATACCTGCGCACGGTGCTGGCCCGCGGCAATGCGCGTGCGAACGAGATTGCGAACATCACGCTCGACGACGTCCGGCGGGTCATGGACATGGCGTACTAGGCGGTTTCACCGGCGTCGTCGGCACCGGTCGCTATTGGCCCTGCGGCCACCAGCCGGGCCGGAGCCACGTGGCCGGGGTGGCGCCGATCCGTCGTCGGGCCGCGACCAGCAGCGACGCCTCGATGCCGCCGAGAAGCGCAAAGATGACCGTGAAGGCGACGAGCTGGGGGCGGACGGTCGGGTCATCACCGAGCCCGTCCGCCAGCGCCATCGGCGTCACCGTGAGCATCGCGACGGACAGGATGAGCAGCATCACCAGCACGACGCCGGAGACGACCGGCGCAGCGGGGTGGCGACGGTGGAGCATCCACGCCGCGGCGAGCGCCCAGGGGATCAGCCAGGCAAGGTCGAACACCCAGGTCGGGTTCGGCAGCTCGGCCAGGTGGATGTTGACGGGGAGCCCGTCGGGGAGCGCGGGCACGATGTCGCTGAGCCACAAGCCGGCGATCCCCACGCCGGCGATCGCCAGGAACCACGCGGCCGCCCGGCTGGGGGCGCGCGTGAAGGCGGGCGCGGTGGACACCACATCGACGCGCACGATCCCGTCGATGGTGGCGAACCCGGCCAACGCGAGGATCGCCACGTAGACGAGGAACATCGCGTTGAACGGCACCCCGACCGCCTGGTGCGCGTAGCAGTAGGTGAACCACGTGAAGAGCCCCACCGAGAGCACGTGCGCGGGGAAAGAGCCCGACCGCGCGCGGACTGCGGCCCAGATCAGGACCGGCACGCACGCAAGAGTTACGGCGTCCTGCGCGCGCCAGGTTGACCGGGTCAGGTCTGTGACCAGGCGGTACGCGTCGTCGGACAGGAGCCCGTAGGTGGTCGCTGCCACGACGAGGCAGCCCAGGACGATCGCGGAGGTCAGGGGCAGCGGTGTACCGGTCCGCGGGCGCTCAGCCGCGTCTGCCGGTGGGTGCATCTCGTGCCTCGACTGCCCGATGCTGTTCGACATCCGCACACCCCCATTCGCTCTTCAGTTCCCGTTCACAGGCTAGGAGGGGCGCCCGATCCTGGGCTGAGTCGAACGTCCTGACACGATCGGGGAGCCCAGCGCTCGGGGAGGTACCGCGCGCGGTGGGCGTAGCGTCATCGCGTGATCGCGTCCCTTGCTGAAGTCAGTCTCGACTCCGCCGACCCCGAGGCATTGATGACCTTCTACCAGCGGGTGCTCGGCGGCGAGGTGGCGGTGCTGAGCCTGGACTTCGCGGTGCTCCGGCTCGTGGGCATCGCGGTCACCTCCAGCCGGGTCGCGAACTATCGGCCCCCGACCTGGCCGCAGGACACCGTGCCCAAGCAGGTCCATCTCGATCTGCGGGTGGCGTCGCTCGACGGTGCGGAGGCCGAGCTCGTGACCGCCGGCGCCCGGCTCGCCGACCACCAGCCGAACCCCGACCAGTACCGCGTGTTCCTCGACCCGGCCGGGCATCCCTTCTGCGCCTGCCTGGCCGCCGACTGGGCGTAGGTCCTTGTTCTAGTTGTCATCAAACAACTATGATCATCATGTGCTCTTCACCATCGATGCTTCCGCGCCCGAGCCGCTGTTCGAGCAGCTTGCGGTGCAGGTGCGGTCCGCGGTCGCGCGCGGCGAGCTGACCGCGGGTACGAGGCTGCCGTCCGCACGCGAGCTCGCCGCCTCGCTGACCGTCAACCTGCACACCGTGCTGCGGGCGTATCAAGACCTGCGCGACGAGGGTCTCCTCGAGCTGCGCCGCGGGCGCGGCGCGGTCGTCACCGCCCGCGCCGAGCAGGACTACCTGCCCCTGCGGGAGGCGATCGACCACCTCGTGTCGGTCTCGCGCCGGCTCGGTCTGGCGCCCGTGACCACTACCGCCCTCATCAAGGAGGCACTGCGATGACCGCCTCCACCCGGCCGACGTCGTCCCGCACGTCCCGCCCGCTCGTTCCGCATCGCGCCACCACCACCCTGGTCACGCTCGGTTTCCCCGTCGTGGTCCTGCTCGTGGCGATCGCCGTCGCACTGTCGTGGCGCGACGTCCTGCCCGATCCGATCGCCGTCCACTGGGGGTCCGACGGCGTGAACGGGTACGGCGACCTGGGCAGCCACCTCGCAGCGATGGTCGGGATCACGCTGGCGATGTCAGGGTTCATGTGGGCCGTGGGCTTCTTCTCCGGACGCAATGCCCTCACGCGGCGACTGGCCGGGGGAGTCGCCGTCTGGTTCGGCGTATTCATGGCCGGCGTGTTTGTCGGCTCGCTCGGGCCGCAGCGCGGGCTCGCCGATGCCGCCCAAGCCGACCCCGTCGGCGCGGTCCTCGTCGCTTCGATCCTCATCGCGTGTCTCGCCGGCGGCCTGGCCGCCTGGTTGATGCCCGCCGACCCGGCCGAGGCCGCCACGGACCCGATCCCTGCCGATGCACCCCGGATGCCGCTCGCCGCGTCCGGGCAGGCGGTCTGGATTCGCGACGCCACCGTGGGCGGCGCGCGCTGGTTCCTGGTGGTCCTCGCGCTGGCCATGGCGGCGATGATCGTGATCAGCCGCCAGTGGGAGGTCTTCGCGATCCTCGGGCTCGTGTTCTCTCTGGTGTTCGTCCTGCTCGCCCGATGGACGGTCACCGTGGACCGAACCGGACTGACGGTTCGCCCGCTCACCGGTCGCCCCCGGATCCACGTGCCCCTGGCGGAGGTGCTCGAGGCCGAGGTGGTCTCGGTCCGGCCCGTCGCCGAGTTCGGCGGCTGGGGGATCCGGACCGGAGCTGCCGGTCGGACCGGCGTCGTGCTCCGGTCCGGTCCCGCGCTGCAGGTCGCGCGCACCGGTGGGCGCACCTTCGTCGTGACGGTGGACGACGCCGAGACCGGCGCCGCCCTCCTGAACACCCTGGCCGCGCGAGCCCGCCGGACGGACTGACCCCGCCGCGCGGACTACGGCAGGTCCGTGGTCCGCACCGCCGGCTCGTGCCCCGGCCGGTCCGGACCGAAGCCGATGGCGAAACCCTTGGCCTGCGCCCGCCCGAGATTCGGGTCGGACTCGATCAGGTACGCCGAGCCGAACTCGCGCTCCATGGACTGGTACTTGTCCAGGGGCGCGGCGATGAGCAGCTGGAACCCGAAGGACTGCAGCGCCCGGATCGCGCGGCGCGTCACGTCGGGGTCGGACTTCACGAACCCCTCGTCGACCGTGACCGAACCGAACACGGGGACCTCTTCGATGCCGCCGAGCTGGTAGCGCAGCGCGGCGCCCAACGTCGCGGCGATGAGCTCCTGCCCCTCCCCGCCGGACGTCGCCCCGACGCCCTCGTACACGCGCGCCGAGGTCTCGCCGCGCCGGTACTCCTCGGCGGCGATGCGCACGTGGCGCTTGACGTCGAGGACGTCGCGCTGCCACTCACGGTCGGCCGGCTCCGTGCCGTCCAGCCGGACCATGAGCCGCTGGATCCGGCGGAACCGCTCCTCGAGCCCGGCGTCGTCCAGGTCCTTGCCGGGGGTGGTCTCCAGGATCGCGTCGATCTCGGCCTTGAACGCGCGCGAGGCGGGCGGCTCGACGTCGGAGGTCGCGATCTGCAGGTACCCGTCGTACCCGAACGGCACGTGGCGCAGCACGTCGTTCACCGGCGAGATGCGGTCGTCGATCATGTGCCGCTCGTCGCGCAGCGTCTGGATCAGTGAGGACAGGCCCATCTGGTTGATCCGGTGCATCAGCCGGCGCCAGTCGTCGAGCGCACCGGGCAGGTCGTCCTCGAGCAGGTACTTCAGCCGCGCGAGGTAGTCCGGGGCCGAGTCGACCTCGGGGGAGAGCTCGCCGGCCTCGTCGGGCCAGCGGTGCAGGAAGTTCGCCAGCATCAGCTGGATCCGGCCGCGCGCGTTGGTCTCGGCGAGCCGCACGGTCGCCAGGCGGGCCTCGACAGCCTGCACCATCGCCTTGCGCAGCGCGCCGACACCCTCCACCTCGGGGTTCGGGTTGCACGACGCCGCGATCTCGGCCAGCACGCGCAGCTCGTCCGCCGCGAGCTCGGGTGCCGCGTCGAGCCGGGTGGTCACGGCGTCCTCCTCGGTCAGCCGCGCGGACCAGCGTCGCTCTGCCTCGGTGCTCGCCGCGAGGGCGGTGCGCGCCTGGTGGTTCGCCTCGTCGCGCGCCTCGGTCAGCTGGCCCAGCTGCTCGTCGAGGCCCACCAGGGCGTCGCCGGACGCGCTCGAGGCGGCCTCGGCGTCGAGCTGTGCCAGCGCCCGGTCGGCCGCGGCCACGTCGATCTCGTCCCACGTGACCGACGCCAGCCGCGCCCACGCGTCGCGTCGCCGCCCGACCAGCTCCCGGGCGGCGTCGGCCTGCCCGACGGCGATCGCGAGCTCGTCCCGGTGCAGCTCCAGGGCGGAGATCTCCTGCTCGAGGTCCCGCACGGTCGCGGCGTTGTCGAAGCCGATGACCCGATCGCGGTGGGCGCCGTCGCGGTCGTCCTTCTCGTGGGTGCCGCCGCGGTGCTTGATCTGGCCCCGGAGCGTGACCGCCTGGGGGAGGTGCGCCAGCTCGGAGGCCTCCTGCGCGCAGGTGTGCGCGAAGCGGTGGACCAGCTGGTCGGTGACCCAGCCGGCGAACGGCGAGTCGGCGACATCGATCTTGGCCGCCATCGTGCCGACCGCGCCAGGTGCACCCGCGGGGCGCTCGCCGGTGTCCACCGGGGTGTAGCGGACGCGCCCCCGCAGATCGTGGGTGTCGACGAACTGCGCCACCTGCGCGTAGGAGCCGCGCGCGACCAGCAGGCCGAGGCCGAACCCGCCGAGCAGCCGCTCGGCGGCCGGGCGCCAGACCTCCTCACTGCTCGCGACGTCGATGAGCTCACCGACGAACGGCAGGTCGGCCTCGACCAGGCCGGTGCCCTCGATGATCCGGCGGCGGAGCTCGAGCGCCCGTACGGGGATGTTCGAGCGTCGGGAGGCGAACGACGCCAGGTCGCTGCGCCGCGCGGTCAGCGTGCGGCCGGCCTCGCTGTGCGCGGCGATGCTCGCGTGCAGCGTGGCGCGCAGGGACGGCTCGTCGTCGTCCGCCCCGCTGGTCGGATGCTGCGCGAGCAGGACGGCGAGCTCCTTCGGGCTGCCGGGCGCGGGCACGCCGAGCAGATCGCACCGGGCCGCCGCGTCCTGGGCCTGCTCGACCGTGCGCGCACGCTCGGCCACCAGCACGCCCCGCTGGGCGTCGAGCCGGTCGAGGGCGTCGCCGCCCTGCTCGTGGCGGTGCGCCTCGAGCGCCTTGATCTTTCCCGCGAGCCGCCCGTACTCCGCCGTCGCCGCACCGTGCAGCGTCCGCTGGTGGGTGCGCTCGGCGTGCTCGTACTCGGCGCGCGCGGCGAGCAGGTCCTTGTGCAGGCGCAGGACGTACGACTCGAGCGGGGTGACCTGGGCGTCGGTCTCGATCAGGGCGCGCAGCTCGGCGCTGGAGCCGCCCGCCGTCAGGAACCCCTCCCACAGCTCGGGCAGGTCGCCGAGCGCGCCGATCTGGTCGCGGGCGCGGGTCATGTCGTCGTAGCCGTTGCGCAGGGACTGGAACTGCTCGACGGCGGTGTCCTTGCGATCGGTCACCTGCGAGTCGTCCAGGACGAACCGCTTGAACGTCTCGTCGATGTTGTGCACACCCTTGCTCGACTGCGCCTTGTGCAGCAGCCGGATGGCCTTGGCGCTGTCGCCGTCCTGCCCGCGGATGCCGATGAGGGTCGACAGACGCGCGATGTACCGCCCGTACTCGTTGCCGAAGGTCGCCGCCGTCGGCACCGCGCGCCGCACCGCGTCCTGGCGCAGGTGCTGGTCCGCCGCGGGCTCGAGGTCACGCAGGTCGAAGGGCTGCTCGGTGATGAGCAGCGAGTGCGTGATCTCGCCGTCGCCGGTCGCCGCCCGGGACATCTGCATCGCCCGGCAGCCGGTGATGGAGGCCCCGGCCTTGTTCTCCCAGGTGAGCCCCACGGCGCTCCAGGTTGCGCCCTCGCGCAGGTAGATCGCCTTGCTGCCCCGGCTCGCGTCGCGGCGCGCGCCGCTCTTGCCGCGCACGTAGGAGTAGAACGTGCGCTCCTTGCTGCCGACGCCGTCGTCGTGCGCGGCGGCGTTGAAGGTCACCGAGCGGTCCATGAGAACGCACGAGATCGCGTCCAGCAGGGTCGACTTCCCGGAGCCCGACGGTCCGGTCACCAGGGTGCCGTCGCGGTGGATGTCGATCGAGTGGTAGCCGTGGAACGGCCCCCAGTTCACCAGCTGGATCGTGGCCAGCCGGAACTGGGCGAGCGCGGGGTCGAAGCCCTCCATCGGGTGGGTCATCGGCCGTCCTCACGTGCGTCGTCGTCCTGGGGGTCCTCGTCACGTGCTTCGGGTTCGGGGTCCCGCGCGGCGTCGGGAGCACGGTTCGGGGCCGCCATCTCCTCGAACGCGGCCGTCATCGCATCGACCTTCTCCGCGGTCAGCAGGGCGTAGATGACCCCGGAGATGCGGTACCGGTCCGCGGTGAGGAGCACGAGGATCCCCTTCTCGCGCACCGTGGCGATCGCGGCCTCGCACCGCTTGCGGAACGTGGCGGGGTTCTGGTCGTCGACGTCCTTCCAGACCTCGAGGTGGTCGAGCAGGTCGGCGTGGTCCACCACGACGTCGCGGCCCTCGACCGCGCCCCGGTCGTACTCCTGGCGCAGGTGGAGCAGGAGGATCGCGGCCGGCAGGGGCAGCGGCTTCTCCTTGCGCAGCAGGATCGGCACCTCGTCGCTCATCTCGACCTGCTGAGTGAACGCGACCTGGCGCCGACGGTCGAGCACCAGCTCGAGGTACACGTCGTTCAGCCGGGAGCGCAGGATGTCCTCGTGCCGCTGCACGCGGTTCCACCAGGCCGGGTTGCGGACGCCGTCGACGAAGCGCGTCGACAGCAGACGCGCCAGGGTGTTGCGCACCTCGGCGGGCAGCAGTCCTTCGTCGCCCTCGAACAGGACGTCCCGGGAGGGGTCGGTGGCCCTCGTCGAGTCGGACGGCGACCCGTCCGTCGCGACGTCGTCCACCGTGGCGACGTCGTCCGCAGTGATGTCGGTCGGGCTCACGGGAGGACCTCGGTTTTCTCGGCGGGGGGCTGCCCCGGGGGTGTCTGGCTGCCGTCGGGGTCACTGGTGAGGTCGCCGCCGGCGTCCCGGCCGGGGAACACGGCGGCGGGCACGGTGTAGCTGATCTGGGAGCCGTCGGTGCGGAGCGTCTCGAGCCGCTCGGTGACGGGGTCGATGAAGATCGCGCCCTGCTCGACCGCGACGTGCAGGAGGCCGACGACGTTCTTCGGGCGGCGCACCTCGGGGCTCAGGGCGAGCCAGACCTCGCGCAGGGTGGGGCGACCGGACGGGTTCGCGGCCACCGCGAGCTCGACGCCGAGCCGAAGCTCCTCGAGTGCCGGGCCGCCCAGCTCCCGCATCTGGGCCGGGGTGAGCGCGCTGCCGAGCGACAGCCGGTCCGGCTCGAGCGCGGCCGGGTGCTCGTGCAGCCGCGGGTCGATCAGCTGGAGCTGGGAGATCGACCGCACGCGGGCCATGGTCGCGCCGATCTGGACGTCGACCCGGCTGGCGGTGTGCCGCCCGAACAGCGCGTGCGCGGCGGACTGCGCGCGGCCCAGGCGCGATCGCAGGTCGCGGTCGGAGCTGTTCTGGTTCTGCACGTAGCGCTCGAGCGACTGCGTCAGTCGGCGGTAGGTCTCCTGCACCTCCTCGGCGCAGTCGACGAGCGTGCGGGGGAGGGCTCGAAGCGCCCGGCGCTGCTCGACCGTGAGCTCGGTCGCGAAGTCCTGGTTGAGCAGGCTCTCGATGTCCTTGCGCAGGGCGGTCTGCGCGCGGTGGTTTCCCCACAGCCGCATGAGCCCGCGGAACGCCTTGCCCTCGTCGCTGGTCTCGAGCAGGTCGTGCTCGGCGAAGAACGCCCGCAGCGCCTCGCCGCGGTTCACCGGCCCCTCCTGGGCGTCGCCGATGAACCTGCGGTGCATCTCGTACACGCTGTCGGACACCCGCTTGAAGTCCGCCGGCAGGTGCCGGGACAGATCCATGATGTTGTTCAGCTGCTCGTGCAGGGCCGAGCTGGCGGGCACCGGGACCTCGCCGTCGAGCAGGGCCGCGCGCCGGGACTGCAGCGCGGCCACCTGCTCGTCGATGCGGTCGATGCGAGCCCCGGGGTCGGGGTCGGCCTCGCCGGACAGGCGTGAGACGGCGTCGAGGATCTGCTTGAGCCGCGACTCCGAGGCCGTCGAGCGGTGGTCCACGAGCCGGTCGGTGAAGGCGAGCACGTCCAGGGTCGAGGCGGTCAGGGAGTACTGCTCGACCCGGTCGACGAGCGCGCGGTTGACCCACTGCCGGCTGACCCACTCGTTGCAGTACTCGCGACCCGACCGAGAGGTCTCCTGCAGGCCCGCGCTGGCCGAGCGCATGTCCTGGATCTCGAGGTCGACGATCTCGTGGAACCGCGCGACCTCGACCGGCCCGTGGGCCAGGTGCTCGGCCAGGATGCTCATGATCCATTCGAGGTTGTGCGCCCGGAGCAGGGTCATCTCGGGTCGGGCCGACGCGCGCTGGAAGCCCGACAGGCGCGCGAGCGCCCGTGTCTGGTGCTGCGCCACGGGTGGGGTTCCGATTCTTCGCGAGGTGCCGCAGGCGGCTGCCCTCGACGCAAGGTGACGACTTTACCGCCGTGCGCGCCGTGCCCGGGTCTGGCGCGCAGCGGGCCGGGGCGCGCGGCGTGACGTGTTCAGCCGCTGTTAACTGCCCGTTCCGCCCCGTTACGTCACCGCCAGACGTACCGTCGATGCATGGGGGTTTCATCAGTTCGTATGGCGAAGGTGCTGGCCAACCGTGACGGGGTCCGGGCGGCGGCGCACCGGCACCGGGCGACGACCATCGCGGTGTTCGGCTCGGTCGCCCGCGGCGATGACGGCCCAGGCTCGGACGTGAACTTCCTTGTCGACCTGGACGTCGCTCGGCGCGGGCTCTCGCTGGTCGAGGGGCTCCGGGTCGAGCTCGAGGAGCTGCTCGGGATGCCGGTCGACGTCGCCCCGCGCCAGCTGCTCTCACCACAGAACGTGGCCACCGCGCTGGCCGAGGCCATCCCGCTCTGACGCCGGCCGTGAAGGTGTCGGGTTCGCTGCGTGAACTGCTCGATCTTCGCGAGGGCCGACGCCGACGCGGCGAGCCCGCGAGCCGAGCCCGCGACGCGGGTCGAGACGGTGGACATGCGCTCCCCGAGCCCGGCCCGGTCCGTCTCCTCGCGTGCCGCCCGCTCGCTCGCGGCGGCGATCGTGCCGCGCGCCTCGTCGATCCGAGCGGCGCCCGTGCGGAAGCTTCCCGGGATCCCCCGCACCAGGAAGCGCCGGTGGAACCTGCCGTCCTGGGCGGCGGTGAGAACCGCGGCCGATTCGCGGACGTAGGCCTCGACGACATCCACCATGCGGTTGAGGTCCGAGCGGACCGCAGCCAGCTGCGGGTCGGGGTGCAGCGGGGCCTCGATCGCCGCTGGGGTGTGCGTCTCGCGCTGCTCCGCTGCGCGCACGACGGCGTACAGCGCGGAGCCCTCGGCGCAGATCTCGGGCTCGACCCAGCGCCGGTTCGAGTGGTTGCCGATGACCTTGCCCAGGGCGTTCACGCTCGGGGTGACGTGGGCGAAGACCCAGGAGTGACCGCCGTCGCCGTCAGCGGGTGAGCTGGCGCAACCCGGCCGCGCCGGTCGGGACCGCGGGGACCCAGCTCAGGACGGCGGGGGGTCGGGGGCTCGACCGGGCGATCTCGGTGAGCCAGCGCGATTCCTGGGCGGCGCGGGCCAGGAGAACCGGGTCCGTGGTCGGGGTCGCCGTCAGGGCCGCGTTGATGACCCAGGTGTAGGGCGTCAGGTCGGCGCGTGCGAGGTCGGCCTGGAGGTCCTGGGCCTCGTGGACGGGGGTGGCCTCGGGTAGGGCGACGAGCAGGATCCGCGTGTGGTCCGGGTCGCTGAGCGAGCCGAAGAGGTGCGCGGCGGCGCTGTCGCGACGGGCCTGGGGGGAGGCCACGGCCTGGCGGGCGAAGGAGGCGGAGGACTGCAGGAGCAGCAGGGTGTGGCCGGTGGGGGCGGTGTCGATGACGACGTAGCGTCCCTCGGCGTCGGCGATGGTCCGCGCGAAGGCGTGGAACACGGCGACCTCCTCGGTGCACGGGGAGCGCAGGTCCTCCGTGAGCAGATCGAGCGCGGCGGCGTCGAGCTGCGCACCCGCGGTGCCCAGCACGTGCGCCGTGTACGCGGCCGTCTCAGCGACCGGGTCGATGCGGGTGATGGTCAGGTTCGCCGGCGGATCGGGCAGCACGTCGGTGACGTGCGCGGCCGGATCGGTCGTGGTGAGCGACACCGGCAGGCCGCGGTCGGCGAGCGCGAGAGCGATCGCGGCGGCGATCGTGGTCTTGCCGACCCCACCCTTGCCCATCGTCATGACGATCCCGGGGCCGGCTGACGCGACGATGTCGACGAGATCGCGCAGGGTCGTGGACGCGATCGCGGGCGCCGGGGGAGTCGCCGTCGGGGTGGATCCCTGGCCGGGGTCGAGCGCGGCGCGCAGGCCGTCGATGCCCATCGGTGCCCGGGCGAGCAGCGGCACGGTGTCGACGGAGGCGACATGGGTCAGCGCGACCGGCAGGTTCGCCAGGGCGTCGGTCTCGCGGGCGAGCCGGGCCGCGGCGATGGGGTCGTCCGTGGCGGTCGGGGTGAACACGCCGTTGACGATCAGGCGTTGGTGCGTCATGTCGAGTTCGCCGAGCTCGTGGGCGGCCCGGGCTGCATCTGCCAGGGCGGACGGCTCGGGGCGGGTGACCAGGATCATGGTCGTGAGATCGGCGTCGCGCAGGGTCGCGAGCGCTCCGGAGTAGGCCTCCTGGGCCTGGCCCAGGGCGGAGACCGGGCCCACGCAGGTGACCCCGGCCGTGTTGGTGTCCAGGAACCCGGTCCACGCGGCGGGCAGGGAGAGCAGCCGCAGGGTGTGGCCGGTGGGTGCGGTGTCGAACACGACGTGGTCGTACGTCGCGGCGACGTCGGGGTCGGTCAGCAGCGTAACGAACTCGTTGAAGGCCGCGACCTCGATGGTGCACGAGCCGGACAGCTCTTCCTCGATGGAAGCCACAGCGGCGGCCGGCAGGACGTTCCGGTAGGGGCCGACGACGCGCTCGCGGTACTCGGCGGCCGCCACGGACGGGTCGATGTTGACGACGTCCAAGCCCACCACGCCGGGCACGGGGGTCGGCGCGGACCCCGTGACGTCGCCCATCGCGAAGACCTCGGCCAGGTTGGAGGCGGGGTCGGTCGACACGATGAGGATGCGGCGCCCGGCGTCGGCCAGTGCGATGGCGGTCGCCGCGGCGCACGACGTCTTGCCGACGCCGCCCTTTCCGGTGAAGAACAGGTACCGGGTGGGGTCGGCCAAGGTGGCGGAGAGGATGTGGTCGGCGCGCGCGGGTGCGGTTGCTATTTCGGCTGTCACGAGCACGAACCCCCGCCGCAGCAGCCGCCTGCCAGGGGCAGCGCCGTGCCGACCGTCGGGCGCGGCACCGCGGCGGCCAGCGGTACGCCGGCCCACGCTGCGAGCTGCTCGCGGGCGGGATAGGCCCCGGTGGACTTCAGCACGCCGTCGACCACGATGGCCGGCAACGCGCCGGTGCCGATGACCTCGAGCGCGTTGCGGACCGGCAGGTTCGCGACGAACTTGCCCGGCTCCTGCGCGAGCGTCGCACGCGAGACCGTGACGCCCTGGGTGGCGAGCCAGTCGACGTCGGCCGCGAACCGCGAGAGCGTCGGGTCCACGTCCGTGCCGCACACGCCGGTCGAGCAGCACATCGCCGGATCGAAGATCTCTACTGCGGTCATGACGTGCGCTCCTGGAGGTAGGTGGTGTCGAGAACCCCATTATTGCATCAGTATCCGCTGATATCAAAGTCTGCTGATATAATTTCGGTCCATGTCGACCACTGTCTCTATCGCCCTTTCGCCCGAGGGTCTCACTCACCTCGCGGCGCAGTTCGGGCTGCTCGCCGACCCGCTGCGGTTGCGGATCGTGGAGTCCCTCGCCAGCGAGCAGCTGTGCACCTGCCACCTGATCGACATCACGGGGGCGAAGCAGACGACCGTCAGCCACCACCTGCGGATCCTGCGTGAGGCCGGCGTCGTGCTCGGCGAGGCAGACGGCCGGTTCACCTGGTATCAACTGGTCCCCGGGGCGTTCGCGGATGCGCTGAAGCGGCTCCAGGGTGTCGAGCTCGGCGGCGCGACCGCCCAGCGGTTGCGGCCCGCCTGCGCGCCCTGAGTCGACGGGCCAAATGCCTCCTCTGTACAGGTTTGGTCGGGTTGGTGCCTGGACCGACTGGGTGATTCCCGCACGAACGACGCGAAAACTAGGACCTTCGTCCCCTAGCGTTCGGTCACCCGAGGAGGAAGGCCCCCACATGTTCCAGGATCGTTACGACGTCACGACGGTGATCTACGCGCACCTGATCCTCTCGGACTCGACCACGACCGACGTCGCCATCGAGCTGGGGTTCCGTGCGTCCGACCCGTACTCCATCCAGGCCGAGCTCACGGCGAACGATGTGACATCGACGTGGCTGCTGGCTCGGGACCTCCTGGTGGCAGGTCTCGGTGCCACCGAGGACGCCGTGGCCGGCGAGGGGGACGTGCAGGTCTGGCGGGACCAGGATCCCGAGTACCTGCTGGTGACCCTGTCCGGGGCCGGCGGCACCGCGTTGATCGCCACCGGTGCTCGGGAGGTCGAGCGGTTCCTGGTCGAGGCGCGCGCCCTGGTGCCGATCGGGACCGAAGGCAGCCGGGTCGACGCCGCGTTCGAAGCGTTCGTGACGAGCCTCCTGACCGCCTGACGGTGGCCGCCCGGCCCTGACAGCGGCCTCGGCCCGGGTCAGCTGCCAGGCGCCGCCGCGCTCGTCGCGCCCGGTTCGGCCGGGTCGAGGACGGCGAGCACGCGGCCCATGATCCGGTCGAGGTCCGCCATATCGGCGGCGGTGAGCGGGTCGATCACGTGCCGGCGCACCGTGGCGACGTGGCCCGGAGCGGTGGCCTCGATCTTGGTCCAGCCGGCGGGGGTGAGCACGGCGTTGGTCGCCCGCCGGTCGTTCGCGCACGGCTCTCGTCGCACGAAGCCGCGCTTCTCCAGCCGCGACACGACGTGCGACAGGCGGGGCAGGGTCGCGCTGGTCTGGGTGGCCAGCGTCGACATGCGCAGCGTGCGTGCGGGTGCCTCCGACAGCATCGCGAGTACGAAGTACTCGAAGTGGCTCAGGTCGGCGTCGCGCTGCAGTTGCGAGTCGAGGACCCCGGGCAGCACCTCGACGACCGCGATGAGCTTCTTCCAGGCGGTCAGCTGGTCGGCGGTCAGCCACAAGTCATCGGTCATGATTTCGAGCCTACCAACTACTTGACGCTACAACTATCACCGGTGCCGGGGCTGGCCCCGTAGCGGGTCAGGCCCGACCGGTGAGGACGACCCCGTTCTCGTAGGCGAGCATCACGAGCTGGGCCCGGTCGCGGACGCCCAGCTTGGTGAGCAGGTGGCTGATGTGGGTCTTGGTGGTCGCGTAGCTGATGAACAGGTCGGTGGCGATCTCGGCGTTGGAGCGCCCGTGCGCGACCGCACGCAGCACCTCCACCTCCCGTCCGGTCAGCACGTCGAGGCCGATCTGGGTCGCCGGAGCGACGGGGGACTGGCGCACGAACGCCTCGATCAGGCGGCGGGTGACGGTCGGCGCGAGCAGGGCCTCGCCCCCGGCCACGACCCGGATCGCTGTCAGCAGCTCGTCCGGGCGGGTGTCCTTGAGCAGGAACCCGCTCGCACCGGCCCGGATGGCAGCGAAGACGTGCTCGTCCAGGTCGAACGTCGTCAGGATGAGGACGCGGGTCGCGGTCGCCGGGTCGGCCAGCAGGGTGCGGGTGGCGGTCAGCCCGTCGGTGCGGGGCATCCGGATGTCCATCAGGACGACGTCGGGCCGCGTGCGGCGCACCAGCTCGACGGCGGCCGCCCCGTCGGCCGCCTCGCCGACGACCTCCATGTTGGGCTCGAGGCGGAGCAGCAGCGCCAGGCCGCTGCGCACGAGCGCCTCGTCGTCGACGACCGCGACCCGGATCATCGCCGGCTCGCGTCGTAGGGGAGCCGCGCGGTGACGCGGTACCCGCCCCCGGGTCGAGCGCCGGTGCTCAGGGAGCCGCCGAAGACGGCGACCCGCTCGCGCATGCCGAGCTGGCCGTGGCCGCTGCCGGGGTGTGCGCGGGGGCCGGGATCGGCCGACCCGTGGCCGTCGTCGACGACGTCGATCACCACCGCCTCGGGCTCGTACCGCACCGTGACCCGGGCACGGGCGGGGCCTGCGTGCTTGACCACGTTGGTGAGCGACTCCTGCACGAGGCGGTAGGCGGTCAGGTCCAGGGCCGCCGGGATGTGGTTGCGGTCTCCCTCGACGCGCAGGTCGACGGGCACGCCGGCCGCGGTCAGCTCGGCGGCGAGCTCACCGACGGCGTCGAGCCCGGGGGTCGGGCGGTAGCCGGCGTCGTCGTCCGGGTCGCGCAGAGCGCCCAGGATGCGACGGATCTCGGCGAGGGCGGTCCGGCTGCGCTGCGCGACCGCGACGAGCGCGGCCTTCGCCTCGGCCGGATCGGCGTCGATGACGTGCGCGCCCACCCCTGCCTGCAGCGCGATGACCCCGAGGGAGTGGGCCAGGACGTCGTGGAGCTCTTGGGCGATGCGCAACCGCTCGTCGGCGACCGCGCGCCCGGCCTCCTCCGCCTGCGCGCGCTCGGCGAGCTCGGCCCGCTCGCGCAGCAGCGTGAGCGTCCGGCGGCGGTAGTGCGCGCTGCGCCCGAGGGCGAAGGCGCCGATGAACAGGGCGGCGTTCGTGGCGAGGTCGCCGAACCGCATCTCGTGGGGGGAGACGAGCATCACGGTCACCATGAGGACCACGACCGACCCGGCGCCAGCGACGACGACGCGGCTGCGCGACCAGGCGGCCACGGAGTAGGCCGCGAGGAACAAGCCGGACCCGATCACGGCGATGCTGTAGCCGAGCGAGGTCATCGCGATCGCCGGGATCGAGGCGACGAGCAGCACGGCGAGCGGGGCCCGCCGGCGCCATGCGTAGGGCAGGGTGCCCGCAGCGAGCAGGACGTAGAGCGTCGCGTCCGGGGCCCGGTCCCGCGGGCCGGGAACCGCGGCCGACACGACGGCGCCCGCGAAGAGCAGCCCGGCGAGCAGGGAGTCGAACGCCACCGGGTGCTCGCGGTCGATGTCCCGCAGGCGCGCCCAGATGGAGTTCACGCAAGCGACGCTAGTCCGCTGGGCGGCGCCGGCCGTCAGCCTTCAGACCTACCCGGCCGTGCCTCCGTGGACCGATCGGGGTCGGGGCGGTCGGGCTCGGGACGGCGGCGGGGTTCGGCCCGGGGCCCGATGACCGCACGGCGGGTGACCGTCGAGGCTGGGGACGAACCCGCACCCCACCGAGGAGATCTGACCATGAGCACGAATACCGCGCCGACGCACCGGGGACGAGCGTCCGAGACGGACCCGGGTGGTCCGGCGCAGCTCGCCGCGTCCGGGGGCGGCTCGTTCGGGTTCTGGCTCGCGGCGCTCGTGGCGCTCGTCGGGGTTGCCACCGCGGCCGTGTGGGCGGTTGCCGGGGTCCTCGACCAGACCCAGCAGCCGGCCGGGTTCGTGCGCGCGGACGTCCCGGGGTCGGTGTCCGTCGTCCTGACCCAGGTCGGTGCGCACGTCGTCTACTACGAGGGTGGTGCACTGGAGGGTGGTGACGACCGGGCCGCGCTCACCGCGTCCGAGCTTGTCGTCACCGGGGCGAACGGCGCCACCGTCGACCTGCGCCCGTACCCCGGCGACCTGCGCTACGACGTGCCGGGCCGTCCCGGTGCGCTGGGCACGGCCATCGCTGTGTTCGACGCCGACCGCACCGGCCCGTACACCGTCGAGACCCAGGCCACCGCCGCCGACCCCGACGCCCGGCTGGCCGTAGGCGACGACCTCGCACCGGCCACGGTCCGTGCCGTCGTCCTTCCTGCTCTCGCCGCACTCGTCAGCGTCCTGGCCGCGATCGCGCTTGCCGTGCGGACCTGGACCCGTCGCAACCGGAGGTTCCCCTCGTGATATCCGTCCGCCATCCCCTGGCCCGCCGGTTCGGGGCTCGCACCGCCGCTGGCCTCGCCGTCCTCGCCACCGGGCTCGGCCTGGGGCAGGTCATGCCCCGCGGGCCGATGACGTCCGGTCAGTCCCTGACCGCGCTCGGCCTCGCCCTGGCCGTCGGCGGCCTCGCGGGGTGGGCATGGCGCACGCGGTGGACGGCGCTGCTCACTCCTGTCGCGTTCGCGTCGGTGTTCGAGCTCTCCCGGCTCGGGACCGTCGGTCCCAGCGTCGGCGCGATCCGGTTCGACAGTGTCTTCGGGATCGTCGCGTTCATTGCCGGGCGGGGCTTCGACGCCGTCGGAATTCTCGCGCCGATGGCCGTCGCCGCGGTGTGGGGGGCGGCGCTCGAGCGGCGGCAGACCCGCGCCGGCTCCGGCGCCGCACCGGCCGGCTCGCGCGCCGGGCGCATCCTGCGGCGCGGGGCGCTGGGACTGGCGAGCGCCGTCGTCGTCGTCCTCGTGGTCGGGCTCGCTCGTCCCGCGAGCACCGAACCGATCATGGGGCCCGACGGCGAGACGGTGGCGGGCAGCATCGCCGAGCTGGTGAGCGTCCCGATCGGCGGGCACGACCAGGCGATCATGCTGCGTGGCCGCGACTCCGGCGCGCCGGTGCTGCTCTTCCTCGAGGGTGGTCCGGGCGGGACCGCCGTCGGATCGATGCGTCAGGTGGGTCAGGGCCTCGAGGAGGACTTCGTGGTCGCGACCTGGGAGCAGCGCGGCACCGGAAAGTCCGCCGCGGCGCTCGAGCCGGCCGCGACCCTGACGGTCGACCAGGCCGTGCGCGACGCGATCGAGGTCAGCGAGTACCTGCGCGACCGGTTCGACCAGCCGAAGATCTACCTCGTGGGCAGCTCGTGGGGCACCATCCTCGGGGTGCGCGCCGCCCAGCAGCGGCCGGACCTGTACGCCGCCTACGTCGGCACCGGGCAGATGGTCGACCCGCAGGAGACCGACGAGCTCATGTACGCCGAGTCGGTCGCCTACGCGCAGCGCGTGCGCGACATCGCCTTCGCCGACCAGCTGACCGCGATCGGACCCCCGCCGTACACCGACATGCTCGCCTACCCCGTGGCGATCGCGTCCAACCCGGACTGGGACGCCTTCACGCCGGGGCCGGGCTCCAGGCGGGCCGCGGACTACCCCGTGAGCCTGTTCACCGCGGAGTACACCCTCACCGAGCAGATGCGGGGGATGGCGGCCATGGTCGACACCTTTGCGCTGCTGTACCCCCAGCTCCAGGGGACGGACTTCCGCCACGACGTGCCCCGGCTGGAGGTGCCGGTGTTCCTCGTCGAGGGTGCCCACGAGGCGCCCGGCCGAGCTGTCTTGGTCCGCGAGTGGTTCGCCACCCTCGAAGCCCCGGCGAAGACTCTGGTGACGTTCGCCAGCTCGGGCCACACCCCCCAACTAGACGAACCCACCCACTTCGCGACGTACATGACAGAAGTCCTCCACCAATCCACCCCCCACTAGTCCCACTCTGTCGCCGAACTCGGAGGTTTGCCTCGAACTCGCACACCCCGGTGTCCGAGTTCGAGGCAAACCTCCGAGTTCGCGGGGCCGTGTTCTGCCGGGGGGAGGGAGGAGGAGGGGAGAGGAGGGGAGGTGCGGAGGGGGTAGGTTTATGTTGTGTCTATGTTGAGTACCGCGCCGTCCGTTGCTGAGATCGCCTATCGGTTCGTGAAGGATCTGGTCCTGAACGATCGGGTCGCGGGCGGCTCCATGATCACCGAGGGGGAGATCGCCGGGCAGCTCGCGATGAGCCGCACGCCCGTGCGGGAGGCGTTCCTCCGCCTCGAGGCGGAGGGGTGGTTGCGGCTGTACCCCAAGCGCGGCGCCGTCGTCGTGCCGATCGCCGCCGGGGAGGCGCACGCCGTCGTCGACGCGCGGCTGCTGCTCGAGGTGCACGCAGTGGAGTCCCTGACCGACCCCGAGCAGCGCGCGCGGCTGTGCGCCGCTCTCGAGGACCTGATCGCGGCACAGAGCGAGGCGCTCGACCGCGGCGATCTGGTGGGCTACTCCGACCACGACACCGCCTTCCATCTCGCGATCGTCGCCGCCGGGGCGAACCCGCTGCTCACGAGCTTCTGCGTGTCGCTGCGCGAGCGGCAGCACCGGATGACGGCGAGGTCGTTGTGGCGCGACGTCGATCGCGCCCGGGGGTTCGTGCGCGGGCACGCCCGGCTGGCCGCCCTGATCGGTGCCGGCGACGCGCGTGGCTTCGGCGACGAGCTGCGCGGTCACCTGCGCGACGCCCACCTGTCCGAGCGCGCCGCCGACGCCGCGACCCTGTGACCGGCGACCCCGTGACCGACCCTGTGACCCCTGACCGGGGGACCGCCACGTCCACATCCCGCCGGCCGTGGCTCGCCGTCGGCGCCTCGATGTTCGCGATCGCCTGGGGCGGCAACGAGTTCACTCCGCTGCTCGTGCTGTACCGCGACGTGAGCCACTTCTCCGCGGTCACCGTGAACCTGCTCCTGGGCGCCTACGTGCTCGGCATCATCCCGGCGCTGCTCGTCGGGGGCCCCCTGTCCGACCGCTACGGCCGGCGCCCGCTGCTCCTGCCCGCCGCCCCGCTCAGCCTTGCCGGGTCGCTCGTGCTCGCGTTCTGCGCGCAGTCCCCGCTCGCGCTGTCCGCGGGACGCGTCCTGAGCGGACTCGCGCTCGGTCTGGTGATGGCAGTCGGGACCACCTGGATCGTGGAGCTGTCCGCCGATGACCCGGATGCGGGCGCGGGTCCGCGGCGCGCGTCGATCTCCCTCACGCTCGGCTTCCTCGTCGGCGCCGGCGTCGCCGGGGCCCTCGCGCAGTGGGGTCCCCGACCCACGGAGACGGCGTACCTGGTGCACATGGCGCTCACGCTCGTGACCGGGCTCTGGCTGCTGAGTGCACCCGAGACCCGCGTGACCGAACCGGTCCGCGCGCGAGGCACGCTCCTGGCCGACCTGCGGGTGCCCGCCATCGCGCACGGGCGCTTCCGCCGCGTCGTCGTCCCGCTGGCGCCGTGGGTGTTCGGGTGCGCGGGCAGTGCGTACGCCGTGCTCCCGGGCCTGATGCGCACGCACTCCGGCGGCCTGCCCATCGCCTTCTCGGCGTTGCTGACGGTCCTCACCCTCGGGTGCGGGGTCGGCATCCAGGTGCTCGGCCGCGCGATCGACACCCACCGCAGCGCACGGGCGTCCGTGATCGCGCTCGTGATCATCGTCGTCGGCATGGGGCTCGGCGCGGTTGCCGCCGCCGCGCTGACGCTGGCGCTGGCCCTCGCCGCTGCGGCCGTGCTCGGCGCGGGTTACGGAGTCGCCCTCGTCGCGGGGCTCAACGAGGTGCAGCGCATCGCGGGCCCGGACGACCTCGCCGGGCTGACCGCGGTCTACTACTCGCTCGCCTACGTCGGTTTCTTCATCCCGGCGGTGCTCGCGGTGCTGGCGCCGCGCTGGAGCTACCCGCAGATGTTCGGCGTGGGCGTCGTCGTCGCCCTCGGCTGCCTCGCGGTGGTGGCGTCGGGCTGGCGCGCCCACCTGCCGACCCGCGATCGCGGTCGAGGCTGGGCCGTCACGCCCTGAGTCCCGAGTCCCGTCCCCGACGGCGCCCGCCCCGCCTCAAGCCTCGTGCCCGACGGCGACCGCCCCGCCCGCGCCGGGCCCCCGCCGCGGCGCCGGTGGTCCGACGGCCGCCGTCGGTACGCTCTCCCGGTGTTCCAGAGCCCTGACCTGACGTCGCCCGCGAGCGAGATCCTCGCGACCCTGGCGCAGTGGTCACCGCAGGCGCCCGCTCAGCGTCTCCTGAAGGCCGAGTACGAGGTCTTCCTGCGCGAGCGACGGGCGTCGGCGCTCGACCGCGACGGCGGTCCCGAGCACCTGACCGGGAGCTGCTTCGTCCTGACCCCCGACCTGTCCGCGGTGCTGCTGTGCTTCCACCGCAAGGGGCAGTTCTGGGTGCAGCTCGGCGGTCACATCGAGGCCGACGACGCGTCGGTCGCTTCGGCCGCCCTCCGCGAGGCGTGCGAGGAGGGCGGCATCACCGACCTCACTCCGTTCAGCGACGTCCCCGTGGACGTCGACCGGCACGCCCTGAGTGGCAGCTTCGGGACCTGCCGGGTGCACTGGGACGTGGGCTACGTGGCCTACGCCGACGCGGACGCCGTGCCGGCCGCCAGCGTCGAGAGCGAGGCCGTCGCCTGGTTCGCCGTAGGCGCGTTGCCCGCGCAGGTGCCGCCGGGCTTCCCCGAACGGCTGCGCACGATCCTCGACGAGCTGGCGGCCCGCCGGGCACGCTGACCCGCCGTCACTCGCTCGCGCACCGGGCCCGCGTCCTGGTGAGCTACTTCTCCTGCCATTGCCACCAGGTGCCGCAGGTGTCCGGGGTGAAGCCGATCGCGTAGTAGAACGGCTGGTCGGAGCCGACGTAGGCGACCTTCGCCCCTCGAAGCCCGCAGCGGTGGGTCGCCTCGAGCACGACGGCCCGCCCGAGGCCGAGCAGGCGGTGGTCGGGGTCGGTGCACACCGGCTCGACGAGGGCGTAATCGGTTCTCGGGTCGAGCCAGACGCCGCAGTACGCGGCGTACTCGCCGTCGGGCGCGATCGCGACCATGTTGAGGGCGCGGTCGAGGTGCGGGCCCGACACGCTGGTCCGACGTTCTTCGATCACCGCCGGGGTGGTCACCGGCTGGTCGGGGTTGTGGAAGCCGCGGTGCAGCACGCGGTTGAGCCGGTGCAGGTCGCAGCCGTCCGCGAGACTGGCGAGCCGATAGCCCGGGGGAAGCTGGTACGACAGGTCCCCGGCCAGGTCGATCGCGGAGTTCGGTTCGCGGTCCGACGTGCGGGTCAGGCCGTGCGCGGCCGCGACCTGCTCGAGCTCGTGGTCGGAGTCGTTGACGAGGACGCGGAGCACCCCGTTGCGGACGAGGTGGGTCGTCGCCCACCGCAGCAGATCCGGGTAGAGCCACGCGTGCCCGGCGTCGGTGAGCAGCCAGGCGAACCCCGTGTCGGTCTCGTAGGTCACCACGGCGACGATCGCGCCGTCGTCCTCCCAGACGCCGATCTGCGGCAGGGCCGTGGCGTCGAGGTAGGGCAGGGAGAACATCCACTCCCACCGGCCCCACAAGAAGCCCGGCGTGGCGAGCCGGTCCTGGTTGATTCGAACGAGAAACTCTCGCACGCGCTGAAAATCGTCAGAGAAACCCGTGGAACCGGCGTAAGGCCGGATTACTACTGTCACTTCATCGCCTCAAGGGCCCATCATGCGCGGCGCTCGCTGCAACGAGCTTTGTCTCCACCGTATTACCGCCGTCCAGCGAATTACCAGGGTGACAAACGGTTGACGTCGGCGAACCGGGACGTGTCGCACACGTCGAGCGGTTCGCCCCGCTCTACCGCCGCTTTCCGCAGGTGAACCTCGAAACTGACGCGGCCGGGCAGGTCGCGACGGAGTCGGTTTCGCTCAGCGTCTCCGACGTCGTCGCAATACTCGCGAATCGCGAGGCGGTCGTCTTGTGTCATGACTGCCTTTGTGGCAGAACTGAAAGCAACCTATTTCGCGGCTACTTCCTCGAGTCTTCTCGTCAGGTTGTCCGATGCCGCAACAAGCGGGTTGTAGGCGATGGCGTCGAGGTTGTACTCGAGGTAGGCAAACTCACCGTCTGTGCCGGTGCCGGTGCCGGTGGTGTGCCAGTGGCCCTCCCCGTAGGTGGCCAGCCGCCGGGTGCCGAAGCGGGCGTAGTCGCGCACCGGCGTCGACCAGGGTTGCGGCGTCAATGACCCGTCCCGGGAGGTGCTCATCCGGTCGTCCGAGACGAAGTCGACGAGGTCGCCGTCGTCGAAGACGAGGTCGGCGGTGACGGTCTGCGCGCCGTTGGTGAAGACGCCGCGGACGTGGTGGTCGTCGAGGGGTTGCCAGGTGATCGGTGCGTCGATCAGCGCCGCGGGGGCCAGGATGCACAGGTCGTTGAACAGCGTCACCGTCTCGGCCCGGTCCATGTCGGGACCGGCGGCGTTGACCATCGGCACCATCGAGCACACCTTGACGCGCATGGTGGCGGTCGGGCCGACCAGGACGTGCAGGACGTCGACCGGCAGGCCGAGCATCGTGGCGTCCATCCAGAACAAGCGACTCGGCGCGCTACCGAAAGTGTTGATCTGCTCGCCGGTGTACGTCATCCAGCGCGCGGTGGCACTCGAGCGGATCCGGCCGTGGATGCGGGCGTGGACGGACACGACGCGGGGCTGGCCCACGGCCCCGGACCGGCGGACATGCTCGGCGACGAGGTACGGCAGGTGGGCCAGGTCGGCCTCGGTCACCACGGCGCCGGCGCCCGTTGCGGGGCGGGGCGCGCCGAGCGCGACCGCGGCCCGGCGCTGGTACTCGGCGCGGTAGCTCGCCGGGCCGCGGGAGGCGAGGGCGTATCCCAGGGCGACCAGGAGCAGGAGGTTCGCCACCGTGCCGGTCCGGGCGTCGTCCCACGACGTGACGATCACGGCCTGGGAGAGCACGACAGCGACGGTGCCGACCACCCACCACCGTCGATTGCGCGCGGCGAGCAGCACCCCGGCGGCCACGACGACCGCCGCGGCAGCCAGCCAGGCGACACCCATCGCCGGGCTGATCGGCTCGGGCAGGGCAGCCACCTCGGCCCAGCCCAGTCCCTTGGCCGCGCCGAGCAGGTGGATCAGGCCATGCCCGACCACCACCGCGACGACGAACCACCGCACCGCGCTCCTCATCGGAGCACCGCCTGGTCGTCGCGGGACCGGTCCGCCTGGGAGAGGCGGATCGAGGCGACCAGGGCGATCGCTCCGGTGAGTAGGTACAGGCCCTGCAGCCAGCTGAAGCCCTCGACGAGGAGGGTCTCGCCGAGGATCCAGCCGACCATGACGGCACCCGCCGCGGAGCTGATGACGAGCGCCCGCCGCCAGTGGGCCAGCAGAGCGGTCGCCCCGAGCGACGCGGTCCCGCCGATCACCACGGCCAGGAAGATGCCGGGGATGACGAACGATTCGAACGGGGTGTGACGGAGCAGGTCGATGGGGACGCCGAGGCCTCCGACGATCAACGCGATCCCACCGCCCACCGCCGAGACGGCGTTGAACAGGTGGAGTCCGACGACGGTTCGTCGCGTGGCTGGCATGGAGTGCGCCTCGGGTCTCTGGTGGCTGGTGCGCGGTCGGGTGGTGGTCACGTTGATGCCTCAGTCGGAGGAGACGGCGTCGAGCACGGGCAGGTGGGCGGCGCGGGACGCGGGCCACAGCGCCGCAAGGACCCCGACGACGGCGGCCAGGGCCACCATCCCGGCGAGCTGCGCCCACGGGATCGCGAGCGTGGTCAGGCCGACTCCAGTGAACACTCCAGGCAGCGCCGCCGCTACGGCCACCCCGAGGGCGACGCCGACGACGGTGCCGAACACAGCGGTCAGGATGGACTCGATGGTGATGATCCCGGCGAGCTGAAGCCGGCCCAGGCCGACGGCGCGCATGAGGCCGATCTCGCGGGTCCGCTCGATGACGCTCAGCGCCAGGGTGTTGACGATGCCGAGGATCGCGATCACGATCGACAGCCCGAGCAGCGCGTACAGGATCACCAGGATCTGGTTGACCTGGTCGGCCAGCGCGGCGGCGAAGTCCTCGGAGTCGAGCACGGAGAGCACGACGTAGGGGGCGGCGACGCCGACGAGGTCGGCACGCAGCGCGGCCGGTGTCGTGCCGGGGGCTGCGGTGATCAGGAGGTCCTCGATGGTGGTCTGGGCGGGTTCGACGACCTGCGCGAGCAGGTCGTCGGACGCGATGATCGGGGAGCCGATCAGTTGGGTGTCGACGATCGCGCCGATCCGGGCGGTGGTGGTGGCTGTGGCGGTGGTGAACGACACCTGGTCGCCGAGCGACCAGCCGCGCTCGGTGGCGGTGTCGTTCTTGACGGCGATCTGGCCGTCGGCGAGGGTGTCGAGCGAGCCGGCGACGGTGTCGATGGCGACGCTGCGACCGAACGCGGCCGGAGCGATACCGACGACCATGGTCGGGCTGTCGGGCGAGGCGGTCTCGCCCGGTCCGGCGGCGATGGCCGGTCCGTAGCTGAGCACGTCGAGCGCGGCGACCGAGTCGAGGCTGCGGACGTCCGCGACGGCGCCGAGCGGCACGCTGCCGGTGGCGGACTGGATGGAGAAGTCCGAGGTCCACCCGGCGTCGACGATGGACTTCGTGGAGGCGGTGGCGGATGCGGCCAGGACCGAGACGGCCCCGACCAGGGCCATGCCGATCATCAGCGCGCCGGCGGTGTTCGCGGTGCGCCGCGGGTGGCGGATCACGTTGCCGCGGGCCAGGCGGCCCAGCGGCCTGACGGCGGCGACGAACACCGCGGCCAGGACGCCCAGGGTGTGCTTCGCGATGACGGGCGCCAGGAGCAGCACCCCGACGACCAGACAGAGCGCACCCAGGCCGAGCAGCGTCGCGCCGTTGGACTCTGGTGCGACCAGGGCCGAGATCAGACCGGCCACACCCGGCACGACGACGAGTAGGCCCGCGATCGTGCGGGTCCGCAGGGACTTCTCGGTCGCGGTGGCCTCCCGCATGGCCTCGACCGGAGCGGTCAGTGCGGCGCGGCGGGCGGGCAGGGCCGCGGCGGCGACGCTGACGACGGTGCCGATGACCAGCGAGATGACGACGGTGGAGGTGTCGAGAGGGATGGACCCGGACAGGTCCATGCCGACCATCTCGAAGCCGATGCGCAGCAGGGAGACCAGGCCCAGCCCGGCGGCGATCCCGAGGGCGGAGCCGACCAGGCCCACGACGGCGGCCTGGGTCAGGATGGAGGCGAACACCTGGCTGGGGGACGCGCCGATGGCGCGCAGCAGGGCGAACTCGCGCATCCGCTCGCGCACCGACATGGAGAACGTGTTGGAGATGATGAATGCCCCCACGAAAAGGGAGATCCCGGCGAAGATCAGCATGAATGTCGCGACGAAGCCGAGCTGGCCTTCGATGTCGGTGCGCGCCTCGGTGCGCATTGCGTCTCCGGTCAGGGCCTGCGCTGGGGCCACCTTGTCGCCGGCCAGGACGGGGGCCAGGTCCGCGACCAGGTCGGCCTCGGACACGCCCGGTTTTGCGTAGACGCTGATGGTGGGCACCATGCCGTCCGGGGCGTAGGCCGCGGTCGCGGTCGCCACGTCGAGGTACACGATCGTGGCGCCGGCCATCGGGCCGTTCAGGGACACTTCGCCGACCACCTGGACTTCCTGGACCAGGCCGGCCACCACGGCCTTGGTGTGCTCGCCGACGGCCAGCCCGGAGGACTCCAGGGTCGCTGACTCCAGGGCGATCTCGCCGGGCCCGGTCGGGGCGTGGCCGGCGTTGAACTTGACGGTGTCGTCGGGGTGCAGAGCCATGGCGAAGCTCGGCGACCGGGTGGACTGCACCGCTGTGCCGTCTGCGCCGACCAGCACGATCGGGCCGGAGATGTCGGCGAACGCGTGCGCGACGCCGTCGACCCCTTCGAGGGTGTGGGCAAGGGAGGCCGGGATGGTGTTGCGGGTCTCACCCGTGGTGCCGGTCGTGCTCAGACCGGCGGCGGGCTTCGCACCGCGCACGTACATGTCGGCGGGCATGGACGACTCCACGATCCCGTCGAAGGTCGAGCTCATCATGGTGCGCAGCGAGAACGTGCCGGCCACGAATGCGACTCCGAGGGTGACGGCCAGGACGGACAGCAGGAACCGGACCAGGTGTGCGCGGATCCCGCGCAGCGCGACGCGGCCCATCAGGCACCGACCGAGGTGAGCTCACGGGCGGTGGCGGCGTCGACGGCGCTGAGGGACCCGAGGACCTCCAGGACGGACGCCTGGGTCGGGTTGGTGAGCTCGGCGACCAGCTTGCCGTCGGCGAGGAACAGCACCCGGTGGGCGTAGGCCGCCGCGCGCGGGTCGTGGGTGACCATCACCACGGACTGGCCCAGGTCGTCCACGCTGCGGCGCAAGAATCCGAGCAGCTCGGTGGCGGACGTGGAGTCCAGGTTCCCGGTGGGCTCGTCGGCGAAGATCACCGCGGGCCGCGCGACCAGGGCGCGGGCGCACGCCACGCGCTGCTGCTGGCCGCCGGACAGCTCGGACGGGCGGTGGTTCAGCCGCTTCTCCAGGCCGACGGCGGCCACGATCGCGTCGAACAGGGTGCGGTCGACCGGGCGACGCGCGATGTCCAGCGGCAGGGTGATGTTCTCCGCCGCGGTCAGGGTCGGGACCAGGTTGAACGCCTGGAAGATGAACCCCAACCGGGTCCGGCGCAGCTTGGTGAGCTGGCGCTGGTTCATCGACCCGACGTCCTGGCCGTCGATGACGACGGTGCCCGCGGTGACCGTGTCCAGGCCGGCCATGCAGTGCATCAGGGTCGACTTGCCCGACCCGGACGGGCCCATGATCGCGGTCAGCTCCCCGCGGACGAAGTCCACGTCGATGCCCGCCAGGGCCTGCACCGCGGTGTCACCGGTGCCATAGGTCTTGACCAGCCCCCGCGCCGAGGCGATCGCCGACGTCGTGGTAGCCGTCTCGGCAGCGGTGCTGGGAGGGGTGGTGGTCACAGTGCTGGTCATGCTGGTCCTGTCTGAGGGGTGGTGGATGGTGCACGGGGGAGGGGACGAGGTGAAAGTGGGCGTGCGGGATCCACGCGCGTGCTGTCGTGTGCGGGTGCTGCGATGCAGCGGTGTGGAGCGGTCGGGTTCTCAGCCGGCGGCGGCGCCATAGCGGGCGAGGACCAGATCGACGGCCGTGCGGGCGTAGCCGGGCTCGATGGGCTCACCGGTGATGAGCAGGCTGAAGTACAGGGGGCCGACGAGCGTGTTGAGCACGAAGCTGACATCGGTCTGCCCGGAGAGCTCGCCGCGGGCGATGCCACGTTCGATGGCGGCACGCCACTGAGCCTGGTTGGGCTTGATGACCAGGTCGCGGTAGCTGGCGGCGAGCACCGGATCAGCGGCCATCTCGGCCACCAGGCCGGGCAGCACGCGCCCGAGCGGCGTGTGGGTCAGGGTGTCGATGAGCTGTTCGGTGAGGGCGAGCAGGTCGTCGGCGGCGCTCCCGGAATCGTTGTCCTTGCCGGGGCGCATCTGCGTGACCATCGCCTCTACGACGAGCTGGGACTTCTGCGACCACCGCCGATAGATCGCCGGCTTGCTCACCCCCGCCCGACGCGCGACCTCCGCCACGGTGACGTGGACGTAGCCGACCTCCGAGAGCAGCTCGACCGTGGCCCGCAGGATCGCGCTGTCCATGTCCGGGTCGCGGGGACGACCACGGTCACTTCCACGACCACCCGGGCGGCGCGGCGCCAACATTTCGGACATCAGGACCAACTCTCTATTTGCGGCTCTGGCCGTAACGTAACAGAGGTTGGCGTGTTCCGCAACTAGCAGTTACGGAACAGGGCGTAGTGATGATGGCTGACGTCAGTCCGGGTGGAATCGCAGGGCACGGACACGACCGGGCAGGTCGGGGTCATCGACGATCTCTCGTCCCTCGAGCCAGGACGAGATGACGTGCGCGAGCTCACCGGGGTGGCTGAAGTTGATCGCGTGGGCGGCGCCCTCGATGAGGGCCACGGTGACGTGGTCCGGCACCAGGTCACCGACCTCACGCACCCGGTGCGGGGGAGGCATGAGGGGATCGCGGCTCCCGAGGATGGCCAGGGCCGGCACCGGTGTGCGCACGAGTCGCTCGAGCGAGGGGAACCGCATCAGCTCGCTGAACAGGTTCAGGGCGTTGACCGGGCCGAAGTGCACGTAATCCGGGACGGCGACCCGGGCCATCCGGGGGTCCTCGCGCGGCCCGTCCTTCGCGAGCTGCCCCACCGCGCGCCGCAGCGGCTGGTTGTAGATCCCGCCGGCGGGGGACACGAGGACGAGGCGGTGCACCCGCTCGGGTGCGGCGTGGGCGATCTCGAGGCTGATCGGGCAACCCATGGAGTTGCCGATCAGAACCACCTTGTCCAGCTCGAGGCTGTCGAGGATGGACATCAGGGCGTGCGCGAGGGCGGGGATGCCGAGCGTGTGGTCCCAGCGCTCGCTGCGGCCGTATCCCGGCAGGTCGGGAACCACGTTCAGGCCCTGGCCCGTGAGCAGACGCGCCGTCGGCATGAGGTAGGAGCCCGAGATGGCGAAGCCGTGCACGTGGACGAGGGGGACGCCGTCGACGTCGGGTCCGCGGCGGTAGAAGACGCGGTGGCCCTCCACCGTGAGTGACTGCTCGGTCCACCCGTCCGCGTCCGCGGGGGAAGTCCCGGGCGCGTCGTCCGTGAGCGGGTGGTCCCGTGCACGGGGGTCTCGGCGGATCGTTGCCGGCAGTCGGAGCGACGGCGCCATGGCTGGCCTCCTGGAGACGAGGCGCCCGACCCGTGGTGGAGGGCAGGTCGTCTCCGGGTGGGGCTGCATCTCGAGACAATCGGAGTGGGGCCACCTCTGCCTCATCCCGATGGGATGGTCCGGGCGAGCCTGCTCGGGCCGTTCCGCCGCTCGTGCGGTGGCACAGGTCGATGCGCGCGAGGAACGTGGGCCTCTGGCAGCTTCGCGAAGAACAACGAGGCGAAGGCGGTGGACGTAGGTGCGCCATGCGGTGTGGTGGCTGCAGGACTATGCCTATGTCGTCTACTGGCAGGTGCGCGCGCTGATCACGCGGGCCACGGCGGAGCAGCTCGAGGCGCTGGCGAGCCCGAGGGCCCCGACAGTCGTGATGCTCCCTGGGGTCTACGAAAGCTGGCAGTTCATGCGGCCCCTCGCGCTCGCGCTCTTCCGGCACGGGTATCCGGTGCACGTCGTGCCGGCCCTCGGGTTCAACACCGGCCCGGTGCCCGACATGGCGCGCCTGGTCGCCGCCGACCTGGCACGGCACGACCTTCGCGACGTCGTCGTCGTCGCCCACAGCAAGGGCGGCCTGATCGGCAAGTACGCCATGGTGAGCGGCGACCCGGACCGCCGGATCAGTGCCCTGGTGGCGATCAACACCCCGTTCGCCGGGTCGCGCTACGCGCGGTGGATCCCGCTCGCGGCGGTGCGGGCCTTCGTCCCGACGGACGCGACCCTGGAGGCCTTGGCGGTCGACGAGGCGGTCAACGCGCGCATCACCTCGGTCGCGACGCGGTTCGACCCCCACATCCCCGGCGGGAGCGAGCTCGCGGGTGCGACGAACGTCGAGCTGGCTACGCCCGGGCACTTCCGTGCCCTCGGCGATGCGAACCTGATCCCCGTGATCCTCGCGGCGCTCGACCGCGCTCGGCGGCCCTGATCCCGGCCGTCAGGCGCGCAGGGCTTCGCGGAGCTTCATGCGCCCGCCGGTGTGCAGCACGCCGCGCTGGTAGACGCGGGCCGCGAGCCACACCAGCCCGGGGATCGTGGCCGCCGCGATCGCGAGGGCGAGCGGCATCTCCCACGGCTGGAGGGCGCCGAAGGCATCGCGCACCGGCATCATGAACGGCGCGAAGATCGGGATCTGGGACAGCACCCGGACCAGGGTGCTGCTGGGGTCGTTCGGGACGAGGAACATCGTCGTGTAGAACGGGATGAACAGCAGGAACAGCAGCGGGGTGGTGACCGAGCCGATGTCCTCCTGCCGGGACACGAGCGCGGCGAAGCCACCGAAGAGCAGGGCGAAGATCGCGTACCCCATGAGGAACCACACGATCAACGAGACCAGCGCCGAGCCGATGTTCACGTTCAGGTCCAGACCGCCGACCCCGAGCGACAGGGCGGCCAGGGCCAGCGAACCGCCAAGCACGAGGACCTGGAACAGGCCGTAGATGCCGATACCCAGAACCTTGCCGGCGAGCAGCTGGCTCGGCCGGATCGTGGCCAGCAGGATCTCCACGACGCGGGAGGTCTTCTCCTCCACGACGCCCATCGCGATCATCGAGCCCGAGCCGATCAGGGCGCCGAAGAGCACGGAGATCATGGCCATCGACACGCCGAACGCGGCGTCGTCGAACGTGGTGCTAGCTTCACCGACCGCCTCGAGGTGCGGGACGGCGTCGGCCTGCGCGCGCGCGAAGGCGGTGGGGTCCCCACCGAGGTCGCTGATCTGCGTGGCGGTCACGTAGGACTGCACCGCCTGGTTCACGGTCTCCTGCACGACGGCGTCCGGGTCGGACCCGACGAGCATGCGCGGCGCGGCGGGGTCGCCGTCGAGGAAGGCCTCGATCGGCTTCGCGCTCTCGTCGGAGCCGTCGAGCGCGGCGGTGGCGTCGTCCGCGGTCATGGTGACGAGCTCGAGCTCGATCCCGCGGGCGGCCGCCGCGGCCTCGAGCGGGGGTCGCAGCGCGTCGGTCTCCTGCGCGACGGCGATCAGGCTGACGTCCGGCGCGCTGTCGCGGCCGAGGAAGTAGTTGCCCACGATCGCACCGGCGGCGATGACGACCACCATGACCACCATCGAGATGATGTTGGCCTTGGTGAGCATGCGGGTCTTGATCTCCCGCTTGGCCACCATCCAGACCACGCGCGCGCTGCTCATGCCGCCACCTCTGCCCGGTCGCGCTGCGGTCGGGACGGTCGGTCGTCGTCGGCCCCGCCCGCCTTGTCGGCCGAGACGATGTCGCGGAACAAGTCGGTCAGTGTCGGGCGGACCGGGCTGAACTCGCGCACGGCGCCGAGCGCGAGTGCGACGCGTAGGACGTCCTGCTCGGTACCGGCACCGGCGGCGGCGGCCGGGTCGGCGTCGGCGAGCTCGACCAGGACGGCGCCCGGGCGGGTGGTGAGCGGCTGGACCCGCACCCCGGGCACCGTGCCGATCGCGGCCAGCACGGCGGGCGTCTCGGCGTCGACGTCCAGCAGCCATTGCAGGCGCTCGGTGGTGCGCAGCTCGGCGATGGTCCCCAGCGCCTGCATGCGACCGGCCTGGACGATGCCGACGCGGTCGCACAGGCGCTCGACCAGGTCGAGCTGGTGGGAGGAGAAGATGACCGGGACGCCGGCGTCGGCCCGCTCGCGCAGCACCGCGCTCATGATGTCGACCGCGACCGGGTCAAGCCCGGAGAACGGCTCGTCGAGCACGAGCACGGCCGGGTTGTGGATCAGGGCCGCGGCCAGCTGGACCCGCTGCTGGTTGCCCAGCGACAGCTTCTCGACGTTGTCGCCCCGCCGGTCGCCCACCCCGAGGCGATCGGTCCAGCGATCGACCGCCTCCGCGGCGTCAGCCCGGGGCATGCCGTGCAGCTCGGCGAGGAATCGCAGCTGCTCGCCGACCTTCATCTTCGGGTACAGGCCGCGTTCCTCGGGCATGTAGCCGAACTGCCGACGGCTCTCCAGATCGAGCTCGGCCCCGTTCCAGCGGACTGTGCCGGCGTCGGCCGCGAGCACTCCCAGCATGATGCGCATGGCCGTCGTCTTGCCTGCTCCGTTCGACCCGACGAAACCGAAGATCTCCCCGGCCTGCACCTCGAACGTCATGTCGTGCAGTGCCTGGACGGTGCCGTAGGCCTTGGACACGTGGTCGATCTCGAGCACCCCCGTGCCACCGGGCTCGCGATCGGACGGGCGGTCGGGGGTTCGCCGGGTACGCATGTCGCGCAGTATGGCGCGGTCACTGTGTCAATGGGAAATTGACACGTCGCCGCCGGCTGGAACCTGTTGGGCGGTAATCGGTTGCCCGAGGCAACTAAGCAACGTATGGTTGCCTCAGGCAACGATCTGAGCACGCTCTCGGCTGCCGACCGGACCGGCGGGGACGCCCGGAACCCAGAACCACGATCGAGAGTGCGTATGAGCCCCCTGAGCACCACGTCCCAGTCCAGCGCGATGTCCCACCGTGAGGTGCTCGAGGCCCTCTCCGGGCTCCTGCTCGGCACGCTCGTGTCGATCCTCGCGACCAGCGTGATCTCGTCCTCCCTGCCGCTGATCATCCGCGACCTGCAGGGGACCCAGTCCGCCTTCACCTGGGTCGTGACGGCCACCCTGCTCACGACGACGATCTCGACGCCGATCTGGGGCAAGCTCGCCGACCTGGTGAACCGCAAGCTGCTCATCCAGCTCGCGCTCGTCATCTCGGTGGCGTCCTCGGCCGTGGCCGGGTTCTCGGGCTCGGTCGGCATGCTCATCACGATGCGGGCGTTCCAGGGCATCGGGGCGGGCGGCGTCACCGCGCTGGGTGCCGTGCTGATCGCGGACATCATCTCCCCGCGCGACCGTGGTCGATACATGGGGCTGATGGGCTCGGTGATGGGGCTCGGCATGGTCGGCGGCCCGCTCTTGGGTGGCGTCATCACCGACGGTCCTGGCTGGCGCTGGAACTTCTTCGTCGGTCTGCCCCTCGCGATCGCCGCGATCATCGTGTTGCAGAAGACCGTGCACCTGCCGACGCGCGTGCGCCGGATCGTGCGGATCGACTACGAGGGTGCCCTGCTGCTCTCGGCCGGGATCGCCGGCCTGCTCCTGTGGGTGACGTTCGCCGGGCGGTCCTTCGAGTGGGCCTCGTGGCAGTCCGTCGCGATGCTCGGCGGGTCGCTCGCGGCCCTGGCCCTGGCGGTCTGGGTCGAGTCCCGCGCCGTGGAGCCGATCATCCCGTTGCGACTGTTCCGCAACCGGACGCTGGTCCTGTCCGTGATCGCCAGCGTCGCCGTCGGCGTCGCGCTGTTCGGCACGTCGGTCTTCCTGAGCCAGTACATGCAGATCGCCCGGGACAAGACGCCCACCCAGTCCGGTCTGCTGACCGTGCCCATGGTCATCGGCCTGCTCGTCTCGTCCACGATCAGCGGTCGCATCATCAGCTCGACGGGTCGCTACCGGCGGTTCATGATCGCCGGCGCCGTCGTGCTGACCGCCGGCCTCGCACTGATGGGCACGATCGGGTACGACACCAACCTGTGGCTCGTCGGGGCGTACATGTTCGTCCTGGGCGCCGGGGTCGGGATGCTCATGCAGAACCTCGTGCTCGCGACCCAGAACACCCTCGCCCAGCAGGACATGGGTAGCGGCACCGCGACGGTGGCGTTCTTCCGCACCCTCGGCGGCGCGGTGGGGGTCTCGGCGCTCGGTGCCGTGCTCGCCTCGCGGATCACGACACTCCTGCTGCGGGGTCTCACGGAGCTGGGGATCGACCCGGCCTCCCTGGGGTCGGGCACCAGCGCGATCCCCGACGTCCAGTCGCTGCCCGCACCCATCCGCACCGTGGTCGAGGCCTCCTACGGGACGGCGATCGCCGACCTGTTCCTCCTGGCCGTCCCCCTGGGGCTCGTCGCGCTCGTCGCCGTGCTCTTCCTGCGCGAGGTGCCGCTCGGGACGCGGTCCGGGCTCGAGCAGCGCCGCGCGGCCGAGCTCGAGCTCGAGCTAGCCGCCGACGCCGCGCCGTCGGCCGCCATGGTCGGAGCCGAACGGTGACCGACGACGTCGCCGACCCGTACCCGTCGGTCGAGCGCGAGCTCGGGCTGCTGATGCGCCGCGCGCGCGCGTCCGCCGCGGCGGTGTCCGCGCGGGTGCACCCGGACCTGGACGCCGGCGCCTACCCGCTGCTCGTCCACATCGCCCGGGTCCCCGGTGTGCGCGGCTGCGACCTGGCGACGCACGTCGGCGTCGGCCGGGCGACGATCTCCCGCCAGCTGCACCGCCTGGTCGAGCTCGGCCTGATCACGCGCAAGCCCGATCCGCACGACGCGCGCGGTCAGCAGCTCGAGCTGACCCCCGAGGGCACGCGCCTCGTCGCCGATGCGGGTGATGCGCGCCGGAGCTGGCTGCACGCGGCGCTCAACGACTGGACGGCCGACGACGTCGCCACGCTCGCCTGGTCGCTCGGCCGCCTCAACGAGGCGCTCGACGGTGCCGCCCGGCGGGCCTAGTCCGGGATCGCCGTTCGCCGCTCGTTCCGAGGCCCGCTCAGCTGAGCACCTCCCTCGCGCCCTCCAACGCGATCCTGTCCTCGGTGGGGGGCGTCTGACCCCTCGCTGCGGGTCGGAGCGGGCACACTGGCGCCATGAAGTACTTCGAGGTGCCGGGTGTGGGTCGGGTCAGTCGGGTCGGGTTGGGGACGTGGCAGTTCGGGTCACGCGAGTGGGGGTACGGCCAGGACTACGCCGGGGGCGCCGCCGTCCAGATCGTCGAACGGGCCCTCGAGCTCGGGGTGACGCTGTTCGACACGGCCGAGGTCTATGCCCGCGGCGAGAGCGAACGGATCCTGGGCGACGCGCTCGGGGACGCCCGCTACGGCGCGGTCGTGGCGAGCAAGCTGTTCCCCCTGGCCCCGTTCCCGCCGGTGGTCCGGCGCCGGGAGGAGGCCAGCGCCCGACGGCTGCAGCTCGGGCGGATCCCGCTCTACCAGGTGCATCAGGCGAACCCGCTCGTGCCCGACTCGGTGATCATGCCGGGGATGCGCACCCTGCTGGCAGACGGGCGGATCGGCGGGGTCGGGGTCTCGAACTACTCGCTGGAGCGCTGGCGCAAAGCGGATCGCGCGCTCGGTCGGCCGGTGGTGAGCAACCAGGTGCAGTTCTCGCTCGCGCACGCCGGCCCGCTCGACGACCTGGTGCCGTTCGCCCAGCGGGAGAACCGGCTCGTGATCGCGTACAGCCCGCTGGCTCAGGGGCTGCTGGGCGGAAAGTACTCGGCCGAGAACCGTCCGGGTGGGGTGCGCGCGATCAACTCGCTCTTCGGCGAGGAGAACCTGCGCCGCGTGGCACCGCTGCTCGACACGCTGCGCCAGGTGGCCGACGCCCACGGGGCTCGGCCCGCGCAGGTCGCGCTCGCCTGGCTGCTCAGCCTTCCCCGGGTCGTCGTCATCCCCGGGGCATCCAGCGTCGAGCAGCTCGAGTTCAACGTCGCGGCTGCCGAGCTCGAGCTGGACGAATCGTCCCTGACCGCGCTCACCGCGGCGGCCAGGGCGTTCACCCCGGTCTCCGCGGCGTCCACGCTGGTCGGGGGACTTCGGGCCAAGGTGGGCCTCTAGTGCGGCCCACCCGACTGGTCACGGTCGATGACGCCCCGCTCCTGGCCGACGCGCTCCGCCGCAGTCGTGACTTCCTTGCGCCGTGGGAGCCGATCCGCAGCGATGACTACTTCACCGCCGACAGCCAGCGAGAGGTGATCCGCGTCGCGCTCGAGCAGCACGAACAGGGAACCTGCGTCCCCCAGGTGATCCTCGACGAGAACGGGCGCGTGGTCGGTCGCATCACGCTCAACGGCATCGTGCGCGGTGCGTTCCAGTCCTGCAGCGTGGGCTACTGGGTGGGCGCGAGCGACAACGGCCGTGGACTGGCGACGGCCGCTCTGCGTGACCTGGTCCGCATCGCTTTCGAGGACCAGGGCCTGCACCGGGTCCAGGCCGAGTCCCTGCTGCACAACGTCCGGTCCCAACGCGTGCTGGATCGCGTGGGCTTCACGCAGTACGGGGTCGCGCCGACCTATCTCAAGATCGCGGGCGAGTGGCAGGACTGCGCGCTGTACCAGCGGGTCAATCCGGCGCTCGTGTGACGGCGCCAAACCCCTCGATCTCGGCTCAATCGGTCGATAGCGCCCGGCGAGGGTCTGTCGAGGAAAGGCCGGGAACGACGTGTCACGGTCCAGGCGCGCAACGCGGTGGGGCTGGGCATCGCATCGGCGCGATCCAACCAGGTCGTGGCGCAGTAGTCGTCGTCCAGCAGTAGTCGTGCAGTAGTCGCGGCGCAGCAGGCGCTTCGGCTACAGGTCGCGGAAGCGCTCCTGGGCCGACTGGCGCGTTGTGCCGAGCGTGTCTCCGACCTGCTGCCAGGTCACGCCCTGCCGTCGCGCCTCGTGCACCGTCTGGCGCATCCGCAGATCTGCGGCGTTGAGCGCATCGCGGGCGTCCCGGATCGCCTGCAGGTGGCTCTCGTGGATCGTGTTCTCGTGGGCTGGATCGGCGTTGATCATGCGTCAAGGATAGCCTGACAAACGAGGGCATCCGTCAAGACCTTCCTGACGGATGCCCGTGGGTTTGCCGACCGGTGAGCCGGCGCCCGCGTCAGTGCCGGTGGTGCAGCTCGTGGGCGACGTCGGCGTCGGTGATCAGCCGCCGGTCGGAGACGTTCCAGGCATCGAGCAGGAGCGCCACGCCCCAGCCCGCGAGGACCTAGCCCGGCCAGAAGTACCCCATTCCGCGGCCCGATCTGCCGACAGACCTTCCGGTTCCAGACCCTGACCGAGATTCCAGGGTTCTCCCTGATGCGGCGCCGCCTGCCCTTGCTCCACGATGGTGTTACCAGCATTCCCCGACGCCTGCGGCGTCATCATCTCGTGAGGGCCCTCGTGAATTCTCGGTTCGTTCCCGTCCTGATCGGCTCGTTGGCGGTATCTGTGGCCCTCGCCGGCTGCGGAGGGCTGGCCCAGGATGTCGGCGCGACGGTCTCGATCGACCGTGACATCTCCGCGGTCTCGGCGGTCTCGTTGCGCACGAGCGGGGCGCTGACGCTGACGACCGGTCCGGAACCCGCGCTGACGATCACGGCCGGCGACAAGGTGATCGACAGCCTGACGAGCGAGGAGCGAGACGGGGTGCTCATCCTGGGTCGGGACGGTGCCCACTTCGGGAACGGCGGGCAGATCACCTACACCCTCGTGCTCCCGGCAGCGGACCTGGTCACTGTCGACGGGTCCGGCACGGTCGACGCCGAGCTGGGCGGGGCGACCTCGCTCTCGCTCACCGTCAACGGATCGGGTGACCTCGTGGCCCGGGGGATCGACGCGAAGAACGTGACGGTCGGGATCTCGGGCTCGGGTCGGGTGGACCTGACCGGCGACACCACTCGCCAGGTGATCACCATCGAGGGGTCAGGGGACTATCGCGGCGCCGGCCTGCACAGCGTGGACGCCGCCGTCACCGTCTCGGGATCGGGCGATGCGGACGTGCAGGCCACCGGGACGCTGGACGCGGTCATCACGGGCAGCGGTTCGATCGCCGTGACCGGCGGGGCCGCTGTCACGCGCCATATCAGCGGCTCGGGCAGCGTCGACGAGGGCTAGGCACTCACAGCAGCCGGCCGAGGGCCTGCAGCGCTCCGAACGGGTCCGGACCGGCAGGGATGAGCACGACGGAGTCGGCGCCCGCCCGGTGCAGCTCGTCGATCCGTGCGCGCGCCTGCGCGGGGGTGCCGACGACGGCGAGGCGGTCGACCCACTCGTCCGGGAGCGACGCGGCGAACTCCGCCCGGGAGCTCGCGCGTCCACGCAAGGCGGCGAGCTCGTCCGCGAAGTCGAGGGGTGCGAGCTGCACGGCCCAGTCCGCCTCACCGATCCACTCCAGCGCGGTGCGCGCGACCGCTCGGGCGAGGGACGCGTCGTCGTCCACGGCCGCGACGTTGTAGGCGACCACCAGGTGCGGCCCGGCCGCGTCGATCGCCGTGGCGGCCACGGCGAGGTACTCCGGCGTGACCGGCTCGGCGAGGATCGTGCCGTCCGCGTGGCGTCCGGCGAGCTCGAGGGATCGCGGCCCGCGCACGCCGGCCAGGACCGGCGGGACCACCTGAGGCGGGTCGTCGAGGGTCACGTCCGTGAGCCGGACGTACCGGCCCGCCGTGGTGAGGGTCTCGCCCCGAAGGAGGCCGCGGACCGCGTCCAGGGTCTCCTCGAGCAGTGCGAGCGGGCTGGCCGGCCACCCCCCGATCTGCCGCATCCAGGCAGGCATCCCGTGCCCGATCCCCACGATCGTCCGGCCAGGGAACAGCGCGGCGAGGGTCGAGGTCTCGAGAGCGGTGATGGCGGGGTTGCGGCCGGCCGCGGGCATGATCCCGATGCCTACGCGGATCGTCGTCGTCGAGGCGAGGGCGACCGCCGCCTGGGCGATGGCGCCGCGGAAGAAGCAGTCCTCCACGACCCAGACCTCGTCGAATCCGGCACGCTCGGCGGCCTGGAGGTAGTCGACGACCTGCGCCGCGGGAAGGTCACGCGGCAGCATCACCCCGATCGAGGCAGGCATGGGTCCGGTCCTCTCCGGCCGGCTGGCGCCGACCAGGTTGCGGCGCTCGAACGGGAGGGCGACACGAGATGTCGCCACCCTATCGAAGGTGCCCTGGGTAAACGCCTAGGTCAAAACGGGTCAGACCACCCTTGACAGGGGCGGCGGGAGACGCTCGAATACAACCCATCTGGCGCCGATGCCGAGTGGTGGCGCGCTGTGATCGCCCGCCGGGGGCCGGCCGGGTGTCGTGTTCCACTCGCAGGGGGCTCAACATGCGCACTGGACGACGCATTCTGACCATCGCCGCCGCAGCGTCACTCGTGGTCACGGCCCTGGGGGTGGTCCCGGCGCAGGGAACAACCCCCGCGCCCGACGGGCCGGGCGCGATGTCGCACTTCGACCTCGCGCGCAAGGACTGTCTCGGCACAGCCCGGAACTCCACCTCCAAGGTGTGGTTCACCGTGGCCAACGGCGTGCTCTCGGATGTGTACTACCCGACGGTCGACACGACGAACGTCGAGACGCTGCAGTATGTCGTCACCGATGGGTCGTCGTTCACCGACCTGCAGACCCGCGACATGACGTACACGGTCAGTGCGCTGGACGACTCCGGCATGGCCTGCCGGGTCACCTCGACCGCGAAGAGCGGTCGCTACACCCTCACCACGGACTACTTCACCGATCCGCAGCGCGCCAGCGTGGTGATGCGGACCCGGCTGAAGGCGGCCAAGGGCTCCGACGACCTCAAGCTCTACGCGCGCTTCGACGCCACGGTGAACGGCAACGGGGGCGGGCTGGATTCGACCGGAGGGGGCAATGCCGGGGCCGACGACGCCGTCGTGGACACCTCGACCGGGGGTCCCGTGCCGGTGTCGATCGACGTCAGCACGGCGACGACGGCGGCGAACCGCGACTACGCGACCCCCGTGTACGCCGCCCTGCGCGCGGACCGCAAGTTCTTGGCGGTCTCGAGCGGGTTCGCCGGCACCGCCAGCGATGGCCTGAACCAGCTGGACACCCAGCGCAGCCTGTCGACCAGCTTCGCCACCGCCACGCAGGGCAACGTCGTCCAGACGGCCCAGCTCGACGTGCATGGTGGTCGTGCCGCCACGCTCGCCCTCGGCTTCGGATCGACCCAGGGTGGGGCGGTCGCGACGGCGGGCAGGAGCGCCGCCGCCGACGCGGGCGACCTGCTCGCGAAGTACCAGGCCGGGTGGCGCGCCTATGACGCCGGGCTGAACCGCCCCGCGACCGGACCGGCGCTGTCGAGCCAGGAGCGCCGTCAGGTCGCCCAGACGTACTACCTGTCCGCGAACGTGCTCAAGGCCAGCGAGGACAAGACGTTCCCCGGGGCGATCGTCGCCTCGCTCGCCAGCCCGTGGGGGCAGGCGGTGGCCGCGGGTGATCCGGCCCAGACGTACTTCGGCTCCTACCGCGAGGTCTTCGCCCGCGACCTCTACGAGACGTTCACCGGACTGGTCGCCGCCGGCGACCTCGCCACGGCGCGGAGCACCGTGAAGTTCCTGTTCGAGCGCCAGCAGCAGGCCGACGGCTCGATGCCGCGCAACAGCCTGATCAACGGCAAGCTCGCCCCGGACTCCTTCGGGGTCCAGCTCGACGAGGTGGCCTACCCGATCCTCATGGCCCGCACGGTCGGCCTGACCGACAAGGCCTTCTATCTCGCCCACCTCAAGCGCGCGGCGGACTTCATCGTCGCGCACGGCCCGGCCTTCGGGTCGGAGCGGTGGGAGGAGCAGGCGGGGTACTCGCCGTCCACCATCGCCGCCGAGATCGCCGGCCTCACGGCCGCGGGCGCGATCGCCGAGAAGAACGGCGACGCCGCGGGCGCACGGATCTACCGGGCGACCGCGGACCACTACCAGCGCATGGTCAAGACCTGGACGGTCACCACGAACGGGTCGCTGAGCGCCGCGCCGTACTTCATCCGGCTGTCGAAGACTGGTGACCCGAACGCGGCCAGCACGTACAACCTCGGCAACGGCGGACCGGACGCCGATCAGCGGTCCGTCGTCGACGCCGGCTTCCTCGAGCTGCCTCGCCTCGGGATCCTGCCGAGCACGGACCCCGCGGTCGTCGCGTCGCTCCTCGTCGTCGACCAGTCCATCAAGGGGACGACGGCGAGCGGCGACGGCTTCTACCGCTACGGCACGACCGCGCCGGGGACCGAGGACGGCTACGGCGACTGCAACACGACCGACTCGACCGACTGCACCGTGCAGGGCAAGCCGTGGGCGGGCGTGTGTGCCGCGCAGAGCCAGAACAAGGGCTCGGGTCACCTGTGGCCCGCGTTGTCCGGCGAACGGGGCGAGCACCAGGTCGCCACGGGGGACAAGGCCGGCGCGGTCGCGCTGTGGAAGGGGATGGCCGCGACGGCGTCGGGCATCGGCCTCATCCCGGAGCAGGTGTGGGAGAACGCCGCGGTCGCCGCCTCGCCGTTCGGCACCGCGCCCGAGTGCGCCTCGATCGGTTTCCAGAACGGTAAGGCGGCGGGCAGCGCGGCGCCGCTCACCTGGTCCGCCGCGCAGTTCGTCCGCCTGTCGGCGAACATCAGCGCGGGGCGCATCACCGAGCAGCCGAAGGACACCACGGAGCGGTACCTCCGGCACACCCAGGCGGCCACGACCGTGACGCTGACCTCTCCGGCCGACAACTCCGTGACCACCGGGGACGTCACCGTGGCGGGCACCACCGCCGCCGGTGCCACCGTCGACGTCGACGCGGTGAACATCGACATCAACGGCGACGCCCTCGTGACTACGACGACGGCCGGCCCGGACGGGGCGTTCGCCGTCACCCTCACCCCGCCGCCCGGGACGGCGACGCTGACCGTGACCGCGACGGCGCCCGGCGGGGCGACCGGGTTCGCCCAGCGCACCGTCGTCAACGACGTGGTCCCTGGTACGCAACTGTTCACCGCTGCCGACCCTGCCGGGGACGACAACGGCCCGGGCACGTACGTCTACCCGACGTCCGGGGACTTCAAGCCCGGTGCCTATGACCTGCGCAGCTTCGAGGTGTACGACAGCGGGCCCGACTCGGTGACCTTCCGGGTGCAGACCGCCGACCTCACCCCGACGTTCGGCAGCCCGCTCGGCGCGCAGCTCATCGACGTGTACCTGCACAACCCGGCCGCGGGCGCGACCTCGACCGCGGCGTCCTTCCCGGGTCGCAACTACGTGATCGAGCCCGGGTCGGCGTGGAACCGGCTCATCGAGGTGCAGGGCTTCGGGCAACGGTTCGTGAACGCCGCCGGCACGACGGTCGGCTCGGTCGCGATCCGGGCCGCCGCGGCCACGCGCTACATCACGTTCACGGTGTCGAAGGCCGCGCTCGGGGGAACCCCCGCAGCCGGATGGTCGATGGCGGTCGTCCTCACCGGTCAGGACGGGTTCTCGTCCGATCAAGCCCGCGGGTTCCAGACGCAGGCCGAGGGGTACCAGTTCGGGGTCTGCGCCACCCCGGCCCCCGCCGGGAACCCGATCTGCGGTCTCGCACCCGGGAGCGTGCCGAAGGCGATGGACATCCTCACGCCGGCGGGGATCTCCCAGGCGGACGAGCTCAACCCCGTGGGCGGGACGGTGAGCATCCGCGGGGTCATCCTGCCCTGACGGCCAGCCCGGGCGTCGACCGGTCTCCGTGCGGAGGCCGGTCGACGCCGTGCGCTCGACGACTTCGCGACTGGTGGCCTTTGCCTCTGGTGCGCGAGCGGGCGCAAGCGCACGCTCAGAGGGTGAACCGTATGCGGGGCGGGCCTGTCGTGTGGAGGTGAGCGTCGGTGCCCGAGATGATCCGGAAGACTGCCGTCGGGGGGTTGCTGCTGATCGGCGGCTTGTTCATCGTGTTCGCGGTCGGCTACGCGCTGGAGGAGCCCGGCGGCTGGGCGGGTGCCGCGATGAGCGCAGCGTGGGTCGTGCCCACCGCGCTGCTCAGCGGGTTGGCCTGGCGACGTCCGGCGGTGGGCGCCTGGTTCGCGATCCCGCTCGTCGCGGTCATCGGGGTGAGCGCTTTGGTGCTTCCGTTCACCGCGGACGGCGTCCGGGAGGCGGTCGAGCGCAGCGGCCCGGTGCTCCCGCTGGCGACTGTCGCCGCGACGATGATCTGTGCGGCGCTCGGCGTGCACCGCGCCGGCCTGGCGGGGTGGCTCCTGGTCGGTCTTGCTGCTGCGAACGTCGCGGGCAGCTCCCTCGAGCAGCTGGCGCGCGGGGGCGGTGAGCCGGGCCCGCTCGGTCTGCTGGCGGGCTCCGGGGGCGTGACCGTGGTGCCCGTGCTCGTGGCCGGCGGCCTGCTGATCGTGGCTGACCTGCTCGAGCGCCACCCGCCCGCATCCTCCGCGGGCCACGCGGCACGCGCCTGAGGCGGGCGCGCGCGGGGGCATGTGATCGCAGATCGCAGGGATCGCAGGGATCAGATGTCGTCCTTCAGGCGGTGATCTCCGCGAGGCGTGCCTGGACGAGCCGGACGATCAGCGCCTCGGGAAGCTGCCGCTCGACGGTGAACCGGATCGTGCCCTTCGAGACCGAGAAGCCGTCGAGCTCGGCGCGGAGTGTGTCGATCGCCGCGGGCGAGAACGGGTAGACCGACAGGTGCCTGGCGGCGGCACTGACGCCCACCAAGGGCTTGCCGGCGACCATGAGGGCGGGGACCGCGTAGCTGACGCCGTCGACCGCCTGCGGGGCGATCTGCCGGGCGATGTCGATCACGCGCAGGAGCGCGTCCCGTTCCGGCGCCGGGGTGGCGGCCAGAGCAGCCTCGATCGATTCCATCCGACGATGCTCCCACCCGGAGGTCTGGGGCGCAGGTGAGGGTCGACCGGTCGGGCCCGGGTGCGCTCGCGGTCGACCGTGTGCTGCCCCTAGCGTCGAGGGGTGAGCGAGCGCCTGCCCTACGGACCGATGATGTCGGCCGCCCTCATGCCTCTGCGTCGTGCTTTCGGGGTGCTCAACCGACGGTTCGCGGTGCCGCTGCTGCACCTCGGCGGCGGACCGCTGCTCGCCACCCCCGTCGCGGGCTCGATCCTGGTCTTGTGCACCACGGGTCGCACGAGCGGACGGGTCCGCGAGGCACCGCTGGGCTACGCGGTGATCGGCGGCCGGGTCGTCGTCGTGGCGGGGCACGGGCGGGGCGCGCACTGGTTCCGCAACGCGCTGGCGGACCCCCGGGTCGAGGTGCTGCTGCCCGGCGCACTGCTCGCCGGACGAGCCGACGAGCTCACCGACCCGGTCGAGCGGCGGGAGACCTTCCGCACGGTGATCGCGTCGATGGGCGTCGTCGGCCGGCTCACGCTGGGCGACGTGGCAGGCAAGGGCGACGCCGAGGTCGACGTGCTCGCCGAGGCGTTCCCGATGCTCGCGATCACCCCGACCGCCGTGCTGCCGGGCCCGTTCGACCCGGGCGGCACGGGCACGTACCTCAACACGGCCAGCTCGGCGATCCTCGGGGCGGCCGTGGCGGCGGTCGCGGTCGCCCGCCTGCGCCGGGGCGGCCGCCCCTGAGTGATCGCCGAGGGCCGGCCGCGGCTAGACCGCGGACGACTCGACGTTGAGCACGTTGCCGTCCGGGTCGGCGAACCAGACGGCCTTCTGCTCACCCATGATCGCCACCTCGCCGTCCCAGACGAGTCCCTCGAGGTCGAAGGTCTGGAACCTGAGGCCCTTGGAGCGCAACGCCGCAACCTCGGCGTCGAAGGCGTCCGGCGCCACCTGGAAGGACATCGCGGTCGCTTTGTTCGTCCCGGCGTACTCGGACGGGTACACCAGGAACGAGCTGTTGCCGGCGGGGTAGATCACGCCGTCCGGGACATCACCGGCCGGCGAGAACCCGAGGGTCCCCTCGTAGAAGGCGCGCGCCCGCTCGAGGTCTTTGACCGCGATCGCGGGGATGGGTTGGTAGTCGGCGAGCATGTTCCCTCCAGCGTGGACCAGTCGACCATCGACTGGTCGGCACCCTCGAATTTAGGTCGACCTTGGTAGGTGGTCAACGCCCTGCCGTGATCGCGTGCCAGGGAGCAGAATGTGGCCATGCGACGACCACCACCTGCCTCGCCCACAGCGCCGATCGTCCCCGGACCGGGCCAGGAATCCGTCTGGGACTACCCCCGCCCGCCCCGGGTCGAGGCGAGCAGGGAGCGCGTGGTCATCCGGTTCGGTGGCCGGGTGGTCGCTGACACGGTCGACGCCGTCCGCGTGCTCGAGACGAGTCATCCCCCCGTCTACTACCTTCCGCGGGCTGCCTTCGCCGCGGGGGTGCTCGTCGAGGCTCCCGGTTCGTCGTTGTGCGAGTTCAAGGGCGCGGCACGCTATCTCGACGTCCGGGTGGGGGGCGCCGTGGCGGCGCGCGCCGGCTGGTACTACCCCGAGCCATGGCCCGGCTACGAGGCGCTCCGTGACCGCGTGGCGATCTACCCCGGGGCGATGGACCGGTGCGAGGTGGACGGCGAGCAGGTGATCGCCCAGGAGGGCGGTTTCTACGGCGGTTGGATCACCGCGCGGGTGGTCGGGCCGTTCAAGGGCGGACCCGGAACGCTCGGCTGGTAGCGGGACGGGGCGGGTTGGCGCAGGTCCCGCACCGGGGTCGCCGCCAGCCGGAATACTGACCGTGTGCCCGAGCGGATGAGTGTCTTTGACCTGGCCGAGCTGACCGCGGACGTCGGGCCGAACCCCCGCAACGTCGGCGTGCTGCTGGAGCTCGACGGACCGGCACCGCAGGTCGACGAGGTCCGGTCGGCCGTGGCGGTGCGCCTCGGCCTGGTCCCGCGCCTGGCCCAGAGCATGCGGCCCGTGCCGGCCGGCGCCGGTCGTCCGGTGTGGGCGGACGTCGCGGTCGACCTCGACCACCATGTACGCGCGCGCACTGCTGATCCCGCCGACCTGCTCACCGTGGCCGCAGCGATCCTGCTCGAGCCGCTCGACGCCGCCCGCCCGTGGTGGACCCTGACGCTCGTCGACCTGCCGGCCGAGAGTCGCTCGGCCCTGGTCTGGTCGAGCCACCACGCCATGGCGGACGGGCCCAGCCTGCTGCGGGCGGTGCTCGCGATCGTCTCGGACGGCCCCGAACGGGCGCTCGCTGCGCGCGAACCGGTGCCGGGTCGGGCCGTCCTCACGCGCGAGGCCTGGCTGGCGCGCGCGCGTGCGCTGCGCGGGATCTGGCGACTGCCGCAGCACCTGGTCGGGCTGCGCGAGCTGCGGGCGTCGTCGGGCCACCGGGTGCCCGCCTCACCGCTGAACCAGCCCGTGAGTCCCGGGTACGAGCTGCGCGTGGTCGACGTCGGCCTCGGCCCGCTGCGCGCCGGGGCGCGCACGTGCGGCGCGACGGTGAACGACGCGCTGCTGTGGGCCTGGGGCCGCGTGATGCATCGCCAGCTCGCCGCGCAGGGGCTGGCCGGTGCGCCGGTCGAGGTGTCCGTCACCGTGACCGTGCCCTCGGCGGCGATCGAGAACCGCGTCGGGGCGGTGCGCTTCGCGGTTCCCGTCCCGGGGCCCTCGGTCGCCCGGGACCTCACCGCGCTCGCGGCCGATTCGCGCCGACGCAAGCGGCTGATCTCGGGCTCCACCTGGTGGCTGACCGCGCAGGGTTTCCGGGTGATCGGAGCGCTCGGGCTGTACCGCCGGTTCGTCGACCGGCAGCGCTCGATCACCACGCTGCTGACGAACATGCGGGGGCCGGTGGACCCGCTCGTGGTGCTCGGGCGGCCCGTGACGCGCGCCATCCCGCTCGCGACGCTCGTCGGCAATGTCGCCGTGGCCACAGCGGCTCTGTCCTGCGGTGGTCGGATGGTCGTGACGATCATGTGCGCGCCCCAGACCGCCGCGTGGGCCGATGTGCTCGCGACGGATCTGCGTGACGGGCTCGCCGCGGTGGCCGGGCTCGTCGACGAGTGAGGGTCGAGCCGGCCGGTATTCACCTGGGAATCGCGGGTGGAGGTCGTCACACTTGCAGCATGGTTTCCGAGGTCGTCCCGCCGCCGTCCGCCCGCCCGCACCAGCACGTCGAGCTGATCCAGCTGCCGGCGGAGGCGATCCATGCGCTCGCAGCCGGCGATCTCGCCCTGGCCGAGCAGGCCGCGCCGATCACCTTGACGCCGTACTTCGTCGATCCGGGCGACGGCGTCTGGCGCCTGCGCAGCCGGCAGCTCGACGACGACCCCGCGTGCGCCGGGTGGGTCACCCGAGCCATCTGGGACGCCGACGCGCGCGCGGCGGTGGGTCGGGCGGGGTACCACGGCCCGCCCGACGATGCCGGGATGGTCGAGATCGGGTACGCGGTCGACCCCGGCCACCGCCGCCGGGGTTACGCGCGCGCCGCGCTCGAGATCCTGCTCGCGCGCGCGGCGCGGGAACCGTCCGTGCGGACCGTCCGCGTCACCATCAGCCCCGACAACGCGGCCTCGCGAGTGCTGGTCCAGCAGTACGGCTTCGTCGAGGTCGGCGAGCAGTGGGACGACGAGGACGGGCTCGAGATCATCTTCGAGGTGGCGGCGAGCAACTGGCAGCTTTGACGGCGGCGCGGCCGCTCAGGGCGTGACGACCGCGAAGTCCGGGTCGGGGGCGTCGGTGACCGCCAGGATGCGCTGCAGCGCGGTGCGGTCACCGACGAGGTCGATGCCGTCGGGCTCGCCCGTCGCCAGCAGGCGCAGCAGCTGCGGCTTCGTGAGCGTCACGGTGAGGTCCGCGTCCCGGGTCCCGATGCTCGGGAAGTGGATCAGCGCGCCGTTGCTCAGCTCCATGCGGTACGACTCGCCCAGATCGGGGAGGTACCACTGGATCGACACCTCGTCGTGCCAGGCCAGGGGTCCGACGACGCGGATCGCGACGGTGTCGAACAGCTGCGTGACGGTCAGGGCCGGGGCCAGCCCCGCTCCGCTGATCGGGGCATGCTCGACGGCGCCGCGCAGCTCGCGGGCCCCGGTCAGGTAGACGTTGCGCCACGTGGCGTTCTCCGCCCCGGTGGCCAGGCGCTCGAGCACGCTCGCGAGGAGGTCCTTCGCGGCGCGGCTGTCGGGGTCGGCGAACACCACGTGGCTGGCCAGCTCGGCAGCGAACCGCAGGTCACCGGCGGCGGCGAACTCCTCCGCTGCCGCGAGGGTCGCGCCCGTGCCGCCCAGGAGCTGCACGTACCGGGTTGCGGACGCCTGCGGCGGGTGCAGCCACAGGTGGGCCGGGTTCCCGTCGTACCAGCCCATGTAGCGCTGGTAGATCGCCTTGACGTTGTGGCTGACCGAACCGTAGTAGCCGTGCGTGTGCCAGGCACCCTCGAGCGCGGGCGGCAGCTCGATCAGCTCCGCGATCTCGGACCCGATGTGGCCCTGGTTCGTCAGGCGCAGGGTCTGGTCGTGCAGGTAGGCGTACAGGTCCCGCTGCTCGCTCAGGTACCGCGTGAGCTCGTCGGTGCCCCAGGTCGGCCAGTGGTGCGAGGCGAAGGCGACGTCGGACCGGAAGCCGAACCGCTCGATGGCCTCGTTGAGGTACCGCGACCAGATGCGCGCGTCCCGCACCTGCGCTCCGCGCAGCGTCAGGAGGTTGTGCAGGTTGTGGGTCGCGTTCTCGGCCATGCACAAGGCCCGGCGGTCGGGGAAGTAGAAGTTCATCTCGGCGGGGGACTCCGTGCCCGGGGTCAGCTGGAAGATGATCGTCACCCCGTCGACGACCTCCTCCTGACCCGTGCGCGTGATGTCCAGCGTCGGGGCGATCAGGCCGACCGAGCCGGCCGAGCTGCCCGGGCCGAGCCCCATCCCCAGCGTGCCCTCGGGTCCGCGGGGAAGGGAAAGGCCCGCGTAGTACGCGCCGCGGCGGAGCATCGCGGTACCGGCGTAGACGTTCTCGGAGACCGCATGCTCGAGGAAGTGCGCCGGGGCGATGATCGGGACCTCCGTGTCGGCGTCGACCACGCCGAGCACGCCACCGAAGTGGTCCAGGTGCGCGTGGCTGTAGATGACGGCGGTGACGGGGCGATCGCCCCGGTGCCGGCGGTACAGCGCGAGCGCGGCCGCAGCGGTCTCGGCGCACACCAGCGGGTCGATCACGATGACGCCGTGCGCGCTCTCGACCAGGGTCATGTTCGACAGGTCGAACCCCCGGACCTGGTAGATGCCCTCGGTCACCTCGTACAGGCCGTGCTTCGCGGTGAGCTGGGCCTGCCGCCACAAGCTCGGGTTCACCCCGGCCGGGCAGTCGCCGTCGAGGAAGTCCCAGGACGTCATCTCCCAGACGACGGTCCCGTCGGCGTCCGTGATGACCATCGGGGACAGCCGTGCGACCAGGCCGCGGTCGGCGTTGACGAAGTCCTCCCGGTCGTCGAAACGGGTGGTCGTCGATCGGGTCTGCGTGGACATGGCGATCCTCCGGGCGTGCTCGAGATGGTGGCACCTCCGAGCCTGCTGATCCGCCCGCTCCGCGACGTCATCCGTGCCGGATGACGGCCCGTCCCGACGCGCGTCAGACAGCGCGCCGCAACCTCCCCTCGCTCGTCCGGGCCACCTGGTCCAGCACGTTGTCGAAGACGGCGGCCCGGTCGAACTGCAGGGCGTGCTCCCGTGCCCGCCGCTCGAGCGCCAGCCGTTCGCCGGGCGACATCGCGGCCACGCGGTCGAGGGCGGCGGCGATGGCGGCCGGGTCCTCGACGGGCACGAAGACCGCGCAGTCGCCGACGGCCTCGCCGATCCCGCCGGTCTCGGTGGTGATCACGGGCCCGCCGCCGGAGAGCATCTTCTCCACCAGCGCGATGCCGAAGGTCTCGACGAACTCGGGCATCGGCTTGCTCGGCAGCACGTAGGTCAGGCAGCCCGCCATCAGGTGCCGCTTCTCGTCGTCGTCCACGTCGTCGAGGAAGACGATCCGATCGGCCGCCGGCGAGATCGCGGCCAGCGCACGTAGACGGGCGGCGTCGGGCCCGCTGCCGGCGATGACCAGGCGGACGGTCGGGGCGAGCTGGCTCCGGGCGAACCCGGCGATCAGGTCGTCGACCCCCTTGGCGTGCGCCAGTCGGGACAGGAAGAGCACGTACCCGTCGCGGTCAAGCCCCCGCCGCGCGAGCACCTGGTCGCCCTCGCGTTCATCGAGGGACAGGAAGGTGCCGACGTCGATCGCCGGGTACGACACGGTGATCCGGCCCTCGCAGCGCTCGGCGAACGTGGTCCCGTGCCGCGCGTCGAGCTCGACCGCCTCGGCGATGATGAGCTCGCGGGTGTACTGCGACACCGCGAGGCACACGTCGTGGGCGAGGTAGCTCGACAGCACGTGCGCCGCCGCGCCCCAGCGGTTCTCCTCGAGGCACGACCGCACCACGTTGGTGACATCCGAGCCGACGGCCTCCGCGATGGTCACCACGTCGACCGGCAGACCGGTGCTGTGCGCGACCCGCACGGCGTCGGCCACCACGACCGCGTGCGGGCTCAGGTACAGCGACATGCACGTGGTCGGGACGCCGTCGGTGAACAGCTCGACCAGCCGGCCGGTGAGCCCGGCCAGGTAGCGCCCGTCGGGGACCTTGTAGTCGCCCACCGGCTCCGGGCGTTCGACGACGATGCCGGGGGAGTAGGGCAGGACCCGGTCCAGCGGCTTGAGCGGCAGGCCCGTCTCCTGGAGCCGCTCGATCGGCCACGACAGGATCCGCACGTCGTCGAACCCTCGGTCGAGGGCCGCCTCGGCGAGGTTGCGCGCCTCCCCGGAGTGCCCGCAGATCACCGGATCGGCGCGCACGACGATGACGAGTCGGTGGGCCGGTGGTCGAGTCATGGGGTTGCTCCGGTGGGTGCGGGGGGAAGTGGTGCGGACGTCGAGGTGGAGGGTGGGCGGACCCGCGTGCCCCACGTGCCCGGCGCGGGGCCGAGCTCGATGAGCAGACGCCCGCCGCGATGGAGCTCGTTCCCGGTCAGCCAGGTGCGCTCGAGCGGGATCCCGTCGAGCTGGACCGACTGCACGTACTGGGCGGGGCCGTCCGGTGCGGGCTCCACGAACCCCGTCGTGGCGACCACGAGCACGGCGCCACCGAACTCGAGCCGCGACTCGCGCCAGGCGGGCGCGTTGATGAGGAACAGATTCTGGCCCGCGACCGGGAAGAGCCCGAGCGAGGCCCACACGAACCACGAGCTCAGGCCGCCCGAGTCGTCGTTGCCGGGCAGCCCGCCCCGGCCGGTCCCGAACTGCTGGTGCACGACCGCGTGCACGACGTCGGCCGTCCGGTCCGGTCTCCCCGCGTACTGGTAGGCCCACGGGGCCTCCATGTCCGGCTCGTTGTTGAGCCCCTCGAACCGGTTGAGGGCGTAGCCGCGGGCCATCTCGGCGTCGCCGGGCTGCACCCCCGGCTGGGTCACCGCCTCGGCGCCGACACCGAAGAACGTGTCGAGGAGGCCGACGAACGCCTCGTCGCCGCCCGCCAGCGCGATCCGGGCCGCCATGTCGTGCACCAGCCGGAACGAGTAGTTCCACCGGCCGCCCTCGTAGAACACCGAGTCCTTGAGCAGCCCGGTGGCGGGGTCGAACGCGTTTGTCCAGCGGGCTGCCAGGGGGGCGAACGCGGCGACGAGCGCCGCGTCACCGACCTGGTCCGCGATCTTCGAGGTGCACCAGTACCCGAACGCGAGATCGAGCGTGTGGCTGATCGGGTGGACCTCGCCGCGGAGCAGGAAGTCCTCCCCGTAGGAGCGGCGCAGGTCGTTGTGCATGTGCACCAGGGCCCAGTCCCAGTCGAGGGCCAGGCCGAGCTGGCACAGGTCGGCCAGGAACGTGTGCGCCAGCGCGCTCGCCTGGCGGGAGAACTGGTCGGCGCCCCGGGCCATCCGGTAGCCGATCGGCAGGTTGCCCTCCTCCTCGGAGATGTGCAGCAGGGCCTGGGCGAGCTCGACGGCGCGGTCGGGGCGCAGCGCGGTCAGCAGGGGCAGCTGGGTCCGGTAGATGTCCCACATGGTGGCGATGTCGTAGGCGAACGGCCCGCTGGTCGGCCAGAAGGGGCTCTCGCCCGGGGCCAGGCACGGCTTGATCAGCGAGTGGTAGACGGCCGTGGCCAGGACGCTCTTGCGCTCGGCGGACGGCGAGTCGACGGTGATCGCGCCGAGGTGCTCGTCCCAGGTCGCGGCCGTGGCCGCGTGCCGCGCGGCGAAGCTCGACGGACCCGGTCCGCAGTCGGCCTCGAGGTTCGCGCGGGCCTGGTCGACCCCGCGCAGCGAGAAGCCGAACCGCAGCTCGACGACCTGCCCGGGCTTGGTGGACCCGGCCCACATCAGACCGAACGGGCGCAACGTCGTCGGGCGGATGTAGTCGAAGTCGAGCCGGGTCCCCCCGGGCATCAGCCGGCGGTCGTACCAGAGCAGCTGGCGCCACTGCGGGGTGTCGCACTCGACGTGCACCGCGAGCGGCGCGCCCTCGACGACGATCTCGCCCTGCGCGACGCCGGGCGCGATCAGCTGCAGGTTGGCGCGCAACGGCACGGTGCGGCCGTGCGGGATGGCCAGGCCGCCGAGGGAGAAGTCGATGACCAGGCGGGCGTCGCGGTGGGCCGGGAACGTGTAGCGGTGCACGGCGCTCTTGGGGCCGACCGTCACGTCGCAGCGGATCCCCGACGCGAGCGTGGCCGAGTAGAAGCCGGGCGAGGCGTGCTCCTCGTCGATCTCCCACAGCGCGCCCAGCTCGTCGAGCGGCTGCAGCATCGGGGTCACGCGGAAGTAGTTGTAGTACTTGCGGATGGCCCCGGTGCCGGACTGCTGAAAGTGCGTGAAGCCCGACGCCATCTGGCGCTCGTGGACCCGGGTCGGAACCCCCTCGGTGACGAGGTCGTGCACGCCGTAGCCCGTGGGGTACGCACCCGAGTAGGCGCACGCCGAGACCATGCCCAGGGGGTAGGTCGCCCCGGGGTGGGTGTTGCCGACCTGCGGCTTGGGCCACCACCACGTGGACGCGAGCCCGGTGGGTGTCGGCAGTGCCGTGACGTCGGTCCCGATGAACGGGTCGACCAGGTCGGCCATCGTGCGGTTGTCGCCGGCGACCCGGGGTGTTCGTGGGCGGGTGGCGCCGACGTCGCTGTCCATCCGCAGAACTTACGAGGCGAAGATGTCCGGCCGGTTACCGGGAGGTCACGGCGCGGCAGACGGATCGCGACGGGCATTCGCGCGACTGCGGCCGAACGAACCTGCGCCCGGTCGCCCGCGCCGCGAAAAATGGGCTCTGGAGATTGCGCTATATTCTTTTGATGAACGTGTTGCAGATCCTCGACCTGCTGGCCGTGACTGAGGGCGACCGGGCCGATTGCGAGCGTTTGTTCGAGGCGCCAGAGAATCCTGCCGTGATCGCGGTGGAAGCCGAGCTGACACGTCGGTTGGGCAGCTTCAGCGTGGCGCCGCCTGAGGTGGCGTGCACCGACCCGATGACGTGGTTGACGGCGTTCCTCCGGCGGACTCCGGCGGTCGCGCGCTGGTACCGCGCGCACGGGATCCCGGCGTCGGTGATCGCGGCGACGTTCGCCGATGTGGGGCGCAACCAGGCCAAACACCGGCGCGCGCACGGGGAGTTCGGACTCGAGACCTGGGACTGGTTGATCCCGCACTACACCGGCATGATGTTCGCGCTCGGTCGCCTCAACTTCATGCTGCACCCGTCCCCGGTCTCGATCGAGGGGGTGCTCACGGCTGGCCAATGGTACGTGGGGATTCATGTCCCCGAGTCGGGTCCGCTTTCTCCGGCCGCGGTCAATGAAAGCCTGGTTTCGGCCGCAGAATTCTTTCCGGCGTATTTTCCGGACCAGCCCGTCGATATTGCCGTGTGCGAGTCCTGGCTCCTTGATCCGGCGCTGGTGGAGGTCATGGGCGCCGGCACGAACGTCGGTGCTTTCGGGCGTCGTTTCATGGAGCTGCGGGCCCCGTACGACGACGCCTCGGCCGCGCTGTTCTTCGTCTTCCGCACGCGCGAGCTCGGCGACGTGCCGTCGCTGCCCCGGCGCACGTCGCTGCAGCGGTTCGTCCTCGACCGGGCCGAGCGCGGCGAGGCCTGGCAGATCGGTACCGGCTACCTGCGCCTCGCGCCGGGGCACGGCGGGATCGCGGGCTAGATCGGGTTGCGTCGGACCGTCATCCGGATGTCGTAGCGGTCGCCCCGGTAGATCGACATCGCGCGCTCGATGGGTCGGCGCTTCTTGTCGTAGCCGATCCGCTTGACGATGAGGGCGGGGCTGTGGACGGGCACCCGGAGCAGGTCGGCCTGCGCCTGGTTGACGACCGTCGGCGAGATCACCTGGTCGGCCTCGAAGAGCTCGATGCCGTAGACGGTCGAGAGGATCTCGTACAGCGACTGGTCGAGGGGCTGGCGGTCGAGGCCAGGGGTCAGGTGGGCCGGCAGGTCGATGGTCTCCAGGCACATCGGGATGCCATCCGCCATCCGGACCCGCTCGAGGTGGAAGACCATCTCCTCGGGGCTGAGCACGAGCTCGGAACCGAGGGCGGCGCCGGCAGAGACGTGCGAGATCGCCAGGAGGCGCGACGAGGGGCGAAAGCCCCGCGCTGCCATGTCTTCCGAGAACCCGGTGAGCTCGGAGCTCTTCGAGATCGTCGGGTCGGCCACGAACGTGCCGTCGCCCTGCACCCGCACCACGTAGCCCGCGGTGGCCAGGCTCGAGATGGCCTGACGCAGGGTCATCCGGCTCACCCCGAACCGTGAGGCGAGCTCGCGTTCGGGCGGCAGCCGATCGCCCGTCTGCAGCGTCTCGATCACCTCGATGAGTCGGCCGCGGACCTGCTCGTGCTTCGAGGTCTCGGGGTCCGGCGTGATGGCGCCCAGCGCCTCGGCGAGCACCGGATTGCGTCTGAGATCGGTGTCGTGACTCATGCCCGTGCGCCCCCCGCGTCGACGTACTGATGCTCCGGTGCGGCGGTGGACCCCGTGGTGAGGCCCGGTCGACCGCGCGCCGCTAGGCGGAGCGTACTGCCGCTGACCTGGGCGAGCACCGAGGGGGGACGGCCCAGATCGGGTGCGTGCTGCGTGCTGCTCAACGCTGGTCCTCTCGGTTTCCCGTATCGCGCGGTGCCCGGCGCCGATGGGCGACTCGCGTGGTGCTGGTACGAACCACTGGTGCGGTCAGGCATCTCAGCCCGACCGCGTCGACAGTCTGCACCCGCGGTATCCCCACTCGCAACTGGGGCGAATCGCGGTCGGTTGACACTCTCGGGGATCCAGCGTACGTTTCAGGCATTCGAGAGGTCTAGACCTTAGCAACGCCGCTGAGACACACATTTCCTCGCCCAGTCCTACGACTCGGCCCTTGATGAACCCGTCCAAGGAGAAGCCCCATGGCACGAACCTCGGCCAACCCGCGCCGCAGCAAGGTCGCTGCGGTCGCCACGATTGGTCTCAGCCTCACCCTCGCCCTGACGGCCTGTGCCGGTGGGACCGACAGCACCGGCGCGAAGGCGGGCGCCGTCGAGAAGACGGGCACGACGCTGACGTTCTGGCACTACTTCACGGATCGCGCGGACCTCCTCCAGGAGCTCGCGACGCAGTACCAGGACGAGACCGGGGTCGAGGTCAAGCTCGAGCTCGTGCCGGGGGACGCTCTCGCGCAGAAGTTCCAGGCCGCCGCCCAGGCGGATCAGCTGCCCGACATCTCGGCCGGCTGGACCAGCGCCGGCGAGAAGCTCGCGCCCTACGCCCTCGAGGGAAAGATCCTCAACCTGACGACGGTGGACGGCGCGACCGAGTGGTTCGACGAGTTCGTGCCGTCGGCCATCCAGGGGGTCTCCTACACGCCGGACAACCAGTGGAAGGTCGACCCGGGCGCCTACCTGGTCCCGCTCGACACCAACAACATGCAGATCCTGTACAACAAGGACCTGTTCGACAAGGCCGGGATCACCGAGCTGCCGACCACGCTCGACGAGTTCATCTCGGTCTCCCAGAAGCTGCGGGACGCCGACATCCAGCCGTTCGTCTCGGGCTTCTCGTCGTGGCCGCTCGGCTCGATGGCCTCGATGTACATCGACAACGTGGTCCCGCTCGAGGCCCGGACCGCCGCCTATGACGGCACCGGCCGGTACGACACGCCGGAGTGGATCAAGTTCTTGAGCACCTTCGACAAGCTCGCCAAGGCCGGCGTCTTCGCGGACGGCATCCTCGGCTACGACATGCCCGCCGCCGAGACCCTGTTCGCCTCGGGGCAGGTCGGGATGATCTTCGACGGCTCCTGGGCCCTCGGCGTATTCAACGCGACGAACCCGGAGTTCAAGAACTACGGGGTCTTCATGCCGCCGTCGTTCGGCGACGAGACGCTGTACATCCCCGGCGGGGTCGGCTCGACGGTCTTCGTCGTCGGCACCTCACCGAACGCGGATGCGTCGGTGGCGTTCCTCAAGTGGCTCACCGAGGCCGACCAGCAGAAGAAGTACGCCGAGGCGAGCTTCAACATCCCGGCGAACCGGCAGGTCGCCGACGAGCTCGAGCTCGACGAGAACATCGCGGCGTTCGCCGCCGGGGCCGACAAGCTCACCCCCGCCTCGCCGGTCGCGATGCAGGGCGCCGTCGTCACCACCATGACCGCCGGGCTCCAGCTGATCATCGCCGGGACCGACACCCCCGAGGCCGTGGCGGCCCGGATGCAGCTGGCGCAGGAGACCGACCTGGCGCAGTAGGCCGAGCTGCGCCCGCTCGACCCCGTGACCAGCGGGTGCGCTCGTCTCCCCTCGCGACGAGCGCACCCGCAACCAGGAGAGGAACAACGATGAGCACGACCCGCGTCCTTGTTCAGGCGGACCGCGAGCGGCCGATCGGCCGCCGTGGCGCCGCCGGCGGGCGGCCAGTCCCGAACCGTCGATCGAAGCGGTACAGCCGGGCCCGACGGATCGAGATGCTCACCGCGTATCTCTTCATCCTGCCGACACTGGTGCTGTTCGTCGTGTTCAGCGTGTACCCGTTCGCGCGGACCGTCGAGCTGAGCTTCACGAGCTGGGACGGGCTGTCGAGCACGTTCGACAACGTCGGGCTCGACAACTACGTCGCCGCGCTCCACGACTCCGTGTGGTGGGGCTCGATGCGCAACGGCGTGTTCCTGTCCGTCATCGCGCTGGTGTTCATGCAGGGTCTCGGGCTCCTCCTCGCGGTCGGCGTCGACCGGAAGATGAAGGGGCAGACGATCTACCGCACGTTGTTCTACCTCCCCCCGATCCTCTCGGGCATCGTCGTGGCCACGATCTGGAAATGGCTCCTGGAGCCCAACAACGGCGTCATCAACGCGACGCTCGACTCCCTCGGGCTCGGCGTGCTGGCGCACCCGTGGCTGGGAGATCCCAAGACGGCGCTCTGGGCGATCTCGATCGTCTCCGTCTGGCAAGGGGTCGGGTACCCGTTCCTGCTCTTCCTCGCCGGCCTCCAGGGGATCTCCGGCGAGATCTACGAGGCCGCGCGGATGGACGGCGCGACCGGCCGGCAGATCTTCCGGCGCATCACGATGCCGCTCCTACGGCCCGTCATCGGGATCGTCAGCGTGCTCACGTTCCTCGGCGCGATGCAGACGTTCAACCTGGTCGTGGCGATGACGAAGGGTGGCCCGGGCTACGCCACCGAGGTGCCGATCCTGCACATCTACCGGTCCGCCTTCGGACCGAGCCCGGACTTCGGCTACGCCTCGGCGCTGTCGATCATCTTCGGCGTCCTGCTCTTCGGGGTCTCGATGATCTCGCTGTACGTGTCTCGTCGATCGGGAGGAGACCCGTCATGACCGCTCTGCTCAACCGGCCTGAGCTCCAGGTCGCGCCGCCGGTGCGCCGCGGTGCGCCGCGGCTCAAGGCCCCTCGGATCCTGCTCCACGTCGCGCTCGCGATCTGGGGGCTCGCCTCGGTGATCCCGCTCGTGTGGATGATCTCCGCGTCGCTGCAGACCAACGCGGAGATCTACGGCGGAGTGCACCTCATCCCGAAGAGCCCGCAGTGGAGCAACTTCGTGCAGGCGTGGCAGCAGTCCTCGTTCAGCGACTACTTCGTCAACAGCGTCGTCTACACCGTCGCCGTCGTCGCGGGCACCGTCTTCCTCGCCTCGCTCTCGGCGTACGCCTTCGCGCGGATGCGGTTCCCCGGCAAGCGGGCCTTGTACGGCGCGCTCCTGGTGTTCCTGTTCATCCCGATCCCGGGCGCGTTCATCCCGCTGTACCTCGTCCTGGCCAAGCTGCACCTGCTCGACACCCAGCTCGGCTACATCCTGCCCATGATCAACGGCAGCCTGCCGGTGGCCATGTTCATCCTCCGGGCGTTCTTCGAGCAGATCCCCAAAGAGCTCGAGGAGGCGGCGTTCATCGACGGCGCCTCGCGGGTCCAGGTGTTCCTGAAGATCGCCTTCCCGCTCGCCCGGCCCGCGATCGCCACGGTCGTGATCCTGACCGTGCTCGGCGTGTGGAACGAGTACGTGCTCGCCTCGGTGGTGTTCAGCAACCAGGCCCTGCTCCCGCTGCAGGTCGGGCTGCTCGCCTTCCAGGGCAGCTACTTCAGCCAGTACGGCCTGATGATGGCCGCCACCACGATCACCACGCTGCCGATCGTGATCGTCTACCTGCTCTTCCAGAAGAACATCATCCGCGGGGTCATGGCCGGGGCGGTGAAGGGATGAGCGCGCTGGTCCTGGCCGTCGACGGCGGCCAGACCGGGACCGTCGCCGTCCTGATGACCTCCGACGGTGACCTTCGCGGGGTCGGGCGCGGCGGGCCCATCCGGCACCACGAGGAGCCCGACGCCGAGCGGTTCGTCCGCGACGGTCTGGGTCGCGCGGTCACCGACGCGCTGAGCGGTGCGCGGGTCGGCGACTCGATCGCGGTCAGCTGCCTGGCGATGACGGGCTCGGCCGCGATCGCCGACGGGATGATCCGCGAGCTCGTCGAGGCCCGGCAGCACCTCACCCTCGAGAGCGACACCCTCGCCGCCCTGGCGAGCGGGACGGCCGGCGAGGGCGGGATCGGTCTCATCGCCGGCACCGGCACCGTGGCCCTCGCGCATGGCCGAGGGGCCGACGACGTCCTGCTCGGCGGCTGGGGCTGGCTGCTGGGCGACGAGGGCGGCGGGTTCTGGATCGCGATGGAGGCGCTCAAGGCCGCGGCCCGAGACGTCGACGGAACCGCGGCGCACACCGCGCTCACCCTCGCCGTGCCGTCCCGCCTGGGCCAGCCGGACATGCGGGGCGTGTACAACCTCGTCACCGGCAGCCGGCTGGACCGCACCGCCATCGCGGCGCTGACCACGAGCGTCGTCGCGATCGCCGAGAGCGGCGACGTCACGGCGGCGGGCATCCTCGATCGTGCCGCGGACCGGCTCGCCGACCTCGTCGTCGCGACGGTCGCGGCGGCGCCGTTCCTCGCGCCCGACGAGCGCCTGATCGTCCCGTCCGGGGGCGTGCTGCGCCCGGGCGGCTGGGTCCTGACCCGGCTGATCGCCCAGCTCGCCGAGCGCGCACCCGGCTTCCGGGTGGTCGTACCGCAGGTCCCGCCGGTGATCGGCGCGTACTACCTCGCGCTGAGGGCCGCCGGGATGCCGATCGACCACACCCTGCGCGATCGCGTCGCCGAGCAGGTCCGGTCGCTGACGACCGTGACCTCGAAGACGGCGATCGCCCCACCCGCCCACCCAACAGATCAGCTCTAGGAGAGCCCCCATGAACATCACACCGGTCGAGTCCGAGCACCTGCGAGAAAAGCTGGTGGCCAGCCTGCGGGGTGCGGTCATCGCCTCGTGCCAGGCCGGGCCCGAGAGCCCGCTAAACACCCCGGCGATGCTCGCGTCGCTCGCACTGAGCGCCGAGCTCGGTGGCGCGCTGGGCTTCCGCGTCGACGGCCCGGCGAACGTCGCCGCCATCCGCAACGTGAGCCCGCTGCCGATCTTCGGCATCAACAAGGTCGATCGGGACGGTTTCGAGGTGCGGATCACGTCCACGCTCGCCGACGCTCTCGACGTCGTGGCGGCCGGGGCGAACCTCGTCGCCCTGGACGGCACCCAGCGCGCGCGCCCGTTCGGCGAGACGCTCGCGCAGATCATCGGCGGCCTCCACGCGATCGGCGTGCCGGTGATGGCCGACATCTCCACGGCCGCGGAAGCCGCCGCCGCGGTCGAGGCGGGTGCGGACATGGTCGGCACCACCCTCGCCGGGTACACCCCGTACACCGAGCACCTGGACCGGTTCGGGCCGGCCTTCGGGCTGCTCGAGGAGATCCGCGACCTGCCCGTGCCGGTGGTGGTCGAGGGGCGGATCTGGACCACCGACCACATCGCCGCCTGTTTCGACGGCGGGGCGTACGCCCTGATCATCGGCTCGGCGATCACCGTCCCGGAGCTCATCACCCGGCGGTTCGTCACGGCCGCCCGCCAGGCGCAGGTCCGCTGGAGCGCGGTGTCCGCATGAGCGCCATCACCGACTACTTCGCCGACGCCGCCGCTCGGCTCGCGGACCTCGAGCGGACCCAGGGCGGCGCCATCGATGCCGTTGCCACCCTCGGCGCGGCCGCGATCGCGGACTGCCGCCCGATCCACATCTTCGACACGGGGCACCTGATCAGCCACGAGTTCATCGCGCGGACCGGGGGCCTGGCCGCGTACACCGCGCTCGGGTTCGGGGCGAGCGTCGAGGCGGGCAACGAGTGGATCGGGGCCGAGCGCGGCCGGCTCGACGCGACCGGCGAACGCTCGGCGCAGCTTCTGGTGGAGTGGTTGTTCGAGCAGGGCACGATCCTGGCCGGCGACCTGCTCGTGCTGAGCTCGGTGTCCGGGACCAACCTGCTCGTCGTCGAGCTGGCGATCCAAGCCCGTGCCCGCGGGGTCCATGTCGTGGCCGTGACCGGTTCCGCGTTCTCCGCCGAGCTCGCCAGCAGCCACTCGTCCGGCCAGCGCCTGTTCGAGGTCGCCGACGTCGTGCTCGACAACTGCGTGCCCTACGGGGACGCCGCTCTGGCCATCGAGGGTCTCGCCATGCCCGTGGCGGCGTGGTCTGGGCTCGCGGGGGCCGCACTCATGTGGGCCGTGACGGTGGGGATCATCGACAAGTGCGTCACGGCCGGGGTCGTCCCGTCGATCTACACGAGCTACAACCTCCCGGGCGGCGGGGCGACGTACGCGGCGACCCGCGCGCACTACCGGGAGACCGGGCAGTGAACGCGACCGCCTACGCGCGCTATCTCGCCGTCGTGCAGGCCCAGCTCGAGGTCGCCGGTTCGGACCGCGTGGGGGAGCAGGTGGGGGCGGCGGCGGAGCTGATCGTCGAGGCGATCGCCGGCGGGCGTGTCCTGTTCGCGTTCGGGGCGAGCCACGCCGGCCTGCTCGTGCAGGACCAGTTCTACCGCGCCGGCGGGCTGGTCCCGATCTGGCCGATCCTGCCCGCGGGGCTGATGCTCAACGTTGAACCGGTCACCGCCACCAGCGCTCTCGAGCAGACGTCCGGCGTGGCCGCCGAGATCCTCGCCGAGGTTCCGCTCGGCGCCGGCGACCTGCTCCTGATCGTCTCGGTCTCGGGCCGCAATCCCGTCAGCGTCGAGATGTGCACCCTCGCCCAGCAGCGCGGTGCGACGGTCATCGCGCTCACCAATGTGACCTACTCATCGGCCGTCGCGGGCCGCGGGGTGCCCCGCCTGTTCGAGGTGGCCGACGTCGTCCTCGATCTGCCCGGGGTGGTCGGCGATGCCGCCGTCGTCCTGCGCGACGACGTGCCACCGGTTGGCCCGACGTCGTCCGCGGTGGGCGCCGCGATGCTGCACGGGCTCATGGTCGAGGTCGGCGCCCGGCTCGCCGCGCGGGGTGCGACCCCACCGGTGTTCGCGAGCGCGAACCTCGACGACTCGGCGGCCTGGAACGCCCGTTGGATCGCGGCCTACCGCGACCGCGTGACCTATCTGTAGGCAGTCGTCGGCCTTGGTCCGACTGCATCGATCCGCCTGCCTTGATTCATCTGCCTCGGTCCGTCCCTGCATGACTCAATGAGGAGCTCATCCATGTCCATGCCCGCACGATTCCCGCGCTGGGCCGGCGCCGCCCTGGCCGTTGCCACGCTTGCCGGCACGTTGATGCTGCCCGCCGCCGCCACGGCTGCCATTCCCGGCTCGCCTGCGTCGCCCACCGCACCTGCAGGCCCGGAACGACGGTCGAACGAGCAGGTCGACTTCATCCTGTCCGAGCAGCTGGCCAGCGGCGCGATCCTCAGCACCGGCACGCGGATCTCGCCGTACTTCGCGAACATCGCCGCGCTGGGGCTCCTGGCCGCCGACACGCGGGCGGCGCGCGCCGGCGCGCTGCGGTGGATGACCTGGAACCTCGGCCACCTCAACGTCGCGGGCGTGAATGTGCCCGCCAACAGCGTCTTCGACTACGTGTACGACCCGGTCGCGCAGACCGAGACACCGACGGGCGACTTCGACTCGGTGGACAGCTACGCCTCGACCGCGCTCAACGTCGCGTACGCGGCGTACTCGAGCAAGGACCCGGCGCTGCGCGCCTTCGTCCGCAAGAACATCGGGGCGTACGAGGCCCTCGCCGACCTGGTCATCACCCCGGCGCCCACAGGTGTGCTCGTCGAGACCGGTCCCGACGCCGGGCTGACGATCGCCAAGCCGAGCTACCCGATCGCGTTCACGATGGACAACGCCGAGGTCTACGCGGGGCTCGTCGACCTCGCGAAGCTCGAGGCGCGCCTGGGGCGCAGCGCCCAGGCGGTTCACTACACGTCCTGGGCCGCGGCGACGAAGAGCGCCATGATCGCCAAGCTCTGGAACGTCGACAACGGCAACTGGGACTGGGCGTTTGCGAACCCCAGCAACCCCGACGTCTTCTACGCCCAGGGCACCGCGCAGCTCTGGCCGATCATCTTCGGCGTCGTCGCGCCGAGCGACCCGCGCGCCCTGGCCGGCTGGGGGCAGTTCGTCGCCTCGTTCCCGACCTGGTATGAGGGGGCCCTGCCCGACTCGTACCCGTGGGTCTCGGTCGCTCGCGCTGCGCAGCTCATGGGTGAGCCGACGCAGGCCACCGCCTTCCTCGCGGGCATCCACGCCCGTTACGCCCCCGGCTTCGGCCTGCCCACGACGTGCGGGGCAGCAGTCTGCGGTGAGTGGTACGACGCCGAGGCGGGTTGGTACCTGCTCGCCCGGAGCGCCCGGATCGAGGACCACCGGGCGGGCCGCGGCTCCGACCACTCGCCCCGGACGTCACACTGATGACCTCCCTGTCCCGAACGGAGCATCTCCTGTGACCCCGAACCCGGCCGTTGTCCAGGCCAGCTGGATCAGCGAACAGGTCGACTTCATCCTGTCGAAGCAGCTCCCGAGCGGGGCAATCCTCAGCACCGGCACCAAGATCACGCCCTACTTCGCCAACATCGCCGCCCTCGGCCTGCTCGCGGCCGACACGGCCACCGCACGTGCGGGGGTCCGGTCGTGGATGGGCTGGTACCTCGGTCACCGCAATGCGGCGGCGACGAACGTGCCGGCTGAGAGCGTCTTCGACTACGTCTACGACCCGGCGACGGGCGCCGAGACCGCGACCGGAGACTTCGACTCGGTGGACAGCTACGCCTCCACGGCGCTGAACCTGGCGTACCGGGCCTTCGCGAGCGGTGACCCGGCATTGCAGAGCTTCGTCGCGGCCAACATCGGGACCTACGAGGCGATCGCCAACCTCACGACGTACGGCGCGCCGACGGGGGTGCGGATCGAGTCGGGTCCGGAGGCCGGCCTCACGATCGCCAAACCGACCTACGCGGTGGCGTACACGATGGACAACTCCGAGGTGTACTCAGGTCTCGCCGACTTCGCCGCACTGGAGACGCTGCTCGGCCGGAGCGCGCAGGCGACCTACTACGCCTCGTGGGCAGCGTCGACTCAGGCCGCGATCGTCGCGAAGCTCTGGAACCCCACCAACGGCAACTGGGACGCGAGCTACGCCAGCCCGAGCAGCACGAGCGTGTTCTACGCGCCCGGGGTCGCCCAGCTGTGGCCGATCATCTTCGGGGTGGTCGCCCCGAGCGATCCGAAGGCGGCCTCGGGCTGGGGCCAGTTCTCGGCGTCGTTCCCGTCGTGGCACACGGGGGTGATCCCGGACTCCTACCCCTGGGTCTCGATCACGCGTGCGGCCCAGCTGATGGGTGAGCCTGCCCGGGCCGAGTCGTACCTCGCCGACGTGCATGCTCGGTTCGCGCCGAACTTCACGCAGCCGACGTCGTGCGGCCAGGCGCCGTGCGGGGAGTGGTACGACGCGGAGGCAGGCTGGTTCCTTCTCGGGAGCCTCCCGGGCAGCGGGCTGTAGCCCCCGTGGGTGCTGGAGGGGCACCACCGCATCGCTAGAGTCTTGTCCGTGATCCTCGTGCGCCACGCTCATGCTGGGAACAAGACCAACTGGACCCGAGACGACGCGCTCCGGCCCCTGACGGCACGCGGTCTTGTGCAGTCGGTGTCGCTGGTTCGGTCGCTCGCCGAGGACGACGTCTCGGTGGTGTGGTCGAGCCCGACCGTGCGCTGCCGACAGACGGTCGAGCCGCTCGCCGCCGACCGCGGCGCTCAGGTCCAGGACCACGAGCTGCTCGCCAAGGACGCCCCGGTCGACGCGCTGCTCGAGTGGTTGCTCGCACACCAGTCCGACCCCTGGGCGCTGTGCACGCACGGTGAGGTCTTCCGCGCGCTGCTCGACGTCGCCCGGGCGTCGGGCCTGGTGACCGCGCCGGTCCGCGCGACGGAGAAGGGCGCCGCCTGGCGTGTCCGACCCCATGGAGACGGGTCCGCCGACCTGCAGTACGTCCCGCCGCTGCTCCTGGGCTGAGCTTTCTCGTTGGAGTTTTCGCCCGCCGGCGAGGCCGGGTGATGCTGCTCACAGCCGATTCGCGGAAGTCTCCCGCCGGCAACTGGTTGTACCGGACAGCAACGCAACCAGAGGAGTCAGCTATGTCGGACCTGTTCTCGCCTTATCTGCTCGGAAACCTCGAGCTCACCAACCGCCTCGTCATGGCGCCGCTGACGCGGAACCGCGCGGGCGCCGGAGAAGCACCGACGGAGCTCGCGGCGCAGTACTACGCCCAGCGCGCCTCCGCCGGCCTCATCATCACCGAGGGCACGCAGCCGTCGGCCATCGGCCAGGCCTACCCGCACACCCCCGGGCTGCACACCGACGCCCAGGTCGCCGGCTGGAAGCTCGTCGCCGACGCCGTGCATGCGCGCGCCGGCAAGATCGTCGTGCAGCTCATGCATGCCGGTCGCATCAGCCACGAGGCGATCATCGGGACCCGACCGGTCGCGCCGTCGGCCATCACGCCCGCCGGTGAGGTCTACACGGAGCAGGGCATGAAGGACTTCGAGGAGCCGCGTGCCCTCGAGACCGCCGAGCTGCCCGGCGTCGTTGCCGAGTTCGTCGACGCTGCGCGCCGCGCTGTGGCTGCCGGCCTCGACGGGGTCGAGCTGCACGCCGCCAACGGGTACCTGCTCCAGCAGTTCCTGGCGACCGGTAGCAACACCCGGACCGACGGCTACGGCGGATCTCCCCAGAACCGCGCCCGATTCGTCATCGAGGTGGCGACCGCCGTCGTGGCGGCGATCGGGGCCGACAAGGTCGGCATCCGGATCTCGCCGGCGAGCACGATGAACGGGATCTCCGAGACCGAGACCGCCGAGACCTACGCCGCACTGCTCGAGGGTCTCGCCCCGCTGGGCCTGCTCTACCTGCACGTGCTCGAGGGCTCGAGCACCGACTTCCACGCGCAGCTCCGCAAGCAGTGGACCGGCACGTTCATCTTCAACACCGGCTTCACCGGGCCGTCGGACCTCGCCACCGCGCAGGCGTCCGTGGACTCCGGCGAGACCGACCTGTTCTGCATCGGGCGCGGCTTCCTGGCCAACCCCGACCTGGTCGAGCGGCTGCGGACGGGTGCCGAGCTGAACGCGCCCGACTCCTCGACCTTCTACAGCGGCGGTGCCCACGGCTACACCGACTACCCGGTGCTCTCCGCCTGACCCTCGCTCACCAGTGCCCGGCCCTCCGTAGGTTCAGCCCGCGGGAGGCCGGGCACGTCTGTTTGGGGTCGCCTTCAGGTGCGCGTGGGGGATGGCTCCACTACCTTGTCCGCCCAGCAGCCGATGACTGAGCCCACCCCGACGAGCTGAAGTGCCACCCGGGAATTGTGCTCACGGGGCCACCCCCAGGCGGCTTTCGCGAAGGCTTGTCCACAGATTTCGGTGCATTGTTCTTTGTCCACATATCGTGCCCGACGACGGGGCGGGGAATGTCAGTGGCCCCGGTTAGTGTGGGTTGCATCGGAAATGGTGGCGGTTCACCGGTTCTGAGGCAGCAGGGGTATTCCTGACGAGCGGCGACGGGGGGTGTGAGATGACCTTTGAAGAGGACGAGGGCGTGTCGTCGCTGCCGCCCACGCCCGTGCAGCCTGCTGCCGGTCCGCCTGCGTCCACGCCGCCATCCCCGCAGCAGTCGACGCCCGCGCCCACCTCTCCGCTCGGCGAAGGTCCGTCGCAGCCGCCCACGCTTTCGCCGGCCACGCCTGCGTCACGGGTGTCGTTGGCGGATCGGGTGGCGGTGATCGAGGCGCAGGTCGACGCACTTGCCGCCGTGTCTCCGCGGGACCTGGACGGGGCGGGGGCGTTGGAGTTGTTCGACCGGGTGTTTGAGCTGTCGGACCGGTTGCAGGCCATCGCCACCCGCGCGCTGCCCGTGGTCGAGTCCGACGTGCCGTGGAACGCCAGCGGGGCGCGCACGTTCCCGACGTGGCTGGCCCGCCGGGCGCACCTGACCTACGCGAAGGCCAAGCGGATGACGCGCCTGGCCCACGCCCTGCGGGACGAGCTGCCGTTGACTGCCGCGGCGGTGGTTACCGGGGGTGAGGGGCGGGTCAGTGTGGAGCAGGCCGAGATCCTGACCGCCGCCGCGGCGACCAGCGAGGTGCGCCGGAAGGTGTTGGCGGACCCGGACGCGCCGGTGGGGGAACGGTTCCTGCTGGACCAGGCCGCGCAGGTCAGCGCCGACACGCTGCGCATGCTCGCCCGCCGCTGGGCCGCCGCCGCCGATCCGGAAGCGGACGAGCGGGGATACAAAGACGCCACCGAGCGCGAGTTCTTCGACATCTCCGCCACCACCGGCGGCTGTCACCTGTCCGGGTTCCTCACCACCGAGCACGGCCAAGGGCTCCTGGTCGCGTTGCAGGCCGTGCAGGGCGTGCCGGCGGCCGGTGATGACCGCACCGCGTCGCAACGTCGTGCGGGTGCGTTGTCGGACCTGGCCCGGTTGACGTTGGACCAGGGCCTGACCGGCAAGCACGCGTCAGTACGCCCGCACATCAGCGTGCTGGTGGACTACCCGACCCTGATCGCGATGACCACCCGCGCCGGGGTGACCCACCTGCTCGACCCGTCCCTGCGCCCGACCGATTGCGACCAGGTGGACCCGGCCCTGCTGTTCCCGCCACCCGCACCCGGCGGCCTGCTCGACCCCGGACTGCTCGACCAAGGCCTGCTCGACCCCGCGGTGCTCAACTCCGGCGTTCTCGAACCCGCACGAACCAACGGGTCGCCGCTGGTGCCGCAGGTGCTGCGTCCGGCGGTGTTCGAGGACGGGCAGCCGGTCCCGCGCGTCGTGCTGGACCGACTGTTGTGTGATGCGGAGATCAGCCGGTTCATGTTCAGCCCGGACTCGCAGCTCATCAATATCGGCCGATCCAAACGCACCTTCACCGGTCAATTACGTCGCGCGATCATCGCCCGCGACCAACATTGTCAATACCCCGGTTGCACCGCGCCGCCGCGCATGTGTGAATGCCACCACTCCATTCAATGGTTCCGTGACCTCGGTGACACCGATGCCACCACCGGGGTGTTGTTGTGCTGGCACCACCACGACCACACCCACGACCACGGCATCGAGATCACCTGGACACCTCACGGCTGGCAATTCACCGACCGCCACGGCGTCGTCATCCGCCGCTGACGCATTGGTGGCGGCGGTCCAGGCGGCAGATCAACAGCCGAGCGCCTCGCCCGCGAGCTGGAGGTCGACCGTCGCGCCCAACGTGGGCGATGTCCCGTCGGTGATCCGCGCGAGCACACGCTCGTCGGTCGCAAGGACGGTGAGGGCGACCACGGAGTCGTGCCCGTAGAAGTGCACGCGGTCGACGCGTGCGAGGAAGAGCGAGCCTGGGGCGTCGTCGATGCCGTCGGTGCTGGTGCTGGTGCTGGTGCTGGTGGAGATCCGCACCTGCTCAGGACGGATGAGGACGCGGGTCGGACCATCGCGTCTTTGGTGCCGCAGCGGGATCGGGCCGATGCTGGTGTGCGCGAGACCGTCGCGCACCTGGGCGGCGAGGACGTTGGCCTCACCGACGGACCGTGCCGTCTCCGCATCGGCGGGCTGGCCGTACACCGCGGCCGGGGCGTCGGCCTGGACGATCCGGCCGTCCCGCATGATCGCGATGCAGTCGGCCATGGACATCGCCTCGCCCTGGTCGTGGGTCACGAGCAGTGCGGACGCCTTTGCGGCCCGCAGCGCGTTCACGACCGCATCGCGGGTCTCGGTCCGCAGAGCGGCGTCCAGGGACGAGAACGGCTCGTCCAGCAGGAGCAGGCTCGGGCGGGGTGCGAGTGCACGCGCCAGCGCGACCCGCTGCTGCTGCCCGCCCGACAGCTGGTGGGGAGCGCGGTGCCGGACGGCGCGATCAAGCCCGACCAGCTCGAGCAGCTCGTCGACGCGATGCTGCTCCCTGCGCTGAGCACGGGGGAGCCCGAAGACGATGTTCTCCGCGACGTCCAGGTGCGGGAAGAGCGCGCCTTCCTGCGGCACGTACCCGACCCTGCGCCGCTGGGCCGGCACGAACACGCCGTCGTCGGCCACGATGTCGTCGCCCAGCCGGATCGTGCCTCCGTCAGGCGCGGCGAACCCGGCGACGAGCCGCAGGAGCGTGGTCTTGCCGCACCCCGAGGCGCCCAGCACAGCCGTCAGCTCGCCGTCCGCCACGGTGAGGTCGACGCCGCCGAGCACCTGGTGGGAGCCGAAGGCCTTGCACACGCTCTGGATCATCAACGCGGTCATGTGAGGCGCTCCCTGGTGGGTCGGGTCAAGAGATACGTCGCGGGCAGGGACAGCAGCACCATCAGGACCGCGTAGGGCGCGGCCGCGCCGTACGCGAGGCTGCTGCTGTAGCTCCAGAACTTCGTGGCGAGGGTCTGGGTGCCGATAGGCGCCAGGAGCAGGGTCGAGGTGAGCTCGGTGATCACCGCGAGGAACACCAGCGCTGCCCCGGCCCCGGCGCCGGGCGCGATCAGTGGCAGCGTGACTCGCCGGAAGCGGGCCAGGGCGCCCGCGCCCAGGGAGCCGGCGACGTCGTCGAGCACGGGCGGGACCTGTCGGATGGCCGCCTGCAGGCTGACCATCGCCCGGGGCATGAACAAGATGACGTACGCGATCACGAGGACGGGTGCGGTCTGGTACCACGGCTGCGCGACGTTGATCGTGATCGTCACCAGCGCGAGCGCGACGACGATGCCGGGCAGCGCGCTGGACACGTAGGTGCTTCGTTCGAGGAGGGTGGCGAACGGTCCGGCGAAGCGGACGCTGAGCCAGGCCACGGGCAGCGCGAGCGCGGTGGTCACGAGCGCGGCCGTCAGGCCGAGGGTCAGGGACTGGAGCAAGGTCGCGGACAGGGTCGCCATCGGGAAGGCGGTCGAGGTCCCCACCCAGAGCCAGCGTCCGAGCATCACCATCGGCACGCCGACGGCGAGGACGGCGACGACGCCGACGCACGCGAGCCCGGGCCCGGCCCAGCGCCCCGTCCGCAACCGCGCCGCCGTCCGCGCGGACCCGTGCCCGACCCGCGCCAGGCTCCGTCGGCCACGCAGCTTGAGCTCGGCGAGCAGCAGGAGCAGGCAGGCGATCACGAGCACGGTGGCCAGCGAGTTCGCTGCCGGCCCGGCGAACGACGACCGGTACTGGTCGTAGATCGCCGTGGTGAACGTCGGGTACTGCAGCATCCGCAGCGCGCCGAACTCGGCCAGCAGGTGCAGCCCCACGAGCAGCGAGCCACCGAGGAGGGCAGGGCGGAGCTGGGGCAGGACCACGCGCCGGAACGTGCTCCACGCCCCGAACCCGAGCGACCGGGACACCTCCTCGAGCGCGGGGTCGAGCCCGCCGAGCGTTGCCGCGACGGGGAGGTAGACGAGCGGGAAGTACGAGAGCGTGACGATCACCAGCGCACCGCCGAACCCCTGCATCCCCGGGACGAGCGAGACCCACGCGTAGCTGTTCACGAACGCGGGAACCGCCAGGGGCGCGACCATGAGCACGTGCCACCCGCGGTGTCCCCGGATCGCGGTGCGACCCACCAGCCAAGCGGTACCGGTGCCGACGACGGCGCACGTCGCGATCGTCGCCAGCGTCAGGCGGACCGTGTTCCAGGTGAGCTCGAGCACGCGCGCCCGGAAGACGAGCTGGGAGACCTGCGCCCAGCCGGCGTCGACCGTGTAGCCGACGACGTACAGGAGTGGCAGCACCACGAGCAGGGCGACCAGCGAGCAGACGACGCGGAGCAACCACACGCCTGGCCGGGTCGTGTGGTTGCTCCGCGTGCGGGCGACGAGGCTCACCCTCAGATGAGCCCGGCGGCCTGCATGAGCTCGACCACGCGCGGCCCGTTGAGGCTGGTCGGGTCGACGGTGGGCGGCTCGAGGCCGCTCAGCGGCGGCAGCACGGGGTTCGACGCGGCGTCGCTGGCGATCGTGTACTCCAGCGCCTTGCTCCCGGCGATGGCCGCCTGACCGTCGGCGCTCGTGAGGAAGGCGACGAACTGCTGCGCCTGCGTCGGGTGCTTGCTCGAGGCCAGCACGCCCGCGCCCGAGATGCTCAGGAACGCCCCGGGGTCCTGGTGGCCGAAGTAGTACAGCTCCACGTTCGCGCTGTTGTCCCCGCCCTCGGCTCGGTCCTGGTACCAGTAGTAGTGGTAGACGACCCCGGCCTCGATCTCGCCGGAGTTGACCGCCTTCATCACCGTGCTGTTGCCGTCGTAGATGCGGGCGTTGGCCTTCAGGCCAGCGAGCCAGGTCGCGGCGGCGTCCTCGCCCTCGAGCTGGATGACGGCGCTCACGATGGCCTGGAAGTCGGCGCCGGCAGGCGAGATGCCGATTCGGCCCTTCCAGACGGGATTGGCCAGGTCGAGCAGCGAGGCCGGCAGGTCCGTGGCCGCGAGGGCGTCGGGGTTGTACACGAGGACCGTCGATCGGGCGGCGAACCCGACCCACGACCCATCGGTCGGTTGGTACTGCGGCGGGGTCTGCGCGAGCGTGGCCGGCTCGAGATCCGCGAACAGTCCGGCGTCCGAGACCAGGCTCATCCCGGGGGAGTTCTCCGTGACGAAGACGTCCGCGGGGGAGGCTTTGCCCTCTTGGACCAGGAGGTTCGACAGCTCGGAGTCGTCGCCGTTGCGCATCTGCACCGCGATCCCCGTCTTCGCCTCGAACGCGTCGATGACCGGTTGCACGAGCTCCTCGTGCTGGGCGTTGTACAGGGTGAGGGTCGTCTCGCCCGGGTCCGCGGTCGCGGTCCCGGAGCAGGCGGACAGGGTCAGGGCGGTCAGCGCGACGGTGAATGCCACGGGTGCTCGCAGGGATCGCATCGATAAGCTCGTCTCGGTTGGGTGAGGTAAGGCTTACCTTAGTAACCACGCGGGGAGCCGGTCAAACCGCGGTCTGGCACGCGTCGCGGGTACGAGTGCCCAGCCCTACCGCTCAGCCCTACTGCTCAGCCCTACCGCCGAGCAGCCCCGCGGTCACCGAGGATCGCGGGGTGGCGCGCATCGTCCACGCGGACGACGACGTCGGCCGCCCGCTCGGGGTCGACGTCGTCGTCGTAGCGCGCGAACGCGGGTAGGCGCCACCGGTCGGGCGGGGGCGTTCGGCGCCGCAGCGTGTCCGGCCGCACCGCGAGATGGACCGTGCGGTCGAGGTCGAGCCCGCGCCCGAGCAGCAGGCTGCCGGTCAGGAGGAGGACGGCGCTGTCGGCCGCCTGGATCCGCCCGGCCCGGGTGGAGCGATCTGTGACCGGGTCCCGCAGCGACGGGAGGTACCGGCCGCTCCCGCCCGGCCCGAAGGGTGCCAGCACCTCGCGCGACAGCGCCGCGAGATCGAGCCAGTCGTCGAAGTACGCGTCCGGGTTCTCTCGCCCGAACTCCCAGCGCAGCGACGCGGGGCGCAAGAAGTCGTCGGCGCGCACCCGCACGACGGGGCGGCCGACGGCGCGTAGCGGGTCGACGAGCGCGTCGGCGAGCTCGTCGGGGCGGACCGGCGGCGCGCCGTCGATGGCGATGCGCCACCGGCGGCCGACCTCGAGCGACGCCACGAGTTCCACCAGGCGCTCCACCAGCACGACTGGGCTCACCGGTTCGACGACCACGGGAGCCAGTGTGCGCGATCCATGCCCGGGGCGGGGCGGGGCGGGGCGGGGCGTGGCGGGGCGTGGCGGGGCAGCTCGGGTCGGGTGTTCTCTCGCTCCGCTTCAAAGCCTTAGACTCTGCGTATGAATGCAGATAAGCATGGCGAGAAGCTCGACGAGGATCAGGTCCTCCTCGCGGTCGAGGTGTTCCGCATGCTCGCCGATCCGACCCGCGTTCAGCTCTTGTGGGCCCTGATCGGCCGGGAGCAGTCAGTCAACGAGCTCGCCACGCAGGTGGGCAAGCCGGGGCCGGCCGTCAGCCAGCACCTCGCCAAGCTGCGACTGGGTCGCCTTGTGCAGACGCGACGGGACGGCACGAGCGTCTACTACCGGATCACGAACGAGCACATCGAACAGCTCATCACCGACGCCGTGTTCAACGCCGAGCATGCCTCCGTCGACATCCCCGTCCACCATCGCGAACGTGCAGCGTCGCCGGATGCGCCCGGTGCACAGTCCTCGTCGGAGCGGGGGACGCGATGAGTCCCGAGCCCGCCGCCGTCGTCGAGCACGACCACGACCACGAGCACGACCACGACCACGACCACGACCACAGCCACGACCATGGCGGCGTCGGGCACACTCATCCGACCGGGCTGCGCGGCGTGCTGCACGGGTTGTTCTCGCCCCACAGCCACGACCCCGCCGACTCGATCGACGACGCGCTTGAGGGCAGTGAGCACGGCATCCGCGCGGTCAAGGTCTCGCTCGTGGGCCTGGGTCTGACGGCCGTCTTCCAGCTGGCCATCGTCGTGATCTCCGGCTCGGTCGCGCTGCTGGCCGACACCGTCCACAACTTCTCCGACGCGCTGACGGCGATCCCGCTGTGGATCGCGTTCGCGCTGACCCGACGAGCCCCGAGCAAGCGGTTCACCTACGGGTTCGGGCGGGCCGAGGACCTCGCGGGACTGTTCATCGTCGCGATGATCGCGCTGTCCGCCGTGGTCGCGTTCGTGGAGTCGATCCGCCGACTGATCCATCCCGTTGCGCTCGAGCACACGTGGTGGGTCGCCGCGGCCGGGCTCATCGGGTTCGCCGGGAACGAGCTCGTCGCGATCTACCGGATCCGGGTGGGCCGGCAGATCGGGTCCGCCGCGCTCGTCGCCGATGGTCTGCATGCGCGCACGGACGGGCTGACGTCCCTCGCGGTCCTCGTCGGCGCGCTCGGCGTGGCGGCCGGCTTCCCGTTGGCGGACCCCGTGGTCGGTCTGGTCATCACCGCCGCGATCCTGGTGCTGCTGCGCAGCGCCCTGCGCGACGTCTTCCGCCGCCTGATGGACGGCGTCGAGCCGGAGCTCGTGCACCGCGCCGAGCACGCGCTTGCCGCGGTGCCTGGGGTCCTCGCCGTCCGCCGGGTCCGCCTGCGGTGGCTCGGGCATGCGCTGCACGCAGATGCGGAGCTCGACGTCGACCCGTCGCTCTCCCCCGTCCAGGCGCACGGCGTCGCCCGTGCGGGCGAGGATGCGCTGTCGCACGCGCTGCCCCAGCTGGGCGAGGCGGTCGTGCGGCCGTTCCCCGGATAACCCGGTCGCGGCGGGATAACCCCTTCGCGTCGATTTCGCAAAGGTGCATCGCGGTACCGGTCCGGCTACCTTCGTCCGCTCGGAGGCCGGGACCGGCCCCCGTGGGACTGAGGAGAGCGACTTTCATGACCGTCACAGGATTCATCACCGCCATCGTGATCGGCGCCATCATCGGCCTGCTCGGTCGATTCGTCGCTCCGGGAAAGCAGAACCTCTCCCTCGTCGTCACCATCCTCGTGGGCATCGTCGCAGCGCTGCTGGGGACCGCGCTGGCGAACGCGATCTCGTCCACGGACACCGCCGGGATCGACTGGATCGAGGTTCTGCTCCAGGTCGGTCTCGCGGCGATCGGCGTCACGCTGGTCGCTCGTCGAGGCGGCGGGCGTCGCTGACCGCTCGGTTCCGAGGCGGGGTCAGCCTGCCCGACGGCGGCGGGCCTCGCGTCGCTTGAACGCGTGGCGCTCCATCTCCGAGAGGGCGCCGCAGACGCCCGCATCCTGACCGGACTCGAGCGCCCACGTGAGGCAGGTGAAGACGGCCGGGCACCGGTCGCACACGGCTTTGGCGCGCTCGATCTGGCGTTGGGCGGATTCCGTGGTCCCGATCGGGAAGAACAGCTCCGGGTCCTCGGTCAGGCACGCAGCGTTGTTGCGCCAGTCCATGCTCAGCTCCACGGCATTGTTCGCGCGGCCCTGGAGGGACGCGCCGAAGGGGGTTCGGGAGCGCCGGCCGGACAACGCTTGCGAATTCGAAGGTTCGCAGGTCCGCGGGGCGGGCACTCGCCGTCGTCGGGTGAACGAGTGAGGGATTGGTCACATCGTGAGGAGTCAGATGGTCCGAGGTTCCGCCGGGCGCCACGCCGGTACCCGGCCGGCGGCGACGAGGTCGGCGAACCCTGCCGCCGACAGCGGGCGGGCGAACAAGAATCCCTGACCGCTGTCGCACGCGTCGGCCTGCGAGGACCGGAGGCGAGCTGCCTGAGCCCACGAAGCAGGTACGCGCTGCGCTCGGCGTCGCGCGTCAGCATCGGCTCCGTGATCTCGACGGTGAGCAGTTCCGGGTCGAGGCCGCTGCGGCCGAGTGCCGCGCGCACGTCCCCGACGAGGTCGCCGCGGCGGTCGAGGTGGCGTCCGCTGAGATTCACCGCCACCGAGAGCGGCTGGCTGCCGTGCTGCCATCCGGCCGCCTGGCGGTAGGCAAAGACGTCGGGCGATATCGGGCACCCGACGACGGCCGGTCGCGGTCGGTCGTCGTCGGCCGCTGTGGGACCATCACGGTGCCGGTCTGCGCGCTGAAGGTGTTTCAAGGGAGTCGCACATGAAGAGGATCGTTCGTCCGACACCGCGGCACCCGTCACCGGCGAACCCGCTCTACGACTCGACCACCTCGATCGATCAGGTGGACGACGCCGTGCGCTCGAGCGTGGCGGTCAACGTCGTCTACAACGACGGCGTGCGGCTCGCCCAGCCGAGCTCGCTCGCTGCGACCTACGCGCTGCTGCGGGAGCGGGGCGACGAGCACACGGGCGACCTGGCCTGGATCGGGCTCGTGCGGCCGAACGAGACGGATCTGGCGTCGCTCGCGGCCGAGTTCGACCTCCACGAGCTGGCGATCGAGGACGCGGTGGAGACCCACCAGCGCCCCAAGCTCGAGCGGTACGGCAAGACCCTCTTCGTCGTGCTGCGGGCCGCCCGCTACGACGACAGTCGCGAGGAGGTCGACTTCTCCGAGCTGCACGTCTTCGTGGGCGACGACTTCGTCATCACCGTCCGGCACGGCCAGGCGCCCGACATCGGGAGCGTGCGGCGCCGCATGGAGGCCGATCCGGAGCTGCTGGCACTGGGCCCGGAGGCGGTGCTGTACGCGATCCTCGACCGGGTGGTGGACGACTACGCACCCGTCGTCGCCGGTCTGGGCAACGACATCGACGAGATCGAGACCGAGGTCTTCCGCGGGGACCCCACCGTGAGCCGGCGCATCTACGAGCTCTCGCGCGAGGTCATCGAGTTCCAGCGGGCCGCCGCACCGCTGCGGCAGATCCTGCACGGCCTGGCCGCGGGGTTCGACAAGTACGGCATCGACCCCGAGCTGCAGCGCGCGCTGCGGGACGTCCAGGACCACGTCGAGCAGGTCGTGGACCGCGTCGAGGGCTTCCGCCAGCTGCTGCAGAACATTCTGCTGGTGAACTCGGCCCTGGTCGGCCAGCGGCAGAACGAGGAGACGAAGATCCTCTCGGAGGCGAGCCTGGCCCAGAACGAGGAGGTCAAGAAGATCTCCGCGTGGGCGGCGATCCTGTTCGCGCCTACCCTCGTGGGCACGGTCTACGGGATGAACTTCCAGCACATGCCTGAGCTTGCCTGGATGCTCGGCTACCCGTTCGCGCTGGGGCTGATGGCCATGGTGTCGGTCGTCCTGTTCACGGTGTTCCGCCGCCGCACCTGGCTCTGAGCCGCGATCTCTGAGCCGCTAACGTGCCGGTCCTACGGGCTCCAGGAGCCGACGACGACGGTCGCGTCCAGCTCCGACGAGGTCGTCACACGGGCGACGAACCCGCGCCGGGTGAAGAGCTCGACGGTGCGGTCCGCCTGGTCGCGGCTGGTCTCGATCAGCAGGTGGCCGCCGGGGGTCAGCCAGATCGGCGCCTGCTCCACCGCGCGCCGCTGGACGTCGAGCCCGTCGGAGCCGCCGTCCAGCGTGACCCGCGGCTCGTGCAGCCGGGCCTCGGGGGGCATCGTCGCGATCGCGTCGGTCGGCACGTAGGGCGCGTTCGCGACCACGAGGTCGACCCGGCCGCGCACCCCGGCAGGCAGGGCGTCGAACAGGTCGCCCTCGAACACCTGGCCTCCGGCCGGCACCACGTTCAGGCGTGCGCAGCGCACCGCGTCGGGTTCGATGTCGACGGCGTACAGCTCGAGACGCGGCACGGCCGCAGCCAGGGCCACGCCGACCGCACCGGTCCCGCAGCACAGGTCGACCGCGACCGTGCCCGGCCGGGCGAGCGCGGCGGCCTGCCGCACGAGGAGCTCGGTGCGCCGCCGGGGCACGAAGACGCCGGGCTGCACCACGATCCGCAGGCCGCAGAACTCCGCCCAGCCGAGGATCGGCTCGAGCGGGAGCCCCGCGACGCGCTGGCGCACCATCGCGTCGAGCTCGGCGGGCGTGCGCGCCGCGGCGAGCAGCAGTCGCGCCTCGTCCTCGGCGTATACGCACCCGGCCGCGCGCAGGGCGGCGATGAGGTCGGCGGTCACGAGGTCGGCGGTCGCGAGGTCGGCGGTCGCGGCGCCGTCGTCCGGCGTGGGCGGAGCGGGGCGTTCGGTCATGGCACGCCTCTCGGGTCGACGCGTGCAGCGGGTCGACGCACGTCCGGCGGTGAGCACGGCTCACGCTACCGGCCGAACTGCGACCGGGCCGCGTCGTCGGGCACAACGTCCCTGCACTCGGCCCTGGGCCGTCCCTAGGGTGAGGGCCATGACCAAGATCAAGGACGCAGCCACGCAGTTCCTCACCGCGAAACGGGTGGCGGTGACGGGGGTGTCACGCAAGGCCGAGGGGCACGGCGGGAACATCGTCTTCCAGCGCCTGCGGGACCGCGGCTACGAGGTGTTCGCCGTCAACCCGAACGCCGAGACCGTCGAGGGCGTCACGGCCTACCCGAACCTCGCGGCGATCCCCGGCGGCGTCGAGGCCGTCGTCATCGGGACCAAGCCGGACACGGCCGAGGTCACCATGCGCGAGGCCGCCGAGCTGGGGATCACCCAGGTCTGGATGCACAAGTCCGTCGGCGGCGGGAGCGTCTCGCCCGCTGCCACCGAGTACGGGCGCGCGCACGGGATCACGGTGATCGACGGCGGCTGCCCCCTGATGTTCGATCCCACGGCCGACGGCGCCCACAAGTGCATGAAGCTCGTCCTGACGATGACGGGCGTGGTGCCGCGGCAGGTGAGTTGAGGGCCCCCAGAGTGCAGCGCGAGAGGCCCTCGACCGCGTAGGTTGACCCGCACGTGCTAGATACGAGGATCGCTGCCCCGCGGGGTGGCGCGGGCAAGGAAGGACCACCCTGGTGACCGAGGTCGACCCGACGAAGGCCGGCGCGGAGCAGGTCGCGCCGCTGCAACCCCCTGTTCCTATGGAACCGGTGCTCACGCTCACCATCCCGGCGCCCGTCGCGCAGGTCGCCACGACGGCCGCGCCGCGCATGGCTCCGGCCGTCGATGCTGCCGCCCTCCCGGGGCTCGACGCGAAGGTCGGTGACTACCTCGGCTCGTTGATGACCGCGGAGCCGCACTCGCCCGAGTTCGCGGCGAAGGCCGCCGACGTACGCACCATGGGCGACGTCGACATCCGCAACGCGGCCGAGAGCTCCAACCGGCTGCTGAAGTCTCCGGTGCGCGCCCTGACCGAGGGCGGCCTCGCCTCGGGCTCCAAGGTCGGCACGACGCTAGTCGAGCTGCGCCGCACCGTGGAGGACCTTGACCCGTCCGGCGCCCAGGGCACACGCAAGCTGCTGGGGTTCCTGCCGTTCGGCGACAAGATCGCCGACTACTTCCAGAAGTACCAAAGTGCCCAGAGCCACCTGGACGCGATCCTGCACGCGCTACGCGACGGGCAGGACGAGCTGCGCAAGGACAACGCGTCGCTCAACCTCGAGAAGGGCGAGCTGTGGGCCGCGATGGCCCGGCTCAACCAGTACGTCTACATCGCCGAGCGGCTCGACGCACGCCTCGCCGCGGGCATCGCCGAGCTCGAGGCCACCGACCCCGACCGGGCGCGATCGCTGCGCGACGACGTTCTGTTCTACGTGCGCCAGAAGCACCAGGACCTGCTGGTCCAGCTCGCGGTGTCGATCCAGAACTACCTCGCGATCGACGTCGTCATCAAGAACAACCTTGAGCTCGTCAAGGGCGTCGACCGGGCGTCCACCACGACGATCTCGGCGCTGCGCACCGCCGTGATCGTCGCGCAGGCGCTCGGCAACCAAAAGCTCGTGCTCGACCAGATCACGGCCCTCAACACCACGACGTCCAACCTGATCGAGCGCACCTCGGCCATGCTCAAGGACAACTCGGTGCGGATCCAGGAGCAGGCGGCGTCGGCCACGATCGGGCTGCCGCAGCTGCAGGCCGCGTTCGCGAACATCTACGCGACCATGGACGCGATCGACACCTTCAAGGTCGGCGCGCTCGACACCATGGCCGCCACGATCGGCACGCTCGAGACCGAGGTCGGCAAGTCGCGCGACTACCTCGACCGTGTCCAGCAGCACGACGAGCGGCTGGCGAGCGGTTCGCTCGACCTCGACCGCGCGCCCGGAAGCGGCCGATGAGCCGCAGCACCCGAGCGAGGGGCTGAGGTTCGATGGGTTCGTTCGCCGACCTGTTCGCCAAGGTCACCGGGCGCGGCCGAGCGCCGCAGGAGACCGAGCGGCTCATGCTGCCGCCGGTACCGACGAGCGCCGACCTGCTCGCGTCCATCGACCGGGTCGATGCCCTCGTGGCCGACGGCGCGGTCCCCGCCCCGGTCGCCTCGCGGGTGGCCCGGGTGACGCGCGTCGTGCGCGAGGCGATCGGCCGGCTCGACCGGCTGGGCTCGGGCAGCCCGCAGGCGTACTCCGTCATGGCCACGGCCACCGACTACCTGCCCGAGGCGATCGGCGGCTACCTCCGGCTTCCGCGGGACTGGGCGAACAGTCGACCAGTAGACAACGGTCGAAGCTCGCTCATGGTGCTGATCGACCAGCTCGACCTGCTGGCACGCACGATGGACCAGGTGATGGACGCCGTGAACCGGTCGGACGCCGCCGCCCTGGTCGCCCACGGCCGGTTTCTCGCGGAGAAGTTCGGCTCCGCCGCAGCGGGCGGGCAGCTGGAGATCGGTCAGATCACCCCACCCCCGCAGCCGGCGCCATGACCGACGACGTCTCGCTCGCCGAGGCGCTGATCGGGCTCGCCGCGATCGGTGTCGCCGCCGACCTGGCCGACGCCGACGTCCGGGCCGAAGGTGCGGCCCTCGCGGCGGCGGTGGCGGAGTCGGCCCCCCGGGCGGCGGGGGACTGGATCGCGCAGGTCGCCGCGGCGCAGCCGGGCGCAGAGCCGGACGCGGTGCCGGCTGTGGTCGACGGTCGGGCGCTGAGCACGCAGGACTTCTTCGATGCCGCCACCCGCGGGCGCCGCTGGCGGGCCGCGCCGACGCGCCTGCTCGGCGAGCTCGTGGCCGTCGGGTCGCCTCAAGCGGCGGCCTACGCCCGCGCGCTCGTCGAGGTGACCTCGGCAGCGTGCTCGCTCGGAGAGCCCACGCTGCGCGTGATCGGCAACGCGTCCGTCGCGGCGGCCGCCCAGCTCGGTGCGCTGCCGCGCGCCCTGCCCGTGGTCACGGCGGCCAGCCCGGCGCTGTCGTGGGTCCCCGTGCCGTCGGCCACTGGTTCGTCGCCCACCACGGTGTCGTCCACCACTGTGTCGTCCACCACGACCTCGTCCCCGTCCTCGTCCACCCCGGCCACGACCGTCGAGGAGCTCCTTGCGGAGCTCGACGCGCTCGTCGGGCTCTCCCGGGTCAAGCGCGAGGTGCACCGGCAGGCCGCCGTCCTGCGGGTGCAGAAGCTGCGCGCCGAGCAGGGGATGCAGAGCCCGACCATCTCGCGGCACCTCGTGTTCACCGGCAACCCCGGCACCGGCAAGACGACGGTCGCCCGCCTCGTGTGCGGCATCTATGCCGCGCTCGGCCTGCTCGCCAAGGGGCACCTGGTCGAGGTGGACCGGTCCGAGCTCGTCGCGGGCTACCTCGGGCAGACGGCCGTCAAGACCTCTGAGGTGGTGGCCGGCGCGCTCGGCGGGGTGCTGTTCATCGACGAGGCCTACAGCCTCGCGGGCGACGAGTACGGCGCGGAGGCGGTCGACACCCTGGTCAAGGAGATGGAAGACCACCGCGACGACGTCGTGGTGATCGTGGCCGGCTACCCCGCCCCCATGGTCGAGTTCGTCGAGGCCAACCCCGGACTCGCGAGCCGGTTCCGCACGACTGTCGAGTTCGACGACTACACCGACGACGAGCTGACCGAGATCTTCGCCCGGCTCGCGCGCGCGGGCGACTTCGAGCCGAGCGCCGAGTGTCTGGTGCGGTTCCGCGAGGTGCTGGCCGCGACGCCGCGGGGGACCGGGTTCGGGAACGGACGCTTCGCCCGAAACGTTCTCGGAGGTGCCATCGGGCGTCTGGCCTGGCGGCTGCGAGACGTCGAGGTGCCGACTCGGCAGGACCTGCGGGTGCTGCTCCCGCACGACCTGGACGACGACCCGCAGCTCACGGACCAGGCCCTCGATCGACCGGCCGTGCACCCGATCCCACCCGGAGGTCCCGCATGAGCTCGACGGCTCCGAACGCCCTGATGGCTCCGACCGTGCAGCAGGGCGAAGCGCCCGCGACCCGGGCTGGTCGGGGCCTGCAGCGCGCGCGGCTCGGCGTGCAGGGCACCCCGGGACGGCTCCGCGTGGTCTCGGCCGTGCTCATCCTGGTCGCTCTGCTGGTCGGCCTCGCGGGGGCCCGGTCGTTCTGGGCCGCCGACGACGCCCTGGCGCGCGCCGACCGGAACGCGGCCCAGCTCGTGCGGCTGCAGGACATCCAGACGTCCCTCGTCCGCGCGGACGCCGACGCCACCAACGCGTTCCTCGTGGGCGGCCTCGAACCGGTGGAGCAGCGCCGTGACTACGACGCCGCCGTCGAGCGTGCCGCCCGGCAGGTCGCCTTCGCCGCCCGGGCCCAGCCGGCCGACGGCGACGCGCTCGCCGCGCTCGGGGCGGCGATCCAGCGGTACACGGGCGGGGTCGTGCAGGCGCGCGCGACGAACCGCCAGGGGCTCCCGCTCGGGGCGCAGTACCTGCGTGAGGCGAGCGCGGGGCTGCGCGCGGATGCGCTGCCGCTGCTCGAGGCGCTCAACCAGGCCAACCAGGACCGGGTCACCACGGAGTTCGCCGCGGCCCGTCGCGCGCAGGCGCTCGTCGCCGTCGCGGGGCTGGTCGCTCTCGCACTGATCGCCGGCGCCATGGTGTGGATCGCGCGGCGCTCGCACCGCATCCTCAACGTGCCGCTGCTGGCCGCGGGCGTCGTCGTGCTGGTCGTGCTCGTCGCAGGGGTCGCCGTCCTCGGTTCGGTCAGTGCCACGGTCGGCACGGTGAAGACGGGCTCGTACGCCGCCGCCCGCGCGCTGGCGGGCGCCCGGATCTCCGCGTTCGACGCCAAGGCCAACGAGAGCCTGACCCTCATCTCGCGCGGCTCGGGCGCTGCCTTCGAGACCGCCTGGGCGGCGTCGTCCGAAGCCACCACCACCCGGCTCGCGGACGCGGTCGCGGTCGACGGCGGTTCCGCGGACCTCGAGCCGGCCTGGGCCGCGTACACGGCGCTGCACCGGGAGATCAGGGCCCTGGACGACGGCGGCGGCTGGGACCAGGCGGTGGCCGCGGCGGTCAGCCGCGAGCCGGGCAGCGCCAACGCGGCTTTCGACAGCTTCGACACCCGCTCGGCGGAGCAGCTCACGTCCGCCGGGGCCGCGACGACGTCGGCCCTGACGGATGCCCAGTCGGGGCTCACGCTCGCGGGGTGGTTGTGCGTGCTGGCGGGTCTGGGCGCTGCCGTGCTGGCGTGGTGGGGACTGTCGCAACGGATCGAGGAGTACCGATGAGCGAGCTCACGACGCGTCCAGGTCGGCGCCGATCGACGCGGACCGTCGTGGCGGGTCTGGCCACGCTGCTGGTCGCGCTGGTCGCGGGCTGCACGTCCTCGGCCTACGACGCCACCCCGCTGCCGACGCCGTCGACCGCGGCGGCGACGCCGGCGCCGACACCGAGCCCGTCCGGGTCGGCCGCCCCGGTGTGCGCCGACCCGCTCGCGTCGTACGCGCCGCTGAGCCCGCTGCCCGCCCCGGGGCAGATGCCCGCGGGCTCCACCATGGCGAAGATCGCCGAGCGCGGCCGCCTGATCGTCGGGGTGTCGGGCGACTCGCTGCTGCTGGGGGCGCGCAACCCGATCAGCGGCCAGCTCGAGGGCTTCGACATCGACACCGCGCGGCTCGTCTCGCAGGCGATCTTCGGTGACCCCAACAAGATCGAGCTTCGGGTCATCACCGCCGCCGAGCGGATCCCGCTGCTCCAGGACGGCAGCGTCGACCTGGTCGCGCGGAACATGACGATCACCTGCGCGCGCTGGGACCAGATCGCGTTCTCGGCGGAGTACTACCGGTCCGGGCAGAAGCTGCTGGTCCCGCTGGGGTCGACCGCGACGTCGCTCGCCGACCTTGCCGGGCAGCGGGTGTGCGCCCCCACCGGGTCCACGAGCCTGGACAAGCTCAAGGAGTTCCCCGACGTGATTCCGGTCGGCGCGTCGACACACACCGGGTGCCTGGTCAAGTTCCAGCAGGGCGAGGTGGACGCGATCACCGGGGACGACACGGTGCTCGCCGGCCTCGCCGCGCAGGACCCGTACGCGCAGGTCGTCGGCCCGGCCTTCACCGCCGAGCCCTACGGGCTGGGCATCAACTCCGCGAACGTCGACCTCGTGCGGTTCGTCAACGGCGTGCTGGCGCAGGCCGCGGCGGACGGTCGCTGGACGCAGTCGTACGACCGGTGGCTCGCCGACGCGCTCGGGGCCGCCCCCGCGCCCCCGGTGCCCGACTACGGGCGCGGCTGATGACGACCGGACCCGCCGTCGCCCCGCAGGCCCCGGCCCGGATGGGGGAGGCCGTCGACCCGGTCGCGATGCTGCGCTACCTCGAGCAGCTGGGCGCGTGGTGCGAGCAGCGCCGCACCGAGCTCGACGAGCTGGACCAGGCCGCGCTCGCCGCCGCTGCTGCGGACGCTGCCGGCACTGACAACGGCGCGCTGACCGGTGACATCACACTGTCGATGACACTCTGGCAGGCGGTGGCCGCGCGTCTGGCGGAGCTCGAGCGCGTGTGGGACAGCGGCCGCGTCGGTCCCGTCGAGCGGCAGCGGCTGTCTGCCCTGGTCTGGGGACGGCTCGACGCCGGCGCCGGGCCGGGGAGCGCGTCGCTCGCGGTCTCGGTGCCCGAGGCGTGCCGGCTCTCGGACGCGCTCGCCGCCCAGCTGAGCTGGCGGCTCTCGCTCGACCCGGTCTCGGTCGACCTCGCCGCTCACCTGCGTTCGCTGCGCGCGACGCTCGAGCGCGTGCGCGACCAGGTCCCGGCCGAGCCCGCCGGGGCGCTGCGGGACACCGCCACCGATCGCCTGCACCGGCTCGACCGTCGCCTGGCGGACGTCGCCGAGCGGGCGCAGCGCGGCGCCGACGTCGGCGGGCTGGTCGGTCCGCTCGAGTCCGACTCCGCGCTGCTCGAGCGGGACCTCATCGTTGCCGGCGCCACCCGCCGGGACGACGAGCGCGACCGCGCCCGGGCTTCGGCCCTGCGCACCGAGCTCGTTGCGCGCGCCGTGCGCGTGCACGGGGTCGTCGACGACTGCGTCGCGCACGTGCGGTCGGCGCCCACGCTGGCGGTGCCGCGGGTCGAGGCGCTCGGGCCCGTGCCCGACGACGCGCTCGCGGTGGACGCCTACCTGGTCCGGCTGGCCGCGGTGGCCCGCGCGCTCACGCTCGCCGAGCAGGCGTACAGCGGGCCGCTCGCCGAGCTCGCCGACCTGCGGGCGCTGCTCGACGTGTACCGCGCGAAGGCCGCGGGCACGGGACACTCCGACCGCCCGGAGGTCGCCGAGATGTACAAGCAGGCCCTCGCCGTGCTCGGCGAGACCCCGACCGACCTGTCCCGCGCACGCGCCGTGGTCGGGGCGTACCAGCTGCTCCTCGGTGGCTCGAGCGCCCCCGCCGCACCCTCAGGACGGAACCCATGAGCGCCATCGCCTGCACCCAGCCGGGGTGCACCGGCACGATCCAGGACGGGTACTGCGACGTGTGCGGTTCCCCCGCCGGGGCGCCGCCGAGCACCTTCAGCACCGCCTCGAGGGCAGCGCCTTCAAGCGTCACGTCGTCGAGCGGCACCTCGCCCGGGTCGGGCACGGTGCACGCCGGTGTGCCCGCCGGGGTCGACTCCTCGCCCTCGGCGGTCTCGCGGGCCTCCAACCGGCTCGCGTCCACGGCGATGGGCTCGGCGCGCGGCACCGGCGGCACGCAGGTGACCCAGCGTCGGGGGACGTCGTCGACCCGGCTGCGCGCCGCGCGCCTGGGTGCCGGCCTGACGACGATCCCGCCGCAGCCGGCGATCGACGCTTCCAAGGCCCTGATGGCCAACCCGCAGGTGGCGGAGGAGAAGCGGTTCTGCCCGTCGTGCGGCTCCGCCGTCGGGCGCTCGCACGACGGCCAGCCGGGCCGCACCGAGGGCTTCTGCCCGCAGTGCCGCAGCCCGTTCTCGTTCACGCCCAAGCTGCGCGCGGGCGACCTGGTCGGCGGGCAGTACGAGGTCGCCGGTGCGCTCGCGCACGGCGGGCTCGGGTGGATCTACCTGGCTCGCGACCGCAACGTCTCCGACCGCTGGGTGGTGCTCAAGGGTCTGCTCAACGCGGGCGACGCCGACGCGGTGGCGGCCGCCATCGCCGAGCGTCAGTTCCTCGCCCAGGTCGAGCACCCGCTGATCGTCGAGATCTACAACTTCGTCACGCACGAGGGCGCCGGCTACATCGTGATGGAGTACATCGGCGGCACGTCGCTCAAGGCGCTGCTCAAGGAACGCATGCGGGCCGCGGGGCGGTACGACCCGCTGCCGCTCGACCAGGCGATCGCCTACGTGCTCGAGATCCTGCCCGCGTTCCAGTACCTGCACGACCTCGCCCTCGTGTACTGCGACTTCAAGCCCGACAACATCATCCAGGTGGGCGACGACGTCCGGCTCATCGACCTGGGCGGGGTCCGTCGCCTCCAGGACGCGGACTCGGCGATCTACGGCACGGTCGGCTACCAGGCGCCCGAGGTGCCCGACGTCGGCACGACGATCGCCTCTGACATCTACACGATCGGCCGCACCCTGATCGTGCTCGCGATGGAGTTCCGCGGGTACCAGTCGACGTATGTGACGTCGCTGCCGCCGGTGGCCGAGACGCCGCTGTTCCAGCGCTACGACTCGTTCTACCGGCTGGTCGCCAAGGCCTGCGCGCCCGACGCCGCCGACCGGTTCGCCTCCGCAGCCGAGCTGCGCGTGCAGCTGCTCGGGGTGCTCCGCGAGGTCGTGATCACCGACCGGCCGGATGACCCGGCGGGCCGGCACGCACCGCCGTCGCTGCTGTTCACCCCACCGAACGTCTCCGACTCCACGCTCGAGTGGCACGACCTGCCCGAGCTCGTCGTGGACACCAGCGACCCGCAGACCGGCTGGCTGGCGACGGTCAGCGTCGAGGACCCGGCCGCTCGGCTCGACCTGCTCGCGCAGGCGCCCGAACGGTCGCCCGAGGTGCTGCTCCATCTCGGTCGAGCGGCGCTCGCGGCCCACCGCCCGGACGTGGTCGACCGCGTCGCAGACGAGCTCTTGACCGTCGACCCGTGGGAGTGGCGTGCCGTCTGGCTCCAAGGGTTGAAGGCGCTCGCGGCGAACGACGGCGACGCCGCCCAGGCGGCTTTCAACGCGGTCTACGGCCAGGTCCCCGGGGAGCTCGCGCCCAAGCTGGCGTTGGCGCTGGCGTGCGAGCTGCGCCAGGAGCTCGACATCGCCGAGGCGCTGTACGACACCTGCGCGCGCAGCGACGCGTCCTACACAGCCCCCGCGGCGTTCGCGATGGCGCGGATCCGCACCGCTCGACGGGACACGGCCGGTGCCGTCGCGGCGCTCGACCTGGTTCCGCCGACCAGTCGCGCGTTCCCGGAGGCCCGCCGGCAGCGGGCCGGCCTGCTGGCCGCGTCCGACGGCGGCCTGCCGGCGCTGGCGTCGGCGATGACGAGCGTCGAGGGCGTGAGCATCGACCCGCTCGACCGGTCCCGGCTCACCGCCCGCGTGCTCGAGAGCGCGCTCGGCCTCGTGCTCCAGCACGGACCTCAGCCTGCTCTGAGCATCGGCGGCCACCCGGCCGAGGAGCCCGCGCTGCGCGACGGCCTGGAGCAGACCTACCGCGAGCTGGCGACCATGGCCACGACCATGGACGAGCGGGTGGCGCTCGTGGACGCCGCCAACAGCGTCCGCCGCTGGACCCTGCGATGAGTCCGGACCCTGCGATGAGTCCGGCCACCTCTGTCGGTCCTCGCGTGTGCGCGTCGTGCGGCCAGGTCGCCGGGACCGGCGCGAACTTCTGCGAGGCCTGCGGGACCGAGCTGCCCGCCGCCGTCGGGCCTGAGTCAGCGCCGCCTGAGTCAGCGTCGCCTGAGTCAGCGTCGCCCGAGTCAGAGCCGTCAGCTCCGGTACAGGTTGTCGCCGGGCCCGCTCCCTGCCGCGAGTGCGGCGGCGAGGTCGACGCTGACGGCTACTGCTCGTCCTGCGGGGCCAAGGCCCCGGCCGCGCGCGACCACGTCGTCGAGCAGCCGCAGCCGTGGGTGGGCGGGGTCAGTGATCGGGGCCGGCGTCACCACCGCAACGAGGACGCGATGGCCCTCGCCGCGCACGAGGCCCCGGGCAGCCGCGCCGTGCTCGTGGTGTGCGACGGCGTCTCGTCGTCCGAGGACTCCGACGTCGCCAGTCTCGCCGCCGCGCGCGCCGCGCTCGAGGTGCTGCAGGCGCCCGGCGCGCAGGGCTTGGGGACCGATTCGGGGCTCGCTGCCGTGCTCGGCGCTCGCCTGGCCGCCGCCACGGACGCGGCGGCCCGGGCGGTCGCCCAGGCGACGTCGCCCGACCACGGTGCGAGCCCGCCGTCGTGCACGATCGTGATGGCCGTCGTCGAACGGGACCGGATCGTGGCTGGGGTCGTGGGGGACAGCCGGGCGTACTGGCTGCCGGACGTCGGTACGGCTCGGTTCCTCACGACCGACGACTCGTGGGCGGCCGAGCAGATCACCCTCGGCGTCCCGCGCGAGCAGGCCGAGTTCGGTCCGCAGTCCCACGCGATCACCCGGTGGCTCGGCGTCGACGCCCCCGACCACACCCCGCGCGTGACGACCCAGGCCATCGACACCCCGGGCTGGCTCCTCGTGTGCTCGGACGGGTTGTGGAACTACTGCTCCCCGGCCGCCGACCTCGCCGCGCTCGTGCAGCGCACGGCGGCGGGCACGGCGGGTGAGCCGCTCGCGATCGCCTCGGGGCTCGTGGACTGGGCCAATGCCCAGGGCGGACATGACAACATCACGGTGGTGCTCGCCCGGCTCGGTGCCGGTCCGGCGTCCCCGCTCAGCAACGACCGTCAGACGGGATCAACGACATGACCGAGTTCTCCGCGCAGGTGTACCAGAACGAGTTCCTGGCCGACGGCGCCACGGACGTGCACGCGATCGTCACGGTGACGTGCACCGGCGCCGGCCAGGCCGGGCAGTCGGGCGCCGGCGAGGCCGCGGAGATCGTCATCGTCGACACCTCCGGTTCGATGGGACCCGTCGGGATCCGCGCCGCCCAGCTGGCCGCCGTCGCCGCGCTCGACCAGGTGCTCGACGGGACCTGGTTCGCCGTCATCGCGGGCAGCCACGTGGCCCGGCTCGCCTACCCGGCCGGGGTGCCCGAGCTCGCCATGGTGCGCATGGACCCCTCGACCCGGGCCGCGGCACGCGCGGCGATCGGCACGTTCGTGGCCGAGGGCGGCACGGCCATGGGCACGTGGCTCGAGCTGGCCACGGCGGTGTTCGCCAGCGTTCCGTCCGCAGCGCAGCGGCACGCGATCCTGCTGACCGACGGCAACAACCAGCACGAGACCCCGGCCGAGCTGACCGCACGCATCGCCGCCGCGAGCGGTCGTTTCCAGTGCGACTGCCGCGGGGTCGGGGCCGACTGGAAGGTCGGGGAGGTCCGGCGGATCGCGACGGCGCTCATGGGCACGGTCGACCTCATCCCGACGCCCGACGAGATGGCCGGGGAGTTCGAGAAGCTGATGCGGGCGTCCATGGGGCGCGGGGTGGCGTCGGCCGACCTGCGCGTGTGGGCGCCGCAGGGTGCCCAGGTGCTGTTCGTGCGGCAGGTCGCTCCGACGGTGGAGGACCTGTCGAGCCGCCGGCGCGAGGTCAACGCCCTGACGGGGGCGTACCCGACGGGGAGCTGGGGCGACGAGTCGCGCGACTTCCACGTCGCGGTCCGGGTCTCGGCCGCGCGCGGCGTGGGGCAGGAACAGCTCGCCGCCCGCGTCCAGCTGGCGATCGGGGACGAGGTCGCAGCGCAGGGGCTGGTCAAGGCGAAGTGGTCCGACGACAGCGAGCTCACCGCCCGGATCAACCCGGAGGTGGCCCACTACACGGGGCAGACCGAGCTCGCCGAGGCGATCCAGGACGGGCTCGCCGCCAAGGCCGCCGGCGACACGGCGACGGCCACGGCCAAGCTCGGTCGGGCCGTGCAGCTGGCCGCGCAGACCGGTAACGAGGAGGCCACCTCCAAGCTGCGCAAGGTGGTCGACATCGAGGAGCCCGGCACCGGCAAGGTGCGCCTGCGCAAGAGCGTGGACCGGCTCGACGAGATGGCGCTCGACACGGCCTCGACCAAGACGACGCGGGTGCGCAAGTGAGCGCCGCGACCTGCCCCAACGGGCACCCGAGCAACGCGACCGACTACTGCGACACGTGCGGGGCGCCGATGGGTGCCCCCGCGGCCGGTGGTCCCGCCACCGCGGCGGGGTCGGGCGCAGCGGGTTCTAGCGCGGCGGGTTCTAGCGCTGCGGGGTCCGGCGCTGCGGGGCCGACGTCGTCGTCGGGCACCGTGGGCGTGGGCGCCCAGACCTGCCCGAACTGCCAGACCCCGAACTCCGCCGAGGCGCTGTTCTGCGAGGCGTGCGGCTACGACTTCACGACCGGGGCCATGCCGCGGCTCGTCGCGCCCGCCTCGACGCTGGACCTGGGCGGGTCGGGCGCTGCTGCCGCGGGCAGCCCGGATCCCGGGCCGTTGGCGCCCGCGGTCCCGCTGGAGTGGGTCGCTGAGATCTGGGTCGACCCCGACTGGTACGCGGAGCAGGACAGCGCGGAGACGTGCCCGTCACCCGGCCTGCCCGCGATCGTGCCGCTCACCGTGCGCAGCGTCCTGGTCGGGCGCCTCTCGCGGAGCCGGAGCATCCACCCGGAGGTCGACTGCGACGGCGACATCGGCGTTAGCCGGCGCCAGGCGCAGCTGACCACGGACGGCACGCGGTGGTGGATCGAGGACCTCCAGTCGTCCAACGGCACCTACGTCGGTCCGGACAGCGGACCGCTGCCGACCCAGGCCCTGCCCCCCGGCCAACGGCACGAGCTCACCGAGGGTGATCGGGTCTACGTCGGCGCGTGGACGCGGATCGTCGTGCGCCGGGCCACCGACGAGGAGAAAGCCGGAGGGTGAGCGGCTCGGAGCCGCACCCCGCCAGCCGCAGCGGCAGCGGCGGGGCGAGCCCGGCGCTCGACGCGCTTCGCGTGGACCTCCTGGGCGTGGCCGATCCCGTGCGCGCCGTCGCCCAGGCCCGCTACCTGCAGGTGCGCCCCGGGGGCTACGGCGAGGGCGACCTCGTGCTCGGGGTCCCGGTGCCAGCGCAGCGCCGCGTGGCTGCGCGGCACGGGGCTGCCCTGACGCTGACCGAGGTCGCGCTCCTGCTGCACAGCCCGTGGCACGAGGAGCGGCTCACGGCGATCTTCGTCCTGGTGCGCAGGTTCGACCGCGCGGCGGCCGACGAGCGCCGCGCGATCGTGGAGCTGATGCTCGCGAGCACGGCGTGGATCAACAACTGGGACCTGGTCGACTCGAGCGCGCCCTACCTCCTGGGCCCCTGGCTGGTGGACCGCGACAGCTCCGTGCTCGACATCCTCGCCGACTCACCCTCGGTGTGGGACCGACGCATCGCGATCATGGCTACCTCGGCGTTCATCCGCGCGGGCCGGTTCGCACGGACCCTGGAGCTCGCGGAGCGCCTGCTCCACGACGAGCACGACCTGATCCACAAGGCGGTCGGGTGGATGCTGCGCGAGGTCGGCAACCGGGACCGTGCGGTCGAGGAGGAGTTCCTCGCGCGGCACTGCCGCGACATGCCCCGCACGATGCTGCGCTACGCGATCGAGAAGTTCCCGCCGGAGCTGCGCTCGGCGTACCTCACGGGGGCGGTCACGCCGTCGTGATGGTGCCCGCCGCGATGGTGCCCGTCGGGGCCGCGACGGGCGGGACGACGTCGGACATGACGATGTCGGACATGACGCCGTCGGGCAGGACGACGTCGGGCAGGACCGCTGCGACCCCCGCCTCGACCAGGACGCGCTCGCGCTCCCGCACGCGGAATCGCCGCCACACGAGCAGCCCCGCCACGATGAACACTGTGACGAGGACCGTGCTGCCGCGACCGAGCAGCTTCTCGACGGCGGAGTAGGAGGTCCCGGCGAAGTAGCCCAGCAGGGCGACCCCGCCGCCCCACACGACCGCGCCGATCGCGTTGTACACCAGGAAGCGCCGGTACGGCATCTGGCTCGTGCCCGCCAGCCCGGGCATGACCGCCCGCAGGAAAGCGGTGAACCGGCCGAGGAAGACGGCCCAGCCGCCCTTCTCTCGCAGGGATTTCTGGGCGCCGGCGATGGCGAGCTGATGTCTGCGCAGGGGGCGCGAGGCGAGCACTCTCGGACCGAAGTGTCGACCGACCTCGAAGCCGACCGAGTCGCCGGCGATCGCAGCTGCCACGACGAGGGCCAGGACCACCGGCAGGGACAGCCGGCCGTTCGCGGCGAGCACCCCGCCGATGATGACGGCGGTCTCCCCGGGCAGGACGAAGCCGACGAAGACGGCCGCCTCGGCGAACACCAGGGTCGCGATGAGGGCGTACGCGGCGGGTGCCGGAACGCTGAGCAGCCAGTCGGCGATCCCGCTCATCGTGCGATCGCCGTCGCGTTGCGCGGCGTGGGTGACGTGAGCATGGCGCTCATCCTGCCCCGCGCAGGCGGGGCAGGCATCACCCGCGGGTGGGATCTTCGGCGGGTGGTCGTCATTCCCTGGCGGTACGTCGGCTCAGGTCCCGGTACGGCGTCGGACCAGGTCACGGTCCTTGCGCGGCAGTGCGTCGGCCACGAGCAGCAGGGGGAGCAGGTCGGGTTCGAGCGTCAGGGCCCGGAAGGTCAGGGCCACGCTGACGCGGTGCCCTGGGCGGTGCACGACCTCGATCGGGTCGCCGGCCGCGACCTCGCCGCCCTCGATCACCCGCAGGTACGCCCCCGGCAACGCGGCCTGAGTGAACTCCTTGATCCAGCCGGCGCGCTCGAGCCAGCCCTGGAACGTGCCGCACGGGATCCGCGGGCACGAGACCTCGAGGACGACGTCGAGCCCGATCCGCCAGCGCTCGCCGATGAGCGCGCCCGCCAGGTCGATGCCGCGGGTCGTGAGGTTCTCACCGAAGACCCCGCCGGGCAGCTCGCGGCCGAGCCTGCGCTCCCACACGTCGAGGTCCTCGCGCGCGTAGGCGTAGACCGCCTGGTCGGTGCCGCCGTGGTGCGCGACGTCGAACACCTGGTCGCCCGCGAGGCCGACGGCGCCGGGAGCGCGAGGGTCGGGTGCAGTGACCGCGACGGGGCCGACGACGGCTCGCTTGTCGATCCCGGTCGTGCTCACCTCGTCCCACGGGTTCGGGCGAGGGTGGGCGACGTTGACGGAGTGCACGTGCATGCGCCCACGGTACGGGGTAGGGGAGGGGAAGAGGCTCGTCCCGAGGTGGGCCGATTGACACCGAGGTAGCGCTGGTCCTACATTGCTGTTGAGCGACTAACGCGCGTTAGTAACGCGCTTTATCTGAGGAGAGGCGATGTCCCGCAGCAAACCTCGCAGCGTGACGATGGACGACGTCGCCCGCCACCTCGGCCTGAGTCGCACGACCGTCTCCTTCGTGCTGAGCGACCGGCCCGACGCCAACATCCCCGCCGAGACCCGGCAGCGGGTCTGGGACGCGGTGCGCGAGCTCGGCTACCGACCGAACGCCGCCGCGAAGTCGTTGGCCTCGCAGCAGACCCACCTCATCGGGCTCGTCACGGACATCGTCACGACGCCGTTCGCGGGGGAGATCATCAAGGGCGCGCAGCAGCAGGCCTGGACCAGCGGCAAGCTCCTGCTCATCGTGAGCACCGAGGGCGACCGCTCGATCGAGGCCGCCGCCTTCGAGATGCTGCTCGAACGCCGGGTGGAGGGCATCCTCTACGCGACGACGTGGAACCGTGCGGTCACCCTGCCGGCGAGCGCGCGCGAGGTCCCGACGGTCCTGGTGAACTGCTTCGACGTCGAGCGAACCTACCCGTCGATCATCCCCGACGAGATCCAGGGCGGACGCGATGCCACCGAGCGGCTCGTCGCCGCCGGTCACCGCCGGATCGCGCTGATCAATCTCGACCCGACCATCCCGGCGGCGGTGGGGCGCCGGACCGGCTACGAGGCGGCGCTGCGCGCGGCCGGGATCGCGGTCGACGACGCGCTGGTCGTGTCCGGCCTGGCCACCGCCGACGGCGGCTTCGCGCGGGCCCGCGACCTGCTCGATCTCCCGGACCCCCCGAGCGCGATCTTCTGCGCCAACGACCGGATGGCCATGGGCGCCTACGACGCCGTCAAGGAGCGCGGCCTGCGCATCCCCGACGACGTGGCACTCGTCGGGTTCGACAACCAGGAGATCATCGCGGCCTACCTTCGGCCGGGCCTGACCACCGTCGCGCTCCCGTTCCAGGAGATGGGCGCCGCCGCCGTCGCGCGGCTGACCTCGCTGACGCGGTCCGACCAGCTCGCCGACCAGCACCTGGTGCTCTGCCCGCTCATCGAACGGTCGTCGGTATGACCGGCGCCAGGGGCCGCGCCACGTAGTTGCCGGACTCGTGAACCACGACGCCAGCACGACGACGCACGCACCACAACGCAGTGGAGGTCTACCCATGTCCAACCATCGTTCTCGCCGCGCACTCGCGGCGGTATCCGGCGCGCTGGGGCTCGCCCTGGTCCTGACGGCCTGTTCCGGCGCGGACTCGACCGGCGGTGACGGCACCACCAGGTCGGCCGCCGACTGCGCGGCCTTCGAGGCGTACGGCGACCTGTCCGGCAAGAAGATCGACGTCTACGCGGGCATCGTGACGCCCGAGGACGTGCCCTACATGGACTCGTATAAGCCGTTCGAGGACTGCACCGGCGCCACCGTCAACTACGTGGGCGACAAGTCCTTCGAGACGCAGATCCTGGTGCGCGCCAAGGCGGGCAACCCGCCCGACCTCGCGATCGTGCCGCAACCGGGCCTGGTGAAGCAGCTCGTCGCGACCGGGGCCGCGGTCGAGGCCCCGCAGGCGGTAGCGGACAACGTCGACACGTTCTGGGGCGCCGACTGGAAGGCCTACGCCACGGTGGACGGCAAGTTCTACGGTGCGCCGTCGAGCGCGAGCGTGAAGTCGATGGTCTGGTACTCGCCGTCGGAGTTCACCGACGCGGGCTACGAGATCCCGACGACGCTGGCCGAGCTCACCACCCTGTCCGACACGATCGCGGATACCGGCAAGAAGCCGTGGTGCGCTGGGATCGCCAGCGGCGAGGCCACCGGTTGGCCGATCACCGACTGGATGGAGGACTTCATGCTGCGGCTGTCGGGACCGGACGTCTACGACCAGTGGGTCAGTCACGAGATCGCCTTCAACTCCGCGGCACCGACCGCGGCGCTCGACGCCGTGGGGGAGTACCTCAAGAACGACAAGTACGTGAACGGCGGGCTCGGGGACGTCAAGTCGGTCGCGACCACCACCTTCCAGGACGCCGGCCTGCCGATCCTCGAGGGCACCTGCTCGCTGACCCGCCAGGGCAGCGGCTACGGGCTCAACTACCCGGAGGGCACCAAGATCGCGGCCGACGGCGACGTCTTCGCGTTCTTCCTGCCCGGCAAGACCGCGGCCGACAAGCCCGTGCTCGGCGGTGGCGAGTTCAACATCGCCTTCACTGACCGCCCCGAGGTCCAGGCGTTCCAGACCTACCTGTCGACCGACACCTGGGCCAACAACAAGGTCGCGGCCTCGCCGGCCGGCGGCTGGATCAGCGCCAACAAGGGGCTCGACGTCACGAAGCTGACGAACCCGATCGACCAGCTGGCGGCCTCGCTGCTGCAGGACCCGAGCACGGTCTTCCGGTTCGACGGCTCGGACATGATGCCGGCGGCGATCGGCTCGAACTCGTTCTGGAAGCAGGCGACGAGCTGGATCGTCGGGCAGAGCACGAAGGAGACGGTCGACAACATCGAGGCGGCGTGGCCGACCTCCTGAGCTGATCGGCTGGTGGTGGGTCCCGGCGCGCCCGTCGGCGCCCCTGGACCCACCCGCCAACCCGTCCAGTACGAACCCCAGCGGAAGCGGAAGCAGTGAGCGGAACAGCTCTGACGAACACGGCGACGGGGAAGCCCGACGTCGACGGCCTCCCGCTCGATCTCGGCCAGCTCGCCTGGCGGGACCCGCAGCGGCCACGGTTCCACTTCGTGTCACCCGGCGGGTGGCTGAACGATCCGAATGGCCTGTGTCGGTGGGCGGGCCGGTACCACCTCTTCTACCAGTACAACCCCGCCGCAGCGGTGCACCACCGGATCCACTGGGGCCACGCGAGCAGCACCGACCTCGTGCACTGGCGGGACGAACCCGTCGCGCTGGTCCCGAGCGACGGCCCCGACGTCGACGGGTGCTGGTCCGGGGTCGTGGTGGACGACGGCGGCGTGCCGACGATGGTGTACTCCGGCCGGAAGGACGGGCGCGAGGCCGGCTGCGTGGCGACGGGGTCGCCCGACCTGGTCCGGTGGCGCAAGCATCCGACCAACCCGGTGCTCGCCGGGCCGCCGCCCGGCCTGGACGTCACCGCCTTCCGCGACCACTGCGTGTGGCGCGAGGGAACGCTCTGGCACCAGCTCGTCGGCTCGGGCCAGCGCGGCGTCGGGGGCGCGGCCCTGCACTACACGTCGCCGGATCTGCGCTCGTGGACCTACGTAGGGCCGATGCTTGTCGGCGACGCCGCCACGACGGAGCCGATCTGGACCGCCGAGATGTGGGAGTGCGTCGACCTGTTCGACCTGGATGGCACGAGCGTGCTCGCGTTCTCCGTGTGGGACGACGGCGAGACGCTCTACCCGGCGTACGTGACGGGCCGCCGCGAGGGGGGCCGCCTGGTCGCGGGCCCGGCGCGTCTTCTCGACCTCGGCCTGCGGCACTTCTACGCGCCGCAGTCCCTGCTCGACGACGACGGCCGTCGGATCATGTTCGGCTGGATGCAGGAGGCCCGCGAGGACGCCGCAGCCGTCGCAGCGGGGTGGTCGGGGGTCATGTCGCTGCCACGCGTGGTCCGCCTCGACGCCGGCGGCGAGCTCGCCTTCGCCCCCGCCGCCGAGGTCGCCGCGTTGCGCACCACCCGGCTGCACGGTGGCCCGGCCGTCCTCGGAGCGGCCACCGCGGTCCAGACCGTCGACGGCGACCAGCTCGACCTCGTCGCGGAGGTTCGGTTGCCCGCCGGGACCCGGGTCGAGCTCGCGGTGCGGGCCACCGCCGACGGCGCCGAGCAGAGCGTCGTCGTGCTCGATCGAGCACCGGGCGCGGCGGGCGCGCGGCTGACGCTCGACCGGTCCTCGTCGAGCCTCGACCCGGGCGTGGACACGGTCGCGCTCGGTGGGGACGTCCCCGTCGGGCCGGACGACCGGGTCGCACTGCGGGTGCTGGTCGACCACTCCGCGCTCGAGATCTTCGCGAACGGTCGCGCGCTCAGCGCGCGGGTCTATCCGACGCGTCCCGACGCGGTCGGGGTGTGGCTCGGCGGCTGGAGCGCGCCCGGCGTCGCGGGCCGCCCTGTCCCCGCGATGGACCGGCTCGACGTGTGGCGCATGGCGGACCTGTGGACCGGTCCGCGCCCGCTCTGGCCCGACGCACAGTCCTGATTGCACCGATCCCGTACCGGTCATACTCGGAGCTGGGGACTCGCGTTCCCTCGCCCTGGCCGTCCACCGCAGACCGATGGAGCTCCGAGTGACCACCTACCGTGCCCCCGCCCGAACGTCGTCGGCAGCGCAGAGATGAGCGGGATCGACAAGGTCGTCGCCTCGCCCGGCGTCGCCGTGGCCGACATCCCGGACGGGGCCACGCTCGCCGTGGGCGGGTTCGGGCTGTGCGGCAACCCGATCGCCCTGATCGAGGCGCTGCTCGCGGCCGGGACCCGGGACCTCGAGATCGTGAGCAACAACTGCGGCGTGGACGACTGGGGTCTGGGCGTCCTGCTCGCCGCCGGCCGGATCCGCAAGATGACGTCCTCCTACGTCGGCGAGAACAAGGAGTTCGGGCGCCAGTTCTTCGCCGGCGAGCTCGAGCTCGAGCTGGTCCCGCAGGGCACGCTCGCCGAGCGGTTGCGCTCGGGGGGATCGGGCATCGCCGGCTTCTGGACCCAGACGGGTGTCGGGACCCAGGTGGCCGACGGCGGTCTGCCGCTGCGTTTCGACGGCGCGGGCGGCATCGCGCTGGCCTCCGCGCCAAAGGAGGTCCGGGAGTTCACGGTGCGCGGGGTCACGCGGGAGTACGTCCTCGAGGAGGCGATCGTGACCGACTTCGCGCTCGTGCACGCCGAGCGGGGCGACCGCTACGGCAACCTCGTGTTCCACCGGTCGGCCCGCAACTTCTCCCCGCTGGCCGCGATGGCCGGCCGGGTGACGATCGCGCAGGTGGAGGAGCTCGTCGAGCCGGGTGTGCTCGATCCCGACGAGATCCACCTGCCCGGGGTGTTCGTGCACCGCATGGTCGAGGTCGGGCGCGACGTGCCCAAGCGCATCGAGAAGCTGCGCGTGCGTACCGACAGGGAGGCGTGAGGAGATGGCGATCTCACGCGATCAGATGGCGATGCGGGCCGCCCTGGAGCTGGTGGACGGCTCGTACGTCAACCTCGGGATCGGCCTGCCGACCCTGGTCTCGAACTACGTCCCCGCCGGCTTCACGGTGATGCTGCACTCGGAGAACGGCATCCTCGGCGTCGGGCCGTACCCGACGCGCGACGAGGTCGACCCGGACCTGGTCAACGCGAGCAAGGAGTCGGTGACCGTAGTCGCGGGCGCGGCCCTGTTCGACTCGGCGATGAGCTTCGGGATGATCCGCGCCGGCAAGATCCACACCGCGATCCTCGGCGGCATGCAGGTGTCGGCCGCCGGCGACCTCGCGAACTGGATGGTCCCGGGCAAGATGGTCAAGGGCCCCGGGGGAGCGATGGACCTCGTGCACGGCGCGTCCCGGGTCATCGTGCTGATGGAGCACTGCGCGAAGGACGGCTCGATGAAGATCCTGCGGGAGTGTTCGTTCCCGCTGACGGGGCGCCGGGTGGTGCACCGGATCATCACCGACCTGGCCGTGCTCGACGTGACCCCGGCCGGTCTCGTGCTGCGCGAGCTCGCGCCCGGCGTCTCGCTCGCCGAGGTCGTCGCGGCCACCGAACCGGACCTCATCGTCGCGCCGGATCTGCGCGAGCAGATCGGCTGACAGACGTCGTTCGCCCGCCTGAATTGTCCCCCTTCCCCTAGCATCGGGTCACCTGGACCTGTCGCGAGCGGATGTTCACCAAGGGGAACGCCATGACCATCAAAGACGTCCCGCCGACGACCCCCGCCGCGGCCCGGCGGCCCGATGTGACCGAGCGCCGGGCGCGCGAGGTCGCCGAGGCCGCGCGCGAGACCGAGTGGGTCCGGCCGTCCTTCGCGAAGGGGCTGTACCTCGGCGACTTCGACGTCACCCTCATCCATCCCCACCCGCAGCCGACCCCGGACGAGGCCGCCCACGGTGACGCGTTCCTGGCGCGGCTCACCGCGTACTGCCGCACCCTCGACGGCCGCCGGATCGAGCGCGACGACCTCATCCCCGACGAGTACATCGCGGGGCTGACCGAGCTCGGGGTCTTCGGCATGAAGATCCCGACCCAGTACGGCGGGCTCGGGCTGGGGCTCGTGTACTACGGGCGGGCGTTGATGGTCATCAGCTCGGTGCACCCGAGCCTGGGCGCGCTGGCCTCGGCGCACCAGTCGATCGGGGTCCCGGAGCCGGTCAAGATGTTCGGCAGCGAGGCGCAGCGCCAGGAGTTCCTCCCGCGGTGCGCCGCGGGGGCGATCTCGGCGTTCTTGCTCACCGAGCCCGACGTCGGCTCCGACCCGGCTCGGATGGGATCCACGGCGACGCTCAGCGAGGACGGGACCGAGTACGTCGTCGATGGCGTCAAGCTCTGGACCACCAACGGACCGATCGCCGAGCTGCTTGTCGTCATGGCGAACGTCCCGGCGCACGGCGGCGAGCGCGGGGGGATCAGCGCGTTCGTCGTCGAGGCGGACAGCCCGGGCATCACGGTGGAGCACCGCAACGCGTTCATGGGCCTCAAGGGGATGGAGAACGGGCTCACGCACTTCCACCAGGTGCGCGTGCCGGTCGCGAACCGGCTCGGCCGCGAGGGCCAGGGCCTGAAGATCGCGCTGACCACGCTCAACACCGGTCGTCTCTCGATCCCCGCGATCTGCGCGGGTGGCGGCAAGTGGGCGCTCAAGATCGCCCGCGAATGGTCCGTCGAGCGCGTGCAGTGGGGCAAGCCGATCGGCAAGCACGAGGCGGTCGGCAAGAAGCTGGCCTTCATCGCGGCCACGGTGTTCGCGCTGGAGTCCGTGTTCGAGCTGTCGGCGGCGCTCGCGGATGCCGGCCAGAAGGACGTGCGGATCGAGGCCGCCCTGGCCAAGCTGTGGGCGAGCGAGATGGGCTATCGCGTCGCCGACGAGCTCGTGCAGATCCGCGGCGGTCGCGGGTACGAGACGGCCGACTCGCTCGCGGCGCGCGGCGAGCGGGCGGTCGCGGCCGAGCAGCTGCTGCGTGACCTGCGGATCAACCGGATCTTCGAGGGGTCGTCGGAGATCATGAAGCTCCTGATCGCCCGCGAGGCCGTGGACGCGCACCTCGCGGCGGCCGGCGATCTGGCCTCAGCGGACGCGAGCCTGGGGGCCAAGGCGCGCGCGGCGGCGCAGGCGAGCGGGTTCTACGCGCGCTGGCTCCCGCAGCTCGTCGTCGGCAAGGGGGCGCTGCCGGGGTCGTACTCCGAGTTCGGCTCGCTGGCCAAGCACCTGCGCTACGTCGAGCGCGCGTCGCGCACCCTGGCGCGGCGCACGTTCTACGCGATGTCGCGGTGGCAGTCGGGGCTCGACCAGAAGCAGGCCCTGCTGGGCCGCATCGTGGACATCGGCGCCGAGCTGTTCGCGATGTCGGCGGTGTGCACGCGGGCGGACTCGTTGCGCGAGCGCGACCGGGTCAGCGGCGAGGCGGCCTACCGGCTGGCCGACGTGTTCTGCGCGCAGTCGCGGGCGAGGGTCGACGCGCTGCTGCGCGAGCTCCGGCACAGCACCGACTCGGGCGATCGCGAGCTCGCGCGCGCCGTGATGGCGGGAGAGGCGACCTGGCTCGAGCGTGGCGTGCTCGACGGTTCGGAGGGCACCGGCCCGTGGATCTCGGTCGCGGCCTCAGGACCGTCGACGACGACGTCGGTCCGTCGCCGGTATCGCTGAGACTCCCGGCACCACCCGGGACCTGCGCGGCCCGGCACGCCGGGGTCAGTCGTGCGCGCCGTCGTGCATGACGAGCACGGTCGACGCAGCGTCCCGGAGCACCTCGTGGCTGACCGAGCCGAGCAGCATCCCGCGGAACGCCCCCAGGCCCCGTGAACCGACGACGACGAGCTGCGCCGACCGTGAGGCGGCCACGAGCGCATGCACCGGGTCGTCGGCTTGCAGCTCGAGGCTGATGTCCGCGCTCGGGTGCTCGAGGGCGAGCTGGTCGACCACGGCCTGGGCCGCCCGTTGCGGGTCGGTGTCGGCCGAGTCCTGCGGGGTGAGCGAGGCCGCGACGGGGACACCGCGGCCGACCGAGCTCGCGACGACCGGGCGCGCATGGAGCACGACGAGCGGAACCTTGCGCAGCGAGGCCTCCCCGGCCGCGGTGCGGGCGGCGGCGACGGACTCGGGCGAGCCGTCGACCCCGACGACGATCGGGGCCGCCGGGTCGGCTGGTGCCGCGCGCACGACGACGACGGGACAGGCGGCGTGCGCGGCGATGTGGCTGCTGACGGACCCGATCCCGGGGCGCCTGCCGCGGCCGCTCGCGCCGAGGACTACCAGCCGCGCGTCCTCGCTGAGCGTGCGCAGCTCGGGGACCGTGGGGCCGTGCGGTTCGCGGGTGCTGATCGTGAGGTCAGGGTGCTGGGCGCGCGCCCGCGCGAGCAGGTCGGCAAGGTAGTCCTTCGCGGCGGTCTCGAAGCCGAGGTCCTCGTCGATGAGCGGGTACCAGCTCCACTCGGCGAACTCGCGGGGGAGCTCGAAGACGCGCACCAGCAGCACGTCGGCGCCGCGGCGCACGGCCTCCGCGAGCCCCCACTCCAGGGTCTGCGCGCTGTGCGGTGAACCGTCGAGGGCGATCACGACGGGGCCGTCGGTCTTCATGGGAACTCTCCAGAGGGAAAGAGGTGCGTGCTCCCGGCACCTCCAGCGTGGCCCCGGAGGCGGCGCGGCGTCCCGGGCCTTCGGACCTCAGTTCGCCCGAGCAGGTCGGTCGCCGAATCCCTGGGCAGCTCGGTCCTCGGCCGTGTAGCGTCAGACTTTTCACCCGAAAGACTGACATCCCGTCACGTCGCGCGGCCCGGCCGAGCTGGTGAGTCGTTCTTCGCACCGTCATTGATCAGGACCTCCCATCGCACGCAGGGCCGCGCACGATGGACGGATGCCAAGGGAGTCTCCATGAGTACCAATACGCAGCAGCGCTACATCGTTCATCTGGACGTGAGCACCACGGCTGACGATGCCGTCGGCGCCGTGTCGGAGGCCCTCGCGGAGGTGCGGCGCGGCCGGCCGAGGGCGTTCGAGTTCAGTGTCGAGGAGGTCCACGAGAGCGTCGGGCTCCCGGGTGGCTTCGCGGACGACGTCGGCGCCGTGTGCAGCCCGTACTCCGGGGAGTTCCTCGGCTAGGTCGGCGCGCAGCTAGCTGGTCCGGCGGGCGGCGCGGGCGACGTGGCTCGCCCCGCTCGTGGCCGCACGCCGCCAGGGGGCAACCCCTTCGATCTCGATCTCGAGCGAGAAGCTCAGGAAGGTCCGGATGAGCACGATCAGGCCGAGGATCAGCACGTTCTCGACCGTGGGCGAGACCGCAACGGTGCGAACCAGGTCGGCGGCCACGAGGATCTCCAGCCCGAGCAGGATGACCCCGCCGAACGACTCCCGCAAGACCTGATAGGCCAGCTGACCGTTCGAGGTTCGCCGCAGTGTCCGGATCGCCAGCCCGACGCTGACGAGCAGCCCACCGAGCAGCACGACCGCCCCGATGGCCTCGAACGCCTGGGCCACGTGCTCCATCACCGCCGTGAAGTCCATGCGTCCGCAGCCTAGCCAGCGACCGCGGTACGTGTCCTTCTCACAGCCCGCCGTTCGTCCTGTCAGTGAAGCCGGTCATCCCGACCGGTCGCAACGAGGAGGTCACCATGCCGAAGTACGCCGCCATCATCTACTCCGCCGACCTGGACTGGTCCGCACCCGAGCAGGCAGCCGTGATCGGGGAGTACCAAGCGTTCGGCGAGGCCGCCGCCGCTGCCATCCGGGGCGGGGCCGCGCTCTACCCGACGGGCACCGCCACGACCGTGCGGGTGACCGGCAAGGGCGGGGACGTCGTGACGAGCGACGGACCGTACGCCGAGACCAAGGAGGTCCTGACGGGCTTCTACCTGCTCGAGGCGACCGACCTCGACGCCGCGATCGCCCTCGCCGCCCAGATCCCCGGCGCCTGGACCGGCGCGGTCGAGGTGCGGCCGGTCCTGCCGATGATGTGAACCAGCTCGACGCCACCCGCGCGGCCCTCGTCCGGCTCGTCCGTGAGGAGGGCGCGCGGGTCGTCGCCACCCTGATCCGGATGACCGGGGACGTCCAGCTGGCCGAGGACGCGGTCCAGGACGCGGCGATCCGCGCGCTGGAGGTGTGGCCCGTCAGTGGGCTGCCGGACAGTCCGCGCGCGTGGCTCACCGTGGTGGCCCGACGGCGGGCGCTGGACATCATCCGCCGCGAGGCCAGCCGAGACCGGAGGGAGGCTGAAGCCGTGCGTCTCGCGCGCGTGTTCGAGGCGGAGCCGCCGGACTCGGACGTCCCGGACGACCTGCTGCGCCTGATCTTCACCTGCTGCCACCCCGCGCTGTCCCTCGACACCCAGATCGCGCTGAGCCTGCGCACGCTGTGCGGACTGAGCACGGCCGAGGTCGCGCGGGCGCTGCTGGTCTCGGAGGCGACGATGCTCAAGCGCCTCACCCGCGCGAAGCAGAAGATCTCCCGGGCCGGGATCCCGTTCCGGATCCCGGCTGCGGCCGAGCTGCCGGACCGGGTCGCGGGGGTGGCGGCGTGCGTCTACCTCATGTTCAACGAGGGGTACGCGGCGACCTCCGGCGACGACCCGCTGCGGCGCGACCTGCTGGACGAGGCGATCCGGCTGGGGCGCCTCCTGCACTCGCTCATGCCCGACGACGCGTCGCTCACCGGACTGCTCGCCCTGATGCTGCTGCACGACTCGCGGCGCGACGCGCGCGTGGGTGCGGACGGAGAGCTCGTCCTGCTGGCCGACCAGGACCGCTCCCGGTGGCGCCGGGACCAGATCAGGGAGGGCGTCGAGCTGCTCGGTGACGGGTTGGCCCGAACCCCGCAGGAGGCCGACCCCTACGTGGTCCAGGCGGCCATCGCGGCTTGCCACGCGCTGGCCGGGACCTCCGAGGAGACGAGCTGGCCGGCGATCGTCTCCTGGTACGACGTGCTCCTGACGGTCCAGGACACCCCCGTGGTGCGGCTCAACCGCGCGGTCGCGCTGGCCGAACGGGACGGCCCGGCGGCCGGGCTCGCCGCGGTGGACGACATCGCCGGGCTCGAGAGCTACGCGCTGTGGCACGCGACCCGCGCCGTGCTGCTCGACCGGCTGGGCAGGAGGGAATCAGCCGACGCGGCGCGGGCGGCGGCTCTCGCCCTCGAGGCCAACGAGGCCGTGCGCCGCCAGATCCTCGCCGGCCCTACCTCCTGATCGGCGGGCCCGCCGGATCGGGCCGTCCGGTCCTACGCTCGTGGCCATGACCGAGACCGAGACGGCGCTGGTGCACCGCGCCCACCACGTGGCCGGTGCGATCTACGGCACGATCCTGGCCACGAGCGTGGTGGCCGCGTCGGCACACGATCCCGCGATGATCGACCGGGCGGTCCTCATCGTGCTCGGCACCTCGGTGGTCTTCTGGCTGGCGCACGTCTACTCCCTCGCGCTCGCGGCCCGCATGGTGCTGCGTCGACCGTTACGCCGTGACGAGCTGCGCTCGCTCGCGCTCGCGGAGTGGCCGATGCTGCAGTCGAGCTGGCCCATCCTGGCGGCGCTCCTGCTCGGCGTGACCGGCGTCGTCGGGCATACGACGGCGGCGGACCTCGCGATGTTCACCGGCATCGCGGCGCTGTTCATCTACGGCCTGGTGATCGGGCGCCAGGAGGAGATGCGGTGGCCGCGCGCGCTGCTCAACGCCGTCGTCGCCGGGGCGTTCGGGCTCGCGATCCTGGCGCTCAAGGTGCTCGTGCACTGATCACGACCTCGTCACGACCTCGTCACGATTGCGTCCGGAACCCGCGGGGCCGCGCCCGTCACCCCTACGGTCGGCTCATGAGACGAATCGCGGGTCCGGTCGCCCTGCTCCTGGTCGCAGGCGGGCTGCTGGTCGGCTGCAGCGCGTCGTCGGACTCTGCGGGCTCGTCGGGGCAGTCCAGGGCGGACGCGCCGGCGGTGTCGGTCGGCGACGCGGTCGGGGGACAGGTTGCGGGAGAGCAGGCCGCCGTCGATCGGCAGGTGGTGACCACCGGTTCGGTGCGGCTCGTCGTCGGCGACCCGGCGGTGGCTGCAGAGCATGCCGTCGAGATCGTCGAGCAGGCCGGCGGTCGCGTGGATGAGCGGACCGAGGACGCCGCCTCGGACGAGCGCGACGCGAGCGCGCGCCTCGTGCTGCGGATCCCGTCGGCGGAGCTCACCGCAACCCTGGCCGACCTCAAGGCGCTGGGCGACGTCGATCAGGTCCAGCTCAGCTCGACCGACGTCACCGGCGTGGCCCAGGACCTCGACGCACGGATCGCTGCCCTGAAGGTGTCCGTGGCCCGGCTCGAGACGTTGATGGCGTCGGCGACCTCGAGCGACGACCTGCTTGCGCTGGAATCGGCCCTGTCGAGCCGGCAGGGAGACCTGGAGGCGAAGCAGGCGGAGCGCGCCGGGCTCGCCGGTCAGGTCGCGCTCGCCACGGTCACGCTCGACCTGGTACCCGAGGCGACGGTGCAGGCCGGCGGCCCCAGCGGATTCTGGTCCGCGATCGGCACCGGGTGGGCGGCGCTGGTGACCACCCTGCGGGGGGTGCTGATCGCCGTCGGCGTGCTGGTCCCGTGGATCGCCTTCGCCGCGGTGGTCGGCGCCGTGACGATCGCTGCGATCCGGTTCGTCCGCCGTCGGCGTGCCCCCACCGCCGTGCCAGTCTCGGCGCCGGCGGAGTAGTAACAAGCTCGGCGCGAACTGGCCGGCCCCGATTCGGTCATTTCCTGGACAAACGCCCTCGATAGCGGGCATTCTTCGCCCATGCGCGACTCCCAGGCGAGCCACCGGCGGCCCCAGATCCTGACGTTTGCCGCGGCTTTCGACGCCTGGAGCGAGCAGATCAGCACTCGGGCGCGTCTAACAGGGCTGATCTCGTCGGTGTCGGTGACCGCATGAGCACCGCGGGAATCGGCCTGTCGGGAGAGCGCACGCCGGGGATCGCCGTCCGGCTGCGCGGCCTGCGCAAGCAGTTCGGCGAGGTCGTCGCCGTCGACGGGGTGGACCTCGACGTCTACGACGGCGAGTTCATCACGCTGCTCGGTCCGTCCGGTTCGGGCAAGACGACGGTGCTGCGCATGATCGCGGGGTTCGAGCTGCCGACCTCGGGCACCGTCGAGCTGGGCGGCGTCGACGTCACGGGGCGCGCGCCGTTCGAGCGGGACGTGAACACGGTCTTCCAGGACTACGCGCTGTTCCCGCACATGAGCGTGCTGGACAACATCGCGTACGGGCTCAAGGTCAAGAAGGTGGGCCGCAAGGAGCGGACGACGCGCTCGGCCGAGGCGCTCGAGAGCGTGCAGCTCGGGGGCTACGGCGAGCGCAAGCCGTCCCAGCTGTCCGGCGGGCAGCGCCAGCGGGTCGCGCTCGCGCGCGCTCTCGTGAACCGGCCGAAGGTCCTGCTCCTGGACGAGCCGCTCGGTGCGCTGGACCTGAAGCTGCGCGAACAGATGCAGGTCGAGCTCAAGGCGATCCAACGGCAGGTCGGGATCACGTTCCTGTTCGTCACGCACGACCAGGAAGAGGCCCTGACGATGTCCGACCGGATCGCGGTCTTCGCGGGCGGCCGGATCGAGCAGGTCGGCTCGCCCGCCGAGGTCTACGAGAACCCGGCCACGCCGTTCGTGGCGGGTTTCGTCGGCACCTCGAACCTGCTGACCGGCGACGTCGCCGCCCAGGTGCTCGACCGGCAGGGCACCTGGTCGGTGCGCCCGGAGAAGATCCGGATCGAGGCGGTGGACGCGCGTCCGGGCGCGGGCGAGGACGGCGCCGTCGGGACGGTGCGCGAGGTCGTGTACGTCGGGTCCGCGACGCGGTTCCTGGTCGACCTCGACGCCGGCGCGAGCCTCATGGCCCTCCAGCAGAACCTGCAGACGTCGTCCATGGACGTGCAGGGCATGCGCGGCGCGCGGGTACTGCTGGTGTGGAAGAAGGAGCACGAGTTCCAGGTGGCGCAGGGCATGGCCATGACCGATCAGACGCTCGACAGGAGGAGTTCTTAGATGACACGCACACGAGTACTCAAGCTGGCAGCGGTCGGTGCCATGGCGGCGCTGGTCGTGTCCGCCTGCGGCAGCAGCACCGACTCGAGCGGAGGCGGCGGCTCCGGCCCGGCCCAGCCGCCGACCCTCACCGCCCCCACGTCGCTCGGCGCCGGCGAGGGCGCGGTGAACATCCTGGCGTGGGCCGGGTACGCCGAGGACGGCACGACCGACCCGGCGGTCAACTGGGTCGGACCGTTCGAGAAGGAGACCGGCTGCAAGGCCAACGTCCAGGTCGCCGACTCGTCCGACTCCATGTTCGAGAAGATGGGCACCGGCGACTTCGACGTCGTCTCGGCGTCCGGCGACTCGTCGCTGCGGATGATCTACGCGGGCAAGGTCGCCCCCGTGAACACCGACCTGCTCACCAACTACGCCGACGTGCCGAGCTTCCAGAAGATGCAGGCCTGGAACTCGGTGAACGACGTGGCCTACGGGATGCCGCACGGCTGGGGCGCGCAGCTCATGGCCTACCGCACCGACGTGGTCACGCCCGCCCCGGACTCGTGGAAAGACGTGTACGAGACGAGCACCCCGTACGCCGGCAAGATCACCGACTACGACTCCGCGACGGACGGCATCGCGGCCGCCGCGGTGTACCTGATGTCCACCCAGCCGGACCTCGCCATCACCAACCCGTACGCGCTCGACCAGAAGCAGTTCGATGCCGCCGTCGCGCTCCTCAAGGCGCAGCGGCCCCAGGTCGGCAGCTATTGGGCGAGCTACACGGACGCGCAGAAGGCGCTCGAGAACGGCTCCACGGTCATCGGCTCGACCTGGCAGATCATCGTGAACCTGGCCAAGGCCGACGGCGCTCCGGTCGCGTCGGTGCTCCCCAAGGAGAGCGCCACCGGCTGGGCGGACACCTGGATGGTCGACGCTAAGGCGGCGCACCCCAACTGCGCCTACCTCTGGATGAACTGGGTCACCAACCCGGACACCCAGGCTCAGGTCGCGGAGTGGTTCGGCGAGGCGCCCGCGAACGTCAAGGCGTGCGACCTGACCGTCGACCCGACCCACTGCGACACCTACAGCGCGAAGGACGAGGCGTTCTTCAAGAAGATCTGGTTCTGGACCACGCCGCAGTCCGACTGCCTCGACGGCCGGACCGACGTCAAGTGCATCCCCTACTCCGAGTGGGGCAAGGCGTGGAGCAGCGTGAAGAACGGCTGATGGACCGATGACAGCCGCGCTCGAGAAGCCGGTGGGCGCAACCGGCGTCCACCGGCTCTCGGCCGCGCTGTTCCGGCGACCCCGGCTGCGGCTGGCCGGGCTGCTGGCCCTGCCGACGTTCTGGCTCGTCGCGGTGTACCTGGCCGCGCTCGCGTCCCTGCTCGCGACGGCGTTCTTCTCGGTCGACGAGTTCACGAACGCCGTGGTGCGGACCTTCACGCTGTCGAACTTCCAGGACGTCCTGTTCGATCCGGCCTACCTCCAGGCGACCGTGCGCACGGTCGGGATCGCGGTGGCGGTCACGGTGGGCTGCACGGTGCTCGGGGTGCCGATGGCGTTCTTCATGGCCAAGATCGCCCCGCGGCGCTGGCGCAACCTGCTCGTCGCGCTCGTCGTGACGCCGCTGTGGGCGTCGTACCTGGTCAAGATCTACGCGTGGCAGGCGATGGTCCAGCCGGAGACCGGGGTGATCGCGTGGCTGCTCAAGCCGCTCGGGCTGTCCGGTCCGGGCTACGGCGTGACCGCCACCGTGCTCACCCTCACGTACCTGTGGCTGCCGTACATGATCCTGCCGATCTACGCGGGGCTCGAGCGACTCCCGGACTCGTTGGTCGATGCGTCGGGGGACCTCGGGGCCAAGCCCGGTCGCACGCTGCGCAGCATCGTCATCCCGCTGATCTACCCGTCGATCGTCGCGGGGTCGGTCTTCACCTTCTCGCTCAGTCTGGGCGACTACATCACGGTGCAGATCGTGGGCGGCAAGACCCAGATGCTCGGCAACATCGTCTATCAGAACTACACCAGCAGCCTGCCGTTCGCGGCCGCGATCGCCGTGATCCCCGTCGTCATCATGGTCGGGTACCTCACGCTCGTGCGCCGGACCGGCGCGTTGGACAACCTGTGAGGGCGGCGACGTGAACTTCTCCCGGGGGGTCCGCTGGTCGGTCGGCCTCGTGATGGCATTCGGCCTGGCGTTCATCTACGTGCCGTTGGCCGTCATCCTCGTGAACTCGTTCAACGCGAGCACCGTGTTCGCCTGGCCGCCGCAGGCCTTCACGACGAAGTGGTGGTCCAGCGCGCTCGGGAACGAGGGCGTGCGCTCGGCCGTGCTCACCTCGGTCGAGGTCGGTCTGATCGCGACGGCGTTCGCTCTCGTCCTGGGCACATTGCTCGCCTTCGCGCTCGGGCGCTACTCCTTCTTCGGCAAGCACACGCTCTCTTTGCTCGTGGTGCTCCCGATCGCCCTGCCCGGGATCGTCACCGCCCTCGCGTTCCGCACGGCCTTCCGCACGATCCTCGGGACCGAGCTGTCGATCTGGACGGTCGTGATCGCGCACGCGACCTTCTGCATGGTGGTCGTCTACAACAACGTCATCGCGCGCCTGCGCCGGACGGGCACCTCCCCGGAGGAGGCCTCGATGGACCTCGGCGCCGACACGTTCACGACGTTCCGGCTCGTGACGTTCCCCCTCCTGCGCGGGGCCATGCTCGCTGGCGGGCTGCTGGCGTTCGGGCTCTCCCTGGACGAGATCGTGGTGACGCTCTTCACCGCGCCGCCGGGGGTCACCACCCTGCCGATCTGGATCTTCCAGAACCTCTCGCGACCCAACCAGGCACCGGTCGTCAACGTCGTCGCCGCGGTCCTGGTCGTGTCGTCGATCATCCCGATCTACCTGAGCCAGAGGTTCGCCGGCGAGTCGACGGCGGGCGGCCGGATCTGAACGCTGGCAGCCACCGGCAATCCCTCACGGTGCGGCCCCTTGCTGCCGATGAGATGGGTGAAGTGTCTGGCCACAACGCGAGAGGTCGCTCATGAAGCAACTCGGAGAGATCCTGCTCGTCGAAGGCCTCGTGACCGAGGCGCAGCTGATGGCTGCCCTCGACGAGCAGAAGCTCCGCGGGCAGTCGCTCGGGCGCACCCTGGTCGAGATCGGGATCCTGACGGAGGGCCAGCTGGTCCGCGCGCTGGCCAGCCAGGTCGGCATGGACTTCATCGACCTCGACGAGTTCTCCGTGGATCGCCTCGCCGTCTCCCGGGTGCCCGCGTCGCTGTGCAAGCGTCACGTCGTGCTGCCCGTCGCGATCGAGAGCGGCGTCCTGGTTCTCGCGACCGCGAACCCCGGCAACGTGGTCGCGGTCGACGACGTTCGCTCGATGTCCGGCATGTCGGTGCGGACCGTGGTGGCCACGCACGAGAACCTCTCGCGCGCGATCGACCGATACTGTCGCGCCGACGACGAGATGGAGGGCCTCTCCTCGGCGTTCGAGGGCGAGAACGCTGCGGCCGAGGTCGAGCTCTCGCAGGTCGGCAGCTACGTCGAGGACGACGCGCCGATCGTGCGGTTCGTCAATCTGCTCGTCACCCAGGCCATCACCGACCGTGCGTCGGACATCCATATCGAGCCCGCCGAGAAGGACATGCGGATCCGGTACCGGATCGACGGCGTGCTGCACGAGACCCAGCGCGCGCCCAAGCAGATCCAGGGCGGCGTCATCTCCCGCGTCAAGATCATGAGCGACATCGACATCGCCGAACGACGCAAGCCGCAGGACGGTCGCATGTCCGTGGTCCACGAGGGGCGCAAGATCGACCTTCGCGTGGCCACCCTGCCCACGGTGTGGGGCGAGAAGATCGTCATGCGAATCCTCGACAACACCACGGCGAGCCTGGACCTGCGCGACCTGTCCTTCCTCGACGAGAACTACGAGCACTACCACGACTCGTTCACCAAGCCCTACGGCATGATCCTCGTGACGGGTCCCACCGGTTCCGGCAAGTCGACGACGTTGTACGCCACGCTCAACGCGGTCTCGCGGCCCGAGGTCAACGTCATCACCGTCGAGGACCCGGTCGAGTACCGGCTCGCAGGCATCAACCAGGTGCAGGTGAACCCCAAGGCCGGGCTCACCTTCGCAGGTGCCCTGCGCTCGATCCTGCGATCGGACCCCGACGTCGTCCTCGTCGGCGAGATCCGCGACCACGAGACCGCCCAGATCGCGATCGAGGCCGCCCTGACCGGTCACCTCGTGCTCTCGACCCTGCACACGAACGACGCTCCGAGCGCGATCACCCGCCTGATCGAGATGGGGATCGAACCCTTCCTCGTCGGGTCCGCGCTGGACTGCGTCGTTGCTCAGCGCCTCGCGCGCAAGCTGTGCGAGAAGTGCAAGGAGGCCTACGAGCCGACGGAGGTCGAGCTCATCGCGGCCCGCTTCCCGTGGTCCCCGGGGGAGGAGATCCCCAAGCTCATGCGCGCGGTCGGCTGCTCGACCTGCTCCAAGACCGGGTACCACGGTCGCATGGCGCTGCACGAGGTCATGCGGGTCACGGAGGCCATCGAGCGGCACGCGGTCTCGCACTCGTCGAGCGCCGACATCACCCGTACTGCGCGCGAGGAAGGGATGATCCCGCTCCGGGAGGACGGCTGGCGCAAGGTCGTCATGGGTCAGACCTCGATCGAAGAGATTCTCCGGGTCGTCAACTGATGACCGCCGGCGCCGTACCCGTTCTCCTCAAGACCACTGTGAAGTGGGCCGATAGGACGACGAGAAAGAGTTCGCACGAGAGCCGCGGCTGTGCCGCGGGCCGAACCAACAGGTAGGAGGCGGACCGTGAGCGTTCCGAGCACCCCGGGCGGACAGCCCAGGTCAGCGCCACAACCGGCGACGATGGCGAACGCCCGTGCGCGGGCTCCGCGCATCGGCATGAGCGCACAGGCGGAGGACGGCGATCTCGACCTCGATGCGGCGCTGGCCGCCATGGTGAAGACCGGAGCCTCCGACCTGCACCTCACGGTGCACTCCCCGCCGATGGTTCGCGTCGAGGGCGCACTGCGTGCGCTCGAGGGCTTCGACGAGCTCAAGCCCGAATCGCTGCAGCGGAGCCTGTACTCGATCCTCACCCAGCGTCAGCGGGAGACCTTCGAGGCTGAGCTGGAGTTCGACTTCGCGTACGCGCTGCGGGGGGTGGCCCGGTTCCGCGTCAACCTCTACCAGCAGCGCGACTCGGTCGGAGCGGCCTTCCGAGTGATCCCGTACGACATCAAGCCGCTCGGCGAGCTGGGGATGCCCCCGGTCGTCGGGACGTTCGCTGGCCTGCCGCGCGGGCTGGTGCTGGTGACCGGTCCGACTGGTTCGGGCAAGTCCACGACGCTCGCCTCGATCGTGGACCTGGCGAACCGCACCCGCACAGACCACATCATGACCGTCGAGGACCCGATCGAGTTCCTGCACCGGCACAAGAAGTCGCTGATCAACCAGCGCGAGGTCGGGACCGACACGCACTCGTTCGCGGCGGCGCTCAAGCACGTGCTGCGGCAGGACCCCGACATCATCCTGGTCGGCGAGATGCGCGACCTCGAGACGATCTCCGTCGCGCTGACGGCCGCCGAGACCGGGCACCTCGTGTTCGCCACCCTGCACACCCAGGATGCGGCCCAGACGATCGACCGCATCATCGACGTGTTCCCGAGCCACCAGCAGGCACAGGTTCGCACCCAGCTCGCCAGCGGCATCCAGGCCGTCGTCTGTCAGACCCTGTGCAAGCGCGCCGACGGGCCCGGGCGGGCAGTCGCCACCGAGGTCCTGATCGCCACTCCGGCCATCCGTAACCTCATCCGCGAGGGCAAGACCCACCAGATCTACTCCGCCATGCAGGCCGGCGCCCAGTTCGGGATGCACACCATGGACCAGCACCTGGCCGAGCTCGTGAAGTCGGGCAAGATCTCCTACGAGGCCGGCCTGGAGAAGTGCCAGCACATCGAGGACTTCAACCGCCTGACCGGTCGGTTCTCCGGCGGCTCCCAGGGAGCTGCCGGCATCGGCGGCGCCAACGCCTTCCCGGCACAGGTGTACTGATGGCCGAGACGTCGAAGACCTACGAGTACGCGGTCCGCAACCGCGCCGGCAAGCTCATCAAGGGGCGGCTCGAAGCGACCAACCAGTCGGCCGTCGCCAACCGCCTGCACACCATGGGCCTGGCGCCCATCTCGATCTCCGAGGTGCAGAACTCCGGCATGAGCCGCGAGATCAAGATCCCGGGGTTCGGCGACAAGGTCAAGCTCAAGGACCTGGCGATCATGGCGCGTCAGCTGGCGACCATGATCAACGCCGGGCTCTCGCTCATCCGGGCGCTCGGCATCCTGGCGGACCAGACGGAGAACAAGGCGCTCGCGAAGACGATCGGCCAGGTCCGGACCGACGTCGAGACGGGGTCGGCACTGTCGATCGCGCTCGGCAAGCGCCCGGCCGTCTTCCCGCCGATCATGGTCAACATGGTCCGGGCCGGCGAGGTCGGCGGGTTCCTGGACCAGGTGCTCGAGTCGATCGCCCAGAACTTCGAGTCCGAGGTCAAGCTGCGCGGCAAGATCAAGAGTGCCATGACCTACCCGGTGATGGTCTTCATCATGGCCATCCTTGCGACTGTCGGCATGCTGCTGTTCATCGTCCCGGTGTTCGCGGGGATGTTTGCCGGGCTGGGTGGGCAGCTTCCGCTGCCCACTCAGATCCTCGTGAACATGTCCGCGGTCATGAAGGTTGCCGCCATCCCGATGGCCATCGTCCTGGTGATCTTCAGCTCGTGGTGGGGCAAGAACAAGCACAAGCACTCGGTGCGCGAGAAGGTGGACCCGATCAAGCTCAAGGTGCCGATCTTCGGCACCCTGTTTCAAAAGATCGCCGTGTCGCGTTTCACGCGCAACTTCGGCACCATGATCCACGCCGGCGTGCCGATCTTGCAGGCGTTGGACATCGTCGGCGAGACCAGCGGCAACCTCGTTATCGAGAAGGCGGCCAAGGATGTGGGCGAGTCGGTGCGCCGCGGCGAGTCCCTGTCCGGGCCGCTGTCCAAGCACCCGGTGTTCCCCCCGATGGTCGTGCAGATGATGGCGGTCGGCGAGGACACCGGTGCGCTCGACACCATGCTCGAGAAGATCTCCGAGTTCTACGACCAGGAGGTCGAGGCGACCACGGAAGCTCTCACGTCGTTGATCGAACCGCTCATGATCGCGGTCATCGGCGTCATCATCGGATCGATGATCATTGCCATGTACATGCCGATCTTCAAGATCTTCGACCTGATCGGATGAGGCCGGACGGCCTCGTGTGACTTCGGCTATGACTGGTGACGCGCACTTTCGGGTGACGCTCCCACCAACGGCAAGCGAACGGTGATCGTGGCCTAGAACTCACCGCACCACCCCAGCAGTTGGCAGCCCCGGAGGAGACTCCGGGGCTGCTTTTGTGCGCTCATCTGCGGCTTGGCTCAGCTGCCCGACGGCGTCCCCCCGCTCGCATCAACCACGCGGCTCGAGAAGATTGGTCATATCATAATCTCTTTGACTCCGTGGCGATACGGCAACCGGGTGATAGTGAGATCAGTCACTCGCGGGACTCAAGTCAGTGAGTTCGTGACCGATGAGGTACTTGCAGGGGGTTAGCCGGTTTCGTTCGGCATGAATAGGACATCAATCGTCGGTTCAATCTCTTGGAGTGCACCATGTTTGCTCGGATCAGCAAGGCTCGGGACGAGAGAGAAAAGGGTTTCACCCTGATCGAACTCCTCGTCGTCATCATCATCATCGGCATCCTGGCCGCAATCGCCATCCCGGTGTTCCTCAACCAGCGCCAGAAGGGCTGGGACGCGGCGATCAAGTCTGACCTGAAGAACATGGCCACGGCTGAGGAGACGGTTCTCACCGACACTGGCGCTTATGCCGACCCCGACGTCGCCGCAGGACTTCTCCTTCTCACGAACGGTGGTTTCAAAGCATCTGCCGCCGCAAACTACGGTGCCGCGACTGCGATCACCGGAACACCCGTCGCAGGAACGAGTTACTGCCTGACGGCGCAGTCGGCCTCGACCAAGTTCTGGACCTACAAGAGTGACGCTGGCGGCCTCCAGCCCACGAGCACTGCGGCGCAGGGTTGCTGATCGCGCGAGTCTGCGCCACATGGCTGGAGCGGGCGGCACGTGAAGTTTCTTCCCGGCCGTCCGCCGCCAGCATCAACTGTTGTTCCTTTATTTGAACGGAGCACCTCATGTTGGCACGAATTCGGAAGTCGATCGATGAGAAAGAGGAAGGTTTCACTCTGATCGAACTTCTCGTCGTCATCATCATCATCGGCATTCTTGCCGCGATCGCAATCCCCGTCTTCTTGAACCAGCGGCAGAAGGGCTGGGATGCGGCAATCAAGTCTGACCTGAAGAACGCGGCAACGGCGGAGGAAACAGTCCTCACCGATGGTGGCGCGTACACAGATGTAATCGCGACGCTCCAGACTGCGGGGTTCAAGTACTCGGCTGCGGCCAACTACACGGCGCCAGCAGTGATCACCGCGACTTTCAAGGGGGGCGAGGGCTACTGCCTGCTGGCAACCTCGGCATCGGCCCAGGTTTGGGTCTACGACAGTCGGCTCGGTGGTCTGCAGCCGAAAACCACGGTGACGTGTCCGGCCTTCGTCTGATCTAGCGGATGTGCGGAACGCAAGATCGTGAGCGTTGGGACGGGGAGCTTCAGGCTTCCCGTCCCAGCGGGGGCTGAGGCCGCGGGCACCTGATGGGCGACGACGAGGGATCTGAGATGCATTCACTATTCGAGCGCACGCGGCACGAGGACGTTGGTTTCAGCCTGATCGAAGCAATCGTGGCACTGCTCATCGCGGGTGTGGTCTTCGGTGCGCTCGCGACGACCCTCGTCGCGTCGATGCAGGCGTCGCTCTTCGGCAGGCAGAACCAGCAGGCCACAGACTTCATGACCCGCGAGGTGGAACAGCTCCGAGCTCTGAGTTTCGGGGCGCTGTCGAATTCCGCGACGGACGTCGCAGCCGACCCGCGACTCGTCGCGTGTGGCAGCGCGCGCTGCCTCGTGGTTGACGGCGTGGCGGAGCCCGTAGTCACGGCGGTGGCCGGCACGATCGGCGTCGCCAAGGTGCTCAATGCCGCTGAGGCCAACCACACGACGTTCACCCTGTCGCGGTACGTCACCCAGATCGCCGATCAGCCTGTCGGGCAGGCCAAACGCGCCACGGTCTACATCACATGGCTGAACAAGGGCACGCTCAAGACCCGGACCATCTCGACCGTCATTGCCTATACCCAGGCGGGTCTGCCACTGCCCGTCTTCAAGCTCGAACTGCCTGTGCCGACCGTGACCATCAATCCCGATGCACGTGTGACCTTCGCGTTCACGTTGACGAACCAGGGTGCGCCAGACCGGTGGAACCTGGCCAGGACGGGATCGGCCGCCGGCTGGGTCTGGTACGCCGACTCTGACGGCAACGGGATGCTTGACCTGGCCCTCGACTCGCTTCTCACGGACACGACGTCCGACGGCGGCATCGACACGGGTCGCGTCGACCCGAGCACGACGTTCCGGTTCTTCCTGACCCGGGACACCCTGGCGAGCGAACCGCTGGCCACCACGACGACGACGATCACGGCGACCTCGTTCGGGCAGCCGCTCGCCGCCGGTGCCGCGAAGTCGGTCATCGGGACGACCATCGTGGCCGCGGTCGCCGTCGGGCCGACCGTCGGGCCGACCTCGACGCCCACGGCGACCCCGACCGCCACGCCGGCCCCGGAGACCACGTGCCCCGCGGCCGTGGTCGCACCGAACGCTCGGCGATCGGGCTACACGCAATTCACCTACGCGATGCACAGCACGGGCCTCGGTGACGTGGCGCTGCAGAGTCAGATGTACTTCGACACGACCACCGCGGACGAGAGCGTCCTCATGAAGTACTCGACGGACATCGACGCGGTGGCGACCGGGCGCGTTCTCGCACCGGCCGCTGCCACCTCGCCGGCATTCGCCACCGTGCTCGGGCTCTCGAATACGCGGTTGCTCGCCGACTGGGCTCTCCAGTACGGGAGCAGGACCACGGTGGAGGGAACGGGGGTCCTACGCTTGTGGGCCGCGCGCTCGGGCGCTGGCGCCGCGAATGTGACCGTCAAGGTCGTGCTGTATTCCGCGACCGGCAGCTCGAGCGGGTTGACTCGGACCAAGCTCGCGGAGGCCGAGGTGTCCCTCGGGACCCTGACGTGCGCTGGCTTCCAGGAGTTCTACGTCAAGCTCCCGGACGTGAACGCGATTGTCATCGCGAAGAACGCCTGGCTGGGCCTCCGGGTCGTCACCTGGGGCACGGACTCGGTCCGACTCGGCTATGACGTCCCGGCGTCGGCCGGGGTGCCCTTCCCCGCCTCGTTCACGATCGGGACGAAATGATCACGGGGCGGCGCCGACGGTCCTGGCGTCGGGCGGGAAGCGACGGCGGCGACCGCGGGGTGACGCTCATCGAGCTGCTGGTGACGATGATGCTCCTCGGAGTCGTGTCGTCCCTGGTGGTGTCGGCCGTCGCGCAGGCGGCGCAGATCGTGATCCACGCTGACGATGAGGAGAAGGGGTTGCAGGACGCCAAGGTGATCCTCGACCGGCTCGGGCGGGACGTCCGGGAATCCCGGGCGGCCGAGTGCGACGGTGGGCTAGCGGACCTCACGGACGCGACGAGCAGCGATCCCGCGTGCGCTGCACACCTGCAGTTGTGGATCGATGCGAACTCGGACTACATGCGACAGGCGAGCGAGGTCGTGACCTGGCGTTTGCAGACCAACCCGGACGGCGTCCACTTCGACGTCTGGCGGACCTCCGGTCTCGGCCTCGGTGCGACGTCACAGCGCCAGGCGTCCTCGCTGATCGTCGACATCGCTTTCACCTACACGAACGGGAGCGGCGTTGTCGGCACTGCCGCCGCTGGACGTGAGGTCGACCTGTTGATGAAGTACGACGCGATCGTCGGTGCCGGGGCGGCTCCGCGTTGGGTCGCGTTCAGTGCCCGACTGCGAAACAAGGGGTAGCGAGATGATTCGACGGGAATGCCGCGCGGTCCGGGCGAGGGCGAGAGCGACCGGGGATGACGGGGTCGGACTGATTCTCGTGATCGGCGTCTCCATCCTGATCTTCACCCTGGCGGCCACGGCGGTCGCCCTGGCCGTCAACGGGGTGTCTCAGAGCCGGCAACGCGCGGGGTACGAGCGGTCGCTCGCGCTCGCAGAGACGGGCATCGACCGGGTCTTGTCCGAGGTCCAGGGGGCGTACACCTCCTTCAATGCGGACTACCCGGCGCCAGGACCGGTCTCGCTCGTCGAGCCCAGCCCGTGGTGTGCCGGCACCGCCGTCAACTTCCCCTCGGCAGGGGAGGGTGCGGGCGGGATCTTCTCGACCGAGGCAGCCGAGCGGACCTGGGCGCGCACCAAGCTCGAAGGACTCATCGCGGCGGGGACCTGCATCCAGACCGGCGGGGGTGGCCAGTATGTGGTGCTCAAGCCGGTCTCCACGAGTTTCAAGTACGGCCGGGTGTACTCCCTGTCCGCCGTACCGACCTTCGCCGATCCGACCGCCCGGGCGCGGCTGGTGAAGTCGGAGTACATCTTCATGCCGTACCGCCCGTCGCACGCGATCCTGGCGGCTGGGCCTCTGGTCATCTCCTCGAGCACGACCGTCACCGCCGCGTACGGAGTCGACCCGACGGTTGCGAGTGTTCACTCGAACGCCACCATCACGGGAACGGGCAACCCCTCGGTGTCCGGCCTGGTGACCAGCACCGGCACCTCGACCTTCTCGTCAAACGGGTTCACCCTCAATCCGGGTGGCGCGGTCGCCCAGAAGCCGACCGAGGCGATCCCGCTGGTCAGTGCCCGGACCTTCTACACCCAGGCCGCGACGAACGACCCGGCGGCGGTCGTCGACTGGTATGACCTGTGTACGGACGGGTCGATGCGGAACTACGCCAGCACAGGCCCCTGCACCGGGACCTCGATCGGCACCGCGTCGTCGTCCCAGGAGGTCCGCGGCTGGAACTATGCCAGCCGTACGTGGACCGCGACGCGCAACACCCTGAGCGGCACCTACTACGCCTTCCAGAGCGACATCGTGGCAGGAAACGGCAACGGCACGTTCGCACGGTTGACGCTTGTCGCGGAGTCCGAGAGTTCCACCGTATGCGCCGCCAAGCGCTACGGAAACATCTCCTGGGACCACTTCACGATCACCAGCCCCGCGTACCACAACCTGTGGATGTTCGCGGATACCGACATCGTCACGACGTCCAACTTCAGCGCGGGGAGTTTTGGCCCGCCCGTGGTGAGCGGAATGTTCGTCGCCGGTGACCAGATTCAGATGGAGACCTCAAGCCAGGGGGCGGTCGGGTCGGTCGTGACCGCCAATCTGTGCACGACGCCGGCCGGTGGCGGGGGACTGGTGTCCACGTCCGAGGTGAAGAACCCGGCGGTCTACTTCGACCCCAACTCCGACGCGCCGTTCAGCAGCATCATCACGACGTCTCTCTGGCTCGACTACTCCGGCGGATGAGCGACCGGATGAGCGACCGGAGGAGGGGCTGAGGTGTCAGCGGCCGCAGTGCTGCTCGGGGGCTTCCTGGTGCTGCTCGGCCTCGCGGTCGGGTCGTTCCTCAACGTCGTGGTCTGGCGGGTCCCACGGCAACTGTCGATCGCGCACCCGCCTAGCGCCTGCCCGGTGTGCGGACACCCGATCCGTGCGCGGGACAACGTTCCCGTCGCGTCCTGGCTGCTGCTGGGCGGGCGGTGCCGCGACTGCCATGCGCCCATCTCCCGCCGGTACCCCCTCGTGGAGGCGGGCACGGCCGCGCTCTTCGTGCTCGTCCTCGTACGGTTCGGCGTGGGCTGGGAGCTGCCCGCGTACCTGTACCTCGCGGCGATCGCGGTGGCGCTTGCGCTGATCGACGTCGACGCGCACCGACTGCCGGACGCGATCGTGCTGCCGGCGTATCCCGTGTCGATCGTGCTGCTCTGTTTGGCGAGCTGGAACCCCGGCGGCGCCGCCGACTGGTCGGCCGTCGGTCGGGCCCTCGCCGGCGGCGCCACGCTCTTCGCGCTGTACTTCCTGCTGGTGGTGGTCTACCCGGCGGGGATGGGGTTCGGCGACGTCAAGCTCGCGGGCGTCCTCGGGCTCTATCTCGCCTGGATCGGCTGGGGTGCGCTCGTGATCGGCGCTTTCGGCGCGTTCGTCGTCGGCGGGGTTTTCTCCTTGCTCTTGCTTGCCACCCGAAAGGCGACCCGCAAATCTGGCATCCCGTTCGGACCGTGGATGCTCGCGGGTGCCGTCGTCGGAATCGCTGTCGGGGAAAGGGCCTGGTCGGCCTACCTTTCCCTGCTCACCTGAGGACCTTGCTCCGGGTGCGGTTGGGGGTCCGCCGAACCCTCAAGAACCACCCACACTTACCCGATAAGTCAGATGGAAGTCATCGAGAGGGGACAGCACTGTGGCGACATCGCAAGTGGTCGGGCTCGACATCGGCACGATGGGCGTGCGCGCCGTGGAGCTCGAATTCGCTGGTTCACATGGCACCACGCCGCCCAAGCTGGTCCGCTACGGACAGGTGCCGCTCCCCCTGGGAGCGGTGCGCGACGGAGAGGTCGCCGAGCCCGGGATCGTGTCGAGCGCACTGCGCCAGCTCTGGCAGGAGAACGGCTTCGGCACCAAGCAGGTCGTGATCGGCGTCGGGAACCAGCGCGTCGTCGTCCGCGAGCTCGACCTGCCCTGGATGCCGATGGCGCAGATCCGCGCGTCGCTGCCGTTCCAGGTCAAGGAGCTGCTGCCGATGGCGACGGACGAGGCCCTGCTGGACTACTACCCGACCGGTGAGCACGAGACCGACACAGGCCGCACGTTCCGCGGCATGCTCGTCGCGGCCCAGCGCGACACCGTCAACGCCAACGTGCTTGCTGTCGAGGGCGCCGGCCTGCAGGCGATGATGGTCGATCTGACCGGCTTCGCCCTGTTGCGCTCGGTGGTGCGCGGCGAGCTGCTCGACCAGGTCGTCGGACTCGTCGACGTCGGCGCGAGCATCACCAACGTTGTGATCGTCGACCACGGCGTGCCGCGCCTCGTGCGCACCCTGCCGTCCGGGGGGCTGAACGTCACGACCGCCGTCGCGAGCGCGCTCGGCATCGCGGCGTCGGAGGCCGAGCTCATCAAGCGCGAGATCGGCTTCGGTCACACCGTCGGACCCGAGCACGCTGCCGCGGCCGAGGCCATCAGCGGGGTGACCCAGACGCTGATCGAGTCCATCCGCAACACTTTTGTCTACTACTCGGGAAACAATCCCGGCGCCACGATCGACATCGCGGTCCTGACCGGGGGAGGGGCGCACCTGCCCGGCTTCGGGCAGTACGTGTCGAGCGCCAGCCGCCTGCCGGTAGCGCTCGGCGATCCGCTGGCGGGGCTTCGCGTCGCCAAGTCGTTCGACCGCGCGAGCCTGAACGGTCTCGAATCCCTCATTGCCGTGCCGGTCGGCCTGGCCTTTGGAGTTGCGGCATGACCACCACCGTCCCCCCGGGCCCGCAGATTCCCCAGATGGCCCCCGCCCCGCGGAACCGGAACACCACCGTCGGTCCGTTGCTCCCGCAGGTCAACCTGCTCCCACCCGAGGTGCGTGCGGCCCGCGGGCTCCGCAAGATCAAGCGATGGCTCGCCATCGGGCTCATCGTGGTCGTGCTGCTGTGCGCCGGGATGTTCGCCTACGGCAAGCTCCTCGTGTCCCAGGCGGCCGACGAGCTGGTCTCAGCACAGAAGGAGACCGCCGTGCTGGCAGCCTCGGAGGCGAAGTACGCCGAGGTCCCCCAGGTGCTGGCCGCGCTCGATGCCGTCAAGTCCGCGCGCATCCTGGGCATGTCGACCGAGGTGCAATGGAAGGTCTACTTCGACGCGATCACGGCCGTGCTGCCCGCGGGCGTGACCATCGAGTCGCTCACGGTCACCGGTGCCACTCCGATGACGGCGGCGTCCTTGCCCGCCGACCCGCTGCAGGCTCCGAGCGTCGGGATGATCACCTTCACGGGCAAGAGCGCGACCTTGCCCGACACCGGCGCCTGGTACACCGCGCTCAATTCGATCCCCGGCTTCGCGGACGCCTGGGTCTCCAACGCAGCCATCGGCTCGGACGACACCGGCGACTTCTACACCGTCGAGTCGAGCGTGCAGTTCTCTGAGCTGGCATTCGCCAACCGGTTCGTCGCCGTCGACGGGAGCAAATGACATGCGCGCTCAGGCAAAGAGCACCTGGATCGGTGGCACGGTCTTCCTCGGGCTCCTGATCGCCATCGCGGCCTGGTTCCTGCTGATCTCACCGACGTTCGCGACCGCCTCAGAATCTCGGACCCAGGCGGAGGCGACCCGGCAGCAGAACCAGATCGTCGCGCTGCGGATCACCAAGCTCAAGGCCGACTTCGCCAAGCTTCCCGAGTACAAGGCCGAACTCGCCGGTCTCCAGGGGCAGATCCCGGTCACCAAGGACCTCGGCAGCTACTTCACCCAGCTCACCGACCTCGCGGCGGCACGCTCCGTGGTGATCGTGGCGGTCTCGCCGTCACTGCCTGTCTCCTTCTTGCCGGCCGTGCCGGTGGTGGTGGCCCCCGTGGTGGTGGATCCGGCCAACACGGCGACGTCCCAGACGCCAGCAGAAGCGGCCGCTGCGGCTGCTGCGGCCGCCGCGCCCGTCAACACGGGCGTCCCGGCGGGCTTCGCGTCGATCGCCTACTCGATCGACGTGGTCGGGTCCAGGGACAACGTGATCGGGTTCCTCGACGACGTGCAGGTCAAGGGACCGCGTCTGTTCCTCGTGGGCGGATTGGCCGCGACCACGCTCACCGCCGCGGATGCGGGTGGCGGCCGGCCGGCCGTGGCCGACGGTGACCAGGAGTTCGTCGTCAGCGGCTTCATCTACGTCCTGCCGGACCCGCTGGCGGTCAAGTAGCGGCTCGGCCTCGGCATGACCGGCGCTGCGGCGCGACTCCTGGCCCGTCCCGGGAGTCGCGCCGTCTCGCTGTGCAGGCGGCGTGACAGAATCCCCCCATGCTGCGTTGGTTGACTTCCGGTGAGTCGCACGGTCAGGCGTTGGTCGGGATCCTCGAGGGTTTGCCGGCGGGGGTCGAGATCACCACCCAGGACGTCCAAGACGCCCTCGCGCGGCGGCGGCTGGGTCACGGTCGCGGGGCCCGGATGAAGTTCGAGCAGGACGCCGTCCGCATCCTCGGCGGGGTGCGTCTGGGGCTCACCCAGGGCGGCCCGATCGCCATCGAGATCGGCAACACCGAGTGGCCCAAGTGGGTCGACGTCATGTCCGCCGACCCGGTGACGGACCCTGCGCTGCTGGAGCGCGCGCGCAACGCGCCGCTCACCCGGCCGCGCCCCGGGCACGCGGACCTCGTCGGGATGCGCAAGTATGCGTTCGACGACGCGCGCCCGGTGCTCGAGCGCGCCTCGGCCCGCGAGACCGCGACCCGGGTGGCGCTTGGCACGGTCGCGGCCCATTTCCTAGTGCAGGCCGCCGGGATCGAGCTGGTCTCGCACGTGGTCGCCGTCGGGCCCGTCGCCGTGCCCGACGACGCCCCGCTGCCGCTGCCCGACGACGTCGTCTTCCTCGACGCCGACCCGGTGCGCTGCTTCGATCCGGCCACGTCCGCCGCGATGGTCGCCGAGATCGATGACTGCCACGATGCGGGGGACACCCTCGGCGGAGTAGTCGAGGTGCTCGCCTACGGGCTGCCGTCCGGACTGGGCAGCTACGTGCACGCCGACCGTCGGCTCGACGCCCGCCTGGCCGGGGCGTTGATGGGGATCCAGGCGATCAAGGGCGTCGAGGTGGGCGACGGGTTCCGCACCGCCATGCGTCGCGGGTCCGCCGCGCACGACGAGATGTCGCGGGATGCGGACACCGGGCGGATCATCCGATCGTCGAACCGTGCGGGCGGGATCGAGGGCGGGATGTCTAACGGGGAGGTCCTGCGCGTCCGCGCGGCGATGAAGCCGATCTCGACGGTGCCGCGTGCGCTGGCGACCATCGATACCGCCTCGGGGGAGCCCGCCAAGGCGCAGCATCAGCGGTCGGATGTGTGCGCCGTACCGCCGGCCGCGGTGGTCGCCGAGGCGATGGTGGCGCTCGTGCTCGCGGGGGCGCTGCTGGAGAAGTTCGGCGGGGACTCGGTGGGGGAGGTCGCGCGGAACGTGCGGGCGTACCTCGAGGCGGTTCCCGAGCTTCAGCGGTAGGAGCGACCGACACTCTTTTGGCCTAGTGGTGCCCGGGGTGACTTTCCCCGGTGCTCTGGAGTCCCCGGCCTGCCCGATACCGGACGGATGTCCAGTTCTGTCCTCGCGGAGTGTGAGCGACGCCACAGAGCAATTCGAATCTGGTTCCTCAATTCCGATGTATTTGCCTGCGTCGCCCCACGAGATCTGATAGGCAATTCGGCTTTCACGCGCCCGGTATGTCGCGACAAGACGGATATGCGCTGGCGTCAAATATTCGCGTTGTGGGACGCTCAAGTGGTGGTCGGGAAGGCCGATAGAGAAGATGCCGGTCCAGGCCGGTCTGAAATCGACAACAACCTCTCTTTCCGCTCGGCCACAAACGGGAGTCTCACATGATGGCTCGTATTCGCAAGTCCCTCGATGAGAAGGAAAAGGGCTTCACGCTCATCGAGCTCCTCGTCGTCATTATCATCATCGGCATCTTGGCTGCCATTGCGATCCCGGTGTTCCTCAACCAGCGCAAGAAGGCCGTCGACGCCTCGATCAAGTCCGACCTCCGCACGGTCGCGACCGAGCTCGAGACGTTCTACACGGACAATCAGAAGTACCCGGTTGTTGGGAACGTAGCCATCACGGACGGGTCGGTCGTCATCACCGGCGGCAGCACGTTCACCACGACAAAGGGCAACGTACTCACCTACAAGCCGTTGACCGGTAATGCGTTCTGCGTCCTCGGCAAGAACCCGAACGGGACTGACGGTTCCGCTGCCGCGGACCTCGGATTCCAGTACCTGAGCGCGGCCGGCGGGCTCAGCGCGACCAAGATCGCTGCCTGCGCCTAAGCCGTCGGGCAATGGGGTGGGATGCGATTGCCTCCCACCCCATTCGCTTCTCTCAGGCGTCGTGATTCCTACCCAGGTTTGATTCTGCTCCGGGTCTAAGAATCTCGTCGCGAGCGAAACATAAGTTTGCTTGATGCAGAAATGCCCGCACTTCGCCAATGTCCGAATCGGAGCCTCACATGATTGCTCGTATCCGCAAGTCCCTCGATGAGAAGGAAAAGGGCTTCACGCTCATCGAGCTCCTCGTCGTCATCATCATCATCGGCATCTTGGCTGCCATTGCGATCCCGGTGTTCCTCAACCAGCGCAAGAAGGCTGTCGACGCCTCGATCAAGTCCGACGTTCGCACGGTCGCGACCGAGCTGGAGACCTACTACACGGACAACCAGGCCTACCCCGCCACGGTCACGGCCACGACGGCGGTCGCCAACACGATGACGATCACTACCGCCTCGCCCTTCACATTGACCATGGGCAACATCGTCTCCTACAAGATCATCGGCACCGACAAGTACTGCGTCTACGGCGAGAACGGCAACGGCACGGGCGGTGCCGGTAAGGGGTTCAGCTACCTCAGCGGGTCGGGCGGGCTCCAGCCGGGGGCCGCTGCCGCGAAGGCCGCGGGCTGCTAGTTCACCTTCCAGCTGTCGACTAGGGGGAAAGCTACGGCTTTCCCCCTAGTTCGCATCCAGCGCCGTCGTGCACCTGACGACGTCGCACCAGCGCGAGCGTCGTTCGCCGCCGTGAGTCGAGGAGGGGTAATGAGTTCAGGCCGGAACCGCCGTCCTCAGACGCCGGGGGACGATCAAGGTTTCACGTTGATCGAGGTCGTCGTGTCGCTGTCGCTGCTCGCGATACTTGCGACAGCGTCGCTGTACTTCTTCCTGGCCGGCACGCGCTCGGTGACTCACCTCCAGCGCTCTCACGACGCGGTCGCGCTGGCGAACGACGCGATGGAGGGCGCCTTCTCCTGGGTTGCGACCGCATCGACTTCAGGAACCTCGGGCCTTGTCGTGGGGCGCACGCAGGCGGACGTGACCGCTGCGTGGGCTGTCGCGACCGCTGCTGGCATCTCGGGCGTGGCGCAGACCTTCCCCGCCTGGGACACCGCCACCGCACCTTTGGCGCTGGCAGGCACGGCTGACGACGTCGTGCCATTGACCACGACTGCCACGGAGTCTCGGACGCTGTACTCCGTCACGACTCTGATCGGTACCTGCTACCGGCTTGCCTCCGGGACGAACGAGCTGTGCACGACCGTCGGCGGCAACGCGAGCGGGACCCCTCTGACGGGGTACATCCGGATGATGCGCACCATCGTCACCGTGAGCTGGCCGAACACGGCTGGCTCCTGCGCCGGATCGACCTGCCGTTACCAGATAGCGTCCATCATTGATCCCAACTCAGACGTCGAATGGAACAACACCACCAGGCTGCTCGCGGTAGACGACGCCGTCGCCGTCGACGCCGGTTCGTCGACCGCAATTGATGTCCTGTCCAACGACACGCTCATGCAGCTCGCGTCGAATCCGGTGTCAATCATCTCCGGACCGGGGCTGGGCTCGGCCGTCGTGGACACCAGCACCGGCAAGGTCACGTACACGGCCCTTCCTATCGCGGGCCCCGGTGCCGTCCACGGCGAGGTCACCTTCACGTACCGCGTGATGGTCGGCGCGCGCCAGGCGCAGGCGCTCGCACACATCTACGTCACGCCGCAGGCGTTGAGCTACGCGATCACGACGTACGTGGGCACTCCAGTGACGGTCAATGTCACTGACGTGACCGGTGTCCCGCTGAACGCGGCGCACGGGCTCTTCATCAGCGAGAACCTCACGCCGGGGGTCGCGAGCGCAGCAGTGTCGTCCGTCAGTTACGCGACACCCGGCTCCGTCGGCAGCTACTCCTTCAAGTACACCTACGTGGACCCCGCCGGGATGACGAGCCTGCCCGGCACGGTCAGGGTCACGGTCGTGTCGTACACCGCACCGGTCGCGACTCCGCTCTCGATCCTGTTGACGGCCTCCAACTCTCCTGCGAACACGCCGCTCGTGCTCCCGCCCGGTCAGGTCGGGTACAAGGTGCGCATCGTCTCGCCGCCGACTGGCGGAGCCGTCACGGTCGACAGCACCCAGACGGCTGCCACCTACCGGCCGCCCGTCGGCGCCGCGGGGACCTACACGTTCACGTACCAGATGCTCACCCCGGACGGCGTGACTGCTTCTCCCGTCGCGACCGCGACAGTGACCGTGCTCCCCGACGTCAACGACGAGGTGGCCGGGTCCAGCGTGAAGAGGAACCAAACCGACTCCTTCGGTCTGAGTTCTCTGCCGAGCTCGGGCGTGGTGTTCGAGGCACCGACAGGATTGACCTGCGGGTCAATCTCGAACTTCAACGCCAGCAACGGCCATTTCGACTTCAAGGCTCCTGGCAGCGTGCCCAGCAGTGGCTCCTGCTCGTTCAGCTACCGGGTCCAGACCACAGGATCCCCGGCACTGTGGTCCGACCCGGCCACCTACTCCGTCCGGATCAAGAACTGATGCGCGATCCAGTTCAGGCGTCCGGCCTGCGCCAAGACGAGTCCGGGTTCTCTCTCCTCGAACTGCTCGTCGCCATGGGCATCTTCACGGTCGTCTGCGCGGTCTTTCTCGCAGGCATGGTGACGATGACACGCGAGACGGTCAGGACTCAAGTGACGGTGGACGCTGCCGACTCGGTGCGGCGGGTGTTCCAACGTCTCGACAAGCAGGTGCGCTACTCCGACGCGATCAACTTGCCTGGGGCGAGTGCTTCGGGGACCGAGTACGTCGAGTTCCGCACCCCAGCCACAGTCTCGGCAGCCGGTGTGACCATGTGCACCCAGTGGCGGTGGGACCCGGCAACGGCGCTCGTCGAGTCCCGAGTCTGGGCCGAGAGTGCGCCGTCGCTGCCGGGGTGGATAGTCGTCGCGACATCGGTGGTCGCCCCCGACCCGGCCGTGCCTGGCTATCACCCGTTCTCAGTCGTGCGCGCTTCACCGGAGCATCCGCGTCAGAGCCTCAAGCTGGATCTGCTCCTCAAGTCCGATGCCTCTGCCGGCCAAGTGTCTTCCGCGTCGACGTTCGTGGCGCGCAACTCATCGGTGGAATCGTCCGGGAATGCCGACACCAATGGTGACGGCATCTCGGATCTCCCGGCGTGCTGGCGCGCGGGAGTCCGTCCATGAAACCTCAAAGGGGTCCGGTGTCCAAGGGAAAGCGAGAATCGACGTTGCGCCGTAGGGCCCGAGGGATTGCCCGCGACGACGGCGTGGCGATGATGATGGCGATCATGCTGATGCTCGTCATGGCGGCGCTGAGCGTGCTCGTTCTTGGTCTCTTGCTCAGTCAGGTGGGTCCGACCCAGTACGCGCAAAAGAACACCACGACGATCTTCGCCGCGGAGGCGGGAGTCGAGTCGGCTATTGGACGGATCCGCACTTCGGTCGGTGCCCGGGACTTCACCGGCGCCGTGTACGGCGACCCGCATCAGCTGCCCTGCACGGTGAAAGGAACGGTCGGCCCTTCGGCGAGCACGACCACTTTTGCCGCCACGGTCCGCTACTTTTCCGAGGATCCCGCTGGTCGCGACGAGACATGGCTCAATGCCCAGAAACTTGGGTGTGTCGATGGCACCGGAACTGGTGCTGTGCTGCCTGCCTACGCGCTCATCGAGTCTAAGGGCGTGGCGGCTTCCACCGGGAAGGTTGCGGTGGGTTCCGGCGACCGGGCGATCTCGATGGTGTATCGCTTCGAGACGACGACGACCAACATCAAAGGCGGCCGGATCTACGCGTGGAGCGGTTCAGCCACCGCGCAGTTCTGCCTACGGGCGGGTGGACTGACCTCCGGGTCAGAAGTCTTCTACCGGGCCGCGGCCGGGTGCGGTTTGTCGGCGAATGACGATACTGAACTCTTCGTCTACGACACCGACTACACGATCAAGCTCGCGAGCTCCACGCTCACGGCGACGCCACTCTGCCTGACTGACGTGTCGGGGGCGATCAAACTGAGCGCCTGCAATCCGCCGACCTTCTCTCAGCTCTGGTCGTGGGATCAGGGAGGGCGCGCCACCTGGGTCGGGCAGAACTCGTCCATCCAGGACAGCGGGTTCTGCCTGTTCTCTGGACGGACCTCGGGAAACCCAGTGGCCGGAGACAAGCTGCAGGTGGGGAACTGCGCGAACCAGAGTGCGTGGGGATCTTTCTCTCCCGACCCAGCAGTCGGCCCAGGCGCAGCAAGCGTCAATACCCACCAGATTGTGAACTATCTTGAATTCGGGCGCTGCTTTGACGTCACCGATACCGACGTGGGCAAGGATTTCATGATCTCCTACCCGTGCAAGCAGGACCCTCCGGCCGCCGCGAGTCTTTTCTGGAACCACAAGTGGTTCTACACTGAACCCCTGGTCGGGACCACGGCGCCGCCTCAACTCATCTACGTATACAAAGACAACTCCACCTCGCAGAAGTACTGCCTGAAGACCGCCGCCGGGCAGACGGACCCGGCGTCGGCCGGTGTCGATGCCGGATATTTCGTGACCCTCACGAGCGCATGCAATGCGTCGAGTCCAGGTCAGCTTTGGACGCGCAGCACCGACACCGGCAACAAGGTGACGAGCTACACGATTCGCGATTCGTCGAGCCCGAGCCGCTGTGTGGGTGTCGGTGGCGGCAGGTACAACGGCAACTGGTCGGCCCTCGTCGTGTCGACCTGTGATGGCGGTACCGCCCAGAAGTGGAACGCTCCGGCCGACAGCGTCAACGCCGACACCGGCAACTACCTCGAGGAGATTGGCTAGTGCGCGGGAGCCCCATCGGATGACGCCTGCAGTCGCCGCGTTCGCGGCCGTATTCGGCCTCGCGATCGGCTCGTTCCTCAACGTCGTCGTCTGGCGAGTTCCGCGCGGCGAGTCGATCGTGCGCCCGCCGAGCGCCTGCCCGCGCTGCCACCATGAGATCCGTTCGCGGGACAACGTCCCGGTGCTGTCGTGGCTCCTGCTGCGCGGCCGCTGCCGCGACTGCCGCGAACCGATCGCCGTCCGCTACCCGCTGGTCGAGGCGGGCACGGCGGTGCTCTTCGGGCTCGCCGCGTGGCGGACCGGCGCGACCTGGGCCCTGCCGGCGTTCCTGTACCTGGCCGCGATCGCCGTCGCGCTGGCGCTGATCGACCTCGACACGCACCGGCTCCCGAACGCGATCGTCTTGCCTGCCTACCCGGTCGCGATCGTGCTGCTCGCCCTGGCGAGCTGGAACCCCGGCGGTGCCAGCGACTGGCCGGCGCTCGTCCGCGCACTCATCGGCGGTGCGGCGCTCTTCGCGTTCTACTTCCTGCTCGCGTTCGCCTACCCGGCCGGGATGGGCTTCGGCGACGTCAAGCTCGCCGGCGTCCTGGGCCTGTACCTCGCCTGGATCGGCTGGGGCGCGCTCGTCGTCGGCGCCTTCGCGGCGTTCCTCGTCGGCGGGGTGTTCTCGGTCGCCCTCCTGGCCGCCGGCAAGGCCACCCGCAAGTCGGGGATCCCGTTCGGGCCGTGGATGCTGGCCGGCGCGGCGATCGGGATCGGCGCGGGCGAACAGCTCTGGTCGGCCTACCTGTCCATCCTTTCCTGACCTGGCGGGTAGCGTTCCGGGCGTGCCACCCACACCGTCCCCGTCGCCCCACCCGTCCCGCCCGCGCGTCGTCCTCGTCGGGCCGCCCGGCTCGGGCAAGTCCACGGTCGCCCGCACGCTCGCACGCCTGCTGGGCGTGACCTCCCGCGACACCGATGCCGACGTCGAGCACGCCGCGGGCAAGCCGATCCTCGAGATCTTCGTGGACGACGGCGAGCCGACGTTCCGCACCCTCGAGCACCAGGCTGTCGCCACCGCGCTCACCACGCACGCCGGCGTGCTGGCGCTCGGCGGCGGCGCAGTGCTCGACCCCGGCACGCAGGCGGCGCTGGCGGCGTACGTGGCGCAGGGCGGCGTCGTCGTCTTCCTCGATGTGACGCTCGCGCACGCCGCGCCCCGCGTGGGCTTCAACCAGGCCCGCCCGCTGCTGCTGGGCAACCCGCGCGCGCAGTGGCAGAAGCTGATGGAGGCCCGCCGCCCCGTCTACCGTCAGGTCGCGACCGTCGTCGTGGACACCGACAGCCGCACCCCGCTCCAGGTGGCGCACGAGATCGCCGCCGCGCTGACCCCGAAGACCCAGCCGACCGGAGACGCCCAGTGACCGACCCGACCCCGACCACCACCCGCGTCGTGCGCGTCACCGGCGAGCACCCCTATGACGTCGTCATCGGCCGCCGCCTGCTCGGCGAGCTGCCCGCGCTGCTCGGCCAGGACGTGCGCCGCGTGCTGGTGATCTGCACGGAGGCGATGACGACGTCGGGCAACGCTGTGCGCGAGGACCTCGCCGCGCAGGGCTACGAGGCGATGGTCGCCGAGATCCCCGACGCCGAGAACGCCAAGTCGATCGACGTCGCAGTGTTCTGCTGGACGGTCATGGGGCAGGCGAACTTCACGCGCTCGGACGCCGTGGTGTCCGTCGGCGGCGGCGCGACCACCGACCTGGCCGGGTTCGTCGCCTCGACGTGGCTGCGCGGCATCAAGGTGGTGCACATCCCGACCACGCTCCTCGCGATGGTCGACGCGGCCGTCGGCGGCAAGACCGGCATCAACACCGCCGAGGGCAAGAACCTCGTGGGCACCTTCTACCCGCCGGCCGGCGTGCTGTGCGACCTCCACTCGCTCGAGACCCTGCCCAAGTTCGACTTCGTGGCCGGGCTCGGCGAGATCATCAAGTGCGGCTTCATCGCCGACCCGCGCATCCTCGAGCTGATCGAGGCCGATCCCGCCGGCATCGTCGAGCGTCGTGGCGCATTCGCGGAGGGCGACGAGGGCGAGGACGTGGTGCTCGAGCTCATCGAGCGGTCCGTCGCGGTCAAGGCCCGCGTGGTCGGGGTGGACCTGACCGACCTGGGCCAGCGCGAGATCCTCAACTACGGCCACACGTTCGCGCACGCCATCGAGCACGTCGAGCGCTACTCGTGGCGGCACGGCGCGGCCGTGGCGGTCGGCATGGTCTTCGCCGCCGAGCTCGCGCGCCTCGCGGGCCGCCTGCCCGACGACGTCGTCGATCGCCACCGCGCGATCCTCACCTCCGTGGGTCTGCCGGTCACGTACCGCGGCGACAAGTGGGACCAGCTGCTCACAGCGATGCGTCGGGACAAGAAGACGCGCGGTGACCTGCTGCGGTTCGTGGTGCTGGAGGGCGTGGCCAAGCCTGCGCGTCTGGAGGGCCCGGACCCGGTGCTGCTGGCGGCCGCGTACGCGGAGGTCAGCGAGGGCGCGGTCACGAGCCGCGCGATCTCGCTCTAGCCCTCGGCGCCGATAGGGTTTCGGGCATGACTTCTGTGCTGGTGCTCAACGGTCCCAACCTTGGTCGGCTCGGGGTGCGCGAGCCCGAGGTGTACGGGTCGGCGTCGTACCCCGACCTCGTGGCCGCCGCGAAGATCTGGGGCGCCGAGCTCGGGCTCGAGGCCGAGGTGCGCCAGTCCGACGACGAGTCCGAGCTGGTCGGCTGGCTGCACGAGGCCGTCGACGCGGGCGTGCACGTGGTGCTCAACCCCGCGGCATTCACTCACTACTCCTACGCGCTGCGCGACGCGGCGGCGCAGATCACGACCGCCGGGCTGCTGCTGGTCGAGGTGCACCTGTCGAACCCCGCGGCGCGCGAGTCGTTCCGCCACCTGTCCGTGATCGGCGCGGTCGCCACGGGCACCATCGCCGGCTTCGGCTTCGACAGCTACCGCTTGGCCCTCTCAGCGATCGCGACCCGACTGGCCTGACGCTCCCGACTCGCCTGACGCTCCCGACCTCCCCGACCTCGCGCCCAGAACCCACCCCGATCCGCTCTTCAGAGAGAAGTGCGCGTTCGGTGCTCAGATTCCTCTGGAGCGCGGCACACTCAGGCCAGTCAGGCGGGTGAGCGCAGTGCGGATCTGGCGGACGACCTCGCCCGGGCGGTCCGTCAGGTCGTGCCAGGTGAAGCGGAGGACCGTGTAGCCCGCGTTGACCAGGCGGTTCTGGCGCGTGCGGTCGCTCTGGAAGGCCGCCTCACCGTGGTAAGCCATCCCGTCGATCTCGATCACCAGGCCGATGGCGCCGAACAGGACGTCGGCGCGCCCGATGAGCCCGTCGCCGTCGGCCACCTGCTGGTCGGCGAGCCAGCCGGTGATCCCTGCCCCACTCAGGATCGAGTGGAGCCGTCGTTCGGCGGCGCCGAGGGCACCGGTGCGGGTGTCGACGAGCGCGCGACGGCGGCGTTTGTTCCCCCACTGGCGCGGGCGGGTTGCCACCGCGAGCTCGAGGTCCGCGCGGCTGAACAGCTCGCGGGTGACGACCCAGATCATCAGCTGTTCGGATTGGCGGTCGTCGAAGCGGCCGAGGCAGTCGAACACCGTGCGCCGGAGATCCGTCACGGTGGCGCGACCGCGGACGGTGATCTCGTCTCGGTTGACGCGAAACTGGTGCGGGGTCAGCGCGCCGCGGGCTGCACGGGGCGACGGGACCAGGACGTGGACGCGGCCGTCGTCGGCCACCGGGAGCCGGTGGACCCGCGCCGCGGTGCCGAGGCAGACCACCGAGTCCGGCCACGTGAGCCACGCGCCGTGCGCCTGCCGCCAGGCGTCGATCGGCAAGGACCGGAGAGCGAGTGCGTCGCCGACAACCGTCACCCATCGACCGGTGTCCCGCCGGCGTCGGACCTGCGCGGGGGTCATCCCCGCGGCGATCGCCTGATCGGCGCGGAACAGCCCGACCTGCCGATGTGCGAGCGGCGGAATCCACTCGGAGGGAAAGCGCGGAGTCACGCCGGTCAGCATTCAGTGAGGCCCATCCGAAGCGGCTCAACGCGGCAGATCCGGTTGCGTGCACGATTGCCGAAGCCGCCTGAGGTCGGCCGGAAGCCCCCTCAAGCCCGCTATCCCCGGTTCTCTGAGAGAACTGCTCACCGCGTGCACCGGATCCTCTGGAAACCGGCGGTCGGGGTGGGGAGGGGCGCGCGAGGGGGGTGGAGGGGGTGCGAGGTTCGCCTGGTGCGGGCCTTGTGGGAGAGAGAACAAACTCTGGGGCTTGTTCTGGATCGAACCAGGGTCTAGGTTTGTTGCATGTTCGTTCTGACGATCGATCAGCAGGGGAGCCGGGTCGTGGGGGACCGCGTCGACGGGCTTCTCGCCGCGTTCGCGTCCGCACCGCTCACGGCCGCCGGGGCTCCCGGGTTCGTGCGGCCGTTCGAGCGGACGGTTGGGGACGAGGTGCAGGCCGTCCTGGACGACGCCGACGTCGTCGTCGACCTCGCGCTCACCGTGCTGCGGCGCGGGGGCTGGACCGTGGGGATCGGCGCCGGACCGGTCGACGAGCCGCTGCCGCCGACGTCGCGCGCGGGCTCGGGGGACGCGTTCGTGGCCGCGCGGGTCGCGGTCGAGCGGGCGAAGAGCCGGGTGCGGGCGGTGCCGCTGGCCGTCGAGGGCGCCGATCGCGCGTCGGCGGCCGACGCCGAGGCGGTCCTCACCCTGGTCGCGGCCGTGGGGGAGCGGCGGACGGCGGCCGGCTGGGAGGTCATCGACGCACTGCGGGCACCAGGGGTGCCCGGGCGTGTGGGTGGCAGGCAGCAGGATGTGGCGCACCGGTTGGGGGTCAGCCAGCAGGCGGTCAGCCAGCGGCTGCGCACGGCGCTGTGGGCCGAGGAGCTCGCGGCGCGGCCGCTGGCGGCGCGGCTGCTGATCGCGGCGGGGACGCGACCAGGCGATCCGTCCGGGGCGGGGCACGGCGAGAGTGAGCAGGGCGGAAGGCAGCACGACCCGGTGGTTGAAACGACGCAGGTCGAACGGAAGGTGGAGACGTGAACGGATGGCTCGCGGCGCTCGTCGTCGTCGGAGCGTTGGCGGTCTCCGTATTCGGCGGCTGGTTCCTCACCGGGATCGTGCTGCGGCTCGCGTCCCGGTCGCCCGACGCCGGGGACGGCACCGGTGAGGCCGGACCGAACGGCGAGGGGCCCCAGGCTGCGCTGCGCGGCGGCACGTGGATCGGCGTGCTCGAGCGGATCGCGGTGACCGGCGCGCTGCTCGCGGGCTACCCGGCCGCGATCGCGTTCGTCATCGCCATCAAGGGCCTGGGCCGGTACCCCGAGCTGCACAAGCACCCCGCCGCGTCCGAGCGGTTCGTCATCGGCACGCTCGCGTCGATGGTGTGGGCGTCCGCCGTCGGGCTCGCCGGATGGCTGATCCTGGGTGGCGCGATCATCACGGCGTGACCGCCCGATCCGAACCCGCAGGCCCGGCACGCTAGAATCGTTGCCGGTCTGGCGCCGAGCCCTCGCGGGCGGAGCCGCCCCGCACATTCTCAACTCGACAGGAAGCAGCCACCCGTGGCCACCACGAATGACCTGAAGAACGGCACCGTGCTCAAGATCGACGGCCAGCTCTGGACCGTCATCGACTTCCAGCACGTCAAGCCGGGCAAGGGTGGCGCGTTCGTCCGCACCAAGCTCAAGAGCGTGCTGTCGGGCAAGGTCGTCGACAAGACCTTCAACGCCGGTCTGAAGATCGAGACCGCGAACGTCGACAAGCGCGACATGCAGTACCTGTACAAGGACGGCAACGACTACGTCTTTATGGACACCTCGAACTTCGACCAGATCACGGTCCCCGAGGTCACGGTCGGCGACGCGACGCGCTTCCTGCTCGAGAACCAGACAGTTCTGGTCGCCACCAACGAGGGCTCGCCGCTGTACGTCGAGCTGCCCCCGTCCGTCGTGCTCGAGGTCACCTACACCGAGCCCGGCCTGCAGGGCGACCGCTCCACCGGCGGCACCAAGCCCGCCACGCTCGAGACCGGCCACGAGATCCAGGTCCCGCTCTTCATCGAGCAGGGCACCCGGGTCAAGGTCGACACCCGCGACAGCGGCTACCTGGGTCGCGTGAACGACTGACGTGGGAGCTCGCACCAAGGCACGCAAGCGCGCGCTCGACGTCCTGTTCGAGGCCGAGCAGCGCCAGCTGGAACCGATAGTCCTGCTCGCGGAGCGGATCCGGGAGTCGGGCACGCAGACGTCGCTGCCGCAGTACTCGGTCGACATCGTCGAGGGGGTGGTGGCGGAGCAGGAACGCATCGACGAGCTGCTCGCCACCCACGCGCACGGGTGGACGCTCGAGCGGATGCCCGCGGTCGACCGCGCGCTGCTGCGGATCGGCACGTGGGAGGTCCTCTACAACGACGATGTGCCCGACGCCGTCGCGGTGGACGAGGCGGTCGAGCTCGCCCGGTCCCTGTCGACCGACGACTCGCCGGTGTTCGTCAACGGGCTGCTCGGCCGGATCGTCGACCTCAAGCCGACGATCCTCGCCTGATCGGTTCGCGCGGACCGACCAGCTCGACCCGGCCGTCTGTGCCGCCGAAGCTCGCGCCAGACAGCACCACCGGCAGCGAGGCGGGCGACGTCGGGCGCCCGAGCAGGAAGCCCTGGAGCTGGGGCACGCCGAGGCCGATCAGCGCCTCGAGCTGGTCGGCCCGCTCGACCCCCTCGGCGATGATGTCCAGCTCGTAGGCCTGCGCGAGCGAGACGATCGCCCGCACGACGGCGATCCCGCCGGGCTCGCCGAGGTCCCGCACGAAGGCCTGGTCGATCTTCAGCACGTCGACCGGGAGCTTCGCCAGGCGCGCGAAGGAGCTGTACCCGGTCCCGAAGTCGTCGATCGAGACGCGCACGCCGAGCGCGCGGAGCGTCGTCAGCGACTCGATCACGTGGTCGAGGTCCTGCAGCAGCGCGCTCTCGGTGATCTCGAGGGTCAGCAGGTGCCAGTCGGCGTCGCCCCAGTCCTCGCGCAGGCCCGCCACGAACCCCGGTTCGGCGAGCTGACGGGCCGCGACGTTGACCGCGACCGGCAGGCCGAGACGTCGCGATCCGGCCCGGGCGGCGCGCACGAGGTGGCGGCCGATCGGCACGATCAGGCCGGTCTCCTCCGCGAACGGCAGCCACTCGCCGGGCATCCGCAGGCCGTCCGGGTGGTGCCAGCGCACCAGGGCCTCCGTGCTGACGATCTCGAGCGTGGCGGAGTCGACGATCGGCTGGAAGTACATCTCGAACTCGCCGCGCGCCATCGCGTCGTCGAGCTCACGCCGCAGGTTCTGCTCGGCGACCATCTGGGCGCGCAGGACGTCGTCGAACACCACGACGCCCACGCGGCTGCGCTTGCCCTCGAACATGGCGGTGTCGGCCTGCCGCAGCAGGACCTCCGGGGTCGTGTCGTCGCCGGGCTCCCAGATCGCCACCCCGACCGAGATCAGCGGCGCGATCTGGTCGGTGCCGGTGAGGTCGAGCTCGGAGCGGATCCGGTGGGCGAGGTGCACGAGGTCGTCGCGCGAGCGGACGTCTTCGCGCACGACGACGAACTCGTCGCCACCGAAGCGCGCCGCGAAGTGGACCTCCGGCCCTCTCGCGCGCACGTGGCCGGCCGTGCGGCGCAGCAGCTCGTCGCCCCAGGAATGCCCGTGCTGATCGTTCTCCTGCTTGAACCCGTCGATGTCGCAGTACAGGACGGCGAGCCGGGTGCCGGACGCGGCCGCACGTTCGAGCGCGTGCACCAGGTGCAGCTCGAGCGCGTGCCGGTTGGGCAACTGGGTGAGCGCGTCGGTGAAGGCCGCGGCGCGCAGGTTCTCGGCGAGCCGCATCCGCTCGGCCGCGACGGTGACGATCTCGCACAGGTCGTCGAGGAAGTCGCGCGTCGCGGTGTCCGGGGCGAGCGTCGGGCCGGGGGAGCGGTCGAACCGCGTCTGGAAACGGCCACCGGGCAGGGCCAGCATCGACCCCGACAGGGAGGGGTCCCCGACCTGGTCGCGTGCCGCGGTCTCGGCCAGCGCGAGCAGCTCGTGCCGGTCGGTGGCGAACCAGGCCGCCCGGCCGACGTCGGCGAGCACCTCGCGGAGCTCGTGCTGGCGGTGCACGCTCTTCTCGGTCGTGCGGATCCGGAGCATGTCCATCCCCTGCAGGGCGGCCACCAGCGGGACCGCCCACAGGCTCGTCGTCAGCTCGGCGATGTGGCCGCGTGGAATAAGGTACGTCGCCAGGAGCCCGACCACGCTCAGGCTGCCGGCGAGCTGCAGGGTGTACCGGACACGGATGGCGGGCATGCGCATCGTCGACCGCGCGACGTACCAGGCGACGATCCCGGCCGGAATGAAGAACGTCACGACGAGCAGGGGGCCGTACTGCGGCACGCCGTTGATCGCGGTGTGCGCGGAGACGGCGTCGGTGGTGAGCCACAGCAGGGCCCGGACTCCGAACAGGGTACCGGCCACCAGGACATACGGGCGGATCGCGTGCCCGCGGGTGAAGCTGCGCACGGTCGGCAGGGCGAGCAGGACGGAGGCCGCGAGCAGCTGCGACCGCGCGAACAGTGCCGCGCCGTCGAGCGGACCGGCCGGCAGCATCGGCAGCACCGCGTTGACCCCGAAGAGCAGCGCGAGGGTCGCCGACCACGCCATCAGCCAGAACGCACCGCGGTTGCTGCGATCGCCGCGCCACGAGGTCAGGTGCTGGAAGCTCAGACCGCTGATGAATCCGGCCGCGACGCACTGCGCCACGGCCGCCAGGATCCCGGCGTTATCGTCCACCGAGGCGCTATCGGCACGAATGCGACTTTCCTTAACCGCCTCAGCCGTCCTGTCTGTCTGTTTCACCCACTTCTGTCCCGCCAACCCGGCAAGATCCGCGACTTCCAGAGGTCCCGGCCCGCAAGACACACCGATTCTTCAGGAAACGGCAAGTGCTCAGCGGGTCGGGGCCGGTAGCGGGGGTTCGGCGGGGCGGTCGGTCCGGGGGCCGGTGGGGGTCGGAGGGGCGGTAGGATCGCCGCCGTCAGACATTCCTTTAATGACCCGTCCTGTGAGGCGGGGAAGGAGGTCGCCAGATGAGCTCTGGCCCCGTAAACCCGAACGCTGCTACCCCGAACGACCCGTTCTCGACCGGACATGTCGAGCAACCTGCAGGCACCGGCGCACCTGACGCCCCCGCCGCGACGAACGCACCCCCTGGCTCCCGGCTCGTCCTCGGCGCGCCCGAGATCGCCCGGGCGCTGACGCGCATCGCGCACGAGATCCTCGAGCGCAACCACGGTGGCGCCGACCTCGTCCTGCTCGGCATACCGACCCGCGGCCTGCCGCTCGCGCTGCGCCTGGCCGACCGGCTCGCCGCCGTCGAGCCCGACCTGGTCGCGGCCGACCTCGTCGGCAGCCTCGACGTGACGATGTACCGCGACGACCTGCACAAGCACCCCACCCGCACGATCGGCGCCACGCGGCTGCCTGCGGCGGGCATCGACGGACGCGTCGTCGTCCTGGTCGACGACGTCCTGTACTCCGGCCGGACCATCCGCGCCGCACTCGACGCGATCAGCGACCTCGGCCGGCCGCGTGCGGTCCAGCTCGCCGCGCTCGTCGACCGCGGGCACCGCGAGCTGCCGATCCGCCCCGACTACGTCGGCAAGAACCTGCCCACCTCCCAGTCCGAGAAGGTCCGCGTGCTGCTCGCGGAGACCGACGGCGAGGACGCCGTGTTCATCGAAGGAGAGTCCCGATGAGGCACCTGCTCTCGACCGCCGACCTCGACCGGTCTGCCGCCGTCCACATCCTCGACACCGCCGCGCAGATGGCCGCGACCCAGTCGCGCGAGATCAAGAAGCTGCCCACCCTGCGCGGGCGCACCGTGATCAACCTGTTCTTCGAGGACTCCACCCGCACCCGGATCTCGTTCGAGACCGCCGCGAAGCGGCTCTCGGCCGACGTCATCAACTTCTCCGCCAAGGGCTCCAGCGTGTCCAAGGGCGAGTCCCTCAAGGACACGGCCCTCACGCTCCAGGCCATGGGGGCCGACGCCGTCGTCGTGCGTCACCAGTCCTCGGGCGCGCCGCACACCCTGGCTCACTCCGGCTGGGTGGACGGCGCCGTGATCAACGCCGGGGACGGCACCCACCAGCACCCGACGCAGGCGCTGCTGGACGCGTTCACGATCCGTCGGCACCTCGCGGTGGCCGGCGCGGCCGGCGCGGGCGCCATCGGGCAGCTCGATCCGACCGGTCGCGACCTGGCCGGGCTCAAGATCGCCATCGTCGGGGACGTGCTGCACTCCCGGGTGGCCCGCTCCAACGTGCTGCTGCTGCGCACGCTCGGGGCCGACGTCACGCTCGTCGCGCCGCCGACGCTCGTGCCCGTCGGGGTCGAGGCGTGGCCCTGCCGGGTCTCGTACCACCTGGACGAGGTGATCCGCGACCAGCAGCCGGACGCGATCATGATGCTCCGCGTGCAGCGCGAGAGGATGAGCGCGGGCGGCGCCGGGGGAGGCGCGTTCTTCCCGAACCCGCTCGAGTACACGCGCGGCTTCGGCCTGGACGCGCGGCGGCTGGCGCTCCTGCCGGAGCACGCCATCGTGATGCACCCCGGCCCGATGAACCGCGGGCTCGAGATCTCCGCCGACGCCGCGGACTCGCCGCGCGCGGTGATCGTCGAGCAGGTGGCGAACGGGGTGGCCGTCCGGATGGCGGTGCTGTACCTGCTGCTGGCGGGGGATACCGCCGGCACATCCGGCACAGCGGGCACCGAAACGGCCGGACAGCGAACTGCAGACGAAAGGACGGCGATCGCGTGACCGGCTCGACGAGGTTTGTGCTCCGGGGCGTCGCCCCGCTCGGCGGCGAGCCCACCGATCTGCTGCTCGCCGACGGCGTCATCGCGGCTATCGGCACCGCCGCAGTTGCTGCTGCTGTCGACGCCAGCACCACCACGAGCACCGTCGTCGAGGTCGACGGCAGCGGCCTCATCGCCCTGCCCGGCCTGGTCGACCTGCACGTGCACCTGCGCGAGCCCGGCCGTGAGGACGCCGAGACGGTCGAGTCCGGTACCCGGGCCGCCGCGCTCGGCGGGTTCACCTCGGTGCACGCGATGGCCAACACCACGCCGGTGGCGGACACCGCGGGCGTCGTCGAGCAGGTGTGGCGCCTGGGCCGCGACGCGGGCTGGGTCGACGTGCACCCGGTCGGTGCCGTGAGCGTCGGGCTCGCCGGCGACCACCTCGCCGAGCTGGGCGCGATGGCGGCCTCCGCCGCGCGTGTCCGCGTGTTCTCCGACGACGGCATGTGCGTGGCCAACCCGGTGCTCATGCGCCGCGCGCTGGAGTACGTCAAGGCGTTCGACGGCGTCATCGCGCAGCACTCGCAGGAACCGCGGCTGACCGCCGGCGCCCAGATGCACGAGGGCGTCGTGTCGGCCGAGCTCGGGCTCGCGGGCTGGCCGGCGGTCGCCGAGGAGGCGATCATCGCGCGGGACGTGCTGCTCGCCGAGCACGTGGGCTCGCGCCTGCACGTGTGCCACCTGTCCACCGCGGGCTCGGTCGACCTCATCCGCTGGGCCAAGGCCCGGGGGATCGCCGTCACCGCCGAGGTCACCCCGCACCACCTGCTGCTCACGGACGAACTCGCGCGCGGCTACGACCCGATCTTCAAGGTCAACCCGCCGCTGCGGACCGCGGCCGACGTCGAGGCGGTCCGCGCCGGCCTGGCCGACGGCACGATCGACATCGTCGCGACCGACCACGCGCCGCACACGCGCGAGGACAAGGACTGCGAGTGGGCGGCCGCGGCCAACGGCATGACCGGCCTCGAGACCGCGCTCAGCGTCGTGCAGCAGACCATGGTCGACACCGGCCGCCTCACCTGGGCCGACGTCGCCCGGGTCATGTCGAGCGCGCCCGCCGCGATCGGCCGCATCACCGACGGCGACCTCCCGCAGGGCCGCCCGATCGCGGTCGGCGAACCGGCGAACCTGACCCTCGTGGACCCGGCCGCGCGCTGGACCGTGGTCCCCGAGAAGCAGGCCACCGCCAGCGCGAACTCCCCGTTCCGCGGGCGTGAGCTGCCCGGCCGGGTCGTGGCGACATTCCTGCGCGGCCGCGCCACGGTGTTCGACGGCCAGCCCGTCCCGCGCGACGCCCCGCTGCCCGACGGCGGTCGCGCCGTCGTGGCCTCCGTGCGGACCCCCCTGTGACGCCGACCGAGTCCGCCATCGTCCTGGCCGTCATCGGCGTCGCGGTCCTGTTCGCGATGTGGACCGGCTGGCGGCATCGCGCGATCCGCAGCTCCGCCGTCGTGCCCGAGCTGTACCCGGTGCCGGCGGACGACGACGCGCTCGGCGCGGCGCTGACCGCGCCGATCGACGCGACCTACGTCTCGACCACGCTCGCCAGCGACTGGCTCGACCGCATCGCGGCGCACGGTCTGGGGGCCCGGGCGGCCGCCGTCGTGCGGGTGTTCGACGCCGGGGTGCTGATCGAGCGCGCCGGCGCGCCGGACCTGTACCTCCCGGCGGCCGCGGTGCGCGCCGTCGGGACGGCGTCCGGGATCGCGGGCAAGGTCGTCGGCCACGAGGGCCTGACCGCGCTCACCTGGCAGGCCCCCGGAGCGGACGGGGTCGAGCTCACGACCGGGCTGCGGGTGCGCCACGCGGCCGACCGCGCCCTGCTGATCGAAGCGGCGGGCGCCCTCGCGGGCAGCCCCGTGCCGCCGTCCGAACCGACGCGCGCCCCGGACCGCGGCGCGCGCAACGAAGGAGTGCAATGAGTCACCCGATCGACCCCGCGACCCAGCCCGCGGCCGCACCCGCCCCCGCAGGCCCGGCGGTGCTCGTCCTGGAGGACGGCCGCGTGTTCACCGGGCAGGCGTACGGCGCCCGCGGCGCCACGGTCGGCGAGATCGTGTTCAACACCGGCATGACCGGGTACCAGGAGACGCTCACCGACCCCTCGTACCACCGCCAGATCGTCGTCATGACGGCGCCGCACATCGGCAACACCGGCGTCAACGCCGACGACGCCGAGTCCGACCGGATCTGGGTCGCCGGCTTCGTCGTGCGCGACCCCGCGCGCCGTCCGTCGAGCTGGCGGGCCACCGGCACGCTCGACGACGACCTCGTCGCGCAGCACGTCGTGGGCATCAGCGGCATCGACACCCGCGCGCTGACCCGGCACCTGCGCGAGCGCGGCGTGATGCGCGCCGGCATCTTCTCCGGCGCCGAGCTCACCCAGGCCGACGGCACGCGCCGCCCGGTCGCGGCGCTGCTCGCCGTCGTGGCCGCCGCACCCCTGATGGCCGGCACCGACCTGGCCGGCGAGGTCTCCACCGACGTCGCCTACGTGGTCGAGGCCCTCGGGCCCGACGGCGCCCCGCTCGCCACCCCGGTCGCCACCGTCGCGGCGGTCGACCTCGGCATCAAGGCCATGACCCCCAAGCGCCTGGCCGAGCGCGGCATCCGCGTGCACGTGCTGCCCTCGACGTCGACTATTCAACAGATCGAGGCGATCGCGCCCGACGGCGTGTTCTTCTCCAACGGCCCGGGCGACCCGGCCGCGGCGACCCACGAGGTCACGCTGCTGCGCGAGGTGCTCGACCGGCGGATCCCGTTCTTCGGCATCTGCTACGGCAACCAGATCCTCGGCCGCGCGCTCGGCTACGGCACGTACAAGCTCGCGTACGGCCACCGCGGCGTGAACCAGCCGGTCCTGGACCGTGCGACCGGCAAGGTCGAGATCACCGCGCACAACCACGGCTTCGCGGTCGACGCGCCGCGCACGGGCGAGTCCGTCGCCCCGCACGACGGCGGTCGCTACGGCCGGGTCGTCGTCAGCCACGTCGGCCTCAACGACGACGTCGTGGAGGGCCTGCACGCGCTCGACCTGCCGGCGTTCTCGGTGCAGTACCACCCGGAGGCCGCCGCGGGCCCGCACGACGCCGCGTACCTCTTCGACCGCTTCCTCGACCTGATGACCACCGCGAAGGACCACGCCTGATGCCCCGCCGTACCGACATCTCCAGCGTCCTCGTGATCGGGTCCGGCCCGATCGTCATCGGCCAGGCCGCGGAGTTCGACTACTCCGGGACGCAGGCGTGCCGCGTCCTGCGCGACGAGGGCATCCGGGTCATCCTGGTCAACTCCAACCCGGCCACGATCATGACCGACCCCGAGTTCGCCGACGCCACCTACATCGAGCCGATCACCACCGCGGTGCTCACCACGATCATCGCCAAGGAGCGCCCCGACGCGCTGCTGCCGACCCTCGGCGGGCAGACCGCGCTCAACGCGGCCATCGCGCTCGACGAGGCCGGGGTCCTGGTCGAGTACGGCGTCGAGCTGATCGGCGCAAACATCCGCTCGATCAACCTCGCGGAGGACCGCCAGCTGTTCAAGGGCGTAGTCGAGCGCTGCGGCGCCGAGGTCGCGACCTCGCTGATCGCGCACACGCTCGACGCGTGCATCGAGGCGGCCGGGGTGCTCGGCTACCCGCTCGTGGTCCGCCCCTCCTTCACCATGGGCGGGCTCGGCTCCGGGATCGCGTACGACGAGGCCGGTCTGCGCCAGATCGCCGGCCAGGGCCTGCACTACTCGCCGACCACCGAGGTGCTCTTGGAGGAGTCCATCATCGGTTGGAAGGAGTACGAGCTCGAGCTGATGCGTGACCGCGCGGACAACGTCGTGGTCGTCTGCTCGATCGAGAACGTCGACCCGGTCGGCGTGCACACCGGCGACTCGGTCACCGTGGCCCCCGCGCTGACGCTGACCGACCGCGAGTTCCAGCACCTGCGCGACATCGCCATCGCGGTGATCCGCGAGGTCGGCGTCGACACCGGCGGCTGCAACATCCAGTTCGCGGTGCACCCGGACACGGGTCGCGTCGTCGTGATCGAGATGAACCCGCGCGTGTCGCGGTCCTCCGCGCTGGCGAGCAAGGCGACCGGGTTCCCGATCGCGAAGATCGCCGCGCGCCTGGCCGTCGGCTACACCCTCGACGAGATCCCCAACGACATCACCGGGTCCACCCCCGCGAGCTTCGAGCCCACGCTCGACTACGTCGTGGTCAAGGTCCCGCGGTTCGCGTTCGAGAAGTTCCCGGCCGCCGACGACACGCTCACCACCACGATGAAGTCCGTCGGCGAGGCCATGGCCCTGGGCCGCAACTTCACCGAGGCCCTCGGCAAGGCGATGCGGTCGATCGACAAGAAGGGCTCGGTCTTCGCGTGGGACGGCGTCCCGCTCACCGGAGAGCCGCTGGCCGCGCTGCTCGCGACGATCTCCCGGCCGACCGAGCACCGCCTCATCGACGTCCAGCAGGTCCTGTGGGCCGGGGTGTCCCTCGAGGACGTCTACGCCGCCACCGGCATCGACCCGTGGTTCCTCGACCAGATCCAGCTGGTAAACGAGGTCGCCGCGGCGACGGGGGCCGCGCGCGAGCTCACCGCGGCCGTGCTGGTCCACGCCAAGCGGCACGGCCTGTCCGACGTGCAGATCGCGCAGATCCGCGGCATGAGCGAGGACGCGGTCCGCCTCACCCGGCACGTGCTGCACGTGCGCCCGGTGTTCAAGACCGTCGACACGTGCGCGGCCGAGTTCGCCGCGAGCACGCCGTACCACTACTCGTCCTACGACGAGGAGACCGAGGTGCACCCGCGCACGCGCCCGGCCATCCTGATCCTCGGCTCGGGCCCCAACCGCATCGGCCAGGGCATCGAGTTCGACTACTCGTGCGTGCACGCGGCGCTCGCGCTGCGCGGCGAGTTCGAGACCGTGATGGTCAACTGCAACCCCGAGACCGTCTCGACCGACTACGACACCTCCGACCGGCTGTACTTCGAGCCGCTCACCTTCGAGGACGTCCTCGAGGTCTACGAGGCCGAGCTGACCGCCGGCCCGGTCGCCGGCATCATCGTGCAGCTCGGCGGGCAGACGCCCCTGTCGCTCGCGCAGCGACTGGCCGACGCCGGCCTGCCGATCCTGGGAACGACGCCGGAGGCTATCGACTCCGCGGAGGACCGCGGCGTGTTCGGCAAGGTGCTCGCCGAGGCCAACCTGCCCGCGCCCGCGTTCGGCGTGGCCACCACGCCCGAGCAGGCCCTGGAGGTCGCCACCTCGATCGGCTACCCGGTCCTGGTGCGCCCGTCGTACGTGCTCGGCGGGCGCGGGATGGAGATCGTCTACTCCGACGGTCAGCTGGCCCACTACGTCGGGCGCGCGTTCGACGAGGCGCACGGCGCCCCCGCCGGGTCCACCGCGCCGCTGCTCATCGACCGGTTCCTCGACGACGCGATCGAGATCGACGTCGACGCGCTGTTCGACGGCACCGAGATGTTCCTCGGCGGCGTGATGGAGCACATCGAGGAGGCCGGGATCCACTCCGGCGACTCGGCGTGCGTGCTGCCGCCGGTCACGCTGTCCAACACCGAGCTCGCGCGCATCCGTCGCTCGACCGAGGCGATCGGCCGGGGGGTCGGCGTGCTCGGCCTGCTCAACGTGCAGTTCGCCCTGGTCAGCGACGTGCTGTACGTCCTGGAGGCCAACCCGCGCGCGTCGCGGACCGTGCCGTTCGTGTCCAAGGCGACCGGCGTCTCGCTCGCCAAGGCCGCCGCGCTGGTGATGGCCGGCCACACTATCGCCGACCTGCGCGCCTCCGGCGTGCTTCCCCTGCGCGACGGCGGCCTGCTCGACCTGGACGCGCCCATCGCCGTCAAGGAGGCCGTGCTGCCCTTCAAGCGGTTCCGCACCACCGACGGCATGGTCGTCGACACGGTGCTCGGCCCGGAGATGAAGTCGACCGGCGAGGTCATGGGGTTCGACGTCGACTTCCCGACGGCGTTCGCCAAGTCCCAGGCCGCGGCGTACGGCGGGCTGCCGCTGTCGGGCACGGTGTTCATCTCCGTGGCCGACCGGGACAAGCGCGCGATCGTGTTCCCGATCAAGCGGCTGGTCGAGCTCGGGTTCGAGATCCTCGCGACCGAGGGCACCGCGGGCGTGCTGCGCCGCAGCGGGATCCCGTCCCGCGTGGTGCGCAAGCACTCCTCGGGGCGCGGTCCGAACGGCGAGCCGACGATCGTCGACCTCATCCGGGCCGGCGAGGTCGACATGGTGATCAACACCCCCTCCGGACAGGGTGCGCGCGTCGACGGCTACGAGATCCGGACCGCCACCACGGCGGCCGACAAGGCGATCGTGACCACGGTGCAGCAGCTCGGTGCGGCGGTGCAGGGCATCGAGGCCGAGCTGGCCGGCCCCTTCGACGTCAAGAGCCTGCAGGAGCACGACGCCGAGGCCGCCGTCCGTCGGGCCGCCCACGCCGTCGCCGCCCTGTGAGCGCCCCTCGGAGCACGCCTGACAGCGGCGCTGTGCGCTCTGCGCTGCACACCGTGCCCTTCGGCGCGCGCCTGGCGGCCGCGATGGACGCGCACGGCCCGCTGTGCGTCGGGATCGACCCGCACCCGGGGCTGCTCGCCGCGTGGGGCCTGCCCGACGACGCCCGCGGCCTGCGGGAGTTCTCCCGGCGGGTGCTGGACGCCGTGCGCGGGGAGGTCGCCGCGGTCAAGCCGCAGTCCGCCCTGTTCGAGCGGCACGGCTCGGCGGGCATCGCCGTCCTCGAGGAGGTCATCGCGGCCGGCCGTGAGGCCGGAACGATCGTGATCGTCGATGCCAAGCGCGGCGACATCGGCTCGACCATGGCGGCCTACGCCGACGCGTACCTGCGGGACTCCTCGGCGCTGGCCGGGGACGCGCTGACCGTCTCGCCGTTCCTCGGCTTCGGGTCGCTCGCGCCCGCGATCGAGACCGCGCTCGCCACCGGGCGCGGCCTGTTCGTGCTCGCCCTGACCTCCAACCCCGAGGGGGCGAGCGTGCAGCACGCCGTCGGCCCTGCGGTCGCGGGGGCAGCGGCAGCGACGGCGCCGCGCAGCGTGGCCGGCGCGATCGCCGCCGCGGTGGGCGAGCTCAACGCGGCCGAGCTGGCTGCGCACGGGGGAACGCTGGGGTCGATCGGCCTCGTCGTCGGCGCGACGATCGGGAACGCCGTCGCGCGCCTCGGGATCGATCTTGCCGCCGTGCGCGGACCCCTGCTCGCCCCCGGGATCGGCGCCCAGGGGGCGGGTGCCGCGGAGCTCCAGGCGGTCTTCGGGACCGCGCGCCGGGCGGTGCTCGCGTCGACGTCCCGGGGGGTCCTCGCCGCTGGTCCGGGCGTGGCGGCGCTGCGTGCGGCCGCGCGCGAGGCGACTGTCGTCGCAACCGGTGCGCTGCGCTGAGATACTGGGGTCCTCGCGTTGCCCCCGGGCACGCGGATCGCTAGGTTCGATGCACGTTCTGCCCCTTTCAATGATGAGGTGACTTGTCCGTGGCACTCCCGCCGCTCACCCCCGAACAACGCGCTTCCGCCCTCCTCAAGGCCACCGCAGCGCGGCAGGCTCGAGCCGAGGTCAAGAATCGTCTGAAGTACTCGCAAGGTTCCTTGTCTGACGTCATCGCGCAGGGCCAGCAGGATGACGTCATCGGCAAGCTCAAGGTCGTCGCGCTGCTCGAGTCCCTGCCGGGGGTTGGCAAGGTCAAGGCGCGCGCCATCATGGCCGAGATCGGGATCTCCGAGACGCGCCGCGTGCGCGGCCTCGGCCCGCACCAGGTCAAGGCTCTCGTCGAGCGCTTCGGCTGATCCGTCGCGGCGGGCCCGCGCAACGTCGCGCGCGCCCGCCGCATCATCTTCCCCGCACTCCCCGCACGAACCCCCTCAGGAGCACCGCCCCACCTATGACGCCGACGCCAGCCCGGCTTACCGTCCTCGCCGGACCGACCGCTGTCGGCAAGGGAACCGTCTCCGCTGACATCCGCGCGAGGCACCCGGAGGTGTGGCTGTCGGTCTCCGCGACGACCCGCCACCCGCGTCCCGGGGAGATCGACGGCGTGCACTACCACTTCGTCTCCGAGGAGACGTTCGACCGGATGGTCGCCGGCGGTGAGCTGCTCGAATGGGCCCGCGTGCACGGCGTCAACCGCTACGGCACCCCGCGCGCGGCCGTCGTCCAGCGCCTCGCCGCCGGCGAGGCCGCGCTGCTCGAGATCGACCTGCAGGGCGCACGTCAGGTCCGCAAGACCATGCCGGACGCGCGGTTCGTGTTCCTCAAGCCGCCGTCCTGGGAGGAGCTCGAGCGCCGCCTGGTCGGGCGGGGCACCGAGGACGCCGCCGAGCGCGAACGACGCCTCGCCACGGCCCGGATCGAGCTCGCGGCCGAGCCGGAGTTCGACGTCGTGATCGTCAACGACGATGTGCGACGTGCCACAGACGAGCTCATCCAGGTAATGGGCCTCGTCAACCGGTAGACTCTTTCGCTGGTCCACCCGGCGTGCGCACAGGTAGTGAGCGCACGCGAGCAAAACACGCATCGAAACATCAGGAGTCCATGTGTCCGGAACTGTCGCAGCACCGATCGGCATCACTGACCCGCCCATCGACAAGCTGCTCGAGAAGGCCGACTCCAAGTACGCCCTCGTGATCTACGCCGCCAAGCGCGCGCGCCAGATCAACGCCTACTACTCCCAGCTCAACGAGGGCCTGCTCGAGTACGTCGGGCCGCTCGTCGAGACCCGCCCGCAGGAGAAGCCGCTCTCGATCGCTATGCGCGAGATCAACGAGGGTCTGCTGACCATCACCCCGATCGAATCCTGATCTGAGGTCAGGGGGCGGACGGGGGCTTCAGTGCGCATCGTCCTGGGGGTTGCCGGCGGGATCGCCGCGTACAAGGCGGTCCTGCTGCTGCGGCTCCTGCGGGAGGCCGGGCACGACGTGCGGGTCGTCCCCACCCGCGCGGCGCTCGAGTTCGTCGGGCGACCCACGTGGGAGGCGCTGTCCGGCCAGTCCGCCAGCCCCGACGTCTTCGACGACGTCGCGCACGTGCCGCACGTGGCGCTCGGCCAGCACGCCGATCTGCTGATCGTCGCACCGGCGACCGCGGACCTGCTGTCCCGGGCTGCGACCGGGCGCGCCGACGACCTGCTCACCTCCACCCTGCTGACCGCGCGCTGCCCGGTGCTGATGGCCCCGGCCATGCACACCGAGATGTGGGACCACCCCGCCACCCGCGCGAACGTCGCGACCCTGCGCGCCCGCGGCGTGCACGTGCTCGACCCGGCGTCGGGCCGGCTGACGGGCGCGGACACCGGGCCCGGGCGCTTGCCCGAGCCCGCCGAGATCGCCGCGGCTGCCCTGGCGCTGGTCGACGCCGGACCGGACGCCGACCAGGACGACGAGTCGCCGTCGTCCCGGCCGGTCGAGCAGGACCTCGTTGAGCGGGACCTGGTTGAGCGGGACCTCGTCGAGCAGGACCTCGCGGGGCGGCACGTCGTGATCTCCGCCGGGGGCACGCGCGAGCCGCTCGACCCGGTGCGGTACCTCGGGAACCGGTCCTCCGGCCGGCAGGGTTACGCGCTCGCCCGCACGGCACGTGCTCGCGGTGCCCGCGTCACGCTCGTGGCCGCCAACGTGACGCTCGACCCCCCGCCCGGGGTCGACGTCGTGGTCGTCGAGACCACCGACCAACTGCGGGACGCGGTGCGGGCCGCAGCGGTGACGGCCGACGTCGTCGTCATGGCCGCCGCCGTGGCGGACTTCCGGCCGGTGGGAGCCGCCGGGCACAAGGTCAAGAAGCGCCCGGACGGCGTCATCGAGCCGATCCAGCTCGAGGCGACCCCGGACATCCTCGCGGAGCTGGCCGCCGCCCGGCTGCGACCCGGGCAGGTCGTGGTCGGTTTCGCCGCCGAGACCGGAGACGACGTCGCGGGCGTGCTCGAGTACGGGCAGGCCAAGGCGCGCCGCAAGGGCGCCGACCTGCTCGCGGTGAACGCCGTCGGCGACGGGCTCGGGTTCGGCACCCTCGACAACGCGGTCACGATCCTCGACCGCGACGGATCGGTCCTCGGCGCCGCCGCGGGCACCAAGGAGCAGGTCGCCGACGCCGTCTGGGACGCGGTCGGCCGGCTCGGCTGACGCGTCCGGCCCCGGCCGGGTCCCTACTACGCTGGTGCGCATGACCGCTGCTGATCTACGCCAGTTCACGTCCGAGTCCGTGACCGAGGGGCACCCCGACAAGGTGTGCGACCAGATCTCGGACGCGATCCTGGACGCGCTGCTCGAGCAGGACCCCGCCGCCCGCGTCGCCGTCGAGACGATGGTCACGACCGGCCTGGTGCACGTCGCCGGCGAGGTCACCACGAGCGCGTACGTCGAGATCCCGCAGGTGGTGCGCCAGGTGGTGCGGGCCATCGGGTACACCTCGTCCCGGATCGGGTTCGACGGCGACTCGTGCGGCGTCTCGGTGTCGATCGGCGCCCAGTCGCCCGACATCGCCCAGGGCGTCGACAAGGCGTGGGAGCTGCGGCACGACGCGAGCCTCGGCTTCGCCGACCCGCTCGACGCGCAGGGCGCCGGCGACCAGGGCCTGATGTTCGGGTACGCGAGCGACGACACGCCGCAGCTGATGCCGCTGCCGATCTGGCTCGCGCACCGGCTGGCGGAACGGCTCGCGCTGGTCCGCAAGGAGGGCATCGTTTCTGGGCTGCGTCCCGACGGGAAGACCCAGGTCACCATCGGGTACGACGGCGACCGCCCGGTGCGCCTCGAGACGCTCGTGCTGTCGACCCAGCACGACCCCGACGTCCAGCTCGTCCAGCTGCTGCCGGAGATCGCCGAGCACGTTGTGAAGCCCGTGCTCGAGCTCGTCGACATCGACACCAGCCACCATGAGCTGCTGGTCAACCCGACCGGGACCTTCGTCGTCGGCGGGCCGCAGGGCGACGCCGGGCTGACCGGCCGCAAGATCATCGTCGACACCTACGGCGGCATGGCCCGGCACGGCGGCGGCGCGTTCTCCGGCAAGGACCCCTCGAAGGTGGACCGCTCCGCGGCGTACGCGATGCGGTGGGTGGCGAAGAACGTGGTCGCCGCCGGGTACGCGCGCCGCTGCGAGGTGCAGGTCGCGTACGCGATCGGCCGCGCGCACCCCGTCGGGCTGTACGTCGAGACCTTCGGGACCGAGACCGTGCCGGTGGCCCGGCTGACCGCCGCGATCCGCGAGGTGTTCGACCTGCGGCCGGCGGCGATCATCCGCGACCTGGACCTGCTGCGCCCGATCTACCAGCGCACGGCGGCCTATGGCCACTTCGGCCGCGAGCTCCCGGACTTCACCTGGGAGCGCGCCGACCGCGTCGCCGACCTGCAGTCGCAGCTGAAGTAGTCCTCCGGCCGACCGTCCCGGGGCTGGGGACGACGACCCGGCAGTGTCGGTGGGTAGTGGTGGGGTGGCGGTTGTGGATCCAGGTGGCGTTGCGAGGGGGACGGTGACGGCGACAGACCTTCCCGACGGCGTGCAGCTGACCCTCGCCGGGTTGCCTGGGCCGCGGGCGGCGCGGCGGCCGCGGTCGGCCGTGGCGGTCGAGATCGCCGAGCGGCTGCCCGTCGCGCGGGTCTGCATCGACCTGCCGCCCGCGCACCTCGACCGGCCGTTCGAGTACCTGGTCCCCGCCGCGCTCGACGACGTGGCGCTGCCCGGCACCCGCGTCAAGGTGCGGTTCGGCCGCCAGGACGTCGACGGGTTCCTGCTCGAGCGCGTCGAGACGGCCGAGCACGACGGCGAGCTCGTGCCGCTGCGCAAGGTGGTCTCGGGCGAGGTCGTGCTGACGCCGGCCGTCCGACGGCTCGCGCGCGCGGTCGCCGACCGGTACGCCGGCACCCTCGCCGACGTGCTGCGGCTCGCGATCCCGCCGCGGCACGCCCGCGTCGAGGCGGAGGCGTCCCTGGGCGGACCGGCTGGGGGAGTGGGCGCGGGGGCGAGAGCGTCGTCGCTGGTGGAGCGGCTCTGGCGGCGCCCGGAGCAGAGGTGCTCGCCGGGCCGACGCCGCCGGGCACGGCCTGGGTGGACCACCGCGGCGGCGCGGCGTTTCTCGCGCACCTGAGTGCCGGGCACGGCCCGCGCGCGATCTGGAGCGCGCTGCCGGGGGAGCCGGGCCGCGGGTGGGCGGACGCGATCGCGCAGGCCGTCGTGGCGACCACGATCAGCGGGCGAGGGGCGCTCGTCGTCGTGCCCGACGCGCGGGACGGGGACCTCGTCGCCGCGGCGCTCGAGTCGGCGGGGCTGCCGGCGTGGGCCCCGGGCACGGAGGGCGGCTTCGCGCGGCTCGCCGCCGACGACGGGCCCGCGCAGCGGTACCGCTCGTTCCTCGCGGTGCTCCGCGGTCAGGCGCGGGTCGTGATCGGCACGCGGGCCGCCGCTTTCGCTCCGGTGCAGACCCTCGGCCTGGTCGTGTGCTGGGACGACCTCGACGACCTGCACGCCGAACCGCGCGCGCCCTATCCGCATGTGCGCGAGGTGCTCGCGCTGCGCTCGGAGCAGTCCGGGTGCGCCGCGCTGATCGGGGGGCACGCGCGGTCGACCGAGGCGCAGGCGATGGTGGTGTCCGGCTGGGCCCAGCCGCTGCAGGCCGACCGCGCGACCGTGCGGCAGCGCACCCCGCGGGTGCGCGCCCTGACGTCGATCGAGCTGGCCCGGGAGGGTGCCGCCGGTGCGGCTCGGCTACCGGGCGAGGCCTGGCGGGTCGCCCGCGAGGCGCTCGCCGTCGGCCCCGTGCTGGTGCAGGTGCCGCGCGCGGGGTACCTGCCCGTGGTCGCGTGCGAGCGCTGCCGCACGGTGGCGCGGTGCGGCGCGTGCCACGGGCCGCTCGCCCTCGGATCGTCGGCCGGCGTCCCGCAGTGCACGTGGTGCGGCGCGCTTGCCACCGCGTGGCGGTGCCCGGAGTGCGGCAGCGCGGCGCTGCGCTCGGTCCGGGTCGGCTCGGACCGCACGGCGGAGGAGCTCGGCCGGGCGTTCGCGGGGGTCACCGTGCGGGTCTCCGGGGCGGGTGCCACCGGCGGCGTGCTGGCGCGTGTGGACGGCCGACCGGCCCTTGTCGTGGCCACGCCCGGCGCCGAGCCGGTGGCCGACGGCGGCTACGCCGCGGCGCTGTTGCTCGACGCCGCGGTGTCCACCGCGCGCGTGTCGTTGCGCACGGGGGAGGAGGCGGTGCACCGCTGGCTGACCGCCGCGGCGCTCGTGCGCCCGTCCGGGGTCGTCCTGCTGGTGGGGGACGCTGCGCCCGCGCCAACCCAGGCTCTCGTGCGCTGGGACCCGGTCGGCTTCGCCGAGCGCGAGCTCGCCGAACGGTCCGAGCTCGCGCTGCCGCCAGCCGTCCGCGTCGGCGCGGTGACCGGGTCGCGGGACGCCGTCGCCGCCTTCCTCGCGCGCCTCGACCTGCCCGCGGGTGCGGACGTGCTCGGGCCGGTGGTCGTCGACGACGCGCCGTCGGCCGCCACGTCGAAGCCGCAGCCTGGGACCCTCGACCAGCCTGTCCGGGCGATCGTGCGCGCGCCGCTGGTGGCCGGCGATGCGCTCGCCGCGGCGCTGGCCGCGTCGTCGGCCGTGCGCAGCGCCCGCCGTGAGGGCGGGACCGTCCGGGTCCAGCTCGACCCGAAGGAGATGCTGTGAACCCGCTCGAGGTGCGGCCGGGCCCGGTGGGTGCCGACGCTGGGGGAGTGGTCGGCGCGGCGGGGTTGGTCGATCCCGCGGGTTTGGTTGATCCCGCGGGGGTGGTGGCTGTCGCGGGGGTGGTCGGCGCGGACCGGGTCGGTGGGATCGAGGCCGTCGTGTTCGACCTGGGGAACGTCCTGGTGCGCTGGGACCCGTACCGGGCGTTCGTCGGCCGGATGGAGCGCATCGAGGTTGATCGCTTCTTCGCGGACATCGACTTCCCCGCCTTCAACGCCCGTCAGGACGCCGGCCGGACCTGGACGCAGGCACGCGCCGACGTGGCCCGCCGGTTCCCGGAGCACGTCCGCGCCGTCGACCTGTACCTGGAGCACTTCGCGGCCGCGCTGCCGGGGCCGGTGGCGGGATCCGAGCAGGTGGTCCGCGACCTCGGGGCGGCCGGGGTGCGGCTGCTCGGGCTCACGAACTGGTCCGCCGAGACCTACCACCATGCCGTGCCTGCCGCGCCCGCGATCGGCCTGCTCGAGGGCGTGCTCGTGTCCGGGCAGGTGGGGCTCGCGAAGCCCGATCCGCGGATCTTCGCGCTGCTCGCCGAGCGTTTCGCGCTCGACCCGGGTCGCACGGTCTTCATCGACGACTCGCAAGTGAACGTCGCCGCGGCGCGGCATGCCGGGTACCGGGCGGTGTGGTTCACGCAGGCGGAGGCGCTGCGTCGGGACCTCGCGGCGCTCGGGCTGCCCGTCGGGGCGTCGCTGCCCCGCCCTTAGACTGGGACGAATGAGACTGCTCTTCGCCGGAACCCCTGAGGTGGCCGTGCCGGCCCTCGAGGCCCTGATCGGCTCCCGGCATGAGGTGGTCGCGGTGCTGACCCGTCCTGACGCGCGGGCCGGTCGCGGCCGGACCCTGGTGTCGAGCCCCGTCAAGCAGCGTGCCGAGGCCGCCGGTCTCGAGGTCCTCACGCCACGCAGCCCCCGGGATCCCGACTTCCAGGCCCGGCTTGCCGAGCTCGCCGTCGACTGCGCGCCGGTCGTGGCGTACGGGGCGATCCTCCCGGTCGCGGTGCTCGACGTGCCGACGCACGGCTGGGTCAACCTGCACTTCTCGGTGCTCCCCGCGTGGCGCGGCGCGGCCCCGGTGCAGCGCGCCGTCATCGCCGGCGACGAGGTCACGGGCGCGACGACGTTCCGGATCGAGCAGGGGCCGGTGGACACCGGTCCCGTCTTCGGGATGCTCACCGAGACGATCCGTCCGCGCGACACGTCCGGCGATCTGCTCACCCGGCTGTCGGTCGCCGGGGCCACGCTCCTGGTCGCGACCCTCGACGCGATCGAGGACGGCACCGCGAGCCCGATCGCGCAGAGCGCGGACGGCGTCAGCCAGGCGCCGCGCCTCGAGGTCGAGGACGCCCGGGTCCGGTGGACCCATCCCGCCTACGCGGTCGATCGGCTGATCCGCGGCTGCACCCCCGCTCCTGGTCCCTGGACGACGACGCCCGAGGGCGCCCGGCTCAAGCTCGGCCCGGTCCGCCTGCGGCCCGACGTGACCGACCTGGCGCCGGGGGAGGTGCGGGTGGGCCGCGACGAGGTGCTCGTCGGCACCGCGACCCACGCCGTTGCCCTGGGCGAGGTCTCCGCCGCAGGCAAGCGCGCGATGAACGCCGCCGACTGGGCCCGCGGGGCCCGGCTGGCTCCCGATGCAGTACTTGGCATCCAGGAGGTGGCGGCATGAGCGCTCCCGAGAACGGCAACCACCCCGACCTCACGACCAACGGTGATAACGGAACCATGCGCGATGGCAGCGCCGCCCGCGCCGGCGACGACGGTGCGCGCACACCTCAGCAAAACCGCAGCTCCGGACGCTCAGGGTCGGGCTCCCGACCGGACGACGCCGGCCACCGCGACAGCCGCGGCCGCGAGCGGGGAGCGGCTCGGGCGACCGGGCAGGGGCACCACACCGCCGCCGCGCCCGGCGATCGACGCCGGGGGACGGACCTGGCGCGCAACGCGGCGTTCGATGTGCTGCGCGACGTCGACGAGTCGGACTCGTACGCCAACCTGGTGCTGCCGCCGATGCTGCGAGACCGGGGGATCTCCGGTCGCGACGCGGCCTTCGCGACCGAGCTCGCGTACGGCACGCTGCGCCTGCGCGGCCGGTACGACGCGATCATCGAGATCTGCGCCGCGCGCACGCTCGACAAGATCGAGGCGCCGGTCCTCGACCTGCTGCGCCTCGGGACGCACCAGCTGCTCGGGATGCGGGTACCGGCCCACGCGGCGGTGTCCGAGACCGTCGGGCTGGCGCGCGAGCGCACCGGCGTCGGCAGCGGGCAGTTCGTCAATGCCGTTCTGCGCTCGGTCGGGCGCGACTCCCTCGAGAACTGGCTGGAGCGGATCGGTGAGGTGGCCGACCCCGCCGGCACCGACGCCGTCGCGCGGCTCGCGGTCACCGAGAGCCACCCGCTGTGGGTCACCCGCGCCATGCGCGAGGCTCTGGTCGGCAACGGCCGGTCGGCGGACGAGCTCGGCGAGCTGCTGCGCGCGGACAACATCGCCCCGCTGGTCACGCTCGTCGCCCGGCCGGGTCTCATCCGCACCGGGGACCTGATCGATCAGACCCGCGGTGCCGGGGCCCGGGGGCGCTGGACCTCGACCTCCGTGGTGCTCAGCGGTGGCGATCCCGGGGTCATCCCGGCGGTCCGGGACTGCACCGCCGCGGTCCAGGACGAGGCCAGCCAGCTCGTCGCCCTTGCCCTGACGGTCGCACCCCTGCTGGGGGAGCGGGACGAGCGCTGGCTGGACCTGTGCGCGGGCCCCGGCGGCAAGGCCGCGCTGCTCGGCGCCGTCGCGCACGAGCGCGGCGCACGGTTGGTCGCCAACGAGGTGACCCCGCACCGTGTGCGGCTCGTCGAGCACGCCCTCGCGGCGCTGCCGGCGGACGCCATCGAGGAGATCCGCACCGGTGACGGACGCCTGATCGGGCAGGACGAGCCGGACGCCTACGACCGGGTGCTCGTCGACGCGCCGTGCACGGGCCTCGGTGCGCTGCGGCGACGGCCCGAGGCGCGGTGGCGCCGGACGCCGTCGGACCTTGCCCAGCTCGGCACGCTGCAGCGCGAGCTGCTCACCTCGGCGCTCGCCGCGGTGCGACCCGGCGGTGTGGTCGCGTATGTCACGTGCTCGCCGCACCTGGCGGAGACGCAGCTCGTCATCAAGGACGTGCTGCGCAAGCGGGACGACGTCGAGGTGGTCGACGCGCGCCCGGCCGTGCGCAGGATCGCCGGCCAGAAGATCCCGTTGGGGGAGCGCCCGGACATCCAGCTCTGGCCGCACATCCACGGCACCGACGCGATGCACCTGACCCTCCTGCGCCGCGCACTGTAACCACCCGGTCCGGCCGCGAGGGTCAGGCCGCACCCCGGCCCGACCGCACGCTCCGTGTTGCAGCTCCGCACCTCCGTGCGTCCGTGCGTCCGCGCGGAGCATGGTGCGCAGGTGACGCCAGGCGAGTCGTGGCGTCCGCGCCGGGACCCAACCGCCCCACCTGCACCGTGCTCCGCGCGGACGGTGGGCGGTTCGAGTCCCAGTACGGTGACCACATGGCCGCACTGATCAACCCGAGCATCCTCTCCGCCGACTTCGCGAACCTCGAGCGCGACCTGGCCAAGATCGCGAGCGCGGACTACGCGCACGTCGATGTCATGGACAACCACTTCGTGCCGAACCTGACCCTCGGCCTGCCGCTCGTCGAGCGGTTGGTCCAGGTCTCGCCCGTGCCGATCGACGTCCACCTGATGATCGAGGACCCGGACCGCTGGGCGCCCGGCTTCGCCGAGGCGGGCGCCGCCTCGGTCACGTTCCACGCCGAGGCGGTTCAGGCGCCTGTGCGGTTGGCGCGCGAGCTCCGGCGGCTCGGTGCGCGCGCCGGCCTCGCGCTCAAGCCGGCCACCCCGGTCGAACCGTTCCTCGACCTGCTCGCCGAGATCGACATGCTCCTCGTGATGACGGTCGAGCCCGGGTTCGGGGCGCAGTCGTTCATCGAGGGCACCCTGCCGAAGATCCGCCGGGCGCGCGCCGCGATCAGGGCGGCGGACCTCGACGTGTGGGTCCAGGTCGACGGCGGCGTCTCGCGCAGCACGATCGAACGGATCGCCGACGCCGGCGCGAACGTGTTCGTCGCGGGCTCGGCCGTCTACGGCGCGGACAACATCCCTGCCGAGATCGAGGCCCTCCGCGCGCTCGCCGACGCCACCAAACACACCCACGCGTAACCCCGCCCCAGCCCGCGGCGCGGTGGTGGTCCGACTCGGTGAGCGAGGGTCGCAGATCCCGACCAGAACCGCGCCGGGCAGGGAGGCGGTCGGGATGGGGGGTGTTTGTGGCATGATCGGGTGCAGAACACACACGTGCTCCGGGGTCGGTGCAATTCCGAGCCGGCGGTGATAGTCCGCGACCCGCTCGAAGCCTCGTCAGAGGCCGACCGCGGTTGACCTGGTGAAACTCCGGGACCGACGGTGAAAGTCCGGATGGGAGGAAGTACGTGGCGGTGTGGGTGGCCTCGGCCAGCCGCGCCGTGGCTTCGCAGGCTCCAACGAGCCCAGCGCCGCCCGTCCGTCCCCGGAGCCGCTTCAGGCACGGGGAGGTGGCATGGCAGGCGAACCCGCACAGCAAGGCGTCCCGACTCTGCGCCCGACGACGCCCAGCCAGGCGTCCAGCACGACGACGCTCAGCACCGCTTCCGGCAGCGTGCCCCCCTTCGAACCGATGCCGCGCACCGTGGCCGACGAGCTCGCCGCGATGGATCGTGCGCTCGAGCTCGCGAGCCGCGGCCCCCTGTTCGACCTGAACCCCCGCGTCGGCTGCGTGCTCCTGAGCCCGTTCGACCCGGCTCGTTCGCAACTGACCGCCGGTGGGCTGCCCGACGGCGGCCTCGTCGTGCTCGCCGAAGGGTGGCACCAGGGCGCGGGCACGGCCCACGCGGAGGCCGCCGCCCTCGCCAACGCCCGTCTGGCCGGGGTGGACGTCCACGGCGCGACCGCCGTGGTGACGTTGGAGCCGTGCAACCACACCGGGCGGACAGGCCCGTGCACCCAGGCCCTCCTCGACGCCGGCATCGCGCGCGTCGTCGTCGCGGTGCCCGACCCCAACCCCCTGGCCGCCGGGGGAGCGGAGCGCCTGCGCACCGGTGGCGTCGAGGTGTCGTTCGGGGTCCGTGAGGCCGAGGGCCGCGAGCTGCTGCAGCGCTGGCTGTCGGCGGTGCACCGGCAGCGCCCCTTCGTCACCCTCAAGCTGGCCACCAGCCTCGACGGTCGCATCGCCGCCGCCGACGGCTCGAGCCGGTGGATCACCTCGCAGGTCGCCCGCCAGCACGCGCACGGCCTGCGCGCCGAGGTGGACGCGATCGCGGTCGGCACCGGCACCGTCCTGGCCGACGACCCGTCGCTCACCGCCCGCAACGCCGCCGGCGAGCTGCACACGCGTCAGCCGCTCCGCGTCGTCGTCGGGCATCGCGAGGTCCCGGCCGGAGCGCGGCTGCGCGGTCCCGGCGGGGAGCTCGTCCAGCTCCGCACGCACGACGTCGGCGAGGTGCTCGCCGCGCTGCACCGGCGCCAGGTGCGCCACCTGCTCGTCGAGGGCGGACCCACCCTGGCCACCGCGTTCCTGCGGGCCGGCATCGTCGACGAGGTGCACGCGTACATCGCGCCGGTGCTGCTCGGGACCGGCCGCACCGCCGTGGGTGACCTCGGCGTCGGCTCGATCGGCGAGGCGCTGCGCTTCGAGCCGCGCGAGCCGGTCCCGCTCGGACCCGACGTCCTGATCGTTTCCACCCCGGTGCGGGCTCCGCTCGCGCCGCTGCCGGCAGTCAACGAGGAGATGTCCTGATGTTCACAGGGATCGTGGAAGAGGTCGGTCGCGTCGTCGCGATCGACGCCGCGCCCGACGGTTCGCTCGACGGGGACGCGCGCCTGACGGTGCACGGCCCGCTCGTCACGTCCGACGCCGCCCTGGGTGACTCCATCGCGGTCTCCGGGGTGTGCCTGACCGTCGCGGACCTCGGTGAGGGGACCTTCACGGTCGACGTGATGCCCGAGTCGCTGCGCCGGACCTCCCTCGGCACGCTCGTGGCCGGCAGTCCGGTCAACCTCGAGCGTGCCGTGCGTGCCGACGGTCGCCTCGGCGGGCACGTGGTCCAGGGCCACGTGGACGGCGTCGGGCACATCCTGCGCCGCGAGCCCGGCCCGCGCTGGGACGACGTCGTCGTGGCGATGCCGGTCGAGCTGGCCGGGTACGTCGCCGAGAAGGGCTCGATCACCGTCAGCGGCGTCTCGCTCACGGTCACGCACGTCGGCGCCGACGAGTTCGGCATCAGCCTGATCCCGACCACGCTCGCCGCCACGACGCTCGGCACCCTCGCCGTGGGAGACCCCGTCAACCTGGAGGTGGACGTCATCGCCAAGTACGTCGAACGACTGCTCGTGACCGGAACGGTGGCGCAGCGATGAACGCGCCGCTGGAGCCCGCGGAGACCGGACTGGCCCCCGAGGCCATCCACCTCGGCACGGTCGAGGAGGCCCTCGAGGAGCTGCGCCAGGGCCGTCCCGTGCTGGTCGCCGACTCGCCCGACCGGGAGAACGAGGCCGACGTCATCTTCGCCGCGGGCTCGGCGACCGAGGAGTGGGTCGCCTGGACCATCCGGCACTCGTCGGGCTACCTGTGCGCGCCGATGACCGCCGAGCGGGCCGACGCGCTCGAGCTACCGCTCATGGTGCCGCGCAGCGAGGACCCGCGCCGCACGGCGTACACCGTCACCGTCGACGCCTCCCGCGGGGTGACCACCGGCATCTCGGCGCACGACCGGGCCCGCACGATCCGGGTCCTGGCCGATCCGGCCTCGGGCGCCGTCGACCTGATCCGCCCCGGCCACGTGCTCCCGTTGCGGGCCGTGCCGGGCGGCGTGCTGCACCGCGCCGGGCACACCGAGGCGGCCGTCGACCTGTGCCGGCTCGCGGGGCTCGCGCACGTCGCGGGCATCGCCGAGCTCGTGAACGACGACGGCTCGATGATGCGGCTCCCGCAGGTCGCCGCCGTCGCCGAGCGCACCGGCCTGGTGCTGCTCACGATCGCGGACCTGATCGCCTGGCGCCGCGCGCACGACGACCTGCCGTCCGCGGTCGAGACCGACCCCGGTGCGGTGTCCCGGATCGCCCGCGTGCACGGCGGCAACGATGCCGCGCTGCCCACACGCCACGGCGAGTTCCGCGTCCACGGCTACCGGGACCTGCGCACGGGCGCCGACCACATCGCGCTCGTGTCCACCCACCCGCTCGGCGACGACCCCATCGTGCGCGTGCACTCCGAGTGCCTGACCGGCGACGCGTTCGGCTCGCTGCGGTGCGACTGCGGCCCGCAGCTCGAGGCGTCGATGGAGCGCGCGGCGGCCGAGGGTGGCGTCGTCGTCTACCTGCGTGGGCACGAGGGGCGCGGCATCGGCCTGCTGTCGAAGATCGAGGCCTACGCGCTGCAGGACGCCGGCCGGGACACCGTGCAGGCGAACCTCGACCTCGGCTGGCCCGCGGACCGCCGCGAGTACGGGGCTGCGGCGGCGATCCTCGTCGACCTGGGCGTGACGCGCCTGCGCCTGCTCACCAACAACCCGGCCAAGGCGCTCGGGCTGCGCGCGCACGGGCTGGACGTCACCGAGATGGTCCCGCTCGAGGTGGGCCGGACCCCCGAGAACGCGATCTACCTGCACACCAAGGTGGCGCAGATGGGGCACGTGCGTACGCGCCCCGTGGACGTCGCGCCCCCGGCCGGCGAGCAGCTGCCCACCACCCCCGTCATCCCCCAGGAGACCCCCGCATGAGCGGTACCGGAGCACCCACCAGCCACGTCGACGGAACCGGGCTGCGCGTCACGATCGTCGCGGCGAGCTGGCACACGGTCGTGATGGACGGGCTGCTCGCCGGCGCGCGCCGGGCGCTGACCGCAGCCGGCGTGACGGACGTCCGGGAGATCCGCGTGCCGGGGTCCTTCGAGCTCCCGATCGCGGCCTCGCGCGCCGCGCACCACGGGGCCGACGCCGTCGTCGCGCTCGGCGTCGTCATCCGTGGCGGGACCCCGCACTTCGAGTACATCTGCGCCGCGGCGACCCAGGGCCTGTCCGACGTCGCGCTGCGTTCCGGCGTGCCGGTCGGCTTCGGCCTGCTCACCTGCGACGACGAGGCGCAGGCGCTCGACCGCGCGGGCCTGCCCGAGTCGCACGAGGACAAGGGCGCCGAGGCGGCCCAGGCCGCGATCGCGACCGTCGTCGCGCTGCGGGGCATCTGATGGGCCTGCTCGGCTGGCTGTTCGACGCCCAGGTCACCATCGCGGGCCACCCGATCCTGTGGCGCGAGATCATCGGCAACCTGTTCGGGCTCGCGTCCGCGATCGGGGGCATGCGGCGCCAGATCTGGGCGTGGCCGGTCGGCGTGATCTGCAACGTGATGCTGTTCACGGTCTTCCTCGGCGGGGTGTTCAACACCCCGCAGAACGTGGACCTCTACGGCCAGGCGGGGCGGCAGGTGTTCTTCATCATCGTCTCGGTCTACGGGTGGGTGCAGTGGCGCCGCACGCGCGCGGCCAGCGGGGGAGAGGGACCGGCCGTCATCCCGCGCTGGGCCGGTCGCACCGGCTGGATCCAGATCGCCACCGTCGCCGTCGTGGGCACGGTCGGGTTCTCCGTGCTCTTCCGGGCGCTCGACTCCTACGGCCCCTGGGCCGACGCGTGGATCTTCACCGGCAGCATGCTCGCGACGTACGGCATGGCGCGCGGCTGGACCGAGTTCTGGCTGATCTGGATCGCCGTGGACGCCGTCGGCGTGCCCCTGCTGTTCCGGGCGGGCTACTACCCGTCCGCGGTCCTCTACCTCGTCTACGCGGTCGTGGTCGCGTACGGCTTCACGGTGTGGCTGCGGGCGCAGCGCGCTGACGGCCCGGAAGCCCCTGTCGAGGCCCCCGAACCGGCCGCCGCTCCGGTCGGCTGACGGGTGGTCCTGGACGGTTCGACCTCGCCGGCCGGTCCGGCGTCTAGGCTCGGGGCCGTGAAAACGTTCGAGTCGCTGTTCGCCGAGCTGGCCGACAAGGCCGCCACCCGCCCCGCAGGATCCCGCACCGTCTCCGAGCTCGACGCCGGGGTGCATTCCATCGGCAAGAAGGTCGTCGAGGAGGCGGCCGAGGTGTGGATGGCCGCGGAGTACGAGGGCCGCGACCGCACCGCCGAGGAGATCTCGCAGCTGCTCTACCACCTGCAGGTCATGATGATCGCGAGCGATCTCACGCTCGACGACGTCTACAAGTTCCTCTGACCTGATCGATCCGGCTCGTCCTACGTTGTGGGGATCTGAAGTGTTTCGCATCGCCGTCCCGAACAAGGGCTCCCTGTCCGAGCCCGCCGTCACCATGCTCAAGGAGGCCGGGTACCGCCAGCGCCGCGACCCGCGCGAGCTCGTGCTGCAGGACCCGGACAACGACGTCGAGTTCTTCTTCCTGCGCCCGCGCGACATCGCGGTCTATGTCGGGTCGGGCACCGTCGACGCCGGCATCACCGGTCGTGACCTGCTGCTCGACTCGGGGGCCGACGCCGTCGAGCACCTCCCGCTGGGCTTCGGCGGGTCGACGTTCCGGTTCGCCGGACCGCCGTCCAAGGTCGGGTCCGTCGCGGAGATCGACGGGCTGCGCCTGGCGACGTCGTACCCGGTGCTCGTCACCAGCCACCTGGCCTCCCATGGGGTGACGGCCGCCGTCGTCCGCCTGGACGGAGCGGTGGAGTCCGCCGTCCAGCTCGGCATCGCCGACGTCGTGGCCGACGTCGTGTCGACCGGGACGACGCTGCGCGGCGCCGGGCTCGAGGTCTTCGGCGACCCGATCCTGGTCTCCGAGGCGGTGCTGATCCGGCCGCGCGCGAGCGAACCCTCGTCCGGCCTGGAGACCCTCACCCGTCGCCTTCAGGGCGTGCTCGTCGCTCAGCAGTACGTGCTCATGGACTACGACGTGCCGGTCGCCCACGTCGACCGCGCGATCGCCATCACGCCGGGCCTGGAGTCGCCGACCGTGTCGCCGTTGCACAACCGCGAGTGGGCGGCGGTGCGCGCCATGGTCCGCCGCGACGAGACCAACCGGATGATGGACGACCTGTACGAGGTCGGTGCGCGCGCCATCATCGTCACCTCGATCCACGCCTGCCGGCTCTGACGGCCGTGGACACCCCGCGGGACGTGGCCCGGCGCGAGCTGCACGCGCCGTTCCGGCCGCGGCTCGCGCGCGTGGTCGCCCTGATCCTCGGGCTCGTCGTGGCGGTGGCGACGCCGGTGCTGGTGCTCACGATCCCCGGCGAGTACGGGCTGCCCGACCTGGTCGGGTTCGCGCTGGTCGGCGGGGCGATCGTGTGGTTCTGCTGGCGGCAGGCCACGGTGCGGGTCACGGTCGATGAGACCGGCGTCTCGGTGCGCAACCTGCTGCTCTCGCGCCGGCTGGAGTGGGCCGAGATCGTCTCGGTCCGGTTCGGTCAGGGCCGCCCCTGGGTCCAGCTCGACCTGGCCGACGGCGACACGCTCGCCGTCATGGGCATCCAGCGGGCCGACGGCGCCTTCGCCGCGGCCGCCGCGAGCCGCCTGGCCACCCTGGTGGCTCTGCATACCCGCACGCCGGGAAACAACTGACCGAGCCGCTCCTGCGGGTTCGGCTACAGAAGGCGCGCGGCGTGCACGCCGGCCGCAGCGGCGGTGAGGAACGCGGCCGGGTCCTCGGCCAGCCCGCGACCCATGGTCGACAGCTGCACGGGGGAGGCCGCGAGCGCGGCGAGGAGATCCCCGCCGGCGTCGACCCGGACGAGGCGGTGCGGGCCGACGGGTGCCCCCAGGGCGAGCGCCTGCTGGTGCACGCGGGCCCCGAGCGCGTCGAGCGAGCCGCTCTCCAGCGGCGCGACGCCGTCGTCGTCCGCCAGGCCCTCGATCGGGCCGGGCTCGAACACCGGCACGACGACGTCGGCCGCCACGAGCGCGACCCGGCCGTACGCCGTGAGCGAGTGGTGGGAGATCCCGAGGTGCCGCGGGCGCAGGTCGGCGCCGGACACCCGCAGCGAGGCGACGGGCCGTCCGCCCAGCACTCCGGCGGCGTTGATCGCCTCACCCGCGGCGACCCCGGAGAAGCCCCAGCGCGTGCCGGTGCCGAGGTTGCCCGGGCCCTGGGCGACCACGACGAGGTCGGCGCCCACGACCAGGCGCGCCGCGAGCAGCGCGGTGTGCACGGTGACGGCCTCGTGGTCGCCGCCGAAGGCCTGGCCGGCCGTGAGGCACGAGGAGATCCAGCCGGCGTCGCGCAGCCCCGCGATGGTGCGGGAGAACCAGGCCGGCAGCGCACCCCCGTCGGTCATGACGTAGGCCACCTTCGGTGCCGGTCGGCCCGCGAGCGCGGCGGCGTGCCGAGCGCCGGCGATGATCGCGGGCAGGGCGGAGTGCAGATCGGCGACGACGACGGGCAGCCCGGCCAGGTCGTCCGCGTCGCGCAGCATCGCGTGGTGCGTGGACTCCTGCTCGTCGACGCCGAGGACGAGCGCCTGCAGCGGCGTGTAGCGCGCCTTGACGAGGTGCCCGGGACCGCGCACGGGATCGGACGGCGGCGCGTCCGGCAGGGCGATCACCATGGCGTACCCCCCGGTGCCGAGCCCGCGCGCGAGCGCCGAGACGTTCAGCAGCACCCGGTCGCCGACCGCCGGGTCGCCCACGAGCGCGGGATACGCCAGGGCGCGCACCTCGGTCCCGGCCGGCAGGACAGCGGTCTCGACCGGGCGGGCGGACCCGTCCGCGGCCGCCAGCCGGACCTGGATCTCGACGGCCCCGGTCCACGACTTGCCCCGGGACACCACAACGCCTGCTCGCCACGTGATCACCCGGCCACGCTACCGGCAGGCGTGGGCGCTTCCGGCCACTAGCGTGGTGCCCGATGTCCGATCACCTGCACCCCGCCGAGCGGCTGCTCAACCTCGTCATCGCGCTGGTCAACACCGCCGGCCGACTGACGAAGGACCAGATCCGTTCCACCGTCGCCGGGTACGCCGACGCCCCGACCCCCGATGCCTTCGAGCGCATGTTCGAGCGAGACAAGGACGCGCTGCGTGAGCTCGGCATCCCGATCCTCACCGTCGTGGGCACCGGCCACAGCGACGACATCGGCTACCGCATCGACCAGGAGGCGTACGCGCTGCGCGCCGTCGAGCTGACCGCGGCCGAGCTCGGCGTGCTGTCGCTCGCGGCGGCGTTCTGGCAGGACAAGTCGTTGCGCACAGATGCCCAGCGCGCGCTGACCAAGCTGCGCGCCGTGGGTGCCGCGCCGGCCGGCACGGACCTCGTGGCTGGTCTGGCCCCGCGCGTCCGGGCCGCGGGGGACGCGTTCGGGCCCCTGCTCGACGCCGTCCAGGCGCGCCAGGCGGTCCGGTTCACCTACCGCGCGGCCAGCACCGGGGAGGTGTCCGAGCGTGTCGTCGAGCCGTGGCGGCTGCTCGCCCGCGGAGGTGGCTGGTACGTCGTCGGGCGTGATCGGGATCGGGACGCGGCCCGCTCGTTCCGGCTCAGCCGGCTCGAGGGCACGGTGAGCAAGGTCGGCGGGCCGGGGTCGTTCGAGATCCCGACCGACCTCGACGCCGCCGCCGTGCTCGCGGGGCGCGCCGCCGACGCCGTCCGCGACGCGACCCTCGCGCTGCGCCCGGAGCGGGCCAGCGCGCTGCGGGCGCGCGCGGTCCCCGCCCCGGACGTAGAGGCGTCCGGGTCAGGCACGGGCGCCGCGCCGCAGCTCGCGCAGCGCGACGTGGTCCACGTGGCGTTCACCTCGCTGACCGACCTGGCTGACGAGCTCGCCGGGTACGCCGACGCCGTCGTGGTGCTCGCGCCACTCGACCTGCGCGAGGAGGTGCTGCGTCGCCTGCGTGCCGCGGCCCTGCTCGACGCACCTCGACCAGACGCACCCCGACCAGACGCACCCCTACCGGACGCGCCGACGACAGGAGAAGCCCGTGGCTGAGAAGGCGAGCGACCGGCTCCTGCGCATGCTCGGCATGATCACCTACCTCGACCGGCACGCCGGGGTGCCGCTCGAGCAGCTCGCCGCCCAGTTCGGGGTGAGCACGCACCAGGTGGTCGAGGACATCGACACGCTGTGGGTCACCGGCACGCCCGGGTACTGGCCGCATGACCTGATCGACTTCGACGCCGCGTCCTACGACGAGGGCGTGGTGCGCCTGGTGGAGTCGCGCGGGATGACGAGCCCGCTGCGGCTGGGCACCCGCGAGGCCGTGGCGTTGATCGCCGCGCTCCGGGCCATGCGCGCCGTCCTGCCCCCCGGCCTGGACGAGGGGCGCGCCCAGGTGCTCTCCTCGGCGCTCGACAAGCTCACCGCTGCGACCGGCGAGGCGGCCGCGGCGGTGGACGTGCGGCTCGCGCGGGAGGGAGCGCCCGAGGTGCTCGCCGCCCTGGCGGACGCGGTCTCGCGCGGACGGCGGCTGCGGCTGCGGTACGTGACCGCCGCGGACGTCACCTCCGTGCGCGAGGTCGACCCGATCCGGCTCCTGACCGAGGACGAGCACTCCTACCTGCAGGCCTGGTGCTACCGGGCGGGGGACGAGCGGCTGTTCCGGGTCGACCGCGTGCTCGAGGCCGAGGTGCTTGCCGTCCCCGCGGCGCAGCACGGCGTCAGCGCCCACGTCGCCCCGTTCGCCCCGGCTCCCGACGACGAGCTGGTCACCCTCGAGCTCGCCAGCCGGGCCCGCTGGATCGCCGAGCAGGTCCCGGTCGAGAGCGTCGTGAACCTGCCCGACGGCGACTTCCGCGTCGCCCTGCGCGTCGCCGACCCGGCCTGGCTGCGCCACCTGCTGCTCCGGGTCGCCCGCGACGTGCACGCGGTCACCCCGGCCCGGGTCGCCGCCGACGCGGCTTACGCCGCCCGTGAGGCCCTGGCCGCCTACGCCACCGGCGCCACGCCCAGCAGATAGCCTGTGCGGATGCTCTGGTTCACCGTCTGGACGGTCCTCGTGCTCGCCACCCTCGGTGGCGGGTTTCTGCTCGGGCGAGACCTGTGGCGCAAAGGCAAGGCGCTCCTGGCCGAGGTGGGACGCGCCGGGGAGGTCGCGAGCGCGTTCGCTGCCCGGACCGACGAGCTCACTGCCGCCGCCCAGACCGAGCCGGTGACGCACGACCTGCTCACCGACCGTGCGATCCCGCTCGCTCGCCGCGACGAGCTGCGCGCCCGGCGTGCGGTCCGCCGGCAGCTACGGCAGTTGCGCCAAGAGCAGACGGTGCGTGGATGGCGCGCGTACTCTCGCTGAGTTGGGCAAGGATCACCCGATTGGCATCACGAATTGCCCCGAGCGTGCGAGTTACGATGGCGAAAGCGCCAAGAAGAGGAAGGTCGTCATGCCGAACCTGAGGGCACCTGAGATTCTGCTGATCCTGCTGGTCGTTCTGCTGCTCTTCGGGGCGAAGCGACTGCCTGACCTGGCCAAGAGCGTCGGCAAGTCCCTGAAGATCCTCAAGACCGAGGTCAGGGACATCAACGACGACGCGCCGGCCGCCACGCCTCCGGTGGCCACCCCGCCGGCTGCCGCGCCTCCTGTCGCCGCGCCGTACACGCCCCCCGCGACAGCCCCGCCGACGCAGTTCCCGACGACGCAGGTCCCGACGAACGCGGACACCTCCGACCGCAAGCAGGTCTGAGCCGGAAGTGAACGCCCGCCCCACCCGGCAGCGCAAGGACGACGCGGGCCGGATGCCCCTTCGTGCGCACCTGGTCGAGCTGCGCAAGCGCGTCGGCCTCGCCGCGATCGGACTTGTCCTCGGCGCGATCGTGGGCTGGATCGTCTACCCGACGGTGTTCGCGATCCTGCAGGCCCCCGTGGTGCAGCTCAACCAGCAGCAGGGTCGACTGATCGCGCTGAACTTCAGCGGGGTCGTGTCGGCGTTCGACATGCAGCTCAAGGTGGCGCTGTTCGTCGGCGTGCTGATCTCCAGCCCGTGGTGGGTCTACCAGCTGTGGGCGTTCATCACGCCTGGCCTGACCCGGCGCGAACGACTGGTGACCATCGGGTTCCTCGGCGCGGCCGTGCCGCTGTTCCTCACCGGCGCGTTCCTCGCGTGGTGGCTGCTGCCCAAGGCGGTGGGCGTGCTGACCGGGTTCACCCCGGCCGACTCCACCAACCTCATCTCCGCGCAGGAGTACCTCACGTTCGTCATGCGGATGGTGCTCGCCTTCGGCGCGGGCTTCCTGCTGCCCGTGATCATGGTCATGCTCACCCAGGTCGGGATCGTGGCCGGTCGCACGTGGCTCGGTGGCTGGCGGGTCGCCGTCCTGCTCTCGTTCGTCTTCGGCGCGGTCGCCACGCCCACGGGCGACGCGATCTCGATGCTCGTGCTCGCCCTGCCGATCACGGCGCTCTACTTCATCGCCGTCGGCGTCACGCTGCGGATCGACCGGCGCGCCGCGAAGCGTGCAGCCGCCGAGGAGCTGGCGCAGGGGTGAGCCGGCTGGGAGTCGTCATCAACCCGACCGCGGGCCGGGGCAGGGGGTCGGAGGTCGGGGCGTCGGTGCTCTCGGCGCTGCGCCGGCGCGGGCATGCGATCGAGGACCTGTCGGCCGGCAGCCTGGCCGAGGCCACGGCACGCGCGCGGCACGCGGCCGTCGCGGGGCTCGACGCGATCGTCGTCGTCGGCGGGGACGGCATGTCCCATCTCGGCGTCAACGTCGTCGCGGACACCGATCTGCCGCTCGGGATCGTCGCGGCCGGCACGGGCAACGACGTCTCCCGCTCGCTCGGCCTGCCCCAGTCGGACGTCGCCGCGTCCGTGCGTGCCATCGAGCACGGCCTGAGCGAAGGTCCGCGGCGCATCGACGCGGTCAGTGCCGGGCCGCCCGACTACAGCGCACGGGAGTGGTTCCTCGGCGTGATGTCGTGCGGGTTCGATGCCGCCGTCAACGCGCGCGCCAACACGATGACCTGGCCGCGGGGCAGCGCCCGGTACGTGCGCGCGGTGGCCGCGGAGCTCACCCGGTTCAAGCCGTACGGCTACAAGCTCACGCTGGACGACACCGTGTGGGAGTCGGCCGGGACGGTGGTCGCGGTGGCCAACACCTCGGTCTTTGGCGGTGGCATGCGGGTCGCCCCGAACGCGCTGATGGACGACGGGCTGCTCGACGTCGTCGTGGCCGGCCCGTTCACGAAGGGCGGTGTCGTCAAGATCTTCCCGGGGCTGTACAGCGGGCGGCACCTGCGCCACCCCGCCGTCCAGGTGTTCCGGTCCCGCACGGTGCTCATCGAGGCGGACCTCCGGCTGGGGACCGTGCCGCCGGCGGCATTCGCCGACGGCGAGCGGCTCGGCCCGCTCCCGCTCCGGGCCGAGGTCCACCCCGGCGCGCTGGCCGTCCTCGCCTGATCGGTGCCGAACCGCGCCCGCGGCTCGGAGCGGGGGCGGGCATGGACCCACCTGGGGGCTGGGATGCCTAGGCTGACCGATGTGTCCGCAGAAACTGAGCCCTCGGGGCCGACCGAGCTCGAGATCTTCCGTGCGCTGCTGGACTTCACGCTCGACGACTTCCAGGTGGCCGGCTGCGAGGCCCTGGAGGCCGGCCGTGGGGTGCTGGTGGCGGCACCGACGGGAGCGGGCAAGACGGTCGTCGGCGAGTTCGCCGTGCACCTCGCGCTGGCCAGCGGCCGCAAGGCGTTCTACACGACCCCCATCAAGGCGCTGTCGAACCAGAAGTATGGCGACCTCGTGCGCCGCTACGGTCCGGACCGGGTCGGGCTGCTCACCGGGGACACCACGGTCAACGGCGAGGCGCCGATCGTGGTCATGACCACCGAGGTGCTCCGCAACATGCTGTACGCGGACTCCCGCACGCTCGACGGCCTCGGGTACGTGGTGATGGACGAGGTGCACTATCTCGCGGACCGGTTCCGCGGCCCGGTGTGGGAGGAGGTCATCATCCACCTCGCGCCCGACGTGCAGCTGGTGTCCCTGTCGGCGACCGTGTCCAACGCCGAGGAGTTCGGCGACTGGCTCGAGATGGTCCGCGGGGACACTGCGGTCGTGGTCAGCGAGCACCGGCCCGTGCCGCTCGGCCAGCACGTGCTGGCCCGCGGCGAGCTCTACGACCTGTACGCCGGGCACGTCGACCCGACCGCGCCCGGGGTCAACCCGCCGATCAGCCCCGAGCTCGCCGACGCGATGCGACGCCGCGACCGCGCGGCGAGCGACTCCGGTCCCGTGGGCCGCGGTCCACGCGGTCGCGGCGACCGCGGGTACCGGGGCGGGGGCGGCTACCGCAGTGGTGGGGACCGGCCCGGCGGGCCGAACCGTTCGTCGTTTCGCCCGACGCCGCGGTTTGCCGTCGTCACGCTGCTGGCCGACGCCGGCCTGCTGCCCGCGATCGTGTTCATCTTCTCGCGCGCCGGGTGCCAGGGCGCCGTCAGCCAGTGCCTCGCCGCCGGGCTGCGGTTGACGACCCCCGCGCAGGAGGCGCAGATCCGGCAGATCGTGGCCGACCGGTGCGCCACCCTCCCGCCGGAGGACCTCGCGGTGCTCGGGTACTTCGAGTGGCTGGAGGCGCTCGCACGCGGCCTTGCCGCCCACCATGCCGGGATGCTGCCGATCTTCAAGGAGACCGTCGAGGACCTGTTCTCGCGGGGCCTGGTCCAGGTCGTCTTCGCCACCGAGACGCTCGCGCTGGGCATCAACATGCCGGCAAAATCGGTCGTGCTCGAGAAGCTGGTCAAGTGGGACGGCTCCGCGCACGTCGACATCACCCCGGGGGAGTACACCCAGCTCACGGGGCGGGCGGGGCGCCGCGGGATCGACGTGGAGGGTCACGCGGTCGTCGTCGAGCACCCCGGGCTCGACCCGATCGCGCTGGCGGGCCTCGCGTCGAAGCGCCTGTACCCGCTGAGGTCGAGCTTCGTCCCGACCTACAACATGGCCGTCAACCTCGTCGCGCAGGTGGGCCGCGAGCGCGCCCGGGAGGTGCTCGAGACGTCGTTCGCCCAGTTCCAGGCCGACCGCGGCGTCGTCGGGCTGGCGAAGCAGGCCAAGGCGCACGCCGAGGCGCTCGAGGGCTACGACGAGGCCATGCGGTGCCACCTGGGCGACTTCGCCGAGTATGCGGGGCTGCGTCGCGCGATCTCCGAGCGCGAGCACGGCCTGACCCTGGACGCGTCCCGCGAGCGCCGGGACGCCGCTGCCCGCTCCCTGCAGGGCCTGCGCATCGGCGACGTGCTCGAGATCCCCACCGGGCGGCGGGCGGGGCACGCCGTCGTGATCGACCCGGGCACGGACGCCGGCGTCGAGGGTCCGCGGCCCACTCTGCTCATGGACGACCGCCAGGTGCGTCGCGTCTCGATCGCCGAGGTGCCCGACGGCGTCCGCACGATCGGCTCGCTGCGGGTCCCGCGCGGGTTCAACGGCCGCAACCCCGCCGCACGCCGGGCGCTTTCCGCCGACCTGCGCGCCTGGCTCCCGACCGCCTCGACCCCCCGCGGCGGGAAGCGTCGGCCGCCGAAGGGCCACCACGCCGCGGACCAGGACGCCGAGCTCGCCGCGCTGCGCCGCCGTGTGCGCGCACACCCCTGCCACGCCTGCCCGGAGCGCGAGGATCACGCCCGGTGGGCCGAGCGGGCCGACCGCCTGCGTCGCGAGCACGCCGCGCTGCTGGCGCGGATCGAGGGCCGCACGAGCTCGATCGCCCGGGTCTTCGACCGCATCTGCGACGTCCTGCAGCGCCTGGGCTACCTCGCGGTGACCGACGGCGCCGGGCACGGACCGGGGCACGATCAGGTGACCGTGACGACGGACGGGCAGTGGCTCCGGCGCCTGTACGCGGAGAACGACCTGCTCGTGGCCGAGTGCCTGCGTCGCGGGGTGTGGGCCGACCTCGACGGGCCCGGGCTGGCGGCCGCGGTCTCGACGGTCGTGTACTCCGCGCGCCGCGACGACCGCGAGGGCGCGCCACGCATCCCCGGCGGGCCAGCCGGCAAGCTCGGCCGCGCCCTCGAGGAGACGGGCGAGATCTGGGCCGAGCTCGAGGAGCTGGAAGGCGAGCACCAGATCGAGACGACCGGTCCGCTGGACCTCGGCCTGGTCGAGGTCGTGCACCGGTGGGCCGCCGGGCGCAGCCTCGAGGTCGTGCTCAAGAGCACCGACCTTGCCGCGGGGGACTTCGTGCGCTGGTGCAAGCAGATCATCGACCTGCTCGACCAGATCGCCCAGGCCGCACCCGACGCGCGGGTGCGCGAGGCGGCGCACCGGGGCGTGCGGGGCCTGCGTCGCGGCGTGGTGGCGTACTCGTCCCTCTGACCGCGGCGTCGCGGCGCTGCGGCACCGCCGGTCCTGGCTGGTCAGGACGGGCAGCCGGTGGGCCTATCGTGAGCGACTGTGAGCTCCACCCTGTACCGCCACGGCGTGATCCATTCCCCGGCTGACCCGTTCGCCGAGGCCCTCCTCGTGACCGACGGCGTCATCGCGTGGCTCGGTGCGGACGACACCGCGGCGGGCCTCGCGGCGAACGCCGACGAGGTGGTCGACCTCGACGGCGCGCTCGTCGCCCCGGCCTTCGTCGACGCGCATGCGCACGTGCTGGAGACCGGGCTCGCGCTGGTCGGCCTGGACCTGTCGGTGGGCGCCGGCGTCCACTCGCTCGCCGGGGCGCTGTCCGCGCTCGCCACCGCCACCCGCGAGGCGCGCGCGGCCGGGGCGACCGGGCCGCTGCTCGGGCACGGCTGGGACGAGCGTGCCTGGCCCGAGGGCCGCGCCCCGACCCGGCTCGAGCTCGACGCGGCCACCGGCGGTGCGCCGGTCTACCTCGCGCGCGTCGACGTCCACTCCGCGGTGGTGTCGTCGTCGTTCGCGTCGGTCGCCGGCCTGGCCGGGCTCGAGGGCTGGACGGCCGACGGCGGCGTCCGGGGTGCGGCCCACCACGCGGCGCGGGAGGCCGCGCGCGAGGTCGAGCCCGCCCATCGGGAGGACCTCTACCGCCGCGCCCTCGGCGAGGCGGCGTCCCGCGGGATCGCGTCGCTGCACGAGCACAGCGCGCCCTTCATCGACACCCGGGCCGGGCTCACCGCCCTGCTGGCGCTCACGTCGGACCCCACCGGCGGGCTCCCGCACGTCGTGGCTTACCGCGGCGAGCTGTGCGCGACCACCGACGACGCCCGCGAGGTGCTCGCGGCCCTGCCGGGCCTGACCGGCATCGGTGGGGACCTCAACGTCGACGGGTCCCTGGGCTCGCACACCGCCGCCCTGCGTCAGCCCTACAGCGATCTTTCGGGCGCCGGCGCGCACAGCGGCACGCTCTACCTCGCCGCCGACCAGATCGCCCGCCACCTCGTCGCGGTGTCTGGGACCGGGATGCAGGCAGGCTTCCACGTGATCGGCGACCGCGCCATGGACGAGTTCCTGGCGGGCCTGCGCCTGGCGGTGGACGAGGTCGGGGCGAGCGCGATCCGCTCCGGCGGGCATCGGGTCGAGCACGCCGAGATGATCGATGCCCCGACGCTGGCGGCGCTCGTGCTGCTCGGGGTGCGGCTGAGCGTCCAGCCCGCGTTCGACGCGGCCTGGGGCGGGCCCGGCGGGATGTACGCCGAACGGCTCGGCGCCGGCCGCGGGGCGTCGCTCAACCCTCTCGCGGACCTCGCCGCCGCCGGGGTGCCGATGGCCTTCGGCTCCGACTCGCCGGTGACCCCGTTCGACCCCTGGGCAGGCGTCGGTGCCGCCGTCACACTGCACGAGGCGGACCAGCGCATCTCGGCCCGCGCGGCGTTCCGCGCGCACACCCGGGGCGGCTGGCGCCTGGCCGGGCTCGACCACACGGGCGCCGGGGAGATCCGGCTCGGGGCACCGGCCCACCTCGCTCTCTGGCGGGCCGAGAACCTCGTCGTGCAGGCCGCCGACGGACGGGTCTCGGCCTGGAGCACGGACGCGCGCGCGGGTACCCCGCTGCTGCCCGAGGTGGGTCCGGACGCAGCCCCGCCGCAGTGCCTGCGCACCGTGCGGGGCGGCGTCGTCATCTTCGACGCGCTGGGCTGAGCACCGGCGGCTGCACGTCCGCCGAAAGGCCCTGACCTGCGGGTTCTACCACAATCGGTGCGTACGCGACAGTGGAACCGGTCACGAGCGGTGCGGGCAGCGGGCGGTCCGGGCGGTGCTCCGGACAGCCCCCGGGCGGGCACCGCGGCGACACGCCGCACGACACGCCGAGGACTCGTCGAGGTCGCTCCCGGCGCCGTCCGGCTGACCTGCGGTGATGCTTTTGAACTGGCCATACGTCCCCTTGACAGCCCTTGCTGACCCGGTAGGTTCACTTCTTGTTCCGCTTTCGACAGCTGTTGAGTAGTCCGGAGTTCACCTCCAGGACCCTCGCCCTTCTCGATCGCCGGACACCGGCTGGACCCGCGTGTTCAACAGAAAACAGGCGATCTCCCCATGGGGGGAGCGCTTGGTACGAAGGGCACGCGGGTCGGTCGGTCCGCCCCTGACTGGTGCTGTCGTACTCTTCTTCAATGCCCCGCCTCGAGCCCACCCGTTGGTGGGGCCTCGTGCTTGCCGCGGGCAGCGGATTCCTCACCGAAGCAGCCTTCCCCGACCGCGGTTGGTGGGGTGCGGCGTTCATCGGCATGGCCCTGCTGTTCCTCGCTCTGCAGCGCGACAGCGCCCGGTGGAACGCACTCGTCGGGCTCGTCTGGGGCCTGGCCTTCTTCGCCCCGCACATCACCTGGGCCAACTACGTCGTCGGCAGGGTGCCCTGGGTCGCGCTGTCGGTGTTCGAGGCGCTCTACATCGCCCTGTTCGGGGTGCTCTGGACGTGGGCTCGCCGCGGCACGTCCATCTGGCGCAGCGCGGGCCTCCAGGTGACGGCGTTCGTGGTGCTCTGGGTCGCGGTCGAGGAGCTCCGGTCGATCGCGCCGTTCGGCGGGTTCCCCTGGGGCCGGCTGGCCTTCTCCCAGGCGGACTCGCCGCTCGCGCGGCTCGCCTGGCTCGGTGGTGCCCCACTCGTGTCGGCCGCCGTCGTCGCGGTCGGCGCGCTCCTGGCGGTCGGCCTGCTCGCGGCGCGGCGCCTGTCGGTGGTGCGCACGGGGGTGGCGGTGAGCCTCGCGGTGCTGCTCGTGCTCGCGGGGCTGATCGTCCCGCTCGACACGCAGGCCCAGGACGGGCAGCTTCGCGTCGGCGCCGTCCAGGGCAACGTGCCCACTCCCGGTGCGGATGCGTTCTCCCAGGCCAGGGAGGTGCTCCACCTGCACGCCCAAGGCACGAAGGCGCTCCTCGACCAGGTGGAGCCCGGCGAGCTGGACGTCGTGCTGTGGCCCGAGAACGGGACCGACGTCGACCCCCAGGTCGACGACGCCGCTGCCGCCGAGATCGACGCGGCCGCACGCGCCGTGGACGCCCCGATGCTCGTGGGGACGGTCCAGTACCCGCCCTCGGGCGGGCGCTACAACACGGCCGTGCTGTGGGTCCCGGGCGAGGGGATCGTGGCGACCTACGTCAAGCAGCACCCGGCCCCGTTCGCCGAGTACATCCCGCTGCGCCGCTGGGTGCGACCGTTCTCCTCAGCGGTCGACCTCGTGGTCAACGACATGATCGCCGGCACCAAGGTGGGAGTGATCCCGCTCGAGTCCGCGCGGCTCGGGCGCACCGTGCCGCTCGGTGACGTGATCTGCTTCGAGGTCGCGTACGACCCCCTGGTGCGCGAGGCGGTGCGGGCCGGTGCCGAGGTGATCGTGGTCCAGACCAACAACGCCTCGTTCGGATTCACCGACGAGTCCACCCAGCAGCTGGCGATGTCGCGGCTGCGCGCCATCGAGCACGGCCGCGCGACGGTGCAGATCTCGACCGTGGGGGTCAGCGCGATCATCGCGCCGAACGGGGTCGTCAGTCAGCAGACCGACCTGTTCACCCCGGCGCAGCTCGTGGCGTCGCTACCGTTGCGCACCTCGCTCACCCCGGCGACCCGGTTCGGGGACTGGCTCGCGTGGGGGACCGTGCTGCTCGCACTTGTCATCGTGGGGTCCGGCATGGCCGGCGCCGCTCGTGTTCGTCGCTTCGACCGTCCGGAAGGCTTGTGATGCGCGCAGTAGTCGTGGTCCCGACCTACAACGAGCTGGAGGCTCTGCCGATCACCCTCGGCCGGCTCCGCTCGGCGGTGCCCGAGGCGGACGTACTGATCGTGGATGACGGCAGCCCGGACGGCACCGGTGACCTGGCGGACAAGTTCGCCATCGACGACCCCGCGGTGCAGGTGCTGCACCGGGCGAGCAAGCTCGGCCTGGGGCAGGCCTACATCGCGGGGTTCCGCTGGGCGCTGGCGCAGGGGTACGAGGTCGTCGTCGAGATGGACGCCGACGGATCGCACCGCGCCGAAGACCTGCCGCGGCTCCTGGCGGCCCTGACGACGGCGGACCTGGTGCTCGGCTCGCGCTGGGTGCCCGGCGGGAGCGTCGTGAACTGGCCACGGCACCGCCAGCTGCTCTCGCGCGGCGGGAACACCTACACCCGGATCATGCTCGGCCTGCCCTTGCACGACGCCACCGGGGGCTTCCGGGCCTACCGCGCGTCGGTCCTCGCGGACCTGGACCTCGACGAGATCGCCTCGCAGGGGTACTGCTTCCAGGTCGACATGGCCCGGCGCGTGCTCGACGCCGGCGGTCGGGTGGTCGAGGTGCCGATCACCTTCGTCGAGCGTGAGCAGGGGACCTCGAAGATGAGCCGCGAGATCGTGATCGAGGCGCTCACCCGCGTGACCGTCTGGGGCGCGGCGCACCATGCACGCCGAACAGCCGGCGCGGTGCGCCGGCTGTTCGGTCGTACGAGGTAGATCAACCGCGGTGAGGCGTGCGGTCAGGCGCTCCGGCGCAGCTTGCCGGCGCGGAGCAGGTCGAGCCGCTCCTCGAGAAGCTCTTCGAGCTCCTTGACCGTGCGTCGCTCGAGGAGCATGTCCCAGTGCGTGCGCGGCTTCTTGCCGTTCTTCGGTTCCGGCCGGGTGGCGTCGCGGAGCAACGCCTCCTCGCCACACCGGCACTCCCAGACCAGAGGCACGTCGGCCTCGGTCGAGAAGGGCAGGATGATGGTGTGCCCGTTCGGGCAGTCATAGTGGGCCTGCAGCCGGGGAGCGAATTCCACGCCCTCTTCCGTCTCCAGGCTGTTGGAACCGATGCGCATTCCGCGCAAAGATCGGTTCGCCATCTGTACCTCCGTGGTGCCGTAATTCGCCTGATGTTCTACCGTCGTGTTCAACGCATACGACCCCGCCCGTGTTCCACGACAAGGTGAAGGTCCCGTGAACGTCGGTTGAGGTGGCTCTCTTGGCCGAGTTCTCAGGGCATCCCGCGGGTGTGACCCGCGTCCGTGCCCCGGGACTCAGGATGGCGGCACCCGATGCGCGCTGGCAAACTTTCCCGGTGTGACGCTCGACTCAGTTAGGACTTTCGCCTCATGCGACGGGTCGCAGCGGTAGGACGCGGGATCGATCGCGACCGATCGCCACGACCGCTCTCACCTGCAGGTCGACGGCGTCCATCGCCTCGTGCAGGGCCGCGGACCACCCGGCCTCGAACGTCCCCCGGTCGCCGCCGCCGCGGCGCACCAGGCCGAACGCGACGCCTCCGCCGGGTGCGTTCTGATCGACGAGCGTGCGTAGGTTCGTGGCGAGGTTCGCCACCATCGCGCGGTTGACGATCGTCGGCAGGTCTGGAATCGGGATCACGAGCGGGAGCGCGCGGTCGTCCTCGTCGAAAAAGATCACCCACAGCGCGCGCGGGCCGTCGCGTTCGGGACCCACGAGGGCCACGAGGTGCTCATGGATCTCCTCGGCGGTGCACAGCACGCTCCACGGCAGCGGGACGCGCTCATCATCGTCGTCGTCCTCGTACTCGTCTTCCTCGTACTCGTACTCGTCGAACGGGTCCAGATCGTCGTCGAGTCCGCCACGGCGCAGGATCTTCTCGTGGGACAGCGGGTTGCCGAATCGGTCCGAGCAGAGCGGGTAGCTGTCCCCGTACGGGAACGTGCGGTCGAGGGCGGGCGGGTGGTCGGGGGAGTCGGCGCCGTCGAGGTCGTCGTCCCAGCTGTCGTCGATGTGTGTCATGCCCGTCAGCCTCCCGACGGACGCCCGCTCGCTCCTGTCCGCGGCCGGTGTCGGGGGACGACCCGTCGAGCGAACCCGCCTGGGGGTGGGCGGCGGACCGGGGGCGGGAGCCGGTCAGCGGTCGGGGCCGCCCGGCTGGGCCAGCACGACGCCGTCGGTGAACATCACGCCGTCGGCGAACCGCGCCTCGACCCGGCCACCCCCGAACTGCTCGGCGTACAGCCGGGCGTAGAGCCCGTCGGGCGCCGCCACGAGCTCGTCATGCGTGCCGCGCTCGACCACGCGCCCGCCGTCGACCACGAAGATCACGTCCGCGTGCCGGATCGTCGACAGGCGGTGCGCGATCGCCAGCGTGGTCCGCCGGGTCATCGCGACCGCGAGCGCCTGCTGCACGAGCCGCTCCGAGGCCGAGTCGAGGGCCGAGGTCGCCTCGTCCAGGATGAGGATCCGCGGGTCCTTGAGCAGCACCCGCGCGATGGCGATGCGCTGCTTCTCGCCGCCGGACAGGCGGTAGCCCCGCTCGCCCACCGTGGTGGCGTACCCGTCGGCGAACGCGACGATCCGGTCGTGGATGTTCGCCGCGCGGCAGGCCTCCTCCAGCTCGGCGTCCGTGGCGTCGGGCTTCGCGTACCGCAGGTTCTCCGCGATCGTCGCGTGGAACAGGTAGGGGTCCTGCGTGACCATGCCCACGACGTCCGCGAGCGAACCCATGGTCAGGTCCCGGACGTCGAACCCGTCGATCAGGATGGCGCCCCGGTCCACCTCGTACAGCCGCGGGACGAGGTAGCTCAAGGTCGTCTTGCCCGCCCCGGACGGGCCGACGAACGCCGCGAGCTGCCCCGGCTCGATGACGATCGACGTGTCTCGTACAGCCCAGGGCCGACGGCGGCTGCCCCCATCGGCGGGCGCGGCCGGGGCCGAGGCGGCGTCGTCGGGCGCGAGGTCGCCCGCCACCAGCGGCGGTGCGGGCTGGGTCGAGCCGCCCGCCCGGCCGGCACCGGTCGGCGCGACCCCGTAGGCCAGCCCCATCCCGCGCGTGCCGCCACCGCCGTGGCCGCCGGCGACCGGCGCGGGCGCGAGCAGCAGCGGCGGCTCGGGGTAGGAGAACCAGACCCGGTCGAGCTCGACCCGGCCCCGCGCCGTGGCGGGGTCGAGCACCACGGCGTCGGGTCGGTCGGTGATCGCCGGGGTGAGGTCGAGGTACTCGAAGATGCGGCGGAACAGGGCCAGCGAGGTCTGCACGTCGAGCGCGACGCGCATGAGCGACAGCATCGGCATGAGCAGGCGCGCCTGCAGGGTGGAGAACGCCACCAGGGTGCCTGCGGTGAGCACCGAGCTGCCGGTGGTGCCCGTCGACCCCGCGAGCATGTAGCCGGCCACGAGGTACACCAGCGCCGGGGTGATGGCCATGAAGGCCGACACGACACCGAAGAACCCCTGGCCGGCCAGCGCCTGACGCACCTGCAGGTCCACGAGGCGGTCGTTCTCCTCGCGGTAGCGCCCGACCTCCGCGTCGGCCCGGTTGAAGATCTTCGCGAGGAGCACGCCCGACACGCTCAGCGCCTCCTGCGTGATCGCCGTCATGTCCGACAGCGACTCCTGCGTCGCCCGCGCGAGCCGCTGGCGGCGGGCTCCCACCCGGCGCTGCAGCACGATGAACACCGGCATGAGCGCGAGCGCCACCACGGTCAGCTGCCAGCTGAGCAGGATCATCGCCACGATCGAGGCGATCACGGTCACGGAGCTGGACAGGATGGACGACGCCGTCGTGGTCAGGACCGAGCCGACGCCGCCGACGTCGTTCGCGAGGCGCGACTGGATCGACCCGGTCTTCGTCGTGGTGAAGAACGCCAGCTCCATGCGTTCGAGGTGCTCGAACAGCCGTCCGCGCAGGTCGGCCATCGCGAGGTTGCCGACCTTGGTCGTGAGGTAGGTCTGACCGACGCCGATCGCGGAGCTGAGCAGCGGGATCGCGATCATGGCAGCCGTGAGCTTGAGCAGCAGGGGCAGGTCCACGCCGGCGCCGGTGGCGAACCCGAGCCCGTCGTCGAACACGCGACGGGTCAGGAAGGGCGTCACGACGCCGAGCGTCGAGGCCACCAGGATCGCCACCGCGACGAGCGCGAGCCGTCCCCGGTAGGGCATGAGCAGCGCGCCGATCCGGCGGAGCAGGGCGGGGGAGGCCGCGACCTCGGGGGTGCTCGCGCGCGGCTGCGTGTCTGACACGCCCACAGTGTGCGGTGCGGGTGCGCCGGCTGTCTGCCGCGGCGGCCCGGATTTCGCCGTTGGCGCAGCCCGGAATCAGGACAGGAAGGTGCGCAGCGCCTCGACCACCAGGGCGTGATCGTCGGCCTGCGCCAGGCCGGAGACCGTCACGGTGCCCACCACACCGACGTCGGCGATCCGGACCGGGAAGCACCCGCCGTGCGCGGCGTACTGCTGCAGGGGCAGGTCGTGCGCGACGGCGAACGTCGTGCCCTTGGCCACCGAGCGCAGGCCGACGAGGTAGGACGACGCGCCGAAGCGCTCCACGACCCGGACCTTGCGCTCGACCCACGTGTCGTTGTCGGCGACCGTGCCCGGCAGGGCTGCGTGGAACAGCTGCTGGGTGCCGCGGCGCACATCGATCGTGATCCCCAGCTCACGCTCCTGGGCGAGCTCGACGAGCAGGCACCCCAGCCGCCAGGCGTCAGCGTTGTCGAACCGGGCGAAGACGAGCTCACGCTCCTGTGCCTCGAGGGAGGCGATCGTGGTCAGGACGGCGGGATCGGGCGCGGTGGTCATGCGGGCGATGCTACGGCGCCCGAGCGGCCCGCGCGGAACTGCGCCAGCCGCGCCACGTACTCGGGCCGGGTGCCCTGGGTGCGCACCTCCTGCAGCACGTGCTCGCGCACCCCGCGGGCACGGAGGTCGGCGGTGAGGGCGGCCACGTCGTCGGGCAGCAGGACGGTGGGATCGACCGTGGTGCGCACCTGCAGGTCCACCCCGGACGCGATCGCCAGATCCAGGCACGCGAAGGCGTGGTCGGCGCCGCCGCGGACGCCGGTGACGGCCTCGTACCGGTGGGCGGGCGCCTTGAGGTCCAGCCCGACCCAGTCGCACAGCGGCAGGACCTCGGCGAACCGCCGCGGGTACGCCCCGGCGGTGTGCAGGCCGACGCCGAACCGCGCGGCCCGCACCTCGCGCATCGCCGAGCCGAGCCCGGCCTGCGCGGTCGGCTCGCCGCCGGAGAACACCACGCCGTCGAGCATCCCGGCGCGCCGGGCCAGCAGGTCGCGCACGGCCCGCCACGCCACGGTGCCCGGGGTGCGCGGGTCGAGCAGCCCGGGGTTGTGGCAGTAGCCGCAGGCCAACGGGCACCCCTGCAGGAAGACCGTCGCGACCAGCCGACCCGGCCAGTCGCACGTGGACAGGCGGGTCAGGCCGGCGATCTGCAGGTCGTCCGCGGTTGCGACCGGCCGAGCGGCCCGCGGCCCACCAGCGCGGGTCAGGAGCCCAGCGGGGCCGCTCATCTCGTGAGTGCCGCTTCCACGAACGGCACGCGCTCGGCGTGCTCGCCCTGCTTGCCGATGTTGAACGAGCTGACCGGGCGGAAGTACCCCATCACGCGCGTCCAGACCTCGCACGGGCCGCCGCACGTGGTGCAGGTCGGGTGCTCGCCGGCGAGGTAGCCGTGCGCGGGGCAGATCGAGAACGTCGGGGTGATCGTGATGTACGGCAGGCGGTGCGTGGACAGCGACCGCCGGACCAGCTCGCGGCAGGCGGCGGCGGAGGACATCTGCTCGGACATGTACAGGTGCAGCACCGTCCCGCCGGTGTACTTGGTCTGCAGCGCGTCCTGCCGGTCGAGCGCCTCGAACGGGTCGTCGGTGAAGCCCACCGGGAGCTGGGAGGAGTTCGTGTAGAACGGGTTCGCGTCGGTCCCGGCCTGGAGGATCTCGGGGAACCGCTTGCGGTCCTCCTTCGCGAACCGGTAGGTGGTGCCCTCGGCCGGGGTGGCCTCGAGGTTGTACATGTTCCCGGTGGCCTCCTGGAACTCGACCATGCGGGTGCGGACGTGGTCGAGCAGCCGCACCGCGAGCGCATGACCGGCCGGGGTGGTGATGTCGTCGGCGTCGCCCGTGTGGTTGCGGATGAGCTCGTTGATCCCGTTGACGCCGATCGTGGAGAAGTGGTTGCGCAGCCCGGCGCCGAGGTAGCGCTTGGTGTACGGGAACAGGCCCTCGTCGATGAGGCGGTCGATCACCTTGCGCTTGACCTCGAGCGAGTCGCGCGCCAGGTCGAGCAGCCGGTCGAGCGCGGCGAGCATGCCCGCCTCGTCGCCGGGGTGGAGGTAGCCGAGGCGCGCGCAGTTGATCGTGACCACACCGAGGGACCCGGTCTGCTCGGCCGACCCGAACAACCCGTTGCCGCGCTTGAGGAGCTCGCGCAGGTCCAGCTGCAGGCGGCAGCACATCGATCGGATCTGGTTCGGCTTGAGCTCGGAGTTGAGGAAGTTCTGGAAGTACGGCGTGCCGTACTTGGCCGTCATCGCGAACAGCCGGTCGGCGTTCTCGGACTCCCAGTCGAAGTCGGGCGTGATGTTGTACGTCGGGATCGGGAACGTGAACACGCGCCCGGACGCGTCGCCGGCCGTCATGACCTCGATGTAGGCACGGTTGATGACCGCCATCTCCGGTGCCAGGTCCCCGTAGGTGAAGTCCTGCTCGACGCCCCCGATGACCGGCACCTGCTCGCGCAGGTCCTCGGGGCACGTCCAGTCGAAGGTGAGGTTGGTGAAGGGCGTCTGCGTGCCCCATCGCGAGGGGACGTTGAGGTTGTAGATGAGCTCCTGGATGCCCTGGCGGACCTCCTCGTACGACAGGTGGTCCACCCGGACGAACGCGGCCATGTAGGTGTCGAACGAGCTGAACGCCTGCGCGCCCGCCCACTCGTTCTGCATCGTGCCGAGGAAGTTGACGATCTGACCGATGGCCGAGCTGAAGTGCTTCGGGGGAGTCGACTCGACCTTCCCGGGCACCCCGTTCAGGCCCTCCTCGAGCAGCACCCGCAGCGACCAGCCCGCGCAGTACCCGGCGAGCATGTCCAGGTCGTGCAGGTGCAGGTCGCCGTCGCGGTGCGCGCGGCCAATCTCGGGGGCGTAGACGTGCGAGAGCCAGTAGTTCGCGATGACCTTGCCGGCGGTGTTGAGGATCAGTCCGCCGAGCGAGTAGCCCTGGTTCGCGTTCGCGCTGACCCGCCAGTCCGAGCGGTCCAGGTACTCGTTGATCGACGAGCCGACCTCGACGACGGTGCGGGTGTCGTCCCTCAGCTGGGCGTGGCGTTCGCGATAGGTGATGTAGGCGCGGGCCGTGGCGGTGTGCCCGGCACCGAGCAGAGCCTGCTCGACGACGTCCTGGACGTGCTCGACGTGCGGGTAGGGCACCTGCTCGGCGGCGAGACGTCCCGCGACCTCGACGGTGAGCGCCGCGGCCCGGGCCCGGTCGACCTCCCCGATGGCGCTGCCGGCGCGCTCGATCGCCGATCGGATGCGGTCGGCGTCGAAGGTCGTCGTCGCACCGGTGCGCTTGATGACGCCGGTGGGCAGGGTGGGGCTGGGCATGGAGGTCCTCGGGGTTCGACGGCGTTCTCGTCGCCAACCAGGTCAAGCAGGACACTAGATGTAGTGGCCTCGCTCGATCGGACAACAAGATGTGCCATTTCTATCCCTCGAACAGGCCAGGGAACGGGACCTTCGTCCCGCGCCCGGCGGCATCAGCGACGCGTGGGCGGGGGAGGGGACCCGTCGTTGGCGGAGGTCACACCGTGATGACGATCTTCCCGCGGGCGTGCCCATCACCCACCTGGGTGAGCGCCCGGTCGGTCTCCGTCAGCGGATACGTGCGGTCGATGACCGGCGTGACCGCGCCCGCCTCGATCAGGTCCGCCAGAGCGATCAGGTCCGGCGTCGTGATCGCCACCACGAAGGTGGCCACCTTCTGGCTGCCGAACACGAAGCGCACGGCGGCGACGATCAGCCGGCCGGTGCTGGCGAACCACCGGTTGTCGAACCGTCCGCCGTTCGGCACGAGCGTCCCGGTCGGCGCGAGCACCCGGCGGAGGTCGGTGAGCGAGTGGTTCGACACGTTGTCGAGGATCACGTCGTAACGCTCCGCCTGCGCGGTGAAGTCGTCGGTCGTGTAGTCGATGACGTGGTCCGCGCCGAGCGAGCGCACCAGGTCGACGTTGCGGGTGCTGCACACGGCGGTGACCTCGGCGCCGAGCGCCTTGGCGATCTGGACGGCAAAGGTGCCGATGCCGCCGGAGGCGCCGTTGATCAGCACCTGGTCGCCCGGCCCGACATGGGCGTGGTCGCGCATCGCCTGCAGCGCGACCAGCCCGGCCATCGGGGCGGCGGCGGCCTGCTCGAAGCTGAGGCCGGCCGGCTTGCGTGCCAGCGTGCCCGGCGCTGCGGCCGCGAGCTGCGCGTACGAGCCGTCGGCCCGGCCGAAGACCTCGTCACCCGGCTGGAACTGGGTCACATGGCGACCGACCGCCTCGACGACCCCCGCCACGTCGGTTCCCCGGACGCGCCGTCTCGGCCGCGGCAGCCCGTACACGGGGCGGGCGATGTACGGCAGGCCGCACATGATCGCCCAGTCCGCCGGGTTGACGCCCGCCGCCCGGACCCGGATCAGCACCTGGTCGTCATCGATCGTCGGCGCGTCGATCTCGTGCGCCGCGAGCACCGTGGCCGGGCCGTACTGATCCTGGACGATTGCCTTCATGGTCCTTCACCTCTCGGGTAGACATACGTTGTAAGGTTCCGAAAACGGACCTTACGGCGTATGGCTGCAGTCGTCAAGAGGTGCCCCGCCCGCCGTCGGCGGGGCGACCGCGGGGGCCTCAGCGGCGCGCCGCCGCCTCGAGCCCGTCGAGGATGAGGCCGATGCCGAAGTCGAACTCGTCGGCGTACCGGTACCCCGGGACGAGCACGTGCTCCATGGTGAGCTCGGCGAGGTACGGGAAGTCCCGCGCGAGGTTCGGCAGCACGCCGTCGATCACGGCCTCGATGCCGCCGGTGTCCTCGCCAGGGAGGTTCACCTCCTGCAGGACGAAGCCGTAGACGTAGCTGTCGATCAAGGAGGTGGCGTGCGCGGCCATCACGACCGAGAACCCGGCCCTGCGGAAGCAGCCGATCAGCGCGTCGAGATGGCCGAGGTTCTCGGGCCCGGGCGAGGTGCGCGACTGCAGGATGCTGATGGCCCACGGATGCCGCCGCAGGGCTGACCGCACCGAGCCCGCACGCTCGCGCATCGCCGCCTTCCAGTCGATCCCCTCGGCCGGGTGCTCGATCTCGGCGAACACCAGTTCCACCATGCCGTCAAGGATCTCGTCCTTGTTCGCGACGTGGTGATATAGCGACATCGCCTCCACGCCCAGCTCCCGCGCCAGCCGGCGCATCGTCAGGGAAGCGAGCCCCTCGACGTCGGCGAGGGCGACGGCGGTGGACAGCGCCCGATGCCGGCTCAGCGGGATCCGGGTCTGCACGTCCATGCCTGGTGAATCAGCCATCGGTTGTCCTTTCAGCACGTGTCCGGAGCCCCGCTCGCGCCCGGGCTTTGAGGTCCTTTTAGCGCATGTCTTGTCTCTCGCGAACTTACAGCGTAAGTGTCGAGTGTCCCCACCGGCGGGAGGACGGCTTACAGGCCGCGCCGCTCCAGGGCGTCGCTGGCCTCCTGGCGGCGCCGGGAGCTGACCTCGGCGTAGCCGGCGACCGAGCCGAGACCGTGGTGGCCCAGGTAGTCGGCGGTGACGAGCGGGTCGCCCAGCTCGTCCTGGACGATCGTGCCCGCCGTGTGCCGGAACCGGTGCGGGTGCAGCTTGGCGATCTTGTTCTTCGCGCCCAGGCGCGTGCAGATGGCCTCCGCGCCGCGCACGCTCAGGCGGCGGCCGGCCTGGCCGGGGGAGTAGCTCACGAACAGGGCGGCCCGGGGTCGGTCCGGGCGTCCAGGTAACGGTTGATCTCGGACCGGGCGCGGTCGGTGATGACCACTGTTCGTTCGACGTCGCCCTTGCCCCGCACGATGACCCGGCTCGGGTTCCAGTCGGCGCGATCCAGCCCGAGCGCCTCGGAGATCCGGGCCCCGGTGGAGATGAGGAACGCGACCAGGGCCCGGTCACGCCGGCCGGCGTCGTCCAGCTCGAGGTCGCCGACGTCGGCGGTCACCCGCGCCAGCTCGTCGGCGGCCAGCGGTTTGGGCAGCCGGCGGGGGAGCTGGGGGAGGTCGATCGTGACGCCGAGGTCACCGGGACTCCACTGCTCCCGCGCGCAGAACTTCAAGAACGAGCGCAGGGCGACGAGGCGGCGGTGCCGGGTCGAGGCGCTCAGCGGTGCCGTACGGCCCGGCCCGCGGGCGAGGTCGGACTGGAACGCGCGGAGCAGCTCACGGTCGATCTGGGCGAGGGCGGTGACGTCCAGGCGGGCGCAGTAGGCGACGAACATGCCGAGGTCCTGCTTGTACGCGCGCACCGTGTTGGGGCTGCGCGCCTTGTCCAACGCCTGCCAGTCGAGGTATTCCTCGACCGCCTGCACGAGCGGAACCTGACCCCCGAGAGTGTCCGTCATTCGAACAAGTGTACTACGGATAATTGGTGTTTAACGCAGTGGGTCGGCCTGGCGAGGCACGCGAGAAGCTCCGACGACGTCCGCCGATCGTCCGACGGCGATCGTTCCGCACGAACCCCGGATGGCTGCGAGGTCCGGCCGGGCCGGCGTTCGTCCACCTGGACGACGATCACCTGTCAGGTCAGCCGTCGTGCCAAACCCGGCGAAGACCGGCGACCGGCCAGCGCACGAGATCGGCAGTTCTCCAGGATCGATCCTGCGGGTCGAAGCCAGCAATGCATTCGTGGTGAAACGCACAGTTCCGGCTGATGCAGTTGCGAGCTGTCGGCCGGGGCTAGAGCACCCCGTCCCGCCTACCGAGTTAACGCCGATAATGAACATTATGACATCTCGACCTGAGAAATCCCGCTGACGGTGCTTCGGGCCCCTCCTCTTTCATGGCAGGCTACCGGCCATGCCCGAACTGATCCCGTCCGACGAACCCGAACCCACCCCGACCCCGGACGACGACGGGAAGACCTCGGTCCGAGACAACTGGTGGTGGTCGCCGGCGTTCGCGATCGTGGCCGGCGTCGTCGTGGCGATCTTCCAGTACGGGCCGATCAGCCAGTCCGGCGGCGTGTGGCTCAACTGGGTCGTGGCCGGCGTCGGGATCGCCCTGGCCGGCTACGGCGCGGTTCGCCTGGTGCGGTCCTACCCGCGCTGACGATCGGCCACGTCGAGCTCCGCGCGGGCCGCGTCCGCGATCTCTTCTTCCGGACGGGGCGGGATCGTCTCGTCGAACTCGAGGTTCACGACGGCGTCGTGCGACGGCAGCTCGGACATGGGCGCTCTCCTTCGGTCGACAGTCGTCAGGCTACGCCCCGTCCTCAGCAGCGTGACAGGGAGCGAACGGGTGGCACCTTCGGGTGAGATTCGTCCCTTCGCGGCCGTGCCTCCCGCGCGCAGGTGGTCCGGTCTCGTAGGCTGAAGTGTCCGAATGCCGTGCGTGTGCGTCCATGGGTGGTGAACAGGAGTGCTCGAAGGCAGCCCGAGCGTGGTGCTCGTCGGTGAGTCCGAGGTGGCGCGCGGCGAGGTCAGCGTCGACGCCGGTCTCTCGCTCAGCATCCGGCTCGCCGAGCTCCTGGGCCCCCTGCCCTCCCCCGGCGACGAGGTCGTGCTCCGCACGTTCGAACCGATCCGTGGCCGACGCGAGTACGTCGTCACGGTGGAGTCGTCGAACCAGGACATGCTCGTCGTGACGGACATCGAGCTCATCTCCGCCTACCAGCAACGCGCGATCGTGCGGGTCGACACGGACATCCCGGTCACCCTCGTGTACGAGATGATCGGCGACGAGCTGGTCGACGCCGAGATCCCGATCCAGGGCCGCATGCTCGACCTCAGCGCGACCGGCTTCAGCCTCTACTGCTCGACCGAGCTCGGCGAGGGCTACCGGTTCGGGTTCCACTTCAGCACCGACTTCGACGACCTCGTGCTCGTCGCCGACGCGATCCGGCGCGAGGACCTCCTGCGCGGGTTCAGGTACGGCTGCCGGTTCGTCGGCACGACCCAGCGCGAGGCCGATGCCCTGCACCGCTTCGTGCTCAGCGAGCAGATCGCCCGCCGCCGGCGCGCCGAGGGCAACTAGCCACTGCTCCTCTCCCCCTCTCTCCCCCTCCCCCAGCTCTCTCCCTCAGTCCCGGCCGGGCGACGGGTCAGCCCAGGTCGACGGGGACGCCGTCGGGTGGGCGCCGGTACTCCGCAGCGCCGATCCCGAGCCCGTGCGGGCCGAGCAGCCGGTCGACGAGCTCACACCCCACGCGCGAGTACAACGCATCGTGGATCGGCACGACGATCCGGGGCGCGACGGCCCGGATGTAGTCGACGACCTCGCCCAGTCGCAGCCAGGGCGCGCCGACCGGGGCGAGCAGGACGTCGACCGCGCGGGGCGGGACGGTGAACGAGTCCCCCGGGTGCAGCACCGCACCGTCCACGAGGTAGGCGACGTTCGCGACCGGCGCGAGGTCCTGGTGCACGACGGCGTGCCGCTCGCCGAAGACCTCGACCGCGAAGCCGCCCGCCTCGAACGTGCTGCCCGCGCGCACCGCGTGCACCCGGTGCTCGAGCTCGGGCGCACCCTCGAGCAGCTGGTGCACGACGTCGGCCGGGGCCCAGACCTCCAGGCCCGGCCGGGCCGCCAGGTCGTGCCGCAGGGCGGCCGGCACGACATGGTCGGCATGCTGGTGGGTGACCAGGACGGCGTCCGTGCCCTGGACGGCGTCGGGTGCGCTGTACGCGCCCGGGTCGATGACCAGCCGGGCGCCGTCCCGCTCGAGCTGCACGCATGCGTGGCCCAGGCGGGTGAGCCGCAGGACTCCGGTCGCCATGACCGCTAGCCGATCACGAGGACGAGGTCGCCGCCCTCGAGCTGCTGCGTCGCACCGATCGCGAGCCGACGCACCACCCCAGCGATCGGGCTCGTGATCGCGGCCTCCATCTTCATGGCCTCGACCGTGGCGACCGTCTGACCCGCCTTCACCGACTGCCCCTCCTGGACGACCGGGGTGACGGCGCCGGCGAACGGCGCCGCGATGTGCCCCGCGACCCCGGGATCGGCCTTCTCCAACGAGGTCAGGTCGACCTCGATCCGGCGGTCGCGGACCTGCAGCGGGCGCAGCTGACCGTTGAGCGTGAACATCGCGCTGCGCATGCCGCGCTCGTCGGGCACCCCCACGGCCTCGAGCCCGACCAGCAGCCGAACCCCCTTCTCCAGGACGATCTCGACCTCGCCGCCCGGCTCCATGCCGTACAGGTAGCTCTTCGTGTCGAGCACGGACACGTCGCCGTGCGCGGCACGCGACGCCTCGTACTCCTTGGTCGGCCCGGGGAACAGCAGGTGGTTGAGCCGGTCACGGCGGGTGGCCGAGTCGCCGTCGAGATCCTGGCGGTCCTGCTCCGTGAGGGGCTTCACCCCGGTCCGCACGGCGCGACCCGCCAGCGCCTTGGTGCGGAACGGCTCGGGCCAGCCCCCGGGAGGGTTGCCCAGCTCCCCGGACAGGAACCCGATCACTGACTCGGGGATGTCGAAGTCCTGGGGCCTCTCGGCGAAGTCGGCCGGGTCGGCACCGCGGGCCACCAGGTGCAGGGCGAGGTCACCGACGACCTTCGAGGTGGGCGTGACCTTGACCAGCCGACCCAGCACGGCGTCGGCCGACGCGTACATCGACTCGATCGCCTCGAACTTGTCGCCGAGGCCGAGCGCGATCGCCTGCTGGCGCAGGTTGGAGAGCTGACCACCGGGGATCTCGTGATCGTAGACGCGGCCGGTCGGCCCGGGCAGGCCGGACTCGAACGGCCGGTACAGGCGGCGCACGGCCTCCCAGTACGGCTCGAGGTCGCACACCGACCGCAGCGAGAGCCCCGTGTCGCGATCCGTGAACGCCAGGGCAGCGACGAGGGCCGACATCGGGGGCTGGCTCGTGGTCCCGGCCATCGCCGAGCTCGCGACGTCTACGGCGTCGACCCCGGCCGCGGAGGCCGCGAGCAGGGTCGCGAGCTGTCCCCCGGTGGTGTCGTGGGTGTGCAGGTGGACCGGCAGGTCGAACCGCTCCCGCAGCGCGGTCACGAGCGTGGCCGCCGCCGCCGGGCGAAGCAGGCCCGCCATGTCCTTGATCGCGAGCACGTGCGCGCCGGCGGCCACGATGCGGTCCGCCAGCCGCAGGTAGTAGTCGAGCGTGTACAGGTTCTCGGCCGGGTCGAGCAGGTTGCCGGTGTAGCACAGGGCCACCTCGGCGACCGCCGTGCCCGTCTCCCGCACGGCCCGGATCGCCGGGCGCATCTGCTCGACGTCGTTCAGCGCGTCGAAGACGCGGAACACGTCCACGCCGGTCGCCGCCGCCTCGCGCACGAACGCGTCGGTGACCTCGGTCGGGTACGGCGTGTACCCCACGGTGTTGCGCCCGCGCAGGAGCATCTGGAGCGCGATGTTCGGCAGGGTCTCCCGCAGCGCCGCGAGGCGTTCCCACGGGTCCTCGGTGAGGAACCGCAGCGCGACATCGTAGGTCGCGCCGCCCCACCCCTCGACGGAGAACAGCTCGGGGGTCAGGCGCGCGACGTGGGGCGCGACGGCGACCAGGTCGTGCGTGCGAACCCGCGTCGCCAGCAGGGACTGGTGGGCGTCGCGGAACGTCGTGTCGGTCACGGCCAGCGCGCGCTGGGCCCGCAGCGCGGCGGCGAACCCCTCGGGACCGAGCTCGAGCAGCCGCTGCCGGCTGCCGTCGGGGATCGCCACGCCGAGCTCCAGCAACGGGAGCTTCGTGCGCGGGTCCGCCAGCGTCGGCGCCGGGCCGTAGGGCTGGTTAACTGTGACGTTGCCGAGGAACCCGAGCAGCTTGGTCCCGCGGTCGGCGCTCACCCGGGCGGCGAGCAGCTTCGGGCGCTCGTCGATGAACGACGTCGACAGGTCCCCGGCCACGAAGGCCTCGTCGGCCAGGACGGCCAGCAGGAACGAGATGTTCGTGCGCACCCCGCGGATCCGGAACTCGGCCAGGGCGCGCTGCGCGCGCCGGACCGCCATCGGGAAGTCACGGCCCCGGCACGTGAGCTTGACCAGCATCGAGTCGAAGTGACCGCTGACGTCGGCGCCGGCGGTCGCCGTGGCGCCGTCGAGCCGGACGCCTGCGCCGCCCGGCGAGCGGTACGCGATGATCCGGCCCGTGTCCGGGCGGAACCCGTTCGCGGGGTCCTCGGTCGTGATGCGGCACTGCAGCGCGAAGCCGTTGACACGCACGGAGTCCTGCGTGATGCCGAGGTCCGCGAGGGTCTCCCCCGCCGCGATCCGCATCTGGGACGAGACGAGGTCGACGTCGGTGACCTCCTCGGTCACGGTGTGCTCGACCTGGATGCGCGGGTTCATCTCGATGAACACGTGCTGGCCGGCGCGCTCCCCCTGCGTGGCCACGAGGAACTCGACGGTGCCCGCGTTCTCGTACCCGATGCTGCGCGCGAAGGTGACGGCGTCGCGGCACAGCGCATCCCTGATCGCTGGGTCCAGGTGCGGCGCCGGCGCGATCTCGATGACCTTCTGGTGCCGCCGCTGGAGTGAGCAGTCGCGCTCGAACAGGTGGACGACGTTGCCCGCCTTGTCGGCGAGGATCTGGACCTCGATGTGCCGCGGTCGCAGCACCGCCTGCTCGAGGAACATCGTGTCGTCGCCGAACGAGCCGCGGGCCTCGCGCATGGCAGCGGACAGCGCCTCGCGCAGATCGGCGCGACGGTCGACGCGGCGCATGCCGCGACCCCCGCCGCCGGCCACGGCCTTCGCGAACAACGGGAAACCGATCTCGTCGGCGGCGGCCACCAGCACGTCGACGTCGTTCGACGGGGCCGAGGACGCGAGCACCGGGATCCCTGCCTCGCGGGCTGCCTGGATCGCCAGCACCTTGTTCCCCGCGAGCTCGAGCACCTCGGGTGGGGGGCCGATGAACGCGATCCCGGCGGCCTGGCACGCCCGGGCGAACGCCGGGTTCTCCGACAGGAAGCCGTAGCCCGGGTAGATCGCGTCGGCGCCCGCGCCCTGGGCGACACGGATCATCTCGTCGATGTCGAGGTAGGCGCGGACCGGGTGGCCCGTCTCGCCGATCGGGTACGACTCGTCGGCCTTGAGCCGATGCTCGGAGTTGCGGTCCTCGTGCGGGAAGACGGCCACCGTCCGCGACCCGAGCTCGTACGCCGCCCTGAACGCACGGACGGCGATCTCGGCCCTGTTCGCCACGAGCACCTTCGAGAACACGTCCCACCCCTCTCACCACGGTTCGCGCGAGGCACCCCCGGTGGGTCGAGTGGACCCGGGTGCCCCGTTCCGGACGGTGGGCCTGACCCACGTCGTCTCAGCAGTCGGCGTGATCATCCCACGCCCGTGCAGCCACTGGACCCGACTCGTGCGGCCCGCGCGGTGTGGTCTCACCCGATGATCACCGACCAGCCACTACAGTGAGGAGGTGCTGGTGCTGGGGGTCTGCAGTCTCAAGGGTGGCGTGGGCAAGACCTCGGTGACCCTCGGTCTCGCGTCGGCCGCCGTCGCGCGGGGTGTCCGCACCCTTGTGATCGACCTCGATCCTCAGGGCGACGCGACCATGGCGCTCGGCGCCGACGCCACGGACCGGTTCGACGTCGCCGCGGTGCTCGACGACCCCCGCTCGTCGGTCGTGGACCGCGCGATCGCGCCCAGCTCCTGGGCCGCCGACGGGCTCGACGTCATGATCGGCTCCGCGCGCTCCGCCGCGCACGACGGGCCGGGGTCGAACGACGACCTCGATCGGCTCGCGTTCGCGCTGTCCTTCGTCGGACCGTACGACCTCGTGCTGCTCGACTGCCCGCCGTCGCTCGGTGGACTCACCCGGGCCGGGCTCATGGCGGCCGATCGCGCGATGATCGTGACCGAGCCCGGCCTCTTCGCCGTGATGGCGGTCGGGCGGGCGATGCGCACGGTCGACGAGCTCCGGCGCGGGCCGGCCCGGGCGCTTCAGCCGCTCGGCGTGGTGGTCAACCGCGTGCGCGGACGGTCGGTCGAGCAGACGTTTCGGCTCGACGAGCTCCGGACGCTGTACGGCCCGCTCGTGCTGTCCCCCGTGATCCCGGAACGCGCGGCGTTGCAGCAGGCCCAGGGTGCTGCCTGCGGGCTGCACTCGTGGCCCGGGGTGGCCGCCGCCGAGCTCGCGCTGATCTTCGACCAGCTCCTCGACCGCGTGCTCCGCGCCCCGCGCACGACCTGAGACCGGTCACGCACGACCTGAGACTGGTCAGCCGGCGGTGCGCGCGTGCCGACGCGCGGAGAGCTCGTCGCTCGCGCCGTTCGGTGTGCTGTCGTCCAGTCGCTCGGTCGGCAGGGCCGCGAGCGTGCCTTCGACCTCGCGCCACACGCGGCCGACCGCGATCCCGAACACGCCCTGCCCGCCCTGGACCAGGTCGAAGACCTCGTCGGCGGACGTGCACTCGTACACCGAGGCGCCGTCGGACATGAGCGTGATCTGGGCGAGGTCGTCGACCCCGCGCTCGCGCAGGTGCGAGACCGCGGTGCGGATCTGCTGCAGCGAGACCCCGGTGTCGAGCAGCCGCTTGACGACCTTGAGCACCAGGATGTCCCGGAAGCTGTACAGCCGCTGCGTCCCGGAGCCGGTCGCGTTACGGATCGTCGGCTCGACCAGGCCGGTGCGGGCCCAGTAGTCGAGCTGCCGGTAGGTGATCCCGGCCGCGCGGCACGCCGTCGGCCCGCGATACCCGGTCGTCGTGTCGAGATCGGGAAGCTCGTCACCGAAGAGCAGGCCCTGGGCGCGCTGCGGGACCCGGCCTGCGGCCTCCCCTGTATCGCCAGTGCCGCTCACGGGTCCTCCATCTAGCCGTTGCACGCATCCGCCGAAGATGTCGGCGCTCTTCTCCCTGCTCGGCGGGCCTGTGGGGGCCGGCGCTCTACCGGGGTGCTTCGGATGTCAGTGCCACGCTAGGCCGCACCGGATGGGCAGTCAACGACGCCGCGCCGTGGTCGCCGGTGGAGTGTCGCCGCCCCGTAGATCTCACCCTCTACCTCAGGCTCAAGGTTGGTCCCACGGGCCGGACGACGGACCTCACGGGAGCTCCCGGTCGGACGGTCCCGCGTTCCCCCCGGTGTCGAAGTCCTCGGGCGTGATCTGGTCGAGGAACTCGCGGAACCGCTCGAGCTCCTTCTCCGCCGTCCCGGTCGACGCCTCGACCCCAGCGATCGCCACGACCTCGGCGGAGCACAGCACTGGGCTGCCCGTGCGCACGGCCAGCGCGATCGCGTCGGAAGCCCGCGAGTCGACCCGGGCCCCCGTGGTCAGCGCAAGCACAGCGTGGAACACGCCGTCGGTCAGGCTGGTGATCTCGACGCGCGAGAGCCCGACCCCGAGGGCGGCGAGCACGTCGCGCAGCAGGTCGTGCGTCATCGGTCGGGGTGGCACGATGCCGGCCTGCGCCGCGGCGATCGCGCTGGCCTCGTTCGGCCCGATGAGGATCGGCACGAGCAGCTCTGCCGCCGGATCGAGCAGGAGCACGACGATCTCGTCGTCGAGGCGGTGCTGACGCACCCCGATGACCTCTACCGGCACCAGTTCTTCGTCGTCGCCCGTCACAGTTCCACGCTACGGCTTTTCCAGCCGAGGATGCGGATCAGGGCGAGAGTTCGGACACGCCGGCGCGCACGAGCGCCGTGTGCAGCTGGCTGCACAGCTCACCGACCTCTGCCGCGAGCGTGTGCGCGTGCGCCCGGGAGGATGCGGCGTGCTGACCACGCCACGGCGCGACCACCTGGTCGACCAGGTCCACCTGCCGCTCGGCCGCGGTGCGGAAGGCCCGCAGGTGCCGCGTGTCGATCCCGTGCTCGCGCAAGGCCGCGGCCAGCACGACGACCTCGCGTGCCCACGGCTCGAAATAGCCGCGGGTCGTCTGCCGCAGCACGCCCGCCTCGACCAGATCCGTCACGAACTGTTCCGGGACGCCGGCCTCGGCCGCGAGCCCGACCGGGGTCCAGCGGCCCGCGATGGCGGGCGCCTGCCGGACACCGTCGCTCGTCGCCAGCCGCGCGGGCGACGGCGTCGGGACCTGACTCTCGTCACCGGTGTCGAGCAGGTCGAGCTGGCCGCCGATCACCTTGAGGGGGAGGTACCGGTCGCGCTGCTGGCGCAGGACGAACCGGAGGCGTTCGACGTCGGCCGGACTGTACTGGCGGTAGCCGGACGGCGTACGGACCGGCTCGACCAGGCCTTGCTCCTCGAGGAACCGGAGCTTGGAGTTGGTGACCGCCGGGAACTCGAGCTGCAGGGCACTGAGCACGTCCGAGATCCGCATGCTCGGTCGTCGGGAAACCCCGCGCGGCCACGGCTCGACCACATGGGGACGCGTGATCCCGGTGGACGACGCGTCGGGTGCAGCGCTTGTCCGGAAGGGCTCTTGCGACCCGCTCATCGGAACCCGCCGAGCGGCGTGGGGGGCGCAGGCGAGAGGTCATCCACGGGCGGTGCTCACTGTCCGGAGGTTGAGCCTGGAGCCCCACCGCTCTCGCGACCGGGGCTCGGGTGGAAGGTCAGCCGGTACTTGCCGATCTGGACCTCGTCGCCCGACCGGAGCACAGCCGAGTCGATCCGCGTCCGGTTGATGTACGTCCCGTTGAGCGATCCGATGTCACGCACCAGGAAGTCGTCGCCCTCGCGAACGAACTCCGCGTGCCGCCGCGACACCGTGACGTCATCGAGGAAGATGTCGGCGTCCACGCTGCGGCCGGCGACGGTCTTGGACGCATCGAGCAGGAAGCGTGCACCCGCGCTCGGTCCGCGCTGCATGATCAGGAGCGCTGACGTTCGCGGCAACGCGGCAACGGCGGCACGTTCCTCGCCCGAGAGCCCCGGAGCGGAACCCGACTCGGGTTCGGCAGACTCGAACTGACCCAGGCTGATCGTGGTTTCGCCACTCCCCCGGGGCGCGTTCTGCTGCCACCGGTCCTGGCCCGGTGCGTCCCCGCCCTGGCCGGGTGGGGATACCTGTGGGCCGTCCGTCATCACGCCTCCAAAGTTCATGTACCCGACCAACAGATCGTCAAAGATCGAAAGATCGCGTGTGGAATAGCACCAGCCTATGCGGACGAGCCGGTGGCCGCAGCCCTCAGCCTGCTCCGATCGGCGCTGGAGTTGCGAACTCGGGCTCCGTGACGGCCCTCGTGGCGGTCACCTCGATCTTGTCGCGCGCCACCGGCGAGCCCCGTCCACCGTCGTTGCGCACCGCCGCCATCGCTCCACCCGGGATCTCGAGCGCCGGGCCCACCGCGGTGGGATCGCCGATCACGAGCCACCGGTAGGGCGGGGTCAGCAGGTCGCCGTCGATCTCGACGCCGTCGGGCGTGTCTACGAAGTAGCTGCTGGCGACGACACGATGGTCGTTGAGCTGGATCGCCTCGGCGCCCGAGTTGCGCATCTCCTGGAGCACGTTGAACAGCGTCAGCGCCGGGATGGCCTTGTCGGACTCCGAGATCGTGAGCTCGATCCCGGGACCTTCAGCGGGGAGCCTGCCCGAGAGGATCCCGAGGGTCGTGGCGGTCTTGGTCGCGGCGTCGAGCGCAGCCTGCTTCTGGTCCGAACCGGTGAGAAGCTCCTGACGGGTCCGCTCCAGGGCCGCCGCCTCGCGTTCGAGGTCGGTCGCACGCTGGGTCGTCTCGTCGAGGATGCGGACCAGGTCCGACTGGCCGAGCGCCGCGAGACCCTCGACGTTCGTCTGACGCACCTGCACGACCAGGGCGAACCCGAGCAGCGCGCACAGCAGCGCGACGACGAACTGGGCCCGGCTGGCCCGGGGACGACCGATGTGCCACAACGTGCGCCGCTCCGGCGGTTGGGCCGCAGGCTCGGCCGGGCTCGGTGCCGAAGCGCGCGCGGGGGCACGGTCGGCACCATGTCGGTCGCAGCCTCGCTGCGGTGGTCGCCCGGCACCATCACGCCTTGAGGAGGTGCCGACGGATCGCCGCGGCGTTGGAGAAGATCCGGATCCCGAGGACGACGACGACGGCCGTGGAGAGCTGGGTCCCGACGCCGAGCTGGTCGCCGAGGAAGACGATCAGGGCCGCAACCACCACGTTGGACAGGAACGAGACCAGGAAGACCCGGTCGTTGAAGATGCCGTCGAGCATCGCGCGCAGCCCGCCGAAGAGCGCATCCAGCGCGGCCACCACAGCGATGGGCAGGTAGGGCTGGAGCGATGCCGGCACGGTCGGTTCCAGGACGAGGCCCGCAACGACTCCGATGATCAGACCCAGCACCGCAATCACGGTTTACCTCCCACAGATGTCTGAGGTGACGATGTCACACTCTTCGGCTCGGCCGTGGTTGCCACCTGCGCGGACCAGAGCCGCGTTCGGGAGGCGCCCGGGAGCGACAGATGGTCCTCGCTCGAGAACTTGGTCGTGATCCCGTAGGTGTTGCGCAGCATGGACAGGTGCGTGCCGGCGTCCGTGCGAGCGAACCGCGTCGCCAGCGACGCGGGGTCCCCGATGGCCTCGACCACGTACGGGCCGCTCAGCGGCACCAGGTCGACCTGGATCGCGCTGCCGGCGCTCCGGATGGCCGTCATGGCGGTCAGGCGGTGGCCGTTGATGGCGATCGCCTCCGCGCCCGAGGCCCACAGACCGTTGACGGTCACCTGCAGATCGCCGTCCTGCACCCGCTCGTTCGGGTTTGCCTGCTCGAGGTTCACCCGCGCGCTGGCGGCGTCGTCCACGATGATCCTCAACCCTGACCCGCTCACGGCCACCGTGCCCGAGCTCGCCCCGTCCGCGGCCAGCTGGGCGATCGAGGCCGGGTCGCGGTCCCCGAGCGCAGCCTCCTGGAGGCTCGCGATCTCCTGGGCGGTGCGGGTGTTCTGGTCCAGGAGCTGCTCCGCCACGGCCGTGCGGTCGGTGATCTGCTCTTCGAGCAGGGTGCGGGCCTGCGCGACGGCCGGTTCGGGGGCTCTGAGATCTGCTGCCGCAGCCGCTGTGACAAGTCCGAGCGCGGCCGCCAGGGCGAACAGCCACGCCTGGGTCCGTTTGCGGACGGCCGGGTTGCCGGCCGCGCGCCGCCGATCGGTCGCCTCCTGGTAGCCCGGGTCGAGCGGCTTGAGCATGACCTCGTTGAGGAGAGTCATCGACGCGTCCACCGGCCGCGCCGGAACCCCCGCGCCCTGGACCGGGCGCGCCGTCATGCGACGACCCGGTGCGGACGCAGCAGCGTCCGAGCCTGGGCGAAGTAGAGCAGCGCTGCGAACCAGTACAGGCCGACGCCCCACCAGGCGAATGCCCAGCCCAGAGCGGACGCCACAGCTCCGACCTTGCCGCTCCACTCGGCCAGGAGCAGCAACGGGAAGGCGTACAGGAGAGCGAAGGTGCCGGCCTTGCCCGCGAAGTGCACAGGTAACGGTCCGTAGCCGTGGCGGGCGAGCACCGGGAGCAGACCGGCGAGCAGCACGTCGCGACCCACGAGCACGATGACGATCCACAGCGGCACGACGTCGCGCAGCGCAAGCCCGATCAGCGTCACGAGGATGAACAGACGGTCCGCGGCCGGATCGAGCAGCTGGCCCAACCGGGTCACCTGGTTGAAGTGCCGCGCGATCCAGCCGTCGAGCCAGTCGCTCGCGCCGGACACCGCGAGCACGGCCAGCGCCCACACGTCTTCACCCTGGATGATCAGGACGGCGAACACGGGCACGAGGGCGAGTCGCCCGAAGCTGATGATGTTGGGGACGGTGAGCACGCGACTGCTGACCTCCTGCTCGCGTGCCACTGCTCTCCTGTCGATGATGTCGTGCCGCTGGTGCGCCGTGTGGTCGTGCTCCCGGTGCGCCGTGTGATCGTGCTCCCGGTGCGCCGTGTTGAATGACGATCCTAAAGGAAGGTTGCCAGGTCAGAGCCCGGGCGCGGAGGGTGTTGCCGCCCGGAATCGCACCTGGCACCCGCCGGCGGCGGGCTACGGACGCAGCAGCGTCTTGATCGCCCGGCGTTCGTCCATCGCCGCGTACCCCTGCGCGACGGACTCGAGCGGGAGTGTGAGGTCGAACACGCGCCCGGGATCGATGGAACCGGCCAGCACGTCCGCGAGCAGCTCGGGCAGGTAGGTGCGCACCGGGGCGACCCCGCCGGCGACGTTGAGGTTGGCGCCGAACATCTGCCCGACGGGCAGCTCCGGACCGCCCGCGGGAACGCCGACGTAGCCCACGAACCCACCGGGGCGCGTCGTGTCCAGCGCCTGCTGCATCGACTCCTTCGTGCCGACGCACTCGAGCACCGAGTCGGCGCCGATCCCGCCGAGCAGCTCGAGCACCGCGGCCACGCCCTGCGCGCCGCGCGTGTCCACGATGTCGGTGGCCCCGAACTCGCGCGCCATGGCCTGGCGGTCGGCGTGCCGCGACATCGCCACGATCCGCCCCGCCCCGAGCCGGGCGGCCGCGAGCACCGCGCACAGCCCGACCGCACCGTCGCCGACGACGACGACCGTCGACCCCGTGCCGACCCGGGCGGAGACAGCGGCGTGGTGCCCGGTGCCCATCACGTCCGACAGTGCGAGCAGGCTCGGGATCAGCTCGTCGGCGGGATAGGTGGGGACCGCGACGAGGTTCGCGTCGGCGAACGGGGTGCGCACGAGCTCGCCCTGCGCGCCGTCGACGAGCAGACCCTCGTGGTCGAGCCCGCCCCACATCACGCCGTGCACGCACGAGGTCGGGAACCCGTTGAGGCAGTGCGGGCAGGTCCCGTCCCCCAGGGCGAACGGGGCGATGACGAAATCGCCCGGCCGGACGGTCGTCACCTCGGCGCCGATCGCCTCGACGACGCCGACCAGCTCGTGCCCGATGCGGCGGGGTTTGACGGTCGGCCGGATGCCTCGGTAGCTCCACAGGTCCGAGCCGCACACGCACGCCGCGACGACCCGGACGATCGCGTCGGTCGGTCGGTGCAGGACCGGGTCCGGGACCTGCTCGAGGCGGATGTCCTTGGGCCCGTACAACAATGTGGCGCGCATGCGCCACACCCTACGGCGGGGGCGTCGGTGTGGTTGTGTTGAGCCGTGCCTCACGTCAACGATCCCGCGGTCATCCGACGCCTGCTCACCACCCCGGCCCGCTGGGCCGTCGTCGGCCTGTCGACCAACCGCGAGCGGGTCGCCTACGGCATCGCGCTCTATCTCCAGGGCGCGCTCGGCATGACGATCGTCCCGGTGCACCCGGCTGCCGAGCCCGTGCACGGCGAGATGGGCTATGCCGGCCTCGAGGACGTCCCCGGCCCGGTCGACGTCGTCGACATCTTCGTGAACTCGGCTCTCGCCGGCGCCGTCGTCGACCAGGCGATCGCGATCGGCGCCCGCGCGGTCTGGCTCCAGCTCGGGGTCGTCGACGAGGTCGCTGCCGCCCGGGCTGCTGCCGCCGGGCTCGACGTCGTCATGGACACCTGCCCGGCGATCGAGGGTCCACGGATCGGTGTCGGCGCACACCAGTAGGTCCGATCCGCCGGCTCGACCACCCCTGTGGGCGACGTCACCACGGAGCTGCGCCCACCGTCCGGTAGACTCATCGTCGAATCTGGAGTTCGTCGCGTAATCCCTCGTGTGTCTGTGCCGGTGGTTCGACCACCAGTGTGTTCAGGGATGGCGACCGTGCGGTCCGCTACCTGGCACCCGTTAGAAGACTCCGCTACGGCTATGCGACGAAAATGGTTCTCACACCACATGACGATTTCTCATGACTCCATCGCGCCCTCGGACAGCACGTCCACCGAGCGCGTCGCGACTTCCCCGAGCTTTGACGAGCTGAACCTCCCCGCAGCGCTGCTGCGCGCCGTCGCCGACCTCGGCTTCACGGAGCCCTCCGCCATCCAGTCGCAGGCGATCCCGCCGCTGCTGGCCGGCCGCGACATCACCGGCGTGGCTCAGACCGGAACCGGCAAGACGGCGGCCTTCGGTCTGCCGCTGCTCGCCGCGATCGACCCGCAGCTCGGCCGGGTGCAGGCCCTCGTGCTCGCCCCGACCCGCGAGCTCGCGATGCAGACCGCTGAGGCGATCGAGTCGTTCGCCAAGCACATGCACGGCGTCGAGGTCATCGCGATCTACGGTGGCTCGCCCTTCGTGCCGCAGCAGCGCGCCCTGGCCCGCGGCGCGCAGATCGTCGTCGGTACCCCCGGCCGCGTCATCGACCACATCGAGCGCGGCACGCTGCACCTCGACGACGTGCGCTTCCTCGTCCTGGACGAGGGCGACGAGATGCTGCGCATGGGCTTCGCCGAGGACGTCGACAAGATCTTCAGCTTCGCCCCGGTCGAGCGTCAGGTCGCCCTCTTCTCCGCGACCATGCCGCCGGCGATCCGCCGCGTGGCCAACCAGCACATGACGAACCCCGTCGAGATCGCCACCTCGCGGCAGTCCTCGACGGTCACCACCGTCAAGCAGTCGTACGCGGTCGTGCCGTTCCGGCACAAGGCCGGCGCGCTCGCCCGGATCCTCGCGGTGACCGAGGCCGAGGCCGCGATCGTCTTCGTGCGCACCCGGGGTGCGGCCGAAGAGGTCGGCAGCGCGCTCGTCGAGCGCGGCATCTCCGCCGCCTACATCTCCGGCGACGTCGCCCAGGGCGAGCGCGAGAAGATCGTCGAGCGCCTGCGCAGCGGCGCTCTGAACGTGCTGGTCGCCACCGACGTCGCCGCCCGCGGGCTCGACGTCGACCGGATCGGCCTCGTCGTGAACTTCGACGCGCCGAGCGAGCCGGAGATCTACGTGCACCGCATCGGTCGCACCGGCCGCGCCGGGCGAACCGGTGAGGCGCTCACGTTCGTCACGCCGAGCGAGCAGCACCGCCTGCGCCAGATCGAGCGCCTGACGCGCACGCCGCTGAAGGAGTTCACGCTCCCGACGCCGGCCGACGTCTCGGCCCACCGGGTGCAGCAGCTGCTGGGCAAGGTCAACGCGCGCACCGAGGCGGGTCGCCTCGACCTGTACCGCGAGGCCGTCGCCGTCTTCCTGGCGCAGAACCCCGAGGTCGACATCGAGGACCTCGTGGCCTCGCTCGCTGCGCTCGCCGTCGGCGACGACGGCCCCACGGCCCGCACGAACCACGGCGACGACCTCGACGAGGCGCTGAGCCGGGCGCGCATGAGCCCCGAGCGGCCCGAGCGTGGCGGCCGCAACGATTCCCGCGACAGCCGTGGCGACCGTGGCGAGAACCGCAACGGCCCCCGCGGTGGCGAGCGTTCGCGCCGCACCGAGGGCGGCACGCGGTACCGCGTCGCGGTCGGCACGTCGCACGGCGCACAGCCGGGCGCGATCGTCGGCGCCCTGACCAACGAGGGCGGCCTCACGGGCAAGGACCTCGGGAAGATCGACATCTTCCCGAGCTTCAGCCTCGTGGAGATCTCCGGGGACCTCAGCCAGGAGGCCTTCGACCGCATCTCCAAGGCCCGGGTCGCCGGCCAGCCGCTGCGCATCCGGCTCGACGACGGCCCCGCGCCCCGCTCGACCCACGCGCCGTCGCGTCCGACCGGTTCCAGCACCGGTCCGCGTGAGCACCGGGCGCCCTCGTCCGACCGCAAGACGTACCAGCGCTCGACGTACTGAGCCCGTCTAGCAATGACGACTGACCTCGGCGGGAACCTGGTAGACGGCGCGATCGGCGTCGTCCACCAGGTCGCTCCGGGCGAGCGGCACTCCGGTGCCGCCCGCCCGGCCGCCGAGGTCGCGTCATCGTCGTCGTCGGTCGACGACGACCAGGCGAGCGACGTCGGGATCGACGGCGACGTCGAGCCGACGTTCGACCCCGCACCGGATGACTTCGACACCTTCCTCCGGGTCGCTCGCGAGCTCGCGGCGCTCCCGGCCGACCACCCGGCGAACCTCGCCGCCCGGCGCGCGACGTCGGCGCTGTTCAAAGCCGTCAAGAAGGATCGCCGCCTGACCAAGCGTGCGGCCGTGTCCGCGGCCGACTCTGCCGTCGTGGCCGCCACGGCGACCGGCAGCCCGGGCCGGATCGACGACGAGACGCGCGGCATACCGCTCGTGTCGCAGGCGCCAGGTGCCCTCGCGGGCACGCTGCTCAAGGCTCGCGCGTGCTACATCTGCAAAGAGCTCTACTGCGACGTCGACGCGTTCTACCACCAGCTCTGCCCGTCGTGCGCGGCGCTCCACCGCGCCAAGCGGGACGCACGCACCGACCTGACCGGGCGGCGGGCCCTGCTCACCGGCGGCCGCGCGAAGATCGGCATGTACATCGCGTTGCGGTTGCTGCGCGACGGCGCCCACACCACGATCACGACCCGGTTCCCGCGCGACGCCGCCCGGCGGTTCGCAGCGATGGAAGACAGCAGCGAGTGGCTGCACCGGCTCAAGGTGGTCGGCATCGACCTGCGGGACCCCGCCCAGGTCGTGGCGCTCGCCGACGAGGTGAGCGCCGCCGGCCCGCTCGACATACTCATCAACAACGCCGCCCAGACCGTCCGCCGCTCCCCCGGCGCGTACGCGCCCCTCGCGGACGGCGAGCTCACGCCCCTGCCGTCCGGACCGCTGCCCGAGATGATCACCTACGGCCACACCAGCGACGCGCACCCCCGCGCGCTGGCCGGTTCGGTCGCGACGCTGTCGGCCGACGTGGCGGCCCTGCCTGCGGCGGACGTCGCGACGCTCGCGCTCACCGCTGAGGCCGCCTCGCTCGTGCGGCTCGTCGCCGGCACCTCGATCGACGCGGGCGGGCTCGTGCCGGACACGCACTCGACCAACAGCTGGGTCGCGACGGTCGGTGAGGTCGACGCGCTCGAGCTGCTCGAGGTCCAGCTCTGCAACCAGACCGCGCCGTTCATCCTGGTCAGCCGGCTACGTCCCGCGATGGAGGCCGCGACTGCGCGCCGCAAGTACATCGTCAACGTGTCCGCGATGGAGGGGGTCTTCTCCCGCGGCTACAAGGGCCCGGGTCACCCGCACACGAACATGTCGAAGGCTGCGCTGAACATGCTCACGCGCACGAGCGCCGGCGAGCTGGCCGAGCACGGGGTCCTCATGACCGCCGTCGACACCGGCTGGATCACGGACGAGCGCCCGCACCCGACCAAGGTGCGCCTGGCCGAGGAGGGCTTCCACGCTCCCCTGGACCTCGTGGACGGCGCGGCGCGGGTCTACGACCCGGTCGTCCGGGGCGAGGCGGGCGAGGACCTGTACGGCATCTTCCTCAAGGACTACAAGCCCTCACCCTGGTAAGCCGTGCAACAAGCCCGAGTGGGTTAGCGGCTCAGCTCGGCGCGGATCGCTGCGGCGAAGGCGTCGACGTCGGCCGCCGTCGTGTCGAAGGCGCACATCCAGCGGACCTCGCGCGTCGCCTCGTTCCAGTCGTAGAAGCGGAACCGGGTCCGGAGCCGGTCGGCCACCCCCGGGGGCAGGATCGCGAAGACGGCATTGGCCTGGGTCGGCTGGGTGAGCTGGAGGCCGTCGATGCCCTCGACGGCGGCCCGGAGCCGGGTCGCCATGGCGTTGGAGTGCTGCGCGGACGTGAGCCACAGGTCGCCGTCGAGCAGCGCGAGCAGCTGGGCTGAGACGAACCGCATCTTGGACGTGAGCTGCATGTCCATCTTGCGCAGGTACGTGAGCCCGGCCGACGCCGCGGGATCGAGCACGACGACGGCCTCGCCGTACAGCAGGCCGTTCTTGGTCCCTCCGAACGACACGACGTCCACGCCGACGTCGGTGGTGAACGCGCGCAGCGGCAGGTCCAGGCTGGCCGCGGCGTTCGCAATCCGGGCCCCATCGAGGTGGACGGTGAGGCCGAGGTCGTGCGCGTGGGTCGTCAACGCCGCGATCTCCCCGGGGGTGTACGCGGTGCCGAGCTCGGTGGTCTGCGTGATCGACACGACACCCGGCTGTGCGCGGTGCTCGTCGCCGAATCCCCACGCCTGCCGGTCGATCAGCTCGGGGGTGAGCTTGCCGTCGGGCGCGGCGACGGTCAGCAGCTTCAGCCCTCCGATCCGCTCGGGCGCACCGTTCTCGTCCATGTTGATGTGGGCGGTCTCGGCGCAGATCACCGCGCCCCAGCGCGGGAGCATCGACTGCAGGGACAGCACGTTCGCGCCCGTCCCGTTGAAGACCGGGTAGGCCCGCGCCTTGTCCCCGAAGTGGTGGGCCATGACCTCCTGGAGGCGCGCGGTGTACACGTCCTCGCCGTAGGCCACCTGGTGCCCGCCGTTGGCCGCAGCGATCGCCGCCAGCACCTCGGGGTGCGCCCCGGCGTAGTTGTCGGACGCGAAACCGCGGGACTCGGGGTCATGGAGAGAGATCACAGCGACATCCTCCCCCACCCGCGGGGCGAACCCGCGCACCGCCGACCCCAGGTTCACGCAGTGATCCCCGACGTCGAGGCCACCACGTCACCGATCTTGCGGGCGAGCGCCTCGTAGAACATCGACAGCGGGAACTCGTCGGGCAGGACGGCGTCCGTCAGTCCCTTCGGCGGCCCGTCGAGCGGGAGCACCTCGCCGCCGCGGGCCCAGGCCGACGCCGGGTGGGGCGTGAGGGTGCCCGCCACCAGCGCGTAGGCCGCGAGCCAGTGGGCGACCTTCGGCCGGTCGATCGAGCGCCAGTACAACGTGTCGATCTCGTCCCCGAGCGCGATCACCGCCGCGGGCACGTCGGGCCAGTCGATCGTGAGGCGGCTGTCCGTCCAGTGCAGCACATGGTGCTGGTGCAGCCACGCGAACAGGAGCTGTCCGCCCAGGCCGTCGTAGTTGCGCACGCGCGAACCGGAGACGGCGAAGCGGAAGATCCGGTCGAAGATCACGGCGTACTGGACCAGGCGGGCGTGCGGGACGCCGTCGGCCTCCAGCTTGACGGCCTCCCGGAACGCGGTCAGGTCGCAGCGCAGCTCCTCGAGCGAGTACAGGAAGAACGGCATCCGCTGCTTGATCATGAACGGGTCGAACGGCAGGTCGCCGCGCATGTGCGTGCGGTCGTGAATGAGGTCCCACATCACGAACGTCTCCTGCGCGAGCGTCTGGTCGTCGAGCAGCCGAGCCGCGTCCGGCGGCAGGGCGAGGCGCGTGGTGTCGGCGGCGGCCCGGACCACCCGGCGGAACCGCGCGGCCTCCCGATCGGCGAAGATGCCGCCCCAGGTGAACCGGGGGATCTCGCGCATCGCGACCGTCTCGGGGAACAGCACCGCGGAGTTCGTGTCGTACCCCGCGGTGAAGTCGAGGAAAGTGATCGGGACGAACATGGCGTTCGAGTAGCCGCCGGCCTCGAGGTCGGCGACGAACTGCGGCCAGAACACGCGCAGCAGCACCGCCTCGACCTTGCGCTCGGTGCTCCCGTTCTGGGTGTACATCGGGAACACGACGAGGTGGTCGAGCCCATCGGTGCGGTTGAGCTCGGGATGAAACGCGTTGAGGGAATCGAGGAAGTCGGGTACGCCCAGGCCGAGGTCGCACCAGCGGCGGAAGTCCTTGACGAGCGCCGTGAGGTAGTCGGCGTCGTGCGGCAACCGGGGTGCGAGCACGATCGTGGCGGCGCAGATCGTCTCGACGAGCGTCTGGGCCTGCGCGCGATGGCGCGGGTCCGGCACCGAGCCGTCCTGCACCTGGAGCGGCTGCAGCGCGGTGACGGCCTCCTTCAGCCGGAACCACGCCGGGTCCGCGGCCAGCGCGCCGGGCTCGGTCGATGCCGCGGCGGCCGCCGGGGCCGGGCGCGGTGCCGCCCAGAAGACGGCGTTGAGAAGGAGTTCGGCGCCCGCCTCGCGCACGTCCGCGGCGAGCACCTCGACCCCGATCGCGGCGACGCGGCAGCCGTCGTCGTCGGCCACCGCGGCCACGACGGGTCCGGGCAGGCCCGCGCGCCCGGCCTCACGCAGGGCGGCGACGGCGGGCCCGCTCACGGCGAGATCGGCCACGACGGTGAGCGACGGCGTCGTCGTCCAGGCGAGGAGGTCTTCGGTCGGCGCGGAGCCGCCCGGCTCGACCGGGACGATCGTGCGACGCTCCGGGAGCGGGCTGGGACGACTCGTGATGCCGCGGGCCGCCAGCAGGTCGGCCGCCACGGGGTCCGCACCGAGCAGGACGACGACGCCGGCACCCCCGCGGCGGGACGCGCTGGCGTCGCCGTCGGGCGTCGCGACGACGACGTCGGCCGCGGGCGGCGCATCGACGATGCTGAGACCGTGCGCCTCGAGATGGTCACGCAGCCCGGATCCGTGCACGAGCATCGAAGGGGGCAGGTACACCGTCGGGAAGAGCGTCATCGTTCGTCCTCGCAGCCGTGTGGGCGGACCATCACGAAGTACCGCCGGGACGCGCCGGGTCCGGCATCGCCCCGCCAGTGGTGACAGTTACTGCACGGTACGGTCCGGCTCCACGTGAGGTCAACGATCGGACCGGTCGGCCTTGCGGCAGTGTCGGTCGGCCTTGCGGCGGCTAGAGCGGGATCCCGGACCGCACGAGGATCCCCTCGACCGTCGCCAGGCCGCGCACGGTCGCCACGACGCCGAGCCGACGCTCGATGGCGGACGTCGTCATGGTGGTGCGGGCCTGACCGTTCGGGTAGTGCAGCGCGAGCTCGTCGCCGAGGTAGAGGTGCTCGTCCGGCGGGAACGCGCCGAGGCGCTCGTCGGCGTCCGGACCGGGATCGCTGCTCATGAACGCGATCTGCACCCGCTTGGGCTCGGCCTGGGGAAAGACGGGGCGGACCCGCTCGAGCGTGGCGGCGAGCTGGGCCGGGGTACGCACGATGACCGGGACCTCGCGCGCGAACTCCGCACGCAGGGCCGCGGCCAACCGCTGCTCGACGGTCGCCGCCGGCTCGCTCGTCGCCAGGAGCACGTTGCCGGTCGCGAGGTAGGTGATGACGTCGGTCCAGCCGAGCTCGGACGCGATGTCGCGCAGGTGGGTCATCGGGACCGTGACGCCTCCGACGTTGATGGCGCGGAGCAGGGCGACATGGGTCGTGGTCATCCCCGCATCGTCCCATGCCGTCGTGTGCGGCCGACTTCTGCTCACACGCGCGACCCGACGGCCGATTGGGCGGGCGAACCGACCCGAGGAGCGACAAGGACCGCCGTGGACGCCATCGCCGCGATCAACAGCCGCATCGCTGAGATCCAACGCACCATCAGCACGCTCGCGCCCCAGGCCGCGAGCTCGTCGTCGACCGCCAGGACTGTCGCCGGAGGAACGTTCGACTCGATCCTCGCGACCGAGGTGGCATCGGTGAACGGTGCCGGCACGTTGACCGCCGAGGGCGCCCCCGTGGAGCTCTCGCGGTACGGCAACGGCCACCTCCCGACCTCGGCTCTGACCGCCATCGGCACGACCGGTCACCGGCTCTGGTCGCCCGCGGCGAGCGCGTACGAGCGACTCTCGGCGGCGGCGGCGCAGGACGGAGTCACGATCGGCATCACCGACTCCTACCGGACCTACGAGAGCCAGGTCGACCTCGCCGCCCGCAAGGGCCTGTACTCCGAGGGTGGCCTCGCTGCTGAACCGGGCACGTCGAACCACGGCTGGGGCCGCAGCCTGGACCTCGATCTCGGCACCTCCGCGCTCGCCTGGATGAGGACGCACGCCGCCGCGTACGGCTTCGCAGCCGACACGCCCCGCGAGTCCTGGCACTGGACGTACTCCCCGACGGCGGCCTGAGGCCGCCGCACTCCCCCGCAGCACTCCCCCGCCGCTCGACCCCGCCCGGCGATGCGGCAGGATAGCCAGCGCAGTCGAGGCAACGGGAGACACGCGTGGTAGAGGTCGAACCGGTCAGCGCCGGGATTCGTCGGGTGGGTGCGCAGGTACGCGCGGAGCACCACACGGCCGGGGTCGTCCGGACCCTTCCGGGGGCGGTGAACCAGCTCGACTGCGCGTGCGGGGTGACCCTGACGAACGGCCCGGGCTGGTCCCTCGATGAGCATCTGCGCCTGCATCGCGCGGAGGTCAAGTACGAGGCACTCCTCGCCGTCGCGCATCCGGACATGCCCCTGATCCGCCGCTCGCCGCGCTCGCGAGGGGCCACGGCGATCGATGCACTGCTCGGCGGCCACACGGACGTCGCGGCCAACGCGCTGGCGTTCGCCGACATGGCGGAGCGCACGCACCTGCGAGCCGTCGCACGCGAGCTCCTCGCACTGCTCGACGTCGAGTGGACGGCCGGGTTCCCGAGCCTGAGCCGGTTCGGCGAGCCGGACACCGAGGCCCGGGTACGCGACCAGGTCGCGGCCTGGAACGTCAAGGTCGCGGACGGACGCGAGTCCGTCGCGGCAGCGGTGTTCCGGCGGCACGTGGGCGGAGACTGGGAGCCGGCTGCCTGACCCGGCCGTCGCACCGGCGCGTGCCCGCGAGCGTGTCGCGGCACGGGTGGGCACACTGGTGCGCGTGAGCTTCTCGTCCGCGCCGTCGCCCAGCACCCGTGCGCCGACCGTCCCCCCGGCGCACCGTCGCAGCCGGTTCGAGTCGGGGGTGCGCCATCGCGCCGCGCAGGCGCTGTGGAAGCACGGCTGGCGCACGCGGGTCGAGCCGTACGCCGGCTACGGAGCACCGGGGTGGGTCCGGGTGATGGGGCGCACGGTGCTCGCGCCCCCGAGCGGCAGGTCTGCCGGCGAGGGTCCGCACCACGTCGTGCCGCGCGACCGTGGCTGGCGCAACCTGATCACCGCCCAGGTCCAGGGGGTCGAGGTCTTCGCGCGCGCGGACGCGGGGGCGTTTCGGATGGTCTCCGACGACGGGGGGTACCTCGACGCGGTGGTGCCCGTGAACCTTCCCCCGGGGTGGCACCAGGTCGAGCTCGCCTGTGCAACCGGGCGGGTGCACGCCCCGGTCTTCGTGGTCGGCGCGGACACGACCGCGGGGATCGTGAGCGATATCGACGACACCGTGATGATCACGTCCGCACCGTGGCCTCTTCTCGCCGTGTGGAACACGTTCGTGGTGCACGAGACGACCCGCCGACCGGTGCCCGGGATGGCGGACCTGTTCGACGACCTGCTCCGCGAGCATCCCGGCGCGCCCGTGATGTACCTGTCGACCAGGGCCTGGAACGCGGCCCCGGCGATCCGGCGCTTCCTGGGCCGGTTCGGCTACCCGGCCGGTCCGCTGCTCCTGACCGACTGGGGGCCGACGCGCACGGGCTGGTTCCGGGACGGCGCCGACCACAAGCGGGCGATGCTGCGCCGCTTGACGGCCGAGTTCCCGCAGATCCAGTGGATCCTCGTCGGGGACGACGGCCAGCGCGACCCCAAGCTCTACACCGAGCTGGCCCTCGAGCAGCCGGACCGGGTGCGCGCGGTCGCGATCCGCCAGCTCTCCGGCGCGGAGCAGGCAATCGTGCACGGCTCGCCTGCCAAGCCGTCAGCGGCGCAGGTGGCCCTGCAGCGCACGGCCGCCGCCGGGGTGCCCGTCATCGCCGCCCGCAACGGGATCCGCCTGGCCGAGGGACTGCGCGAGGCCGGCATCGACCTGAGCTGACGTCCGCGAGCGCGACGTCTCCCGGCTGCGCTCGACCTACCGGTGCCTGCGCCGGTGCCGGTCCAGCAGGTCCTCGCGCGCCAAGGTGTTCCGGACCCGCCCGGGTGCCAGACCGTGCACGGCAGCCCGGTCGCAGCCCACCTGCTGCCAGTCGAGCTGGCCCGGCGCGTGCGCGTCCGTGTCGATGGTGAACTCGCAGCCGGCCTCGACCGCCCGCTCCAGCAGGGCGTGCGGCGGGTCGAGGCGGTCGGGCCGGCAGTTGATCTCGACCGCGACACCGTGCTCGGCGCACGCCGAGAAGACAGCCTCCGGATCGAACGTGCTCGGCGGGCGCAGCTTGCCCGTGAGCTGCCTGCCGGTGCAGTGCCCGAGCACGTCGGTGTTCGGGTCGGCGAGAGCGGTCAGCAGCCGCTGGGTCATGGGCGCGGACTCCATCCGGAGCAGCGAGTGCACGGACGCGACGACGACGTCGAGCTCGGCGAGGAGTTCCGGATCCTGGTCGAGCGAGCCGTCCTCGAGGATGTCGACCTCGATCCCCGTGAGGACCCGGAACTCGGTCCCCGCAGACAGCAGAGCGGCGTTGAGGGCGGCGACCTGGTCGAGCTGGGCCCGCAGCCGCGCGGCAGTCAGTCCGTTGGCGATGGTCAGGCGCGGGGAGTGGTCGGTGATGGCGAGGTAGTCGTGCCCCAGGTCGATGGCGGCCAGGGCCATCTCGGGCAGCGGGCTGTTCCCGTCGCTCGCGTTCGTATGGGCGTGCAGGTCTCCCCGCAACGCGGCCCTCAGGGCCGCGGCCGGCTCCGACGCGGTCGATTTCGACAGCTCGGCCTCGAGCGTGTCGAGGTAATCGACCGGTTCGCCCCGCAGCCGGGTCTCGACCACCGAGGCGGTCCGCTCCCCCACGGCGGGCAGCTCGCGGAGACGGCCCGCTCCAGCGAGCTCGTGGAACCGGTCGGGATCGGTCCCGGCGATCGTGCGCGCAGCGACCCGGAACGCGTCGCTCCGGTACGACGTCGCCTGCGCGCGCTCGAGGAGGAACGCGATCCGGCGCAGGGTCGCCACCGCGTCGTCCTGCGCGCCTCTCGCGCTCGGGGATGCCACGGAGGGGCCGGTCAGGACGCGCGGCGCCGCGTCGTCGGACGGGCGGGGGCGGCGTCCTTCGACGGGGCGGCGGACGTGGACCGGGGCTTGCGTGCGGGCTGCGGGGAATCGGTGGCGGACGTGGCGCTCGCGGGCGTCGCGGCGGCCGCTTTGGAACCGGCGGCTTTGGAACCGGCGGCTTTGGAACCGGCGGCTTTGGAACTGGCGGCTTTGGATGCGGTGGCTTCGGGTGGAGTGGACTTCGGGGCGCGCGCCTTCGTCGCGGGCGCCGTCGCACCCTTGCGGCCCGGGGCCACGCCCGCGGCCGCCTCGCGCGGGGGCTCGCCACGGGCCTCGCGCGCCTTGTCGACGCTGCGCTGCAGCGCGGCGAGCAGGTCCACCACCTCGCCGCCACCCCGGGCGCCACCGTGCCCGACGGCGTCCTGCTCGGGGACGAGCTGCGTGCTGCCGGCCGCGACCTTGGCCTCGATCAGGGCGTCGAGGGCGTCGGCGTAGGCGTCGTGGAACTCGGACGGGTCGAAGTCGCCCGCGAGCGACTCGACCAGGGACGAGGCCATCGACAGCTCCTGGGGCCGCACGGCGACCTCCGTCTCGAGCACCGGGAAGTCCGCGGCGCGCACCTCGTCCGGCCACAGCAGCGTCTGCAGGCAGATGACGTCTCCCCGCACCCGCAGGACCGCCATCGACTCGCGCTGACGCAGCGCGACCTTGACCACGGCCATGCGATCGCTCGCGGCGAGGGCCTCGCGCAGCAACGCGTACGGCTTGGCCGCCGTGCGCTCGGGCTCGAGGTAGTAGGTCTTGGCGAGCAGGATCGGATCGACCTGCTCGCCGGGGACGAACTCGAGCACAGAGATCTCCCGTTCGGTCGCGAGCGGCAGCTCGGCGAGGTCCGCCTCGGTGAGCACGACGAGCTCGCCGTCGTCCGTCTGATAGCCCTTGGCGATGTCGGCCATCTCCACCTGCTCGCCGCACACTCCGCACGTGCGGCGGTAGCGGATGCGCCCGCCGTCCGCCCGGTGCACCTGGTGCATCGGCACCTCGTGCTCCCCCGTGGCCGCGTACAGCTTGACCGGGACGTTGACCAGGCCGAAGGCCACCGCGCCCTTCCAGATCGCTCGCACCGTCGTCGCCTCCTGTTCGCTTCACGCCCCACGACGGCGTCCGCGCGCCGAAACGGGCCTGTCTGGGCAGGATGGACCCGTGGAGCCCATGCTCGCCACCCGAGCGGTCAACCCGGCCGAACTACCCACGGGACCGGAGTGGGTCTTCGAGGTCAAGTGGGACGGCGTGCGCGTGCTCGCCGAGACCACCGGGGACCGGTTGCGCCTGCTCAGCCGCAACGAGCGGGACGTCACGCTCGCCTACCCGGAGCTAGCAGGCCTCGTCGGCCTGCAGGGGGCACTTCTCGACGGCGAGGTCGTGGCCCTCGTCGACGGCGTGCCGTCCTTCGCTGCGCTGGCGGAACGGATGCACGTCCGGGACGTCGCGCGCGCGCGTGCCCTCGCGCGCCAGCTCCCGGTGAGCTACGTGGTGTTCGACGTGCTGCGGCTGTACGGCGTCGATCTGACCCGCCGCTCGTTCGACGAGCGCCGCGCGACCCTGGAACGCCTCGAGCTGCCCGCTCGGGTCCAGCTCTCGCCCGTCTACCCGGACGGGGAGGACCTCTGGCGGGTGACCCGTGAGCACGGTCTCGAGGGTGTCCTGGCAAAACGGCGGGCGTCGACCTATCAGCCGGGTCGGCGCTCGGCCGACTGGATCAAGGCGGCGCATCGCCGCACCCGGACAGCCTTCGTCGGCGGGTGGCGCGACGAGTCGACCGGCTCAGGACGGCTGGGGGCCGTGCTGCTGGGGGCGCCCGACGCCGTCGGTGGGCTGCGATACCTCGGGCGTGCCGGCAGCGGGTTGACCGGGCGCCTCGCCCGCGACCTGGCGCGGGCGCTGACGCCCCTCGCGGACCAGGCCAGCCCCTTCGCCGATCCGGTGCCGGCAGTCGACGCGCGCGGTACGCACTGGTGCGCGCCCGGGGTGATCGTCGACGTCGGCTATCTGGCGCGGACCCCGACGGGTCGACTGCGCCAACCGGTCGTCCGGGGCATCCGCGACGACTGCACCGTCGACGTCTGGGAGGACCCGTGAACCCCGGTGATGGTGGCCAGCTCGTCGACGTGGACGGACGCCGGGTGCGCGTCAGCCACCTGGACCGCGTCATGTACCCCGCCGTCGGGATGACCAAGGCGGAGGTGATCGACTACTACTCGCGGGTCGCCGTCGCGCTGCTTCCCCAGCTCCGCGACCGACCCGTCACCCGCATCCGGTACCCGCAGGGGGTCGACGGGGAGAAGTTCTTCGAGAAGAACATCCCGGCGGGTGCACCTCTGTGGCTCCGGCGCCTGACGCTGCGCGCCGCGCCCGGCTCGCTGGACGAGGGCAAGGAGCTGACCTTTCCGTTCGTCGACGACCTGGCTGCGCTCGTGTGGACCGCGAACCAGGGCGCGCTCGAGCTCCACACCCCGCAGTGGCGGGTGGGGCCGCACGACGAGGTGCTCGCGCCGGACCGGCTCGTGATCGATCTCGATCCCGGTCCGCCCGCCGGGCTGGCGGAGTGTGCCCAGGTGGCCCGCCTCGTCGCCGAGCGGTTGCGCGCGGACGGTCTCGATGCCATCCCCGTCACGTCGGGGAGCAAAGGCCTGCAGCTCTACTCCTCGCTCACCGGCACCCATCCGGTCGACGACGTGCGCCGGTACGCCCGCGTGCTGGCCTTTGCGCTCGCACGAGAGCACCCGGGGCTGATCGTCGCCGTCATGCGCAAGGACCTGCGCGCCGGCCGGGTGCTGCTCGACTGGTCGCAGAACCACCCCGGCAAAACCACCATCACGCCCTACTCGCTGCGCGGGCGGGAGCTCCCCCGGGTTGCGGCACCCCGGACGTGGGCCGAGCTAGCCGACGACGGTCTGGACCAGCTCGCCCCGGACGATGTCCTCGACCGGCTCGAACGCCACGGCGATCCGTTCCTGCGAGGGTCCGCGGCTGACTGAGGCGCGCGCCACGAGCGCTGCCGCGAATCGGGACCGCCCGCTCCTGCGACCCGTCAGTTCCGGCGGTGGTCGGTGATCGTCGCGCGCGGGCCGCGGCGCGGGGCACGCGCCAGACCCGAGAGCTCGAGGAGCCGGATGACGCGGTACCGGTGCCCGCGCCAGGGCTCGAGGAGCTCGAGCATGCGGGCGTCGTCGACGCGCTGGCCGGTCAGGGCCCACCCGACGGCCGCGGCGAGATGGAAGTCGCCCACCGAGACGGCGTCGGCGTCACCGAGCGCGCGCTGGGCCACCTCCGCCGCGGTCCACGGGCCGACGCCGGGGATGGCCTGGAGCCGTCGGGACGCCTCGAGCGGTGACATCGCGGTCACCTCCTCGAGCCGCCGGGCAGCGCGTGCGCAGGAGCGGATCGTGCGCGCGCGGCCCGGGTCGACGCCCGCTCGGTGGAAGTCCCAGCTCGGCACCTGCAGCCAGGCGTCGGCGTCGGGCACGACCCGCATGCCGAGCGGGGCCGGCCCGGGGGCCGGAACGCCGTGGTGGTCGAGCAGCCAGCGCCAGGCGGCGGTCGCCGTGCGCCCGACCACGCGCTGCTCGAGGACCGCCGGGACGAGGGAGGCGAGAACGCGTCCGGTACGAGGGATGCGCAGGCCGGGGTTGCTCCGCAGCGCCCGGGTCAGGTCGTCCCGGCCGGGGAGGAACGACCCGGGGTCGTCGTGCGCGCCGAGCAGGCTGGGCAGGCCGTCGAGCGCTTGGTCGGCTCCCGCCCCCCAGCCGTCGGCGTCGACCCGCGAGGCGCTGACCTGCACGAGCCGAAGGGTGGCGGGGCCCGCCGGCATCGAGGAGGTGAGCCAGATGTCGCCGTCCGACGTCCGCCGGAAGGTCGGGTCGGCCGCGCCGTGGGCGAGCCGCTGCAGGGTCCGGACGACGTCGACGGGCGCGTCGGCGAGGTAGGACGTGGTCTCGTCCGCGTGGCCGATCGTCCGCCGGGGACGATCGGCCGGGGCTGCGGTCATCCGGTCATAATCGCACCCTCGTGACGTCAGCCGGCCTGCGGCACCGGGGACGCGGCGGTGACGGCCGGCTCCGTCTCGTCCTCGCGTCGTCCGGCGGGCAGCGCGATCGTCGCCAGCAGCCCGAGCATGATGATCCCGGCGGCACTGAGGGTCGTGATCCGGGCCGCGGTGACCATCGCGGACTGGGCCGCGGCCTGTGCGGCCTCGCCGCCGGGCATCGCCGCGAGCTCCGGGATGGCGGCTCCCGCCGACCCACGGACGGCGGCGACGACCTGCGCCTGCGCGGCCGCGTCGAGCCCCGGCACCGTGCTCAGGTTGTTGGCGGTCGAGACGCCGAGCGTCGAGATCAGCAGGGTCCCGAGCAGCGCGATCCCCAGCGACGAACCGAGCTGGCGGAAGGTGCTCTGCAACCCCGACGCCTGGCCGCTCTGGCGTACGGGCACGTCGGCCAGGATCACGCTGGTGAGCTGCGCGGTCGCCATGCCGACGCCGGCGCCATAGAGGAACAGCCAACCGGCGAGCACCCACGCGTTCGCGGTGAGGTTCAGGCTCAGGCCGAGTCCGATGATCGCGATCACCTCGAGCGAGAGCCCCACCCGGACCACGCCCCGCCCACCGATGCGCTCGGTGAGCTGAGGGCTCGCACCCGAGACCAAGAAGGTGCCCACGGCGAGCGCGAAGATGAGCAGGCCGGTGTGCAGCGCCGTGTAGCCGAGGGCGCCCTGGACGAACAGCGGCAGCGCGAAGAGCATCCCGAACTCGCCGAGGGCGACGACGAGGGCTGCGATGCTGCCGTAGCGGAAGCTGCGGATGCCGAGCAGGGACAGGTCGAGCAGGACCGGACGGCCCCGGGTGGTGCGCGACCGCTCGACGAGCACGAACGCGGCGAGCATGAGCACCCCGAAGGTGAACATCACCGGCACGGGCGAGATCGACCACGTCCAGATGAACCCGCCGATGGAGAACGGCTGGACCGAGGTCCACCACCCGAACCGCAGCCCTTCGATGAGGGCGAAGACCACCGCGCCCAGGCCCACGATCGACAGGACGACCCCCGGCAGGTCGGCACCGCGGTCGGCGTGCGGGTCCTTCGTCTCGGGCACCCACAAGATCGCGCCGACGAGCACGATGATGACGATCGGGATGTTGATCAGGAACGCCCAGCGCCAGCTGAAGTCGGTCGTGAGCCAGCCGCCGACCAGCGGACCGGCCGCCGCCATCCCCCGATCGTGGAGCCCCAGATCGCGAACGCGATCCCGCGCTCGCGCCCGGTGAACAGTGCGTTGATCGTCGAGAGCGTGGCGGGCAGGATCATCGCGCCACCGGCGCCCTGCAGCAGGCGGGCGGCGATCAGCGTCGCGCCGCTGTCGGCGGTCGCGGCCAGGGCGCTCGCGATCCCGAACACGATGATGCCGACGATGAGGAGCCGGCGCCGACCGAACACGTCGCCGATCCTGCCGACCGTGATCAGCAGCGAGGCGAACACGAGGGCGTAGACCGAGTTGACCCACTCCGCGTCCGTCGCGGTCAGCGAGATGTCCCGGATGAGCACCGGGAGCACGACGTTGACGACCGTCGCGTCCATGATGATGACCGACACGGCGAGGGCGATGATCGGCATCGCCCGCCAGCGGCGAGGGTTCAGCACGGCGGGTGCCGTGTCCGGCTGAGGTTGCGTCATGGTCGTGACCCGATCTGTTGGTATCTTGCTGACACTACTGTCGGTATCATAGACACGAAAGTCGCCGCCGTGTGATCCACTCGACCGCGAACCTGTTCGATCCGCAGACAAGGACGGCCATGCCCCGGATCACTGCCCCCACGGTTGCCGAGCACCGCACCCGCCAGCGGGTGGCGCTGCTCGCTGCCGCAACCGAGCTGCTCGTCTCGCAGGGGGCGGGCGCGGTCACGCCGGGCGCGGTGGGCGCCGCCGCGGGGCTGGCCCGACCGAGCGTCTACCAGTACTTCTCCTCGGGCGCCGACCTGCTTGCCGCCGTCGTGGAGGATGCGTTCCCGCAGGCCAACGCCGATCTGCGGACGGCCCTCGAGCGCTCCACGGACCCGGCCGACCGGCTCGACATCTACGTCCGCACCACGCTCCGGCTCGCACGCGACGGGGCCCACCGCGCGGTCGCTGCACTGGCTGCGGCGCCGCTGCCCGAGCAGTGCCGCGCCCGGCTGGCGGAGCTCCACCGCGAACAGGCGGCGCCCCTGCTCGCGGCGCTGCAGGACCTCGAGGTCCCGGATCCTGCCCTGACCGCACAGCTCCTCGGAGGTGCGCTCCGCGCCGCGATGGCGGCGCTCGACGCCGGCTGCGACTTCGATGCCGTGACCGAACGGACACTCGCACTCGTGCGTGCGACGACGCGTACGCGCTGACACCCAGCCGGTGCGGACGGGGTGACGCATCCGGCCCTCGACCCCCGTGGCGCGGCTACCCCTCGCCGAGCCCGGCTGCCAGCACGTCGGCGAGGGCGAAGCTCACCGGCTCCTCAAGCTGGTCGAAGGTGCAGGTGCCGGGGTCGCGGTCGGGGCGCCAGCGGCGGAACTGCGTCGTGTGCCGAAAACGCGGTCCCTCCATGTGGTCGTAGGCGACCTCGACCACTCGCTGGGGTCGCAGCGGCACGAAGGACAGGTCCTTGCCACGGTTCCACCGGCTCGTCTCGGCCTCCCTCGGCGTTCGGGTCCCGCTCTCGACGGCCTCGCGGCCCCACGGGTGGTCGCCGAGCTCGGTTCGCAGGGGCTGCAGCTCGTCGAAGAGCTCGCGCCGACGGGCCATCGAGAACGCGCCCACGACGCCGACCGAGGCGAGCGCGCCGTCGTCGGTGTACAGGCCGAGCAGGAGCGACCCGATCGCCCCGGGCCCCGAGGTGTGGACCCGGTAGCCCGCCACGACGCAGTCGGCCGTGCGGTCGTGCTTGACCTTGGACCAGCCGCGCTTTCCCGGCAGGTAGAGGCCGTCGGGGCGCTTGGCGACCACGCCGTCGAGCCCCGCCCCCTCGAACTGCGAGAACCACCGTGCCGCGAGGTCGGGGTCGTCGGTCTGGGGGGTGAGGTGGACGGCGAGCGGCGCTCCGGGCGCCTCGGTGCCCCGCCGGGACGCGGCGAGCGCGTCGGCGAGCCGGGCCCGCCGGTCGGCGAGCGGACGCGAGGTGAGGGCGTCGTCGTCCAGCGCGAGCAGGTCGAAGGCGACGAAGAGCGCCGGCGTGGACCGGGCGAGCAGCGCGACCCGGGAGGCGGCCGGGTGGATGCGTTGCAGGAGCGCCTCGAAGTCCAGACCGGAGGTCTCGGAGCTCGGCACGACGATCTCGCCGTCGAGCACGCACCGGCGGGGCAGAAAGGCGAGCGCCGAGGCGACCACCTCGGGGAAGTAGCGGGCGATCGACTTGGTGTTCCGGCTCCCGATCTCGACCTCGTCGCCATCGCGGTACACGATCGCGCGGAAACCGTCCCACTTGGGCTCGTAGAGCTGACCGGGCGGGATCTCGGGGACGGACTTGGCGAGCATCGGGTCGACCGGCGGCAGCACAGGCAGGTCCATCGCGTCAGTCTGGCGCTGTCGGGAGGGTGCCGCGAGTGCTCGACGGCTAGTGACCGAGGATCGCGGCCTGTCTGCCACGGTCGAGCAGTGCGGGGAGTCGGGCCTCGATCGCGTGGACGAGGTCCGGCAGGGCGGTGGCGGGGACCGGTCGGCCGAGGCCGAAGCCCTGGACCGCGAAGCAGCCCATGAGGTGCAGCCGGAGCAGGGTCATGTCGTCCTCGACGCCCTCAGCGACCACATCGAGCCCGAGGTGCCGAGCGAGCTCGATGGTCGAGTGCACGATGGCGGCGCTCGCGTCGTCCTGCACGAGCCCGGTGACGAACGAGCGATCGATCTTCAGGCGTCGCACCGGAAGCCGCTGCAGGTACGCCAGGGAGCTGTGGCCGGTGCCGTAGTCGTCGATCGAGAGCAGCACACCCATCTCGGCGAGGGCCCCCAGCACCTGCACGGAGCGCCGGGGGTCCACCATCGCGCTGCTCTCCGTGATCTCGAGCTCCAGGGACCCGGCGTCGAGACCGTGCCGGTCCAGGGCTGCGCGGACGTCGTCGACGAGCCCTCGGTCGAGCAGGTTGCGCGCCGACAGGTTGACCGCGATCGTCAGGGCGAGCCCGTCTCGCTGCCAAGCGGCACCCTGCGCGAGGGCGCTGTCGAGCACGTACTGCGTGAACGGGCCGATGATGCCCGTTCGCTCGGCCGCCGGGATGAAGAAGTCCGGGCTCAGCAGTCCGTGCACCGGGTGCTGCCAGCGCGCGAGCGCCTCCACGCCGAGCACCCGACCCGTCGCGACCTCGACCTGAGGTTGGTAGTGCAGCACGATCTCGCGTCGCGCGAGCGCGCCGCGCAGCTCACCGATCAGGGACGGCGGGACCTTACCGTGGGTCTCCATCTCGATGCCGTAGCGCGCGATGCGGCCCGGCCTGGCCTTGGCCGCGGACAGCGCGAGGTCCGCGCGGCTCAGCACGGTCGCCGCCTGCGTCCCGTCGTCGGGCAGGAACACGAAGCCGATGCTCACCTCGATCGACACACTCAGGTCGGGCAGCTCCAGGGGCTGCTCGAGCGCGGTGCGCACCCGCTCGGCGAACTCGGTCGCGCACGATGGGGTGGTGATCGAGCGATCGAGCACGCCGAAGGTGTCGCCCCCCAGCCGGGCGACCAGGGCCCGCTCGCCCTGCAGCTCACCGAGACGGCCACCTACGGCCCGCAGGATCGCGTCTCCGGTGCGGTGCCCGAGAGTGTCGTCGATCTCGGTGAACCGCTCGAGGTCGATCACCACCAGAACGGCGTGCGGGCTGCGCCCCGGCACGGGCGAGCTCGCGAGGTGCTCGGCCACACCGTCGGCGAACCGGCGTCGGTTCGCCAGCCCGGTCACGTAGTCGGTGTCCGCAAGCTCCCCCAGCCGCACGGTCCGGGCTCGCAGCAGCCCGACCAGCCGGCTCATGCGCACCAGGATCAGCGGCACGATCAGCCCGGACGTGATCACGACGGCCCACACGTGCGGCCGAGCACCCGCGACCAGCTCAACCAGGAGGATCGCCGGCCCGATCAGCAGTGCGGCGGTGAAGGCGACGACCGGGCTCGCTTCCCCGGCGAGGGTCCGCGAGTTCGCCGTGGGTGCAGACAACGCCCGCATCGACGGGTGCAGGGCCGCAGCGCCCCAGAGCACGTAGGCCGCGAGCCAGATGGGGTCGATCCACGTCGTGCGCGCGTCGAGCGCCGGCACGAAGACCGCCACCTCGAACAGGATGTCGGCTACGAGGAGCGCCGCGATGGTCGACGCCAGCAGTCGCAGCGCTGCCACGTGATTGCTCAGGCCCGCGTCGAGGGCGAGCCGGAGCAGGAGCGCGAACAGCAGGCCGTCGCCCAGCGGGTAGGCGACGGCGGCGAGCCGGTCGAGTAGCGGCGCCGCGTCGACGGACCAGGCGGGCTCGACCAGGAACACCCACGACAGCAGGCCGAGCGCGATCGTGAGGATCGCGCTGTCGAGCAGGGCGACCGGCCAACGCTCGGCCCCCCGGCTCCGCACGAGCAGGAACAGACCCGCGGCGAACAACGGATAGGCGGCGAGGTACAGGACGTCCGCGGAGGAGGGGAACGGGGTGACGCCGGCGACGTGCTCGTACCAGGAGAACTGGGCGTCGGCAGCGACCCAGCACGCCGCACTGGCCACCATGAGGTACCACGCCGCAGCACGTCGGGGCCGGTTGCACCGGACGCCCACCACGAGAGCGATCACGCCCGAGGCGCCGACGGCGATGTACGCCAGGTCACGACCGAGCCCGATCGGCAGACATGCCGTGCCGGCAGCGGCCAGCAGGCCGATGACCAGGTAACGCCGCCATGTCGTCTTCGCCATCGCCACAGATGCTTTATCGGCGTTTGGCGCTGCAACCTGAGGCCTTGCCCTGCCGCGTTTGCACAACTGGTCTCACACCGGGTGAAAACGCGCCAGAGCGTCGGCATCGGCCGGCCCGGTACCGTGTGCCGGTGAACCTTCCCGCTGCGCAGAACCCCGATCTCGAGGGACCCGTCACGGTCATCGTGGTGTCCGACCGGTGCTCGACCGGTGTCGCCGTGGATCGGTCCGGTCCGCGCGCGGCGGGGCTCCTGGCCGCGGCCGGCTATCGCGTCGAGCCCGTCCGGATCGTGCCCGACGGCGTCCGGTCCGTGGCAGACGCGCTGACGGGTGCCCTGGCCGACGGCGCTCGCGTGATCGTGACCTCGGGCGGCACCGGGGTCGGGCCGCGTGACCTCACCCCGGAGGGGACGGTCGGGCTTCTGGAGCGCGAGCTGCCCGGTCTGGCGGAGGCGTTCCGACGCGAAGGCGCTCGGCACGTGGCCACGGCAGTGCTGTCCCGGGGGCTTGCGGGCGTCACCGCAGGGGGGACGGTCATCGTGAACCTGCCGGGTTCGCCGTCCGCCGTCGAGCAGGGGCTCGCTGTGCTGCTCCCCCTGCTCCCCCACCTGCTCGACCAGCTCGCGGGCGGGGACCACCATGGTTGACCTCGGTGTCCGGGCGAGCACGCTCGTCGCGGCGGGCGTCGCGGTGACGGTCGTCGCCTATGCGGGCCTCGCGACCCGGTGGGTCTCGAGCGACCCCGGGTGGTACGCGGGTCTCGTGAAACCGTCGTGGCAGCCGCCCGACTGGGTGTTCGGCGTCGCCTGGCCCTACAACTTCATCGCCCTGGTGGTGGCCGGGCTCGCGATCGCGCTCACGACGCCGCCGGCGACCTCGCTCCCCTGGCTCGGATTGCTCGTGGCATCGTCGGTGGGCGCGCTGACGTGGGCCTACCTCTTCTACGTGCCGCACCGGCTCACGGCGGCGGCGATCGCGCTCACCGTGGCGGCCGTGCTGGCCTGGGCGCTCGTCGTCGTCGCCTGGCGGGCGGTGCCGTGGGCGGGGTACGTCCTGACGCCCTACGCGCTGTGGCTCACCGTGGCCACGAGCCTCGCGGTCGGGTTCGCGGCCACGGCGTAGCGGCCGTCCGGCACACGATCGAAGCGCCGGCCCGCAACGCACCGCGGGCCGCGACACCGGTGTCGGTGTCGCGGCCCGCAGCCGTGTGCTCGGTGCTGGTCAGCGGCTGTCGCCCGAGCCCTGCCCCGGTGCTGCCACCTGGGCGCGGCCGGCCTCGAGCCGAGCGATCGGCACGCGGAACGGCGAGCAGGAGACGTAGTCGAGTCCGGCTTCGTGGAAGAAGTGGATCGACTCCGGGTCACCGCCGTGCTCCCCGCACACCCCGATCATCAGGTCGGGGCGAACCGCGCGGCCCTCTTCGACCGCGATCCGGATCAGGCGACCCACGCCGCGGGTGTCGACGGACTCGAACGGCGAGACCGCAAGCACCCCGAGCGCCGTGTACTCGTCGAAGAACGCGCCCTCGACGTCGTCCCGTGAGAAGCCCCAGGTCGTCTGCGTCAGGTCGTTCGTGCCGAACGAGAAGAACTCGGCGGCCTCCGCGATCCGTCCGGCCGTGAGACAGGCGCGCGGCAGCTCGATCATGGTGCCGACCGGGATGTGGAGCGCGACGCCGGCAGCCTCGCCGACCTCCTTGATGATCTCGAGCGCCTGGTCGCGCACCAGGTGCAACTCCATCACCGAAGCGACGAGCGGCACCATGATCTCGGCGTGCGGGTCCCCACCGGCGAGCATCCGGGCCGCGGCGGCCTCGGCCACGGCGCGGATCTGGAGGGCGAACAACCCCGGGATGACGAGCCCGAGCCGGACCCCGCGGAGCCCGAGCATCGGGTTGGCCTCCCGCATCCGCTGCACCGCAGCGAGGAGCGCGAGATCGTGCGGGTCAGCTTCGCCCCGTGCCTTCGCGAGCGCCACCTTGACGGCGAGCTCGGTGTGGTCCGGGAGGAACTCGTGCAGTGGCGGGTCGATGAGGCGGATGGTCGTCGGGAGCCCGTCCATCACCTCGAGGATGTCGGTGAAGTCGGCGATCTGCAGCGGCAGGAGCGCGTCGAACGCCGCCTGCTTCTCGGCCGGCTCGACGGCGAGGATCACGCGCTCGATGAGCACGCGACGCTCCCCGAGGAACATGTGCTCGGTGCGGCACAGCCCGATGCCCTGCGCGTTGAGGGACCGTGCCCGGCGAGCGTCGTCGGCCGTGTCGGCGTTGGCATGCACGTGGAGCCGGCGGACCGAGTCGGCGTGCGTGAGGATCCGGTCGACAGCCTCGACGAGGTCGATGATCTCCGAGTCGTCGCCCGCAGCGTCGATCGCCGCCTCGAGACCGTGCTCGAGGTAGTGCGCCACCGGAGAGGGGACCACGGGGACGTCGCCCAGGAACACCTCACCGGTGCTGCCGTCGATGGCGATGACGTCGCCCTCGGCGACGGTGTAACCACCGGCGGTGAAGGATCGGCCGGTGGTGGCGTCGACCACGATGTCGTCGGCACCGACCACGCAGGTGGTGCCCATGCCGCGCGCCACGACCGCCGCGTGCGACGTCTTGCCGCCGCGCGAGGTGAGCACGCCGACCGAGGCGATCATGCCGCCGAGGTCGTCCGGGTTGGTCTCGCGGCGGACCAGGATGACGTCCTTGCCCTCGGCGCGCCACTGCTGCGCGGTGACGGAGTCGAAGACCGCGGAGCCGACCGCAGCCCCGGGAGAGGCCGCCATGCCGGTGGCCAGCAGGATCTTCTCGGAACGGAAGTCGAACTGCGGGAACATGAGCTTGCTCAGCTGCGCACCGGTGACCCGCTCGAGCGCCTCGTCCATCGTGATGAGGTGCTCGTCGACGAGCTGGGTCGCGATGCGGAATGCCGCTGCCGCCGTCCGCTTGCCGACGCGGGTCTGCAGCATCCACAGCTTGCCGCGCTCCACCGTGAACTCGATGTCGCACAGATCGCGGTAGTGGGTCTCGAGCCGCCGCATGGCCTGCGTGAGGTCGGCGTACGCGGCCGGGTCCAGCGCCTCGAAGTCGGCCAGGCTCAGCGTGTTGCGGATGCCGGCGACGACGTCCTCACCCTGAGCGTTCGACAGGTAGTCGCCGTAGACCCCCGTGACGCCGGTGGACGGGTCGCGGGTGAAGCACACGCCCGTACCCGACGTGGTGCCCAGGTTGCCGAACACCATGGTCATCACGTTGACCGCGGTACCCAGGTCGTGAGGGATGCGCTCGCGGCGGCGGTACATCTGCGCCCGATCGGTGTTCCACGACTCGAAGACCGACACGATCGCCAGGTCGAGCTGCTCGCGCGGGTGCTGCGGGAACTCCCGCCCGGACTGCGCCAGGACGATCGCCTTGAACGTCCCGACGAGCGTCTCGAGGTCCGCGGCGGTCAGGTCGACGTCGCTCGTGACCCCCCGCGCTGCCTTGGCCTTGTCCAACGCGTCGGCGAACAGGTCGCCGTCGATGCCGAGGACGGTCTTGCCGAACATCTGGATCAGGCGTCGGTAGGAGTCCCAGGCGAAGCGCGGGTCGTCGGAGTAGTCGGACAACCCCTGCACAGACGCGTCGTTCAAGCCGATGTTCAGGACGGTGTCCATCATGCCGGGCATCGAGAACTTCGCGCCCGAGCGCACCGACACCAGCAGCGGGTCGTGGAAGTCGCCGAGACGACGACCGAGGGTGTCCTCCAAGCGGCGAACCGCCATGGTCACCTCGACCCGGAGCTCCGGCGGGACCTCACCGCTCGACAGGTAGGAGCGACAGGCCTCCGTGGTGATGGTGAATCCGGGCGGTACCGGTAGCCCGAGGTTCGTCATCTCGGCAAGGTTTGCACCCTTGCCACCGAGCAGGTCCTTCATGTCCTTGTTGCCTGCGCTGAAGTCATATACGTATCCGGCCACCGCTGCGCCTCCCGTTTCGACACGTGGCCGACCTCGTCGTCGGCCCGTTGCTTGCGATTGTGCCGCGTCCGCACCCAGGGGACTACGGGACCAATGGCCCCCCCGCGGCACGCCGGGAAGTTTGCGCAGGTCGGAGGGGGTATCGACCCGACACGACCCGACACGGCTCGACGCGGTGCGCGCGGGGTGAACCCTGGTCACGGAGTGGAATCATGACCCGACGTGACCACGACGACCGATCTAGGTCCCCGCTCGACGACGCGCACCGCACGGCTCGACGCGCTGCCCTTCACCCGCGAGCACCTGCGGCTCCTCGTCGGCTCTGGCGCGGGGTGGGCCTTCGACGCGATGGACGTGGGCCTGATCTCGTTCGTGCTCGCGGCGCTCGCCGTGAGCTGGCACGCCTCCCCCGCTGAGCTGTCCTGGATCGCGTCGGCCGGTTTTGTCGGCATGGCGCTCGGCGCCAGCATCGGCGGGCTGCTGGCCGACCGTGTCGGACGTCGGCAGGTCTTCGCGCTCACGCTCCTGGTCTACGGCCTGGCCACCGGTGCCTCGGCGCTGTCGTGGTCCGTCGGCTCGCTGATCGTCTGGCGGCTCGTCGTCGGGCTCGGGCTGGGGGCCGAGCTGCCGGTGGCATCGACCCTGGTGAGCGAGTTCGCGCCGCCGCGGATCCGCGGCCGGGTGGTGGTGGCGCTCGAGGCGTTCTGGGCGCTGGGATGGACGCTGGCGGCCGTCATCGGGTTCCTCGTCGTGCCGCTCGGCGACGACGGGTGGCGCTGGGCGCTGGCCATCGGCACCCTGCCGGCCCTGTACGCGGTGGTCGTGCGGCGCGGGCTGCCCGAGTCCGTGCGGTTCCTCGAGGGCCGCGGGCGGCACGCGGAGGCCGAGGCGACGGTCCGGCGGTTCGAGCGCTCGGCGGGGATCGACGTCGCGGCCGTCGTCGAGGTCAGCACGACCGACGCGGCCGGCCAAGCCGGGGCCGGCCCGACCGACGACGGTCCGGCCGACGACGCCGCGCGAACCGCACCGCCGCGGCTGCGCGATCTGTGGTCGCCCGACCTGCGTGACCGCACGCTCGCGCTGTGGGTGGTGTGGCTCGCGGTGAACTTCGCGTACTACGGCGCGTTCATCTGGCTGCCGACGCTGCTGTACGCGTCCGGCCTGTCCCTGGTGCGCTCGTTCGGCTTCACCCTCGTGATCACCCTCGCGCAGCTGCCCGGGTATGCCGTGTCGGCCGTCCTGGTCGAGCGCTGGGGGCGCCGGCCCACCCTCGCCCTCTTCCTGCTCGGCTCCGCCGGAGCAGCGGGCCTGTTCGCCGGGGCGGACAGCACGGCGCAGGTCGTGACCGCGGGCATGCTGCTGTCGTTCTTCAACCTCGGCGCGTGGGGCGCCCTGTACGCGATCACCCCGGAGCTGTACCCGACGCGGCTGCGCGGCACCGGGTCCGGCTCCGCCGCCGGCATCGGCCGGATCGCGTCGATCCTCGCCCCGCTCGCCGTCCCCGTGCTGCGGGAGCTCGGCGGCACGTCGCTGCTGTTCGCCGTGTTCGCGGGGGTCTTCGTGGTCGCCGCCCTCGGTTCGCTGCGCCTGCCCGAACGCCGTGGCCTGGTGCTCGACGAGTGAGGATCTGGCTCCGCCAGGCCGCATGATGATCTCGAAACCCGACCCACCAGCCCGCGAAGGAGTCCACGGTGCGCCTCATCCTCGTGCGGCACGGCCAGAGCCCGTCGAACGTGCTGCACCTGCTCGACACCGCTGAACCCGGCCCCGGTCTCACCGACCTCGGTGCCCACCAGGCCGTCGTGCTCGCGGCGGCGCTCGCCCGTGAGCGCATCGGTGCCGTGTACGCGTCGAGCCTCCTCCGCGCGCAGCAGACGGCGGCCCCGGTGGCGGCGGCGCTCGGCCTCGACGTGCAGGTGCGGGCCGGGATCCGGGAGGTCGCGGCGGGAGAGCTCGAGATGCGCGGCGACGTGGCGTCGGTCGAGCGCTACCTCAGAACGGTCTTCGCCTGGCCGGCCGGGGACCTCGATCGGCGGATGCCCGGGGTGAGAACGGCCACGAGGTGCTCGCCCGGTTCGACGCCGTCGTCGCGGAGGCGTGCGCTCTGGACGACGACGACGACGCCAACGACGGCGCCGACCGGACGGCTCTTCTCGTGAGCCACGGGGGGGCGATCCGCGTCTGGACGAGCTCGCGCGCGGAGAACCTCGATGCCGCGTTCGGCGCGACCCACACGCTGCCCAACACCGGCACCGTGATCCTCGAGGGCGCGCCGACCGCGGGCTGGCGGGCCGTGTCGTGGACCGGCGCCGATCTCGACGCGCCGGCACGCGACTCGCGCGACGGGCTCGAGCCCGGTTTCGCCTGACGGTACGAGGCGAACCGCTACACCAGCACGGGCCCGGCCGCCACGAGCAGCACGACGTCGACCCCCGCGACGGCCATGGTCAGGTAGAACGGGACCCGACTGCCCGCCCGCGTGAACGCCACCACAGCCCCGGCCGCAGCGATCCCGGCCGCGGCGAGCAGTCCGGGCCACGCGGTCCCGCTGGGGCTGCCGGTCGGGCCCAGCACGATGAGCACCGTCGCGGCGAGCAGCGCCGCCGGGGCGAGCAGGGTCGACCCCGTGCGCCCCAGCCGGTGCGGCAGCCCGTGCACGCCGGTCGTCCGGTCGTCCTCGAGATCCGGGACGACGTTGGCAAGGTGCGCGCCGACGCCGAGCAGCGCCGCCGCCGCCATGGCCCACCCTGCGGGCCAGGGGTGCTCGGGCAGGGCGAGCGCCACGAAGGCCGGGAGCAGGCCGAACGACACCGCGTACGGCACCCACGACCAGGGGGTCGACTTGAGCCCGAGGTTGTAGCCCCAGGCCACGCCGACGGCGACGAGGTGCACGCCCCCGGCGCGCCAGCCCGTGGCGAGGGACAGCGGCACGCAGCACGCGACCGCGACGAGCGCAGCGGTGCGCACCGTGGGGGTCGTGACCGCGCCCGCGACGATCGGTTTGTCGGATCGCCCGACCGTGAGGTCACGCCCCGCATCGATCCAGTCGTTCGACCAGCCGACCGACAGCTGACCGGTGAAGATCGCCGCCCCGATCAGGACGCACGTGCGCAGGTCGGCGCCGACACCGATGGCGAGGGCCGTCGTCAGTGCCGTCACCGCCAGCGTCGGTCCGAGGTGGCACGAGCGTGCCAGCCCGCCGATCGTCGCCCTCAGACCCCGCACCGCTCACCCCTCCCCCGCGATCGCCACCGATGTTGTCGTGGACCGTACCAACCGGGCGGAATCCCGGCCTCAAAACGCGCGGCATGGCACGATGCCGACATGTCGCGCATCGCATCGGTGACCGGAGTCCTCCCCGAGTTCTGCTACCCCCAGCACGAGATCACCGAGACGATCGGTTCACTTCTCACCACCGAAGGGTCCACACGCCGTGCGGTGCTCGAGCGCCTGCACGCGAGCAGCGGTGTGCGGACCCGTCACCTCGCCATGCCGCTCGAGGACTATCGGGACCTGACCACCTTCGGCCAGGCCAACGACCTGTTCATCTCGCTCGGCACCGACCTGGCCGAGCGGGCGCTGCGCGGCGCGCTGGCGGCGGCCGAGATCGCGCCCGAGGAGGTGGACTTCATCCTGTTCACCTCGGTGACCGGCATCTCGGCGCCGTCGATCGACGCCCTGCTCGTCGCCCGGCTCGGGCTGCGCCCGGACGTCAAGCGGCTGCCCGTGTTCGGGCTCGGCTGCGTCGCGGGCGCCGCCGGGATCGCCCGCGTGCACGACTACCTCCAAGGCCATCCCGGCGACGTCGGGGTGCTGGTCTCGGTCGAGCTCTGCTCGCTGACGATGCAGCCCGGCGACGACTCGATGGCCAACCTCGTGGCGAGCGGCCTGTTCGGTGACGGTGCGGCCGCCGTCGTGATGGTGGGCGACGAGCGTGCGCGGACGACGGGCGTCGCGGGGCCGGACGTGATCGCGACCCGCAGCCACCTGTACCCCGAGACGCAGGACGTCCTCGGCTGGGGCATCGGCGGCAGCGGGTTCCGGATCGTGCTCGAGGCGAACCTGCCCGACGTCGTCGGGCGTCACCTGCGCGACGACGTCGTGGACCTGCTCGCCGGGCACGGCCTGAAGCCGGGCGACATCACGACGTGGGTCGCGCACACCGGCGGCCCCAAGATCCTCGAGGCCGCAGCCCGGGTGCTCGACCTGCCGACCGCGGCGCTCGCGCTGAGCTGGGAGTCCCTGGCGCGCGTCGGCAACCTGTCCTCGTCCGGTGTGCTGCACGTGCTCGCGGACACGCTCGCGCTCGGCGGTCAGCAGCCGGGCGACCCCGGGGTGCTCTTCGCCCACGGCCCGGGCATCAGTGCCGAGCTCGTGCTGCTCCGCTGGCCGGACCAGGGCTGAGGGCGCGCCGTGCCTGCCCTGAGCGTGATCGCGTTCGATGCCCTGATCGCGGCCGTCGCCGTCGAACGGATCGCGGAGCTCGTCGTGTCCACCCGCCATGCCCGATGGGCGTTCGCCCGCGGCGGCGTCGAGGCGGGTCGGGGCCACTTCCCGCCCATGGTGCTGCTGCACGCGGGGCTGCTCGTGGCCTGCGTCGTCGAGGTGCACGTCGCCGATCGACCGTTCGTGCCGCTCCTCGGCTGGCTCGCGCTGGTGGCGGCGCTCGCCAGCCAGGCCCTGCGCTGGTGGTGCATCGGCACGCTCGGCCCGCAGTGGAACACGCGCGTGATCGTGGTCCCCGGCCTCGCCCTGGTCGATCGCGGGCCGTACCGCTGGCTGCGGCACCCCAACTACGTCGCGGTCGTCGTCGAGGGGATCGCGCTCCCGCTGGTGCACACCGCCTGGCTGACGGCGCTCGTGTTCACGGTGCTCAACGCGGTGCTGCTGCTCGGGTTCCGTATCCCGACCGAGGAGCGCGCCCTGGTCGCCGCCGCATGAGCACCGCGACCCGCGACACGGATGTGCTGGTCGTCGGCGGCGGGCCGATCGGGCTGGCGGCCGCGATCGAAGCGCGACTGGCCGGCCTGGACGTCGTCGTCGTCGAGCCGCGGGGCGCGTCGATCGACAAGGCCTGCGGCGAGGGGCTGATGCCCGGAGCGGTCGCGGCCCTCGCCCGGATCGGGGTGCACCCGCAGGGTCACCCGCTGCTCGGGATCGGGTACCGCGGCGGCGACCTGCACGCCGACCACCACTTCGAGTCCGGCCCCGGGCTCGGGGTGCGGCGCACGACGCTGCACGCCGCCCTGGACGCCCGCGCGACGGCGCTCGGCGTGCGGCGCGTGGCGGGGCGCGTCGGGACGATCGAGCAGGACCACGACACGGTCTCCGCCGCAGGCCTGCGCGCCGGCTGGCTGCTGGGCTGCGACGGTCTGCACTCGACGGTCCGCCGGGTCGTCGGGCTCGACCGGCCCGCAGCCGGGCCGCCGCGGGGTCGGGGAGACCGCGACCGGCGCCGGTTCGGCCTGCGACAGCACTTCCGCGTCGCACCGTGGACCGACCTGGTCGAGGTCCACTGGGGCCCGACGGTCGAGGCGTACGTCACGCCCGTGGCCGACGACGTCGTCGGCGTGGCACTGCTCGGGCCGCCCCACACGGACTACGCGGGTGCGCTCGCGACCTTTCCCGAGCTCGCCGAGCGGCTTCGAGGGGCCGAGCCTGCCGGCACGCTGCGCGGCGCCGGTCCGCTGCACCAGCGCACGTCGCGACGCACCGCCGGCCGGGTGCGCCTCGTCGGTGATGCGTCCGGGTACGTCGACGCGCTCACGGGCGAGGGGCTCCGGGTGGGGCTCGCCCAGGCGGCCGCCGCCGTCGCGCACCTGGACGACGCCGGAGCGTACGAGCGCGCCTGGTCGGCGTCGACCCGCGACTACCGCCTGCTGACGACCGCGCTCGTGGCCCTGGCGACCTCTCCGCTACGCCGGGTGATCGTGCCCACCGCGGTGCACCTGCCGTCGGCCTTCGGCGCGGTGGTCGAACGCCTTGCGCGCTAGGACGAATTGCCGCATAGCAGGCGCGCTTTTGCCCCGAGGCGATCGGTTTGTCCTCGCAGCCCCTCGGCGCGGTAGGGTCGAGCGTCCCTGAGGTTCATCCTCAGGTACGCCCAAGGTGGACCGCCGAGTCCTGCCACCACCGTCTGGGCACCAGGACTTCTCGCTGGCAGGAGCGGGGGAACCACGATCGTCGGGCGCCGCCAGTCGGTGTCCTTGGGGTGAAGCGGGTCGGTACCTCGACCCGCCGGGCGCGACTTCCGCCCGAACCCGACAGCTCACCCCACAGGCGACCGGAGAGGTCACCATGGCTGTGAGCACCACGCCCGCCCGTCATCGCGCGACCGGTCGACCGAGCACCATGCTCGGTGACCTCGCGGACGCAGCCACCGGCAGCCTCGCGTCGGTCGGACGGCGATCCGTCGTCGTCGCTGCCGCTTCCGGTCTCGTGGTCTCCGCGATGGCCGCACCGGCCGGTGCCGCCGAGCCCGGTGACGCGAGCGTCGCGGTGCCGTCAGCCGCCGGCGCCCTCCCGGCCGAGAGCGTGGCTACGGGCGTCGACACGTCCGCGCTGACCTCCGCCGCTCGTGCGGTGCTGGCGTCCGCGCCGGTGGTGAGCGTCGCCGCCGACTCGGCATGGGCGCTGGACATCCCCGCGCTCACCGTCGTCGCCGACCCGCCGCCGCCCGTCCGGGCGCGGGCCGCGTCTCGCAGCGCAGTGCGCGCCGCCATCCCGACGACCACGGGCGCACCGGCCCCCGCCAGCGCGAACGGCAGCGCCGTGATCGAGATCGCGGCCCGGTACGTCGGGGTCCCGTACGTGTACGGCGGCACCACGCCGAGCGGGTTCGACTGCTCCGGCTTCACCTCCTACGTGTTCGCCCAGCTCGGCATCGCCCTCCCGCGCACCTCCAGCGCCCAGCGCAACGCCGGCACGGTCGTCTCGCGTGCGGACGCCCAGCCCGGCGACCTCGTGTGGCACCCGGGGCACGTGGCGATCTATGCCGGTGGCGATCAGCTGATCGACGCACCGCAGCCCGGCGGGAGCGTCCAGTTCCGCGCGATCTACTTCTCCAACCCGGTCTTCATCCGGATCAGCTGACCGCGGACCGCCAGCGTCGGCGGTCAGCGCTCGAAGCGGCGCAACCGCAGGCTGTTGGTGACGACGAAGACCGACGAGAACGCCATCGCGGCGCCCGCGATCATCGGGTTGAGCAGCCCCGCGGCTGCCAGCGGGAGTGCCGCGAGGTTGTAGGCGAAGGCCCAGAACAGGTTCCCCTTGATGGTGCCGAGGGTGCGCCGCGAGAGCCGGATCGCGACCCCGGCCGACCGCAGGTCCGAGCGCACCAGCGTCAGGTCGCTGGCCTCGATGGCCACGTCGGTGCCCGAGCCCATCGCCAGCCCGAGGTCGGACTGCGCGAGAGCGGCGGCGTCGTTCACCCCGTCGCCCACCATCGCGACGACGTGGCCCTCGGCCTGCAGCCGGCGGATCACCTCGACCTTGTCGGCCGGGCGCACCTGGGCGATGACGTCCTGCGGATGGATGCCGACCTGCTCCGCGACCGCGGCGGCCGACCGGGCGTTGTCCCCGGTGAGCAAGATCGGGCGCAGGCCGAGCCGGCGCAGCTCGCCGATCGCCTCGGCGCTGGACACCTTGACGGTGTCCGCGACCACGACGACGCCGCGGATCTCGCCGTCCCAGCCGACCCACACGGGGCTGCGGCCCTGACTCTCGGCGGCGTCGGCCGCGGTGACCAGGGCCGCGGGGGCGTGCTGGGCCCAGTCCTCGGCCAGCCAGGTGCGTTGTCCGACCGTCACGGCGCGCCCGTCGACGACCCCGGCGACGCCGCGTCCCTCGGTGCTCGCGAAGCTCTCGACGGGCGGGAGCGTGCCGCAGCGCTCCCGCGCGCCGTCGGCGACGGCGCGCGCGATCGGGTGCTCCGACGCGTGCTCGAGGGCGCCCGCGAGCAGCAGGACCTCCCCCTCGTTCGCTCCCGCGGCGGCGACGACCTCGACGAGGCTCATCTGGCCCGTGGTCACCGTGCCTGTCTTGTCGAGCACGATGGTGTCGACCCGACGGGTGGACTCGAGGACCTGCGGACCCTTGATGAGGATGCCCAGCTGCGCGCCACGACCGGTGCCGACCATGAGCGCCGTCGGGGTGGCGAGGCCGAGGGCGCAGGGGCACGCGATGATGAGGACGGCCACGGCGGCCGTGAAGGCGGCCTGCGCGTTCGGTCCGAGCACGAGCCAGCCGACGAGCGTCAGCAGCGACAGCAGGATCACGATCGGCACGAACACGGCCGAGACCCGGTCCGCGAGGCGCTGGACGTCGGCCTTGCCGTTCTGGGCGTCCTCGACGAGCCGGGCCATCTGGGCGAGCTGGGTGTCCGCGCCGACCCGGGTCGCCTGCACGACGAGCCGTCCGCCGGCGTTGGTGGTGGCGCCGACCACGGCGTCGCCCGGTCCGACCTCGACCGGCACCGACTCGCCGGTGATCATCGAGGCGTCCACGGCGCTGACGCCGTCCGTCACGGTGCCGTCGGTCGCGAACTTCTCCCCAGGGCGCACGACGAACCGCATCCCGACGGCGAGCTCCTCGACGGCGATGCGGACCTCGGCGCCGTCGCGCAGCACCGCGACGTCCTTGGCGCCGAGCTCGAGCAGCGCGCGCAGCGCCTGCCCGGAGCTGCGCTTGGCACGGGCCTCGAGGTACCGCCCGGTCAGGATGAACACGGTCACGGCAGAGGCGACCTCGAGATAGATCTCGGGGGCCCCGGTCGCGCTCGACGGCATCAAGGTGAACGGCATGCTCATGCCGGGCTCGCCCGCGCCGCCGAAGAAGAGGGCGTACAACGACCAGGTGAAGGCCGCGAGGACGCCGAGGCTGATGAGGGTGTCCATCGTCGCGGCGCGATGGCGCAGGTTGGTCCAGGCGGCGCGGTGGAACGGCCACGCACCCCAGGTCACGACCGGCACCGCGAGCACGAGCGAGACCCACTGCCAGTAGTCGAACTGCCACGCCGGGACCATCGCGAGCGCGACGACCGGCGCGGCCAGCACGGCGCTCACGATCAGGCGCCGACGCACGACGGCGGCCGGGTCGGGCTCGTCCGCCCCGGCGCCCGAGCGGGGCGGAGCAGGAAGTGCCGCGGTGTACCCGGTCGCCTCGACCGTGGCGACCAGGTCTGCCGGCGACACCGTCGGCGCATAGGAGACCTTGGCCTTCTCGGTGGCGTAGTTGACCGTCGCGCTGACCCCGTCCATCCGGTTGAGCTTCTTCTCGACGCGGGCCGCGCACGAGGCGCAGGTCATCCCGCCGATCGAGAGCTCGATGGTGCCGGCGACGGTGCCGGCAACGGGGACGGGGTCAGGCGCGACGGTCGGGGTCATGCGCGGGCACCTTGCAACACGTAGCCCGCCTCGTCGACCGCCATGCGGACGGCAGTCTCGGGCAGCGGCCCGGTGCTTCGCACGGTGACCGTCGACTCGCCGTCGGCGACGAGCTCGATCGAGACCGCCTGGACGCCGTCCAGCGCCGTCAGCTCACCGGTGACAGCTGCGACGCAGTGCGCGCAGGTCATACCCGTGACGATGTAGTCGGTCGTGGTGGTCATGGTGACTCCCCTGGTGGTGATGGTTGTTGTGGTGAAGTGGGGTGGGGTGGGTGATGGCGCGGTCAGCTACGCACGAGCCGAGCGATAGCGACCGAGGCCTCCTTCACCTTGGCGTCAGCCTCGGCGCCACCGGCCGCGAGGGCCTGGGCGACGCAGTGGCTGAGGTGTTCTTCGAGCAGCCCGAGCGCGAACGACTCCAGGGCTCTCGTCGCCGCGCTGACCTGGGTCAGGACGTCGATGCAGTACGTGTCGGACTCGACCTGGCGCTGCAGCCCGCGGACCTGGCCCTCGATCCGGCGCAGACGCTTGAGCTGAGCTTGTTTCGTGGCGGTGTAGCCCGGCGGGTGGTCCAACGGGTGGTCCATCGACCGCTCCTTCGCGTGTCCGTACGTGATGCCCGCAGGATCTATACCCCCCACGGGTATACCTTCTCCGTCGAAGATATACCCTCCGGGGGTACTTTGTCAGATCCGCTCCCTCACGCCCGGCTGGCGGGCTCGTCGACCTCTCCAGCCGCGTTCCTGGCCAGGACGAAGAGCAGGTCGGAGAGCCGGTTGAGGTAGCGCAGCGCGTCTCGGCTCGCCGGGTGGCCGTGACCCTGGGCGCGCACGACGTGCCGCTCCGCGCGGCGCACGACCGTGCGCGCGTGGTCGATGGCGGCGCCCGTCGGGGTCGCCCCGGGGACCACGAACACCGGCCGCAACGGCCGCTCGGTCACCAGGGCGTCGATGATCTCCTCGAGCTCGACGACCATGGCCGGCGCGACGAGCGAGACGCGCGTGACCAGCCGTTCGCGCCGGTCAGGGTTCGCCGCCAGGTCGGCGCCCACGACGAACATCTCCCGCTGCAGCCGCAGGAGCAGCTCGGCCAGCTGCGGATCGGCGCACCCGCTGCGGGCCACCCCGAGCAGCGCGACCGCCTCGTCGACGTCGCCGTACGCGTCGACCAGCTCGTCTCCCTTGGACACCCGACCCCCGAGGAAGAGTCCCGTGGTGCCGTCGTCTCCGGTCTTCGTGTAGATGCGCATGCGGACATGATCCCGCGGTCAGGCCCTGGTGCGAGCGTAGAATCGCGCAGCCGGCCCGAATGTGGGCAGGCGCACGTGCTCCACCCGCCTCGTACTCAGGGGAAGCCGGTCGAAGTCCGGCGCTGACCCGCAACCGTAGGTCGTGACAGCCACACCGTCACGACGAGCCGGAACACCTGGGTGAGGCGATCGACTCCATCCGCCGAGGTCTGCGGGACGGAGTCCGGATCGTCGTCTCCGCCCGCTCGGCCGGTTCTGCCGGACGTGGTGCGAGGCTCCCGGTGCCGGGCCGTCGCCGACCGCTCACGAGAGGCACCCGGTGCGAAAGACCACGGCTGCTCTGCTCCACCTCCCCCTGATCGCCCTGCTCGTCTCGATCCCCGTCTCCACGGCCACCGCGGCCGTCCCGTCCGCCACCGTCCCCGCCGGCGCGTGCGCCGGCACCTCCGGTGTCAGCGTCGTGGTCGACCTCACCGATCTCGGCGGTGACGTCGCCGTCGGCTGCGCTGCTGGTGATCCCGCCACGGGCCGCCAGGCCCTGGTCGACGCCGGCTTCGTCGTCGCCGACGCCCCGACCGGCATGATCTGCACGATCAACTCCGCGCCCGACCCGTGCCCGGTGGCGTTCGACGGGTCGTACTGGTCGTACTGGTCGGCCGACGCGACCTCGGACTGGACCGCGTACGACGTCGGCGCCGATTCGAGCGATCCGAAACCCGGCGCCATCGAGGGCTGGCGCTACAACGACGGGTCTGCGGGACCTAGCGTGCAGCCGGCCGCACTCGCGGCGGCTGCCCCGTCGGCGACCGCGCCCGCTAAAGAGACCGTCGTCGAGGCGACGGGTCTCGACCGGTCCACCGGGCCGTCGACCGGCACGGTCGTCGGGCTCGGGGCGGTCGCGATCCTGCTGGCCGCCGCCGTCGTCGTCGTCACGCGCCGCCGCGCAGGGGCGCGTCCCGCCGACGAGAGTCGCGACTGAGGCAACCGATGGCCACCCAGACGCGGGTCACGGTCGACGCCCGCCCGGGAGCACCTTCTCCTGGGCGGGCGGAGCCGCGCCGTCAGGCATCGGTGGCGGACCGGTCCGTCCACCCGCTCGCCTGGTGGGCCTGGGCCCTCGGGCTGTCCGTCGCCATCACCCGCACGGCCAACCCGCTGGTGATCGGCCTGCTGCTCGCGGCCACGATCCTCGTGGTCGTGGTGCGGCGGGACGACTCACCGTGGGCCCGGGCGTTCGGGGCGTACCTCGTGCTCGGAGCGGTGATCATCGTCGTTCGCGTGGCCTTCTACGTGCTGGTCGGGATCAAGGCGGGCGGACCGGTGCTCGTCGACCTGCCGACCGTCGCACTGCCCGGCTGGGCCGCAGGCGTCGACCTGCTCGGGCCGGTCCACCTGACCGGGCTGCTCGCAGCGGTGTACGGCGGGCTTCGGCTCGCGGCCCTGATCATCTGCTTCGGCGCCGCCAATGCGCTCGCCAACCCCAAGCGCGCCCTGCGCTGCCTGCCTGCCTCGTTGCACCACGTCGGCACGGCGGTCGTGATCGCCGTGACGGTCACCCCGCAGCTCGTCTCGTCCGTCGTGCGGGTGCGCCGCGCGCAACGGCTGCGTGGCCAGGACGACCGTGGCCTGCGTTCCGTCCTGACCTGCGCGCTGCCCGTGCTCGCGGACTCGCTGGAACGCTCGCTCGCCCTGGCCGCCTCGATGGACTCGCGTGGGTACGCCCGGTCCGCCCCCGGTCGCAGCGACGCGCGGATCACCGCCGCGCTGCTCATCTCGCTGCTCGCCGCGGCCCTGGGCACGTACGGCCTGCTCGATGGCACGACGCCGGGCTGGCTCGGCCTCCCGCTGCTCGTCGCCGGGGCGCTGATCGCCGTCGGCGGATCGGTGCTCGCCGGGCGCCGGGTCCAGCGCACCCGCTACCGCCCGGACCCGTGGCGCACCCAGGAGACCGTGATCGCCGCGTGCGGAGCGGGGGTCGCGCTGCTCCTGGTCGGCGTGCTCGGGACGGACCCCGCCGGCCTCGACCCGTCGCTGAGCCCGCTGCGCTGGCCGAGCGTGCCGCCCGTCGCTATCGTCGCGGCCCTGCTCGCAGCCGTCCCCGCCCTGCTCGGCAGCACGGGCCGCGCGCCCACCCGCTCCGGGGGTGGGCGATGATCGCGTTCGAGCACCTCGGCGTCACCTACTCAGGCCAGTCACGGCCCGCGCTGCGCGACGTCACCGTGCGCGTCGACGAGGGCGAGCTCTGCCTCGTCGTCGGCCCGACGGGGGCCGGCAAGTCGACGCTGCTCCAGGCCGCGTGCGCTCTGGTCCCGCACTTCACGGGCGGGCTGCTGACCGGCCGGGTGCTCGTGGACGGACGGGACACCCGCGACCACCGACCGCGCGACCTGGCCGACGTCGTCGGTGTGGTCGGGCAGGACCCGCTCGCCGGGTTCGTGACCGACTCCGTCGAGGACGAGCTCGCGTACGGCATGGAACAGCTCGGACTGTCGCCGGGGGTCATGCGCAAGCGCGTCGAGGAGGTGGTCGATCTGCTCGGGCTGGGCGACCTGCGCGGCCGCCCGCTCGCCGACCTCTCGGGCGGCGAGCAGCAGCGCGTCGCACTCGGAGCCGTGATGACCAATCAGCCGCGCATCCTCGTGCTCGACGAGCCCACCTCGGCGCTCGACCCGGCGGCGGCCGACGAGGTCCTCGCCGCCATCACCCGGCTGGTGCACGACCTCGGCGTGACCGTCCTGCTCGCCGAGCACCGCCTCGAGCGGGTGGTGCAGTACGCCGACCGGGTCATCAGCCTGGCCGCGGACGGCCGGGCGGTGGCCGGGAACCCGGCCGAGGTGCTCGCCGGCTCGCTCGTCGTGCCCCCGCTCGTCGAGCTGGGGCTGCTGGCCGGATGGGACCCGCTGCCGCTGTCGGTGCGCGATGCCCGACGGCGCGCGGCGCCGTTGCGCTCCCGGATCGAGCGGTCGCCTGCCGCGGTGGCGGTGCCGGCACAGGGACGGTCGCCGGCCCCACCTGCTGGCGTCGCGCCCTCCGGCACCCCTGCTGGCGAGCTCGCCTCCCCCGCCGGTCCCCCGCTGCTCGTCGCGCGAGACCTGCACGTCCGCCACGGGCGGGTGCACGCCGTGCGCGGGGTCGACCTCGAGGTGCGTGGTGGCGAGGTGGTGGCGGTCATGGGTCGCAACGGCGCCGGGAAGTCCTCCCTGCTCTGGGCCCTGCAGGGCTCCGGGCCCCGGTCGGGCGGCTCGGTCCGGATCGTCGCGCCGACCGGTGCGGTCGACCCGGCCACGCTGCGCCCCTCCCAGGCGCGCCAGGTCGTCACGCTGGTGCCGCAGACGCCGTCGGACCTGCTGTACCTCGAGACGGTGCGGGCCGAGTGCCTCGCCGGGGACGCGCAAGGGCGCGCCGACGACGGCTCCACGGCACGGCTGCTGGCCCGGATCGCCGGTCCGGTCAGCGCGCAGGCGCATCCCCGGGACCTGTCCGAGGGCCAACGGCTGGCGCTCGTGCTCGCCGTCCAGCTGGCCGCGGGGCCGCCGGTGCTCCTGCTGGACGAGCCGACGCGGGGCCTGGACTACGCCGCCAAGCGGCGCCTGACCGAGGTCCTCGCCGAGCGCGCCGCGGCCGGGGTCGCCGTCGTGCTCTCCAGCCATGACGTCGAGTTCGTGGCCGGGTGCGCCAGCCGCGTGGTCGTCCTGGCCGACGGCGACCTCGTCGCCGACGGGACCGCGCGCGAGGTGCTGGTCGCCTCGCCCGTGTTCGCGCCCCAGGTCGCCAAGGTGCTCGCACCGCTCGAGCTGCTCACCGTCGACGCCGTGCGCGCCGCGCTGGGAGCGAGCGCGTGACGCCGGGCCAGGATCCGGTGGCGCAGGTCCCCGCGGTTCCCCTGACTCTTCGCACGGCGTTGGTCCTCGCGCTCGCGTCGGTCGTCGGCGTGCTGGCCTTCGGCTGGCCGCTGCTGATCGACCCGACCGCGGCGCTCGCGCAGGGCACGGATGCGCCGATCGTGCTCGCCGGGGTGCTGGTCGCGGCGCTCGCCGTCGTCTTCGTGACGCTGAGCGACGGCGGGATCGACGTCAAGGCGATCGCCATGCTCGGCCTGCTGTCCGCCGTGGGGGCGGTGCTCCGGCCGCTGTCGGCCGGGACCGCCGGGGTCGAGACGGTGTTCCTCGTCATCGTGCTCGGAGGGCGCGCCTTCGGTCCGGGCTTCGGTTTCGCGCTCGGCTCGACGACGCTGTTCGCCTCCGCGCTGCTCACGGGCGGCGTCGGCCCGTGGCTGCCGTTCCAGATGCTCGGCGCGTCGTGGGTGGGCCTCGGCGCAGGGCTCCTGCCCGGTCGGTGGCGCGGGCGCCGCGAGGTGGTCGCCCTGGCCGCCTACTCCGCCCTCGCCGGGATCGGGTACGGGCTGGTGCTCAACATGTCCTGGTGGCCGTTCCAGCTCGGCGGGGGCACCGCGCTGTCGTTCGTCGCGGGTGATCCCGTCATGGACAACCTTCGACGGTTCTGGTTCTTCAGCATCGCGACCTCGCTCGGCTGGGACCTGGGGCGCGCGGTGACGACCGCACTCGGCGTTCTCATCGTCGGGCGGCCCGTTCTGGCACTGCTGCGGCGCGGCGCGACGCGCGCGGTTTTCGGGTCGCCGACGGGCCTGTCTGACGCCGAAAACCTGCTCCGAACAGGCACTTGATCGGCCCCGACACGCCGATGGAGAAAAAGTCGCCTCAGGTCCCGCCAGCCCCCTCGAACACCACATATAGTGGTGCCCCGGAAACGAATGACCACAAGTTGTGGTTCAGAACACATCGGATCCGTTCGAGGGAGATGGCATGAGCAAGACGTCGCAGGCAGCCGGGCAGACCGGGACGAACGGTGGCGAGGGCACCCGGAATCCGGCGCTGACGATCGGTCGCGTGTTCACCACGGCCGGCATCCATCCCTACGACGAGATCGTCTGGGAGCGTCGCGACGTCGTCCAGACGAACTGGAAGTCGGGCGAGACGATCTTCGAGCAGAAGGACGTCGAGTTCCCGAAGTCCTGGTCGCTCAACGCCGCCACCATCGTCACGACCAAGTACTTCCGTGGCGCCGTCGGCTCCGAGACCCGCGAGTGGAGCCTCAAGCAGCTCGTGGACCGGGTCGTGCACGCGTACACGAAGGCGGGGGTGGACAACCACTACTTCGCGACCGACGCCGACGCCGAGATCTTCGAGCACGAGCTCACCTGGATGCTCGTGCACCAGGTCTTCTCGTTCAACTCCCCGGTGTGGTTCAACGTCGGGACGCCGTCGCCCCAGCAGGTCAGCGCGTGCTTCATCCTGGCCGTCGACGACACGATGGACTCGATCCTCAACTGGTACCGCGAGGAAGGCCTGATCTTCAAGGGCGGGTCCGGCGCAGGCCTGAACCTCTCGCGCATCCGCTCGTCGAAGGAGCTGCTCTCCTCCGGCGGAACCGCGAGCGGCCCGATCTCCTTCATGCGCGGCGCCGACGCGTCCGCGGGCACCATCAAGTCCGGTGGCGCCACGCGCCGCGCGGCCAAGATGGTCGTGCTCGACGTCGACCACCCCGACATCGAGGAGTTCGTCGAGACCAAGGCCCTCGAGGAGGGCAAGATCCGCGCCCTGCGCGAGGCCGGCTACGACATGGACCTCGGTGGCAAGGACATCATCAGCGTCCAGTACCAGAACGCCAACAACTCCGTCCGGGTCAACGACGAGTTCATGCACGCGGTCGAGAACGGCACCGGGTTCGACCTCAAGGCACGCCAGGACGGCCGCGTCATCGAGACCGTCGACGCCAAGGGCCTGTTCCGGAAGATCTCGCAGGCCGCCTGGGCCTGTGCCGACCCGGGCATCCAGTACGACGGCACGATCAACGACTGGCACACGAGCCCCGAGTCGGGCCGCATCACCGCGAGCAACCCGTGCAGCGAGTACATGCACCTGGACAACTCGTCGTGCAACCTCTCGTCGCTCAACCTGCTGGCGTTCCTGCGCGAGGACGACACGTTCGACACCGAGCGGTTCGTCAAGGCCGTCGAGCTGATCATCACCGCGATGGACATCTCGATCTGCTTCGCCGACTTCCCGACCGACGCGATCGCCGAGACGACCCGCGCCTTCCGCCAGCTCGGCATCGGCTACGCCAACCTCGGCGCGCTCCTGATGGCGACCGGGCACGGCTACGACTCCGAGGGTGGGCGCGCGCTCGCCGCCTCGATCACCTCGCTCATGACCGGGACCGCCTACAAGCGCTCGGCCGAGCTGGCCGCCGTCGTCGGGCCGTACGAGGGGTACGCCCGCAACTCCTCGGCGCACGAGCGGGTGATGCACAAGCACGCAGACGCGGACGCCGCGATCGTCACGATGAGCACGATGGACGGCGAGATCCACGCGGCCGCGACCGCGCAGTGGGCCGACAGCCTCGCGCTCGGCGCGGTCAACGGCTGGCGCAACGCCCAGGCGAGCGTGCTCGCGCCCACCGGGACCATCGGCTTCATGATGGACTGCGACACCACCGGCATCGAGCCGGACTTCTCCCTGGTCAAGTTCAAGAAGCTCGTCGGTGGCGGTTCGATGCAGATCGTCAACCAGGCCATCCCCCGCTCGCTCAAGCAGCTCGGGTACACCGACGAGACCATCGAGGCGATCGTCGAGTTCGTCGCCGAGAACGGCCACGTCGTGGACGCGCCCGGCCTCCAGCCGGCGCACTACGAGATCTTCGACACCGCGATGGGTCGGCGTTCGATCGCCCCCATGGGTCACGTCAAGATGATGGCGGCCGTCCAGCCGTTCCTGTCGGGGGCCATCTCCAAGACGGTGAACATGCCCGAGAGCGCCACGGTCGAGGAGATCGAGGAGATCTACTACGAGGGCTGGAAGCTCGGCCTCAAGGCGCTCGCGGTGTACCGCGACAACTGCAAGGTCGGTCAGCCGCTGTCCGACAGCAAGGACGCCCCGGCTGAGCAGTCGACCACCGCGAGCCGGGCCCTGGACGCCGCGAACGCCCTCGCGGCGAACGCTCCGGTGCGGCCCGTCCGCCGTCGCCTCCCGAAGTCCCGCCCGTCGATCACGACGTCGTTCACCGTCGGTGGCGCGCAGGGCTACATGACCGCCGGTTCCTACCCGGACGACGGTCTCGGTGAGGTCTTCCTCCGCCTGGGCAAGCAGGGCTCGACCCTGGCCGGGGTCATGGACGCGTTCTCCATCGCGATCTCGATCGCGCTGCAGCACGGGGTCCCGCTCGAGACGTTCGTGCAGAAGTTCACCAACCTGCGCTTCGAGCCGGCCGGCATGACCGATGACCCGGACGTCCGGATGGCGCAGTCGATCATGGACTACATCTTCCGGCGGCTGGCGCTCGACTACCTGCCCTACGAGACGCGGGCCGGCATGGGGATCCACACGACCGAGGAGCGCACGCGCCACCTCGACACCGGGTCCTACGAGTCGCTCGAGAACGACGATCTCGAGTCGATGAACCAGACCACCGGGTCGGCGCTCGACCCGGCTCCGGCCGCTCCCGCGGCCAAGGCGGCACCCGCCGTTCACGCCCGGCCGGCGATCCACTCGTCGACCGAGCTCTACGAGCTGCAGCTGGGTCGCACCGCCGACGCCCCGCTGTGCTTCTCCTGCGGTATCAAGATGCGCCCGTCTGGCTCGTGCTACGTCTGCGAGGGGTGTGGTTCCACCAGCGGCTGCAGCTGAACCTGGGCCGGTAGTTGTTGTCCCCTGATCCCAGCCTGAGGCCCGGAGAGCATCGCGCTCCCCGGGCCTCATGTCTGTGTCGGGCCCCTCGGTTGGCGCTGCTTGCTCTCAGGGGCAGGGGGCCAACCGACAGTCGCCCGCCCGTTTGCGTCCCGTGCTCCCGCGCGAGCCGGGATACTCGCGACATGACACGCACCGCTCGGCGCGCCCTGGTCCTGCTGCTGGTCGGCGTCGGCGGGGCGGCGACCTCCGCCTGCGGACCGTCCGACGCGCCGCGGGCCGGCGACGGCGTGCAGGAGAGGGGGGAGAGCCTGGAATACCCCCTGGTCGAGGGCGACGTGATCTTTGTCGACCCCACCCGGCCGCTCCCGGCGAACGTCCGCAACGACATCAGGTTGACGAGCCAGGAAGTCGTGGACGCGGCGCCGGCCGCCGATGGCCCGGTCGAGGGTGACCCCGGTCGAGCGGTGGCGATCGCCGTCTCGCAGAAGGCTGCGTGGGCCGAGGACGCCACCGGACGAGAGATCAGCATCGTGTACCGCGTCTGGGGAGCTCCCGACGTGGACGGCTCGCCCGGTACGCCGCAGTGGCTCTGGGCGGCCACCAAGGGCGCACCCCAGACGGCGATCGCCGACAAGGCCACGCGCGTCGCTGAGGTCACCGCATTCGTCGCGACCCAGGACGACCCGACCGCGTGGGAGATCATCGTCCTCACGTGAGAGCCGCGGTCTGAGACGACTCGTCAACTAGTGGAGTAGTCGCAGTGTTCTTGGCTCGGCGCTCCGAGCAGGCCGGGGCAGGGGCACCGCGCGCCGTAGCATGAGGCGACCGGGCGCAGACCACGCCCACGCGTCGGCCGGATCGAGTACCTGCTCTCCGGCGTGAACCGCTCAAGGGAGAACCAGTGACCAGCACCGCCCCCATCACGCGCGCCGAGCTCCTCCAGATCGTCGACCACACCCTCCTCGCCCCGCAGACCACCGCGGCCCAGGCCAGCGAGTTCATCGCCGAGGCGCAGCGTCTCGGCGTCAGCGCCGTGTGCCTGTCCCCGTCCGCGCTGCCGGTGAGCGCTGCCGGGCTGCGCGTCGTCGCCGTGTGCGGGTTCCCGTCCGGGAACCACCACACCGAGATCAAGCGCGCCGAGGCGGCCCGGTCGATCAGCGATGGCGCCGACGAGATCGACATGGTCATCAACCTGGGGCTGGTCGCGGCCGGGGACTGGGCCGGTGTCGAGGCCGACATCGCGGCCGTACGCTCCGCGGTGCCGGCGCCCCACCTGCTCAAGGTCATCATCGAGTCCGCGCTGCTGACCGACGAGCAGATCGTCGGATCCTGCCGCGCGGCCGAGTCCGCTGGGGCCGACTTCGTCAAGACGTCGACCGGTTTCAACCCGGCCGGCGGTGCGAGCGTGCACGCCGTCGAGCTCATGGCCAAGACCGTCGGTGGGCGCCTCGGGGTCAAGGCCTCCGGCGGGATCCGCACGGCGGCGGCTGTGCAGTCGATGGTCGACGCCGGCGCCACCCGCCTCGGACTGTCGGGCACCGCCACGATCCTCGCCGAGCTGGACGGCGCGTCGACCGACGCGACGCCCAGCTCCGGCGGCTACTGAGCAGGGTTCGACCTGTCGGGCTAGATCTCGTCCGAACGGATCCGCTCGGCGTCGGTCTCGACGCCCTCGTCGGTGTTCGTGAAGCCCTCGCCCGAGACCGAGCCCGGCTCGTCGAGCCGGTCGGACCGGAATCGGTCGGCCTCGGTCTCGGTGCCCGGGTCCGCGTTCACCGCGAGCCCGGCCGCCTCATCGAGGCCGGCTGACCTGAGCCGATCCGCATCGGTCTCGGTGCCTGGATCCGTGTTCGTGAACCCCGAGACCGATTCGGGCTCGTCGATCCCGGCGGAACGGAACTTGTCCGCCTCGGTCTCGTCCTTCAGGTGCCGGGGAAGGTCGGAATCTTCATGGGCCACCATGGCGCACTCCTTCGTGTGTGGTGCAGAGCAGTAGTTCGACCGTAGCCCCGCACCCGAGCCCTCCGCGAGGCCACAGTCCTACCTGGAATGTCCGCGAACCAGGTCGAACGGGACAGTGACGATGCCGACGCGGGTGCGCACGTGGTAGCGCGTGCGCCCCTTCTTCTCGATGAAACCCCGCTGCCCGGAGAACCTGCCGCCCCCGCCCAGCACGACCAGGGTCCCGATCGGCAGGTGAACCGTCTGCCCCGCACCCGAGGCCGTGCCGGAGCCGGCCGTCTGGGCCGCCGTGTGCAGCCGCGCGAGCTCGGCTCGGTACGACGCCGGCATCGTGATCTGGCTGCCATGGAGCTTCCAGGTGATCAGGTGGGCCGGATCGAACGTCGGGCTGCAGCGCAGGCACGACGTGGGCCGGGCCGGGCGACGGTGCCGGGTGACCTCGTGCCCGCGCGCGCACTCCCCCACCCACGGCGCCGGCGGGCGGGGTGCGCTCGCACTCACGCACCGCCGGCCGTCGCCGCCGATCCCCCGCGCGGTCGCGCGCCAGACGGCGTCGTGCGCGTGGCCCGGACCGGTCAGCGCGTGGGCGATCTCATGCAAGATCGTCTCGCGCACGAGCTCCGGCGGGTGCAGAGCCGTGAGCACCCGACTCAGGCCGATCTCCCGGCGGTCGTAGCGGCACACACCCGCGCGCGTCCGGGCCCGGTCGAAGACGAGCTGCCAGCCCGCGAGCTGGTGATGCTGCATGAGGTCGGTCGCCAGCCGGCGTGCCTCGTCGATGTCCATCGTGCCTCCTGCGGTCCGCACCGAATGTCGTGCGCGAGACGCTAGAGGGGGCCACCGACATCGGGGACGATCGAGCTCGGCGGCCGAACCGGACGCACGGGCACCGTGGCGCCGACGCCATCGGGCATCAACGCGTGGGGCGAGGACCCTGCGGGCGCGACCGACGCTCGGCGTCACGGGCCGCGACCCGCTCGTCCTCGGTTCGGACGTCCGCCTGGATCGCGCGCTCGCGCACGAGCCACGCGGGCGGCTTCTGGCCCAGCTCGACGATCTCGGACGTCGTCAGCGGCTCGGTGACCCCGCCCCGGACGAGACCGGCGATCGAGACGCCCAACCGGCTGGCGACGAGCTCGCGCGGGTGGGGGCCGTTCTCGTGCAGCTCCTTGAGCCACTCGGGCGGCGTGGTCATGAGTGCCGCCAGCTCGGATCGGGTCACTGCCGGGGCGTCCCGGAAGGACGCCGGAGCGGCTGCTGGGTGGATGCCCAGCTTCTTCGCAGCCGTCACCGGCTTCATGGTCTGCTGAGTCTTGGCCGAGGTCATCCGTTCATGATATCCGTGCGCCTCGCCTAGCCTGGGACCACGCGGTGCTATCCGAGCCCGGCGTGAGCGAGGAGCGGGCCGTGGACGTCGACCTGGTGAGGCTGCGCTATTTCGTCGCCGTCGCCGAGAACCTTCATTTCGGCCGGGCCGCGGCGGCGTTGCACGTCGCCCGCCCCACGCTGAGCCGGGCGATCCTGGAGCTCGAGGCCGAGCTGGGCGTCGAGCTGTTCGTGCGCCCGTCCGAGACGACCGTGCTCACCGACGCCGGTCGCGCGCTGCTGGACGACGCGCGGCTCCGGCTCGCCGAGGACGACCTCGCGGGCCTCGAGGCGAGCGGACCCGAGGACGGCGGCGAAGCGTTCACGATCGGGATCACGCCCGGGGTGACGGTGTCGAAATGGACCCGCGTCTGGGCCGACCGGATGCCGCACCTGCCGTTGAAGGTGCTCCGGACCGACGTCGACGACCAGGTCAGAGCCCTGCACGACGGGCGCGTCGACGTCAGCTTCGTGCGGCTCCCCGTCGACAAGACCGGCCTGAGCACCATCCCGCTGTACTCCGAGGTCGCCGTCGTCATGGTCCCGAAGGACCACGCCGCCACGGTGCTCGACGCCGTGTCGGTCGCCGACCTCGTCGACGAGCACCTGCTCCAGGACCCCGACACCGTCCCGGAGTGGCGGGATGCCGCCGCCACGGCACGCACCGTCGAGCGTCGGCCCCTGCCGGACATGCGGACCACGGCTGACGCGGTCGCGCTCGTCGCCGCCGGGATCGGCATCGTGATCGTCCCCCAGTCCGTCGCGCGGCTGAACCACCGCAAGGATGTGACGTATCTCCTTGTGGTCGACGTCGCCCCCTACCCCGTGGCGCTGGCGTGGCTGGCCGAGCACACGACCGGCGAGATCGAGGAGTTCATCGGGATCGTGCGGGGCCGTTCGGCCCAGAGCTCGCGGACAGCGCCGGGCCCCGCTCGCGAGCAGGGTGCCCGATCGACCGGGAAGCCGGCCGAACGATCGGCGGAGCGCGGTGGCGGGAAGCCCCGGTCCGCGGGCGGCGCTGCCGGACGCAAGGGATCTACCCCCGGCCGACTGGCGAAGGCAGCCCCGAAGTCCCGCCGCGGCCGCCCGTCCCACTGACCAGTTCGAGAGGGCGGGGGGCTACCTTTCGCTGCGGACGGCGTGGGCTAGGCGCTCGAGCAGCGTCGTCAGGGCGTGGCGGTCGTCCGGCGACCAGTCGGCGAGCAACCCGTCCAGTCGCGCGCCGCGGAACTCCCGGGCCCGGCGGGCGAGGACCGTGCCGTCGGGGGTGAGCACGAGGTTCGCCCGGCGACCGTTGATCGCGCTCGGCACCTTGACCAGGACGCCGGCGCCGACCGCCCGGTCGACCAGCCGGCTCGCGGTCGACGGGCGCACGTCGAGGCGCTCGGCGACCAGGCCGACGCCGATCTCGCCGTCGGGCAGGGTCGGGCCCTCGACCACCGCCTCGACCACCAGCAACGTCGAGAGCTCGACGGACGCGGCGCCGTCGGGCACGGCATCGGGCGCGGTCCAGAAGTGCCGCAGCGCGATCAGCGCTCGGTCAAGTCGGTCGCGGTCGGGGTTCGCCATGTATGTACAGTACACATATGGAAATCGACCCCACCCCCACCGCAGCTCGTGCGACCCCCTGCCCCGTCCTCGTCACCGGAGCGACCGGGAACGTCGGGTCCGCCGTCCTGGCCGAGCTCGTCGCCGCGGGCGTCCCGGTGCGGGCGGCGGTCCGGCCCGGGGGCCGGACGGTCGAGGGGGTCGACTGCGTGCCGCTCGACCTGACCGACCCCTCGACCTGGGCGGACGCGTTCGCGGGGGTGCGCACGATGTTCCTCGTCCGCCCGCCCGCCCTCGGCAACGTGAAGCGCGATCTGCTGCCCGCGCTCGCCGCGGCCCGCGAGCACGGGGTGGCGCACGTCGTCTTCCTGAGCCTGCAGGGCGCCGAGCGCAACCCGGTCGTCCCCCACGCCACGGTCGAGAAGTGGCTACGCCGGTCCGGGCTGACGTGGACGTTCGTGCGGCCGTCCTTCTTCCACCAGAACCTCAGCACGACCCATGTCAGCGACATCCGCGACCGCGACGAGATCGTGATCCCGGCGGGTCGCGGACGGACCGCCTTCGTCGACGTGCTCGACGTCGCAGCGGTGGCCGCCCAGGCGCTCGCCCACCCGGACGAGCACCGCAACCGCGCCTGGACGGTCACGGGCCCGCGAGCGGTGACCTACGCCGAGGTGGCTCAGATCCTTTCCGGGGAGCTCGCGCGCCCCATCCGGTACGCCCGGCCCGGCGCGCTCGGGTACATGCGCCACGCCCGCCGCGCGCTGCGGATGCCGTGGGCCATGGTCGCGGTCACCCTCGCGATCTACACCAGTGCTCGGCTCGGGCTGGCGGCGGGCCTGTCCGACGACGTCCGCACGGTCCTGCGTCGCGATCCGATCGACTTCGAGACCTTTGCCCACCGCGAGGCAGCCATCTGGACCCCCCGACCCGCCTGACGTCGCGGTCCTGGTCGGGATCTGCGAGCCAGAGGCGCGGATCCCGACCAGAACCGTACGGAGCGGAGGCGGCCGGTGGGTCAGGCGGCCGTCATCGCGCCCGTCATGATGGCGACCGCCTCGTTCGGGGTGTGCGTCTGCGGGGTGATGACCGCGGCGCGCTTGCCCAGCCGCTGGATGTGGATCCGGTCGGCCACCTCGAACACCTGCGGCATGTTGTGGCTGATCAGGATGACCGGCAGACCACGGTCGCGCAGGTCCTTGACGAGCTGGAGCACCTGGCCCGACTCCCGCACGCCGAGCGCCGCCGTCGGCTCGTCGAGGATGACGACCTTCGAGCCGAACGCCGCGGCCCGTGCGACGGCGACAGCTTGTCGCTGCCCGCCGGACAGGGTCTCGACCGACTGGGTCATGCTCTGCAGGGTCGTGATGCCCAGGGACAGCACCTGCTCCTTGGACCTCGTTCGCATTCCCTTGTGGTCGAGCATCCGGAACACCGAGCCGAGGAGGCCGGACCGGCGCTCCTCGCGCCCGAGGTAGAGGTTGCTCGCGATGTCCAGCGCGGGCGAGACCGCGAGCGACTGGTACACGGTCTCGATGCCCGCCGCCCGGGCGTCCTGCGGGCGGTGGAACGTCATCGGCTCGCCGTCGAGGAGCAGCTCCCCGCTGTCGGGCGTGTAGGCCCCCGACAGGCACTTGACCAGCGTCGACTTGCCGGCGCCGTTGTCCCCGATGATCGCCAGGACCTCGCCCGGGTAGAGCTCGAGGTCGACGCCGTCGAGCCCGACGACGCGCCCGAACGTCTTGACCAGGCCCCTGGCCTGGATGACGGGGGTGCGGGTGATGGCTTCGGTGCTCATGCGTGTCCCCTCCGGATCCACTGGTCGAGCGAGACAGCAACGATGACGAGGACGCCGACGGCGAGGGTCTGGTAGAGCACGTCGAGCCCGGCCAGCGAGAGCCCGTTGCGGAACACCCCGACGATCAGGGCACCGAGCAGGCTCCCCCACACCGCTCCGCGGCCACCGAACAGGCTCGTCCCGCCGATCACCACGGCGGTGATCGAGTCGAGGTTGGCCTCCGCCCCGGCGTTCGGGCTGGCGGCGTTGATACGGCCGATGAGGATCCACCCCGCGACGGCGAAGGTCGAGCCGGCCACCACGTACACGCTCAGCAGCACCCGGCTGACGGCGATGCCCGCGAGGCGCGCCGCGTCCTGATCGTCGCCGACCGCGTAGACGTGCCGGCCCCAGGCCGTCTGGCCGAGCGCGAATGCGATGACCGCGTAGAGCAGGATCATCAGCAGCACGCCGATGGTGATGCGGACCTGGCCGAGCGAGAAGGTCGTGCCCGTCCAGGTGAGGATGGCAGGCAGCTCCGCGCCGCGCACGGTCGCCCCCTTGGAGTACAGGAGCGTCAGGGCAAGGAAGATGTTGAGGGTGCCGAGGGTGACGATGAACGGCGGCAGCTTGAGCCGGGTCACCAGGAGCCCGTTGACCATCCCCGCAAGCAGGCCGACGGCCAGCCCGAGTGCGAGCGCGATCGGTCCCGGGACGCCGTTGGTCGCCGCGGTCTGGGCCATCACCATCGAGCTGAGCACCATGATGGCGCCGACGGACAGGTCGATCCCGGCGGTGAGGATGATGAGCGTCTGCCCGACGGCGAGCGCCCCTACGACGGCGACCTGCTGCGTGATCAGGGAGAGGTTCTCCGGCCGGATGAACCGGTCGTTGAGGAACCCGAAGACCACGATCGCAACGACGAGAACGAGGGCGGGGCTCAGCGCGGGGTACTTGTGCAACGTGTTCTGGATGCGCCCGCCGAACGTCTGACGGTCGAGGAACTCCTCGGCGGGGTCGTGCTCCTGGGGCGGCGCGCCAGCGGCTGCCGGTTGGATCGTCACGTGTCCTCCTGGACTGCGGGATGGTCGGTCGTGCCGGGTCGGCGCCGGTTCCCGGCGCCGGACGGGGGCTGGTGGCGCGACGTCACCGTCGGCACCACCAGCCCCGCGGGTGTCAGCCCCAGCAGATCGCTTCGGCAGCCGTGGTGTCGATGCTGTCGACGCCGGCAACCGGCTTGTCCGTGACCAGAGCCACGCCGGTGTTGAAGAAGTCGAGGCCCTCGGACGTGGTGGGCTTCGTGCCGGACTTGACCAGCTCGGCGATCGCCTTGACGCCCTCCTCAGCCATCTTGACCGGGTACTGCTGGGCGGTCGCGCCGATGATGCCGTCCTTGACGTAGCCGACGCCGGCGCAGCCGCCGTCGACCGACACGATGGTCACGCCGGACTCCTTGCCGGCGCTCTTCAACGCCTGGTAGGCGCCGTAGGCGGCCGGCTCGTTGATCGTGTAGACGAGGTTGATGTCCGGGTTCTTCGACAGGCAGGTCTCCATGGCGGTCGTGCCGCCGTCCTCAGCGCCCTGCGTCGGCTCGTTGCAGACGATCGTGTACTTGCCACCGCTGTAGGTACCAGTCGGGGCCTCGTCGCCGTTCACCTTGGGGTCGGCGGTGTCGATGCCCATCCCCTCGAGGAAGCCCTGGTCGCGGTTGTAGTCGACCGAGACGACCTTGTCGTTGAACAGGTCGAGCATCGCGATCGTGGCGTCCTTGCCGGCGAGCGTGCCTGCGGCCCACTTCCCGATCAGTGTGCCGGCCTCGAAGTTGTCGGTCGCGAACGTGATGTCGACGGCGCTCGCCGGGTCCGGCGGTGTGTCGAGGGCGATCACGAACAGGCCGGCGTCGCGGGCCTTGTTCAGTGCGTCGACGACGCCGTTGCCGTTGGGCGTGATGAGGATGCCCTTCTGGCCCTGCGAGATCGCGTTCTCGATGGCCTGGATCTGGGTGTCCTCGTCGCCGTCGGCCTTGCCGGCGGCGAGCGTGAGGTCGACCCCTGCGGCGTCGGCGGCCTTCTTGGCGCCTTCCTGCATCGCGATGAAGAACGGGTTCGTCGTGGTCTTGACGATCAGCGAGACGCCGATCTTGTCCGACGACGAGCCGGAGCTGGCCGTGGTGCCTGTGGTGTCGGAGGACGACGAACAGGCCGTGAGGGAGAGCGCGGCCACAGCGGCGATGGCGACAGCGGTGGGGCGGAGGTGGCGCATGCGCGACACAGCGGTGAGGGTCATCGTTGAGCTCCTATGAGTTGAGGCACGTCGTGCCTGACAACGTTGTCAGGAGATTTCTACCCGGGCGTGGCGACTTCGTCAAGAGGTTGCTCGGCGAGATAAGGTCACAGAATGACAACGTTGTCCGGGCCACACCCCGAGAAACAGCCGATCCGACGACGCGCCACCATGCGCGACGTCGCCGCGCTCGCGGGCGTCGGGATCAAGACAGTGTCACGGGTCGTCAACCACGAGGAGGGCGTTTCACCCGCCCTGGTCGAACGGGTTCGTCAGGCCGCGCAGGCGCTGAGCTTCCAGCCGAACCTCGCCGCGGGCAACCTGCGGCGATCCGACCGTCGCGCCCAGAGCATCGGGCTGCTGCTCGGGAGCGTCGCGAACCCGTTCGGGGCGGCGATCCATCGGGCGGTCGAAGATGTTGCGGTCGGGCGGGGGGTGGCCGTGTTCTCGGCGAGCATGGACGAGGACCCTGCACGCGAGCGTCAGCTCGTGGCGGCGTTCACCGCGCGGCGCCTGGACGGCCTGATCCTCACCCCGATCTCCACCGACCAGAGCTACCTGCGCAGCGAGAGCGAGACCGGAACCCCCATCGTCCTGGTCGACCGACCCGCCGTCGGGATCGAGGCCGACTCCGTCACCGTGGACAACATCGCAGGTGCGAAGCAGGCGACGGCCCATCTCATCGCGCACGGCCACCGCGCGATCGCCTATCTCGGTGACCTCGCCCAGCTGATCACGGCACGCCAACGGCACGTCGGCTACCTTCGTGCGCTCGGCGCCGCCGGCATCCCCACCGGGTCCGCCCGGGCCATCGACGACCTGCACAGCGAGGAGGCCGCCGAGGCCGCGGTCCGGGAGCTGTTCGCGAGCGAGAACCCGCCGACGGCGCTGTTCACGAGCCAGAACCTCGTCACGGTCGGCGCGATCCGGGCGCTGCGCGCGCTCGGGCTGGAGCACACGATCGCCGTCGTCGGCTTCGACGACTTCCAGCTGGCCGACCTGCTGGAGCCCGCGGTGACCGTGATCGCCCAGGATCCAGCCCGCATCGGGCACCTCGCGGCCGAGCGGCTCTTCGATCGCCTCAGCGGAGACACCTCCCCCGCCGAGGCGATCGTCGTGCCGACCCGGTTGATCACCCGCGGCTCGGGCGAGATCGGCGGACGGGGCCGCTCCTGACGAAAGACCCGGGCCGCCCGCCCAGTTCCCGACCGCCCCGCCCGGTCCGAGCCCGCTCGTCCGAGCAGTTTCGAGACGGGCGGTGACAACGTTGTCAGCACGCGCTACTCTCCCGGGATGACTCAGCCGGGAGTGACGACGGGACTCTTCGGCTCGTCGCCGACCGTCGAGCTCGCGGTCGGTGGTGACCGCATCCGGATCGCTCTGCTCGGTGCGACGCCGCTGAGCTGGCTCGTCGATCTGCCGGGCGGACCGGCCGACGTCCTCGACGGGTACCAGGACGACGGCGAGCTCACCGCCCAGGACGGCGTGCGCAACGGCCTGATGGCACCGTTCTGCAACCGCGTCGCCGACGGGCGGTACACCTTCGACGGCCGCGTGCACGACCTGCTGCCCGGGGCAGCCGATCGGACCATCTACCACGGGCTGGTCCGCAGTCAGGAGTTCACTGTCGTTGCCACGGGGCACGACGAGGTCAGCGCCTGGGTCCGGCTCCGGTGCGACGCGTTGGCCGGCGGGCACGTGCCCGGATACCCCTTCGCCGTCGCGATCGAGGTGACCTACCGGCTCGCCGCGGGTGCGCTCGCGGTCGAGATCGTCGGGGCCAACGTCGGCGCGACCGCGGCGCCGTTCGCGGCGGGCTGGCACCCCTACTTCCGATTGCCCGGACCGACGACGATCGACCGTCTCCACCTGGATCTGGCGGCGCACGTGGCCATCGCCACCGACGCCGAGCTCATCCCCCGGTCGGGACCGCGCGCCTACCGCCCCCTGGCCGGCCACTGCCGCTGGGAGCCGATCGGCGCCGCCGTCGTCGACGGGGCGTTCGTCGGGTCGCCGGACGAGACGGGCACGATCCGCTCGGTGCTGCGCGACCCGATGACCGGCGTCGAGCTGTCCGTCTGGCAGGACCGCGGCCTGGTCCACGTGTTCACCGGGGACACCGTCGCCCGGGGCCGCCGCGCCTCGGTCGCGATCGAGCCGGTCGAGGTCCTGACCGATGCCTTCAACCGCCCCGACTGCGCCACGGCGATCCGGCTCGAGCCCGGCACACGGCGCAGCTTCCGGTTCGGGGTCGACCTGCGCGCCACGACCCCTCAGGTGGTCTCGAAGATGTAGCCCATCCCCGGCTGCGTGATGATGTGCCGCGGGTGGGCCGGGTCCTGCTCGAGCTTGCGCCGCAGCTGCGCGGTGTAGACGCGCAGGTAGCCCGTCTCGGTCGTGTACGACGGGCCCCAGACCTCCTGCAGGAGCTGGATCCTCCCGACCAGCTTGCCGCGGTTGCGCACGAGGACCTCGATCAGCGCCCACTCGGTCGGGCTGAGCCGTACCTCCACCCCCGCGCGCAGCACCCGCCGTCGGGCGAGATCGATGCTGAGCTCGCCGGCCTCGACCACCGCCTCGGTGATGTCCCCCGGCGCCGCCCGGCGCACGGCCGCCCGCAGCCGGGCGAGCAGCTCGTTCATGGCGAACGGCTTGGTCACGTAGTCGTCCGCCCCGGCGTCGAGCGCGTCCACCTTGTCCTCGCCGTGCTGGCGGGCCGAGAGCACGACGATCGGCACGCGGCTCCATCCCCGGATGCCCGCGATGACCTCGAGCCCGGAGATGTCGGGCAGCCCGAGGTCCAGCAGGACGACGTCGGGGCTGGCACTCGCCGCGAGGTCGAGCGCTCCGGCGCCGTCGGGGGCGGTCACGACGTCCCAGCCGTGCGCGCGCAGGTTGATCGCCAGCGCGTGGACGAGCCCCGGCTCGTCGTCCACCACGAGGATCCTCGCCCCGGTCATGAGGCTCCCGCGATCGCCAGCGGGACCGTGAGCACCAGCGTCAGGCCCCCGCCGGGCGTGTCCTCCGCGCTCAGGTCCGCGCCGACCGCCGCGGCGAGCCCGTGCGCGACGGCGAGCCCGAGCCCGAGCCCGCCCGGAGTGCCGTTCCCGAGCCGCTGGAACGGCTCGAACATGCGCTCCTTGAGCTCATCGGTCAGGCCGGGGCCGGTGTCGACGACGCGCAGCTCGAGGCTGCGCTGCGTGGCCGACGCCGTCACCCGCACCGGCGACCCCGCGGGGGCGTGCCGCACCGCGTTCGAGACGATGTTGGCCACGACCCGCTCAAGGAGGCCCGGATCGGTGTGCACCAGCGGCAGCGCGTCGGGAACGTCGACCAGGACCTTCGCGGCCTCGAACTCCTCCACCGCGAGCGGCACGACCTCATCCATGCTGGTCGCGCGGAGGTCTGGGCGAACGCTCCCCGTCCGCAGCCGGGTCAGGTCCAGGAGGTTGCCGATCAGCCGCTCCAGGCGCGACGTGGCGTCGTTCACCGTCTCGACGAGGATCGCCGTGTCGGCCGCGCTGAGCCGGACCTCCGGCGAGACCAGACCGTCGACGGCGGCGCGGATCGTGGCCAGGGGCGTGCGCAGGTCGTGGGACACGGCCGAGAGCAACGCACTGCTCGCGGCCTCGGCCTGCTGGAGGGCGAGGGCTCGCTCGGCCCCTTCCCGCAGCCGGCGGTACTCGAGCACGAGCCCGGCCTGCGCGGCGAAGGCCTCGAGCACCCGGCGGTCGCTCGCGGGGAGCACCCGCCCGTGCAGGGCCAGGACGCGATGGGAGTCGATGGCGACCGTGGTCTGGGCCGCCTCCGGCGACAGCTCGGCATCCGTGCCCGCCGTGGCCAGCGCCCGCCAGGGCCCGCGGTCGGTGTCGCGCTCAAGCAGGGCTACCCCCGCGAGGTTGAACGTCTCCCGCAGGCGCGTGACCAGGGCCGCAGTCGTGTCCTCGCCCGAGAGCACCGACCGTGAGACCGCCGCGAGGGCCGAGGCCTCAGCCCGCGCCCGGAACGCCTGCGCAGCCCGGCGGGCGGCGAGGTCCACCACGGATGCCACACCGGCTGCCACCAGGACGAACACGGTCAGGGCCAGCGCGTTCTCAGGGTCGCCGATCGTGAGGCGACCCGTCGGTGGCGTGAAGTAGTAGTTGAGGGTCACGAAGCCCGTCACCGCGCTGGCGATGGCGGGCCAGAGCCCGCCCACGAGGGCGACGGCGACCGTGAGCGCGAGGAAGAGCATCAGGTCAGTCGGCAGCCCCACCTGCGTCCGCGGGAACAGCAGGACCAGTGTCAGGGCGACCGGGCCGAGCACCGCGAGCATCCAGCCGACCATCGTGCGCGCCTTGGGCAGGTGTGCGGTGCGGGTGGACGTGCGCCGACCCGCACGCGCGCGCTCGTGGGTGACAAGGTGGACGTCGATGCTCTCGGCGAGCCGGGCGATCTCCACCCCGTTGCTCCCCGAGAGCGCCTCGCGAAACCTGTTCCGCCGGGAGACGCCGACAACGATCATGGTCGCGTTGACGCCGGTCGCGAAGTCGACGACCGCGGCGGCGACGTCCTCACCGATCACGGTATGCAGCGTGCCGCCGAGCGACTCCACGAGGGTGCGCTGCGCGGCGATCGCCGTCGGCGGGGCGCTCGGCAGGCCGTCCGTGGCGAGCACGTGCACGGCGATCAGCTCGGAGCCCGCCGCGCGCTGGGCGATCCGGGCACCGCGGCGCACCAGGGTCTCGCTCTCCGGACCGCCGGTCACGGCCACGACGATCCGTTCACGCGCCGGCCACGGGTCCTCGATGAGGTGGTCCCGGCGGTAGGACAGGAGCGCATCGTCGACACGGTCGGCAAGCCACAGCAGCGCGAGCTCACGCAGCGCGGTGAGGTTGCCGACCCGGAAGTACGACGACAACGAGGCGTCGATCTGCTCGGCGCGGTACACCGCACCATGAGCGAGCCGACGACGCAGCGCGGACGGCGGCAGGTCGATGAGCTGGATCTGGTCGGCGTCGCGGACCACGTGGTCGGGGACGGTCTCGCGCTGCCGCACGCCGGTGATGGCCTCGACGTCGTCGTTGAGCGACTCGAGGTGCTGGACGTTGACCGTGGTGACGACGTCGATCCCGGCGTCCAGCAGCTCGTGCACGTCCTGCCACCGCTTCGTGTTCCGCGAGCCCGGGATGTTGGTGTGCGCGAGCTCGTCCACCATCGCCACCTGGGGTGCGCGCCGCAGCAAGGCATCGACATCGAGCTCCGTGAACTCCTTGCCCTGGTAGACGACCTCTCGCCGAGGCAGCACCTCCAGGCCGTCGAGCTGGGCCACGATTCCAGCACGCCCGTGCGTCTCCACCAGCCCGACGACGACGTCCGTCCCTCGCGCCGCGCGCCGATGGGCCTCGTCCAGCATGGCGTAGGTCTTGCCGACCCCGGGGGCGGACCCGAAGTAGACGGTCAACCGGCCGGGCCGAGGACTGGAGCTGGGATTCACCCCGCTATCCTCTCCAACGCGAGGTTGAGGCGGAGCACGTTGACCCGTGGCTCGCCGAGGACCCCGAGGGTGCGGGCCTGCGTGTTCGCCTCGACGAGCGCCGCGACGTCACTGACGGGCAGGCTCCTCGCGGCGGCAACCCGGGCGACCTGCAGCGCGGCGTAGGCCGGGGAGATCTCCGGGTCGAGGCCCGATGCCGAGGCCGTCAGCGCGTCCGGGGGAACCGTCGCCGGATCAATGCCTTCCCGGTCGGCGACCGCCTGCCGGCGCTCGGCCACCGTGGCCAGCAGGTCGGGGTTGGTGGGTCCGAGGTTGGACCCGGCGGACGCAAGCGTGTCGTACCCGTCACCGGCATTCGACGGGCGCGGCGCGAACCATGCGGGCCCGTCGAAGCTCTGACCGATGAGGGCCGAACCGATCACGCCGGACTCGCCAGGAGACGAGGCCCGCGCACCGGTGGAGGTCACCAGCGATCCGTTCGCCTGCCACGGGAAGACCAGCTGCCCGACGCCGGTCACCGCGAGCGGGTAGGCGATCCCGAGCAGCACGGTGAATCCCAGCAAGAGGCGCAGCCCGGCCCAGCTCTGGCGGAGGAACTGCAGGGAGATCGCGCCGACGGACGCGGCGGCGTGCGCGCGCCGTTCCGTCGGCGGGTTCGTCGACCCAATCGGTGACGGATTCGGTGACGGGGCGGTGAGGTCGATGGTCATTTCAGCCGATCCCGGGGATGAGCGAGACGAACAGGTCGATGAGCTTGATGCCGACGAACGGCGCGATGAGCCCGCCGACGCCGTAGATGAGCAGGTTGTGGCGCAGCATCACGGACGCGGCCGCCGGCTTGTACTGCACGCCCCGCAGCGAGAGCGGGATCAGGGCGATGATGATCAGCGCATTGAAGATGACGGCCGACAGGATCGCGGACTGAGGGCTCGACAGTCGCATGACGTTGAGCACCTCGAGCTGCGGGAAGACGAGCACGAACATCGCGGGCAGGATCGCGAAGTACTTCGCGATGTCGTTGGCGATCGAGAACGTCGTCAGAGAACCGCGGGTGATGAGCAGCTGCTTGCCGATCTCGACGATCTCGATGAGCTTGGTCGGGTTGGAGTCGAGGTCGACCATGTTCCCGGCCTCCTTGGCGGCCGTCGTACCGGTGTTCATCGCGACCCCGACATCGGCCTGCGCGAGCGCCGGTGCGTCGTTCGTCCCGTCTCCGGCCATCGCGACCAGTCGCCCCCCGGCCTGCTCGCGCCGGATGAGCGCGAGCTTGTCCTCCGGGGTCGCCTCGGCCAGCACATCGTCCACGCCGGCCTCGGCAGCGATCGCCCGCGCGGTGATGGCGTTGTCACCCGTGACCATCACGGTGCGGATACCCATCGCCCGCAGTTCGGCGAACCGCTCCGTGAGCCCGACCTTGACCACGTCCTTGAGGTGGATGACGCCGAGCACGCGGGCCGGACCTGATCCGAGCTGTTCCGCCACGACCAGCGGGGTCCCTCCTGAGCTGCTGATCGCATCCACGATGGCGGCCGTGTGCGCACCGGTGTGCCCGCCCGTGGAGCGCACCCACGCGGAGACCGCGGCAGCGGCTCCCTTCCGGATGTGCCGGACGCCGGTTTCGGGATCGCCGCCCACCGATCCGTCAGCGGGCAGGTCCAGGCCGCTCATACGCGTCCTGGCGGTGAACGGCACGAGCGTGGCGCCGACCAGCTCCCCGGTCTCGCGGGCCCGCAGCCCGTACTGGTCCTTGACCAGGACGAGGATGCTGCGCCCCTCGGGCGTCTCGTCGGCCATCGAGGACAGCTGCGCGGCATCGGCCAGCTCAGCTGCCTCGACGCCCTCGATCGGCAGCAGCTCGGCGGCCTGCCGGTTGCCGAGCGTGATCGTGCCGGTCTTGTCGAGCAGCAGGACGTCGACGTCACCGGCGGCCTCGACGGCGCGGCCGGACATCGCCAGCACGTTGCGCTGCACGAGCCGGTCCATGCCGGCGATCCCGATGGCCGACAGCAGCGCACCGATCGTCGTCGGGATCAGGCACACGAGGAGCGCGACCAGGACGATGAGCGACTGCCTGGCGCCGGAGTAGATGGCGAAGGGCTGCAGGGTCGCGACGGCCAGCAGGAAGATGATCGTGAGCGAGGCGAGCAGGACGTTCAGCGCGACCTCGTTCGGGGTCTTCTGGCGCTCGCTGCCCTCGACCAGCGCGATCATCCGGTCGACGAACGTGTGCCCGGCGGGGGCCGTGATCCGCACGACGATCCGGTCCGACAGGACGGACGTCCCGCCGGTGACCGCCGAGCGGTCGCCACCCGACTCGCGGATCACCGGCGCGGACTCGCCCGTGATCGCGGACTCGTCGACGCTCGCGATGCCCTCGATCACGTCACCGTCACCAGGGATGGTCTCCCCCGCCACCACGACGACGACGTCGCCGACGAGCAGGGAGGAGGAGCTCACCTCCGTCGTGGGCAGATCGGCGAGCACGCCGGACAGGTCCGGCTCGCCACGGGGCGCGACGACCTTGCGTGCGGTCGTCTGCCGCTGCGAGGCGCGCAGGCTCGCGGCTTGGGCCTTGCCACGGCTCTCGGCGACGGACTCGGCGAGGGTCGCGAACAAGACGGTGGCCCAGAGCCAGAGCGTGATCGAGATCGCGAACACGCTCGGGTCCAGGATCGACAGCACGGTGCAGCCGACCGCGCCCACCTCGACGACGAACATGACGGGCGAGCCGAACATCTCGCGCGGGTCGAGCTTGCGCACCGCCGCGGGCAGCGCCGCCGCCAGCTGACGCGGTCCGAGCGCCTGTCTCCCGCCTCGGGCCTCGCGCACCGGGGACGGGGCGCCGTCGTCGACGGCGAGGCCCGTCGGGTCCAGCTGGGTCGTGTTCATGAAAGAGCCTCCGCGATCGGGCCAAGGGAAAGTACGGGGATGTACGTCAGGCCGACCACCACGAGCACCACGGCCACCAGCAGACCCACGAACAACGGCTGGTAGGTGGGCAGGGTCCCGGCACTGGCCGGCACCGTCCTCTGGGTCGCGAACCGACCCGCCAGGGCCAGCACGAGCGCGATCGGCACGAACCGGCCAGCCAGCATCGCGATCCCGAGCAGGGTGTTGTAGAAAGGGGTGGCGACGGTGAGCCCAGCGAAGGCGCTGCCGTTGTTGTTGCCCGCAGACGTGAACGCGTACAGCACCTCGGACAACCCGTGCGCACCGGGGTTCAGGATCCCGGCCTGCCCAGCGGGCACCGCGATCGCGATCCCGGTGCCGATCAGCACGATCGCCGGAGTCGTCAGCACGTACAGCGCGACCAGGGTGATCTCGCGGCGACCGATCTTCTTGCCGAGGTACTCCGGGGTGCGCCCGACCATCAGCCCGGCGATGAACACCGCCACGATCGCCAGGATCAGCATCCCGTACAGACCCGACCCGGTGCCGCCCGGCGTGATCTCCCCGAGCTGCATGTTGAAGATCGCGAGACCGCCGCCCGCCGCGGTGAACGAGTCGTGCATCGAGTTGACCGCACCGGTCGACGTCGAGGTGGTCGACGCCGCGAACAGGGCACTGGCAGCCTCGCCGAAGCGGGTCTCCTTGCCCTCCATCGCAGCGCCCACAGCCTGAGGCACGAGCCCGGATCCGGACAGCTCGGCCCAGGTCAGCAGCGCCATGGCACCAGCCCACAGCGAACCCATCGTGGCGAAGATCGCCCACCCCTGGCGCCGGTCGCCGACCATCACGCCGAACGTCCGGGGCAGCGAGAACGGGATCACGAGCAGCAGGAAGATCTCGAGCAGGTTGCTCAGCGGCGTCGGGTTCTCGAACGGGTGGGCCGAGTTCGCGTTGAAGAACCCGCCCCCGTTGGTGCCCAGCTCCTTGATGGCCTCCTGGGAGGCGACCGGGCCGCCGAGCATCGACTGCGTCCCACCCGCGAGGGTCGTGATCTCGGTGTGGGCCGACAGGTTCTGGATCACGCCCATCGAGATCAGCACGATCGCCACGACGAACGAAGCCGGCAGCAGGATCCGCATCACCGTGCGGGTGAGGTCGGTCCAGAAGTTGCCGACCCGGCCGTCGGCCTGGGACCGCGCGAATCCGCGGATCAGGGCGACCACGACGGCGATGCCCACGGCCGCGGAGACGAAGTTCTGGACCGCGAGCCCGGCCATCTGCAGCAGGTGGCCCGCCGCAGCCTCACCGGAGTACCACTGCCAGTTCGTGTTCGTCGTGAACGAGACCGCGGTGTTCCACGCCCCGGCCGGATCCATTGGTGCGAACCCGAGTGACAGCGGAAGGTGGTTCTGCAGGCGCGCCATGCCGAAGAGCAGGAGGATCGACGCCAACGAGAAGCCGAGCACGGACAGCAGGTAGGTGCTCCAGCGCTGGTCGGCATCGGGGTCGACCCGCAGGGCGCGGTACCACACCCGCTCGACCCGCAGGTGCCTCGGGGAGGTGAACACCCGAGCCATGTACCCCCGAGGGGCACGTGCACTGCGGCCAGTGCCGCGATGAGGATCAGGATCTGGCCGACGGCGATCCAGGTAGCGCTCACCGGGTTCGGTCCGCTCGGATCAGAGCGAAGAAGAGATACACCAGGAGCGCCCCGGTGATCACGAGCCCGACCCAGTCCTCGCCGGTCACGGCCGGTCCAGCTTCCGGGCGACGATCGCCACTGCGGCGAAGAACGCCACAGTGAGCGTGATGAAGGCCAAGTCAGCCATGTCGAGCAACCTTCGACGACGGGCGGCCACCCACGGTCAGGGCGAGCCGGTGAGCACCGCTCACAGCCCCAGTCGTAACACCGCCCCGGCTCGTCGCCGCGGACGTTGACGGACCCTTAGCGCCTTCGCCGAGGTTCTTGACGGCTTCCTATCGGCGCGGACCTGCGCCCCGCCCGACGCCCGGTGCGACGAGCGGGCAGCCGGTGCACCCGGTCGGCAGGTCTGGCCCGGTCGGGCAGCCCGACCCGCAGCCCTGGCCGGCCACCGCGACTACCCCCAGCCGTTCGGCGTGGTCGAGCACCGCCAGCACGAGCGGCATCGGGATCCCGAGCCGGCCGGAGACCTGCGCCGGCGTACCGCCCCGCGCCGCGACGTCGTCGAGCACGCGCTCCCACGCGCTCACAGCCGCGACCCCACCTGGAACACCGTGACGGCCAGGACCCACGCCAGGGCCAGCTGGGCGACCAGGGCCGAAGCGGTCGGGCGCCAGCCGAACAGTCGGCGCTGCTCGGCGAGGGTCGCCACGCACGGCGTGTAGGCGAGCACGAAGACCATGAACGCCAGCGCCGCCGCCCCCCCGTGCCCGCCCGAGGACTCGTCGAACGAGGCCCGCAGCTTCTCGCCGAGCGTGCCGGCCACCGCGGGGTTGCCCGGCTCCGTCACGGCGTAGGACTGCGCGAACGACCCGACCACGACCTCTTTGGCCACGAATCCCGTCAGCAGCGCGGCCGCGGCGTGGTCGTCGCCGAAGCCGGCCGGGGCGAGCACCGGCACGAGGCTCGCCGCGGCCAGGCCGTACACGCTGTCGGCGACGGGCACGTGGCCGACAGCGTGCTGGCCGGTCGTGGGGACGGCCATGAGGACCCACACGACGATCATGGTCGCGACGATCAGCTTGCCGGCGCCGACCACGAACGCACCGACCCGCGTGCGCACCGAGAGCGCCAGCGTGCGCAGGTGCGGCCGCTGGTAGGCGGGCAGCACGAGGATCAGCGGACCGGCCTGCACGTCCCGGAACGCCGTCCGACGCAGCAGGAGGCCGCCGGCGAGCACCAGCACCACACTCGTGAGGTACATCCCGAAGATGACCGATCCCGCGTGCGTCGGGAAGAACGCGCCGGCCAGCAGCACATACACGGTCAGCCGCGCGGAGCAGGACGTGAGCGGGATCAGCAGCCCAGTCAGGAGCCGTTGCCGCGCGTGCGGCAGCGTGCGCGTCGCGGCCAGTGCGGGCAGGTTGCAGCCGAAGCCGACGATCAGCGGGAGCAGCGCCCGCCCGTCGAGCCCGAGGGACCGCATCGCGCGGTCGGCGACGAACGCGGCCCTCGCCAGGTAGCCGGAGTCCTCGAGGACCCCGAGAGCCGCGAACATCACGGCCATGACCGGCAGGAAGGTCGCGACCGTGCCCACCCCGACGAGGACGCCGTCGACGAGCAGCCCGCGGACCCAGGTGTCGTCGAGGCCCACCAGAGCGAGGACCGCGGTCAACCCGTCCGCCAGCGGACCGTTGACGACCCGGTCGATGAGTCCCTGCACGGGTGCGGCGAACCGCGTCGTGAGGGCGAACAGCAGCCAGACCACGACGAGGAACACCGGGATCCCGGCCCACGGGTTGAGCAGCACGGCGTCCACCCGGTCGGAGAAGGACCGCCGAGGCCGCCAGCCCGCACCGGTGGGCCGTGCCGCACCGGCGCCGGGCTCGATCCGGGCGGTCACCCCCTCGACCCAGGCGAACAGCGTCTCGGCGTGCGCGAGCTCGTCCACCAGCCCGACGTCGGCCGTCCCCGGCCCGACGCCCGTCGCACGGGGGGCCGCGCGTCGGGCGATCCCGTGGACCTCCACGGGGCGCGCGGCGGTCGCGTCGACCGCGCGGGCGAGGGCGAGCCGCCCACCGCCGTCCCGGCTGCGCGCGTCCACGGGCACGACCGGAACCCCGAGCTCCGCCGCGAGGGCGTCGGCCAGGGAGTGTGGCGCCATCCCGGCCGTGGGCGCGTCGGTCGCCGCCGCGAGATCGAGCATGGTGAGGGCGACGACGAGCGGCACCCCCGTCTCGGCCACCTGCGCCAGCAGGTACAGCGAGCGGGTGAGCGCGGTGGCATCGAGGACGACGACGACGACGCCGCGCTCGCCGGTCCGCGCGTGCACCGCCGCGCCCAGCGCCCGGACCGCGTCGGCGGTGACCTGTTCGTCCGCCGACCGGGCCAGCAGGCTGTACGTGCCCGGCAGGTCCACGAGCGATCGCACGGCCGCCGGGCCGCCCGCCTCCACCGCCCCGCGCCACTGCCCGGTGGCGAGCTCGACCGTGGTGCCCGGGGCGTTGGTGGTGTGCTGCCGCGCACCGGTCAGCGCGTTGAACAAGGTCGACTTGCCGACGTTCGGACCGCCGACGAGCAGGACGCGCGTCGTGGCTGCAGGCGTTCCGGTCGGGTCGAGCACCGGGCCCGGCGCGACAGGGCTGCCGTGGCAGCTCACGTCGGCACGACTGCTGTGATGTCGATCAGATCGGCGGTCGCGCCGTCGAGCGCGAACCGGGAACCGGCGACGGCCACGACCCGGCCACCGAAAGCGGCTCGCTGCGTGACGTGGGCGAACGTCCCGACGCGGATGCCCATCTCGCTCAGCCGCAGCGCCGAGGGAGCGGAGAGCCGGATGCCCGACACCCGGAACAAGGCGCCCGGCGGGCTCTCGCGCAACGTCATGGTTCGACGCTACAGGTGAGGTAAGCCTAACCTCGGGACCTTCGACCCGGGTGATCCGTCGACCGGGTGCCCGGTCGAGCTCGTAGCGTCGCCCGTGCCGCCCGCAGTCCGGGCGCGTTGAACCGGCGATCCTGCTCGTACACTTGTTCGATGCCAGAGGTTGAGTGGTCGCGGTGGCGGCGCACCGCGCGGGGGTACGAGCTGATCCCGCCCGCCGGTTGCCCGCGCGGTCACCGATGGACGATGGACGGCCCCGGCCGTCCCTCGGAACGGTCCGTGTCCTGCGTGTGCACGATCGAACGGCGCCACCTGGTGTGGGTCTGCCCCGCGTGCGGAACGTACTGCGCCGAGGGGTGCACCGACGTCGCTTCCTGGGCCGCATCCACCGTCCCGTCCGGAGTCACGCTCGATCGCCGGGCCGCACTGCGGCCCCCCGCCACCCGAGGGTGACCGCGAGCCCGACCAGGTCAGCGCGGCACAGGGTCCGGCGGCGGGGGGATCGACCCGATCTCGGGCGCGGCCACGGGCCAGACCAGCAGCGTCGCGCACGGAGCATGGTCGACGACGAACCGGGTCGCCGGTCCGAGGCTGTGCGGACCCAGCCGACGCAGGTCGCCGTCGCGCGCGAGCACGAGCAGGTCGGCCCCGTCCGCGGCGCGCACGACCTCCCGCTCGACCCGGCCGTGCCGCTGGTCGACGGCGACCTCCCGGCCGACCTCGCGCGAGGCCGCTGCCAGCAGGTCACGACCGGCCTGGTCGGCGAGCGCGCGCACCCGAGCTGCCGGGTCACCGCCGGGTGCGGTCGCACGGCCCAGCAGCCCAGCCAACGCACCCTGGGCCGCGACCGCGACGCCGTCGTCGGCCACGAAGAGCAGCGTGACCGCAGCCTCGAGCGGCACAAGGTCACGCACCGCAGCCACGCACGCGGGCCACGTTGCCTCGGTCAGCCACACCACGACCACCATGTCGACCACCTTTCTCATCACGCGCCGAGCACCGCCAGCGACACCCAGAGCGCACCCACGCCGCCGAGCAGTGTCGCTGGGACGCTCCAGGCCCCCAGTGCGCTGAACTCTGCCAGGTTCGCGTCCGCGTCGTGCTCGTGCAGCACCCGCCGCCACAGCAGCGTGGCCAGCGACCCGACGTAGGTGAGGTTCGGCCCGACGTTCACGCCGATCAGGGCCGCCAGGACCGCGGGCGGGCCGCCGAGGGTGAGGGCCAGCGGTGCCAGCAGCAGGACCGCCGGCAGGTTGTTGAGCAGGTTGGCGAGCACCGCAGCGACGCCGGCGATCGCCAGCAGCGCGAGGAACGACGACCCGGCTGGCAGCAGGCCCGTGAGCAGGTCTCCCAGGCCCGAGTCGACGACGCCCACGACGATGATCCCCAGCGCGAGAACGAAGACGCCGAACGGCAGGTTCGCCGCGGCGAGCAGCGCGCCCGGCGCGGTGCGGCGACGTGCGAGGGCGCGCGCGGCGAGCACGACCGCGCCGACGGCGGCCGCCCACGCCGGCGGCACCCAGAGCATGGAGGCCACCACGAACCCGGTGAGCGTGACGAGCACGACCGCGACCGTCACGGCGGAGACGTCGGGGGTGACGGTCGCCACCGGTCGCCCGCCCGAGCCGACCGCGAGGTCGGTCGCGAAGAATCGACGCAGCACGACGTACTCGATCGCGACGACAGTGATCCACGGCAGCGCCATCAGGCCGGCGAAGCGCCCGAACGACAGGCCGCTGGCGGTGAAGGCGAGCAGATTCGTGAGGTTGGAGACCGGGAGCAGCAGCGACGCCGAGTTCGCCAGGTGGGTGCACGCGTACACGTACGGCTTGGGCCGCACCCCGGCGCGGGCGGCCGTGGCGAACACCACGGGCGTGAGCAGCACGACGGTCGCGTCCAGGCTCAGGACGGCGGTGACCAGCGAGGCCACCACGAATACCGCGACCAGCAGACGTTGTGGCCGACCGCGGGCGTCGCGCGCCATGAGCGCACCCGCGGCGGCAAACAGGCCCTCGGCGTCGCACAGGTGCGACAGCACCAGCACGGCCGCAAGGAACGCCACCACCGGGAGCAGAGTCACGATCTCCGCCCATGCGCTCGCGGGCGTCACCGCGCCGAGGGCGACGACCAGGCCCGCGGCTGGGACCGCCGCCACGGCCTCGGGCAGCCCGCGCGGGCGGGCGACGGCGAACCCCAGGACGGCCACGAGCAGGACCACCGCGACCAGCGGACCGGCGACGTTCATGCGGCCGTCCCCGGCGCTCGGTGTGGTGCCACGTACGGGTCTCCTGACTCGGCAGTGTCGCTCACGCGGCGCCATCCGGACCGCGGAGCCACAGCACAGTGTCGGGGAGGAATCGCCCCACCGGAAACGCGACCTACCCGGCGAGCGCCTCGCCCGCGACGAGCACGACGACGACCAGCGGGGCGACACCCTGGACCGCGGCGGCACGGGCCATGCGCGGGTTGCTCACCACGAGCACGAGCGCCGCCGCGACCATCGAACCGGTCGCCAGCAGCAGCACCCCGATCCCCGCCGCGCGCACGGAGTCGTCCCCGACGCCGACGAGGACCGCACCGACCACGGTCCCGATCGCGAGAAACAGGTTGTACCAACCCTGGTTGAAGGCCAGCGCACGCGTCGTGGCTGCCTCCTGCTCCGAGGCGAGCCCGAAGGTCGCGCGAGCCCGCGGCGTCATCCAGAGCAGGCTCTCGAGCACGAAGATGTAGACGTGGATGATCGCCGCGACAGCGGCGAAGAGCAGAGCGACGACCTGGGCAGCGGTCACGGAGGCGTCCTTGACTCGGGGTGGTGCCCGCCGGGCACGGCGCGGGCTTCGTGCTCAACCGTCGTCGTGCACGCGATGTTCCGATGGGCGACCGGCGACGGGTCAGGGTCAGGGTCGGGGTCGGCGGGCGCCGCGGCTCGGAGCGGCCGTGAGCGGGTCCTCGGGCCATGCGTGCTTGGGGTACCGCCCGCGCAGCTCGGCGCGCACCTGGGGGTACCCGGTACGCCAGAACGACTCCAGGTCGGCGGTCACGGCGGCGGGCCGGCGCGATGGCGACAGCAGGTGCAGCAGCAGCGGGACCCGGCCGCCGGCGAGGCGAGGCGTGCTGCGCCAGCCGAACACCTCCTGGACGCGCACGGCGAGCACGGGCTGGTCGGCGTCGTAGTCGACCCGCACGCTCGCGCCGCTCGGCACCTCGACGCGTTCGGGCGCCAGCTCGTCCAGTCGTGCCGCCTGCGGCCAGGGCAGCAGCCGCCGCAGCGCCGAGCGGACGTCGATCCGCTGGAGATCACGCGCGGTCCGGATGCGCGCCAGCTCGGGCCCGAGCCAGCCCTCGATCCCGGCGAGCAGCGCGGGGTCGGACACGTCGGGCCAGGGCTCCCCCAGCGCGGCATGAAGGAAGCCGAGCCGCTGGCGGAGCGAGACGGCGGACGCCGACCACGGCAGCAGTGCGAGACCGTCGCGGGCGAGACCGTCGCGCACGGCCGCGACGACCAGGTCGCGCGGGGGGTCGGCGATCTTCTCGGACGAGAGCTCGATCGCGCCGAGCCAGGTCGCGCGCCGGGCGACCACGCGCCCGGCGGTCCACGCGACGGTGGCCTCGTCACGCAGCATCCACGACGCCGCCTCGATCGCGAGGGCCTCGTCGATCGGGGCCGCGGAGCGCACGGTCGCGTCCCGCCGTCCGGCACCGCGGTCGGCGTCGGCGATCGCGAGCCAGTCGAAGCCGGTCAGGGGCGACCCCGCCGGCAGGGTCGCGCCGGTGCCGGAGGCCATCAGGTAGGCCGTGCCGCTCGCCCGCCGCCGAGCGATCCGATCGGGGTGCGCGAACGCGATGACCAGCCCGACCGCGAGGTCGTCGGTGAGGTCGGTCTCGCGCGCTCTGCGGCCGGTCCCGGTGGGCAGGCCGGCCTGCAGCCGCCGGGTCTGGGTCGCCCACGCCACGGCCTCGGGGCCCCCGCGCCGGAGCGAGCGCAGGGCGGCGACCAGGTCGCCGTCGGGCGTGCGCACGTCGTCCGACAGGAGCGCGACCACCTCCGCCGCGCGCCGCGCACCGAGGAGATCGGCCGCATCCAGGAGGGCGCGCGCCAGCCGGGGGTCGGCACCGATCCCCGCGATCACACGCCCGCGCTTCGTCACGCGCCCGTCGGCCTCGACGGCCCCGAGCCCGACCAGGGTCTCGTGCGCCACGGCCATCGCCGGGGCCGGCGGCGGGTCCATGAGGGCCAGGCCGGCACCCTGCGGGCTTCCCCAGCAGGCAAGCTCGAGCGCGAACGCGGTGAGGTCGGCGGTCGCGATCTCGGGATCGGGGTGCTCGGGCAGCAGTCGGTCGTCGGCGGCGGACCAGCACCGGTAGACCGCACCAGGCCCCTCCCGCCCGGCGCGACCCGCCCGTTGCTTCGCCCCCGACCGGCTCACGCTGACGGTCACCAGCCCGGCCAGGCCGCGGCGCAGGTCGGTGCGCGGCTGACGGGCGAGACCGGCGTCGACCACGATCCGCACGCCCGGGACCGTGAGGGACGACTCGGCCACGGCCGTCGCGACGACGACGCGGCGTCGGGTCCCCTGGGCGAGGGCGAGGTCCTGCTCGCGGTGCGGCAACCGCCCGTGCAGGGGACGGATGTCGGCGTCAGCTCCCGCGAGCCGTCGGGCGACCCCGTTCACCTCGCCCGCGCCGGGCACGAAGACGAGCACATCGCCGGGCTGCTCGACCAGGGCCCGGCGAACGGTCGCCGCCACGTGGTCGAGAAACCGGGGGGTGACCCCCCGGTCATCGATCCGCAGGGTGCCCGACGGCGCCGGGCACCAGATCGTGGCCACCTCGAAGAGCGAACCGGCAACGGCCACGACCGGCGCGGGCGTGGTTCCGCCGAGCAGAGCCGCCGTGCGCTCGGCCTCGACGGTGGCGGACATCGCGACGAGGACCAGGTCCTCGCGCAGGTTGCTGCGGACGTCGACGAGCAGCGCGAGGGCCAGATCGGCGTCGAGGTGCCGCTCGTGGCACTCGTCGAGCACGACGGCGGCCACGCCCGGCAGGTCGGGGTCACGCTGCAGGCGGCGCAGGAGCACCCCGGTGGTGACCACCTCGATGCGGGTCGCGCCACTGCTGCGGTGCTCGCCGCGCACGGCGTAGCCGACGGTCTGCCCGACCGGCTCCCCGAGCAGCTGGGCCAGGCGCCGGGCCGCGGCGCGCACGGCGATCCGGCGCGGCTGGGTGACCACGACCCGACCGGGAACCAGTGCGGCGAGGGCAGGTGGGACGAGCGTCGTCTTGCCCGTGCCGGGTGGCGCGTGCAGCACGACGGTGCCGCGCGCCGCCACGGCCGCCGCGAACGCGGGCAGCCCCGCGCGGACCGGCAGGTCAGGGGGGTCGGCGAGCAGCCGCAGGATCGGGTCGTCGGCCACCCGTGCAGTCTGCCCCGTCCAGCCGTGCGGTCAGCGCAGCAGGTCGCCGCCGTGGTCCGGCACGTAGTTCTGGGTGTCCCGCGGCGGCCGCACATACCCGCTGGACGGCGGGCGGGGCGGCAGGTCGAGCGGGAGCCGCTGCACCTGCCGGTAGTCGATGGTCGAGAGCAGGTGATGGATCATGTTCAGCCGCGCGCGCCGCTTGTCATCGCTCTCCACGACCCACCAGGGCGCCTCGGGGATGTCGGTGTGGACCATCATCTGGTCCTTCGCCCGGGAGTACTCCTCCCAGCGGGTGATCGACTCGAGGTCCATGGGCGACAGCTTCCAGCGGCGCATGGGGTCCTCGAGCCGGGACCGGAACCGTGCCTCCTGCTCCGAGTCGCTCACGGAGAACCAGTACTTGCGCAGCAGCACGCCGTCCTCGACGAGCATCCGCTCGAAGATCGGGCCCTGGTGCAAGAACCGGTGGTACTCGTCGTTCGTGCAGAAACCCATGACCCGCTCGACGCCTGCGCGGTTGTACCAGGACCGGTCGAACAGGACGATCTCGCCGGCGGCCGGGAGCTGGGCGACGTAGCGCTGGAAGTACCACTGGGTGCGCTCGCGGTCGCTCGGGGAGGGAAGTGCCGCGATGCGGGCGACGCGCGGGTTCAGGTACTGCGTGACGCGCTTGATGGTGCTGCCCTTGCCGGCGGCGTCGCGCCCCTCGAAGATGATGACGACGCGCTTGCCCTCGGTGCGAACCCACTCCTGCATCGTGACGAGCTCAGCCTGGAGCTTGAACAGCTCCTTCTCGTACAGCTTCTTGGGCAGGCGGTCCGTGACGGTGGTCTTCACGGACTTCGGCACCTTTGCGCTCTTGGCCATAGGGGCAGCGTAGGGGCGCGGGGCGGGTCATGTCTCGGTCTGGGGGGACCAACAGCGGGTGATCAGAAGAGCGCGACCTTCGTCGGTCGCGGGAAGATGCCGTCGAGCTCCGCGAGATCCTGCGCCGAGGGCCGCCAGCCGCCCGACCGGGCGTTCTGAGTCACCTGCTCGGGCGTCGTCGCACCCGCAATCACGCTGGCAACTGCCGGCTGGCTCGCGAGCCACGAGAACGCGACCTCGACCTCGGTCAGGTCCCGAGCCCGCGCGAAGGCACCGAACCGGTCGAGCCGCTCGAAGTCCGTCTCGCGCAGCAGGTGCGTTCGCGCGTGGGTGAGCCGGCTCCCCGCCGGCGCGGTGCCGCCGCGGTACTTTCCGGTCAGCAGCCCGTTGGCGAGCGGGAAGTAGGGCAGCACGCCGAGCCCGAAGGCCTGGGCCGCCGGCAGCACCTCGAGCTCGGCGCGCCGGTCGAGCAGGTTGTAGTGGTTCTGGGCCGAGACGAACCGGGTGAACCCCCCGATACGCGCCGCGAACTCCGCCTCGGCGATCTGCCAGCCGGCCCGGTTCGAGTGCCCGAGATACCGCACCTTCCCCGACCGCACGAGGGTGTCCAGCGCCGCGAGCGTCTCCTCGATCGGGGTCAGCGGGTCGGGCGTGTGGAACTGGTACAGGTCGATCCACTCGGTGCGCAGCCGCCGCAGGGACGCCTCGACCGCCCTGATGATGTAGTGCCGCGACCCCCGAGCTCCGTGGTCGGGTCCGTCGGTGCCCGCCATGTCCATCCCGAACTTCGTCGCCAGCACCACGGCGTCGCGCCGTTTCCCGAGCGCACGCCCGAGCAGGTCCTCGCTCAGCCCCGGGGTCTCGCCGTAGCAGTCGGCCGTGTCGATGAGTGTGATGCCGGCGTCCACGGCGGCATGGACGACGGCGGCTGCCCCCTGCGGCGTCTGCGTCACGGTTCCGGGGCGGCCGAGGTTGTTGGCGCCCAGCCCGACGACCGAGACCGCGAGTCCGCTGTTGCCGAGCCTGCGCGTTTCCATGCGCCGAGCCTAGACAACCACGTGAACAGGGCCGGTCGACCGGGCACCAAATCGGGCCCAAACCGGCGCCAAAAGAGCAGAATGGGTGCAGCCCTAGCGTCGCGGGTGCGACGCCGGTGCGGCCGGTCGAACGCTGTCAAGGGGGACTAGTGACAAAATCTCAGAAGTCGCGACCAGCGGAGTCATCCGGCGAGGAGCGGATCCGGCGGTTTGCCGAGATCGAGACGCTCATCCTAGGGCGGGAGCTCCACGACCGAGAGGCTCGACGTCCGGACTCGGAGATCCGCCTGAACGTTCCGACCGAACCGCCCACGCGGGTGCCGTAACCGGGGCGCGGTGTGCGCGGCGGGAATCGGCTAACCCGTTGGTGACCGCTATTTTGCTTTTGCTTGACCCCGCGTGAGAAAATAGTCCGGTCGGAAGTCTTCCGAGCGTGCCACGCAACGACGCGCCATTTCCGATGTGTCCGAACGCGGGCTCATCCCCTGGGAATGCTGGCACACCATGCCCGGCCCCAAACCTTCGATCCCCGCGGGCGACCCCGTGCGCCATCCGGCGAGCGAGCTGCAGGAAGCCCTGCTTGCGACCGCTGACATCGAGGAGTTCCTCCAGCAGCTCACCGACGTCGCCGTCGCGACGATCGGAGGTGGCATCTCGGCAGGCATCACCGTCGCCAGGGAAGGCCATCCGATCACCGTCGCGAGCAGCGACGCCTACGCGGCCCAGTTCGACGAGGTGCAGTACGGGCACGACGACGGCCCCTGCCTCACGGCGATGCGCGCGGGCAAGATCGTCCTGATCGACGACCTCGCCACCGACGAGCGCTTCCGCCCGTACCAGCCGCGTGCGCTCGCGCTCGGGGTGCGCTCGTCCATCTCCCTGCCGCTCGAGGGCGGCGAGCACGCGGTCGGTGCCCTCAACCTCTACTCCCGCCGACCGTACGCGTTCGGCGCCATCGAGCAGTCAAAGGCACAAGGCTTCGCCAACGAGGCCTCCCGCGCCCTGACGCTCGCGGTGCGCCTCGCCCACTCGCTCGAGATCACCGATCAGCTCCGGGCCGCGCTGACCTCGCGGACCGTCATCGACCAGACGATCGGCATCATCATGGGCCAGAACCGGTGCGACGCCAACGCGGCGTTCGCGGTCCTGCGCTCGGCCTCCCAGAACCGCAACGTCAAGCTCCGGGATGTCGCCGCGGAGATCATCACGACCGTCAGCAAGCAGCCGCCGCAGCTGGGGCACGTATTCGAGGGCTGAGCCCTCAGACTCCGACGACGGCCGACAGGCGCCCCGCGCCGATGGCGCGAACCAGGCTGTCGTGATCCTTGGCGTTCTGATCGGCGTACGCCGCCGCGAAATCGGCCAGTGCGCGCTCGAACCGCTGGCTCGAGCCGAGGTAGCCGGCCATCGCCGCCCGGTCGCCCGAGCGCGCGTGGGCCCGCGCGAGCGTCCACGCGCACAGCCGCCCGTAGGCGCTGATCCCGGACGGGAGCATGCGCTCGATCGATGCTGATCCCTTGCCGTCGCGCAGCTGACGCACGTAGAAGTCGCGGGGCACACCGTCGATGCCGAGCACCTGCTGCGTGCCCAGGAAGATGTCGCTCGCGGCTTGCATCAGGTGCTGCCCTCGAACCACCCGGGTCCCCTGGTTCGCGATCCGCCCGGCACGGACGAACGGGGCAAGGACGGACGCCTGTGCTTCCTTCGCCTGCAGGAGCAGCAGGTCGCCGTCGTCGCGCCCGACCAGGAGGATGACCCAGGCGCGCGTCCCGACGCTCCCGACCCCGACCACCTTGTGCGCGATGTGCGCGATCCGGTACTGGTCGAGCAGGACCCTGCGGTCGTGCTGGAGCGAGCGGCTGTAACCGCGGAGCATCGCTGTGAGGCTCGCGAGCGTGTCGAGCCCGGCCTGCCCCGGGATCAGCTCCTCGATCGGGACGAGCAGGGGCGGGTCGCTGACGAGTCGACGCTCGCCATCGACGATCTGGGTGATCTTCTTGGCCGCCTGCAGGCTGTCCCGCCCACTCGCCTTGGCGACCGCCGCCGACGTGCGCGACCGCTGCTTGGCGGTGAGCTGTCCGCCCTCACGGGCGAGGATCTCCTCGACGTCGACCCGCGCGTACCAGACCGACAGGTTCGACCGGCCGGCAAAGTCCCTCATCGCCGTGCGATAGGCGCGTCCGCAGTCGACCAGGATCTGCCGACGAGCGGTATCGCTGAACCCGTTCTGTCGACCGGCTACCTCGAGGCTGGCGACAAGCCGCTTGACGTCCCACTCCCACGGGCCCGGGAGCGTCTCGTCGAAGTCGTTGAGGTCGAAGACCATGCGGCGGTCGGGTGCGAGGTACGTCCCGAAGTTCGACAGGTGCGCGTCGCCGCAGACCTGGGTGCGCAACCCCGACGTCGCAGTCCCGGCCAGATCGGCGGCCATGACTCCGGCGGCGCCGCGGTAGAACGCGAAGGGCGACGCGGCCATGCGACCGTGCCGGATCGGCAACAGCTCGGGCACCCGGGTGCGGCCCTGTGCCGCGAGGATCTCGAGCGGTTCGACCGTGGCGACCCGCTCGAACCGGGCAAGCTCGTCAAGCGGCATCCGCTCGCGAGCGGCTTTCCCGTTTGCGACGCGTTCCTTGAACCCCGCAGAGGCTGGCTCCGAGGTCTCGTTCGCTTTCTGCGGTGGTGGCGTCATGCGGCCATCCTGCCCAGATCCGCGCCCGACCGGAAGCCCCTGCGAGGCCCGACAGAGATCCACCGTGACCTGGTTCTGGCGAGCGGTTTGGGAGGGTATGTGCCACGATTTGGGCAGCCGCGGAACGCGGCGGCACGAATCGTTACTCGGAGAGGATTGACATGTCGTTCTGGGACATCATCTGGTTCATCGTTATCTCGTTCGCCTTTATCGCATATCTGATGGTGATGTTCTCGATCATCGCTGACATCTTCCGCGACCGGGACTCCGGCGGATTTGCGAAAGCGCTCTGGATCGTCGCCCTGATCTTCTTGCCGTTCGTGACCGCGCTCATCTACCTGATAGCCAAGGGTGGTGGCATGGCCGAGCGTTCCGCGCAGCACGCGCGGGCGGTGCAGTCGGCCCAGGAGTCGTACATCAAGGACGTCGCCGGCAACTCGTCGCCCGCGGACGAGGTCTCCAAGGCGAAGGCACTGCTCGACGCCGGCGCCATCTCACCTGCCGAGTACGAGACGCTCAAGGCCAAGGCACTCACCGGGTCGTCAGCCCAGTAGTCCCGGCCAGCGCAGAGAACGTCTCCCGTCACCTGCGGCGGGCCGCCCCTCGAGGTGGCCCGCCGCAGGTGTGTCGCGAGGCGTTCACGGCGTGACCTGCGCCCGCACACGGCGGCTAGTGTGGGAGGCCACGCCAGGTGTAGGGGGGTGCACGGTGCCGAAAGTGAGTGAGATCGACGTGGCCGCGGTCGGGCGCGCCATTCGCCACCTCATCCTGGCGGGCGACCACTTCCGCAGCGCGCTCGCCTCGCAGCTCCACATCAATGTGACTGAGCTGACGGCGCTCGGGCACCTGATCGAGTCCGACGAGCTCACGCCCAAGCAGCTCGCTCAGCTGCTCGGCATCACCACCGGCTCGGTGACGGGGATGGTCGATCACCTCGAGTCGGCCGGACTGACCACCCGCGTCCCCAATCCCGTCGATCGCCGCAGTGTCCTCGTCCGTCCCACCCCCGTCGCGGTCGTTGCGATGCGCGGGGTCTACGAGCAGTACCACGCGGCCCTGGCGTGCTGCATCGAGAGCGATGCCCCGTGCGCCCCGGCCGAGCTGGCGCTGCTCATCGAGCACGCCGGCGAGTCCCTGTCAGGGGCCGCACTCGTCAGGACAGCACGTCCTTCGTGACGAACCGGCCGTAGGCCAGCGCGCCGAACGTGAGCACGTACCCGGCCTGGAGCAGCGCGTTGTCGGCGAAGGACGTCCACGAGATCGGCTGGCGCAGCAGGTCCGCGAAGCCGAGCCAGTAGTGGCTGAACAACCACGGGTGCAGCCAGTCCAGCTGGCTCAGCGAGTCGAGCACCTGGGCCACGACCGACAGGACGATGGTGGCCGCCATCGCGCCGACCGGGACCTCGGTGAGGGTGGAGATGAACAGCCCGATCGCCGACAGCCCGAGCAGCGAGACGGTGACGTAGGCGGCGACCAGCAACGAGCGCCCCACGGACTCGCCGACCCCGATCGTGTCGCCCGAGAGCAGGGTCACCGGACCGACCGGGAACAGCGCCGCGCCGATCGCGGCGCCCGTCCCGACGACGGTCACGGTCGCCGCGAGACAGAAGACCGCCGCCGCGCAGTACTTGACGATCAGGAGTCGGACTCGCCCTGCCGGGCCCACGAGCAGGTAGCGCAGCGTGCCCAGGCTCGCCTCGCCGGCGATGGTGTCACCGGCCACCACCCCGACGGTGAGCGGCAGGAACAGCGGGATCGAGACCACCAACGCGGTGATCCCGACAAACAGGCCGTTCTGCGTGATGCGTTCCAGGAAGGGCGGACCCTCCCCCGCGGCGGGGGCCGACGACGACAACCGCACGGCGACCGCGATCAGGATCGGGATCGCCGCCAGCGCGGCCAGCATCGCCCAGGTCCGCCGGCGCCGGAACAGCACGGACAGCTCGGAGCTCATCAACGGCCAGCCGGCCGAGGGACGCTCGAGGCGCGCCGTCACGTCGCTGGTCAATGCCTCACTGGGCGATGCCTCACTGGGTGACATCTCCCTGGGTGATGTCTCATTGGGCAATGTCGAACCCCTCTCCGGTCAGGGCCACGAACCGGTCCTCGAGCGTGGCGCCCTCGACGGCGAACCCCCGAACCCGCACCCCTTGCGCGACGAGCGCGCCGACGATCTCCTCGGGCAGCATCCCGGTGCGCGCGATCGGCGCGCTGACGACGCCGTCGGCCGCGTCGTCGCGGGGACCGGACGCGGGTTCGGGCACGAGCCCGAGCCCGCTGAGCACGTGGCGCGCGAGGTCGCCGTCGGGCGTGCGGACTCGGACGTGGGCGAGGCCGACCCGGCGCAGATCGTCGAGCGTGCCCTGGGCCACGAGGCTGCCGGCGCTCATCACGGCGGCGTGCGTGCACATCTGCTCGACCTCGGCGAGCAGGTGGCTGGAGACGAAGACCGTGGCGCCGTCGGCTGCGAGGGAGCGCACGAGACCACGCACCTCGCGCGTGCCCTGGGGGTCGAGACCGTTGGTCGGCTCGTCGAGAACCAGCAGGTCGCGCGGCGAGAGCAGGGCGTTGGCGATCCCGAGCCGCTGCTTCATCCCGAGCGAGTAGGCGCGCACCTTCTTGCCCGCGGCGTGCGTCAGGCCCACGCGCTCGAGCGCGTCGGCCACCCGGGCGCGACGCGTGGACGACGGCGCGCACCGGTCCGCCGTGTCGAGCCGGCGCAGGTTCGCCGCCCCGGACAGGAACGGGTAGAAGGCGGGCCCCTCCACGAGCGCGCCGACCCGCGGCAGGACGTCGCGCAGGTCGTGGGGCATGTCGCGGCCGAGCACGTGGATGTCACCGCTCGTGGCCGCCGCCAGGCCGAGCATCAGGCGGATCGTGGTGGTCTTGCCGGACCCGTTCGGGCCCAGGAACCCGAAGACCGCGCCCCGCGGCACGGCGAGGTCGATCCCGTCGACGGCGATCTGGTGGCCGAACCGCTTCGTCAGCCCGTGCGTCTCGATCGCCAGGTCGATCGTCGGCGTGGCGACCGTCACTGACTGCTGCTCGAGGCCTGCAGCCGTTCGAGCGGTACGGATCCGGCCAGGAGCCGGCCGTCGTCGGTCAGGAGCACGTTCAGCAGGGCGGTGTGCAGGAACCGGCCACCCGGCACCGCCTGCGTCAGCTCCTCGAGCCCGGCCGAGCCGGTCAGAGCCGGCGCCGCCAGCCCGAGCGGCAGCTCGACGACCGCGTCCCACCCCGTGCCCGAGACGGTGGGCCGGCCGATCCCGAGCTCGCCCGGCTGACCCGTCGCCGGAGCGGCCAGGTTCGCGGGAAGCTCGGGCACGGCCTGTTCGGTCACGGTCGCACCAGGCGGCGGGGTGAACTGGAACCGCTCCGCGGCCGGCGCGCCGAGGCTGAGCTGCGTGAACGCCACCTGGAACGCGGGTTCCTGCTGCCCCCTGGCGGCGACGTCCACGCGCAGCGGCAGGCCGGTCTCGCCGTCGACCGCGATCGAGACGGAGCCGACCAGGGTGTCGTTGGCACGGGGGGTCAGCACGAGGTCGTACGCAGCACGCCCGGCCACGACGGTGTCCGCATCGACGGTCACCACGGTGCTCGCATCGATCGCGGTGAGGAACTCGTCCGCAAGCTCCGCCGGGGTCACGACGCCGTCCGGTGCGTGCTCCCCCGCTGATCCGCCCGGGAGCACGAGGTGGGTCGCGGTGTTGCCGACCGAGCTGTAGAGCCAGACGTCGTCACCGTTGCGCACGGCGTCGCGCTCGGCGAGCATGTCGAGAACCTGCACGCGCACCCGCGTGGGGCCGTCGAGGTAGACGCGCGCGGTGTGCGAGCCCGTGAGCAGCTCGAGCGCCGCGGCCTGACCGGACGCTCCCGCGCCGTCCGTGCCGGAACCCGAGCTCGGCAGCGCGGGCAGCCCGAGCTTCGAGGTCTGCTCGACGGTGCCCGAGAGCGCGTCCACCGAGCTCTCGCCTACGAGGGCGAGCACCTCGGCCGCGGACTTGTCCGGCAGGTCAGCGTTAGCACCGGCCTGGGAGGCGCTCACCAGCGCGCCGGCTGCGATGACCGCCGGAACGATCGCGGCGGGCAGCCAGCGCGACCACGCGCGTGTCATGACCTCACCCGGGGGGAACGGCTCATGCCATGAACGCTACGTCGTCGACCGGCGTCGCGCACCTGTCGTCGCACGCGGCGGCTCGCAGGTTGACCGCGTCAGGGAGCAGCCGCGTAGATCAGCTGGTCGTTCCCGGCGGCGTCCTTCAGGGTCAGCCGGTCGCCGTCCAGCTGGTAGGCCGTGGCCGACCGCAGGAGCTTGATGTAGGTGGCCTCCGCCTGCATGTCTGCCTCGGGGCCCGCCATGAGGGTCGAGATCAGCTCCCCCACCGAGAACGTGCCGGCCGAGGTCGCGGTGTAGCCGCCGCTGTAGCGGTTGACACCGGACGAGCCGGAGATCTGGGTGTCGGTGAACTCGGCCGTGATCGCGACCTTGGCGGGGTCGAACGAGTCGGCGGACGTCCCGGTCAGGACCCAGCTGGAGCCTCCCAGGGACCCTTCGCCGCTGCCCGGCCGGGTCATCGCGAACACGGCTCCCCCGGCGACCAGGACCGCCAACCCGACCAGAATGACGCGAGAGTTTGCGCGCATAGCCCCTCCGTCTCACGAACCACGTGCCGGTCGGCGGAACCACCGATGGTGCTCACGCTAGCTCTCGGAGGGAGGCTCGGCTCGTCGAGATGGGCGCCGCACGCGGGCCGGAGACGGGCGCGGCGGGGTGAAGGCCCCACCGCGCCCTGCGCCGCGTCTAGTACCCCTTGTAGACCGGCTCGCGCTCCTGCGCCGCAGCCAGGTTCGTCTCCTGGAAGTCGGCACTCAGCGCGCCGATCGCGAGGTAGTCACCCTCCACCTGGAAGTAGGTGTCCATCGTGTACTCGTGCAGCCGGTTGGAGATCTGCTTGGTGTGGTTGATGCCGACCGGGGACTTCGCCGCGATCTTGTCGGCCAGCTCGCGGGCCTGCTCATAGGCGGTTGCGGCGGGGACGACCTTGTAGACCATGCCGAGCTGCGCCGCTTCCAGCGCCCCGACCGGCTCGCCGAGCATGCAGATCGCCTTGGCCCGCATCGGCCCGACCAGCCGCTGCAGCGCCCACAGCCCCCCGGTGTCCGGGGTGAGGGCGTAGTTGACGAACAGCTCGTGGAAGTACGCGTTCTCGGTCGCGATCACGATGTCGCTCGAGAGCAGCAGGTTGCAGCCGCCGCCGAGGCAGCCCCCCTCGGCCAGGCCGATGATCGGCGTCGGGATCGAGTACATCTTCTTGATGAGGTTCGAGATCTCGCACATCACCTCCCGTGCGGCCGAGAGGTTCTTCGCGAGCTTCGTCTTGATGATGCTGAGGTCGCCGGGGCCGAAGGAGACCGGCCCTGTCCCGCGCAGGATGATCACACGGACGTCGTCGTCCCAGTGGGCCTGGTCGAGCGCGGCGCCGAACTCGTCGATGACCTGCTCCGAGAACCGGTTGAGGTTCTCGGGACAGTCGAACGTGATGGTCGCGACGTGACCGTCCTTCACGTACGTCACGACGTGGTCGTAGTTCTTGATGTAGGGATACATGACCTGGACTCCTTCGAGGAACGGGTGCGTGTCAGCGGCGGACGAGGGCGGGTCGGGTACCGGCGACGATGCCGGCGACCCGACCGGTGATCGCCGGGTTGTACATCGGATGGGTGAGGATGTAGAAGGTGCCCTTCTCCAGCTCGGCGATGATCACCTCGACGGCGTCGGCGACCGGCATCCCCGCCGGCATCGACTTGGCGACGATCTCGGACCGGGCGATGAAGTCCGCGGTGGCGTAGTACGGGTCGTCGGCGTCGTAGGTCGCCGGGTCGCGGTGACGCAGGCAGTTGTCCAAGTCGGTCTGGACGATGGCGGGGCAGATGACGTGGGCGCGGACCTTCGCGTCCACGGCCTGCAGCTGCAGGTCGAGGACCTCGGTCAGGGACAGCGCGGCGAACTTGCTCGCGACGTAGGCCGGCGAGTTCTCGACGGTCAGCAGCCCGGCGATCGAGGCGGTGTCGATGATGTGGCACTCGATGTCCTGGGCGATCATCCGCGGCACGAAGGCCTTGATGCCGTGCAGGATCCCCTTGACGTTGACGTCGATCAGCCAGTCCCAGTCCGCGAGCGGCTGCTCCCAGATCGTCCCGACCGAGATGACGCCGGCGTTGTTGAAGAACAGGTCGACCTTGCCGTACGAGGCGAACGTCTCGGCGGCGAAGCGCTCCATGCCATCGACGTGGCGCACGTCGAAGACCGACGCGAGGACGTCGACGCCGTCGGCCGTGAGCTCGGCGGTGAGCGCCGCGAGGTTCTCGGCGTCGATGTCACCGAGCGCGAGGCGCGCGCCCGCGCGCCCGAACCTGCGGGCCAGCTCCTTGCCGATGCCGTTCGCCGCACCCGTGATTGCGACGACCCGGTCCTGGTAGTTCTCCATGACGCTCCTCCTTGAACGGTGTGAGACTGCTTCGATCGTGCGAATGGCAGAGCGCTCGCTCAGACGCGCTTCGCCTTGATGAGGCCGGCGATGGCATCGACGAGCGCCTCGACCGAGGCGCCACCGATCGCCATGACCTTCGCGTCGCGCCAGTAGCGCTCGACGCCGGTGTCGACGACCGTGCCGACGCCGCCGAACAGCTGGATCGCCTCGCGGGCGACGTACTCGGAGACCTCGGCGCCCTTGACCTTGAGCAGCCGGCCCTGCGCGAAGCACAGCTCGCCGCGGTCGCGTTCGGCGTAGGTCGAGTACACGAGCGCGCGCAGCGACTCGATCTCGCCCCACATCCGCACCAGCTTGTGCCGGGTCACCTGGAACCGGTCGAACATCGTCTGGCCCTGCTGCTCTCGCTCGAGGCTGTACGCGAGCGCCATCTCGTAGGCCCCCTCCGCGATCCCGAGGCTGACCGGCCCACAGCTGAGGAACTCCGCCGTCGCGCTGACGAACATCGCCGGCAGGGCGCCTCCTTGCGGCGCGAGCAGGTTCGCCTTCGGGATGCGGCAGTTCGTGAACGAGAGCGATCCGGTCGCGGACCCGTGCCAGCCGAGCTTGTGCTCCGGCTTGCCGACGCCGAGCCCGGCGGTGCCCGCGGGCACGATGAACGCGCTCATGCCGGCCTTCGTGGCCGGGTCCACGTGGTCGGCCGTGACCGCGATGATGATGTAGACGTCCGCGACGCCGATGTTCGAGATGAGCACCTTGCCGCCGTTGAGCACCCACTCGTCGCCGTCGAGCACGGCACGTGTGCTGAACTCGACCTGGTTGCTGCCGCCGACGGCCTCGGTGGACCCGCACGCGAGGACGATCTCGCCCGTCCCCGCCGGGACGAGGTACTCCTTCTTCTGCTCGGCCGTACCGAGCATCTCGATCAGGCCCCCGGCCAGCAGGCTGTGGGCCGCCATCGCGACCGTGAGCACCGGCAGCGCCTTGGCGATCTCCTCGAGCATCAGCGCGTGGGTCGTCTGATCGGCGCCGAGCCCGCCGAACTCCTCGGGGACCGTGACTCCGAGCAGCCCGAGCTCGCCCGCGCGCTTGAACAGGGCGAGCGGGAACTCGCTCGTCCGGTCGATCTCCATCGCGACCGGCGCAACCTCGCACCTGACGAACTCGCGCACCGTCGCCAGGATCGCCTCACGCTCTTCGGTCAAGTACCACATCGTTGTGCTCCTTCTCGTCGGCAACTCGGGGGTGGTTCGGGGGTGGTTCGGGGGTGGTTCGGGGGTGGTTCGGGGTCAGGCCGGCACGTCGCGGGCGCGGACCGCGGCAGCGAGCAGCGGGACGATCTCGTGCAGGTCGCCGACCAGGGCGTAGTCGCACACGCCGAACAGCGTCGCGGCCGGGTCGGTGTTGATCCCGACGACGACCTTCGCGTCGCGGATCCCGATGGTGTGCTGGACCTGGCCCGAGACGCCGACGCCGACGTAGAGGTCGGGCGACACGCGAACGCCGGAGATCCCGATGTACCGCTCGGCGGGCAGCCACTCGCGGTCCTCAGCGACGGGCCGGGTGCAGGCCATCTCCGCGCCCAGGGCGGTCGCGAGGTCGGCAGCGAGCGTGAGGTCGGCGCGCGTCGCGAGGCCCATGCCGACGCACACCACCCGGGAGGCGCCGGCGAGGTCCACCGCGGCGTGGTCGCGCACACTGAGGCTCACGCGCCGGACCCGGGTGTCGACCTCGACCGCGATCGACTCGACGGTCGGCGGCGGTCCGGTGCGCCCTGCCGGCTCGGTGGGTGCCAGGGCACGGGCTCCCGCGGCCTGGCCCGGGGCGATCGTCATGACCGCCGGTCCGGTCCAGGCCTCGGACTGGATCGCGGCGCCGGCGTACATGATCCGCTCGCTCGACCACTCGCCGTCGGCGCGCGAGCCCAGTGCGGTGGCCTCGCTGACGAGGCCGCACCCGAGGATCGTCGCGACGCGCGCCGCGATCTCCTGGCCGCTCGTCGTGCCGCCGACCAGGAGCAGGTCACCACGCCTTTCCCCGACCACGCGGGCGAGGGCGCCCGCGTAGGCCTCCGGCCGCGGCTCGTCCGCCACCAGGGCGATGACCGACGTCGCGCCGGAGCCGGCGAGCACCGCCCCCTGCGCCGTGCCGAGACAGACGACGTGCACCTGGGTCTGCTCGGGGGCCGACGTCGTCATGGCCGTCGCCATCGCGACGAGATCGGCCGCGATCCGCGCGCTCTCGGAGAACACGTAGATCTGGCGGGACGCGCTCCCGCGGGCGACGAGGCTGGCGGCCATCACAGCACCCCGTCCTGGGTGAGGCCACGCACGAGGGCGGCGACCCTGTGCTCGGCATCACCGTCGTCGAGAAGCACGCGTCTGCGTTGGGCGACGAACCCGAGGAACGAGGTGACCGTGGTGCGGGCGGTCCGCGCGTCGGCAGACAGATCGAGATCGGCCACCGCGACCTGTTCGGTGGGCTTCTTGCCGGCGAGCAGCACCGAACGCAGACCCGGGATGGGTGCGGGCGCGATCTCCGGCACCACGGTGACGACAGCGGGCAGCTCACACTCGACCGTCTCGGCGTCGGCCCCCAGGACCCGCACGGCGCGCAGGCGATCGCCGTCGATCACGAGGTCACGGACGTTGGTCACGACCGGCCAGCCGAGCAGCTCTCCCAGCCTCGGTCCCGTCTCGTGGGCGTAGGTGTCGGACGCACCCTCGGTGCAGAGCACGAGGCCGACGTCGTCCAGCCGCCCGATCTGGGCGGCCAGCACCCGCGCGGTCACGTGGCCGTCGGCACGGTCGGTGCCGTCGGCGGTGGTGGCCCCTGCCAGGATGTGTACCGCGCGGTCCAGACCGCGCGCGAGGGCGTCCTTCACGGCCGCCCTTGCATCCGCACGGCCGAACGTCAGCCCGACCAGCTCGCCCGCCAGCTGCCCCGCGGCGATCCGGGCCGCCTCGATCGTGTTCCGGTCGTAGTCCGAGATCTTCGGATGGGTGCGGCTCGCGTCGACGGCGCGCGTGACGGGGTCGATCCGCAGATCTGCCTCGGTGGCGACCGACTTGAAACAGACGACTGTTCTGGGCAACGTCCCATCCTCACCACGGTCGAGCCAGGCCCCGGAGATACCGAGTTGGCTCCTCCAGGTTCGCCGCAAACTTGGCGGTGGCTTGACCTTTTGGTGGTAGGAATCAGACCTGTTGTTGTCCGTTGCGGACAGCCGGCGGTCGGTCGGCGGCGCGCGAGGCGCGGAACGCCCCCGGCGACATCCCGGTCGCCCGCGTGAAGAACTTGCAGAAGTTCGCGGGGTCGTCGAATCCGAGTCGTCGGCCGACCGCGCTGACCGAGATGTCGGAGTAGGTGAGAAGTCGGCGGGACTCGAGCACGAGGCGTGCGTCGATCACCTGCTTGGGGGTCAGGCCCGTCGACTCGACGCTCGCGCGCGTGAGCGTCTTGGCGGAGTATCCCAGCGCAGCGGCGTACTGACCGACGGTGTGGATCGAGGCGAACGACCCCTCGACGAGCTCGATGAACGCCCGCGCGGCAGGGCGCATCTCGCTCGGTTGCCCCGGCCGGAGCGGCTCGGCCTGACCGACCCGGAGCAGGAAGGCCAGGAGAACGTGGCGCAGCATCGTCTCGCCCTGAAGAAGATGTCGACCCGTCGGCCCGAACACGAACCGCGTGTACTCGCCGGTGAGGACGGCCAGCTGGGCGCGGACGTCAGCGAAGTCGTCGAGGTCGAGCTTCCACGAGTTCGGGCCGGTCCGCATGTCCTCGTTGCTGCCGAGGAAGGCGTCCGTGAAGCACACGGCAGTCCCCTCGACCGCGGGAGGTCGCTCATGGACCTGGCCGGGCCGGATCCAGAGCAGCGTGCCCGGCTCGTGGTGGTGGATGGCAAGGTCGACCACCTGGTCCCCCGCCCCGCCGGTGCACAGGACGACGAGGTGGAAGTCGGCGCGCAGCAGCTGGGCTGCCCGGGCGCGGTCCATGCACCCGCCGGTGGGCTTCAGGGTCGCGACGCAGACACCGAGGTCGGTACGGTCCGGATGCATCGCCTCGAGATGGGCGATGACCTGCCGTGTCGCGTTCATGACCTGACGTTAGGGCGAGGCCGGCCTGACGTGGCGGGACCATCGACCCGTCGACTGGGCCGTCCGTGCAGGACGGGTGCTCGATCCTGGGCAGGTGGACACTTGCGGGCGCCGGCGCAGGGGCGAAACGTGGAGAGCATGGAGCACCGGAGGCACGAACGACTACTCCCCGGGCTCGCGACCGCCCGAGCCTACGAGCGTCCGTGGCTCCGGGGTGACCTCGTGGCCGGCGGCACCCTGTGCGCGCTCCTGATCCCGGCCGGGATGGGCTACGCGGTCGTGGCCGGGCTGCCCCCGGTGACCGGCCTGTACGCGTCGATCGTCCCGCTCATCGCGTACGCCTTCTTCGGCCCGTCCCGGGTGCTCGTCCTCGGGCCGGACTCGTCGCTGGCCCCCATGATCGCCGCGGCCGTGCTCCCGTTGTCGCTCGGGAACAGCGAGCGGAGCGTGGCCCTGGCCGGTCTGCTCGCGATCCTGATGGGACTGGTCCTGCTCGCCGGTCGCGCTCTGGGGCTGGGCTTCGTGACCGGGCTGCTGTCCAAGCCCATCCGGGTCGGCTACCTCAACGGCATCGCGCTCGTCGTCATCGTGAGCCAGCTGCCCAAGCTGCTGGGGATCTCCGTCCCGGGCGGCTCCGTGTGGGACTACCTCGGGCAGACCATGCGCGCGGTCGCGGCCGGTGAGACGAACGGCGTGGCCCTCACGGTCGGCCTGATCTCGTTGGGTGCGATCATCACGACCCGGCTGCTGCCGACCAAGGTCCCCGGGGTGCTCGTGGCGGTCGTCGGCGCGATGATCGCGACGGTGACCCTCGGGCTGCAGGACCTCATCCCGACGGTCGGTGCCCTCCCCCAGGGCCTCCCGGCGCCCGCTCTGTCGGGGCTCGGCCTCGACGATGTGGTTGACCTGATCGGCCCCGCGGTGGGGATCGCGGTGATCGCCTTCGCCGACACGAGCGTCCTGTCGCGGACCCTGGCCATGCGATACCGGTACTCGGTCAGTGGCAACCAGGAGATGGGAGCTCTCGGCGTCGCGAACATCGCCAGCGGCCTGCTCGGCGGGTTCGCGGTCTCCGGCAGCACCTCGCGCACCCCCGTGGCCGTCGAGGCCGGGGCCCGCACGCAGCTGGCCGGCTTCGTCGCGGCGGGCCTGCTCGTCGTCTTCATGCTCGTCCTCCCGGGGCTGCCCGAGTACCTCCCCTCGGCGACCCTGGCCGCCATCGTGATCACCGCCGCCGCGTCGATCGTGGATCTGAGCACCTTGGTTCGGCTCGCGCGGATCAGCCGCACCGAGACTGCACTTCTCATCGCGGCATTTCTCGGCGTGGCGTTCATCGGGGTCCTCGAGGGGATCCTCGTGGCGATCGGCTTGTCGTTGATGGTGTTCGTCCGGCAGGCCTGGGACCCCTATCGCACGGAGCTGGTGGATCTCGACGGGGTGCCCGGGTTCCACGACCTCGCCCGGCACGCGGAAGGCGAACGGATCACCGGGCTCGTGATCGCCCGGTTCGACGCCCCGCTCTTCTTCGCCAACGGCGGTGTCTTCGAGGCGCACATCCGTGACCTGGTCGATCAGGCTCCTCCGCCGACCAGATGGGTCATCGTCGCCGCCGAGCCGATCACCGGGATCGACACGACCGCCCTGGACGACCTGGTCGAGCTGGACGACTACCTGCAGCGCCGGGACATCGCCCTGGTCTTCGCCGAGATGAAGGGACCGGTCAAGGACCGTCTGCTCCGCTTCGGGGCGGGTGGCAGGTTCGGCCCGGAGCACTTCTTCCCCACGGTCCACAACGCGGTGAAGGCGTACGAGACGGAGTTCGGCCTGCGCACCGCGGGCGGGCATCGCCCGGTGCGCGCTCGAACGGCGGCCCGGAGCCGAGCCGCGATCCACGGCGCGGCGGCCGGGAGCAACGAGCCCGGCCGGCTCAGGCGGCCTCGCGACCGAGGGCGCGCAGGTCCCGTGGCCGGACAGCAGCGACCCGCGCGTCGACGCCGGCCGCGGCGGCCACCATATGCGTGAAGGCCAGCCGGAGGCCGCGGGCCGTGATCGCCAAGCCGGCCGGGGCGATCCGGCCGGTGCGACGGTCCGTCGAGGGGTGCACGCGGAGCCACAGCGCCCCCGGGTCGGATCCCTCCAGCTCGTCGACGAGCGCCGAGCGCACCTCGAGCCACCGGTCGATGGTCCGTCGGGAGCGATCGGTCAACCCCATCGCCTCGGCAGGTCCGGTTCCGGCGAGGTCCCCGATGGTCATCGTCGCCAGCTCGTTCTCCCCCGCGCCGGTGACGGCCGACAGGTGGGCGTGCGCCGCGAACCTGGCCCACACCCCCGGGTGCACTGGCCAGGGCGCTGACCCGGCCGCGACGGTGAGCAGGATCCGGGCGGCGGAGCGGTCGGTCTCGGCCGGGCTCGGTGGAGCCGCCAAGGTGAGGTCCGCCGGTGCGGACGCGGGACCGGGACCGAGCAGGCGGTGGGCACGCGCGAAGCCATCCAGGGCCCTGGCTGCGCCGGCGCGGGCCCGCAGCCCCGCCTGGGACGCCGGGGCCACAGGATCGTTCTGCGCGCGTGCCACCCAGGCGATCAGCAGGTCAGGATCAAGCAGGGCTGGCGCCGACAGCCGGACGGGCTCCTGCTGCTCGCCGGCGAACGTCAACAGGTCTCGTAGCGCCCAACGGCGCTGCCGCACGGTGGACTCCGAGCCCTCGAGCTGCTCCAGGTAGGTCTCGACGAGCCGGTGGGCGCTCATCAGATGATCGGTCGGTCCCGCGGGGCGCTGGCTCATCCGTGTGGTCTACCACGAGCCTCTGACGCAGCCGCGTGCTCTCGAAGCTCCCGTTGCTCAGCGATCGACCAGCATCTCTGGCATCAGTGATAACAGAAGCCCCTTGCCGCTTTGGGGCGGGGTAGTCCTGTTCTTCCCGGCTGAGCCGCCACGGTCCGGCTGCGTCAGCACGCGCATGGTTCCGTTATCACGGAAGCCCGATGAAGAGCCGCCCAAGCCGGTGGCGGCAGCGCGCAGTCGATCCGGCCGGGTGCTGCCGCCGACCGGCCGCCGGATTCTGGCTCCGGCGGCCGGCCCCCCGATCAGACCGCGGCGGCCGGTCCCCCGACGCGCACGAGCATCTTGCCGGTGTTCCCCCGTGCATCAGGGTCCCGAACGCGTCGACAGCATTCTCGATCCCGTCGACGACGGTCTCGTCGAAGACGATGTCCCCCGCTGCCAGCCAGGTGGCCATCTCGGCGGCGAAGGCCGGGAAGTGCTGCGCGTACTTGCCGACGATGAACCCCGTGAGGGTCAGACCGCGCCCGATCATGTTGGCCAGGTTGCGCGGGCCGGCCGGCGCCTGCGTGCTGTTGTACTGCGAGATCGCCCCGCACAGCGCGGCCCGCCCGCCGTCGTTCATGACCGCGAGCGCGGCCTCGAGGTGGTCACCACCGACGTTGTCGAAGTAGACGTCGATGCCCTCGGGAGCCGCCGCCTCGAGCTGCTCGGTCACCGAGCCGTCCTTGTAGTTGAAGGCGGCGTCGAAGCCGTAGCGGCTCGTCAGGAGCTCGACCTTCTCAGCAGAACCAGCAGATCCGATGACGCGCCCCGCGCCCTTGAGCCGGGCGATCTGCCCCACCATCGAGCCCACCGCCCCCGCCGCACCGGAGACAAACACAGAGTCTCCGGGCACCATCGCGGCCACCTTGAGCAGCCCCACGTACGCCGTGAACGCCGTCATGCCGAGCACCCCGAGGTACGCGGAGATCGGCACGCCAGCGATCTCCGGGACCACCCGGAACGCGGCCGCGTCGTCCTGCGCGATGTCACGCCACCCGAGCTGGTGCACGACGACGTCGCCGACGGCGACCGAGTCCGCGGTCGAGGCCGTGACGCGCCCCACCGCTCCCCCGGTCATGACCTCGTCGAGGGCGAAGGGCGGCGAGTAGGACTTGACGTCATTCATCCGCCCGCGCATGTACGGGTCGACAGAGATGTACTCGTTCGCCACGCGGACCTGCCCCGGGCCGAGGTCAGGGAGCTCGACGCGGACGGTACGGAAGTCGCTCGCCGTCGGCCATCCCTGGGGCCGCCGGGCGAGCTGGATCTGCGTGCTGACGGGCAACGCCATGAGTGCGCGCCTTTCGCTAGGAAATTGAACTGATCGTTCTACTATAGGTCGAGCAGATCGACCGCACGACCATCACGAACCGCACGACCATCACGAGAGGACAGCACATGGGGCGCACCCCGCTCTTCGACCGCACGACCGTGGTGCGAGCGGCGCGCGACGTGTTCTGGTCGACCGGCTTCGACGAGGCCTCGATCACCGAGCTCGAACGCGCGACCGGAGTCAACCGCTCGAGCCTCTACCACTGCTTCGGGAGCAAGCGCGGGCTGTTCGACGCCGCCGTGGACGACTACCTCGAGACGGTGATCCGGCCCCGGCTGGGCGTGCTGCGCGTCCCCGCCCCGCCCGGTCGGGCCCTGCTGGGGTACCTCGAGGAGCTGCGTGCCACCGTCGCGGCCTTGCCCGACGGCTCAGCGCGCCGCGGCTGCCTGCTGGTGAACTGCGCAGCCGGTCTGGCGGGCCACGACCCCGGCGCACGAGACGTCGTCGCGGCCTACTGGGCCGAGCTCCGTGGAGCGCTGTCCGAAGCGCTCAGCGCCGGCGCCGTGCCGACCGATCCGGGCGAGGTCGACGAGCGCGCCCGGACGCTCGCCGCCCTGACGACCAGCGCGATGCTGCTCGCGCGTGTCGGTCCCGTCGAGCCGGTCGCCATGCTGGACACCGCAGCCGCGCTCGTGCGGACATGGTTCGACGTCCCGCCGGATGCAGCCTCGCACCCCGGCGCCCGCGCGGGGCGCTAACCGCGCCGGGCAGCCGCCCGCGCGCAGTCGATGCAGGTCAGGGCTCCCGGTCGGGCGGCAAGCCGCTCCGCGGCGATCGCACCGCCACACACCTCGCAACGGCCGTAGCCGCCTGCGTCCAGCCGCTCCAGCGCGCGGTCGAGGCTCGCGAGCCGCGCCCGCGCCTGAACCCTGAACGCATCGACCAGCGCCCGCTCGACGGCAAGGCCGGGACCGTCGGGGTCGTGCTCATCGTCGGTCGAGACGGACCGGGCCGCGTCCAGGAGCCGCTCGAAGTCCCGGTCAGCGGCCTCCACAGCGGTGCCCGCGGCAACGCGCGCATCGAGCAGCTGTGCACGGATGTCCGGCGACGGAGCGATCGCTGCGCCTAGCGGGTTCTCGCGGGACGCAGCCGGTCCGGTCACCAGGCCCCGGCGAGCCGATGACGCGCCAGGGACGCGTCGGCCTCGCCGGCGGGAACGAACTCGCACGAGGCTCCGTGCCCGTGCCGGAGCACACAGATCCGGCCGGTCGGAAGGTGCACCTGCGCGCACGCTCCCTGACGGCGCCGGACAGCGTCGACGGCGGCGTTGTGCACCTCGGGCCGCTCGATCGTGGGCACCGCACGCGGCGCTGCCTTCGCTGCTCTGGTGGGATCCATGGGAAGACCACCTCACTCCTCTCGTACGTGAGAGGTCGGGCGCCCCGGTCTGGGACAACTTCGACCGTACCCTTGCGCTGCCTGCCGCGCCCGGCCGTTGTGACCGAGTCCACGCCCGCCGACAACCCACGGCGGCGAGGCCGTGACTACGCTCGAATGTCGACGTCTCCGTGTCGGCCGAGAGGACACTCCGATGGATCTGCCGACCGTGGCGTCGATCAAGGCCGCGCACCACCGCGGCGATCTGCGTGCCCTGACCACGACCGTCGCCCCGCTCGCGGGAGGTTCCGAGCTCTTCGCCTACCCCCGGAGCCACCTCACCGGGCTCGTCGACCTGCTGACCCTGGACTGGCCCGCCCTCGTGGTCACGGACGCGGGTCTGGAGATCGCCGCCACCTGCACGCTCGCCGAGCTCTCGCGCCTGCCCGCCGTTCCTGGCTGGGCGGCCCAACCCCTGTTCCTCGAGTGCTGCGGTGCGCTGTTCGGCTCGTTCAAGATCTGGAACGTCGCGACGGTGGGCGGGAACCTCTGCACCTCGCTGCCGGCCGGCCCGATGACGGCCCTCGCGTGCGCGCTCGATGCCGAGGTGCTGATCTGGCTCAAGGACGGCAGCGACGTGCGCCTGCCGGCGGCTCAGTTCGTGACGGGCAATGCGACCAACGTGCTGACGACCGGCGACGTGCTGCGGTCGATCCACCTGCCGGCCGCGACGCTCGGCGCAGTCACCGCCTACCGCAAGATCGCGCTCTCCCCCCTCGGCCGGTCCGGCGCGGTCCTCGTGGGGCGGCTCGACCCCGACGGCGGCTTCGTGCTCACCGTCACCGCCGCCACCGTGCGACCGGAGCTGCTGCGGTACCCGGCGATCCCCTCGGCGGCGATCCTGGCTCACGACGTGAACGCGCTGGCGTCGTGGTTCACCGACGCGCACGGCGCCGCCGACTGGCGCCGGGCCGTGACCGCGGTGCTCGGCGAGGAGATCCGCGCAGAGCTGCAGCGAGGGGCGGGCCGGTCATGAAGCTCGAGATCAATGGCGAGACCGCCGAGGGCACCGCGGCGCCCGGGCAGTCCTTGCGCACGTTCCTGCGGGACCGGGAGCACTTCGAGGTCAAGAAGGGCTGCGACTCGGGCGACTGCGGCGCGTGCTCGATCCTGCTCGACGGCGTCCCGGTGCACTCCTGCATCTACCCCGCCAGCCGCGCGGAGGGCAAGGCCGTCACGACCGTCGCCGGCCTCGGCCGGGACGGTGACCTCTCCCCGCTCCAGCAGCGCTTCGTCGACGCCTCCGGGTTCCAGTGCGGTTTCTGCACCCCCGGCATGATCGTGACGGCCTCCACGCTCGACGAGGCCAAGTTCGATGCGCTGCCCCGCATGCTCAGCGGCAACCTGTGCCGGTGCACGGGCTATCGCGCGATCGAGGACGCCGTGCGCGGAACGCACCGCCCGGTCGGCGAACCTGTCGCACCCGAGCCCCTGGCCGCCACGTGCGCGGCGACGAGGTCCGGCGGCCGGGTCGGGTCCTCCCTGCCCGCACCCGCGAGCACCCGGATCGTCAGCGGTTCCGAGCCGTACACCTTGGACGTCGCCGTGCCCGGCCTGCTCCACCTGGCCGTGCTCGCGAGCCCGCACGCGCACGCCCGCATCACCCGCATCGACACGAGCGCCGCGACCGCGCTGCCCGGGGTGCACGCCGTGCTGACCCACGCCGACTCCCCCACCACGCTCTACTCGTCGGCTCGCCACGAGAACCGGCTCGACGACCCGGACGACTCTCTCGTGCTCGACGACGTCGTGCGCTTCCGCGGTCAGCGGGTCGCGGCCGTCGTCGCCGACACCGTCGCGATCGCCGAGCAGGCGTGCGCCCTGATCGTCGTCGACTACGACCAGCTCCCGGCGGTCTTCGACCCGAGGGCGGCGCTCGCCCCCGGCGCGGCCCTCGTGCACGGCGACAAGGACGCGACGGCCTCTCGCCTCGCCGACCCGAACCGCAACCTGGTCGCGCAGATGCGGGGAGAGCACGGCAGCCTCGCGGCAGGCCTGGCCCAGGCGACGACCGTCGTGACCGGCACCTGGCAGACCCAGCGCGTGTCCCACGTCCAGATCGAGACGCACGCCACCATCGGCTGGCTCGAGGACGGTCGGCTCGTGCTGCGCAGCGCCACGCAGGTGCCGTTCCTGGTGCACAAGGAGATCTGTCGGATCTTCGCGCTCGAACCGGCGGACGTGCGGGTCTTCGCGGCACGCGTGGGCGGTGGCTTCGGCGGCAAGCAGGAGATCCTCACCGAGGACATCGTGACGCTGGCCGTCTTGACGACCGGCCGCCCCGTCCAGTACGAGTTCACCCGGACCGACGAGCTGACGGTCTCGCCCGTGCGGCACCCGTTCACGGTCACGGTCACGCTCGGTGCGACGGACGACGGGCGCCTCACCGCGCTCGGGCTCGAGGTGCTGTCCGACACCGGGGCGTACGGCAACCACGGACCCGGGGTCATGTACCACGGCTGCTCGGAGTCGGTCAGCCTCTACTCGGTACCCAACAAGCGCGTCGACGCCGCGTGCGTCTACACGAACAATCCCCCGTCCGGTGCGTTCCGGGGCTACGGCCTCGGCCAGGTGATCTTCGGGATCGAGTCCGCGCTCGACGAGCTGGCACGCAAGCTCGACCTGAACCCGTTCGACCTGCGCCGGCTCAACTCGATCGGCCCCCACGACCCCCTCATCGTGACCGAGGTCGAGGGCGGCGACCTGATCATCGGCAGCTACGGGTTGGACCAGTGCCTGGACCTCGCGCAGGCGGCGCTGGCGCGCGGCAACGATGTGCCGGTCCCGACCGGCTCAGAGTGGCGGCTCGGCGAGGGCATGGCGTCCGCGATGATCGCCACGATGCCTCCGAACGGCCATTTCTCGCAGGCCTCGATCCGCCTCGACCCCTCAGGGACCTACACGCTAGGCATCGGGACTGTCGAGTTCGGCAACGGGACGACCACCGTGCACGCCCAGATCGCGGCCACCGCGCTCAACACCACGCCTGACCGGGTCAAGATCCGGCAGTCGGACACCGACGTCGCGGACTACGACACCGGCGCCTACGGCTCCGCCGGGATCACGGTCGCGGGCAAGGCCGTGCTGGTCGCCGCGACCGCGCTCGTCGAGCAGCTGCGGCGGATCGCCGCCGATCGGACGGGCCTGCCGGCCGACTCCTGGGTGCCCGAGCGCGAGGGCCTGCGCTCCGGCGCGGCCTTCGTGTCGCTTGCCGACCTCGCCGGGTCGGCCGGACTCGAGGCGAAGGGTGCGGAGAGCGGGGCCGTCCGCTCGCTCGCCTTCAACGTGCACGCCTTCCGCGTCGCCGTGAACACCCTGACCGGCGAGGTGCGCATCCTGCAGTCGATCCAGGCCGCAGACGCCGGTGTCGTGATGAACCCCGAGCAATGCCGCGGGCAGATCGAGGGGGGCGTCGCCCAGGCGATCGGAACATCGCTGTACGAGGAGGTCATCCTCGACGGCGCCGGAGCCGTCACCACCCGGGTGCTGCGCAACTACCACGTGCCCCAGCTGGCGGACGTCCCGATCACGGAGATCTACTTCGCGACCACGAGCGACTCGCTCGGCCCGTACGGGGCCAAGTCGATGAGCGAGTCGACCTACAACCCGGTCGCGCCCGCCCTCGCGAACGCGGTCCGGGACGCGATCGGCATCCGACCGTTCGAGCTGCCGATGTCCCGCGATCGGATCTGGCGCCTGCTGCAGGACTAGACCGGGCTTGCGGTCAGGCCCGCACGCGGTGGATCGGACCGTCAACCAGGGCAAGGGGTCCACCTGGCGCGCCTGTCCGCGCCGCGATCACCTCGGCAAGGATCGAGACAGCGGTCTCGGCGGGTGCGCTGGCGCCGAGATCGAGGCCGATCGGCGAGTGCAGCCGCGCCAGGTCATCGACGCCGATCCCCGCCGCGACGAGCCGGGCGGCCCGCCGCTCGTGCGTGCGGCGCGAGCCCATGGCGCCGACGTAGCCGACGTCGAGCCGGAGGGCCACGGCGAGCAGGGGCAGGTCGAACTTCTCGTCGTGCGTGAGGACCACCACGACCGTCCGGGCGTCGACGACAGTGCTGGCCAGGTAGTCGGCCGGCCACTGGACCACCACGTCGTGCGCCGAGGGGAAGCGCGCGGCGGTCGCGAACACGGCGCGGGCGTCACACACGGTGACGCGGTAGCCCAGCAGCGCCCCGGCGTCGCACAGCGCGGCGGCGAAATCGACCGCCCCGAAGATCAGGAGTCGAGGCGGAGTCGTGGCCACCACGTAGAGCACGCGTGCCTCGCGCTCGCCGCACGCGAGCACTCCGGTGGCGGTCGAGCCGCTCGCCAGGCGCGCCCGCAGCTCGGCCGTGATCCGCCGCAGGGCCTCATCGTCGAGGTCGCCGTCCGGGACCTCGGGTCCGTCGTCGTGCACACCGGCGGGCAGGATCGTCCCGGCGCCCGGGCCCTCGACGACGATCGCCAGCCCGGCCGGCTCGCCACGCCTGGCGGCTTCGAGCTCCGCACGGACCGCGGCGCTCAGCACGTTCCGACCGCCGCCCCCGGCCAGCTCGGTGACGAACACCTCGATGCTCCCCCCGCAGCTCAGGCCCGCGGCGAACGCGTCGTCGTCGGTGACGCCGAATGCGGTGAGCACCGGTCGCCCCTCGGCGAGGACCTCGCCGGCCACCGAGTACACCTCACCCTCGACGCAGCCGCCGGAGATGCTCCCCACGACGGTCCCTGCCTCGGAGACGGCCATCGCCGTGCCGAGGGTGCGCGGCGCGCTCCCGAGCACCCGGGTGACCGTGGCGACGGCCAGACGGTGCCCCGAGTCGAGCGCGTCCAGCAGCTGGCCCGCGAGCTCAAGCATGCGACGCTCCGATGACGGACATGGCGGCAGCCTCGCACACGCTCGCCGTACGCCCTTGGCGCCTACGATGACGAACATCGACACCCGCCGCGCACCCCTGCCGCACCCACCGGTCGCCGGACTGGTGCTGGCAGCCGGGGGCGGGAGTCGCTACGGGGGGCCGAAGGCGCTCGCCCACGACGCCGACGACACGTCGTGGCTCCGGCGAGCAGTCCAGGCGCTCGCCGACGGTGGCTGCGCACCCGTGCTGGTGGTGCTCGGCGCCGACGCCGACGCGGCCGAGGAGCTGCTCGACCCGTCGGCCGGGCTGCTCGTCGTGCGAGCGCAGGACTGGGCCACGGGCCTGTCCGCCTCGCTGCGCGCCGGACTGCGTGCGGCGAGCACGATCGCGCCCGAGCCCAGCGCCGTCGTCGTCGTCCCTGTCGACGTGCCCGACCTCACCGGCGACCTCGTGGCTCGGCTCCTGTCCCCCGACGGCGAGAGCGGCGGCCGGATCTCCGACGGCACGCTGCGCCGCGCGGTCTTCGGCGGCCGGCCCGGCCATCCGGTCGTGCTGGGCCGCCGGCACTGGGGACCGCTCCTGATCGAGCTCACCGGGGACACGGGGGCGCGCGACTATCTCGCGGCCCGGCAGGTCGACGAGATCGAGTGCGCCGACCTGGGCACGGGCCTCGACATCGACCGGCACTGAACCTGAAACTGACGCTGACGCTGACGCTGACGCTGCGAGCATCCGCGGCGTGCCGTCAGTGCGCGGCCGGGGCACCAAGCAGGGTCTCCCACGCGCGCTGGGCCCCGGGCACACCCGCGAGGGACGCGCTGAGCCGGTCGAGCCGGCCGCGGGGCTCAGCGTCGAGCCTGAGCAGGCGGCTCGCGGCCTCGCGGAGCTCGCCCGCGGTAGCGGTGTTCGGGTCAAGGGTCAGCCCGAACCCGGCATCGTCGAGCGCCGCGGCGCCGGCGAACTGGTCGGTCGAGAACGGCAGCAGGAGCAGCGGGACACCGGCAGTCATCGCCTCGGTCACCGAGTTGTTGCCGCCGTGCGAGACCGCGAGCACCGCCGCGTCCAGCAGCCGCACCTGCGGCAGGAACTCCCGCACGAGCCAGGACTTCGGGACGCCGCCCAGCTCCGCGGCGCGGGTCGACCCGGTCGCGAGCGCGACCCGGACCCCGAGCCCGCGCAGTGCCTCGGCGACACGCGCGAGCACGTCGGAGCGCACCGACAGGAAGCTGCCGAAGCTGACGTACACGACCGGCACGTCACTGCTCGCGAGCCAGCGCTCGACGTCGTCGTCCACCGCCTCGGCCCGCACGGCCGAGCCGAGGAAGGCGTGCTCCGGGAGCAGCTCGCTGCGCGTGCGGCCGTGGAGCTCGGCCGGGTAGTTCAGCAAGAGCACGTCGCCGGTCTCCGTGAACGCGTCCTCGCTCGCGTCCGCACCCGCGTCGAGCAGCGTGAGGGCGTCGTTCCACTGGGAGGTGAAGCTGTCGCGCACGTCCCCACAGAGCCGATGGAGCGTGGCCAGCTCGTCGCGGTCCGGATCGAAGCACGCCGGCCAGCTCGACGGGTAGCCGTAGATCTCCTCACCGACGGTGAGCGCGGTCGGGTGTCCCAGGACGACGTCGGCGTGGCGGATCCCGGCACTCTTCAGCGCGAGCCGGGCACTGAAGGCCAGGTGGTCCACGATCACCTGGTCCGGCTGCACCCGCTCCACGAGCCGCCGCACGGCGTGAGCGGTCGCGACCGGGTTCCACAGCAGGTCGGCGTTGCGCGCCTGGGCCTGGAAACGGAGCGTGGGCACCATCCCCCCGCGGGTGGCGGCGAAGAACCCGCGCAACGCGTCGTCCTCGCCTGCAGGCTGCTGCTCCGCCCGGATCACCCCGGGGTTGGACCCGCGACCCAGCTGGAGGTTCTCTCGCTCGAAGCCGAACGCGCCGACGATGCCGGCCGTCGCAGGACCGCTCGCGACCACCACCCGCTCCCCCGCTGCGAGCCAGGCGGTGCCGAGCGTGGCGAGCGGGTACAGGTGCGAGGCGTAGTCGGGGCTGATGATCAGCAGCGTCATGAGTTCATCATCGCCCAGGGCGCGGAGCGGTCGACGGCCACGACCCGGTCTGCCAGGGCGACCTCGCGGTACGCGCCGGACAGGGATGCCGCCATCGCCTGGATCGTGAACTGCGCACGCACCATCGCCTGCCCGCGCGCCGCGCCGCTCTCGCCGCGCGGTCCGGTCGCGAGGTCCAGGGCTGCGGCGATCCCGGTCGCGAGCGCCGCGTGGTCGCTCGTGTCCACGAGAGCGCCGGTGACCCCCTCCTCGACGTACGTGGCCGGGCCGCCCGACGCCGGGGCCACGACGGCGAGCCCGGTGGCCATGGCCTCGAGCAGCGCGATCCCGAACTCCTCCTTCAGGCTGGCGCAGACGTACACGCCGTGCGGCGCAGCGAGGCCGGGCCGACCGAGGCGCGCGGCGGCGAGCCACCGCGCGACCGTCCCGTTCGCCCGATGGCCCGCCAGCAGCAGGCCACGGCGGGGCGCGTCGCCGAGGGGGACGACCGCCTCGATGCGGAGCAGCTGCTCGCGCTCGGCCGCCGACGGCCGCTCGAGGTCACCACCGACGACGAGCAGGTTGCAGCGCTCGTACAGCTCAGGCTGCGCGGCCCATGCCTCGACCAGGGTGGCCATGCCCTTGACGCGGTGCAGCCGCCCGACGGTGAGCGCGAGCGGCAGCCCGCGCCGCTCGGGCGGCAGCGTGGCGAGCAGCGCGTCGAGCTCCGCGAAGGGGGCCGGCTCGGGCGCGCGCGCGTCGGCCAGCGCGCTGTCGATGACCGTCAGGTCGATGCCCTCGGCGACCACCGAGAACCGCTCCGGCTGGGAGGCGCGGTCGAGCCCGAGGAGCTCGCGCAGGTCTCGCTCGAGGTGCGGGCGGGGAAAGAGCACGAGGTGAGCCGCATCGGCGCTGATCCGCTGGACGAGCCGGACACGGAACCAGTAGTGCTCCTCGGAGTCGGCGGTGCCGAAGTTCGCGCGCGTGAGGGTGCCCGCGGCCGCGAGCGCGTCGATGGCCGCGTGCGGGTCCGGTGCCACGGTGAAGACGACCGGTACGTCGTGCTCCCGCGCCACGGTCGCGGCGGCGAGCGAGCCGACGTCGGCCATGCGCAGGTGGATCACGTCGACCGGGCCCGCCGCGCGTAGCACCCGCCGGATCCCTCGCTGGGCCGCGATCCGCTGCGGCCAGGTGTCGACCGAGGGGACGGGCTCGCCGAGGAAGGGCACTGCCGCGAACGAGTGGCCGGGCACGGTGGCGCCGATGTCGGTCAGGCATGCGAACGCCTCGTCGGGGCGGCCCCGCGAGATGGTCACGACCCGCTCGATCGGGGAGGTTCCGGAGGCCTCGGCGGCGTCGCCCGCCACGAGCGCATCGCCGAGCCGCACGAGCAGGGTCGCGATGCCACCGTTGTCCCCTGCACCGACCTGCGCGAGGTCCCGGTCGATGTCCGCGTGCAGGAACAGCTGCGCGATCGTCAGCCCCTGGTTCGACCGCGCGCCACCAGCGGGCGGGGCGGTGAGGTCGAACAGCGCAAGGCGGGCCACGTCGGCGAGCTCGTCGTTCGCCTCCGCGAGGACGGCCAGCCCCGCGAGCACCGCAGCGGTCGGGGTGCGGTCGCCGAGCCCCGCGACCCCGGCGGCGCGCACCTCGGGCGACTCGCCCGCGTCGAGGGCTGCGCCCCGCAGGACCCGCTCGGGGATGCGCCCGGGCACGAGGCCCATCGTCTCGACCAGGCGGGCCCGCGACTGCGGGTCGTCCACGCCGAGCAGCGCTCCCTCGAGCGCGAGCGCGACATGGTCGGGCGCGGAGGCGCCCCACTGCTCGAGGGTGCGCTGCGCGAGCATCCCGGGGAAGCCGCCGTCGGCGATCATCGTCACGAGTCCCGCGATCGCGTCCAGCCGGGGCAGCCCGGTGCCGAGCGCCCAGGCGGCGTGCTCGCGCAGGAACGGAGCGGCGTTCGCCAGGAGGTCGACCAGCGCCTCGTCGGCGGAGCGGTCGAATACCTGGGCCAGCGCGTGGACCGCCGCGATCGCGGTGAGCTGGTCCGTCGGATCGGTCGCGGCGGAGACGAGGAACCGGACCGCGCGCGGACCGCCGTCCCGGCTCGCGGCGACGGTGAGCTCGTCGGCGCACCGGATGGCGACGAGAAGGGAGGTGGCCTGCCGCACCGCGTCGAGCGCGCGCTGTGTTCCCACGGTGTGTCTCCCTCGGTTGCGGACGCCGCCGGTTCTGCGGTCCCGCTTCGTCAAGCCGTCCACCGATCGTTTCATTCCGCGCGGGCCCCCGCAGGAGGGGGCCGTCGCCCGCCGGGCCCGGTTCGAGCGACCCGGGCCCGGCGGCTGACGACTAGTGCGTGAAGTACGACGGCTGGAGCTCGTACACCGGCGTGTCCAGTCCCTCCATCCGCGCCTTGAGCTGCAGGGCCAGGTAGGCGGAGTAGTGCCGGCTCTGGTGGAGGTTGCCTCCGTGGATCCAGAGCTGGGGCACGTTGGTCGGCTTCCACATGTTGCGGAGCTCGCCCTCCCACGGTCCGGGGTCCTTGGGCGTGTCCGACCCGTAGCCCCAGCACTTGCCGACGGCGTCGGCCACCTCGGGCGAGATCAGGTCGGCCAACCAGTTGTTCATCGAGCCGTACCCGGTCGCGTACACGATCAGCTCCGCGGGCAGTTCGGTGCCGTCGTCGAGCACGACCGCGTCGCCCGTGATCTTGGCGATCTGGCCCGACGCGAGCGATACCCGGCCGTCGATGAGCAGCTGCGAGGCACCCACGTCGATGTAGTAGCCGGAGCCGCGCCGCAGGTACTTCACGAACAGCCCGGACCCGTCAACCCCGAAGTCGAGGTCGAACCCGGCGGCCGCGAGCTGCGCGTAGAACTCCGCATCCCGCTCGGCCATCTCCTGGTAGACCGGGATCTGCGCCGCCGGGAGGATCCGGTAGGGCAACGACGCGAAGAGCAGGTCCGCCTTGGCGGTGGTGACCCCTGCCGCCAGAGCCCTTTCGGAGTAGAGCCCGCCCAGGGCCAGGTCCATGAGCGAGTCGCTGCGCGCGATGTGCGTCGACGAGCGCTGGACCATCGTGACGTCGGCCCCGTGCTCCCACAGGTCCGCGCAGATGTCGTGCGCAGAGTTGTTCGACCCGATCACGACGGCGCGCTTGCCCGTCCAGTCCCCACCCCCCGCGTGCTTGGACGAGTGGTGCTGCTCCCCCAGGAACGTCTCGGCGCCCTCGAAGGCCGGCACGTTCGGGTAGCCCGAGACCCCCAGCGCAAACACGAGCTGCTTCGGGCGCAGCGTCACCTTCTCGCCCTCGCGCACGACGTCGACCACCCACTCGCCGCTGGCCTCGTCGAACTCCGCGTGGGTGCACTCGGTGCTCGTCCAGTAGTTGAGCTCCATGATCCGGGTGTAGTGCTCGAGCCAGTCGCCGATCTTGTCCTTCGCGGCGAACACCGGCCAGTCGTCCGGGAAGTCGAGGTACGGGAGGTGGTCGTACCAGACCGGGTCGTGCAGGTGCAGCGACGTGTAGCGGTTGCGCCAGGAGTCTCCCGGCCGCGGGTTCTTCTCGACCACGATCGTGGGCACTCCGAGCCGACGCAGCCGGGAGGCGAGTCCGATGCCGCCCTGTCCCCCGCCGACGATCACGCAGTACGGCTGCTCGTCGTATCCGAGCGCCGCCTCGCGGGCAGTCTTGGCTTCGAGCCAAGACTGCCGCCCCTTGGTGATCTCGTGCGAGACGCCCTGGTCGCGGCGGACCCCGGACCTCTCCTCGAAGCCCTTGAGCTCGCGCATCGTCGTCAGCAGCGTCCAGCACAGCCCGTTGCGCAGCCGCAGGTGCGCGTAGCCACGCGCCTGGGCGGTCTCGAAGGTCACCCAGGCCTCGGCCTCGTCGGCCGTGCCCGTCGCGTCCTCGGCAAGCGCCCACTTCTCGGGCCGGACGCCGTCCAGCGTCGCGGTGAGCATCCGGTGGATCTCGTCCTTGCCCTCGCACGTCTTGAGGTTCCAGGTGAACGCGACGAAGTCGCGCCAGAAGCATTCCTCATCGAAGAGCGCGACGGCGCCGTCGACGTCCCCGCCCTGCAGCCGCTCGTCAAGCGCGGTCAACCACGCCTGCACGATGTCGTTGGGTGTACCCGGCATGTCCACTCCTTCGTGTCCACGAGAATTCGCTGAGCCGGTCAGCGGCCGACGGCGGTGATCTCACCGCGGGCCGAGATGTGACCTGCGTCACCAGTACACGGCCCAGGCAGTTGCAGCAGCGTTACACCTCGGGGATCGGTCGCGGCCCCTACTGTGAGCACACACCGGACGTGCAAGGAGGCACCCGATGGCCCACGACGACCGACGGTTCTCCGCCCCGACCGAGTACTCGCGGTGGCTGCGCCGGGCCCATGAGCTGACCATCAGCGGGCAGCCCCAGCAGGCGATCGCCCCTGGGCTGATCGACTCCTGGCAGAGATCGCTCGCCGCCGGGGTCAATCCCGACGCGCACAGCCCGAGGCACGTGCACGAGGTCGCCGAGACCGTGGCGCTGCGACGGGACCACCGGCTCGGCGCCGTGATCCCGGCGCTCACCGCGCTGCTCGCGGACGAGACCACCTCGGGCGAGCACCTGCTGGTGGTCGCCGGTGCGACGGGCGAGGTCCTGTGGCGGGCCGGAAGCCGCGCCGTGCTGCGCGAGGCAGAGCGCCTGGAGTTCGTCGAGGGAGCTGACTGGTCCGAGTCGGGGGTCGGGACCAACGCCATCAGCGAGGTCGTCGTCAACGGCCGCCCAGCCCAGCTCTTCTCCGGCGAGCACCTCGTGCGGACCCACCATGCCTGGGCGTGCACCGCCGCCCCCATCCGTGACCCGCGGTCTGGCCGCGTCCTGGGCGTGCTGGACATCTCCGGACCGCTGCACACCCTGACCCCGGACAGCCTTCGGCTGATCACGTGCGGGGTCCGTCTCGCGGAGGAGCTGCTTCGCACGCACGACGGCGCCCGGACCGGCCCGGGGAGACGGACGGACCGGGAGCACGCCAACCATGCGGACCAGGGGTCCCGACCGCTGTCGCTGCGCCTGCTGGGCGAGGAGCCAGTTGCGGTCCTGCCCGACGGCGGTCGGATCGGGCTGACGCTGCGCCGCGCGGAGATCCTCGCGCTGCTGGACTCGCGGGACGGTGGCTGGAGCGCAGACGAGCTGGCGTACGAGCTGCACGGGGAGACGGGCAATCCCGCGACGATCCGAGTCGAGATGCATCGCATCCGGGCCGCGATCGGCGACGTCCTCAGTGCCCAGCCGTACCGGTTGGTGGACGAGGTGCGTGGCACGTCCGACGCGGCCCGGGTCCACCGGCTGCTGCGGGCCGGGCGCCTGCGCGACGCGTTCAGCCTGTACTCGGCGCCGTTGTTGGCGCGTTCCGCCACCCTCGCGATCGCGCTGCTGCGCGAGGAGCTCAACTCGGCTGTCGGGGCCGCGGTGCGCACCAGCGGGCAGGCCGACCTGATCCGACGCTGGTGCGCGACCGACATGGGCGCCGCCGACGGTGCGGCGGTTCTCGCCCTTGGCCACCTTGTCGGTCCGCGTGATCCAGGGTTCCTCGCAGCACGGTCGCGCGCGGGGCGAATCGGTCGAGCTCTCAGCTGACCTCCGGCGTCCGCTCGATATCCGCTCCGCTTTCGTTCTGGCCCCGTGCCGCCTCCAGCCCGCTTCCGCGTCAACTCCGCGCCGCCTCCAGCCTGCTTCCGCTCCCGCCACACGGCGGCGCACCTGAGGCGAGATGGAGGCGTCCTGATCAGAACGGCGGCTGCCGATCCCAGTCCTCGACGGGTTCGGATTCGGGAGGTTCGGGGTCCCAGTCCAGGGGTGGTTCGTGGCCGGGGGTGGTTCGGGTTGGTGGGTGTAGGTGTGCCCGGTCGGGGTGGTCCAGATGAAGGTGCCCGGATCGTCGGGTCGGGTGGTCAGGCGCCAGTGGGCGTGGGTTTTGATCAGGTGGTCGCGTTTGCACAGGTTGCCGAGGTTGTCGGCGGACGTGGCTCCGCCGGTGCCGTCGGGGTGGAACGGTTCGCGGTGGTCCAGCTCGCACCGGTGGGCGGGGATCGAGCAGATCGGGGACAGGCACTGCCGGTCGCGGGCGCGCACGATCCGGGCGAGGTCGGCCGGTGGGTGGTAGCGGGTCCGACCGACGTCCAGGACGGTGCCGGTGACCGGGTCGGTCACCAGCCGCCGCCACGTCCCGGCGGTGGCGAGCCGGCGGGCGGTCTGCGCGGTGATGGGCCCGTACCCGGCCAGCTCCCCGGGGTTGTCGTCCAGGCCGAGCAGGGTCGCCAGGGACACGGTCACGTCGACCCGCACCCCCGCGTCTGGCGTGCCCACGTCCGCCGTGGCCGGGTGGCCGAGCAGGGCGGTGGTGAACGCGTCGGCGCGCAGCTGGTCGGGGGTGCGAGGGTCGCCGGTGGTCTTGGTGGTGCGGGCGGCGGCGCTCAGGGCGGTGTCGATCTGGGTGGCGACCGCGCCGGGCAGGACGGCCCAGATGCCGGCCATGCCGTCGGGTAGGACCTTGGGGTGGCACACCCGGCGGCCCTGGACCGCGCGGATGGTGCGTTGTTCGGCGTCGGTGGGGTCCACCACGATCAACGCTTTGGCCAGGTCGCGGCGTAGCTGGGCGTGGGTGCGCCGGCCCGCGCCGGGCAGCACCCGGGCCTGCACGTCCACCGCGACCTGCACCGCGACGTCACCCAGGACGGCGGCGAAGATCTTCGCTTTGCCCCAGTCGATGTGACCGGCCTCCAACGCGACCCCGGTCAGGGTCAGCGGGCCGGCCAGCAGTCGGGCGGTGTCCACCAGGTTCCGTCCGGCCTGCCGGGAGGTCCCCAGGGCGGCGGCGACCTCTTCCCCGGCCACGTTCGGCTGAGAGACCTTCACGGGCCAGTACGGGTTCATCGACTCCCGCCGGGACAGCACCTCGATCGCGGCCAGCTGGTCGGCGCGGGCGGTGGACGCGTCGCGTTCCAGCCGGGCGATCAGCTCCACCAGGTGAAAGTCGTCCAACCGCTGAGCGGCGACCTGCGCGTAGTCCCGCGGATCGACCGGCTCACCCAGCGCGGCGTCCATCGCCGCCCACAGGGCTGCGATGTCCGCCGACGGCTCGACCCACGGCGCGGGTGCATCCCACGGAGTGGGTTCGCCGCCGCGCGCGAGCGTCTGCGCGGAGGGGTCCGGGGCGCACACAGGCCGCTGACCTGCCGCGATGCCCTGAGATCCACGTCGTTCGAACATGTGTATGACTCTAGAACGAGCCACCCACACGCACCCCCGACGCACGAAAACCGCCGTCAACACAACACGGCACCGCCCCGCCCGACGCGCGGGCGAGCAGGATGTCAGGCCGTGGTGACCTGCAGCGCGCCGCCGCCCGCGTCCAGCGCCGCGCGTACCGCGGCGAGATCGACCGACACCCCGTGCCGCCGGTACGGGTTCGCGAGCGCTGTGGTCGTCAGCGGTACCCCGTCGAGCAGGACCGAGACCGGCCCGCAGCCCGACGGACCCACGGTGTACGTGAGGTGCAGCGCTCGGCCGTCCAGCGGCACGGTCGCGGTGAGCCCGTCGAGGCTCGAGGGCAGAACCGGGTCGAGCTCGAGCGTCTCACCGCGACGACGCACCCCGAGCAGGGTCTCGACGACCAGCCGAAGGAACAGACCCGGACCGGACGAGTACACGCGCCAGCCGCCCTCCAGGGCGACCTCGCCGGTCCCGATCCGGTCGTAGTGCGCGGCGGCGTCGTACCGGTCGGTGAAGGCGGCGTCCGACGACGAGTAGTAGCACGTCGACTGCCGCGCCGCGGCCGTGGCGACGCGCCCGCCGATCCCGATCGGGTTGGCCAGCATGAGCGCCGGCAACAGCTTCTCCGCGTCGCCGTGCCTGGCGAGCGCCTCCGCGTACCGCAGGTGCGCGTGGGTGTACATGATGCCGATCTCGCGACCGAAGAACGTGCTCGCCTCGGCGCGCTTGAACACCTCCATCGGGCCACCCTGATAGCGCGCCGGGGCGTCGAACAACCGCGCCCCGTCCGGACCCAGCAGGTGCTGCTCGATCGCGTCGAGGTGGGTCCGGGCAGACTCCGGGCTGAGCAGGTCGCCCGTGATCGCGTTGATCATCGGCAGCACCGAGTAGCGCAGCCCGGTTCGCTCGTCGGAGGGGTGCACCAGGTGCTCGACGGTCCCGTCGTCATGGAACAGCCCGTACCCGCACAGCAGCCCGTCGCCCACGAGCAGCTCGTCCAGGGCGGCCGCGCTGCGATCGGCCTGCACGACGGCGTCGTCGGCCAGGTCGTCCGCCCCGTGCACCCCGCTCGGGTCGAGCCCGCGCAGGGCAGCCGCGAGGGTGCGCAGCGAGAAGACCTGCTGGGTCACTGTCCAGGTCGAGCACAGTCGCGCAGCGAGCGCGGGATCGGCCGGCTGCAGGGAGTCGTTCCAGTCGCCATTGCCGTACGCGGGCAGCGGGCTGTCGGGCACCGTGCTCGCCGAGATGTGCGCGAGCGCGCGCCGCAGGTGGTCGAGGACCGGGGCCGGGGCCGTCGGTCCGTCGTCACCCACGTAGGCGACCGATTCGTCGAGCAGGCTCCGGTCCCCGGTCGTCGCGAGGTACTCCCCGACCGCCAGCAGCGGCCAGTACACGACGTCACCGTGCGCGGCCGACTGCCCCTGGGCGGAGTCCAGGTCGAGGAACTCGAACCACTGCGGCCAGTCGCCCCGAGCGTTCTGGCCCCGGAGCACCCGCAGCACGAGGTCGCGCAGGGGCGCGGTCTGGCCGAGCGCCAGCAGCAGGCCGACCGGCCCCTGGCACACGTCACGGGTCCCCCACGCGCCACCGGTGTACTGCTCGAGCCCGCGCGGGGCGAGGTAGTGGATCAGGGCGTCGTGCGAGAACCACGGCAGGACGGCATTCAGCTCGTCGACCTCGGCGGACCACGGGGTCCCGACCGGGGCCTGCAGACCGACCGCGTCGGTGATCCCGGCCCAGAAGTCCGGCCAGGTCGGTTCGGCCGCGCCCTGCGCCGCGAGGCGGGCGGCCGGCACGACGTCGGCCGTGATCGTCACGTCGAGCTGCCGGGTCGGCGCGGTCGTCAGCGTGAGCCAGGGCGCCTCACGGGTCAGCCCATCGGCGAAGAGCGCCGCGTCTCGCGCCACGGTCTCGATCGCACCGTCGGCCCAGGCGAACCGGAACGACGCACCGGGCGACCGCGCGGTGATGGCGGAGCCCTCGGGGGCGCGCACGGTCACGCCCAACGGGTCGACCTCGAAGTTCGACAGCACGGCATCGGCGCCGTCGTCCCCGCCGAAGGCGATGTGCGCACACACGAGCGCCCGCACCGGCTCGCCGGTCACGACGCGCACGATCAGACGGACCTCGTGCGTGTCGGCCGCCACGAACGAGCGGACCTCGAGCAGGCCGCCGTCGTGCGCGTACCACCAGCGGCAGGAGTCGGGTGTGAGCGCCCACGCGCTCGGGACGTCGAGCAGCGACCAGGCACCGGCGGACTCGACGAAGACGCGCAGCCCGAACGCACGCCGTAGGCCGAGGTAGCCGCGCCGTGTCGACAGCAGCGAGTCACGGCTGACGTGCCCCTGCGTGAGCTGGGAGTGGAACACCCCGGCCATCCAGGCGGTCGTGGTCAGGCTCGACTCGTCGGGAACCAGACCGTCACCGGTCCGCATGATGTGGCCGTGCGGCCGGAGCACCGCGCGCTCCTTGGCCGCGGTGACGACGTGGGTGCCGTCGTCCGTGAAGAACGCGAGCATGTCGTCGCCCTCCCGCTCGGCGTGGTGCACCCCCGGACCGGCGAGCGCGGTCAGCGCGGGCTCGTCGAGGGGACGCGCGGCGAGGATCGGCGCGCTCGAGAAGAGCGATCCCACCACCTCGTACGCGGGCGGTGCGGCACCGGTGGGTGCCGCTGCCTCGGGCAGGCTCGCGGCGATCGCGGCGACGGCAGCGTCGGCGGGAGAGGTGGCCTCGGGATGGTCCGGCCGGTAGATCCCGTAGAACCCCGTGGTCAGGATCGCGCCCGGGGCCAGCTGCTCCGGACGGTCCTGGAGCATGGCGAGCGTGTGCTCGTGCTGCAGGCGGCTGCTCGGCAGACGGTCAGCGGTCAATCCCGGCGGCACGACGTCACGGAGGCCCGCGCGCCCGACGAGCTGGAGCGCGTCGGTGCCCCAGGCCACGGCCTCGCGCAGGCAGCCCAGCACCAGCCACGGCGCGCGGGCCGCCGGCATGTTCTGGCGGACGGCGATCGCTGTGCCGGCAGGTCCGGTCTGGATCGGGTTCAGGTCGAGGTACTGCGCGACGTAGTACTCGTTGACGCGCAGCTCTGTGTACGGCGCCAGCGCCACGTCCTGGGTGTGGACGACGTCGACCGTCACGGGCAGGGCGCCGCTGTTGGTGACCTCGACGTGCCAGAACCATGCGGTGTCCGTCGCGGCCAGCACGAAGCAGACCCGAAAGCTGAGGTCACGCCAGGTGCCGCGGATCTCGGGGCCGGCCTCGGTCCAGTCGACGGCGCCGGGGCTCGCGGGGCCCAGCAGCGGCGTGACCACGACGCCGTCGGGCCGGTGCAGCCGGAGAAACAGGTTCGCCGGTCCCGCCTCGATGTCGTCGGACGGGTACATCAGCACGCTGTGGTCGCCGACGTCGAGGCGGTGCAGTGCGGCACTCTCGGTGAACTGGGCCCAGACCCCCGAGGCGGAGCGGAAGGTTCGGTCAGGAGAGGGCCGACGCCCGCCATCGGGAGAAAAAGTCATGAAGTCTTGTTTACCACAGCCCTATAAAGCCTAGATGTTTCGATCAACCGGAGAGCCGGGCCATCTCACCGACGGTCGGCTCGCGCTGTCAACCAGGAACCGAGCTCCCGGGGACGTCCTCGGACTCGATCAGGCTGAGCAGGGCCTGGGCCGCCTGGGCGTCGTGCCAGTCCGGGGGATCTGCGGACGCCGGCTCCATCGCGAGGATCGCCACGCTCAGGCGCTCGCGCAGGATCGCCAGGACCGCCTCCCGGGACGTGGAGTCGCGAGAGAGCGCGCGCACGGCCGTGAGCTGGTCCGGGTCGAATCGCACGCGCTCACCGGCGGACGCCTCGAGGTCCACGATCGCGTCAGCGATCGCGTCCGTGACCGCCCGCTGCACTCGTTCGGTCATGCTGCGCTCCTCGCCGTCTCCCGCCCATCGTTGAGGCCCGACCGTACCTGGATCGTCGCGCCGGTGCCGCGCCCCGATCGGGCCCGTCGCCCGAACGCCACGGCAGCGGTCAGAAGCGGCGCGCGCGCCGCATCCGCAGGGTGCGCCCGTCAGGGTCGTACAGCACCCGGTACAACGGGCTGGCCCACAACCGCGTCGACCACGACAAGGGCTCCTGCGTGTAGCGACGCAGCTGTCCGGGGGGCCGGGGACCGCGACGGCCACCCGCATGCCAGGCGTCGAGGCGAGCAGCCGTCCGCGCGAACGCCTCGAACGCGAGGACGGGATCCAGCAGGTCGGGGGTGCCCGAGGCGTCGTCGTCCAGGTCGGGGACGCCCACGGCGTCGTCGTCCAGGCCGAGGTGCTCGCGGGAGAGCTCGAGGCGCAGGGCAACGGCGGTCGGCAGCGAACCGGCGGCGCCGGCGGCCGAGGCGTCGTCGAGCACGGCACAGCTCAGCTCGCTGTCGTGGGTCCAGGACCGGCGGTTCGCGTTGTCCGAGCCGGTGCACGACCACGTGTCATCGATCACGCAGATCTTCGCGTGCACGTAGATCGGTGTGCCGGCGTCGTTCTCGAGGCTGTAGATCGCGACCCGGTCGCCACCGGCGGCCCGCAGCAGCCGCATCGCCGGCTCACGCCCCCGCAGGCTCGGCGGGGCCGCGATACGCCCCGACTGCTCGGGCGCCGCGGGGATGACGACGATCAGGTGCAACGCCGGGTCGCGCGCGAGGGCGTCGGCGAACGCGCGCGCGACGTTGGCCGACCACAGGTACTGGTCCTCGACATAGATCAGCGAGTGCGCGTGGGCGAGCGCCTTGCGGTACCCGCGCGCGATGCTCATCTCGCCGGTCGGCGCGAACGGGTAGCCGGGATGACGCGCCGGGTACGTCCGGAGCAGCTGCACGGCCTGCGACCCGCGCGCGGTGGGGTCGGGCAGCTGGGCCGGGAGCGGCCGGCCGTGCTGCCGTTCACCGCGCAGGCGCGCCGCGACGACATTGATCGGGTTGCGGCTCAGCGCCGCCGGGTCGGCCCAGCGCTCCCGGAACACGGTCTCGGCATCACCGACAGCGGGTCCACGGACCGCCAGCTGGACGTCGTGCCACGGGGGGCGTGCACCGTAGGTCGTCGCCATCTGCTGGCTCTGCGGGTCGCCGAAGTGATGCCGGTCGTCCCGCCGCCCGTGGCACAGGTCGATCCCCCCGATGAAGGCCACGTCCCGCTCCGGACGGTCCGGGTGGCGCAGCACGACCAGCTTCTGGTGGTGCGATCCCAACCGACGCACCCGCATGTCGAGCAGCACCTCGCCACCGGCCGCCGTGATCTGCTCGCTCAGCTGGCGGTTGCCGGTCGCGCTGAACTGGAACCGGTCCGAGTGCGAGCGCCACACGAGCCCGCGCACGTCCACCCCACGGCGGGCAGCGGCGGCGAACACGGTGCCGACCTCAGTGCCCGGACCGGCGAGCAGCTGGTCGCGATCGCCGCGCCATACCGTGAACAGCAGCCGATCACCGGCTCGCATCGCCTCAACGGCGTCGAGCAGCTCGCGGAAGTAGGTCGCCCCGTGCACGAGCGCCTGCACGGCGTTCCCGGTCGACCAGGCCGCGCCATCGGCGTGCCGACGGTCCAACGCGCTCGACCGGTTGCCCCGCTCGGCAGCTGTGAGGAACCAGCGGCTGAGCTCGACGGCGTCACCGTCGTCCACAGGGCACGACTCAGGCGCGATCGCAGTCGCGACGTCTTTCTCGTTCACCCCTGACGTGCTCCTTCAGCCCCGACGAAGTGCTCACAACGTAAGCCCCGCGGCGTCCCCCTGTCAGGCGCGCCGCAACAGCTCCTCGAGAACCTGGGCGACGCCGTCGTCGGCCGCCGGCGGCGCGAGGTGGTCCGCGGCAGCGATCGCCTCGGCGTGCCCGCCGGACATGGCGTAGCCCGCACCGGCCCAGCGCAGCATCTCGATGTCGTTCGGCATGTCACCGAAAGTCACCACATCAGCCGCGTCGATCCCTCGCGCCCGCGCGAACTCTCCCAGGCTCGACGCCTTGGTCACGCCGAGCGGCCCCATCTCCAGCAGAGCGATGCCGGGACTCGAGTGCGTGGGCGCGACCAGGTCCGCCACCTGGAGTCGACCCGCGGCGAGCAACCCGTCCGGGGTCGAACCCGGGCTGATGGCAACGATCTTGATGATCGGATCACCGTCGAGCAGGTCGGCCAGCCTCGGCGCCTCGCGCCGGTTCTCGGCTGCTCCGCGCACCGGCGCGAGCCCTTCGGCCGGGCTCGGGCTCCGCGCCTCGTCGTACCCCGCCTCGACGCGCATCCCACGCGCGGTCTCGAGCGCGAACACGACATCGGGGACGACGGCGCGTAGCCTGCGCGCCACCTCGAGCACGGCGTCGTTCGAGATCGGGTGCACCGCGAAGACCGCGTCCGTCTCGAGGTCGAGCGTGATCGACCCGTTCGCACAGATCGCGAAGCGCGAGGCCGACGTCGCCGCGACCACGGGTGCCAACCACCGCGGTGGACGCCCGGTGACGTACACGACCACCACGCCCGCGGCCTCGCACGCCGTCAAGGCTGCGCGGGTGCGGTCCGAGATGGACCGGCCGTGCGGAATGATCGTGCCGTCGAGATCGGTCGCGACCATGCGCAGCGCGCGTGGGGCAGTGAACGGGTGGAGCACGAAGTCTCAGTTCTCCAGACTTTTCCGGCAGCACGACGCCGGGTACGAGAAGCGGTTGTGACCCCAGTATCTCCCGAACGCGCACCGGGGCGGTCGCCGGCGGTGGCGGTGCCCCCCCCCGAGCAAGCTGGCGCGTCCGAGCAAACCGACGCGTCCGAGCAAGCTGGCGCGTCCGAGCAAGCTGGCGCGTCCGAGCAAGCCGACGCGACTGTCCGAGCGGGCCGACGCCACCCGTTGCAACCGCAGTGACCAGGTCAGTTCGCTGTTTCGGTGCGAGTTCGCTGGTCTGGACCGGCGAACTCGAGCCGACTCAGCGAACTCGGCGGTAGCTGCCGTGTCGGCGGTGTGGGCGAGCCTCTGTTCCGCACGCGCAGTGTTGGTGGGCTTGTGGTTCTGGTTTTGGGCAAAAAGAAAGAGCCACCCGAGGGGTGGCTCTTTCTTTTCAATGGTTGTCCGGCGGCGACCTACTCTCCCACACAGTCTCCCGTGCAGTACCATCGGCGCAGAGGGGCTTAGCTTCCGGGTTCGGAATGGGACCGGGCGTTTCCCCCTCGCTATGACCGCCGTAACTCTATGGAGATATCAGGTTGCGGTGTTTTCCCGACCGTATCTCGGGAACCGCACAGTGGACGCGACAGCATTGTGTAAGTGTGTCAAGTTATCGGCTTATTAGTACCGGTCAGCTTCACGGGTCTTTAGTCCCCGCTTCCACATCCGGCCTATCTACCCAGTGGTCTAGCTGGGAGCCTCTCGGGATGAATCCCGTGGAAACCTCATCTTGAAGCAGGCTTCCCGCTTAGATGCTTTCAGCGGTTATCCCTTCCGAACGTAGCTAACCAGCCGTGCTCCTGGCGGAACAACTGGCACACCAGAGGTTCGTCCGTCCCGGTCCTCTCGTACTAGGGACAGCCCTTCTCAAGTTTCCTGCGCGCGCAGCGGATAGGGACCGAACTGTCTCACGACGTTCTAAACCCAGCTCGCGTACCGCTTTAATGGGCGAACAGCCCAACCCTTGGGACCTACTCCAGCCCCAGGATGCGACGAGCCGACATCGAGGTGCCAAACCATGCCGTCGATATGGACTCTTGGGCAAGATCAGCCTGTTATCCCCGGGGTACCTTTTATCCGTTGAGCGACGGCGCTTCCACAAGCCACCGCCGGATCACTAGTTCCGACTTTCGTCCCTGCTCGACCTGTCAGTCTCACAGTCAAGCTCCCTTGTGCACTTGCACTCGACACCTGATTGCCAACCAGGCTGAGGGAACCTTTGAGCGCCTCCGTTACATTTTAGGAGGCAACCGCCCCAGTTAAACTACCCATCAGGCACTGTCCCTGATCCGGATTACGGACCGAGGTTAGATATCCAGAGCGACCAGAGTGGTATTTCAACGTTGACTCCACCGACACTGGCGTGCCGGCTTCACAGTCTCCCACCTATCCTACACAAGCCGCACCGAACACCAATACCAAACTATAGTAAAGGTCCCGGGGTCTTTCCGTCCTGCTGCGCGTAACGAGCATCTTTACTCGTAGTGCAATTTCGCCGAGTTCACGGTTGAGACAGCGGAGAAGTCGTTACGCCATTCGTGCAGGTCGGAACTTACCCGACAAGGAATTTCGCTACCTTAGGATGGTTATAGTTACCACCGCCGTTTACTGGGGCTTAAATTCTGAGCTTCGCCTTGCGGCTGACCCGTCCTCTTAACCTTCCAGCACCGGGCAGGCGTCAGTCCGTATACATCGTCTTGCGACTTCGCACGGACCTGTGTTTTTAGTAAACAGTCGCTTCTCCCTGGTCTCTGCGGCCTTCGAACGCTTCCCCAGCTAGTGGGTTCACGCCTCAGGCCCCCCTTCTCCCGAAGTTACGGGGGCATTTTGCCGAGTTCCTTAACCATGATTCTCTCGATCGCCTTAGTATTCTCTACCTGATCACCTGAGTCGGTTTAGGGTACGGGCGGCTAGAATCTCGCGTCGAGGCTTTTCTTGGCAGCATAGGATCACTCAATCATCCCGCATAAGCGGTCACCATCAGTTCTCAGGCTTCACGAGAGGCGGATTTGCCTACCTCTCACCCTACGACCTTGGACGTGGACTACCATCGCCACGCTGAGCTACCTTCCTGCGTCACCCCTGTTAATACGCTTACCTAATGCCGGTTCGGTTCGCACGCTCCCCCGTCACGTCCCCGAAGGGATCTAGACGGCTTTAGGTGCTTAGCATCACCGGGCTCGGTATGGGCGATTCTTCGCCGGTACGGGAATATCAACCCGTTGTCCATCGACTACGCCTGTCGGCCTCGCCTTAGGTCCCGACTTACCCAGGGCGGATTAGCCTGGCCCTGGAACCCTTGATCATTCGGCGGACGGGTTTCTCACCCGTCTTTCGCTACTCATGCCTGCATTCTCACTCGTGTGGGCTCCACCACTGGGTTACCCCGCAGCTTCACTGCCCACACGACGCTCCCCTACCCATCCAGACACCTGGACCACGAAGGCCTGGTTATTATCTGAATGCCACAGCTTCGGCGGTATGCTTGAGCCCCGCTACATTGTCGGCGCGGAATCACTTGACCAGTGAGCTATTACGCACTCTTTCAAGGGTGGCTGCTTCTAAGCCAACCTCCTGGTTGTCTGTGCAACTCCACATCCTTTCCCACTTAGCATACGCTTGGGGGCCTTAGCTGGTGGTCTGGGCTGTTTCCCTCTCGACAACGGAGCTTATCCCCCGCAGTCTCACTGCCACGCTCTCACTTACCGGCATTCGGAGTTTGGCTAACATCAGTAACCTTGTAGGGCCCATCCGCTATCCAGTAGCTCTACCTCCGGCAAGAAACACGTGACGCTGCACCTAAATGCATTTCGGGGAGAACCAGCTATCACGGAGTTTGATTGGCCTTTCACCCCTAACCACAGGTCATCCCCTCGGTTTTCAACCCAAGTGGGTTCGGTCCTCCACGCGGTCTTACCCGCGCTTCAACCTGCCCATGGCTAGATCACTCCGCTTCGGGTCTAGAGCATGCGACTGAATCGCCCTGTTCGGACTCGCTTTCGCTACGGCTTCCCCACACGGGTTAACCTCGCCACATACCACTAACTCGCAGGCTCATTCTTCAAAAGGCACGCTGTCACCCCTGCTAGGGAGGCTCCAACGGATTGTAGGCACACGGTTTCAGGTACTATTTCACTCCCCTCCCGGGGTACTTTTCACCTTTCCCTCACGGTACTTGTCCGCTATCGGTCACTAGGTAGTATTTAGGCTTAGACAGTGGTCTGTCCAGATTCACACGGGATTTCTCGGGCCCCGTGCTACTTGGGATCCCCTTCGGGAGGCCACGCCATTTCGTCTACGGGGGTCACACCCTCTGTGCCGGGCCTTTCAATGCCCTTCGACTATGACGCGACTTTCTGACTCCCTGCTCATTGGGCAGAATGAACTGAAAGGTCCCACAACCCCGACTACGCAACGCCTGCCAGCTTTAACACGCAATCGGTTTGGCCTGTTCCGCTTTCGCTCGCCACTACTCACGGAATATCTCTTCCTGTCGGTACTGAGATGTTTCACTTCCCGACGTTCCCTCCACACACCCTATATATTCAGGTGCGGGTCACTGGACATGACTCCAGCGGGGTTTCCCCATTCGGAGATCCTCGGATCACGGTTCGTTTGCCAACTCCCCGAGGCTTATCGCAGGCTACAACGTCCTTCTTCGGCTCCTAGTGCCAAGGCATCCACCATGTGCCCTTAAAAACTTGACCACAATAATTCTTACAAAGATGCTCGCGTCCACTGTGCAGTTCTCAAGCTACGGGCGGTCCCACACATATCCCCGAACCGACTCATTGCGCTCCCACCGAAGTAGAAGAGGCGAGCCGGCCTTGACCGGGTTCCGTGTGATCCGCTAGCAGTCACCCTCCCCAGAACTCGAGGAGCACGTGACCTGACGAAACAAGCTTTCGCTCGTTCCCTCAGGACCCAGCAGCGTGCCAAGACCTCTCACCCCACTGGCGACCAGCAACTTTCCATCCCCCCGAACGAGCCGGCAGGAGTACTCGCCACCGATCACCGAAGCGATCAGCCATAGTCGATGTTCCACCCGTGAGCACTGCCCCCGACGCGTTCGGCCGAGGCACAGGCCTGGACAACCCCACCCACCCACTACAGGCGAGCAGCACTGCCAGAGCTCCTTAGAAAGGAGGTGATCCAGCCGCACCTTCCGGTACGGCTACCTTGTTACGACTTAGTCCCAATCGCCAGTCCCACCTTCGACAGCTCCCTCCCCACAAGTGAGGTTGGGCCACCGGCTTCGGGTGTTACCGACTTTCGTGACTTGACGGGCGGTGTGTACAAGGCCCGGGAACGTATTCACCGCAGCGTTGCTGATCTGCGATTACTAGCGACTCCGACTTCATGGGGTCGAGTTGCAGACCCCAATCCGAACTGAGACCGGCTTTTTGGGATTCGCTCCACCTTGCGGTATCGCAGCCCTTTGTACCGGCCATTGTAGCATGCGTGAAGCCCAAGACATAAGGGGCATGATGATTTGACGTCATCCCCACCTTCCTCCGAGTTGACCCCGGCAGTCTCCTATGAGTCCCCGGCATGACCCGCTGGCAACATAGGACGAGGGTTGCGCTCGTTGCGGGACTTAACCCAACATCTCACGACACGAGCTGACGACAACCATGCACCACCTGTATACCGACCTTGCGGGGAGCACATCTCTGCACTTTTCCGGTATATGTCAAGCCTTGGTAAGGTTCTTCGCGTTGCATCGAATTAATCCGCATGCTCCGCCGCTTGTGCGGGCCCCCGTCAATTTCTTTGAGTTTTAGCCTTGCGGCCGTACTCCCCAGGCGGGGCACTTAATGCGTTAGCTGCGGCACGGAACTCGTGGAATGAGCCCCACACCTAGTGCCCAACGTTTACGGCATGGACTACCAGGGTATCTAATCCTGTTCGCTCCCCATGCTTTCGCTCCTCAGCGTCAGTTGCGGCCCAGAGACCTGCCTTCGCCATCGGTGTTCCTCCTGATATCTGCGCATTCCACCGCTACACCAGGAATTCCAGTCTCCCCTACCGCACTCTAGTCTGCCCGTATCCACTGCAAGCCCGAGGTTGAGCCTCGAGTTTTCACAACAGACGCGACAGACCGCCTACGAGCTCTTTACGCCCAATAATTCCGGACAACGCTTGCGCCCTACGTATTACCGCGGCTGCTGGCACGTAGTTAGCCGGCGCTTCTTCTGCAGGTACCGTCACTTTCGCTTCTTCCCTGCTGAAAGAGGTTTACAACCCGAAGGCCTTCATCCCTCACGCGGCGTCGCTGCATCAGGCTTTCGCCCATTGTGCAATATTCCCCACTGCTGCCTCCCGTAGGAGTCTGGGCCGTATCTCAGTCCCAGTGTGGCCGGTCGCCCTCTCAGGCCGGCTACCCGTCGTCGCCTTGGTGAGCCATTACCTCACCAACTAGCTGATAGGCCGCGAGTCCATCCCAGACCGATAAATCTTTCCAGACGCTCCCCATGCGAGGACGTCTCATATCCGGTATTAGCTCCGATTTCCCGAAGTTATCCCAGAGTCTGGGGCAGGTTACTCACGTGTTACTCACCCGTTCGCCACTGATCAGCTGAAGCAAGCTCCAGCGTCACCGTTCGACTTGCATGTGTTAAGCACGCCGCCAGCGTTCGTCCTGAGCCAGAATCAAACTCTCCGTAAATGTCTATTAGCCCCTCACCACCGAAGCAGCAAGGAAACCGACAACACGAAATGACCCCCGAAGGGACCAGTTGAACTGACCAAAATAAAGACACCCACCACCGAAGCGGTGAACGCTCGCAATTTAGCCAATATAAATCCACCGAACCACCCCGACCAGATCAAAGACTCGGACGAAGCAACCGATGAACCAAATGGCATCGACTACTATATTTGGCACGCTGTTGAGTTCTCAAGGAACGACCGCGCATCGCTTTCGGCCTTTCAACCGGCTACGAGGCAACTGTTCTAACTTACCCGAACTTCCCCGTCCGACCAAATCCGCATTTCCAGCGAATCTTTCGAGACCAATGAGTTCGACTCCCGCAACAATACCCGACGCAAGAAGCGCCCGATAACAATTGACTTGGGGTGGTTACCTTCCGGGACCAGCCACCGTCTCGCGCTCCGTAGCGCTGCGGTGTCCGTTCCTCCCTGCTGGGCAACAACGTGAACACTACGCAACGGGCTTGTGAACCGTCAAATCCCTGCCGGGTGTCGGGCGTCACCCTGGCGCCCGTGTCGAGACCGCGTCCGGACGTGCTCACGAGGTCGAGGCGGCGGGCGCTGTCAGGTCGTACAGCGTCACCCCTGCGACGTCGTCGGCCGTGAACGTCGCAGCTACCCAGGCCGCGATCTCGCTCGAGGAGCCCGATCCCCCGGCGCCGGGACCCATCGAGCTCCCGCCGATGAAGTAGTGGATGAGGCCGGCCGCGACATCGGCCTGGAACTGTGCCAACGTCGGCGACGGGTCGGACCCGTTGAACCCGCCGATCGGCATCACCGACTCCTCGGTAGCGAGCTGGTAGCCCGCCGCGCTGTTCGCGCCCACGGTGGCCGCGACCCAGGTGTACGCATCAGCGTCCTCGAGCAGCAGCGCGGTGACCTCGGCCCCGACCTGCGATCCATTGAGCAGGGAACCCATACCGCCGTTGGCCCCGGCGGTAGCCCCACCCAGCGTCGTCGTGCCCCCGAGCGTCATCCCGCCTGTCCCAGCCGCGCCTCCGGGCGGGGTGCTCCCGGTGGGCGGTTGACCACCTGGACCGCCGCCGGCCCCCGCGGCTCGGCCGCCCGGGGCGCCGATGAATCCACCTGGCCCCCCGCCCATCCCACCCATCCCGCCCATCCCACCGGTCACGGTGGGACCAGCGGTGACGATCGAGCCGGTGTGCGCATCGAGCACCGTCTGCACCGTGTAGGCCGCGGGACCGGCGAGGCTCGCCACCAGCGCGAGCACGGCGGATACGCGCACCATCCGCGACCCGAGCCAGCGCCCGGACACCAGACCCAGCGCGCCGCCGAGGCCCGCGAGCAGCACGACCCAGCGCAGCCATGGCAGCCATTCGGCGCTCCGCCCGAGCAGGACGAACGCGAGGCCGGAGGTGAGGACCGTGACCGAAGCGAGCACCAGGAGCGCCCACAGCTCGCGCCGTCGCGCCCACACGAGCGAGGTGCCGATCCCGACGAGGGCGGCGATCGCCGGGGCGAGGGCCACGGTGTAGTACGCGTGGAAGATGCCCGCCATCATGGAGAACGTCACGGCCGTGACCACGAGCCACGACCCCCAGACGATCAGGGCTGCGCGCGGCGAGTCCGTCCGTGGTGCGCGCCGGCGCAGCCACAGGCCCACGACGGCGAACACGAGCGCAGCAGGGATGAGCCAGGCGATCTGCCCGCCGATCTCGCCGCCGAACAGCCTCCCGATCCCGGTGGAGCCCCACCCTCCGGTCTGCCCGGTCCCCCCGCCGACGGACCCCGTCTCGTCCCCGGTCAGGCGCCCCAACCCGTTGTAGCCGAAGGTCAGCTCGAGGAACGAGTTGGTCTGTGAACCACCGATGTAGGGCCGCGAGCTCTCGGGCCAGAGCTCGACGAGCGCCACCCACCAGCCCGCGGCCAGCACCATCGCGCCCATCGCCCCGAGCCCATCGCGAATCCGGCGGGCCAGCGGCACAGGCGCGGCGATCAGATAGGCGATCGCGAACCCGGGCAGGACGAGGAAGGCCTGCAGCTGTTTGGTGAGGAAGCCCAGCCCGACGAGCGCGCCGGCGAGCAGCATCCATCGCGTGCGGCCGTCCTCGACGGCGCGCAAGGTGGCCCAGGCGGCGAGCGTGAGCAGCAGCACGAGCAACGCATCGGGGTTGTTGAACCGGAACATCAGCGCCGCGACCGGCGTCAGCGCGAGCACCGCGCCGGCGAGCAGCGCGGCCTGGGGCGTGAACCGCCGTCGGACACTGGCGTAGAGCACCGCGACGGTCGCGACACCCATGAGCGCCTGCGGAACCAGGATCGACCACGAGGAGAGCCCGAAGATCCGGACCGAGAGTCCCATGACCCACAACGAGGCCGGCGGCTTGTCGACGGTGATCGACGCCGCCGCGTCGGACGCGCCGAACAAGAACGCGGTCCAGCTCTGAGAGCCAGCCTGGGCAGCGGCCGAGTAGAACGAGTTGGCCCACCCGGACGCCGACAGGTCCCAGAGGTACAGGGCCGCCGTCGCGACCAGCAGGGCGAGCAGGGCGGGACGCTCCCAGCGGGTCCGGGCCACGCAAGCCGGCGGCTCGTCCCGGCGCGCGACCGGCGCGAGAGGCCCGACTGGCGCGACCGGCGTTGACCCGCCCGCTGCCTGCGCCTGCGGTACGCCGGGCGTCTCGGGAAGTGCACGGGCGAGGGGCAACTGGGTCGTCATGAGAGCTCTCCTTGCGAGTTGGCGATCGGAGCGGTGCCGACAGCGCCGCGGGTCGACGCGGACCCACCGGGCCCGCGGGGCCGGAAGACCCAGCGGCGGAGCAGGACGAAGCGCACGAAGGTGGCAACGAGGTTGGCCACGACGAGCACCACGAGCTCGACGACGCGCGGCGCCCCCGGGGCCGCGCCGTGCAGGATCGCGAGGGTGCCGGCGGTCAGCGCCCAGCCGAGGGCGAAGACGACGAGCCCCTGACCCTGGTGGCGAACCGCGCCGTCGGCCCCGCGTAGCCCGAACGTGAGCCGGCGGTTGGCGGCCGTGTTCGCGATCGCCGTGAGCAGGAGCGCGGCGAAGTTCGCGCCCTGCGCGCCGAGCGGCCCGCGCAGGGCGAGGTACAGGAGCGCGTACGCGAGGGTCGAGGCGACCCCGACGAGCGCGAAGCGCACCAGCTGGTGCAGCAGCGTGGCACGTCCAGAGCCAGGCCCGACGGCGTCCGTCGCGTCGACCGCGCCGCGTGCGCTGTGCCCGACGAGCGGAAGGTGCTCACCGATCTCGCGCAGCGGCAGCCGACCCGCGACGAGGTCCCGGCCGAGGCGCGCCACGCCGCGGAGGTCCGCGAGCGCGGTCGCGACGATGTCGACCCGGGAGTCGGGGTCGTCGACCCAGTCGACCGGCACCTCGTGGATGCGCAGGCCGGCGCGCTCGGCGAGCACGAGCATCTCCGTGTCGAAGAACCACCCCGGGTCCTGGACCAGCGGCAGCAGCTCGCGCGCGACATCAGCCCGGATCGCCTTGAAGCCGCACTGCGCGTCGGAGAAGCGCGCGGCGAGCGTCCCGCGCAGCAGCAGGTTGTAGCCGCGCGAGATCAGCTCGCGCTTCGGCCCACGCACGACCCGGGAGGTCCGGCTGAGCCGGGTGCCGATCGCGAGGTGGGAGTGCCCGGTGACGAGCGGCGCGATCAGCGGCAGCAGCGCCGACAGGTCGGTCGACAGGTCGACGTCCATGTAGGCGAGCACCTCGGCGTCCGAGCCGAGCCAGACCGACCGCAGCGCGCGGCCCCGGCCCTTGGCACCGAGGTGGACGGCCCGCACCCCGCGCAGCTGAGCGGCGAGTCGCTGCGCCACCGCGAAGGTCCCGTCGGTGGAGGCGTTGTCCGCGATAGTCACCCGGGCGGAGTACGGGAACTCGCGGTCGAGGTAGGCCCGCACGGCGCGGACGGAGGCCTCGAGACCCGCGACCTCGTTGAAGACCGGGATGACCAGGTCCAGCACCGGCCGGGCCGGCCCTGCACCCGGCGCGGTCCCAGGCGGTGCGATCGGCTGTGGCGTGAAGACGGTTGTCGTGTCCATGACCTGACGTTCGCGCCTCGACCTAGGTCAGTGCTTTGGCTGCTCTTTGCCGACACTGTGAAACGGCGGCAGCCGCCGGCTCCCCCGAACGGGGGATCCCGACTGCTTGCCCGCAGGCACGCCCGGGTGGATCGTGGACAGATGGGTGAACTGGTCGCGTTGCCCGAGTGGGGTTCCACCGTTCTCCCCGATGCCCGGGGCGGTCGCCGGGCGCTCCAGGTGACCTGGCACGACGACGTCGTCGTCGTCAGCAGTTGGCGCGACGGCCGGTGCGCCGCCAGCATCCGCCTCAGCCCGCAGGACGCCGCGGCCCTGATCGCCGTGCTGGCCGAGGGGCTGGGCGAGGGTTTCGGCGAGGGTCTCGTCGGGCTCTGAACCGGCACCGACAGCCGCCTGACCGTCCCGCTCACCCCGTTCGCCTCCGGTCAGGCACACAAGAAAGTACGCTCGGCCCACGTCGCCAGGGGGGCGAGGCGAATCGAGTGACCGTGCCGTCGAATGCGATGCCGCTGGGCGAGACCGCGCCACCGGTCCGGACTGTGCCGCAGGAACAGACCGCGCAGCAGGAACAGACCGCGCCGCAGGAACAGACCGCGCCGCAGGAACAGACCGTGCGGCCGACCGCCGGCCCGGGTGGTACGGCCGGCGTGCCGGGACCGGTCGCACGCGCGCTCGCGATCCTCGTGACGTTCGAGCGAGCCCCCGGCCCGCTCAGCGTCGGCCGGATCGCCGAGGAGACCGGCCTGCCGGTGAGCACCGCCTACCGGCTGGTGCACGAGCTGACCGCGTGGGGCGCGCTCGAGCGCACGGTCGACGGGCGCTACGAGATCGGCATGCGCCTGTGGGAGCTCGGCCAGCAGGCCGGTCGCCGCCTGCGCGACCGGGCCCACCCGTTCCTGCAGGACCTGTTCGAGACGACGCACGAGAACGTGCACCTCGCGGTCCGCGAGGGCAACGAGGCCCTCTACGTCGACAAGCTGTACGGCAGCCGCCGCGTCCCGCTCGCGTCCCGGATCGGCAGCCGCCTCCCGCTGCACCCGACCGCCGTCGGCCGGGTGCTGCTCGCGCACGCGCCGCTCTGGTTCCGCGACGGGTACCTGGAGCGCGAGCTCGAACGCCCGACCGCGCGCACCATCACCCAGGCCGGCGACCTGGAGGCCGCCCTCGCCCGCGTTCGCGCGCAGGGGTACGCCGTGACGCTCGAGGAGATGCGCGTCGGGGCGAACTCGATCGCCGTCCCGATCTGGCACGACAGTCAGGTCGTGGCGGCGATGGGAATCGTCCTGGAATCGCGGCGGACCAAAGAGGTCCCGATGCTCGTCGATCTGCTCAAGGCGACCGGAAAGCAGATTGAACGCGCCCTGGACCGGCGCTTTCTCCCGCGCTGAGGTACACGCGCTCCGCAGCCCGGGCACCCGCGGAATCGGGTCACCGAAAACCGCTTCTCACTGGTTGGGAATTCGCCATGTACACGCGGATCCACGCCCCCCAACATGATCGAACCACGTTCAAGGAGGAACGCGCAGATGCCCGCTACGCCCGCAACAGCCCAGGCCACGTCGACCAGGTCGCCGTCCGCCGCCACGCCCGCCCGCGAGCTCGACCCGCGCGCCGAGGCCCGTTGCCCCGTGGATCACCACGGCTTCGAGCCCTTCGACCTCCAGGATCCGTTCGCGGCGTACGAGCGCCTGCGCACCGAGGAGCCCGTCATGTTCGACGAGCGCATCGGGTACTGGGTCGTCACGCGCTACGACGACGTCAAGGCCGCGTTCGAGGACTGGGAGACGTTCAGCTCCGCGAACGCCCAGACGCCGGTCCGGCCCACCGGCGCACCGGCGAAGCGGGTGCTCGCCGAGGGCGGGTTCACCGCCTACTCGGGCCTGTCGGCCCGGGTGCCGCCGGAGCACACGCGCATCCGCAAGGTCGCGACGAAGGCGTTCACCCCGCGCCGGTACCGCGTCCTGGAGCCCCTGATCCGGTCCAATGTGAACCGCCTGCTCGACACGATGACGACACGGATGGCGGCCACGGGAAAGCCCGGCGACCTGGTGGCCGAGCTCGCCTGGGACCTGCCCACGATCACGATCCTCACGCTGCTCGGTGTCACGACCGACCAGATCGGCCAGGTCAAGGAGTGGGCGACGAGTCGCGCCGCCATGACCTGGGGCGACCTGACCGACGAGGAACAGGTGCCGCACGCGCACAACCTCGTCAAGTACTGGCAGTTCTGCGAGTGGCTCGTGTCCCGCGGTCACGACGCGCCCCGCGACGACCTCGTCGGCGATCTCGTCGCACTGCAGGACGACGGCGCCGAGATCAGCGACCACGAGATCGCGTCGTTCTGCTACAGCCTGCTGTTCGCCGGCCACGAGACGACCACCACGCTGATCTCCAACGCGCTGCGCGTGCTGCTCGAGCACCCGGACCAGTGGCGGGCCCTCGCCGCGAACCCCCCGTCGATCCCCGCCGCGATCGACGAGGTCCTGCGGTTCAGCCCGAGCATCGTGGCGTGGCGCCGCCAGGCCGTGCGCGACGGCGTCGTCGGCGGCGTCCCGATCCCCGCGGGCGACCAGCTCCTGCTGGTCATGGGCTCCGCGAACCGCGACCCCGGCACGTTCGCCGAGCCGGACGTCTTCGACATCTCGCGGCCCGACGCGCGCAATCACCTGTCCTTCGGCTTCGGCATTCATTACTGCATCGGGAACCTGCTCGCGAAGCTCCAGACCAAGGTCGTGCTCGAGCAGATCACCTCCCGATTCCCGAATCTCGTGCTGGCACCCCAGCACATCGAATTCGGCTCGAACTTGTCGTTCCGCTCGCCTGCCCATGTGCTCGTCGAACTGGAGAACTGAGATGACCGCCTACACCTTTGCCTTCGACTCGACCGACGAGCCGCTGCACGACCGGCTCGGCGGGAAGTGCACGTCGCTGGTCAAGATGACTGCGGCCGGCTCCCCCGTCCCGCCCGGCTTCGCGGTCACCACGCTGGCGTTCGACGCCGTGCTCGGGGCCGGCCTCCGCGCCCACATCGCCGAGCAGCTCGCGGGCCTGGACACCCAGGACACCGTGGACGTCGCCCGACGCGCCGCGGTGATCCGGACCCTCATCATGGAGCAGCAGGTGCCCGACGACGTCCGCCACGCGACCATTGCGTCGTACGAGGCGCTCATGGCGACCTGCGGGGGCGAGGTCGCGGTCGCGGTCCGCTCGAGCGCCACCGCCGAGGACCTCCCGGACGCGAGCTTCGCCGGCCAGCAGGACACCTACCTGTGGGTGACCGGCCTGACCGACGTGCTGCACAAGATCCGCGAGTGCTGGGCGAGCCTGTACACGGACCGCGCGATCTCCTACCGCGCGGCCAACGACATCTCCGACGACGGCTTGTCCATGGCCGTCGGCGTGCAGAAGATGGTCAACGCGCGCACGTCCGGCGTCGCGATGACGATCGACCCGAGCAACGGCGACCGCTCGAAGATCGTGGTGGACGCGAGCTGGGGCCTCGGCGAGCTCGTGGTGTCCGGCGAGGTCACGCCGGACAACTTCGTGATCGACAAGGTCATGCTCAGCGTGGTGCGCCGCACGATCTCGGACAAGGCCGAAGAGCTCGTGGTCGACGGCGTCGCGGGCCTCCTGCGGCGCACGGTCGACGCCGAGCGCCGCACGACGCCGTGCCTGAGCGATGACGAGCTCGCCGCCGTGGCCCGGCTCGCCAAGGCCGCCGAGCGCTACTACGGCTCGCCCCAGGACATCGAGTGGGCGCTCGACGCCGACCTGCCCGCCGGCGCCAACGTGGTCCTGCTGCAGTCCCGGCCCGAGACCGTCTGGAGCCAGCGCGCGGCAACCCCGGCCGCCGCCCCCGGGTTCGGCATCGACAGCATCGCCCGCTCGCTGCTCGCCCAGATCGGTACGCGCTAACCCCTCCCCCGCCCGTCTCGCCCCCCGCACGTGACCCTTGGAAAGGCCCAGCAATGACGCTGACCACCGCACGCACGAGCTTCCCCAGCCCCTACGACCTGCACGCGCCCGACGCCGCCGAGGGCTGGAAGGCGCTGTACCCGTACAACCTCGTCTTCCAGGACAACCTCAAGGATGTCGAGAACGACAAGTTCTGGTTCTGCGACAGCCAGCACTGGCCGAACGTGTTCAAGCCGTTCGAGACCATCGGCGTCGAGTTCGCCGTCAAGTGCCTCGGCCAGTACAACACCCGCCACTACCTGATCCCGCCGGCCAACGGCATCGAGTTCCGCATCCACAACGGCTACTGCTACATGAGCCCGGTCGCCGTGGCGCCCGAGGACATCGCCGCGCGCGTCGCGCCCTTCACCGAGCGCGCCGGCCACTACTTCGCGAACTGGGACACGCTGCTCGAGCAGTGGCACGGCAAGGTCCTGGGCACCATCCGCGACCTCGAGTCGATCTCGTTCCCGGCCCTGCCCGACATCGTCCCGCTCGAGGACATCACGAGCGGCCGCGGGCTGGACCCGACGTTCGACCTGCTCGCGAGCTACGACCGCCTGATCCAGGACTGCTACCGCAACTGGCAGTACCACTTCGAGTTCCTCAACCTCGGCTACGTCGCCTACCTCGACTTCTTCGGGTTCTGCCAGGAGGTCTTCCCCGGCATCCCCGACCTCGCCGTGGCGAAGATGGTCCAGGGCGTCGACTCGGTGCTGTTCCGCCCGGACGACGAGCTCAAGAAGCTTGCAGGCCTCGCGGTTACGCTCGACCTCGTCGGGGCGTTCGTGCCCGACGCCGGCGCCGATGCGATCCTCGCGGCGCTCGCCGCCACCCCGCGCGGCGACGAGTGGATCGCCGCCTGGGAGGCGGCCAAGGACCCGTGGTTCAACTTCACCTCGGGCAACGGCTTCTACGCGAGCGACGAGTACTGGATCGACAACCTGTCCCTGCCCATGGGCTACGTCGTCGACTACGTGGAGCGCGCCGCCCGCGGCGAGGAGCTGCACCGCCCGGTCGCCGACCTGATCACCGAGCGCGACCGCATCACCGGTGAGTACGCCGAGCTGCTCGACCCGGCCGTGCGCGAGGCGTTCGAGGGCAAGCTCGGCCTCGCGCGCCAGGTCTACCCGTACGTCGAGGACCACAACTTCTACATCGAGCACTGGACCATGGGCGTCTTCTGGCGCAAGGCCCGCGAGCTCTCGCACATGCTGTTCGACGCCGGCTTCTGGAACCGCCCCGACGACATGTTCTACCTGACCCGCGAAGAGGTCCGGCAGGCATTGTTCGACCTGAGCACCGGGTGGGGCGTCGGCGCCAAGGCGATCGGCCCGAGCTACTGGCCGCAGGAGATCGAGCGGCGTCGCGCCATCGTCGAGGCGCTCGAGAGCGAGCGTCCCCAGCCCGTGCTCAACACGCCGCCGGCCGTCATCACCGAACCCTTCACGGTCATGCTCTACGGCATCACGACCGAGCAGGTCGCGCGCTGGTTGGGGGCCGACGAGGAGGACGGCGACGGCATCCGGGGCATGGCCGCCTCCCCCGGCGTCGTCGAGGGGCTCGCGCGCGTCATCACCGGCGCCGACCAGCTGCACGACATCCAGCAGGGCGAGATCCTCGTCGCGCCGGTGACCGCCCCGAGCTGGGGTCCGATCTTCGGCAAGATCAGCGCGATCGTGACCGACATCGGCGGCATGATGTCGCACGCCGCGATCGTCTGCCGCGAGTACGGGCTGCCCGCGGTGACCGGCACCGGCAGTGCCTCGACGCGGATCACGACCGGCATGCGGCTGCGGGTCGACGGGGCCAACGGCACCGTGACGATCCTCGACGGCGAATAGCGCCGGGCTGCGAGGGAGTGCGCATGTCGTCCCCGGTCAGCAGGCTCACGCCCGCCGCGAGCCAGCCCGGGTTCCCCGTGATCGTGGAGAACCAGCTCGGCCGCGACATCAGCGGCTCGATCCCCGCCTGGTCGGACGTGCCCGGCCTGGTCGCCCTCGGCGACCGGGACGCCGCCGTCTGGTCGCGCGCGGTGGCGTTCCTGGCGATCCGGGACAACGACGCGCACTCCCTGTTCGCCTGGGGGCTGGCGAGCGCTCTGCTCAGCCAGCTCCCGGGCGCCCGCCCGGAGATCGTGCTGCCGGCCATCCTGCTGCACGACACCGGCTGGTCGACCGTCACCCCGGCTGACGCCCTGGAGGCGATCGCGCCCGGCGGGAGCCGCAAGGACCTCGTGCGCCACCACGAGATCGAGGGCGCGAGGATCGCCAGCTCGATCCTCGTCGACCTCGACTTCCCCCCGGCCGACGTCGCCGAGATCGTCGCCATCATCGACGGCCACGACTCGCGGCCCGAGGCGATCAGTGCGAACGACGCGATCGTCAAGGACGCCGACAAGCTCTGGCGGATCACGCCGCACGGCCTCGACACGGTCCGCCGCTGGTTCGGGCTCAGCTACGCCGAGGCGTTGCGGCTGTGCTCGCTGCGGGTCCAGGGGCACCTGCTCACGGAGCCCGGGCGCGCGATCGGGCGCGCGCTCGCCGCCGTCGCATCCGTGACCGCGAGCGCTGAGCTCGACGCCCTGTTCGCCACCCCCACCGACCCTCGAGGAGCCGACCGCCCATGACGATCCAGCAACCCAGGGCCCGCACCGTGATCGTCACGGGCGCCGCGCGCGGTCTCGGTCGGGCGTTCGCGCTCGGGTTCGCCGCCCAGGGCGCCAACGTCGTGGTCGCCGACATCGACGAGGACGGCGCCACGAAGACCGCCCTCCTGGTCGAGGACGCGGGCGGGTGTGCCCTGGCGGTGCGCGTGGACGTCACCTCGCCCGAGTCGACCGCCGCACTCGTCGCGCAGGCGCAGCGCGCCTTCGGCCCGATCCATGTGCTCGTCAACAACGCCGCCATCTACTCGACGCTGACGCGCACGCCGTTCACCGAGATCGACCCGGCCGAGTGGGACCGCGTCATGGCCGTCAACGTCAAGGGCACCTGGCTGATGACGGCCGCCGTCGTCCCCGCGCTGAGCGCGTCCGACGCGAGGATCCTCAACATCTCGTCGGCGACCGTGCTGTCGGGGTCGCCGCTGTGGATGCACTACGTCGCGTCGAAGGCCGCCGTGATCGGCATGACCCGGGTCCTGGCACGCGAGCTCGGGGACCGCGGGGTCACGGTCAACACCATCGCCCCCGGCTTCACCCTGACCGAGGCGAGCCTGGGGCTGATGGACGACGCGAGCACCTACGGCGTCGACCGGGGCGCGATCAAGCGGGCCTGCCAGCCCGAGGACATCGTCGGCGCCGCGCTCTTCCTGGCCAGCCCCGCGGCCAGCTACGTCACCGGACAGACGCTCGTCGTCGATGGAGGGAAGCAGTTCCTATGACTCAGACCACCTCGGGACCCACGGGACCGGCCACCGCGCTCGACCTCGAGCTCCCCGTCTCGGCCACCTCGACCCCGACGATCCGCTACGTCTCCCCCGACGGCGCTGTGCACGAGATCACCGGCCGGGTCGGCGACTCGGTCATGGAGACCGCGGTGAAGAACGGGGTCCCCGGCATCGTGGCCGAGTGCGGCGGCGCGTGCGCATGCGCGACGTGCCACGTCTACGTCGACGCCGCCTCGTGCGACCGGGCCGGCGCCTGCGAGGACCTCGAGGACGACATGCTCGACGGCACGGCCTCGGAGCGTCTGCCCTCCAGCCGCCTGTCCTGCCAGGTACGCATCCGCGCCGACTTCGACGGATTCACGGTGCGCATCGCGCCGGAACAGGTCTGAGGGGCCAGCCATGACCACCGAACCCGCTGCACCCGGCACGCTCATCGTCGGGGCGAGCCAGGCCGGCGTCCAGGTCGCCGGCCAGGGCCGGCACATCCCGGCCGGGCCCGCCGCCGACAGCCACGTCCCCCTCACAGCGCTCGTCGTCGACGGGCCGGTACCGGCAGGAGCCACCCCATGACCCCCGACCGTCTCGAGCTGAGTGATCCGGCCGACGTCGGCCAGAGCGTCGCGTCCGGGGTGTCGGCGAAGTTCGCCTACCCCGACCTCGACGAGGTCTGGCAGGCGGTGGCCCCGTTCCTGCGCACGCGCAAGAACGACGTCCACACGCCGCTGTCGTTCTTCTTCGCGGAGCTGTTGCTCGACGCCCACCCCCAGGCCGACCCGCTCGTCGTCCGGCTGGCGATCCTGCTGCACGACTCCGGCTGGTCCGCGATCGACGAGACCCGGATCCTGTCCGAGGGGTTCGCCGCCAACTGGAAGACCTCCGACGTGCGCTACCTGCACGAGCTCGAGGGCTGCCGGATCGCGCGCGAGCTGCTGCCTCCGCTGGGTTACCCGGCCGACGTCGTCGACAGGGTGACGGCGATCATCGACGGCCACGACACGCGACCCGAGGCACTCAGCCTCGAGGACGAGCTCGTGCGCGACGCCGATCGCCTGTGGCGATTCACGCCCACCGGGATCGGCATCGCCTCCGGCTGGTTCAAGAAGACGCCCGCCGCGTACTACCGGCAGCTGTGCGAGCGCACCTTCCACGAGCTGATCACCGCCGAGGGCCGTCGGATGGCCACCGCAGAGCTCGAGCGCTCGCGGGAGCTGCTCAAGCTCGACGTCCTGTGACCACAAGGAGCAACCCGATGAGCAGCACGACGAGCACAACCCTCGAGGCCGCGAGCGCACGCCCGGCCGGCCACGTCCACGACGACCTGTTCATCGACGGGCAGTGGCTGCAGGCCCGGTCCGCCGAGCGCACCGCGATGGTCGACCCCGCTACCGAGGAGATCTGGGGCGAGGTGCCCGACGCCGGCGAGGCCGACGTCGACGACGCGGTGCGCGCCGCCCACGCCGCGTTCCGCCGCCCGGGCTGGGCCGACCTCACCGCGGGCGAACGGGCCGCCCACCTGCTCCGGTTCGCCGACGAGCTCCAGTCCTGCGGCGCGGCGATGGCGGAGCTCATCACGGCCGAGAACGGCACCCCGATCGCCGAGACGTCCTCGGCCGCCGCCCATGCGGCAGGGATCCTGCGGTACTTCGCGGGGCTCGCGGGGTGGATCGACGGCGAGGACCGGCGACCGTTCCCGGGCGGCTCGGGCAGCTTCACCCTGGTGCGCCGCCAACCGGTCGGAGTCTGCGCGCTCATCGCACCGTGGAACTTCCCGCTCACGCTCGTCATGGTCAAGCTCGCTCCCGCCCTGATCGCGGGGTGCACGGTCGTGATCAAGCCGGCGTCCGAGACCCCGGTGGACCTGCGGGTGCTGATCGAGGCCGCCGTCGCGGCCGGCCTGCCGGCGGGCGTGCTCAACGTGATCACGGGCAGCCGGGTCGCGGGCGGGCACCTCGTGCGGCACCCGCTCGTCAGCAAGGTGGCGTTCACCGGGTCCACGGACGCGGGGCGCATCATCGCGGCGCAGTGCGGCACCCTGCTGCGGCCGGTGACCCTCGAGCTGGGCGGCAAGTCGGCGGCGATCGTGCTGCCCGATGCCGACCTCGACCACTTCTCGTCGATGGTGCTGCGCACGTGCCTGCGCAACACCGGGCAGACCTGCTACAACGCGACGCGGATCCTCGCGCCGGCCGACCGCTACGACGACATCGTCGACCTGGTGGCGCGCCGCGTCGCGGGCGCGAAGCAGGGCGATCCCCGCGAGCTCGACACGGTGTTCGGGCCCGTCGTCTCAGCGACGCAGCGCGACCGGGTGCGGGGGTACATCGAGATCGGCCTGGGCGAGGGCGCGCGGCTCGCGGCCGGCGGGACGTCGACGCCGTTCGAGCGGGGCTTCTACGTCACGCCCACGGTGTTCCGCGACGTCACCCGGTCGATGCGGATCGCCCAGGAGGAGATCTTCGGGCCGGTGCTCGCCGTGATCGCCTACCAGGACGAGGAGGACGCCGTCGCGATCGCGAACGACTCCGGCTTCGGGCTGGGCGGGTCGATCTTCTCGGCCGACGAGGATCGCGCGACCCGCCTCGCGGACCGGATCGACACCGGCAGCATCGGGATCAACTTCTTCGGCTCGAACCTCGCGGCACCGTTCGGCGGCTGGAAGGACAGCGGGCTGGGCACGGAGTACGGCCCCGAGGGGGTCGCGGCGTACCTCGCGCTCAAGTCGGTCCACCGGCTGTCGACCACCTGAGGCGGTGGGCCGAGCTGCGGCCGCCCAGGGTCAGGCGAGCTGTGCGGCGAGGTCGCGCGCGTTCATCGGGTGCGCGAAGTAGAAGCCCTGCGCGAGCTCGCACCCCACGCTGACCACCTCGTCTCGCTGGGCCGCGGTCTCGACGCCCTCGGCCGTGACCAGCTTGCCCAGGTCGTGGGCGAGGTGGGTCACCGCGGCCACGGTCGTGGACGCGGCCGGGTCCCGGCCCATGTCGGCCACAAAGCTCTGGTCGATCTTGACGATGTCGACCGGGAACCGTCGCAGGTAGCTCAGCGAGCTGTACCCCGTCCCGAAGTCGTCCAGGGCGAGCCGGATCCCGAGGTTCTTGAGCTCGCCCAGCACGGACATCGCCCGGTCGCCGTCCTCGACGAAGATGCCCTCGGTCATCTCCAGGACCACCGCGCCGGGGTCCATGCCCGTGCGCTCGATCACGTCCGCAACGGAGCCCACGAACCCCGGCATCATCAGCTGCCGGGCGGAGACGTTGACCGACAGGTCCAGCGGGTGCCCCGGGTGCCCGGCGAGCCACACGCCCCAGTCACGACAGCTCTGCTCCAGCACCCACGCGCCGACGCCGGCGATGAGACCGCTCTGCTCGGCGATCGTGATGGCGGTCGTGGCCGCCACGGCGCCGCGCCCCGGGTGGGTCCAGCGCAGCAGGGCCTCGACGCCGGTCACGAACCCGTCCGTGCTGCGCACGATCGGCTGGTAGGCGACCCCCAGCTCGGCATGGGACAGCGCCTCGCGCAGGTCGCGCTCGAGCTGGTTGCGGTCGTGCGCCTCCTCGGCCAGGCGCAGGTCGATCACCTGGTGGGTCGCCCCACCGCGCCGCTTGGCCTGGTACATCGCGATGTCCGCGTCGAGGACCAGGTTGTCGGTCACCGCTTCCCCCGGCCCCGAGTAGGCGATGCCCACGCTCGCGGTGGCGGCGATCTCGACGCCGGTCAGCCCGAACGGCTGCGAGAAGGCTTCATCGATGCGGGCGACGAGCAGGTCGACGTCGGACGGGTCACCGAGGTCCTCGCACAGGAAGACGAACTCGTCGCCGGACACCCGGGCCAGGGTGTCCCCGGGACGCACGAGCCCGGCCAGTCGCTGCCCGACGGCGACCAGCAGCTCGTCGCCGACCAGGTGACCGTAGGCGTCGTTGACGCGTTTGAAGTGGTCGAGGTCCACGAAGAGCACGGCGACCGCACGGTGCGTGCGCCGGCTCCGGGCCGAGGCGTGCTCGATCCGCTCCTGCAGCAGCACCCGGTTGGGCAGCCCCGTCAAAGCGTCGTGCAGCGACCGCTCCCGGAACCAGTCGGCGGCCTGGACGGACTGCTCGCGCGCCTGCGCGTTGATGAGGTACGCCGCGGCGACGTCGGCCAGGGTCTGCGCGGCCTCGCGAGCCTCGTACGTCAGGGGGCCCCGGGTGTCCCGGTACAGGTCCAGCGCACCGATGCGGGCCGTCCCGTGCCACAGCGGGAAGGTGAACACGGCCGCCATCCCCGCGTCGAGCGCCGCCGGTCCGAACCGGGGGAACCGCGTGTCGACGGTCAGATCCGGGATCGAGACCGCCTCACCGGTCCGGAACGCCCAGAGGCACGGCCCCTCGCCCAGCTCGGTCTGCAACCGCTCGTACCTCAGCGCGTCCTCGTTGGACGCCGCGATGTACTGCGGTGCGAGCCCGGTGGAGATCAGGGTGATCCCGGCCCCCGTGATCGGCAGGACCTCGGGGATCCGCTCGACCAGCTGGTCGAGGATGCCCTGCAGGGGGAAGTCGGTGAGCAGGGTCCGGGCGAAGTCGCTGAGCACCGACGCCATGCTTTCCTCGTGGACCACGGCGCCTCCCCCCGCATTGCGCACCTCACCCGCCGGGTCCGAGCGGGCGGACATGCTTGTCTTGCGACGCTATCGACGCGCTGGTTCGGCCGCATCCGGCCGATCGACCCCGGCAGGTGCCGCCGTCGTCGTCGGTCGATCCTGTAGGTCCTGCAGGTGCGCCAAGCCCACCTCCCCCAGCCGCAGCTCCCGGAAGCGCCGCTCGGTCCGTCGCCCCCACTGGGTCCCGACGACGATCGCGGCCGCACCGACGAGCCCGACCCAGCCGATCCGGTCCCCGGCGAGCGTCAGCCCGAGCACGAGGGCCCAGATCGGCTCGGTGCCGAGCAGGAGACTGACCCGGGACGGGGACGTCGACCGGATCGCCCAGGTCTGGACGACGAAGGCGAAGATCGTGCAGACCAGCACGAGGTACACCAGCTCGGCCCACTGACCGGCGGACAAGCGCGGCACCACCTGGACCAGCGTGTCCCCCGCGAACGGGCTGAGGCCGCAGAACACGACGGCGCACACGCACAGCTGGACGAACGTGAGCGTGACGGAGTCCTGGCGCCGGCCCGCTGAGAGCCGGTGGGTGGCCGCGACGTGCACGGCCCGGACGGTGGCGGCGATCAGCACGAGACCATCGCCCCAGGTCGGCGCCCCGAACGAGGAGCCGGAGGCCAGCAGCGCAACCCCGACCACCGAGACCACCCCGGCGACGAAGAAGCGCCGGGGCAGCCACGCACGCGTCAGCAGGCTCTCCATCACGGGCGTCAGGACGATCGCCAGGCTGATGATGAGGCCGGCGTTCGTGGCCGAGGTGCCGGCGATGCCGAACGTCTCCAGCGCGAACTCGACCGCGAGGATGCCGCCGAGGATCGCCCCGGTGCGCAGCTCGTGCCGCGAGGTGCCGCGCAGACGCTGGACGCAGAACGGAGCCATCACGACCGCGGTGAGCACGAACCGCAGCGCGAGAACGGCGACCACGGTGGCGGGCTCCACGAGATCCTTGGCCGTCAGGTAGGTCGAGCCCCACACGAGCGCGACGACGAGCAGCGACGCGTCGATCAGGCCGGGTCGCGCAGGCCGGGCCGCATGGCTCACGCGGGCAGGCCGCTCACCAGCGCCGCGGCCACCACAGCACACCGGGACGGGTCGGCCGGGCCGGTGACCTGGGCGAGCACCGCTCCGTCGCGAGTCAGGACGAACGCCGTCACCGTGGCCGTCGTCGCGATCCGGGCCGCCCGGCAGAACGCGGACACGTCGGTGTACGCGGTCAGGGTGCGCGCGAGCACCACGGGCACGCGGATGCTGGACGCCATCCCACCGTCGATGAAGCCGCGGGCCGGCCGGAAGGCTCGGCTCAGCACGGGCACCTCGAGCACGACGGACGACGACGCCGGGTCGAGGTCGAGCGGCGACGGCGCCACTCCCGCCTCGGTCGTCGCCCACGTGATCCAGTCGTCCACGAGCTGCTGGTGCCACTGACGGAACGCGCAGATCAGCAGGGCCCGCGGCGCCATCAGGTCACGCGGCAGCACGAGGTCGTCACCCGCGAGCGACCGGACGGCCAGGTCCGGGAACCGGGCGGTGCGGGCATCGGGCTGCGCTGAGGTCATGCAGATGATCTTCCCCCGCAAAAGCCAGATCGTGGCGCGCGTCGCGAGGCACGCTCGCCGGGCGCTCGCCTACGGCTTCCTGGCCTACACCGCCGTGACGTTGTTGGACTGATCGTGTTCGGGGTCTACGGACTGTTCGAGGCCCGATACCGACGTGCCTGAAGCCGATCGGCGAGGACAATCACTGTGACCGCGTCGGCCCGCGCCGCGGTCCCGACACCCGTTCGATCGCCTGCTGTCACCCTCCGCCGAAGGATTGTCCATGACGTCGAACTCATCCGCTTCGACTGAACACCCGCAGTCGCCGCGCGGCCCGCTCCGCTCGGCGGTGGTCTTCAACCCCGTGCGCGTCGTAGACATGCCGGTACGGCGCACGCTCATCGAGTCCGTCCTCACGGATGCCGGCTGGCCGCTGCCCAGCTGGCTCGAGACGACCGAGCACGACCCCGGCGCGGGCCAGGCCCGCCACGCGATCGACCACGGCGCTCAGCTCGTGTTCGTGTGCGGCGGCGACGGAACCGTCCGCTCGTGCATCGAGGGGCTCGCCGATACGGGCGTCGCGCTGGCGATCCTGCCCGCCGGGACCGGGAACCTGCTCGCGACCAATCTCGGCATACCGAAGGATCCGGCAGCGGCGGTTCGCCTGGCGACCGTGGGCGCCCGCCGCCGGATCGATGTTGGCGACGTGGCCGGGCACGCGTTCGCAGTCATGGCGGGGATCGGCTTCGACGCCGCCCTGCTCGGGGACGCCTCCACGACCCTCAAAGCCCGCATCGGCGCACCGGCGTACGTCCTGTCCGCACTGCGCCACCTGCGCGACCGCCGGATGAGCATCGACATCCGCATCGACGACGGGCCCACGATGAACCGTCGGGCGCGCACGGTCGTCATCGGCAACGTCGGACGACTCCAGGGCGGGGTCGAGCTCCTTCCGGACGCCTCGCCCGGCGGCGGCCAGTTCGACGTGGCGATCCTCACGCCCCGCACCCTCGGACACTGGGCTGCGCTGACCTGGGGCGTGGTGCGTCGCAGCCGCCGGGTCCACCACCGGGAGGTCCTGCGTGGTTCCCGCATCACGGTGACCAGCGACCGGGACGAACCCCGCCAGCTCGACGGCGACGTCATCGACCCCGGACGCACCCTCGCTGTCGCTGTACGGCCGGGTGCCATCGAGATCTGCGTGCCGACCGGATCCGAACCGACGATCCCGGCGGCGACGGACGCGGCGTCCTGACACCTCGTGTGATCCGCGCCGGCGAGCGCCTATCCGCCCGCGACCGGCCTGCCCACGATCATCGACTCGAGCAGACCGGGTGCAAAGGTCTCGGCTGTCTGGCGGTCCAGCTGCGCCCCGAGACCGTCCAGGACAGCGGTAAAGAAGCAGCGGGCGGAGGCGGCGAAGACGACGTCGGCGATGTCGGCGTCGGACAGCCCGACCTCGCGCAACCGGTCCACGTCCTGCTGCTCGATCGAGGCCGCGTCGACGGCGACCTTGGCGGCGAACGTGTACACCGCGCGGTCTGCGGGATCGAGCGCAGCGCCGTCGGGCTGTTCGGCGATCGAGGTCATCGCGGTCTCGTCCCCGCACACGTCCCGGAGGAACTTCGAGTGTGCCGCGGTGCAGTACGTGGACCGACGACCTCGGGCTGCCGCGATCGTGGCGATCTCGAAGCGCCGCCGATCCATCGCGTCGCGGATGGTCGCGTTGAGGACGTTCCACGCCTGCGCCACGTCCGGGCGGGTGGAGAACGCAGCGGCATAGTTCGGCAGGAACCCCCACGCCGCACGTTGGGTCCGGAAGTACTCGGCGAGGTCGCCCTCAGCAACGTCCTCGCCCGCGCTGGCAATGAACATCGCAACATTGTGACCCTGACCCGGGTTCAGGAGAAGACCCGGAACCTCCGAGATCTACACCCGCGAATCACTCGATCCCGGACCCCGCCGCCGCGAGGCCACCGAACAGCCCACAGAGGGCCGGGTACAGCTGGACGTAGACACGGTAGAGCGCCGTGTAGCCGGCGGCTGTCGACGGATCGGGCTGGACGTCGCGCCCGGCGGGCACCGGCCCGAGCGCGGCCGGCCGCCGCGCCGCACGATCGAGGTAGTCCCACGCGAGCAGGGCCGCGCCGGCAGCACTGACCTCGGCCTGCGCACACACGCGCACCGGCCGGCCGGTGATGTTCGCCAGGATCTGGACCCACAGCGCGCTGCGCGCGCCGCCGCCGACCGCGCGGATCGACTCGATGGGCTGGCCGGTGACGGCCTCGAGCCGTTCGACGTGCTGTCGCAGCTCGAAACCGACCCCCTCGAGGATCGAGCGGTACAGGTGCGCGCGCGTGTGCCGCCCGTGCCACCCGATCGTCGCGCCGCGCGCGAGCGCGTCCCAGTGCGGGGTCTGAGCGGCGTTCCAGTACGGCAGCGTGAGCAGGCCCTCCGCACCGATCGGGATCAGGGCGGCCGCGGCCTCGAGCTCCGCGCCGGCCGGCCCCCCGGCCGCGTCGGGCTCGCCGAACTGCTCGCGGCACCAGGTCGCGACGTACGCGGCGGCGTTGAGGACGGTCTCGAGCGTGTAGGCCCCGGGACGGATCCCGGCCAGGGTCCGGAACGCCGGATCCCACCGGTAGGTGTCGGACTGGACGCCCAGCACCATCGACGTGCCCAGGTTCAGGTACGCGATCCCCGGGGTGGTCGCCCCCAGGCCCAGACCGGCGGCCTGACCGTCGCCGATCCCCGCGACCAGTGGCACGGGACCGGGCAGCCCGAGCGCCCGGGCGGCGGCGGCGGTCAGCGGCGCGATCAGGTCGCCCGCGGCGACCAGCTCAGGCAGCTGGTCCTGGCGCACCCCGGCCAGCTCGCACAGCTCGGGCGAGTAGTCCATGGCCTGCAGGTCGAACAGCCCGAGGGTGTCAGCAGACCCGGAGCCGGTCGCCCATCGCCCGGTCAGGCGCCAGGCGAGGTAGGCCTGCACATCGCCGACGCGCACCGCACCGGTGAGCACCGCCGGCTCGTGCCGGGCCAACCACGCCAGCTTGTAGATCGCCGGGGTCGTGTCCGGCGGCTTGCCGGACAGCTCGTGCACCCGTGCCGTGCCGAGCGCGGCGATCTCCTCGTGGGCGCGGCCGTCGAGCCACAGGATCGCGGGGCGCAGCGGACGCCCGTCCGCCCCCAGGCAGACGAACGACTCGCGCTGGTGCGTGAGGCACATCGCCCGTATCAGGCCGGGGTCGGGCAGCATCGCAACGGCCTGCCCGACGGCGATCCGCGTCGCCACCCACCACGCCTCGGCATCCTGCTCGTGCCAGGCCGGGCGCGGCTGCGCCGTGGCCAACGGGCTGGACGCCTGCGCGACGACGACGCCCGCGGCGTCGTGGATGACCGCCTTGGCCGCCGTCGTCGAGCAGTCGACGGCGAGGACAAACCCGGCGTCGCTCACACGCTCGGGGTGACGATGATCTTCAGGCCGACCCGCTCGCTCGCGAGCCGGAAGGCCTCGCTCGCCTGATCGAGCCCGAAGGTGTGGGACACGATCGAGGCGACGTCCACGACGCCGTCGTCCACCAGCCGGGTCGTGCGGGGGTACATCTCCTTCATGCGTCGCACCAGCTTGATCGTCAGGCCCTTGCGGCGCGCGATCGAGGCGGGGAACGTGGTCGAGTCCTCCCCGGGGATCCCGGCCAGGATGACGCGGCCGCCGGCCTTGGCCGCGTGCACCGCGAGCGCGACGCCACTGTCGGTGCCCGCCGCCTCGAACGCGACGTCGACGCCCCGGCCACCGGTAGCACCGGCCAGCTCGGCGAGGATGTCCTGAGCGCCGGGGTCGAGCACCACGTCCGCGCCGTGCGCGGCCGCCGCCGCACGGCGGTGCGCCAACGGCTCCACGGCCACGATCCGGCTCGCGCCAGCGGCCCGCGCCAGCTGGATGAGGCACAGCCCGATCGGTCCGCAGCCCACGACCGCGACGACCGCACCGATGCGCGGCTTGCCCAGGTCGTGCGCGTGCAGCGCCACCCCGAGGGGCTCGAGCATCGCGGCGTCGGCGTCGCTGAGCGCGTCGGGCACGCGGTGCAGCAGCGCGGCCGGCCACGCGACGAGCTCGCGCAGGCCGCCGTCGACCCCGTGCCCCGCGAACAGGAGCGTCGAGCACAGGTTGCGGTTGCCCTCCAGGCAGTCCACGCACGCGCCGCAGGGCTGCGCGGGATCCACCGCGACGCGGCGACCGTCGTCGGGCCCGCCCACGACCACGCCGGCGAACTCGTGCCCGAGGACCAGGGGGTGCGTGAGCTGGGCGTCGCCGATGCCGCCGTCGGTGAACCAATGCAGGTCGGAGCCGCACAGGCCGACGGCACTCACCCGCACGAGCTGCTCACCGGGCCCCGCGACGGGCGGTGCCTCGTCGCCGACACGGACATCGCCGACCCCGTGCAGCCGGGCGACCCTCATGCGCTCAGGGCCGTCCGTGAGACCGCTTGCGCCGAACATGACCACGAGATTGCATCGCCGTTGCACATGGTCGACGACTGTAGACCGTGCGCCGGTCCGCCGATCGCGCGATCAGGCCATCAGCGCGGCGAGCACCACGATCGAGCCGAGCACCGCCAGCGGGATCGCGGCGAGCGTGCCGATCAGCGCGCCCAGGGTGACGCGCAGGTCGTCGCGCAGGTAGGGGGCGTTGACCGGTCCACCGGCGGCGCGCAGGCCAGCCCGCTGCGCGGCCTCGATCCGCGGGAAGAACCGCGCCGTGCGCACGGCGTTCTCGGCCATCGCCGCCGAGATCACCTCGAGCTCGTCCTGGACGGGGTCTCGCGGCGAGGCGGCGTCGTAGGTGACGAGCGACGTGTCTCCCGTGATGGTGGTGTGCAGGTGCAGCCCCTGTGTCTGGACCTGGAGCCGCTCCCGCCGGACGGCCAGCACCACGACCGGCACGGCCAGGAGAGCTGCGAGCGCGCACGGGATCCACCCGGTCCAGCTGCCACCGCGCGCGCCGTAGCCGAGCCCGAGGAGCATGAATACCCCGATCGTCGCGGCAGCGGCTCGCAGCAGCCACCCGCCGGGGCGGTGCGCGACCCGGACGAGGGTCGGCACGACCTGGTTGAGGACGTCACTGGTCGCGGTCATGAGCCCAGGCTCGCACGCGCTCGCGCCCGACACCGTCCTGCTCGCTCTGGGCGAACAGGTTGGTCGGCCCCCGGGCGGACCGAACTCGCCGTCAGGTCGTGGCGAAGCGCTTGGCAGCTCGCGCACGACGTGCGGCGGCCTCGGCCTCGCGGTCCTTGGCCGGCGCGGTCGTCACGAGCGCCGCCAGGAGGTGCCCCGTGGCATGCGCGATCTCGTCGACCGCCCGGTCGAACGCCTCGCGGTTGGCCTGGGACGGCTTCGTGGCGCCGCTGATCTTGCGGACGTACTGCAGCGCGGCCGCCCGGACCTCGTCGTCGGTCGCGGCCGGCTCGAAGTTGTGGAGGGTGTGGATGTTTCGGCACATGCTCTCGAGGCTAGCTCGCAGCCGTCCGCAACGGCTGCCCCGTTTGGTGCCGGCGGGCCGACGCGACATGATCGGCGCCATGGACTTCCAGGACGTCGTGCGCCGGCGCCACATGGTGCGCAGCTACTCGGCCAAACCGGTCGCGCCGGGCGTCGTGGACCGGATGCTGCGCAACGCCGTGCGCGCACCGAGCGCCGGGTTCAGCCAGGGGTGGTCGTTCCTCGTGCTCGACACCGCGGCCGACGTCGACCGCTTCTGGAGCGCTACGACCCCGGCGGGCACAGGAGGCGCATCAGTCGCAGCAGGCGCAGCAGCAACGCCCGACCGTTGGCTCCGGGGCATGCGGACCGCGCCCGTCATCATCGTGCCGCTGTCGTGCAAGGCGGCGTACCTCGGCCGGTACGCCGAGCCGGACAAGGGCTGGACCGATCGCGACGAGGCGCGCTGGCCGGTGCCCTACTGGCACGTCGACACAGGCATGGCCGCCCTGCTCATCCTCCAGACCGCCGTGGACGAGCGGCTCGGCGCCTGCTTCTTCGGCATCCCGCCCGACCGGACCGCCGAGTTCCGCGCGGAGTTCGGGGTGCCCGAGCAGTTCACCCCGATCGGCGCGATCACCGTGGGTCATCCGGCGCCGACGTCCGCCGTCCGCGGATCGCCGGCAACGCGCCCGCGCAAGGCCGTGAACGACGTCGTGCATCGAGGAAACTGGCAACAAACTGCGGTCAGGGTCCCCGATCTCGCCTAGCGTGACTCCTGGCGCGGGCACCTCCCGCGGCCCACGAGGTGGCGAGTCGAGGTGGTGGACGGTGCGTCGCTGGATCGCCCGAGGGATCTTCGCCCTGGCCGCCGTGCTGGTGGCGCTCGCCGGGGTGGCCGGGCTCATCAACCGCGAGGTGCTCGACGGGCCGCGGTTCGTCGCCAACGTCGATCAGGTCCGCCAGGATCCCTTCGTCTCGCGAGCGGTCGGGGACGAGATCGCCGACGCGGCGGTGGCGAGCCGCCCGGACCTCGTGGCGGTGAAGCCGCTGATCGCACAGGTGGCCGCGGGCGTGGTCGCGAGCGACGCCGTGAGCCCGATCGTCCGGGTCGCCGCGAGCCAGGCCCACGCAGCGCTGACCACGCCCGACTCGGCCCAGATCGTGCTGCGGATGGCGGACCTCGGCGCGGTGGTCGCCGCGCTGCTGCGCACATCCTCCCCCGAGGCCGCCGCGGCCATCCCCGCGAATCTCCCGGTCACGCTGTCCACCGTGGGCGGGCAAGGGGGCGTCGTGGGCGTCGCGGTCGCGGCCGCACGCGTCGCGGCCACGCTGGCCTGGCTCCTCCCGCTGCTCGCGATCGCGTGCCTGGCCCTCGCCACGGCCGTCCACCCGCGCCGGCGGGAGGCGATCCACGGTGCGGGCGTCGCGGTGGCCGTCGGCGGGGCGCTGCTGCTGCTGGGCGCCGTCGGCCAGCAGGTGTGGGCCGCCTCGCTCGACCGCTCGACCCTGGCCGGCGCGGTGGAATCGGCGCTGTGGACCGCGTTCGGCCAGCCGCTCTTCGGTATCGCGACCCTCACGCTGCTGCTCGGCGGCCTCGTCGCGCTGGTCACCTCGGCGGCGATCCCCACGGCCGACGTCGATCGCCGGGTGCGCACGCTCCTGGCGCGGGCCGCGCAGCGACCGGCCTCGACGATGGCGGCCGTCGGGCGGGGGGTGGTGATCGGCGCGATCGGGCTCGGCCTCGTGCTCTGGCCGGACGCGATGCTCCGAGGTGTCGCAGTGCTGGTCGGCGTCCTCGTCGTGCTCTACGCCCTGGACGAGCTGACCTGGGCGACCCGCCGCGCGCGGGCCCGCGAGGGCCGGGTCACCCGTGCCCCCGCGCGGTGGACCTCGTCCCGGTGGCTCGTGCCGGTGGCGGCGGCGTCGGTGGGGATCCTGCTCGTCGGCGCGCTGGTCGCCGTCAACGCCCGGCCACCGCGCGCGGTCGCCGCCACGAGCGCGACCGCCCGGACGGGCTGCAACGGCCACGCGGCCCTGTGCGACCGCCGGTACGACGACGTCGCCTACCCTGCCGCCCACAACGCGATGTCCGCCGAGGACGCAGGCTTCTACCTGGCCGAGCAGGCCACGGGACTGGTCGGGCTGCTCGATCAGGGGGTCCGCGTGCTGCTCATCGACACCTGGTACGGCCAGCCGCTGGCGGGCGGCGGGGTCATCACGGCCCCGAGCAACTTCGCCGACGCCGCCGCGGAGGCGAAGCTCACCTTCGGCCCCGAGGTGCTGGACTCCGTCTCGCGGATCGTCACCCAGATCCAGGCCGGTGGCGGTCCTCCGTCCGGCCCGGTCGCGCCCTACCTGTGCCACACGTTCTGCGAGCTCGGCGGCACGCCACTGCTCAGCGAGCTCGAGGGCGTCCGGGCGTGGCTCGACGCCCACCCGAGCGAGGTCGTGACGCTCTTCATCCAGGACGCCGTCACGCCGGCCGACACCGCGTCGGCGATCGACGCGGCCGGGCTGAGCCGCACGGTGTACCGGCCCACGGCGTCGGACCCGGCCTGGCCGACGCTCCGGACGATGATCGACAGCGGGCAGCGCCTCGTCGTCCTGATGGAGAACGAGGGCGGCGGCACCCGGTACCCGTGGCTGCTCCAGGGCTTCGACCACGTGCAGGACACCGGGTACGACTACCCGACGGCAGCGTCGTTCGACTGCGCGCCGAACCGCGGCGTGCCCGACGCGCCGCTCCTGCTCGTCAACCACTGGTTGAGCGGGTTCACGCGGCTCTACACCGACGCCCAGGAGGTCAACGCCGCGGAGGTTCTCGGGGCCCGGGTCGAGCAGTGCCGGACCGAGCGCGCCATGCTGCCCAACTTCATCGCCGTGAACTGGACCGACGTCGGGGACCTGCTGCCGGTCGTGGACCGGCTCAACGGCTTCTAGCCGGCCGGACGGCCGGACGGCCGCGCCGGCCCGCGCCGGGCCTACGCGCTGAGCGCGTCCTTGAGGGCCTGCTCCATCGCCTCGACCGGAGCGACCCGTGCGGTCATGAGCCGGACCTGCTCGACGGCCTGGTGCAGCAGCATCCGCTCCCCGCCGACCGCCACGCCGTCCGCCCGGCGCCAGGCCACCGTCAGCGCCGTCGGCCGCGGCTCGTAGACCACGTCCAGGAGCACCCCCGGGACGCCGGCCCGGGCGTCGAGCTCGCGTGCGAGGTCGTCGGCCGCGTGCGCGGGCAGCGTCGACACGACGAGGTCGACCGCCGCGAGCTCGGCGGCGGCCGTCGACAGCAGCGCGAACCGCGGCTCGACCCCCATCCGGTGGGCGGCCCGCATGAGCCCCCCGATCCGGCCCAGCGAGCGCACGTAGACGACCGGCGTCGGGCAGCCGAGCTGCGCGAGGGCGGCGAGGGTCGAGGCGGCGGTCGCACCGGCACCGAGCACGGCCGCGATCGGGGCCACGGGGGCACCACGGGTGACGTCCGCCGGGTGCTCCCCCGCCGGGGCCCGAGCCAGTCCCTCCCGCAGCGCCTCGACCAGGCCATACACGTCGGTGTTCGCCCCGACCAGCACGCGCCCCGCGCCTGCGCCCTGGATCAGCACGGTGTTGACCGCGCCGACCACGCCGGCGAGCGGCTCGATGTGGTCGAGCAGGGGCAGGACGGTCTGCTTGAGCGGCATCGTCAGGCTGAGCCCGGCCCACGTCTCGTCCAGACCGGTCACGAACTGCGCCAGCTGCTCCGACGTCACGTCGACGGCGTCATACCGCCAGTCCGCGAGCCCGAGCGCTGCGTAGGCCGCCCGGTGGAGCGTCGGCGAGAGCGAGTGGGCCACGGGGTGACCCAGCACAGCCGCGCGGTGAACGACCCCCTGAACGTCGCTCACCCGGCGTTCGCGGCCTGCCACTCGCGCAGCTTCTGCACGTTCGCGTCGTGGTCGGCGAGGTTGTTCGCGAACAGCGTCTCCCCGGTGTCGAGGTTGACCGCGACCCAGAACAGCCAGTCCCCCGGCGTCGGGTTGAGCACCGCGTTGATGGACTCCTCACCCGGCGAGGCGATCGGCCCCGGCGGCAGGCCCGTGACCTTGTACAGGTTGTACGGGCTGTCGCTCTCCTTGTCCGCGTTCGTCAGGCCGGTCCCGGGCTTGCCGAGCCCGTAGGCGAGCGACGCGTCGATGTCGAGCTTCATCTCACGCCCGAGCCGGTTTTCGATCGCCTGCGCGATCTTGGCGCGGTCCTCGGCCGAGCGACCCTCGCGCTCGACGAGGGACGCCTTGATCAGCACCGTCTGCCGCTGCTCGGGCGGCACCCCCGCCTTGTCGAACACGGCGACGGTCTGCGCGACCATCTGCGTCAGGATGCTCGTCGCCGTCGACCCGGGCTCGAACGAGTACGTCGCTGGGAACAGCCACCCCTCGATCTTGCCGCCCGCCTCGGCCGGCAGACCGATCGCCGGGTCCGCGGACGCGGCCGCCAGGTCGGCCACCGGGATCGTCGTGACCGCCGACACCCGTTCGTAGATCTGCGCAGCGGTGAGGCCCTCCGGGACAGTGACCTTGTACGAGACCCGGCGAGCGGGGTCGAGCAGCGCCACGACGGCGTCGTCCCCGGTCATCTCGAGCATCAGGTCATACGAACCGGGCTGGATCGACGCCGCGTCGGGGTTCGCGCGGTAGGCCGTGGTGAACGCCTTCTGGGTCGCCACGACGCCGGCGTCGGCCAGCGTCGCGCCGATCGCGGTGCCGGTGTCCCCCGGGTTCACGATCACCTGGACCGAGCCGTGGCCCGGACCGGGAAAGTCCGACACGGCGTCCTTGGACGAGCCGTTGAACATCGGCGAGACGAAGTCGAACACCACATAGCCGCCCGCGACCACCAGCAGCGTCGCGAGAACGAACAGCACCGTGGTGCGACGACGACGGCGCCGCTTGGCCGCCTTGCCGGCGGTGCGGCGGCGGGACCGGGTCGCCGGTGCCGGGGCAGCGGCAGGCTGGGGGGATTCGTCGTCGGCGAAGATCTCGCTCACCGCGCTCTTCCCTCCGTTCTGCACGGCCGGCCACTGCATGCCGCCCGTCTGCTCGCCCGGTTCGTCGCTACGCACTCTCACCGCTCCGTTGCCTTGCCGTTGTCCGATGGACCGTGCCCAACCGTCCGGGACCGGTCTCCTTCGACCAGCTCCCCGGCGCGTGACCCCGTGACGCGTTCCTTCTCCAGAGCGGATTGCAGGATCACCACGGCGGCCGCCTGATCGACGACCTGCCGGTGACTGCGACCCGATCTTCCCGACTCATGCAACGCCCGATGCGCGGAAACCGTGCTCATCCGCTCATCCACCATGCGCACCACGACGGGTGCGATAGCCGTTGCCAGCGCCCCAGCGTAGTTCCGCGCGGCCTCAGACGCCGAACCCTCTGCTCCGGACAGGTGCACCGGCAGCCCCACGTAGACGATGACGGCGCCCCGTTCGCCCACCTCGCGCACGATCCGGGCCAGCGAGGTGGCGCGCGGCAGCGTGTCGATCGGGGTCGCGATCAGACCGTCCGGGTCGCTCGTGGCGAACCCGACCCGGACCGACCCGACGTCGACCCCGAGGCGTACCCCGCGGGCGACCCGACGGTGCGCCTCGCCCGCCGGGGCGCGGACGCCTCCGGCTGCGGCGGGCACGTGGTGACGGTCTGCGTCGTCCGCCAACTCAGGCCCCGACCTCGGCCGAGATCCCCGCGAGAGCCGCCCCGAGCGCGGCCGCGTCGGTGCCACCGCCCTGCGCCATGTCGTCCTTGCCGCCGCCGCCACCGCCGAGCACCTTCGAGGCGGTCCGCACGAGCGCACCGGCCCGGATCCCGGCGGCCCGAGCGGCCGCGTTGGTCACGACGATCACGAGCGGGCGCTCCTTGCTCACCCCGCCGATCGCGACGACGGTCGCCGCCGACTCGCCGAGCCGGCTACGCAGGTCGAGCGCGAGCGCCCGCAGGTCGTCGGCGGAGGCGACCTCGCCGGCGTCGTGCACGACGACGCGCGTGCCGTCGCCCGACGTCGTGGCCCCGGCCACGAGCTTCTCCGCGGACAGGAGCAGGTTGGCCTGGTTGAGCTGGGCGAGCTGCTTCTCGGCATCCCGCAGCCGGTTCACGAGCGCGCTCACGCGGTCCGGGAGCTCGTCCGTGCGCACGTTGAGCAGGCCCGTGAGCTGGCCGACGAGCGCGTGCTCCTTGGCCTGGAACCCGTAGGCACCATCACCGACGAGCGCGTCGACGCGGCGCACGCCCGAGCCGATCGACCCCTCGCCGAGCAGCGTGACCAGCCCGAGCTGGCCCGACCGGGCGACGTGCGTGCCGGCGCACAGCTCGCGCGACCAGGCGCCGCCGATCGACACGACGCGGACGCGGTCGCCGTACTTCTCCCCGAACAGCGCCATGGCGCCCGTGGCGCGCGCGGCGTCGAGCGACATGATCTCTTCGGTGACCTCGAGGTCCTCGGCGAGCTGGGAGTTGACACGCTCCTCGATCTCGGCCAGGGCGCCGGCGGGCAGGCCGGTGCCGTGCCGGAAGTCGAACCGGATGCGGCTCGGCGCGTTCTCGGAACCGGCCTGCGTGGCCGTGTCGCCGAGCGTCTCGCGCAGGGCCTTGTGGACCATGTGGGTCGCGGAGTGCGCGCGGCTGATCGCCTTGCGCCGCGCGAGGTCGATCTCGCCGAAGCCCTTGTCGCCGACCGTGACCGTGCCCTCGATCAGGCGGCCGCGGTGCACGGACATGCCCTTGATGGGCGCCTGCACGTCGGCGACCTCGATGGTCGCGCCCGAGTCGAGCAGGATCGTGCCCTGATCGGCGAGCTGGCCGCCGGCTTCCGCGTAGAACGGCGTGCGGTCGAGCACGAGCTCGACGTCGGCCGGGGCCGACGCGGTGAGCGCCGGGACGCCGTCGACCAGGAGGGCCTGCACCTGCACGCGGGCGGAGGTCTGCGTGTAGCCGAGGAACTCCACCGGCGCGGCGAGCTCGCTCTGGAGCTGTTGATACGCGGCGGTGCCGGCGATGCCGGTCTTCTTGGCCATCGCGTCGGCGCGGGCGCGCTGGCGCTGCTCCTGCATGAGCGCCCGGAAGGCCTTCTCGTCGACGGCGACGCCCTGCTCGGCCGCCATCTCGAGGGTGAGGTCGATCGGGAAGCCGTAGGTGTCGTGCAGCGTGAACGCCGCCTCGCCCGACAGGGTGGGCGCCGTCGGGGACTCGGCCTTGACCCCGGCCACCGCCGTGTCGAGGATCGTCGTGCCGGACGCGAGCGTGCGGCGGAACGCCTCTTCCTCGGCGTACGCGATCCGGCTGATGCGCGCGAAGTCGGTACCGACCTCGGGGTAGGAGCTCTGCATCGCGTCCCGCGAGACGGGGAACAGCTCGCCGAACGTGCGGGCCTCGACGCCGAGCAGGCGCATGGACCGCACCGTGCGTCGCAGCAGCCGGCGCAGCACGTAGCCGCGGCCCTCGTTCGAGGGCACGACGCCGTCGCTGATGAGCATGAGCGCCGAACGCACGTGGTCGGCCACGACGCGCATGCGGACGTCGTCGTCGTGGTTGGCACCGTAGGTGCGGCCCGAGATCTTCTGCGCAGCGAGGATCACCGGGAAGATCTCGTCGATCTCGTACATGTTGTCGACGCCCTGGAGCAGCAGCGCGACGCGCTCAAGGCCCATGCCGGTGTCGATGTTCTTGTGCTCGAGCTCGCGGACGACCCGGAAGTCCTCCTTGCTGCGCACGTCGTCGATGACGTACTGCATGAAGACCAGGTTCCAGATCTCGAGGTACCGGTCCTCGTCGGCCACCGGGCCGCCGTCGGCGCCGAACTCGGGACCGCGGTCGACGTAGATCTCCGAGCAGGGACCCGCCGGGCCGGCCGCACCCGTGTGCCAGTAGTTGTCCTTCTTGCCGCGGCGCTGGATGCGCTCGGTGGGCAGGCCCGCGATCTCCTGCCAGAGCGCGATCGACTCGTCGTCGTCCTGGTAGACGGTGACCCAGATGACCTCGGGGTCGAACCCGTAGCCGCCCTGATCCTGCGGGGTGGTGATGAGCTCCCACGCGAACCGGATGGCGCCGGCCTTGAAGTAGTCACCGAAGGAGAAGTTGCCGTTCATCTGGAAGAACGTGCCGTGCCGGGTGGTCTTGCCGACCTCCTCGATGTCGAGGGTGCGCACGCACTTCTGCACGCTGGTCGCGCGCTTCCACGGCGGGGTGCGTTCGCCGACCATGTACGGGATGAACGGCACCATCCCGGCGACCGTGAACAGCAGGGACGGGTCCTCGGAGATGAGGGAGGCGGAAGGCACGACGGCATGGCCTCGGCTCGAGAAGAAGTCGAGCCAACGCTGGCGGATCTCGGCGGTGCGCATTTATACCTCAAGGTCGGTCGAGTGCTACGTGTTCCGGGGCAGAGCCCCGGGGCGAAGGGTCTGGGGGCTAGAAGAACGAGTAGCCGAGCTCGCCGTCACCGGGGTCCTGGGCGATCTCGCCGGCGGGAGCGGTGCGGGTCGGCAGCTCGCCGGTGGGGGTCGGGTCGGTATGCCGTCCCGGCCGGGTCTTGGCGTCCGACGACGCGGGCCAGGACCGGCCGTGGCCGGTCCCGCGCTGCTGGTGACGGTCGGCACGCCAGGAGTCGGCCCGCTCGCGTGCCTCGTCGAGGTCGACGTCGCCAAGCAGCTCGTGGCGCAGCTCGGCCTCGCGCTCGGCGAGCCCGGCCGAGAACTCGCTGCGCGCCGAGCGCAGCGCACCGCCCAGCCCGCTCACGACACCTGCGGCCTGCGCGACGCCGGGTGGTGTGTGTGCGTCGATGAGACCGCGCACCTTGCGGATCACGACGACGGTCACCACGGACCCGACACCGATCCAGAACAACCGCTTCATCGTGGCGACCGTCCCTGGCCGGTCAGGCCACCGAACGCGCGGCGCACCGCGTAGGAGAAGGCAGCGACCTTGACCATCGGGCCGCCGACGGTCGCGGCGAACAGCGACGTCAGGGCGGAGACGTTCTCGCTGACCGACACGGCCGCGGTGGTGATCGAGTCGACCCGGGTGAGCTGGACGTTGGTCGAGGCCACGGTCGCCGCGGTCTCGTCGAGGATCGGCACCGAGTGGTCGGTGAGCTCCTTGACCGACAGCCGGGCCTCGTCGAGCACCCGGCCGAGCTTGACGAGGGGCACTGCGAGCACGCCCACGAGCAGGACGAACGCGATCGCCGCGATCAGTCCAGCGATGTCTCCGACGGACATGTTCTGCTCCTCCACACCGTTGCGCTCCGGACCGCACCGACACCGAGGCGGACCGCCTGAAACCTTACCTGGATACGCAAACACCCCGTTCGCGGCCGGTAAGGGCTGCGAACGGGGTGCTCAGCGGGAGATCAGCGTGCGTAGTACTCGACGACCAGCTGGACCTCGCAGGTCACGGGAACCTCGACGCGCTTCGGGCGACGCGAGAGCACGGCGGTCAGCTTCTCGAGCTGAACCTCCAAGTACCCCGGCACGGCCGGAAGGACATCGCGGTGCGCACCGGCGGCGGCGACCTGGAACGGAACCATGCCCTGGCTCTTCGCCTTGACCTGGATCGTCTGGCCGGGCTTCACGCGGAAGGACGGCCGGTCCACGATCTCGCCATCGACGAGGATGTGACGGTGCACGACGTCCTGGCGGGCCTGGAGGATCGTGCGGGCGAAGCCGGCGCGAAGGACGAGCGCGTCGAGACGCATCTCGAGCAGCTCGACCAGCGACTCACCGGTCAGGCCCTTCTCCTTGCGAGCGTCTTCGAACGCACGGGCCATCTGCTTCTCGCGGATGCCGTACTGGGCGCGCAGACGCTGCTTCTCCCGAAGGCGGACGGCGTAGTCCGACTCGGTGCGGCGACGGGCGCGGCCGTGCTCGCCGGGCGGGTAGGGGCGCTTCTCGAAGTGCTTGACGGCCTTCGGCGTGAGGGCAAGCCCCAGCGCACGGGAAAGCCGCACCTGACGGCGCGAACGGGTCACACTGCTCACTTGCGTTACATCCTGTCGTTGTAGACGTCACACCCGAGTCGGAGTGGTTCCGGCGGGCGTGGGGCCGACCTGTGTGCGCGATCGCTCGCGCGGCTAAGGCCCCAGGGGTGCCATGGGACCGCACGCAAACGCGCAGCCCACCAGACAACCCGAGAATCCTACCGCACCCCGGTCCCCCACCCCACCCACCACTCCCCCAGCGGATGGTCGGAAGAGCGATCGGCGGGCTAGTTCGAGTCGAGGATCGCGCGGATCTTGGCCAGACGGTCCGCGACCTGACGTTCGAAGCCGCGGTCGCTCGGCGTGTAGTACCGCGTACCCACCAAGGGGTCCGGGAGGTACTGCTGCGCGGCGACGGCGGCCGGCTCGTCGTGCGCGTACTTGTACGCCTGCCCGTGCCCCAGACCCTTCGCGCCGGCGTAGTGCGCGTCGCGCAGGTGCGGCGGGACCGTGCCGATCTTCCCCGCCCGCACGTCCGCGATCGCGGCGTCGATCCCGCGATAGGACGCGTTCGACTTCGGCGCCGTCGCGATGTGCACGACCGCCTCCGCGAGGATGATCCGCGCCTCCGGCATCCCGATCAGCGCGACCGCCTGGGCCGCCGCGACCGCCGTCTGCAGCGCGCTCGGGTCGGCCATCCCGACCTCCTCGGCGGCCGCGATCACGATCCGCCGGGCGATGAACCGCGGGTCCTCCCCCGCCGAGATCATGCGCGCCAGGTAGTGCAGCGACGCGTCGACGTCCGACCCGCGCATCGACTTGATGAACGCGCTGATCACGTCGTAGTGCTGGTCCCCGTCGCGGTCGTAGCGCACGGCGGCGACGTCGATCGCCCGCTCCATCGTCGCCAGCCCGACGACGACGGCGTGCCCCGGCTCGCTCGAGCCGTCCCCGCCGGCCGCACCACCGTCGACCTCGGTGCCGACCGGCTCGGGCACGCCGTCGGACAGCGCTGCCCCGGCCGCCGCCTCGAGGATCGTCAGGGCCTTGCGCGCGTCGCCCCCGGCGAGCCGCAGGAGGTGCTCCTCGGCGGCGTCGTCGAGCACGATCGCCCCGCCCAGGCCCCGCTCGTCGGTGAGCGCGCGGTGCACGAGCACCCGGACGTCGTCCGTCTCGAGCGGGCGCAGCGTGAGGAGCAGCGATCGGGACAGCAGCGGCGAGATGACCGAGAAGCTCGGGTTCTCGGTCGTGGCGGCCACGAGGGTGACCCACCGATTCTCCACGCTCGGCAGGAGCGCGTCCTGCTGCGCCTTGGTGAAGCGGTGGACCTCGTCGATGAACAGCACGGTCTCGCCGCCGCCGGTCGCGAGTCGCCGTCGGGCATCCTCGATCACGATGCGCAGGTCCTTGACGCCCGCGGTCACCGCCGAGAGCTCGACGAACCGGCGGCCCGACGTCGCCGCGATCAGGTAGGCCAGCGTCGTCTTGCCCGTTCCCGGGGGACCCCAGAGCACGATCGAGGTGGGTGCCGCGCGTCGCGAGCCGTCGTCGGGCTCGACCAGACGGCGCAGCGGGGCGCCCGCGACCAGGAGGTGATCCTGGCCTGCGACCTCGGCCAGGGTGGCGGGTCGCATCCGGACGGCGAGCGGGGCGTTGAGGGCCACGGACGGCAGTCCGTCCGCGGTGGTGGTGGCGGCGTCGAACAGATCCATGCGCCGAGCGTACGCACGCTGGGGAGTCTCACCCGACCTGCCGCGGCGCTTCGATGGCACCCGGAGCCGTGCACCTGAGATGATCGTCCGCGTGTTCGAAAGCCTCGGTCGTCGCATAGCCCGCCATCCCCGCCGCACGATCGGTGTGTGGATCTTGTTGACCACGCTCGGCTTCGGCCTCGCGATCTTCGGGGTCACGGGGCAGAACCTGTTCGACCGTCTGACCACAGGCGAGCCCAACGTGCCCGGCTCCGACAGCCAGGTCGCGAGCCAGCTCGTGAGCGACGCGTCGATCAAGGGTGCTCAGCTCACCCTCGTGCTCGACGGCGTGCCGCCAGGTGCGACCGGCGTCACCGAGGCGATGGCCCCGGCGCACAAGGACCTCGCCGCGATCCCCGGCGTCACGACGGTGATCGACCCGCTCGTGCTCCCTGATGGCCCGGCCAACCCCGCCGCCGCACCCCTGATCGCGACCGACGGCAACGGGTTCCTGGTCATCGTCGAGCTCGACCCCACCCTCGAGAAGGACGCGCAGGCGACCGCGCTGGCCGAGGTCGAGCAGCGCCTGGGCGAGATCCCCGCGGACCTTGCCACGGTGGCGCCCGACGCGACCGGGATCGTCGGTGGCGAGTCGCTGATCGTGGACACCATCACCGGCCAGGTCGAGAAGGACCTCACGACCGGTGAGGCGATCGCGCTGCCGATCGCGCTGCTCGTGATGGTGTTCGTCTTCGGCGGCTTCCTCGCCGCGTCGATCCCGATGGTGGGCGCGATCGCGTCGATCGGAGGCGGGCTGGGCGTGCTGCTCGGGTTCTCGTACTTCATGGACCTCGAGTCCTCGGTCGTCAACATCGTCACGATCCTCGGGCTGGGCCTGTCGATCGACTACGGGCTGCTGATCGTCTCGAGGTTCCGCGAGGAGCTGCACAAGCTGGTCGACGGCGATGTCGTGGTCCACGAGCGCGCTCGGCGCCGCGGCGACCGCGAGGTCACCGAGGCCCTGATGCGCACGATGGGAACCGCGGGGCGGACCGTCGCGTTCTCCGCGCTGACCGTCGCGATCGCCATCTCCGGGCTGCTGGTGTTCGAGCCCCAGATCCTGCGCTCGTTCGGCCTGGCGAGCGTCGCGGTGATCCTCATCGCCATCGGCACCGCGCTCACGCTCGTGCCCGCCATGCTCGCGGTGTTCGGCCGCCGGCTCATCCAGCCCGGGATCATCAGCCGGATCCCCGGGCTGCGGACGGTCCTGGCACGGACCGCCGACGTCCAGAGCGAGGAGGGCATCTTCTCCGCGCTCGCCGCCCGGGTCCAGCGCCGACCGTGGTGGGTGCTGGGCGGGGTGCTCGTCGTGCTCGGGGTGCTCGCCGTGCCGCTCACGCACATGGAGCTGCGCAACTCCACGGTCGAGCTGCTGCCGGCCGGCAGCGTCCAGCGCGACTACATCGGTGAGCTCGCAAGGAACTACCCCGCGGCGACCTCGCCCGCGGTCGTCGTGGTCGCGCAGACGTCGCTCGAGAAGGCGACCGCCTGGTCCAAGGAGCTCGCCGGGCTCGACAACGTCGCGTCGGTCGAGACACCGATCCCACTCGGGTCCGACGTGCTGATCGGCGTGCGCCCGGACACGAAGGACGCCGGGAGCAAGGTGGCGCGCGACGTCGTCCTCGACGTGCGTTCGCTCGACCCGGGGTTCCCGACGCTCGTCGGCGGACAGGCCGCCGGTCAGATCGACTTCACCAATGCGCTCGTCGACCGCGCGCCGTGGGCCGCCGGGATCGTGATCCTGGCGACGTTCGTGCTGCTGTTCCTCATGACCGGATCGGTCATCATCCCGATCAAGGCGCTGATCACGAACGTGCTCTCGCTCGCCGCGTCGCTGGGTGTGCTGGTCTGGGTGTTCCAGGACGCCCACCTGTCCGGGTTCCTCGGGTTCATCTCGACCGGCGGGATCGAGACCTACGTCGTGGCGCTCGTGATCGCGTTCGCGTTCGGGCTCGCGATGGACTACGAGGTGTTCCTGCTCTCGCGGATCAAGGAGCTGCACGACGCCGGCTACTCGAACAACGACTCGGTGCGCCTCGGTCTGCAGCGGTCCGGCCGGATCATCACGTCGGCAGCGGCGATCATCGTCGTGGTCTTCACCGGGTTCGTGTTCGGCAAGCTGCTCGTGATCAAGGAGGTCGGGTTCTCGCTCGCCGTCGCCGTCCTCATCGATGCCACCCTCGTGCGGCTCCTGCTCGTGCCCGCGACGATGACGCTGCTCGGCAAGTGGAACTGGTGGGCGCCCGCCTTCATGAAGCGCATCTACGCCCGGCTCGCGATCACGCACTGATACGCGCGCAGCCGGGCGGAATACTCGCCCGGCCCCGACCGTTCTTCTCGATGTACATGCAGATGCATGGATCTATCGAAGGAGCGCGACATGCAGTTCGGCATCTTCTCCGTCGGGGACGTGACCACCGATCCCACCACCGGCCGCACTCCCACCGAGGTCGAGCGCATCAAGGCCATGGTGACGATCGCACGCAAGGCCGAGGAGGTCGGGCTCGACGTCTTCGCGTCCGGCGAGCACCACAACCCGCCGTTCGTGCCGTCATCCCCCACGACCCTGCTCGGCTACATCGCCGCCAAGACGGACCGCATCCTGCTGTCGACCGCGACCACCCTGATCACGACCAACGACCCGGTCAAGATCGCCGAGGACTACGCGATGCTCCAGGTGCTGGCCGACGGCCGCGTCGACCTGATGATGGGCCGGGGCAACACCGGCCCGGTGTACCCGTGGTTCGGCAAGGACATCCGCACCGGGCTCCCGCTCGCCATCGAGAACTACGCGCTGCTGCGCCAGCTGTGGGACCACGAGGTCGTGAACTGGCACGGCAAGTTCCGTACGCCGCTCGAGGGCTTCACCTCCACGCCGCGCCCGCTCGACGGCGTCGCACCGTTCGTCTGGCACGGCTCGATCCGCAGCCCCGAGATCGCCGAGCAGGCCGCCTACTACGGCGACGGGTTCTTCCACAACAACATCTTCTGGCCGATCGAGCACACGAAGAAGATGGTCCAGTACTACCGCCGCCGGTTCGAGCACTACGGCCACGGCAGCGCTGACCAGGCGATCGTGGGCCTCGGTGGCCAGGTCTTCATCCGCCCCAGCTCGCAGGCCGCGGTGAAGGAGTTCCGCCCCTACTTCGACAACGCGCCGGTCTACGGGCACGGCCCCTCCCTCGAGGAGTTCACCGCGCAGACACCGCTCACGGTCGGCAGCCCGCAGGAGATCATCGACCGGTACGCGTCCATGCGCGACGAGGTCGGCGACTACCAGCGCCAGATCTTCCTCATGGACCACGCGGGGCTCCCGCTCAAGACCGTCCTGGAGCAGCTCGACCTGCTCGGCGGCGAGGTGGTACCCGTCCTGCGCAAGGAGATGGCGGCCCGACGGCCCGCGCACGTGCCCGACGCTCCCACCCACGCCTCGATGGTGGCCGCGCAGCGCGCCGCCGGTATCGCCGCACCGGACCCGCTGCACGCGGGCGGGGACCGTTGGACAGGTCGCGCCGCCGAGGACGACGACGCCGCCCGGCGTGCCCCCGCCGCACCCGGACGACCCTGACCGACGAACCGCATCAAACCTCCGATGGACCGATCGACCGAGCGCGAAGGAACCCCATGAGTAACCGCACGATCGCCGTGATCTCCGCCGGCCTGAACCAGCCGTCGTCGACCAGGATGCTGGCCGACCGGCTGGCCGAGGCCACCGTCGCCGAGCTCGCAGCGCGCGGCCTGAGCGCGAGCGTCGAGACGTTCGAGCTGCGGGACGTCGCCCACGAGCTCATCAACAACCTGCTGACCGGCTTCCCGAGCGGTGACCTGCGTACCGTGCTGGCCGCGGTGACCGGTGCGGACGGCCTCATCGCCGTCTCCCCCGTGTTCGCGACCACGTACTCGGGCTTGTTCAAGACCTTCGTCGACATCCTCGACCGGGAGGCGCTCACCGGGATGCCCGTGCTGCTCGGGGCCACCGGTGGGACCCCGCGCCACTCGCTCGCGCTCGAGTACTCGATGCGGCCGCTGTTCACGTACCTGCATGCGGACGTCGCCCGCACCTCGGTGTTCGCCTCGACCGACGACTGGGCCGGCCCGCCTGGGGGTCCGGCCCCGGACCGTGGCGGCAGCGCGGCAGCCGAACGCAACGCGCTGCACAGCCGGATCCTGCGGGCCGGCCGCGAGCTGGCCGAGATGGCGGCGGCCCAGCCGCACGCCACCCCGCCGGACCCGTTTGCCGACGCACCGTCCTTCACCGACCTGCTGGGCCAGGCCTGACCCCTCGCGGCGCGCCCAGAGGGGCATGCGCCGTCCCGCCTGCGCGGAGCAGGTGCACAGAGGGGCCCGTATGACGCGCAACAGCGCCATCCGAGCCCCTCACGCACCACTGGTCACCTGCTCCGCGCCGACGGATCGGCACGGAGCAAAACGCGACCGCGAAGATCCGCCGGGTCAGGCCTCCGGGACGACCGCAGCAGCAGGCGCCGCGGCGACCTTGACCTTCGGCACGAAGTCGACGCCGGCCTCGCGGCGCTGCTCGATCGTGATCGGCGCCGGCGCCCCGGTCAACGGGTCGAACCCGCCGCCCGACTTCGGGAACGCGATGACGTCGCGGATCGACTCCGAGCCGGTCAGCAGCGTGAGGATCCGGTCCCAGCCGAGCGCGATCCCGCCGTGCGGCGGCGCGCCGAACCCGAACGCGTCGAGCAGGAAGCCGAACTTCTCCTGCGCCTCCGCCTCACCGATCCCCATGACCTCGAACACCCGCTGCTGGACGTCGCGGCGGTGGATACGGATCGACCCGCCACCGATCTCGTTGCCGTTGCACACGATGTCGTAGGCGTACGCGAGCGCGTTGCCCGGGTCCTGCTCGAACGTCTCGAGCCACTCGGGCGTCGGCGACGTGAACGCGTGGTGCACGGCGGTCCAGGACCCGTGGCCGAGGTCGACGTCGTCGTCCTCACCGGTGGGCTTGAACAGCGGCGCGTCGACGATCCACACGAACGCCCACTGGCTGGAGTCGATCAGCCCGCAGCGCTTGCCGATCTCCAGCCGGGCGGCGCCGAGCAGCGCGCGCGCCTCGGAGATCTTGCCGGCGGCGAAGAACACGCAGTCGCCGGGCTGCGCACCCACGGCCGCGACCAGGCCGGCGCGCTCGGCGTCGGACAGGTTCTTGGCGACCGGGCCGCCGAGCTCGCCGTCCTCGGCGATCGTCACGTATGCCAGGCCGCGCGCGCCACGCTGCTTGGCCCAGTCCTGCCACGCGTCGAACGTGCGGCGCGGCTGCGAGGCCCCGCCAGGCATGACGACGGCGCCCACGTACGGGGCCTGGAACACGCGGAACGGCGTGCTCGCGAAGAACTTGGTGAGCTCGGTGAGCTCGTGGCCGAACCGCAGGTCGGGCTTGTCCGAGCCGAACCGCGCCATCGCGTCCGCGAACGTCATCCGCGGGATCGGCGTCGGGATCGTGTACCCGATCAGGTCCCACAGCGCCACGAGCACGTCCTCGCCGACGGCGATCACGTCGTCCTGCTCGACGAAGCTCATCTCGACGTCGAGCTGGGTGAACTCAGGCTGGCGGTCAGCGCGGAAGTCCTCGTCGCGGTAGCAGCGCGCGATCTGGTAGTACCGCTCCATCCCGGCGACCATGAGCAGCTGCTTGAACAGCTGCGGCGACTGGGGCAGCGCGTACCAGGACCCGGGCGACAGCCGGGCCGGCACGACGAAGTCGCGCGCACCCTCGGGCGTCGAGCGGGTCAGGGTCGGCGTCTCGATCTCGACGAAGTCGAGCGCATCCAGCACGCGGTGCGCGGCTGCGTTCGCCTTGGCGCGCAGGCGGAGCGCGGCGGCCGGGGCAGGGCGGCGCAGGTCGAGGTAGCGGTACTTCAGGCGGACCTCTTCGCCGACGACCTCGTCGGAGGACGCGGACACCTGGAACGGCAGCGGGGCGGCCTCGTTGAGCACGACGACGTCGTGCGCCACGAGCTCGACGGCGCCCGTCGCGAGGTTCGGGTTCTCGTTACCCTCGGGGCGAAGCCCGACGACGCCGGTCACCTGCAGCACGTACTCGTTGCGCAGACCGTGCGCGACGGCCTCGTCCCGGATGACCACCTGGGCGATCCCGGAGGCGTCACGCAGGTCGATGAACGCCACCCCACCGTGATCGCGCCGCCGGTCGACCCAGCCCGCGAGCGTGATGGTCTGACCGATGTGCTCGGCTCGCAGCGAGCCGGCAATGTGGGTGCGAAGCACGAAAGAAGTCCTTCCGGGGGTGGTGAGCGCGGTTCCAGCGCCCACGTGATCGTAGTCGCTGGCGCCTGGCGGTCCCATCTCGGCCCCGGGCGGCCGCCAGCCACCCCGCCAGGTGGTGGCCCCGACGCCGCCCGCCTCAGCGCAGCTCGCCCGACGCACCGCGCGGCACGACCGGCCGGTGCGGGCGCACGGGCGCCAGGCGCTGGTATCCGGCGCCGGGCGCGGGCCGCGGGTCGCTCTCGCCCACGTTCGGCCACAGCGAGACGGCTCGCTCGGCCTGCGCGGTGATGGTGAGCGACGGGTTCACCCCGAGGTTCGCGGTGATCGCGGCGCCGTCGAGCACGTGCAGCGTCGGGTAGCCGTGCACGCGCTGGTACGGGTCGAGCACCCCGTCGTCAGAGGTCACCCCGATCGGGCAGCCGCCGATGAAGTGCGCGGTCATCGGCATGTTGAGCAGGTCCCCCCAGCTGCCACCGGGGACCCCGTCGATCTCGTCCGCCATGAGGCGAGCGGCGCGGTGCCCGTCCGGGATCCAGGTCGGGTTCGGGTCGCCGCGACCCTGTCGGCTGGTCAGACGTCCCCCGACCGCCCGCGACCGTCGCCGCAGCCGGGCGGGCAGGACCCGCGCCCACTTCGGAGCCACCCCGGCGAGCGAGGTCGTGAGCGAGTTGTCGAGCGACTGCATCACGAGCGCGATGGTGGTGCGCTCGCTCCACCGGTACGGTGCGAGCGCCCGCACGGTCGCCAGTGGCCGACGACGAAGCTCACGCCCGTACTCGGCCGCGATCGATCGCCACCGCACCGACAGCGGCGCGCCGACCGTGAGGACCGTCTGCAGCAGCGCCATCGCGTTGGAGCCCTTGCCGTACCGCACGGGCTCGATGTGCGTGGTGGGGTTCGGGTAGAACGACGAGCTGATCGCCACGCCCCGGCTCAGGTCGCGCGCCGGGTCGAACCGGGGAGCGCTCGCCCCCAGCAGAGCCTCCGAGTTGGTCCGAGTGAGCTCGCCGAGCCGGGGCGAGATCCGCGGCAGCCGCCCCGAGGCACGCATCCGGTGCAGCAGCGTCTGGGTGCCGTAGGTGCCCGCGGCGACGACGACCTGGTCCGCGCCCCACACGGTCCGGCTCCGGCGACCGCCGGGCCCGGTCCCGCGCGACACCACGGTCCACCCGCCCCCGGCCCGCGGCACCAGCTCCGTCACGGTCGTCAACGGCACCACGCGCGCGCCGGCACGCTCGGCGAGGTGCAGGTAGTTCTTGGTCATCGTGTTCTTGGCCCCGACGCGGCAGCCCGTCATGCACTCACCGCACTCGGTGCACCCCGTGCGGGCCGGCCCCACGCCGCCGAAGAAGGGATCGGGCACGTCGACGCCCGGTGCACCGAACAGCACCCCGACGTCGGCCAGCTTGAACGTGTCGGCGCACCCCATCCGGTTCGCGACCGTCAGCATCAGCCGGTCGGCCGGCGTGACCGTCGGGTTGGGCGCGACCCCGAGCATGCGCGCGGCCTGGTCGTAGTGCGGGGCGAGCTCGGACGCCCAGTCGGTGATGTGGGACCACTGCGGGTCGGCGAAGAACGGCTCCAGCGGACGGTAGAGGGTGTTGGCGTACACGAGCGAACCACCCCCCACCCCGGCCCCGGCCAGGATGAGCGAGTCCTTGAGCAGGTGGATGCGTTGGATGCCGTAGCAGCCGAGCGCGGGCGCCCACAGGAACGTGCGCAGGTGCCACGACGAGGCGAACTCGTGGTCGGCGAACCGCCGCCCGGCCTCGAGCACCACGACGCGGTACCCCTTCTCGGTCAGCCGCAGCGCCGCGACCGACCCGCCGAACCCGGAGCCGACGATCACGACGTCGTAGTCGCGCAGGTCGTCGGCGGTGCCGGTCGTCCCGGGCGCGGGCGGGACATCAGCGGGCGGGACATCAGCGGGCGTGGCAGCGGGCGGGGCGTCGTCGACCATCCGGCATGTTGGCACACCAACCCCGCTCCTGGTGGCCCAACGCGGCACACCGGCATGATGGCGCGATGACCCTCCCCAGCCCGCCGCCCACGATCGAGCTCCGGGTGCTGTCGGCCGAGGCGCTCCGCGCGCTCTACCGGCTCGATCTGGCCGGGGCAGGTCGCCTGGTCGGGGCTGAGATGCCCGAGTTCTTCGCGACGCAGGGCTGGCTGTGGCGTTGGCGGCTGCACCAGATCGACGCAGACCCGAGCTCGGCCCACTGGTTCGTGCGTGCGGCGGTCGCCGTCCTGCCAGCCGGCACGGGCCCTGAAGCCAGCACCCCGATCGTCGTCGGGCACGCCGGCTTTCATGGCCCGCCCGACGACGACGGCCGCATCGAGATCGGCTACACCGTCGTCCCCGACCTGCGCGGGCGCGGTTTCGGGCACGCGATCGTGACCGCCCTGCTCGCGGAGGCCGCGCGCGAGAGCGCCGTGCGGACCGTGCGGGCGAGCGTCGCCCCGACCAACGCCGCGTCGCTCGCGCTGGTGCGCCGGGCCGGATTCGTCCAGGTGGGCGAGCAGTGGGACGACGAGGACGGGCTCGAGCTCGTCTTCGAGCGACCCGTCCTCGCGACAGACTAGTCGACTAGTCCCCCATCAATGCCTCTGTGCTCTAGACGGCCTGCACCCGCGGCCACAGGTCCTCGGCCGGCGGCGCCCAGGTCGCCGGGTCGGCCTCGACCTGCTCGCCGGACCGGATGTCCTTGACCTGGTCGGGTTTCGCCGCCACCACCGTGCCGTCCGCCGCGACGGACGCGTCCGAGCTCGGGAACCACACGAACGGGACCCCACGCCGGTCGGCGTACTTGATCTGCTTGCCGAACTTGGCAGCGGTCGGCGCGACCTCGACGGGGATCCCCCGCGCGCGCAGGGCGGCCGCGATGCGGTCGGAGACCGCGCGGGTGTCCTCGGTCGTGACCGCCACGACGACGGCGCTGGGCACCGACCGGGAGACCGTAACGAGCTCGGCGCCGAGCAGGCGCGACACGAGCCGCGACACCCCGATCGACAGCCCGACGCCCGGGTAGGTCTTCGCCCCGTCCGAGGCGAGCGTGTCGTAGCGCCCGCCCGAGCAGATCGAGCCGAGCTGCTCGTGCCCGACCAGCACGGTCTCGTACACCGAACCCGTGTAGTAGTCGAGCCCGCGGGCGATCTTCAGATCGGCCACGACGACGCCGGGCGCACGCTCGGCGGCCGCGGTGATCAGCGCGTCGAGCTCGTCGAGCCCGGTCTCGAGCAGCTCGGAGGTGATGGCGTGCTGCGCCGCGAGGGCGCGCACCCGGTCCACCACCGTCGAGTCCGACCCCGAGATGGCCGCGAGCTCGAGGCACGCTGCGGCCTGGTCGGCCGACGCGCCGGCGTCGGCGACGAGGGCCGCCGCGACCGCCACGGGCCCGATCTTGTCGAGCTTGTCGATGCCGCGCAGCACCCCGTCGATGTCGTCGAGCCCGAGGCCGCGGTAGAACCCCTCGGCGACCTTGCGGTTGTTGACCAGGATTCGCACGGGCGGCACGCCGATCGCGGCGAGCGACCCGAGCGCCTCGGCGATCACGAGCGGCAGCTCGACCTCGTAGTGGTAGGGCAGCTCACCGGCGCCGACGACGTCGATGTCCGCCTGCACGAACTCGCGGAACCGCCCGTCCTGCGGCCGCTCCCCGCGCCACACCTTCTGGATCTGGTAACGCTTGAACGGGAACGCCAGGTGCCCGGCGTTCTCGAGCACGTACCGCGCGAACGGGACCGTGAGGTCGAAGTGCAGCCCGAGCGACGAGTCGGACGTCTCAGCCGTCGCGGACGCCTCCTCCTGCAGTCGGCGCAGGACGTAGACCTCCTTGGAGGTCTCCCCCTTGCGCAGCAGCTGGTCGAGCGGCTCGACCGCACGCGTCTCGATCCCGGCGAAGCCGTGCAGCTCGAACGTGCGCCGCAGCGCATCGAGGATGTGCTGCTCAACGGTGCGTCCGCTGGGCAGCCACTCGGGAAATCCTGACAGGGGGGTAGGGCGGGCCATGGGGCCTCATCCTGCCAGGTAGGGATTCCGCCTCAGTTCGAGATCCATCCGCGTGGCCGGCCCGTGCCCCGGCAGCAGCAGCGTGGCGGGGTCGATCGCGGCCACGAGCTCGCGCAGCGTGTGGCCCATCGCGGCGTTGTCGCCGCCCGGCAGGTCGGTGCGCCCGATCGAGCCCGCGAACAGCACGTCGCCAGTGAGGGCGGTCCGGGTGGCACCGCCGACCAGCGACTCCTCCCCCGGCACGAACGACAGACCCGAGACCGACGTCGGGACGCCGTCGACCAGGAACAGCGACGCGCCGGCCGTGTGGCCCGGCGCGTACAGCACGGCGAGCGGCGCCCCCGAGAACTCCAGCCCGTCCAGCTCGAGCGTGGTCCCCTCCAGCGAGGTGCCCGACGACGTGCCCGGCGCGCGCGTCGCGGACCCGAACGTCTCGACCCGGGCCGGGGTCTGGTACCCGCCGGGCGGCAGCCCGACCGCGGTCAGCGCCTGCGCGAGCGGACCCGCGGAGTCGTGCCCCGCGCCGCCGAGGCCGAGCGTACCGAACGGGTCCGCGAGCCGGTAGGCGTCGGCCGCGTGCAGGTACAGCGGGACCGCGAACGCCTCGGACACCTCCGCCGCGCCCCAGGTGTGGTCGACGTGGCCGTGGGTCGCCAGGACGGCGACCGGCCGGAGCCCGCGTTCGGCCACGATGGCGCGCACGCGGGGTGCGATGCCGGCGCCGACATCGACCACGACGCACGAGACGCCGTCGTCCGCCACGACGAGGTAGCAGTTGGTGCCGAAAACGGGTGCGACAGCTGTCAGGACGTCCATCGCGCCAGGCTACCGAGCCGCGCGCGTACGCCCGGCGAACCGCCGCCGATACCGGACTGTGACCCCAGGCAGCGTGTTCACCTCCAGCGTTGCCTAGACTGTCTCCGGTCCCAGGCATCGCCACCGGCGATATCGTCCGTCCGAGAGGCACGAGGAGGTCAGTTGTCCCCGAACAAGCGCGAACGCGAGAACGCCCGACGCCGCTACGAGCACTACCAGGCGAACCTGGCCCTGAAGGCCAAGCGGCGCCGGCAGCGCACGATCGCCGGCGCGATCCTCGGGGTCGCCGTCCTCGTGCTCGGGATCTCGCTCGCGGTGTCCCTCAGCAACAACGACACCGCCGCTCCCGCAGCGCTCCCGACGACACAAGCCACCTTCACGCTCCCGGATCCGTCGACCGCGCAAGCGCGGACGTGGACCGGGACCATCTCGACCAGCGTCGGCGACATCGCTGTCGAGCTGGACGGCGCTGCGGCGCCGCAGGCCGTGGCCTCGTTCGTGAGCCTGGCGAAGCAAGGGTACTTCGACAACACGCCGTGCCACCGTTTGGCCACCGGGATCAAGGTGCTGCAGTGCGGCGACCCGACCGGCAAGGGCGACGGCGGTCCGGGCTACAGCTTCGGCCCGATCGAGAATGCCCCGGCAGACTCCGTCTACCCGGCGGGCACGATCGCCATGGCCCGCGTCGGCAACGACGCCAGCTCGATGGGCAGCCAGTTCTTCCTCGTCTACGAGGACACCACCATTCCCGCTGACTCAGCGGGTGGCTACACCGTATTTGGCCGAGTGACGTCCGGCCTGGACGTCGTCAAGGCAGTCGCGGACGCTGGGGTACAGGGCGGTGGGGCCGACGGCCCCCCGGTCACCAGTGTCACCATCCAGGGAGTTGAGACCCAGTGACCGAGAACAACACCGCCACCGGACCGGACGACGATCTCGTCCCGGCGCCGATCGACGCGACCGAGCCGATCCAGGCCCCGGTGACAGAGGTCGCCGAGCCAGAGGCCGACGTGCCCGCCGAGCCAGCCGCTGCCGAGCCCGTTGCGGCCGAGCCCGCCGTCGCCGAACAGGTCACACCGGAGCCGGTCACACCCGAGCCGGTAGTCGCTGAGCCGGTTGTCGCCGAGCCGGTTGTCGCTGAGCCGGTTGTCGCTGAGCCGGTTGTCGGCGAGCCCGTCGTCGTCGAGCCCGTCGTCGCCGAGCCCGTCGTTGTTGAGCCCGTCCCTGCCACAGAGACCGCGACTCCCGGCGCGACCACGCCGTCCACGGCGCCGACCCCGCGTCCGGTTCCCCGCCCGATGCCGCGCCCGATGCCGCGAGCCCCCCAGGCTCCCGCGCCGCACAGCCCGACGCCCGACGGGACCACCCCGGCGGTCGTCGCAGCCCCGGTCGCGCCGCCGCTCGACGCCGCGGAGGCCGCTGCCGCAGCCGCGTTCGGCCGCGTCGACGAGGACGGCACGGTGCACGTCCGCGAGACCGCGGGTGAGCGCATCGTCGGCCAGTACCCGGGTGCGAGCGCCGAGGAGGCCCTCGCGTTCTACGTCCGCCGGTACGTCGACCTCAAGGCGAAGGTCGTGCTGTTCGAGGCGCGCCTCGGCGCCACCGACATGCCCGTCAAGGAGATCGACCAGACGCTCGCCAAGCTCACCGAGGAGACGGCCGAACCGGCCGCCGTCGGCGACCTGGACGACCTGCGCACCCGGCTCGATGCGATCCGCGTGATCGCGGTCGAGCGCCGCGCCGTCGTCGAGGCCGAGCGTGCCGCGGCCAAGGAACAGGCTGTGGCGCTGCGCACCGACATCGTGGAGCAGGCCGAGAAGATCACCGCGACCGATCCCGAGCGCATCCAGTGGCGTCCGGCCGGCGAACAGCTGCGCATCCTGCTCGACCAGTGGAAGGAAGCGCAGCGCTCCGGACCACGCATCGATCGCCCGACGGAGGAAGCGCTCTGGAAGCGGTTCAGCCACGCGCGCACGAGCTTCGACCGGGAACGGCGTCACTTCTTCGCCGAGCTCGAGACCAAGAACGCCGATGCTCGCGCCACCAAGGAGGCGCTCGTCGCCGAGGCGGAGGCACTGTCGACGAGCGGCGAGTTCGGCGCCACTGCGGCGGCGTACCGCGAGCTGATGGCCCGCTGGAAGGCCGCCGGCCGCGCGAGCCGCAAGGACGACGACGCGCTCTGGGCCCGGTTCCGGGGCGCGCAGGACAGCTTCTTCGCTGCGCGTGACGCCGCCACCGCGGCCACGGACACCGAGTTCGCCGCCAACCTCGAGGTCAAGGAAAAGCTCCTGACCCAGGCGGAGAAGCTCTTGCCGGTGACCGACCTGGGAGCTGCCAAGACGGCGCTGCGCGACATCCAGGAACGCTGGGAGTCCGCCGGCAAGGTGCCCCGCGGCGACGTGCAGCGGGTCGAGGCGCGGCTTCGCGCCGTCGAGACCGCCATCCGCGACGCCGACCAGGCCGTCTGGACCCGCGGCAACCCCGAGACCCGGGCACGGGCCGAGGGTGCAGCGGCCCAGCTCGAGACGGCGATCGCCGGGCTCGAGTCCGACCTGGCAGCGGCGAAGGCCGCCGGCAACGACCGCAAGGTCGCGGAGGCGCAGACCGCCCTCGATGCGCGCCGCGCCTGGCTCACCCAGGTCCAGCGCGCGGCGGACGACCACCGCGCCTGATTGAGCATCACCTCAGGCCTGCGCCTGAGACCACGCCCTGGGGGCCGCCGCATGGCGAACCCCAGGGCGTCGTGGTTTCCCCCCGAGAAGTCGTGTCAACCCCCGGGCACTCACGACGACGCGTCGTCCACAGCGGCCGTCCCCACCGGGCGGCACCGGCCCGGCTCCGGCGATGCTGGGCGCCATGGAGCGGACGGCGCTGGCCTGGATGTCGCAGCCCCCGTTCGTCGTGCCCGAATGGTTCGACCTGCGGGAGACCGGCCCCGTCCTGTGGCAGGCGCTGCTGCGCGACGGCATCACCACGCACGTGTGGGGGCATGTCGCCATCCCCGCCGACCGGCTCGAGACGCCGAGTATCCGGGCCGGGGCGCTGGAGCTGCTGGTCCCCCGGCGAGGCGTCGTGGGGCGGGCAACGGCCGCGTGGGTGCACACCGGCGGCCCCCGGCCGGCCCGGATCGACGTCCTCGTCGCGCCCCACGCGCGCCGACCGGACCCGCACCCCCAGCGGGTCCCGCACGAGTGCGTGCTGCCGGCCGACGACGTCGTCGTGGAGGGCGCCCTGCGCGTGACGACCGTCGAGCGCACCGCTGTCGACGTCGCGCGCTGGGTGGATCACATCGAGGCCCACCGGATCCTGGACCGCCTCGTCCGGATCGCCGGCCTGGACCCCGCGCGTGCGCTGACTCGACTGGACGCGCTAGCCGGCCACCGCGGTGTGCACGAGGCGCACACGGCCCTCGCACGCCTGCTGGAGGCTCAGTCCGACGACGTCACACTCGCGACGTGCTCGACGTCGGCCCGCGAGCCCGTGAGCCGGTAGACGTCGAAGACGCCCTCCACCTTGCGCACGGCCGCGAGCACCGAGGCGAGGTGCCCGGGCTCCGCCATCTCGAAGATGAACTTCGACATCGCGACCCGGTCGCGCGACGTGGAGACGCTCGCGGACAGGATGTTGACGTGCGAGTCGGACAGCACCCGCGTCACGTCCGACAGCAGCCGGCTCCGGTCGAGCGCCTCGACCTGGATTTGCACGAGGAACATCGACGTGCCGCCCTGGGTCCATTCGACCTCGACGAGCCGCTCCGGCTGCGCACGCAGGCCCTCGACGTTGACGCAGTCGGTCCGGTGCACGCTCACCCCGGAGCCACGTGTCACGAAGCCCATGATCTCGTCGCCGGGCACCGGGGTGCAGCAACGCGCGAGCTTGACCCAGATGTCGTCGACACCCTTGACCACGACGCCGGGATCACCCGTGCGCACGCGGCGGTTCGCCCGACCCGGACCGTCGGGCTGGGCCAGGTCTTCCTCGTCGCCGGGCTCGACGCCCATCGACTGCACCAGCCGCTGCACGACGACGGCGGCTGAGACCTGCCCCTCGCCGATCGCGGCGTACAACGACGACACGTCCGGGCGTCGCATCTCGTGCGCGAGCGCGACGAGCGAATCGTGCGACAGGAGCCGCTGGATCGGCAGGTTCTGCTTGCGCAGCGCCTTGGTGAGCGCGTCCTTGCCGTGCTCGACGGCCTCCTCGCGGCGCTCCTTCGAGAACCACTGCCGGATCTTGTTGCGCGCGCGGGGACTCTTGACGAACACGAGCCAGTCCCGGCTCGGGCTCGCGGTCTCCGACTTCGAGGTCAGGACCTCGATGACGTCGCCGTTGTCGAGCGTCGAGTCGAGCGGGACGAGGCGACCGTTGACGCGCGCACCCATGGTGCGGTGACCGACCTCGGTGTGCACCGCGTACGCGAAGTCGACAGGCGTGGAGCCAGCCGGCAGCGCCATCACGTCACCCTTGGGCGTGAACACGTAGACCTCGGCGCCGGCGATCTCGAACCGCAGCGAGTCGAGGAACTCGCCGGGGTCGGCGGTCTCCTTCTGCCAGTCGACCAGCTGGCGCAGCCAGGCCATGTCGTTGCCCGCGGCGTCGGTCGTGGCCCCGGCGTGCTTCGAGGACTCCTTGTACTTCCAGTGCGCCGCGACCCCGTACTCCGCGCGCCGGTGCATGTCGTGCGTGCGGATCTGGATCTCGACCGGCTTGCCGCCGGGCCCGATCACCGTCGTGTGCAACGACTGGTAGAGGTTGAACTTCGGCATCGCGATGTAGTCCTTGAACCGGCCCGGGACCGGGTTCCAGCGCGCGTGCAGCGCGCCGAGCGCCGCGTAGCAGTCACGGACCGAGTCGACCAGGACACGCACCCCGACCAGATCGTAGATGTCGGCGAAGTCTCGGCCGCGCACGATCATCTTCTGGTAGATCGAGTAGTAGTGCTTCGGCCGCCCGGTCACGACCGCCTTGATCTTGGCCGTGCGCAGGTCGGCACCGACCTGGTCGCGGACGATCGCCAGGTACTCCTCGCGGGCCGGTGCGCGCTCGGTCACGAGGTGCACGATCTCGTCGTAGACCTTGGGGTACAGCGTCATGAAGGAGAGATCTTCGAGCTCCCACTTGATCGTGTTCATCCCGAGGCGGTGGGCGAGCGGCGCGTAGATCTCGAGCGTCTCGCGCGCCTTGCGCTCGGCCGACTCCGGGGCGACGAACTTCCACGTACGCGCATTGTGCAGGCGGTCGGCGAGCTTGATCACCAGGACGCGGATGTCCCGCGACATCGCCACGACCATCTTGCGCACGGTCTCGGCTTGTGCCGCGTCGCCGTAGGTGACCTTGTCGAGCTTCGTGACGCCGTCGACCAGCATCGCGACCTCGGGACCGAAGTCCTTACGCAGCTGCTCCAGCGAGTAGTCGGTGTCTTCGACGGTGTCGTGCAGCAGCGCCGCGACGAGCGTCGGCGTCGTCATGCCGAGCTCGGCCAGGATGGTGGCGACGGCGACCGGGTGGGTGATGTACGGGTCGCCGCTCTTGCGCAGCTGTCCGCGGTGCGCGCGCTCGGCGACCGTGTAGGCCTGCTCGATCGCGGCGAAGTCGGCCTTCGGATAGTTCGCCCGGATCGCCTGCATGAGCGGCTCGAGCGCCGGCGTCGTACCGCTGTTCCGCGTGCCGAACCGGACCAGGCGTGACCTGACCCGGCTCGCCGTGGGAGTGCCGTCGGCGGGCGCGACGGACGTCTGCTCGGCGTCTTGCGCCGCCGTCCGCGTGTTGTCGCTCATTCGACCTCCCCCGGCCCGTCAGGTACCAAGTGCCAAGTTTAGGGCCGTCAGGTGCGAGAACAGGAAACCAGACACGACGTGAGGTCGAACGCGGTGCGCAACCGCGCGGTCAGTCGACCGTAAGGATGACGTCCACGGGCCGGCCGCCAAGCCGAGATCGACCCGACAGGAACGTCAGCTCGAGCAGGAAGGCGAGCCCGACGACGACCCCGCCGGCCTGCTCGATCAGCGAGACCGTCGCTGCCGCGGTACCGCCGGTCGCCAGCACGTCGTCGACGACCAGGACCCGTGATCCGGGGGCGATGGTGTCCGGCAACAGCTCGACCGTCGCGGAGCCGTACTCGAGGTCGTAGGACGCCTCCATGGTCACCCCGGGAAGCTTGCCGGCCTTGCGGACCGGCACGAAGCCGACGCCGAGGGCGGTCGCCACGGGAGCGCCCATGATGAACCCGCGCGCCTCCATCCCGGCGACCAGGTCGACCCCGCCCGCGTCGCGGGCGACGTCGGCCAGGTGCTTGATGACGGCAGCGAACGCCGGGCCGTTGACCAGCAACGGGGTGATGTCCTTGAACACGACCCCGGGCTCCGGGTAGTCCGGCACGTCGCGGATGAGCCGCCCGCACAGGTCGGCCAGGACGCTCCGCTCGGTGAGAACCGGGCTTGCCGTGGACAGGTTCTCGTCAGCCACGATGCTCACTTCTTGGCAGTCTTGCGGCGCTTGGGCTGGGCCGCCGTGCCGAGGTGCTGACCCGGCAGGAGGTGCGCTCCGTAGGCCGCGACACCGGCCAGCGCCGCCGCCTCGGTCCCGGTGCCCGCGACAGCTGCCTGCTCGCGCAGAGCGTGGACCTTCTTGGAGTGGGCCTGCATCCGCGGCTCGCGCTCACGGAACGTGACCTCGAGCGGCGTGGCCAGGAAGATCGAGGAGAACGTCCCGACCAGCATGCCGACGAACAGCGCGAGCGAGATGTCGCGCAGCGTGCCGGCGCCGAGGATGAAGGTCCCGACGAACAGGATCGCGCTCACGGGGAGCAGCGCGACGACGGAGGTGTTGATCGATCGCACCAGCGTCTGGTTGACCGCGAGGTTGGCCATCTCCGCGTAGGTCGACCGCGACTGGTCGAGCACGCCGGCCGTGTTCTCGCGCACCTTGTCGAACACCACGACCGTGTCGTAGATCGAGTACCCGAGGATCGTCAGGAAGCCGATCGCCGTCGCGGGCGTGACCTCCCAGCCGATCAGCGCGTACACGCCGACGGTGAGGATGAGGTCGTTGCCGAGCGCGATGAGCGCCGCGGCCGCCATGCGCCAGGCGCGGAAGTAGATCGTCATGACGACCGACACGAGCACGAGGAAGACGATCAGGCCGGTGATCGCCTTGTTGGACACGTCCGCGCCCCACGTCGGGCCGACGAACGAGCTGGCGACGTCGGTGACCGGGACGTCGTAGGCGACCGCCAGGGCGTCACGAACGGCCTCGACCTCGAGGTTGGTCAGCTGTGCGGTCTGGACACGCACCGCCGCGCTGCCGATGGAGGACACGCGGGGCTCCTCGGCCGGGGAGACCGAGGCCACGGCGTCGAGCGCGGGCTGCTGTGCGACGGAGGAGGCGCCGGAGACCGTGAACTGCGACCCCCGCGGAACTCGATCCCGGGGTTGAGCCCCTTGATGCTGAGCAGGAGCACGGACGCGAGCACCGCCGTGATCGCGATGGCGAACCACGTGCGTCGACGTCCGACGATGTTGTACGACTTGCGGCCCGTGTGCAGGTCGTTGCCCCACTGGGCGAATCCGGAGGCCATCAGGACTCGTTCCTCTCGGTGCTCGGATCGGTGGCGGGGGTCGGGTCGTCAGACACCGGGGTGTCCTTCGACGCGCCGGGCTCCACCACCCCGGGCCCGGCCAGCTCCGAGGCACGCTTGGCTGCCCGGCGCTCGGCGATGGTCTGCTGCGGTGCGTCCTGGCCGTAGCCGCGGCCAGCACCTGCACCGACGGGCACGGGGGCCTCGAACGTGAGGTCGTCCTGCGGTGCCTCGGCCGTGTCGGTCACGCCCTCGTCCGCCGGCACAGAACCGGCGGGCTTGGGCGTGCGGATCCGGCCGCGGCCCGCGTACCGCGGGGCGGTGACGCCCAGGCGTCGGGGGTCGAGCCCGGAGAACTTGTGGCCCTCGCCGAAGAACTTCGTGCGGGCGAGGATCAGCATCATCGGGTGCGTGAACAGGAACACGACCAGCAGGTCGATGATCGTGGTCAGCCCGAGGGTGAACGCGAAGCCACGCACCCCGCCGACGGCGAGGAAGTACAGCACGATGGCCGCGAGGAAGTTGACGGCGTCGGACGCGAGGATGGTGCGTCGAGCCCGCTCCCAGCCCTTGTCGACCGCGCCGACCAGGCTCCGGCCGTCACGCAGCTCGTCCCTGATGCGTTCGAAGTAGACGATGAACGAGTCGGCGGTGATACCGATGGCCACGATCAGCGCCGCGACCCCGGGCAGGCTCAGGCGGTACCCCTGGAGCCACGACAGCAGCGTGATGACGCCGTAGGTGATGACCGCGGCGATCACCAGGGAGGCCACCGTGACGAACCCGAGGGCCCGGTACTGGAAGAGCGAGTAGATGACGACCAGCAGCAGGCCGATGAGGCCCGCGAGGATGCCCTTCTGCAGCTGCTCGGAACCGAGCGTGGCCGAGATCTGCTCTTCGCTCTGGACCTGGAAGGTCAGCGGCAGGGCACCGAAGTTGAGCTGGTTGGCGAGCGACGCGGCGCTCTCGCGGGTGAACGTCCCCGAGATCTCCGCCTTGCCGTCCGAGATGATGACGCCGGGCGCGAGCGACGGGGCCGAGATGACGAGCCCGTCGAGCACCATGGCGAACTGGTTCTGCGGCGAGGTGAGGCCCTGCAGGCGCGTGGTGACGTCGCGGAACACCGGGCGGCCGGCCTTGGTGAAGGAGATGTTGACGATCCACTCACCGGTGATCGCACCGGTGGAGGTCGTCCGCTGCCCCGAGTTCGCCTTCGCGATCTCGTTGCCCTGGATCTCCACCGGGCCGAGGATGTACTTCGCGCTGCCATCCTTCTCGCAGGTCACGAGGGGCTTGTCGTCGGCACCGCTGTCGCCGCCGGTGAGGTTCTTCGGGTCGGTGCAGTCGAGCGCGTTGAACTCGGCCAGCACGGCGTCCGTGATGTAGTACGCCGCGTCGCTCGGAGAGTCGGGGGCGGCCTTCGGCGTGAGCGGGGCCGCGTCCGCGGCGGGCGTCACAGGTGCCGGCCCACCGATGGTGAGCACCGGCCGGAAGCGCATCTGCGCCGACGTGCGCACCAGGTCCAGGGTCGCCTTGTCGGGCGTGCCCGGGAGGGCGACGACGATGTTGGTCCCACCCTGGCTGGTGATCTCCGCCTCGGACACGCCGGAGGAGTCCACCCGCTGGCGGATGATCCGGATCGCCTCGTTGATCGTGTCGCTGGTGATCTTGTCCTTGCCCGTCGCGACGGGCTTGAGGATCAGCTGCGTGCCGCCCTCGAGGTCGAGGGCGAGCTTCGGCGTCAGCGAGGCATCCGACCAGGTCGCCCCCGCCAAGAGCGAACCGAACAGTGCGGCGATGATGACGCCGAGCGTCACCAACGTCCGGATGGGCCTGGAGCGGCGGGGTGTAGCAGCCAACGGAGTGTCTCTTCTCATGCGCGCACGACCCGCGGACCGCGGGCGGTGAGGGGGTGTGGGCGGTGGCCGCCGTCGTCGCGGGGACGACGGCGGCCGATCAGCTCACTTCTTGTCGGTGTCGTCGTCCTTGCGGGGGTCGGAGAGGGACGACAGGTCGTCCGGGACGACGATCTCGTCGTCCAAGGTCGGTTCGATGGCGTCGGTCTCAGGGTCACTGTCGGTCTCAGAGTCACTGTCGGTCTCAGCGTCACCGAGCTCGTCGTCGTCCTCGTCGTCGTCGACGTCGTCACCGTACTCATCGGTGTCGGCGTCCTCGTCGTCGAGGTAGTCCTCGTCCTCGTCGTCTTCGTCGGCGTCAGCCTCGTCGACCTCGGGCGGCAGGACGATCTTGGCGATCGCCGCGCGGATCCAGCGGCTCTCGTTCCCGGGAGTCGACTCGAGGGTGATGGTGTCACCGTCGATGTCGACGATCGTGCCGAACAACCCCGAGCCGGTCATGACCTCGTTACCCACCTCGAGGTTGGCACGGAAGTCACCCGCCGCCCGCTGCTGCTTGCGGGTCCGGCTCGACATGAGCCACATCGCGCCAAACGCCAGCACGATGATGATGATGAAGGATGGGTCCATGGGGTGGCACGTCTTTCGGGTCTGTGTCGATGTCGGGCGCAGTCTAGGCGCCATGTCTCGGGAAGCCCAACGTCTCGCGACGGCGGACCGTTCCCTGGTCAGTGGCCCTGTGCTCGAAACCGACGAGCCCGAAGGCGGACCGCTACCTCCAGTACACCAGGGAACGCAGGCGTACTGGCTCTAGAACACCAGCGTCCCACTCATCGGCGGTGGAGTGAGACCCAGATGCTCCCATGCCGACGGCATCGCCACGCGGCCCCGCGCCGTGCGCCCGACGAGCCCTTCGCGGACCAGGAACGGCTCGGCGACCGTCTCGACGGTCTCCGGCTCCTCCCCCACCGCGACCGCCAGGGTCGTCAGCCCCACCGGTCCCCCGCCGAACCGCACGCACAATGCCGTCAGGACCGACCGGTCGAGCCGGTCGAGGCCGAGCGCGTCCACCTCGTAGACCGTGAGCGCGGCGTTGGCGGCCGCGAGGTCGAGCCGGCCGTCACCACGCACCTGGGCCCAGTCGCGCACGCGCCGCAGCAGCCGGTTGGCGATCCGGGGGGTGCCGCGCGATCGCGAGGCGATCTCGTAGCCGGCGTCGGCCCGCAGCTCGACGCCCAGCAGACCGGCCGACCGCACCAGCACCCGCTCGAGCTCGTCGATCGCATAGAAGTCGAGGTGGCCGGTGAACCCGAACCGGTCCCGCAGCGGCGCGGGCAGCAGCCCGGCGCGCGTCGTGGCGCCGACGACGGTGAACGGTGGGAGCGCCAGCGGGATGGCGCTGGCCCCCGCGCCCTTGCCCACCACGACGTCGACCCGGAAGTCCTCCATCGCGACGTACAACAGCTCGGCGGCCGGACGAGCCAGCCGGTGGATCTCGTCGAGGAACAGCACCTCGCCCTCCTCGAGCGAGGACAGCACCGCGGCGAGGTCGCCCGCGTGCTGGATCGCCGGACCCGAGGTCACCCGCAGCGGCGCGCCGAGCTCGGCAGCGATGATCATCGCGAGGGTCGTCTTGCCCAGCCCGGGTGGCCCGGAGAGCAGCACGTGGTCGGGTGCCCGGCCGCGCCGCAGCGCGGCCTCGAGCACGAGCGAAAGCTGGTCGCGCACGACCCGCTGGCCGACGAACTCGTCGAACCGTCGCGGCCGCAGGGCCGCCTCGGCCGCGCGCTCGACGTCGTCGGCCGCGGGCCGCACGAGCCGTTCGGTCGTCACGTCGTCGTGCGCCCGGTCGTTGAGGTCGTCCAGGTCCTCGGTTCCGAGGTCGCGGTACTCAGCCACGGCCGGATCCCAACGACCGCAGCGCCGCGCGCAGGACGCCGGCCACCTCGAGGTCGCTCACCGGGCTGGCGAGGTCGGTGTTGGCCGCGACGACGCCGGCCACGGCGTCCTCGGCCGCCTTCGCGTTCCAGCCGAGCCCGACGAGCGCGTCGACGACCTCCGACCGGCGATCCGCGGCGACCGCGAGGTACGGGCTCGACCCGTCCCCGCCGGCGCCGGTCGCGATCCCGAGCCGATCACCGAGCTCGAGCACGATGCGCTGCGCCCCCTTGTGCCCGATCCCCGGCACCCGCTTGAGCGCCACCAGGTCCTCGGTCGCCACCGCCCGGCGCAGGCCGTCGGGGCTGTGCACGGCGAGCATCGCGAGCGCGAGCCGCGGACCGACCCCCGAGACCGTCTGCACGATCTCGAAGACCGCGCGCTCGTCGGGGTCACCGAAGCCGAACAACGTCAGCGAGTCCTCGCGCACCACCAGGGACGTGGACAGGACGGTGGTGGCACCGACCCGGAGCCCGGCGAGCGTCGCGGGGGTCGCCTGGATCAGCATGCCGACCCCTCCGACCTCGACGATCACCGAGTCGAGCCGCACTGCTTGCACCGTGCCGCGGACCGAGGCGATCACGTCACTGTTCCTCTCGCTGAGCTGGGGATCTCGGCGCACGCCGACCACCGGCCACCTGGGCCAGGCAGGCGAACACCTGTACGAACGGCCTCTACCGTAACAAGCGCCGCGCGACCGGGTGGACCCGACGCGCCGCTGATCACCCGCGGGTCGGACGACGCGCCGCGTGCTCGGCCGCGGCCCACGCCCGCTGGGCGCTGGTCATGGCCTGCAGCGAGCGTTGCGGCGCGGCGAGCGCACCCGCCGGGCGCCAGAGGTGACAGATCGCGAGGGCGAGCGCATCGGCGGCGTCGGCCGGGCGCGGCACCTCGGCCAGGCCGAGGATCCGCGCCACCATCGTCTGGACCTGCGCCTTGTCGGCGCGCCCGGAACCCGTCACCGCGGCTTTGACCTCGCTCGGGGTGTGCAGGGCGACGGGGATCCGCCGTCGGGCAGCCGCGAGCATCGCGATCCCGGCGACCTGGGCGGTGCCCATGACGGTGCTCACGTTGTGCTGGGCGAACACCCGCTCGATCGCGACGACGTCCGGCGCCTCGCGGTCGATCCACTCGTCGAGCTGCAGGGCGATCGCCAGCAGCCGTCGGTCGATGTCCTCCTCGGTCGAGGACCGCGCGACCCCCACGGCCACGAGCACGGCCCGCCGCCCGGGCAAGGAGTCGACCACCCCCAACCCGCACCGCGTGAGCCCAGGATCAACCCCCAGAACCCGCACACCCACCCCCACAGAAGAAGCCCGGTGTTACTCGGCTTGGAGCTCTGCCATGACCTCGTCGCTGGCGTCGAAGTTCGCGAAGACGTTCTGGACGTCGTCGCTGTCTTCCAGGGTGTCGATCAGGCGCAGGATGCGGCGGGCGCCGTCGGCGTCGACCTCGATGTGGATCGCGGCGACGAACTGGCTGTCGGCCGAGTCGTAGTCGATCTTGTTGGCCTGGAGCGCGGTGCGGACCGGCACCAGGTCCTTCGCCTCGGAGATGACCTCGAAGACCTCGCCGAGGTCCTTGACCTCGTCGGCACCGGCGTCGAGCACCGCGTCGAGCACGGCGTCCTCGGTCAGGCCGTTCTCCTTGGGGACGATGACGACGCCCTTGCGGCTGAACAGGTAGGACACCGAACCGGGATCGGCGAGCGACCCGCCGTTGCGCGTGAACGCCACTCGCACGTCGGACGCGGCGCGGTTGCGGTTGTCCGTGAGGCACTCGACCAGCACCGCGATCCCGCCGGGGCCGTAGCCCTCGTACATGATCGACTGGTAGTCAGCCCCGGTCTCGGCACCGGATCCGCGCTTGAGCGCGCGATCGATGTTCTCGTTGGGGACCGACTGCTTCTTGGCCTTCTGCACCGCGTCGACGAGCGTCGGGTTGCCGGCCATGTCGGGGCCGCCCGAGCGCACCGCGACCTCGATGTTCTTGACCAGCTTCGCGAAGAGCTTGCTCCGCTTGGCGTCGACAACGGCCTTCTGGTGCTTGGTGGTAGCCCACTTAGAGTGACCCGACATCGATTAACGACCCTTCGTTTTCACACTGACGACACCGATGGCGTCCGACCCTCACAGGCCGGGCGCTCGCACCGAGAGTGCGTCACGGACGATCTGTACGAACAGTTTGTGCACGCGCGTGTCGCCGGTGACCTCAGGGTGGAACGAGGTCGCGAGCAGTCCGCCCTGCCGCACAGCGACGATCCTACCGGCGGCAGGACCGCCGGAGACCGCGGAAAGGACCTCGGCGCGCGGGCCGACCTGCTCGACCCAGGGTGCACGGATGAAAACCGCGTGCACCGGCTCGCCCGGGATCCCGTCGATCGTCAGGTCCGTCTCGAAGGAGTCGACCTGTCGGCCGAAGGCGTTGCGCCGCACCGTGATGTCCAGCCCGCCCAACGTCCGTTGACCGTCGATCCCCCCGAGGACCCGGTCCGCGAGCAGGATCATCCCGGCGCACGAACCGTAGGCGGGCAGCCCGCCCCGCAGGCGCTCCTGCAGCGGCTCGAACAGGTCGAAGGCGCGCAAAAGCTTGTCGATCGTCGTGGACTCCCCCCGGGGATGACCAGACCGTCGATGTCGTCGAGCTCGCGGGCGCGGCGCACGGGAACGGCCGACGCGCCGGACGCTTCGAGGGCGAGCGCGTGCTCGCGGACGTCGCCCTGCAGGGCGAGTACTCCGATCGTGGGGTTCACGACCGTGCACTCTACGGCCGCGGTCACGCGGTCAGGTCCCGGGTGACGCCGTCCCAACCGCCGAGCAGAGCCCGCACGAGCTCGGGCAGCCCCGCCGGGAAGACCTCCTCGTCGAGCGCCGCCAGCGCGTCCAGCTCCCACCAGCGCAGCTCGTCGATCGTGTCGACCTCAAGCTCGGTCCAGCCGTCGCGGCTGAAGTCGTCGTCGGCCACGCGAGGTCCACCGATGGACCCGGCGTACCGACCGAGGAAGAAGACCTCCTCCTGCCGACAGGTCTCGCGAAAGAAGTCGAACATCGCGACGCGCGAGTAGACCGGCCCGACGAGCTCCGCCGGTGCCAGAGTGATCCCGGCCTCCTCGAACAGCTCGCGCGCCGCCGCCTCGCGCTGGGTCTCCCCCGCGTCGATCCCGCCACCCACGGTGAACCACCAGGACCGTTCGCGCTGGTCGACGTCGCTGCCGTGCAGCAGCAGGACACGGTCGTCGGCGTCCAGCAGGATCACGCGGGCGGCACGCCGAAAGCGCACGCCGTCCGAGCCCATGACCCATTCGGGTCCGAGCTGGTGGATCGGGCCGTGCACAGGGCCGTCCGAGACGACCGTCACCAACCGCGCTCGGCGAGACGGTGCGGCTCGGGGATGTCGGCGACGTTGATGCCGACCATGGCCTCGCCGAGACCGCGCGACACCTTCGCGATGACGCTCGGGTCGTCGAAGAACGTGGTCGCCTTGACGATCGCGACGGCCCGCTCCTCCGGGTTGCCCGACTTGAAGATGCCGGAGCCCACGAAGACGCCCTCGGCGCCGAGCTGCATCATCATCGCGGCGTCCGACGGCGTGGCGATCCCGCCGGCCGTGAACAGCACCACCGGGAGCTTGCCCGCGCGGGCGACCTCCTTGACGAGCTCGTACGGCGCGCCGAGGTCCTTGGCGGCCAGGTACAGCTCGTCCTCGGGGAGCGAGGTGAGGTGGCGGATCTGGTCGCGCAGGGTGCGCATGTGGGTCGTCGCGTTCGAGACGTCGCCGGTGCCGGCCTCACCCTTCGACCGGATCATGGCCGCGCCCTCGGTGATGCGGCGCAGCGCCTCACCCAGGTTGGTCGCCCCGCACACGAACGGCACGGTGAACTTCCACTTGTCGATGTGGTGCGCGTAGTCGGCCGGGGTCAGGACCTCGGACTCGTCGATGTAGTCGACCCCGAGGCTCTGCAGCACCTGCGCCTCGACGAAGTGCCCGATGCGGGCCTTGGCCATCACCGGGATGGAGACCTCGGCGATGATCCCGTCGATCAGGTCGGGATCGCTCATGCGCGCGACGCCACCCTGGGCGCGGATGTCGGCCGGGACGCGCTCCAGCGCCATGACGGCCACCGCTCCGGCGTCCTCGGCGATCCTGGCCTGCGCGGCGTTGACGACGTCCATGATCACGCCGCCCTTGAGCATCTCCGCCATGCCCCGCTTGACCTTCGCTGTGCCGACGGCCCCCGATGCGGCGGCGGATGTGGCGGCGGAGTTCTGGCTGTTCTCGCTGGTCACTGCAGGCCTCACAGAAGTCGATCGGGAAGATATCGGGCAAGCGCCGACCGCGAAAGCAACTTTCGCGGGCTCCTCATCCTAGACCGAGGGTGTCTGCGACGAGGCGCCGGGACGGCCCAGCCCCTCGGGCCAGGCATCGTCGAACTCGAGCGGCTCGGGCACCGGGGCTCGCCCCGCCAGCCGCAGGTACCGCACGACGCGCTGCCGTCGGGCGCGCTGCGTCTGCGCCACCGCCTCGTTGTGGAACCGGCGCGAGAGCTGCACCCGGTACCAGGCCGCGGCGAGGGCGTCGACGAGGTCGGAGCCACCCGGCTCCTCGCGCAGCGTCGCCACCTCGGCGGGGTCCTCGAGCGCCGCGCGCAGCGTCGACGACAGCTCGCTCTCGACCAGCCCGCGATCGACGACGAGCGCGGTCCCCGGGAGCACCCCGTTCCCGTCCGCGCTCACCAGTACGCCCCCCATGCCCAGGTACGACGACGCCGCCGCCGACTCGCGCAGCAGCTCGGCCAGATCCGGCACCGGCAGGCTCAACGTGTCCGTGCCACGCCCGCTCAGCTCGAGCGCCGCGAGGGCCGCCTCACCGACGAGCAGCGAGCTCACCGGGTCCATCAGCCCCGCCGACGCGAGCTCGACGGCGACGGTCGCCCGCCGCACGAGCTGGCGGTCGAGCACCGCCTGGGAGGCTGCGACCTTTCGGTGCAGCCTGTCGACGCGCGATGCCTCGACCCAGGCGGCCCACCCGACGAGCAGCACCAGTGCCGCGACGAGCAGCACCCACAGGTCCCAGGTCACGACGCCGTCCCTTCGTCAGACTTCTCGGCGCGCTCGCCCCGGTCGCCGCGCACGAGCCGGCCCAGCGCCCCCCGCAGCGAGGACGGGTCCTCCCCCACCCGCCGCGGGGCCCTGCCCTCCCGCAGCCCGGAGTCGAGCACCATCTCGTACACGGTGAGGATCTCGCTCGTCACGGACGCCCAGTCGTAGCGGCGCACCACGTCCGAGCCGCGTGCGACCGTGGCCGCACGCAGGTCGTCGTCGGCCAGGACCCGGATGAGCGTGCGGGCCAGGTCGACCGTGTCGCCCTGGTGGAACAGCGTGCCGGCCGCGCCCTCGTCGAGCACCCGCCGGAACGCGCCCAGGTCGCTCGCCACGACCGCCGCGCCGGCGCTCATGGCCTCGACCAGCACGATCCCGAAGCTCTCCCCGCTGGTCTGCGGGGCGCAGTACACGTCCACGGACCGCAGCAGGCTGGCCTTCTCGGCGTCCGTGATCGCGCCGAGGAACTCCACCGCGTCCGCGTCGTCGCCGAGCAGCGCGCGCGCCTCGTCCGGACCGGTCTCGCCCGTGCCCGCGATGAGGAAGCGCGTGCCGGGACGGCTGCGCAGCACCTCGGCGACCGCACCGAGCAGCACGGGCAAGCCCTTGCGGGGCTCGTCCAGCCGCCCGAGGAACGCGATCGTCGGCGCCTGGGACGTGCCGGTCCAGCGCGGATCGGGCTCGGCGCTCACGAACTCGTCGACGTAGACCCCGTTGGGGATCACGACGGCGTCGCCACCGAGGTGCTCCACCAGCGTGCGGCGCGCGTCCTCGGACACCGCGATCCGGGCCGAGATCTTCTCCATGCTCTGCCGCACCAGCGGGTAGACCATCTGCAGCGGCCGAGAGCGGATCAGCGCGGTGTGGAACGTCGCCACGATCGGGCCGTCCGCGATCCACAGCGCGAGCATCCCGAGGCTCGGCGTCACGGGCTCGTGCAGGTGCAGGATGTCGAACTCCCCCGCCGCGAGCCAGCGCCGCACGCGGGCGGCGGTCACCGGGCCGAAGGTCATGCGCGCGACGGCACCGTTGTACCGCACCGGGATCGAACGTCCCGCCGAGGTCATGTAGTCCGGGATCGGGGTGTCGTCGTCCGCGGGGGCCAGGACCGACACGGTGTGGCCGCGGGCGATGAGCGCCTCGGCCAGGTCGCGCACGTGGAACTGCACGCCACCCGGCACGTCGAACGAGTACGGGCACACGATGCCGATCCGCAGGGGCCGGAGCTCGGCCGCGGCCATCACGACGCGCCGCCGTCGGTGTCGGTGGCGGTATCGACCAGCGACGCCGCGTAGCGGGCGGGGTCCAGGTCGGCGATGAAGACCTTCTGCAGCATGTGCCAGTCCTGTGGGTGGGCCGCGATGCCGGCGCCGACGACGTCGACCCAGGCCTGCGTCACGGCGATCACCTGCTCGTGGCGCGGCAGCTCGGTCGGCACGACCAACGGTGCGCCGAAGTCCAGCACGATTCCCCAGGGCGAGCCGGCAGCGCGCCGTCGGGCACCGGAGAGCCGCTCGTAGTACACGGTCGTGGGGATCAGCATCGCGCCGGTCGCGACTGCGAGCGCGGCGGGCCCCGCCGCGACGCGGGCCCGCTCGCCGAACAGGTCGACCTCGATGCCGTGCTTGGTCAGGTCCCGGTCGGCGAGGAGCGGGAGCACGGTCGGCCCGCCACGCGCGACGCGCACGAGCTGACGGAACACGTCCCCGCCCTCGTCGAGCGCGATGATCGTCATCCCGAGCCCCTGGCGGAACGCGAGGAACTCCTGGAACAGCGCCTCCGGCTCGAGCCGCTCGGCGACGGTCGTGACCGGACCGAGGTGAACGGTGGCGAAGGCCCCGGCGAGGTCCCAGTTCCCGAGGTGCCCGAGAGCCATGAGCACGGTGCGCCCCGCCGCGAGCTCAGCGACGAGCGGCGCGGCCCCGACCATGCGCGCCCGCGCGGCGATCTGGGCCGGCGTGTACGCGTTCAGCGCGAAGGACTCCCGGTAGTAGCGCAGGTAGGAGCGCATGCCCTGCCGGGCCAGCGCGCGCACCTGTCGGCGCGAGGCACCGGGCCGGACCCGCGCGAGGTTCCGCTCGAGCTGGCGCACCCCCGAGCCCCGACGCAGCCAGGCGACATCGGCCCCGACGTCGGCCACGGCGCGCAGGATCGGCTCGGGCACGTGGCCCGACACGCGCCACGCGAGCGCGAAGGCCCGCTCGGCCTTCATGCGGCGGCCGCGGCCTGGCGCCGGACGGTCGCCATCCGCTGCACGATCGTGACGAAGCTCGCCACCGCAAGGAGCGCCAGCGTGACCGTGAGGACGACCGGTGACAGGCCGGAACCGACCAGGAGCGTGGCGAGCAGGACGGCGAGCAGACGGTCGGCGCGCTCGGCGATCCCGATCGCGGCCGTCATCCCCAGCCCCTCGGCGCGGGCCCGGGCGTACGGCACGATCGACCCGAGCACCAGGCACGCCAGCGCGAGCGCCCCCGCGAGCCGGTCGTCACCGGTCCCGAAGAACCACAGCACGAGCCCGGCGAAGATCGCCGAGTCGGCGAACCGGTCAAGCGTCGAGTCCAGGAAGGCCCCCCAGCTGCTCGACCGGCCCGACCGGCGCGCCATCGTGCCGTCGAGCGAGTCGGTCATCACGAAGAACATGATGACGATCGTGCCCGCGAGCAGGTGTCCCGTCGGGTAGAGCCAGAGCGCCGCCGTCACGACGGCGACCGTTCCAGTGATGGTGACGGCGTCGGGCGAGATCCCCCGGCGCAGCAGCAGATCGGCGATCGGCGTCATGACCTTGGTCATCAGGCCGCGAAAGCGGTTCAGCACGACTAGCTCATCCCTTCGTTCCCGGCCACGGATGCGGGCCAGGCCGCCGCGAGGCGGTCGCGCGTGTCGCCGAGCAGCTCGGGCATCGCCTTGGTGCGACCCACGATCGGCAGGAAGTTGGCATCGCCGGACCATCGCGGCACGACGTGCTGGTGCAGGTGCGCCGCGATCCCGGCCCCCGCGGCCGAGCCCTGGTTCATGCCCAGGTTGAAGCCGTGCGGCGCGGAGACGGCACGCTCGACGCGCATCGCGGTCTGCGTGAGCTCCGCGACGTCGGCCGTCTCCTGGGCCGTCAGGTCGGTGTAGTCGGCGACGTGCCGGTACGGGACCACGAGCAGGTGGCCGGGGTTGTACGGGTACAGGTTGAGCACGACGTAGGCGCTGCGCCCGCGCGCCACGATCAGCCCCGCGACGTCGTCGAGCCCCGGCGCGCGACAGAACGGGCACGCGTCCGCCGCGGCCTGGTCCCCGATCGGCCGGTCCTGCCCACCGATGTAGACCATCCGGTGCGGCGTCCACAGCCGTTCGAACCCGTCCGGCCTCCCCGGGTGGCCGGCGCTGGCCTCGAGCTCGAGGCCAGCGTCCTGCTCGGTCCCGTCCGACCCGCTCACCTGCGCGCTCAGACCTGGACGCGGGCGCGCACGGCGCTCACGATCCGCTCGATCGCGTCCGCGACCGGTACGCCGTTGTCCTGACGTCCGTCGCGGTAGCGGAACGAGACCGCGCCGGCCTCGACGTCCTCGCCACCGGCGATCAGCACGAACGGGATCTTCTGCGTGCTCGCGGTCCGGATCTTCTTGCCGAACCGGTCCTCGCTCACGTCGAGGTCGGCCCGGATGCCCTGGGCCCGCAGCTGCGCGACGACGTCGGCCAGGTACTCGTTGAACGGCTCCGCGACGGGGACGGCCACGACCTGGACCGGCGCGAGCCAGGCAGGGAAGGCGCCCGCGTAGTGCTCGGTGAGCACCGCGAAGAAGCGCTCGACCGAACCGAACAGCGCGCGGTGGATCATCACCGGACGCTGGCGCGAGCCGTCACTGGCGGTGTACTCGAGCTCGAACCGCTCGGGCAGGTTGAAGTCGAGCTGGATGGTCGACATCTGCCAGGTGCGCCCGATCGCGTCGCGCGCCTGCACCGAGATCTTCGGGCCGTAGAACGCCGCACCCTCGGGGTCCGGCACGAGCTCCAGGCCCGACGCCGTCGCGACCTCCTCGAGCGTCCGGGTCGCCTCCTCCCAGATCTCCTCGCTGCCGACGGACTTCGCGGGATCGCGGGTGGACAGCTCGAGGTAGAAGTCGTCCAGCCCGTAGTCCTTGAGCAGGTCCAGGACGAACTGGAGGGTCTTGGTGAGCTCGTCCTTCATCTGGTCGCGCGTGCAGTAGATGTGCGCGTCGTCCTGGGTCATGCCGCGCACGCGGGTCAGCCCGTGGATCACGCCGGACTTCTCGTAGCGGTAGACCGTGCCGAACTCGAACAGCCGCAGCGGCAGCTCGCGGTACGACCGGCCGCGCGAGGCGAAGATCAAGTTGTGCATCGGGCAGTTCATGGGCTTGAGGTAGTACTCCTGGCCCGCCTTGCGCACGGTGCCGTCCTCGTTGCGCTCCTCGTCGACGACCATCGGGGGAACATGCCGTCGCGGTACCAGTCCAGGTGCCCGGAGATCTCGTACAGGTGGCCCTTGGTGATGTGCGGGGTGTTGACGAACGAGTACCCGGCCTCGAGGTGCTTGGCGCGGGAGTAGTCCTCCATCTCCTTGCGGATGATCCCGCCCTTGGGGTGGAACACGGGCAACCCGGAGCCGAGCTCCTCCGGGAACGAGAACAGGTCGAGCTCGAGCCCGATCTTGCGGTGGTCCCGGCGCTCGGCCTCGGCGATCCGCTCCAGGTGGGCGCGCAGCTCGTCCTTGGTTGGCCAGGCGGTGCCGTAGACGCGTTGCAGCTGGGGGTTCTTCTCCGACCCGCGCCAGTAGGCGGCCGCCGTGCGGGTGAGCTGGAAGCCGTTCGCGATGAGCTTGGTGCTGGGCAGGTGCGGCCCGCGGCACAGGTCCTGCCAGACGACGGCGCCGTCGCGCTTGAGGTTCTGGTAGATGCTCAGGCCGCCGAGGCCGACCTCGACGCTGGACGCCTCGTCCTCCGCGGTCGTGGACGCGCCGGTGCCCTTGAGCCCGATCAGCTCCAGCTTGTACGGCTCCGCGGCGAGGGCGGCGTGCGCCTCCGCCTCGGTGACGTCCCACCGGTGGAAGGTCTGGCCGTCCTTGACGATCCGCTGCATGACCTTCTCGAGGGCCTTGAGGTCCTCGGGGGTGAACGGGGTCTCGACGTCGAAGTCGTAGTAGAAGCCGTCGGTGATCGGCGGGCCGATGCCGAGCTTGGCGCTCGGGTGCAGCTGCTGGACCGCCTGCGCAAGCACGTGCGCGGTCGAGTGGCGCAGCACGGCCAGCCCGTCCGGCGAGTCGATCGTGACGGCCTCGACGGTTGTACCGGCCACGACGGGCAGGTGCAGGTCGCGGAGCTCGCCATCCACCCGGACGACGACGACGTCGCGGCGCCCGGTGTACAGGTCCGCGCCCGTGGTGCCCGCGTCCACCGTGACCGGGGCGCCGTCGACGGTGAGGGACAGTGGTTCTGCGGACAGGGCAGACACGGTGGGGCTCTCCTTGCGGTCGTCGCACGCCCGCTCCGGGCGCACAGGCGATGCTACCGACGCTGGGGCCAGGGCCGTTCGGGTGGTGCGGATCTCGCTGCCCGCCCCGGGCCGAGGGGCTTTCGACCTGCGGACGGTCGAAGGGTGACCTGCACAGACGCGGCCGACGGAATCCGTCGGCCGCGACCACCCCCCGATCGGGTGATGACCGGGGGTGGGGATGGTGGGCGATACTGGGATCGAACCAGTGACCTCCTCGGTGTGAACGAGGCGCTCTACCGCTGAGCCAATCGCCCGTCAGGCTCAGCGAGAAAAACTCGCTTTCGCAGGACTTCTTGCGCCGATGCTACCCAACAGATCCGGATAACTCGAACACCCCGCCTGGCCGCCACGAGCGACCGGGTGAATCTCTCCATCACCAGGACGCTGCGGGACCGCAGAGACTTATCCTGCGATTACGCGAAAAAGGAGGCGGCGCATGGCCCCACGGCCGTTCGATGTCGTCGAAGTCGTCACGATGCAGCTCGTCCTGTCCGATGCGACTGTGCTGGGTGTCACAGCCGAGCTCGGGTTTCGCGCGTCCGACCCGTACACGGTCCGCGCCGCCTTCACCGGCCCCCACTCCATGTCCACCTGGCTCATCGGCCGGGAGCTGCTCGCGCAGGGCCTCGAGGCGACGCAGGAGTCCCCCGCGGGAACCGGCGACGTGCGCGTGTGGCGCGACGACGACCCGACCTACGTGCTCGTCTCGCTGAGCGGGGTCGAGGGCGACGCCCTGCTCGCCTCCCCGGCCGAGCCGGTCGAGCGGTTCGTCGCGACCACCCAGCAGCTCGTGCCGTTCGGCACGGAGAGCACCCGGATGGACCCCGAGATCAGCCGCCTGATCGCGGCGCTGCTCACGGCCTGACGTTCGAGTCGCCTCCCCGGCCCACCGCGGGCCGCCTGCTACGGGTCGACGTCCTCGCTCAGCTTCGCCTCGAAGAGCCGCTGCGCGTCGAGGCTGATCGGGCCTGCGGGGAGGTCGATCCCGTCCAGGTTGACCACCGGGACCAGGTCACGGATGGTCGAGCTCAGCGCCAGCCCGGTGCCCCGGGCGCCGCCGAGGACGTCGTCGAGCACGGTGAAGGGAAGCTCGCCGGGCCGCGCCTCGCGCACCGGCAGGCCGGCCGCGAGGCCCCACTCGAGCACCAGCTCGCGCGTGATCCCGGCCAGGCACCCGCTCGCCAGCGCGGGCGTGACCAGCTCGCCCCCGCGCTCGACGAACACGTTGGACCCCGTGCCCTCGCACAGGTCGCCGACCGTGTTGGCGAACAGCGCCTCGTCCGCCCCACGCTCGACCGCATAGGCGAGCGCGACGACGTTCTCCGCGTACGACGTCGTCTTGAGGCCCGCCACGGCGGAGCGTTCGTTGCGGACCCACGGCACGCGTGCGACCCGGACCGTGAGCGGCCGCACGGCCGGGCCGGCGAGCACGATCACCGTCTGTCGGGAGGTGCCGGGCGCCGACCGGTTCGACCCGAGGGGCCCCGGACCGGCCGTCACCGTGACGCGTACGCGGCCCAGGTCGGGCCCGCCCGCGGCCAGCACCGCGGTGATCCCGGCGCGGATCTCGTCCTCGTCCGGCGCCGCGAGACCGAGCCCCGTCGCCGACCGGGCGAGCCGGCGCAGGTGGCGGGTCAGCGCGAACGCCCGACCGTCCGCCACCGAGCACGTCTCGAACACGCCGTCGCCCACGGTCAGACCGTGATCGACAGCGGTCGCGACCGCGTCCTGCTCATCCCGAAGCTTTCCGTCTGTCCAGATCACGACACCCATGCAGGTCAGTCTGGCGCAGATCCATCGGGCGTCGAGGCGAGTGCGATCAGCATCCGCGCCTTGAGCTCGGTCTCCGCCCACTCGGCGGCGGGATCGCTCCCCCACGTGATGCCTGCGCCCGTCCCGAAGCGCAGAGTCCCCGAGCGGGCGGCGCCGGGCGGGGCGTCGTCGGGCGGGGCGTCGTCGTCGGCCTCCCACCAGAAGGTCCGGATGCCGACGGCGAGCTCGGCCCGGCCCACATCCGCGTCGATCCACCCCACGACACCGCAGTACGGGCCGCGCGGCGCTGTCTCGAGCGCGGCGATCACCCGCAATGCCGAGCTCTTCGGCGCGCCGGAGACCGAACCGGGCGGGAAGGTGGCGCCCAGGATGCGCGCCCAGCGGTCGGGCGCCGCGGCCACCTCGGGCGTGAGCCGGCCCTGGACGGTCGAGACGAGGTGGACCAGGCCCGGGTGCTGCTCGACCGCGAGCAGCGAGGTGACCTCGACCGTCCCCGCCGCGCACACCCGCTGCAGGTCGTTGCGGACCAGATCGGTGATCATCACGTTCTCGGCACGGTCCTTGGCCTGCAGGTCCGAGGCCACGAGCCCGGTCCCCTTGATCGGCGCCGACGTCACCACGTCACCGTCCACGCGCAGGTACAGCTCGGGGGATGCCGTGACCACCCAGACGGGAGCGAAGCCGCTCGCTGCCGGCACGTGCACCGCGCCCGCAAAGGGAGCGGGGTTCCCGGTCCGCAGGACGCGCGCCAGGGCGCCCGCATCCGGTTCGGCGCCCGGATCGCCACCCCGGGCAGCGGGGGCCGTCAGCGGGGCGGCCAGCACTCGGCAGATGTTGGCCTGGTACACCCGACCGGCGCGGATCTCGGCCCGAACCCGCTCGACCGCAGCCAGGTACTGCACCCGGTCGAGCGACGTCGACCAGGACGACGACGACGGCCCGCGCCAGTCGACGGGGTCCGTGTCGGTCGCGCTCGGGTGGCTCGCGCTGCCCACCGGATCGGTCTCTCGGACGACCTCGGCGAACCGCCAGGCGCGCACCGGTCCCTCGAAGTCGCCGACGACGGCCCACAGCCCGCCGGCCGCGACCCGCTCCGGCTCGGCCACGAGATCGACGCACTCGACCACTCCACGAGCCCGCAGGCCCGCGAACCACGCCTCGCCGCCGTCGGGCAGGCGATTCGCCGGGGCGCGCGTCGGTGACATCGGGCAACCGTACCGAGGGTCGCTTCGACCGACTTGCCTGCCTGATGGGAGCCTGCGAACCGGCCGGGTTGGACTCTCGGCGAACGTCGGCTAAAGTCTGCAAGGCGCCTTGAGGAGCGGTTCGGAAACGAGCTGCTGATGAAGGTCGTGCGGATGTGGCTCAGTGGTAGAGCATCACCTTGCCAAGGTGAGGGTCGCGGGTTCGAATCCCGTCATCCGCTCGGTGGTCCGATTTCTTGGTCGGCTTCCCCGAGCTCGAAAGAGTGTTGGGCCGCACGGTGGAGTGGCCGAGAGGCGAGGCAGCGGCCTGCAAAGCCGTGCACACGGGTTCGAATCCCGTCTCCACCTCGCAGTTTGCTTTTTTTCGGTATTGCATGGGCGATTGGCGCAGCGGTAGCGCGCTTCCCTGACACGGAAGAGGTCACTGGTTCGATCCCAGTATCGCCCACCACGAATTGCCGCAGGTCAGAGGCCATCTCGGAGCGGTCCGAGGTGGCTTCTTTCGTCGTCCTCGGACGATATGTAGCCCGAAAATGTAGCAACGGGTCGCGATGATCGTCGTTGTCGGCCTCCGGCCAGCGTCGTGCGGCTCGTCCGAAGCGAATCCCGGAGTTGTTCGGCGTGCAGACCGGCCAACGCGGTTTGCACGGCGCGGGTCCGGTGCAGACGCTCCAGGCCCTCCTCGAGGCTGGCAAAGTCGGCGCTCTCGTCGTGGGCCTCTCGCAGCAGCCGCTGCAGTTCCAGATCATCAGTCATGTCCATCACCTCACAACCGAAGGCCGCCCGAACCTCCGGGGTGCTCACCGACTCACGCCGACATCTGTCGCAAGTAGGCCTCGGCCAGGGGCCGCACACTGCGCCGGCCCGACGACGCACCATCGCCTCCGAGATCCCGTGCTGCGCCACGACGACACTCGACCCGGCCCGGGAGCACACCACCGCCACGCCCTTGTCTGCTGCTGAACACCTCCATCCGGCAAGCAGCCTCGGCGAGGCCAACAAGCAGCCGCCGATCTTCCTCGTCGATCACGCAGCGGGCCGTCGCGAAAGGAGCTCTGCCAGTTTCTGCCTCTGACTCAACCGCGAGGTGGTCAACCTGGACGTCGAGGACCCGCCACAGGTCAACCTCGGGGCTCCAACGCACCGACGGCACCAGCGCGTTCCGGCGGTCTCCGCGATCGTCGCCGCGATCCAAGCCCCCTCCCCCACGTCACATAAGTGGCAACAAGTGCTGGGCGGGCAACCGCTCGCTCAGGCCCGCCAGCATGCGAGCTCGGCCTGCTCAATCGCACCGAAGAGCTGGGAGTAGGGCACTGGCCGGGAGAGATAGAAGCCCTGAGCGAGATCGCAGTCGAGATCTCTTAGTTGCTCGAGCAGCCGGGCTGAGTCCACTCCCTCCGCGACGACTCGCAGGTCCAGGCTGTGGCCGAGCCCGACGATGTCGCGGACAAGAACCTCGCTCCCTTGGGGGTTCAACTTCTGCGCCATTCCCTGCACGAACCCGAGGTCGATCTTCAGCTCATGGACGGGCAGCCGTTGCAGATAGGACAGGCTCGAGTAGCCGGTGCCGAAGTCATCGATCGAGAGTGCAACTCCGAGGGTGGCAAGCCTCGTGAGTGTCGGCAGGGTGCGCACCGGGTCGCCCATGATGCTGCTCTCGGTGATCTCGAGGATCAGGGCGCGAGCCGGCACGCCCGCTGTCTCCAATGCAGCCGCGACCATGTCTGGCAGGCAGGCGTCGTTGACGTTGCGGGCGGAGACGTTCACTGCGACGGCGATCTCGTGTCCCGCGTCACGCCACAGGCGACAGTCCTGCAGTGCCTTGGTCAGCACCGTCCGAGTCAGCAGGTCGATGAGTCCAGTGGACTCTGCGAGGGGGATGAACTCGGCCGGCCCGACCGGCCCGAGGGTGGGATGAGTCCAGCGGACCAGTGCTTCGACGCTCGTGACGACGTTTCGCGCGAGATCGGCCTTGGGTTGGTAGTAGACCTCGATTTCTTGCCGGTCGAGCGCTGCGCGCAGATCGGTGAGGAGCGAGAGGCGCTCTGCGCCACCGCGCTCCAGTTCGGCGGTGTAGATGACGACTTGCACGCCCGAGTCTTTGGCCGCGTACATCGCGGTGTCCGACTGACGCATCAGGTCGGTCTGAGTTTGACCGGCTGTGGCGATCGCCACCCCGATAGTGCCTTCGGTGCTGATCGTGACGTCCGGCAGTTGGACCGGTGTTCGGAGCGCGTTGGCGATGGTTGTGGCTACGGCGAACGCGGCCACTTGCGCGTCTGCCGCGGGCGGCAGCAGGACAGCGAACTCGTCGCCGCCCAGCCGTCCGACGGTGGCTCCCGCGGGTACCAGTTCGCTCAGGCGCCGGGCGACTACTTGGAGGAGCTGGTCACCGATGTCATGGCCCAAGGCGTCGTTGACGTCTCTGAACCGGTCGAGATCGAGCAGGAGGACGGCGGCAGCCCGTTCGTCGTCGGCGTCGCTGAGCATGGTGCGCAAAGTCGATGCCAGCAGCGACCGGTTGGGGAGATCTGTCAGCACGTCGTGGGTCGCCTCGTGGAGCAGTTGCTCGAAGAGCTGGACGCTGTGCAGGGCGACCGCCAGGTGTCCGGCCAGAGTCTGGAGCAGCGCGAGATCGTCAGCGGTGAAATGGGTCGAGTCGCCGAGCCGCTCAAGCACGACGAGGGTGCCCTCGAGTTCGGAACGCACCAAAGGTGCGATCAGTGCCTCACTCGCACCGTGCACCTGCAGCCAGCGCCGTGCAGCGGGATCCTGGGTTCGCCCGCTCAGACGGAGGGCACGGCCGCTCTGGATCGAGGATGCCCACACCTCATCCGGATCGAGGTGTGCGACCTGGCTGGTGCGCATCGATCCCGTCTCATCGACGCTCCGGATAGTGGCACCTGTGCCGCAGACGTCCCGAAGGGTGAGCTCGACGTGCGCCGCGCGCAGAAGTTCGCGGACGGGCGGGAGCATGCGCTCGGCAAGTCCCTCGACACTGTGTGTCCCTTCTCCGGTGCCGATGTACTCCTGGACCTCCACCAACGATCGATGCCGGCGCCGCAGGACGAGGTAGGCCCGGAACGAGGCCGCGGTTACCGCGACGAACCCGGCAAGCAGGGCGATCCCCAAGGGGCCAGCCTCGAGCAAAACTGCGCAGACAAAGCCAGCGGCCGTGTTGAGGGCGACGACGATGCCCGCCGAGACGAACACCTCGACCACCGAATCGCCGGTCACGGGTCCGTGATTGATCCGGATCACAGCGAGCACCAGTGCGCTAGTCAGGACGTCGATGGCAGCGAGACTGACGTAGCAGAGCGCTGCCGTGGTCAGGTTGAGATCCGCCGGGGTCGAGATGAGGAGGTGAGCCAAGGCGATGACAGCAGTGACATCGAGCAGGTAGGAGGCGGTGTTGAAGCCGACCTTGACCTGCGACGCGCGCTGGACGATGAACGCCACCAGCGCGCCAAGGACCCGGGCGGCGATGAGCGCGCTCGGGGGCAGTAGAGCAGCCCGAGCACGAGCGGCACTCCCGAGAGCGAGAACGAGTAGGCCTGCCGGCCGACCTCGATCAGGGCCTGGCCCAGTTCTGTGAGGAAGAACGCCAAGGCAAGGGCCAGTGGCAGCGCGATCGCCCACGCACCGGGGTGGAAATCCAGCAGCGGCCCCGGAGGTGCGCGGACCGCGAGCGTGGTCCCCACGGCAGCGAGCGTCACGGTGAGCGCGACCGTCTGAACCATCGCGTCCGCCCACCATCGCGACCGGACACCAGTGCGCACAGGTTGACCCCGCGCTGCCCGGTCGTCGGGTGGGACAGTCATCGCTCACTCCGCTAATCGCTGGCTCTGCGCCTCGCGCCGCACGCCTCGATTCCAGCGTAGGCCTCGCGCGCGCGATCGGGCTGGACCAGCGTTCTGAAGCCGGGTCAGCGATCGCCCCAGCCGTCAGTCGACCAGCGCCCCGTCGACCAGCGCCCCGTCGACCAGCGCCCCGTCGACCAGCGCCCCGTCGACCAACTGTCTCCGGGGACCGCTGCCAGGACACCCAGCGTGCGCGCGGACGTCCAGACCCGCTCGGGCGAGCCCAGTGCCCCCCCGTCCAGGTCGATCGCGCGGGCCGCTTCAACAGCGGCGGCCACGTCTACCTGTCCCGAGCCGGCGTCGATCGCCGAAGCGTTGCCGATTGGGCTGGCTGTGCTTATCAGGATGCTCTTGACCTGGTCCGGGGACAGGTCGGGGTTCGCCTGGAGCAACAGGGCTACGGCGCCGCTCACGACCGCTGCCGCCTGGGAGGTGCCACTGCCTCGCATCAGCCGCGCGGCGTCGTCGTCGGCCACCCGGCCCTCGGGGTGACTGCGATCGACGAACGAGCCCGGCGCCCTGAGCGCCACGACGGAACGTCCGGGTGCGACGAGATCGACGTGTCTGTCGGCTGTTCCTCGACTGCTGAACTCGGCGACCGACGGTGAGCGCCCGCTGGCAATCCCCGTGGTGTCCGATGCCCCGACGGCGATCAGGCATGGGTCGGTTGCGGGGCTGGTGAGGGTGCCGGCCCTGCGACCGTCGTTGCCTCCGGATGCCACGACGACGATCCCGCTGCGCCAGGCGCGTTCTGCGGCGGCAGCCAGCGGGTCCACCTGGTACGGCTCCACGGCCGTCGTCCCAAACGAGAGGTTGACGACGCGCACGTTGTTCTCGGCGCGATGCTGCGTGACCCAGTCGAGCGCCGCGATGACCTGGCTGACGTCGGTCGTTCCATTCGTGGGTGCGAGCTTCAGCGCCAGGACCCGGGCGTCGGGTGCGATCCCGAGCTCCGCAGTGTCGTCGCCCGGGTTGGGTGCCCCCGTGTGCGGGTCGAGCTCCACTGGGTCCTTCGCGGCGATGATGCCGGCCAGGTGCGTCCCGTGACCGAAGGTGTCGAAGCTGGGGGCGTCCCCGCGATTCGCCTCCATCGACAGGTCCGGCCCGCGCAGGATCTTCCCAGGCGAGTCCAGCCCCGGCACGGCAGCGACGCCAGAGTCCAGGACCGCGACGGTGACGCCCTGGCCCGTGATCGCCCGCCCGGCTTCGTCGATTTGCCCCCACACCGATCGGGCGCCGATGGCGCCGGTAACAGCAGCCAGTGAGCCTGCGTCTGTGGGGTCCGACGCTGCGGCTCCGGCAGCGGATGTGCCAGGGACCACGATGATCGCGGCGATCACCGCCAGCCCGGCGGTGATCGCGTTGCGACGGAGCGTGCCTTTGCGTGACCGATCGGTTCCCATCAGAGCCCTCCCGAGCGTGGTACGTCGGATGGTTCACCCGATTGCCGCCGCTTTGGCAGGAATCGCACCAACCCCCACATCGGCGCACGTCTCCCCCCGTTGAGGACTCGTTCCGCCGTTCGGAGTACGGGCGCGTCGTTGCACGGGCTGGCCTTGCTGCGGTGGCAGTCCTACCGTGGAGGCAGGGATTCTCGGCGATTGGGCGCCATGGCCGGGCGGAGCGACTGACGTTTGTGTCCCCGCGTCGAGGGAGGTCGGCTGATGGCTCTGTGGATCTCGGCCCACCGCGTGCGGTTCGCCGTGGTCCTGGTAGTGCTCCTTGTCGGTGCAGTGGTCGGCAGCCTGCTCGACGCCGTTGCAGCGCGTCTTGTGACGATTCTGCTTGCGCTCGGGATCGCCCTCGCGGTCGGCACCGGTTTCGGGTCGCCGAGGTCTACCGGTGAGCAACGGACCGCGGGCGACGAGCGGGACCTGGCTGCGCAGCGTCGGGATCTGGCTGCCCACGAGCGCGACGTGACGGCGGATCATCGCGACCACGTTGCGGGTCATCGGGACGTGGCGGCCGATCATCGTGACGTAGACGCTGCCCAGCGTGACCACGACGCGGATGAGCGCGACCGCGTGGCGGACGAGCGCGGTCACCGGCAGGACTCTCCCCTCCCGGAAGCTGAGGGGGCCAACTCCAAGCCCGGGACGAAGCAGCCCGACGACGTCAGCGACGCTGCGGCCGGACGAGTTCGGGCCCTGCACGACCGCAGCGCCGGATCGATCGGGCGCAGCGCGGCTGAGCTCGATCGGGACGCCTCTTTGGCTGACCGTGGCGCGTCGGCCGGAGAGCGCACGAGCGCCGAGCACGACCGGGACGCGGCGATGGCCGATCGCGGTGCCTCGGCCAAAGAGCGCGAGCTCGCGTCGGTCGACACCCTGACCGGGGCCCTGCTGCGCGGAGCGGGCTCGGTAGAGCTCGAGCACGAGCTGGCGCGGGCGCGTCGGACCGACCAGTCGCTGGCGCTCGCTTTCGTCGATGTCGATCATCTGAAGGTGATCAACGATTCGCGCGGCCACGCGGCCGGTGACCTGATGCTCCGCCAGGTCGCCACTACCCTGCGGGCCTCCCTGCGTCCTTATGACGTGGTCATCCGGTACGGCGGCGACGAGTTCGTGTGCGCCCTACCGGGCTTGGATCTCGCGGCCGCGAAGGCGCGGCTCGAGACCGTCAACCACGCTCTGGCCGACGCCGTCGAGCCCTGTTCGGTCACGATCGGGCTGGCTGAGCTGAGGCCGGGCGAATCGGTCAACCACCTCGTCGCCCGAGCGGATGCTGCGCTCCTGCGGGAACGCCACCTGCGGCGGGGAACGCCTGATCGCACCGTGGAGTAAGTCAGGCCCCACCGGCAGTGGCCAGGTCATCGTCTGGTTCTGTCGCCAAAGCGGGTCGAGGTCGGGCCGGCCGAGCAGGTAGCCCTGGCCGCCGACGAAGCGCGCCGCGCCGCTGGTGGTCTTCGCGGCCCGGACGAGGTGGTGAAGGATCTCGGCGGTCTCGATCCCCTCGGCGATCACCAGGGCGCCGCTCTCGGCGGCGTAGGAGACGATGGCTGCGAGGATCGCGCGGCCGGGTCCGCCGGTGTGCGCGCTGGAGACCACGTCGCGGTCGATCTTGACGTAGTCGGGCCGGATCCGGGAGAGCAGCCCGAGAGGGCTCTCGCCGGAGCCGAAGTCGTCGAGCGCAAGTTGGAAGCCGTGGTCGCGAAGCTCTTGCACGGGGCCGTGGACCAGGGCGATCCGTTCGTGGATCTTCTCGGGAAGCTCGATGACAACCCGGGCTGGGTGCAGGCCGGCAGATTCGACCTCGCGCCGAATGCGGCGGCTGGTCTCGCCGTCGTGGGCGAAGACCTCCGGGGCGATGTTGAGGAAGAGCAGCACCCCGTCGGGAAGGTCGCGGACCTGGGCGAGCACCGATTCCCGGCACAGGGCGTCGAGCTCGTCCACACGTCCCAGCCGGGCGGCGCCTTCGAACGCGTCGGACGGACCCGTGAGGCCGTATTCGTCGGCTGGGCGGGCCAGTGCTTCGAACCCGAGGACCTGATGCGTGGTGAGGTTCCAGATCGGTTGGAAGGCGGCTCCCAGGTGCCGACCGGAGAGCAGGCGCCGCACGGCCCCGATCGTGGCGGCGGACGTGTGCTGCGGGGCCGATGCCGCCATCTGTGTGTAGGTCGCGATCTGGTTGCGCCCCCGGCGTTTGGCCTCGGCCAGGGCGACGTCGGCCCGGGCCCGCAGTGCCGCCGCGTCCGTCGTGGCGTCGATGTCGAGCTGATTGGGGTCGAACTCGGCGAGCCCGATGCTGATCGTGATCCCCGCCATGTGCGGCCAGGTCGACCGGCGGAGCCGTTCCACTGCGGGGAGCGCGTGCTTCAGGGTGGTGTGCGTCATGATCACAGCGAAGTCGTCCTCCCCGAGCCGGAAGGCGCGGTCTACTGAACGTCCGGCGCGCAAGGCTGCCGCGAGCCCGATCAGGATCTTGTCGCCCTCGGCTCGACCCAGGCTGTCGTTGACGAACGTGAAGTCGTCCACGTCGATCAGCATCACGACGAACGGTTCGCGGAATCGTCGAGAGAGGGCCACCTCGCGCAGGAGCGCCTCCTGAAATGCCCAGCGGTCGCTCAACCCGGTGAGGGTGTCAGTGGAGTGCTCGGTGTCCGGGCCGGCTCGACCGACGACCGTGCGGGTGGTCAACCGCCGCAAGGGGACGGACCGGGCCCCCAGTGCCGGACGGTTCATGCAGATCGCCATCGAACTCGTCCCGTCGGGTCGAAGCGGGCACCTGGAGCCACCCGTCTACCGTCGTCGTCCTGTGCGCGCCACCCGTGAACTCGCCGCTGGTGGGGATTGTGACTGTCTTTCCAGACTAGAAGAGGTCGCCACCGTGTCAACCCGGGCCTCGCGAGGACGCGGCCTGCGGCTCTTGTCACAGACCCCCGCAAGGGGCAGGCTGGTAGGTGGTAGGCAGGTTGTGATCTGCGGATCGAGGGCCTCCTAGTTGGCGCGAGGCGGCAGTGCAGAGGTCCGCCGAGGGGAGGGCGGATGACCGCGCCGACACGGACCCGCAGCCGCCCACGGATCGACAGCGAGCTGACGAAAGCGCCGTCGGGCATCCGCGGATTCGACCAACTCACTGCCGGTGGACTACCGCGCGGTCGCCCGACGCTGGTGACCGGGGCATCCGGTTCGGGCAAGACGCTGTTCGCGCTGGAGTTCCTGGTGCGGGGCGCACGCGATTTCGGTGAACCGGGCGTTCTGCTCACGTTCGAGGAGTCGGCGAGCGACGTGATCCAGAACGTGGCCTCGCTCGGGTTCGACCTGGCCCAGCTCGAGCACGACGGGCTCCTGGTGATCGACGCGATGCACGTCGATCCGGCAGAGATCGTCACGACGGGCGCGTTCAACCTCGAAGGGCTTTTCATCCGGTTGGCCGCGGCGGTCGACGAGGTCGGCGCGAAGCGGGTGGTGCTGGACACGATCGAGGCGCTGTTCGGCGCGCTGGGCAACGAGGCCATCGTGCGCGGCGAGCTGAGCCGCCTGTTCCGGTGGTGCAAGGCCCGGGACCTGACGACGATCGTCACCGGTGAGCGTGGCCGAGGTGGTGAGCTGACGCGGTTCGGCATCGAGGAGTACGTCTCGGACTGCGTGGTCATCCTGGACCACCGCGTGTCGGAGGACATCTCGACGCGCCGGCTCCGCGTGGCGAAGTACCGCGGGTCGGCGCACGGCACCAACGAGTACCCGTTCCTGATCACCGACAGCGGGCTGACGGTGCTGCCGATCACGGCGGCGCGACTCGACTACGGTGCCCCGGTCGAGCGAGTCTCGACCGGCCTGGATGCGCTGGACGAGCTCCTCGGGGGAGGGGTGTACCGCGGCTCGATGTCGATGATCAGCGGCAGCGCGGGGACGGGCAAGACCACCCTGGCGGCGCAGATCGTCGATGCGGCGTGCGCTCGTGGGGAGCGGGCCCTGTTCGTCTCGTTCGAGGAGTCCCCCGACCAGCTGATCCGTGACCTGCGCTCGGTCGGCATCGACCTGGGCCGGTGGGTCGAGGTGGGACTGCTGCGGATGTGGTCCGAACGGGCCACCGCGTACGGGCTTGAGTCCCATCTCGGTCGCCTGGAACGCCTGCTGGACGAGACGACGCCGATGGTCGTCGCGCTCGATGCGATCGGGAGCCTCGGTCACGTCGGTTCTGCGAGCGGGGTGACCTCGGCGGTGACCCGCGAGGTCGACCTGATCAAGGCGCGCGGCCTTACGGGCGTGATCACCACGCTCACCCACGAGCGGGACGTCGAGTCGAGCGCGGTGGCGGTGTCGTCACTGATCGACACGTGGCTGCTGCTGCGCAACGTCGAGAGTGACGGCGAGCGCAACCGGCTGCTGTTCGTGATCAAGAGCCGGGGGACGGCCCACTCCAACCAGGTGCGGGAGTTCATGCTGACCGACCACGGTCCCGAACTTGCCGAGGTCGTCGTCGGGCCCCAGGGCGTTGCGACCGGTTCAGCCCGCGAGGCGCTGCTCGCCGCGGAGCGCGCGTCGGCGGTCGGGCGCCGCGAGGAGGTCGAGGGGCGTCGCGTCGCGCTGGCCCAGCGGTCCGCGGAGGTCGACGCCCAGATCGCCGTCATGAGGGTCCAGCTCGCCGCAGAGAGCGCCGAGCTGGACCGGCTCGCCGCGCAGGTGGTGCACCGCGACGAGGTCCGGCAGACCGACCGGGACGCGGTGGCTGCCGCACGCGGGGGCGGGGCAGCCCGCAGCCGCACGGCACGACCGGCCCAGGAGGCGTGACGATGACCGACCAAGCGACCAGCCACGAGACCATCGAGTTGCGCCTGTACGTGGCCGGGCAGAGCCCGAGCTCGGTCCAGGCGATCGAGAACTTGCGCCGGGTGTGCGAGGAGTACCTCCCCGGGCGGTACACGATCGAGCTGATCGACCTCGTCGAGCACCCCAAGCTCGCACGTGGCGACGAGATCATCGCGGTACCGACCCTGGTGCGCCGGCTGCCGGAGCCGATTCGCAAGATCATCGGCGACCTGTCAGACACCGAACAGGTGCTGGTCGGGCTGCAGCTGCGCCCCGACACCCGGGGGACCTCATGACCGCGACGCGACCTGAGCGGCGGTCGCCAGCGACGACCGAGCGGGAGAGGTCTCTCCTGCGCGAGATCGCCGACCTGTCGGCCGCGCTCAACAAGATCCGCACGGGCGGCGTCGACGCCGTCATGATCCCGTCCCCGGGGGGCGAGAATCTCTACGCGTTGACCAGCCTGGACCGGCCGTACCGGGCGCTCGTGGAGGAGATGGGCGAGGGTGCCGCGACGATCACCTCGGGTGGGCTCGTGCTGTACGCCAACCGGCGTTTTGCTGACCTCGTGGGCCGGGACCGGGATGCTGTGGTCGGCATGGACCTCGCCCAGCTGGTGAACGCGAGCCCCGCGGTGATGACGTCCATCGTCACCACATCGCCCGGCTCGACTGACTTCGTCGAGCTGCGCCTCGTCCGCCCGGACGACACGTCGGTCCCGGCCCTGGCCTCCGTCACGGCGCTCGACCTCGATGGCGCCATCGTCCACTGCCTGGTCGTCACCGATCTGAGCAGTCGGGTCGAGGCCGAAGAGAAGTTCCGGGTCATGATGGATCACGGCGTCACGGGGATGGCAGTCCTGTCCCCCCAGGGGCGCTTCATCCTGGTGAATCCGGCGCTGTGCCAGATCCTCGGCCGCGATGCGGAGCGCCTGGAATCGCTGGCCTGGACAGAGGTGACCCACCCCGACGACGTGGACCGGGACCGCCACCTGGTGGAACAGCTGGTGACCGGCCAGGTCCCATCGTTCCGCGTCCGCAAACGCTACCTGCGACCCGACGCGACGGTCGTCTGGAGCGATGTCTCCGCGTCATGCGTACGCAACGACGACCAGTCGGTGAAGTTCTTCATCGCCCAGGTCCTGGACGTGACCGAGGGCGTGCTGGCCGAACGCGAGCTGATCCAGCGCGGGGCCGAGCTGCAGGTGATCGCGGCGGGCTCGGCGGACATCCTGGTCCGCACCTCCCCCGAGGGCCGGATCGAGTACGTCTCACCTGCGGTGACGCGCATCCTGGGCTGGACCCCCGAAGAGATCCTGGGGACCGACGGGTCCCAGGTGGTCCACCCGGACGACTGGGTGGGTGAGGCTGAGTTCAGCGATTTCGGTGGGGCGCTGCCGCGACGCGCGCGCATCCGCTGCAGGGACGGCAGCTACCGGTGGATGGGCACGACGGCCACCCCGTTGGGCGATCTCGGTAATCCCGCCGGCGTCGTCGCGGTCGTGCGGGACATTGAGGAGCTCGTGGAGGCGGAGGAGGCTCTGGCCGAGTCGGAGCGGCACTTCCGGTCGCTGGTCGAGGGCGCCGCTGAGGTGGTGTTCGAGTCTGGGCCAGATCGCCGCGTCATGTGGGTCTCCCCGGCCATCACGACCTTGCTCGGCTGGGCACCTGGCGAGATCGTCGGGACGCGGATGGCCGACCTCCTCGAGCCCGCGGACCGTGATCGGGTCAACGGGGAGCACGAGCTGGTCTCCTCCGGGCAGGTGACCGCGGAGCGCCACTGTTGAGCGACGCCGTGGCTGACGACGTGGGGATGGGTTGGCGTCGCTGACGGTGATGACGCGTTTTGGGCAGCCCTGCGGGGTTGCCTTTTTTCGTTGGCGACGAGAGCGTGACGACGTCCATGGAAGCGCAACGGCCCTCCCCTAATCCTTGGCCGGATGGGAGGGCCGTCGCTTGGTGCTTGGAGGCACCCGTTGCTGATCGTAGGTACGGACCCGCTCGAGGTCGACCGACTCCTGCGTCGTGGCGTGCTGCGTTGTCCGGGGTGCGCCGGTGAGCTCAGGCCCTGGGGCCATGCCCGGACCCGTCACATCCGCGGTGACAACGGGGGCGCGGCGGTGCTCGTGGTGCGTCCGCGTCGTTCGTCGTGTCCGGGGTGCGGGGTAACGCATGTGCTGATCAGCGCCTCGATGCTGGTGCGTCGTGCTGATAGCGCGGTCGTGATCGGCGCGGCACTGGTGGCCAAGGCCGGCGGGGCGGGGCATCGGCCGATCGCGACGGCGTTGGGTCGGCCGGTGAGCACGGTGCGGGGCTGGTTGCGCCGGTTCACGGCCCGGGCCCACGGGTGGTGGGTGTCGTTCACCGGTCTGCTGCATGCCCTGGATCCGCTGACCGGTCCGGTCGCCGTGCGCACGTGCGTGCTTGGCGATGCGGTGGAGGTGCTGGGCCTGGCTGCGGCCGCTGCGGCCAGAAGGTTCGGGCCGCGCCCGCCGTGGCAGTTCGCGTCCGCGGCCAGCGGCGGACTGCTGCTCGGTCCGTTGCCGGTGGGTGGGCGGTGACCAACACGAGTTGACCCTGGGCGGGGCTTGGTGGGTCCGGGAGTCTGCGCCTTGTTGATCACGCCGTGGTCACCGAGCAGCTGGAGGCACCGATGACACAGCACGACCAGGCGCAAGACGCTCGCGCTGAAAGGGCCCGTGACATCGGGCTGTTCCGTTACGCGCTGATCCGGGAGCCGGCGGATCCGGCGTTGAGCACCCGCCAGCGCGGCATCCTCGTGCGCGAGCTCGCCGCGACCGAGCACACGGGCCCGTTCGGGGCACGGGTGGTGGTCTCCCGGGTCACCCTGGACCGGTGGATCCGGGCCTGGCGCGCGGGCGGCTTCGATGCGTTGGTGCCGGCTGCTCGTTACGCCGAGCCCCGCACCCCGGGCGGGGTCCTCGCGCTGGCCGCAGCGTTGAAGCGGGAGGTCCCGGCCCGCACGGCCGCGCAGGTCGGTGCGATCTTGGCCGCCCACGCCGGCACGGCGCCCTCGGAGCGGACGTTGCAGCGCCACTTCGTGCGGTTAGAGCTCAATACCCGCCCCGACGGGATGGCCCCGAAGTCGTTCGGCAGGTTCGAGGCCGCGGCACCCAATGACCGGTGGACCGGTGACGCTCTGCACGGCCCGGTCGTCGGTGGGCGCAAGACGTACCTGTTCGCGTTCATCGACGACCACTCCCGGGCCATCGTGGGCTACCGGTGGGGCCACAGCGAAGACACCGTGCGCCTGGAGGCGGCGCTGCGCGCGGGCCTGGCCGCCCGCGGCGTCCCGGGCGTCGTATACGTCGACAACGGCTCCGCGTTCGTGGCCGCGCCGCTGATGCGAGCGTTGGCGTGTCTGGGGATCCGCCTCACGCACTCCAAACCCGGCCAGCCCGCCGGGCGCGGAAAGATCGAACGATTCTTCAGGACCGTCCGCGAGCAGTTCCTCGTCGAGCTCACCGCACCCGGCGCCCTGGCCGGCGTCGGGGACCTGACCCGGATGAATGAACTGTTCGCCGGGTGGGTCGAGACCGTCTACCACCCGCGAGTTCACAGCGAGACGGGTCAAGCGCCCATGGAACGGTTCCTCGCGCCCGGCCCACCAGCCCTGCCGAGCCCGGCCGCGTTGCGCGAGGCGTTCTTGTGGTCGGCACGGCGCACGGTGACCAAGACCGCGACGTTCTCCCTGCACGGCAACACCTACGAGGTCGACGCTGCCCTGGTCGGACGCCGCATCGAGGTCGTCTTCGACCCGTTCGACCTGACCACCTTGGACGTCCGCTTCCAGGGCCGCCCGATGGGCACCGCGATCCCGCACAAGATCTCCCGCCACATCCACCCCGCCGCGCACCCCGAGATCGCCCCGGCCCCGCCAACCGCCACCGGCATCGACTACCTCGCCCTGGTCGCCGACCGCCACGCCCAGGTCCTGGCCACCCGCATCAACTACACCGACCTGCCCACCGCCAACCAGGGCCGTGACCTCGCCGAAAGCATCGCCAGCGACGCGACCCTCGTCGGAGACAGGCCGTTCGGAGACGGGCCGTTCAGCGCCGCTACCGAACGCAACACCGCCTACGTGCGCGCCGTCGAGGCCGACCTGGCATCCATGCGCGCCGAACTGCACGCCAACCTGCCGACCGGCGTGCTGCCCGGACAGCTCGACCTCGCCGACCTGACGGGCTTCACCGGCTTCACCCCCGACCACGACAGCGATGAGGACCCGCGATGACGATCGAGAACCTGCAAGCCCACTACGGCTTCACCCGGATGCCATTCGGGCGAGGTCTCGCACCCCAGATGCTGCACCGCCACACCGCCCACGCCGAGGCCGTCGCGCGGATCGGATGGTGCGTATCGGAACGGGCCCTGGGGGTGATCACCGGAGAGGTCGGCGCCGGCAAGACCGTCGCGATCCGCGCCGCCCTGGCCGGTCTCGACGCCAGCCGGACCACCGTGATCTACCTCGCGAACCCCGCCGTCGGGGCCCGCGGCCTCTACGCCGGGATCGTCACCGCACTGGGCGGCACCCCCAGGTTCCACAAAGCATCCCTGATCCCACAGACGTGCGACCTGCTCGCCGCCGAGGAACACGAACGCGGCCGGGGCGTGGTCCTCGTCCTGGACGAAGCCCACCTCCTGGGCGCCGACCAGCTCGAGGAACTGAGGCTCCTGACGAACGCGGACATGGATAGTCACAGCCCGTTCGCCTGCCTGCTCGTCGGGCAGCCCACCCTGCGCCGGCGGATCAAGCTCGGCACATTCGCCGCGCTGGACCAGAGAATCGCGCTGCGCTACGCCATGACCGGCATGGACGCGGGCGAGACCAAGACGTACCTGATCCACCACCTCAAGCTCGCCGGGCGGTCCGACACCCTGTTCAGCGACGACGCGACCGCCCTGATCCACCAAGTCAGCCGCGGCCTGCCCCGCGCGGTGAACAACCTCGCCGTCCAAGCCCTCGTCGCAGCGTTCGCGACCAACAAGACCATCGTCGATGAGTCCTCCGCCCGCGCGGCAGTCACCGAGGTCACGACAGACTGACCACCAACGCGACACCACGACCACGAACCCCGCCGGCACACCAACCGGCGGGGTTCAGCCTTGCCCCCAAAACGTCCTCACCGACGATGACGCCGCCATCCTCACCTGACGCGGCGGTCAACACGCCACCACATCGTGCAGATGCGGGCAAAGAGTGGCAAGTACCGCTGGGTGTCGATCTGGGGGGAGCCCGTGGTCGACGAGTCCGGGGTGCTCACCCGCACGGTGGGCGGGATCCAGGACATCCACGACCTGGTCACCGCCCGGGCCCGGCTGCGAGCCACGTTGGACACGGAGTTCGACCCGCACGTGGTGTTCGAGGCGGTACGCGACGAGACCGGCCAGATCGTGGACTTCACCTATGTCGACGCGAACCGGGCGGCGTGCGCCTACAACGCTATGCCCTACGACGAGTTGGTCGGAAGCCAGCTGCTCGAGCTCCTTCCAGGTCACCGGGACAGCGCGCTCCTAGACATGTACCGAACGGTCGTCGAGACCGGCGAACCGATGCGGGTCGACGGCGTCGAGTACGAGAACGAGTTCATGCGAGGCGAGGTCCGGCACTACGACATCCAGGCAGAAAAGCTCGACGACGGCCTGTCGTACACCTGGCGCGACGTGACCGACCGTATTGCCACGGCGCAGGCCCTCGCGCGGTCCGAGGAGATCCATCGGCTGCTCACCCAGAACCTCTCCGATGTCGTGGTGCACCTGCGAGACGGGATCGTCGCGTGGGTCAGCCCGTCGTTGACAGCCACGCTCGGCTGGGATCCCGAGGACTGGCTGAGCCATCGAGTCATCGACTACGTCGACCCGGACGGGCTCGGCGATGTGGAGGAGTCCCGCGCCGCTCTCTACCGCGGCGAGATTGAGCTGTTCCGTGTGCGGGTCCGGGCTAAGGACGGTCGTTTCCACTGGGTCCAGGTGCATTCCAAGCCGTACATCAAAGACGGTGCGCCGGACGGGATCGTCGCCTCGTTCCGAAACATCGACGCTGAGGTTGCCGCCGAGGACGACCTCGAGGTGCGGGCCCGATCCGACGAGCTCACCGGCTTGTTGAATCGTCGCGAGGTGCTCGAGCGTGTGGCTGCACTGACCAGGCACCCACGCCGCTCCGGCGAGGAGGCCGCAGTGCTGTTCGGGGACATCGACGGATTCAAGACGATCAACGACGAGTTCGGGCACTCCGCCGGCGACGACGTGCTCCAGGCCGTCGCCACCCGGATCAACTCGTGTCTGCGCACCGGAGACGTCGCCGCCCGGATCGGCGGGGACGAGATCCTCATCCTGCTCGACGGCGTCCACGAGCTCGCCAACGCGGTGGACGTCGCCGACAACATCCGCCGCGCCGTCGCGCAGCCCATCCAGACCGACGACCAGACCGTCAGCGCCACCCTGAGTATCGGGGTGACCCTCGCTGTTCCGGGTGAAGACGTCGACGAGATGATCGCCCGCGCCGACCGAGCCATGTATGAGGCAAAACAGGCTGGCGGCGACCGCGTGGTCCCGAGGATGCCGACGCCGGCGTGAGCGCCGGGCGATGCTTTTTCGCCGACCCGTGCCCGGCGTCGGTTTCTCGGCCCGCTCCGCAGGTCGTCGGGCACGCCACCGGGGATCGTGCTTCGGAAGGGAGAGATTCGGGCAGCGTTCTCACCGACAGCACCCTCTGGACGCGTCACGCCTGGAGCGCGCCACTTGAATGGCGCGAAGTGCTGACCCGTAGGGGGTCGCCAGCGAGCTGGGTGGCCTTATGCGGCGGTTGTAGTCTCTCCGCGGTAGGTAGGGATGTGGGTCAAGACGCACTCATGCGCCTACTGCAGGCCGGACGGATCGGGATGAGAGGCTGGCGCCGGCGTTCAGTGGGCGACTGCCCCAACCTCAGCCACGAGTAGTGCGCCCTTGATGAGTGCGATGCCCGCGGTCGTGGTCCAGGTGAAGAGCTTCCTGATGATGGCCGTGATGGCCACGCCGACGGCGGCCCAGATGCCGTGCAGGTGGTGAGCGCCGAGGGCGAGCTCGCCCGTCGTCTGGGTACGGGTGACGCGGTGGTCATCGGCCTGGGGTCGATGATCGGCGCCGGGGTCTTCGCCGCGTTCGCGCCCGCCGCGCAGGCCGCTGGTGCGGGGCTGCTCCTCGGGCTGGCGGTGGCGGCGGTCGTGGCGTATGCGAACGCGACGGCGTCGGCTCAACTGGCCGCCCAGTACCCGACCTCGGGCGGGACCTAAGCCTCGGGATGCAACCCCGCGGGGTGTGACCCGGGAACTACAATCAGGGATTCGTCTCACGCCGGGCTTTCACGCGCCTGGCTCGCTGTCCTTTCACGCGCAATTGCGTGAGTCGAATGACTCCGACGATCGCGACAACAGCAGCGCCCCCAACGGCCGCGATCAGCAGCGCTGTTCCGAGCGGGACCGATCCGGTGAGGCCGAAGTACTGCACCTCAACAACGGTTTGGTTCTGCAGAATCAACACGATAAGCAGCACCAGCAAAACGAGCGCGACCGCGGTCGCGAACCACGCAGCGGCCGCGCGAGTAGTTGACGGTCGACTCGGTGGGGCATCCGTGTCATCCGGATCTGGTGGCGACGGAATCAAAGGACCACTCGGTCGGGATTTCGACGGGTCTGAAGTCATGGACTGCCTCCGACCCCTGGACTCGTGAACCCTTCAACGGTACTGCTCAACCTGCAAAGTGGCATGAATGTCGGCGGCGCCTCCGTAGCGCATGCCCTGGGAAGCAGCGTCGCAGGGTTCAGGGCTGCGGGCATACGACTCGGGAACCCACGACCGGGGCAGCACGCCGTGATGACGGTGCGCGGCCGACACCCTCGACTGCTCGCCAATCCCCCATCTCGCAGGTCCGTCTGCGGGTCGCGCGGCGGCCAGCGGGTGGGTGTTTCCCAACCATCTCGCGCGGAAGGGAGCAGACTGCGAAGAGGGGTCAGACTGCCCCCTCGGAGCAGGGACCAAGGGGCGTGGACCGGTCTCAGAAGGGCAGGGGGGTGAGTGCGACATGACCTGGCAGTGGTCCTCGGGCGGCCTGCTCACGCTGGTCGCGGCGGGCGTGTTCGCTGTGCTGGCGACTCTGGTCTGGCGGCGACGTGTGGGCACCGCCACCCTTTGGCTCGCGCTCGTCCTGCTCGCCACCGGGTTCTGGAGCCTGGCTTACACCCTGGAGCTGGTCTCTCCGACGGCACCGGTTCGGCACCTGTGGGGAGACCTGAAGTACGTCGGCATCTGCGCGCTGCCCCCCGCCTGGGTCGCCTTCGTGGTGGTGTACACCGGTGCCGACACCTGGCTGCGGCGCCGTATCCTGCCGTTGCTCGCGGTGGAGCCGCTGCTCGTGCTCGCTCTGCTCTCCAACGCTCGCACCCATGACCTGATCCGGTACTACCCCGGCGGCCCGACTTCCGACCTCTCGGCCGGCGGAGCTCTGTTCTGGCCGCACAGCATCTACACCTACCTCCTCCTGTGGGGTGCGACAGCTTTTCTCGTGTACCGCCTGGTCCGGATCTCGCCGATGTACCGCCGGGTGTCCCTCGCGCTCGTCCTCAGCTTCGCCCTGCCCTTCGTTCTCAACGTGCTCTTCAACGCAGGGATCGCACCCTTCGACATGGTCGATCTGACCCCGTTCGCATTCCTGCTATCGGGCCTCGTCCTGGTTTGGGGCGTGCTCCGGTACGGGCTCGTCCGGCTACAGCCCGTCGGGCGCAGCGGGGTGTTCATGGCGATCCGTGATCTTGTCATCACGCTCGACCCCTTGGATCACGTCATCGATGCGAACCCGGCGGCAGCAACTGCCTTCGGTGTGCCGGCCGAGAAGCTGATCGGGCGCAGGCTCGATTCGCTGATCCCTGGCGCGGGGCGACCGGCGACCTCAGACGCGGCCGGTGCAGGTGATCGATCGCCGCGGCAGCAGGTGCTGATCGACGACCGTCGGTACGAACTCGAGACCTTCCCGCTGCTAGACCGCCACCTCCGGTCTCTCGGCGCGCTGGTCATGGCCCATGACATCACCAGCAGGCTGCTGGCGGAAGAGGCTCTGGCGCGGTCCACAGCCTAGTTCATCGCGGCGTTCGACTACTCCCCGGCGGGGATGGCGCTGATCGGCCCGGACCGGAGGATCCTCAATGCCAACCGGGCATTGAGCGAGATCAGCGGGCACCCCGTCGGCGACATGGTGGACATGACTTTCGAGGATCTCCTCGATGTCCGGGACGCGCCAGGTGAGGCCAAACGGATGACCGAGACTCTTGCGGGCCGTCTGGACGAGTACCAGTGCGAGCTGAGGATCGTGCGGGCTGACGGCGCGCGGCGGTGGGTCTCGGTCGGCGCGGCGCGGATCGGCGCTATGGGCAGCTCCAACCAGGCCGTCCTGCACGTGGAAGACATCACCGACCGCAAGGGTTACGAGACTAGGTTGGTGTACCTCGCCAACCACGATCCTCTGACCGGGCTCGCGAACCGTCGACGGTTCCGCGAGGACCTCGAGCGCTACCTCACTTTGGCCAACCGCGCCCGGGTGGGCGGGGCCCTCATCCTGCTCGATCTAGACGGATTCAAGGACATCAACGACAGCCTTGGGCACCCCGTCGGGGACGCGCTCCTGTCCGCCACTGCCGATGCACTCCGCGGCCGTGTCCGCGAGGCCGACTTGATCGCACGGGTCGGTGGGGACGAGTTCGCGGTTCTGCTCTGGGCCGTCGACCTCACCAGCGCGACCCTCCTGGCCCAGCAAGTCCTCGAGACCGTGCGGAACGCGGAAGTCGACCACGACGGCCGGCTGGTCAGCACCACGGCGAGCGCTGGCCTGGTCATGCTCGACGGCGTCGGTACCGTCACGGCCGACGAGGTCATCTCCAACGCCGACCTCGCAATGTACGAGGCGAAGGAGAACGGTCGCGATCGACTGGTGGTGTACGAGCCCGCCGGCCCGGCCGCGGCGCGATCGCGCGCGCGGTTCCACTGGACCGAGCAGATCCGTCGCGCGCTCGACGAGGACCAGTTCACCCTTCTCACCCAGCCCATCCTCGACCTGGCCTCGGGGCAGGTCACGGGCTGCGAGCTGTTGCTGCGGATGCGCCAGGGCGACGCTCTGATCGAGCCTGAGGAGTTCTTGGAGGTCGCTGACCGCCACGGCCTCGCGGTAGCGATCGACCGGCACGTCGTGCGGATCGGCACCGACCTCGCCGCCCGCTATCGGCAGCCACCGGGGTTCCGCTGGGAGATCAATATCTCGGCGGCGTCCCTGGGAGACCCGACGCTGCTCGAGGTCATAAAGGCTGAACTCGCGGCGAAGGACCTCCCGCCCCGGTCGCTCGTCTTCGAGATCACGGAGACGGCGGCCATCACAAACGTGACCCGTGCACGGGAGTTCGCGAGGCGAATCTCGGAGCTCGGGTGCGGGTTCGCCCTGGACGACTTCGGTGCCGGATATGGCTCGTTCTTCTACCTCAAGCACCTCCCCTGCGACTACCTCAAGATCGACAGCGAGTTCATTCGCGACCTGAAGACCAACCAGACCAACCAGACCATCGTCCAGGCGATAGTCTCCGCGGCCCGTGGACTGCGGAAGCAGACAATTGCGGAGTACGTCACGGACCTGAGCACTTTGAACCTGGTGCGGGCATACGGCGTCGACCATGCCCAGGGGTACTACATAGGACGCCCGACCGATCCCGACACGAGTTTCCCGATGCAGTTCACGCGCAGCGAGCGTTGACGCCGTCAGCATCGCTGACCACCCGCCCTGCACGACTTCCGGCGAAGCCGATCTGGTCCCCGGTTTCGTGGTAAACGATGTGGTCGCGTATCCGGGCCTGGTGGCCTCGCGAAGGTGAATACGCCACGGGTGATCGCGCCGGTTGTTTCGAAGATGTCCGCGCGCGGCGCGCATCGTCTCGGCTCGTTGGGGGAACACCAAGCCGAACATGCCCGCCGGCGCGATCCGCTCGCGAGGCGTTCCTAGGCAACGGTGCATTCCTGCGGCCGCAACAAGCGCACCTGGACGCCTCCGCCTCAGCCCACCCGTGCGCAGCGTGGTCGCCATCGAACGGCTCGGCGCGGCGCCATCCACACCGACACCCTGTTCAACACCGTCGGGCCAGGCCTAGGGATCGTGCACTGCCCCTCATTCACCCCAGCGAGCCTGCGCTAACTGGACGCGCACCACGACCTCGTCGACATCGACGAAACACAGCCACGCCACCTGCGAACGAGCACTTCGTCGTCAGTCACCTTGACGGACGACCGAGCCGCGCGCAGTGCGGCCAGCAAGGGGACGAGCGTCCAGGCGATCCCACCGAGCGACCACACTCCACCCTCAGGCGCTACACCGAACAAGACGCTGGAGAACGCGACAACGACGATCCAGCAGAGCGCGAGGTAACCCGGTTCCGCACCCGGCGCCTTCGACTACTCATGGCTGCATTCTCCTGGCAGATGCGGCAACGACACAGGGAACCGCGCCAGCCAGATAGCTGTCGCTCTGCGGTGTTTAGCAGGCGTTGATCACGACGCGTCGACTGCTTCGGTGGCGCAACTGGGGTGTTCTCGACCGATGCGGGCGAGGTCGTCCTGGCCGGACGCCGGTGATGTCGTCACCACGTCTTGGTTGGTTCGGCTGAGCTCGGTTGAACCTGCTGCCGAGGGCCTTTTAGAGCGACCACCTCGCGTGCGCGCGGCGGCAGGTGCGTCGGGAGGTCGAACCAGGTGTGCACGTCGTCGTCAAGCAACCGCACCAGCGATGTGATCTGGTTTCCGTCGGGGTGTGCGGTAACGACGAGCAGGCCGCGTGCTCTGCCAGCCAGATAGCAGCCAAATGCGGCGTGGCCGCCCGCGCAGACCGGCACCAGCTCATACGGGACCTGCCCGCGGCCCGCAGCGCTAGCGCTCAGGAACGCTCCGATCGCGGCGTGCCCGTCGTAGCGGTGGGGTGCGGGCGGCATCGCGAGCCACGCGGTGTCGGTGAGCAGCGTGAGGATGGCCGCGACGTCATCCCGGCAGAACGCATCAGCGAGTTGTCGGGCCACGACGAGTTCCTTCTGCGCAGATGCGCTTGGCGGGCCGGCAGGCATACCGGCGCGCGCCCGCTGGAGCAAGCCCTTGACCGCGGTTGGGTTCACGTCGAGCATCGACGCGACCTCGCCAACGCCGAAGCCCAGGACGTCGCACAGCACCAGTGCGGCGGTCGGGCGGGGAGGCAGAGTCTGCAACGCGGTGACGAATGCCAGCTCGATCCCGTCCCGGGCGACCGCCAACGCTGCCGGGTCGTCGCCGGGCAGGAGGTGCTCGGCGTACGGCTGGATCCAGGTGACCCGCTCTCGAGTGGTCGGGCTCGGCGGATCGAACGGCGCGACCGGGGCAAGGGGAGGTCGACGGGCCCCGTCACGAATGGCGTTGAGGCAACGCGAGGTGGCAATTCGGTAGAGCCAGGTACGCACCGACGACCTGCCCTCGAACTTCGGCAGCGCGCCCCACGCCGCGATCAGAGTCTCCTGTAGGGCGTCGTCGGCGGCGTGCATGGATCCCAGGATCCGGTAGCAGTGCACACGCAGCTCACGCTCGTACGGCACGACGAGCTCGGCGAACGCTCTGTCCTTGCCGTCGCTGGCCGCCTGCAGTGGGGTCGGTTCTGGTTCACTCACGCGCGCCATGATCGCAGCGTTCCGATCCGACGGCCTGTGGTGTCTGTTCTATCGACCCCCCAACGATCGAGAGGACACAACGATCATGACCGCCGCACTGGAGACCGCTCTCGCTTACCACCGCGCCTGGACCTCGGGAGACCCCGAGCTCGCATGGCGGCTGCTCGCCGACGGCGTCGAGTGTCTTGCTCCGACGGGACGACTGGTCGGGGTCGAGGCGGTGAAGGGTTTCATGGGACCGTTCGCCACAAACGTGACCACCTCCGAGCTCCTCTCCGCTTACGGCGACGAGCACGAAGCGCTGCTGATGTACGACACCGGAAATCCCGCCGTCGCCAGCGCTCCGGCCGCCGAGCTGTACACAGTGCGCGACGGGCGAATCGTCGCTATCCGGATCATTTTCGACCGCCTGCCATTCGCACTCGCCCGGGGCGAGGTGCAAACGGTGAACCGCTGACTTGTACGACACAGCGAGACGCCGGAACTCGCCGTCGCTGCTATGCGGCGAGCTGATCACGACTTACTTGGCGCTATCCCCTGTTGGTGAACGAGTGCGCCACGGAGGAGTCGGGGCACTGGACCGATCTCGCCCACTGCCGTAAAGTATCCGAGTAGATACGTAGGGAGTGATCATGAGCACGGGAGAGCTGCTAGCGCGAGCGCGCCGCGATGCTGGTCTTTCGCAAGACGAGCTCGCCCACCGCGCCAGCACGTCACGCCCGACCGTCTCGGCCTACGAGCACGACCGAAAGTCCCCGACCCTGGACACCGCCGTCCGGCTCCTGGCCGCCACCGGCCACGTCCTCGAGGCGACGCGTCAGATCGAGTTCACCGAGCACCCCCTCCCCCGCGGCCGCACCGCCTGTGTGCCGGACCGGCTCCCGCGACTCACCGTGTCGCAAGCCATGTGCACCGTGCACCTGCCCCTGCACCTCAACTGGTCGGACCCCGGTCGGGCCTTCAACCTGGCTGACCGCGCCGACCGGGCGCGCGTCTACGAGATCGTGCTGCGCGAGGGCAAAGCCGCGGACATCAGCACCTATGTCGACGGGGCCCTGCTCGTCGATCTCTGGGACGAGCTCGTCCTACCGCGCGCCCTTCGAGCAGCGTGGGAGTCTGTGATCGCAGCGGCACTATCGGAGACTCGCTCGTGAACCGCCCGACACCACCCGACGGCGACAGCGACAGCGCGCTGACTGCGTTTCAGATTCAGGTGGCACGGTTGTTCTTCGCCCTACCGGCCTCGCACGGGTTCCTCCTCGCCGGCGGCGCCGCGCTGCTCGCACAGCACCTGACCACGCGCCCCACCCAGGACCTGGACTTCTTCACCCGAAGCGGAGCCGGCAACGTGCCCGCAGCCGCAGACGCCCTCGAGGACGCCGCCACCGAGCGGGGCTGGACGGTCGAGCGCCACACCGGCACTGACACCTTCTGCCGCCTCGTCATCCACGGTCCAGAAGACCTCCTGGTCGACCTCGCCGTCGACGCAGCACCCGGACGCCCGCCGACCGCCAGCTTCATCGGACCCACGTTCGCCCCCGACGAGCTCGCCGGCCGCAAACTCATCGCTCTCTTCGACCGGGCAGCAGCACGCGACTTCGCCGACGTCTACGTCCTGGCACTGCGCTACACCAAACAGCAGTTGCTCGACGAGGCCGCTGCGCTCGACGCGGGCTTCGACCCGCATGTCCTGGCCCAGATGATGGCCGCGCTCGACCGCTTCCGCGACAGCGACATCGCCGTCGCGCCCGACCAGATCGCGCCCCTGCGCCAGTTCTTCCACGACTGGCGCCACGAACTCTAGTGGTCACTCTTGGCCGGTTTGAGACCATCGAATCGACGATCGCGGCTGGCTGTACCCGACCGCTCACGTTCAGAATCTGCTTCGAATGGATCGTCATGCACCGCTCATGCATGAATGGTGCGTTCCGATTCCCTCAAGCACTTGGCCGTCGTGTAGCAACGGGTGTAGCAACCCGGCCGAATCCGCCGACAATCGGCACCGGTCGCGGGTGGTCGAGCAGCGGCCTGGACTGCACAAAATGGTCGCTGACGGTTCCTGGCGGACCCCTTGCTGAATCCTGACACGGAAGAGGTCACTGGTTCGATCCCAGTATCGCCCACCACGTTTTCGCAGGTCAGAGGCCATTTCGGAGAGATCCGGGGTGGCCCTTCTTGTGTCCGTACCCCAACGCCGTCGGTCACCGGCCGGCGGCGAACGCGGGCGAACAGCCAATCTGGCCGACAGGGGCTCGCGTCGTTCGCGATGCCGAGTATTCGCGCGGACGGCAGCGAACGTCTGCGGACTGCTGCGGACGCGGGACTGCCGAACTGTTCCAGGTCGCTGACCTCTTCCGAGCAAAACGACACGGAAGAGATCATGAACACGCTCGACTCCGTCGCGTGTGTCGGGGTTGAGAACAGATCCGAAGACGACTGCCCAGGAGGATGAGGCGCTACGCCGCGCCCTCCCCCAACACTCGGTCCAAGATGCGAAGGGACCCGAGGTTGAAACCGTCCCGGATGCGCGATGGGATGCCTCGTAGAACCGCAGACCGAACTCGCCCGCGACTAACGACCGTGCACGCACGTCGACTGCGGCGTCTTCGATGATCCATGGCGCCCGGCGCCAGAGAGGACACCACCGGTCTGGGCGACGGGTCGGCCTCGTACGATTGTCCGGTGCCTCCTCGCTCACCGCTCCCGGCACGCCACGGCCTCGCCGCCGCCTGGCTCCGCACCCCCGACCGCGATCGACTGAGCCCGACCGTGTGGCCGACGATGGGCGCGTGGCTGCGGCACCGCCTGCCGGAGCACGTCGATGTGCCGGGGATGCTGGCGCAGGAGCGCTTCGTCGAGGAGAGCGGGCGCGCCGTGCGCGACGCGGACCCCTATGGGCCGTACCGGTTCGTGTGGTTCCATCGCGACCTGCGCGACGAGCCGGAGGTGCCGGGTCGGATTCACGTGGTGTACCGGGACGAGCGCCTCGTCGTCGTCGACAAGCCGCCGTTCCTCGCAACGATCCCGCGCGGCGGGCACGTGATGCAGAGCGTCGTCGTCCGGCTGCGCGCGGAGCTCGACCTGCCGGAGCTGTCGCCGCTGCACCGCCTCGACCGGATCACGTCCGGCCTGCTGATGCTGGCCACCGAGAGCCGCTGGAGGGGCCCCTACCAGACGGCGTTCGAGCGCCGCGCAGTCGAGAAGACCTACCGGGCGGTCGCGCCGCTGCGCGCCGACCTGGTACTGCCCGCCGTCGTCCGCAACCACATCCGCAAGGTGCCCGGCACGTGGCGCGCCCAGGTCGTGCCCGGGGCGCTCGTCAACGCCGAGACGCGCGTCGAGCTGGAGCGTCAGGTGGACGGCGCCGGGGTCTACCGCCTGACACCCCGCACGGGCCGGACCCACCAGCTGCGCCTCCACCTGCTGGGGCTCGGCATCCCCATCGTCGACGACCCGTTGTACCCCGTCCTGCAGGACGTCCCGGTCGACGACTTCCGCCGACCCCTCCAGCTCCTCGCGGCCGAGGTCGCGTTCACGGACCCCGTCGACGGGCAGCCCCGACGGTTCCGCAGCGTCCGCTCGTTGCCGCTCACCGCGGAGGGATGAGCCGGGAGATCCCGGACGAGCGACCGGTGCGGCATCGGTGAGTTGACCGTGCCCGGAGCGGGAGCTGTCAGCGCCTTGCCTCGGACGTGGACAGCACCCGGCCCAGTCCGTCGAGAATGACGTCCATGGCCAGTAGGACCATCCGATGGAGGTGAGGGTCGTCGGCGGCAGGAACCGCGGACAGCGCGCGCCGGCGGGGCCGAGCACCTTCCTGGGTGACGACCCAGGACTCAACACGGGGAGATCTGCCTCGGCGTTGAAGGTGTCGATCGCGTCCAGAACTGAGTCGACGAAAGACCCGCGGCCTGGACCCCGCTTGGTTCCCAACCGGTTCCTAGATGAGCACGTCGCCGTCGGTGATCGGGGCTGTCAGTAGAGTCGCCGCCGCGGCGAGTTGCTCTGCCTGTTCAGCGCCGGCCGTCTGAGCCTCGATTTCCAGGCGCAGTGCCCCGACATCCGGAGCGAGGTCCTCCATCACCTGACAAAGCCGACGGGCTCGGCAGGAACGGACTCTCTCAGCTCGTGCGCGTCGGCCGGACGCCCGGTCGCGGAACGCCCCTGAGGTGGCGCGAAGTGCTGGATCCGCCCGCCTGCACGTTCACTGTTGTGAAGCACTCGCGGGCATCGTGGTGCCGGCGCGCGCCGGAGACCGGTCAGGACGGTCCTGCGATGCCGACCAAGTTGCCTGCAGGGTCTCGAAAATGGGCGACGGTCACCTGCTCGCCCTCGTTCCGTTGCGGCGGCAGCACGACCTCGGCTCCAAGGGCTTCGGCCCGGGCGAGCGACTCGGCAACGTTGGGTACGCCGACATAGAAGATGGCGTGGCTCTCGTACCCTGGGCCTCCGCCGATGCCACCTGCGGCGGCCGGTGCGTTATCGCCGGGCATGACGAATGAATACTCAGTCGGCGCGGAGATACGTTCAGCCACAGGAGCTCCGGCTGGCCCATCCCAACCGAAAAGTTGTGAGTAGAAGTCGCGAAGGCGCGCAGGGTCGGGACCGATCAACTCGAAGTGGACGACCGGATTACCCATGCGGCCAGCGTCTCACAAACTGCACTTTCTGACCCTCTCGCGGCAAAGAGATGCATAAAAGATTCCCTTTACTCGCCGATTTGCCCATCGACAGCGATGACCGCAATCGCGCCTGGGGGCGGTGATGGGCCCGGAGTCTGGCCCTTCGCTCCGTAGGCGCCGCCGAGACCCACTTTGGGGCCGACCGATCAGAACGCTCGCCCGCACCCGCGGGTTGACTGTCGTTGTGCGCGGGTGACGACTCGCCGCCTGCACCCACCGGCTCGCGGCGGGAAGCGCGCTGGCCACGCGGGTTCGCCCTACTCGAGTCGTGAGCACTGAGGCACGGCGGTTCGAGTTCGTGATGGTCGACGACTCCGAAGACGCTCGCTTGTTCATCGAACTGTCCAGCCACGCGGCAGACCTGGTGGAGGCACGCGACGCGCTCGCACTTGCGCATCTGGGCACGTCAGCTGATTCGCCGCTCGAGCACGCCGAGCGGTCGCTCGTGGCCAACGCAGTCATGGCCTACTGCCGCACCTTCCTCCCCTCGAACGTGCCGCAGCCAGTGACCAGATTTGTCGAGATCCCTCAGGAGCTCGCCGCGACCCATGAACTCGTCGCGACGTTCCGCAACCGCACCATCGCACACTCCCAGTTGGACCTCTCGGTCACCTACGCGTTCGGCGTCCTCGACGCCGAAACACTGAAGGTTCTCTACGTCGCGGCTCCCAACATCTCCAGCACGATGCCCCCAGAGCAGGTAAGCAACTTCATTGACCTCGTCAATAAGGTGGAGGAGCGACTTGAAGAGGTCATCGAGCCGATACGGAAGCGCCTGATGGGCAGGCTCGCCGACGCCGACCGCGCTGCCCTCAAGGCGGGCTTGAAGTCGGCTTTACGTGAACTGCTGGCAGCGGATTTCGAATCAAAGACGACCCGTCCGCCGTACCCCGTGTCGCACCCGGTGTACCTGACCAGAGTGACGCACAGCTGGGCGCACGGTGATAGCGCCGAAGAGCTCGTAGAGCCGCCGACTCGATCCTCGCCAACGACGGCGTTCGCGCCACCGGCGGTGACGGAGGCCCGCCACCACCTGTCTGTCGTGGTCCCTGAAGGAGCGGCGACGGTCATCCTCTTGCGCCCGCAAGTGTTACTCACTAACATTAACGGAATGACGACTCGGTCTGAGCGCACGAGCGCACTGCTGCAGAGCACCGCCCTGCGGCTCTTCCTTGAGCGCGGCTACGACGCGACGACTGTCGCCGAGATCGCCGACGCCGCGGGCTTCTCGCACATGACGTTCTTCAGGCACTTCCCGACCAAGGAGTCGGTCGTCGTCGGCGACCCGTACGACCCGCTGATCGCCGAGGCCGTCCGACGGCAGCCGGCCGATCTGCCCGCCTTCGAACGGGTCCGGCGCGGCCTGCTCGCTGCCTGGAGCCAGATGCCCGAGATGGCGATGGGCGAGACGCGCGACCGGATCCGACTCTCGGTCAGCCACCCCGGGCTGAGGGCCGCGAGCCAGGAGAGCAACCGGGCCACCGAGGAGATCATCGTGGCAGCGCTCGAGGACACCGGCGTGGGGCACCTCGAGGCGATCGTCGCGACCGGCGCGTGCCTCGGTGCGATCATGGCGGCCCTCGTCGACTGGGGCATCGACCCCGACGCCGGACAGCTCGGCCCGCGCATCGTTGCTGCCCTCCAGGCCCTGCCGCACCCACCGGACGCAGCGCAATAGCAGGCGCGTGCGCGACCGACCCCTGACGACCCACCCATACCTTCTTGGAGCCACCGTGGTCGATGCGACCCAGCTCATCCCCGCGACCGCGGGGACCGCAACCCTCGTGGCGCGCGGCCTCAGCCGCGCCTTCGGGGACATCACCGCCGTCGACCACGTCGACATCCAGATCGTCCCCGGCGAGATCCACGCGCTGGTCGGACTCAACGGCGCCGGCAAGACGACCCTCATGCGCCTGCTGCTCGGCATGGTCCGCGCCGACGTCGGCACCGTCACCCTGCACGGACGCGACCTGGCCGGGTGCACCCCGGCCGACTGGGCGCGCGTCGGGCACCTGATCGAGACCCCGTTCGCCTACCCGGAGCTGACAGTCACCGAGAACATCGTCGCCGCCGCCCGCCTGCACCTGCTCCCCCGCGCCGACGCCGAGCGGGCCGCAGCGGAAACGGTCACCGCCCTCGCGCTCACGCAGTGGGCCGATCGCCGCGCCGGGGTGCTCTCGCTCGGCAACCGGCAGCGCCTCGGCCTCGCCTGCGCCCTCGCCCACCGACCCGACGTTGTGGTGCTCGACGAGCCGACCAATGCCCTCGACCCGCGCGGCGTTCTTGTCGTCCGTCAGGCGCTCCGCCACGCGGCCGAGCGCGGCGTCGCCGTCCTGGTCTCCAGCCACCACCTCGACGAGGTCGCGCGCATCGCGCACCGGATCACCGTGATGCATCGCGGCGTCGTCATCGGCCACCTCGACCCGGGTGGCGTCGACCTCGAGCGCCGCTTCTTCGACATGGTCTACGCCGCCGAACCCGACCTCCCCGAAGGAGTGCTGTGATGCGCATCGCCCTTGCCGTCGAGCTGCTCAAGATGCGGCGCTCGACGGTGGTGAAGGTGGCCACCGCGATCCTGTCATTGCTCATGCCCGTGCTGGCCGCGGGCTTCATGGCTGCATACATCGCCGGCGGCGACAGCCAGCTGACCGCGAAGGTGTCCACGATGGTCACCGGTTCGACCTGGACGGACTACCTGGAACTGATGGGCCAGCTGCTCTCGGTCGGCGCGCTGCTCGCCGTCGGCGTCGTGGTGTGCTGGGTGTTCGGCCGGGAGTTCTCCGACGCCACCATGGGGTCGTTGTATGCGCTGCCGATCAGCCGCGCCCGCATCGCCTGGGCGAAGGGCCTGCTCGTGCTTGGCTGGGGCCTGGCCGCCTCGGTGCTGGCCGTGATCGTTGCTGTGCCGATCGGCCTGGTGCTCGGGCTCGACGGCCCCGCCGGGTTCGGCGACATCGCGGGCGCGGTCATCATGCCCGTGACCGTCGCCGTGCTCAGCACGCTGCTCGCCTTACCCCTCGCCCTGGTCGCGAGCGCCGGCAGGGGCTACCTGCCAGGCGTCGGTGCGCTGCTCGGGATCGTCGCCGTGACCCAGATCGTGACGATCCTCGGTGCCGGCGCCTGGTTCCCGTGGGCTGCCCCGGGGCTGTGGTCCGGGATGGGCGGGGCCGAGCTCGCATTGACCGTCACACCGGTTCAGCTCTCGCTCCCGGTCCTGGTCGGGGTCATCGGACTCTGGGCGACCGCCACCTGGTGGGACCGGGCCGAGGTGGTCTGACCAGAAACGCCTCTGCCCGGCAGGCGATGATCGGCGGCCAGCGCGGCCGGTTGCGCTCTAATGGAACTGGTTCGTCAACCCACTCGTAGGCCAGGGGTCGGGTGTTCCGTCTCACACGTCGCCCGGGATCGGCATGCGTGATGCTGTCGATCTGAGACCGGCCCGTTCGTAGCAGGGTGAGGAGCGGGACCGGCCCGCCGAAGATGAGGAGCACCCGATGACCGAGTACCTGCTGTCCACGCACAGCGTCGAAGGCCACACTCGCCCGCCGATGACCCCCGCGCAGATGCAGGAGTCGTTTCAGGAGATCCTCGCGCTCGAGGCCGAGATGAAGTCCGCCGGTGCGTACGTCTTCGGGGGTGGGCTGCACGGACCAGACACGTCCACGGTGGTCCGGGTCACCGACGGCCAGGTGTTCACCACCGACGGCCCGTTCGCCGAGTCGAAGGAACAGCTCGCGGGGATCTACATCGTCGAGGCGGACGACCTGGACGCGGCACTGACCTGGGCCGCGCGGACCGCCGCCCTGATCCGGCAGCCGATCGAGGTGCGGCCGTTCAGGCAGATGCCGGCCCCAGGTTCAGCGGGCTGATCCCGGTCCAGTGGCGGGGCCGGACCCGACGGAGATCGGTCGGATCTTCCACGAGGAGTTCGGCCGATCCGTCGCTGCCCTGATACGCGCCTTCGGGGACGTGGACCTCGCCGAGGACGCCGTGCAGGACGCCTTCGCCGTCGCCCTGGGCTCGTGGCCGCGCGACGGGCTGCCGCCGAACCCGGGCGGGTGGATCACGACGACTGCTCGCCGCCGAGCCATCGATCGGCTGCGCCGCGAATCACGCGGGCGCGAACTGACCCGCGACGCGGCGCTGCTCACACCGCCTGGCACGGCGCCCGCTCAGGAGGAGGTGGGGCCGGTGGAGGACGACCGCCTCCGGCTGATCTTCACCTGCTGCCACCCGGCGCTGGCCGAGGAGGCGCAGGTCGCGCTCACCCTGCGCCTGCTGGGCGGCCTGACGACGCAGGAAGTCGCCCGGGCCTTCCTCGTCCCCGTCCCGGTTATGGCCCAGCGACTGGTGCGCGCCAAGCACAAGATCTCCGCGGCGCGGATCCCCTACCGCGTGCCGCCAGACCATGAGCTCCCGGGTCGACTGGGCCCGGTGCTCGCCGTCGTCTACCTCGTCTACAACGCGGGTACCGGCGAGCGGATGGACAGCGGCGAAATCGGCGGCTTGTGTGAGGAAGCGATCCGCCTCGCTCGACTGCTCGCCGCGCTCCTGCCGGACGAGCCCGAGGTCGCCGGGCTTCTCGCACTGCTGCTCCTGACCGAGTCGCGGCGTGAGGCCCGGACGGCGGCCGATGGGTCGTTCGTGCCGCTCAGCGAACAGGACCACGGCCGCTGGGACCGGTCGATGATCGACGAAGGCCAGACGATCGTGCGCGCCTGCATCCGCCAGAACAGACCCGGCCCGTACCAAGTGCAGGCGGCCATCGGCGCAGTGCACGCCGAGACCGCGGTGACGGGCGAGGCCACCGACTGGCCGCAGATCGTGGCCCTGTACGACCAACTCCTCGCCCTCACGCCGACTCCCGTTGTCGCACTCAACCGCGCCATCGCGATCAGCGAGGTCGACGGACCGGGAGCGGGCCTCGACCTGGTCGAGCCATTGCGGGGCACCCTCGGCAGTTACTACCCATTTCACGCGACGCACGCCCACCTGCTGCGCCGCGCCGGCAGGCGCGAGGAGGCCGCTGAGGCCTACACCACCGCGGCCGAGCTGGCCCCGGGCAGAGCCGAGCGCGACTACCTCGCCGGCCGTGCAAGATCGCTCGCTCCTACGCCCAGGATCCTGTGACGCGGTGAGAATGGGCGCCGCGTCGTGACTCGGCCAGCCCGTCAGTCCGGTGCACCGCTCAGCACCGCTACCGGGCAAGCAGGCGCGCGAGGTGCCCGAGCGAGGTGGCCTCGAGAGTCGGTGCCCGGAAGTAGTCGGGGTACCTCGCCCCGGTCCGGTTGATCCACGCGGTGCGCAGTCCGGCCCGCTCAGCGCCGTCGATGTCCCACGGGTGCACCGCCACGAGCATCATGTCGCCAGGCGGGACGTCGCACTGCGCGGCGGCGTAGGCGTACGCGGCCGGCGCCGGCTTCCACACACCTGCTTCCTCGACCGAGAGCAGGCGTTCGAAGTGGCTGCTCACCCCGGCCCGGGCGAACAGCTGCTCGGCCACGGCGCGCGCACCGTTGCTCAGGGTGACCAGGCGGGTGCCTAGCGCGGCCAGCGCGGGCAGACCTTCGCGGACGTCTGCGTGCACGTCGAGCTCTGCAAAGCCGCCCATGATGTGGGCGATCGCTTCGTCGATCGGGCGGTTCAACGGCCAGGCCGGCAGGCTGGCACGCAGCACCCCCGTGCCGAGCTGGGCGAAGGGCGCCATGGCGCCTGCTGCTGTCAGCGCGAACCCGTCCCGCAGGAGGGTCGCGAACCAGGTCGCCGCCAGGTGGGCGGGGGCGCCGACGTCGACGAACCTGTCGGCCATCACGGACATGTCCGACAGGGTCTCGTTCACGTCGAACACGATGACGGCTGGCAACGCGGGGACGTCCGTGCCGTTCGTGGCGCCGGAGGTGGCGGGCGGGTTGGTCATGGTGCTCCTTGGTCCGGCGGTGTCGGGGTGAGGTGCGGGAGTCGGGACGCCTCTACCAGCCAAGGGCGTCGGACGGCTGGGCACCGGCACCGGCACCGGCTTCGGGTTCGTGGGCGGCCTCAGCGAACGCGCGCAGCGCCATCACCAGCTCGGTGCGGCGCGAACCAGGCATTCGCGCGACGATCCGGGAGATCTCCACCCGTCGCCTGTCGGTGACCAGGCGCACGAGCCGCCGACCTTCGCCGCTGAGTCCCAGCAGCACCTCGCGCCGGTTGCCGGGGTTGTCGCGCCGGGTGACCACGCCGGCTGCGAGCAGCCGGTCGATCATGCGCATTGCCGTCGAGGACGTCACCGAGAGCAGGTCCGCGAGCGTGTTGAGGTTGATCTCGTCGTGGTTGTCGAGCACGACGAGGGTGCGGAACTGGGTCACGGTGACGGTGCCCTCTACCGCGGTCAGCGAACGCGCGGAGACGCCGACCAGGACGCGGGAGGCGGTCAAGAACGCCGTGACGAGCTCGTCGGTGTCCCCTCCAGGCGGGGTAGAACCGGCATCCGGGACTGTTGGCCTGCTCACGTTGAACCGCCTCCGGTAATGAAGCCTAATGCAATCGTTGCATACTACTAGTGTGAATCTGCGCCGCGCCACCACCATCACACCCGCACCGAGTCCGGTCGGCGCGGGCCTGATGCCCACCCAGTCGGGGCTGGCGTGGGCGCTCACGGTACTTCGTTCGTCGCGCATGGGTCTGCTGGTGCTCGCGCTGGTCATCGGTGCGGGAGCGGGCGTCGCGGCGATCGGGTTCCGGTGGCTGATCACGACGTTCACCCTCGCGCTGTCCGGGCACGCGGACTATGCCGGGCTCGGTCCTGTCGCCAACCCGCACGTGCCCGGTCTGGGCCGGTGGTTCGTGCTGTTCACCCCCGTGATCGCCGGACTGGTCTACGGACCCCTCGTGCACTTCTTCGCTCGCGAGGCCCGGGGGCACGGGGTGCCCGAGGTCATGTACGCCGTGTCGCGCCGCGGCGGGCGGATCGCGCCGCAGGTCGCCGCAGTCAAGGCCCTCGCGTCGGCCCTGTGCATCGGCGGCGGCGGCTCGGTCGGACGGGAAGGTCCGATCGTGCAGATCGGGGCAGCCCTGGGCTCCACGTTCGGCCGGGTCCTGAAGGTCACCGAGCCCCGGGTGAAGATCCTGGTGGCGTGCGGCTCGGCCGGCGGCATCGCCGCCACGTTCAACGCACCGCTCGCCGGGGTGTTCTTCGCGATGGAGCTCATCTTGGGTGACTTCAGCGCGCAGGCCTTCGGCATGGTGGTCCTGGCCTCCGTGACCGCGAGCGTGATCGGCCGATCCGTACTTGGCAACGATCCCTTCTTGACCCTTCCCACGTTCACCGTGGACAACCTCACCCAGTACGCGCTCTTCGCCGTGCTCGGCCTGCTCGCCGGGGTGGTCGGGGTGATGTTCACCCGGATCCTGTACGTCATCGAGGACGTCTGCGACCGCATCTGGCACGGGCCCGAGTGGCTCCGACCCGCCGTCGGCGGGTTCGCCCTCGGCGGGCTCCTGCTCCTGCTGCCCGAGATGTACGGGGTGGGCTACCCGGTCCTCGGCAAGTCCATCGCCGGTTCCTACGGAGTCGCCTTCCTCGTGCTGCTCCTGTTCGGGAAGATCTTCGCCACCTCGCTCACGATCGGCATCGGCGGCTCCGGCGGGGTGTTCGCCCCGAGCCTGTTCATCGGGGCGATGCTCGGCTCCGCCTACGGCGAGGTACTCCGCGTGATCGCGCCGGACATCGCCGGCTCCCCCGGCGTCTACGGACTGATCGGGATGGGCGCCGTGTTCGCCGGCGCAGCCAAGGCACCGATCACCGCGGTGGTGATCCTGTTCGAGCTCACCGGCGAGTACACGATCATCTTGCCGCTCATGGTCGCGATCGTGCTGGCCAGTGCCATCAGCCACGTCCTGGCCCGCGACAGCATCTACACCTTCAAGCTGCGCCGCCGCGGCGTCGACATCTCCGTCACCCCCGAGGAAGAGCGGCTGGCCACGATCACCGTCGAGCAGATCATGGAGCCCGTCGGGGCATCCCTGCGAGAGAGCGCCAGCCTCCACGCGGCCGCTGGGGTCCTGAGCCACGCCCCGCACGGCCAGCTCCCGGTCCTGGACGCCCACGGCCGCTATCGCGGGATAGCCACCGCACAGACGGTCGCCGCCACCCTCGCCGACGGGGACCACAACCGGGCCACCGTCGCGTCCGTCGTCGAACTGCCCGACGCCGTGAAGATCACCGACCATCTCACCGACGCCCTCAGCGCACTGGACTCCACCACGGGAGCGATTCCCGTCCTGGACGCCGACCACGCCAACGTCGTGGGCTGGCTCAGCCACCAACGAGTACTGGCGCTCCTGCACGGAGCCTCCAGCGACGCGCGGGAGCTGACGCCTGTTCCCGTGTGACCCGGCCCCGCGGTCACGGCGGGTACTACGCGGGAATCCGCACGACGAACCGGCAGCCCGGCGCGTGGTTGCTCACCGCCACGGTTCCCCGGTGGGCCTCCACGATCCCCTTGACGATCGCCAGGCCCAGTCCCGCTCCGATGTCGGCGCCGGGCGTGCGCGCGTGACTGCCCCGCCAGGCCACGTCGAAGACGCGGTCGAGGTCGCCGTCGGGGATCCCGCCACAGCCGTCCGTGACGCTCAGCTCGATGGTGCTGGCTTCGGCGTGCGCGTGGATCTCGACGGTGCCGTCGGACGGGGTGTGCCGGATCGCGTTCATCACGAGGTTGGACACCACCCGGGCGAGCGCGTTGGGGTCGGCCCGGACCAGGACACCGGCGTCGACCGAACCACCGACGCGTACCTGCTTGGCTCGGGCCACGGGATCGACGCCCGCGATCGCTTCACTCACCAGGTCACCCAGCTGGACGGTCTCGAGGCTCAGCTGGAGGGTGCCGGCGTGGATGCGGGACAGCTCGAACAGGTCGTCGACCATCCGCACCATCCGGTCGACCTCGATCCGCATCTGGGCGCGATAGCGCGCGGGGTCCTCGGCGATACCGTCCTCGAGGGCCTCCGACATCGCGCGGATGCCGGCCAGCGGGGTGCGCAGGTCGTGCGACACCCACGCGACGAGCTCGCGACGGGACTCCTCCAGGCGCCGCTCACGCTCGGTCGATTCCCGTAACAGGACGCTGCTCCGCGTGAGCTCGCGGGAGATCTCGGCGAACTCGCGCGGGCCGCCGGCCGGTGCGAGGAACTGGCCGCCCTCTCCGAATTGGGTGGCAGCGTCGCGAAGCCCTCGCGCCGAGCCGACCACCCGTTCCCCGAGCCAGAAGGCGAATCCGACCGACACGAGACCTGACACGACACACACGGTGATGACGACGGCGAAGTCGTGGTCGGACAGGAACATCGCGCGGGCGGTCCCCACCACGCCCGCGACGATCCCGCCGACAGCGACCAGCCCGAGGATCGCGGCCGACCAGCGCACCGAGCGCAGCCGCAGGGCCCACGCAAGCGCCGCGCCCGTGAGCCCGACGGCGATCGACCAGCCGGCGGCGATCCCGATGACGGCGAGGGTGGCGCTGCTCATGCGGCCTCCCACCGGTACCCGACGCCCCACACGGTCACGAGCCGGGTGGGATGGGTGGGGTCGTTCTCGACCTTCTCGCGGAGCCGGCGCACGTGCACGGTCACAGTCGATTGGTCCCCGAAGCTCCAGCCCCACACGTCGCGCAGGAGGTCGTCGCGCGACCACGCGACCCCCGCGTTCGCGACCAGGAACCGCAGCAGGTCGAATTCCCGGACGGTCAGGGCGAGGCGTTGGCCCGCGCGGGTGGCGACGTGCTGCGCGGAGTCGACGACCAGGTCGCCGTCGTGCAGGACGGCGACCTCCGGGTCGGCGTGCTGGCCTGCCCGGCGCAGCACGGAGTCGACCCGGAGCACCAGTTCGCGGGGGCTGAAAGGTTTGGTCACATAGTCGTCGGCACCCAACCCCAGGCCCATGATCCGGTCGGTCTCGGCGCCGAGGGCGGTGAGCATGATCACCGGGACGTCGGTCGCCTCCCGCAGCCGGCGGCACACCTCGAGGCCGCTGATCCCGGGGAGCATCAGGTCGAGCACCACCAGGTCGGCGGGCCGGGCGCGCATCGCGACCAGGGCGCTCTCCCCGTCCGCGACATCCACCACCCGGTGCCCGCCGGCGCGCAGGTACGACACGACGACCTCACGGACGGTGTGGTCGTCGTCCACGACCAGCACATCGGCCACGGTTATGCCCCTTCTACGTGAGTGACGTTCGAGCTGGAAGCGGCGTCGTTGCGGTGAGCGATGATCGTTCCGACGACGGCGCAGACCAAAACTAGCCCTGCAACGATCAGCCAGCCTCGACCGTAGTCACGGTCCAACAGGGTGGCGTTGTCCGCACGGGCCCCGAACCGCCCGAGCACCGGGACGGCCATGATCGTGACCGTGCCCAGGACGACGGCCGCCGCTGCCGTCGACGGGACCATCCACCGAGGCAGCACGCTCACCCCGAGCGCGGCGATCGCGATCGCGACGGGCGCGAGGACGCCGTCGTGCACCACCACCCCACCGAGCAGCCACACGGTTGCCGCGCCGAGGTTGGCCGCACCCTGCCGAATCAGCTCGACCGCACCCCACATCCCGACCAGCACCCCGACCGCACCGAGGATGGTCCGGGTCGCCCTCACAGCTCGACCTCGAGCATCGAGACCCACTTGGTCTGCAGGACCCCGGGCCGGTTCGGGGCGATGATCCGGCACGGGTAGCCGTGGTCGAGGCTCAGGGGCTCGCCGCCGAGGCGCAGGGCGAGCAGCGTCTGGTCGTCGGCGACGTAGTTGGCGGGCAGTCGTGACCCGCGGTAGGCACCACGCTCCTGGAGGGATCGCACGAGCACCGCCGACTGGGGTGGCGCGTCGAGCAGCGCGACGAGGTCCCGCACGCGCACCCCGGTCCATTCCCCAGTCGCGCTCCACCCCTCGACACACGCGATCGGGAGCACCGCGGTGTGCTGGGGCATCGCCGCGAGCTGGGCGGTGGTCAGCCGAATCTGCCGGTCGCCGTGCACCACGGTCAGAGCGAAGTCGGCTGCCAGCGCGGTGGTCTCGACGCGGGCCGCCGCGGCGGAGCGGTTGATCGGAATCCCCTGCGGTCCCTGGCCGGAGCGGACCCCGAACACCGAGATTCGGCGCAGTGCCGGCACGGTCGACCCGGCGGTGCTGACGACCGCAAGGGTCGCCGCGATCAGGGTGGTCTGGAGCAGTCCGCGGCGGGAGAGCCCCCGTGTGTCCGCCGCCAGGTTCGGCCGGTCGAGCTGTGTGTCCTCGAGGTCGCGACCCAGCGCCTGGGTGATGACCGGCAGCTTGACCGCGACGTGGACGAGCAGGGCGCCGATGGCGATCCAGCCGACCGCGTAGTGCGTGGCGACGAACGAGAACGCCCACGGGTACCAGTGGCTGACGTTCGCCAGGCCGCTGGCGAGCTGGAAGATCGCCGCCGCGACGAGCACCCCGATGGAGGCACGCTCGAGCCCGTGCAGCACCAGGGCCCCACGGCGGCGCCACGGGGGTCGGGCGAAGAACTTCGGGAAGACCGACCACAGCTTGACCAGGAGCAACGGAACGGCGGCGGTCCCGGCGGCGACGTGCACGCCCTGGGTGACGCGGTAGGTCCACGACGGCTGGGTCGGCACCGGGAACCACGGGTACGCGGCCTGCGCGAGGTGGCTGTACACGCCGGTGAGGAAGGCGACCAGGAAGCAGATGCCGAGCCACAGCCCGACCCGCGCGGCCACCGCGGGGCTCCGCAGCCGCGAGCCGAAGTCCGACTCGTGCGGAACGCGCAGCCTCAGCCCAGGCATGTCGGGTCTCCGCCCGCTCGACGCAGCACGGCGAACCACCGTCCGTGGTGCTCGCGCAGGCCATCGAGTTCCAGTCCGGCGGCCGTGGCGACGGCGCCGATCGCGTCGGCCCCCACGACCGCCCAGGGGAATGCTCGTGAGCGACGGGCTCCCGCGCGCAGGTGCACGGTGTGCACCCGCAGCCCGGCCCCGGCGGGGCGAGGTCGACGACGATCACACCGCCGACGGCGACCAGGCCGCGAGCGCGGCGCAGCAGCAGGACGGGGTCGCCGCCGATGCCGATGTTGCCGTCGGCGAGCAGCGCGCACCCCCAGCTGCCCTCGCCGGGCAGTGGGCCGAACAGGTCGCGCCGGATCGCCGGGACTCCCCGGGCGCGGGTCTGGGTGATCGCCTCGGTCATGAGGTCGACCCCGAGGACGGCCTGCCCTCCGGTGGCCAGGTGCTCGGCCATGCGGCCGGGCCCGCAGCCCAGGTCGATCGTCGGACCGACGCAGTGGGCCAGGACGGCGCGGTCGCCGGCGTCGGCGGTCCCCCGCCAGCGTGGGGTAGGGATGAGCTGGGGCTGGTCGTCCAGCCCCTCGATCGTGCACGGCTCGCCTTGCAGTGCCGCGGTGAACACCGCTGCGAAGTGCACGTCGGCGGTCATGCGTTCCGGCCTTCGCGCCAGGTGCGAGCAAATCGGGTGGTCGGCGCGAGAGCGGCGACGTGGTGAGCGTCGGCCGCGTCGTCGATGTCGCGCAGCACCGAGGCGGCCCCGACGTCGTTGGCGTTGGCCCGCAGCAGCGTCCACGTCGCTCGGCCGGTGGCCGGGGTCGACATCGGTACTCGTTCGAGTCCGTCCACGTGCGAGGGCACGCCGCTGGCGAGCACCCACCAACCGCCGTCGTCGGCCAGGCCGAGGACAGGCCGATCTGCGGCCACCATGGCCGCGACCAGGTGGAGGTCATCGCCGGTGGCGTGCGGGGTGTCCATGGCGATCTGGACGACCGGCACCCCGGCGACAGCGTGCACGTCCCGGTGCGCGTTCGCGATCCGCTCCCCCAGCCCGGATCCCTGCTGTCGGTGGACCGTCCACGTCCGCAGCCGCTCGGCGAGCTCCGGATCGTCGACCGTGTCGAGGTCGCCGGCGAGAGCAAGGTGGCAGCGACCGAGGCCGAAGGCGGCCTCGCAGACGTCGAGGGTGTCGAGCAGAGCGGCGGTCGCGAGCCGGGCGGCCCGGACCGGCCCCTCGGTCGCCGCAAGGCGCGTCTTGACGTGGCCCGGGATCGGGACCTTCGCCATCACCAGCACGACCGCGGTGCTCACGGGAGCACCCGGGCGAAGTCCCGGGCGGCGCGGGCCGACCCGCGGATGCTGCCGGAGACCTTCGACCGGGTCCCGGCCGCCCGCGGGAGGTAGCGGATGTCGGACTCGACCAGCACCCAGCCGGCCGCGCGGGCCTTGACGAGCAGCTCCACCGGGTAGCCGAATCGGCGATCGCGCACGTCGAGGGCGAGCAGGTCCGCGCGGCGGCACACCCGCATGGGGGCGATGTCGCGGACCTCCAGACCCGTGCGACGGCGCAACCACCACAGCACGACGGCGTTGCCCGCGCGGGCGTGCCACGGCCAGACCCCGCGGCGGACCGGACGGCGGCGGCCGAGCGCCATCGTCACGCCGCCCGCGAGCACCAGGTCGAGTAGCCCGACCAGCTCGGACGGGTCCATCGACCCGTCCCCGTCCATCACCGCGACGTACTCGGCGTCTGCGGCCTCGATCCCGGCGTGCACGGCGGCGCCGTACCCGGGCCGGGACTCGTGCACGACGCGGACACCGTGCCGCCGGGCGACCTCGGCCGTGGCGTCGGTCGATCCGTTGTCGACGACGACGACGCCGAAGCCCGCCGGCACGGACGCCAGCAGGGCGGGCAGGGCCGCGGCTTCGTCCTTGCAGGGAATGATCAGATCGCATTGGTAGGGCATGGGTTCGACGCTAGAGAACGCCAACGCGCTAGAGGCCGCTCAAGCCTTACGGAACTCTGACGTCACTGCAGGACCCTCGCCGCGGGCGATCACCTCCTGCCAGCATCGGGGCCATGCCCTCCCTGCGAAGTCGAGCCCGCGCGCCCTGGTGGGGGCTCGGCGCGGCGACCGTGCTGGTGGTGCTCGCGATGGCCGTTCCGGCCGTGACCTGCTGGGACGTCGACGTGACGCGCTCGTTCCCGCCACTGCGCGCCACCTGGTGGCCGCGCATCGGCCCGGGCACTGCGCCCGCGCTGCTCATCGGTGCCGCGGGGATCACCTGGTCGATCACCGCCGCGCACCGCCTGCCCTGGCGTGCCCTGCTCGCGGGCGCCTGGCTGGTGGGCGTTGCTTGGATGCTCGCCCTCGCCCTGGTCGACGGCGCTCCCGGCATCGCGGGGCCCCTCAACTCGGGGTACGAGTACCTCCCGGCTGCGCGCGGGATCACCGACGTCCCCGCCATGCTGCACGAGTTCATCGGTCGGATCCCGCTCGGTCCCGACGGCTGGCCGACGCACGTGGCAGGGCACCCGCCGGGTGCCCTGCTCTTCTTCGTGCTGCTCGTCCGGGTGGGGCTCGGTTCGCCGGTGGCAGCCGGTCTGGTCGTGACGGCGGTGGCGGCCACCACGCCGTTGGCCGTTCTGGTGACCGCCCGCGCCCTCGGGGCCCAGACCGCGGCACGGCGGGCGTTGCCGTTCTTGGTCCTGGGCCCGGTGGCGATCTGGCAGGCGGTCTCGGCCGATGCGGTGTTCGCCGCGGTCGCCGCGTGGGGAGCTGCAGCGCTGGCGCTCGGTGCCGTGCGGCGCTCGGCGGCCTGGTCCGTGGTCGCGGGGCTCGTGCTCGGGTACGCGGTGATGATGTCCTACGGGCTGGTCCTGCTGGGGATCCTCGCCGTCGCCATCCTCCTGGTGGCGCGGTCCTGGTACCCGCTGCCGTTCGCTCTCGGCGCGGCGCTCGGGCTGGTCATGGTCTTCGCCGCCCTGGGCTTCGCGTGGTGGGAGGCGTTTCCCGCGCTGCAGGACCGGTACTGGGCCGGGGCCGCGAGCAGGCGGCCGGCCGCGTACTGGCTGTGGGGCAACCTCGCCGCGCTGCTGGTCGCGAGCGGTCCCGTGCTGGGCGCCGCCGTGGCCTGCGCCGCCCGCGACATGGCCGACGCCGTCCGACGTCCCAGCGCGCACGCCCTCGGCGCGCTCGCCGCGGCGGGATTCGCGATGGTGATCGTGGCCGATCTGACCCTGCTGAGCAAGGCCGAGGTCGAACGGATCTGGCTCCCGTTCATCGGCTGGATGATGCTCTCCTGCGCGTACCTGCCCGAACGCTGGCGGCGCCCCGGGCTTGCCCTGCAAGTCGGGTTCGCGATCACCGTCCAGCACCTGCTGCGCACCGCCTGGTGACGGTTCACCCGGTGGGCTTTCACCAGGTGGCCATCACGCCCGTAGCGGCTCCGTGGCGAATCGGGGCAGGCCGACCAGGGGGTCGACCTCGGCGACGAAACCGAGCTCGCTGCGGGCGAGCGCGGGCGAGGCCACGATGTGGCGCACGTCGCCGACCCGGTATTGCCCGGTCACGACCGGGGCGAGCTCCGAACCGGTCCCGGCCGCAACCGCGCGCGCGACGTTGCCGATGCAGATCGGCCGCCCCGAGCAGACGTTGTACGCCACGGACCGCTGCCGCGGCGCCTGAGCCACGACCTCGATCGCGATCGCGTTGGCGCGTGCGACGTCGCCGACGTGCACGAAGTCGCGCATCTGGGCGCCGTCCTCGAACACCTCCGGGGCGAGGCCGGCCTCGATCGAGGACCGGAACATGGCCGCGACCCCGGAGTACGGGGTGTTGCGAGGCATGCCGGGGCCGTACACGTTGTGGTAACGCAGGGCGATCGCGCTGCCCTCGCCCTGGCGTGCCCACGCCGCGGCGTAGTGCTCCTGGGCGAGCTTGCTCGCTGCGTAGCTGCCGCGCGGGTCGAGCCGGGCGTGCTCCGGGACCGTCTCCCAGGCAAGACCCCCGCCGCACCGCGGGCAGTAGTTATCGAAGTCCCCGGCCTCAAGGGCCACCAGACTCCGCGGACCCGGCTCCTGGGCACCGTGGGCAGCGCACGCATAGCGACCCTCCCCATACACGACCATCGAGGAGGCGAGCACGATCCGACCCACCCTCGCGGCATGCATCGCCGCCAGCAGGGCTGCGGTCCCGAGGTCGTTGTGCCCCGCGTAGGCGGGCAGATCGGCGACAGTCACGCCCGCCCCCACCATCGCCGCCTGGTGGCAGACCACGTCGACGCCGCGCAGGAGCTCAGTCCACTCCCCCGCCCGACGCACGTCGAGCCGATGCACGTCCGGGTGGGCCACGACGTCGACCGGGTGGGCCTGGGGGATGTAGGCATCGACCGCGACCACGTCGTGCCCGCGTTCGACGAGCTCGGCCCAGATCGCCGTCCCGATGAACCCGGCGGCACCGGTGAGCAGGACCTTCACGGCAGCTCGAACGGCAGGGCGACGTCGGCCAGCCAGTCGGCGCACGTGCAGTCGGCGTGCTCGCCGAGGTCCGCGATCACTCCGGACAGCACCTGCTTCATCCGGTCGATGTGCTGCGCGAAGGTCGCGAAGACCGCGCCCTGGTGCACGGCCCCCGCGGCGTCGACCCCCGCGTCCAGGTCGGTCACCAGGGCGAGGGTCGCGTAGCACAGGCCCATCTCTCGGGCGAGGACCGCCTCGGGGTGCCCCGTCATGTTCACCAGCGACCACCCCGCCGCGGCGTAGCTCTTCGACTCAGCCCGGGTCGAGAACCTGGGGCCCTCGATGACCACCATCGTGGCTGCCTCTCGCCGGCCGCCCGCGCGGGCGAGCAACGCCTCGCGGAGCTCGGGGCAGTAGGGGTCCGCGAACGGGGCATGGACCGCACCGGAGTCGTAGAACGTCTGCGTCCGCGAGGTCGTCCGGTCCACCAGCTGGTCGGGAACCACGAGATCGCCCGGGGCGACGTCGGTGGAGAGCCCGCCGACCGCACACGGCGCCAGGATGCGCCGCACCCCCAGCGACCGCAGCGCCCAGATGTTCGCCCGATAGTTGATCGCGTGCGGCGGGAGCTCGTGGTGCAGTCCGTGGCGCGGCACGAAGGCCACGGACCGCCCGCCGACCGAGCCGACCGCGATCGCAGCGGACGGGGCGCCGTACGGCGTGCTGACCTCGTGGTGCTCGACGTCGTCGAGGAAGGAGTAGAAGCCGGAGCCGCCGATGACGGCGATTAACGGGATCTGGGTGCTGATCATTTCTGGAGTGTGCCATCGGGAACCTCGAAACTCGCTCCCGGCGAGGCCCAGCACACGACCCGAAAGACTTCCGTCACATCTACCGAAGAGCACGGTCATCCGGCCCCGAACCCGCGGAGCGTGCTCACCACGCTCGCCCGTCGGCCCGGCGACGTCTTCCCCGCCCGGATGCCGGACGGACAGGCCTCATGCCGCGCCGAGCCGCTGACCGTCGACGGTGACCTCCAGCGCCGGGCTCTTCTCCGGCCAGAACGCGACCAGTCCAGCGATCTTGGCGGACTCCGGCAGCGGCGTGCGGTACGCCCAGGCGACATCCGCCAGGCTTGCACCACCGGTGGACAGGGTCCAGTACGTCGCGGCGCCCTTGTACGGGCAGTGACTGGTCGTGGGGCTCGGGGCCAGCAGGTCCATGCGCACGTCGGCCTGGGGGAAGTAGTACCGCGCGGCGAGGCCGGTCTCGAACAGGACGACCGGGCGATGGGACTCGGCCACAGTGACCCCGTTGAAGGTGACGACGACGTGCCGGCTACTGGTCAGCGCGTCGATGCGCACATACGGACTGCGCGGGTGGGTGTAGACGATCTCGTCCTCCTCCATCCACGTGTCGAACGCTGCCCAGGTCAGCCCGAACGCCTCCCGGAGCCCCGCGACGCCAGCCTCGGGATACCGGCGGGCGGCGTTCGGCACGATCCGCTCGCCGATGATCACGTCGAAGACTTCGCTCACTCCCAGGACCTTCGAGCGGGGCCCGCGACCGCCCGCGCGCAGTTCGACTTCCAGGTCGCTCGCGGCGAAGAAGTACTGCGGGTAGTAGGGGTGCTCCCAGACCAGCAGCGGGGTCCGTGCATCTGCTACGAGCTCACCCGCACTGAAGGCGCGCACCCGTTTGCTGCCGCGTTGCACGGTGCCAGGGGTGATGGTGAACGGGTTCTCCACGATGCCAGTCATCCGGTCGGTCATGAAGCAAGAACCCTCTGGGCATCCTTGAACATTCCACCAGCGAGGGGTCCGATCTCAGCCGCCGAAGCCCTCGCCGTCGTCACGGGCGCCGTCGACCGCTAGAAACACGGTGGCGCAGGACCGAAATGCGCTTTCACGCTATCCATATTTCACTGTACAGAACTGAACACCGAGCCGTACGCCTGCAGTGGAGGCAACGATGAGCGGACCAGCTTCTCAGTGGCACCGGGTCGACGACGATGAGGTGCCCGACGAGGGCCGGGTGCGCAGCATCGAGGTCGACGGTCATTCGGTCGCGCTGACGCGTTGTGGGGCTCGCCTCGGTGCATTGGAGAACCACTGCCCGCACCAGGGTGGACCGCTGGGCGAGGGGTCGATCGAGAAGGGGCTGCTGCGCTGCCCATGGCACGGCTACGACTACGACCCGATCACCGGGCAGCCGCCGAGCGGGTTCAGCGATGCGGTGCCGAGCTTCCCTGTCGAGGAGCGTGCCGACGGCGTCTACATCAAGCTGCCCGACCCCGCGCCGCCGGTGCGCACCGTGGGCGACACCATCGTCGAGACACTCGTGGCCTTCGGCATCACGCACGTCTTCGGGATGGTCGGGCACTCGAACCTCGGCTTTGCCGATGCGCTCCGCCGAGCCGAGGAACGCGGCGAGATCACCTACGTCGGCATCCGCCACGAGGGCGCCGCGGCGTTTGCGGCGAGTGCCTTCGGCAAGCTCACCGGGCGACCGGCGATGTGTTTCGCGATCGCCGGGCCGGGCTCGACGAACCTACTCACTGGGCTCTACGACGCCAAGCTGGACGGCTCCCCGGTGGTCGCGGTGTCGGGCCAGGTGCCGTCGTCGGTGCGCGGGCGAGGCGCGTTCCAAGATCTCGACCTGTCGAGCGTGTTCGCCGACGTCGCGGTGTCGACCCAGGTCGTCCTGGCGGGCAGTGATCACGCCGAGCTCGCGGCGCTCGCCGTCAAGCATGCGGTTGACGGCCGCGGGGTTGCGCACCTGATCCTGCCCGACGAGGTCCAGGTGCTGACCAGCGCGCAACCTGCCGCCGATCCGGTCGGACGATTCACGGCCCGACGCATCCTGCCCGATTCGACGTCGCTCGACCGTTCGGCCGCGCTGGTGCGCGCCGCACGGCGTCCGGTGTTCGTCGTCGGTCACGGTGCCCGAGACGCCCGCGACGAGGTCCGGGCGATGGCTGAGCGGCTCGGTGCCCCGGTGCTGACCACGTTCAAGGCCAAGGGGCTGATCCCCGACACGCACCCCCTCGGTGCGGGCGTGCTCGGCCGCAGCGGCACGCCGGTCGCGAGCTGGCTGATGAACGAGTCCGACCTGCTCATTGTCGTGGGCGCCTCGTTCTCGCACCACACCGGCATCGCCGCGTACAAGCCGATCGTGCAGATCGACGACGCGCACACCGCGATCGGCCGCTTCGACGCCGTGACCGAGCACTTGCTCGGTGACGCTGCGCTGACCGTGGCCGCACTCGACGCGCGCGTGGGCACAGCGAACGCGGTAGACCAGCGCGGCGACGTCGCCGAGCGGTGGGCGATCTGGCGGGCCGAGAAGGCCCGCCGCGTGGCTGACGACCGAGGCGAGGGCGTGTCGGCCGCGGCCGTGTTCGACGCGCTGGCCCGGCACCTGCCGGCCGATGCCGTCGTCACCGTGGACGTCGGCAACCACGCCTACTCCCTCGGGCGCTACCTGGAGTCGGCCGGCCAGCCGGTACTGATGTCGGGCTATCTCGGTTCGATCGGGTTCGGCTACCCGGCCGCGCTCGGGGCGTGGGCCGCCGCGCCTGGCCGACCGGTCCTCGCAGTCACCGGCGACGGTGGCTTCGGCCAGTACAGCGCGGAACTGCTGACCGCGGGGAAGTACGGAATCCCGATCAAGCATCTACTGCTCGACAACCACTCGCTGGGCAAGATCAGCAAGGAACAGCTCGCGGCCGGCCTACCGGTCTGGCACACCTCCCTGCACAACCCCGATTGGGCCGCCTACGCCCGCCTGTGCGGCGCGACCGGCATCCGGGTCGACGCCCGCGAGCAGCTCGACGCGGCCCTGGCCGAGCTCTTCGCCGCTGACGGACCCGCCCTGCTCTGCGTGCAGCAAGACGCGCAACTCCTCTAAACACCCCAACCCAACCCGAAGGATCAAGATGACCGCCAGCCTGCCTGACTACAGCGACCTCAAGGCGCTGTTCATCAACTGCACGCTGAAAAGATCGCCGGAGCCGAGCAACACGGCTCTACGAAGTTAACCGGGCAACGGTGGGGTGGGTCGTGGACGTAGTGGGCCCGTGACCTCGGTGATCATGGCTGTATCGAGCAGGACATGGTCATAGAGCGAGGTCACGGGCTTGGTTCAGGGTACGCATGTGCAGGGGGTCCCTCCGGTCGTGGTTTCGGGGGTGTCGCGGTTGTTGGACCTGGAGGGGTTGGCGGTCCGGGAGATCACGGCGGACGGGTGCGGTGGTCGGGTCGTGCACGTGGTCACGGCGGACCTGGCGGCGTCGGCGTGCCCGTCGTGCGGGGAGTTCTCCACCGCACTCAAGGGCCATGTGACCACGAGGCCGCGGGACATCCCGTATGGGACCAGGCCGCTGCGCCTGGTGTGGCACAAGCAGCGGTGGCGGTGCGTGGACCAGCGGTGCGCGCGGGGCTCGTTCACCGAACAGGTCCCCGCCGCGCGGCCCGGGGCGCGCCTGACGCGGCGGTTGCGGGCCGAGCTCGCCGACGCGGTCGCAGTCCAGCACCGGTGCGTGGCCGAGGCCGCGGAGTTCTACAAGGTGGGGTGGTCCACGGTCCACGACGCGTTCGTCGCCCGCGTCGACCCGGTCCTGGCGAAGCCCCTGCCCCTCGTGCGGGTACTGGGCATCGACGAGACCCGACGTGGCAGACCGGTCTGGGCCCACGACCCCGACACCGGCCGGTGGGTGCTGGCCTGCGACCGGTGGCATACCGGGTTCGTGGACGCGGACGGCACCGGCGGGCTCCTCGCGCAGGTCGAGGGCCGCTCAGCAGCCTGCGTGTCGGGGTGGTTGCTCGCTCAGCCGGCGTCGTGGCGGGCCGCGATCACGCACGTGACCATCGACTTGTCCGCGTCGTTCGCCAAGGGTGCCCGCGACGGCCTGCCGGGCGCCATCCAGGTCGCCGACAGGTATCACCTGGTCCAGCTCGCCAACGACACCACGACCGCGGTCCGTCAACGCACCGTGCGGGAGGCCACCGGGCGTCGGGGCCGCAAGATCGACCCGGCCTGGCAGGTCCGGCGCCAGCTGCTCACCGCACACGAGCGGCTGCGTCCGGCGAAGTTCGCCACGATGTGGAACGCGCTGCTCGACACCGGCGAGGCGGGCGTGGAGATCCTGGGCGCCTACATCGTCAAGGAGGACCTTCGTGCGTTGCTCGCTCTGGCCGGGACCCATCCCGAGCGGGCCGTGATCTGTCGGCGGCTGACCACGTTCTACGAGCACGCCGCCGCGTCGAGCGCACCCGAGGTCCACCGACTCGCCGCGACCGTCGACCGGTGGTGGCCGGCCGTGCTGGCGGGCCTCGAGACGGGGTACTCGAATTCACGGTCGGAGGGCTACAACCGCCTGGCCAAACACGTGGGAAGAGACGCTTTCGGGTTCAGAAACCCGGTCAACCAACGCCGCCGCATACGCTGGGCATGCACCCGTCAGCACCGACGGGCGGCAGCCGTGAAAACCCCGCTGCCCGGCTAACTTCGAAGAGCCAGCAACACCCAGGGTCTGGTCGACGCGAGCGCCCACATCATGCGCGAGCACGGCATCGGCGTGGACATCGTCCGGGCGATCGACCACGACATCGCCACCGGCGTCTGGCCCGACATGCGTGAGCACGGTGCGGCCACTGACGACTGGCCGGAGATCTTCGCCAAGGTGCTGGCCGCCGACATCCTCGTGCTGGCCGGACCGATCTGGCTCGGGGACAACAGCTCGATCATGAAGAAGGTGCACGAGCGGCTCTACGGCGGCTCGCACCTGCTCAACGACTCCGGCCAGTACCTCTACTACGGCCGGGTCGGCGGCTGCTTCATCACCGGCAACGAGGACGGCATCAAGCACTGCGCGATGAACGTGCTCTACACGTTGCAGCACATCGGCTACACGATCCCGCCGCAGGCCGACGCCGGCTGGATCGGCGAGGCCGGCCCCGGTCCGTCCTATCTCGACCCAGGCTCCGGCGGCCCCGAGAACGACTTCACCAACCGCAACACCACGTTCATGACATGGAACCTCATCCACCTCGCCCGGATGCTGAAGGACGCGGGCGGGATCCCAGCGCACGGGAATCAGCGCTCTGAGTGGGATGCCGGGTGCCGCTTCGACTACGAGAACCCGAGTACCGCTGATCGGCCGAGACCGAGTCGCAGCGGAACGCGGCCAATCCTTCTCCCGTCATCTCCGGCGCCACGACGGCGCACGCCGAAGGTACAGGTCGGAGAGGCGTTCAGACGGGCGAAGGAATCTTGTCCGCGCCGCCCGGTCGGGCGTGCTGCCGGACGTGTTGTTCGGCCATCGCGATCGCCGCTTCGAGCGGCTTGGTCGACCGGGCGGTCTGTGCGAGGAGCAACCCCCCCTGGACGGCCGCGAGCACGGCTGTTGCAAGCGCATCTGGGTCCGCGCTGGAGCGTAGCTCGCCGCTGTCTCGCATCGCCGTCAAGCTCCGGGCAAGGTGACCATGCCAGTCGTGGAAACCCCGGGCGAGCACCTCACGGTCCGTTTCTGAGTGCTCGGCGAGCTCGCTGGCCAGCGAGCCCATCGGACACCCTCCGACGCAACCTCGCTCACGCATCCCCGCGACGATCCACTGGCCCCACTCGCGGAAGAGGTCGAGGGTGTCCATCAGGATCAGGTGCTCGCTCTGCGCCGAGACGACCCGCTCGACCTGCCGCCGCGCGACTGCCGTCACCAGCGCGTCCTTGTCGGTGAAGTAGTGGTACATCTGCGATTTGCTCGTCCGACTGGCATCAAGCACGTCGTCGAGGGTGGTCCCGGACGCGCCCCGGGTCCAGACAAGGTCGGCCGCGACCTCGACGATCCGCGCTCGCGTGGCCAGACCGCGCTTCGTCGTCGCGACGAGCTGCTCTGCGTCCGACTGTGCCCTCATGTCACAGAATCGTAATCCCGGTTGGACTTGACGGTCCAGTTCGTGATTGACCAAAGTGGACTCGGCGGTCCAGTCCGGTTGATCGGGCTCGACCTCCGTCGTTCGTCCTCGTGCACGCGTCGATCGAGACCAGCCCTCTCGTGTTGGCCGTTCGTCGTTGGTCGTGCATCTGTCCACCTGGAAGCTTCCTCTTCGAACGGAGTCCGACGTGATTCACGAACGCACTGTCCGAACCTTCCCCCGCCGCTTGCTCGCAGCGGCCGCTGGTCTCGCCGCAACCGTCATCCTGGTGCCCTTGAGCGCTTCGACCGCCTCGGCCGACTCGGGTCGCGACGGGGATCCTGGCGCCGTCTTCGTCCAGCTCAACTCCACGACCGGGAACGAGGTCGCCGCGTACACCCGCGGCCCCGACGGCATCCTGGCTCCCGCAAGCACGTATCCGACCGGGGGGCTGGGCGGCACCGAGGTGGGAGCGCCCCTTGACGCCCTCGCCTCCCAGAACTCCCTCGTGCTCGACCGAGACCACCGGCTGCTGCTTGCCGTGAACGCCGGCAGCGACACCATCACCTCCTTCGCCGTACGTGGGGCACGCTTGAGCCAAGGGTCGGTGGTGGCCTCTGGTGGCCAGTTCCCGTCGAGCATCGCCGTGCATGACGATCTGGTGTACGTGCTCAATGCGGGCGGTGACGGGAGCATCTCCGGCTTCCAGGTCAAGCGGGGCGGCCTCGTGCCGCTGGCCGGCTCGACGCGTTCCCTCGGTCTGAGCAACGCGAACCCGCCCGTGTTCATCTCCGCCCCCGCCCAGATCGGCTTCGCCAAGGACGGCCGCACGCTCATCGTGACCACCAAGAACCACAACCAGATCCTCACCTTCCCGCTCGACAAGCGCGGGCTCCCCTCCCCCGCCCCCGTGGTCACCGCCTCAGCCGGAGCAGTCCCGTTCTCCTTCGTCGTCGACCAGCGCGGCACCGTCCACGTCACCGAGGCAGGGACCGGAAAGACCAGCTCGTACGCGATCGCCCAGAGCGGTTCGCTGACCCTGCTCGGCTCGTCCGCCGCCACCGGCGGCGCGGCACTGTGCTGGAACATCCTGATCGGACGCAACATCTACGGCGCGAACGCCGGTTCGGCCACCTTGTCTGCCTGGCGCGTCGGAGCCACCGGTGCCGCGACACTCACCGCACCCGTAGCCGCCACCACCAACGCCGGGCCCATCGACCTCGCAGCCTCCAGCAATGGCCGGTACCTGTACGTCCAAGAAGCGGTCGCCGGCACTGTCGGGGCCTACGCCGTTTCCGGTGACGGATCCCTCCAGCGGATCCAGACCGTCACCGGCCTGCCCGCGTTCACCACCACCGGCATGGAAGGCATCGCCGCCAGCTGATCCCACCACCCGCGCCCGAACCGGGCCGCGCCGTCTGGACACCCAGACGGCGCGGCCCGACTGCGCGGATCGTGCGACAGAGGTCAGGTCAGGTCAGGTCCCGTAGGGCATCTTCGATACCGCGGTGGAAGGTCGGGTAGGCGTAGATCATCGACCGCAGAGTTCCCAGCGGGACCTGCCCGTGCACGGCGAGCGTGAGCGCGGCGAGGACCTCGCCGCCGGCCGGCCCCACGGAGGTGGCCCCGACAAGCACGCCACGGTCGGCGTCGGCCACCAGCTTGATCAGGCCCTCGTTCCCGACCTTGTGGATCCACCCTCGAGACGTGCTCGGAACGCTCGCGCTGCCGACGGCGACCGCGGCGAACCGCTCCCGGGCCTGCTTCTCGGTCAGCCCCACCGACCCGACCTCGGGATCGGTGAACGTCACCCGGGGTAGGGCGCGGTAGTCCGCGGCGGGGCCGCCCTCCCCAGGATGTCGCGGATGACGATGTCTGCCTGGTACATCGCGACGTGGGTGAAGGCGCCCTGACCCGTGAGGTCGCCGACGGCCCAGACGCCGTCGGCCACCCGGCAACGCTCGTCGACGGGCGCGGTCCGCGCGGACGGGTCCACCCCGACGGTCTCCAGCCCGGCGGCGACCGGGTCGGCCCGGCGGCCCGTGGCCACCAAGGAGCCGTTCGGCGCGCAGCACCGGACCGGTGCCCACGGCCACGGCGATCCCGTCCCCGTCGCGGTCGACGCGGCTCGCGCTGACCCCGATCCTGACCTGGACCCCTCCGCCTCGAGCACGCTGCGCAGCAGCTCACCCGCTTCCGGCTCCCCAGCGGCAGCAGGTGCTCCGCCGCCTCCACGACGGTGACCTGCACCCCGAATCGGGCGAAGACCTGAGCGAGCTCGCAGCCGATCGCCCCGCCACCCAGCACGATCAGAGACGCTGGAAGCTGCATGGCCTCAACGGCCTCGTGGTTGGTCCAGTACGGGACCTGATCGAGCCCGTCGATCGGCGGGATCGACGGGCGTGTGCCGGTGGCCACCACGATCGCCTTCGTGACGGCGTAGGTGACGCCGTCCACCTCGACCCGACCGGGACCGGCGACCTTGCCCGTGCCGCGGATCAACGTGCCGCCCTTGCCGGTGAAGCGGTCGACGGCGACCTGGTCGTTCCAGTCGTCGGTGGCCTCCTCGCGGATCCGGCGCGCCACCAGACCCCAGTCCGGGCGGACCTCGCCCACACTCCCGGCGAGCCGGGCGACCCGACGAGCCTCCGCCAAAGCGTTCCCTGCGCGGATCATCATCTTCGAGGGATGCACCCCCAGTACGGACACTCCCCACCCACCAGGCTGGACTCGATCCCGAGCACGCGCAGACCCCGCTCGGCCAACGTCCCGGCGACGTGCTCACCGCCAGGCCCCATCCCGATGACCGCGACGTCGTAGGACTCCATGAGTTCTCCTTCTTCTCGGTAGTGCGTCGAGTTTGTTGGTGGACCGGGGCCGGGGTCAACGTCGACGGGGGGAGGTAAGAAGCCTGCCGCGCTTGCCGCCAATCACCCATGACAATCACGCCGAGTATCCCGTTGGTCGACCACCGGAGCCTGGGTGCCGTCGAACCCGTCCTCGGGCGGCTCGCCGTCATCCACGGTTGGCCGGACCCGTTCGCGTGGGACGACGGCGGGCTGACAGAAGGCAACAACTTCGCTGCGCTGCTGCTGCACATCGCCGGGCAGCAGTTGTCGACCGCTGTGGCGTTCATCATCGTCGAACGCCTGCGTACGGCGGTTGGTGGGCGCCCGACGCCGTTGGGCATCCTCGCTCTCGGCCCCGAGCAGCTTCGCGGACTCGGGATGTCGCGCGCGAAGGCTGCCGCCATGATGAGCCTCGGCCAGATGCATGTCGACGGCGAGCTCGACGTGGACGACCTGGATCATCTGGACGACGAGCAGGCGGTCGCCACCCTGACGCGGGTGCGCGGCATCGGTCGATGGACGGCGGAGATGTTCCTCATCCACCAGCTCAGGCGCGCCGATGTCCTGCCCGCGGGTGACCTCGGCATCCGGCATGCGGTCGAGCGCGCGTGGAGTTTGCCCGCCCTGCCGGCCATCGAGGACGTCCGCGCGTTGGCTCAGGCATGGTCGCCGCACAGGTCGCATGCCGCCGCGCTGCTGTGGGCGTCGCTGCGACCGATCACGAACTGAAGGGCGGGGCCGGTTCGATTCGTCTGCTAGAGCGGGATCTTGAGGCGCGCCGTTCCGGTGAGGTCGAGCCAGGCGGCGTGTGCGCTCCGGACGAGGCGAAGCATGACCTCGCCGCAGCCGGGGCAGCGTGCGACCAGACCGGGCGCGCGGCCGTAGACGCGCAGGGTCGCGACGGGCCCGGTGAGACCGCAGTGCGCGCAGCGTCCGACCGCTGAGGTGAGATCGACGGCAAAGATCTCCTGCAGCGATCCCGCCAGGGCGTTCCCGTCCTGGTAGTCGTCCGTGTAATCGTCCGTCAGCTCAGCGTCCACTGGGACCGAACCTTTCCGTCTTGATCCGGCGTGGGTCGTGGCCGAGGGAGACCAGCAGTGCCGCGACCACCTCGACGAAGCCCGTCGGGCCGCACACGAAGCAGGTGGGTTCACGGTCGGGTGACCAGCCCGGTGCGGTGAGGTCGGGGGCGCCGATCCGCGCCGCGGGTCGGTTCGTGTCGTCAGGAGCCGTGCGTGTGTAGATGCAGGTCAGCTCCGGCCCGTCGACCTCGCGGGCGAGCTGGTCGAGCTCTGCGGCGTAGTACCGCTCCCGCGGGCTGCGCATCGAGTACACAAGCCGGAACGGCACACCACTGCCGACGGCTCGTCGGGCCCGCACCATGGACATCAGCGGCACGATGCCCGAGCCGCCTCCGACGAGCAGCACGGGACTCCGATCGCTCGGCCGCCAGACGAACCATCCGCCCGCCGGACCGCGCAGCTCGACGGCCTCCCCGGGGGCGAGGCCGTCGGTGAGGTAGGTCGACACCTCGCCGTCGGGCACGCGCTGGACGGTGATCTCGACCTGGTCGTGGTCGGCCGGCGCGGCCAGTGAGTAGCTGCGGGTCGCCTGGTAACCGTCGTCCGCGGTGAGTCGGACGTCGACGTGCTGACCGCCGAGGTGCCCTGGCCAGTCAGGGACGTCCAGGACCAGCGTTCGCGCCTCGGGCGTCTCGTCCCGGGTAGCGACCAGGGTCGCGGTCTGCCACATCGGCCCGGCGCCTAGTCGCCCTGGTACCGCTGCTCACGCCACGGGTCTCCGTAGTCGTGGTACCCGGCGCTCTCCCAGAATCCGGGCTCGTCGTCGAGTAGGAGCTCGATGCCGCGCACCCACTTCGCCGACTTCCACAGGTACAGGTGCGGCACGAGAAGGCGCGCCGGTCCGCCGTGCTCCGGGGCGAGGTCCTCGCCCTCGAACTCGTAGGCGATCCACGCCTGGCCCGAGAGCAGGTCCTCCAACGGCAGATTCGTCGTGTAGCCACCGTAGGAGTGGACCAGGGCGTAGTCCGCTGCGGTGTCGACCCCGTCGAGCAGGATGTCCAGGGACACACCCCGCCAGGTCGTGCCCACCTTCGACCACGACGTGACGCAGTGGAGGTCGACCGTGGGCGTCTGGCTGGGCAGCGCGAGCAGCTCGGGCCACGACCACCTGGCATTGTCACCGGTTTCACTGGTGATCGTGAACTCCCACTCGTCCCGATCGACGTGCGGTGTGGGGCCGGCCGACAGCACGGGAAAGTCCTCGGTCAGGTGCTGGCCGGGGGGCAGCAACGCGTCGCTCTCACGTGACCTGCCGCGGAACCCCGGGGAGAAAACACCCATGGTTTGGCCTCATTCCTGTCACGGGAAAGGCGTCGTCAGCATCGGCTCGCAGACCCAGCGGGTGGACTCACCCGGGGGGTCGTATCGAAAATAGCGGTCGCGCGGGCGCGACGGAAGGTGCAGTTGTCGTGGAGACGTAAGACGGCCGCGGCCCGTGATGCCAAGTAGGCATCACATCCACCCCATGCCCCTTCGTGATCGACGCCGGGGCGGTCTATCAGGAGGTCACCATGACCACGTTCCACACCGTCACGGTGCAGGGTCTCAACGTCTTCTATCGCGAGGCCGGAGACCCGGCCAATCCCAAGCTGCTCCTCCTCGGAGGCTTCCCTGCCTCATCCCACCAGTTCCGGGACCTCATCCCCGCGCTCGCCGACCGGTTCCACGTGCTGTCTCCGGACTACCCGGGATTCGGGAACACGGACATGCCGGACCCGTCGACGTGGGACTACACGTTCGACCACCTCGCGCAGATCGTGGACGAGCTCCTGACGCAGGTCGGCTTCACCGGCCCGATGGCGATCTACATGCAGGACTACGGCGGCCCTATCGGCAACCGGCTCATCGCGGACCACCCCGACTGGCTTGCCTGGCAGGTCATCCAGAACGCGAACACGTACGAGGAGGGGTTCACGGCGGCGTGGGACGGCATCCGCCACGCACTGTGGGTCGACCGGAGCGCCGAGAACGAGGCGGCACTCGAAGCGTTCCTGCTCCCTGGCACGGTCAAGGCGATCTACACCACAGGCCACCCCGACGCGAGCAAGATCAGCCCGGACAACTGGGCCATGGACCTGTACTTCCTCGCACGCCCCATGGCGCACCGTGTCCAGCTGGACCTGTTCTACGACTACCGCACGAACGCGGCGCTCTACGACACCTGGCAGGCCTCGCTCCGGGAGCGCCAGCCGATCACGCTGATCTTCTGGGGTCAGGGCGACATCTTCTTCACCCCGGCCGGTGGCGAGGCGTACCTGCGCGACCTGCCCGACGCCGAGCTGGTCCGGCTCGACTCGGGTCACTTCGCGGTCGAGGACAACCTGGACCTCATCGCCGAGAAGATCGTGAACTTCTACGACGAGTGCGTCGCGGTGACCCCGCTCGTGGCGGCGGGGTGAGCACGCGGCTCCCGATGGCCTCGGGGCTGCCGCTCGCGGTCGCGGTCGAGCGCGGCCGCGAGCGCGGACCGGCCAGCGGGTCGGTGCGGGTGCTGCTTGTCGACGCGCTCGGGCTGCTCCTGGCCTTCAACCCCGACGACGACCACGACCCGCTGCCCGCGGCCGTCGCCGATTTGCGCACGCGCCTGGCCGCGGCCGATGCGGTCCTGTTCTGCACCCCCGGGTACGCAGGCGGGCTTCCGGGGAGCTTCAAGAACCTGCTTGACTGGACCGTCGGAGGCGGCGAGCTCCACGGCAAGCCCGTCGCCTGGATCACGGTCGCGGCCGAGGGTAGAGGAGACGGGGCGCGGATGTCACTGGCCACGGTCCTCGGGTACGTCGGGGCGCGGGTCGTTGTCGGGGCGTGTGCCCGTGTGCCGGTCTCCAGCAGCGCGATCGGTCCAGATGGCCTGGTCGAGGACCCCGGTGTCCGCGCCTCGATCAGCGACAGCCTTCGGATGATCGCCGATGCCGTGAGGACCCCGGGTGGTTGACTCGGCCGACCCGAGCGCGGCGGGTCACCTCGTGGCCGTGAACGTCGGCCTACCCCGTGACGTCCAGTGGCGCGGACGCACGGTGCGCACCGCCGTCTGGAAGGAGTCGGTGGACGGCCCGCACATGGTTCGCACGCTGAACGTCGACGGTGACGGACAGGGAGACCTTGCCGGCCACGGAGGGCCCCATCGCGCCGTCCTCGTCTACCAGCTCGCGTCCTACCAGCACTGGAGCCGCTACTTCGGCCGCGACGACTTCGTGCACGGGCAGTTCGGCGAGAACTTCACCGTCGACGGACTCGCGGATGACGACGTGTGCATCGGAGACCGGTTCGAGGTCGGCGGAGCGCTCGTCGAGGTCAGTCAACCCCGCGTCACGTGCTACCGCGTCGGACTCCGCTTGGGAGAGCCCCAGCTACCCGCGCTCCTCGTCTCCCACCGACGCCCTGGGTTCTACCTCCGGGTGCTGCGCGAGGGTGTCGTGCAGGCAGGGGATCCCTTCGTCCAGGTCCATCGCGACCCAGCCCGGATGACCGTGGCAGATGTCGACGGACTGCTGTACCTGCCAGGGCACGACTCAGCGCTGGTGGCGAAGGCCTTGGGGATCCCGGCGCTGAGCCCGGGTTGGCGTGCATCTTTCGAGGCACTGTCAACGGTCGACAGCAACGCCGCGGGGAACGTCGGGCTGAACGACGCGGCCGGCGGGCCGCCCGTCGCATGGGCAGGCTTCCGTACGCACGAGGTCGTCGGTGTCGTGCACGAGACGTCGAACGTCGTCTCCCTCCGCCTGGCCGCGACCGACGGGCGCGCGCTCCCTGCCGCCCTTCCGGGGCAATTCGTCACCGTTGCATTCCCGCTCGGCGACGGCGGCACACCCCCGTCGCGCAACTACTCGCTCTCGGGGGCACCCGGCTCGCCCGAGTACCGCGTCAGCATCAAGCGCGAAGCCTTCGGTGCGGTGAGCACCTTCGTCCACTCGCAGGTGCGCGCGGGGACCGTCGTCTCGATGTCGGCACCGCGTGGCCGGTTCACGCTCGAGCCCGGGGACTCGCCGGTGGTACTCGTGTCCGCCGGCATCGGCGCGACTCCGGTGCTCGCGATGCTGCACGCACTCGCCGAGCGGCGGTCCACGCGTGAGGTGTGGTGGGTCCACGGCTCGCGCAACGGCAGTGAGCATCCCTTCGCGGCCGAGGTGCGCAGCCTGCTCGCGGAGCTCCCCCACGCCCACACATTGATCTGTTACAGCGCCCCGAGGGAGGCCGACGCACGAGGCCGGGACTATACCCACCGCGGCCGCCTGACAGCCGCCCTTCTCGGCGGGCTCGACCTCCCTCGCGATGCGCACGCCTATCTCTGCGGGCCGCAGGTGTTCATGTCCGATGCCCGGTCCGCCCTCACCGACCTCGGACTCGAACCCGCCCGCATCCATGCCGAGGCCTTCGGGGCCGGCCCCGCCCTCACACCGGGAATCGAGACCGGTCCGCTGCCCGCGCCCCACCCGCCGCCCGGCGCGGTCGGACGGGGCCCGGCACTGACGTTCGCACGCAGCGGTCTCACCGTGCCGTGGCGCGAGGACTTCGCCAGCGTCCTGGACCTCGCCGAGGCGTGCGACGTCCCGGTCCGGTGGTCGTGCAGGTCAGGGGTCTGCCACAACTGTGAGGTAGCGCTGCTCGATGGCTCGGTGGCCTACGCACCGGTCCCTGTCGATCTGCCCGCCGAGGGGAACGTCCTGGTGTGCTGCGCGATCCCTCGCGGCGACGTCGTCGTCGACCTGTGATGGCGCGTGGCCGGATGTCGACGCTGACTCCCGGGCCCGTGGCCCGACGGACGGTCTGGGATATCCTCGCGAGGTGTCGGTCGATCCTCTGGGGGCTCCCAATGCCTGGGCGGCGTCTGCTGCTGGGTTGGACGAAACCTCCAAGGACTGGGTCGACGGACTGCTCGCGACAGGCAGCCAGCACGAGGCCTGCGTCGTCGCCCTGCACGCGCTTCTGCTCCGTGTCGCGCGGCACGAGGTCGCCCGTCGCGCCGGCTCGCTCCAGCTCCGCGGCCCCGAGCTCGAGGACATCGCCCAGCAAGCCACCGATGACGCCCTGATGGCGATCCGGGCGAAGGTTCCCGACTTCCGGGGCGAGAGCCGGTTCACGACGTGGGCCTACCGGTTCGTGATGTTCGAGGTCTCGACCAAGATGGGCCGTCACTTCTGGCGCGCCCGACGCACCACGATGGACGACGACGCCTGGGAACGACTCCCGGACACCAGCGCACAGTCGCCCCACCAGCAGAGCGAGCAGCGCGAGGTGAGGGCGGCGCTTCGTCGGGCCATCGACGAGGACCTCACGCCCCGCCAGCGCCGCGTCTTCGTCGCGATCGCCTTGAACGAGGTCCCGATGGACGCCTTCGCGCGGGAGCTCGGGGCCTCGCGGAACACCGTCTACAAGTCGCTGTTCGACGCTCGTCGAAAATTGAAGGCAAGCCTGAGCGCAGCCGGGTACGAGCGACCCGCGCACCATCGAGGGACGCCATGAACGACGACCGACAGCTCGACGACCTGCTCAGAGCAGACGACCTCGATGCCGGCTGCGCCGCCGGGTTCGAAGTGCTGCACGAGTACGTCGAGTCCGAGCTGGCCGGTGGTGACCCCGCGCGTGAGCTCCCCGGGCTCGCCGCTCATCTCCTGGCGTGCCCGGCGTGCCGTGAGGACTATCGCGGGTTGCGGGACGCCGCCGAGCGGTTCGGCAACGCCGGACCATCGGCCCCATGAGCTGAGTCATCGACGCACGGGAGGCGCCATGTGGGTCAGGATCGATGAGGTCGCCTTCGACCTCGAGCGCGCTGGTGCGGTCATCGACCGCACGCGAAACACCGCCGTAGGTCTCCACCAGGGCGAGGACTTTCGCGGCTTCCGGTTGCTGGTGGACCGTGCCAACGGTCGTGGCCTGGACGTGTCCTACTGGGACACCGAAGCGGGCGCCCGTGCTGACAGGGCGCAGCAGGACATCGCGCCGGACGCTCCAGGAGCGACGGTCGTCGTGCGGACGAATGTCTACGAGCTGGCCATCGATGCGTGCTGACCCGGCGTCGGGGGTAAGAAGCCCCGGTGAACGGATGCCAACTCCAGGAGGTCCCCCGGCCGTCGAGTGACTGCGCACAGGGAAGCGTCCGCGCTTCCTTCAGCGGGGTGTCCAGGGAGGAGTCCTGATGCCTGAGATGCGCGTGTCCCAGTTGTGGCGGTACCCGGTCAAGTCGCTCAAGGGCGAGACGCTCACGTCGGCGACCCTGACGAGCGACGGGGTCGAGGGTGATCGTGTCGTCCACGTCGCGGGGCTGAAGGGCCCGCTCACGGGACGCACCCGGCACGGTCTGCTCACCGTCGCCGCGACCACAGGCCCGGATCGTGTGCCGCAGGTGGACGGGTATCGATGGGACAGCGAGCACGCCGCTGAGCTCGTGCACCAACATGCTGGCCCGGGGGCACGTCTGGTGGCCGACCGCAGCCCGGAGCGGTTCGACATCCTCAACCTGCTGGTCGCCACGGATGGCGCAGTCGAGCGATTCGGCCACGACGTCCGGCGACTGCGGCCCAATGTGGTCATCTCCGGGATCGCTGCCGATCTTGAGCCTGAACTGCCCGGCACGGCGCTGGCTATCGGCGACGCACTGATCGGCGTGCACTCCGTGCGCCAGCGGTGCATCGTCACCACCGTGGATCCGGACACCGGCCATCAAGACCTCGACGTGCTCCGCCGGATCCGCGACGTCTTCGGCAACGAGCTCGCGCTCAACGCCTGGGTCATTCGCGGTGGCGTCGTGACGATCGGCGACTCGGTGGAGGTCGTTCCCCTCCGCGAGCTGCCGGACAGGATCGGGGGATGGATCGTCGGTGCTCCGTACCCGCATGTCCAAACCGACGAATGCGGCACCCGAGGACTGACCCGCTGAAGTTGCGTCCGGCCCTCGGCCTACCGCGGAGCCGACGGCGCGCACCCGTCGATGACGCGGCACCCCGCGCCGCCTCGGCGCTGACCGGCTCACGCCGACATCTGCCGCGCGAGTGCCTGACCCGGCCGGCTACTCATGGGATGCCTTGAGCCGCTGCGGGCCTGAGGGCCGCTTGTTGGTAGCGACGTGCGAGGGTGCGGCAGGCGTCCCTGAGCTCGTCGGGTTCGATGACCGTGATGTCGGCGTCGAAGGTTGCCAGTAGGCCGGCGATGCCGGCCCAGGACCATGCGCCGAGGGTGACGCGGGATTGTGTGGGGCTGACGTATTCGACGACGGAACCGCCGGGTGCCCATTGGGCGACGACGTTGGCGGGTAGTTCCATCAGGACGGTGCCGAGGCATTGCCAGCGGGCCGGGGTGTCGCCTCGGTCGTAGCTGGTCATGACGTAGCGGGTCACGTTGGATTCGGGGAGTTCACGTCGTTGGAACGGGGTCCCTGTCGGATGGTGAGGGTGGATGCGTTCGACGCGAAAGATCTGCCAGGTCTCGCTGACAGGCAGGTACGCGACGAGGTACCAGCGACCGGCCCACACGACGAGGTGGTGGGGTTCGGCCAGCAGCGGGGGCGTGAAGTCCGGGTCGCTCGGGTCGGGACGCGTGCCGTCCGGAGCGAGGTAGTCGAAACGCAGCACGTGCCCGCTGCGGACCGCGAACCCGACAGACCTCAGCGTGTCCGAGGCGATGGGCGGGGCCGGAAACTCCCACGAGTTTCGGATGGCGGTCAGGTGCATCGCGTCGGCCTCGGCGCGCAGCTGCGCGGGCATGACTTGTTTGATGCTGGTCAGGGCCCGGGCGACCGCGTCGTCGATGCCCGAGACCGTGGCGGGGGCGGTCTGCAACGCGACGGCGACGGCGATCGCCTGTTCATCGTCAAGCAGCAACGGGGGCAACTTGCTGCCGGCCCCGAACTGATATCCGCCATCGGGGCCCTTGAGGGTCCCAATGGGGTAGCCGAGCCCGCGCAGGCTTTCTACGTCACGGCGCAGTGTTCTGGTGCTGACGCCGAGGCGGTCGGCAAGGTCTTGTCCTGGCCAGTGTGCCCGAGAGCCGAGCAGTGACAGCAGGCTGAGCAGACGCGTCGACGTGGTGGCCACCCACCCATCATCACGGAGGTAGCGGTCACTCGGTGTCCGCTACCACTGGCACGGTGAGTTTCATGACTTTCAATTCTGCTCCCCGAGCTCTCCCGCGCGAGCGTCCCGAGCCAGGGACGCTGAGCGGCAAGGCTGCCCGGACCGCCCTGATCGTGGTGCTGTTCGCCTCGTTCATGGATCTGCTGGACGCCACGATCGTCACCGTCGCAGCCCCAACCATCACGGCCGGTCTTCATGCCAGCCAGGCGCAGCTTCAATGGATCCTGGCCGGGTATGTTCTCGCGCTCGGTTCGGGCCTGATCACCGGAGGACGGATCGGGGACGACTACGGCCGGCGCCGGGTCTTCTTGTCCAGTTTGGCGGTCTTCGCGGTGGCGTCGGCCGCGTGCGCCTTGGCGCCGAGTCCGGCGTGGCTGATCGGCGCGCGTGTTCTGCAGGGCCTGGCCGCTGGATTGATGGTCCCGCAGGTGTTCGGGATCATCCGGTCCTGTTTCGACGCTGCGGGGATGGTCAAGGCGTTCGGCGCCTACGGCGCGGTCCAGGGCCTGGCGGCGGTAGCCGGTCCTTTGCTGGGCGGGTTCCTCGTCGACGCGGACCCGTTCGGGCTGGGCTGGCGGGCCATCTTCTGGGTCAATGTGCCGATCGCAGCTGTTGCGATCGTGCTCGGGGCACGGGTGATCCCGGAGTCCACCAGCCAGTCGCGCACTCGCCTGGATGTGCGGGGAGCAACGATGGCGTCGATGGGTGTGCTGCTGGTGCTCCTGCCCTTGGTCCAGGGCCGCGACTGGGGCTGGCCGGGGTGGGGGTTCGCCGTCATGGTCGCGGGGGTCCTGCTGCTGGCCGGGTTCGTTGTCTACGAGCGCACGGTGGCGCGCGGCGGTGGTCAGCCCGTGCTCGACCCGGCGCTGATGAAAGTCCGCAGCGTCAGTGCCGGGCTGGGGGCCTCGACGTTCTTCTTCGGTGCCATCGGCGCCTACTTCCTCACCTTGTCCATCTACTTGCAGGCCGGAACTGGCCGCAGCGCCTGGCAGACCGGCCTGGTGATCCTGCCGTACGCGCTCGGATCCATCCTCACCTCCGGCGTCGGCGTCGCGTTGGCAGCCAAAGCCGGTCGTACCTTGCTGATCACCGGGTCGCTGACCCTGGCGGCCTCGCAAGCACTGCTGTGGGCCATCGTCCGCGATGGGCAAGACCCCGGGTACTGGATGCTCGCTCTGGCTTTGTTCATCGGTGGGCTCGGGCTAGGCCTGGCCGCACCCATCCTCGTCAACGTCGTCCTGGCCGGTGTTCCCGGCCGCCACGCCGGCGCGGCCGGTGGCCTGCTGTCCACCGTGAATCAGATCGGCGCGGCAGCCGGCATCGCCGTACTGGGGACCATCTTCTTCACCGCCCTAGACAACCCCACCGCCGGGGTATCCCCACTGCACCTGTTCAGCAGCGCCTTCGCCGCCGTTCTGCCGGTCGAGGTCGCGCTCTATGTGGTTGCCGCGGCCCTGATGCTGCTGCTTCCTCGGGCCGCCGCCGCACCCGCCGCAGAACCCGAACACGCCGTGACCCCCACCCCGAGAGCGGAAGCATCCCGATGAGCAGCCCCGAGAGGTCCGACTACGCCCGCGCGATCATCGTCCGCGGTGCGCGGGTGAACAACCTGCGCGGCGTCGACGTCGACATCCCCAAGCGACAGCTGGTCGTGTTCACCGGCGTGTCCGGATCCGGCAAGTCCTCGCTGGCGTTCGACACGATCGCAGCGGAGTCCCAACGCATGCTCAACGAGACCTACCCTGCCTTCGTCCAAAACCTCATGCCGCACCTGCCGCGCCCAGACGTGGACCGGCTCGAACACCTCAGCGCCGCCATCGTGGTCACCCAAGCCGCGATGAGCGGGAACCCCCGCTCGACCGTCGGGACAGCCACCGGCACCGTCAGCCGGCTGCGGACGCTCTACGCCCAGCACGGCACGCCGCACGTGCCCGGACCGGCAGCACTGTCATTCAACGACCCCGCTGGCGCCTGCCCCGACTGCGCGGGGACCGGGCAGCGAGCCGCCCTTGACGTCAGCAAGGTCCTGGACGAGACCAAGTCCCTCAACGACGGCGCGATCACGTTCCCCAACTTCGCCGTCGACTCGCTCTTCTGGAAGGTGTACGCCCGCTGCGGCGTGTTCGACAACGACCAGCCGATCGCCCGCTACACCACCGAGCGGCGCGAGCACCTCTTGACCGGGACCGGGCCGAGCGTGGACACCGGCACCCACCCGATGGCCTACGAGGGCGTGCTGAACAAGATTCAGCGCCTCTACCTCGGCAAGAGCCCGGAAGCACTCAAACCCCGCCTTCGTGCCGCTGTCCTGGACGCGGCCACCGTCGAGCCCTGCGGCGCTTGCGGCGGCAGTCGACTTAGTTCCGCGGCCAGAGCGTGCCGCATCGAGGGAACCAGCATCGCCGACGCGTCCCGGATGCAGGCCGTGGACCTGGCAGGGTGGCTCGACGAGATCGAGCTACCCGGCCACCTGCAGGCGCTGCGCGCACGCGTGGTGTCCGCGCTGCGCAACATGGACCAGGTCGGGTTGGGCTACCTCGCGCTGGATCGGCCCACCAGCACCCTGTCCGGCGGGGAAGCCCAACGCATCCGGACCGTGCTGCACCTGGACTCAGCGCTGACGGAACTGACCTACGTCTTCGACGAGCCGGCCGCCGGCCTGCACCCCCACGACATCAAGCGCGTCATCGAGCTGCTCCATCGGCTGCGGGACAAGGGCAACAACGTCCTGGTCGTCGAGCACCAACCTGACGTCATCCGCGCAGCTGACCACATCATCGACATGGGACCCCAAGCCGGTACCCACGGCGGACTCGTCGTCTTCCAAGGGACACCGGCACAACTCGCCCAGGCCGACACCTTGACTGCGACACACCTCAACCGGCGGCAACCGGTCAAGACCACCGTGCGCCAATTCACCGGAGCGCTCCGTGTCGAAAACGCCTCCCGCAACAACCTCCGAAGCGTCACCGTTGATGTGCCGCTCGGATGCCTGGTCACCATCACCGGGGTGGCCGGTGCCGGCAAGACCTCGCTCCTGGCGTCCCTACCCCGCACCGACGGACTCGCGGTCCTGGACCAGACGCCCATTCGTGGCTCGAGACGCTCCAGCGCGGCCACCTACTCGCGTGTCTTGGACGACATCCGCGCCGAGTTCGCGACCGCGAACAAGACCACAGCAAACCTGTTCAGCCCGAACTCGACCGGGGGGTGCTCCGAGTGCACCGGACTGGGCGTGATCTACACCGCCACCTTCGTCGGCGACGACATCACCACCACCTGCCCCACGTGCCACGGTCGCCGATTCCACGACCACGTTCTGCGCTACACCCTGCGAGGAAAGAGCATCGCAGAGGTCCTGGACATGCCCATCGAGACAGCGGCCGACTTCTTTGCCGACTCGCCTGCCGCTGACACCCTGCGCAGGCTCGACAGCGTGGGCCTCGGCTACGTCCATCTCGGCCAACCCCTGGTCGACCTGTCCGGAGGCGAACGCCAGCGCTTGCGCCTGGCCATCGAGATGGGACGGCGTCCCTTGATCTACGTGCTCGACGAGCCCACGAATGGCCTTCACCTCGCAGACGTCGAGACCCTCATCAAGCTCTTCGACACCCTCGTCACCAACGGCGCCAGCATCATCATCGCCGAACACCACCAGGACCTGATCGCACGCTCAGACTGGGTCATCGATCTAGGCCCCGATGCCGGCCACGACGGCGGAACCGTGGTCTTTCAAGGAACCCCCGCCGAGTTGATCCGCGCAGACACCCACACCGGACGCGCCCTCCGAGCCAGCTACAGCTGAGGATTTCCGCGAGCACGTGTGATGTGAGCGGACGACGGATAGCGGGCACTCTGCGCCGGCGGCCACGGGTGCCGACCAGGGACCGGGGTATGCGCCGTCCTGCCCCCTTTCAGAGGTGAGGCGATGAGCGCACCTCATCGGCCGTGGCGACGGCGACGCGGCGCTCGAGGTGGCGGACCTCGGCCGGGTTCGTCGCCAACATCAGTGCGCGACCGAAGGCGACCTCGGCCTCCGATCCCCGGTCCGCGCGAAGCAGGAGCTCCCCGCGCGTCGCGTGGAGCAGGTGGTAGCCGTCAAGGCCGTCGAGTGGATCGAGCAGGGCGAGCCCGGCGTGAGGACCGTCAGCCATGGCCACCGCGACGGCTCGGTTGAGCCTGACGACCGGCGACCCGGTCATGGCCTCCAGCTGGGCGTAAAGGCCGACGATTGCTGGCCAGTCCGTGTCCGCCGCGGTTCGCGCATTGGCGTGCTGCGCCGCGATGAGTGCCTCGACCTGGAAGACGCCCGGATGCCCGCGTGCCATCGCCGTGGCGAGGACGCGGTTCGCCTCCAAGATCCGGGGAAGGTCCCAGCGGGTCCGGTCCTGACGCTCGAGGAGCACGAGGTCGCCGGCGTCGTCGACCCGGGTCGCGACGCGGGCGTGCTGGAAGAGCTCGAGCGCGAGCAGTCCCTCGGCCTCCGGGGTGGGTTTGACGAGCTCGACGAGGAGGCGGGTCAGGCGAATCGCCTCCTGGGCGAGGTCGACCCGCACGACTGCGTCGGCAGCACCCCTCGAGAGGTAGCCCTCGTTGAAGATCAGGTAGAGCACGGTGAGGACAGTGCCCACGCGACCGTCGAGGTCGGCCGGGATGGACAGCGGGATCCGCGCGTCTTGGATCTTGCGCTTGGCCCGCACGATGCGCTGCGCGAGCGTCGCGGTCGGCAGCAGAAACGCCGACGCGATCTCGGGCGTGCTCAGCCCGCCGACGAGCCGCAACGTGAGCGCGACCTGGGCGTCGACGTCCAACGCCGGATGGCAGCAGAGCAGCATGAGTCGCAGCTGCTCGTCGCGCACCGCGACTTCGTCGACGATCAAGTCGTCGCGCTCGCCGTCAAGCTCCTCGAGGTCGGGTTCCTCGACGTCGCCAGCTAGCAGCTCGGGAGCGGCCTCGAGCAAGCGCCGTCGGGCGCTGGTCGCGCGGCGGATCCGGTCGATCGCGCGGTTGCGGGCGGCGGTGCGGAGCCAGCCTGCTGGGTTGTCGGGTATGCCACGCTCGGGCCAGGTCTCGACGGCGGCGATGAGGGCCTCGTGCACCGCCTCGTCGGCGAGGTCCACATCGCCGAAACGATGCGCGAGCAACGCGATGATCCGACCGCTCTCCTCGCGCGCGAGGAGGCTGATCGCGGCGTCGACGGCGGGGCGCGGCGTGACCGGCGGCGTGGAGGCGTCCACGCCGCCGGCCGCGATGGCCGCGGGTTGCGGGTCAGCCGGCATCCGGACGCAGCGCCACCGGGCGCACCTCGATCGATCCGTACGGGACCGGGAGCGCCGCCGCGAGTCCGAGTGCCTCGTCGAGGTCCGCGGCGCTGATCAGGTAGAAGCCACCGAGCTGTTCCTTCGTCTCGGCGAACGGCCCGTCGACGACGGTCGGTGCCGCGCCGGCGGCCAGTCGCAGGGTCGTCGCGGTGGCGGTGGGCTGCAGGTTCGCGGCCGCGATCCAGTGGCCGCCGTCGATCAGCTTCTGGTTGTACGCCATCCAGCCCTCCATCATCTTGTCGAAATCGGGGGTACCGGGGGCGGGCATGACGGCGTTCTCGTCGCTGGCGATGAAGATCATGTAGTCCATGTCGAGCTCCTTCGGGGGTTGGTTGGTGTTCAGCGGATCGGGTCCGAAGCCTGGGCGACGGCGACGGCGACGGCGGCGGCGACGGCGGCAGCGCCCAGGTTGTCGAGGGTCGTGCACATTGCCTGCCGCAGGTGCTCGCCTCGATCGGTGACTCCGGCCCTGGCACGCATCCAACGGATGACGGCGGGCGACGGCTTGGTCTGGGTCATCGACTCGGTCACCCGGGTGCCGCCGTCGGCCCTGTCGAAGTCGTAGCTCCACAGCGGGCCGGAGGCTCCGGGCACCTGGAACGCGAACCGGACGCCGCGCTCGGCAGTGACCACGGTCGGCTTGGTCGACCATGTGAGCCCGCCAAGCACGTTGGTGCCCACGAACCGCGCGCCCGGGCGGGCGGTCGTCGCCCCGCCCATCCAGCGGGCTTCGACCGTTTCGGGGCTCCACTCCCCCATCCGGGTCACGTCGGTGATGAGGTCGTAGATCGTCTCGGGGCTGGCCGCGACCATGGTTGAGACCGAGACGGACAGTGGCGGCGATGCGGTCATGAGTACCTCCCAGTTCCGAGGTGAACCCGGTGTCCACCTTCTTGCATGGGTGACGCAGCGCGCGACCGGAATCGACACGATCGACCGCATGAGTTTTCGGAGGGCTCCGACCGTCGCCATCTCGGCTCCTCGCGCATGGTCGACACCCGGTCGGGCCCCGCAGCGTCAGTCACTCGGTGCGTACCGCGTGCCCTCCTTCGCGTCACGCGACAGCGCCATATGCGGATGACCGGGACCAGCGAAATCTCGGATCGCGGCTTCAGCATTCGTGCATGAGCGGTACATGACGATCCATTCGGATCAGATTCTGAACGTGAGCGGTCGGGTACGGCCGCCGCGTGCGCAGCCATCTCCGCCTCTGTTGCGGGGCGACCCCCGATGGGCTCATGCACTCTCTCGTCGTTCAGCGTTTGGGCGCCACGGCTTGTTCAAACTCCAGCGGCGCCCATCGAGGGCAACCGATGGCTGCCGCTGGCGACAACTGATATGAGTTCGCAACCGAACTGCAGATGTGCAGCCACGCCTACGGGCCACCGCACGAGCCAAAATCGCGCCCGGCGCCGTCGTGCGTGGGTGAACAGGAGACCGTCGCCAAATGTTCAACTGCGGCCCGCGGCGGCGGCTGGTGCTGCACGGCTTGCGAGGGTGACAGTCTCGCGCCGGCGCCGGGCCGCTGGGTATGCGGCGGTCGGGCGGATTCGACCCGTCCCCGGTCGGTTGATCTGTGGTCGGACTCCCGGCGCTGTCGTGCGCGTTCGAGGGCGAGAGTGCGTTCGGATTGGTCGAACTTGAAGATTGCGTAGTGATCGAGTGAGTGCATGGGTGTCTTTCGCGATATCGAACGGGACCGAGATTTCGGGCGGGCTGCGTCTCAATTGGCAGCTGAACCAGAGATCGGCCGAACTTGACGTGGCCCGGGTGATTTGGCACCGGCCCCCAGGTTCAGGAATTCCTGTGATCCCGCGGGGTCTGGGCGTGTTCTTCGTCGTCGTATGACCTGGGTGGTGGGGTCGAGCCGTAGCCGTCCGCGTGGATCGTGACGGCGAGGCGGACGACGAGCAAAACGATGGCCGCGGCGGCCAGCAGGATCAACAGCATGGCGAGACTCCCTCGCACGATCGGGGAAGGGCACGGTTGGTTCGTGACACGAGAACCTCGGCGCAACGCGCGGCTTCGTCGAGCGAGGTCAACGACGAGCCTGTGTGCTTCCTGGTGGACAGCGGGCGCGGCTTCGCGGTTGGGTGCCTTCACGAGGCAGAAGATCTTCTCGTTGGCCTTGTCGAACCAGTGGTTGCGGTAGTCGACACCGGGGCAAGGCACTCCGGCTCGCGCCACGGCTCGGTGGTACCCGATTCGCCTTGACGTCACCGTCGATCTGGACGGCCAGCACCGCGGCGCCCGTGAGAAGGACCTGCTGGCCAGAACCCTCGGCGGTTGAGCGTCGGTGTACTCGCCCAGTCCGGAGTTCCGGCCCCGGACTCCAACTATCTGACGGTCGTCGCCTGAGGCCGGCAGCCCGAACTGGTGACGACCTCTCCGTTGCCGCCAACGGCGCTGACCAGCACGGCCGCCCAGGCGGCACCTCCCGCGAGGCGGGTGGTGCCGTGTGTCACGAGCCCTCCTGGACCTGGTAGATCGCGTCGGCGACGAGCCCGTGCGCCTCGCGGTGCACGGTGTTGGCGGCCTCGGCAGACGGGGCCTCCACGAGGCAGAAGATCTTGCCCTTGCCCTCGTCGACCCAATAGCGCACGTAGTTCACGTCGTGCTTGCCCTGTGTCTGCAGGTCGGCCATGTGGGCGTTGCCGACGTCGGTGACGGAGACTCCGCCGTCGAGGTTGTGGACGTCCATGAACAGTGGCATGTCGTGCTCCTTGATGTGGTGGTTGTCCTGACACCGACGACGCTAGGAGCATGCGAGCCACCGGAGATGGGGCGTCGTTCCCTATCTGGCGCGGGTGGCTACCCGTCTTGCGCCGGCACCGGTCACGGCACCGCTAGGGGTGCCGGCAGATCCGTCGGCGGGTCGGCACCGTTGGCGCGGGGTTCGGGTTCCCTAGCCAGATGCCGGGAGCAGGCCCCGCCGTCGCGCCTCGGCAACCGCCTCTCGACGTCCCGACACGCCGAGCTTGCCGAGCACGGCCGACACGTGGTGCCCGGCGGTCTTGGTAGAGATGAACAGGCGCACCGCGATCTCCTCGTTGCTCAGGCCGTGCCCGAGCTGCTGCAGGACCTCCTGCTCCCGGCTGGTCAGGCCGGCCGGGTGGTCCAGGGTCGTGGATCGTGGCGCACCCGGAAGCGAGCGAATTCCCGCCCTGCGCAGCTGTCGACGCACGACGGCGGCGACGGCCGTGGCGCCGAGGGCGTCCAGCCGCCGCAGTGCCTCGATCTGGTCGTCCGAGGACGGCGAGAACGCAAGAGCGAGGGCGGCCTCGTAGGGGTCGCTCGCGGCATCCCACCCGGCGACCGCCTCGGCGACGTCGCCGCGCAGCTCGGCGGCCCACCGGGCGGACACCGCGGACGGGTCCGGGTGCGACAGGCCCAGCCGTCGGGCCCACACTTCGGAGCTCCCGGCGAAGCGTGTGTCCACGGGTGCCAGGGCTGCGACGGAGGCTGCTCGCGACATGGCGTTGCGGGCCTGGTCGGGGTGGCCGTGCACCCAGTGCCGCTCGACGACGAGCAGTCGGAAGGGCAGGATCCATTGCGGCTCACGGGTGCCTTCGGCGATCGCGACGCCCTCGTCCAGGAGCCGCCCGGCGTCCGGGTCCCCGCGTCGCACGCCGATGCGTGCAAGGCTCAGCAGGGCAGCCAGCCGCCGGACCGGCGAAACGGTCGTGTCTTCGAGGTGCGCCCGGCCCACCGACACGGCCTCCTGCCACTGCCCGGTGGACTCCAGCGCCCCGATGCGCGTCGAGACGAGGAACTTGGCGGCCGACACCACCTCGCGCTCCTCGCAGAACGCCAGGCCGTTGACGAAGACGGCCTCCGCCTCGTCAACCCGGCCCTCGTCGACGAGGCCAGCGTAGTAGTTCATGTAGGCGCGGCCCGCCTGCTCGTCGCAACCGGCGTCCAGACCCACGGAGAGGGCGCGCTGCATCGTCGGCACCCAGTCCTGGCCGAGCGACATCATCGAGCAGGCCCGGGTGTTGAGCACGTCACTGAGCACATCGTGCAATTCGAGCTCCTCGGCGAGGACCGCAGCGCGGTCGCTCGCCGCGATGGCGTCGACGTTCGCCCCCTCGTGCCACAGGACTGCAGCCAGGTACTCCACCGACCGGGCGAACGGGGGCGTCGGGCCGAGGGGACGGAGTACGGCCAGGGCTTCGTCAATGGCCTGGTGGGCCTCGGCCCCGCGGGCGAGCCGGGACAGAGCCCGCGAGTGCATCCGCAGGGCGGAGCCCTCGTGGAGGGCGTCCCCCAGCCTTCGCCACAGCTCGATCGCCTCGGCGCGTCTCGGCTCCGCCTCAGCCCAGCGGTCAACGAGCCCGAGCTCGGTCGCGAGGTCGTCGAGGATCTCGGCCCGGCTCCGGGTATCGAGTCCCATCCGGTCGCCGGCGGCCAGTGCACGGCGCAGGTGCTCGACCGCCTCACCGTGTGAGGCGTGGGCGGCGGCGCGGCGCGCAGCGCCACGGGAGTGCTGCAGCACGGCCGCGGTGTCCCCGGCGCCGGCAGCGTGGAAAGCCAGCCGGGAGTCGTCGTCGACGCCGCGCTCCACGAGTGCGGCGAGGATCCGCCGGTGGACGGCGCTGCGCCGCGGTTCGGGCACGGCATCGGCCACCGCAAGGCGCGCGATCTCGTGCCTAAACCGCAGCGAGCGGCCGTCGGTGACGAGCAGCCCGGCGCGCACGAGCGTGTCGTACGCCGTCTCGGGCTCGCCGGCGACAACCTCCATGAGGGCGGGGTCGACCCGGGCACCGGCCAGGGCGGCGGCGTCGAGGAGCCCCCGGGTGGCGGGGTCGAGCCCCTCGGCGCGGGCCAGCACGGCGTCACGGGCCGATGCCGGGAGCCCGCCGCCCGCGCTGCCGACCACCACGGCAACGAAGAAGGGGTTGCCGCCGGTGAGGTGGTGGACCGCGGCGGCGTCGAGGCCGGTGTCGCCGACGAGCTGCTCGATGGCGTTGTGCGACAGGGGCGGCAGCGCGACCCTGCGGGTGCCTCGCTGGCGGGCCAGCTCGCCGAGCGCTTGGCGAAGCGGGCCGGAGGGAGCCGACTCCTCCTCGCGGAAGGTGACGAGCAGCAGGGCGCGCTCCTTCTGCACGCGCCGACCGACGAAGCGGAGCAGGTCGAGGGTCGCCTCGTCGGCCCAGTGGATGTCCTCGACGACCAGAACCGTGAGCCCGGGGTCAGCGCGAACCGCCTGGATGAGGGCGGCGAACAGCGTCTCGCGTGAGGCGTCGGCGTCGGACGCGGCGCGCAGGGGGCCGCCGATGCTGTCGGCGATGTCGCGCAGCGGCGCGAGGGGGACAGGGGTGAACAGACCGTCGCAGGCGCCCCAGTGCCAGGCGGCGTCCGGCAGCAGGGCCTCGACCTGCTCGAGCAGCGTTGACTTCCCGCCGCCCGCCTCGCCGTGCACCAGCACGAGGCGACCGGTGCCCGCCTTGGCCTCGGCGGCGTACCCGAGCACAGCGTCAACCTGAGAGTCGCGCTCCAGGAACGTCGCGTGCATGCCGACCTCCAGCCCTTGGGTGCAGCGTAAACCGGGTCGACTCCGACGAACCGCGCATTTCGGGGCCCTTCGCACTGTCGCCCATGTGGGAGGGGCGCCACGTGTGATCGACGTGCTCGGGCTTGAGGAGCTGCCGGCGAGATAGCCGGCGGCGATGACGACGCTCAGATCAGGCCACCGAAGAAGCGCGCAAGGGTCGCCGGGTCGCGCGGCACCAGGTCCGAAGTGGCGCGTGAGCGCTGGCGGTGTGCGGGCAGGCGGGACTTGGCCGGGGCGCGCAGCACGACGGTGACGAACCCAGGGAGTCAGTCCCGGGACACCTCGGCGCTCGCGCGCTCGAGCATAGACACGACGTCCCGCCGGTGGTAGACCCGCTCGTCAGGTTCGATACTGGCGCAGAAGCGGGCGTACATCACGGCCGCGAGCAGGGGCAGCACCGGCCGCAAGAGCTCAGCGGCCCGCTCGGGCTCCGCCGCGGGCACGAGGCGGCGCCACGCCGAGGCGAACCACCGGCGTGCAGCTGCTGCGTCCTCCCCCTCGAGGCGCTCAGTGAACGCGAGCTCGTCGACGAGCGGGTTCCCCACGAAGGAGTCGCCCCAGTCGAGCAACACGTAGCGGTCCACCGTCCCCGCGACGTTCCCGGGGTGGAAGTCTCCGTGCACCAGGGCGTCCGGCACACCGCACGCCTCGATGGCGGCTATGCGCGCAGGAAGGGTGTCGACGAGCCGATCCAGGGTGGCACGCTCCCCCGCCTCCAGGGCGACCGCATGCTCGAGAACGACTGCCTCGATGGGTGGCTGCATGACACCCAGGCGCCGGTCCGGCACGCCCAGCCGCATCAGCTCGTCCGTCCGCCCCAAGCTGCGTCCCTGCACGTCGGTCAGGAGCCGCACCATCGGCTCGAGCCGAGCACCCCTCGCCTGGTGGTTCGCACCACCGGGCACCTCCGCCATGAGCACGCGTCCCCGCTCGAATCCGTAGAGCCCGGGAGCGGCCGGTGGACCGATCCAGTCCATGACCGCGCCCTCGTGAGCGAAGAAGCTCGGGACCGCCTTGAGCCATACCGGCCCGACACTCGTCGCTATCCTCCAGATCCCCGACAGGTTCCACGACCTCATCTGCTCCGCCGCCGCGGTCTCACGGATGCCGCGCTCGGTCAGCTGCTCACGCGCCCAGTCGAGCAACATGGCCGGGCCACCGGGCCTGGCCCACTCCTGCCGCAGCGATTCCTCGACCAGGGCGTCAACCGGCCACGGGGTCAGGGGAACTGGCGGCGGGTCCTCTGTCTCGGCAAGGTAGGCCACGGCGCCGCCCCACTGACGGTCCGGGGGTGCGGCCTGCAGTCTCAGGATGGCGACGTCGATGCCGTGCCGTTGCCTGACGGCGGCCACGACATCGGCCGACTCCGCCCACCACGGCATGGCCAACGACACCGGCGGCAGCGCACCAAGGACCGTGCCGCCCGAGACCAGCACGACCGTGGCCGTGCGACCGGACTCATTCACCCGTCGACACTATCCGCCGACGGGGGGCAGACGCGTCGGCGAGTGCACGCGCGACTTGGTCGGTGGCTGCTCGGGTCAGGTCGGTGTACCTGGCTGTTCGCTCGGGGTTTTGGCGATGTACGCGCAGGTCTCGCCCAGTTGCGTCGGCGGCTCACGGATCGTCGCGAGGACGACTTCCCGGTCGCGCCGGTAGTAGTGGTCACGGGCGCGCCCTCGGATCGTTTTCGGTGGCGAGAGAACGCGCCGGCGGACATGCTCGTCGTGAAGCGGACTTCGACGGAACGTACTGACCCGGCCGAAGGGCGTACCCCGACGCATACCCCAACGGCGTCGAGTTCACCCCCTTCCGCCCCCATCCATCCGGGACCGTCCACCCCGCTGACCTGCACCAACGCACTGGATCGAACTGCAGTGAACACCGTTCTCAAGACTGACACGGAGGAGGTCACTGGTTCGATCCCAGTATCGCCCACCATGTTGTCGCATGTCAGAGGCTATTTCGGAGAGATCCGGGGTGGCCTCTCTTGTGTCCGTACCCTCCCCCAACATCACATTGGTGGCAGAAAGTGGTGTTCGTTCATCACGCTCGCAGTGTCTTGGCGCACCGGACCGCGGCCCGTCGTGCCCGTCTCCGCTGCGACGCAATCGCGAGCAGGACGATTGCTGTCCGGATCGGGGGGTCGTTCACCCGCGCTGTCGTCTGGCGGTCCATATAGTGCGTTTTGAGCGGGTTGGACCGTCGCGTCGCACTCCGAGTTGCGGCGGAGATCTCGGAAAGGACTGTCCCCATGAACGCACCGTCGCGAGCCACCGATGCCACCCGGCGAAGCCTGGAGTCGGCCGCCGAGCACCTGCCGATGAGCGACACGCAGGACTTCACCGACGCGGACCGGGGATTCATCGCCCGCAGCACCGACCGGCAGATCAGGGCGCAGGACGGCCGGGTGGTGTGGGACCTGGACGCGTACGGATTTTTGGCCGGCCCTGCCCCGGACACCGCGAACCCGAGCCTGTGGCGACAGGGCCAGCTGGTCATGAAGGACGGGCTGTTCGAGGTGGTCCCGGGCCTGTACCAGGTGCGGGGCTTTGACCTGTCGAACATCTCCTTCGTGGAGACCGACACGGGGGTCGTCGTCGTCGACCCCCTGATCTCGAAGGAGACAGCCGCGGCCGCGTTCGCGCTCTACAGCGCGCACCGCGGGGCCCGCCCGGTGGTCGCGATGATCTACAGCCACTCCCACATCGACCACTTCGGCGGGGTCAAAGGCATCATCGACCAGGCCGACGTCGATTCGGGTCGGGTGCCCGTGATCGCCCCGGCCGGGTTCATGGACGAGGCGGTCGCGGAGAACGTGTTCGCCGGCACCGCGATGGCCCGCCGCGCCGGGTACATGTACGGCGCCGCGGTCGCCAAGGGCCCCGCGGGGCAGATCGGTGCCGGCCTGGGGCAGACCACCTCGACCGGCGAGGCGACCCTGATCGCACCGACCGTCGACATCACGACCACCGGCCAGGAGCTCACGATCGACGGGGTCCGGATCGTGTTCCAGGTGACCCCGGGCACCGAGGCCCCCGCGGAGATGAACTTCTACTTCCCGCACCTGCGCGCGGTGTGCGCGGCGGAGAACGCCTCCCACACGCTGCACAACATCCTCACCATCCGCGGCGCCGTCGTGCGCGACGCCCACGCGTGGGCGCACTACCTCACCGAGACCATCACGCTGTGGGGCGACGAACTCGAGGTCGTGTTCGCCTCGCACCACTGGCCGACCTGGGGCCGCGAGCGCGCGGTGGAGTACGTCGCGATGCAGCGCGACACGTACTTGTACCTGCACGACCAGACCCTGCGCCTGATCAACCAGGGCTACGTCGGCGCGGAGATCGCCGAGGTCCTGCAGATGCCCCCGGCCCTCGAGGCGACGTGGAGCACCCACGGGTACTACGGCTCGGTCAGCCACAACGTCAAGGCCATCTACCAGCGCTACCTCGGCTGGTACGACGCCAACCCCGCCCACCTCTGGCCGCACCCGCCGGTCGCCGCCGCCCAGCGGTACATGGATGCGATGGGCGGGATCGACGCAGCCATCGCCGTCGCGCAGAAGGCATACGACGACGGCGACTACCGGTGGGCCGCCGAGGTGCTCAACCATGTCTTGTTTGCCGATGGGACTCAGCCCGCCGCACGAACCCTGCAGGCCGACACGTTCGAGCAGCTGGGCTTCGGTGCCGAGAACGGCACCTGGCGCAGCGCCTACCTGGCCGGCGCCACCGAACTTCGCGAGGGCCAGTTCGGCACCCCCGCCACCGCGGCGTCCGCCGACCTGATCGGGACCCTGACCGCCTCGCAGGTCTTCGATTCCCTGGCTATCCGCATCGACGGCCCGCGCGCCTGGGACACCCATGTCACCTTGTGCTGGGTCATCACCGACGACGGCGCCACCTACGTCACCGAGCTGCGCAACGGCACCCTCCACAACCGCATTGCCACCACACCGCTCCCCGACACCACGACGTTCACCCTGACCCGACCCGCGCTCATCGGGCTCGTCACCGGCACCCTCGACCTCGCCGAAGCCCTCACCGGCGGCACGGTGACCGTCACCGGCGATCCGGGTGAACTCGCGACCCTGGTCGGCCTGCTCGCGCCGGTTGACCCCGACTTCGCCATCGTCACACCCTGACCGGCAGCTCGCCGTCGTAGTCCTGCTTCTCGCGCGGAGCTCTGAAGAGCGATCGCTCCAGGTGTGACGTCAACCCGTGTCGTGGGGTGGCCGACTGACGCACCATCGCCACGGCAACGGTGCGTCAGTCAGGCTAGTCAGGCCGTGGATTCACCAGATTTGGATGCGTGCGCGCCCGGCGGTGAGTGACCCAAGCGGTCCGGCCGGGTAGGCCTCCCCCACCACCTTGGGAGTCCCCGCGAGATCGACGTCGAGAACGATCGAAGTTCCATCGAGCTCCTCGAACTCGGCGTCGACGAAGCGCACCCGCTTGAGGTCGCGTCCCGTGACGACCCCCACGGTCGCCTTCTCGAACTCGGCGGGAAGGTCGAAGTCGAGGTACACCTCGTCGCCCTCGTCGATGACCTTCGCCGACACCCGGCCTTCCAGCAGGGTCGAGTCCACCTCGCCCTCATAGGCCGCGGCGTTGCCGGCGTAGGCGTTGGACCAGATGTAGACCGGCTGCTTCACCGTCTTGAATCGCTCATGATCGCCCCGTGAGGGGTCGTCCACGAGGGCGATGTAGTCGGCGAACGATCCGGGGTGCCCGTCGTAGCCGCTCGTGCCGTACCCGGCCTTGTCTCTGAGCGGTCGGTCGGTCCCATAGGCGAGCGAAAGATCTCCGCCGAGGAAGATGTTCCCGATGTAGCGGTCGTCCCCACCGAGGATCGCGGCATACCCGGCGACCTGCGTGCTGTGCGGCAGGTGATACGGAGTTGGACGCTCGATGACGGGTTCGAGCAGCACCGTCCCGCAGACGAGGTTGTTGACGTAGGCACCACCCTGGCTGAAGATCTCGATCGACGAACGTGACGCCAGCACGTTGTGCTCCACCACATACGGTCCGTGGCTCACCTCGACGAACAGGTCGCGGTTGTTGTTGTAGTACACGTTGCGAGACACCCGGGTGCCCTGCGCCTGCCAGTCGAGCCACGTGCCAAGCGAGCAGTCGTGGATGCGGTTGTGTCGGATGACAACGTCGATCGCGGCGTGCAGCTTGATGCCGCCGATCTCATAGCCGTAGAACTCGCGCTTCAGGGCGATGTTGTAGATGTGGTTGTCCTCGATCGTCGAGAACACGCATCCCAGATGGCCGACGATGCCATTCTGGCCACAATCGAAGATGGCGTTGCGGCGGATCGTGTGCGAGCCGACGTGCTCGCGGTCCCATCCGATGTGCAGCGCCGAGAACACCGACTCAAGCTGATACTGGTAGCCGGGCTTGTCCAGTCGTTCAGTGGCGTAGTTCTGCCCCGTGGAGGCCTCTTTGCCGATCGAGATCGCCGAGCACTTGGCGTCGTGGATCACGTTGTCCTCGATCACCCAGCCCTTCGCCCAGTTCGGTCCGATCAGCCCAGGCTGGTCGGCCGTCGGCGGCGCCCACGGGCAGGCCGCCTGTGCCAGCTCGAAGCCACGCACGGTGATGAAGTCGATGTGGTGCTCAGTGGGGTAGAAGACGGACCGCCGAACGTTGATCTCGACGAGTTCCGCGTTGGGGTCGGCCCCCTGAAAGTTGGCCCAGATCGTGGTGACGTCCTCGCCGACCTCGGCGTACCAGACGAGCTGAGTCTGGTCGGGATCACGAATCGGGTCGACGGTCCCGGTCCAGTGATCAACGACCTCAGTACGGCGCGAGGGGTTCACCAGGCCCGACCGATCCGTGGCCTCGTAGAAGCTCCGTCCGTTCAGGTAGACGTCGCCAAGGTGCTTCTTGGGTGTGTCCTTGGTGGCGTAGACCACCCAGTCGCCGTTGAGCTCCTCGCCGAAGGGATTGAAACCACCGAACAGCGCGGCCGGCACCTCGACCATCCAGACCGATCCTTCTACCAGCTCCCAACCGCTGACCGGCTCGGAACCTTTGATCTCGACGTGCTCCCCGGGCGCGGCTTGGTAGGTGATGCGGCGCTGATCGCTCAGGCCGCCACGCTGGGGCTTCACCCATTCTCGATAGACCCCGCCGTGGACAAGAACGGTGTCACCCGCGCGTGCGAGCTCCGCGGCCCGACCGATCGTGCGCAAAGGATTCTCTTGCGACCCCTCCGCGACATCGGAGCCAAGAGTGGCGACGTGAAGAACTACTGGCATGAGATTTCCCTTCGTTACACGCAGAGAGTCGCACGGTGAGTGCGTCGTCCGGTCCCCCATCTCCTGCAACGCGGCGGCTCCTACTTCCCGCTGCCGGCAGTCAGGCCGGCAAGCAGGTAACGCCGGCCGAGCAGGTACACCACGAGCAGGGGGAGCAACGACAGCGCGACGGCCGCCATGATCACGGGGACGTTGAGACCGAACTGACCCTGGAAGTCCCAGAGGCCCAAGGTCAGCACCCGCACGGACGGGTCCTGGGTGAGGATCAGCGGGAACAGGAAGTTGTTCCACGCCTGCATCGCGGTGTAGATGCCGATCGTCGCCAGCGACGACCGGGAGAGCGGCAGGACCAGAGAGAACAGGGTGCGCACGCTGCCGCAACCGTCGAGGTTCATGGCCTCGTAGAGCTCCTTCGGGACGTCGCGCAGGCTCGAGGTGAGCACCATGATCGACAGGGGTAGCGCGAAAGCCGCGGTCGGCAGGATGATCGCCAGCAGGGTGTCGTACAGGCGCAGCTGCGTGATCAGGAGATACAGCGGCACGATGACCGCCTGCGCGGGCACCGCCAGGCCCAGCAGCATGACGGAGAACATCCTCGCCACGGACGCCTTCGGGCTGCGGACGATCGCGTAGGACGCCGGCAGCGCAAGGGCGAGCACGATCACGACGCATGCGACCGTGACGGTCAGGGTGTTGAGGAAGTAGCGCGGGAACTCGGAGTGCGCAATCGTCACGTAGTTCTCGCCGGTGAGGTTCGTCGGCGGGGCAAGGGGCCCCTTCGCGAGGTACTCCCCGGACCTCCGCACCCCGGTGACGAACAGGAAGTACAGCGGCACGCCGACCACGACGAGCCACACCGCGGCGCCGAGCCCGCCGAGAACATTGATCCGCCTCCACCAGGGCCCGCGGGCGTGATGGGAGCGGGTGGGTCGCGCGGCCTCACCCTGTGTCTGCGTCTCCGGGCGCGGGGGCGAGCTCACAGTGGTGGTCATAGCCCCTCCCTCTGGCTGGCCATCTTTCGGTAGCCGGTGGCCTTGGTGACGACGAGCGACAGGCACGTCCCGATCGCGAGCAGCAGGACTGCGAGGACGCTGGCGTACCCCATATCGAAGCTGCGGAACCCGGTGAGGTACATGTGCAACGGGAGGATCCTCGTGGCGGTCCCGGGCCCACCGCCCGTGAGGATGAGGACGATCTCGAAGTACGTGAGCGAGCCGACGAGCATCAGGACGCTCGAGGTGATGATCGTGTCCCTCAGCTGCGGGATGGTGATCGCCGTGAACTGTCGGAACCGGCCGGCCCCGTCGATGGTTGCCGCCTCGTACAGCGCCGCCGGGATCGCCCGCGTGGCGCCCTGGTACAGCAGGGTGTGGAACGGCATGAACTGCCAGGCGATCACCACGACGACCGCGTAGAACGCGAGCTGCGGGTCGCCGATGATGTTGCCGTCCTCGAGCCCGATCAGCGGGCCGACGATGCTCGCGAGCCCGAAGTTCGGGTCGAAGAGCGTGCTCCAGAGCAGCGCGATGGCCGCGCCGGACATCAGCAGCGGGACGAAGCAGATCGCGGCGAGCACGCTCCGGGTACGCCCCTTGCCTGCTACGAAGACCCCGAGCGGCAGGGCGATCGACGTCTGCACGAGCCACGACGCGATGGTCAGCATGACCGAGAGCCTGAGAGCGTCACCGACCAGCGGGTCCGCGGCGAGCTTCTGCCAGTTCTCGAGCCCGATCCACACCGGGGTGGAGATCCCGCTGTACTCGGTGAAGCTGAGATAGACCACCGCGACCATCGGCAGCAGGGCGAACATGCCGAAGAACACCAGGGCCGGTGCGGCCCAGACAAATCCGGGCCGTCCCGCCTCCGAGCTCGGCTGAGCCTTGGTCACGCCGCAGCGTCCATCGCGTCAGCGAACTCCTGGGGGCTCATCTGCTTGTTGAACACCTGCTGGATGTTCGTCAGCATCGTCTGGGACAGCGCCGCGGGAAGCGCCTGGTCCCAGGACTGCGTGAAGACCGGAGCAGTCAGCACGCGGTCGTAGGCGAAGGCGTTGAACTCGGCGAACTTGCCGACGTTCACCTTCTCCTCCAGACCCATGATCGCGGGAACCTGGCCGACGCCGATCATGCCGTCGACATACTCATCGCTCGCCATCTGGGAGAGCAGGAAGTCCGTGGCGGCCTTGGGATCGGCAGCGCGCGCGCTCACCGAGTAGAAGTTGCTGGGGTTGCCCACGATGTTCGCGGGGTCGCCTGCGCCATCCTCGATCGCCGGGAAATCGGCCCAGCCGAGCGAACCGGCCTCTAAGAAGGCCGGGAATGCGTCGTTGAGTGACGTCACCTCCCACGAGCCCATGAGTTCCATCGCTGCCTTACCGCTCGTGAGCAGCGCCTGCGAACCGTTGTTGTCGTAACTCACCGCGGCGTAGTTGGAACCGAAGGCGCCGGCATCGACGAGCTCTTGGACCATCTCCATCGATCGGACGACCGCGGGATCGGTCCATGCGCCGTCCTCACCGGCCGCGATGGCCTGAAACTTCTCCGGGCCGCCGATACGGTCGAGGAAGTATTCGACGTACATGAGTTCGGTCCAGCCCTGGGAACCCGCGAGCGCGATCGGCTGCACCCCCGCCCCCTTGAGCTGCTCGATCATCGCCAGGAACTCCGTCCAGGTGACCGGGAACTCGGTGATACCCGCCGCCTTGAGGACATCCTTGTTGGTGTAGAACGACACGGGCTGGACGCCCTGCATCGGGATGCCGTACACCTTGCCGTCGATCGTCGCGACGTCGACGACGCTGGAGATGAACCGCTCCTTGACGTCGGACGCCTCGAACGCTGCGGTGAGATCGGTGACCTGGCCGGCGTCGACATAGCCCTTGAGGTTGCCCCCGCCCCAGTTGTAGAAGACCGACGGCGCGTTGGGCGAACCGATCGCGGTCTGCAGCTTCGCCTTGTAGGGGTCGTTGACGTACGTGGACAGGACCATCTTGTCGTCGCTGCCCTCGTTGTAGCGATCGACCGCCTCCTGCTGGACGCCGTTGATCCCCTCGTTCTGGAGGGTCCACAGCTGCAGCTCGGCGCCATCCCCGCCCTGGGCACTGGCGGTGCCGGGGCCGCTGCTCCCGCAGCCACTCAAGCCGACGAGGGCAAGCGCTGCCAGTCCGGCGACCGCGACGCGGTGCGCTCTGATGATGCTCGACATGGACTCTCCTTTGAGTCGTGCGCGATAGCCGGCCTACGCCGACGCCATGACATTAGATCTCACCAGTGCGAAACTTCAAATCCTTTCGGCTGCAATTTCGGTTTCCAAACCCACGAAATTTCGCTACGGTGGTGTCATGCCGACAGCCTCGACCCGCGCCACCCTTGCTGACGTCGCCGCAGACGCGGGTGTCTCGATCCCGACCGTCTCCAAGGTTCTCAACAACCGCCCCGACGTCGGCGAACCGACCCGGCGGCTGGTCGAAGCCTCGATCAGCCGAACGGGATACCTTCGGCGAGCAGCGGCGAAGAAGCGGCCGCGGGCCGGCCTGATCGACGTCGTCGTCCACGGGATGAACTCGCCCTGGGCGATCGAGGTCCTTGCGGGAGCGGAAGAGGCAGCCCATCAGGCGGGCGTCGGCATGGTGGTGACGGCGGCGCGCGACGACCTCAGCGAGGACTGGGTCCGGGCCCTTGCCCGCCGCCGGTCCGACGGCGTCGTGCTGGTCATCTCCGACATCTCGGCCGAGACGCTGTCCCAGCTGCGCAGCCGGCAGGTGCCCGTCGTCGTCGTCGACCGCACCGGAAACTCGGATCCGGGCCTCGCCACCGTGGGGGCGGCGAACTGGTCCGGCGCGCTCAGCGCCACGGAGCACCTCATCTCCCTCGGGCACCGCCGCATCGGCATCATCAGCGGACACCCGCGGCTGGCCTGCAGTGGCGAACGGATCGACGGCTACCACGCGGCCCTGCGACGCGCGGGACTGCCGATCGACCCCGACCTCGTGCTCCACGGTGACTTCTATCCCGAGGGCGGACGCGCAGGGGCCCAGCACCTGCTGAGCCTCGCCGAGCCGCCGACGGCGATCTTTGCCGGGTCGGACCTGCAGGCGCTCGGCGTGTATGAGGCTGCCAGGCAGCGCGGCCTGCGCGTGCCGGACGACCTGAGCGTGGTCGGTTTCGACGACCTCACGATCGCCCAGTACGTGACCCCGCCCCTGACCACGGTCCGGCAGCCGCACCGCGAGATGGCCGCCGAGGCAGTCCGGATGGTGCTGGCGCTGTCCCACGGTGACCAGACGGTCCCGCCCCAGCGGATCGAGCTCGCGACGAGCCTCGTCGTGCGGGCGAGCACCCGCGCCTACCGAGGCTGAGTGCCCGCCGAACCGGCAAGCCATGCAAGGGGCTGTGGAGAGCCGAAGAGAGGCGCGTCGTGAGCAGTTTCGCGACATGTTCTCCGGTCGACGCGTCGACTAGCTCGAGGCCGGCACCTTTGACGACCTACGCAAAAGCACCGCTGGCTGCCTGACGGACAGCCAACGGTGCGTCGTGGAGGACCCAGGAATTGAACCTGGCGAGGCGCCCCAAGTGCACGTCCCCCGAGGGCTCCGACGCTAGTTCAGCCCCCGCGGGCCCGCAAGCGGTACGGCCAAATTCATGGCGGTGTGGATCAGCCGACGACTCGTGTGGCGGGGGGTGCGAATCTGGTGTGCACTGCTGGCCATGGATGCCGACCAGATTCGCAGTGCCTTTGTCGAGTACATGGCGGAACGAGGACACACCGTCATCCCGAGGGCTCCGTTGATCCCGCGCAACGACCCCACAACGCTGTTCACCGGCAGCGGCATGCAACCGTTGCTGCCCTACCTGCTCGGCCAGGACCATCCCGAGGGGACAAGGCTCGCGGACAGCCAGACGTGCCTACGGGTTCAGGACATCGAGGAGGTCGGTGACAGCCGGCACACGACATTCTTCGAGATGCTCGGCAGCTGGAGCCTGGGCGACTACTTCAAGGACGTCCAGATCAAGCAGTTTTGGGCTTTCCTGACCGAGATCGTCGGGCTGAGTCCGGAGCGGATCTATGTCTCTTGCTTCATCGGCGACCCTGTTCATGGCATTCCCAAGGACACCGAATCGGCAGGTATCTGGACGGGGCTGTTCACCGCGGCAGGAGTGTCCTCGGACCAGGTCGAGGTCGGGAGCGAGGAGAACGGCGCCCAGAACGGCACCGGTGGCGCTCGCATCGCCTTCTACGGCAAGAAGAACTGGTGGTGCCGCGGCGGAACGGCGGAGGAGATGCCGGTGGGTGAGCCGGGCGGCCCGGACACCGAGGTGTTCTACCTGTTCCCCGACATCGAGCATGACCTGGCCTACGGTCCGCACTGTCATCAGAACTGCGACTGCGGGCGGTTCATCGAGCTCGGAAACTCGGTCTTCATGGAATACCGACGTACCGAGACCGGGTTCGAGCCGCTGCCTCGCCGCAACGTCGACTACGGAGGCGGCCTGGCTCGTATAGCCGCCGCGGCGATGGACAGCAGCGACGTGTTCCGGATCGGGCTGCTGTGGCCGATCGTCGAAAAGCTCGAGGAGCTTTCGGGGAAGAGTTACGACGACGAGACGCGAGCGATGCGCGTCATCGCCGACCACCTTCGAGGCGCCACGTTCCTCGCTGTCGACGGCGTGCGCCCGAGCAATAAGGCGCAGGGCTACGTCATGCGGCGCCTCATCCGCCGGGCCGCCCGGTTCGCGTTCGATCTCGGTCTCGAGGAGAACTTCTTTCCGCAGATCGTGCCGACGATCGCCGGGATCTACACGCATGACTTCCCGGAGGTTGCTCAGAACGCCGACGCTGTCATCGCCATCCTGTCCAAGGAGGAGCAGGCCTTCCGTAGGTCGCTACGTAAGGGCATCAAGCAGCTGAACGGCTACCGGCACACCGGGGTCACCGGCGCTGAGCTTTTCGTCCTGTACGACACGTTCGGTTTCCCGGTCGAGCTCAGCACTGAGGAGGCCCACCGCAAGGGCATCGCTCTGAGCGAGTCGTGGCGCACCGAGTTCGACGAGCAGATGGCAGCGCAACGTGCTCGTTCGCAGTACGCAGGCGCCACGCGGTCGTGATTCCGGGCCTCATGGCCCATGACTGCGGCGACGACCGCGAGGTTCAGGCGTCCTCCAACTGCGCGCGACCATGCCCCGAGTCGGCCCCCACGTTCGATGTCTGGCCCTGGCCGGCCAGGTCGATCAGGACGGCTGCCAGCGCCGCGCCCACCTGACCGAGCTCGTCGGCAGTCAGCGAAGCGAGCGAGACCCGCGCGTCCCACGAGTGGGCGCTGTAGAGCTGGCCGGGAAGCATGATCACGCCGTGCTCCCGCGCCAGGCGGAGCGGGACGTCCGCGGGCTTCGCTGTCGCCATGAGGTGCTTGACCCCGGTGGCACCGCAGAGCACCTCGGTGACCTGCAGGAGGTCAACGAGCGCGTAGTACATGCTGTCCTGGCCGCCGGGTGGCGGGACCCTCAGCGGAACCCGCAGCGCGCGGTCGCGAGCGGCGAGCTCGGCGCGCGTGGCGGCGACATACGCCTGTCCGGTCGGCATCAGGTACGCGAGGGCGAACAGGGCCATCTGTGCCTGATCGGGCGTGGCCAGGCCGGTGATGTTGTGCAGCGCGACCTCCCGGCTGTCGGCCACCATGCGCGCCATGAACGGCAGCGAGGACGCATCCGACGTCAGCGACGAGTAGCGCTCCGCCTGCGCTCGGCGCCGTGCGTCGTCCTGCCCGGCCAAGATCCGGTCCAAGGCGTTGTCACGGTGCAGCGCGATGAAGCCGAGCCGGGAGCCGGTGGCGCCGAAGTTCTTCGAGAACGAGTGCACGCACAGGACGTTGTGGGGCAGGTCTGCGAGGATCCCCCGGAAGCCCTCGACGAACGTCGCGTACACGGTGTCAGCCACGATGACGAGATCGGGCCGGTGCTCGGTCACCAGGTCACGTAGTTCGCGCAGTCGCTCCGGGCGAACCGCGCGAGTGTCGGGGTTTCCCGGGTTGACGAGGAAGAACACCTTGATCGCGGGATCGAGGAGCCCGTCCAGGACGCCGTCGGTAAAGCGTGCGGAGACGTTGTGCGCCGCGTGGATCGCCACGACGTCAAGTCCGAAGCCCTCGAGCACCGGGACCTGGAGGTACGGGGTGAAGACCGGCGTGGCGATCGCGACCTTGTCACCGGGCCGGATGACTCCGTTCTCCCGCAAGGAGCGGAACACGTAGGCCATCGCCGCGGCGCCACCCTCGGTGCCGAAGACCTGGTAGGTGCCGGGGGGCGCGTCCTCGGCGCCCGTGACCTCCACCAGGTAGCGCTCCAGTACTCGCTCGATATGAGCCAGTATCCGATTGGGTGACGGGTACCCGTCGCCCAGGGTCGCGCGGACGAGCTCGTGGACCCAGGCGTCGGGTTCGAAACCGAACGTGACCACGCCGTGGTCGAGGGCCCCGGCGAGGAACGAAGCACCCGGCGACTCCTCCGCGCGCAGGTACTCGGTCAGGCGCGCTGCGATCCCCGAGACGCTCGGCGTCATCCCCCAATCGGGGTGAGTGCTTGCGGAGATGGACTCGGCGACCGCGAACCGGCCCAACAAGAAGGCGGCGTCGCGGGGCGCGGTCGCCAGCCAGTTCGGCTGTCCGCGACCGGCGTCCAGGACCGGGCGCCCGGAGGCGGCCGCGGCCGCGGCGATGGCGGCCTGGAGTTCATATCCCTCGAGCTCGACAGTCACGGTTGGTCTCCTGACGTTGCGCCGTTGCGTTTCCCGAGGACCATCTCCGCACCCATCGAGCGCCCTGGGGCCTGGCCCAGTGGCTCGGTGGTCACGACGGCCATGGCTTGCCTCCAGGGTCCGACGGCTGAGTCGTGCCGAGCCCCACCTCGCCGCTCGCGTCAGTTCGCGACAGCGGTACGGGACCCGGCGGTGACACGACCTTTCCGCAGGACCATCACCAGCCCGACCACAGCGATCAGGACCGCGAGGTACTGGAAGAACGCCAGGAGCGCGAGCGGGTTCGCATCTCCGGTCGAGGCACCAGCCATGAACGTGGAGAAGTCCCAGAACGCGTGCAGGAGCATGCAGACGACGAGCGCACCAGTGACCCGTCGGATGAGGTACAGGACACTCCCCATGACGAAGGCGAACCCGATCTGCCCCACGGTGGCGGTCACGGACTGTCCGAAGAGCACGTTCATCGAGTGCAAGAGGCCGAAGAGCAACGAACTCACGAACCAGACCCCGACCTCCCCCATGCCGCCCCGCAGGGCCACGACGCCGACGCCGCGGGTGGTCATCTCCTCGCCGAAGCCGACGAACAGAGTGCCGAGCGCGAGCGTCAGGGCAAGCTTCGCCTCGATACCCGTGAACCCCTTGCTCAACAACGTGCCGAGCGCACTGACAAAGATGAGGATCGGCAGGATGAGCAGCCACCGAGGGCCGCTCGGGGCCTCGCGGAGTGCCGGACTCCACCAGCCAAGGTAGGAAGTCGTCAGGGCGATGAAGAGCGCGGCCGCCCCGACCGCGAGGAAGATTCCCGCGAACGCATTATCAGCGGTCAATCCGACCGTCTCGTAGTCGGTTCCCGCGAGTTTCCAGACAATGCCCATGATGGCCGCGTACACGACTATCACGGCGACTGCTATCCAAGCTCGTGGCTGCACCCGCATGACAACCCCTACCTGCAGACCTGCCCGACGAATCCGCGTTCGCGAGTTCTGGGACAGAGTTTGATGCACGCCTGTTCGTTGCGCATCCGGAGGCCCTGTCGAGATCTTGAGTACGCGGACCCTCGGGGTCGTCGTCAGCAGCCACCGCGGCATCGCGGTATCAGCGCGCGCCGGACAGCGACGAGTTGGAAGAAGACGTTCGAGACCTCGGGTTCGTTCCTACCAACTTTCGGATGCCGTTCTTACGATCGTTTTGTCGACCGTCGTTCTGTGGATGCTGTGGAACGCTTCGGCACGAAGGTACTTCTCGGGTTGACGGCATGCCTGGGCAATCTCCGCTCGAATTCGTTGCGTCGAGAGCTTCTGTGACAGAAGCATTCGATGCGAGCAAGAACTAGGCAACCGCACTGCCGGTTGATCACTCGGGTAGACCTCACGGATGGCGACGACGGCGCTGCCGATGAGTGCGTCTTTGAACGCGGGGAACAGGATGCGGGATCGGCCGCTCGACGGAGATCTGACCCGGGCCATGCTCTCCAGTTGCGCCGCTGGTTGCTGACTTGCAGACTCCAACCCACTCGGACAAGGGCAGCCACACCTGCTACGGATGGCGCCGATGGGCGGGTCCAGGTGCCACGGGACTGACCGTGGTCGCGAACGGGGGGGCTGGGCATGATCATCGCCACAACGGAGTCGGTACCAGGCAGGACTGTCGCTGCACACCTGGGCATCGTGATGGGCAACACCGTGCGTTCCAAGAACATCGGCAAGGACATCGGCGCAGGCTTCAAGAGCATGGTCGGTGGTGAACTGAAGAGCTACACCTCCATGCTCACCGAGGCCCGCGAAGAGTCCATGAATCGGATGTCTGCCTCTGCCGAGGCCCTCGGTGCCGACGCGGTCGTCATGGTCCGATTCACCACCTCCGCGATCACTGAGGGTGCGGCGGAGCTGCTGTGCTACGGCACGGCGGTGAAGCTCTCCTGAGGAAGCAGACCCGAACCCGCCCAGCACCGGGGCATGGATTTCGTATGACCGCCAGCCTCGGGACCTGAGCTTCATCTGGCACGACGCTCTCACGCATCGCCCACGAGGGAGGCGACCTGCTCGACGTCGGGCATGGCGTCGATCTCGTCGGCGACGGCTTGGGCGGCGGTGCGGGGGGCCGACTCGGTGAGCAGTGCGCGGATGGCTTCGCCGACGGCTTTCACGGTGACTTCGTCAGGTTCCAAGGACTTCCCCGTCCCGCTGCGGGTCACCGCGTCAGCGTTGCGGAACTGGTCGGCCGCCTGGGGTAGGCACAGTTGCGGGAGGCCCGCCGCCAACGCCCCGAGGAAGGTGCCCGATCCTGCGTGCGAGACGACCAGATCGGCGTGAGGTAGTGCCACGGACTGGGGTACCCATCGCTCGATCCGAGTTTCAGGGCCGCGGGGGTCCAGCGATGAGGGATCACCCTGCGGAGCGACGGTGACCAGAACCCGCGCACCGCACGCGACGGCGCCGTCGATGGCGGCTTGGTGCGCCGTGATGTTCGCGTTGATCGTGCCCAAGGTCACGTAGACCAATGGGCCGTCGCCATCGCCGTCGCTGGGCCAGGTCGGCAGCTGTTCCCCCGAGAGCTCCCCGCTGTAGAGCCCCGGGCGCATAGCCTGTCGCCGGGTGATGTGGTCGGTCGGCACGAACTGCACCGACGGCGGGCAGATATCCAGGTATCCGCCACTGAAGAGCCCCGCATGTAGCGGGACGACCCGACCATGTGCCGCCCACACGGGTGCGAGCCGCGCCGCGGCGCCGGACAGGATGGCGGCGGGGATGGCCGGCCCCCAGGCGTGGGTGATGCACGGGGTGTTCCGCAGCGCCGCCACCAGGGGCGAGGCGAGCTCGGCCGGCTCGTGGATCATCACGTCGGGGTCGAAGGCCGCAGCCTCGCGCATCAGATCGATCACCATCGCAGGAGTGGAGCATTCGCCGAACATCGTCGCGAACGCCAACCCTGCCCACTCGCGCCTGGGGATTGACGCGGTGTGCGCGGCGAACCGGGCGCGCGCCTCGCGAACTCCTGCTCGATCGAGGCCTCCGGCGCGCACCTCGATTCCGGCAGCCGCCACCAGGTCGCATGCCGACTCGTTCGCGACCCACCGAACGTCGTGGCCCGCCCGGATCAGCGCCTGGGCAAGGGGGACCATCGGAAAGACATGGCCGACTCCCCACGTCGAGCTGAACAGGATGCGCATCGCGTCGCCTGCCGTTCGGTCGATCCCGCGTCGCGTGCTCGGGTCTCAGCTCGGCTGGTCGTAGGACTGCTGGGCGGTGGCGATCGCGCCGAGATGTTCGATCGACCACTCCTCGAGCGCTTTCAGCGGGCCGCGAAGGCTCATCCCGGCATCGGTGAGGCGGTACTCGACCCGCACCGGCACCTGCGCGTACATCGTGCGGGTGACGAGGCCGTCGCGTTCCATCTCGCGCAGGGTCTGGGTGAGCATCTTCTGCGAGATCCCCTCGATCCGGCGCTTGAGCTCGGAGAAGCGCGCCGTGTCGTCACCGAGCGCTCCGACGACCAGCACCGTCCAACGGTCTCCGATCCGATCCAAGATCCGCCGGGTCGGGCAGCCCTGCTGGTACGGGTCGCCGCCCGGAGCGGCAGCGACACCCGCGAGATTGGTTACCAAGAAGTGCCTTTTTCCCAAGAGAGATCTAGTCACTTATGGTAACCGATGACGCTCTGATCCGCCAGAGCGCAGTACCTCATGAAGGAGACAGACAGATGAGCACCATCGCCGTCATCGGGGGGACCGGGTACGCCGGATCGTCGATCGTGAAGGAGGCCATCACTCGCGGGCACCAGGTGATCTCGCTGAGCCGCTCGCTGCCGGCCGAGCCTGTCGACGGCGTCCGCTATGTGCAGGGCAGCGCCGCCGACGCGGTGGAGATCGTCACCGGCGCCGACGTCGTCGTCGGAGCTCTCTCCCCGCGTGCCGGAACCGAGGGCACCCTGGTGGACACCTACACGAAGCTGGCCGACCTCGCCGCGGCTGCCGGTGCCCGGCTCATCGTCGTCGGCGGCTTCAGCTCACTGCGCCCCGCCCCCGGTGCCCCGCGCTTCGCCGAGGGCGACCTGCCCCCGGAGTTCGCCGCCGAGGCCAGGGAAGGCAACTCGGTGCTCAGTGCCCTGAGCGCCGGCGCACCCCAGAACCTCGACTGGCTCTTCGTCAGCCCCGCCGCCGCGTTCGGCGCCTACACCCCGCAGGGCGAGCCCCGCGGCACCTACCGGACGAGCACCGACGTCGCCCTCTTCGACGCCGAGGGCAACTCCGCGATCGAAGGCCCCGACTTCGCCCTCGCGATCATCGACGAGATCGAGAGCCCGACCCACCACCGCAGCCAGATCCACTTCGCCAACTGACCGAGCCGCGCCGGTCACGCCCTGCGCGCCGCAAGCTCGTTGAGCGTCTCGGCGATCGCGGCAGCGAAACCGGTCGGGTTGTCCAGCATCATGCAGTGCTCGGCTCGGGCGATGGTACGGACCGGGACAGGCGAGGTGAAGATCGCCGGGTCGTAGTCCAGGTCCGCGGTGAGCGCGCCAAGCACCAGCGCGCACGGCATGGCGAGGTTGAGCAGGAGGTCCGCCGTCACGACGGCGGCCTCCCGCCCGAGCGCGGTCTCGGTGCGGTAGAACGCGACGGGGTCGGCGAGCCGCATGGTTGCCGCCCAAGCCGGACCGGCGTCGAGCAGGGCCTGGCGAAATCCGTGGTCGACGAACTCGGCCTCCGTGAAGGGCGTGACTCTGGGGCGGACGCACGTGCCCGACGTCGGCTCGGCGAGCACCAGGCGACCCACGAGGTCGGGGCGGCGGCGAGCGAGCACGAGCGCGATCGCGCCGCCCATGCTGTGCGCGACGACGTCGACCCCGCTCAGGCCGAGCACGTCGAACGCGCGCGCGATCGAGTCGGCATGATCCTCGAGGGTGTAGCCGAGCCCGGTCGGGCGGTCGCTGATGCCGAACCCGAGAAAGTCGAACATGAAGACATGACGCCCGGCCAGGCCTGGCTCCTGGGCTGTCCTGGCGAAATAGATCGGGGCGCTGGCGCCTAACCCGTGCAGGAAGACCAGCGCAGGACCGCTGCCCTCGAACTCGACGTACCCCACGCGCGCATCCTCGGGCCCGACCAGAACCTGCTTCATGCTCTTCCCCTGCTCATTGCCCCACCCGCTGCCGCGCAACGCGCCGGAGCCTAGCCCTTCCAGCGCGAGCCGATCAGCCGGGCACGGACCCGCCCCAGGGTCTGCGCTGCGCCGGTTCTGCTCAAAACCTTGACCCGCTCACCTGGCGAGCGGGAAGGTCGGACGACCACCACTACGAGCCAGGGCGGCGCGATGCGGTCCACACGCTGATGCCGAACGGGCGCGATCGGCGTGCCTCGACGCGAGACCGGCGGCTCGCGCGGGCGATGGGCGGGTTCGTGCTGTTCTCCACCGTGGAGTACGCGGTGTGGGTGGCGGTGCTGCTCTACGCCTACTCCCGCGGCGGTGCCGGGCTCGCTGGCATCGCCGGCGTCGCTCAGCTGCTTCCGGCCGCGGTCCTGGCTCCGATGCTCGGGTCGGTCGGCGACCGGCTGCCCCGGGGGGCCGCGCTCAGCGGCGCGTATGCCGCGGAGGCCCTCGCGCTCGCCCTCCTCGGCGCCATCCTTCTCGCGGACGCGCCGGCGGCCGCCGTGGTCACCGCGGCGGCAATCGTCACCGTCATCATCTCGGTGGCGAGGCCGATCCACTACGCGGCGCTCCCCCAGCTGGCCGGCACGCCACGCGCCCTCGTGTCGGCGAACTCGGCGAGCGCGGTCGCCGAAGGGCTCGGAGCGATCTGCGGGCCGGTGATCGCGGGCCTGCTCACCCAGGTGGCGGGGCCGTGGCTCGTGGCCGACCTCAGCACCGTGGCCCTGGTGGCGGCGGCCCTGAGCACCGCAAGGTTGCGGTTGCCGGTGTCGAGCGAGGACGTCGACGGCGACAGCCCGCTGCGAAAGGCCTTGGCGGGTCTGCGCAGCGTGGCGAAAGACTCGGGAGTGCTGGCGTTGCTGCTCGTCCTCGGGGTCGCGTTCGTCGTGAGCGGGACCCTCGAGATCTTGGGGGTGTCGTTCGCCGCCACGGCGCTCGGTGGGGGCGACTGGGCGGCGGGCGTCGTCGTCGGCGCTCCCGGCGTCGGCTTGCTGGCCGGCGCAGCGAGCGCGGCGGGACTGGCGTCTCGGGTCGGCCTGTCCACCTCCATCGTGCTCGGACTGGTCGTCGCCGGACTTCCGCTGGTCCTGATGACCGCCGTCGGCAGTCTCGCGGCGGCGGTCGCCCTCCTGGCGATCTGCGGGTTCGGGCAGGCCTTCGCTTCGGTCGCTGGCCACTCGCTGATTCAACGCTCGACGGACGACGGCGTGCTGGCGCGCGTCTTCGCGGTCCAGGAGGGCGTGATGCTGGCGGGGTTCGCCGCCGGGGCTGCCCTCGCGCCGGTGCTGATCGCGCGGCTCGGCTCCGCGCGCGGCTACGTCCCGCTCGGGCTCGGCATCGTCGTGATCGCCCTGGCGGCCTGGCCGGTGCTGCACCGGCTGGACCTCCGGGTCCCCCGACGACCTGATGTGCTCGCGATGCTGCGTCGAGCACAGTTCTTGAAGGCGGTCTCTCCCTCCGCGCTCGAACGGCTGGCCCAAGCCGCACGGTGGGTGGAGCTCACGATCGGGGATGTGGCGGTACGCCAGGGTGACGCGGCTGATTCCTACTTCATGGTCGCCGCCGGACGGATGTCGGTGACGGTCGACGGCGTGCTTCGTGCTCATGAGCTCGAGGCGGGGGACGCCTTCGGTGAGATCGCACTGCTCCAGAATGGTCCGCGCTCCGCGACAGTCGCGGCCGTCGAGCCGTGCCGACTGCTCCGTCTCGAGCGCTCGACGTTCCTTGCGGCTGTCACGGCCGGCGCCAACGGGCTCCTGATCGCGGCGCGGGCGGCAGATGCGCACCTAGCGCGTGGCGCGAGCCTCGACGACTGACCGTCGAGCATGACCAGCCTCAATCCGTCGTAGCCACCCCTGCGAGCGCCCGGGCGAGGTCGCGCTGGAGGTCGCCGGCGTCCTCGAGGCGCCGACAGCGCGGCCGATCGCCTGAGGGGGCCGGGTCGGCGACCGGCGCGGCGGCGTTCATCATGCGAGACTGTCCCGCTCGTTCCTTGACACCGGGCGATCGCGCAGGTGTCCTTAGACCACAGATCCGACGGAGAGCGAGGCGACGATGAACATCACGACGATCGTCGCCTCCCCGACCGCGAACCCGAGCGCCTGCGCGCGCGCCTGGTTCACGGGTCTGATGTGCACCTGCACTGCCTGTTGTCAGCTTCGCTGACAAGCTCGTCGCCGGCGTCCGTCGGCACCAGGCCCACCCGTCCGCGCCGGTCATCGAAACCGGGAACCCCGCGCTGACGGCCCGCAGTCGCACCGAAGGACCCTCATGAGGCTGACCCAGACCGTCGTGCCCGGCGCGATTCACGATGTCACCAATGCGCACGACAGCCCAGCGGGGAGCATCCACGTGTATTCCCCGGGGCTGACAGAGATGACCTACTACTCCCAGGTCTCCGGACAGCTCTCGCCCGCACGAACCGTCCTGACCCGCGGACCGGAAGCAGTCTGATGAGCCTCCCCGGGTTCGGGCTGCTCGGCGCAGCGATCGGCGCGCTGCCGGCCAACCTCCCCGACCCCGGATCAGGTCTGGTTGGTCGAGCCACGCTCGTCGTCGTCCTGCTCGCGGTCTCCAGCGCCGGCTGGTGGGTCGCCCGCCGGCGAGCGCAGCAGTTTCGACCTGTGCGGGCAACCTCCGCCGGGGAAGTGTCCTCTGCGCCCGGCCGTCCCGGCGCCGCGTTGAACGTGCTGACCGCCACCGACCTGGGCACCGCGCTGGGGACGCGGGCGACCTTCGTGCAGTTCTCCGCCCAGACGTGCGCATCGTGCCCGCAGGTCCGGCGGGTGCTGTCGTCGCTCGCCGAAGCCGGCGTCGTGCATGTGGATCTCGCATCCGAGGACCACATGGACCTCGTGCGCCGATTCTCTGTGTTCCGCACCCCGACCGTGCTGCTGCTGGACCCCAGCGGCGCGGTCCACTCCCGCACCTCCGGGCCGCTCCACGCGGACCGCGCCGTGGCCGCCTTGGCCGACCTCACGCACCCCGCCACCTGGAGCACCCATGCCTGACTCCCCCTCGCCCTACGCCGCCACCCGCACGGCGGCGGGTCCGGCCGCGCCGGCCGGCATCGACCCCCGCGGACCTCGGTTCGGCGCCGCCGTCACGTCGGTCCTGCTCGTGATCACCCTGCTTCTCGGAACCGGGCCGACCGCCACCGGCCTGCTCGCCGTGATCGCCCTGCTGTTCCTCCTCGGCGTAGCCCGCGGCGTCGGCAGCACGCTGCAGGGTCTGGCCTACAAGGCGTGGATCCAGCCGAGGCTCGCGCCGCCTGCCGAGCTCGAGGACCCGCGTCCACCGCGGTTCGCGCAACTGATCGGGTTGATCGTGGTCGGCACCGGGCTCGTGCTGGCCGCCGTCGGCATCCCGTCCGCCGTGCCGATCTCCGCTGCCCTCGCGCTCGTGGCCGCGTTCCTCAACGCGGCGTTCGGGCTGTGCCTGGGCTGCGAGCTCTACCTGCTGCTACGTCGGTGGGCACCGCAACACTGAGCGCTACTGGAGAGATGAGAGGGCGGGGAACGATGACGACCACCACCAGCAGGACCTCGCCCTCGCGCGCACCCCGACTCTGCTCGGTCCACGTCCTTTGTGTCTGTCGGGCCCGCTGTCAGCTCAGCTGAACAGCTCGTCGCCGGCTGCCGCCGGCACCCGCCCAGACGCCCCGAAGGACCCTCATGACCGCCACACTCGTGACCCCCGACCTCACCCAACCGAGCTCGCCACCCCTGGCGGTACCCCCGAGCCACAGGCGACCGCGCACCATCGACGACGTGCTCGACGACGCCCGCGCCCGCCTGGTCCGACTCGATCCGCGCCAGGCGCACGAGGCCCTCGCCCAGGGCGCGATCCTGATCGACATCCGGCCCGCGGCCCAGCGCGAGGCCGAAGGTAGCGTGCCCGGCGCGCTCGTGATCGAGCGCGATGTCCTGGAGTGGCGGTTCGACCCGACCAGCGCCCATCGGGTGCCCGAGGCAACGGGACCCGACCTGCAGATCATGATCCTGTGCTCGGAGGGATACACCTCCAGCCTGGCGGCCGCGGCCCTTGTCGACCTCGGGCTCCGCCGGGCCACCGACGTCGTCGGCGGCTTCCGGGCATGGCGCGCCGCGGGGCTGCCCACCACGCGCGGCCTGACCTGGCCGCGATCGCCGGCCCCGGCCCCGCACCTGGCGTCGCCTGCGCCACGCGCCGCTCGCGCTGCCGAATCAAGCCCGAGCACGTCGACTCTCGGCGGTCAGGACAACCGCCGCTGGTGGGCACAGCTGGACGCCATGGCGGGCATCATTGCCGATCCTGACCCGCGAACTGACCGTCGGCCGGACTAGCCAGACTCGATGACCCCCGACCCGACTGGCCCCGTCGCCTCGAACCGTGGATGTACCGGACCTGCACATTGGCCATCACCTAGCACCGGCCGACGTTCCCGCGGGAACGTCCTGCTCGAGCAGGCGTCCGCCAGCGGTCGTGAGCCTTCGACGTCAGTCGGAGCCAGTTCTGGGGTGGATTTCGGGCCTAGCGTTGACGTCTGGAGTCAGCTGGCACAGCGTCCCTTCGACCAGCGCGACCCATGCTCGACGTGTGACGCCCGGAGGTGCACCGCCCCGCGCGATACGCCCAGTCGCTCGCTCGCCCGAATCCAGTGCAGTTCCGACTGCACAGATGGGCGTCGGGCCGCGTCTTAAGAGGGCAAGCACATCCGCAACGCCCAGGAGGACCTGATGACCACGAACACCACCCCCGCCGCCGCTCGCCCTCGGCGCCGTCGTCTGATGGCTGTCGGCGTGGTCGCGGCTGGCCTGTCCGTCGTGGGCGCCGGTGCGGCGGCCGCCGCGAATCCGTACTCGGGCGGCGCTCGCGCGATCGAGAACGTGGCACAGGCCGTAGGCATCGACTGGTCGGCGATGCCCGACGGGTACACGCGCGCGCAGTACGAGGCGTTCTGGGGAGCCGGCTACACCGCCGGCGACGTCGACACGCTCAGCGCACTGTGGAGCAGCGACGCCACCGAGACCAAGGCACACGCAGGCCAGCTGATATTGGACGGCGGGGCCCTTCCCATCAACCCGGGCGTCAGCGTTGACACCGCGCTGCCGACGGGCGCCGACGGCTCGACGACGACGGTCGACTACACGCAGGCTCAGTACGACGCGTTCTGGGGTGCCGGCTACACGGTCGAGGACGTCCAGTCGCTGAACGCACTGTGGAACAGTGACGCCACCGAGACCAAGGCTCGGGCTGGCCAACTGATCCTCGACGGGCAGACCCCGCCGGTGGCTCCCAGCGGCACTCCCGTGACGAGCACCGCGCCCTGATCCACACGGCCCGGCATTTCTGACGAACCGCTTCGCGAGGAGACGAGCATCGACGTGCACGAGCTATCCCTGCGCACCGGCTTCGAGATCGAACTGTTGGCGCCCACCGGATCGGACCGGTCGGTGCTCGCGGAGGAGATCGCCGTCGGCTGCGACGGGCGGGTGCAGCGATCGTTCCACACCGACAGCGAACCCACAGTGGTGCCTGGCGTCGGCGTCTTCCGCCACCTGACTCCGGCGTTCGACGTGGTCGACGGACGGGGGCGCCCGGTGGCGAGGCTGGTGGACGACATCACGATCGAGGCGGACCTGGCCAGGGTGACCGGGCGTGCCGGGCACCCGGGCTGGTACCGCATCCTCTGCGACGATGCCCGCCTGCTTCGCCTGATCGAGCGGCATGCCGACCCGGACGCGCCGATGTCGAGCGTCCTGCAGCCGGTTGCCGACCTGTTTGGCGTCGGCGTCGACGTCTTCCCCGGCGCGGCGCGGGTCAACGACGCCAGCGACGCGACCGTTGCTGTCGCCATGCCCTTGCCGCCCGGACGCGAGCGCCCTTGCGAGGTCATCACTCCGCCGCTGCTCTCCGGGCACGGGATCGCGCTGGAGCGGCTCCTCGCTCCGGCGCGCGAGCTGGGCTTCACCGTCCCGCAGGAGGCCGCGGTCCACCTGCATGTGGACGGTGCACCATTTCGCCGGCCGGATGCCTTCGCCAACCTCGTGCGCCTCTTCGGGCACTGGCGCGATGTGCTGTGGGCGACGCTCGAGACCAACCCCGCGTGCCGACGGCTGGCTCCGCTGCCCGCTGACCTGCTGGAGCTCGTGGAGCGACCTTGGCTGGACGCCGACAACCGCACGGGTTGGGCTCGCCTGCAGGAGGCGGCTCGAGCGGTCGGCGTGACCAAGTATTCGGATGTCAACCTGACCCAGCTGCTGGGCCAGCGCCCCGTGCGCGACACCGTGGAGGTACGGATCCTGCCGGGTGACATCGACGGCGTCGCCGTCGTGCGCCGCGCCGCCGTCGTGGAGGCCCTGCTGACCCGCTGCCTCGACCCGCGCCCGCTGCCCCGACCCGGCGCCGGAGCCGCGCGCGACCCGAGCACCGCGCTGGACGACCTGATCGCGGTGCACCGATGAGCACGGTCGTCGGCGCGGCCAGCCAGGACAGCGCCGCCATCCCCTGCGTCCGGCCGGCGCAGGATGCCGCAGCGGCCGAGACGGCACGCCGCCACGACGACGTCGCGGACCGAGGCGCGCCACCCGGTCCTGCCGGTCTGGGGCTCGACGACGTCGTGAGGGCGCACCTGCCCGGGCTGCTGCGGTACGCCACGATCCTGACCGGTGACGGGAACACCGCCGCGGACCTCGTCCAGGAGGTGCTCCTGCGTGCCCACATACGCTGGACGCGCATCGGGATGATGGCACGGCCCGACCTGTACCTGCGGCGGATGGTCACCAACGAGCACCTGTCCTGGCGCAGGCGCTGGCACGTGCGCAATGTCCGCCCGGAGGCCGACGCGACCCTCGCCCTCCGCATCGACCCCCAGCGCGACCACGCCCAGCACGTCGTCGAGGATGACGCGATGTGGCGCCAGCTGGCCACGCTGCCCGCACGCCAACGCGCCGTCCTGGTGCTGCGCTACTACGAAGGCTTGAGCGACCCCGAGATCGCCAGCGTCTTGGGGACCTCCGGGGCGACCGTCCGCTCCCATGCCAGCCGCGCCCTAGCCACGCTGCGCCACACCGACCCGTCGACCCCCATGGAGCAGCCATGAACGAGTACCTCGCAGCCGGCAGCGCATCCCACGCGGACGACGCCGCCCGGGATGCGGCCCACGAGCAGGAGTCACGCGCGGTGACGGACGACGAGCTGGTCCGCCGCATCACGCGCGCGTTGCGCTCGCGCGACGCGGCGGAGCCCGACGTGGCGACCCACGTCGACCGCATCGAGGCCCGGCTCGCCGAGGTGTCCGGCGGCCCGCGGCCCGCAGCCCCCACCCAGGACGAGCAGCTCGCCTCGGTGACCAGCCTGGCCCGCCGGGGCGGCAAGGTGGTTGCGGCGGGCGTCGTCATCTCCGCGCTGGCCGTGTATGGCGCCGGCGCGGCGGCCGCCGCGAATCCGTACTCGGGCGGGGCTCGCGCGGTCGAGAACCTGGCACAGGCCGTGGGGATCAGCTGGTCGGCGATGCCTGACGGGTACACGCGCGCGCAGTACGAGGCGTTCTGGGGTGCCGGCTACACCGCTGGCGACGTCGACACGCTCAGCGCACTGTGGAGCACCGGCACGACGGAGACCAAGGCACGAGCGGGCCAGCTCATCCTCGACGGCGCCGACCTGCCCATCACCCCCGGGATCGGCGCAGTCACCGCACAGGAGCCGGGTCCCGACGGCGCGCCGACGACGCTCGACTACACCCAGGCCGAGTACGACGCGTTCTGGGGTGCCGGGTACACCAGCGACGACGTCACCACGCTCAGCGAGCTGTGGAAGAGCGACGCCACCGAGACCAAGGCGCACGCGGGCCGGCTCATCCTCGACGGCGAGGCCCTCCCCATCTCCCCAGGCTCGGCGGCCAGCGACAGCGCGCGCAACTGAGTCGCGGAGACCGGATCCTTACACAACGGTGCCCGTCGTCACAGCGCGTTCAGCTGGGCGACCAGTTCGGGGACCTTCTCGAAGGCGCCCTCTTCGTGGACCCCGGCCAGGCCGACGATGACGTGATCCGTGCCGATCGCGCCCAGCCGACCGAACCGGTCCACGACCTGCTGAACGCTCTCCTGCGTGAGGTTCACCTGGCTGAGCACCGTCTTCTCGATGTCGGCATAGTCCCGGCCCACCGTCTCGCAGTGCCCGCGGAGCACGTCGTACTTCGCCTTCACCCCCTCCGGACCCATGTCGAAGATGTTGCAGGCGTCGGCGTACTGCGCCACCAACCGCAGCGTCTTCTTCTCCCCGCCGCCCCCGATGAGGATCGGCGGGTGGGGCTTGGAAAGAGCCGCCGGGGAGTTGAGCGGCCGCTCCAGCCGGTAGTGCTCGCCGTCGAATGGGCTGTCGTCGCCGGACCACATCTGGTGGGCGAGCCGGAGCGTCTCCTCGAGACGCTCGAAGCGTTCTGACGTGCCCGGGTAGGGCACGCCGAGCCCTCGGTGCTCCTGCTCGTTCCACGCCGCGCCGATCCCGAGCCAGGCACGGCCACCCGACAAGACGTCGAGGGTCGTCACGGTCTTGATGAGCAGCCCCGGATGGCGGTAGGTCACGCCGGTCACCATGGTGCCGAGCGTGATGTTCTTCGTCACACCCGCGGCATACGCGAGCGCCGCATAGCCCTCGAGCATCTCGCGTTCCGGCGGGCCGATCATCGAGATCTGGAAGAAGTGGTCCATGACCCACAGACTCGCCATCCCGGCCTCGTCGGCGGCGCGGGCGATCCGGGCGAAGGTGGGGCCGATGCTTCCGGGAGCACCGGGCCAGGTGAAGTCCGCGACCTGCAGTCCAATCTTCATGGGCCAACCGTAGGCGGCATGGATCAACCCTGCCCAGGTGCAGTCAGGCGGCCGGTCCGAGGGCGCGCCCGCCGTAGGCACGGACTAGAACCCGCACGACGGCGCGGGCATTGGCATCTCGGACGTCGCACGGGATGGCAGGCAGGTAGTCGTCCCAGACCGCCATCATCGTGCCCCGAAGCTGCGGCATCCGGGTCGGTCGGGCGTAGAAGAAGACGTGTGCATGTTCTCCGCCGTCACCCCACTTGCTGACGTGGACGCGAGCGACACTGGGCAAGGCCTCGATGGCAGCTCCGAGAGCGACCATGATCTGCCCCATCTCGGCGGCGAGATTCATGGGAAGCATCGTGAAGTCATGGTGGGCGTGCGGCGAGAGGATGAGGATCAACGGGGCGCCGGTGGGCTCGCTTGCTGCGATGCGCCAGTGATCGTCGCGCCAGACGTCGACCGCACCCGAGTGGGGTTCGTCGCCCTGGTAGCAGGCGCTGCACGCAATCCCGCCTTCCCCGTGACGGAGCGCTTCGGCGTGGGCAAGAGGTTCAAGGGGTTTCAGCCGCAGGCCTTCTGACTCGAAGGGGAAGACCTCCCAGGACTGAATCTCGGCATTGGCCGCCAGGCGGCCTTCAGCGTCGGCCGCTTCCGCGACCCGCTCGTAGTAGTCCTCGATCGTCTCCGGCATGCAGGTCAACCTATCCGCCTGGGTCGATCGCCCCGCCGAGTTGCGCGCGTTGTCGACCAGGTGCTGCCCCGCCCTTTTCGGAGCCCGACCGCCCTGGTGTGCGGACGAGCAGCGATTCGTCGGTGGCGAGGGCTGAGTTCTGGCACGATTCGCTGCGCCCGGCAGTTGCGCCGGGCAGCCCGCTGACAGAGAGCGACCTCCGTGCCCGGCCTCTTCGTGATGTCTCTGCTCCTGCTCCTCGTCGCCGCCGTCTCCCTTGTCGTCTGGCTGACCGCCCGCCGTCGCGCTCCTGCTCCGCCGACGGACGACGACGAAGGCCACTCCAAGCCCGCGAAGCCACGCTCCGGCACGAAGGTGGCCGGCTGGACCTCCGTCGGCGCGCTCGTCCTGGCGCTGACCTTTCTGTTCTTCAGCTCCGCGACGATCGTCTCGACCAAGAACGTGGGCATCGAAACCTCGTTCGGGCGCCCGGTCGGCAGCTTCTCCAATGGTTTCCACCTGATCCAGCCGTGGAACAAGGTCACCGAGATGGACGCCGCAATCCAGACCGACAATCACGTCAAGGACACTGGCGCCTTCAGCTGCATCACCGTCCGCATCGCCCACCAGGCGACTGCCTGCGTCGACACCTCGATCCGCTGGCGCATCGAGGAGCGGGCCGCCGACGGGCTCTTCCGCGACTACCGCGACTTCGACAACGTCCGCGACAGCTTGGTCACACGCGACCTCAACGCCGCCCTCAACGCGGTGTTCGAGAAGTACGACCCCCTGGCGATCGACAAGGACGGCAACTCGACCTCCCCCGGCCTCGCGACGCTGTCCAGCGACGTGGTCGACCAGATCCGCGCCCAGATCGGCTCTGAGATCAACGTGCTGTCGGTGATCATCCCGGTGGTCCACTATGACGAGAACACTCAGAGCAAGGTCAACGCGCTACTCGCCCAGGTGGCCCAGACCCGCATCGCGGAGCAATCCGTCATCACCGCAGAGCAGCAGGCACTGGCCAACCAGACGCTGTCCAAGTCCGTCTCCCAAGACCCGAACGTGCTGGTGTCCAAATGCATGGACCTGCTGGGTGAGATGGTGTCCAAGGGTCAGGCAATCCCCATCGGCTTCAGCTGCTGGCCGGGCGGAGGCTCCGCCGTCGTCGTCCCCGGGGCGTCAGCGCCGAACCCCTAGCCGACGGATCAGCCCACACCCTCGGCGGCGAGCGCGTCGGTGAGCAGCTCGACCAAGGCTTCGAGCTGCACCGTCGTGGACGAGGTGATCTCCTCGTTCGACGCGCCGTCCAGCGCCCGGGCAGCCAGTCCCGACTTGCTGTCGATCAGCTTGGCGATCTTCGAGTCGATGGTTTGCGCGGCGATGATCCGCCAGGCGGTGACCGGCTCGGTCTGACCGATCCGATGGATCCGGTCGATCGCTTGAGTCTGCTCGGCGTCGGTCCAGGACAGCTCGGCCAGCACCAGGTTGGAGGCGACCTGAAGGTTGAGCCCCACCCCCGCGGCCATCAGGGAGCACACCACGATCGACACGTCGGGGTCGTTCACGAACGCGGCGATGTTCTTCTCACGGGCCTTGGGCGTCTGGTCGCCCCGGATCGAGGCGTAGCGAATCCCGCGCTGCGCAAACGTCTGCTCGGCCTGATCCATCACGTCGACGTGCTTGGCGAAGAACACGACCTTGCCGACGTTGCGGGCGAGCTGCGCGGTGTAGTCGGCCGCCAGCCCGGCCTTGGCCTGGCCGATCCGGCGGACCATCGTGAACACGTTCTCGCCGCCGGTCTGCGAGCTCGAGTCCTTGAGCTCCGCCGCCGCCACCCGGCGAGCGAGCTCGTAGTCGATCCCGTCGACGACGGCGCCGCCGGTTCGCATCTCCAGGGCAGACCGGTAGCGCCTGAGCAGCCCGCGGGCGAGCGCGTCCTCGGCGGCGCGGATCGAGCGGCCGGCCGCGCCGTCGAGCTCGACGGGCAGGTCCGCCACCCGACGGGCGGGGATGTCGGCGACCACGTCGACCTTGCGGCGACGCACGATACCCATGTTGATCACGCTGGCTCGCGCCGCAGCGTAGAACCCGAGGTCTGCAGGGGTGAGCCCGGAATTCTCGAGGGCGGTCTGCAACGCGCCGAGCGGCTTGGTGTCGTCGATCCAGCCGAGGAACTGCCAGATCGCCCGGAAGTCCTCGATGTCGTTGATCAGCGGGGTACCGGTGAGCGCCATCAGCAGCGGTCGGGAGGTCCGGGCGCGGATCCGCTCGGAGAGCGCCAAGACGTGCTGGGAGCGCTGAGAGCTCTTGTTCTTGATGAAGTGCGCCTCGTCGACGACCATGCCGCGGAAGCCGAAGTCGCCGAGCCAGCCGATGTGGCGGTCCAGGAGCTCGTAGTTCACGATCACGATGTCCGCGAACCCGTCGACCCGGTCACCGTCGCCGTGGATCACCGTGGACCGGCGCGACGGTGTCCACAGCCGGACCTCGTTCGCCCAGTTCGTCTTCACCACGTTCGGCACCACGACCAGCAGCGGGTAGGCATCGGCCATCTGGGCGGCGAGCAGCGCCTGCGCGGTCTTGCCGAGCCCGGGCTCGTCGGCGAGGAGGAACGTGCGATGGCCGGCGGCCGTAGCCGCGACGACCTGGGCCTGGTGCGGCATCAGCTCCCGACCCGGAGGAGTGAACACCGGACGGGCCCCCGGCAGCGACATGCAGGCGGGTGCGCCGGTCGCGGCCTCCTCAAACGACCTGAAGAGCGGCTCGAGGAGCTCCCAGCCGGCAAGTCGGCGGGCACGCGGAGCGATCCGCTCGGCAGCGGCCGCGAAGTCCGGAGCCAGGAACGGGTTCGCGAGCTGGCGCGAGATCACCGACCGGGGCACCACCTGACTCTCGGCCCCGGGCGTCGGCGCAACAGGCGCGGCAGGCGCGGGCTCCTCGGGTGGCTCCAACCCCCCAGCGCGCATCACGGACGCCTTGAACGCGCGTGCCGCGTGGGAGACCCGAGCATCCTCGGCGAGCAGCTCGAGCAGCGAGGTGTCCCTGGCAGCGGTCCTGGCCAGCAGCGTCGCCACCCCGTCCAGCCGTTTGAGCTGTTTGGCGCGCACCGACTCGGTCGAGCCGCCATCGGACATCACCCGGGCCCGTTCCTCCCGCACGAGCAGGGCCACGACCTGGAACTTCGTGCGCACGGCCGGCCGCGTCGGGGGGCGCTGCACCGCACGGTCGACGTCGCGGGCGACCTCGGCGAGCACCGGGATGATCCCCTGCTCGGCGAGCCTCGGCGCATGGTGCCGCTGAGCGCCGGGATCAGTGCGCGCGCCACCGGACCGGCGTTGGCGTGGTCGTGCCACAGCTCCTCCTTCTCGCACATCCGCACCGCAACTGCGGTGCAGGTTCGGTCCACGTCTGCCCGGGCCCGGGTGGGCGTCGAGCCACGCGTTCCGTGCTGCAGGCAACCCGAGATCGGGCGGCAAGCCACCGCGCAGCGTCCCCGTCTGCGCCGGCCGCCGACACGTGATCGCGGCGATGGCGACACCCGCTAGACGTCTCGCTGAACCACGGCGGGCGCACGGTCGTGGCACTGCTCGATCGCCGGTGAACCAGGCGTCCCGCCGGGCACCGCGGCCGAGTCGGGCCGGATACCGATCGCGCGTCACGTCCCGAGTCCTGCCGTGGGCAGACCCCAGCGGCGTACCGCTCACACGGTCGCACCGCGTCTAAAGTGTAGAACGGGACAAGCGGATGCTCGACCAGCCGGAGGAACAATAGAGGCAATTCTTCTGGAGGTGGTCGGCGATGAGTGACTGGCTGGGTGGGCTCGCCATCGCCGTTGCGGTGATGGCCGGGACCTGGGCGACGTTGATCATGGCCGCTCGGCACCTACCCGAAGGGACGGCCAAGGAGCTGGCGAGATTCCTCCCGGCCTGCGTGACCACGGTGCGGCGGCTGCGTCACGATCCGGCTGTGCCCCGCCGGGCGAAGATCGCGGTCGCCTTTGCGGGCCTGTGGGTCATGTCGCCGATCGACCTGATCCCGGAGTTCCTGCCCGTGATCGGTCCCCTGGACGACGTCGTGGTCGTCGCTCTCGCGTTGCGGTATGCCGCGCGGTGCGTTCCGCGGCAGGTGCTCATCGATGCCTGGCCCGGTGACCCGCACCTGATGGAACGCCTGCTCGGGCCACCCCGGCTCGCTGGGACGCAGCCGCATCGCCGTGACGGCGAGACCGATCAGCGAGGCTTGTTCCGGTAGTAGTCCCGCCAGACGGCTTTGTGCACGGGAATGACCCGTGGGATGGACCTCAGGCCCGGGATGAAGGGCAGCAGGATCACCACCAGGACGAGAAGTCCGATGATGGCCAGGATGTAGATGTCACCGTTGGCCGTCAACGTCGCGGCGAAGCCTGTCTCCGCCTCGCTGTTGAACAGGGGCAGCTGGTACCAGAACGAGAACGGCGCGAGCCACTGCTGGCCCGGGAAGTTGCCCGTCTCGTTCATCATTCCCCCGGTGTTGCCCTGGAGGTGGTTCGCGGTCCCGGCGTCGTCGAGGTAGGAGCCGTCCCCGAGGAACAGGATCTGCTTGGTCGTGTCGGTGTTGAAGAACTGACCCGGAGCGGCCAGAACCCCGTCAAGGGTGCCGGACGCGGCCATCGCGACGAGACCGTCGGCCAGCGCTGGCACCGGCCCGTAGTCGCCGTCGGGCACCGCGGTCGGGTCCCCGTCCGCACCCGCTGGGTCGTTCAGAGCGGTGTCGTAGGCGGTGGCCCAGGCCGCCTGCTGGGTGGCGTCGGCGGTGGTCCACTTCGTCAGGGCCGCGGCGGTGGCCGACGGCTGGTCCTGGGTGCCGAGCGGGATGATGACGAAGTCGTTCGCCGGGTCGACCGGCTGATGAACGCCCATCCACTTCTGCGGCGTGATCGGCCCCAGGGCCTGGCCGTCTCCGCCGTTGTTGTAGGGCGGCCCGTAGGTGGCCGAGTCGGACGTGCCGGCGAGCTCCGCGACCGCAGTCGCGTACAGGTTGTCCGGCGCGCTCTTGGCCCAACCCTGCAAGGTCAGGGCCGGGTCGTCGGGTGAGGAGAAGATCGCCGCGAGCACGACCGTCAGCAGCATCACGACAACGGTCGCGATCGCGCCTTCCTTGAGGATGTCGTAGCGCCGCTTGGGCCCCGTCCAGGGCTCACGCTCCAACGTCTCTTGGTACGACCTGGTCGCCATCACAGCACGTCCTTCGTCTCGGCAGCCTCGTGGGCGTGTCGAGCGGGGGGTCGTCTGGTGTCCTCGACCAGGGCCGCGTCGATCGGCGGCACGACCCCGTGCACCCGCACCAGGAGCAGGTGAACCACGACGATCACCGCGATCACGGCGGGGATCAGGAAGACGTGGATCATCATCACCTGACCGAGGTTGGCCACGTTGAACCAGGCCCCGATCCCGGACGCGTTGAGCCCGTCCTTCGCTTCGAAGGCGATCCACTGCGAGTCGAAGTTCGTCTGGAGCAGGTAACCGGTCAGGCCGGCACCGATCGAGATGACGAACGCGAGCACGCCGGTGATCCAGGTCTTGGCACGGTTGCCTCGCCAGGCCGCCATGAAGAACTTGCCCACCAGGTGGATGACCATGAAGAAGAAGAAAAGCTGCACCGACCAGAAGTGCAGGCTGTTGAAGAACAGCCCGGTGCTCGACAGGTGGTACCAGGAAGGCCCCTGGAAGGCGAGGACCGCCCCGGAGGCGATGATCATCGCCAGTGCGGCGAGGGTCAGCACCCCGAACACGTAGATCCACGACGCCACGTAGGCGGGCTGCGTCTCGGGCAGCAGCTTCTCGTAGGGAAGTTCACGCTCGAGGTACTCGCGGGCCCGACCGATCCAGGTCGTGGCCGGGACCGGAGCGGGCGCGGCCGGCGCCTGGGGCTCGGTGTCGGCGCTCACGAGTCGTCCCGACCTTCGCTGCGGTCCTTCGGGAAGGGCAGCACCAGGGCGAGCACGAACACCGTGGCCAACGCAACGATGACGATGAGGTTGGGCAGCGAGACCGACACCCAGCCCCAACTGAAGTACCGCGGTACCTCCGACGACACCTGCATCATCACCGACATGAACGACCCCTATCCCCGCTGGTCAGGACTGCGCGATCCTCCGAAACTAGCGCCCACGGCTCGCCGCGAGGCCGTTTCGGTGATCCAATCCACAAACATTCTGGCGCGGAATTATTCGCAGCGCCACGACGGTCGCACGACGAGCCGGCTGTGCCTCGGATACCACTGGTTCACGGACGTCACCGCTTCGGTGGCGCTGGCGGCGGCGATCCTCGGGATCGTGATGGTCATCGACCCGCTGCGGTCCGAGCGAGGCCGACGGCCACTGTTCGGCTCACCTGCACCGATGCCGCCTGCGGGACCGGCATCGTCACACGCGAACGGCCGGGTCGTCGTGTAGCGGGATGTCGTCCAGGGGGCTCGCGAGGACGCCTTCCCCTATCCGGGCCCCCCGCGCGAGCACGACGATCGCGCCTGCGAGCAGCGCCACGAGAGCGACGTTGCGGGCAGCGAGAACACCGGTGATCAGCACGTCGCTGCGCAGCAGCCGGCCGTAGGCGAAGGGGAACACCACCTGCGTGAGGGCGGCGATCCCCCACACCGCGCCCGCCAGGCGCGGCAGCGCGCGGGGCGGGACGTCTGCGTCGGTGCGGGTGCCAGTCCGGCCCGTTCCCAGCGCGACCGCGATGGGCGGGGCGAGCCAGCCGATGTACTGCGGTGAGCCGACCTTGTTCACCACGATGAGCAACGTGAGCATGGCGAGAGACCCCCAGATCAGCCGGTCGGGGACAGACAGGTGACGCGCCCGCCAGATCAGTAGTGCAAGGCCCGCAACCGCCAGGGGGAGCACGATGTCAAGCGCACGAGCGGCGGTCGCAGTGCCAGGGCCGACGATCTCCCACGTCGACAGCTCGGCGTTCAGGACTATCCACACGTCCCGCCGCACGAGTGCCGCGAGCGCCCACGGAGTGGCCACCACCGCCTCGACCTGCAGCCCGCGGGTGTCCTGAGCGGTGAGGAAGCTCGTCACGAACCGCAGCCCGCCACCGGCGGCCACGGCGCCGATGACTCCGGCGCAGACCAGGGCGGCGGGCACGACGACGTCGCGCACGGGTCGGCGCACGATCAGGACCAACGGAATCAGGAGCACCCCCGGGGCGACCTTGACCCACGCGGCTGCCGTCAGCGCGGCGGCCGCCACCCGCGGTCGGGTGGCCGCTGCGAGGAGCGCGACGACGACGACCGGTGCGACGACGGCGTCGAGGCGCCCCATCGCGATCGGGCCCAGCAGGACGAGGAAGCCCAGCCACCACCACGCGCCGCGCGCGCCGCCCCGGCGGGCGAGCGCGCGCACCGCGATCGCGTCCAGCCCCGTGACCAGGAGGCACCAGCCGAGCGCGTAGGCGACCGTTGACGTCGTGCTGACGACCGCCGGGACGAGCATCGGGACAAGCGCACCCACCGGGTACACGAACGGGGCGTCGAGCACAGGCCACGAACCTCCGTGCAAGCCCGCCCCGACCCAGGTGCGATACAGCTCGAGGTCGAAGAACGCCTTGCGGGGCATCAGCACGACCCCGACCAGCGCGAGCCACCCGTGAGTCACCACGAACGCGACCCACAAGGCTCGGCGCGAGTCGACCCACCCGGACACGACGCGCCGGACAGTCGCGGCCACCGCGAGAACCACGGCGGAGAGCCCCGGCGTCGGAGCACCGGTCTCGGAAGCTCCAGATGGGCGCACAGAGCGCTCCCGGACAGCCATGAGTTTCCCCCCGCGTAGACGACGACGCGTACGGACCCTAACGGAGCAGTCGCCGGCCATGGGTGCCCCCTCCGCGCCGGTCACCGTGTCCTCGCCCACATCTCGATCTGGCCGGTGTGTCCAGCTCGTGCGAAGTGCGCCGAGAGATAGGCCTGAGACTTCGGACCCAGACCCTGGGTCGGGTGCCCCGCTGCGAGCAGCGCGCCATCACTCGCTGCGAGCTGCTCCAGGGCCAGGTCGTCCAGGCTCGACGCCCGCGAACCGGGCACGGCGCCACCGGCGGTGAACACGAGCCAGGCCCCGACCAGGTCCATGGTGGCGGGGCAGCGACGCTCGATCTGGCGGGCGGTGGCATCCGCCAGCTGGAGGTACGACGGATTGCGCACCCACAGGCAGTCGTGGCGCGCGGCGAACTCGGCAAGTGCGTCCTGGTCGACCCGGCCGCTCATCGGCAGGGGTGCGGTCGCGGAGACCAGCGCGAGGCCGACGGCGACCGCCACCCCGGCGATCAGGCCCCTCCCGGCTCGGGCGGTGCGTCCTCCCCGCCGGCGCACCGCTGCGGCCACGAGCCCCGTCCCCGCCCCGAGCATGAGGCACAACCCGGGAGCCACAAAGGCGAGGTAGTGGGAGTAGAAGCTCGGAGCAGCCGCGATCGCCGCCATCTGGAGACCCACCAGCAGGCCCCACCAGACCGGATCCGGCCACCGCACCGCAGGGATCCGGCGCCAGAGCATCACCACCAGCGGAGCGAGGGTGCCGACGAGTAGCGGGACAGCGATGAGTGCGGCCACGAGCCCGATCGAGGAGACGTGCAGATCCCCCGCGAGCCCGACCGCACCGAGCCGCTCGAGCAGCCCCTTGGCCTGCAACGGTCGACCGCTCTGAGCGGAGAGCACGTCGAACACCATCTTTCCCGGCGACGCGACGAAGAAGGGAAGCAGCAGGGGCGCCGCCCCGGCCGCGCACCACGCGAGCCAGCGGCCGAGCGCGGGCAGGCCCCAGCGGGACAGGACCAGGGCGCCGAGCACGACGACGTCGAGCACCACCCAGATCTTGAACGTGACCGCGAGCCCGAGCGCCAACCCCGAGACCGCCAAGGCCCGAGTGACCGACGGTGACCGCGCAGGCAACCCGGTGCCGGCCCGGGCGAGCACGGCCAGCGCCACCAGCAGACCCAGATTGATCGGAGTCTCCAGGAAGACCGTGTGCTCGGCCGCGACCGTGATGCCGCCCAGCGCGTAGGCGCCCCCGCCGACCATGGCAGCGAGCAGCCCGCGCGGCACCAAGATCCGCACGATGAGCATCGCGTTCACCGCGCCCAGCCCCATGAACAGCAACCGGGCCAGCACGAGGGACCACGAGTCCCCCAGCGGCCCCGCCAGGGCAGCGAACGGAGCGAGCAGCACGGCTATCCCCGGCGGGTGCAGAAAGACCTCATCGCGGTACGGGAGCACCCCGGCGATCAGGCGCTGGGCGACGGCGAGGTGCACGCCGTCGTCATACCCCTGGACACCGCGCAACGTCCCGGCGACCATGACGGGCCACAGCCGGGCCGCGAATGCCATGAGCCCGACCAGCAGAATCAGCCAGCCCGATTGTGACGGCCGACGAGCCCCCGCCCGATCCAACGCGCGGTCCATCGTGCCCGGTGCGGCTGAATCCAGCGGTCGAAAGGCCGTGCGGCTTGCCCCGACGCGCACCACTTCACCCCCAGCACCTTGGTCTGACCCGCGCGGCCGGCCCGTCGCGATCCCTCGCTGACCAGCCCGCCGGAACGACGCTAACCACTCATTGAAGTCCCCGGGCGGAAACCGCGCACCAGGAACGCACCGACCCGACCGCGCCCGCTGAGGGCCCCCGCGCGCCCGATAGGCTCAGTCGCCCGCCTGGCCGTGAGGTCCGAGACGACACGAGAGGGAGCATGGGGAACAGACCCGCTGCCGAGATCGACGTGACCACCACCCTCGTGCGGCTGCTCCTGACCGAGCAGCACCCGGACCTGGCCGACCTGCCGCTGAGTGCCGGCCCGCACGGCTGGGACAACACGATCGTGCGGCTGGGCGACGATCTCGCCGTCCGCCTGCCCCGGCGTGAGGTCGCGGCGGTCCTCGTCGACCACGAGCAGCGCTGGTTGCCGGTGCTCGGGCCGCACCTCGGCGTCGGCGTTCCCGCTCCCGTCCGGGTCGGTGTGCCGTCCGCGGCGTTCCCGTGGGCGTGGAGCGTGGTGCCGTGGTTCGCCGGCCGGCCGGCCACGGCGCGCGCGCCGGCCGCTCGCGCGACACTGGCGCACCCCCTCGCCGAGTTCGTCGCCCGGCTGCACGTCCGGGCGCCGTCGGACGCCCCGGCGAACCCGTTCCGAGGGGGACCGCTCGCGACCCGGGACGCCGCCGTCCACGAGCGGATCGCGAGCGGATCGGTCCCGGAGCCCGAGGTGGTCCGTCGGCTCTGGGAGCAGCTGCTCGACGTCCCGACCTGGCCCGGCCCGCCGCTCTGGCTGCACGGGGATCTCCATCCGGCCAACCTGCTCGTGACCCCGAGGGCACGCTGGAGGCCGTGCTGGACTTCGGCGACATCACGGCCGGCGACCCTGCAACCGACCTCGCGACCGCGTGGATGACGTTCGACGCGTCCGGACGGCGCCGATTCCAGGACCAGGTCACCCGCCTGTGCGGCACGGATCACGACACGTGGCAGCGGGCGCGCGGGTGGGCGCTGGTTCTCGCGGTCGCGCTCCTTGCGCACTCCGACGACGATCCACCGTTCGCCGTCCTGGGCGCCCACGCCCTCGCGCAGGTCCTCGCCGACTGACCGGGTGGCGGCGTCACATGAGGTCGCGCCCGCGGCCCTCAACCGCCAGACTCCCCGCAGGTGCTCCACCGCCCCGAGCCGCACACCGGGCCACCCCGGCATGAGCTCGCTCAGCGGCCCACGCTGGGATCTCGGTGGTCGCGACAAGGAAGGGGCCCCATGGACGTTGCCTCGATGCTGACACTGCTGCTGCTCGCACTGGCGCTGGCGGTGCAGCCCTGGTCGGTGCTGGCCGCAGTTCTGCTCGTCGCGTCCGAGGGTGGTGCCGCGAGAGCGACGGCCTTCGTCGCCGGCTGGGTGCTGGCTCTGGCCGTCGTGGCGATCGCCACGCTCGCTCTCTATCCGGCCTCGCCGAAGGTTGCGGCAGGCGCGTCGTGGGTGAGCGGGGTGCAGATTGCCGCAGGGGTGGCGCTCGCAGGCTGGCTGCTCGTGCGATCGCGACGTCCGGTCACCACGAAGCCGGATGCCCAGCCGAGGTGGATGGGGCGACTGGACTCGATGTCGCCGGTGTCGGCGTTCGCCCTCGGCGCGTTCCTGCCCAACTACGCGATCGTCGTCGCGGCTGTCGGCAACGTCATCCAAGCCGGACTACCGTCCGGCCGAGCCGCACTCGACCTGTTCCTGTTCGTCCTCGTCGCCTCCGCTGGAGTCGCGGCTCCGTTGCTGCTCATGGCGATACGCCCCCAGGACGCCCCTGCCATCCACCAGCGCTGGCGCGCCTGGCTGGTGGCGCACGGCCAGGAGCTCCTGACTGTTGTCCTCACCGTGGTCGCTGTCGTCTTGATCACGAAGGGCGTCGTGGGCCTGGTCACCCGCTAACCCCACGCCGAGCCTGCAGCCGGGGCGCCACAGCCCATGCCGTAGGTTGCCCCAGTGGCAACGCAGCGATCACAACGCCTGGCCAGAGTGACGCTCCAGACGATCGCCGACCAGGTCGGCGTGAGCCGCATGACCGTGTCGAACGCGTTCTCCCGCCCCGACCAGCTCTCCCCGGATCTGCGCCGTCAGATCCTCGCGGCGGCCGACGCCCTGGGCTACGCCGGCCCCGACCCGGCCGCACGGGCCCTGGCCCGCGGCGCCACCGGCGCCATCGGGGTGCTGCTGACGGACTCGTTGACCCCCGCTTTCACCGACGAGGTGGCCGCGGAGTTCCTCGGGGCGATCGCCGCGCAGCTCGCGCCCACCGGGCTGGCGCTGACCCTGCTGACCTCCTCGAGCCGCGACGACGTCATCCCCGCCCGGGACGTCGCGATGGACGGCGCGCTGGTGTACTCGTGCGAGACCGACTCACCGGCCGTCGACTGGCTGGTGCGACGGCGGATCCCACTGGTCTTCGTCGATCAGGAACCGGTCGCGGGCTTCACCTGCATCAACATCGACGACCGTGGCGCCGCCCGCGACCTGGCCCAGCACGTCGTCGACCTGGGCCACCGCCGGGTCGCGATCGTGACGGCGAGCCTCGCCGGCCCGCACGGCCTCCTCACGGACCTGCTCCCCACCGCGAGCTCCTTCATCGCCCGGCAGCGGATGCTTGGTTGGCTCGACGCGCTCGAACCCGCAGGGGTCCAGACGATCCTGGTCCAGCAGCCCTACTCGGAGTTCTCGGCGGGCTTCGACAGCGCCCGCCGCATCCTGGACACGCCAGAGCCCGTCACCGCGATCGTGTGCCTCAGCGATGCCCTCGCCCGCGGGGTCATCGAGGGAGCTCAGTCCCTCGGCCTCCGGGTACCCGACGACGTCTCGGTCGCGGGCTTCGATGACAGCCCGGTGGCCCGCCGCATGCACCCCACGTTGACCACCGTGCGTCAGGACGTGGCAGCCAAGGGCCACGCCGCCGCTGCCGCGCTGATCACGGCGATCGCTCGCATCCGGGACGGCTCGGCCCCCGCCGGCGAGCACGTCGTCCTGCCGACCGAGACGGTGATCCGCGAGAGCACCGGGCCGGTCCGTCAGCTCCCCGTACGTCGGCGTCGGACCTGATCTCAGGCCCCGCGTCGGCGACCAGCCCCTCGAATCGACCACGTAACCTGCACGGTGTGGTGTGCGACCGCCCGAGGTCGCCGGACTGAAGGAGAACCCCATGGCTGCGCACTTCACCCTCGCCACCGGCGACCAGATCCCCTCGGTCGGCTTCGGCACCTGGCAGATCCCCGACGGGTCGGCCGCCTACGACGCGGTCGCCGCAGCGCTCGCGGCGGGGTACCGCCACATCGACACCGCTCGCGCGTACGGCAACGAGGCGAGCGTCGGCCGCGCGATCGCCGACAGCGGCATCCCCCGCGCCGAGATCTTCCTCACCACCAAGCTGCCGGCCGAGGTGAAGTCCTACGACGGGGCCGCCGCCAGCTTCGAGGAGTCCCTCGCCGCACTGGGCACGGAGTATGTCGACCTCTACCTGATCCACGCACCCTGGCCCTGGTCCGCGATCGGCACCGACCATCGCGCCGGCAACGCGCAGGCGTGGCGCGCCATGGAGGAGATCCACGACGCCGGGCGCGCCCGGGCGATCGGCGTCTCCAACTTCACGGTCGCCGACCTCACCGCGCTGCTCGACGGCGCACGCGTGACGCCCCAGGTGAACCAGATCAGGTTCTTCATCGGTCACACGCAGCCGGAGGTCACCGCGTACTGCCAGGCGAACGGCATCGTCGTCGAGGGCTACTCCCCCCTGGCGACCGGAGCCATCCTGGGAAATGCCGAGGTCCTCGCAGTGGCGCAAAGGTACGGACGGACGGTCGCGCAGCTGTGCATCCGCTACGTGCTCCAGAAGGGCGCGCTGCCCTTGCCGAAGACGACCACGCCCGCGCGGATGAGCGAGAACGCCGCCATCGACTTCGAGATCTCGGCCGCGGACATGGAGTTCCTCGACAGCCTGACCGACACCACGGCCTGAACAACCGCACGGAGTCCCGGGTACGGGCGACCGAGCCGTGCCAAGGTCGGCACATGACTGCAATGACGCTCTCTGAGGAGCTCTTCCTGCTCACGCACGACGACGAGCCCGACAGGCCCGGCGCCACCCTCGCGCTGGACAACGGGCTCGCGGGTGCCCTCCTGCTCGACCTGGCCGCCGAGGGGCTGGTCGTCACCAAGGGGAAGACGGTCGTCGGCGTCGCGGGCACCGCCTCCCACCCGCCCCTGAGCGCAGCCCTGACCGAGCTGCTCGCGAGCGGCGAGCCCCGGTCCGCGCAGTACTGGCTGACCCAGCTGCCCCCCGCCCTCGCGCCTCTGCGCACCCAGGTCGGCACATCGCTGGCCGAGCGTGGAGCGCTCACCGAGGAGCGCCGCACCGCGCTCGGCCTCGTTGCCGCCTCGCAGTGGCCGGAGGTCGATCCCGCACCCGAGCACGAGCTGCGGGCGCGGCTGCAGCGCGTCCTGGTCTACAGCGGCGAGCCCGACGCCCACACGGCCCTGCTCATCTCGTTGCTGCGACCCCTCGCGATGGTGCGCAACGTCGTCGACAAGCATCACCGCAAGCAGGCCGACGCCCGCGCCAAGGCCATCACCCAGGCGACTGCCGACGCGAACACGACACCGGCCACGGTCTCGCGTCCGGTGCACACGACCCAGGCCGCCGTGCTCGCCGCCATGATGAGTGCCGCCACTGCGACCTGACGATCGAGGACGCGCGGATCGAGGGCCGACGGCGACCGTCGCCGGGGGCGGGGTTCGCGTGGCACTATGCCGGGTGAGTACCGACGAAACCTCGCGCCCGACCACCCCGCCCGACCCGCCCGCCGGGGCCGACTCCGCACCCGACCTACCGGCACAGCCAGGTCGGCAGGAGACGTCGGTCGCCCGCCACGGCTCCGGTTTCGCCCTCGCACTGGGCGCGGTCGGCGTCGTCTTCGGGGACATCGGCACGAGCCCGCTGTACGCCCTGCAGACCGTGTTCAGCATCGATCACAACACCGTCAAGCCGACGCCCGTGGACGTGTTCGGCATCATCTCGATGGTGATCTGGTCGATCACGATCGTGGTGTCGATCAAGTACGTCGTGCTGATCATGCGCGCGGACAACGACGGCGAAGGCGGGATCCTGGCGCTGGTAGCGCTGCTGCGCGCGAAGCTGGCCGATCGCCGGCGGCTGGCGATCGTCATGATGCTGGGGATGTTCGGCGCCGCGCTCTTCTATGGCGACAGCGTCATCACCCCGGCAATCTCGGTGATGTCGGCGATCGAGGGACTCGCGGTGGTCAACCCGTCCCTCGATCAGGTCGTGCTGCCGATCTCGGTCGTGATCCTGACCGTCTTGTTCGTCGTGCAGAGGTGGGGCACCGAGGCGATCGGCCGGGCCTTCGGGCCCGTCATGATCGTGTGGTTCGTCGTGCTGGCGGTCCTGGGGGTTCCCCACATCGCCCGGAACCCGGCGATCCTCGGCGCGCTCTCGCCGACCTACGCGCTGGCCTTCGTCGTCGAGCACCCCTTCACCGCCTTCATCGCCATGGGCGCCGTCGTGCTGACGATCACCGGTGCCGAGGCTCTCTACGCCGACATGGGCCATTTCGGCGCACCGGCGATCCAGAAGGCCTGGTACGCGATCGTGTTCCCGGCGCTCGCGCTGAACTACTTCGGCCAGGGCGCGATGATCCTGGACGACCCCACGACCATCGACAATCCCTTCTTCAACCTGGCCCCCTCCTGGGCCACCCTGCCGCTGGTGATCCTCGCCACGCTGGCGACGGTCATCGCCTCCCAGGCGGTGATCTCCGGGGCCTACTCCGTCACCCGGCAGGCGGTCCGGCTCGGCCTGTTCCCCCGACTGTCGGTCAAGCAGACCTCAAAGGAGGAGGGCGGCCAGATCTACCTCCCGGTCGTCAACTGGATCCTCTTCTTCGGCGTCATCCTCCTGATCGGCGTGTTCAAGAGCTCGAGCCGACTTGCCACTGCCTATGGGCTTGCCGTGACGGGGACCCTGATCCTGACGAGCCTGCTGTACCTGCTCCTCGCGCGGATGGTGTGGCACTGGGCGATGTGGAAGATCGTCGCGTACGGCGTCGTGATCGGGACCCTCGAGGTCACGTTCTTCGCCGCGAATGTCACGAAGATCATCAGCGGCGGCTGGTTGCCGCTGCTCATCGCGGCCGTCGTCGTGACCCTCATGACGACCTGGCGGACGGGCGCCGAGATCGTCGCCCGACGTCGGGCCGAGCTCGAGGGCCCCCTGGACGACTTCGTCGAGATGATCCGCGCCGAGCACGTGCCACGGGTCCCGGGCCTGGCCGTGTTCCCGCACCCCAACCGAACCACGACTCCACTGGCCCTGCGTTCCCACGTCGACTTCAACCGTGTGCTGCACGAGCACGTGGTCATCCTGCAGATCGTCAATGAGAACGTGCCGCACATCCATCACGTCGACCGCGTCAGCGTCGATGACCTCGGTCACGGCGACGACGGCATCGTGCACGTCTGCGTGCACGTCGGGTTCAACGACAGTCAGGACATCCCCCGAGGCCTCGCGCTGGCGATCGACAGCTCGCCGGAGCTCGAGCTCGACGTCGAGGACGCGCACTACTTCCTGTCGGTGCTGACCCTGCACGCAACCGGCACGCCGCACATGAAGTCGTGGCGGGAGCGGCTCTTCGTCTGGATGGCGCACAACGCCGCCAACCGCACCGAGGTCTTCCACCTGCCCCCGAGCGAACCGTCGTCATGGGCGCCAATCTGGGGATCTAGCGCCGACCTCGACGCCAGCGGACCTCGCGGGCCCCGTTACGGTGGGCGATATGGCTGACCAACTCCTGACACCGGACGGCTTCGCCCGCTGGTGCCGCCAGGCGTGCCTCGCCCTGCCCGCGGTGACCGTCGACTGGCCCTGGGGTCCGGACAGCGACGTCTTCCGGATCCACCGCAAGATGTTCGCCCTGCTCTGGCGCAACCCGCGGGTGAGCGACCACATGATCGTCAACCTCAAGGCCGAGCCCGACGAGGTGCCCCGACTCATCGCGAACCATGCGTTCGTCCAGCCCGGGTTCCACATGAACAAGGTGCACTGGATCACCGTCGAGCTCGGTCCGGACGCCGACCTGTCCCTGGCCGGCGAGCTGATCGAGGACTCCTACGACAACGTGGTGGCCGGCCTGCCGAGGCGACTGCGGTCCACGCTGCTGTCCCTGGGCCCGGGCACGCCCCGCTTGGACGTGATCGAGCCGACCTGAGCCGGGGGTCCGGCGGGGCCGTCACGGGTCGGGCGCGCGCCGACCAGAACCACCCAGGTACACCCACGACGACACGACCAGCACGACCCCCGAGGCGACCACGGCGGTCGCGACGGGTCCGACCCACGGCACGGGGATGAGGAAGAACACGTCGAGGTCCAGCAGGCTCGTCGGCCACCCGTCAAGCACCCGCAGAAAGACGTAGTAGGTCAGGTCCCACACCGTGAAAGCGACGAAGAACGCCGCCAGCCGACGCCGCACCGTCTCCCCCGCCAGCACGGCGACCGCCGCGAGCATGACGATCGTGGCTGCCTCCCGCGCAACCTCGACCTGGGTGAGAGCGGGGTCGGAGAGCACCGAACGGACCGGCTGGACGAACGCAATGAACCCCAGGTCGACGTAGACCTTCCGGTCGCCCACCTGGTAGCCCGACTGGTAGTCGAGGATCCGGCGCAGGTAGGACACCACCGCCGCTTCGACGAAGCCGAAGCTCGCGCCGAAGGCGAGCAGCGCCATCCAGCGCAGCCCGGCACCATCCGTCCTGCGCCCGACCCGGTCGTCCAAGGGATCACCTCCGCCCTCACTCAGGGTATGCGGCTGGCCCGGTCACGTCCCGCATCGCTGGACGCTGCCGCTGCGCAGGCTGGATACTCACGAGGCGATGCACCGTGCCGCCATCGGTCACGCCACCACCTACGAGCAGCTTGAGAAGAAGGAGTGCGCTGTGGACATGCGACTTGAGCTCGTCCCGTTGCCATCGACAGACGTGGACCGAAGCAAGGCCTTCTACGTCGACCAGGTGGGTTTCCACCTCGACCACGACGTGCAGCCGGGCAACGGCATGCGCGTGGTGCAGCTGACTCCACCCGGGTCGGCCTGCTCCGTCGTCGTCGGTGTGGGCATCAGCGATCCCAGCGCCGCCCCCGTCCAGAATCTCCATCTCGTGGTGGACGACGTCGAGCTCGCTCGCCGCACGCTGCTCGCCCAGGGGGTCGTCGTCTCGGACGTGCAGGACATGGGTGGCGTTCGGTACGCGTACTTCAGCGATCCCGACGGCAACTCCTGGGCGCTGCAGCAGATCTCGCGCTGATTCGCCGCCGGGCGTCTCGCCCGTGCCGAAGCATCGCGGATCGGGACGACGCTAGGGACGAACGACCCTAGTCCCGTGCTTCGCCGGTCCGACACGGTCGGAGGTGGAACGACTCACCCCTGGAGGGACCGTGACCACGCAACCAGCGGCGTTGACCTACCCGGCACGCCTCGACATCGACTACACGGAGCGACACGACCGAGCGACGACGTTCCTGCGGGTGTTCCTGGTCATTCCGATCGGGATCGTGTACTCGGTGCTCACCTCCGGTGTCACCCGAACCGCCTACGAGTCGACCGGTGAGGTGGTGCGCACCACGAGCGGCGGCATCGTGACCGGGCTGTTCGTCGCGACCCTGCTCATGATCGTCTTCCGGCAGCGATACCCGCGGTGGTGGTTCGACTTCGCCCTGGAGCTGGCCCGGTTCTCGACCCGCATCTGGGCCTTCCTCGTCCTGCTCACCGACGAGTACCCCTCCACGGTCGAGGAGCAGCTCGTCCACCTGCAGCTCGACTACCCCGATGTCGAGCACGACCTGAGCCGGTGGATGCCGCTGGTGAAGTGGCTGCTCGTGATCCCGCACGTGATCGTGGTCGGGCTGCTGACCGTCGGGGCCTTCTTCGGCGTGATCTTCGCGTGGTTCGCGATCCTGTTCACGGGGCGCTATCCCCGCGCTCTGTTCGACTACGTCGTCGGCGTCGGCCGATGGTGGCTGCGCGTGCAGGCCTACGCGACCCTGCTGGTGACGGATCGCTACCCGCCGTTCTCGCTGACCTGACGAGCGGCCTCGGCACGGGCACGAATACCGAGAAGCGTCACAGGACGACGATGACCTGCGCCAGCAGGATCTTGACGATGATCGCCAAGGCGAAGACCGCCGCGTAGCCGGCGTCGACCCGCGCGTCGAGGATCCTGGTGTTCGCGAAGGCAAGGATCGCCGGCTGGCCGACGAAACCCGCCAGACCACCGGCAGCGCGCGCGGAGCTCAGGCCGACCAGTCGGGCGAGCGCCACGAACAGGATCGCCCCCACGGCGACGACGACCGCGGCTGTGAGGCCGACCCGCAGGCCGAGCGGGGTGAAGGCCTGCGCGGCGAACGCCTGTCCGGACGCCAGTCCTGTCGCGGCGAGGAAGAGCAGGAGGCCGAGCTGCCGGATGGTGAGGTTCGCAGGCTGGGGCAGCACCCAGACGAGCGGCCCGGTCCGCTCCAGCCGGCCGAGGACCATCCCGACGACGAGCGGCCCCGCCGCCGCGCCGAGCGCGAACCGGATCCCTCCCGGCAGCGGCACCGCGATGAGCCCGAGCAGCAGGCCCAGCACCATCCCGACGCCGAGCGAGAGCGCGTCGACCTCGCTGACCTTGCGCTCGGAGTCACCGAACAGAGCCGAGACCTCCGGCATCTCGCCGCGCGGGACGATCACGCGGACCCGGTCGCCCAGCTCGAGCACGAAGTCGTCGGACGCCAGCCGGTCCACGTCGCCGCGGCGGACCCGAGTGACGATGCCACCGAAGCGCCCGGGGATGTCGAGCTCACCGACGGTCCGACCCGCGATGTGGGGGTCGGAGACGATGAAGCGTCGGTAGTCGACGTCGCTGCGGTCGTCCGCGATGTGCCGATCCACCTGGTGCCCGAGGTGCTCGGTGGCCAGCTGCACCGGGTCTCGCGGCCCGACGACGACGACCCGGTCACCGATCCTCAGCTCCTCGCCAGCGAGCGCGACCCGTGTTCGCCCGTCGCGGGCCAGGTACGAGAACCGCACCGACGCGTCGCGGAACTGAGGCACGTCCCGGAGCAGGCCGGGGTGCTCGACCTCGACGCTGATGTTCACTAGCGCCTGGTCCCCACCATCCGGGTCGCGCCGTGCGCGCCAGGTCCGACCGGCTGTCCAGGCGACGACGAGGATCGTCACGGTCACGCCGACCGGATACGCCAACGCGTAGCCGACAGCTGGCTCCTGGCTCCCCCCAGCTCCGGCAGTCGCAGCCGCGAGCGCCGGAGTGCTGGTCAGCGCGCCGGAGAAGATGCCTGCCCCCATGGCCGAGGAGATCCCGAGCAGCCGGCCGACGGCCACGGTCGCGAGGGCCGCCACGACAAGGATCACGACGGCGCCCCCCATCAGCGACAGCTGCCGGCGCAGGTCGCGGAAGAACTCCCGACCGGCGGCCAGGCCCACGGTGTAGACGAACAGGGCGAGGCCGAGGCTCTGGACCAGACCGAGACCCTCGCCCAGACGAGGGTCGAGCGCTCCGACGGCGAGCCCGACGAACAAGGCCCCCGCGGCACCGAAGCGAATCGGGCCGAAGGGCACCGCGCCGAGCAGGGTGCCGAGAGCGAGGACGACCAGGATGGCGAGCAACGGCGAGGAGATCAAGGCGGTCAGCACCACGAGCCCACCGGCTTCGGGGGAACCCGTACCGGGCAAGTCATGATGCTCTCCTTCGGTCGCGTGGCGCGTGGAAGGAGACTTCGGCGCCCGAGGCCATCAGACGACGCCGAACATGAAAGCGCCCCCGAACCCGAGTGCGATCGCCAGGGCGACGATCGAGGCCGCCTGCACGGGGCGCGAGCGCTTGGAGTGGCCCAACCCTAGGAGCAGGCCCGCTGCGACCAGCAATGCGACAGCAAGGACACTGAAGGTCCACATCGGCAGTTCCTCCTCAGGAAGCACTGCACGGTAGTGCACCGCGAAGCCGTGTTCGCCGACGGCCGGGCCGACTCGACTGGTCGATCTCGATCCCTCCGCTTGTGGGAAGGCACGATGAGGACGACGACCCGGGTGCTGCAGGTCGGCCGCTCGCCCACGGTCGGGCTGGGGCTCGGCATCCGGCGCGTCAGCTCTCGACGGGCTTCATCTCCCGGCCGTGCACCATCACGGCCCAGATCACCAGGACGTCGACGGCGATCATGATCGTCGACCACGCCGGGTAGGCCGCCAGGAACGTGATGTTCACGATGGCGCTGACGAACATGAGCAGGACACCCACGACGCGGGCCCACATCTGTCCGACCATGAGGCCGATCGCGGTCGCCACGATCAGCGCGCCGAGGATCACGTGAGCCCAGCCCCAGGTCGTGTAGTCCACGTGCACGACCAGGCCGTTCTGGCCGACGACGAAGTACTTGTCGTCGAAGAGGGCGATGAGGCCCTGGATCACATGGAACGACCCGAGCAGCAACATCATCGTCGCCGCGAACGCGATCCAACCCACCCACCCCGTCGGACCGGGATCCGTCTGCCATGACGTGTTCTGAACGGTCCCGCTGGCGTGCCTGCCTGTATCAGCCATCGCGAATCCTCCCCGCGCACCCACTGGCGCCGATCGCCAGGACGACACCAGTGCATCGCAGCGCGAATCGGCCCCACCTCCCCCAGGACGGGTGAGATCACCAGCGCGGCAATCGGGTGGGCTGATCAGGCCGGACGGCGACCCCCGTAGATCACGTCGTCCAGACGCTTCCAGTAGACGTCGACCCCCTCGAAGCCCGCGACGTGCAGGTAGTCCAGCTGTCGCGGGAGCGGGCTCAGGTAGCGCACGTGATTCGCGCGCCGGGCCCGCTCCTGGGTGGTGCCGTGGAGTCGCCGCCGTGCCGACTCGGGATCGAGATCACTCACCCGGTCCCACGCATCCCGGACGACGGGACCCGCGGGACTCACCGAGTCGTAGTTGAGGTACCAGCCACCGGGGACCAGGTGGTCGAAGATCTCCGCGAACAGGGCCCGCTTGCGGAGATCGGGCAGGTGATGAACGCACATCGAGGTCACGACCACGTCGACCGAGGCCGGGATCGCGGCGGGCCAGCTGTTCGTGGACATGTCGAACTCGAGGTACTCGAAGCGACCGGCGAACGGCGCGAGCACCGTCTCGCCGATGGCCATCATCGGCGCGGAGAAGTCGGTGAGGATCGCGTGGCTTCGCGGATACAGGTCCAGGAGCTCCCGGGTCGCGGGGCCGGTCCCGGCTCCGAGATCCAAGAAGGTGAAGGCCTCGTTCGCGTCGAACGGCAGGAGCTCACCCATCAGCCGCCACTGCGGCGCATTCTTGCGCGTGCGCTCCGCCGATTTCTGCTCGCGGTCCCGGATGGTTTCTGCCGATTTCCATATAGCCGCGTTCGTGTCTGTGCCCTGGTCCATGCAGGAAGGCTATCGGGGGGCTGAGCGAGAGAGCGAGATCGGTCAGGAAGCCTGGTCGTAGGAATCGACGACGGACACGTCGAGCGCGAAATCAACGAGGGTCTCGCCGAAGAGAAGCCGCCCCGCCTCGACGGCGGCGTCACGGACCGCCACCGCCACCTCGGCGGCGACCGGTGCGGGCGCGTGCACCATCACCTCGTCGTGCAGGAAGAACACCAGGTGGGGCCGGCCGTCGATGGCCAGCAAGCGGCGACGCAGCGCGGCCATCCAGCACAGCGCCCACTCGGCGGCGGTGCCCTGAACGACGAAGTTGCGGGTGAACCGGCCCCAGTCCCGGCGGCGTCCTCGTGCTGCGCGCACGTCGTCCGGGCGGGCCTCCTCCCCTGCGGCCCGCTCCACGGCCTCCTGCCAGTCGGCACCCGGAAGAGGCGAGGACCGGCCCAACCAGGTGGACACGACCTCGCCACGCTCTCCCGCCCGGGCAGCGTTCTCCACCAGCTCGACCGCGCGCGGATAGGCCCGGCTCAGCCGCGGCATCAGGACGGCGCTCGGGCCGGTGGTGGCGCCATAGATCGCGCCGAGCATCGCGTACTTCGCCTCGACCCGGGTTGCCACGATCCCGGCGTCGACGACGCCCTGGTACAGGTCGGCCTGGCGACCGGCGGCAGCCATGGCCCCGTCCCCGGACATCGCCGCGAGGATCCGGGGCTCGAGCTGCGCGGCGTCGGCCACGACGAGGCGCCAGCCGGGATCGGCCCGGACGGCTGCGCGCACGCTCGCAGGCAGCTGCAGCGCACCTCCCCCGCTCGTGGCCCACCGACCGGTCACGACGCCGCCCGGGACGTACTGAGGGCGAAACCGGCCCTCGCTCACCCAGGACTGCATCCAGGACCAGCCGTTGGCACTCAGCAGGCGCGCGAGCTTCTTGTACTCCAGCAGCGGAGCCACCACGGGGTGGTCGAGGGCGCGCAGCTCCCCCTTGCGCGTGGACGCTACGTCGAGACCGGCGGACCGCAGCGCGCGCAGCAGCTCGGGCGGCGAGTCCACGTTGACCGACGGGTGCCCGAGCGCGGTGCGGATCTCGCCCGCAAGCGCCTCGAGGCGCGGTGGCCGACCGCCTCCGTGCGGTCGAGCACCGAGGACGCGCGTGAGGTAGGCGTCATGGACCGACACGGTCCACGGCATCCCGTCGTGCTCCATCTCCGCGGCGATCAGCGCACCGGTCGACTCGGCTGCCAGCAAGAGGCGCAGTCGGCCAGGGGAACGTGAACCCCGGACCGCGGCGAGCTGTCGTCCGAGCTCGGCCGCGACGTCGAGCGGTGTCTCCCCGGTTGGCGACTCCTCCGGTCGATCGTCGAAAAGGGTCAGCGCCACCAGGGCCGGCACGCCCGGGCGCGGCTCGTCCCACGGCCCGCCGGGCACAAGCGCAAGGTCGGAACCGTCGCACGAGGCGCTGTGGCGCAGGATCGTGTGGCACAGACGCAGGTCGTGGCACCGATCGACGCGCACCCCGGCGGCCAGCAGCGGCCGGTACCAGCGGGCGGTGTCGTCCCACACCCATCGCGGGTGCGCCAGTTCCCGCGCGGCCACCACAGCGGCAAGACCGCCCGTCGTCACAGCGGTCGTCGACCCCACCTCGCCGGCGTCGTCCACCTCCTGCACGAGGACGCCGTCCACCCGCGTGGGGTCGTCGGCGAGCATCAGGAGGGACACGCGCACCATTGTCGCGGACCCTGCCGGCCGCCCCGGGTACGTCATCATGGTCGCCAGGACCCGAATGAGGGAGACCGACGATGGCCGAGCTCAAGACCCAGCCGACGGGGCAAGACCCGGAGGAGTTCCTCGCGTCGATCGCCGACGACACCCGACGAGCCGACGCCCGTGCGGTCGTCGACCTGATGACGCGGGCCACCGGGGAGCCGGGCGTGATGTGGGGAACCTCGATCATCGGCTTCGGACAGCAGCACCTGCGCTATGACAGCGGCCGGGAGCTCGACTGGATGCTCATCGGCTTCTCGCCGCGCAAGGCCAGCACCACGATCTACCTGTCCGACGGGTGCGACGACCATGCCGAGGTGCTCGCACGACTCGGCCCGCACACCACGAGGGGCTCGTGCCTCTACCTCAAGCGCCTGGCCGACGTCGACCCGGCCGTGCTGGCAGAGCTCGTCACCCGGTCCGTGGAACACGTGCGAGCGACCGGTGCCCCGGGTCGGTGACGCAGCCGCCGTGCGGCGGAACGACGCGGGCGGGACCCCTGCGCACGATGGCGCAGATGGATCCCGCCCGAGGTGGGGCTGTCGAACTGTTCAGACCACGTACCAGGCGCCGAGCAGGCCCGCGAGCACGCCGCCGACGAGCGGACCGGCGATCGGGACCCAGCTGTAGGCCCAGTCGCTCGAGCCCTTGTCCTTGATCGGCAGCACGAAGTGCGCGAGGCGGGGACCGAGGTCACGCGTGGGGTTGATCGCGTACCCGGTGGGGCCACCGAGGCTCGCACCGATGCCGACGATGATCAGCGCGACGGCTAGCGGGCCGAGCTGCGTCGGCGTCTTGCCGCTGGCGATCACCCAGAAGACCAGCACGAAGGTGCCGAGAAGCTCAGTGACGAAGTTCCAACCGTAGGAGCGGATCGCCGGGCCGGTCGCGAACACACCGAGCTTGGTGGCCGGATCGGACTTCTCGTCGAAGTGCTTCTTGAAGGCGCAGTAGGCCAGCACGGCACCGATGAAGGCACCGATGAGCTGCGCGGCGAAGTAGATGAACATGTTCGAGACCGTCGGGTCGATCCCCGGTGCGAAGTCGAGACCGGCGACGTAGAGCCCGAGAGTCACGGCAGGGTTCAGGTGACCACCGGACTTGTACGCCGTATACACACCGGCGAAGACCGCGAACCCCCACCCGAAGTTGATCATCAGCCAGCCACCGTTGAAGCCCTTGCTCTTCGGCAAGATTGCTGTCGCAACGACTCCAGCACCGAGCAAGATCAAGATGGCGCTGCCGAGAAGTTCCGACACAAATGCATCGCCAATAGTCACGGTCTACCTCATTTCTATGACGTGGTCGTGCTCATCTCGCGCATCGGCGCCCGAAATGTCCCGTCCGCTCCCTGGCCCCCACATCATCGTCGGGACATCAATCGAGTGGCGGTTTGATGATTTCGCTCCGTGCACCAAAGAGCAAATTGCCCGCACACTTGTGCAGTCGGGACTCAATTCACCCTGATTCACGGCCAAAAGGTCGTCAACCGGTGCACCAACGCATCACGCGGGATCTTGGTCCTGGGTGTGATCCTGGGCACACAGGGCCCGGGCGGTCGCGATGCGCACGCCGAAGTGTCCGCGGTGCGCCGGTGATGCCGCCCGGTCGAAACGAGCGAGCAGAGCGACCTCGGCCGCGTAGTCCTCGCGCTGGCGGTACATCATCGCCGCGGCTTCCGTGTACCACGGCGCCGGGAAGCCGCCCCAGAACGGCTCGTCGCGCTCCGCGGCGGCCACACACTCCAGGGTGAGCGTGAGCGCCTCGTCGCGGGCCCCGTCGTGCATGAGCGCCCGGATGGTGTCGGGCCAGAATGCGTACGGATAGCCCCGCACCTCACACGTGCACTCAGCTTTGGGACCGGGACAATCAAGGCGAATCCGGCGCGCCTGCGCCGCCAGGTTCATGCGCTGGAGTTCCGTGATCTCGTAACCCATGACGAGCAAGACTCGGCCCACCTTCTGATCAACGCGCAACCACTTCTCCCGAAAGCCCCCGCGAGTTCCTAGGGTGCAGCTGTTTCGATGAGGAGACGGCGACCAGTACTGCCATCCTGGCACGCACGGCCCGCGCAGACGTCCCTTTTGCGGGGCGCATTGCAGGGGCGAATAGATCGGGACAGCTCCGAGCCGGACGCACGAACCGATGCCGCGATCCGCGAACGGGTCAGATCCGCGCCAATGCAAGCGCGAACTGCGCGCGAAGTGGATAATTGCGGCCGTGGGTCCACTGCGACGAATCGGACGAGCGCTCCTGGCGTTCGCGCTGGTCCTGATCGTGGGCACCGTGGGGTATGTCGTCCTCGGGTTCGGCCCGCTGAACGCGTTCTATCAGACAGTCACCACGGTCACGACGGTCGGCTTCCGTGAGGTCGAGCCCCTGTCGGCGACCGGGCAGATCTTCACCATCGTGCTCATCCTGCTGGGTGCCGGGACCGCGCTGTACACCTTTGGCGTCGTCCTCGAAGCACTCATCGAAGGACACCTGCGCCAACAGCTCGGGAGGTGGCGGATGGACCGCCAGATCAGCCAGATGTCCGGCCACATCATCGTGTGCGGCTGGGGGCGCGTCGGTAGCTCGAGCGCGGAGTACCTCAGCTCGATCGGCAAGTCGATCGTCGTCGTCGACCGCGACCCGGGTCGCCTCCGGGACGTCAAGCACCCGACCGTCCTCGGCGACGTCACGGACGACCACGTCCTCGAGACCGCCGGAATCGCGCGCGCCCACGCGCTGATCACGGCGCTCGACACCGACGCCGACAACGTCTACGTGACGCTCTCCTGCCGCGCGCTGCGGCCGGACCTGGTGATCATTGCGCGTGCCCGCACCGAAGGGTCGAAGTCGAAGCTGCTCCGGGCGGGGGCCGACCGCGTGGTCAACCCGCAACGCATCGGTGGCCGACGGATGGCGGTCTTCGCCCTGCAGCCGCACGTCAGCGAGTTCCTGGACGTCGTCATGCACGACGAGACCCTCGACTCACGAATCGAGGAGATCGAGGTCACCTCGATGTCGCTTCTCGCCGGCAAGACGCTGGAGCACGCCGAGCTCAGCACGGTCACCGGAGTGCTGCTCCTGGGCGTCAGGTCCGCCACCGGCCAGTTCATCGCCAACCCGCCGCCGGACACGTGCCTGGACCTGCACACGATCCTCATCGCCCTCGGGACGTCGACCCAGCTCGACGCGGCCCGCCGCTACGTCGCAGCGAGCTGAGCACCAGGTCGTCCGCCGTGCCCCTGGACATCCGCCGTGCCCGTGGACATCCGCCGTGCCCGTGGACGACCGGCACACCCCGCGGGGATCTACACCGTGCGCAGCGTGAGCAGGAACTGACCGCCACCCGGCTCGACCTGCGTCTCGACCGCGAGGTCCGGTGCGAACCGCGACAGCCGGTCCAGCAGCCAGGCGGCGGCGGCATCGGCGTCTGCCCGGCTGGGGCAGCGGGCCACCATCTCCCGACCACCCTTGCGGGACAGCCGTTCGACGGTCGACACGATCGGGGCGGGCTCAAAGACGAACAGCGTCGGTGACCAGGCCACGACGGGTTTCACCGCACCCTTGCGGGTGTTGCAGGACCGGTGCGCCAACCGCTCGGCGCCGGCGACCGGCTTCTTGCCCTTCGGTGTCGCGCCGCCGTCGAGGCTCGGGCCGCGGTCTGAGTTGACCGACGCGTCGGGGTCGACCGGTTCGTCGCACAGCCAGCATCGCCAGGAGTCTCGTGCGCCAACGTCGGTGAGAGTGCTCATGGCCCAGAAGGCTACGGCGCGCGCACGACCGGTCCGACCGCGTCGGCGCCATTCGTGGAGCGGTCAGGCACGTGGCTCAGGGAGTCCGCGCCGCGAGAGACGGCAGAACCCGCCGGGATGCGGATCCGCACGGTGGTACCCCGCCCGGGCCGGCTCTCGACGACGAGCTTCCCCCGGAGCAGCTTGGCCCGCTCGTGCATGCCCCGCAGCCCGAGCCCGCGGTCCTGCAGCTTCGGTTCGGGCCGACCGATCGAGGCCGAGCCCCGACCGTCGTCGACCACCTCGACGACGAGCAGGCCGGAATCGAACTGGAACGTCACCTGGGCATGAGTCGCATCGGCGTGGCGCTCCACGTTGTGCAAGGCCTCCTGCACGATGCGGAAGACCAGGAGCTCGTCGCGACTGCTCAGACGACGGCGGGGACCGCGCACGTCGAGATCGACCGTCAGTCCCACTCGCGACCGGAGATCGGTCACGAGCCAGTCGACGGCATCGACCAGGCCGAGGTCGTCGATCAGGGAAGGTCGCAGGTCGCGGCAGAACCGTCGCACGTTGTCGAGGGTCTGGGTGAGAGTCCCCTGCGCCGATGCGAGCCGAGCCCGCGCGACGTCGGGCAGGTCCGCCGAGGTGGCCATGTCGATCTGCGCGAGAGTGAGGACGAGCGACTGCATCGTGTCGTCGTGCAGCTCGCGCGAGAGTCGCTTGCGCTCCTCCTCCTGCGCCTCGGTCGCGAGCTCGATGTAGATCTCCAGGTCCTCGTTGGCGATCGAGAGGGCGGTGAGCCCCTCGCGGGTGCTCGCATGGTGACGGATGTTGCTCAGCGCCGTCCCGAGCTGGGTGCCGATCGCCTCGAGCACCCGGTACTCGTCGGACGGGATCGCCTCGTTCAGGTACGTCACTCCCAGCGCGCCGACGACGACCCCTTCGGACGTGAGCGGGACGGCAGCGCTGCGCGCAGAGCGCCCCCGACCAGCCTCGCGCTGCAGCTGACCGCGCAGGCAGGCCGCCTGGGTGAGCTCACGCTGCACCGGGTTCAGCTCGCGGGGCACCACGACCTGGCTGGCGGCGATGACCGTCACCCCGGGTGAGTACGGTCCGGGCAACAGCTCGATCCACGCCACCTGCCGGGTCGTCCGGTCGAGCTTCGCCCGCAGCGTCTCGTCCAGCACCCGGCCCAGGTCCAGGGAGTGCGCCACCGCCGACGCGGTCGCGTTGATCCGGGACAACCGCGCGTTGGCCCGTTCGGTCGCCTCGGCGGCCGCCCGCTCGCGGTCCGCGCGCAGTCCCACGATGAACGCGATCATGAACACGATCGCGAACTGCACGAGGATCCCCATGCGGGTCTCGAACTCGTGCCCGTAGATCTCCGGCGCCGAGAGCAACAACGCCCAGATCGTCGTCGGGACGGCGCCACGCACGCCGAACCTCATCCCGGCGTACACCACGGGTGCCAGGAGGATCGAGACCGAGAGCAGGTAGAACTGGGACTCAGCAGCCAGGACCGGGTCCTGCTCCAAGAGCAGATGCGTCGTGACGATGCCCAGCACGAGGGCCTGGATCACCCAGAACCTGCCGTCGCGCACCGGGATCTGCAGCCGGCCCAGCACCGCGACCGGCGCGAGCGCGCGCCAGTCCCCCCACGAGGTTCCTGCGCTAGGAGGCATCGGGCAACCGGATCGAGTGCATCCGTAGCGCCGAGGTCACGGCCTCGGTCCGCGACGTGACCCCGAGCTTGTCGAAGATGTTGCGCATGTGCGCCTCGACCGTGCGCGTGCTGAGCCCGAGCTCCTTGGCGATGGCCTTGTTGGCCGCACCCTGCGCCACGAGCTCCAGCACCTGCCGTTCGCGTTCGCTCAGCCCCGCCGGCTGCGGCGAGGACCCGGACAGGTGCCCCAGCACCGACCGCATGACCGCCGGCGACAGCACCGAACCACCCCGCGCCACCTGGCGGATCGACTCCCGCAGCTCGGCGGCGTCCACGGTCTTGAGCAGATACCCGGAGGCTCCGGCGGTCAGGGCCGCCTGCACGTACTGGTCGTCGTCGTAGACCGACAAGATGATCACGGCGACCTCGGGCCAGGACCGGGCGATGACCCGGGTCGCCTCGATCCCGTTCATCCCCGGCATGGCGATGTCCATCAGCACGACAGCAGGCCGCAGCACAGCGATCTGCTCACAGGCCTGGTGCCCGCTGCCCGCCTCACCCACCACGACGATCGAGTCGTCGACGGACTGGATGCGGTCACAGATCCCCGCCCTGAACAGGGGATGGTCGTCCACGACGAGCACCGCTATCTGGTCTTCGCGCACCACGACCGTGTCCACCTGTCCCGTCTCGCGCGTATTCCTCAGCCTGCGCCGAGACCGCCGTTTGTCCAAGATACGCCCGCACCAGGTACGTCTCGAGGGTCCGCCTGGCCACCACGTGTAGGTGATTCCACCGACGGGGCCGGCGGTAGAACTACCGACCAGATCCGGGGAAAGTGCCGATGTGCATTCTCCTGCCGTGAAAGAAAATGGGTGCAGGTCGAATGCGCCGCCAATGATCGCACCGTCGATGTGGGCCGCGCACGCGTAAAACACGATCTTTCAACGGGTGAAACTCGCCCGCCGTAGTCGCATCTAATGGAAGGTGGTGGCAAGGTGACGCTCACGAATCGTGAGACCTGGACATTGGTCCACGGCATGATCTTCGGAGTTATCTTCTTGCTCGGATTTGCTGGCGGGCTCGAGGGCTTGTACAGCCTGCGACCGCAGCTGCTCACGGCAGCGGGTGTGCGCGATCGCGTGCTGCGACTCAAGGTGGGCGTCGTGGCCATGGCCGTGGCCGCCTGGGGCACCGTCATCACGGGCACCTGGGTCATCTACCCCTGGTACCGCGCCAAGGACCCGGAGAGCGCCAAGTCGATCCTCACCGCTGACCCGGCTACGTCGCAGTGGCACTCCTTCGGTATGGAGTGGAAAGAGCACATCGCCTGGATCAGCCCCGTTCTTGCCACGGTCGTCGCTTTCATCGTCGTCTACTACGGCGTTCGGCTCATCAAGCACGAGCGTGCCCGCAAAGCCGCCCTGGTGCTCTTTGTCCTGGCTTTTGGGTTCGCGGCTGTGGCCGGCGGGCTCGGGGCTTTGATCACCAAGACCTCACCGGTCCTGTAAGGGAGATTGACATGACAACGAACTTGGCGACCACATCCGTCAGCCTTGACGAGCTCGCGGTCCAGGACAAGCCCGACGGCCCCGTTGCTGCGGCGATCATCGCCGGCGGTATCGGCGCGTTCATGCTGGGGTTCTTCACGATCCTCGCCGAGGCGAGCGCGAGCTTCAAAACTCTCGCCACCCTCAACGAGGGAGTCGGGGGCCTGTCGGGCAAGGCGGTCTTCACGGTGATCGTGTGGCTCGCGTCCTGGGCTGGGCTGCACGTCGCGCTGCGCACGAAGAGCTTCGACGTCACCAAGGCGCTGGTGATCGCCCTCGTCCTGGTCGCGATCGGCGTCGTGACGACCATCCCGCCCATCTTCGTGATGTTCGCGGCTGCGGAGTAGCTCCGCAGCCGCCCGGCGTTCCTCACCCCACCGGCTCGCCCAGGACCCCTCGGGGCCGGGGCGAGCCGATGGTGTTGTCGGCCGGCCCACCACCCGCACGCGGCCACCCGACGACGAGGCAGCAGATCGCCAAGACCGGCGTGGCGATGCTCCACCAGGTCAGCACGGCCAGCGGGACCACGCCGAGCAGGAGCACGGCGACGGCCGCAGGGCGCGATCGGCCGGCCAGTGCGAGGGAAGCGAGGATCGCCGCACCGCCCAGGACCCCAACGGGTCGGACGGCCCCCTGACCCGCCAGGCCGACGACGGCGTAGGACGCGGCGACGATCGCCGTCAGACCGGCGAGCCAGCGCCGCTTCAGGGTGAGATTCATGATGGAGCTCCTTCGGTCGGGTCCGGTCGGGTCACACGAGGACGACGTCGCGCGCCGGGCGCCGGGGGCTGCGCAGCGCGGTGCGGGTCGGGTACCCGATGCGGAACGTCATGAGCGGGTGGGTGCCACTGGGCAGCAGTGCCGCCATCGCGGTACTGAAGTCGGCAGGCAGCCCGGCGGACTGTTCGCGGTCGATGCGCTCGGGGATCTGGCACAGCGGTTGCACCGCCAGGCCGGCGACGGTCGCGGACAGGTGCAGTCGCTGCCAGCTGCGTCCGACGGCGATCCGACCGCGACGCTCGGCCGGGTCACGGACCACGATCGCCCCGAACGCGGCCGCCGTCGGGATCTGGATCGTGCGCATCCCCTTGAGCCAGCCGTCGTTGTTCTGCTCCTGGGTGACCGGGACAAGCTTGGACAGGGCGCGGATCAGGGGGGTCTGCCCGGACGGGTCGATGGTGATGCCGTCCTTCTTCGACTGGATCTCGTCCCAACCGCTGCGGTACCAGACGTAGTCGTCGGCGGACTGCTGACGGTCGGCGATGATCGCCTGCGTCGCGCGGAGGGTGAGGTCGCCGAACGCCGCCTTGGCGCCGTCGGAGGTGAACCACACGAGCTCGGCGCCGGGAACGTCGACGAGCGCGCCCAGCTCATCGAGCCGCGACTGGGCGACCGTTCGGGTGTCGTACGCGCCGCGATCGGTGTGCCGGCGCGCGATGGCTGCGTAGAGCGGGGACGCGGGAGCGTCCGTCGCGGTCAGGTCGATGCGGGCGATGTGGGTGGGGTCGCTCGCATCCGGCAGCAGCGACACGGTGGGCGCCAGAGCGTGGGCGCCGCCGGCCAGGACCAGATTCTCCAGGGCGCACCCCAGGGTGAGGTCAAGCTCACGGCTCAGCGGATCCATCGCACCGATGGTGCGGGTGAGGTCGGCGAACAGGTCGATCCGGTCGTCCGCCACCCGGAACCGCCACGGCTGGGTGTTGTGGGCATTGGCGGCCAGGATCGCGGCGTTCACCAGCCCCAGGGGCCGCCCGGTCGACGCGCCGAGCGCGTCCCAGGCGGCGTAGGCCGGTCCTGTTCCGGTCGCGAACACCCCGCCGTCGACGGCCTTCCAGGTCAGGCCCGCCGCACCGGCCACGGCGAGCGTTCCGACCCCGATGCCGACCATCCCGAGGAACCCCCGTCGGCCTATCCCCCGGCCCGCCGCGTCGGTGCGAGCCGACCCATCGGCCCCGGGCTCGTCGGCCTGCCGCTGCGCCTGCGAGTTCATCTCCACCACGGTTCCCCTTTGCCTGACCTCGGGTCGGGGTGCTCTCGCCTGTTGACGGGCTCGACCGACCTCCCGCTAGGTAATCTACTCTAATTAGAGTGATAACTCTAGTCAGGGCAGAGGGAGCACGCGCCCAGGCGCTAGGCCTGGCAATCCCCGTGCACCAGGTACGGATCGAGCACGACCCGCAGGAGCCGCTCACCGTCCTCGGCCTCCCGGTACGTGCCGTCCAGCTCGCCCACCGCCAACCAGGTCTCGGCGATCACCCACAGTGCCTGGATCAGGTCCGCGAGGCCTTGATCATCGAGGGGGCGGAGCACCCCCGCGTCGCGCCAACGATGCGCCAGGGCCATGAAGGCGGCGGTGCGGCGCGCCCGGACGGCGCCGTACTCCCCCGCGAGCGCCGCGTCGCCGTGGAGCAGCCCGAGCAGCTCGCGACCCAGGAAGGCGTAGCGGCGCGAGAGCACGGCGCCGGCGGCCAGCCGGCTCAGGAGATCCTCGGGGCCCAGGTCCACCAGACCTCGCGCGTCGGCGCTCCACATCTCCTCGTACGCGCCGACCAGCCGCGCGTAGAGCTCTCGGACGATCTCGTCCTTGTCGCTGAACCAGTAGTAGAGGTTGCCTGGACTGATGCCGGCGTGAGCGGCCACGTGGTTCGTGGTGACGGCAGCGGTCCCGCGCTCGTTGAACAGCTCGAGCGCCGCGTCGAGGATCTTGTCGCGGGTGCGTCGAGCCCCGCTGGTGGTCGGTGTGCGCAACATGGTTAGAGCATAAACACTATTTCGGGATCCGCCCCGGGAGCGGGTCAGATCAGGCGACGACGACGCCGTCGGCCGCGTACCGGAACCGCGCGACCCGCGCCGTGGCCCACCCCGGTCCGGCCGGTTCGCGCACCTCGACGGCCAGGGTGGCGCCCACCTCCATCCGGGCGTCCAGGTGCAGCACGGCGTAGGCGTTCGGCGTCCCTCGCGTGCGCGTGCTCGTCACCGTCCCTGCCACGACCGACAGTGCCCGACGTCGGACGCCCGTCGCCTCGAGCGTCACGAGACCGGTCGAGGGCACGTGGGTGTGGCCCGACAGCAGGATCGCCACCCCGGCGCCGGCGCACGCTCCGACGAGCCGCCGGCGGCCAAGAACGCCGGCCAGGCCCGCGGGGAGCACGGGGTGATGGCTCACCAGCAGCCGCCATGCCCCGGGCGCGCAGTCGTCCCAGGCGTCCCGGACCAGGTCCGCCTGCCGCTGCGACACGCGTCCGGACTTCCAACGCCACCGGGGCATCGTGGCCAGGCCGACGCCGACCACACCGGGAACGACGGCGACCGGGGTCAGCTCGGGCGTGATGTACCGCTCGTACCGGCGGGTCGGTGCCACAAGTCGCCGCGCCAGATCGAACAGCGGAAGGTCGTGGTTGCCCACGACGGTGAGCACCGGGCCCCGCACCTCGGCGAGGAACTCCTGCGCCCTGCGGAACTGCGCCCGGCGCGCCCGCTGGGTCCAGTCCCCCGAGATGACCACGAGGTCCGGCCGCTGCTCGGCGACGTCGACGAGGACGGACTCGACGAGCTCGTCGCGGTGCGCGCCGAAGTGCAGATCGGAGAGGTGGACCACGACTGGCACCCGAGCATCATCACAGAGCCGGGTGGATTCGGTCGGTCGGCACGACCGGAACCGGCCCGGTCGCCGTCGGTGTCGCGCGGTGATAGGAGTGGGCGTGGGGGTGCTCGACGCCCTCGTCGGGCAACCCACCGCCCGATGCGCATCCGGACGCTGGGACCTACCGAGGTGAACACCATGGCGAAGGCGAAGAGCGCGGCGGCACAACCCGACGTGGGTCCGGAGAAGATGAAGCGCAAGGCCTACGAGGCCGAGCTCGCAACCCTCCAGGCTGGGCTCGTCGAGATGCAGGAATGGGTCAAGACGACGGGCGCGAAGGTGTGCATCGTGTTCGAGGGCCGGGACACGGCCGGCAAGGGCGGCACGATCAAACGCATCACCGAGCGCGTGAGCCCCCGGGTCTTCCACGTGGTGGCCCTACCGGCCCCGACCGAACGCGAGAAGTCGCAGATGTACTTCCAGCGCTACATGCCGCACCTGCCCGCGGCCGGCGAGGTCATGATCTTCGACCGCAGCTGGTACAACCGGGCCGGCGTCGAGCGCGTCATGGGTTTCTGCACCGAGCGCCAGGCCACCAACTTCCTCGACGCCGTCCCGGGTGTCGAGAAGGCGATGGTCGACTCCGGGATCCTCCTGATCAAGTACTGGCTCGAGGTCAGCGCCGACGAGCAGTCGCGCCGGCTCAAGGACCGGGTCCACGATCCCCGCAAGATCTGGAAGCTGTCCGACATGGACCTGCTCTCCTACAGCCGGTGGTACGACTACTCGCGAGCGAGGGACGCGATGCTGCTTGCCAGCGACACTGCCTGGGCGCCCTGGTACATCGCGCACGCCGACGACAAGAAGCGCGCGCGGCTGAACGTCATCAGCCACCTCCTGAGCCAGGTGCCCTACGAGCGGCTCCCGGAACGAGACATCACCTTCCCCAAGCGCCAGCGGCCGGGGGGCTACCGCGAGCCCGACCTTCCCCTGCGTCACATCCCGACCCCGTTCTGAGATCCGGGCCCGCGCTGATGGCCGCCGTCGTGCCCGGGATCGACGTCCTGCGCACCTACGAGCGAGCCTGGCTGCCCAAGGACGTGGTCGCGGGACTCGTCCTGACCGCCCTGCTCGTGCCGCAGGGCATGGCCTACGCGGAGCTCGCCGGGCTTCCCCCGGTCACCGGGCTGTACACCTCGATCTTGTGCCTGATCGGCTACGCCATCTTCGGCCCGTCGCGGGTGCTGGTCCTCGGCCCCGACTCGGCACTGGGCCCGATGATCGCCGCCACGATCCTCCCGCTGGCCGGCGCGAACGGGGACCCGGCGACGGCGGTCGCGCTCGCCTCGGTGCTCGCGCTGTTCGTGGGCGCGTTCATGGTCCTGGCCGGGGCCGCGCGGCTCGGGCTGATCGCCGACCTGCTGTCCAAGCCCACGCGAATCGGCTACATGAACGGGCTGTCGCTGACGATTCTCGTCGGCCAGCTCCCGAAGCTCTTCGGGTTCTCGGTGGATGCCGACAGCCTCATCTCGGAGGTGACCGGATTCATCGACGGGGTCGCGAACGGCGAGACCGTCCCGGCCGCGCTGGCGATCGGCGCGGCCGGCCTCGTGCTCATCGTCGTCCTGCAGCGATGGCTGCCGAAGATCCCGGCCGTGCTGGTCGCGGTCGTGCTCTCGATCGTCGCCGCGACCGTGCTCAATCTCGCCGACCGGGGGGTTGCCCTCGTCGGCCCGCTCCCCCAAGGCTTCCCCTCCTTCACCATCCCGAGCGTGTCGGCATCCGATCTGGCCCTGCTCGCCGTCGGGGCGTTCGGGATCGCCCTGGTGTCGTTGACGGACACGATCTCGACCGCGACGGCGTTCGCGGCCCGCAGCGGCCAGCAGGTCAGGGCCAACCAGGAGATGATCGGCATCGGCGCCGCGAACCTGGCCGCCGGGCTCTTCCAGGGATTCCCCGTGAGCACGAGCGGCTCGCGCACGGCGGTCGCCGAGCAGTCGGGAGCGAAGACCCAGCTGACCGGCGTGGTCGGCGCCGCCGCGATCGCCGTGATCCTGCTGCTCGTCCCCGGGTTGCTCCAGAACCTCCCGCAGCCCACCCTGGCCGCGGTGGTCATGGCCGCGGCGCTCTCGCTCGCGGACATCGCCGGCACCGTCCGGCTGTGGCACCAGCGGCGGATCGAGTTCTCCATCTCGCTGGCTGCGTTTCTCGGCGTCGCGCTGCTCGGGGTGCTCCCCGGCATCGCCGTCGCCGTCGCGCTGTCGATCCTCAACGTGTTCCGCCGGGCCTGGTGGCCGTACCAGACCCGGCTCGGTCGGGTCGACGGGGTACCCGGGTACCACGATGTGACGAACTACCCCCAGGCCCGCCAGCTCGACGGGCTCGTGCTGTACCGGTTCGACGCGCCGCTCTTCTTCGCCAACGCACGGAGCTTCCGCGAGGAGATCCGCTCGCTCGCCCACGACGATCCCCGCCCGCGGTGGATCGTCGTGGCGGCCGAGCCGATCACCGATGTCGACACCACGGCCGCCGACGTGCTCGAGGAGCTCGACGAGGACCTGTCGGCCCGCGGCGTGCTGCTGGTCTTCGCCGAGATGAAGGACCCCGTCCGGTCCAAGCTCGAGCGCTACCGGCTGACCCGACCCCTCGCGCCGGACCGCTTCTACCCCACCCTCGACGTCGCCGTCGAGGCGTTCCGCGCCCAGACCGAAGGAGACTGGAATGCTCCCGAGAACACCTGACCTCGCACCCACCCCAGGGCCCGCGCATCGGGGCCCGTCGTGACGCGGCGGCGTTGGCAGGCCGCCGCAGCCCTGCTGCTCGTCGCGGCCGCGGCGGCGCTCACCCTCGTCACCGCATGGCGAGACTTCCCGCGCGGGCTCGTCGTCGTCGCCCTGCTGGTCCTCGCGGTCCTGGTGGCCTGGATGGCGATCCGCCGTCGTGGCACCGGCCGGACGGTCGCGCTGGTCGCCGCCGCGGGGTTGATCGTCGCCGCCGTCGTCGTGCTCGTCGCCGGTGGCGTGATCCTCGAGGGGCTGATCGCCGTCGGCCTGCTCGTGGCGGGGCTCGCCGCCGCGAAGGCAGCCCTCACCGTCCACGCCACCCTTCCTCCCGCGCCGCGGCCGAGCCACCCGATCATGGTGTGGAACCCCCGGTCGGGCGGGGGCAAGGCGGTCACGCATCACCTCGCCGACCAGGCCCGCGCGCGCGGGATCGAACCCATCGAGCTCACGCCGGGCGACGACCTTGTCACGCTGGTCCGGGACGCCGTCGCCGCCGGGGCCGACGGGCTCGCCGCGGCCGGCGGCGACGGCACGCAGGCGCTCGTCGCCAGCATCGCCGCCGAGCACGACCTCCCGTTCGCGTGCATCCCCGCGGGCACCCGCAACCACTTCGCGCTCGACCTCGGCGTCGACCGCGACGACGTCGTCGGTGCCCTCGACGCGTTCGTCGACGGCGGCGAACGCCGGATCGACCTGGCCGAGGTCAACGGCCGGGTCTTCGTCAACAACGTCTCCCTGGGCCTGTACGCCGAGGCCGTGCAGCGCCAGGGCTACCGCGACGCGAAGCTGCGCACGATCCTGGACACAGCACCCGACGTCCTCGGCAGCGACTCGACGCAAGCCAGCGAGCTGCAGTGGTCCGATCCCGAGGGCGCACGCCACAGCGCGGCGGCCGTGATCCTCGTCTCGAACAACCCCTACCGGCTCGGCCACGCGATCGGCTCGGGCACCCGCCCGCGGCTGGACGCCGGGGAGCTGGGGATCGCGGTTCTGGGCGGCACGAACGGCCAGAGCGCACCGGGCCGGAGCGACGGCAACGGCGGGGTGCTGTCGGCTCTCGAGCACCAGTGGTCGGCGACCCAGTTCGAGGTCGACGCTCCCGCCCCCGTCCCGGTGGGCGTGGACGGGGAGGCGCTCCTGCTCGACCCGCCGCTGCGGTTCACGTCGCGCCCAGCCGTGCTGCGCGTGCGCATCGCCCCGCAGCACCCGGGTGCATCGCCGTCGGCGGCGCAGCCCGAAACCATGGGCGCGACGATCGCCCTGCTCGCGCGCATCGCACTGCGGGGCGACACCCCCGGGACCATCCGCGCCGGGTGAGTCGCACTGCCGCCGTCCTACCCACGATGTGTTCGCCGTCCCGAGGAAGAGGTCGCGATGAAGCGCTGGTGGCCGCTGGTGGCGTTGGCCACCGCACAGTTCGTCATGGTGCTCGACCAGTCCGTCATGAACGTCTCGATCAGCACGCTCGTCAAGGACTTCGACACGACCGTGACGACGATCCAGGCCGTCATCACCCTGTACTGCCTCGTGATGGCGATGTTCATGCTCACAGGCGCCAAGATCGGCGACATCATCGGCCGCCGCCGGGCCTTCATGGTGGGCCTGGCGATCTATGGCGTCGGGTCGGCCCTGACCGCTGCGGCACCGACCGTTCTCGTCCTCGCGCTCGGCTGGTCGGTCCTCGAGGGGCTCGGCGCCGCGCTCGTGCTGCCCGCGCTGGCCGCCCTGATCAGCGGCAACTTCGCGGGGCGGGAACGCAAGATCGCCTACGCGGTGATCGGCGGCGTCGCGGGCGCCGGGATCGCCGTCGGCCCGATCCTGGGCGGCTGGGCGACGACCGAGCTGAGCTGGCGAGTGGTGTTCGTCGGCGAGGTCGTGCTCGTGCTGTTCATCCTCGTGATGTCCCGGCTGATCTCCGACATTCCTCGGGATCTTCCGGTTCCGCACCTCGATCTGGTCGGGACCGCGCTGTCGGCCACCGCACTCGGTGCGATCGTCCTCGGCACGCTGCAGTCGAGCACCTGGGGCTGGGTCCGCCCGAAGAACTCCCCGATCGAGCCGTTCGGGTTCGCCCTGACGCTCTTCGTCATCGCCCTCGGAGGTGCCCTGGCATGGGGCTTCGTGACGTGGCAGCGCCACCGGGAGGAGACCGGGGCGGACCCGCTGGTGCACCTCGACCTGCTCCAGGTCCCGCCCCTGCGTTCGGGGCTCGCCTGCCTGTTCAGCCAGAACCTGATCCTCATGGGTGTCTTCTTCGTCATCCCGCTGTACCTGCAGCTCGTTCTCGGCCTCGACGCGCTCCAGACGGGCATCAAGATGCTCCCGGTCTCGATCACGATGTTCATCGCGTCCGCACTCGGTTCGCGGCTCTCGTCGCGGTACCCGGTGCGCTCGATCGTGCGGTCCGGCCTGTCCGTCACCGTCGTGGCGGTCATCGCCCTGCTGGCCACCGTCCAGCCCGACCTGGCCGACGGCGCCTTTGCCGCATCGATGGCGGTGCTCGGCGTCGGCATGGGCCTGATCGCCTCGCAGCTGGGCAACGTGGTGCAGTCCTCGGTCGACGCGTCCGGCCGGGGCGAGGCGGGCGGACTGCAGTACACCGGGCAGCAACTCGGCTCGTCGCTCGGGATCGCCCTGATCGGCGCCATCGTGCTGGTGGGCCTGTCGGGTGCGTTCGTCACGAAGATCACCGATGACGAACGCATCAGCGCGGAGGTCTCCCAGCAGGTGAGCATCGCCGTGGAGTCCGGGATCGACTTCGTCTCGACGGACGCGATCCGCACGGCCGCGCAGGAGGCCGGTCTCGACGCGGCCACGACCGACGCGCTCGTCGAGGACTACCAGCAGGCCCAGCTGGGTTCGCTCAAGGCCGGTCTCCTGGCTGCGGCCTTCCTCGCGCTGGCGTCCCTCGCGTTCACCCGGGACCTGCCCCATGAGCGGCCGGCCGGGCGGACCACCGACGGCGCACGGTCAGGAGATGTCGCTTCCGGGAAGCGGTGACCTCAGGATCACGACCGACTCCGGTCCGACGGTGAGGACGTCGCCGACCAGCCCCTGGTTGGGCTCGACCCCCGTGGGGAGGGTCTCGAGCTCGACCGACCACTGCTGGTGGGTCCGCTCCGGAGGGATCGTGAAGTCGACCGGTTCCCGCCAGCCGTTGACCAGGACGAGGAAGTCGTCGTCGACCAGGCGCGAGCCGTCGCTCGCCTGATCGGGCGCGTCGTCGCCGTCCAGAGCCACGGTGACCGTGCGGGCCTGGGCGTTGTTCCAGTCCGCGGTCGCCATCGCGTCCCCGGCGGGCGTGAACCAGGCCAGATCCGCGAGATCGACGCCCGAGAGGTAACGCCGGCGGCGGAACACCGGATGCGCTTGTCGCAGGGCCACGAGCTTGCGAGTGAACGCCAGCAGCCCATGGTCGACCGTGGACCAGTCGAACCACGTGAGCTCGTTGTCCTGGCAGTAGGCGTTGTTGTTCCCCTGCTGGGAGCGGCCGAGCTCGTCGCCACCCAGGAGCATCGGCACCCCGAAGGACAGCAGGAGCGTCGTGAGCAGGGCCCGCTGTCGGCGCTGCCGGCCACGCAGCACCTCGGGGTCGTCCGTCGGCCCCTCGACCCCGCCGTTCCAGGACCGGTTGTCGTCCGTGCCGTCCCGGTTGTTCTCGCCGTTGGACTCGTTGTGCTTGCGGTCGTAGGAGACCAGGTCGAGCAACGTGAAGCCGTCGTGCACCGTGATGAGGTTGATCGACGCGGTCGGGCGGCGGTCGGAGGTGTGGAACAGGTCCGACGAGCCGGCAAACCTCGTGGCAAAGTCCCCTAGTTCGTGGTCCTGGAGTCGCCAGAAGTCCCGCATCGTGTCGCGGTAGCGGCCGTTCCACTCGCTCCACAGCGGGGGGAACCGGCCCAGGTCGTAGCTGTCGGGCTGACCCACGTCCCAGGGCTCGGCGATCAGCTTGACCTGGGAGATCACCGGGTCCTGGTGCACGATGTCAAAGAATGACGCCAGCTTGTCGAACTCGCCCTCCTCCCGCGCCAGGGTCGGGGCGAGATCGAACCGGAACCCGTCCACGTGCATCTCGGTGACCCAGTACCGCAGCGAGTCCATGATCAAGCGAAGGGTGCCCTGGTCGTGGACGTTGAGGGAGTTGCCGCACCCGGTCGTGTCGACGTACTTGCGCGGATCGGCCGGGTCGAGCCGGTAGTAGGCAGGGTTGTCCAGACCGCGGAAGCACAGCGTCGGACCACCGGGACCTCCCTCGGCGGTGTGGTTGAACACGACGTCGAGCACGACCTCGAGGTGAGCCGCGTGCAACGCGCGGACCATCTCCTTGAACTCGACCACCTGGCCACCCGGCCGGTGCGCGCGCGCGGCGGCCGAGTAGCCGGCCTGCGGCGCGAAGTACCCGATCGTGTTGTAGCCCCAGTAGTTGGTCAGCCCGCGGGACCGCAACGACTCCTCGGGCACACTCTGGTGCACGGGCAGCAGCTCGACGGTGGTGATGCCGAGATCGACGAGATGACTCAGGGCGGCCGGGTGCGCGAGACCGGCGTAGGTCCCCCTCAGCTCGGGCGGGACCCCCGGGTGCGTCATCGTGAAGCCCTTGACGTGCACCTCGTAGATGATCGAGTCGGCCAACGCGTGCTCCGGGCGCCGGTCGCCGCGCCAGTCGAAGTCCGGGTCGACCACGAGCGAGAACGGCACGTGGTTCGCGGAGTCCAGCGTGCTGGGGCGGTCAGGGTCCCCGGGATCATGGTCGAGGAGCTCCGGGCCGAAGACCACGTCACCTTCGGTGGCGCGGGCGTAGGGGTCGAGCAACAGCTTCGCGGGGTTCGTGCGGACCCCCCCGGCAGGGGCGAACGCTCCGTCGGCCCGGAAGCCGTACCGCTGGCCTGCGCCGACACCGTCGATGAAGCCGTGCCAGACCCCGGCGTCGACATCGACCAGCGGGATCTGGGTCTCGGCCCCGTCCTTGTCGAACAGGCAGAGCACCATCGCGTCGGCGACCCCGGAGCTCACCGCGAAGTTGGTGCCCGGGGTCCCGTCCGGCGCCTCGCCGACCGTGGCTCCGAGCGGGTAGGCGCGGCCGGGCCGACGGCGGCGCCTCGGGTCCTCATCGACGGACGGGCGCCCGGACGATCTGGTCGTGGTGGTCATGATGATCTCCGTTCGTCGAGCACACGCGGCAGGTCGGCGGTGGCGTAGATACCGGATCCGGGTCGCCCCCGGATCAGGTCGGCGACGAGTCCCGTCCAACCGGTCTGGTGCGTCGCGCCCAGCCCGGCGCCGTTGTCGCCGTTGAAGTACTCGTTGAAGGTGAGGTTGTCTCGCCAGGCCGGGTCGGTCTGGAAGACCTCGACCCCTCCGTAGCTGGCCCGGCGCCCGTCGGCACCGACCGTGAACAGCGAGATCAGGCGGCGGCGCAGGTCGGCGGCGATGACGTCCAGCGTGCGGAGGGTGCCCGACCCGGTCGGGTACTCGACGGTCAGGCCGTCACCGAAGAAGTGGTGGTACCGCTCGAGCGCGCTGATGACGAGGTAGTTCAGCGGGAACCACACCGGGCCGCGCCAGTTCGAGTTCCCCCCGAACATCGCGGTGGTCGACTCCGCCGGCTCGTAGTCGATGGTCGCCCGAACCCCGTCGAGGTCGATCTCGAACGGGTCGCCCCGGTATCTGGCGGACAGTGCCCGAAGCCCGTACGGGGAGAGGAACTCGGCCTCGTCGAACAGCAGGCGGAGCACCGACCGCAGTCGATCCGGGTCGATGACCGTGAGCAGCAGCCGACGCTCACCGCTCGCGCCGGCGAGGAGGCCCTCCGCCGTGAGCCGCTCGGGACCACCCAGCTCCGCCGCCCACCGGGCGAACCGCTTGCCCAGGAGCTGGGAGCGATCGACATGCTCCTCATCGACCACCGCGCCCGCGAGCAGCGGGATGATCCCCACCATGGACCGCACGTTCATCGGGATCCGGATGCCGCTCGGGGTGATCAGCGTGTCCTCGAACAGGCCGTCGTCGAGATCGCTCGGCAGGTCGTCCATCGCCTGCCTGATCGCGGAGAAGTGCTCGAGGAACTTCAGCACCAGGTCGGAGGTCGGCCGGTATCCGGACTTGCTCAGGATGCGCGCGATGCTCGCCATCGAGAGCGCGTAGAAGGCCATCCACCCGGTCGCGTCCGACTGCTCGAGGCGGGCGCCCGGAGGAAGGTGCGACCGGTCGAGCGGCCCCAGGTTGTCCAGGCCGAGGAATCCGGCCTCGAACAGGTTCGACCCGTCGGCGTCCTCGCGGTTGACCCACCAGGTGAAGTTGATCAGGAGCTTGTCGAAGATCCGGCTCAAGAAGTCGAGGTCGTCGCCGCCGTCGATCGCGAACACCTCCAGCGCCGCCCACGCCTGCACCGGGGGGTTCACGTCGCCGAAGTCCCACTCGTAGGCGGGCAGCGCCCCATCGGGGTGCTGGAACCACTCGCGGCACAGCAGGAGGAGCTGGTACTTGGCGAAGCTGGGGTCGATGTGCGCGAGCACGACCGCGTGGAACGCGAGATCCCACGCCGCGAACCAGGGGTACTCCCACGGGTCGGGCATCGACATGAGGTCGAACGCGTCGAAGTTGGTCCACCGGGTGTTGCGGCCCGATCGCCGCTCGACGGGTGGGACCGGCTGTGTCGGGTCGCCGTCGAGCCATCGCCGCACGTCGTAGGCGTACAGCTGCTTGGACCACAGCATCCCGGCGAACGCCTGGCGCATGACCGAGCGCTCGTCGTCGTCGGCGTCGGCCGGGGCGAGGTCCGCGTAGAACTCGTCGGCCTCCCGCAGACGGAGCGCGGCCACCTCGTCGAACGCGGTCCCGAGCAGCGCGGCGCGCGCGGCCGCCGTGCCGGCCGCGCCACGGGAGCCACCCCTGGCCGGCCCGAGCCGGAGCTTGAGCTCGATCGTCTGCCCCGGTGCGACCTCGACCCGGTACCACCAGGACGCCTTGGTCCCTTCGAGGTCGGGATTGACGGTCGGGCGCCCGTCGACGACGTGGTCGTTGATGGCGTCCTTCGGGTAGGCGGACGTCGGCGCCGCACCGTAGAGGCGCGCAACATTGGTCTCGTTGTCGCAGAACAACGGCGTGGGCGCGGCGCCGTCCGGGCCGACGCCGGCACACAGCTCGAGCGGCCCCAAGAACGGGTGGTCGATGGCGATCGTGCTCCCGGGGCCGCCGCGCAGGCTCGGCTTCGGGGCACCGACGTCCCAGGACCACGTGTTGCGGAACCACACGGTCGGCAGCACGTGCAGCGTGTCGGTCTGAGCACTGTCGTTCGTGACCCGGACCGTCATCAGCAGATCCTGCGGATCGGCCTTCGCGTAGTCGACCTCGACGATCCACATGCCGTCGTCGAACGCACCGGTGTCCAGCAGCTCGTACTCGGGCTCGGTCCTGCTCCGTCCCCCGTTCGTCACCACCAGGTCCTCGTACGGGAACGCCGACCGGGGGTAGTGGTAGCGCCACCGGTTCCAGGCGTGGCTGGGCACCGAGTCGAGGAACCACCAGTAGTCCTTGACATCCTCGCCGTGGTTTCCCTCGGGACCGGCCAAGCCGAACATCCGCTCCTTGAGGATCGGGTCCCGCCCGTTCCACAGCGACAGGCCGAGGCAGAGCCGCTGCTCCACGTCGCTGAAGCCGGCCATGCCGTCCTCGCCCCAGCGGTAGGCGCGCGACCGGGCGTGGTCGTGCGGCAGGTACTCCCAGGCGTCGCCCTTCGCGCTGTAGTCCTCGCGCACGGTGCCCCATTGGCGCTCGCTCAGGTACGGCCCCCACAGGCGCCACTCGCCACCGTTGCGGAGCCCGTCGGCGAGCTGGCCAAGGGCCTGGACCCGTCGGCGTTCCGCCCCGATCGGGGCCTGCGGCTCGGTCTGGAACCGATCGCGTGCGGGATCGGACATGGCGCGCTCCTCGAGTCCGGGGCTGGGACGGTCGTCAGATCCCAGGCTCACAGCGGCGAGGAGAGACGGGCATCACCCCCTGCGGGTTACTCGGGTCCCGCGGCACCGGGACCCTCGACCGCTCTTGCGCAGCAGCTGCAGAGCGCCTGATCGCCCTCGTCGCCTAGCCCCCGATGTACGACATCTCGACCCGGCCGTCGGGCGTCGGCGGCCGACGCGTGGAGTGCCCGCGCAGCTCCGAGTACCGGTCCGAGCGAGCACGCCAGATCCCGCCGATCACGGCGGCCAGGTCCTCGTCCGAGGCCCCGGCCCGCAGCAGCGCGCGCAGGTCCTGCCCACGCGTGGCGAACAGGCACGTGAAGAGCTTGCCGTCCGTCGAGATCCGCGCCCGCGTGCACGCACCGCAGAACGCCCCCGTGACCGAGGAGATCACACCGATCTCGCCGCCACCGTCCCGGTAGCGCCACCGCACCGACACCTCACCCGCGTACGCGGGCGGGACCTGCTCCAAGGGCAGCTCCGCGTCGATCCGCGCGAGCACCTCCGCGGAAGGCACCACCTGGTCCATCTGCCAGCCGTTCGTGGCACCCACATCCATGTACTCGATGAACCGCAGGATCACGCCCGTGCCCTTGAAATGACGCGCCATCGCCACGAGGTCGTGGTCGTTGTGGCCCCGCTTGACGACCATGTTGACCTTGACCGGGCCGAGCCCCGCCTCGGCCGCCGCCCGGATCCCGTCCAGCACCGTGGACACGGGGAACGCGACGTCGTTCAGCGCCATGAAGGTCGCGTCGTCGAGCGAGTCGAGAGAGACGGTGACCCGGCCAAGGCCGGCGGCCTTCAGCGCGGGGGCCTTGTTCGCGAGCAGCGAGCCGTTCGTGGTCAGGGCGATGTCCAGCGGGTCCCCCTGCGGCGTCCGCAGGGCGCTCAGGTCGGCGACCAGCACATGCAGGTCTTTGCGCAGCAGCGGCTCGCCGCCGGTCAGCCGGATCTTGGCGACCCCGTGCGCGGCGGCGATCCGGGCCAGTCGGGTGATCTCCTCGAACGTGAGCAGCTCGGCGCGCGGCAGGAAGGCATGGTCACGACCGAAAGCCTCCTTGGGCATGCAGTACGTGCACCGGAAGTTGCAGCGGTCCGTCACGGAGATCCGCAGGTCCCGCAGCGCCCGGCCGCGGGTGTCCTCCAGCCGGCCAGACTGCCCGACGGCGTCCGAGGCGGTCACAGCGCGACCTGCACGCCGGCGGCCTTGGGGGTGAGGTGGACCAGGCACAGGTCGGGGTGCGCGAACGGTTCGAGCCGGACCGCCGTGGTCGACGCGTGCAGCTGCTCGAGCGCCCCCTGCATCAGACCCAGGTGGACGCCGCACACGACGTCACGATGCTCGCGTGCGACGTCGCCGAACGGACACCGGTGCAGCTCGATCAGCGTCGAGCCGTCCGCGGCGCGGCTGCCCGGCACGTCCCGGCCGGCCTCGGGGTAGACCTCGGCGACGGCGGGCTCGAAACCGACGGCCACCAGCAACGCGCACAGGCGATCGACGACGACGTCGTCGTCGACCCCGCTGCCGTCGGGGACCTCGCCGCCTGGGCCCCCGACCCGGACGGCCTGGTGGCCCCAGCGACTGCCGAGGTCCGCGGCGACCGCGCCGGGCGCCGGGACGCTCGCCCCGACCGCGCCGGCAAGGAGGCCGGCGAGCATGCGGTAGGGGTCCGCGGGGTCCGCCACCGTGCCCGCCACCGCCGCGAAGTTCAGGCGGGGGCGACCCGGGGTGGCCCGCGGGCTGACCGAGCTCTCGACGAGCCGGGCCTCCATGAGCTGGTCGAGATGTGCGCGCACGGTGTTCGGGTGCAGGCCCACCCGCTGCGAGATCGCCTGGACGTCGAGCGGGCCGTCGGAGCGGACCACCTCGAGCACCGCGACTCGACTGACGCCGGACAGCACGCGGTGAGTACGGGAGTCGATCGGGGCAGGGAGCACGAGTGTAGTTTTCCTCGAATGTGATGTGAAAACAATCCAGCGGGCTCGGGTGCGCGCGCAGAACCTCGCACCGCCCCGCCGGCGTGCCCTGGCCGGGACCTTGGACTCTGCCCGCGCGATCGAGGTCAGCGGACCGTGGAGATGACCGGACTTCCCCCAGGAGGCGCCGATATGTCGCAGCCCCGGTCCGAGGTCGAGCGGATCCGCCGCGGTGACGTCGCAGTCGTCGTGGCGCCCGGAGAGCACGTGAACCTGCCCCAGGGCGAGGGGCTCAACATCGCGCACGAGGCCGGGCTACTTCTGGTTCCTCGGCCGGTCCGACGACGTCATCACGTCCGCCGGCCGCCTCATCGGACCGTTCGAGGTCGAAAGGGCCCTGCTGGAGCACCCCGCCGTGGGCGAGGCCGGCGTCATCGGCAAGCCCGACCCGCTTGCCGGCGAGATCGTCAAGGCGTTCGTGGTGCTCAACCCGGGCGTCACTCCCGACGCCGCGCTCGAGCGCGAGCTGATCGGCTTCGGCCGCTCGAAGCTCGGTGCTGACCTGGCCCCTCGCGAGCTCACGTTCGTCGACGACCTCCCGCACACCCGCAGCGGCAAGCTCGTGCGCCGGCTGCTTCGGGCCCGGGAGCTCGGCCAGCCGATCGGCGGCCCGTCCACCCTCGAGGGCGAGGACTCGCCCTGATCCACGACCCGGCGCGCCCTAGGGCCGCTGCATGGCGACGGTCCGGAGCCCGGCCGGTCCGGCGACCACCGTGACGGCGTCGGTCGCGCACGCGCGCACCGCAGCCACGACATCGTCGACCACCCACCGGGGGGCCAGCCCGTCGGCGCGCACCCACAGGTCCACGCGTGCCCCGGTGACGCGCTCGACCGCGCGACGCAGGTCGTCGTCGGGCGCGCCGATGAGAACGATGTAGCGCGGGCCGCGACGAGCCTCGGGCGCCGGGAGCCGCGCGCGGTCGTCCCGGTAGACCGTCCAGTGGTAGCCGGAGATCGCGCCGGTCGCGAGCAGGATGGCGACCGGGACGCGCATGGCGCGGACCACCTGGGCACTGAACCCGTCCTGCAGCGTGCCCTGGATCCCGAGGAACGCGGCCACCAGCACCGCCACCACCGCAGCGACCCCGCCGAGGCCGAAGAGCACGAAGAGGTAGATCCGCCGGGTGGGCGAGGCGAGCTCTGCCGGGTCGCCGGTCCGCGCCTGGCGCCCCACGCGCGACCAGAACACCCACCACAACGGGCCGCCCACGAGCAGGAGCGTCACGCTGGCCAGCAGCGAGTTGGCCACCGAGGTGCCGACCTCGACCGCTGCGACCGGTACCAGGGCCTCGACGAGCGCGACGACCACCAGCGTGATGCCGACAGCGGCGGCGAGCAGCGCGATCCCGGACATCAGGTACTCGTAGATCCGGGTCACCTCGGTGCGTTCCGGGGTCGCGGCCGCGAGCACCTGCTGGTGGTACCACCAGGTCGCGCCGCCGACGACGACGCACGCGGCCGCTGTCGCTGTGCCATCGAAGTGCACGGTGGCCTGCGTTGAGGCGGGCTCACCGGCGAACCAGACCAGCACCTGGTACAGCGCGACGCTCGCGCCGACGACGGCCAGGACCAGCGACCCGCCGACCCCAGCGAGGAGCACGTAGCCGAACCACAGCGCGCCGCGTTGCGACGCAGCCAGGCCGCGCCACCAGTACACGACCCAGACCGGCACGCCGACGACGACGGTCGCGGCCGCCGTGGCGAGCGGGTTCCGCGTCCCGACGAGCAGGGTGTTGGCCTGGTCCACGAGCAGGGCATCGACCGACGCGCCGAGGAGCAGCACCAGCCCCGCCACCGTCGTCGCGAGCCCGATGAGCGATCCGAGCACGAGCTGCGCCTGCCGACGCTCGGCGGCCAGCAATCGGCCGGCCACGAGCCAGTGCGCCAGCCAGACGAGCGCCCACACGACGAGCTGCGACAGCGCGATCCCGTCGAGTCGCTGCTCGGCGAGCGCGGTCGCCACGACGGCGTGCAGCGCGACCATCGCCACGACGAGGGCGGTGAGCGGCGCGACGGTGAGATAGAAGGCCCAGCCGAGCGAGCGCGCCTCGTCCGGGTCCTGCTGCAACCGGCGTCGCGACCAGACCGCCAGCAGGGCGAACATCGGCAGGCCGAACACGGTGAACGTCAAGGCCCGCGCGAGAGTCGTGCGGTCGTCCCCCGCGAGCGCCGGCGGAGAGAACAGCAGGCCGAGCAGCTCGGACAGGCCGACGGCGGCGACGATCATCAGCACGTAGAGCAACAGGTACTGGAAGAACCGTCGGACGCTGTGCGCGTCGGCACCCGGCGCGCCGGACCGTCCGCCGAAGCGGCGCACCGCCCAGATCACCAGCACGATCGGAACCACGAGGGTGAGGATCGAGAAGATCAGCCCGAAGAACATCGTCAGCCCTTCGTCACGCCGCAGGAGTACAGCAGCCAGGTGGACCCGGCGATCTTCCAGGCCCCGTCGTCCCGCACTACCGTGACCCGCTCGGTGTGGGAGTACCCCGAGGAGCCGAACAGATCGTCGCCCGCACCCTCGGTCACGTCGACCGTCACGACCGCGCGGTCGCCGTCGACGGCGGTGCCCTTGAGCACGACCTGCGCGGAACCGGGCGCGTAGGCGGCCGACACGTCCGACAGGTCGCACCCGGACGACGGCGCAAGCAGATCCGCCGCCGCCGGGTAGTCGCCGTCGACCAAGGCCTGCAGGTACTGCTGGACGACGCCCTCGGGCGTCCCGGGGTCGACGTCGGGCGCCGACCTGTTCGCCACGACCACCCCCGCGACCACGGCCAGGAACACGATGGCTCCGACGAGAAGAGCGAGAACGCGATCCGGTCGGGTGGCCATACGACCAGTATCGCGGGCCGCGTCCGCTCACTTGCTTGCAGGGGCGCAAGTCCCGCCGGGATCGACCGGGTCTTTCGGGTGCGCTGGATCGACCCGAGCCCAGGTTGTGGTGAACTGTGCCTATGTCCCGTCACCTCACCGCCCGCCCGCTTACGGCTCCTGCCGCGGCGCCGGCGTGTTGTCGGGGCACCCGCTCCTGCTGTTGAGCTGAGCGAACGGCCGAGCCCTTGCGGGCGTCGGCCATCGGGGACAGCCGAGCGTCCCACCCCCGTGCGCACCGCCCCGGGCACTGCTGTGTGCCCGCGCCTGCCTGCCGATCCCTCGCGTCTCGGCCTCCTCCTCGCGTACGGCACCACCCGGCGCCCCGCTCCCCTGTCGTACCGGCCCCGACCCGGGCCCCACTGTCTGGAAGGACTCCCATGAAGAACTCCACGAAGGCCCTCGGCGGCCTCGCCGCGATCGCGACGATCACCCTGGCCCTGGCGGCGTGCTCGCCGTCGAGCGCCGAGCCCACGGGCCCGGCCGGAACGACCGACGACTCGCTGGCCGCCGTGCAGAAGGCCGGCACGCTGACCGTGGGCACGGAGGGCACCTACCGCCCGTTCTCGTTCCACGAGGACGGCTCGGGCGAGCTGACCGGGTATGACGTCGAGGTCATCAAGGCTGTCGGCGACAAGCTCGGGGTCAAGGTCGCCTTCGAGGAGACCCAGTGGGACGCGATCTTCGCGGGCCTGCAGGCCGGCCGGTTCGACGTCATCGCGAACCAGGTCTCGATCACCCCTGAGCGCACGGCTGAGTACCTGTTCTCCGCGCCGTACACCTACTCCACCGGCGTGATCGTGGTCCCGTCCGACAACACGTCCATCACGTCGTTCGCCACGCTCGCGGGCAAGACGACGGCCCAGTCCCTGACGAGCAACTGGTACACCCTGGCCACCGACAGCGGCGCCACCGTGCAGGGCGTCGAGGGCTGGGCGCAGTCGGTCGCCCTCGTCGAGCAGGGGCGCGTGGACGCCACGGTCAACGACAAGCTGACCTACCTCGACTACAAGACCCAGACCGGCGCCGCGGGGCTGAAGATCGCCGCCGAGACGGATGAGCGGTCCGAGAGCGCGTTCGCCTTCACGCAGGGCAGCACCGAGCTGGCGGACGCGGTCGACGACGCGCTGGCGAGCCTGAGCGCGGACGGCACCCTCGCGAAGATCTCCACGACGTACTTCGGGACGGACGTGTCGAAATAGTCCGGCCGGGTTCCCGACGATGAACCCGTCCGCGGGCGAGCTGTTCCGCAGCTCCCTGTGGCCACTGGTCCGGGGCGCGCTCACCGGGACGATCCCGCTGTCGCTGATCTCGTTCGCGCTCGGCCTGCTGCTTGCGCTCACCCTGGCGCTGATGCGGCTCTCGGGAACCGGTGGCTGGCGAACCTCGCGCGCGGGTACATCTCGATCGTGCGCGGCACCCCGCTGCTCGTGCAGCTGTTCGTGATCTTCTACGGGTTGCCGTCGATCGGCATCCTCATCAACCCGTGGCCGAGCGCGGTGCTGGCCTTCTCGCTCAACGTGGGGGGCTACGCCGCCGAGGTCATCCGGGCCGCGATCCTGTCCGTGCCCCAGGGGCAGTGGGAGGCGGCCTACATGATCGGCATGTCCCGACGGCGGTCGCTGACCCGGATCATCCTTCCGCAGGCGGCCCGGGTGTCGGTGCCGCCGCTGTCGAACACCTTCATCAGCCTGGTCAAGGACACGTCGCTCGCCTCGTTGATCCTCGTCACCGAGCTGTTCCGCGAGGCGCAGCAGGTGGCCGCGTTTAGCCAGGAGTTCATGCTGCTCTACCTCGAGGCCGCGCTCGTGTACTGGGTGATCTGTCTCGCACTGTCCACCACGCAGAGCGTGCTCGAGAAACGATTGGACCGCTATGTCGCCCGTTGATCCCATGCCCAGCGGGGCCGTGCTGACCGTGCGCGGCCTGGCGAAGAGCTTCGGGACGAACCGCGTCCTGGACTCCATCGACCTCACCGTCGCACGCGGCCGCGTCCTCGCCCTGATCGGCCCGTCCGGATCGGGCAAGACCACCATCCTGCGCTGCCTGAACGGCTTGGAGACCGCGGACGGCGGCACGATCGAGCTGGCCGGCGGGCTGTCCCTGGACTTCGCCGGCACGCCCTCCAAGCAGCAGCTGACCGCGCTGCGCGACCGCTCCGCGATGGTGTTCCAGCACTACAACCTCTTCCCGCACAAGACCGTCCTGGAGAACGTGACGGAAGGGCCCGTCGTCGTGCAACGACGCCCCCGGGCCGAGGCGACGGCCGAGGCGCTCGCGCTGCTCGATCGCGTCGGGCTGACGGACAAGGCCGGGAGCTACCCGCACGAGCTCTCGGGCGGGCAGCAGCAGCGGGTCGGGATCGTGCGCGCCCTCGCGCTGAGGCCCGAGCTGCTGCTGTTCGACGAACCGACGTCCGCGCTCGACCCGGAGCTCGTCGGGGACGTGCTGCGGCTGATCAAGGAGCTCGCCGGCGAAGGCTGGACGATGGTGATCGTCACGCACGAGCTCGAGTTCGCGCGCGAGGTCGCCAGCGAGGTGGCGTTCGTCGACGGTGGCAGGATCGTCGAGCGGGGAGACCCGCGCGAGCTGCTCCGAGACCCGCAGCACGAACGCACCCGCCAGTTCCTGCACCGCCTCCTGAACCCCTTCTGACGGGTCCCCACCCGCTCCCGGTCGACCTACAGTGTCCGCATGAGCTGGTTCCGCCCGGCATCCGTGCTCGACAAGGTGTTCGAAGGTGGGCTCCTGCTCAAGGGCGTGTCCGGAGCGCTCGAGCTCTTGGCCGGTCTGCTGCTGTTCTTCATCAGCCCGGCATCGCTCGCCGGTCTGCTGAGCTTCATCACCCAGCGCGAGATCGCCGAGGACCCGCACGACCGGATAGCCACGTTCATCCTGCATTCGGCCGACCACTTCAGCTCGGGCAACAAGGCCTTCGCGATCGCGTACCTCTGGGTCCACGCGGCCATCAAGCTCATCGCCGTCATCGGCATCCTGCGCAACAAGCTGTGGGCGTACCCGTTCTCGCTGATCACCCTGGGCCTGCTGATGCTGTTCCAGATCTACAGCATCGTGGTGAGGTTCTCGCTCGGGATGGTGGCGCTCACGCTCTTCGACGCGGTCATCCTGTGGCTCATCTGGCGTGAGTACGCGAAAGTGCGACCAGCGCCCGCCACCACGCGATCAGCCGGCCTGCCGCACTAGGTGCCGTCGACGTTCGCCGGTAGGCGCGTCCCGGGCTGCACGGCGGGTCCCCCCTCGCCGAAGAACGGTGCGGGGACGTCCCGCCGGGTCGGCTGGAGGTCGAGCTCGTGCGTGGGCCGAATCCGCGCGGGCGGGGAACCTGCGACGGCGAGGCGGGACGGTCGCGGGGCTCGTGCCCGGACGATCCGCACCCCCGTGGACGTGCTGTCGTGCGCGGTCGCTGTCCTCATGGTCGTCCGTCCTCTCGGCCCTCTCGCGGAGCGGGTTCTCCCGACTGCCCCACCCTGACACCCGGCCCATGAGAAGACGATGAGAGTCGTCATCCTCGTCCGCGCCGGGCACGCACCGCTCCTGTACGGTCGGCGCGATGAACGGTCCTGGTTGGCGACGGTCCTTGGCGACGCGGCTCACCGTGGTCGCCACGGGGGCGAGCGCGATCGCCCTCGTGGCGCTCCTCGCGGCGTTGTACGTGATCGTCATTCACCAGGTCGACGCAGCGGTCGTTGCCGGGCTGCGAGCGCGGGCGGCGGACCTCGAGGCGACGATCAGCATGGACGGCGCCGCCGCGCTGGCCGCCGAACCCTTCGCCCAGCTCTACGACGGCGGCGCGGTCCAGAGCTCTCCGTCGCTCCGCGACGGCCAACGCCTGGTCCCCGAGCAGCGCCAGGTCCCGGCCGGCGGGCAGCTCGTGCTCACCCAGGACGTGAACCTGCCGGGCAGATCCGAGACGCTCCAGGTACTCGCGCAGACCCTCCCCGACGGGAGGGTCCTCGCGGTCGGTACCTCCCTCGAGCTGCGAGACAGCGCCGCGGACCGCCTGCTGGTCGGCCTGGGCGTCGCCGGTCCGCTGCTGCTGCTGCTGGTGGCAGCCACCGTCAACCGGGTCGCCCGGGCGGCCCTGCAGCCGGTCGCCGACCTCACCCGGGAGGCCGCCAGCATCACCGCCGGCGAGGACACCGGACGCCGGTTGACGGTGGTCCCGGGCGACGACGAGATCGCCCAGCTCGCCGCCACCCTGGACGCCATGCTCAGCCGGCTCGCGGTGGCCTTCGAGAACGAGCGCGCCTTCGTCGACGACGCCTCGCACGAGCTCCGAACCCCGGTGGCGGTCATCCGCGGCGAGCTCGAGCTCGCGTTGTCCGATCTCGCCGACGGCCCCGGTGTCGAGGAGAGCCTGCGCGCGGCGCTCGCCGAGGCGGAGCGCCTCTCGAAGCTGAGCGAAGACCTGCTGGTGCTCGCCCGGGAACGGGCCGGAACCCTCGAGCTACGGCGCGAGGTGGTGGACGTCCGCGGGCTCCTGCACGCCACGGTCCGGCGCCTGCACCGCGCGACCGGCCTCGAGCTCTCGGTCGACTGCCCCGCGCTGCAGGTACGCGGCGACGAGCCCCGCCTGGAGCAGGTTCTCGCCAACCTGGTGGTCAACGCGGCCGCGGCGGGCGCTCGTACAGCCGTCCTGCGGGCTGCCGCGAAACCCGGTGACCACCACGCGCACTGGGCCTTGTCTGTGGAGGACGACGGACCCGGCTTCCCGGCAGGATTCGCCGAGGCGGCCTTCGGCCGATTCTCGCGTGCGGACCCGGCTCGGACCCGGACCGCCGGGGCGGGGCTGGGCCTGTCCTTGGTCGCCGCGATCGTGCACGCCGCGGGCGGGTCGGTGACGGCCGGGAACGACAGCGCCCTCGGGGGCGCAGCCGTCCGCATCCAGCTGCCCCAGAACCTCGACGGCTGAGGGGCGGGTCGCCTCGCTCTCATCGAGCTCTCATCCACCCGCGCACATTCTGGGATCACCACCGACTCCCCTGTCAGGAGATCCCGATGACCATCTGGACCAGCTCGCACCCGAGCACTGCCCCGTCCCCGTCGATCGCGAAGACGGCACCCCGGCGCACCGATGCGGCGGTGGCCCGCGCTCCTATGCTGGCGGACATGCGACTGCTCGTCGTCGAGGACGACCCAGGCATGGCCTCGTTCCTCTCGCGCGCACTGGCCAAGCAGGGGTACTCGGTGGTGGTGGCCGGCACGGGCGAGGATGCGCTGTGGAACGCCCTGGAGAACGACTTCGACGCCGTGATCCTCGACGTCATGATCCCCGCACCCGACGGGTTCGAGGTGCTGCGCCGCATGCGCGCGCAAGGACGCTGGGCCCCCGTGCTCATGCTCACCGCGCGGGACGCCGTACCCGACCGGGTGGCGGGGCTCGACGCGGGCGCGGACGACTACCTCACCAAACCGTTCGCGCTCGACGAGCTCCTCGCGCGGCTGCGCGCGCTCACGCGGTCCGACCCGCGCGAACGACCGGTCGTGCTCGAGGTCGGCGACCTCACTCTCGACCCCGTCAGCCGCGAGGTCCGCCGCGGCGCCGACCCGATCACGCTTAGCCCGAAGGAGTTCGCGCTCCTCGAGGAGCTCATGCGCCACTCGGGCGAGGTCCTGACCCGCACCTACCTGCTCGACCACGTGTGGGACTTCGCCTACGACGGCGACTCCAACGTCATCGACGTCTACGTGCGCTACCTCCGCAACAAGATCGACCGACCCTGGGACCGGGCCACCCTCCAGACGGTGCGGGGTGTCGGGTACCGCCTCACCGAGTACGACCAGGACGATCCGCGAATCCCCGCACCGAAGGGCTCACCCGACCACTGACCGCGCCCGTGTGATTGGGTGGCCAGATGAGGTTCATCGCCGCTTCCGGTCCGCTCGGGCACCGTCGACGTCAGCCTTTCGTCGGCGCCGCCATCGTCGCCACCGTGCTCGCCACCGTGGGCGCGTGCGCAGCAGGGGGACAGTCCCCCGGCGCGGCCCAGGTCGAGCTCTCGCCGGCTCCGGGCTCGGCCTCGACCGCGGCCCCGAGCACGGCACCAACGGCGACGGTACCGGCCACCCCGGGCGTGACGATCACGAAGGTGCTGACCATCGTGCTGGAGAACCACGGCACGGACGCGGTGCGAGCCGGGATGCCCGACCTGATGAAGCTCGCCGACACCTACGGGCAGACGTCGCGTTACCGCGCCGAGACGCACCCTTCTCTGCCCAACTACCTCTCGATGGCGGGCGGCTCCACGTTCGCCGTGACCGACGATGCACCGCCCGCCGACCACCCCGTCTCCGGGCCCTCCGTGTTCGATCTCGCACTCGCCGCAGGACGGACGGCCCGGACGTACGCCGAGGGCATGCCGACCAACTGCGCCCTGACGAAGGACGGCCGTTATGCGGTCAAGCACAACCCCTGGGCGTACTTCGCGGACGCGTCGTCCCGCCAGGCGTGCCGGGTCGACGACGTCCCGCTCGGCACCCACGCGGCGGGACCCCTGACGGACGACATCGCGGCCGGCACCCTGCCCGAGGTGGGCATGGTCGTCCCCGACCTGTGCAACGACGCGCACGACTGCCCCCTGGCAACGGCGGACGCGTGGGTCGACGCGTGGGTCACCCAGGTGCAGCAGGGACCCGACTGGCGCGCCGGGCGCCTCGCGGTGGTCGTCACCTTCGACGAGGCGGAACGGAGCAGCGACAACACCGTGCTCACGGTCGTGGCGGCGCCGAGCCTGGACGGCCAGGTCGTCGACGACGCACTCACGCACGCGTCCTGGACCCGGTGGATGAGTGATCTCGTCGGTTCACCCGCGCCGAACGACGCCCACGACGCGCCCTCGCTCGGCGCAGCGTTCGGCCTCTAGACCGGACCCGGCGCCGCCACACCGCACCGCATTCAGGGGTCGTACACAGGTGGCGGCCAGGTATGTCCCAGACATCGTCGCAAGGGTGATCCCGAGAATTCCTTTCGTGCGCGCAGGAACGGAGCAGACCATGCGCCGCATCGTCATCGCCCTCGGGACGACCCTGACCGGGCTGGTTCTCCTGCTGTCCTACTCGACGAGCCTCAACCGTGGGTCGATCGGGGGGACGCTCGGGTCGGGCGGGGCGGCGCCGGCTCCCGGCACTGCTCCGGCCGCCGGTGCCGCCCCGGCGGCCAACACCCCCGCGACCTACGACGGCGACGCCTCCTCGACCCCGTACGGTCCGGTCCAGGTGCGGATCACGGTCGCGGGAAGCAAGGTCACCGCGGCCGAGGCCATCCAGCTCCCGTCCGGGAACGGCTACGACGAGCAGGTCAAGCAGTACGCCGTCCCCGTCCTCAACCAGGAAGCGGTCGCGGCGCAGTCCGCCAAGATCGCCATGGTCTCCGGCGCGACGTACACGAGCGACGGCTACGTGCGGTCGCTGCAGAGCGCGCTCGACCAGGCGCACCTGTGACCGCGGCCGCGGGGCATCACCCGCAGTCGCTGCCGTGCGGGGTCGGCAGCCGATCGGGGGTCGCCCCGCTCACCGCACGCTCGTAGACGGCCAGGGTGTCGCGGTCGAACACCGGGCTGTATGACGTGTAATCGAGGCAGCCCCCCGCGTGCAGCCCGCCGATGATCCCGCTCACCACCGGGACGTGCCCCTCGTCGCGCGTCAGCCAGGGCGCGCCGCTCGTGCCCGAGGTGTAGCCGTCGCAGTCGAACGCGGGGTACCCGGCGAACGAGTAGGTCGCCGTCGTGCACGTGATCGGGCGGGCGTCGAAGACATCGGCGTAGGTGAGGACCTCGACGAGGCTGCCCGGCTCAGGCGCCACCCCGAGGGGGTTGCCCGCCACGACGTCCCGCAGGCGAACGCTGCGCCCCGCGTGCACCTGGGCGGCCACCACCATGAAGGCGTAGTCGTGCTGCGGATCCTGATCGGACGTCCAGCGCGGGTCGACGTAGACGGCCGCCACGTCCCATCGCCCGAAGGGCGCCGCACCCGCGCGGTACCCCGGGGCGAACGTCACGTCGCTGCCCGTCCCGCTCAGGCAGTGGGCCGACGTCAGCACGATGTCGCCACGGTCGGCTAGAGCGGGGTCGCCGGCGGCGGAGCTGATCACGCTGCCCGTGCAGTCGTGCGGCCCGTCGGACCCGTCGACGAACACCGCACCGACCGCTGCCGAACCCTCCGTCGCGGTCGCGACCGGGATCGAGCTCGGGACCGCGCGCCCGGCCCCGGATGTCGTCACGGCAAGCAGCGCGAACCCGCCGGCGGCGAGCACGGCGAGCAACCAGACCACGAGCCCCCTCGGCAGGCGGCGCGAGGGCAGTGTCGCGTCAGGCGGGCTCATGGTCTTTCGTGTCCCCCGTCGCAAGGTCAGGTCGGCATGTGCTCCGACACGAACACGAGACCGTACGGGATCCCGAGGCGCGCCATGGTCCAGTTGTGCGTCTGGTGCGGCTCCGTCCGGAACAGCACGTCCTGACCGCGGGCGCGCAGCTGCGCGACCAGCGGTGCGACCGCGCTGCCCGGTCCCCCGCCGCCCAGCCCACCGACGTCGAGGAATGCCGCGACCGGGTGCGCGAACGTCATCGTCGGCAGGTAGAGCGCGGGCGAGTGGGCGGCGAGCTCGGCCGGTGTCGAGAGCATGGCTCGCCCGCCCGAGCCCGGATCACCGTACGGCTCCAGCGCGATGATCGAGCCGTACAGCTCGGGATGCCGCAGCCCCTGATCTAGTGCGCAGAAGCCCCCCGACGACATCCCGCCGATCACCCGGTGCTGCCAGTCCGCCAGGGTTGCGTAGTTCGCGTCGGTCCAGTGCACGACGACGTCGTTGAGGTAGGTCTCCACCTGGGAACCGCCGCGGGTGGAGTTGAGGCACTCGGAGTCGTCCTGGCCGGCGCCGTTGACCTCCGGCGCGACGATGATCATCGGTCGCACGAGCGCCTCGGCGATCAGCACGTCCATGACGTGGGCGATGTCACCCCCCGTGCTCCAGTCGGACGACTGACCCGGCGTGCCGTGCAGGAGATAGACCACCGGGTACCGCACACCGGCAGCGGCGTCGTAGCCGGGCGGCGTGTAGACCCAGGTCACCGACGCCGGCATCCGGAGAGCGGCCGGCACGGCGATCGTGCGCGATCGAAGCTCCCCCGTGCCCGCCCGCGCCACCGTGCGGTCGCCCGTCATCAGGAGCCAGGCAGCAGACGTGTTCGGCACGTAGCCCACCTGGGTGTTCACGGCGAAGCCCCCCGCGAGCACCAGCGTGACGACCGCGCCGACGACCGCGGGCCACCGCCGACGACGACCCGGGCGACGATTCAGCCAGCCGCGCCGAGGCATGCTGCGAACGATCGTGAGTGCGACGAGGAGGACGGCCACGACCACCAGCGCGGAGGTCGGCTGCCAGCTCCCGAGCCAGTCGCTGCCGACCGCGAGCGCGGCGCGCGCCGCCCGGGGCAACGAGGCTGCCGTCTCGGGCGACGGCAGGGCGGACGGGTCCGTGACGGGGTGGATCACACCATCATCGTGCCCCCTGCCGTTCGCGCCGAACGCGGAATGAGCCGAGGGCATAACGACGGTCACGAGCGTGATTCGAGAGATAAGGTCCACCTCGCACGCTAGTGAGCCGCCCGCGGCCCTCACGGCGTGAACGGCCCTGAAGCCGGCACCTGAGCAGTCCCGATCGGGAGGTCCACCGCCATGAGCTTGCCGATCGCGGCCGGTGGATCGACGCGACACCCCGGGATGTGGCCGTGACGCGCCGACGTCGGACGCGCTGGGTGGTCGTCGCGGTCGTTGCGGTGCTGACTGCCGGGGGTGCCCTCGTCGCGGCCGACCTCCGGTCCGGCCCAGCGATCGCCACCCGGTCGCAGCTCGTGGCGGGCGTGCCCGAGGCGGGAGCCGCCGTCGAGCTGGACACGACCGTGTACCTCCCCGCGACGACACCGGCGCCGGCGGTCCTGCTGGCGCACGGGTTCGGCGGGTCGAAGGCCGACCTGGACGCGCAGGCGCGCTCGCTCGCGGAGCACGGGTACGTCGTGCTCGCGTACACCGCGCGGGGCTTCGGCCGGTCGGGCGGGCTGATCCATCTGGACGCCCCGACGTACGAGGTCGCCGATGCCAGCGCGCTGGTCTCCTACCTGGCGACCCTGCCACAGGTGAGAACGGACTCCCCCGGCGATCCGCGCGTCGGGGTGGCGGGGTCCTCCTACGGGGGCGGCCTCGCGCTGCTGCTCGGCGGCCTCGACCCGCGCGTCGACGCGATCGGTGCGGACATCACCTGGAACGACCTGTCTCAGGCGCTGTTCCCGAACGGCACCGGGACCGAGCCCGGGGTGTTCAAGAAGCTCTGGGCCGGCCAGCTGTTCGCCTCGGCCGCGGGCCAGGTCGGCGGGGCCTGCGGACGGTTCGATCCCGACCTGTGCGCCGCCTACCAGCGATCCGCCACCTCAGGCGTGCCGGATGCTGCGATCCTCTCCCTGCTGGCGGCCTCCAGCCCGGCCGGCGTCCTCGACCGGATCACCGCCCCGACCCTGCTCAGCCAGGGCGAGGACGACTCGCTCTTCCCGCTCGGGCAGGCGGACGCGAACGCCCGGGCGATCGCCGCAACCGGTACCCCGGTCAAGGTGGTCTGGCGGGCCGGCGGGCATGACGGCGGGACCTCGCGCACCGAGCTGGTGCAGAACCTCGAGAACTGGTTCGACCCGGTGCTGCGGGGAACCGGACGGCCGGACACCACCTTCGAGGTGACCGTGCCCGGCTCCGGCATCTCCGCGACCACGGGCCGAACGGTGTCCCAGAGCCTGCAGCTCGACGGCGGCTACGTCAGCGACCAGACGGTGGCCGCGCCCCTGAGCGGCGAGCCGCAGACGATCTACGCCCCCGCAGGCGGCAGCCCGGCCGCCGTCACCTCCGTCCCGGGGCTCGGCGGGCTGCTCGGCACGGCCGCCGGCCTGAGCGGGACACCGAGCCTGTCCGCGATCCCCGGCCAGGTCGCGACCTTCGACACGCCACCCTTGGAGACAAGTCGACTGGTAGCCGGGTCCTCTACCGTGTCGCTGCAGATCAGCTCCCCGGATGCGGCCGACGCCACGCTGTTCGTCAGCCTCCACCACCTCGGTGCGGACGGGTCCGACACGCTCCCGTCCGGCCTCGTGGCGCCGGTTCGACTCACCGGTCTCACACCCGACGTGCCCCAGACAGTCACCGTCGCGCTGCCCTGGGTCGTGGAGAACGTGCCGGCCGGTGACCACCTGGCGGTGCAGGTCGCGACGACCGACCTCGCCTACGCACTGCCCCTCTCGCCGCGCAGCTACACGATCGCGCTGGCCGACCCCACGGTGACCGTGGCGACCCTCGACGGACGCTTCGTGCGCACCGGGCAGCCGTGGCTCTGGCTGGCCGCCGGGCTGGCCGCCATGACCACGATGATCCTCGGGACCTGGCTCGCCTCGGTCCGCCGACGGCGCCGGCGCAGCGTCGTCGCGGAGCTGGCCGGCGTCCCGGTGGCCATCGACGACCTGGTCAAGGAGTACGGCGACGGGTACCGCGCGGTCGACGGTGTGAGCTTCCGCGTCGAGGCTGGGCAGGTCGTCGGCCTGCTCGGTCCCAACGGGGCAGGCAAGACCACGACGCTGCGCGTGCTCATGGGACTGATCCGACCGACGTCGGGCACGGTGCGCGTGTTCGGTGAGCTGGTGGAGGCCGGGGCCCCCGTGCTGTCCCGGATCGGGTCCTTCATCGAAGGACCCGGGCTGCTGCCGCACCTGTCCGGACGCGAGAACCTGCGGCTCTTCTGGGCCGCGACGGGACGACCCGAACAGGATGCCGAGCTCGAGACGGCACTGGAGATCGCGGGCCTCGGCGCATCCGTCGACCGGCGCGTGCGGACCTTCAGCCAGGGCATGAAGCAGCGCCTCGCGATCGCGCAGGCGATGCTCGGGCTCCCCGAGCTGCTCGTGCTCGACGAGCCCACGAACGGTCTCGACCCGCTGCAGATCGCCGAGATGCGCGAGGTGCTCCGCCGGTACGCGGCGACCGGCCGAACGGTCGTGATCTCGAGCCACCTGCTCGCCGAGGTCGAGCAGACCTGCAGCCATGTCGTGGTGATGCACAAGGGCGCGCTCGTCGCGGTGGGGTCGGTCGCCGAGATCGCCGGCGCGGGAGCCATGCAGCTCGCTGTGACCGACCCGGAACGCGCCCAGAAGATCCTGTCCGCCGCCGGCGTCGACTCCCAGGCCGTGCCGGCACGGCGCGCCCTGGAGGACATCTTCATCGAGATGGTGGGATCCGACCAATGAGCGACCACTCGATCGCCGACAGCCCGGAGCTGCGACCGGCACCCACCCGACGCGGGGTCCACGACCGGCTCATGCAGCTCGCGGCCGTGCGCGACAACGGGTTCCGACCCGGACGAACCCTGCGCGTCAGCGTCGAGTTCGCCCGCCAGCTGCGACGACGGCGCACCCAGCTCGCCGGGCTGGTCCTGCTGGTGCTGCCCGTGGTCATCGCGCTCGCGTTCCGGGTCTCGTCGTCGACCGGGTCCGGCGGCGGCGGGCAGGGGGCCTCGGGGTCAGGGTCGGGGTCGGCGCTCGTGAGCCTGGCCACCAGCGGCGCGACCAACTTCGCGCTCTTCACCGAGTTCGCCGCGGCCGGGTTCCTCCTCGTCGTCGTCGTCGCCCTGTTCTGCGGCGACACCGTGGCCAGCGAGGCGAGCTGGTCGTCCCTGCGCTACCTGCTCGCGATCCCCGTCCCCCGGGCCCGGTTGCTGCGGCAGAAGCTCTTCGTCGCCCTCAGCCTCAGCTTCGGCGCCAACCTGCTGCTCCCGACCTGGTCCTACCTCGTGGGTGGCATCTCGTTCGGCTGGGCACCGGGGCAGTCACCGCTCGGCGGCACCTTCACCACCGGGGTCGCCCTCCAGCGGCTCGGGGTCGTCGTCGCGTACGCCTGCATCCAGTCGTTGCTCGTGGCGGCGCTCGCGTTCCTCCTCAGCGTGCTCACCGATGCCCCCCTGGGCGCGGTGGGCGGCGCCACGATGCTCGTGGTCGTGTCGAACATCCTCGACTCGATCACGGCGCTCGACCCGTACCGCGTGCTGCTGCCGACCCACTTCCAGTACTCGTGGCTGGATGCGCTCGGGCAGCACATCGTCTGGGACGACATGCTGCGCGGCACGGGGGTGGCCCTCGTCTACTCGGCTGTCTTCTTCGCCCTCGCGTGGTCCCGGTTCCAGCGCAAGGACATCGTCAGCTGAGTCGCACGGCCTGACCATCCCAGGTGCGGTCCCCCGCCGACCCTCTGTGCAGGTCAGTGCGCTGCGGCCGACTATCCTTGCATCCCGGCCCGGGGGGCGGTCGGGATGCGTTCGGGTGCGATCCGCCCTCGCCGTCGGATGTTGCGCCGAGGAAGGACCCCCGTGCCCGTTGTCGAACGCGGCTACCCCGACCCTGCGATCTTCGCCACCCGCGACGATCTGGCCGGCGCGCTCACCGCGCTGCGGGAGCGGAGCGGGCTCACCGTACGAGACGTCGCGCGGGCGGCCAACCTGCCCGTCGCCACCGCCGGCGGCTACTTCTCCGGTCGCCACCTCCCGGGCCTGTCCACCCTCGACCAGTTCGTGCGTGTCCTGGACCAGCTCGGCCTGCCCGGCAGGGACATCCCGGCCTGGGTCGCGGCGGTGAACCGGCTCCGGCGCGCGCCCGGACCCCGGCCCGCGACCGCCCTCGCCCCCTATCTCGGGCTGGCGGCCTACCAGCCCCAGGACGCGGACCTGTTCTTCGGTCGAGAGCGGCTGACGCAGTCTCTGGTCGCCCGGGTGACCGCCGGACCGTCGACCCCGCTCGTCGTGATCGGGTCCTCGGGCTCGGGCAAGTCGTCGTTGCTCCGCGCGGGGCTCGCCGCGACGCTGCTGGCCCAGGGGCGAGCGGTCGTCGTGACGACTCCCGGCCCGGATCCCTGCGCCACGCTGGCCCGGACGGTTGCGGACGAGGCCGTGGTGAGCGGTGTCGTCCTGGTTGTCGACCAGTTCGAGGAGGTCTTCTCGGCCGACCCCACGGGTGTCGCAGCGCGGTTCGCGGCCGACCTCGCGGCGTTGCACAACGACGGGATCGTCATCGTGCTCGGCCTGCGCGCCGACTTCTTCGACCGCGTGCTCGAGGTCGACCCGCTCGCCCGATGGCTCGCCGTCAACCAGGTGCTGGTCGGCCCGCTGTCGATCGACGCGCTGCGGCGGGTCGTCGTCGAGCCCGCCCGGGTGGCCGGCGTCGAGATCGAGGACTCCCTCGTCGAGGTGCTGGTCGCCGAGGCGAGCGCCGGATCGGCATCCGGCAGCGGGCTCGAGGCGGGCGCGCTCCCCCTGTTGTCGCACGCCCTGTACGTGAGCTGGCTGACCACGCCCGGGCGCCGGTTGACGCTCGCCCAGTACCGCGAGGTCGGCGGCCTCGCCGGCGCGATCGCCCAGACGGCCGAGGCCGTGCACGCCGGTCTCACGCCCGAGCAGCTCGCGGTCGAGGCCCCGACGCTGCTTCGCCTGGTGCACGTGCGCGCCGGCGCAGCAGACACCCGCCGACCCGCCGACCGCGCCGAGTTCGCCTCACCGGCCGAGTCCGGGGTCGTGGCGGCCTACGTCGAGGCGCGGCTGCTGTCCTCCGACCGCGGGCAGATCCAGCTCGCGCACGAGGCTCTGCTCACCGCCTGGCCGCGGCTGCGGTCCTGGCTCGACACCGACCGCGAGGGACTGCGCACCCACAGCCGGCTGACCGAGGCCGTCCAGCAATGGCTGCACGCGGACCGAGACCCAGAGCTGCTGTACCGCGGGGTGGCTCTTGACACCGCGCTCGCGTGGGTCGGCGGCTCGGGCGACGCCGTCGGCCTTGCCACGGTCGAGTCGGAGTTCCTCGACCAGAGCCGGGCCCTGCAGGCGCGACGGGCCGCCGGCCGGCGCCGGTCCACGCATCGTCTGCGCCTCTTCGCGGCGGGCCTCGCCGTGCTTGCCCTGAGCACGGCGGGACTCTCCGGGGTCCTGCTCGCGCAGAATCGCGCCGTCATGCAGGATCGCGACCTCGCCGTCTCGCGCCAGCTCGCGGTCACCGCCCGGGCGCTGGCCGCCACGGACCCGGCCCTCGCGGGGCAGGTCGCGGTCGCGGCGCATCTCACCGCCGACACGGTCGAGGCGCGCACCGCCCTGCTCAGCGCCTCAGGCGGCCAGACCGTGACCCGCATCGTCGCGGTCGACGGCGTCGTCAACTCCCTCGAGGTGAGCCCGGACGGGGCGATCCTCGCGGTGGGCACCGAGGCCGGCCGCGTCCGGCTCTGGTCGACGGGCGACGACCCGCACCAGCTCGCCGACGTGTCCGTCGAGGACACCACGCTGTACGACGTCGCCTTCAGCGCCGACGGCAAGCACCTGGCGACCGCCGGCGACGGCGGCCAGCCCAGCGTCTGGGACGTGACGGACGTCGAGCACCCGGTCGCCGTCACCATCGACGACGCAGGCGTCACCTCGACCCTCTTCGACGTCACCTTCAGCGCCGACGGCGACCTTCTCGTCGCGGCGGCCGCCGACGGCAGCGTCCAGCTCTGGCGGCGCACCGTGGACGACGCCTACGTCCAGGTGTCCTCTCTCGCGGCGTTCGTCGGAACGGTCCAGGCGATCGCCGTGTCCCCGGGCGGGACAGTGCTCGCCGCGGCAGGGTCCGACGGTCTCATCGCGGTGTGGGACGTCACCGATCCGACCGATCCCCTCGTGCTGGCCGCACCCTTCACCGGCGCGGGCGCGAAGATCACCTCCCTGGGCTTCAGCCCGGACGGTGCGACCCTCGCCGCGGGCTCGTCGGACTCCCTGGTCCACCTGTGGGACCTCACGACCCCGGCCGCCCCGGTCGCCGGGCTGGTGCTGACGGGGGCGGCGTCCTGGGTCAACGACGTGGCGTTCAGCAGCGACGGCAGCCTGCTCGCCGCCGCGAGCTCCGACAAACGCCTGTGGGTCTGGCACACGGCCACCGGCACGGTCGCCCAGTCCTTCGCCCACCCGTCCACGCTTCTCACGGGCACCTGGTCGGCCGACGGCCGCAGCCTGTTCACCGGAGCGGCCGACGGCGTCGTGCGGCAGTGGACCTACCCGGGTCCCACCCTCTCGGGGTTCTCGTCGATCCCCGGCCAGGGGGTCTTCGGTGGCACCATGCTGGCGACCAGCACGACGGACGGCGTCCGGTTGTGGGACGCCACCGACCCCGGCAACCCCACGCTGCTCAGCCTCACCGACCCGCCGGGGACGGCCCGCCTCGACGGCGCGGTCGACGTCTCGCAGGCCCTGTCGCTCGTCGTGGCCGGGGATCAGAGCGGCGGCCTGCACTTCTGGGACATCCAGGACCCGACCCACCCGGTCTTCCTCAAGTCGCTGCAGCCGCACAACAACTGGGTCGATGCGGTGACCTTCGACGGCTCGGGCACCCGGCTGGCGGTCGCCTCGGACGACACCTCGATCACGCTGTGGGACCTGTCGCACGGCATCCCGGACGCACCGACCTCGACCCTGGCCGACCTCGGCGGCTTTGTGTACACCGCCTCGTTCTCGCCGGATGCGACGACGCTCGTGGCCTCGGTGCTCTCGGGCGAGGTGCTGCTCGTCGACGTCACCGACCTCGCCGCACCGCGCATGGTGGGCGAGCCGCTCACCGGGCCGGTCGGCTACGTGTACAGCGCGGCCTTCAGCCCGGACGGGCGCACGATCGCCGCGAGCGGGAACGACAAGTCGATCTGGCTGTGGGACGTCACGAACCGCGCCGCGCCGACGCCGCTCGGCCGCCCGTTGCTCTGGGCCGACGGGTACGCGAGCAACGTGGTCTTCAGCCCCGACGCGCTGATGCTGGCGGCCGGGATGACGGACGGCACCGTCCGGCTCTGGGACCTGACCGACCGCAGCGCACCCGTGCGGTGGGCGAGCCTGGAGGGGATCGACGGCACCGTCTACGGGGTCGACTTCTCCCCGGACGGTCGCCACGTCAGCGGCGCCGGCGGTGACCGGACCGTCCAGATCTGGAACACCAGCCTCGACGATGCCCAGGGCGAGATCTGCGCGAGCGCGGCGCGCGGCGTGGCCATCACGGGAAACGAGTGGGACCGGATCGCGGGTGACGTCGCTCGCCCGGACATCTGCGGCTGAGCGCGCTCGTGGCTCGTGGCGATGACCGGACAACTCCGGACGACGAATCCCGGCTTGCGGTGGTCCGAGGATGGCTGAATCAAAGGGTGTCCGCTCCTGCCGCCCAGCTGCCGAGGCGGTCGACCGCCGTCGCGTGGTCCGCAGGGGGGATCACGCGACAACGCCAGGCGGCGGACCGCCGGACCGAGCCGGGCGCCACCCTGGTCGTCAACATCGCCCCTGCCGAGCCGGCACGTCCCGCGCCCGACCTCGACGATTTCCTGCCCGACGACGAGCAGCGACTGCAGCGTCGAGACGCCGTCGTGCACCGACTCGCCCTCGAACGGACCGCGCGGGCGAAGCGGGCGTGAGTCGCGAGGTCCTCCCTCGGGCCGACGTCCTGACCAGCGCCGCCAGGACCGCGGGAGGATGAGGGCATGCCGAACACCGTGTCGCAGCCCTGGGTGAAGAACTACCAGCCGGGCGTCCCTGCCCAGATCGAGCTCCCGACCGAGTCGCTCGTCGCGATGTTCGAGACGTCGGTTGCCGAGGCCGGTGACCACCCGGCGATGGAGTTCTTCGGGCGCCGAACGACGTACACCGAGCTCGGCGAGCAGGTCGACCAGGCGGCCGAGGGCCTGCGCCTGCTCGGCGTGCGAGCCGGCGACCGCGTGGCGCTCATCCTGCCGAACTGTCCCCAGCACGTCGTCGCGTTCTACGCGGTCCTGCGCCTCGGCGCCGTCGTCGTGGAGCACAACCCGCTGTACACCTCGCGTGAGCTGCGCCACCAGTTCGAGAACCACCAGGCCCGCGTCGTGGTGGCCTGGGAGAAGGCGGTCGCCGCCGTCCGGGCCTTCCCCGCCGACATCGAGATCGACCACGTCGTCGCGGTCAACCTCCTGCAGGCGTTCCCGACCCTCAAGCGCCTCGCGCTGCACCTGCCGGTCAAGCGCCTGCGCGAGACCCGCGAGGCGCTGACCTGCGCCGCGCCCGGCACGATCAGCTGGGAGCAGCTCCTCGGCCACGGCCGCATCGACCCGACCCACCCGCGCCCGTCGGTCGACGACCTCGCCGCGATCCAGTACACGTCGGGCACGACCGGCCGACCCAAGGGCGCGATGCTCACCCACTTCAACCTGTACTCCAACGCCCTGCAGGGTGAGGCCTGGATGCACGGCGCCGAGTACCGCAAGGAGATCTTCTACGCGATCCTGCCGATGTTCCACGCCTTCGGCATGACGCTCTCCCTGACCTACGGGATACGCAAGCAGGCCCTGATCGTGCTCTTCCCGAAGTTCGACCCGGGCATGATCCTCGACGCGATGAAGAAGTCGCCCGCGACCGTCTACTGCGCGGTCCCGCCGATCTACGAGCGCACCGCGATGCTCGCCAAGGAGCGGGGCGTCTCGCTGCGCTCGTGCAAGTTCTGCATCTCTGGCGCGATGAACCTGCCGGACCAGGTCGTGGAGCTGTGGGAGTCGGTGTCGGGCGGGCTGCTCGTCGAGGGGTACGGCATGACCGAGTCCTCCCCCGTCGCCCTGGGCAACCCGTTCCACCCGACCCGCCGCACCGGCACGATCGGCGTGCCCTTCCCGTCGACCCTCATGAAGGTCGTCGAGGTGGACGACCCCACCAACGAGGTCGCCCAGGGGCAGCCCGGCGAGCTGCTGCTGAAGGGCCCCCAGGTGTTCCAGGGCTACTGGAACGAGCCCGAGGAGACCGCCAAGACGCTGCTTCCGGACGGCTGGCTGCGCACTGGCGACATCGTGACCGTGGACGAGGACGGGTTCACCACCATCGTCGACCGGGCCAAGGAGCTCATCATCACCGGAGGCTTCAACGTCTCCCCCTCGGAGGTCGAGGCGGTGCTGCGCCTGCACCCGTCCGTGAGCGACGCCGCCGTCGTCGGCAAGCCGCTCGAGCGAGGTGGCGAGATGGTCGTCGCGGCCGTCGAGCTGGAACCGAACGCCGTGCTGGACGAGGCCGCGCTGCGAGCGCACTGCCGCGAGCACCTGGCGGCGTACAAGGTGCCCCGCCGGATCGTGCAGATCACGGACACACCCCGGTCGATGCTCGGCAAGGTGCTGCGCAAGCAGGTGCGCGAGCAGATCCTGCCGTTGGTCTGACCCCGGGCCGCCTCGACCCGGAGCGCGGGTTACCGTGAGCCGACCGGCTCGACCGCTCTTTTCGAGAGGACCGCAATGCCCCTGCCGCCGCTCGTGGAGCCCGGAGCTGAGCTCACCCCAGCCGAGCTCGACCGGTACGCCCGCCACGTCACGTTGCCCGCGCTCGGGTCGCAGGGCCAGCGGCGCCTGAAGAACGCCCGCGTGCTCGTCGTCGGCGCCGGCGGGCTCGGCTCGCCCGTGCTGCTGTACCTCGCCGCCGCCGGGGTCGGCACCCTCGGGATCGTCGACTGCGACGAGGTCGACAGCTCGAACCTCCAGCGCCAGGTGCTGCACTCCACCGCCGATGTGGGTCGACGCAAGACGGCGAGCGCGCGCGACGCCGTCGAGAGGCTCAACCCGCTGATCGACGTCCAGGTGCACGACCTGCGCCTGGACGCGGCCACGGCGCTCGACACCCTGCGGGGGTACGACCTCGTCGTCGACGGCACCGACAACTTCGCGACGCGCTACCTCGTCAACGACGCCTGCGTGCTCCTCGGCCTGCCCCTGGTGTGGGGTTCGATCTACCGGTTCGACGGCCAGACGACGCTCTTCTGGGCCGACCCGCCGGCCGGGCACGGCTACACCGGGGTGCACTACCGCGACGTCTTCCCCGAGCCGCCCGCGCCGGGCACCGTGCCCAGCTGCGCCGAGGGCGGCGTGCTCGGGGTGCTGTGCGGCGCCATCGGCTCGGTCATGGCGAATGAGGCCGTCAAGCTGATCACCGGCATCGGCGAACCCCTCCTCGGCAGGTTCCTCACCTTCGACGCGCTGAGCACCCGCTGGCGCGAGATCCCCGTGCACGCGGACCCGCACCGCGCCCCGATCGGACCGCTCGCGGACATCGCGGTCACGTGCGCCGTGGCGCCCGCGACCCCGGTGGCCGCCGTCGACCTCATCTCCGCCGAGCGGCTCGCGGAGCGGCTCGCCGACCGCGCCCGCGGGACCGACGACTTCGACCTCGTGGACGTGCGCGAGCAGCACGAGCACGACGAGGCCGCCATCCCGGGCGCGCGCCTCGTGCCGCGCGGCGAGTTCCTCGACGGCTCCGCCTGGGACGTCCTGGACCGCGATCGCCCGCTGATCCTGCACTGCCGGTCCGGTGCTCGGTCGGCCGATGTCCTGCCCCTCGCGCACGCCGCCGGCTTCGACGCGGTGCACCTCGAGGGCGGAATCCTCGCCTGGCTGACGGCGTTCGGGCCGGTCGGGCCGCGCGCCTGACCCCAGGGCGCCCGGCCATGCCGGAGTGCGCCCCCGGACGCCCGTACGCTCGGACCATGCTCGACGCCCCCTCGCAGTCCTCGTCGCCCGGAAGCTCGCCCTCCGCACGGACCGACGACGGCCTCGCGGGCTTCACCGCGCACGTCGCGCAGGTCGCCAGGCAGCGCGCCGCGGCGTGGGACGCCTTCGCGGACGTCCTGACGGCGCCCGAGGTGGACACGGTGGTGCGCCTGCGGTCCGGCGAGCTCACCGAGATCTGGCGGGCCGGGGTGAGCTGGGTCGGAGCCGACACCGAGATGTTCACCGCTGCCTTGATGAGCCTGGACGTGTACGCCCGCGCGGCGAGCCGGCGCACCCTCGACTCCGATCACGCCGCCTTCGAGGCCGACCACGCCGCCCTCGTGGCGCCGTACGCGGCCACCCTCGCGAACCTGCGCGCCGTGGCGCGGTCGTGCTCCGCCGAGGCGGCAGCCTGGGCCGACGCCGACCTCGCCCGCGGCAAGGACCTGCGCGCCCACCAGCACGCTCTCGTCGACGAGCACCTCGTCCCGGTCCTGCCCGAGCTCGCCGAACGGCTCGTGGTCGGTGCCCGGTCCGACATCTGGCGGGTGCTCGGCCGGCTCCTGCTCGCGTTCGTCTCGATCGAGACCGGCCGGGACTACCAGCGCGCGCTCCTCGGCGAGGCCCGCGCGAGGCTCCTGCACCCGACCGACTAGCTCGGCACCGGACCGCGCGGATCCTTAGCCGAGCACATCGGCCGGGCCGACGCCGGGCGGGAGGGTCGACCCGAACGGGTGGTGGCGCCGAAAGGTGCAGACCGGGCAGAGCCGCTCGCCCGAGGAGACCGGAAAGCTCGTCGAGCAGCGCGCGCACAGCGCCGTCGTGACGGTCACGACGGGGATCTCGGCGTCGACGAGCAGGCGGTCCCACGCCCAGCGGCCGGCACTCACGAGCACGTGCTCGGGGCACAGGTCGATGCAGCGCGTGCAGCCGTTGCACGCGGCCGGGTCGTGCAGCAGCGTGCTGATCGACACCTGCTCGCCGCCCGGTCCGTGGCGCAGAACGAGCGCACCCGCCGGGCACGCCTGCACGCACACCCCGCACGCCGTGCACCCGCTCGCGGCCAGCCGGAGCGCCGGCGCGGGCACATCGGCCAGCGCCGCCGTCGGCGCCACGAGCGCACGCACGACGGCGACCAGGCGGTCATGCGGGTCGTCCGACAAGGCCGGCAGCTCGTGCACGGTCGCACGCTCCAGTCCGAGGAGCCCGCGGCGCGACACCGGCATGGCGGCGGCGTCGAGGACGGGGCGACGGCGCTCCCGACGGGACCTGCGCCCCCGACGCGGGAGGTCGGTGGGCACGGCCTGCTCGGGCTCCGGACCGGCGTCCACCGTCAGGCGGTCGACCAGGCCCGCCGCGAGCAGGGCGAGGGTCGGGGCGAGGTGCGCACGGACGTCGTCGGACCGTGCGCAGCCGTCCACGCGCACGACCACGCGCGCCGCGCCGAGCAGGAGCAGCTCGAGGAGCTCGTGGGGCGCCACCTCGCTCGCACACCCGGGTAGGCGCACGACCGTCCGCTCCGGCGCCCCGGCGGACGGGTCGGGGTGCTCGGCGCACACCAGCTCCACCAGGACGTCCCCGGCCTGGTGCGACAGCCAGCGCTGCAGCCCACCCAGGGACGACGTCGTGATCATGATCGGGCAGCGGTCATGATCAGGACAGGAACGTGATCTGGGCCTGGCGCAGCGTGCCGATCCCGAGGGCCGCCAGCCCCCGGTAGAAGAACGTCTGGGCGCCGTCGGCGGCCTGGATCAGGCACTGTGGCCCCCAGACCAGCAGGTGTGCGTCGAGGAAGTCCTGGACCCCGACGAGCAGGCGGGTCAGCCCGGGATCGTCGTTCGCATCGACCGCATCCATGGCCCGCACGCAGAGCTCACCGAGGAAGCCGAGCTCGAGCCCGAGGTGGTCGTCCGGCTCCTTGTTCAGCCGCGGCGCGGCGAGCTGGAACTGGGCGTAGGCGGCCCGCACCTGCATGGTCTCCTGGTCGAACACCAGACCCTCGTCGGAGCGGTGCACGGACTCGTAGGGCGGGGCGAGCATCGGGCCGGGCCCGTAGAAGAGCCGGTTGTAGTCGCGGCGGACCAGGGCCTCGTCCTCACCCGCCGCGGCGGACTCGCCCAGGAGCTCCACCCCGCGGCGGCAGTCGGGGTCGTCGGGCAGCGGCCACTCGGCGAGCAGCTCGGGTGCCCGCACCCGGTCCAGAACCGCCCCGCTCGAGGACGTGACCAGCAGTCCCGACAGCGCGGTGAAGGCGCCGGCGAACCGGTCGAGGGTGGGGGCCAGGCCACTGCGGTCCCCGAGCAATGCTGCCAGCGCGGCATCGGCCGGCCGCACAGCTCGCTCCGGCGTCGAGGAATCGGTCGTGTTCGTCATGCGTGGTCCTCTCTCCTGGCGGGCAATCCGCCGACAGCACTGCAGTCCATGGTCCCTGATCCCGGCGAGTGCTCGGCGGGACCGGGCCCCGGTCGGGCCTCGGCGGGCGACACCGGAGATGTGTCACGATGCCGACGGACAAAGGAGCCTTCCATGCATGAGCATCTGCCCGACATCTACGTGAGTTTCCGTGACCGATTCCGCGAGGTCGCCGCACAGCAGGACGCGCTGGCCGTCGCGGTCGATGCGGCCGGACCGCTCGACGCGAAGACCATGCGCCTGGTCAAGCTGGGCGTCGCGGTCGGCGCCCAGGCGGAGGGGCCCGTCCGGTCGAACGTGCGCAAGGCGCTCGACGCCGGTGCGACCGTGGCCGAGATCGAGCAGGTGATCCTGCTCGGCCTGACCACCCGAGGCTTCCCTGCCGTCGTGGCGGCCTGGCAGTGGATGAACGACGTCGTGGGGGAATCCCGATGAGCGCCGACGAGTCCGACAAGATGGCGGTCATGGACCGCTGGCTCGGCGAGGTCTGCGTCGAGCTCGGTGTCGACCGATCCGTCCTGGACGCGAACACGGTCGCGATGCTCGCTCTGATCAAGTCCGTCGCGCACGGCCCCTCACGCCCCGGGGCGCCGATGACGGCGTTCCTCATCGGCCTGGCCGCCGGTGCCGCAGCCCCCACCCCCGCCGCCCAGACCACGGGCGTGGCCGACAACATCGGCAAGGTGAACCACCTGATCTCCACCTGGACCCCGGACCCCCTCCCCACCCCCTAACCCGCTCCCGCGAACTCGGAGGTTTGCCTCGAACTCGGACACCACGGTGTCCTAGTTCGAGGCAAACCTCCTAGTTCAGCGGGGGTTGGTCGCTGGTGCTTGGGTTACATGCCGATGCGGAGCATGGAGTCGTAGAACAGGGAACGGCCGATGAGCTCGCCGGCCAGGACGAGCACGAACGCGCTCCCGGCCAGCACGGCCAGGGTCCGCGGGTTGGCCCGGGTCGTGGCATACCGGAACAAGTTCACCGCGACCAGACCCGCACCCGCGAAGACCAGCACGAGCCGGGCGATGAACCACCCACCGGTGAACACCGCCGCGGACTGCGCCGCGACCCCACCCGCAGCCGACATCGACGAGATCGACAACGGGATGATCAAGAACTCCACCCCGAGCAGCGCGACCGCCGAGACGCCCACCCCCTTCAAGCACGCCGAGAGCAGCTCGCTCGTGGCGGCCACGTCCGCGACCACCACCGGCTCGGGACGATCCGTGGTGACCGGCGCGGTCGCGGCGCGGTGCCGAGCCCACATCACCGCCCCGGTCAACGCCGCACCCACCGCGAGAGTGCCCAACAAGAACGTCGTGGTGAAGAACTGCGCCGGCGTCGCCCACGTGTGCCACGCCGGGACCGTCACGAGCGTGTAGTAGATCATCGACATCGACGTCACCAGACCCAGGCCCACCACCGCGGTCAGCGCAGCCAGGCCCTGCCGCAACCGGACCGACCCCCACTTGCGGTACTGCGCCGCAGCGAACACGAACCCCAGCCCCGCGAACACGACCCCGAACACGATCTCCCGGCTCAACCACGACGAGCCCAGGTGACGGAACACGTTCAACGTGTTCATCACATCGTTCATGTGCAGCATCGACGCGCCCAGACCCAGCACCAGCGCCGGCCCGATCGCATACAACGCCGGATCGGTGACCTTGTCGACCGCCGCCGCACCAAAACGCCGCGCCGCGAAGACCTGCACGACCCCCAGCACGACGAACGCGCCCACACTCATCTGGCCGAGCACGGTAAAGATGATCATCGGCAGCTCATGGGTGTTCATGGCTCAGAGCTCCTCAGGGTTGGCCAGCGACCCGGTACCAGTACCGGTGGGTTGCGCATCACGATGCGGGGTGATCACCAGACGCGGCCGCGTGATCGCCGGATCAGGCAACGGCTCCACCCCCGCCAACGTGCCGTGCTCCGCACGCAGGTCCTCGATCGGACCCCACCCCAACGCCCGCGACGGGCACGCCGCCACGCACGCCGGATCCTCACCCTGCGCCCGGTAGTCCGCACACATGTCGCACTTGGTCATGTGCCCCGTGGCCGGGTTGAACTGCGGCGCCGAGTACGGGCACGCCCACTCGCAATACCGGCACCCCACGCACTTGTCATCGTTGACCGTCACGATCCCGTCCGGACCCTGCGTCATCGCCGTGGTCGGACACACCCGCACACAGATCGGGTCCTCGCAGTGGTTGCACGCGATCGACGTGTAGTACGAGAACACATTCGGCACGAACGTGTCCCCATCACGCTGCCACGTCCCCCCCGAGTACTCCGCCACCCGACGCCACGACACCCCCACCGGCAGATCGTTCTTGTCCTTGCACGCCACCGAGCACGCCTTGCACCCGTTGCACAACGTCTGATCAAAATGAAAACCGAGCTTGGAAGCCATGTCCGTCAAACCTTCTCAACCTGAACGAGCGTGGTGTGCTGAGCGTTGCCCTTGCTGATGGGCGAGGGGTGCCAGCTGGTCAGGGTGTTCATCGAGCCGCCGACGTCGACGCCCTGGGCGTTCGGCGAGTACCAGGCCCCCTGCGGCACGGACATCACTCCGGGCGCGATGCGGGTGGTGACACGTGCGGGGAGCTCGATGCGGCCGCGGTCGTTGAACACCTGGACGAGGTCGTCGTTGGTGATCCCGCGCGCTGCCGCATCCAGGGTGTTGATCCACACCCGTTGCGGGTGCGCCTCCTGCATCCAGGCCACGTTCCCGTACGTCGAGTGCGTGCGCTGCTTGTAGTGGTGCCCGATGCACTGCAGCGGGTACTTCTTGTCGGTGCGCGCCGCCTCGGCGCCCTCCCACGTCGCGATGTACTCCGGCAGCGCGGTGATCTTGTCGCCCTCGGGCAGCGTCCACGTCTGGGCGATCTGCCACAGCCGTTCGGAGAAGATCTCGATCTTGCCCGACGGCGTCTCGAGCGGGTTCGCCACGGGGTCCGCCCGGAAGTCCACCAGCGCGATGTTGCCGCTGCCGGCCGGGTTCGCCTGCTTCCAGACGCCCATCTCGCGCAGCGCCTTGAACCCCGGGAGCCCGGGAACGTCGGCCTGGGACTCCTCCACGGTCTGGCGGACCCAGTCCTCCTGGCTCTTGCCCTCGGTGAACTGCTTCTCGACGCCGAGCCGGCGCGCGAGCTCGGTGCACATCTCGTAGATGGTCTTGCAGTCGTACAGCGGCTCGATGACCTTGTCGGCCACGATGGTGTACCCCATGCTGCCCGCGCTGCCCTGCTGGATGATGTCGAGCTGCTCGGCGTTGGACACGTCCGGCAGCAGGATGTCGGCATACCGCGCGGAGACGGTCATCTGGTTGTCGATCACGACGATCATCTCGCAGAGCGAGTCGTCCGCCAGAAGCTTGGCCGTGCGGTTGATGTCACCGTGCTGGTTGGTCAGCGCGTTGCCCGCGTACTGCCAGACCATCTTGATCGGGACGTCGAGCTTGTCCTTGCCGCGCACGCCGTCGGCCAGCGCGGTCATCTCCTCACCACGCTCGATCGCGTCGGTCCAGGAGAACACCGAGATCGCGGTCTCGACCGGGTTCACGGTGACGAACGGGTTGGCCATCGCGAGCCCGTACGAGCTCTCGCGCTCGCCGGTCCCGCCGCCGGTCACGCCGATGCTGCCGGTGAGGGCCGCGAGGGTGAAGATCGCGCGGGCCTGGTTCTCGCCGTTGGCGTGCCGCTGCGGACCCCAGCCCTGGGTGATGTGGACGGGGTGCGCCGAGCCGATCTCGCGCGCCAGGCGGGTGATCGACGCGGCGGGGACGCCGGTGATGCCGGCCGCCCACTCGGCTGTCTTCGCGACGCCGTCGGGCCCGTCTCCGAGCAGATAGCTCGTGTAGGAGCTGCCCGCGGGCACGCCGGCAGGCATGTGTGCCTCGTCGAAGCCGACGCAGTACGTATCCAGGAATGCCTGGTCGTGGAGGTTCTCGGCGACCATGACGTACGCGATGCCGGCGACCAGGGCGGCATCCGTGCCGGGCCGCAGGGGAACCCACTCGTCGGCGATCCCGAGCGCGGTCTCGGAGTAGCGGGGATCCACGACGAGGGTGCGCACGTTGTGCAGCTTCTTCGTCTGCTGCGTCACGAACGTCTCGCCACCGCCGCTCATGCGGGTCTCGAGCGGGTTGTTCCCGAACAGGATCTGGAGCTGGGCGTTCTTGGCGTCGTCGAGGCTGTTCGAGCCGATCCACCCGCCGTACTGGTAGGTCGCGGCCCCGGCGATCTGCGCCGAGCTGTAGTCGCCGTAGTGGTTGAGGTACCCACCGACGCAGTTCATCAGGCGGGCGACGGGGGTGTCGCTCGGCGGCCAGCTCCGCGTGACGGTCCCGCCGAGCGTGCCCGTGCCGTAGTTGAGGTAGATGGACTCGTTGCCGTAGTCCGTGATGAGGCGGGTGACCGTGGCGGCGATCTCGTCGAACGCCTGCTCCCAGGTGATCTCCTTGAACTCGCCCGACCCGCGCTTGCCGACCCGCTTCATCGGGGACTTCAGCCGGTCGGGGTTGTAGATCCGCTGGCGGATCGACCGGCCGCGCACGCACGCACGGATCTGCTGCGTCCCGATCTCGTCACCGCCGGTGTTGTCCGGCAGGACGCGCACGATCCGCCCGTCCTTGACCTGCATCCGCAGGGGGCACCGCGAACCACAGTTGACGTTGCACGACGACCACACCGTGCGGTCGACGTCCAACCCGCCGGACGCCGTGACGGCGTTCTCAGGCCCGACGCCGGGCAGGACCCCGAGGTGCGCACCCGAGGTGACCAACGCGGCTGCTCCCCCGGCAACGCCCGACCACTTGAGGAAGGAACGGCGGGGCATCCCGCCCGTGGTGGGGGCATCCATCGTTGGAGCGGTCATCGTCGTCCTCTCGGGCACAGCAGCTGATCATGAACTTCCCCCATGCTCGTCGGCTGCCGCGCCCGTCTGCGGGCCTTTGGTCCTACTAAAGACCTCAGAGGTCCGCCTGTTGTTGGTGCTCTTGTTACATGCCGATGCGGAGCATGGAGTCGTAGAACAGGGAACGGCCGATGAGCTCGCCGGCCAGGACGAGCACGAACGCGCTCCCGGCCAGCACGGCCAGGGTCCGGGGGTTGGCCCGGGTCGTGGCATACCGGAACAAGTTCACCGCGACCAGACCCGCACCCGCGAAGACCAGCACGAGCCGGGCGATGAACCACCCACCGGTGAACACCGCCGCGGACTGCGCCGCGACCCCACCCGCGGCCGACATCGACGAGATCGACAACGGGATGATCAAGAACTCCACCCCGAGCAGCGCGACCGCCGAGACGCCCACCCCCTTCAAGCACGCCGAGAGCAGCTCGCTCGTGGCGGCCACGTCCGCGACCACCACCGGCTCGGGACGATCCGTGGTGACCGGCGCGGTCGCGGCCCGGTGCCGAGCCCACATCACCGCCCCGGTCAACGCCGCACCCACCGCGAGAGTGCCCAACAAGAACGTCGTGGTGAAGAACTGCGCCGGCGTCGCCCACGTGTGCCACGCCGGGACCGTCACGAGCGTGTAGTAGATCATCGACATCGACGTCACCAGACCCAGGCCCACCACCGCGGTCAGCGCAGCCAGGCCCTGCCGCAACCGGACCGACCCCCACTTGCGGTACTGCGCCGCGGCGAACACGAACCCCAGCCCCGCGAACACGACCCCGAACACGATCTCCCGGCTCAACCACGACGAGCCCAGGTGACGGAACACGTTCAACGTGTTCATCACATCGTTCATGTGCAGCATCGACGCGCCCAGACCCAGCACCAGCGCCGGCCCGATCGCATACAACGCCGGGTCGGTGACCTTGTCGACCGCCGCCGCACCAAAACGCCGCGCCGCGAAGACCTGCACGACCCCCAGCACGACGAACGCGCCCACACTCATCTGGCCGAGCACGGTAAAGATGATCATCGGCAGCTCATGGGTGTTCATGGCTCAGAGCTCCTCAGGGTTGGCCAGCGACCCGGTACCAGTACCGGTGGGTTGCGCATCACGATGCGGGGTGATCACCAGACGCGGCCGCGTGATCGCCGGATCAGGCAACGGCTCCACCCCCGCCAACGTGCCGTGCTCCGCACGCAGGTCCTCGATCGGACCCCACCCCAACGCCCGCGACGGGCACGCCGCCACGCACGCCGGATCCTCACCCTGCGCCCGGTAGTCCGCACACATGTCGCACTTGGTCATGTGCCCCGTGGCCGGGTTGAACTGCGGCGCCGAGTACGGGCACGCCCACTCGCAATACCGGCACCCCACGCACTTGTCATCGTTGACCGTCACGATCCCGTCCGGACCCTGCGTCATCGCCGTGGTCGGACACACCCGCACACAGATCGGGTCCTCGCAGTGGTTGCACGCGATCGACGTGTAGTACGAGAACACATTCGGCACGAACGTGTCCCCATCACGCTGCCACGTCCCCCCCGAGTACTCCGCCACCCGACGCCACGACACCCCCACCGGCAGATCGTTCTTGTCCTTGCACGCCACCGAGCACGCCTTGCACCCGTTGCACAACGTCTGATCAAAATGAAAACCGAGCTTGGAAGCCATGTCCGTCAAACCTTCTCAACCTGAACGAGCGTGGTGTGCTGACCGTTGCCCTTGCTCAGCGGGGTGGGGTGGATGTTCGTCAGGGTGTTGACGGCGCCGCCGACATCGACGCCCTGGGCGTCGGGGTTGAACCAGGCGCCCTGCGGCACCGACATCACCCCGGGAAGGATGCGGGCGGTCACCTTGGCAGGGATCCGGATCCGGCCGCGGTCGTTGAACACCTCGACCACGTCGTCGTTGACGATCCCGCGCGCCGCCGCGTCCAGCGTGTTGATCCACACCTTCTGCGGGTGCGCCTCCTTGAGCCACGCGACGTTCCCGTACGTCGAGTGCGTCCGCGCCTTGTAGTGGTGCCCGATGCACTGCAACGGGTACTTCTTGTTGGTCCGCGCCTCGACCGCACCTTCCCACGTGTCGACGTGCTCGGGCAGGGCCGTGAGCTTGTCGCCGGGGCCCGGGTTGTCGAACTCCCAGGTCTGGGTCATCTCCCAGAGCTCGGAGGAGAAGATCTCGATCTTGCCCGACGGCGTCTCGAGCGGGTTCGCCACGGGGTCCGCCCGGAACTCCTTCAGGGGGATGGTCGGGCCCTGGGGATCCTTGTACCGATAGACCCCCTGCTCGCGGAGCTGGTCGAACTCGGGGAAGTCGGGGTGCTCGGCACGTGTCTGGTCATGCAGCCAGCGCACCCACTCCTCCTCGGTGCGTCCCTCCGTGAACTCCGCCTCGATGCCGAGCTTCTTGGCGATGCCGGTGCAGATGTCGTACGAGGGCATCGAGTTGAACAGCGGCTCGATCGCCTTCTCGCACATGATCACGTACGCGGTGTCACCGGTGTACTCGCTCGGCGCCATGTCCCAGCGCTCGGCCGTCGTCGTGTCCGGCAGGATGAGGTCGGCCATCTTCGCCGAGGCGGTCATCTGGTTGTCGACCACGACGATGAACTCGCACAGCGACTCGTCCTTGAGGATCTCGCGGGTGCGGTTGATGTCGGCGTGCTGGCTGGAGAGCATGTTGCCGGCGTAGGCGAGCATGAACTTGATGCCGACGTCGAGCTTGTCCTTGCCACGTACCCCGTCGCGCAGCTTGGTCAGCTCGGCACCCCGCTCGATCGCGTCGGTCCAGCCGAACACCGAGATCTGAGCCTTGACCGGATTCTTGCCATCGGGGAACCACTCGGACACAGGCCAGTAGTAGCCCTCGCGTCCGCCGGTGCCACCTCCGGGGATGCCGACGTTTCCCGTGACCGCGGCGAGCGTGTAGATCGCCCGTGCCTGGTTCTCCCCGTTGGCGTGCCGCTGCGGGCCCCAGCCTTGCGCGATGTTGACCGGTCCTGCCAGCGCGATCTGACGTGCCACCCGCACGATCGCGTCGGCGGGGACCCCGGTGATCGAGGCGGCCCACGCAGGGGTCTTCTCGACGCCGTCGGCCCCCTCGCCCATGACGTAGCTCCGGTAGGAGTTGCCCGCAGGTACCCCCGCGGGCATGTGCGCCTCGTCGAAGCCCTGGCAGTACGTGTCCAAAAACGCCTGGTCGTGCAGGTCCTCGGACACCATCACGTGCACCATCGCGGCCACGAGCGCGGCGTCGGTGCCGGGCCGCGGCGCGAGCCACTCGTCCGCGAGGGTCACCACCGAGTCGGACTGGCGCGGGTCGATCACGATGATCTTGACGCCGGCCTTCTTCTTGGCCCACATCGAGGTGAACAGCACCCCGCCGCCGCTCATGCGCGTCTCCTGCGGGTTGTTCCCCCACAGCACGATCAGCTTCGAGTTCTCCGCGCTGTCCTCGAAGCTGTTGCCCATCTGCTCGTCCGGGTTCCCGTAGTGGAAGCGGGTGCACGTGCCGATCTGGGCGTAGCTGTAGTTGCCGTAGTAGCCGAGGAAGCCGCCCATGAGGTTGAGAAGTCGTTTCCAGCCGCCACTGGTCGAGAGCAGCCCGTTCCAGGTCCCCGAGCCGTACTGCTTGTAGATCGCCTCGTTGCCGTACGTCTTGATCGTGTACTTCAGCTTGTCGGCAAAGAGCGTGAACGCCTCGTCCCAGGTGATCTCTTCGAACTCACCGGAACCGCGCTTGCCGACCCGCTTGAGCGGGGCCTTGAGCCGGTCGGGGTTGTAGATCCGCTGGCGCATCGACCGCCCGCGCACGCACGCCCGGATCTGCTGCGACCCGAGCTCGTTGTCGCCGGTGCTGTCGGGCAGCACGCGCACGATCGTGCCGTCCTTGACCTGCAGCCGCAGCGGGCACCGCGAGCCGCAGTTGATGATGCAGGCCGACCAGGTGGTCCGATCGACGTCGAGCCCGCCGGACGTCGTGACGGCGTTCTGCGCGCCGACCCCGGGCAGGACCCCGAGGTGAGCGCCGGAGGTCACCAGCGCGGCCGCTCCCCCGGCGACCCCCGACCACTTGAGGAACGACCTCCGCGGCACGCCTGGGGCTGTAGGTGCTTCCATCATTGGAGCGGTCATCGTGCGTCCTTCCGGGGCCCAGCAAGTGATCGAGAACTCCTTCAATGCTGGCTCGCCGTCACGTCCACCCCTGGGTCAATGGTCCTACTAATGAAGGCCAACCTCACCCGGGGGACCTTTCGACAGGATCTGGGGCCGGCAGCCGACGCCTATCCTGTCGGCGTGACCAAAGTCCTCCTCGCGCCCCCGACCTGGCGCAGCGCCACCCCCCGAGGCAACGGGGCCGACGACGACGCCCCGGTTCCCGACGTCCGCCCCGACGTCCCCGGGCTGATCGACCAGCACGGCCGGGTCGCCACGGACCTGCGTGTCTCCCTGACCGATCGCTGCAACCTGCGCTGCACGTACTGCATGCCCGCCGAGGGCCAGCGGGGGCTCGCACCGAAGAACGTGCTCACCGACGACGAGATCATCCGGCTCGTGACGATCGCGGTGCGCGACCTCGGCATCCGCGAGGTCCGGTTCACCGGTGGCGAGCCCCTGCTGCGCAAGGGCCTGGAGCGCATCGTGGCCGCGACGGCCAACCTGCGTCTGGCCGACGGCGGCCGACCGGAGACCTCGCTGACCACCAACGGACTGGGCCTGCGCCGCCGGGCAGCAGGCCTCGCGCAGGCCGGTCTGACGCGGGTCAACGTGTCGCTCGACACCCTCGACCGCGCCCGCTACGCGACCCTGACCCGCCGGGATCGCCTGGACGCGGTGCTCGCAGGGCTGGCGGCCGCGGACGCCGCAGGCCTGCGGCCGGTGAAGATCAACACCGTGCTGATGCGTGGCGTCAACGACCACGAGGCCGTTGCGCTGCTGACCTGGGCGCTCGAGCACGCCTACGAGCTGCGCTTCATCGAGCAGATGCCGCTCGGCCCCGCCGACGCCTGGCACCTCGCCGACATGGTCACGGCGGACGAGATCCTCGCGTCGCTGCGCGCCGTGTTCACGCTGACCGATCCGGCCCCGACGAGCCGCGGCGCGGCACCCGCGCAGACCTGGGTCGTCGGGGACGGTGGGACCGGTGCCGCCGGGCTGCGTGGGACGGTCGGCATCGTCGCCTCGGTCACGCGCCCGTTCTGCGGCGACTGCGACCGGGTCCGCCTCACCGCGGATGGTCGACTTCGCGACTGCCTGTTCGCCCAGGGCGAGACCGACCTCATCGGTCGGCTCCGATCGGGCGCGACCGACGGTGAGATCGCCGAAACCTGGCGCCGTGCGATGTGGGAGAAGCTGCCCCGGCACCGCATCACCCTGCCCGGGTTCGTCCAGCCGAACCGCCCCATGAGCGCGATCGGGGGATGACCGTGCAAGACGACGTCGTCGTGACCATCCGCTACTTCGCGGGCGCCGCCGCGGCCGCCGGCCTGGAGGAGGAGCGAGTGACGCTCCCGCCCGGCGCCACGGTCGCCGACGCCCTCGCGGGGGCGGGCGCTCGCCGTGGCCCCGCGCTCGCCCGAGTGATCGCCGCGAGCAGCGTGCTCGTGGACGGGGTCCACCACCGCACCGGGGACGCCGCCCTCGTGGGCGGGGCGACCCTTGACGTCCTCCCGCCGTTCGCGGGCGGATGACCCTCCCGTGACCGACGAGTCAGGGCGGGCCGACGCTGGTCTCCGTACACCGGGTCCCCGGGTCGGTGTCATCATCCCCGCAGGCGGCACCGCGCACCGCCTGGACGGGGTCGACAAACCGGCCCTGGCCGTCGGCGGTCGCACGATCCTCGAACGACTGGTCGCCGACCTCCAGCCGCTGCCGGTGGCCGTCGTCGGGCCCCGACCGGACGGCGCCGACTGGCCCGGCGTCGTGTGGTGCCGCGAGGACCCGCCCGGGGGTGGACCCGCCGCCGCGGTGGCCGCGGGACTGGCCCGGCTGGAGGGGTGCGACGTCGTGGTCGCCATCGCCGGCGACCAGCCGTTCGCCGCCTCCGCCGTCCCCCGGCTGCTGCGTGCCCTTGCCCTCGACCCCACTGCCGAGGTGGCGCTCGGGGTCGATGGCGAGTCCCGGGACCAGCCGCTGCTCGCCGCCTACCGCGCCGATCCGCTGCGGGCACGGCTGAGCGGACCGGTCGACGGCCTGCCGATGCGCCGGCTCTCCGCCGGGCTGCGGATCGTCCGGGTGCCGCTGTCACGACCCGAGGCGCTCGACGTCGACGACGCGGCCGACCTCGCCGAGGCGCGCCGGATCGCGCCGACGACCTGAATCGGGCGCGTTGCTGACCCCGTCGCCATCCCCACCCGGAAAGGCTCTGCTGTGACCGCAGTGCACGACCTCACCGAGATGCTCGGCCGGATGCACCCAGCCCGCCGGCCCGGGTCCTTCGTCTTCGTCACCGTGACGGAGCCGCCCGCACCGACGCTCCACCCGGTCATGACGTTCACCGAGGACGAGGGCCGCACCCTCATCCTGCCGAGGCACGAGGCCGACGACGCCCGGCTGCCGTACGAGCTCGTGCTCGCATGGATCACGCTGACCGTCCACAGCGCGCTCGCCGGCGTCGGGCTCACCGCCGCGGTGAGCGGCGCCCTGGCCGACGCGGGCATCAGCTGCAACGTGGTCGCCGCCACGTTCCACGACCACCTCTTCGTCCCGGTGGGGTCCGCGGACGACGCCGTCCGGGTCCTGACCGAGCTCTCCGCCCGGCACCGTACGGCGGCCGAGCGGGACGCAGCGGACGCCGCGTCCGAGTGACGCGCGGCGCGCGCGCCCGACGGCGTGTTTGCGACCGCAGGCGCGCGTCGGGTACCTTTCGCGGCGAAGGGGAGTAGTTCCCACCGTCGTGCGTCGCGTCGAGCACAGCCGGTGGAGGTGTGTCGACACACCGGCCTCACGGCCCGGTGCACCACCCGCGAGTCGGGCGAACGAGACCTTCGGCCATATTCCCAGGCGTCGCTGTGCGATGCCTGCTGGCCGAAGGCCCTGCCGGGTCCTCGGCCGGAAACGACCGCAGGAGCACCCGTGCCAGCACCCGTCAACACCCCTGCCACCCCGGGCCCGAACCCGCGCGACGTGCGCCGGTGGCGCCAGTACCTCGCCGACGAGCGAGCCGAGGCCGCGGTCTACCGCGAGCTCGCCGCCCGCCGCACGGGGAGCTCCCAGGAGATCCTGCTGTCGCTCGCCGAGGCCGAAGGCCGCCACGAGGCGCACTGGCTCGCCCTGCTGGGCGACCAGGTCGGCAAGCCCCGCCGCGGCGATGTGCGCACGCGGGTGCTCGGCTTCCTCGCCCGGCACTTCGGCTCGGTGTTCGTCCTCGCCCTGGCCCAGCGCGCCGAGGGACGGTCGCCGTACGCCACGGACGCCCACGCGACCGAGGCGATGGCCGCCGACGAACGCATCCACGAAGAGGTCGTGCGCGGCCTGGCTGCGCGCGGTCGGAACCGCCTGTCGGGCACCTTCCGCGCGGCCGTCTTCGGCGCGAACGACGGCCTGGTCAGCAACCTGGCCCTGGTCCTCGGCATCAGTGCCGCCGGTGTCTCGAACGCGACGGTGCTCCTGACCGGCCTGTCTGGCCTGCTCGCCGGCGCCCTGTCGATGGGTGCCGGGGAGTACGTGTCCGTGCGCTCGCAGCGTGAGCTGCTCGAGGCCTCCTCCCCCGACCCCGACACCCACACCGCGCTGCCGCATCTCGACGTCGACGCCAACGAGCTCGCACTCGTCTACCGGGCCCGCGGCATGACGGCGGCCGAGGCGGAGGCGCACGCCAGCGAGGTCATGCGCAATCGCGACGACGTGCCGACGGCACCGACCAGCGCGGCCGCCCCCGTGATCGACGCCCACGAGGCCGTCGGCACCGGGCTCGGGGCCGCCGTGTCGAGCTTCAGCTTCTTCGCCTCGGGCGCCATCATCCCGGTCCTGCCGTACCTCTTCGGGCTCCAGGGGGCAACCGCCCTGATCACGGCCTCCGTGCTGGTCGGGCTCGCGCTGCTCACCACGGGCGCGATCGTCGGCCTGCTCTCCGGCGGGCCGCCGCTCAAACGCGCACTGCGGCAGATCGCCATCGGCTACGGCGCGGCCGGCGCCACCTACCTGCTCGGGCTGCTGTTCGGCACGAGCATCAGCTGACCGGGTCTAACCGACGCGCCCACCGGAGAACACGTCGCGCAGCCGTTCGCGACGTGCCTCGTAGGCCGACCCGAACCGCGCGCGCGACTTTGCCGCCTTGGCCTCGCCGTAGAACCGCTTCGCCCAGAACGATTCCGGCTTGGCAACCCGGACCGCACCGACCAACGCGAGGATCGGGACGAAGAACCCCACGAGTCCGTAGACGAGCTTGCCCTTGAGCAGGCACACCACCGTGTAGGTGACGTGCAGCACCACGATCGGGATGAGGACGGCCAGCCCGTCGGACGCCAACGCGTCGGAGGTCAGCCCGGCCGGGGTCGCGCCGATGAGCAGGGCAACGCCCAGCACGGAGGCAACCATGACCGCGTCGATCGACTTGCGGCCCTCCTCGGTCCAGTAGACATCCTCCAGGTGGAGCCAGAGCGCGAACTCGTCCAGCGCCAGGGCAGCTCCCGCGCCGAAGAGCGCCGCGAGGACCTCTAGCCCGGGCGAGTCCGGACGGAAGCGGAATTCAAGCAGGCCGGAGGTGAGGGCGAGGAGGATCCCCCAGACCTGGTGGTGGATGTGGACGCCACCGATGTGCACGTCCTTGACCGCGCCACCCTGAGGCGTGTCTCCGCGTGCAGCGCGTGCGCGAATCGTGCGGGTGATGTGCCGCGTGGCGGCGTACGTCACCAGGAAGCTGATCATCAACCAGAGCGCGCCTGACCGTCCCGTGGCGACAAACTCCCTCTGGTACCAGTCCGCCATGGGCCGAGACTAGTGAGCCGGGCACGCTCGCGCCCGCCAGAACGGGTCGGTCACCCGGCGACGACGGCCGAGGTACCTGCCCGTGCGTGGCCGCTTGTTCTCCCCTACGTTGGCAGCCATGAACGTCGAGATCAGCGCGGCTCCGGCCTTCGCCTTTGGCGACATCGTGCTGCCCCCCGGGGGCGCTGTGCGGGTCGAGGCCGGAGCGATGGCGATGACTCGAGGCGACATCACGATGGCGACCTCGACGCAGGGCGGATTCATGAAGGGGCTCCGGCGAACCCTCGGCGGCGAGAGCTTCTTCGTGAACGACTTCAGCACCCGGTCCGGGGGCGTCGTCGGCGTGGCCGCGGCCCTTCCCGGCGACCTGACCTTGGTGACCCTCGACGGCGCCGTGACGCTGCTCGTGCAGTCGGGATCATGGATCGCCTCGGACCCCTCGATCGACGTCGACTCCTCCTGGGGCGGAGGGAAGTCCTTCTTCAGCGGCGAGGGCCTGATCCTGCTGCGCTGCTCCGGGCGAGGCGATCTGCTGCTGTCGTCCTACGGTGCGATCCGCTCGACCGCCCTCGCTCCGGGCGAGGTCCTCACCCTCGACACAGGCCATGTCGTGGCCTTCGACGACACCGTGCGCTACCAGGTGCGAAAGGCGGGCAGCTGGAAGTCGACCCTGCTCGGCGGCGAGGGGCTGGTCACCGACTTCACCGGTCCGGGCCGCGTGTGGTTGCAGACCCGCAGCAGCAGCGATCTCGTCTCGTGGATCGGTTCACACCTGCCACCCCAGCAGCGAAGCTGATCGAAGGGACACCTCTGTGGAGAGCGCCACGACTGCGACCACGTCGGCTGCCGCTCGAGCGGAGCCGAAGTGGGTGGCCCTCGCGCGACGCATCCCCTTCACGATCGCCGTCGTCGCCGCGATGCTCATCCTCGGCGTGGTCACCGGGACCCTGTGGGACCCGCTCGGCGGACGTGACCTCCTCGATCAGGTCGCCTACGGGCTGCCCGCCTTCCGCGACGGCCGCTGGTGGACCCTGGCCACGGGGCCGCTGTTCGCGTTGACCCCAGCGCAGTACCTGCCGGTCGCGGGGGGCTTCGCGATTCTCGTCGGGTGGTCGGAGGTGCGGCTGGGCACCCGCCGGGTCGCTCTCGTGACCCTCGCGGGCCAGGCGATCGGGGTGCTCGGCTCCGCGCTCGTCCTGGTGCCTCTCTCCACCACCGCATGGATCTGGGCCGACCGAGTCGCCGGCGACCTGGACGTCGGATTCAGCGCCGGCGCCCTGGCCGCGGTCAGCGCTGCGACCGTGACGGTCTCCCCGCCCTGGCGGGCTCGCCTTCGGCTGATCCTCGTCCTGTACGCCGTCATCGCCTTCCTCTACATCGGCCTGCTGTGGGACCTTGAGCACCTCCTCGCCGTCGCCTTCGGTCTCGCGATCGGACCGGTACTGGTGGGCCGCCGGATCGGGTTCCGCACCCCTCGGCTGACCCGGCGGGAGTGGCGCATCGTCGCAGCCACGCTGTTTCTCGCCGCCGCGGTCATCCGGCTGGTGCTGTGGTTCGCCCCCTCGAACGGACCGCTGGGAGCGTCCACCGAGGACACCACCGTCATCCAGGTCCTGATCGGTGCCGGAATCTCGCTCGCGCTCGCCTACGGGTTGCTCAAGGGCAGCCGGCGGACATGGCGCTGGGCGGTCGCGCTCACCTCGCTCGCGCTGGTGCTCGTCGCGCTGGTGCTCGTCCTTGTGCTGGCGGCTGCCGAGCAAGCGGAGCTCGTCCTGGACGGGGAGTCCGTCGCGGCCGTCCCGGCCGTCGTCGTCGACCTGCTGCTGTGGGCACTCCAGCTCACCGTGCTCGTCGTCGGACGGAACGCCTTCCGAGCGCCCTCTCGGCGCGCGCGCGCCGCGGCCGACTCTCTGCCGGGTGCACGCGATCAGGCCGTCGGCCTCCTCCGGTCCTGCGGCGGGACGACGCTCTCGTGGATGGGCACCTGGCCAGCCAACGCCTGGTTCTTGGTGGGCGGGGCCGGGAGCGACCCCGTCGGGTATCTCGCGTTCCAGCACCACCGGGGCGTCGGGATCGGTCTCGGCGACCCCGTCGGGCCCGACGCCGCCACGCGGCACCGGGTGCTGGACGACTTCGTCGACCGGCAAGAGGTTCTCGGTCGCCGGTTCTGCCTGTTCTCGGTCACCCAGGAGGTCGCCGATTGGGCCGACTCCCGCGGTTTTCGGCACGTGCAGGTGGCGCAGGAGGCGGTGATCGACCTCCCCGGGCTGGAGTTCCGTGGAAAGAGCTGGCAGGACGTTCGCACCGCGCTCAACCGTGCCGGCAAGGAGGGGATCGTGTATCGCGAGGGCCGACTCGCGGACATGCCGCGCTCGGTGCTCGCGCAGGTGCGCGCGATCTCCGAGTTGTGGGTGTCAGACAAGGGGCTTCCCGAGATGGGCTTCACGCTAGGCGGTGTCGACGAGGCGCTCGATCGGGACACCATGGTGGGGCTCGCCATGGACGGCGCCGCACGGGTCCACGGAGTGACGTCGTGGCTCCCGGTCTACGGGCCCGGGGGCGCAGTTCGCGGCTGGACCCTCGACGTCATGCGGCGGCTGCCGGACGGGTTCCGACCGGTCACTGAGTTCCTCATCGCCAGCGCCTGCCTAGCCTTCCGCGACAGCGGCGCGCAGCTGGTGTCGCTGTCGGGAGCGCCCCTGGCGCACACCGGAAATCGGGACGACGTCGACAACCTGGGGCGCCTGCTCGACGCGCTCGGCGAGTCGCTCGAGCCGCTGTACGGCTTCCGCTCGCTCGAAAGCTTCAAGGCGAAGTTCCAGCCGCGCGACGTTCCGCTGTACATGGTGTACCGCGACGAGGCGGCCCTGCCCCGCCTCGGCCTCGCCCTCACGGACGCCTACCTCCCGGGCGTGCCGCTCCATGATGTGGCGCTGGCGGGGATCCGGGAGCGTTAGGCACCCACCACGGCGGCGTCCAGGTCCTCGCCGCGCAGGGTCGTGACGACCACGGTGATTCCGTCGGGAACCTGCCCGCGAAGGTCGCTCATCAGGTCGGCCAGCGCGGGGAGGTCCCCCGGGGTCCGCACCCGCACGTAGAACGAGCCGGACACGAGCTCGACGCTGTCCACCCGGCCCCCAGGAACGGCGGAGATCCACTCGTCCGCGGTTACCTGCACGCGGTCGGTCCAGACGGCAACGAAATAGGTGAGCGCCGTGTTGGCCATCAGTGGCACCAGCACCAGGAGGAGCAGAGTTCCGATCGCGGCGAAGGCCCGCCGCTGCGACAGCACCTTGTTCGCCGATCCCTCGGCCGCATAGCCGGCCGCCGTGAAGACCAGCATCCCGACCAGGACCAGAGCCACGAAGTTCGACAGGAACAGCACCAGGGCACCGGCCGCCAGCACGATCGACCCCTGACCGAGGCAGACGCCGACGACGACGAGCGGCGGCACCAGGGAGATGGCGATGGCGACCCCGGGCAGGACCGCCGCGACGTCGCGCCGGGAGAGGGCCACGGAACCGGCGACGCCGGTGGCGACCGCGGCGACGAGGTCGAGCAGCCCGGGAGACGTGCGCCCGGTGATCTGGGTGTTGGTGAACAGGTTCTCGTCACCCGGTACCAGGAACGTGAAGAGCACGCCGATGAGCACCACGAGCCCCGCGCCGAGCACCACGAAGCGCACGGCACTGCCGGTCAGGCGCGAGTCGCGGAGCACCACCCCGAGCGCGATACCCATGATCGGGGTGGACAGCGGCGCGATGATCATGGCGCCGATGACGGTCGCGGTCGAGTCCGACATGACCCCCGCCGCGGCGATGATCGCGGAGACCACGAGCATCGTCCAGAAGGCTGACCGCTTCGACTCGGGATCACCCGCCGTCAGGTCGAGATCCGCCGTGAGCTCGTCGAGCGTGCGTCGCTGCACCTCGGGCAGAAGCTGCTGACTGAAGCGACCCCGCATGTCGACGGCCTTTCGTGGGTGCCGACGCTCGGCGGCGACGCCGTCCCTGCGTGCGAACCCCGCCCGGCGGGCCAGTACGTCGGGGACATCGAGCGCTGCGTGCGGACAACCGATATCGACCAGGTGGGCGACGAATCTCATCCCACCACCTTTGAGGTGATCGGCAACCGGAACCTCGGCGACTACTACTGGGAGGCGTCGAGGTAGAGCCACTCGCCGGCCGAGCGCACGAACCGACTGATCTCGTGCTGCGAACCGGCACCACCCGGCGCGCGGTAGAACGCCCGGAACTCCACCGTCCCCGCGACGTCGGCCGCTCCCCCGCCGGCCGTCGCGAGGACGTCGAGCCGGTACCACCGGACGTCGTCGTCCAGCGCGAGGTCGCGCGGAAGGGTCGTCGGATGCCACGTCCGCCGCAGGTAGTCGGCGTCGCCCACGGCGAAGGCGCTGAACCGCGCCCGCATGAGGGCCTGGGCGGTCTGCGCGGGCACGTCCCCCCGATGCAGCCGGCCGCAGCACTCGTCGTAGGTCTGCCCGCTCAGGCACGGGCACCGGGGCATGGTCACCGCCCCAGTATCCGCGCCAGGCGGACCCGGGTCAGAGCCCGCTCACACCGTTCTTGAGCAGGACCAGGCCGATCACGGTCACGACCACCGCCATCACGGCGGCGTTGTGGCGCAGCAGCCAGCCCTTCGCCCGCTCCAGCGGCGGCAGGACCCGGTCGCCCCCGACGGCGTACGCCACCACCGGCACCGCGACGCTGATCGACGCCACGGCAGCGAACAGCAGCACGACGCCGACGCCGCCCGCAGCCGCCTCGTCGGCCGCGCCGATGTCGAGACCGGCAGCCGCCGCGAGCAGCAAGACCTTCGGGTTGGCGACCGAGAGGAGCAGCGCCAGGCGCGCCGCGGTCACGGGACTGGCCTCCTCGATCGACCGCATCCACCGCGGCGGCCCGTGGGACGCCTCCCGCGACACCCACTGTCGGACGCCATAGATCACGAGCACGCCGCCAGCCAGGATCCGCACCCAGGACAGCCAGGTCGGCGAGCCGGTGCCGGTCACGAGCACGTCCGCAAGGAGCGTGAAGGTCCCGGTCACGAGGGCGATCCCGCCGAACCACGCGCCGAGGAACGCCAACGAGGTCGGCCGCGGTCTCGCGGTGAACAGCAGCAGGATCGCCGGGATCACGGGGAACGGCGACGCCGCGATGCCGACCGCCAGCCCAACGACCTCACCCATGCGACCTGCCCCTGAAGTCGGCCGCCGCTACCGGGTCGCGTCGTCCGAGACGATCCGCTCGACCCCGGCGATGTCGATCGGCTCGCCGATCCATCGGGACACGGTCTCGGCGAGCGTCGCCTGCGCCTCGGCTCGCTCGGGCGTCGGTTTCGCGAGCGCGACGTACCACCGACGCCTGACCTCCCACGCGAGCTCGCGCCGCCGCAGCGCGACCTGAACAGCGACCATCTGCTCCTCGGTGGCCTGCAGCTGCCAGACCTCACACAGTGCCTGCGGAACCTCCCGGCGGTAGTCGTGACCACCCTCCTCGAAGACCCCGGGTGTGGGCGACAGGGCGTTCTGCAGGTCCAAGAACGTCATGAAGAACGTCGAGACGGGCATCCAGCGGGTGCCGCGCGGCGACCCCGGTGGACGCAGGCCGTCGGGTCCGAGCCAGTCCGGACGCTTCCAGAGGAGGTAGGAGCTGAACTTCGGGACCGGGTCGTCGCCGTTCTGCAGGAGCAGGTAACGGACCTTGGCCCGCTCGTCGGCCGGCAGCGTGTGCCAGTCGCGGATGCCGCGCGTGAGGTACGCCGCCCCGGGCCCGACCCCGGGCACGTCGGCAGAGCTCCGGGTCCCCCACAGCTCCCGACGCCACTCAGTCGCCGCCGGCGTCCCGATCCACAGCGCCCCGTCGAGCCCGATCCCCGCGGGGCCGCTCATCCCTTGCCCTCGGAACATCTCCTCGCTGACCTGGGATCCCAAGCTCTCCCCGAACAGGTAGAACTTAGGCCGCCGGTCCGCGGGCAGGGCGAGCAGCCTCTCGACGACGCCGTTGACCACGATGCGGGTCTGGTGGGTCGCGAGGTCGACCCGGGTGAGGGACAGCGCGGACGGCAGGACGGAGTACTGGATGCCCGCCGAGGCGCAGTCGCCCCGGGTCAGGTACTCAAAGGTCTCGCACGCCACGTAGTTGATGTAGCCGGATCCGGTCGGGGAGAAGATCGCAAACGCCGAACGCTCGAGGGCCCCGGTGCGGTCGATCTCCGCCAGCAGCAGCGCCGCACGCTCCTCGGCGGTTGCTGCACAGCTGAGCGGGGCGTAGACCCGGATCGGCTGCTTCGCGGGCTCCCCCATGACTGCGGCGATCGCATCGGCGGTCATCGTCATGGACAACCAGCGGGCGGACTCGCGGGACTGGTCCGACCACGGGATCGTCGAGCCAGGACCCCCGGTCACCTCAGCGAGCGTCGGAGCCTGGCGGTGGGCTGCCTCGATCGCCCCACCGGGCTTCGTGAGCATCTTGTTGACCAACGTGACGCCGCCCCAGCCGGCCCCGGCCAGCACCCCGAAGGTCGCCAGCCGACCGGTCGTCCGGCGGTCCTGAGCGGACCCGCCGAGGGCGATCGCAGCACCTCGGGCCAGCGCTGCGCTGAGGGCGGACTCGCCGCGTGCTACGCCGACGAGGGCGAGAGACACCGCCAGCCCGGTCGTGATCGCCTTCGGTGCCGACACCTCCCGGTGGACGTTCTCATGTCCTTCGGCGTCGGCGAGGAGATCGGGCTCAGGGTCGTAGGCGCCGGCCGAGGTCTTGCGCGGCCGCGTGGAGGCATAGCCGAGCGTGCCGGCGAGCAGCGCGAGGGCGGCCGCCTCCCACCGCCCCCGAGGGGTGTCGCGGCGCAGCTCCAACGCGTCGGCCACCAGGCCGCTCACCGCGACCGCGAGAGTGCTGATCCCGGCCAGGCGCACCAGTGCCCTCCGGGGTGGCTCGTCCTCCCGGGGCCGAGCGGCCGCGTTGAGGGCGAGCCCGGCCGCGAGTGCCGACGCGTCCACGATCGCCCCCGTCGTCACCCGTCGGGCCGCGGAGCCGCCGCCGTCCGGGAGCCGATCGGCAGTCGAACGGAGGAACGAGTGCATCGCCGTCCCCCACTCGAAGGCCGTGGCTGTCGCCACCCCGGTGATCAGTGCCTGGTCTCGCGTGCTGCGCGAGAGCAGGTTGGGCTGGTAGGACATCCCGGTCGCGAAGGCACCGAGCAGGGCACCGGCGCGCGCCGAGACGTCGAGGCCACCGGACCTGACGCGACCATGATTCACCATGCTGCGAATCCTGCCGCGACCCGGGGCTCCGTGCCACCGCAGGTCGCGTCCCCCAGCGAACGACGACCTTTCCCTCATCGGGGGCCAAAGAGGGCCGATAGGGAGGAAAACCCCCCGGGTCCGGTTGGAGGTGCTCCCGATGCTCATCAACACTGTCTCGCGATGCGTTGGTGCTCGCCGCAACGCACCCGGGACGACGCCCGGAGGTTGCGATGTCTGAGCGGCTTGACATGGCCAAGGCCCTGTACCTCGAGCGATGCTCCGGGGTACCGGGTGCGCCTGCCTGGAGCGAGCTCTCCTCGTTCACACGAAACGAGTACGTCCGGGTCGCATTGGACGAGGCTGCCCGCAACCTGATCGACGAGATCGACGGCTGGCGCGAGGCAACCGGCTGACCGATCTTCCGTCCGAACCGGCAGCCGCTCCGCCGCCGGCGCCGAGCTCGCGACGGCCCGGGCTCGCGACGCTCAGGGGCGAGCGCCCACGGCGCCGTCGTCCCCGGCGGAGGCGCTGACCAGCGACCCCGGGCGCGCCAGCAGCTCGACCAGCGCAAGGAGCAGGCCCGTCACCACGGCGACCGTGATCACGAGCGAGGGAGACAGGGTGGTGGCCAGGAGGATCACCAGCCCGGCGAGCGCGACGATGACGACGCGGACCACTGTCTTGTGGGCGAAGAGCCACGCGCCGACCGGACCGGTCGTGACCCCGCGACCCTCGGCCCACCTGCGCGTCGCGTCGAACCCCCGCCCGATCTCCCCGCGCAGGCTCCGGGCCGAGTCGCTGCTCCCGCTGAGGTACGCGGCCGCTGCGACGACCAGCCCGACGACGGCGACCGTGCGCGCCGAGGCACGGATGAAGCCGACGATCTGATCGAAGACCACCTGGGCCGCATCGAGGCGTTGGACCTTCCCGGTGAGCTCACCGAGGTACAACGTCCGACCCACGTACAGCCCGAGGCCCAGCACGACCATCGAGAGCGCGAGGCCCAACCCAGCAAACACGAGCGCACGCGAGCGGCGCACCGCGGTCAGGACCCCGGCGGCGAGGAAGGCGATGCTAAGCCAGGGCAGCCAGGTGCCGACGAAGTCGAGGAGGTTGTAGGCGTTACGGACCTTGACGAGCTGCGTGGTCTGCACCAGCGTGAACGAGGCGTTCACCGCCGGGATGTTCGCCGCGATCCCGAACCCGCTGTCGACGAGCTTCTGCTTGAGCGCGTCGATCATGCCGGCGAGCTGGATGGTCAGCTGCCCTTGATCACCGACCTGCAGGACGTTGCCTGGTTCGCCCTGCATCACCTTGACGAGCTGCTCGTGGGCGACCCGGTTGGCGTCGACCCACGCCGTGGTGAAGGCATCGGACTGGACCACCGAGGTGGCCGCGCGACGCACGAACGACTCGATGCCGCTGGTCAGCGGTTGTTCCAGGGCTCCTAGCGCGGTGGTCACGCGGGGCGGGAGGTCCCGGTTCTGCTCGAGCGCGGACAAGGCGTCGTTGACGAGGGTGGGAACGTCGAGCTCCGCCATGGCGACCTGGGTCAGCCGGTTCGCCAGGGCGGACTGGATCGCCGGATCGGCCGCCAGCGGCCCGATCGTCGCGAGGTAGCGATCCGTATCGGTGAGCTCGCGCTGCGCCCAGTTGGCGACCACGGCGAGGGGGGCCAGGAGCACCCCGAGCAGGATCAGGACCACCGCGGCGATCGCGCGCCCGCGGTGCCGACGGCGGGGCACCGGTCCGCCCGCGACGACGTCGGACGACGTCGCCCCCGCCGCGACCTGGTCGCGCAGCGCGGCATTCTCCCGCTCGAGCGCGGCCAGGCGCGCTGCGAGATCGCCGTCCGCGGTGGCCCCTTCGGGTGTCGGCTCATCCTGAGACATGACCGGTGTCCTTCCGCCGAGGCCTAGGTATTCATCAGCATGGCGAACTAGAGCCCGCGGTGCGCGTCGACCCGTCCGGCGATCGCGGCGTCGTCGAGCTCCGTGTAGTCGCGCTCGTTCTGCACCGCATAGGTCTCGGCGAAGTCCGCGATCGCGTTGTCGAAACGGTCGCTCGAGCCGAGGTAGGCGGCGATCGCCACCCGATCCCCGGACCGGGCGTGCGCACGCGCCAGGGCCTGACCGCACAACCGCCCGTAGAACGCCATCCCGTCCGCAAGCATGTCCTCCACGACCACGGAGGCCTTGCCGTCGCGGAGCTGACGCAGGTAGAAGTCCCGCGTCACCCCGTCTGGCCCCTGGACCCGGTCCCAGCCGAGGAAGATGTCACTCGTCGCCTGCATGAGCTGCTGACCCGCGACGACCCGCTCACCCTGGTTCTTGAAGCCGTTCGACCTGACCAGCCCGGAGAGCACCGACTTCTGTGCCTCCTTGGCCTGCAAGAACAGGGGGTCACCGCCGTCGACCCCCTCGAAGAGCAGGATCCAGGCCCGTGTCCCCACGCTGCCGACGCCGACAACTTTGCGCGCGATGTGCACCATCTCGAACTGCTCGAGCAGGTGACGCCGGTCGCGCTGGAGCGTGCGACGGTAGGACACGAGCAGCGCCCCGAGCCGGTCGTAGGTCGCCGCGATCTGCGCGTCGTCCCACAGCTCCTCGACAGGGACCACGAGCGGAGGCCGGCTGACGATGCGCGGCCGGCCGTCCACCACCTCGGCCAGCTTCGCCAGGGCCTGGATGCTGTCCCGGGTCCGTGCCTTGTCCAGGGCCGCCCGGGTCTTCGCCTCGCGCTGCGCGTCGAGCTGGCGCCCGATCTGGGGAAGCACATCCTGCATGTCGAGGTGGGAGTACCAGACCGCGAGGTTGCCCTGATGGGCGAACGCGCGCATCGCCTCGCGATAGCCAGCCACGCACCCCTGCACGATCCTGCGTCGCTTCTTCAGGGGGTAGCCGTTGTCGCGACCTGCGACCGCCAGGCTCGCCGCGAGACGTTTGACGTCCCAGTCGAACGGCCCCTGGTGGGTCTCGTCGAAGTCGTTGATGTCGAAGACCAGGTGACGTTCCGGGGAGGCGTAGATGCCGAAGTTGCTCATGTGGGCGTCACCGCACAGCTGAACCGTCAGGCCAACGCTCGGTCCCCGCGCGAGGTCCTCGGCCATGATCAGCGCTCCACCGCGATAGTGCGCGAAGGGTGAGGCGAGCATCCGCCCGTACCGGATCGGGACCAGCTCAGGTACCCGTGACGCCGCCTGGCTCTCGAGCAGCGCGACCGGGTCCGCCCGGCCCTGATCCACGAATTCGCCGTGCGACTCGAGCGGCACGCTCGCACGGGCGGCTTTTCCTGCTGCCACGCGATCCGCGCGGCTCAGCTTCGTCATCGTCTCCACCACGGTGATCTCCTTCCCGACCATCAACCGAATGCGCGACGCGGCGGGATCCCTCCCGCCGCGTCGCGCGACGTCAGGCGCCGCCCTCGGCGAGCTCGCCCGCGAGCTCCTTCTCGTCTGCCTCCGACAGGGACGTCTTGAGCAGCGTCCCGCCGTACTGCTTCATCGCATCGGCGAACTTGTCGTCGGTGATCTTCGACGCCATGACGACGACGGCCGCTCCACCGGGCTTGAGCATCGACTGCACCTGCGACCGGAACTCGTCGTCGACCCCGGACTTGCCGAGCTTGCCCATGAGGGCGCCCATCGCCCCGCCGAGTGCCAGGCCGACGAAGGGCACGAGGAAGAGCAGGCCGATGATCATGCCCCACAGCGCTCCGGACGCCGCGGAGACCCCGACGATCTTCGCGGGCGTCTCGACGTGGCTCTTGCCGGACGAGTCCACCCGGACGATCGCCAGGCCCGTGAGCTGGACGACGTAGTCCTTCTGCAGGGTGACGACCTGGTTGTACGCCTGCGTGGCCACTGCCTGGTCGTCGTACCCGATAACGATGAGCTCGGACATGGGGGTCTCCTTGGGGTCGTGATGGTCACACGGAAAAGGGGGCGGGCGAGTGCGCCCGCGAGGGCGAGCGGTTTACGCGAGCCCGGTCTCGCGGTGTGAAGCCAGCGGGACCGGGCTCGTCGATGTGGGTAGGACCGCGCGGGGGCCTAGCGGCGCCGCGCGACCCGCCGTGACGTACGGCGAGCAACTCTGCGTCCTCCGAGCATGGTGTCGACCTCCTTCAACTTCCTCGTTCCGGACGGGACTTCCGAGTCGAACCGGTGCGGGGCTAGCCCCGTCCGGTGCTCATCTCGTCGATCTTCTGGGCCTCTTCGACCGTGTGGAGCCCGAGGTCGACCAGGTCCAGCGGGCTGATGAAGGCGTCGTTGATCCGGTAGCCGCCCGTCCGGGCGACCGCCTCACGCAGGGAGATGGCCCAGCGGTGCTCGAGCAGGATGAGCGCCGCCGCTGTCCCGTTGGGGATCTCGTCGATGACGTCCCACGCCTCGTCCTCGTCGAAGACCTCGATGCCCTCGGCCTCCGCGCCCAGCTCGGCGCCGGCGACCGCCCCGGCGACCATGCCCCGGTCCCCCTCGATCTCCAGCCCGAGGAGAGCACCGATGGTGCTGCCCAGCTCGATCGCGTCTTCCTTGGTCAGGGTGTTGAGGTGGGCAACTTCGACATTGCCGTCGGTGTCCTTGTAGACGGCAAGCGCATCCATCACGCGCACGACGTCGTTGTCACGAAGCCTCTCCAGCTCCGCGATGATCTCGCCCTGGAAGTCGGGGTTGTCGAAACCCAGCACTATCAGCTGAATGGGTCCGATGGTCATTTTGGCTACCTCCCGCTGGTTGATCTCGGTGTTCAGTTCGACGGTCAGGCGTCGATCGACTTCATCTCGCGACCATGGACGATCACGGCCCAGATCACGAGGACGTCGACGGCGATCATGATGGTGGACCACACGGGGTAGGCCGCGAGGAACCCCACATTCACGATGGCGCTCGCGAACGCCAGAATGACGGCGATCACGCGAGCCCACATCTGCCCGGCGAGGAGGCCGATCCCGGCCCCGATGACGAGGACGCCGAGAATCACGTGCGTCCAGCCCCACTGCGTGTAGTCCAGGTGGACCGTGAGCCCGTTGGCGCCGACCAGGTAGTACTCCTGCTGGAACAGCGCGATCAACCCTTGGATCACGTGGAACGAGCCGAGCAGCAGCATCATCGTGCCGGCGAACGCGATCCACCCGACCCATCCGGACGGTGCCGGTTGCACCTGCCTTGACACGCCCTGGACGGTTTCGCCCTGGTAGCGGTTTGTGTCAGTCATTGCAGTTCCTCCTTCACGCGGACAACCAGTTCCATGCTTGGCGCGCCACCACCGGCCGAGCCTCATCCTCTGGGGGTGATCACCCCGGGCGGGCGAGGACGAGTCACCAGGATCGCGACGCTCACCACCAGCACCCACGTGGGGAAGGCGAGCTCGGTCCACGACCGCCCGCTCGTGGCCACCAGCAGCAGGAGCGCGACGGGAAGGCCCGAGGCCGCGACCCAGCGCGGGAGCGCAGCGGTGCGGAACGCCACCGTGCTCACGGACAGCGTGAACACGGCCGCCATCCGCATCGAGTACACCGACACGAGGGCACGCGCCGCACCCCCGCCGAAGGCCCAGATCCCGGGGTCGAGCGGGGGGTCGGCGAGCATCTCGAGCAGGCTCGCTGAGAGAACGGCACCCTGGAACAGGGTCGCAAGGAAGAGCAGTCCGCTGCCGAGAAACACCGTCGAGAACAGGCGGTCCTCGACGTCGCCGAGCTGATCGCGAACGACGCCGATGAACCACAGGAAAGCAATCCCCGCGAACGGCACGAAATTCAGGCTGATCCGCGCCAGGGCCTGCCGCTCAGGGTCGGAACCGATCGACGCGACCTCGCCGCCGGCCAGCGCAAGGCGCATCATCACCAGCGCGCCCATCAGGAGCAGCGCAAAAGCGATGCCCGCCACCGCCGCCGAACGCCGGCTGCGCCACCGCCGGACGGTGATCACGGGAGCGGTCCCGGTCATGGGGAAGCAAGACGCTCGTCGTTGCGGCGATACCAGGCCATGACCGCATCGGCGTCGCCGCCGGAACGCAGGGCCGCCGCCATCACGCGCATGGGTCGGTCGACATGGCGGAAGTACTGCTGATAGCTCGCGCACAGGTAGTGCAAGCCGGGTTCGCCGTCGGGCGTGAGCGTGAACCGGTCCTTCGGACAGCCGCCGTGGCACGCGAACCGTACGTCGCACCCCCGGCAGTACGCCGGCAGGCTGTCCCGTTTGGCCTCGCCGAACGCCCGCTGCTGCGGTGACGCCACGAGCTCGAGCAGGTGGCGCTCGCCGATGTTGCCGAGCAGGTGATCGGGCTCGACGAAGTGGTCGCACGAGTAGACGTCCCCCGTGTGCTCCAGGGCCAAGGCCGTCCCACAGGTCTCGGAGTGCACGCAGAGCGACCCAGGAGCACCGGCAAAGCTCGCCAGGGTCGAGTCGAACATCTGCACGAACACGTCGCCGACGTCGCGGCGGACCCATTCCTCGAACACCTCGACCAGGAACCGCCCGTACCCGGCCGGCGACACGGAGCGGTCCGTGACCTCGTCCCCCACGGGGATCCCGCCCGGAGAGGGGCGCTCGACGATCGGGATGAACTGGATGAACTGGGCCCCCAGGTCGTCGCGCAGGAAGCGGTACACCTCCAGGCCGCTGTCCTCGTTCGCACGGTGCACCGTGGTCAGCACGTTCCAGCGGACGCGATGCGCCTTGAGCCGGTCGAGCCCGCGGATCACGCGGTCGTAGGTCGGCTTGCCCCCCTTGTCCACCCGATAGGCGTCGTGCACCGCGCGCGGCCCGTCGATCGAGATGCCGACCAGGAAGTCGTGCTCGGCCAGGAAGTCCGCCCACTCGTCCGTGATGAGGGTGCCGTTCGTCTGGATCGTGTGCTCGACCCGCTGCCCTGGCTGGGCCAGCTCGGTGACCAGGTCCATCGCGCGGCGGAAGAAGTCCAGCCCCATCAGGGTCGGCTCCCCGCCCTGCCAGGCGACCGTCACCTCGGGCGATCGATGGGACTCCAAGAGCTGGCGCAGGTACTCCCGCAGCAGCTCGTCGGTCATCCGGAACGTGCTGCCCGGGTAGAGCTCCTCCTTGGACAGGAAGAAGCAGTACGAGCAGTCGAGGTTGCAGATGGCCCCGGCCGGCTTGGCGAGCAGATGGAACGACGCCGGCGCCCCCGGCACCGCCCCGGGCCGCTGCGGCGAGCCACCCACGTGCGGAAACCCCAGGTCGACGTTGGTCACCGGACCCAGTGTTCGGGGGCAGGCAGGGCCGTGCCTCACCCCTGGCAGGTGACGCGAGTGCGGGTCGAGCGCGTCAGCCTTGCCCTGTTACGCGCCCGCACGCGCCGATCGGAGGCCTCCCGGGCCCGCACGACCCGAACGACCGAGGAGGTCGGCTCATGGCAATGCACCTCAAGGAGCTCCTGCCCGTCTCGCTCCGCTCGTACCAGCGATCGTGGCTCGTGACCGACCTTGTGGCCGGCGCCACGCTCTCCGCCGTGGCCATCCCCGAGACCATGGGCTACACCTCGATCGCCCAGACCCCGATCGTCACCGGCCTGTACACCGTCATCTTCCCCACGATCCTCTTCGCGCTGCTCGGCTCGTCCCGGCTCCTGGTGGTGGGCGCCGACTCCGCGACGGCCGCGATCCTCGCGGCCGGCCTCGGGGGTGCCGCCATCGCCGGCGTGACCCCGAACTCACCCGAGTGGCTCGCGTACACGAGCTTCATCGCCCTGCTGTGCGCGGGCATGCTGCTCCTGGCGCGCGTGCTGCGGCTGGGGTTTCTCGGTGACTTCCTGTCGGCATCGGTCCTGATCGGGTTCCTGACCGGGGTGGGCGTGCAGGTCTTCACCGGGCAGCTCCCGGGCATGCTCGGCATCCCCAAGGGCTCCGGGAACTGGCTCTCCCAGCAGTGGCACCTGATCACGAACCTCGACCAGGTGGACTGGCCGACGACGGCGTTCGCGGCCGCCACCCTGGTGATCATCCTGGGATTCAAGCGCTTCGCCCCGCGGATCCCGGGGGCGATCGTGGCCGTGGTGCTCCTGATCGCGGTGTCGACGGCCATCTCGGCCTCCTCGCACGGGGTCGCCGTCGTCGGCGCGGTCACGGGGGGCTTTCCTCCGATCGGCCTGCCGCAAGGCATCAGCACCAGCAACCTGGCCTCGTGCGCCACGATCGCGTTCTCCTGCTTCATCCTGATCATCGCGCAGAGCGCGGCGACCTCCCGCAGCTTCGCCATGAAACACGGCCAGAAGGTGGACGTGAACCGCGACATCGTGGGGCTCGCCGGCGCGAACCTGGCGGCCGGGCTGTCGGGCACCTTCGTGGTCAACGGCAGTCCGACGAAGACCCAGATCCTCGACGAGCAGAAGGGCCGGACCCAGGTGGCGAACCTGACCATGTCCGGCGTCGTCCTGCTGGTCGTGCTCTTCTTCACCACCGTGCTGACCGACATGCCCACTGCCGTCCTGGCCGCCATCGTCTTCCTGATCGGCGTCGACCTCATCGATGTGCGCGGACTTCGCCGGATCGCCCGTCGCCGTCGGAGCGAGTTCGTCATCGCCGTGCTGACCGCCGTCGTGGTCTGCGCGGTCGGTGTCGAGCAGGGCATCATCCTCGCGATCGTCGTGTCGATCCTCGAGGTCATCCGGCGCCACTACGAGCCGAAGAACTACGTCGTCACGTTCTCGCCGACCGGCCAGGAGACATTCACGGGAGCGGATTCCGGGCACCAGAGCGCACCGGGGCTGATCGTCTTCCGGTACGACTCCGACCTGTTCTACGCCAATGCCAACCGGTTCATCGACGATGTCGAGCGGCTGATCGACTCCGCCCCTGATCCCGTCCGGTGGCTCATCCTCGATGCCAAGTCCATCGACGACATCGACTACTCGGCCGGGGTCGCCATCTCGGGGCTCCTCGACTTCCTCGCAGCCCGGCAGGTCACGTTCGCCCTGGCAGGCGCGGACACCGCTCTCGTCGACACGCTGCAGTCGTATGACCTCGTGGACCGGATCCCTGCGGACCACCGCTTCGCCGGCCTCTCGGAGGCGGTCGACGCCTTCCGGAACGCCCCGGCCCCGCACCCCTGACCCGTCCAGGGTCGCCCCGGGGCGAAAGCACGACGGTCGTGCACGGCGACGGGTTCAGCCATCCGCACCGTGCCCGCCGGAGCCGTGGTCGTCGACGATCACGGGCGCCGTCGCGGCGTCGACGCCCTTGTCATCGACGACGGTGGTCGGCGCAGCGGCATCCGTACCCCTGTCGTCACCGACGTCGTGCGTGGCCGGGTCATCGACCCCGTGGTCGTCACCCACGTCGTGCGTGGCCGCGTCATCGACCCCGTGGTCGTCACCCACGTCATGCGTGGCCGCGTCATCGACCTCGTGGTCGTCACCCACATCGTGCGTTGCCGGGTCATCGGCGCGGACGGCGAGGGTGTCGTCGAATCCGGCGTCGTCGGCGCCGTGATGCCCGGAGAGCTCGGCACCGCCGCGGTCGTCCACGACGTTCGTCGGGCTCGACGTCGGGCTCGCGAGGGAACTGGTCGGAGCGAGTGAATCGTCGGTCGTCGCGGCACTGTTCGCGACGACGGCGACCCCGGCACTGGTGAGCAGCGCGGCGGCTGCGAAAGCGATGGACGAACGACGGTTCCACTTCATGGTGGCTCCCAGGTCTGGTGCCTTCAACGCGACTCTCGCGTCGATGCCCACGTTCGCGCTGCGTACGTGAGGAGGAAGGGAATTCTTCGCTAAGGCTTGGCTAAGGATTTCCTGTGAGCTTCCGGTGGGGTGACGCGAGAGCCGGCCCCCCGAAGCACCTCGTTACCCTGACCGTCGTGACCGGCCCGACTGCATTCATCCCGACGCTCGTGGGCGTCGTGCTCCTCATGACCCTCACCGTGGTGGTGCTCGGGGTCTCGCGCGCGCCGCACCGGTTCGCGCCCGCCGTCGCGATCGTCCGCGGGACGGCGCAGCTGGCCGTCATCAGCCTCATCCTCAGCTCGGTGATCACGAGCGCGGTGTGGGTCGGCTGCGCGCTGCTGGTGATGTTCTCGGTCGCCGCCGTGACCGCTGCGCGCCGGATCGGCTGGAGCTGGCGCCACCTCGCGCTCGTGAGCGGCGGCATGGCGGGCGGCATCGCGGCCACCTTGCTGATCGTCTTCACGACCGGCGCGATCGCGTTCTCGCCGCGGTACGCGCTCGCCATCGGGGGCATCGTGATCGGCAACGCCATGATGATCGCGACTCTCGCGGGACGCCGGTTCACCAGCTCGGTCGACGAACGGTGGGACCAGGTGGAGGCCTGGCTCGCCCTGGGCGCGACGCCGCGGCAGTCGACCGCCGACCTCGCCCGCACGGCGGTCTACGCCGCGCTGATCCCGTCCACCGACCAGACCAAGACCACCGGGCTGGTGACGCTGCCCGGCGCATTCGTGGGAGCGATCTTCGGCGGCGTCTCACCGCTCGCGGCGGGCGCGTTCCAGATCACCGTGCTCGCGTCGGTCATGGCGGCCGGCTCGATCACCGCGGTCGTCGTCATCCGGGCACTCGCGCCGGTGCGCGTACGCCCGGGCGCCCTCCGGTAGTGGCCCTCGTCCGGCGGCGGTCTGCCCCAGAGGTCACGATCGGCCCCAAGAAATGGGCCTACGCTTGACACCGATCCGCGCAGACCTCAGCGCGGCACAACCCCGAACACCGATCGCCCTCGCCGACGCGCACCCCAGCGCCCGCGGGGCGACCATCCGTGCCGGGGTCGACCTGATCGACCCAGCGGGCGCGCGGTGCGCAGACCCTGAACCTGGAGGTAGGACGTGGCTGACCCCCGCGGCTTCTTGACGACGCGCGAGCGTGAGCTACCGACCGACCGCCCGGTGGCCGTACGCATCCTCGACTGGCGTGAGGTGCACCAGCATCGCGCCGGCAACCCCGACGACCTCGCCATGCTCGGTCGGCAGGCGGGTCGCTGCATGGACTGCGGGATCCCGTTCTGCCACAGCGGGTGCCCGCTCGGGAACCTCGTGCCCGAGTGGAACGACCTCGTGTGGCGCGGGCAGTGGGCCGACGCGGCCGAACGGTTGCACGCGACCAACAACTTCCCCGAGTTCACCGGGCGGCTGTGCCCGGCCCCGTGCGAGTCGAGCTGCGTGCTCGGTATCAACTCACCGCCGATCACCATCAAGAACGTCGAGGTCTCGATCATCGACGAGGCGTATGCCCGCGGGCTGGTGGTTCCTCAGATCCCGCAGTGGCTGACCGGCAAGTCCGTCGCCGTCGTGGGTTCTGGACCTGCCGGGCTCGCCGCGGCGCAACAGCTGACGCGGGCTGGTCACACCGTGGCCGTCTACGAGCGTGCGGACCACATCGGCGGCCTGCTGCGCTACGGCATCCCTGAGTTCAAGATGGAGAAGCGCCACATCGACCGCCGCCTCGAGCAGATGGAGGCCGAGGGCACGCGCTTTCGCCCCTCGGTCGACGTCGGCCATGACCTGACCGGCCAGGACCTGCGCGACCGCTACGACGCGATCGTGCTCGCGGTGGGCTCGACGACCCCCCGCGACCTGCCCGTGACCGGTCGCGACGTCGGCGGGGTGCTGCAGGCGATGGCCTACCTGCCCCCGGCCAACCGCGCGGCCGTGGGCAGCGCGGCCGACGACCAGGTCGTCGCGGAGGGCAAGGACGTCATCGTCATCGGCGGTGGTGACACCGGGGCTGACTGCGTCGGCACCGCGGTGCGCCAAGGTGCTCGCTCCGTGACCCAGCTCGAGATCATGCCGCGCCCGCCGCAGGACCGGCCCGCGGCCCAGCCCTGGCCGACCTACCCAACGATCTTCAAGATCGCGAGCGCGCACGAAGAGGGCGGCGACCGTGTCTTCGCGGTGAGCACCCAGGAGTTCTGCGCGGACGAGTCCGGCAACGTGCGCGCGCTGCGCCTGGTCGACGTCGAGATGGTCGGCGGTCGGCCGCAACCGGTCGCCGGGACCGAGCGCGAGGTTCCTGCGCAGCTCGTGCTCCTCGCGATGGGCTTCACCGGACCCGAGCAGGGCACCCTGCTCGACCAGCTCGGCCTCGAGGTCACGCCGCGCGGAGTCATCGTGCGCACGGACGACTTTGCGACGACGGTCCCCGGTGTGTTCGTGGCGGGCGACGCGGGCCGGGGGCAGTCCCTGATCGTGTGGGCGATCGCCGAAGGCCGCGCGGCCGCTGCGGCGGTCGACACCTACCTCTCAGGGAGCACCGAGCTTCCGGCACCGGTCACGGCGAGCACGGTGTCGCTGCGGCCCTAGCCCCTTCCCCTGCCGACCTCCGGCCACCAAGATGGCCCGATGGATCCTCGTGAGGCAGCCCGGCGCAGCGCCCAGGTAGCGGCCGTCTTCAACACGGTCTCGGACACGTACGACGCCGTCGGGGTCCCCTGGTTCGAACCCATCGCCCAGGGCCTCGTGGCCGAGGTCGCACCGGCCCCGGGCGAGCGGGCGGTCGACCTCGGGACCGGCCGCGGCGCGGCCCTGTGGCCCCTCGCGCGCGCCGTCGGCGCCACGGGTCACGTGACCGGGCTGGACCTCGCCGACCAGATGATCGCGGCCACGCGCGCCGACGCGCTCGAGCGGGGCCTGACGACCGTCGACCTGGTGGTCGCGGACGCGGCGAACCCGGAGCTGCCCGACGCCGGCTTCGACCTGGCCGTCGCGTCGCTCGTGCTCTTCTTCCTGCCCGACCCGGCCGCGGCGCTTCGCACGTGGCACCGCCTGCTGGTGCCCGGCGGTCGCCTCGGGGTCTCCACGTTCGGGCCGCGGGGCGCGGTGTGGGAGGACCTCGACGCCGTCTTCACCCCCTACCTGCCCCCCGGCATGCTCGACGCACGGACGAGCGGAACCCGCGGGCCGTTCGCGAGCGATGCCGCACTCGAGGACCTGATCGCCGACGCGGGGTTCACCCGCGTGCGGACCGCGCGCCTCGAGCTGTCGGTGCGGTTCGCGGACGTCGCGCAGTGGTACCGGTGGTCGACGTCGCACGGGCAGCGGATGTTCTGGGAGGCCGTCCCCGCAGACCGACGCGACGAGGTGCTCGCCGCCTCCGCCGAACGGCTCGAGGCTGCGCGCGACGGTGACGGCTTCACGCTCACCCAGCAGGTGCGCTACACGGTGGCCGCTACCCCGCGGTCGGCGTGACCTCTGCTTGGGCCCGCGCGAGCCGAACGGCGTCGGACAACGTGTCGATGTCGTAGGCGCCGTGGTGGCGCCGGCCGTTGAGGAAGAACGTGGGCGTCCCCGAGACGCCGCTGAGGTCGGCGCTCTCGAGGTCCTGGGCGACCCGGGCGGCCCCGACGTGGCGGCGCAGGTCGGCGGCGAAACGGTCGACGTCGAGCCCGAGCTCGTCGGCATACCGCACCAGATCGGGGGTCAGGAGAGCACCCTGGTGCGCGAGCAGCAGGTCGTGCATCGCCCAGAAGGAACCCTGGCGCGCTGCCGCCTCGGCGGCTTCCGCGGCGGCCTGGGCGCGGGGGTGCACGTCGTGGAGCGGGAGGTGGCGCCACACGTAGCGGATGTCCCCGAAGTCGGCAAGCAGCTCGCGGACCACGGGCTCGGCCTGCCCGCAGTTGGGGCACTCGAAGTCGCCGTACTCGACGAGGGTGACGGGCGCGTCGCTCGGCCCGCGCACGTGGTCGCGGTCGGGGTGGACCGGGTCGGTGAGATCGACGATCGACTCGGCGGAACCGAGCAGCACCCGCGCGCGCCGCGCCACCGGCAGCGCCGCCGTGATGCGGAAGAGCACCCAGGTCACGCCGGCGGCACCCAGCGCGGCCGTGAGGATGCCCAGCTTGGCCTCCTCGAGGTCGCGACCGTCGAACGCGAGCGTCGCGATGAGCAGGCTCACGGTGAAGCCGATACCGGCGATCGTGCCACCGCCCGCCACCGCGGCCCAGCCCACCGGCGGGCGCAGTCGCCCTCCGGTCACCCGCGTGACGAGCCACGAGCCGGCCAGGATTCCCACCGGCTTGCCCAGGACGTAGGCCACGATGATGCCCAGCGTGATCGGCGACCGGTAGGCGCGCGCCAGGAAGTCACCCTCGATCGGGATCCCGACGTTGGCGAGCGCGAACAGCGGCACGATCACGTAGCTCGTCCACGGATGGAACGCGTCCTGGAGCCGCTCGTTGGGTGAGACGGCCTGCCGCAGACCGACCTGGGCCGACCGGGCGAGCTCGGGCGTCGGCTGCTCCCGGAAGTCGCGGAACCGGTCGGTCGCGCGGGCGAGGTCGTCCCGACCGGCCGGGCTCGCGTACGTGAGCAGCCCCATCGCCAGCCCGACGACGACCGGATCGACCCCCGAATTGAGCAGCGCGACCCACGTCGCCACGCCGACGACGAGATAGACGAGCCCCTGGCGCACGTGCAGCCGGCTCAGCACGAGGATGGCGCCGAACAGCGCGAAGGCCACGAGGAGCGGCACGAGGCGCAGCTCGCTCGTGTAGACGGTCGCGATCACGACCAGCGCGACGACGTCGTCGACCACCACGACCGTCAGGAGGAACGCGCGCAGCCGTTCCGGGAACCGCGGGCCGATCAGGGCGAGCATCCCCAGGGCGAACGCGGTGTCCGTCGACATCGCCACGCCCCAGCCGCTCGCGGCGGGCTCGCCCGCGTTGACGGCCACGTACAGCGCGGCCGCGAGCGCCATGCCGGCGATCCCGGCCGTCACCGGCAGGATCATCCGGCGCCGCTCGCGCAGCTCCCCCACGTCGAGCTCACGGCGCGCCTCGAGGCCCACGACGAAGAAGAAGAACGTCATCAGGCCGCTGTTCACCCAGCCGACGAGGTCCAGGGTGACCGAGCTGCCACCGAGCTGGATCGACAGCTCGGTACGCCACACGGACTCGTAGGAGGCGCCGGCGACGTTCGCCCAGATCAGCGCGGCGACCGTGGCGGCGAGCAGGACGGCCGCGCTCCCGCTCTCCGTGCGCAGGAACCGGCCCAGCGGCGTCTCGGTCCGCACGGCCCGGTCGGAGCTGCCCGGAGGTCGGCGTGAGCCGGGCCGGGTCATCGAGGTCGGGCCGGTGTCCGAGGACGACGCCATGGCGGTGCTCCTTCGTGGTGTGGCCGCACAGTCTGGCGCATCAGGCGAGAACGAGGTGCCAGGTGCCCGCGAACAACCCGGCAGCGGTGGCCACGGTCACGATCGCGACACCGCCCGCCAGCACGGCGGCGTCCGACCACCGCAGCCGGCTCGGGCGGGCCCACGTCCGTCCCGGCAGCCCGAACCCGCGGGCTTCCATCGCCATGGACAGTCGGGTTCCGCGGCGGATCACGAGCACGAGCAGCGCGAGCACCTGGCCGACGGCGGTCCGCGCGCGCCCGAGCACGCCGCCGTCGCCGAGGCCGCGCGCGCGGCGGGCCGCACCGAGCGACTGCCACTCGGTGCCGATCAGCGCGAACAGCCGCATGGCGGCCAGCGCGGCGAGGACGAACCGGTGCGGAAGGCGCGCGACCTGCGCGAGCGCGTCCGCGAGATCGGTGGGGTCGGTCGTGGCGAGCAGCACGACCCCGGGCAGGCCGACGGACAGGATCCGCAGCATGATCGCGCACCCGGCGAGCAGCGATCCCTGCGTCACGGTGACCGGTCCGACCGCGAGCAGCACGGCCCCGGAGTCGACCCCGAGCCACGTGGTCACGATCCCGGCCGGGATCGCCCCCGCGAGAACGATCCAGCCGCGCCGCAGGAGGCCGCCGGCGCTCAGCCCGCACCAGGGCAGCACCGCCAGCTCGCACACGAGGGCGGTGCCCGCCGTGACGACATCCACCGTGAGCAGGAGCATCACGGAGATGAGCAGGGCGACCGCGAGCTTCGCGACCGGGTTGGCGCGCGCGACCGGCGCATCGGCGCGCACGTCGATACCGCCGCCGAGCTGGAGGAGGCTCACGCGGTCGCCCCCTGAACTCCAGGGACGACCAGTGCTTCGGGGACCACCGGTGCGGCCCGCCACGCGGGACCGGCCGCGTGGACGGCACCGCCGGACACGCAGAGCTCACGCCCGCGACCCTCCGCGAGGAAGGCGTCGACGAGCTCGCGATCGTGCGTCGCGCACACCAGCGCGGTACCGGCGGACAGCAGCTCGCGCAGCAGCTCGACGAGCTCGGCCCACGTCCGCGCATCCTGCCCGAACGTCGGTTCGTCGAGGATCAGCACCCGCGGCCGGGTCACCAGCGCGGTGGCCACCGACAGCCGGCGTTGCTCCCCGCCCGAGAGGGTGAAGGGGTTCGCGAGCGCGAGCCGGTCGAGCCGCAGCCGCAGCAGGACGTCGGCGATCCGGGCGGCAGCCTCGACCGCGGGGACGCCCGCGCGACGCGGGCCGACGGCGAGCTCGGCCTCGACCGTCGCGGCGACGAACTGGTGCTGCGGCTCCTGGAACACCATGCCGATCCGCGTGACGAGCTCGCGCGCCCGCCAGCGCACGGGGCTCGGCCCGGCACCCGCCGCGAGCGCGGGCAGCGCCTCGACCTCGCCGGCCGCGGGTGAGCTGAGACCGGCCAGCGCCAGCGCCAGCGTGGACTTGCCCGCGCCGTTCGGGCCGGTGAGGAACAGCGCCTCACCCGCCCGCACGTCGAGATCGACGTCGGACAGCACGGGCGGCGCCGTCGTCCGGCGCACCGCGAGCCCGCGCGCACGCAGCACCACCGCACGGTCCCCCGCCGCGGGCAGCGGGCGACGCCCGGACGCGGGCCGGTACCGCGGCGGCACCCAGACCCCCTGCCGGAACAGGGTTGGTCCCTGCTCGGTCAGCACCTCGCCGGCGGGTCCGTCCGCCATCACCCCGCCGCCGGGCTCCAGCACGACGATCCGGGTCACCAGGGGCAGCCACTGCGCCACGCGGTGCTCGACGACGAGGAGCGTGGCCGAGGGGACGCCGACCGCCCGGGCCGGGGCATCGACTCTCTCGACACCGCCTGGATCGCCGAGACCGGCACCCAGCAGGCTCGCGACGGACCCCACGAGCATCCGGGCCCCGTCCGGATCGATCATCGCCGTCGGCTCGTCGAGCAGGAGCAGACCCGGTCGCATCGCGACGACACCGGCCAGGGCGAGGCGCTGGCGCTCGCCGCCAGACAGTGCCGCCGTCGAGCGGGCGCGCCCGTGCGCGAACCCGACCGCCTGCAGCGCCGCGTCGACCCGCGGCCAGATCAGGTCGGCCGGCAACCCATGGTTCTCCAACCCGAAGGCGACGTCGTCCCCGCACCGCGAGAGCACCGTCTGGGCGTCAGGGTCCTGCAGCAGCAGACCGGTGCGGGAGCTGCCCGGCTCGGTGCCGCTGAGCCGGGCGAGGCGCGCGTCGAGGCCGCCGACGCACAGCTCGCCCGCTGCCTCGCCGGCGCCGTCGTCGAGCAAGCCGGCCGCCGCGGCGAGCAGGGTCGACTTGCCTGCGCCGCTGGCACCGAGCAGCAGCACGCGCTCGCCGGGCGCGATGTCCAGATCGACCCCCCGCAGCGCCCACGCCCTACGACCCGAATGACGCCAGCCCCACCCGCGGGCGGTCAACCCGACCGCACGCGGGGGGTTCGGCCCGGCGGCCGGCGCGAGCGGCCGGCGCGGGGCGCCGTCAGACGCGCTGCGCATCTCGGCCCGAGGCCAGCGAGGCCAGCGCCCCCGTCCGCGCGAGCGCCCGCGTCAGCGCCCACGACCCGATCCCCGCGATGACGATGCCCGACACGATGGTGGCCGCGATGTATGCCACCTTGAAGCCGGGCGAGAACTCCGGGTAGTAGACGAACGTGTCGAGCAGTCCGACGACGACGCCGGCCCCCGCGCCGCCACCGATCGCGGCCCCCAACCCGAAGCGCCGGTACAGCAGGATCGCGAAGACCACCTCCGGACCGAGCCCTTCGAGGAAGCCGTACCAGACCGTGGCGAACCCCCACTGGTTGCCGACCAGAGCCGAGACCACCGCGGCCACGAGCTCGGTGTACACCGCCGCACCGGGCTTGCGGATCACGAGCGCCCCGAGCACTCCGGGCACGAGCCAGATCCCGACGCCGAGCCCCGACGCCGGCGGGAAGGCGGCCAGCGGCGCCTTGAGGACCTCCCACGACAGGTTCCACAGCACGAACACGAAGCCGCCCGCGACCCCCAGGACCGAGGCGGTGACGACGTCGACGATCCGCCAGGGCTCGCGAGTCGTGGCCGTCCACCCGGCGAACCACAGCCCGCCGAGGCCGAGCAGGATCGCGACCGGGATGGTCAGGTCGGCGATCGGGACGCCGAACACCGCGGGCCCCGCCGGCAGCCCGACCGCCCAGACCGCAGCCGCCAGGACGAGCCCGATCACTGCCGGGGCCACGACCCGGGGCGTGACCACCCTGACAGCAGCCCCCCCGGGCACGTGCGGCGGTGGGGTGGTGCGCTCTGGCGGAGACGGCAGCTTCGCTGCAGATCGGTCCATGGTGTTCCTCCCGTAGTCACACGGGGAGGGCTGCGACGTGTGCACTTCCGGGCCGACGGCGACCGCGCCGACGACCGATGGGTGCCCCGGCTCGCGGCCGAGATTCCCGACTCCCTACGCCGGTGCAAACCGGATCAGGTTCGAGGGTCTGCGGTTGCCCGCACTCTCAGCGCCTGGTGGCGCTCCCCTGTCGTTCGTTGCCGAGATTACACCGGGACGGTGTCGATGCCCAGAACGATCGGACCGGGCGCACCAGGCGCCGGGGACAGCGGCCGGCGTCGGGGTCGAAGGTCCCGCAGATCGAATCGTTCTTGGTGGTTGTTTAGGACAGGAAGACAACCGCGCATCTGTTCGGTCGCCCGCGTGGCGTCCGGGTCCGCCGTTGTCAGGAAGCCCGCCATGCTCGCTCTGCCCGCCCTCCGCTCGTTCGAGCGGCCCTCCCGGCCGCGTCAGGGACGGGCGGTGACGCCGTGGTAGCCACCACCTCCACCGGCGATCGGGTCGCGTCGCCCCCGGTGCGCGCGGGCTTCACCGCCGCGGAGGCCGCCCGGCGGCTCGCCGCCGACGGGCCCAACCGCCTCCCCCCGCCCCGACGGCCGCACCCCCTGCTCGAGCTCGCCCGCCAGATGGTGAACTTCTTCGCCCTCATGCTCTGGGTCGCGGCAGTCCTGTCCTGGATCGCCGGCATGCCCGCGCTGGCGACCGCGATCGCCGTCGTGGTGCTGCTCAACGGGACCTTTGCGTTCGCGCAGGAGTACCGCGCCGACCGAGCCTCCGAGCGACTCGCCCACCTGCTTCCGGTCAAGGCCACGGTGCGCCGGGACGACCGGGCCCAGATCATCGACGCGGTGGAGCTCGTCGCGGGTGACCTCGTCCTGCTCGAGTCGGGCGACCGCGTGTGCGCCGACCTCGAGCTGGGCATGGACAGCGCCCTGAGCGTCGACGAGTCCATGCTGACCGGGGAGAGCGCGGCCTGCTCGCACGGCGCCGGCGACGCCGTCTTCGCAGGCACGTACGTCGTCGAAGGTCACGGCGAGGCGACCGTGCGCGCCACCGGGGCGAGCACGCGGCTCGCGGGGATCGCGGCCGTGACCCAGAGCGCCGTGCGCCCTCGCAGCCCGCTCGCGACCCAGCTGCATCGCGTCGTGCGGATGATCGCGCTGATCGCCATCGGGGTGGGCGTGGCCTTCTTCCTCACCTCGCTCCTGCTCGGGACCGCGCCGACCGACAGCTTCCTGCTGGCGATCGGGGTGACGGTCGCGCTGGTCCCCGAGGGGCTCCTGCCGACGGTCACGCTCTCGCTGTCCCGCGCCGCGCAGCACATGGCGGGCCGCCACGCCCTGGTCCGGCGGCTGGAGGCCGTCGAGACGCTCGGTTCGACGACGTTCATCTGCACCGACAAGACCGGGACCCTCACCCACAACCAGATGTCCGTCGTCGGGATCTGGACGCCGGCAGGCACGGTCCGGGTGAGCGGGCTGGGCTACGACCCGACGGCGACCCTCACCGGAGCCCCCGAGGCCGTGCTCGCCGTCCGCGCGGCCGCGGGCAGCGCCGCGCGCTGCTCGCCCGATGCCCGCGCCTCGCTCCAGGACGGCGCCTGGGTTCCCGTCGGCGACCCGATGGACGTCGCGCTGCACGTGCTCGCGACCCGAGCCGGATCGGCGCAGCCGCCCGTCCCCCTCGCTCGCCACGCGTTCGACCCCCGTCGCCGCCGTTCGTCGGTGATCGACGGCGACGGCGTGCACGTGGTCGGCGCCCCCGACTCGGTCATGCCGGTGTGCCTGGCTGTCCCCGCTGCCGCGCAGGTGGCCGTGGACGAGATGGCCGCCCGCGGACTTCGGGTCCTCGCCGTCGCGGCCAAGGCAACCGCGACGGAGGCGGGGACCGAGACCGCCGACGCCGAGAGTGACCTGACCCTGCTGGCCCTGCTCGGGCTCCAGGACCCGCCACGGGACGACGTCGCCGACGCGATCGCGTCGTGCCGCGCCGCCGGGATCCGGATCGCCATGATCACGGGCGACCACCCGGTGACCGCCGCGACGATCGCGCGCGAGGTCGGCCTCGTACGGGGTGAGGGCGTGATCCTGGAGGGCACCGACCTCCCGGCCGACGACGCGGCCCTCGGCGAGCTGCTCGACCGTGACGAGGTCGTCGTCGCGCGCGTGACACCGCAGGACAAGCTGCGGATCGCGCGCGCCCTGCAGCTGCGGGGACACGTCGTGGCCATGACGGGCGACGGCGTGAACGACGGGCCGGCGCTGCGCACCGCTGACATCGGCATCGCGATGGGCGCCTCGGGCACGGACGTGGCCCGCGAGGCGGCAGACCTGGTGCTGCTCGACGACCACTTCTCCACGATCGTGGCTGCCGTCGAGCTCGGTCGGGCGACGTTCGCGAACATCCGTCGATTCCTGACCTATCACCTGACCGACAACGTCGCGGAGCTCACCCCGTTCGCGGTGTGGGCGCTCTCCGGCGGCAGGATCCCCCTCGCGCTCACCGTCCTGCAGGTGCTCGCCCTGGACATCGGCACCGACCTGCTGCCGGCGCTCGCGCTCGGCGCGGAGCGGCCCGGTCCCCGCACGATGTCCGGGGCCGCCCGGCTCGGCTCCCTCATGGACGTGCGGGTGGTGCGCCGCGCGTTCGGTGTCCTGGGCCCGGCGGAGGCGCTGACCTCGATGGTCGGCTTCCTCGTCATCCTGCTGCGCGGGGGTTGGACCTTCGGCGCGACCCCCGCGCCCGAGCTGCTCGCGATGGCGTCCGGCACCGCGTTCGCGGCGATCGTGCTCGGTCAGCTGGCGAACGCGTTCGCGTGCCGCAGCGAGACCCGCTGGGTCGGTGCGACCGGGTTCACGGGCAACCCGCTCCTGCTCATCGCCGTGGCGGTCGAGCTGGCGATGCTGCTCGTGTTCGTCGGCGTCCCTCCCCTGGCCGGGCTGCTCGGGGGCACGTTCCCCGATGCGGCCGGCTGGGCGCTCGCCGCCCTCGCCATCCCGGTCGTGTGGGCGGCCGACTCGGCCGTCAAGGTGCTGCAAGCGGTCCGGGCCCGCCGTCGCGCGCGGTAAGGCCGCGACGGCGCGCTCGGCGGCCCGACGGGGTCAGGCTCGCAGCCGCCCGTACCGGACCGCCAGCCGGTGGACCGATTCGGCGAGCTCGGGGCTCTGCGCCGTGGGCGGCATCCGCCAGGACCAGTTCCCCACGAACGTCGACGGGTCGTTCATGCGGGCGCGGTCGTCGAGCACGAGGAGGTCCTGGATCGGGAAGATGGCGACGTCGGCGCGCGATCCCATGGCTGCCTCGATGAACGACCACACGACCCGACCCGGGTCGGCGTCGGCGTCGATCTGGTAGTAGCGAGCGACCTCGACCTTGTCGTCCCACGGCAGGGCGGCCCACCAGCCCGCGACGGTCTGGTTGTCGTGCGTACCGGTGTAGACGATGCACGAGGTCCCGAACGCGTGCGGCTGATGCGGGTTGTCGGGCGTCCCGTCGAAGCCGAACTGCAGGATCCGCATCCCGAACAGGCCGTTGTCGTCGCGCAGCCGGTGGACGTCGTCGTCCAGGGTGCCGAGGTCCTCGGCAACGAACGGCAGGCTCGGAAACGCCTCCCGGAGGCGATCGAGGAACAGCTGACCCGGACCCGGCACCCAGCGCCCGCCACGCGCGTCGACGGCGTCGGCCGGCACCTCCCAGTACGCGGCCAGCGCCCGGAAGTGGTCGATCCGGACGATGTCCGTGAGCTCGACGCACCGCCGCAGGCGATCGACCCACCACGAGAACCCGTCCTTCGCCATCTCGTCCCAGCGGTACAGCGGGTTCCCCCACAGCTGGCCGGTCTCGCTGAAGTAGTCCGGCGGGACGCCCGACTGGGTGGCCAGGCCGCCCTCGGCGTCGAGCTGGAACTGCTCGGCGTGCAGCCAGACGTCGGCGGAGTCGTGGTTGACGTAGATCGGGAGATCGCCGAGCACGCGGATCCCCTGCGCGTTCGCGTACTCCTTGAGCTCGGACCACTGCCGGTCGGCGAAGTAGAACAGGACCTCCCACTCCGAGATCCGCGCCGCCAGACGTCGCGCGGAATCCCGGATGGCGCGGCGGTTGCGGGTCCGCAACGACACCGGCCACTGCCACCACGGGGCGTCGTCGAACCGGGCCTTGAGCGCGAAGAAGTGCGCCGTGTCCGTGAGCCAGGCCGCTTCCTGGGCGCGGAACTCCTCGAACGCGGGCCGCCAGGGATGCGACGGGTCCGCCAGGAAGGCGTCGGCGGCCGCGAGCAGCTGCGGTCGCTTGGTCTCCTGCAGGTCGGCGAACGGCACGCGTGCGTCGATGACCTCCGCGTGCAGATCCGGGGCGGGCAGGAGGCCGGCGTCGTGCAGGTTCGCCAGGTCGACGAGCCAGGGGTTGCCGGCGAAGGCCGAGTAGCTGAAGTACGGGGAGTCGTACTGGCCGTTGCGGGTCAGCGGCAGGATCTGCCAGATCGAGGCCCCCGTGCTCGCAAGCCAGTCGACGAACGCGTAGGCCTCGGTGCCGAGCGTCCCGATGTCGTCATGCCCGGGCAGGCTCGAGGGGTGCAGCAGGATGCCGAACTGACGGCCGGTGAAGGGAGGGCTCACAGTCATGGCCCCATCTTGGCAGTGCCGCGACAGTGGTCGACCACACCCGGGACCAAAGGCCCGGTCACGTCGGGACGCCAGCGCGACCACGCGCACGGCGTCAGGCGGCAATCGTGCGAAGTGGGTCACACCCACGCTGGGGCAAAAGGGTTCTTCAATGGCCGTCTCGGGACCTAGTACCCAGAACCGGACCGTGGCCCACTGGTTCTCTGTGAGGACCTCAACCGACGGGTGCCATCAGGAAACCGTCTCTGCACCGCCCAAAAAAGTCACGACGGCGTGACGCAAACTCAGTGTGGAGAATGCCTCAGTGTTTGAACAGATCATCGATCCGATCGCGGGCTCACTCGTCCTGTCGGCGCTGTGCGCCGCGCTCCCCCTCATCCTGTTGTTCGTCCTGCTCGGCGCCTTCCGGGTCAAGGCCCCCCGGGCAGCGATCGCCAGCCTGGCACTGTCGATCGTGCTCGCCGTCGTGGGCTGGAAGATGCCGATCGGCCAGGCCCTCAGCGCAACCGCGGAGGGCCTGATCTACGGGCTCTTCCCGATCCTGTGGATCCTGGTGAACGCGCTCTGGGTCTACCGCCTGACGGTCGCGACGCCCTGGTTCGCCGTGCTCGGACAGACCATCCGGTCCATCACCAGCGACCACCGGATCCTCGCGATCCTCATCGCGTTCGGCTTCGGCGCGCTGCTCGAGTCCCTGGCCGGCTTCGGTGCGCCGGTGGCGATCGCCGCCGCGATGCTCATCGCGGCCGGGATGAAGCCGCTGAAGTCCGCCATCGTCGCGCTGATCGCCAACACCGCTCCGGTCGCCTTCGGCGCCATGGCCGCCCCAGTGATCGCCCTCAGCGGCGTCACCGGCCTACCCGTCGACGACATCGCCAAGATGGCCGGCCGACAGGGGCTCGTCGCCCTCGTGGTGCCGCTGGTCCTGGTGTTCGTCGTCGACGGACGTCGCGGCCTCAAGCAGACCTGGCCCGTCGCCGTGATGGCGGGCATCGTCTTCACGATGACGCAGTTCGTGATCTCCAACTACTTCGCCATCGAGCTCACCGACGTGATCGCCGCGATCGTGACCGTGGGCGCCGTCCTGGTGATGCTGCGCTTCTGGCAGCCGACGGAGAACATCACGTCCAGCGCGCAGGACGACGCCGCGGCCCTCGCCCTCGAGCCGGTCGGCGCCCCCAGCCCGAGCGCGGCCGACGTACCCGCCGCCGATCGCTTCTCCGCCAAGACCTCCGTGACCGAGGCGTTTGCGCGGGCCGCGACCTCCGGCGCGCACCACCGCGACGACGCCCCGGAGCCGGACACCGCCCGCCCGAGCGGCCGGCACATCCTCATGGCCACCGCGCCGTACCTCATCATCATCGTGATCTTCTCCCTCGCCCAGATCCCCGCCATCAAGGCCTGGCTGACCTCGGTCGGCAGCGTGACCTTCCACTGGCCGGGCCTGGACGTGACCGACTCCGCCGGCAAGCCCGTCGCAGCGCAGATGTTCAAGCTCGACCACCTCAAGGCGACCGGCACGCTGCTGCTCCTCTCGGGCCTGCTCACCATGGCGCTGTACAAGGTCAAGCCCGCCAAGGGCTGGGCGATCTACAAGGAAGGCGTCTACCAGCTGCGGTGGACCATCGTCACCGTCAGCACCGTCCTGGCCCTGTCGTTCGTGATGAGCCTGTCCGGTCAGACGACGACCATGGGCGTCGCGCTCGCCTCGGCCGGCGGGTTCTTCGCCGTGCTCTCCCCCGTGATCGGCTGGGTCGGGGTCGCCCTGACCGGGTCGGACACGTCCTCCAACTCGCTGTTCGGCCAGCTCCAGGTCACGGCCGCCACCCAGACCGGCCTCTCGCCCGTCCTCATGGCGGTCTCCAACTCCTCGGCCGGCGCGCTCGGCAAGATGGTCTCCGTCCAGAACCTCGCCGTGGCCGCCGCCGCGGCCGGTCTCGAGGGCGGCGAGGGCACACTGTTCCGCAAGCTGCTCGGCTGGAGCCTCGGGCTGCTGGTGCTCATGGCCGGCCTCGTCCTGCTGCAGTCGACCCCCGTACTCGGCTGGATGGTGCCGTGATGACGACCCACACCTCGACAGAACAGGACGTCCCCGTGCTCAACGCACTCCGCGCCGCGGTGGCCGATCCGACCCAGGTCAGGACCCGCGCCCTCGACCTCCACGCCGGCGCTCACGACGCCTCCCACTTCCTGCTGATCCCGCAGGCGGTCGTCGTCGCGGCCGACGCCGGCGAGGTCGGCCGCCTGCTCCAGGCCAGCGCCGCCCAGGGCGTGCCGCTCACCTTCCGGGCCGGTGGGACGAGCCTGAGCGGCCAGGCGCTCACCGACGGCGTCCTCGTGGACGTCCGCCGCAACTTCAAGGGCATCGAGGTGCTCGACGGCGGTGCCCGCGTCCGGGTCCAGCCCGGCGTCACCGTCCGGGCGCTGAACGCACGGCTCGCCCCGTTCGGCCGCAAGTTCGGCCCGGACCCGGCGAGCGAGGGCGCGTGCACCATCGGCGGGGTCGTGGCGAACAACTCGTCCGGCATGGCCTGCGGAACGGTGAACAACACCTACCAGACGATCGAGTCCCTGACGGTCGTGCTGCCCAGCGGGACGGTCGTCGACACGGCCGCGCCCGATGCCGATGAGCGCCTGCGCACGCTCGAGCCGGCGCTGCACGAGGGCCTGATCCGGCTCTCGCGCCGGGTCAAGGGCAACGCCGCCTCGGTGGCGACGATCCAGCACCAGTTCTCGATGAAGAACACCATGGGCTACGGGGTCAACTCGCTCCTCGACTTCGACAAGCCGGCCGACATCCTCGCCCACCTCATCGTGGGCAGCGAGGGCACGCTCGGCTTCGTCGCCGAGGCTGTCTTCCGGACGGTCCCCAAGCTCAACCACGTCACCACCGGGCTGCTGATCTTCGACCACCTCGAGGCGGCGAACGAGGCCCTGCCGGCGCTCGTCGCGACCGGTGCGGCGACGCTGGAGCTCATGGACGCGTTGTCGCTCAAGGTGGGCCAGGCACTGCCCGGCACCCCCCAGATGATCCTGGACCTGGCCGTGCGCGAGCACGCAGCGCTCCTGGTCGAGTACCACGCCGACAGCGCCGAGGGCCTCGTCGAGCAGCAGCACGTGGGCGCCAAGCTCGTGGACACCCTGCCGCTCAGCGCCCCGGCCGGCTTCAGCGCCGACGCCGCCGTGCGCGCCCAGCTGTGGCACCTGCGCAAGGGCCTGTACGCCGCGGTCGCGGGAGCCCGCCGCCAGGGCACGACCGCGCTGCTCGAGGACGTCGTCGTGCCGGTCCCGGCCCTGGGCCGGACCTGCATCGAGCTGATCAAGCTGTTCGACAAGTACAGCTACCGCAACAGCGTGATCTTCGGCCACGCCAAGGACGGCAACATCCACTTCATGCTCACCGACGGCTTCCAGGCCAAGGAGGAGCTGGACCGCTACAGCGCGTTCACCGAGGACATGGTCGACGTCGTCCTGGGCGAGGGCGGGTCGCTCAAGGCCGAGCACGGCACCGGCCGCGTGATGGCCCCCTACGTGAGCCGGCAGTACGGCGCCGAGCTCTACGAGGTCATGCGCGAGGTCAAGCGGCTCTTCGACCCCGCCGGCATGCTGAACCCCGGCGTGCTGATGGATGACGACCCGAAGGCGCACCTGCGCCACATCAAGTCGGCGCCGCCCGTGGCGCAGGAGGTCGACCGCTGCGTGTCGTGCGGGTACTGCGAGCCCGTGTGCCCGAGCAAGAACCTCACCCTGACCCCGCGCCAGCGGATCGTCACGCTGCGCGCCATCGAGCAGGCCAAGCTCGACGGCAACACCGCGCTGGCCGCCGAGCTCGAGCACGACTGGGCCTACAGCTCGGTCGACACGTGTGCGGTCGACGGGCTGTGCCAGCTCGCCTGCCCCGTCGACATCAACACCGCGACCCTGGTCAAGCGGTTCCGCAAGCGCAACGCGGGCCCCGTCATCAACGGCGTCTGGGGCACCGCGGCCAAGAACTGGTCCGTCGTCACCCAGGGCGCCAGCCTCGCGCTCGACGTCGTCCGCAAGGTCCCGATCGGCGTCGTGCTCGCGCCGGACAAGCTGGCCCGGGCCGTCCTCGGCAAGGACACCGTGCCGCTGTACTCGGCCGAGATCCCCGGTGGTGGCAGCGCGCGCAAGCGCCCGGCCCCGACCGCCGAGCCCGTCGCCGTCTACTTCCCGGCGTGCGTCGGCACGATGTTCGGCCCGGCCGTGGACACCTCCCCCGGCATCCAGAAGAGCTTCGAGCAGCTGTGCGAGCGCGCCGGGGTCACGGTGCTCGTGCCCGAGGGGATCGACTCGCTGTGCTGCGGCACCCCGTGGTCGTCCAAGGGGCTCGAGGCCGGCGAGGCCACCATGCACCGCAAGACACTCGCGGCCCTGCGCCTCGCGACCCGGGACGGCGTTCTCCCCATCGTGTGCGACGCGTCGTCGTGCACGGAGGGCCTGCGGCACACGGTCGAGTCCGACCCGAGCGACAGGCCGATGACGATCATCGACTCGGTCGAGTTCGCGATCTCGCACATCCTGCCGCTGCTGCCCGACTACACGAAGCTCGAGTCCATCGTGGTCCACCCGACCTGCTCGTCCACGCGGATGGGCATGAACGAGGACCTCAAGACGGTCGCGGGCGGGGTCGCCGAGCGCGTGGAGGTCCCCGAGAACTGGGGCTGCTGCGCGTTCGCCGGGGACCGCGGGATGCTGCACCCCGAGCTGACCGCGTCCGCGACGGCGGCCGAGGCGGCCGACGTCGCCGCGCTCGACGTCTCGGCCCATGCGTCGTGCAACCGCACGTGCGAGCTGGGGATGACCCGGGCGACCGGCGAGCCCTACCGCCACGTGCTCGAGCTCCTGGAGGAGGTCACCCGGCCGTAGGGCCGGAGCGTCAGCCGCCGCTGAGCGTCAGCGCGATCAGACCGAGGTTGAGCAGGGCGACGATCAGCACGATCACGGTCATCGCCCAGCGCATCAACGGGCTGTTCGCGTTGGCGCCCATCAAGGTCCGGTCGCTCGTGAGCCGGAGCAGCGGCACGAGCGCGAACGGGATCCCGAAGCTCAGCACCACCTGACTGACAACGAGCGCCCAGGTCGGGTCGACGCCGAGGCCGAGGACGACCAGTGCCGGGATCATCGTGATCACGCGTCGCACCAGCAGCGGGATCTGGCGGTGGACCAGCCCCTGCATGATCGTCGCGCCGGCATAGCAGCCGACCGATGTGGACGCGAGGCCCGAGGCGAGCAGGCCGATCGCGAAGACCAGCCCGATCCCGGGGCCCAGCGCGGACACGACCGCGGCGTGGGCACCGGTGATGGTGTCCGTGCCTGCCGCGCCCTGCAGGCTCGTCGCGGCCAGCAGGAGCATCGCGAGGTTCACGACGCCGGCGAGGCCCAGCGCGCCGATGACGTCCCACCGCGTCGCCCGGACGAGCCGGACCCGCTCGCCGGCCCCGACCGCCCCGAGGCGCCGGTCCCGGACCAGTGCCGAGTGAACGTAGATCGCGTGCGGCATCACGGTCGCCCCGAGCATGCTGGTGGCCAGCAGCACGCTGTCGGCCCCCGCGAAGCGCGGCACCAGGCCCGCGGCCACCTGCCCCGGGGCCGGCGGGTTGACGACCACCCCGGCGACGAAGCCGATCGCGATGATGGCGAGCAGGCCGATGATCACCGACTCGAACGGGCGCTGCCCGAACCTGCTCTGCACGGCGAGCAGCACCATCGACACGACCCCGACGATGAGGCCGCCGACCATGAGCGGCGTGCCGAACAGCAGGTACAGCGCGATCGCGCCACCGATGACCTCGGCAAGGTCGGTCGCCGCCGCGACGACCTCGGCCTGCGCCCAGAACGCGAGCCGCGCCGGCCGGCGGAGCCGATCGCCCACGAGCTCGGGCAGCGTGCGACCGGTGACCAGCCCGAGCTTCGCTGACTGGTACTGCACCACCCCGGCCATCACGTTGGCCAGCACGAGGACCCAGACGAGCAGGAACCCGTACCGGGCCCCTGCCGTGACGTTGGCCGCGACGTTCCCCGGGTCGACGTAGGCGATCGCCGCGACGAAGGCCGGGCCGAGGACGGGCAGGACGCTTCGCCTGCGCGCGGTCTCGGGCCTTACGACCGTGGTCACGGACACCTCCCGTCGAGGAAGTTCGGATACCCGAACTCTCGGGGCCAAGTATCCCCCTCGCGAGCGGTCCGGGGCCCGCCGGTCGCCGATTCACCCCTGCCGGATGACGCCTCGGCACCACCCCGGAGGAAGCATGAGGTCACCGCGAACGGCCCCGACCAGGCCCGACCGTTGCGACCAGACAGTTCGATGCACCGCTCCCCTGACCCGAGGTTCAGCCATGGCGCAGACGACGTACGAGGTGTGGGTGGCGGGCGTGGTGCCGGAGCAGGACCTTCGCGACCTGGGTGCGGTGACCGTGGCGACCGAGCGGGCCAGCACCGTCCTGTACGGCGACATCGCGGACGAGGCGGCCCTGTACGGACTCCTGGCACGGTTGCGCAACCTCGGGCTCGAGGTCATCGAGGTCCGCCGGGTGCCCGATCTGGCGCCCCTTCCCGTCGACCCCGACCCGAGGGAGGGACGGGACTGATGACGGGGACGAGGGCCGTGACCAGGCACCCCACCTACCAGGTGCAGGTGGCCGGCCGGCTCGGGCCGGTGCTCCGGAGCGAGTTCGCCGACCTCTGTGCGACCACCACGTCGGTCGTCACGGTGTTCCGCCTCCGGCTGGACCCCGACCAGGGACCGGCCGAGATCGCCGCGAGGCTCCACCACAAGGGCCTCGTGCTCCTGCGGGCCCGGGCGTCAAAGGACCACCGGGACGAGTCGGCCGGCGAGCCTTTCCGTGCCTGAGCCGGACTCGATCGAACGCCAGCTCCTGTCCTTCCTGCGGCGCACGAGCCTCATGCTCGCGCTGCTCACCTTCAGCTACTTCGTGCTCCCGACCGGGGGGCGTTCGATGACGCCGGCACGGTCGTCCGTTCGATCGGCTTCCTGGCAGCGATCGCGGGATTCGTCATCGTCCTGCGTATGCAGCTCAAGGCGCGGCGCAACCGGCGGACCGTGTGGACCCGCGCCGAAGGGCTGCTCACCGCGCTCTACCTCCTCATCCTCGTGTTCGCGATCGTCTACGACCGGATGGCCGAGCTGTCGCCGGACCAGTTCACCGGGATCAGCAGCCGGGCCGATGCCCTCTACTTCACCGTGACGATCGTGTCCACGGTCGGCTTCGGAGACATCCATGCCACGAGCACGGCCGCGCGTCTGCTGGTCACGGTTCAGATGCTCATCAACCTCGTCTACGTCGGCACGGCGCTGCGGGTGCTCAGCAATCTCCACAACTCCACGAGCCCGGACCAGACCGCCGAACGCTAGCCGGACCAGGGGGCGCGCGGGATCAGCGGGCGAGCGGGCGCTGAGCGAGCCGCAGCGCCCGGGATGAGCCGTCGCCCGGGACCGGAAGCAGCCCGAGCTCCCACGCGCGGCGGATCGCCTCGTTGCGACGCGCTGCTCCCAGCTTGCGCAGGATGCTCCGGACGTGGGTGCGCACCGTGTTCACCGAGACGAACATCGCTCCGGCGATCTCGTCGGTACTGAGCAGGTCGGCGAGGTGCCCGAGCACCTCACGCTCCTTCTTCGTCAGCGGGTCGACGATGCCGTCGGTCCCGGGCGTCGCCGCGCGATCCGGGTAGGCGCGGCCGTCCGAGTAGATCGGCCGCGTCCCGCGAGCGCTGCCCGCCGGCAGCCCCCGCGCGCCGGCGGCCCCGACCTCGCCAGCACCCGCGTAGGCCCAGGGGTATCGCGTCGCGAGGTCGCCCCCCGCCCGAAGCATCCGCCGCACCGCGGGCGACGCCTCCCGGAACGGGCGACGCAGCTGCTCCGGAGCGGCGAGACGCAGCGCCCGTTCCGCCGCAGCCCGGGCCCGAGCCGGGTCGCCGGCCCCGGCCCGGTGAGCCGCCAACCCGAGCAGAGCGCCCACCCGGACGGCCAGCGGCGCCCTGTCGTCCACGCCGGGCGTCGACGTCCAGGCGGGGTCGACCTCGCCGCACGCGAATCGCGCGAGCTGCAGGGCCACGATGGATTCGGAACGTGCGGCGTCATCGAGCCCCTCGATCACCGCGACCGCCTCGTCGGGAAGCCCGCGGGCCACCAGCAGCTCCGCCTCGGCGATGCCCAACCAGCAGTCCAACCAGGCCGGTCGAGCCCCGTCCGTCGGTGCCTCGCTCATCGCCCGCAGACCGCTCACAGCGCCGTCGAGGTCGCCGTCGGCCCGGAGCAGGCGGGCACGCACCAGGGCGAGCACGGCCACGACCACCGGATCGCCCGCCCGGGTGACCGCCTCGGCGCCGAGCACCGCGTGCCGGGCTGCGTCCAGGTCGTACTGCTCCATCCGAACCCAGGCGCGCGCCGCACCCGCCGCCCCGGCACCGGCGCCGACGACTGCTCCCGACCGCGCCGCCACATCGGAGCGGTCCGCGAGCTCCATCGCGCGACGTAGGTGCCCGTCGAGGGCTGCGGTGAGCGCACCGATCCCGAGCAGCTCCCCCCGGAGCACCTCGCACCCGGGCGCATCTGCCGCGCCGAGGGCCACGTCCAAGACGGCCTCCGCCCGCTCGAGCTCACCCTCGAGCAGCAGAAGCTCGCCCTGACAGCCGGCCACGCGTGCCGTGAGCTCCGGATGCGCGGCCTGCGCCGCCGCCGGGGCCGACGCGAGCAGCTGCTCGACCACCGCCAGCGCGGCAGCGCCGGCGGACACGTCCGCCGCTCGGACCGCGACCAGTGCGTCCAGCAGCGCGAGCGACAGCCCTCTGCCCAGCGTCGGCCGGCTCGGTGCGGCCTCGAGCCACGAACGGGCCCGGGCGAGCTCCGACGCGCACCGACCCTGATCGCCGACAGCCCACGCCCGGGCGGCCCGCACCAAGCAGGCCTCCGCGCCCGAGACGTCGTCGGGCAGGGTCTCGAGGAGGGTTGCCGCGGCGCCGCGGCAGCCCGAGATCAGCGCGCCGATCCCCAGGTCGTCGACGACGTACCGCGCGGCGTCTGCCCACGCGCCCGCAGCGACGGCATGCTCGAGCGCCTCGCCGGCCCGTTCCTGATGGGCGAGCCAGTCGGCCGCGAGCCCGTGCAGCCGGGGCACCAGATCAGGCTGCTCGTACTTGAGCTGCGCGCGCAGGAACTCGCGAAAGAGCGACTGGTAGCGGTAGTAGCCGTGGCAGCCGGCCACCGGCTGGATGAACGAGTTGCCGCGCGCCATGAACTCGAGCGTGCGCTGCCCCACGGGGTGGCCGGTCAGCACCTCGAACAACCCGGGTTCCAGCTCATCGACGACGCTCGTGCGGAGCAGGGCCTCCCGCAGCGCAGGAGGCTGCGCATCGAGGACCTCACTCACGAGATAGGCCGCGACATCGCCGTCGTCGCCGGTGAAGTCGCGAACAGCCTGGCTGCTGTCCGACCGTCCCACCAGCGCCATGGCAGCGAACTTCAACCCCGCCGACCAGCCACCCGTGCGCTCGAGCAGCGCCGCCAGGTCGCCCGCGGCAAGCTCGAGGCCGAACCGATCGAGCAGCTCAGCCGTCTCGGACCGATCGAAGGCCAGGTCGGTCGCCCGGACCTCGGTGACCGTGCCGTCGAGCCGGTACCGGTGCAGCGGCAGAGACGGATCAGTTCGTGTCACGAGCACGACCCGCAACCGACCGTCACAGTGCCGCAGGAGGTAGCCGAGATCACCGCCGAGCGTGCGATCGACGAGGTGGTCGCCATCGTCGATCACGACGACGACCGGTTCGTCGCGGTCCGCGAGGCTCGCCGCCAGCCGATCCAGCAACGGCCGCCCGCTGGCGTCGGTCGGGCCGAGATCGTCGGCTCCGCCGAGCTCGACCCCGATCCGCCGAAGACCCGCGAGCACGTAGGACCAGAAGACCTCGGGGCGCTCGTCGCCCTCGTCCATCGTCATCCACAGCACGGGCCCGGGCGCGGCGCGGCGCTCGAGCCACGAGGACACCAGCACGGTCTTCCCGCTCCCGGCTGGGGCGCTCACCAACGTGAGCGGGGCCTGGACCCCCCGGCTCATGGCATCGAGGAGCCGATCGCGGACCACGAGGTCCGCGGGAGGGACGGGAATGGCGAACCTGGTACGGAGCAACGGCTCCCCCACGGTCGTCTGACCCGACAGCGCCATCGGATCCATCGTGTGACGCATGCAACCCCCGAACGGGAACGGAACGCCGGCTCGCGCCGCCAGCCCGCCGCATCGCTGTGCGGCGGTGTGGTGCGTCGTTCTCCTCCGTGGATAGCACAGTCACGGTGGCTCCGCCCGGGGAGAGTCGACCTCGCGCCCGGTCGGCTCGCCGCTCAGCCGGCGATGTCCACGCCGTCGCCGGACTGCGTCGACACCGGAGCCGGAAGGGCCGGCTGACCTCCCGCGAGCACGACGCAGGCCGCGCACGCTGCGACGACGGCCAGCCCGGCAGGCAGCGCCCAGCCCGCGCGCACGGTGTCACCCAGCACCACCAGCCCGACGGCGCCCGGCACGACCACCTCGATCACCCACAGCACCGCCGTGGCCGGCCCGACCGGGCCCCGCTCGAGCGAGCGCGCGTAGGCCACCGCACCGACCACCCCGAAGGCGACCACCCCGAGCGCCAGCGGTTCGACGAGCAGCGCCCAGCCGATCGGCCCGGGCATGGCACGCGCGCAGAGCGCGGCACCGGAGAACGCCGCCCCGGCGAGCGCGGCGAGCGGCAACGAGCCGGACCGGCCGTACAGGGCCGCACCGACGACGACGGTGCCGAGCAGCGTGAGGAGCATGGCCACCGTGAAACCGGCTGGCGCGGGCTGCGCTGACTGGGGGCCCGCCGCGCCCGCGATCACCGCGAGCGCCACGGCGACGACCGCCACCGCGGCACCGTCCCGCGCGCGCAGGCGCGTACGCAGGACCACCCGGCCGAGCAGCACCGTCACCCCGAGCGAGCCGGCGAGCAACGACTGGACGACGAAGAGCGGCAGGTAGCGCAGCGCCACCAGCGAGGCGACCCAGGCCACGGCATCGCACCCGAGCCCGGCCAGGTAGGCAGGATGACGCAGCACGGCAGGCCCGCTGGCCCGCGCGGCGCCCAGCGCCTGGAGCACCGAGCCGACGCCGTACCCGACCATCCCGACGAGGGCCGCGACCAGCGCGAGAGTCATCGCGGGGTCCGCCCGAGCAACCGACCCAGCACGGGAAGGTCGGCGATCCCCTCCGCCTCGGCCATCGCCAGGCCCTGGCCCGCGAGCTCGTCGAGACTCCCCAGCATGACGTACCGCGGCACCCAGCGGGGTCGGTACTTGGCGTTGAACTTCCAGAGCGACTCGATCTGCGCACGGCTCGCGGCCCGCCCGCTCGTCGCCCGCCCCCAGCGCGCGATCCAGCTGGTGTCTTCCCCCGACACGAATCCGCGCAGGACGGCGAAGTTCAGGTCCAGCCCGCCGCCGGTCTGGGCGGTCACATGGCCGATCGTCTCGATGACCAGGAAGTCCATGATGCCGTTGGGCAGGTCCTCGTCGGTGTTGCGGTGCATGACGTCGAGCGACCAGCCGTCCAGGTCGCGGGCGGGCACCCACTGCACGAAGGCCTGGGGGTCGCCGGCGGCATCCCGAGCGACGCTGAGCAGGAGCCCGGTGTCGTCCGGGTCGAACAGGCGCGAGAGCGTCATCGAGAACCCCCGCTCGGCCTCGCCCTGGCGGCTGGCCGTCGAGAGCTCGGTGAGCTGGCGGCGCAGCGACTCGTCCAGGGTCGCCGGGTCGTGGAACGAGACGGAGAAGCCGGCCCGCTGCACGCGGTGGTACGCCTGCCGCAGGCTCTTCATCGCCCCGCCCTCGAGGGTGAAGGCCGCACAGTCGACCACGGCCTCGTCACCGAGGTAGACCGCGCGCAGCCCGGACCGCTCGTAGACCTCCAACCAAGCAGGTGCCGCGCCGAGCACCGTCACGGACCACCCCGACTCCTCCGCAAAGGTCATGAACTCGGCCCACGTGTGCGCACGATCTGCGCTCGGGCCGATCGGGTCCGGCGAGACCAGGCACACCCCCGTGCGGATGGCATAGGCCACGACCGAGTCGCCGGTGAAGAACCACTGCTTGTCGTCCCGGAGCGCGAAGTAGTCGAGGGACCCGCCGCCGTGGCGCTGGACCACGAGTCGGGCGCGCTCGCGCTCCGCCTGGTGCGCCGCCCCCGTGAGCGGCGAGAGCACCCGCGGGGAGAACAGGACCCAGAGCGTGCTGCCGATCAGCCCGAGCACGAGCGCGATGAGGATCGACGTCCCGAAGTGACCCCCGAAGTTGAGCGGGAAGATGTCGTCGGCGCCCCACCGCTCGGCAACCGTGCGGGCCGAACCCTCGACGTCGTGCCGGTGCCCGCGCCCCACGGTGGCCGAGAGCCCGACGGCGATCACCAGCGTCACGACCGCGCCACCGAGCCCGAGCAGCAGGGACCTCGTCGCGGTCGCGCGGGTGGCCCAGACGGGGAACGCGCTGCGGTGCCCGGTGAGCCAGACCGCACCCGCAGTTGCGAGCACCGCCTCCTCGATGTCGATCCCCTTGGCGACGTGCAGGGCGACCGAGACGACGAGCAGGGCGATGGCCGCGAGCCACGCGACGTGGTGCCCGCGCCGCAGGCCGCGAGCGGTGAGCAGCAGCGCGAACGACACGAAGACCAGGGTGAGTGCTGCGGTGCGCGGCACGAGGAACGGCACGACCTGCAGCAGGCCTTCGAGCCGACCGCGAAGCGGGTGCGAGACGGCCGACAGGAGTCCGATCACCCCGAGCGCCGCGACGCCGGCAGCGGCGATCCGTCGTGAGCGGTCACGTCGGGACCAGAGGTCACGCGATCGTCTGCTCACCGACCTATTCTGCCCTTCGATGCCCCGCGACTGTACTGATATCGCGTTCACAGCACGTTGACTGCGCGCGCGGCCACGACGGCGAGCGTCAGCAGCGACACGCTCGACACCGCGGTGAAAGCCAGCTTGGCGCGCGCCGACAGCGGCATCGTGTCCGTCGGGCTGAAGGCAGTCGCGGCCGTGAACGCCACGAACAGATAGTCCGTGAAGCTCGGGTGCCAGGCCGCGGAGTCCCAGCCGGGCACGCCGGTCATCTGCGGGAAGAGCAGATCGGGCCGACCGGGACGGCGGCCATGGCGCGGGTCGCGCGCGAAGGGGCCGCCGCGGTCCATCTCCCACAGGGCCAGGGCGGCTGCCGCCACGTTGGTCACCCAGATCAGCAGCGCCGCCTCGACCAGAGAGCGCGGCGCGATCGTCGTGCCCGAGACCACGAGCACGATCAGCCGCAGGAGGTGCCCCGCGTTGGCGAGCGCGAGCAGGGCCGCCAGCGCGAGCGCTGCGAGCCGGAGCCACGGCGTGTCCCGCGCCAGGCGAACAGGGTTGGCGAACGCCACCGGCGCGAGCAGCGCCAGCTCGAGGGCGGGGAGCAGCCAGGTCGGGCGCGCCGTCACCTCGCTCGGCAGGATGAGCTGCAGCACGAGCACCGCGGCGACCAGGACCGTGGCCGGCCACCGCCGTTCGTGGCCGGCGAGCGGGGCTGCGTCCGTGTCGATCATGGCCCGGAGTCTGCCCCACCCGGGCCACCCGGTGGGGGCATCGGCGTCAACGTGCGGGAGAATCCGGTGGTGACCCAGGACTGCCAGACCCGACTCGAACCGCCCACGTTCGACGTCCGCCCCGACATCCGGCTGATCGCCGCCGACATGGACGGCACGCTGCTTGACGACGACAACGAGCTCCACGAGCACCTCTGGCCCCTCGTCCGCGAGCTCAGCCGGCGCGGAATCGTCTTCTGCCCTGCGAGCGGGCGCCAGTACTTCAACCTCCTGGCGCGGTTCGCCGAGGTCGCCGACGACGTCGTGTTCATCGCGGAGAACGGCACGTACGTCGTCGGCCGCGGGCGCGAGCTCAGCTCCGACTGCCTCGCGCTCGACGTCGTGGGCCGGCTTGTCGGCACGGTCCGCGAGCTCAGCGCCCGCGGGCTCGAGGTCGGCGCCGTCGTGTGCGGCAAGCGCTCGGCGTACATCGAGCGCACAGACGCGCCGTTCCGCGCCGAGATCGACAAGTACTACACGCGGCTCGAGGTCGTCGACGACCTCCAGGCCGTCGACGACGACGAGGTGCTCAAGGTCGCCGTGTTCACCTTCGGGTCCGCCGCCGACGAGGTCGCCCCCGCCCTGGCGGGGTTCCGCACCACCCACCAGGTCGTGGTGTCCGGCGAGCACTGGGTCGACGTCATGAGCCCCACGGCGAACAAGGGCACGGGCATCGAGCACCTCCAGGCCACGCTCGGCATCACCCGGGAGCAGACCATGGTGTTCGGCGACTTCCTCAACGACCTCGAGATGATGGACACGGCCGAGTACTCGTTCGCGATGGACAATGCTCATCCCGAGCTGCGCGCGCGAGCGAGGTTCGTGGCCCCGTCGAACTCCGAGAACGGCGTCGTGCGGACCATCTCCGCCGTGCTCGGGCTGTCCTGGGCGTAGCCCACCACCGACCGGTCTCGCCCGAGCCGGCCACCCGAAGAAGGAGCAGACATGCAGACGCGACGCATCGGTAACCTCGAGGTCAGCGCGATCGGCCTCGGCGGCATGCCCATGTCCATCGAGGGACGCCCGGACGAGGAACGGTCGATCGCGACCATCCACGCCGCCCTCGAGGTGGGCGTGACGCTCTTCGACACGGCCGACTCCTACCACCTGCACGCCGACGACGTCGGCCACAACGAGTCCCTGATCGCGCGCGGCCTCGCCTCGTGGGGCGGCGACACGTCGCATGTGCTCGTCGCGACGAAGGGTGGGCACCTGCGCCCCGGTGACGGGACGTGGACGGTCGACGGGCGACCCGAGCACCTCAAGGCCGCCGCCGAGGCCTCGCTCCGTCGCCTGGGCGGGGACGCGATCGGGCTCTATCAGTTCCACCGCCCGGACCCGGCGGTCCCGTACGCCGACTCGGTCGGTGCGATCCGGGAGCTCCTCGACGCGGGCACGATCCGTCTGGCGGGGATCTCCAACGCGAACCCGGAGCAGATCCTGCTCGCCCAGGACATCCTCGGCGGGCGCCTCGTGTCGGTGCAGAACCAGTTCTCCCCCGCCTTCCGCACCAGCGCGCCCGAGCTCGAGCTCTGCGACCGGCTCGGGATCGCGTTCCTGCCCTGGAGCCCGCTCGGCGGGATCCGGTCGGCCGCGAACCTCGGCAGCCGGTTCGCGGCGTTCGGCCAGGTCGCCGAGGCGCGCGGGGTGAGCCCCCAGGTGGTGTGCCTCGCGTGGCACCTGGCGCAGTCCGCGCACGTGATCCCGATCCCCGGGGCCTCCCGGCCGGAGAGCATCCGCGACTCGGTCACCGCGGTGGGGCTCACGCTGACGACGGCGGAGCTCGCCTCGCTCGACGCGTCCTGACCCGCCCGGCGGCCTCGGTGGACGACCGGCCCGACCCCTCGCCGGTCGCTCGTAGGGTAGGGACGTGAATCCGGGACTGCAGGCGTACGACGACGAGCCGCCGTACGACCCCTGGTACGACGAGGCACCCCTCGAGAAGGACCACGACCTGCCGGGCACGCCGCCCGCGGACGGTTCGGCCGCCCGGGTAGCGCGTCGGGGCGTCACCGCCGGGCCGACCGCGGCCGACGGCCCGCGGCCCACCGCGCTCGACGTGCTCGGGCGCGTGTTCGGCTACGGGGAGTTCCGCGGCGACCAATCCGAGATCATCGACACGGTCGTCGCGGGAGGCGACGCACTGGTGCTGATGCCGACCGGCGGGGGCAAGTCGCTGTGCTACCAGATCCCCGCCCTCGTGCGTCCGGGCGTCGGCGTCGTCATCTCTCCGTTGATCGCCCTGATGCAGGACCAGGTCGACGCGCTGTCCGCGCTCGGCGTGCGGGCCGGGTTCCTCAACTCGACCCAGGACCCGGCCGCGCGTCGCCGGGTCGAGACCGCCTTCGTGGCCGGCGAGCTCGACCTCCTCTACCTCGCGCCGGAGCGCCTGCGGGTGCCGAGCACGATGGACCTGCTCGATCGCGGCCGGATTGCCCTGTTCGCGATCGACGAGGCCCACTGCGTGTCGCAGTGGGGCCACGACTTCCGGCCCGACTACCTGCAGCTCTCCGTGCTCCACGAGCGCTGGCCCGAGGTCCCCCGGATCGCCCTCACCGCGACGGCCACGGCCACCACGCACGCCGAGATCGCCCAGCGGCTCCAGCTGACCGACGCGCGGCACTTCGTGGCCAGTTTCGACCGTCCGAACATCCAGTACCGGATCGTCCCGAAGAACAACCCACGGGCCCAGCTCCTCGAGCTGCTGCGTACCGAGCACCCGGGTGATGCGGGCATCGTCTACTGCCTCTCGCGCGCGTCCGTCGAGAAGACGGCCCAGTTCCTCGTCGATCATCAGATCCCCGCCCTGCCGTACCACGCCGGTCTCGACGCGCGCGTGCGGGCGGCGAACCAGGCCCGCTTCCTGCGCGAGGACGGTCTCGTGATGGTGGCGACCATCGCGTTCGGGATGGGCATCGACAAGCCCGACGTCCGCTTCGTCGCGCACCTGGACCTGCCCAAGTCCGTGGAGGGCTACTACCAGGAGACCGGGCGCGCCGGGCGCGACGGTCTGCCGTCGACGGCCTGGCTGGCGTACGGGCTCCAGGATGTCGTGCAGCAGCGTCGGATGATCGACACCTCGGAGGGGGACGCTGCGCACCGGCGCCGCCTGGGCGCCCACCTCGACGCCATGCTGGCGCTCTGCGAGACGGTCGAGTGCCGGCGGGTGCAGATCCTCGCCTACTTCGGCCAGACCAGCGAGCCGTGCGGCAACTGCGACACCTGCCTCGTGCCCCCGCAGACGTGGGACGGTACGGTCCCGGCGCAGAAGCTGCTCTCAGCAGTGACCCGGCTCGAGCGCGAGCACGGCCAGCACTTCGGCGCGGGCCATCTGATCGACATCCTGCTCGGCAAGCTCACCCCCCGCGTGAGCCAGCACGGGCACGAGGCGCTGACCGTCTTCGGCATCGGGACCGAGCTGTCGGAGACGGAGTGGCGCGGGGTCGTGCGCCAGCTGCTCGCACAGTCTCTGCTCGCCGTCGACGCCGACGGGTACGGCACGCTGCGACTCACGGAGGACAGCTCCGGCGTGCTCCGGGGAACCCGCACCGTGCTGTTGCGGCGCGAGGCGCCGCGACCGGCCAAGGCGGCTCGCGCCGCCCGGTCGACCAAGCGCGCCGGCACGCCGGCCGTAGACCTCGACGCCGCGGCGACGAGCGTCTTCGAGCGCCTGCGCGCCTGGCGGGCGGCCACCGCGAAGGACCAGGGCGTGCCCGCCTACGTCGTCTTCCACGACGCGACGCTGCGCGAGATCGCCACCCGCGTGCCGACCACGCTCGACGAGCTCGGGACGGTCAGCGGCGTCGGCGTCGCGAAGCTCGACCGGTATGGCGCGCAGATCCTCGAGGCGCTCGCCGGGTGACCTGACCCGTGCCAGATCCCGCGGCGGGACTGGTGCCCGGTCAGCTGGCCCGACGCTGCCGCGCGGTGCGCCGACGCAGGGCGCGACGCTCGTCCTCGGACAGCCCGCCCCAGACCCCGGCGTCCTGGCCGGACTCGAGCGCCCATTTCAGGCAGGTCTCGAGAACGGGGCACCGGTGGCAGACGGCCTTGGCCTGCTCGATCTGGTGGAGAGCCGGTCCGGTGTTGCCGATCGGGAAGAAGAGTTCGGGGTCTTCGTCCAGGCAAGCCGCGCGGTGGCGCCAGTCCATGACTCTCCTCGGGCTTGTCCGAGCAGCCCGGTTCCGGGGCTTGTCTCGGGTGGGATTTTGCACACATTTGGGGAACTATGACCTGGTTTGTTTACCGATGTGCAAGGTTTAAGAGTGACACCTGTGGGGGCCGTGCACAAGGGTCGCCCGTCCGCAGATGTGCCTGCTCAGGTGGTTCACGACCCGCCGACGCCCGGCTCGGCCGGCGGCTCGTAGACGTCCGGAACGCCGTCGAGGTCGAGATCGGCCGATTCGGTCTCAGCTATCCGCCGGTATGCCCGGTTGCGCACGCGCAGCACGACGGTCGCGAGCAGGGCCGCCGTGAGAGATCCGGCCAGCACGGCCACCTTGACGTGGGCATCGCGTTCGCTCCCGACCCCGAAGGCGAGCTCACCGATCAGCAACGAGACGGTAAAACCGATCCCCGCAAGGATCGCCAACCCCACGACGTCGACCCAGGCCAGGCCCTCGTCGAGGTCCGCGCGCGTGAAGCGGGCCACCAGCCAGGTGGCTGTCAGGATGCCCACCGGCTTGCCGAGCACCAGTCCGACGACGATGCCGACGGCGACCGGATCCGTCAGGGCGGTGACCAGGCCGCTGGCGCCACCGAGGGCGACCCCGGCGGACAGGAACGCGAAGATCGGCACGGCTACGCCCGCGGACAGCGGCCGGAACCGGTGCTCGAAGTGCTCGGCGAGGCCCGGCCCCGCCTCCGGCCCGCCCGCCCGCTTGCTGCGCAGGACCGGCACGACGAAGCCCAGCAGGACGCCGGCGACGGTGGCGTGCACCCCCGAGGCGTGCACGAGCGCCCAGACCGCGAAGGCGAGGGGCAGCAGCAACCACCACGATCGCACCCGGCGCTGCACCAGGGCGGCGAAGGCCCCGAGCGGGATCATCGCCAGCAGGAGGGGAACGACCTGCAGGTCGGCGGTGAAGAAGATCGCGATGATGGTGATGGCGAGCAGGTCGTCGACCACGGCGAGCGTGAGCAAGAACGTGCGTAGCGCCGAAGGCAGGTGCCGCCCGATCACCGCGAGGACGGCGAGGGCGAACGCGATGTCTGTCGCCACCGGGATCGCCCAGCCTTGCGTCGCGCCCGCCGTGGCGGTGGAGTTGACCACCGTGTAGATGACCGCGGGCACGATCACCCCACCGACGGCCGCGGCGATCGGCACCGCGGCCCGGCGGGGATCGCTGAGATCGCCGGCGACGAACTCCCGTTTGAGCTCCAGCCCCGCGACGAAGAAGAAGATCGCGAGCAGACCGTCAGCGGCCCAGGTCGCCAGGGAGAGGTCGAGGTGCAGGGCCGCGGGCCCGAACGTCATCGCGCGCAGGGCCTCGTACCCGCTCGCCCACGGCGAGTTCGCCCAGATCAACGCCGCCACGGCGCCCAGCAGGAGCAGGGCGCCGCCGATGGTCTCCTTGCGCAGGATGTCCGCGATCCGGCTGGCCTCGGGCCACGAGCCACGATCGAACAGGCGGAAACCACGGCGGGACACGGGGGGCTGCGACGCAAGAGTCATGGGCAGGGCTCCAAGCATGTGGGGTCAGGTCAAACGCTGCCGACCAGACTTCCCGGCGCACCGTGGCTCACTCTACGACCCGGTCCCCCCGGGGTGCTCCCTGACCGAGCTCAGGCGGCCACCGGCGGTTCGAGCACCGCACCCGGGTGGTTGCGGCGCACCGAGGCGATCCGCCAGGTGTTCGGGAACAGCGCGAGCAGCTCGCCGTCGGCGCGTTGGAGGACCTCGACCCCCCGCTCGGCGTCGAGGGCCTTGATCCACTCGCGCGTCGTGCGCATCGCGACGGAGTAGTCGAGCCGCTCGAGGCGCACCGGGGAGTTGAACTCCATCGCCATGCGGTGCTCCGCGACCTCGAACTGCATGGGCCCGACGGCGGCCAGCACGGGGGCCTGGTCGCCGCGCAGGTCCGAGCGCAGCACCTGAACCACACCCTCGGCCTCGAGCTGGGCGACCCCGCGGCGGAACTGCTTGTACTTGCCGGCATCCTTGGCGCGCACGACGGCGAAGTGCTCGGGGGCGAACGTCGGCAGCGGCGGGTACTCGACCGGTTTGTCGAAGTACAGAGTGTCACCCACCCGCAGGTCCGAGCCGTTCACCAGCCCGACGACGTCCCCGGGGTAGGCGGTGTCGATGACCGTCCGCTCCCGACCGAACGCCTGCTGGGCGTACTTGGTCGCGAACGGCCGTCCGGTTCGCGCCGACGTGACGACCATCCCGCGCTCGAACATCCCCGAGCACACCCGGATGAATGCGAGCCGGTCGCGGTGGGACGTGTCCATCCCCGCCTGCATCTTGAACACGAACGCGCTGAACGGAGCGTCCACGGCGCGAGGCACACCGTCGACCGACAGGCGCGGGGTGGGTGACGGCGCGAGGTCGACCAGCAGGTCGAGCAGGGCGTGCACCCCGAAGTTGCGCACCGCGGACGCGAACATCACGGGGGTAGAGATGCCGGCCAGGAAGGCCTCGGTGTCGTGGTCCGACCCCGAGGCGGAGAGCAGCTCGCTCTCCTCGACGGCGGTGGCCCAGACGTCACCCTCCCGCGCCGCAGCGGCCTGGGGATCGAGGATCTCCTCGGGCGCGACATGGGCGCCGCCCGCGGACGGCGTGAAGCGCACGTAGTTGCCGGTGCGCCGGTCCAGGACGCCGCGGAAGTCCCCCGCGACGCCGACGGGCCAGTCGAGCGGCGTCGGGTTCAACCCGGTGCGCTCGGTGATCTCGTCCATCAGCGCCAAGGCGTCCAACCCGGGCCGGTCCCACTTGTTGATCACCGTGATCAGCGGGATGCCCCGGTGCTTGCACACGGCGAAGAGCTTCATCGTCTGCGCCTCGAGGCCCTTCGCGGCATCGATGAGCATCACGGCCGCGTCCACCGCCGAGAGCACGCGGTAGGTGTCCTCGGAGAAGTCCGCGTGACCGGGGGTGTCGAGCAGGTTGATCACCGTGTCGCGGTAGTCGAACTGCAGCGACGCCGAGGTGATCGAGATCCCGCGGGCCTGCTCCATCTCCATCCAGTCGGAGACGGTGTGCCGCCGACCGCTCTTGCCGTTGATGTGGCCCGCCTCGGTGATGGCGTGGGCGTGCAGCGCGAGTGCCTCGGTCAGGGTGGACTTCCCGGCATCCGGGTGGCTGATGACCGCGAACGAACGCCGCCTCGCCGCCTCCTGGCTGACGCCACCCTCCTGCCGGGCACCGCTCGTGGTGCCGTGCCGCAACAGATCTCCTTGGCGTGATGGGGTTCCAGCGAATCGTGCCGGTCTACTGAGCGCGCATTCTACCGTCGCGTCAACCGCGAGCTCAGCCGGTCACGACGCCCTCCGCGTCCCGGCCTCCCGCGTGCCGCGCCGCGCCACACGGTCGAGCGGTGAAAATTGTTCACATCGCGGGGTAGTGTCAATGAAAACCTTCTGCTGTGAATCGAGTCGCCGTGACCGCACGCCACTCTCCCGCTCCCCCGAAGCCCGCCGACCTCGCCGCCCGCATCCGGGCGGTCCTGCCCGGGCTGACTCCGGCGGAGACCCGGGTCGCCCTGATCGTCGAGGCCGACCCCGCAGGTGTGGCGGCACTCACGGTGACCCAGCTCGCGGACCGCGCGGCCACCAGCGCGGCGACAGTCGTGCGCGCGGCCCGCAGCCTCGGGTTCGCGGGGTACCCGCAGCTCCGGCTCGCCCTGGCCGCCCACAGCGGCTCGCTCCGGCGCGACGACGGCGTCCCGCTCGGCGCCGACATCACCGAGACGGACCCGGCAGCGGTCGTGCTCGCCAAGCTCGCCGCATTCGAGTCCGAGCAGATCCGGGCGACCGCGGAGCTCGTCGACCCGGCCACCCTCGACCGGGTGATCGCCGCCATCCGGACCGCGCGGCGGATCGACGTCTACGGCATCGGCGCCTCCGGGCTCGTCGCCCAGGACCTGATGCAGAAGCTGAGCCGCATCGCTCTGGACTGCCGCGCGCACACCGAGCACGACGCCGCCATGGTGAGCGCGTGCCTGCTCGGCCCGGGCGACCTGGCCATCGGTATCTCGCACTCCGGCGAGAACGACGGGACGGTCAAGCCGCTGACGCTCGCGCGCCAGGTGGGGGCCACCACCGCCGCCATCACCGGGGCGACCCGGTCTGCGCTGGCTCGCCAGGCGGAGCACGTCCTGGTCACCGCAGGCCGCGAGTTCGGCTTCCGGTCGGCCGCGATGGCCAGCCGGACCGGCCAGCTGCTCGTGGTCGACGGACTCTTCATCGGCGTCGCGAAGTCCCTGCCAGCTGCGCACGACGCACTCGAACGGACCTACGACGCCCTGGCACCGCACGCGGGCCGCCAGACCGCACCACGATCGAGGACCCCATGATGCTCGCCGCCCTGGCCACCGAGACCGCCAACAACCGCACCCGCGACCTTGACCTCATGTCGGTCACCGAGCTGCTCTGGGCGATGAACCGTGAGGACAGCACGGTGCCGGACGCCGTCGCCGCGGCGATCCCCGAGATCGCCCGCGCGGTCGAGGCCATCATCGCGGCCCGCACCCACGGCGGTCGTCTGATCTATCTCGGCGCCGGCACGAGCGGCCGGCTCGGCGTGCTCGACGCCGTCGAGTGCCCGCCGACCTTCGGCACCGAACCCGGCGAGGTCCTCGGGCTCATCGCCGGCGGTCCCGGCGCCTTCCTCCAGGCGGTCGAGGGCGCAGAGGACGACCCCGCCCGTGCCGTGGCCGATCTGCGCGGCGTCGAGGCGACCGCGAAGGACGTCGTCGTCGCTCTGGCCGCGAGCGGCCGCACCCCGTACGTCGTCGGCGGCCTGGACCACGCGCGCTCGATCGGGGCCGCCACGGTGTCCATCGCATGCAACCTCGACGCCGAGATCAGCCGCCACGCCGACATCGCGATCGAGGTGAACACCGGGCCGGAGGTACTCACCGGCTCGACCCGACTCAAAGCCGGCTCGGCCCAGAAGCTGATCTGCAACATGCTCTCCACCGCGAGCATGATCCAGACCGGCAAGGCGTTCGGGAACCTCATGGTCGACGTCCGGCCGACCAACGCGAAGCTCGTCGACCGTGCCCGTCGCATCGTGATCGCCGCGACCGGCGCCGAACCCGAGCGCGCCGCGGCCACGCTCGAGCGCGCCGGTGGGCACGCCAAGACCGCCGTCGTGATGCTGCTGGCCGAGTGCGACCTCGCCGAAGCGACCGTCCGGCTCGACCGCTCCGGCGGACGTGTCCGAGGCGCGATCGAGTCACCCGCCACCGCCGGGGCCGCCACGCCCCGCATGCGCTGATCTGCCACGTCACCTCACCGAAGCGACATCCCCCTCAGAGCCGAGAAGGACCCTCCCATGGCTGATTCACGACAGATCGCAGCGCAGCTGCTCGCGCGGCTGGGCGGCGTCGACAACGTCGTCGACGTCGAGAACTGCATGACCCGGCTGCGGGTCGGTGTGCGCGACCCCCACCGGGTCGACGACGCCGCCCTGCGCGGCACCGATCATGTGCTCGCCGTCCTGCCGGGCGACAGCTACCAGATCGTCCTCGGCCCCGGCTTCGTCGACAAGGTCGCCCAGGAGCTGCAGGTCGCGCTCACGGCAGTGCCCGACCCGGCCGCGACGTCCGCCGATCGGCTCGCGGCAGTCGGCGCCGCGCGCCGGGCGGCGAACAAGGCGCGCAACAACACGCCCGTGAAGAACGGCCTGCGGCGCATCTCGAACATCTTCGTCCCCCTGATCCCCGCCCTGATCGCCTGCGGCCTCATCGCCGGCATCAACGGGATCCTCACCAACTTCGTCACGTCGGGCTCGGCTCCGTGGCTCGCGAACGTGACCCCCTACCTCGGGGTGATGGCGTCGGGCTTCTTCGCGCTCCTCGCGGTCTTCGTCGGGATGAACTCGGCCAAGGAGTTCGGCGGGACCCCGATCCTCGGCGGCGTGGTCGGGGCGATGGTCGTCGCCCCCGGCGTCGCCAGCATCACCGCCCTCGGCCAGGTGCACGTGCCCGGGCAGGGCGGCGTGCTCGGGGCGATGGCGGCGGCGATCCTGGCCGCCTACGTCGAACGCTGGGCCCGCAGCTGGGCCCCGGACGTCCTGGCGCTGCTCATCGTGCCGACGATCACGGTGCTGGTCGCAGGCTTTGCGACGCTCTTCTTCCTCATGACGGCCGCGGGCTGGCTCTCGGTCCTCATCGGTCAGGGCGCGGCCTGGCTGCTCGGCACCGCGGGCGGCGTCGCCGGGTTCGTGCTCGGCGGGCTCTTCCTTCCCGTGGTCATGACCGGCATGCACCAGGCGCTCATCCCGATCCACACCACGCTGATCGAGCAGGACGGCTACACGATCCTGCTGCCCGTCCTGGCCATGGCGGGCGCCGGTCAGATCGGCGCTGCCATCGCGGTCTACTACCGGCTCCGGCGCAACCCGAGCATCCGCAAGACGATCAAGTCCGCACTCCCGGCCGGGTTCCTCGGCGTGGGCGAGCCGCTCATCTACGGTGTGACCCTTCCCCTCGGTCGCCCGTTCATCACCGCGTGCATCGGCGGCGCGTTCGGCGGGGCGGTCATCGGCACGTTCGACCAGCTCGGGTACACGATCGGCGCGGTGGCGATCGGAGCGAGTGACCTGTCCTTGTTCCCGCTGCTCGACGGCAGCCACGGCAAGGGCGTCGCCGCACTCGGCTATGCCTGCGGCCTGCTCGTCGCGTACCTCGTCGGGTTCGTCGCCACCTGGTTCTTCGGTTTCGCCCCGGGGCGGCTCGCCGAGCTCGACACCGCGGCGACGGTCGACGCCGGCCTCGTCCCCGCCGACAAGCTCGCGACGAACGACGAGCTCCCCGAGCTGACCCCCGCGGGCCGACCTGCTTGACCTGATCTGTCCCTGCTTGACCCGACTGCGCCCAGAATCCGACCAGTGGAGCCTTTCCTTCGTGGCGCGCGAGCCGATTTGAACCTACGGTCATCGACGTGACAGACGTCGAATCGCGCGCCCCGAAGAGCACGCCCACCCCCGCAGAGAAGAACAGCGAGGGTGGCACCAGCCACGCAGCCCGGCTCAACTGGCTCCGCGCCGGCGTGCTCGGCGCGAATGACGGCATCATCTCCACGGCCGGACTCGTCGTCGGCGTCGCCGGGGCGACGACGGCGATCGGGCCGATCCTGACCGCGGGGCTCGCCGGTCTCGTCGCCGGGGCCGTGTCCATGGCGCTGGGCGAGTACGTCTCGGTGTCGAGCCAGCGGGACGCGGAGCGCTCGCTGATCGAGCGCGAGCGCCGCAAGCTCGAGGAGGACCCCGAGGCCGAGCTCGAGCAGCTCGCCGAGATCTACCGGGCCAAGGGGATGTCGGCGGCAACCGCCCACACCGTCGCCGTCGAGCTCACCGAGCACGACGTGTACGCGGCGCACATCGACGCCCAGCTCGGCCTCGACCCGGACGACCTCACCAACCCCACCCACGCGGCCATCTCGTCGGGAATAGCCTTCACCCTCGGCGCGATCCTGCCGATCCTCGCGATCTGGCTCGCTCCCGATGCCGTCCGGATCCCGGTGACGTTCGCCGCGGTCCTGGTCGCGCTCGCCGGCACCGGGAGCGCGAGCGCCGCGCTCGGCGGAGCCGGACACCTGCGGGCCGTGTCGCGGATCGTCCTAGGCGGCGCGGCGGCCATGATCATCACCTACGCCGTCGGCCGCCTGCTGGGCGTCAGCGGGATCTGACCGAGACCCGCAGTACCATCTGCCCTGCACCTGTGGTCCGTTTCCCACCACTTGTCAGCATTCCCCCGAACCCGCTGCCACGCGGTCGTCACCCGATGACCCACGCGGGAACACCCCGTCAAGGAGACTCATGTTCGACACGATTGCAGGCTTGCCCCTGCACCCCCTGGTCGTCCACGCGACCGAGGTCATCGTTCCGACCGCCGCGCTGGTCCTGCTCGTCGCCGCACTGTGGCCCCGGTTCCGCCGGTGGGCAGGCGTCCTGCCTCTGGTGCTCGCGCTGGCCGCCGTCGTCCTGGTTCCGATCTCGAGCGAGTCGGGCGAGAAGCTCGAGACCCGGGTCGGGGAGTCCAGCCTGATCGAGACCCACTCCGGCCTCGCCGAGGGCCTGCTGCCCTGGGTCATCGGGATGCTCGTCGTCGCGGCCCTGCTGACGTGGTGGACCTGGAACGAGCGCAAGGGCGCCGAGCCCCGCTCCCCGAAGTGGGTCGCCATCGCCCTCATCGCCGGCGCCGTCATCGCCACGACCGGCACGACCGTGCAGGCCATCCGCGTGGGGCACTCCGGCGCCACCGCCGTCTGGTCCGAGGACATGGCGAACACGCCGGCCTCCGGTGGCGACGAGGGCTGACCTCGCTCCACCAGCACTCAACGCACGGCACGAGGCCGGGCCCGGGATCATCTCCCGGGCCCGGCCTCGTCTCGTGCGTGGGCCGTGCGGAGCCCGACGGCTGCGTGGCGGTGCGCGACCTCAGTCGTGCCCCTCCTCGGTCGCCATCTCCGGGACGCCGGCCGCGCACACCGCGTGCACCGACGTCTCCTCCTCGCCCTGGCGGAACTTCACCTCGATCTCCTGCGGCCCGGAGTGCTTGACCTCGAGCGACCAGCCGTTCTGGGGTGTCGCCGAGAGCAGCACGATCTGCGTCCCCGTGCACTCCGCGGAAACCTGTCCCCCGGTCACGTTCCACGTGCGCGCGACGGCAGCGGGAGCCGGTGCGGGAGGCGGCGGCACTGCCACGGGCGGCGCCGTCGTCGGGCGGACGGGTGCCGGGGTCGGGGTCGGCGAGCTGGACGCCGTCGGCTCGCTCGTCGGGGCGGCCGTGGGGTCCTGGACCAGCGTCGGCGTCCCGCTCGGGCTGGCTGCGGGGCTCGTCGTGGCCGATGACGTCGGGGTCGCGCCCGGCGGGCGGGGCTGATCCGCGAGGCGGGCGACCTGCGCCTGCGTATAGACCGTCGGGGTCGTGCCCTGCTCGCTGCCGATCGCGGCGACCGCCCACCACACGACCGAACCCGCGAGGACTGCCGCCGCCGCCCAGGCGAGCACGACGGTCGGGCGCGCCGCAAGCGCTGCGCTGACGGGCGTCCGGCGACTCATCGCCGTTGCCCGGTGCAGGTCGGGGCGCCCATCGGATCGAGGATCATGCGTGCATCTTCCCGCAGAACTGAGTGAAGCCAGGGTTAAGGCCACGACAAGTTCCGCAGCCTCACCCGTGCCGAACAGGTGCGATGCCCCCGAAATCCACCGCGATGGCTTACGGTCCGTGATGTGGCCGATGTCTTGATCGTCGAGGACGATGCGACGATTCGCACAGCACTGGTGCGCGCGCTCTCGGCGCGCGAGCACTCCACGATGACCGCTCCGACGGCGATGGACGGGCTGCAGAGCCTCGTGGCGCACCGCCCCGACGTCGTCCTGCTCGACCTGGGCCTGCCCGATCTGGACGGCGCCTCGCTCCTCGCCATGATCCGTGCTGTCAGCGATGTCCCGGTGATCGTCCTGAGCGCGCGCGACGACGGCGCCGGCATCGTCGCGCTGCTCGACGCGGGTGCCGACGACTACCTCGTCAAACCGTTCGCCGCGGACCAGCTCGACGCACGCATCCGCGCGGTGCTGCGCCGCACCGATCCCGAGCGGGCCCCCGGACCGGTGACGGTCGGCGAGCTGGTGATCGACGCGCGCGCGCGATCGGTCCAGCTCGCCGGGGCCACGCTCGACCTCAGCCCCAAGGAGTTCGACCTCCTGCACTATCTCGCCGAGCGCGCCGGCGAGGTCATCGGCAAGCGCGAGCTGCTCGCGAAGGTGTGGAACCAGCCCTACGGGGGCGCCGACAAGACCGTGGACGTGCACCTGCACTGGCTGCGCCGCAAGCTCGGCGAGAGCGCCGACGCCCCGGTGTACCTGCACCGCGTGCGGGGGGTGGGCGTCAAGCTCGCCCCGCCGCCATGAGGCGCCTCCTCGTCCTGTACGGCCTGGCGATGACCTCCGTGGTGCTGGTCGCGTTCCTCGTCCCGCTGGGGATCCTGGCCCGTTCTCTCGCGCAGGAGCGCGCGCTCGACGCCGGGATGCGGGACGCCCAGAGCGTCGCGGTGTTCACCGGCGGGGCGGCCGCTGACAACGCCCGCCTAGAGGCAACCCTCCTGTCCGTCAACGACGCGCAGCGGCGCACCACCGTGTTCCTTCCCGACGCCACGAGCGTGGGCGAGCCGGCCACGCGGTCGACCGCCGCCGAGGTCGCGGCGACGGGCCTCGCCCTCACGGCCAAGACCGACGGCGGGGTCGAGGTGCTCCTCCCCGTCGGGAGCACAGCGGGTCTGGCGGTCGTGCGCACGTTCATCCCCGACTCCGAGCTCACCGCCGGGGTCAGGCAGTCCTGGCTCATCCTGGCGACGGTCGGCGCGGTGCTGCTCGGAGGCACCGTGCTGGCCGGGGACCGGATCGCGCGTCGACTGGCGCGTTCCGTCCGCAATCTCTCCGACGTGGCGGAACGCCTGGGAGCCGGCGAGCTCACCGCCCGGGTGGAGCCCTCGGGTCCACCGGAGGTCGCGTCGGTCGGGCGCGTGCTGAACGGCCTCGGCGCGCGAGTCGCCGGCCTGCTCGCCGTCGAACGCGAGCTGGTGGCCGACCTGTCGCACCGGCTGCGGACCCCCATCACCGCGCTGCGGCTCGACGTCGACCTCCTCAGCGAGGCGCAGGAGCGGGAGCGGATGACCGGGCACGTCGACGAGCTCGTGCGGGCGGTGGACGCGATCGTGTGGACCGCCCGGCACCCTCGCCACGACGCCCCGAGAGCCGGTGCGACGCCGCCACCGTGGTCCGCGAGCGCGCCCGGTTCTGGGCCGTGCTGGCGGCCGACCAGGGCCGCGAGCTCCGCGTCGAGGTGCCCGACGACGCCTTGTACGTCGCCACGAGCGCGGACGCACTCGGGGCCGCGCTCGACGTGCTCGTCGACAACGTGTTCAGCCACACCCCGGACCGCACCCCGTTCGAGCTCGCCGTCCGGCCCGTGCCCGGAGCGGTCGAGGTCGTCGTCGAGGACGGCGGACCGGGATTCGCCCGCGCGGACGCGGCGGACCGCGGCCTCAGCGGCGCAGGCTCCACCGGGCTGGGGCTCGACGTGGCCCGGCGCACGGCCGAGAACGCGAACGGCCGCCTCGTGCTCGCCGCGAGCGCCACCGGCGGGGCACGGGTCGTGCTCGAGCTCCCGTCGACCGGCCCCGACGGGACCGCGAGCTGACGACCGACGCTCCCGCGATTCCGGTCGGCTGGCAGATCACGACCCGTCACCCGGTTGGAGCAGCACCGCGGAACTCCTTAACCAAGCCTTATCAGAGGCTTGCCGTCACCCTCACGTGGACGGGTCCAAGGTCGTGGCGACGGCACAGATGACGTCGGTACAACGACCGAGGAGCCACCATGCTGACTGGGAAGCACCGATCATCCATCGCGATCGCGGCGGCAGCGCTGCTGACCGGCGCGGGAGTCGCCGTGGCCAGCGGCGTCACCGCCCCCGCACCGGCCGCCCCGTCGCCCAGCGCGACCGTCGAGGCACCTGTCGACCCGCGGGCGGCGGCACTCGAGAAGTCCGTGGGTGACCTGCTCGCCCAGGTCGGGCCGCTCGAGGCCGCGGTCGCAGCGAGCGAGGTCCCGGCCGCGCCGGCACCCGTCGCGGCAGCACCCGCGGCACGAAGCACGCCATCCCGCAGCACGAGCAGTGCACCGGCCGTCCAGACCGGGGAGAGCGACGATGCCCCCGCCCCCGCGCCGGCCCCGACGACCGCCGCAGCGTCGGCAGCGCCGACCACTGCGCCGCCCGCCGAGCACGAGGATGCTCCGGAACCCACCCACGGAGGCGACGATGACTGACCCCCGCACGTTCCGCCGGCGCGCCGCCGCCCTGGCCCTGATCCCGGCCGCAGCCGGGATCTTCGGTGCGAGCGTGGCCTGGGCGGGGTCGAACGACCCGCTCGCGGCCCAGACCGCTGCGGCCGCGGCCGCGTCGGCCGCCTCCCAGCAGATCGCCGCGCAGGCCGTCGCCGCCCAGGTGCTGAGCGACCAGCACATCGTCGACCTCACGACCCAGGTGGCCACGACCCAGGCGCACATCGCCGAGCTCCAGGCGGTGCTGGACGCCCGCGCCGCCGAGGCAGCCCGCGTCCAGGCGGAGGCCGCCGCAGCGGCCGCGGCCGCGGGATCCGGCACCAAAACCGGAGCCCGCACGGCGACAAAGAGTTCGACCGCCGCGAAGTCGGCCCCGGCCGCCACGTCGAGCGGCTCGGCTCCGGCAGCCGCCGCTGCCCCCGCACCCGCACCCGCACCCGCGGCTGCACCCGCCCCGGCCCCGGCACCTCCGGTCGCAGCGACCACGGGCGCCTCGAAGTGACCACCACCGACCCGATGCCGAGCCTGGCGACCCGAGGTTCCGCACCGGCAGTCCGGTCTTTTCGCGCGATGGCCAGCCAGATCACCCTGCGGGTCGAGCAGCCGGGTCGGCATGCCCAGTCGTGCCTCGACCGCGCTGAGGAGATCTTCCGCGAGGTGGAGCGCACGTGCTCACGGTTCGACCCGACCAGTGCCCTGTCGCTGGCCAACACCCAGCCGCAGTGGTGGCACGAGGTCCCGCCCACGCTCGCCGTCGCGATCCAGGAGGCATCCCGCGCGCACGTCGAGACCGGCGGCCTGTTCGACCCGCGCATCCACGACACCCTCGTGGCGTGGGGGTACGACCGCTCGCTGCCCTTCGCGGACGGCGACGTCGTGCGCGACGCGGACGACTTGCGTGCGATCGCCGCGCCCCGCGAGCCGGACCTTCCCGTGCCGCGCGGCCAGGACGACGCGTCGACGGACGCCGCACCCTGGCGCCCGCAGGTCATCGCCCGGGGGGATCGGTGCCGCATCAACCTGGCGGGGCGCCGGGTCGACCTCGGGGGATCGGGAAGGGGCTGGCTGTGCGCTGGGCCGCGGTCGAGCTCGCCGGAGCGGGGGCGGGGTACCTCGTCAACGCCGGCGGGGACGGCGCGTTCGGCGGCATCGGGCCGGAGGGCGGCGGCTGGCGCGTCGGCGTGGAGGACCCCGCCGGTGGCACCGAGCCCCTCCTCGTGCTCGAGCTCGTCAACACCGGGTGCGCGACCTCGTCGGTCCGGCTGCGCCACTGGCTCGCGGCCGGCACGCCGGTGCACCACCTGATCGACCCGCGGACGGGACTACCCGGCGGCGAGGGGCTCGCCGCGGTCACGGTCGCGGCCCAGGACGCCGCCTGGTCCGAGGTGTGGAGCAAGACCTTGTTCCTCGCCGGCGCGGCCGGTATCCGGGAGCGGGCCGAGCGCCTCGGTCTGGCGGCCGCGTGGGTCGGCACCGACGGCGCCGTCGGCACCTCGGCCGCCATGGACCCGCTCGTGATCTGGAGGAGCACCCATGTCTGATCGACGATCTGCACCGCTCGCCTCTGATCGACGATCCACTCCGCTCGCGGTCCTCGGCCTCGCGGTCGCGATCCTCGCGAGCGCCGCCTCGGCGGGCCTCGCCGGCTGGATCATCCTCGAGACGCTGCGCGGGACCACCAAGATTCCGTGGGTGCTCGCCCGGGCCAGCGGGATCAGCTCGTACGTGCTGCTGCTCGCCCTCGTGGCGACCGGCCTCGTGCTGTCCCATCCCTGGTCCCGACGCCTGCGGACGCCGTCGGCCGCGACCCGGCTCGGACTGCACGTCTCGCTCGCCACCTTCACGCTCGCGTTCACAGCCCTGCACGTCGTCGTGCTCGCCACGGACCCGTGGGCCCAGGTGGGCTGGCGCGGCGTGATCCTGCCGATGGCCTCGACCTACCGGCCCGTGCCCGTCACGCTCGGGGTGATCGCCCTGTGGGCAGGGCTGTTCACCGGCCTGACCGCGCGGCTGGCGGGGAGCATCGCCGCCCGGATCTGGTGGCCGGTGCACAAGGTCGCCGCCGTGCTGCTGGTCCTCGTCTGGGGGCACAGCGTCCTGGCGGGCACCGACACCCCGGCACTGCGCTGGTACTACGTCACGAGCGGCATCGCGATCCTCGGGCTGGCCGTGACCCGCTACGGCGCACGAACGCCTGCCGACCGGGTGTCCGAGCTCGCACGCTCCATCGAGACGACGTCGACCGACCGCACCGCCCGCGCCCCGCGACCCACCGGAGTCCCGCGATGACCTTCGACCTCCCGACGCAGACGGCGCCGACCCGCACGGCGGATGCCCGCCGAACCGACCAGCGCTCGGCCCTGCTGCTGCACGGCGTCCGACTGGCGCGCAGCGGACCGGCCGAGCCCTGGGTACCCGCCGCGACCGAGCACCTGGCCGCGCACACCGACCGGCTCGGTCAGCGCCCGGCGGGAAGCGTCGCGCTGATCGAGGCACTCGAGCGCGCCGGGTTGACTGGCCACGGCGGTGCCCACGTCCCCACGTCCGCGAAGTGGCGCGCCGCGCTCGCGCAGGGCGGCGCGCTGACGGTCGCCGCGAACGGTGCTGAGAGCGAACCGCTCAGCGCCAAGGACGCCACCCTGCTGCGTCAGCGACCACACCTCGTGCTCGACGGGCTCGCGCTCACCGCCGAGGCGCTCGGGGCCCGCCGCGCGGTGCTCTGGCTGCACGGCGACGACACCGGGACGCTCTACGCGATGCAGACGGCCCTGACCGAACGGCGCACGGCGCGGTATCCCGAGCCCTGGCTCGAGATCGTGAGCGGTCCCGGCCACTACCTCGCGGGCGAGTCGAGCGCGATCGGGCGGGCGCTGAACGGTGGTCCCGCGCTGCCCCGCATCCGACGCGTCGCCGACGCCGACGGCGGTCCCCATACCCTCGTGCACAACGTCGAGACCCTCGCCCGGGTCGCCCTCATCGCTCGCGGCCTGCCGCCGGTGCGGTCCACGCTGCTCACGGTGCTCACACCGGTCGACCGCCAGGTCATCGAGGTGGATCGGGGCACCCCCACGACCGAGGTCCTCGGCCAGACCGGCTGGCTGCACCGCGGTCCACCGCAGGCCGTGCTGCTCGGCGGGTACGGCGGCATGTGGGCGCCGTGGCTCGACGTCGAGCGCCTGACGTTCGACGAGACCACGCTGCGTTCCGCGGGCCTGAGCGCAGGGTCCGGGATCATCGCTCCGCTCCCCCACGGCGCGTGCGGCGTCGCCGAGACCGCGGCGATCGCCGGCTACCTCGCGGCCATGAGCGCCCGGCAGTGCGGACCGTGCCTGTTCGGCCTGCCCGCCCTCGCCCAGAGCCTCGGCCTGCTGGCGCGCGGAGTCGCCCCCCGAGGCGAGCAGGCGCGGCTCCTCGACGACCTGCGCGCCGTGGCGGGCCGTGGCGCGTGCCACCACCCCGACGGTGCCACCCGACTGATCGCGTCCGCGCTGGCGGTCTTCGAGCACGACTTCAACGAGCACGCGCACGGCCGGGCGTGCCCGGGGTCACAACGGGCCACCATGCCGATGCCGGCGGTGACCGCATGATCCGCCGTGGCGATCGCACCGCAGCGCCCGCAGCGCGGTTGCGCATCGATCCGGCCGCCTGCGACGGCGTCGGGGTCTGCGCCCACCTGGCCTCGACCGCGGTCGAGCTCGACCGCTGGGGCTTTCCGATCCTCGTCGAGCGCGACCTCAGCCGCGGCGAGGAGTCGTCGGCCCAGCGCGCCGTCCGCGCCTGTCCACGCCGGGCGCTGTGGATCGAGCGCGCACCGGACCCTGCCCTCTCGTGGCCCCCCGTGGACGCCTCGCCGCGACCTTAGTCCCGGTCGGGGCGGCATGAGGGGTCCGGACCGGCCGGCTCGGTCCTAGGCTGGATGGCTGACGCACCGCGCATGCCAAGCAGCGAGGGACACCCCCGATGAGACCGTCCGACGACCCGGAGCGACCGCGAGACGACGTCGCCGCGGCCCGCCACGACGTGCGGACCGCCCGGCTCCTCGTTGCTGCGCAGTTCGCGCTGATCGCGGTGATCGTGGTCCTGCCGGGACGGCACGACTGGCCGCTGCCGCGCGCGCTGGCGGTGACCTGCCTGGTCGCCGTCGTGCTCGGCGCGGCCATCATGGTGCTCGGTGCGACAGCCCTCGGACGCGGTCTCACGGCGGCGCCGCTGCCCAACACCCACGCTGAACTGCGCACGGGCGGCCTGTACCGGTTCGTCCGGCACCCGATCTACACCGGCCTGCTGCTCCTGATGAGCGCCATCACGGCCGCGTCCGGAAGCCTCTTCCGCCTGCTCGTGCTCGGACTCCTCGCGGTGCTCCTGACGCGCAAGGCTCGTTGGGAAGAAGCACGCCTCGCCGAGAGGTTCGAGGGGTACGCCGTTTACGCCGCACGGACACCGCGCTTCATCCCGTTCAGCCGAGGTAGGTAAGGCTCAACTGACCTGGCCGTAGCCCGTGACGTGGCAAAACGTTCCCAGGCTGTGTCCAGGAACACGGCCGAAAGTCCCATCCGGTGCGGTCGCTCGCTGCTAGATTTCGGTCAAGCGGTACCCCCGATTCAACCGGGTATGCACCGCCCGTGCGGGGGTCAGCCCCGACGGCTCGACCGTGGCCCAGCATCTCGCCGCGACCCGCACATCACGGTCAAGAAGGCTCATGCCTACGCCTCGAAGGACGAATCAGTGGACGCACTAGACCTGGCCCGGTGGCAGTTCGGCATCACTACCGTCTATCACTTCGTACTAGTCCCGCTGACGATCGGGCTCGCCCCGCTCGTCGCGATCATGCACACCGCGTGGGTGCGCACGAGCAACGAGAAGTGGCTCAAGCTGACCAAGTTCTTCGGCAAGCTCCTGCTGATCAACTTCGCGCTCGGCGTCGCGACCGGGATCGTGCAGGAGTTCCAGTTCGGCATGAACTGGTCCGAGTACTCGCGGTTCGTCGGTGACATCTTCGGCGCTCCCCTCGCGGTCGAGGCACTGGTCGCCTTCTTCCTCGAGTCGACCTTCCTCGGCCTGTGGATCTTCGGCTGGGACCGCCTGCCGAAGAAGCTGCACCTCGCGTGCATCTGGCTGGTCGCGTTCGGCACCACCGCCTCGGCGTACTTCATCCTCGCCGCCAACTCGTGGATGCAGCACCCGGTCGGGGCCGTCTACAACGCCGAGACCGGCCGCGCCGAGCTCGACGGCGTGAGCGGCATCTTCAAGGTCCTCACCAACAACACCCTCCTCGCCGCCTTCCCGCACACGGTCGCCACGGCGTGGCTCGTCGCCGGGACGTTCGTCGCCGGGGTCTCCGGCTGGTGGATCGTCCGCTCCGTGAAGGCCGGCCGCGACGCGGAGGCCCGCACGACCTGGCGTCCGGCCGCGTACATCGGCCTCGTCGCGATGGTCATCGCCGGGATCGCCGTCATCGCCACGGGCGACACGCAGGGCAAGCTCATGTACCAGCAGCAGCCGGGCAAGATGTCCAGCGCGGAGGCCCTGTGCGTCGGCACGGAGGGCGCCGCCTTCTCCCTGCTGACCATCGGTGACCTGTCCAACAGCTGCGACGGCGTCAACCACATCCTGTCGATCCCCGGCGCGGCCTCGTTCCTCGGCACCGGGAGCTTCTCCGGCCCGGAGAGCTACCTGCCCGGCGTCACCGACGTCCAGGCGGACGCCGAGGCGCTGTACGGCGACAAGTTCGGACCGGACCAGACGTACACGCCGAACCTGGTGGTGACGTACTGGAGCTTCCGGCTCATGATCGGGCTCGGCGCCTTCTCGGCCGCGCTCGCGCTCGCCGGGCTGTGGATGCTGCGCAAGGGTCGCATCACCGACAAGACCTGGTTCTCCCGGCTGTGCCTGATCGCGCTCCCCATGCCGTTCATCGCCGCGTCGTTCGGCTGGATCTTCACCGAGGTGGGTCGCCAGCCGTGGGTGGTCGCCCCGAACCCGGCCAACCCGGTCGACAACGTCTACCTGCTCACGCAGCAGGGCGTCTCGACCGTGGTCCCCGCCTGGTCCGTGCTGATCTCGGTGGTCATCTTCACACTGCTGTACGCCGCACTCGGGGTGGTCTGGTTCTACCTGGTGCGTCGGTACGTCCGCGAAGGCATCGAGCCGGAGACTCCCGAGTCTGCGGATCAATCAGGGCAGCCTGAGCCCGTCCTCTCGTTCGCCTACTGACCGCCGCTCGAAACCCGCTGGAGACGCACATCATGGATCTCTCCCTCCTCTGGTTCCTCCTCCTCGCCGTGCTCTGGACGGGCTACCTCGTCCTCGAAGGGTTCGACTTCGGCATCGGCATGCTCCTCAAGCCGTTCGCCCGCAACGAGAACGAGCGGCGCGTCATGCTGCGCACGGTCGGCCCGATCTGGGACGGCAACGAGGTGTGGCTGCTCACCGCCGGTGGCGCCACGTTCGCGGCCTTCCCCGAGTGGTACGCCACGATGTTCTCGGGCTTCTACCTCGCGCTGCTGCTCATCCTCGTGGCCCTCATAGTGCGCATCTGCGCGTTCGAGTGGCGACAGAAGATCGACGACCCGATCTGGCGCAACCGCTGGGACTGGGCGCACACGTTCGGCGCCTGGATCCCGTCGGTCCTGTGGGGGGTCGCGTTCGCGAACCTCGTGCAGGGCATGCAGATCGAGATCATCGACGGCAACCACCAGCTCACCGGCGGGTTCTTCTCGCTCATCACGCCGTTCACCCTGCTCGGTGGCGTGACGACCGCGGCCCTGTTCCTCACCCACGGTGCGGTGTTCCTCGCCCTGAAGACGGACGGCGACATCCGGGTGCGGGCCGGAAAGCTCGCCGAGAAGCTCTCGATCGCCTCACTGCTCATCGCGGCCGTCTGGGCCGTGTGGGCGCAGCTCGCGTTCTCGTCGAACCTCTTCTCGTGGGTCCCGCTCGTCGTGGCCGCACTGTCCCTCGTGGGCGTCGTGCTCGCGACCCGGGCCCGCCGCGAGGGTTGGGCGTTCACGCTGAACGCGATCGCGATCGCTGGGGCCGTCGCCCTGATCTTCTCGATCATGTACCCGAACGTCATGCCCTCCTCGCTCAACTCGGCCTGGGACCTCACGATCGCGCAGGCGTCGTCGTCGGAGGCCACCCTGAAGGTCATGAGCGTGGTCGCGCTGGTCATGGTGCCGATCGTGCTGGCCTACCAGGGCTGGACGCTCTGGGTCTTCCGGGCCCGGCTCACCGGCGCTCAGATCGGCTCCGCGACCGGGTTGCACCCCTTCCAGGAGCGCACGTTCGAGAACGTCGACCGCTAGGCTCCTCATTTCGTGAAGCCCCTGGACCCCCGACTCCTGCGCCACGCGCGCGCAGCGCGTCGGTACATCCTGATCACCGCCACCACCGGCGCCGTCACCGCGGCGCTGGTGGTGGCGCAGGCGTTGGTGATCGCGCACGCGATCGCCCCCGTGATCGACGGGACGGCTGGCTGGCACCACGTGGCGACGCTCCTGCCGGCCCTGGTCGGCGTGATCGCCCTGCGCACCGTGATCCTGATCCTGCAGGAGTCGAGCGCGCACCGGTCGGCGACCCACGTGATCGCCGAGCTCCGTGAGCAGGTGCTCACCCGTGCCGTCGACCTCGGCCCGCGCTGGCTCGCCACCGAGCAGGGACCAGCCGTCGTCACGCTGGTCACGCGCGGTCTCGACGACCTCGAGCCGTACTTCGTGCGCTACCTCCCGCAGCTGCTGCTCGCGGCAACCGTCACCCCGGCGACCCTCGCCGTCGTCTTCGGGCTCGACCTCGTCGCGGCGATCACCATCGCGCTGACCCTCCCGCTCATCCCCGTGTTCATGTGGCTCATCGGGGTCCTGACCCAGAAGTTCGCGGCGGAGCGGCTGGCCACGATGCAGCGGCTCGGCGCCCAGCTGATGGACCTGCTCGCGGGGCTGGGGACGCTCAAGGCGCTCGGTCGCGAGCGGGGCCCCGGCCGTCGCGTCGGGGAGCTCGGGCGGGCGTACACGCAGACCACCATGGCCACCCTGCGGATCGCCTTCCTCTCCGGTGCCGTGCTGGAGTTCCTCTCCTCGATCGCCGTCGCGCTCGTCGCGGTGGGCATCGGGACACGCCTGGTCTACGGCCAGATGGATCTCGTCACCGGCCTTGCGGTGCTCATGCTCGCGCCCGAGGTCTACCGGCCGATCCGCGAGGTCGGCGCGCAGTTCCACGCCTCCGCCGACGGCATCGCCGCCGCCGCGCAGAGCTTCACCGTGATCGAGCACCCGGTCCCCCAGCGCGGGACGCTCCCGGCCCCCGACCTGCGCCGCACCGACATCGTGCTCGACGCGCTGTGCGTGGCGGCCCCCGGCCGCGGGGTCTGGGCCCCCTGGCGCCTGGACGCCCGGCTCCGGCCCGGGCGGGTGGTCGCGCTCGTCGGCCCGTCGGGTGCCGGCAAGTCGACGGCCGCCAGCGTCGTGCTCGGCCTGCTGGCCCCGGACGACGGCACCGTCCGGCTCGTACCCCGCGACACTCCGTCGGCCGGCTCGGCTCCCGATCGCGACCTGGCGGACGTCGACCCGGCGTCCTGGTGGGCCCAGGTCGCGTGGGTGCCGCAACGCCCCGTGCTAGTCCCGGGCACCGTGCGCGCCAACGTCCTGGGCGACGACGCGAGCGTCGTCGACGAACGCGCCCGCGCGGCCGCGCGCGACACCGGGTTCGACGAGGTGCTCGCCCAGCTGCCGGGCGGTTGGGACGCCCGGCTCGGCCAGGGCGGCGTCGGGCTGTCCCTCGGTCAGCGCCAGCGCCTCGCCCTGACCCGCGCGCTGCTCGGGACGCACCAGCTCGTGGTCCTGGACGAGCCCACGGCGCACCTCGACGCGCGGGCGGAGGCGCACGTGCTCACCGCGGTCGACCGCCTCCGGGAACAGGGCCGGACCGTCCTCGTGATCGCGCACCGCGAGGCCCTGATCGCCCGGGCCGACGACGTCGTGACCGTGCGTGCGCGGGCCGTCGACCAGGCCGACGACGACGGGATCGCACCGGGCGACGCAGCGACCCCGACACCCACCGTGGACGGTCTCGTCGCGGCTTCCCCCGACCCGGAGCCGACCCGATGACCGCCGCCACGCTCCGCCCGGCCGACGTGCTGCCCGACGTCGATCCGCTCGCCGAGGGCCTGTTCCCGCCGGCAGAACGGTCCGCCCTGCGGCGCGCCCTGAGCCTGCTCCAGATCGACCGCCGTCGCCTGTTCTGGGCCGTCGTCGCGGGCAGCGCGGGGCTCGCGAGCGCGGTGGCGCTGACGGCGACGGCGGCCTGGATGATCGCGCGCGCCTCGCAGATGCCCGACTTCGGCCAGCTGGCCGTCGCGGCCGTCGCGGTCCGCCTGTTCGGCACGTCTCGCGCCGTGCTCCGCTACCTCGAACGCCTCGCCTCCCACCAGGTGGCGCTCGAGGGGATGGCCGCGCTGCGCGAGAGCGTCTATACGACGCTCGCCGACGCGCGGACCGACACGGTCGCGACGCTGCGCCGGGGCGATCTGCTGGCCCGCACCGGGGCGGACGTCGACTCCGTCGGGGACGTCGTGGTCCGTGCCCTGGTCCCGGCCGCGGTCGCGACGCTCGTCGGTGCCGGCTCCGCGCTGCTCGTCGGCTGGCTCAACCTCGGGGCAGGCCTCGTGCTGGCCGCCTGCCTCCTGACGGCGGGCGTCGTCGGCCCCGCCCTGACCATCCGGTCGACCCGCCTGTCCGAGCACGCCCAGATCCTGGCCCGGAGCGAGATCAGCGCGACCGCGATGACCATGGTCGACGGCGCCGGCGAGCTGACGGTCTCCGGCCGCGTCCACCCGATGCTCGACGAGCTGCGCACGACGGAGATCAGGCTCGCGCGAGCCAAGGACGCCGGGGCGCGCCCCGCGGCGCTGGCCGCCGGGATCGACACGCTCGCGATGGGGATCGCCGTGCTCGGTGCGATCGTGCTCGGCGTCCCGGCGATGCTCGCCGGGACGATGCAGCCCGTCGAGCTCGCGGTGATCGTCCTGACCCCGCTCGCGGCGTTCGAGGGCACCGCGCTGCTCGGTCCGGCCGCCACGCAGCTCGTGCGGTCCGGCGGCGCCGCGCTGCGGATCCTGGCGCTGCTCGACGGCGCCCAGGCCGCGGCCACGGACTCGGCGCCCGACGGCGAAGTGCCCGATCACGCCGTGCCCGACGACGCGGCCGACCTCCCGGCGGACGACGTCGACGGCGAGGCAGCCCGACTGGGGGCCCACGGGCTGTCCGTCGGGTGGCCTGGCGGCCCGGTCGTGGCGCACGACCTCGATCTGGACGTCCGCCCGGGGCGGGCGATCGCCGTCGTCGGGGCGAGCGGACTCGGCAAGACCACGCTGCTGCTCACGCTCGCGGGGCTCCTGCCGCCGGTGACCGGGGAGGTCACCCTCGATGGCCGGTCGGTGTGGGGGGCGCCCCGACCCTGGGTCAGCCGACAGATCGTGCTCACGGCGGAGGATGCCCACATCTTCGCCACGACCGTCCTGGAGAACCTGCGGGTCGCCCGCGGCGACGTCACCCCGGCCGAAGCCACGGAGCTGCTGGTCCGGGTCGAGCTCGGCTCGTGGCTCGCCGCCCTCCCGCAGGGCCTGGACACGGTGCTCGGGTCCGACGCCACCACGATCTCCGGGGGCGAACGCCGGCGCCTGCTCCTGGCGCGCGCGCTGGCGAGCCGCGCGCAGCTCCTCCTACTCGACGAGCCGGGCGAGCACCTCGACGCGGGCACCGCCGACCGGCTCGTCGCCGACCTGCTGCGCACCGCGCACGACCCAGCGGGTCACGAGCGCCGGGGCGTCGTCCTGGTCACCCACCGGCTGGCCGCGCTCGACGAGGCGGACGAGGTGATCCTGCTCGGTGCGACCGGGACCCCGGCCGCCGGCGTCGAGGGCCTCAGCGACGAGACCGCGACGCCACGCGCGCGCCGCCCGGTCACGATCCTCGCCCGCGGGACGCACGCCGAGCTGCTCGCGACCGTGCCGGAGTACCGCTGGGCCGTGCAGCAGGACTCAGCGCCCGAGCTCTAGCTCAGTACCTCGGGCTCAGGGGACCTGATGCACAGGCGGATGGGCCCGTCGCTGGTCGGCGATGTAGAGCGCGGCCTGCGTGCGCCCATGCACCTGGATCTTTGCGAGCAGGCTGGAGACGTAGTTCTTGACTGTCTTCTCCGCCAGGTACATGCGATCGGCGATCTCGCGGTTGGTCAGACCCTGACCGATCAGGTCCAGCACCGCGCTCTCCTGCGCGGTCAGGAGGTCGAGCCTGCCGTCGTGCTGCTCGGCCTGGCGCAGCCGGTCGAGCACGCGCGTCGTGGTCGCAGGGTCCAGCAAGGACCGCCCGGATGCGACGGTCCGGATGGCCCCGACCAGGTCGACACCCCGGATCTCCTTCAAGACGTAGCCCGCAGCCCCGGCCGTGATGGCGTTGAGGAGCGCGTCGTCGTCGGCGTAGGACGTCAGCATCAGGCAGGCGAGCGCGGGTTGTCTCGACCGGAGCTCGCGGCAGACCTCGACACCGTTCCCGTCCGGCAGCCGGATGTCGAGGATCGCCACGTCGGCCTTGACCAACGGACCCCGGGCGAGCGCCTCGGCGGCGGTGGCCGCCTCTCCGACGACCTGCATGTCCACGTTGCCGTCGATGAGGCGGAGCAGGCCCTGGCGGACGATCTCGTGGTCGTCGAGCACAAATACCCTGATCACGAACGGCCCCCGACCCTCGAACTCGTCCCGCTGCCGGCCCCGGGCGGGTCCGCCCCCCAAATGAGGACCGAATACCCGGGACTTCTTGCTGCTTCCTCCTCCATGGTGGAGGTATCCGTACGACTTGGCATCTGGGTGGTCAGCTGCGGGTGGCGTCTTCGAGGGGGTTCTCATGTTGGCCGACGGCCCCGTGGTGATTGCGCTGGACGGCTCGCTGCACAGCGCGCAGACCCTGCGCTGGGGAATCGCCGAGGCGACGATGCGGGGTGCCCCCGTCGTGCTCGCGCGCGTCTATCGCGAGCCGCGGGAGCTCGTCGAGTGGAGCTGGTACCCGCTCCTGGGCGAGGACCTGGGGCTGGACACCGAGGTCAAGCGGTACCTGGCCGACCTGCACCACCAGGTCGGAGCGCGGAATCCGGGGCTGACCGTCGAGACCCGCGTGCTGTCCGGCCCCGAGGTTCCCGAGCTTCGCCGGCTGAGCGAGCAGGCGCAGCTGCTGGTGGTCGGCGCGCACGGGCGCAGCTCGCGACGGCGGATCGGGTCCACGAGCGTCCATCTCGCCGCCCACGCCCGCTGCCCGGTCGCCGTCGTGCGGGGTGAGGACAGCGACGCTCGACTTCCGGGTGCCCCGGTGGTCGTCGGTGTCGACGGGTCGGCGACCTCCGTCTCCGCGGCGCAGGCCGCGGCGCGGGAGGCGACCATGCGGGCCGTCGCCCTCGTGGTGGTCCACGCACGCCCGACGATCGCCAACCCCAGCGGGCGCGGGATGCCCACCCTGACCCCGCTCGCCGTCGGCCGCGTCGACGAGAACGACCCGACGCACAAGGCCGCCGCCGACGTGACGGCCGCGCTGCGCGCCCGCCACCCGAACCTCGACGTGCGCCTCGACCTCGTCGACGACGACCCCGTGCACGCTCTCGTGGCCGCGTCGCGAGCCGCGCAGCTGGTGGTGGTGGGGTCTCGCGGGTTCGGAGCCTTTCGCGGGATGCTGCTCGGCGCGGTGAGCAACGAGGTCGTGCGGGAGGCGATGCCGACGGTGCTCGTGCTGCACGGCGGCGACTCGGACCAGGCCACGGCGTGAAGGCCATTTCCCCAGACTTCTGCACAACTGTGCACAACACAGACAATCTGCCCGAGACACCGCAGGGAGCACCCGGGAATCCCGGCCGGCGGGCCCGTGACCGCCGGCCGGGTACTAGGCGACGTTCGCGCCGAGCAGCGCGCCGATCCCGAACGTGACGGCCATGGCGAGCGCACCACCGAGCACCACGCGCAGGACGGCGCGCAGTCGGCCGGCCTTGCCGAGCACGGCGCTCACGGACCCCGTGATCGCCAGGGCGATCACGACGACGACGAACGTCGCCACCACCCGGATCGACGCCGGGGCGAGCGTGATGGCGGCGAGGGGAAGCATCGCACCGACGGTGAAGGCCACCGCCGACGCGAAGGCCGCATGCCAGGGGTTCGTCAGGGCGTCCGGGTCGATGCCGAGCTCGGCGTCGACGTGGGCCGCGAACGCGTCCCGCGCCGTGAACTCCTCGGCCACCAGCCGGGCCGTCGACTCCGACAGGCCCTTGTGCCGGTAGATGTCGGCCAGCTCCGCGAGCTCGGCCTCGGGGTCTTCGGCCAGCTCCCGACGCTCGGTGGCGAGCAGGGCGCGTTCGGTGTCCCGCTGGCTGCTCACCGACACGTACTCCCCCAGGGCCATGGAGACCGCCCCGGCGACGAGCCCCGCCACCCCGGCGGTGAGGATCGGACCCGGCGCGCTCGTGGCCGCCGCGACGCCGATCACGAGCCCGGCGGTCGAGATGATGCCGTCGTTCGCCCCGAGAACCCCGGCCCGGAGCCAGTTGAGCTTCGCGGCGAGCCCGTCCTGATGCGGCTCGTCGGCGTGCTGCGTCAGCGGCGCGAGCACCGGCTGCTCGAGGGGCTCGCGGGAATCGGCGGAACTGCCATCTGTGGAACGGGGGTCATCCATGCCCCGACGCTAGGCCAGCCCCGGGGCCGGACGCTAGCCAGGCAAGCCTCGCCCATCCACCCGCAAAGCCCAACGTCCGAGCGGTGACGTCCTATCGGACGTCACCGCTCGGACGTTGAGGTCGTGTTGCGGGAGTTGCGGGCGAGCAGGTGGGGATCAGTCGCGGCGGTGGCCGGACTCCTCGCCTACCTTGTGCACCAGGATCGAGTTCGTCGTTCCCGGGATGCCGACCGGCGCACCGGAGACGATGACGACGTAGTCGCCGATCTCGGCGAGACCGTTGGCACGCAGGGTCTGATCGACCTGTCCGACCATCGCGTCGGTGTCGGCGACGCTGGGGACCTCGTAGCTCTGCACGCCCCAGCTCAGGGAGAGCATGTTGCGCACCGTGGTGACCGGCGTGAACGCGAGCAACGGGATCGCCGAGCGCAGGCGCGACATCCGTCGGGCCGAGTCGCCCGACTGGGTGAAGGTCACGAGGTACTTCACATCGAGCGTCTCGCCGATCTCGGCGGCCGCGCGGGTGATCGCACCTCCACGGGTGTGCGGGCTCGAACCGAGGGGAGCGATCCGCTCGGCGCCGAACTCTTCGGTGTTCTCGATGATCCGCGCCATCGTGCGCACGGCCTCGATCGGGAAGTCACCCATGGCGGTCTCGCCGGAGAGCATGACCGCGTCGGCACCGTCGAGCACCGCGTTGGCGCAGTCCGAGGCCTCGGCGCGCGTCGGACGCGGTGCCGAGATCATGGACTCGAGCACCTGCGTGGCGACGATGACCGGCTTGGCGCTGCGACGAGCGAGCTCGATCGCGCGCTTCTGGACGAGCGGGACCTGCTCGAGGGGCATCTCGACACCGAGGTCGCCGCGGGCGACCATGATGCCGTCGAACGCGTCCACGATCTCGGCGAGGTTCTCGACGGCCTGCGGCTTCTCGATCTTGGCGATGACGGGGACGATGCGCCCCTCCTCCTCCATGATCCGACGCACGTCGTCGTAGTCCGCCGCGCTGCGCACGAAGGACAGCGCGATGAGGTCCGCGCCGATGCGCAGGCCCCAGCGAAGGTCGGCCTCGTCCTTCTCGGACATGGCCGGCACGGAGACCGCGACGCCCGGGAGGTTCAGGCCCTTGTTGTTGGAGACCGGACCGGCAACCTCGACCCGCGTGACCACGCGGGGGCCGTCGACGGCCGTGACGCGCACGAGCACGCGACCGTCATCGATGAGGATCGGGTCGCCGACGCGAGCGTCGTTCGGCAGGCCCATGTGGGTGGTGGAGACGAGGTCCTTGGTGCCGGGCACGTCGTCGGTCGTGATGGTGAACACGTCGCCGATGGCGAGCTCGTGCTTGGTCTCGACGAACCGGCCGAGCCGGATCTTGGGGCCCTGGAGGTCGACCAGCACGGCCACCGAACGCCCCGACGCCTTCGCGGCGGCCCGGACGTTCTTGTACACGCGCTCGTGGACCTCGGTGGCGCCATGGCTACGGTTCAGTCGGGCGACGTCCATACCGGCGTCTACCAGCGCCTGAATCTGCTCGGCGGACTCCGTGGCGGGTCCGATGGTGCATACAATTTTCGCTCTGCGCATGAGGGGAAGCCTAGGCCTTTCGTTGTGGGGTGATCCGTGCCCATAGTCCCGATAGGTGCCCCCACCACCGGGTTAACGCGAGTCCCTTACGGGCGCAGCGAGACGGTGCTCGCCGTGATCGGGAACGGAAGCTCGGTGCTCCCGGATAGATATGCATCGACCGACGCAGCCGCCGCCCGGCCCTCGGCGATCGCCCAGACGATCAGGGACTGGCCCCGACCTGCGTCCCCGGCGACGAAGACCCCCGGCACGCTCGTCGCGTAGTCGTCTCCCCGCGCGATCGCGCCCCGGCCGGTGAGGTCGGCCCCGGTCTGATCGACCAGGACGTCGGTCTCGGGCCCGGTGAACCCCATGGCGATCAGCACCAGGTCCGCCGGGATCTCGCGCTCGGTCCCGGCCGTCGGGACGCGACGACCGTCCGCGAGGTACTCGGTGGTGGCCAGCCGCAGCCGACGCACGTGCCCCGCGTCGTCGCCGTCGCCGCCCACGAAGGCGACGGTCGAGGCGAGGTAGTCGCGCTCGCCACCCTCTTCGTGCGAGCTCGAGACCTCGAACACCAGCGGATCGGTCGGCCAGGGCTGGTTCGGGGGGCGATCGGTCGGCGGGTGCTTGCCGATCGCGAGGGTGGTGACCGAGGCGGCACCCTGGCGCAGCGCGGTGCCCAGGCAGTCCGAACCCGTGTCTCCCCCGCCGATGATGATCACGTGCTTGCCGGTCGCGACGACCTGGTCGGGTACCGGGTGGCCGGCGGCGGCGAGGTTCGCCTGGTGCAGGTAGGGCATCGCGACCTGGACGCCCGCGAGCTCGCGGCCCGGCAGTGGCAGGTCGCGCGGGACGGTCGCCCCCACGGCGATCACGACGGCGTCGTACCGCGCCCGGAGGTCTTCCCAGGTGATGTCCCGGCCGATCTCGATCCCGGGACGGAACCGGGTGCCCTCCTCCTCCATCTGCCCGAGGCGGCGGTCGATGTGCGCCTTCTCGAGCTTGAAGTCGGGCACGCCGTAGCGCAGCAGGCCGCCGATCGCGTCGTCGCGCTCGTAGACCGCGACGGTGTGACCGGCCCGGGTGAGCTGCTGCGCGGCCGCGAGCCCGGCAGGGCCGGAGCCGACGACGGCGACCGTCGCCCCGGTGAGCCGTTGCGGGATCTGCGGCCGGACCAGGCCGCGGTCGAACGCCTCGTCGATGATCGAGACCTCGATGTTCTTGATCGTCACGGGCGGCGAGTTGATGCCCAGCACGCAGGCCGACTCGCACGGCGCCGGGCAGATCCGCCCGGTGAACTCCGGGAAGTTGTTCGTGGCGTGGAGCCGATCGATCGCGTCGCCCCACTGGGACTGGCGTGCCAGGTCGTTCCACTCGGGGATGAGGTTGCCGAGCGGGCAGCCCTGGTGGCAGAACGGGATCCCGCAGTCCATGCAGCGCGACGCCTGGCGCCCGAGCATCGCGAGGTCGTCCGGGTGGCTGGCCCGGTGCGCGTGCACCTCACGCCAGTCGAGCAGCCGGACCGCGACCGGGCGGTTCGGGGGCAGCTCCCGCTGACGGACCTTGAGGAAGCCGGACGGGTCAGCCACGGGAGACCTGCAGGATGTGCTCCCAGACGCCGGGCGCACCCGGGTCGAGGCCCTCGTCCTTGGCGCGGGCCATCGCGATGGTCATCCGGGCGAACTCGGTCGGCAGCACCCGGGTGAACCGCGTGCGCAGCGCCGCCGGGTCGGCCAGGAGCTCGGCCGCCCGCGGCGAGCCGGTCTCGTCCTGGTGCCGGCGCAGCAACGCCTCGATCCGCACGACGTCGTCGTCCCCCGGCGTGGCCAGGGTGATCTCGCCGGACGCGAGCGCCGGGACGTTGACCGCGCTGCTCCGCAGGTCGAGCACGTAGGCCGTGCCGCCCGACATGCCCGCCGCGAAGTTGCGCCCGGTGCGCCCCAGGACCAGGACGGTCCCGCCGGTCATGTACTCGCAGCCGTGGTCGCCGACCCCCTCGACGACCAGCGTCGCGCCGGAGTTGCGCACGCCGAACCGCTCGCCGACGACGCCGCGCAGGAAGATCTCGCCGGACGTGGCGCCGTACCCGATCACGTTGCCCGCGATCACATCACGGTCGCCGGTGAGCACGGCCGAACGGTCGGGGCGCACGACGATGCGCCCGCCGGACAACCCCTTGCCGACGTAGTCGTTCGCGTCCCCGAACAGCCGGATCGTGATCCCGGCCGGCAGGAACGCGCCGAGCGACTGGCCCGCAGAACCGGTCAGCGTCACGTCGATCGTGCCGTCGGGCAGCCCGGCGCCACCGAACCGCCGCGTGACCTCGTGCCCGAGCATCGTGCCGACCGTGCGGTTGACGTTGCGCACCGGCAGGTCGATCCGGACCGGCTCGCTGCGCTCGAGGGCGTCGGCCGCGAGCGTGATGAGCGTGTTGTCGAGCGCCTTGGCCAGGCCGTGGTCCTGGAGCCGGGTGTGGCGCAGCGCGGACCCGGGAGCCGGCGACGGGACCGCGAGCACGGGGCTCAGGTCGAGCCCGTCGGCCTTCCAGTGCTCGATCGCCGAGCGGGTGTCGAGGGTCTCGACCTGGCCGACGGCCTCGTCGATGGTGCGGAACCCGAGCGCCGCGAGGTGCTCGCGCACCTCCTGGGCGATGAACTCGAAGAACGTGATGACGAACTCCGGCTTGCCGGTGAAGCGCGCCCGAAGCTCGGGGTTCTGCGTCGCGACCCCGACCGGACAGGTGTCCAGGTGGCACGCGCGCATCATGACGCAGCCGGAGACCACGAGCGGCGCAGTCGCGAACCCGAACTCCTCGGCGCCGAGAAGGGCCGCCACGACGACGTCCCGCCCCGTCTTCATCTGGCCGTCGACCTGGACGACGATCCGGTCGCGCAGGTTGTTGAGCACCAGGGTCTGCTGCGTGTCGGCCAGGCCGATCTCCCACGGCCCACCGGCGTGCTTGAGCGACGTGAGCGGGCTCGCGCCCGTCCCGCCGTCGTGCCCCGAGATCAGCACGACGTCGGCGTGCGCCTTGGACACTCCCGCCGCCACGGTGCCGACGCCGACCTGGCTCACGAGCTTGACGTGCACGCGCGCTGCCGGGTTGGCGTTCTTCAGGTCATGGATGAGCTGGGCGAGGTCCTCGATCGAGTAGATGTCGTGGTGCGGCGGCGGCGAGATCAGGCCGACCCCGGGCGTCGAGTGCCGCGTCGCGGCGATCGCGGGCGACACCTTGTGGCCGGGGAGCTGTCCGCCCTCACCGGGCTTGGCCCCCTGAGCCATCTTGATCTGGATGTCGTCGGCGTTGGTCAGGTAGTCCGACGTCACGCCGAACCGGCCCGAGGCGACCTGCTTGATCTTGCTGCGACGCTTCGGGTCCCGCAGCCGCTCGGGGTCCTCGCCGCCCTCGCCCGTGTTCGAGCGCCCGCCGAGGGCGTTCATGGCGATCGCCATGGTCTCGTGGGCCTCGGCCGAGATCGAGCCGTACGACATCGCCCCGGTGTTGAACCGCTTGACGATCTCGCTGACGGGCTCCACCTCGTCGAGCGGGACGGCCGGGCGCGCGCCGTCCTTGAACGACAGCAGGCCGCGCAAGGTCATCAGCCGGCGGGACTGGTCGTCCACGCGCCGGGTGTACTCGCGGAAGACGTCCATCTGCCGCGTGCGGGTCGAGTGCTGCAGGCGGAAGACCGTCTCGGGGTCGAACAGGTGCTGCTCCCCGTCGCGACGCCACTGGTACTCCCCGCCGACGGCGAGCCGCCGGTGCGGCAGCGTGTTGCCGCTGCGCGGGTACGCGTCGGCGTGGCGCGCCGCGACCTCGGCCGCGATGACGTCGAGACCGATGCCGCCCAACCTGCTGGTCGTGCCGTGGAAGTACTTCGCCACGAGGTCCTCGGACAGCCCGATGGCCTCGAACACCTGCGAGCCGCGGTAGCTCATGATGGTCGAGATCCCCATCTTGCTCATGACCTTCAGGACGCCCTTGCCGAGCGCCTTGATGAGGTTGGCCACGGCCTTCTCGGGGTCGACGTCGAGGTAGCCCGCGATCGCGAGGTCCTCGACGGTCTCCATGGCGAGGTACGGGTTGACCGCCGCCGCGCCGTAGCCGATCAGCAGCGCGACGTGGTGCACCTCACGCACGTCACCGGCCTCCACGACGAGCGAGACCCGGGTGCGGGTGCGTCGGCGCAGCAGGTGGTGGTGCACGCCGCTGGAGAGCAGCAGCGACGGGATGGCCGCGAGATCCGCGTCGCCGTCCCGGTCGGACAGCACGATGAAGTTGACCCCGGCCTCGACGGCCTCGTCGACCTCGGCGAAGATCTCCTCGAGCCGCTCGGCAAGGGCGGCGCCACCGCCGTGCACCCGGTACAGGCCGCGCACGGTGATCGCCTGGAAGGCACCCGCGAGCCGCGGGTCGCGATGTACGCGGGCGATCTTGGCGAGCTCGTCGTTGTCGATCACGGGGAACGGCAGCACGAGCTTGCGCGCGTGCTCCGGGGTGTCGTCGAGGAGGTTCGGCTCCGTGCCGATCGCGCCGCCGATCGAGGTCACGAGCTCCTCACGGATCGCGTCCAGCGGCGGGTTGGTCACCTGGGCGAACATCTGCGTGAAGTAGTCGAACAGCAACCGGGGTCGCGTCGAGAGCACCGCGAGCGGTGTGTCCGAGCCCATCGCCCCGAGCGGCTCCCCGCCGGTCGCGGCGATCGGGCCGAGGATGATCTTGAGCTCTTCCTCGGTGTACCCGAAGGCGCGCTGCCGGCGGTGCACGGAGGCGCGCGAGTGCGCCACGTGCTCGCGCTCGGGCAGGTCGGGCAGGGCGATCGCGTACTGCTCGACCCACTGCGCGTAGGGCTTCTGGGACGCGAGCTGGGTCTTGATCTCCTCGTCCTCGATGATCCGACCGGCGCCGGTGTCCACGAGGAACATGCGCCCCGGCTCGAGGCGTCCCTTGCGGACCACTGTCGCCGGGTCGATGTCGAGCACGCCGGCCTCGGAGGCCAGCACGACCAGGCCGTCCTCGGTGACCCAGTACCGCCCCGGGCGCAGCCCGTTGCGGTCGAGCACGGCGCCGATGAGCGTGCCGTCCGTGAAGGTCAGCGCGGCGGGGCCGTCCCACGGCTCCATGAGCGACGCGTGGTACTCGTAGAACGCCCGCCGAGCGGGGTCCATCTCGGCGTGGTTCTCCCACGCCTCGGGGATCATCATGAGCACGGCGTGCGGGAGCGACCGCCCGGCCAGGTGCAGCAGCTCGAGCACCTCGTCGAAGGTCGCCGAGTCGCTCGCCGAGTCGCTGCACACGGGCAGCAGCGGGGCGAGGTCGCCGAGCTTGTCGCTCGCGAGCGTGCTCTCGCGCGCCGCCATCCAGTTGCGGTTGCCGCGGACCGTGTTGATCTCGCCGTTGTGGGCGATCAGGCGGAACGGCTGGGCGAGCGGCCACGACGGGAACGTGTTCGTCGAGAACCGCGAGTGGACCAGCGCGAGCTCGCTCGCGTACCGCGGGTCGGACAGGTCGGGGAAGAACGGCTCGAGCTGCGACGTGGTGAGCATGCCCTTGTACGTGATCGTGCGCGCCGACAAGGAGGCGAAGTAGACGTCCGTCGCCCGCTCGGCCCGACGCCGCAGCCGGAACGCGCGCCGGTCCAGCTCGAGACCCGACAGCTCGCCGGACGGGTCCGCCACGACGAGGTGGCGGAAGAACGGCATCGCCGAGCGCGCCGTCGGGCCGACCAGGTCGGCCGTGACCGGGACGTCGCGCCACGCGAGGACGTCGAGCTTCTCCTCGGCGGCGATCGCCTCGATCGCGAATACCGCCGTCGCGCGAGCGGCGTCGTCCATCGGCAGGAAGGCCATGCCGATGGCGTAGAAGCCTGCGGGCGGCAGGTCGGCGTCGATCACGTCGCGCATGAACGCGTCCGGGATCTGGGTGAGGATGCCCGCGCCGTCGCCGCTGTCCGGCTCGGCGCCCACGGCGCCGCGGTGGTCGAGGTTGAGCAGCGCGGTCAGACCGGCATCGACGATGTCTCGCCCGGGGGTGCCGCGCAGCGTCGCGACGAACGCGACCCCGCAGGCATCGTGCTCGTTCGCCGGGTCGTACAGACCCTGACGCTGGGGTGCGACAGCGCCCGACGGGCGCTTCGACGACGTGGACATCTGGACCGCCCTCACCGTCCCTGGCATGACACCAGGGAGCTTGCACGAACTTGGGGGGATGTGGGGACGTCGTCGGCCCGCACGTGTGCTCTGGACGATACAGGCCGGATGTGGCTCCGGTCACGCCGTCCTTGGTCTATCGATACCGCCAGACCCTGTCTCATGGGACCTGGTCTGCGACGCCCTGGCTGTCCTGGGTGTCCTGCTCTTCGGGTTGTTCGCGCAGGACGGAGGCCTCGCGCCCGGGGTGGCGGCGCCCGACCAGCACGAACGCTAGCAGCGCACCCAGCCCGACCACGATGGACGTCCAGACGTTGAGCCGGAGCCCGAGCACCATCGTCGCCGGATCGATCCGCAGCAGCTCGATCCACAACCGGCCCGTCGTGTACAGCATGACGTAGAGCCAGAAGACGCGACCGTGCCCGAGCCGGAACCGCCGGTCCAGGTAGATCAGAAGTGCCGCGGCGGCGAGGTTCCACAGGATCTCGTACAGGAACGTCGGGTGGAAGAGCGTGTCGAGGGGGTAGCCGTCCGGGAAGGTCGGGCTCGTCGGGTCGATCCGCAGGCCCCACGGCATGGTGGTCGGACCCCCGAAGAGCTCCTGGTTGAACCAGTTCCCGAGACGACCGAGCGCCTGCGCGACGAGCAGGCCGGGTGCGACGGCATCGGCGAACGACGAGAACCGCACCCCTTCGCGCTTGCAGCCGATCCAGGCGCCGACCGCACCGAGCGTGATCGCGCCCCAGATCCCGAGGCCGCCCTCCCAGATGAACAGCGCGCTGACCGGATCTCCGCCGGACCCGAAGTACTGCTGCGGCGAGCTGATCACGTGGTAGATCCGGCCCCCGACGATGCCGAACGGCACGGCCCAGAACACGATCTCGAGGACGCTGTCGGCGTCTCCCCCGCGCTCGACCCACCGCCGACGCGTCATCCACAGCGCGACGGCGATCCCGGTGAGGATCGAGAACGCGTAGGCGCGCAGGGGGAAGGGCCCGAGGTGCCAGACCGCGACCGGGGGGCTGGGGATGGCGGCGGGCAGGAGCCCGGCCAGGAAGCCGAAGGAGTTCACTGCCTGATCGTACGGTCGGCGGACCGGACCCCAGCAGCAAGCCCCGCGGTGACCACCCGGAGCGCGGCGATCCCCGCCTCCGGGCTCTCCGCCTCGAGCAGCGGGCGCACCAGGGCCGAGCCGACGATCACGCCGTCGGCGTAGGAGCCGACGTCGGCGGCCTGCTCGGGCCGCGACACGCCGAGCCCGACGCACACGTGCTCCGCGCCGGCGTGGCGGGTGTCGGCGACGAGCGCGGCGGCCCGCGCACCGAGCGTCGTCCGCTCGCCGGTGACGCCCATGGTCGAGGCGGCGTAGACGAACCCGCGCGACGCGGCTGCCGTCGAGGCGAGCCGCTGCGGGGTCGAGCTGGGGGCGACGATGAACACGCGGTCGAGCCCGTGCGCGTCCGATGCCGCGATCCACTCCGCGGCCTCGTCCGGGATGAGGTCCGGGGTGATCAGCCCGGCGCCGCCGGCCGCGGCAAGGTCCCGCGCGAACGCGTCCACGCCGTAGTGCATGACGGGGTTCCAGTAGGTCATCACCAGCACGGGGGCGCCGGTCCGCGCGATCTGCTCGACCGCCGCGAAGACGTCGTGCACCCGCACACCACCGGCGAGGGCGTGCTCGACGGCGCTCTGGATGACCGGGCCGTCCATGACCGGGTCCGAGTACGGCACGCCGAGCTCGACGATGTCGACCCCGGCCTCGACCATGGCGATGGCGGCGGCGATGGAGCCCGGCAGGTCCGGGAACCCGAGCGGTAGGTAGCCGATCAGGGCCGCGCGGCCCTCGCCGCGCAACGCGTCGAGCCGGTCAGCGGTCTTGCTCCGGATCGTCACGGCGCTCATTTCGCACCTCCCGCCGCGTCGGCGGTTGCCGGGTCGGCTGCGCCGTCCAGCACCCCGAACCACGTGGCAGCGGTCTCCACGTCCTTGTCGCCGCGGCCCGAGAGGTTCACGAGGATGACGGCGTCCGGCCCCAGCTCGCGGCCCAGGTCGAGCGCGCCGGCGAGCGCGTGCGCGGACTCGATCGCGGGGATGATCCCCTCGGTGCGGCACAGCAGCCGGAACGCGTCCATGGCCTGGGTGTCGGTGATCGGGCGGTACTCGGCGCGGTGGATGCTCGCGAGGAATGAGTGCTCCGGCCCCACGCCGGGGTAGTCCAGCCCGGCCGAGATGGAGTGGCTCTCGATCGTCTGACCGTCGTCGTCCTGGAGCAGGAACGAGCGCGCGCCGTGCAGCACGCCCGGGCTCCCCGCGGTGATCGTGGCGGCGTGCCGCCCGGTCTCGACCCCGTCACCACCGGCCTCGAGACCGACGAGGCGCACGTCGGGGTCGTCGAGGAACGCGTGGAAGATGCCGATCGCGTTCGAGCCGCCGCCGACGCACGCCGCGACGACGTCGGGCAGGCGACCGACGAGGTCAAGCACCTGCTGACGGGCCTCGACGCCGATGATGCGCTGCAGGTCCCGGACCATGCCGGGGAAGGGGTGCGGGCCGGCGACGGTGCCGAACACGTAGTTCGTCGTCTCGACGTTGGTGACCCAGTCCCGCAGCGCCTCGTTGATCGCGTCCTTGAGCGTGCGCGAGCCCGTGGTCACCGGGATCACCTCGGCGCCGAGCAGGCGCATGCGCGCGACGTTGAGGGCCTGCCGACGGGTGTCCTCCTCGCCCATGTAGACGACGCAGTCGAGGTCGAACAGCGCGGCGGCCGTGGCCGTGGCCACCCCGTGCTGCCCCGCGCCCGTCTCGGCGATCACGCGGGTCTTGCCGATCCGCTTGGTCAGCAGCGCCTGGCCGAGGACGTTGTTGATCTTGTGCGAACCGGTGTGGTTGAGGTCCTCGCGCTTGAGGATGATGCGCGCCCCGCCGGCGTGCGCCGCGAACCGGGGCACCTCGGTGATGATGCTCGGTCGCCCCGTGTACGTGCGGTGCAGCCGGGCGAGCTCACCGATGAACTCCGGGTCGACCTTCGCCTTCTGGTACTCCGAATCGAGCTCGTCGAGGGCGGCGATCAGCGCCTCGGGGACGAACCTGCCCCCGAACTCCCCGAAGTACGGGCCCGAACCCGTCGCCAACGACTCGCGCACGCTGTTGTTGCTCTGCTCCACCGGGGACTGCTCCTTCAGGTTCTGGTCGTCAGGTCAGGTTCAGCGGGCTAACGGTGCCGCACGGCCCGCAGCGACGGGTGCGACCCCGCCGCGACGAGACCCGCGACGGACTCGCGCGGGTCGTCGCCCGTCACGAGCGCCTCACCGACGAGCACCGCGTCCGCGCCCTGGCGGGCGAAAGCCATCACGTCGTGCGGCCCGCGGATGCCGGACTCGGCGACCCGCGCGATGCCGGACGGGATCAGCGGCGCGACCCGCTCGAACGTGTCGCGGTCGACCACGAGGGTCTTGAGGTTGCGGGAGTTGACCCCGATGATGCGGGCGCCGGCGTCGACCGCGCGAGCGACCTCCTCGCCGTCGTGCACCTCGACCAGCGCGGTCATGCCGAGCGAGTGCACGAGCTCGACGAACGACGTGAGCACCGTCTGCTCGAGCGCCGCGGCGATCAGCAGGACCAGGTCGGCGCCGTACGCGCGCGCCTCCCAGATCTGGTACGGCGAGACGATGAAGTCCTTGCGCAGGAGCGGGACGTCCACCGCAGCGCGAACGGCGACCAGGTCGGCGAGCGACCCCTTGAACCGGCGCTGCTCAGTGAGGACCGAGATGACGGCGGCGCCGCCCTTCTCGTACTCGATGGCGAGGGCGGCGGCATCCGCGATCGGGGCGAGCGCACCCTTGCTCGGGCTCGACCGCTTGACCTCAGCGATCACCGCCACGGCGGACTCGGCATGCAGCGTGCTGAGGCACTCCTTGGCGCCGAGCGCACGGGTCGCTCGTTCCTTGAGCGCGCGCAGCGGCGTCCTCGCCTCACGGATCGCGAGGTCCTCGCGGACCCCCGCGATGATGTCGTCCAGCACTGTCATTAGTCGCCCCACCCTCCCCCTGGTCGGCACCGCCCACCCGAGGGCGACGGCAAACTCCCTCGATTCTAAAGCCGGAGCCCGTCGGACCCGACCATCCCATGTCCGGTATGCGGCGCGCACGACCGTCTCACGGAGCCAACCACGGCGCCAGGGCGGGAATGTTGCGGGCGACCGAGTAGGCGAGCAGCACCGTGAGTGCGACCGCGGCGTACCACGAGCTGCGCCGGCTCGAGGCCGGTGTGGGCACCGGGCCGGGCTTCCACCCACGGACGAGCCACCTCCCCCAGGCCAGCACGGCGATCGGCACGACGGCGACCAGGAGCGGGTTCATGCTCCAGGCCCCCGCAAGATCGAGGTGCGCCAGGTCGTGCACGGCGCGCAGGCCACCACAGCCCGGGCAGTACACACCCGTGAGCGTGAGGAGCGGGCAGGCGAGGTAGTGCCCCGGGTGGTTCGGGTCGACGGCAGCGATGTACGCCGTGGCGGCGACGGTGATCGCCGCGACGAGCAGAGGGGCTCGCCGCGCCCGGACGACGGCGGCGCGGCCGGCCCCCAGCTGGGGGGTCGGACCGCGCCGGTCGGAGTCGACACTCATGAGCAGCTCAGGTCGAGCCAGCTCAGTTGTTGAGGTTCGCGTCGTTGACGATCGTCTCCCAGTCGCCGTTGGCGATCAGGATGATGAAGAAGATGACGCCGATGACGCTCAGCACCGTCGCGATCCACCCGAGGATCACGCCCGCCTTGGACAGGCCAGGGTTGTTGGCCAGCCCTTCGGCGGCCGCGCGCTTGCCCATGTTCCCGACGATGATCGCCGGGATCCCGGCGAAGAAGCCGCACGACAGGACGAACGCCGCGATCCCCAGCACCAGGGACCAGACGCCGAGGCTGTTCTTGGGGTAGCCGTACGCGGGTTGCCCGGCATAGCCGCCGCCGTAAGGTGCGGGCGGCTGGGCGCCGTAGGGCGGCTGCGCACCATAAGCGGGCGGCTGCGCACCATAAGCCGGCGGCTGCGCGCCGTAAGCCGGCGGCTGCGCGCCATACGCGGGCGGCTGGGCACCATAAGCCGGGGGCTGCGCGCCGGGAGCCGGCGGCTGCGCACCGTAGGCGGGGGCTGAGCGCCATAAGCCGGCGGCTCGGCGCCGTAGGCCGGCGGCTGCGCGCCGTACGGCGGCGGGGTCTGACCCGACGACGGCGGCGTGGGCTGACCCGAAGCGCTCGGCTGCTCGGGCTCGCTGGCGGCGAACGGGTCAATCGGTGCGTTTGGATCCGACATCGAACCTCCCTGGTTTGCACCCGCGGGAACTGGACCGGGAACGGCCCCGCCGCGGGTTGCGGTGGCTGCTGAGCGGGACTAGTGCGTGCGTCCCGCGGCGCGAGCTCGGGCCGAGCGAGCGAGAGTCTGCGCCCCGCCCTGCCCATAGCCCGCCATCTGCAAGACCTTGCCCGCCACGACCCCGAGCACGACGACGACCATCCCGACCCAGAAGAGCCAGGGGAGGGCGAACACGACACCGAGGGCCGCGAGAACTCCGCCGACAAGCACCACGGTCACCGCGGTCCACGCGGCGATCGTCTGGCCGTGGTTCTTCCACGGGCCACTGGTCGGCAGGGATGCGGTCTCGGACGGGGGCGTCGATCGCTCGACGGACGGATCGGACATGCTTCAGGCCTCTCATCTGCGGACACATCGAACACTAGCGCCAGGCGGCGTCAGCTGGGGTCCTCGCCTCGCGACAGCGCGTCCCAGGCTGACTGATCGTCGTCGGGCACCAGGGCGGGCGGCGCGCCGCCGACCTCGTGCCGGGCGGACGGGAGCGACCAGGTGCGCGAGGTGGCCGCGAGCCAGCCCCCGACGACGAGGGTGAGGACTCCGAGAGCGGCCGCCGCGTACGGCGCGACCGTGAGCGTCACCGGGGCGGCGAGGGTGGCTACGCCGGTCGCGTTCGCCACCATCGTGGCGGCGACCTGCTCGGGGTTCGCGATCACCGCGAGCGCCGATCCCGTGAGCAGCACGCCGATCCCGATGACCACCGCCACGACCACCCACCGCCCGATCCTGCCGACCAGGCCGATCGCGGCGCCCGCCGCGAGCAGCACGAGCGCGACCGCGGGCACCGCCGGCGCGGCCTGGGTCCCGGTGATGTCCACGGGCACCAGCCCCTGCAGCGCGGTCGAGCCGGCCGTGTGCATCCATCGCGGCACCCCGGCCGCCAGGATGGCGAGCGCGAGCACGAGGACCACCAGGACAGCGCGTCGCCGGGCGAACGGTGCGCGGGCGGGCCCGGTCACCTCCCCGCCCCGACTGCGGGGCGCAGCCGCGCGGCCAGCTGGATCGCGCGGACGGCGGCCGCCGCCTTGTTGCGCGACTCGGCGTACTCCAGCGCGGGCACCGAGTCGGCCACGATCCCGCCACCCGCCTGCACGCTCGCGCGCCCGGCGGAGATCAGCGCGGTCCGGATCGCGATGGCCATGTCCATGTCGCCGGCGAAGTCGAAGTACCCGACCGTGCCGCCGTAGATCCCGCGCCGGGCGGGTTCGAGCGCATCGATCAGGGCGATCGCACGCGGCTTCGGCGCACCCGAGAGCGTGCCCGCGGGAAAGGTCGCGGCGAGGGCCTCGAGCGCGGTCGCGCCGGCGCGCAGCCGCCCGACGACGGTCGAGCAGATGTGCATGATGTGGCTGAACCGCTTGACCGCCATGAACTCGACGACCTCGACGCTGTCCGGGTCGCAGACCTTGACCAGGTCGTTGCGCGAGAGGTCCACCAGCATGATGTGCTCGGCACGCTCCTTCGGGTCGGCCAGCAGCTCCTCGCCGAGCGTCACGTCGTCGGCCGGGGTGGCCCCGCGCGGCCGCGAGCCGGCGATGGGGAAGGTGACGACGCGGCCTGAGGTCACCTTGACCAGCGTCTCCGGGCTCGAGCCGACCACGGCGAAGTCCTTGCCGGCCGCGTCCTGCAGCTGCAGGTAGTACATGTACGGGCTCGGGTTGATGGTCCGCAGCATGCGGTAGACGTCGATCGGGTCCGCGGGGCAGTCGAGGTCGAGCCGCTGAGAGATCACGACCTGGAACACCTCACCGTCCCGGATCGCCTCCTTGCCGACCAGGACGGCGGCCTCGAACTCGGCCCGGGTCGAACGGAACTCGAGCTCCGGCTCCGGCGCCGCACCCAGGATCGCCGTCGCCGGTGGGGCCGGCTGGGCGAGGCCGGCCTGCATCGCGTCGAGACGCCGGACGGCATCCGCGTACGCGTCGTCGACCCGCTCGTCGGTGTCGTCGAAGTTGATCGCGTTCGCGACGAGCCACACCGAGCCGTCGAGGTGATCGACCACGGCGAGATCCGTCGCCAGGCACAGCGTGAGCTCGGGCACGCCCAGCTCCTCGGGGGCCGCCGCCGGCAGCGTGGGCTCCCAGTGGCGCACGACGTCCCAGCCGAGCGCGCCGACGAGCCCGCCGGTCAGGGGCGGCAGGCCGGGGATCGCGGGCGTGTGCAGCACCTCGAGGGTGGCGGCGAGGACGTCGAGCGGCCGCCCGCGCGTGGGCACGCCGGCGGGGACGTCACCGCACCAGACGGCCTCGCCGCCCACGACCGTGAGCGTCGCCCGGGAGTGCACCCCGACGAACGAGTACCGCGACCAGCCGCCGTCGACCTCGGCGGACTCGAGGATGAAGGTGCCCGGTCGGCCGCCCGCGAGCGTCCGATACAGCCCGACGGGCGTGACGTCGTCGGCCAGGAGCCGACGCACGACGGGGATGACCCGGCGGTCGGCGGCGAGGTCGCGGAACAGCTCGAGCGACGGCCAGGTCGTGCCCCACGGGACCTCGACCACGTCGGGCCCCGCGGCGGTCACGCTCATCCGGCCGCGCCCGCGCCGGCGGCGGACGACCCGGCGGGGTGCTCCCCCGGTCGGTGCCCGACGACGGCAGGCAACGGCCCGCCGGCCTCGAAGCACGTGCGCGTGCCGGTGTGGCACGCCGCGCCGACCTGGTCGACCCGGACCAGCAGGGCGTCGCCGTCGCAGTCGAGGTCGACCGACCGCACGTACTGGGCGTGCCCCGACGTGTCGCCCTTGCGCCAGTACTCGCCGCGCGACCTGCTCCAGAACGTGACCCGGCCCGTGGTCAGCGTGCGACGCAGCGCCTCGTCGTCCATCCAACCGAGCATGAGGACGTCGCCGGTGTCGTGCTGCTGGACGACTGCGGCCACCAGGCCGGCACCGTTCCGCGTGAGCCGGGCAGAGATGGTCGGGTCGAGCAGGAGCGGGGCATCAGGGGCATCGGAGGAAGGCTGTGAGGACACGGCACGATCCTCGCACGGCGCCCCCGCGGACGAGGTCGCCTCAGCGCGTCTGGGAGACCCAGGCTCGGTGCATCGAGGCGTAGGTCCCGTCGCGCGCCACGAGCTCGGCGTGCGCGCCCGTCTCGACGACGGCGCCGGCGTCGACGACGAGCACGAGGTCCGCCGCCTCGGCCGTCGACAACCGGTGCGCGATCGTCAGCGTGCTGCGGCCGGCGGTCAGCGAGTCCAGCGCACGGGCGATCCGGACCTCGGTCGCGGGGTCTACGGCCGACGTCGCCTCGTCGAGCACGAGCAGGTCGGCCTGGGCGAGGTACGCCCGGGCCAGCGCGACGAGCTGGCGCTCGCCCGCCGAGAGCGACTCCCCCCGCTGCCCGACCCGCGTGGAGAGCCCCCCGGGGAGCTCCGCGAGCCAGCTCGACAGTCCCAGCTCGTCGAGGGCGGCCCGGATCTGACGGTCCCGCTCCACCTCGTCGAGCGGGACGGCCGACGGGTCGGCGCGCAGCCCGTACGCGACGTTCTCGGCCAAGGTCCCGTCGAACAGGAATCCCTCCTGCGGGACGAGCACCACCCGCCGGCGCAGGCTCGCGGCGCTCAGGTCGCGCAGGTCCACGCCGTCGAGCAGCACCTGACCGCTCGTGGGGTCCATCAACCGGGCGACGAGCTTGGCGATCGTCGTCTTGCCCGATCCCGTCGCGCCGACGACCGCGACCGACGTGCGGGCCGGGATCGTCAGGTCGATCCCGTGCAGCACCGTTGGTCCGTCCGGGTACGCGAAGTGCACGTCCCGGAGCTCGACGGTCGCCGGGCCGCGCGCGGTCACGATCCCGTCGGGTCCCGGGTCGGGCACGTCGACGGGCGTCTCGAGCACCGCGAGCACCCGACGCCAGCCGGCGACGGCGTTCTGGAGCTCGTTGAGGATCTCCGTGGCCATCTGCACCGGCCCGGTGAACAGCTGAACCAGGAACAAGAACGCGAGCAGGCGGCCCGCGGAGATCTCCCCGGCGATACCGAGCCGCGTCCCGATGACGACCACGACGCACAGCACGAGGTTGGACACCAGCACGCCGCCCGAGAACACGACGGACACGAGCTTCTGCGCGCGGACCATGGCGTCGCGGGTCGCCCGGATCGAGGCGTCGATGCGCCGTTGCACGCGATCGGCCACGCCGTAGGCGCGGATCGTCTCCGCCCCGACGACCGCCTCGGAGATGGCGCCGAGCATGGCGCCGACGCGTTCCCGCACCCGGGTGTAGGCGACGTTCACCCGCCCTTGCGCCGGGCGCAGCACGAGCACCAGCGGCACGAAGCAGATCCACACCAGCAGCGCGAGCTGCCAGGAGTAGACCGCCATGAGCACGGTCGCGACCACGATCTGCAGCGCCGAGACGAGCAGCTGGATCCCGCCCCACTGGACGAACAGCGAGATCGTGTCGACGTCCGAGGTCACCCGCGAGACGAGGGATCCGCGCCGTTCGGTGTTCTGAGTGAGCACCGACAGGTCGTGCACGTGCCGGAACGCCCGCACCCGCAGTGACGCGAGGCCCGCCTCGGTCGCGCTGAAGAGCCGCACGTTGACGAACGCCGAGCAGACGCCCGCCCCGAGCAGGCAGACGGCCGCGGCCACCACAAGAACGACGACGCGCTGCACGTCCGGTCCCCCGGGCGCGAGGATCCCGGTGTCGATGGTCTGCTGGACCGCGATCGGCACGACGACGCGTCCCACCGCCGCGAGCACGGCCAGCACCCCGGTGAGCGCCCAGCCGTCCAGGATCTCCGGCGACACCTGCACCCCGCGACGCAGCGTCGCGAGCACCCCCAGACCGCTGGTCGAGGCGATCCGTGCGCCGGGGTCGTCCGCGCCGCTGGTCATCGGGCGTCCTGGGCTTCGGCGTCGTCGACCAGCGGGGCGTCGAGCAGGACCGCCTCGTCCGCGGCGTCGTCGGCGCGGCGCTGCGTCTCGCGCTCGTAGGCCGTGGCGAGCTCGGCGTAGCCCGGGTCGCGCGCGAGGAGCTCGGCGTGGGTCCCCCGTCCGGCGACCCGCCCTGCCTCGAGGTGCACCACCTCGTCGGCGAGCAGGACGGACGACATCCGGTAGGCCACCATGAGGACCGTCGGTCCCGCGACGCCGGTCCCGCGCTCGCGCAGCCCGGTCAGGATCTGGCGCTCGACCCGCGGATCCACCGCCGAGGTCGCGTCGTCCAGCACGAGCAGCCGCGGGTTGCGCACCAGCGCGCGCGCGATCGCGAGCCGCTGCCGCTGCCCGCCGGAGAGGTTCGCGCCGCGCTCGCCGAGCCGGGCGTCCAGTCCCCCGGGAGCGCAGCGACGACGGCGTCGACCCGCGCGAGCCGCAACGCGTCCCACACCCGGTCGTCGTCGGGCGCGTCGGGGTCGTCGTCGTCCGCGAGCGTGACGTTGGCCCGCACGGTGTCCTCGAACACGAAGGTCGTCTGGGCCACGAGCGCCACCTGCCGCGTGAGGTCGCGAGGTCGGGCGTCGCGCACGTCCACGCCGTCGAGCAGCACGCATCCCGAGGTCGGGTCGGAGAGTCGGCTCAGCAGGCCCACGAGCGTCGTCTTGCCCGCTCCGGTCGGCCCGACCAGCGCGACCGTGCGCCCCGGCGCCAGGTCGAGATCGATCCCGGCGAGCAGCGTGGCCGGTCCCGCGCCGCCGGGGACCTGCACGCCGACCCCGCGCAGCTCGACCCGCAACCCGGCTCCCGAGCCCGGCCGCGACCCCAGCGGCACGCTCCCGGGGGTGAGCTCGCCGCGCGCGTCGATCACGCGGGCGATCCGCTCGTAGCCGACGAGCGAACGGGGCAGCTCGCCCAGGACCCAGCCGAACGCCCGCACGGGCACCGCCAGCAGCGTCAGGAGGTAGGCGGCCGAGACGACGTCGCCGGTCCCGATCGCGCCGGCCTGCACCCGGACGGTCCCGACCAGGAGCACGAGCAGGGCACCGAGCCCCGGCAGGATGTCGATGGCGGGGTCGAACACGGCCCGGACACGGCCGACGCGCACGTTCGCTCGACGCAGCTCCTGCGCGTGCGCCGCGAACCGGCTCTCCTCGCGCGCCGCGGTCCCCAGGGACTTGACCAGCAGGGCCGCCTCGAAGCTCTCGTGCGCGATGTCGGAGACCTCCGCGCGCAGCTGCTGGGCGCGCGTGATCGCGGGCGACATCGTGCGCTGGAAGACGAGGTTGGCCACCACCGCGACCGGCAGCACCGCGAGCGCCGCGAGCGCGAGCCACCCGTCCGCGCGCAGGAGCGCCACGGCTGCGACGACGATCATCACCGCCACCCCGAGCGCGTACGGCAGCGGGTTGAACACCCCGGTGGCCGCCTCGACGTCGGAGTTCGCGTTGGACAGCAGCTGCCCCGTGGGGTGGCGCCGGTGCCACGACATGGGCAGGCGCAGGTACTGCCGGGTGACCCGGGTCCGGTGCCCGGCCTGGAGGTCGGCGTACCCGATCCCGGCGAAGATCCGGCGCAACGCGACGCTGACCCCCAGCGTCAGCGCGACCGCCGCGAGGACGAGCCCGGCCAGGGGCAGGCGGTCCCGGGCCGCGGCCGAGCCCGCCAGCGCGGGCACGATCACCTCGTCGGTGATGACACCGAGCACCTGGCTCACCGCCACCGTCGCGGCGCCGAAGACCGCCGAGACCCCGATCGCCCACACGTAGGTGCGCGGCTGCGCGGCGATGCCCCGCGTGAGGATCGCGACCGAGCGGCGCAGCACGGAGCCCGTCAGGGCGTACGACGGCTGCGGGCGCGGGGCCACATCGCTCCTTCACGGCTCGACGGCGGGATGGGGTGCGATCGTCTCACGCACCTCCCACACCGCTGCGCGTGGGACGATGCCCCATGACGTGGCACGAGTTCGAACGGTCGGCCCTCGTCGAGGCGCTGACCGCGGCAGGTCCGGATGCTCCGACCCTCTGCGAGGGGTGGCGCAGCCGCCATCTGGCCGCGCACGTGATCATCCGCGAGTCGGCCCCGCTGCTCGCGGCGGGCGTCGTCGTGCCGGCCCTCGCCGGGCGCACGGAGCGGGCGATCGAGGACCTGGCCGCCGACGGCGCCGACGCGAGCGGCTACGCGGACCTGGTGGCGAAGCTCGCGGCCGGTCCCCCGCGCTGGAGCCCGCTGGGCTGGGCCGGCGACAGCGCGAACCTCCTCGAGTTCTTCGTGCACACGGAGGACGTCCGCCGGGGCGCCGGCCTGGACACCCCCCGCGAGCTCGCCGCGGACCACACGCTGGCCCTCTGGCAACGGCTCGTCCGGGCGGCCCCGATGCTCTACCGGCACGCGCCGTGCGGCGTCGTCCTGGTCGTGCCGGGCGGCCCCCGGCGAGCGGTGCGCCGCACGCGGGGCGACGCGGGCACCGTCGTCGTGCGCGGCGACGTGGGCGAGCTGATCCTGCACGCCTTCGGGCGGGGAACCGCGGCCCGCGTCCATGTGCTGGGCGAGCCGACGGACCTCGCGGCCCTGACCCGCGCGACCGGCGTCTAGCGGACGACGACGCCCGCGGCGCGCAGCCGGTCCTTGACCTGCCCGATCGTCAGCGTGCGGAAGTGGAACACGCTCGCGGCAAGGACCGCGTCCGCGCCCGCGCGCGCCGCCTCGACGAAGTGGTCGGCGGTACCGGCCCCGCCGCTGGCGATCAGCGGCACGTGCACCCGCGAGCGCACGGCGCGCAGCATCTCCAGGTCGAACCCGGCGGTCGTGCCGTCGGCGTCCATGGAGTTGAGCAGGATCTCGCCGGCGCCGAGCCGGGCACCGCGCGCAGCCCACTCGACCGCATCGATCCCGGTCCCGCGGCGACCGCCGTGCGTCGTGACCTCGAACCCGGACTCGGTCCGGGTCGCGCCGCTCACCCGGCGGGCATCGACCGACAGCACGAGCACCTGGCTGCCGAACCGCTCGGAGATCTCCGCGATCAGCTCGGGCCGTGCGATCGCGGCGGTGTTGACCCCGACCTTGTCGGCACCGGCCCGCAGGAGACGATCGACGTCCTGCGTGGTGCGCACCCCACCCCCGACGGTGAGCGGCACGAAGACCTCCTCCGCCGTGCGTCGCACGACCTCGTAGGTCGTCTCGCGATCGCCCGACGACGCGGACACGTCCAGGAAGGTGATCTCGTCGGCACCCTCGCCGTCGTAGCGCCGGGCAAGTTCGACCGGGTCGCCGGCATCGCGCAGGTTCTCGAAGTTGACCCCCTTGACGACCCGTCCTGCCTCGACGTCGAGGCAGGGGATCACACGCAGCGCGACTGCCATGGCCGGCTCAGCCCTGCTCGGCCGACGGGTTGCTGGCCGCGAGGATGTCCACCACGAAGACGAGCGTGTCCTGCTCCGCGCCGGCCGTCGCACCGCCCATCGGCGGGATGACGAGCATGACCTGGCTCCCCACCGTCTGCTGGACGAGCCCCTCCGCGAGCCCCGGCAGGATGCCGTCGCCGAGGTCGAAGGACTTCGGCTCGCCCTGGGTCCACGTGGAGTCGTACAGCGAGCCGTCCGACCACCGCACGCCCGTGTATTGGACGGTGACCGTCGCACCTTCCTCGACCTGCGTTCCGGCGCCCTTGATCAGGGCCTGGACCACGAGCTCGCTCGGCGGCGCGCCTTCCGGCGGCGCGATCGTGGGTTCGCCGTCGTCGCCGAGCGTGACTGCGGGCAGCCCCTCGCGCGGCGCCACGACCTCACCGGCCGCGCGGGACGGCAGCACGTCGACGACCATGACCGAGGCGAAGCTCGACGTGTCGGACGTCGCGGGCAGCACGAGCAGGATCCGGGCACCGACGGACTCGCCCGACAGCGCGTCGTACAGGTCTTCGCTGAGGGTCTCCGGCGTCAGCGTGGACGGCTTCGGGACCTGCGTGTACGTCTCCTTGACCAGGGACGCGTCGGCGGCCTTCTCGAGCCGGTAGTTCAGCAGCACCGGTCCGCCGTCGACCAGGCGCGGGCCGGAGCCCTTCCAGATGACCTCGGACGTGGCCTTCTCGATCGTGAGCGGCGGCGTGTAGACCAGCGTCGGCTCGCCACCTGCCTCACCGGTGACCTTGACCTCGGGGGCCGGGCCGGCATCGGGCGAGCAGCCGGCGAGCAACAGTGCAGCCGCGAGGACCGCGACCAGCAGACGTCGCACGTCATACCTTTCGTCGAGGGATTCAGCGGCTCACTGTAACGGTTCGCCCCCCGGCGTCAGTTCGCCACGAGCTCTCCCTGCCGCTCACGTCACATCGACTCGATCAGGCGCTCCACCCGCTCGTCGACGCTGCGGAACGGGTCCTTGCACAGGACGGTCCGCTGGGCCTGGTCGTTGAGCTTGAGGTGCACCCAGTCGACCGTGTAGTCCCGGCGCGCCTCCTGCGCGCGCCGGACGAAGTCCCCGCGCAGCTTGGCTCGCGTCGTCTGCGGCGGCACGGCCGTGGCCTCGAACACCTCGAGATCGGTGGTCACGCGCTCGACCATTCCCCGCGCCGCGAGGAGGTTGTACAGGCCGTCCGTGCGCGAGATGTCGTGGTACGCGAGGTCGAGCCGCGCGATGCGCGGGTCGGCCAGGTCGAGCCCGTGCTTCTCCTGGTAGCGCGAGATGATCCGCCACTTGATCACCCAGTCGAGCTCGCGGTCGACAAGGGACAGGTCGCCGGTGCGCAGCGCCCCGAGACCCCGCTCCCACAGGTCGACCACCTGCTTGACCGCGGGTGTCGGGTCGAGGTTGGCGGCGAGGAACTCTTTGGCGCGGGCCAGGTACTCCTCCTGCATCTCGATCGCGGTCGCGGTGCGGCCGTTCGCGAGCTGCACGACGTGCTTGCCGGTCATGTCGTGGCTGATCTCACGGATCGCGCGGATCGGGTTCTCGAGCGCCATGTCCCGCAGCGGCACACCGGCCTCGACCATGCGCAGGATGAGGTCGGTCGCGCCGACCTTGAGCAGCGTGGTCGTCTCGGACATCGACGAGTCCCCCACGATCACGTGGAGCCGGCGGTAGTGCTCGGCGTCGGCGTGCGGCTCGTCCCGCGTGTTGATGATGGGCCGCGACCGCGTCGTCGCGCTCGAGACCGCCTCCCAGATGTGGTCGGCCCGCTGCGACAGGCAGTAGGTCGCGCCCCGCGGGGTCGGGAGCACCTTGCCGGCGCCGGTGAGCACCTGCCTGCTGATCAGGAAGGGAACCAGCACGTCCGACAGGTGCGTGAAGTCCCCCTGCCTGCGCACGAGGTAGTTCTCGTGGCAGCCGTAGGAGTTGCCCGCCGAGTCGGTGTTGTTCTTGAACAGGTGGATCCGGCCGGGCAGCCCCTCGTGCGCGAGCCGTTGCTGCGCATCGGCGACGAGCCCCTCGAGGATCCGCTCCCCCCCACGGTCGTGCGCCACGAGCTGACGGACGTCGTCGCACTCGGCGGTCGCGTACTCCGGGTGCGAGCCCACGTCGAGGTAGAGCCGCGAGCCGTTGCGCAGGAAGACGTTGGAGGACCTGCCCCACGCCACGACCTTTCGGAACAGGTACCGCGCGACCTCGTCCGCAGACAGCCCGCGGCCGTCGTCGGCCGCACAGGTCACGCCGTACTCGGTCTCAAGACCGAAGATCCGCCGGTCCATCGCCTCGCCCCTCCCGCCTATGACGGCGTGTCTCCGAGCAGGTCTTCGAGCACCGCGCCCGTCAGGCGACGGAACGCGCGCCGAGGCTTGGTGCGGTCCAGGACCGCCACCTCGAGCTGGTTGGCCGGGATGGCGCGCGGCTCCCCCTCAGCCTGCGCCCCGAGCGTCCGGACCGCCAGCCCCAGCACCTCGCCGAGACTGAGGCCTGCGCGCCACTCCTCGGCGAGCCGCGCATCGAGCTGGTCGGCGTGCCCGCCCATCGCGACGTAGCCGCTCTCGTCGGCCACGGAGCCGTCGTAGGAGAGCCGGTAGATCTGGTCGCTGGACTCGTCGTCACCCACCTCCGCGACGACGAGCTCGACCTCGAGAGGCTTGGACTCGGTCGTGAACACGGTGCCGAGCGTCTGGGCGTAGGCGTTCGCCAACCCGCGGGCATTGACGTCCGCGCGGTCGTAGGAGTACCCGCGCAGGTCTGCGTACCGCACACCGGCGACCCGGAGGTTCTCGAACTCGTTGTACTTGCCGACCGCGGCGAACCCGATCCGGTCGTAGATCTCGGAGATCTTGTGCAGCGAGCGCGACGGGTTCTCGGTCGCGAAGGCGATGCCCTGATCGAAGCCGAGCACGACGACGGAGCGGCCACGGGCAATGCCCTTGCGGGCATAGTCGGCGCGGTCCTTCATCAGCTGCTCGGGCGAGACGTAGAACGGCATGCTCATCGCGCACCCCCTGCGTCGGTGGACCGGCCCCGCTCGTGCTCGACGCGCCGTTGCGCTGCGAGCGACTCCACGATCTCGCCGAGCGCCTGATCGCTCACGCGCTGATAGCCCGCCGCGGTCACGGTCGCCACGACCGGCCAGATCCGGCGCACGAGGTCGGGGCCGCCGGTCGCCGAGTCGTCGTCGGCCGCGTCGACCAGGGCCTCGATCGCGACCCGGACGGCGCCGTCGGGGTCCAGGTCGGGCTGCCACCGCTTCTTGAGCGACCCGCGCGCAAAGACCGAGCCCGACCCGACGCTGTGGTGCTCGTGCTCCTCGTAGCGGCCCCCCGTGACGTCGAACGAGAAGATCCGTCCGACGCCCCGGTCCAGGTCGAAGCCGGCGAAGAGCGGCACGACCGCGAGCCCCTGCATCGCGAGCCCGAGGTTGCTGCGGATCATCGTCGCGAGCCGGTTCGCCTTGCCGTCGAGCGAGAGCAGCGCACCCTCGATCTTCTCGTAGTGCTCGAGCTCGAGCTGGAACAGCCGCACCATCTCGACGGCGAGGCCGGCCACCCCGGCGATCCCCACGGCGGAGAACTCGTCTGCCGCGAAGACCTTCTCGATCTCCCGGTTGGCGATCATCGAGCCGGCGGTCGCCCGGCGGTCGCCCGCCATGACGACCCCACCGGTGCACGCGAGCGCGACGATCGTCGTCGCGTGCGGCGCGACGGGTACCGCGCCTGCCGGCAGCGGTCGCCCGCTCGGTAGCAGGTCCGGGGCGTGGGCCGTGAGGAAATCGACGAACGACGACGATCCGGGCGTGGTGAACGCGCGGGGCAACCGGCCGTACGGATCGGTGCTCATCGGCGCGTCACTGACCGCCCTTTTGCACGAATCCCCGCACGAACTGCTCGGCGTTGGCCTCGAGCACCCCGTCGATCTCCTCGAGCAACGAGTCGACCTCGGCGTCCCGGGCCTGGGCCGCAGGGGCGGCGGGAGCGGGCGGCTCCGGCGCGTCCTCGTCGTCGTGCCGGTGTGCCTGCTCGTGTTCCTGACCAGCCATGGTGCCTCCTCGGCCTCGTCAACAGATGCCAGTTCCACCCTAGGCCCTGACTCCGACAGACAGACCTTGGCACACCTTTGCTCCGCCGGAGGCGCGACGGTGGGGGAAGTTTCGGACATTTCGCCCGACGCGGAACGCTTCCCCGCCTACGGAAAGGATCAAGAGCCGGCGAGCGCCGCCAGCAGGCTGCGCGCGTCGGGGCTGCGCTCCAGCAGCGCGCCGACGTGATCCCGGGTCCCCCGTAGCGGGTCGCGCATCGGCACCCGCTGCAGCGTCGGTGCGCCCGGCACGTCGAAGACGATCGAGTCCCAGCTCGCGGCGGAGATGTGGCCCGCGTACCGCGCGAGCGCCTCACCCCGGAAGTAGGCGCGCGTGTCCTCGGGCGGGCGCACCGCGGCACGCTCGGCCGACGCGTCGTCGACGAGCTGTTCCACCGCGCCCGCCTCGAGCAGCCGCTGGTACAGCCCGCGCTCGGGCCGCACGTCTGACCACTGCAGGTCCACGGCGGCGAGCCTCGGGTGGTCCCACGCCAGGTGGTCCCGGCGGCGCAGCCCCTCGAGCACGCGCAGCTTGGCGAGCCACTCCACCTCCCGCGCACAGCTCGCCGGATCGGTCCCGAGCCGATCGAGCAGCGAGCCCCACCGCGCCAGGACGTCCGCCGTCTCCGCGTCGGGCACGGCGTCGGGCACCGCGTCGGGCACCGCGCCGGGCGCGGCGGCGAGCACGCTGCGGACCGCCGCCAGGTACTCGGCCTGGATCTCGAGCGCGGTCAACCGCCGACCGTCGGCGAGGTCGAGCCGGACCGTCAGGGTGAGGTCGTGGCTGACGGCGTGCACCGAGCCCACGGGGTCCTTGAGCGTCAACCGGTCGATCGCGGCGAGCGCCGCGACCGCCAGTCCTCCCCGTGAGCCCTGCTCGATGAGCCACAGCACGAGCGAGGTCGTGCCGAGCTTGAGATAGGTCGCGGTCTGGAGCAGGTTCGCGTCGCCGAGGATCACATGCAGCCGGCGCCAGCGCTCCGGGTCCGCGTGCGGCTCGTCCCGGGTGTTCACGATGGGGCGCCGCAGGGTGGTCTCCAACCCGATCTCGGCCTCGATGTAGTCCGCCCGCTGCGAGAGCTGGAACCCCGCGGTCTCGCCCCGCTGACCGATCCCCACCCGCCCGGCGCCGGTGAACACCTGCCGGGTCACGAAGAAGGGGATCAGCCGTCGGGCGAGGTCGGCGAACGGGACGTCGCGTTCGACGAGATAGTTCTCGTGCGTCCCGTACGTCGAGCCCTTGCCGTCGACGTTGTTCTTGTACAGCGCGATGTCGGGCAGCCCGGGGTTCTGCGCGAGCGCACGCACCGAGGCGAGCATGACGAGCTCGCCGGCCCGGTCCCAGCGCACGCCGTCGAGGGGGCCGGTGACCTCCGGCGAGGAGTACTCCGGGTGCGCGTGGTCGACGTACAGCCGCGCACCGTTCGTGAGGATCACGTTCGCCGCGCCCGGGTCGTCGTACTCGTCCACGAGGGGTCGGGCGAGCTCCTGCAGGGGCTCGGCAGAGCCCGGCACTTGCGCGACGTCGCCCGATGACACCGGCGCAACGTCGCCCGATGACACCGGCGCAACGTCGCCCGACGGCGCGGGCCGGGCCGGGTCGTCCGTCAGCATCGAGGGCTGGGCCGATGCGCGCTGGAGCCGGAAGCCGCGGGCGTCGTGCAGCGGGTCCTCGTCGTCGTAGTCCCACTTCGCACGCAGGCGCGACCCCTCGAGCGCGGGCACGTGGGCGGCGACGACGTACGACGAGAGCAGCATCGGGTTCGCCATTGGCCGCCCGGGCTGCAGGATGCCGTACTCGGTCTCGATACCCATCACACGGCGCACAGTCACGCCGCCACCCTAGTTCGGGACGGTCAGAGGTACTGGCCCGTACTCGTGACGGTCTCGATCGTGCGCGGCGACTCGGAACCCTTCTTGCTCGTGACGATGGTGCGGATGAAGACGATCCGCTCACCCTTCTTGCCCGAGATCCGCGCCCAGTCGTCGGGGTTGGTCGTGTTGGGCAGGTCCTCGTTCTCCTTGAACTCGTCGACACACGCCGCGAGGAGGTGGTCGACGCGCAGCCCGCGCTGGCCGGACGCCAGCAGGTCCTTGATGGCGGACTTCTTGGCCCGGTCCACCACGTTCTGGATCATCGCCCCGGAGTTGAAGTCCTTGAAGAACAGGACCTCTTTGTCGCCGGACGCGTACGTGACCTCGAGGAAGCGGTTCTCCTCGCCCTCCGAGTACATCCGCTCGACGACCCGCGAGATCATGGCGTCGATCACCGCGGCGCGGTCGTCGTCGTGCTCGGCCAGATCATCGGCGTGGATCGGCAGGTCGGCCGTGAGGTACTTCGCGAAGATCTCGCGCGCGCCCTCCGCGTCGGGCCGTTCGATCTTGATCTTCACGTCCAGCCGGCCGGGGCGCAGGATCGCGGGGTCGATCATGTCCTCGCGGTTCGAGGCACCGATCACGATGACGTTGTCGAGCCGTTCCACGCCGTCGATCTCGGAGAGCAGCTGCGGCACGATGGTCGTCTCGACATCGCTCGAGATGCCCGTGCCGCGGGTGCGGAACAGCGACTCCATCTCGTCGAAGAACACCACGACGGGCGAACCCTCGGAGGCCTTCTCGCGGGCCCGGGCGAAGATCAGCCGGATGTGCCGCTCGGTCTCCCCGACGTACTTGTTGAGCAGCTCGGGGCCCTTGACGTTGAGGAAGTAGCTCTTCGCCGACCCGGGCTCCTCGCCCCGCGCGGTGGCTGCCGTCGCGGCGAGCGAGTGCGCCACCGCCTTGGCGATCAGCGTCTTGCCGCACCCGGGCGGGCCGTACAGCAGCACGCCCTTGGGCGGCTTGAGCCCGTGCTCCCGGAACAGCTCGGGGTGCAGGAACGGCAGCTCGACGGCGTCGCGGATCTGCTCGATCTGCGGCCCGAGCCCGCCGATGTCGGAGTACTGGATGTCCGGGACCTCTTCGAGGATCAGCTCCTCGACCTCGGACCGCGGGATCTTCTCGAACACGAAGCCGCTGCGCGGGTCGATGGTCAGGGCATCCCCGACGCGGACGTTCTGCGCGAGCAGCTGACCGGCGAGCCGGACCACCCGCTCCTCGTCGGACCGCCCGACCACGAGGGCCCGGTCGCCGTCGAGCATCTCCTTGACGGTCACGAGCTCGCCGATCGGCTCGTAGCCGCCGACCTCGACGACGGTGAGCGCCTCGTTGAGCATGACCTCCTGCCCCGGGCGGATGTGCGTCAGGTCGAGCGACGGGCTCGCGGCGACGTGCATCTTGCGGCCGGCCGACATGATGTCCACCGTGCCGTCGGCCCGCGCCGCGAGGAAGAAGGCGTACGTGCCGGGCGGCTTGGCCAGCTCGTCCAGCTGAGACTTGAGATCGATGATCTGGTCGCGCGCAGCCACGAGCGCGTCGGTCAGGCGCTCGTTCTTCGCGGCCAGCGCGGCGAACTGCCGCTCCAGGTCACGCTGCTGGGAGTAGCCGGGTGTCTCGGTCATCATGGGCCCCCTTCTCGTCGAGGTCCTGAATTCTCTTACATCGACCCTAACCGCGCATGTCAATCACCAGACGGATCGACAGCCGGTGCCTGGCCGACGTCGCGCCGCACGCGCCGGACCTTCTTGGCCGAGATCGGCCGCTCGCCGAGGTCTTCCGCGGTCCATTCCCCGAGCACCGGGGCGTCCACGTGCCCGTCCTCGGGGTAGTTGCCCTTGGCGGGACGACGACGCCGGGTGGGGGCCTCGACGCCGTCGGCCATCCGGCGCGTGGTGAGCAGGAACCCGGTGTGGCCGATCATGCGGTGCTCGGGGCGTACGGCGAGACCCTCGAGGTGCCAGCCGCGCACCATCGACTCCCAGGCCTCCGGCTCGGTGAACCGGCCGTCGAGGCGCAGGTCCTCGGCGACCCGGGAGAGCTGCGTCGTGGTGGCGACGTAGACGATGAGGACACCGCCGGGGGCGAGCGCCGTGGCGACCGCCTCGAGGTTCTCCCACGGGGCCAGCATGTCCAGCACGACCCGGTCGACGGACCCGGGCGCAGCGACGAGCGGCAGGACGTCGGACAGGTCGCCGACCGAGAGCTCCCACGCCGGGTGCGGGCCGCCGAACTGGCCTTCGACGTTGCCCCGCGCGATCGCCGCGAAGTCTTCCCGACGCTCGATCGAGTGCAGCGAGCCGCCGTCCCCGACCGCGCGCAGCAGCGACATCGTGAGCGCGCCCGAGCCGACGCCGGCCTCCACGACGCGCGCACCGGGGTAGATGTCGGCCATCGCGACGATCTGACCGGCGTCCTTGGGGTACACGACCTGCGCGCCGCGCGGCATCGACAGGACGTAGTCGCTCAGCAGCGGGCGCAGGACGAGGTACTCGGTCCCCGCCGTGCTGCGCACGACCGAGCCCTCGGGGCGGCCGATGATGTCGTCGTGGCTGAAGTAGCCGCGGTGCGTGTGGAACTGGGTCCCGGCCGCCAGCGTGATGGTGAACAGCTTCCCGCGGGGATCGGTCAGCTGGACCTTGTCGCCCTCGCGCAGGAGTCCGCGGCGCATGTCGGCACCCGTCGATCGGGGGGTGTCGGCGATCACGGGGGCTTCGGAGGTCACAGCGGCATCAGAGGTCACAGAGGTTTCAGCGGTCACGGTCATCCAGTCTAAGAGAGGCCGAGCCGGGCTCGGCGCGCCGCGACTCCTAGGCGCGCGGGCGCAGCGCGGCCACGACGTCGCGCGCGAAGACGAGGCCGGTGACCTCGCCGTCCACCACGACGGCCATCGCCGCGGTGAAGCGACTGACCTGCCCGATCGCACGGACCAGCTCCGGACCGGTCAGGCGGCCGTCGATCACGGCGCCCACGGGCAACGGGACGGCGACGGCCTCCACGCCGGTCCGAGACCTGGCCTCGCCGGGCACCGCGGCCGCCGCCTCGGGATCGACGTAGGCGGCGGGCCGGCCGTCCGGGGCGAGCAGCACGACCTGACCCAGTCCGGCGGCGACCGCGGCCGCTTCCGCCTGGGCGATCGTCGCGGTGAAGGCCACGCCGACGGCGGGTCGGGCGACGGCGGCGACCGTCAGCGCGTCGAGGACCCGCTGCGACTGGGCGCCGCGGATGGACTGGCTCGCTCCGCTCCACAGGAACGCCCCGATCAGGGCCGCCCAGCCGATCGTGAAGAGGTCCGGCTGCTGCCCGCGCAGGAACGGGTAGCCGATCGCCCAGACGGCGAAGCCGACGGCCACGACCCGCCCGGCCCAGCCGGCGACCACCGTGCCGCGGAACCTGTCTCCGGACACGCGCCAGACCAGCGCCTCGAGCACCCGGCCGCCGTCGAGCGGGAGCCCGGGCACGAGGTTGAAGATCGCCACGAAGGCGTTCGCGAAGGCGCCGGAGTACGCGATGATCCCGACCAGGCCGCCCGCGGGTGCCGCCTGCGCCACGAGCCAGCACACGACCCCGACCAGCAGGTTCGTGATCGGGCCGACGACGGCGATCAACGCGCTCGCTCCGGGCGTCGCCGCGGCACCGCCGAAGGCCGTGTGACCACCCCAGAGCGTGATGGCGAACTCGCGGACCTCCAGCCCCCGCGCGCGCGCCATGAAACCGTGCGCGAGCTCGTGCAGGAAGACCGACACGAACAGCAGCACGACGAAGGTCAGGGCCACGAGATACGTCGCCACCCCACCGATCCCGGGGGCGAGGTTCTGGACCGTCGGGGCGAACAGGACGGTCAGGATGGCCGCGGCGACGAGCCAGGACGGCGCCAGGATCACGGGCGCGCCGGCGGCCCGTCCGATCACCCAGCCGGCGGTCCCGTTCGGCCGGCGGGCGGGGGTGTTCGCTGCATTCACCGCGCCAGCCTAGACAGGTGCGCTGTGCGCACGGCCTGTGGGCGGCGGCGCCTACGCTCGGGACGTGCCCCTTACCCCGTCCGGTTCCCTGCAGGATCCCGTCGCGCCGTCGTCCCCGGAGGGGCCGGTCGCGCCGTCGTCCCCGGAGACGCCCGCCCACCGCAGCGGCCGCAGCCGACCCGGGCTGTCGCCCTCGCGCGCGAACGACTTCGTGCAGTGCCCGCTCCTGTTCCGCTTCCGGGTGGTCGACCGGCTCCCCGAGCCGACGAGCGAGGCCGCAGCGCGCGGGACGCTCGTGCACGCCGTGCTCGAACGACTTTTCGACTCACCCGCCGGCGATCGCACCGAGGTCGCCGCGAAGGCGTTGCTGCCCGGCGAGTGGGACCGGCTGCGCGCCGCCGAGCCGAAGTACGCCGAGCTGTTCGGGTCCGCCGACGCCGCGGCCGCGTGGCTCGTCACCGCGGGCGCACTGCTGACCACCTACTTCACGCTCGAGGACCCGAACCGGCTCGAACCGAAAGAGCGCGAGCTGTTCGTGGAGACGACGCTCGACGGCGGCCCGCTGCTGCGCGGCATCGTCGACCGCCTCGACGTGGCGCCCGGCGGCGCGATGCGGGTGGTCGACTACAAGACCGGCAAGTCGCCCCGGGCGGGGTACGAGAGCTCGGCGCTCTTCCAGATGCGGTTCTACGCGCTCGTGCTCTGGCGCAGCCGCGGCGAGATCCCGCGGATGCTCCAGCTCGTGTATCTCGGCGACGCCAAGATCCTGCGGCACGAGCCCGAGGAGGCCGAGCTCCTGACGGTCGAGCGACGGATCCGGTCGATCTGGTCGGGGATCGAGGCCACCGCACGCTCGGGCGACTGGCAGCCCCGCAAGTCGGCCCTGTGCCCGTGGTGCGCGCACCAGTCGCTGTGCCCGGCCTTCGGCGGCACGCCGCCGGCGCTCGAGTCCACATCGGTCGAGATCGCACTCGGGGTCCGCCCCGAGGCAGCGGAGGTCTGACGCCCGGCCCGATCAGCCGGCTCGACGCTCAAGCGGGCTTGCGATCCGATCGACGGTCTCACCGCGCGCGATCCGGACCAGGTCGGCGAGCGTGAGGTCCGCCAGTGACCCGATCCGGCTCAGCCCGGGCTGCGGCGGTACCGGGACCATGACCTCGATCCCGATCGTGCGGGCACCGGCCGCGAGCGCGGAGGCGATGCCGGGCGGCGAGTCCTCGATCGCGACGCAGCCCCGCACATCGACGCCGAGCTGGGACGCAGCCAACAGGTAGGACTCAGGGTGGGGTTTGCCGAACGTGATGTCGTCGCCGGCGACCACCGCCCCGAACACGCCCGCCGGCGCGGCCGCCACGAGGGCGGTGGTGAGCGAACGGTAGGACATCGTCACGAGCGCGCACGGCACGCCGGCCGTCGCCAGCTCGACGAGCAGCGCGAGCGCCCCCGGCTGCCACGGGACCCGGACCGCGACGGCCTCGGCCACCCGGGCGACGAGAAAGTCGAGGATGGCCTCGACCGGGAGGTCGACGCCGTGGGCCTGCAGGATCTGCGCCGACTCGGGCAGGGCGTTGCCCACCAGCCCGAGCGCGTCCTCGTGCGACCACACCCCGCCGTGCGCCTCGACGAGCTCGTTCTCGGCGGCGATCCAGTACGGCTCGGTGTCGACCAAGGTGCCGTCCATGTCCCACAGGACGGCGGCAGGGAAGGGACCGGTGGCGGTGAGGGGCTCGGGCACCCGGCCAATTCTAGGTCTGGCCGCGCGGCTCCCCTCCTCGTGGGGGGACGTTCACCCTAGGGTGGGCAGATGACCGACCAGGAGCCAGGACCCGACCTGCCGGAGCGCGAGCCGGTGATGCTTGCCGCGTTCGAGGGCTGGAACGACGCCGGCTCGGCCGCGACCCACGCGCTGGAGCTCCTGGACGAGGCCTGGGACGCCGAGGACGTCGAGGAGCTGGACCCCGAGGAGTACCACGACTTCCAGGTCAACCGGCCGACCGTCACCCAGGGACCGGACGGTCGACGCGAGATCACGTGGCCGACGACGCACGTGGCCGTCCTCACCACACCCCGCACCGGCCGCACCGTCGTGCTCGTGCACGGCATCGAGCCGTCGATGCGGTGGCGCCGGTACTGCACCGAGCTGCTCGACATCGCCACGAACCTCGGGGTGCGGTCGGTGATCACGCTCGGGGCGCTGCTCGCCGATGTCCCGCACACGCGCCCCATCCCGGTGACGACCACCTCCGAGGACCCCGACGTCCAGGAGGTGCTCGGGATCGAGCCGAACACCTATGAGGGCCCGACCGGCATCGTCGGGATCCTGCAGCACGAGGCGGCCGACCGGGGCCTGCGTGCCCTGTCGCTCTGGGCGGCCGTGCCGCACTACGTCGCGCACGCCCCGTCCCCCAAGGCCACGCTCGCGCTGCTCGCACGGATCGAGGAGCTGCTCGGCGAGCCGGTCCCGCTCGGAGACCTGCCGGACGAGTCGGCCGCGTGGCAGCAGGGCGTCGACGAGCTCGCGGCCGAGGACTCCGAGATCGCGGACTATGTCCGCCAGCTCGAGGAGGCCAAGGACACCGCGGAGCTGCCCGAGGCGAGCGGCGAGGCGATCGCGCGCGAGTTCGAGCGCTACCTGCGCCGCCGGGACCGCGGCACGGGAGGCTGACCAGCCGTCAGAGCCGGACCCCGAGCAGCGCGTTGACCGCGCGGGCTATCACGCCCGGAGCCCCGTCGACGACCGGGTCGGACACGTCCCAGCCGCCGGGCACCCCGGCCAGGGCCACGTCCGCCCACCGGTCCATCGCTGCCAGGGCGGCCGGAGCGTCGAGATCGTCCGCGAGGGCGGCCCGGATCGCGGCGAGCGCGGCGGCCGCGTCCGGACCGCCGTTGCCGGAGACCGCGCTGCGCCAGCGCTCGAGGCGGTCCTGGCCCGCGGTGAGGTCCTTGGCGGTCCACGACCAGTCACCGGCGTAGTGGTGCGCGAGGAGCGCGAGCCGGATCGCCATCGGATCGACGCCCTGGGCCCGCAGCACCGAGACCAGCACCAGGTTGCCGCGCGACTTGCTCATCTTCTCGCCGTCCAGCCCGACCATCCCGGCGTGCACGTGGAAGCGCGCGCCCAGACCGCCGTCGAGCATGCGGGCGTGCGAGGTGCTCATCTCGTGGTGCGGGAAGCGCAGGTCGACGCCGCCGCCCTGGACGTCGAACGGCAGCCCGAGACCGCCACGCGCGATGACGGCGCACTCGATGTGCCAGCCGGGGCGCCCGGTCCCCAGCTCGCCACCGTCCCAGCGAGGCTCCCCCGGCCGCTCGCGCCGCCACAGCAGCGAGTCCAACGGGTCGCGCTTGCCCGCGCGGTCCGGGTCCCCGCCCCGCTCGGCGAAGACCGCGACCATCTCGTCGCGGTCGAGCCGCGCGACCGAGCCGAACGCGGCGTCGGCCGACCGGTCGGCGTACACGTCTCCGAGCGTGGGGTCGTCCCCACCGGCACCCGGCTCGTTCGGCACGCGGTAGGCGGAGCCGCGAGCAAGCATCTGCTCCACGGCCAGCACGACGTCGGGGATGGACTCGACGGCGCCGACGAAGACGTCGGGGGGCACGACGCCCAGGGCGGTCATGTCCTCGGCGAACAGCGCGGTCTGCTCGACGGCGAGCGCACGCCAGTCGACCCCCGTCGCGGTGGCACGCTCGAGCAACGGGTCGTCGACGTCCGTCACGTTGGAGGCGTACCGGACCGCGTGGCCGGCGTCCGTCCAGGCCCGCAGCAGCAGGTCGAACGCGACGTAGGTCGCGGCATGACCGAGGTGGGTCGCGTCGTACGGCGTGATGCCACACACGTACATCGTCGCGGTCGGACCGGCCGCAGCCACGACGAGCTCGCCCGTCGAGGTGTCACGGACGCGAACGTCCGGCCCCGTCCCGGGGATCGCGGGGATCTGCGGGGCAGGCCAGGTATGCACCCCGAGAGCCTAACCGGCGCTCCGATCGGCTCGGCGCGCCACAATGGCAGCCGTGAGCCCCCAGACAGCCCCGAGCAACGACCCCACCAGCAGCGCTCCCGCCAGCCGTGCCGTGATGGAGCGCAACGGCACGTGGGTGCCGACCACCCTCGACGCCGCGGCCGCGCACCAGAGCGACCGCGAGCCGGCCGCCGTCTGGATCACGCTCGCGGACACCGCGGAGCTCGACGCCGTCGCCGAGCAGTTCGGGGTCCCGCTGGGCGCGGTGGATCGGGCCGACCAGCGAGGATCGCGACGGCGCAGCCTGCACCCGCACCTCGAGCGCCTTCCCGGCGGGGGCCTGTACCTGTCGAGCCCGACGCTGAGCTACGTCGAGGAGACCGACGACGTGCACACGGGCACGCTCACGATGGTGCTCGCCCGCAACGTCATCCTGACCGCAGAGCACGGCGACGCGGGCACGCAGGACGCCGCCCTCGATCGGTTGACGTCACCGGAGCTCGCGCCGGAGTCCGGCGCCCGCCAGGCGCTCGCCGTCCTGCTGCTCACGCTGGTCGCGGCCATGAGCGAGGTCGAGATCGCCCTCGGCGAGGCCGTCGCCGACACCGAGCGGGCCGCGTTCGCGCTCGACGGCCCGGACCCGGTCCAACGGATCTACCTCCTCAAGCGGGAGATCGCCGAGGCGCGCCGCGCCCTCGTCCCGTTCAGCGCCGAGCTGCCCGAGCTCGTGGCCGACGACGAGGAGGCGAACGGCAGCGGTCGCGCGCAGCCGTGGCTGCACCGCCTCGAGAAGTCGGCAGACCGGCTGGACCGGCGCCTGGAGGGGCACGACCGGCTGCTCGGCGACATGCTCTCGGCCTACCGGTCGCAGGTGTCGCTGCGCCAGAACGAGGACATCCGCAAGATCTCGGCGTGGGCCGCGATCGCCGTCGTGCCCACGATGGTGGCGAGCGTGTACGGCATGAACTTCCGGCACATGCCGGAGCTGAGCTGGGCGTTCGGCTACCCCGCGGTGATCGTGGCGATGCTCGCGTCGTGCGTCGTGCTGTACGGCGTGTTCAAGCGGTCCGGCTGGCTCTAGGTCGGCGTCGGTCAGACGACCGGCATCGGGTGCAGCGCGCCCGTCGCGAGCAGCACCAGGACCAGCCCGGCGAGCACCAGCCGGTAGATCACGAACGGCTTGTAGCTGTAGGTCGAGACGATCTTCAAGAAAGCGATGATCACCACGTAGCCGACGACGAACGCCACCAGCGTCGCGATGAGCGTCGCGCCGAGGCTCGGCGTCCCCGGGGTGCCGAAGCTGTCCAGGCTCTTGGCGAGCTGGAACAGGCCCGAGCCCAGCACGGCGGGGATGGCCAGCAGGAACGAGTACCGCGCGGCCGCCTCCCGCGTGTAGCCCATCAGCAGGCCGGCGGTGATCGTGCCCCCGGACCGCGACACCCCGGGGATGAGCGCGAGCGCCTGCGCGAACCCGAAGTAGACCGCGTGGCGCGGGGAGAGGTCCTCGAGCGTGCGCGTCATCTTCGCCCGGCGGTCGGCCCAACCGAGCACCAGGCCGAAGGCGGCCAGCGTGAAGGCGATGAGGTAGAGGTTGCGGAAGTTGCTCTCGATCGTGTCCTGGAACAGGAGCCCGAGCACGATGATCGGGAGGCTGCCGAGCCCGATGTACCACCCCATCCGGGCGTCCTGGTGGCCGGCACCGAGCCGCGAGGCCCGGTCCGTGCCGTTCGCGCCGCGCACCGCCCGCCACCACGCGACGCAGATGCGCGCGATGTCCCGGCGGAAGTAGAGCACGACGGCGGACTCGGTCCCGATCTGCGTGATCGCCGTGAACGCCGCCCCAGGATCGCCCGCCCCGAGCAGCTCGCCGACGATGCGCAGGTGCGCGCTCGAAGAGACCGGGAGGAACTCGGTCAGGCCCTGGACCAGTCCGAGGACGATCGCCACCCCTGCGCTCATGCCACTCGCCACGACGTCCATGGGGCGAAACAGTACCCAGCGTTCGCGGGTGCCGGGCCACCGATCGCGGGCGGGTAGGTTCACGGCCATGGAACAGCGGCAGCTTGGGCGGACCGGCCTGCGGGTCTCCCACCTCGGGCTTGGCACGATGACCTGGAGTCGCGACACGGACGAGCACGAGGCTGCCGAGCAGCTGCGTGACTTCGTGGAGGCCGGCGGGACGCTGCTCGACACCGCGGCGTCCTACGCGGACGGCGCCTCCGAGGCCCTGATCGGTTCGCTCCTCGGGACCACGGTGCCGCGAGACGAGGTGGTGCTGTGCACCAAAGGCGGGGTGCGTCGCACCGCGACCGGCGGGGTGGTCGACGCCTCCCGCGGCGCGCTGCTCGACTCGCTCGACGGTTCGCTCGCGCGGCTGCGCACCGACCACGTCGACCTGTGGCTCGTGCAGACGCCCGATCCCCGCACGCCGCTGACCGAGACGGTCTCGGCCATGCGGTACGCCGTGACGAGTGGCCGCGCGCGCTACGTCGGACTGTCCAACCACCCCGGCTGGCAGACGGCCCGCGCCGCGACGCTGCTCGGCGACGAGATCACCCTGGCGGCCGTCGAGGTCGAGTACTCGCTCCTGCAGCGCGGGATCGAGCGCGAGGTCCTGCCCGCGGCCGGGGATCTCGGGATCGGGGTGCTCGCGTGGTCGCCGCTCGGACGCGGGGTGCTCACGGGCAAGTACCGACGCACCATCCCCGCAGACTCCCGCGCGGCCTCCCCCCACCTGGCGGGTTTCGTCGAGCCCTACCTGGGTGCCGCCTCGCTCGCCGTCGTCGAGGCCGTCGCGACCGCCGCGAACGGGCTCGGTCGCTCACCGCTCGAGGTGGCCCTCGCGTGGCTGCGCGCCCGCACCGAGGTGACCTGCGCGATCGTCGGGGCGCGCACCGCAGCCCAGCTGCGCGGGTCGCTCGCCGCGGACGAGCTCGAGCTGCCGCCCGAGATCCTGCGCGCGCTGGACGAGATCAGCGCGCCGGACGTCGGCTACCCCGAGCGTCGCTAGCGCCAGGGGCCAGGTCGGCAGGGGGCCAGGTCGTCCGGCTCAGCTCTGCCGCGCACCCTCGGGGCGCGCGCCGTCGCCGACCGGCTCGTCGGCCATCCGGTCGTCCGCCAGGACGTCGTCGTACTCGTCCTCGCTGAAGGCCTCGTCGGGGACGCGGTCCTCGTCGTCGAGGTCGACGATGTCGTCCTCGTCGTCGTCCTCGTCCTCGTCCGCGAGGTCGAACGGCGTGCTCTCCCCGAATCTCGAGCTCAGGGCGTCGTCGTACACCTCGAAGGCGTCGGCGAGCACGTCGTAGGCGTCATCGACGGCGGGATCATCCTCGCCGCGACGCGAGGAGATCGCGTGGTAATGAGCCTCGAGGGCGGCTACGAGGCGGTCCAGGGCGGCGCGCGGATCGACAGTCATACGCTGACGGTAGCGCCGCTTCGTGCACAATGGCACCGACGGCCATCCCTGACATCCACCGTCAGGCGTCGGCCACCGGACGGCACACGAAGGAGCGCTCATGAGCAGGGGCGTCAGCGAGCAGGTGCAGAGCAGCTGGACCGCCCAGGGCGGTGAGTACGAGTACCGCATGGTGCGGCTCCCGCCGAGCACGAGCCGCGGCGAGGCCCGGCGGATGCTGACCGACGAGGCCGAGTACGGGCGCTGGGAGCTGGCGCGGACACGCCTGTTCGCGGGCGGGGAGCGCAAGGTCTGGCTGCGCCGCAAGTCGATCCGCGTGCGGAGCACGCTCGACCTGCGGCTGCTCGACGAAGCGTTCGAGTAGCCGGTCCGAGTCGATCAGTAGGCGCCCAGCAGGCGGTCCAGCACCCGGACGCCGAACCTGAGCGACTCGGTCGGCACCCGCTCGTCGACGCCGTGGAACATCCCGGCGAAGTCCAGCCCGGACGGGAGCTGGAGCGGCACGAACCCGTACCCGGTGATCCCCAGCCGGGACAGCGACTTGTTGTCGGTCCCGGCCGACAGCGTGTAGGGCAGCACCGCCACACCCGGGTCTTCGGCCCGGAGGGCGGCCACCATCGCGTCGACCAGGTCACCCTCGAACGGGACCTCGAGCGCGATGTCCCGGTGGACGTGCTCGAACCGCACGTGCTCACCGGCCAGCTCCGCGATCGTCGCGAGCGTCTGGTCCCCCTGCCCGGGCACGTACCGGACGTCGATCGTCGCCTCGGCGCGACCCGGGATCACGTTCGCCTTGTAGCCCGCACCGAGCTGGGTCGGGTTGGCGGTGTTGCGCACGGTCGCCCCCACGAACCGTGCCGCCGGTCCGAGCGCGGCCACGAGCCGGGCCACGCACGCGGGGTCCTCCGGCTCGAACCGGGTGCCGGTGAGATCGGCCACGCCGGCCAGGAGCAGCCGGACGGTGGGGGTCAGCGCGAGGGGCCACTCGTGCTGCCCGATCCGGGCGACCGCGGCCGCGAGGTGGGTGACGGCGTTGTCCGGGTTGACCTGGCTCCCGTGCCCGGCCCGACCGTCGACCACCAGGCGCAGCCAGTCGAGCCCCTTCTCGGCGGTCTGGAGCAGGTACGCCCGCTGGCCGCCGACCTCGACCGAGAAGCCGCCGACCTCGCTGATCGCCTCGGTGGCACCCTCGAACAGATCGGGGCGGTTGTCGACCGACCAGCGGGCCCCGTAGACGCCACCGGCCTCCTCGTCGGCGAACATGGCCACCACGACGTCCCGGGCGGGGCGCCGCCCCTCGCGCGTCATCTGCCGGACGACCGCGAGGATCATCGCGTCCATGTCCTTCATGTCCACCGCGCCGCGACCCCACAGCAGGCCGTCCCGCTCCTCGCCGCCGAACGGGTCGACCTGCCAGTCGCTCGCCTGGGCCGGCACGACGTCGAGGTGCCCGTGGAGCACGAGCGCGCCCAAGGTCGGGTCCTGACCGGGAAGCCGCACGACGACGTTCGCTCGGCCCGGCGCGGTCTCGTAGTACTCGGGGTCGAGGCCGACCTCGGTGAGCGAGGCCATCACGTACTCCGCAGTCGCCCGCTCCCCCGGACCGGAGCCGTCCCCGTAGTTCGAGGAGTCGATCCGCAGGAGGTCTTGGCACAGGCCGACGACCTCGTCCTGCGCGGTCATGGGGGGCAGCGGCGACGGGGAGGACGACATGCCGTCAACCGTATGCCCGCGCTGGGCCGCGCCGGCGCGGGCGGCCACGGTCAGCCGAGCGCGGTGGCCGCGTCCTTCGTCGCGTAGCCGAGCGCCTCACCGACGGCCTCGTTGTACAACGCCCCGGCGTGGGTGGTCAGGCCGCCAGCGAGCGCGGCGTCGCCCCGGACGGCGTCGCGCCAGCCCCGGTTGGCGAGGGTCGTCAGGTACGGCAGGGACGCATTGGTCAGCGCCCGCGTGGACGTGACCGGCACGGCCCCCGGCATGTTCGCCACGCAGTAGAAGACCGAGCCGTGCACCATGAACGTCGGTTCGTCGTGCGTGGTCGCGTGGGTGGACTCGAAGCACCCGCCCTGGTCGACGGCGATGTCCACGAGCACCGACCCGGGCCGCATGGCAGCGACGAACGCGTCGGTCACCAGGCGGGGCGCCCGCGCGCCGGGCACGAGCACCGCACCGATGACGAGGTCCGCCCCGGTGACCTCCTGCTCGAGCGCGTACGCGCTGGAGGCGAGCGTGCGGACCCGTCCGCCGAAGATCACGTCGAGCTCGCGCAACCGGTTGAGCGAGACGTCGAGGATCGTCACGTCGGCTCGCATACCGACCGCGATCTCGGCGGCGTGCTGGCCCGCCACACCCCCGCCGATGATGACGACCTTGGCGGGCGGCGCGCCGGGGACCCCGCCGAGGAGCACCCCGAGACCACCCTCGCTCTTCATCAGGTGGTACGCACCCACCTGGACCGAGAGTCGCCCGGCGACCTCGCTCATGGGTGCCAGCAGCGGGAGCGAGCCGTCGGCCAGTCGCACGGTCTCGTAGGCGATCGCCGTCGTGCCCGCGTCGAGCAGGGCGTCCGTCCCCGGCCGGTCGGCGGCGAGGTGGAGGTAGGTGAAGAGCGTGAGGTCCTCGCGCAGGTGCACGTACTCCGACGCGATCGGCTCCTTGACCTTGCAGACCAGGTCGGCCACGCCCCAGACCTCCGCAGCCGTGTCGAGGATGGTCGCGCCTGCCTGGACGTAGGTCGCGTCGTCGATCGCCGAGCCGACGCCCGCGCCGGCCTGGATGATCACGTCGTGACCGGCCGCGGCCAGCTGGTGGACGCCGGCGGGAGTGATGGCAACCCGGTACTCGTGGTTCTTGATCTCCGTCGGGACACCGATCCGCATGATGTGACTCCCCAGTGCGCAGAGCTTCCCACTGTCGATCGACCGTGGCTCACCCCAATTGTGACGTGCCCCAGATCACAGCGGTGAACAACATGTGTTTCCGTTCTGTTTCGCCATTCAGAAATTCGGTAGACTCGCCAGATGTCGACAGAATCTTCATCCCCGGCGGCGCGACAGCCCTCCGGCCCGTCAGATGTTCGTCGGCCGATCCTCGACGAGACCGATCGGCGCATCCTGCGGCTCCTCGAACGCGACGCCCGGGTGCCCAACAACGCGCTCGCGGCCGCCGTGGGGATCGCGCCGTCGACCTGCCTGGGTCGCGTGCGCGCGATGCGCGAGGCCGGGGTCATCCGCGGTTTCCACGCCGAGATCGACCCCGCCGCGCTGGGCCGCGGCCTGCAGGCCATGATCGCCGTCCGGATGCAGTCGGGCGCGCGCGGCGAGCTGTCCTCGTTCGCCGAGCGGATCGCCGCCCGGCCCGAGGTCCGGGATGTCTACTTCGTGGCGGGGGCCGACGACTTCCTCCTCCACGTCGCCGTCCGAGACACCGCCATGCTCCGCGCCTTCGTCGTCGACCAGCTCAGCGCACGTCCGGAGGTCGCGCTGACCGAGACCAGCCTGATCTTCGAGCACCTTCCGGCAGCGGGCGCTGCCCTGACGTGACGTGACCCGACCCGACCTGATCACGACGACGATGCGGCGCCGCCCGGGCCGACCGGCCCCACGGGCCGAGCCGCGAGCACCGCGACATCGTCCTGGTCGCGACGGTGCGCCATCGCGGCCAGCACGGCGTCGAGGAGCACGTCGAGCGGCGCTCCCGCCATCCGCCCAGCGGCGACCCGCAGCGCGTCGATCCGATCGCCGATGTGGTGCCCGCGCAGCTCGACCAGGCCGTCGGTGAACAGCAGCAGCGTCGATCCGCGTGGCACCCGGTCGACCCAGTCGGTGCGGGTCACCCGGCCGTCGATCCCCAGCAGGAGGTCGGACCGGCCACTGAGCTGGGCGGTCCGACCGTCCGCGTGCACGAGCAGGGGCGCGTAGTGGCCCGCGCTGGACCAGGTGAGCACCGCAGCCTCGAGGTCCGCGCCCGACGGGTCTGCGCTCCCCAGTGCCCCGAGCCGGGCGACGAGCGCGGTCGCGACCGTTCCCGAACCAAGCGCCAGGCTCGCGCGATCGAGGCGACCGAGCAGCTGCGCCGGGGAGTCGGCCCGGTCGACGGCGAACCCCCGCAGGATGCTGCGCAGGTGGCCCATCTCGGCCGCGGCCGCGACGTCATGGCCGGCCACGTCGCCGATGACCAGCGTCGTGGACGTGGGGAAGGCGAGCGCGTCGTACCAGTCGCCACCGACCTTGTCGGCCGCACTGGCCGGACGGTACCGGGCCGCCAGCTCCAGCCCCGGCACGGTCGGGAGCGTGCTCAGGAGGGCGTCCTGCAGGGTGTGCGCCACCTCGCGCCGCTCCTGGATGAGGGCGGCGCGCTGCAAGGCCTGGGAGGTCGTCCGGGCGAGCGAGGCCATGAGCTCGCGAAAGTCGTCGTCCATCGCCCGCGGGGCTCCCCACCCCAGGCCCAGCCAGCCGAGCGGCCGACCGCCCGCGCTCAGCGGCAGGAAGGCGCGCGCGCGAACCGCCTGCGCCGTGGGGTCGTCGCGCAGCAGCGGGAAGTCGGCGAACGCCGCGGCCTCGTCGGGGTAGATCAGCGGTCGGCCGGTCCGCATCACCCGGGGACCGGGGAGGTCCGCACCCGGGACGAACGTGCGCCACCGCGGGGCGGTGCCTGCGGGGAGGTCGTCGACGCTCACGTATCGCACCCCGCGCCGGTCACCGACCGCGACCTCGGCGTAGGTCGCACCGAGCGCGCTGTGCGCGAGGGCCCGGACGACTGCGAGGACCTCGTCCTCGGTGGTCGTGTGCACGAGCGCCTCGCTGAACCTCAGCAGGAGCCGCGCCTGGCGGCCGCTGCGGGTCGCCACGCGCTCCGCAGCGCGCGCGTGGCGCTCCAGCTCGCGCCGGGCCAGGCAGGACGAGCACGCAGCCGCCAGGTCGTGCAGGTTCGCGAGGTCAGCAGGCGTGAACTCGCGGGGCTCGTCCGCGAGGGCGCACAGTGCCCCGACGACCCGCCCGTCGGCACCGGTCACCGGCATCCCGGCGTAGGCGCGCACCTGCAGGTCACCGATCGCCGGGTGCTCCCCGAACCGGTCGTCCGTGCGCACGTCCGGCAGCACGACCGGCTGACCGCTCGCCACGACGTGCGCGCACCAAGCGCTCGGCGCGTCGGCGTCGACGAGGGTGACGAGCGCGACGGGCACCTCGAGCAGCCGGCGGGCCATCGCAGCGAACCGGTCAAGCTCCTCGTCCGGTGCGCCGGGCGGTCCGCCGTCCGCGGGGAGCGACCGGCTCGACGACGATCGGGCCGCAGCAAGGGCCGCCGTCGTCCTCGTCTCGTCCTGGCGCACGCTCTCATCCTGCCCTGGGGCGCGACCGCTGACGGGGAAATCCGGCGCGCGATCCTCGAACGACCCCGACCGCGGGAATGACAAAGGCCCCGACCTCGCCTCTCGGCGGATCGGGGCCTACGCCCTACGTCTTAGACCAGCATCTCCACGCCACTGCCCACCGCGCCCGCTTGTTCTTGTCTCGCGCGGCTTGAACCGCCCCCGGCCATCTTGGGGGCTGTCAGTGACGAGCCACCCGGTCCCCGTCCGCCCACTCCTCACAAGGAGCACGTTCCGTGGCCGAGCCGATCCTTCATGACGGGATGCTGGCACCATCATGCAGACCGAATACTGCTCGAACGCGATTTCTCCGCGTTCACGCAACCTATCGGCTGCGCCATGAGCTCCATGAGCATAACACCTTCTCCGATTCCGGCAAGGTCCGGGCGGGTCCTTGCCGACGCTGGACCTCGCCGCGGCGTACAACGCGACCACACGGTCGGACCTCGTGCGTCGACGGACGGCCGCCGCAGTGCCGTCAACCTGGACCTAAGGTCGGCACATGCTTCTTGCCGATCTTCAGAACCGTGTCCGCATCGCACTGACCACCACGATCGTGAACGAGTGGTCGCTGCTCAGCCAGGCCGGCGGCACGAGCCGCCCCAGCGAGCGGGCCGTGGCCTTCCACCTCGGCTGGTACCTGCGCCCGATGGTCGAGGAGTCGTGGGACATCGACTGCGAGTACAACCGCTCGGGCATGTACCTCGAGGAGTCCGTGCGGCTCGTGGACGACCAGGGCCGGCGCATCCCGGACCTGATCGTCCACCACCGCGGCAAGCTCGGGCCCGAGCACAACCTGCTGCTGCTCGAGCTGGCGACCGACCGGGAGAACGTGGACGGGGCGACGACCGGCGACTTCGGGCGCGCCCGAGCGCTGCAGTCCCGCTTCGGGTACCAGTTCGCCGCGGTGCTCGACCTGCGGCTCGGCACGGGCGGGGCCGACAAGCCGATCGCACCGCACTGGCAGTGGGCGGAGCTTGCGGGCGGTCCCGTGGACGAGGGCGACGTCTACGACGCCGACGTGCTCGCCGAGATCATCGGGCGCGCGGACCGCGGCCTGCGCGGCTGACGACCCTCGGCGAGCTCCTCAGGGTGCGCGTTCGAGCTCGACCTGGGTCTCGGTGTTCTCGAACCCGACGGACCGGTAGATCCTGATCGCGTGATACGCGGGGTCGGCCACCATCACGAGCGTCTGCGCGCCCAGGGTCGTGAGCCCGTACGTGCTCACATGGTGCACGAGCGTGCCCGCGAGACCGCGGCCTCGCGAGTCGGGGTGGGTGTCGACGCACTGGAACCGGGCGAGCCCGCTGCCGTCGGAGAAAAGGCCCATGCCTGAGACCATCTGCCCGTCCAGGAACGCGCCGAACCATCCTCCGGCGCCCGCCTGCTGGAGGGCAGCCATCGCCTCCATGGCCCGGTCGAGATAGCGGCGGTGGAGCTCGGGGTCCCGGGCCGGCGCGTTGGCCATCCGCAGCGCGGTCGCGGACTCCCTGTCCCGGGGTTCGGCGAGATCGAGCATGCGGTAGCTCGCGTCACCGTTCGGGTGCGGCGGGGAGTGCACCTCATGGGCCGTCATCACGACGCTGGCGTCCACGTCATACCCGGCGGCGGTGAACTCGTCGTAGCCGGCAACGCCAGCCGCGGTGCCGTCCACGCCGAAGGTGCGATGAGCTGCTGCCGGGAGCTCGCGGGCGAACGCTTGCTCCCACGCGCGCACGCTTGCAGGTTGCGGCGGTCGCCGGAAGAGCAAGAAGTTGCCCCACCAGAAGTCAGGGTTGTGCGGGCTACGAACCACCAGGTAGTCGTCGTGGTCCTCGATCTCGCTCCCCTGCAGGGACAGGAGCATGAGGTCGGTGCGGAAACCGAGGGAGGCGATGGGCACGACGTCGAAACTAGCAGCGGCGTCGTCGGCCATCCTGGGTCGCTCGTCCCGCGGCCCCAGACACAGCAACGCCCCCCGTGTGGACGAGGGGCGTTGCCATCTGCTGTCTCAACAGTCCTGCACCGGCGTGCTCTCGCCGGAAATCTGGACCCATCATAGGCCCTTGAGGCGCTGCTACCTGCGTGCGACGGCAGCCCCCATCTGCTCCAAGGACTGGGTCATGACGGGGCGCGGCGTGGCGAAGTTGTACCGGACCCAGCCGGGGGACGCGCACATCGCGCCGTCGGTCATGGCCACGTCGGCGTGGTCGAGGAAGAAGTCGCTCGGGCTGTCGCCGAGGCCCAGCTCCCGGCAGTCGAGCCACGCAAGGTAGGTCCCCTCGGGTGGGGTGTACCGGACCCCCGGCAGGTGCTCCGCAACGAGGTCGGCCAGCGCGAGGCGGTTGCCGTCGAGGTACTGCAGCACCTCGTCGAGCCACTGGCCGCCGCCGGAGTAGGCGGCGGCGTTGGCGATGACACCGAGGTTGGCCGCGCCGTGCTCGGCCATCATGGCGATCTGAGCCCACCGAGCCCGGTCGCCGTCGTTGGACAGCACGACCTGCGCGCACTTCATGCCGGGTAGGTTCCAGGCCTTGGACGCCGACGTGGCGGTCAGGGTGTGGCCCGCAGTGACGTCGCTGACCGACGCGTACGGCACGTGCGTCTTGCCCGGGAAGACCAGTGGCGCGTGGATCTCGTCGGAGAACACCCGGCCGCCGTGGCGTTCGACGACCTCGGCGATCGCGGTCAGCTCGCCGAGGTCGAGAACGCGCCCGAGCGGGTTGTGCGGGTTGCACAGGATGAGCAGGTTGCCGCCGGCGCGGAACGCCGCGTCGAGGGCATCCAGGTCGTACCTGGTCCGCCCACCGGACTCGGCCATCGGCACCCGGATGATCTCGCGTCCCATCGCGAGCGGGACGGTGAGGAACGGCATGTACGCGGGGACCGGCAAGATGACGGCGCTGCCGGGGCGAGAGAAGGACTCGATCGCCACCTCCAGGCCCTTGAGGACGTCGGCCACGGGCCGGACGTCCTGCGGAGCCACCTGCCAGCCGTACGTGGCTTCCGCCCACCCGGCGTAGGCGTCGGACATCCTGGCAGCCACGGCAGGGGTGAGGTACCCGAACGCCCCCGTGTCCACCGCCGCATGCAGGGCCCGGACGATCGGAGGGGCGATACCGAAGTCCATCTCCGCGACGAACGCGCCCAGCTTGTCGGGGTACGTCGACCACTTCATCCCGCCGATCCGGCGCAGCGTCTCCACCTGCACGTCGTCAAACTTCGTCTTCTGCGTCATGCTCAGATCCTTCACTGGATGCGCCTAGAGCATGCCGTGTCCGCACAGACGAAAAAATCGACCCCCCGTCCTGCGTATCCGCAGGTCAGAGAGTCGATATCTTGTGTCCGGAAAGGGACTTGAACCCTCACGCCCATAAGGGCACTAGCACCTCAAGCTAGCGCGTCTGCCATTCCGCCACCCGGACAGGGTGAACATGCCGGGGGTTGTACCCCGTCAGGTGCGGGAGAAAAGATAACACGGAGTGGCTGTGCGGCGATCATCGTGGGCGGGGGGCAGACTGTCGTCGACCCGGCGGACGTACGACTTGAAGAGGTTCGGCATGGCAGAACAGCACAACCCGACCGTCGAGGGTCCAGGGGCTCTCCCCGCGCCGACCCCCGGTCCGCGGAGCCCCCGACCTGCAGTGCGCCGTCCCGGCACCGTTCGCACCGGCCCGGTCCTCGGGTACGAGTCGACCGCCCCCCACTGGCTGCGGTCGATGGCGGGGGTCTCGTGGCGCCTGCTCGTCGTCGTCGCGGCGATCGCCCTCGTGTTCTACGCGACCTCCCGCGTCCAGCTGCTCTTCATCGCGGTATTCATCGCGCTGGTGTTCACGGCTGTTCTTCGCCCTGCCGTGGAGTTCCTCAGCCGGTACATGCCACGATTCCTCGCCACCGCCCTCTCCCTCCTGCTGGGCATCCTGCTGCTGGTCGGCATGCTCGCCTACGTCGGGGTCTCGGTCGCGGGCCAGTGGGTGAACCTCTCGGACCAGTTCGGCTCCGGGATCGAGGATCTCAAGAACCTGCTGATCAACGGTCCGCTGCCGTTCGTGATCACCAACGACCAGATCAACCAGTGGATCACTGACGGTCAGACCTGGCTCCAGCAGCACAGCGGCGAGCTCGCCGGCCAGGCCGCCGCGGGTGCCGGTTCGGTCGTCGAGGTCATCACCGCGTTGATCCTCGCGGTCTTCTGCTCGATCTTCTTCCTGGCCCGGGGCGCGGAGATGTGGACCTGGTTCCTCAACCAGCTGCCGACCCGCGCGCGCAGCATCTGGCAGGAGGCGGCCGGGGCAGGGTGGTACACGTTCTCCGGGTACACCCGCGGAACCGTCATCATCGCGGTGACCGACGGGTTGCTCGCCTTCATCTTCCTGAGCATCCTCGGGGTGCCGCTGGCCGCCCCGCTCGCGGTGCTCGTGCTCATCGGCGCGTTCATCCCCCTGGTCGGTGCGCCGACCGCCCTGGTGGTCGCGATGATCGTCGCGCTCGCTGCGAACGGACCGATCCAGGCGGCTCTCGTCGGCATCGGCATCGCGCTGATCGGCCAGTTCGAGGGGCACGTGCTGCAGCCACTGGTGATGGGGCGGCAGGTCTCGCTCCACCCGGTGGTGATCGCGCTGGTCATCACGGCGGGGACTCTGACTGCGGGCATCCTCGGCGCGGTGATCGCGGTGCCGCTCGTCGCCGTGGCGTGGGCCATCTTCTCCAAGCTCCGCACGATCGACCCGCCGATGGACGAGGACCAGGAGGAGGACTCGCTCGAGGACGTCGCCGTGGTCGAGGGCTGATCCCGGCCGGTCCCGGGCACCGAACCGTCAGTGGAAGTCGCGCGACGTCGTCGGGACCCGGAGCGAGAGCGGCGCGAGGTGCTCCGCGACCAGGTTCGTGGCGCCGTCGGCCCGCTCGAGCCTGCCCCGCACGACGAGCGCAGCCGAGGTCCGTGCGACCCGCCGGAACCGCTGCCACAGCCCCGTGCTGCAGATGACGTTGAGCATGCCGGTCTCGTCCTCGAGGGACAGGAAGGTCACGCCGCCAGCCGTCCCGGGGCGCTGACGGTGGGTCACGACGCCCGCCACGGCGACCCGGCGCTCGGGCTCGTGCTCGAACGCCTGGGCCACGCGCAGCACGCCGGCGGCATCGAGCCCGGGCCGCACATACTGCGTCGGGTAGGAGTCCACCGAGACCCCGGTCGCCCAGACGTCCGCGACCGCCAGCTCGACGCTGCTCATCCCGGGCAGCATCGGAGCCGTGACCCCCACGGACACCCCCGGGAGGGTGTCCGGGCCCTCCTGGGACAGCGCACCGGCCGCCCACAGCGCCTCGCGCCGGTCCACCCCACGCCCGGTCGGGCCGGGTAGCCCACCGAGCGCCCCGGCCGTGGCCAACGACTCCAGCTGGGCCGTGGTCAGCCGCACCCGCCGGGCGAGGTCACGCAGGTCGGCGAACGGACCGTTCGCGTCGCGTTCAGCGGCGATCGCGGTCGACGCCTCGGTGCTCACCCCGCGCACGGAGGCGAGGCCGAGACGTATCGCGAGCGCCCCGCCGTCGGACCGGCCGCCGGACCTCCCGCCCGGCGCGGCGCGAGCGGGCCGCATCGAGCTGCCCGAGGGCAACGGGGCGAGCGGCAGCACCGGGCCGACGTCCCCCGCGACCCGCTCGAGCCCGGCCTGCACCCCCGAGGTGAGCACGTCGGGACGCAGCACGGTCAACCCGTGCCGCCGCGCGTCGGCGACGAGCGACTGCGGCGAGTAGAAACCCATCGGCTGCGCGGCGAGCAGCCCGGCGTAGAACGCCGCCGGGTGGTGGACCTTGAGCCACGCGCTCGCGTAGACGAGATAGGCGAAGGAGTACGCGTGCGACTCCGGGAAGCCGAAGTCCGCGAACGCCTTGAGCTTGTCGAAGATCTGCTCGCCCACGTCGGGCCCGATCCCGTTGCCGGCCATCCCGGTCAGCAGGCGCGTGTGCAGAGCCTCCATCTTCTCGGTCGACCGCTTGGAGCCCATCGCGCGGCGCAGCTGGTCCGCCTCGGCGCCGGTGAAGTCGGCGACGTCGATCGCCATCTGCATGAGCTGCTCCTGGAACAGCGGCACGCCGAGCGTCTTGGCCAGCGACTTCTCGAGCAGCGGATGGAGGTAGGTGACCTTCTCGCGCCCCTGGGCCCGCTCGATGTACGGGTGGACCGACCCACCCTGGATCGGCCCGGGACGGATCAGCGCGACCTCCACGACGATGTCGTAGAACGTGCGCGGGCGCAGGCGGGGCAGCGTCGACATCTGGGCGCGCGACTCGACCTGGAACACCCCGACCGTGTCCGCCGCGCACAGCAGGTCGTAGACGAGCGCGTCCTCCTGCGGCAGTCCGTGCAGGTCGAGCTCGACCCCCTCGTGCTCGCGCACCAGCGTGAACGCGATCTGCAGCGCCGTCAGCATGCCGAGCCCGAGCAGGTCGAACTTCACCAGGCCGGCATCGGCGCAGTCGTCCTTGTCCCACTGCAGCACCGTGCGCCCGGGCATCCGGGCCCACTCCACGGGGCACACCTCGATCACCGGCCGGTCGCACAGCACCATGCCGCCGGAGTGGATGCCGAGGTGCCGCGGCAGCCGCAGGAACCGCTCGGCCAGGTCGAGCACGTTCGGCGGGATCTCGTCGAGGTCGGCGGCCGCGGGGGGCCGGTGCGCCGGGACGACGTCGTGCCGGTCGGCGGTGAGGTCACCCGGCCGCTCGTCGCCCCGGCCGGTCGGCCCGGGCCCGGGCTGCACCCCGGGCCCCGCGGGCTCGGTCCCCCGCAGGCTCCCCCACCGCTCGATGCTCTTGCTCCAGGCGTCCTGCTGCCCGACGTCGTGCCCCAGCGCGCGGGCCGCGTCGCGCACGGCCGAGCGTGGACGGTACGAGATCACGTTGGCGACCTGCGCGGCGTGCGTGCGTCCGTGCTTGGCGTAGACGTACTGGATGACCTCCTCGCGGCGGCCCGACTCGATGTCCACGTCGATGTCGGGGGGGCCGTCGCGCTCGGGCGCGAGGAACCGCTCGAAGAGCAGGCCGTGCCGCACCGCGTCGACCGCCGTGACCCCGAGCGCGTAGCAGACCGCCGAGTTCGCGGCCGACCCACGCCCCTGGCACAGGATGCCGTTCTCGCGGCAGAACTCGACCAGGTCGTGGACGATCAGGAAGTACCCGGGGAAGGTCAGCGTCTCGATGACGTCGAGCTCACGAGCGATCTGGGCGTAGGCCCCGGGCACCCGCTCCGCGTCGCGCGGGCCGTAGCGCCGCGCGGCGCCGCGCCAGGTCAGCTCGCGCAGCCAGGTCGCCTCGGTGTGGCCCGCCGGGACCGGGTAGGGCGGCAGCTGCGGGGCGACGAGATGGAGGTCGAACGCACACTCGTCCCGAGCGCGGCCGCCGTGGCGACCGCCTGCGGGTGGCGTGCGTGCCGGACGAGCATCTCGGCCGCGGACCGCAGGTGCGCCCCGCCCGTCGCGGGCAACCAGCCGTCGAGGTCGTCGAGCGACGACCTCGCTCGCACCGCGGCGAGCGCACCGGCGAGGTCCGCGTCGCGAGGCGTCGCGTAGTGCACGTTGCCGGTCGCGACGAGCGGCAGGCCCGACGCCGTCGCGAGGGCCGCGAGCGCATCGATCCGCTCGGAGTCCCACGGGTCGCCCGAGTCGGTGACCTCGACGGCGACGTTCCCCCGGCCGAACAGCGCCACCAGCCGATCGACCTCGGCGCGCGCCGCCGCCTCGCGGTCGGATCTGTTGCGCCCGGCGACGCGGCTCGGGACGCCGGCCCCCGCCGGGTCGAGCGCACGCCGGACCCCGCTCTTGCGACAGCCCGTCAGGACGAGCCACTGCCCTGCCGCCTGCTCGGCGAGCTCCTCCAGCCGGTAGGCAGCGGCACCCTTGCGCCCTGTCGCCAGGTGCGCCGTGGCGATCGCGCGCGACAGGTTGCGATAGCCGTCCGGACCCCGGGCGAGCACGAGCAGATGGGTCGACCGGGGATCGGGCACCCCCGTCGGCGGGTCGAGCACCTCACCGCGCACGTCGGGCGCCGGCAGGTGCAGCTCGGCCCCGAAGATCGTGGGCAACCCGACGGCACGGGCCGCCTGCGCGAACCGCACGACGCCGTACAGCCCGTCATGATCGGTCACCGCGAGGGCGGACAGACCCAGCCGCGCGGCCTCGGCGGCGAGCTCCTCCGGCTGGCTGGCGCCGTCGAGGAAGCTGAAGGCGGTGTGGGCGTGCAGCTCGGCGTAACGGGGTGCGGCGCGGGTCGCCCTGCGTGCTGCCTGCGGGTCCTCAGTCATAGATGGCCTCGCACGTCCACTCGCCGCCCGTGCAGGCGAGGAGCAGCGCACGGCCGTCCGCGAGCGCGACCTGCAGGTGCACCCGCCGTCTCGGCGTCTCGCTCCACCACCGCTCGAGCATCGGCCACGGGCCGGCCCACGCGACGACGACCTGGGGTCCGTCGTCGCGGGAACCCTCGTCGCGGGCACCCTCAGCACGGGCACCCTCAGCACGGGCACCGCGCTGCTCGGCGTGGGCGCGTGGGCGCTCCGGCCACCGCAGCGCGGCGGGCGGAGCGCTGATCGTCAGCCGCGAGCCCACCAGGACGGGGGTCCCCCCGGCGTCGAGAACCTGCACGGCCGCCGGCTCGACCAGCACCGTGGCGGGCGAAGGTTCGGGCAGGCGACCGGGCCAGGGCCGGTCGACCGCTCGCGGTGGGCTCTGGGCATCCCCCCAGGCGGCCAGGTGCACCTGGTCGCGGACGTCGCGCCCCCCTTGCAGCGTTGCCACCAGCACCCCGTCCCCGCCCAGCAGCCCTTGCACCCGCAGGAGGGCCCGGTGGGCCCGCAGATCACCGCCGCTCGCCCCGCCCCACAGCCACCCCTGCTCCGCACCCGCGGGGGCGACCTCCTCGGCAGCGATCCCGAGGCGCACGAGGGCGGCCGGGACGGGAGCGCTCCGACCGAGGTCCCCCGCGGCGCCCGGACCACGGCGCCCCGGACCACGCTGGCCCGGGCCACGCTGCGCAGCGCCGGCGCCGGACAGCCATCCTTCGAGCTGCCAGCGCACGCGGTCGGTGATGCGGGCAGGGCTCAGCCCCCCGAGCCCGCCCGCATCGGTGCGCCAGGTGCGCACGAGCTCCTCCCCCGCGTCGGTCCACGCCGTGATCCGGAGCCGTCCGCAGCTCACGGACCGCTCGAGGAGCATCGCCTGCAGCTGCTCGGCGAGGCGGCGGGCGGCGAACGCCGCGGCGTCGACGCGCTCCGCCGGCGGGTCGAGCTCGCAGCCCACCTCGATGTCAGGCTCGAGCCGTCGCCGTACCGTGGGCCGCACGTCATCCCCGCGGGCCAACCGGTGCGCCCAGAGGCCGAGCCGACCGAACCGCGCCTCCACGTCGCTCGCCGGGAGGGCCGTCAGGTCGGCCAGGGTGCGCAGCCCGAGCCGGTGCAGCAGGTCCAGCAGCTCACCGATCTCGGCGACCGCCCGATCCCCCATCGCGGCGTGCACCAGCTGGTCGACGGCGAGCGGGGCCAGGAAGGCTCGCGATCCCCCGGGCGCGACGAGGCAGGAGGAGCGGGCCGCCAGGATGGCCGCGAAACCGCCGTCGGCCACCCCCACCTGGCACTCGTGCCCCGTGCGCTCGGCCACCTGCTCCACGAGCGTCTCGGCGAGCGCCTGCTCGGACCCGTGGAAGCGGCTGGCACCGTCCGCGGGAAGCAGGAGCAGCCCCGGTCGGGCCACCTCCAGGCCCGCGACCACGGTCTCCACCGCCGCGGCGACCTGCTCGAAGGTGCGCGCGTCGCGCCCCTCGTCGACCGTGAGCAGCACCAGCTCGGGGCAGCACTCCTGGGCCTGGCGCCGGCGCATGCCGCGGCGCACGCCCTGGCTCCGGGCGACGGCGGAGACGGCCGTGATGCGGCGCCCGTCGTGCACCGCCACGCTCTGCTGGACCTCGGCCTGCCCGGCCGCCATCGCCGCGACCACCGGCCAGTCCGGGACCCACAGCACGGCGGTGCGCGCGGCGCGGCCTGGCGACGTCTGACTCACGTCTGACACCCCCTCAGCCGACCAGCCGGAGCTGTGCGGCCTCGGGCGCCGCGGGCACCTGCAGCGGCTCGGCCGGCGCCTCGGTGTGCTCGCGCACCGGCAGGACCACCTCTGCCCGCAGGAGCCGGCCCGCGCTGCCGCGACCGCCCCGCGTCACGGCCAGCCGGTGGCTGCTCAGATGGCCGTACCCGACCCCGAGGCCGGTCCAGCCGACGGGCTCGGCGGTGAGCACGAGGTGCGCACCGGGCCAGGGCGCGGTCGACAGCAGCACGGTGCCGCGTTCCCGGGCCCGCGCCATGAGGCGGCGCCGGTCAGAGTCCACGAGGGCCGCCGCCGCCCCGACGATCACCAGGTCGACACCGTCGATGAGCGCCGCCAGCACGGTCGGGGTGTCGGGCCCGGGGCACGGGACGAGCGCCAGACGATCGAGGTCGATGCCCGCCTGCTGTGCGGCGAGCACACCGACCCCCGGCAGGCCGACGACCGCCACCCAGGAACCCTCCTGGGAGGCGCGCGAGACGAGGGCGAGCAGGAGCGAGGTGGAACCGGTCACCACGACCGTGCCGCCGCGATGCAGCGCACCCTCCGGCAGCAGGTGCGCGAGCGGGCTCGGCACGGGCAGGGCCGGCCGATCAGGATGACCCGTACGACCGCGCGCGCGGCCACCGTGCGGAGCACGGCCGGCTGCCGTGCCGGCGTGCGGGTTCAGGTTCAGGTTCGGCTTCGGCTCGGCCAAGGGCACCGGGCTCAGGCCCGGCTCGACCAAGGGCACCGGGCTCAGGCCCGGCTCCGACGCCGGCTCAGGCGCAGCACGCCGGGACGATGCGGGGCGTGATCCTGGCACCGGCATGCTCCGGGCACCGGTCCGCAGCTCCGCGCGCCGTAGCACCTCTCGCGCACGCAGTGCCCGATCCGTCCCGGTGGTCATGCCCGGGCTCCTCTCGTGTGGGTCGCGGATGCTTCAGTGGTCACCTGACCGGCCACCACCACCGAAAGATCCTTTTTGTTCGAACAGGTGTTCGACCTCTATCCCTAGTAGACGACCCCCGCCCCCGACTGTCAACCCGCCCCCCGCTCGAGCCGGGAGTCAGCCAGGAGCGCCCGATCGGAGCATGATGTCCCGATGGACCTGACTCGGCCGATCGCCCCCGACCCGTACGCTCTGCTGCCGCACGTCCCGACCTTCACCCTGGTCAGCGACGACGTCATCGACGGCGCCGAGATGCCCGCAGCGCACACCGAGGCCGGCGACGTGTCGCCGCACCTGCGCTGGGAAGGCGCCCCCGCGGGCACGCGGTCGTTCGTCGTGAACTGCTTCGACCCGGACGCGCCGACCCCCGCGGGGTTCTGGCACTGGACCGTCGTCGATCTGGCGGCAGGCACGACGACGCTCCCTGCCGGAGCCGGTCGACCCGACGGCGCAGCCCTGCCCTCCCCCGCGTTCCAGACCCGCAACGACGGTGGCGGCGCAGGCTACGCCGGAGCCGCGCCCCCGCCGGGGGATCACACCCACCGGTACGTCTTCGCGGTCCACGCCCTCGACGTCGAGCACCTGGGGCTGACCCCGGACGCCACCCCCACCGCCGTTGCGTTCAATGCGCTCTTCCACACCCTCGGGCGAGCCGTGCTGACCCCCACGTTCCGTCGCTGACCTGACTGCCGCACCCCCGCCTGACCCGCAGCTCGTCGAGCACCCCACCCCGCCGCCCCACCCCGCCGCCCCACCCCGCCGCCCAACCCCGCCGCCCAGCTCACCCGGCGGGGCTGAGCTCGCCTGCGCCCCCACCCGCGCCCGACGGTGTCCTCGATCACAGCAGCCCCCGAAACCTCCCCCGGGGCACGCACCCCGGCCCATTCGGGGTTACGCTCGTCGTTTGTACTGACCGGTCAGTTTAAGAGAGTCGCCGCGGTTCGTCCCGCCGGCACCCACGTCCCCTCGAGGTCCCGCTCATGTCGAACCCGCTTCCCCCGTCCACCACCGCCGACCCGGCGCCCGTGACAGTCGCCGAGCCCCCCGTCCCCCCGAACGCCGTCGTCGCACGGGGCCTGACGCTGCACGGCAGTCGCGGGCTCGTCTACGGCCCGGTCGACCTGAGCCAGCAGGTCGGCACCATGCTGATCGTCCAGGGCATCCAGGGCGCCGGCCGATCGAGCCTGCTGCTCACGCTCGCCGGCCGCATGGTGCCCGACAAGGGCTCGGACCTCACCGTGCTCGGGCACGCGCTGCCCGCCGCGCGCAACCAGGTCCAGCGCCGCGTCGCCGTCGCCGGCTTCGCGGGGATCGACGACCTCGACGAGTCAGTCCGGGTGTCCGACGTCGTGCGCGAGCGCCTCGCGTGGCTGGCACCGTGGTACCGGCGGGTGCCCCGGGTGACGCAGCGCACCTTCGCCGACCTGGCCAGACCGCTGTGGGGCGACCGACCGCTCCCCCGGGTATCGACGCAGGTCTGGGACCTCGACGAGGTCGACCTGATGCTGCTGCGCATCACGCTGGCCATGGCCCAGCAGCCCGACCTCCTCGTGGTGGACGACGTCGACCAGGTGCGCGACAAGGTCCGTCGCCAGGTCGTGTGGTCGTGCCTCGAGGCGGTCGCCGCCGCGGGCACCACGGTCATCGCCTCCGTCTCCTCGCTCGGCGAGGCCGCCTCGATGGCGTGGACCACCCGGCCCGCGCAGTTCCACCTGAGCACCGACGTGCGCGAGCTCGCCGGCGTCTGACCGGCCCGGCTCGACACGTTCCTCCCCGCACGACCGCCCACCGCACTACCGAACGGACATCATGATCTCCCTCGTCTCCACCGGCACCGAGCTGCGCCGGTTCCGCCACGGCGCCCTGCCCAAGATCGCCGTCGGCGCCATGCTGCTGATCCCGCTGCTCTACGGAGCCCTGTACCTCTGGGCCTTCTGGGACCCGACCGGCAACCTGGACAAGCTGCCGGTGGCGCTGGTGAACGCCGACCAGAGCGCCGAGGTCAACGGCACGACCCTGCACGCGGGGTCCGACGTCGCCACCCGGCTGCTCGACTCGAAGGACCTCGACTGGGTGGTCGCCGACGCGAACGACGCCGCCACGGGCGTCGCAGACGGGACGTACTACTTCGCGCTGACGATCCCCGCCGACTTCTCCCAGCGGATCAGCTCGGCGGGCGGGGACGATCCCACCGCCGCCGAGCTCGAGGTCACGTACAACGACGCGAACTCGTTCCTGGCGACGACCCTCGGCCGCCAGGCGATGTCGCAGGTGCGCACCGCCGTCTCCGACACCGTCGGCGAGCAGGCGGTGGACTCGGTCCTGGTGGGCCTCGGCTCGGCCCACGACGGGTTCGCCCAGGCCTCCGACGGCGCGCTGACGCTGCGGGCCGCCTCCGGTGAGCTCGCGTCCGGGGCCGCGCAGGGCGCGGACGGCGCCGCGGCCCTCGCCAGCGGCGCAACCGACGCCGCGGCAGGCGCCGCCACCCTCGCCACCGGTGCCGTCGACCTGTCGACCGGCGCCACCCAGGCCGCCGCCGGTGCTGCCAGCCTCTCCACCGGTGCCACCACGGCCGCCCAGGGCGCCGCGGCGCTGCTCCCGGGCGCGACCGCAGTCGCCGACGGAGCGAGCGCGGCGGCGTCGTCGGGCAAGGACCTCGCGGCGGGTGCCGGGCAGGTCGCAGGCGGGGTCGACGACGCCGTCCAGTCGGTCGGCGCGCTCGCAAACCAGCTGCCTGCGCTCAACGCCGGCCTGACGCCGATCGGCGCCTACCTGGCGGCCCACGCCGCCACCGGTGACCCGGACGCACAAAAGCTCCTCGCCGGGCTGCAGACGGTGTCCAGCTCGTTGCCCGACGCCGCCGCGCTCGCCACGATGCAGGCCGACCTCGCGACCCTCGACACCGGCGCCCACACGGTCGCCACCGGGGCTACCGCACTGGACACCGGCCTGCTGAGCCTGGCCGACGGCGCGAGCCAGGTCTCCGGCGGAGCCGGCCAGCTCGCCACCGGCACCAGCACCCTGGCCGACGGCGCCAGCCAGCTCGCCACCGGCACCAGCACGCTCGCCGCCGGCGCCAGCCGACTGTCCGGAGGCGCAGGCCTGCTCGCCACGGGCACCAGCACGCTCCAGGCCGGGTCGAGCGCGCTCGCCGCCGGCGAGAGCAAGGTGGCCGACGGCGCCGGGCTGCTCGGCGACGGGACCCAGACCCTCACGGACGCGCTGACCGCCGGGACCGCCCAGCTGCCCGACGACTCGGCCGCCCTGCGGACCCAGCGCGCCAAGGTGATCAGCTCGCCGGTGTCGATCGGCTCGACCGACTCCGCGCAGGCCGAGGGCTTCGGCGAGGGCTTCGCGCCGTTCTTCATCCCGCTCGCCCTGTTCGTGGGCGCGCTCATCACCTGGCTGCTCCTGCGCCCGGTCCCCCCGCGGGCTCTGGCGACCCCGGCCTCCGGCTGGCGGGCCGCGCTGGCCGGCTTCCTGCCGGCGCTGACGATCGGCGTCGGGCAGGTCGTGATCATGCTCGCCGTCATCCACTACGGGGTCGGGCTCGACTACTCGAGCGTGGTCGGCACGGTGACGTTCACCCTGCTCATCGTGGCGGCGTTCCTGGCGCTGCAGCAGATGCTCAACGCCGTCTTCGGTCCGGCCGCGGGCAAGGTCGCGATCCTCGCGCTGCTCATGCTCCAGCTCGCGTCGTCGGGCGGGACCTACCCGGTCGAGACGACCCCGCTGTTCTTCCGCGTGATCCACCCCCTGCTGCCGATGAGCTACGCCGTCAGCGGGCTGCGGGAGGTCATCACCGGGGGCGTCGACGCGCGGCTGTGGACGGCCGTGGCCTACCTCGCCGTCCTCCTGGTGGTCTCGCTCGCGGTGACCGCATGGCGGGCCGGGCGGATGCGGACCTGGACGCTGAGCCGCCTGCACCCCGTGCTGACGATCTGACAGGCTGACGACCATGAGCCACGAGCAGGACGATCACGAGCGGGCCGGCACTGCGGTGAAGGTCACTGCGGTGAAGGTCACCGCGGTGAAGGTCACCGCGGTGAAGGTCGCCACGGTGAAGGTCGCCGTGCGGCCCGGGCCCGACCGCCGGGGAGACACGCGCCACGAGATCCTCTTCGCGGCAGCCGCGCTGATGGCCGATCGGGGGTTCTCGGCCACGTCGGTCGACGAGATCGCCGCTGCGGCGGGCGTGGCCAAGGGCAGCGTCTACTACAACTTCGGCTCCAAGGAGGAGCTGTTCACCACGATCCTCACCGAGGGGATCGGCCGCCTGAACGAGGCCCTGGCGGCGGCTCGCGCCGGGCTCGTGGGCGAGCGAGCCCTCGAGGCCCTGATCACCGAGCTGCTTGCCCAGGTCACCGCGCACCCCGACTTCGCCAAGCTCATCACCACGGAGATCTTCCGGACCGGTCGCCGGTGGCAGGAGTCGATCCGGCTGGTGCGCGAGGAGTCGATGGGCACGTTCGCCGACGTGGTGCGCCAGTCGCGCCCGGATGTGGACGCCCGCCTCGTCGGCGCGGCGATCTTCGGCGCGACGCTCGTGGCGGGTCTGGAGTGGCTCGTCTTCTCCCCGGAGAAGACCTTCGCGGAGCTCAGGTCAGCGGTGCTGGCGACGACGTCGGGACTGCTCGCCGCCTGACCGGGGCAGGTGTCGCTGGCGACCGCGTGCCGGTCAGCCGACGAGGAACCGGATGGCCTCGGTGGCGGTCCAGCCACCGGGGTGGGCCGCGAGCAGCTCGGTGACGCCGCCGAGGTCGGCCCCCAGGGTCACCAGGGCCTCCTCGCTGTACCCGTCCTTGCGGGTCTGCCCGAGCGAGACGTTGGCGAGCAGGGAGTTGCACAGGCACTTGCGCCCGACGGTCTCCTCGAGCGTCCCGCCCTTCTTGAGGAACATGTGGACCGGCTCGGACGGGCAGCGGTAGCCGACCGTGCCCGGCTCCTTCTCGAACGCGACCCGCAGGTGCCCGACGTCGCACAACCGCGGCCGCGCCTCGTAGATCTCGGTGTCGGACTGGGTGCCCGCCAGCGTCGCGACCTTGAACGGGAAGCCCGTCGGCGAGGCCCGGGGGTCGGTACGAACCTTGAGGCTGCCGTCGGCGAGACCGCTGAGCATGTTCTTGCGGATCGAGACGTCGAGCCCGGACTCCTCGGCCAGGGAGAACAGCGTGCCGACCTGGACCCCCGCGGCGCCGGCGGCGATCGCCTCGGCGACCATCTCGGGCGTGCCGTAGCCCCCGGCGAGCCAGAACGGCAGCCCGACGTCGGCGACCTTGACCAGGTCCGCATCATCGCGGGGACCGAAGATCGGCTGGCCGTCGTCGTCCAGGACCATGCGGCCGCGCGGGGGCGCGTTGTGCCCACCCGCCGGCGGTCCCTCGACGACGAAGCCGTCGGGTCGGGTCGACTCGTCCTTCGCGAGGTACGCGGACAGGACGTGCGAGGACACGATCGCGAGGAAGTGCGGCCGGCGCAGCGGGGCCAGCCCGCCGCCGGTGAGCTCGACCGGGTCCAGGCCGACGCTGTAGTTCTGGGAACCACCGATCACGTGGAGGTTGATCTCCGAGTAGTCGTGGCGGGCGAGCTCGGTCAGCATCCGCGGGATCTCGGACGGGATCCCGGCGCCCATGAGCACGTAGTCGACGCCCGCGAGCATCGCGCCGTACGCCGCGCTGGGCGTTGCCATCTGGATCTTCTCGAGGAAGTTGATCCCGACCAGGCCGTCGTGCCCCTCCTTGGCGAGCCACACCTCGGCGTAGTTCGCGATGACGGAGAGCTCCAGGGCCTTGACCGTCGCCTTGAGCCCGAGCTTGGGCACGGGCGCGTAGGGCTTGCCCGGCGCCTTGCCACCCTCGATGAAGTACTTGTGCAGGACGTGCTCGGCGATCGCCGGCACCGGGAAGTCCGCCAGCGCACGGCGGATGCCGCCGTCGAGGTCGCCGTCCTGCAGGCGGCGGGCCACCACGACGTCGAGCGCGGTGCCGGACACGACCCCGAGCTGGCCGGTCAGCGCGACCGCCTTCGCGAGCTGCCACGAGGACACCGCGACCCCCATGCCCCCCTGGATCACCGTGGGGAGTGTCAGGCCGTCAAGCCGTCCTGAATCATCAAGACGGTCTGAGCCGTCAACGCCGGTCGTGGTCGTCTGGGCCATGATCAGTTCCTCCAGCGGCTAACTTACGGGGTCGTAACTTACGCTAGCGTAAGTTTTCCCGACCGTGTTCCGCAAGCCCCTGGTCCAAGTTCCTCGACGGGCAAACGCCCTGGTTCGAGCGGGAGAACGCCCGAACCGCAGGGGTACACGAGGCGCGTCGCCGGTTGTACTTCGACCGCGCCCGACGCCGTCGGACGCCCCAACCGCTAGCCGCGCTGCCGCGAGGCCCAGAATGCCACGGCGCTGGCGGCGGCGACGTTGAGCGAGTCGACCCCCGCCATCATCGGGATCTTCACGACGAGGTCGGCCGCGGCGATGGCGGCCGGCGACAGCCCGGTCCCCTCGGTCCCGAGCAGCCAGGCGATCTTCGGCGGCAGGTTCGTCTCGAACTCGTCGAGCGTGACGGCGTCGTCGCTCAGCGCGAGCGCGACCAGGGTGAACCCCGCGGCCCGGAGCAGCTCCAGCCCGCCCGGCCAGTCCGCGAGCCGGTGGTGCGGCAGGGAGATCGCCGCACCCATCGAGACCCGCACCGACCTGCGGTAGAGCGGGTCGGCGCAGCGCGGCGAGATGACGACGCCGTCCACCCCGAGCGCGGCGGCGCTGCGGAGCACCGCGCCGACGTTCGTGTGATCCACGATGTCCTCGAGGACCGCGATCCGCCGGGCCCCGGCAAGCAGGTCGTCCAGCGCGACCGGCGCCGGGCGGTGCATCGCCGCAAGCGCTCCCCGGTGGAGGTTGAATCCCGTGATGGCCTCGACGACCCCCGGCGCCCCGATGTACACCGGGACGTCGCCGTCGCGCTCGGCGACCACGGCGAGGACCTCCTCGAGGTCACCGAGCCAGCGCTGGGTCATGAGGAACGATCGCGGCCGGTGCCCGGCCCGGATCGCGCGTTCGATGACCTTGGAGCTCTCGGCCATGTACAGGCCCTTGCCGGGCTCGTCCCGCGACCGCAGCGCCACGTCGGTGAGGTGGAAGTAGTCCCGCAGGCGCTCGTCCTGCGGGTCGGTCACGCTGATGATCGGCACGCGCCAGATCCTGCCACCGGCGCGGGCCGGGTCCGGGCGGCGCCCGTCGGGCCGGCCCGACGGCGCGCTCGGTCGCTCAGTCGATCGGGGCCGCAGCGAGCGCGAACTGGCTCGCGTACAGCGCCGCGTACGCGCCGTCGGCCGCGATGAGCTGGTCGTGCGTGCCCTGCTCGACGATCGCGCCTTCGTCCATCACGAGGATCACGTCGGCGTCGCGGATCGTGGACAACCGGTGCGCGATGACGAAGGACGTGCGCCCGACCCGCAGGGCGGCCATCGCGTGCTGCACGAGGACCTCGGTGCGCGTGTCGACCGAGCTCGTCGCCTCGTCGAGCACGAGGATCGCCGGGTCGGCGAGGAATGCGCGCGCGATCGTCAGGAGCTGCTTCTCCCCCGCGCTCACGTTGGCACCCTCGTCGTCGAGGACGGTCGCGTACCCGTCCGGCAGCGTCCGCACGAGGCGGTCCACGTGCGTGGCCTGCGCGGCGGCCAACATCTGCTCCTCGGTCGCGTCAGTCGCGCCGTAGCTGATGTTCTCGGCGATCGTCCCGCCGAACAGCCACGTGTCCTGCAGGACCATGCCGATCTTCGAGCGCAGCGCATCGCGGGTGAGGGTCGCCACGTCGATGCCGTCGAGCGTGATCCGCCCGGAGTCCACCTCGTAGAACCGCATGAGGAGGTTGACCAGCGTCGTCTTGCCGGCGCCGGTCGGGCCGACGATGGCGACCGTCTGCCCCGGCTCGGCGACGAGGGAAAGGTGATCGATGAGCGGGCGGTCGCTCTCGTACCGGAACGAGACGTCCTCGAACGCGACGCGGCCGCTCACCGGGACCGGCAGGACCGCCGGCGGGTCAGGGTCCGGGCTCTGCTCGTCCGCATCGAGCAGCTGGAAGACCCGCTCGGCGGACGCCACCCCGGACTGGAGCAGGTTCATCATCGAGGCGATCTGCGTGATGGGTTGCGTGAACTGGCGCGAGTACTGGATGAAGGCCTGCACGTCGCCGAGGGACATCGTGCCGGAGGCGACCCGCAGACCGCCGACGACGGCGACGATCACGTAGTTGAGGTTCGCGACGAACCCCATCGCCGGCTGGATGATGCCCGAGATGAACTGCGCCTTGAAGCTCGCGGCGTACAGCTCGCCGTTACGCTCGTGGAAGGTCGAGATCGCCTGCTTCTGCCGACCGAACACCTTGACGAGCGCGTGGCCCGTGTACATCTCCTCGATGTGCGCGTTGAGCTTGCCGGTCCACGCCCACTGGGAGACGAACTGCGGCTGGGAGCGCTTGGCGATCGCCACGGTGATGACGACGGACAGGGGCACGGTCACCAGCGCGACGACGGCCAGCAGCGGCGAGATCCAGAACATCATCACGATCACGCCGATGACCGTCAGGACTGCCGTGATGAGCTGCGACAGGGTCTGCTGCATCGTCTGGGCGATGTTGTCGATGTCGTTCGTGACCCGCGAGAGCACCTCGCCGCGCTGCTGACGGTCGAAGTACCGCAGCGGCACCCGGGACAGCTTGGCCTCGACGTCGGCCCGGAGCCGGAAGGTGGTCCGCTGCACGACGCCGGTCGTCATCCGGCCCTGGAGCCAGCCGAACACGAACGAGCCCACATAGATCGCCAGGACGGCGAGGAGCACCTGGCCGAGGCGGTCGAAGTCGATACCGACCCCGGGGACGACGGTCATCCCGCTGAGCAGGTCGGCGAACGTGGTCTGCCCCGCCGCGCGCGCGGCGTCGATCGCCTGCTGCTGCGTGATCCCGGCGGGCAGCTGCTTGCCGATCATGCCCTCGAAGATGATGTTGGTCGCGGTGCCGAGGATCTTGGGCCCGAGCACCACCAGGGCGACCGAGGACACCGCGAGGCTCATGACCCCGGCGACCTTGGCCCGCTCCGGGCGCAGCACGCCCAGCAGGCGGCGGCCGGAGCCACGGAAGTCCATCGACTTCTCCGCCGGCATGCCGCCGGGCATCATCGGGCCGTGACGCATGCCGCCCTGGGGGCGCGGCAGAGCCGGGGCGTCGGTCTCGTCCGGGGCGTCGTCCTTGATCGCGTCGCTCACGCCGTCATCCTTGATCGCGTCGCTCACGCCGCCTCCTCCTCGGTCACCTGGGACAGCACGATCTCGCGATACGTCTCGGACGTGGCCATCAGCTCGGCGTGCGTCCCGACGCCGACGACGGCGCCGTCGTCGAGCACGATGATCTGGTCGGCGTTGCGGATCGTGGACACCCGCTGGGCGACGATCACGACCGTGGCGTCCTGCGTCTCGGGCACCAGTGCGGCGCGCAGCGCAGCGTCGGTGGCGAAGTCGAGCGCCGAGAACGAGTCGTCGAACAGGTAGATCGACGGTCGCTTGACCAGCGCGCGGGCGATCGCGAGTCGCTGGCGCTGCCCGCCGGACACGTTGGCACCGCCCTGCGAGATCCGCCCCTCGAGCCCGCGCGGCATCGCCTCGACGAAGTCGTGCCCCTGCGCGACGTCGAGCGCGTGCCAGAGCTCGTCGTCGGTCGCATCCGGCTTGCCGTAGCGCAGGTTCGACTCGACCGTGCCGCTGAACAGGAACGGCTTCTGCGGGATGAGCCCGATGCGCGACCACAGGTCGTCGGGCTCGAGGTCGCGCACGTCGACGCCGTCGACCAGGACCGCGCCACCGGTGACGTCGAACAGGCGCGGCACGAGGCTGATCAGGGTCGTCTTGCCGGAGCCGGTCGACCCGATGATCGCCGTCGTCTGCCCGGATCGCGCGATCAGGCTCACGTCGCGCAGCACCGGCGACTCGGCGCCCGGGTAGCGGAACTCGGCGTGCCGCAGCTCGAGCTGGCCGCGCGGGACACCGTCGGGCCCCGACTCCGCGGTCACCGGGTGCGCGGGCCGGCGCACGGTCGACTCGGTGTCCAGCACCTCGACGATGCGCTCGGCGGAGACCACCGCGCGGGGCACCATCACGAACATCATGGTCGCGATCATCACGGCCATGAGGATGTACATGATGTACATGAGGAACGCGGTCAGCGCCCCGATCGACATCTGCCCGGCATCGATGCGCTGCGCACCGAACCACATCACGGCCACGCTCGACGCGTTCATCACGAGCATGACGGTCGGGAACATGAGCGCCATGAGCTTGCCGACGCGAACCGAGGTGTCGAACAGCGCGGTGTTGGCGACCGCGAAGCGCTCGGACTCGCGCTTCTCGCGGACGAACGAGCGGATCACGCGGATCCCGGTGATCTGTTCACGCAGCACCGCGTTGATCCGGTCGATCCGCTTCTGCATGGACCGGAAGTACGGGATCATCCGGCTCACGATCAGGCCCACGGCGATGCCCAGCACGGGCACGACGACGAGCAGCAGCCGGGACAGCGCCACGTCCTCGCGCAGTGCCATGACGACGCCGCCGACCAGCATGATCGGCGCCATCACCATCATCGTGAAGCTGAGCAGCACCACCATCTGGACCTGCTGCACGTCGTTCGTCGTCCTCGTGATGAGCGACGGCGCCCCGAAGTGCCCGACCTCCTGGGCCGAGAAGTCCTGGACCCGGGTGAACAGCCCCTCGCGCACGTCGCGCCCGAACGCCATCGCCGCCCGAGCCCCGAAGTAGACCGCCGCGACCGCGCACACCACCTGGAGCAGGCTGACCACCAGCATCCAGCCGCCGGTGCGCAGGATGTACCCGGTGTCGCCCGTGGCGATCCCGTGGTCGATGATCTGGGCGTTGAGGCTGGGCAGGTACAGCGTCGCCAGCGTCTGGATGAGCTGCAGCACCAGCACCGCCGCGATGGGGGTGGTGTAAGGGCGCAGGTACTGCTGCAGCAACCGGATCAGCACAGTTCTCCCCGGGGTCTTCGGATCAGGTCAGTCGTGGAGCAGGTCAGTCGTTGAGAAGGTCAGTCTTCGGGAGCCTCGAACGGGCGCTGCCCGGCCTCGGCGTCTCGATTGAAGGGCGCACCGCTGAGGGAACCCGCACTCGTGGCATCGGCCGTTGCGGCCTCAGCCTCGCGTCGGGCCTCGGCGAGCGCAACTGCCGGGTCGGTGAGCGCGGTCGGCGGCAACGTGCCCGCGACCGGGGACCAGCCGGCGGGCCGGGCGGGCTCACCGGATCCATCGGCGTTGGCCATCCCGGCGAACCCGTTCGTGAACTGGCTCAGGGCACCGGTCAGCTCGGACGGGATGAACCACATCTTGTTGGCCGGGGTGCTCGCGATCTTCGGCAGCATCTGCAGGTACTGGTACGCGAGCAGCTTCGGGTCCGGGTCCCCGCGGTGGACGGCGTCGAACACCTGCAGGATGGCGCGGGCCTCGCCCTCGGCGGTGAGGATCGCCGCCTGGGCCGACCCCTCGGCCCGCAGGATCGCGCCCTGCTTGTCCCCCTCGGCCGTGAGGATCTGCGACTGCTTGACACCCTCGGCCGTGAGGATGGCCGCGCGCCGGTCGCGCTCGGCGCGCATCTGCATCTCCATCGAGCCCTGGATGGACTGCGGCGGGTCGATCGACTTGAGCTCGACGCGGTTCACGCGGATGCCCCACCGGCCGGTGGCCTCGTCGAGCACCCCTCGCAGCTGACCGTTGATCTGGTCGCGGCTGGTCAGCGTCTGCTCGAGGTCCATCGACCCGATGACGTTACGCAGCGTCGTGACGGTGATCTGCTCGATCCCGAACAGGTAGTTCGCGATCTCGTAGACCGCGCTCTTGGGGTCGGTGACCTGGAAGTACAGCACCGTGTCGATGCTGACCACGAGGTTGTCCGAGGTGATCACGGGCTGCGGTGCGAACGTGACGACCTGCTCACGCAGGTCGACGCTGGCCCGCACGCGGTCCACGAACGGGATCAGCAGGTGCAGCCCCGGCTCGAGGGTGCGCGAGTAGCGGCCGAGCCGCTCGATCACGAGCGCGGTCGCCTGCGGCACGATCCGGACCGCCCGGACGATCGCCACGAAGACGAAGAGGAGGAACAGTCCCAGGACGATGTAGCCAGCGATGGTGCCGATGTCGGCCGGGCTGGTGCTCATGCGCTCTCCTTGTGCTCAGGAATGCCAGGTGCTGCAGGTCGAGGCGGGGGGACCGAACCGTCGACGACGGCGGTGGCCCCGTCGATGCGGATCACCCGCACCTCGGTGCCGGCAGGGAAGACGAGACCGTCGCGAGCGGTCCGGGCGGACCACACCTCGCCCGCGAGCTTGATGCGCCCGCCGGACGGGCTCACCTCGGCGACGACGGCGGCGACCCGGCCCACCTGGGCGGCCGCGTTCGTCTCGACCAGCGGCATCCGGCTCCGCAGCCGGCGCAGCAGCCAGGGCCGCAGCGCGAACAGGAGCAGGCCGGACACCAGGGCGAACACGACGAACTGCACGCCCGGGTTGGCGCCCAGCACGTTCGCCAGGGCGGCGGCGAAGGCCCCGCCGGCGAACATGATCAGCACGAGGTTCACCGACACGATCTCGACGACGATGAACGCCAACGCTGCGCCGACCCACCAGAGGACATCCATGGCGAACCCCTTTCGCGATCGAACCCGGTCAAACCCGTCCGATAGCCCTGTGACGAGGGCCTATGGCCCCATCCTAGGTGACGGCGTGCGGTCCGAAATCAGGCCGCGGCGCGCGCCGACCAGCGCCCGGCGGACTTCTCGACCACCAGGTCCAGCCCGAACGCACCGGACAGCATCGGCGCGGTGAGCACCTCGTCGATCGGCCCGGCGGCGTGCACGCGGCCGTCGGTGAGCAGCAGGACGTGCGTGAAGCCCTGCGGGATCTCCTCGACGTGGTGGGTCACCAGGACGAGGACCGGCGAGCGCCGGTCCCCGCGAGCTCGGCGAGGGCGGAGACCAGCTCCTCGCGCCCGCCCAGGTCGAGGCCCGCGGCGGGCTCGTCGAGCAGCAGGAGCTCGGGGTCGGTCATGAGGGCGCGGGCGATCTGGGCACGCTTGCGCTCCCCCTCGCTCAGGGTGCCGAAGGTCCGGTCGGCGAGCGAGTCCACGCCGAAGGCAGCCATCAGGTCACCGGCGCGCGTCTGGTCGAGGTCCTCGTAGCTCTCGCGCCAGCGGCCGGTCACGCCGTAGGCGGCGGTCAGCACGACGTCGCGCACGGTCTCCGACGGCGGGATGCGGTCCGCGAGCGCGGAGCTCGCCAGCCCGATCCGCGGGCGCAGCTCGAACACGTCGACCCGCCCCATGCGTTCCCCGAGCAGCTCGGCCACGCCCGACGACGGGTGCATCCGCCCGGCGGCGATCTGCAGGAGGGTCGTCTTGCCTGCACCGTTGCGGCCGAGCACGACCCAGCGTTCGCCCTCCCGGACCTGCCAGCTCACCGAGTCGAGGATCGTCTTGGGTCCTCGATGGATGGATACGTCCTGCAGGTCGAGCACCACGTTCATGATGACCGACCCTAGCCTGCGCGGCACGTAGGTTGGGCTGGGTGGAGGAACCCGTATCCCCGTCAGTCCTGCCGAGATCTGTGCTGCTCGCCCTGTGGGTGCAGCACGTCGGCGCGGGTTCCGCGCCGCTGGCGCAGGCGGTCCGCGCCGTCCAGGGGGACGACGAGCCGCACACCGTCACCCACGACGACGACCCCAGCTTCGCGGGCGACCAGCTCCCGGACCTCCTCGCGGCCTGGGCCAGCGGTCCGCACGACGTGGCCGCGCTCCTGCCCACCCCGGGCGACGTCGCCGGCGTCCCCGCGGCGATCAGCGCGGCGGCGATCGACGCGCAAGAGTGTGTGCTCGTGCGGACCGGCGAGGGCACCTTTGCCGCGGTCCCCGAGATCGAGGAGTTCGGCAGCGCGTGGGAGCCGGGCCACCTGGTCTCCTGGTCGGTTCACCGGGTCCCGGACTGGCGCACGACCCTGCTGGGCACGGTGGGCTCGCTCGCCGATGCCGAGCGCGAGCTGCGTGGCGCGCTCATCTCGGCCACGGACGCGCTCGCGTCGCTCGACGTCGCCCGCTGGCGACCCGACGCCGCGAACGCGATCGCCGCGCTGCGCGCCGATGCCGACCTGGGCTGGCAGGTACCGCCGGGGCTCGACGGTCGGCGGCTGCGGGTCCTGGTCACCGCCGCGCGGCTGCGCGCGATCGTCGAGCTCGCCACGGCCGACGACGGCGGCGCCGTCAACCTGTGGCAGGCCGATCAGCGGTCCACGGCGCTGCGCGAGGTCGACCGGGCCGCCCGACGAGCGATGAGCGCGGCTGCCACCAGCCTCGGCGACGGCTCGTAGCAGCTCCTCGCCCGGCTGCTCCTCGCCCGGCTGCTCCTCGCCCGACGGGTTGCCGCCTACCGCCCGGCGAGGACCGCGCGGTAGACCTCGAGCGTGCGCTCGGCGATGGCATCCCACGCGAAGTGGTCCTCGACCCGGCGACGGGCGGCGACCCCCATGGCGGCGGCTCGGGTGGGATCGCTCACGAGCTCCGTCAGGGCGGCGGCGAGGTCGGCCACGAACCCCTCGGGGTCGAGCGGCGTGCCCGTGCCGTCCTGCGCCTGGGCGATCGGCACCAGCAGCCCCGTGACGCCGTCGGCGACGACCTCGGGGATGCCCCCGGTCGCGGTCCCGACGACCGGCAGGCCGACGGCCATGGCCTCGAGGTTGACGATGCCGAGGGGTTCGTAGATCGACGGGCAGGCGAACACCGTCGCGCTCGCGAGCACGGCGACGAGCTCGGGGCGAGGCAGCATCTGCGAGATCCACACCACGCCGTCCCGCTTCGCGGCGAGCGCGGCGACCAGGCCCTCGACCTCGGCGGCGATCTCGGGGGTGTCGGGCGCGCCGGCGCACAGGATGACCTGGACGTCGGCCGGCAGCCGCTCGGCCGCGCGCAAGAAGTAGGGCAGCCCCTTCTGCCGCGTGATCCGTCCGACGAACACGACGGCCGGGCGGTCGGGGTCGATCCCGAGCCCGCGCACGACGGCGTCGGCGGTCGTCGCAGCGTCCCCCTCGGGGCGCTTCCAGCCGGCCAGGTCGATCCCGTTGTGCACCACGTGCACCTTGGCCGGGTCCACCTGGGGGTAGCACCGCAGGATGTCGGCACGCATGCCGGCGCTCACCGCGATGATGCCGGCGGCACCCTCGTACGCCGTCCGCTCGGCCCAGCTGGACAGCGCATAGCCGCCACCGAGCTGCTCGGCCTTCCAGGGACGCAGCGGCTCGAGGCTGTGCGCGGAGAGGATGTGCGGCACACCGTGCAGCAGGCTCGCGAGGTGCCCCGCGAGGTTCGCGTACCAGGTGTGGGAGTGCACCAGATCGGTGCCCGCGACGTCGTTGGCCATCTGGAGGTCGACCCCGAACGTCGCCAGCGCGGCGTTGGCCCCGGTCAGCTCCGCGGGCGCGGCATAGCCGGTGACCCCCCGCTCGGCGCCCGGGCCGCGGGGCCCGTCGAAGCAGCGCACACGGACGTCGATGCTGCGCCGCAGGACGGCGGACAGCTCCGCGACGTGCACCCCCGCTCCGCCGTAGACGTTGGGCGGGTACTCACGTGTCAACAGGTCGACTCTCACGTGCGACACGCTAGCGCGACACGAACAGGTTCGATGACGGACTAGTTACCCGAGCGGCCCCCGTCGGGCCTACTGTCGGGGCATGGCAACGCCGCGCATCCTCGCAATCGTCCTCGCGGGTGGGGAAGGGAAGCGGCTTATGCCGCTGACGACCCACCGCGCCAAGCCCGCCGTGCCCTTCGGGGGGATCTATCGGCTGATCGACTTCGCCCTGTCGAACGTCATCAACTCCGGGTATCTCCAGGTCGTCGTGCTGACGCAGTACAAGTCACACAGCCTGGACCGCCACATCGCCAAGACGTGGCGGATGTCCGCTCTCCTCGGCAACTACGTCGCCCCGGTCCCCGCACAGCAGCGGGTCGGCAAGCACTGGTACCTCGGCAGCGCGGACGCGATCTACCAGTGCCTGAACATCATCGATGACGAACGGCCCGACATCGTCGTCGTGGTCGGTGCGGATCACGTCTACCGCATGGACTTCTCCCAGATGGTCGACGCCCACATCGAGTCCGGTGCCGAGCTCACGGTCGCGGCCATCCGCCAGCCGATCGCGATGTCGACCGAGTTCGGCGTGATCGAGACCGACCCGTCCGACCCGACCCGCATCTCCGCGTTCCGGGAGAAGCCGGCCGACCCGATCCCGATCGCGGACTCCCCCGGCGAGATCCTCGCCTCGATGGGCAACTACGTCATCAACGCCGACGCCCTCGTCCGGGCCGTCACCGCCGACGCCGAGAACCCGACCTCTCGCCACGACATGGGCGGCGACCTCGTGCCGGCCTTCGTCGAGCGCGGTGCGGCCGGCGTGTACGACTTCATCCGCAACGACGTGCCCGGCTCGACCGACCGCGACCGCGACTACTGGCGCGACGTGGGCACCATCGACTCGTACTTCGACGCGGACCGCGACCTGATCTCGATCGAGCCCGTGTTCAACGTCTACAACTACGAGTGGCCGCTGCACACGGGCTACACCGGCCTGCCGCCGGCGAAGTTCGTGCACGCGGGCCCGGACCGGATCGGCTACGCCGCCGACTCGCTCGTCTCCCCCGGCGTGATCGTCTCGGGGGCCGGGGTGTCCGGTTCCGTCCTGTCGCCCGGGGTGTACCTGCACTCGTGGTCGGCCGTGTCCGACAGCGTGCTCATGGACGGTGTCCAGGTGCACCGGCACGCGCAGGTCCACCGGGCGATCCTCGACAAGAACGTCGTCGTGCCCGAGCGGGCCCGGATCGGGCTCGACCGCAAGCACGACCTCGAACGCGGTTTCACCGTCACGGACTCCGGGATCACCGTGGTCCCGAAGGGCACCGTCGTCGAGATCTGAGGCGCAGTCGTCGAGATCTGACCTGTCCCTCGAGAACTGGTCCAGCTCGTCGGCGTGGGCAGGCGCAACGCAGCGCCTGCCCACGCCGTAGCCTGCGCGGGTGATGCCTTCCCCCGACGACCGACCGACCGATGCCCCGACCCGTGCCCGCCGGCTCGTGGTGATGGACGTCGACTCGACCCTGATCACGGCCGAGGTGATCGAGCTGCTCGCGGCGCACGCGGGTTCGCGCGCGCAGGTCGCGGCCATCACCGACCGCGCCATGCGCGGTGAGATCGACTTCGCGACGTCGCTGCACGAGCGGGTCGCCACGCTCGCGGGGTTGCCGGTCGCGGTGCTCGACGACGTCCGGGCCGAGCTCGAGCTCACGCCGGGGGCGCGCGAGCTGCTCACCGAGCTGCACCGGCGCGACTGGCCGGTCGGGCTGGTGTCCGGGGGGTTCGCCGAGGTCGTCGAGCCGCTCGCGGCATCGCTCGGCATCACGCGCACGCGCGCCAACCGGCTCGAGGTGGCCGGCGGCCGGCTCACCGGACGCGTGCGGGGCGCGGTGGTCGACCGGGCCGCCAAGGAGGCCGCTCTGCGGGAGTACGCCGCGGCCGAGGGCATCGACCTCGCCCACACGATTGCCATCGGCGACGGCGCGAACGACCTCGCGATGCTCGCGGCGGCGGGGTTCAGCGTCGCGTTCAACGCCAAGCCCCTCGTGCGGCAGGCGGCCGACGTCGCCGTGGACGGCCGCCTCGACGCGGTGCTCGAGCTCGTCGACAACGCCTGACCGCAGGCGGGTCAGTCTGCCCACCGGGTCAGCCTGCCCACCGGGTCAGCCCGGCCGCCGGATCAGTGCGTCGGCGCGACGACCGTGTGCAGGCGTGCAGCTCCGCGCGCCAGACCGGACCACGGGCCGGCGACGTCGAGCACGGAGAACGTCCCGGTCGACGTCCCGGCCCGCACGTGCGCGACAGCTGCCTTGTCGGACGCCGAGCTTGCGAGCGTCGCCGCCACCGCCGACATCGTCGGCTCGTGCCCCACGACGAGCACCGTGCGCACCTCGTCGGGCACCTGCTGCACCAGGGCGAGCACCTCGGACACGCCGGCGTCGTACAGGACGCCGCTGAACTCGACCTCCGGGCTGGCCCCGCCGAGCCCGGTCCGCACCAGGTCCCACGTCTGCCGGGTGCGGACCGCGGACGAGCACAGCACGAGCTCGGGCACGAGGTCCCGCGCCGTCAGCGCAGCGCCGATCTGCGCGCACTGTCGCCGGCCGGCGAGGGCCAGCGGTCGCTTTTCGTCGACCTCCCGACCAGAGTGCTCGGCCTTGGCGTGCCGCAGGAGCACGAGCCGACGGGGCGCGTCCGCCGTGGGGGTCATGGGCGCTCAGGCCCCCGTCGCGTGCAGGCCACCGTCGACGTGCACCATCTCCCCCGTCGTGGCGGGGAACCAGTCGGAGAGCAGCGCAGCGACGGCGCGGGCCGTGGGCTCGGGGTCGGAGACGTCCCAGCCGAGCGGGGCGCGCTCGGGCCAACCCTCTTCGAGGCGCGAGACGCCGGGGATGGACTTCGCGGCCGTGGTGCGGATCGGACCCGCCGACACGAGGTTCACCCGGATGCCCTCGGGCCCGAGGTCGCGGGCGAGATACCGCGAGGTGGCCTCGAACGCGGCCTTGGCCACGCCCATCCAGTCGTAGACCGGCCAGGCGTAGCGACCGTCGAACGTCAGGCCGACGATCGACGAGCCGCGACCGAGCAGCGGCTTGGCCGCGACCGCGAGCGACTTCAGCGAGAACGCCGAGACCTCGATGGCGGTCGAGACGTCCTTCCACTCGGCGGTGAGGAACTTGCCGCCCATGACGGACTGGGGCGCGAACCCGATCGAGTGCACGACGCCGTCGAGGTGGTCGGTGTGCTCCCGGACCCGGTCCGCGAGCGCGTCGAGGTCCTCGGCCGACGTGACGTCGAGCTGGATGACCGGCGCCGCGACCGGCAGGCGCCGCGAGATCGCCTGGGTCAGCCGGAACTGGCGGCCGAAGGACGTCAGGACGACCTCGGCCCCCTGCTCCTGCGCGAGGCGTGCCACGTGGAAGGCGATCGAGCCGTCGGTGAGAACACCGGTGATCAGGAGCTTCTTGCCGTCAAGCAGACCCATGAGCTGACTTCCGTTCGGTTCGGGTGGAGCAAGGAGTGCTTGTCAGGACAAAGCGTGGAGCCGGACGTGGGCGCTAGTGCCCCATGCCGAGACCGCCGTCGACCGGGATGACGGCGCCGTTGATGTAGGCCGCGTCGTTCGACGCGAGGAAGAGCACGACGCCGGCCACCTCGTCGGCCTGGGCGAACCGCCCGGCGGGGATCGCCGCCCGGTAGGCGGCCTGTCGCTCGGGCGGCAGCTCGGCCGTCATCGCGGTGTCGACGAAGCCGGGGGCGACGAGGTTCGCCGTGATCCCGCGCCCGCCGAGCTCGCGGGTGATCGACCGGGCCATGCCCACGAGGGCGGACTTCGAGGCGGCGTAGTTCACCTGACCGGGCGAGCCGTACAGGCCGACCACCGAGGAGATGAAGATGATGCGCCCGCGGCGTAGCCGGATCATGCCCTTCGAGGCCCGGCGCACGCACCGGAACGAGCCGGTGACGTTGACGTCCAGCACCTGCTCGAAGTCGTCGTCGGTCATCCGCATGAGCAGCTGGTCACGCGTCACGCCGGCGTTGGCCACGAGGACCTCGACCGGACCGTGCGCCGCCTCGATCGCGGTGAACGCGGCGTCGACCGACGCCGTGTCGCGGACGTCGCCGACGACCCCGAGGACGCCGTCGGGCAGCTCGCCGGTGCGGTAGATCGTGGCGACCTTGTCGCCGGCGGCGACGAACCGCTGGGCGATGGCGCGACCGATCCCGCGGTTCGCTCCGGTCACCAGCACGCTGCGAGGCTGGCTGCTACGGGGCTCACTGCTGCTGTCGCTCACGCGTCAACTCTCTTCCAGTGCTGCATCTCGACGATTCGGGCACTCGCCCTGCGGTTACGGGGACTGAGGTTATCTGACCCGCCGCCGCGGCGGTGAGCGCGACGCCGGACACGATCCGGCCCGCTCGTTGTCCGACTCCCACAAGAACCTCGCAAGATGGTCCCAGTTCCGCTGGGCCGCGCCGGACCCGACCACGTAAACTCACCCGGTGAGCAAGCCCCGCTCCGGCACCCCCGAGGTTCCCCGGATCACCTCCGTCCCTGAACCGCTGGCCGACGAGGTCGCGCGGCGTACGCGCCGCTACCTCGTCCAGATGGGCATCCGCGTCGCGTGCTTCCTCGGCGCCGTGGCGACCTGGGGCCGCATCCCGGTGTGGATCTCCGCCCTCCTGCTGCTCGGCGCCGTCGTGCTCCCCTACTTCGCGGTGATCCTGGCGAACGCGGGCCGCGAGCGGCGCGAGGTCGACCCCCCGCTGATGGACCCGCGCGCGCTGGGCAGCGGGCAGGATGGTCCGCGTGACTGACCTCCTGCGACCCACCCCGGACCCCGTCGACGAGCTCGTGTGCAGCGCCCGCGGCTGCGGGGCCGAGGCCGCCTGGGGCCTGCTCTGGAACAACCCGAAGCTGCACACCGCGAACCGGCGCAAGGTCTGGCTCGCGTGCTCGGACCACCGCGAGCACCTCGAGCAGTTCCTCGGCGCGCGCGACTTCCTGCGCGGCACCGTGCCCGTGTCCGAGCTCGCGACGGTCGCCGGTGGCACCTCCGGAGCGTCGCGAGACCTGCCGTGAGCCCCGCCGCCCGACGCGCCACGGGGCTCGTCGTGCTCGCCGTCGTGCTCGCAGTGGTCTGCAGCCTGCTCGGCCGCTGGCAGTGGAACCGGCACACCGCCCGGGACGCCGTCATCGCCCAGATCGAGAGCAGCTACGGCGCTGACCCCGTCCCACTCTCCGAGCTGCTCGCCGACCCGACCGCGGCCCTGCCCGCCGACGACGTGTGGCGACCGGTGAGCGTCGTCGGGCACTATGCCGCGGACGCCACCGCGCTGCTGCGCAACCGCCCGATCAACGGGCAGGCCGGGTTCCACGTCCTGGTGCCGTTCATCGTCACGGGACCGACCGCCGACCCGACCGCGGACCCGACCTCCAGTCAGAGCGAGGGGACGCGTCGTGCGGTGCTGGTGGTCGATCGCGGCTGGGTGCCGACCGGCCAGAGCTCCGACCGGCCCGACGCCCTGCCCGCACCGCCCGACGGCACGGTCGAGATCGTCGTCCGGCTGCGGGCCGACGAGCCCGTCTCGGTGCGCGACGCCCCGCGCGGCGAGGTGCAGGCCATCTCGGTCGACCAGGTCCTGACCGCCGGCGGGATCGCCCCGGGCACGGTCGACGCCTACGCGGCGTACGGGGCCCTGTCCACCGAGCAGTCCCGGGTGCCCGACGACGTCGGGGTCCTGCCCAAGCCGAGCATCGACCCCGGCTCGCACCTGTCCTACGCGTTCCAGTGGTGGACGTTCGCGCTCGGCTCGCTGATCGGGTTCTCGATCCTCGCGCGGCGCGAGCTGCACGAATCCGACCCCGGGGCCGAGCCGCCCGATCCCTCGGGTCGACCCGGCCGCCGCAAAGGCCCGACCGCCGAGGAGATCGAGGACGCGCTGATCGACTCCCAGCTGGGCTGAGAGCTCAGCCGACCAGAGACTCCGGGCCGGCCTAGGCCAGCGAGATCAGGTCGGCGTAGTCCGGGCCCCAGAGGTCCTCGACGCCGTCGGGCAGCAGGACGACGCGCTCGGGGTTGAGCGCCTCGACGGCGCCCTCGTCGTGCGAGACGAGCACGACGGCACCCTCGTAGTTGTGCAGGGCGCGCAGGATCTCCCCACGGCTCGCCGGGTCGAGGTTGTTCGTCGGTTCGTCCAGGAGCAGCACGTTGGCCGACGACACGACCAGGGCCGCGAGCGCGAGCCGGGTCTTCTCGCCACCGGAGAGCACCTTGACCGGCTTGTCGGCGTCGTCCCCGGAGAACAGGAACGAGCCGAGCACGTTGCGCACCTGGGTGTCGGTGAGGTCCGGCGCAGCCGACCGCATGTTCTCCACGACCGAGCGGGTGTCGTCGAGCGTCTCGTGCTCCTGCGCGTAGTAGCCGAGCTTGAGCCCGTGCCCGGCCTTCACCTGGCCGGTGTCGGGCTCGTCGACGCCCGCGAGCATGCGCAGCAGCGTCGTCTTGCCGGCACCGTTGAGCCCGACGATGACGACCCGGCTGCCCCGGTCGATCGCCAGGCTGACGTCGGTGAAGACCTCGAGCGAGCCGTACGTCTTGCTCAGGCCCTCGGCCGTGAGCGGCGTCTTGCCGCAGGGCGCCGGGGTGGGGAACCGGATGTGCGCGATCTTGTCGTTCGCACGCACGGCCTCGAGGCCGGCCAGCATGCGCTCGGCGCGTCGGGCCATGTTCTGCGCGGCGACGGCCTTGGTGGCCTTGGCGCGCATCTTGTCCGCCTGCAGCAGCAGCACGGACGCCTTCTTCTCGGTGTTCGCCCGCTCGCGCTTGCGCCGCTTCTCGTCGGTCTCGCGCTGGTGCAGGTACGCGTCCCACTTGAGGTTGTACTGGTCGAGCTCGCCACGGTTGGCGTCGAGGTGGAACACCTTGTTCGCCACCGCGCGCAGCAGGTCGTTGTCGTGGCTGATGACGATCAGGCCGCCGGGGTACGCCTTGAGGTAGTCGCGCAGCCAGACGATCGAGTCGGCGTCAAGGTGGTTCGTGGGCTCGTCGAGCAGCAAGGTGTCCACGCCCGAGAACAGGATCCGCGCGAGCTCGACCCGGCGGCGCTGGCCACCGGAGAGCGTGCCGCACTCCTGCTCGAGCACGCGGTCGTCGAGACCGAGGTTGGACGCGATCCGCTCCGCCTCGCTCTCGGCGGCGTAGCCACCGGCCGCCGTGAACCGCGCCTCGAGGCGCGTGTAGCGCTCCATCGCGGCGTCGCGGGTCTCGTCGACCACGCTGGCCATCGCGACCTCGGTCTCGCGCAGGCCGCGCACGATCTCGTCCAGGCCGCGCGCGGACAGCACGCGATCCATCGCGAGCATGGTGTGGTCGCCGGTGCGCGAGTCCTGCGGCAGGTAGCCGACCTCGCCGGTACGGGTGATCTGACCTGCGGACGGCAGGCTCTCGCCTGCGAGGGTCTTGGTGAGGGTGGTCTTGCCGGCGCCGTTGCGGCCGACGAGACCGATCCGGTCCCCCGCGGCGATCCGGAAGCTCGCCGCCTCGAGCAGGACACGTGCGCCGAAGCGCAGCTCGACGGCATGGGCAGTGATCAATGAGGATTCCTTCGAACGCGGCCCGCGAGCGTTGGATGCGGGCACAAACGCACACGAGTCTACGACCGGCTAGCGTGGGAAGCCGCCCCCGACCGCCAAGGAGACCCATGTCGACCGCGCCCCGCAACGACCCGACCGCCGCTGTGGCCCTGCCCGGGGCCGGTGCGCCGCCCACCGCCGGAGCCCGGTCCGCGGCCCGTTCCGGCGCCCGATCCGGCACCGCGACGGATGTCGCCCTCGTGGCGACGTTCGCGGCTTTCATCGCCGTCTGCGCCCTGGTCCCCTCGATCCCGGTCGCCGGTCTGACCGTCCCCATCACCCTGCAGACGTTCGGCGTCATGCTCGCGGGTGTGGTGCTCGGACCTCGCCGGGGCGCCCTCGCCGTCGGGCTCTACCTCGCCGTCGGGCTGGCCGGGATGCCGGTCTTCGCCCAGGGCACGGGCGGTCTCGCGGTCGTGGCCAAGCCCTCGTTCGGCTACCTGATCGCCTTCCCGCTCGCCGCCGCGCTCGCCGGGTACCTCGCCTCGTTCGCCCGCCGCGTCCGCCCGGCGTTGCGCCCGCTCGTGCTGTTCGGCGCGGCGACCGTCGCCACCCTCGTCGTCATCTACCCGATCGGCTTCGCCGTCCTGGCCTGGCGCGCGAACCTCGAGCCGCTGGCGGCGATCCAGTTCGGCCTGGTCTTCGCCCCCGGGGACCTGCTCAAGAACCTCGCCGTCGCCGCCGTCGCCGCCGCCATCTTCCGGGCCTTCCCGGACATGCTCCGCCAGCGCCGCTGAGAGCCGCGCCCGTGATCCGGTTCGACGACGTCGCCGTCCTCGTCGAGGGCAGTCCCGGCGCACCCGACGTGCGGATCCTCGACGCGGTCGATCTCACGATCACGGAACGCCGGGTCGCCGTCGTCGGGGCGAACGGCTCGGGCAAGTCGACCCTCGCCCGACTGGTCAACGGCCTCGTGCTCCCCACGGCGGGACGGGTGCTCGTCGACGGGCTCGACACCGCGCGCGACGGCGCCGCGATCCGCCGCCGCGTCGGCTTCGTCTTCACCGACCCGGACGCCCAGCTCGTCATGCCCACACCACGGGAGGACGTCGCCCTGTCGCTGCGACGGCTGCGGATCGATGCGGCGGAGCGCGACGAGCGCGTGCGCGCCGTCCTGGACCGGTTCGGGCTCGCCGGGCTGGCCGAGGTCAGCGTGCACGCGCTGTCCGGCGGGCAGAAGCAGCTGCTCGCGCTCGCCGGGGTGCTGGCCACCGAACCCGCGATCCTGGTGTGCGACGAGCCGACGACGCTACTCGACCTGCGCTGGCGGCGGGTCGTCGACGAGCTGCTCGCCTCGCTCGACCAGCAGGTGCTGATGGTCACCCACGACCTCGACGCGGCGACGCGCTCCGATCGCGTTCTCGTCGTCGACGACGGCCGGGTCGTGGCGGACGGCCCCGGCGAGGTCGCGGTGGGGGCCTACCGCGACCGGATGGCGGTCCGGTGACGGGCGGCTCGCTCGGCCTCTACTACCCGGGCACGACGGCGCTGCACCGGGCCCCGGTCAGCGCCAAGCTCGCGGCCCTGACCCTGCTCGGGGTCGCCGTCATGGTGCTGCGTGGCCCGATCGGTGCGCTCGCGCTGCTGGCCCTCGCCCTCGCTGCGACCGCCGTCGCGCGCGTGCCCGTCCGCGCGACCCTCGTCGGCCTTGCTCCGGTGCTCGCGGGAGTCGCGGGCCTGGCAGCGTTCCAGTGGTGGCAGCAGGGCGCAGCCGTCGCGATCGAGGTGTCGGCCGACCTGCTCACGCTCGTGGTTGCCGCGGGGGTCGTCACCGCCACGACCCCCGCCGACCGGATGCTCGATGCCCTCGAGCGGGCCGCACGCCCGCTGCGGCACGTCGGCCTGCGCCCCGAGATCCTCGCGCTGTCGGTGGCCCTCATGCTGCGCACCGTGCCCGCGCTCCTGGCGACCATGGGCGAGGTGCGCGACGCCGCCCGCGCCCGTGGCCTCGAGCGCGACCTGCGTGCCCTGCTGGTGCCCGCGGCTGTGCGGACGGTGGCCCGCGCCCGAGCCACCGGCGAGGCGCTGGCCGCGCGAGGTCTCGGCGACTGAGCCGCCCGGCCCCGCCGGCGCCCGCTCCCGCTGTCGTTCATCCCCGCTCTTGCCCTCCTCGTCGAAGGAACCAACCGCATGCTCGTGCTCACCGCCACGGACGTCCGCGCGCTGCTGACCATGTCGCAGGCCATCGAGGCGTCGCGGGAGGCCCTCCGGCTCGACGCGAACGGCCGGTGCGACGTCCCGTTGCGCACCAACCTCGCCGCGCCCGAGCACGACGGCCACGTGCTCGTGATGCCGGCCGCGGTGCCGGACCTCGCCACGGTGGGGCTCAAGGTCGCCGCGGTGTTCCCACGTGGGGTCACCGCGACCGTCCTCCTGCTTGACGGCGCGACCGGGGCAGTGCGCGCGCTCCTGGACGGCACCGCCCTCACGCAGCTGCGCACCGGCGCACTGCAGGGCGCCGCCACGGACGCCCTCGCCCGGACGGACGCCCGGGTGGGCGCCCTGATCGGCACCGGCGGTCAGGCGGCCGATCAGCTCGAGGCGATGCTCTGCGTCCGCGAGCTCGAGGAGGTGCGCGTCGCGGGCCGCGACCCGGAGCGGACCGCGGCCTTCGTGGCCCGCATGCGGTCGACGCTCGCCGACCGGTACGGCGCGCGGGTCCTCGCGGTGGCATCGCCCGCGCACGCCGTCGACGGCGCGGACCTCATCACGGCCGTGACGACCTCGCGCCGACCGGTGTTCGACGGTCGGCTCGCTGTCGCGGGCACCCACGTCAACGGCATGGGGGCGTACACGCCGGACATGCAGGAGCTCGACGGCGAGCTGATGACGCGCGCCGACCGCGTCGTGATAGACACCGCCGCCGCCCTCGTGGAGGCCGGCGACCTCACGGTGCCGCTCGCCACGGGTCGGCTCGCGGCCCCGAGCGTGGTCACCCTCGGGGCGGTGCTGACCGGTACCGCCCCGGGTCGCCAGCGCGCGGACCAGCTCACGGTGTTCGAGTCCGTCGGCTTCGCCGCGCTCGACGTCGTGACCGCGCACCGGGTCTACCTCGCGGCCCTCGCCGCCGGCGCCGGCCGCGTCGTCGACCTGTAGACCTGTCGACCAGACCTGTCGACCCGTCGAACCGCGAAGGTCACATGTTGAAGCCGAGCGCACGCATCTGCTCGCGACCGTCAGGCGTGATCTTCTCCGGGCCCCACGGCGGCATCCAGACCCAGTTGATCCGGAAGGTCGAGACCATGCCCTCCAGGCTCGTCGCGGTCTGGTCCTCGATCACGTCGGTGAGCGGGCAGGCGGCCGAGGTCAGGGTCATGTCGATGACCACGTTGTTGCTCTGATCGACGGTCAGCCCGTAGACCAGGCCGAGGTCGACGATGTTGATCCCGAGCTCAGGATCGATGACGTCGCGCAGAGCCTCCTCGATGTCGGCGACCGACGGCGGCATCGACGGGCTCGGGCTGGGGGGCGTCGTGGTGGTCATGGCTGCTCCTCGAAACTCGTGACCGGCACTCCCGCGCCGGATCGGGCGATGGCATCCCGCAGCGCGGCCCAGCCGAGCAGCGCGCACTTGATCCGGGCCGGATACTTCGCGACACCGGTGAACGCCGTGGCGTCCCCGAGAGCCTCTTCCTGCTCGTCGTCCAGCCCGGCACCCCGGGCGTGCATGAGAGCGCGGAACGACTCGGAGATGCGGTCGACCTCGGCCAGCCCGACCCCGGTGACCAGATCGGTCAGCACGGAGATCGACGCCTGCGAGATGCTGCAGCCCTGACCGTCCCAGGTCACGGTGCGCACCACCCCGACGTCGTCACCGGGCCGGGTGTCGATCTCGACCCGCAGGGTGACCTCGTCACCGCAGGTCGGGTTGACCTGGTGGGACTGGCCGACGGCGTGGCCCGGGGTGGCTCCGACCTCGGCGCCCAGGCCGCGCCCGTGCGGGTACTTCGCGTGGTCCAGGATGACCTGCTGGTACAGCTGTTCCATCGCACTGGTCATGCGGTCGGACCTCCCTGCTTCACACCGACGGGCTCGTTCAGTCCGAAGAACGCCCGGACACCCGCAAGTGCTTCCCGGAACGCGTCGATCTCCTCGACGGTCGTGTAGACCGACGCCGAGGCGCGCGCCGAAGCGGCGACGCCGAACCGGCGGTGCAGCGGCTGCGCGCAGTGGTGGCCGACCCTCACGGCGATGCCGGCGTCGTCGAGCACCTGGCCGACGTCGTGCGCGTGCACGCCATCGACGACGAACGAGACCGTCGCGAGGCGGTCGGCGGGGTCGAGCGGGCCGAGGACCCGCACGTGGGGCACCGACGCGACGGCCTCGAGCATCGCCCGGGTGAGGACGGCCTCGTGGGCCGCGACGCCCTCCATGCCGAGCTCGCCGAGGTACCGCGCCGCGGCGCCCATCCCGATCGCCTGCGCGATCATCTGCGTGCCGGCCTCGAACCGCTGCGGCGGCGGCGCGTACGTCGCGGCCTCCATCGTGACGACCTCGACCATCGAGCCCCCGGTGGTGACCGGCGGAAGGGCCTCGAGCAGCTCACGACGCCCGTAGAGCGCGCCGACCCCGGTCGGACCGAGCATCTTGTGGCCGGAGAACGCGGCGAAGTCGACGCCGAGGGCGGCCAGGTCGACGGGCAGGTTCGGCACGCTCTGGCAGGCGTCGAGCACGGTGAGCGCACCGACCTCACGGGCCCGCGCGACGAACTTCGCCACGTCGGTCACCGCTCCGGTGACGTTCGAGGCGTGCGTGAACGCCAGCACGCGGGTGCGGTCGGTGACGACCGAGCCCAGCTGGTCGGTACGCAGCCGACCGGAGTCGTCCACCCCGATCCAGCGCAGGGTCGCGCCGGTGCGGGCCGCGAGCTCCTGCCAGGGCACGAGGTTGGCGTGGTGCTCGGACTCGGTGACCACGATCTGATCACCAGGTGCGAGCGCGAACCGGCGCGCCGCCATGCCCCCACGGCCCGCGGTGGCGTTGCCGATCGCGTACGCGACGAGGTTGAGCCCCGCCGTCGCGTTCGAGGTCCACACGAGCTCGCCGGGGTCGACGCCGACGAACGACGCCACCTCGGCGCGCGCCAGCTCGAACGCCTCGGTCGCCTCTTCGGCCAGCTGGTGCGCGCCGCGGTGCACCGCCGCGTTGCGCTGGCGGTAGAAGTCCTGCTCGGCGTCGAGCACGACGTCGGGCTTCTGCGACGTCGCTCCCGAGTCGAGGTAGACGAGCGGTCGCCCGTCGCGCAAGGTGCGCGCGAGGAGCGGGAAGTCCGCGCGTACCGCCGCGAGCTCAGCCCCGCTCAGGGCGGGGAGGTCGAGATGGGCGGTCATGAGATGTGCCTTTCGGGCTAAGCGGGCTGGAGCCTTCGTCAGGCCGAGGCGGACGCACCGGTGGGCAGGAACCGGTCGTAGCCCTCGGCCTCGAGCCGGTCGGCCAGCTCGGGTCCACCCTGCTCGGCGATCCGGCCGTCGACGAAGACGTGCACGAAGTCCGGCGTGATGTACCGCAGGATGCGCGTGTAGTGGGTGATCAGCAGGACGCCGACCTCACCGCCCGCGCGAACCCGGTTGACGCCCTCGGAGACCACGCGCAGCGCGTCGACGTCGAGGCCCGAGTCGGTCTCGTCAAGGATCGCGAACTTCGGGTTGAGCAGCTCCATCTGGAGGATCTCGTGCCGCTTCTTCTCGCCGCCCGAGAACCCCTCGTTGACCGAGCGCTGGGCGAACTCGGGATCCATGCGCAGGGCGTCCATCGCGGTCGACATCTGCTTGACCCAGGTGCGCAGCTTCGGCGCCTCGCCGTCGATCGCGGTCTTGGCGGTGCGCAGGAAGTTCGACACGCTGACGCCGGGGACCTCGACCGGGTACTGCATCGCGAGGAACATGCCCGCGCGGGCCCGCTCGTCCACCTTCATGGCGAGCACGTCCTGGCCGTCGAGCAGCACGGTGCCGGACGTGACCTGGTACTTCGGGTGGCCGGCGAGCGAGTACGCCAGGGTCGACTTGCCCGACCCGTTCGGGCCCATGATGGCGTGCGTCTCGCCGCTGGCGACGGTCAGGTCGACCCCGCGCAGGATCTGCTTGGGGCCCTCCTTCGTCTCGACGCTGACGTGCAGGTCGCGGATCTCGAGCGTGGACATCTAGTTCTCCTTGCCGGCAGTGAGGGGGGCGTCGACGTCGACGAGCACTCGCTCGCCGTCGACGGTCAGGGGGTACACGGGGACGGGGCGGACGGCCGGGAGGCCGGTCGGGACGCCGGTGCGCAGGTCGAACCGCGAGCCGTGCAGCCAGCACTCGATCGTGCTGCCCTCCACCTCGCCCTCCGCCAACGACACTGCCCCGTGCGAGCAGATGTCCGAGATGGCGTGCAGCTCGCCGTCCTCGCCGCGGACGACGGCGACCTCGACCGTCCCGGTCGCGGCTTCCAGCTCGACGCGGAAGGTGCCGCAGACGCCGACGTCGGCCGTCAGGCAGGCGAGCTGTGCGCTCATGCCTCCGCCAGCTCGGTGTCAATCACGGTCATGCTGCGCTCGAGCTCGAGCTCGATCGACCGCAGGAGGCGGTCCTCGATCTCGGGGACGCCGATCTGATGGACCACATCGGCGAAGAAGCCGCGTACCACCAGCCGACGGGCGTCGTCCTCGGGGATCCCGCGCGACTCGAGGTAGAACAGCTGCTCGTCGTCGAACCGCCCGGTCGCGGACGCGTGGCCCGCACCCTCGATGAGCCCGGTCTCTATCTCGAGGTTCGGGATGGAGTCGGCCCGGGCACCATCCGACAGGATGAGGTTCCGGTTGAGCTCGTACGTGTCGGTGCCCTCGGCGGCCGCCTGGATCAGCACGTCACCGACCCACACCGTGTGCGCGCCGGCACCCTGCAGCGCGCCCTTGTACGTGACCCGCGACCGGCACTTCGGCACGCCGTGGTCGACGAACAGGCGGTGCTCCTGGTGCTGGCCCGCGTCGGCGAAGTACAGCCCGAGCATCTCGAGCTCGCCACCCTCGCCGGTGAACTCGGCGTCAGGCGTCACGCGGACGACGTCGCCGCCGAGCGTGACCACGACGTGCTTGACGCGGGCGTCGCGGCCCATCGTGATGCGGTGCGAGGCCATGTGCACGGCGCCGGGGGCCCAGTCCTGCACGGACACGAGGGTCAGCTTCGCGCCGTCCTCGACGACGATCTCGACCGTCTCGGACAACGTGGCGTCACCCTGGTGGTCCAGGACGATCACGGACTCGGAGAGCTCCTTGGCGTGCACGAGCACGTGCGACGCCGTGGCGTCCCGCGCGGCACCGTCGACGCCCTCGACCCGGATCGAGGTGACGGTCGAGGCGACGACCTGGGCCGGCACGGTGACGACCGTGGCGCGGTGGAACGAGGACCACGCGGCGGCCGCGGTGCGGTCACCGGGCTTGCCCGCCCGGCCGAGCCGGGGATCGTCGCGGTCGACGATCTCGACGACGACCTCGGGCGCCTCGATGACGGTGGTGAGGATGCCGTGACCGGGCAGCTCCGCGGCGAACAGCGGGGCGATCCGGTCGACGGGGGCGAACCGCCACTCCTCCTCGCGACCGTGGGGCAGCGGGAAGTCCGCGACGTCGAACGACGTCTTGCGCTCCGCGCGGGAGCCCTGCGGCGTCCCGCCGCTCCCGTGCGAGTGCGTGCCGTCGGCGACGGCGCGCGTGTGGTCGGTCGACAGGCCGTCCGGCGTGGCGCGGTCGGTCACTGCGTGAGTCTCGCTATCGGTGGTCACTGCGTGAGTCTCGCTATCGGTGGTCACTTCGTGAGTCTCGCTATCGGTGGTCACTTCGTGATCAGTACTGGTGGCGCTCGACATCAACCGACGGACCCTTCCATCTGCAGCTCGATAAGGCGGTTCAGCTCGAGGGCGTACTCCATCGGCAGCTCACGCGCGATCGGCTCGATGAAGCCGCGCACGATCATCGCCATGGCCTCGGTCTCCTTCATGCCTCGGGACATGAGGTAGAACAGCTGGTCCTCGCTGACGCGCGAGACCGTGGCCTCGTGCCCCATGGACACGTCGTCCTCGCGGACGTCGACGTACGGGTACGTGTCCGACCGCGAGATCTGGTCGACGAGCAGGGCGTCGCACAGCACGTTCGACGCCGACCCGTGCGCACCCTCGAGGATCTGCACGAGGCCGCGGTACGAGCTGCGGCCACCGCCACGGGCCACGGACTTCGACACGATCGACGACGACGTGTGCGGGGCTGCGTGCACCATCTTGGCGCCCGCGTCCTGGTGCTGGCCCTCGCCGGCGAACGCGATCGACAGCGTCTCGCCGCGGGCGTGCTCGCCCATGAGGTAGATCGCCGGGTACTTCATGGTGACCTTCGAGCCGATGTTGCCGTCGACCCACTCCATGGTGGCGCCCTCGGCCGCCGTCGCTCGCTTGGTCACGAGGTTGTAGACGTTGTTCGACCAGTTCTGGATGGTCGTGTACCGGACCCGGGCGTTCTTCTTGACGATGATCTCGACGACGGCCGAGTGCAGCGAGTCGCTCGAGTACACCGGCGCGGTACAGCCCTCGACGTAGTGCACGTACGAGCCCTCGTCGGCGATGATCAGCGTCCGCTCGAACTGGCCCATGTTCTCGGTGTTGATCCGGAAGTAGGCCTGCAGCGGGATGTCGACGTGCACGCCCGGCGGGACGTAGACGAACGAGCCGCCCGACCACACCGCGCTGTTGAGCGCCGCGAACTTGTTGTCGCCCGGCGGGATGATCGAGCCGAAGTACTGCTCGAAGATCTCGGGGTACTCGCGCAGCCCGGTGTCGGTGTCGACGAAGATGACGCCCTGCTCCTGCAGGTCGTCACGGATCTGGTGGTAGACCACCTCGGACTCGTACTGCGCGGCCACGCCACCGACGAGCCGCTGCTTCTCGGCCTCGGGGATGCCGAGCCGGTCGTACGTCAACTTGATGTCGTCGGGCAGGTCGTCCCAGGTGGTCGCCTGCTTCTCGGTCGAGCGCACGAAGTACTTGATGTTGTCGAAGTCGATGCCCGACAGGTCCGAGCCGAAGGTCGGCATGGGCTTCTTGTCGAACAGCCGCAGCGACTTCAGTCGCAGCTTGAGCATCCACTCCGGCTCGTTCTTCAGGGCCGAGATGTTGCGCACGACCTCCTCGTCGACCCCGCGGCGAGCGAGGCGACCGGCCTCGTCGGAGTCGTGCCACCCGTAGGTGTAGGAACCGATCGAGGCGATGGCCTCGTCCTGCGTCATCGGGGCAGCCTGCGCTGCGCTCTGGGTGGGAGCGGTCATGTCGTCCTTCCTTCCAGTCTCGTGCCGGACATCGATCCGGCCGAGGTCGTCGCAGCGGTGGGGATGTTGGTCGTGCACACGTGGCCGCCACCCGCGAGGGTCGCGAGCCGCTGGACGTGCACGCCCAATAAGCGGGAGAAGGCCTGGGTCTCGGCCTCGCACAGCTGGGGGAACTCGGCGGCGATCTGCTGCACCGGGCAGTGGCCCTGGCACAGCTGCACGGCCGGCATCCCCGGCACGGACCGCGTGCTCGCCGCGAAGCCGTCGGTCTCGAGCACGCGGGCGAGCGCCGCGACCCGGACCTCGACGCCGACGTCGGGGTCGACGTCGGCCACCGAGGCGAGGTACCGCTCCTCGATCCCGCGGACCCGGGCGGCGGCGAACGCCTCGACCGCGCTCGGTCCGGCGACCTCGGCGAGGTAGCGCAGCGCCTGCGCGGCCAGCTCGGAGTACGTGTTGGACAGCGCCGCCTGGCCGTGGTTCGTCACGACGTAGTGCCGGGCGGGCCGGCCGCGGCGCACCTGACCCGGGCCGACGCCGTCGTGCACGGCGATCTGACCTTCGGCCTCGAGGACGGCCAGGTGCCGCCGGATGCCCGCAGGCGTGAGGTGCAGCTCGGCGGCGAGGTCCGCCGTCGCGACGGGACCGGCAGTGGCCACGAGCTGCAGCACGCGCTGCCGGGTGGTGGCCTCGGCCTCGCCGTCGGGCCCGATCGTGGGGTGCTGCACGGCAGGACGCGCGATCGTGCTCATGGTCACCTCCACGAATGTCGGGCTCAGGGTTCCGGGCCGCAGACGGCGCTCCTGCCGACGTGCCCGTTGATATTGCCAACATACTTGTTGCCGAATTCCATTCCCGCAAGCAAGGCTACCCTTACTCCCTGGCGCGAACTCCCCGTCGCGACCGGGGGGCGGTCCGCCCCGACCTAGACTCGCCTGCGTGCCGAACTCCCCCGCTGTCGAGATCATCGGCCTGGTCAAGCGCTACGGCGGTCGCGCCGTCGTCGACGGCCTCGACCTCGTCGCCCCGCACGGGCGCGTCACCGCGGTCCTCGGCCCCAACGGCGCCGGCAAGACGACGACGATCGAGTGCTGCGAGGGCCTGCGCACCCCCGACGACGGCCTCGTGCGGGTGCTGGGCCGTGACCCGGCGCGCGACGCCGTCGCGCTGCGGCCTCGCGTCGGGGTGATGCTCCAGGACGGCGGCCTGCCCACCGGCGTGCGGGCGCTCGAGATGCTCCGCCACGTCGCCTCGATGTACTCCCACCCGCGCGGCATCGCCGAGCTGTCCGAGCGCCTCGGCATCGACTCGTTCGCCACGACGTCGGTCCGCCGGCTGTCCGGCGGCCAGCGACAGCGGCTCGCGCTGGCGGCCGCTCTGGTCGGACGGCCCGAGGTGGTGTTCCTCGACGAGCCCAGTGCCGGCATGGACCCGCAGTCGCGCAACGCGGTCTGGGAGCTCGTCCGCGAGCTGCGGACCGAGGGCGTCGGGGTCGTGCTGACCACCCATCTCATGGACGAGGCCGAGGACCTGGCCGACCACGTCGTCATCGTCGACCACGGCGTCGTGATCGCGCGGGGGTCCGTGGCCGATCTCGTGGCCGCGGGCGACGACCACACGCTGCGGTTCCGCGCCGACGTCGGCCTCGACCCGGTGGGCCTCGCGCGCGCGCTGACCGCCGCCGGCCCGGCCGGTGGCGTCCCCGCGGTGGTGCATGAGACCACCCCTGGGGAGTACCTCGTGACCGGCGCCGTCGACCCCCACGTGCTCGCCGCGCTGACCGCGTGGTGCGCGGCACGCGAGGTGCTCGCGAGCCGCATCTCGGTCGGGCGGCGCACGCTCGAGGACGTCTTCCTCGACCTGACCGGACGGAACCTGCGATGAGCGAGCTGACCGGCGCGGCTCCCCCCTGGCGCCGCGTGCTGTCCCAGGCCTCGTTCGAGACCCGACTGATCCTGCGCAACGGCGAGCAGCTGCTCGTCACGCTGATCCTGCCGGTGCTGCTCCTGATCGGCCTCGCCCAGGTCTCGGTGATCGAGCTCGACACCGCCGGGGCCACCCGGATCAACTTCATCACCCCGGGCATCCTCGCCCTCGCCGTGATGTCCACCGCCTTCACGTCGCAGGCGATCACGACCAGCTTCGATCGCCGCAACGGCGTGCTCCGGCTGCTCGCCACGACCCCGCTCGGTCGGGGCGGGCTCCTGGCCGGCAAGGTGTGCGCCGTGCTCGCGGTCGAGGCCGTCCAGGTGGTCGTGCTCGGCGGGGTCGCGCTCCTGCTCGGGTGGGCGCCACCGGTGGCCGGCCTCGCCCCGGCACTGGCCGCGATCGTCCTCGGCACCGCGGCCTTCACGTCGCTCGCGCTGCTCCTGGCGGGGACCCTGCGGTCGGAGGCCGTGCTGGCCGTCGCCAACCTGCTGCTCGTGCTGCTGACCGTCGCGGGCGGCGCGGTCGTGCCCGCGACGCAGCTCCCCGGAGCGCTCGCGACCGTCGCGCCGCTGCTTCCCTCCGGCGCGCTCGGCGACGCCCTGCGCGGCGCGCTGCTCGACTCCGGGCTCCCGCTCGGCGCCGCGCTCGTGCTGGTCGCCTGGACCATCGCGCTCGCGCTCGGCGCGGGCAAGCTGTTCCGCTGGAGCTGAGATGCTCGTCACGCGGGCGGCGGTGCACCCCCGGCCGCGCTGTGCGACGGCTACCGTAGGTCCGTGAGCAGCAGCCCCGCCACCAGAAACCCAGCCAACCGTCCTGCGGCAGACCCGGTCCCGAACGCCGCGACCGGCGCCACCGCCTCGGCAGGGCCGTTCGCGCGGCTGGGCCGCTTCACGAGGCCGGTCCTGGTCGCCAACCTGGTCGCCCAGATCGGCATCGTCGTGACCGGCGGCGCCGTGCGCCTGACCGGCTCCGGCCTCGGGTGCTCGACCTGGCCCCAGTGCGAGCCGGGCGCCTTCACCCCGGTGCTGCACGACGCGACGTCGATCCACCCGCTCATCGAGTTCGGCAACCGGACCCTGACCGGGGTGCTCGTCGTCATCGCGATCGCCGTCGCCCTGCTGGTCTTCACCGACCGGCGCCGGTCGACCGGGTTCCGGGTGCTCGGCCTGGCCCCCGTGATCGGCGTGTTCCTCCAGGCGCTGCTCGGCGGCGTCACGGTCCTCCTGCAGCTCAACCCCGCGGTCGTCGGGCTCCACCTGCTGCTGTCGATGGCGCTCGTCGCGGCCTCGACCGTGCTGCTCTACCGCTATGACGAGACCGATGCCCCCGCGCAGGCCCTGGTCTCCGGCCGCATCACCGCGGTCTCCCGGGCGCTGGCGGTCGCCGCCGCGGCGGTGCTCGCGATCGGCGTCGTGGTGACCGGGTCCGGACCGCACGGTGGGGACACCGAGGTGGCCTTCCGGTTCGCCGTCGACCCGGTGATGATCGCGCGGCTGCACGCTGCAGCGGTCTGGATCTTCGTCGGCCTGCTCACCGCGTTGATCGTCCTGCTCGTCCGCAGCGGGGCACCGGACCGGGCGCGACGCGCGGCCGTCGTCCTGCTGGTCGTCGCGCTCTCCCAGGGCCTGATCGGCTACGTGCAGTACTTCACCGGGCTGCCCGAGGTGCTCGTCGGGCTGCACATGCTCGGTGCGGCGCTGCTCACCACCGCCACGACCTGGACCCTGCTGACCCTGCGGCGTCGCTGACCCAGGGCCGCTTCGCACGGAGTCGCGCCGATCTGGTTGGCCGAGCTGGTTGGCCGAGCTGGTTGGTCGAGCTAGCTGACCGCAGCCTCCGGCAGACCGTCCCGCCCCTGCTTGTGCAGGTAGAGCTCCGCATCGGCGCGGCCGAGCAGGGACTCGAGCGTGTCCGACCTGCGCGCGGTGGCGATCCCCGCGGTCCAGTCGGCAGGCGAGCCCACCCGCAGCTCCTCGAGGACCGACTCGGCGCCGGCCTCGGTCGTGTCGGGCAGGATGAGCACGAACTCGTCGCCCCCGAACCGCGCGACGAGATCCTGCTCGCGGAGCCGCGACCGCCAGCTCGCGACCACGTCGATCAGCAGCCGGTCCCCCGCCGCATGGCCCCGCGTGTCGTTGATCTCCTTGAACCGGTCGAGGTCGACGAGAGCGAGCGACAGCGGCATCCCACGCCGGTGGGACGCGGCCAGCAGCACCTCGGTGGCGGTCCGCAGCGCGGCCCGGTTGAGCGCCCCGGTGAGCGGGTCGGTCGAGGCGACCTGGCGCAGGGTGTGCAGGTGCCGCGCGGTCACCGTCCCGGTCAGCAGGACGGTCGCGACCACGGCCGCCCACGGGATCGGCCAGAACCCCGCGGGCGACGCCACCATGGCACCCGTCAGACCGGTGACGGCGGCGGCGAGGTACACCGCGAGCCGCCACCCCGTCACGCAGGTCGCGGCGTACAGCGCCGCCAGCACCAGCGCGTTGGCCACGAGGACCTGCTCGGCTAGCGTGGCCATCTGGCCGAGCATGATGGCCGAGGCCGCGAGCCACGCCCACAGCGCGAGATCCCTGATCGGGGACACGTGGCGGAACGCCGCCATGGCCAGGGCGAATCCGACGAGCACGACCCCGCACGTCAGGGCCGGCACGGGGGGCGTCCGCGGTGCGGGCGACCAGAGGGCGGCAACGATGCAGACGGCACCGCCGACGAGCATCACGCCCACCAGCGGCCACCAGCCCAGATCCTGGTCGACCCGACCCACCCTCAGATGAGACCGGGGTCTGCCCCATGCCATCTGTCCAGGGTAGGGCTACCGACCCCCCTCCCGATCCGCTGCTAGCGTCCGCGACCATGACCATCCGTCCCGCCCGGCCGGCCGACACCGACGACCTGTATGACATCTGCCTGCGCACCGGCTCCGACGGGGACGACGCGAGCGAACAATTCAGCGACCCGCGGCTGCTCGGAGCCGTCTACGTGGGCCCGTACCTGGCGCTCGAGCCGGCCCTCGCGTTCGTGCTCGACGACGACGGCCGGGCCGGCGGTTACGTGCTCGGCGCGCTGGACACCCGCGAGTTCGCGCGCGCCTGCGAACGCCAGTGGTGGCCGGCACTGCGGGCACGGTACCCCCGGGACGCGTTCGCGAGCGGGACCGCGGACGCCGAGGTGGTCGCCATCGTCCACGACCCCCCGCTGCCGGGTCCCGAGGTGCTCGACTCCTACCCGTCGCACCTGCACATCGACCTGCTCCCACGGTGGCAGGGGGCCGGTTGGGGGCGCCGCCTGATCGACCACCTGATCGCGGAGCTCACGGCGGCCGGCTCGCCCGGGGTCCACCTCACCGCCTCGGCGACGAACACCCGGGCGATCGCGTTCTACCGCCGGCTCGGCTTCGTCGAGGTGGTGGCCGACGGCGGCGGGATCACGCTGGGCAGACGCCTCGACGAGGTGGGGTTCCGCCCAGTTTCTGGATAACCCTCGCGTGTTGTGGGACCTACGTCCTAGGGTTTTGCGCATGAGCGATGCGATCAGTGCCCACGGGCTAGTCAAGCGGTACGGCAAGGTGACTGCGCTCGACGGCGTGGACATCTCGGTGCCGACCGGGACGGTGCTCGGTCTCCTCGGGCCGAACGGGGCCGGCAAGACCACAGTCGTGCGGATCCTGTCGACCCTGCTGCGCCCCGACGAGGGTTCGGCCGAGGTCGCCGGCATCGACGTCCTGCACGACCCGGCGGGCGTGCGCGGCCGGATCGGGCTGTCGGGTCAGTACGCCGCGGTCGACGAGTACCTGACGGGCTACGAGAACCTCGACATGATCGGCCGGCTGTACCACCTCGGCCGGAAGGCGAGCCGGGAGCGCGCGCGCGAGCTGCTCGCGAGCTTCAGCCTCGAGGATGCCCGCGACCGGCCCGCCCGTACCTACTCGGGCGGCATGCGCCGACGGCTCGACCTCGCCGGGGCGCTCGTGGCCGATCCGCCGGTGCTGTTCCTCGACGAGCCCACCACCGGGCTCGACCCTCGCGGTCGCACCGAGATGTGGGACGTCATCCAGACGCTCGTCTCGGGCGGCACGACCCTGCTGCTCACCACCCAGTACCTCGAGGAGGCCGACCTCCTCGCGGACGAGATCGTCGTCATCGATCACGGCCGGATCATCGCGCAGGGCACGTCCGACGACCTCAAGAGCCAGGTCGGTGGCGAGCGGCTCGAGATCACCGTCTCGGACGCAGCCCGGCTCGGCGAAGCTCGGGACCTCCTCGAGCCGCTCGGGATCGGGCGCGCCGCACTCGACGACCAGCGCCGCACGCTCCTCGTCCCGGTCACCGGCGGCGCCTCGGTCCTCACCGAGGCCCTGCGGCGGCTCGATGCGGTCGGCCTGCGACTCGACGACGTCGGCCTACGCCGACCCACGCTCGATGACGTGTTCCTCACCCTGACCGGCCACGCCACGGCGGAGACGGAGCCGGACGACGGCCGCCCGACGCGGACCGCGAAGCAGAGAGAGGCAGCCCGATGAGCCTGACCATCCCGCACGTGATCGCCGACGCGCACGTCGTCGCCAAGCGCAACATCATCAAGATCAAGCGGGTCCCCGACCTGCTCGTGTTCACCACCCTCTCGCCGATCATGTTCGTGCTGCTGTTCTCGTTCGTCTTCGGCGGCGCGATCGACCAGGCAGGTGGGGGCAGCGCCTACCGCGAGTTCCTGATCGCCGGGATCTTCGCGCAGACCGTGATCTTCGGCGCGACGATCACCGGGGCAGGCCTCGCGGAGGACGTGAAGAAGGGCATCATCGACCGCTTCCGATCCCTGCCGATGGCCCCGTCGGCCGTCCTGACGGGCCGGACGCTGTCCGACGTCGTGAACAACGTCATCGTGCTGATCGTGATGTCGCTCACCGGGCTCCTGGTCGGGTGGCGGATCCGCAGCTCGTTCCTCGACGCCACCCTCGGGTTCGCTCTGCTCCTCGTGTTCTCCTACGCGATCTCGTGGGTGTTCGCGTGGGTCGGGATGCTCGTACCGAGCCCGGAAGTCGTCAACAACGCCTCGTTCATCGTGATCTTCCCCATCACGTTCGTGGCCAACACCTTCGTGCCGCTCGACACGCTCCCCGAGCCGCTGCGCACGTTCGCGGAATGGAATCCCGTGTCCTCCGTCACCCAGGCGGCGCGCGAGCTGTTCGGGAACATCCCGCCAGGCGTGCCCGCAACGACGTCGGACGCCTGGTCGCTGCTCCACCCCGTGGCGTACACCCTCATCTGGACCGTCCTGATCCTCGCCATCTTCATCCCGGTGGCGAACGCGCAGTACCGCAGGTCGACCAGCCGCTGAGGCGGGCCGACCCGCGGTACCGCGGGCGGGTCAGGCGCTCGGACGTCCGGCGTTCGCCGGTCGGCGCTCCGGCCACGGGGCGTCGGCCGGCCGCAGGGACGCCCAGCCCGTAGACCGCGCGGCCGCAGCCGCGAGGATGCCGACGGCGGCCGACGGGTTGTGGATCGCACCGCCGAGCACGAGCTCGACCGCCTCGGTGAGCGGGACCCACCGGGACGGCATGTCTCGCTCCTCGTGCTCGCGCACGAACAGGTCAGCGTGCGCGACGTCGGTCAGGCCGCGCGCCAGGTAGATCCGCAAGGCCTCGTCGCTGCCCCCCGGACTGGTGTAGAAGTCGACCAGCACGTCCCACCGGGAGGCGATCAGATCGGCCTCCTCGGCGAGCTCCCGCGCGGCGGCCACCAGCGCGTTCTCGCCGCGGATGTCGAGCAGGCCGGCCGGGGGCTCCCACAGCTCCCGGCGCACGGGGTGCCGGTACTGCCGCTGCAGCAGCACCCGGTCGTCGTCGTCGAGCACGATCATCGCGACAGCACCCGGGTGCTCCAGGTACTCCCGCCGGACGACGAGGGGCTCTCCGTCCTCGCCGCCGAGGTCGACGTCCTCGGCCACGAAGTCCCAGATCATGCCCTCGTACAGGACCTCGCGGGCGGTGATCGGGCGCGGCGCGAGCTCGTCCACCACGTCGAGCTGGGTCATGTCAGGCAACCTTGGTCGCCTTCGGCTTGCCGCCCGGCTTGCCGGCCTTCTGGTAGTCGAGCGCCGCGCTCACGAGCCCGGCGAACAGCGGGTGCGCGCGCGTCGGGCGGGACTTGAACTCCGGGTGCGCCTGCGTGGCCACGTAGTACGGGTGCACGTCGGCCGGGAGCTCGATGAACTCCACGAGCTTCGAGTCCGGCGAGAGGCCGGAGAACACCATGCCGGCCGCCTCGAGCTGGGCGCGGTAGGCGTTGTTGACCTCGTAGCGGTGGCGGTGACGCTCGGTGACCTGCTCGGTCCCGTAGGCCTTGGCGACCACGGAGCCAGGCGTGAGCACGGCGGCGTAGGAACCGAGGCGCATCGTGCCGCCGAGGTCGCCGTCGCCGTCCACGATCGCGAGCTGCTCGGCCATCGTCGCGACGACCGGGTTGGTGGTCTCCGGGTCGAACTCGGACGACGACGCGTCAGCGAGCCCGAGCACGGTGCGCGCGTACTCGATGACCATCGTCTGCAGGCCGAGGCAGATGCCCAGCGCGGGCACCTTGTTCTCGCGGGCCCAGCGCAGTGCGCCGAGCTTGCCCTCGATCCCCCGCACGCCGAAGCCGCCGGGGACGAGGATCGCGTCGACGCCCTTGAGCGTGCGGCTCGCACCCTCGGGGGTGTCGCAGTCGTCCGAGACCACCCAGCGGATGTGGACCTTGGCGTCGTGGGCGAACCCACCGGCGCGCATCGCCTCGGTGACGGACAGGTAGGCGTCCGGCAGGTCGATGTACTTGCCGACCAGCGCGATCTCGACGTGGTGCGTCGGGTTGTGCACGCGGTCGGTGACCTTCTCCCAGGCCACCCAGTCCACGTCGCGGAACGGCAGGTCGAGGCGACGCACGACGTAGGCGTCGAGCCCCTCGGAGTGCAGCACGCGCGGGATGTCGTAGATGCTCGCGGCGTCGGCGCAGGCGATGACCGCGTCGATGTCGACGTCGGACATGAGCGAGACCTTGCGCTTGATCGCCTCGGGCAGCGGCCGGTCGGCGCGCAGCACAAGCGCGTCCGGCTGGATACCGATCGACCGGAGCATCGCCACCGAGTGCTGCGTGGGCTTGGTCTTGAGCTCGGCGCTCGGTCCGATGTACGGCACGAGCGAGACGTGCAGGAAGAAGCAGTTGTCGCGGCCGAGGTCGTGCCGCACCTGGCGCGCCGCCTCGACGAACGGCAGGGACTCGATGTCGCCGACTGTGCCACCGATCTCGGTGATGATCACGTCCACGTCGGGGCCCGCCTGGGCCCGCATCCGGGACTTGATCTCGTCGGTGATGTGCGGGATGACCTGGACGGTGTCACCCAGGAACTCGCCGCGACGCTCCTTGGCGATGACGGTCGAGTACACCTGACCGGTCGTCACGTTGGCCATCTGGGTGAGGTTCACGTCGAGGAACCGCTCGTAGTGCCCGATGTCCAGGTCCGTCTCGGCGCCGTCTTCGGTGACGAAGACCTCACCGTGCTGGAACGGGTTCATCGTGCCCGGATCGACGTTGAGGTACGGATCCAACTTCTGCATGGTCACTCGGAGGCCGCGCGCCCTCAGGAGGCGACCGAGGCTCGAGGCCGTCAGTCCCTTACCCAGGGAGGAGGCCACGCCACCGGTGACGAAGATGTGCCGGGTCAAGTTGTTCGTTCGCCCGGGGAGTCGTTTTGCTCGGTCTGCCACGGGCTTTGATCTTACCGGACGTCCGGCCCGGCTCGGCACGACCACGCCGTGACCCGCGCCACCGGATCGCGGATCACCGGCAGCCGGCGCGAGAACTCAGCGGGCGTACAGCCGCCGCAGCTGGTCGACGACGTCGCTCAGGTCGGGCAGCTCGACCGCCCGCGCCAGGGCGCCCGCGGCGAGCGCCGCCCGCTCGGCGGGGTCGGCGAGCAGCCGGGCGACCGCGGCCGCGATGGCCGCCGGGTCACCCACGGGGACCAGGACAGCACCCCGATCGCCGGTCACCTCGCGCGTCCCGCCGGCGTCCGTGGCGACCACCGGTGCGCCGAGCTGGAGCGCCTCCTGGATGCTGATCGGCTGGCCCTCCCACACGGCCGTGCTGACGACGACATCGGCCGCCGCGTACAGGTCCGCGACGTCGGACCGGCGCCCGAGCAGTCGAACCGGTGCGCGCAGCTCGGCGGCGCGCTCGGTCAGGCGGTCCTGGAGCGGGCCGTCGCCGGCCACGACCCACAGGAGGTCACCGTGGACCCCGCCCAGCTCCACAGCGGCGTCGAGCAGGGTGTCGAGGCCCTTCTGCGGTGCGAGGCGGCCGACCGTCACGATGAGCGCGGTGCCGTCGGCCAGCCCGAGCGAGCGACGCACGGCCGACCGATCGGCGGTGGGCCGCGGTCGGGCCGGCGCGGGCACGAGCGCCCGCTCCGTCTGCCCTGCGCCCAGTGAGCGGCTGCGTTCGACCAGGTCGCCCGAGACGCCGAGCACGACGTCGCTCCCCCGTGCGACCACCCGCTCGAGCACGGCCGAGACGGCGCGGATGGCGCGCCCGCCGACCGGCAGGTTGTGCAGCGTGACCACGACGCGGGGGCGGCCCGACCGCGGCAGCAGCCGGGTTGCCAGCACCGTGAGCGCGCCGGCGCGCAGGCCGTGGGCATGGACGACGTCGGCGCCGGCGGCCAGGGCGCGCAGTCGCGCCACGACGGCGGCGTCGCCCGGCCGGGGCCGGTCCGTGATCGGCACGGCATGGAACGTCGCCGGACCGCCCGCGGGCGCGAGGTCGTCGGCGAGCGCCGCCGGGCCTGCGACGCGCACGATCGCGTCCAGTCCCTCGGGTGCCGGTGCACCGAGAGCCGCCGCGACCTGGGCGACGTGCCGGGCGACCCCTCCGGCGCTCGACCCGAGCACCTGCAGCACGCGCAGCCGGTGGGCGGCGGCCTCTTCGAGCAGGGGCGCGTCTACGGGCACTGCGTCAGTCACGGTGATCCTCAGCTCGGGGGGAGAACGACGCCGGCTGCCGGCCCGGTGCGGTCGGCGGTGAGCGCGCCGGTGATGGTCGATCGATCGGCGAACCACGTGGTCCCAGGACGACGAACACGCTCAGTGCCGCCGCGCCGAGCCCGGCGAACAGCGCTGTGACCCAGGTGTCCTGCAGGAGCCCGAGGACCGCGTCCACGACCCAGCGGCCACCCACGGCACCGACGGCCGCCCCGGCCACGGCCACAGCCAGCGTGCGGGTCATGCCGGCCAGCGCCCGCCCGCCGGCGCAGCGGCGGACGGCGATCACGAGGGCGAGCCCGGCGACGGTCATGCCGATCGTGTTGCCGAGCGCGAGGGCGAGCAACGTGCCGGTCCGATCGTCGCCGTCCGGCGCGATAGCCCGGACCGCGAGAACCGACGCGACGATGACGGCGAGCCAGCCGATCGCGACGGCCGTGACCGCGGCGCGGCCTCGCTCGAGCGCAAACAGCACGCGCGAGTGCTGGAAGATCAGGCCGTAGCCGAGCAGGCCGGGCGCGAGCACCGCCAGGGTCGGGGACATCGCCGCCAAGGCCGCTGGGGCCTTGCTCGCGTCGATCGCCGCGAACATCTGCGCCACGGCTGGGGCGGCCGCGATCAGGGCTGCAGCACCCGCCGCGCTGACCAGCAGGACCGCGCGCGTGCTGACGGCCACCAGCTGCCCGTACCGGGTCAGGTCACCGGTCGCGGCGTGCTGCGCGAGCCGCGGGAACGCCGCCGTCGCGAGCGGGACGGCGAGCACCGCGTACGGCAGGAAGTAGACCGCCTGCGAGTACTGGAAGATGTTGAAGGTCCCCACCCCGCCGGACGTGTTGGCGAGCCGGAGCGTGACGAGGGCGGCGGCCTGCTGGGCGAGCAGGGCGCCGATGCCCGCGAAGGCGAGGTGCCGGGCGCGCAGCCCCACCCCGACCGGGAACCGGAAGGTCGGCCGCAGCCGGACCCCAGAGCGGGCGACGGGGATCAAGAGGGGCAGGCTCATCGCCGCCACCCCGAGCGTGGTGCCCCAGCCGAGCCAGGCCACGGCCTCGGCGGTCAGCGCCGCGGGATCGGTCCGGTCAGCTCCCGCGACCGAGCGGAAGATGAGGTAGCTGGCGATCACGACGAGGCTCGAGGCAAGCGGCGCCGCCGCGGGCCACACGAACCGTCGCTGGGCCTGCAGGATGCCGGTGAGCACGACCCCGATCCCGTAGAGCACGACCTGCGGGGCAAAGATCACGATCAGGTGGGTCGCGAGGTCGATGGTCGCCTGCGTGTCCGCCGGCGCGTCACCCAGCTCAGGCGTGATGCCGAGAAGCCGGACGAGTGGGCCCGCGAAGACCGCGAGGAGCACCGAGGTCGGCAGCAGCACGGCCAGCGCCCAGGTCAGCAACGCCGAGGCGATCCGATCGACGTCGCCGCGCAGGTGGTGTGCGAGCGGACCCGCCAGCAGCGGGATGACCGCACCGGCGAGCGCGCCCCCGGCAACCACCTCGAAGAAGATGTTGGGCAGCAGATTCGCGCTCGCGTAGGCCGTACCGGTCGCGGTCTGGCCGAGGGCGTAGGACTGCGCGAACCACCGCCCGAACCCGACGAGCCGGGTGACGATCGTGATCACCGCGATCATCGCGGCGGCACCGGCCATCCCGGTCAGGGCGCGGCGAAGCCCCGGGCTCATTCGGTCAGATCCGCTGCCGGCTCCGTGGCCGCGGCGCCCGGGCCGGGCCCGTCCGCCGGGCGACGGCCCCACGCGTCGAGCTCACGCAGCACCGGCGTGGCCGCGATGACCTTCGTGAAGCTGACCCGCTCGCTCGCGACCGTCAGGCCGACGGCTCCTGCGAGCAGCGCGAGCCGGACCCCGCGCGGCGCCCCGAGCACGACCGCGGTGCCCACCAGGGCCCCGAGCGCGTTGGCGCCGCTGTCACCGAGCATGTCGCGCTCGGCCAGGTCGCCGGGGGCCGCGCCCACGCTCGCACCGATGACCGCGGCGGCGAGCCCTGCCCCGTTCCCGGCGGCGAGCACCAGCGGGGCGGCGACCAGCGCCGATGCCTTGAGCGCACGCCCGGGACGCAGGTCGAGCAGGTTGACGAGGTTGGCCGTGGCCGCGATCAGCGCGCCCGAGGTCGCGACGTCGAACGCCCAGCCGGCCAGGCCACGGCGCGGTCCGGCCGACGAGGCGGACCTCGGCGTCGCGATGGCCGCCGCGACGAGCGCGCTCGCGCCGATCCCGAGCACCTTGAGCCCGCCGGTCGTGAGCTCTCCGTGCGCGAGGGCACCGAGGTGCCCACGCAGCCCCTTGGTGCGGGTCGTGGTGTCCTCGGTCAGGTCGTCGACCAGCCCGAAGGACCCGCCGCCCGCGGTCGCCACCGTGGCGGCCAGCGCCGCGCGTGCGCTCGGTGCGCCCAGGACGCCGCCGACCAGGAGCCCGACCACGGTCGCCGGTCCCTCGAGCATGCTCACCGGCTCACCGCGGTGGTTGGTCCGGTTCCAGCGCGCCCGGTCGCCGATCAGGGGGTCGAGCGCCGATCCGCCGACCGAGGCCGCCGCCGTCCCGGCCGCGGACCGCGCCCACGACGTCGCCGCCGTCGCGCCGAGAGCGGCGACCAGGCAGCGCACACCGCCCACGCTCAACCTGTCGCTCCCGCTCCCGAGGCCGGGTCGAGGACGGTGACCGGGGTGCGGTCGACCGGCGGAAGCGTCACGCGCTCCGGGATGACGGTCTCCCCGTCGCCGAAACCGTAGTGGCCCACGACCTTGCCGATGCGGGCGTTCAGGGCCAGCGGGATCGAGATCTGGCCCGTCACCTGGTCGACCCCGGTGACCGTGCTGAGATTCTGCGCCAGATCGCCGTCGGCCATGATCGTCGAGACGAGATCGCCCTCGGCCGAGAGCACCGTCGCGGTCACAGCCCCCTCGGACGACGCCTGTGCTGCGGACGAGATGGCGACCTGCGCTGCGATGACGTCCTCGGACGCCGGCGCCGTGGCGGTCTGCTTGAGGTCAGAGCTCGTCAGGACGACGACGGCGTCGGCCGGCGCGGTGACGGGATCGGCGACCGTGATGAGCTTGCTCTCGTTGTTGGACAGCAACTCGAGGATCAGGCTCGCGGACTCGGACAGCTCGTTGGGCGCGGCCGGGTCGGCGCCGGTCAGGCCCTGGACCAACGCCTGGGCGAGCTCGACCTCGGGTCCCGCGCTCTGCGCCGGAGCCGGGTTGAGGTAGGTGACGATGTTGCCAGCGAGGGCCTGGCGGAAGCTGCGCAGGGACGGGTCGGTCCAGGCCTCCGCCACGGCGACGTTCGCGCTGACGGTGGCGCCCGCCGCGTCGAGCTGGGTCGCGACGGCCTTCGCAGCGTCGCCGTCGACCGGTCCGATCGTGATGATGGCGACGCGCCGGTCCGTCAGCGCGCCGGAGAGCAGCCGCGGGGCAGAGGCCTCGAGGTACGCCCGCTGGTCGGCCTGCGTCTGCTGGGCGGCATCGAGGTCCGTGCGCAGCGCGTCCCGGTCCTGGCGCAGCTGCTGGACCTGTCCCGTCAGGCTGTCGCCGATCGTCTCCTTGAGCGGCCCGGCACCCAGCGCGATGCCGACTGCGAGCGCGAGGAACACGGAGATCAGGGAAACGATGTGGTACCGAAAGTCGATCACAGGGCGGTCTTTCCGTCGAAGGTGGGTCGGGCAGTCCGGTCACCGGTGCGCATCAGGCACCGCCGAACAGCGAACCGACCCAGGAGAACAGGTCGTCGAAGCGCGCCCCGAACAGGCCGAACAGCGTCTGGCCGGACGCGGTCGAGGCCAGCGCGACGCCCAGGGCGAAGAGCCCCGCGACCACCAGCAGCCCGAGCTGGACGTTCGAGATCCGGGCGCGGTAGAGCAACGAGACGCCCTTGGCGTCGACGAGCTTGCTGCCCACGCGCAGCCGCGTGAGGAACGTGCTAGCCATCCCGGAACGGCCCTTGTCGAGGAACTCGACGAGCGTGGCGTGCGTGCCGACGGCCACGATGAGCTCGGCGCCCTTGTCGTCGGCGAGGAGCATCGCGACGTCCTCGCTGGTGCCCGTCGCCGGGAAGACGACGTGCTTCACCCCGAGGTTCTCGACGCGCTCGAGCCCGGGTGCCCGGCCGTCGCGGTAGGCGTGCACGATGACCTCGGCCCCGCACTTGAGCGCCCTGTCGGACACGGAGTCCATGTCGCCCACGATGAGCTGCGGCGTCCACCCCGCGTCGAGGATCGCGTCCGCGCCCCCGTCGACGCCGATGAGGATAGGTCGGTACTCGACGATGTACGGCCGCAGCGTGGCGAGGTCGGCCTTGTAGTGGTAGCCCCGCACGACGATCAGGACGTGCCGGCCGTCGATCACCGTGTCGATCTCGGGCACGCCGATGCCGTCGAGCAGGAGGTCCCGCTCGCGGCGCAGGTAGTCCATCGTGTTCGCGGCGAACGACTCGAGCTGCTCGGAGAGCCCCTCGCGGGCCGCCTCGAGGTTGACCGCGATCGTCTCCGGCGTCTGCTCGACGCCTTCGGCGATCAGCACCTCCCCGAGTGCACCGCGCCGCCCACCACCCGGATCATGCGTCCGTCGGTGAGCGCCATGACGTCGGGGCCGAGGTCGTCGACCAGCGGGATCCCCGCGCCGACCAGGATGTCCGGGCCGAGGTTCGGGTACCGGCCCGACGTCGAGCGGGCAGCGTTGAGCACCGCGGCCGGACGGCAGGCCACGAGGGCTTCGGCCGAGACCCGGTCGATGTCGAGGTGGTCGATCACCGCGATGTCACCCGGCTTCAGGCGCTTGGTCAGCGTCTTGGTCCGGGGGTCGACACGAACGGGACCTGCGGTTCCGGGCTCCGCGGGCAGGGCAGTGCGTTTACGCAGCGAAAGTCTCATCGGGAGTCATCGTCCCACGTCGGACAGGTCGAGAAGCTCAGCGGCGTGCGTCCGGGCCGCTTCGGAGTCCTGGCCGGACAACATCCGGGCCAGCTCGCGAACCCGGTCCTTGCCGGTCACGGGCCGAACGTCGGAGTCCGTGACGGTGTCGACGCCGGCCGATGTCGACTTCGTCACCACGAGGTGGGTATCGGCAAAAGCGGCCACCTGGGCGAGGTGGGTCACCACGAGCACCTGGGACCCGCGGGCGAGCAGCGCGAGCCGGCGCCCGACCTCGATCGCGGCCTTGCCGCCGACGCCGGCGTCGACCTCGTCGAAGACGAACGTGGGTGGCCGGCGGGCGCCCGACTGCGGCGAGGTCGCGAGCGAGACCTCGATCGCGAGCATCACCCGGGACAGCTCGCCGCCGGATGCACCCTTGCCGAGCGGCCGGGCGGGCGCGCCGACGTGCGACACGAGGAGCATCTCGACGAGGTCGTCCCCCCACGGTCCGGAACCGGCGTCGGTGACGTCGACGCGCAGCGTGGCGCCGGCCATCGCGAGGCCGGCAAGCTCGCTCGTGACGGCCGCCGCGAGCGTCTGCGCCGCCTGCCGCCGCCCGGCGGTCAGCACGCGGGCGTGCTCGGCGAGCCGCTCGGCCAGCTCCGCGCGGCGGCTCACGAGCGCGACCAGCGCATCCCCGCCGCCGTCGAGCGCGAGCAGTCGGAGGCCGGCGGTCTGGGCCCAGACGAGGACCCGGTCGACGTCCTCGCCGTAGCTGCGCGTGAGCTGGCCGAGCTCGGCGCGTCGTTGCTGGACGGCCTCGAGCCGTCGCGGGTCGGCGTCGAGGTCCTCGAGGTAGCCGGAAAGCTCGACGGCGATGTCGGCGAGCAGGTAGCCGAGGTCCGCGAGGCGGGTCGCCAGGCCGGCGAGCTGCGGGTCGTGGTCGCCCACCTGCTCGAGCGCCCGGCGCGCCCGGTCGACGCCGATGGTGGCCGCGGTGTCGTCCACGCCGTCGCGCTCGCCCGCGAGCGTGTCGTGCGCTGCGGCGGCCGCGGTGCGCAGGTCCTCCGCGTGCCCGAGCCGGTCGGCCTCCGCCGCGAGCTCGACGTCCTCTCCCGGCTGCGGCGCGACCCGCTCGACCTCCGCGAGCCCGAGGCGCAGCAGCTCCGCCTCGCGCGCGCGGTCCTGGCCCTGCGAGGACAGCTCGTCGATCTGGGCGTCGAGCTGCGCCCGCTCGGCCCAGTCGGTGCGATACGCCACCAGCGTCGCCTCGTGCTCGGCACCCGCGAAGGCGTCGAGCGCCTCGCGCTGCCGGGCCGGGGAGCGCAGGCGGGCCTGGTCGGCCTGCCCGTGCACGGTGACCAGATCGTCGGCGAGTTCGGCCAGCACGGACTGCGGCACGCTGCGCCCGCCCAGGTGCGCGCGCGAGCGCCCCTCGGCCGCGACCGTGCGCAGCAGGACGAGCGAGCCGTCGTCGTCCAGCTCGGCACCGGCGTCCTCGACCCGCGAGTGCACCGCCGACCCGGGGGTCACCGTGATGCGGCCCTCCACGACCGCGCGGTCCTGGCCGGTGCGGACCGCCCCGGCGTCGGCCTTGCCGCCGAGCAGCAGGTCGAGGCCGGTGAGGACCATCGTCTTGCCGGCGCCGGTCTCACCGGTGAGGACCGTGAGCCCGGGGCCGAAGACGACCCGCGCACCCGAGATCACCCCGAGGTTCTCGATCCGGATCTCCTCGAACACGACTCAGTCCCCCTGCATCGACTCGACGGGCTGGCCCGAGCCAGGCCCGCCGCCCCGCCAGCCCTCGACCGGGAGCGAGAACTTGCTCACCAGCCGGTCGGTGAACGGCGCGCGGCTCAGCCGGGCCAGGCGGACCGGGATGGCGCTGCGCCGGACCTCGACCCGCGACCCGACCGGCAGCTCCATGGTCCGTCGGCCGTCACAGCTGAGCACCCCGACCGACCCCGAGCGCAGCAGGATCTCGAGCGCGAGCACGCTCGCCGGGCCGACGACGAGCGGGCGCGCGAACAGCGCATGCGCGGAGATCGGGACGAGCAGCATGGCGTCGACCTCGGGCCACACCACCGGTCCGCCGGCCGAGAACGCGTGCGCGGTCGAGCCGGTGGCCGTGGCCATCACCACGCCGTCGCACCCGAAGGTGGACAACGGCCGCCCGTCGACCTCGATCAGGACCTCGATCATCCGGGCACGGTCGGCCTTCTCCACCGTCGCCTCGTTCAGGGCCCACCCACGCCGCGGCGTCGCTGCACCGGGCACCAGGACGGTCACGTCGAGCGTGTCGCGCTCCTCGACCTCGTAGTCCCGTTGGGCCAGTCGCCGGACCGCCTCGGTGATGTCCTCACGCTCGCTCTCGGCGAGGAACCCGACGTGCCCGAGGTTGAACCCGAGCAACGGGATGTCGGTCCCGCGGGTGACCTCCGCGGCTCGCAGGATCGTCCCGTCCCCGCCCAGGACGACGGCGATCTCGACCCCGGTCAGGTCGACGTCGTCCGTGTCCGCCACGACCTCGAACCCGGCGCGCTCGAGCGCGCGAACAGCCTCCCCCGTGGCAGCCACCGCCTCGAGCCGGTTCCGATGGGTGACGACGAGCGCTCGCCTGGTCATTGGTCGCCTCCGCTGGTCCAGCCAGTGCCCGCACCGGTGGGGCCCTCATCGACCGCACGGTCGACGAGGGCGATGAGATCGCCGTCTGCCGGGCCCGGTACGAGCCCCGCGACGGTCGCCGCCGGGTCCACCACCAGCCAGACGAAGTATTCGACGTTGCCGCTCGGTCCCGGCAGCGCGCTGGCCACCACCGCGCGGGTGGTCAGGCCGAGTCCCGCCGCCGACCGTGCGACCGCGAGGACCGCCTGGGCGCGCAGCCCGGCCGAACGCACGACACCACCGGTGCCGAGCAGCTCACGACCGACCTCGAACTGCGGCTTGACCAGAACAAACAGGTCTGCGCCCGGCGCGGCGACCGCGAGCAGCGCCGGCAGCACGAGCGTGAGCGAGATGAAGGACAGGTCGCCGACCACGAGCTCTGGGGCGGGGTCGAACTCGCCCGCCTGCAGGTGCCTGACGTTGACGCCCTCGCGCACCGTGACCCGAGGGTCGGCGCGCAGCGCGGGCACGAGCTGGTCGTGGCCGACGTCGACCGCGAGGACGTGCGCGGCACCGCGGCGCAGCAGCACGTCCGTGAAGCCACCGGTCGAGGCGCCCGCGTCGAGGCAGATCCGCCCCTGCACCGCAGGTCCCTGGGGTCCGAGCGCGTCGAGGGCGCCGGCCAGCTTGTGGCCCGCCCGGGACGCGTACTCGGGACCGTCCCCAGGGCGCTCCTCGATCGAGAGGACCTGCCCGGGTTCGAGCGCCGTCGAGCTCTTGGCCGTCGGTGCGCCGTCGATGCTGACGCGCCCTGCGCCGATCAGCTCAGCGGCATGACGGCGCGAGCGTGCCAGTCCCTGGCGGACCAGCTCGCTGTCCAGCCGAACCCGCTCACCCACGCGCTACTCCCCGGAGTCCGCGAGGCGAGCTTGCAGCGCGGTGTGCACGGCGTCGAACACGGCGACGTGCTCCCGCACCGGCTGGTCGCCCAGCGAGCCCAGCGGGATCAGGGCCGCATCGACCGCGGCATCCCCCGTGGACTCGCCGTTGGCGCTCAACTCGTGCACGCATGCTCCTCGTCTGTGATCCGCGGTGGGCAAACCCCACAAGCGGATCGGTGGTGCTCGCAGCTGCCCACGCTACCGGGCCGGTGCGCTGATCAGGCCTCGTCCACCGGGAACTCGGGGATCGAGTCGCTCGCGACCGCGAGGCCCTCGTCGACCGCCGCCCACGCCGCGGCACAGGCCGAGCGCAGCAGGTCGAGCCGATCGACGACGTCGTCGGCCCCGCGCAGCTCGAGCCGTCCGTCGACGACCCGCGCGGCCGCTCCGCGCGTGCTGAACCATCCGGCCGCGGACCGCTCCGGCACCGGATGCGGCACGAGCAGGCTCGCGAGGTCCGCACCGAGGTAGTCCGGCCGTTCGCGCGGGTGCGCAAGCACAGCGTCCCGTCCACTGCTGACGCCGGTGAGGACGTGCAGCCCGGGGTAGTGCGCCGCGCGCGCCCCGGCGAGGTCGGTGTCGAGCCGATCGCCGACGACCAGGGGCCGCTCGGCACCGGCACGCGAGACCGCGAGCTGGTACATGGTCGGCTCCGGCTTGCCCGCACTGTCCGGCACGACGCCGGTCGCCGCACGCACCGCTGCCACGAGCGAGCCGTTGCCCGGGGCCAGGCCCCGCGCGGTCGGCAGGCTGAGGTCCAGGTTGCTCGCCACGTGCCACGCTCCACGCTCGATCGCGTAGGCCGCCTCGGCGAGCTGCGTCCAACCGAGCTCGGGGGCGAACCCCTGGGCGACGGCCACGGGCCCGTCGTCGGCCGAGGTCACCACGACGAAGCCGGCCGCCTGCACGGCGGTGACGAGCCCTGCTCCGCCGATGACCAGCACCTTCGCACCAGGGGCCAGCCGGGTCGCCAAGACCCCGGCCGCCGCCTGCGCGGCCGACATGATGTCGTCCGGCTCGGCCGGGATCCCGAGCCCGCTGAGCTGGGCCGCCACGGACTCCGGCTCGCGCGAGGCGTTGTTCGTCACGAAGACCAGGCGCATCCCGTGCGCCCGAGCGCCGGCGAGGCCGTCGGCCGCACCGTCGATCGGGTCGTGGCCGCGGTAGGTGACGCCGTCAAGATCGACGAGCGCCAGGTCGTACCGCTGGGCCAACGGGATGTCGCACCCGAGCAGGCCGATCACGTGTCGGTCGGCGCCGGCTCGGGCGAACCGGCCACGGCCGGCTCGTCGTCCTGGTCGTCCTCGTCGTCGTCGCTGCCTTCGTCGAGATCGAAGACGACGACGTCGTCCTCGTCATCCCCGTCGGCCTCGGCGAGCTCGGCCGCCGTGAAGCCGGCGAGCGACGCCACCGCGTCGTCGGGCCGACCCAGCGCCTCGAGGGCCGCAGCACGTGCCTGCGCCACGCGAACCGCCACGATCCCGGCCGCGCCACCCAGCTTCGTGATCGCACTCTCGGACAGGACGGCGTACGCGGCCTCGGCCTCGCCGAGGTCCAGCCGCGCGCCGCTGACGACGATGGCAAGCTCGATCGCGGCACCGGGCTCGAGACCCTCGGCCTCGTCGGACGCCGCCAGGGCGATCGCCCGCTCCGGTCGGCCCAGGCCCCGCTCGCAGTCGGCCATGATCGCCAGGTGCTCGGAGGAGCCGTTGAGCCGGCGGACCGTGCGCAGCTCACGCAGCGCCTCGGCGTACCGACCGGTCTTGTAGGCCGCGAGGCCCGCCGCTTCCCGGACCACGTCGACGCGACCGGCGCGCCGCACGGCGGCCTGGGCGTGCTCGTACGAGAGCTCGGGATCGGAGTCGAGCAGCCGACCCGCCATGACGAGGTGCTGACCGACGCCCTCGGCGTTCTCCTTGCTCAGGGTGCGCAAGCGAGCGCGCACCGTGCGATCGAGATCCGAGTACTGCACGTCCTCGGGGATCTCGGGCGCGACGATCCGTGCTTCCTCCGGCGCCCGTACCAGACGGTGATCGTCCGGGTTGGGCTCGCGACGCATCGCGGGCGCAGGGCTCCGCGGGGAGCTCTCGTGCCGGTCACGCCGGTCCGAGCTCTCGCTGGAACGCACGGGACGATCGGTCCGCGGCGCGGAACGGGCCGGACGGTCGGCGCTGCGCGACTCGCGGCTGCTGCCCTGGTACGGCGTGCGCTCGCGTCGGTCCTGCGTCGGCGGCCGCTGCGTCGTCGGACGATCGCTCGTGCGGTCGTCATAGGTGCGCGCGGGACGGTCGGCAGCCGGACGGTCGGTCGCGGGCCGATCCTCGTAGGACCGAGCGGGACGATCGGTCGACGGACGACTCGCGGAGCGATCGTCGTACGACCGGGCGGGGCGATCGGTGGACGGACGACTCGACGAACGGTCGTCATACGAACGAGCCGGACGATCCGTCGAGGGACGACTCGACGAACGGTCGTCATACGAACGAGCCGGACGATCCGTGGACGGACGACTCGACGAACGGTCGTCATACGAACGAGCCGGACGATCCGTGGACGGACGACTCGACGAACGGTCGTCATACGAACGAGCCGGACGATCCGTCGAGGGACGACTCGACGAACGGTCCTCATACGAACGAGCCGGACGATCCGTGGACGGACGACTCGACGAACGGTCCTCATAAGCACGGGGCGGACGCGCGGCACCGCGGTTGTCGCTCCCGCGCACCTCACCGCCGCGGTAGTCGCTGCGATCGCGACGGTCCGGCGTCTGCGGACGGAACGCCGGCCGATCGCTGCCGGTCCGGTCGTCGTTCGAGCGGTACGGCGGACGGGCGCCTGTCGACGGGCGCTCGCCAGCGGGCCGATACGGCCGGTCACCGCTGCGGTTGTCGCTGCGGTTGTCGCTGCGGTTGTCGCTGCGGTTGTCGCTGCGGTCCTCCCAGCGCGGGGAACGCGCCGGACGATCGTCGTTCGAGCGGAACGGAGCGCGAGCTGCGGCGGACGGGCGGTTCGGACGCTCGCCGCGCTCGCCAGCGGGACGGAACGGCCGGTCGGAGCGGTCACCCGAGGGGCGAGCGGGACGGTCATCGTTCGAGCGGTACGGCGGACGGGCTCCGGTCGACGAAGACCGCGGACGCTCGCCACGCTCGCCGGCCGGACGGAACGGCCGGTCGGAACGCTCGCCCGCAGGCCGGTACGGGCGATCGCCCTGCTCGCCGGCGGGGCGATACGGACGATCGGAGCGCTCACCGGCGGGGCGGGCAGGACGCTCCGGGGTGCGGTCGTCCCAACGCGTGTTGCGCGCGGGGCGCTCGTCCTTCGACCGGAACGGCGGGCGACCGCCGCTCGACGGGCGGTCGGAACGCGCGCCAGCTGGCCGGTACGGACGGTCTCCGCCCCGCGAAGCTCCGGACGGCCCACCGCTGCGGGCACCGCCTCGGCCGCGCCCGTCGGAGCCTGCTGAACCGCTCGCGTTGCCGGCGTCGTTGTTCACGTGTCTTCCCCTCATCGTCCTGCGTCGTTCCATGATCTCATTTACCGCTGGCGCGAAGCACATCGTCGCGCCGAAGGAGCACTGGCCCCGGCGGGGCGATCTCTCGCCCCGCGGGCCACACGATCTCGCGCTGCTTGGCGCAAGAGAAATAGAAAGAGCCACCCCATTGGGGTGGCTCCTTCTGTAATGGTTGTCCGGCGGCGACCTACTCTCCCACACAGTCTCCCGTGCAGTACCATCGGCGCAGAGGGGCTTAGCTTCCGGGTTCGGAATGGGACCGGGCGTTTCCCCCTCGCTATGACCGCCGTAACTCTATGGAGATATCAGGTTGCGGTGTTTTCCCGACCGTATCTCGGGAACCGCACAGTGGACGCGACAGCATTGTGTAAGTGTGTCAAGTTATCGGCTTATTAGTACCGGTCAGCTTCACGGGTCTTTAGTCCCCGCTTCCACATCCGGCCTATCTACCCAGTGGTCTAGCTGGGAGCCTCTCGGGATGAATCCCGTGGAAACCTCATCTTGAAGCAGGCTTCCCGCTTAGATGCTTTCAGCGGTTATCCCTTCCGAACGTAGCTAACCAGCCGTGCTCCTGGCGGAACAACTGGCACACCAGAGGTTCGTCCGTCCCGGTCCTCTCGTACTAGGGACAGCCCTTCTCAAGTTTCCTGCGCGCGCAGCGGATAGGGACCGAACTGTCTCACGACGTTCTAAACCCAGCTCGCGTACCGCTTTAATGGGCGAACAGCCCAACCCTTGGGACCTACTCCAGCCCCAGGATGCGACGAGCCGACATCGAGGTGCCAAACCATGCCGTCGATATGGACTCTTGGGCAAGATCAGCCTGTTATCCCCGGGGTACCTTTTATCCGTTGAGCGACGGCGCTTCCACAAGCCACCGCCGGATCACTAGTTCCGACTTTCGTCCCTGCTCGACCTGTCAGTCTCACAGTCAAGCTCCCTTGTGCACTTGCACTCGACACCTGATTGCCAACCAGGCTGAGGGAACCTTTGAGCGCCTCCGTTACATTTTAGGAGGCAACCGCCCCAGTTAAACTACCCATCAGGCACTGTCCCTGATCCGGATTACGGACCGAGGTTAGATATCCAGAGCGACCAGAGTGGTATTTCAACGTTGACTCCACCGACACTGGCGTGCCGGCTTCACAGTCTCCCACCTATCCTACACAAGCCGCACCGAACACCAATACCAAACTATAGTAAAGGTCCCGGGGTCTTTCCGTCCTGCTGCGCGTAACGAGCATCTTTACTCGTAGTGCAATTTCGCCGAGTTCACGGTTGAGACAGCGGAGAAGTCGTTACGCCATTCGTGCAGGTCGGAACTTACCCGACAAGGAATTTCGCTACCTTAGGATGGTTATAGTTACCACCGCCGTTTACTGGGGCTTAAATTCTGAGCTTCGCCTTGCGGCTGACCCGTCCTCTTAACCTTCCAGCACCGGGCAGGCGTCAGTCCGTATACATCGTCTTGCGACTTCGCACGGACCTGTGTTTTTAGTAAACAGTCGCTTCTCCCTGGTCTCTGCGGCCTTCGAACGCTTCCCCAGCTAGTGGGTTCACGCCTCAGGCCCCCCTTCTCCCGAAGTTACGGGGCATTTTGCCGAGTTCCTTAACCATGATTCTCTCGATCACCTTAGTATTCTCTACCTGATCACCTGAGTCGGTTTAGGGTACGGGCGGCTAGAATCTCGCGTCGAGGCTTTTCTTGGCAGCATAGGATCACTCAATCATCCCGCATAAGCGGTCACCATCAGTTCTCAGGCTTCACGAGAGGCGGATTTGCCTACCTCTCACCCTACGACCTTAGACGTGGACTACCATCGCCACGCTGAGCTACCTTCCTGCGTCACCCCTGTTAATACGCTTACCTAATACCGGTTCGGTTCGCACGCTCCCCCGTCACGTCCCCGAAGGGATCTAGACGGCTTCAGGTGCTTAGCATCACCGGGCTCGGTATGGGCGATTCTTCGCCGGTACGGGAATATCAACCCGTTGTCCATCGACTACGCCTGTCGGCCTCGCCTTAGGTCCCGACTTACCCAGGGCGGATTAGCCTGGCCCTGGAACCCTTGATCATTCGGCGGACGGGTTTCTCACCCGTCTTTCGCTACTCATGCCTGCATTCTCACTCGTGTGGGCTCCACCACTGGGTTACCCCGCAGCTTCACTGCCCACACGACGCTCCCCTACCCATCCAGACACCTGGACCACGAAGGCCTGGTTATTATCTGAATGCCACAGCTTCGGCGGTATGCTTGAGCCCCGCTACATTGTCGGCGCGGAATCACTTGACCAGTGAGCTATTACGCACTCTTTCAAGGGTGGCTGCTTCTAAGCCAACCTCCTGGTTGTCTGTGCAACTCCACATCCTTTCCCACTTAGCATACGCTTGGGGGCCTTAGCTGGTGGTCTGGGCTGTTTCCCTCTCGACAAAGGAGCTTATCCCCCGCAGTCTCACTGCCACGCTCTCACTTACCGGCATTCGGAGTTTGGCTAACATCAGTAACCTTGTAGGGCCCATCCGCTATCCAGTAGCTCTACCTCCGGCAAGAAACACGTGACGCTGCACCTAAATGCATTTCGGGGAGAACCAGCTATCACGGAGTTTGATTGGCCTTTCACCCCTAACCACAGGTCATCCCCTCGGTTTTCAACCCAAGTGGGTTCGGTCCTCCACGCGGTCTTACCCGCGCTTCAACCTGCCCATGGCTAGATCACTCCGCTTCGGGTCTAGAGCATGCGACTGAATCGCCCTGTTCGGACTCGCTTTCGCTACGGCTTCCCCACACGGGTTAACCTCGCCACATACCACTAACTCGCAGGCTCATTCTTCAAAAGGCACGCTGTCACCCCTGCTAGGGAGGCTCCAACGGATTGTAGGCACACGGTTTCAGGTACTATTTCACTCCCCTCCCGGGGTACTTTTCACCTTTCCCTCACGGTACTTGTCCGCTATCGGTCACTAGGTAGTATTTAGGCTTAGACAGTGGTCTGTCCAGATTCACACGGGATTTCTCGGGCCCCGTGCTACTTGGGATCCCCTTCGGGAGGCCACGCCATTTCGTCTACGGGGGTCACACCCTCTGTGCCGGGCCTTTCAATGCCCTTCGACTATGACGCGACTTTCTGACTCCCTGCTCATTGGGCAGAATGAACTGAAAGGTCCCACAACCCCGACTACGCAACGCCTGCCAGCTTTAACACGCAATCGGTTTGGCCTGTTCCGCTTTCGCTCGCCACTACTCACGGAATATCTCTTCCTGTCGGTACTGAGATGTTTCACTTCCCGACGTTCCCTCCACACACCCTATATATTCAGGTGCGGGTCACTGGACATGACTCCAGCGGGGTTTCCCCATTCGGAGATCCTCGGATCACGGTTCGTTTGCCAACTCCCCGAGGCTTATCGCAGGCTACAACGTCCTTCTTCGGCTCCTAGTGCCAAGGCATCCACCATGTGCCCTTAAAAACTTGACCACAATAATTCTTACAAAGATGCTCGCGTCCACTGTGCAGTTCTCAAGCTACGGGCGGTCCCACACATATCCCCGAACCGACTCATTGCGCTCCCACCGAAGTAGAAGAGGCGAGCCGGTTTTGCCGGGTTCCGTGTGATCCGCTAGCAGTCACCCTCCCCAGAACTCGAGGAGCACGTGACCTGACGAAACAAGCTTTCGCTCGTTCCCTCAGGACCCAGCAGCGTGCCAAGACCTCTCACCCCACTGGCGACCAGCAACTTTCCTTCCCCCGAACGAGCCGGCAGGAGTACTCGCCACCGATCACCGAAGCGATCAGCCATAGTCGATGTTCCACCCGTGAGCACTGCCCCCGACGCGTTCGGCCGAGGCACAGGCCTGGACAAACCCACCCACCCACTACAGGCGAGCAACGCTGCCAGAGCTCCTTAGAAAGGAGGTGATCCAGCCGCACCTTCCGGTACGGCTACCTTGTTACGACTTAGTCCCAATCGCCAGTCCCACCTTCGACAGCTCCCTCCCCACAAGTGAGGTTGGGCCACCGGCTTCGGGTGTTACCGACTTTCGTGACTTGACGGGCGGTGTGTACAAGGCCCGGGAACGTATTCACCGCAGCGTTGCTGATCTGCGATTACTAGCGACTCCGACTTCATGGGGTCGAGTTGCAGACCCCAATCCGAACTGAGACCGGCTTTTTGGGATTCGCTCCACCTTGCGGTATCGCAGCCCTTTGTACCGGCCATTGTAGCATGCGTGAAGCCCAAGACATAAGGGGCATGATGATTTGACGTCATCCCCACCTTCCTCCGAGTTGACCCCGGCAGTCTCCTATGAGTCCCCGGCATGACCCGCTGGCAACATAGGACGAGGGTTGCGCTCGTTGCGGGACTTAACCCAACATCTCACGACACGAGCTGACGACAACCATGCACCACCTGTATACCGACCTTGCGGGGAGCACATCTCTGCACTTTTCCGGTATATGTCAAGCCTTGGTAAGGTTCTTCGCGTTGCATCGAATTAATCCGCATGCTCCGCCGCTTGTGCGGGCCCCCGTCAATTTCTTTGAGTTTTAGCCTTGCGGCCGTACTCCCCAGGCGGGGCACTTAATGCGTTAGCTGCGGCACGGAGCTCGTGGAATGAGCCCCACACCTAGTGCCCAACGTTTACGGCATGGACTACCAGGGTATCTAATCCTGTTCGCTCCCCATGCTTTCGCTCCTCAGCGTCAGTTGCGGCCCAGAGACCTGCCTTCGCCATCGGTGTTCCTCCTGATATCTGCGCATTCCACCGCTACACCAGGAATTCCAGTCTCCCCTACCGCACTCTAGTCTGCCCGTATCCACTGCAAGCCCGAGGTTGAGCCTCGAGTTTTCACAACAGACGCGACAGACCGCCTACGAGCTCTTTACGCCCAATAATTCCGGACAACGCTTGCGCCCTACGTATTACCGCGGCTGCTGGCACGTAGTTAGCCGGCGCTTCTTCTGCAGGTACCGTCACTTTCGCTTCTTCCCTGCTGAAAGAGGTTTACAACCCGAAGGCCTTCATCCCTCACGCGGCGTCGCTGCATCAGGCTTTCGCCCATTGTGCAATATTCCCCACTGCTGCCTCCCGTAGGAGTCTGGGCCGTATCTCAGTCCCAGTGTGGCCGGTCGCCCTCTCAGGCCGGCTACCCGTCGTCGCCTTGGTGAGCCATTACCTCACCAACTAGCTGATAGGCCGCGAGTCCATCCCAGACCGATAAATCTTTCCAGACGCTCCCCATGCGAGGACGTCTCATATCCGGTATTAGCTCCGATTTCCCGAAGTTATCCCAGAGTCTGGGGCAGGTTACTCACGTGTTACTCACCCGTTCGCCACTGATCAGCTGAAGCAAGCTCCAGCGTCACCGTTCGACTTGCATGTGTTAAGCACGCCGCCAGCGTTCGTCCTGAGCCAGAATCAAACTCTCCGTAAATGTCTATTAGCCCCTCACCACCGAAGCAGCAAGGAAACCGACAACACGAAATGACCCCCGAAGGGACCAGTTGAACTGACCAAAATAAAGACACCCACCACCGAAGCGGTGAACGCTCGCAATTTAGCCAATATAAATCCACCGAACCACCCCGACCAGATCAAAGACCTGGACGAAGCAACCGATGAACCAAATGGCATCGACTACTATATTTGGCACGCTGTTGAGTTCTCAAGGAACGACCGCGCATCGCTTTCGGCCTTTCAACCGGCTGCGAGGCAACTGTTCTAACTTACCCGAACTTCCCCGTCCGACCAAATCCGCATTCCCAGCGAATCTTTCGAAACCAATGAGTTCGACTCCCGCAACAATACCCGACGCAAGGAGCGCCCGATAACAATTGACTTGGGGTGGTTACCTTCCGGGACCAGCCACCGTCTCGCGCTCCGAAGCGCTGCGGTGTCCGTTCCTCCCTGCTGGGCAACATCGAGAAGAGTACGCACACTCTCCAGGTGCGTCAAATCGCGCCCCGGACGGCCCAAGGAGCGGCCCGGTCAGCGCTTCGCGTCGACGACCGCGAGCGTGCGCTTCCCGCGGCGCAGCACAGCCCAGCGACCGTGCAGGAGGTCGCTCGGCGCGAGCGCCGCCGCCTCGTCCACGATCTTGACGTTGTTCACGGAGGCCCCGCCCTCGGCGATCGCGCGCCGGGCTGCCGCCTTGCTCGGGACCACTCCGGTGGCGGCGAGGAGGTCGACGAGTAGATCGCCGGCGCCGCCCGCCGCGGTCGGCAGCTCGGCGACGGCAGCCGCCGTCGTCGGCTCGTCGAGATCACGCAGCTCACCGCGACCGAACAGCGCCGCGCTGGCCGCGACCACCTTGTCGGCCGCCGCGCGTCCGTGCACGAGCGCGGTGACGTCGAAGGCGAGCGCGCGCTGCGCCTCGCGGGCCGCCGGACGCTCGGCCACGGACTGCTCCAGCTCCGCGATCTGGTCCCGCGTGCGGTAGGTGAAGATCTTCAGGTATCCCACGACGTCGGCGTCGTCGGCGTTGAGCCAGAACTGGTAGAAGGCGTACGGGCTCGTCATCTCGGGGTCGAGCCACACGGTGCCGGTCTCGGTCTTGCCGAACTTGGTCCCGTCCGCCTTGGTGATCAGCGGCGTCGTCAGGGCGTGCGCGGAGACGCGCTCGACCTTGTGGATCAGCTCGACCCCGGAGAGCAGGTTGCCCCACTGGTCGTTGCCGCCGGTCTGCAGGGTCGCGCCGTACCGCCGGTTCAGCTCGAGGAAGTCCATCCCCTGCAGGATCTGGTAGCTGAACTCGGTGAAGCTGATGCCCTGCTCGCTGTTCAGACGACGCGCGACGGTGTCCTTCGCGAGCATGGTGCCCAGGCGGTAGTGCTTGCCGATGTCGCGCAGGAAGTCGATCGCCGACATCGGTGCGGTCCAGTCGAGGTTGTTCACCATGCGCGCGGCAGCGGGACCCTCGAAGTCGAGCAGGGGCTCGATCTGCCGCCGGATCCGGTCCACCCACTGCGCCACGACCTCCGGCGGGTTGAGCGTGCGCTCCCCCACCATCTTCGGGTCGCCGATCAGCCCGGTCGCCCCGCCGACCAGCGCGAGCGGCTTGTGCCCGGCCAGCTGCAGCCGGTGCACGGTGAGGACCTGGACGAGGTTGCCGATGTGCAGGCTCGGGGCGGTGGGGTCGAAGCCGCAGTAGAACGTGACCGGCCCGCCCGCCAGGGCGGCGCGTAGCGCCTCGACGTCCGTGGTCTGGGCCACGAGCCCGCGCCACTGCAGTTCGTCCAGGACGTCACTCACGTAGATCCTCCTCGTCGTGCGGCCGCCGCAGCGAACTGGCGGTGTCGGGGCGAGTCTGCCGCACCTGGCCGCGCACCCGGGCATCGCGCCCCGGCGACGCGGCTCGAGGGCCCCCGGCGCGGAAGTCGGAGACCGTGGGCTCGTCGGCCAGCCAGAACCGCCAGCCGAACCGGGCGCCGTCGGCCCCCGGGCCGCTCACCCCGACCCGGGGCCCGCTCCGGACCGTCCCCGCGGTCGGTCCACCGGCCAGGTGCACGACGACGACCCCGCCCGGGTCGACGACGTCCGTCCCGTCCAGCGTCAGGTCGATGCCCAGCGCGACGGCGAGCCGCGCGGGCCCCCGGGCGAGGTCGCGGTCCGTGCGCGCCACCCCGGCGAGAGTCCGCCGGGCGCGCGCCAGGTTCCGCCCGTCGGTCACCTCGCCGGCCCGCAGCAGGACCGCTGCCGCCTCGCCGTGCGGGCCGCACACGACGTTGGCGCACGCGTGGATGCCGAGGTGGCGGTAGACGTAGAGCCTGCCCGGCGCTCCGAACATCGTGGCGTTGCGTGCGCTCGGGCCCCGGAACGCGTGGGACGCCGGGTCCGCAGCGCCGCGGTATGCCTCGACCTCGGTGAGCCGCACGGTCACCGGCCCGTCGGCATGAGTCGTGGTGATGAGTGCGCCGAGCAGGCCGTGGGCGACGTGGAGCACGTCCCGCTCGAACCAGGCCCGGGTCGCGACCTGCCTCGTCATCGCGGCAACCCGCCCCACGTCGTGGTGTCGACGATCTCGTCGGCGCGGGACCGGGTCTCGTCGGCGAGGAAGTGGGCGGCCTCGTCGTGCGCCCAGCCCGACCAGTGCGCACGGTCGGCCTCGCCGCCGCGCGCGAGCCAACGAGCCAGCCGCACGTCCGCCGGCGCCTCGACCCACACCCGCAGCACCGCCACCGGGTCCACGGCGCGGCGGGCCGAGCCACAGCCCTCGAGCACGAGGAAGTCCGCAGCGGGGACGTCGTGCCACTCGGCGAACTCCTGCGCGATCCAGTCGTAGCGCCGGTACCGGCCTGGCCGGCCGGCGGCCAGCGGCTCCAGGACCCACTCCTGGAGCCGCGGCAGCATCCCGACGAGCCCGCCCCAACCGTCGAGCAGGTCGTCGACGTGCAGCACCTGCGCGCCCAGCGCGACCCCGAGGCGGTCCGCCAGGGTGGTCTTGCCGGAACCGGCCGGGCCGTCGACGCACACGAGCCGGACACCGCCGAGCCGGGGTGCGCTCCCCCGGACTCGCGCGGCCAGTCGGTCGAGCAGAGCGGGTACCGCCTCGTGGGTCATCGCGGCCGGGTCAGCCCCGCGACCAGATCCGCAGCTCCGACGCGCGCGCTCGCGCCCGCCCGAGCTGCTCGGCGACGCGCACCGGAGCGGTGCCGCCGAAGGACGACCGCGACGCGAGCGACCCCTCGACCGTCAGGACGTCGCGCACGGCCGGCGTGAGGTGCGCCGAGATGCCGGCGAGCTCGGCGTCCGACAGGTCCCACAGCTCGATGCCGCGGTCCTCGCACTCGCGCACGCACGCCCCGGCCAGCTCATGCGCGACCCGGAACGGGACGCCCTGGCGCACGAGCCACTCGGCGATGTCCGTCGCGAGCGAGAAGCCCTGCGGCGCGAGCTCGGCCATCCGACCGGTGTCGAACGTGAGCGTGGCGACCATGCCCGCGAACGCGGGAAGCAGGAGCGCGAGCGTGTCGATCTGGTCGAACACCGGCTCCTTGTCCTCCTGCAGGTCGCGGTTGTACGCGAGCGGCAGGCCCTTGAGCGTCGACAGCAGCCCGGTGAGGTCGCCGATCATGCGACCCGCCTTGCCCCGGGCCAGCTCGGCGACGTCGGGGTTCTTCTTCTGCGGCATGATGCTCGACCCCGTGGAGTACGCGTCGTCGAGCCGCACGAAACCGAACTCCCGGGTCGCCCAGATGATGATCTCCTCGGCCAGCCGGGACAGGTCGACGCCGGTCATCGCGGCGACGAAGGCGAACTCCGCCACCACGTCGCGGCTCGCGGTGCCGTCGATCGAGTTCTCGACCGGACCGTCGAACCCGAGCTCGGCGGCGATCGCGGCCGGGTCGAGCCCGAGGGAGGATCCCGCCAGCGCGCCGGACCCGTAGGGCGACCGGGCCGCGCGCGCGTCCCAGTCCACCCAGCGCTCGACGTCGCGGAGCATCGGCCACGCGTGCGCGAGCAGGTGGTGCGCGAGCAGCACCGGCTGCGCGTGCTGCATGTGCGTGCGCCCCGGCATCGGCGCCTCGCCGTGCGCTGCAGCCTGGTCGACCAGCGCGTCCACGACGTCGAGCAGCAGGCCCGAGATGAGGCGAGCCTCCTCGCGCAGGTACATCCGCACGAGGGTGGCGACCTGGTCGTTGCGCGACCGGCCGGCCCGGAGCTTGCCGCCGAGGTCCACCCCGGCGCGGTCGAGCAGGCCGCGCTCGAGCGCGGTGTGCACGTCCTCGTCGCCCGGGTCGGGTCGGAAGGCGCCGCTGGCCACGTCGACGCGCAGCTTCTCGAGAGCGACCAGCATGGCGTCGAGCTCGGCGTCGGACAGGAGCCCGGCGCCGTGCAGCACGCGGGCGTGCGCGACCGACCCCGCGAGGTCGTGCCGCGCCAGCCGCCAGTCGAAGTGCGTGCTGAGCGAGAGCGCGGCGAGTGCCTCGGAGGGCCCGCCGGCGAAGCGGCCCCCCCAGAGGCTGACAGGCGCCTGGTCAGGCACCGGCGGTGACGTTCGTCGGGAGCGGCTTGACCGGGCTCAGGTCCACGCCGTTGCCGAACTTGACGTCGCGCGCGGCGGAGAGCTTCGCGGTGAGGCCGTAGATCTCGATGAAGCCCTTGGCCTGCGACTGGTCGAACGAGTCGCCGGTGTCGTAGGTCGCGAGGTTGAAGTCGTACAGGCTCGAGTCGCTGCGCCGGCCGCTGACGACGGCCCGGCCGCCGTGCAGCACGAGGCGCACGTCGCCCGAGACGTACCGCTGCGTGTCCTCGATGAACGTGTCGAGCGAGCGCTTGAGCGGCGAGAACCACATGCCGTCGTAGACCAGCTCGGTCCAGCGCTGGCCGACGGTCCGCTTGAACCGGGCCTGCTCACGCTCCACCGTGACGTTCTCCAGCTCCTGGTGCGCCGCGATGAGCGCGACGGCGCCGGGGGCCTCGTAGACCTCGCGCGACTTGATGCCGACGAGGCGGTCCTCGACGATGTCGATCCGGCCGATGCCCTGGGCACCGGCGCGGCGGTTCATCTCCTGGATGGCCTGCAGCGGGGTGACGGGGACGCCGTCGAGCGCGACGGGTACGCCCTGCTCGAACGTGATGATGACCTCGTCGGCGACCGGCGGGAACGTCGGGTCGTCGGTGTAGGTGTAGACGTCCTTGGTCGGCGAGTTCCAGATGTCCTCGAGGAACCCGGTCTCCACCGCGCGGCCCCACACGTTCTGGTCGATCGAGAACGGGTTGTGCTTGGTGGTCTCGATCGGCAGCGCGTGCCGCGTGGCGTACTCGATGGCCTTGTCCCGCGTGAGGGCGAGGTCGCGCACCGGGGCGATGCACTTGAGGTCGGGTGCGAGCGAGGTGATGCCCACCTCGAACCGGACCTGGTCGTTGCCCTTGCCGGTGCAGCCGTGCGCGACGGTGGTCGCGCCGAACTGGCGTGCGGCCCGCACGAGGTGCTTGACGATGACCGGGCGCGAGATCGCGGAGACGAGCGGGTAGCGGTCGAGGTACAGCGCGTTCGCCTTGAGGGCGGGCATGCAGTACTCGGTCGCGAACTCGTCGCGGGCGTCGGCCACGTAGGCCTCGACGGCGCCGCAGTCCAGCGCGCGCTGGCGGATGACGTTGAGGTCCTCGCCACCCTGGCCGACGTCGACGGCGACAGCGATCACCTCGGCCCCCGTGGCCTCGGCGATCCAACCGATGCCGACCGAGGTGTCGAGACCGCCGGAGTAGGCAAGGACGACGCGTTCTTTCATGGCACTTCTCTTTCGTCAGGGGTAGCGGAGGAAGTTGTGGTGGAGGCCAGGGCGAGGAACCTGGCCGCGAGCGCGCGTCCGCTCGATCCGGCGGAGGCGCTGTCGTTCTCGCGGGCGATCACGAGCACGGTGTCGTCGCCCGCGATGGTGCCGAGCACTCCGGGCATGACGGAGTGGTCGATCGCGGACGCGAAGAACTGGGCCGCTCCCGGCGGCGTACGGAGCACGACGAGATCACCCGAGGCGTCCGCGGTCACGAGCAGCTCGGCGCACAGGCGCGCGAGCCGGGCCGCGAGGTACTCCGTGTCGGCCGCGGGCTGGGGGCTGCGGTCGCCGCCCTCGGCCGGGACGGCGTAGGCCAGCGCGCCGGTCGCGGTGCGGATCTTCACGGCGCGCAGCTCGACCAGGTCGCGCGACAGCGTCGCCTGGGTGACCGACACGCCGGCCTCCGCGAGCGCGGCGGCGAGCTCGGACTGCGAGTGCACCGGGTACCGGGACAGCAGCGTGGCGATGAGCGCGTGCCGGGCCGCCTTGGTCGCCGGCACGCGGGCGGTGCCGACCAGGCCGGTACGCACCGCCCCCAGCGGGGTCGCGGCACTCATTGCTGCTCCAAGAGCCAGCAGAGCAGGGCCTTCTGGGCGTGCAGCCGGTTCTCGGCCTCGTCCCAGACGGCGGACTGCGGGCCGTCGATCACCTCGGCGGTGATCTCCTTGCCGCGGTACGCGGGCAGGCAGTGGAGCACGATCGCGTCCGGGGCCGCCAGCGCCAGCGCCGCGGCGTCCAGGCGGAACGGCACGAACGGCGCCTCCCGCGCGGCGGCCTCGGCCTCCTGCCCCATGGACACCCAGGTGTCGGTCGCCACGACGTCGACGCCCGCGAGCGCTTCCGAACGATCGTGCGTGACGAGGACCGAGCCACCGGTGGAGGCGGCGATCTCGACGGCGTCGGCCACCACCGCGGGGTCCGGCACGTGCGACGCAGGGGTGCCGATCCGGACGTGCATCCCCGCCGTCGCGCAACCGAGCAGGTACGAGGCGGCCATGTTGTTGGCGCCGTCCCCGACATACCCCAACGTCAGGCCGGGCAAGGCGTCGACGCCGCCCTGCTTGGCGCGGTACTGGGCGATCGTGAGCAGGTCCGCGAGCACCTGGCAGGGGTGGAACTGGTCGGTGAGCGCGTTGACGACCGGGATGCTGACGTGCGCGGCCATCTCCTCCAGGCGCCCCTGGCCGTACGTGCGCCAGACGATCGCCGAGACCATGCCACCGAGCACCTTGGCGGTGTCCGAGATCGACTCCCGCACCCCGATCCCGGCCAGCTTGCCGTCGACGAGCATCGGGTAGCCGCCGAGCTCGGCGATCCCGACCGCGAACGAGACCTGGGTGCGCAGGGTCGGCTTGTCCAGGAGGACCGCCACCGCCCGGGGACCCGCCAGCGGCGTGCGGATGAACCGGTCGTCGCGGTAGGCCAGGGCGAGCTCGAGCACGTCGTGCTGCTCGCTCGGGGACAGGTCGTCGTCGCGCAGGAAGTGGCGGGTCATGCGGAGACCTCCCGGTCGGGGGCAGCGAGGTCGGGGACGGCTCCCAGGAAGGCGACGAAGTCGGCCGCCTGCTCGCGCGTGAGGATCAGCGGCGGCACGAGCCGCAGGGTCGTCGGGCGCACGGCGTTGACGATGAACCCGGCGTCGAGCGCGAGCGCGGCGACCTGCGGCGCGACGGGAGCGGCGAGCTCGACGGCGAGGAGCAGGCCGTTCCCGCGCGTCCCGGTCACGAGTGGCTGGTGCAGCGCGGCGATGCCCTGCTGGAGCAGCGCACCGATCTCGGTCGCGTGCGCCAGCAGCCCGTCCCGTTCGATGACGCCGATGGTGGCCAGGCCGGCCGCGGCCGCGACGGGGTTGCCGCCGAACGTCGTGCCGTGCTGGCCGCGGCCGAGAAGCGTCGCGGCATGCTCGCCGTACGCGATCGCGGCCCCGATCGGGAAGCCGCCGCCCAGGCCCTTGGCCAGCGTGACGACGTCAGGCACGATGCCGCCGCCGAGGTGCGCATGCTGGTGGGCGAGCCACTCGCCCGTGCGCCCCATGCCGGTCTGGACCTCGTCGATGACGAGCAGCGCCCCGTGCGCCGCGGTGAGCTCCCGGGCGCGGGCGAGGTAACCCGCGGGCAGCGGGCGCACGCCCGCCTCGCCCTGGATCGGCTCGACGAACAGCGCCGCGACGTCGTCGTCCATGGCGGCCTCGAGCGCCGCGGTGTCGCCGAAGGCGATGAACTCGACGCCGCCCGGGAGCGGCTCGAACGGCGCGCGGTAGGCGGCCTTGTGGGTCAGCGCGAGCGCGCCCATCGTGCGGCCGTGGAACGAGCCCTCGAGCGCGAGGATCCGGGGGCGGCCGGTGCGGCGCGCCATCTTGAACGCGGCCTCGTTGGCCTCGGTGCCGGAGTTGGTGAAGAACACGCGGGAGCCCTCGCCGGCGCGGGCGAGGGCGAGCAGCCGTTCCGCGAGCGCGATCTGGGTCGGCGTGCCGAAGAAGTTCGAGACGTGCCCGAGCGTGCCGAGCTGGGCGGAGATGGCCGCCGTCAGCGTCGGGTGGGCGTGGCCGAGCGCGTTGACGGCGATGCCCGCGAGCAGGTCGAGGTAGCGCTTGCCGTCCGCGTCCCAGACGTACGCCCCCTCACCGCGCACGAGCACGCACTGCGGCGGGCCGAACGTGTCCATCACGGCGTGCGAGTAGCGCTCGGTCCAGTGCGCCCCCGAGTCGGGGGTGGTCAGGACGCTCGTTGATGTCGCGAGATCTCCGGCGGACGTCATGAGCGCACCTCGGGTGTGATGATCGGCATGGCTGCGGTGAAGGGTGAGGGCGACGGCTCGTCGTCGGGCAGCACCATGGTCCCGATGCCCCCCGAGGTGAACACCTCAACGAGGATCGCGTGCGCCTCGCGGCCGTCGATGACGTGCGCCCGGCCGACGCCGCCGGTGACGGCGCGCCAGCAGGCCTCCATCTTCGGGCGCATGCCGCTGTCCAGGTTCGGCAGCAGCTGGGCGAGCGCGCTGGCGCGGATGCGCCGGACGAGCGTGGTGCGGTCCGGCCAGCTCGTGTACAGGCCCTCGACGTCGGTCAGGACGATGAGCTTGCGCGCCCCGAGCGCGACCGCCAGCGCCGCGGCGGCGGTGTCCGCGTTGACGTTGAGCACCTGGGTCGGGTCGTCGATGTCGGGGGCGACGGTCGAGACCACCGGGATGCGACCGGCGTCGAGCAGATCGAGCACCGCGCCGGGGTTGACGCCGACGACATCGCCGACCAGGCCGATGTCGACCGGGCGGCCGTCGATGATCGCGGGGCGACGGCTCGCCTGGAGCAGCCCGCCGTCCTCGCCCGAGAGCCCGACGGCGTAGGGGCCGTGCGCGTTGATCAGCCCGACGAGCTCGCGCGAGACCTGACCCGTCAGGACCATCCGGACGACGTCCATCGTCTCGGGGGTGGTGACACGCAGGCCGTTGCGGAACTCGCTCTCGATCCCGAGCCGGTCGAGCATCGTGTTGATCTGCGGCCCGCCGCCGTGCACGACGACCGGGCGCAGGCCGACCTGCTTGAGGAACACCATGTCCTGGGCGAACGCACGCTTGAGCGTGTCGTCGGTCATCGCGTTGCCGCCGTACTTGATCACGACGAGCGCGCCCGAGAACCGCTGCAGCCACGGCAGGGCCTCGATGAGGACCTCGGCCTTCTGGTGCTCGTTGAGGTCCCGCCGGGTGTCGAAGTCACCCAGGTCAGCGAGGGTGCTCATGACGCGTACGCGCTGTTCTCGTGGACGTAGTCGTGGGTGAGGTCGTTGCTCCACACCGTGGCCCGTGCGTCGCCGGCGTGCAGGTCGATCTCCACGTGCACCTCGCGGGCCGACGCGAGGTCGACGAGCGAGCGATCGGCACCCACCCCGCCGCCGCGGCAGATCTGCACGCCGTTGATCGACACGTCGAGCTGGTCGGCCTCGTAGGGCGCGACGTCGACGGGCACCGTGCCGACGGCGGCGAGCACGCGACCCCAGTTCGGGTCGTTGCCGAACACGGCCGCCTTGAACAGGTTGGACCGGGTCACGGCGCGCGCGACGGCGACGGCGGCGTGCTCGGTGGTGGCGTTGACGACGCTCACCGCGATGTCGTGGCTCGCGCCCTCGGCGTCGGCCACCATCGCGCGGGCCAGGGACGCGCACGCGGCGGTGACGGCGGCGGTCAGCTCCGCGAGGCTCACGACGACGCCGCTCGCCCCGCTCACGAGCAGCGCGACGGTGTCGTTCGTGGACATGCAGCCGTCGGAGTCGACGCGGTCGAAGGTCGCGGCCGTCGCGGCACGCAGCGCCGCATCGGCGGTCGCGGCGTCCACGGACGCGTCGGTGGTCAGCACGCAGAGCATCGTGGCCAGGCCCGGCGCGAGCATGCCGGCGCCCTTGGCCATCCCGCCCACGGACCACGGCCGGCCGTCCGCGCCCACGCGGTCGAGGGCGACGGTCTTGGGCACGGTGTCGGTGGTCATGATCGCGGTGGCTGCGGCGGGGCCGCCGTCGCCGGCCAGCTCGGGTGCGGCGGCGGTGATCCCGGCGAGCAGGACGCCCATCGCCAGCCGCTCCCCGATGAGACCGGTCGAGCACACCAGGACGTCCCCGGCCGACAGGCCGAGCGCTGCGGCGGTGTGCTCGGCGGTCCGGTGCGTGTCCGCGAACCCCTCGGGCCCGGTGCACGCGTTGGCGCCCCCGGAGTTCAGCACGATCGCCTGGGCGACGCCGTCGGCCACGGCCTGGCGCGACCAGACGACGGGCGCGGCCTGGACCCGGTTGGAGGTGAAGACGGCAGCCGCGACCCGCAGCGGGCCGTCGTTGACGACGAGCGCGAGGTCGGGCCGACCCGAGGTCTTGAGCCCGGCGGTCACGCCGGCGGCCCGGAAGCCCCGGGGATGGGTGACGGTCACGGTGCGACTCCGTTCATGGTGAGGCCGAGCGTCTCGGGCAGGCCGAGGGCGAGGTTGAGGGACTGCAGCGCCCCGCCGGCGGTGCCCTTGACGAGGTTGTCGATGGCGGTGACGGTCACGACCCGACCGGCACGCTCGTCGACCATGACCTGGACCAGGGCGGTGTTGGACCCGAGGGTCGCGGCGGTCGTGGGCCACAGCAGCCCTCGACCGGGGACGTGCGGGAGCAGGCGGACGAACGGCTCGTCGGCGTACGCGGCCTCCCAGGCCGCGCGGACCGTGGCCGCGCTGGTGCCGGGCACGAGGCGCGCCGTGGCCGTCGCGAGGATCCCGCGGGCCATGGGCACCAAGGTCGGGGTGAACGATATCCGCACGTCCGCGGCGCCGGCGACGCGCAGGTTCTGCTCGATCTCGGGGATGTGCCGGTGCACGCCGCCCACGCCGTACGGCTGGGCGGAGCCGAAGGCCTCGGCGGCCAGCAGGTGACCCTTGAGGGTCTTGCCGGCGCCCGAGTAGCCGTTCGCGAGCACGGCGACCAGGTCGTCCGGCTCGATCACGCCGGCAGCGATGCCCGGCTGCAGGCCGAGCGTCACCGCTGTCACGTTGCAGCCCGGGACGGCGATCCGGGTGGCGCCGACGAGCGCGGCCCGCTGGGTCTTGGCGGCACTCTCGCCGGCGTGCAGGAGCTCCGGCAGCCCGTAGGGCCAGCTCCCGGCGTAGCTGCCGCCGTAGAACTGAGCCCACGCGTGCGCGTCGGTCAGGCGGTGGTCGGCCCCGAGGTCGATGACGATCGTGTCGGCGCCGAGCTGGGCCGCGATCTCGCCCGAGGCTCCGTGCGGCAGCCCGAGGACGACGACGTCGTGGCCCGCGAGCGTCTGCGCGGAGGTCGGCTCGAGGATCCGATCGGCGATCTCGCGCAGGTGCGGGTGGTGCTCGCCGAGCGCCGAACCGGCGTTGGCGTGCGCGGTGAGGGTGCCGATGCGCGCCTCGGGGTGGCCGAGCAGGAGGCGAAGGGCCTCACCGCCGGCGTACCCACTGGCGCCGGCGACGGCTACGGAGAACGACATGTGCATGAACATACACGCGGGTGTAGATCAATACATAATCGCGTCGAGGGATGATCCGGGCGCCAGGGTAGGTTGCCGGAGCATGCGCGTAGTTCGAGCAATCTCCCCCGGCGGTCCCGAGGTCCTGTCCATCGTCGACGTTCCCGATCCCGTTGCGGGACCCGGCCAGCTGCTCGTGCGGGTCGCGGCCGCGGGGGTCAACTTCATCGACACCTACAAGCGCTCCGGGCTCTACCCGATGCACTTCCCCCACGTCGTGGGTGCCGAGGGAGCGGGCACGGTGGTGGCGATCGGCGCCGACGTCGTCGGGTTCGCCGCCGGTGACCGGGTCGCCTGGTGCGACGGGGCCGGCTCCTACGCCGAGCTCGTCGCGATCAGCGCCGACCGCGCCCTGGCCGTCCCGGCCGGCGTGAGCGACCTCGTGGCCGCGGCCCTGCCGCTGCAGGGGCTCACCGCGCACTACCTCGCCACCTCGACCTTCCCGGTCTCGGCCGGTCAGGACGTGCTCGTGCACGCGGGGGCGGGCGGCGTCGGGCTGCTGCTCACCCAGCTCGCCGTCGCGCGGGGCGCGCGCGTGATCACGACCGTCTCGACCCGCGCGAAGGAGGAGCTCTCCCGCGCGGCCGGCGCGAGCGACGTCGTGCGCTACACCGAGCTGGCGGACATCACGCGGGAGCTGCCGACGATCGTGCGCGACCTGACGGGCGGGGCGGGGGTCCACACCGTGTTCGACGGCGTCGGGCGCACCACGTTCGACGCCTCGCTCGCCTCCTTGCGGCGGCGCGGCGGGCTCGCCCTGTTCGGCGGCTCGTCCGGTCCGGTCCCACCGGTGGACCCGCAGCGGCTCAACGCGGCCGGGTCGGTCTACCTCACCCGACCGACACTCGGCCACTACATCGCCACGCGGGACGAGCTGGCTGCGCGCGCGGACGAGCTCTTCGCCGCGGTCACGGCCGGCTCGCTCGACGTCCGCGTCGGCGCCACCTTCTCGCTCACCGATGCCGCCCAGGCCCACCGCGCCCTCGAGGGGCGCGCCACCACCGGAAAGGTTCTCCTCGTCCCATGACGATCTCCTCCCCCTCAGCCCCGTCCACGACCCGGCTGCAGGTCGACGTCTGGTCGGACGTCGCATGCCCGTGGTGCTTCATCGGCAAGCGGCGGTTCGCGAGCGCGCTCGAACAGTTCGAGCACCGCGAGCACGTCGACGTCACGTGGCGCAGCTACGAGCTCGCGCCCGACGCCGAGGTCGGTTCGACCCTGACGGAGGCCGAGCTGCTCGTCGAGCGCAAGGGCATCCCGCTCGTCGCCGTGCAGGAGATGTTCGAGCAGGTGACCGCCATGGCGGCCGCCGAGGGCCTGGCGTACGACTTCGAGATCGTGCGGCCCGCGAACACATTCGACGCGCACCGGCTCATCCACCTGGCTGCGGCCGGCGGTCCCGGCGTCGCCGACGCCGTCGTCGAGGCGCTGATGACCGCCCACTTCAGCCACGGTGTCGCGATCGACGACCACGACGAGCTCGTCGCGATCGCCGAGCGCTGCGGGCTGAGCCCGGATGATGTCCGCGCCGCCCTCGCCGGAGACGAGACCGGGCAGGCCGCGGGCGCCGCGGTCCACGCCGACATCGACCAGGCCCGAGCCATCGGCATCACCGGCGTGCCGTTCTTCGCGTTCGACCGCCGGCTGGCGGTCTCCGGGGCCCAGAGCACCGAGCTGTTCGCGAGTGCGCTGAACCAGGCCTGGGCGGGTCTCGAGCCCGCCGCGGACCTCTCCTAGCGGCGCGCGCGTGACCTCCGCTCCCCGCCCGATCGCGCCGGCCGACCTACCAGCGCTCGCCGCGCTGAACGACGCCGCCGTGCCCGCGGTCAGTCCGCTCGGGCTCGACGGACTGACGGCGCTCGTCCCGCACTGCGAGGTCGCCGTCGTGATCGACGACGACGACGGCGTCCCGGTCGCGTTCCTGCTCGCCCTCACCCCGGGGGCGGCCTACGCGAGCGAGAACTACCAGTGGTTTGAGACCCACCGGCCCGGCTCGCTGTACGTCGACCGTCTCGCCGTCGCGCCGCGCGCGTTCGGGGTGGGCCTCGGCCGGCTGCTCTACGAGACGGTGTCGGGGCGTGCGCATCGGCTCGACCTGGCGGAGATCACCTGCGAGGTGAACCTCGAGCCGCCGAACCCCGAGTCGATGGCGTTCCACGCCCGGCTCGGGTTCACCCAGGTTGGCGAGCAGGTGACGAAGGGTGGTTCGGTGCGGGTCGCCCTGCTGGCCCGGACGGCCTGACCGCACCCTGGCGTTTGTGGGTAGGTCTTGCTAGAATCAAACACATGTTCGACGACGAGCAGGTGGGCAGCGATGATGACGCGGGTGACCGCGTGCTGGGCGTGCGAGACGTGCCGCCGCGCCGAGCCGGGCGCGCGGCGAGCACCGGTGCCGGTTCGGGCGCGGGTGCCGGCTTGTCGGGGGTGCGGGGCGCCCGGTCGTCGGTAGCTGCGGGGCGGGGCGTTGTGTCGTTCTTGGCACCGTCCGCGGAGCTGGTGGCGTTCTGGGATGCGACGGACGTGCCGGTCGCGGCGCCGGTGCCCCCGGCGGATCTGGTGGCGTTCTGGGAGTTCGTCGACGCGCAGCTGGGCGAGCCGGAGCCGCCGGTGGAGTTCGGGGAGCCGGTCGTGGATGGGCTGGACGACTTCGCCCTGGTGGAGCTGATCGGGGACCTGGAGCGCGAGGCGTCGCGGGCGCGGGCCCGTCAGCTGACCGTGGTGGAGGCCCTGTCGCGGCGGGAGTCGATGAACCCGTTCTGGCCCGTGCGCGTGGCTCAGCCGAACATCACCGCCGAGGAGGTCGCCGCCGCCCTGGGCACCTCCCGCGCCGCTGGCCGGACCCTGGTGGACACCGCCCGGCTGCTGGCCGGACCCCTGCTGCCCACCGCCGCCGCGCTGCACGCCGGGGACATCGACTGGGGCAAAGCGAAGATCTTCGCCGCCGTCCTGGGCGATGTCGCACTCCAGGTCGCAGTGGACGTGCAGGCCCGGGTGCTTCCCGACGCGGGCCGGCGCACCCACGCCCAGCTACGCCGCGACCTGGCCCGGGCGTTGATCGTGGTCGACCCCACCGACGCCGAACAACGCGCCGTGCGCGCGGTCGACAAACGCCGCGTGTGCCACCCCAAGCGCCTGGCGGACGGCATGGCCGGCATCTGGGCCGTCCTGCCCGCCGCCGTGGCCACCCAGATCGACAACGCCCTGTCCGCCGCAGCGCGCACCGCCCGCACCGCCGGCGACCCCCGCACCCCCGACCAGCTGCGCGCCGACACCCTTGCCGCCGCCCTGACCGGCACCTGCGGTCACGGGCCGCTCGGGGTCGGGGCGTTCGCGGCCGGGCCGTTCGGACCCGGGGCGTCGATCGGCGGGTTGACCGGAGTCGGGAGCTGCTGTGTCGGGGCGTTCGGGTCCGGGGCGTCCAACGGTGGTTCGTGCGCCGCGGGGCCGTCCGCGGCCGGGACTTCCACCTCCGGTGCGTGCGGTCGGGGGTGTGCCGGGGTGCGCGTGGACGTGACCGTGTCCCTGGCCACCCTGCTCGGGCAGGACGAGAACCCCGGGGAGCTGGCCGGATACGGGCCCATCACCGCGCAGACCGCCCGCCGGTTAGCCACCGCGGGCACGTGGCGGCGCCTGGTGACCGACCCCACCTCCGGCACCGTCCTGGACGTCGGCACAACCCGCTACCGGCCCCCCGACGACCTCGCCGCGATCATCCGCGCCCGCGACACCCGCTGCCTGGCCCCGATCTGCGAGATCCCCTCCCACCGCTGCGAGCTGGACCACCGCGACCCGTTCCACCCCGACGGCACCGGCGGATCGACCTCCGCAGCCAACCTCAACCCGCTGTGCAAACGCGACCACCTGATCAAGACCCACGCCCGCTGGCACCTGACCCGATCCACCGACGGCACCGCGACCTGGACCACCCCCACCGGCCACGTCTACCACCACCGACCCGAACCACCCCCCGGACACGAACCCCCACTCGCCTGGGACGACACACCACCACCGTTCTGACGTGGACCGCAGGCCGTCAGGCGCCGCGCAGAACCGCCCCGACGCGTCGGGTCGCCTCGGCGACGGCCGCTTCGCGGACCGCGATGGCGTCCTCGGCCGTGAGCGTGCGGTCCGTTGCCCGCAGGCGCAGCGAGAAGGCCAGCGACTTCTTGGCCTCCCCGACCTGCGTCCCGGTGTAGACGTCGAACAGCCGGAGCTCCTCGAGCAGCTCACCGGCACCGTCCCGTACCGCAGCGAACACGTCGGCGGCGGGAACTCCGGCGTCGACCACGAGCGCGATGTCTTCCTTGGCAACCGGGAACGTCGACAGCGCAACCGCGTGCAGCGGCTCCACCGACGCCGCCGCGAGGAGCACGTCGAGATCGAGCTCGAACGCGACGGACCTCGCGGGGAGGTCGAGCGCGGCGACCACCTTCGGGTTCAGCTCGCCGGCATGCCCGACGAGCGTGCCGTCCGGCAGGGTGAACCGAGCGCACCGGCCCGGGTGCCACGGCGCGTGGTCCGGATCGGCCGAGACGGTCAGCTCGACGCCGACGATCGCCGCGACCCGCTGGACGGCCGCGATCGCGTCGGTGTGGTCGACCCGGCGTCCCGGACCCCACCAGCCGGCCGGCTCCGCGTTCCCGGCGAGGATGCCGGCCACGTGGCGGGGCTGCGGCGGAACGGCGGCACGCAGGCGCGCCAGCTCGTCGTCCGTCGGCCGGGACTCGATCCCCGGTCGCCCGGCGGGACCGGCCCCGGCCACAGGACGAGTCACGAGGCCGATCTCGAACAGGGCCAAATCGGTGCTGCCGCGCCCGACGTTGGCCAGCGCCGCATCGACGAGCGTCGCGAGCACGCTCGTGCGCAGCTCGGGGCGCTCCTCCGAGAGCGGGTTGGCCAGCCGGGCGGCGGCGCGCCGTGGATCGTCAGCCGGGAGCCCGAACACGTCGTGGATGGTCGGCGAGACGAACGGGTAGGTCAGCACCTCGACCAGACCCGATTCCGCCAAAGAGCGCGCGACGGACCGACGGGTGCGCTGCGCCGCGGTGAGACCGCGCCCCGCGGGCGCCACCGGCAGTACCGATGGGATCTGGTCGTACCCCCGCAGCCGGGCCACCTCCTCGACGAGGTCGATCGGGGCGGTCAGGTCGGGCCGCCAGGTCGGCGCCACGACGCGCAGGACGTCCCGCTCGAATTCGACAGTGCACCCGATCTGCTCGAGCACCCCGCGCACGACCTCGGCCGGGTAGTCGACGCCGACGATCCGGGTGGGCAGGTCGAACGGCAGCAGGATCGGCTCGGTCACCGCCCGCCGGTCGACGTCGGTCAGGCCGCCGTCGGCCACGCCACCGCCGTGCTCGATCAGCAGGTCGACCACGCGCTGGACCGCGACGGGCGGCAGGGCGGGGTCGACGCCGCGCTCGAACCGGCGCGACGCCTCCGAGGCCAGCTTGTGCCGTCGGGACGTCCGCGCGATCGACACGGGGTCGAAGTGGGCGCCCTCGATGAGGACGTCGGTCGTGGTCGGCGTGACCTCGCTCGAGGCACCGCCCATCACGCCCGCGATCCCGAGAACGCGCGAGGCCCGCCCGGACCCGCCGCCGTCCGTGATCAGGAGGTCCTCGGGGTCGAGCCGACGCACGACGTCGTCCAGGGTCGTCAGGCTCTCCCCGGCCCGCGCCCGGCGGACGACGATCGGGGCGACGAGCCCCGCGAGGTCGTAGGCGTGCAACGGCTGCCCGAGCTCGAGCATCACGTAGTTCGTGACGTCGACCGCGAGCGAGATCGGCCGCATGCCGGCCTGGGTGAGACGGCGCTGCATCCAGACCGGGGAGGGTCCGGAGGCCGCGACCCCGCGCACGATGCGCGCGACGAAACGGTCCGAGCCGGCCTGGTCTCGCAGCGGGGCCTCGTCCGCGAGCTCGACGGCAAACCCGGCACCGGATGTGACGGTGAGCTCGACGTGGGCCGGGTCGCGGAAGGCCGCGCCGGTGGCGTGCGAGTACTCCCGCGCCACCCCACGCAACGAGAAGCAGTAGCCCCGGTCGGGGGTCACGTTGATCTCGAGGGTCTGCTCGCCGAGCCCTAGCAGCTCGATGGCGTCGGTGCCCGGCGCCGGTGCTCCCTCGAGCACGATGATCCCGTCGTGGGAGTCGCCGAGCCCGAGCTCGCGCTCGGAGCAGATCATCCCGTCCGAGACGTGCCCGTAGGTCTTGCGGGCGGCGATCGGGAACGGCCCAGGCAGGACTGCGCCAGGCAGGGCCACGACCACGTGATCGCCCGCGGCGAAGTTGTGCGCGCCGCACACGATGCCGCGCGGGACGGTCCGCGCACCGGTGTCGTCGGGGTCGTTGAGCACCCCGACGTCGACCGCGCACCAGTTGATGGTCTTGCCGTTCTTGTGCTTCTCGGGTTCGAGCGAGACGACCCGCCCGACAACGAGCGGCCCGGTCACCGAGGCGCCGTGAAGCTCCTCGTCCTCGAGCCCCACGCGCGCCAGGTCGGCGGCCACCAGCATCGCGCCGGCCTCGGTCGTCGTCGCGCCCGCAGGCAGGTCGACCCACTCGGCAAGCCAGGGCATCGGTACGCGCGGCATCAGATCTCCATCCCGAACTGCAGGGAGAACCGCACGTCCCCCTCGACCATGTCGTGCATGTCAGCGATGTCGTGGCGGAACATCAGCGTGCGCTCGATCCCCATGCCGAACGCGAAACCCGTGTAGACGTCCGGGTCGATCCCGGCGGCGCGCAGCACGTTCGGGTGGACCATGCCGCAACCGCCCCACTCGATCCACCCGGGGCCGCCCTTCTTGCCCTCGAACCAGACGTCCGGCTCGGCGGAGGGCTCGGTGAACGGGAAGTACGACGGCCGGAACCGGATCTTCGCCGAGTCGCCGAACATCGCCTTCGCGAGGTGGTCGAGGGTGCCCTTGAGGTGCGCCATCGTCAGGCCCTTGTCGATCGCCAGGCCCTCGACCTGGTGGAACACCGGCGTGTGGGTCGTGTCGAGCTCGTCGGTGCGGAACACCTTGCCGGGGCACACCACATAGATCGGCACGTCCCGCTCGAGCATCGTGCGCGCCTGCACCGGCGACGTGTGCGTGCGCAGCACGAGGCCGCTCGTGGGCGGATCGATGAAGAACGTGTCCTGCATCTGGCGCGCGGGGTGGTCAGCGTCGAGGTTGAGCGCGTCGAAGTTGAACCACTCGGCCTCGACCTCGGGGCCCTCGGCGATCTCCCAGCCCATCGCGAGGAAGACGTCGCCGATGCGCTCCTGGAGCGACTCCAGCGGGTGCCGAGCGCCCTTCGGGCCCCGCTCGGCCGGCAGAGTGACGTCCACCCCTTCGGTACCCAGCACGAGCTCGTCCCGCAGCACCTCGAGCTCCGCCTGGCGGACGGCGATCGCGCGGCCCACCTGGCCGCGGGTCGCGCCGAGCAGCTTGCCGGCGCGCGCCTTGTCGGCGGCCGCGAGCTGCCCGATCTCGCGGTTCGCGAGGGAGAGCGCGCTGCGGTCGCCGGTATGGGCCAGGCGCGCCGTCTTGAGCTCGTCGAGGTCCGACGCCGCCGCGATCGCGGCCAGCGCGGCCGACAGTGCCGCCGCGACACCAGCCTCGTCCAGCGGGGACAGCGGAGCGTCAGCGGGCTCTTCGTTGATGTGCGAGGGGGACATCCGAACCTTCCGGGCAGGTACAGGCGACCGAACGCGCGTTGCGCCTGGCCGCAGGAAGTCTAGAGCCGGGCGCCAGCGGCACCGTTCAACGCGAAGCCCGCCACACGGTCGTAGGCGGGCCCGCCGCCTCGCCCCTCCCCCGGTCGGGAGCTGACGAGCACGATCTCGTCGACCTGCCAGCTCGGCCCCTCGTACACCGCCAAGGCGTGCGCGAGCGGGCCGACGTGGTCGGTGGACGAGCCCCTGCTCGCGCCGCGCACGCGCGCCACGGTCAGGTGCGCGCGGGACCGCACCCGATGGTCGTCGCGACCCGTGACGTCCCGGCCGAGGTCGACGCAGGCCGCGCTCAGCGCCGCGAGGGGCACCACGTCCCCGCCGCAGCCGATCCAGAAGATCCGGCGGTCGAACACTCCAGCCCCGCGTAGCCGCAGCTCCAGAGGCGAGCGCTCGTCCGCCACCGCCTCGAGCCCCACGGACAGCTCGTCGGCCTCGCCGGCCGACACCTCGCCGTAGAACGCGAGGGTCAGGTGCCGATCGTCCGCCGGTGCCCAGCGCAAGGCCGAGCGGGCGTCGTCGGGCAACGGGCTTCGCACGGACTCAAGGGCGAGCTCGAGGTGCTCCAGCACGGGAGCCGGCGGCACCACGGCGACGAAGAGCCTCATCGTCGAAGACTTAGCGCTGGGCGCGTGCCGAGGCATACAAGCACACGGCCGCCGCGGTCGCGAGGTTGAGCGACTCGGCTTGGCCGCGGATCGGCACCCGCACGACGGCGTCCGCCAGCACGAGCTCGTGCGCCGGCAGGCCCCACGCCTCGTTGCCGAACACCCACGCGGTGGGTGCGGCAAGATCGGGCGCCGCGCCACGCTCGTCGAGGCGGCCGGCGATGTCGAGCAGGTCGTCGAGGTCGTGCTCGCCGGTGCCGTCGGCAGCAAGGATCCCGACTCCGGCGGCGCGCAGCGCCTGGGTCACGGTGTCGAGCGCCACGCCGGTCACGACCGGCAGGTGGAACAGCGAGCCGGCGGTGGCCCGGATGGTCTTGGGGTTGTGCACGTCGACGCTCTCCAGCGTGAGCACGACGGCGTCCGCGCCCGCGGCGTCGGCCGCGCGGATCACGGCACCGGCATTACCCGGGTCGCGCACGCTCGCGAGAATCGCCACGAGGGTCGGCTTCAGGACGAGGATGTCCTCGAGCGTGGCCGAGGAGACGTTCGCGACGGCGACGACCCCCTGCGCGTCGGGGGACATCGCGGCCAGCACCTCGTCAGAGGCGAGGTGGACAGGGATGCCGCGCTCCTGCGCGTCGGAGACGACCTCGCCGTAGCGGTCGGCCGCCGCGACGGTCAGGTACAGCTCGTGGACCGAGGCGAACCGCACGACCTCGCGCACCGCCTGCGGGCCCTCCACGAGGAACCGCCCGGTGCGCGCACGCATCGAGCGCCCGGACAACGAGCGAACTGCCTTGACCCGCTCGGCGCGGGGGTTGGTCAGCTCGATCGCGGACGGAGACGTCATGACGAGGTCTTCCGGTGTCCGGGCGCTCGGTGGTGGTGTGACGATGCTCAGGCTGCGACGGCCGGGGCGTTGACGTCCGCCGGCAGTGCATCCTTCGCGACCTGAACCAGGACGGCGAAGGCGGCAGCGTCGTTGACGGCCATGTCGGCCAGGACGCGACGGTCAACCTCGACGCCAGCGGCCTTGAGGCCCTGGATGAGGCGGTTGTACGTCAGGCCGTTCGCGCGGGACGCAGCGTTGATGCGCTGGATCCACAGGCGACGGAAGTCGCCCTTGCGCTTCTTACGGTCGCGGTAGGCGTAGACGAGGGAGTGGGTGACCTGCTCCTTCGCCTTCCGGTAGAGACGCGAACGCTGGCCACGGTAGCCAGCGGCGCGTGCGAGGGTACTGCGGCGCTTCTTGTGGGCGTTTACTGCCCGCTTCACGCGTGCCACGTGATGCTCCTTGCGTTTCGGGGCTCAGGGGTGAGGAAGTGGCGCGCGGTGCGCGCCGCCAGGCTCACTTACCGAGCAGCTTCTTGATCTTCGGGGCGTCGGTCGGGGAAACGACCAGGTCACTCGTTAGGCGGCGCTTGCGACGGCTCGACTTGTGCTCGAGCAGGTGCCGATTGCCGGCCTGCTCGCGCATGATCTTGCCGGAACCGGTAACCCGGAAGCGCTTCTTCGCCCCGGAATGCGTCTTCATCTTCGGCATGGCTGCCGCTCTCCTCTGGTCGCACCGCGCGGACTTCGCGCGATTCGTTGTGGGCAGATGCCTGTGGGCGTCCGCTCAGTCAGTCACGTGCTGTGGTTCAGGCCGATCCCCCCGCTGCCGGGGGCTGAGGTGCCGCAGGCTTGCTCGCCGACGGCTTGCTCGTGGCCGGCTTCGCAGCCGACGGCTTGGCAGCCGCCGGTTTCGGAGCAGGACGCGGGGTCGGCGTGGGCCGCGGAACCGCGGTGGGCCGAGGAGTCGCCACGGGCTTCGGTGCGGCGACGGGCTTGGGTGCTGCTGCCGGCTTGGCTGCAGCTGGCTTGGCGACAACCGGCTTGGCTGCTGCGACCGGCGCCGGGGCGGGGGTCGTCGGTGCAGGTGCGGCCGGAGCCTTCACGACGGGAACCACCGGGGGGCGGTCTCCGCGGGAGCGGGGGTGACGACGGGCGCGACCGGAGCGGCCTCGACCGGTGCAGGCGCAGCAACCGGAGCGGCTTTCGCCACCGGGGGTGCAGCAACCGGAGCGGTGTGAGCCGGGGCGGCGGGCGCCTGTGCCTCGCGTGCCGTCTCGGCACCCTTGGCTGCGCGTCGCAGCTCCTGCTTCTGGTCGGCCTTCTTCTTGGTCGGGCCGAGCACCATGATCATGTTGCGCCCGTCCTGCTTGGGCGAGCTCTCGATGAAGCCGAGCTCGGCAACATCGTCGGCCAGGCGCGTGAGCAGCCGGATACCCATCTCGGGGCGGGACTGCTCGCGGCCGCGGAACATGATCATGACCTTGACCTTGTCGCCGGCCTTGAGGAACCGCTCGACGTGGCCCTTCTTGGTGCCGTAGTCGTGCGGGTCGATCTTCAGCCGGAAACGGATCTCCTTGAGCACGGTGTTCGTCTGGTTGCGACGAGCCTCGCGGGCCTTCATGTCTGCTTCGTACTTGAACTTGCCGAAGTCCATGAGCTTGCAGACAGGGGGGCGTGCGTCGGGCGCAACTTCAACCAGGTCGAGGTCGGCCTCCTGCGCAAGGCGCAGCGCGTCCTCAACGCGGACGATGCCGACCTGCTCCCCGTTGGGGCCGACGAGTCGGACCTCAGGGACGCGGATCCGATCGTTGATTCGGGCCTCGGTGATGTGGGTGCTCCTCGTGCTCGCGGTTTTCCACCACCGACGAGGAAGGCCCCCGCCGATGAGCACAGGCGGAGGCCGGGAGTCCGTCGGCGCGGTGCGAACGAGCTCGCGCCACGGCGAAGAGCTAAAAAGACGGTGACCCGTCGATCGCTCTCTCGGACCTATGACCCGGCACCTGTCGCCTTGACGGACAGTTGGTACGCGGGTGGGATTGGCTCCACTTGTGCACCGGAGAACCTTGCTCGCACGAATGCGGGCACGACTCCCCGATTGGTCAGCGCAAAGGCTACCACCCGCCCGCCGCAGGCTCGACCCCGCCCGGCCCCGACGTGCTCAGACCACCGTGCCCTTACTTGAACGGTTCCAGTAAAGGTGGCACTGTCTTGGTATGACCAATCCACGGATCCTTCGGGGGCACGGCCTGCGGGTGACCGGGCCCCGCGTCGCGGTCCTCGAGGCGGTCGCACTGCTCCCCCACACCGACACGCTCGGCATCCTCACGCAGGTGCGCCGAACGCTGCCGAACGTCTCCGTGCAGGCCGTGTACGACGTGCTGCGGACCCTGACCGAGGTCGGTCTTGTCCGGCGGATCGAGCCCGCCGGGCACCCTGCGCGCTACGAGCGCCGCGTCGGGGACAACCATCACCACGTCGTGTGCCGCGGCTGCGGCGCGCTCGACGACGTGGACTGCGCCACCGGCGCCGCCCCGTGCCTGGAACCGATCGCCGCCCATGGCTTCACGATCGAGCAGGCCGAGGTCACCTACTGGGGTCTGTGCCCCGCATGCCAGCAACCTACGAAACCAAGGAGAACCTCGTCATGACCATCGCGAACACCACCAGCCAGACCGGCAGCCCCATCACGAGCGACGCCCACTCACTGACCGTCGGCGCCGACGGCGTCACAGCGCTGCACGACCGCTATCTCGTCGAGAAGCTCGCGCAGTTCAACCGCGAGCGGATCCCGGAGCGGGTCGTGCACGCCAAGGGCGGCGGCGCGTTCGGGGAGTTCGTCGCGACCGGGGACGTGTCGGCGTACACCCGCGCGGCCGTGTTCCAGCCTGGCGCGCGGACCGAGACCCTGCAGCGGTTCTCGTCCGTGGCGGGCGAGCAGGGCTCCCCCGACACCTGGCGGGACGTGCGCGGGTTCTCGGTGAAGTTCTACACGACCGAGGGCAACTACGACATCGTCGGCAACAACACCCCGGTGTTCTTCATCCGGGACGGGATCAAGTTCCCGGACTTCATCCACTCCCAGAAGCGGCTGCCCGGCACGGGCCTGCGGGACGCCGACATGCAGTGGGACTTCTGGACGTTGTCGCCGGAGTCCGCCCACCAGGTGACCTACCTCATGGGCGACCGCGGCCTGCCCCGCTCCTGGCGCCAGATGCCCGGTTTCGGTTCGCACACCTACCAGTGGATCAACGCCGCCGGGGAGAAGTTCTGGGTCAAGTACCACTTCAAGTCCAACCAGGGCAACGTCGAGATGACCGAGGCCGAAGGCGAGCTGATCGCCGGCGCGGACGCGGACTACTACCGCCGCGACCTGCACACCGCCATCGCCGCCGGCGACTTCCCGTCGTGGGACGTCTTCGTCCAGGTCATGGCCTACGAGGACGCCAAGACGTATCGCTTCAACCCGTTCGACGTCACCAAGGTGTGGCCGTTCGGGGACTACCCGCTGATCAAGGTCGGCACCCACACCCTCAACCGGAACCCGGAGAACTTCTTCGCCCAGATCGAGCAGGCCGCCTTCTCCCCCGCGAACACCGTCCCCGGGATCGACATCAGCCCCGACAAGATGCTGATGGCCCGCGTGTTCTCCTACCCCGACGCCCAGCGGTACCGGGTGGGCACCAACTACGCGGACATCCCGGTGAACGCACCGCACGCGGCCGCGGTGCACACGTACTCGCAGGACGGCGCGGCACGGCACGGCTTCAAGCCGTCGTCCGCGCCGGTGTACGCACCCAACTCCTTCGGCGGACCGGTGGCCGACGCCGATGCCGCCGGCGAGGGCTCCTGGGAGAGCGACGGTGAGCTGGTCCGCTCCGCGGCGACGCTGCACTCGCAGGACGACGACTTCGGTCAGGCCGGCTCGCTCTACCGCGACGTGTTCGACGACGCGGCGAAGGCCCGCTTCGTCGCGACGCTCACCGGCCAGGGCGCGTCGATCACGATCCCGGCGATCCTCGAGCGGTTCTTCGCGTACTGGACCAACGTCGACGCCGACCTCGGCGCCACCCTGCGGGCCGCCGTCGTCGGGCTGGTTCCCGCCGTCTGACAGTCCTGGGGTCGTTGACCGCACTCGCCGGGCTCCGCATCGTGGGACAGATGCGGGGCCCGGCGTCACGGCCCGGATGCGGGCCCGGAGTCACTGCCCAGGTGAGAGGATCCAGGCATGTCAGCCCCCCTCGCCCAGCCCGGTCCCGACGTCAACTCCGCCACCCGGGACATCGCCGACGTGTCCGCGATCGAGATCATCACGACCGCCGCGGTGCACCTCATGAGCGCCGCGGCCGTCAAGTGCGGGCTGAGCGAGTCCACGCCGGAGCACCCGGGCTCGGACTACCTCGACCTGGACGAGGCCCGCAAGCTCATCACCGCCCTGGCCGCCCTGGTCACCGCCGCGGCCCCCGACCTCGGCAACCAGCACGCGCGGTCCTTGCGCGACGGCCTGCGCTCGCTCCAGCTCGCCTTCCGCGAGGCCTCGCCGTTCCCGGACGCGCCCGGCGACGGGCCCGGCGAGAAGTTCACCGGGTACGTCAGCTGACTCGAGTCAGCTGACCACCGACTCGAGCCGAGCGCGAGCACGTGCCCGGAAGCTCCGCAGCGCGACGAGCCCGGCGCCGGCCACGACCGCACCGATGACGCCTGCGGCGAGGAAGCCCGCCGATGCCCCGTACCGATCGATCAGCGCGCCGCACAGCGGCGCCCCGAGCGCGGCGCCCACCGTCATCGCGGACCCGTTCCAGCCCATCACCTCGCCGCGCCGGTGCTCGGGCACGATCCGGACCAGCATCGCCGTGATCGCCGACAGCGCGGGCGCGCACGGCACCCCGGCGATCACGACGGCGATCGCGAGCAGGAGCGGGGTCCCCGCGAACGCGGCCGGGATCGTCAGCAGCGCCAGGGCGAGCACCAGTACGAGCGGGTGGATCGAGTGCCGGCCGCCGCCGTAGGCGAGCCCCCCGACGAGGGACCCACCGGCCCACAGCGCGATCATCCAGCCCGCCGACGACGCCTGGTCCCACTCCACGAGCGCCGCGATGATGCTCACGTCCGTGCCGTTGAGCACGAGGGACGCGGCGGCGGCCGCCAGCAGCACGACGAGGAGTGCCGGCGTGAAGGCCCGACCGGTCGGCGCGGGCAGCACGACCTCGGGTCCCGACGGCGCGACCCGTCCCGCAACCCGTCCCGCTTCGCGCGCGAGCACGCCCGCACTGCTCGTCGGCGGGTCGAACCACATGAGCAGCCCGCCCGCCCCCACGGTCGCGAACCCGACCGCGACCAGCGCCGCGGTCGTCGACCAGGTCGTGGCGACCAGCACGGCGAGCGCGGGCGCGAGCATGAACGTGAGCTCGGTGCACACGGAGTCGAGCGCGAACGCCGTCCGCTGCTCGTCCGGGGGCACGAGCACGGCGAGCGACTGCCGCACCACCGAGAAGACCGGCACCATGAACAGCCCCGCCAGCGCGGCGGCCCCGACGAGCGCCTCGAAGCTGAGGAACGGCGCCGCGGTCCAGATGGTCGCCTCGATGAGGACCGAGGGCAGCAGCGCACGGCGCAGGCCCAGCCGGTCGACCAGACGCCCGCGCCACGGGGCCCCGATCGCCATCCCGATCGTGGCCGCGGCCGCCACGATCCCCGCCGCCCCGTACCCGCGGCCGAGGGGGCCCACGACGTGCAGCGTGACGATCACCCCGAGCGACGCGTTGGGCACGCGCGCGACGAGCGCGACCAGCACGAGGCGAAGCACCGCGGGCCGCCGGAGCAGGCGCCCATAGGGGGCGAGGGACATCTGCCCATCCTCCCCTCCAGGGCGACCGGCGCGGGCCGCTGTCCCTATCCTGGGCGGTGTGACGATCGATCCGACCCCCGCTGCAGCCCCCGACCATGACGAGCTGCACGGGTGGACGCCGGAGCCGCTCGCGGCCCCGGGCCCACGCCGCCGCCGTCCGTGGGGCCTGGTCGTCGTGTCCCTCCTGCTCGTGGCGGCCCTCGCGCTCAGCGGCTACCTGTGGACGACGACGCGCGGCTACCAGGGGCTCGCGGCGTCGACCGAGCACGAGGCGAGACTCATCGGCGCTGAGCTCGCCACGACCCGCACCTCGCTCGACGGCGCCACGGCCGAGCTGGCCGCGGTGCGTGCCCAGCTCGCCACGGCGCAGGCCCGGATCACGACCCTGGCCGACGAGAAGGCGCAGATCGGCGACGACCGCGAGGCCCAGCGCCAGCTCGTCGACTACCAGCAGCGCGTCAGCGTGGCCGCCGGCACCGTGGCCTCGGCGCTCGACCGGTGCATCCAGGGCCAGAACCAGCTGATCGAGTACCTCAAGAACGCGAGCGCCTACGCGCCGGCCGACCTGACCACGTTCGAGTCCGAGGTCGACGGCCTCTGCCAGTCCGCGACCGCGGCCAACCAGGCGCTCCAGGACGAGCTGGCCAAGTGACGGCCCACCGCCGGCGCCTCGCCGGGCTCACCGCGGGACTCGCCCTCACCCTTGCCCTGTCGGGCTGCGGGGCACTGCCCCCGCTGCCGGGCCCGGTCCCCACCGACCTGGTGCCCTCCTCCGCCCCGGGCGCCACGCCGACCACGACCGGGAACCTCTCGCCGGACGGCTTCGATGTCGCGCAGCGCATGGCGGTACGCATCCGCAACGTCGGCTGCAACTCCCTGTCCACCGGCTCCGGGTTCGCGATCGACGCCACCACCCTCATCACCAACCGGCATGTCGTGGCCGACTCGGCCGACCTCCAGCTGAGCACGTACGACGGGCAGGACATCAAGGCCACGGCCGCGAGCACCGCCTCGCTCGCCGACCTCGCGATCGTGCGGACGGTCGACACGCTGCCGGCCTTCCCCGAGCTCGCCGCCGCGGACCCCCAGCCCGGCGACGAGGTGACCGTCGTCGGCTACCCGCAGGGCGGTCAGCTCACCGTCACGAGCGGGCGCGTGATAGGGGCGACGACCGACCCGCTCAACGAGAACCTCGGCGAGGTGCTCGTGACGGACGCCCCGGTCGAACCGGGCAGCTCGGGCTCGGCGGTGCTCGACACCGACGGCAGGGTCGTGGGCGTCGTCTACGCCAAGAACGCCGACAACATGAGCTTCATCGTTCCGATCGGTACGCTCCGAGAGATGCTCGCCGACGAGACCGCGTTCGTGCCCTCGCCGGAGTGCAGCGGCTGATCCGAGGGCCGGCAGCCGTGTGAAACCGGGAGGTCACCGTGTCCGAAAGCATCGTTTCCGCGAGCGCAGGGTCTGGCAGCACCCCGTCCGAGAAGATCCCCCCGTTCGACCCCAGCGCGATGACGCGGGCCGCGAGCGACTCGATGAGCGTCCGCCGGGTGTTCGGCGAGGCCTACTCACACAACGGGACCTGGGTCGTCCCGGTGGCCAAGCTGATCGGCGGAACGGGGAACGGGTTCGGGATCGGGACCGCCTCCGGGAGCGGCGTGCCCGGCCGCGGGCCCAAGTCCACCGAGGGCGAGTCGGCGACCCGAGGGCTGCACGGCGAGAGCGAGGGCACCGGCGGCGGGGGTGGCTTCGGCGCCCTCGTGCGCCCGCTCGGCGTCTACGTCATCGACGACGGCGGAGTGCACTGGCGGCCGGCGATCGACGTGAACCGCGCGATCCTCGGCGGTCAGGCGGTCGCGATCGTGATCTCGCTGTCGCTCGCCTGGGTGCTGCGGCGAGCCTGGCGCTGAGCCCTACCCGCCACCGCTACCGCGCGGTCGTCAGTCGCAGCTCGAGCGAGTCGACGCGAGCGGCGATCGTCGGGTCGGCGGCCAGCGCCGCGTTGACGCGCGCCAGCACACCGTCCAGGCCGGCCCGGTCGAGCCCGGCCACCAGCGCCAGCACGACGGCGATCTCGGCGCGACGGCCCGGCTCGACCGCGGCCTGCGCGACCTGAGGCACGCGCTCCACCGCGGCGCGCACCGCGGCGACGACGCCGTCGACGACCACGCCCTCGACGACGGCTGGCTCCCAGGGGAGCTGCTGGGCAAGCGCCCAGACGGCCGGACGCGGCACGAGCACCGTGACGGGGCCGCCCGGATCCAGCACCATGACCTCCCACCCCTCGTCCACCGCCGACAACGCGGCCCGGTCGACGGCGGTCGGCACGGGCCGGGCGTCCGCGCGCCAGGCCGCCATGGACGCGACCGAGGTGAACACCGGCAACGCCGTGCGGCCGTCCGGAGCCCGCAGCGCGACGATTCCGGCCGAGGCCTCCTTGTCGACCACGTGCTCGGCGCCCGCGTGCACGACGACGTCGGCCACCCCGAGCTCGGCGAGCACCGGGATCAGGACCCGGGTCCGCGCGAGGGCGGCCACGACCTCGGGCAGGGAGCCGGTGCCGGTGTGCAGTCTCTCGAGCTCGATGGCCAACCGCGGGTCGGCAGAACCGTCGTCGGACGCGAACGGCGACGACGGCGGCAGCGCGCGTCCGCTCATCGCGGGCACCTCACGGCCGGCCGGCCACGTCCAGGGCCTGCGGCAGGGTGAAGGCCCCGGCGTAGAGCGCCTTGCCGACGATCGCCCCCTCCAGGCCGAGCGGGACGAGCGCGCGCAGCGCGACCAGGTCGGCCAGGCTCGAGATCCCCCCCGACGCGACGACGGGCGCCTGCGTCCGCGCGCAGACCTCGCTGAGCAGCTCGAGGTTCGGCCCGCGCAGCGTGCCGTCCTTGGTCACGTCGGTCACGACGTACCGCGCGCAACCGGCGTCGTCCAGCCGGGCGAGCACCTCCCAGAGGTCGCCGCCCTCCTTCGTCCAGCCGCGTGCCGCGAGCGTCGTCCCACGCACGTCCAGGCCGACGGCGATGGCGGCGCCGTACCGGGCGATCGCGCGCGCCGTCCACACAGGGTCTTCCAGCGCTGCCGTGCCCAGGTTGACGCGCGCCGCGCCGGCCGCCAACGCCCGGTCGAGCGAGGCGTCGTCGCGGATCCCGCCGGACATCTCGACCTTCACGCCCAGGCCGGCCAGCGCGCCGGCGACCTCGGCCAGGGCGGGGGCGTTCGAGCCCCTGCCGAACGCGGCGTCGAGGTCGACGAGGTGCACCCACTCGGCGCCGCCGGCCTGCCAGTCGAGCGCCGCGGTGAGCGGGTCGCCGTAGGACGTCTCGGACCCGGCCTCACCCTGCACGAGGCGGACGGCCTGGCCGTTCGCGACGTCGACGGCGGGCAGCAGCTCCAGGCGGGCGGTCGGTTCCGGGCGGTCCGTCATGGTGTCCTGTCGGTGAGGAGGTGGTGGGCGGTCACGGCGGGCGCGCTCAACGGAGCGCGCCGACCCAGTTCGCGAGCAGGTGGCTGCCGGCGTCGCCGGACTTCTCGGGATGGAACTGCGTCGCGGTGAGCGGGCCGTTCTCGACCGCGGCGACGAACGGGCCACCGTGGTCGGCCCAGGTCACCTTCGGCGGGGTGAACAGCGCGTCGCCCAGCGGCGGAAAGCTCCGGGCCGCGTACGAGTGCACGAAGTAGAACCGTTCGTGCTCCACCCCGGCGAACAGCCGGGAGTCCGACGGCGGCTCGACCGTCGCCCAGCCCATGTGCGGCACGACGTCGGCCTCGAGCCGGTCGACGAGCCCGGGCCACTCCCCCAGGCCGGGTGTCCGCACGCCGTGCTCGTCGCCCGCCTCGAACAGGACCTGCATGCCCACGCAGATGCCCAGGACCGGCCGGCCACCGGCAAGGCGCCGACCGATGATCTGCCCGCCGTGGACGTCCGCGAGCCCGCGCATGACGGCGGCGAACGCGCCCACGCCCGGGACCACGAGCCCGTCGGCGACCTCGGCCTGGCGCGCGTCGGAGGTCAGCAGCACGCGCGCACCGACACGCTCGAGCGCCCGGACCGCCGATCGGACGTTGCCGAAGCCGTAGTCGAGGACCACGACGGACGGGGCGGTGAGTCCGGTCACCGGCGCGCCGCGCGCGCAGCAGAGGCGAGGACGCGCATCGCCTTCAGGCGCGACATGCCCACGCTCGAGACGACGCCCTCGAGGTCGGCCGGGGTCGTCTCGCCCAGCACCAGGTCCTCGAGCACCTCGGGGGCATCCCCGAGCACGAGCCCCGGCGCGAGGTCGTCCCCCCGGCTCCCGTCGAGCCAGCGCGAGGCGCTGATCTGGCCCTCGCGGGACTCGAGCAGGACGAGCGGGACGCCCCGCAGCAGGCGCGAGATCGCGCCGGCCGCCTCGGCCGGCGCTTCACCCTGGGTCGCGCGGAGCACCGCGAGCGCACCCACCTCGGACGGCACGACGTCGGCCGCGATCTTCGAGATCGCACAGGTGGCCGCGAGCGCGAGCGCATCCGCCACCGGCGTCACGAGCAGGGCGAGGCTGACCTCCCCCAGGAGGGACGACGCGTCGTCGGGCACGCTCACAGCGCACCCTTCGTGGACGGGATGCCCTCGACGCGGGCGTCGGGCTCGACCGCCGCGCGCAGGGCACGGGCGACCGCCTTGAACTGCGCCTCCACGATGTGGTGCGGGTCGCGTCCGGCGAGCACGCGCACGTGCAGGCAGATGCCTGCGTGGTGCGCGATGGACTCGAGAACGTGCCGCGTGAGCGACCCGGTGAAGTGCCCACCGATGAGGTGGTACTCCTGCCCGGCGGGCTCGCCGGTGTGCACGAGGTACGGCCGGCCGGAGACGTCGACGACGGCCTGGGCGAGCGCCTCGTCGAGCGGCACCGTCGCGTCGCCGAAACGCGCGATCCCGGCCTTGTCCCCGAGCGCGATCCGCAGCGCGTCCCCGAGCGCGATCGCGACGTCCTCGACCGTGTGGTGCACGTCGATGTGCGTGTCGCCGGTGGCCCGGACCGTGAGGTCGATGAGCGAGTGCTTGCCGAGCGCCGTGAGCATGTGGTCGTAGAACGGCACGGACGTCGAGATGTCGGTGCGCCCGCGACCGTCGAGATCCACCTCGACGAGGACGCTGGACTCGGAGGTCGATCGCTCGACCCTCGCCGTGCGGGCGCGCACGGGTGCTGTGCTCGTCGTGCTCGTCGTGCTCGTGTCGTTCACAGCGCGGCCACCTCCACCAGGGCGTCCTTGAACGCCGTCATCTCGTCCGGGGTACCGATCGACACCCGCAGCCAACCTTCGGGGCCGACCTCCCGGATCAGCACCCCCGCTCGAGCAGACCCTGCCAGATCGCATGGCGGTCGTCGAACGTGCCGAACAGCACGAAGTTCGCGTCCGTGTCCGCGACAGTCAATCCCTGGGCACGCAGCCAGGCGACGCACGCGTCGCGCTCGTCGCGCAGCGAGCCGATCTGCGCCATCAGCGCCGGTGCGTGCCGCAGCGCTGCGCGAGCGACAGCCTGGGTCACGCCCGACAGGTGGTACGGCAGGCGCACGACCCGCAACGCGTCGATGAGCTCGGGCGCGGCGGCGAGGTACCCCACGCGGGCCCCGGCCAGACCGAAGGCCTTCGACATCGTCCGGCTGACCGCGAGCTGGGGCCAGCGGTCGAGCAGCTCGAGCGCCGAGGGCACCCCGGCGCGCCGGAACTCGCCGTAGGCCTCGTCCACGACGACGACGCACCCACCCGGCACCCGCGACGCGGCGTGGAGCACGGCCTCGATCGTCGCGGTCGGCAGCACCGTCCCGGTCGGGTTGTTCGGGCTCGCGAGCAGCACGACTGTCGGCGCGTGCGCCGCGATCGCGTCTGCCGCCGCCGTGGGATCGAGCGAGAAGTCCGCTTCTCTGCGCCCGGCGAACCAGGCGGTCGAGGTGTCCCGCGCGTACTCCGGGTACATCGAGTAGGTCGGAGCGAACGACAGCGCCGTGCGGCCCGGCCCGCCGAAGGCCTGCAGCAGGTGGAGCATCACCTCGTTCGAGCCGTTCGCGGCCCAGATCTGGTCCGGGCCGAGCCGCACCCCGGACTCACGCTCGAGGTACCGGGCGAGATCCTCGCGCAGCGCGCCGAAGTCACGATCGGGGTAGCGGTTGAGGTCGCGCGCGGCGACGGCGACGTCGGCGGCGATGTCCGCGACGACGTCGTCGGCCAAGGGGTAGGGGTTCTCGTTGACGTTCAGCCGCACGGGCACGTCCAGCTGGGGCGCACCGTAGGGGGACAGGCCCGCGAGCTCGGGGCGCAGAGGAAGGGGCACCACCCGAGTCTACGTAAGACCGGTGCGACAGCCGCCGTCGCGACCAGGAGCGACACGGCAAACCTGCCGGTGACCGGGGCCCTTCGTCCCGGTCGCCACCGGTAGCGCCCCCCTAGCGTTGGACCCATAGCAGGCCACCCAGCGGACCCTGTGCGCGAGGAGGCAACGATGGACACCATGCGAGCAGCCGTCGTGCGGTCTTTCGGGCGGCCTCTCTCGATCGAACAGGTGCCCATCCCCGTCCCGGGACCGCACCAGGCCCTGGTCAAGGTCCAGTACACCGGCGTGTGCCACACCGACCTGCACACCGTGCGCGGCGACTGGCGCACCCCCGCGGCACTGCCGTTGATCCCGGGGCACGAGGGCCACGGCCCCGTCGTCGCGCTGGGTCCGGACGTGACCGGCGTGCGGATCGGCGACCAGCTGGGCGGCACCTGGATCGCGAGCGCGTGCGGCCAGTGCGAGGCGTGCCTCGCCGGGGAAGAGCCGCTGTGCCCGTCGCAGAAGAACGGCGGCTACTCGACCAACGGCTCCTTCGCCGAGTACATGCTGCTCGACACCCGGTACGCCGCGCGAATCCCCGCCGGTGCCGATGCCGTCGGGGTGTGCCCGATTCTGTGCGGCGGCCTCACCGCCTACAAGGCGCTCAAGGTCTCCGGGGCCCGGACCGGGCAGTGGGTCGCGATCTCGGGGATCGGCGGCGTCGGCCACCTCGCCGTCCAGTACGCGCGGGCCATGGGCCTGCGCGTCGCGGCGATCGACGTGGACGAGTCGAAGCTGGCGCTCGCGCGCAAGCACGGCGCCGAGCTCACCGTGAACGCCCTCACCCAGGACCCGGGCGTCGAGCTGACCGCCCAGGTCGGCGGGGCGCACGCCGTCATCCTCACCGCCACCACCGCCCAGGCGTTCACCAACTCGCTCGCGATGCTCCGCCCCGGCGGGACGGCCGTCCTCGTCGGGATGCCGCCCGGGAGCTTCCCGCTCGACATCGTCGACACCGTGCGGCGCGGCCTGACCGTGCGCGGCTCGATTGTCGGCAACCGCCTCGACCTCGCCGAGGCGCTCGACCTGTACGCGACCCGCGTGGTGGACCCGAGCGTGACCCTGCGGCCACTCAGCGAGGTCGACGCCGTGCTCGCCGAGTTCGCCGGCGGTCAGATCGACGGAAGCGTCGTGCTGGACCCGACGACCTGACTCGTGGGTGGGTCTGCCTACCATCGACGCATGACCCTCTCGCAGACGTCCGCAGCGCGCCCGACGTCCACCGTGGATCGCAGCGCGCTGCAGGCCCAGGCGCAGGCCGCGCTCGTCGCGCTCGTCGGCCGCGACGACGCCGTGCTGCGCGCCGACCAGTGGACGGCGATCGAGGCCCTCGTGGCCGACCGGCGGCGTGCCCTGGTCGTCCAGCGCACCGGGTGGGGAAAGTCCGCGGTGTACTTCGTGGCCACCGCGCTCCTGCGAGCGGCGGGCGCGGGCCCGACCGTGATCATCTCCCCGCTGCTCGCGCTGATGCGCAACCAGGTCGACGCCGCCCAGCGCGCCGGGATCCGCGCCGAGACCATCAACTCGTCCAACGTCCAGGACTGGGCATCCGTCCAGGCGCGCGTCGCCGCCGGTGAGGTGGACGTCCTGCTCGTCTCGCCCGAGCGGCTGAACAACCCCGGCTTCCGCGAGGAGGTCCTCCCCCGGCTCGCGGCCACCGCGGGGCTCGTGGTCGTGGACGAGGCGCACTGCATCTCCGACTGGGGTCACGACTTCCGACCCGACTACCGGCGCATCCGCACGCTCCTGGCCGAGCTGCCCACCGGGATCCCGGTGCTGGCCACGACGGCAACCGCCAACGCCCGGGTCACGGCCGACGTCGCCGAGCAGCTCGCGGTGACCGGCGCTCTCGCAGGGACAGGCGCTGCTGGTCACGACCTCGCCGACGTCCTCGTGCTGCGCGGCTCGCTCGACCGCGAGAGCCTGCACCTGTCGGTGCGCCAGCTGCCGAGCACGGCGGCGCAGCTGGCCTGGCTCGCGCACAACCTGCCCCGGATCGAGGGTTCCGGGATCATCTACTGCCTCACGGTCGCGGCCGCCCAGCAGGTCGCCGAGTACCTGCGCGGCAACGGGATGCAGGTCCGCGCCTACACGGGCCAGACCGACACCGCCGAGCGTGAGGTGGCCGAGCAGGACCTGCTGGCCAACCGGGTCAAGGCGCTCGCGGCGACGTCGGCGCTCGGGATGGGCTTCGACAAGGGCGACCTCGCGTTCGTGATCCATCTCGGCGCACCCGCGTCGCCGATCGCGTACTACCAGCAGGTCGGCCGCGCCGGGCGCGCGACCGAGCAGGCCGAGGTCGTGCTGCTGCCCGCGCGCGAGGACCGCGCGATCTGGGACTACTTCGCCTCCATGGCGTTCCCGCCCGAGGCCGAGGTCCGAGCCACGCTCGCCGCCCTCGAGGGTGCGGGCACGCTGTCGACCGCGGCGCTCGAGACCCGGGTCTCGCTGCGCCGCAACCGCCTCGAGCTCATGCTCAAGGTGCTCGACGTCGACGGCGCCGTCGCGCGCGTCCGCGGCGGCTGGACCTCCACCGGGCAGACGTGGGACTACGACGCCGACCGCTACGAGCGGGTCGCGGCGACCCGACGGGCCGAGCAGCAGGCGATGGTCGACTACGTGCGCGGTGACGAGTGCCGCATGGCGTTCCTGCGGGCCGCGCTCGACGACCCCGAGCTCGTCCCCGGCTGGCGGTGCGGTCGCTGCGACGTGTGCGGCGGGGTGTCTCTCGACGTCGCACCCGACGAGCAGGAGGTCGCCGCAGCACGCGAGCAGTTGTCCGTCCCGGGCGTCGAGGTCGAGCCGCGCCGGCAGTGGCCGACCGGCATGGCGGGCCTCGGGGTGGAGCTCTCCGGCCGGATCGCGGTGAACGAACGGGCCGAGACCGGACGGGCGGTCGCGCGCCTCGACGGCATCGGCTGGGGCGGGCTGCTCCGGGACCTCTTCTCGACCCCGAGCGGCTCGCCCGACGGCGGCCTGCCCGTCGCGCTCCGCCGACCGGTGCTCGACGTGCTCAAGGCCTGGCAGCCGGACCCGGCGCCGGCGGGCATCGTCGTGATCGCCTCGCAGGGGCGCACCGAGCTCGTGGACCACCTCGCCGCCGGCATCGCGCGCCAGCTCGACCTCCCGATCCTCGGGCACGTCCGTCCCGTCGCCGGGATCGGCCCCGGTCGGCACGACGTCAACTCCGCGCAGCGGCTCGGTGGCGTGGCCCACCGCCTCGAGCTCGACCTGGGGCCGCAGGGCGCCGCGGGCCTCGACGGCCGCGCCGTCCTCCTCGTGGACGACCGCACGGACTCCGGCTGGACGCTCACCGTGGGCGCCCGACTGCTGCGCCGGGCCGGCGCTGGGGCCGTCTACCCGTTCGTGCTCGGCGTGGGCTGACTCGGCGTCGGCCGACCCGGGGCGAATTCACCCCCAGATCCTCTGATTCGCGACCTTTCCGGCGCCGATGGGGTAGTTCAAGGGGGCTGACGACCCCATCGGAGCAGTCATGCGCGCCAGCGGCACCCCAATGAAGACGGTTGCGGGCCCGGCGCGCCCCTGGCGTCTCCAGCTGTGGGTCTTGGGCGCCTGCATGGTCGGGCTGGGGATCGCCATCGGGCTGGTATTCCCGTACTTCCTCCTCGCGGTGCACATCTCGACCGCCCACGAGGCCGCGGCGTGGAGCACCAGGAGCGCGTGCCTCAGTGCCGGGATCGTCGTCGGTGGGATCAACTACCTGCTCGCCCGGGTAGTCCTCGGCGGCAGACTCCGGCAGAGCGAGGAGCGATACCGGTCGCTCATCGACCAGTCGTCCGACCTCGTTCTCGTGACCGACCACGGTGGCCAGGCCTGCTTCCTGAGCCCGTCCGCGACCCGGCTGCTCGCGTCGCGGATTCCCGACGCGCAGGACCAGATCGACCTCGTCGCCGCGGTCGACGAGCCCGATCGCGGGGTGCTGACCGAAGCCTTGCGCGCCGCCACTCCCGGAGAGCGGTCCTCGGTCGAGGTCCACCTCACCACTCCGGTCGAGGTGCTCACGTTCGACGTGTCCATCCAGGACCTGAGCCAGTGCCCGAGCGTGCGCGGGCTCGTCATCACGGCGCACGACGTGACCAACCAGCGGGCGCTCCAGCGCGAGCTCGAGTACCGCGGGATGCACGACACCCTGACCGGGCTGCCGAACCGCCTGCTCCTCGCCGACCGCTGCACTGCCTCGCTCCACCAGGACGTCGCGGCCCGGACCCGCACCGGGCTGCTGCTGATCGACGTGGACCGGTTCAAGGAGGTCAACGACACCTTTGGCCACCACTACGGCGACGAGCTGTTGACCCAGATCGGGCTACGGCTCGGGCGCCTTGTGCAGGATGGCGACACCGTTGCACGGCTGGGGGGCGACGAGTTCGCGGTGCTGCTGCCGAACGTGGGCACGCTCGCCGACGCCACGGCCTGCGCCGCCCGGATCCGCGTCGCACTGGAGGACCCCTTCCGGATCGAGGGCATCGAGATCGGCGTGGACGCGAGCATCGGCGTGGTGCGCTCCGGGGACCACGGCCACGACGTGACCACCCTGCTCCGGCGCGCAGACATCGCCATGTACGTGGCCAAGTCGCGCAACCTGGGCACCTTCGCCTACGACCCGGCCGCCGACGGGCACTCCCCTGCCAAGGTCGCGCTGCTCGCCGAGCTCCGTCGCGCCCTCGACGGCGGTGAGCTGGTGCTGCACTACCAGCCGAAGGTGCAGATCACCTCAGGCGCCGTCGTCGGCGCCGAGGCCCTGGTCCGGTGGCAGCACCCGACGCGCGGCCTGGTCTTCCCGGACGAGTTCATCCCGCTCGCCGAGGAGACCCCGCTGATCGGGCCCCTCACCCTCACGGTCCTCGACCTCGCGCTCGCGCAGGCGCGGGTGTGGTCCGACGCTGGCCGTCCGCTGCCGGTGTCGGTGAACCTCTCGGCCCGCAACCTCCTGGACGAGGACCTCCCCGAACGGATCGACACGATCCTCGCCGCCCACGGCGTACCGCCCGAGCTGCTCGAGCTCGAGGTCACCGAGTCGGCGATCATGACCGAGCCCGCGCGTGCGACCGAGCTGCTCGAGCAGCTCGCCGACCGCGGGATCCGGATCTCGATCGACGACTTCGGCGTCGGGTACACCAGCCTCGGGCAGCTGACGAGCTTGCCGGTCAGCGAGCTGAAGATCGACCGGTCGTTCGTGATGACGATGGCCGAGGACCGTAGCAACGCGCTGATCGTGCGGAGCGTCGTCGACCTCGGGCACGCGCTCGACCTGACGCTGGTGGCCGAGGGCGTGGAGAACGAGCAGATCCTGGCAACGCTGGGCAGCCTGGGCTGCGACGTCGCGCAGGGCTACCACCTGTCGCGCCCGGTGCCCGCAGCCGCGTTCGACGCCTGGTGCGCCGATCGACCGTTGGCCGCGCCGGATGGTCCCCGGCTGGCAGAGGTCCCGCGTCAGGTGACTCGCTCGTCGATCCGGCACTGACGTTCCGCGTCCGTCGGGCCCGGTGGGGGCGCGAAGCTCGCCGCGAGCCGGGCGAATCCCTCGTCAAGGGTGACCGCCGGCGTCCAGCCCAGCACCTTGCGGGTCCGCCGCTGGTCGAACCAGTGCGCGGTCGAGAGCTGCTCCGCGAGGAACCGTGTCATGGGCGGCTCGCCCCAGCCCGGATGACCGGTCCAGACCGCCTCGATGACCCCGCCGACCGCCCGGGCGACGGTGGGCGGCAGCGACCAGGTCGGGCTGGGCACGCCCGCCGCAGCGCAGATCCCGGCGAGCAGATCGCGGACCGGGCGCGGCTCGCCGTTCGTCACCACGTAGGCCGCCCCGAACGCCGACCGGCCCGCGACCAGGGCCGCGGCGATCGCATCGGCCGCGTTGTCCACGTAGGTGGTGTCGATCAGCGCCGCGCCCGACCCCAGCAGCGGCAGCCGGCCGGCCCGCGCACGCTCGACCACGCGCGCGACGAGCTGGGTGTCCCCCGGGCCCCACACGATGTGCGGCCGGACGGCGAGCACGCGCAGCTCGGGCGAGTCGGTCGCTAGCGCCGCGAGCTCGGCCCGCGCCTTCGTGCGGGCGTAGGCACCCCGGGCCCGTGCCGGGTCCGCCGGATCCGCGCCCGCCCCCACGAGCGACGCACCCGCGTGCGCGACCGAGGGCGAGGACACCATCACGAAGCGACGCGCACCCGCGTCGAGCGCAGCGGCGAGCACCGCGGCGGTGCCGTGCACGTTGACCGCCTCGAACTCCGACTCGGCCCCGGTGAACGAGACCTTCGCGGCGAGGTGCACCACTGCCTCACAGCCCTGCATCGCGTGCGCGACGGCGACCGGATCGGTCACGGAGCCGAGCACCTCGTCGGCGTCGGGCACCCCCGCGGGGTGCCGCTGGAACGTCCGGACCGCGTGCCCGTCGCGCTGCAGCCGGATCGCGACGGCGCGTCCGAGCATCCCGCTCGCCCCGGTCACCAGCACCCGCCGACCCTGGTCTTCCCCCGTCGACGGAGCAGTCACGGCGCGACCATGCGCCCGCCCGCGAGCACGCCGCCCGCCCAGAGCGCGATCCTGGTCCGCTCGACCTTGGAGTTGTGGCGGACGTCGGTCGGCAACCGGGGCACGACGAGCACCGCGGCGACGGGCCCGTCGACTGCCGCCCGCACGCGCGCGGTCAGCTCGGTGGAGGCGAGCGCGGGCCGCCGCACCGGCGGGAGGCACTCGACCACGAGCACCACCTGCTGCACACCAGCGGGGCCGACGCCGACAGCCGCCGCCCGCCCCACGCCGTCGATCCCCTCGGCGAGACGCTCGAGGCGGACGGGGGTCAGCACGCCGTCCGCGGTCGTGATCACGTGCCCGAGGCGCCCCTCGACCCACAGCCGACCGGCCGCGTCGAGCTGGCCGACGTCGCCGGTGCGGTGCCAGCCGAGGTCACGGGCCGAGGCCCGCTGGGTCAGCCACAGGCGGTCGTAGTGGTCCATCACCTGCGGGCCCTGCACGAGGATCTCGCCCACGACGTCGGGCACAGATGCGGGCGCTCCGGTGGCGGCGCCGGCAGCGTCCAGCGCGCTGACGGCCACTCGAGTCCCCTCGACCGGGCGGCCCACGCACACGCCGCGAGCGACCCGCTCGCCAGCGACGGCCGCTCGGATCTCGTCGAGCGAGATGTCGGTGACCAGCAGCGACTCGGTCATGCCGTACGGGGTGTGCGCCTGCGCGGCGGGCATGAGCTCCACGGCGGCGGCGAGCAGCTCGGGCGGCACCGGCGCCCCGGCCGAGAGGAACAGTCGGACCCCCGCGAGCGCGCGACGGCCGGCCTCGTCCAGCCCACCGGCGCTGGCGACGACGGCGGTGAGGGCGGCGGGCGAAGCGAAGACGACATCCGCATTGATCGCCGCGACCGCGTCCGCGAGCGCGGCGGCCGTGAGCGTCCGGGGCGCGGTCACATCCATGTCGGGGCTCGCGCAGGTGGCTCCCAGGGCGGGTCCGAGCAGGGCGAACGGCGCGAACCCGGCCACGAGCGCGGTACCGGGTCCGATCCCGTAGGTCGCGCCGACGACGTCCCGCATCGCGGCGAGCTGCCCGTGGCTGTACGTGACCCCCTTCGCGGGGCCGGTCGACCCGGAGGTGAACAGGATCGCGGCCGGCTGGTCGGGACCGGGCACTGCCGGGAGGTCCGCGAGCTCGCCGGTGGCACCCCTGCGGCGGCCGCGCTCCGCGAGCTCGACGAGCGTGGTCTCGACGCCGAGCACGCGCCGCGACGCCCCGGTGAACGGCCCGGCACCGAACCGGCGTGCGCGCCAGCCCAGCGCTCGCGCCGCGGCGAGGGCGCGCTCGATCCCGATGACGACGTCGGGGCTCGCTCCACGCACCGCACGCGAGAGCCCGCGGATCCCGAGCCCGGCGTCCGCGACCACGACGACGGCGCCGATCCGCAGGCAGGCGTAGAGCGCGGCCGTGAGGTCCGCGCCCGGCGGGACGAGCAGGCACACCCGTTGCCCCGGGGTGACCCCGGCATCGCCCAGCCCGCGCGCGATCTCGTCGACCCGCCGCGCCAGCAGTGACCACGAGATCGTTCGCGCCGCACCCTGGCCGGCCGGGGCGAGCTCCACGAGGGCGGTGCCGTCATCCTGGGCGCGCGCGGCCAGGGCTGCGCCGAGCGGACGGAACGGTGCGCCGTCGGCCGTCGGGACGGGCCGTGCACCCGCCGCTCGCTCGGCTCGACCCTGGTCCGCGAGCCAGGTCACGACGGCGCCCGCGACGTCGACGTCCTCCGCCACAAGGTGCCCCGCACCCTCGAACCGGTGCACGTCGGCGCGCGGCAGCCGATCGATCACGTCGTCGAGGAACCGACCCTGGAAGACCGGGTCGCGCGGGCCCCACAGCACGAGGGCCGGTACGTCCACGGTCCGCACGGCGGCAGCGAGCTCGTCGAGCGTTCGCCGGCTGGGGTGCCCCGCCGCGAGCGGGATGTCTGCCACGAAGTCGCCGATGGCGACCCGGCGCGCGCGCGTGCGATACGGCGCCCGGTACGCGTCGCGCACGTCAGCCGGCAGTGGCGGGTGGGCGAGCGCCAGCGCGGTCGACAGGAAGGCGGTCGTCGTCACGGTGCTCGTGCGCAGCACGCCGCCCGTCAGTGCGAGCCGCAACGGCGCCGGCGCGGCGACCCCGAGCTCGGAGTAGACCGCGGTGTTGGTCAGCACGACGCCGGCCAGCTGGGCGCGGTGCTCGACCGCCCACCCGAGCGAGACGGCGCCGCCCCAGTCATGCCCGACGGTGACCACCGGCCCGGTCAGGTCGAGCGCCTCGGTGAGCCGGCCGAGCTCGACGACGCGGTCACGCAACCGGTGCGGACGGCCGTGGTCGGACCTGTCCGAGAAGCCCATCCCGAGCTGGTCCACGGCGATCACGCGCCACGGCGGCGCACCGTCGGCGCCCGGCCGCGCGGCCTGGCGGAGCAGGTCCCGCCACAGGTACGACCACGTGGGGTTCCCGTGCACGCAGAGCAGCGTGCCCGCGGGCTCGCTCTCGAGGTCCCCGGCGTTGTCCAACAGGTGCCAGGTCTGGGCGGCACCGTCCGCTCGCGGTACCGCGACGAGCCGAGACCAGGAGGCGTCGAGCCCGGGCAGCCCAGCAGGGGGAAGCTGGGCGGAAAGTGGTCCTACCACGCGATCTCGAGCATCGCGGTGTTCAGTCCCGAGCCCACCCCCATGCACAGCACCCGGTCGCCGGCCGCCAGGCTGCCGACCTCGCCCGCGAGCGTGACGGGAAGCGACGCCGGTCCGATGTTGCCGAACGTGGGGAACGTGCGAGGCACCCGCGCGCCGTCGATGCCGAGGGCCTCGACGATCGCGTCGACGTGAACGCGCGAGACCTGGTGCATGACGTAGCGGTCCATGTCCGCCCAGTCCCACTCGACCTGGGCCTCACGCCAGGCGGCCGTCACGAGCTCCAGGCCACCCGAGAGCAGCCCCGTCGGGTCCGTGCGCATGCCGTCAAAACCGCCGACGCATAGGTCGTGGTGCTGCGTCGCTGCCCGGGAGACCCCGCCCAGCAACCGGTGACCACCAGGATGGTCCGCGGCGGGGCCCAGCACCGCGGCGGCGGCACCCGACCCGAGCGTCAGGGTCGCGAACGCGTCGAGGAAGTCCTGCCGGGTGGCCTCGGGGCGGGCGAGCCGGGTGAGCGTGGCCTCCTGGGTGGGCCGGGCATCCTCGCCGTCGACGATCAGGGCGTACCGGATCGCGCCGGAGTCGATCAGGCCGGCGGCGAGCGTGAGCCCGTTGACGAACCCCAGGCACGCGTTCGTCAGGTCGAAGTTCAGCGCGGCGGACGACAGGCTCAGCCCGTCGTGGACCTTCGACGCGACGGACGGCTCGAGGTGCGCGCGGGTCACCGACGTGTTGATGAGCAGGCCGACATCCCCGGCGTCGACCCCGGCCTCGGCGAGCGCCTTCGCCCCGGCCGCGATGGCGGCGTCGTCGAACGACGTCTCTGCGTCCCACCACCGCCGCTCGTGCACCCCGGCCACCCGCTGCAGGAGGCCGCGCGGGAGCCGCAGCCGTCGCAGGCTGGCCTCGAGCTGCTCGTCGAACCACGTCGAGGGAACGACGACGGGCGCCTCGAGCGCGGTGATGGCCAGCAGGGCCGTACCCGCATGCTTCAGGGTGGCGTTGCCGTTCACGTGTGCACCTGGTTTCTGCCGTCGAGTCCGGACCCCATCCTCACATCGGCGGCGCGCCACGTCTCGCCGACCGTGCGCTCGACGGTCAGAACCGGGCCCGCACAGCCTCGCCGTGCGCCGGCAGGTCCTCCGCGTTCGCGAGCGCCACGATGGCGTCCGCGACCTCGGCAAGGGCCGCCGCGTCGTACTCGATGACCTGCACGGCCTTGACGAAGCTGTGCACGCCGAGCCCGCTGGCGAAGTGCGAACACCCCCCGGTGGGCAAGACGTGGTTGGACCCGGCCATGTAGTCGCCGAGGGAGACCGGCGAGTACGTGCCGACGAAGATCGCCCCGGCGTTGCGGACCCGTTCGGCGAGCGCCGCGGCCCCGACGGTCTGGATCTCCAGGTGCTCGGCGCCGTACGCGTCGACCACCGCGAGCCCCTGCTCGAGGTCGTCCACGAGCACGACCGCCGACTGCGGGCCCGACAGGGCCGTGAGCACGCGCGCCGCGTGCCGGGTGCCCTCGACGCGATCGACGAGCCGGGCCTCGACGGCGTCGGCGAGCTCGACCGAGTCGGTCACGAGCACCGAGGCTGCCATGGGGTCGTGCTCCGCCTGGCTTACGAGGTCGGCCGCGACGTGCACCGGGTCCGCCCCCGCGTCCGCGAGGACCATGATCTCCGTCGGTCCTGCCTCCGAGTCGATCCCGACGATGCCGCGCACGAGCCGCTTGGCGGCAGCGACGTACAGGTTGCCGGGGCCGGTGATGACCTCCACCGGCTCGCACAGCCACGCGCCGTCGACCGGCTCCGAGCCGATCGCACCGTAGGCAAACATAGCGATGGCCTGGGCGCCGCCCGCGGCGTAGACCTCGTCGACGCCGAGCAACGCGCACGCCGCCAGGACCGTCGCGTTCGGCAGCCCGCCGTTGTCGCGCTGCGGCGGGGACGCGACCGCGAGCGACGGCACGCCGGCCTCCTGCGCGGCCACGACGTTCATCACGACGGAGGACGGGTAGACGGCGAGACCGCCCGGGACGTACAGCCCGACCCGGCCGACGGCGACCCACCGCTGGCGCACCACGGCGCCCGGGGCGAGCTCCAGGCGGAAGTCGGCCGGACGCTGGGCGGCGTGCACGGCACGCACGCGCCGGATGGTCTCCTCGAGCGCGGCGCGCACGGCGGGGTCGAGCCCGGCCAGGGCCGCGGCGAGGGCCTCGGGCGGAACCCGCAGGTGGACCGGCCGGACCCCGTCGAACCGCTCGGCGAGATCGCGCAGGGCCGCCGCACCCTCGGTGCGGACGGCCTCGAGGATGGGCATGACGAGATGGGTCGCGGCGTCCACGTCGATCTCGGCCCGCGGCAGGGCGGCGACGAGCTCACGGGTGGACAGGGTGCGACCGCGCAGGTCGAGGCGGGTGATCACCGCTCGATTCTAGTTGGGGCCCGCCGGGCCCGGGCGCGCGCGAGGCATGATGGGCACATGAACGACGCCCCCATCACCCCGGTCGCCATCACCGGCGACACCATCCGGCTCGGCCAGTTCCTCAAGCTGTCGGGGCTCGCGGAGACCGGCGCCCACGCGCGCGAGCTGCTCGTGGACAACGAGGTGACCGTGAACGGCGAGGCCGAGGCCCGCCGGGGCCGCCAGCTGCACCGCGGCGACGTCGTGCAGCTCGACACCCCGAAGGGCTCGTCCCGCGCGTCGGTCGCCTGACCGGCCAACCCCGCTCGCTCAGCGCACCGTGCCCATGACCCGGTCGACGACGAGGTGGAGCACGACCCGCGCCGGCTGGGCCCCGAGCTCGCGGTACCGGTCGGCGTACCGCTCGACCGCCTCGGCGATCTGCGCCGGGTCCCGCGACATCGTCACGGTCCCCTCCAGCGTCAGCCATCGCTGACCCTCGAACTGGCACAGCGCGGCCCGCAACGGGGCGCCGTCCGGCCCGCCGCGCTCCACGACGCGCGCCTTGACGGACGTGTCGCGCGTGGTGATCCGCGCCCGCCCCTGTGCCGCGTCCCAGGTGAACGCCACGGGCACGACGTGCGGACCGCCGTCGGGCCGGACCGTGGTGAGCGTGGCCAGGTGCCGCACGGTGACGAACTCGAGCTGGTCGGGCGTGAGCGTGATCATGAGGCGAGGCACGCCGGGCCGAGCAGGGCCTTGAGGTCACCGAACAGCGCGGACGAGCGCTCGACCCGCAGCGACTCCTCGAGCCGCATCACGGTCGCCCGGCCCGGGCTCGTCAGGCGCAGGTGCACCTCGATCACGCCGGGGTGGTTCGCGAGGATCTCGCGCAGGCGCTCCACGACCGGGGGCGTGCACCGCGCGACCGACATCGAGACGGTCACGGGAGTGTCCGCGACCGAGGAGATGTCCGGCAGCGACACCTCCATGGCTTGGAGCTGCATCGTGTCGTCCCGCCGCCGGACCCGGCCGCGGATGACGACGACCTGGTCCTCGGCGAGCACGGTCGAGTAGGCGAGGTAGGTCTCGCCGAAGAACATGATCTCGACCGAGGCCTCCATGTCCTCGACCGTGACCGCGGCCCAGGGGTTGCCCTGCTTGGACATCTTGCGCTGCATCGAGGTGATCAGGCCGGCGATCACGACGGTCGAACCGTCGGGGCGGGTCTCGTCGGCGAGCAGGTGTGCGATCGAGGTGTCCGCGGCCGACGACAGCACGTGCTCGAGCCCGGACAGCGGGTGGTCCGAGACGTACAGCCCGAGCATCTCGCGCTCGAACGCGAGCAGCTGCTTCTTGTCCCAGTCGGGGATGTCGGGGACCTCGACGCTGAACGACAGCCCGTCATCCTCGGCCCCGTCGCCGCCGAAGCCCGCGAACAGGTCGAACTGCCCCTCGGCCTCCTTGCGCTTGACCCCGATCACGGACTCGACGGCCTGCTCGTGCACCAGGAGCAACGCGCGCCGGGTGTGGCCGAGCGAGTCGAACGCACCGGCCTTGATCAGCGACTCGATCGTCCGCTTGTTGCAGACCACGGCCGGGACCTTGTCGAGGAAGTCCGTGAACGACTCGAACGCGCCCTTCGCCTCGCGCGCCGCGACGATCGCGTCGACGACGTTCGCCCCGACGTTGCGCACGGCGGTGAGGCCGAACCGGATGTCGGTGCCCACGGCCGTGAAGTTGGCCGACGACGAGTTCACGTCGGGCGGCAGCACGAAGTTGCCCATGTGCCGGCACTCGCCGAGGTAGAGCGCGGACTTGTCCTTGTCGTCCTTGACCGAGGTGAGCAGCGCGGCCATGTACTCGGAGGGGTAGTTCGCCTTGAGGTACCCGGTCCAGTACGACACGACGCCGTACGCAGCCGAGTGGGCCTTGTTGAAGGCGTACCCGGCGAACGGCACCAGCACGTCCCACACGGCCTTGACTGCGGAGTCGGAGTACCCGCGCTCGCGCATGCCGGCCTGGAACGGCACGAACTCCTTGTCCAGGATCGACTGCTTCTTCTTACCCATCGCGCGGCGCAGCAGGTCGGCCTGGCCCAGGGTGTACCCGGCGAGCTTCTGCGCGGCCTTCTGCACCTGCTCCTGGTAGACGATCAGTCCGTGCGTGATCCCGACGACGTCCTCGAGAGCCTCGACGAGCTCGGGGTGGATCGGGGTGATCTCCTGCAACCCGTTCTTGCGCAGCGCGTAGTTCGTGTGCGACTGCATGCCCATCGGGCCCGGGCGGTACAGCGCGATGACGGCGGAGATGTCCTCGAAGGTGTCGGGGTGGAGCTGCCGCAGCAGCGCGCGCATCGGGCCGCCGTCGAGCTGGAACACTCCCAGGGTGTCCCCGCGGCCGAGCAGCTCGTAGGTGGCCGCGTCGTCGAGCGGCAGGTCCTCGACCCGGATGGCCGGCTTGCCGTTCGCGACGATGTTCTCGAGCGCGTCGTCGAGGATCGTGAGGTTGCGCAGGCCGAGGAAGTCCATCTTGATCAGCCCGAGCGCCTCGGACGTCGGCTGGTCGAACTGGGTGATGATCGCGCCGTCCGCCTCGCGGCGCATGATCGGCACGATGTCGATCAGCGGCTCGCTGGACATGATGACCCCGGCCGCGTGGACCCCCCACTGGCGCTTGAGGTTCTCCAGGCCGCGCGCGGTCTCCACCACGCGCTGCGCGTCGGGGTCGGCCGCCACGACCTGGCGGAACCCGTCGGCCTCGGCGTACCGCGGGTGCTTGGGGTCGTAGATCCCCGACAGCGGGATGTCCTTGCCCATGACCCCGGGCGGCATGGCCTTGGTGAGCTTGTCGCCCATCGCGTACGGGAAACCGAGCACGCGCGAGGCGTCCTTGAGCGCCTGCTTGGCCTTGATCGTGCCGAAGGTGACGATCTGGGCGACCTTCTCCTCGCCGTACTTGTCCGTGACGTACCGGATCACCTCACCGCGGCGCCGTTCGTCGAAGTCGACGTCGACGTCGGGCCACGAGATGCGCTCGGGGTTGAGGAACCGTTCGAAGATCAACCCGTGCACCAACGGGTCGAGCTCGGTGATCCCCATCGCGTACGACGCCATCGAGCCGGCGGCCGACCCACGCCCAGGGCCCACGCGGATGCCCTGCGCCTTGGCCCAGTTGATGAAGTCGGCCACGACGAGGAAGTACCCCGGGAAGCCGAGATCGGAGATGACGCCGGTCTCGTAGTCCGCCTGCTTGCGCACGTCGTCCGGGATGCCACCCGCGTACCGGCGGTTCAGGCCGGTCTCGACCTCCTTGATGAACCAGGACTGCTCGTTCTCCCCGGGTGGGCACGGGAAGTTCGGCATGTAGTCGACGTCGGTCTTGAACGTCACCTCGCACTGCTCCGCGATGAGCAGCGTGTTGTCGCATGCCTGCGGCAGCTCGGCCCACGTCCGCCGCATCTCCTCGGAGCTCTTGATGTAGAAGTCCGCGGCGTCGAACTTGAACCGCTTCGGGTCTGCGAGCGTCGACCCGGACTGCACGCACAGCAGCACCTCGTGCGCCTTGTGGTCTTCCTTGGTCGTGTAGTGCGAGTCGTTGGTCGCCACCAGCGGTGCGCCGATCGCGTCCGCGACCAGCAGGAGGTCCTTGGCGACCCGCTGCTCGATGTCGAGCCCGTGGTTCATCAGCTCGACGTAGTAGTTCTCCTTGCCGAAGATGTCCTGGAACTCCCCGGCCGCGCGCACGGCCTCGTCGAACTGGCCGAGCCGCAATCGGGTCTGCACCTCGCCCGAGGGGCAGCCGGTGGTCGCGATGAGGCCCGTGCCGTACCGCTGGAGGAGGTCGCGATCCATCCGGGGCTTGTACAGCTGCCCCTCGAGCGACGCGTACGAGGACATCCGGAACAGGTTGTGCATGCCGGCGGTGTTCTTCGCCCAGAGCGTCAGGTGCGTGTAGGCCCCACCACCGGACACGTCGTCACGGGACTGGTGCGCCTCACCCCACTTCACCCGGGTGCGGTCGAGCCGGCTCGTGCCGGGCGTGAGGTAGGCCTCGACGCCGATGACCGGCCGGACCCCGGCCGCGTTCGCCTTGGACCAGAAGTCGAAGGCGCCGAACAGGAAGCCGTGGTCCGTGATGGCGATCGACTTCTGCCCGAGCCGCTTGACCTCCGTGAACAGATCGTCCAGCCGCGCGGCGCCGTCGAGCATGGAGTACTCGGTGTGGACATGGAGGTTCACGAAGTCCGAGGACGTAGAAGACGGCATAGGCGGATTCTAGGTCAGCCCTCCGACGGGCTCGGGCGACACACGCGAGCGCGTCGAGCTCAGCGCTCGGCGGCCCGATCGGTGGCCCGGTACGGCTCGCGCAGCCGGTCGAGCCCGGCGGCGAGGTCGGCCGGGTACTCGCTGGTGACCACGAGCGGCAGTCCCGTCGCGGGGTGGTCGAAGCCGAGCCGCACCGCGTGCAGCCACTGCCGCGTCAGCCCGGTGCGCTTCGCCAGGGTCGGGTCGGCACCGTAGGTGATGTCGCCGACGCACGGGTGCCGCAGCGCGGCGAAGTGCACCCGGATCTGGTGGGTGCGTCCGGTCTCGAGGTGCACCTCGACCAGGGACGCGGCCGGGAACATCTCGAGCACCTCGTAGTGGGTGATCGAGGGCTTGCCGTCCGCGACCACGGCGAACTTGTAGTCCGCGGTGGGGTGCCGCCCGATTGGAGCGTCGATCGTCCCGGTCGTGGGCTCGGGGTGGCCCTGCACGAGCGCGTGGTAGATCTTCTCCACCGTGCGTTCCTTGAACGCGCGCTTGAGCACGGTGTACGCGTGCTCGCTCTTCGCGACGACCATCAGGCCCGACGTGCCGACGTCGAGGCGGTGCACGATGCCCTGCCGCTCCGCGGCCCCCGACGTGGAGATCCGGTAGCCCGCCGCGATGAGCGCCCCGACCACCGTCGGCCCGGTCCAGCCCGGCGACGGATGGGCGGCCACCCCGACCGGCTTGTCGACGACCACGACGTCGTCGTCGTCGTACGCGATGCGCATGCCCGGAACCGGCTCGGCGACGATGACCGGCGCAGCGGAGCCGGAACCCGGCAGGTCCCCGAGCTCGACCTCGAGCCAGGCCCCGGCCACCAGCCGGTCGGACTTGCCCATGATCTTGCCGTCGAGCAGCACGCCACCGGCCGCGGCCAGGTCGGCCGCCCGGGTGCGGGACAGGCCCAGCAGGCGCGCGAGCCCGGCGTCGACCCGCTCACCGGCGAGACCGTCGGGTACGGGTAGCGCTCGTTGCTCAGCCACGCGGGGACTCCGATTCTTGTGCGGCGGGGCCGGAGGCCCGGACCTCGCGAGTTCCGTCCAGCCCGATGCCGAGCAACGAGGCCACGATGATGAGTCCCGCCGCGGCCACGATCGCGATGTCCGCGACGTTCCCGACGAAGACGTTGCCGTAGGCGATGAAGTCGACGACGTGCCCGCGCGCGAAGCCCGGCTCGCGCAGGAACCGGTCGACGAGGTTGCCGAGCGCGCCCCCCAGCAGCAGGCCCAGCGCGATCGCCCAGACGAGTGACCCGATCCGGCGCGACGCCCGGACCACGACCACGACGACGACCGTCGCCACGATCGTGAGCACCCAGGTCATCCCGGTCGCGATCGACAGCGCAGCCCCCGGGTTGTGGATCAGGCTCAACCCGAGCAGGTCACCGAGCAGCGCGGTCCGCTCCCCCGGCACGAGCGCCGCCTCGGCCCAGATCTTCGTGAGCTGGTCGATCACCAGCACGGCCACGGCGAGCACGCTCAGTCCGATCAGCAGTCGGCGCCGGCGTGCGGGCGCGACGGCAACCGTCAGCGGTTCGGAGGCGCGGTCGGCGGGCGGCTCGGACTGGGGCGACACATCAGGGGTGTTGGACATCGCCGAGAAGTGTCCCACGGGCGGGGCACCGACGTCAGCGGCGCTCCTCGCGGTGCTTGCAGTCGACGCAGAGGATCGCGCGCGGGAAGGCCTGGACCCGCGCCTTGCCGATCGCCTTGCCGCACGAGTCGCAGGTGCCGAACGTGCCCGCCGTGATCCGGGCGAGCGCCCGGTTGGCCTGCACGAGCATGTCCCGGGTGTTGTTCACGAGCGTGAGCTCCTGCTCGCGCTCGAGCGCGCTCGAGCCGGAGTCCGCCTGGTCGTCGCCGGCGCCGTCGCCGGAGTTGCGCAGCAGGTCGGAGAGCTCGGCGTCCGCGGCGGAGAGCTCCGAACCCAGCCGGACGACCTCGCGGGAGAGCTCGGCTGCGACCTCGCGAACCTCGCGCACGGTCCAGGGCTTCTCGCCCTCCCGCACCGGGAACGAGCGCACGGCCTTGGCGAGATCGGGCAGATCGGTTGCCGCCGTGGTGCTGAGCGCTTCGTGGATTGCCACGGACGTCCCCCTTTGTCGTGGTTCAGGACACTAGACGCCTGTGACCCGAGACACAACACACCACGCCCGGAAATCCGGGCGTGGTGTGAGGGGTTCGTGCTGGTCGGTCGGGGCTTACAGGCTCCCGGCGTCGGCGTTCTGGCCACCCTGGGGCGGCAACGCGCTGCCCCGGTTGTCGAGGTCGCCGAGCAGGTTCTCGAGGTAGCTCTTCAGGCGCGTGCGGTAGTCCCGCTCGAACACGCGAAGCTCGTCGATCTTCCGTTCGAGGAGGCTGCGCTCCTTCTCGAGCTGCGTGAGCGTCTGGTGCGAGGTCTGCTCGGCCTCGCGAACGATCCGCGTGCCCTGCGTCTTGGCTTCCGTGATGATCCGGTCGCCCTCTTCCTGGCCGCTGCGCACGTAGTCGTCGTGCAGCTTCTGAGCCAGGGCGAGCATGCCGGTCGCAGACTCGGGCTCGCTCGTGCGGGCGGTGACGGCCACGGGCGGTGCCACCACGGCGGCGACGACAGGGGCCGGGGCCGCAACGGGTGTCGGCTCGGGCTCAGCAGGCTTGACCGGAGCGGCCGAGCCCTTCTGTGCGCCCGCACGACTGAGCTCGGCGATGCGCGACTCGGCGGCCGCGAGCTTCGACTTCAGCTCGTCGTTCTCGCCCTGAACCGCGCGGAGCGTGTTGACGACGTCGTCGAGAAAGTCGTCGACTTCGTCCTGGTCGTAGCCCTCGCGGAACTTCGTCGCCTGAAACTTCTTGTTCAGGACGTCGTCTGCGGTCAGCATTGCCATCGGTGTCACCTCAGTAGTTCGTGCCGCTCGCGATCGAGCTGGTCAGTCGGTAGCCCACCGACCACCAGCGCTCACGTTAGCGGAGTTTGAGTGGAGAAAAGGACTCAGACGCGTGCAGCCAGGCTGTTGAGGATGTTGGCCAGGAAGATGCAGCCCAGCATAAGCACCAAAAAACCCAGGTCGAGCTGGACCGAGCCCAACCGCAAGGGCGGGATGAACCGCCGCAAGAAGCGGAGCGGCGGATCGGTCAACGAGTAGATCACCTCGGCGATGACGAGGACGACGCCGTGCGGTCGCCAGTCTCGCGCCAGGATCTGAACCCAGTCGAACACGACCCGGATCAGGAGCACCAAGACGTACAGATTGACGATCGCGCCTGCGAGCTGGAGTACGACAGACACCGAATCAGCTCTGGTTGTAGAACCCGGCCCGGACCTCGCCCGGGACGGCCTGCTCTTCGGCCGTCACCTCGACGTGGGCGGGCGAGAGCAGGAAGACCTTGCTGGTGACGCGCTCGATGGCGCCGTGGAGCCCGAAGATCAGGCCGGCGGAGAAGTCGACGAGCCGCTTGGCGTCCGAGTCGTCCATGTCCGACAGGTTGATGATCACCGGGGTGCCCTCGCGGAACGCCTCGCCGATCTTGCGGGCGTCGTTGTAGGAGCGCGGGTGCACGGTCGTGATCCGACGCAGCTCCCCTGCCGGTGCCGCCGCGACGGCGGGACGGGGGGTGGCCGACCTGATCGGTGTCACCTGGGCCTCGTACTCGTGCGGCACGGTCGTCTCCAGCTCCTCGTACTCCTCGACGTCATCGGCTTGTTCGTCACCGCGCTCGTCGGCGAGACCGAGGTACAGCATTGTCTTGCGTAGCGCTCCGGCCATCGCCCTTTTCCTCTCGTGCTCTCGTATCCTGCGCATTCACGCTAGCAAGCGCCCGACCCCGATCACGCCCGACACGCCCGGGATCTGAGCCGTCGTACGGATCACCCCCGCGAATCGGCCGGTGGGAGGTCCGCCGCGCTGCGACCGGTGCGAGTAGAACCGCTCGTCGGTCAAGGTGCAGATCGCCAGGTCCTCGACCCGGCTCACCCCGGCGGCCGCGAGCGTCGCCGCCACCCCGGCCGGCAGGTCGAGCGCGGGGGTGCCCCACGACGTCGTCGACCAGGAGGCCGGCACGACGGCGGCCACCTCGGCCCTCAGGTCGGCAGGCACCTCGTAGCACGCACCGCAGATCGCGGGACCGATGACGGCGCGGATCCGGTCCGCGCGGGCACCCAGGTCCACCATCGCGGCGAGCGCGCTCTGGACGACCCCGTCGGCCAGTCCACGGCGCCCGGCGTGCACAGCTCCGACGACGCCCACGGCGGGATCCGCGAGCAGGACCGGGACGCAGTCCGCCACCAGGACGGCGACCCCTGCACCGGTGGCCGCCACGAGTGCGTCGACCTCGCCGACGGAATCCGGCGTCACTCCTGAGAGCTCGGGTCCGATGATCGCGACCCGCGCCCCGTGCACCTGCGAGGCGAACTGCACCGCACCGCCCGACCAGGCCTCCACGAGCCTGCGGTTCGCACGCACGCGGGCGGGATCGTCGTCGACGTTGAGCCCGAGGTTGAGCGAGGCGTGGGCACCCGAGCTCACACCCCCCGAGCGGGTCGTGAAAGCGGCGCGCACGCCCTCCCCGAGGTCGACCTCGACCACGGGGAGCGCGGTGCGCGCCGGCTCCAACTCGCTACTTGAGGAAATCGGGGATGTCGAGCTCTTCGTCCGCACGCCGCACGGCGTCCGCACCGAAGATCCGGGGCACCTCGAGGGAGGCGGCCGCCTGGCCGCCGTCGGGCGTGGACGCGAGGAACGCGGGCACCGGGGCCTGGGGCGCGGACGCCTGGCTCGGCACGCCATTACCCGCGGGCGCGGGGTGCGCGGCCCGGTGCTGCGCGACGGTCGGGACGTCGTCGGCCGCGGGGGTGGACGACGGCCGGCTCGAGCCGGAGACCTGACCCAGCGCGCGGGCGTCCCGGCGCTGGTGCGGCGAGCCGCTGTCGAACCCGGCCGCGATGACGGTGACCCGCACCTCGTCGCCGAGCGCGTCGTCGATGACCGCACCGAAGATGATGTTCGCCTCGGGGTGCGCGGCCTCCTGGACGAGCCGCGCCGCCTCGTTGATCTCGAAGAGCCCGAGGTCGCTGCCGCCCTGGATGCTGAGCAGCACACCGTGCGCGCCGTCGATGCTCGCCTCGAGCAGCGGCGACGAGATCGCCAGCTCGGCGGCCTGCACCGCGCGATCGTCCCCGCGGGCCGAACCGATGCCCATGAGCGCACTGCCGGCGCCCTGCATGACCGACTTCACGTCGGCGAAGTCGAGGTTGATCAGGCCGGGGGTGGTGATGAGGTCCGTGATGCCCTGGACGCCGGAGAGCAGCACCTGGTCGGCCGAGTGGAACGCGTCGAGCACGGAGACCGAGCGGTCCGAGATGGACAGCAAGCGGTCGTTCGGGATCACGATGAGCGTGTCGACCTCGGCCCGCAGGCCGTCGATCCCGGTGTCGGCCTGGACCGAGCGACGCCGTCCCTCGAACGTGAACGGGCGCGTGACGACGCCGATCGTCAGGGCACCCAGGGCGCGGGCGATCCGGGCGACGACGGGCGCGCCACCGGTGCCGGTGCCGCCACCCTCGCCGGCGGTCACGAAGACCATGTCGGCGCCCCGCAGGACGTCTTCGATCTCCTCGGCGTGGTCCTCGGCGGCCTTCTTGCCGACCTCCGGGTCGGCGCCGGCGCCGAGGCCGCGGGTGAGCTCGCGGCCGACGTCGAGCTTCACGTCGGCATCGGACATGAGCAGGGCCTGGGCGTCGGTGTTGATCGCGATGAACTCGACACCCTTGAGCCCGACCTCGATCATCCGGTTGACGGCGTTGACGCCACCGCCTCCGATACCGACCACCTTGATGACCGCCAGGTAGTTCTGCGGAGCTGCCACGTCATTCCCTCTCGTTCTGCGCTCGTCCTGCTGCTGCATGCAACCTTCACCTTGAGGTAGAAGGTTAGAGTTATGTCAAGTAGTTCTGGCGGTGACGCTAAGGGGCGCAGGGCCTGGGAGCAACGACCGCGCCGCGCGTGTCGCTCACATCCTTGTGCGGGTTCGTTCACCGGGTTCGTTCACCGGGTGATGGGCAACGTCGGGGCCGAGACGTCGAACACCTTCGCGGCAGCCGTGACCGGGGCCGCGCGCAGCGCCTGGAGGACCGCCACCTTGAGCGTCGCATCGCTCGCGCTCCCCCAATTCACGGTGGCGCCGTCCCGCAGCCCCATCTGGACGGTGTCCTGGCTCGACGCCTGGGCCGTGGCGACCTCGGCACGCAACGCGGGCGGCAACGCCTCGAGCACGGTCAGCACGGCGGTGAGCGTGCGCTTGTTCTCGCCGTCGATCGGCACGGAGACGACCGGCAGGCCCTCCGGCGCCGCCAGGGCCCACCCGACCTGATATCCCTCGGCGTCGAGCAGCGTGAAGCCCGCGGGATCGCCGGCGCTCGGGCCGGACGCTGTCGCCGGCTGGGGAACCGCGGCCACCGGCTCGCGGGCGACGAGGACGATCGCCAGCCCGCGCGGCCACGAACGCGTGACCTTCGCCTGGCGCACGCCGGGCACGTCGAGCACCCGGTCGCGCAGCCCGATCGCGTCGAGGCGCGGCAGCGGGATCCCTGCGACCCGGCCGACGACGGCGCTCACGTCGTCGACCGCGACCACGGTGCCCGCACCGGTGATGGTGACCTCCGCCGGGTCGAGGGCGAACACCGGCGAGAACAGCACGAGCCACGCGACGCCGAGGCCGGCCACGACGGCGGCCGTGGTCAGGATGACCTTCTTGCGCACGAGTCGACGCCGCGCCGCGAGCCGTTCCGCGAAGCGCACGGCGGAGCCGGTCGACACCACGGTCGGCCGGACCGGGACGCCCAGGGCGCGTCGGCCGGCCGTGTAGGTGGTCACGTTGCTGCTCGGTGTGCTGCGCGGCGGTTCCTTGGGCGCGGGCACCTTCGGGGCTGGGGCCTTCGAAGCAGAGGCCTTCGAAGCGGGCACCCTGGGGGCGAGCGACTTGGGGGCGGGCACCTTGGGGGCGGAGGTCTTCGGAGCCGCAGCCTTCGGAGCCGCAGCCTTCGGGGCCGGCGCGCGAGCGGGGCCGGACGACGACGGGCCGGACGGACGGCGGCCCGGGATGGGTCGCCCCGGCCGGCTCGGGGTCATCGCGGTGGACCCTGGCGCGTCGCCAGGGCCTCGAGCACCACCTGGGCCAGCTCGGTGACATCCCCCGCGCCGACGGTGAGCACCAGGTCGCCCGGCTCGGCGCGCTCGGCGATGCGCCGCGCGGCCGCCATCCGGTCGGGCACCAGCTCGGCCTTGCCCGGGGTCGCCACCTGGTCGGTGATCAGCGCGCTCGTGACCGTCGGGTCAGGGTCCTCGCGTGCGCCGTAGATGTCGGTGAGCACGACGGCGTCGGCCAGGTCGAGAGCGCGCGCGAACTGCGTCGCGAACGCGCGGGTGCGGGAGTACAGGTGCGGCTGGAAGAGCACCAGCACCCGGCCGCCGCGCGCCACCGGCCGCGCGGCGCGCAGCAGGGCGGCGACCTCGGTCGGGTGGTGGGCGTAGTCGTCGACGACACGAACCCCCGCGGCGCTCCCCCGCTCCTCGAACCGTCGACCCGTCCCGCGGAACGCGCCGAGGCCCGCCACGGCGACCTCCGGCTCGACCCCGACGAGCCGCGCGGCGATCCAGGCGGCCGCTGCGTCGAGCGCGTTGTGAGCGCCCGGCACCGCCAGGTGCAGGTCCAGCTCGAGCACGCCGTCGACCACGGCGACGCCGGCGCCGCGCAGCGCCGGGTGCGCGGTGCGCAGGCCGAAGGTAGATCCCGCACCCGCGGCCTGGTACCGCTCGACCACGACGTCGGCGTCGGGCGCCACGCCGTAGGTCAGCACCTGGGCGCCGCGAGCGGCGAGCGACGCGCGCGCGGCGGCGACGAGTCGGACCGCACCGGGGTCGTCGGCGCAGGCGACCAGGGCCCCGCCGGCCACGATCCGGGTGGCGAACTCCTCGAACGCCTGCTCGAAGGCCTCCCGGGTGCCGTAGTGGTCCAGGTGGTCGGGCTCGACGTTCGTCACCACGGCGATCGTGGGCGCGTAGGCGAGGAACGAGCCGTCGGACTCGTCGGCCTCAGCCACGAAGACGTCACCGACGCCGTCGTGCGCGCCGCCGAGCGGCCCGGGTGCGGGGTGGCTCCCGGGATCGACGGCAACGGGCAGCTCGAACAGCACGGTGCCCCCGATGGCGAACGACGGGTCGAGCCCGGCGGAGGCGAGCGCGACCGCGATCATCGCGGACGTGGTGGTCTTCCCGTGCGCCCCGGCGACGGCGATCGATCGCCGATCGGCCATGAGGGCAGCCAGCGCCTGGGACCGGTGCAGGACCCGCAGGCCGAGCACGCGGGCGTGGGCGAGCTCGGGGTTGGTCTCGCGGACGGCCGTCGACACCACGACCGTCTGCGCGCCGGCGACGTGGGCGGCGTCGTGACCCACCCAGATCGTGACCCCGGCGGTCCGGAGCCCCGCCAAGGCGGGCCCCTCGCGCGCGTCGGAACCGCTCACCTCGAGGCCGCGCGCCGCGAGCAGCGCGGCGATCGCGGACATCCCCGCGCCGCCGACGCCGATGAGATGGGTGCGCCCGAAGTCGGCCAGCGGCACCGTCGGGGCGCTCACTTCGACCCCCGTGCGGCACGTTCGGCGGCGCGTTCGACCAGGTCGGCGACGCGCGCTGCTCCGTCGCGCACCCCGACGGAGGCAGCCGCCCGTCCCATCGCGGCCAGGGCTGCCCCGTCGTGCAGCAGCGGCAGCACGTGCGCGCGCAGCCAGGCCGGGGTGAGGTCGGCGTCGTCGACGAGCAGGCCGCCGCCCGCCGCCACGACCGGGGCGGCGTTGAGCCGCTGCTCGCCGTTGCCGATCGGCAGCGGCACGTACACCGCGGGCAGGCCGAGCGCGGCGAGCTCGCTCACGGTGGCCGCGCCGGACCGGCACACGACGAGCGCGGCGACGGCGTAGGCCTGCTCCATCTCGGCCAGGTACTCGCGCACGTGGTAGTGCTCGCGGTCGGCGGCGTCGAGTTGCCCGACGACGTCGCGTACGGCCTCGGCCTTGCCCGCACCGGTCAGGTGGAGCACCTGCGCGCCGGCCGCGATCAGCTCGCCGGCGACGGCGGCGATCGCATCGTTGAGGTGGGCGGCGCCGAGGCTGCCGCCGGTGATGAGCACCACGGGACGCTCGGGTGCGAGCCCGAGCGTCGCGAGCGCCCGGTCTCGGGTACCGGTCGGATCGCCCGCACACTGGTCGACCAGGCCGGCCACGGCAGCGCGCAGCGGCATGCCGACCACCTGGGCGTGGGTCAGGCGCGTCCCGGGGAACGTCACGGCGACCTCCGCCGCCCAGCGGGCCCCGAGCCGGTTGGCCAGGCCCGGGCGCGCGTTCGCCTCGTGCACCACGACGGGGATCTTGCGGCTCCGGGCCGCGAGGTAGGCGGGCGTCGAGACGTACCCGCCGAAACCGATCACGACCTGCGCGTCGCCCGCGTCGATCGCCGCGCCGGCGGCGCGCACCGCGGCGCGCAGGCGGCCGGGCAGGCGGAACCAGTCGAGCGTCGGGCGTCGCGGCAGGGGCACCCGCGGCACGAGCGCGAGCGGGAGCCCGCGCGCGGGGACCAGCTCGGCCTCGAGCCCGGTCGCGGTGCCGAGCACCGTCAGCCGGGTGGCGCCGTCGCGCCGCTGCAGCTCCTCGGCGACCGCGAGCAACGGGTTCACGTGCCCGGCCGTCCCACCGCCGGCGAGCAGCACCGAGGTGAGCCGGAAGGTGCGGTCCTGCGCTCGGGGGGACACCGCGTCCGCCGCGGTCACCTCCGCGACGTCCCCGGACGGACCGAGCCCGGCCGCGCCTGCGCACCGGCACTGGGACCCGACCGGCCGATCACGGCGAGCGAGCGGCGCACGACCCCGGGACGCGCGGCCAAGGCCTCGGTCGCCCCCGGTTCCGCGCGCGCAAAGGAGATCACGATGCCGATTGCTGCCATGGACATGATGAGGGCGGATCCTCCGGCGGAGACGAGTGGGAGCGGGACGCCGATCACCGGGGCGAGCCCGATGACGACGGCGATGTTGATGAGAGCCTGGCCGATGAGCCAGAAGGCGATGCCGGCGGTCGTGATCTTGACGAACGGGTCCGGGTGCCGACGGATCACCCGGCTCATCGCCAGCGCGAGGAGCGTGAACAGCACCAGGACGAGCAGCGTGCCGACGAGGCCGAGCTCCTCACCGATGATCGCGAAGATGAAGTCGTTGTGCGCCTCGGGCAGGTAGGACCACTTCTCACGGCTCTGCCCGAGCCCCAGGCCCCACCACCCACCCGTGGCCAGGCCCCAGGTGCCGTGCAGGGTCTGGTAGCCACCGTCGGTCGGGTCGCAGGTGTTGCTCATCCAGCACGTGATCCGCGCGACCCGGTTGTTGCTGGTGGTGGCCAGGAACGCCACCCCGAGCGCCACGAACCCCCCGACCACGGCGAAGATCCGCAGGGGAACCCCGGCGATGAACATCGCGCCGGCGACCAGCAGCATGAGCACCATCGCGGTGCCGAGGTCCTGGCCGACCAGCACGAGCCCGACGAGCACCCCCGCGATCGGGAGCACCGGGATCACGGCGTGCTTCCACTCGTGCAGGAGGGGCTGCTTGCGGGCCAGCACGACGCCGAGCCAGAGCGCGAGGGCGACCTTGGCGGCCTCGGCGGGCTGGACGATCACCGGGCCGACGGCGAGCCAGTTGCGGTTGCCGTTCGCGGAGATCCCGAAGAAGACCACCATGAGCTGCAGGAAGGCCGCGGCCCCGAGCAGCGGCCAGCCGGCCCGCTTGTAGAACCGCAACGGGAGCCGGGACGCGATCCACAGCAGCGGCAGCCCGATCAGCGCGAAGCGGGCCTGCTTGGCGAACTCGGTGTACGCGGACTTGTCGGCGGCGAGCGACTCGACGCTCGAGCTGGACAGCACCATGACCAGACCGAGCACGACCAGGATCGCGGTCGCCCCGGTCAGCAGGTAGTAGCTCGTCACGACGCTGTTCCACTGGCCGAGCCGCGACCCGGGGGCGCGCGCGGTCTTCGCCTTCCGTTGTGGCGAGGTTGCTCGCACAGCCCTGATGGCGCGCGCCGGGCCGCTCTCCCGACGCATCCCGGCGGCCTGGGTCATCAGTGCACCGTGAGGGCGCGAGCAGCAGCAGCGAACGCGTCGCCCCGCTCGGCGTAGGACGTGAACTGATCCATCGAGGCGCACGCGGGGGCGAGCAGCACGGTGCCGCCCTGCCGGGCGAACCGGTGGGCCTGCTCCACGGCGCGAGTCATCACCGACCCAGTCTCGCCGGGATCGATGCAGACCACGGGAACCTCGGGCGCGTGTCGGGCGAGCGCCTCGCGCAGCGGCTGCTGGTCGACGCCGATCAGCACGACCGCGCGCAACCGGTCGCGCCGGGCCAGCACGAGCTCGTCGAAGGTGTTCCCCTTGGCGAGCCCGCCGGCCAGCCACACGACGGTGCCGGGCGAGAAGGCCGCCAGGGACGCGGCCGCGGCGTGCGCGTTGGTCGCCTTGGAGTCGTCGACGTACGGCACGCCGTCCACGGTGGCGACCGTCTGGATCCGGTGGGCTCCCGGCGCGAACGCCCGCAGGCCCGCCCGGACGGCGGACGGGTCGACGCCGTGCGCGAGCGCGAGCGCGGCCGCGGCCAGCGCGTCGGCCACCACGTGGGACGGCACGGAGCCGCACCGCGGGTCGACCGCGTCGGCGCTGCCGAGGTGCGCGAGGTCGTCGAGCGTCGCCAGCTCGATCGCGTGGGTGTGCCGAAGCGCGGCGAAGGCCCGGTCCACGAGCACGTCCTCGACGAGCCCGACCTGGCCGACGCCCGGGGTGCCGAGCGTGAACCCGACGGCCAGGGCGCCGTCGCGCACGTCGGCGTCGCGGACCAGCTGCTCGGTGAGCGGGTCGGCCGCGTTGTACACGCACGCGACCTGGGCCTGGGAGTAGACCCGCCCCTTGTCGTGCGTGTACGCCTCGAACGAGCCGTGCCAGTCGAGGTGGTCGGGTGCCACGTTGAGCACCGCCGCAGCCTGGGTCGACATCGTCCGGGTGAAGTGCAGCTGGAAGCTGGACAGCTCGACCGCGACGACGTCGAGGGTCGGGTCGGCGACGGCCGCCACGACGGGCACGCCCACGTTGCCGACGGCGAGCGCGTGCTCGCCCCCGGCGCGCAGGATCGACTCGAGCATGCCGACGCAGGTCGTCTTGCCGTTCGTGCCGGTGACCGCGAGCCAGGGGGCCGGTCCGGCGCCGTCCGGCCGCTGGGCCCGGAACCGCCAGGCGAGCTCGACCTCGCTCCACACCGGCAGGCCGCGCGCGACCGCCGCCGCGAGCAGCGGGTTCGACGGAGCCCAGCCGGGCGAGGCGACGACGAGGTCCGCGCGGTCCAACCGGCCCTCAGCGACGAAGGTGGCGGCGTCGGCGGCGTCGGCGTCCGGTTGGCGCGCGTCGACCGTCTCGACGACGGCGCCGCGCGCGGACAGAGCGACCACGGCCGCCCGCCCAGACATGCCCAGGCCGGCCACCACGACCCGTCGGCCGGTCAGATCAGTCGGGTCCTCGAACGGCTCGCGTTCGTTGGGCTGCATCAGCCGGCGACCCACTCGCCGTAGAACACGCCGACCCCGGCTGCGACGAACAGGCCCGCGATGAGCCAGAACCGAATCACGATCGTCACCTCGCCCCACCCCGACAGCTCGAAGTGATGATGCAGCGGTGCCATCTTGAAGACCCGTTTCCCGGTCATCTTGAAGAACCCGATCTGGATGACGTCGGACATGACGATCACGACGAAGAGCCCGCCGAGGATGGCGGCGAGGATCTCGGTCCGGGACAGGATCGACAGCCCCGCGAGCGCCCCGCCGAGCGCGAGCGACCCGGTGTCCCCCATGAAGATCTTGGCCGGGCTCGCGTTCCACCACAGGAACCCGAAGCAGGCACCGGTGATCGCCGCGGCGACCACCGCCAGCTCGAGCGGGTCACGCGTCTCGTAGCAGCGCGGACCGGCCGTGAGCAGCTTCTGGCAGGTCTGGTTCGACTGCCACACGCACACGATGACGTAGGCACCGAACACGACCAGCGACGCGCCGGTCGCCAGCCCGTCGAGCCCATCAGTGAGGTTGACGGCGTTCGACCAGGCCGTGATGAGGAAGTTCGCCCAGAGCACGAACAGGATCAGCCCGATGGTCAGGCCGGCGAAGGCCAGGTCGATCCCGGTGTCCCGGATGAACGAGATCCGCATGGACGCGGGCGTGCGGAAGTTCTCGTTCGGGAACTGCACCGCCGCGACCGCGAAGGTCACGCCGACGAGCCCCTGGCCGGCGATCTTCCAGCGCGCGCTCAGCCCGAGGCTGCGCTGGCGCGAGATCTTGATGTAGTCGTCGAGGAGGCCGACGATGCCGAGCCCGACCATGAGGAACAGCACGAGCAACGCGGAGGCGCTCGGGACGTTCCCGGTGAGCACGCTGCCCCCGGCCCACCCGAGCACGGTCGCCGCGATGATGACGACGCCGCCCATCGTCGGCGTGCCGCGCTTGGTGAAGTGCGCGGTCGGACCGTCCTGCCGGATGAACTGCCCGTACTGCTTGCGGACGAGGTAGCGGATGAACAGTGGCGTGCCCAGCAGCGCGAGCAGGAGGGAGAGGCCACCCGAGATCAGTACCGCCCTCATCGAACGGGCTCCCCGGGGAAGCTGGCCGCCGGGGCGTCCGGCGAGATCAGTCGGTCCCCGAGGCGCCACAGGCCCGAGCCGTAGGACGACTTGACCAGCACGACGTCACCGGGCCGGAGCTCCTGCTCCAGGTAGTCCCCCGCGGCGGTGACGTCGTCGGCGGTGGCGACCTCGTCCCCCCAGGAGCCCTCGAGGAGGGCGCCGTCGGCGATCGCGTGCGCCCCGGCGCCGACCACGACGGTCAGGGACACGTTCAGCCGCACGACCATCAGGCCGATCGCCTCGTGCTCGGTGCGCGACGTGTCGCCCAGCTCGAGCATCTCGCCCAGCACCGCCACGGACCGCCGGTCGCGCCCGGCGACGGTCGCGAGCGCCTTGAGCGCCGCGCGCATCGAGTCCGGGTTCGCGTTGTACGAGTCGTCGATCACGGTCACGCCGTCGGCGCGCTCCACGACGTGCATGCGGTGCGGGCTGAGCGCGTCGGCCGACGACAGCCGCTCGGCGACGTCGGCCAGGGACACCCCGAGGCGCAGAGCCACGGTCGCCGCGGCGAGGGCGTTGGAGATGTGGTGCTCCCCGACCAGCCGGAGCGCGACGGGCGCCTCGTGGCCACCCGAGCTCAGCGTGAACGAGGCCCGACCGGCCCGGTCGACCGTGGAGCCGGTGGCCCGGACGTCGGCTCCCACCGAGCTGCCGAAGGTGACGACGTCCCCGGGGGCGATCGCGGCCATCGCCGCCACGCGCGGGTCGTCGGCATTGAGGATGGCGGTGCCGAACGGGGCCAGGCCTGCGATGATCTCCGCCTTCGCCCGGCCGACGGCCTCGATCCCGCCGAACTCCCCGACGTGGGCGCTGCCCACGGCGAGCACGACGGCGATGTCGGGCGGTGCGATGCCTGTGAGGTAGGTCAGGTGCCCCATCCCGCTCGCGCCCATCTCGAGGACCAGGAAGCGCGTGCCCTCGTCGGCGCGCAGGATCGTCAGCGGCAGCCCGATCTCGTTGTTGAACGACGCGACCGGGGTGATCGTCTGACCGGTGGGGGTCAGCAGCTGCGCGAGCAGGTCTTTGGTGGTCGTCTTGCCGACCGAACCGGTCACGCCGACGACGCTCAGCGGGGTGTCCCCCGGCTCGTCGTCGGTCCGCAGCCGGACCAGGACGGCGGCCGCGAGCTCGCCGAGCGCGACCTCGACGTCGGCCACGATGACGCTCGGCACCGGTCCGTCGGGACCGGTCAGCTCGCGCGAGGCGAGCACGAGCACCGCACCCGCGGCGATCGCGGCGACGGCGTGGTCGTGCCCGTCGGAGTGCTCGCCCGGGAGCGCGACGAACAGCGAGCCGCGCGCGACCTCGCGCGAGTCCACGACGACCGGGCCGTGCACCATCAGCGCCGGTGCCACCGTCGCCGGGTACAGCCGACCTGAGGTCGCGGCGGCGACCTCGGCTGCGGTGAGCGCGATCACTCGGTCAACCCCGACGCCAGGGCCTCGCGCACGGCCGCTTTCAGCACGTCACGATCGTTGTACCGGTGGAAGACGCCGGCGATCTCCTGGGTCGGCTCGTGGCCCTTGCCCGTGATGATGATGGTGTCCTCGTCGTCGGCCAGTCTCAGGGCGAGGCGGATCGCCTCGTCGCGCGAGTTCGCCTCGAGGATGTCGACCCCGGACGGGCGCTCGGCCCGGGCCCCGGCGAGGATCTCCGCGCGGATCTGCGCGGGCACCTCGGAGCGGGGGTTCTCGTCGGTGACGATGAGCACATCCGCGAGGCGCGCGGCGGTGGCACCCATGATCGGGCGCTTGCCCATGTCGCGGTCGCCGTCGGACCCGAACACGATGAACAGCCGGCCCGGCGTGATGGGCCGGACCGCCTGGAGCGCGAGCTCGAGCGCGTCCGGCGTGTGGGCGTAGTCCACCAGGGCGAGCGGCCAGCCGTCGGTCCGCTCGATCACCCGCTCCATCCGGCCGGGGATCGCATGGGCCGAGCCGACGCCGGCGATCGCCTCGTCGAGCGTCACCCCCGCCCGCAGCGCGAGCACGATCGCGAGCGCGGCGTTCGAGACGTTCACCAGCCCGGGCAACGGGCTGAAGGCGGCGTGCAGGACGCCGTCGGGCCCGCGCAGGGTGAAGGTCGAGCCGACCCCGTCGAGGCCGATCGTCGCGGCGACGACGGCCCAGTCGGCGGTCTCGCCCTCGGGCGCGCCGACGTGGGTCGCGACGGACTCGACCGGGATCCGGGCCTGCGCCACGAGCCGGCGGCCCCACGCGTCATCGACGACGACGACGCCGCGGCGCGCCTGCTCGGGCGCGAACAGGCGCGCCTTGTCGGTGAAGTAGCCCTCCATGTCGCCATGGAAGTCGAGGTGGTCACGCTGCAGGTTGGTGAAGCCGACGACGTCGAAGGTGAGGCCGTGCACGCGCCCGAGCGCCAGCGCGTGGCTCGAGGCCTCGAGCGTCGCGGCCGTGGCGCCGCGCTCGGTGGCCAGCGCAAGGAGAGCGTGCAGCGCGGGAGCCTCGACCGTGGTCCGCGGGCTCTCGACCGCGTCCTCGCCGATCCGCAGCTCGACCGTGCCGAGCACGGCCGTGATGGCATGGGCGCGGCGCAGCGCGGCGTCCACGAAGTAGGTCGTGGTGGTCTTGCCGTTCGTGCCGGTCACGGCCACGGTCTCGAGGCCGTGCGCGGGCTGGCCGTAGACCCAGGCCGAGATGTCGCCGAGCAGGGCGCGCGGGTCGTCGGCCACCAGGACCGGCACCCCGAGCGGGGGCACCAGAGCGGCACACACGCGCGCACCGTCCGTGTCGGTGAGGATCGCGACGGCTCCCGCGGCCACGGCCCCGGCCGCATAGGTCGCGCCGTGGGCCTTGAGGCCGTGCAGTGCGACGAACAGGTCGCCGGGCTCGGTCGCCGAGCTGGCGACGGTGATGCCGGTGAACGTGACATCGGCGAGCGCGGAGGGTGCGGTGGAGGTCGCCAGGCGGACGGCGAACGCGCCGGTGAGGTCGGCGATCCCGTGGGTAGCTGGATGCGAAGGGCGCATTCGACCCAAGGGGGGTGTCATGGGGGTGAATCTACCGTGGACTGCCGCGGCCCCCGGTTGGCCGGTCACTCGTAGGAGATGGGGAAGAGGTCGGGCACGGAGCCGCTCGGTGCCACCTTGAGCATCTGGAGCGCGAAGCCGGCGACCTCGCTGAACACGGGTGCGGCCACCACCCCGCCCCACTCTGAGGTGCGCGGGTTGTTCATGACGACGCTGACGGCGATGGCCGGGTTGTCGGCCGGGGCGACGCCGATGAACGACGCCGTGATCCCGGTCGTCCCACCCAGACCCCAGGTCTGCGCCGTCCCCGTCTTGCCCGCGACACGGTAGCCGGGGATCGCTGCGGCTGATCCGGTGCCCTCGTCGACCGCGCTCTCCATCATCTTGAGCACGGTGGCGGCGGTCTCGGCCGACACGACCCTCGTGGCGGTCGCGGGGGCGGCTGCGACGGACGTGCCGTCGGCCCCCGTCGTCCCCTTGATGATGTGGGGCTGCATGCGCATGCCCCCGTTCGCGATGGTCGCGAAGACCTGGGTCGCCTGCAACGCGTTCACCGAGAGCCCCTGGCCGAACAGGACCGCGAACTTGGTGCGGCCGTCCCACTTGTCCGACGGGTGCAGGATCCCGGCTGACTCCCCCGCCAGCTCGACCCCGGTCCGGGTCCCGAAGCCGAACTTGGACAGGTAGTCGTACCGGACCTGCTGGGGGATGTTCTGCCCGATCATCACCGTGCCGGTGTTCGACGACTTGGCGAGCACGCCGGTGGTGGTCAGCTTGAGCAGCTCGTGGGGGTGCGAGTCCTTGAAGGTCTGGTTGTTCGCGGTCGTGTAGTGGTCCGGGACCTCCCAGCGGTCCAGCGGTGTGGCCACGCCGGTCTCGATCGCGGCGCACATCGTGATGACCTTGGCGGTCGAGCCGGGATCGAAGACGTTGGCCAGCGCTCGTGACCCGCGGGCATCGGCACTGGTCGCGCCCGGATCGTTGGGGTCGACCGTGCCCGAGTCCGCGATGGCGAGGATCTCCCCGGTCTTGACGGAGACCGCGATGACCGAGCCCGAGTCGGCCCCCGTGGCCGCGACGGCCTTGTCGAGCTCGTCCTGGGCCTTCCACTGCAGGTCCCGCAGGATCGTGAGCTGGACGTCCTGCCCGGCCACGGCGGGAACCTCCTCGCGCTTGCCGCCGGGGATCTCCTGCCCGCCGCGGCCGCGCTCGTACGTGTAGCGGCCGTCGGTTCCGGTGAGCGAGTCGTTCAGCGCGCTCTCGAGACCTTCCTGGCCGACGCCGTCGCGGTTGACGAAGCCGATGATGTTGCCGCCCACCGCGCGGGCGGGGTACACGCGCTGCGGGACCCGGTCACCGTTCACGCCGGTGATCGCGAGCTCACGCACGGCCCGCCAGACCTCGGGCAGCACGTCGCGCTTGATCACCACGTACCGCTTGTCGCCGGCGAGCTGGGCGCCGAGCTCGGCCGCGTCCATCCCGAGCGGCGCGGCAAGCTCGGCCGCGGCACCCGCGGCTCCCTCGGCCTGCACGGATCCGTTAGAGGTCCGCTTCCAGTCCGCGACCTCGGTCTGGTCGACCCAGATGGTGTAGCGCTCGACCGAGGTGGCGAGCACGACGCCGTTCGCGTCGGTGATCTCGCCGCGGGCGGCGGGCAGCCGCGCGGTGGACATGCGTTCGCTCAGCGCCTCGGCGGCCACCGCCTGCCCGCGCAGCCCCTGGACGTAGACCAGGCGACCGGCGAAGACCACGAGCACCACGAGCACGAACACGAGCAGCGCGTTGTGCCGCTGCTCGGGCCGGGCCGCGCGGCTCGGGGCGAGGACGGTCTCCCGCGGACGCCGGACGACGACCCGGGCCGCGTCGGACCGCAGCGTGCGCACCGCGCGTGGCTGGGCAGAGCCGGGCTGGACCGCACGCCGTGCGCGCGGGCGAGGTGCCGGTTGACCGGCACCCGTGGGGACCGGCCCGGTCATCCCCCGGCCCCGGCGGGGGTCGGGGAGCCGAGCACCGCGCCGTCGGACAGCCGAAGGAAGGCCAGCTCGGGCACGGGGACCATGCCGAGTGCCCGCGCCGAGGCGGCCAGCGCTCCGGGAGCCTTGTGCGCGAGGAGCTGGGACGTGAGCTCCTGCTGGGTGCGGGCCTCCTGGGCGAGCTTGATCTGCAGGTCGTGGGCCTGGTACGCGCCGCGGGCCATCGACGTGTTGAGCACGAGCGCACCGAGGAGCGCACCCACCAGGATGGCGATGCACAGCAGGACGAACGGCACCCGCGTGCGTGCGTGCGACGGTGCCCGCACGATGCGCAGGCGCGGCGCCTCAGATCGTGCGCGCTCGGGGACGAGGGCGGGCTCGAACGACCGCTGGCCGGGCGAGTAGGACTGCGGAAGGGCGCTCATGAGGACCTCCCCAGAAGGTGGGCGGGCGTGGGACGAAGGCGTTGCGCGGCGCGGAGGCGGACCGACTGAGACCGGGGGTTCGACTCCCGCTCCTCGGCCGAGGCCTCTTCCGCACCGCGGGTGAGCAGCTTGAGGTAGGGCTTGTGCGTCTCGGGCTCGACCGGGAGCCCGAGCGGTGCACTCGACTGCGCCCCAGCCGCGAACGCCCGCTTCACGAGCCGGTCCTCGAGCGAGTGGTAGGCCTCGACGACGATGCGGCCCCCGACCTCGAGTACCTCGATCGACTCGGGCAGGGCCCGCTCGAGGGACTCGAGCTCGCCGTTGACCTCGATGCGCAGGGCCTGGAACGTCCGCTTGCCGGGATGCCCCCCGGTCTTGCGGGTCACCGCGGGGATGCTCGCGCGCAGCAGGGACACGAGCTCGCCGGTGCGCGCGATCGGGGCACGCTCGCGCGCCGCCACCACGTTCTTCGCGATGCGGTGGGCGAACCGTTCCTCGCCGTAGTCACGCAGGATCCGGACCAGATCGGCCTCGGCGTAGGTGTTCAGGACGTCGGCGGCCGTCAGCGACGTGGTCGGGTCCATCCGCATGTCGAGCGGGGCGTCGTGCGCGTAGGAGAACCCGCGCTCGGCCTCGTCGAGCTGGAGCGAGGAGACCCCGAGATCCATCAGGACCCCCTGCACGGCGGGCAGGCCGAGCTGCCGGTGCACGACGTCACCGATCTCGTCGTAGACCGCGTGCACCGCGGTGAACCGGTCACCGAAGCGGGCGAGCCGGCGTCCCGCCAGCTCGAGGGCCTGCGGGTCCCGGTCGAGACCGATCACCCGGACCCCGCCGAACGCCTCGAGCACCGCCTCGGTGTGGCCCCCCATGCCGAGCGTGGAGTCGACCATCACCGCACCCGGCACGTCGAGGACCGGAGCGAGGAGCTCCACGCAGCGCGCGAGCATGACCGGCGTGTGCCGGTCAGAGGTCTCACGCGGTTCGGTCATCGGTCGTCCTTCGTGGATTGGGTGGTGCGGGTGGGGCTTGTACCTGGTGCACGTTGTTGGCCGGACGACCCCTCCGCCGTCCGACCAGGTCCCCCACCGACCTTCTGGCACCGGGGAAGTGCGCCAGAGCGGGCGGGAGGAGACCTCACCGGGCGGTGCGAGGAACGCGCCGCGAAAAGCTCAGAGGGTCCGGTTGGACGACACCCCCTCGGATGCGTCCGCGTAGTTGCCTTCCTCCGCGGCGAGGTAGGACTCCCAGGTTGCGAGGTCCCAGATCTCCACCCGGCGGCCGACACCGATCACGGCCACGTCGCGGTCGAGGCCGGCATACACGCGCAGCGGCGCCGGGATCGAGATCCGGCCCTGCTTGTCAGGAAGCTCATCGGTGGCACCGGAGAGGAACACGCGCGAGTAGTTCCGCGCCTGCTTGTCGGTGACCGACGACTCGCCGATCGTGTCGTGCATCCGACGAAACTCCTCAAACGGCAGCACATACAGGCAGTGCTCCTGCCCGCGGGTCATGACGAACCCCGGAGCGAGCTGGCCCCGGAACTTGGCGGGAAGGATCAGGCGCCCTTTGTCGTCCAGCCGGGGCGTGTAAGTGCCCAGAAAGGTCGGTTGTCCGCCGCCGAGGAAGTCGCTCACCTGAGCCGACCTCCCCTCGCCGTCCATCCCTCACCAAGTGCCTCCACAATACTCCACTTCCCTCCACCGTCAACGGATCAGCAGCCCGATTCACCCGACTAGCGGTACGTCGGTGCAGGTGAAAGAGGTGGCTCAAAGTGGAGGGGTTTTGAGCCGAACTGGCCCCCGGATCGGACCAAAGGGATCCCGACTCGCAATCCGCCACGTGCGCGCCCACCCATTTCGCCCAAATGGCTCGTCGCAGCCACCAGCCCCGCCTGATTCGGGGCTGGTGGCGGGCCCGGTGGAGGAAGGTGGAGGACGGGCCAGGCGAAGCGATTACCCCCGCAAGTGGCGTCGCCCGGCGGTACCTCGTCGCCTAGGCTCGGGTCAGTCCGCCAAAGGAGTCGACATGCTTCAGGCTGTACCCACCTCCACCGAGCTCGACGAGCTCGTGGAGACCGCTGAAAAGATCCGGGCCGGGATCGAACAGGTCATCAGCGGCCGCGCGGAGCTGGTCCGTCTCACGGTCGCCGTCCTCCTCGGCGAGGGCCACCTGCTCCTCGAGGACGTGCCCGGGGTCGGCAAGACCACGCTGGCCAAGGCCCTCGCTCGCAGCATCGACTGCACGGTCGGCCGGATCCAGTTCACCCCCGACCTGCTGCCCAGCGACCTCACGGGCGTCAACATCTTCCGGGCCCAGACCCACGAGTTCGAGTTCCGGCCCGGACCGGTGTTCGCCAACATCGTGATCGGCGACGAGATCAACCGCGCCTCCCCCAAGACGCAGTCGGCGCTCCTCGAGTGCATGCAGGAGGCCCAGGCGACGATCGACGGCATCACCTATCCGCTGCCGCGACCGTTCCTCGTGATCGCCACCCAGAACCCGATCGAGATGGAGGGCACCTATCCGCTCCCGGAGGCACAGCGGGACCGGTTCATGGCGCGACTCACGGTCGGCTACCCGGATCGCGACGCCGAGCTGGACATGCTCGACCGGCAGGAGGTGGCCGACCCGCTCGTCGACCTGCGCCCCGCGACCGACGCCGCGCACGTCGCACGCCTGATCGCCACGGCGCGGCGCCTGTACGCCTCGCCGGCCGTGAAGCGCTACATCGTCGACCTGGTCGGCGCGACCCGCGACGACAGCGGCCTGCGCCTGGGCGCCTCGCCCCGCGCTGCCATCCAGCTGCTGCGCGCGTCGAAGTCCCTCGCGGCCATGTCGGGCCGGGACCACGTCCTGCCCGACGACGTCCAGTCCCTCGCCGAGCCGGTCCTCGCGCACCGGCTGCTCCCGAGCACGGAGTCCCGGCTGGCCGGTCGGACGACGGTCGACGTGCTGCGCGCCGTCGTCGCCCGCACGGCCGTTCCGCCGGCCGAGGCCACCGCCCGAACCCGCCGCGCGACGGGCTGATCATCACGACGAACCTCGGGTCTGTGCGGCGACTGCGCTGGCCGACGCTGCCCTGGTTGCGCCCGACCGCGCGCGGCTGGGGGCTCGCGGGTGCGGGCAGCGCCGTGACGGCGCTCGGCATCGGCATCGGTTCGGCCGACCTCACCCGCCTCGGGCTGCTCGGACCGCTGGTCGTGCTGACCGGCGCCCTCTGGCTGCTGGCGGTCGATCCGACCGGCGGCCGCCACCCCCTGCGCGTGCACCGCTCGGCCCGGCCCAACCCGGTCTCGGTGGGCTCGCCCGCCACCGCTCGGGTCGAGATCCGCGCGTCCGACCTGTCCGGGCGCGCGCGTCTCGCCGAGCTGCACCTCGGCGAGCAGGCCGCCACCCAGCTCTCCGGTGGGCTGACCCTGCGGGCCCGCGTCGTTCGGGCGGCCGGCCAGATCACCCTCACCTACCCGATCCAGCCCACCCGCCGCGGTCGTTGGCCGCTCGGGCCGCTCGTCGTGCGCCGGACCGATCCGTTCGGCGTCGTACGGACCCGCGCGACGCTCGGGGAGCAGGCCGAGGTCGCCGTCTGGCCGGAGGTCGTCGAGCTGCCCCTGCCGCGCGGCTCGCTCGTGGGCGAGCCCGACCGGGTAGCCCTCGGCGCACGCACACCGTCGAGCGACGACGCCGCGCTGCGCGACTACCGCGTGGGCGACGACCTGCGCCGGGTTCACTGGGCCAGCTCGGCGCGACGCGGGGAGCTGCTCGTGCGCAGCGACGAGCGCGCCGGCCCGAGGCCCGCGAGCGTCCTCATCGACCTGCCGACCGATCGCCCCGGGATCGAGTGGACCATCTCGTTGGCGGCATCGATGGGGCTCGCGCTGCTCGAGGCCGGGCACCCCGTCCGTCTGCTCGGTGGGCGATCCGACGACGACGGGAGCACCATCGACTCCGCCGTGCGGCTGCACCACCTGCGCGACGGCTCAGCGGACACGGCCCGGATCGAGCTGTTGAACCTGACCGTGGACCTCGAACCGGCCCCGACCACCGTCGACGCGTCGAACGACCTGCTCGCGGTCGCGCGCGAGCTGACCGCTCCCGGCGGCGGCTCGGCGCTCGTGCTCGCGGTGATCGGGGCACTGGCGGCGCCCGCCCGCGACGCCTTCGCCCGCGTGAGCGACGTGAGCGAGGCCTTCGCCATCGTGCGCCTGCCCACCGCGGACGGCGCCGCCCGCCGCGAGGCCGAACGCACGCTCGACGACCTGCGACGCGCGGGTTGGCGAGCCGTCCCGGCGGCCGTGGGCGAGGGCGTCGGCGACTGCTGGCGCCGGTTGCTCGAGACCGACCGATGAGCGACGTCCCGCGCGGGCTGCGCACCTGGGTCGCGGGTGGGCTGTGCGCTCTCGCGGTGTCCGCCAGCGTGTACTCGCTCGCCCCCCTCATCCAGCCCGGTCGGTGGTTCACGGTCGCCGTCGCGAGCGTGACCGTCCTGGCCGCCCTCCTCGCCGGGGTCCGCGCCCTGACGCGGAGCTGGTGGGCGCCGACGCTCGTGGGGCTCGTCGCGACGGTCTTCGGGATCCTCGCGGCCTACGCGAGCCCGCCCGGACGCTTCCAGGCACTGCCCAACGGCGCCTCCCTTGGCCGCCTGGGCGACACGCTGCGCGCCGGGCTCGCGTACGTCGATGCTGCCCGTCCCCCGGCGCAGGAATCCCCCGAGCTCGAGCTGCTGGTGGTCGGCGGCGCGCTGCTCGTGCTCCTGCTCGTCGACCTCGTCGCGCTCGGGCTCGCGGCGCCGGCCTGGTCCGGCCTCGTGCTGCTCGCGCTCTGGCTCCCCGCGATCGCGCTCGAGAAGACCGTCAGCGTCTGGGCCTTCATCGGGACGGCCGCCGGCTACCTGGTGCTGCTCGCGCTGACGGCCGCACCGGCACCCGGGTCACGGGGCTCGCGAGGGCGACGGGACGCGAGCCGACGTACCGGTGCGGCCGTGGCGGGCGCCGCCACGGTGACGGTCGCCGCGATCGTGCTCGGCCCCGTCTCGGTGGCGGCGCCCGGCTTCGCGTCCATCCGCGTGCCGGACTTCGGGTCGGTGTCGGCGGGCTCACTGCGCCTCGCGCAGGACCTCGACCTGCGTGACAGCCTGGGCGCGCGGTCGAACGAGGTCGAGCTGACCTACCGCGCCGACCCGGTCACGGTCGGCCCGCTGCGCGTGTTCACGCTGCGAGACTTCGACGGGGAGAACTGGTCGCGCGACGACCGCCCGTCCTCGATCGCGGCGGACGACGCCCTGCTGTGGCCGGCGCGCGATCTCGCGAACCGTCCTGCGCAGGAGGCGAAGCCGATCGTGTCCGAGGTCACCGTACGGATCGCCGGGCTTCAGGAAGAACGACTGCCCGTGCCCGTCATGCCACGGACGGTCGACGCCCAGGACTGGACCTACGACGCCGAGCGCGACGAGGTCGTTCGCGGGAGCACCACCGGCCCCGGCCTCGAGTACTCGATCCGGACCGAGCTCCTCGACATCTCGGCGCAGACCCTGCGCGCCGCCCCCACGGACTTCCCCGCCGACCTCGACCAGTACCTCGCGGTACCGCAGACCTCACGGACGGGCGACGTCACCGCGACCGCCGCGGAGGTCACGGCCGGGCTCACCAACCACTACGACCAAGCTCTCGCACTGCAGAGCTACCTCCGCAACACCCAGAACTTCACCTACTCGACCGAGGTGCCCGCGGGCCAGAGCGACGACGCCGTCTGGGACTTCCTCGGGAGCAAGATCGGCTACTGCGTGCAGTTCGGGACCGCGATGACCGTGATGGCCCGCACGCTCGGGATCCCCGCCCGGCTCGCCGTCGGATTCCTGCCCGGCTCGCTGGCCGACAGCGGCGAACAGGTCGTCACCGGTCGGGACTCCCACGCGTGGCCCGAGCTCTACTTCCCCGACAGCGGCTGGATACGGTTCGAGCCCACGCCTGCCATCCAGTCCGGCGCCCCGCCCCGCTGGGCCGATCCGTTTGCCGGCGCGGGCGTAGCCCCGGTGCCCGAGCCGAACCCGCGCGCGCAGGGCGTCACTCCGAGCGCCTCGCCCACCGTCGCGCCGCAGGCGGCCGCGCCCACGGCAACGGCCCAGACGAGTCGTGGGCTCGCCATCGGCATCGGTTCACTGGTGACGGTGGTCGCCATCGGCCTGCTGACCTGGCTTGCCCGGCGCCGTCGGCCCGCGGGCACGAACGAACCCGGCTCGGAGGTGGCGTGGGGGCACCTGCGCACCCGTCTCGCGGCAGCGGGCATCACCTGGAGCGACGCCCGCACCCCACGCCAGGTCGTGGACCTCGTCACGGCGGAGCTGGAGCGCCGCAACGGCTCCGCGATGCGCACCGAGGCACAGGCCGCACTGCGTGACCTTGCCCTCGCCGTCGAGGACGTGCGCTACGCGCCGAACCCCCACGCCCGGGATCGCTCGGAGCTGGAGAACCTCGTCACGATCGTGCTGCGAGAGATCACCGCACCCGTGCCGGTCACGGTCCCCTCGAACTGAGCGGTCCGAACTGACGCGCGACCTACCGGCCGCCCTCGTCGCGGCGCCGATCCCAACGCGCCTCAAATCGCTTCATCAGACCGCCAGTCTGCTTCTTCTTCGCCTTCGCGCCAGAGCGAGGCGTCACTCCACCCTTGGAATCGACCACCCCGACCGGGCCAGACGATCTCGGCACCGCGAACGCGTAGACCGCTGCGGCGAACATGAGGAGGAATCCGATAACCCCGAGCCAGAGCTGCGAGAGTGCCGCACCCGCCACGAGCACCAGGAGACCCACAGTAAAACCCGAGCCGGCGATGACCCACCGAGCGATCCCACGGGAACCGCGGGATTGCAGGGTGCTCGCGAGCCGGGGGTCGTCAGACGTGAGCTGTCGCTCCATCTGCTCCAGTACACGTTGCTCGTACTCGGAGAGAGGCATTTTACCTCCGCATTACCCGCTGGGACTTGTCTCGTTCAGGATAGGTCCCGTTTCGCTGCCGCGATAGTTGATGGGGGGTCGACCATCCAAATTGGTCTCTTTCGGGCCTGTCGATGACGCTGCATGGATCGATCCGGACCCAAACCTGTCCCGGACGAGGTCCATCGCGCGCTCTGCGTCCCGTCGGGCGAGCCCCATCCCGCCGACGGCTTCCTCGAGGGTCGGTTGCTGGGGTGTTGTCCGCGCCGGTGAGAGACCCTCGGCGCGAACCCCCACCAACCGGATCGGCAATCCGTCCAGATCGACGCCCGCGAGCAGCTCGCGCGCCGCGAGGTAGATCTCGCGGCCCACCTCCGTCGGCGTCGGCAGGGTCCGAGAGCGCGTGAGGGTCCGGAAGTCCGAGGTCCGCACCTTGATGCTCACCGTGCGGCTGACCATCCCTTCGGCTCGCAGCCGCGCCGCGCACCGGTCGGCCAGCGCCAGCACCTGCGTCTGCACGACTGTGAGGTCGGCGACATCCACGGGGAACGTGACCTCCGCACCGATGCTCTTCTCGATCCGGCCCGGCGAGACAGGACGGGGGTCACGTCCCCAGGCCAGGTCGTGCAGGTGCGCCCCCGCGACCTTTCCCACAGCCCGCTGGACGGTGCTCACGTCGCTGTCAGCCAGCTCGGCGACGGTGCGCAGGCCCCAGCGCGCGAGCGACGCCTCGGTCCGTTCCCCCACGCCCCACAGGGCGCCGACGGGGAGCGCACGCAGGAACTCCACGGTCGCGGCCCGCGGGACGAGCAGCACGCCGTCGGGCTTGGCGTGCTGCGACGCCAGCTTGGCCACGAACTTGGTGCCGGCGATCCCCACGGAGCACGTGATGCCATGGTTCGCGTAGACCCGCTGGCGGATCCCCGCCGCGATCACCGTCGGCGGTCCGAGCCGTCGACGAGCCCCGGACACGTCCAGGAACGCCTCGTCGACGCTGACCTGCTCGACGAGAGTCGTGACCTCGCTGAGCAGCTCCATGACGGCGGTCGACACCTCGCGGTAGGCGGCCATGTCCGGCGGCACGACGACGGCCTGCGGACACATGCGACGGGCGATCTGCATCGGCATCGCCGAGTGCACGCCGAATGCGCGCGCCTCGTAGGTCGCCGCCAGCACGACCGAGCGTTCGGACCCGCCGACGATCACCGGTTTGCCCTGCAGGTGAGGTCGGCGCGCAAGCTCGACCGAGGCGAAGAACGCATCCATGTCGACGTGCAGGATCGAGCAGCCATCCTCCTGGGAGCCCCAGTCGCGCTTGACGAGCGCGGATCGCGGCGCGCGGCTCATCGCAGCCCGCTCACGAGGCCCGCACCGAGAGCAGCTGGCGGCGACCCTCGCCGCCCGGAGTGGTCACCGGCGCGGTGTCGAGCAGGGCACGCACCTCGTCGAGGAAGTCTTCCGCCGCACACAGCACCTCTTCGGCGCGCTGCGCGTCGACCGCGTCCGAGCGGCCCGCCTCCACCGCGCGTCGTCCCGCGGCGCCGGCGGCGAAGTACACCGACCAGCTCTCGACCTCGGGTGCGACGGCCGCGAGCATCTCCCACACGGTGCGGACCGCTCGCCGGCCGGTCGGCCGTCCACGAACCGCCAGCACGGCCGCAGCCGCGCGCAGGGACGCCAGGTGGGCGTGGACGAATCGTTCGCCGGCCTCGGACGAGAACTGCGCAGCGAGCAGCTCGGCATCGGCCCGCGCCATCAGATCGACGGCGGTGGCGGGCAGCGGTGCGGCGTGGACGGTTCGGTTCATGGCGGTACCTCCCCCCTCATTGTCGAACACACGTTCGACGTTCGTCAAGGCTGCACGACCCCCGGTCGCGATCGCCTACCGTTGAGCCGTGGGCGATCGCAGCGGTTCAGCAAGCCGGCGAGCACGTCCAGCCTCGCACCGGGCACTGACATCCGCTCCCGAGCTGCCCGAGGGACCCCTGGTGGTGTCGACGGGAACGGTCGAGCTGCACCGGGATCGCGACGATCCCGACGGGGTGACGGTCGTGCTCAACGGGGTGCCGAGCTCGCACCTCGACCTCGCCGACCCGACCCGGCTCGAGTTCGAGTACATGCAGCAGATGGCGGCCGTGATCGACCGGCTCGGCGAACCCGGCGCGCCGCTGCGCGTGATCCACCTGGGCGCCGCGGGCTGCACCATGGCCCGGTACGTGCAGGCGGTGCGGCCCGGCTCGCACCAGCTGGCCATCGAGCTCGATGCTGCCCTGGTCAGCCTCGTGCGGACCTGGTTCGACCTGCCGCGTGCCCCGCTGCTCAAGCTGCGGACCGGGGACGCGCGGACGGAGCTCGCGGGGCTGCCGTCCGCGAGCGCGGACGTGATCATCCGCGACGTCTTCGCCGGCGCGGCAACCCCTGAGCACGTCACGACGATCGAGTTCACGCGCGACGTCGCACGTGTCCTGCGGCCCGGCGGGATCTACCTGGCCAACTGCGCCGACCGTCCACCCCTCGATGAGGCGCGCTCGGAGCTGGCGACGCTACGGGCGGTGTTCGCCGACGTCGCGGCGACCGCCGAACCGGGCCAGCTCCGCGGGCGCCGCTACGGCAACCTCGTGCTCGCCGGGACCCAGGCGCCGGGGCTGCTCGCGTCAGCCGGTCTCGCCCGGGCGATCCGCTCGCTCCCGGCCCCGACCCGGCTGCTCCACGGCAAGGACCTCACCGCCTTCGTCGGCCACGCCGTGCCGCGCACGGACGGCCCGGTCGCCACGGACCACGTAGCCGACGACGTCGCCCGTGACACGTTCGAGGCCCCGTCCAGATCGGACGGGGCCTCGACGGTCGATTGAGTCTGGGTCAGAGCGGGCGAACCTGCTCTGCCTGCGGGCCCTTCGGTCCCTGAGTGATCTCGAACTCGACGCGCTGGCCCTCGTCGAGCGAGCGGTAACCCTGGCTCTCGATCGCGGAGTAGTGGACGAATACGTCGGGGCCTTCGCCGTCCTGGGCGATGAACCCGAAGCCCTTCTCAGCGTTGAACCACTTGACAGCACCCTGTGCCATGTTCTGTGTCCTTCTGTCCATCTGGGGCTTCGATGACCGGACCCGCTGCCCGACACCGTTGTCTGGGAGTCCGAACGACTCCGACGGGCAAGATCGTCTCACGATGGCCCCGGTCACGCCATGGATTCGGGCTCCTGGTGACCATGCGCCCTGGCACCAGTCCGCGCCCGCGTCGCGCGTGCGCTGACGCCCAGGCCGACCATGCCGACCACCCACGGGATCACGACGACCGACAACGCGAGCCGGTACTCATCGAGGGAGTACTCCCCCGCCGACCCCGAGCCCACCGCGTCGAGGACCAGCCCGATCCCGCCCATCGTGGCCAGCGACGCCACGAAACCCCCCGCGTTGATGAACCCCGACGCGGTTCCGAGCCGTTCGGGCGGGTGATGGCTGCGCGCGAAGTCGAAGCTGATCAGCGACGTCGGACCGCCGATGGCGATGACCACCATGAAGACCGTCAGGGCCCATAGCGGTCGTGGCCCGGCCGGGGCGAGGATCAGGACCCACACCGCGGCGGTCGCCACACTGACCCCGACCACGAACCCCACGCGTCGTCCCGGCCACCGCGCGGTGAACTCGCCGATCAACGGGCCCGCGAGGATCGCCGCGAGGACGTTGACCGTGAACAGCGCGCTCGCCTCGGCCGTCGTGCGCCCCTGCCCCTGCACGAGGAAGGGGAAGCCCCACAGCAGGATGATCGTGGTGCCCGAGAACTGCGACACGAAGTGGGTCCAGTACCCGAGCCAGGTGCCGGGCTCCGTGAGCGTCGCACGCAGGCGCGACGGCTCGGGCGCGAGCGAGACCCCGGCGGGCGCCACGCGGGGGTGGCGCGATCCCGGGCTCGACCCTGGTGTGTCCCGCACGAGGGCCAGGACAGCGACGACCATGACGGCGCCGAGCGCGGCGGCCGACCCGAACGCCGTCGGCCATCCCGGACCGTGCAGGAGCAGGACGAACGGAACGGCCGAGAGCACCTGGCCCAGCTGGCCCAGGATCCCCGTGAGCTGGGTGAGGAGCGGCACCTGCCGCGGCGGGAACCACGAGGGGATCAGGCGAACGACCGAGACGAACGTCAGCGCGTCGCCGGCCCCGACCAGGGCGCGTGCGCCCACGGCCGGCCCGATGGTGGTCACGACCGCGAGCGTGAGCTGCCCGAGCGCCATCAGCACGGCGCCGGTCGCGATCATCCGGCGCGGCCCGACACGGTCGAGCACGAGCCCGACCGGAAGCTGGAGCCCGGCGTACACCGCGAGCTGGACGACGACGAACAGGGACAGGACGGCGGCGCTCGCCCCGAACCGCTCGCCGGCCTGGAGACCCGCCACCCCGAGCGACGACCGGTCCAGCACGGCCACCACGTAGGCCAGGACCGCCGCGCCCCAGACGACGTATGCACGCCGCGTCGACGCCGTCGTACGCGCCGGAGCAGGTTCGACGGTCAGAGCGGGCGTGGGCACGGCTGTCATTCTCCCGTGCCGCGAAGGGGAATCAGTGCTGCACGAGCGGTCAGTGCCCCGCGCCGTCCCCGCCCTGCTGCGCAAGGAACCGCTCGAACTCCGCGCCGAGCTCGTCCGCGGTCGGGATCTCGGACGTGTCCGCGAGCAGGTTCGTCCGCCCGATCGCGTGCGCAAAGCTGTCGTACTGCTCTTCGAGGGCTCGGACGACGGCGCTCACCTCGGGCGAGGCCTCCACCTGCCGTTCGATCTCCTCGGTCGCGTCGCGAGCCGCGTCGGTCAGTGACGACACCTTCAGGTCCAGCCCTGTCGCGCGCTGGAGGTTCTCGAGCGCCGTCATGCTCGCCTGGGGGAAGGGCGACTGCGCAAGGTAGTGCGGCACGTGCACCGCGAACCCCATCGCGTCGTGCCCCGACTCGCCGAGGCGGAACTCGAGCAGGGCGCTCGCGCTGGCCGGGACCTGGACGGAGCCGAACCACGACGTGTGGTCGGCGATGAGCTCGGCCCGGGTGCCGTGCGCGGTCACCGAGAGCGGCCGCGTGTGCGGCACCCCCATGGGGATGCCATGGATCCCGATGGTGAGCGGGACGTCGAAACGCTCCACCAGCTGGCGGACGGCGGCCGCGTACCGCTCCCACTGGATGTCGGGCTCGAGGCCGTGCAGGAGCAGGAACGGGACCCCGCCCGCGTCCTCGACGAGGTCGAGCACGAGCTCGGGCTCGGCGTAGGCGCTCCAGGTGGTGGAGTCGAACGTCATGGTGGGGCGCCGGGAGCGGTAGTCGAGCAGCTGGTCGACGTCGAACGTGGCAAGCCGCGTGGTGCGCAGCTCGCTGGCGAGGTGGGTGGCGGCCAGCTGACCGGCACTGCCCGCGTCCACGAAGCCGCGCACGGCGTGCACGAGGACCGGACCCGTGTGGGTCAGCCCCGTACCTGCGGCGATCAGCAGTTCGGCGGCGTCGGGCTCGACGTCGTAGATCTCGCTCGGATCCAGCATGGTTCCTCTTCCGTTCCGTCAGCGACCTACGGTGAACGCGGCGCTCGATGGCGTGCGCACACCCGGCGGACCTCTGGGGTAACGCCACACACCGGCGGATACTTCCCCGTCGCGGCGCCCACCCGCCGGCGTCGGACCGGCAAATCCTACGGCGGCGAGCGATTGAGGTGCGCGGGCCGCCCACGAGAGCGGATAATGGACGCCGCCCAGATGGGCGGACGGTCTTTTCAGGCCGCGAACGCAGGTGGGCAGGAGTTCAGGCACATGGCGGGACGAGAGTCCGAGCTGCGCGGCGAGCAGGACACCGTCGACCGGCTGTACCACCGGCTCGACGCGTTGCGCTCCCAGACCCGGGAACGCTTGCGCGAGGTCCGCCGCGAAGGCCCGTCCGGCTCCCCGCAGAATCGCAGCGAGCGCGACGCGTTCGCCACGCTCTACGAGGACCGGATCGCCCAGCTCGAGGCCGTCGAGGACCGCCTGGCGTTCGGGCGGCTCGACCTGGACGACGGCGACCAGCGCTACATCGGCCGGATCGGCCTGACCGACGCCGACCACTCCTCACTGCTCACCGACTGGCGAGCGCCCGCAGCCCAGGCGTTCTACCGCGCGACAGCCGCCCACTCCGACGGCGTCGTGCGACGCCGTCACCTGATCACCCGCGGACGCTCCGTGACCGGCATCGAGGACGAGGTGCTCGACCTCGAATCCATCGGCACGGCCGACGCCGACCAGGTCGCCGAGCACCTCTCCGGGCTGACCGGTGAGGGGGCGCTCCTCGCGGCCCTCGCGGTCGGTCGGACCGGTCGGATGGGCGACATCGTCGCGACCATCCAGGCCGAGCAGGACGCCATCATCCGCGCAGAGCTCTCCGGCGCGCTCGTCGTGCAGGGCGGTCCCGGCACGGGCAAGACCGCCGTGGCACTGCACCGCGCCGCCTACCTGCTGTACTCCCACCGCCGCCTGCTCGAACGGTCCGGGGTGCTGCTGATCGGGCCGAGCCGGGTCTTCCTGCGGTACATCGACCAGGTCCTGCCCTCGCTCGGCGAGACCGGCGTCGTCACCACGACGATCGCCGAGCTCTACCCGCGTCTGGAGGCCGCCGGCGTCGAGGCGGAGGCGGTCGCCGAGATCAAGGGGCGGGCCGAGTTCGCCGCCGTGATCGCGCGCGCCGTCCGTCAGCGCCAGCGGGTTCCCGCGCGCGACGAGGAGTTCCGCATCGACGGGGCCACCGTGGTGATCACCCGGCACGACGTGACCGAGGCGATCGTCCGGGCGCGCCGCAACCACCGACCGCACAACCTCGCGCGCGTCACGTTCGTCCGCGAGATGCTCTCGCGCCTCGCGGACCAGTACATCGCCCAGCTGGGGTACTCCCTGGCGGCCGACGAACGGGGCGACGTGCTCGAGGAGCTCCGGTCCGATCGCGGCATCCGGATCGCGCTCAACCTCGCGTGGATGCCCCTGACCCCGCAGAAGCTGATCGAGGACCTGTTCACCCGACCGGCCCGGCTCGCCGCCGCGGCGCCCGGCCTGACCCGGACCGAACGGGCACTGCTCGCCCGCGGGCCCGGCGCCCCGTGGACCCCGGCGGACGTCCCGCTCCTGGACGAGGCCGCCGAGCTGCTCGGCGAGGACGACCAGGCAGGTCGGATCCAGGCCCGGGCGGACGCCGCGAACCGCACGGCCGAGCTGGACTACGCGCGGCGCGTGCTGGCGTCGTCGGGCAACGAGGGCCTGGTCTCGGCCGAGCTGCTCGCCGACCGCTTCGCCAACACCGGACCCCGCCTGACGACAGCGGAAAGGGCCGCCGCCGATCGGAGCTGGACCTATGCGCACGTCGTGGTGGACGAGGCGCAAGAGCTCTCTGCGATGGCGTGGCGGATGCTGCTGCGCCGGGTCCCGAGCCGGTCGATGACCATCGTCGGTGACGTCGCCCAGACGTCGACCGCGACCGGCGCCCACTCCTGGGCGAGCATGCTCAACCCGCTCCTGCGCGGGGCCTGGCGCCTGACGGAGCTGACGGTCAACTACCGCACCCCGGCCGTCGTGGCCGACGCCGCCCAACGCGTGGCCCGCGCCGCGCACCTGCCGGTGAGCTCGCTGACCTCGGCGCGCGAGGTCGACGACGCCCTGGTGATCGAGCACGTGCCCGACGACGCCGCGGTCGCCGCCGAGGTCGCCCGCCACGCCCGCATCGCGCTCGCCGGCCTGGACCACGGCGCGGAGGGCGGCCGGGTCGCCATCATCGCGCCCGGCGATCGGATCTTGGCCGTGCGCGAGGCGCTCCGGGACGCGGGGCTGGACGACTCCCTCGGCTCGGGGGCAGCGGTCCTCGACGCGCCGCTGATCCTGCTCACACCGCGCGAGGCCAAGGGGCTCGAGTTCGACGTCGTGGTGCTCGTGGAGCCGTCGGAGGTGGGGGCCGCGAGCGCCGGGGATCTCTACGTGGCGATGACCCGCCCCACCCGGCAGCTGCGTGTCGTGCATCACGATGAGCTCCCGGACGGGTTCACGACCACCGGCCCGAACGACCGGCTGTTCTGACCCGACCGGGCGTCCGGCGCGCTCCGGAGCAGGTCGCACGCACGCCTGCGACCTGCGGCGTCCACCGTCCGAGGGCCGGGACTCACTTGGCTGAGCGCGCCCGCGGGGGCACCATAGGGGACGTGCTCCGCGCCCTGCTCCTCGAAAACCTCCACCCGTTCGCCAAGTCGATCCTGGCCGCACAGGGCATCGAGGTGATCACGCGCACCGGTGCGCTCGACGAGTCCGAGCTCATCGACGCCCTTGCGGGCGTGCACCTGCTGGGAATCCGGTCCAAGACCCACGTCACCGAGAAGGTGCTCGCCGCGGCGCCCGACCTGATCGCCGTCGGCGCCTACTGCATCGGCACCAACCAGATCAATCTCGCCGCCGCCGCGAAGCGGGGGGTGGCCGCGTTCAACGCGCCGTTCTCGAACACCCGGTCGGTCGTCGAGGTCGCGCTCGCCGACATGATCGCCCTCACGCGCCGCCTGACCGTGCTCGACAAGTCGATGCACGCCGGCGTCTGGGACAAGACGTCCGAGGGTGCGCACGAGATCCGGGGCCGCACGCTCGGGATCATCGGCTACGGCAACATCGGCACGCAGCTGTCCGTCCTCGCCGAGAACCTCGGCATGACCGTCGTGTTCTACGACACCGCCGAGAAGCTCGCGCTGGGCAACGCCCAGCGGATGGAGACGCTCGACGAGCTGCTCGACGCCGCCGACATCGTCACGCTGCACGTGGACGGTCGTGACGGCAACGCCGGCCTGTTCGGAGCCAAGCAGTTCGCCCGCATGCGGCCCGGCGCCGTGTTCCTCAACCTCTCGCGCGGGTTCGTCGTCGACTACGCGGCGCTCGCGGAGGCGATCGAGTCCGGGCACGTGGCCGGTGCCGCGGTCGACGTGTTCCCGGTGGAGCCCAAGCGGCGCGGGGACGCGTTCGAGTCCGAGCTGCGCGGCCTGCCGAACGTCATCCTCACGCCCCACACGGGCGGCTCGACCGAGGAGGCCCAGGAGGCCATCGGCCAGTTCGTGTCGAACAAGCTGCGGGACTACCTCGCCACCGGGACCACGACGCTCAGCGTCAACGTCCCGAACCTCGCCCTCGAGCAGACCACCGGCATCCACCGGCTCGCCCACCTGCACCGCAACACCCCCGGCGTGCTCGCCGCGATGAACGCGGTGCTCGCGAACCACGGGGTCAACATCGAAGGTCAGATGCTCGCGACCCGCGGTGAGCTCGGCTACGTCGTCACCGACGTCAGCGCCCAGATCGACGACGAGGCCGCCGAGGCGCTGAAGCAGATGCCCCAGACGGTGCGCCTGCGTCTGCTCTCCTGACGGCAGACACAACGCGGGGCTCCGGTGCGGCAAGCGCCGCGCCGGAGCCCCGTGAGGTGCTGCTCGATCGGTCTGATCAGGCCGAGCCGGCCCGACGACGGAACGTGCGCTGCACGGGCCCGGAGGTCTCCGAGCCGTGCACGTGGCCCGTGTTGCTCTGGCCGTCGGCCGTCTTGTGCTGCCCGGCCTTCTTCCGGTCGAGCGCCTCGCGGAACTTCGCCTTGGCGTCCTCGCTCACGCCACCGTCTGCTGCGGCGTCCTCGTTTTCCTGCTGCGACATCCGGGTGCCTCCTTCTTGAGTCGTGCCGACCGCGGTGGTGCGGCCATTTCCCTGCACCTGGTCGGTGCCGGTGGTCGGTGACATACGGCTGGTCCCGCGCGTGCGGGAGGTGGGATCGCTCGAGGTGCCCGGCAACGAGAGCAGCCGGCCGAGCTCGGCGACCGACGACACGACATGGTCCGCGCCGGCAGCTAGCAGCTCGCCATCGGCGGCGAATCCCCACGCTACGCCGACTGACGTGACGCCGTTCGCGGCGGCCCCCTCGATGTCGTGGCGTCTGTCCCCCACCATGGCGACGCGCCCCGGATCCGGGTTCCCGAGCAGGCGCAGCGCGCCCGCCACGACGTCCGCCTTCGTCAGGCTCCCGTCGTCGGTGTTGCCGCCGATGACGGCGAAGGACGACTCCAGGCCGAAGTGCGCGAGGGTCAACGCACCCTCGAGCTCCGGCTTCGCGGTGGCCAGTGCGACGAGCACCCCGGCGGCGTCGAGGCTGCGGACGAGCTCGGCCATGCCGGGCACGAGGTCCGCCTCGTACAGCCCGACATCGAGGTGCCGCTGGCGGTACGCGGCCTCGGCAGCCGGCATCTGGGAGCTCGGCACGCCCAGGAGCGTGAAGTTCTCCCGCAGCGGCGGCCCGATCACCCAGCGGAGGTCGGCCTCGGGATCGGCCGGCCGGCCGATGGCCTCGAGCGCGTACCGGTAGGACCCGGTGATCCCGACCTCGGGATCGGTGAGTGTGCCGTCCAGGTCGAACAGGACAGCGTCGAAAGGCGCCACCACAGGCGCAGCTTCGACGGGCGCGGGGATCAGCACACCGACCAGCGTAACGGCGCGGCCAGGCGCACCCCGCCCGGCGGTCGGCACCTGCCCGCTGGCGTACGGTCGGGCCCATGCACCTTGCCGACGACGACCGCTACTCGACCATGCCCTATCGCCGCACCGGCCGGAGCGGGCTGGACCTGCCCACGATCTCGCTGGGGCTCTGGCAGAACTTCGGGGCCGCGAACGGGCTCGACCGCCAGCGCGAGATCATCCTGCACGCGTTCGACCGGGGCATCACCCACCTGGACCTCGCGAACAACTACGGCCCTCCGCCCGGGTCCACCGAGGAGAACTTCGGCCGGATCATGGCGAGCGACCTCACGCCGTACCGGGACGAGCTCGTGATCTCGACCAAGGCCGGCTACGACATGTGGCCCGGCCCGTACGGGGTGGGCGGCTCGCGCAAGTACCTGCTCGCGTCGCTGGACCAGTCGTTGGCCCGCATGGGGCTGGACTACGTCGACATCTTCTACAGCCACCGCTTCGATCCCAGCACGCCGCTGACCGAGACCATGGGAGCACTCAAGACGGCCGTCGACTCCGGCCGCGCGCTCTACGCCGGCATCTCCTCCTACAACGCCCACCGCACGCTCGAGGCGCTCGAGGTGGCCCGGTCGATCGGGCTGACCCTGACGATCCACCAGCCGTCCTACTCGATGCTCAACCGCTGGGTCGAGCGCCCGGACGCCGACGCGGACGGCCAGAGCCTCCTGGACGTCCTGGGCGAGGCCGGCCTCGGCACGATCGTGTTCTCTCCGCTCGCCCAGGGGATGCTCACGTCGAAGTACCTGGGCGGGGTGCCGGCCGGTTCGCGGGCCGCCCGCGGCGGGTCGCTCAGCCAGAACTTCCTCACGGCCGAGAACCTCGGGCACATCCGCGCCCTCGCCGACATCGCCGCAACCCGCGGTCAGTCCCTCGCCCAGCTTGCCATCGCGTGGGCGCTGCGGGATCCGCGCGTCACCTCGGCCCTCCTGGGGGCGAGCAGCGTCGCCCAGCTCGACGAGAACCTCGCCGCGCTCGACCGGCTCGACCTCGACGCCGACGAGCTCGCCGCGATCGAGGTCCACGCGATCGATGCCGGGGTCAACATCTGGGCAGCGCGGTCGAGCGACCTGTAGCCCGGGCCCCGGACCAGCGATCGCGCGGCCGGACCGCGCAGCCGAGGGGTCGATACCCGGACGATCCGGTACGCACCCGTAAGTTACTGTCTAGTAACTTACGGGTGCGTAGGTTATTCTCGAAGGGTGACTCCTACTCTGGCGGACCGCCCGTGGCTGGCTTCCTACTCCCCTGATGTGCCGGCCGATGTGGTCGTGCCCGATGAGCCCCTCACGGCTGCTCTGACGCGAGCCGCCGAGAACTTCGGCAGCAGGACCGCGATCGACTTCCTCGGGCGCGGACTGAGCTACCGCGGGCTCGCTCGGGACGTCGACCGGGCCGCCGGCGCACTGCGGGACCTCGGTGTCGTGGCTGGAGACCGGGTCGCCATCGCGCTGCCCAACTGCACCTCGCACGTGGTCGCGTTCTACGCGGTGCTCCGCCTCGGAGCCATCGTCGTGGAGCACAATCCCGTCTACAGCGCGGACGAGCTCGCCCACCAGCTGATCGACTCGGGCGCCGTCGTCGTCGTCTGCTGGCAGAAGACCGCCCCCACCGTCAAGGCCGTGCAGGACCGCACCGCGGTCCGCGCCGTGGTCGTCGTCGACCTCGCCGCCGACATGCCGTTCACCAAGCAGTTCCTCCTGCGGCTGCCCGTGGCCAAGGCGCGCACGCTGCGCTCCCAGCTGCAGGGACCGGTGCCCGCCGGCTGCCTCAGCTGGCACCACCTCCTGCGCCAGGCCAAGCCGATCGCGGCCGACCATCCCTTCCCGGCGTCGAGCGACGTCGCGCTCTTGCAGTACACCGGCGGGACGACCGGAACGCCCAAGGGTGCGATCCTCACGCACCGCAACCTCGTCGCGAACGCCGTCCAGGCCGACGCGTGGACCAACATGCGCCAGGGCGCGGAGACCGTCTACGGGATCCTGCCGTTCTTCCACGCGTTCGGGCTCACGCTCTGCATGACCTTCAGCGTCCGGATCGCCGCCACCATGGTCGCGTTCCCGAAGTTCGCCCCCTCGGCGGTCCTGACCGCCCAGAAGCGCCTCCCGGCCACCTTCATGGCCGGTGTCGCGCCGATGTTCGACCGCATCGCGGCCATGGCGACCGATCGGGACGCCGACCTGAGCACGGTCCGGGTCGCGTTCGCCGGCGCCATGCCCATCTCGGCCGCCACCGCGGCCCGGTGGGAGGAGCGCACGGGCGGACTGCTCATCGAGGGCTACGGAATGACGGAGACGTCCCCCCTCGCGGTGGGCAACCCGTGCTCGGTCGACCGTCGCCCGGGCACCCTGGGACTGCCCTTCCCCAGCACGGAGATCCGGATCGTCGACGTCGACGACCCGACCCGCGACGCCCCGCAGGACGAGCGCGGCGAGCTGCTCATCCGTGGACCGCAGGTGTTCGCCGGCTACTGGGGCCGACCTGACGAGACCACAGCCGTCCTGCTCCCGGGTGGCTGGCTCCGCACCGGAGACGTCGTCGTGGCCGACGCCGCCGGCTCCCTCACCCTGGTCGATCGCACCAAGGAGATGATCATCACCGGCGGCTTCAAGGTCTACCCGTCGCAGGTCGAGGACCTGATCCGCCAGATGCCGGGGATCGTCGATGTCGCCGTCGTCGGCGTGCCGGCCGGCGAGCAGGGCGAGCGGGTCGTAGCCGCGGTCGTCCTCGACGCCGACGGGCCAGAGGCGAGCGCCGTCGACCTGGCCACGGTTCGGGCCTGGTGCGAGAAGCGCCTGGCCCGGTACGCGATCCCCCGCCAGCTGGTCGTGCTCCCGGACCTGCCGCGGTCCGCGATCGGCAAGGTGCTGCGCCGCGTCGTGCGGGAAGAGCTGATCGCGACCCACGACAGCGCGTCCGCATGAGGCGGTTTGCTCTGATACCACCCGCGTTGCTGGTTCCGCACCCCCTCGAACAGGAGGATGATGGTAGTAATGTCCTCCCAGCCCACCGGTAGACGCCGGCACCTGCCCAACAGTCCGTTCAACGCCGCCCGAGAGGCGGCAGCTGCGGCAATCAAGCCGATCCCCGTCGGGGCCCGCGTCTCGCACGAGCGACACGGGCTCGGTCGAGTCGTCGCCCTTGACGGCGATCGCGCCGTCATCGTCGACTTCGGCGCGGGTGACCGCCGCCGCGTCGCGCTCGACAGCGCCAAGCTCGAACGGCTCTGACCCGACCCTGATCGTGGCCGCCGCGTTCTCGCGACCCCGTGATCGACGCTGTCTGTGAACGGCACTGTCTGTGAACGACGCTGTCTGTGAACGACGCTGTCTGTGAACCGCGCCCAGACCCCGGACCGTTTCCCGTGCGCTAGGGAGCGGTCGGGGTCGACTCGCCGTGGAGCGATCCCCGGTCGGGCTGCTCCTCGGAATCGGACTCTGCCAGCGCCGCAGCCTCGTGCTCGGCGCGCAGCAACGTGATCGCCGCCTCGAAGTCCTCGAGCGAGTTGAATCCCTGGTAGACGCTCGCGAACCGCAGGTAGGCCACCTCGTCGAGGTCGCGCAGCGGCCCGAGGATCGTCAACCCGATCTCGTAGGCGTCCAGCTCGGCGCTGCCGGTGCTCCGAATGTTCTCCTCGACCCGCTGCGCGAGCAGCGCGAGGTCGTCCTCGTTCACCGGCCGGCCCTGGCACGCCTTGCGGACACCGTTGATGATCTTCTCGCGGCTGAACGGCTCCGTCGCACCCGAGCGCTTCACGACCGACAGGCTCGCCGTCTCGACGGTGGTGAACCGTCGGTTGCACTGCGGGCACTGGCGCCGGCGGCGGATCGACGAGCCGTCATCCGACGTCCGGGAGTCCACCACCCGCGAGTCAGAGTGGTGGCAGAACGGACAGTGCACGCCGAGCCTCCGGTCCTGGTTTGCGCCGGGGTCGGCGCTCGGCGAAGAACTCCTCGGGCGCGCGGCGACCCTCGGCCACGGTATCTGGGCCAAAACCTAGAGGTCCGCGCGCCCAGACGCAAGGTGGCTTCGGCCGCGGCACGTGCCCCGGCCGCGGCAGATGGCGGTCAGCCTGCCGGGACCAGGATCTGCTGCCCGGCCCGCAGACCCGCCCCAGCCAGGCCGTTCAACGCGACGAGAGCGCCGACGGTGTCGCGAACGTCGTCGTTCGGGGCCGTGTAGGCCGTGGCGATCGCCCACAGGCTCTCCCCCGCGGCGACCGTATACGTGTCCACCGGGACGGCCTCGGCCGGCGAACCGGCCACCGCCCGGCCGCCGACGAGCACCCCGGCGAGCGCAAGTGCGACGGCACCGGCGGCGACCACCCGACGCCCCCGCGTCGTCAGCGTCAGAGTGCCTGATCCCGACATCCCCTGCGGGTGGACCGTTGCTGCGCTCATGTCCGTGCTCCTCTCGAATAGCCCGCGACCTGGGTCTCCGTGACCCGAGTCGAACACCTGTGCGTCGAACACCTGTGCGTCGAACGTCTGTACGATGTCTAGCACGAAGCACCGACGGTTGTCGAGACACGCTCGAACAGATGTTTGAAAGCGCGGCCTTGTTCTTCTAGGCTGTGTGTACGCCAGAGCAAGCGCACCACGAGCCACCCACACGCTCGGTCGAGCGTCGAGGGTGGACTCGAACAGGAGGAGGAGAACCGTGGCCACAGACACGAACACCCCCGGCGGTCCCCCGGACCCGCCAGCGACGCGAAAGACGCGCGCCGCCCTCGCGTCGGTCCACGCGCTCCCGGACAGTGCGCCGGACAGCGACGGGTTGACCGCGCGCCAGCGGCTGGTCCTCGAGACCATCCGGTCATCGGTCGCCCACCGCGGCTACCCGCCCACCATGCGGGAGATCGGCGAGGCGGTCGGCCTGACCAGCCCGTCGAGCGTCAAGCACCAGCTCACCGCGCTCGAGCGCAAGGGGTATCTGCGGCGCGACCCGAACCGGCCGCGCGCCATCGAGGTGATGCACCCGGACGACTCACGACCGATCCAGCGGCTGCAGCCGAGCACCGGGTCGCCGGCGAGCAGCTTCGGCGAGGAGCACCTCGCAGCGCAGGACGGCTCGCCCACGCCGTCCTACGTCCCGGTGGTCGGACGGATCGCCGCCGGCGGACCGATCCTGGCCGAGCAGGTCGTGGAGGACGTCTTCCCGCTCCCGCGCCAGCTGGTCGGTGACGGTGACCTGTTCCTGCTCCGCGTGGCCGGGGACTCGATGATCGACGCCGCGATCTGCGACGGCGACTGGGTCGTCGTCCGCCGCCAGCCGATCGCGGAGAACGGCGAGATCGTCGCGGCCATGATCGACGGCGAGGCGACCGTCAAGACCTTCAAGCGCACGGACGGGCACCTGTGGCTCCTGCCGCACAACCCGGCCTACTCCCCGATCAACGGCGACGAGGCGCAGGTCCTGGGTCGCGTCGTCAGCGTGCTGCGCAAGCTGTGACGGGGGCGTACTGATGCCCGGGCGGATGCGCGACCCCGGACCGTCGGCAACAGCCGACCGGCTCGCCGAGGCGCTTCAGTGCGAGCCCGCAGGTCGGCTCGAGGACTGCTCGCTCGCCGAGCTGCGCCGGCGCGCGGCCGCAGCCGGGATCGTCGGCCGATCCCGGCTGCGCAAGGACGAGCTGGTCCGAGCGCTGCGGTCGTCGTCGGGCGAGGCCTGACCCGGGTCTCGCCGCGGGCTCACCCGACCGGCGTCAGAAGCCGAACCGGCGCGCGACCGTCTTGAGGGCCTCCGCTGAGGTCCGCAGGTGCGCGAGTTCGTCCGGAGACATCGGGACCTCGAGCTCTCGCCCGGCCCCGGTCCGACCGACGACGGTCGGCACCGACAGGCAGATGTCGCTGATGCCGTAGTAGTCGTCGAGCAGGCTCGAGACCGGCAGCACCCGCCGTTCGTCCTTGAGGATCGCCTCGATGATGCGCGAGGCGGCGAGCGCCACGGCGTAGTTCGTGGCGCCCTTGCCGGCGATGATCTTGTACGCCGACTCGATGACGTCCCGAGCGATCCGCTCGCGCACGTCGAGCGTCAACGGCCCCGAGCTCCGGGTACCGCGCCAGTTCGGCAGGGGAACCCCGCCGATGGAAGCGGACTCCCACAGCGGGAACTCGCTGTCGCCGTGCTCGCCGACCATGTACGCGTGCACGTTCTGCACGGCGACCCCGGTGTGCTGCGCGATGAGGTAGCGCAGGCGCGAGGAGTCCAGGACGGTGCCCGAGCCGAAGAGCTGCGAGCGCGGCAGGCCAGAGATCTTCAGTGCCGCGTAGGTGACGATGTCGACCGGGTTGGTCACCATCACGAACACGGCGTTGGGCGCCTGCTCGACGAGCGGCGGCAGGATCATCCGCGTCAGCGCGATCGTCGCCTCGGCGAGGTCCAGGCGGGTCTGCCCGGGCTTCTGCTTCGCCCCGGCGGTCACCACGACGACGTCGGCGTCGGCGCACACGGCGATGTCGTCCGACCCGATCACCTCGGCCATCGGCATGAACTGGATCCCGTGCCCGAGGTCGGCCGCCTCGGCCTCGACCTTGGCCTTGTCGATGTCGTACAGGGCCACCGTGCGCGCCGCGCCGCGCATGAGGGCCGCGTACGCCACCGTCGCCCCCACCGCGCCCGCGCCGACCACTGCCAGCTTGGTGGTGCGGCGATCGGGCAGGGGGCCGCTCCCCCAGCCGATCTCGTCGCTGTCGTAGGTCTCACTCACAGGTCCTCCAGATGGCTCAACGGGTCACGCTAGTGCGGCGAGCCGCTCGAGCGCCGCGATGACGATCGACCGGTCGGTCGTCCGCCAGAAGTCGGGAAGTGAACGGGCCAGGAACTCGCCGTAGCGAGCCGTGGCAAGCCGTGGGTCAAGGACCGCGACCACGCCGCGGTCCGCCGTGCCGCGGATCAGTCGACCGGCGCCCTGGGCGAGGAGCAGCGCGGCGTGCGTCGCGGAGACCTGCATGAAGCCGTTCCCGCCCGCCGCCTCGACGGCTTCCGACCGCGCCGAGCGCACGGGGTCGTCGGGCCGGGGGAACGGGATGCGGTCGATCAGGACGAGCTGGCACGACGACCCGGGCACGTCGACACCCTGCCAGAGCGACAACGTGCCGAACAGGCAGGTCGCGGGGTCCTCGGCGAACGTGCGCACCAGCGTCGGCAGCTGGTCGTCCCCCTGGGCGAGCACCGGGAAGTCGAGCCGATCCCGCATCGCCTCGGCGACGGCGGTGGCGGCCCGCCGGGACGAGAACAGGCCGAGCGTGCGCCCACCCGCCGCCGTGATCAGGGTCGCGATCTCGTCGAGCTGGGCGTCGGTCGCCGCCTCGCGTCCGGGTGCCGGCAACCGCTTGGCGATGTAGAGGATCGCCTGGTGGGGGTAGTCGAACGGGCTGCCGACATCGAGCGAACGCCACGGCGTCGGCACGGCGTCAACCGGATGGCCGGATGCCAGGGCAACAGTCGGCGCCGGAGTCGACACCGACGCCGCTACGGCGTCCCCGGTCCGCTCCGCCGCGAGGTCGAGCCCGAGCGAGCGGGCGAGCGGGACGAACGACCCGCCGAGCGCCAGCGTCGCCGAGGTCAGCACCCCGGAGCGGCCCGCGAGCAGGTGCGTCCGGATCAGCCCGTTCACCGCGAGCGGTGCCGCGTGCAGGCGTGACATCCCGCTCGCGCGGCGGCCCCCGCCGTCGTCGTCGTCACGCGAGCACCAGAGCACGTCGCCGCCCGAGGCGGGCGGGCCCGCAGCCATCCGCTCCGCCGTCTCGAACAGGTTGAGCATCGCGGAGGCCGCCATCTTCAGACCGCCGTCGGCCGCGGCCTGGGCCGGGGCGCCCGCGGGCTTGAGCGCGGTCAGCAAGGTCCGGGACGCGTCCCGGATCGCCTCCACGGCGGTCGCGGCCGCGGGTGGCAGGCCGTCGCGGAACCGACCCTCGGGCAGCTCCACGATCACTGACCCGAACGCCGCGCTCGCCGCGTCGAGGTCCGTCGTGCCCACGCCGCCGTGCCGACGTGCCAGCCGGGCGGCGTGCTCGATCGTCGCGACGGACAGGTCGGCGGTCGCCTGCGCGGTGACCCGGTCGGTCAGCTCGTGCGCCTCGTCGACGATGAGCACCTCGTGCTCGGGCAGCACCCCCGGGCTGCCGGAGGCCGCGATCCCGAGCATCGCGTGGTTCGTGACCACGACGTCTGCTTCCTTGGCCAGGGTGCGGGCCCGGTTCGGGAAGCACTCCGTGATCTTCGGGCACTTGGGCCCCAGACACTCCATCGAGGTGACCGAGACCAGCCGCCAGGCCCGATCGGTGACGCCCGGCACGAGGTCGTCGCGGTCGCCCGACTCGGTCTCCTGAGCCCACTCGCGGGCCCGGACGACCTGGGCACCCAGGTTGGCCGCGCGCTTTCCGGCGCCCTCCGCGGGGGCCGGATGCTCGGCCGCGCCGGCGTGGTCACCGGGGAGGTCGAACAGCGTGCCGGGCTCGTCCGCGGGGAACCCGCCGTCGACCTTCTGCACGCAGAGGTAGTTGTGCCACCCCTTGAGGACAGCCACCTGCGGGAGCCGCGGCAGGCGCGGTCCGATCGCCGTCACGACGAGCGGCAGGTCGTGCGTGATGATCTGGCGCTGCAGCGCGAGGGTCGCGGTCGACACGATGACGCGCTGATCCTCGCGGACGGCGTGCTCCACGGCCGGGACCAGGTAGCCCAGCGACTTGCCCGTACCCGTGCCGGCCTGGACGAGCAGGTGCTCGCCCGCACCGATCGCAGCAGCCACGGCGAGCGCCATCTGGTGCTGGCCGTCACGGCGCGTGCCGCCCAGAGAGGCCACGGCGAGGTCGAGAAGCTCCTCGACCGGTGCCCCGGTCGCTCTCGGCGGAATCGGTTCTGGCACCGCGTCAGCCTAGTGCGGGGCCCGGCGGGTTCCCGCGGGCCGGGTCGGGATGTGCACACGCGAACGTCACGACGGTTAGGGGGTCGGGACGGCCGCCTCGGTGAGCTCTCGCGCCAGCGCCTCGTCCACGCGCGCCCGCAGCGCGGTCCCCGCGCCGGTGTGCTCCTCGGCCTGGATGTCACCGTCGCGGTGCACCCGGCTGACCAGGTCGCCACGGTCGTACGGGATCACGAGGTCGACGGCGACGCCAGGTCGCGGCAGCTGGTCGGCGATGAGCGCGAGCAGCTCGTCGATGCCTTCACCGGTGTGGGCCGAGACGACGATCGAGTGCACCTCCTGCGACCGCAGCCGGGCGATCACGTCAGGATCGGCGATGTCGGCCTTGTTGAGGATGATCACCTCAGGCACGTCGAACGCGCCCGGGATGTCGGCCAGCACGTGCCGGACCGCGGAGATCTGCCCCTCGGGGTCGGGGTGCGAGGCGTCCACGATGTGCAGCACGAGGTCCGAGTCGGCGACCTCCTCGAGAGTCGACCGGAACGCCTCGACGAGCTGGTGCGGCAGCGAACGCACGAACCCGACCGTGTCCGTGAGCGTGTAGATGCGGCCGTCGGCGGTCTCGGCGCGCCGGACCGTCGGGTCGAGCGTGGCGAACAGCGCGTTCTCCACGAGCACGCCCGCGCCCGTCAGCCGGTTGAGCAGCGAGGACTTGCCCGCGTTGGTGTACCCCGTGATCGCCACCGACGGGATCGAGTTGCGGCGACGCGACGAGCGCTTGGTCGCCCGGGCCGGCTCCATCGCCACGATCTCCCGACGCAGCTTGGCCATCCGCGTCCGGATCCGCCGCCGGTCGATCTCCATCTTGGTCTCACCAGGTCCGCGCGAGCCGATCCCGGCACCGGCCGCCACCCGGCCGCCCGCCTGTCGAGACATCGACTCGCCCCAGCCGCGCAGGCGCGGCAGGAGGTACTCGAGCTGGGCGAGCTCGACCTGCGCCTTGCCTTCGCGCGACTTCGCGTGCTGGGCGAAGATGTCGAGGATCAGGGCGGTCCGGTCGACGACCTTCACCTTGACGATGTCCTCGAGCGAGCGCCGTTGCGACGGGGCGAGCTCACCGTCGACGATCACGGTGTCGGCACCCGTCGCGGCGACGATGCCGGCCAGCTCGACCGCCTTGCCGGAACCGAGGTACGTGCCGGGATCGGGGTTCGAGCGACGCTGGAGCATCCCGTCGAGCACCTCGGAGCCGGCGGTCTCGGCGAGCGCCGCCAGCTCGGCGAGCGAGTTCTCCGCGTCCTGGACCGTGCCCTGCCCCCAGATGCCGACCAGCACGACCTTCTCAAGACGCAGCTGCCGGTACTCGACCTCGGTGACGTCCTGGAGCTCGGTCGACAGGCCGCCGACCCGGCGCAGCGACGTGCGCGCCTCGAGGTCGAACTGCTGGCCGTCGTAGGACGAGTGCACCGTCCCGCCGGCGTCGAGCGCCGTGCCGGCCCGGGCGAGCACGCGGGCGACCACGTCACCAGCGACGTCCTGCGCGCTGCGCGCGGACGGGAGCTCGCCACCCTGCGGCGGTCCGCCGGTCGTGACGCGGACGTCGGGGACGTCGGACGCGCCGTCGGGCATGGAACCGGACTCAGGATGGGTCACGTGCTACCTCTTTCTGTGCAGTGCTGCCCTCAGGGTGTCACGCCCTGACGGGAGCGAGCGAGCAGATTCTCTGTGGGCGTGACCGCGTAGGGTTCGCTTCGTGCCCGATTCCGCTTCCGGGGAACGTCCCGACGCCCCCCTCGACCGCCCCGAGACCGCCGACGAGGCCGCCGGGGACCACTACTTCACCGCCCAGCCCGCCTCGCCAGGCGAGCGACGCACCATCACCGTCTGGCTCGCCGAGCGCGAGCTCACGGTGGAGACGGCCGGCGGGGTCTTCTCGTCCTACCGGGTCGACCACGGCACCCGCGCGCTGCTGGGCTCGGTGCCGCCCCCGCCCGCGACCGGCGACCTGCTCGACCTCGGCTGTGGCTGGGGTCCGATCGCGCTGAGCCTGGCGCTCGCGTCGCCGGCAGCGACCGTCTGGGCCGTCGACGTGAACGAGCGCGCTCTCGACCTCATGCGCCGCAACGCGGAACGGCTCGGCCTGGGCAACATCCGCGCCGTCACCCCCGACGAGGTGCCCGACGACGTGTCGTTCGCGGCCGTCTGGTCCAACCCGCCGATCCGGGTCGGCAAGTCGGCTCTGCACGAGATGCTCAGCTCGTGGCTCCGGCGGCTCGCCCCGCACGCGTCCGCCCACCTGGTCGTGCAGCGCAACCTCGGCGCCGACTCGCTGCAGCGCTGGCTGGCCGACGAGCTCGGCGAGGCCGCGACGGTGACCCGGGCAGACACGGTCAAGGGCTTCCGCGTGCTGCGGGTCGACGCGACCGGGACCCCGTGATGATGCGCAGTCGCGGGACCGTGATCGTGGTCGGCGCCGTGGCCGTCCTCGGCCTGGGAGCGTCGATCATGGCCGGCGGGGCGCCCCCGACGAGTGGCCCGACGATCCCCGGCGACGGCCCCTGGGCCATCGCCCTCGATCACCCCCAGGGGGGCTGGAGCCGCTGCTTCGACGACGAAGCGGTCGCTGAGGCCGTGATGTCCGCCGACCAGCCGAGCTCCAGTGCCGCCGCGACCCTCCGGACGTCCGCCACGAAGGACGACGTCGAGCGGATCGCGACCTGCCTCGACCAATCGCTCACCGGCGGAACGGCGACGATCACCGAGACGGGCTGACCACGGGTTCGAGAACCACCACGGGAGTCTCGGTCGCCCGCCTGCTGGCGATCGTGTCGTTGTTCGGGTCGACCGCGAGCCAGCGCTGCCACAACCGATCGTGCTCCTCGCCCGCCGCCGCGCGCGCCCGCACCGGGCGCGGCTGCCCGCCGGCCAGTCGCACGACGGCGTCCGGGTGCGCCTTGAGGTTGAGCCACCACGCCGGATCGCCCTCGTCCCAACCGTTCATGGCCAGCGTGACCAGGTTCGGGCCATCCTCGAGGTAGCCGAGGATGACGCTGCGTTCCTGCCCGGACTTCCGGCCGATCGTCGTCAGGCGGAGCGCACCCCACCCGCGCTTGTTGGACGTGGTCCACAAGAAGCGGCCACCGCTGATCCGGTAGAGCGCGCGGTGAACCCGCCAGGCCAGGTGCACGAACCACGGCGGCGGCATGCGGGGTGGTGAGGTTGCCGGTGCACTCATGGTTGTCTCCTGGCGGGACGGATGCCACCTCGAGGTGGCAGGTCAGCTCCACGCTATCGGCGCGGTGCACCTGGCGCCGCTCTGCGATCGAGTCCCGATCTCGGGCGCCGGTCGCCCGCGCCCGATAGCGTCGAGAGGTGAGCCTGAGGGCACCCCGTCCGGACCGAACGGGCCCCCACCACCAACCTCGGGGGATCTTCATGGTCGATGACGACAGCCTGTCTGCGGTGCTCACGGACTTCGCCCGCACGATGCTGACCGACTTCTCCATCCAGGACATGCTCGACCTGCTGGTGCGCCGCATCGTCGACGTCCTGCCGATCACTGGCGCCGGCATCACGTTGATCGCCCCCGGCCTGGCGCCGCGGTACATCGCGGCGTCCAACGAGGCCGCGCTGCGCTTCGAGCGGTTGCAGTCCGAGCTCGGCGAGGGTCCGTGCCTGACGGCGTTCGAGACCGGCGAGCCCGTGTTCATCCCCGACCTGCCCGACGACGACCGGTTCCCGACCTTCGGACCCGCGGCCGTCACCGCCGGGATGGCCGCGGTGTTCACGTTCCCGATGCGCCACGGCGACGGACGACTGGGCGCCCTGGACCTGTACCGGGACACCACAGGTCCGATCAGCGCGAAGGCTCAGACGGCTGCGCAGACGCTCGCCGACGTGGCCGCGGCCTACCTGCTCAACGCCCAGGCCCGCGAGGAGGCGGCGCGGGTCGCCGAGTGGTTCCGGGAGAAGTCCCTGCACGACGCGTTGACCGGGCTGCCCAACCGGGCTCTGCTCCAAGAACGCCTCGAGCACTCCTCCCAGCGCGCTCAGCGCTCGAGCTCGACGGTGGCGGTGCTGTTCGTCGACCTGGACAACTTCAAGCGGGTCAACGACGCCTACGGGCACCCCGTCGGCGACGAGCTGCTCGTCGCCGTCGCTGACCGGCTGTCCGGCCTGGTGCGTCCCGGGGACACGATCGCGCGGGTCTCGGGCGACGAGTTCGTGTTCCTGTGCGAGGACCTCGCCCACGCCGATGACGTCGAGGCGGTCGTGGGACGCATCGAGGCCGCGTTCGCGGAACCGTTCGCACTGAGCATCGGGACGCTCAAGGCCACGGCGAGCGTCGGGATCGCGTACGCAGGTCCGGGTGAGGAAGTCAGCGACGAGCTCGTCATCGAGGCGGACATGGCGATGTACGAGTCGAAGCGCCGCAGCGGCACGACCCACCAGGTGGTCGACCTGCGCGTGACCCGGACCCCCGTGGCCCACCGCTCCCTGGAGCAGGACCTGCGCGCCGCGCTGCGCGGGGCGACCCTCGAGCTGGCCTACCAGCCGATCGTGCGCACGGCGGACGGCTTCATCGCGGGCGTCGAGGCGCTGCTGCGCTGGACCCATCCCGCCCGGGGGCCGATCTCGGCGGCGACCGCGATCGCCGTCGCGGAGCAGTCCGGGCTGATCACCGGGATCGGCACCTGGGTGCTGCAGCGGTCGTGCCGGGACTGGGTGGGCTGGCTCGCCCGGTACCCCGGACGGTCCCTGGACCTGGCGGTGAACGTCTCGGGTCGTCAGCTGATGGCGCCCGGGTTCGCCGCGAGCGTCGCGCGTGTGCTCGAGGCCACCGGCATGGACCCGAACGCCCTCGTCCTGGAGGTCACCGAGGCGGTGTTCGCCGCGGACGCCGAACACGCGACGATCGTGGTGGGCGACCTTCGATCGCGCGGCGTGCGGGTCGCGGTGGATGACTTCGGCACCGGGGCGACCCCGCTGGCGGACCTGCGGCGCTTCCCGGTGGACATCGTGAAGATCGATCCCCGGTTCGTGGTGGGGCTGGGAGACGACCCCGACGCGTCGACGACGATCACGGCCGTGACGCAGCTCGCGCACGCCCTGGGCAAGACCGTCACCGCGGAGGGCGTCGAGACGAGGGAGCAGTGCGATCAGGTGGCGAGCGCGGGGTGCGAGTTCGCCCAGGGCTACTACTTCGCCCGACCCATGTCCGCCCGAAGCTTCGTCACCCAGCTCAACTGAGCCCTTCGGAAGCGCGGGGACTCAGAGCGGTCCTGCGACCGCCTCGAGCGCCGCCCGGGCCTGCGCCAGGGTCGGGGCGCCGGTCGCCCGCGCGCGCTCCACCCCGCCGGCGTCCAGGATCACGACGGTCGGGGTCACGACGATGCCCAGACGTTCGCCGAGCGCATGGTGGTCGGCGATGTCGAGCTCGACATGGGCGATGCCCGTGGTCGTCTCGACCACCCGCTCGAAGACCCGGCGAGCGGCGCGGCACGGCGCGCAGAACGTGCTCGAGAACTGCACGACGGTCGCGCGCTCACCAAGCGGCCCGACGAGATCGTCGGGCGTCAACGACGTCACCGGGTGCCGACGAGCGCGGCCAGGTCGATCTCGCCCTCGGCGACGAGCGCGGCCGGACCCGCGAGCTCGACATGGCCGGACGCAAGCACCCGCACCCGCACGGTGCCGCCCGGCACGTCGACGAACCAGACGTCGGGCGCACCGGCACCCGCCCAGGTGCGCACGGCGAGCGCAGCCGCGCACGCGCCGGTCCCGCACGACCGGGTCTCGCCGACGCCGCGCTCGTGCACGCGCATCCGGACCCGACCGACCACGGACCCGTCGTCGGCCACCTCCTCGCCGAGCGGGACGACCAGCTCGACGTTGGTGCCGCCGCGGGGTTCGGGCCGCACCTCCGGAGCGCGGGTGAGATCGGCACCCGCCAGCTCGTCGGCGTCGGCGAGGGCGAGCACGACGTGCGGGTTGCCGACATCGACGCGCAGGGCGGGGCGCACGGCGGCGAGCCCGGCGACCGCCACGGCGGCGTCGGTACCCGCGAGCGCGGCCGCATCGCCCCCGGTGAGGTGCCAAGCCCCCATGTCGACGGCGTACCAGCCGTTCGGCTCGCGCCGCACGCGGCGCACCCCGGCGCGAGTGCCGACCGCGAGGCCGGCGCCGTCGTCGGCCCCGGATCCCGGCACGACCGCGAGCCCGAGGCGTTCGAGATAGGCCGCGAAGACGCGTACCCCGTTGCCGCACATCTCGGCCACCGACCCGTCGCCGTTGCGGTAGTCCATGAACCACACGGCACCGGGGTCACTCGCGAGGATCGCCGCCCCCTCGGGCAGCGACGCCGTCGGTGCGACCCGGATCACCCCGTCGCCGCCGATGCCGGCCCGGCGGTCCGTGAGTGCACGCACCAGCTCGGGGGTCAGGTCGAGCACCCCGGCGCGGTCGTCGAGCAGCACGAAGTCGTTCTCGGTGCCGTGACCCTTGGTGAAGCGCATCGTCATGCGCCCAGGGTACGGCGGGGTCCGCCCCCGACCGGGGGTCGTCCGTGGACCGTCAGGTCGCCGCGATCGGCCGCCGCGACGACCTCGAGGGCGTGGGAGACCAGGTCCGGATCGCGCGAGTCGAGCCAGTGCACGCGCTGGTCGCGACCGAACCACGTCATCTGCTTGCGCGCGAGCCGACGCGTGTTCGCGACCACGACGGCGCGCGCCGACTCCTCGTCACCCTCGCCGCGGATCATCGCGATCACCTCGGCGTAGCCGACGGCGCGCCCCGCCGTGCGCCCCATCCCCTGCAGCAGCAGGCCGAGCACCTCCTCGACCAGGCCCTGCTCCCACATGCGCTCGACCCGGCGCTCGACCCGCTCGTCGAGCACGGCGCGGTCGCAGTCGAGCCCGATCTGCACCGCGGGGACGACGTAGACCTGCTCGGGGAGGTTGGCGGTGTACGGCAGGCCGGTGATCTCGATGACCTCGAGCGCGCGCACGATCCGCCGCGTGTTCGCCGGCCCGATGGCGATCGCCGCCGCCGGGTCCAGGCGGGCGAGCTCGTCGTGCAGGTGCCGCGTGCCGTGCAGCTCCGCGCGCTCCTCCAGCCGGGCCCGGACGTCGGCATCCGTGCCGGGGAAGTCGAGCTTGTCGAGCAAGGCCCGGACGTACAGGCCCGAGCCGCCGACGACGACGCCCCGCGCGCCCCGGCCGGCGATGGCGGCGAGGTCCGCGCGCGCCTCGGTCTGGTACCGCGCGACGGAGGCGTCCTGCGAGACGTCGAGCACGTCGAGCTGGTGGTGCGGGATCCCGCGGCGCTCGTCGAGCGTCAGCTTCGCGGTCCCGACGTCCATGCCGCGGTAGAGCTGCATCGCGTCGGCATTGAGCACCTCGCCCCCCAGTCGCTCGGCCAGGGCGAGCCCGAGCTCGGACTTGCCGGTCGCGGTCGGTCCGACGACGGCGATCACGAGCGGGGTCGCGCTCATCGCCGATCCCCGGCCGGCAGGTGCCGCGGCAGGGTGCGCCAGCGGGCCACGACGTACGGGACCCCGTACGGGGCGGACACCTCGAGCACCGCGGCCTCGACCGGGATGTCGCCCGCGGCGCCGAGCAGCACCTGCATGGGCGCCCAGGCCGTGACCGCGAGCTCCGCCGCGAGGCCGGCGGTGAGCTGCGCGAGCCGTCCCCGGGCGGGTTCGTCCCCGAGCGCGAGGTCGGCGAGCAGGTCGGCGTCGAACGACGCGGCCCGCGCGTCCTCGGCCTGGGGCGCGTGCGCACCGTGCCGCGCGCTGAGCGATCCGGCGAGCACCAGGGCGACCCGGTCCGGTCCACGGACCAGGTCGGCTCCCCGGGTCCGCAACGCCTCGCCGCGCCCGTCGTCCGGCGCCTGCGAGGCGGCGACCTCCACCACGGTCACCGGTCCGGTCCACCCGGCGTGCGCCAGCAGCAGGAGGGCGACCGAGGCGCCGATGGCGGGCAGCGCGCCGTCGGGCACGCCCGCACCCCCGGACCAGTCGAGAGCGTCGTCGTCGATACCCGCCGCCGCGAGGCTCGCGCGGCCCGGGGCGTCGACCACCCGGTCCACGGGGCCGGGGGCGACCACGACCACGCGGTCCGGGGCCGAGCGGAGGAGGTCGCCGATCACGTCGAGGGCCGCCGCGCGCACCTCGGGCAGCACGACGGCGCGGCCGGCCGCCCCCGGGACGAGCAGGGCGGTCTCCGGGACAAGAACTGCGATGGCGAGCACGCCCCGACGGTAACCGCTCCCCCCCGGATTCGGGTCCGCGAGCCTGCGGGCTCGACCGCTCACCGACCGACGTGCCCGGGTAGGGTGCCTGCATGGGCTTCTTCCGGCGCGATCGCGGGGGCGAGTCGGCGGACGAGCCGGACGGACACGACGCGCTCTCCCCCGGCGAGCTGCACGCCCAGGTCGAGGACCTCATCGTGCGCGAGCTCGGAGGGTCGCTCCTCGCCGACGCCGACGTGCCCGAACCCCTGACGATCGCGCGCATCATCGCCTGGTTCGAGTCCCACGAGTTCAGCTACTTCATCGACAACGACGGCGACCTCGGCGGCCTGTGGCGTGGTCGGCTGTTCTACTTCTTCCTGTTCGGTGAGGAGTCCGAGATCCTGCAGATCCGCGGTCAGTGGAACCGCGAGGTCGCGATCGAACGGCTCGACGTCGTGCTTGAGGCCTGCAACGAATGGAACGCCGACCGGATCTGGCCCAAGGCCTACGCCCGGGTCCGGGACAACGGCATGGTCCACATCATCTCGGAGGTCGCCACGGACCTGGAGGACGGCGTGACGGACGCCCAGCTCGGCCAGCTGCTCAACTGCGGGTTGAGCACCGGGAACATGCTGTTCGACGCCATCGACGACCTGTTTCCCGATCCCGCGGCGGTCGCACCATGAAGCCCGACGCGCTGACCGGCTGGATCTCGCGGGTGTTCGGCAACGCCCGCCCGAAGTCTTCGCCCGAGATCCCGCCCCTGGAGCACACGACACCCCTGACCCGGGACCGGATCGCCGCCTACCTGGCCGCTCGCGGCTACCGCTACCTCATCGACGAGGACGGCGATCTGACGGGCATGTGGGAGGGCAGCCGGTTCTGGTTCCTCCTGCTCGGTGAGCATCACGAGATCATGCAGATCCGCGGCCGCTGGCACCGCACGCTGCCGGTCAAGCAGCGCTCCTCCGTGCTGCTCGCCGCGAACGACTGGAACCGCGAGCGCATCTGGCCGAAGGTCTACGTGCGCGAGGAGGACGACGAGCTCGCGCTGTACAGCGAGGTCTCGGTCGATCTCGAGCACGGCGCCACGACGTCCCAGCTCGGCCAGCTGCTCGCGTGCGGCCTGGGGACCGGGGTGCAGATGTTCACGGCGCTCGACGGGCTGCTTCCGGACGCGTCGCCCGGTGCGCCCCCCGCCGATCCGCCCTTCCCTTCCTGACGGGGTCGCTCTCACCGCGACCCGCCAACCGCCGCCTGCTACCCGCGTCGGAGCCCGGGCAGGCCGAGCGCGATCGGGGCGCGCGCGCCGGTCCCCGCGCCGTGCCCGTGCCCGACGGCGTCTTCGGCGTCAAGTCCCGTGCGCGCCCGTTCGCGGATCGCCCAGGCGTCCCCGGCGCGCGTGCGACGCACCTGGTAGCGGCCGCCGGCGAGCGCCGAGTCGGCCACGAGGTGGTGCGGCGCAGCGTGCGTGACGTCGACCGTGACGAGGTCACCGGGACGAGGCACCCGGGGGTCGAGGTCACGGGCGGCCCGGTCGGTCTTCTGCGCAGCCGACAGGTCGGCCGGCAGCGCGAGGTGCACCAGCCGGTTGTCCGCGGCGCGGCCCGACAGGCGGTGGGAGGCGCGGTCCTTGCGGCCGGACTCCTCGGCGATGAGGACCTCGACCGTGCGGCCGACCTGGGCCTCGTTCTCCTCGAGCGAGATCCGCTCCTGCAGCGCGTCCAGTCGCTCGTAGCGCTCCTGGACCACGGCCTTGGGGATCTGATCGGCCAGCGTGGCGGCCGGGGTCCCCGGCCGCGGGGAGTACTGGAAGGTGTAGGCCGACGCGAACCGGGCGAGCTCGACCACGCGCAGCGTCTCGGCGAAGTCCTCCTCGGTCTCCCCGGGGAAGCCGACGATGATGTCGGTCGTGATGGCCGCGTCGGGCATGACGGCCCGCACCCGGTCGAGGATGCCGAGGAACTTCTCCGACCGGTACGACCGCCGCATCGCACGGAGCACCCGGTCCGACCCGGACTGCAGCGGCATGTGCAGCTGCGGCATCACGGTCGGCGTGGCCGCCATGGCGTCGATGACGTCGTCGGTGAAGGCGGCCGGGTGCGGGCTGGTGAACCGCACCCGTTCCAGTCCGTCGATCGCGCCGCACGCGCGGAGCAGCTTGGCAAACGCGCCCCGGTCGCCGAACTCGACCCCGTAGCTGTTGACGTTCTGGCCGAGCAGCGTGACCTCGATCGCGCCAGCGTCGACCAGGGCCTGGACCTCGGCGAGGATCTCGCCCGGGCGGCGGTCGCGCTCCTTGCCGCGCAGCGACGGCACGATGCAGAACGTGCAGGTGTTGTTGCACCCGACGCTGATCGACACCCACCCGGCGTACACGCTCTCGCGCCGTGTGGGCAGGGTCGACGGGAAGACCTGGAGCGACTCGGCGATCTCGACCTCGGCGCGCTGGTTGTGCCGCGCCCGCTCGAGCAGCACCGGCAGGGCGTCGAGATTGTGCGTCCCGAACACGACATCGACCCACGGCGCGCGCTCGACGATGCCGGCGCGGTCCTTCTGTGCGAGACAGCCGCCGACGGCGATCTGCATGCCCGGCCACTCGCGCTTGATGCTCGCGAGCTGACCGAGGTTGCCGTACAGCTTGCCGGCCGCGTTCTCCCGGACTGCGCACGTGTTGATCACGACGATGTCGGCGACCGACGCCTCGGAGCCGTCCTCGGCGGGGGGTGCAGGCACGTACCCCGCGCGGTCGAGCATGCCGGCCATGTGCTCGGAGTCGTGCACGTTCATCTGGCAGCCCAGCGTGCGGACGACGTACGTCCGGGGGCTCGTGGTCGTGGACACCGACCCTAGGGTACGGGGCCGCCCATGTTTCCGGGATGTTACCGATGCATGACCCGAAATGGTATTACCTGAAACAAATGCCGCCTACGTTCAAAGAATGGCCCAACAAACCTCCTCCCTCGCCCTGCACTCAGGTCGCGAGGAGGTGCCCGGCGAACCGCTCGTGGTGCTCTCCCACGTGAACAAGCACTTCGGCTCGCTGCACGTGCTGCAGGACATCAACCTGACCGTGCACCGGGGCGAGGTCGTCGTCGTCATCGGGCCCTCCGGCTCCGGAAAGTCCACCCTCTGCCGCGCGATCAACCGCCTCGAGACCATCGACTCGGGCTCGATCACGATCGACGGCGTACCGCTGCCCGCCGAGGGCAAGGCCCTCGCCCAGCTCCGGGCCGACGTCGGCATGGTGTTCCAGTCGTTCAACCTGTTCGCCCACAAGACGGTGCTGCAGAACGTCACCCTCGGCCCGATCAAGGCCAAGGGAATGAAGCGCGCAGCGGCGGACGCGCTGGCGATGCAGCTGCTCGAGCGGGTGGGCGTTGCCAACCAGGCCGGCAAGCTGCCGGCCCAGCTCTCCGGCGGTCAGCAGCAGCGGGTCGCAATCGCCCGGGCGCTCGCGATGCACCCCAAGGTGATGCTGTTCGACGAGCCGACGTCGGCTCTCGACCCGGAGATGATCAACGAGGTCCTCGACGTCATGGTCTCGCTGGCGAGCGAGGGGATGACGATGGTCGTCGTCACGCACGAGATGGGCTTCGCCCGCAAGGCCGCCGACCGGGTCGTGTTCATGGACGGCGGCCAGATCGTCGAAGAGGCCGAGCCCGACCAGTTCTTCACCGCGCCGCGCTCCGACCGCGCCAAGGACTTCCTCTCGAAGATCCTCACGCACTGATCGAACCCGCACGACCTGCTCTTCTCGGCACGCGCTGTACCCGTGATCGCCCCACAAGGAGAACCGATGCGCACCCGCCCCACTGCCCTGATCGCCCTGCTGTCCGCGTCAGCGCTGCTGCTGTCCGCGTGCGGGACCAACGGGGGTGACGCTGCCGCGGACGTGCCCAGCGTGGCAGCCAGCTCGTTCCCGGCCGGCTCGACCATGGAGAAGCTGGCCAAGGCCGGCAAGATCACCATCGGCACCAAGTTCGACCAGCCGCTGTTCGGTCAGGTAGGTCCCGACGGGGTCCCGACCGGTTTCGACGTCGAGATCGCCCAGCTGATCGCCGGCAAGCTGGGGATCGCCGCGGACAAGATCACCTGGACCGAGACCGTGTCGGCCAACCGTGAGACGGCCATCCAGACGGGCACGGTCGACCTCATCGTGGCGACCTACACGATCAACGACAAGCGCAAGGAGTCGGTCGCCTTCGCGGGGCCGTACTACCTCGCCGGCCAGTCCCTGCTGACACTCAAGACCAACAAGGACATCCAGGGGTCCGAGGACCTCGCCAACAAGAAGGTCTGCACCGTCTCAGGCTCGACGCCCGAGGCGAACCTGCTCGCGAACTTCCCCGACACGGACGTCAAGTCCTTCGCCACCTACGGCGACTGCCTCGAGCCGCTCCGCAACGGCCAGGTCGACGCCGTGAGCACCGACAACGTGATCCTCGCCGGCTTCGCGGCCGACAACGAGGACGTCGAGGTCCGGGGCGAGCCGTTCACCGAGGAGCCGTACGGCATCGGGCTCGCCAAGGACGACACGGTGTTCCGCACGTGGGTCAACGACACGCTCGAGGAGAGCTTTACCGACGGCGCCTGGACCGCGGCCTGGGAGGACACCGCCGGCACGGTGCTGCCGACGCCGAAGCCGCCGGTGCTCGACCGCTACTGATCGGCCCGCCGAAGCTCCGCCGCCGCTGACCGAAAGCTCGACCGGTCGCAGCAGCCCCCACACGCACGCACGCCGAAGCCCGGAGGCCATCTGGTGAACGTCCTAGCCGAGAACTACTCGGCGTACCTCACGGGGTTCGCCGTGACGTTGGAGCTGACCGTGGTGTCCGGTGCGGTGGCGCTCGTGTGGGGGCTGGTGCTTGCCGCGCTGCGGATCTCGCCGATCGCGCCGCTACGGGTCTTCTCGACCGTCTACGTCGAGCTGTTGCGCAACACCCCGCTGACGATCGTGTTCTTCTTCCTGGTGTTCGTCGCTCCCCAGTTCGGGCTCATCCCGCCCCTGGGGTTCTGGGCGGGCGTGATGGCACTGTCCGCCTACACCTCCGCTTTCGTGAGCGAGGCCGTCCGGTCAGGCATCAACAGCGTCGGGATCGGCCAGGCGGAGGCGGCCCGTGCGATCGGGCTGAGCTTCGGACAGACGCTCAGGCTCGTGATCCTCCCCCAGGCGATACGCACCGTGATCCCGCCCCTGATCAACGTCTTCATCGCGATGACGAAGAACACCTCGGTAGCCGCGGGGTTCGCGACAACCGAGGTCATGGCGACCGGGCGGCGGCTCGCCGCCACCAACCCAGGCGACAACATCCCGATCCTCATCGGGGTCGGCCTGTGCTATCTGGCCATCACCATCCCCGCGGGCATCCTGGCCAGCGTCGTCGAGCGAAAGGTGGCGTTCGCGCGATGAGCACCGTCCTGTACGACTCCCCCGGACCGATCACCCGCCGTCGGGAGCGCCTCGGCTCCGTCATCGGCGCCGTCGTCGTCCTCGCGCTGGCGTTCGTCGCCCTGAGGTACGCAGCCGGCCGGGGCGTGTTCGAGGTCGACCGGTGGGACGTCCTGTACGCGCCGTCGAAGGGGGCCAGACCGCATCCGACGTCTGGACCTCGATCATCGTCAAGGGCCTTGGCGCCACGCTGCGGGCGGCCGTCGTTGCGGCACCGCTCGCCCTCGCCGGAGGCCTGATCCTCGCGCTGTGGCGCACGGCCCGGCGGCGCTGGGTCCGACTGCCCGCCGTGCTGGTCATCGAGCTGTTCCGCGGGCTCCCGGTCCTGCTGATGATGTTCTTCGCGTCGCTCGGGTTCGGCTGGAGCGCGTTCGCGGCGGTCGTGTTCGGGCTCACCGTGTACAACATGGCGATCATGGCGGAGATCCTGCGCGCCGGACTGGCTTCCCTGCCGCGGGGTCAGGCCGAAGCGGCCTACGCCATCGGACTGACCCGGACCCAGACCCTGCTCACGATCCTGCTGCCGCAGGCCGTGCGCACGATGCTGCCGAGCCTGATCAGCCAGCTCGTGGTGCTGCTCAAGGACTCCTCGCTCGGCTTCATCGTCGGCTACGCCGAGCTGCTGCGGTCCATCCAGCTCAATGCGGCGTTCTTCAGCAACCGGTACGTCGTCGCGCTCTTCGTCGTCGGCGCGACGACCTACCTCATCGTGAACCTCACGTTGTCGCGCCTGGCCGTGTGGATCCAGCGGCGCTCGACCAAGGCCGGCTGAGCCGGGCTACCCCGCGGTCGCGCTCGCCCGGATCTCCCGGATGACCGTCACCTTGATCTCGCCCGGGTAGCTCAGGTCCGCCTCGATGTGCTTCGCGATCGCCGTGGCGAGCCCGGGGAGCTGGGTGTCGTCGACCGTCTCCGGCTCGACGAGCACGCGAACCTCGCGGCCGGCGGACATCGCCAGGACGCGGCGGACCCCGACGTGCTCGGCCACCAGGCTCTCGATCTTGTCCATCCGCTCGACGTACTGGTCGAGCTCCTCGCGCCGGGCTCCCGGCCGCGCGGCGGAGCACGCGTCGGCCGCCTGGACCAGCACCGCCTCGACCGTCTCGATCGGAACTTCGTCGTGGTGCGCGGCGATGGCGTTGACGACCGCTGCCGGCTCGCCGCAGCGTCGGGCGAGGTCGGCGCCCACGAGGGCGTGCGGGCCGGTGATCTCGGCGGTGAGCGCCTTACCGATGTCGTGCAGCAGGGCCGAGCGGCGGGCCAGATCGACGTCGGCGCCGATCTCGGCCGCCATGAGAGCCGCGATCTGGGCGCTCTCGACGAGGTGCGCCAGCACGTTCTGCCCGTAGGAGGTCCGCAGGCGCAGCCGGCCCAGGGTCGCGACCAGATCAGGGTGCAGCGCCGTGACCCCGGCCCGCTCAGCAGCCTCGTGCCCCGCCGCGATCGCCCGCTCGTGCGCGCCCGCCGCGGCCTCGGCGTACGCGGCCTCGATCCGCTGCGGATGGATCCGACCGTCGGCGACGAGCGACTCGAGCGCGACCTGCGCGATCTCGCGCCGCTCGGCGTCGAAGCACGACAGCATGACCGAGTCCGGGGTGTCGTCGATCAGCACGTTCACGCCGGTGAGCGCCTCGAACGTGCGGATGTTGCGCCCCTCCTTGCCGATGATCCGCCCCTTCATCTCCTCGGACGGCAGCGGCACGACGACGACGACGCTCTGCGAGCTCGTCGGCACGGCCAGCCGCTGCACGGCCGTGGCCACGATCCGGCGCGCACTGGCGTCGGCGCTCTGCCGGGCCTTCGCCTCGACGCGTCGCACGGCCGCCTCGGCGTCCCGGGTCGCCTGCTCGACGATCCGCCGCTCGAGCTCGGCCTGCGCGTCGACGGCACTCGAGCCTGCGATGCTCTCGAGCTCAGCGAGCACGGCGGCACGGCTCTCAGCGAGCTGGGCAGCGGCGCGGCGCTCGGACTCGGCGAGCGCCAGCTCGCGGTCCCGCAGGATGTGCGCGAGCGCGGCGGCCTCGGCCTGGTCCTCGCTCAGCGCGCGCTCCCGCGCTGCGAGCCTGGTCTCGCGCTTCTCGACCTCGAGCGCCGCGGCGTGCGCGTCCTCCCGGATCGCAGCGACGTCCTTGGTGGCCTGCTCGCGCCGCGCGGTGGCCTCCTTGCGCGCGAGCTGGACGAGCAGCAGCGCCACCAGGCAGGCCAACAACAGGCCCACCACGATCGCCATCTGGCCCAGATCCATGTGCTTCTCCTTCAACGATCCCTAGGCCATGACCGTACGGCCTCAATCGTCGCCGAAGTACCCGCTCGCCTGCATGTCCGCCGCTTCCGTGTCATCGTTCGGCTCCCCGGCCGCGGACGGACCCTCCGCGGCGAGCAGCTCGCACACGATCTTCACCGCGAGCCCGGACGAGTACCCCTTGCGCCCGAGCATCGCCACGGCCCGCCGCATCCGGACCTCCCGGGCGAGCCCACGGCTGCCCGCGAGCCGGCGTCGGGCGAGCTCGCGCGCCGTGGTCTCCTCGAGGTCCTCGTCGACGGCGCGCAGCGCCATCGACGCCACCTCGTCGTCGATGCCCTTGCGGCGCAGCTCGACCCGCAGCGCGCGGCGCGCGAGGCCACGGTCCTCGAGCCGGGCGCGAACGAGCATCCGGGCGTACTCCGCGTCGTCGATGAGGCCGACCTCGGTGAACCGGTCGAGCACCGCCTGCGCGACGTCTTCCGGCACGTCCTTGCGCGCCATCGCCTCCCCGAGCTGAGCCCGGCTGCGTGGCCCCCGGGTCAGCAGTCGCAGCGCGAGGGCCTTCGCGACAGCCTCGTGATCGACCTCGTGATCGACCTCGTGATCAGGTTCGGACTCGCTCACCGACGATCGACCGGTCAGAAGTCGACGGCGGGGCCGTCGTCGGCGGGGGCGTCGAGCTTGGCGCCCACCCCCAGCTTCTCCTTGATCTTCTTCTCAAGCTCGGCCGCCAGGTCCGGGTTGTCGCGCAGGAAGCTGCGCGCGTTCTCCTTGCCCTGCCCCAGCTGGTCGCCCTCGTAGGTGAACCACGAGCCGGACTTGCGCACGAACCCGTGCTCGACGCCCATGTCGATCAGCCCGCCCTCCCGGGAGATGCCGACGCCGTAGAGGATGTCGAACTCGGCCTGCTTGAAGGGCGGAGCCATCTTGTTCTTGACGACCTTGACCCGGGTCCGGTTGCCGACCGCCTCGGTGCCCTCCTTGAGGGTCTCGATCCGGCGGATGTCCAGCCGGACCGACGCGTAGAACTTGAGCGCCTTGCCACCCGTGGTCGTCTCCGGGGAGCCGAAGAACACGCCGATCTTCTCGCGCAGCTGGTTGATGAAGACAGCGGTGGTGCCCGACGCGCTGAGCGCACCGGTGATCTTGCGCAGCGCCTGGCTCATGAGGCGGGCCTGGAGCCCGACGTGGCTGTCACCCATCTCGCCCTCGATCTCCGCCTTCGGGACGAGCGCGGCGACCGAGTCGATCACGACGATGTCGATCGCCCCCGAGCGGATCAGCATGTCCATGATCTCGAGCGCCTGCTCGCCGGTGTCGGGCTGCGAGACCAGGAGCGCGTCGGTGTCCACGCCGAGCTTCTCTGCCCACTCCGGGTCGAGCGCGTGCTCCGCGTCGATGAAGGCGGCGATGCCCCCGGCGCGCTGCGCGTTCGCGATCGCGTGCAGTGCGAGCGTCGTCTTCCCGCTGGACTCCGGGCCGTAGATCTCGACGACCCGCCCGCGCGGCAGGCCGCCGATCCCGAGCGCGATGTCGAGCGCGATGGAGCCGGTGGGGATGACCTCGACGGGGGCGCGGCCCTCGTCGCCGAGGCGCATGATCGAGCCTTTGCCGAACTGGCGGTCGATCTGCATGAGAGCGGCTTCGAGCGCCTTCTCGCGGTCCTGGGGAGCGGCCATGGTGCACCTCGCGTGTCTAGGGGGTGGCAGCCGGAGCTGCGCTGGACTGGGGCTGGTCTGTGCTGGAGGCGACGTTATGCCCGACCACCGACATCCACCTCGGGTGCTCTCCGGTCTGTGGAGAGCCCGTCGCTGTCTTCGCCTGTGGAGAAGGCTAGCCGAACATCTGTTCGATAGCACGTCCTGTGCTCATCGACACACCGGCGCGTCGGATCAGAGAGACCCGACCTGGGCCAGCGGGTCGGTGGGTCGGAGCGTGGCGGTCCAGCTCTCTCCGGCCCGGAGCACGACCGCGAGGCAGTCCGGTGCCTCGCGCGCGAGCGCAACCGCGAACGCGTCCCCGGCGCGATCCATCCAGCCCGGCGGCAGCCGGGTCGAGGCGGGCGCGTGCAGCGTCCCCCAGTGCACCGGCACCGCGAACCGGGCCCCGACGAACGCGCACGCGCGCGCCGCGGTGATCGGACCCATGTGGCCCTCCGACAGCCGGGGACCCCACCCACCGACCGGGACGAGCGCGACGTCGACCGGCGCACCCGCCAGCGCGGGCAGGTGCAGCATCCCGGGGAAGACCGACGTGTCGCCCGCCACCCACACGCACGCCGACGCACCCCGGACCAGATGCCCGTTCGCGGCGTTGGGCCGGTGCGGCATCGGGCGGTGCCCGTGGACCGCGGGGCACAGGCGGACGCGCACGCCGCCGCCGACCGGGACCGGATCGTCCCCCAGCCGGTCGCCGACGAGCTCGCCCGGTCCGCGTGCGTCGACCCGGAACCATTCCGTGTTGCGCAGCCCCACTGCCCGGAACCCCCGCTCCGCGAGCCAGCGCGCGCTCGACGGGGCGGTGAGCACGGGGACGTCGCCGAGCAGCCGCAGCGAGCCGAGCTCGGCATGGTCGTGATGCAGGTGCGAGAGCAGCACCGCGTCGGTCGACCGCCAGACGGCAGCTTCCGGCCGGTCCCCGCGCCGGCGCAGCAGGCCCGCGTGCCGGCGCAGCAACGGGTCGGTGACCAGCCGCACCCCGTCGAGGTCGAGCACGACGGACGAGTGTCCGAGCCAGGTCACGCGCAGCAACGGGCTCTCGGGCTGCGCCCGGCCGCGCAGCACCATCGCCGGCCGGTGCCGACCACCCCCGCCGCGGCTCACGACCGCCGCCCGTTCACGGTCGCAGCCCGTTCAGGCGCTGCCAGCGGACCAGCTGGGTAAAGACCGCCTCGGATCCGATCAGCATGGACTCACCTCCCACGTCGCCGCGCAGATCGGCGTCGATCACCCAGAGCGCCGGGTACAGGATCATCGCGTCGTTCTGCGCCCCACCGAGCCCGCCGTGCGACCCGACGAGCCCCTCGAAAGCATGCACCGATCCGCGGTCGTCCACCGCGGAGATCAGGATCAGGTCACCCGCGTGCGCGAGCCCGGCGACGCGCAGCAGGTCGGGTCGTGCGTGCGGCCCGTACGGCGCGAGCGGGTCGACACCCCGGACGGCCTGCTCCGGCGGGACGCCGTCGGCAAGGAGCCTGCTGCCGCCCGCCCCGAGAGCGACCGGGCCCCGATCGCCCGTCTGGACGACGACGACGCCGATCGCGGCGCGCGCGAGCAGGCCCGGCACCAGCCGCGGCCACCGCGCGGTGATCTCGTCGAGGTCCACGCGGCCGGCCAGCCGTGGGAACCAGAGCATCCCGAGGTTCCCGGACGCGCTCACCGCGACCTCGGGCAGCGCGGCGTCGTCCGCCAGGGCGGCCGGCCCGGTCCGCCCGGTCCGATCGGCGAACCGTGCCCCACCGGACCCGCTGAGCAGCGCGTTGAGCGGGCTCCACTCCTCCCCGGCGTCGGCCCTCGATCCAGCGGTGCCCGCAGCCACCGCCGCGGCGGCGTCGTCGATGAGGCCGTGCACGACGTCGACCAGCGACGCACCCTCAGCCTGCTCGAAGGTCGCACCCAGCGACTGCCCGTGGTCGGACAGCACGACGATCCGGTAGGAACGCGGGGCGTGGTCGGCCACCTGGGCCAGGATGGCCAGCACGCGATCGAGGCCCTCGAGCGAACGCAACGACTCCGGCCGGACCGGGCCGGCGTGGTGGGCGATCTCGTCGTAGTCGACCAGGTCGACGAACACCGTGGGGGCGCCGCCCAAGAGCTGCTCGGCCACGAGCGCGGTGTTGAGGTCACGCATCAGCACGTTGCTCATCGCGCGCAGCACGACGTACACGCCGCGCCGCGAGACCCGCGGAGCGACCCCGCGGGCGCGCTGCTGCCGCCCCTGGTACAGCTCCTTGACCATCTCGCCGAGCGTCAGCCCGACCGTGCGCGTGAGCACGTACGGGCTCGAGAAGAAGCGGACGAAGGCGCTGCCCGGACCGAACCCGCGGCGCCCGCTCGCGCGGCTGATGACCACGAGCGCGGTGGGCGCGTCGCCCGTGAACATCGTGCTGATGGCGACGCCGTCGTGCGCGAGCAGCCCGTCCCCGTCGCTCAGCCGGGACTCGACCAGGGCCGCGTCGCCGGGCCGGTTGGTCACGATCATCCGGGCGAGGTCCTTGTCCCACCAACGGAACGCGGGCACCTGGACGCTGGAGCCGTGCAGCAGCCCGGCCTGGCTCGCGGGCGTCGTGGCCGGGACCTGGGCCCACCAGCCGTCGACCCGATGGGTCCCGCTGCGCAGCCAGCGCGTCATCGTGGGCACGAGCCCGGCATCGATCGCGTGGTTCAGGACGGGCCGGGACACGCCGTCGAGCTGGACGATGAGCAGCCCCGGCTCGCCGCGACCGGGCACCTGGCCGCGCCGGGCGCGCGACCTGGCCCGACGCAGCACGTCACCCAGCACGTAGCCGCTGTCGTTGCCACCGACGAGCCAGCGGGCCCCGGCCATGACCCCGGAGGCGATGACGAGCAGGAGCAGGACCTGCACCCAGCTGCGCACGGTGATGCCGGGCACGAGGTTCAGCGCACCCCAGGCGATCAGGAACTGGGCCGCGAGCCCCGCGAGCAGCGCGCCGACGATCCCGGTGGCGACCGCCAGCAGCCGCAGCACGGGCCGCACGAGCCGGTCGCCGACGGCGATGAGCGCGGCCGCGGCGAGCACGTCCAGCCACGACCCGGCACCCGCGCCGTCGAGCACGAACAGCGCGATGCCGAGCCCGAGCGCGGACGTGACCACCGCGAGCAGGCCCTCGCCGATGTCGCGCAGCGTCGGTCCCCACCACGGAGCGGTGGGTGCGGTGATCGCTGGCGCAGCCGTGGCCACCGGTGGCTCACCCCCGGGGTGGCGCCGCGCGGTGGGTGTCGGCGCCCCAGCGCCGTGCCTCGGGGACCTCGAGCGCGTCGCACAGCGCGTGCCACACGGTGCGGGGCTCGTCGCCGTCCTCGATCGCCTGTTCGGCCGTGCGACTGCCCAGCGCACCGATGACCTGATCCGAGGCGAGCGTGCGGCCGTAGGCCTCGCCGAACACCTCGTCGACGAGCGCCCAGAACTCCCGATGCCGCATACGGCCCAGCCTGCCATGTTCGCGCGTCTGTCGGTGGCGCACCGCAGAATGAGCGGGTGACCTCGCACCTCGACGGCGGCGCACCACGCGCCGACGCCACCGCGCACGAACCGACCGCGCCCGACCCGGCTGCATCCGACCCGGCTGCATCTAACCCGATGGCGGGCTTCTCGCCCGCGACCCGGGCCTGGTTCGCCGGCGCCTTCGCCGGGCCGACGACGGCGCAGACCGGCGCGTGGGCAGCGGTCGCGGCGGGTGACCACGCCCTCGTGGTGGCACCGACCGGTTCGGGCAAGACCCTGGCCGCGTTCCTGTGGGCGCTCGACGGCCTGATCGCACCGGGTGCGGCCGAGCCCACGACCCTCAACCCGGTCGATCGCTGCCGCGTCGTGTACGTGTCCCCGCTCAAGGCGCTCGCCTCCGACATCGAGCTCAACCTGCGGTCCCCGCTCGTGGGCATCCGGCAGGCGGCGACCCGGCTCGGGCTCACGGTGCCGGAGGTGACCGTCGGGGTCCGCACCGGCGACACGCCCCCGGCGGAACGCCGCGCGTTCGCGACCAAGCCCTGGGACATCCTCATCACGACCCCGGAGTCGCTCTACCTCGTGCTGACCTCAGCCGCGCGGGCCGGTCTGGCGGGCGTGCAGACCGTGATCCTCGACGAGATCCACGCGGTGGCCGGGACCAAGCGCGGAGCCCACCTCGCGGTGTCGCTGGAACGCCTCGACGCGCTGCTGCCCGCACCCGCGCAGCGGATCGGGCTGTCCGCGACCGTGCGCCCGGTCGAGTCTGTCGCGGCCTTCCTCGGGGGCGGGCGGTCGCTGGCCGACGGCGGGCGACGGGTCGTCGTCGTGCAGCCGCCGTCGACCAAGCAGATCGTGGTCGACGTCGTCGTGCCCGTCCCGGACCTGTCCGACCTGGGCGGTGCAGGCACCCCGGGGCTCGACGACCAGGTCGACCTGTCGGGGCCCGCCGCCGGGTCGCCCGCGAGGCCGTCGATCTGGCCGCACGTCGAGGAGCGCGTGGTCGACCTCGTGGCCGCGCACCGCTCCACCCTCGTGTTCACGAACTCGCGGCGCGGCGCCGAGCGGCTGACCGCGCGGATGAACGAGGTCTGGGCGGCGCGGCAGGGCGAGGACGTGCCCGATCCGGGCTCGCTGCGCCCCGCCGCCGCCCCGGGCCAGTCCGGCACCGCCGTCGGGATCGACACGTCCGACGCGACGCAGATCCTGGCCCGCGCACACCACGGCTCGATGAGCCGCGCCGAGCGGACCCGCACGGAGACCGAGCTCAAGGCGGGCCGGCTCCCCGCGGTCGTGGCGACGAGCTCGCTCGAGCTCGGCATCGACATGGGGGCGATCGACCTCGTGGTCCAGGTGGGCGCACCGCCCTCGGTGGCGAGCGGGCTGCAGCGGGTCGGGCGCGCCGGGCACCAGGTCGGCGCCGTGTCCCGCGGCGTCATCTTCCCGACCTTCCGGGGCGACCTCGTGCCGTCGGCGGTGGTCGCCGGGCGGATGCGCCGGGGCGAGATCGAACGGCTCACGGTCGTGGCCAACCCGCTGGACGTGCTCGCCCAGCAGATCGTGGCGATGGTCGCGGTCGAGGACTGGACGGTCACCGAGCTCGCCGGGGTGCTGCGGCGCTCCGCCCCGTTCACCGCCCTGGGCGACGCGACGCTGCACGCCGTCCTCGACATGCTCGCAGGGCGGTACCCGAGCGAGGAGTTCGCCGAGCTGCGCGCGCGGATCGTCTGGGACCGCACGACCGACGTGCTCACGGCCCGCCCCGGCGCGCTGCGACTCGCCGTGACGAGCGGCGGCACCATCCCCGACCGGGGCCTGTACGGCGTGTTCCTCGCCTCCGGGGGCTCCCCCGTGCCCGGTGCGAGCGACGTCCCCGCCGACGACGAGCGCACCGGCGGCCGGCTGCGCGGCGGCAAGCGTGTGGGCGAGCTCGACGAGGAGATGGTCTACGAGTCCCGCGTCGGGGACACGTTCACGCTGGGCTCGAGCAGCTGGCGGATCCAGGACATCACCCCCGACCGGGTCCTGGTCACCCCCGCCCCCGGGGTCCCGGGCCGCCTGCCGTTCTGGAAGGGCGACTCCCCCGGCCGGCCCGCGGAGCTGGGCCGGGCGATCGGGGCGTGGGTGCGCGAGCTCGCCCCGCTGCCCGACGCCGCCGCGCGCGCCGCCGTCGAGCGCGCCGGTCTCGACCCCTGGGCGGGCGACAACCTGCTCGCGTACGTGCGCGAGCAGCGCGCGGCGACCGGGCAGATCCCGGACGACCAGACCATCGTCGTCGAGCGGTTCCGGGACGAGATCGGCGACTGGCGCGTCGTCGTGCACTCGCCGTACGGGGCTCGGGTGCACGCGCCCTGGGCGCTCGTGATCGCGGCCCGGATGCGCGAGCGGTATTCCGTGGACGCCGCCGCGATGCACGCCGACGACGGCATCGTGCTCCGGCTGCCCGACATGCTCGCGGGCGACGGCGCCATCGCCGGAGCCGACGCCGGTACGTGGAGCGGGGACACGGGCCCGGCGATCGACGCCGCCGACCTCCTGATCGACCCGGACGAGGTGGCCGACGCCGTCCGCGCGGAGCTGGGCGGTTCGGCGATGTTCGGTGCCCGCTTCCGGGAGGCCGCCGCCCGGGCGCTGCTGCTCCCCCGCCGCCGACCGGACCGCCGGCAGCCGCTGTGGCAGCAGCGCCAGCGCTCGGCGCAGCTGTTGAGCGTGGCCGCGCAGTACCCGGACTTCCCGATCCTGCTCGAGGCGGTGCGCGAATGCCTCCAGGACGACTTCGACGTCGAGGCGCTCACCGAGCTCATGCGGGACGTGGCGGCGCGCCGCGTGCGACTGGTCGAGGTCACGACCCAGTCACCGTCCCCCTTCGCGCAGTCCCTGCTGTTCGGGTACACCGCGCAGTTCCTGTACGACGGCGACGCCCCGCTCGCCGAGCGACGCGCCGCGGCCCTGACCCTCGACCCGACGCTGCTCGCCGAGCTGCTCGGCCAGGGTGGGTCCACCCAGCTGGCGGACCTGCTCGACCCGGTCGCGGTGCTCAGCACCGAGGCCGAGCTCGCGGGCCTCGCCCCGGACCGGCAGGCCCGGCACCTGGAGGACCTCGCGGACGTCGTCCGCCGCCACGGCCCGCTCACCACGGCCGACGCCGCCGCCCGGACCCGCGAGGACGTTCGCGACCAGGCAGCGACCTGGCTGGGCGAGCTCGAGGCGTCCCGGCGGGTCATCCGGGTCCGGATCGGCGGGCTGGACGCGGATCGCACCGCGCAGTGGGCGGCCGTCGAGGACGCCGGCCGGCTGCGCGACGCGCTCGGCGTGGCGCTCCCTGTCGGCGTGCCGGAGGCGTTCACCGAGGTGCTCCCCGACCCGCTGGGCGACCTTGTGCGTCGGCATGCCCGCACGCACGGCCCGTTCCCCGCCGCCCAGGTCGCCGAGCGGTTCGGGATCGGCGTCGCCGTGGCGACCGACGTGCTGCGCCGCCTCGAGGCCGCCGGGGTGCTCGCGTTCGGGCGGCTGCGGCCCGACGTACTGGGCGGCACCGGGAGCGAGTTCTGCGAGGTCGAGGTGCTGCGACGGTTGCGACGCCGGTCGCTCGCCGCGCTGCGCGCCGAGGTCGAGCCCGTCGACGGCCGCGCGCTCGGCGTGTTCCTGCCGCGTTGGCAGGGCATCGGGCGGCTGCGCGGGGTCGAGGGGGTGGCCCGCGCCGTCGAGCAGCTCGCCGGGGTCGCGCTGCCGGCCTCGGCGCTCGAGACGCACGTGCTGCCCGCACGGGTCCGGGACTACTCGCCGGCGATGCTCGACGAGCTGACCGCGGCCGGCGAGGTCCTGTGGGCCGGGCACGGGTCGCTCGCAGCCCGAGACGGGCTCGTGAGCCTGCATCCCGCGGCGACGGCAGACCTCACCCTGCCGGAGCCGATCGACCTCGACGGCGCCGGCGCGCTCGACACCCCGCTGCACCGCGCCGTGCTGGCGGCGCTCGCCGGCGGGGGCGCGTACTTCATCGGCGGCCTGGGGGCGCGGGTCGACGCCCTGCTGGCCGACTCTCTGCTGGCCGACTCTCTGCTGGCCGACGCCGATCCGATGACGGCCGCCGTCCGGACCTCACCGGCGGTGCTCATGGCGGCCGTCTGGGACCTCGTGTGGGCGGGGTACGTCACGAACGACGGGTTGACCCCGCTGCGCGCCCGGCTCGGGTCGGGCGGTGGCCGCGGCACGGCACACCGCACGCGACCGTCCGCGCCGCGGGCCCGCGCGATGCTGCGTGGCTCGCGGCTCGGGCTGCGCGACGGACGCCCGGTGACGGCCGCCGGGGTCGGACCGGAGGCGAGCGGCCGGTGGTCGCTGCTGCCGTCCCGCGAGCTCGACCCGACCGTGCGCACGCATGCGCTCGCCGCGCAGCTGCTCGACCGGCACGGGATCGTGACGCGCGCGGTCGCTCCCGCGGAGGGCATCTCGGGGCAGTTCGGCGCGGTCTATCGCGTGCTTGCCGCGCTCGAGCAAGCGGGGCAGGTGCGCCGCGGCTACTTCGTCGAGCACCTGGGTGGCTCCCAGTTCGCGCTGCCGGGAGCCGTCGACCAGCTGCGGTCCGACGCAAAGGACGCCGTCGTGTCCGACGGACCGCTGGACGGGCCCGAGGACGTCGCGCGCCCGCACCTCGCCGGCGCTGTGCTGCTCGCGGCAACTGACCCGGCCAACCCGTACGGCGCTGCGCTCGCCTGGCCCCCGTCGCAGACCGGCGAGGGTGGCGACGACCCGGCCCGGCACCGCCCCGGCCGCAAGGCGGGTGCGGTCGTGGTGCTGGTCGCCGGCGCGCTCGTGCTGTACGTCGAACGCGGCGGGCGGACGTTGCTGTCCTTCTGCCCGGACGAGGCACCGCTCACGACCGCCGCTGCTCTGCTCGCCGAGAATGTGCGCTCGGGCCGGCTCGGCCGCTTGACGGTGCAGCGCGGCGACGGCGCTGTGCTGCTGGGGGGCAAGAGCCTGGACAGCCCGCTCGGCCGGGCGCTGACCGATGCCGGTTTCGCCCCAACCCCCCGGGGACTGCGACTGCGGGGCCAGGCATGACGACGCCCCGCCTGCGGCCACCGCGAGCTCGCCGTGCCCGAGGGTGACATCGTGCGCCGCACGGCCCTGCGGCTCGACCAGGCGCTCGCCGGCCAGACCCTGACCCGGGCCGAGATCCGGTGGCCGGCAGCACGCGAGGTCGCTGCCGGGCGGACGGTGCTGGGCACGATCTCCTACGGCAAGCACCTGCTGACCCGGTTCGACGACGGCCAGACGCTGCACACGCACCTGCGCATGGAGGGATCCTGGGCCATCGCCCGGACCGGTGCACCGGCCGCGGCCGCCCGCGGCGCGTTCGTCCGGGTCGTGCTGGGCACCTCGACCTGGACCGCCATCGGCACCAGGATCGGCATGCTGGACGTCGTCGCGACCCGGGACGAGCAGGCCCTCATCGGGCATCTGGGCCCCGACCTGCTCGATCCCCAGTTCCCGGGAGCTGGCCTCGTCGAAGCGCTGCGTCGCTGGGACGCCCAGGGCGCGGCACCGATCGCCGAGGTGCTGCTCGACCAGCGGGTCGTCGCGGGGATCGGCACCATCTACGCGGCCGAGTCGCTCTTCACCCGCCGGTTATGGCCGTGGACCCCGGCGGACCGGCTCGCGGATCCGGCAGCGCTCCTGCTCGCTGCGCGGGCGCTCCTGATCCGATCGGTGGCGGCCCCGATACCCACGGCGACGGGAGAGACCGCTCGCGGCCGCACGACGCTCGTCCACGGCCGCACGCATCAGCCCTGCCGACGATGCGGCACCCCGATCCGGGTCGGCCGCGCGTTCAAGCCACCCGTCGACCGACCGATCTTCTACTGCCCGGTGTGTCAGGCCGAACCACGGTCGACCGAATGACGATCGACCGGAACGTGATCAGTCGGAACTGGCTCAGCCGACTGGGGTGAGCTCTCCGCGCAACCGACCGCGACCGAGGCCGGGCTCGCCCGTGCCCCGCAGGGACGCCGCCAGCTCGACCGGAACGGTGTCCGGGATCGACAGACCTTCGGCGACGGCGATCCGCTCGCTGACCTCACGTAGGACGATCGACAACGGGACGTCCAGCGCGCCACAGATGCTGCCGAGCAGCTCTGAAGACGCCTCCTTCTGACCCCGTTCGACCTCGCTCAAGTAGCCCAGAGAGACCCGAGCAGCCGAGGACACCTCGCGGAGGGTTCGACCCTGCCGCTGGCGGGCATCCCGCAGCACATCACCGATCTCGCGGCGAAGTACAACCATGGGTCGTCCCCCTTTCGTGTCTCGTTCGAGCCCCGCATCCACCGTGGGACTCGACCCGGCGGGCCGGCGAGTCGTCACCGTAGCGTTGGCGCGTCCCCTGGTGGGGAGATTCCTACCGTACCCCGGGCCACGGACGCTACCTTCTGGGGCTCGGTTCATGGGCCTGTTCTGCATCACAATTCATCCAACGAGCCGAGTGCCTCGCCTGTTCCCGACTCACCGAGAACGTCGATCGCGAGGGCGAGCACGAGGTCCCGGGTCGCAGATCGCACGCCGGTCCGGTCTCCCGCCAGGTGCGCCGAGCGCACCCGAACGCCCGCAGGGGTCGCGACCGCCAGATGGACGGTACCCGGTAGGTGACCACCCTGCGGTTCGGGCCCGGCGACACCGGTGGTGGCCAGACCGACGTCGGCCCCGAGCAGGGCTCGGACCCCGGCTGCCATGGCTGCCGCCACGTCCGGATCCACCGGCCCCCTGCTCGCCAGCAGCTGCGAGGAGACCCCGAGCACGCTCGCCTTCAGATCGGTCGCGTACGCGACGACGCCCCCGCGCACGCTCCGCGACGCACCGGGGACCGCAATGAGCGCGGAGGTCACCAGGCCGCCCGTGAGGGACTCAGCCACGGCTACGGTCCAGCCCCGGGCCTGCAGCGCGCCTAGCAGCTCGACGGCCAGCCCGGGGGCCGCGACCGGCGGGCTCATGGTCTGGCCCATCGTCGGCTCAGCGGGCCGGCGCGCGATGGCGCAGCGCGACCGCTTGGCGAACGTAGTCGGCGCCGGTGACCACGGTCACGGCGACCGCCAGACCCATCGCGATCCCGGCGACGACCTGGATCCAGGACGGCAGCTGGTCCAGCGGAAGCAGGTAGATGGAGATCGCCACCGACTGCAGCACGGTCTTCCACTTGCCGCCGCGGGACACGGGAAGCGTCATCTTGCGCCGCAGGAGCACGAACCTCAACGCCGTGATGCCGAGCTCGCGCACCAGGATCACGACGGTGACCCACCACGGCAGCTCACCGAAGGCCGACAGGATGACGAGCGCCGTGCCGATGAGGAGCTTGTCGGCGATCGGGTCGAGCAGCGCACCGAGGCTCGTGACGAGATTGTGGCGCCGGGCGATGTAGCCGTCGACCTTGTCTGTCAGGGCTGCGAGCACGAAGACGACGGTCGCGATCAGGCGCCAGAGCACCGAGTTCCCGTCATCCACGAGCAGTGCGGCCGCGAAGAACGGGACGAGCGCGATGCGCCCGATCGTCACCAGATTCGCGACGTTCCACCGGGAAGGGGCTGCTTTGACCACATGACCAGCGTAGGCGTTCGATCTACCCGTCCTCGCCACGCCGGGCCCGAACCCCCGTTTTGGCCCCGGCGACGGCGTGTGTCGATATCGTCAGAACCGTGACCCGCCACGCCCGCACGGTGCCACCTCCGTCGCTCGTGGGTTTGGCCGTTTTCGGGGTCTTTCTGCTGGTGAGCGGCCTGACCTGGGGTATCGCCGCCGCCTGGGAGACGACGATCGCCGACGCCGGGCAGTGGGCGGCGACAGGAGCTGCGACGACCGACGAGCTCGCCTCCGATGTGTCGGTCGCGCAGCCTCTCGCAGACCCCCCGGAGCCCGTCCCGACCCCCGAACCCGACGCCGAGTTCACGATCGTGGCGGCCGGGGACGTCCTGCCGCACCTGCCGGTGCTGCGGTCGGCTCGGCTTGCCGACCGCTCGTACGACCTGACCCCGCTGCTCGCGCCGGTCGATCCCTGGATCAGGGGCGCCGACCTCGCCCTGTGCCACCTCGAGGTCCCGGTGAACCCGCCCGGTGTGGCCCCTTCCGGCTACCCCCTGTTCAGCACGGTCCCCGCGGTGGTCCAGGCACTGCGGGACCAGGGCTGGGACGGCTGCTCGACCGCCTCGAACCACTCGGTCGACCGGGGTTTCGCCGGGGTCGCCGCGACCCTCGACGCGCTCGACGCCGCGGGGCTCGGGCACGTCGGCACGGCGCGCAGCGCGACCGAGGCAGCCCAGCCCCAGCTGTACCGGCTGGTGCGCGGGGGGCAGACGCTGACCGTGGCCCAGATCTCCGCGACCTACGCCGTCAACGGCATGCCCGTCGAGACGGACAAGCCCTGGTCGGTCAACCGCATCGACGTGCCGACGCTCGTCGCGCAGGCCGTCGCGGCGCGGTCCGCGGGCGCCGACCTCGTCGTGGCGAGCATCCACTGCTGCGTGGAGTACCAGAGCGGGCCGAGCGCCGAGCAGCTGGCGATCGACCAGGGCCTGGCGGAGTCGGGGCAGATCGACGTCGTGCTCGGGCACCACGCCCACGTTCCCCAGCCGGTGGCCAAGCTTGCGGGCGGACCTCGCGGCGAGGGGATGTGGGTCTTCTACGGTCTGGGCAACTACCTGTCGAACCAGGACTCGGACTGCTGCAGCCCGGCGACGGACTCCGGCCTGCTGGCGGCGATCCACGTCCGCAAGCCCGTCGACGGCCCCGCGAGCGTCGCTGCGCTGGAGTGGACGGGTCTGACGGTCGACCGCGTGGGCAAGCACCGCGTGTACGCGCTGCCTGAGATCACTGCGGGTGCCGGCACCCTGACCTCGACCGAGGTAGCCCGACGGGCGGCCCGGGTCGCGACGGCCGTCGGCACCCAGGCAGCGCAGCGCACGACCCCGCTCACGCCCACAGGCCCGGTCCCCACCGTCGTGGCGCGGACCAGCTGACTCACCTCATCGACCGACCGAACAAGCGAACGACCTACCTCACCGGCCGGATCGGCGCGGACCGGGCTCCTCGTCGTCGGCGTCGTCGTAGTAGTCCGTGGCGACCGGGGGCGCGCCGTCGGTCATGTCGGGCTGGTCGTAGACCTGCTCGGTGCCGGGAGCCGGATCGCCGCGCAGCATCGCGAGCGTGGCGGCCAGATCGTCAACGCCGACCAGGACCTCGCGCGCCTTCGACCCCTCCGAGGGCCCGACGATCTCGCGCGACTCCAGCAGGTCCATCAGCCGACCGGCCTTGGCGAAACCGACCCGGAGCTTGCGCTGCAGCATCGACGTCGAGCCGAACTGGGTGGTCACGCAGAGCTCTGCGGCCTGCAGCAGCAGGTCGAGGTCGTCCCCGATGTCCTCGTCGACCTTCTTGTGCACCACCGTGACCGCGACGTCCTCGCGGTACACGGGCTTGAGCTGGGCCTTGACGTGCGCGACCACCGCGTGGATCTCGCTCTCGGTGACCCACGCCCCCTGGGTGCGCATCGGCTTCGCGGCCCCCATGGGCAGGAACAACGCGTCACCCTGTCCGATGAGCTTTTCCGCGCCGGGCTGGTCGAGCACGACCCGCGAGTCGGTCAGGGAGGACGTCGCGAACGCCAGCCGCGAAGGCACGTTCGCCTTGATCAGCCCCGTCACGACGTCGACGCTCGGTCGCTGGGTCGCCAGGACGAGGTGGATCCCCGCGGCGCGGGCCAGCTGGGTGATCCGCTGGATCGAGGCCTCGACCTCGCGCGGGGCGACCATCATGAGGTCCGCGAGCTCGTCGACGACGATGAGCAGGTACGGGTACGGCGCGATCTTGCGCTGGCTCCCGGGCAGCGGTTTGACCTTCCCCGCACGCACCGCGGCGTTGAAGTCGTCGAGGTGCTTGAAGCCGAACATCGCGAGGTCGTCGTAGCGCGACTCCATCTCGCGCACGACCCACTCGAGGGCCTCGGCGGCCTTCTTCGGGTTGGTGATGATCGGGGTGATGAGGTGCGGGATGCCCTCGTAGATGGTGAGCTCGACCCGCTTGGGGTCGACCAGCACCATGCGCACCTCGTCAGGGGTGGACCGCATGAGGATCGAGACAATCATCGAGTTCACGAAGCTCGACTTGCCGGCGCCGGTGGCACCGGCGACGAGCAGGTGGGGCATCTTGGCGAGGTTGGCCACGACGTAGCCGCCCTCGACGTCCTTGCCGACGCCGATCACCATGGGGTGCTCGCTGCGCCGCGCGGCCGACGACCGCAACACGTCGCCGAGCGAGACGATCTCGCGGTCGGTGTTGGGGATCTCGATCCCGATCGCGGACTTGCCGGGGATCGGCGACAGGATCCGCACGTCCGCGCTCGCGACGGCGTAGGCGATGTTCTTGCTCAGCGCGGTCACCCGCTCGACCTTGACGGCCGGGCCGAGCTCGACCTCGTACCGGGTCACCGTCGGGCCGCGCATGAACCCCGTCACGTGGGCGTCGATCTCGAACTGGTCGAGCACCGTCGTGAGCGCCTCGACGATGCGGTCGTTGGCGGCGGACCGGACCTTGTGCGGCGGCCCCTTGCCCAGGACGTCGTCGGGAGGCAGGGAGTAGATGACGTCGCCCTCGAGCATGGGCTGCTCGCCGCGCGGCACGCCCGTGGTGGGCGGCGCGACCAGGTCGCGCGCTGCCGGCTTGGCGGCGCGGCCGATGAGCGCGGTCGGCGTCGCATCGGCCGCTGTGTCGGCAGCCTCCTCCGCCACGCGGGCCGCCTCGACCACAGCGGCGCGCTTGAACGCCTCGTCGGCCTCGTAGGCGTCGAGCAGGTCGGCGTCGGACACCGGGGCGGTCTTGCGTCGGCCCGCAAGCGCACGCCGGAGACCGCGCTTGGCGGGCTTGGTCGTCTCGTCGGTCGCGGTGTGCCCCGCGTTGATGACCAGCGGGCCGTCGTCGTCCACGTCGCCGTCCGCGTCGCCGCGGTCCTTGCGCGTGAGCCGGTCGTAGCCCGCGTGCATGCGGGCGCCGATGAGGTTGACGGGCGTGGCTGTGACCACGAGCAGCCCGAAGAACGCGAGCAGCACGAGCAGCGGGACCGCGACCCACGCGGTGAGGGCGCTCGCGAGCGGGGTCCCGGTCAGGTAGCCGAGGATGCCGCCGGCGTCACGCACCGGGCCGAGCCCGTCGGCCGGGTCCGGCAGGCCCGCCGAGACCTGCAGCAGGCCGCACACCGCGAGGCCGATCGCCGACAGGCCGATCGAGACGCGTGAGTTGGCCTGGGTGCGGTCGGGGTGCCGCATGATCCGCACGGCCAGGCCGAGCAGCACCAGCGGGATCGCGTACCCGACCTTGCCGAACGTGCCAGCGACCGCGGCGTGCACCGTCGCGCCGGCACTCCCGGTCAGGGCGAACCACTCGCGGGCGGCCACGATGATCGCCAGGGCGACCAGGGTGAAGGCGACGCCGTCACGACGGTGCGCGGGGTCGAGGTCGCGCGCATCACGTCCGATCCGGCGCGCGGTGCCGCCGATGAGGTGGGCACAGCCCATCCAGATCCCGCGGATCACCCGCACCGGGAGAGCAGACCGCACGGGCTGCGCAGGCGGTCCGGCGGGGCGTTTAGGGCGCGGCGAGGCGCCGCCCGACGCGGCGGGGCGGACCGCTGAGGTCCGCGCGCGCTTCGTTGGGGCGGGCCGTCCGGAGGAAGACGTACGGGTCGCCATGGTGCCAAGGTACCGGCGGCACCCTGTTCGGGCGTTTCACAACACCCCGGGCCGGGCGAACTGGTTAGATCCGCTACGCCTCGACCACGACGGGAAAGATCAGCGGCCGACGCTTGAGCTGCGACGACACCCACCGCCCGACGACCTGCCGGACGACCTGCTCGAGCTGGAAGACATCCACGGCGCCCCCGGCCGTCGCGGCCTCGATGGCGGCGGTGACCTGCGGCACGATCTGGTCGAACACCTCGTCCGACTCGGCGAATCCCCGTGCGTGCAGGTGCGGGCCGGCGAGCACGCGACCCGTGGCGGAGTCCACGACGGCGAAGATCGAGATGAAGCCCTCCTCACCGAGGATCCGGCGGTCCTTGAGCTCCGCGTCGGTGACCCCACCGACGCTCGAGCCGTCGACGTACACGTACCCGCAGGGCACCGCGCCGACCACGCGGGCGAGCCCGTCGGTGAGGTCGATCACGACCCCGTCCTCGGCGACCAGCACCCGGTCGGCCGGCACCCCGGTCGACACCGCGAGCGCCGCGTTCGCGACGAGGTGCCGCACCTCGCCGTGCACCGGCAGCACGTTGCGCGGGCGCACGATGTTGTAGCAGTACAGGAGCTCGCCGGCGGCAGCGTGCCCCGAGACGTGCACCTTGGCGTTCCCGCCGTGCACGACGGTCGCCCCGCACCGGGTGAGCCCGTTGATCACGCGGTAGACGGCGTTCTCGTTTCCCGGGATCAGCGACGACGCCAGGATCACGGTGTCCCCCGGGCCGACGACGATCCGGTGGTCCCGGTTCGCGATGCGCGACAGCGCGGCCATCGGCTCGCCCTGGGAGCCCGTGCACATGAGCACGATCTCGTCGCCGGGCAGGGCGTCCGCCTTCTTCTGCTCGATGAGGACGCCCGCGGGAAGGGTGAGGTAGCCGAGGTCGGCGGCGATGTTCATGTTGCGGACCATCGAGCGCCCGACGAAGGCGACCCGGCGACCGTGGCGCGCAGCGGCGTCCACGACCTGCTGCACGCGGTGCACGTGCGAGGAGAACGACGCGACCACGATCCGGCGGGTCGCCGCCGCAAACACGCCGTCGAGCACCGGGCCGATCTCGCGCTCCGGGGTGACGAAGCCGGGGACCTCGGCGTTCGTGGAGTCGACCATGAACAGGTCGACCCCCGCCTCGCCCAGCCGGCCGAACGCGCGCAGGTCGGTGACCCGCCCGTCGAGCGGGAGCTGGTCCATCTTGAAGTCGCCGGTGTGCAGCACCGTGCCCGCGCGGGTGCGGATCGCGACCGCGAGCGCATCCGGGATCGAGTGGTTGACAGCGACGAACTCGCACTCGAACGGGCCGAACGTCTCGGTCTGCCCCTCGGCCACGACCAGCGTGAGCGAGTCGAGGCGGAACTCCTTGAGCTTGGCCTCGAGGAACGCGAGCGTGAGCTGCGAACCCACCAACGGGATGTCGCCGCGCAGCCGCAACAGGTACGGCACGGCCCCGATGTGGTCCTCGTGGCCGTGCGTGAGCACGATCGCCTCGATGTCCTCGAGCCGATCGGCGAGGTAGGCGAAGTCCGGCAGGATCAGGTCGACGCCGGGCTGGTTGTCCTCCGGGAAGAGCACGCCGCAGTCGACGACGAGCAGCCGCCCCTCGGTCTCGAACACGGTCATGTTGCGGCCGATCTCGCCGAGACCGCCGAGCGCCACGATGCGCAGCGCCCCGTCGGGGAGCGCGGGGGGAAGGTCCAGCTCGGGATGCGGGTGCGACACGGCGGTTCCTGCGCCGGTCAGCGGGTCGGCAGCAGGCCAGCGGCGACCAGGGCCGCTCGGACGAGCACGACCTCGTCGTCGTCGGCCTCCACGTGCGGCAGGCGCACGGTGCGGGTCGGGATGAGCCCGAGCAGCTCGAGCGCGGTCTTCGAGCGCACGACCCCGTTCCCGGAACCGCAGATGAGATCGATCGCGGGCAGCATCGAGACGAACCCAGCCCGGGCCGCGGCGAGGTCACCCGCGTCCATCGCCCGGACGAGGGCGGCCAGCCCGTCGCCGACCAGGTGGCCGGCCATGCTCACGACGCCCGCCGCGCCGTGCGCGAGGAAGGCGAGGTTGAGCGCGTCGTCGCCCGAGTAGTACGCGAGCGAGGTGCGGGACATGGTGCGGGCCGCGGCGAACACGTCGCCGGTCGCGTCCTTGACGGCGACGATCCGGTCGTGGGTCGCCAGCCGGTCGAGCGTCTCGGGGGCGTAGCGCACGACCGTCCGGCCCGGGACGTCGTAGAGCATGACCGGCAGGTCCGTGGCGTCCGCGACGGCGACGGAGTGCCGGTAGACACCCTCCTGCGAGGGACGGGAGTAGTACGGGCTGACGACGAGCAGCCCGTGCGCCCCGGCGGCGGCGGCCTGCTCGGCCATCCGCACGGCGTGCTTCGTGTCGTTGGAGCCCGCTCCCGCCACGATGACGGCCCGATCCCCCACCGCGGCGACCACGGCGGCGATCAGGTCGGCCTTCTCCGGGGCGTGCGTGGTGGGCGACTCACCCGTGGTGCCGTTGAGCACCAGGCCGTCGTGACCGTGGTCCACGAGATGGGTCGCGAGGCGGACCGCGGCCTCGACGTCGACCTCGCCGGTCACCGTCATCGGCGTCACCATCGCGGTGAGGACCGCTCCGAACGGACGTGCGGGGACGGTGGGGGTCGCTGCGGCCGGCATGGTCCCAAACTACCGCGCGCTACGCCGGCGCCTTCTCGTAGGTCACGAACCGATACCGCAGCCCTGTCGTCGAGGTGCGCCAGCCCGCGCCGGGGTCGGTCGCGACGACCTGCCAGCTCGCGTCGATCTCGGGCGCGCGCGCATCGGGCTCGTCGACCGGGTCCAGCGTCAGGTCGATCTCGGTCACCTCGAGCCGGTCCGCGAGCGCCCAGGTCGCGGCGTAGACCTGGGCGCCGCCGATCACCCACGCCTCGCCGTCACCCTCGTGCACCGCGCGGGCCTGCACGATGGCGGTCTCGACGTCGGTCACCACGGCCGCACCTTCGAAGACCTCCTCGGACGCCGCACCCGGGCGCCGGGTGAGGACGACGTTCGGGCGCCCCGGCAGCGGCCGGAACCGCGGCGGCAGCGACTCCCACGTCGCGCGTCCCATGATCACCGGATGCCCGGTCGTGACCCGGCGGAAGTGCGCGAGGTCCTCCGGCAGGTGCCACGGCATGCCGCCGTCGCGCCCGATCACGCCGGGGCCGCCGTCGGCCGAGCGGGCCTGGGCCCAGATCAGGCCGAGGCGCTCGCTCATACCGCGACCCTCATACCGCGACCGGGGCCTTGATCGCCGGATGGTGCTGGTAGTCGGCGACCACCACGTCGTCGAAGGTGTAGTCGAAGATCGACGGGGCGGGGCGCAGCTCCAGCGTCGGGAACGGGTAGGGCGCGCGGGAGAGCTGCTCACGCACCTGGTCGACGTGGTTGTCGTAGATGTGGCAGTCGCCGCCGGTCCAGATGAAGTCGCCGACCTCGAGCCCGGCCTGCGCCGCGACCATGTGCGTGAGCAGCGCATAGCTCGCGATGTTGAAGGGCACGCCGAGGAACAGGTCGGCGCTGCGTTGGTAGAGCTGGCACGAGAGCCGGCCGCCGGAGACGTAGAACTGGAAGAACGCGTGGCACGGCGCGAGCGCCATCTTCGGGATCTCGGCGACGTTCCACGCCGAGACGATCATGCGCCGCGAGTCCGGGTCGGTGCGCAGCGTCTCGAGCAGCTCGGCGATCTGGTCGACATGTCCCCCGTCCGGGGTCGGCCACGAGCGCCACTGGACCCCGTAGACGGGACCGAGGTCGCCGTCGGACGCGGCCCACTCGTCCCAGATCTTCACGCCGTGCTCCTGCAGCCAGGAGACGTTCGAGTCCCCGCGCAGGAACCACAGCAGCTCGTACACGATCGACTTGAGGTGCACGCGCTTGGTGGTCACGAGCGGGAACCCCTCGGCCAGGTCGAAGCGCATCTGGTGGCCGAACACGCTGCGCGTGCCGGTACCGGTCCGGTCGGCCTTGGGGGTCCCGGACTCGAGCACCAGTCGCAGGAGGTCCTCGTACTGCGTGCGCACCGGTCGAGTCATGCGGGTCATCCTAAGGTCGCGCCCGCGACGCGCCGGATTGTCCGGCGCGTCCTGGGTCGGGGCGCAATACTGGCGCACATGTCGACGCCGACCCTCCCCCCCACCGTTGCCGCGCACCTGCCCACCGGGCTGCTGATCGACGGGGCCTGGCGCCCCGCGACCGGCGGTGGCACCTTCCCTGTCGGGGATCCCGGCACCGGGGAGGTCCTCTTCGACGTCGCCGACGCGACCCCCCAGGACGGGCTCGACGCGCTCGCCGCCGCCGACGCCGCGCTGCCCGCCTGGCGCGCGGTGGCCCCGCGGGAGCGCGGCGAGCTGCTGCGGGCCGTGTTCGAGACCGTCATCGCCCGGATCGACGACTTCGCGGCCCTCGTGACCGCGGAGGGCGGCAAGCCGCTGGCCGAGTCGCGCGCCGAGGTCGTCTACGGCGCCGAGTACGTGCGGTGGTACTCCGAGCAGGCGGTGCGGATCAACGGGCTGACCCGCACCGCGCCGTCGGGCGCCAACCGCCAGATCGTTCTTCGCAAGCCCGTCGGGCCCGCGCTGCTCATCACGCCGTGGAACTTCCCGATCGCCATGATCACCCGCAAGGTCGCCCCGGCGTTGGCCGCCGGGTGCACCGTCGTCATCAAACCGGCCGGGCTCACACCGCTCACGACCGCGCTGTTCGCCGAGGTCGTGCGCTCCGAGCTGGAGCGGCGCGGGCTGCCGACGGGTGTGATCAACGTCGTGCCGACGTCGTCGTCGAGCCGGCTGGTCGAGCAGCTGCTCGCCGACCCCCGCCTGCGCAAGCTCTCGTTCACCGGGTCGACCGAGGTGGGCCGGGTCCTGCTGCGCGGGGCCGCCGAGGGTGTGCTCCGCACGTCCATGGAGCTCGGCGGCAACGCCCCGTTCCTCGTGTTCGAGGACGCCGACATCCCCGCCGCGGTCACCGGCGCGGTCGCCGCCAAGATGCGCAACGCGGGCCAGACCTGCGTCGCCGCCAACCGGTTCCTGGTGCACGAGTCGGTCGCGAAGGAGTTCGCGGCCGGGCTCACGGCGGCGTTCGACCGCCTCGTCGTCGGGCACGGGGCGGCCGAGGGCACCACCGTCGGCCCGTTGATCGAGGAGAAGGCCGTCGACCGCGTCGATCGCTGGGTCGCGGAGGCCGTCGACGACGGCGCCCGCGTCACCACCGGTGGCGACCGGCCGCGCCGCGCCGGCTGGTTCTACGCCCCCACGGTGCTCACGGATGTCGACCCGTCGTCGCGGATCGTGCGCGAGGAGGTGTTCGGACCCGTCGCGCCGATCGTCACGTTCACCGACGAGGACGAGGCGCTCACGATGGCGAACTCGACCGAGTTCGGGCTCGTGGCGTACGCGTACACGCGGGACGTGTCGCGGGTGTTCCGGGTCGCCGAGCGGATCGAGGCGGGCATGCTCGGGATCAACCGCGGCATGGTCTCCGACGCGAGCGCCCCGTTCGGTGGCGTGAAGTCGTCCGGGCTGGGCCGCGAGGGCGGCGAGGCCGGCATCGAGGAGTACCTCGAGAGCGTCTACGTCGCGCTGTAGTGCGGGCGCGCCGCCAGGCTAACCTGACCGGCGTGACCCAGGACCTCGGCGCGCGGACCGCCGTCCGCCAGGCCGTCAGCGTGTCCGTGGCGACCGGGCTCTACGGGATCTCGTTCGGCGCGCTGTCCGTGGCGGCGGGCCTCGACCTGCCGCAGACGGTCGCGCTCAGCGTGCTGATGTTCTCCGGCGGCTCCCAGTTCGCGTTCATCGGCATCCTCGGCGCCGGCGGCACCGGGCTGGCCGCGGTGGCTACCGCCGGGCTGCTGGGCGCCCGGAACGCGCTCTACGGCGTGCGGGTCGCCCCGCTGCTGGGCGTGGCCGGCTGGCGCCGGCCGCTCGCGGCCCACCTGACGATCGACGAGTCCACCGCCGTCGGCACGGCGCAGCCGACCGTGGTCGCGAACCGGGTCGGTTTCTGGTGGACCGGGATCGGTGTGTTCGTGGCCTGGAACGCGTGCACGCTCGCGGGTGCGGTGCTGGGCGACGCCCTGGGCGACCCGCGCCGCTACGGGCTCGACGCGGCGGCCCCGGCTGCGTTCCTCGCGCTCGTGTGGCCGCGGCTGGCCGGACGCACGGCGCAGGTCACCGCGCTGGCCGCGATCGTCGTCGCGCTCGGACTCACACCGATCACTCCCCCGGGGGTCGGCGTTCTCGCGGCCGCGGTCGTGGCGGTCGTGATCGGCTGGACCCGGCCCGTCACCGCCGCCGAGGCGCCCGACGAGGCAGCCAGCGTGGCCGCCGCCGAGGCAGCAGGCGTGGCCCCCGCCAAGGCCGACACCGCGGCTGACACCGCCGATGACACCGTCAACGGGCAGGAGCGAACGTGAACGCCTGGGCGATGACCTGGCTCGCGATCCTTGCGGCGTCGGCGGTGGTCTTCGCGATCAAGCTCCTCGGACACCTGGTGCCCACTCACTGGCTGGCCGACGCCCGGGTCGCCCGAACCGCCTCGCTCGTGACCGTGGCGCTGCTCTCGGCCCTCGTCGCGGTGCAGACGTTGACCAGCGGCTACCACGTGGTGCTCGACGCACGCGTCCCCGCGCTCGTCGTTGCGGCGGTCGCGCTCGCGCTGCGGGCCCCCTTCATCGTCGTGGTGGTCGCCGCGGCACTCACGGCAGCCGGGCTGCGCGCACTGGGTCTCTGAGCCCTCGCGTCGGTTCAGCGGCGGATCACGACGCCGTGGCGGTCGGTGAATTGCCAGCCGGTAGGTGTCCAGGTGATCTCGATGCCGTGGTCGTGGGTGTGGTCGTGGTGGTGCCAGCACAGCAGCACCCCGGTGGTGGCATCGGTGTCGCCGTGGTCACGGAACCATTGGATGGAGTGGTGGCATTCGCACATGCGCGGTGGCGCGGTGCAACCGGGGTATTGGCAATGTTTGTCACGGGCGATGATCGCGCGACGTAATTGGCCGGTGAAGGTGCGTTTGGCGCGGCCGATATTGATGAGCTGCGAGTCCGGGCTGAACATGAACCGACTGATCTCCGCATCACACAACAGTCGGTCCAGCACGACGCGCGGCACCAGCTGCCCGTCCTCGAACACCGCCGGACGAAGCACCTGCGGGACCAGCGGCGACCCGTGGGGCAGCCCGCGCCCGCGCAGCCCAGTGTCGAGCGACTCAGTACCGAGCAGCCCCTGCTCAAGCAGCCCGCCCGGTGCGGGGGGCGGGAACAGCAGGGCCGGGTCCACCCGGTCGCAGTCGGTCGGGTGCAGGGACGGGTCGAGCAGGTGGGTCACCCCGGCGCGGGTGGTCATGGCGATCAGGGTCGGGTAGTCCACCAGCACACTGATGTGCGGGCGTACCGAGGCGCCTTTGCCGGTCAGGCCCTGGTCCAACGTCAACCGGGCCAGGTCCGACAACGCCCCCGCGCGACGCTGCGACGCGGTCCGGTCATCACCGGCCGCCGGCACGCCTTGCACGGCCTGCAGGGCGACCAGGAGCCCTTGGCCGTGCTCGGTGGTCAGGAACCCGGACAGGTGGCACCCCCCGGTGGTGGCGGAGATGTCGAAGAACTCCCGCTCGGTGGCGCCGGTGTATCCCCGCTCGTCCGCTTCCGGGTCCGCGGCGGCCGCCCACCGGCGGGCGAGCATGCGCAGCGTGTCGGCGCTGACCTGGGCGGCCTGGTTCAGCAGGAACCGTTCACCGACCGGGGCGTCCGGGTCCGCCAACACCGCCCGGCGCGCCTCGCTGGTCGCCGCCGCGGTGGTCAGGATCTCGGCCTGCTCCACACTGACCCGCCCCTCACCCCCGGTGACCACCGCCGCGGCAGTCAACGGCAGCTCGTCGCGCAACGCGTGGGCCAGGCGCGTCATCCGCTTCGCGCGGGCGTAGGTCAGGTGCGCACGCCGCGCCAACCAGGTCGGGAACGTGCGCGCCCCGTTGACGTTCCACGGCACGTCGGACTCCACCACGGGTAGTGCGCGGGTGGCGATGGCCTGCAACCGGTCCGACAGCTCGAACACCCTGTCGAACAGCTCCAACGCGCCCGCCCCTTCCAGGTCCCGCGGAGATACGGCGGCCAGTGCGTCGACCTGGGCCTCGATCACCGCCACCCGCTGCGCCAACGACAACGACGCCAGCCGCGCGGACGAGTGCGGCGGCGTGGGTGTGGGTGTGGGTGTGGGTGTGGGTGTGGGTGTGGGTGTGGGTGTGGGTGGTTGCGACGACGGCCCCAGGCCGAGCGACGGCGTAGGTGTGGGCGTGGGCGACTGGGCGGCCGGCTGGGCGGGTGTGGGCGGCTGCGACGATGCGCGCTCGTCCTCTTCAAAGGTCATCTCACACCCCCCGCCGCTGCTCGTCAGGAATACCCTTGCTGCCTCAGAACGGGTGAACCGTCACCATTTCCGATGCAATCCACACTAACCGGGGGCACTGACATTCCCCGCTGCGTCGTCGGGCAGGGGTGTGGACAAAGAACAGCACACCGAAATCTGTGGATTAGCATTCGTGGGGGCCGGCTGGGGGCGGTTCATTGACCGCAATTCCTCTCGCGAGAACTGCGACCGAGCTCCGGCCCGACCGCGCCGACCTCGCACTGGCACCCGCCCCGGCAGCGGTGGCTCTGAGCAGCATCTTGATAGCCTGCGGGCACCAGACCCACCAGGCCCCACGCGTTCGGAGATCATCGTGACCCAGCTCGCAGCGACCAACCGGGTTCAGCGCTGATGGCGCTGTTCTCCGAGTCCGCGGATGTCTCCGTCCGCCCCGCCGTCGCCGGTGACGAGGTGACCATCACCGAGATCCAGCTCGCGGCGTGGCGGTCAGCTCACGCCGAGGTGCTCGGCGCTGCGGCGCTCGACAGCCTCGACGCAGCGGCGTTCCGGGCCCGTTGGGCCGCCGCGATCGTCCGGCCGCCCGGGGCCGGGTACCGGGTGCTCACGGCCTGTGAGGGCGCCACGGTCGTCGGGTTCGCCGCGGTGCGCCCGCTCCCGGCGGACGAGGCGACCCCGCTCGCACCGGTCGGCGGGGAGCTCCTCGCGCTCGAGGTCACGACCGCCTCCCAGCGCACCGGGCACGGCTCACGGCTCCTCGCGGCGGCCGTCGACCTCCTGCGCCAGGACGGCGCGAGCTACCTCGTCGCGTGGGTGCTCGACGGCGACGCCGCCCGCGCCCAGTTCCTGCGCGCCTCCGGTCTCGGGCCGGACGAGACGACCCGGGAGCTCGCTACCGGCCCCACCCCCGACAGCACCGTGTCGGAGCACCGGTGGTCGGCCGAGCTGTAAGCCGCGTCAGCTCAGCCAGTCGGCCGCTCAGCCGGCCAGCAGCTCAGCCAGTCGGCCGCTCAGCCGGCCAGCAGCTCAGCCAGTCGACCGCTCAGCCAGTCGGCCGCTCAGCCAGTCGGCCGCTCAGCCAGTCGGCCGCTCAGCGCGCGCGGTGCAGCCCCGCGGCCCGACGCAAGGACTCGCGAGCGCGCTTGCGGTCCCCGGCCGCGTCGTAGGCGAACGCGAGCCGGTACCACGCAGCCCAGTTGCCCCGGTTGGCCTCGGCTTCGGTCCGCGAACCCTCGAACGCAATCCGCGCCGCGGCGCGGTCGATCCGCCCGCTGGGCGAGCGGGGCAGGTCGTCGACCGGCAGCGCGCCGTCGGCCTCGAGCTCGTCAGCCATCCGCTGGACCTGGACGGCGAGCAACCACTCACGCGTGATGAACCACACCGCGAGGAGCGGGAGCACCAAGAAGGCCACCCCGAGCGCGACGCCGACCGGCTCTGCCGTGCGCATGAGAGCGACCGCGCGCGTCGCCACGAGCCAGACGTACAGCGCCAGGAGACCAGTCAGAGCGACCGCCACCAGGATCGAGCGCAGGTTTCGCTTCATCGTCGCGCGCCCTCAGCCGAGGTCGAGGAGGGGGTCGAGGCCGACTGTGAGCCCCGGTCGACCGGCGACCGCGCGCACCGCGAGGAGCACGCCCGGCATGAACGAGACCCGGTCGAACGAGTCGTGCCGCAGTGTCAGCTGCTCCCCCGGGTTGCCGAAGAGGATCTCCTCGTGGGCCACCAGCCCGCGCAGGCGGACGCTGTGCACGCGCACGCCGTCGACATCGGCCCCGCGCGCACCCGGCAGCCCGGTCGCGGTCGCGTCCGGGATCGGTCCCAGCCCGGCCGCGGCCCGAGCTGCGGCGATGCCGGCCGCTGTGTGCTGCGCCGTACCGGAGGGCGCATCGAGCTTGTCGGGGTGGTGCAGCTCGATCACCTCGACGGACTCGAAGTAGCGTGCGGCCATCGCGGCGAAGCGCATCGCGAGCACCGCCCCGATCGCGAAGTTGGGCGCGATCACCACCCCGATCCCCGGGACGCGGGTCAGGTGCTCCCGCACGCGCGCGAGCGACTCGTCGGTCCAGCCGGTCGTGCCGACCACGGCGTGCACGCCCGCGTCGATCAGCGCGTGGACGTTGGCCTCGGTCGATGCGGGGGTGGTGAAGTCGACCGCGACCTGAGCACCGTTCGCCGTGGCGACCGCGACGTCGTCGTCCACCTCGAGAGCGGCGACGAGCTCGAGGCCGTCCGCGCTCGCGACGGCAGTCCGCACCGTCCGGCCCATGCGCCCGCGCGCCCCCAGAACGGCCACGCGGATCGCGACGGACTCGGTCGACTCGCTTCGCTCGCTCACGGCTAGAAACCCTAGCCGCTGTCAGTCGCCGAACGGGCCGATCCGGACGATCGACCGGGGCCGGGCCGCGAGATCGGCTGCCAGCTCGCGCACGTCCTCGGCCGTGACCGCGCGGATCAGCTCGAGGGACTCGTCGAGCGTGGTGAGCTCGCCGAACACGAGCTCGGCCTTGCCGAGCCGACTCATCCGCGCGCCCGAGTCCTCCATGCCGAGAACCAGCCCGCCCGAGAGCTGACCGATGCTCCGGGTCAGCTCCCCGGCCGTGATGCCGTCGTTCGCGAGGCGCTCCCACTCCTGCTCGAGCAGCGTCGTCACCTCGTCGACCTTGGCCGGCGCGCACCCGGCGTAGAGCCCGAAGATGCCGACGTCGGCGTGGCCCGAGGCGAACGAGTACGTCGAGTACGCCAGCCCGCGCTTCTCGCGGATCTCCTGGAACAGGCGCGACGACATGCCGCCGCCCAGGGCCGCGTTGAGCACCGACAGCGTGAACCGACGGGGATCGGTCGCGACCAGCCCCGTGCCGCCGATGATGACGTTGGCCTGCTCGTTGGTGCGCCGCACCGTGACGCGCTTGCCCACCGCGGGGACGCCCGTCAGGGCATCGGGCGCGTCGGCACCAAGACGCCGGCCGAACGGGGCCGACGCCGACGTGGCATCCCAGCCGCCCTCACCGAGGGTGCGGAGCACCTGCGCGCACAGCGCGTCGTGGTCGACGCCGCCAGCCGCGGTGATGACAAGGGTGCGGGGGTTGTAGTGCTCGCGGTAGTGGTCCCACACCGCGGCGCGGGGCACCGCCTTGATCGTGTCGGGCGTGCCACCGATGGGGCGCCCGAGGGGGTGCTCGCCGAGGACGGCGGCAGCGAACAGCTCGTGCACGACGTCGGACGGGTCGTCGTCGTTCATGGCGAGCTCTTCGAGGATGACGCCGCGCTCGGTCTCGAGCTCCTCGGCGTCGAGCCGGGGCGAGCTGACCATGTCCATGATGACGTCGACCGCCATCGGCAGGTCAGAGTCCAGGATCCGTGCGTAGTAGCACGTGTGCTCCTTGCCGGTCGAGGCGTTGGCCTCGCCGCCGACGGCGTCGAACGCCTCGGCGATGTCCATGGCGGAGCGACGCGCCGTGCCCTTGAACAGCAGGTGCTCGAGGAAGTGGGTCGAGCCGTGGTGGCCGTCACGCTCGTCGCGCGACCCCACCCCGACCCAGGCACCGACCGTGGCCGAGCGCACGCCCGGCATCGTCTCGGTGAGGACCCGCACCCCGCCGGGCAGGACGGAACGACGCACGAGGGCGTCGCCGTCCTGCCCGGCGGTGAGCTCGCTGCCCGGCTCACCGGGCGCTACGAGCTCGAATGCGAGTGGCACGTCAGGCGTTGGCGTCGGCCGGGGCGCCGGACGTGGCCGTGTCGGTCGGCTCGTCGTCCACGACCGCGTGCAGCGACAGCTTGCCGCGCGGGTCGATCTCGCCGATCTCGACCTGGACCTTCTGGCCCACGGACAGCACGTCGTCGACGTTCTCGACGCGCTTGCCACCGACGAGCTTGCGGATCTGCGAGATGTGCAGCAGTCCGTCCTTGCCCGGCGAGAGCGAGATGAAGGCGCCGAACGGCGTCGTCTTGACGACGGTACCGACGAAACGCTCGCCGATCTCCGGCATCATCGGGTTCGCGATCGCGTTGATCGCTGCCCGGGCGGCCTCCGCCGACGGTCCGTCGGTGGCACCGATGTAGACCGTGCCGTCGTCCTCGATCGAGATCGTGGCGCCGGTCTCCTCCTGGATCTGGTTGATCATCTTGCCCTTCGGCCCGATGACCTCGCCGATCTTGTCGACGGGGACCTTCACCGAGATCACGCGGGGCGCGAACGGGGACATCTCGTCCGGGACGTCGATGGCCTCGGCCAGGACGTCGAGGATCGCGAGCCGCGCGTCGCGGGCCTGGGTGAGCGCGGCCGCCAGGACCGACGCCGGGAGGCCGTCGAGCTTGGTGTCGAGCTGGATGGCGGTGATGAAGTCGCGCGTTCCGGCGACCTTGAAGTCCATGTCACCGAACGCGTCCTCGGCGCCGAGGATGTCCGTGAGGGCCGCGTAGCGCGGCTTGCCCTCGAACACGTCGGAGACGAGGCCCATCGCGATGCCGGCGACCGGCGCCTTGAGCGGCACACCGGCGTTGAGCAGCGACAGCGTCGAGGCGCAGACCGAACCCATGGACGTGGAGCCGTTGGAACCGAGAGCCTCGGAGACCTGGCGGATCGCGTAGGGGAACTCCTCGCGGCTCGGGAGAACCGGCATGAGGGCCCGCTCGGCGAGCGCCCCGTGCCCGATCTCGCGACGCTTGGGCGAACCCACGCGACCGGTCTCACCGGTGGAGTACGGCGGGAAGTTGTAGTTGTGCATGTAGCGCTTGCGCGTCTCCGGGGAGAGCGTGTCGAGCTGCTGCTCCATGCGGAGCATGTTCAGCGTGGTGACGCCCAGGATCTGGGTCTCGCCGCGCTCGAAGATCGCCGAACCGTGCACGCGTGGCAGGACCTCGACCTCGGCGGACAGCGTCCGGATGTCGGCGAGCCCGCGGCCGTCCATACGCACGCCGTCGGTGAGGACGCGGTGCCGCACGAGCGCCTTGGTGACGGCGCGAACCGACGCCGACAGCTCCTTCTCGCGGCCGGCGAACTCGCCGGAGAGCTGCGCGAGCGCAGCGGCCTTGATCTCGTCGAGGCGGTTCTCGCGGTCCTGCTTGTCCGCGATCGTCAGCGCCACGGTGAGGTCGGCCTCGACGACGGCCTTGACGGCCGCGTAGGTGTCGTCCTGGTAGTCGAGGAAGCGCGGGAACTCGCGGACCGGCTTGGCTGCACGCGCGGCCAGGTCGGACTGCGCGTCGCACAGTGCCTTGAGGAACGGCTTGGCGGCCTCGAGGCCCTCGGCCACGACGGCCTCGGTCGGTGCGGTGGCGCCTTCGCTGATGAGGTTCCACGAGTCGTTCGTGGCCTCGGCCTCGACCATCATGATCGCGACGTCGTCGCCGACGATCCGACCGGCGACGACCATCTCGAAGACGGCGCGCTCCTTCTGGGAGTACTTGGGGAACGCGACCCACTGGCCGTCGACGAGCGCGATGCGCACGCCGGCGATCGGACCGGTGAACGGCAGGCCGGAGAGCTGCGTGGACAGCGACGCGGCGTTGATCGCCAGCGTGTCGTACGCGTCGTCGGGGTTGAGCGCCATGACGGTGATGACGACCTGCACCTCGTTGCGCAGGCCCTTGGCGAACGTGGGGCGCAGCGGGCGGTCGATCAGGCGGCAGGCCAGGATCGCCTCGGTGGAGGGGCGGCCCTCGCGGCGGAAGAACGACCCGGGGATGCGCCCGGCGGCGTACATCCGCTCCTCGACGTCGATCGTCAAGGGGAAGAAGTCGAACTGGTCCTTGGGGTACTTGCCGGCCGTCGTGGCCGACAGCAGCATGGTGTCGTTGTCCAGGTACGCGACGGCGGAGCCGGCGGCCTGGCGGGCGAGGCGGCCGGTCTCGAAACGCACGGTGCGCGTCCCGAACTTGCCGTTGTCGATGATGGCTTCGCTGAACTCGATCTCGGGACCCTCCATGGGTACCCTCCTCTTTCGTGAAGGCGCCGGACGGTACCGCGGCGGTCTTCGATCGAGGTCCGCGGAGGCCTTGCTCCGCGAGCCACTACCGAGGACCGGACGGGCCGGGACGGCGCGTGGTTTTCCGTGCTGCCGTGTCGCGGGGCCGAAGGCCCCACACGGGGCCAGCCCGGACCTCGGTGAGGTCCGGGCTGGTGTGACGTGCTAGCGGCGCAGGCCGAGGCGCCCGATGAGGGCGCGGTAGCGGTTGATGTCGATGCGCTTGAGGTAGCTGAGCATCCGACGACGCTTGCCGACGATGAGGAGAAGTCCCCGGCGGCTGTGGTGGTCGTGCTTGTGCTCCTGGAGGTGCGCGGTCAGGTCGGTGATGCGCTGCGTCATCATCGCGATCTGGACCTCGGGGGATCCGGTGTCGCCCTCGTGCGTGGCGAACTCGGTCATGATGGACTGCTTCTTGGCTGCTTCGAGGGGCACGGCTCTCCTGGTTGTCTCGCTGCGCGGTGCTCTGGGGCATATCCACCCGAGCGCTCTGGGTCCGCGGCCGATCTGACGGCGACCCGATGTTACCAGTCGGTGGGAGCCCCGCCCGCATCGGCCAGCAGGTCGCGAGCCCGGGTGACGTCCTCGTGCATCTGGACGATGAGTTCGTCGACCGAGTCGAACCGCAACGTCGGGCGCAGGTGCGCGACGAACTCGAACGCGACCTCCTCGCCGTACAGATCGAGGTCGGTCCGGTCGAGCGCATAAGCCTCGACCCGCTGCGTGACGCCGTCGAAGGTCGGGTTCGTGCCGATCGAGATCGCGGCAGGAAGAACGACGTCAGCCGCGTCCGCCGCGAGGGCGAGGCGCCGCAGCCAGCCGGCGTAGACGCCGTCGGCCGGGACCATCCCCGCGACCTCGGGGCCGAGGTTCGCGGTCGGGAACCCGAGCTCGCGCCCCCGCGCATCACCATGCACGACGACGCCGCGCACCCGGTGCGGGCGCCCCAGCACGGTCGCAGCGGCCGCGACGCGACCCTCGATGAGCAGCTCGCGCACCCACGTGGACGACCAGCGGCGGTGCAGCGGATCCGCTGCGTGCCGCAGGCGCTCGTCCTGGGGGGTGTTGACCTTGAGCTCGGCCGGCTCCTGCTCGGCCGCGAGGTCCTCGATCACCTCGACGGTGAAGCCGTAGCGCTCGCCGAGCTTGGTCATCGTGGCGAGGTCCCCCGCGTTGCCCCAGCCGAACCGCACGTCGCGTCCGACCACCACCGTCCGCGCGCCGAGCGCGTCCACCAGGTACCGGCTGACGAACTCCTCGGGCGACTGCCGCGCGAAGTCGAGCGTGTAGTGCTGCAGCAGGACGGCGTCGAGCCCGGTGCGCTCGAGCAGCGCGAGGCGGTCCTCGACCCCGGTCAGCAGCGGGGGCGCGGTGTCGGGGTGGTGCACCTGCGCGGGGTGCGGCGAGAAGGTCACGGCGACCGCCTGCGCACCGGCCGCGCGGGCATCGGCGACCATCCGGGTCAGCACGCTGCGGTGCCCGCGGTGCACGCCGTCGAAGTTGCCGAGCGTGACCACCGACGGCCCGAACCCCGTGGGGACCTGGGAAAGGTCGGTCCAGCGATGCACGATCACTCCCGTTGTGTATGGGCGTCCGCCCACGAAGTGGGGCGGGCCGAGGACAAGACTGCCACGCGCGCCGACCGGGCCCGGTCAGGCCGGCGCGAACACCAGCGCCGGGCGGGCGTGCAGGCCGTCCGCGGTGAGCAGCGCCACCAGCGTCCCGTCGGGCGCGATGGCCGCGACCGTCTCGCCGTCGCGCACCTGGCCGACGTCGATCCGCTTGCCGTAGGAGAGCGCGGCCGCCTCCTCGCCGGTGAGGTCGCGTACCGGGAAGGTCGCGCGCGCGGCGTCCGCGAGCGAGAGCACCTCGAGCGGGACGTCCGGATCGAGCTGCTCGAGCTCGTCGAGCGTGCGCGCCCCGGTCAGCCCGTAGCCGCCCACGCGCGTGCGGCGCAGCGCGGTGAGGTGGCCGCCCACGCCGAGGGCCGTCCCCAGGTCGCGCGCCAGGGCGCGGATGTAGGTCCCCGACGAGCACACGACGGTGACGTCGACGTCGAGGACGGCGCCGTCGGGCAGGTGCTCCGTGCGGACCTCGTGCACGTCGAACCGCGCGACGGTCACCGGCCGGGAGGCGAGCTCGACGTGCTCGCCGGCCCGCACCCGGGCGTAGGCGCGCTGGCCGTCGACCTTGATGGCGCTCACCGAACTGGGCACCTGCTCGATCGGGCCGGTCAGCTTCGCAACGACGGCGTCGATGGCGTCCCGCGTGATGCCGGACGCGTCGGTCTGGGTCAGCAGATCGCCCTCGGCGTCGTCGGTGGTGGTGGCCACCCCGAGCCGGATCGTGGCGACGTACTCCTTGTCGGCGCCCACGACGTAGGTGAGCAGCCGGGTGGCTCGCCCGATGCCGAGCACCAGGACCCCGGTCGCCATCGGGTCGAGCGTGCCGGCGTGACCGACCTTGCGCGTGCCCGCGACCCGGCGCATCCGCGCGACGACGTCGTGGCTCGTCCACCCGATCGGTTTGTCGACGACGACCAGGCCGTCCGCCGCCGTCGGGCGCCGGGGCGGGCGCACTCCCGGCTCGGTGTGCGTGCGCGTGCCCGGGACCGAGCCGGTCATCCGGCGACCGCTGCCGCGCCGGCAAGCGCCGCGGGCAGCCCGCTGCCGAACGTGCACACCGTGAGCGCGTCGAGCGCGGGGTCCTCCCCCGCGTGCTCCGGTGCGCCGACGGCGAGCATGACGTTGATGAGCATCCCGTGGGCGACGAAGACTCTCGCCTCGTCCTCGTCCTGCCCCGTGCGCTCCCGGTACAGCCGGAAGGCCTCGCTCAGCGTGTGCCGGGCCAGCCGGCCGATCTCCGGCTCGGAGCCGGAGGCGAACCCGTGCAGGAGCAGCAGGAGCAGGTCGCGGTCGGCGAGCAGCCCGACGTACGCCTCGCCCATCTCGCGCTTGGCGTCCGGGCCCGGCTCGACCGCCGCCAGCGCCTCGACGACGCGCTGGCTGGCCCGCGCGTACACCTCGGCGAACAGCTGCTGCTTGCCGCCGAACAGGCGCACCACGTAGGGCTGCGAGACCCCGGCCGCGCGCGCGACCTGATCCGTCGTCGTCCCGATGTAGCCGCCCGCGGCAAAGACGCGGAGCGCGACGTGCAGGATCTGCTCGCGCCGCTCCCCCGCGGTCATCCTTCGGACCAGTTCGTCGCTCATGCTTGACAGGTTATCAGTCAATGCCTACCGTCGGTCGAGTTAGTAATCATCCGATGCATACAGGAGCTCTCATGACTGTCACCGCACCGACCGACCAGCTCGACCCCCCTCCGGGTTCGCTCGTCGCGACCCCGCCCCGAGCCCCGGTGGGGCGGCGCGCCGTCCCGGTCGCGCTCGCCCTGGCGGCCGCCTCGATCCCGATGTTCATGTCGACGCTCGACAACCTCGTCATGACCAGCGCGCTGCCGGTGATCCAGGCAGACCTGGGCGCGAGCATCGAGCAGCTGCAGTGGATGGTGAACGCCTACACGCTCTCGTTCGCGACCCTCATGCTCACCGCCGCGACCCTCGGGGACCGCTGGGGCCGACGACGCGTCTTCCTCGGCGGGATCGCGCTGTTCACGCTCGCCTCGATCGGCTCGGCGCTGGCGACCTCCGCCGGCACGCTCATCCTCGCCCGCGCCGTCCAGGGTGTCGGCGGGGCGGCGATCATGCCGCTCTCCCTGACCTTGCTCGCCGGGGCGGTACCGGCGTCCCGCCGCGCGATGGCGATCGGCGTCTGGGGCGGCGTGTCCGGCCTGGGCGTCGCGCTCGGACCCGTCATCGGAGGCGCCGTCGTGGACGGCTTCTCCTGGCAGGCGATCTTCTGGCTCAACGTCCCGGTCGCCCTGATCGCCATCCCCCTGATCCTGCGGGCCCTGCCCGAGTCGCGCGGCCGGCGACAGCCGCTCGACGTCGTCGGCCTCACGCTGGTCGGGTTCGGGGTCCTGGCCGGGGTCTGGGGCATCGTGCGCGCCAACGAGCTCGGCTGGGGGTCCGCTCCCGTCGTCGCCGCGCTCGTCGGCTCGGTGGCCCTGCTCGCCGCGTTCATCGTGTTCGAGGGCCGGACGGCGCACCCGCTGATCCCGCTGCGGCTGTTCCGCTCGCGCAGCTTCACCGTGGCGAACGTGACATCGCTGGCGTTCTCGCTCGGCATGTTCGGGGCGGTGTTCCTGCTCGCGCAGTACCTGCAGATCGTCGACGGCTACACCCCGCTCGAGGCCGGGATCCGGACGCTGCCGTGGACGGCCGCGCCGATGTTCGTGGCCCCGATCGCCGGGCTGCTCGCGCCGCGCGTGGGCGTCCGCGTGCTGCTCGGCACGGGGCTCACGCTCCAGGCGATCGGCCTGGCCTGGCTCGCGCTCACCGTGGGTGCGTCGACGCCGTACGCCGAACTCGTGCCCGGCTTCGTGCTGGCCGGCGTCGGGATGGGGTTGACGTTCGCGCCGAGCGCGACCGCCGTGCTGGCCGACATGGTGCCGGACGACCACGCCACGGCGAGCTCGACCAACGCGACCATCCGGGAGATCGGCGTCGCGCTCGGGGTGGCCGTGCTGGTCGCCGTCTTCCAGGCCGGTGGCGGGACCCTCACGCCGACCGGTTACGACGCGGGCCTGCGTAACGCGATCCTCACCGGCGCCGCCGTGCTCGCGGTCGGCGCCATCGCCACCCGCTGGCTCCCCCGCAGCACGGGCCGCGCGACCCACGAGTAGAGCCCAGTCGTTCGAGCGGTGACGTCCACGCGGGACGTCACCGCTCGAACACGCACCAGGCGTCAGTCGTTCTCGGACTCGGCGTCCTCGTCGTCGTCGGCCACGGGGGCCTTCTTGTACGGGTCGGCGTCGCCCGCGTAGACGGCGCCGGCGGCCAGCGCGGCCACCTCGGCGTCACGGCGTGCGGCCTCGGTCAACGCGGCGGTCATGTTCGCCGCCGTCTCCGGGACGGCGTCGAGCACGAACTCGAGCGACGGGGTGAGCCGCACACCGGTCTGCTTGCCGACCTCGGACCGCATCAGCCCCTTGGCGCTCTCGAGCGCGACGGCGGACCCGGCGCGGGCCTCGGCGTCGCCCAGCACGGTGTAGAACACCGACGCGTGCTGCAGGTCGCCGGTGACGCGCACATCGGTCACCGTGACGAAACCGAGGCGCGGGTCCTTGATCCGCGTGTCGATCATCTGGGCCACGATCACCTGGATCCGGTCCGCGAGCTTGCGCGCGCGTGCGTGATCAGCCATGACTTGTTCTCCTTTAGCGGTGCTGCCTGGTCGTACCCGACGAACTCAATCCTCGTGCCGGACGGCAAAGCCCGGGTGACGACGTACCGTCACCCGGGCTCAGCCACCGTCGTACTACTTGCGAGGCTTCTCGCGCATCTCGAAGGTCTCGATCACGTCACCGATCTCGACGTCGTTGAACGAGCCGAGCCCGATCCCGCACTCGTAGCCCTCGCGGACCTCCGTGGCGTCGTTCTTGAAGCGCTTGAGCGACTCGACCGTGAGGTTGTCCCCGACGACCTTGTCCCCGCGCAGAACGCGCGCCTTGGAGTTGCGGACGATCTGACCGGACCGCACGAGCGAACCCGCGACGTTGCCGAACTTGGAGGACCGGAACACCTCGCGCACCTCAGCGGTACCGAGCTGGACCTCTTCGTACTCCGGCTTGAGCATGCCCTTGAGGGCCGACTCGACGTCGTCGATCGCCTGGTAGATGACCGAGTAGAAGCGGACGTCGACGCCCTCGCGGTCTGCGAGGTCCTCGACGCGCTCACCGAACTTGACGTTGAAGCCGATGATGATCGCGTTGTCGACCGTCGCCAGGTTGACGTCGTTCTGCGTGATGTCGCCCACCCCACGGTGGATGACGCGCAGCTCGACCTCTTCGCCGACGTCGATCTTGAGCAGCGAGTCCTCGAGCGCCTCGACGGCACCCGACACATCGCCCTTGAGGACCAGGTTGAGGGTCTCGACCTTGCCCTGCTGCAGCGCCTGCGTGAAGTCCTCGAGGCTGATGCGCTTGCGACGCTTCGCCAGGAGCGCGGCCCGCTGGGCGGCCTCACGCTTCTCGGCGATCTGCCGCGCGGTCCGCTCGTCGGGCGCCACCAGGATGGTGTCACCGGCTCCCGGGACCGAGGCGAGCCCGAGGACCATGACCGGACGCGCCGGACCGGCCTCGAGAACGCTGCCGCCGTGCTCGTCGAACATGGCGCGGACCCGGCCGTGAGCCGTTCCGGCCACGATCGCGTCGCCGACCTTCAGCGTGCCCGACTGGACCAGCACGGTCGCAACCGCACCGCGGCCCTTGTCGAGGTTCGCCTCGATGGCAACCCCTCGCGCGGCCTTGTCGGGGTTCGCCCGCAGGTCGAGGGCCGCATCCGCCGTGAGGAGGACGGCCTCGAGCAGCTGGTCGATGCCCAGCTTCTGCTTCGCGGAGACGTCGACGAACATCGTGTCGCCGCCGTACTCCTCGGCCACCAGGTTGTACTCGGTGAGCTGCTGACGGATCTTGGCGGGGTTGGCCCCCTCCTTGTCGATCTTGTTCACCGCGACCACGATCGGCACGCCGGCGGCCTGGGCGTGGTTGAGCGCCTCGATCGTCTGCGGCATCACGCCGTCGTCGGCCGCGACCACGAGGATCGCGATGTCCGTGACCTGCGCACCACGTGCACGCATGGCGGTGAACGCCTCGTGGCCCGGGGTGTCGATGAAGGTGACCGCGCGGTCGATGCCCTCGTGCATGGTCCGGACCTGGTAGGCACCGATGTGCTGGGTGATGCCACCCGCCTCACCGGCCACCACGTCGGTCTGCCGGATCGCGTCGAGGAGCTTCGTCTTACCGTGGTCGACGTGACCCATGACGGTCACGACGGGCGGACGGGCCTTGAGCTGCGAGTCGTCCTCGTCGGCCAGCTCGGCGTCGAGGTCGATGTCGAAGGCCCCGAGCAGCTCGCGGTCCTCTTCCTCGGCCGAGACCATCTCGATGACGTAGCCGAGCTCAGCGGCGAGCGTGCCGAACATGTCCTCGTCCAGCGACTGCGTCGCGGTGACCATCTCACCGAGGTGGAACAGCACCGTGACCAGGCTGGCGGGGTTGGCGTCGATCTTGTCGGCGAAGTCGTTCAGCGACGAACCGCGACGCAGGCGGACCGGCGTCGTGCCGCTCCCGCGCGGAACCTGCACGCCACCCAGCGAGGGGGCCTGCATCTGCTCGAACTCCTGGCGCTTGGCCCGCTTCGACTTCCGTCCGCGAACGGGACGACCTCCGGCGCGACCAAATGCACCCTGCGTGCTGCCGCGACCGGCACCACCGGGACGACCGCCACCACCGGGGCGACCGGCGAACCCGCCGCCAGCGCCCGGGGCGCCACCAGGAGCGCCACCACCGGCGCCACCGGGACGGCCGGCGTAGCCGCCACCGCCACCGGGACGGGCGCCGCCACCGCGACCAGCAGGGGCCGGACGGTCACCGGGGCGACCGACCGCGCTGCGCTGGGGCATCATGCCCGGGCTGGGACGCGGGCCACCGGGACGGGGACCGCCGGGACGATCACCCGAGGCTGCGGGCGTGGTGCCCGCGGCCGCGGCCGGGTCGACGCGACGCTCACCGGGACGGGGCATGCCCTGGCTCGGGGCGAACGGGTTGTTGCCGGGACGCGGTCCGCTGGTCCGGGGACCACTCGGGCGCGCACCGGGTGGTCCGGCCGGCGTACCGGTCGAGGCGGGCGCACCGGATCCGCCGGAGCGGGGCATGCCCTGGCTCGGGGCGAACGGGTTGTTGCCCGGCCGGGGCGCACCGGGGCGCGAACCGGACGGAGCCGGAGCCGCGGGCGCCGGCGCTGCCGGAGCCGGGCGCGGCCCGGGGGACGGCGCGGTCGAGCGGGCGGGCGCGGCGGCGGCGGGTGCCGTCGGGGCGACTGCTGCTGCGACCGGAGCGGCGGGTGCCGACGGGGCCGCGGCCGGAACCTCGGCCACGGGGGCGACGGGCGCCTGCGGGGCGGGGCTGGGCCGCTTGGCGCCAGGTTTGGGAGCTGCCGGAGCAGCGGTGCCATCCGTCGTCGGACCGGCCGGGTACGCGTCGCGCAGCTTGCGCACGACGGGCGGCTCGATGGTCGACGATGCCGAGCGGACGAACTCTCCGAGCTCGCCCAGCTTGTTCATGATGGTCTTGCTTTCCACACCGAGCTCTTTAGCGAGCTCGTAGACGCGGACCTTAGCCACAACTCTCCTGTCTCGGCCCGCCCGGACAGGGTCAGGCCGTCGTTAGTACTGGGTACTCATCGCTGGGTACTCATCGCTGGATTCTCATCGGGCAGCCATCGGCTTCCAACCCGCTTTCGTGTCGCTGTTGGTCGTGCTCCACTCGGCGACCGGCTGTGGAACCGGCACCGCTCCTTCTACTTCTCCTGCCGGGCTGCGAGGTACGCGCGCACCGCGGAGACCTCCACCAGGCCTGCAACATGCAGGGCCCGGGGGAATGCCCGACGGCGTTCAGCGAGCTCGAGGCACGCAGGTTCGGGGTGCAGCCACGCTCCCCTACCCGGCAGGCAACGCCTGACGTCGACCACGAGCTCGGCAACCGCTCCCGCACCCTCGATCGCAACCACGCGCACCAGCACAGATCTGGACCCGGTTGACCGACACCCCACACACGTACGCACCGGACCCGTGATCGGTCCCGGCGCGGCGCTGCTGGAGTGCCGGGTGCCTAGCCCAGCCGCAGTGAGTCTACCGCCATCGCTCACCGGGCTGAACCGGGAGCGGCCTCCCCGCTCGCGTCCGCCACGGCGGCGTCGGACCGGATGTCGATCCGCCAACCCGTGAGCTTGGCGGCGAGGCGGGCGTTCTGCCCCTCCTTGCCGATCGCGAGCGACAGCTGGAAGTCGGGCACGATCACGCGCGCGGCCCGGGCGATCGGGTCGACGACCGTGACGGAGAGCACCCGGGCCGGCGAGAGCGCGTGGGCCACCATCTCGGCCGGGTCGTCGGAGTGGTCGACGATGTCGATCTTCTCGCCGTGCAGCTCGGACATGACGGCCCGCACCCGTGAACCGAGCGGCCCGATGCAGGCGCCCTTGGCGTTGAGGCCGGGGACCTTCGTGCGCACCGACATCTTGGTGCGGTGGCCCGCCTCGCGCGCGATCGACATGATCTCGACCGTGCCGTCGGCGACCTCGGGCACCTCCAGCTCGAAGAGCTTCCGCACGAGGTTCGGGTGCGTGCGCGAGAGCGTGACCTGCGGGCCCCGCGGGCCGCGACCGACGTCGAGCACGTAGCCGCGCAGACGCTCGCCGTGCACGTACTTCTCGGTGGGGACCTGCTCGTGGGCGGGCAGGACGGCCTCGGTCCCGCCGACGTCGACGAGCACCACGCGCGGGTCGCGACCCTGCTGGATCACGCCCGCGAGGACCTCGCCCTCCTTGCCGCGGAAGTTGCCGAGCACCTGGTCGTCCTCGGCGTCGCGCAGCCGCTGCACGATGACCTGTCGTGCCGTCGCCGTGGCGATCCGCCCGAAGCCCTCCGGGGTGTCCTCGAACTCCGGACCGGGATCGCTCGCGACCCCGTCCTCGTCGAGCACGACGTCGTCCGTGGCCCACACGGTCACGTGGCCGGACTTGCGGTCCACGACCACGCGGGCCTTGGTCCGCGCGCCGGGGGTGCGGTGGTAGGCCGAGAGCAGCGCCTGCTCGATGGCCGAGACCAGCACGTCCAGGCTGATGTCGCGCTCGCGCTCCAGCATTCGCAGCGTCGTCATGTCGATGTCCATGTCAGCTCTTTCCGTCGTCGTCGTCGTCGCCCCGCGCGCGGGAGAGCTCGACCTCGACTGAGGCGCTCGCGATGTCCGCGAGCGCGATGGTGATGGGTTCGCCCGCGACGTCACGGCTCGTGGCCGCGTCGACGGGGCTCAGGATCAGCTCGGTGCCCTCGACCGCCGCGAGCCGGCCCAGAGTGGCCGTCCCGTCGCGCAAGGTCAGGCGCACGAGCCGCGTGCGTGCCCGCTTGAAGTGGCGCAGCTCCGTGAGCGGACGTGACGTCCCGGGCGTGCTCACCTCCAGGGTGTACTCGCCGTTCACGGGGGACGTCTCGTCGAGCGCCGCGCTCACTGCGCGGGCCACGTCGGCCAGCGTGTCGAGATCGAGGCCGCCGACGGCGTCGTCCTCCAGGTCGATCGTGACGCGGACCACCGTGCGTCGACCGGCCGGGACCACCTCAAGGTCCTCGAGGACCAGCCCGGCTGCGACGACGACGGGTTCCACCACCGTGCGAACCCGCTCCGTGCTTGCTGGCGTCGCCATGCGTTTCTCCCGTCGGCTCCAGCGGGCAACCCCTGCGTGGATTCGACCCTGTTGTTGTACTTGCGGCCCCTAGCCTACCGAGTCCCAGGGGATGGACCGGCATGGCAAGATCACCCGCGATGACCTCCGCACGCACATTCCCTCCCCGACCTGGATTCGAGCACCCCGCGACCGGGCGCCGACGGCCGGCCCGACGCCGCCTGCGCACCGTCGCCGCGGGTCTCGCGCTCGTCGGGTTGCTGGCGGGCTGCGGCCTTCGGGTCGAGACGCCGCCCGTGGTGGCACCCGTGCCCGACGCCAACGAGATCGCCCGCCAGCGCGCGAGTGCGGACTCCGTCGGTCTCGTGGTGCTCGCGGCCCCGGCCGGCACGGATCCCGCCGACCCGATCACCGCGCTGCGGGCGGCTGTCGTCACCCAGTCCGACGCGCACCTCGACCAGCTGGGCTCGGGCGACACCACGCCGACCGAGGACCCCGGCCCGGCCAGCCCCACAGCATCCGATCCCGCGGCGACCGCGGCTGCCGCAGCCACCGAGGCCGACCTGGTCGCGAAGCTCGTCCTCGCCGCCTCGAGCGCCCGCGCCGACGCCGCCTCGGTCCCCGACGGCGCGCTCGCCCGGCTGCTCGGATCGGTCTCGACCGCCCGCCTGCTCCTCGCGCGGCAGCTTGCCGGCGCGGCCGGCCTCGAGGTCCCGGCCCTGCCGGAAACCGTCGTGCCGACCGCGGCGCCGTCGGGCCTGGCACCGAGCGCGCTGAGCGCGATCGTGGCGGGCGAGGACGAGGCGGGGTACGGCGACGAGGTCGTCGCCGCCCAGCTCTCGGACGCGGCCCGCACGACGGCGCTCGACCGTGCGGCCGTGCACCGCGACCGCGCCGAGCAGTGGGCCCGGCTGGCCAAGCTCACCACCCCGGGGCTCGACCCGCGCCGCGCCGCCTATGCGCTGCCGGCCGGGCTGGGCGACCCCGCCGTTGCCACGGTCTTCGCGCAGACGATCGAGCTGTCGCTCGCCACGTCCTACGCCTCGCTCCTGGCCGACGCCGACCCGGACTCCCGCCCAGCGCTGGCCGACGCGCTCACTGAGGCCACCGCGACGGCGGTCGCCTGGGGTGCACCGGTGCCGGCGTTCCCAGGGCTCCCTGAGCGCGCTGCGGGCTGACGACCCTCAGCCCGCGAGCAGCGCGTCCACGAGCTCGGCGATCCGGTCGGGCGCCTCCGCGACCGGCACCTGCTCGGCCGAGGGACCGTCCGGACCCGCACGACGCGGCCGGACCTCGACGACGCCGTCGGTCAGCCCGCGACCCACGACCACGACGAGCGGGACGCCCAGCAGCTCGGCATCGGCGAACTTCACGCCGGGCGAGACCTTCTTGCGGTCGTCGTAGAGCACCTCGATGCCCCGCGACGACAACGTGGTCGCGAGCGACTCCGCCGCCTCGAACACGGCCGGGTCCTTGCCGGTGGCCACGACGTGCACGTGGGCGGGGGCGACCTGCGGCGGCCAGGCGAGGCCGACGTCGTCGTGGTGGGCCTCGGCCAGGGCGGCCAGGACCCGGGAGACCCCGATGCCGTACGAACCCATCGTGACGACCACGGCCTTGCCGTTGTGGTCGAGCACCGTCAGACCGAGCGCGGCCGCGTACTTGCGACCGAGCGCGAAGATGTGGCCGATCTCGATCCCCCGGGCGAGCTCGAGCGGACCCGAACCGTCCGGGGCCTGGTCACCGGCCCGGACCTCGGCGGCCTCGACCGTGTTGTCCGCGCCGTCCTGAGCCGCGGCGAGGAAGTCCCGGCCCGCGACGAGGTCGAAGACGTGCCTGCCGGGCGCGTTCGCACCGGTGATCCACCGGGTGCCGCTGACGATCCGGGGGTCGAGCAGGTAGCGCACGCCGAGCGGCGCACCCTTGGCGTCGAGCCCGGCGTTCTCGCCCAGGCTCTCCGGTCCGATGTACCCCGCGACGAGCTCGGGCCGGGCGGCGAGATCCGCCGGCGTAGCGGTCTCGACCTCGGCCGGGGCCATGGCGGCCTCGAGGCGCTTGAGGTCGACCTCACGGTCGCCGGGCAGCCCGACGACGAGCAGCTCGCGCTCCCCGGTGGGGCGCACCAGCGCGAGCACCACGTTCTTCAGGGTGTCCGCACCCGTCCACGGGCGGTCTTCGCGGGGGAACCGGGCGTTCGCGACGGCCACGAGCGAGTCGATGGTCGGGGTGTCCGGGGTGTCCTCGACGTGCGCGACCGGCGCGGACGCGAAGTCGATCTCCGGCGGCGCGGGCGTGGTCACGGCCTCGACGTTGGCGGTGTAGCCGCCGGCCGAGCGCACGTAGGTGTCCTCGCCGATCGCGGTCGGGGTGAGGAACTCCTCGCTCCTCGACCCACCCATCGCGCCGGACGTCGCGGCAACGATGACGTACTCGAGCCCGAGGCGGTCGAAGATCCGCCGGTACGTGTCGCGCTGGATCTGGTACGAGGCCTCGAGCCCGGCGTCGTCGACATCGAACGAGTAGGCGTCCTTCATGATGAACTCGCGGCCCCGGATGAGCCCGGCGCGCGGCCGGACCTCGTCGCGGTACTTCGTCTGGATCTGGTAGAGCGCGAGCGGCAGGTCCTTGTAGGACGAGTACAGGTCCTTGACCAGCAGCGTGAAGAGCTCTTCGTGCGTCGGCGCGAGCAGGTAGTCCCCGCCCTTGCGGTCCTTGAGCCGGAAGATGTTCGGCCCGTACTCCGTCCAGCGGCCGGTCACCTCGTACGGCTCCTTGGGGAGCAGCGCCGGGAAGTGCACCTCCTGCGCACCGGCGGCGTCCATCTCCTCGCGCACCACGGCCTCCACCTTGCGCAGCACGCGCAGGCCGAGCGGGAGCCAGGTGTAGATGCCGGGCGCCGCCCGGCGGATGTAGCCGGCACGCACGAGGAGCCGATGACTGGCCACCTCGGCGTCCGCCGGGTCCTGGCGCAGGGTCCGGACAAACAGGGTCGACATCCGCAGCAGCATGGGCGCCAGCCTACTGGCCGCCCCGGCGGGGCCCGTTCGGCGGGACGGGGCGCGGGCGGTGCGCCACGATGGGCGGATGCCTGAGCTTCCGGAGGTCGAGGCGCTCGCGCGGTTCCTGCGCGAACGCGCGGTCGGGCGCGTGCTGGCGGCGGTCGACATCGGGTCGATCAGTGCGCTGAAGACGTTCGCCCCCGCCCCGGCCGACCTCGTCGGGCGCCCGGTGGTCGACGTCGAGCGGCACGGGAAGTGGCTCGATGTGACGACGTCCGGCCCGCACCTCGTCTTTCACCTCGCCCGGGCGGGCTGGGTGCGCTGGTACGACTCGGCCCCCACGGGCCCGGTCCGGCCGGGCAAATCCCCGCTCGCCCTGCGAGCGCGACTGGCCGACGGCGCGGGGTTCGACCTCACCGAGGCCGGCACCCGCAAGCGGCTCGCCGTGCACATCGTCGAGGACCCGGCCACGATCCGCGCGATCGCGACGCTCGGGGTGGAGCCACTCGGCCCTGACTTCACCGTCGAGCGCCTGGGCGAGCTGCTCGCCGCCCGCAACCAGCAGATCAAGGGCCTGCTGCGGGACCAGTCGACGATCGCGGGGATCGGCAACGCGTACTCGGACGAGATCCTGCACGCGGCGCGCGAGAGCCCGTTCGCACTGACCCGCTCCTTCGATGCGAAGCGGACGGCACTGCTGCACGCCGCCGTCGTCGACGTGCTCAACGGCGCGGTCGCGTCGTCGTCGGGCAAGCCCGCCGCGGAGCTGAAGGACGCCAAGCGACGCGGGATGCGCGTGCACGCGCGGACCGGGCAGCCATGCCCGGGCTGGAACGGGGTGCCGTGCGGCGACACGGTGCATGAGGTGTCGTTCGCCGACTCCACGCTGCAGTACTGCCCGACGTGCCAGACGGGCGGCCGACCGCTGGCCGACCGGCGGCTGTCGCGCCTGCTGCGTTAGCGGCTAGAACAGCACCGTCGCAAACGTGCCGACCTGCTGGAAGCCCACCCGCTGGTACGCGGCCAGGGCGCGCGTGTTGTAGTCGTTGACGTACAGCGACACGATCGGAGCCACGGCCTCACGCGTCATGACGACCACGGCGGCCATCCCCCGTTCGGAGAGCTTGCGACCGCGGAGGGAAGGGGTCACCCAGACCCCCTGCACCTGCGCGACCCCGCCGGCGACGGCACCGAGCTCGGCCTTGAACGCCACCTCGACACCGTCCGGCCCGCGCACGAGGCGGACGAACGAGCGGTCCTCGGCGATCAGGGAGCGGACCCGGGTCTCGTACGGGCCGTTCACGCCCGACGCCGGCGAGTACCCGACCTCCTCGGTGAACATCTGCACGCACGCGGGAAGGATGAGGTGGTACTCGTTCGGCAAGGAGCGGCGCACGAACTGGTCGGGCTCGACGAGCGGGTCGCCGTCGATCGCGAGCGACGGCTGGTTTCCCCGGACCTCGCGCGGCTTCGACCAGGAGTCGGCGAGCCGAGCCCACAGGCCGAGCGCGGCGTCGGACTCCCCCACGATCGACGAGCAACGACGCCCCTGCGCCCGGGCCAGGTCGGCGAAGGCGTCGAGCGCGGCGTCGGTGCCCGCAGGGACGACCGGGACCAGGTTCGCCCCGGCCCAGCACACCGCAGTGAGCTCACCCGCGCGCTCGTAGCCCCACAGCTGCCCGCCCGAGGTCCTCAGACCGGAACGCGTGACCGCCTCGATCCGATTGGCGGCCAGGACGGACTGCACCGGCATCTGGGCGCACACCCGGGCCGCAGCGGGAAGATCGGCGTCGTCGAGGACGCGTCCACCTGTTGCCGTTGCCTCCAGAGTGGCGTCGCGCCAGCGTCCCATTACCCAATTGTGCACTATTGACCCCCCAAAGTGAGTCGATCCTCACCTCGGGGTGTCACAGGCATCGCGGTCAGGAGACCGTGACGACCGGTGCCGCGTCCTTGACCGGCTCCATCGACTCGGCGAGGCGCATGGCCTCCTCGATGAGGGTCTCGACGATCTTCGACTCGGGCACGGTCTTGACGACCACGCCGCGGACGAAGATCTGACCCTTGCCGTTGCCGGAGGCCACGCCGAGGTCAGCCTCGCGCGCCTCGCCGGGGCCGTTCACGACGCAGCCCATGACGGCCACGCGCAGCGGCACCTCAAGCCCCTCGAGGCCGGCAGTGACGCGCTCCGCGAGCGAGTAGACGTCGACCTGGGCGCGACCGCACGACGGGCACGAGACGATCTCGAGCTTGCGGGGCCGCAGGTTGAGGGACTGCAGGATCTGGATCCCGACCTTGACCTCCTCGACCGGCGGGGCCGAGAGCGAGACCCGGATGGTGTCGCCGATGCCCTTGCTCAGCAGCGCGCCGAACGCGGTCGCGGACTTGATCGTGCCCTGGAACGCCGGGCCCGCCTCGGTCACGCCGAGGTGCAGCGGCCAGTCGCCCTGCTCGGAGAGCAGCTCGTACGCCCGGACCATGACCACGGGGTCGTTGTGCTTGACCGAGATCTTGAAGTCGTGGAAGCCGTGCTCCTCGAACAGGGACGCCTCCCAGACCGCGGACTCGACGAGCGCCTCGGGCGTGGCCTTGCCGTACTTGGCCATGAGCCGGGGGTCCAGCGAGCCGGCGTTGACGCCGATCCGGATCGACACGCCGGCGTCGGACGCGGCCTTGGCGATCTGCTTGACCTGATCGTCGAACTTGCGGATGTTGCCCGGGTTGACCCGGACCGCCGCGCAGCCCGCATCGATCGCGGTGAAGACATACTTCGGCTGGAAGTGGATGTCGGCGATCACCGGGAGCTGCGACTTGCGCGCGATCGTGGCGAGCGCGTCGGCGTCGTCCTGCGTCGGTACGGCGACCCGGACGATGTCACAGCCGGCCGCGGTCAGCGCCGCGATCTGCTGCAGGGTCGCGTTGATGTCGGTGGTCTGCGTGGTGCACATGGACTGCACGCTGACCGGGGCGTCGCCGCCGACATTGATCTTTCCCACCTTGATCTTGCGGGTAGGTCGGCGGGGGGCCAAGACCGGGGCAGGTGCCGCCGGCATACCCAGACTGATCGGGATGCTCACCGGGTCAGTATCCCTCCTCGCGTCTGCGCGGGCCTCACAGTGTGACCGGACGCACGATGTCGGCGTAGATGAGCAGCACACCCACACCGGTGAGCAGGATGAACACCCCGTAGGCCAGCGGCATCATCCGGGCGATGTCGACCGGGCGGGGCCGCGGCAGGCCGCGCACCTTCGCCACCTGGCGACGTGCGCCCTCCCAGAGCGCGCCGGCGACGTGGCCGCCGTCGAGCGGGAGCAGCGGGATGAGGTTGAACACGAAGAGCGCGATGTTGAGCGAGGCGAGCAGGCTGAGCATCGTGAGGACCTGACCCGTGAGGCCGAAGTCGCCGCCGCCGTCGGCCGCCACCTCACCCGCGATCCGGCCGATCCCGACCGGTCCGATGATCGAGTTCTGCGAACGCGCCTGCGTCCCGAACGCCGACTGCGCGACGTCGACCACGCGCGCGGGCAGAGCCAGGACCACGGCAGCGGTCCCGACGACGCCCTGACCGACGGCCGCCGGGATAGCGGACACCGGCTGGCGCTGCAGGGCGAACTCCGGGCCGATGCCGAGGTAGCCGACAGGCTCCGTGCGGGCGGTGCCGTCGGCCGCCACGACGGCGGCGCCGTTCGCGTCGAGGATCGGGCGCTCCACCTGGACCGGGTTCACGGTGAGGGTTTGTTCGGCGCCGCCCCGCTCGACCACGACCTGGACCGTGTCGCCGCCGGACGAGCGGATCAGGCCCGAGAGCTGCGTCCAGGAGTCGACCGCCACACCGTCGAACGACGTGATGACGTCCCCGGACTCGAGCCCGGCCGCCGCGGCCGGCGACTTCGGGTCGGTGCTGGTGCAGTCCTGCGACCCCGCGGCGGGTACGCAAGGGGTGACGGCGGCGACCGTCGACGTGGCGGTCGGGACCCCGAACCCCACGAGGATGACGCCCAGCAGCACCGTGGCGATGACAAGGTTCATGACGGGCCCGCCGAGCATGACCACGAGCTTCTTGGGGGTCGACAGCCGGTAGAACGCGCGGTGGTCCTCCCCCGGGCGGATCTCCTCGCTGCTCGCCTCGCGGGCATCCTGGGCGACCCGGCCGAACCAGTTGCGCACGGGCGGGTTCCCGACGGCGTCCGGGGTCGGGTACATCCCCACGAGCCGCACGTAGCCGCCCAGCGGGATCGCCTTCACGCCGTACTCGGTCTCGCCCTTGGTGCGGGACCACAACGTCGGGCCGAACCCGACCATGTACTGGCTGACGCGCACGCCGAACTTCTTCGCGGGCACCATGTGGCCGACCTCGTGCAGCGCGATCGACAGCAGCAGGCCCGCGACCATCACGAGCACACCCACGAAGTAGGCCATGTACGTCTCCGATCCGTGCGGGCGCCGGGTGCCACGCAGTACGAGGGCGACCATCATCCCCCGGGAGTCTGACAGTTCGCTGCACGTCCTCACGGCAAGTATCTCGCCTGACAGCACTTCTACATCCCTGGAGAGGGGGCCACGGTTTCCGTCGCCCAAGGGCTCCCAATCCGCGAAATCCACCGGTATGTTCGGGGCATGACCGCCGAATCCGCGACACATCCCCTCGTCCGTCCGGACCTGCCGCAGCGCCGCCTGCTCGTGACGGCCGTGCCCGGTCCCCGTTCCGTCGCGCTCGCGAAGCGCAGGTCCGCCGTGGTGGCCGCCGGGGTGACGAGCTCGCTGCCGGTCTTCGTCGCGCGCGCCGGCGGCGGCGTCCTCGAGGACGTCGACGGGAACACCTTCATCGACCTCGGCTCGGGCATCGCGGTGACGTCGGTGGGCAACTCCGCACCGGCCGTGGTCGCGGCTGTGGCCGACCAGGCCGCCGACTTCACGCACACCTGCTTCATGATCGCGCCGTACGAGGGGTACGTCGCCGTCTGCGAGGCCCTGGCGCGTCTGACTCCCGGCGACCACGAGAAGCGTTCGGTCCTCGTCAACTCGGGCGCCGAGGCGGTCGAGAACGCGGTGAAGATCGCGCGGCGCGCGACGGGACGCGACGCCGTCGTCGTCTTCGACCACGCCTACCACGGGCGCACCAACCTCACGATGGCGATGACCGCCAAGGCGATGCCGTACAAGACCGGGTTCGGTCCGTTCGCGGGCGAGGTCTACCGGGTCCCGGCGTCGTACCCGCTGCGCGAGCCGGTCGCGATCAGCGGCGCCGACGCCGCCGCCCGGGCCATCGCGATGATCGAGAAGCAGATCGGCGCCGACCAGGTGGCCGCGATCGTCATCGAACCGATCCTCGGCGAGGGCGGCTTCATCGTCCCCGCGCCGGGCTTCCTGCCGGCGCTCGCGACGTGGGCCCGCGCGAACGGCGTCGTGTTCGTCGCCGACGAGGTCCAGACCGGGTTCGCCCGGACCGGCGCGATGTTCGCGTGCGAGCACGAGGGGGTCGTGCCCGACCTCATCACCATGGCCAAGGGGATCGCCGGCGGGCTCCCGCTCGCGGCCGTCACGGGGCGGGCGGACCTCATGGACGCCGTCCACGGCGGCGGGCTCGGCGGGACGTTCGGCGGCAGCCCGGTGGCGTGCGCCGCCGCGCTCGCCGCGATCGACCTGTACGAGCAGGCGGACCTCGCGGGGGCAGCCCGCGCGATCGAGGCCCACATGGTGCCGCGCCTGCGCGCTCTCGCCGCACGCGCCCCGCAGATCGCCGAGGTCCGCGGACGTGGCGCGATGCTGGCCGTCGAGCTCGTTCGCCCCGGCACGCTCGAGCCTGATGCCGCCGAGGCCGCCCGGATCGCCCGCGAGTGCGCCCAGCGCGGCGTGCTCGTGCTGACCTGCGGCACCTTCGGCAACGTGCTGCGGTTCCTGCCGCCGCTCGTCATCGACCTTGCCCTGCTCGACGACGCGCTGGACGTCCTGGACGACGTCGTCGTCGGGGCCGGCCCGGCGCCGGTCGGCGAGCGCTGAGCCCGTGCCGGCGAACGCCGTGCGCGCCGTCGACCGCGATGCCCTGACCTCGGGGCTCGCCGACGAGCATCGCCGGTTCGTCGGGGACCACCCGCGCTGCGGGGAGCTCGCGGCGGCCGGTCGCGCCCACATGCCGCTCGGGGTCCCGATGTCCTGGATGGCCAAGTGGCCCGGTGCCTTTCCGGTGCACGTCGTCGACGCGGTCGGTGCGCGCTTCACCTGCGCGGACGGCCTCGAGCACGCGGACCTGTGCCTGGGTGACACCGGCGCGATGTCCGGGCACTCCCCCGCCGCGACCGTCGCTGCGGTCCAGCGCCAGGCGGCGCGCGGGATGACCGCGATGCTCCCCACCCCGGATGCCGCACCCGTCGCGGCCGAGCTCACCCGCCGGTTCGGCCGGGGGCCGGAGCCCGTGACGCAGTGGCAGTTCACGCTCTCGGCGACGGATGCCAACCGCCATCTCCTGCGCTACGCCCGCCAGGTCACCGGTCGACCGAAGGTGCTGGTCTTCGACTACTGCTACCACGGCAGCGTCGACGAAAGCTTCGCCACCCTCGATGCCGCCGGCCGGGTGGTCGCGCGACGCGGCAACATCGGCGCCCCCGTGCCGCTGGCCGAGACCACGGTGGTGGTGCCGTTCAACGACGTCGCCGCGCTCGCCGCGGCCCTCGCGGTCGGCGATGTTGCCGCGGTGCTGGCCGAGCCCGCGATGACCAACATCGGCATCGTCCTGCCCGACCCCGGATTCCACGACGCCCTGCGCGCGCTGACCCGCGCTCATGGAACCGTGCTGATCATCGACGAGACCCACACGCTGTGCGTCGGACCTGGCGGTGCGGTACGGGCCTGGGAGCTCGAGCCCGACGCCGTCGTCGTCGACAAGACGATCGGCGGCCGGATCCCCGCGGCGGCGTTCGGCATGACCGCCTCTCTCGCGGCCCTCGTGCACGCGAGCGTCGCCCTCGAGGACATCGACGTCGGCGGGGTCGGCGGCACCCTCGCTGGCAACGCGCTGTCGATGGCCGCCGTGCGGGCGACGCTGACGCAGGTCCTGACCGACGACGTCTTCGCGTCCATGACCGCGCTCGCCGCCCGGTGGACGGCCGGGGTCCAGGGCGTGCTGGACGACGTCGGCCTGCCCTGGCACGTCACGCAGCTCGGCGCGCGGGCCGAGTACGCCTTCTCGCTCGCGCCACCGCGCGACGGCGCCCAGGCGGCAGCCGACGACGACTTCCCCCTGCAGCAGTATCTCCACCTGCAGGCGCTGAACCGGCGCGTGCTGCTCACGCCGTTCCACAACATGGCCCTGATGAGCCCCGCGACGACGACCACCGACGTCGACGCCCACACCGACGCGTTCGCAGAGGCCGCCGCCACCCTCGCCCCCTGAGGCCACCGCGCAAGGCGGCATCCACAGACCACACCAAAACGGTCAGGAACCGGAGCATCTCGGCTACGGTCGCGCCATGGCGCAGCGCGGGGGGCAGTCCAGGCGGGTGATGCACGACGGCGACGGGATCCTCCGGGTCGGTGCCATCCGGGCCACGACCCTGGCGTTCGCGGCGGCATTGACCCTCGCCGGGTGCACAGCCACGGCGGCACCGGCGCCATCAGCACCCGGCACCCCCGGCATCGTTCACCCCGCCGGGCCGACGACGACGCCGTCCCCCACCCCGACCCCCATCGCACCCCCACAGCGCCCCGCCGCGATGGACCGCGACGACACCGAAGGCGCCATCGCCGCCGCCACGTACTTCATCTCCCTGTACCCATACGCCTACGCCAGCGGTGACCTGCTCGCGTGGAACGCCATGAGCGATCCCGCCTGCGGATATTGCTCAGGGGTCTCCGAGGCGGTCAAGCTCTTGCACGGAGCCGGCACGCGCATAGATGGCGGCGAGATCGAAGTCGCTGCCGCGAAATCATTCCCGTTGAACGCGTCGACGGGCATCTACCCCATCGACCTCGAGTTGGTGGAGAGCCCCTCTCGTGAAGTCGCCGCGAACGGAAGTGTTCGCAACGAGATGACGGGCGGCAGAACACTTGCTCAGCTCGACATCGCCTGGTCCTCCTTGGGGTGGTCAATCCACGCGGTGAAGACGACCGATGAGCCAGACAAGTGAAGCGGGCGCTCGTCGGGACCCTTGCGATCGCAATCATCGTGGCCTCCGCATCCAGTTCGCTCGCTGACACCCGAATTGGCGGGGGCACCGAGGATGACTCAGTCACCCTTGATGGAAGAAGTTCCGCCACTCAGACCAGCACCGGACTCTCGGGCGCAGCCGCGGGACCGGTGGTGGCGTATCTGCGCACGGCGCAGTGTCCCAATCCGGCGTTGGGGACCTTGGACACCCCGGACTGCCCCAACGGCGCCGCACCAGTGCCGTCGCCGACCTGCCCCGCAGGACAAGTCGCGCTGCCCCCGCTATGGACCCGCACCGCCGATGCGACCACACCCACCGGGTGGACCCCCTGGATCCTGCTCGCCGGGACCAGCACCTGCCCCACCGACCCCGGCTTCCCGACCCTGACCACCACCGACTTCCAACGCCTGCCCCTGACCCCGTCCACCATCACCATCGAACCCCCCACCGGGTGGACCCTGGCGAACATCCCCACCATCGTCTTCACCCCCAACCCACCCCAGACCCTGCGCACCACCGTCCTGGGCGTCGCGGTCACCGTGCGCGCCACCCCCAGCGAGTTCACCTGGGACTTCGACGACCACACCACCCCAGTGACCACCACCGACCCCGGCCACCCCTACCCCCACCAAAGCCTGACCCACACCTACCGCACCGCCGGCACCCACCACCTCACGCTCACCACCCGATGGACCGGCGAGTTCCTCATCGACGGCTACACCACCTGGCAACCCATCACCGGCACCGCCCAAACCACCACCACCAGCGACCCACTGACCGTCCACACCGCCCAACCCCACCTCGTCGCCGACCCCACCTGAACATGCGATGAGACGCCCGCGATTGAGAACGCAGCGTTGAACGCCGTCGCGATCCTTCGACGAACGCATCAACCCGTCGATGAACTAAACCGCCAGACGGCAGTTACACCGTCTATCGGACACTCCCTCCCCCGCGGGTCGGGTCAGAACGGTGGTGGTGCGGGGTCCCAGGCGAGTGGGGGTTCGTGTCCGGGGGGTGGTTCGGGTCGGTGGTGGTAGACGTGGCCGGTGGGGGTGGTCCAGGTCGCGGTGCCGTCCGTGGATCGGGTCAGGCGCCAGCGGGCGTGGGTCTTGATCAGGTGGTCGCGTTTGCACAGCGGGTTGAGGTTGGCGGCGGAGGTGGATCCGCCGGTGCCGTCGGGGTGGAACGGGTCGCGGTGGTCCAGCTCGCAGCGATGGGAGGGGATCTCGCAGATCGGCAACAGACACCGGGTGTCGCGGGCGCGGATGATCGCGGCGAGGTCGTCGGGGGGCCGGTACCGGGTTGTGCCCACGTCCAGGACGGTGCCCGAGGTGGGGTCGGTCACCAGGCGCCGCCACGTGCCCACGGCAGCCAACCGGCGGGCGGTCTGCGCCGTGATCGGTCCGTACCCGGCCAGCTCCCCGGGGTTCTCGTCCGCCCCGAGCAGGGTGGCCAGGGACACGGTCACGTCCACGCGCACCCCGGCACACCCCCGACCACACGCACCGGAGGTGGAAGTCCCGGCCGCCGACGGCCCCGCGGCGCACGAACCACCGTTGGACGCCCCGGACCCGAACGCCCCGACACAGCAGCTCCCGACTCCGGTCAACCCGCCGATCGACGCCCCGGGTCCGAACGGCCCGGCCGCGAACGCCCCGACCCCGAGGGACCCGTGACCGCAGGTGCCGGTCAGGGCGGCGGCAAGGGTGTCGGCGCGCAGCTGGTCGGGGGTGCGGGGGTCGCCGGCGGTGCGCGCGGTGCGGGCCGCGGTACTCAGGGCGTTGTCGATCTGGGTGGCCACGGCGGCGGGCAGCACGGCCCAGATGCCGGCCATGCCGTCTGCCAGGCGCTTGGGGTGGCACACGCGGCGTTTGTCGACCGCGCGCACGGTGCGTTGTTCGGCGTCGGTGGGGTCGACCACGATCAACGCTTTGGCCAGGTCCCGGCGCAGCTGGGCGTGGGTGCGCCGACCCGCGTCGGGCAGCACCCGGGCCTGCACGTCCACGGCGACCTGCACCGCGACGTCGCCCAGCACGGCGGCGAAGATCTTGGCTTTGCCCCAGTCGATGTCCCCGCACCGCAGGGCGGCGGCGGTGGGTAGCAGGGGGCCGGCCAGCAGCCGGGCGGTGTCCACCAGGGTCCGGCCAGCGGCGCGGGAGGTGCCCAGGGCGGCGGCGACCTCCTCGGCCGTGATGTTCGGCTGGGAGACCTTCACGGGCCAGAACGGGTTCATCGACTCCCGCCGCGACAACGCCTCCACCACGATCAACTGCCGCGCCCGCGCACACGACGCCTCACGTTCCAAATCCCCGATCAGCTCCACCAGCGCGAAGTCGTCCAGCCCATCCACGACCGGCTCCCCGAACTCCACCGGCGGCTCCGGCTCGCCCAGCTGCGCGTCGATGAACTCCCAGAACGCCACCTGCTCGGCCGGGGGCACCGGCGCCGCTACCGGCACGTCCGTCGCATCCCAGAGCGCTGCCATCTCCTCCGAGGGCTCGATCGACACCCCCACCGCGCGCCCCAAAGCAGGCACAGCCACGGTTTCGCCGACCCGAGCACGCACCGCACCGGCACCCCGGCGCGGCGGCACGTCTCGCACGCCCAGCACGCGGTCACCCGCGTCACCGCCGTCGCCCACCCGCTCGTCGTCGAACATGTGTTTGATTCTACCCAAACCCACCCACATTGTCCTGTCGAACGGCCCGACCCAGCAAGAACTCCCGCTACGACGAACTACCGCTACGACGAGCTACCAGGAACCCGCTCCTCCATGGCCCACGGGGAGCCGAACCCTGCCGGCTCGGCGGCCGCGAGCAGGTCGAGGAACGGCGCGGCGTCGAACGCCTCCGGGCCGAGCACCCCCACCCCGGACCACACCCCGGTCGCCATGAGCTCGAGCGCCACGACGGGGTTCACCGCGGTCTGCCAGACCACGCACTGCGCGCCGTACTCGGCCATCGACCACTCGTTGTCCGTGATGTGGTGCAGATAGACCTCGCGCGGCTCGCCGTCCTTGCCTATCCCGGTCACGAGCAGGCCGGCGCAGGTCTTGCCGCGCATCCGGTGGCCGAGCGTCGCGGGGTCGGGGAGCACGGCGGCGACGACGTCGCGCGGGCTGACCGAGACCGCACCCGGGCTCGCGGGGTGCGCCGACTTGACCCGCACCGGAGTCGTCCGGTCCAGCCCGAGCGTGTGCAGCGTGCGCAGCACCGAGATGAACTCCTCACCGAGCCCGTACTTGAAGGTGACCTTCTTCGCCTCGAGGAACCGTGGCATGAGCAGCACCTCCTCGTGCTCGACGTGCACGCACTCGACCGGGCCGATCCCACCCGGGAAGTCGAAGAACTCCGGCTCGAAGAACGGCTCCACGGTGTACCACCCGCGGTCGGCCTCCCAGATCACGGGCGGGTTCAGGCACTCCTCGATCGTCGTCCAGATCGAGAACGACGGCGCGAAGATCGGCTCGCCGTCGTCCCCCACCACCACGAGGTTGGAGCCGTCGCGCGTGCCCAGCTCGTCGACCTCGCTGAAGAGGTGGTCGACGGCGTAGCGCGCGAACACGTCGGACAGCCCCGGCTCCACCCCCATCCCCACCACGGCCAGCCGGCCCGCATCGCGCCAGAGCACCTCCGCGGCGAACTGCTCGTCGGCCAGCTTCACCCCGGTCAGCTCGTAGGGGCGCTCGGCGTGCGGGTGCGACAGGGACGCCGCCATGTCGAGGTAGTCGGCCTCGGCCCCGAGCGCGCCGGTGAACACCGACATCACGAACCGGGGGTCGACGGCGTTCAGCACGTGCGTCGCGCTGTGCTCGAGGGCCAGGGCGGTCACCGCGGCCGGGTCGGAGGCGTCCACCCGTGCCGCGACGAACCGCGGCTGGGCGGGGGACGTGAGGTCGCGGTCGTTCGCCGCCTGCACCGTCCGCTCGGCGCGCACGAGGTCGTAGTCCGCCACGACCATGCGCTCGAAGAACGAGCGCCGCGCCGCGATCCGCGCGACCGCGTCACCCACGCCACCGCTACCTATTACCAGGATCCGCACGTCGAGCTCCTTCGCTGGCCTGCTGTGAGTTGTTGACTGGACTGACGTGCTGAACGCTCAGGACACCGCTGCCGCGCGGCGCCGTTTGACGGCACCGATGATCTGGACCGCGAGGACCAGCGCGAACGCGAGGAAGAACATCATCGAACCGATGACGTTCGCCTGCGGCGGGATGCCGCGGGTCGCCGAGACGTACACGAACTTCGGGAACGTCGTGAAGCTGCCCGAGTTGAAGTTGGTGATGATGAAGTCGTCGAAGCTGAGCGAGAACGCGAGCAGCGCGGCGGCCGCGATCCCCGGCACCAGCAGCGGGAAGGTGACCTTCCAGAAGGCGAGCCACGACGAGGCGTACAGATCGGCTGCCGCCTCCTCGAGCTTCGGGTCGAGGCTCGCGACGCGCGCCTTGACCGTCACCACGACGAACGAGATGCAGAACATGATGTGCGCCACCACGACGGTGCCGAACCCCGGCTGGACCCGCACCGCCAGGAACTGCGCGAGCAGCGCCGCCCCCAGCACGACCTCGGGGGTGGACATCGGCAGGAAGATCAGCAGGTTTGCCGCTGTGCGACCGCGGAACCGATACCTCACCAGCGCGATCGCTATCAGGGTGCCGAGCACCGTGGCCACCGCGGTCGCGATCACCCCGACGGTCAACGAGTTGACCAGCGACTGGCACACCTGGGGTGCACCGCACGGGTTCTGCCAGGCGGCCAAAGAGAACCCGCGCCACACGAGGTTCGACCGGCCGGCGTCGTTGAACGAGAAGGCCACGGTGTACGCGATCGGCACCATCAGGTAGATGAACCCGAGCGTCGCGAACACGGGCACGATCGACTCACCCAGGGACCATGCCCGACGGCGGCGCGGGGCGTCACCTCGCATCCGGGTCGGGGTCGCCGTCGCCTGGTTGCTCATACGAGGTCCTCGGTCCCGGCACGGCGGACGTAGAGCCCGACGAGGATGAGGATCGCAACCATGAGCACCACGGACAGCGCCGACGCCGTCGGGTAGTCGGAGACCCGGAAGAACCGCGAGTCGATGACCTGGCCGATCATCGCGGTGCTCGTCGGGTTGCCCAGCAGGCTCGAGTTCACGTAGTCGCCCGAGGCCGGGATGAAGGTCAGCAGGGTGCCGGACACCACCCCGGGCATCGACAGCGGGAGCGTGACCCGCCAGAACGTGTTCATCCCGCTCGCGTACAGGTCACCCCCGGCCTCGATCAGCCGGATGTCCATCCGCTCCAGGCTGGCGTAGATCGGCAGTGCCATGAACGGCAGGAAGTTGTAGGTCAGACCCGCGACCACAGCGAACGCTGTCGCCGTCAGGCGGCCGTCCGGCGGGAGCAGGTGCAGCCACTTCATCGCGGTCACCACGAACGCGTCGTCGGCCAGGATCTGCTTCCACGCGACGGTGCGCAGGATGAAGCTGGTGAAGAACGGCGCGATGAGCAGCACGAGCAGGAGCCCCTGCAGCAGCGTCTTGCCGCGCGCCTTGATCGCGATCACGTAGGCCATCGGGTACCCGATCAGCAGCGCCGCGAAGGTCGCGATGAGGGCGAAGGCGAACGACCGCACGATCTGCGGCCAGAACGCCGAGATCGCGTCGGGGTAGTTCTGCCAGTGGAGGGCCGGCTGGAACTCCCCGACGTCGCCGCCGGGGACCGGCACGTACAGCGACGTCGCCAGCAGAGCCACGACCGGCAGGATGAAGAAGACGACCAGGTAGAGCAGTCCGGGCAGCAGCAGCAGGTACGCACCGCTGCGCGCCCTGCGCGTGGGAACCGCCGCGATCGCCGGCCCGCCCGTCGGCCCGACGGCGGCCGCGTTCTCGGTTCCGAGCGCCGCCGCGATGCTCATGCGCGGGCCTCCGGCCCGTCGGTGCTCATGCGCGGGCCTCCGGCCCGTCGGTGCTCATGCGCGGGCCTCCGGCCCCGGGAGGCTCACGTGAGGTCCACGCCGTCGGTCACGTCGTCGGCGCCGTCCAGACCGAAGGTGAAGCCCGGCGCCCAGGCGAGGCGCACCCGGTCACCGACCGCGATCCCTGCGCCGCCGGCGAGGTTCTGGGCGAACACCCCGAACGTGCCGAGCCCCGGCACCTCGACCTGGTACTGCGTGCTGACCCCGGTGAACGAGACGTCCGAGACCACCCCGGGCCCGATGACGTTCGCGTCGTCGGGCAGCTCCTCGTCCGCGGGTAGCAGCAGGACCTTCTCCGGTCGCACGCCCACGAGCACGTTCCCCTCGCTGGACACCGCCCGGGCCTGCGGCACGACGACGCGCGTGCCGCCGACGTCGACCCCGACCCACCCGTCCCGGACCTCGCGGACCGTGCCGGGCAGCAGGTTCGACTGCCCCAGGAAGTTCGCCACGAACGCCGTGCGCGGCAGCTCGTAGAGGTCGGCCGGCGAGCCCATCTGCTCGATCCGGCCGGCGTTCATGACCGCGACGGTGTCGGCCATGGTCATGGCCTCCTCCTGGTCGTGGGTCACGTGCACGAACGTCAGGCCGACCTCGATCTGGATCCGCTTGAGCTCGACCTGCATCTGGCGGCGCAGCTTGAGGTCGAGCGCGCCGAGCGGCTCGTCCAGCAGCAGCACCGCGGGGTTGTTGACCAGCGCCCGCGCAAGCGCGACCCGCTGCTGCTGGCCGCCCGAGAGCTGGGCGGGCTTGCGATCGGCGAGGTGCCGCAGCTCGACCAGGTCGAGGCCCTCCCCGGCGCGCGCGGCGGCGTCGGGCACATGCTTGCGCCGCAGCCCGAACGCGACGTTCTCGAGCACGGTGAGGTGCGGGAACAGCGCATAGCTCTGGAACACCGTGTTGACCGGGCGCTGGTACGCCTTGCGGTCGGTGACGTCCAGCCCGCCGATCGAGATCGAACCGGCGGTGGGCTGCTCGAGCCCGGCCACCATGCGCAGGGTCGTGGTCTTGCCGCAGCCCGACGGGCCGAGCAGGGCGAAGAACGACCCCGACGGGATCGTCAGGGTCAGGTCGTCGACGGCGAGGAACGAGCCGAACGCTTTTGAGACGCGCACCAGCTCGAGGTCGGCGCCCGACTCGGTGGCGGGGCGCACCGCCGTGGGCGCCGTGCCGGGGACCGCCCCGGTGACGTCGAGCGCCATCAGGCCCCCACGGCGGTCAGGAAGTCGCCGTTGTACTTGGTCTCTTCGGCCGGGGTGAGGGAGCGGAAGACGAACGACTTCGCCAGGGTCGCGTCGTCGGGGAAGATCAGCGGGTTGTCCACGAGGGTCGGGTCGATGTCGGCCATCGCGGCCTGCGCCCCCTCGACCGGGCAGATGTAGTTGACGTACGCCGCGACCTGCGCCGCGACGGCCGGGTCGTAGTAGTAGTTCATGAGCGCCTCGGCGTTCGCCTTGTGCGTGGCGCCGATCGGGATCATGAGGTTGTCCGACCACAGCGTGCCGCCGGCGTCGGGCAGCGCGAAGGACCAGCGATCGTCGTTCTCGAAGTTGATCTGCGTGATGTCGCCCGACCAGCCGATGACGGCGACCGCGTCGCCCGAGATCAGGTCCTCCTTGTACGAGTTGCCCTTGACCTGGCGGATCTGGCCGGACGCGATGTGCTCGGTGAGCACCGCGAGCGCCGCGTAGAACTCGTCGTCGCCCCACGCGCCCGCGATGTCGACGCCCTGCTCGAGCATGATCAGCCCGACGGTGTCGCGCATCTCCGAGAGGACCTCGATCCGGCCCTTGTACTCCGGGTTCCACAGGTCCGAGACGCTCTTCATCCCGGCGGGGATCTTCTCCTTCGACCACGCCACGCCGCCGAACCCGGTCTGCCAGGTCAGCGAGTGCTTGCGGCCCGGGTCGAAGTCCACGTTCTGCAGGCTCGCGCGCAGGTTGGCCGCGTTCGGGATGTTGGCCGCAGCCAGCTCCTGGGTGTAGCCCAGGCGGATCATCCGCCCCGCCATCCAGTCGGTGAACGTGACGATGTCCTGGCCGATGTCCTGGCCGTTGGCGAGCTGGCCCTGGATCTTGCCGAAGTACGTGTCGTTGTCGTCGATGTCCTCGACGTAGTGCGCCGTGATGCCGGTCTTCTCCTGGAAGGAGTCGAGCGACGGGTAGCTCTGGGTGGCGTCGTCGTAGTCGAGGTACAGCGTCCAGTTCGCCCAGAAGACGTTCTTGTCGGTGGCCGACACATCCTTGCCCGGCGCACCCGATGCCTTGGCCGAGCCCGCAGTACCGCCCGTGCCGCACGCGGCCAGCAGCGCACCGACGCCGGCGACGCCCGCAGCGCCGGCCAGGACGCTCCGCCGCGACACCGCGCCCCGCTGGGACTGCCTGGCTTGCTGGACCAGGGCACGGATGAGCGGGTCGGCGGGAAGGTCCTGCGCGTGGTTCATCGTCTGGCTCCGGTCTCGAGTCGGGCAGCTCGGGCGGTCGAACACACCGCACCGTAGAGGGGATGTTGACACCGGATCACCTCGAATACAAGCGATTCCGTGGTTGAGCTCATGGTTCGCAACGAAAATGTTTCATGTTCGGAACATTCACGACGAGATCCGACGCTCCCGTCGCGCGATGGAAACAACTCGCTCCAGCGCGCCCCGGCGAGATCAGCCCGCCAGGTGGGTCGTGACGCGCCTGGTACGTGTCTAGTCCACGAGGCGGTGCATCGAGGGGTCTTTGCCCTCCCCGGAGCGTCTGGATCCTCCGTCCGGCTGACCTCGTCGTCGGCGCGCCCCCGGAACGACGAAATCGATAGTCAAATTGCCTTCGCACCGCGAAATCACTTGCATTCGTCGCCTGGACAGGCGAACATCGTGCCATGACACCCCGTTCGCGAAGCTCGGCGACCGTCCCTCTCGATGCGATCTCGAAGGCGATCATCGAGCAGCTCCAGGAGGACGGCCGGCGCGCGTACGCCACCATCGGCAAGGCGGTGGGCCTGTCAGAGGCCGCCGTGCGCCAACGCGTCCAGCGCCTGGTCGAGTCCGGGGTGGTCCAGATCGTGGCCGTGACAGACCCGATGCAGGTCGGGTTCACCCGCCAGGCCATGATCGGGATCAAGTGCGAGGGCGACCTCGACGCCCTCGCGGACACGCTCGCCGAGCTGCCCGAGGTCGACTACGTCGTCATCACCGCCGGCGGCTTCGACCTCCTGGTCGAGGTCGTGTGCGAGGACGACGAGCACCTGCTCGAGGTGCTCAACACCAAGATCCGCGCCCTGCCGGGCGTGCACGGTACCGAGACATTCGTCTACCTCAAGCTCCGCAAACAGCTCTACAACTGGGGAACCCGATGAGCACGCAATCACACGCCGTCACACCGCTGGGCACGCCGCGAGACGACGCCGCCCGGCGTCACCTCTGGGGCCACTTCACCCGGCAGAGCAGCTGGGAACACGGGGTTCCCACGATCGTGCGCGGGGAGGGTCACCACATCTGGGACGACACCGGCCACCAGCTCATCGACGGCCTCTCCGGGCTCTTCGTCGTCCAGCTCGGGCACGGCCGGACCGAGCTCGCCGAGGTCGCGCGCAAGCAGGCCAGCGAGCTCGCGTTCTTCCCGCTGTGGTCCTACGCGCACCCGAACGCGATCGACCTCGCCGAGCGCCTGGCGCAGCACGCGCCCGGCGACCTCAACCGGGTGTTCTTCACCACCGGCGGCGGCGAGGCGGTCGAGACCGCCTGGAAGCTCGCCAAGCAGTACTTCAAGCTCAAGGGCCAGCCGAACAAGTACAAGGTCATCTCGCGGTCGATCGCGTATCACGGCACCACCCAGGGCGCGCTGTCCATCACCGGCATCCCCGGCATGAAGGCACCGTTCGAGCCGCTCGTGCCCGGTGCGCACAAGGCCGCCAACACGAACATCTACCGTGGCCCCGCGGAGCTGCGCGACGACCCGAAGGCCTTCGGCCTGTGGGCTGCGAACCGGATCGAGGAGGCCATCATCTTCGAGGGCCCCGAGACCGTCGCGGCCGTCTTCCTCGAGCCGGTCCAGAACTCCGGCGGCTGCTTCACGGCGCCCCCCGGGTACTTCGAGCGGGTCCGTGAGATCTGCGACCAGTACGACGTGCTGCTCGTCTCCGACGAGGTGATCTGCGCGTTCGGCCGGATCGGCGACGTCTTCGCGTGCAACGACCTGGGCTACGTCCCGGACATGATCACGTGCGCCAAGGGCATGACGAGCGGGTACTCCCCGATCGGCGCGATGATCGCGTCCGACAAGCTCTTCGAGCCGTTCAAGAACGGGTCGACGACGTTCTACCACGGGTACACGTTCGGCGGTCACCCGGTGTCCGCGGCCGTCGCGCTGGCCAACCTCGACATCTTCGAGCGCGAGGGGATCACGGACCGGGTGCACACGAACGCCCCGATCTTCCGCCGCACGCTCGACAAGCTGCTCGACCTGCCGATCGTGGGCGACGTGCGCGGCGACGGCTACTTCTACGGGATCGAGCTCGTCAAGGACAAGGTCACGCGCGAGACCTTCAACGACGACGAGAGCGAGCGGCTCCTGCGCGGGTTCCTGTCGAAGGCACTGTTCGACGCCGGCCTGTACTGCCGCGCCGACGACCGTGGCGACCCCGTCATCCAGCTCGCCCCACCGCTGACCTGCGGACCGGCCGAGTTCGACGAGATCGAGCAGATCCTGCGCGGCGTTCTCTCCGAGGCGTGGACCCGCCTGTGATGATCACGGCATGACCGGTCTGCACCGCCCCTCGCTCTGGCTCGACCAGGTGGTCGCCGACGGCGACGACCTCGCGCCCCGGCCCCCGCTCGACGGGGACACCGAGGCCGACGTCGTCGTCGTCGGCGCGGGGCTGACCGGCCTGTGGACCGCCTACTACCTCACGGAGGCCGACCCCGAGCTCCGGGTCGTCATCGTCGAGAAGGAGTTCGCGGGGTTCGGGGCGAGCGGGCGCAACGGTGGGTGGTGCTCGGCGCTCTTCCCGACGTCGGCCGCCTCGCTCGCGCGCGAGCACGGGGTCCCGGCAGCGCGCGCGATGCGGGCGGCGATGCGGGACTCGGTCGTCGAGGTGGGCGGGGTCGCCGCGTTCGAGGAGATCGACTGCGACTTCGCCTATGGCGGCACGCTCCGGCTGGCACGCTCCGCCGCCCAGCTCGAGCGGGCCCGCGACGAGGTGGATGACGCCGCGCGGTGGGGCGACGACGTCACCCTGCTGGACGCCGCGCAGGCCCGCGCCCGGCTGCGGGCCACCCGCGTCCTCGGCGCGACCTTCTCCCCCGACTGCGCGCGGGTCCAGCCCGCCCGTCTCGCCCGCGGGCTGGCCCGGGTCGTCGCGGCACGCGGCGTCACGATCGCAGAGGGCACGACGGCGCTGCGCCTGTCACCGCGCGCGGTGGTCACCGACCACGGCACCGTGCGCGCGCGGCACGTGGTGCGGGCGACCGAGGCGTGGACCGCGCACCTGCCCGGGAGCCGGCGCGCCGTCATCCCGGTGTACTCGCTGATGATCGCGACCGAACCGCTGCCGGCCGAGGTCTGGGACCGGATCGGCCTGGCCCGCCACGAGACCTTCGCCGACCACCGCCACCTCGTGATCTACGGTCAGCGCACCGCCGACGACCGGATCGCGTTCGGGGGCGCGGCGCCCCGTACCACCGGGGTTCGCGCATCGACCCCGCGTTCGACCAGGAGGACCGGGTGCACGCCCACCTGCGCCGCGCGCTGGTGGAGCTGTTCCCCGAGGTCGCCGACGCCGCGATCACGCACGCGTGGGGCGGACCGCTCGGCATCGCGCGCGACTGGCACGCCAGCGTCGGGCTCGACGCGAGCACCGGGATGGCGTGGGCGGGCGGCTACGTCGGGGACGGGCTGTCCACGACCAACCTCGCGGGCCGCACGCTCGCCGACCTCCTCACGGGCCACGACTCCCCCCTCACCCAGCTGCCGTGGGTCGACCACCGGTCGCCGCAGTGGGAGCCCGAGCCCGCACGGTGGCTCGGGGTCAACGCAGGGCTCGTGCTCGCCGGCGCGGCAGACACCGAGGAGTGGGTGACGCGCCGACCGAGCGGGCTCGCGCGCCTGCTGGGCCGTGTGACGGGGCACTGACCGGCACCTGATCGGGCACCGACGGAGCGGCTACAAGCTCACCGCTGCGCCAGGAGCTCGTTCGCCCGCGCCCGCGCCCAGGTCTCGGTCGCGAGCAGGTCGGCGAGCGTGAGTGTCGCGGCGCCGATGCCGGTGTGCTCACCGAGCACGCGGGCGACCGTGTCGACGATGTCGAGGAAGCCGATCCGCCCCGCCAGGAAGGCAGCGACGCACTCCTCGTTGGCCGCGTTGTAGACCGCGGGGTGGGTCGCCGACGCCGCGATCGCGGCCCGGGCCAGCCCGACGGCCGGGAAGGCCACCTCGTCGAGCGGCTCGAACGTCCAGGCGTGCGCGCCCGTCCAGCTGCACGCCGACGCGACGTCGTCCAGCCGGTCGGGCCACGACAGCCCGAGCGCGATCGGGAGCCGCATGTCGGGCGGCGAGGCCTGCGCGATCGTGGATCCGTCCACGAACTCGACCATCGAGTGCACGATCGACTGCGGGTGCACGACCACGGTGATGTCGTCGGCCGGGACCCCGAACAGCAGGTGCGCCTCGATGAGCTCGAGCCCCTTGTTCATCAACGTGGCGGAGTTGATCGTCACGACCGGACCCATGGTCCAGGTCGGGTGCGCGAGCGCGGCCGCCGGTTGCACGTCCGCGAGCTCGCCCCGCGTGCACCCGCGGAACGGGCCGCCGGACGCGGTGAGGATCAGGCGGCGTACCTCGGCGTGGGTCCCGGAGCGCAACGACTGGGCGATCGCCGAGTGCTCCGAGTCGACCGGCACGATCTGGTCCGGTCGCTGCGTGGCGGCGGCGACGAGCGAGCCCCCGCAGACCAGCGACTCCTTGTTGGCCAGCGCGAGGGTGCTGCCACCCCGCAGGGCCGCGAGCGTCGGGCCGAGCCCCACGGAACCGGTGATCCCGTTGAGCACGACGTCGGCGCCCCGCGCGGCCAGCTCGGTAGCCGCCTCGGGACCGACGAGAACCTCGATCTCCGCGGCCGACCATCCGGCCGCGCCCGCGGCCTCGGCCAGCGCCGCCATCAGGGCCGGGGCGGCGGCCGGGTCCGCGACGGCCACTGCCCGCACCCCCAGCGCCACCGCCTGGTGCGCGAGCGCGACCGGGTCGGCGCCCCCCGCACTGATCCCCGTGACGGCGAACCGGTCCTTGTGGCGGTTGATGACGTCGATCGCCTGGGTCCCGATGGACCCGGTCGACCCGAGCAGGACAACGCTGCGCTGGCTCACGTGCGCATTGTGCACCGTCATGGAGGTTCTCCCTTACATGCGTGCGGGCTCTTCCGTGGCCGGGTCCTCGAGCGACGCGACCTCGACGAGGTCCTCGACCGGCATCGGCAGCTCGTAGGTGTGGTCGAACGGCATCTCGTTGAGGTCCAGGAGCGGGTTGTCGTCCTGGCTCGCCACCAGCTCGTGCGCCTCTTCGAGCGTGTCGACGCTCGGCATGGAGCCGGGCAACGGCCGGTTGGCCGACTCGCGCAGGAAGTAGATCGCGACGGCGCCGATGACCGCCCACGCCATGAGGTAGTACGCCGGCATCATGTCGTTGTCGGTCGTCGCGATGAGCGCCGCGATGATGAACGGCGACGTCCCGCCGAAGATGGCGACCGCGAAGTTGTACGCGATCCCCATGGCGCCGTACCGGCTCGCCGTCGGGAACAGCGCCGGCAGGGCGGAGGCGATGTTCGACACGTAGAACGCCACCGGAACGGCGATCAGCGCCAGCCCCAGCAGGGTCGACCAGATCGCTCCGTGGCCGATGAGCAGGAACGCGGGGATCGCACCGACCGCCGCGGTGATGGACCCGAACCAGAGCACCGGTCGTCGACCGATCCTGTCCGAGAGGTGGCCGGCCAGCGGGATGCAGATCGACATGACCACGAGGATCGGGATCGTGAGCAACGTGCCGTGCACCTCGTCGTACCCGAGGTTGTCCGTGAGGTAGGTCGGCATGTAGGACGTGAGGGCGTAACCCACGGTGTTGGCCGCGGCCACGACCATCATCGCGACCAAGATCATGCGCCAGTACGACTTGAAGATGCCGACGGGGCCCTTGGCGTCCGTCGACACCGTCTCGATCTCAGCCTCGTGGGCCGCCGCCTGGGCGTCGAGCGTCGCCTGGAACGCGGGCGACTCCTCGATCTTCATCCGGAAGTAGATGGCGATGAGGCCGAGCGGGCCGGCGATGAGGAAGGGCAGTCGCCAGGCCCACTCCTCCATGGCGGCCTGACCGAGCGTGAGCTGCAGGACCGAGACCAGGAGCGCGCCGAGCGCGAAGCCCATGTAGCTGCCCATGTCGAGCATGCTCGCCACGAAGCCGCGGCGGTTGTCGGGCGCGTACTCGCTGACGAACGTGGTGGCGCCGGCGTACTCGCCCCCGGTCGAGAAGCCCTGGATCAGCTTGGTGAGCACGAGCAGCGCCGCTGCCCACATGCCGATCGCGGCGTAGCCGGGGAGCAGGCCGACCGCGAAGGTCGACGCCGCCATGACGATCAACGTCATCGCGAGGACCTTCTGGCGGCCGATCTTGTCGCCGAGCCAGCCGAAGAAGACCCCGCCCACGGGCCGCGCGAAGAACGTCGCGGCGAACGTCCCGAACAGGAACAGGCTCTGGACCTTCGGATCGGACTCGGGGAGAAATACCGGTCCCATCGTGGTGATCAGGTAACCGAAGACGCCGACGTCGTACCACTCCATGGTGTTACCGACGATGGTGCCGCCCAGCGCTTTGCGCAGCATGGGCCGATCAACGATATTGACGTGCGAAACCTTGAGGCGACGAATGCGCAACCGCGGTTTGACGATCTTTTCGGCGGCGCTCTTGGCGCCCTTCTTCGAGCCGATCAAGCTTCTGCCGTGGGGCATGTGTGAAGTTCTCCTGCACGCGTCACGTCGTCGCAACACATGGCTGCACACCCAAGAGAAAAGCACCTCGGCGCAACCACGGCGTCAGAGAAGGCTTTTCGGCTCAGCACGGAGTATTCCGCGCACGAGGGGCGTCAGTTCCAATAGAGGAGCCCTAGGAAACCTTCTGACAGACTGGACGCCGAACCGCCCGAATTCTCCGGCGGTTCGGCGTCACAGCGACAACTTGGTAAAGACTATACCGCGTCCAGGTCAGTTTCGAGAATCTTGGCCAGGGCTTCGAGGGTTTCCTCGGCCCCTTCTCCCTCGGCGCGGAGCACGACGACGTCCCCGTTGGCGGCGCCCAGGCTCATGAGGGACAGGATGCTGGCGGCGTCCATCGCGTCGTCCGCCGGCTCCCCGTCGAGCGCGATCGTCACGTCGATCGGGACAGCGCCGACAGCCTCGGCGAAGATGGCCGCGGGGCGTGCGTGCAGCCCGACGCGGCTGGCGATGGTGGCCTTGCGTTCGAACATGTTTTCCTCCGGCGATCGGTTTTCAGGAACGGACAACTCTAAAGGCCGAGCGAGTCGAGGATCGGCAGACCGGCCCGCACGCGGGCGCGCGCCTCGATCGCGGTGGGAGCCGCGAGGGCGAGCTGCGCGAGCGCCTTGGCCTCGTCGAGAGTGACGGTGCGGAGCACCGCGGCCACCGCCGCCAGGGCACGCGGGGTCATCGACAACGTCGACACCCCCAGGCCGGCGAGCACGACCGCCAGCGCGGGGTCGGCCGCGGCCTCACCGCACACGCCGACCGGCTTGCCGTGCCCCTCGGCCACCGAGCCGGTGACCGTGAGCCCGATGAGCATGAGCACGGCGGGCTGCCACGGGCTGTTGAGCGCGGCGAGCGGGCCGAGCTGACGGTCCGCCGCCATCGTGTACTGGGTCAGGTCGTTCGTGCCGAGGCTCGCGAACTCGACCTGGCCGAGGATGGCCGCCGAGGTCAGCGCCGCGGACGGCACCTCCACCATCACGCCGGGGGTCTTCAGCCCGGCCGCGGCACACATCCCGGCGAAGTGCTCCGCCTCGTCGACCGTCGCGATCATGGGAGCCATGACCCAGACGTCCGCGGACGTGCCCTCGGCCGCGGCAGCGATCGCCGCGAGCTGACGTGCGAGCACTCCCGGCGAGGTCCAGTCGGTCCGATACCCACGCACCCCGAGGGACGGGTTGGGCTCGGTCGCGTCGGTGAGGAACGGCAGGGGCTTGTCCGCCCCGGCGTCGAGCGTGCGGACGACGACCTTCTTGCCGGCGAAGGCGTCGAACACCCCGCGGTAGGCCGCGATCTGGTCCTCGGCCGACGGCTCGAGGTCGCGCCCCAGGAAGCAGAACTCCGTGCGCAGCAGGCCCACGCCCTGGGCTCCGGCCGCGGCCGCGGCGACCGCGTCCTTGGCCCCACCGACGTTGGCCAGCAGCGGGAGGAGATGACCGTCCGCGAGGCAACCGTTCCCGTCGAAGACGGTGAGCGTCGAGGCTGCCGCCGCCCAGGCCGCGGCTGCAGCGACCTGCGCCTCGCCGGGATCGACCTGCACGACGCCGGCGGTGCCGTCCACGTAGACCACGCACCCGTCGACCAGGTCGCCGACGCCGACCGCGGCGACGACCGCAGGCAGGCCCAGGGCCCGCGCGATGATCGCGGTGTGCGACTGCGGGCCGCCCCCGGACGTCACCAGCGCGAGGATCTTGGTGGGGTCCAGCGTCGCGGTGTCCGCCGGGGCGAGGTCCTCGCCGACGAGGATGAACGGCACGTCGGACTCCGGGATCCCCGGTGCCGGCACCCCGCGGAGCTCGGCGACGATCCGGGCCCGGACGTCGAGGACGTCCGTGGCCCGGTCCGCCATGTATCCACCGAGGTTGTGCAGCATCTCGGCGACCGACGCGCTGGCATCCCAGACCGCCCGCTCCGCCGTGGCGCCGCCGTTGACCAGCTTCGCCGCGGACTTGAGGAGCATGGGGTCCACGGCCATCAACGCCGTGGCCTCCAGGACAGCCTTGGCGTCCCCCTGGGCGGCATCCGCCCGACGCTTGAGGTCCCCGTGGACGGACTTCGCCGCGGCCCGCAGTGCGGCCACCGCTACCTCGGCCGTCACCGCCCCCGGCCGGCTCTCACCTGCCGGGGGCTCGCTGACGGGCTGGGGCATCTGCCGGACGGCGCCGATGATCCGCCCGGGACTGACGCCTACTCCTGAGAAACTCTGCACAGCTCGTCCTCGTCTTTCGTGTGCGGGCCGCCCGAACCGGTCGTGATCGAGCAGGTCAGACGGTGACGAGGATGGCCTCGTCTGCCTTCAGCGCGGCCTTCTTGGCCGCCTGCCGCTTGAGCCCGATCACGGCGAAGGCCGAGATGACCGTGCCGATCGCGATCGAGACGACGAACATCAGGACGTTGCCGATCGCGAAGAACACGAAGATCCCACCGTGCGGGGCCTTCGAGGTTACGCCGGTCGCCATGACGAGCGCACCAGTCGTGGCTGCACCGAGCATGCTGGCCGGGATCACCCGCAGGGGGTCCGCGGCAGCGAACGGGATTGCTCCCTCCGAGATGAAGGACATGCCGAGCAACCAGGCGGCCTTGCCGTTCTCGCGCTCGGCGGGGCTGAACACCTTCCGGTCGAGCGACGTGGCGAGCGCCATGGCGAGCGGCGGAACCATCCCGGCAGCCATGACCGCGGCCATGATCTGCCACGGTGCCTGGTTGTCGATGGTGGCAGCGCCGAGACCGGCGACCGCGAACGCGTAGGCGACCTTGTTGACCGGGCCACCGAGATCGAACGCCATCATGAGGCCGAGGATCACGCCGAGCAGGATCGCGGACGTGCCGGTCATCCCCGTGAGCCAGCTGTTGAGGCCGTCCGTGACGGCCGCGATCGGGCCACCGAGCACCAGGATCATCAGCCCGGACGCCACGATCGAGGCGACGAGCGGGATGATCACGACCGGCATCAGGCTGCGCAGCCACCGCGGCACATCCAGGCGGCCGATGGCCCTGGCCACGACGCCCGCGAGGAGACCACCGACGATGCCCCCGATGAAGCCGGCACCCATGAAGCCCGCCACCGAACCGGCGACGAATCCGGGCGCGATCCCCGGCCGGTCGGCGAGCGCGTAGGCGATGTACCCCGCGAGCGCGGGGACCAGGAAGTTCATGGAGAGCGCGCCGATCTTGAAGAAGACCGCGCCGAGGAAGTACATCAGACCCTCGGGCGGCAGGTTCGCGAGGGTGCTCCCGAGCACGACCTTGTCGGCCGTGTCGCCGAGCGCGATCTCGTAGCCCGCCAGCAGGAACCCGAGCGCGATCAGGAGCCCACCGCCGGCGACGAACGGGATCATGTAGCTCACGCCGGTGAGCAGGGCCCGCTTGAGCTGCTGGCCGAAGTGCTCGCCGGCCTCCTGCGTCTGCGAAGCATCCGCGGTGCCACCGGTGACCCGGCGTGCGTTCGGGTTCTCGGCTGCCGCCAGCGCCTCGGCGATCAGCTTGCCCGGCTCGTCGATGCCGCGCTTGACCGGCGCGTTGATGACCGGCAGGCCGGCGAAGCGCTCCCGGCCGCGCACGTCGACGTCGACCGCGAAGATGACGGCGTCTGCGGCCGCGATGACGGCCGGGTCGAGCGGCGTGAGGCCCGCCGACCCCTGGGTCTCGACCTGCAGGTCGACGCCGAGCTTGCGGGCGGCTTCCACGAGGGAGTCGGCGGCCATGTAGGTGTGCGCGATCCCGGTCGGGCAGGCGGTGACGGCGACGAGGCGCTTGCCCGAGGTCGATCCGGCGCTCGACGTCCCGGCGTTCGCGTTCTCGACCGCCGGAGCGGCGTGCGTGCCGGCCGCGGGCGGGACGGCGACGGGGTTGACCACGGCGGTGACGAGCTCGACGATCTCGGCCGGCGTCGTCGCTGCGCGCAGCGCCGCGGTGAAGGTCGGCTTGAGCAGCGACCGGGCGAGCTTCGAGAGCAGCTTGAGGTGCGCCTGGTCGGCGCCGTCCGGCGCAGCGATGAAGAAGACCAGGTCAGCGGGGCCATCCTTGGCGCCGAAGTCGACCGGCGGGGCGAGGCGCGCCATGACGAGAGTCGGCTCCGTCACTGCCGTCGAGCGGCAGTGCGGGATGGCGATCCCGCCCGGGATCCCGGTGGAGGTCTTGCCCTCGCGGGCGAGAGCGTCCGCGTACAGTCCATCAACCCCGGTGGCCCGACCGGATGAGACGACGAGCTCGGCGAGGTGCCGGATGACGGCGGCGGGATCCGAACCGAGGTTCTGGTCCAGGGCCACGAGCTGTGGGGTGATCAACGCACTCACTGGTCATCCTCCAAAGGATGGGGGGCGATGGCCGTCACGATGACGGCCGCGGGGTTGGTCTGATCGAGCGCCGGGACAGTGGATCCCGGCATCGAGGCGGCGGCCGCTCCATGCGCAGTGGCCTGTCGCAAGCACTCGGGAGCGGACGCTCCCGTGAGATGACGGAGCAGGTAGCCCGCCAGAGCAGAGTCCCCGGCGCCGACCGTGCTGCGGGCGACGATCGGGGGGCTCTGGGCGAACCAGCTTCCCTCGGCGGTGACGAGCAGGGCGCCCTTCGAACCGAGGGTGGCGAGCACCGCGCCCACGCCGGCGGTGACCAGCGTGCGAGCGGCTTCGGCAGCCAGGAGGGGGTTCCCCTCCAGGCTGTCGGCGTCGGAGCGGCCAGTGAGTTCGGCCAGCTCCTCAGCATTGGGCTTGAGGAGGTCGGGGAGGGCCGCCAGCGCTGCCGCGAGCGGGGCACCCGACGAGTCGATGGCCACCTTCGGCGCGGCGGTGCCGTAGCGCCGGCGCAGCTCGAGGGTGATGTCGGAATAGAAGTCCACGGGAAGGCCGGGCGGCAACGAACCCGCCAGGACCAGCCACTGCGCGCCGTCGGCCGCCTCGATCACGAGCTCGATGAGCGCGGCGCGGTGCGCCTGCGTGAGCACGGGACCAGGCTCGTTCACCTTGGTGGTGGTGCCGTCCGGCTCCGTGATCGCGACGTTGCTGCGCAGGGTGGCGCCGATCGGCAGGCCGAGGTGCGGGATCCCCTGGTCGCGCAGCGCCACGAGCACGGGGTCCTGCGGATCGCCCGGCAGGACGGCGAGGCACTTCACGCCCGAGGCCTCGAGCGCACGGCAGATGTTGACGCCCTTGCCCCCCGGCTCCTGATGGGCGGCGAGGGCCCGCTGCACCTCCCCGCGCGCGAGCGGCGAGGCCAGCTCGATCGTGCGGTCGAGGCTCGGGTTGGGGGTCAGGGTGATGATCATGCGATCACAATCTCGACGTCGGCCGCAGCGAGGGCGGCCGCTAGGAGGGGCGAGGGTCGGGCATCGGTGACGAGCGTGTCGACGTCACGCAGGGCCGCGAATCGGACGAGGGTCTCCTCGTCGAGCTTGGAGGAGTCGGCCAGCGCGACGACCCGGCGCGCGGAGCGCACCATCGCGGACTTGATCGCGGCCTCGACCGTGTCCGGCGTGCTGAACCCGAACTCCGCATCGACGCCGTTCGCGCCGATGAACGCGATGTCGACCCTTAAGGCGTCGAGCTGGCTCGTCGCGGCCTCCCCGACGATCGCGCCGGTCAGGCCGCGCACCCGGCCGCCGAGAAGGTGCAGCTGGATCTCGTCGTTGCCGGCGAGCAGCGCGGCGATCGCCAGCGCGTTCGTGATGACCAGCAGCTGGTCGCCCGGGGTGGACGGCGACCAGGTCACCAGCCGGTCGGCGAGGCGTTCGGTCGTGGACCCCGAGTCGAGGATGATCGACGCCGTCCGGCTCGTCGGGATCAGCGCCATGGCGGCGGTCGCGATCCGCGACTTCTCGTCCTGGCGCTGGGTCTGACGCTCGGCGATGCTCGGCTCGGACATGCTCAGCTTGTTCATCGCCACCGCACCGCCGTGCACCCGGCGCAGCTGGCGGACGTTCTCGAGCACGTCGAGGTCGCGCCGGATCGTCTCGGGGGTGATGCTGAATCGCTCCGCCAGGTCGCTGACCGTCACGCGACCGTGATCGGCGACCAGTTCGGCGATCAGCAGCTGTCGCTCTTCTGCGAACACCGTGCCTCCTCGACATTGAGTGGGTCTGTTCATCTCTTGCTGGGAGCGACTCTACCTTTATTCATCTTTGGTTGTCAACTAGATCAAAGGCAAACACAGAACGCAGATCAGGGGAACCCTGGCCCGACGACGACGAGGGGGCACCCGGTCTTCCCGGACACCCCCTCGATTCAGCGGATCGAGTGCCTACTCGACGCCGAGCAGCACCTCGACGGCGCGATCGCAGAACGCGTCGACCGGCCCCTCGGCATACCCCTTGACCCCGCTGCGCCGCCGGAACGTCGCTGCCCGCACGTCGTTCGCCGTCAGCGGCGCGCCCGAGTCGAAGTACGCCACGAGCCGGTGGCACAGAGCGTCGACATCGGCGGGCTCGTAGCCGGGCCGGCCACGGTGCGCCGGGGCGAATTTCGCGCCGTCGGGCCGGGTGAGGCGGCCGTACAGCGTGCGCGCGCCGTCCGCCAGCTGTTCCATCCAGGCCTGCTGGCCTCGCGACGCCACGAACTCCTGGCGGCTGCGCGCGATGAACGCCGCCTCGAGGCGGTCGAGCGCGGCATCGACAGCGCCCGTCGAGTACCCGCCACGGACGATGTCGAAGGCCATCGAGCGCACGTCACGCCCGGTCAGCGGCTCCGCGACCTGGCCCTCGTAGGCCCGCCGGGCAAGGTCGAAGAACTCGTCGACCTCGTCCGGGGCGTACCCCGAGCGGAGCCGAGACACGGTCCGGAACATTCCCTTGCTCACCCTTCCTCCTCAGCCGCAAGCTGCCCACAGGCACCATCGATGTCGCTCCCGCGCGTGTCCCGGATCGTCGTCGGGACGCCGTGGGCCCGCAGCCGGGCGACGAACTCGTTCTCGACGGCCGGATCGCTCGCCGTCCACTTCGAGCCGGGTACCGGGTTGAGCGGGATCGGGTTGCAGTGCACCCAGCCGCGGCCCCGGGCGTTGAGCTTCTCGCCCAGCAGGTCCGCGCGCCAGCCCTGGTCGTTGATGTCGCGGATCAGTGCGTACTCGATCGACACCCGTCGTCCGGTGACCTCGAAGTAGTGGTACGCGGCGTCGATCGTCTCGTCGACGGACCACTTGGTGTTGATCGGTACCAGCTCGTCGCGCAGCTCGTCGTCGGGCGCGTGCAGGGAGACGGCCAGGGTGACGGGGATGCCCTCGTTCGTCAGCTTCTCGATCGCCGGGACGAGGCCCACCGTCGAGACGGTGATGTTGCGCGCGGACATCCCGAAGCCGTCCGGCTCCGGCGCGATGAGCCGCCGCACGGTCTCGAGGACAGACCGGTAGTTGGCCAGCGGCTCGCCCATCCCCATGAACACGATGTTGGACAGCCGCGTCGGGCCGCCGGGAAGCTCGCCGTCGGCCAGGGACCGCGCCGCCGAACGCACCTGCTCGACGATCTCGGCCGTGGAGAGGTTGCGGGTGAGGCCGAGCTGCCCCGTCGCGCAGAACGCGCACGCCAGGCCGCACCCGGCCTGGCTGGACACGCACAGCGTGGAACGGTGCTTGTAGCGCATGAGGACCGACTCGACCTTGGCGTCGTCGAACATGCGCCACAGGGTCTTGACGGTCGTGCCGCGGTCCGCCTGCATGGTCCGCGCCGCGGTGAGCAGCGGCGGGAACAGGTCGGCGGCCAGGAGCTCCCGGCTCGCCGCCGGCAGGTCGGTCATCTCGGCGGGGTCCGCCGTGAGATGGGTGAAGTAGTGCGTCGCGAGCTGCTTGGCCCGGAACGGCTTCTCCCCGAGGTCCACGACCGCCTGCACGCGCTCCTGCGGCGTCAGGTCGACGAAGTGGCGCGGAGGTTTGCCCCGCGGCCCACGCCGGCTCGTCGAGAAGTCGAGCGCGACGGGTGTGGCCACCCTGGGGGTGGTCGTGGGCACAGTCATCGGTTCACAACTTTCACATCAGTCGCCGACCGGCAGGAACGCCAGCAGGACGAGGTACACGACGGGTGCGGACAGCAGCATCGAGTCGATCCGGTCGAGCACGCCGCCGTGGCCCGGCAGCAGGCTCCCCATGTCTTTGAGCTCCAGGTCGCGCTTGATCAGCGACTCGGACAGGTCTCCCACGGTTGCCGTGGTCACGGTCGCGAGACCGAGCCCGACGCCGATCCACGGGTTCGACGAGAAGCCCCACCCGAGCCCGACGGCGCCGACCACGCAGGACAGCAGCACCGAACCGGCGAGGCCCTCCCACGTCTTCTTCGGGCTGACCGACGGCGCCAGGGGATGCCGGCCGAACAGCACGCCGGCGACGTAGCCGCCGACGTCGCTCGCGACGGCGAGCAGGACGAAGAGCAGGACGCGGCGCGCGCCGTCGGGCATCGAGAGCATGAGCATGACGAAGCCGGCGAGGAAGGGCAGGTACGCCGCGGCGAAGATGCCGGCCGTCGAGTCCCGCATCGCGGCGGACCCGTCGCCGTCGAGCACGCGCCAGACGACGACGCCGCCGGCCGTGAGCATGAACGACACGAGCAGCGCCTCGCTGCCGGCGACGTACGCCGAGACGAGGATGCCCACCGAGCCGACGAGCAGGGGCAGCAAGGGCAGGTGGATGTCCCGGCGCGCGAACGCCTGCGCGAGCTCCCACAGCGCGGCACCGACCGCGACCAGCGCGACCGCGACGAAGACCTCCTTGCGGATGAACAGCGACCCGATCACCGCCGCCAGGAGCCCGAGCCCGACAACGGTCGCCACAGGAAGGTCCCTGCCGGAGCGGGTCACCTGGGGAGCCGTGGGGTGGGCGAGCTCAGTCATCAGACCTCAAGCAGCTCGCTCTCCTTGGCGGAGAGCACGTGGTCGATCATCTCGACGCGCTTCTTGGTCAGGGCCTCGAGCTCCTTCTCGGCGCGTGCGACCTCGTCCTCGCCGGCGTCGCCGTCCTTGACGATGCGGTCGAGCTGCTCCTTGGCCTTGCGGCGCACGTTGCGCACCGAGATACGCGCGTCCTCGGCCTTGGCCCGGGCGAGCTTGACGAAGTCCTTGCGGCGCTCCTCGGTGAGGATGGGGAGCATCACGCGGATGGTGTTGCCGTCGTTGGTGGGGTTGACACCCAGATCGGAGTCGCGCAGCGCCTTCTCGATCGCGACCGTGGAGGTCTTGTCGAACGGTGCGATCAGGATCGTGCGGGCCTCCGGCGTGCTGAACGACGCCAGCTGCTGCAGCGGCGTCGGGCTGCCGTAGTAGTCGACGAACACCTTCGCGAACATGGCCGCACTGGCCCGACCCGTACGGATCGTCGCGAAGTCGTCCTTGGCGACCTCGATCGCCTTGTCCATCTTCTCCTCGGCTGCGAGAAGGATCTCGTCGATCACCGCTACTCCCTTGTTCGCCTGCGTCACGTCATCTAGGTCCTGCTGCGTGCCGGACCTCAGTCCGCAGTGACCAACGTCCCGATCTTCTCACCCTCGAGGGCCCGCGTGACGTTGCCGGGCTCGCCCAGGCCGAACACGCGCATCCGCACGCCGTTGTCCTTGCACAGGCTGAACGCGGTCGAGTCGACGACCTCGAGGCCCTGCTGCAGGGCGTCCATGTACGTGAGGTGGTCGAGACGCTCCGCGGTCGGGTCGGTGCGCGGGTCTGCGGTGTAGACGCCGTCGACGCCGTTCTTGCCCATGAGCACCTCCTGGCAGTGGGTCTCGAGGGCGCGCTGCACCGCGACGGTGTCCGTCGAGAAGTAGGGCATGCCGGCTCCGGCGCCGAAGATGACCACGCGCCCCTTCTCCATGTGCCGGATCGCGCGCAGCGGGATGTACGGCTCGGCGACCTGCCCCATCGTGATGGCGGTCTGCACGCGCGTGTCCACGCCGGCCTGCTCGAGGAAGTCCTGCAGCGCCAGGGCGTTCATCACGGTGCCGAGCATGCCCATGTAGTCCGCGCGGGCGCGATCGAGGCCGCTCGCGGAGAGCTCGGCGCCCCGGAAGAAGTTGCCGCCGCCGGTGACGACCGCGACCTGGATCCCGGCCCGAACCGCGACGGCGATCTCGGCCGCCACCCGCTGGACGACGTCGGGCGCGAGTCCGATCGCTCCCCCGCCGAAGGTCTCCCCCGACAGCTTGAGCAGCACACGGCGCGTCGTCGCCTCGCCGCGGACGGTCGTCGTCCCGAGTTCCTGCACCACGTGTCCTCCACTTGCCGGTTACCTACGGTGATGCCGGTGTCGCCCGTCGCCGCGGGACCGCCCACCTAGCGAAGTGGCCCCGGTCCCGAAGGACCGGGGCCACCCCCTTTCTGAGAACAGATCAGGCCCCGACGCGGAACCGAACGAAGCCGGTGACGGTGCCACCGGACTCCGCGAGGATCTGCTTGACGGTCTTCTTCTGGTCCTTCGCGAAGGCCTGCTCGACGAGCACGGTCTCCTTGAAGAACCCGTTGAGGCGACCCTCGATGATCTTCGGGAGCGCGGCCTCGGGCTTGCCCTCGTTGCGCGAGGTCTCCTCGGCGATGCGCCGCTCCGACGCGACGGTCTCGGCCGGCACGTCCTCACGGGTGAGGTAGATCGGCGAGTACGCCGCGATGTGCATCGCGATGTCCTTCGCGACACCCGCCCCGGCTGCGTCGGTCGCCACGAGCACGCCGACCTGCGGGGGGAGGTCCTTGTTCACCTTGTGCAGGTAGACAGCGACCTTCTCGCCCGCGACCCGAGCCACCCGGCGCACGACGATCTTCTCGCCGAGCGTCGCCTGGGCGTCGTCGACGATGGTCGCCACGGTTGCGCCGCCGTCGACGGTCGCAGCCAGCAGCACGTCGGCGTCGCGAGCCCCGGAGGAGACCGCTGCGGCGAGCACCTTGGCGGCCAGATCCGTGAACGTCACGTTCTTGGCCACGAAGTCGGTCTCCGAGTTGACCTCGACGAGGACTCCGACCTCACCCTCGCCGTCCGGCGTGGCTGAGACGTCCGCAGTCACGAGACCGTCGGAAGCCGACCGGCCTTCGCGCTTGCTGACGCCCTTGAGGCCCTTGACGCGGATGAGCTCGAGCGCCTTCTCGGCGTCGCCGTCGGCCTCGTCCAGGGCCTTCTTGACGTCGAGCATGCCGGCGCCGGTGCGCTCCCGGAGCGCCTTGATGTCAGTGGCGGTGTAGTTCGCCATGAGATGTCCGTCCTTCGATGCTGTGTCGGGTTGAGGGCTTACTCAGACTTCGGCGCGTCGGCCTCGGTCGGAGCAACCTCGGTGACAACGGCCTCGACGACCGGCGCGGCAGGCACCGGAGCGGCGGGAACGGGCGCAACCTCGGTCGCGACGACCTCGGCAGCAGCAACGTCCGACGCGGCGACGTCAGCATCGACGACCTCGGCCGCGACGGCCTCGGCAGCGACGACGTCCGCGGCGACAGCCTCAGGCGCGACAACCTCGGCCACGACAGCCTCGGCCACCGGGGCGGCGGGCGCCTCGGTACCAGCAGCGAGGTTGGCCTCAGCGCCGGCGAGGAGCTCGCGCTCCCACTCGGCGAGCGGCTCAGCCTCGGCCGTGCCCTCGGCGCCGGCGGTGCGGCCCGAGTGACGCTGGATGAGGCCCTCAGCGACGGCGTCGGCGATCACACGGGTGAGCAGCGAGACGGCACGGATGGCGTCGTCGTTCCCGGGGATCTTGTAGTCGACGACGTCGGGGTCGCAGTTGGTGTCGAGGATCGCGACGATCGGGATGTGGAGCTTGCGCGCCTCGTCGACCGCAAGGTGCTCCTTGTTGGTGTCGACGATCCACACGGCCGAGGGAACCTTGGTCATGTCGCGGATACCGCCGAGGGTCTTCGCAAGCTTGTCGCGCTCGCGACGCATGATCAGCAGCTCCTTCTTCGTGAAGGCGCTCCCGGCGACGTCGGCGAAGTCGATGAGCTCAAGCTCCTTGAGGCGCTGGAGGCGCTTGTTCACGGTCTGGAAGTTGGTGAGCATCCCACCGAGCCAGCGCTGGTTCACGTACGGCATGCCGACGCGGGTGGCCTGCTCGGCGACCGGCTCCTGGGCCTGCTTCTTGGTACCGACGAACAGGATCGTGCCGCCGTGGGCAACGGTCTGCTTGACGAAGTCGTACGCGCTGTCGATGTAGGACAGCGACTGCTGCAGGTCGACGATGTAGATGCCGTTGCGCTCGGTGAAGATGAAGCGCTTCATCTTCGGGTTCCAGCGACGGGTCTGGTGCCCGAAGTGGACACCGCTCTCGAGCAGCTGACGCATGGTCACGACGGCCATGGCACGTCCTTTCGGCGCGCACCCTCGCGGTGTGCACGCAAAGTCGCAGGTCCGTGGGACCTGCGGTCCGGTTGTCGGCGCCGACCATTCGGTCAGTACCCCTGGCGTCACATCCGAGCTGGCGCCGGGACCAGAGCCCCGGACCGCTGCCAGCGCGAACACCCGGTCCCTGCGGCCGGGCCGTGAGGCTCGAACAGCGGGTCCGCGGGCGAATGGCGCGCGATGTCGGCCGGCACATGCCGGTCGCACGCGCTACCTTACCCGACCACCGGACGCCGGGACGACTGCGGTCTGCACCGCCGGGAGGTCCTCGACCTGCCCGGCCGCCCTGGGTGGGCGAGCGTCGAGCCATGGTGCACGCACTCGGCACGATCGCGGGGATCGCAGCAGTCGCGGGCGCGCTCGCCGTCGGGCTGGTCTCGGGCGCACCGGTGACCGGCCCGACGTCGGGCGCCGCCGCCGGCCCCGGTCAGTCCGTCCCCGCCGGGCTGCCGTTGGCGGGCGAGCCGACCGTGGTGCACCCGTTCGACGCCCCGGCAGCGCGGTGGGGACCGGGTCATCGCGGTGTCGACCTCGCCGGCACGGTCGGACAGGTCGCGCTGGCGCCCGTGAGCGGGATCGTGACCTTCGCGGGCACGGTGGTCGATCGCGGCGTGCTGACGATCACCGATCCGGCGGGGCGTCGGTCGACCCTGGAACCGGTGCAGTGGTCGGTGCAGCCCGGCACGCACGTGGAACGCGGCGACCCGGTGGGAACTATCCAGGCGGTCGCGGGGCACTGCGCCCCGGCCATCTGCCTGCACTGGGGCGTGCGCCAGGGCGAGGTCTACCTCGATCCGCTGACGCTCGTGCGCTCTGCCGGACCGGTGGTCCTGCTGCCGGACCCGTAGGTGCGCCCGTGCGTCGTGGTCGCCGTCCTCAGCCGCGTTCGGAGTCCGTCAGCCTGGCCCGGAGCCGGAGCATCGCCGCCGTGTGCATCTGGGAGATGCGGGACTCGGTCACCCCGAGCACCCGACCGATCTCCGCAAGGGTCATGCCCTCGTAGTAGTACAGGACGAGCACGATCTTCTCGCGCTCCCCCAGCTGCTCGATCGCTCGGGCCAGCAGGAACTTGGTCTCCTGCGCCTCGAACGAACCCGCCGGGTCGGGCGTGCGGTGGTCCTCGAGCGTGTCGAGCAGGGACACCTTGTCGGTGCGCTCGGCACCCGCGCCGAGCAGCTCGTCGAGCGCCGCGACGTTGACGTTCGACAGCTGCGCGAACACGGTCCGCAGCTCGGGGACACCCACCTCGAGCCGCCCCGCGATCTCGGACTCGCTCGGGGTGCGCCGCAGCTCACCCTCGAGGTCGGCGTACGCACGGTCGACCGCGCGCGCCTTGGTCCGCACCGAACGCGGGATCCAGTCGATCGCCCGCAGCTCGTCGATGATGGCGCCACGGATGCGCGAGCTCGCATAGGTCTCGAACTTCACCGACCGGTCGAGCTCGTACTTCTCGATCGCGTCGATCAGCCCGAACATGCCGTACGAGACCAGGTCGGCCTGCTCGACGCTGCTCGGCAGACGCATGCCCAGGCGACCCGCGACCGAGGCGACCAGAGGCGCGTAGTGCAGGATCAGCCGCTCGCGCAACGCGCGGTCGCCGGTGACCTTGAACTCCAGCCAGGCCGACGCGATCAGGTCGGCGACGGTGATGTCCGCCGGATCGACTGTCACGTCGAGGGGGTCGATCTCGTCGAGGTCCGCCGCGGCCTCGACGAGCTCGCCCATCAAGGGACTGCTCGACGCGCGCGGCCTGGGCACGACCGTGGCCAGCGCGGCCTCGGCCTTGCTGGACAGATGCTCCGACTGAGCACTCATGAACGCTTCCCCGTGCTCATTCTCATGCTCGTGGGTGTGCCTGTTGGAAAGAGCTCCGCAAGCGATCAGCGGACACGTGCGTGTATCGCTGAGTAGTCGCGAGCGTAGCGTGACCGAGGACCTCTTGGACCGAACGCAGGTCCGAGCCGCCCTCGAGCAGGTGCGTGGCGGCGCTGTGACGCAGCGCGTGGGGGGCCACGTCGTCCACCCCGGCGAGTGCGGCCACGGTGTGCGAGACCTCGCGCAGCTGGCGCTGATCGGCGCGATGACCGCGACGCCCGAGCAGGAGGGCCGGTCCGGACGCCCCATTGACGAGCTTCGGGCGTCCGTCAGCCAGCCACTGGCGCACGGCGCGCGCTGCGGGCACCCCGAACGGAACCACCCGCTCCTTGTCGCCCTTGCCGAGCAGGCGCATCGTGCGCTGCTCCAGGTCGACGTCCGCGACATCGGCGCCGACGAGCTCGCCGACGCGTGCGCCGGTCGCGTACAGCAGCTCGAGGGCCGCCCAGTCGCGCAGGTGGATCGCATCGCCGTCGTCGGCCCGGGTGCGGGCGATGTCGAGCAGGTGCGCCGCAGACTCCACACCGAGCACCGTCGGCAGGGTCACCGTGGCCCGGGCTGACGCGAGCCTGAGCGCCGGATCCGTCGCCACCTGACCGGTGCGCTGCGCCCAGGCGAAGAACGTCCGCGCCGCCGCACCGCGCCGCGCGAGCGTGGCACGGCTCAGCGGGACCGCTGCCATCGAGGCGAGCCATGCCCGGAGCACGGCGAGGTCGATCTGGTCGAGCGTGGTGCGCCCCTGGCTCCGCGCGTACGCAAACAGGTGCTCGAGGTCACCGGTGTAGGCCCGCACGGTGTGCGGCGACAGGCCACGCTGAGCGGAAAGGTGGGTGGAGAACCGCGCACTGCGCTCAGCCGACCACGCCGCAGTGGCGTCGGTCGTGCTGGTGGCGGCGGGAGTGCACATATCCCTACGGTGACCCGCGGTCGAGGCGAGGACAAGGATGACTTCCTGGGCGGGCGCCTCAGCTGGTCGCCAATCGTCCCCTTTACCCCGTTCGCCCCGGTCACGACAGGGCTTCCTGGGTGACATGTGACGTAGATCACACTCGAAGGAGACCTCAAGAATCCCGAATCACCGTCGATGCCGACGCCAGCCGGGCCCTTCTCGCACCGCCAGGCCCTCGAGCTCGAGCATTCCCAGGTCCGCCAAGACGGCAGCCACGGACATCCCCGCGACCCGGGCGACCGACTCCGGTGGCGCCGGCCGCACCACGGGCAGGGCGTCAAGCACCCGGCGCGCGCCCTCGTCGAGGTCGTCGGTCTCGGCGGGCACGACGACGCGCTCCGGAGCCAGGTCGCGACCCGCCTCGCCGGCGAGCTCCGCGACCTCTGCGGCATCGGTGACACAGACGGCAGCGCCCTCCCGCAGGAGGCGGTGGCATCCCGCCGAGGCCATCGACGTCACCGGCCCCGGCACCGCACCGACCGGACGCAGCAGCCTGCCCGCGTGCCCGGCGGTGTTGAGCGCCCCGGACCGCCACGCGGCCTCGACGACGACGGTCGCGCCCCCCGCGGCCGCGATGAGACGGTTGCGCTGCAGGAACCTCGACCGACTCGGCACCCCGCCCGGCGGGACCTCGCTGACCACCGAGCCGCCGGACTCGAGCACGCGGGCCAGAAGCGTCGCGTTCCCCGCGGGATACGGGCGGTCCACTCCCCCGGCGAGGAAGACGACGGTCTGCCCGCCGACCGCCAGGGCGCCGCGATGGGCTGCCGCATCGATCCCGTACGCCCCGCCCGACACGATCGCGAACCGGCGGTCGGCGAGCCCGGCGGCGAGCTCGGCCGCGACGTGCTCGCCGTACCCGGTGGCCGCCCGGGACCCCACGAGCGACACCGACCGCGGCAGGCGGGCATCGAGGCCCGCCGCACCGCGGACCCACAGGCACGGCGGGGCAGCGGCACCGAGGTCGTCGAGGGCCGCCGGCCACCCCGCGATCCCGGGATGCACGACGACGCCCCCGAGTTGCGCGAGCGCGCCCAAGTCGCGACGCGGTTCGAGGCCCTCGAGGCGCGGCGCCCACCGGGCAAGACCGGCGGCGAGCCGGCGTCGGTCGGACTCACCGAGCGGCCCGGCGCGCTCGATCATCTCCCCCAGGGCCCGAGCGGTCAGGCTCGACCCCGTGCGCCGGACCCAGTCGAGCGCGCCCGCGCCGCCGAGCGCCGCGATCACGGCCCCCGCGACGGCGTCGCCGGGCTCGACCAGCCGGCTCCAGCCGGCACGCGCGACGGTCTCGCCATCGGGGTCCGCGGGCCCCTGGTCGCCGACGCCGTTCGGCCGGCCGGTCACGCGCCCACCTGCCCGCGCGTGCGCAGCAGGAGACCCTGGCCGATCTCGGCGCGCCCGGGCGCCGTCCGTCCGGCGAGGTCCGCCAGGGTCCACGCCACCCGGAGCACCCGGTCGACCCCCCGCAGGCTGAGCAGGCCACGATCGAGAGCCCGATCGAGATCGGCGAGCAGCGATCGATCCGCACCGAGGGCCGACCGGATCCAGTGCCCGGGGACCTCGGCGTTGGTGCTCCACCCCGTCCCGGCCAGACGATCCGCCTGCGCCCGCCGCGCGGCCGCGACCCGGGCCGCGACGACGGCGGTCGACTCGCCGCGCCCGGTGCCGTCGATCTCCGCTCGCGAGGCCTGGTGCACCTCGACCTGCAGATCGACACGGTCGAGCAGCGGCCCCGACAGCCGGGCCCAGTACCGGCGGCGCGCCATCGGCTGGCACGTGCACTCGAGCCCCTTGCCGACCGCCTTGCCGCACGGGCACGGATTGGCTGCCAGGACGAGCTGGAAACGGGCCGGGTAGCGAGCCGATCCACCGGCCCGGTGGATCACCAGCTCGCCGTGCTCGAGCGGCTGGCGCAGCGTCTCGAGGACCCGCGGCGAGAACTCCGGCGCCTCATCCATGAAAAGCACCCCCCGGTGGGCGCGGGACGCCGCCCCGGGCCGCGGGATCCCGGACCCGCCGCCGACCACGGCGGCCGGCGTCGCGGTGTGGTGGGGGTCCTCGAACGGCGGCCGGTGCAGCAGCCCCCCGCCCGGGTCGAACGTCCCCGCCACCGAGTGCACGGCCGTGACCTCGACGGCCTGCGACTCGGTGAGGTCCGGCAGCAGGCCCGGCAACCGGGCGGCGAGCATGGTCTTGCCCGCGCCCGGTGGTCCCACCATGAGCAGGTGGTGGCCGCCCGCGGCGGCGACCTCGAGCGCTGCCCGCGCCTGGTGCTGGCCGAGAACCTCCGCCAGGTCGACCCCGGCGTGCTCGATCGGCCGGCTCACCGCAGCGGCGACAGGCGGCGCCGGCGGCGGCTCGGGGATGTCGGCGCCATACCACCAGGCGACCTCGGCGAGGCTGGCGGCCGCGTGGACCACCGCGCCCGGCACCAGGGCCGCCTCGGCCGCATTCGCCACGGGCACCACGACCTGGGGATGTCCGGCCGCCACGGCCGCGGCCACCGCCGGTAGCACCCCCCGCACGGGCCGCAGGCGCCCGTCGAGCCCGAGCTCGCCGAGATGGACGACGTCGGCGACCTGCTCGGTACCGAACACCCCCGCACCGGCGAGCATCGCCACCGCGATCGCGAGGTCGAACCCGGAGCCCGACTTCGGCAACGACGCGGGCGAGAGGTTGATCGTGATCTTCCGGTTCGGCCACGCGATCGCCGAGGAGGTCACCGCCGCCCGCACTCGGTCCCGGGCCTCGGCCAAGGACGCGTCGGGCAGCCCGACCAGCGAGAAGCCCGGCACGGATGCCGCAAGGTGCGCCTCGACCTCGATGACGTGCCCGGCGAGCCCGAGCAGGGACACCCCGAGCGTGCGCCCGAGCCCCATCAGACGACCCCGACCAGGTGCTCGACCTGCGCGGCCCCGCTGCGGGGCACCAGGACGGCGATCACGTCGATCCGGATCGACACCGCATGCACGTCGTGGGCGGCGAGCCATTGCGCTGTGAGCCGGCGCAGCCGGGCGAGCTTGCGCGGGGTGACGGCCTCCGCCGGGTGCCCGAACCCGAGTCCGCGCCGCGTCTTGACCTCGACCACCACCAGGGTCTGCGCCCGCAGCGCGACGATGTCGAGCTCGCCGTCGCGGCCTCGCCAGTTGCGGTCCAGCACCTGCCAGCCGGCGGCGACCAGGTAGCTCGCGGCCACCCGTTCCCCGTAGTGCCCCACCGCGTCCTTGGCGCGCACGCGACCACCTCCGCGGGCCACCCTGCCGCGCGCCTGCGGGCCCCACGGGGGTGCGCGACCGGACCGAGGACGCGACGGACGCAGGCTCGACCTGGGGTCGGCTCAGCGCCACGCGTCAGCAGCACCGCAGAACGAGACCGAGCAGCTCAGCTCGGGAACGGACCGCTCTCGGTGAGGTCCAGCTCAGCCTTGGCGAGCTCCTCGACGTTGACGTCCCGGAAGGTCACGACCCGCACCGACTTCACGAACCGGGCGGAACGGTAGACGTCCCACACCCAGGCGTCCCCGAGACTCAGCTCGAAGTAGACCTCGCCCGCGGCAGAGCGAACCTGCAGGTCCACCTGGTTCGCCAGGTAGAACCGTCGCTCGGTCTCGACGACATACGAGAACAAGCCCACCACATCGCGATACTCGCGGTAGAGGGCCAGCTCCATGTCGGTCTCGTAGTTCTCCAGGTCCTCCGCGCTCACGACCCCATCATGGACCATGGCGGGGGCAGGTGGCGCCCGTCGAGCCGGTGTCGGGCCCCGGGCACGGGCATTACTCCTCGAGCGGGAGGTGCCAGCTGAGCCGGTGCAGCGGGCTCGGGCCGTGCGCCCGCAGGGCCGCCAGATGGTCGGGCGAGCCGTACCCCTTGTTGCTCTCCCAGCCGTACGTGGGGTGGTCCGCGGCGAGCGCGGTCATCAGCGCGTCGCGCTCGCACTTCGCCAAGACGCTGGCTGCGGCCACCGACGCGCACGTGCGGTCCGCCTTGACGAGCATGTGCACGGCAGGGCACGGCGCCGCGGGGAAGGCCTCCGAGGACTCCGGCGCGAACAGGTCCCCCTGGGCGGGGGTGGACAGCCAGTCGTGCGATCCGTCGAGGAGCACGACCGTCGTCGGCCCGACGAGGTCCGCGAGCTGAGCGAGCGCGCGCCGCCCGGCTAGGCGCAGGGCGACGATGAGCCCGAACTCGTCGATCTCGGCGGCCGACGCATGCCCGACGGCGCGGCCCAGGCCCCACCGGGACAGGGCCGGCAGCAGCGCTGTCCGGGCCGCGGGCGTGAGCAGCTTCGAGTCCGCGACCCCCCGCGGACCGGTCCGGGTCGCCGCGGCGACGGCCACCACCCCGACGCTCACGGGGCCCGCGAGGGAACCGCGCCCGACCTCGTCCATCCCCATCACGATCCCAGCGCCGCCGCCGAGCAGCGCGCGCTCGTGGCGCAGCGACGGCGCGGGGAACCGGCCGGCGCTCTGCCGAGCGACGACGGCGACGGCGGGACTCACCGGGGCACCCGCGAGCGACGCCTCACGACGACGGATCCGGCACGCCGGCGAAGTTGGACGAGGGGTTGCGCAGCAGGCTCATCCGGTTCGCGGGCCACACCCGCGCGAACGAGACCCCCACCACGTTGGCCTCCGGGATGCTGCCGCCGCCTGCGTCGCCCAGGTGGCCGCGCGAGTCGCGCGAGTTCTGGCGGTTGTCACCCATGACCCAGAAGCTGTCCGGCGGCACGATGATGTCGAACGGCACCTCACTGGGGACCGAGCCGGGCTTGAGCTGAGGCTCGTTGATCCCGACCCCGTTCACCGTGACGCGCCCGGCCGCGTCGCAGCATGCGACATGGTCACCGGGAAGGCCGATCACGCGCTTGATCAGGTGCTCGCCCGAGTCCTGGGGAAGCAGCCCGACGAAGGTCAGCCCAGTGTTCAGCGCGTCCTGGAGCGGGCTGCGCTCGGTCGCCGGAGTCGCCGGCAGCCAGCCGCCGGGATCCTTGAACACGACGATGTCCCCGCGCCGCACGTCGAACGGGCCCGGCGCCAGCTTGCTCACCAGCACGCGGTCCCCGATCTGCAGCGTGTCCTCCATCGACGCGCTCGGGATGAAGAAGGCCTGGACCAGGAAGGTCTTGATGATCAACGACAGCACGAGCGCGCCGACCAGGATGATGACGGTCTCGCGCAGCCACGACGTCGCGCGCTGCTGGGGGGCGTGCCGCGCGGTGTGGGGCTCGGCGCGATCGCGCGGGGTCTCGGACTCGGGGTGCTCAATCACGCGCTTACTGTGCCACTGTGCGCCGGGCGCGGCACAACCGACTCGCACCCGGGATACCCCAATCGGTCGACGCCACCCTCGGCCGGGGAACGACGACGGGCGGTCACCGCATGCGGTGACCGCCCGTCGGGCGAAACTGGTCGAGCGTCCGGCACTGCTACGTGGCCGGTAGAGCGTCCGGCAGTGCTACTTGGCCGGAACGGTCTCCCGCTTCTCCTTGATCTTCGCCTTCTTGCCCCGCAGCGCGCGCAGGTAGTACAGCTTCGCGCGGCGGACGTCGCCGCGCGTGATGACCTCGACGGAGTCGAGTGCCGGGGAGTGCACCGGGAAGGTGCGCTCGACGCCACAGCCGAAGCTGATCTTGCGAACGGTGAAGGTCTCCCGAACGCCACCACCGGCGCGAGAGATCACGATGCCCTGGAAGACCTGGACGCGGGAACGGGTTCCCTCGACGACCTTGACGTTCACCTTGAGGGTGTCACCGGCGCGGAAGGCCGGGATGTCGGTGCGCAGCGATGCTGCGTCGACGGAATCGAGAGTGTGCATGATGTTCGCTTCCTCGCGCTGCCACAGGTCAGACACGTTGTCGGGGACACCCTGCGATGAGGGCGTCCCGATGGCGTTGGTACGCGGGTGGGCCGTGGTCGTGACCGTCTCCCCTGTGGCAGAGACGCGACCGGCACACACCGACCGGTCATTCTGCCACAGTCACCGGGCGCAGTGCGCCGTCGACGACGTCCCAGCCCAGCTCGGACAGGCGCCGCAGGTCGGCGCGGTCGAGCGCGGCGACGTCGAGCGCAGCGACGAGGTCGGGGCGCAGCTCCGCGGTGCGGGCGAGCGCCTCGTCCCGGCGCCAGCGCTCGATCCGCGCGTGGTGCCCGGAAACGAGCACGTCGGGCACCTCGAGCCCGTCCCAGACCGGCGGCTTGGTGTACACGGGATACTCGAGCAGGCCCGCGAGGCTGTGCGACTCCTCCACGAGCGACTGCGGGTTGCCGACCACCCCGGGGAGCAGCCTCGCGACCGCCTCGACCACGACGAGCGCGGCCACCTCACCGCCGTTGAGCACGTAGTCCCCGATCGAGACCTCGCTGACCCGGGTTCCGCGCGCCCGGTAGTGCTCGGCCACCCGTGCGTCGATCCCCTCGTACCGGCCGCACGCCAGCACGAGGTGCTCCTCGCCCGCGAGGGCCTCGGCGGTGCGCTGCGTGAAGGTCGTGCCCGACGGCGTCGGGATCAGCAGGTGCGACGCCGCACCGAGCAGACCGTCGAGCGCGACGCCCCACACGTCGGGACGCATCACCATGCCGGCACCGCCGCCGAACGGGGTGTCGTCCACGGTGCGGTGGCGATCGGTGGTCGAGTCGCGCAGGTCGTGCACGTGCACGTCCAGCAGCCCGGACGTGCGGGCCTTGCCCACGAGCGAGAGCTCGAGCGGCGCGAGGTACTCCGGGAAGATCGAGACGATGTCGATGCGCACGTCAGACCTCGCCGGGGCCAGACGTCTCGTCGGAGATGACGAGGTTCGCCACGTCGGACGCGAGCAGCCCGCCAGGCGGGTCCAGGACGACCCGGCCACCCGGCACGTCGACGACGGGCACGATCGCCCGGACGAACGGCACGAGCGTGCGGGCTCCGGACTCCTCGACCAGCACCAGCATGTCGTGCGCCGGAAGGTGCTCCAGCCCCGCGATCGTGCCGAGGAGACGACCGTCGACGTGCTCCGCGCGCAGCCCGGCGAGCTCGTGCGGGTACCAGGCGTCCTCCTCGTCGCTCGCCGCGGACTCCACCAGCAGCTCGACGCCCCGCAGGTTCTCGGCGCCGGTGCGGTCGGGCACCTCGTCGAAGGTGAGGAACCACTTGTCGTGCAGCGAGCGGACCTGGGCGATCGTGAGCGGTCCGGCGGCGGCCGGTGCGGTCGCGAGCACCGCCCCGACGACGAGCCGGGCCTCGGGCACGTCGGTGCGCAGGTCCAGTGCTACCTCGCCGCGCAGCCCGTGGGCGCGACCGATTCGGGCGACGGTGAGCTGCATGGGAATCCTTCCGAAGGGCGGGGCATGGTGACCTCACGAGAAAACCCGGCCCCGACGTTCCGGGACCGGGCCTCGTGGTTCGTGCTGGTCGTGCGCAAATCCGTGCGTGCGGACGCGATCAGCGCCGATCGACGTCCACGACGTCGATCCGTACCGGTCCGTCCGAGGCGAGTGCGCCGACGACGGTGCGCAGTGCGCGCGCCGTGCGGCCGCCTCGACCGATCACGCGCCCGAGGTCTTCGGGATTGACCCGGACCTCGAGCAGCTCGCCCCGACGCAACGGCTTCGTGTTCACCTGGACGTCGTCCGGGTGGTCCACGATGCCGCGCACCAGGTGCTCGAGCGCGTCCGCGAGCATCAGGCCTGCTTGTCCGCGTCAGACTCGGCAGCCTTGGCCGCAGCAGCGGCCGCGTTGGCCCGCTTCTCTGAGGCCTTGGCCTTGAACTTCTCGGCTGCAACCGCGTTGGCCTCGATCTTGGCCGCCGGGTCGAGCTTCTCGCCCTTGACGCGCAGGGTCCCCTCGGTGCCCGGGAGGCCCTTGAACTTCTGCCAGTCACCCGTGATCTTCAGCAGTGCGGCGACCTGCTCGGTCGGCTGTGCGCCAACCCCGAGCCAGTACTGCGCGCGCTCGCCGTCGATCTCGATGAGCGAGGGCTCCTCGGTGGGGTGGTACTTGCCGATCTCCTCGATGACGCGACCGTCACGCTTCTTGCGCGAGTCCGCGACAACGATGCGGTAGTACGGCTGACGGATCTTGCCAAAGCGCTTCAAACGAATCTTGGTGGCCACAGTGGTGGTCTCTCCTGGTTTCTGCTGGGATGACCGGGCGTCCCGTCCCGTGGGGGCAGGGTGGGCCGTCAGGCCTAAGGACACGGCACGTGCGGCTAGAGGGTCCGACGCACCGGGTACAGCGGGTCATTGTGCCAGATCCCTGGCCCGGCCCCAACCCCAACCCCAACCGCTCGAGCACGCCGCGCCCGGGCGCCGTCGCCTACCGGCCGAGGAACTTCTCGAGCCCGGCGGGCAGCTCGAGCGGGGCCCCGCCACCGGTACCGGCGTCAGCTCCGGGCTTGGCGCCCAGCCCGAAGGCCGAGCCTTGCGGAGCCTTGGGGGCCGCCGGACCCGCTGCCGCCAGGCGCTCCTGCTCGGCGCGCTTGGCCGGGTTCCCGGACTTGCCCTTCTTGCCCTTGGCCGGCGGCGCGCCGCGCCCGCGACCCTTCTTGCCGCCCATCCCCGGGAGGTTGCCCATCCCGGGCATGCCCATCCCGCCGCCCTTGGCCATCTGCGCCATCATCTTGCGCGCACCCTCGAACCGCTCGAGCAGCTGGTTGACGTCGGTCGCCGTCGTGCCCGAGCCCTTCGCGATGCGGGCCCGGCGAGACCCGTTGATGATCTTCGGCGTCCGCCGCTCGCCCGGGGTCATCGAACGCACGATGGCCTCGACCCGGTCGACCTCACGCTCGTCGAAGTTGTCGATCGCCTCACGCATCTGGCCCATGCCGGGGAGCATCCCGAGCATCTTCTTCATCGAGCCCATGTTCTTGAGCTGCTGCATCTGCACGAGGAAGTCCTCGAGCGTGAAGCCGGTGCCGGAGGCGAGCTTCGCCGCCATCTCTTCGGCCTGCTCCGCGTCGAACATCTTCTCGGCGTGCTCGATCAGGGTGAGCACGTCACCCATGTCGAGGATCCGGGAGGCCATGCGGTCAGGGTGGAACACCTCGAAGTCGGTGAGCTTCTCACCGGTCGAGGCGAACATGATCGGGCGCCCGGTCACGGACGCGACCGAGAGAGCCGCACCACCGCGCGCGTCGCCGTCGAGCTTGGTGAGCACCACCCCGGTGAAACCGACGCCGTCGGCGAACGCCTGGGCCGTGGCGACGGCGTCCTGCCCGATCATGGCGTCGATGACGAACAGGATCTCGTCGGGGTCGACGGCGTCCCGGATGTCGCCGGCCTGCTGCATGAGCTCCGCGTCCACACCGAGGCGGCCGGCGGTGTCGACGATCACGACGTCGTGCTGGCGGGTGCGCGCGGTCTCGAGGCCCTCGCGTGCGACGGCGACGGGGTCGCCGGCGATCGCCTGGCTCTCGTCGGCGTGCCCCTGGGTGCCCGGGTGCGGCGCGAAGACGGGCACGCCCGCGCGCTCCCCCACGATCTTCAGCTGCGTGACCGCGTTCGGGCGCTGCAGGTCCGCCGCGACGAGCAGCGGGGTGTGGCCCTGGTTGCGCAGGTGCAGCGCGAGCTTGCCGGCGAGGGTCGTCTTGCCGGCGCCCTGCAGGCCCGCGAGCAGGATCACCGTGGGCGGCGTCTTGGCGAGCGTCAGCGGGCGGTTCGCCCCGCCGAGGATCGCGACGAGCTCGTCGTTGACGATCTTGACGACCTGCTGGGCGGGGTTGAGCGCGCCGGAGACCTCGACCGAGAGCGCGCGCTCCCGGACCTTGCCGGTGAACTCGCGCACGACGCTCACCGCGACGTCGGCATCCAGCAGGGCACGTCGAATCTCGCGCACCGTGGCGTCGATGTCGCTTTCCGACAACCGGCCCTTGGTGCGCAGGTTCTTGAAGGTCGACGTCAGTCGATCGGACAGGGTGGCGAACACCGCGAATTCCTCACCGTTCGTTCGTCGATCACGGACGGTTCAGCGTACCTGCCAGCGTCGCCGCGGCCCGGCCGGTCAGGTCGTCGATCAGCCGCGCCCGCCAGGCGGTCCACGCCGTGGGTCCCGCGGCCGACGCGTCCGCCTCGGTCAGCACGCGCAGCATCCGGAGCATCTCGGCGCGATGGTCGACCGCCTCGAGCAGCGTGTCGACCGTGGCGGGGTCCTCGGGGTCACGCGTCGTGGCCAGCTCGGCGAGCGTGAGGTGGTGCCGCACGAGGCGGGTGACATCCGCCGCGACGACCTCCGTGAAGCCCATCCGGGCCAGGATCGGTCCGACCAGCCGGGCGCCCTCGACCGAGTGGTCGCGCGAGCCGGGCCGCTTGCCGATGTCGTGCAGCAGCGCAGCGAGCAGCAGGACGTCGGGCCGACGCGTCTCGTGAACCGAACGACCCGCGCGCGCGACCGTCTCGATGAGGTGCCGGTCGACGGTGTGCCGGTGGATCGCGGACCGTTGCGGACGGTTGCGCACCGCGGCCCACTCGGGGATCCACGTGGTCACGACGCCCGCCAGGTCGAGCGCCTCCCACACGGGGATCTGCGCCGAGCCGCTCCCCAGGAGCTGAAGCAGGGACTCGCGCGCCGGCCGCGGCCACGGGATCGGCAGGTCCGGGGTCAACGTCAAGCTCGCGACCGACACGGGCGATAGGCTCAGGCCCGTGCGGGCCGCCGTCGCCGCCGCGCGCAGCGAGAGCAACGGGTCGCTCGCCGGGCGCGCGTCGACCCCGAGCACGAGCTCGCCGTCGTGCTCGACGAGCCCCTCGCCGACCGAGGCGAGCTTGGGCGCCGCCCGGCGCCCACGCACGAGCACGGGCCGACGGGACACCGTGGGGCGCTGCAGCGCCTGACGCGCGTGCCGCACCGTCGTGTCGAGCGCGTAGGACACGACGCGGCCGGCCTCCGCCAGGCTCGCGAGCAGGTCGTCGGAGTCGTCGAAGCCGCACAGCGCCGCGACCTCGTCCTGGTCGGCGAGCAGCAGCCGGTTCGTGCGGCGTCGCGTGACGACCTGCACGGCGTCGCGCACGTCGAGCAGGTGCGCGTGCGCGTCGTCGACCGCCCCGTGCGGGCGGTCCGTGAGCCAGGTCGCTGCAAGGGCCGACAGCACGACGGCGTCGCGGATGCCGCCGCGCGCCTCCTTGAGGTCGGGCTCGATGAGGTAGGCCAGCTCGCCGTGCCGCTCGGCCCGCTCGCGCGTGGACCCGAGCAGCTCGGGCAGCCGGCGGCGCGCGGCGCCACGCCAGTCGCTGAGCAGGGCCGACTTCGCGCGGTGCGCGACGATCCCGTCGCCGGCCACGGGCAGCAGGTCGATCAGCCCGACCGCGGCGGGCAAATCCTTCGAGGCCACTTGGCGGCACTGCGCCAGCGACCGCACGGAGTAGTCGAGATCGAGCCCCGCATCCCAGATCGGGTACCAGAGCCGTTCGGCGAGCGCCGCGAGCTGTTCGGCGCTGTGCCCGCGCCCGTCGTGCACGAGCACGAGGTCGAGGTCGCTCGCGGGGCTCGGGTCGCCGCGCCCGATGCTGCCGACCGCGCCGAGGGCGATCCCCGCCACGCCGTCGGGCCCGTACGAGCTGTCGACCAGCGCGAGGTCGGTCACAGCGGAGTCCCACAGCTCGACCAGGCGGGCCGTGACGAGCTCGGCGATCGCCGTCCGGCGGGCCACCCCGTCGGCGCCTGGACCGCTCAACCGGGTCGCCAGTGCCAGCCGCTCCGCGCGGAGGTCCCGCACCCCCGTGCGGGGGTGCGGGACCTCGGCGGCCGCGAGGCCTGCTGCGTCGCCTTCAGGCGCACGCGGTGTTGACATGCTTACAGCGCGTCCGCGCCGTGCTCGCCGGTGCGGACCCGGGCGACGTCCTCGACCGGGACCACCCAGACCTTGCCGTCACCGATCTTGCCGGTCTGGGCCGCCTTGATGAGCACCTCGGTCACGGTGGCCGCGTCCTCGTCGGTGACGAGGACCTCGATGCGCACCTTCGGGACCAGGTCGACGGTGTACTCGGCGCCCCGGTAGACCTCGGTGTGACCGCGCTGACGGCCGTAGCCGCTCGCCTCGCTCACCGTCATGCCGCGCACCCCTGCCGCCTCGAGGGCCGACTTCACATCGTCCAGCCGATGGGGCTGAATCACTCCGGTCACGAGCTTGGTCATGCCTTCACCTCCGCCATTGCCACGCGAGCACCCAGGGCCTCGTACGCGGTCTCGCCGTGTGTTGCCAGGTCGATACCGGACACCTCGTGCTCGTTGCTCACGCGGAACCCGATCGTCGCCTTGAGGATGGCACCGATCGCGAGCGTCGCGGTGAACGAGTACAGCAGCACCACGCCGGCGGCGATCGCCTGCGTGGCGAGCTGCGTCAGCCCGCCTCCGTAGAACAGGCCCGTCAGGGCGCCCGTCGGGAGGAAGGTGGAGTTCTGATCGGTGGCGAAGAGCCCGATGAGCAGCGTGCCGGTGAGCCCGCCGACGACGTGGACACCCACCACGTCGAGCGAGTCGTCGTAGCCGAACTTGTACTTGAGCCCGATGGCCAGCGCGCACAGCACCCCGGCGATCCCGCCGATGGCGATGGCACCGAAGGTGTCCACGGCCGCAGCGGCCGGGGTGATCGCGACCAGGCCGGCCACCACACCCGAGGCAGCGCCCAGCGACGTCGCCCGACCGTCACGCAGCCGCTCCGTGAGGAGCCAGGTGAGCATCGCGACGCAGGTGGCCACCATCGTGTTGAGCCAGGCGCGACCCGCGACGCCGTCGGCCGCGAACTCGGAGCCGGCGTTGAAGCCGAACCAGCCGAACCAGAGCAGCGCCGCGCCGAGCATCACGAACGGGAGGTTGTGCGGCCGCATGGCCTCTTTCCCGAAGCCCTTGCGCTTGCCGATGATCAGGGCGAGCGCGAGGCCGGCGATCCCGGCGTTGATGTGCACGACCGTGCCGCCGGCGAAGTCGATCGGTGTCGACAGGCCCTCGGTGATCCCCGTGGGGCCGAGCAGCCCGACCCCGCTCCACACCCAGTGCGCGACCGGGACGTAGACGACCGTGACCCAGATCGCGGTGAAGATCAGCCAGGTGCTGAACTTGGTGCGGTCGGCGATCGCACCGCTGATGAGGGCGACCGTGATGATCGCGAACGTCGCCTGGAACGCCACGGCGACCAGGGCCGGGACACCGGCGGCGATCATGAGGCTTTCCGCGTCGGTCATGCCGTCGAGCCCGAAGTAGGTACCCAGGTTGCCGATGAAGCCGCCGCCCAGGTCCGGTCCGAACGCCCCGGAGTATCCCCACAAGACCCAGATGAGACCGACGACGCCCATGGCGCTGAAGCTCATCATCATCATGTTGAGCACGGACTTGCCGCGCACCATCCCGCCATAGAAGAACGCCAGGGCCGGCGTCATCAGCAGCACGAGCGCGGAGGACGTCAGCATCCACGCTGTGTTACCCGTGTCCAGCGTAAATTCCATGAGGATCGCCTCTCCCTACGTCGGCCGCTCGGCCGATCGGTCACTACCTTCCGGGAAGGGAGTTTCCCGACAGTGCCCGTGGTGTTACCAGGGCGTGACAAGGGATGGGGTCAGGTAAACGTTGCGTTTCGGCTCACCCGCGCGGGTGACGCCCCGGGCCTGTTCAGTCCCCGAGCAGCCCGTCCACGAAGTCCGCGGCGTCGAACGGCGCAAGGTCGTCCGGACCCTCGCCGAGCCCGATGAGCTTGACCGGGACCCCGAGCTCGCGCTGCACGGCGATGACGATCCCGCCCTTGGCGGTGCCGTCGAGCTTGGTGAGCACGATCCCGGTGACGCCCGCGACCTCGGCGAACACGCGCGCCTGGTTGAGCCCGTTCTGGCCCGTGGTCGCGTCGAGCACGAGCAGGACCTCGGTGAGCGGCGCCTCGCGCGTGATGACGCGGGTGATCTTCCCGAGCTCGTCCATCAGGCCGGCCTTGTTCTGCAGGCGCCCGGCGGTGTCGACGAGCACGACGTCGGCACCGGTCTCGCGGCCGCTGTGCACCGCGTCGAACGCGACCGCTGCGGGGTCCCCGCCGTCCCGGTCCGAGCGCACGGTCGGCACGCCGACGCGCGCCCCCCACGTCTCGAGCTGATCGGCGGCCGCGGCACGGAACGTGTCGGCCGCGCCGAGGATCACGGTGCGCCCGTCGGCCACGAGGACGCGGGCGAGCTTGCCGACCGTCGTGGTCTTGCCGGTGCCGTTGACGCCGACGACCAGGACGACGGCGGGCCGGTGCAGGCCGTCCTCGCCGAGCCCGGGCGCAGTGGCCAGGGTCCGGTCCAGCGCGGGGTCGACCAGCGCGATGAGCTGCTCGCGCAGCAGCGCGCGCACGGCGGCCGGCTCCTTGACCCCGTCGACCCGCACCTTGCGGCGCAGGGAGTCGATGAGCTCACCGGTGGGCCCCGCACCGACATCCGCGAGCAGGAGGGTCTCCTCGAGCTCGTCCCAGTCGTCCTCGGAGAGGTGGTCCCGCGACAGGACCGCGAGCAGGCGGGCGCCCAACGGTGAGCCCGATCGGGCCAGCCGGCCCCGCAGGCGCGCGAGGCGCCCGACGACCGGCTCCGGCACCTCGAGCACGGGGGTCGGCGCCTCGGCGACGGGCGGAGCAGCAGCGACCGGCGGAGCAGCAGCGCGGGGCTCGTCCAGCGCGACAGACGCGGCAGGGGCGTCGTCGGGCACCGCCTCGGTGGCCGCGGGCGGCGCGGCGTCGGTGGGCGGAGCCGTGGGCGGAGTGGGGGCGCCGCCGCGGCGTCGGGCGAGCAGGGCGACCGCGGTGCCCAGCACGACGAGCGTGGGCAGGCCGACGGCCAGGAGCAGATCGAGGGTGTCGTTCACCGGGTCAGTCTGTCAGCACCCGTCCACGCGACGGGTGAAGAACGCCTCAGCGACGGACGCGATCCACCCCGCGCGAGGCGAGCTCGCGGGCCCGGTTGAGCGTGTCGGTCAGCTCCTCGAGCTGCAGGTAGCCGTCGTCTTCCACCTCGGCCGCGGCGAAGAACTCCGCCATCGTGGCATCCACGGGCTCAGGGTCGGCGGCCGCCGCCGCGGACACCGTCCCGCGCGTACGCCACATGGCCAGGCCCGCGCGCATGTCGCGCCAGGCGGCGCGGGGTCCACCACCACGGACGCTGTCGTTCCCGCCGCCGGCAAGCACGAGCACCAGCGCAGCAGCACTGAGCGCGACGAGAGTCCAGACGGCCAGGGAGATCATGTGATCAGTATCCCCTGCTCCCGTCGCAGCGCGCCTTCGCCGTCGACCACGGTGACCGAACTCACCTTTGCTCGGGGCTCAGACCCGGGTGCTCTCCCGCATCCGCTGGCTGACGACGGTCGTGACGCCGTCTCCGCGCATCGTCACGCCGTACAGCGCGTCGGCGATCTCCATGGTGCGCTTCTGGTGGGTCACGACGATGAGCTGGCTGTCCTGCTGGAGCTCGGCGAACAGCTCGAGCAGTCGGCCCAGGTTCGCGTCGTCGAGCGCCGCCTCCACCTCGTCCATCACGTAGAACGGGCTCGGGCGGGCCTTGAAGATCGCCACCAGCAGCGCGACGGCCGTCAACGACCGCTCCCCGCCCGAGAGCAGCGAGAGGCGCTTGACCTTCTTCCCGGCCGGGCGGGCCTCGACCTCGATCCCCGTCGTGAGCATCTGGTCCGGCTCGGTCAGCACGAGTCGCCCCTCCCCACCGGGGAACAGCCGGGGGAAGACGATCTCGAACTGGGCGGCGGTGTCGCGATACGCATCGGCGAACGCCTGCTCCACGCGCGCATCGATCTCCCGGACGATCTCGAGGAGGTCCGTCCGTGACTTCTTCAGGTCGGCAAGCTGATCGGTGAGGAACTTGTGCCGCTCCTCGAGCGCCGCGAACTCCTCGAGCGCCAGTGGGTTGACCCGGCCGAGCAGCGCGAGCGCACGTTCCGCCGCACGCAGGCGCTTGACCTGCTGCTCCCGCACGTACGGGACCTCGCGCGGCGAGTCGTCGTCGGCCACCGAGCCGAGCACCGGCACGGGGCGGTGGGGACCGAAGTCTTCGAGGAGCACCGCAGGGTCGAGCCCGAGGTCCTCGATCGACCGCGTCTGGAGCTGCTCGATCCGCACCAGCTGCTGGGCGCGCGCGACCTCGTCGCGGTGCGCGACGTCGGTGAGCTGGGCGAGCTGGCGCGCGGCCTCGTCGACCTCGGCCCGCACCTCCACGAGCGTGCGGTCGCGCTCCTGCCGAGCGGCCTCGGCCGCCTCGCGCTCGACCCCGGCACGTTGCAGCGACACCTCGAGCTCGGCGAGGGCCTGCTGCGCCCCGCTGCGCACGGCCTGGGCGAGGTGGGCCTGGCGAGCCCGCGCCCGCTCGCGCTCGGCCGCGCGCACCCGCGCCGCGCGCTCGGTCCGCGCGGCCCGCTCGAGCGACTCCGCGCGCCCTGCGAGGGCCCGCGCGCGTTCCTCGCCGGTGCGCAGGGTGAGCCGAGCCTCGGTCTCGCGCCCGCGCGCCGAGGTGGCCAGCGCGGCGAGCCGGTCCCGCTCGCTCGTGCCCGCCTCGATCGCGGCCTCCGTCTCGGCGGGCTCGGTCTGCGCGGCGGCCAGGCGGGCGGTGAGCTCCGCGAGCTCGGCAGAGTCGGCGGACAGCGATGTGGCCGCGGCCGCGAGCGAACCCTCGACCCGCTCTGCCTCGGCGCGAGCTGCCCGCGCGGCCGCACCGAGCTCCCCGAGCTGTTCGGCCACCGCGGCGAGAGCGGCGTCCGACTGGTTGAGCCGGTCCAGGGTGGCCTCGTACGTCGACCGCGCGGCGGTCTGGCGTTCCGTGGCGGTCGCGAGCTCGAACCGCGCCCGCTCTCCGCGGCCCGCGGCGTCGGCCAGCGCCCGGCGAGACTCCTCCAACGCCGCCTGCAGGTGCAGCACGCTCGGGGCGGTCGCGGACCCCCCCGATGCCGCGGTGCGCGACAGGAGGTCGCCGCCGCGCGTCACCACGGTCAGGTCGGGTCGGGTCGCGACGATCGCCCGCGCGGTCGCGAGATCGTCGACCACGACGACGCCCGCGAGCAGCGTGCGCACCGCGGCCAGGACGTTCTCGGGCGCCTGGACGAGGTCGATCGCGCGATCGGAGCCGGCTGGCGCCGTCGGCTCGGTGGGACCTGCTCCCCCGGCGGCACCTCCGATCACGAGGTTCGCGCGGCCGGCATCCTCGGCGCGCAGCCACCGCAGGGCGTCCACCGCCCCGTCGACCGACTCGACGGCCACCGCCTCGGCCGCGGCACCGAGCGCGGCCGCGATGGCATTCTCGTTGCCCTCGGCGATGCTCAGGAGAGCGGCGACCGAACCGAGCAGGCCACCCAGACCGTCGGCCGCGAGCAGCGCGCCGGCACCGTCCTTGCGGATGAGGCTGAGCTCGAGCGTCTCGATCCGGGCCGTCTGCGCGGCGCGGTCCCGATCGGCCGCGGCCAGATCCTCCCGCACCTCCGCGACGCGGGCGGTGGCCTGCTCGACGGCGTCCGCGGCCGCCTCGTGCTCGGAGTCCAGGCTCTCCTCGCCCTCCTCGACCCCGGCGACCTGGGTCTCGAGCGCGGCGAACTTGGTCGTGGCACTGGTCCCGCGCTGCTCGGCCGCCGCGAGCGTCTGGCGCAGGCGGCCGAGCTCGCTCTGGGTCGCCTCGACCCGGCTGCGGCGCGCGGCGACCAGGCCGGCGAGCCGCGCCAACCCCTCGCGCCGATCGGCAGCGCCACGCAACGACGTCGCGAGCTCCTTCTCTGCGGCCGACGACGCCGCCTCTGCCGCACCCCGAGCGTCCACGGCCGCGGCGAGAGCGGCTCGGGCCAGCTCGACCGTCGCGCCGAGCTCGGCCTCGGCGGCCCGAACCCGGGCAGCCTGCGCATCGAGGTCGTTCGGGTCGCTGCCGCGGTCCACCTCGGCGCCGGCGGACCCGAGCAGCCGCAGCCGCTCGGAGGCGAGGGTCGAGGTGCCGCGCAGCCGCTCGCGCAGCGATGACAACCGGTACCAGACCTCGCTCGTCTCGGAGAGCACCGGGGTGGCCGCGGCAGCGAGCTGCTCGAGCGCGGCCAGGCGCTCGCGCGCGGCGTCGAGCGTGTGCTCGACCTGGCCGCGCCGGGACCGCAGCGCGGACTCGTCGGCGATCTCCTGCTCGAGGGTGGAGCTGAGCTGCGCGAGGTCGTCGGCGAGCAGGCGGGCCCGGGCGTCGCGGAAGTCGGCCTGGACGACCTGCGCGCGGCGCGCTACCTCGGCCTGCTTGCCGAGCGGTCCGAGCTGGCGGCGGATCTCGCCGGTGAGGTCGGCAAGGCGCGTGAGGTTGGCCTGCATCGCGTCGAGCTTGCGCAGGGCCTTCTCCTTGCGCTTGCGGTGCTTGAGGACCCCCGCGGCCTCTTCGATGAAGCCGCGCCGCTCCTCCGGGGTCGCACGCAGCACGGCGTCGAGCTGCCCCTGGCCGACGATGACGTGCATCTCGCGCCCGAGCCCGGAGTCGGACAGTAGGTCCTGGATGTCGAGCAGGCGGCACGAGGACCCGTTGATCGCGTACTCGGAGCCACCGTTGCGGAACAGGGTGCGCGAGATCGTGACCTCGCTGTACTCGATCGGCAGGGCGCCGTCGGCGTTGTCGATCGTGAGCGACACCTCGGCCCGGCCGAGCGGCGGCCGGCCGGCCGTCCCGGCGAAGATGACGTCTTCCATCTTGCCGCCGCGCAGCGACTTGGCCCCCTGCTCGCCCATCACCCAGGCGAGCGCGTCGACCACGTTGGACTTGCCGGAGCCGTTGGGCCCGACCACGCACGTCACGCCCGGCTCGAAGTTCAGGGTCGTCGCCGAGGCGAACGACTTGAACCCGCGCAGGGTCAGGGTCTTGAGGTGCACGATCCGAAGCCTAGGAGGTTCCCCCGGCGGACCTCACCAGCCCACGCCGTCCGGCGCGTGGGGAAGTCTGGGCGTCGGGAACCTCAGAGCGTCGCCGAACCTCAGAGCGTCGGGAACCAGAGCGCGATCTCGCGCGCGGCCGACTCCGGGGAGTCCGAGCCGTGCACGAGGTTCTGCTGCACCGCAGAGCCCCAGTCTCGGCCGAGGTCCCCGCGGATGGTGCCGGGCGCGGCGCCGGTCGGGTCGGTCGTCCCGGCGAGCGAGCGGAAGCCCTCGATCACGCGCTCCCCCTCGGCGACGACGGCGAGCACCGGTCCGGAGGCCATGAAGTCGACCAGGGGGGCGAAGAAGCCCTTGCCGGCGTGCTCGGCGTAGTGCTCCTCGAGCAGGTCGACCCCGGCGGTGCGCAGGTCCACCGCGACGAGGCGGTAGCCCTTGGCCTCGACCCGGCGCAGGACCTCGCCCGCCAGGCCGCGACGGACGCCGTCGGGCTTCACGAGGATGAGGGTGCGCTCGGTGGGTGCGGTCGCTGCGGGTCCTGCGGATGAGGTCATGCGCAGACCCTAACCGGCCCTAGCCCGCGGGGTTCGCCACGTCCCACTCCGCCTTCTCGCGGTCGATCCGGCCGCCGAGCCGAAGCGCGACCACCCACAGGGCGATGAACAGGATCCCGACGAAGATCGCGGTGGCCGCGGCGAACGAGGCCGCGCGGGCGGGCGCGGCGAGCAGCACGAGCCCGCCTGCGAGGATCAGGCCCTGCACGACGCTGCCGGCCAGGTAGGCGCCCGGCCGGCGAAGCATCCCCGACAGCGCCACGAGCACCACCGCGAGCGTGCCGCCGACCGCCCAGACGACGCCGGTCGGAGCGACCCGGAGCCCGAACGCCACCAGCGTCGCGAAGAACACCACGAACGCCTCGAGCACGAGCACGGTCGCCGCGAACGTGCGGCGCGCGGACCGGCGGCGCACCAGCGGAGGCGAGTCGCTCGACGGGTTGGTCATCGCGTCAGGGTACCGGCGCCTGCGTCCTGCGGGGCGTGGTCGACCGGGCCCGCGGGAACCCGCCCGGCCGCCTCGAGCTGGGTGGGGGTCCCCTCGACGATCGACCCGTGGTCGGCGACCGCCTCGCCGCGGGCGACCATGCCGGCGACGTCGGACAGCTTCACCTCGCGCAGGAACAGCGTCAGGGCGAAGCCGAGCACGAGCAGCGGCACGAGGTACCAGAAGGCCGGCGCGAGCGCGTGCGCGTACGCGTCGATGACCCCGGTGTGCAGGGGCTCGGGCAGGGCGGCGACCACCGCGGGGGTGAGCCCGTCGGTCCCGGCCCCACCGGCGCCCGCGGGGGCGCCCGCGAAGACCACGCCGAGGTTGGTCTCCAGCCGGGAGACGAAGATCGTGCTGAACAGCGCCGTGCCGACGGCGGCACCGATCTCGCGGAAGAAGTTGCTCGCGCTGGTCGCCGTGCCCATCTCGCGGGGGTCGACCGAGTTCTGCACCGCGAGCACGATCGTCTGCATGACCAGGCCGAGGCCCGCGCCGAGCACGAAGATCATCGCCGAGAAGGCCAGCATGCTGATGTCCCCGGTGAGCCCGGTCAGCCAGACGACGCCGAGCGTGGCGATGCCCATGCCCAGGATCGGGTAGATCCGGTAGTGCCCGGTCTTGGTGATCGCGATCCCGGACCCGATCGCGGTGGCCATGACGCCGACCATCATCGGGAGCATGAGGAAGCCGGACTCGGTGACCCCGGCGCCGGTCGACATCTGCAGGAACTGCGGCAGGAAGCCGAGCGCGGCGAACATACCCATCCCGATGACCAGGCCGACCGACGTCGCGATCGCGAAGGTCGGGTTCTTGAACAGGTGCAGCGGGAGCAGGGGCTCCTGCGCGCGCTGCTCGACGAGGACGAAGACGACGGCGGCGACCACGGTGCCGACCACGAGGGCGCCCAGGCCGAGGTCGGTCCAGTCGTAGCCCTTGTTGCCGCTCCAGCTCTGCCAGCTCGTGGCGAGCACGAGCCCGGACGTGGCCATCACCATGAGGATGATCCCGGCGACGTCGATCTTGCGGCCGGACCGACGGCTCGGCAGCTGCAGGGTCTTCCAGGCGACCACGAAGGCCGCGATGCCGATCGGGATGTTGATCCAGAAGCACCAGCGCCAGCTCAGGCTCTCGGTGAAGAACCCGCCCAGGAGCGGCCCGATCACCGCGGAGACGCCGAACAGCGCCCCCATCGGCCCCATGTACTTGCCGCGGTCCTTCGCGGGCACGATGTCCGCGATGATCGCCTGCGACAGGATCATGAGCCCGCCGCCACCGAGCCCCTGGATCCCGCGCCAGACGACGAGCTCGCCGAAGTTCTGCGCGAAGCCCGCCCCGGCGGAGGCCACGGTGAACAGCCCGATCGCGACCAGGAACGGGTAGCGGCGGCCCCACAGGTCGCCGAACTTGCCGTACAGCGGCATCACGATCGCGATCGCCAGGATGTACGCCGTGATGACCCAGCCCTGGTGCGCGACGCCGTTCAGCTCGCCGACGATCGTGGGCATCGCGGTGCCGACGATCGACTGGTCGAGCGACGACATGAACATGCTCGCCATCAGCGCGCCGAAGATCACCCACACGGTGCGCTTGGTGAGCACGATCAGCGCCGGCGCGGGCGCCGGGGCAACGGTCGGCGGAGCTGGGGTGGGAGCGGCGGTAGCCATCAAGACCTCGTTCATTGAAAAGGGAAAGGTGGTGTCGGCGCCGTTGCCGCGATGCAGGAAGGGAAAGTCAGGTTCAGAACTCGGCCAGGAGCCCGCGCAGCTCATGCACGACGCCGGCCAGCTGGTCCCGGGCGCTGCCGTCGCCCCCGGTGGCCTCCCAGCGGACGAAGGCGGAGCGCGTGATCACCATGACGAGGATCCCGATGAGCTCGACCCGCTCCGTCGGCGCGTCGGGACCGAGCCGCCGCCGCACGAGCGCCTCGACCTCACCGCGGCTCTGCTCCATCCACGCCATCTTCGCGAGCAGCAGACGCGGTTCGCGCCGCGCGAGCGCCATCGCGGCGGCGACGCGGTCCCGACCGATCATGGGCTTGTCGAGCAGCCAGGTCACCAGCACCTCGAGGTCGGTCATCAGGTGCCCGGTCGGCCCACCGGCGGCGAACTCGTCGGCGACCGCGGGGTCCATCGCCCAGGGTTCGATGCCGAGGACGGCGTCATCCTTGGACGCGAAGTAGTTGAAGAAGGTCCGCGTGGAGACGCCGGCTTCGGCGCAGATGGCCTCCACGGTCGCGCCGTCGAGGCCGTGGCGCTCGACGAGCAGGTGCGTGGCATCGATGAGCGCCTCGCGCCGCGCCGCCTTCTGGCGCGAGCGCAGGCCCGCGCGCAGCGGCGCCTGCTCGGAGGTGAGGATCATGCGAAAAGACTACATCCGATGCAAAAGTGCAGTGAGTGTAGTGATGGGTGATCTTCGTCTCGCTGGGGTCGAGCTAGGCCTCGCCGAACCCCGACTCGATCTCGTCGACGACGGCGACCAGCGCCGCGCGCGCCTGCGGGCCGGCCGCCGTCACGACGACCTCCTGCCCACCGACCGCGCCGAGGCCGATCAGCGCGAGCACGCTCGCGCCGTCGATTCCGTTCACGGTGACCTGGGCCTCGAAGCTCGCCGCGGTCCGCGCGAGCTGCGCGGCAGGGCGGGCGTGGAGCCCGAGCGGGTTGCGCAGCACGGCCGTGGCGCGAAGTGCGGCGGCGGGTGCCGTCGCGACCGGCGCCGGCGGTTCGGTCGCCGAGCCGCCAGAACGAGCGAAGGACGCGCCCGCGAGCTCGGCGGCGTTGAGCGTGGTGGACAGGTCCGCGCCGCTCTCGGCAGCGACCGCTGCGGCCACGGCACCCTCGACGAACGGGGCGTTCGCGAGCCGCACCCGCGCCGCGACGTCGTCGTCCGTGAACTCCAGGACGGACTCGGTCGTGAGCACGGCGGAGCCGAGGTCGGTGAGCACGACCACGCTGCGGCCGTCCGCGGACGCCTGCTCGAGCCCGGCGGTGATGAGGTCGAAGCTGGTGCCGACGCCGCCGTCGTCGAGACCGCCGGCGGCGACGAGCAGGACCGTGGGCGCCATCTGCGCGGCCAGCGCGGCGGCCCCGGCCGCGAGCTCACGCGAGTGCGAGACGAGCAGGAGGGCCACCCCGGCGCGGGCAGCGCCCGCCCCGGCAGGTGTGGTCATGCCCCGGCCGCTGCGGCCGCGTCGGACGCGGCCCGGAGCACGATCGACGTGGAGGTGGCCCCCGGGTCCTGGTGCCCTGCGCTGCGCTCGCCCAGGTAGCTCGCGCGACCCTTCGTCGCCACGAGCGGGATGGTCGCCACGGCGCCGAGCTCGGCCGCCACGGCGGCGGCGACGAGCACAGCCGCCGGGTCGGCTCCCCCGTCGGTGCCGGCGACGGCGGCCTCGACCGCCGGCGTCCAGGCGTCGACCATCGTCTTCTCGCCGGTCGTCGCCTTGCCGCGCGCGACGATCCCCTCCAGCGCTGCCTCGAGCATCGCCACCACGGCGGGAGCGTCGAGCGCGGGGACGGCCGTGACCTTGGCGGCCCGCAGATACGCGGTGCCGTACAAGGGCCCGGCCGCCCCACCGACCTTGGACATGAGCGTGGTGGCGATGAGCTTGAGCACATCGCCGACCTCGCCGAGTGGCTCCTCGAGTGCGTCGAGTCGAGCGATGACGGCGGTGAAACCGCGCGCCATGTTCTCCCCGTGGTCGCCATCGCCGATCTGCCGGTCGAGCTCGTTGAGCTCAGACCGACGAGCAAACAGCTCGTCTGCCGTTCGCCGGGTCCAGTCGACCGCCCACGCCACATCCAGGGTCATGCTCAACCTTCCGAATCGTCCATCGTCTACTGCCGCACGTCTACCAGTGCATCGCTGCCGTGTGCACGTGCGCGTCCCAGAGCGCCGTGAGCTCGGTGTCCAGCCGCAGGACCGTCACCGACGCGCCCTGCATCTCGAGCGAGGTCACGTAGTTGCCGACCAGCGAGCGGACGACGTTCACGCCGCGTGCCTCGAGCAGCTTGCGGGCCTGACGATAGACGATGTACAGCTCAGACGCCGGGGTGCCACCCATGCCGTTGACGAACAGCAGCACGTTCTCACCGGCCACCAGGGCCAGGTCGTCTGCGACCGGGGTGAGCAGCATCTCCGTGATGGCGTCCGCGGGGGCCAGCGGGATGCGTCGGCGGCCGGGCTCACCGTGGATCCCGATGCCGATCTCGATCTCGTCGTCGGTGAGGTCAAAGCTCGGGACCCCGGCGTGCGGGACAGTGCAGGCGGCGAGCGCGACGCCCATCGTCCGGACGTTCGCGATCACCCGCTCGGCGACGGCCGTGACCCCGGCGAGGGTGTCGCCGCGTTCGGCCGCGGCGCCGGCGATCTTCTCGACACAGACCGTGCCCGCGACCCCGCGCCGACCGGCGGTGTACAGCGAGTCCTGGACCGCGACGTCGTCGTTGACGATCACGGTGCTGACCTCGATGTCGTCCGCCTCGGCGAGCTCGACGGCGGTCTCGAAGTTGAGCACGTCGCCCGTGTAGTTCTTGACGATGGCCAGGACGCCGGCGCCACCGTTGGCCGCGGCGATCGCCGGGGCGATCTGGTCAGGGGTGGGCGAGGTGAACACCGCGCCGGGCACGGCCGCATCGAGCATGCCGACACCGACGAAGCCGGCGTGGAGCGGCTCGTGGCCGCTGCCGCCACCCGAGACGAGGCCGACCTTGCCCGCGACCGCGCCGCCCGCCCGGGAGACGAAGTCCGGGTCAAAGCTCACCGCGACGAGGTCCGCATGGGCCCAGCCGAATCCCTCGACCGACTCGGCCACGACGTTCTGGGGGTCGTTGATCAGCTTCTTCACGCTGCACATCCCTTCTTCACCGGCGCGTCGCGCGCGCGGGTCCGAGCCAAGGCAGGGGCGCGTCGTCGGTGACGCGTCCGGTGAGACGCCGGTGAGGGGCGACATGCGCCCCTCACCTGGTCTTCACCTTTTCGCCGGTGCCAACGTGGCGTCAAGGGGAACTCGTGCACCAACGTTGCACGTATGTTCACCCCGGCAGGATCAGCCCCGGCCGAGCAGGATCCGGACGTCCGCGACCATCGTGATCGACCCGGTCACGAGCACTCCTGCGCCGTACTGCTCGGCCGCCTCGGCCAGCTGCACGCCGAGGTCGAGGGCGTCGTCGAGCCGCTCGACGGCGTGCACCCGATCCTCGCCGAAGACCTCGATCGCGATGTCCTGCAGGTCCGTCACGTCGTACGAGCGAGGCGAGGACGAGCGGGTGATGACGATCTCGGCGAGCAGCGGCTCGAGCCCCGCGAGCACCGCCTCGGCGTCCTTGTCCTGCAGCACCCCGACGACGCCGACCAGGCGCGTGAACTCGAACGCCTCCTCGACCCCGGCCACGAGCGCCTCGATCCCGGCCGGGTTGTGCGCGGCGTCCACGATGATGGTCGGGCTCGAGCGCAGCACCTCGAGCCGGCCGGGCGAGTCGGAGTTCGCGAACCCCGCCCCGACGACGTCGCCGTCGAGCGCAGCGCCGCCCGTCATCAGGGCCTCGGTCGCGACGAGGGCGAGCAGCGCGTTGTGCGCCTGGTGCTCGCCGTACATCGGCAGGAAGATCTCGGTGTAGACGCCGCCGAGGCCGCGCAGCGAGATGAGCTGTCCGCCCACCGCGACGGTCCGCTCGGTCACCGAGACGTCGACGCCCTCGCGCACGACCCGCGCACCGCACTGGGCAGCGGCCGCGAGCAGCACACCCTCGACGTCGTCGTGCTGGTTCGACATGACGACGGTCGCGCCGTCCTTGATGATCCCCGACTTCTCCCCCGCGATCGAGACCAGGTCGTGCCCGAGCCACTTCTCGTGGTCGAGCGCGATCGGCGTGATGACCGCGACCTCGCCGTCGACGACATTGGTCGCGTCCCACGTGCCCCCCATGCCGACCTCGATGATCGCGACGTCGACGGGCGCGTCGGCGAACGCCGCGAACGCCATCGCCGTGAGGACCTCGAAGAAGCTCATGCGGGGGCCGCCCTCGAGGGCGGACTTCGTGTCGACCATGTGGATGTACGGCGCGACGTCCTGCCAGACCTCGACGAAGCGGGCGGCGCTGATCGGCTCGCCGTCGATCGCGATGCGTTCGCGCGGGCTGGTCAGGTGCGGGCTGGTGAACCGGCCGGTGCGCAGGCCGTGCTCCCGCACCAGGGAGTCGATCATCCGGGACGTCGACGTCTTGCCGTTGGTGCCCGTGACGTGCACGGTGCGGAACGCCTTCTGGGGGTCGCCCAGGAGGTCGCACACCGCGCGCACGCGGTCCAGGGTGGGCTCGAAGTCGTGCTCGGGGCTGCGGGACAAGATGGCCTGGTAGACCTCCTTGGCAGCCTCGTCCGCGGCGCGTTCGGCGTCGCGGCGGGACCGGTCGGCGCGGGTCACTTGGCTGCTCCCCTCGTGGTGTCGGCAGGCACAGCGTCGACGCGGTCGACGGTGGCCGTGAGCTCGTCGCCCGCGGCCTGCGTCACCACGAGCTCGGTCGCCAGCGTCTCGCGCGCGATCAGCTCGCGATGCTCCTCGACCGCTGTCCGCCACTGCGCCGGCACGCCGAGCGTGAGCCGGATGCGGTCGGTGACCTGCAGACCGGCGGCCTTGCGGGCGTCCTGGGCGGCGCGCACGACGTCGCGCGCGAAGCCCTCGGCGCGCAGCGCGTCGTCCAGCGCGATCTCGAGCACCACGAAGCCGGTGCCTGGCAAGATCGCCGCGACCAGCTCGTCGCCCCCACGGCCCGCGACGACGGTGCGCAGCTCGTACTCGCCCTCGAGGAGCGGCACGGCGGCCGTGGCCGTGGTGACCACGACCGAGCCGTCGGCCAGTCGCTCCCACGCGCCGGCCTTCGCGGCCCGGATCGCGTCCTGGACGCCCCGGCCCAGGCGCGGACCCGCGGCGCGCGCGTTGACGCTGAGCTGGGACGACACCCCGTACTCGCTCGAGGTGGCGTCCGCGAGGTCGACCAGGATGACGCTGCGAACGTTCAGCTCGGCCTCGATGAGCGAGGTGAACTCGGCGAGACGTTCGGGGTGCGGGGCGGCGACCCGGAGCGCGCGCAGCGGCTGGCGCACCCGCAGCCCGTTCGCCTTGCGCAGCCCGAGGCTCACGGAGCAGATCTCGCGGACGCGGTCCATCGTGTCGACGAGCTCGGCGTCCGTCAGCGCGGCGTCGGTCAGACCGGCACCCGTCTGCGCGGCGCCGTCGGTCACCGGCACGTCCTGGGTCGTCGGCCAGTCGGTCAGGTGCACGCTCCGGCCACCGGTCAGGCCGCGCCAGACCTCCTCGCTCAGCAGCGGGGCGAGCGGCGCCATGACGCGGGTGAGGATCTCGAGCGCGGTCCACAGCGTGTTGAACGCTGCGGGGTCCTCGTCCCAGAACCGCTGGCGCGAGGTGCGCACGTACCAGTTGGTCAGCATGTCGAGGTGGCTGCGCACGCTCTCGCACGCGCCCGGCACGTCGTACTCGTCGAGCTGCGTCGTGACCGTGGCCACGAGGTCGCGCGTCCGCGCGAGCAGGTACCGGTCCATGGTGGCCAGCCCCGCGACGTCGTCGGCCGTGATGGCGCGGGCGGTGAGGCCCTCGCCGCTGTTCGCGGCGCCCGCGTAGAGCGCGAAGAAGTACCAGGTGCTCCACAGCGGCAGCATGACCTGGCGGACGTTCTCGCGGATGCCCTCCTCGGTCACCACCAGGTTGCCGCCACGCAGGATCGGCGAGGCCATGAGGAACCAGCGCATCGCGTCCGAGCCGTCGCGGTCGAAGACCTCGTTGACGTCGGGGTAGTTGCGCAGGGACTTGCTCATCTTGCGGCTGTCCGACCCGAGCACGATGCCGTGCGAGACGGCGGTCCGGAACGCCGGCCGGTCGAAGATCGCCGTGGCGAGCACGTGCAGCAGGTAGAACCAGCCGCGCGTCTGGCCGATGTACTCGGTGATGAAGTCGCCCGGGTAGTGGTGCTCGAACCAGTCGCGGTTCTCGAACGGGTAGTGCACCTGGGCGAACGGCATCGAGCCGGAGTCGAACCAGACGTCGAGCACGTCGGTGATGCGACGCATGGTCGAGGCACCCGTGGGGTCGTCCGGGTTGGGGCGGGTGAGCTCGTCGATGAACGGGCGGTGCAGGTCGGTGACCTCGACGCCGAAGTCGGCCTGGAGCTCGGCGAGCGAGCCGTACGCGTCGGTGCGCGGGTAGGCCGGGTCGTCGCTCACCCAGATCGGGATCGGGGTGCCCCAGTACCGGTTGCGGGAGATCGACCAGTCGCGCGCGCCGGCGAGCCACTTGCCGAACTGCCCGTCCTTGATGTGGTCGGGCACCCAGGTGATGTCCTGGTTGAGGTCGACCATGCGGTCGCGGAACTCGGTCACGCGCACGAACCAGCTGGAGACGGCCTTGTAGATCAGCGGGTTCCGGCAGCGCCAGCAGTGCGGGTAGGAGTGCTCGTAGGTCTCGTGGCGGACGACGGCGACGCGCCGCTCCGCCGGGATCGCGGCGAGCGGGCCGGTGCCGGCCTTGAGGTCGGCGATGATCGGCTTGTTCGCGTCGAAGACGAGCATCCCGGCGTAGTCGGGCACCTCGGACGTGAACCGCCCCTTGGAGTCGACGGGCACGACGGTCGCGATCCCCGCCGCGTTGCACACGGCCATGTCGTCCTCGCCGAAGCCGGGGGCCAGGTGGACGAGCCCCGTGCCGTCCTCGGTCGTGACGTAGTCGGCGACCAGCACGTGGTGCGCGGTCGGGCGCGCGACCGCGTCGATGAAGTACCCGAACGGAGGCGTGTAGGACCGGCCGGCGAGGTCGGTGCCGCGCAGCCGCTCGAGGACGACGGCGTCCTCGCCGAGCTCGGCCGCGTAGGCCGCCAGGCGCTCGGCCCCGAGGATGACGCGCTCCCCCGCGAGCGCGCTGCCCGCGCCCGGAGCCACGATCACGTACTCGATCTCGGGCCCGACGGCGACCGCCAGGTTCGCCGGGAGCGTCCAGGGCGTCGTCGTCCACAGCAGGGCGAGCTCGCCGGTCTCGAGCCGGACCCCGACGGTCAGGGCCGGGTCCTGGCGGGACTGGTAGACGTCGCTGTCCATCCCGAGCTCGTGGTTGGACAGCGGGGTCTCGTCGCGCCAGCAGTAGGGCAGGACCCGGTAGCCCTCGTAGGCCAGGCCCTTGTCGTAGAGCTGCTTGAAGCCCCAGATGACCGACTCCATGTAGGTCAGGTCGAGGGTCTTGTAGTCGTTGTCGAAGTCCACCCAGCGCGCCTGGCGCGTGACGTAGACCTCCCACTCGTCGGTGTACTTCAGCACCGAGCTGCGGCAGACCGCGTTGAACGCGGCGATGCCCATCTCGTCGATCTGCGACTTGTCGGTGATCCCCAGGATCCGCTCGGCCTCGAGCTCGGCCGGCAGGCCGTGGGTGTCCCACCCGAAGCGGCGCTCGACCCGGTGGCCGCGCTGGGTCTGGTAGCGCCCGACGAGGTCCTTGGCGTAGCCCGTCAGCAGGTGGCCGTAGTGCGGCGTGCCGTTGGCGAAGGGCGGGCCGTCGTAGAAGACGAACTCGTTCGCGCCGTTCTCGCCGGCCGGGCGCTGGTCGATCGACGCCTGGAAGGTGCTGTCCATGGCCCAGTAGGCCAGCACGTCCAGCTCGATCGCGGGCAGGTCCGGGGAGGCCGGCACGGCCGCGGCCGGGGTGCGGTCGCCGTCGGTGGAATCGCTCGAACGGTGCATCGGGTAGGCCATAGCTGCCTGGCTCCTGGGTCGGTGGCGTCAACGTGTTCGTGCCACGAGGACGACGGGAGGCTGTGTGAGCCACCTGCCGCGGTACCACCCCGCTTGCCGCCGCAACATTCGACGACCACTCGAGCCGGCTGTGACGGGCCACCCGTCCGGTTCTACTGGGGTCCTTCAAGCGGGTCCCGTTCTTCCGGAAGGCTCGCCGGTGATGGCCGGGTCAATGCCTGTGCTCGTCAGTCTACTGTGCCGCCCGCACGGCCAGCTCGACCGGCAGCGCCTCGACGTCGTCGTGCAGGAGGCAGGCCACCCGCCGGTCCACCTCCGCGGCACCGAACGTGGTGGACCCGAGCTCGGGGTGGTCGACCGCGCAGCGCGCGGTCGCAAACGGGCAGCGGGGGTGGAACGGGCAGCCGGACGGCAGCGCCATGAGGTCCGGCGGGGAGCCCGGGATGCCACCGAGCTCGCGGCGGGGACCGTGCAGCGCCGGGAACGAGCGCAGCAGGCCGCGCGAGTACGGGTGCCGGGGGCGGCGGTAGACGTCGTCCGCGCTCGCCTCCTCGACGATCTCGCCGGCATACATGATGGCGATCCGGTCGGCGATCTCGATCAGCAGCGACACGTCGTGCGTGATGAAGATGACCGAGAAGCCCAGGCGCTCGCGCAGCTCGGTGATCTGCTCGACGATCTGGCGCTGCATGACGACGTCGAGCGCCGTCGTCGGCTCGTCCATGATGAGGACCTGCGGCTCGAGGGCGAGGGCCATCGCGATCATGACCCGCTGGCGCATGCCGCCCGAGAGCTCGTGCGGGAACGAACGCAGCCGGTCGGGCGAGATGCCGACCGTCGTGAGGAGCTCGGCCGCACGTTCGAGCCGGTCGGCCTTGGTCTGCTTCGAGCCGCGTGGCTGGTGCGCGGCGATCGCGTCGGCGATCTGCCGGCCGACCCGGTACACCGGGTTGAGCGAGTTCATCGCCCCCTGGAACACGATCGCCGTGTCCCGCCACCGGGACGCGCGCAGCGCGGCGTCGTCGAGCGCGAGGAGGTCGACGCTCGAGCCGTCCCGCCCGGTGAAGATCACCTCGCCCCCGGTGATCAGTCCCGGCGGGGGAAGCAGCCGCGTCGCGGCGTACGCGAGAGTCGACTTGCCGCAGCCGGACTCCCCCGCGAGCCCGAGGACCTCGCCGCGGTGCAGGGTGAGCGAGACGTCCCGCAGCGCGTGCGCCGGGTTCGCGTCGTAGCCGTAGTCGACGGACAGGTTCCGGATCTCCAGGACGGGGTCGCGCAGCGCGTTCATGAGGCGTCCTTCGTCTCGTGCACGACGGGGGTGAAGCCCACCCGCGCCCGGATGCCGCGGCGACGCATCGCCTTGGCGTTGGCGCCCGTGTTGCGCAGGCGAGGGTTGACGAACTCGTCGATCCCGAAGCTGATCAGCGCGAATGCCATGCCGAGCAGCGCGATGCTGAGCCCGGCCGGCACGAACCACCACCAGGCACCGCGGGCGAGCGCCTGGTTCGACTGGGCCCAGAACAGGATCGTGCCCCAGTTCCAGTCGCTGATGGAGGTGACGCCGATGAACGCCAGCGTGATCTCCGAGAGCACGGCGAACGTCACCGTCCCCACGAAGCTCGAGGCGATGATCGCGGTGAGGTTGGGCAGGATCTCGAAGCTGATGATGCGCCAGGTGGACTCGCCGTTGGCGCGGGCCGCCTCGACGAAGTCACGACGGCGCAGCGAGAGCGTCTGCGCGCGCAGCACGCGCGAGCCCCAGGCCCACGCGGTCACGGAGATCACGAAGGCGATGGTCAGCTCGCCCGACGACGGCAGCTGGCCGGCGATGATGATGATCAGGGGCAGCGCGGGGATCACGAGGAAGATGTTCGCCGCCACCGAGAGCACCTCGTCGCCGAACCCGCCGAGGTAGCCCGCGGTGACCCCGACGAGGACGGCGAGCGTGGTCGCGATGAGGCCGGCCGCGAGGCCCACCACCATCACGCCGCGGGTGCCGACGAGCAGCTGGGAGAACACGTCCTGGCCGGTGTTCGTCGTGCCGAGCCAGTGCGCACCGGTCGGTGGCGACATCACGTCCGGTCCCAGCGCGCTCGGGTCGTACGGCGCGATCCACGGCCCGATCACCGCCAGGACGGTGAAGGCGACAAGGATGGCGATCCCGGTGAGCGCCTTGGCGTTGCGCAGGAACACGAACCGCGCGCGGCGGCCCGGTGCGCTCGTGGCCACGGCCGGGGAGGGTGCCGCCACGGGCTCGACCGCGGTGAGGTCCAGGGCCATGTCAGGCCTCCTGTCGGGTGCGGGGGTCGAGGACGACGTACAACAGGTCGGCCAGCATGTTGGCCACGAGGACCGAGAGCGTGATGATCAGGAAGACGCCCTGCATCAGGGGGTAGTCCTTGGCACTGACCGCCTGGAAGAGCACGAAGCCGATGCCGGGGTAGGAGAAGACCATCTCCATCACGAGCGTGCCGCTGACGATGAAGCCGAGCGAGAGCGCGAAGCCCGACACCTGCGGGAGCACCGCGTTGCGGGCGGCGTAGCCGAGCATCACCCGGCTCTCGCTGAGCCCCTTGGCCTGGGCGACGGTGACGTAGTCCTCGGACGTGACCGTCACCATCATGTTGCGCATCCCGAGCATCCAGCCCGCCACCGACGAGACCACGATGGTGATCGCGGGCAGGACGGCGTGCGAGACCGCGGAGCCGATGAACTCCCCGCTCCAGCCGGGGACCAGGCCGCCGTCGTACCCCCCGGAGGCCGGGAGGATCGGCCAGGTGACCGCGAAGACCATGATCGCGATGAGCCCCAGCCAGAAGTACGGCACCGCGGAGAAGAAGGTGGCCACCGGGAGCAGCGCGTCGGCCCAGGTGCCACGGCGCCAGCCGATGAGCACCCCGACGAGCGTGCCGAGCAGGAAGCTGATCACGGTCGAGACCCCGACCAGCGCGACGGTCCACGGCAGCGACTGGGCCACGACGTCGCCGACCGGGGTGGGGAAGAACGTGAAGGACAGTCCCAGGTCGCCGTGCAGCAGGTTGCCCCAGTAGTCGGTGTACTGCGACCAGAGGCTGGCGTCCTTGTCGAGCCCGAAGAGCGCGTACAGGGACGCGATCGCGTCGGTGCTCATCTGCCCGCGGTAGCGGTTGATGAGCGCGTCGACCGGGTCCCCGGGCATCATCCGCGGGATGAAGAAGTTGAGCGTGATCGCCGCCCACGCGGTGAGCGTGTAGAAGGCGATCCGCCGTGCGAGGAACTTCACGTCAGCGCCTCCGCCGGGAGCTCGGGCCGGGGGGCGCCCGGCGTGGTCGGGGAGTAGAGCCAGCACGCGGCGCGCCGGTCGGGCGCGGGTGCCGGTCCGGCCGACGGGACGGGTAGCAGCGGCGGCGCCTGGGTGCGGCACAGCTCCGCCGCGTGCGGGCACCGCGGATGGAACCGGCAGCCAGACGGCGGCGCCACCAGGCTCGGTGCCTCACCCCGGACGCCCGACGACGGGCCGGAGCCCACGCGCGAGAGCCGGTCGGGGTCGGGCGCCGACCGGACCAGGAGCTGGGTGTACGGGTGCGCGGGGTGCTGGGTGACGGACTCGCTGTCGCCCGTCTCGACGATCCGGCCGGCGTACATCACGACGGTCTCGTCCGCGAAGTACCTCGCGGAGGCGATGTCGTGGGTGATGTAGAGGATCGCCAGGTGGAGGTCGTCGCGCAGCGTGCGCAAGAGGTTGAGGATGCCGAGCCGGATCGAGACGTCGAGCATCGAGATCGGCTCATCGGCGAGCAGGACCTCGGGGTCGGCAGCCAGGGCTCGGGCGATCGCGACGCGCTGGCGCTGACCGCCGGAGAGCTCGTGCGGGAACTTGTCGATGTAGCGCTGCGCCGGTCGCAGCTGGACCCGCTCGAGCAGCGCGACGAGCCCTTCGTCGAGAGCGCCGCCCCGCAGTCGCGGCGAGTGGATCCGCAGGCTCCGGGTGAGCGTGTACCGCACGGTGTGGATGGGGTTGAGCGAGGCATAGGGGTCCTGGAAGATCATCTGGACCGTCCGGCAGTACGTGCGGAACTGCCGACCTCGACGCACCGTCGAGTCGGCCCCGCGCAGCAGCACCTGCCCGCCCGTGCGCGGCATCAGCTGGGCCAGCAGCCGCGCGACGGTCGACTTGCCCGAACCGGACTCCCCCACCAGGGCAACCACGGTGCCCCGGCGCAGGACAAGATCGACGTCGTCGACCGCGTGCACGACCTGCTGGGAACGCACCCCGCCGACCGGGAAGTGCTTGGTCAGTGCCCGGGCCTCCAGGACGATGGCGTTCGCGGCATCGCCATCGGGTCGGGCAGGGACGAGGTGCGGCATGGGGGTACCTCCACGAGAGGGGGCGCCGCGGCGCGCTGCGGGATCGCAACGCGCCGGGCACCGGCGGATCAGGTCGCGACGAGAGCTCAGTCCGTGGCGGGCTTGAGCTTCATCACGATCTGCGACGCGGCGGGCATCGTCGCCTGGGGCGTGGCGTACGGGTCGTCCTCGGACGGCCAGCCGGTCCAGTACTTCGTGGAGAACTCCGCGGCGATCGGGCGACCGACCATCGCGATGGCGGGCACCTGCTCGACGAAGGACTTCTGCACGCGGTCCATCGCGTCGGCGCGGACGGCCGGGTCCGCCGAGGTGGCGAAGTCCGCGAGCGCCTTCGTGGCGGCGTCGTCGGAGAACCGCCCGAAGTTCCAGTTCGCCTTCTCGCCGAGGGGCACGTACTGCGCTCCGTCCATCATGTTGGAGTACATGTCCCACGGAGTGGAGCCCGAGTTGGTCCAGTGCATCGAGGCCTGGAACTCACCGTTGGCGATCGCGGCGAACCACGCGTCGGCGTTCATCGTCTCCACCGTGGCGGTGATCCCGAGCGGCTTGACCGCGTCGGCGACGATCTGCAGGCCGGTGAGGTAGTCGGACCAGCCCGCGGGGTCGACGAGCGAGAAGGTCACCGGCTCGCCGCTGGGGTCTTTCAGGGTCTCGCCGTCGAGCGTGTAGCCGGCGTCGGCCAGGATCTTCTTCGCGGCATCGACGTCGGGCGTGAGCGTCTTGCCCGCGAACTCGGCCGAGAGGAACTCCGTCCCGGCCGGCTCCGGGATGCCGGTCGGGTTCTCGAGCTGCGGGAACACCGACGAGGTCGCCTGGGTGTGGATCTGCTCGCGGTCGATCACGAGGTTGACGGCCTGGCGCACCGCGACGTCGTTGAACGGTGCCGTCTCGTTGTTGAGGTAGAGCACGTCGATGCCCAGGCCCGCGGGGTACCAGTACGCGTTGTGGTCGGGGTCCTTGGCGACGTAGACGTTCTCGAAGTCGGGGATGAAGGTCCAGCCCCACTGCGCGTCACCGTTGACGAGGGCGGTGGTGAGCGCGTTGTTGTCGTTGTACGAGGTGTAGCGCAGCTCCGGCACCGGCGGCTTGCCACCCCAGTAGGCGTCGTTCGGGGTGAGCGTGGCGGCCTGCGGCGTCCACGTCTTGAGCGTGTACGGGCCGGTGCCGACGGGCTTCTGGTTGAGGTCCGTGGTCGGGTCGGCGATGGCCGACCAGATGTGCTTCGGCACGACGAACAGGTTGAGCACCTTGGTCTGGTTGACGAACTGCGACGCGGTGAAGGTGACCGTCACGGTGTTGTCCGCGGTCGTGATCTCGCCGTAGGGCAGCGCGTCCGCGTTGAGGGCGGGGTTGTCCTTGCGGATGGTGAACGAGTAGGCGACGTCGTCGGCTGTGAGGTCCTTGCCGTCCTGCCACTTCACCCCGTCCCGCACGGTCAGGGTCAGCGAGGTGAAGTCCTCGTTCCAGGTCCACTCGCTCGCGAGCCACGGGGTGGGGTCGTCAGCGGGCCGCACCGCGTTCACCTGCGCGAGGGGCTCGTAGATCATCCAGGCGTACCCGAGCGACTGCGCCGAGGACGTGTTCATGAACGGGTTCGAGTTGTTGGTCTGCGAACCGTTCGGCATGCCGATGGTCAGCGTCTGCCCGGCCGCGCCGCCCGAACCCTTCGCATCGGCCGTGCCCGACGAGCCGCAACCGGCGACCAACGCCACAGCGGTGAGCCCGACGATCAGGGGGGTCAGCTTGCGCATTCTCACGAGTGCCTCCTTGCACTGGAAAGGGATGGTGCTGGAACTGCTGGACTGCTGGACTGCTGGATGGAACTGCTGGACTGAACTGCTGGACTACGGGTGGTGCAGCGGGTCCACGTCGAGGTCGAGCCGCAGGTCGCGGATCGACCGCCCGACACGAACCCGGTAGGACGCGGCAGGCAGGACCCAGCCGCGTGCGTCGGTGTCCCAGATCTCGAACGCGCGTCGCGGGATCTGGACGTGAGCGGTCGTGGCCTGGCCCGCAGGGGCGGCCACGACCGCGAAGCCCGCGAGCCAGCGGACCGGCCGCTCCGGCCCGGTGCGCGGGTCCTCGAGGTAGACCTGCACGACCTCGCGCCCGGCGCGAGGACCGGTGTTGCGGATCGCGACGGCGAGGTCGACGCCGCCGTCGGGCCCGGGCGCCGCGTGGACGCCGTCGTAGGCCCAGTCGGTCCAGCCCAGGCCGTGGCCGAACGCGGCCGCGGGGGTGCGGCCGCTGCGCTCCCACGAGCGGTAACCGACGTGCAGGCCCTCGTGATAGTCGAGACGGCCCGTCGCGTCGGGGATGGCATCCGGCACCGGCACGTCGGCCTCGGCGGCCGGCAACGTCCACGGCAGGCGCCCGGACGGCTCGGTGAACCCGAGCAGCACGTCCGCGAGCGCGTGGCCGCACTCCTGGCCCGGGAACCAGCTCCACAGCACGGTGCGAGCCCGGTCGAGCCAGGGCAGCACCACCGGCGCACCGGCGTTGACCACGACGATGGCGTCCGGGTTCGCGGCGATCACCCGCTCGACGAGCTCGTCCTGGCGACCGGGCAGCGCGAGCGAGGTGCGGTCCCAACCCTCGGACTCGACCTCGTCGTTCGTCCCGACGACGACGACGACCAGGTCGGCCGCGCGCGCCGCGGTCACCGCCTCGGCGATCTCGTCGTCGACCGACGGCCCCGGGATGCGGTGCCGCAGCGCCGCTCGCACGAAGTTCCCGTACCCCTGCGTGTTGACCACCTGCAGGTCCGCCTCGAGCAGGACGCTGCGAGCGGGTCCGACCGGGATCGCCCGGCCGGCCGCGGCGGGGCTGTTGACGCTGGAGTCGAGCACGACCTCCGCGCCGACGACGACGTCGGACGTCGAGACGACCACGCCGTCCAGCGCGATCCGATGCCGTCCGACGGTGCCGACGCCCAACCAGTGCCCGCCGGGCTCGTCGAGAGAGATCTGGGCCGTCAGGTGCACGCTCATCGCGCCCGCCGGGAGGTCCCGGAGCCAGCCCGACCACGCCCCCGCCGCGCGGCGGGTCTCGAGCAGGTCGCCCGTCGCGCCCAGGATCTCGAGGCGCAGGCCGGGCTCACCGGTCACCGGGTCGGTCGCGCGGGCCTCGACCTCGAGGTCCGGGACGTGCGGGCGGGCGTAGCCGCCCCGGCACACGGTCACCGCGGCGCCCGGGAGCGCCTCGCGCAGGCCGGCCGCGGGAGTCACGATGTGGTCGGGGGTCACGTGCGCGCTGCCGCCACCCTGGATGAAGGCATCCACGGCGTTGGGCCCGATGAGGGCGACGGTGCGCACGGCGGACGGTTCGAGCGGGAGCTGGTGGTCGCGGTCGCGGAGGACGACCGTGGACCGCGCGGCGAGCTCGCGCAGCAGGCCGGGCTCGGGTGGAACGACCGAGGCCGGGCGGGCGTCGTCGAGCGCGCCCACCCGCGTCGCCAGGCGGAGCAGGCGGAGGACCTTGTCGTCGATCTCCGACTCGGCCACCTCGCCCGCCTGGACCGCGGCCAGCAGGTGGTCCACCCACGGGCCACCCGGGCCGGGCATCACGAGGTCGAGCCCGGCGTTCGCGGCGGCGACCGCCGTGCGGGTCGCGAGCCAGTCGCTGATCACGACGCCGTCGAAGCCCCACTCGTCCTTGAGCACGTCGCGCAGCAGGTGGCGGTGCTCGGTGGCGGAGGCGGCCTCACCCCCGGCGTCGACCCCGTTGTAGGCGGCCATCAGCGTCCAGGTCCCGGCCACGCGCACGGCGTGCTCGAACGGGGCGAGGTAGACCTCGCGCAGGGCGCGCTCGCCGATCTGGGCGACGTACTGCGTGCGCCCGGTCTCGGACTCGTTGGCGACGAAGTGCTTGACGCATGCGCCGACCCCGGCCGCCTGCATGCCCGCGATCAGCTCGCCGGCGAGGTGCGCGGTGAGCAACGGGTCCTCGGAGAAGCACTCGAAGTGCCGACCGCCGACGGGCGTGCGCTGGAGGTTGACCACGGGTGCGAGGACCACGTCGACGCCGTGCCGGCGGGCCTCGGCGGCGAACAGCCGGCCGAGCCGGGCTGCGAGGTCCGTGTCCCAGGTCGCCGACAGTGCGCTCGGGGCCGGGAACGAGGCCGACGTCTCCCCCGCCACCTCACCCGTGCCGCGCACGCCGGCGGGACCGTCCGAGACGACCATGGACCGCAGGCCCGCGGCCGCCGCGGCGTGCAGCCGCCAGGCCGACGCGCCGGTGAGCAGCTGCACCTTGTCGGCGAGCGACAGCGTGGCGAGCCGCTGCTCGAGCGTCGCGTTCGAGCCCTCGGGAGCGGTCGGGGTCGACGGCGTGATCGAGGTGAGGGGGGTACCCGCAAGAGTGGGTGGGTGCAGCGTCACTGTGGCAGCTCCGGTCCGGACGACATCGTCTGTGCGACGTTCATCCAACCACACTTACTTACCGGTCAGTAAGGGTGCAGGTCCAGCGCTAGGGTTTCCCTATGACCGACACGTTCGACACCCTCGCCACGGCTTCCCCGGCGACTCCCGTCGTCGGGCGGAGGGCACCCGCGCGAGCGCGGCGCCCCCGCCAGGAGACGGCGCGACGGCGCGAGGAGATCCTGCAGGCCGCGATGACCACCTTTGGCGCGAAGGGTTACCACAACGGTTCGCTCGTCGACGTCGCCGAGCAGGTCGGGATCACCCACGCCGGCGTGCTGCACCACTTCGGCTCCAAGGACCAGCTCCTCATCGAGGTGCTCGAGTACCGCGACCGGGCTGACGTCGCGCACCTCGAGGGCCAGCACGCACCGACCGGCCTGGAGCTGTTCCGGCACCTCGTCACCACGGCCCGGCTGAACATGGAACGGCCCGGCATCGTCCAGACGTACACCGTGCTGTCCGCGGAGTCCGTCACGGACAACCACCCGGCCCAGAACTGGTTCCGCGGGCGCTTCCAGGGCCTGCGTGAGCTGCTCACGGCCTCCCTGGCGCAGGTGTGCGGCCCCGACAACCTGCCCACGGACGACGAGCTCGAGCTCGCCGCGGGCGCGATCATCGGCGTGATGGACGGGCTGCAGATCCAGTGGCTCCTGGACCCGGACGCCGTCGATCTTGCGCGTTCCACCGCGTTTGCGATCGAGGCGATCCTCACCGCTGTCGTCGGCAACCGCGCGCGCACCCCGATCCTCTGACACCGCCTGGACGGGCGCCCGCAGCTCTGGTGCGAACGCATCCCTTGTGAGGCACCTGGGCGCCCGCTGTGAGATGCGGACGTGACCGAGCGGTGCAAGCCTGGGACCACCCTTGGAGATGAGGTGATGCAGCTGCATCTGCCTACATTCCGTGCCCCGCGACCCCGACGAAGTGGCCGCAGCCGGCAGCGTGCGTCGTCGGGCACCCCCCGCATTCGACTACCCCACGTTCACCGAAAGGCGACGCCATGTCTGGAAGGACGCACGCACTCCTGCGCTACCCCGCCGTCGTTGTTGTCAGCCTGCTGGGCCTGGTCGGCCTCGCAGCATCCGCAGAGGCTGCCCCGCGCATTGTCCTCAACCTCCCGCTCAGCGAAACGTCCGGAAAGACCGCCGTCGATATCAGCGGCCTCGGACACAACGGCACGTTCGGCGCAGGCGTCACCGTGGGACAGCCCGGAGCGTCCTACAAGTTCACGACCGGCCACGTCACCGTCGCGTCCAAGAAGAGCATGAACCCCGGCACCGCTGCGTTCTCGTTCAGTTTGGAGTTCGCGTGGAACACGACCGCCGTAGCTCCGACCGCGGCGAAGGACTACGACCTCATGCGCAAGGGCCTGAGCGCTAACCCGGGTGGCTCGTACAAGATGGAGTTGACACCTGCGCCCACCTGCTTCTTCAAGGGAGCGAATGCGAGCGAGCGTGCCGTGTCGAGCCCCGTCAACGTGCTCGACGGGAACTTCCACAGCATTACCTGCCGACGCACCGCCGGCGTTGTCTCGATCACGGTCGACGGCGTGGTCACCAGCCGATCCATGGCCATCGGCTCCATCAGTAATCTCAGCTCTGTCACGGTCGGCGCGAAGAACGACGGCGACGACCAGACCAAGGGTTATCTCCGAAACGTGAAGATCATCGTCGGATGACCCTCCGGAATACCGCTATGTTGTCGGTGCTTGACACACTCTTTGCACCCGACAATTCAGGGGGATTCATGACCAGCATGCCGACCTATCCGACCGGATCCGGCCCCGCAGCCAACCAGATGGGCGCGCCTCGGCGGCCCACACCGACCGATGTGCTGACCTCGGTCAAGCTGTGGTTCGCGAGCATCGGGGTCGGGCTCCTGGGCGGGATCCTGGGTTATGTCCTCTCCGATACGACCGCAGCCGTCAAGAAGTTGTCCGAGACCGACACGAGCGGGTTGACCGAGGCTCAGCTTCAGGCCGCGGTGAACATCGGACTCGTGGTGGCGCTCGTGCTCACGCTCGTCATGCTCGGGCTCCAGATCCTGTTCGTGTTCAAGATGAAGGCGGGCCGCGGTTGGGCTCGCATCGTGCTGACCGTGCTCGCCGCCTTCAGCGCCATCTCGACGCTGATGTCCCTCACGGGCGGCTTCACCGTCAGCACCGCCTTCAGCCTCGTCTCGCTCGGGCTCGTCGTCGCTGCGGTCGTCTTCATGTTCCGCCCCGCTGCAAACCCGTATTTCAGCAAGGCCCAGGCCTGACCCCTGCGGCTTGCTATGACACCTACGCTTAGGTGTCGAGAGTGGACCCCGAGGCCTGAGCGGCCAGCCGGTCATTCGCGATGGCGGTGTTGTCCGCCGCGATCTGCGCCCGGCTGGCTTGGGCTTTGAGGTTCGCCTCAAGTCGCTGCTGATCGCGCTCGAGCTGAGCCTTCATGGCCGCCTGAGCCGCCGCACTGGCTGCGGTGGTGGTGGCACTGACTGCGCTGACTGAGATGGGCGTTCGCCCGTACGAGCGGTGGAGGGGTCGAGCTGACCCCTCCACCGCGCTATCGACACGCCAGCGCCGCTGGTGAACTCCCCCGCGGCCTTGGATCGACTGTGACTGTGCGGAAGTCCCCTTGCGTCACCTCTTGACCGTTTTATCCTCATTGGGTATGATTAGCACAGGTGTTCGATCTTCTTCGACTCAGTGCTGTGACTCGATGGCGGGAGGGGGCGGCTGTGGAGGCAACCACCGGGCCTGCTCCCGCACCAGCGGTGATCACTGTGTCGGGTTCTCCTCGGGCCGTGGCCGACGGCGGCCCGGTCGCGCCGCTCGCGTGCGGGGCGGGCGGCGAGGTGGCCGCGTTGCGCGCGGCCGCCGCCGCGCTTGCCTCCGCTGCTTCAGGGGCGTCGGGGTGGGCAGGGCCTGAGCGGCAGGGCGTGCTGACCGAGCTGAACCTGACCATCGACACCCTGCAAGCGATCCGGTCCGCGGTGCTCATCGCCGAACGCAACGCGGACACGTGGCGCGGGTCCGGGGACCCCAGCTTCGAAGCGTGGGTCGGCCGCAAGACCCGGCTCGGCAAGCGCGGCGGGGCCGCGCGGGTGCGCCAGGCCGCCGAGCTCGACACCGTCCCGGACGTGCGCGAGGCCGTGACCGAGGGGCGTATCCCGCTGGAGCACGCCGGCATCATCGCCAAGGTCGCCGCCACCGGCACCCCCGCCCAACGCGAAGCCGCCACCTCCCCCGCCGGGCAAGAAACGTTGTTGGGCCTGGCTGCCGGGCAGGACGCGGGCACGTTCGCGCGCACCGCCGACCGGTGGGCCGCCAACCTGGACCCCGCCGGCCTGGAACGCGACCACCAAGCCCAACGCCGCGCCCGGTTCCTGCACCTGACCCACACCCCGCACGGCACCCACCTCAAAGGACTGCTCGACTCCCTCACCGGCCACCAGGTCGCCCTCGCCCTGGAAGCCGCCACCCCACGACCCGCCGCCGACGACGACCGCGACTACGGCCAACGCAACGCCGACGCCCTGGGGTCCATCGCCGACCGCATCCTGGCGTCCGTGAACACCAAACCCGGCGCGCACGTGCCACCCCAGGTCTCGGTCATCCTGACCGAAGCGACCTGGGTCGCCGCCCAAGCCGACCGCGACCGCCGCCGGGCAGCCCTAGCCACCTTCGGATTCACCACCGACGACGACGCCGACGATGGCGGGGAGGTTGGCGGGCGCAGCGGGGGTGGCAGTAGCGAGAGCGGCGCAAGCACCCTGTTCGGCAGCGGGACCGGCACCGGCAGCAACGCCGGTTCCGAGACCGAATGCGGGGCGGGGCCTGCGGTGCTCCCGGTGTTGGGGTATGCGCCGGCGACCCTCGAGGACGGCACGCCCGTGCCGGCAAGTGAGCTCGGGGTGATCATGTGCGACTGCGAGCTGACCCGCATCGTCATCAACGCCGACGGCGTCCCCCTGGACCTGGGGCGCACCGAACGGCTGTTCACCGGGGCCCAACGCAAAGCCGTCATCGCCCGCGACCGCGAATGCGCCTGGCCCGACTGCCACGCCCACGCCCGCTGGTGCCACATCCACCACCTGGCCTGGTGGCAACGCGACGGCGGAACCACCTCCGTAGAAAACGGTGCGTTGCTATGCAACTTCCACCACCACGAAGTCCACCGACTCGACCTCACCCTGACCCGCCACACCACACGCGACTACGACGGCATCACCGGCATCGCCCGCGTCTGGTACGACTTCACCGACCCCACCGGACGAACACTCCGCGGCCCCGCCGGGGCAAGCCCACCCACCGGACCACCCGGGATCCAACCACCCGCACCACCACGACCACCCGAACCACCGAACGAGCTCGGCCTCGACCGCGACGTCGACACCCTCGTCGCGTGACAGCCGATTTGCGAATGGCTGAGGGCCAGGCCGCGCGGCCGCACGGCTTGCGGGTGGGCACGCCGTGCGGTGCCGGAGCGCGCGAGAGCAGCTTTCGCTCAGCCTGCGAGGGCAGCTTCCGGGGTGTCGGCGTCAAGGATTCCCTGCGAGGCCAGAGGGCGGTTGGCCTCGACCACCTTCTGGTACGCGGGCAGGTCGCGGTAGAGCTCGTCCTTGAGCGGGTTGCACTTGCCCTGGACGATCTTCATCACCTGGTAGATCACGACGGCAAGGTTCGCCGCCAGGGCGATGGCGCTGACCACGAACAGCGCGGTCGGGTCGTTCGAGGACTTGACCGCGAAGGTGGACTCGCCGACGAATGCCGGAAACGCCATCGTGAACATCATCCAGAACGCGAGCGTCTGGGCCCGGTGCTGGAGCCACGCACCGCGCTTGATGAAGAAGGCGGGGATCGTGCACGAGACGAGGAGCGCGGCACCTGCGTAGAACGCGTGGTCGCCCACGCAGTTGTAGACGTACGCGAAGTTCCACAGGTCGTACGCGATGATCCAGAACCAGAGCATGTCGGGCCAGATCATGTCCTTCTTCTTGCCCCGGCTGATGAAGATCCCCGCCCACCCGCAGATGGTGAGCAGGTTGAGCAGGCCGGCCACGCCGTTCATGATGTTCCAGGGCCCGCCGACCATCATGACGCCGTCGATGTGGCCGTTCAGGCCGTAGACCTGGAAGTCGCGGATGACCGCCTCGAAGATGTTCAGGGCCAGGATCGCCGCCGGGAACATCAGGGCGAACTTGTTCTTGATCAGGCCCGGGATGAAGCGCAGGGCCATGAACCCGAGACAACCAGCCAGCGACGAGTAGACCTTGACCCAGTGGAACCAGGTCCCGGTGCTGGACCCCGCCCCGGCCGTCGTGGGCCAGACGAAGATAGTCAGGGCGAGAGGGAGCGCGAGGAAGAGCGAGAGCCCAACCCACTTGTTGGCTCGCGCGGCCTCGTTGGCGAGCATCAGCGCCCCGACCACCGCGATCCACATGAGTGCCGAATACCACGGGATCGACTCGAACAGGAACACGGGGTCAGTCTCCTTCGACGTGAGCGGGTGAGGCGGAAGTGGGTGGGACGTCAGCGGGCAGGGCGTCAGCGGGGAGGTGGAGGGTCTGTCGCACGATCCCGATGAGGACCCGGTCCTCGATGCCGGGCTTGGACCGGGTGAGCCCGATCAGTCCGTAGACCAGCACGTAGAAGGTCTCGTAGACGTGCCCGATCTCCAGCTCGTGGAGCCGGGCATACGCCTCGACCGTGGTCGTACGGAAGCAGTCCACGATGGCGATGACCGCGCGGTCGACGAACTGGTTGTACAGGCCGGCGTTCTCCGGCCGGTGCAGGTCCGCCCGGAGCGGGCCCGCGTCGTGCAGGTGGTGCCGGAAGATCGCGATGCAGTCCGTCAGGGCGCGCTCGATGTTGCCGACCTCGCGCTCGGCGTCCCACGCCCGGATGCTGGCGACGAACTCGGTGATGTCCGCGTCGAGGACGTCCTGAACCAGCACGTCCTTGTCGGCGAAGTAGTGATAGACGAGCCCGCGCGTCACGCCGACGCGTTCGGCGACGTCCGTGAAGGATGTCTTGGCTATCCCCTGCTCCGAGAAGAGCTCGCGCGCCGCGGCGCGGATCTCGTCCCGGCGCTCCTCGGGCGGCTTGATCGACCGCGCACGCGGTCCGGCGGACTCCCCTGTCCCAGCCATGTCAGCTCCGTCGGATCGCCACCTGGTCGCACGTGGTCGTCGTCGACCAGTGCGTACGAGATGACGCTACCCACATCCGTTGACACAGTGTCAACGGATGGGGGTAGCGGCGGTGAAGTCGACCCGTTCGGCTCAGTCTCGAGCGCTCAGTCGTTGCGCGGGAAGCCCAGGTTGATGCCGCCGTGGCTCGGGTCGAGCCAGCGCGAGGTGACGACCTTGCCGCGCGTGAAGAAGTGCACGCCCTCGATCCCGTGCGCGTGCGAGTCGCCGAACAGCGACGACTTCCAGCCGCCGAACGAGTAGTAGGCCATGGGGACCGGGATCGGCACGTTGATCCCGATCATGCCGACCTGCACCTCGTTCTGGAACCGGCGCGCGGCACCCCCGTCGTTGGTGAAGATGGCCGTGCCGTTGCCGTACCGGTTCGCGTTGATCAGGGCCAGGCCGTCGTCGTAGGACTCGACCCGCACGACCGAGAGCACCGGCCCGAAGATCTCCTCGGTGTAGACCGACATGTCCGGGGTGACGTGGTCGAACAGGGTCGGGCCGAGCCAGAACCCGTCCGAGTCGCCGTCGGCCTGGATGCCGCGCCCGTCGACCACGAGCTCGGCCCCCTCGGCCGCGCCGGCGGCGACGAAACCCGCGACCTTGTCGCGGTGCGCGCGCGTGACGAGCGGCCCCATGTCGGCGCCCACCCCGTCACGCAGCAGCGCGCCGTCGCCCGTGCGCAGCCCGGCGATCCGCTCGGTGATCTTGGCGATGAGCTCGTCCGCGACGGGCTCGACCACCACGAGCGCGGAGATCGCCATGCAGCGCTCCCCCGCCGACCCGAACCCGGCGTTCACGGCCGCGTCCGCGGCGAGATCGAGGTCGGCGTCGGGCAGCACGAGCATGTGGTTCTTCGCGCCCCCCAGCGCCTGCACCCGCTTGCCGTGCGCGGTCCCCCGCTCGTACACGTAGTGCGCGATCGGCGTGGACCCCACGAACGAGATCGAGGCCACGTCCGGGTGCTCGAGCAGCGCGTCGACCGACTCCTTCGCGCCGTGCACGACGTTGAAGACGCCGTCGGGCAGCCCGGCCTCGCGCCACAGCTCGCCGAGCCAGACCGAGGCCGACGGATCCTTCTCGCTCGGCTTGAGCACGACCGTGTTGCCGGCCGCGATCGCGATCGGCACGAACCACAGCGGGACCATCACCGGGAAGTTGAACGGGCTGATCACGCCCACGACGCCGAGCGGCTGGCGGATCGAGTAGACGTCCACACGGCTCGAGGCGTTCTCCGTGTAGCCGCCCTTGAGCAGGTGCGGGATGCCGCACGCGAACTCGACGATCTCCAGGCCGCGGCTGACCTCGCCCAAAGCGTCGGCCAGCACCTTGCCGTGCTCGGCCGTGAGGATCGCGGCCGCCTCCTCCTTGCGCGCGTTGAGCAGCTCCCGGAACGCGAACAGCACCTGCGCGCGGCGGCTGAGCGCGGTGTCGCGCCACGCCGGGAACGCCGCGAGCGCAGCGGCGACCGCAGCGTCGACCTCGGCCGCCCCGCCGAGCGGCACCGCCCCCGTGACCTGACCGGTGGCCGGGTTGGTGACCGGAGCGGTCGGCGCGCCGTCGGCGGCGGCCACGCGTCGACCGCCGATCCAGTGCGGGATCGGGACGACGACGGGCGCGGTCGTCGCGAGGGGGGCGTGCACGGCGCTGCTCATGGTGGTGGCCTTTGTCCGGGTCGGAAACGGGGATTTGTCGACAAACACACTAGCGAGGCACTACGCGCGGGCCACCTGGGTGTTGGAGACCTGGGCGCGCGGACGGATGACCATCTGGTCGATGTTCACGTGGTGCGGTCGGGTGAGGGTCCACACGATCGCGTCGGCGACGTCGTCGCCGGTGAGCGGGGCATCCACCCCGGCGTAGACGGCGTCGGCCTTGGCCGCGTTGCCACCGAAGCGGTTGAGGGAGAACTCCTCGGTGCGCACCATGCCGGGCGCGATCTCGATGACCCGGATCGGCTGGCCGATGAGCTCGAGCCGCAGCGTCGTGGCGATCTGCCGCTCGGCATGCTTGGCCGCGACGTACCCGCCCCCACCCGGGTAGGTGTCGTGCGCGGCGGTCGACGTCAGCACGACGACGTCGCCGCGACCCGAGGCCCGCAGCGCCGGGAGCAGGGCGCGCGTGACGCGCAGCGTGCCGAGCACGTTGACCTCGAACATCGCGCGCCAGTCGTCGATCGACGCGGTCTCGACACTCGACGCGCCCACGGCTCCGCCGGCGACGTTCACCACGGCGTGCACCGGGCCCTGCGCGGTCACGGTGGTGGCCAGGCGCGCGACGTCGTCGTCGTCGGTCACGTCGGCGACCAGCGCGACGGCGCCGGTCTCGGCCGCGAGCGCGGCGAGGCGGTCGGCCCGTCGCGCGACCGCGACGACATCCCACCCCAGCGCGCGCAGCTGCCGGGTCGTGGCGGCCCCGATGCCCGACGACGCCCCGGTGACGACCGCGCGCAGCGTCGGCGAGCCGGTCACAGCGTCGCCTCGACGACCGTGAGCGCCTCGTCGTAGATGGCGAGCGCGCGGGCCACCTCGTCGTCAGTCACGACGCACGGCGGGACCACATGGATCCGGTTCTCCGCGAGGAACGGCAGCAGGTGGCGGGCCATGAGCTCGCCCTTGATCCGCCCCATGACGGCGGACGGCACGGGCGCCCGGGTCTCGCGGTCGGCGACCAGCTCGAGGGCCCAGAACACGCCGAGCCCGCGTACCTCGCCGATCATCGGGTGCCGGTCGGCGAGATCGGCCAGGCCGGGAGCGAGGACGTCGGTGCCGATCCGCGCCGCGTTCGCCACGATCCCCTCCACCTCCATCGCCTCGAGCGCCGCCTCGATCGAGGCCATGGCGAGCGGGTGGCCGGAGTAGGTCAGGCCGCCCGGGAACACGCGGTCGTCGAACGTCGCCGCGATCTCGTCGGCGATGATGACGCCGCCGACCGGGACGTAACCGGAGTTGACCCCCTTGGCGAACGTGATGAGGTCCGGGCGCACGTCGAAGTTGTCGAACGCGAACCACGCACCGGTCCGGCCGAACCCGGCCATCACCTCGTCGAGGATGAGGATGATGCCGTACCGGTCGGCGAGCGCGCGCACCCCGGGGAGGTAGCCGGGCGGCGGGACCAGCACGCCCGCGGTCCCCACGACCGTCTCGAGCAGGATCGCCGCGATCGAGCTGGCACCCTCGGCCTGGATGACGCGCTCGAGGTGGTGCAGCGCGCGCTCGGACTCCTGCTCGGGCGTGGTCGCCCAGAACTCCGAGCGGTACAGGTACGGGCCGAAGAAGTGCACGTGGCCGCGCGCGAACTCGTTGGGGATCCGGCGCCAGTCGCCGGTCGCGACGATCGCCGCGCCCGTGTTGCCGTGGTACGAGCGGTAGGTCGACAGGACCTTGTCCCGGCCCGTGTGCAGGCGGGCCAACCGGATCGCGTTCTCGTTGGCGTCCGCTCCGCCGTTCGTGAAGAAGACCTTGGCCATGCCCGCCGGGGCGTGCGCCACGATGGCGCGTGCGGCGAGGCCGCGGTCGAGGTTGGCGACGGACGGCGCGATCGTCGGCAGCACGTCTGCCTGCGCCTGGATGGCGGCGACGACCTTCGGGTGCCGGTGCCCGATGTTGACGTTGACGAGCTGGCTCGAGAAGTCGAGGTACCGGGTCCCGTCGAAGTCCCACACCTCGCTGCCCAGGCCGCCGGCGATCACGAACGGGTCGAGCGTCGCCTGCGCCGACCACGAGTGGAACACGTGCGTGCGGTCCAGGTCCCGAGCAAGCTCACCAAAAGATTCCATGCGAGCCACCTTCGCACCCCGGCCCGCCGAGAACGCACGTTCCGCCCGCCGAGTCCCGTCAGATGGGCGAAAAACCGTTCAGCGGGTCGTGGTGGCGGTGGGCCGCGGGCGGACGGCGGGGATGACCTGCTCGCCGTAGGCGCGCAGCGTGTCCTCCTTCGAGTCGTGCTGGAGGTAGCCGGCGAACTGGGTGACGCCGAGGCTCCGGAGCTCCTCGAGCCGCTCGATGTGCTGGGCGGCCGTACCGAGGATGCAGAAGCGCTCGATGATCTCGTCGGGCACGAAGTCCGCGTGGACGTTCCCCGCCCGGCCGTGGTCGTTGTAGTCGTAGCCCCGGCGGCCGGCGACGTAGTCGGTCAGCGCCCGCGGGATCCCCGACGCCCCGGCGTCCGCGCCGTGCTTGGCGATGATGTCCGCGACGTGGTTGCCCACCATCCCGCCGAACCAGCGCACCTGGTCGCGCATGTGGGCGCGGGACGAGCGCGTGTCCGCACCGATGTACATGGGCGCCGCGACGCAGAACCTGATCGCGTCGGGGTCCCGGCCGACCCGCTCGGCGGCCTGGCGCACGACCTGGATGGTCCACCGGGCGATGTCCGGATCCGCGAGCTGCAGGATGAACCCGTCCCCGACCTCCCCGGTGAGCTTCAGCGCGAGCGGGCCGTACGCCGCGACCCACACGTCGAGGGTCGACCCGTGGCTCCACGGGAACCGCAGCTCGACGCCGTCGCGCTCGATCGAACGGCTGTTGGCCAGCTCCCGGATCACGTGGATCGACTCGCGCAGGGTCGCGAGGTTCGCGGGCCGGCCGTTGAGGACCCGCACGGCGGAGTCGCCCCGCCCGATCCCGCAGATCGTGCGGTTGCCGAACATCTCGTTCAGCGTGGCGAACAGCGAGGCCGTCACGGTCCAGTCCCGCGTGGACGGGTTCGTGACCATCGGGCCGACCATGATCTTGCGGGTCGCGGCCAGGATCTGAGAGTAGATGACGAACGGCTCTTGCCAGAGCAGGTGCGAGTCGAAGGTCCACACGTGGCTGAACCCGTTGAGCTCGGCCAGCCGCGCGAGCTCGATCGTGCGCGAGGCGGGCGGGTTGGTCTGCAGGACGACACCGAGATCCATGCGATGGCCCTTCGCTACAGCAGGTACTGGGACAGGCCGCGAGGCACGTACCGGCCGTGGCCGGTGCGGCCGTGGAACGCGCCGGCCTCGATCACGACGGCGCCCCGCGACAGCACGGTGTCGACGTGCCCCGCGATCTCGTAGCCCTCCCACGCCGAGTGGTCCATCGCCATGTGGTGCGTCTTGCCGTACCCGATGCTCGTGTGGCCGGCCGGGTCGTAGACGACGACGTCGGCGTCGGCGCCCGGCGCGAGCACGCCCTTGCGGCCGTAGAGCCCGAACATGCGCGCCGGCGTCGTCGAGCACAGCTCGACCCAGCGCTCGAGGGTGATCCGACGGTCGACCACGCCCTGGTAGAGCAGGTCCATGCGGTGCTCGACCGAGCCGATGCCGTTCGGGATCTTCGAGAAGTCGCCGAGCCCCAGCTCCTTCTGGTCCTTGAAGCAGAACGGGCAGTGGTCGGTCGACACGACCTGGGCGTCGTTCGTCCGCAGGGCCTGCCAGAGCGCGTCCTGGTGCCCCTCGGCGCGCGCGCGCAGCGGAGTCGAGCACACCCACTTGGCCCCCTCGAAGCCGGGCGCCCCGAGGTTCTCCTCGAGCGAGAGGTACAGGTACTGCGGGCAGGTCTCGGCGAACACGTTCTTGCCGGCATCGCGCGCCGCCGCGACCTGCGCGATCGCCTGCTTGGCCGAGACGTGCACGACGTACAGGGGTGCGCCGGTCAGGTCCGCGAGCATGATCGCGCGGTGGGTGGCCTCCTCTTCGAGCTGCCACGGCCGCGACACCCCGTGGAAGTACGGGGAGGTCTCCCCGCGCGCCAGGTGCTGCGCGACGAGGGTGTCGATCGCCGGGCCGTTCTCGGCGTGCATCATCACCATCGCGCCGTTGCCGGCGGCCTTCTGCATCGCCCGCAGGATCTGGTCGTCGGTCGAGTAGAAGACCCCGGGGTAGGCCATGAAGAGCTTGAAGCTCGTGATCCCCTCGGCCACGAGCTCGTCCATCGCCTTCAGCGAGTCGTCGTCGACCCCGCCGATGATCTGGTGGAAGGCGTAGTCGACCACGCAGTTCCCGGCGGCCTTGGCGTGCCACGCGGCCAGTCCGTCCTGGACCCGTTCGCCCTGGCGCTGCACGGCGAAGTCGATGATCGTCGTCGTGCCGCCCCACGCGGCGGCCGCCGTGCCGGTGGCGAACGTGTCGGACGCGAACGTGCCGCCGAACGGGAGCTCCATGTGGGTGTGCGCGTCGACACCACCGGGGAGCACGTACCGGCCGGTCGCGTCAATCACGCGGTCGACGGAGCCGGCGAGGTCGGCCGCGAGCGCGGTCGAGCCGGGGGCCACGAGCGCGACGATCAGCTCGTCGTCGATCAGGACGTCAGCCACGCAGCGTCCGGTCGCGTTCACGACCGTGCCGCCGGTGATCAGGGTCGTCGCCATGTCGCCCGCCCCCCTACGGCGCCACGAGCGGGCCGTAGGTGTCCGGCCGGCGGTCTCGGAAGAACTGCCAGGTCTCGCGCACCCGCCGCATCGCGTCGAGGTCCAGATCGCGCACGAGCAGCTCGGGGGTGTCGGTGCTCGCTCGGTCGCCGACGTCGTTCCCGTCGGGCCCGACGAAGTACGAGCTGCCGTAGAAGGTCACCGCCTGGTCACCGAACTCGGCGGTCTCGGTGCCGATCCGGTTGTTCGCGCCGATGAAGTAGCCGTTGGCGATCGCCGCGGCCGGCTGCTCGATCTCCCACAGCCGGTTCGAGATGCCGGGCGCCGTCGCGGACGGGTTGAACACGATCTCGGCACCCGCGAGGCCGAGCGCGCGCCACCCCTCCGGGAAGTGCCGGTCGTAGCAGATGTACACCCCGATCCGGCCGACGGCGGTCTCGAACACCGGCCACCCGGAGTTCCCGGGTCGGAAGTAGAACTTCTCCCAGAAGTGCGGCAGGTGCGGCAGGTGCGTCTTGCGGTACTTGCCGAGGTAGCGTCCGTCGGCGTCGATCACGGCGGCGGTGTTGTAGAGCACCCCGGGCTGCTCCTCCTCGTACAGCGGCAGCACGATCACCATGTGGTGCTCGCGCGCCAGGGCCTGGAACCGTTCGACGGTCGGACCCGGCACCGGCTCCGCGTACGTATAGTACGTCGCGTCCTGGACCGCGCCGAAGTAGGGGCCGTAGAAGAGCTCCTGGAAGCAGATGATCTGCACCCCCTGGGCCGCGGCCCGCCGCACGAAGTCCTCGTGCACGGCGATCATCGACTCCTTCGAGCCCGTCCAGCTCGTCTGGGTCAGTGCTGCGCGGACCTTGGTCATCGGCTCACCCTTTCGGCGCGCGGCCCACGGGTGACACGGCCGCTGGTTCACTATGACCCGCGACCGGGCAGTTCGCCCGGGTTTCGCAGCACTCGGTGTGGTTCGCGGCGCCGTCGGCCGTGCCCGCCGCGACCCGGCGGCCTAAGGTGGACCCGGATCCCGGCCCCTCCTTGGCCCGGGGCGCCGCCCGGTCTTGGGCGGCCGGTCCATGCGGCGCGACGTGCGCCCACCCTCCCGTCTCGCCCCCGCCAAGGAGCGCCCTGCCCATGATCTCCCCGTCCCCCGCGATCGCCCGACGCCGGTCCGTCCTCGCGAAGACCACCGGCGCGGTCCTGTCCGGCGGCGCGGCCCTGTTCGCCGTCGCCGGTTGCACCTCAGCCGACTCCGCGACGGCACCCGAGCCGACGGCGTCGTCGTCGTCGGCCGTGGCGTTCAGCCCGCTCACGCTGGACAACTGCGGCACCGACGTCGCGATCACGGCCCCGCCGACCCGGGTGATCACCGTGAAGTCCACCGCGACCGAGATGCTGCTCGCGCTCGGCCTGCAGGACTCGATGGTCGGCACCGCGTTCGCCGACGGTCCCGTGCCCGCGCCCTTCGCCGCGGCGTACGGGACGATCCCGGTGCTGTCCGACAACGTGCCCGGCCAGGAGGCCGTGCTCGCCGCCGACCCCGACTTCGTCTACGGCGGGTGGGAGTCGAACTTCTCCGCCGACGGCGCCGGCGACCGCGCCGGCCTGGCAGCGCTCGGGATCGGTACCTACGTCTCCCCCGCGGCGTGCAAGGAGGCCGGGTACCAGCCCGACCCGCTGACGTTCGACGCCGTCTTCGACGAGATCCGCGAGGTCGGAGCCATGTTCGGCGTCGCCGACCGCGCCGACGAGCTCGTCGCCGCCCAGCAGGCCGAGCTCGCCGACGTCACCGCGCCCGCCAAGCCGACGACGGCGCTGTGGTACAGCTCCGGGACGGACGCCCCCTACGTCGGGGCCGGCATCGGCGCACCGCAGATGATGCTGACGGCGGCGGGCCTGACGAACATCTTCGCCGACGTGCACGACACCTGGACGTCCGCCGGCTGGGAGCAGGTCGTGGCGGCCGACCCCGACGTGATCGTCCTGGTCGACGCGAGCTGGAACACCGCCGCGAAGAAGATCGAGCTGCTCGAGGCCAACCCCGCGACCAGCCAGCTCACCGCCGTCCGCGAGCACCGGTACCTGACCGTCCCGTTCCCCGCGGCCGAGGCGGGCGTGCGCAACGTCGAGGCGGTCGTGAGCCTCGCCGACCAGCTCGCCGCCCTCCCCGCGGTGAGCTGAGCGCAGTGAACCGTCCCGGGTGGCGCCCGCCGCTGACCGCCCTCGTGGTGGTCGGGCTCGCGGCACTCGTGGTGACCGTGCTCGTCACCGTGACGATCGGGCCGGCCGACATCGCCGTGGCCGAGGTCGCGCGGTCCATCGCGGGCCATCTCGGGCTCGGGGGGGCCGACGGCGTCCCGCGCCTCGTGGACGCGATCGTGTGGGACCTGCGCCTGCCGCGGGTGCTCACCGCCGCGGCGGTGGGCGCGGGCCTGGCGCTGGCGGGCGCCGTGATGCAGAGCCTGACCCGGAACGCGCTGGCCGACCCCTACCTGCTCGGGCTGTCGTCCGGCGCATCGCTCGGCGCCGTCGCGGTGCTGTTGATCGGGGTCGAGCTGCTGCTGCCGGTCGCCGCGTTCGCGGGCGCACTCATCGCGCTCGTCGCGACCCTCGCGCTGGCCCGGACGAACGGCGTGCTCACCCCGGGCCGGGCGGTGCTCGCCGGCCTGGCGATCTCGCAGCTGTGCGCCGCCGGCACGTCGTTCGTCATCTTCTGGACGGCCACCGGGGACTCCTACCGCGAGATCCTCAGCTGGCTCATGGGCTCGCTCGCGGGGACGACCTGGACCTCCGTCGCGATCGCCGGGGTCGCGTTGGCGGTGGTCGGCACGGTCCTGCTCGCAAGCGCCGTCCGGCTCGACGCGTTCGCGTTCGGGGACACATCGGCCGCGGCGCTGGGCATCGACGTCGAGCGCACGCGGTGGACGCTCATGACCCTCGTGGCGCTGCTGACCGGGGCGATGGTCGCCGTCAGCGGCGCGATCGGGTTCATCGGGCTCGTGCTCCCGCACGCGGTCTCGGTCCTCACCGGGCCCGGGCACCGGCGGCTGCTGCCCGTCGCGGCGCTCGCCGGCGCCACGTTCCTCATCTGGGCCGACACCGCTGCTCGAACGATGTTCGACCCTCGCGAGCTGCCGGTCGGGATCATCACGGCCCTCGTCGGCGTGCCGGTCTTCGCCGTGCTGCTGCGCCGAGGCCGAGGTGCTGCATGGAGCTGACCATCGCCGCGGTGCGGACCCGGCTCGGGGGCCGCTGGGTGATCGACGGCATCGAGGCCACCCCTCCCCCGGGTCGGGTCACCGGGCTCCTCGGCCCGAACGGCTCCGGCAAGACGACGCTGCTGCGCCTGATCGCCGGGCTGCTCGAGCCCGAGGGCGGGGCCGTGCTCGTCAGCCCGCCCGGTGCCTCGGACGAAGCCGCGCGGGCACCGGCACCGGTTCCGGCACAGGTGCCCGTGCACACCCTCGACCGCCGCGAGCGCGCGCGCCGGATCGCGCTGCTCGAGCAGGAGTCGGCCAGCACGGTGCCCCTGACGGTGCGGGAGGTCGTCGCCCTCGGGCGCATCCCCTACCGCACGCTGTGGGGCGCAGATCCCGACGCGGGCGCCGTCGAGCGCGCGTTGACCCATGCGCACGCCGCGCACCTCGCGGACCGCGCGTGGTCGGACCTGTCGGGTGGCGAGCGCCAGCGGGTGCACATCGCGCGCGCCCTGGCCCAGGAACCCGACCTGCTCCTGCTCGACGAGCCCACCAACCACCTCGACGTGAGCGCACAGCTGAGCGTGCTGGCCTTCGTGCGCGACCTGGGCACCACGACCGTCGCAGCGCTGCACGACCTCAACCTCGCGGCGACCTTCTGCGACCACGTCCTGGTCCTCTCGCAGGGCCATCTGGCCGCGGCGGGCGACCCGCGCGACGTGCTGCGCCCGGACCTGATCCACGCCGTCTACGGCGTCGACTGCGACGTGCTCACCCACCCGCGCACCGGCCGCCCGGTGATCGCGTTCTCCGAGCAGCACCCGGGGCGCGCGGACGACGGCACGACCGCGAGACAGACTGCCGACCCCACCCTGGAGGATGCTCGATGAAGGTCACGGTGCTCTCGGGCGGCGTCGGCGGTGCGCGCTTCACACGTGGCCTGCTCGCCCACCTGCGCACGACCCTGCCCGACGGCGCGCGGGGAACGACGGCCGAGATCACGGTCGTGGCGAACACCGGGGACGACATGTGGTTGCACGGGGTGCGCGTGTGCCCGGACCTCGACACCCTCATGTACACCCTGGGCGGCGTCGTGCACGAGGGGCAGGGCTGGGGCCGCGCAGGCGAGACCACGCGCCTGGCAGCGGACCTGGCGGGCTACGACGTCGGGGGCGACTGGTTCACGCTGGGCGACCTGGACCTGGCCACGCACCTCGCACGCACGCAGCTGCTGCGCGCGGGCCTGTCGCTGTCGGCCGTGACGCAGCGGCTCGCCGATCGCTGGCCCCTCGGCGTCCGGCTTCTGCCGATGTCCGACCAGGAGGTCGAGACCCACGTCGCCGTCGACGGCCCGGTGCCCGGCGGACCCGAGACGCTGCTGCACTTCGAGGAGTGGTGGGTGCGGCACCGGGCGGTGCCGGTCGCGCACCGGTTCGTGCAGGTCGGCCTCGAGCGCGCCAGCGCCGCGCCGGGCGTCGTGGCAGCGCTGCTCGACGCCGACGTCGTCGTGCTGCCGCCGTCGAACCCCGTCGTGTCGGTCGGCACGATCCTGGCAATCCCCGGCATCCGGGAGGCGCTCGTGGCGACCAGCGCCCCGGTGGTGGGGATCTCTCCGATCGTCGGCGGCGCTGCGGTCCGCGGCATGGCCGACCAGTGCCTGCGGGCGATCGGCGTGGCGACCTCCGCGGCGGCGGTGGCGAGGCACTACGGGCGCCGGACGAGCGGCGGCGTCCTCGACGCATGGCTGGTCGACACCGTCGACGCCGCCGACGCGGCCGACCTCGCCGCGGACGGCTGGCGCGTCGGGGTGGCGCCGACCCTGATGACCGACATCCCGACCACCGCCGGCATCGCCGCGAGCGCCCTCGCGCTCATCGCCCGCTTGCATACCTAGAACCTCTAGGGTTCAATACCTGGTACATCTAGGTATAGGGGTCGCCATGCACATCGACAAGGATCTGGTCGCCGCATCGGCGACCCCGATGGTGCTGGGCATCCTGACGGAGGGTGACCTGTACGGCTACGCGATCGTCAAACGCGTCAGTGAGCTGTCGGGCGGCGGCATGCAGTGGACCGACGGCATGCTCTACCCCCTGCTGCACCGGCTCGAACGTCTCGGGCACGTGTCCTCGTCCTGGGGAACCTCCGAGGCCGGCCGGCGCCGCAAGCACTACGCGATCACGCCGTCGGGCCGGGCGTCCCTCGCCGAGCGGCAGGAGCAGTGGACCGTCGTGGCCGACGCGCTGCGACAGGTGTGGCTGTCTGCGCCACGATCGCCGCTCACGGCGCAGGGGTGGGCATGATGGAGCAGCACCTCGAGCTCGATGCCGACATCGACCGATGGCGCGGGTACGTCCAGCGGCACCAGGCCATCTCCACCGCGGACATCGACGAGCTGGAGGACCACCTGCGCGGGCAGGTCGCCGACCTGCGGGCCGCCGGGCTCGACGACGCGGAGGCCTTCGGAGTCGCGATCAAGCGGCTCGGCAACCTCGACGCCGTCTCGCGCGAGTTCGCCCGGGAGCATGCGGACCGGCTGTGGAAGCAGCTCGCCCTGGTTCCCCCGGCGCCGCGCGAGGCCGGCGGGACCCCGTCGCGCGAGCTCGTGGTCGTCCTCGCGCTCGCCGTCGGGGCGGGGCTCGCCGTGCGGGCCGCTCTCACCTGGCTCGACGACGCCGCCCTCGTGCGCAATCTCGCCCTGCTCGTCGTCCCGTTCGTGGCCGCGTACTTCGCCTGGAAGCGCCGGCTCACGATGCGGACGGTGGCGGCGCTCGTGCTGCCGGCCGTCGTGCTGGCCGTGCTGCTGAACGTCTACCCGTTCGAGCCCGACAGCTCCACCGAGCCGCTCGCTGCGATGCACGCGGTCGTCGCGCTGTGGCTGCTCGTCGGCGTGGCCTATGTCGGCGGCCGGTGGCGTTCGGACGGCCGGCGCATGGACTTCGCCCGATTCACCGGCGAGCTCGCCATCTACTTCACGCTCCTGGCTCTCGGCGGGGGCGTGCTGATCGGGCTGACCGTCGCCGTGCTGCGGCTCGTCGGCATCGACCCCGAGCCGGTGCTGGGGAGCTGGGTCCTGCCGTTCGCGGTGCCCGGGGCGTTGGTCGTGGCTGCGTGGCTCGTGGAGGCCAAGCAGAACGTGGTCGAGAACATCGCACCGGTCCTCACCCGCGTGTTCACCCCCTTGACGATCCTCATGCTGCTGACCCTGCTCGGTGCCTTCGCGATCGCCGGCGGGCTCGGCGAGGTCGACCGCGACCTGCTGATCCTGATGGACGCGATCCTCGTCCTCGTCGTCGGCCTGCTGCTCTACTCGATCTCCGCCCGGGAGCCGTTGGCACCCCCGGGGCTCTTCGACACGCTGCAGCTGGTGCTGCTCCTCGCAGCGCTCGCCGTCGACGCGGTGCTGCTCACGGCGATGCTGACGCGGATCGCCGAGTTCGGCGCCAGCCCGAACAAGATTGCCGCCCTCGGCCTGAACCTGGTGCTCCTCGTGCACCTCGCCTGGTCGGCCCGGCTCTCGGTCGGCTTCCTGCGTCGGCGCAGCACCTTCGCCCCGCTCGAGCGCTGGCAGACCCGCTACCTGCCGGTCTACGGGGTGTGGGCGGCCGTAGTGGTCGTGGTCTTCCCACCGGTGTTCGCCTTCGCGTGACCAGCGAGGGCTCGGCGCGTGCAAGGGCCCACCCCGAGCGCCAGCGCCGCGTCGAGGTCCTCGGGGTAGTCGACGTCGTGCGTCAGGCCGGAGGTCGGCGCGACCACGATCCGGACGTGCCCGCGCGCCAGGTGGGCCGCGGCGGACCCCGCACCGAACGCCGGGTCGACGGCGTGCCCGGGCCCGGCCGTGAGCAGCGTCGTGCCCGTCCCGGCCCAGTCGGTGACCACGCCGAGCGGGTGGCGTCCCGCCTGGGCGAGCGCCGCGTCGAGATCGGCGGCGCGCAGCGCGGGCAGGTCCCCGAGCAGCACCCCGAGCCCGTGGGTGGGCGCGTCGCGCTGCGCCCGCTCGACCCCCGCGCGAACGGCGGGGTTCAGCCCGGCCGGGTCGGGCTCACCGATCACGTCGATCAGCACGGCCGTGTCCGGCCCGCCGGTCACCGATCGCACGGCCGCGGCCACCGTGGCGTCCGCGGTGACGATGACGATCCGGTCCACCGACCGCGCGCCGGCGGCCGCGGCCAGGGTGTCCTGGACCATGGCGCGCGCCAGCTCCTGCCGCGGACCGGGGGCGAGCCAGGACGCCAGCCGCGACTTGCCGTCGCCGGCGGCCTTGATCGGGACGACGAGCGTCCAGCGCAGCCCGGTCACGACCGCTCGCCGGCGGCCGCGTCCTTCCAGCCGCGGGCGTAGGCCTCGGCGGTGCCCTGCGCGAACATGTCCTCGGCTCCCAGCCGCACGAGCGCGCGGGCGCCCGGTCCGTCGTCGTCGGTCACCACGCGGGCCAGGCCGCGCACGACGGCGACCGGCCGGCCGGAGGACTTGCCCTTGACGAGCTCGGCCGCCGCCGCGATCTCGTCGGCGATCGCGGTCATCGTGGCCGTGAGCACGCGCCCGTAGCTGTCGCGCGCGCCGCGCAGGTCGTCCAGGACGACGACGCCCGCGGCACCGATGGCCAGGTCCGTCACGCCCTGGCGCCACGGGCGCCCGGCGGTGTCGGTGATCACGACGCCGACGCGCACGCCGAACCGCTCGCGCAGCCCGGCCCGGATCGCGCGGGCCGTCGCGTCCGGGTCGAGCGGGAGCAGCAGCACGGTCCCCTCGGGGGTGTTGCTCGCATCGACGCCCGCGGCGGCCATGACCAGCCCGAGCCGGTTCTCCACGATGCGCGTGACCCCGCCCGGGTGCTCGCGCGTGGCGACGACCCGCACCGTCTCGTCGGTGATGGCCTGCTCGCGGTCGGTCGCGGCGACCACCCGCCCCTCGGCCTTGGAGACGATCTTGGAGGTCACGACGACGACGTCCCCGTCGCGGCAGTCGCCCAGGACGCCGGCCAGGAGCTCGACGAGGTCGTCACCGCTCGTGACCTCAGGCAGCCCGTCGGGGGCCCAGATGGTCAGCGGGCCGTCGGTGAGGTAGCTCATCGGACCAGCGCCGGCAGCACGTCGCGCCCGAAGGTCTCGATCCACTCACGCTGGTTGCGCCCCACGTTGTGCAGGTAGACCCGGTCGAAGCCGAGGTCGACGTACTTCTGGATCTCGGCACGGTGCACATCGGGGTCCGCCGAGATGACCATGCGACCGGCGAAGTCCTCGGGACGCACGAGCTTGGCCATCTGCTCGAAGTCGAACGGGGAGCGGATGTCGGCCTTGGGGAACTTCATCCCGCCGTTCGGCCACTCGGTCATCGCGTTGGCCAGCGCCTGCTCGTCGGTCTCGGCCCACGACAGGTGCAGCTGCAGCACGCGCGGCATGGTCTGCGGGTCCTTGCCGGCCTCGCGCGCGCCGTCGTCGAACTTGGCGAACAGCCCTGCGATCTTCTCGAGCGGGGCCCCGACGGTGATCAGCCCGTCCGCGAGCCGGCCGGCCCGCTTGGCGGTCACCGGGCCCGCGGTCGCGACGAGGATCTCCGGAGCGACCTCGGGCATGGTCCACAGGCGGGTCGACTCGTGCTTGTAGAACTGGCCGGAGTGCTTGACGTCCTTGCCGGCGAGCGAGCCGGTGAACAGCTTCTTGATGATCTCGATGGCCTCGAACATGCGGTTGATCCGCTCCGGGGCCTCGGGCCAGTAGCCGGCCACGACGTGCTCATTGAGGGCCTCGCCGGACCCCAGCCCGAGCCAGTGCCGGCCCGGGTACATCGCCGCGAGCGTCGCGGACGCCTGGGCGACCATCGCCGGGTGCCACCGGAACGTCGGGGCGGTGACGCCCGGTCCGATGTCCCCGCGGGTCCGCTCTCCCAGTGCGGAGAGCACATTCCACACGAACGCCGACTGCCCCTGCGCCGGGACCCACGGCTGGAAGTGGTCAGCGGCCATCACCCCCGAGAACCCGTGCTCCTCGGCGAAGACCGACAGCGCGATCGCCTCCGTCGGGTGGAACTGCTCCAGCATCGCCGCGTATCCGACCGTCAGACCCTGCGCCACAGGAGTGTCTCCTTCGTCCTCGATGGACCGTCCGCACTGAACCGTCAGAGGCGAGCGTATCGGCGCGCCCCGACCGGTCGGCGGGTCTGGGAGGATGGCTGACCATGAGCAACACCCAGCCGACCGAGCCCACCACCGCCGAAGACCCCACGCGAGGAGCCGGTCCGCAGGTACCCGACAAGGTATCCCTGGCCGGGCTCGAAGACCGGTGGGCCGCCACCTGGGCCGAGCAGCGCACCTACGCGTTCGACCGCACGGCCACGCGCGAGCAGGTCTACTCGATCGACACGCCGCCGCCGACCGTCTCCGGTTCGCTGCACGTGGGCCACGTCTTCTCCTACACGCACACCGACATCGTGGCGCGCTTCCGCCGGATGTCCGGCCGCGAGGTGTTCTACCCGATGGGCTGGGACGACAACGGCCTGCCGACCGAGCGGCGCGTCCAGAACTACTTCGGCGTGCGCTGCGACCCGTCCCTGCCGTACGACCCGGCGTTCACCCCGCCCCAGGTGGGCGGCGACGGCAAGAGCACGCGGGCCGCCGACCAGCTGCCGATCTCGCGGCGCAACTTCATCGACCTGTGCGAGCAGCTCACGGTCTCCGACGAGCGCGAGTTCGAGTCGCTGTGGCGCTACCTCGGCCTGTCGGTCGACTGGGAGCACCACTACCAGACCATCTCGGGCGAGTCCCGCGCCGTCGCGCAGCAGGCCTTCCTGCGCAACCTGGCGCGCGGCGAGGCGTACCAGGCCGAGGCCCCGGGCATGTGGGACGTGACGTTCCAGACCGCCGTCGCGCAGGCCGAGCTCGAGGCCCGCGACTACCCCGGTGCCTTCCACCGGGTCGCGTTCCACCCGACCGACGAGGTGACCGGCCTGCCCGGCGCCCCGCTGTACATCGAGACCACCCGGCCCGAGCTGCTGCCCGCCGCGGTCGCGCTGATCGCGCACCCCGACGACGAGCGCTACCAGCACCTGTTCGGCACCACGGTCCGCTCGCCGCTGTTCGGCATCGAGATCCCGGTGCTGGCGCACCGCGGCGCCGAGCCCGACAAGGGCTCCGGCATCGCGATGTGCTGCACGTTCGGTGACCTGACCGACGTCGTGTGGTGGCGCGAGCTCCAGCTGCCGGCCCGTTCGGTGATCGGCCGGGACGGTCGCCTGCTCCGCGAGACGCCGGCCTGGCTGACGGTCGCGGAAGGCGCGAGCCCCGCCGCCGCCGCCCTGTGGGCCGAGCTCGGCGGCAAGACGACGTTCTCCGCCCGGACCGCCGTCGTCGACGCGCTGCGCGCGAGCGGCGACCTCGACGGCGAGCCCGTCCCCACCCAGCGCAAGGCGAACTTCTTCGAGAAGGGCGACAAGCCCCTCGAGATCGTCACCTCCCGCCAGTGGTACATCCGCAACGGTGGCCGCGACGAGGCGATGCGCACCGAGATGCTCGCGCGCGGCGCCGAGCTCGCGTTCCACCCCGACTTCATGCGGGTGCGGTACGAGAACTGGGTCGGCGGCCTCAACGGTGACTGGCTCGTCTCGCGCCAGCGCTTCTTCGGCGTGCCGATCCCCGTCTGGTACGCGCTCGACGCGGACGGCGAGGTGCTCTACGACGCACCGATCGTGCCGCGCGAGGACCAGCTGCCGATCGACCCGTCGAGCGACCTCCCGGCCGGCTACACCGCCGGCCAGCGCGGCGTGCCCGGCGGGTTCGTGAGCGACCCCGACGTGATGGACACCTGGGCGACGAGCTCGCTCACGCCGCAGATCGCCGGCAAGTGGCGCACGGACCCCGACCTGTTCGCGCGCGTGTTCCCGATGGACCTGCGCCCGCAGGGCCAGGACATCATCCGCACCTGGCTGTTCTCGACCGTGGTGCGCTCGCACCTCGAGCACGGCTCGCTGCCGTGGGCGAACGCCGCGATCAGCGGCTGGATCCTCGACCCCGACCGCAAGAAGATGTCCAAGTCCAAGGGCAACGTCGTCACGCCGCGGGGGCTGCTCGAGGAGCACGGGTCGGACGCCGTGCGGTACTGGGCTGCCTGCGCGCGCCTCGGGACCGACGCGGCCTTCGAGGTCGGCCAGATGAAGATCGGTCGGCGCCTGGCGATCAAGGTTCTCAACGCGAGCAAGTTCGCGCTGACCTTCGGTGGCGACGGCGAGCTGGCCATCGACCCCGCCCTCGTGACCGACCCCCTCGACCGCGCGATGCTCGCGGGCCTCGCCGACGTCACCGACCGTGCCACCGCGGCCCTGACCGCGTACGACCACACCCGCGCGCTCGAGGTCACGGAGACGTTCTTCTGGACGTTCTGCGACGACTACCTCGAGCTCGTCAAGGACCGCGCGTACGGCGGCGGGGCGACCGAGGTCTCCGCGCCGACGGCTTCCGCCCGCGCCGCCCTGGGGCTCGCCCTCGACACGCTCCTGCGCCTGTTCGCGCCGGTGCTGCCGTTCGCGACCGAAGAGGTCTGGTCGTGGTGGCGCAAGGGCTCGGTGCACCGCGCACCGTGGCCCGTGGCCGCACCCCTGTTCGCGGTCGCCGCCGGTGCCGACCCCGCGCTGCTCGGGTCGGCGGGCGCCGCGCTCGCCGCGCTGCGCAAGGTGAAGTCGGAGGCCAAGGTGTCGATGCGGACAGAGATCTCGCACGCCGAGCTCGTGGTCCCCTCCGGCCGTGTGGCCGCGCTGGAGACCGTCGTCGGCGACCTCCGCGCCGCGGGTCGCGTCGTGGGCGACCTGGTCCTGGTGCCTGCGGCCGACGACGCGGACGGTGTCGAGGTCCGCGTCGCCGACCTCCTGCCGACCCCGCCGAAGAACAAGGCCTGACAGGTCGCCGGCCCGCCTTCGTCAGATCGGTCAGACGACCTCACGGAGGCGGGCGCGGTCGCCCGACTGGCTCACGACGGACTCGCTCGGCGTCCCGGGGTCCGTCCAGCGCAGCACCGCGCCGACGCCGTCGATGAGCTCGACGCTGCCGTCCACCGCGAAGGTGACGCCCGCGTCCTGACCGAGGGCCGCCCGGATGAGGCCCACCTCGGCCGGCAGCTCGCGGGCGCCGTCGACCACCCCGATCGACTCGAGGTCGTCGCGGTCGAGGCCGATGTGCAGCGGGTCCGGGCCGACCCAGACCGTGCGATCAGCCAGCGAGGAGGCCTGGCCCAGCGGCGGCTCGGCGAGCACGAGGTCGCGCACCTGGCCCCGACGCAGGACCTCGATCACGTCCCCGAGCTCGGTGACGGCGCCCTCATCGCGGCCCTTCTCCTGCCGGAAACGGCTCAGCACGAGCTCGCGCCGGCGGGTGCGGAACAGCTCGAGCGCCTGGCGCACCCGCTGGGCGAAGACGTCCGCCTTGACGCCCTGCGCGCGGGACCCGCCGGGCACCTCCACGAGCAGCTCGGCCGCCCGCTGCCCGACGCCGTCCCGCACGAGCGCGACCGCGCGCACGTCCCCCGTGATCAGCACGAGCTCCGGATCGCGGGCGGCCACCACGCGGTCGAGCTCGGCGGCGACGGCGTCCGCGTTGCGCTCCCAGGAGTCCTCCGCGCGCGTCTGCATCCGCCGGTGCGACATGCCGCCCTCACGCATCTTGTGCACGACGTCGTGGCCGCCGTCGATCACGTCGTGCAGCACCTCCCCGACCTGCCCGGACGGGCCGGGCCACAGCAGGTCGGCGCCCTGGCGGTCGACCTCGATCACCAGGTAGTCGACGGTCTGGTCGGCGGCGCGCACCGCGGGCAGCAGTGCCGGGACCGCCTCGTAGACCGCCACCGAACGGGCCGGCGGGTCCGCGAGGACGCGGTCCACGCACACGCCGTCGACGTCAGCTATGAGCACGCGCCCGTGCGGGCCGGAGACCCACGTCGGTCGCTCGACCGCCTCCTCGAGGCTCGCCAGGACGCCCACGGGCGCACCGGCATGCTCGAGCTCGCGCCGCAGACCGCGCCACCGGTCGACCGCCTCGGACTCCCCCGCGGAGTCCGCGCGGGTGGCGTCGAGGTAGACGGTGGTGAACGGCCCGGAACGTCCGAGCAGGGGCTTGAGCCACTGGAGCTTCATGGGCATCGCCTTCGGTCGAAGGGGTCCGGCTCACGGCGCCCGCGGCCGGGGATGACCCCTCCACCCTCGCGCCAACCCCGGGCCGAGCGCTACCCCTGCGGCCACCCGGAACCGAGAGCCCCGCGCCGCACCGGATAAGGTCAAGGCAGTCCCCTTCCCTCTGGAGCCCCCCTGATGCTTGAGTCCACCTCCCCGTCGCTGGTCGACGTCCCGGCTTCGACGAGCATCAGCACGCTGCTCGCGCAACGGGTCGCCCGGGCACCCGAGGGCACGCTCGCGGAGCGCAAGTCGGGGCTCGGCGGCGCCTGGATCCCGGTGTCGGCACGCGCCTTCGCCGCCGAGGTGGCGGCGGTCGCCAAGGGCCTGGTCGCCCTCGGGATCGCGCCCGGCGAGCGCATCGCGCTGATGTCCCACACGCGATACGAGTGGACCGTGCTCGACTTCGCCATCTGGGCCGCCGGCGCGGTGGGCGTGCCCGTGTACGAGACGTCCTCGATGGAGCAGGTCAGCTGGATCCTGTCCGACGCCGACGTCCGCCTCGCGATCGTCGAGACGCCCGCGCACGCCGCGACCGTCGAAGAGGCCCGCAGCGGGCTACCCCAGCTCGGCCGGGTGCTCGTCATCGACGCCGAGGCCGTCTCCACGCTCGTGGCAGCGGGCACCGAGGTGGCCGACGCCGAGATCGAGCGCCGCAGCGCCCTGGCCGGGATGGACGACCTCGCCACGATCATCTACACGTCCGGGACGACCGGACGACCCAAGGGCGTCGAGCTCACCCACGGGAACTTCGTCACGCTGTCGCTCAACGGCGTCAACGGGCTCGGCGAGGTCTGCGCGCAGCCCGACTCGCGCACGCTGCTCTTCATGCCGCTCGCGCACGTCTTCGCGCGGTTCATCCAGGTCCTGTGCATCCCGTCGGGCGCGGTGCTCGGCCACACCCCCGACACCAAGAACCTGCTCCCCGACCTGCAGTCGTTCCGTCCCACCTTCCTGCTCGCCGTGCCGCGCGTCTTCGAGAAGGTCTACAACTCGGCCGAGCAGAAGGCCGGGTCCGGCGTCAAGCTGCGGCTGTTCCGCTGGGCCGCGAAGGTGTCGATCACCTACTCCCGCGCGAGCGAGACCCCGCAGGGCGCGAACGCCGTGCTCAAGACGCAGCACGCCGTGGCCGACAGGCTGGTCTACGGCAAGCTGCGCACGACCCTCGGCGGGCACGTGGTGTACGCCATCTCCGGCGGTGCGCCGCTGGGTGAACGCCTCGGCCACTTCTACCGGGGGCTCGGGCTGCGCGTGCTCGAGGGCTACGGCCTGACCGAGACGACGTCGGCCACCGCCGTCAACCGGCCGCACGCCATCAAGATCGGCACCGTCGGCCCGCCCTTCCCGGGCGCATCCTTCCGGATCGCGGAGGATGGCGAGATCTGGGTCTCCGGCGGCCACGTCTTCCCCCGCTACCACAAGAACCCCGAGGCGACCGCGGAGGCGCTCGTCGACGGCTGGTTCCGTACCGGCGACCTCGGCGCCCTCGACGAGCAGGGGTACCTGCGCATCACCGGGCGCAAGAAGGAGATCATCGTGACCGCGGGCGGCAAGAACGTCGCGCCCGCCCTGCTCGAGGACCGCCTGCGGGGCCACCCGTTGGTGAGCCAGGTCGTCGTCGTCGGCGACCAGCGGCCCTTCATCGGCGCCCTGGTGACGATCGACGCGGAGATGCTCCCGGGCTGGTTGGCGAGCCACGGGCTGCCGCGGATGGACGTCCCGACCGCGGCCGTGCACCCCGACGTGCTCGCAGCCCTGGACCGCGCCTCGGTGCGTGCGAATGCGGCCGTCTCGCGCGCCGAGTCCATCCGCAAGCTGTCCGTGCTGACGGTCGACTTCACCGAGGCGAACGGGTACCTCACGCCGTCGATGAAGGTCAAGCGCAGCGCCGTGCTGCGCGACTTCGCCGGCCAGGTCGACGGGATCTACGGCGGCCCGGTCCCCTCTCGCGTCTGAGGACGATCCAGGTCGCACCCCGTCAGGGCAGCGACTTGGCGATCTCCTCGTGGTGCCGGATGACCTCTTCGACGATGAACCCGAGGAACTTCTCGGCGAAGACCGGGTCGAGTCCGGACTCCTGGGCGAGCCGGCGCAGCCGCTCGATCTGCTGGGCCTCGCGCGCCAGGTCCGACGGCGGCAGCCCCTCGTGGGCCTTGAGGTGGCCCACCTGCTGGGTGCACTTGAACCGTTCGGCGAGCAGGTGCACGAGCGCAGCGTCGATGTTGTCGATGCTCTGACGCAGCGACGACAGCTCGGGTGGGAGGGCGTTCACGCGCTCTTCTCGCGGCGCTTCGCCGGCGCCGGGATCTCGCGGGGCACCAGCGTCGGGTTGACGTTCTCGAGCACGACCTCGCGCGAGATGACCACCCGGGCGACGTCGTCGCGGCTGGGCACCTCGAACATGACCTGCTGGAGGACCTCCTCCATGATGGCCCGGAGCCCGCGTGCACCGGTTCCGCGCAGCAGCGCGAGGTCGGCGATCGCGTTGACGGCCTCGTCGGTGAAGTCGAGCTCGACGCCGTCGATCTGGAACATCCGCTGGTACTGCTTGACGAGCGCGTTGCGCGGCTCGGTGAGGATCCGGACCAGCGCGTCGCGGTCCAGCGGCGACACGGTCGTGATCACCGGCACGCGGCCGATGAACTCGGGGATGAGCCCGAACTTCAGCAGGTCCTCCGGCATGACCTCGCCGAACACGTCGGTGTCGTCGATCGAGTGCAGCGAGGCCCCGAAGCCGATCCCACGCCGCCCGGCGCGGGAAGTGATGATCTCGTCGAGGCCGGCGAAGGCGCCCGCAACGATGAACAGCACGTTCGTCGTGTCGATCTGGATGAACTCCTGGTGCGGGTGCTTGCGGCCACCCTGCGGCGGGACGGACGCCGTCGTGCCCTCGAGGATCTTCAGCAGCGCCTGCTGGACGCCCTCGCCCGACACGTCGCGCGTGATCGACGGGTTCTCGCTCTTGCGGGCGATCTTGTCGATCTCGTCGATGTAGATGATGCCCGTCTCGGCCTTCTTGACGTCGTAGTCAGCGGCCTGGATGAGCTTGAGCAGGATGTTCTCGACGTCTTCGCCGACGTAGCCGGCCTCGGTCAGCGCCGTGGCGTCCGCGATCGCGAACGGCACGTTGAGCATCTTGGCCAGCGTCTGCGCGAGGTACGTCTTGCCGCAGCCCGTGGGGCCGATCAGCAGGATGTTCGACTTCGCGATCTCGACCGCGTCCGCGTCCGAACCGGGGCCGCGGGAGGCCTCGCCGACCTGGATCCGCTTGTAGTGGTTGTAGACCGCCACCGCGAGCGACCGCTTGGCGGGCTCCTGGCCGATGACGTACTGCTCGAGGAAGTCGAAGATCTCGCGAGGCTTGGGCAGCTCGACCATCGCGACCTCGGTCGCCTCGGCGAGCTCCTCCTCGATGATCTCGTTGCACAGATCGATGCACTCGTCGCAGATGTAGACCCCTGGCCCGGCGATCAGCTTCTTGACCTGCTTCTGCGACTTTCCACAGAACGAGCACTTGAGCAGATCGGCGCCGTCTCCGATGCGAGCCAAGGCCGCCACCTCTCTTCGGGTCATCCGCCCGTCAGCGGACGAAGTACATCGAGTGCGAACGGTACCGACCGGCCCGCGCCCTTCCCATTGCACACCACCGGCGACGCAATGTCGCCCTCAACACCCGGCCGCGCTGCCCCAGTGTGCGTGGTAGGCCGAACGGGCACCCTGGTAGGTGCCCGTTCGGACCCGTTCGATCAGACCGAGGCGACGACAGGCGCCTTGCGGCTCTCGAGCACCTGGTCGACGAGGCCGTACTCCTTGGCCTCGGCAGCCGTGAGGATCTTGTCCCGCTCGATGTCGTTGCGCACCTGGTCGACAGTCCGACCGGAGTGCTTCGCGAGCGTCTCCTCGAGCCACTCCCGCATGCGGATGAGCTCGTTGGCGTGGATCTCGATGTCGGACGCCTGCGCGTACCCGCCACCCTCCATCGCGGGCTGATGGATCAGCACGCGCGCGTTCGGCAGCGCGAGCCGCTTGCCGGGGCTCCCCGCGCCGAGCAGCACGGCCGCGGCCGAGGCCGCCTGCCCGAGGCAGACGGTCTGGATCTGCGGCTTGATGTACTGCATCGTGTCGTAGATCGCCGTCATGGCGGTGAACGACCCACCGGGCGAGTTGATGTACAGGATGATGTCGCGGTCCGGGTCGGTGCTCTCGAGCACCAGCAGCTGGGCCATGACGTCGTCCGCGGACGCGTCGTCGACCTGGACACCCAGGAAGATGATGCGGTCCTCGAACAGCTTGGTGTACGGGTCCTGGCGCTTGAAGCCGTAGGCCGTGCGCTCCTCGAACTGCGGCAGGACGTACCGGCCCGACGGGGCGCCGTAGGGCAGCGCCCGGCCGCCGGCGAGGCGGGTTGCGCTGGAGATGTACTGCGACTCGATACTCACGGGTTCTCCTCGAACTTCAGCAGGGCGGATGCGGTCGATGACCGGGATCAGGAAGCGGCTGTGCCGCCGCCACCCGCGACGAACCCGGCGTGCGCGACGACGTGGTCGACGAACCCGTACTCGAGCGCCTCGGGCGCCGTGAACCAACGGTCACGGTCCGAATCGGTGTGGATCTGCTCGACGGACTTGCCGGTCTGCTCGGCGATCAGCTCGGCCAGCACGTTCTTCATGTGCAGGATCAGCTGGGCGTTGATGCGGACGTCCGTCGCGGTGCCGCCGATGCCGCCCGAGGGCTGGTGCATCATGACGCGGGCGTGCGGGGTCGCGTAGCGCTTGCCCTTGGTCCCGGACGAGAGCAGGAACTGCCCCATCGAGGCGGCCATGCCCATCGCGACCGTGGCCACGTCGGGCTGGATGAACTTCATCGTGTCGTAGATCGCCATGCCGGCCGTGATGGAGCCACCGGGCGAGTTGATGTAGAGGAAAATGTCCTTCTCAGGGTCTTCCGCCGCAAGGAGCAGCATCTGGGCGCAGATCGCGTTCGCGTTCTCGTCGCGCACCTCGGACCCGAGCCAGATGATCCGTTCCTTGAGAAGTCGGTTGAAGATGTGGTCGTTGAGTCCCAGGCCTGCGCCTTCGGCCCGCGCGATCATCGGCTGCTCGTTCACCAAGGCTCCCTAGTTCTGACGTTCGTGCCGGGGCGAACCACCGTGTGACGGTGGCGCGGATACCGGGCGTGTGCAGTGACCCTAACGCCGCGCCGCCAGCGAGAACGCCCCGGAAACAGGAGTTTTCGCTGACGGCGCAGCGCAGTCGACGCGGGGTGGGCGCCGGGTCGGATCAGGCCTTGGCGGCGTCCGTGCCGTCGGTCGCGGCGTCGGTCGCGCTGTCGGTGATCTCGATCTCGACGTCCGTCTCAGACTCGATCACGACGTCGGCCTCGTCGTCGAACACGATGTCCGAGTCGGCGACCTCGTCGTCGAACACGATGTCCGAGTCGTCGCCGGCAACCGCGGCGGCGGCCTGCGCGGCAGCGAACACGGACTCGGCCTCCTGGTCGTCGGCGTCCGAGCCGATGAACTCGGACAGGTCGACGGCGGTGCCGGCGGCGTCGACGACGCTGACGCGGCGCAGCGCGACGGCGATCGCCTTGGAGCGTGCGACCTCGGCGACCATGGCCGGGACCTGCCCCTGCTCGTCGACCGTCTTGATGAACTCGTTCGGGTCCATGCCGTACTGGCGCGATGCGCTCACCAGGTACTCGAGCAGCTCGTTCTGGCTGACCTTGACCTCGAGCTTCTCGGCCAGGGTGTCCAGCAGGATCTGGTGCTGCAGAGCGGTGGTCGCCTGCACGACGACCTCTGCGCGGTGCTCGGTGTCCTCGGTGCGACCCTCGGACTCGAGGTGGCGGACGACCTCGGCCTCGACGACGCCGGCCGGCACGGGGATCGCGGCGGCCTCGAGCAGTTGCTCGAGCAACCGGTCGCGCGCCTGGACCGCCTGGCCGGAGGCCTTGCCCTTCGCGGCCTGCTCGCGCAGGTCCGCCTCAAGCTCGGCCAGCGTGTCGAACTCGCTCGCGAGCTGGGCGAAATCGTCGTCCGCGGCGGGCAGGTCGCGCTGCTTGACCGTGGTCGCGGTCACCGTGATGTCGGCCTGCTGACCCTCGAGCTCGCCACCGGCGAGCGGAGCGGAGAAGGTCGTGGTCTCGCCGGCCGACAGCCCCGTGAGGGCCTCGTCGAGCCCCTCGAGCATGTTGCCCGAGCCGATCTGGTAGCTGACGCCGCTGACGTTGTCGACCTGCTCGCCCTCGGAGTTCGCGACGAGGTCGAGCACGACGAAGTCGCCCACGCCGGCCGGACGGTCGACGCCGACCAGGGTGCCGAAGCGCTCACGGAGCGCGTCGAGCGCCTTGGTGACGTCCTCGTCGGTGACCTCCAGGTCGTCGACGGCCACGGTGATCGCGTCGAGCGCGGGGATCTCGATCTCCGGGCGGACCTCGACCTGTGCGACGAAGTGGAGCTCACTGGAGGTGTCGGAGATGTCGGGCACCTGCGTGACCTCGATCTCGGGCTGACCCAGCGGGCGCAGCTTGTTCTCACGCACGGCAGCGCTGTAGAAGGACGACATGCCGTCGTTGATGGCGTGCTCGAGCACGGCCGCGCGCCCGACCCGCTGGTCGATGATGCGCGGCGGGACCTTGCCCTTGCGGAAGCCGGGGACCGAGACCTGCCCCGCGAGATGCGCGTAGGCGTGGTCGATGCTCGGCTTGAGCTCCTCGTACGGCACCTCGACGGTCATTTTGACCTTGGTGGCGTCCACGGTTTCGACGGCGCTCTTCACTTCGGTGGTCTCCCAGTGCTCTGGTGTGATCGGCCGGGAATGCCGGCCGGCGGTCGCGTGCCGTGGGTCGTGGGGCGAGGGGTGGGTACCCCGTCTCCTGTTGGCCCGCAGCGGCGCGAGCGGGCATGGAAGACCGCGCGCGCAACCCGACGATGGTACGTCACCGAAGAAATGAGTCGGGATGGCGGGATTCGAACCCACGACCTTCCGCTCCCAAAGCGGACGCGCTACCAACCTGCGCCACATCCCGTGACGGCGGCGAGTCTAGTGGCTGGGGATGTCGACGCGTGCGCGACCGGTCTGGCGGGGTGGGACGTCCCGAACCCGGCGGCGGAGCGGTTAACCTTGTGGCCGACCGGAGCGATCCGGCCTTCGCGGGTGTAGCTCAATGGTAGAGCACCAGTCTTCCAAACTGGCTACGGGAGTTCGATTCTCCTCACCCGCTCCAGTATTTCCGCAGGTCACAGACCTGCGGCGACCATGTCAGACCCCCGCTGGACCCTTGTCGCAGGCCCGTCGTGCCATAACGTGCCATTAGCGCCCGGAGGTCCCGCCATGACTGCTCGCACCTCGCACCGCCGCTCGAGCGGCGCCATCCGCCGACTGCCGTCCGGGAGGTGGCAGGCCCGGTACACCGGACCCGACGGCGCGATGCGCACCATCGGCACCTTCGCGGCCAAGGCCGAGGCCGACCAGGCGCTCGCCCACGAGGTCTCCGCGATGGCCCGCGGCGGGTGGCGCGACCCCCGGCTGGGCGAGCAACCGCTGGGTGAGTGGTTCCGCGGCTGGATCGCGACCCGCACCGACATCGCCGAGTCGACCCACGCGCTGTACGAGCAGGTCCTGGCCACCTGGATCGACGCGCCCATCCCCGTGGCCACCACTACCGGGCGGCCGCGAGCCATCCACCTGGGGATCCGGACGCTGGCCTCGCTGACGCCAGCCGTGGTGCGGGAGTGGAACCACGCGGTGACCACCGAGTCGACGCGGCGCGTGACCGAGCGGTGGGAACGCAGCAGCAAGCACGACACTCGCGTGAACGCGGCGATCCGGGCGTGGGCGGCAGCGTCGGGTGCGCCGTTGGCGGCCACCGGCCGGATCCCCGGCTGGGCGCGGGACGGATGGGTCGCCGCGACCGGCGGCACCTCGGTGCCCGAGCGCCCGTTGCGGCGCAACGCCGGCCAGACGGCCGCGACGCAGGCCTACCGGTTGCTGCACGCCGGGATGGCACAGGCGGTGGCGGACGAGTTGATCACCGCCAACCCGTGCGCGATCAAGGGCGCCGGGCAGCGGGACGCTCATGACCGCACCGACCGGCGCACCGTCAACCTCGAGGAGATGTGGGCGCTGGCCGACGGCATGCCCGAGCGGTACCGGGCGTCCGTGATCCTCGCGGTCTGCGGCGGCCTGCGCGCGGGTGAGCTGTTCGCTCTCCAGCGCAAGCATGTCGACGTCGCCGCCGGCGTGGTGCGGGTCGAGCAGTCCCTGGCTCGCCGGCACACCGGCCAGGGCTGGTTCAGCGCGCCGAAGACCCGGGCTGGCAAGCGGGCCGTGGTGCTGCCGAAGATCGCCGTCGCCGCACTACGGGAGCACATGACGCGGTTCACTCCCCCGGGCCGTGATGCGTTGATCTTCGGCACGCAGAACGGGACGCCGCTGTCCAGCGGGTCGCGATCGACGATGTTCGCCAAGGCGCGCGGTGCGATCGGGCGCGATGACCTGACGTGGCACGACCAGCGCCACTCGGCGCTCACCCTCGTGGCGGCCACAGGCGCGACCCTGCCCGAGCTGATGGAACGTGCGGGCCACGCGAGCCCGCGCGCCGCCCTCCACTACCAGCACGCCGTCGACGACTCCCAGCGCCGAATCGCGGAGCGACTGGATGAGGTGCTCATCGAGCGACCGCGGACGGCGTGACACCTGAAGGCGCAAGCGGCATCGTCATCGCCGGCCCGCGCGCGCGTGCGCAAGCTAGACAGCCCGGCGGTGGCTGCGCTGGCAAGCGGCAGGCGCACGTGCGAAGGCCTCTGCTGCAGCCTCCTCGCCGAGCGACGGATCCCCCGTCGCCAGGGCGAGCGCGCGGCTGACCCGAGGAAACTCCTCCCGATACCAATCCGCGAAAACCCGCCCCGTCCGGGCGCCCCCTGATATCTGCATACCTCTACAAGTCCTGAGAGCCGAGAAACGTTTAGTCAGTCCGCGGCCCGATCGGCCAGCAAGTCCTCAGGCTGTCACCTCCGAGCGACTCCGAACCAAAGAAGACGCTCCGTGTCGTCGTGACCGCCTGCGTGGCGCTTGCCGAGGGATCCCGGCCGCACCTGTTTGCTGGCCCTGGAACGCGCCGGCCACGCGTCGCGCGAACACCACTTGATGCCGTCTAAGGCGCGGTCGCCGACTGGTCGAGTGATGCTCGATGGGGTTTCGGATCCTGAGACGTAACGTGCTGGCCCGCGCGGCTCGGTCCGCTGGCAATTGAGCGCGTCGTTCGCCCGAAGCCGGCGGGAACCCGTCTCCAAACCAGATCGAATGAAGCTCTCAGCGACGCCTCGGCGCCGGGGCGACGATTCGCATGGGCCGCAGAATCTCCTGCAAGCTCGCGCGCCGGATGCGCACGAGGCGGCTACCGACTTTCACGGCGCTCAGGTCGCCGTTGGCGATCAGCTTGCGGATGTAGCGCTCGGTGACGCGCAGCTCCTCGGCTGCTTCCGTGACGGTGATGAACTCCGAGCGGTACGGATCGGTGACGGTGAGGGACATGGCATTCCTTTCGGTCGTGCGTTGGTAGGTGCAGGTCAGCGTCCGATCGCGGGTCCATCGCGCGTTGGGTAGGTCGGTTCTGCCGACAGCGGTTTCTGTGGACGGCGGCGGCGTTCGAGGCCGTGGGGGTGCCAGTCGGGGCCGGGGTAGTCCCGGCGCCGGGGTGGGATCGGGGAGGGCGTGTCGGGGTGGTAGACGGCCCAGGTCTCGGTGGCGGTGAGCTCGGCGTGGGTGGTGGCCAGGATCTGGTCCAAGACGTCGCGGGCGGTGGGGGCGGGGCCGCCGACGGCGGGCAGGCAGTCGTCGTCGTGGGTGTCGGTGATGACGTAGGTCCGGTTGAGGTCGCGTCCGCGGCTCATGGCCACGTACAGGTCTTCGCGGCCCATGCCGGGTGCGGCGATGGTGTGGGTCTCGTCCACGGTCAGGCCCTGGCTGCGGGCGGTGGTGGTGGCGTACCCGAGCTCGACATGCTGGGCGACGTATTCGGCGGGCAGCCGGACCGCTGCGCCGTCGGGGGCGTGGCCGGTTCGGGTGGCGGGTCGGGCGAGGAGGGCTCCGCCTGGCAGGACGGCGGTGACGTCCCACAGGGCGCCGTTGCGCACGTACCCGTCCGCGGTGGGCAGGTGGCGGTTGTTGCGCCGGGTCACGATGCGGTCCCCGACCCCCGCGGTCAGCCCGTCGTGCAGGGTGACGCCGGCCCGGGAGACGGCGCCGTCCAGGACGCCGGCGGCGTGGGCGCGGGCGTTGAGCTCGGTCACCGTGCGGGTGTCCACCGCCTGCAGGACGGCGACCCGCCCCTGGTCGCGGGCCGTGGTCACCGCATCCAGAGCGTCGTCGAGCATCTGGTCGGCGGTCCCGGAGGTAAACGCACCGTGCGCGTCGTAGGTGTCCAACGCGCTGGGGTGGGCGCGGCGTAGCTCGAGGCTGGCGCGCGCTTCCCACGGGTGGCTGAACCGCCACAGGGACGTGAGCTCGGCGGTGGGGCCACGGCGGGCGAGCATCGCGAACCCACCACCGGCGTCCACCGATCCGCGTTGCAGGTGGTCTCCGACCAGGAGCACCTTCGCCCCGACCGCCTGCGCCTGGGCGGTCAGGTCGGCCAGGGTGCGGGTGTCGGCCATGGAGGCTTCGTCGATGATGACCAGCTGGCGTGGCGCGAAGCGCCACTGGTCTTGGATGGTGCGCACCGCCCACTGCCGCACCTCGGACTCTTGACGCTGCGCGGAGGTCCGAGGTGCGGGGTCGCAACGGATCTGCTCCAGGGCGTCGAACATGGCGCCCCGTTTGGCGGCGCCGCCGCCGGCGCTCTCGTACAACCACTTCGCGGTCGTCTCACACTGGGTGCCCAGCGAGGTGGCCAGGGTGTGGGCGGCGCTGGCCGAGGGCGCCAGGCCGATCACGGGCCCGATCCACCGCCCCCAGTACGCGGCCAACCCGGCCAGGGTCGTGGTCTTGCCGGACCCGGCCGGGCCAACCATCGCGTCGAGCACCTTCCCCGACATGATGACCGCCTGCGCGGCAGCGAGCTGGTCGGGGGCCAGGGCGTCGAGGTACCCGCGCGCGAACGCGGGCACCTGGTCGGCGGCATGCGCCGGGGCGCCGGTCATCTCGGCGGCGTCGATCAGGACCCGCTCCGCACCGAGCATCTGAGGCGTGGTGAACAGGTCCTCCCCGACCCGGCGGGACTCGGGGGTGCGGGTGTCGTCCAGCTGCACGCACAGGCCGCGGGTGTCGGTCAGGATCGCCTTGAGCAGCAGGCGCCGCTCGACGGGGCTGGCCATGCGCAGCAGCTTCGAGGCGCGCAACGCTTCGGCGCCCAGGTTGAACGTCGTGAACACGGCCTTCTTCTCCTGCACGGCGGACAGCGCCTGGGCGGCGATCGCGGCGCGGACCTCGGGGCCGACGTCGTGCGCGTGCAACGCCCGCCCGTAGGTGCCGGCCAGGGCCCGCGCAGCCAGATCCAGGGGTTCGGCCCCGGTGCGGGCCCGGGCACGGTTGGCCCAGTCGCTGAACAGGTCCGTCAGCCGGTGCACCTGCTTGGCGGGGCGGGTCGTCAACGTGAAGTGCTGGCGGGCCTTCGTGGTCTCGCGGCGGTTCGGGTCGCGCCCGTGCTCGACCCGGAACTGGGTGGCCCACTGATCGGCGGCCTGGTGGATCTGCCCGGAGCGGGTGGAGAACTCCGCGAGCAGGTCCTCACCGATCCCGTCGACCTCGAACGCCGCGTTGCGCCGCGCGCCCCGCTCGCGCAACGACCAGGACACCGGCAGCACCCGCGCCAGTCCGTCGGCCAGCAGGACGTCGTACAGCTCGGAGACGGTCACGGTGGCAGCGAAGATCGTCTTGCCATCCAAGGACCGCCACTGCCCGTCGTGGCCCTGGGTCTTGTTGGCCAGCGCGACGTGGGTGTGCAGGTTCGGGTCCCCCGCCCGGGTGTCGAAGTGCTCGAACGCGACCGCGAGCATCCCCCGGGTGCGGATCTGCCGGGCACCGGCGGGCCCGACCCGGGAGCGGACCACCTGCTCCTCGACGAACTTCAACGCCTGGCCCACCGCGTCGCGGTGCGCGCCGTGGACCTTGGCCCGGGTGTCGTCATCGCCCAACGCCCACAGCACCGAGACGGACTTGGGGACCGTGAACGTGAAGTCGTACCCGACCACCGCCGGCGACACCTTCGGCGACCCGTCAGGGTTCGGCGCGGTGGTGGCGGTGGGGAACTCGCGGCCGAGCGGCTCACCGGTCAGCGGGTCGTGACCACGACCGAACAGGGCCCCCATCGCGTCCTCTGTGACGATGGCCCCGGCCGCCAGTCGGGCGGTGCTGCCTTCGCCGATGCCGGGCAGGCCTTTGCCGGTCCACCGCCCGGGCGGGTTCCCGCTCGCGGCGTAGTACGCCGTCAACGAATCCCCAGGCTGCAGGGGGATGTCGCCGGCGGCGACCTGCCGGGTCAGGTACCGGTACCCGTCGCGCGCGGTGAGCTTGTGCATCGACAACATCCCCACCACCCCCTTCCCGCTCGCCGTCGTGCGTGTAGTGCGTCCCTCTACCCGCAGGTATGCAGGCGAAGGGCAGAACACCCGGTTGGGCGGGCCCGAGTTTCCGGCTCGCCCCTCTACCCGCAGGTGTGCAGCAAAAGGGCAGAAGACGGTGTTGGAGCCCGATCGGGTTTCCCGGATCTCCCTTCGCTGTCTGCGGATGTGCGTGCACACGAGGGAGCCCGGGACGTGCGCACATGCGCTGGGTCACCGAAAGCGCAACTGAACGAAAGGAGTGCGCCGAACGGGCAGAAGACCGGGCTCACCCCCGGAAGTTCGTGCCCGGATCCGCTCGGCCGCGCCCGGTCGCGGGCTTGCGGTTCGCGCGGCCGAGGCTCAAGTCCCGCGTCCCATCGGCGCCAATCCCAGGCGCGCTGCCGAGGTGGCGGCCTACGGTGCTGACATGGTCATCGAGGAGGTCGACGAGCGCGACAGCGGGTGGGAAGTCTCCGATCCGCGCTTTCGCGTCTACATCTTCGAAGGCGAGAACCCGGGCTTCAATGTCTCGACGTACGACGTCACCGACGCCGATGTCGTGGAGGTCATCCGATGGGCCCAAACTCGGGCCGGCAGCAAGCACCTGTACGCCGTCGCCCTCGTTGGCACGATGACGATGCCCGACGGCGAGCACCGCGGCCTGACCTGGCTTGTCGGCAGTGACGCGAACGACCACGACGCCGACCTCGACTCAATGCGCGCCCGCCGCGATTCACCTGCGGTCCAATCGGCGTCCTGACGCCGTGAACTGACGGCGCCGAAGGAACCCCTCGAAGGCAGCTGTCAGACGAATGGCAACCCCGCTCGAGCACTCGGTGCAAGAGGAGTGAGCCCGTTCTTGCTTACGTCTGGGAGCTGGATCGCGATCTGTTGAGGCGCGGCCTTGGACCGGGCACGGTTCGCGTGTTCGAGACGAGCTGAAACGGGATCGTTGCTGCGCCTGCGGGGTGTTTCGGAGTTCGTAGACCGTGAGGTCGGGCGTCAGAACCCGGATGACGGTCGTCATCGTCGTTGTCGCTGTCGGCCGGACCGGTTCCGGCCGCGGCACGGTGAGTTGGGGGGGACGCTGCCCGGGATGAGCGCCGGCGATCGGGGACCTGGGCTCGAGCTGGACCGCGGCTTCCTCACTGGGCGGGAGCTCGTTTCCCGCTCGGTGTCCGGCGTTGTCGCGGACGACCGCCGCACTGACCCCGGTCACGACGGGCGCGGTAGCGCCGTGCCGACGTGCATGACGGCGCCCGATCGAACACCCGAGGTATTGCCAAAACCCTGACACTTGTCAGCGCGTGGGGGTTCCAGGCCCACCTACGGGTTGCCGAAACCCTGACACTTCACACCACGGACCGTTCCGTCGTGCCACCTGAACTGGGCAAACGCTAAGTGTCAGGGTTTTGGCAATAGCAGAAGTACAGAGGAGCGTGCTGTCCTCGACGGGAGTTGTGGTCTGTCGCCCCACGTTGGTCGAGGTCAAGGGTGAGGGTGAGGGTGAGGGTGAGGGTGAGGGTGAGGGTGAGGGGGAAGTGGAGGCTCGGGCACGGCGCGCCAGGCGGTCGCATCGAGAGTTGGCACCTGCGATAGAGAAGAGACGGCGACGTGTCTTAAGTGGCAATAAGTGATGTTTCGCGACCAGTCACTGAACCGTACGGGCAGGGCCGATGAGCCGCCGGATCGTTGCCAGCACTGGGCTGCGCACATGGGGGGAGATAACCTTCGGCGTGACCGTTCCGATGATGAGACAGGGTGCGGCACAGGACTCGCTCGCATGGACCACGAAGTTCGTTGGGACTGTCTCGTATCTCGTCATATGTTGCGGCGGTCTATATTTCACGGCATTCGTGGCGTCGTGGTGTGATCGCGCTACACCCCGGGTCGAATTGGGCGGCGTGACGGTGACCGTGGACGGCTTGGTCACGTACGCGGTGATCCTGCCGGCGCTCTATCTCGCCGGATTCGCCGGACTCTCGCTCCTCGAAGGAGGAAAAGGCGGGATCCGAAGGGTCCACGGAGCGGGGCCAGTGCTCGCCTGGCTCTTCTTCGGCGTCCATGTCCTGGTGCTCGCCCTCTTCACAGCCATGACGGCGGACTGGCCCGAAGCAAGAATTCATTCCCTGAATTACGTGCTTCGCGGCAGCATGTGGCTCCCAAGGTCGTTCTGCGTCGCCGGCTTCATCTACTGCACCTACTCCGTGGCCGCACGAATCAGAGCCAGCCAAAACCCGAACTACACCCACAGCAGCATGCGGCACTTCTTGGCGGGCGCCATCCCGACTGCAATGTTGGCCGCGATGGCGATGGCGATCTCGTAGTGGACGCAACTCAATAGTCCAGGGTCACGACGAGGAGGGAAACGTTGACGACGGTGACCAACGCGTGCGCACCCGAGAGGGTCGCCGTCTAAGGTGGCGCCATGCGTATGGTCGGCAACCAATGGCGAACTAATCGGTTCCTGACTGGGTATCAACCGGGTACGGCAGACCGGGCGATGCGCGTGCGCCGAGTGCGCGTTGTTGCCCTGCTGCTGGCCGCGAGTACTGCCGCGGTGGCCCTGACGGGTTGTGCCAACCCCGTGTCGCTTCAGCGCGCCGATATCGCCGCCGCCCGCACGTCGGTTCAGGCCGAGACTGCCGATCGTGTTGACCTGACTGGTCTGGTGGTCCTTGGACAATTGCACGATGCGGACTGCACGGTCGGAAGCAACATGGATCCCGGCAGGGATGCCTACGAGTTCTTCTGTTACTCCCGAGAGATCCGCGTCGTGGACCTTGGCCGGGTTGACCCAGCGGAGGCGCTTGCGGCTGCGGACCGGGCCACGAGCGCGGTCTGCGGCCAAACGGTTGCGTCCCTGTCCGACCCGGCCAACTCGGTAGCTCCCGTCGGACACCCGGTGCTCCGCGAGGCGCAAGTGCAGTGCGGCGACATGACCCTGGACGTCTTGGTCGGCCAGCCGGACGACGAGGACCTGATGTCAAACGTCTCGTTCTGGCCGCGCCACCCAACGGCGACGGATGCGAAAAGGACCGTCCCTGGACTCGACGCTGCCAGCCGTGCGGGGAGCAGTTACGTGCTGTGTTTGCTGGGTCGTATGGAGTTCATCCGCCAGATGCGCTGAGCGTGCACCGCTGCCCGCTCGAGCCGACTCGTGGGTCCGGAACACCTGACCCCCGTCGCCCTCTTTGAGAGCGATGTAGCGGTGATGCCGTGCCAGGACCTTCTTTCTCGATCTCCGAACTGGCAAGGTGTGGCGTCATCTCGGGCGCACTCGCCGAACGGAGCAGTTCGAGGTTCCCCTCGCCACGGGGCTCGATCCGCACCGTTGGGGGAACTTGGGAATCCGTCATCTGCATAGTCGGACGACGGACTCTCGCGAGCCGCGGCCCGCGCCGTGCCGGCGGAAGCGACCTGCGCAGCGCACCCGGTACTTGCCTGCCGGCAGAGGCCGAGACGGGTCTGACCGGAGGATTGTACGAGGCCCCTCACCTTGCACCCCCGGCTCTCGGATTCGACCTTCTGGTCGTCCTCAACACGCCGGTCACGGCGTAAGTGCGGTGATTTGGTCCTGTCCCAACGCGAGCACGGTCCCGGTTGGCAACACGTAGAAACTGGTGCCGTCGGCCCGCGTCCAGGGCTCGGCCCAGATCACCGCCCCTGTGGTGAGGGTGCGTGCGACGAGAGTGATCTGGTCGGAAGAGCCCTCAATAGTGAGAATCTGATGGCCGTCTGTGACCGGGGTCATCATGTCGCCGTCGGTCATATCGATGGGTTGAGCCCAAAGGACATCACCGGTGCGCGCATCAAGGACACTGACGCCACCCGTGTTCGACGAGGTGACCAGCTTCCCCTCGACGATCGCGACTGGAGTGATGTCCGCACTCGACCACATCTCGCGTCCAGAACGGGCATCGAGTGCACGCAGGAGTCCGCGCGTCTGAGTGTTCTCTACGAACACGAGCCCTGGCACGGTGCCGTCGTCGACCTGCGGGATGTGGAGTACACCTTGTGTGGTCAGAAGTTCGGCACCGTCGGCGGAAACGATACGCACGCTCATGGGGGTCGTTTCCGAGCCCTCCTGGATGCCCGTCAGTCCGCCTGCAAGCTCGGTCGAGGACTGCACTGAACTGGCGCTAGACGGCAACTCAGAGCCGCTCTCGAGGTCCAAGCGCACCGTTTCCGAGCCTGTCGTCAGTGTCACGGATGAAGCCTGGACCTCGAGCCCGAGGGATTGGTCGCTGCCTGGCTGCGGGGTTTTCCCGACGTAGTTCCAGACGATGGCACCGGTTTCGACGTTCCACCGGCGCGCTACGACGTGCCCTTGGCGGTCGACACCAGCGGCAACTACGTCGCGGTCGATCACATTCGCCACCAACTTCGGCCAGTCGACGGACGCTGACCCCAAGACCGTTCCAGTGGCAACATCGCGCACCTGGATCGTGCCCTCAGCCCGGTTCTCGCACAGCACCCGTTCCGGCCCTGCCACAGCGTTGGCCGCCGTCGTCGCCGAGAATCCGGGATTTGAGAGGTTGCACCGCCAATCGGCCGGGTCAACTGCCCACTGCGGCTCGCCAGTGGCCAGCGCCACCGCTGAGTACCCGGAAGCAGTTGCGAGCAGGATCACCCCGCTCGACTCCGATACACGCCCGAGCTGACCCCTCGCCTGCCACGCTTGGCGCAACGGCTTAGACAGGTCGCCTGCCAGCCCCTCAACTTCCGCCAAGCGGGCATTCTGAGCCGCGACAGCCCTCCGGTGCCCCAAATCCACCAACGGCGCACCACCAACCAGGACAGCCACGAGCGAGAGCGTGGCTGTGACCGAGGCAATGGCCGCGCGCCGCCGGCGGGCGCGCCGACTCGCTGCTAGCACCGTGTAGGGATCAAGCCCCGAGTGCAGGTCCTCCAAGTCCAACCGCTCACGCAGAGCCCCGGCGAAAAGGTCGGTGTCGTTGTTCATCGCGCCCCTCCTGCGTTGTTCAAGGTCTCCCGGAGTCGGGCAAGGGCCCGCGACGCGGTCGACTTCACCGTGCCGACCGGAATGCCGAGCTCGACTGCGACCTCCGCCTCGCTCAGATCGAGTAAGTGACGCAACACCATTACCCGGCGCTGCTTGACCGGCAACGTGAGCAGCGCGCGCACCACCGCGTCACGCTTGTCGACCGTTCCCTCGCCACCATCAACGCCGATGCGAGGATCCATCCCGGTCAACACCTCGCGCCGTGTCCGTCGCCAGGTGTCGATCCGCAGGTTCGCCAGAATTCGCCGCGACCACGCCAGCGGATCACCGCGCCGGGCCGAGCGCCAGGAACGCCAGGTCCGTTCAAAGGTCTGCTGCACAAGCTCTTCTGCCCGATACGGATCGCCGCTGAGCAGGTACGCCATGCGATAAAGCGGGTCCTTCGCCGATCCGACAAAGTCCACAAACTCCTGCTCAAAACTCGCCCCGTCTGCTAAGACGACGGCGATATCCTCGGCGGCGACAGCTTGCGCCCTCAACTCGCTCGTCGGCAGCTCCGACCTGATCACACTCACGCCCCTAACACGCACCGGCCCACGCCAAGGTTCCATCCTGACGGGACCAAATCGAGTCCAACCCGCAGGTCACGAAGGTGAACGACGCAATCAACACTCATACGCCGGCCACGAACCGGATTCAAACGGTCATTTCGGTAGCCGGTGCCGAACCTACGAAGGAACAGTTCGGCGCTTTGGTCGATCACTTGACGTCGTTCAGCGACGGATTGGTCGGGTTCCTAAACAGCTGAGACGGTGGGGTTGCGGGCTCCCGAGGAGGTCCTACGCGCGTTGGTCGAGGTCGAGATCACCGCGCGCGACGCGGCCAAGGCCTGAAGCTCGACTCAAGGCCGCGGCGTTCCCGGTCGCTACGACGCTAAGGGCGGCGCCCCGCGACACGACGAGTTCAGTGTGGCGGGCGCAGGTCATCGGAGAGCGCGGTGTCTGGGCCGCAACCGAGCTCGCCGGGCTGCAGGTAGACGGACGGAGGGTAGACATCGATGATCGCGTCACTCTTTCGAGCTACAAGGACGCAGTCGTCCGCACTTCCGGTTGCGATGCCGACGTCGGTGCCTTCCACCACGGCGCTCACGTCGGCAACCGGGGCGCCACCGACCACGCCGTCACGAAGCAGCGCGGTCACCTGGTCGGCGATCTCGTCCGCGGACGGGAGTCCAGAAACGGGCAGTCCCGCGAGGACCTCGTGTGCAGCCTCCCGTGCGTTTTCCGCGACGACCGGTAGATCCGAAGGCGGCGGGACGACGGGGCTGGCGTCGGAAGGGCATTGGATGTGCGTCACGCCGTCGGCGGTTCCGAAATCACCCTGCTTGCCCCAGTGGTCGAACACGACCTCGAAACAGTATGGGCCTTGGTCGCTTTCGCTCTCAGGTAGCTCAAAGTCCGAGGAGTTGCTCTTTGCAGGAGAGTCGACTCGGAAGGTCAACGTGCCGACAACATCTCCCTTTCCTGCATCTGCCCTGCGGATATCGATCACCTGCACTCCACTCGATGAAGCTACCGCCGCACGGGCGAACCCATCGATGTCGGCCGTATAAGAGGCCATCGCGACATTCGTCAGCAGCCGGACCACGCTGTCCTGCGCTTCCCTACCGCCATCACCCAGAGTCGGGCCCGCACCGCAACCGGTCAAACCGGCGATCAACAAACCACCCAACACTGCGGTCGACCCACTCTGCCGGCCCCGGTTAACTCGCCCCATGACATTGACGCTAGTCCCTGCCCGACCCCCGTTAACCCGGTAGGCGGGGCGGCGGGTCGTTGATGTGGTAGGCCCGTGACCTCGGAGATCATGGCTGGACTCTCCCGCCGATCCGATCCCACGCGCTCTCAACGCGTGAGCGCGCTAAGCAGTTCGGACCGGAGGTCGAGGCCGTCGGGCTGAACACCTGCGCACAGTTCGGGGGCGCGAGCGCAGTCGCCGTCGGCGTCGAGGAAGGTTCCATCAGGTGCCACGAAGGCGATGCCCCTCACCGGTCCTTGGTTGACCGGCACGCGAGGGTCTGTGACCACCAGGTAGAGGCGGCCCCCCGAGCCGGCGGGATCGGCAAACGTCGGCACCTCGACCGCGTGCACCAATTTGCCCGATGGGTCGGCCATGCCGTCCGCGGAGAACAGCACGACGTGCGCGTCAGAGAGCCAGCTCGGCACGACGCCTGCCATGATCCGCGAGCTGTTGGTGCCCCAGGCGTTTTCAACACGGAACAGCGTCCTGGTCGACAGCGGCGACGGCCTCTCGCCCGTGGGAGCCTGCTGTTCATCGGCCCAGGCCACGACGAGGGACTCGGCCGGATCGACGCCCGACACCGTGACCCGGACGGCGTGGTCAAGGGCGCTGGCGGCGCCGGCTTGCGCCTCCTGGAGGTCCTTCGATGTCCCGGCGAGGAGTTCGATGGCGAAGGTGCCGTCCGACCCGTTCAGGGTGAGGCCGGTGCTCCACGGCGAGCCGCTTCCACTCACCGCTATCGTCGCAGTCACCCCGGCGGCGAGCGTCTGACTGCTCGAGGCCGTCACCACGGGACCCTGAGTAGCCGGGCTGACGGCTGGCGGGGAGGTGAACACGGACAGGGCACCTGCCGTGACCACGAACGCGGCCACCACGGCCGTCAGACCCCCTCCAGCGGCCACCCAACGACGCGCACGAGTGGCACGGCGCCCCGCGGTGCGGACGGCGAGCCCATCGAGCGACATCTGAGGCAGCACCGTGTCGGTGCGCGCACGCAGCTCGGCGATGAAGGCGCGGTCGGTCGGTGTCGTCACGAGGACCTCCGGGGCGAAGAAGGGGACGGCCGGCCGTCGTCGGCCATGGAAGCGCGAAGGGCCGCGAGGGCACGCGATGCGGTGGACTTGACGGTGCCGACAGTGATGCCCAGCTCCGCGGCCACCTCAGATTCGGGAAGGTCGAGCAGATGCCGCAGGACGATCACGCGACGCTGCCGCGTGGTGAGGGTCGCCAGTGCCCGGACCAACTGGTCACGGTCGTCGGCTCGCCCATCGGCGGGAACCCCCGAGTCGGGCATGCGCTCCGGAGGCGTCAGCACTTCGCGTCGTCGACGCCGCCACGTGTCGACCCTTAAGTTGACCAGCACCCGCCGCGCGTAGGCGAGCGGGTCGCCGCCACTGGCGCGCGGCCACGCCGCGTACGTTCGCACCAGCGCCTGCTGCGTGAGCTCTTCGGCCCGGTGCGCGTCTCCGCACAGCAACCACGCCGTGCGCAGGAGGTCGCCCTGGTGGCTCGCCATGAACGCGGCGAAGCCCTCGTCGCGCGACACCCGGGAGGTCCCGACCGGCACGACCTCCACCCGGCTCTCGCTGGGCGCTTCGATGGCGCGGGAGGCTGGGTCCCGAGACACGAGCGGCATGTTGGTCACACCTTATAGAACGCAGCAGGGCGCCTCGAGGTTGTCCCTTCTCGCGAACGAGTTCTGCGAGGCACCGCAAACGAGCCTGGGTAGTGTCCGAATCCGCCGTGACGTGCGGCGCCAACTCATTCCTCTATCGCACCGACCCCGTGTCCGTGGGCCGGTGGTCGCACCAAATGGACGATCGCCGTCAGGATTAGCAGGGCGACGGTCGTGGCGAAAACGGTGGCCATGTTGAGCAGCGACGTCGCCATACCTGGCGGGAAGAGGCCGTCACTGCCGCCCGACTGGCTCCCTGCGTGGCCCATAAACAACCCTCCGAAGAAGGTCACGCACGCGAGAATCTCGCACAACCCCGGCACAATCAGGAGGTACCACCACGTCATGCGCCGCCGGATGATCATCACCGCGAGCCAACCGGCGACCAGCAGCGCGGGCAGTTTCCATGCGTAGGCAAGTACGAACTGCCCAAACATGGTCATAGTCGTGCCTCTCGACAACGCGTCGACCCGGCGGCATTCCAGGATGCTGACGTCGCCGGACGGCGGACTCTATCGCCGCCGGTCAGATACGCCGTGCCTGGCGCTCAGCATCGATCGACAGCGACTTGATGGCGCCGTGCTGCATCGCGGGTCGCCAGGGGGCACTTCGTGGTCACGACCTGGACTGGCGTGCCACGAGACTGCCAACGCCTCGGCGATCCGCAGGGCCGTCAGGTGCGTCGACGGCTGTGCGGTAGGGCGTGAACTACGGCATGTCGATACCGGCGTTGGCCAGGTACGCCCGCGACGTCACCAGCGCCAGTTTGGCAGTTGTCTGGTACGCCGCCACGAACTCAGGCGCCGAGTCGAGGTACGCCTGCTGGTCGCCCGCATCGATATCCGCCAATCGCTGCCGCAAGTCCGTCGACTCCTTGCAGTCGATGTCGATCAGGCCGATCCGCACCTGCTCCGGCAGGCTCATGCTCATTACTCTGGCGGGCTTCAGAGAGCCCTCCTCGTCCGGCGCTGCCACCTCGTGAGCTTCCAGACAGGCGGCCCACTCGGCCACTACGGACTGACCCTCCGGCGTGTAGACAGCGGATTGGACTCCCACCGCCGGCTTGATGTCGTCGAACGATGTGGGCTCGAAGATGAATCCCATCGGCCGCACCTGGTCCACGCACCCCTGCATCGCCGCCTCGACCGCAGGCGAGGAGACGTGAATCTCGCTGCCCTCCCCGTCGTAGGGGTCGAGCGCCGGCTCCGCGTAGCCGCGCTGCCTGAGGTCGTCCCGGTTCCAGATCCCGTAGAGCCTCGAGGTGTCCCGTAGTGCGGTTCGCGTGACCGCGAAGACGAAGCTGTCGGCGTATCCAGCGTCGGCCATGCACCGCGACCGGGCGAGGTCCCACGCGCTCATCATGACGTCGAGGTCGTTCTGGCTGACCTGAAAGCTCGTAAAGGGCGTGGTCACCACACCGGTCACCGGGTCGATCACGGCGTGCGCGGAGCGTGGCGATGGCCCGGGGGCTGGCGCAGTCGTCGCTGTACTCGTCGCCGTCGTGGCTGGCGCAACGGCGTAGTGCGTACCCGGCAGCACGGCCACGGCCGCAGTGACCAGGCCCGCGACCGCGACCGTACTGATGACGGAGACAGCGGCCACCCGCGTCCCACGGCGACGTCGTCCGACCGCCAGGACGCGACGATGATCGACGGGCAGGGGCGGCGTCGGCCCCTCAAGGTTCTTCAGGTGAGCGACGAAGGCGTCGTCGTTGTTCATCGGGACTCCTCAAGGACCGCAGAACCAGACAGGATCGTGCGCAGCTGATCGAGACCGCGCGACGCAGTGGACTTCACGGTGCCCACCGAGATGCTCAGGTCGTCGGCGACCTCGCGCTCTGACAGGTCCAGCAAGTACCGCAACACGACCACCCGGCGCCGGCGCGGGCTGAGTTGCAGGAGGGCGCGGACCAGGACGTCCCGGTCGGCGTACGAATGGGTGCCCGACCCGCCGGCCGCGAGCTCGGGCATCGCCTCGGGCGACGTCAGGCACTCCCGTCGGCGCCTACGCCAGGTGTCGATGCGCAAGTTCGTGAGCGTCTTGCGGGCGTAGGCCAGCGGGTCGCCCGACCTGGCGCGAGGCCACGCCATGTACGCGCGCACGAGTGCCTGCTGAACCAGTTCCTCGGCACGGTGCACGTCGCCGCACAGCAGCCACGCCATACGACCCAGCAGTGGCTCCGCCTCGACCATGAACGCCGTGAACTCCGCCGCCCGATCGTGCAGCGCATGGTCGACGATCACATCGACGGTGCCATCCGGCTCCACCGCAAGCCCCTCAAACAACGTCGTCATGCCCAGAACACGCAGCGGGTGGTCGAAAGGTTGCTCAGTCTGCCGCACGCCCCGGTCAGGAGGCGCCGAACTCGAGGAGTCACTCGGGCTCCACCACTTTGCTGTCGTTCAGTACCGATTGGCGCCTGACGTCGTCGTTGATTCCTGACGCGGTGTCGACGCTGTCCTCGCGGCAGCGACTCTTCGCCGGAGTCACGACGGCAATTCGTCGACGATCACGCGGTCCGGGTCGCCGTGGCGGCGTATCCATCGCTTACCCCGCTCGGCGAGAACGGTGTCGGTGTCGGTGAACACGATGCGCTCAGCCTTCACTCCGCGCGGACCGATGAGTGCTCGCCTTCCAATCCACGTCTCCGTCCGCATCGGCCGACTGAGTTGCCGCGCCATCCACCGCACCGCGGCCTCGGCAGCCGCCGGCTCATCGTGCTCGGTGAAGTGCGACCGCGTCAGCACGTCGAGCGCGTCTCCAACGTCGTCGAAGTACATCTCGTCACCCCAACCAGCCGTCAGGTCGCCGTCGTAGAGCCGCGCCTGAAGGTGCCAATTCCTTGCCGCCGTGCGCGGGACAAGAACCGTAAGACAAACGCCCTGGTGCGAGTCTTCCTCGGTCCACACACCCGGGTGGGTCTCGCTCACCTGTGCGCTGACCAATGACCCGAGGACCTCAGGGGCAAGTTCGCGCGCCCGTGTGAGGAAACCGCTGGGCACCTCATGCGGCACCCTGGGGAACCACGAGTTCAAGGTCATGCGGTCAGTGTCTTCCATCGCAACGGACCCCGGGCCCATACAGCCGCTGGACACGTCGAGGGAGTGTCCGCTGCACTTACCGCATCAACTGGCGCTTGGTGATGATCGCACCGGTTTGTGGCTGGCGATGGTCGCTGCTTGTTGGGGATCGGTCTCCATGGCGGGGAGGAACTGCGAGCATGCGTGCATGTGCTCATTGACGAAGCCGCTGATCAGCCAGCAGATGAGATGCGCAGGACGTCTCGCGCTGCCGCATCGAACGGGTCGATCTGGCGATGCCGTTGAGGTGCGCGCGGCCTCAATTCTCCTCATTTCGGCCGAGGTCTCGTGACCCATCAGCTCATCAGTGAGGGCGTGCGGTTTCGCTACCTACGGCGCGGCCCGGCGCATATCAGCATCGACTCGCTCACGCTCACGAGCGGGGTGACGTTCTTGGTCGGCCCCAATGGGTGCGGCAAATCCACCCTGCTCAAACTCTTCGCGGGTCTGCTGACCGCCGACGACGGGCAGATCACGTTCGACGACGACGAGCTACTCGGATCCGCGAAGGACATCAACGGGGCCCGCACCGCGACGGGCTATCTGCGCCAGGACTTCACGCTGGGTGGCCGGACCACGGCGTCGGCGTTCCTGCGGTACGGGGCCTGGATGCACGGCATCGGGTCCGCCCAGCTCGATGAGCGCAGTCGCGATCTTCTGGCAGAGGCCGGCCTGGCGGACCGGGCGGCCACGCAGGTCGGGCGGCTCTCGGGTGGGATGCAGCGACGCCTCGGGATCGCGGTGGAGGTCTCCCATGATCCGGTGCTCCTGCTGCTGGACGAGCCGACGTCCGGTCTGGACCACGATGCCAGGGAGCGGGTGCACGCCGTGGTGGACCGATTGGTCGGTGCTGGCGCGATCGTGGTGATCGCCTCCCACGAGGAGTCCGAGATCGCCCGGTACGACGCGACCGTGCACGTGATGCGACAAGGGCGCATCACCGCCACCACCGTGCACCGCAGGGGCGACCCGGTGAGCCTCGCGGTCCTGCTCGGCGAGACCCCGCAATGAAGCCGCTCCGGCTGCTCCTCGTCTTTGCGGGATCGTCTCGGGCGGTCGTTCCGGCGGTCCTGATCGCCACGGCCGGGACGGTGATCGCCGCGGTCAGCGACCCGTCCAGCTCGACGTGGGTGGGCAAGGCGCAGAACACCGCCTCGTATACGACGGTCTTCGCGTTCGCCGTGGCGGGGTGCTTGTCGGTGGTGGCCGGGTACGTCGCGGGCGCCGACCTGGCCCGAGACGAGCACACCCTGCTGCGCCGGGGTATGCGCCCGGTGTCTGTGCTCGTCGCTTTGCGCGCCCTGGGCGATCTGGCGTGGTTGTGGGCGGGGCTGCTGACCGCGCTGGCTGCGGCGTTCGGGCGCACGATCGTGGTCGGCGGCGGGTTCCGGGCTGATTCCTGGTCGCCGGTGGTGTTGGCGATGTGCTCGGTCGCAGCGACCTACGCCTCCGGGATGTTGGCCGGGGCAATGTTGCGCCATCGGGTGGGGCTGGTCGTGGTGGCGCCGTTGCCGTACGTCGCGACCTTGTGGTCGAGCGGCGTGTTGAGCATGTCCGAACAGGCGCCGATGCAGTTCCTCATCGCCCCGTACGTGGACCAGTCCTGGTTCCCCGGCTACGTGCCCGCACCGGGCGCCTTCGGCGCGCTGGCCGGCTACGTCGCGGGCGCCGCCGCGGTCTTCCTCGCGTGCACGATCGCGTTCCTGCAACCACGGCTACGCCGGCGCCCACCCGGTGCGCGACTACTTCTGGCGGCGTCGGTGGTGACGCTGCTCGCCGCGGTGCAGGTCGTCGGGCTCGGTGGGCCGTCTTCGTTCGGGCGCCCGAACCCAGCCGGCGTCCTGTGCACGAGCGGACCGGCCCCGGTGTGCGTGTGGGGCGACCAGGAACGCCAGCTGCCCGTGTGGGTCGCCGCGGCCCGGGACACCGCCCTCGCGATCGAGGGTCTACCGGTAGACGCACCCCGGTTCGTGCAGACGTTCGTCCCGCTGTCCGGCGCCGCCGATGTCGAGATCCAGACCCTGAACCCGCTGCCGTCGGTCGACCAGCTCCGCACGGCCATGTTTGATTTCATCGCGCAGGAGTTGCTGAACTCGTGCATCCCACCGCAGCGGCAGCAGCGCGAGACACGCCAGGACCTGATCGACCTGATGAGCGCCCGAGTATCGAACCAGCAGACCCGAACTGCCGGGAGCAGCGACTTCACGACCATCACGGCGGGCCGCTGTGGTTGACCCCCGCCTGGTGTGGCTCGGGCGGCGCAACGTCATCGTGACCGTCGCCGCGGCCGTCGTGCTGTCGTTCGTCGCGGTAGCCGCGCACGGCTTCACCCCGACACCCCAACTGCGTGGGCCCTCAGTGCCGCTCGGGGTCCCCACCGTCCAGGCCATGCTGATGGGCACCGTCCTCGCCCTGGCCGTCCGGGCGGCCGACGCCGACCTCGAGGCGCTCTCACCGCGGCCGATCCGCACCTACCGGGCGCTCATCGGCGCTGGGCTCGTGGCCGTGCTCCTCGCCCTGCTCGTGGGATCCACCACGATCGCCGGACTTTCCGGCCCTGACCAGCTCGCCGCGATCCGGACGCTGAGCGTTGTGGCCGCACTGACCACCCTCGTGACCTGGCGGACCTCCTTTTCGACGGCCGCCGCCGTGCTCCTCGCCTACCTCGGGTGCGTCCTGTTCGCTGGGGTCGATCCCGACGGCCACCTCGCCTGGTGGGCCCGGCTGCTCGCCCCCTGGGAACCGACGACCGACCCCTGGATCACCGCCATCGCCATCGGCGCGACGCTCTACGCATTCGCCGCAACCCCCACCAACCACCCCACCGACTAAGAACCACGGCCGATTCCAGATGCGGTGCGAAACCGCCGATTGGCTTTCGCTGACGCTCGATGGTTCCAACCGAGTGATCCCCGGTGATCGAATCCGTTCCCGACTCGATTGGGTTCGCTCTCCCGACAGGAGCGGCGGGTGGAAGTATCAGTGAATGTCGTTCCTTCGGTACATCCCGGTGCAACTGTTGCTCATCATCGTGGTGTCGGCGATCGTGGCGGTCGTGCTCGCAGCGGCCCCGGGAGTGATCGCGCGTGACTTCAGTCGCGCGATCGCGGGCGCCAGACGGGTCCTGCTGCTTGGGTCTGTCGCCGCGATTCTCATCCTGACCCTGGTTCCGACGGCCCATGGTTCCGGAGTGAACCTGGTCCCGCTTCGGGGCATTGCCGGGCAGATGGGGAACGTCAATGGGGCTCTCGGGGCCGTCAACGTACTGGGCAATACGGCGATGTTCGTGCCTGCTGGCTTTCTCGCTGCGATGACGCTCGGGTGGGGGGTTCGGCGCGTTTCGGTCGCCGGCCTCGTGCTATCGGTCGCGATCGAGTTGTGCCAACTCGCGCTGGGTCGCAGTGCTGACGTCGACGATCTCATTCTCAACACGACCGGTGCTGCAATTGGGGCAATTGTCTGGTTGACGTTCGTGAGGCTGCAGGGCCGACGAATCGCGCGCCAGCCCGCGGTCCGAGTACCGCCGACCACAACACCCGCGACGTAGGTGTCGCTAACGGGCCGGCGCGATCCAGAGACTCGATGCGTCGTCCGGCGCAATCTTGACTTCGTCGACGTCAACCAACTCTGTTCCGAGACGCCAGATGCCGGTGCGACTCCCGGTCGGGCAGGGAGAATGACGCCGTGACGGACCAGAACAAGGCTGCCGCAGAGGCGCGCCGCAGTCGATCGGGAGCCGTTCGTCCGATCCGCGAAGACCTGCTCACGAAATACCGCGAGCAAGGTGACCGCACCGACGATGGCCGATGGGCAGATGTCACCGGCTGGTTTCGCGATGCCGCATTACTCGCCCGGCTCGGACCAGAGCTTGGGGCTTTGTTCTCGGACGCCGACGCCACGGTCGTCGTGGGCACGCAATCTCGAGGCACTCTCCTCGGGGCTCTCGTCGCGGCGCATCTTGGCGTCGGTCTGATCGAGATCCGTAAGAACAGCGGACCCGCAGCGGGTAGCGAGGCATGGCGATACAGAACCACACCGCCGGACTACCGCGACCGCCACCTGACTCTCGGTTTTCCGAAGCGCCTCCTCCCCGCCGGTGAACGCGTCCTGTTCGTTGACGACTGGATCGCCACCGGAGGCCAAGCGCTCGGCGCTCAGGGCCTGGTCGCGGACGCCGGGGCACACTGGATCGGTGCCGCGGTCGTCGTCGACGCGCTTACCGAGCCACGGCTCAGGCGAGACCTGACCGTCAGATCGCTGCTAAACATCCGCGATCTGTAAAACGACGCTTCGGCGCCGTCGTCAGGGCTCTTCACCGCCAGTGCTGAACTGTCGCTACGAGCTGTTGCTCATCCACGCGCTCGCGCGGCACCGGCCTACGTTCGCGCGGGAACGTCCTCAATCTGATTGCGTGTCACGTGCGAATGAAGTCGGGTTCGTTCCGCGGGCGAGCGTCGCTCGGGGTGGGGGTTTCGTCGCGGACGGTGAGGAGGTCCGCGGGTTGGCATTGCAGGGCGTCGCAGATGGCGGTGAGCGTGCTGTAGCGGATGGCGCGGGCTCGTCCGTTCTTCAGGACGCCGAGGTTGGCAACGGTGATGCCGGTGATCTCGGCGAGCTGGACGAGGGTCATGTCGCGGGTTTGGAGGAGACGGCCGAGGTCGCACTCGACCCGGTGCGGTGCACGCTCGGGGTGATTGTTCTTCACACCAGGCCCTCGGTCTCCAGGCGGGCGCCATGGGCTGTCGCTGCAGCCAGGACGGCGAGGAACACGACGAAGCCGAGCGGCCACCACGACGGTTGGAACACCGAGGCGTACCACTCGGCCGGCACACCTGCCATCTCCCCGGTGATCGCACGCTGGGCGGCGATGACCGGCAGGGTCGATGCCAGGGCCCATCCGGCCGCAGCGGCCGAGGCGGCGATCGTGAGCCGGCGGGCGTTGCCCGCGGCGAAGGGACGGCCGGCCGTGGTGGCGCGCAGCGCCGGGATCAATAGCAGGACGACCCCGCCGGCAGTGAGAAGGCCGACCCAGATCCCTGCCCGGGACAGGACCGCGGTGAGCGGGTCGGCGTCGATGACCGAGAGCAGGAGCTGTCCGGAGTGGACGAGCGGGAGGTCCACAGCTGCGGGCCAACCGGGGTCTCCCGGACCGATCCCCGCACCGGTCGGCTGCGGCGCGTCGGCGGTCACCCGTACCGGGACAGTCACCGAGGTGTGAGCAGTCGTAGTTGCCGCGAGGTAGGCGACGTTCAGGCCGATCGACATGCCGATCAGCGCCGCGACCGCCACGATGCCGATCAAGATGGCCGAACCGGCCACGCGGCGAGGGGTGGCGACCTCAGCTTCGAGGGCAGTGCTCATCGTGGGCTCCAGTCGATAATCGATCTGTTGGCGTAGACCAGGCTATCGACTGTCGATGCGTTGGACTTGAGGGCAAGAACGAACGAGTTTCCCGTGCAGCCCACGCCGCGCGCGACGACGCAGCACCCCGAGTTCACGCCGAGCGAATTGCGCGACTCGACGACGACGCCGGAGCAGCGAGATCACACTTAGATCGGGGCGTGATCAAGATCACTCATCCCGTTAGTTCGAGCGCGTGACATTTGGAGACCCACTCGTCATGACCTGATCATGATGCTCACACCTTGTCAGTCGCCGCGCGGCGCCCCGGTCCGCCTGCTGCCGTGTCTCTGTTCGTCGGCCCGTTGGGCATCTCGGCCTTCGCGGTTGATGTCCAGCCCGGAGAACCGTAGCTAGTGCTCTGCGAGCCGCTTCTGCGTGTGGAACGGGACTCTGTACACCGCAACTGTGTTCAGTACGGTGACCTCGGGCAACGTGCAGGGTATGACGGTCGCAGGATCGGTGTGGAACCGCATGTCCACGGCTGTGCGTGTGTACTCGGCAACGGGCGGGAGTGGGTCGTCGACGTGTTTCGCCCCAAGGGCTCACCTGGCCAGCACGAGCGTGGCAGCACGATCGGTGAAGGTTCTGTCCACGACCACCTGTTAGCTAGCGAGGCATTCAGCGACCTGTTCGCAGCCTCGCACCGCGATGTGCGGGCATTCGTCGTACGGCATGTCGGTTTCGACGGCGCAGACGACGTCGTGGCTGAAGTTTTCGCGACGGTATGGGTGCGGTGGGACAGCGCGCCTCCGGACCTGGACCAGCAGAGGGCGTGGACGTTCGGTGTCGCCCATCACAAGTTGCAGGAGGCGAGTCGTGCCTCGCTGCACACCCGGCACCTGCAGGACCGCCTCGCCTGCGTGCTTCCTCGTCCGCACCGTGACCCCGGAGACGACATGGCAGCCCTTGAGCGTGCGCGGGAGATCCTCGCGTTGCTCCCGGGTGCCGAGCGCGACGCGGTGAGCCTGACGGTGTTGGCCGGTCTGACATGTGACCAGGCCGCGCAGATCCTCGGATGCTCGACGAGCGCTGTCACCAGTCGAGTGCATCGTGCGCGCCTGCGTTTGCGTGATCTGCTCGAGGATCGCAGAGGTGAAGTGTGAGTGCCGACCGAGGCGACAGGGACGTCGACGAGCTGCGCGAGTTCATGGCCGCGCACGGTCTCTTGCCGCCAGTGCCCTCAGATCACGACGAGCGCGAGCAGGCCGCGGGGCTGTTGCACCGCGTGCTCGCCCAGAATGGGCCGCCGCGCCGGCGCTCACCGGTGGGTTTGGCTGCCGTGCTAGTTCTCCTTCTTGTGCTCGGCGCGGGGTACGCGTTGATGCGCACGGCGCCACCTGCCGCCGCGGGCGCTCCCAGGGCACTGCGGTACTCCGTAGCTTCCCCCGTCGAGCTCGCCGCAGCACCGTCCGCAACGATTTCGCTCCTTGCGATGGCTCGCGCGGCCGACACGGCGCCCGCCGCGTCGCACACAGGCACAGGCACAGTGCAGTACGTCGCCGACTACGGGTGGTTGCTCGCGGTGGACGTCACGGCCACCGCGACGACGACCACCATCTACCCGACGATGACCCAGCGGTGGACCTCACCGGACGGATCGGTGCGCGTCGACCAGCGTCGTACCGGGGCTCTGAAGCTCGACGGGACGGTAAGCGACGACGCATCCATCAGCGTGGAGAACCAGTCCAGCGACGCCGTCGGTGCCGGCACCGTCGATGCGGCCCTCGCCGGCCAGCTCCCGCTCGAGACGGACGCTCTACGCACCGACCTGCTGGACAGGTATGAGTCGCTCCCCTGTGAGGAGAGCGACGCGTGGACGACGCAGTGCCTCCTGACTGCGATCCAAGAGATCTACAGCCAGTACGTCGTGCCACCTGCCTTGAGCGCGAGCCTGTGGCGGGTGCTGGCGTACGAGCCAGGGGTGAAGGACCTGGGCACCACTGACGACCGTCTCGGGCGGCGCGCGCATGCGATCGCTGTCCAGGCACCGGACGACCCCCTCGTGACCGTCGTCACAGTCTTGCTCATCGACCCGGGAACCGGGGCGCTGCTCGGCAGTGAGACCGTCACTGTCCACGACGGCCGGTCGGGTGCAGCAAAAGCCACGGTCACCGCGTTCACCAGTCTGACGACGTCAGCGTGGGTGGATGCGGTGGGCGACCAACGTGAGGATGACGACGATGACTGACCTGTGGTCCGACCTGGCCGACTCCAGTGCTGCCGGGCCTACCGGTGGGATCAGCGAAGGTCTTCACGTGCTGCACCTCGCGAAGTCCTTCGGCAACCGGCCCGCGTTGATCGACGCGTCATTGAGGGTCGAACCCGGTCAGATCGTCGCGGTCATGGGCCCGTCCGGCTCGGGCAAGTCCACCTTGCTGCACTGCGCTGCAGGCGTCCTGAAACCCGACTCCGGCACCGTCTTGCTCGACGGGCGCGACCTGACCAACGCCTCAGCCGCGCAGCGCGCTCAGGCACGACGCACCACCTTCGGCTTCGTCTTCCAGTTTGGCCAACTCGTTCCGGAGTTGACCGCTGAGGAGAACGTCGCCCTGCCGCTCCTGCTCAACGGGGTGCGGCGGCGCGCGGCCCGCGAGAAGGCCCGCCAGATGCTCGCTCGCCTCCAGATCGCCGATGTGGCCGACCAACGGCCAGCGGCGATGTCGGGCGGGCAGGCGCAGCGCGTCGCGGTCGCCCGGGCCTTGGTGATCCACCCGCGGGTGATCTTCGCCGACGAACCCACCGGGTCGCTGGACTCCGCGACGGGCGGCGCGGTTATGGAGCAGTTCGTCGCGGCCGTCCGCCAGGAGAACGCGGCGATGGTCCTGGTCACCCATGACCCCCTGATCGCCGCGCACGCCGACCGCATCGTGAGCATGCACGACGGGCGCACCGACACCGACCAGGACGCCTGATGCTGCACCTCGGGATCCGGTTGTGGAGAGGTTCCGGAGTACCCGGATTGCTGGTTGGTGGGCTCGTCAGCTTCGCGATCGCACTCGGACTCGGCGTGACGCTCGTCGGCCTCGGCGTGGGACCGGCCATCCAGGATCGCGCCGACAGAGTCGCCTGGACCGAGCTCGACATGCCCGAGCTCGTCGCCGGCAGTCCCGCGAGCCTGACATTGGCCCGCTACTCCACCTACGTCGGCACCCACCGGATCACGGTGATGACCGTCGCGGCCGCCGACACCCAGGCGCCGGTGCCGCCCGGCATCGACGCCGTCCCCGAGCCCGGGCAGACCTATCTGAGCCCGGCCGTCGCCGACCTCCTCGCCGACACCCCACAGGCCCAGGGACGGTTCGGCATGGTCGTCGGCACGATCGACGACAACGGGCTGCGCGGCCCGGGGGACCTGCTGGTCGTTCGCGGCGTACCCCTCGAACAGGCCGCGTTGTCCGGGGTGACCGTCGACCGCTTCCCCGATCAGGGTCGCCTGCCCAAGCTGAGCGGCGTCGAGCGATTGACCCTCGCGGTGGGCGTTGTCGCCCTGATCGCACCCGTGCTGCTTCTGGTCTCGATCGCCGTCCAGCTCAATGCCACGACTCGCCGCCGCCGTCGAGACATCCTCGACCTGGCCGGCGCTACCACCCGCCAGCTCGCCAGCATCGCGGTCGGCGAGATGAGTGTGCCCGTGCTCGCGGGCGCTCTCCTCGCGGTTCCCACCGCGAGCCTCCTGCAGCGGTTGGCCGCATCGGTGCCCCTGGACGGTGCCGCGTTCTTCGTCGAGGACCTCACCCTGACCACGTCGGCCACACTCGCCCTGCTCGCCGTCGCCGTCGCGCTGTGCGTGGCCGCCATCGCAACCGGCGCCCGGGCCACCACCACGGCCCGGCCCGCACGTTCACCGCGACGCTGGGTGCGTCCGGCCGCCGTGGTGGTCGGAGCCGGTATCGCTGTCGCCGCGGGGTCCCGGGGCTCCGCCGGCTCCCCCGCCCTCGCGGTCGCGACCTTCCTGGGCACCCTCACCGTGCTGCTCGTGGTGGCTCCCGGACTGCTCCGCCACGTCGGGCACGCGCTCGAGAACGTGCCGGGAGCTGCGGCGCTGATGGCCGGTCGTCGTCTACGGGACAACCCCCAGGCCGGCGCGCGGGCCTCGGCCGGAGTCGGGCTCGCCCTGATGATCACCGCCATGTTCGCCGCCATCACCCCGGCCGCTGCCGTGACACTGGACCGCAGCGACCAGGTCGGACAAGCCGACGGAACTGCCCAAGCCCTCATCCAGTACACCAGCCCCCAGGACGCGACCACGACCGCCGACGCTGTGGCCGCCAGCGCCGGGATCAGTGGAGCCGCGCTCGTGGTCACCGCACAGGTCAGCGGCCCGGACGGGGCCTGGCGGGCATGGATCGGTGACTGCGCGGCAATCACCTCGCTCACCCACCTCACGGACGCCAACTGCCAGACGGGACTGGTCGTGGGCCGCGACGTCGCCTCGACGCTCGGCGACCCCGCAGCGGTCGAGCTCTACGACCTGACCCCCGCCACGGTGCGGGCATGGGATGCGCTACCCGAGACGACCGACCCCAGCACCGCCAGGCTGCGGGACGGTGCACGGTGGCAGGTCATGGCAGCCCAGCCCGGCATCGACATGCCCGCCGTCATCATCGACCCCACGCTGATCGACCTCGACCCCACAACCGTGCGCCCCACCCTGCTGCTGTTCACCTACGACTCGCCCGCCGCACTCGAAAACGCCCGCACCCTCATAGAGCAGAACAACCCCGAAGCCACCGTCGCGACCCGCGCGACCACCTTCGACGGGCTGAGCCTGAACGCGCGGCGCCTGTACACCGCGGTCAACCTCGGCGCGGCGACCCTCGCACTGGTCTGCGGGGCAGCGCTGCTGGCCGCGACCCTGGCGAGCGTCATCGAACGGCGCAGATCCCTGACAACGCTGCAGATCACCGGCGCACCCCTGCGGACGCTACGCGCCTCGATCCTTCTCGAGGGCCTCACCCCGCTCCTCACCGTGGCCGCCCCGTGCGCCGCAGCTGGCATCGGCCTGGGCATCCTGCTCAGCGGCTCCAACACCTTCCCGCTGCGAGGCGTCGTCATCCCCCTCATCGCCACCACCACCACGGCAGCGCTCGTCGTGGCAGCCAGCGCGTTCCTTGTCGAACCCCTCACCCGCACCGAGCAGACCCGAACAGAGTGACGGACGGGGCGCTCATCACGAGCACCCCTCCCACCACCTGACCGCACCGAGACGCGCCAGATCTCCTGCAAGTAGATGTCCGCGTCCGTCCCCGAACGCTACGGGAGCGTAAACGTGAGCGCCGTACTCTTCGAGCACGCCGCCCGGCTGCAGTCCGTGCCCTGGTAGGGGTTGTACGTGGCGCAAGCGTGACCAGCACCTAACTGTCGCTTTGTGGTGAGCACGACCGCGCACATGCTGGGGGACGACGCCCTCCAGCCGGCTCGCCCACCTTCCCCAACGTCTTGCGGCAAGCAGTCGGTCAGAGGCACGAGGCCGCCATTGACCTGCTTTTCGACATATCTGAGCCAGCTCGCGTCTACCGTGATGCCGAGGCTGTCTTCGCAGAATGGGATTCAGGAGTTGAAGTGCACCCCGCTCGCACATCCACCGACGACGGTTCGAGGCCGTGACGACGGAGACGCTGCACCGGGGCGCCCTCGTTGCCTGCGCAATCACATTTCTGCTCGTGCTGTCGGGCTGCAGCAGCAGGTCGACGGTCGCCCCGCTCGAGACCCCACCACCTGACGCCACCCCGGAACAGGTCGTGGGCGCTTACATCGAGGCGATCAATGCACAGGATCCATCGATACTGGCGGCGATCGCGACACCCGGGCTGGCCCAATCCACCGTCGACGGCTGGTTCGGCACAGCCATCGAAGAGGTGCAGATCGACGCGGCGCTCGACGGAACACAGCTGGCCATCGGCACGGGATACGAGGGGCAAGACAACGCCTGGGTCCACATCGACGCCGTCTTTCATCACACCGACGGATCCCTACCTGAGGGCGAGCTCACCGGTTGGGGCTACTACCTCACCAGGGACGAACCCTCGTCGAGTTGGTACATCTGGACCCAGGGATCGTCCTAGGGCCTAACCCATCGACGAGCACCTTGGCTGTCGCTACGAGCTCTTGCGCCACCGTCAGGCCTGCCCTAGCCGCAATCGCTCACGGCGCGAACACTTCCTCCCGTCGCAGTCGCTCAACCCAGTTGGCTACCGACGAAATCCTCGAGGTGTCACCAACCGTCAGCCAGGCAGCAATGGCCCCGGCAACCACACTTCCCAGGCCGTATCCGACCAAGTCGACCGCTCGTGGCTCTGAGTAGATGAGCGTGAAGGCCATAACAATCAGCGCACCGCTGATACCCGCCGTGATCGCACCGGCCGTCGTCGAGCCTGCCGACATACGGAGCGCGAGCCAGACGGCGACCGCCTCCGCGATGCCAGCCAGCGCTAGGACGGGGACCATCACGACGACCCAGAACGCGTAGCTGACTATGAGCGAATCGAGGCCGCCAACTCGGCTCCAGTCCAAGGCAGGCTGGAACAAGGCAAAGCTGACAGCTAGCAAAGCGATCAGCAGGACGTACCCGGTCGCAGCTCGCACCACCCAGCGCCAGGCCAGGGCAAACATGGATCGCCACCTATCGGACTCGATCTGCCGGATCATCATTTTGACTGATTCGCGATCACCGTGCGGGAGGTTCGTCGCTCAGATGAACCCGCCTCAAGTCCCTCGACGGACCGGAACCCTCGCGCGGGGCCGTCCACCCGTTGGCCAGTGCGTTCCTGCGGAAAGGTGTCGACGGAGACCGTGGACGATTCCATCTCAGTTCTTGGGACGGAACGTTCCCGCGGGAACGCTCATGACGCTGGCACTGCGGAGCGATCGCCGCATCGGAGCTGACACCGCTTGACTGTCGTTCAGCATTGAGCGCGTCGGCGCCTACGTCTCGATAGGAGTCGGCTTCGGGTCACTTGCTGACGGGGACGCTGCCGGCCATCTCGATCATGTCGGCCGTTGTCGCCCCGCTTGTTCCGCTGTCCGTCTTTATGACGGTCGTGATGAGCAGGTATGAGCGTTTGCCGTCGGTCCAGGCGACAATTCGCCACCAACTTCGGCCAGTCGACGGACGCTGACCCCAAGACAGTTCCGGTGGCAACATCGCGCACCTGGATCGTGCCCTCAGCCCGGTTCTCGCACAGCACCCGTTCCGGCCCTGCCACAGCACGACGAACGCGAGTAGGAATACGCCGAGCGTGATCATGTGCTGGGGAGGACTCCCGTGATGGTCAGCCCGAGCCCGCGCCCGCGCGGGTCACCGGACGGCGACGCCGAGCGGCGGCCGGCCGTGCGCGGCCCCCACGGCACCGATCACGGGAAGACGTTCGTCCCGGCCGGGACGGTCGCGTACTTCAGCTCGGTGGTTCCTTCGGCGGCGGGGAGCTCGAGGGTGTCCTCGGTCGTCAGGGACCAGCCGAGCCCGACCCAGTCGACGTACTGGAGGAACTTGAGGATGGCTTCGGACCGGAACAGCGCCGCCCTGAGGGCCGTCGGGTCACCGATCGCGCGGATCACATAGGGCGGCGAGTACAGCCGGCCCCCGAGCTGGAGCACGTTGCCGTTGCACAGGATGACGGTCGTCGCGACGACGCGCTGGTCCTGCACCGTCATGGCCTCCGCACCCCCCGCCCAGAGCGCGTTCATGACGTCCTGGAGGTCCTGCTGGTGGATGACGAGGTCGTCCGGCTTGGCGAGCTCGGGCTGGGTTCGTCCGGCCGGCGCATCGCTCAGCTCGACGGTGACGCCCGGGCCGCTCATGGCGGTCTGGCCGGAGGCAACCTTCACCAGTTCGGCCGCGGCGGGGTCCCCCACGTCGATGGTGCTCACCTGGTCCTTGGTGAGCTTGTCGACCTCGGCGCGCAGGTTCTCGACGTCGCCGGTGAGTGCCTCGACCCGGTTCGACTCGACCTGAGCGAGCTCGCCCAGGTTCTGCGGGTGGCGCTCCTCCTGGCCCCGGGCCAGGCGCGCGTTCGCTGTGAAGAGCAGCCCCGCCAGGGCCAGCACCATGCCCACCGCCGCGGGCCCCCGCACGGCGCGCAGCGTCCCACGACGCGTGCGGTCCGTCACGAGCGCTCCTCCCGGGGTGGATGTCGGCACCACGCTAGTTCACGTGTGGCGGGAGAACTGAGTTCCCGCCCGACTGTCCGCTCAGACTGGTCCGAACGGACCCACCGATCGAGAGCACCAGCCCGGCGATCAGAAACGCCACGCCCGCCCAGCCTGCCAACGGCGCCCAGTCTCGGCCCACGACCTCGCGACCGTCGGAAGCTGGAACTTGCGTCAGCGCTGCCGCGCCGATTCGCGTGTCGACCTCCGGGCCGCTGATCGACGACGCGGCGGATGCCACTCGCAGGTCACCGTCGACGATCGGGTCGCCCGTCACGGTGAGGAACATCGTGGTGGGTGACCCCGCGGCAGTCCGCGCTGCGATCTGGACCTCGGCCCGCAGCCCGTCCAGGTCCCGACGCCACTGGTAGCGAGCATCATCCAACCCGAGCCCACCAAACTGACCGATCCACGCCTCGGCAGCCTCGAGGTCCACCCCGCTCGGCGGACCGTCCCGCGTCGCTCGTTCACCCGCCACCAACTGCGCCACAGCGGCCGTATCGCCGGCGTTGAGATCACTGACGAGAACGTCGAGGAGATGAGTGACGCCGTGCCCGTCGAAAGGGAACGTCGCCGAATCCACGGTCACCACACGCGTTCCCGCCATGACAAGCAGCAGCGCCACCCCGACCGAAACCGCACCAAGCGCCAAGGTGCGAAGGCGCGTCATTTCGAGGACTCAGCGCCAGCTTCGACAACGCTGGCCGCCCGACGGTCGACCAAGCGCAAGCCGATCACCAAAAGCAACACCGCGAGAAACGCATAGCGTTGGGCGGAGACCAACGCCGACGCGCCGCCAGCGACAGCATCGGAACGGGCGTAACCCTGGGCGATCGCGAACCAGTTGAGCGCAGCGATCGCGTTCCCGCACGCGATGGCCACAATCAGCCCGCCCCACGACAGCCACCGACCCATCACTTGTTCGAATCGCGCCATCATGTCTCCTTCGACGGGTCAGCACCTCATCCAACCGCATCCACAACCCGCGGGTACCGAACCGACGACCGAGAGGGTGACCCGACCGATCGCAACAGCCACATACCTGTCGCTTTGTTCCGCTCCCGCTGACGATCGGTTGCGGGCCTTCTGGCTACCTGTCGTTGGACGCCGGCGTCGTTGGATGCCAGCGCCGGGTCCCCGCCGCGAAGGCCAAGACGAGGACCGCGAGGACCCCGACAAGCCAGAGGTCGACCTGCTCGCCTGGCCGGAAGAACGACGGGATGAGCAAGATCAGGACCGCGGCCGATACGGCCAGGCTGACCAGGCTGACGACGCACAGCAGCGATCGCCTGTCCATCGGGTACTCAGAAGAAGCTCGCGCCGGCGGCACTGGACGCGCCAGTTCTCCGCGACCATGGGATGGCTCGAGGGCGAGCGCGGCCCGTGCCGCCAGCTCCCAGGAGCCATCGGTGTCCACCACGAAGCAGAATTCGTTGTCCTCCGGGTCGGCCATCACGACGTAGCCGTCGCCGGTCTCACTCAGATGCCGCTGGCCGAGTTCTCGCGCACCCAGAGCAACTGCCCGCGCGATCGCTTCGGGGGCATCGGACACCGCGATGTCCAGGTGCAATCGGTTCTTGGGAGACGACTTCGACTCCGGGACGCGCTGGAAGGCGAGCAGCAGGGGGTCGGCGCCGACGTTCGCCCAGTCGTCGTCGCGCGCGGCCCATCTCGACTCGAGAAGGGCACCCCAAAACCGTGCGAGGTCCGCAGGAGCAGCGCAGTCGATGACGATCTCCTGGATGCGTGGCCTCATGCGCAGGAGGGTACTGACATCAGGTTCAGGGGCCTCTTCCCGGCGCGGGCTTCGGAGGGGCCGCTCCGCGCACAACGCTTACCGGGGCCACCTACTGCGGCGTAGCGGTTTTTGGACTCCGTGACGTCAACTCGAACCGACCAGATGCCGAGTGAAAGTCAGGCGTAGACGTCGACCTCGCCCTTGCGTCGTTGATCGGGGGTGCGCTCGGCCTCCGATGCCCCCGAGGGGAGCGCACTGGTGCCCTGACTGCGGTCCTGCTCGCGCGCGAGCACGGCGGCAGCCGCGGCGACGGCCGCCGCCGCCATCTCGACCAGCGCCTCGTCGACCTTCAGCGTCTCCTCGGGTGCCTTGTTCACGGCGTCCTGGGCGAGCTGTTTCTGCGCTTCGGTCAGACGCTTGACGGCTCTGTCGTACACCTGCTGCGCTGCTGAACCCGAAGCCGCGGGTCCTGCCACGAGGCCCGACAGTTTCGTCGACGCCGCGCTGATCCTGATGTCTGTCATGACCGCCCCCTTGTTGGTCCTCAGAGTCCGAATCGACCGACAAGCGACCCGATGAAGGAGAATCGAAACGCTGCACTATCAAAGAACCAAGAATCACGAATGGCCCCACATGAGGCAATCGATACGGTACGTGGCGGTTGCGTTCCCGAGTTGGGGCGGCTAGCGTCGATAATGATCAAAGAAAGTCAGGCTTGGGGTCAATTGACGATGCGAAATGCTGTGGCATTGCTTTCACTTCCGAGTAGCCAAGCAGTTCCAATGCCTATTTAAGGCGTCGGTACAGTATTTCAGTCGACTGGCACAACAAACCGCAGGGGAGAGTCGTGTCTATAGGGAATGTGAATCCGACCAATGCGCCATTCATTGTTCAGGCCGCAAGGCACGATCGTCCGAATGCACTGAATTCATTGACCTCGGATGATATGAAGTTCGTCGAGGCTACGACAGGCTACAAGATCACGAGCGACCGGAAGCTCGCCCCGGGAGTTGCGTTCGAGTTGGCTGCCGATCGCAGTGTCGGGCTACTTACGGATGAAGTCGATTCGACCTACTTGAGATCGCTCGTAGATCGATACTCAAATTCGGACCCGACAAACCGTCCGTTCACCTCTGCGTGGATCGATGTCGCGCTGAAGTACGCTGACGCCAATTCTTTCGACACGGCTAGAGCAATCGATACAGACGCTTGACGAACCTTGTCAACATCGAGCGCTAATGATTTTGCCTGACCGCTGCGAGACAATGCAGAGGCATGTCGCTGTTCCTTGCTCGACCAAGTTCCATCGCTTAGCTGTCGTTATGCGCGGGTCGACGACGCGCCGCTTGCACCGACCGGTTGGGCAATCGTGGCGGGAAGCTGGCTGGCCACGCGGGTCCCGCCATACTTGATCCGTGAGTCCTGACGTACGGCGGTTCGAACTCGTGATGGTCGACGACTCCGAAGACGCTTGCTTGTTCATCGAACTGTCCAGCCACGCGGCCGACCTGGTGGAGGCACGCGATGCGCTCGAACTGGCGCAGCGGAGCACGTCGGCTGATTCGCCGCTCGAGGACGCCGAGCGGTCCCTCTTGGCCAACGCTGTCATGGCCTACTGCCGCACCTTCTTCCCCTCGAAGGTGCGGCGACCAGTGACCAAATTTGTCGAGATCCCTCAGGAGCTCTCCTCGACACATGAGCTCGTCGCGAAGTTTCGCAACCGCACCATCGCGCACTCCCAGTCGGACCTCTCGGTCACCTACGCGTTCGGCGTCCTCGACGCCGAAACACTCGAGGTTCTCGACATCGGGGCGTACAGCGTCTGCAGCACGATGCCCCCGGAGCAGGTACGCAACTTTGTTGAACTCGTCAACGCGGTGGCGGAGCGACTTGATGAGGTCATCGAGCCGATTCGGAAGCGACTGATGGGCCGACTCGTCGACGCCGACCGCGCTGCCCTCATCAAGGTTGGCTTGAAGCCCGCGGTACGTGAGTTGCTGGCAACTGATTTCGAATCAAAGACGACCCGTCCGCCTTACCCCGTGTCGCACCCGGTGTACCTGAGCAGAGTGATCGACAGCTGAGCGCACGATGACAGCGCGGAACGGCTTGCGAACGACGATCATCTGAAGACCATCGCAGTCGTCAGCACCATCAGCTTCTTCATCAGGAGCTACCGGGACGCCAGCCGTCGGCGCTGGGGAGATGTCGCAGGCGGCGTATAGCCTGCGACCGTGGCCATCACGCGCATGCCCCGTGCTGGTCTGGCGTCGGCGGGCGCCCGGTGAGCAGGCACGCCACCCCGCCATACGGACGGGTCATGGCCAAGGTGGAGCGCCGGGGCAACTGCCTGGTGTTCACAGGCAAGTTGCGCAATGGCTACGGCCTTACCTCTGAGACTGTGGACGGCCACTCACGGGATCGCATGGCCCACCGGGTCGTCTACGAACACCACCACGGACCGATCCCTGACGGGTTGTTCGTTCTGCACTCCTGCGACAACCCGCCGTGCGTCGAGATCACCCATCTTCGCGTCGGTACGGTGCGGGAGAACGCGGCGGACATGGTCGATCGGGCCCGCGGGCGGCACGCGCATGTCAAGGATGTCTGCGCGCGGGGGCACGACCTCACCGTTCCCGGCGCAATCAGTGCGCGACCAACGCGCTCCAAGAACCCCGCAAAGGCACCCGGCCGCAAGTGCGTGCAGTGCCAGCGCGAGGACACTCGCGCGAACCGCGAGCGTGCCGGCTATCTCTATACGGGGCAGCCGGCCAACGGCGACAAGACACACTGCAAGCGGGGCCATGAGTTCACTCCAGAGAACACCCACGTCCAGCGGCGCGGAGGCCGGGCGTGCCGGGCATGCGCGGTCGAGTACCGGCGTGCGCGCGCGGCAGAGCGCAAGAGGTATCAACGCCCCGGCCCAGTGTTTGGGGAAGCGATCACGCGCGCTTGGCTCGCGCGCCGGCCTGGTCTATCGGGCGACGAGCTCCTCCAGGTAGGAGAGCTCGCTGGCCTGTTCGCTGTGTCGGCCAGCACCGTGCGCCGGTGGGGCGAGGTCGGGCTGCTGCGGGCTGGGCGCACCGAGGGCGGGCACCGCCGCTACGCGGTCACGGACGTGGACGATGCCGTCCAGGCCGAGACCCACGCCTAAGCGGATGTCAACGTCAGGGCCGACCTCGCTGAGCAGGCGACGACGACTGCGCCTGCTGCATCGGTGGCATCACACAGCGTTCAGTCCGATTTCCTGGGCGTCGAGGGTGCGCGGCTCGCGGTCCAGGATGCACAGGGTCCCGAGGTTGAAACCGCCTCGGGTGCGCGGCGGGATGCCTCGTAGAACCGCAGACCGAAGTCGCCCTCGACTAACGACCGTGCACGCACGTCGACTGCGGCGTCTTCGATGATCCACGGCGCCCGGCGCCGTCATAAGTCAGCTGCGGTGATCTTGCGCAGCGCCAGGGAGGTTCGGCTCGCCGTGGGGCGATCGGTGGGGTGGGTGGCGGTTATCGCCTCGAGCAGTCGGGCCCACTGCACAGAGGACACCACCGGTCTGGGCGACGGGTCCGCCTCGTACGATCGTCCGGTGCCTCCTCGCTCACCGCTCCCGGCACGCCACGGCCTCGCCGCCGCCTGGCTCCGCACCCCCGACCGCGATCGCGGGGGCCCGACCGTGTGGCCGACGATGGGCGCGTGGCTGCGGCACCGCCTGCCGGAGCACGTCGATGTGCCGGGGATGCTGGCGCAGGAGCGCTTCGTCGAGGAGAGCGGGCGCGCCGTGCGCGACGCGGACCCCTACGGGCCACACCGATTCGTCTGGTTCCATCGCGACCTGCGCGACGAGCCGGAGGTGCCGGGTCGGATCCATGTGGTGTACCGGGACGAGCGCCTCATCGTCGTCGACAAGCCGCCATTCCTCGCAACGATCCCACGCGGCGGACACGTGATGCAGAGCGTCGTCGTGCGGCTGCGCGCGGAGCTCGACCTGCCGGAGCTGTCGCCGCTGCACCGCCTCGACCGGGTCACATCCGGCCTGCTGATGCTGGCCACCGAGAGACGCTGGAGGGGCCCCTACCAGACGGCGTTCGAGCTCCGCGCAGTCGAGAAGACCTACCGGGCGGTCGCGCCGCTGCGCGCCGACCTGGTATTGCCCGCCGTCGTCCGCAACCACATCCGCAAGGTGCCCGGCACGTGGCGCGCCCAGGTCGTGCCCGGGGCGCTCGTCAACGCCGAGACGCGCGTCGAGCTGGAGCGGCAGGTGGACGGCGCCGGGGTCTACCGCCTGACACCCCGCACGGGCCGGACCCACCAGCTGCGCCTCCACCTGCTGGGGCTCGGCATCCCCATCGTCGACGACCCGTTGTACCCCGTCCTGCAGGATGTCCCGGTCGACGACTTCCGTCGGCCCCTCCAACTCCTCGCGGCCGAGGTCGCGTTCACGGACCCCGTCGACGGGCAGCCCCGGCGGTTCCGCAGCGTCCGCTCGTTGCCGCTCACCGCGCAGGAATGACCCGGGAGATCCCGGACGAGCGACCGGTGCGGCATCGGTGAGTCGACCGTGCCCGAGGCGGGAGGTGTCAACGGCTTGTCTCGGACGTGGACAGCACCCGGCCCAGTCCGTTGAGGATGACGTCGAGGCCGAAGTCGGAGTCGGCCTCGGCGTCGTAGCCGACGTCCATGGCCAGTGGGACCATCCGATGGAGATGAGGGTCGTCGGCGGCAGGACCCGCGGACAGCGCGCGCCGGCGCGCCGAGCACCTTCCTGGGTGACGACCCAGGACTCAACACGGGGTTATCTGCCTCGGCGTAGAAGGTGTCGATCGCGTCCAGAACCGAGTGGACGGTAATCCGCGGCCTCGACCCCGCTTCGTTCCCAACAGATTCCTAGATGAGTACTTCGCCGTCGGTGATCAGGGCTGTCAGAGTCGCCGCCGCGGCGAGTTGCTCTGCCTGTTCAGCGCCGGCCGTCTGAGCCTCGATTTCCAGGCGCAGTGCCTCGACATCCGGAGCGAGGTCCTCCATGGCCTGACAAAGGCGGGGCACACGATCAGTCCGTCGCGACAGGATCGCACCTGACTCGGGTTGCAGTGCAAGTCGGTGGGCGCGCAGCTTCGCAGGCGCTATGTAGCGACCGCGTCCGCGGCATCGGTGGCATCAAGAGGCGACCGGTTGGCGGGTCTGTCCGGTCTACATCCGGGGATGCCTGTTGCCGACCGTAGGGCCATCACCCGGGCAAGGCAGGTCGGGGTGGCCGACTCTCAGCCGCCTCGCGCGCGAGGTCGGTTTGAGCGAGCTTGACCCTTGCCTCGTCGTCAGCGTGCCTCACCTCCCCGGCAAACTTCAGCGAGCCGCAGATGACACGACTCGGGCCTGGGTGCCACTCTTTAGGAGCGGCTGAACCTGGGGCGCAATCAGGGGCGCCGGAGAAGTTGGCGAACAAGGATGAGCAGGGCGGATTGGCGGAGATCAGGCACCTCCGTTTGTTGCTCGGAGAGGCCACATCGACGATCAGTACCGGAGAGTTCCATTGGGGGGACATTACGTGAAGCGTCCGAAGGCATCCCTTGAGCCCATAGCGGCAGCGAGCCGCAAGTGCGCATCCGTTTTAGCAGGGAGCCTTCGTCACCCAGTTTGGTCCGGACTGGCAGGCATTGCGACTATATTGGCTCTGATTTTCGCTGGATACTCGACTTTCGTCGATCGCGATGTGCCGAAGACACCTGCGAACAAAGAGGTCTGGTCGGCTCAAATGTCAGCAACGGAGTCCGAGTATTACTTCGATGGGCGAGTTGAACAAATCCCTAATCCACCAGGTTTCGCTATTGAAAAGACATATAATCACTGCAGCGAGTGGGAGCATTGGCTCGATTCGCAAACGAAGTTGTATCGCAAAGACTCGCGTATTCAACTCAATGTCTATAGCGTAATGAAAACCCAAATATTCATTGATTCCGTAAGAGTAGAAGTGTTTTCACGGATCGAGATGAAAGAGCCCTTCACGGGCGTGACGTGTTCGCCGCCACCGCCTCCGGCGCCACTCTGCGCGGTCAACTGCCCGGCTCCTTACGTGATTAGCGAACCTGGTCCGAACATTACCGTGGATGTCGCAAAGGGCAAGACTTATATCAACCCAGAAGCCCCGCTAGATGAAGGCGCAACCGTGACTAGTCCTAGTCTTAGTGCTCTATGGGAGATGCCGCCTGCGGCAATTGTTATGCGTAACAGCGACAACATTCGTGCAACCATCTGGCTCACATTCACCCCCGGATTTCTTTACACGGGACGGGTTGTTGTCTCCGCGGTCGTCAATGGACATTCTGAGACCGTGACGCTCGGTACAGCTGACAGGCCACTGAGATGGGCCGGATCGCCCGGCTCTACGAATGAGGACTTCACTTGGGATGTCCTAACTGCACGCTGGACCAGGGTGTCGGAATTTTCTGATGTCTATAGCACGAAGTAACGTTCGGTGCGGTCCGGGCTTGACCGGCTCTTCCCAATCCAGGATGGAGCGGTGTAGCCGGTGTGATGTCTCAGGAAATCGTGCACGTTCATGTCTCGGGACATCGTAGACACGGGCATGTCTCATGACTTCGTTGACGGTTTTGTCTAGGCGGGCCCGTGCCAGCCGCGGCGTTCGGAGCGCCGACTTTCCCGACCCCGCCGTGCCCGTTACCACCAACAGGCCCCCGCCATGCTCCGGCCTGGCCTCCACCGTCCCAGCGCTCCACGAGGCTAGCTACGCCTTCGGACTGCTGCAGATCATCTGGTTCGCCTGGCTCGCCGCAGTGCTCCTCGCGCACCGAGCGAACGCCCAAGGCCGGATCGACCGTCAGCCTGTGCTTGACGCGGTTTGAGCCTCCACACGCGTCGGAGGCAACCGACGTCAACAAGGGGCCGGGGCAGACTCCGGGCGGCCCACGGTGGCGACGACGGACCCTGCCCTGGCTCTGACAGCCTGGGGCCAATTCGAGTTGACACAGCCACTGCCCCGGGGCGGCCACGATTCCCGTCATCCACGCCCCGGTGCCGGGCCCATCGGCATCCTCAAGGAGTGCATTGAGGGACCCGGCGAGGGCCTAGCAGACTGAAGAGTGGCGCCCGGATCGTTGACAGTGACCCTGAAGTCAGGTTCGTGCGAGGTGAGTGGCGAGGACGGCGCGCAGCGCCGCCCGCAGACGCCACGCCCGCGGCGCCGTTGCCTTGATTCCATAGAGGTGGATCCGGCAATTGCTCCGGCGGTCCACAGACCGCGACACTCCCATATGCGGTGCTCACCCAGCAGCCGGTCACCTGCTCAGTTCGGTCGTGCTCTCCATTGACGCGACACCATTTCGTGGTCGCCTACATCTCGTCTTGGGCCTGCAGCGTGGCGTTGAGTGTTTCCTCAATGCGGATATCAAGCGTCGCGTGCTCCTCAACCCTTGAAGCATGCTCCTTGAGGCGCTCGTCGACGAAGGCACCAGTTGCGTTCAGGAGGTCAAACAGGCGCTGAGGTTCGACCGCCGATACGGCCGTATTGCCCTGACCGTCGTAGTAACATGATCCGGCGGCATCCTCGGCTCGAAGAAACGCATGGATTCGGTCGACGAGAGTCTCTCGGTGACCCCCAAACCCCGTCGGGACGGAGTCGGCGCTGGCGGGAATCCGTAAGGAGTCATCCAAGGCCAAAAGAACGACCTCTTCGCCGTGCAAACCAGCGCGATTGACGGCAAGAACCCATTCCGGCAGCGGACCGGCAGAGGCGAGCGCTTCCAGATACGCTAAACCCTCCGCTTCGCTACCAGCATCAATCTCGGCGCTTTGACGTGCCTGCTCATCAAGCACCAATTCTGCCCTGCTCAAGGCAGATCGCAATTCGTCCACTCGCGCCGGGATCTCCGCCTCATCCAGTACCTCAACGCGCGTGGTTCCGTCCTGGCGCACCTCCCAGCGACTCCTGGCCGGCGGATGTGAAAGCAGTTCGCGTATGCACTCGGCCCAAGTGGAGTAGTCGACTCCTGCCGGAACGTCCCGCAGCGTGAACGTCAGCAGCCACCGATCGGGAAGCGGAGTCGCCGACCCAGATTGGTTGAGCAACACGCGGCCCCGGTCGGGTGTCGAAGTCGCGTCTGCAATGGAGGCAGGACCGGCACCGGTCCGCACATGGCGTTGCGCTCGGTCTCTGCGCGCCCGCCGATCTGGCTCCCAGGTGCTCAGGGCCGCTTCCAGACGGATCACCCACCAGAAGACGAATGCGACGGCTCGGCGGGCCTCGCCTTCATCGATTAGGTTTCCCTGCTCGCGAATTAGGCCGCGAAACCAGAGATACTCCTGACCGTCGGGCGCAAGCGCGCCGTCTCGCGCCAATGCGCTGAGCTCGGCGACTTCCACGGCCAACTCTCCGCTTTGACCGGGCGACACAATCGAAAGCCCCCCAGACGACTGGAGCCGGTGCCATTGGCGCTGAGACTCTTTGAAGGCAATTGTTGCGACAGCCACTGCCCCGGCGTAGTCGCCGCCATCGACGAGTTGCATGGCCTGCTCAAGCGCGGCACGGCGCTCGTCGTCCTGGACGGCGATAGTCAGGACTACGTGCGTGACGTCTACTCCAAACTGGGCGTCGATTAGGTCGCGTACGTACGTGCGCGCGGCGGTTGCCCAGCTGGGCACCAGCTCGCCGGCCGGCGGTAGCCCCTCATGCTGTGCCGCATTACGGGCGCGCCGCAGTTGCCGAATGTCTGAAAGGACGGTGGGCTGCCAGCTCTCTCCCATGTCCTGCTTGACTTTTGAGATGAGCTCGTCGAGACCGTCATTCCTGGCAACCGGCACACCCCGCGTGACGGCGACAAGGTGCGTGGCCCTTTCGACGACCGCGTCGAGTAGCACGATGGCGGTAGCCCGTCGCATGAACGGTGCGGCAGTAGCCTCCGTTAGCGCGTGCTCAAGCATCACTCGGACATTGACCAATTGAGAGGCTTGATCCGCTGTCAGGGCAGCCGGTGTCGTCACGCTTCGCAGCATAGGAGTCCTTGCGGGACGCGGGCCAACCCCGGGCCACCGCTTCCATGTGTTGGTCCAGCCCTAGCCCAGCCATCTATGCCCCGAGCTTCTGATGAGTGCACCAGCACAACGGGCCCGGTCGTCCACGACATCGCTTCGCCGCGCGCCCGCTGCTTCCACGGAGTGGTGAGCCAGACAAGCAGTTCGGGTGGCGTCTCCACAAGAGTCCTGGCCCTACGAGCCCCAGCGCCGGCCGCGGGTCCGATGCGACACGATCGGCTTGTTTGTCAGCACGGATGCTCCTCGTCGTCCGCCCGGCGGGCCCCGGGACGCTGTCGTAGAAGACGCTGTCGGCGAACGTGAGCCATTGCCGGCGAGCCAACAACGCCTAGTTGGCGATAAGTGCCGAGTCTGCCCGACCTGGACGTTAGTTCGGTATGCGATGTACCGCACCGGGCTGTTGAGCAACGCGTCGTACCTGGCGGGCTGGCCTGGCGGACCCGTGACCCGTATCTGACTCCTCAACGATCCTGGCCAGATTGTGGTGGACCGCACCGCCTCTCACAGGCGCGAACATCGAGTCCGTGCTCGTGGACTTCACTCGCAGCGTCCTGAGCGGTCATCTAAGTTCCGGGGAGTCTCCTACCGCCCGATCGCAGTCCCTCCGGCATCGGCGTTTCCCTGGAATTGGATGCCCCATCGGGCGAGCACGGACTCGATGATCAGTTCGACGGCGGTGGGCATGTCGACTTCGCTCGGATCGAGGAGCCACTGGACTTGGAGTCCGTCCATCATGCCGATGATCGCGGTCGTGGCCGCTTCGATCTCGGTGTCTGGCACTGTCGTGTCCGACGGCAGGGCATCTTTGAGCGCGTTGAAGATCATGCTTCGTAGCCCGGCGTAGCGACTGCGGAACCACTCGCGGGCGGGGTGATCGGTGGTGACGGCTTCGGCGGACAGTACGGCGTAGGTCTGGACGATGCCGGGGCGTTCCTGGTTCTGCGCTGCCGTGCGGATGAGGTGCTTGAGCATGTCCGTGCCCGCCGGGACGTGATGGCCCTCGAGATCCTCGACGTCGGCCTGGTCGCGATACTCGAGCACCTCGACGAGCAGCTGCTCCTTGGAGCCGAAATGGTGCAGCACGCCGGCATGGGTCATGCCGACCTGGTCGGCGATCTCACCGAGGGACCCGTTGCGGTAGCCGTGGGCGGCGAAGACCACCATCGCTGCTTCCAGGATGGCTTGGCGGCGCTGCAATGTGCGCGCTTGTGGGTTGCGGGCCTTCGCTGCCCTGGATCCGTTGGTCTTGGCCTGGACGGTCGTGGACTTGCGGCGCGGGCGCGGCGAGACGGTCTCCGGTGTGGGTGTCGAGGTCATGTTGCGCCCATCTTGGTCGTCCCCTTGCCCGTGACGCAATCGTTACGTTCAAAGGTTACTAACCTGTTAGTAACTGTGGTTCCATGATCGTACGCGCTGACGCCGGCGCCGTCCCCGGAAGGAGCAACGTGACGCACCTCGAAGCTGTGACCCAGGCCATGGCGAAGCTCTCCATCGAGGAGAAGGTCCGGTTGCTCACGGGGGCAACCGCGTGGAGCCTGCACTCCCTCGAGACGATCCGGTTGCGTTCAGTGGTGGTCTCAGATGGCCCCGTCGGGGTACGCGGGGTGCGGGACGATCCGGCCGACTGGTCGCTGCTCTTTCCCGCGCCGAGCGCCCTGGCCGCGACCTGGGATGTGCAGGCCGCCCGCCGGCTCGGAGACCTGTTCGCCACCGAAGCGCGACGCAAGGGCATCGACGTGATCCTGGCCCCGGTCGTGAACCTTCAACGCACACCCGTAGGCGGACGGCACTTCGAGTGCTTCTCAGAGGACCCGGTGTTGACCGGCAACATCGCCACGGCGCTTATCGGGGCGATCCAGTCGCACGGGATCGGCGTGTGCCTCAAGCACTTCCTCGCAAACGACTCCGAGACGGAGCGCACCAGCTACATCGCCCGCATGGACGAGAGGACTCTCCGGGAGGTCTACCTCGCGCCTTTTGAACAGGCGGTCCGGGAAGCGTCCCCTTGGTCGATCATGGCCGCCTACAACGGTATCGACACGGGTATCGAGGCGTCGCCCGCGACCGAGCACCACCATCTCTTGGTCGAGATCTTGAAGGAAGAGTGGGGCTACGACGGTGCCGTCATCAGTGACTGGCTCGCCGCAACGTCCACCGTAGGGGCGGCCTTGGGGGGTCTCGACCTGGTGATGCCCGGGCCGGGTGGCCCTTGGGAAGACCGGCTCACCGCGCAGGTGCGCACCGGCGCGGTCCCCGAGTCCGTGATCGATGACAAGGTGAGGCGACTTCTCCGCCTGGCCGAGCGCGTCGGGGCGTGGTCTCCTGGCCAAACCCGCGAACCTGTTGCGGCACGGCCCGTTCACGCCGACGTCGCGGACGCTGCGACCGAGGCGCTGACCCGTCTCGCCGCCCAGGCCACCGTGGTGTTGAGCAACAGCCTGCCCAATGGGGCCGCCCTGATCCCGGTGGATCCTCACACGATCCGGTCCGTTGCGCTGATTGGTCCTGGCGCGGTCGCGCCGTTCGTCCAGGGTGGCGGCAGCGCTCACGTCAACCCCCACCACGTCGTTACGCCCGTGCAGGGGCTGCGCGCCTTGCTGCCCGACGACGTGACGATCTCGGTTCACCGTGGAGGAATCGCGACTGCGCAGGCCCCAGCGTTGGACCTCGCCGCTCGTGCCACGGACCCGGTGACCGGCTCGCCGGGGCTGCGGATCGAGATCCTCGACGCTCTGGGGGAGATCCTTGACGCTTGGACCGAATGCGAGGGGTGGGACGGCCGCCCAGCTCTGGGTGACCGGTACCCGAGCGCTGACCACCTTCACCTGTTCGCCAATGTGACCCTCACGGAACCGGGTGTACACCGAATCGGAATCGGCACCGTCGGCCAGTACAGCATCCGGATCGACGGTCAGGTCACGGCCAAGGGGGACCACCGGGTCGGTGCAGAGGTGATTCTCAACTCCTCGGTCAACGAGCCGCAGGAGATCCCCGCCTTGATCGACGTGGTGAACCCGCGCGTGATCAAGATCGACGCGACGGTCCAGGTGATCGACGGCCAGGCCTACGGCCGGTTCGCTCGCGCGGCCATCCGACATCTACGACCTGGTCTGAGCGTCAGTGAGGAGATCACCGAGGCGGTCGAGGCAGCGCGCACCGCCGACCTCGCGATCATCGTGGTGGGCACCAACCTCGAGTCGGAATCGGAAGGGTGGGACCGGACAACACTCGCGCTGCCGGGCCGCCAGGACGAACTGGTCCGCCGCGTGTCGGCCGCCAACCCGAGGACTGTCGTTTTCGTCAACGCTGGCGCCCCTGTGATCCTCCCCTGGCTCGACGCGGCCTCCGCTGACAACACAGCGGCAGAGGACGGGGCTCGACCCGCGGCCACGTTGTGGTGGTGGCTTCCGGGCCAGGAGGCCGGTCACGCCCTGGCCGGCACCATCTTCGGCGCATTCGAGCCGGCAGGGCGACTGCCCTGGACTCTGCCCGCACGCGAGGCGGATGTGCCCGTGCCAGCGGCGACACCCGTGCACGGCTACCTCGACTACACCGAGGGCGTCAACGTGGGATACCGGTCTTGGGACGTCCTCGGGCGGGCGCCAGCCCGCCCGTTCGGGTTCGGCCTGGGCTGGGGCGATTGGACGTACGGCCCGCTCGAGATCATCGACCGGTCCGAAGCGGGCGTGACGGTGCGAGTCGAACTTCACAACGCTGCGCCTCGTCCTTCCAGTGAGGTCGTGCAGGTCTATCTGGACGTCCTTGAACACCACGACGGACTTTGCTTTGCCGAAGCCAGCGGCGGGTGTGACGGCCGGTGTCTGACTCCCGTCGGCGCGCGACGTTTGGGTGGGCACGTCGTCGTCAGTGCAGCTGCGGAATCCGACGCGACGGCAACCATCCTTTTGCCACGCCGCGTTTTTGAGAGATGGGACACCGGGGCGCACAGTTGGGCACCCGCAGGAACGCACTTCCGCTTACATGCGGCCCGGAACGTGCGCGACACACAGGCGACCTCGATCCTTCGCGCCGGGGATCCCGTGACACCTCCCTACACGCGGACCGAGCCCTCCAGGTCCTTCACCACACGCCTTCCGCGCCTTCAGGGCAAGGAGGCACACGACCCCGATCCGATCTGACAACGACGTCCGCACTTTGATCGAGAGAAGAGACCAGGAAACATGCGAGCCCAACGCACGGCAGCACTCCTCGCAGCGACGACCATGGTGGTCGCGCTCGGGGCCTGCGCAAACGACAGCACCACCGGCACCACCGGCACCCCAGAGCCAGTCACCATCACTTTCCAAGAGCAGTTCAACGACGCGCAGACGGCCGCCATCGAGAAGTTGGTCCCGAAGTTCGAGGCCGAGAACCCGGGGATCAAGGTCGAGCTCCTGCGCGACAACGACGACGCGTTCTACGACAAGCTCGTCACCCAGATCACGGCCGGACAGGGACCAGACCTGGTCCGGGTCGACCCTGCCAAAGCCCCCCAGTACATCGCTTCCGGGTGGGCCGTCCCGCTCGGCGACGTCGTCGGCAACTCTTCCGACTACTTCCCCGCCGCACTGGACGCCGTCACCAAGGACGGCGAGCTCTACGGGGTCCCCCTCGACGTCGAGGCCCTTGCCCTGTTCTACCGTTCCGACCTGCTCGCCGCAGCGGGCTACGACGCCGCCCCCACGACCTGGGCCGAGTTCACCGAGGTCGCGAACGCGCTGACCAAGGACGGCAACTACGGTGCCGCACTGTTCGGCGGTTGGGGTGCGTTCGAGTTCTACCCCTGGTTGTGGCAGTCAGGCGCTGAGATGCTCAACGCCGACGGCACCAAGGCAGTCTTCAACTCCCCCGAAGCGGTCAGCTCCTTGCAGCTGTGGGTCGACCTGCAGGCTTCAGCCATGCCCCCGGGCATGGCAACGGCCGCGGAGGACGAGGTCAAGGGGCCATTCGTCTCCGGAAATGTGGCCATGTTCACCTCGGGTCCGTGGACGATTCCCGCCCTGCAGGAGGCTGGAATCGACGGTAAGTGGGCCGTGGCTCCCATGCCCGCCGGCCAGACCGAGGCCACCGTGCTGGGAGGGATGGACCTGCTCGTCCTGGACAACTCCAAGCACCAAGAGGAAGCCAAGACCTTCATCGGCTGGCTGATGAAGGACGCCAACGTCAAGCAGTACTACCAGGAGATCGGTGGGCTCCCCGCGAAGGTCGCCCTGTTTGACGACCCGACCTTCGCCGATGACCCGTTCGTATCGCAGTTCAAGAGTGTCCTCGAGCAGGCGAAGTCCCGCCCGGCCGTGGCCGCATCGAATGACGTCGACGCCGCGCTAGGTGAGGCCGTCCAGGCCGCGCTGGCAGGAACGCAGACCCCGAAGGAGGCGTTGGACGCCGCGGTGGCCAAGGCGAACGAGGCTCTCAGTGAGTAGTTCCACCCTCGCTGCTCCGGGTCGGGCATCCGCGCCCGGCCCGGAGCGGGGACTCAAACCGGTCGCGCTCCCCCGGCGCCGCCGCCGCGGGAGCTGGGTGCCGTACGCGTTCATGGCCCCGGCGGTCGTTGCGGTGCTGGCCCTGGTCGTCGTGCCCATCTGCCAGGTCGCCGCGCAGAGCCTGTTTGATGTCCGCCCCACCAAGCACCAGGGCTGGGAGTACATCGGGCTGGAGAACTACACCAAGGCCTTCGGTGACGCGGAGGTCTGGTCCGTGCTTGGTCGTTCGCTGGTCTGGACAATCGGTGGCGTCTTCCTGCAGTTCGTCGTCGCCATGGCCGGTGCACTGCTGTTGCGCAACATCGTGGGGGGCAAGTGGCTGCGGGCGGTCTTTGTCCTCCCCTGGGCGACCCCGATGGTCGTCGGATCGTTGGCCTGGAAGCTCATGTACCAGCAGAACGGGCTCGTGAACCAGATCCTCGCCGCCATCGGGCTAGGGGACTTCCAACATGCCTGGCTCGCGGACCCGAAGACGGCGCTCGGCGCAGTCATCTTGGCCAACGTCTGGCGCGGCTTTCCGTTCATCATGATCATGCTGATCTCCGGGATGGTGTCCATACCCGAAGAGGTCTACGAAGCCTCCGCAGTCGACGGAGCGGGGTTCTGGCGCACGTTCACGAACATCACCATGCCGATGCTCAAACCCGCCATCCTCACCTCGACCCTGATGGCACTGATCTGGACCTTCAACAGCTTCTCCAACATCTACGTCCTGACCGGCGGCGGACCCGCAGGCACCACCGACATCTTGACGACATTCGTCTACAAGGAAGCGTTCTCCAGCTTCAACTTCGGCTACGCCTCCGCGCTGTCCATGATCCTGTTCGTCATCGTGGCCGCCGGCTCCTCGGTGTACATCCGCGCCTACGGGAAAGAGGTCCTCGCATGAGCACCCTCACCGCGTCGACGACGCTGACCCGCGCCGCACCACCGCGAAGACGCAAGCCCCTTCGCCCGTCGCGGGTCTTCGTGTGGATCGGCGCACTCGTCTTCGCGTGCTTCGCTGTGGTGCCCGTCATCGGGATCATCTCGGCGGCATTCAAGACCACGGCGGAGATCTACCAGGTACCGCCAGCGGTCATCCCCGCCAACCCCACCTGGGACAACTTCGTGTACATCCTGGGCCGAGGAAGCTTCGGGAACTGGTTCCTCAACTCCGTCATCGTCTCGGTCTGCAGCGTCGCCATCGGCCTGTTCATCGGCATCTTCGCCGGGTACGCACTGTCCCGGTTCAAGTTCCGCGGCCGGGTCGTACTCCTCATCGGCCTGCTCGCCACCCAGATGTTCCCCTCAGTTCTCCTGATCATCCCGCTCTTCAAGATCATCTCCGGCCTCGAACTGCTCGACACCCCCTGGGGTCTGGTCCTGGCCCAGGTCTCCGGCGCAGCACCGCTGGGTGCATGGCTCATGAAGACCGCCTTCGACCAGGTACCGAAAGAGATTGACGAGGCCGCCCGGATCGACGGCTGCGGATTCGTCGGTGCGATGCTGCGCGCAGCCCTACCTGCAGCGCGACCCGGCGTCGTCGCCGCGGGAATCTTCTTGTTCCTGGGCGCATGGGAAGAGTTCACCTTCGCCCTGACCTTCACCAGCAGCGACGCCCACCGCACCCTGCCGGTCGGGCTAGCGCAGCTTTCCAGCAGCTATGAGGTGGCCTGGAACGACCTGTCCGCAATGGCAATAGTCGTGGCGATCCCCTCGATCGTGCTGTTTTCCCTGATCCAGAAATGGTTGATGCAAGGGTCAATCGCCGGCGGGGTAAAGGGCTGAGCATGGATCAGATCCGGGTAGCCGACGGCCAACTGTGGGTCGGCGAGAAGTCGATGCCGTTGATAGCCGGCGAGGTGCAGTTCTGGCGGATGCCACGCGCCCACTGGCGCCCCGCCCTCGAGGCGGTCGTCGCGCTTGGGATCCCCATGATCAGCACCTACCTGTCCTGGCGACGCCACGAGCCCGAAGAAGGTCAGTTCCACTGGGGCGACCGGGACCCGCGACTCGACGCACGTGCGTTCGTCGAACTGTGCGCCGACCTCGGACTGCTCGTGCAACTCAAACCCGGGCCGTGGATCTGCGCGGAAGAACCCGGCGGCGGCTACCCGGACTGGATCATGGCCGACCCCGACATCCTCGCGCTCGGCGCAGGCGACCAACCCGTCGTGGGCTACAACCCCCCGTTCCTGCACCCGGTCCCCAGCCACCACCACCCCCGCTACACCAGCGCGGCACGGGGCTGGCTCACCGAGGTGTGGCGCGAGCTCGGCGACCTCCGGCACCCGACCGGACCGATCGTGGCCATCCAGCTCGACAACGAACCGAGCGTGTGCTTCCAGGACGCCCTCTACTTCGCGGACTACCACCCCCTCGCCATCGAGGCGTTTCGGGCATGGCTCCCGGCACGCTACGACGCCGACGTCGACCGCTGGCGTGCCGCCTGGGGCCAGGCAGCCGCAACCGCGTACAGCTTCAGCGACGCCCAACCACCCCGACCCAACAACCCGAGCGGTGCGACGGTTCTGGGTGTTGGCACCGTCGCGCGGCCCACGCCCGCGAACCGCCGAGCCATCCACGACTGGACAGAGTTCCTCGGGTCCTCGCTCGTCGGACATCTCGAGACCATCCGCCAGATCCACCAAGACCTGGGCTGCGGGCACCTGCTCGCGACCGTGAACATCATCAACCACCCGATCCACGACGTGCCGATCTCACATCAGGGGATCCGCCGCGGACTAGGTGCACAAGCCAGCGCCATCGGCGTCGATCACTACTACGAACCCCCGCTCACCTGGGAAGCGGTCGACAGGCTCGCCAAGACCGCCGCTACCGCGCGAGCGGTCGGCGAACCAGTGGTCTGGGCCCCAGAGCTCATGACAGGTATCTGGCGCTCCCCCGGTGAGGTAGTCGCCTACCCAGACCCAACCCCCGTCGAGCAAGAGGCCTGGTGGGGTGCCGCCGTGGCCCTCGGATACCAAGGCTTCAACCTGTACATGCTCGTCAACCGGGAGAACTGGGAGCACGGACCCCTCAGCTCCGACGGAGCCGAGACGACGTTCGCGGGACCAGTGCGGCAGGTGACGACCGTTCTGGCCCTGCACCCCGCGCTCCTCATGGCTCGATTGGCACCCAAGGTCTCCGTGATCTGGCACCGGCCCGACGCAATCGATGCGTACTGCGCCACCGGCACGATGCGCCAGCCCAACGTGCCTTGGGGCAACAACGAGCTACCCCGCGCGTACAACGCCTGGTCCAAGGTCGTTCAGGACCTGGTCATCGGCGGCTTTCCCTACGACCTCTGGGACCCCACCGCACTCGTCGACGCTCCCGGCAACCCCGCTAACATGCCAACCCCGGGCACAATCGTCGTCGTGCCCGAACCCAGCACCGTCTCCGAGGCCACACTCACGAAGGCGCGGGGAGCCGGATTTGCCGTGGTCCGGGTGCCCGCTGAAAAGTCGGCAACGGCCGTTCTCTCAGCGCACGGCCTGCGCCCATCGGTGGCGATCACCGATGCCGGCCAGCCGGCCCAGCGGGTGCTCGCCACCCTGCACGCCACTGGCTCCGAGCGCTTCATCCACCTTGTCTCCTGGGGCGAGGCACGGACCGTCACCCTCGAACTCGGGCCCCCCACCGACACGAGGCCACCACTTGGCCCGGATCCCTCCCCAAGAGGGCTGCTCACCGACCTCACGACGGGCACCCTCCACACGATCACAGCCACCGGCACCTGCAGACTCGAACTCTCGCCGGGCCACCAGATCCTGGCCTGGGAGCAGAGATGACGATGACCACCCACGAAGAATGCCCCGGCGCTCACGCGCTTGCCGCAACGCCGTCACCCGGAGTCCCCCAGCCCGATCGGGCATCGAAACGACCCCGACAAGCGACCGTCCAACGACGTGAAGACATCCTGCGCGCAGCGATGGCGACTTTTGGCACCAAGGGGTACTACCAGTGCTCGCTCACCGAAATCGCCGCGCAGGTCGGCATGACCCACGCCGGAGTCCTCCACCACTTCGGATCCAAGGACCAGCTGCTGCTCGAGGTACTTGACTATCGTGACCGCGCCGACATCGCACACCTCCACGGCCAGCACGCCCCGACGGGGCTAGACCTCTTCCGGCACCTGGTCGCCACCGCACGCCAGAACATGGACCGTCCCGGAATCGTCCAGACCTACACCGTGCTCTCAGCAGAATCCGTCACCGACGGCCACCCAGCCCAGACCTGGTTTCGGGCACGATTCGACGGACTACGCGCACTCGTCGCGAAGTCCCTCGACGAACTCTGCAGCCCCGACGACCGCCCTACCGAGGGCGAAATCACCGTGGCCGCCAGCGCAATCATCGCCGTCATGGACGGGCTCCAAATCCAATGGCTGCTCGACCCCAAGAGAATCGACCTAGCCCGCTCCACCGCATTCGCAATCGAAGCGATCCTCGCCGCCACTATCGCCGGACGCAAACGAGACCCAATTCTCTGACACCTCTAAAACCCACCGAGAGACAGTCCGAGCGGAGCCACCTGCCTCCTCGCGATCTGCGGCCTTGCGGGGCGATCGCGAGGAGCGCACGGCGCCGCGGGGTCAGATATTCATGGCCTTGCCGCAGTTGCCGCACTTGATCAAGCCATGCTTCGTAGCCGTCACGCCGACGAACGTGTGCCGGCAGTAGGGACATGTGATCGTGGGGATCGAGGGAGCCATCGTTGGGTCCTTTCGCGAGGTGTACACCGAGGCCGGAATTGGCCGTCAGCGAGACCGTATCCGACCCCTCTGACATGGCCAGATACAGCGCGAGAGGCACTGCCTAGCAGCGAAGGCCGAGGACCTATGCGCCGTGTCGGAATCTGAGATGATGGCGTTGGTGCGTGAGCGGGAGCGCCCTCCCTGAGCGAATGTCGGAAAGCAGGCGCTATGGCGCGACCGCGTTCGCTTTTTCGGTAGCGCCAAAGTCGTGTTCCGCGTCCCAATCGGTGAGCCATCCGAACTGGAGCGGATGGCTCAGGGAGTGGCGCGAGGGGTTTTCACGTTCTCGAGTGTCGGCAACTCGTCTGGGCCTGATTCGCTCTGACCAAACACCTCGATGCCACCCAGAACTCGCCGGCCCCGGGAAGCTTCCACGGTCCCATCTTCGGACAAACCGCTCGAGCAAGTTCGCGATGGCGCGCGGACAATCAAATTCTCGAGACCACAGCAGACGCGAGGAGCAGCCCACCACCTACGACAGCCAGCCAGATGGACCAGGCCACGCGGCGATGCTTCCCCCATACGATTTTGGCCATCACCACGACTTGTCGAGCTACTTGATCCGTGAGGTCTGTCCGACGCAACTCATCTGCTAAGGCGTCCGGTTCCCACGCACGAGCGTGGCCGAAATAGATAAAGTTCGAAGCCGCCTCTGCCGCAACGTGCTTCATTCTTAATGCAGGCGCGACGACTGATGCCGCGAAGACTGCGCCAGCAGACACGAGCAAAATACTAAGCCCGTTCAATGCGTACTCAAGGCGCGTGTCCATGTCTGGGAGCAAGCTGACAGCCACGGCGAGGATCGCAGTTTGGAACGTCAGGGCAAACGCCGCCTTCGTATCTACCTTGCCCGTCCAGTCCATCTGGGCATCGTGGATCTGCCAGGCATTTTCGACAGCCTTCGAGTCACTAGTGGAAGCCAGTTTCGGCACCCGCTTGGATCTCACGGCTTCCTCATCCAACCGCAGTTGTAGGTGGTGACAAAGTGAGGCCCGACCCACTTGTCGTCCCGCTCAATCCACATAGACCGATCATTACTGAACTCGTTATGCTTCAGCAAGAATCCATGCACGCGGCTCGTTATCGTCATTGTCCCTCCCTCACCGCGGATACCACTCAGCTTCGCAGCGATATTCGCGGCATTACCGACGGACACGAGGTCGCTGTTGTCGCGCGCTCCACCACGCACGATAAACGTCTGTCCATCGTCGATTCCACTTCGATGACTCACTCGCCATTTTGGATCAGCGGAGTCCCATAGCTTGATCGCGAGCATCGGGTTGAGTTCTTGCTCGACGACCCACGAGATACCAAGACCTGCTTCGACAGCGCTATTTCGCCGCCGGTCCCCGATGAAGATGCCCATGACCCGGTCGCCGTCGAAACTACGGATCTCGCCGCCCTTGGCACGGATACAGTCGACCGCGATTCTCAGGTAGGACCGCATGATTCGTGCCGCCAGATCGGGAGGCAACCTCTTGACGAGCAGAGTGGAGTCGGCCATGTCGGCGTAGAGATAGGTCGCATCAAGTCTCTTCGCCCCGTCGCGCTGAACCACGTCTTCCGTCGTAGGTACAACCCTGGCGTCCTCTATGTTCCAGTCGGCGTAGAGGATGCTCGTCAACTTGGTATTGAAGTCGTCAGTCATGTCTCCCCTTAGAAGCGTCTAGCAGCAAAACAGACGCTACCTCCCAGCACCGACACGCCACTTGGACGTGAGGCACCCCACCCTTGAGCGGACCCAAACACGCCATCAATCACCTGGACTTATCACCTCCGAAAGGCGGCGCCGCAGGCCCTACGCAATTTTCCGGCCAATCACGGGTCTCCGTCAAAAACGTGTCCTCCTGCGCCACACAGTCGGGGAGTCCGACGCTGATCCGACCGAGGGATGAACCGTCGAACGCGGTGACGCGCAGGTGACGCCACGCGTCTTGATTCGCCTCCATGCGCACTCTTCGACGATTGATCCAGGATCAACCGCCACTAGCACAGGATCCTGGTTCGCTCTTCCTTCCATCTCTGCCATCTGATTCCATTTGAAAGTTATGTCGGAATAGAGCGCACGCGGCATCCTGCGCTTCCCACTGCGAGCTGTATCGTCCCGTATCGCCGACGACTCCAGTTGGCAGGGTGCTACGCCCCCACCACTGCCGATCGTGCTCCTCATTGATAACCGAAACAGATACAAGCGCAGCGACCAGCAAGGTGCCCGCCACAACCATCCAAACAACTCCCCTTTTGCCGTCAGTCAGACGGTCCATTTCGAACTGAAACTCGCTTCTCTTGACGTATGAGAGAACCTTTGCGACACCGGCCGCCATACCGAGACCACAGAAGATTGCGGCAACCATCCAAGCCAGAAGAACCGCGAAGGCGATCATGAATCAGGCCCCAACTAACAGAGAATGATGATGAATCTCGGAAGCCAAGGGCATCGGCGATGCGCGGTAGAGGTCGTGGCCCGAGAATCAAACCTTAGTCCTTCACCAGCGTCAGAATGTGTCGATTCAGAGAGGCATGGCTCCGGATCTAGCGCCCATTCGACCGGATTTCATTGCTTAATCGCGCACAGTTTCAGACGCTTAATACGAATTTGACCCTTACGGCACCTTGTCGCGAGCCCCCAGGCTCTCGACCGGACGCAGTCCAGGGAACGCTCCATAGTTGGCGCGAAGTGCTGGGTCCACTCGGCCCGCGCGCTACCTGCGGCCCAGACGGCCGTCCGGGCATTGCGCATGCACGGATTCCGCGACGTGCGCCTCGGCGAGAGTTTCCACGTGGTCGGGCTCACCGGTCCTCTCCTGGAGGGGGAAGAAGATCGAGCCAGGGCGTGCGGCCGACAGCTCGCTCGCGACCTCTAGGCACTCGTCGCTGCAGCCGTGACACGGATCCTGCGAATCGGCGCCACATCGGCGAGGAACGCGCGAACCGCGGCGGCGTACCCGTCCGGATCCTTCTTGATCGCGTCGAGATGACCGCCTCCGACCTGGGCCAGGAGGGCCTCAGGGTAGAGACCGGCCAGGTTCTCCTCGTCGTCGAGGTGGATATAGGGATCGTCGCGGCCGTGGAGGAACAACATGGGGGTCTGCCCTGCCGGCGTGGAACTGGGGTCGACGGGCCAGGTCGCCCCCAACATGTCGATCGTGGTGCGGGCGAAAGTGTCCGCCGCCCCGGGCCGGCCGGCGAGCTTGGCGGCTGCACCCCTGAGGTTGAATCCTGTGGGCGGGAATCGCACGAACATGCGGTCGAAGTCCAGCCCGGGTCCGCTGTCGAAGATGACGCCGTCGGAGCGATGGGCGGGCAGGCGCAGGGAATACATCGTGATGAACGTGGAGAACGAGAAGCCCCAGGCGATCACGGGCAGATGCGGCCACAACCCGCGGGCGTAGTCCACGCAGGTTTCGACGTCCTGCGAGTACGCGGCGGCAAGATGGTCGAAATGCTTGTACTCCCCCGACTTCCCGTGGTTCCGGTGGTCGAACAGAAGGGCGTTGAAACCGAGATCGTGCACGAGCCTGGCCTGCCGCAGACTCGCCGATTTGGTGAGCCCGATGCCATGCCCGAGGATCACCGTTCCCCGGGCGGATGCCTCGGCGAGCGGAATCGGTCCGCCGTCAGCAGTGGCGTCAGTCGCGTCGGCCAATTGGGCGAGGACGAGCCAGGTATGGATGGCCGTTCCGTCGGGGCACGTGAGAACCGTCACCGAGGAATCAAGGCCGAAGTTCTCCGGCGTTCGGTGATGTGGCTGGCGCGGCGGATGCAGAAAGGTCCTAGCGAGATGAGTTCCAACCTGCGTGTCCAGAAACACCTGGCGACCAGCCCCTCTGACCCATAATTCTCTACCTACGCTTGCGTAACTTACGGTAGCGTAGGTGCGTATCGATCACGGGTGCAAACCGACTGGCCCGTGCGGGTGCGCGCGGAACCGGCGACGCATCCTGCGCAGACAGCGGCCAACGTGGAGAAGGGGTGGGCGCGGTGCAGGAAGGAAGCGGGGGGCGACTGGCGCTGGGACGGAACTCAGGTGCGAGGCGACCCACTCGCCGTCTGCACGGGGCCACAATCGACCATCGCCGCTAGCCTGTCGTTCAGTGACGATCGCGGCCGCGTCCGCCGCCTGCGGGGTGACTTTCCCGGTGGCGTCGTCGGCTCAGTTGCCGCTTTGCGATGGCGACACGCTGATCGCGGAGTTGGTGATCGGGCACGTGACGCCGTAGGACGGGGCCCGTCAGCCCTCGGCAAAGGGGGGCGACCTCAGCCTCTCGGGAAAGGGCAGCTGCCACGTTCCCACACGAGTAGGGTCCGAAAATGGGGTCCACCCGGCGGGGCATGGTCGACGTTCTGCTTGAGGGCGGCGGACCCGACGCCACACCGGACGGCCTGTCGACCGGGGCCAGCGTTTCGGGTCCCCTCGACCCCCCGGACGAGCGGCGGCTCACTTGGCTGCGGCTGTCGCGGCGCTGGTGGCCGGTCGCTGCCGTCCTGGTGATCGTCCTGCTCACCACGTCCGTCGTGGCAGACGGCCGGGAGCGTCACAGGATTGCGGCACTGGCGGACGTGCCTGGAGTCCTGGCCCCGCTAGGTGCTTCGGTCACGCAGAAGTGGTACGCGGACGAAGGCCAGTACCAGGTGGTGGGGTCCACCGCAGACCTGGTGATCGCGGAGCTCGATCGGGCTGACGGGCGTGGCGCCGTGGTCGGCTTGGCGATGACGTCGGGCGACATCGCCTGGGAGGCCGCCTTGTGGCCGGACGGCGCCGCCAACTTCGGCGCGCAGTGTGCGGCGCCGTCCTCGCGCCCGGCCACCGTCGTCGTCTGCGTCGTCGTCGACGAGATCGAGGAGGTGATGGTGGGCACAGTCGTCGGGGCGAGCTTCCCGAGCAAAGCCCGCCTGCTCGTGCTGGACGCGTCCGATGGCACCGTCCTCGCGGACGGGCCGACCGACCCGAGCAGCACGCCGTTCTTTGCCGAGTCGGACCTCGTGATCGGCCAGGTCAGGTCCGACGGTCGATTCCAGGTGAGCCGCCAGAGCACCTGGGACGCGCCGCCCCGGTGGACGTTCACGACCCCGGAACCGCTCGGTGTTGACGAGTTCGGGCACCGTGCGGCCTGGGCGACCGCGGCGGGCGACCTCGTCCAGGTCGAGTCGTGGTCGATGAGCACCTCCGGTGGCGCCAGGTTGAGCTGGGTGCTCGCCGGAGATGGTTCGGTACTGCGCTCACCCAGGGTCAGCGACGCTGCCGGGTACGGCGACGGTTACGGCACGCTGCGCCGCGGCCGGCTGCTCACGGAACCGGGCGGCGCGTCCGGCTCGGGCTACACCACGCTCTTTGACCTTGCGACCAACTCGCAGTTCCGGGTGGACGCCCACCCGTTCGACGCCGTGCCCGACGACGGCTCGCTCGACGACCTCCTCCTCGCGCAATCACCCTCTGGCCACGACCTGATCGCTATCAGCATCGCCTCGGGCCGGCCCCTGTGGACCGTCCCGAGCCCGAGCACGTCGGGCGCGATGGTCATCGAGGGCCGGATCATCCGGGTCGAGACCGACCGCCTGGTGTCCATCGACGGACGCACGGGCGAGACGCTCTGGTCGATGCCGCTCGACGAGGCGAGCGTCGCCGCCGCCAGGTACCAACCCATGGCGACCTCGCTCTTCACCGACGGCCGGGTGGTCCTGTTCGCAGGCGCCGACCCGTCCCGATCCCTCGAGGTCACCGCCTACGGACTCGCTGACGGCCGCGAGCTCTGGTCGAGCACGTTGCCCCGAGGAACCTGGCTCTCCGAGCTCGACGGCAAGCTCATCGGTTGGTTCGAGCAGACCCTCCTAGGGCTGGGCTGAGTAGCCACGACGAGCCGTACGGCGTGCAGGACGAGCCGGCTGCTTCGGTCGCACCGAGGACGGCCACGTCGGCCACGGGAGTCATCTGGTCGACAGCGTGTAGGTGCTCGGTCTGGGACCGCGATGAGCGAGCCTGCTCGATGCTGCGACGGCTTGTGCGTATCTGTTGCGGCATGGGTAGGATACGTTCGACTTGTTCCAGTTCCCAGAAGGGACGGACGATGGTGCTTCGACCGCGATCCACCCGTCAGGTGTGGGTCGTGGTTGGGCTTGTGGTCACCGTCGTCATCGCTGTGCTTGGCAGTGCTGTGAGCTCTGGTTGGCTTCGTGTTGTTATCGCTGTCCTGAGCGTCGGTGCGGGCGCCGCCCTGGGGCGCCTGGCCATCGCAAGGGCCGATCAGCGGCCCTCGGTCGCTGACGAGCGCGACGATGACGCTCAGGCGCGCGACGACGCAGCGGGGCACCGCGATCTGATCGCTGGCACGCGAGATGAGGCGGCCGGTCACCGAGATCGGTCCGCACAGCGTCGGGATCTCGAGTCCGACCGCCGCGACGAAGAAGCCGGCGAACGCGACCACGCCGGAGACCGGCGCGACGCGGCCGGAGACCGGCGCGACCTCGCCGCAGGAAAGCGCGACGTGGCCAGCCAGCGACGAGATGAGGTCCGCGCCCACCACCAGATCCAGGGGCACACCCCCATCGAAACGGCCGTCGACGCGTCCGTGGGGGCTCGGCGGGAAGCGGCCTCAGATCGCAAGCGGGCCTCCCAAGATCGTCACGCCGGCGCCGCCGAACGCGCCCAGGCCGAACACGATCGCAGCACTGCCTCGGCCGACCGGGGTGCGTCGGCCGACGAGCGCGCCCAGGCCGACGCCGATCGCAGCACGGCGTCCGCCGACCGGGGTGCGTCGGCCGACGAGCGTGGGCACGCCGACGCCGATCGCAGCACGGCGTCCGCCGACCGGGGTGCGTCGGCCGACGAGCGTGGGCACGCCGAACACGATCGCGTCGCCGCGCTCGATGATCGAGGTGCCTCCGCACGAGAACGGGAGTACTCCTCGGTGGACGGCCTCACCGGGGTGTACCTGCGCGGCGCAGGATTCGTCGAGCTAGACCATGAGGTCGACCGGGCCCGGCGGTCCGGCGCGCCGCTCGTGCTGGCCTTCGTCGATGTCGACCACCTCAAGGACATCAACGACTCACGCGGTCACGACGCCGGGGACAAGACCCTGCTCGCGGTCGCGAAGGCACTGGCCGCCCAGATGCGCTCCTACGATCTGATCTTCCGTTACGGGGGTGATGAGTTTGTGTGCGCTCTGGTGGGGGTGACCATCGAGGACGTCGCAAAACGCTTGGCCCTGGCGAACGTCGCCCTGGCCCTTGGACCCGAACACGCCTCGGTGACGGCCGGGCTGGCGGACCTGCGCCCGGGCGAGAGTGCCGACGCTCTCGTGGCTCGCGCAGATGCCACCCTCCTGCGTGTTCGCCAACAGATCCGCCGGCCGCCCGAGGTCACCAACCCGTGACTATGGGGTCCGTGACCCGACCCGGCTCCACCGTGGCGACGCACGCCCGTCGCCCGAATCGAGGTGACCTCGCACACTGTCGGCCTCGCCGGGCAGATGGACACAATCCGCGGCGGTTCCCCCTGAGCGGCGCGCGGGTGAAACGCGCCGCGTCGTGACTGGTCTGCCGCGCGCCGCGCTACGTCGCGCCAGCCTCGCCAGGTAGCTGAACGGCGTCAGCGGCGGTTCCCGCATGAGCGGTGCGCGGGTGAAACGGGCCACTCTTCGGCTCCCCGTCGGACCAGCTGCCCATGATGTCGGCCGCAACGTCTCGTAGCTTGATGTTGCGGTTGGACGAGGCTCGCTGGAGTATCGCGAAACTCTCCTTCGCCGAGCAACGGTTCTGCGCCATGATCACTCCGATCGCCATGTCGATGGTCGACCGAGACGCCATCGCGGCGGCGAGGTCGGTGTTGATGGTGTCCCGGTCGTCGATCTGGCGGACCAGCCCGGCAATCTGCAGACACAAAGAAATCACCTGGGCGATCTGCTGAGCGAACATCCCCGCCCTGCTCGTGACCTCCTCACTCCACGGATCGCGAGATTCCGAATACACGGTCAGCGCGATAGACGACCCAACTCCAGCGTCGGCCGCGACTACCAACACGGAGTTGAAGCCCTCCAATACCGCGCAGTCCCTCCACCGCGACCACCGATCGGAACTGCCGATCTGCGACCAGCTGACCGAATGACGCTCATCGAGGGCAGTGAGGCCCGGACCCGAGCCCGCAGCGAGCGCCACATCACCGCACCGTGCGGTGCGGGCATCACTGCTGGCTGCACGCCAGTCATGACCCTGATCGCGCAAGGTCACGTTGCACTGGATCCCGAGCCCGATGCTGCCTGCAGCGTTCCTGGCAAACTCCTCCAGGTAGCCCTCGACGCTCGCGGACTCGAACAACAATGCGACCAGCACCAGGTGGGCGTCCAGCGCGCGCGTGGCGGCACGCGACACACTGGATTCCGTCATGGTGCAGCCTCTCCCCGGGGCGAGTTGCGCCCGATGGGCCACCGACGCCGCGCCACGCAGGGCTGCTGACACCAAGAGCCGACGACACTTTGAATGGTTGCACGTTTGCCCAACCCAAGGTCGGGACGTCTTGACCCGACCCCGCGCGGTCCACGGAATCGCACCACGAGGGGGCATCGAGCGCCCGTTGAGCGCCACCCGAACGGCGCAGTGCAACAACGCCCCGTGCCGACAACGACCGACCTGCGACAACTGATGCGAGCCTGTTCGCGGAGCGGCGACAGGACGGACCTTCGCGTCGTGCGTCCGGGCCACTGGGCAACCCGACGGATGAGCCCCGGGCCGACCCCGGGCTCTGAACGTTGAGTGGACCGCGCAATCCAGCGAAGACCCCAGATTGTGGGCTACTCGCAAGCGATGGCGACATTGGCGCCCGACCCGATCATGTCGAGCACGAGCGCCAGACCGATCGGCGACGCCGCAATCGGTTTCGTCGCACCAACAAGGCGTACGGTGCAAGCACACCCGGTTGCGACGGGACGCGGACTCTGGCGACAGTGCCCAACGGTCTGCGTAGGCGGCGTCCCCACTTGCGGTGAGCAGGGGCTTCGTAATCCGAGCGCACGTTGCCCCCGCCGACACGGCGAATGCCCTTGACCTCAACGACGAGGCCAGGGGCATTCGACATGTGCCCGGCGGCACCCCAGCGGGGGGCCGTGTGGCGCCACCGGCCCCGTCACGCTACGCGCCTCGAGAGGCCCACCTCATCACTTTGGGACGCGCACACTCGATCGGGCACGCACGACGCAGTGCAGGTATCCGACCGGGCAGGCTGCACGAATCGCCACCCACCAGATAGTTGGCGCTATGTGCCGTAGGCGCGACTATGCATAGTTCGCTACCTGCGCCGTCCCCGTTCGTTATCCGGCGCGTCCTCGGCGTCCGGGTGGCAGGAGTCCGCGGGTGCGGGCTTTCGCGACCCAGCCTTGAGCGGTGCTGAGCGCGACGCCACTGAGCTCGGCCATGGTCGCGGAGGGGTTGGCGTCCCCGCTCGCGGTGAGCCGGCCGTGCTGGAGCGCGACAAGCTCGTAGAAGTCGGGGGTCTGTTTCGGGTCGCTGAGTGGCTTGAGCAGGTCGCGCTCGGCAACCTTGCGCCCGCTCGGCAGTTCGATCTTGCCGCCGGTGATCGTGCGCTCGACGACGAACAGCCGCTTGTTGATCGCCGCTTCGATGCGGGCCGTCGGTAGTTCTCGCAGAAGCTGGCTGGTGATCGGTTCACCGTGCCGCCAGGGCAGGTAGACGACTCCGGTGATGCGAATCTCCTCGGGGACCGAGGACGTCTGGCGCTGAAGACGGAGGTACACCCGGGTCGCGGTCTTGGTGTGCTCGATGTAGCGCCAACGGCCGTCCACCGTCTCGTTCTGCTCGGATTCGAGCAGTGCCTGCTGCTCCTCCCCCGTGACGGTCTGGTCGTCGTAGCCGAGCACGGCATCGATCTCGCCACTAGCGTCGTCGAGTCGCTCGCCGGGGAACGGGCCGGCCAGACGCCAGCCGGCAGGTAGGTCTTCTTGGACGAGAAATTCGTCGTCCGCCTGATCGCGGCGCCGGTGAGGCTTGGTCGACATAGCTGGAGGTTACTGGGAGGAGGGCGCACTCTCGCGTACTTGCCATTACCCAGGTAGGCGTGTCGCAGTGAAGTAGCGCCGGTACCGGCGAGAACACGAGGTTAGCGAGCGTCGAGATGAAGGCTGTCGACCCCAGACCGCGCCAACCAAGATCGGAGGGGCGTACTCCCCCGTTCACTCGCACGAGGTCCTCGCCGGTCAGCCAAGGCGCCCGGTCGTCCCCACTACTTTCGGGTGAGGACACGAACGCCGTCAGGCCTTGGCTCGCCGGTCGGCGAGACGTGCCGGTACAGAGTCTGCCTGGATATCCCGAGCTCTTCGCACAGCTCGCTGACCTTCGTCTCGGGCTTCCCCATCGAGGCCATCGCCAGCCGCACCTTCGCCGGCGTCATCGTGAACGGCCGGCCCCCGCTTCGCCCTCGGGCGCGCGCTGAGGCCAAGCCCGCAATCGTGCGCTCGGAGATCAGCTCACGCTCGAACTCAGCAAGGGCGGCGAAGATCCCGAAGACGAGCTTGCCCGCTGCGGTGGTCGTGTCGATCGCCGCGCCCTGACCGGTGAGTACCTTCAGTCCGATGCCGCGGGCCGTGAGGTCATGCACGGTGTTGACCAGGTGGTGGAGGTCACGGCCAAGTCGGTCCAACTTCCACACGACGAGCGTGTCCCCGTCGCGGAGCGATTTCAAGCATGCAGCCAGTCCGGGTCGCTCATCGCGTCGACCGGATGACTTGTCTTCGTAGAGGTGTCTGTGGTCAAGCCCTGCCTCAAGGAGGGCATCTCGCTGCGGGTCCGTGGTCTGGCTTCCGTCGGCTTTCGAGACGCGCATGTAGCCGACGAGCATCGCCGCCACCCTCCTGTCACTTATACGGCCGAATACGTGACAGCACTCGTTGGGCGCCACCGAACGGACCGGTGTGTCACGTAACCCGTCAAGAATTCTATGACTCGTGAACGGTCACGCACCGAGTTATGGAATGGCTGACAACTGAGGTTCCACGCAGTGTGGTGCCCGACGAGTCCGGTCGGACGCGAAAGGCCCGCGCCGCGCTGGCTCGACAGTGATCCAGAGCGTGCGCTGCGCTATCTACCGGTTGTCGCGTGCTAACGCGCGGTGCGGGCTCTACGCCGCAGTTCGAGCCTCACGTTGTCCGCCCGATCGACGCCGTGAACCTGGCTTCGGCTGCGTGTGCGCGACCGCCGGCTTCCCGGTGTTGGTGGCGTAGCGTCGTGCGCGTGACGCGATATGAATACGACGAGGCTGCGAGCGAGTCCGCGCACATGGACGTCGTGTACGAGGTCGAGGACACCACTCCCGCCACCCCGTCGCAGTGGTTGGAGGCCGCGCGTCGCCTCAACGGGATAGACGACCCGCTCGCGCGGAAGCTCTTGGAGTTGCACCGCGACTGCGGGTCAGGCGACGGCGTCTGCGACGACAACGATGCCAACTCTGAGGCGCTCGAACGCCGCCAATGGTGGAACTGCGAGACGACCGCGCTGATTGCTGGGCACTACGGCGTCGAGTACCCGGCCGCGCCCGCGAAGTAGCGCACTGAGTACCGATCGAGTCCCAGGGTTGGGCAGGTTCGGGTGACGATGAGAAGCCTCGAGAACTCGGGTTGGCCGGGACCGCCCTCGAGAGGCGGGAGATGACGGGCCTAGGTCTCCGCAGCCCGACCACGCCGCGCAGCGACGGAATCCGATCCGACGGCTCAGCAAGTCCCGCAATTCTCGGCTCCCGGCTGACGTCCAACAGGGGCGGACCATCTCCCGGCATCCGCGACCCGGCCAAGAACCTCAAGCCCTCGATTGGCGGCGCAGTCAGGTCAAGTCAGATCAAGTCAGATCCGGTCGAGATCGGCCCGGTACACAATTGGGGCCGCGGCATCGACGACGGCGTTCCGGTCGAACTCGTGCACGACTGGTGCAACGAGCGCCTGCGTCACCACTACGAGGGACCAGAGCGGGTCGCCGGCAGCCTTGTCCACCTCGTTGCGGGTAAGCAGTACCGACGGGCGACGTCCGGAGACGCCCTTCACCTCGACGTGACGCTCGTCGAGGCCACACGTGAACGTGATGTCCCAGCCAACCTTCTGCATGCTCACGTCGTCGTGCTCCCAGCCCTCAAAGTGCTCGATCACCTTGCGCATGGCGGCGAGTTCGACGACCTGGTTCGTCGCCGCGTCACCGAAGCCGGCGCCGCCCGGTCCGATGAAGACCTCCCGTGGGGCGTCGTCAATCTCGTCCCGGGAAAGGACCTTGCCGGCCGGCGACAAGTGGATCGGTGCATTTTGACCCGGTGCCTTCGAGATCAGGCGGAGCTCGTCGTCGAGGTAGTCGTACGTCTGCGCGCGCAACTTGCGCAACCGCGCCCCGGTGTCAGTCGAGATCGGCGAGTCGATCTGCTGGCTCCACCAACGGTTCACCCCGGCCTCGAAACTCCCCACCTGCCGCCAACCCGGGATCGACGACTCGATGGACGGGCGGGTCCGCAGGAACGCCAGCGTCTGCGCGACGAGCATGTGTACGTCGTCGTCGCTCAGCCGGTCGAGGGTCGGGCTCCGAATCCCCCGGCGGTCGGCGTCCGCGAGCGCGTCAAGGAGAACATCTGCGAGAGTCCGAGGCATGCGCGCAGTGAACCACGGCGCGGGGTGGACTCGGCGAGCATCGAGAAGGCACTCGAGCGCCGTGTCTAAGTCGCCCGACTTCACCGTGTCGAAGACCCCTGCGTCGTGAAACTCACCGTGCTGAGCCTTGACGACGTCGGCGGCGCCGTGAGTGTCGCCGCCGTCGTCGATCAAGCGGCGGATGCCTCCAGTCGGGCCGCTCGGAACTCTTCATCCGTCCACCTCGCAGGGTTGTTCCACAAGATCGTGATGACCCACTTGGTCGCGGGCACGACCACCACCTCGAGGTCGCGGTGTTTGTAGGTGTAGCGACCCGGGCCCCAGCTGAAGGCTGCCTCCACGAGGTCCGGACTCTGAATTGCCTCGAGCACCTCACGGACCGTGACGCCACGCTTGCGAGCGCTGTCCCGGGCGTGATCACACAGGCGCCATCCGAGTGTCGAACGCAGGTCCCCGATCTCGCTCATCGTGCGGCCTCAACCTTCGACGTGCCCAGGCGGGTCTCGGGCAAGTTCCGCCATCGTCCGAGGTGGCCGAAGGAGTTCTTGAACCCGAAGGTCTCCAGGTATCGGCGGATATCTGCATCCGTCGTGCCTTCGCCCCGTAGTCGCTGGGTCACTTCGACGCCGGCCGCAAAGTCCCGTACCGGGGCCGGGCCCACGGGAAGTGCTGTAGCGAAGGCGCTATTGAGTTCCGTCAGGTCCGTGCTCGTACCGAGGAGCGCGCTCAGCGCGGCCCGGTCCTGTGCGACCCGACCTGAGCGCACGACTTTCGTCAGCTGCCCGGGCTTTCCAGGTGCGGGGTAGACGACGTCGAGGGGCCAGTTGTTCTGCTCGATCGGACGCCGACCGGTCTCGTCGTCCGGGCGGGACGTTGCGTCAATTCTGGACTCGGTGGCCAGAAGGATCAGGTCCTGGGTGCGTGGGCGCTGGTAGTCGAGCCATCCGGGCACGCAGATGGTCGTGACTTCCGCCGGTGACCCCGACAGCGTGCTCCATGCCAACAGCGCCCGGAACGCGCTCAGCTGCTCGGTCTCGGGCATGTCCTCCGTGTACGGGATGAACACGCTGATGTAGCGGTTGAGGTACGTCGTATCGCTCCGACGGGACTGGGTCGCCAACTCTTCCGCGGTCCAGCGGCCTCGGACCGGATCGCCCCGCCGGCCGAAGACCAGCATCGGTCGTCGCGACGACGCGTCTTCGCACGGAAAGGCGGGCCCGGACGTCGGGAAAGGAAAACGCTTCATGATGATGGTCCTCAAGGTTTGATGGAAGCGGGTGGAAGCACCACCGTGGCACTCGACCTGGCATTCTGCAAGGCGCGGTCGCTCCAATTAACGCAAATCCTAGAAGCCACTATCGAATAGCTCGAACGAAATACTTAAGGCAGTCAACGCTGAAGTCGTGCAAGCCCCTGACCTGCACGTTCGCTGAACGATGCGACTGTGGGCTCGCAGATTCGCGATCTCGAGCGGCCGCCAGGTGGGTGAAACTTCACCCCCTGATGCGGGCTGAGAATTAACAGGTTCCGCGCCGAACACTAAAATTAGCCCGATCCAACCCCTTAGGATCCGCAAAATAGTCAGCGATCCACGGAGTTAGCACCATAAGAGTTACCCTCCGCCGGGCAGGCTTAGTTAACTCGGCGCCGATAAGTCCTCTGGAACTTATCCATACTCAGCTGCTAAAAGTCGCTTATCAGCTTCGTTGCGGTGCCCACCGGCGACGGCGGGAGGACCGCTACGGGTGCCACGAGGTTCGCGTACTCGTCCCGATGCCCCAATATCTGCTGCTTACGCTTCGCATCCCGGTTCGTGCCAAGGGAGTCCGTGGTGCAAGTCGGTCGAGGATCTCAGAGTTGGTGGCAAGCGGTGCCGCCCCGGCGGAGCCGCGCGGCGGTCGCTCAACTCCGGGCCTTACGGCATCTTCGGCTCCATCGACGGCCAGACCACGATAACCAACATGGGCAACGTGCAGACTCACGCTCAGGAGCGGCGAAACCTGGCGGGGTAACCCTCGCCCGCCAAAGTTCGAAAGGGAGAATGCAGGATCCTGCCGGGGTAGAGCGACCTCGCGTCCGAATAGTCACCCAATCATGCAGCAGACCCACGTGTCCCTGAAGTGCCTTGGGTAGGACGCTTGGGCTCTTGCGCGACGAGGCGCAGCGCAATTCGCGCCCCTCGTACCGCTAGCGTGGGGTCATGACGCCGGACGAATTGGTGCGGGCGTTCGGCACCGCCATCGACGCGCGGCAAGCGAGCCTGCTGGTCGGCGCGGGCTTGTCGCGCGGCGCCGGTTTCCCGCTGTGGGAGGACCTGGTTGACGGCGCGGCGGTGCAGGTCGGTGTCCCAAAGTTGGACGACTTCCCGTTATGGGCTCAATACGTCGAGAATGCCCCCGACGGAGCGGCGATCCTGATCGATGAGGTCGTGAGGCGGATCGCATCGGTCGAGCCGATGCCGATGCAAAATCACCGCCTGATGGTGAAACTGCCGATCAGCGACTTCTGGACCACGAACTACGACGCGATGATTGAGACCGTCGACTCGGCCGCCCTAGACGTCGTCGAGCACGACGAGGCATTGGTCTTGCGGCGCGCTGGCGACCGGCGACTGTACAAGATGCACGGGTCGATTCCCTACGGAGCGACCGCACCGGTCGGGGGTCGGGACCAACTGGTCATCACCCGGAACGACTACGAGCGCTACGCCGAGGCGACACACCCGCGGCTTTGGCGCCTGCTTCAGGCGCAGTTTCTCACTTCAAGTTTCCTGTTCCTGGGCTTCTCCTTCGACGACCCCAACTTCGGGGAGATCTTCAAAATGATCCGCCGCGCGATCACCGACGGTCCCTTGATGCCGCACTACGCCTTGATGAAGCGCCCTGATGACGATGACGGACACTTTGCGGCCAGGACGCGCGACCTCGAGCGCGCAGGTGTCATGGTCGTGGAAATTCCCGACTACGACGAGATCACCTCGGTACTACGGCGACTGGTTGCTCGCACCCTCCCGATGCGGTTGCTCGTCTCCGGATCAGCCCGCTCCCCTGACCAACCGACATGGACCACGGGGACCTATCCGACCGTGGCGACACCCGACGACCTCGACGAGCTCGCCACCGCCATGGGCGCAGCCCTCGCCGCCGCGGACGTACCCGGGCTCCTGGCCGCTGGCGACGTCGGGGCTCGCGTCGGCTACTCCTATCTCCAGACCCTCGACGCCTACGACCCGGCCCGTTTCGTGCTGCTGCGGCGCCGGGACGACGAGCGTGACCTCACCCCACCGAGCAAACGTCTCGGTGAGATTCGCCTCGCAGAGACCGAACCGTCCCAGTTGCGTGACCGCGCCTTCGACTCGGTGCGGTGCATCCTCGTCCTCGGTGGCGGACGCGGCACCCTGGACGAGGTCAGGCGAGCCCGTGCCACCGGGATGAGCGTCGTCCCTCTCGCGGTTTCCGGCGGTGCCGCCGAACAGGTCTGGACCGAAATGCGTTCCGACCTGTCGAACCACGCCATCGGCCAGCAACCGGTGCCGGTCGACCTGTTCAACCAACTCGCCGCTGACCGCACAGCCGCGATCTCCGCAGCGGCCCGGCTGGTCGCCCTGGGACTGTTCATGGCGTAGGGCATTGCCCAGAAACTGGTTCTGTCGGACGCACTGTCTACGATCGTAGGCATGATCAGTGAACAGGTTCGTCCTGGGAACGCGACGCTCGCGGCCAAAGTCACGGCCGCCTCGCGGGCCGCAGACCGATGGGCCCAACCGCCAAGCCAGCTGGGCCGACCTGTCTCGGGCGCCGAACTGCTCGCGATCACCGATCCCCGATTCCCACGGATGCTGCGGTTGATCGAGGACCCCCCGCAGCACCTATACGTCCGCGGCTCTCTCGGCCACTCCAGTGACGAGTCTTCCCTTGCCATCGTCGGCAGCAGAGACGCGACCGCAGAAGGCATCCGAGTCGCCGAAGCCGTGGCCGGGTACGTGGCGTCACTCGGGCACACCATCGTGTCCGGTCTCGCGGCCGGCATCGACGCAGCCGCGCACCGCGGAGCACTGGCAGCGAACGGCCGGACCATCGCGGTAGTCGGCACCGGCGTGGACCGCATCTACCCCGCCGCCAACGCCGCTTTGCGGGACCGCATCGCCGAACGCGGTGCCGTGATCTCGCAGTTCGAACTCGGCCAGCCGCCCAGCAAGACCACCTTCCCCGCACGCAACGTGCTCATCGCGGGCCTCACCCGCGCCAGCCTGCTAGTCGAACTGACCGAGCGAAGCGGGACACGGATCGAGGCGACTATCGCGCAGGAGCAGGGCAAGCCCGTACTGCTCTGGGAACCCCTACTCGGCCACCTACCGTGGGCCCGCAGATACGCCGCCGAGTCGCTCGTGCACTTTGTCGGCAGCGCCGACTCCGTCGCTCAAGCACTCGAAGCCTTCGTAGCCGCACCGTGACCCCCGGCCTGATCACCAGCTCGGACATGCTCGTACCGGAGCTGGTACCGATGGCGCAGGACGCCCCGGACGTGTGCCCGCTTTGTCGGTCTGGCCGGACCCGGCCGGACCGGCTCTGCTTCAGTTGCGAACGCACCTCGGCTCAGGTCTCGCACCCGTGCGAACTGGTAATCCCGATCAGCTACTACACCACACCGTCCGCACTGCGAGACCGGATGCACGACTACAAGGAACATCCGGACCCCGCGGTACGCAAGGAGCAGTCTCACTACGTCGCCGCAATCCTGGCCCGCTACCTTGTCGAGCACCACGACGCGCTAGTCGCCCGGTTCGGGGCCTGGGACGAAGTCATAGCAGTTCCTTCTACCCATCACGACAACCAGCCTGCCCTGCAGGCGGCAATCGAGGCGAACTTCCCCGACGCGCTCGGGCCCTTCACCAGGCCACTCGAGCACGGCCCGGGCGCGATGACGTTCAACCAGGCCAGCCCCACCGGCTTCATTCCGATTGCCGGCTCGGCCATCTCGGGCCGCAGGATGCTCCTCGTCGACGACACTTACACCACCGGAGCCCGCCTACAGTCCGCTCACCACGGGCTGGTGGCGGCCGGCTCCACCGTAGTTGCGGCAATCGTGGTGACCCGCAAGATCAACCCCGACCCGCGGTACGGGTCAGACCGTCTTTGGGAGAGGCAGAGCGCCGTAACCTTTGACTTTCCCTCCCCACCGTGGTGGGTGGGGCCCTGATGATCGCTGCGACTGAAGTCGTCCCCCAAACTCGATGAGTGTCGAGCAGATGGCACCGAACTCACCTTTTACTCGTCGCTAATGATTGAGACCAGCCATGACCACCCACGCCGACCACGCCCGGGTAGGCGGCATTTATCCAGGTCACAGGGACTAGCCGTGAGCAACCGTGGTTACCACGGGCCACCTGTCAAACCCGATCCAGTGCGAGTTCGAATCTCGCTCGGGGCACAGAAAGGGCGCCTGACCTGCGGAAATACTCCGTAGGTCAGGCGCCGACCGGGCCGAGATTCGATCCGTTTCCGAGGTCAAGTTGGAATCAAGCACCAGCCGGATCGAACGGAACCAGCATCTGATCTGCGCAAACGCTCCTTGAGGCCGGCTCGGATCCGAGCCCAGAACCCGTCAAGGTCACCGTTTACTCGCCACTTTGAACCGAAACGCCCCCCGTCCGTGGACGCGCTCGGCTCCGCCTCGCACGGTCGACCATGCCGCGGGCACGGCCGGTGGTCGGCGGACTCCCCCAACAACAAGCCCGCCCATCGCACTCCCCTACGGGCCGGCGTTCCCAGCGGGCGATCGTCACTTAAGTGGCACTATGCGGCGTTGATGTGCGCCCGTCAGAGCGGGCAATCTTCGTAATTCGCACTTGATTGCGACGGAGTCGGAGTCGACGGTACCGATTCCTGGCGAGACGATCTGGAGGGTGGAGGTCGAGACCCAATAGCCGTTTCCATCGACAAGGACCTCCTTGCCCGGATGGTCAACTACTTCAGAGACTAATAGGCGCCTCCCAGTCGTCGATTGGGACACAAAGAGGAGACCTAGTGATCAGTTTGTCAAACTATGTGACATCGCCGTTGAGCCCCTGGTTCTCACCAACGCGTTCGGGGTCGGTGGTCTCGTCGTCAGCGCATGTCTCCCTCACGGATTCTGCTCGCGTGAGCCTCGCATCAGTGGACCTGCGACCGACTGTCACCGAGGGCGACAAGACTCTCCTCGCGCGACTGCTGGCGCCTGCGGCCGGCGCCGGTTCTGGGACCCTTCTGCAGAACCTCGTGGGGGACCCTGCGATTAGCCGACCAGACTTCGTTGCCGTGCGTTCGGGTGCTGGAGTCACGGACATGTTCTCCGGTGGTGGGAACCTGACCAGCTGGACGCTCGGGGCGACGGTGATGACGTTCTTCGGCGAAGGGACGGCGCCGGCCGCCTACAAGGGCGTGGCGATCACCTACGGCGCGGACGCTACCGGAGGCGACCGGGACAACCTGAAACGGCTCGCCATGTCGTGGCTTTCCGGCCACCTCGACGACCATCAAGACGCGGGCGGGGGCTGGAACCGCCCACTGATCGACGCGACTGCGTGAGAAAGGGGTCAGGCAAATCTCCGCCCCCTGGCCCAGGCGGGGCCGAATGTCGCGATTTCCAGATCGGATCTGCCGATTGGAAGAACGTACGGGGAGTTGCCACGTGACTGTCGCTAAGACCCGGCTTTAGTGGCCTTCGATTCTCGTTCCCGCCTCGCGCGCACTACCCCCCGATAGAACCACCATGCAAGCGGGACGATCGAAAGTGGACCGATCCAGGTTGCCAACCGGTCAGGAGCCTGAATCGTTACCGGAATGAGCACAAAAGGAAGAACTACAAGCACCGCGGTGAAGACTAAGCGCCACCGTGGTCGGAAAATAGCATCTCGTTCTTCCGGGCCAATTCTAATCACCGAAACCCCCTGAGGTCTTGCCGCTTGGGCTTCTTCCACCTGCTGTCATGGTATCGGAAGGGTGGTCGCACAATTCACAACACCAGCAGTGGTGAGTTTCACGGGTTCGACTGCAGCGCGCGAGATCGACCCACTCGCCTCTTTGGGCCACCACCGCTTGGCTGTCGCTACGTGCTGAGTCGGCGGCGACCTGAATGGCAGAAGGGACGTCCGTGCCGCCGGCGCCTCTGTGGCCGCCGGAGCCCACGCACCTCGCGAATGCGGCCAGTGGGGCCAGTGCACGAACCGGGTGTCGTGGTCGATCCTCCTGCGGAGCGAGCAGCCACTTCCCCTGGTTCGCCAGCGAGCTGCACGATGCCAGCAGCCGCGGTCGGTCCTTCAACAGTTGGGGCGTCCGATTGCGGACCGTGCTGCACTGCCTCAGCCACACACTTGCGTCGAGTCAGCGGTGCGTAGGACGGCGGTCGGCGGCGACGATCGCTGCTCTGATGGTGGCGAGCAACAGCGCGAAAACCACAGAGACCCAGAACGACCGTGCGGGCGCTCCGCCGGGACCCTGGAGGGCGAATGCCGTGAGTTCGCTCAGCCACAAGGTGACTGGCGAAGTCACCAGGACGAGGACGACGGTGCGGGTCGCGAGGGTGTCGTGGGCGAACCGCAGGTAGAGACCGACTGCCACGAGGACGGGGAGCAGGAGCCACGTCGCGTCGTCAGCCAGCAGTGGCAGCCAGAGTGCAGGCGAGTCCGGCGGGGATGCCACCGAGTACCCACGCCCGATGAACATCAGCACGAAGAACGTGAGCGAGGCGTAGCCCACGACGAGGGCCGTGAGGAGGGAGCCGGCGACCAGCCAACGTGACCGGACCAAGCCCCGTGCCACGGCCCACTCTCGGGCGAGGCCGTCCGGGTCGCCGCCGACGAACGTCGTTGCGTCCAACCCGTCGAAGGCTGCCGCGTCCAGGTTGGTGCGCAGCTCGAACTCGAGGTCGGCCCGTGCCTGCGCGGGCACGCCCAGCCGCTTCCACGTGGATCGGCAGGTCGATACGACGTCCGTCATTTCGTCTCCTCTTGCCCCAGGACCACTGTCACGGCCCGGCTGAAGTCCTTCCACTGGTGGCGTCGGTGCCCCAGCAGTTCGGTCCCTGCCTCGCTCAGTCGGTAGTACTTGCGCGGCGGACCCTCAGTGCTCGGCTCCCGGAAGGACGTCACGAGGGCGGCCTTCTCCATCCGCGCCAGGGCCGGGTAGATCGAGCCCTCCGCGACCACATCCAGGCCGCTGTCGGCGAGGTACCGCGTCATCTGGTACCCGTACAACGGACCGTGTTCCAGCGCGGCCAGCAGGCACACATCCAGCAGTCCGCGCAGCCACAATGCGGTGGGACTCTCGGGTGCTGCCATGCAATGCATGATAGTCCCAAAAAGCCGGTACCTGTCAATGCAAGGTTGTGGACCCGCAGGCGAGCACTCCTGGCGAGCGGGTGTCGACCTAGGACACCTCTCAGCGCCAGGAATTGGAGGTCACGGCCGACGAACACGTGGCTGCCTGTACACGCGGGTCGTCGGCCGGGCCATCTCGTGGCGGCGCACGAACGTTCCCGCGGGAACGTCCTGCTCGTGCGGACGCCAGATACCGGTCGCCAAGGCGCAGCAGCGGCTCGAGGCGCTGGCAGTCGTTCGGCACGGTCGTAGGGTGTCGACGTGCTTCTGCTATCCGATCCCTCCGTTGCCGCCGTGCCAGTGCTCGAGTGCGGGGAGGTCTTGCTCGACCTCCAGGTGCACGGCGGTCTGCTGATCGACTCACGCAAGCAGGACGTCGACGGTGCCTGGTCTCACCTGCGGTCCGGAGTCCTCGAACGCCTGCTCGTGGCGCAGACAGCTCTACCCGACGACATGAAGCTCCTCATCATCGAATGCCACCGGCCGGCGGCACTCCAGCGGCACTACTTCGAGAGCTACCGATCGGAACTCAACGAGCTCAACCCCGGTTGGCCTGCGTCGCGCCTTGACGACGAGGCGAGCAAGCACGTCTCCCCGGTGTCCGTCGCGCCGCATCCGTGCGGTGCGGCCGTGGACCTGACGTTGTGGCAGGACGGCGTCGAGCTCGACATGGGGACCCGGGTCAACGCCACGCCGGCCGCCAGCGCGAACGCGTGCTTCACCGCTGCGACGAACATCCCGGAGTCGGCGCGGTACCGGCGCCACGTGCTCGGCGAAGCGCTCACCGGAGCGGGCTTGGTCAACTACCCGCCCGAGTGGTGGCACTGGTCCTACGGCGATCGATACTGGGCCGCAGCGACAGGCGCCGCGGCCGCCCTCTACAGCCCGGTGTGAACCGGGACGACTCCGAGCCGGGATTGGGCACCGGGTCAGGGTCGCCGCCAATCGGCTTGTGAGTTTCGCCAGTCGGCGCTTGACTGTCGCTCAGCACCGACTACTGGTGCCGCGCGCTCACTCTCGTTCAGTGACGAACGCGTCGGCACCTGCGTGGTGATGTTTGGCGGCCCGGTCAGCTCAAACGTCCGCGCATGATGGTGGCTTGCATCCAGCACGTGCGGATGCTGCCACCCAGGTGGCTTCCACTCCTGCTCACTCGACGACGTTGTCCCGGTTGACGTAGAAGACACGTTCCAGACCGTGAGCGATCTCCTCATCCGAGGAGTATTGACGCCGGTCAGCAAGGAGTCGTTCGGCATCATCTAGTTGCACCTGGCGCGGCTCCGGGTCGTTCCACGCGCCGACGAGAACTCGGATCTCGCCAGTGCGTGCGAGTTGTGCAAGGGCCCGCGCCAGCGCATCGATACCCGCCGGTCCGTCTCCGATCAGGCCAGCTGCTCGGCAGTCGCCTGCGAGTTCCGAGAGCGGTATGTCGTCCTCCAGGCCAAGCTCTAGGATCTCCCGGCGAAGGCGGTCATCAATCACATTGGGAAGCCTTGCACAGGTACGCGCCCCTGCCACGAAGTGGGCGACGCCTACCTGTCGTTCAGCGCCGGGTAGGCCAGCGCCATGCGTGGCGACCGCGCCAACGCCAGCGCCGACCCGAGTCGTCCCTGGCGGGCGCCGGTCGTATCCGAATCCAACGCTTGTGCAATCGAGCGTTTGGGCAACTTGTGATGCAACTGTCGGGACGCAACTCCGACGGGTGTCCAGGTTCGTGGCCACCGTTGGCTGCTGCTCGGACGCAGCACGCCTTCAGTGCGCCTCCAGGTTGTGGAGTACTACTTCGAGTCATCCTCAGTTCGACCCCAATGACCCCCGGAGAGTCTGCGCCTCAGCTCTGGGGAAGTGAGCAGCATGGCGCCTGTGAGCAGTATTGCGGGGATGACATAGACAGGCTCGCCATAGGACAGCACGCCAAAGGCCGAAGCAGCCGCGCCAAGAAAGAAAGTCACCGCAATGCTTATCTTCTTCGAACCAATTCTATTTCGCACCTTGGCACGGCCTCCTTGCGCGACTCGTTGAGAGGGATCGCACCTTGGTCCGGGTCGCGAACGTAACAGTGTGGTCATTATGCACGATGTTGACCTTGCGCGTGGTGGACCAATTCCAGCAAGGTGCTCGAGACGTCATCAGCTGTCGCTCAGCGGTGACCAAGCCGGCATCTGCGTGAAAGAAGTGATGGTCGGCGGCCCGGCGCTACTGATCGGAGAGACCGTTGAACTCGCACGAACACATGGGTCCGGTTCGATCGAGCGGCAGCTGGCGTCTGGCTAGGCTCGGGCCGTGAGGATGGTCCAGCCCCGGCAGCCGTGGCAGATCCTCATACCCGCCGACGCCCTGGTGTGCAGCGCCTTGGCGCACAGTCGTCAGGCGAGCCTCGGCGCCCAGGGACCGGCTCTCCGATCCGCCCTCGTCGATCGGGTCGTGGCGCTCGACGCGGACCGCGACGCCGCAGAACGCCTTGCGCGCCTTGACGCGTTGCCTGATGACGTGGGCTGGTCGCGCTGGCAGACGGTCGTCTTCGCCGGCAGGGCCTGGGACGACGACCAAGCGATCGACCTGGCGTTCGCCCTCTGGAATGTCATCGGCGAAGCGACGTACCGCGAGGTGATCCGCGACGAGCACCGGCGCCCAACGGCCGCCGAGCGGTACGCATGGCCGCGCGCGACGCGCCCGACCCCGAACGATGACCCGGGCGGCAAGCACTCGCGCGTCAGGGCCGTGGCCGTGGGCGTATGGGGCGTCCGAGATCTTCCATTGGCCCTCTACGCCGATCTGGACACCGGTTCGATGGGTGCGCGGACGAGGTTGATCGGAGCGGTGGTCCTGCTCCTCGGCATTGGAGCGGGAGTCGGAGCGGGAATCGCCGCACTCCTCGGCCGCTCTGTCGAGACCGGTGCCGGGGTCGGTGTGATTGTCGGAGTCGTCGTGGTCGTCCTCTACATGCTTCTCATGCTCAGCCTCATCGCGGGCGCGGGCTTGATGTCAATGTCGCGGACCCAGATGAAGACCGACATCGACGAGCAGACCAATTCACGCGGGAGTGCGACCGTCGCGACGCTTTGGGTATGTGCAGCGTTCGTCGGCATCGCCACCGCTTTGGCGGCCAGCACTCTGGCGGTGATGTGGTTTCAGGAACGGCCCTACCAAGGCGCAATGGCGCAGACCACCGGGACGGTCTTGTCCTGGGATGACGGCCACCGCTACCGCGTATTCCAGCTGGAGTATCAGGCGAATGACACGGTCCGAACTGGCCAGGCGAGCGTCGACCAACTAGACCTCAGGATCGACTCGAAGGTGGGCGACGAAGTCGCACTGGAGTACCCCGTCGGCAACCCGGACCGCATCCGCGGGGCTGGCCGCGCAGACGAGGGGCGCGAGACGAACACCGTCGTCGCTTGGATCAGCGCCGTCGGCGCAGGCGTCGCGCTTGGCTGCGCTGCGACGGCAGTCGCTCTCGACCGCCGGCGGCCGCGCTCGCCCGGACATGCCGCGAAGTACTGGTAGTGGCCGTTGATCGGGTGGTCTGTGTTCCCCGGATTCTGAACCGGCTTGTCCTACTTTGTCGTGGTGGCCGACTCTGATCTGGGCTGCCCTCGCGGTTCCGTCGGGGCGGACGTGCGCACCGACTCCGGGCGCCTGCCCTCCTGGGCCGCCGTGCCACGAACACACGGCCCGAGGTCCTCGCGGACCGTGCAACGAACACCTCCACCAAGAAGGCCAGGCATGGGAGGAATTGGGCCGTCACCTGGGCCGCTGTTGCGTGGAGCACTCGCCCGCTCGTGCACTTTTCCCCGGCCGCGCGGGCGTCCGCGCCCAGCTGACCGAAGGGGCCGTCCTGGTTGATCCTGGTGACGTCCGCCGGCCTGGTCGCACGCCGACGAACTGGGAGCCGCTGCGGCTGTTCCTGACTGTCAGGAGCCGTCCTTCGTGGCTCTTCGAAGTTAGCCGGGCAGCGGGGTTTTCACGGCTGCCGCCCGTCGGTGCTGACGGGTGCATGCCCAGCGTATGCGGCGGCGTTGGTTGACCGGGTTTCTGAACCCGAAAGCGTCTCTTCCCACGTGTTTGGCCAGGCGGTTGTAGCCCTCCGACCGTGAATTCGAGTACCCCGTCTCGAGGCCCGCCAGCACGGCCGGCCACCACCGGTCGACGGTCGCGGCGAGTCGGTGGACCTCGGGTGCGCTCGACGCGGCGGCGTGCTCGTAGAACGTGGTCAGCCGCCGACAGATCACGGCCCGCTCGGGATGGGTCCCGGCCAGAGCGAGCAACGCACGAAGGTCCTCCTTGACGATGTAGGCGCCCAGGATCTCCACGCCCGCCTCGCCGGTGTCGAGCAGCGCGTTCCACATCGTGGCGAACTTCGCCGGACGCAGCCGCTCGTGTGCGGTGAGCAGCTGGCGCCGGACCTGCCAGGCCGGGTCGATCTTGCGGCCCCGACGCCCGGTGGCCTCCCGCACGGTGCGTTGACGGACCGCGGTCGTGGTGTCGTTGGCGAGCTGGACCAGGTGATACCTGTCGGCGACCTGGATGGCGCCCGGCAGGCCGTCGCGGGCACCCTTGGCGAACGACGCGGACAAGTCGATGGTCACGTGCGTGATCGCGGCCCGCCACGACGCCGGCTGAGCGAGCAACCACCCCGACACGCAGGCTGCTGAGCGGCCCTCGACCTGCGCGAGGAGCCCGCCGGTGCCGTCCGCGTCCACGAACCCGGTATGCCACCGGTCGCAGGCCAGCACCCACCGGCCGGTGTCGGGGTCGTGGGCCCAGACCGGTCTGCCACGTCGGGTCTCGTCGATGCCCAGTACCCGCACGAGGGGCAGGGGCTTCGCCAGGACCGGGTCGACGCGGGCGACGAACGCGTCGTGGACCGTGGACCACCCCACCTTGTAGAACTCCGCGGCCTCGGCCACGCACCGGTGCTGGACTGCGACCGCGTCGGCGAGCTCGGCCCGCAACCGCCGCGTCAGGCGCGCCCCGGGCCGCGCGGCGGGGACCTGTTCGGTGAACGAGCCCCGCGCGCACCGCTGGTCCACGCACCGCCACCGCTGCTTGTGCCACACCAGGCGCAGCGGCCTGGTCCCATACGGGATGTCCCGCGGCCTCGTGGTCACATGGCCCTTGAGTGCGGTGGAGAACTCCCCGCACGACGGGCACGCCGACGCCGCCAGGTCCGCCGTGACCACGTGCACGACCCGACCACCGCACCCGTCCGCCGTGATCTCCCGGACCGCCAACCCCTCCAGGTCCAACAACCGCGACACCCCCGAAACCACGACCGGAGGGACCCCCTGCACATGCGTACCCTGAACCAAGCCCGTGACCTCGCTCTATGACCATGTCCTGCTCGATACAGCCATGATCACCGAGGTCACGGGCCCACTACGTCCACGACCCACCCCACCGTTGCCCGGTTAACTTCGTAGAGCCTCCTTCGTTGCTTTCATCAGACGAAAGAACCTTTCATCAGATGAAGGCCATTCGTAAACGCGCAGTTCAGAAGCCCTTCCACGGGCGCGGGAGCCCTGAGTCGAGGGCGGATCCCGTGGCTGAGTTCCGGGCCCTCCAGCGCCCTGACCTGCGGCGATGGGCCACATCGTCCGCCATGTTCCGACTGACCGCAGTAGTACATCCGGTGAAACTGCGGCTAGATCGGCCAGACAGCGCAAAGCTGTCGCTAGGTTGGGTCCGCTGGGATTGGCGAGGGTCATTTGAGGGCGGGGCGCGGTTGGGGTGGCGCACCCATGAGTCCCGATTCGTAGGCATCGATTACGAGTTGGACGCGATCGCGGCGGTTAAGTTTGCGGAGCACCTCGGAGACGTGGGTTTTGACGGTTTGCTCGGTGATGAACAGCTCGGTGGCGATCTCGGCGTTCGACAGTCCGCGCGCCACCGTCATGAGTACTTCGCGTTCGCGCGGGGTCAGGTCGCCCAGACCGGGGACTCCACGGTTTGGCGTGTGTTCGGCGAAGTCACTGATGAGGCGGCGGGTCACGGTCGGGCCTAGGAGCATCGATCCGGACGCGACCAGTCGCACGCCCTCGACGAGTCGCTCAGCGGGGGTGTCCTTGAGGAGGAACCCACTGGCTCCGGCTCGTAGCGCCTGGTAGACGTACTCGTCGAGGTCGAACGTCGTCAGGATCAGCACGCGCGTCAAGGGATACGCGGCGCAGATGCGCGCCGTGGCACTGATTCCATCGAGGACCGGCATCCGGATATCGACCACGGCAACGTCTGGATTGTGGATAGCGACGAGCTCGACGAGTGCTCCACCATCGGGTGCTGTCCCGACCACTTCGAGGTCCGGGGCGGCCGCGAGGATCGCACCGAACCCTCGAAGGACGACCGGCTGGTCGTCGGCGATGACGACGGTGGTCGTCATCGCGTCGCAACGGGCAGGGTGACCACGAGGATGAACGTACCGTCTTCGATCCCGGCGGTGAGTGTGCCGCCGAGGGAGGCGACTCGCTCTTGCATGCCGAGAAGACCCCGGCCAGAGTCGCTGTCTCTGCTGGGCATCGGCACCAGATTCGTCAACCGGAAGCCGACGAGACTCTCGCCCTGTTCAAGGGTGAGGGTCGCGAACGCTCCGGGCGCGTGACGGCGTGCATTCGTCAAACCTTCCTGGGCCGCCCGGTAGAGCACGTACCCCTGCGCGGCCGGCACACGGGACCACGTCCCGACGACGGTGACCTGCTGGCCTGCCGCCTGGGCCTCGCCAACGAGAGCTCCGACGTCGTCAGCTCCGGGCTGAGGTCCGAGCTCGGCTCCCTCGGCGCGTTGCAGGATCGTCAGGACCTGACGGAGCTCACCCAAGGCGCTCCGCGCGTCGACCGCAATTTCCCGCAGCACCTCACGGGCTTCGGCGCCCATGCCCGGGTGCAGGTACGGCGCGCTCTCTGCGCGGACCGCGACGAGGGAGACATGGTGAGCGACGACATCATGCAGATCGCGGGCCAGGCGCGCTCGCTCCGCCGCCGTGGACTCCACGACCAGCGCTCGACGCTCGGTGCGGCGGGCGTACTCGGCGCGGGTCCGCGCTCGGAACGCGATCCCAATTGCCGCACTCACCGCGACCGCGCCCCCGGAGTACGCGGAATAGCCCACCACGTATCCCCACCCTCCCGGGCCTCCGAGGGACCCTTCACCAGACGGGAACAGGGCGATGAGGTTTGCTCCGTTGAAGACCACGCTCACCGCCACCGCGAACGCGTAGGGAACCAGAGCCCACCACGGGCGGGTCAGCGCCACGCACACGGCCACCGCCGCCAGACCCAACCACCACGCCCACAAGAACGTCCCATAGACCGCAATCAGGGCGAACGGCCACGTGGTGAGAACGATGCCCAATGCCGCCGAGCGCCGCGCGAGCACGATCCCAACGATGACACTCACGTTCGCGACCAGGGCTACGGGCACGAACGCGCCATCAAGACGCGAACCAACCTCGCGCGCCACGAGAGGCCAGACACCGAACGCCGACTCTGGCAGTTCGAGCGGCGTGATCAGGAGCAACATGGCGACCATCGCGGCAAAGCCGAGGGAAAGCACCCACCCGGCCGCCCGCACGTAGTCCACAGCGCGCCAAAACACGCTCAGCCTCGTTCTCATCGAAGTGAGGGCAGGGGCAACGGTGACCGGCTCGACGACGTCCATACCCGCAATCCTGGTGGCGACACGGTGGCCGAACCACCATCGTCGGGACGACTCACCCTCCCTCTCAAGAGGGACCAGCTGAAACCCGACCAAATCCGCCAGCAGCACGTACCCAGACATCGAAATTCTCGGCTCAGTCACGACGAGCACGGCCACCAGATAACTGTCGCGAAGCGCCGGGTCGCCAGCGAGCTGAGTGGCAGTTAGTGATGTTCGTGCCGGGACACCAAACGCCTGAGCGTCGTCGACATCTTCACCTAGTCGACGGCGGCACGGTTATGCGTCAGCGATCAGTACGCACCGGACCTATGCGTCAGCGATCAGTACGCACCGGACCTATGCGTCAGCGATCAGTACGCACCGGACCTCCCCGGCATGAGGCCGCTGGATCCGTTCGATGACGGAGCCTTCCGTCCTGCGGATACGAGTCCTAGGCTGGCCGCACGCCAACTCCGAGCACGACGCCGATTTCGGATGGAACTATGAGGTCGGTCGCTCAGTAGTTTCTGCACCTCTGGCTAACAGTTCTTTGTTTCGGCGAGTTCGACTATTGCGCCAAAGCCGCACGAGAGCCTTCAATGAAAACCCGGCAATGAAGACTACAACGAGCGCCGAAAAAAGGGATCCATCAGTCAACCGAGTGACTGCTGCAGCGATCAGTACCAGCATTCCGCTGAAGAGTAGGCCGGCTATTAGATCGCGTGCCTCTTGCTTCATTCTATCCTCCCATTGCGCTATAATCACAGCGCACAGATCGCTCAGAGCTAGGGCAAATCTGGGCGGACGACCATAGGTGAGGTCATCGCCCGGGGTGCCCGCAATCGAGGCGGCGACCAACGACGCGGAGGCAGAAAACTAGCCCGCGGTTCGGAGCAGCCAGGCGAGATCGGCGTCGCGCCCCATTGTCGGGTCGGGCGGTGGGTCCGTGACTTGTGTTGCGATGGTGTCTTCAAGTTTCACGTGCTCCGGGAGGACTTGAAAACGCGTGGGGTCCTGATTGTTCGAACCAAGGGGCGGTATTGCGGTATTCGCCACGATCTTCGCTCCTTTGCGATAATTGCCCGGATGTTGCGATCCCGTGCACCAAGTTCTTCAAGTCCTTGATCCGCCACCGTACTCCGAATTCGGTGGACTCGAAGCAATTGGCAACGGCCGCCGCCCAGATACTGCCGCGGGCCCAAGCGGAACCATCACCGCCCCCGAACGCCCAGCGCAAAGCTGTCGTTCAGTGACGAGCGCGTCGGCACCTACGTGGCGATATGCGGCGGGTGGTTGGCCACCGCTGGCGTGGATCGACCTGAGACGAATGCGCGAGGCTGACCGCAGAGCGCGATCATCCAAGCGTGATCGCCAGTTCGCAGTTGCCCCGCGGCGCGCGCCTGACTCGGCTACTCCTCACATGCGATGGTGATTTCGGTTGAGAAGTCGCCGGACGAGACATGGGCATGCCAATCGGGGCCCCCCTCGGCAAGAAGGTCAACAAGAGCGTCGCGCAACTCGCTGGCCTCCTCCTTCGTCAGCCACAGGTAGGCGGCAGGGAGGGACTGACCGGGCTCACCCTCAATGCGCATGAATCCATCATGCCGCGGTGCTCCCCTTGATCGCACGCGCGCTCATCCCTCGTTGAAGGTGGCCGCCGCGAAGCGGGCAACACCACTTTGCTGTCGCTTAGCGACGATCGCGGCCGCGCCGGCATGAAGGTCACCGTGTAAACAGTCGCTGTTCGGCGAACCTGCGTCAGATTGCGCACACGTCATCTCGGAAACGCGCGGGCCCGGGTCCTTTGCCCGGGCGAGGCGTCCACGGCCTTCTGTCCGCCACCGGTTGGGCAGATTGCTGTCGGGGTGCACGGCGACTCGATGGTCAGCGTGGGTCGGTGCCCCGCCCTCCAAACCGGGAGGCGAAGCATCGGCTGACTACGTGTTCTGATCGACCGGCCGACCCGTAGCCATATTCGCTTCTCTGTGCCAGCGGAGGTTGGCGACCGTCAGCGCTACGAACGGAACCCAGGCGACCGTGGCCTGCCATCCAATCGGCGGGGCACCGGCCGTGCCCACGAGCCACAGCGCCACTCCACTCCCCAGCCCGACGACCTGGGCCAGCGTGCGGTGCCACGGAACGAACTTGGCCTTCAAGGATGTGCTAGCCATCGATCCCCCCGTTTGCTACCTGCAGCGGCCGCCGAACATGCCGCTTGTACTGGCTTACGACGGCCATCGCTACAAGGCCGAGAGCGCCGGCGCCGATCATCCATGACGTCAGGTTCAACTCCGCCGCGACGCTGCCGAGCGCGACAGCGAGGATCCGCTCAAGCCAGGGACGCATGCGCTGCCAGAACGAACGCGAAGAATCAGACTCCTCAGGACCGAGGTAGGCGTGCGCATCTACGGGCGAAGCTCTGGGCGCGTCCACGCAGTCACCGTACAGGGACACTTGGTTCGCATCCCCGCGGCGCTGCCCCGCTCCTCCACAGGGGGATCACTGTGCGAGCAGTCTTGCGAGATGCGTCGCCGGGCGCAGGCTCAACTGGGGTTCGCCGTGACGAAGAGTCTTGATGGTCAGCAGCCCGTCCTGCGCCGAGACACCCTTCGAATCGAGCACTTCCCGACCCCAGGTCATAGCCGTGTCAAGCGCGACCCGTCCGGTGGCTCCGTTGCCGAATACCTTCTCGAGCTCCAGGCTCACGTTGTCGTGGTCACCGAGGAGCAACTTCTTGATCTCTGGCATCTTCTGGTCTTACTCATCACCAAGACGGTGGGTCTATCGCAAGGTCTCGGCGTCGACACATGCCGATGAGCGAGCGCCTCTGCCTTGCTTCCTTGGCTTGCTCGCTCGTGAGGACGCTATCCCTGCGCTTGGGTTCGGTTGGCGGCCAGGAAGTCGAGCAGCTTCCAGAACGGCAGGCCGAGCGTGGTCTCGTCGATCAGTACCCCATAGTGCGACTCCAGAATCGCTGCCAGGTCGGCGACATCGAGGTAGTCGAAGTCGTGCCAAGTCGCTTCGTCGCTCACGAACGGGATGACCTCTGCATGAGTGACCTCGAAGAACTCGTTCGCTGTGACTGCACGGCGGTCCATCCTCCAGTGCTCGGCCCGAGGCGTGTCCCCGCTCATTCGGCACGCCGGGCGAGAGCCGAACTGCCGATCGTCGCGTCTCGGTCCATTGCCGCGAGCCGTCGCTCGATAGGTAGGCAGGTGCCGGCCATGACGCCAAGGCCCACCACTGCGAGGAGGAACGCGACGTTCTGCCAGGTGCTGATGTCTCGATTGCCAGAGAAGTAGAGCCCCGCGTACGTCAGGACGCACACGACCCCGAGTCGGGCGCCATACCGCAACCAGTAGCGCCCAGCCAGGAGGTTTGCCTCGCGCCAATTCCGCGTGCTCGCTATCGCCCGAGCGGTCCGGTACCCAGACCAGGGATTCGGCTCGCCCCGCGCTACGTGCTTGAAGACCGGGCTGCACGCCATCATCGCGAGCGGAATCAGCATCCCTGACAAGAACGCCCACATCATCATCTGGCCTTCGACCCCGATTCTTCGGTGACCGACGGTGGCTGGCGCCACCAGCAGGGCGGCGCCAGATGTCGCGTCCGATGACCTGACCCTAGCCAGCGGAAGCCGACATCGACTCCGCGGCCGACCTGGGTACGGCCTAGGTTTCGACGCTTGACTGTCGCGAAGGTGCTCCAGGAACCGGCGCGAGGCTGAGTAGACCCTTGACGTGGGTCACTCTGCAGAGCAGAGTTACGACCATGTCCACCGATGGCACCGTCCTGGAGCTCGCCGAGCACACACGCGAGCGCACCAGGGCCGGTCGGCACGCCCGGTCGTTGCCGCTGGTTTTCGTCGCGTGTGGGTTGCTCGTCCTGGCCTGGCTCCGGGCTGCTGTCAGCGTGGCGTTCGTCGTTGAGATCTTCGTGCCGCTAGCGGTGTTCTTAGTGCTCTATCTGGTCATGGTCGTGCGCCGTTTGGTGACGGGGCTCGGGACGGGCACGGATGGCTACGGTGTGGTCTTGGTGATCAGTGCACTCATGGCGATGATGGTCCCGATCGCGGGGTTCTTTCTCGGTGCGCTGTTCTTCCTCGGCGTCGGCTTGGCGATTCTCGGGTGGCGCGGTCAGGATCGCATGCTGTGGATCCCGGGCATCCTTCTCGCGGCCACCTCGCCACTGGTCACCTACTTTGTGCTCGACAACCACCTTCGATTCCTCGGCCCGCAACCCAGCGTCGTTGTCCTCGTTGCCGCGGCCGTCATCCTGATCGGGCTCGGCGTCCGTGCCTTCATCGCGGAACGGGCACTGACACCACCAAGCCCCGTCGCTGGCGATGAGTGAAGCGAACGTCGGCGCGATCCACCCAGCGGCCGCGCTCGACGAGGTCGTCCACCAACGGGCCCGGCTCGGTGTCTTGAGCATCCTCGCCGAGGCGGAGGATGCCGACTTCACCTACCTGCGCCGCACGCTAGGCCTCACCGACGGCAATCTCGGGCGCCACCTCGAGGTGCTCGTCGACGCCGACTACGTCAACCTCCGCAAGGGCTACGACGGCCGACGGAACCGGACCTGGGCATCGATCACGCCACGCGGTCGTCAGGCGCTACTCGCCGAGCTCACCGTCCTGCGAGCGCTAGTCGCGCAACTGGATGCAGGCGACGAGACTACTGAGCGCTAGCCGGATCGCTGCGGGTTGGGCGTTCGCAACGCCACCACGCAGCTGTCGTCATGTACTGGTCGGGTCGTTGTCTTCGTAACAGAAAGACCACGCCGCGGGTAGACGTGTGGGAGAGTCGCCGAATGGAAAACCTGCAAATCCGTGACCTTGATGTATTTGCTAATGGAATGTTTCCCGTCGAGATCTCAGCTGGCAAGCGCGTCAATGGCCGACACCGGGTGCCGGTTCGGGCGTCCGTGGATGTCTCGACCGGTGAGGTCCGCTTCTCCGTAGCTCCCGAGGCGATCAAGATCCTGGTCGACGACACCAAGAAGAGCCGACCCGCCCAGGTCTAGGGGCAGGATTGCATTGTGGCACTCGTACCGTGCACGGATCTGTCCGCGGCGGGCTGGATCGCCGACAACGACCAGCCCTGGGACAAGCTCGTCAGCTTCGGGCCCTCGGGGTTCTCGGCGTACGCGCGACTGCGGTTCATACCCGACCCGGAGCACGAAGGACAAAGCGAGAACGACGTCGACCACGACGTCGAACGGTCGCCGGAAGCACACGTGCTGTGCATGGCTGTTGACGGGTTGGCGGGCTGGACCAGCACGCCCGACGACTGTTACTTCCTCCTCTGGGATGGGTGGTACTCAGACCTCTACGGCAGCGACGGCCCTGCCCGACCGAGCCGGGCGCCCGCCTTTCCCCGGTCCGTCTTGGACGGACCGAAAGTCGTCCTACCCAATCGGGCGTTCCTTCTCTTTCGCGGGCCGCTGTCCGACTTCGGCAACTGGGGCGCGGCCGTGCAGTGGCCAGGTCAGCCCCGGTCGCACATGCCAGGTCCAGCATTCGTGTGGCCGGCCGACCATGCGTGGTGCGTCACCAAGGACGTCGACCCACATTGGGCTGGCATCGGAGCCGACGCTCTCGCGATCACCAGCTTGATGGCCGACGACCGCCTCGATGTCGTGTACGCCGACCCCTCCGAGCAGCCACCCCGTTACCGATAGGCGTCCCCGGACGGCGGAATTTGTCAAGGTGAATGAGGCCGGTGAGTGTTTAGGCGGCTAGCTCGATGCCGGTGTTGTCGGCGGGCTGGTTGATCCACGCCGTGGTCGGGATGGACAGGATCTTGGGGTCCTGGGTCGTGGCGAACCGCTCGGGGTGCCGGCCGCGTGCATCAGCCAGGACGACGGCCCGTTCGGCGGCCTTGGCCGTGGCGAGGCCGTAGTGGACGTCTGCGGGGGTGTTCAGCCCGATGCCGGTGTGATGGTGGTGATGGTTGTAGCCGTCGACGAAGTCGGCCATGAACGCTCTCGCGTCGCCCAGGGAGGCGAAGCGCTCGGGGAACACCGGGGCGAACTTCAACGTCTTGAACCACGACTCCGAGTACGGGTTGTCGTTGCTCACCCGCGGTCGGGAGTGTGACTTGGTGACCTCCAGGTCGGAGAGCAACGCCGCGACGGTCTTGGACGTCATCGACGTGCCCCGGTCGGCGTGCACCACGTTCGGGATGCCGTGGACCCCGAAGATCTCCCGCATCATCTCCGCGGCCAGGACGGCGGACTCGTGGGCATGCACGTGCGCCCCGACGATGTAGCGGGAGTAGATGTCGATCATCACGTAGGCGTCGAAGTACTTGCCCTTGACCGGACCCGCCAGCTTGGTGATATCCCACGAGTACACCTGCCCCGGACCCGTCGCCACGAGCTCAGGGATGGCCCGGGCTGGGTGCCGAGCCAGGCGTCGGCGCTCTTTGACCTGCGCGTTCGCGGTCAGGATGCGGTAGATCGTCGAGATCGACGCCAAGTACACGTGCTCGTCGAGCAGGTGCGCGTAGATCTGGATCGGAGGCAGGTCCACGAACCGGGGACAGTTCACCACCGCCAGGACCTCGGCCCGCTCGGCGTCGGTCAGCTTGTTCGCCGGCACCCTCACCTCGGTCACCGTCGGCGTGCGGGGCTTGCGGGTCGCGGTCGCGCGCGGCACCCCGACCAGCACGGCCGCGGCCCGGGTCGGGACCCCGACGCCGGTCAGTTCACGGTATGTGGCCATCAGGGCTTGGTGTGCTCGGCGTCGTCCTGCGAGCTCTTGGTAAGCACTTCCAAGAGCTCGTGCGTTTTTCCCATGATGACCAGAGCAGCCTCGGTGGTCACCAACCTCCGCTCGGTCTTGTCGAGCTGGCGGCGCAACCGAGCGATCTCGGCCTGCTCGGCCGACAGCAGCCCGATCTTCTCCCCGGGCGCCTTGCCCGCCAGGACCCCCGCATCACGGAAGCGGCGCCACTCGCTGATCAGCGACGAGTACAACCCGTGCTGGCGCAGATACGCCCCGCCCTGGCCGTTGGCGGCGGCCGCCTCGTACGCGGCCAGGTGGTCAAGCTTCTGCGCGGCGGTGAACGACCTCCTCGAGGTCGGGCCCCCCGAGCGAGGTCCGGGGCTGCTCATACGACCATCGTCGCGTACCGCGATCAAAGACGAACTCATGCTGATGGACTCCTGGTTCACGCCCCACGCTGGCGGACTTGCTATGAACCACCGGCCTCAACTCATCCTGACCCGTAGGGCGGGGCCGGTCAGGCAGCCAAGGGCGATCAGCGCCGACCGGCACCAAGCTGTCGCTTAGCGTCATCAGCTTTGAGTTTCGTTGCCGGCGGGTTGCCTCGATCTCGGGCTAGCCCTCGCGGGGCGAGCTACGAAGGTCGCCCGGATCTGGTTCGGTGCGATCGAGCGTGAGTTCCGTCGTGGGCGGGCCTGTTGAGCCGTAGACCGTCGGGCCGACGTCGGGGCGCCCCAGGTACATGTTCTGGACTTCGTCCATTCCCTGTACCGCCGGGCCTGCACCCGACTGCAACCGGTGTCCTTGTGCCCTCGGGCGCATCGCCCGCACCACGATCGAGATGAACACCACCCCCCAGAAGCCGTAGACGATCCAAGCCCCGAGCGGGCTCCGGTTCCACGAGGACCACGTCAGCAGCCCAAACACGACTGCCACCGTGTAGCCGAGCCACCACCGACGAATTCGCATCGCACCCTTTCCCGTGGAACATCCTTCAGTTTCCCGACCGCGCTGGTCCGTCGGGCCAGCGTCACAAGTGCCGGGCTGAGTTTCGTCGGTTCGACTCCCGTCAGCCGGTGGCACCCGCATTGGCGATCTGGAATGTCGCTGCCAGTGCGCCCAGGGCCAGTTCGCCGGTGAGGTTGGTCGCGTCGCTCCCGCTCGCGTCGCCGGAGATCTGGAACTCGCCGTTGGTGAGGATGGTGCCCGGTGCCAACGTTGGGGCGGTGATGACAACACCATCAAGAACCATCGCGACGCGGTTCTGCGGTGACGTGAGCCCTTGGATTCGGGCGGTCATCTCGCCGAACGCCGCAGTACCGGCCGTCGCGAACTGCAGGCGAACTGATTGAGCTTGCGGGTCCTGCGGCAGTGGGACGCCCATGGTGGTGCCGGGGACCTCGACAGGTCCGAGGATGTACTTCTCCGTTCCGGTGGCGTCACACGCGACCAAGGCAGAGTCGGTCGCTGCGTGCTTGACGGTCCGGCTCGTCGCAAGTGTGCAGTCGAGCTGCGCGTAGGCGGCTAGAACGTCGGCGGTGGCGTAGTAGGCGAGGTCGCTGGGTGAGTCGGGTGCGCCCTTCGCCGCGGGCGTGTCCCCGCCGCCGTCGCCCGGGCCCGGGGCGCCTGCGGCCAACACGGGGCGGATCGCGAGCTCGACCGGGCGTCCGACGAGGTCGACGACCCGCTGGTCGAGCTTCGTGACCAGCTCCACCCCGATGGTGCCGTCACCGTTGTCGCTCACCCGTGCGTCGGTGATGCCGGCACTGCTCAGTCGTTGCTCGGTGAGCGCGACGGCGCCGGGGAGCGCACCGACAGGCACGCCCGCCCCGGTGCTCGAGGTCGGCGTGATGGTCAGGCTCAGGCCGAGGGTGTCGCTGGCCACCTGGGGCGTCGGATCATCCTCACCCGCCACGCGCAACTGGCTGTGGCCCGCTGGCGCGACAGAGGCGGATTGCCAAATCTGTTCGTTGAGCGCCCAACCGCTCCCGCCCAGCACCACCGTCAGGGCCAGTGCGCCGGCGGTGCGGGCCATCGCGCGGCGCCTGCGCGCGTTGGAGATCACCCGGGTGGTGTCGACGGTGATGGTGGGAGCCACCGCGTCGGCCCGGGCAAGCAGGTCGCGCGAGAAGTCGTCGTCGTGCGTCATGACTTGCTCCTCGGGCCGGATGTCGGGGTCGCGTTCCAGTTGTCGTGGTCGTCCGTCAGTTGCAGCTCGGCGCGTAGGTGCGCGATCCCGCGCGACGCGGTCGACTTCACCGTGCCAATGGACACGCCTAGGTCCTCGGCGACCTCACGCTCGGAGAGCCCGTCGAGGTGGCGCAGCACGACGATGCGCCGCTGGCGGGTGCTCAGCGTCGCCAATGCCCGCACGAGCTGGTCGCGGTCAGCGTGCACCTGCGCGGGGCTGGCGCCCGCATGCTCAGGGACGTCGCGGGGGTCCATCAGAACTTCCCGTCGACGTTTACGCCACGTGTCGATCCGCAGGTTCGCCAACGTCCGGCGCGTGTAGGCCAACGGATCGCGCTGACGTGCCACCGACCACGACAGGTACGTCCGCGTGAGTGCCTGCTGCACGAGTTCCTCGGCCCGGTGCTCATCCCCGCACAGCAACCACGCCGTGCGAGCCAGCCCCGGTGCGCACTGCTCCATGAAAGCGGTGAACTCAACGTCCCGGTCGCCCGGGACCGGGGAGACCGCGATGACCTCCACGCCGCCCCCCGCCCTCGGTTCATCTTGCGGAGGTAGCCCCCCGACCATCAACACGCTCATGACCAGTACACGATCGAGCAGGCCCAAAGGTTGAGTGCCAAAGTGAACGGGTTTTCAGTTCCCCCGACGAAAAAACGCAATACCCACAAACCGGACACGGAAATTCGAGCCAGGACCTCCCGCAGTTTATGGCGCCCCCGCGCCAGCATTCGTCAACGTCAACGTCAACGTCAACGGCGCCCAGGCGCCTCACCGCCTACTTGGTGCGAAGTGCTGGGTCTGCCCGACCCGCGCGTTAACTGTCGTTATGCGCGGTTGGCGGAGCCCGGTTGGGCTTGAGGTCTTTGGAGGATGCTGCTGACCGCTTCTGTGATGTTCAGGGCCTTGGCGTGCCAGGATCGTCTGGTGCCATCAACGAGGGCTGGCGATGATGGGGCCGGACCCCGCTGGGCTCATGACCCTTGGGGTGTGGACGTACCGCCTGCTGTGGATGCCGCAGCCGAACGCGACCTCCCGCCTCGGTTGGTCGAGCTGGCATCGTTGACCGGTCCGCGGCCCGGGCGGGACAGCGACGCGTTCCCCGCCCCGTCCGAGCTTCCCGAGGTAGCTGTGCTGGAGGCGCAGGGGTGGGTCGGTCTCGACGACGCGCCGGGGCTGTGGGCGCTGCCGGCCGTGTGGCCGGCGCAGCTGAGGTGCTGGGTGCCCGATCGACGTCCGCGGATCGTCCGCATGTCTGTTCGCTCGGCTCGAGGCACGGTGGTGGACTCGACCCGTCCAGCGACAAGTGAGGAGATCGACGACCTCGAGTCCGAACGTGACGCCTTCGTGGCCGAGCTCGAGTTGCCGGCGCCGCCGCGCGGTCGGATCTGGCTGGTGCGCTCTCCCTGGCCACGCGAGCTGCCCACGGTCGCGCTGCTCGCGGTGATCAAGTCGCTGGCCTGGGGACCACGGGCGATCAGGCCGGGGCGCGGGAGCGACCCGGTGGCGCAAGCGGCGGTCGCGCTGCTGCAGGACACCTCAACGCAGGGGCTCAGTCGCGTGCGGGCCGTGGTGGTGAGCGAGCCGGTAGGTCATGCTGCCCTGGCGTGGGCCGATGGCGGTGCCGACGTCGGCGAGCACCTCGGTCCGGTCCTGGCTGGCGCCACCCCGCAGGACGTCGAGGAGGTCGAGACGGCGCTGACCACGGCGGGCCTGCCGTCGCCGTGGGGCCGCGAGATCGTCAGCGCATTCGGCGCGGACGACGCGAGGGAGTGGATCCAGTTGCTCGTCGAGCATCTCTTCTCGATCGCGGACCTGCGTGCGGTGAGCGCGGCGAACGAGGTGGCCGACCCGCACGAGGTCGAGCCACTGCTGCGTGCGGGGTGGTCCCTGCTGGACGCGCTCCTGCTTTGGCACGGGCCTGACATGCCATGGCCCGCAGCAGCGGCCTGGCATCACACCGGTCTACCCGCGGCGCAGGTCCACGCCTTGCTGAAGCAGAACCTGGCGTTGCTCCCGAGTGACCTCGAGGGCTGGACCGACAGTGGCGTCGATGTCGACGAGCTGCCGTGGATTCTGCGTGCGGACCCGCAGGTGACGCCGTCTGAGTGGGTGGCCTTCGCTCGCGCGGATCTCAGCTCCGACATCGCGCTGGACTGGCTTGCGCACGGATTCACCGCGCGCCAGGCCCTTGCTTGGGAGTCCGTCGACGTCGTGCCGGCTGAAGCAAGGTTCTGGCGGTCGCAAGGCCTCGGACCGGCGGACCTGCCACCCTCCGTCTCGGGCCAGCCCGTGCTGCCCCAGGGTGACTGGAGCTCGATGCGTGGCACGGACCGCCGATCCCGGACCTGGGCGTGCCAGGACCCGCCCGGAACTCGCGGCAGCGTTGCCCGCGACCTACGCGCGCACTGAGCATCACAGTTGAGTGAGCTCAAAGCCCACGGGGTCGGCGACCCCGACCGGCGTCATCGGAGTTCGTTGCGACGCCGCATGACTGTCGCTACCTGCCGCCTGGGGTCGGGGCGGGATCGTGGGCATCTGCGGCGCCGACACAGCCGGATTGATGGTCGGATGTCCTTGACAGCATCTGCTTACTGAGTAACCCTGTGGCTCAACAGTTACTCAGTAAGTACTCGGTCGGGGGTTGACGTGTCGGTTCGTCAGGGGATGCTTGCGCTGCTGTCGGAGCAGCCGATGCACGGGTATCAGTTGCGGCAGCAGTTCGAGCAGCGCACCGGCGGGACCTGGCCGTTGAACATCGGGCAGGTCTACACGACGGTGCAGCGCCTGGTGCGCGACGGCCTGGTCGAGCCGGTCCCGGACTCGGTCGCCTCCGAGGTGGACCAGTTCCGGCTGACGAACGAGGGTCGCGTCGCGGCCAGCGCGTGGTGGTCCACGCCGGTGACCCGGGGGGCGCCGGCCCGCGACGAGCTGGTGATCAAGTTGGCTCTGGCCGTGACTGCGCACGGGGTCGACGTCCGCCAGGTCGTCCAGGGGCAGCGGACCGAAACGATGCGCGCCCTGCGCGACTACACCCGGCTCAAGGCCACTGGGAATGGACCGCGGTCGGGAGAGCTCGGGGGCAGCGCACCGGACCTCGCGTGGTCGCTGGTGCTGGACAACTTGATCTTCACCGCGGAGGCGGAGATCCGGTGGCTCGACCATGTAGAGGCCCGCGTCGCCCGGGCGGCCTCGGAGCACACTCCAGGGGTCACCCGCGAGCCCGTCGAGACCGCTCCAGCTGGTTCGGCGCGCAAGGCTCGACGATGACCGGCGCGGTCGGGCCGGTGCTGCTGTCGATCCGTGGAGTCGGCCGAGTGCATGGCAAGGGAGACCTTGCGGTGCATGCCCTGCGTGCGGTCGATCTTGACGTGCGCCTGGGCGAGCTCGTCGCAGTGATGGGGGCGTCCGGTTCGGGCAAGTCGACTCTGCTCAACATTGCCGGCGGCCTGGACACCCCCACGTCGGGGACGGTCACCCTGGCCGGAGTTGAGCTGTCGGGCCTGGACCAGCGGGGTCGGGCGCGGTTGCGCCGGCGCAGCGTCGGGTACGTCTTTCAGGACTTCAACCTCATCCCCGCGCTGACCGCCGGCGAGAACGTGTCCCTGCCGCGCGAGCTCGATGGTGTCTCGACGCGGGTGGCCCGCCGCGAGGCACTCGCCGCCCTGACCGAGGTCGGCGTCGCCGCGCTCGCCGACCGGTTCCCCGACGAGCTGTCTGGCGGTGAGCAGCAGCGCGTTGCGATCGCCCGGGCGCTGATCGGGCCGCGCCGACTGGTGCTTGCCGACGAGCCGACCGGGGCGCTGGATTCGCTGACCGGTGAGGATGTCATGCGGGTGCTGCGCGCGCGGGTCGACGCGGGGGCGGCCGGGTTGCTCGTCACGCACGAGGCCCGGTTCGCGGCCTGGGCGGACCGGACGATCTTCCTGCGCGACGGCGTCGTGGTGGACAGCACCGGCGAGGCGTCCGGACCCGAGTCGCTCCTGGCCGCAGCCGCGCCCGGACCGGACGGACGCTGATGCGCACCTGGGGGGCTGGGATGCGCGCGGCCGGGCGGATCGCGCGTCGCGACGCGCTGCGGTCGAAGGGGCGCACCGCGCTGGTCGCGGCGATGATCGGGTTGCCGGTGCTCGCAGCTTCGACGGGGGCGGTCCTGCTCCTGTCTGGCCAGCCGACGTCCGCCCGCTACGCCCAGATGCGCCTCGGCGATCAGACCCGGGCCCGCATCGACTCGTTCGTGGCCCCCGGACTGACCCAGGATGCCCGGGGTGGCTTCTGGAGTTCGAGCGCGACCGGCACCCCCGAACCACCCACCCTGGCCGACTACCAGGACGACCTCGCGGCCGCGATACCGGCGGGCGGCGCGCTGATCCGGACCGTTCACGGCAACGCGACCGTGGCCACCGCTGACGTCGCGCCGACCGCCGCCCTGGAGATCGCGGAGCTGCCGACCGACGTGTCCGCCATCGCCTCGCTGGCCCCGGTGGTCGACGGCGTCCTGCCTGCCGGAAGCGGCCAGGTCGCCTTGAGTAGATCGTGGGCGACGCGCCTGTCGCTCGGCCTGGGCGACACCGTCGAGGTCACCCCGGTGCTGGGCGACCCGATCACGATGACCGTCACCGGGGTACTGGCCAATACCGGGACCGGCCCGGCCCTGGTTGCCACGCCCGGTTCCCTGCTCTCGCTCCCGCAGACGGCCGCGACGGGCCCGACCTGGATCCAGTGGTACGTCACCGGTCCCGCCGCGGTCACCTGGGCCGAGGTGTCCGCGATCAACGAGATCGGCTCGGTGGTGGTCAGTAGGGCTGTGATCCTCGATCCGCCGGCCGAAGCCCTGAGCAGCACCTCGCCCGTCGGCGGTGGAACGCTCGCCCTGATCGCGGCTGTGGCTGCCATGGCCCTGCTCGAGGTCGTGCTCCTGATCGGCCCCGCCTTCGCGGTTGGAACCCGCCGCAGCGAACGCCAGCTCGCCTTGATCGCCGCCAGCGGTGGTGAGCGGCGGACCCTGCGCCACGTCGTCCTGCTCGGCGCCGCAGGGATCGGCGCCACCGCGTCCCTCGCTGCAATCGTGGCCGGCATCGCTCTGGCCGCCGCGATCCGCGCCGTCGTCCTGCTTCGCGGAAGCGTCGCGTTCCCGGACTTGCGCATCCCATGGGCCTTACCGCTGCTCATCGTCCTGGGCACGGCGATCGCCGCCGCGGCCGCGTGGATCCCGGCCCGCCGGGCCGCCCGGGTCGACGTCGTCGCGGCCCTGGCTGGTCGTCGCCCCCAGACCCGCACTCGCCACGGCGTCCCGATCATCGGCCTGGTGCTCTTCGCCCTCGGTGCGGCCGCCGCGCTCCTGGGTGCGATCCGCTCCGACCGCGTCCTGCTGGTCGGCGGGGTCCTCGCCCTCGAGATCGGCCTGATCGCCGCCTCAGGCGGGCTCGTGACCCTGGTGGGCCTGCTCGCCCCGCACGCCGGGGTCGCGGGACGGATCGCGATGCGAGACGCCGCGCGGCAGCGCGGGCGCACCGCCCCGGCGATCGCTGCAGTGATCGCCGCCATTGCCGGCGTCGTGGCAGGCGCGGTCTACACCCAGTCCGGAGAGTCCCAGCGCGAAGCGCAGTACACCCCGTTCTCCGCCGTCGGCGTAGTGGCACTGGGCTTCACCTGGAACGGTGCATCGATCGACGCCATTGCCAGGCAGTACGACGCCGCCGAGCAGGCTGTGCGTGCGGGGATGCCGGTCACCGCCGTCCACCCCGTCTACGTCGCCGCGCCCTCCGACCCCTCCGAGCCGGGTTCCCTGCTTGCTGACCTTCCCCCCGAAAACTGGTGCCCGGACTCCCTAGGTGCCAATCTCAGTGCGGCGGAGCGTCGCGCGGCAGGAAACGACCCCCGATGCCAGACCGGTCGTGGCGGTCAGGTTCTGTGGGTCCAGCCCGAGAACTTCAACCCCGTGCTCGTCGACGACGGGACGGTGCTGGAGTCGCTCGAATTGCCCGCGTCAGCCACCGCCACCGAGGCCCTACGCGCCGGAAACGTGGTGGTCTCCTCACGGTACGACCTGTGGCCCGACGGGACAGTCCACCTGACCCCAAGTTCCCAGGACCCGGTGACCGGCGAAGCGGTGACCGGAAAGACGTTCATCCTTCCGGCCGTCGCCGTGGATCTACCAGCTTCCGCGCAGTACAGCGTCGTCCTGCCACCCCAGGTGCTCCCTGAGATGGGACGACAAGCCCAGCTCGCCGGGCTCGTGGCGCCGACCTCACGAATCCCCACCCAGCGCGAGCAGGACCTCACCGCACGGACCCTGTCGACCGCGGCGCCCGCCGCGTACCTCAACGTCGAACGCGGATTCACCGACCAGCAACCACTCGTGCTATGGGTCCTGCTTGCCGCAGCAGTCGTCGTCGGCCTCGGCGCGACCGGCCTGTCGGTCGCACTCGCCGCAGCAGAGTCGCGACCCGACCTGGCCACGCTCAGCGCCGTCGGTGCCAGCCCGACCGTGCGCCGACGGGTCGCGGCCGCCCAGGCCGGCGTGATCGCCATCGGCGGCGTCGGACTCGGCGGCCTCACCGGCCTGCTGCTCGGGTGGGTCCTCGTGCTGGCCGAGCGGTACCGGTACGACAACAGGGTGGATCTCGACTGGCAGGTCATCGTGCCCTGGCCCGCCATCGCGGCCATCGTCGTCGGCGTCCCTGTGCTCGCGATCGCCGGCAGCTACCTCCTGACCCGATCGCAACTGCCCATCGGCCGACGGATCGCGCGCTGACATGACCACCGACGTCGACCGCGAGCTACGGTGCGCGACCCTGCTGTACCGACTGAAACTCGCCGCCCAACTCAAGCGCCGCACCCCACGGACCGTCCCCCAGCAGGTCAGGCGAGACCGACCCTCAGCAGGCTCCCTGGAGCTGCTCGCAGCTGAATCGCGCGCCCCCGGTACAGCGCTCGCGATCGTGGCACCGTGCCTGACCGGGGCCGATAACCCCACCCGTTAGCTGTCGCGAAGTGTCGGCTGGCTCATCGTCTACTTGGTGCGCTTGCGTCGCGAGTCGCCAGAGGCTCGGTCACGATTCTTGCGGGGGCGGCGCGGGAGCGTATCCCTCTGCTGCTAACCAGGCCCGAGCCCGACCGCGTTGGCGGTCCTCGCTGAAGGCGTGCCACCGGTCGAGCAGTTCGGGCCTTGTCGACAGCTGGTCCTTGAAACGACGGAACGCACCTCGTCCGCCAATGGCACGACCGAGCTGGTCCACCTGGTCTGTGTCGTTGAGTGTGGCGATGAAGAGCTCCATGTCGCGGTACCCCGCGCGAGAGCCCTCGCACTCGACCCACAGCCACCGCTCCGCATCGTCATCGTCCTCGATGTCTCCCAGTTCCTCGGCGTACTCGATCGCCGGCTGGGGCCACACCTGTCCGGTCCGTCGATCGATGCGCCCGCCGCCGTTGACCGGGTCGCCTTCCAACACGCCCGCGAGCTCCTCGAGGTCGACCGGCAATGGGCGCAGCATCGGTATCGGCCCGGACCCCAGGGCCGCCTCGAGACTGGCCGCGAGGTCGGCGTCGCCCTCCCACCCCCGGCCCTGCAACGCGGCCACGCACCGGTGCGCCGCTTCGTCGATGCCGCCGGTCGGCGCGGGGAGCACGCGGAGCAGTCCGTCACCGATGAGTTGGAGGGCGTCTTCTGGCCATTCCTGGCGTTTGAGAATGCCAACCAAGGAGTCGGCGTCCCCGCGGTAGATCGCGACCCGCAACTCGGCCCGTTCCTCGCCGTGGTTCATGCGCACATTCTGCCGCCGCACGCTGGCGTCGGCCGCTCAACGCTCTATCGCACCGACCCCGGGTCCGTGGGCCGGTGGTCGCACCAAATGGACGATCGCCGTCAGGATTAGCAGGGCGACGGTCGTGGCGAAAACGGTGGCCATGTTGAGCAGCGACGTCGCCATACCTGGCGGGAAGAGGCCGTCACTGCCGCCCGACTGGCTCCCTGCGTGGCCCATAAACAACCCTCCGAAGAAGGTCACGCACGCGAGAATCTCGCACAGCCCCGGCGCAATCAGGAGGTACCACCACGTCATGCGTCGCCGGATGATCATCACCGCGAGCCAACCGGCGACCAGCAGCGCGGGCAGTTTCCATGCGTAGGCAAGTACGAACTGCCCAAACATGGTCATAGTCGTGCCTCTCGACAACGCGTCGACCCGGCGGCATTCCAGGATGCTGACGTCGTCGGAAGGCGGACTCTATCGCCGCCGGTCAGATACGCCGTGCCTGGCGCTCAGCATCGATCGACAGCGACTTGATGGCGCCGTGCTGTATGGCGGGTCGCCAGGGGGCACTTCGTGGTCACGACCTGGACTGGCGTGCCACGAGACTGCCAACGCCTCGGCGATCCGCAGGGCCGTCAGGTGCGTCGACGGCTGTGCGGTAGGGCGTGAACTACGGCATGTCGATACCGGCGTTGGCCAGGTATGCCCGCGACGTCACCAGCGCCAGTTTGGCCGTTGTCTGGTACGCCGCCACGAACTCAGGCGCCGAGTCGAGGTACGCCTGCTGGTCGCCCGCATCGATATCCGCCAACCTCTGCCGCAAGTCCGTCGACTCCTTGCAGTCGATGTCGATCAGGCCGATCCGCACCTGCTCCGGCAGGCTCATGCTCAACACGCCGGCCGGCTGAAGAGAGCCCTCCTCGTCCGGCGCTGCCACCTCGTGAGCTTCCAGACAAGCGGTCCACTCGGCGATCACGGCCTGGCCCTCGGGCCTGTAGATAGCGGACTCGGCCCCCACGGCCGGCTTGATGTCGTCGAACGAAGTGGGCTCAAAGATGAACCCCATCGGCCGCACCTGGTCCACGCACGACTGCATCGCCGCCTCGACCGCAGGCGAGGAGACGTGAATCTCGCTGCCCTCCCCGTCGTAGGGGTCGAGCGCCGGCTCCGCGTAGCCGCGCTGCCTGAGGTCGTCCCGGTTCCAGATCCCGTAGAGCCTCGAGGTGTCCCGTAGTGCGGTTCGCGTGACCGCGAAGACGAAGCTGTCGGCGTATCCAGCGTCGGCCATGCACCGCGACCGGGCGAGGTCCCACGCGCTCATCATGATGTCGAGGTCGTTCTGGCTGACCTGAAAGCTCGTAAAGGGCGTGGTCACCACACCGGTCACCGGGTCGATCACGGCGTGCGCGGAGCGTGGCGATGGCCCGGGGGCTGGCGCAGTCGTCGCTGTACTCGTCGCCGTCGTGGCTGGCGCAACGGCGTAGTGCGTACCCGGCAGCACGGCCACGGCCGCAGTGACCAGGCCCGCGACCGCGACCGTACTGATGACGGAGACAGCGGCCACCCGCGTCCCACGGCGACGTCGTCCGACCGCCAGGACGCGACGATGATCGACGGGCAGGGGCGGCGTCGGCCCCTCAAGGTTCTTCAGGTGAGCGACGAAGGCGTCGTCGTTGTTCATCGGGACTCCTCAGTGACCGCAGAACCAGACAGGATCGTGCGCAGCTGGTCGAGACCGCGCGACGCAGTGGACTTCACGGTGCCCACCGAGATATTCAGGTCGTCGGCGACCTCGCGCTCTGACAGGTCCAGCAGGTACCGCAACACGACCACCCGGCGCCGGCGCGGGCTGAGTTGCAGGAGGGCGCGGACCAGGACGTCCCGGTCGGCGTGCGCGTGGGTGCCCGACCCGCCGGCCGCGAGCTCAGGCATCGCCTCGGGCGACGTCAGGAACTCCCGTCGGCGCCTACGCCAGGTGTCGATGCGCAAGTTCGTGAGCGTCCTGCGGGCGTAGGCCAGCGGGTCGCCCGACCTGGCGCGAGGCCACGCCATGTACGTGCGCACAAGCGCCTGCTGAACCAGTTCCTCGGCACGGTGCACGTCGCCGCACAGCAGCCACGCCATACGGCCCAGCAGTGGCTCCGCCTCGACCATGAACGCCGTGAACTCCGCCGCCCGATCGTGCAGCGCATGGTCGACGATCACATCGACCGTGCCATCCGGCTCCACCGCCAGCCCCTCAAACAACGTCGTCATGCCCAGAACACGCAGCGGGTGGTCGAAAGGTTGCTCAGTCTGCCGCACGCCCCGGTCAGAAGGCGCCGAACTCGAGGAGTCACTCGGGCTCCACTACATAGCTCGCTACGTTCTCAGCCCCTAAGTCCACGTAGGGGCCCAAACAGCAGTGGGCCGCTGGCCTCATCCATCACTTCTCAGACAGCCCGTCGCTTTGCGGCTATCGACTCGTTGGAGAATGACTAACTTCATCAAGGATGGCCTACCCCTTTTGTGTCGAAATCGCATCCTTGCGGACCGGCACGGAAGATACGTCACTCGATCCGTGCAACCTTTTCCGGGTGCGATGCCTCTAAGTAGGTGACAGGTACTCCACCACCACCGGAGGATACGAACCGTGGCTCAAGGCAATGAGCAGTTCGAGGAGCTGGTCAGGCTGCACGGGCCCGCCCTGTTCCGCACGGCCGTGCTCTTGGCCGGCGATCGGGACAACGGCCAGGACCTGCTCCACGACGCGTTGGAGCGTGTCCTGCGGCGCGCTCCCGGAGGCGGGGTCGAGTTCCCGGCGGCGTACGTGCGGACCACGATGGTCCGGCTCGTTCAGCGGCGCCGGCTCGACCGTGTCTTGCACGGGGCGGCCCTCAACGCCCAGGCGCACCCTGCCTCGGCGACCTCGTTTGACGGTGTGGACCAGCGGGACGTGCTCCTTCCCGCGCTGCGGCGCTTACCACCGAGACAGCGCAGCGCCGTGGTGCTGCGCTACTGGGAGGGCTGCAGTGAAGCCGAAGCAGCCGAAATCCTGCGGTGCTCAGTGGGGACCGTCAAGAGTCAGGCCTCGCGCGGGCTGGCGAAGTTGCGCGTGTCCTGCGCGACTGCCTTTCCCGAACGAGGCGCTGCACCTACCCGCTTGATATCCGCGACCACAGGAGAGCCCACATGAACGGCACGCAGTTCCGCAGTGTGGCCGACGCAGCCACCACGGCCATCCCGTTCGACGCCCAGTCAGTGATCGACGGGGTGTATGCCAAGAACCGCACCAGGACGCGCGGCCGTCGGGTGCTGCTCGGGCTACCGGTCGCTGCCCTGCTCGCTGTTGGCGGGGTGACCTTGCCGTCCATCGTCTCGCCCGACCTGGCGCCGACGGCAGTTGCGGCGTACCAGTTCGCCACCGTGCCCGCCGATGCTGCCGTCGTGGCGGAGGTCGACGGCATCAAACTCCACTACCTGCCGGCGGGGATCGAGGTCATGCCCGTCTCGTTGAATACCTACCCCTACTTGGGAGGCACCTCGACCCAGGCGTGCTTCGAAGACGACTGCAGCTCCGGGCTCGGGGTGTCGGTGACCCGCAGGCCGGGTCTGACCTTGGACGAGCACGTCAAGGTGAACTGGTTTGGTGGCTCGATCACCACGACCGTTGGCGGCAAGCCCGCCCTGGCGAACGGCATCAAAGCCGATGACGCCGCCGGCCTGGTGTGGTCCCCGGAGGTCGGGGTGGTCGTCGAGGTCCACTTCGGCAAGGGCCGAGCCGCCGAACTCCGCGAGGTCGTCGAACAAATGAGCCTCTAAACATCAACAACCGGGCGGTCGCGATCACGGTGCCACCGCGTCCGGCCTCGCCGGTCAGGACGAAACGAAACTCACTCCCGGCACCCATCACGGACTCCCGCGACAGAGCTAGATCCACCGCAAAGCTGTCGCTACCTGGCGGCGATGGACGTTTCTCGCTTCTGAAGAACTTCTAGATCCCCACCTCGACCCTTCATGTACTCCATCCCCCGACCACAGAAACGGCAACAAGAAAAAACGTCGGCAAGAGTGTCGCCCCCGCACTCGCGAGCCAGTACCGCCACCTGGCCAGCACTACTCGACGCCCCAGGATGTCGTTGACGAGCCACCAGACCAGAGCGAACAGCGCCACCACAGGCCCCCCGATCAGGAACCACGGCAACATCCCGTCGTTCTCCGTTGGTTCCCCCTGTGTCCAGCCCAGGGCCGCGAGCGGCCAATTCGAGGCGAAATACCACAATAGCCAGATTGGAATGACACCAGGGATTCCCAGCAGGAGGTTCACGCTCAGGGCTGTCAGCAACCGGATCTGCCAGCGCCCCCTACTCACGCCCGCAGTCGATGTCACTTGTTGCACGAGAGCAGGTTGCAGTTCTTTAGCACGTTGAACAGGTCGATCAACTCGCGGGTTCTCCTTGCGCGCATGCGGCGACCCTACCGGCCGACGCCCCTGGAAGAGCGACGCCCTCCTCCAGCCAGGTCCGAAACGCAGACACCGGATAACTGTCGCTCAGTTGTGGCACGGTGCGCGCGACTGGTCGGTTGAGAGCCTGCAAACGAACCCGCCACTTCTGATTCGAGCGCGCACGCCTGCTGCAGCTTCAGTAGCGAGTAGCCTCGCAGGCGCCGGACTGCCGGGATGTCAGCAAGGAGTAGACGTCGTCAAGGACGAGTCCGAGAGTGCCGATCGAGATTTTCACGATAGCGGGGGCCGCATGAGCGCATTGGTGCCCGACGCGGTGGATCCGAACGTCGCGATTCCTGTAGTGCGGGCGGGGCTCGGTCGAAACACCTCGCTCATGGCGTCCGGCACGGCCCTTTCGCGGGTTCTCGGCTTGGCCCGTATCGCGCTGCTGGTGTACGCGATCGGTCCGACCGGTATTGCCGCGGACTCCTTCGCGATCGGGAACAGTCTGCCGAATGTCCTCTTCCTGTTGATCGCGGGCGGGGTGCTCAACGCGGTGCTCGTCCCGCAGGTGGTTCGGGCCTACCAGCGCCCTGGGTCCGACGGCGAGGAGTACGTCAACCGGCTGCTCACCCTTGGAACGGCTTTGCTCGTGGGGTGCGCCGCGTTGCTGACCCTTGCGGCCCCGCTGATCGTCCCGGTGTTCTCGAGCTTCAGGGATCCGCACGTGACGGGTCTTGCGGTGTTGTTCGCGTATTGGTGCTTGCCGCAGATCTTCTTCTACGGGCTCTACTCGCTCCTGGGCCAGGTCCTGAACGCGCGCGGCAGCTTCGGCCCGTTGATGTGGGCGCCAGTCGTGAACAACGTCGTCGCGATCGCCGGTCTGGGCGTGTTCATCGGCGTGTTCGGGATCTACCACGACCACAACGTCGCCCTCGGCGACCCCGGCGCCTGGACAGCAACGAAGGTTGCTCTGCTCGCAGGTACGGCGACCCTGGGTGTGGTCGCGCAAGCGTTGGTGCTGCTCGTCCCGCTGCACCGCAGCGGGTTCCGGTACCGGCCGCGGTGGGGGCTGCGGGGCGTCGGACTCGCCACGGCCGGCCGGGTCGCGCTGTGGACCTTCGCCGGGCTCGCCGTCGGGCAGGTCGGAGTAGTGGTGGTGTACAACGTGTCCAGCGCGGTGGGGAACACCACCGACGGTGGCGCGGGCTTGGCGGGCACCGCCATGTACGGCTATGCGTTCCTAGTCTTCATGCTGCCGCACTCCCTGGTCACGGTGTCCTTGCTGACCGCGCTGTTCACCGGCTTGTCCGCACGAGCCGCCGCCGGGGATCTCCCCGCGGTGCGAGCGGACCTGTCGTTCGGGCTGCGAACTGTCGGGCTATTCACCGTGATCGCTGCTGCGGTGCTCATGGTGCTCGCTTCGCCGGTCGCCCGGGTGCTGCAGCCCGGCGCGAGCGCACAGGAGGTCACCGCGCTCGCCGGGGTGATCGTCGCAATGCTCGTCGGCTTGCCCGCCTTCGGGGCGTGGTCCATGGCCCAGCGCGTGTTCTACGCCTACGCGGACGCTCGCGCCATGTTCCCGATCCAAGTCGTCATGGCAGCCGTTGTCGTCGTCGGAGCGCTGTTGGCCCAGGCCTTGACCGCTCCGCGCTACTGGGTCGTGGGCGCGGGCATCGCCATGAGCAGCTCGTACGTCGTCGGCGCGACTGTCGCTCTTTGGATGCTGGCCTACAGACTCAAAGGCATCGACGCGCGTCGGATCGCGCGTCCGCACCTCCTGGCGGGCACCGCCGCCGCCGTGGCGGCCGGGACAGGGTGGGGCATGGCCCGCCTCCTGGGTGGCTTCGACGGCGGACTCGCACACGCCGTGCTCATCAGCATTGCCATTGGGTTGGTCATGTTGGGCGTGTACGTCGCGCTCCTGAAGGTCATGCGCGTCGCCGAACTCGACGACCTACTGCGACCCCTGCTTCGACAGATGAGGCGCAGGACTTAACTGGCTGTACTACCTGTCAAGTGCGTGCTTGGGCGTGCGGGATCGTCCCGGGTCGCGGGGGCGGGTTGCGCTGTCGCCGGCGGTGCCTTCTCGCGGATCGGTGCCGGACGCCCACGCTGACTTATGCGACCTCGCCAGGCTGAGCGCGGGGCGGGTCATCTGGCGTCGTTCGGGCTGCCACATGGCGAAGGACCGGGCACCAAGCTAAAGATCCGGCATCACCTCGGGAGGTGTGCCATAGCTGTCACGGTGTCTGGTCCGGCCCTTCGTCCGGTCCAGCGTCGCACCGCCGGTGGAGGTTGTGAAGAGGGTCGTGCTCCCTTCGTTCGAGAACCAGTGCGTGGGGGGCTCGGTCGTCCTCGCCGGCCGGTCAGGGTGCGTCCAGTCGCGGTCGCCGTCAACGTCGTTCGTCCTCGCTGCGCTGCGGGCGCTCCACGTTGACCGCTCGCGCGTCTGGACGGGTGGGCCGGGACGCGGGGACGGCCTCGCTCGGGGCAAGGTGTTCGGTCAGCCCCAGCGGGCGGGGTCGTAGACGTCGTGGTCGCGGACCAGGGCGTAGGCGATCCGGTTCGCGCGGTGCGCCATCGCGCAGGCGACGATCCCGCCGGGCTTACCGCGGGCTTTGAGGCTGGCCGCGTAGGCGCGGGACGGTTTGTCGAACTGCCACAGGCCGATGCCGAGGTCGATCAGCGACCGGCGCAGTGGCACGGACCCTTCGCGGGTGATGGACCCGTCGCGGCGTTTACCCGCGGACTCGTACTGCGTCGGGGTCAGGCCCGACGCCCGGTAGAGCTCGCGGTGACCAGGCCACCGGGCCGGGTCACCCACGGCCGCCCCGTAGGTCCCGGCGCGCACCACGCCCCACCCGGGCACGGTCGTCAACGGTGCGAACGGGCTCGCCGGCACGAGCCGGGCGAGCTCGACGTCGGCCTTGTTGACCTGCACGTTCAGGTTGGCCAGCAAGGTCAGGTCCGCGGCCAGCATGCCCCGAGCCACGTCGGCGTCCGGGGTGGGCAGGGCGTCTTTGGCGGCCTGCACCAGCCGGTCGGCCATGGGCCGGTGCACCCGCAGACCGCGGCGGCCCGCCGCGAACCGGATAAACCGGGTAGCGCCCAACGCCGCCAACCGGGCCGGGTCGGCGAACTCCGCGATGATCAGATACCCGACCTGGGTGGACAACACGTCCGGCAGCGCCAACGTCAACCCGGGGAACGTCCGGTCGAGCTGACCGAGGAGTTGGTTCTTCGTCGCGGTGCGCGTCGCGATCCGGCGCCCGCGCATCCCGGCCCACGCTGCGAGCTCACCAAAGACGTGGTCCCTCGCGGTGAGGGGTATCCCGCGTCCGGCCAGGACGAGCTCGGTGATCGCCTCGAGGTCGATCGCGTCGGTCTTGACCCGACGCCGCCCCGCGACCCGGCGCTGCTCGGCGACGTGGGCCGGGTTGAGCTCGAGCACCTCCCACCCTGCCGGCCACGTCGAGGGTGCGGTCAACGGCCGGTGGTAGTGGCCGGCCGCCTCGATCCCGACCTTGACCAACCCCGCTCCGGGCACAACCTGCTGGACCCGGGTCAGAACACCGGCCAGACCGGGCCGGGTCATCGGAAAGACGACCGGGCCGAGCAACCGAGAACGTGCCGAGTCGGTCACCGACAATGCGACCGAAGTCTTGCCGACGTCGACCGCGACGACGACAGTGGAAGACGTCACAGGAGCAGCATGCTGAACGGACACGACCCACCTCCGGGGGTGCCGGAAGGCCGACGCGTCAACGTCAGACCTTCGGTTGAGGAACCTGACAGGTCCCTTCCTGGCACCTCCGGAGGTGTCCTGTGAAGGACTCCTCGAGATATATCAGCTGTCGTGAAGCGCCGGGTCCGCAGCGACCTCGCCGTCGACGATACCGGTGCAGCCCGACCGGATCCCGGGTGGGTCGAGCGCTGTGTGACAGCCAGTGGCTCGGTCGATCAAGCGCGACTTGGCAGCAGCTCCACTTCGACCACGTAGCCGTTGAAGCGTTCGCCTGACTCGTCCCGAACATCGCCGTCAGCGCGAGACACCTCTCTCAGGACGGCTGAGCCAGCGACGGGGTACAGCGTCCGCTCGTCGAGACTGGTCGGGGCGTACCGGCAGAAGGCGCCCTGGATCGCGACGACCGTCCCCTGGCGCAGCGGATGGTCGCCTGGCGGGTCGTCGTGGTGTTCCTCTGAATACGAGATTCGACGGGCGATCACGGGATCGAGCGCGGTCTCAAGCCAGTCGACGTCTGGGGCGTCGTTCAGCCGCCACTCGACGTGCGTGCCCACAGCAAAGGGCTGGCCGCAGCACTGCATCTGCCACCCGTCGACCCAGATCAGCTCCGCCATGGATCGAGTCTCTCAACACATCGCGCGCTGCCTCCCGTGAATACCCGCAGGAGAACCCGACCCATGCTCATGCGGCTTACCTGTCGTGAAGCGGTAGGTCGCTGGCGACCTTTGCGGCATCAAGCGAAACTCGGGCGGGTGCCGCTTGACCGCAATGCGGCTATGGACGACGTCGTGAGCGCCCGGCGAGATCCAGACCCACCCGGCCGAGGAATGTGGTCGGGACGCCCCCACCGTCAAGTTCATAGAACCCCGATGTCCCGCTCAAGTTCAGCCTAACTCCGACGCCGAAGGCCAAGGCCAGCACCAAGGCCGCCACCGCAGGTGGTCCGACCGCGAACAAGACCACTCCGACGATCACACCACGGCCACGATGAGCATGCTCAGGTGGCGGCGCGATCTGTCTGACGCCCAGCCAATCGGCGTATCGGTCGGCACACCTGTTTGCCGAACGGGTTCAAGGGGCTGCTCTGAGTAGATGCCTCTACCCGAGCGCTACCCAGGCGGTTCCGTCTTCTCGGAACTTGAAGTACTTGCGTTTAGCCTCATACGCTCAGCACGCACGAGATACAAACCACCAATTACTACAAATGGGATGCCTGGCCAGGGTCGATCACTCGTGATGAATATCAGACTCGACAGGCCCCAAAGCAGGGCCAGGATCGCATTGCCCTTTGGGCCAAGGCGCGTAGCCACACGGGAAAACAATCTACTTGCGATCATTCTCCACCTTCTCTCGCGCAGATCAGGTTCAGGAAGGCGACTATGGGTACGGTGGCTCGGTGCCCGACGAGATGCCGGTTCTGGACGCCCAGCGCACCTCGATCACTAGCGATCAAGATTCCGAGGCTGGACGCCAGCCGTGATGACATCCATCAAACGGTTGAGCCATTTCATGACCTGGACGATATGTCTCACGAGCAGGATCCCCATCTCTAGTTCGGTAGACCGTTTACAATCACGCCAAGGCATTCCGCGCGAATCGGGTCAATATCCCCACGCGGCGTTTCGACGGTGTGCCGAACCTCGCAGACCCAGTCTCTACCTATTATTTGGTCATGACCGGCGGCTCCTAGGACCGTCGGACTTGCGCGGCGCGGCACCGGCGCTTTTCGGCAACCCACAGCACGAAACTGGGACCGCCGAGGATCGCTCATGTCCCTCGTCTGTCCCGAACCCGCTCGGTTGTCTTTCACCTCGTTCGCGCCCTGACGAACGACGTACTCGAACACGCCGAGCAGTTCCCCGAGAGGGTCCTGACGGCGATTCACGCGGTTGGCCGAACGAACGCCAAGTAGTTGGTGCGACCCGATGTTCGCGAGTCGCCGCTTACCTGTCGTCATGCCGCGAGTTCCCTCGGGTCCGAGCCGTCGTTGCCAGCCCCACTTTCGGACGCGGACGTGAGGTCAACAGGGGAAAGCCACGGCCAGAAGCGACACGGGCCGTAGCCTGCAGGACGTGCTCAACGACGACTACAACGAACTTCGTGGACTCGGCCTGCGCTTCGAAATCGAGTCGAGCATCGATCAACTTCAGACGTCCTGGCAGCGGGCAGGAGAGTTGTCCAATGGGTGACATTCGGCCCGAAGTGGAGCGGTTGGCGCAGTGGGCGCCGCTGCCGGAGGACGACAACGACTGGACGGAGTACGACCTCGAGCGGTACACGGCGGACGCCTTCGCGATAGAGGAACCGATCACTACCGCTGAGCGACTTGCACTTATGCCGCTTCTCGATATGGCAACGGAAGAGAACGCCTTCGGGGCGACAAACGTCGTCCGCCATCTCATCGAATCCGCTCCGCATCCACCGTACTGGTGGCGAGATCTCGACGAGACTAGGCCCTGGTTTGCCTTCATCAAGATGCGGGGCTTGAACTGGGAACGGAGCAACCCGGACGAGATGCATGAGCCCGACGTAGCGGTGTCGCCGTAGACAGAGGACTTGCGCAGGGAGGCACCGCCCGCGCTCCTCGCGCCGACCCGGAGCGCGATCAGGCGACGGAGCTTTCGACGTCAACTAGGCGCCTCATGGCTGTCGCGAAGTGCTGGTTCTTGATGGCGGTCTTATGCCCGTCGATAGGCGGCGCAATACTCGGGCCAGCAGGTGGGAGCGGGGCTCATATACCCGAGCTTGGCCGCCGCACCTGGTGCTTGTGCCAATCCAAGACCTGGAAGACGAAGAGGCCAATCGCGAAGGCGCCGAGCGCCCACCACGTCAGGTGCAACGAGGCCGCGACGGCGCCGAGCGCGAACGGAACTATCGAACCGAGCCAGGAACGCGCACGCTGCCCGACCGAGCGCGCGGGCTCGTCAGGGCCGAGGTAGGCGTGCGGATCGACGGGCCGAGCCTTCGGAGTCTCCACCGAGCCACGGTAGTCGCGCCGGCGACTTGAAGGGCACGCAAACCAATGTCAAGAAGTTCGCGAGACTCCGCAACAAGGCCGCCCCTCGAGTACGGGCCCGTCGTACAGCGGTCGTCAAGTGCCGATCCGGCCGGCGGGTTGGACCTGCAGCAGTCGTCTTCGGCGCACCGAGAGAGCGAAGCCTTTCTGGCTGCGAGTCAGCGCGTCGAACCGCCGGCGATCTCGTAGGACCACAGTTCGCTGCTCATACCCGCCCGCGAAGCCGGAGCTGGCTCCTGATCTGCAGCCGCGCTGCGGTGCCCGTGTGCGAACGCCGGCGAGTTCGTCCATGCCTGGAACGACTCGTCGTCGACCCAGCGGGTCAAGACCAACCAGGTGGTGCGTTCATCGGTCGGCTTGAGCAGCTCGAAACCTTCGAAGCCCGGCTGGTCGTCGACCGCGCCGACGCGCGCGGCGAACCGGCTTGCGAGCTCGTCGCCACCTTCGGCCGGCACGGTGATCGCGTTGATCTTGATGATGGTCATCGAGTGACTCCTCCTCATGGGGCGCCGGACGGATAGCGCTTGGGAGTGCTCAACCTACGGGCCGCATTCGATCGACGCGAAACGCCCGACCTGCCAGGTCATCTGTACGAGAGGCCGGAATTTGTCAAGGTAGTTGAGGCCGGTGGGTGTTAAGCGGCTAAGCCGATGCCGGTGTTGTCGGCGGGCTGGTTGATCCACGCGGTGGTCGGGATGGCGAGGATCTTGGGGTCCTCGGTGGTGGCGAATCGTTCGGGGTGCCGGCTGCGTGCGGCGGCCAGGACGACGGCCCGTTCGGCGGCCTTGGCGGTCGCCAGGCCGTAGTGGACGTCGGCAGGGGTGTTCAGCCCGATGCCGGTGTGGTGGTGGTGATGGTTGTAGCCCTCGACGAAGTCGGCCATGAATGCCCTGGCGTCGCCCAGCGAGGCGAACCGCTCGGGGAACACCGGGGCGAACTTCAACGTCTTGAACCACGACTCCGAGTACGGGTTGTCGTTGCTCACCCGGGGCCGGCTGTGGGACTTGGTGACCTCCAGGTCGGACAACAGCGCCGCGACGGTTTTGGACGTCATGGACGTGCCCCGGTCGGCGTGGACCACGTTCGGGATCCCGTGGACCCCGAAGATCTCCCGCATCATCTCCGCGGCCAGGACCGCGGACTCGTGGGCGTGCACGTGCGCCCCCACGATGTATCTCGAGTAGATGTCGATCATCACGTAGGCGTCGAAGTACTTGCCCTTGACCGGACCCGCCAGCTTGGTGATGTCCCACGAGTACACCTGCCCCGGCCCCGTCGCGACGAGCTCAGGGATGGCCCGGGCCGGGTGCCGCGCGAGGCGGCGGCGCTCTTTGACCTGCATTTTCGCGGTCAGGATGCGGTAGATCGTTGAGATCGACCCCAAGTACACGCCCTCGTCGAGCAGGTGCGCGTAGATCTGGATCGGAGGCAGGTCCACGAACCGGACCGAGTTCACGACCGCCAGGATCTCGGCCCGCTCGACGTCGGACAGCTTGTTCGCGGGCACCCTGGCCTGGGCCAACGTCGGCGTGCGGGGCTTGCGGGTCGCGGTCGCGCGCGGCACCCCGACCAGGACGGCCGCGGCCCGGGTCGCGACCCCCACGACGGTCAGGTCACGGTAGATGTCCATCAGGGCTTGGTGTGCTCGGCGTCGTCCTGCGAGCTCTTGGTAAGCACTTCCAAGAGCTCGTGCGTTTTTCCCATGATGACCAGAGCAGCCTCGGTGGTCACCAACCTCCGCTCGGTCTTGTCGAGCTGGCGGCGCAACCGGGCGATCTCGGCCTGCTCGGCCGACAGCCGCCCGATCTTCTCCCCGGGCGCCTTGCCCGCCAGGACCCCCGCGTCGCGGAACCGGCGCCACTCGCTGATCAGCGACGAGTACAACCCGTTCTCGCGCAGATACGCACCGCCCTGCCCGTTGGCGAGTGCCGCCTCGTACGCGGCCAGGTGGTCAAGCTTCTGCGCGGCGGTGAACGACCTCCTCGAGGTCGGGCCCCCCGAGCGAGGTCCGGGGCTGCTCATACGACCATCGTCGCGTACCGCGATCAAAGACGAACTCATGCTGATGGACTCCTGGTTCACGCCCCACGCTGGCGGACTTGCTATGAACCACCGGCCTCAACTCATCCTGACCCGTAGGGGGCCGCCGCCTTACAGGTCATCCACCTGGCGACCCAGCGGGAATCGTGACGCCTTGGCGGGGCACCATCTCTGAGCACCGTCGTCGAAACTGCACTCGCCGCATCGGAGCAAAACAGTATTTGGCAGGCGCCATGTCGGAAAACGTGTTGCTCGTCCGAGCGTCGAAGCGGGACCCTCAACCGGTGATCCTTCGCACAGAGCACTTGATCCTTCGCCCGTTCACCACACACGACGGGCCAGGGCTGCATTCCTACCTGTCCCAAGAAGGTGCGGTGCACTACGGGGACTGTCCGGGTAACGGTGTAACTGCTGGTCTGGCCCGACACGCCGGGCGTTGCCTGGCGGGAAGGCGCCACCATGACGGACACGATCGAGTCCATGGTGAAACTCGATGAGGTCGAGCGGCATCGGTTCGCTCAGCAGCTGGTCGACCAGGCCAAGTCCGAAGGGGTCGATCTGATCGGCCCGGGTGGGCTTTTGACCGGGCTGACCAAGACAGTGCTCGAGACGACACTGGAACAGGAGGTCTCCGAGCACCTCGGCTACGACAAACACGACCCGGCCGGGCGCAACGGCGACAACTCCCGCAACGGCACCAGGTCCAAGACGGTGCTGACCGAGATCGGTCCGGTCGAGATCGACGTGCCCCGGGACCGGGACGGCACCTTCGAGCCCACGATCGTCCGCAAGCGGCAACGCCGCCTGGACGGCGTCGACCAGCTGGTGCTCTCGCTCACGGCGCGGGGCCTGACGACCGGTGAGGTCGCCGCGCACTTCGCCGACGTCTACGGGGCCACGGTCTCCAAAGACACGATCAGCCGGATCACCGAGAAGGTGTCCGCGGAGATGGTCGAGTGGCAGCACCGGCCCCTGGATCAGGTCTATCCGGTGATCTTCATCGACGCGATCATCGTGAAGGTCCGCGACGGGCAGGTGATGAACAAACCGTTCTACGTGGTCATCGGTGTGACCACGGCCGGAGAGCGGGACATCTTGGGGATCTGGGCCGGCGACGGCGGCGAGGGCGCGAAGTTCTGGCTCGCCGTGCTCACCGAGATCAAGAACCGCGGCGTCAATGACGTGTGCATCGTGGTCTGCGACGGGCTCAAGGGTCTGCCCGACGCGATCACCACCACGTGGGAGCTTGCCCTGGTGCAGACGTGTGTGATCCACCTGATTCGGAACACGTTTCGGTACGCCTCCCGCAAGGACTGGGACGCGATGGCTAAGGATCTGCGTCCGATCTACACCGCCCCCAACGCCGAGCACGCCGAAGCGCGGCTGGGTGAGTTCGCCGAGAAGTGGCAGGTCAAGTACCCGGCCGCGATCAGGCTCTGGCGCTCGGCCTGGGCGGAGTTCATCCCGTTCCTGGACTACGACGTAGAGATCCGCAGGATCATCTGCACCACGAACGCGATCGAATCCCTCAACGCCCGCTACCGGCGCGCGGTCCGGGCCCGGGGACACTTCCCGACCGATCAAGCAGCCCTGAAGTGCTTGTATCTGGTCACCCGGTCCCTGGACCCGACCGGGCGCGGCCGGGCACGATGGGTCATGCGCTGGAAGGCGGCGTTGAACGCCTTCGCGATCACCTTCGACGGACGCATCAACCCGTCGATGAACTAAACCGCCAGACGGCAGTTACACCGTCTATCGGACACTCCCGCACTACGAGCCGTACGGCGTGCAGGACGAGCAGGCCGCAGAGCAACTCGCCGCCGAACGAGCACAAGACGACTCGTACTGGGCTGTTTGTCTGGAACCGGGCGGGGATTTGATCGGCAACCTCTACCTGGCAGCGAGCGGTCCCGAGCAATGGCGCACCTGGGAGCTTGGGTACGTTTTCAACCCCGACCGCTGGGGGCGGGGCTACGCGACAGAATCATGCCGAGGCGTCCTCGAGCACGTGTTCCGGGACCTTCGGGGCCACCGGGTGCTCGCCGAGTGCAGCCCCGAGAACACGCGCTCGTGGGCACTGCTCGACCGGCTTGGCTTCCGCCGCGAGGGGCACATTCGCGCCGGTGCGAGCTTTGCGGGCTCTTCACTATGGATTCGTGGACCAGTTGGTCCGACTCCTTGAGGGACGTGGCGGTCCGGTGCCGCCGGGGCCAGGATGGCTCGGTGGGGCGGGTCTGACTCACGGCTCTTCTGACGTCGCCCGGTTGGCGGCTGTCCTTCCCGCGACGTGTCGACCGGCCTGGCTCACTACCGGTGCAGCCGAGCCGGGCCGTCATGTCCTGATAGGGGTTTGACAAGGGTCCCGATAGTGAACTGACTGACGCCCGGCCGGCTGCGCACCCGACACAACAGAGGGGCGCATCTCCATGGTGAAGCACGAAGGCGGGCCGGTCTACGGCGGGATCGACACCCACGCCGACACTCATCACGTCGCGGTGATCGACGTCCACGGAAGGCCGCTGGGCGACGTGCGGGTTCCGGCCACCGCGGCCGGCTACCGCCAGGCGGCACGGTTCATCGGCCGGTGGCCACAGGTGGTCAAGGTCGGGGTCGAGTGCACCGGCAGCTACGGGGCCGCGGTGACCCGCGAGCTGACCGCGGCTGGTCATACGGTCATCGAGGTCAACCGGCCCAACCGGTTCGATCGTCGCGCTCGAGGCAAGACCGACGTGTACGACGCGTACTCCGCGGCCGAGGCTGTGATGACCGGACGGGCAGACGCAGCCCCCAAGGGCGCCGATGGGCTGGTCGAGGCGCTGCGTGTACTGCGCAAGACTCGGACCTCGGCGCTGCGGGATCGGACCGCGACGATCAACCAGATCAAGGCGATGCTCATCGCCGGGCCAGAGGCTCTACGGGCCCGCTACCGCGGGCTGTCCACCACCCGACTGACCGCGACACTGGCCGCGACACGTCCCACCTGCACCCCGGTCACCTCCGCCGAGGCCACCGCCTACGCCCTGCGCGTCTTAGCCCGCCGTTACCTGCTGCTCTCCGAGCAGATCGCCGATCTGACCGGCCACCTGCACCGGCTCCTGGACGACCATGCCCCAGCGTTGATGGCTGTCTTCGGTGCAGGCCCGGACACTGTCGCCCAGCTGCTGATCACTGCCGGCGACAACCCGGACCGGCTGCGCTCAGAGGCTCACTTCGCCGCACTAGCCGGTGCGTGTCCGATCCCCGCGTCTTCGGGCAAGACCAACCGGCACCGCCTCAACCGAGCCGGCGACCGGCAGGCCAACTCCGCGCTCTACCACGTCGTGATCGTGCGCATGCGCTACGACCCCACCACCCGCGCCTACGTCGTACGCCGCACTGCCGAAGGCCGGACGAAGATGGAAATCATCCGCTGCCTCAAGCGCTACCTCGCCCGCCAGCTCTACCCACTGATCCGCGACGTCCTCCAACAACCCGCCAGGTCCGCGGCCGCTTGACGAATCTCTATAGGAGTGTCGCGGTTCGTGGTGAAACGGGTGCGGTGCCTCGTGTGACGTAGAGGGCTCGTGGACCTGCTGGGATGGGTGTTGTCGAGACATCCAAAGACCAGAGGACCACGAGCCGTGTTCGAGCCTACGGGTTCGCAGCGTGATGCTGCGAGCACGATCTTCAACCTGTCCGACTACCGCGTGATCGACGCGCTCGAGGTTCCCGGCCATGCCCGGCGGGTCGAGGTCGAGTCCACCTCCCCGCCTGGGTGCCCTACCTGCGGGGTGATCTCGGTGCGGGTCCACTCTCGGCGCCGTCAGCGGGTCCGCGACATCCCGGTGGCTGGCGCGCTCGAGGTCATCTGGTGCAAGCGGCGCTGGTTCTGTGACGAGTGGAGATGTGGGCGGGGCACGTTCTCGGAGTCCACGATCGAGGTGCCGCCCCGGGCGAGGTCCACGGCGCGGCTGCGTGTGGCGGTCGTGGCCGCGGTGATCGACTCGGGGCGTGCGATCAGCGAGACGGCGCGCGCTCACGGGGTGTCGTGGTGGATGGTTCAGACTGCGGTGACGATGGCCGCGCTGATGCTGCCGAGGGTCGGCGCGGTGGCCGTCAAGAAGCTGGGCGTGGACGAACATCGGTACCGCAGTGTGCGGTTCTACCGGACCGAGAGCGGCGCGTGGGCGCGGTACGAGCCGTGGATGTCCACCATCGTGGACGTCACCACCGGGCAGGTGCTCGCCGTGGTGGACGGGCGCGGGTCTGCCGGCGTCGGCGCGTGGCTGGCGGCGCGGCCCATCGAGTGGCTCGCGCAGGTGGAGGTCGTCGCGATCGACCCGTCCGCGGCGTTCCGCAAGGCGATCCGCACCCACCTGCCCTGCGCTGCCGTGTCCGTCGACCCGTTCCACCTCGTGATGTTGGCCAACGCGGCCATGACCGCGGTCCGCCAGCGCCTGGTGCGCGACCACAAGGGACGCCGTGGGCGGCTGGTGGACCCGGCCTGGGCGAACCGGCGCCTGCTGCTGCGCGGCGCGGACACGTTGTCTCCGGGCGGGTGGGCCCGGTTGGAGAAGGTGTTCCGCTGCGACGACCCGACCGACGAGCTCGGCGCCGCGTGGGGCATCAAGGAACAGGTCCGACGGCTGCTCAACACGACGTCACTGGCCGACGCGCACGAGGCCAAGATGCTGCTCGGCCACTACGTGATGGTCGCGAACATGCCCGAGACCGACCGGCTGTGGAACACGATCTGCGAGTGGTGGACCGAGATCGAAGTGCTCATCATCACCGGCGTCACGAACGCGAGGACCGAAGCCGCGAACACCTCGATCAAAAACATCAAGCGCACCGGACGAGGGTTCCGGAACCCCGCCAACTACAAAGCCCGTATCCTCCTGCGCAGCGCAGCGAAGAGAGCGGCGTGAACACCTACCCAGTAGGACCGTTCACCACGAACCGCGACACTCCTATAGAGATTCGTCAAGCGGCCGCGGACCTGGCGGGTTGTTGGAGGACGTCGCGGATCAGTGGGTAGAGCTGGCGGGCGAGGTAGCGCTTGAGGCAGCGGATGATTTCCATCTTCGTCCGGCCTTCGGCAGTGCGGCGTACGACGTAGGCGCGGGTGGTGGGGTCGTAGCGCATGCGCACGATCACGACGTGGTAGAGCGCGGAGTTGGCCTGCCGGTCGCCGGCTCGGTTGAGGCGGTGCCGGTTGGTCTTGCCCGAAGACGCGGGGATCGGACACGCACCGGCTAGTGCGGCGAAGTGAGCCTCTGAGCGCAGCCGGTCCGGGTTGTCGCCGGCAGTGATCAGCAGCTGGGCGACAGTGTCCGGGCCTGCACCGAAGACAGCCATCAACGCTGGGGCATGGTCGTCCAGGAGCCGGTGCAGGTGGCCGGTCAGATCGGCGATCTGCTCGGAGAGCAGCAGGTAACGGCGGGCTAAGACGCGCAGGGCGTAGGCGGTGGCCTCGGCGGAGGTGACCGGGGTGCAGGTGGGACGTGTCGCGGCCAGTGTCGCGGTCAGTCGGGTGGTGGACAGCCCGCGGTAGCGGGCCCGTAGAGCCTCTGGCCCGGCGATGAGCATCGCCTTGATCTGGTTGATCGTCGCGGTCCGATCCCGCAGCGCCGAGGTCCGAGTCTTGCGCAGTACACGCAGCGCCTCGACCAGCCCATCGGCGCCCTTGGGGGCTGCGTCTGCCCGTCCGGTCATCACAGCCTCGGCCGCGGAGTACGCGTCGTACACGTCGGTCTTGCCTCGAGCGCGACGATCGAACCGGTTGGGCCGGTTGACCTCGATGACCGTATGACCAGCCGCGGTCAGCTCGCGGGTCACCGCGGCCCCGTAGCTGCCGGTGCACTCGACCCCGACCTTGACCACCTGTGGCCACCGGCCGATGAACCGTGCCGCCTGGCGGTAGCCGGCCGCGGTGGCCGGAACCCGCACGTCGCCCAGCGGCCTTCCGTGGACGTCGATCACCGCGACGTGATGAGTGTCGGCGTGGGTGTCGATCCCGCCGTAGACCGGCCCGCCTTCGTGCTTCACCATGGAGATGCGCCCCTCTGTTGTGTCGGGTGCGCAGCCGGCCGGGCGTCAGTCAGTTCACTATCGGGACCCTTGTCAAACCCCTATCAGGACATGACGGCCCGGCTCGGCTGCACCGGTAGTGAGCCAGGCCGGTCGACACGTCGCGGGAAGGACAGCCGCCAACCGGGCGACGTCAGAAGAGCCGTGAGTCAGACCCGCCCCACCGAGCCATCCTGGCCCCGGCGGCACCGGACCGCCACGTCCCTCAAGGAGTCGGACCAACTGGTCCACGAATCCATAGTGAAGAGCCGCTTTGCGTGCGGCACTGACGGCGAACCCGTCTGGCACGACAACTACCTCTACGCGGTGCTCGACACGGAGTGGGAATCTCGCGCCGAGAGCGACCCAATCGGGTAGGTCGTCCAAGTTCACCTACCCAGGACTTGGCTGTCGTGAAGCGGCGGTCTCGTCGGCGTCTTCGCGGCAGCATGTGATGTTCGATTGCCGGGTAGGGGTCCGCTCACCGCTCGGGGAAGCTCGCGATGTCGGCTTGCCATTCCTCCGCAGCGTGGAGGAGGTCCGTTCGGCTCATCGAGAGGGAAACGCTGTACGCATATATGTCCCTGTCTGCGTCGGACTCTGTTTCTGGCCAGCTCGGCGCAGACTCCAGGGAAAGGTGCACGCGGAGCACGAGGTTGTGGTTCTCGATAGTCGCGAGGCTAAAACCGAGGTTGGGCTCAGTAAAGGCGAGGAGACCTTCGGAGTCCTCAATCGGAGCGTCTGTGGGTGGGACCTTCCCCTGGCCTGCAGCCCGAAGCCAAGCCAGGAGTTCGACGGCGTCCCAGGTCGTGAGGCACGGGTCGTCGAATGACCAACTTGCGCCCGTCGAGGTGCGGACTTCACCGTGCACCCATAGCCAGTTCGCGTCCCAGTCGCCGCGGGGAAGCGAACCGCGCCCGAACTGATATCCGGTGGGCCGCAGCGCCACGCAAGCCCCATCACTCGAGGAGAGCCTCATGCGCGAAGTGTGCCAGGCACCGGTAGCCCGAACTCCGCAATCGACGCGACGCCGCCGCCTAGCTGTCGCTACGTGCTGAGTCGGCGGCGACCTGAATGGCAGAAAGGAAGTCCGTGCCGCTGGCGCCTCTGTGGCCGCCGGAGCCCACGCACCTCGCGAATGCAGCCGGTGGGGCCTGCGCGCGAACCGGGTGTCGTGGTCGATCCGCCTGCGGAGCGAGCAACCACTTCCCCTGGTTCGCCGCCGAGCTGCACGATGCCAGCAGCCGCGGTCGGTCCTGCAACAGCTGGGGCGTCCGATTGCGGACCGTGCTGCACGGCCTCAGCCACACACTTGCGTCGAGTCAGCTGTGCGTCGGACGGCGGTCGGCGGCGACGATCACTGCTCTGATGGCGGCGAGGAACAGTGCGAAGGCCAGCGAAACCCACAACGACCGTGCGGGCGCTCCACCGGGACCCTGGAGGGCGAATGCCATGAGTTCGCTCAGCCACAAGGTGACCGGCGACGTCACCAGGACGAGGACGACGGTGCGGGTCACGAGGGTGTCGTGGGAGAACCGCAGGTAGAGACCGACTGCCACGAGGACGGGGAGCAGGAGCCACGTGGCGTCGTCAGCCAGCAGTGGCAGCCAGAGTGCTGGCGAGTCCGGCGGGGATGCCACCGAGTACCCGCGCCCGATGAACATCAGCACGAAGAACGTGAGCGAGGCGTAGCCCACGACGAGGGCCGTGATGAGGGAGCCGGCGACCAGCCACCGTGACCGGACCAAGCCCCGTGCCACGGCCCACTCCCGGGCGAGGCCGTCCGGGTCGCCGCCGACGAACGTCGTTGCGTCCAGCCCGTCGAAGGCTGCCGCGTCCAGGTTGGTGCGCAGCTCGAACTCGAGGTCGGCCCGTGCGTGTGCAGGCACGCCCAGCCGCTTCCACGTGGATCGGCAGGTCGATACGACGTCCGTCATTTCGTCTCCTCTTGCCCAAGGACCACTGTCACGGCCCGGCTGAAGTCCTTCCACTGGTGGCGTCGGTGCCCCAGCAGTTCGGTCCCTGCCTCGCTCAGTCGGTAGTACTTGCGCGGCGGACCCTCCGTGCTCGGCTCACGGAAGGACGTCACGAGCGCGGCCTTCTCCATCCGAGCCAGGGCCGGGTAGATCGATCCCTCAGCGACCACATCCAGGCCACTTTCGGCGAGGTACCGCGTCATCTGGTACCCGTACAGCGGGCCGTGTTCCAGCGCGGCCAGCAGGCACACATCCAGCAGTCCGCGCAGCCACAATGCGGTTGGACTCTCGGGCGCTGCCATGCAATGCATGATAGTCCCGCGAGGCCGGTACCTGTCAATGCAAGGTTGTAGACCCGCAGGCGAGCACGCCTTGAGAGCAGGTGTCGACCAAGGACACCTCGCAGCGCCAGAGATTGGAGGTCACGGCCGGCGAACACATGGCTGTCGTTCAGCATCGATCGCGAGGTCTACGCGGCGCTGATGTCCGACGACCAGCACGTCTGGTTGTCGCCCATGACGTCTCCTGCGACGTGCTGGCTGAACTTCGCTCAGGCCGCATGTGTCATGCCGTAGTTACGCCGCCCGGCCGGTCAGCACAAAAGGCTCGATCCGCCGATGAACGGACGCTTGGACTTGATCCGACCACGCCAACTACAGTGCAGAGATGTTCAACGAAGGGGCATTGCCTAGCACGACTCCGCGGCGCATTTCCAGCTCGGCGGTGATCGGCTTTGTCTTCGCACTCCTCGGCGTCTTCCCGCTTGGCATCGCCTTCTCGATCGGCGGCCTGCTGCAGACGCAGGATGGCGAGAAGAGCGGCCGTGGGCTCGCCATTGCGGGCGTAGTGATCAGCGTTCTGACGGTCATCCCCCTGCTCTGGTGGTACTACTTCGCCCGGGGGTGACTGCGACCCTCCAAGTTCACCGCAAGCCCCTCAACCCGGCCCGCGCGAAACCACCACATGACTGTCGCCAAGGTGCATTCGGTGCCGACCTGCGTTGCGGTCTTGGCTGCTCGGCTCAGAGCAGGTTCGCCCGGGAGCATCGTGCGATGTAGGGCAGGTGGATGTTCTGCGCGCCGGCGAGCGAGGGGTGCGTGTCGATGAGATGCCTGACTCGGGTGAGTAGGTCGTGGCGTTCGTCCGCGGGGAGGGTGATGACGTAGCTCCGGGATGCGACCAGGTCGAGCAGGTCGTGGGGGGTGAGGTGGTGCGTCCATTCGACGTCGAACCGCTCGACGGGCCCGAACGGGGCCCCGATGCGCGGGTTCATGGCGCCCATGTCTTGTTCAATGCCTTGGTGCATGAGGCGTCCGAGCTCGGCGACCCAGTCCTCGCGTTCGTCGCGGATATTCCAGACCAGGCCGAGCCGGCCGCCGGGCGTGAGCACGCGGGCAACCTCGGGGACCGCCATCTCGACGTCGACCCAGTGCCACGCCTGGGCAACCAGCACGACGTCGACCGAGTGGTCGGGCAGGGGGATCTGCTCGGCGCTTCCTGCCAGTGCCCGCACGGCGGGAAGTGCGCGAGTCAGCTCGTCTCGCATCCCGTCGGAGGGCTCCACGGCCACCACGTCCAGGTGCCGCGTCAGGAGTGGTCGGGTGAGTTGGCCGGTGCCGGCCCCGAGGTCGAGGACCGTGCGCGCACCGTCCGGGAGCAGCCAATCGATCGCGACCTCGGGATAGCTCGGTCGGCCGGTGTCGTACTGGCGCGCCGCCGCGCCGAAGGAACGGGCCTGGACCGCGCGCTCGGAATCGCTGATCGGCATGGTCACAGTCCCGCGCCGGACGGCCGACCGCCGGTCACCCCTGTGGCGACGCATGCGGGCGCCGCATCGGAGCGGCTGAAGAGATTGGCTTGTGCTCGCGCGGGTGATCGTTGCGGTCGGGTCATGACTCACGCAAAGAGAGAGCGGCTCGTCGGCGATTCCGTCGGCGCAGCCAGGCAACGGCAGCAACCCCGCCGAGCAGCGTCATCGCGGGCATCGCGACCGCCATCGTCGGAAGCTGCCAGAACACGGGAATGACCAACTGGTCGGACGTTGGCGAGAGATCGACGACGTACTCATCGGCGCTGACCTGCACCGCTGAGCCGTAAACCGCGTAGAACGGTCCCTGCCACGCCCACAGCGACCAGAAGGCCGCCACCAAGACCACGGGCACCAGCCGCGCGCCTCTCGCCAGCCGTGCGGCGATCGCGCCACCCACCGCGCCGGCCAGCAGCAGGGCCGCTCCGCGCAGGATCGTCCCCGCCAGCACGTCCCGGGGTTCTGGGGAGATCCGGCTGTCGTAAAACCCGCCCATCCCGCCGCCCAATGAGACAACGGCCGTGACCGTGCACGCACTCAGCACACCGAGCATCACGAACCCAAAGTGGGTCGCCAGTCCGTGCCAGATCAAGGACGGCAGCGCGCGCAGAACCTGACTCAGGTACCAGCGCCGGGCAGAGCGTTCACCGTGCACTGCGGCCCACCTCGCGCGGCCCTCGGCGAGGTCGCCGAGCAGTTCGTCCTCGTCCGCGCGCGGGACGAGGCCTGCCAGCACGAGCTCGGTCAGACCGTCGCGTTCGCGTGCGTCGTCGTGCCGCGCGCTTGGGTGAGGGTTCATGCATGGGCCCACCCCGGCTCGCCGGTCCACCGTTGCAGCGTGCGGGCGCGCTCGACGGCCAGGACGGTTCGCGCGGCCGCGGTAAGCCGGTACTGACGCCGCGATCGTCCACCACGCATCGCCAGGGGCTCCGTGGTCCGTGAGGACAGCAGCCCTTTGGCCTCGAGCCGCGACAGGGTCGTATAGATCGCGCCGACGGAGTACTGCCGGCCCCGCGCCTCACTCACCTCGTCAAGAACGAGCAGGCCATACGCCTCGTCGTCGTGCCGCCCGACGGCGAGCAGCACGTCAACCTCCAGTGCCCCTGGTGCTTTCATACTTCTACTCTGTCAAACAAATCGCTGACCTGCAAGAAGGCATGGTGCCTTGACGAGTCGGACGTGCGCCGCCATCACACCCGCACCGCACTCCTGGACACGTCGGTGCCCACGGTGACGATCCGTGCTGGCTAGCCCGCGGTTCGGAGCAGCCACGCGAGGTCGGCGTCGCGACCCATCGTCGGGTCCGGTGGTGGGTCGGTGTCTTGTGTAGCGATGGTGTCTTCAAGCTTCACGTGCTCCGGCAGGACTCGAAAGCGCTCCGAGTCCTCGTCTTTCGAGCCGAGGGGCGGTATTGCGGTCGTCGCCATATTGCCGCTCCTTCGCGAGAATCTCTCGGCTGAAAATCCAGAGTAGCGACATTCAGCAGCTCAAGACCCTGACCCGCACTGTGCACCCGTCCGATGGACTCGGAGTGATTGGCAACTCCTGGGCGAAGTCGGCACAGATCCTGATTTGCCCACCAGCGCTTGGCTGTCGCTTGGTGCCGTTACATGTCTGTCCAGCCGCCTCGCGCTCCCCTTGTCGTTCTTACGGTTCTACGAGAATGCCCAGGAGGTCTTTCTCAATGCGGCGGGACTTCGGCAGCAAGGCGTGACGTATGTGACTGTCCGTGGTGATCTTCCGCACTCGAGCAGGTCCCTCGACAGGAGTTGGGTGCGAAGCGGCGACTGCCGGGTGCCGGGTGCGGCACGATGAGCGACACGTCTCGATCTGGTATCCGACCCGCACGAACCCGAAGGATCCTTATGCCCAAGCGCCCCAAGCACATCCTGGCCGGAGTGTTGCTCTCCCTCGCGGCGGTTTCCCTCATCGTGTCGTTCCTGTTTGTCCAGCCTCGAATGGTGGAAGCGTCGTTCAGTGCGAGGGAGGTCGGGACGGCGTCTGAGAGCCAGCGGCGGGTCTTGGCAGACGGCATAGTCACCCTTGCCGAGATGAACGCTGCGTGGGAGAGCGTGCGGGGCTGCCTGCAGGACGCGAGCTACTCGCCGGGGCCAATCGGCGCCGAAGGACCGGGCACCGGCTTCACCATCGAAGTGGACTACACCGACGAGGCGGACCCAGAGGCCGCGGACCGAGCGTTCCTGCGAACCCATGCGGAATGCGAAGACGAGTACGTGACTCTGGTCGGGCGGGCCTACAACGACCCGGAACGCTGACCACCGCGGCGGGTGTCCGGGCGCTCTGCTCGCAGATGCAAAGGTCGTTGGGCACGAGCTTGAGGTGCCCGAGTGCCGCGGTGTACAACCAACGTCAGGCGTTGCCATACGGTGAGATTAGGAATCAGATCACGCCCGCGACAGCCATTCGCAAAATGCCCGCCATACGCGAGATGCTTGATCTGAGGCGGGACTCTTTGACTACCGGGGGAACGAAACGATGAATCAACCGCTCGTCCCGAACGGGTACGACGTCGTGTGGGCGATCGTGGCGCTCATCTCGGTCGTCGTGCTCATACTCGCCCTCACGGCCTGGAGCCGCGCACGGCGCGGAGGCGGCGGTTCCGTCGTTGAGGTTCTGATGATTGTCCTGATCCCGATAATCGGTCCGGCGGCGTACCTGATTGGCCACTCAAAGCTTGGCCGTCGCGCCAGCGGAACTCCGCAAACCTGAGCGGTCCCACCTCCACCCAGGTACCGCGACAGCCGCCGTTGCCTCCCTTTGGCGACGGCGGTCACTGGCAGTCCGAGCGAGCAGCGCACCTCGGTTCACCGGTCCGCGCCTTACCTGTCGCTACGCGCTGGCCGGCCGGGCCCTCTCGTGGCGGCGGACGGACGTTCCCGCGGGAACGTCCTGCTCGCGCGGACGCCGGGTAGCGGTCGCCAAGGGCCGATCCGGCTGCCGACTTGCGTGACAACAAGTGACTTTCAGCGGGACCCTGCGGCCGTGCGGTCAGGCCCAGTCGGCGGGTAAGCACGCACAGAAGGGGTGCCCGGCCGGGTCGAAAAACACGCGGTACTGGTCGGGATGCGGCTGGTCATTGGCGAGCCGCGCCCCGGCCGCGAGGCACTCAACCTCCGCCTCATCCAGGGATAGAGACGTCACTCGCAGGTCCAGGTGGACCTGCTTGGGCACAGTGTTCTGGGGCCAGGTCGGTGGTAGGTAGCCGGCAACCCGGCTGGAAGTCACCGAGATGCCAGCCAGTCGCAGCACCACGAAGTCCGCGCTCACCACCGACACCTCGCCACCGAGCACCCGCTGATAGAAGCGGATCAACGCCTCAGGGTCGGAGGAGTCGAGGCTGACTTCAGCAAGTATCGCGATCACGCCGCGACGCTACGCCACCCGGACGACATCCCGCGCTGGTCACACGGCGCTAGCAACCCAACTTCGTCCGCCGACCATCTCTTAACTGGCTCGTTCAGAGACGTTTGCGACGGGGGTGAGCTATTGCTGGGTGCCCAGGCTGGTGAGGTGAGCGCCGATGACGCCACGCATGACATCGGGAGTTACTCGCTCGGGCATGGTCAACGCATGCAGGGCGATGCCGTCAAGGACGGCATGGAGCCGTTCTGCCTCGAGTTCGAGATCGAGGCCGGGGTCGACATCTCCCGAGGTGATCAGCTCAGCGAGTAGCCGGTGGCAGACCCCCAGCATGAGCTGGGCGCTCTCCGCGCGCAGTGTCCGCAGCGTGGGGTCGATGAGGCCTTGTCCGGTGAACGCGAGCCAGATCTCCATCTCAGACAACCTCTCGGCGTCGAGCGGGAGCAGTTCCGCCAGCACGGCTTCGACGTAGGCGCGGACGTCGGACGAGGGTGCGATCGCCTGGATTCGGGTGCGGACGCGATCCGTGACGAGCTGCATGGTGAACGCGAGCAGCTCGTTCTGGGTGGCGAAGTAGTGGCGCAACGATCCCGACGACAGACCCGCCTCGCGGGCGACCGCACGGACCGATGCGCCGTCGACCCCGTCGCGATGGATCACACGCCAGACCGCTTCGGCTATGTCCTTGCGGCGGGCGACCGGGTCGACGTAACGTGGCATCCACCCGTTCTAGCACACTCGTGCCAGTAAGACGAGGCCGCACGTTGAACCCGAAGGAGCTGGCCGTGCTCGTTGCCGTGATCGCTGCCTGTGAGGTGGGGTTCTGGGTTCTGCTCGGCGCCGGGTTGGTGGCGCGCTACGCCCTGCGTCGACCGCGGTTGGGTGCAGCGCTGCTCGTTGGCGTGCCTCTGGTCGACCTGGTGCTGTTGGCCGCAACCGTCCTTGATCTGAGAGCCGGCAGCACCGCGACGTTCGTCCACGGTCTGGCAGCGGCCTACATCGGGTTCTCGGTCGCCTTCGGGCACAGCACGATCCGCTGGGCCGATTAGCGGGTCGCGCATCGATTCGCCGGTGGGCCGAAGCCGGTCAAGCCCCCGCGTTACGGCGCGGCTCGAACCAGGTACGAATGGATGGAATGGAGAAAGGCCTTCCTCGGCTGGCTGATCGCGTGCAGCCTGCTTGCAGTAGCGATCGCGCTGATCGGCGACCCCGACCGCACCATGGAACTGCAGGGATGGATTGCGCGCCTGACGATCCCCCTCGTCATCTGGCTGGTCGGCTGGCCCATCTACTACACGCTCCGGCCGAAGCGTGCACCGCAGGCTGTTCGCGGTGGCTCACACGGCGCTGACGACACGTAGCGGTCGCCAAGTGCCGGTGGTCGCTTGTTCAGCCCAACCCCATGAGATCTAACTGCCGTCTCTCAGCCTCGCGAGCGAGTCAGGGCCGAGGGCGTCTGGAAGGGTCGCCAGGCCGGCTTGTAGGGGGCTGGTCAGCCTTGGTCTCCCCTGACGCGAGTTCAATTCTCTTGTAGGTAGTCGCCAGTAATTTCAACCGTGTTTCCATCCGGGTCTTCAACCAAAAAGAGGTAATAGGGCGAAGATATGTTCAAGTACATGATCTCGGTCGTCTTGCCGATTCGCCGATCTCTGATTCGCAAATACTCAGCATTGAGGTCATCTGTATTGAGATTGAGAACGATATTGTTTCCATACTTGATCTGCCTTTCATCAAGGTATGCCAGATAGCCACTGCTGTAGTGCGCTCCAAGATCGCTCCCCTGCGCGATCTGTCGTCGGTCATAATCTGGATTCAATAGCGCAATTGTCTTCCCAAAGTCAAACTGAGCCCATCTATCATAGCGGCGCACTGAGACCTTCATCTCTAGCAACTCCTCGTAGAAGGCGATGGATTTATCCATATCCTTCACGATGAGGTACGTGCAACCCAAGTTGAGCATCGATCAACCCTTCACTAATCGGAATCTGATCCTCTGCGAGAACCGCGATCGCACGCCGACGCTACTCCCGCAATCTTGTCGATCCGCGCAGTGCCGGGCACACCGATCATGGACGACTGGACCCACAACACGTTGGCGGGCGTTAGTTGGCGCCAAGTGCTGGGTCCGCCCGACCCGGGCGTTAACTGTCAGTTCAGTACCGGTCGCGCCAGTGAATACGTGGCGATCGTGCTCGGCGTCCAGTTTGACGGGTTGCGCGGTAGCCGCGTTGAGAGCGACACGGCCGTGCCCGCGCATGACGTGGAAGCCCGCATCAGTACGAGACGACGAAACCAGTCGAGCCCTGCACGGCGCCGAAGCTGACCACAGCGATGACCACGAGCGTCGTCATCGCCGCGTGCGTCGCCCACTGTCGGCGGCGCCCAACGGTCAGGGCAACGGCGACGGTCAACACGTAGCCCACCGCCACGACGATCGTCCACGTCACCCCCGCAGACTGCCGGTCCGCGGCGGTGCACCCGCCAGGAGCCGGATAGACCGTAGGGCAGACAGCCTCCATCGGAACAGCTAGCCACCAGATGGCCGCGCAGGTCGCAAGCGACACAATCGTCGCAAGAATCACCGCACGCCACGCCCGACTGGTAGCCGTCAGTGCCGACTTGCCGTCAACGGTCATGCCGCGAAGGCTACTCAGCGGTCTCAATGACAGGTAGCAGAATTGCTGCTCATCAGTCGCTCATCATCGGGTCGCGCCTGCGTCCGCCTAGCACGACGAAGTTGCCCGATGACGCGAAGCTCCTCGCCCGGGCGAATCACACGAGTTGTAGGTTTGGCCCCGGGTTCAGGACGCCTGGCCCAAGCCACGTCATTTTGTCTCCGCGACTGGCTTATGGCGTCACCCGCTTTCTGAGGAAACGTGATGTCTCTCGTTGACGAGTTCCACGCCTACTTCACCGACCTCGACATCGGTGACGGCTTTCCTGGTGTCGTTCTGGTCACCGAGGGCGCCAGGACCCTCTACGAGGGGGCGTTCGGCCTGGCAAGCCGCGCATGGGGTGTGCCCAACGGGATCGACACCCGGTTCGACACGGCCTCGATCACCAAGCTGTTCACCGCTGCCGCTGTCCTGCAGATGATCGACGCGCGCCTGCTGGAGTTCGACACCCCGGTCGTGGCGTACCTCGGCCTGACCGAGACCACGATCTCTTCTCGCGTCACGGTCCGCCACCTGCTCACCCACACCTCCGGCATCGGCGACGACGCCGACGAGGAGGCAGGCGAGCAGTACGAGGACCTGTGGCGGGACAAGCCGAACTACTCCGTGATCGACACCGCCGACTTCCTCCCACAGTTCGCCACCAAGCCCGCGAACTTTGCCCCCGGGGCCGGCTGCCGGTACAACAACGTCGGCTACGTGCTGCTCGGGCTGTGCGTCGAACGCGCCAGCGGCTCGAGCTACCGCGACTACGTGCGCTCCCGCGTCTTCGCGCCCGCAGGGATGGACCGGTCCGACTTCTTCCGGATGGATGACGTCGCGCCCGAGGTGGCCGAGGGAGCCGACCCCGTCCGGGACCCGGACGGGAACATCACCGCCTGGCGCCGGAACATCTACTCCTACCCACCCATCGGCTCGCCCGACGGCGGCGCGCACGTCACCGCCCACGACCTCGACAAGTTCCTGCGCGCCGCCCGAACCGGCCGCCTGTTCTCGCCAGCCCTGACCCAGCAGTTCCTCAAACCCCACGTCCTGCACTCGACCACTGAGGACGCCATCCGCAGGATCGGGCTCGGGCTGGAGTTCGTCTCCGACTCGAACGACGACCTCATGTACATCCAGAAGGAGGGAATGAACCCCGGCACCAGCGCACTCCTGCGGTACTACCCGGGCGCGAACCTGACCATCGTGCTGTTGTCGAACACGTCCGACGGCGTCTGGGCGCTGGGTCGCGCGATGCACGCGATGATTCGCGCGAATTGACCAACCGACCGGCCGTGCCTTGTCAACCAGGCGCTGGCGGTTCGGCTCAAGAAATCACGCCCGGCTGGTCCCCAATGGCGCCAGCCAGAGGCCGCATGACTGTTGATCGGCGCCGATTCCGCTATCGGCTACGAGGCACTGCGGCGCCGAACCGGGACTAACGGGGTGTGTATGCCGCCCACGGAGAAAATCCCGCAATCGACGCGAAACTACGTCGGCCACCAAACACAGGACCCGAGGAGGGAGACTTCTCTCATGCGTCCAATCACCAGTCGGGTTCTCGCGACGACGAACCAGGTTGTGATCGCTGCGTTGAAGAGCAAGGCAGGTCCGCGCCTGGGGCGCCGGCTTGCCGTCATTGAGTATCGAGGGCACCGCACCGGGCGACGGCGATGCCTGGTTGCGCAGTACATCAACGACGGAAAGTCGGTACGGATCAGGGCGGGAATGGCCGATCGCAAGACCTGGTGGCGAAACTTTGAGGAGCCCCACCCGATAGGCCTTCTGCTGGCAGGCGTCGACTACGAATTGATGGCCTGCGTAGCGCGAGACGGTGACGGTGCGGTGACAGTCGTTGCCGAACTCGGTCCGCTCGCCGACGTGCGCGCGAGCGGCGAAGAATTGCCGAGCTAGGAGCTCGGCGTGGCTGTGGCGTGCCCCACCTGCCGCGGTCCGGGGCCGCGTCCTTACTGATGCGGCCCGTCGCCTGGGAGCAGAACAGTGGTGAGCAGTCGCAGCGTGCGTCCCGCACCGGGGGTGTCGACGTACGGCATGAGGACCCCGCGGATCTGCAGGGCGATGGTGGCGACCTCGTGGTCGGTGGCGTAGAAGGGGACCTGCCGGTAGCCGACGCCGTCGCGACCCAGGTCCGGGTCGTCCCGCTCGAGGTACTCGTCGAAGGTTCGGACCACCGATCCGACGAACGCAAGGAATCCGGCTCGGTGTTCACTTGCCGTCATGCCCGCGGCGTCCTGGGCGGTGAGGTGCGCGCGTTCGACGGCGAGCCGGTACGTGCGCTCGACCGCCCCGCGGACCTGCTGCACGCCGACCACGACCAGGATGCCGGCGTCGGCCAGCACGCCCATCTGCCGGTACACGGTGGCCGTCGAGACCTCTCCGACCCCTGCCGCCACCTCGGCCGTGGTCAGCTCCCGGCCGCCCAGGAACTGCTGGATGATCCGCAGCCGCACCGGGTGCAGCACCAGGTCCGCACCGCTGGGTGCCTTCGGAGTTGCTCGCGCATCCATGTCTGTCCTGTTCGTTGATGTCGACTCGCATCATTCTCACACATGCTATCGTTCTCACAACTGCAAACGATCATTGACCCAGGAGCTCGTCATGGCAAGTTTCGCGATCGACCCGGAGACCGTCACCATCCACCTGACCACGGCCGAGAAGATCTCCGGCATCCTGACAGACCAGACCTTCCCCCGGACGTCGATCTCGAGCGTCGAGGTCGTCGCGGACGGTCTCGCCGCGACGCACGGTCTGCGCTGCCCCGGGCTGAACTATCCCCGGCACACCAAAATCGGGACCTGGCTCCGACTGGGTCGTGGCCGCAGCCAGCTGCTCGTGGTCCGCCGCGGCATCCCCGCCGTGCGGCTCACGCTCACGGGTCAGAGGTTCGGCGAGGTCCTGATCAGCACCCCCGACGCCGCCCAGATCGTCACTGCCCTTACCGTGCCGCCGGCAGCTGCCGCATCGTCCCTGCCACGCACGGTCGTCACATCGTTCACCTCCGACGGGCTGACCCTGGTCGGCGACCTCGTCCTGGTCGGCGATCGGCGCGTGCCGGGGCCGGCAGTGCTGCTGCTCGCGGGTAGCGGGCCGATCGACCGCAACGGGAACCACAAGCACCTGCGCCTGGACATCCAGCGCCAGCTCGCCGGGGCCTTGACCGACGCCGGGATCCACACCCTGCGCTACGACAAGCGCGGCATGGGCGCCAGCGCAGGTGACTACTGGGCGACCGGGATGGTGGACAACATCCACGATGCAGCCGCCGCACTAGAGCACCTGCGCTCGCTCCCCGAGGTCGACCCCGCACGCATCATCGTGGTCGGTCACTCCGAAGGCGCCCTGCTGGCAACGGCGATCCTCACGACATCCAAGTCCGGTTCCACCGGCACACCGCCACGAGCCGCAGGCGCCGTGCTGCTCGCCGGCACCGCCACGAACGGCGAGGAGCTGCTCGTGTGGCAGGCCAAGGGCCTGGCCGCAGACCTGCCCCGGTCGACTCGGGCGATCTTGAAGGTGCTCCGCAAAGACCTCGTCAGCGATGTGCGGCGCAACCACGCCAAGGTCAAGGCCACCACCACTGCCACCGCGCGCCTGGGCGGCGCCCGGGTCAACGCCCTGTGGCTGCGGGAGTTCATGGCGTACGACCCGACCCCCGACCTCGCCGGGCTCACCGTGCCCGTGCTCGCCTTGACCGGGACCAAGGACTGCCAGGTGCCGGTCACCGACCTCGACATCATCGCCGCCACGGTCCCCGCCCCAGTGACCACCCTCGCGGTGGCCGACATCAGTCACATTCTGCGCACCCAGACCGGCCCCGCCACAACGCGCACCTATCGCACGGACGTCCGTCGAACCGTGTCGTCCACCGTCATCGAGCCTGTCGTCGCTTGGGTCTCCGCCCAGCTCAACTCCGGCGCCACAGCGAGCAGCGACGTGAACGAGCTGACCTCCAGACCCCGCTAGCACCACGACCGGATCGTCAAGCCAAACCACCTCCGCGGCCGTCGACCTCGTCGTCGCCCCCTCCAGTGCCGTTAGCTGAACCCCCGCGCCATCCGCCCCATCACCCGCTGCAGCCGCGTGGATTCCGCACGCTCACTTTCACCTCTTGCCACTGACCCGCGCACCACCCAAGACCCCTTCAGAGAGGACCAGCATGACCACCAACCTGACCCCCACAATCCGCGAGTTCCCTTCCGGGCAGGCCGTCCCGACGTCGGTGATCGCCTCGGCGCGGGGGCTGGTGAAGACCTATGGCGCCGGTGACATGGCGGTGCAGGCCTTGGCGGGCATCGATGTGGACTTCGCCCGCGGGGAGCTGACCGCGATCATGGGCCCGTCGGGGTCGGGCAAGTCGACGCTGATGCACTGCATGGCCGGCCTCGACCCAGTCACCGCGGGCACCGTGGTCATCGACGGCCAGGACGTCGGGTCGATGAACCAGCGCCAGCTCACCAAGCTGCGCCGGACCCGGCTCGGGTTCATCTTCCAGGCGTTCAACCTGGTCCCCACGCTCACAGCGGCGGAGAACATCACGCTGCCCCTGGACATCGCCCGCCGCCCGGTCGACCGCACCCACTTCGACGCGATCGTGGCCGCCGTCGGCCTCAAGACCCGCCTGCACCACCGCCCGTCGGAGCTGTCCGGCGGGCAGCAGCAGCGCGTGGCGTGCGCCCGCGCCCTCGTAGCCAAGCCGGCCGTCATCTTCGCCGACGAGCCCACCGGGAACCTCGACTCCACCTCCGCCACCCAGTTGCTGGGCTTCCTGCGCCGGAGTGTGGACGACCTGGGCCAGACCGTCGTGATGGTCACCCACGACCCCCGCGCCGCCGCCTACGCCCACCGGGTGCTGTTCCTCGCCGACGGCAAGCTCGTCGCCGAGCTCAACCACCCGACCCAGGCCTCCGTCCTGGAGGTCCTCGGCACGCTGAGCGCCGCCGCGCCCGAGCACCGCGACGCGGCCCTCGTCGCGGTGGGTGCCTGATGGGCCGCGTCGCGCTGCGCGGGATCCGCGAACACCTGGTCCGGTTCCTCCTGAGTGTCTTGGCCGTCACCCTCGGTGTTGCGTTCGTGGCCGGGACATTCTCACTGCGCACCATGATGAGTGCCACGTTCACCGGGATCGTCGACTCCTCGATGCCCGCCGACGCGTACGTGCGCGGCGCCGACCGGGCCGTCGGGATGAGCACGCCCGGCACCACGGGCGAGACCCGCACCACCGTCCCGGCCGCCCTCGCGACCTCGATCGCGGCAGTGGACGGCGTGGACAAAGCCTTCGCGGACATCTCCGGGCCGATCGTGCTGGTCGGCGCGGACGGCACCGCGGTCCAGTCCACCCAAGCGCCCAGCTTCGCCATCGCCCTGCACCCCGACGACACCACCGTGAAGGTCGTCGCCGGCCGCACCCCCGCCGGGCCGAGCGAAATCGCGCTGGAATCCGCAACCCTGGCCTCCTCCGGGCTGGCCGTCGGCGAGCACACCAAGGCAGTGGTGGCCGGCGCGATCCAAGACGTCCAGGTCGTCGGCGAGGTGTCCCTGAACGGCCCGATGGCCGGCGCCACGATCGTGTACTTCGACGCCGCGACCGCGACCGCGGCCTACTCCCCGGACGGCATGGTCTCCACGATCAGCGTCTACGCAGAACCCGGGGTGTCCGAGGCTGACCTGGTCGCGGACCTGGCCCCCGTCCTGGCTGATGCAAAGCTGACCCCCGCGCAGGCCCTGACCGGTGACGCGATGCGGGACGAGGCCCGGACCGACATCGAGGGCCAACTCGGGTTCGTGCAGACGTTCATGCTCGTGTTCGCCGGGATCTCCCTGTTCGTGGGCGCGTTCATCATCTCCAACACGTTCTCCATGTCCGTGCGCCAACGGATGCGCGAGTTCGCCCTGCTGCGCGCTCTGGGCGCGTCCCCCACCCAGGTGTTCGCCTCCATCCTCATCCAGGCCGCAGTCGTGGGCCTGGCCGGGTCCGCCCTGGGCATCGCCGCCGGCCTCGGCCTGGTCTCGTTGCTGCGCGTCGCGTTCGACAAGATGGGCATGGACCTGTCCGGGTCCATCCCGCTAGACACGTCCACCGTGGTCATCTCCCTGCTCATCGGCACCATCGTGAGCGTCATCGCCGCGGCCCTACCCGCCCGCCGCGCCGCGCTGACCGCCCCGGTCGAGGCCATGCGCGACGCCACCGGGACAGAGAAGTCCCTGCGCACCCGCACCATCGCCGGCGTGATCCTCGCCGTCGCCGGCATCGCCGGCGTCGTCGCTGCGCTGGTCGCGCCGGACACCCACGGCTCCACGATGCTCGGCCTGGGCGCCGGCTCCCTATGTGTGGGGGTGCTGCTGCTCGCCCCGATCCTCGCCCGGCACACCCTCGGCGTTCTGGCCGCGGTGTTCGTCGTCGCCATCAAACCCCTAGGTCGCCTGGCCCGCGGCAACGTCGTGCGCCACCCCCGGCGCACCGCGAACACCGCCAGTGCCCTCATGATCAGCATGGCCCTGGTGGGTGCCGCATCGGTCCTTGCCGCCTCGGCCACAGCCTCCACCCGGTCCATCGTCGAGGACGGCTGGACGGCGGACTACTCCATCCAGTCCGCCACCGGCGCCGTGCCGATCGGCGCCGTCGCGGACGTCGGCGCGCTCGACTCGGTCGGCGCCGTCGACGTGCTCACCTACGCACCGACCATGGTCGCTGACCCGGGCCAGACCGCCACGCTCGAGGACTCCGTGGTCGCGGTCGGCCTCCCCGCCGACGCCTTCGGGCGCACCGTCGACATCGACACGGTCAGCGGCTCGCTGGACACCCTCGCCGGCGGCCAGATCGCCGTGCAGCAGGACGCCGCAGCGGAGCGAGGCTGGCTGCTCGGGGACGAGGTGGCGTTCACCTCCTCGACTGAGACCACTCAGGCCCGCATCGGTGCGATCGTCGACACCCAGGTGATCAGCAGCCCGATCATCGTGTCCGACACGCTCCTCGCCGACCTCGTCGCACCCGCCCAGATCACGGTCGAGGATCTCCTCATCACGGCCGCCCCCGGTGTGGACCCGGCCGCGTTGCGCGCCGACCTCGTCGCGGTCGCCTCGCCCTACGTGGTGCTCTCGGTGCTCGACGCCGAGGAGTTCGCCGCGCAGCTCGCCGCTCAGGTCAACCAGATCCTGGTGATCTTGTACGCGCTGCTCGGGCTGTCGATCGTGATCGCGATCCTCGGAATCGTTAACACGCTCGCGCTGAGCGTGATTGAACGGACCCACGAGATCGGCCTCATGCGCGCCGTCGGCCTCGGTCGGCTGCAGCTCGCCGGGATGATCACCATCGAGAGCGTCCTGACCGCCTTGTTCGGCACCGTCGTCGGCGTCGTGCTCGGGGTCGCCGCGGCCGCGGTAATGCCGACCGTGTTCACCGGCGTCGGCCTCACCGCGCTCGCGATCCCCTGGGCCCAGCTCACCGGCATGGTGGCCCTCGCCGGCGCCGCCGGCGTCCTGGCCGCACTGTGGCCCGCCTCCCGCGCCGCCCGCCTACCCGTGCTCGACGCGGTCACCTCTGACTGAGGCTCGCCTACCTGACAGCCAACCGGTCCGGAACCATCCGCCAGAAAGCTGAGTCGCGCACGCAGCCAGCCGGGCGACGAACCGTCGTCGGACTCCTAGCTGTTCAATCGGAATTCGTCCGTGACCGGCGACGTGCCCAAGGAGGCTGGTCCAGATATATGCGCACGACCAGACGGTCGCTACGTAGTTGGCGCGAAGTGCTGGGTAGGTCGGGCGGACACCACTCGACGGTTGTCGCGAACGATCGCGAGATGGTCCTCGTGGCGTTGCTCTTGGGGATCTCCAACGGGCAGGAAGTCAGAGGGCTGGGAAAGCAGTGGCCTTCGGCGCGGCCAGCGGGGAGTATGCGCAGATGGATGATGGCCAGCCAGTGCCCGCTCTGTCGACCCTCCGCCCTGCTGCCGGCGGGGACGTCGAGGAGATCGAGTACCTCGCCGTGATCAACGGGATGCTCGCAGCCGAGGATCTCAGTGGGTTCGATGAGATGCTGCGGGGCTGTCTGAATGGTTCCCTCGAAGTTCACCAGTGTGTCGTTGCCCAGGATGAGTCGGGCGGGTTGACCGGTGCGGCGTACTTCGCACCGGAGCCTTTCGCAGCCCGGGTGTGGAATCTGTACTTCGACCGCGTCCAGCGCGTGGAGTCTGTCAACTGGCGGCGAAGGAATCGGTTTAGTCGCACCATCAAGGCGTACGGTGCAGGCACACCCAGTTTCGACGGGACGCGGACTCTGGCGACAGTGCCCAACGGTTTGCGTGGACGGTGTCCCACTTGCGGTGAGCAGGGGCTTCGTAATCCGAGAGCACGTTGCCCGCGCCGACATGGCGAATGCCTCTGACCTCAATGACGAGGCCAGGGGCATTCAACATATCGGCTGCACCCCAGCGGGGGGCCGTGTGGCGCCACCGACCCCGCAACGCTACGCGCCTCGACGGGCGCCCCTCCCAGGTTTGGGACGCGCACTTCCCGATACGGCGCGCACAGCGCTGGGCAGGCAACAGGCGGAGCGGGCCGGGACTCACGGCTGCGCGCGGCAAGCGGCGTCAGGCGGAGTAGGTGGCGCTGGTCATCGCGCAGCACTGCTCGGCTAGACACGGCGGCGGTCGTAGGCGCGGCCTGAGCCAGCAGTGTGCACCACCTGTGCCTCGAGGGTTGGAGCGGGGTTCCCGCACCTGGGCCCGAAGTCCGACGATTCGCGAGGGGCTCGCTCCTAGGCTGGATCTGCGGTGCCAGTGTCGGCACCGATGCTCCGGACGCGAGGGGTTGCGGGCCCCTCAGCCACACCTGACCCGTGCACAGCACACCAACGGAGGTCGGACGTGCGCGAACTGGCTGAGAGCGACCGCTTCACCATCACCGTCAACAACCGCGACCTTCAGGTCTTCGGTGGCCTGACGATTCTCGAGGCGCTCGTGATGGAAGGCATCGAGGTCCCGTCGCTCTGCCATGACATCCGGCTCACGCGGTCCAACGGCAGCTGTGGCTTGTGCGTCGTCGAGGTCGGGACCCTGGCCGAGGCGTCCCGCGACGTGAAGGCCTGCCTCACCCCGGTCCAGCCCGACATGGTCATCACCACGCACTCGCCCAGGCTTGTCGCGTACCGCAAGGTCCGACTCGGGCAGTTGCTCTGTGACCACAACGCCGACTGCGTGGCACCGTGCGTCGAGACCTGCCCGGCCAACATCGACATCCAGACCTACCTGAGCCACGTGGCCGATGGCAACTACCGCGCCGCCATCCGCGTCATCAAGGACCGCAACCCGTTCCCGTCGGTCTGCGGTCGTGTGTGCCCGCACCCGTGCGAGTCCGAGTGCCGTCGCAGCCTGGTGGACGAGTCCGTCGCGATCAACGACGTCAAGCGGTTCGCCGCAGACTGGGACCTTGCTCGCGATGAGCCGTGGATCCCGCGAGTGAGCACCCCGACCGGAAAGCGGATCGCCGTCGTGGGCGCCGGACCGTCCGGGCTCTCGGCTGCCTACTACAGCGCGATCGCCGGCCATGCCGTCACGGTCTTCGAGAAGCAAGGCCACGCGGGCGGGATGATGCGCTACGGCATCCCGGAGTTCCGGCTCCCGAAGAAAACGCTGGACCAGGAGATCGGGATCATCCGGGCGCTGGGCGTCCAGATCGTCACCGGCAAGGCCCTGGGCACCCAGCTCAGGCTCGAGGACCTGAACCGGGACTTCGACTCGGTGTACCTGGCCATTGGCTCGTGGCGGGCGTCGGCGTTGCGGATCGACGGAGAGCACCTGGCGGGTGTCCATCTCGGCATCGACTACCTCCGCCACGTCACGAAGGGCCCTCAGAAGCCGCTCGGGGACACCGTCGTCGTCATCGGTGGGGGCAACACCGCCATCGACTGCGCCCGGACGGCCCTGCGCCAGGGCGCCAAGCGCGTCAAGCTCGTCTACCGGCGCACCCGCGACGAGATGCCCGCCGAGGCGTCGGACGTCGAGGAGGCGCTGCGCGAGGGCATCGAGATGGTCTTCCTCACCGCGCCCACCCAGATCACCGCCACCAACGGCATCAAGGAGCTGCACTGCACCACGATGGAGCTCGGCGAGCCGGACCGATCCGGTCGCCGCCGGCCGGTGATCGTCGAGGGCAGCGACTTCGTCATCGAGACTGACACCATCATCGGCGCCATCGGCCAGAGCACCGAGACCGGTTTCCTCTACGACGACCTGCCCGTTCGCCTCAACAAGTGGGGCGACATCGACATCGACGGCTTCACGATGCAGTCGTCGGAGCCGGGCATCTTCGCGGGCGGGGACTGTGTCACTGGTCCGGCGACGGTGATCCAGGCGGTTGCCGCCGGCCGCCGAGCCGCGAACGCGATCGACGAGTTCGTCACCCGGGGCTATGTGCGCGCAAGCACCACGGACTACACCTGCAGCCGCGGGACGCTCGAAGACCTGCCCCGGGCCGAGTTCGACGACATCCCCAGGTTCGCCCGCGCGACCAGGTCAGCGCTCGCACCCGACGACCGGACCCACAGCTTCGTCGAGGTCGAGCACGCTCTCAGTGAAGACCAGGCACAGGCGGAGGCTGGTCGCTGCCTCGCCTGCGGGTGCAGCGAACAGACCCACTGCACGCTGCGCCGCGAGGCCACCGACCACGGTGTCGCATTCGCGATGCCGCTGCACGTGCGCCCGTACTCGCCCGTCGTGCAGGACCACCCCTTCATCATCCGCGACGACAACAAGTGCATCTCCTGCGGACGCTGCGTCGCGGCCTGCCCCGAGATCGAGGGACCGGGCGTCCTCGCCTTCCAGTTCCACGGCGGGCGGCTGACGGTCGGGACCACCACGAGCCTCCCGCTGGGGATGACCGACTGCGTCTCCTGCGGGCAGTGCGTCCGCGCCTGCCCCTGCGGCGCCCTCGACTACGTGCGGGAGCGCGGCAACGTGTTCACCGCCATCAACGACCCGAAGAAGGTCGTGGTCGGGTTCGTCGCCCCGGCGGTGCGCAGCGTGATCGCCGCTGAGTACGGGATCCCGTTCGACGAGGCGTCCGCATACATCGCCGGCATGATGCGCGCGATCGGCTTCGACAAGGTGTTCGACTTCACCTTCGCGGCCGACCTCACGATCATGGAGGAGACGACCGAGTTTCTCGACCGCGTCACCTCCGGCGGGGTGCTCCCGCACTTCACCTCGTGCTGCCCCGGTTGGGTCAACCTCGTCGAGCGCCGGTGGCCGGAGATGATCCCCCACCTGTCCAGCTGCAAGTCGCCCCAGCAGATGATGGGCGCCACCGTGAAGAACCACTTCGCCCAGCAGGCAGGCATCAGCCTCGACGACCTCTACGTCGTGTCGATCGTGCCGTGCCTGGCGAAGAAGTACGAGGCCGCCCGGCCGGAGTTCGCGCCCGAGGGAATCCGGGACGTGGACGCCGTTCTGACGACGACGGAGTTCCTCGAGATGGCCGAGATGCTGCGCCTGGTGCCCGGCGACATCGAACCGGGCGAGTTCGATCCCCCGTACAAGCGTGTCAGCGGCGCCGGGATCCTCTTCGGCGCCTCCGGCGGGGTGGCCGAGGCGGCCCTGCGCATGGCGGTGGAGAAGCTCACCGGTGAACCCTTGGTCGATCGGCTCGACTTCCACGACGTCCGAGGATTCGAGGGGGTCAAGGAGGCGACGGTCACGGCGAACGGGACGGACGTGCGGGTGGCGGTGATCTCGGGCCTGAACAATGTCGACCCCCTCGTGCGGCGCATCGTGGCGGGCGAGGATGTCGGCTACGACCTGGTCGAGGTCATGGCGTGCCCGGGCGGCTGCATCAACGGTGCCGGACATCCCGTACCGGAGCGGGTCGGTGAGATGGCGGCCCGGCAGAAGGTGCTCGTCAACATCGACCGGGCCTCGAGGTACCGCAAATCCCAGGAGAACCCGGACGTCCTGCGGCTGTACGACGAGTTCTACGGCGAACCGAACTCGGTCGCTGCCCACCGCCTCCTCCACACCAGCTACGCCCCGTTTCGGGATGAGCCGATCGTCCCCACCCGATGAGGCGGGCGATGCTCGGGAGCCGCTGGGTGAGCCCGACCGCGGGCGTGATGCTGGCGTTCGCCGTGCTTTCCGGTTGCGGCGCCGTGGTACCGCTGGCTGGTTCGGCCGCTGCGGAGTCCGCGGGACCGCTCCCGAGCCCGGCTCCGTCCGACGCTCAGCCGACCATCCGGGTCGCCTCGCTCAAGGGCCCGACCACGATGGGGCTGGTCCACCTGATGGACGACGCCGAGAAAGGTCGAGGCGAGCAGGACTACGAGGTGACGGTGTACGGCACACCCGATGAGGTCGTGCCGAAGATGCTGCGGGGAACGATCGACATCGCTCTCATCCCGGCGAACCTGGCCAGCGTGCTCTACGCCAGGTCGCTCGGGGCGGACGGGTCGCAGATAGAGGTCGCCGCGATCAACACCCTCGGGATGCTCGAAGTCCTCGAGACCGGCGACACCGTCCAGAGCATGGCCGACCTCAAGGGGCAGACGATCTACAGCACGGGCAAGGGTGCCTCGCCCGAGTACGTGCTGAACTACCTCCTGGAGCGCAACGGCCTGGATCCGGCGACGGATGTCACGGTCGAGTTCAAGAGCGAGGCCACCGAGGTCGCCGCCCTTCTCGCGGCCACGCCGAACGCCATCGCCGTCCTGCCCCAGCCGTACGCGACGGTCGTCAGGACCCAGAACCCCACCGTCCGCACCGCCCTGTCCCTCACGGACGAATGGGCCAAGGTGACCCCGGACTCCCCACCGGTCACGGGCGTCGTCGTCGTCCGCACGGACTTCGCCCGGACCCGGCCCGACGACCTCGACACGTTCCTGCGCGAGTATCGGTCGTCGACGGAGTTCACCAACGCCCACCCGGCCCAGGCAGGCGTCCTGATCGCCGACGCCGGCATCGTGCCCGGCGCAGCGATCGCAGCGGCGGCGATCCCCTCCTGCCACATCACGTATATCGAGGGTGCCGAGCTCCAGACCGTCTTGAGCGGCTACCTCCAGGTGCTCTTCGAGGCCGACCCGGCCTCGGTCGGCGGAAGCATGCCGGGCGATGACTTCTACTACCGCCCCTAAAGAGCCAGTCGGGAGCATCGCGCGACGAGTCGCGCGACCCGCGCTGGTCATCGGGTTCTGGGTGGGCGTGTGGCAGGTGGCCGCCACCATGGTCGATCAGAGCATCCTGCTCGCCTCGCCCGGCTCGGTGTTCTTCAGACTGGTGGAGCTCGTGGGGACCACGGACTTCTGGGGCACCACATGGCACTCCCTGGCCCGCATCGCCGCGGGGTTCGGCCTGGCCGTGGTGGCCGGAGTCGTCAGCGCCGCCCTGGCTGCGACCTTGCGGGTCGTCGATGCGCTCGTGACCCCGCTGGTCACGGCGATCCGCAGCACGCCCGTGGTCAGCTTCATCGTCCTGGTGCTGATGTGGGCCGACAGCGACCGCCTTGCGACGATCATCAGCTTCCTGATGGTGGTGCCCATCATCTACACGAACGTCCTGGACGGCATCCGGCACCGCGACCGCTTGCTCCTCGAGGCCGCCCAGGTCTTTCGGGTGCCGTTGCTGCGGCGGGTTGTCGCCGTCGACGTCCCCGCCGTCCTGCCCTTCTTCATCGCGGCCTGCAAGATCGGTGTGGGCCTCGCCTGGAAGAGCGGCATCGCCGCCGAGGTGATCGGCCTGCCGCAGGGCAGCATCGGAGAGCGGCTCTACCAGGCCAAGATCTTGCTCAGCAGCGTCGACCTGTTCGCTTGGACCGTCGTGATCATCGCGCTCAGCTTCGCGGTCGAGTCGATGGTGCTGGCGCTGCTGGCGCGCGTGCAGGTCCGGCTCGCCCTCGGACGTGCGACGTGATCACTCTGCGCGGGGTCACCCTTCGCTTCGGGGAGCACGTCGTGCTCGACGGGCTCGATCTCGACCTCGCCGAGGGTTGCGTCACGGCGCTGATGGGCCCGAACGGCTCCGGCAAGACCACTCTCGGTCGGCTCCTGCTGGGGCTGGCCGTCGCCGACGTCGGCACGATCCACGGACTCGACGGCCGCCGTCGGGCAGCGGTCTTCCAGGAGGACCGGCTATGTGAGCAACTGACGGCCGTCGACAACGTACGTCTGGTCCTGGGCCGAGCCGCCGCACGGTCCGCCGTGGTGGCGGAACTGGGCAGAGTGGGCCTGACCGGAGAGGAGCTCCGCAAGCCAGTGCACAAGCTCTCAGGCGGTCAGCGGCGACGCGTCGCCATCATCCGGGCACTGGCGGCCGAAGCGGACCTCGTCGTCCTGGACGAGCCCTTCACGGGGTTGGACACCGAGGCCAAGACCCGCATCCTGGGCTACGTGCGCGAGCGCTGCGACGGCCGAACCGTGCTGCTCATCACGCACGACCGCGTCGAGGCCGAGTGGTTCGGGGCCCGGGTGGTCCACCTGTCGTCAGCTCATTCGTCGGACCGCTCGACCGACTGACAAAGGCCCAGCGACGTCACAGGGTGGCCGGCCCGCCGAGCTGTCTCCTGCTCGACGAAATAGGCGCGCGCGTCGCCTTCGGTGTAGGCGGTGGACCGCGACCAGCCGGACTATTGAACGAGCGGGTCGCCAATGCCATCAGGTTGCCGGGCACGTCCTGGGACAGCCACGGACGAAGGAGAACCACCCTGCCGGCCATGGCGGCGTCGAGTACGCCATGCCGCAGACCGAAACCGCGACCGAAGGATCCCGACGATTGCCGCTACCGGAGGGCCACCGGCGACAGCTAGAGGTCGGCGACGACGCGAACCTGACCTCCGTCGTGCACCACCTGCGCGACCGCGACGTGATCTGCGCCAGCAAGCCGCAGCCGCAAGGGGTGCGGCTCTTCGAAGTTGCGCCACCAGGTCTTGCGCCCGGGCGTGCCGACTTGGATGCGAACGGATCGCCCGTTCACGACGTAGGCCGTGACCAGCTGGTAGGCGCGGCCGGAGCGACGACCGCGGTACTCCACGACGGCGAGCCTGCGTCCGAGCCGCGAGCCCGCAGGGCTCCTCAGCGCAGCGACCAACAATGTGTTGGCCACACGGTTGGTCAACGCGAATCCGCGACTGCGCACTGTTGCCATGCGGCCAGCGTCCTGCCCGCTCGGCGGACGGGTTCAGGGCGAAGGTCCCGTGCGTCGGGGGCGCCCATGCGATCACCCACGGTGCTCGGCGCCACGGCCCAGCCCGACGGCGGCCGTGCGTCAGCGGGTGGGTGCGCCGACCCAACCCCACCGCGAGGGATGGCGAAGGCGACGAACGGGCACACGCCGAGAATCAATCCCGCTCGGCGGGCCTACGAACCCCGTCGCGTGGCGTCGCGCCGATCAGATCCGATTCAAGCCAGACCGTTGAGCAGACCATTCGCGTCGCCGGTGTCGATCAGACCCGGAAGCGAGGTCGCCAGAGTGTTCAGCACGTCCTGGCGCAGTGCGGTGCGATTTCCGAGGAACGCCATGAAGACCGTGAAGCCGATCGTCAGGCCAGCAAAGACGGAGAACAGGGCGCTGTAGGCGATCCCACCGGTGAGCACTCCCCCTCCGGCCGAACCGAAGCGGGCGTCGGCGCGCGCGGCCCGGGTTCGCTGCCACCACGCCAGCGCGGCCTTGACCCGGGCGACCAGGGCAGCTGGTCTGCTGGGGTCGTCGACCGTGCCTGCCGGTTCGAGACGCGCGGCCGCGGCGAGGTGCGCCGAACCCACCCCGATAGGGGCGGTGGCGTCATCGGTGGTCTTGCTTTCGCCGGGCGGACTCATCCGGAGACTTTCGGCCCACCGACTGCGCGGGGCGACCCGACGGCACCACCGTCATGCGTCACTGTTCACCGGTAGTCCGCGGGGCGCATCGGGATCGTCCTGCGGACCGCGCCGGTTTTCACGCCGAAGTTCCAGGTCGTTCATGACGATGGCCGCCAGGTCTTCGAGGGTGGTGAGGTCGTGGGCGTCGAGCGTGCGCGGCTCACGGTCAAGGATGCACAAGGTCCCCAGGTTGAAGCCGTCATGGGTGCGCAGCGGGATGCCGGCGTAGAACCTCAGCCCGAACCCGCCCGCGACCAATGGGTTTGTCAGCGCACGAAGGTCGACTGCGGCGTCCTCGATGATCCACGGGCCCTCGTGCAGGATGGCCGAGCCGCACAGGCCCGCGTCTCGGTCGAGCTGGTCGATCTCGACCCCGGGGTGAGACTTGAACCAGATCCGGTCGTGGTCAACGATGCTCACGATCGCGATCGGCACGTTGAAGAGCCGGGCGGCCAGAGCGGTGATCCGGTCGAAGGCACCGTCGGGTGGGCTGTCCAGGATGTCGTACCGGTGCACCGCTGCCATCCGTGCGACCTCGTTCGCAGGGATGATCGACGACTCTGCCCGGCGCCGTCCCTTGCCAGCGGCGGTGATCTCGCGCAGCGTCAGTGCGGTCTCGCTCGCTGTAGGGCGAACAGCGGGGTCGGTGGCGGTCATCGCCTGGAGCAGTTGGGTCCATTGGCGGCCGAGCCCCGGGGGGAGATCGGGAGCGCGGATCAGTCGCGCGAGCGCGGCTTGCAGGGGTGGCCCCGGGTAGGCCCTGGTCCCTGTCAGGCACTCGAGCAGGACAAGGCCGAGGGAGTAGATGTCGCTCGGCGCTCCGATCGGGTCCCCCATGGCCTGCTCGGGGCTGACGTAAGCAGCGGTTCCGGCAAAGGACCCGTCACCGTCACCGATCAACGGGGACTCCACCATCATCGCGATCCCGAAGTCGGTGAGCTTGGCCCGCACCCGATCAGTGTCGTTGGAGTAGTCGAACATCATGATGTTCGCGGGTTTGACGTCGCGGTGGATCACGCCGTGATCGTGGACGTAGTCGAGACCTTCGGCGAGGTCGACGCCGATCTGGGCGACGTCGCGCGCGGCCAACGCCCCCTCGACGAGTCGGCTTCTCAGGTCGGGTCCGTCGATGAGCTCCATGACCAGGTAGATCTGCGGGCGATCCGGGTCCGACAGGTCCGTGCCGGCGTCCAGGAGGGTCACGAGGTTGTGGTGGTTGAGGTGGGTGAGGAGTCGGACCTCCTCGTCGTCCGCGCGCACGTCCCCCGCGTCCGCGATCGGTCCCGTCAGGATCTTGACCGCGACGTCCCGACCCAAGGACTCGTCGTGGGCCCGATGGACGGTTCCCATCGCGCCTCGTCCAATCCGCTCACCCAGGCGGTACCGCCCGCCCAGAACGGCACCTGCCGCCATGCTCGCTGTGGCTTCCGACACGCGCGTTCCGCTTTCTCGATTGTGCACTGGGTGAAGCTCACAGACCGCGGGTCATGCGTGGTGCTGGTCGTCCTCGTCGCCGCGGCGGATGACGGTCAGGGACCGGCGCAGTGCGGTCAGCACGGTGCCGGTGACCAGCAGGTCCGGATGCGATGCTGCATCGGGCGGGTGGGCCCGAAGCGTGGCGGCAAGGTCGTCCACGGCGTGGACGGCCGTGGCGGTGAGCTCCGGGTCGGACCTGCCCGCGGTCACCGCGCGCACGGCGTCGGCAAGAGCGTGCAGCGCCTGGGCGGCGGGGAGCTGTACCTGGGGGGCCGACCCGAGTGATCCGCCGACGGCGTCGTGGTCGTCCAGGAGCAGGCCGAGGTCCTGGACGAGGAACCCCAGCTGTTCGAGGGCCTGTGCCTGGCGGTGCAGGTCTCGCAGCGTCTGGCGCTGGTTGCGTGCGCGCCGGTTGGCGTCGGCCGCTTCGCCGGACTCGCGCACCGCGGAACGCATCTCGCCCAGCAGGTGGTCCAGGTGCCGTTGGCTGGAGCGCTCGGCGCGCGCGTCGCCGTCGGGGGGTGGGCAGTAGTGGTCGGCCAGGGCGTCGAGCTCACCGGCGAGGGTGTCGCGCAGGTCGGTCAGGGAGCGCGCGGACCGCTGCAGCGGGAGGGGAGGGAGGAGCAGGTTCACGCCCACGGCGAGAATCGCACCCATCAGGGTCAGGCCCGCGTAGGCCAGCACGTAGTCCTGCTGGTCGTGACTGCCGACCACGAGCGTGAGCAGCGCAGCGGTCGGCACCCATGCACCCTGGGATCCCAGCCATCGCATCCCGCCCAGGAGGATCCCGACGGCGACCACCAGCGCCACGGTCAGGGCCGAGACACCGAGCATCGCTTCGGTCAGCAGGGCGATGAGGGCGCCGATGACGATGCCCGCGACGTTGCGCCCCGCCTCCGTGACCGATCGGTGCACCGTCGGGTGGATCGCGATGACCGCACCCAGCGGTGCGTAGTAGGCGTAGGTGGCGACGTCGTCGGGCAGGAGCCGGGCGGCCACAAACCACGCCACCGCCGCGGCGAACGCGCCCTTGAGGGCGAGTTGCACGCGCGCGTGCCGCACGGTGCCGCTCACGGCAAGTGCTCGGCGGCCGAGGCCGCCAAGCACCGGCGTCGGGGACTTAGCGACGACGACCACTGAGCGTCCGGGCGGCCAGCGTGACGCCGATGACGGCGAGCACGACCTGGAACAGCAGCTCGATCCAGTCGATCCCGGCGGTGTCCGCCGACGAGACTGCGTTCGCCAAGACGGTACCCAGGAGCGCCGCGACGATCCCGATGAGGATCGTGACGAGGATGGAGATGTTCTGCTTTCCGGGTGCGAACAAGCGCCCGAGCGCTCCGATGATCGCGCCGATGACGATGGCGGTGATGAATCCTGAAACGGTCATGTGAGTCCCTCTCGCGAGAAAACGAGGGCCGGGCTCGGCCATCGAGCGGATGAAGGTACCCGAAGCATGATCAATCAGCACATTTGCTATTTGTCATGATTCGGGCTAGCCGCAAGGCGGCGAACAGACGACCTGCCGGCCGGCCGGGACCCTACTCGAGGCCGTCGGCGTCGATCTTCTGGGCGTCCGTGGCGCGGCCATCGTCCAGGTTCGTCAGACCCACCACAGACGAAGGCTGGTCGATGCCGTCCGCCTCGATCCGCTCGGCATCAGTTCCACCTGCTGGTTCGAGCGCGCCGATCGGGTGCCACGGCAGCTTCTCGGCCCGGTTGTCCTCGTTCTCTGGGTTTTCATGGATCTCGTTCGACACGACGCTGTGCTCCTTCGCTCGGGGGCAGATCGTAACGTCACGGGCCCGATTCGCCCCAAACGCGACGTCTGCCTGACGAGCCCGAGTCGCGCGTGGTGGCAACCGACACGTGGTCTCGGTTCGTCGAACACGGCATTTGACCGGCTCGTTCGTATTTGTGACCCGGCGTCGACTAGCCTGCCGGGACCGATCGCCGGTTGGAATCGAGAGGTCGACGTTGTTCGTCGTTCAGCACGCCGTCGCCCTGGTCGCGACCGCCTTCATCGCCGCACCACAATTCGCCCACACGGAGAACTGACAGATGACGACTCAAGAAGAGACCAGCAAGTCCGCGAAAGTCCTCTACCGCCCCGTGGGAATGGTCAGCTCAATCGTCGGCGGACTGCTCGCCTCGATGATCTTCCGCAAGATCTGGCAGCGCACCACACCCGGCGACCAGTCCGCACCGCCCACCGCGCTGACCACCGAGTACCCGGTCCAGCAGATCCTCCTGGCCGCCGTCGTGCAAGGCGCGCTGTACTCGCTGGTCAAGACCATCATCGACCGCGCCGGCGCACGCGTGTTCCAGCGGTGGACCGGAGAATGGCCAGGCAACTGACGACCAGCCGCGCGAAGAACGTCTGATCCGCTATCCGATGCGCGACGTGGGGCTCGAGACCCTCGGTCTGGACGGCCGCGTCTCGCGAACCTTCGGTTGGAGATGTCCCATCACGCGGTCGCCTCGTTCAGGTCCTCTGGCCGCCGGCGTGCGCTCGCGGGACGTACGGCTGAGACGAGCCCAGTGACGATGTCAATCAACCGACGGACCACCCCCGGACAGGCGATCGCGCCGGTGACCGGCGTGCGCAACACGGACCGGCTCCGAGCCGTCATCGAGGCTGACCTCGGCGGGCACCTTCACGACGAGGGCTTCGATGCAGTCGTGGCCACGTTGCGGATCGCGTGCGGTGTGCCCATGGCCGCGGTCAATATCGTGTCCGCCGGTCTGCAGACGTACGCGGCCGAACTCGGTCTGGCGACCCCGTGCACCACTGTTCCCGATGCTCTGTCGTTCTGCGCGGAGGTGGTCAACAGTGGCAACCCGCTGCAGGTGGTCGACGCCTCGGAGCACCCCGTCTACGCCCGCAACCCCTTGGTCCAGAGCGGCCTTGTCAGTTCCTACGCCGGCGAGCCGCTCCTCGACGATGGATACGTGATCGGCACTGTCTCGATCTTCGACAGCCGCGCTCGCCACTTCACCTCAACGGAACTCGAGATCCTGCGGCACCAAGCCCTCCTCGCATCATCGGTGCTGGCCCTGCGACGATCCGCACGCACCGACTTCCTGACAGGGTTGCCCAATCGCCGGTTGTTCTACGACCGACTCGGCCAGGCTCTGGACCGTCTGGAACACCGCGGCGGACTGTCAGCGGTGATGTACCTGGACATCGACGAATTCAAGGCCATCAACGACGCACTGGGCCACAGCGTCGGCGACGGCGTCCTCATGGAGATGGCGCGGCGACTCACCGCCGTCATGCGCCCGACCGACACCCTCGCGCGCTTTGGTGGCGACGAGTTCGCCGCCACGTGCGAGGACCTCCACTCCATCGAGGACGTCCAGATCCTGGCAGCGCGCATGATCGCGACAACGGCCGATCCTTGGATCGTGCACGGGCATGTGATCGCCATCGGCATCAGCATCGGCATCGCCGTGGCAGTGGCCGCCACCCCATCCACAAATCCGGATGGTCTGATAAGAGATGCTGACGCCGCTATGTACCGCGCAAAGCAACGACCCGGATCCACGTGGGTCCTGTCCACCAGCAGGCCGCGCTGACCAGCAGGCCGCCGACAGCGCTACGGCGCGCTGAGGTTACCGCCATGGGGGTGGGCGGCATCCGTGTCTGTTGCCGGCATGTCCGCGATCGCAGTGCCTCTGGTCTGCTCGAACTCAGCCTCAGCCTCAGCCTCAGCCTCAGCTGCACGCGATCCGGCGATCGCGGACCATCCCGGGCCCATGTGCACGCGAGTGGCCCTACGCCCTGGAGGTGGCGCGTCATCGTGCAGCGCTGCTCGGCCAGGGGACCACGACAGTGGTCTGGTTGCCGTTGTCGCGCAACCTGGCCTCCCCGGGAAGCCGCGCCGCCCACCAAGTCTGAACAGGTCTCCTCCTGACCCCGCGAGGTTGAGCACGCCGAGGATGTAGACGGTCAGGTGGGCATCGGCGGGCACCATCATGAAGAGCCCGAGCAGCACCACGCCCCACAACACCAATGGTCCCAACGCGACGACGAAAAAGGCCCCTCGGCCGACGAATGCGTCGTTGCCCGTCGTCAGGTAGGGCAGGCGCAGTGCGTAGTGCGATCTCTGCCCGGACAAGGCGGTGAGCAGCAGACCATGGGTGGCCTCGTGCGCCCACATGTACAGCACGCAAGCCACGAGGGTGACCGCGATGGAAAATGCACCGACCACGGCCGATGATGAGTCCCTCCGTGACGGCGCGAAGTGGCATCGCGACGGCGCGGCAGCGGTCGTTAACCTGCGCGGGTTGTGTCGTTCTCACTCTCGCCGTGGCCGGGAGCATCGGCCCATTTGGGTCCGGTGCGAGATAGTTGGCCTACTCCAACTCGGGCAGGCCCAGGGCGCCGTCTACAGCTCGACCGAGTTCGGCTTCTCGCCTCTCCCGCGCTCTCGCTTCTCGGGATTGGTCCGCCGTGTCGCGTTCGCGCTCGGCTTGCTGACGATCCCCCTCTGAGGTGTGGCGATCCTGCGAGGCGTTGGTCCTGCTTGACTCGGCGCCCGAGCCGAGTTCCTTTTCCTGCCTTCGACCGTCTTCTGGGTCGTGGGGCAGAACGTGCTTGCGGGGGCGGTGTTCTATTCCGGAGGGCTCGTTGTCTGGGCCCTTTTCGGTGCGCCGGTTGGCACTGACATCTCTCGCGTCGGCGAGTTCGTCGCGCAGGTCGGCGAGTTCGTCGCGCTCGTTGCCGCTCTGGTCTCGCGCATCCGCGGCGGCGTCTCGCTGGTCAGCGAGCTCGTCGCGAGTGTCGGCCACCTCGTCGCGGTGATCTGCCGCGTCGCTGCGCTCGCTCGACGCCGGCCGTTGCGCCGCTTCAAGATCTTGCGCTGCAGCATCCTCGGGCGCCGCGGGCACCCGATCGCGCAGCCAGGCGGTGAGCACGTCGAGTGGGAGCGGGCGGCTCAGCAGGAATCCTTGGGCGAAGTCGCAGCCCATCGTGCGCAGCTGTGCGAGCTGTTCGGGGGTCTCGACGCCCTCCGCCACGGCCAGGATTCCGATGCTGTGAGCGAGCGCGATGGTCGAGGCAACGATCGCAGTATCGGCCCAGTTGCTGCCCAGGCCCGCGACGAACGACTGATCGATCTTGATCCGATCGACCGGAAAGTGTTTGAGGTACAGCAGCGAGGAGTACCCGGTACCGAAATCGTCCAGGTCCAGCCCGACGCCGAGTTCTTTGATCGTGTCCAACGAGGCGACAGCCAGGGCCAGGTCATACATGAGCGCGGTCTCGGTCACCTCGACCACCAGGGATGACGGCGGGCAACCGCTGTCACGCAGCGCGCCGGTGAGCATCTCCACCAGGCCCGGATCGCTCAGTTGCCGCGCCGAGACGTTGATACTCACCGTCCGTGGACCGCCGGGGCCCGGAGCCAGGCTCGCGGCGGCACGGCACGCGTGTCGCGTGACCCAGTTCCCGAGTTGAACGATCTGGCCGGTGCGCTCGGCCACGTCGATGAAGGAGGTCGGGTTCAGCAGCCCGACTCCCGGACGTTCCCAGCGCACCAGTGCCTCGATGCCAACGATGTCGTTGGATGCGAGATCCATGATCGGCTGGTAGTGCAGCCGCAGCTCCTCGTTCGCGATACCGCGATGCAGATCGCTCGCCATCCGCAGACCGCTCGCGGAGCTGGGCTTGGTGTTGCGGTCATACCAGACCGCCCGGTCGCGGCCCGACTCCTTCGCCGCTCGCAACGCATCCATGGCCGCGGCAACGAGATCACGTTCTGGCGCGAGCCGACTGGTGACCAGCCCCATACTCACGGTCAGATGCACACCCCCGCCCACCTCGAACGGACGACGAACAGCGTCGGCAACCTGCAAGCTGAGCGCATCCAGCGCCGTTCTGGGATCCACACAGTCCAGGACCCACATGAACGAGTCGGCCTGCCAGCGGCCCAACCCCGCAGCAGCGGTGCCCTCCCGCAGTCGGCGACCGAACTCCGCGAGCACCAGGTCGCCGGCATCGGGACCCAATGACTCGTTCACCATCGCGAAAGCGTCGAGATCCAGGACAGCCACACCCCGCTCCAGTCCCGGCGGTACCGGATCCGCCAGACGACGCTGGAGTCGACGCCGCCCGGGCAAGCCCGTCAGGTCATCGCGCTCCAAGACGCCCAGGCGGGTCACAACTTCGTCGATCGCGAGGTCGTCTCCGCTTCCTGCATCAAGCGCGGTGTCCGCGACGGCCTGCGGCCCCGAGCGCCCCAGCACGCCCCGCTCGAGTCCTCCGCGCAGGATTAAGACAGCGCCGGCGAACTTACCGTTCGCGGTGATTGACGCAACGTGCACCGTGACACCGACCCGAATCCCGTCACGGGTGAGCGAAACCGCCAACGGTGCCGGAGCTGGAGCGCCAGCCAGCAGACGGGCCCACAAGGCGTCGAATCCCGACCGAAGGGCAGGGGGCACAACCGCTGCGAGGAGCGTGTCGATGACGTCCACCCGCGCACGACCCGACAACTCTTCGGCGGCCGGATTCCACTCACAGATCCGACCCTCGACGTCCACGATGACGATTCCGTCTGGCGAGTGCTCCAACAACGTCGCGAACTGCCGGCGCCGCCGCTCGCCGTAAACGTCCGCCTGGGTGACCCCAACCGGATGGCTCCCCGTGCCGAATATCATGTCGCCACCACTCAGGGCATATCGAAGTGTTCGTGCCACCGGTGCACCAGTCACCTCGGACGTGGATGCTCATCGGGGAAGATGATCGAGCCCTCCCCTCGACGTCAGCACCGCGCTCGGGGCCGAAAAACGACGACTCTCTGTCCAGCGTGATCTCGTCGTGACAGTCCGTCAAGAATTCACACCCCCAGCCGGGCAACTGGCGGCCACCATCAACGCCGGGTGCCTCCACGCCGACCGAGAGACCGGGCGTCGTCGACCCGCAGGCTCGACCGGACGGGGTACCGGGTGGTCAGCGCCTGGGCGGTGCGCACAGGTTGCAAATCGAGGTGCGCCGCCCGGATCTGCTTGTGGTCCCGCCCGCGTCGGTCGCGGACCGCGAGCAAGCCGTGGGGTGTCAAGCGCGTGGGGGCTTCCGGTGTCCGCGCTTGAGGTCGTACATCGCGGTGTCCGCCCGGTGCAGGCACTCGGCGGCGGTCTCGCCCGGGCTCGCCAGGTAGGACCCGACGCTCGCGCCTACCGTCACCGAGTCGCCGTGGACGACGTGGGGCTCGTTGAGGGCATCTGTCATCCGTGTGACCAGGCCCGCGAGCCCGTCAAGGGTGATCTGGGGTGCGAGCACGGCGAACTCGTCGCCACCGAGGCGGGCGATCGTGTCTTGCGGACGGGTCACCGCAGCGAGCCGGGCGGCCACGGTCTGCAGCACGTCGTCACCCGCGGCATGCCCGTAGGTGTCGTTCACCGGCTTGAACGAGTCGAGGTCGAGGTAGATCACGCCGAGGTCGGGGGTGAGTGGTCGCCCGGCATGGGCAGTCAGTGCGAGGGTCATCCGCTCGAGGAACCGCTCGCGATTAGCGAGCCTGGTCAGCGGGTCCTCCGATGCCCGGCGCAGAAGGTCACCCTCGGCCAGCTTGCGTCGGCTGATGTTCAGATGCGAGACCAACAGCCCGACCCGGGGGACGCCGATCGCGGTGATACGGAGCGCATACCAACGCCCCACAGCAGGAGATGGGCACGCATACTCGAACTCGGCCTCGACGGTCTCACCCTGCAGCACGGCGCGAAGACCAATGGCCACTGCGGCGGCGTCGGCGGAGCCCGCTGCAGCGGAACGCTCGCACACCGCCAGGTAGCTGACGCCGATCCCCGTACTCTGCGGGTCCCCACCGTTATCGACTGCGAACATCCGCCACGCGTGATTGACCGCGACAATCGTGCAGTCGCGGTCCAGCATCGCCGTGGCGTCGGGTATCGCATCGAGCAGCGCGAGTATGCCGACATCTGGTGCCGCCGACCGCGGGCCGGCGTTGGTCAACGCCATGAGACACCTCGGTTCGGACGTCATGACTTACGGGTATGAATCTCACTGTCGTCGCCGTCATCCGGTTCCGTCAACATCCCTGCCCAGTGCGTGAGCGAAGCCTCTACCAACCTCGTGCGCGGCACCGCCGGACTCGTTCGGCCATCGTCGCGAAATCCTTGCGACCCGCGCCACGCAGGACGGCGAACGACTCGTCACCGCCGTAGCGGGCTTCCCCTTCGCCAACGCCCCTGGTTGGCGTCTACGTTGGGCTGGGTAGCGTCGTGGGTGCCCTCGGCACGCGGTCACATGCCGCAGATGCGGGCGGACGCGAACCCGAGCCAGGCGTGAAAGCCGAGGGAGGCGGCGAACCCGTGGTCGCCGACCTCCGGAACACTTCCGTGAGCCCGATGAGGCCAGCCCGGGCGCGCTTAGCCCGGTACATGTCCAGGTCCGCCGCGTGGAGAATGCTCTCGGCAGAGCGCGTCGGGTCATCGCTCGTGACGACACCGATGCTGCCAGCGGCATTCGTGATGCCCTCAGCCAGTGCGATCGGCGCAGCGAGCGCCTCGGTGATCCGGCGCGCAAGCTCATGGTCGTCATCGGGCAGGTCCTCGACCAGAACGGCGAACTCGTCCCCACCGAGCCGGACAACGAGGTCGACCTCCCGGACACAGCCCCGGATCCGGCGGCCGACGGCGACGAGCACGGCATCGCCCGCGGCGTGGCCGTGGAGGTCGTTGACGGACTTGAACGCGTCCAGGTCGACGATCAACAGGGTGATCCGACCCGGCCGCTCGGACAGCCTGGCGATCGCCGCATCGAGTCTCGTGCCGAGCAGCGCCCGATTGGCCAAACCAGTGAGGGGGTCATGGTTGGCCGCATGGCGCAATGCCACGGCAAGTCGGTCGCGTTCGCCAAGCAGCTGGTGGAGCTCAGAGACGGTGGTGTCGAGTTTGTCCACCAGGCGGCTGTTGTCGACGTTCACCAACGCTTGACGCAGCACCACCAAGAGCGCGCTGAGCAGCGCCCCGCCGACCACCGCCCAGTACCGCACACCCGAGACCGGTGTCAGCAGTACCCGCACCAGCAGAGCGAACGTCGCGAGGATTGCCAGGTACGGGATGAATGTGATCACCGGCCGCCGTAGCGTTCCGCGCCGCACGGCGCCCACGCCGAGCGTCGATCGCTGAAGGATCGCCGCGACCGGGAGCAGTGCGCTGGCCACCACCGTGCAAAGGAGGAACCCCGAGAGGTGGCCCGACGTCGTCAGCACTGCGGCACCGCCCTGAGCAGCGGCTTCGATCGTCGCAGCCACGACGATCACCGCAGCGACGGGCCGCAACATCGGCGGGTTACCCGATCGCCACAGAGCGAGGACGCCGAAGGCGACCGAGAGGAAGAGTCCCGGGCCGACGAGAAGACCGAGCCAAACCATCAGCGACACGGAGCCCGCGGACGGCAGAACGAGGTAGGAACCGAAGACCGTAGCGGTGATCATCACGATCGCCCCGTCAAGGACCAACCGAGCGCGCGGCGGGCGAGGTCGATGCCCGACATGCGGGTTCAGGGCAAGCACGGCGCCCAGCGGCACCCCCGTGCCCACGAGGACGAGCGCGATCTGCACCGGGCTGCCGAGGCCCGTCACGAGATCAACAGGGCCTCGCGCGAGCAGCGCCAACTGGACGAGGTCGCCCACCGCGTAGAACAGGCCAGCGACGGCGATGCCGCACCAAACCCACCGGGTACTGCGGTCGTTCGCAGTTCGCGCCACCTGGCTCGCGATCACGAAGAGCCAAGCGTGGCTCACGCACGTCAAAGACCAGCTCAACACGAGCTGCCCCTGCAGCCCCCCGATGCCCGAATCGACGGTGGCAACGCAGATCAGCACGACAAGGAGCGGAACCACGAGCGCTGGCGAACGCGACCAGGCGCGCGCCCGGTTCATCTGCGCGCCACCTTGCCTGCGCTGCCACCCATCTCAGCTCCGATCCAGATCGTCGTCGATGGATTGATCGGCCGCAAGGACCGCGGTCTTTTGCACCGACCATCACATCATCGACCGGCGCGGCCCACGCCTGAGCAGCCGCGGCCCGCTACATCAAACTGTTTCGCCCCGGGTTGTCGAGTTGGAGAAGGAAAACCGGGAACTTCGCCGGGCGAATGCGATCTTGCGTAGCAAATCGGATTCTTTCGCGACGAAGCTCGAGGCCCATAGCGTTGATCGTGAAATTCATCGACGAGAAGAAGGTGGAATCCCGGGTCGAGCCGATCGTGGCGGGGCTGAAGTCAGCCATCGTCAAGACCGCCCCGAGCAAGGGTCAACGACGCGGTGACGTCGACAAGTCCAGAGCGAGAGCCGCGTCGTTCGGCGCGAAGGGCCTCGACGTCCGAGGGCGCGTCGACCAGGTGGCGGGTAGGTGGCTTGACGAGCAGAAGGCCCGCGGCTCGATCCGGGAGTTGAGCCGCCATCTGCCCGGCCTCCTGGTGCGCGCCGCGGATGGCCTGCCCGGCGCTACCCCTGTGCCGGGTGGGTTCGGGATTGTGGATCTGAGGTGGGGCGCACGAGCCCGGTCTCGTATCCCAGCACGACCAGCTGCACTCTCGTTCGCCGTCCCAGCTTGGCCAGGATCCGGTTCACGTGGGACTTCACGGTCGCGGAGGTGACCACGAGCGCCGCCGCGATTTCATCGTTGGACAGTCCGCGAACTATCAACCCGAATACTTCCAGCTCCCGCTCGGTCAGTGCCCGCAACGTCCCCGGCACGCCGTGCACTGGCGCTGGCTGGCGCACGTGCTCCTCGATGAGCCGGCGGGTGAGCGACGGTGCGAGCAGGGACTCCCCGGCGGCCACGTTCTCGATCCCGGCGACCAGCCGGTCGGGTGGAGTGGCCTTGAGGAGGAACCCGGCCGCTCCGGCCTTGAGTGCTTCGTACACGTAGTTGTCGAGGTCGTACGTCGTGAGCACCAGAACCCTCGTCGCGACGGGGCTGGCAGTGATCTCACGCGTGGCCGCGATGCCGTCGAGCACGGGCATCCGGATGTCCATCAGCACGACGTCGGGCTGCACCCGTCGCACCATCTCGACCGCGGCGCGGCCGTCTGCCGCCACACCAAGCACGTCGCACCCACGCGACTGGAGCACGAGTTGCAGGCCGGAACGGATCAGGTCCTGGTCGTCGGCGATGACCACGCTCGTCATTTCAGCTCACCCCGGCCGGCACCGGCAGTGTCGCGGTGAGCTCGAATCGGCCGTCACCGTTGACGCCGTGGGTGAGGCGTCCCCCGAACAGCGAGACCCGTTCGGCCATACCCACCAGTCCGAGGCCACTTCCCTCGCCCGTCCCGCCTACGGTGTTCGACGCCTGGATGGACAAGCTGGCCGGGGAACGGGTCAGCCGCAGCGAGACGGACCGGTCCGCGGCGTATTTCAGGGCGTTCGTCAACGCCTCCTGGGTGATCCGGTACGCCGAGACGTCCAGACCGACCGGCAGCGCCCGGAGCGGGCCGTTTACCTCGAGGTTGACCTCCAGTCCGCTCCCACGAAACCGCTCGACGAGCTCAGGCAGGCTTCCCAGCCCCGGAGCGGGCTGCAGACCCAGCTCATCGGCCTCGTCACGAATCATGTGCAGCAGGTGGCCCGTTTCGGCGAGGGCCCGCCGGCCCGTGGACGCCACCTCCTCCAGGACCTCGCTCGCCCGCCGAGGGTCGGAACGCACCAGATCCTGTGCCGCGGCCGTCAGCACCACCATGGCGCTGACGGAGTGGGCGATGACGTCGTGCAGCTCGCGAGCGATGCGATCGCGCTCAGAGCGCGCCGCCTCCTGCTTCACCCTTTCCTGCTGCTGTTCGAGCAGAGCGCTCTGCTCGGCGAGCTTGCGCACCACCCTGCCCAGCACGTACGGGAACGCGATCAGAACCGATACGAATATCACGTCGGACCAGTTGTGCTCCCGCGGGTCGATCAGCGCGTAGTCGAGGAATACCGCCAGGGCGATCACGGCGATGCCGGCCAGACCACGAAGGTCACTGACCCAGCGCGCCAGCGAGTAGACACAGATCACCCAGATCAGGATGGGCACGCTCGGCTCGTTGAGCTGCGGTCCGACCCAGGGCATCGTCAGCAGAACGACCGCGGCCAGCGGCGCGACCACAAGCGCGTGGTGACGTCGCCAGATCAACAGAACGCAGCACACAACCTCGAGCCCGGCGCCAAATCCCCAGCCGCGCGGCCGCAGGAGTGCCAGCTCGACCACCCCGAGCACGGCGACGGCCGCCGGCAGCACGGCATCACGCACCGCCGGGCTTTTCATGGGACCAGGAAGCGACCTCGCCACCCATCGAGATTACGGCGATCCGGGCCATGTGCGCGTCCAACCAGAGGTGCAGGCCGGTGAGACCCGGGCGTGGATGAAACCACCCCGCGACGTCAATAACGTCGATGACGTCGGCTCCGACAGCCCCGCCCCACGACGGCGTCACCACAAGCGTTCATGACAGAAGGGAACCCCATGTTCACCTCAGCGCACAGCGAACGGTTGATCGGACGGTTCGCCTGGGTATCGGCCTGGTTCGGCCTGGTGCTCGGCCAGCTGCACGCCCTGTCCCGTCACGCCACGGCTGACGGCAAGGAGGATCTGAACCTGCCGTTGACCCGGTTCTGGTCTGATCCCGCGCGAACCGCCCTGCGCCCACTGCTGGACTGGGCAAACCCCGACACGGTGTACCTGACCTACGGAAAGATCTGGCTGCCCGTCTTCGCGGGGCTCACGCTCTGCGCCTTCGTTCTGCACCGTCGTCGTCGCCCGGCCGGGTTCGAGAAATGGGCCTGGCGGGTGGCCCTCACCGGATACGTGGCGGCCGTGGTGGGAGTCTTCTGCGACTACTACACCCAGTTCACCGGATACAACGCGTTCTTCGACGTCGCGTTCGTGATCACCACCGTAGCGGCGCTCATCACCTTGATCGGCTCGACCATGCTGGGAATCGCCTTGCTGCGCAAGGGATTCAAGCCCCGGACAACGAGCTGGCTCCTCACCCTGAGCATCCCGCTGGCGATCGCCATTCTCCAGATCACGTCCATGGGCAGCGCCATCCTGCCGATCGCCTTCGCGTATGCAATCGTCGGCCGCCAGATCGCGCGCGAGCTGCCCGCCGACGCAACAGCCGTCTCCACGCCCGCGACCAAATTCACCGCCGGAATCAGCTCAGCGGGCACGCCTGGCGCTCCGCGCGCTGGGGCGCTAGCGCAGCCGCAGCAACCCGCAGAATGACAGGACGACAACCCGTCGCGGTGCAATCCGCACGCCTCCACAACTGCGGCACGCGATTGCCGTAGCAGCAGGTCACACCCCAACCTCGAACGCCCCCTGACTCATCTCGGCCCTCCTGCTGGACACCGCCCGCGAGCTGTCCATCGCGGACCTCGCCGGGCTGGCGGGGATCCGCCCGCCGAACGCCTTGCGCGAGGTCAACATCCGCGACGAGCGAACGCGCGCATGGACGAAGCCCTGCACCTCCCCGTCCAGGTCACAACGATCAGCACCGCCGAATGGGCCGCTGCCGACAGCGGTTTCCTGCGCGACGTACAGGCCAAGCCATCGACCGCCCATGACATCCGCGCGCCACACCCCCTTGAGCTGGCTCGTCATGGAGGGGCACCTGGAACAGGTCCCCGTCGATGCCACCACCTGTCGCGAGCTGGTCCATCAGGCCCAGAACCATGCGTTGACCGCGGCCGCTGGTCGCGGCATCGGGGACCTCGAGGGCGCATTCCAGATCGCGTACGACGGATGCCGCAAGGTCTGCCTGGGCCTCGCGCTGGCCTACGGCGTCCGCGCCACGGGCGCCACCGGCCATCACGCCGACAACGTCACCGCCCGCGACCTCCTGGCCGCGCTCCCTCCCGTCATGGAAGCGTGACTGGCCAGCAGTGCCACCCCATGAACCGCGCCAATCCGGTCAGCGCCGCGCAGCGATATCCGATCAACTTGGGCGCCCCGACCGAACCACGGGCGCGCGTTCAGTCTCCGTTGAGCATTCCGTACTGGGCGGAGGCGTAGGGCAGGACTGCGGCACGGTCGAGGCTGTTCTTGGCCTGGTCGTACCGCATCGTCATGCGGGGGTCGGCGTGACGCAGTTGGAGATGGACGTCGCGCAGCGGGAGGCCTTGGGCGAGCATGTTCGTGGCGACCGAACGGCGCAGCCCGTGGGGGGTGATCGCCCGAGTAATGCCGGCGGCCCGGGTGAGCCGGTGCAACAACCGGTCCGCTGCGGCGCGATCCATCCGGTCCCCGCGCGTGTTGGGAATCAGCGGGGCGGTCGTGCGCCCGTCGATGAGTCGGTCCAGGTCGCGCAATGCTTGGACCGGGACGACCCGTTCGAACGTGTCGCCGCCCTTGCCCCGGAACACGACCGTGCGCCAGCCCTGGTTGTGACGCACGCTGTCGGCGTTCAGGGCGCACATCTCTCCCACGCGCAACGCCATCTGCCCGAGCAGGACGACGAACACGTGCTCGCGCGGCCCGGCCTTGACCGCCGCGTCCAGCAGCGCGACGCAGTCCAGGGTCGGCAGCCAGGTGCGCTTCTGCTCACCCTCGTGGATCTTGGGTCGGGTCACGTTCTGGGTCGGGTCGCGGTCGATGATCTCGTCGATGACCGCGTACTTGTAGAACAAATGCACCACGCCGAACTTCGCCGCCCGGGTGGCCGAGGCCAGGTGCTGGTCCTCCAGAGAACGCAGCCAGATCTCCACATGCGGGCGACGCACCGCTAGCGGGTCGACCCCGACCTGGGCGCACCAGCGCAACCACAGCTCGAGATGGATCCTGTAGCTGTCCAGCGTCTTGCCCGCGTAGCGGGCGAGAAACCCTGCGCACGCCAATCGCAGCGGGTCGCTGCTTGCGGACAGGATGACCGTGCTCGTCGTGGTGTTCATTTCGCCTCCGGGCGCTCCTTGCTGGGGAAGCGGCGCCACCCGGACGTTCAACGCATCGAGCGATCAGCCGCTCGCGGAAGACACGAAACTATGCCTAGTTCGCCTTGTCGTCGTCCTCGTACTCGGTCTCCACCGCGGCTCTACCGTCTGCCGCCGAGCCTGGAAGTGCGCAGAAAGTAGGCTCTAGCGCTTACTATTTGCACTATGAACGCTCGAATCGATGTCATCAGGCACGCCGCACGCGCGCCGCTGCGAACGATCCGGACGGCCGAGCTCGCCTTCGCCTACGCGCATCCGCGGCAGGAGGCTCGTGCGCTTGAACGCCGCGGACTCCTGCACCGCCTCGCCCACGGCATCTACTGCACCGTCCCGTCGGAGAGCGACCCGGCGACGTGGCGGCCGACGCTCGAGGCAGCGACTGCCGCGGTTGCAACTGCGCTGTACGGAGACCGAGTACCCGTCCTGACCGGACTCACCGCTGCGCGGATGCATCGCGCCCTCCCCCGCGCGATCGGCGTTGGCTACGTTGCTGTCCCCACCCGACGCCGCCCCCTTCGTCTCGCCGATCGCGACAGCGAGATTCGATTCGTGGCACGTGCGGTCGCCGAGCTCGACGCGGTCGCGATGACAACCGAGCTCGGCCTGGTGCTGGTGACGACGCCCGAGCAGACCGTGCTCGACCTCGCGCGCGCTGATCCCCGGGAGCAGGACCTGGACACCCAGGAGGCGATCGATGCCATGTGGCCGGGCTGCGACCCGGCCACGCTCAGCGGGATCGCCGGCCGGCAGCGGATGCGAGCCACCTACGCTCGAGTTGCGGCGCGCCGATGACCATCTCCCAGTACGACGAGTGGGCGGCTGTCGCCGAGCGCTTCGGCGTCGACATGGAGCAGGTACGTCGGGACCACCTGATCTCGCACCTGCTCGGCGCGATCGCCACGGGAGTCCCCTCCGACGACGTCGTCTTCTTCGGCGGCACCGCCCTGTCGCGCACCTACCTGGCTGATGCCCGGCTCAGTGAGGACGTCGACCTCATCGCGCGGGTTTCCCGCACCGACGTCGCGGCGCGGATCGAGGCAGCCGTTCGGCAGGGCCTGGCCCGCAGCCACGGCCGCCCGACCTGGGCCCCCGCTTTGAGTGCGACGTCGGGTAGTCAACCGGCGACAGTTGGCGTCGAGGGGACCGCGAGCGTTCAGGTTCAGCTCCTCAGCGGCGACGGTTACCGCTGGCCGACGGAGGTACGGGACATCGACCAGCGCTACAGCGACGCCCCGCCCGCGCGGCTCCGGACGCTGACAGCCGCAGGGTTCGCCGCCGCCAAGCTCAGCGCATGGATGGACCGGCACGCGCCCCGTGATCTGTACGACCTCTGGGCGATGAGCGAGCGAGGGCTCATCGATGCAGCCGCGCTCGAGGTGTTCGTTCGCTGCGGCCCCCAGGCGAGGCCGCCCGCGGGCTGGGTGTTCTCGAACCCCACGGACGAGACGGCGTGGCGCCGGACCCTTGGGCACCAGACGAGGCTGCGGGTTACCGCCGCTGAGGCGATCGGCGCCGTCCGAGAGGCATGGCACGTCGCAGGGTCGGCGTGACGGAATCCCCCACGTCGAGGGGTGTGCCGGCAAGCCCGGTCGACACTAAACGCACGTAGTCAGTTCCTTATGGCATGCCATAACGTGCCATAAGGGGGTCCCCCAGGGTGCATTTCGGTTCCACTCGATGTAACCTCAAAAGCGTCTGACCTGCGAAAACGCGCTGTGACGAGGGTCGTTTCATACCCGTCGGCACAACTTCCAAACTGGCTACGGGAGTTCGATTCTCCTCACCCGCTCCAGTATCTCCGCCGGGCTTCAGACCCGCGGCGACCATGTCAGACCCCGTTCGATCGTCGGGTGATCGAGACGCACGCCCCTGGGTTCACTCGGGGTGGATGAGGTTGTTGCCTTGGACCGCTACGACTATGGGGTGGCACTTCCGACCCGGTGGCGCAGAGCGTCGGCCGGGGTCGGCGTCGCGGAGTGAGGTCGATCGGATGAACGGACTCACGATCCTGGCCGTCGTGTTCGCCGCCTACGCCCTGGTGGCCGGGTACTTCGACCGGCACTCGATCACCGCGCCGATGGTGTTCGTGGTCGCCGGCGGCATCCTCGGCTCGGGCGGGACCGGCCTGTGGGAGGTCTCACTCAGCAACGAGACCGGCTTGGCGATCACGGAGATCACGCTCGCCCTTCTCCTGTTCGCGGACGCCGCGACCGTCCGGTTCCGTGACGTCGAGGACGACGCCAGCCTGCCCAGCCGCCTGCTGTTCATCGGGCTGCCGCTGACCGTGGCACTGGGGGCGGTGCTGGCGTACCTGATGGAACCCGGCGCCGGTTGGGCCGCCGCCGCACTGGTGGCGACGATCTTGGCCCCCACCGACGCGGCGCTGGGCCTGGCCGTGGTCACCAACCGCGCGGTCCCGGCGCGGATCCGCCGCGCCCTGAACGTCGAGAGCGGGCTGAACGACGGGCTCGCGACCCCGTTCGTGACCCTGTTCCTGGCCATGGTGATCTCCGAGGAGTCGTCCGGCACGCAAGGGTGGGTGGTCGCTGCGCTGTCCGAGATCGGGCTGGCCATGCTGGCTGCGGCTGTCGTGGGCCTCGGCGGGGGCTGGCTGGTCAGCCGGGCCAGATCCCACGGCTGGACCTCGGCGGTGTCCGAGCAGCTCGCCGTGCTGGCCCTGGCGGTGCTCGCCTACACCGGGTCCGTGGCCCTCGGCGGCAACGGGTTCGTCGCGGCCTTCCTCGGCGGACTGCTGTTCGGGCAGGCGACCAAGGGACGCCTCGACGCCCCGGTCGAGTTCACCGAGACGGTCGGGTTGTTCCTGTCGTTCTTGGTCTGGGCCCTGTTCGGTGCAGTGTGCGTCGGTCCGATGCTGACCGGGCCGACGAGCTGGACGGCCATCGCCTACGCGGTGCTCAGCCTGACCGTGGTGCGGATGCTTCCGGTCGGGTTGTCGTTGCTGGGGCTCGGGCTGCACCGGGAGACCTGGTTGTTCATGGGGTGGTTCGGTCCCCGCGGGCTGGCCTCCGTGGTGTTCACCCTGGTGGTGTTCGGGGAGCTGGAGCCTGGTTCGGTGCAGATCACACCCCTGGTCCAGGTGGCCACCTGGACCATCCTGCTGTCGGTGGTGGCACACGGTCTGACGGCCGGCCCCTGGGCGGCGCGGTACGGCGCGCGGAGGCGCGCGCTGGGCGAGGTGCCCGAGCTGGCGCCGGCCGGTGAGCAGCGGGTGCGCACGCGGGCGCTGTCCCGGCCCCGGTCGCACGACGCGGGCAGCGTCGGTCACCGCGCGAGCAGTGGCGGGACCTGACCGGAACTCAGCCACGCTCGGGTACGCACCTCGAGCTGGCGCACGCCTGGGACGCGGTCGGCTACCGACTGGACTACGCCGGTCGCAGCGTGGTGTCTCCGGCGACACCCGGCCCTGCCACCCGCACTTCGCCGTCGATCACGAGACCGTCGGGCCGGCGTTCGCCGAGATGCGCACGCAGTACGACGGTCCCGTCGTGATCGCGCAGGACTTGACGGTCTTCAACCTCACGAAGGACGCCGTCGTGGCCCGTCAGGCCTCGGTCGATCCGACCGCATGGCCGGTGCTCGGTCCCACGATCGTGACGGGGCCGCCGATGGCGCCGCTCCCGCAGCCTCTCGCGTGGTGGGCCGACGCGCTCCTCACCAGGTGACGCCCCGGCTACCGTCGGAGCGTCAGTTCAGAGTCTCCACTGAACCCGGGCGAGACAGACCGGCTCCGCCCGGACCTTCGTCCCGCTCACACCAGTTCGACGCGGTCGGCCTGGGGTCCTCGATCGCTCTGTCGCACCTGGTACCGGACCCGATCGCCCTGACGCAGCGCCTCGGCGCCTCTGATGACCGACACGTGCACGAACAGGTCCACGCCTCCCGCGTCCGGGGCGATGAAGCCGAAACCCCGCTCCGCGTCGTAGCGCACGACCACGCCCTCGCCGCCGCGCGCCGGGACGTCGGATGCCTCCTCGTGTCCCGACCGAACGCGGGTCGTCGAGGTCGCGGGCACGCCTCGAGGTGTCGAGCTGCGCGCGAGGTCCACGTCGCGCGCCGACGGGCCCTTCTCGCTCTCGACGATGTCGTACGTCACCCGGTCCCCCTCCTGCAGCTCGGTGAGACCGCCGGCCAGCGCCCGGACGTGCACGAAGACATCGGGGCCGCCCGACTCGGGGGCGATGAACCCGAAGCCCTTCTCCGCGTCGTACCAGGACACGGTGCCGTCCGCCCCATCGGATGCCACGGCCTGCTGGGTGGCCTGGGCCCCCAGGGGGAGCAGATGGTCAGCCTGCGGGCCCTTCTCCCCGTCGACGACGAGGAACGCCACCCGCTGCCCATCCGCGATCACGCCGCCTCCGACGATGGCGGAGCTGTGCACGAAGATCTCGGCACCACCACCGTCGGGCGTGATGAAGCCGTACCCCTTGGCAGGCTCGTACCAGGAGACGGTGCCGAGCACGCCCAGCGGAGTATCGGCGGCCTGGTCAGCCGTGACCCGAACGCGGCGTGCCTGCGGGCCGCGGTCCCCCTCGCCGATCTCGAACTCGACCACCTGCCCCTGGCGGAGCAGCTTCATCGCGTCGTCGCTGACGATCTCGGACGCATGCACGTACAGGTCCTCTGCCTCATCCCCGAGGGCGATGAAACCGAACCCCCGGTCGGTGTCGAACCAGCGGACGGTTCCCTCGGTCACGGCTGACTCCTTCTGGAAGCTACGGTCGGTGTGCACCCAGTGTCCCCGACAGAACTGCGAGGCCTGGCGCCAGGCGGCGCTCGCACCGTCGTGGCACAGGGAAGAACAGCAGTCGCTTCGGCCGCCTCCGCGACGTGCATCCCTTTCGGTTTCGCTGCCGTCTGGCGCGGGCCTGCCGGACAGGCCGGCGGCAGGGCCGGGCATGTGAGACTGGGGCGCGTGGACAGCGTCAGAGCGATCTCCTTCGTCACCCTCGGAACGCGTGATCTGCCGAGATTACGGTCGTTCTACCGCTCGTGGGGCTGGACCGAGCGCGACGGCGGTGACGACGGGTTCGCGCAGTTCGACGCCGGCGGCGTCCGGCTCGCTCTTTACCCGCTGGGCCTGCTGCGCGATGAGGCCGCACCCGACAGCGAACTACCCCCGGAAGGTGCCTGGAACGGCGTCACGCTCGCGATCAACGTCGCCGACCGCGAGGCGGTCGACAGCAGTACGGCCGCTGCGGTTGCGGCCGGCGCTCGGGTGGTCGGCGCGGCCGTGGACCGCGAGTGGGGCGGCTACTCGGGCTACGTCGCCGACCCGGAGGGCTTCCGCTGGGAGATCGCCTGGTTGCCCGGCTACGTGTAGCCCGGAAATGGCCGACGCCGGCACGACGAACCGGTCGACCGCCGCTGAATACCATGTCCGAGCGGACAATCCCCGATGGACGTGAAGGGCATCGATTTCGTCCTACCTGGACGATCCGAGCAGCCCGCCCGAGCGCGACCCTACGAGCATGCTCATTGTCAGTCGACTTCGTCGAGGATGGACGCGATGTAGACCGTCCGGTTGGCGGCGGGCTGGATGAGCACCGCGGGATCATCACAGTGCCGCGGGACGGCGATCACGGTGCGGGTCGACCCGTAGCCGGCGCCACTAAGGGCGAACGGCTCGGTGGAGGCTGTGACCGTGGTGCCGCACACGAGCGTGGCCACGACGGCGGCGATCGGGTTGACACCGGTTCCACGCGGGGGCGGAATCACCCGGAGGCGCCACGGGATCCCGTGGTCCGGCAGCGTAGTTCGCTGCTCGATCACCCCGGAAGGATGAGGTTCCGCGCCGAGGGGGGTCGAAGCATGGAGTTGGATTCCCGCGCGAGGGCGGAATGACTGAGGCAGGTCCAGGGTCGTTCGCAGGTGCGGGCGATGCTCAAGCCGACCCTCGACGCGCAGCGCGACTTGAGGACGCCTCACGAGCGGGAGAGTGACATGACGAAGGAATTTCAGGGCAAGGTCAACGTTGACATCCGGGATTCCGTGTCGGACTGGTCCCCGTTCGAACCCCCACGCGCCCCGGACGGAGCGCCGAGCGTCGTCTACATCGTCCTGGACGACGTCGGCTACTCGGCGATGAGTTGTTACGGCGGTCCGATCGAGACGCCGAACATCGACAAGGTCGCGGGCGCCGGAGTGCGCTACCAGCAGTGGCACACGACCGCCCTGTGCTCTCCGACCCGCTCGTGCCTGCTCACAGGGCGAAATCACACCCGCAACTCGATGGCGTGCATCACCGAGGCCGCGATCGGCTTCCCCAACGCGAGCGGCACGATCCCGCCGGAGAACGGCACGCTCGCCGAGATCCTCGGCGAACGGGGCTGGAACACCTACATGGTCGGCAAGTGGCACCTGTGCCCGGACGACGAGATGAACCTCGCGTCCACGCGGCGCAACTGGCCCAGCGGGCGCGGGTTCGAGCGCTGGTACGGATTCCTCGGGGCTGAGACCAACCAGTGGTACCCCGACCTGGTCTATGACAACCACACGGTCGATCAGCCGCGGGGGCCGGAGGAGGGTTACCACCTCACCGAGGACCTCACCGACAAGGCGATCCAGTTCGTCCGGGACGCCAAGGCGATCGCACCGGAGAAGCCCTTCTTCCTCTACTACGCCCCGGGCGCCGCACACGCGCCGCACCACGCCCCGAAGGAGTGGATCGAGAGATACCGCGGTCGCTTCGACGCCGGCTACGAGGCCATGCGCGAGCAGACGCTCGCCCGGCAGAAGCAGATGGGCATCGTCCCGCCCGACACCGAACTGCCGTCGATCAACCCGATCGGCACGGCACAGACCCGCACGGGACCCGACGGCCTGCCGTTCCCCCTGATGGACACGACCCGACCCTGGGCGACCCTGTCTGGCGAGGAGAAGGCACTGTTCGCGCGGATGGCCGAGGTGTACGCGGGGTTCCTCTCGCACGCCGACCACGAGATCGGGCGGCTGCTCGGATTCCTCGAGGACAACGACTGGCGAGAGAACACCCTCGTGGTCGTGGTCTCCGACAACGGCGCCTCGGGCGAAGGCGGACCGAACGGCTCGGTGAACGAGATGAAGATGATGAACGGCCTGCCCGACCACATCGAGGACAACCTCCCGCTGCTCGCCGAGCTCGGCGGTCCGAGGACGTACAACCACTATCCGAACGGCTGGGCGATGGCCTTCAACACGCCGTTCAAGATGTGGAAGCGGTACGAGTTCAACGGCGGCACGAGCGACCCGTGCATCATGTCCTGGCCCGCGGGGATCGCAGCCCAAGGCGAGCTGCGCGACCAGTACCACCACGCGATCGACATCGTGCCCACGATCCTGGACGTGCTCGGGGTGCAACCACCGGAGGTGCTCAAGGGCCACGTCCAGAGCGATCTCGACGGCGTGAGCATGCGGTACAGCTTCGACGACGCGACGGCGCCGACGGCGCGCGCGACGCAGTTCTTCTCGATGCTCGGCTCCCGGGGGATCTGGCACGACGGGTGGAAGGCGGTCACGAACCACCCGACGATCAGCGGCTGGAGCCACTTCAACGACGACGAATGGGAGCTGTACCACACCGACGTCGACCGGTCCGAGCTGCACAACCTCGCCGCGCAGTACCCCGACAAGGTCCGCGAGCTGGTCAACCTCTGGTTCGCGGAAGCGGGCGCGAACGGCGCCTTCCCGCTGGACGACCGCTCCGCGCTGGAGATCTTGCTGACCCCGCGTCCGGTCCTCTCACCACCACGCAGCCGGTACGTCTACTTTCCGGACGCCGCCGACGTCCCGGAGTCCCAGGCGGTCAACATCCGCAACCGGTCGTACATCATCGGGGCGCTGGTCGACCTCCCCGCGCCAGGCGCCCAGGGCGTGCTCCTCGCGCACGGCTCATCGTTTGGGGGTCACGCGCTGTACGTGAAGAACAACCGCCTCCACTACGTCTACAACTTCGTCGGGATGCAAGCACAGACGGTCGTGGCCACCCAGGACCTTCCGGTGGGCGAGAACATCGTCCTGTCGGCGACCTTCGACAAGGACCACGAGGACCCACCCGGCGTCGCGAACGGACGTCTCAGCCTCTGGCACGGCGACATCAAGGTCGGCGAGGGACACATCCGGACCCAGCCCGGAAAGTTCATGATCGCCGGGGAGGGCCTTTGTGTCGGGCGCGACAGCGGGGACGGAGTCACTCGCGACTACCCGGGCGAGTTGCCCTGGAGGTTCACGGGCGGCACGATCTCGCGGGTCGCCGTCGACGTGAGCGGCGAGTACTACGTCGACCTCGAACGCGAGGCCGTGGCAATGATGATGCGCGAGTAGCCCGGGATGATGCCCAGGCCTCGCGTGGCCGGTTTCACCAGGTCAGTGCGGCGACCCGGCCCCAGGCGAGGTCGCCCGCGGGCTGGGAGCTGTGACCACTCGGTCGTCAGCCGATCCGTTCGGCCAAGGACACGATGATCCCTTCCGGACCGCGTACGTAGGCCATGCGCCACGAGTGCTCGTACTGGCCGATGTCGCCGACCAGCCCGTAGCCGTCAGCGTCCAGCGTGTCGACGACCGCCTGGAGATCGTCGACCTCGAAGGCCACGTTGCGCAGCCCGACCTCATTGGCCATCGCGGCGGGCGACCCGGGCGTGTGGTCCGGCCGAACGAAGCTCGAGAGCTCCAGCAGGGTTCCCCCGTCGGGTGGGCGCAGCATGACTATCTCGGTACGGGAGTCGGGGATGCCGATGACCGTGTCCAGGAACTCCCCCTCGATGAACATCCGCGCGCCCTCGACCTCCAGACCCAGGCCGACGAAGAACGCCGTCACCACGTCGAGGTCAGCAACGGTGATGCCGACATGGTCGAAGCGCCGTATGTGCGCCATGGATACAACCTCCGATCGTCAGTTTGTCGATCCACACGCGTCCTGCGCGGCGGGCTCAGTCGCCGTGCCCGACGCCGCGATCAGGTGCGCTCATGTCCCCCGTCCGGGGCGTGCCGTCGGTGAGCCCGTACCGCAGGCACACCGTGCCCTTCGGACCCGCGACCGGCGGTTCGATGAGAGTGAGGTTCGTGGGCACCGCGCCGCCGTCGAACACCTTCTTCCCGACGCCAAGGACCACCGGGTGCACCCACAGGTCGAGGCGGTCGAAGAGCTTCTCTCGAAGCAGCGTCTGGACCAGGTTCAGGCTCCCGACGACCGTGACGTGCTCGTGGCGGTCACGGACCTCACGCACGGCACCGGCCAGGTCAGGCCTGAGCTGCCGTGACCCGGCCCACGAGAGGTCCGGCCGCCCGCGGGAGGCGACGTACTTGGGGACACGGTTGAAGAGCGCGGCGAACGCGTTGTCCTCGCCACCCTCCTGCTGCGGCCAGTAGGCGGCGAAGATGTCGTAGGTCCGTCGGCCGAGCAGGAGGGCGTCCGTCCCCTCGTAGGCGGCGCCGATCTGGGCCCCGGTGACCTCGTCCAGCAGCGGGGCCTGCCAGCCGCCGAACGGGAAGCCCACCGGGTCCTCGTCGGGGCCGCCGGGCGCTTGCCCGACCAGATCGAGGGTGGCGAACAGTTCGATGTGGATCAGGCCCACGGCGTACTCCTTGCCTGTCGTCTCGGTCGTGAGGTTTGTCCTGCCGGCACCGGGAGGACCCATCGCCGCGGCCGTCCGCAGCGCCTTCAGCGACCCTAGCTCGGGAGGGTGAGCTTGTACGCCAGGGCGTAGGCGATCTTGCCGGGCTTCGCGTCGGTGTAGGGCTTGGAAAGTTTGGCGAACTCCCCGGCATTCTCGGCTGCGCCGTTGTTCCACAGGGTCAGGGCACCGAGCTGGGTCGCGGTCCACCCGCTGTCGATCACGGTGTTGCCAGGCAGGGCAGTCTGAGCGGTGGAGACCTCCTTGACCGCGTCGAGGTAGCTCGCGGCGTCATTCTGGTCCCAACCGGTCAGGTCGACCGGCTGGGCGACGCGGATCCACGTGCCCCAGGAGAACTCCTGGAACGGGATGGAACCGGGCGCGTAGCCGATGTCACGGGCGAAGTACAGCAGGCTGCGGTACTTGTCGTTCTCGAAATTGGCGAGCCCGACGCCGGTGGGCAGGTCCGTGGCCTTGACCCGGTTGCCGTCGACGTCACGCAGCCAGACCCACTTGTTGGCTTCCATCTGGGCCCAGAAGTCCTTGGTCCTGAGCTCGCTGAGATTGCCCAGCACCCGCAGGCGCACGTGCAGGTTCGGGCCGCCGTCGGCGGTCTCGAAGAACGACGTCAGCGTGTGGTGACCGTCAGTCAGATAGAGCTCGCCACGGGGACCGATCACGACGGTCTTCATCAACGCGATGCTCGCGGGCGTCTCCGCGCCGATCGGCAGCGTGCAGGCGAAGGTGGTCGGGTCGTTGAGCTTCGCGCCGACCGACACCGTGGCTGCCTGGACCTGGCCGTTGGCCTCGCACCAGTCGTCGAACTTCTTGTTGATCGAGTCCTTGCCCAGCGTGTACCGCCCGAGCTTGTAGTAGACCTCGTCGTAGCCGAGCGAGGGTTGAGTGGCGTGCACGTCACCGATGCGCACATCGACCAGGTCGCCGGCCCGGGCGCACAGGTATCCACCATTCAACGACCGGTGGTGCTCGCGCTCACAGGCGGGGGTGCGGTGGCCTCGTTCGGCCTCGGCGTGGTTCGTCGAGGCCATGGCGGGGGCGGCCGACAGGGCGGCGGCGCCGACGAGGAGGGCGACGGCGAGCCCCCTCAGGCCGGCGACGCTATGCGTGGGATGGAAAGACATCGTGAGATGTGCTCCTTTGCGAGGGTGAGCGCGGAGGTGGCCGCCCGCAACGATCGCTTCCTCACGTGGCCGGGGTCGGTCCCGCGGCCAAGGAACAGGCAAACACTGAGTCAACATCCAGCCAACCCGACCGGCCACGCGGTGCCGTGATGCCCGGTCCACGGCAATAGGGTGAGGATCGTGCCGATCAGCCAGATGACCACAGCCGCCGTCCGCGAACTTGGGGTCATCGGTACTGCGCACGGTCGTACGCCGGACCCCTCGCCGGAAGTCGATCCTCGGGCGGAAGACGACCCGTTGGACGAGCCCCGGGACGAAGCGGTCGTCGTGTTCAGGGGCATGCCGAGCATCGAGGTCCACCTGTTCGCCGATGGCCAGGACACGATCACCGTCGAGCAGTGGGTCGATTTCGAGACTCCCCGTTCCGAGACGCTCCCACTCGTCGACGCACTCCTGGCCGGCAACGCCCGCATCGGCGGGCCGGGCGGGCGCTTCGGGCTCCTCCAGAGCTGGTTGCAGCCGTTCTACGGCCTGCAGCTCGTCGTGCCTGTCGCCGGCCGCGAGCCCTACCGGCAGCGCGTCCCCTACGGCCCGCTCAAGCTCTGGCTCTCGACTCTTCAGACCACCACCTGAAGGACCAGGACCTGACCGACCGCGCCCGGATCGAGGGAGATTCTGGGCCCCGAAAACCAGGTCAAAGGTCGCGGCGAGTTTCGGCTGTCGCGTGCACGGAACGGATTCTGACCTGACTGATTTCGCCGTCCGTTCTTGATGACTTCATTCACCGACGTCGGCAATCGCACGGGACAGCTCGTGGCCCAGGATCTCGGCTCCCGCACGGTTGGGGTGCAGCCCGTCGCGGGACATCCCGACCGCGTACCGATCCCCCGACCGAAGGCCGGCCATCGGGTCGACGAACGTCCACCCCCGACCGTCGGCGAACGCCTCCAGCTCGCGGTTGAACTCCGTGATCGCCTCTGGCGTCGAGTCCCGGGGAGGGAGCGCCGCGACGATGACCCGTGCGACCCCGACCTTGCGCGTGATCTCGACGAGGTTGCGCGAGATCACCTCGAACGAGCACCCGTGCGCCAGGTCGTTCGTGCCGGCAAGCACGACGAGCACATCGGCGCTCGCCGGGCGAGCGTTGACCGCCATGTCGGAGGTCTGCGCTCCCCCGCGCGCCCAGCCACCGACGAACTCGACCCCCGTCAGGTAGTGCACCCAGGACAGGTCCCCCACGTCCCGACCGGGGAAGTTGTCGCTGTTCGCGTTCGTGAGGGAGTCCCCGACAGCCACGAACGTGACGGGTGACGGGCCGGAACCGGGATGGATCGCCGGAGCGCTCCCGGTCAGGCAGACGAGCCCGACGACGACCGCGGCGAACGCACCGATCCCGCGTCGCGCCAGCGGTCCCGACATACCCATCGATGCACCCCCCTGGTGCCGGGCCGCCGAGCTCGACGCGCCACACACTCACTGTCCTCCGCGGCGACCGGCGGCGTGGTCCCACAGCGCCTCGATGTCGACGGCGCGCGCCTCGGGCGCGAGGTCGTCGAGGCGGTGCAGCACCCCGAGCACGACGGCCGTCGCGAACGCGGACGGCTCCTTCTTCTGCCCGAACGAGTAGCCCTCGAAGCCGCGATAGGTCGAGCGCGGCACGACCCGACCGGCGTCGTCCAGGTTGGCGGTGACGAGGCACGCGAGGAGCTCGGCGAGGGCGACCCGGTCGACCTGCCGGGCGTCCTGGCCCCGCCACAGCGCGGGGAACCGGCCGAGGGTGTCGAGCAGCTCGAGCGCGCGGTACCAGGTCGGCGGCCACTTGACCGTCCGGAACGCGAGGCCGTGCCCGAACTGGTAGGGCTTGTGCTCCGCTCGGTGCTGCCAGGCCGCCAGCGCCACCCGGGCGCTGGCGAGCAGGTCCGCAGGCCGGTCCTGCTCCGGAAGGCGCCCCCAGGTCCGCAGCGCCTCGAGCGTGACCTGCGGGCAGAAATCGTGCACCCGTCCCGGACCACGGAACTCGTTCACCGAACCCGGCAGGCACGGCCAGGCCGGCCCCTGCGCAGTGTCGGCGAGGTCGGCGGCCATCCGGGCGAGACCCCGGCGCACCCGCGGATCGTCGCCGTGGCCGAACCGGACCAGCACCTCGATCACGGCATGGGTGTCGCACAGCAGGACACCCCACGCGGGTCCCTCGCTGCTGCCGGTGGGGAAGTAGGACAGGAACCGGCCGGAGTCGTCCTGGTGGCGCAGCATCTGCTCGCACGCGGCGTCGACGCGATGGAAGTCGCCCGCTCGAACCCCCATGTCGGCGAGCAGGTGCAGCAGGTTGGGCAGGAACTTCGGGCTCTCGTGCCCTGAGATGCGCTCGCCGGCCTCCCAGTCGACGATCCGATCCACCAGGCCGCTCGTGGCCGGGTCGAGCAGCAGGTCGCTGTGCGCCGCGACCACCTCGGGGTCGTCCTCGTACCGGTCGAGAACGCCGGTGAGCACGGCCCACCGCGCCCCAGGCTCAGGCGAATCGAGGATCCAACCGCGCGGGTCCTGCGTGCAGAAGAGGCGCCACGGCCAGGCAGGCAGCGTCACGGGTCGACCGGGCTCTCCGGAACTGTTGTCGCGGCGACCTGCTCGGCGGCTTTGAGGTTGAGCTCCAAACCGAGCAGTCGGGTGAGGGCGGCGTCGCTGGCCTGCTCGGCGGCGATGCCGGGGATGTAGGACTCGACGTCGACCCAGTCGATGATCCCGCGCGCAGCCAGGTCCGTGAGGTTCTCTACGGCGAGCTCGCGAGCCCCGCCGGAGCACCGCAGACCGGCTCGGATCGCCGCGTTCGCGCCTGGCTCGTGCGACGTGCCCGCCAAGAGGGTCAGGCTCCGACGGGCCGACTCGTGCTCGACGCGCCATCGAAGGTTTCGCGCCGAGCGGGCGAGGCGAGACTCCAGCACCGCGCCGCCGTCGTGCGCCGTCGTGGGGAGCGCGAACAGACGCGGGAAGGCGGCCTTCTGAATCTCCTCGTAGAGGCGCTGCCCCAGCCGGTGCCGCACCGGGATCCGGAGCATGACGTCCAACCACGGCCCAGCCAGGAAAGGGGTGCAGGTCGGATAGTCCCGCAGCACCCGGGTGCTCACATAGTGCCGTTGACGAATCCCGTACATGAGCTGGTAATAGCACGCCAGATCGTCGGTCGAGCAAAATGGCTCGGCCTGGATGGACGTCCCGGGATCGAACTGCGCGGAGTACAGGCGGTCACGGCCGACGGCCAGATGCTTCGCCAGGAAGTCCGCGACGGACGTGCCCCAGTCCCAGGCCTCGCAGCCCGGGCGGAAGAGCTTGCCGCTGACGATGTCACCGCACAACCCGTCCCAGAACACGTTCTGGGGCCCCAGCCGTTCGTGCAGGAGGTAGCTGACGTACCGCTGGCCGAACGGGAACGGCAGCGGGAGCCGGCGGGCGAGGATCGAATCGACGAGACCCTGCGTCGTCCACTCGACCCCGGCCGTCTGGAGCGTCTCATGCCGGACGCCGGCGGCCTTGGCCACGCATGCCGCGTCGTCGAAGTCCTGCTCACCCGGCATTCCGAACGTCACCGCGATGATCTGGGAGGTGTCGAAGATCTCGAGCAACGCGCCGAGGATCGTGCGCGAGTCCAGGCCCCCGCTGAGGAAGACCACCTGGTCGCCGCCGATCGTGGCGGTCCCCTCTACGCACTGCGCGACGGCGGCCCGCAGTGCCCGGGTGCCCTCGCGCACCAAGGCCCGTTCGCTCATGCCGGCCAGGTCGCCACGCGGGTTGCGCGACCACTCGCTGAGCACCGCCAGGGGATCGGGGTCATCGACGTCCGGGTTGAACCCGAATGCGAGGTACTGCTCGACACCGGTGCGATCGAATACGAAGGGGGCTGGCCGATCGACGTTTGTTTGAGTGCTCATCCATTACTCCCCCGCCGGTGTACTTGTATCGGCCGTGCACACCCTTTCGATCATTCTCACCACCGCACCAGGGTCCAAAGTCACCGAAGAGCGGGTGAAAGCCGTGGTGGACGGCGTTGCAGGTCGACGGCCCACGCGCTACCGTCTGCACCGACCGCACCACAGCTCACGGAAGGACCCGCGATGACCCTGCACCTGCGCAGCGCCCGTGCGGCCTTCGGCTGTCCGGTCGCGTCCTGTCGCTGTCTGTAGAGCGCTGGCCTGCTGTGTCCCGGGGATCCCTTCTCCGGGCACCCCCTGACGGCCGCCAGCGCTCGCTAAACGCGACCCCCCGGCACTTCCCGGCGAGACGACGGAACAACCGCGGCCTCGCGCCGGTTCCCCAAGCACCCGAGCCGCTCCACCACGCGGCCTGTCCCGAAGAGGATTCATGGCAAAGATCTACGACGACGTGACCAAGCTCATCGGCAACACCCCGCTCGTGCGGCTGAACAAGATCACCGAGGGACTCGACGCGACCGTCGTCGCCAAGCTCGAGTTCTACAACCCGGCCAGCTCCGTCAAGGACCGGCTCGGGGTCGCGATCGTGGATGCGGCCGAGAAGTCCGGCGAGCTCAAGCCCGGCGGCACGATCGTCGAGGCGACCAGCGGCAACACCGGGATCGCCCTGGCGATGGTCGGCGCCGCGCGCGGCTACGACGTCGTGCTGACCATGCCCGAGACGATGTCCAAGGAACGCCGCGCCCTGCTGCGCGCGTTCGGCGCCGAGCTCATCCTCACCCCGGGCTCCGGCGGCATGAAGGGCGCCGTGGACAAGGCCAACGAGATCGCCGCGGAGCGTCCGGGCTCGATCCTCGCGCGCCAGTTCGCCAACGAGGCCAACCCCGACATCCACCGTCGCACGACGGCCGTGGAGATCTGGGACGACACCGACGGCGAGGTCGACATCGTGGTGGCCGGCATCGGTACCGGCGGGACGATCACCGGCATCGGCCAGGTCCTCAAGGCCCGCAAGCCCGGCGTGCAGATCGTCGGCGTCGAGCCCGCGGAGTCGCCGATCCTGAACGGCGGAGCACCCGGACCGCACAAGATCCAGGGCATCGGCGCGAACTTCGTCCCGGAGATCCTCGACCGCACGATCTACGACGAGATCATCGACGTCGACGCGGAGACCTCCGTGGCCGTCGCCCGCGACACCGCCAAGCGCGAGGGCCTGCTCGTCGGCCTCTCGTCCGGCGCGGCGATCCACGCCGCCCTGCTGCTCGCGAAGCGTCCCGAGAACGCCGGCAAGCTGATCGTGGTCATCGTCCCGTCGTTCGGGGAGCGCTACCTGACCTCCGTGCTGTACGCGGACCTGATGGACTGATGCCGAACCTCCGGTACGCCCTGACAGTGCTGCGCGAGGACCTCGACGCGGCCCGCCGGGGCGACCCGGCGGCCCGGTCGAGCCTCGAGGTGGCGCTCGGCTACCCCGGCGTGCACGCGGTCTGGGTGTACCGGTTCGCGCACCGGATGTGGCGCGAGCCGTCCCTGCGACTGCTCGCCCGCCTGCTCTCGCAGGCGGCGCGCGCGGCGACCGGGGTCGAGATCCACCCCGCGGCGAGCCTCGGCCGCCGGCTGTTCATCGACCACGGGATGGGCGTCGTCATCGGGGAGACCGCGGTGGTCGGCGACGACGTCGTCCTGTTCCACGGGGCGACGCTCGGCGGGCGAGCCATGCACCACGGCAAGCGGCACCCGACCGTCGGCAACAACGTCGTCGTCGGCGCCGGCGCGAAGATCCTCGGCCCGGTGTGGATCGGCGACGGGGCCCAGATCGGGGCCAACGCCGTCGTGATCACGGACATCCCCGCCGGTGCGATCGCCGTCGGGGTCCCGGCCAAGATCCGCTCGCGTGCCGATTCGCCCGTGCTCGAGGCCTTCGTCGACGACCCCGCGATCTACATCTAGTTCCAGCCCACCGCTCGCCGGGGTGAGGCAGGATGGCTCATCTTGACGTCGAGACAGGGGACTGACGATGCGGCTCGGATACTTCAGCGGCTACTGGTCTGCCGGTCCCCCGCCCGGCGCGCTCGAGGCGGTCCTCGAGGCCGAGCGAGTCGGCTTCGACTCGGTCTGGACCGCGGAGTCGTACGGCTCGGACGCGCTGACGCCGCTGGCCTGGTGGGGTGGGCACACCTCGACCGTCCGGCTCGGCACAGCGATCGCGCAGATGTCCGCCCGCACCCCGACCGCCGCAGCGATGGCCGCACTCACGCTCGATCACCTCTCCGGCGGCCGCTTCACCCTGGGCCTCGGGGCCTCGGGCCCCCAGGTGGTCGAGGGCTGGTACGGCCAGCCCTACCCGCGTCCGCTCGCCCGGACCCGGGAGTACGTCGCGATCGTCCGCGAGGTGCTCGCGCGCGAGGCACCGGTGACGTACGACGGCGACTTCTACACGCTGCCCCTGCGCGGGGGCTCCGGTCTCGGCAAGCCCCTGCGGTCCACCGTGCACCCGCTGCGCGCCGACCTGCCGATCCACCTTGCCGCGGAAGGACCCAAGAACGTCGCACTCGCCGCCGAGATCGCCGACGGCTGGTTGCCGTTGTTCTACTCGCCCCGCATGGACGCGACCTACCGCCAGCTGCTCGCGGACGGCTTCGCGCGCCGCGGGAGCGTCGCCGGGGTCCGCCCGCCGCGTCCGGTCGAGGACTTCGAGGTCAGCGCGATCGTCCCCGTCGTCGTGGACGACGACGTCGAGCGGGCGGCGGACCACGTGCGCCCGTTCATCGCGCTGTACGCGGGCGGGATGGGCGCCAAGGGCGTGAACTTCCACCGCGATGTCCTGGTGCGCCTCGGCTACGAGGAGGTGTGCGACGAGATCCAGGCGCACTTCCTGGCCGGTCGCCGGGCCGAGGCGACGGCGGCGGTCCCGCTCGAGCTGGTCGAGGACGTGGCCCTGGTGGGGCCGTCCGCCAAGATCCGGCGTGAGCTGGTCGCCTGGGAGAGCACCGCGGTGACGACGATCATGGTCCAGGGGAACGCCAGGTCGCTCGCCGTCGTGGCGGACGCGCTCGCTAGTCCGAGTCGGGCCACCACAGCGCTGCGGTGAGGTCGACGCGCAGCCCCGCCGCCACCAGCGGGGTGTGCTCGCGCTGCAGCTCGGTCAGGGCCCGCGACAGGTTCGAGGCGGGCGGGCTCCCGGCGGCGTTGACCACGCGCCACCACGGGACGCCGCCGCCGGCCCGGGCGAGGACCTGGCCGACCTGACGCGGTCCGCCGCGTCGCCGACCGCCGTCGGCCACGAGCTGGTCGCCGACGAACTCGGCGATGGTCCCGTAGGTCATCACGCGCCCGGGCGGGATGCGCTGGGCAAGGTCCAGCACGGCCTCGAGGTAGTCATCGTCCACGCGCATCGGTCCAGTCCCCGTCGATCGTTCTAGTCACGGTAGATCAGCACGAGCGCCCGGTCGTCGGCATCGCCCGCCCGCACCTCCGCCAGCACCGCCTCGGCGCCACCGCGCCGCGTCGCGACGACGAGCTCGGCCACGCCCATCAACCGGTCGATCCCGAGCTCGAGGTCCGAGCCCGGTACCTCCACCATCCCATCGGTGTAGAGCATCAGCGCGTCTCCCGGGAGCATCGTCGCGGTGTGCGTCCGGAAGGTCGGCTTCTCCACGACCCCGAGCACCGGTCCCCCGATCGTGTCCACCACCTCGAACAGCCCCGACCCGGCATGCAGGTGGACCGCGGGCGGGTGCCCGGCGGTCGAGACCCAGTACTGGCCGGTGTCCAGGCGCACGGCGAAGTGCACCGCCGTCGCGAAGCCCTCGTCCCAGTCCTGGCGCAGGAGGTACTCGTTCGCCGCGGGGAGGAAGTCCTCGCGCGGCATCGCGCCCAGCAGCCCGCCGAACGCGCCCGAGAGCAGCAGCGACCGGACCCCGGCAGCCTGGCCCTTGCCGGAGACGTCGACGAGGACGATCTCGAGCAGGCCACCGCCCTCCGCCCGTGCGGCCACCACGAAGTCGCCCGAGAACGCCTCCGCGAACGCCGAGCGCAGCGCGCGGTCCACCCGCCAGCCGCCCGGCAGTCGCGGGATCCGGCCGTGCGCCTCGAGACGGTCGCGCAGGTCGACGAGCATGTGGCTCCCGGCGGCGCCCGACAGGCCGACCTTCTCCCGGCTCCGGACGAACCCGAGCACCGCCACGAGCGCCACCGCCTGAACGAGCAGCACCCCCGGGCTGAGCTCGGCCCGACCGCTCACCAGGAGGAAGCTGATCTCGATCGCCACCGCGGCGCAGACGATCGCCGTGCCCACGAGCCGCAGCAGGAACGCCGCGGTGAGCAGGAGGAGCAGCATCACGCTCGGGGGCACCCAGTCGCGCGCCCCGACGAGACCGACGCCCGCTGCGCCGACGAGCAGCACGAGGGCGATCGTCACCACGACCTGCAGCGAGAGCCCCCACCGGCGCAGCCGGACGGCGATGCGCCGGGCGATGTCTGGTCGGCGCGGGGGGCCGAACCTGCGGGTTGTCACCTCGCGAGAGTACCGACCGCGCGGGCACCCCCGGCGCGCACCGACGTCAGCGCACAGATAATGCGTCGCGGGCACGGGCCCGACGCACCACGATGGGGTCCATGTCCCTTGCATCGCACGGCTACCGCACCGTCCAGATCCCCGAGTCGCGCCGCGACGAGGTGCTCGCCGTCGACCGGATCGCGTTCGCGTTCACCGCCGACCCCGAGGTCGACGACCTCGTCCCGATCACGCTGGACTGGGACCGGACGATGGCGATCGAGACCGCGGACGGGCTGCTCGCCGGGGTGCACGCGTCGTACCCGTTCACGCTCCCGGTGCCGGGAGGGAGCACGCCGTGCTCGGGCCTGACCTGGGTGGGGGTGCGGCCCGACCACCGACGGCGCGGGCTGCTCTCGTCCATGATCGCGACCCACTTCGACCGCTCGATCGCGCGCGGCGAGCCCGTCTCGGCGCTGTTCGCCGCGGAGGCGGGCATCTACGGCCGGTTCGGCTACGGCGGCGCGGCCGACGATGTGCGCCTGACCGTCCAGCGCGGGGCGGCGCTGCGGGACGTGCCCGGCTCCGCGGCGCTCGACCTGCGCCTCGAGGCGGCCGACGACGCCCTGCACAGCGACCTGATCCACGCCGTGCACGCCGCCGCGGGCGCGGGCCGGCCCGGGTGGATCGAGCGCACGAGCACGCTGCTGCGCGCCCGGCACCTGGCGGATCCACGCCCCTGGCGCGAGGGCGCCGAAGCCCTGCAGATCGCCGTCGTGCGTGACGCCGGGGCCGTGCGCGGCTACGCGCTCTTCCGGCGCAAGGGCGCCTGGTCATCCACCGGTCCCGCCGGCACGGTGCACGTGGCGGAGCTTGCGGCGCTCGACCCCGCGGCGACCCATCGGCTCTGGACGTTCCTGCTCGACCTCGACCTCATGTCCACGGTCGAGACGCCGATGCTCGCGGCCGACGACGCCCTGCTCAGCCTCCTGGTCGACCGGCGCGGCGCCGGGCCACGGGTCGTCGACAACCTCTGGGTCCGCCTGCTCGACGTGCCGGTCGCGCTCGCCGCGCGCCGCTACTGCGCCCCGGTCGACGTCGTGCTCGAGGTGACCGACGCGCATCTGCCCGCGAACGCCGCGCGCTGGCGAGTGCGCACGGGCGCGCCCCACGTCGACGGGCCGGGCTACCCGGCCACGGTCGACGCCACGCAGGACACCGCCGACCTCACCCTTGACGTGCGCGAGCTGGGCGCGGCGTACCTCGGCGGTCGCTCGCTCGCCGCCCTGGCGAGCGCCGGGCTCGTCGTCGAGCACCGGGCCGGAGCGCTGCTGAGCGCCTCGAGCGCGTTCGGCTGGCCGGTCGCGCCGTTGTGCAGCTGGATCTTCTGAGCTCAGCGACCCGACTCGTACGCGCCCACCTGGTCGATCCGGCGCTGGTGGCGTGCGTCGCCGCTGAACGGTTCGGCGATGAACGCGTCGACGAGCGCGGCAGCCTCGGCGGGCGAGTGCTGCCGGGCACCGATCGACACGACGTTCGCGTCGTTGTGCGCGCGGGCGAGGCGAGCGGTGTCGTCATTCCAGGCCAGCGCGGCGCGCACCCCGACGACCTTGTTCGCGGCGATCTGCTCACCGTTGCCCGAACCGCCGATGACGACGGCGAGGCTGCCCGGGTCGGCCACCACGGCCTCGCCGGCCGCGATGCAGAACGACGGGTAGTCATCGAGCGCGTCGAACACGGGCGCGCCGTGGTCGACGACCTCGTGCCCCGCGGATCGCAGGTGCTCGGCGAGAAGTGCCTTGAGTTCGAACCCGGCGTGGTCGGCTGCCATGTGAATACGCATGATGCCATCCTGCCGCACCCCGCACGCCGCACCTCGCACCCTTGTGGGCGGGCCTGCGTAGGGTGGTAAGGCGGCGACGCCCAGGCGTCGCACCCACGACCCGGATCAGAGAAGAGACTCAACCCCATGGCCCGAAGCGGCATCGACCTCACCGCCCTCGACCCCGCGATCCGCCCGCAGGACGACCTCTATGCGCACGTCAACGGGAAGTGGATCGCACAGCACGTGATCCCTGCGGACCGCGCGATGGACGGTGCTTTCCGCGCACTGCACGACCAGGCCGAGGAGCAGGTCCGCGACATCATCACCGACGCCGCCGCCGGTGCCGCGACCAGCGCTGCGAGCGGTGCGACGGCCGGGGTCCAGGCGCAGATCGGCGCGCTGTACTCGAGCTTCATGGACGCCGACACGGTCGAGCGGTTGGGCACGACCCCGGTGCGGACCGACCTTGCGCTCCTGGAGCAGGCGAGCTCGCTCGACGAGCTGACCGTCGCGCTCGGCACCCTGCAGCGCACCGGTGCCGCCGGGGCCGTCGGCTTCTGGGTCGACAACGACGCGAAGGATCCCGACCGCTACGTCGTGTACCTGTGCCAGTCGGGGCTCGGGCTGCCCGACGAGTCGTACTACCGCGACGCGCAGTACGCGGGGGTCCTGGCTGCGTACCGGCCCCACATCGCGCGCATGCTCACCCTGGGAGGAGCAGCCACCGACGCCGCGGCCGATGATGCCGCCGGCCGGGTCATCGCGCTCGAGACCGCCCTGGCCGCCGTGCACTGGGACGTCGTCAAGGACCGCGACGCGGACCTGACCTACAACCCGTCCACGCTCGCCGCGCTCGCCGAGGCCGCGCCGGGCTTCGACTGGCACGCCTGGGCGCTCGCGCTGGGCGCCCCCGCGGGGTCGCTCGAGAACGTCGTCGTGCGCGAGCCGTCCTTCGCGCAAGGGTTCGCCGCGCTGTGGCAGCAGGCCTCGCTCGAGGACTGGAAGGTCTGGGCCGCCTATCACGCGATCAGCGCGCGGGCCCCGTACCTGTCGAGCGCGCTCGTCGAGGCCAACTTCGACTTCTACGGCCGCACGCTCACCGGTGCCCAGGAGCTGCGGGACCGGTGGAAGCGCGGCGTCGGCCTGGTGCAGGGCGTCCTCGGCGAGGCGGTCGGCGAGGTGTACGTCCAGCGGCACTTCCCGCCCACGCACAAGGACCGCATGGCCCGCCTCGTGGACAACCTCGTCGAGGCCTACCGCGAGTCCATCACCGTGCTCGACTGGATGGGCGAGAGCACCAAGGTCAAGGCCCTGGCCAAGCTCGACGCGTTCACGCCGAAGATCGGCTACCCGGTCAAGTGGCGCGACTACTCGGCCCTGGTGCTCACCACCGACGATCTGGTCGGGAACGTCCGGCGCGCGTCCGCGTTCGAGCAGGACCGCGAGCTCAACAAGATCGGCAAGCCGCTCGACCGCGACGAGTGGTTCATGACGCCGCAGACCGTGAACGCGTACTACAACCCCGGCATGAACGAGATCGTCTTTCCCGCGGCGATCCTGCAGCCACCATTCTTCGACGCCGACGCCGACGACGCCGTCAACTATGGCGGGATCGGTGCCGTCATCGGCCACGAGATCGGCCACGGGTTCGACGACCAGGGCTCGAAGTACGACGGGTCCGGTCGGCTCGAGGACTGGTGGACCGCGGAGGACAGGGCCGAGTTCGAGGTCCGGACGAAGGCCCTGATCGAGCAGTACAACGCCTTCTCCCCCGTCCAGCTCGGGGGGTCGCATCACGTCAACGGCGCCCTGACGATCGGCGAGAACATCGGCGACCTCGGCGGCCTGTCCATCGCGATCAGGGCGTACCGGATCGCGCTCGGCGCCCCGCTCGACCAGGCCCCTGTGATCGACGGGTTCACGGGCCTGCAGCGCGTACTGCTGGGCTGGGCGCAGGCGTGGCAGTCCAAGGGACGCGACGAGGAGGTCGTCCGACGCCTCGCGACGGATCCGCACTCGCCGAACGAGTTCCGCTGCAACGGGGTGGTGTCCAACGTGGACGAGTTCTACGTCGCCTACGACGTCGCTCCCGGCGACAACCTCTACCTCGACCCGGCCGAGCGGGTGCGGATCTGGTGAGCCGATAGCAGCGACGGGGAGGCCGGCTGCCGGGTCAGAACAGCTCGGAGCCGGCCTTCGCCAGCTTGAAGCCCTCGGAGGTCTTGTCGTTCTTGCAGGTCACGCCGGTCGATGAGCTCGTGCACGTGTAGTCGCCGACCGTCTTGGACTGGCCGTACTCGAGCACGGGGGTACCCTTGGCGGCCGCGCCGGGCGCCGCGCCCTCGACGCACGGCGTCGCGGCACCGTCCTTGTCGACGGTGAGCACGAGACCGATGACACCCGAGCACGTCGCGTCCACCGGCGGGGTCGCGGAGCTGTTGGCGATGGTGCACTTCGCACCCGCCTCCGAGAGCTCGCACGCGATGTTGCCGCTGGGCAGCGCAAAGATCACGGCGTCAGGGCTCGTGCTGGCCGGCGACGGGGAGGCATCGGTCGCACGCGGCGAGGCGCTCGTCGTCCCCGACGGGGCCGTTGCGGCGGCGGACCCGCCCAGGCCCCCGGACAGCTGCAGGGCGAGCACGACGATGAAAGCCAGCACCAGCACGCCGTCGGCCACCACGAATGCGGTCATCCTCGGACCGAGGTTGCCGAGAAAGCCACGCCCCTCGCTGGGTGCCGGCGACTGATCCATCGGTGCGTGCTCCTCGTGTCCGAACGGCGAATGCTCCGGGTGACAGCATCACACGCCGCCGCACGGGCCCCGGCATCGTCACTCGAAAGTTGGCCCCGCGGTGCGCGTCCGCTTGAGCTCGTAGAAGCCCGGCACGGAGGTCAGCAGGGCCAGACCGTCCCACAGGCGGCCGGCGACCTCGCCGCGCGGTGCGGGCGTGATCACCGGGCCGAAGAAGCCGACACCGTCGATCGCCACGACCGGGGTGCCGACGTCCTCGCCGACCAGACCGATGCCGGCGGCGTGCGAGGCGCGCAGCGGTGCGTCGAACTCGACCGAGTCGGCATAGGTCGCCAGCTCGGCCGGCAACCCGACCTCGGCGAGCGACTCGGCGATGATCGCGGCGGTGTCCGAGCGACCGCCCGGGTGCCGGCGCGTACCCATCGCGTCGTAGAGCGGCTTGATGTACTTCTCGCCGTGCAGCTCCGCAGCCGCGACGATCACCCGCACCGGACCCCAGGCCTGATCGAGGAACGTGCGGTACTCCTGCGGCAGGTCACGGCCGTCGTTGAGCACCGCCAGGCTCATCACGTGCCAGCGGACGTCGACGTCGCGCACGAGGGCAACCTCGTCCATCCAGCGTGAGGTCAGCCAGGCCCACGGGCACGCCGGATCGAACCAGAAGTCGACCACGGGGGTCGGGATGGGCTGGGCCACGAGAGGTGCTCCCTTGATGGACGCGATAAGTGCGTGCAATCGGACCAACCAGCACCGGCGTGGGATGATTCCGCCGAACCCAATCACCCACGAGGGAGCCGCTGCTGTGCCCGCCGAGAACCTGACCCGCGATGAGGCTCAGGAGCGCGCTGCGCTGCTGTCCGTGACGTCCTACCGGGTCGCGCTGGATGTCACCACCGGACCGACGACGTTCCGGTCGAGCACCGTGATCCGGTTCGACGCCGTCGCCGGCGCGGCCACGTTCGTCGACCTGATCGCCCCGGCCGTCCGTGAGATCACGCTCAACGGGACCGCGCTCGACCCCGCCGCGGTGTACGCCGACTCCCGCATCCAGCTCACGGGCCTCGCGACCCACAACGAGCTCCGCGTCGTGGCCGACTGCGCGTACACGAACACGGGCGAAGGCCTGCACCGGTTCGTCGACCCGGTCGACGACGAGGTCTACCTGTACTCGCAGTTCGAGGTCGCCGACTCCCGTCGCGTGTTCGCGGTGTTCGAGCAGCCCGACCTCAAGGCCGTCTTCACGTTCGTCCTCACGGCCCCGTCGGCGTGGACGGTCATCTCCAACTCCCCCACGCCCGTCCCGGTCCCCGCGCCCGGCTCGACGGACGCCGCGCCCACCTCGGTGTGGACCTTCGACCCCACCCCGGTGCTGTCGAGCTACGTCACCGCGATCGTGGCCGGTCCGTACCTCGGCGGCACGGGCACGCTCACGAGCTCGGACGGCCGCACCATCCCGCTCGGGGTCTACTGCCGGGCCTCGCTGGTCGAGCACCTCGACACTGAGAACATCCTCGACGTCACGCGCCGCGGGTTCGGGTTCTACGAGAAGAGCTTCGGTCGGGCCTACCCGTTCGCCAAGTACGACCAGATCTTCGTCCCGGAGTTCAACGCCGGCGCGATGGAGAACGCCGGCGCGGTGACGTTCCGCGAGTCCTACGTGTTCCGCTCGAAGGTGCCGGACGCGACCGTCGAGCGTCGCGCGATCACGATCCTGCACGAGCTCGCCCACATGTGGTTCGGCGACCTCGTCACGATGCGCTGGTGGAACGACCTGTGGCTGAACGAGTCGTTCGCCGAGTACGCCTCCGCGCTCGCCGCGGCCGAGGCCACCCAGTGGACCGGCGCCTGGACCACGTTCTCCTCGATGGAGAAGTCCTGGGCCTACCGCCAGGACCAGCTGCCCTCGACGCACCCGATCGTCGCCGAGATCCGCGACCTGGCCGACGTCGAGGTCAACTTCGACGGGATCACGTACGCCAAGGGCGCGAGCGTGCTCCGCCAGCTCGTCGCGTGGGTGGGCCAGGAGCAGTTCTTCGCCGGCGTGCAGTCGTACTTCGCCAAGCACGCGTTCGGCAACACCACGCTGCGCGACCTGCTCGTCGAGCTCGAGGCGGCGAGCGGGCGCGACCTGTCCGACTGGTCCGGCCTCTGGCTCGAGCAGGCGGGCGTGACGCTGCTGCGTCCGGAGATCGAGTGCGACGCCAACGGCGTCATCACGTCGTTCGCCGTGCTCCAGGAGGTTCCGGCCGCGCACCCCGTGCAGCGCCCGCACCGCCTCGCGATCGGTGGCTACGACGTGGTGGACGACGACGGCTCGGCTCGGCTCGAGCGGACCGTGCGCGTCGAGCTCGACGTGGACGGACCGCGCACCGAGGTGCCAGAGCTCGTCGGGCTGCACCGGCCCGCCCTGCTCCTGGTGAACGACGACGACTTCGCGTACGCCAAAGTCCGCCTCGACGCGCAGTCGCTCGCCACCGCGACCGCGCACCTCGGGTCGTTCCCCGCCGACCTCCCTCGCACCCTGGTGTGGGCGGCGGCCTGGGACATGACGCGCGACGGCGAGTGGGCCGGCCGGGACTTCATCGACCTCGTTCTGGGCAACCTTGCCGCCGAGACGCACTCGTCCGTCGTGCTCGTGCTGCTGCGCCAGCTCTCCACGACGCTCGACATGTTCGTCGCGGAGGAGTTCCGCGAGGACGCCTCCCGCCGGGCGGCAGACCTGCTCTGGGAGCTCACCCAGGACGCACCCGCCGGCAGCGACACGCAGCTCCAGCTCGTCAAGGCGTTCGTGGCACGCGCGGTCTCGACCGGCCAGTTCGACCTCATCGCCGAGCTGCTCGCGGGCGGGCGGGCGCTCGTCGGCCTCACCATCGACACCGACCTGCGCTGGGAGCTGCTCACCGCGCTCGTCGCGGGCGGCCGCGCCGGGTCCGCCGAGATCGACGCGATGCTCGTGACCGACGCGACCGCGAGCGGTGAGCGTGAGGCCGCCGGCGCCCGGGCCGCGATCCCCACGCCCGAGGCGAAGGCCGCGGCGTGGCACTCCATGGTCGAGCTCGACACCCTGCCGAACGCGCTGCTCGAGACGTCGATCGGCGGCTTCGTCGACGTGCACGATCGCGAGCTGCTGGTGCCCTACCTCGAGAAGTACTTCGCCTCGATCGAGGACGTCTGGGCGACCCGGGGGAACGACATGCGCCAGGACATCGCGCAGTCCCTCTACCCGATCGAGCTCGCCGCCCACCCCGGCGTCGATCTGCTCGGTCGGACCGATGCCTTCCTCGCCCAGCTCTCAGACCGGCACCCCGGCCTGCGCCGGATGGTCGTCGAGAACCGCGACACGGTGCGCCGGGCGCTGGCGGCCCAGGCGACAGACCGCGCCCGGGGGTAGCGCTCGGGCCCGGGCTCCCCGAGCAGCGGATCACTGAGTGCCGCAGCGAGGTGGGCCCGGCGCGCTGACCCCCATGGGGACTGACGATCGCGGTCTTGTTGGTCGCGCTCGTCGGCGTCGTCGTCGTCAACCAGCCGTAGGCGCGAAGGGACGCAACGCGCCGACCGTTCGACGGCCTTGGCGCGACTGAAGCCACCCCCCTTCTCGTCGCATATCTACCGCGCGGAATCATGGTCAATGAGCCGCCCCCAGCCGGCCCCCACGAATGCCTTTCCACAGATTTCGGTGCGCTGTTCTTTGTCCACACCCCTGCCCGACGACGCAGCGGGGAATGTCAGTGCCCCCGGTTAGTGTGGATTGCATCGGAAATGGTGAGTTTCACCGGTTCTGAGGCAGCAGGGGTATTCCTGACACGTAGCGATGTGGGGGTGTGAGATGACCTTTGAAGCGGACGAGCGCGCGTCTTCGCGGCCGCCTGCACCCGCCCCGCCGGCTACCCAGCCGCCCACGCCCACACCGCCAGTCCCGCAGCAGCCACCCGTGCCCGCCCCTCCGGCCACCACACCCACGCCTGCGTCACGGGTGTCGTTGGCGGATCGGGTGGCGGTGATCGAGGCGCAGGTCGACGCACTGGCTGCCCTGGCGCCGCGGGACCTGGACGGGGCGGGGGCGTTGGAGTTGTTCGACAGGGTGTTTGAGCTGTCGGACCGGTTGCAGGCCATCGCCATCCGCGCACTACCCGTGGTGGAGTCCGACGTGCCGTGGAACGTCAACGGCGCGCGCACGTTCCCGACCTGGCTGGCCCGGCGTGCGCACCTGACCTACGCCCGGGCCAAGCGGATGACGCGCCTGGCTCACGCCCTGCGTGATGAGTTGCCGTTGACCGCCGCGGCGGTGGTCAACGGGGGTGAGGGTCGGGTCAGTGTGGAGCAGGCCGAGATCCTGACCACTGCCGCGGCGACCAGCGAGGTGCGCCGGGCGGTGTTGGCCGACCCCGACGCCCCGGTGGGGGAACGGTTCCTGCTGGACCAGGCCGCGCAGGTCAGCGCCGACACCCTGCGCATGCTCGCCCGCCGGTGGGCCGCGGCCGCGGACCCGGAGGCGGACGAGCGGGGATACAAAGACGCCACCGAGCGGGAGTTCTTCGACGTGTCGGCGACCACGGGTGGGTGCCACCTGTCCGGGTTCCTGACCACTGAGCACGGCCAAGGTCTCCTAGTCGCGTTGCAGGCCGTGCAAGGCGTCCCGGCGGCCGGGGATGACCGCACCGCGTCGCAACGTCGCGCGGGTGCCCTGTCGGACCTGGCCCGGCTCACGTTGGACCAGGGCCTGACCGGCAAAGGCTCCTCAGTACGACCGCACATCAGCGTGCTGGTGGACTACCCGACCCTGATCGCCATGACCACCCGCGCCGGGGTGACCCACCTGCTCGACCCGTCCCTGCACCCCACCGACTGCGACCGGGTGGACCCGGCCCTGCTGATCGGCTCCCCACCCGTCGGCGGGCTGCTCAACCCCGCACCGCTGGTGCCGGAGGTGCTTCGCCCGGCGGTGTTCGAGGACGGGCAGCCGGTCTCACGTCCGGTGCTGGACAAATTGATGTGTGATGCGGAGATCAGCCGGTTCATGTTCAGCCCGGACTCACAGCTCATCAATATCGGCCGATCCAAACGCACCTTCACCGGCCAATTACGTCGCGCGATCATCGCCCGCGACAAACACTGCCAATACCCCGGTTGCACCGCGCCGCCACGTATGTGTGAATGCCACCACTCCATCCAATGGTTCCGTGACCACGGTGACACCGATGCCACCACCGGGGTGTTGTTGTGCTGGCACCACCACGACCACACCCACGACCACGACATCGAGATCACCTGGACACCTCACGGCTGGCAATTCACCGACCGCCACGGCGTCGTCATCCGCCGCTGAACCGACGCCATGTGGACCTGACGCCACGTGGACCTGACGCACCGTGGACCCGACGCACCGGGGACCCGACGCACCGGGGACCCGACGCACCGGGGACCCGACGCGCCACTGACCTGGCGACCGCCGCCACTGATACGCACACGAACTGATGCGCACCCGAACGGACGCACCGCAGGACACGCGATCGCCGACCGCGACCGACCGAATCGCTGCGGTCGGTCGGCGGTCGTGCTTGAGGGTCAGGCGCCGCGCTGCAGGGCTGCTACGAGGGACCGGAGCCGGGCACTGTCGAAGAGATCCTCGATGCAGACCAGCTGACCCGAACCGTCCGCGAGCGGAACCTTCCAGTTCGGGTACTCCGTGTCCGTACCTGGCTGGTTCTGGGCGCGCCGCTCGCCGACGGCGTCGGCCAGCGAGACCCCGACGAGCACGGCGGGAGTCGCAAGCACGAAGCGGTGCAGCGCCTCGACGACCTCGCGCTCGGACGGATCGGGACCGACGAGACCGCGCTTCTCGAGCGCCGCGATCATGGCCACACGCTCCGCGCGAGCGGCCCGCCGCACGACCTGCACCGGCTCGGTGAGCAACCCGAGCCGCTCCCGCAGCGCGACGTGCTCCTCGGCGAGATAGCCCGCGGTCGGCGGCAGGTCGTGGGTCGTGACCGTCGTGAGCGCGAGCCGCCGATAGGCCTCGGGCACCAGGGGTGCACCCGAGCTGTCCTTCTCGAACCAGAGGATCGAGGTGCCGAGGATCCCCCGGTCCGTGAGGTACCCGCGCACCCACGGCTCGAACACGCCGAGGTCCTCGCCGATCACCAGCGCGCCGGCGCGGGCAGCCTCGAGGCACAGGATGCCGATCAGGGCCTCGTGGTCGTACTTGACGTAGGCACCCTCGTCGGCGCCGGCGCCTTCCGGGATCCACCAGAGCCGGAACAGCCCGATGACGTGATCGATGCGGATGGCACCCGCGTGGCGCAGCACCGTGCGGAGCATGTCGCGGTAGGGCAGGTAGCCCGCACGCGCGACGGCGTCGGGACGCCACGGCGGCTGGGACCAGTTCTGGCCCTGCTGGTTGTACATGTCCGGCGGTGCGCCCACACCGATGTCGGTGGCGAGCACGTCGCCGAGCGCCCAGGCGTCAGCGCCGAACGGGTGCACGCCGACCGCGAGGTCCTGCATGATCCCGATGGACATGCCGCCCTCGAGCGCCGACCGCTGCGCGGCCGCGAGCTGGTCGTCGCAGACCCACTGCAGCCAGCAGTGCAGATCGATGCGCTCCGTGAGCTCGTCGCGCGCGGCCGCCACGAACGCCGAGGACGGGTCGCGCGCCTGCGCGGGCCACAGATCGGCGGTGCCGTACCGCTCCGTGAGGGCGCACCAGAGCGCGAAAGCCTCGAGCCCCTCACCCTGCTCGGCGCGGAACGCGTCGAACGCGGCCTGCCGGGCCGTTGACCGGGGCGCCGCGTAGACGACCTCGAGCGCGTTGCGCTTCGCGGTCCAGGCCGCATCGCGGTCGATCGGGCCGTCGTCGTCGTCCATGGACCGGACCGACTCCGCGGCCCACTCGACCAGCGAGCGATCGGCGGCCGACAGGTACGCCGTCTCGCGGATGTCTTCCACCCGCAGGTACAGCGGGTTCACGAACCGACGGGTCGTGGGCAGGTACGGGGACGGCGTCATCGGGCCGACGGGCTCGGCCGCATGCAACGGGTTGATCAGCAGGAAGTCCGCACCGCAGCGGCGCGCGGCGAGCCAGGCGATCTCGCCGGCGTCGGCCAGGTCGCCGACCCCCCACGACTGCTTCGAGCGCACCGAGTAGACCTGCGCCATGAAGCCCCACGCGCGCCCCTCGCGCAGCTGCGGCGGGAGCTCCAGACGCGCGGGGACGATCACGACGTTGCAGCGCGCGGGACCGCTGGGGCCCGCCGCGCGCATGGTGTGCCACCCGAGCGGGAGGTCGCCGGGGAGCTGGAAGGTCGCGCGTCCCACCCGCTGACCGTCGACGATGCGGGGCTCGGTGTAGACGTCGAGCTGGTGGACGTCGCGGCGGCCACCACCTGCCTCGCCGTCCAGCTCGAGCCAGACCTCAACGGTGTCACCGTCGTGCACGTGCACGGGGACGTGCGGCGACTCGCCCTGGCGAACCACGAGGACCGGCGGCAGCGCGCGGCGCCACGGGTCGTCCTGGACGTGGGCGAGGCTGACATCGATCCGCTCGGGCGAGGACGCGTCCACGCCGAGCGCGGCCAGCACGGAGACGAGCGTGTGAGGTGCGACGAGGAGGTGCGTCCCGTCGAAACCCCAGTAGTCGGGCACGACGCCGTACGCCTCCGCGAGTCGCAGCAGCTGCTCCGGCACTTCGCTCACGTCTGGCACGCCTCGATCCTGCCAGGTCCGGCGGCCGGGCCGCCTCTCACCGCGCGGGGCGGGGCGATTCGTCCGAATTGATCACACTATCCAAGCCACCCACGGGCCTCGACGACACGCCGACTACCCTGCTGGCCATGCTCGCCCCTCTCGCACTCCTGCTCGCCGGTCCCCGGGTTCTCGCCGCGACCGACCCGAACTCGACGCTCGACAAGGCGGCCCAGGAGACCGGTCAGTGGTTCGACGCGCTGATCACCCCCGCCTGGCAGATCGCGCTGACCCTGCTCCTCGGCGCCATCTCGCTCGCGCTGCTGCGCCGCTTCATCAAGCGCACGGTGCGACACCTGGTCGACGGCGCGCCCGCCGTGCAGCGCAACGCCGGCCGGTTCACGCGCGGCCTGCGCCAGGACGGCGGCCAGGCCGAGACCAGCCCGCTCGCCGCGGCCCGCCGCGCACAGCGCGCCAAGACGATGGGCTCCGCGCTGGGGTCCGGGGCGACGTTCTTCGTCGGCGCCGTCGTCGTCGTGCTGATCCTCGGGATCCTCAACGTCGACGTCGGCCCGCTGCTCGCGTCGGCCGGCGTCGTCGGGGTCGCGCTCGGGTTCGGCGCGCAGACGCTGGTCAAGGACTTCCTCGCCGGCATCTCGATGCTCGCCGAGGACCAGTACGGCGTCGGCGACGTCGTCGACCTGGGCGAGGCGAGCGGCGTCGTCGAGCAGGTGGGGCTGCGGGTGACGCAGGTCCGGTCGCTCAACGGGACGCTCTGGTACGTGCGCAACGGGGAGATCCTGCGGGTCGGCAACATGACCCAGGGGTGGTCGCGCGCGCTCATCGAGGTTCGCGTGCTCGCAGATCAGGACGTGCCGCGCGTCCAGGCGCTCCTGCTCGAGGCTGCGGCCGAGGTGGCCGCCGATCCCGATCTCGGGCCCGCGATCCAGGGGCCGGCCGAGGTCGCCGGCATCGAGGACCTCTCGGCGGAGGGCGCGATGCTCCGCCTGCTCGTGAAGACCGCGCCCTCGCGGCAATGGGACGTGTCGCGCGCACTGCGGGCCCGCATCCGGGTCTCGCTCGCCCGCGAGGGGATCGATCTGGCCCTGCCGCGGCGCGAGGTCGTCATCGAGCGGACCCAGGTCCCGGTTCCGCCGGTCGACTGACCCGCGCGAGAAGGCCTCGACCAGCGGTCAGTCCCGCGCAGCGAGCTGCTCGACCGCGAGCGCGAGGTCGAGCAGGTCGGGTCCGGTCTCGTGGGCGCCGGCCGCCAGCAGCACCGCCGCGTCCTGCGTCGTGGTGACGCCGACCAGGTGCCCGACGCCGGCCGCCCGGCCCGACGCGATCCCGGCCGGGGAGTCCTCCACAGCGATCAGGTCCTGCGGTCGCAACCCGAGCAGCCGCGACCCGCGCCGGAACGGTTCCGGATCGGGCTTGCCCCGCACGCAGTCCTCCGCCGTCACGCTGAGCACCGCGGGCCCGCCCTGACCGAGCAGGCTCCAGGCCGCGGCCACCCAGCCGCGCGTCGCCGAGGTCACCACGGCGACCGGCAGGCCGGACCGGGCGCACGCCGCCAGCAGGCGGACCGCACCCGGCACCGGCTCGGGCCGCAGCGTCGAGCGGGCCAATGCCGCCAGCACCGCCGCGGTGAGGAGCTCGGGGTCCTCGCCGGCCCAGGGACCGTCGAGGGTCGGGAAGACCTCCTGCGCGCGCCGGCCCGCGAACTGACGGACGACGTCGTCCGCCACGTCCCAGCCACGCGTCGCGAAGTACGCGCGGAACGCCGCCTGGTGCACCGGTTCACTGTCGAGCAGCGTGCCGTCGAGGTCGAGCAAGAGACCGGCACCCGCGCGGCCGACCCGCACAGCGAGGTCCGGACGTGGAGAGAGGTCCGGGCGTAGGCCGATCAGGCCCACTCGAGCAGCGGTTCGCCTGCCCGCACGGCAGTGCCGGGCGCCACCAGGCCGGTCACGGTCCCCGGCTTGCCCTCGAGCGCGACGACGGGGCAGATCGGCGAACGCCCACCGGCCTCGACGTCGGCCGGGGTCCAGCTCACCACGACGTCACCGGCCGCGACCGTGTCACCCTCGGCGGCGTGCAGCGTGAAGCCGACCCCGGCGAGCTGGACAGTGTCGAGCCCGAGGTGCACCAGCACACCGCGCGATCCCGGCGCCACGATCACGAACGCGTGCGGGTGCAGCTTGAAGATCGTCCCGGCGACCGGCGCGATCGCCTCGACCACACCGTCGCGGCTCGGGTCGATCGCCAGGCCGGGGCCGACGATCTCGCCCGCGAAGACAGGGTCGGGGACGTCAGCCATCGCCCGCACGGTGCCGGAGACCGGCGCCAGCACGATGAGAGGCAACGCCATCAGCGCAGGTCCGCGATGTCGGACGCGAGGGTGTCGGCCTCGGGGCCGACGACGACCTGGACGACCTTGCCCGAGCGGACGACACCGAACGCACCGGTGGCCTTGAGCGCGACCTCGTCGACGAGCGACGCGTCCTTGACCTCGACGCGGAGCCGGGTGATGCACGGTTCGAGGTCGAGGATGTTCGCATCCCCGCCCAGGGCCGCGAGGATCTTCTCTGCCTTGCTCATGGGGTTCTCCTTGATGACCGACGCCGGCTCGGGTGCCGGGCGTCAAGACTAGTCACATCAGTTCCTCGAGGTCGGTCGCGAGGGTGTCGACGCTGGGGCCGACCACGACCTGCACGACGCGTCCGGCGATCATCACGCCGTGCGCGCCCGCGGCACGCAGCGCCGGGACGTCCACGAGCGCCGGGTCGCGCACCTCCGAGCGCAACCGGGTGGTGCACGGCTCGATGTCGATGATGTTCTCGACCCCGCCCAGGGCCGCCAGGATGCTCGCCGCTTGGTCCGTCACGCTGGTTGGCTCCCGAGTGAGTGCGCCGCCGTCGTCATCGGCGACTGGAAGGCTGTCTGAGTGGTGAGCTGGGGTGTGATGGAGCGACGCGGGGCGCGCAGCGGGACCCAGAGCACGTACCGGTCGGCCCGGTAGGACGAACGCGAGTAGACGCACGCCGTCTCGCCCGCGAACGTGCGCCGGGTCATCCGCAGCACGGCGCGCCCGACCGGTAGCCCGAGCAGATCGGCATCCTGCGCGTCGACCTCGGCGGCCGCCACGGTGTCCTCGCCCCAGTCGAGCTCGAGACCGCGCCGCCGCAGCTCGCCGTACACGCTCGCGGGGGCCCGTCGTCGTACAGGCCCGGGGCGAGGCGGCTGGGCAGCCAGGACTGCTCGATGGCCATCGGCTCGCCGTCGGCGTACCTCACGCGGTGCAAGTAGAAGACCTGCTCGCCAGGCAGAAGGTCGAGCGCATCGGCGATGTCGGACGCCGCGGCGATCTCCTCGGCGGCCAGCACCTTCGACGAGGGCTCCATGCCGCGGCGGAGCATCTCCTCGCCGAACGACGACAGCCGGACCTCGAGATCCATCTTGGACGGCGCGACGAACGTGCCGCGCCCCTGCTCGCGCTCGAGCAACCCCTCGACCACCAGGGCGTCCACGGCCTGGCGCACCGTCATCCGCGAGACGCCGAAACGCTCGCACAGCAGCCGTTCGGACGGGATCGCATCGCCCACCGCGAGCTCGTGGGTGACCAGCGACCGGAGGTAGTCGCGCACCCGCACGTGCTTGAGGACCGAGTGCCGCACCGTCGTCCCACCCCCCGATCACCGGATATCGAGCCGTCGGTGTCTGCCTTGACACCGTGGGACCCATTCCACCACAGTGGGGCCCAACTGGTCCAGACATCTAGTGCACCTGCGGGGTGAAACGCCCCTTGAGGGGCGCGCCCGCACACAATGAGGAGTGCAACCGCAATGACTGCTACCACCGCCGGCGAGGTCCGCGAGAAGCGGGCGTTCCCGGGCCTGGCCCAGCTCCAACGCATCGGGCGTTCGCTGATGCTACCCATCGCCTCCCTCCCGGTCGCGGCGCTCATGCTGCGCCTCGGCCAGGACGACATGCTCGGCGTCGACGGCCTCGCCGGCGCCTGGGGCGACTGGCTCCTGCCCGTGGCGGCCACGCTCGCCTCGGCCGGCGACGCGCTGTTCTCGAACCTGCCGATGATCTTCGCGCTCGGCGTGGCCGTCGGCTACGCCCGCAAGTCCGACGGGTCGACGGCCCTCGCCGCCCTGATCGGCTACCTCGTGTTCAAGGGCGTCTCGACCGGGCTGTCCCCCTACGTGCTCGGCAAGGCGGCCGAGGGCGAGGACCAGCAGCTCATCAACTACGGCGTGCTCGGCGGCATCGTCATCGGCCTGGTCGCGGCGCTGCTCTACCAGAAGTACTACCGGATCAAGCTGCCGCCCTACCTCGCGTTCTTCGGCGGGCGTCGCTTCGTCCCGATCGTCACCGCGGGCATGGCCATCGTCATCGCCGTCATCGGCGCGCTCATCTATCCCGCGTTCGACGCCGGTCTGACCTCGGTCGCCGAGTTCGTCACCGGGTCGACCGTCCTCGGTGGGTTCGTGTACGGCACCGCGAACCGCCTGCTCGTCCCGATCGGGCTGCACCACCTGCTCAACTCGCTCCCGTGGTTCCAGTTCGGGGAGTTCACGGACGCGAGCGGCAAGGTCTGGGAGGGCGACATCGCCCGCTTCCTGCACGGCGACCCGACCGCCGGGACGTTCATGACCGGCTTCTTCCCGATCATGATGTTCGCGCTGCCCGGTGCCGCCCTCGCCTTCGTGCACACCGCCAAGCCGTCCAAGCGCAAGGTCATCGCCGGGATCATGGGCTCGGCCGCGCTGGTCTCGTTCGTCACCGGGGTCACCGAGCCCCTCGAGTTCTCGTTCATGTACGTGGCCTACCCGCTGTACGTGATCCACGCGGTCCTGACCGGAACCTCGCTCGCACTCGTGAACGCGCTCGACATCCACGCGGGCTTCGGCTTCTCGGCGGGCGCGATCGACTACCTGCTCAACTTCCGGATCGCGCAGCAACCCGTCCTGCTGCTGGCCATCGGGCTCGCCTACGGGGTCGTGTACTACTTCTTGTTCCGCTTCGTGATCGTCAAGTGGAACCTGCGCACCCCCGGCCGCGAGGTCGACGGCGACAGCGGTGCCAACAACTTCCTGGTCGACCAGCCGGACGACGACTTCGTGGACCCGATCACGGTCGCGACGAGCAGCAGCACTGGGACCGGCACAGCGAAAAGCACAGCGACCAGCACAGCGAGCACGACGACGACGGGGACTCCCCCGACGCTGGCCCCCGGGCTCTAGGGCCGATGCTCCGCGGTCGGGACCTGGTCCCGACCGCGGTGCGCGTCTGAGATCTACCGTGGTACGCGTTCCGACCGACGAACAAGAGGATTCCATGAGCTCCACCGCCAACGCCCCCCAGGTCCTCGCCGGCATCGGCGTCAGCCCCGGTCGCGCGGCGGGTGCCGTCGTGGTCATGCCCGACGCCGTCCCCGAGCCCCCTGTCGGTGCGACCCTCGACGCGGCCGACGACGCCGGCGCCGCCGCCGAGCGGATCGCCGCGGCCTCCGCCGCCGTCCGGAAGTCGCTCGAGGAGTCCGCCCAGCGAGCCAGCGGCACCGGGCGGGAGATCCTCGAGACGACCGCGATGATGGCGGCCGACCCCACGCTGATCAAGGCCGCGCAGAAGCTCGTGCGGACGAACCGGATGGATCCGGCCCGCGCCGTCTGGCAGTCGGCGAACACGGTGATCGACCAGCTGGCGAGCCTCGGCGGGTACATGGCCGAGCGCACGGGCGACGTCGCCGACGTGCGCGGCCGGATCGTCGCCGTCCTGACCGGCCGGCCCGCCCCCGGGGTCCCCGACCTCCCGCACCCCTTCGTCCTGCTCGCCACCGACCTGGCCCCCGCCGACACCGCCACGCTCGACCCCGAGCGCGTCATCGCGATCGTCACCAGCCAGGGCGGTCCGACGTCGCACACGGCGATCATCGCGCGCTCGCTCGGGATCCCCGCCGTCGTCGGCGCGGCGCGCGCGACCGAGATCGCCGCGGGCGCCGTCGTGCTCGTGGACGGCGCTGCGGGCACGATCACGATCGACCCGACCCCGGCGCAGCTCGCGCGCGCCGCCGAGCTCGCGGCGCGCGTGCGCACGTTCGACGGCACCGGCCGGACCAGCGACGGTCACCTCGTCCCGCTGCTGGCCAACATCGGCAAGCCCGACGGCGCGCAGGCCGCCGCCGACGCGGGCGCCGAGGGCGTCGGGCTGTTCCGCACCGAGTTCTGCTTCCTCGACCGCGCGCAGGCGCCGACCATCGACGAGCAGGTCGCGCAGTACCGCGAGGTCCTCGCGGCGTTCGCCGGCAAGAAGGTCGTGGTCCGCACGCTCGACGCGGGCGCCGACAAGCCGCTGCCGTTCCTCACGAACACGGACGAGCCCAACCCCGCACTGGGTGTGCGCGGGCTGCGGACCGCGACGCGCAACCCCGAGATCCTCGAGGACCAGCTGACGGCGATCGCGCGGGCGGCCGAGGCCGAGAGCGCCGACGTGTGGGTCATGGCACCGATGGTGTCGACCGTCGCCGAGACGGAGGAGTTCGTCGGTCGGTGCCACGCGCACGGCCTGGCGACCGCCGGGGTGATGGTCGAGGTGCCCAGCGCCGCGCTGCAGTCCGGACCGATCCTGGCGCGCGCCGCGTTCGCGAGCATCGGCACCAACGACCTCACGCAGTACGCGATGGCCGCCGACCGGTTGCTCGGCGACCTGGCCACGCTCTCCACGCCCTGGCAGCCCGCCGTGCTGCAGCTGATCGCCGCGACCTGCCGCGGCGGCGCGCAGCAGGGCCGACCGGTCGGGGTGTGCGGCGAGGCCGCCGCCGACCCTGCCCTGGCGGTGGTGCTGACCGGGATGGGGATCGCGACGCTCTCGATGTCGGCCCGGGCGCTGCCCGACGTCGCGGCCGTGCTGGCCTCGGTGACCCTCGCGCAGTGCCGTCAGCTGGCCGAGCTCGCCCTGACGGCCGAGTCGGCGGACGGAGCGCGCGCTGCGGTGCGCGCGCAGCTGCCGGTGCTGGAGGAGCTCGGGATCTGACTCAGGCGGAGGTCGCCAGGTACTCGACGAGCACGGCGAGCGCCTCCGCGGCGCCGTCGTCGTCGGCCCGGAGCAGGACCTCGTCGCCGAAACCGGCACCGAGGGTCATGACGCCGAGGATGCTGTCGGTCGCGACGTGCTCCCCGCCGTCCCGGCCGATCGTCATCTTGACCTGCTGGGTGCCGGCCAGCTGGACGAAGAGCGCCGCCGGGCGCGCGTGCAGGCCCTCGGCGATGGCGACCTTGACACGACGTTCGAGCACGAGGGCCTCCGGTTCTAGGTGAGATGCCTTGACAGGCTAGTGCCCAGGCCGCGCACCCACGCACCCCGCCCCGTCTTGCGCCCCGGTGCGAGGATGACCCGGTGGACCCTGCCCCCTCGACCGATGCCCCCGACCCCGGTTCGTTCTATGCGCTGATCGGCGGGCACGACACCTTTGTCCGCCTCGTGGACGCCTTCTACGCGGGGGTGGCCGACGACGACCTGCTGCGCCCGATGTACCCCGAGGAAGACCTGGGACCGGCCAAGGTCCGCCTGACGATGTTCCTCGAGCAGTACTGGGGCGGGCCGACGACCTACTCCGAGCAGCGCGGGCACCCGCGCCTGCGGCTGCGGCACGCGCCGTTCGAGGTGAGCCCGCAGGCGCGGGACCGCTGGTTGGCGCACATGCGCACCGCCGTCGCCTCGCTCGGGCTGCCGCCGCTGCCGCAGGGCCAGCTCTGGGACTACCTCGAGCGGGCGGCGCACTCGATGGTCAACGCCACCGATTCCTGAGTCGAGGATCACTTGCTCACCCCCCGTGCTTTCGGCTCGGGGAGCGCCCGGCGTGTGTGACGCTGGGATCATGACTGCATTGACCACGGATCCGATGGCGCGGCTGCTCGCTGCGCTCACGCTCTCGCCCGAGGGCGAGGACACGTTCGTGGGATCCAGCCTGCGACGCCCCGGCGGGCGGGTCTTCGGCGGTCAGGTGCTCGCGCAGGCTCTCCTCGCGGCGGGCCGGACGGTGCCGGACGGGCGGCTGCCGCACTCGCTGCACGGGTACTTCCTGCGACCCGGTGATGCCACCAAGCCCATCACCTTCGCGGTCGAGCGCATGCGCGACGGGCGCTCGTTCAGCGCCCGTCGGACGCACGCCTACCAGAACGGCAGCAGTGGCGAGCCGATCCTGTCGATGATCACGTCGTTCCAGGAGGAGCAGGACGGGTTCGAGCACTTCGACCCGATGCCCGACGTGCCGCCGCCGTCCGACGTCGGCTCCGCGCACGACCTGCTCGAGGGGATCGACCACCCGCTCGCGCGGTTCTGGCTCGAGGAGAGCGCCTTCGACCTTCGCCACGTCGAGTCCCCGCTCTACCTGCGTCCGGCCCCGGCCCACACCGACCACCAGATGCTCTGGATGCGCGCCCGCGGGGTGCTCCCCGACGACGAGCTGCTGCACCGCGCGCTGCTGGCCTACGCGTGCGACGAGGTCGTGCTCGAACCGGTGATGCGTCGCCACGGCCTGGCCCTGACCACCCCGGGGCTGTCGATCGCCAGCCTCGACCACGCGATGTGGTGGCACCGCTCCGCGCGCGTCGACCAGTGGCTGCTGTTCGTGCAGAGCTCCCCCAGCGCGCAGGGCGGCCGCGGCCTCGCCAAGGCGCAGATCTACACGGAGACGGGCACCCTCGTGGCGACGATCGCCCAGGAGGGCATGTTCCGAGCCCCGAACCCGCCCACGGAGTAGCACGAACCCGCAGTCCACCTCGGTCAGCCACGCTCGGTCCGACAAACTCGGTCAGATAACGACGATTCGATAGGTGATCGCCGACATCTCGGCGATACTCGCGGGCATGGCTGAGCATCCTGAGGGACCCGTCGTCGTCACGCCCGACATCGCGGCGGTGCGGCCGCTGACCGTCGCGGTGACCGGAGTGACCGGGTACGTCGGCGGCCGGCTCGTGCCGGAGCTGATCGCCGTCGGGCACCAGGTGCGCGCCGTGGCGCGCAACCCGAGCCGGTTGCGCGGGCGGCCGTGGTTCGGCGAGGTGGAGATCGTCCAGGCCGACGTCTCGGTGCTGGACGAGACCCGCGCCGCGCTGCAGGGCGTCGACGTCGCGTACTACCTGGTCCACTCCCTCGGCTCGGGCCACCGCTTCGAGGCGCGCGACCGCGCCACCGCGCTGAACTTCGCACGCGCCGCCCGCGAGGCCGGCGTCGGGCGGATCGTGTACCTGGGCGGGCTGTTCCCCGAGGGCGAGGAGCTGTCGCCGCACCTCGAGTCCCGCAAGGAGGTCGGCGAGATCCTGCTCGCGTCCGGCGTCCCGACCACCGTGCTGCGGGCGGCGATCATCCTGGGCTCGGGCTCCGCGTCGTTCGAGATGATGCGGTACCTCACCGAGCGGCTCCCGGCGATGACCGTGCCGAAGTGGGTCGACAACCGGATCCAGCCGATCGCGATCAGGGACGTGCTGCGCTACCTCGTCGGATCGGCGACGATGCCGCCGGACGTGAACCGTTCGTTCGACATCGGTGGGCCCGACGTGCTGACCTACCGCCAGATGATGCAGGGGTACGCCCACGCGGCGGGCCTGCCCAAACGCATCATCGTGCGGGTCCCGGTGCTCACCCCGCGGCTGTCGAGCCACTGGGTCGGCGTGGTGACCCCCGTCCCGGCGGGCCTGGCGAAGCCGCTCGTCGAGTCGTTGATCCACGAGGTCGTGTGCGACGAGCACGACATCGCCCAGTACGTCCCGGACCCGCCCGACGGGCTGGTCACGTTCGACCGGGCGGTCCGGCTGGCGCTCGAGCGCGTCCAGGCCGCCACCGTCGACACCCGGTGGTCGTCGGCCGCGCTGACCGGGGCCCCGAGCGACCCGTTGCCGAGCGATCCCGACTGGGCCGGCGGCTCGCTGTACGTCGACGAGCGGCGCACGGCCGTCGACGCCTCGCCGGAGGCGTTGTGGGCCGTCATCCAGGCGATCGGCGGCGAGCGCGGCTGGTACTCGTGGGCGTTCGCCTGGCAGGTGCGCGGCGTGCTCGACCGGCTCTCGGGCGGACCCGGGCTCCGCCGCGGCCGGCGCCACCCCCACGAGCTACGGGTCGACGACGCGCTGGACTTCTGGCGGGTCGAGGAGGTCGAGCCCGGCACGCTGCTACGGCTGCGGGCCGAGATGCGCCTGCCGGGGCTCGCGTGGCTCGAGCTGCGGGTCGAGGACGGCGAGGACGGCGAGACGGTGTTCGCGCAGCGCGCGCTCTTCCACCCGCACGGTCTGGCCGGCCAGCTCTACTGGTGGTCGGTCGCGCCGTTCCACGGCATCGTGTTCGGCGGCATGCAGCGCGGGATCGCGCAGGCCGCCGAACGCGCCGCCGGCGCGTCCGTGAACTAGGCGGAACCGCGCCGCCGGAGCGCCACCATGGGCCCGGTGTACGGGGCCCAGGAGGCGCGCTCGGCGTCTGTCAACCGACGCGGCGACCCGGCGGCGGGGTCGACGAGCACGAGCGTCGTGGACGCCCGCGCGTAGACGACGGGCGAAGCGGCCGACGTCGCGTCGACGTCGGGCAGAACGTGCTCCTCCGTGCCCCCGTCGCCGTCGCACACCTCGTAGCAGACGTCGATGCTCGCACCCCCGAAGTGACCGATCCAGAGCTCGACGATGACCGGCGCGCGCCGGTACCCGAGCGGGCGGAGGTACTCGATCTCCTGCCGCGCGACGAGCATCACCGTCTGCGAATCGGGCCCGGCGTCGATCACGGCCGTCGGCCAGCCGCCGTCGACCCCGGGGTGCGGGTGGGTCCAGAACGCCGCGATGCGCGCCTCTTCCAGCACGCGGAACATCTCGACGTTGTTGATGTGCCCGTACGCGTCCATGTCGGACCAGCGCAGCTGCACCGGAACCCTGAGTCGACTCATCCGCTCACTCCCCTGTTGGTGATTCACAACGCGGCGAGCCGCGCACAGCTACAACGCGGCGAGCCGGGATGCGGCCCGGCATCGTTCGAGCGCCCGCATCTCCTCGCCCAGCGGCCGCACCAGCCGCTCGTCCGCCACCTGTCCGACGGCGATCCGCAGCCGCGACCTGGCCCGCGCGCCGCGGCGTCGGGCGATCCAGGCGCCGACGGCGCGGCACAACAGCGCGAGCCCGATGCCGGCGACCACTCCCCCCAGCACGAGCACGGTCGGCGCGGGCAGGCCGAGCCACAGCGGGGTCGACGGTTCGGGAAGCCGGAGGTAGCTGAGCACCGCGAGGCCGGCGAGCCAGGCCAGGCCCGCGACCAGCGCGGCCAGCAGCAGCCATTGGGCGACGCCGATCACGCGCCACCAGGTCGGTGCCCGCTCGGCGTCGAGCCGAGTGCCGGCGACGGCCTGGTCGAGCGCGTCGGGCAGCGTGGCCGCCGCCGTGCGGGCCCGGGCGCGAGCGGCCAGGACCCAGGCGTCCGGCACACCCGCGGTAGCGGTCGCGGTGTAGTCGCGCACGGCGTTCCCCGCCCCGGCGCGCGCCGCCGCGCCCGGACCCGGCAGCGACGAGCGGGTCAGGTCGGGTCGTTCGGGCACACGTTCGAGGTGCAGCCGGCGCAGGGGGTCGGGCCGGAACCGGGCGAGCCAGCGCGTCGGCGGCCAACCGGTCGCGGCCCGCGCCCGCCGGGCGGCAGAGGCACGGACCGCCTCGACGACCACCGCGACCCCCGCCGCGTCCTCGAACGCCGTGACCAGGTCCTCCCGCGCGGCGCGCTGCACGCGCGGCGGCACGCCGGCGCCGCACGCCTGCGCGATCCGTGCCGCCTGCACGCGGACGTCCGCCACGAGGCGTGCCGTGGCGGCGGCGCGCTTGGCCGCCGCCCGACGCAGCAGCTCGCGCAGCTCGTCGAGCCCCTCCCCGGTGGTCGCCGAGACGGCCAGGACGGCACTACCGACGAGACCGTCCTGCGCCGCGAGCCGCCGGAGGTCCGCCACGCAGCGGTCCCGCTCTGCCGGTGTCAGCCGGTCGACCTGGTTGAGCACCAGCACGACGACGTCCGCGTGCTTGGCCAGCGGCCGCAGGTAGTGCTCGTGCAGGGCGGCGTCGGCGTACTTCTGCGGATCGGCCACCCAGACGAACAGGTCGACCCGCTCGAGCAGCCGCTCCGCGCGCAGCCGGTGCTCGACGACGACCGAGTCGTGGTCGGGCAGGTCGAGCAGCACGAGGCCGGCCGCAGCCGCGGTGGCCGGCCCGTCCAGGTACCGGCGCGCGTCCACGCCGAGCCAGTCGAGCAGCCCCGCCGCACCCTCGCCGCCCCAGACGGCAGCGGCCGGGAGTCCGGTGGTCGGCCGGCGCACCCCGGTCACGGCGACCTGCTGACCTGCCACCGCATTCAGGATGGACGACTTCCCGGACCCCGTAGAGCCCGCCAGCGCGACCACGGTGTGGTCGGCGGAGAGCTCGAGCCGCTCGCGCGCCTGCGTGAGCACGCGCTGGGCCGGCGCCAGGTCCGCCGACGGGATCCGCCCCTGGCCTGCCTCGACCGCCTCGTCGAGCGCCGCGACCCGCGCTGCGAGGCTGAGTCCGCGGGTGCTCACGGTGCACCCGGTCCACGCAGCATTCGGCGCCACCACGGACGAACCTTGCTCGACGCACTCCCGTCGGCGGCCGTGACCGCACCGGGTCGCACCCCCGCGCCCGCACCGCGCAGCGCACCACCGCTGAAGACGGGCGCCGCCGCCCCAGCGGGCTCGAAACCGGCGGTCCGGGCCCGCTGGGCGGCTGTGGCCACCGCGTTCGCCGCCGCCCGCAGCGCGTCGCCGCTCGCCTGCTCGGTCTCGAGCGCGTCGAGGGCGACCGTGAACCGCCGGGACTGGCCGGCCATGATCCCCCGCGCCCGCACCGCGAGCCGGTCGGCCGCGCTCCGCGCGAGCTGGCGCACCGCATCGTCACCGAAGACCGCCTCGAGCAGCCGCTGCGCCAGGAGTGCCGACCCGCCGGCGATGCCGATCTCCGCGCCGGTCAGCCCGCTCGTGGAGGCGAAGACCACGACCATCAGTGCCGCGCCGAGCCCGTTCACGCCGAACGACAGGACCCGAGCCGTCGCGCGCTTGCCCGCACCCTCCTCGGCGACCAGGGCGAGCACGTCGGACTGCCAGGCCCGGATCTCGGCCGCGACCTGCACCCGCAGGTCGGCCGTGCCGCTCACCGGCGAGGGGCCGACGAGCAGCCCCGCACCGGCCGGGTCCGAGCGCCAGGCACCGTCCGCTCGATCGGCGGCCTCGCCGGCGGCATCCAAGATCACGGCTTCGAGCCCGTGCCCGATGGCGGCCGCGAGCTCGGGCTCCGGGGGACGCTTGCCGCGCAGGGCCGCCACGATCCGGTCCCGGGCCCAGCCGACGCGACTCTCCATCGCACGGAAGAACTCGCCCGTGCCGACCACGTCCTGCCAGCGGGCGAGCACCTCGCCGCGCAGCATCGTGCCGTCCGCCGTCGCGCGCAGCACCGCAGCGAGCGCGTCGTCGTAGGCCGCCTCGACCGCGGAGCGCAAGCGCGTGTCAGCGGCCTTCTGGGCATCGGCCGCGTCCGCGAGCGCCGCGGAGCGCACCAGCAGGTCGGCGATCGCGCCGTCCCGGGTCCGAGCGATCGCCGCGGCACGAGCGGCGGCATCCCCGCCGAGCGCGGTGAGCCAGTCGGCCACCGGCGCGACGACCGGCGCGGGCAGCAGGCCATCGACCGCCGTCGCCTCCGCGACCACGAGCACAGGCGCGTCCGCGAGCCCGTGCTCAGCGAGCATCGCCGCGAGATGAGCGCCGACGGGCCCCTCGGTCCCGGGGTCCACGCGGTCGAGCACGAGGGCGATCTCCGCGTGGCGGCGCGCCGCCGTCGCGAGCAGGTCCCACGGGACGGCGTCGGCGTACCGGGCGGCGGTCGTCACGAACAGCCACAGGTCGGCCGCCCCCAGCAGCTGGGTCGCGAGCAGCCGGTTCTCCTGCACCACCGAGTCGATGTCGGGTGCGTCGAGCAGAGCCATCCCGGGCGGGACGGCGGCCGACGCGACGAGCCGAAGGGCACCGAGGCCGCTGCCACCGGCGGCGGCATCCGCGACGTCGGCCCCGGTCAGGCGCGCGAGGCCCGGCAGGACGCGGTCGCCGCGGAACCAGTTCGCATCGAGCGGGTGGTGCACCAGCACCGGTGCACGCGTGGTCGGCCGGAGCACGCCCGACGCGCTGACCACCTCCCCGAGCAGGGAGTTCACGAGCGTGGACTTGCCGGCACCGGTCGACCCGCCCACGACGACGAGCAGGGGCGCGCCGCTCGACCGCACCCGGGGCAGGAGGTAGTCGTCGAGCTGGTCGAGCACCTGGACGCGTTCGGTCCGCTGCCGCTCGGCACCCGGGAGGTCGAGCGGCAGCCGGACCGCACCGGCCGCCGCCCGCAACCCGACCAACGACGCGACCAGGGCAGCGGTCGCCGACTCAGGTGCGGCCGGCGCCGCTGCCCCCTCTTCGCGTGTCACAGAGCAGCAGGGCCGTCAGCTGCGCGTGAGCTTGCGGTACGTGACGCGGTGCGGCCGCGCCGCGTCAGGCCCGAGCCGCTCGATCTTGTTCTCCTCATAGGAGGCGAAGTTACCCTCGAACCAGTACCAGTTGGCCGGGTTCTCCTCCGTGCCCTCGTACGCCAGGATGTGCGTGACCACGCGGTCGAGGAACCACCGGTCGTGCGAGACCACCACGGCGCAGCCGGGGAACTCGAGCAGGGCGTTCTCGAGCGAGCCGAGGGTTTCGACGTCGAGGTCGTTCGTCGGCTCGTCGAGCAGGAGCAGGTTGCCCCCCTGCTTGAGGGTGAGCGCGAGGTTCAGGCGGTTGCGCTCACCACCGGACAGCACTCCCGCCGGCTTCTGCTGGTCCGGACCCTTGAAGCCGAACGCGGCGACATAGGCGCGCGACGGCATCTCGACGTTGCCGACCTTGATGTAGTCGAGCCCGTCGGAGACGACCTCGAACAGGGTCTTGGTCGGGTCGATGCCGCCGCGATCCTGGTCGACATAGCTGATCTTGATGGTCTCGCCGATCTTGAGATCGCCGCCGTCGAGCGGTTCGAGACCGACGATCGTCTTGAACAGCGTCGTCTTGCCGACACCGTTCGGGCCGATGACGCCGACGATGCCGTTGCGCGGCAGCGTGAACGACAGCCCGTCGATGAGCGTGCGCCCGTCGAAGCCCTTGTTCAGGTCCTTTGCCTCAAGCACGATCGAGCCCAGGCGCGGGCCCGGCGGGATCTGGATCTCCTCGAAGTCGAGCTTGCGCATGCTGTCGGCCTCGGCCGCCATCTCCTCGTACCGCGCGAGGCGCGACTTGGACTTCGTCTGGCGGCCCTTGGCGCTCGAGCGGACCCACTCGAGCTCCTCGCGCAAGCGGCGCGCGAGCTTCGCGTCCTTCTTGCCCTGGACCTCGAGGCGGGCTTCCTTCTTCTCCAGGTAGGTGGAGTAGTTGCCCTCGTACGGGTAGACGCGACCACGGTCGACCTCGGCGATCCACTCGGCCACGTGGTCGAGGAAGTACCGGTCGTGGGTCACGGCGAGCACGGCACCGGCGTACTGCGCGAGGTGCGCCTCGAGCCAGAGCACGCTCTCGGCGTCGAGGTGGTTCGTGGGCTCGTCGAGCAGCAGCAGGTCGGGCTTCTCGAGGAGCAGCTTGCACAGCGCGACCCGGCGACGCTCGCCACCGGAGAGGATCGACACGTCGGTGTCCCCGGGCGGGCAGCGCAGCGCGTCCATGGCCTGCTCGAGCTGCGCGTCCAGGTCCCAGGCCTCGGCTGCGTCGATCGCTTCCTGGAGCTCGCCCATCTCGGCGAGCAGCGTGTCGAAGTCCGCATCGGGCTCGGCCATCAGCGCGGAGATCTCGTTGAACCGGTCGATCTTGCCCTTGATCTCGGCGACGCCCTCCTCGACGTTGCCGAGGACCGTCTTCGACTCGTTCAGCGGCGGCTCCTGCAGCAGGATGCCCACGCTGTAGCCCGGCGAGAGCCGTGCCTCGCCGTTGGACGGCTGCTCGAGGCCCGCCATGATCTTGAGGATCGTCGACTTCCCGGCCCCGTTAGGACCGACGACGCCGATCTTGGCGCCGGGGAGGAAGTTCAGCGTGACGTCATCGAGGATGACCTTGTCGCCGTGCGCCTTGCGCGCCTTGTACATGGTGTAGATGAACTCAGCCACTGGCTAATCGTCCGCCCTGCAGTTGGAGGATGGGGTCCGCCCGCCCGGTCGGGGGCGGGCGGTCGTCTGTGCCCCAGCCTAAGTGATCACGCCCGCGGCAATCCGCGGGCCGATCACTGCACCCCAAATCACGGCACCGCCGCGAGATCGTCGGCGAACTCGTCGTCGATCAGGTCGTCCTCCTCGACCGGGTCGGCCTCGGCGGCGTCCAGCGCACTGCCCGACGGATCGCCCGCCCGGTCGCTCTCGTCACGCTCGCCCGCCGCCACGTGGACCGTGCGCGCGATCTTCGCCTGCCCGAAGGTCAGGTCCGGCCCGATCGCGACCGCCTCGAGCACCAGCGAGGTCCGCACCCCCTCCGCGCCGGTCCACTCCTGCGTGACCAGCCGCCCGTGCACGATCACCGGGTCCGACTTCCGCAGCGACGCCGCCACGTTGTGGGCCTGCTGACGCCAGGCCTTGACCGTGAACCACTCGGTGCGCCCGTCGACCCACGCGTTGGTGGTGCGGTCGAAGTAGCGCCGGGTGCTCGCCATCCGGAAGCTCGTGAAGGGCGTCGCGGCAGCACCGATGTAGAGCTTCGGCTCGGTCGCGACCCACCCGACCAGGGTCAGGGTCAGCTCGTTCGTGCTCATCGTGTCTCCTCGCCTCGTGGCCGACCGGTGTCGGCTCGTGGGTGCGAGGGTGCGCCGCGAGCCGAGGCCCGCGAGCGCTCGGCGCGTCAGGCTGGGGAGGTGCTCGTGCCCGAGCCGGCTGGGGTCGGCCCGGGCGACGCCGCACCAGCGGCCAGCTCCCGGACCTCGCGGTGCTCGGCGAGGACCGCGAGCGTGGGCGCGACCAGGTGCGCCTCGACGATCTCCGCGAGCGCGGCTCGACCTTCCCGACGGACGACGTCGGCCCGGCGCCGCGCGTCTCGGCGCCGCACCAGCACGGCGGCAACGCCCAGCAGCACCCCGAGCACCAGCAGAGCGATGACCAGCGGGAGGCCGGAGATCCCGCCGGCGTCGAGCTCGGACCCGGCCGGGGCACCGACGACGGCCCAGGTCGCCACGAGCGCGCCGACACCGACGATCGCACCGACGATCGCGAGACCGATCGCGACCCGGGACCGCCGCGCGACCAGGCCGACCTGGGCCAGCCGATCGTCGACCGCATCCCGCAGGTCGACGGTGGTCGCGACCCGGCCCGCCAGAGCCCGCTTCCAGGGTGCGGGCAGCGCGGTCCCGACCTCACCGAGCCAACGCGCGCGAGCCAGCTCGACAGTGTCCTGGTGGACGGACCCGAACGCGGGCACCGCCCCTCGGCCGCCGCGCACGGCGGCCTCGAGCGCGGCCGCGATCATCGGCAGGCCCGCGGCCTGCGAGAACGCATCCAGCACCGGGGCCACCGGAAGCTGTTCCCGGCTCGGTTCGCGCGCGGCGACCTGAGCGGTGAGCAGCGTCGCGGCGTCCGTGATCTCGGCGCCCGCGCGCACGGCGGCCGTGCTGCGGCGCGAGGCCACCTCGGCCAGCAGCGTGCGCAGCTCGGGCACACCGTCACCCGTGCGCGCGGACGCCGACTGGATCCGGACCCCGACCAGCCCGTCCTCGCGCAGCAGCCGCGCGACGTCCTCCTCGAGCCGCGGTCGCGCGGCGGGCCGGACGGTGTCGATCTGGTTGAGCACCACGACCATGGCCGCCTCGTGCCCGGCGAGCCGGCTGAGGTAGCCCGAGTGCAGGGCGTCGTCGGCGTACTTCTGCGGGTCGACCACCCACACCAGCAGGTCCACCATCGGCAGGAAGTGATCGACGATCTCGCGGTGCGCCGGCTCGATCGAGTCGTGGTCGGGCAGGTCGAGCAGCACGAGGCCGCGCAACGCCGCCTGGGCCTCGGCGTCCAGCGCGCTCTCCCGCTGGATCCGGCGATCAGGGGCGACGCCGAGCCAGTCGAGCAGCGGGTCGCCGGACGTGCCCCACACGCACGCGGTCACCTCGGACGTCGTCGGCCGTCGGACCCCGACGTCGGCGAAGCTGAGCCCGCTGATCGCGTTGAACAGGCTCGACTTGCCCGACCCGGTGCCGCCCACCAGCGCGACGATCGTGTGGTCGACGCCGAGCGCCAACCGCTCGCGGACGCGGTCGATCGAGGTCGAGACGCGGTGCGTCACGCTGCGCGTGAGTCGACCGTCCGCTACGACCAGCGCACGCTCGAGCGCCTCGACGCGGCCGGTGAGGTCGGCGGTCTCGGAGCGGTGCGCACCGCGGCCGGACCCGTTCGTCGGGGCGCTCACATGAGTCCCTTGAGGACCGCGAGCCGCAACCTCAGGCGAGAGGCGGCGTCGTCGGCCAGGTCGGCCACGTCGAGCAGGGCCGCGAGCGCGACGCCCTCGCCCCGGACGTACTGCTCGGCGCGGTCGGCGAGCGAGTCGCGCAGCGAGTTCCGCAACCCGGCCGCGGAGTCGCCGAGCAGGGCGGTGAGCAGGTCGTCAGCGCGGCTCAGTCCGGCCGCCGCGGTGAGCGCGACGATCTCGAGCCCGTGCACGCCGAGCGCCCGCACGACGCGGGCCGACCGCTTCGCCACGCCCGGTTCGGTCGAGGTCAGCAGCGCGCCGACCAGCGGCTTCGCCTCGAGCGTCCACTCCCCTGCGCTCACCTCGGCGTGCGCGTCCCGCGCGGCACGGCGCTCGTCGGCCGGCCACGCACCGACGAGGGCGCGACCGCCGTCGAGCGAGCCGGACTGGCCGAGGTGGCTCCGCAAGGCCCGCTCGGCGGCGACCCCGGCGCCGTTCAAGACAGCACCCGCCGAACGCCGCAGGTCGTCCAGGACCCCGGCGAGGGCCTCCTCGCGGGCACGGCCCGTGCGGCGCAGACCCCGGATCCGTCCCGACGGGCGCACCACGCGCGACAACGGACCAGCACCGGCCGCGAGCTCGGTCCACCGGGCCTGCACGGCGCCGTCGGCGACGGTGCCGGCGAGCACGCCCGCCCGGGCCGAGGCGGCGGGGCCGTCCAGGGTGAGCGTGATCTCCGCACGCAGCGCGGCGGCGGCATCCACCTGGTCCTGCACCGCCTCGGCCTGCGCGTCCACCCACGGGCGCAGCGCGCCGAGGGAGCCACGCAGCGTGCGCACGATCACCGACCGGGCCCGGTCGGGTCCGGCGAGCATCGTCAGCCACCGCTTGATGGGCGCGACCGCGCCGGGGTCGAGCAGCCCCTCGTGCGGTCCGACGTCCGGAACCACGAACAACGGCACGCCCTGCATCCCGCGGCTGCGCAGCCGGGTGAGCAGGTCGCCGCGGACCGTGGAGAGCGACTCGGGCGGCACGCGGTTGAGCACCATGGCGACGGACGCACCGCGCTCCATCGCGCCGGCGAGCACCTGCCACGGCAGCGCGTCGCCGTACCGGGCGGCCGTGGTCACGAACAGCCAGAGATCGGCAGCCTCGAGCAGGCGGTGCGCGGTGGTGCGGTTCTCCTCGAGCACCGAGTCGAGGTCGGGCGCATCGAGCAGCGCGATGCCGCGCGGGACGAGCGCGTTCGACACGACCTTCACCGCCTCGAGCACCGGGTGACCCGCCAGCAGCTCGCCGTCCTCGGGGTGGTGGGCGATGACCGGTTGCCGGGTCGTGGGGCGCAGCACACCCGCCTCCGACAGCTCGGCTCCGAGCAGCGAGTTCATCAGCGTCGACTTGCCGGCGCCGGTCGACCCGGCCAGGACGACGACCGCGGGCGCCGACAGCTCGACCAGACGCGGCAGAAGGTGGTCGCTCAACTGACCCATGAGCCGGACCCGCGAGGCGCGAGCCTCGGCCACACCCTGGATCTCGAGCGGAAAGGACGTCGCGAGGACGTCGCGGTGCAGGTCACGCACGGCGTCCAACAGGGACGGCGCCACATTGACTGGCTCGAAGGTCGCGCTGGCGACGTCGGGCTCCGGGTGGGCGCTCACGGCTCCATCCTCTCCCGCCTGCGTGATCAGGCCAAACGCCCGCGCCGTAGACGGGCCCGCGCCGTCTAGGCTGTGTGCGTCCCGCCCCCGTAGCTCAATGGATAGAGCAACGGCCTTCTAATCCGTAGGTTGCTGGTTCGAGTCCAGCCGGGGGCACCGCTGCGAGCGCCGCACGGCGCGCACCCGGTCGATGATCGTCACGGCCCCCAGGATCGCGACCGCGAGGGCGAACGCCGCCAGCACGTCGGTGAGGAAGTGGTAGCCGAGATAGAGACGGCTGAGCCCGACGGCCCCCGCCCCGACCGCTGTCGCGATCCCCCACCAGATCAGCCGGCGGTGCGTGGGATGCCGGCTCACGACGAGATACCAGGCGACGAGCAGCAGCGTCGCGGCGCCGATCGTGTGTCCCGACGGGAACGACGCCGTCTGCTCGGCCCCGGGCACGATCATCGTGGACAGCGGCGGTCGCGGCCGGGCCACGATCCCCTTGATGGCCAGCGAGATGGACGTGGACGCCACCATCGCGCCCAGGAGGAGCCCGGGTCGCCACCAGGCACGCCGCACGAGGCCCCAGACTCCGCACGCCACCGCGACGATGAGCGGCAGCACGATCGGACCCGAGACCAGCGTGATGGCGCTGAACACCGCCGTGGCCACCGGGCCGCGGCTCGCCACGAGCGCGGCGAGCACCGGGCGGTCGAACACCGAGAGGTCGTCGTTCTCCCGGACCGCGTCGAGCAGCCCGGCGAACGCCGCCAGACCGAGGGCGATGAGCACCGCCCCGGGCAGCGCCGCCCGGACGATCGGCCGACCAGCCAGCTCGCGCTCAAGACGGTCGCGCAGGTCCACCAGGGACGCCATCGCCGGCACCTACCTGCGCCGCAGGGCGAGGACGAGCCCCAGCGGCACGAGGGACTGGGCACCCGCGACCGCGCGCTCGGCGAGACCTGTGGCGGCGCCGCCGTCGGGCCCGAGACCCTGCAGCTCCACGACGAACCACGCCAGCAGGACCAGCAGGACCCCGGAGGCGAGCGCCCCGGCGAGGGGGCTGAGCGCGCCCTTCGCGCCGCGCCGGCTCGCGGCCGCGGGCCAGATCGACAGCGCGCCGAACGCGACGGCGGCGCACACCCCGTGGGCGCGGGGGTAGGCGTCGACCGGGAGGGCGGCCACGAGCGCGGTCGCCACCCCGCCCGTGGCGAGCAGGAGCCTGCCGCGCAGGGCCGCAGGACGCAGCGCCACCGCCGTCGCGACGTGCCCGACGCCGGTCAGCGCCAGCCCGGCCGTCATGATCGCGGGGGCGGTGACCGCCTGGGTCGCGAGCGCGCTGATGGTGTCGCGCACCGGGTCAAAGCCCGGTCCCTGGACCGCCGCGGCCAGCGTCCAGCCGCCGATCATCCCGATCGGGGCGACCAGCGCGGAGGGCAACGCCCAGCGGGGCAGGGCAGACGAACGGGCAGAAGGCATTGCCGAAGGCTAGTGCCGCGCGGCCGCCCCGAGCGGCCCCGGCCTGGAAAAAGACGTGCCACCGCGCTGGCCCGCGTGGTTCGGTAGGTCCACCGCGGTGACGTTCGGGTCCGGCCAGACCCACTCGATTTCTACGTCACGAAGGACACACCATGAACAACCTGATGCTCGACTATCTCTGGCTGCGCGCCTATTCCGACAACCTCGAGGCGCGCAACCCGGCGCACCGTGAGAGCGCCTGGTCTGCCTTCCAGCCGACCTTTCTCGCGATCCGCTGACGCGCCCGGCCGGACCCCTCCGGCCGGGCGTGCGGCGCCGCGTGCCACGATGTGGCCATGCTCGCTCCACGCGCCCCGTCGTCTCAGGCGGGCCGTCACTGATGGGTCGCCACTCGGGACCCCCCGCTCCCCCGCCGGACCCTGCCCGCGACGCCGTCCCCGACACGCCCCCGCAGCGGGGACCCGACCCGAGCACCGGCGCCTGGACCGGCTCGTGCTCGCCGGGGCCGCCGCCATGGGGACCGGGGTCGTGATGGCGTGGGCCGGCGCGAACCTCGCCACGGCCGCGCTCGGAGCGGCCGGCTCGGCCCTGGTCGTCCTGGTCGCCGCCCGGGTGGCCGCCTCCGTGCCGGGCAGACCGCACAACCCGGGCACGACGGACCCCCCGCACGACGCGCCGTAGTCTTGACCTGTGAGCGTCAACAGCAGCACCAACGGCCCGAGCGCCGACCGTATCGTCTGGATCGACTGCGAGATGACCGGGCTGGACATCGTCGCCGATGCCCTCGTCGAGGTCGCCGCCGTCGTGACCGACTCCGAGCTCAACGTCCTCGGCGAAGGGGTCGACGTCGTGATCTCGCCGCCACCGGCCTCGATCGAGCAGATGGGCGACTTCGTCCGCGCCATGCACACGTCGTCGGGCCTCCTGGAGACCCTGGCGGGCGGCACGACCCTGGCCGACGCCGAGGAGCTCGTGCTCGCGTACATCCGCGAGTGGGTCCCCGACGCCGGCAAGGCGCCGCTGGCGGGCAACTCGATCGGCACCGACAAGTCGTTCCTCGAGCGGGACATGCCGGGCCTCGTCGGCCACCTGCACTACCGGGTGATCGACGTGTCCTCGATCAAGGAGCTCGCGCGGCGCTGGTACCCGCGGGTCTACTTCGCCTCCCCGGAGAAGAACGGCGGCCACCGCGCGCTGGCCGACATCCTCGAGAGCATCGACGAGCTGCGGTACTACCGCGCTGCGCTCCTCGTGCCCCAGCCGGGCCCCGACTCGAAGGCCGCGAAGGCCGTCGCGGCCCAGGTCGTGGCGACGTCCGTGAAGCGCGGCGTCCCCACCGCGTAGCCACGCCCCCGAGCATCCCCTCGCAACCGGTACACTCATCGTCGGCCCCAGCAACATCGGGGACACGGTGGCTATAGCTCAGGTGGTAGAGCACCTGGTTGTGGTCCAGGGGGTCGCGGGTTCAAGTCCCGTTAGCCACCCGTGGTGAACGGCGTCCGGCTCCTCGCGAGCCGGGCGCCGTTCTGCTTTCAGCGCCCGACGCGCTTGGCGATCGCGTCCGCGACCCGGCCGTCAGCACCGTCGTCGAGCAGCAGGAACAGCGATGGCTCGGTGAGCTCGAGCTCGAGGAGCATCGGCGCCCCGTCGGCGTCGGGGATCAGGTCGACGCGCGCGTAGAGCAGCGGGCCGCCGTCGGCCCCGGGGGCGACCGTGGGCAGCACCTCGATGATGGCGTCCGCGACGGCGCGCTCTGCTGCGGTCGCCGGCCGCGGCGTCATGTCCTCCTGCTTGTACAGCGCCTCGAAGCCCCGGTTCGGGCCCTCGAGCAGCGGTCCCTTGCGCACCGAGTGGCTGAATGCCCCGTCGATGTAGACCAGCCCGGTCTCGCCGATCGTGTCGACCTGCTTGAGGTAGGGCTGGACCATCACGTGCCGACCGGCGCGCAGCAGGTCGCGTGCGTGCACGATCGCGAGCCCGCGCTGGTCGGCCTCGTTCGACTGGTAGCGCCCGGTGTCTCTGGCCCCCGCGCTGACGGTGGGCTTGACGACGAACTCGCCGCTGGCCGGGAAACGGGTGTGCACCGCACGCGAGGTGAGGTTGCGGGCGGGGTCCAGCCAGATCGTCGGCACCACGGGGACGCCGGCGCGCTCGAGGTCGCGCAGGTAGAACTTGTCGGTGTTCCAGGCGAGGACGTCGGCCGGGTTCGCGAGCCGCGGCACGCTCTGCGCCCAGGCGATGAACTCCTGCTGGCGCAGCACGTAGTCCCAGGTGCTGCGCACGACGACGAGGTCGAACGCATCCCAGTCGACGCTCGCGTCGTCCCAGACGGCCGGCTCCGCGGTCACGCCCCGCTCCGCCAGCGCGGGCAGCAGCAGCGCATCGTCCGCTTCAAGCTGCGGGAACAGGGAGCAGGTGGCCAGGGCGACGCGAGGTGCAGTCATGGGGGCAGGATATCGAGCCGGCGACGAGATAACCGCCAATGACCGCCGTCGGGCACCTCCATCAGCCCTCGGCCGCGGCCGCCTCGTCCTGCTCGTCGGCCGCCTGCGCGGTGATCCGGCGCAGCGCGCCGAGCAGGCCGTCGGGGGTCAGCCAGCCGGCCAGCTCGGGGTCCTCGGCGCCGTCGCGTGCGGCTCGGACCGGCACGGACTGCCCGCCCGAGGCCGCGAGCGCCGCGAACGCGTCGTCCAACCGGCTGCCCAGGTGCAGGGAGGCATCCGGGGCGAGCAACGGCGCGGGCGCAGGTCCCCGGGGGTCCGGCCCGGGGCCGCGCTCGAGGTCGGCGGCGGTCAGCTCGCCGATGCCGAGCAGCCGCACGGCGCGGCCGCCGCCCACGAAGTCGGCGACCATCCCGCTCGCGGGCCGCGAGAGCAGGTTCACGGCGTCGGTGACCTGCTCGAGCCGGCCGCCCTGACCGAACACGGCGATCCGGTCCCCGAGCCGCACGGCTTCATCGATGTCGTGGGTGACGAGCATCACGGTCGTGCCGAGCTCGCGCTGGATACGCCAGAACTCCTGCTGGAGCCGCCGCCGCCCCTCGGGGTCGACCGCGCCGAACGGCTCGTCCATGAGCAGCACGGGCGGGTCGGCCGCAAGCGCGCGCGCGACTCCGACGCGCTGGCGCTCCCCGCCGGAGAGCTGGTGCGGGTACCGGCCCGCGTAGGTGCCCGGCTCGAGCCCGACGAGCTCGAGGAGCTCGCCGGTGCGCTGGCGCGTGCGGGCCCGGTCCCAGCCGAGCAGCGCCGGCACCGTCGCCACGTTCTGCCCCACGGTCCGGTGCGGGAAGAGCCCCACGTTCTGGATGACGTACCCGATCCGGCGGCGCAGGGCGACCGGGTCGCTCTGTGCGATGTCGTCACCCTCGACGAGCACCCGGCCCGAGGTCAGCTCGACGAGCCGGTTCGCCATCCGCAGCGTGGTCGACTTGCCGCACCCCGAGGGCCCCACGAGCACGAGCAGCTCGCGCGGGTAGACCTCGAGATCGAGCCCACCGACCGCGACCGTGCCGTCCGGGTACTCCTTGCGCGCCTGCTCGAACCGGATGACCGGATCACCGGTCGGGGTCGGGGCGACCGGGTTGCTCATGCCCCCGGACGCTACCCGGGTCCGTGCCGGTCTGGGGTCGGCTCCGGGAAGGACCCTGCGGCGAGGGCGTGCGCCCGGGTAACGTCCTGGCCGTGACCTCGACCGAACCCGCCAATCCCTGGCTGTCGTGGGACTACGTCCAGAACAACTGGGCGGACATCTCCGAGGCCCTGGCCCAGCACGTGTCGCTGACCGTCGAGGCGGTGCTCATCGCGTTCGTGATCGCCCTGCCCCTGGCGATGCTGGCCCACGGCCGCCCCCGGCTCGCGGGGCCCATCCTGGGCCTCTCCGGGGTGCTCTACACGATCCCCTCGCTGGCGCTGTTCGCGATCTTGGCGCCGTTCACCGGGATCGGGCGCACGACGGTGCTCATCGGGCTCGTGGCGTACGCCCTGCTCGTCCTCGTGCGCAACATCCTCGTCGGGTTGCAGGGCGTCGACCCCGAGGTCCGTGATGCCGCACGCGGCCTGGGGTACGGCCCGACGCGGGTGCTGCTCGCGGTCGAGCTGCCCACGGCGCTCCCCGCGATCATCGTCGGGCTGCGGCTCGCGACCGTGACGACCGTGGCGCTCGTGACGATCGGCGTCGTGGTCGGCTTCGGCGGGCTCGGCCAGCTCATGTTCCGTGGGTTCAGCAGCGACTACCACGCGGAGGTGATGACGGCGACCCTCCTCTGCCTCGCGATCGCGCTCGTCGCGGACCTGCTGCTTGCCGTCGCCGGCCGCCTCGCGACGCCCTGGGTCCGGTCGGGGGACCGCTCATGAACGGCAACGACAACATCGTCGGCCAGGCGCTCACCTGGCTCAACGACCCGTTGAACTGGCAGGGCCCGAACGGCATCCCGGTCCGGACCCTCGAGCACCTGACCATGTCGGCGCTCGCCGTGCTGCTCGCGACGCTCGTCGCCCTGCCGCTCGGCATCTGGCTGGGCCACCGCGGCCGCGGCGGGGCGCTCACGGTCGTGGTGGCGAACACGTCCCGGGCGCTGCCCACCTTCGCGCTGCTGCTGATCTTCGCGTCCACGGCGATCGGCATCGGCAACCGACCGGTCGTCCTCGCGGCAGCGATCTTCGCCATCCCGGTGATCCTCACCAACACCTACGCCGGCCTGCGCGACGTCGACCCGGACGTGCGCGATGCGGCCCGCGGGATGGGCATGTCCGGCCGCCGCTCGCTAGCGCTCGTCGAGATCCCGCTGGCCCTCCCGCTGATCGGCGCGGGGCTGCGCACCGCGGTGGTCCAGGTGATCGCGACCGTCCCGCTCGCCGCGCTGGTCGGCGGCGGCGGCCTCGGGGCGTACATCGTCACCGGGCTCGCGACCCGCAGGTTCGGGGAGGTCCTGGCCGGAGGCGTCCTCGTGGCGGGTCTGTGCCTGATCGCCGAGGCGGCGCTCGCGGGTACCCAGCACCTCCTGACCCCGCGCCCGATGCGGCACGTCCGCACCCCGCGCCGTCAGCGCAGCGCGTCTGCTCCGGCGGCGAAGGACAGCACGAGGTGAGCGGATCCACAGCCCAAACCGGTTGCCCCGCGCCCGCTCCCGGGTTCCAATAGTCATCCGTGCCGCCACGCGGTGGCAGATTCTCCTGGAGGTTCTCCATGCGAGCACGTCGAACAACGATCACCGCCCTTGCAGCGGCCGTCCTGCTCCTCACCGCCGCGTGCGGTGACGCCGGGTCTTCGGGCGGCGCCACGACCGCCCAGTCCGCGGACAGCACCGCCCAGGCCACCTGCGCACCCGTGGCCGGAGACAAGCTCGTCGTGCTCACCGACGACCTCAAGCTGCAGACGGTCGACAACCTCGTCCCAGCCATCAACGCCGCCGCGATCGACGGCGACTCGACGATCGTCCCGCTGCTCGACTCCCTCTCAGCGACGCTCGACACCGCCACCCTCGTCGGGCTGAACAAAGCCGTCGACGTCGACCGGCAGACCTCCACCGAGGTCGCGGCCCAGTACCTCAAGGACAAGGGCCTGGACACCCAGGACTCGGTCGGCGCGAACAAGAAGATCGTCGTCGGGTCGGGCAACTTCTCCGAGAGCGCGACGCTCGCCGAGCTCTACGCCGGAGTGCTGCGGGCGGCCGGGTACGACGCGACCACGCAGACGATCGGGAACCGCGAGACCTACGCCCCCGCGCTCGAGTCGGGCGAGCTGACGATCGTGCCGGAGTACGTGGGCACGTTCACCGAGTTCCTCAACAAGGCAGCCAACGGCGCCGACGCCCCGGCGGCGGCCAGCCCCGACCTCGACGCCACGATGGCGCAGCTGACCACGCTCGGGAAGGCCGTCGGCCTCACCTTCGGTACCCCCGCGGCCGCACAGGACCAGAACGCGTTCGCGGTCACCACGGCGTTCGCCGACAAGTACGGCGTGTCCACGCTCAGCGAGCTGGCTGCCGCGTGCGGCGGGCTCCAGCTGGGCGGGCCGCCGGAGTGCCCCGAGCGCCCGTTCTGCCAGCCGGGCCTGGAGAAGACCTACGGCCTGGACTTCGCCGGGTTCACGTCGCTCGACGCCGGCGGACCGCTCACGAAGGCCGCGCTGACCCAGGGCAAGATCGCTGTCGGCCTGGTGTTCTCCTCGGACGCAGCGCTCGCGAAGTAGCTCGTCTGCGCACCCCGTCCGGTCCCGCTGGCTCAGCCTTCGGGGCCGGACGGCGTCGCGTCCGGGGTCGTGTGGACGATGCGCAGCGTGGGCGCAGCGGCGTCCACGTCGTCGTCGGTCAGCCGTCCGGCAACGAGGCGCCAGCGGGCGATGCGCGCCATCCGGCGCTTCTGGATGAAGCGCTGGATCCGGTGCATGGCCGCCGAGATGCACTCGTTGCCCAGCTCGAGCTCGCGACCGGTGGAGGGGATCACCGTGCCGTTCAGATCGCGGAAGAACTCGGTCCAGTCGATCCAGAGGTAGTTCGCGAACCACGTGTCGTCGAGAGCCTTCGCGATCACCAGGATCTCCTCGGTGACGTCCGCGGCATCGACGATCTCCGTCGAGGTCCGCTGCCGGCCCCGGTCATCGATCCACATGAAGTTGCGCGCCATGGCCAGTCCTTCGTGGGCTCGTCAGGAGGCGACTTCTTCACCTGACCAAAGAATAGTGCCCGAGACAAGAGTCATGTGTCGATTTGACTCAGTTTGATCTTGCCGCTTCGCGTGGATGAGACTGAACCCAGCCCGAGTGCATCTGGACGACCGCCCGCGTGCCGCTCGTCTGCGCAGACTGATCCTCCACAGCACCACAGCACATCACCACAGACCATGCCAAATTGACCCATGCGGGATAGACCGCCCACCACGACGATCACGGCAATTCTCGCGATCCCGGCACAAAAAAGGCCCCCGCCCAACGTTTCCGCTGGTCAGGGGCCTATCGGTGCGCCATCAGGGACTCGAACCCCGAACCCGCTGATTAAGAGTCAGCTGCTCTGCCAATTGAGCTAATGGCGCGCGGAGCATGACATTACACGGCGTGCGGCCCCGATGCGAACCAGGTGCCCCCGACGTGTCCTACGTCATGCCGGTGGGACGGCCTCGACGTCCGGCGCGGCGGCCTCATCCGTCTCCCACCACGCGTCGTCGGGCAGGCCCTCGGACCTCAAGATCTCGGACGACCCGGCGCCGGTCGGTGCTGCCAGGTCGGCGAGCAGCGCCAGCGGCACGTGCTCCGCGAGCAGGCCGAGGAACTCCTGGGTGGTGTCGCTCGGGCGCCCGCCGGTCAGATCACGTTCGGTCGTGCCCATCGCGTCACCCCTGTCGTCCACCTCGCGGCGAATGCCGTCGAAGCCCATGGGACCACCCGAGGGGCCTGCAACGCAATTGTCCGACCATTCGGTGGGCGACGGCTCACCCGTTCGCCTCGAGGCTCAGAGGTACAGCCCCGAGGCTCAGAGGTACAGCCCCGAGGCTCAGAGGTACAGCCCCGTGCCCTGACCGCTCGCCTCGGGCCGGACCACCGCGTGCACGTCCTTCTCCCGCAGCACGACGTACACCGTCCCGGTCAGCTCGACCTCGGCCCGCTCCTCGGGGTCGAACAGGACCCGGTCCCCGACCGCGATCTGGCGCACGCCCTGCCCGGTCGACGCGACGTAGCCCCACGCGAGCTTGCGCTCGGGCACGGCGGTGGCCGGGATCACGATGCCCGACGCCGACCGGCGCTCGGCCGACTCCGCGTCGTACTTCACGAGCAGGCGGTCGGCCAGCATCCGGATCCCGGGGGGCAGCTCGGACGACGGGGGTTCGTCCCGGATGGTGTTCACCATTCGACGGTACCCGCGCCTGGCTAGGCTGACCGTCATGACCCCCCGCCTCACCCCCGGTGACACCGCCCCCGATTTCACGCTCCCCACGGCCGACGGCGGCAGCCTCACCCTGTCCGAGCAGCGCGGGCAGCACGTCATCGTGTACTTCTACCCGGCCGCGATGACGCCCGGGTGCACGACGCAGGCGTGCGACTTCCGGGACTCGCTGGCGACCCTGCAGGGCAAGGGCTACAGCGTGGTAGGCATCTCGCCCGACCCCGTGGACAAGCTCGCGGCGTTCGTCGAGCGGGACGGCCTGACCTTCCCGCTCGCCTCGGACCCGGACAAGCAGGTGCTGATCGCGTGGGGCGCCTTCGGCGAGAAGAGCCTGTACGGCAAGACCGTCACCGGCGTGATCCGCTCGACCGTCGTCGTCGACCCGGACGGGCGGGTCGAGCTCGCCCAGTACAACATCAAGGCCACCGGGCACGTGGCCAAGCTGCGGCGCGACCTCGGGATCGACTGACCTGCTGCTCGACCACGCGCCCGCGTGTCAGGAATCCCACCGCAGTATGGAAAGGTGGTCGGCGCGGGAGTGGTGAAATGGTAGCCACGCGGCGTTTAGGTCGCCGTGCCTTCGGGCGTGCGGGTTCGATTCCCGTCTCCCGCACCAGTTGTTCCGGCCACCCGGTTTTCGACCACCAGTTGTTCAGGCCATGCGCTGCTCAGACCTCGGGGGCGTCGTCCTGTGCGGCGATCTGGGCGCGGACCTCCGCCATGTCGAGGGCCTTGACGGCGGCGAGCACCTGGTCCAGGGCCGGGGCCGGCAGCGCGCCAGCCTGGTTGAAGACCAGGATCCCCTCGCGGAACGCCATCAGCGTCGGGATGGACGTGATGCCCAGGTCGCCGGCGAGACCCTGCTCCGCCTCGGTGTCCACCTTCGCGTGCAGCACCTCGGGGTTCGCCTCGGAGGACGCCTCGAAGATCGGGCCGAAGCGCTTGCACGGCCCGCACCACTCGGCCCAGAAGTCGACCAGGACGATGTCGTTGTCCTTGATCGCCTGTTCGATCGTGATCTCGGTCAGTTCCTTCGTCGCCACGTCGGGCTCCTCTTCGTCTCAGCTCGGTCCAAGTCGCAGTTCGGTCCTAGTTCAACCGGGTTCTAGGACAATCTGCGGCGCGGGAGTATTCCCGGCGCGTGCGCGCGCCGAATAGGGGTTCGCCGCACGGCAGGGTAGAACGGCACCGTGACCGAAACCGTCGACTTCCCCCTGCCCGAGCGTCCGGCCGGTTGGCTGAGCCGCACCGAGATCGAGCGGGCACGCGCCTCGCTCCCGATCCTGTACGTCGACGCGGTGCCCGTGCGGGTCGACGACTCCGGCGACGTCGTCGCGGTGGGGATCCTGTTGCGCATCACGCCGGAGGGCGTCATGTCGCGCGCCCTGGTCTCCGGTCGCGTGATGTACCACGAGCGCGTGCGCGATGCGCTGGTGCGGCACATCGAGAAGGACCTGGGCCCGATGGCGCTCCCCCAGATCCCGCCGTCGCCCCAGCCGTTCACGATCGCGGAGTACTTCCCGACCCCCGGCGTGACGCCGTACCACGACCCGCGCCAGCACGCCGTCTCGCTCGCGTACATCATCCCGGTCGCCGGCGACTGCCGGCCCCAGCAGGATGCGCTCGACCTCGCCTGGCTGACCCCCGAGGAGGCCACCAGCGAACAGGTCCAGGTCGAGATGAGCGGCGGGACGGGCACCCTGCTGCGGCAGGCCATGGCGCACGTGGGTCGGCTGCGGTAGTCGCGGGCGACCCTCGGCTCAGCCCAGCGCGAGCTCCGGCCAGTCGGCGAGGTCCGCGCGCAGCTTGCGGTCGTGCGTCGCCACGACGACGGCGGCCGACGTCGCCCGCAGCGCCGCCGTGAGCTCGTCGACCAGCGCGATCGACAGGTGGTTCGTCGGCTCGTCGAGGATGAGCAGGTGCGGCGCGGCGAGCAGCGCGCGCGCCAGGTCGAAGCGCCGGCGCTGACCCACGGAGAGGTCCACGAGCGGGCGGTCGAGGTCGTCCTCGGTGAGCAGCCCGAGGAACGCGACGGGCACGAGCTGGTCGGGATCGAGCAGCCCGCCCGCGAGCAGGTCGAGCGCGGCCCGTGCGTAGGCGTCGAACCCCGTCGTCGTCGCCGGCCCCTCCTGGGTCGTCGCGTCGTCCTGGGCCAGGAGACCCAGCCGCACCCCCGGGGCGAGCTCCAGGGACCCGCGAGCGAGCGGGAGGACCCCTGCGAGCACGGCGAGCAGCGTGGACTTGCCCGAGCCGTTCGCGCCGGTGACCAGCAGGCGCCCGCACGGCGGCACCGACACGCGGGTCCCCGCGAGGTCCAGGCGACCGGGCACGAGCGGCGCGCGCACCTCGAGCAGCGGTCGGCCCGACGGCGTCCCGCCCGCGGCGGCCGGTAGCGCCGGCAGGTCGGGGAACGCGAGCGCGAGCGGCGGCACGGGCACCTCGACGGCCGCGGCCTCGAGCCGCTGCACCATCCGGTCGGCCGCCTTGACGTGCACGCGCGCGTGGGTCGCGCGGCCGTTCGTCTGGCTGCCCTTCGGCGGCCGCCACGCGTCCGACAGGCCCTCGTACGACTCGTCGAGCCGGCGCAACAGCTTCTGGCGGCGCTGCTGCTCGGCCGCGTACCGCTGGCGCCACCGGCGCAGCGCCTGGTCCTTGGCGAATCGGTAGGCCGCATAGCTCGTCGCGCCGTACAGCGCCGGGCGCCCGTCGATGGTCGGGTCGAGGTCGAGGATCGCGGTCATCACGTCGTCGAGCAGCTGGCGGTCGTGCGTGACGATCACCACGACGCCCGGCCAGGTGCGCAGGTGCGCCGTCAGGTACTCGATCCCCGACGTGTCCAGGTGGTTCGTCGGCTCGTCCAGCAGCAGCACGTCGGCGCGCTGCGCGATCCGGCAGGCCAGGCGGACCCGGTACCGCTCGCCGACGCTCATCTCAGCGAGCCGACGCGCGGGGTCACGGGGCGCGCCGAAGCGGGTGAGGGCCTCGTCCATCCGCCGGTCCGCATCCCAGCCCGCGAGCTGCTCGACCCGCGCGAGCGCCTCGGTCAGGGTGGCGAGGTTGCCGCAGTCGTGGTCGAAGTCGGCGATGGTCGCCTCGAGCGCGCGGTCCGCGAGGCGCACCTCCCCGAGCGCCTCGTCGACGAGCGTGCCGACAGTCGCATCCGGCCCGACCTCGAGCTCCTGGGCGACGACTGCGAGCGACCCGGCCCGGCGCACGCTGCCCACCTGCGGCAGCAGCTCCCCGGCCAGGACCTGCAGCAGGGTCGACTTGCCGGCCCCGTTCTCACCCACGACGCCGATGCGCTGGCCTGCGCCGGCCACGATCGTGACGGCGTCGAGCACCGGACGCCCCGGGTACGCGAAGCTCACGCCGTCGGCTACGAGGTGGACGGCCCCGGGTGCGATCACGGCCGGCACTGGTGCGGGTCCCGAACCGGTACGGTCGGGCGCATGCGCCGACCGATCGTGCTCGCGGCAGCCGCCGACGCGGCGTGCATCCTCACGTTCGCGGCCGTGGGGCGCGCCTCCCATGCCGAGACCGGCGCGCTGGCCGACGTCGTCCGCATCGCCTGGCCGTTCCTCGTCGGGGCGGCGCTGGCGTGGTCGGTGACCCGAGCGTGGCGGCACCCGCTGGGGGTGTGGCCCACCGGCGTGCAGATCTGGGCCGGCACCTGGTCCGTCGGCATGCTCCTGCGGGGCCTGGCCGGGGGCGGGCTGGCGCCGACCTTCCTGCTCGTGGCCGCAGCCGCGCTCGGCGCGACGCTCCTCGGGTGGCGGGGCATCGTCGCGCTGGTCAGTGCGACCCGGCGCCCGGCGCCGCGGGGGGCGTCGACACCACGCGCGTCGTCGTGACCACCGGTCGCTGCCCGCGCAGCACGGCGACGATGACGGGCGCGAGGGCCCGGAAGGCCTCGCCGCGGTGCGAGATGGCGTTCTTCTCGTCCGGCGTGAGCTCGGCGCTCGTGCGCGTGTCGCCGGCGGGGATGAGGATCGGGTCGTAACCGAACCCGTTCGCGCCGCGCGGCACGGTCGCCAGCGTGCCGCGCAGGAACCCGTGCTCGACGTGCTCGAAACCGTCCGGGAGCACGAGCGCGGCGGCGCACACGAACTGCGCACCGCGATGCTCGGGGGCGATGTCCGCGAGCTGGGCGAGCAACAGCTCGACGTTGGCGGTGTCGCTCGCGTGGCTCCCCGCCCAGCGCGCGGAAAAGATCCCCGGCGAACCGCCGAGGACGTCGACCGCGAGCCCCGAGTCGTCGGCGATCGCCGGCAGGCCCGTGAACGCCGCCAGGGCGCGCGCCTTGACGAGCGCGTTCGCGGCGAACGTGAGGCCGTCCTCGACCGGCTCGCTCGCCCCGACATCGCCTGCACCGACGATGTCCTGCGCCTCGATCCCGGGCAGCAGGTCCGTCAGGATCGCCCGCAGCTCGCCGATCTTGTGGGCGTTGTGCGTGGCCAGCACCACCCGCGGGGTGCGCGCGGACGGCGTCGTGCTCACGATCGCGGCGTCGGGTCCGTCGCGAGCGCGAGCTCCTGCTTGCGGGTCAGCTCGGCGGTGCCCGCGAGCGCGAGCCCGAGCAGCGTGTCGAGCTCGGCACGGTCGAACGGCGCGTGCTCGGCGGTCCCCTGGACCTCGACGAACAGCCCCTTGCCCGTGACGACGACGTTCATGTCCGTGTCGGCGCGCACGTCCTCGACGTACGGCAGGTCGAGCATCGGGATCCCGTCGACGATGCCGACGCTCACGGCCGCGACCGAGTCCAGCAGCACGGGCTTGGACCCCTTGATGGCGCCCTGGCGCTGACCCCACGCGATCGCGTCGGCGAGCGCGACCCAGGCGCCGGTGACCGCGGCCGTGCGGGTGCCGCCGTCGGCCTGGAGCACGTCGCAGTCGAGCACCAGGGTGTTCTCCCCGAGCGCCGCGACGTCGACGACGGCGCGCAGCGACCGCCCGATGAGCCGGGAGATCTCGTGCGTGCGACCGCCGACGCGGCCCTTGACGGACTCCCGGTCGGACCGGGTCGACGTCGCGCGCGGCAGCATCGCGTACTCGGCGGTGACCCAGCCCTGGCCCGAGCCCTTCTTCCAGCGCGGCACGCCGGGCGTGAACGACGCGACGCAGAGAACCTTGGTGTTGCCGAACTCGACGAGCACGTTGCCCTCGCCGGAGTCGAGCCAGCGGCGGGTGATCGTGATCGGGCGCAGCTCGTCGGTGCGGCGGCCGTCGGGGCGCAGGAAGGCGCCAGAAGTAGCGTTGGTCATGCGGGCGAGTTTACCGTCCGGGCAGGTGCGGCGGCCCTGGCGGGCAGCAATGGCGGCCCTACAGGACGAACACGGCGCCGGGCTGGGCCAGGTCGATCGGACCAGAGAAGACCTCGCGGGCCTCGGCCAGCGTGATCGCAGGGTTGTTCCAGGCGGGCACGTGCGTGAGCACGAGCCGGCCCGAAAGCCCCGTCGCCGCGGCGCGGCCTGCGCGCCGACCGGTCAGGTGCACCCCCCGCACCGCGTCGTCGCGCCCCTCGAGGAAGCCCGCCTCGGACAGCAGGAGGTCCGCGCCGGCCGCGAGCGCGTCGAGGCCGTCGCACGCGTCGGTGTCCCCCGTGTACGCGAGGGTGACCCGGCGCGCCGGGTCCGCGTGCGACGGGCCCGTCACGCGGATCCCGAAGGCCGGCACCGGGTGCCGCATCGCGACCGGCTCGAGCCGGAGCGGGCCGATGTCGATCGGTTGCCCGGGCTCCCACTGCCGCACGTCGACCTGACCGCCGATGTCGGTGGCCGGATCCGTGCCGGCGAGCTGCGCGAGCCGCTCGACGGTCCCCTCGGGACCGAACACGGGCACCGGGCCGCACGGCCCGCCCGGGTGGTAGCGGCGGTACACGCCGAGCACGACGAGGTCGGCCGCGTGGTCCGCGTGCAGGTGGGAGATCGCGAACGCGTCGACGGCGGTGGGATCGCAGTACTTCTGCAGGGGCCCGAACGCGCCGTTGCCCAGGTCGAGCACGACCCGCCACGTGCGCCCGTCGCCGTCGTCGGCCTCGACGAGATAGCTGGACGCGGCCGAGTGGGCGCTCGGGAACGACCCCGCGCACCCGACCACCGTGAGCCTCACCGGAGCACCCCGGCCGCCTCGACGGCACCGACCTCCGGACCGAGGAAACGCCTGGCCAAGACCTGGAACGAGGCCGTGTCACCGGTGACGAGGAACCGGTGCTGCGGCGGGCCCGACGACGCGAGCCGCTCGAGGCCGTGCGCCACGAGGGTCCGGAAGACGTCCTTGGCGGTCTCCTCCGCGCTCGAGACGAGCGTCACCTCGTCCCCCATCACGTACGAGATCACCCCGGTGAGCAGCGGGTAGTGCGTGCAGCCGAGCACGAGGGTGTCGACGCCCGCGGCGCGGACCGGATCGAGGTACTCGTGCGCGAGCGCGAGCACCTCGGGACCCGAGGTGATCCCCGCCTCGACCATCTCGACGAACCGCGGGCACGCCTGGGTGGTCAGCCGCAGGCGCGGGGCGACCGCGAACGCGTCCTCGTAGGAGCGGGAGTCGATCGTGGCGCGCGTCCCGATCACGCCGATCCGTCCGGTGCGGCTCGCCGCGACCGCCCGTCGCGCGGCGGGGAGGATCACCTCGACCACGGGGAGCCCCCGGCGCTTGGTGTACCGCTCGCGGGCATCGCGCAGGACGGCCGAGGACGCCGTGTTGCAGGCGATGACCAGCATCTTCACACCCTGGTCGACGAGGTCGTCCATGACCTCGAGGGCATGGGCGCGCACGGCCGCGAGCGGCTTCGAGCCGTACGGGGAGTTCAGCGTGTCCCCGATGTACAGCAGGGACTCGTGCGGCAGCTGGTCGAGGATCGAGCGCGCGACGGTGAGCCCGCCCACGCCGGAGTCGAAGATCCCGATGGGAAGGTCGGTCACGGACCGCGGGTTCACCGGCGGCTCCGTCGGGTCGCCGATCACGGCAGGTCCGCGAGAAGGACGGCCATGAGGGACTCCTGCAGCCAGCCGAGCGCGGCGTAGACGGAGCCGAGGTACTCGCGGATCTCGTCCTGGAGCACCTCCCGCGCGCTGCGGTCCGGGTCCTGCTCCCCCAGGTCGCGCCGGTCGAGCGCGTCGTAGAGCGCGTCCGAGTCCTCCTCGGTCTCGAGCCCGAGCCGATCGGCGAGCACGAGGCGCAGGTCGGTGATCGTCGCGGCGAGGTCGACGGCGTCGTCCCGGGCCACGACCAGATCGGTGTCCGCCTCGTCCGGCGCGCCCGCGGCACCGCCCGTGAGGGACAGCCACAGGGCACGCAGCCGCTCGATCTTGGCGTTGCGCAGGTCACCCTCGGTGAGGCGCCGGAACTCGGCGGCGAGCTCGGCGTCGTCGTCGGACGCGTCCGGGAGCAGCCGGTGCACCGCGGGATCGACCGGCGGTGGCACGGCGTCGGGCAGCGGCCGCAGGCCGAGCAGCGAGCGGACCGGATCGGGCTCGTCCCCGGCGGGCGTCGCGGTGGTGGCCGTCGCAGTGGCCGACGGCGACCCGAACCGCCCGGCCCCGAGCAGCTCGGCGACGTCCGCCACGACCGTGGCGAGCACCTCCCGCTCGGTGGCGTCGAGCCCGGCGACGTAGCCGACGTCCTCGGAGCGGAACCCGCGCATCAGACGCCGCCCTGCTGGAGCGTGGCCCACAGGCCGAACGAGTGCATCGCCTGCACGTCCACCTCCATCTGCTCGCGGTTGCCGGTCGACACGACGGCGCGGCCCTGCTCGTGCACCTGCCGCATCAGCTTGTCTGCCTGCGCGGCGGGGTAACCGAAGTACGACCGGAAGACGAAGCTCACGTAGCTCATGAGGTTGACCGGGTCGTTCCAGACGATCGTGATCCATGCGTCAGCAAGGCGGGTGTCCTCGTCGACCTGGTGGTCTTGCACGGGTGAGGTCTGAACGGGCACGCCCCCACTGTAAGTGTCGCCGTCCGTCGGGCGGCCCAACGGCGCGGACGGCCTACGGTGAACCCATGAGTGCACCGGAGCCCTCGGCGCAGGTGGGCGGCACCGTCCGCACCGTTCCTGCCCCCCTCCCCCCCCGTCCGAGCACAGCGCTGCTCACCGACCGCTACGAGCTGACGATGCTCCAGGCGGCCCTCGCGGACGGCACGGCGGGACGTCACTGCGTGTTCGAGGTCTTCACCCGGCGGCTGCCCCCCGGGCGCCGCTACGGCGTCCTCGCCGGGACCGGTCGCGTGCTCGAGGCCCTCGCGGACTTCCGGTTCGGCGACGCCGAGCTCGACTGGCTCGCCGCCGAGCGGGTGGTCGACGCCGCGACCCTCGACTACCTCGCGAACTACCGGTTCACCGGCGAGATCTGGGGGTACGCCGAGGGCGAGGTCTTCTTCCCCGGCTCGCCGGTGATGGCCGTCGAGGGGACGTTCGCCGAGGCCGTCCTGCTCGAGACCCTGATCCTGTCCATCCTCAACTACGACTCGGCCGTGGCGTCGGCCGCGTCACGGATGACGAGCGCCGCCGTCGGCCGTCCGATCCTCGAGATGGGCTCGCGGCGGGCGCACGAGCAGGCCGCCGTGTCCGCCGCGCGCGCGTGCGTCGTGGCGGGCTTCGTGGGGACCTCGAACCTCGAGGCCGGGCGCCGCTGGGGGCTGCCGACGATCGGCACCGCCGCGCACGCCTTCACCCTGCTGCACGACGACGAGGAGTCCGCGTTCGCGGCCCAGATCGCCTCGCAGGGCACGGGGACGACCCTCCTGGTCGACACGTTCGACATCCACCGCGGGGTCCGCGCCGCGATCGCGGCCGGCGGCACCGGGCTGGGCGCGGTGCGCCTCGACTCGGGCGACCTGCTCTCGCTCGCGCAGGACGTCCGCCGCCAGCTCGACGAGCTGGGCGCGACCGGCACGAAGATCACGGTGACGTCGGACCTCGACGAGTACGCGATCGCCGCGCTCGCCGCGGCGCCGGTGGACAGCTACGGGGTGGGCACCTCGGTCGTGACCGGCTCGGGCGCCCCCACCTGCGGCATGGTCTACAAGCTCGTCGCCCGGGCGGGGTCCGACGGCGTGCTGGCCCGCGTCGCGAAGGCGTCGACCTCCAAGGTGGGCATCGGCGGCCGCAAGGGCGCCGCGCGCCGGCTCGACACGGACGGCCGGGCGGTCGAGGAGATGCTGGTCGTCGGCTCCGACGAGGCCGTGACGGGGTGGGTCGAGGACAGCCACGCGATGCGACCGCTCCAGGTGCCCCTGGTCGTCGACGGCGCCGTGGACACCCGGTGGACCGGCGCCGCCGGGGTGCGGCTCGCCGTGGCCCGCCACGAGGCCTCCCGCTCGGAGCTGCCGCGCGGGGCCCGCCGCCTCTCGGCGGACGAGGCGGCGATCCCCACGGTGGTGCACGAGCTGGACTGAGCCCGCTGGACGCCCCCCGGGGCTGTCAGCGCTTGCCGACGAACCAGCCCCGGACCATCGACACGCGCTCCTCCAGCTGGGTCACGCTCGCCAGCGCGACCTCCGGACCGCCGCCACGCCGGCGGAGCTCGGTGTGCACGGCGCCGTGCGGCTGACCGCTGCGCCGGGCCCACGCGGAGACCAGCGAGGACAGCTCCTTGCGGAGCTCGGTGAGGCGGCGGTGGTCGGCCTCGGCGCGCACCTCTGCCGTCTTCGCGCGGCCGCGACGCGCCGTCAGCTGGTCGGCCTGCCGCTGCTTGAGCAGCGTGGTGACCTGGTCGGCGTCGAGCAGGCCGGGCAGCCCGAGGAAGTCGAGCTCCTCGGCCGAGCCCACATCCGCACCGGTGCCGAACTCGCCGCCGTCGAACAGCACGCGGTCGAACGAGGCCTGCGCCTCGAGCGGCTCGAACGCGCCCTGGATCCCGCCGGGGCCGACGGCGTCCGGACCGGAGTCGGGCGCGTTGGCGGCAGCCACGAGCGCGTCCTCGGGGTTGTACATGTCGCCGAGCTCGTCGGCCGTCGGGGGCCGGTCGAGCGCGTGGTCGCGCTCGACCTCGAGGCTGCCGGCCAGCTCGAGCAGCTGGGGCACGCTCGGCAGGAACAGCGACGCCGTCTCGCCGCGCCGCCGGGCTCGCACGAACCGGCCGACGGCCTGGGCGAAGAACAGCGGGGTGGCGGCGGAGGTCGCGTAGACCCCGACCGCGAGCCGCGGGACGTCGACCCCCTCGGTGACCATGCGCACGGCCACCATCCACCGGGAGGTCCCGGCGGAGAACGCGTCGATCGCGTCCGAGGCACCCACGTCCGACGACGTGTCGTCGGACAGCACGACCGTCGGCGACTGGCCGGTCAACCGGGCCAGGTGCCCGGCGTAGGCGCGGGCATCGGCCTGATCCGTCGCGATGACCATGGCGCCGGCGTCCGGGACGGTGCGGCGGACCTCGGTCAGGCGGCGGTCGGCGGCGGCCAGCACCGACGGGATCCACTCCCCGTTCGGGTCCAGCGCCGTGCGCCAGGCCTGCGCGGTCATGTCCTTGGTGAGGGGCTCCCCGAGCCGCGCACTGATCTCGTCGCCCGCCTTGGTGCGCCAGCGCATCTGCCCCGAGTAGGTGAGGAAGATCACGGGCCGCACCACGCGGTCGCGCAGCGCGTCGCCGTAGTTGTAGCTGAAGTCGGCGGAGCTGCGGCGGATGCCGTGCTCGTCGCGCTCGTAGGTCACGAACGGGATCGCCGCGGTGTCGGAGCGGAACGGCGTCCCGGTGAGAGACAGCCGACGGGTCGCACCGTCGAACGCCTCCCGGATGCCGTCACCCCACGAGAGCGCGTCCCCGCCGTGGTGGACCTCGTCGAGGATGACGAGCGTCGGGGCGGCCTCGGTGCGCGCGGCATGCAGCGCGGGCTTCATCGCGACCTGGGCGTAGGTGATCGCGACGCCGTCGAAGAACGCGCCGTGCCGGCCCTGGGCGTTCTTGAAGTTCGGGTCGAGCCGCACGCCGACGCGGGCGGCGGCATCGGCCCACTGCTTCTTGAGGTGCTCGGTCGGCGCGACGACGGTCACCCGGCGGATGACGTCGGCCTCGAGCAGCTCGGTGGCGATTCGCAGCGCGAGCGTCGTCTTGCCGGCGCCCGGGGTCGCGACGGCGAGGAAGTCACGGGGCGAGCGGGCGCGGTAGACCGCCAGCGCTTCGGCCTGCCAGGCGCGCAACTTCTCGGCGGTCCCCCACGGCGCGCGCCCAGGAAAGGCGGGCGACAGGTGGGAGGCCGCTGCAGACGAGGCAGCCGATGCGGGTCGTGCGCTGGGACGGTACCCGGGGCTCACTTTCCGCCGGAAGAGTCGGAACCGCCGCCGGCCGGGCCGTCGCCGTCCTTCGGGCTGCGCAGCCCGTCGTAGATCTCCTTGCAGATGGGGCACACGGGGAACTTGTTCGGGTCGCGACCCGGGACCCAGACCTTGCCGCACAGGGCGATCACGGCCTTGCCGGACATCGCCGAGCTCATGATCTTGTTCTTGCGCACGTAGTGCGCGAACCGCTCATGGTCGCCGGGCTCGACCTGCTCTTTGGTCTCTTCGCGTTCGAGGACGCTCGTCGAGGTGCCGCCCCCGCTGTCCGGCTGCTCACCGAAAGGATCGTCGGGACCAGTGCTGGGGGGAAGCGGCTCACTCATGGGGCGAGTCTACGACGCGCCTCCCACGAACCGGCCGTGGCCGGCCGGCTCGTGGCGTCCTACAGGCCTTGCCAGACCGGCTTCGCGGCGTACGTGCTGCGGAAGTAGTCCGCGAGCTGCAGACGGCTCGCGGCGGCGTTGTCGACGAGCACGGTGACGTGCGGGTGGTGCTGCAGGATCGTGCCCGGCCACATCGCGCTCACGGGCCCCTCGACGAGCTGGTGCACGGCGTCCGCCTTGGCCCGACCCGTCGCGATCAGCATCACGTGCCGGGCCCGCATGATCGTGCCCAGCCCCTGCGTCAGGCAGTGCTGCGGCACCTGGTCGACGTCGCCGCCGAAGAACCGCGCGTTGTCCGCGCGGGTCTGCTCGGTGAGGGTCTTGATCCGGGTCCGCGACGCGAGCGACGAACCCGGCTCGTTGAAGGCCACGTGGCCGTCGGTGCCGATGCCGAGGATCTGCAGGTCGATGCCACCCACCGAGGTGATCGCGTCGTCGTACTCGGCGCACGACGCCGCGAGGTTGTCCGCGAGGCCATCGGGACCGCGAACGGCGTTCGGGGCGAAGTCCACGCGCCCGGCGAACTCGGCCTCGATGACGTTGCGGTACCGCTCCGGGTGGTCGATCGGCAGGCCGACGTACTCGTCGAGCATGAACGCCCGCGACTTGGCGAACGACAGGCCGTTCTCCTTGTGCCGACGCACCAGCTCGTCATAGACCCCGAGCGGGCTCGACCCCGTCGCCAGCCCCAGAACCGCAGAGGGGCGAATGCTCAGCAAATTCTCTATTGCGCCGGCGGCGAGCCTTGCGAGCTCGTCAGGCGTTGCGATGATGACCTCCATCACGCCACCGTCCCACGGCCGACGAGCGCGGCGCCAATCGCTGCCAGCGGCACCCCGCAGGGCGCGAGCCGGAGCCGGTCGCCGATCCGCATCGAGGCGAGGAACTCCGATCCGGCCGCCTGGGCGTCCAGCGCGGCTCGGACAGCGGTCAGCAGCGGCTCCCCCAGCTCGCCCACTCCCCCACCCAGCACGACGGCGGCGACGTCCGTGGTGAGCACGAGGATCCGCACGGCGGCCGCGACCGCGCGCGCGAACTCGTCCCGCAGCGCGATGGCGGCCGGGTCGCCCTGGGCGGCGGCGGCGAACAGCGCCGCGGGCGGGGGCACGTCACCGCTGCCGGGCCAGCGCGCGTCGAGCGAGGCCCCGGAGGCGTAGAGCTCGAGACACCCCCGCTGTCCGCACGCGCACAGCGGGCCGTCGAGCACGAACGGGAGGTGCCCGATCTCGCCCGCCGCGCCGAAGGCGCCGCGCCGGAGCCGCCCGTCCATCAGCAGCCCGGCGGCGAGCCCGGTCCCGAGCGCGAGGAACGCGAGGTCGGCTGGGGTCCCCGCGGCGTGCGCAGCGCCCAGCGCGGCCACGTTGAGATCGTTCTCCGCATGGACCGTGACCCCGCCGAGCGCACCCGAGATCAGGCCGGCCAGGGGGGTCGGCTCCCCGGGCAGGCCGAGGTTGACGGCGTGGGCCACGGTTCCGGTCCCCGGGTCGACCATCCCGGGCACCCCGATCCCGACACCGACGAGCGCGTCGGGCGTCGTGGCGGCGTCGCGCACGAGCGTCCGCACCGCCGCGGCCGCCGTGGCGACGACGCCGTCGACCCCGCGCACGGTGGGCAGGCGGACCGAGCCCAGCACGGCGTCGTCGGGCCCGAGCAGAACCCCCGAGGTCTTGGTGCCGCCGATGTCGAGGCCCACCACGAGCCCGGTGATGACCTGTATGGACGTGGTCACGTCACCCCTTCACGGCGCCTGCGACGAGGCCCGAGGTCATCTTGCCCTGGACGAAGAGGAAGAACACGATGACCGGCAGCGCGATCAGGGTCGACGCCGCCATCACCTGGCCCCAGTCGGTCTCGCGCGCCGCGCTCGACTGCAGGAAGGTGCGCAGCCAGATCGGCAGGGTCTGCTTGTCGGCCGACTGCATGATCACCAGGGCGACCGTGAACTCGTTCCACGCCTGCAGGAACGCGTAGACGCCGGACGCGACCAGCCCCGGCGCCAGCAGCGGCAGGGTGATGCGCAGGAACGCCTGCGTGCGGCTCAGGCCGTCGACCATGGCTGCCTCCTCGAGCTCGGCCGGCACCCCCGCCACGAACCCGCGCAGCATCCAGATCGTGAACGGCACGACGGCGGCGATGTACACGATCGAGACGCCGAGCACGGTGTTCAGCAGGTTCAGGCTGCCGACGAGCTTGTACTGGGCGATGAACAGCCCCTCGGCGGGCAGCATCTGCACGATCAGCACCGCGACGATGAACGTCTTGCGTCCACGGAACCGGAACCGGCTGATCGCGAGCGCCGCGAGAAAGGCAAGCACGAGCGCCGCGGCCACCGTGATGACGCTCACCGCGAGGCTCATCTTCAGCGCGGTCGTGAAGCTCGAGCCCTGGATCACGGCCCGGAAGTTGTCGAACGACCCACCGAACGGCACGAAGGTCGGCGTGAGCGACTGCAGCTGGACGTTGGCCAGCAGCGACGAGTTGGCCATCCAGTAGACCGGAAAGGCCCAGACCAGCGCGACGACGACGGCGACTGCGCCCAGGCCGGCGCGCGCCGTCCGCCCGCGGGTGGTGCTCATGACTCCTCCTCGCGCAGCAGGCTGCGGATGTAGAACGAGCTCAGGGCGACCGTGAGGACGAGCACGAAGATGGACACGGCCGAGGCCATGCCGTAGTTGCTGCTCCCGGTGCCGAGCTGGTAGATGTACGTGCCCAGCAGGTTCGTCTCGCTCGGGGTCGAGCCCGCGTCCTGGAGCATCCGGATCTGCGCGAACACCCGCAGGTCCCAGATGATCTGCAGCAGGAGCACGATCGCCAGGACGGGCCGGATCATCGGCACGATGATCCCGGTGAACCGCTGCCGGGCGTTCGCGCCGTCGATCTGCGCGGCCTCGAGCACCTCCTCGGAGACCTGAGTCAGCCCCGCGTACACGGAGAAGGCCACGAACGGGACCGACATCCACACCACGATGATCGTGGCGACGAAGAAGAAGGACAGCGGCTGCTCGAGCCAGTTGTGCCCGCGAAAACCGTCGAACCCGACGGCGTCGAGCAACCAGTTCACGACCCCGCGCCGCCAGTCGAACAGCCAGCGCCACACGGTCATGGAGGCGACCACGGGCATCGCCCAGGCGAGCAGCATCGAGATCTGCAGCACGAGGCGCGGGCCGCGACTCACCGCACTCATCAGGAGGGCGACCAGGATGCCGATCGCCAGGGTCGCGAAGGCGTTCACCAGGCAGAACGCGATCGAGCGGGCCACCACGGTCCACAGGTAGCCGTCCGTGGCCAGCGTCACGTAGTTGGCCAGGCCGACGAACTTGGCCGGCTGGCCGAACTGCTGCGAGAGGCCGAACTCCTTGAGCGAGGTCACCACCTGCCAGCCGAGCGGGTAGCCCATCGCGAGCACCATGATCCCGACCGAGCCGGCGATCAGCGCGTACGGCACGGCAGACCGGCGCGGCCGGCGGGCCGGCGGCGTGGGCAGCGGCGGGTCGAGCGGCGGGTCGTCGAGCGGCGGTGCGGGGGCGACGGCGGTCACGTCGGAGACTCCTCTCGGGGGTGGGTGGTCACGGGTACGGCGTGGATCGGTCGGTCGGGTCGGGGGCGACCAGGTGCCGCCCCCGACCCGACCGGGTCGAACCGACCGATCAGCCGGCGCTGCCGGCGAGCATCGGCGTGATCTTGGCGTCGTACTCCTTGGCGAGGGCCACGACGTCGCCGCCCTGGGAGACCTTGCTGAAGAACTCCTCGAGCACCTTCGAGGACTCGACCGAGGCCCAGCCCGGCGCGGCCGGGGTCAGCTTCGAGTTCGACGCCGAGTCGATGAGGGCCTTGGCGAACTGGTCGTCGCCGAGCGAGGAGACGTACTTCTGGTTGGCCGGCCCGAGGCCCGCCCCGCCGAGCATCTTCTGGTAGTCGGCCGAGAAGATGATCCGCATCAGCGACTTCGCGAGCTCGGGGTGCTGGCTCTTGGCCGAGATCCCGATGTTGGAGCCGCCCGCGAACACGGGCGCGGGCTTGCCGTCGTTGCCCGGGAGCACGAGGATCCCGAACTTGGAGTCGTTCCACTCCCGGGCCGGTTTGCCGTCGGCGCCGGTGACGAGGTCACCGATCGACCAGTGCGCCCAGCCCGGAGCCATGATCGTGGCGGCGGCCAGCGACGTGCTGGCCGTGACGGCGCCGTCGGCGTCCTTCGCCTCGTCGGTGTCGTTGATGTAGAGCCAGGGGCTCTCGTCCTTGGCGTCCGCGGGAGCCTTCGAGGCGCTCGAGTAGATCGCCTGGAGCTGCTTCAGGCCCTTGATCGAGTTCGGGTCCGACAGGGTTGAGGTCCAGGTGTCGCCCTTCTTGGTGGCGAGGTCGCCACCGTTGGCGAAGATCCACGACACCCCGTTGCGCCAGTCCTGGCCGCCGAGGAAGAAGCCGGAGAAGTTGTCGATCCCCCGCGGGTTCGTCTGCGCGAGCGTGGCCACCGAGGAGTTGAACTCGTCGAGCGTCTTCGGCATCGTCAGGCCCGCCTCGGCCCAGACGTCGGTGCGCACGAACATGTACCGCGAGCCGAAGTAGTACGGCAGCGTGAAGTTGGCGCCGTCGACCACGCCCGCCGCGACGAACGACTGCAGCAGGTCGCTGCCGCCCAGCTCGTCGTACATGTCGGAGATGTCGAGGAACGCGCCGACGTTGGTGTACGTCGGCGACTGGGTGTTGCCGAGCTCGACGACGTCCGGGGTGTTGTTCGCGTCCGGCAGCGCCGTGGTGAGCTTGGCGTCGAGGTCGCCCCAGGGCTGCTCCTCGATCACGAGCTTCGAACCGGCGTTCTCGGCAGCGAAGGTGTCGACGAGGTATTTGCGCAGCTCGTCGCTGGTGTCTCCACCGGCGAGCCACAGCTTGATCGTGGCGGCTTCGGTGCCGCCGGACGCGGTGGCGTCACCTTGCGAGGTGGCGCCGGAGCTGCAGGCGGTCAGGGCGAGCGTTGCCGCCGCACCGACTGCCGCGAATCGTAGAATCCTCACGTTGGGGTTCCTCCCAGGTGCGAAGGCGAACGCCGGTCGGTGTCGCCGTGGGTGTGCTGCGGGTACTGGAACTTCGACTTGCAGGACGGACAGCTCGGGATCGTCACGTGATCCCGAGCTGTCCGGACAGCACGAGAACGGCGGCCCCGGACAGGGCGACGTCCTCGCCGAGCGTGGCCATCCGCAGCTTCAGCTCCGCGCCGATGACCGGCATGGTGCGCTGCGCGATGGTGTGGAGCGCCGCCGTGCTCAGGGGGCCGTCGAGCAGCTCTTGCGGGCCGCTGAACAGCACCTCCGACAGGTTGAGCGCACTGACGACGGGAGCCAGGGCGACGCCCAGGATCCGTCCGACCGATGCGAGCTCCGCATCGGCAGCTTCGGGGGTGAGCCCGTGGACCCGCCGCCGCAGGGCGGGCACGGAGAGCAACGTCTCGAGGCAGCCACGTCGGCCGCACGCGCACAGCGGCGCGGGCCCGCCGGCGCCGTCGTCGTCCACGACGGTGACATGGCCGAGCTCGCCCGCCGCGTGCCGGTGACCCTGGACCAGAGCGCCGTCGAGCACGATGCCCGCGCCGACGCCCTGACCGATCGTGAGGACCATCAGGCCGGAGCCGCCCGCACCGCCGAAGGTGAACTCCCCGAGCGCCGCGGTGTTCGCGTCGTTCGCGACGTGGCAGGGCACGCGCAGCGCTGCGGTGAGGTTCGCGGCGAGCGGCACGTCCGTCCAGCCGAGGTTCGGGGCCTCGAGCACGGTCCCGGCCCCGTCGATCACCCCGGGCGAGCCGATGCCTACCCCGATCACGGGGCGGTCGGCGGCGGCGAGCAGGTCGCGGCACAGGCTCTCGAGGGCCACCAGGGCGGCGGCGCCCGTCCGACCGTCGAGGCCGACCGAGCGGCGGACGACGACGTCGCCGGTCAGGCTGAGCACGGCCCCGCGCATGGACGCGCCGTCGGCCAGGTCGACCACCACGATCTGGAAGTCCGCCGTCCGCATCCCGACGAGCGTGGCCGGCTTGCCGACGCGGCCATCGATGCGGACCCCGAGCTCCTCGACCAGCCCGTCGGCGATGAGATCCGCGACGAGGTCGGACACCGTGACCCGGGTCAGCGACGTGCTGCGCGCGAGGTCGGCGCGCGAGGTCGGACCGGAGTGGAACAGGTGCTGGAGCACCATCGACCGGTTGTGCGCCCGGGCGTGCTCAGGGAGCACCTTCGCGGTCGGACGCAGGCCCCGACCCATGCCGCGCCCGGTGGAGCTGTTGGCGAAGCCGCCGGCGACGAGAGTGCGATTCACATTTGTTAGTAGACCTTCCTTACTTATTCCTGTCAAGGGGTGGCAGTGATCGTGATCACACCGTGACCTGAGCGGTGCACCGGCTAGGTTGGCCGCCATGATCCCTGCGCTCGACCCGCACTCCGCGACCGCACCGTACGAGCAGATCCGGGCGCAGTTCGTCGCAGCGATCCGCAGCGGCGTCCTCGCTCCGGGCACCCGGCTGCCCACCGTGCGCTCCCTGGCGCAGGAGCTCGGCCTGGCCACCAACACGGTCGCGCGCGCCTACCGCGAGCTCGAGCAGGCCGGGGTCGTCCAGACAAGGGGGCGCCTCGGCACGTTCGTCGAGGCGTCGGGAGCGACCGAGCGCGCGGCCTTCGCCGCGGCGCAGGACTATGTCCGCCGGGTCCGTGAGCTCGACGTGGACGACGACGGCGCCGTGCGCTGGGTGCTCGACGCGCTCCGGGTCGGACGCGACCGACCGTAGGTCCGCGACCGGACCGGACGAAGCGTCAGGCCACGCCGAGATCGACGTTGAACCACACGGTCTTGCCGCCCGGGCCGCGGTCGTTCACGCCCCAGGCGCTGGACAGCGCGTCGATGAGCATCATGCCTCGGCCGTCCGGCGACGTGGCCGCCGGCTGACGGACGACCGGTTCACCGGCGCTCTCGTCCGTGACGGCGACGTTGACCAGGTCACCGGACCGCCAGGTCCGGATCGTGATGTCCCCCGCCGCGGGTCCGTGCAGCACGGCGTTGGCGAGGAGCTCGCCCGTGAGCAGCTCGATGACGTCCGACGCATCGGACGGCACCCCCTGCGCGGCGAGCATGCGCACCACCCAGTGACGACCCGCGCGGGCAGCGGAGGGTCGGGCCACGAGCAGCAACTCCATCGCCCCACCTCACAGGTCAGACCGCCGCGCGGGCCGCGGCGGCCGTCGTCCTGGGAGCAAGTATTACCAATACTGCGCCGCAGCGGTAGCGGCGACGCTGACGACCCCGCGGTCAGCTCTCCGCGCGCGGCCGGAACTGGCCCGCGGAGGGGACCGATCCGGCGATCCCCTGCACGACTGCGGCGGCCACGTCGCGCAGCTTGATGTTGCGATGGCTCGACGCGCTGCGCAGGATCTCGAACGCTTCCTCCGACGAGCAACGATTCTGCGCCATGATGATGCCGATCGCCTGGTCGATGGTCGCCCGCGAGGCCATCGCTGCGGTCAGGTCTCCGTTGATCACGGTCTGCTCGGAGATCCGGATGCACAGGGCCATCACCCGCGCGACCTGCTGGGCGAAGATGGCCGCGCGCTCGAGTCGCTCCGGCGCCCAGGGCTCCTCGTCCTCGGAGTAGAGGTTCAGCGCGATCGATGCCCCGGGGCCTGCGGTCGCCGAGAGCGCAGCGGCCGACCGGAAGCCGGCCCGCACGGCAGCCTCGCGCCACTCGACCCAGCGCTCGTCGTGCCAGATCTCCCGACCCATCACCGTGCGATGCTCGTCCATCGAGGTGATGCACGGCCCCGAACCGGCCGCGACCTCGACGTCATCGCACCGCGCGGTCCGGACGTCGCTGCTGGCAGCGCGCCGGTCGTGGCCGCGGTGTCTCAGCGTGATGCCGCAGTGGGTGCCCGCCCCGATGTGCTCGGGCGCGTGCTGAGCGAACTCCTCCAGGTAGTCCTCGATGCTCGCGGTCTCGAGCAGCAGCGAGCCCAGCTCAGCGCGGGCTTCGAGCATCTCGGCGTCGTTTGGTACAGCTTCGTCAGTCATGTGCTCCCCCATTGCCGGGTACGGAAAGTTGCCCGGTGCATCGCTGACTACGCGCCCGATTTCAGGCGCACGGAACTTGGCGACGACCCTCCACTCTCGCATGTTGCGCCCGGCGGCGTACCGATATCGGCTTGCTTGTCCCCTCGGAAAACGAGGGCAGGATCACTCCCACCCGGTGGTGAGATCGGCCCACCGGTGGCGGGTCGATCGTGCGGCGGCACGCGCCTTCTCCAGCGTCGTCGCGGCGAGCACGGCCAGCAGCCCGACCGCGGCCACCATGACCCACAGCCCCGCGCCACCCCACCCGGGGAGCAGGGCCACGAGAGGCACGACCAGCAGGACGACCATCGCGAGCACGACGACGAACCCACCGAGCACGACCCGCCGTCGCACGCGCGTCAGCAATCCCCAGAGCACGACGGCGATCCCGAATCCGGCGGCGACCAGGCCGTCGGCGACGGACACCGTGACGGCCTGGACGAACGAGGCGCCGACCAGGAAGGCCACCCCCACGAACTCGACGGCGACGACCGGTGGGCCGGCGAGCTCCAGGCCGTGCGCCCGGCGGTCCCGCCGCCACAGCGCCACCGTGGACAGCAGGGTCAGCCCGATCGCGATGGTGAACCACGAGGCCCGGCCCCCGACGGCGTCGGCCACGAACACGGTCCAGGCGAGGCAGGCGAGCGCGGGGGCCAGCAGCTGGAGCTAGACCTGCCGCCAGGCGACGCCGACGGCCGCGACCCAGACAGCGGCGGCCGCGATCCCCGGCACGAGGACCATCCCATCGGGCAGCTGAGCCAGGCCACCGAGGATCGCCACGACGGCGGCCGCTCCCCCGAGCTCGGCCGCGGGCCTCGCCCACGGCGACGACGAGACCCGGCGACCGGCCGCCAGCAGGGTCAACGCGAGCGAGACCGCGATGACCGCCAGGACACCGACCCGCGCGCCGGGGGCCGCACCCCCGACCGCGAGGGCCACGAGCAGGCCGGTCAGCAGCGCTGCCCCGGCGGCGTCCCGCAGCGCGGCGACCCGCAGCGGTGCGGCCGCGATCGCCAGCCCCGCAGCCATGGCGAGGGCTCCGATCACGCCCCCCGCGCTCGGAGCCACGCCCGGCAGCCCCAGGCTCGCGAGTCCGACGCTCACCCCCACGAGGACCCCGGTCGCACCCCAGGTCCAGACGAACACCCCGCCCCGCCCGCGCGACGACGCCACGACCGCCGCGATCAGCACCCCCGTGCCCCCGACCACGACCGTCATGTCGCCGGCCAGCTGAGCCGGCCAGCCGCTCCACGCCAGCACGGCGCACCAGCCGGCGACCCCCGCGGCGGCACCGGCAGCGACACGCACCGCCTGGACGGCACTCGCAGGCACCGCCGGGACGGCACTCGCAGGCACCGCCAGCGCGGTGTGCGCGGCGGACAGCGCCAGCAGCGCCAACGCCAACCACCCGCCGCCCGCCTGCCACGCGCCGAGGAGGATCGTGCACGTCCCCGCGAGCCCGACCGCATCGCCGAGGCCGGGGACCGCGCGCACGCGCACCGCGACAGCGACGGCCAGCAGGCCGACCACGACGAACGTCGCGGTGAACGCGTCCCCGTCGGCGGCCGCCGCGAGCGCCGTGAGCGCGACCGGGGCGGCGGCGATCAGGAGCGGGACGTCCCACCGGACCCACCACTGGCGGTCCGGCGTGAGCCGATGCAGCGCCTCGCCCGCGAGCAGCAGCACGGCCGCGACGAGGACGCAGATCCAGGGCCGGGTGTCGAGCGAGGCCGCAATGAGCCGCACGACGGCGCCCCAGGCGAGGATCGCCGCGACCCCGCCGAGGCTGCCCGCCCGGGCCAGCAGCGCCGTGGCGAGCACGACGAGCGCGACCACGAGCGTCAGGCTGCCTCCCGCCGCCGGTGGCAGCACCACGGTGAACAGAAGTCCGGTACCGACCTCGATCGCCCCGAGCACGAGCGGAGGGACCGCAGCGCGGTGGACGGGCGCCCACCGGGGCACCCACGCGCGTCCTCGCAGGTCGGTCGCGGCGGCGGCGATCACCAGCGCGCCGCCGACGGCGACCAGGGTCAGCGTGGCGGCCGTCGCGGGCTCGAGCGCCGCGAACCAGGGCACGCACCGCCCGGCGAGCAGTCCCACCCACGGGGCGACCGCTCCCCACGCGACCCAGCGCATCACGGGTGCCCGGCGGGCCGGCGGCACGAGCACCACGCACACCACGACGGCGGCGAGCGCCACGACCGCGGGCCACGCCGCGCGGGCCGTGACCACCGCGAGGATCCCGGCGGTGAACCCCGCCCAGGTCATCGTCGCGACCCGCCGGTCCGGCCGGCTCGCCCGCGCCACCCCGGCGTAGCCGACCGCTGCGGCCGCGAGCACGGCCGACGCCCACGGGTCGGCCAGCGCCACGAGGCCGGCGACGTCGAGCGCGAGCCACACCGCCACCACCCCGCCGACCGAGGCCAGCACCCACGGCAGGTAGCGCGCCGATCCACCGACCCTCGCCAGCGCCCTCCCGACCAAGGAGCGGTCGCGATCGTCGCGCGCGCCGGTGACGACGAGTCCCGCCGTCGCGGCAGCGGTGGCGACGACCAGCCCGAGACCCGAGCCTGCGAGGGCCAGCGCGACGAGGGTCAGGGCGTGCCCGGCCAGGCCGATTGCGGCCCGCACGGGTGACGCGCCGGTCGCCGTCGGCCACGCGAGGTGAGCCGCGACGACCAGCGCGAGGCCGGCCACGGCAAGGACGCCGCCGCGCACGCCGTCGGGCAGGCCGGCGACCTCGCACGTGAGGATCCAGGCCCAGCCTGCGAGCGCGGTGACCACCCACGGCCGGGCGGTCGGGGCGAGCGGGCCGAGCACGCCCAGCGTCGCCAGGATGGCGAACACTGCGACGACGACCCAGCGCGCCGCCTGGGACGCGCCGTCGGCCACGAACGCGACCTGGGCACCGAGGGCGACGACGACGAGCGCGCCGACCCACCAGCGGCGCCAGAACAGGTCGCCGGCGGTGCGGCGCAGCACGGGCCGCGTCGCGGGCACGGTCGCGAGCGCCGTCAGGGCGGTCGCCGCGAGGAGGCCCGCAGTGGAGCTCAGGGCGGCCGTGAGTGACAGCACCGCGGCCAGGGGCAGGACGGCGACTGCTGCGTCCAGCGCCAGCGCCGCGGGTCGCACCCAGCGGGTGCGGCGGGCAACGGCCCAGGCGCTCGCCACCGTGAAGGTGCCGACCGCCCACCACGGGTCGACGGTCACGGCGACCAGGCACACCACGAGCCCGGCCGCCGGCGCCAGGAGAGCAACAGCCGGCCGACCGCGCCGGCCGAGGACCTCGACGAGCGTCAGGAACACGGCCGCCGACAGCGCAGCCGCACCGCCGTGCGGCGAGCCGGAGAGCAGCGCGAGGGTGATCCCGGCCCACCAGCCGGGCAGGACGACGTCGAGCACCCGCGCGGGCACGCGGACCCGCTGCAGCTCCGCCGCCGCCAGGATCCCGATCCCCGCGAGCGCCACCGGGATCGGCGGCCAGCCCTGCGCGACGCCGGTGAGCAGCGCGAGCGCACCGAGCACGACCGTCCCCGGCAGGGCCGCGGTGAGCGCGGGGCCGGAGAGGCGCAGCCGCGGGCGACGGCGCGCGACGACCACGGTGGCTACCAGGGCCGCCGTCATCGCGGCCACCTGGGCACCGGTCGGCACGGCCACGCCCTCACCGGTCGGGACGGCCCGACCGGTGCCGAGGGTGGCCATCGCGGCGGTGAACCACAGCGCGGGGCCGACGAGGAACCGCAGACCGCTCGCCGGGTGGGTGCGCGACCACTCCGCGTACCCCGCGGCGGTCGTCCCACCGAGCAGCGTGAGCGCGACGACGAGGGTGGGGCCGGACAGGTCGCGCGGGAACGCGAACCCGTCCACGACGCTCGCCGTGACCATGAGCGGGACGAGCAGTCCGCCGACGATCTCGAGCGCCCGGCCGACGACCTCGGCGCCGTGCCGTCGCAGGAGCTGGGCCGCCGCGAACGGGAGCACCGCGCACCCGAGCTCGGCGACCGGACGCAGCCCGGGGGTGACCTCCCCGAAGGCGAAGGCGACCAGCCCGAACATGCCGACGAAGAGCATGAGGACGCCGAGGTAGGCCAGCCCGTGCACCGCGAGGTCCGACCCGATCGCGCCGCGGGCCCGCGCCCACCACAGCGCGCGCGGCGACAACGCCGGGGCCGGGCGGGGCCACACGGGCGGGGTGGCGAACTGCGGCGTGGCGAACTGTGGCGTGGCGAACTGCGGGGTGGCCCTATGCACGCCCGCGTCGGGCAGCGGCACGAACGGCGCCGGCACGACGGGTACCCGCACGGAGCGCGGCGTCGCGATGGGCGCGATGGGCACGGGCGCGACGGGCGCGATCAGCGCCCGCGGCACCACCGGGACGCTCGGCGCCTGTGCCTGTGCCTGGGCCTGGGCCTGCGCTGTCAGGTCCGCCACCACGACGAGCAGCGCCTTGATCTGCGCGGCGGAGAGCGAGGCGCGTTCATGAGCCTCGCGCAGGAAGACGTCGTCGACGAACCTCAGGGCCTCCAGGTCGCCACGTACGGCGGGGCGTCGGGCCCAGGTGGGGTCGGACCACACGTTCGGACCGACGGCGACCCAGGACGTCCACGCCTGACCCGACCAGTACCGCTGCGGCGCGTGGGCCGCCGGGTCGGGATACCAGCCGGGCACCGCTGCCGGTCGCATGTCCGACCCGGGCCCGTTGCCCGGCAGCCCGGCCACCCCACCGCTGCGTCCGGTTCCCGGCACGACGATCCCCCTGATGTTCTCGACGACCCCGAGCACACGACCGGGGACGAGGACGAAGGTACCGGGACTCCCCCGCTGCCCTCGTGGGCCCTGTGGACCGCGCGCGCGTTAGGGTCGTCGCGAGCTCGCCCATCGGCTCGAGCCGGCCCATCCACTCCTGCGAGACGAAGGACGGGGCACGTTGACCCAGCCGCCTGACCGAACGCCGCCCACCGCCGACCGCAGCAGCCTGCACGCGGACTGCGCGAGCTGCTTCGCGCTGTGCTGCGTCGCGCCGGCGTTCGCCGCCTCGGCCGACTTCGCCCTCACCAAGCCCGCCGGCCAGGCCTGCCCGAACCTGCTCGCGGACTTCCGGTGCGGCATCCACACGAGCCTGCGGGACAAGGGCTTTCGGGGGTGCACCGTCTACGACTGCTTCGGCGCCGGCCAGAAGGTCGCCCAGGTGATCTTCGGCGGGCAGGACTGGCGGTCCGCCCCGACCACCGCGCGGCAGATGTTCGCGGTCTTCCCGATCGTGCGCGATCTCCACGAGCTGCTCTGGTACCTGACCGAGGCGATCGCGCTGTCGCCGACGGGGCCGCTGCGCACCGAGCTCACGGCCGCGCTCGACGAGACCGAGCGCCGCACGCGGGGCACCGCCGTCGAGCTCCTGGCGCTCGACATCGGGTCGATCCGGCAGGACGTCAACCCCCTGCTGGTGCGCGCGAGCGACCGCGCGCGCGCCGGCGCTCGCCACCCGAAGGACCTGCGCGGCGCCGACCTCATCGGGGCCAAGCTCACGGGCGCGGACCTGCGCGGGGCCAACCTGCGCGGCGCCTACCTCATCGAGGCGAACCTCCGGGGCGCAGACCTGCGCCTGGCGGACCTCACCGGCGCGGACCTGCGGGGCGCAGACCTGCGCGGCGCCAACCTGGTCGACAGCATCTTCCTGATCCAGTCCCAGCTGGACGCCGCCAAGGGCGACATCACCACGAAGCTGCCGGCCGCGCGCACGCGGCCGGCGCACTGGTAGCCGCCGGTCAGAGGGCCCCGGTCAACCACTGCAGCCCCAGGCTGGTGAGGGAGACCACGATCCACAGCGCCCCACCGAGGACGAGCGGACGGTGCCCCGCCCGCCGCAGCCCGGCCACATCGGTCGACAGCCCGACGGCGGCGAGCGCCACCGTGATGAGAAAGACCGAGAGCTGGCTCAGCGCCGGGTGCGCCGCACCGGGGATGAGCCCGAGGGTGTTGGCCGCGGCCACGATCAGGAATCCGATCAGGAACCGGGGAACGAGCCGGCTGATCCGCACGGTGGGACGGTCGCCCTGCGTGCGTCGCGCGGTCAGCACGGCGAGCCCCAGGCTGATCGGGATGATGAACAGCGTCCGCGTGAGCTTGACGACGATCGCGTAGCTCGTGGCGACCGACCCGTACGTGGTCGCCGTGGCGACGACCGACGACATGTCGTTGACCGCCGTCCCCGCGAACAGGCCGAAGGCATGCTGGCTCAGGCCCAGCAGGTGCCCCACGACGGGGAAGACCAGCACCGCCATCACGTTGAAGGCGAAGATCGTCGAGACGGCATAGGCGACCTCGACGCTCGCGGCGCCGATCACCGGGGCGACCGCCGCGATCGCCGAGGCGCCGCAGATCCCCGTCCCGACCCCGATCAGCGTGCGCAGGTTGCCGCTCACGCCGAGGCGACGACCGATCCAGTACGCGGCTGAGAGCGCCGCGGCCAGGGTCCCGACCATCACAGGCAACGAGTCGGCGCCCACGCGCACGATCTGCCCCAAGGACAGCTGAGAGCCGAGCACCACGACCGAGACCTGCAGCACGGTGGTACTGGCCATCGTGATCCCCGGGCGCAACCGCGCGCGCGGCGTGACCCACCGGGACAGCCCCACCCCGAGCACGATCGCCGTCACCGGGCCGCCGACGATCGGCACGAGCCGGCCGACGATCGTCGCGACGACCGCGACGGCGACCGCGAGCCCGAGCCCCGGCAGCCATCGGACGCCGCGCGACTCGAGGCCCGACGACGGCTGAAGCTCACGTTGATCACTCACCGGATGAGTCTCACCCCTGTAGTTACCAGCCGGTAGCCACGGCCGATCGAGAGGGTCATAGCGATCGGCTATACCCATGCGACAATGTGATGATGTCCACCCACCACCCGACCCTCGATCTCGAGGCGCTCCGCGTGCTCACCCTCGTCGCCGATCTCGGCAGCATCTCCGCCGCGGCCCGGGCCGTCCAGATCAGCCAGCCGTCGGCAAGCAAGCGCATCCAGGTCCTCGAGCGTCAGCTGGGTCTCGAGCTCCTCGAACGGCGCACCCGTGGCGCCCAGCTCACCGACCACGGCCGGATGGTCACCGGCTGGTGCCGGGTCGTGGTCGAGGCGACCGACGCCCTGGTGACCGGGAGCCAGGCGCTGGCCGCCCGGGCCGCCGAACAGCTGAGCATCGGCGCGAGCCAGACGATCGCCGAGTACCTCGCCCCGACCTGGCTCGGGCAGTTCCGCCGCCGCGGCGGCAAACCCGACGTGCACCTGCGCGTCGCGAACTCGCAAGGCGTCATCGCCGCCCTGCGGGCGCGTGAGATCGCCCTCGGCTTCGTCGAGACCCCGGCGATCCCCGTCGATCTGGTCAGCCGCACGGTGGCCCGGGACCGCCTGGTGCTCGTCGCCTCCCCCGATCATCCCCTGGCCCGCCGACGCCGACCGGTGGGCCGCGACGAGCTCGCGACCATGCCGTTGGCCTCCCGCGAGGACGGCTCGGGCACCCGCGACACGCTGCACGTCGCGATGGGCCACACGCTGGTCCCCCCGGCCGTCGAGCTCGACTCCAACGCGGCCGTCAAGGTGCTGGTCGGCTCCGGCGCCTACCCGGCGGTCATCAGCGAGCTCGCGGTCGCGAACGAGCTCCGGGACGGCCGCCTCGTCGAGATCCCGCTGGCCGACGTCGACCTGTCCCGCTCGCTGAACGCCGTGTGGCGGCGCGGCACCCGGCTCGACGCCGCCGCCGCCCAGTTCCTGCTCACCGCCCGACCGGGGCCGGCGCGGCCACGGCCTGGCGCCAGTCGACCATCGCCGACGTGAGCAGCCGGGACGCCTCCGCGAAGTCCCCGCCCGCAGCCATCGAGGCCCGCGCCTCGGCCTGCCCCCCGCCGGAAACGAGCCGCAGGACGGCAGCCGCCTCGCGGTGAAAGCCGGCGTGCAGCCGCACGCTGGTGCGGTGGTGCGCCGTCGAGCCCTCGGCCGGGACCGACCCGTGCAGCCAGCGGCCGAAGTCGCACCGGTCGTCCAGGGCGACGGTCGCCACGTCGTGGTTCGACGAGCCCGCCGCGATCGCAGTCGTGAGCTTCTTCTTCCACGTCCCGTGGGCACCGATCGCACGCGTGAGCTGTTCCTCGATCGACCGGCTGGCGTCGTCGTCGCCTCGGCCGCGCGCGAAGGTGAACTGGGCCACCAGTTCCGTCAGGTCGGTCGACATCTGCGACAGGTCGGCGCTCGCCTGGAGCGTGTGGGTCACCCCGTCCGTGGTCATCGCGGCGGACTCGGCGACGCCGACGATGTTCGAGGCGATCTCGGTCGACCCGAGCGCCGCCTCGTGCACGTTGCGGCTCATCTCGTTGGTGGTCGCCGTCTGCTCCTCGACCGCCGAGGCGATGGTGGCCTGGGTGTCGTTGATCTGCTCGATGATCTCCACGATCTGGATGATCGCCGCTACCGCCGCCGTGGTCTCGGACTGGATCGTCTCGATCCGGTTGCTGATGTCCTCGGTCGCCCGGGACGTCTCGCGGGCGAGATCCTTGACCTCGCTCGCCACCACCGCGAAGCCCTTGCCGGCCTCACCGGCGCGGGCGGCTTCGATCGTGGCGTTGAGTGCCAGCAGATTGGTCTGCTCGGCGATGGAGTTGATCACCTTGATGACCCCGCCGATCTCCGCGGAGGACTGCCCGAGCTGGGACACGGTGTCGTTCGCCTCCTTGGCGACGCGCACGGCCATCGCGGCCACGCTCGCGGCGTCGTTCGTGTTCTTCGCGATCTCCCGGATCGAGGCCGACATCTGCTCGGTACCGGCTGCCACGGTCTGCACGTTGGTCGAGACCTGCTCGGCGGCGGCGGCCACGACGTTCGCGCGCACCGCCGACTCCTCCGCGCTGGTCGCGATCTGGGTCGACGCCAGGTTGAGCTCCTCGGTCGCTGCCGAGAGACTGGCCGCGCTGCCCGCGATGGTCGTCAGCACACCGCCGAGCGAGTCGAACATGCGGTTGAGCGCGCCCCCCAGCGCGCCGAACTCGTCCTTCGACCGCAGGGTGGTCCGGCCGGTGAGATCGCCGGCGGCCGCGGTCGTGACCAGCACCTGCATCTGGTGCAGCGGCACGGTGACCTGTCGCGTCATCCACACCGCGATCGCCACAGCCACGGCCACAGCTCCGACCAGCAGGCCCAGGAGCGTGCGCTGCACCTGCCCCGCGGCGGCCTCCTGGTCGCTGATCGTGACGGCCAGCGCCTGCGAGGCCTGCTCGACAGCCGCGCCGATCGCCGCCTCGTACCCCTTGCGCGCATCACGGTTCGCACCGAGCGCGACGTCGACCGCGGCGGTCGGATCGCTGGCCTGCAAGGCGAACTCGTCGTGCACCAGAGCGGTCCAGGTTGCGAAACCGGCGGCGATCTCCTCGACCGCGAGCCGTTGCGCATCGTCTGCGGCGGACGCGGCAGCGCCGTCGAGCGCCGCCTGCACCGTGGTCAGCCGCGCGTCGAACTCGGTGGTGAAGGCGGGGTCGTCGGTGAGCAGGAAGCCACGCTCGTCGTCGGCGGCAGCCTTGGCCGCGACGCTGGCGTCGGCCAGATGCGTGAGGTACGGCACGGCGTGGCCGGTGATGACCTGGGTCTGGCCTTCGATCGCTCGGACACCCGCCAACCCGATCGTCACAGCAACCGCGAGCAACAGGATGATGAGGGCGTAGCTGCCGAAAAACCGTGCGCGTACTCCGAGCATGCGAACTCCTCGACCGGGGAACTTCTGGGACTCGAGCACCCAGTCGGTAGTCAGGAAGTCAAAGTAAGTTGTTGCATAGGGTCAAATATTCCTCACGTTTCAGTAAGGATGCCCTCATCCCGTCACGTCTCGGGCGGGCCGACGTACCTCTCGAGCCAGCCGACGAGCGGCGCCGACGAGCGCAGGACGGCCACCACCCGCTCCTTCGCCGCGGCGGTGGCGAGCCAGGGCTCGACCGGCCACTGCTTCCAGGTGACCAGCCCCTTGTACCGGAGCAGCTCGATCCGGGGGTGGTCCCGGGGGTAGCCGCGCGGCGCCGTCGTCAGCTGCCCCGCAGCGGTGATCGTCAGCCCGGCGGCCCGGACCGCGTCCACGATCGCGACCAGGTTCTCGCCAGGGAGGTCGAGCGCGACCGCGCGGCGGTACCGGGCCAGCTGGTCGGGCGAGAAGGAGTACGTGCCCCTCGCGGCCGCAAGCCCGTCGGCCGAGAGCTGCACATAGCCGTGGCCGCCGACGGCCGCGCCGATGTTCGTCTTGTACGGGCTCTTGTCTGCACTGAACCGGATGTCGCGGTTCGGCCGGAAGAGCTTGGCCTCGCCGAACTCGTCGGCCAGCTCCGCCAGCAGGTCCACCATCGGCCCTCGCACCTGCTCATCGTACACCGCTCGGTGCGCGTTCCAGTACGCGCGGGAGTTGTCGACCTCGAGGCCGTCATAGAAGTCGAGGACCGCGTCGGTCCAGCCGTGGAAGGTCATCCGGCCTTGCTCGCCAACGTGGCGACCAGGGCGTTCATCCGCACCTGGGTCTCGGTGCTGAACCAGCGATCCACGAATTCGGGACTCTCGTCGCGCACGGCCCTCGCCAGCACGTCCGCCAGGTCGGCCCGGGCGATCCGGCGCGTCTCAGCCATCGCGTCCGGCGGCAGGTCGAGGTGCCACCGGCACCACGCCACGGCGCGGGCGACGACGTCGTCGACGTCGGCCAGCTCGTCCACAAGGCCCACCCGCAGGGCCTCGTCCGGCTCGATCATCGCGCCCGCCACCATGAGGCGCTCCGCGCGGTGCGGGCCGACCAGCCGCCGCAGGGCGAACTGCACCACCTCCGGGACCGCCAGCGCGACCTGGACCTCGTTCAGGCCGATCCGGTACTCGCCGCGCGCCATCACGCGGTAGTCGCAGTACAGCGCGAGCACGGCCCCACCGGCGGGGCTGTGCCCGGTGACCGCGGCGACGATCGGGATCGGCGACCGTCCGATCACGGACAGCAGGTCGACGAAGTCGCGCCAGAACCCGGTCATGGCGTCGCGTTCGAGACCGACCAGCACCGGGACGTCGAGCCCGGCCGAGAACACCCCCGGCGCGCCGGACAGCACGATCGCCCGGGAACCGCCGTCGGGCGCGACCCGCACCGCATCGCGCAGGACCGCGACCAGCTCGGGGGTCAGCGCGTTGACGGGCGGCCGGCTCAGCCTGATCTCGAGCACCTCGCCGTGGCGCGTCTTGGTCAGCACAGGGAGTCCTCACGTCGCCGAGCAGGGAGAACGGGCATCGAACCCTCAACGTAGTGCTTGACGGCGCGCCGCCGGAGCGAGTCGGATGAGTGCGGCAGACCACCCCCGCTCGAGCGTGCCGAGGAGCCCCCATGACGAGCTATCCCACCGTCGACGAGTACATCGGGTCGTTCCCGCAGGACGTCTCGACCCGGCTCGAGGAGGTCCGCCGGACGATCCGGGCCGTCGCGCCGACCACTGCCGAGACGATCAGCTACCAGATGCCGACCGTCATGCTCGACGGCCGGTACCTGGTGTATTTCGCGGCGTGGAAGCACCACATCGGGCTCTACCCGATCCCACCCCTGAGCGCCGCCCTCGAGGCAGAGGTGGAGCCCTACCGCGGGACCAGGAGCACCGTGCGGTTCCCCCTGCGCGAGCCCACCCCGTACGACCTGATCGGCCGGGTGGTGGCGGAGGTCGCCTCGCAACGAGCGGCCCCGAGCTGACGGCTCGCGCGATCACCACCCCCTCAGGACGAACGTCCCGCCCCTTTGGCCGTACCTTGGTGTAGTAACCGACTGGTCTTGAGGAGATGCGATGGCGACCGACGAGCGACCACGCACGCCCGACGCCTCGACCGACGCCTCGACCGACCTGCTCCGCGCGGTCCTCGCGCTCGCCGCCGACCTCGACCTGCCGAGCCTGCTCGAACGGTTCGTGCAGGCCGCCACCGAGCTCACCGGCGCGCGCTACGGGGCGATCAACATCCTCGACGAGCACGGCGCCTCGACGACGTTCGTCCAGAGCGGGCTGCCCGACGACGTCGTGGCCGCACTACCTCATCCCCCGCACGCCGTGGGGGTCCTCGGCCAGATCCCGGCCTACGGGGTGCTCCGCCTCGCCGACCTCACCCAGCACCCGTCCTTCCGGGGGCTGCCCCCCGAGCACCCGGCCATGGGGTCGTTCCTCGGCACCGCCGTGCGCGTCCGCAGGGAGGTATTCGGCTACCTGTACCTCTCGGACAAGCGGGGCGGTTTCGAGGACGCGGACGAGACACTCGTCGCCGCGCTGGCCGCCGCGGCCGCGGTCGCCATCCAGAACGCCGAGCTGTACGCCGCGGCCGGGCACCGGGAGGGGTGGCTCCGGGCCGGGCAGCAGATCACGACCATGCTCCTCGAAGGGGTCGAGGAGGAGGAGGTGCTCGAGCAGATCGCCGCCTCCGCACGCGAGATCGCCGGTGCCGACACGGCCGCGCTCGTGCTGCCCGGCGTAGGTGGCGAGCTGATCATGGAGATCGTCAACGGCCGGGCCCAGGACAAGCTGCTCGGCCTCACCATGGCCCGCGACGGGCTCTCCTGGGGGGCCTACACACACGGTTCCGGCACCGTCGTCACCTCGCTGTCGACCGCCGAGCGTCCCCAGCTCGAGCCGCTGAGCCGGTTCGGGCCGGCCGTGTACACCCCGCTGCGGACCGGTCAGCAGAGCGTCGGCGTCCTGGTGCTGCTGCGCAGCGTCGGCTCGCCGCCGTTCACCCCGGGCGACCTGGTGATGTCGCAGTCGTTCGCGGCGCAGGCCGCGCTGGCGCTGATCCTCGCGCAGGCGCGGCACACCCAGGACGTCGGCGCGCTGCTCGACGAGCGCCAGCGCATCGCGCGCGACCTGCACGACCTGGCGATCCAGCAGCTGTTCGCCACGGGCATGCAGCTCGAGTCCGCGCGCGGCCAGGCAGCGCTGCGCGACACCCCGGCCGAGATCGACGCGATCCTCGAGGATGCCCTCGACGGGCTCGACTCGTCCGTCAAGCAGATCCGCGCGATCGTGCGCACCCTGCACGACCAGGGCCGGGCCACCACGCTCGTGGAGCGGCTGCACCGTGAGTCGCTCATCGCGCGCCCCGGTCTCCGGTTCTCCCCCACCCTGCAGATCACCTTCGAAGGGCGGGTCGTCGTCGGCCCGCGCGGCGACCTCGGCGGCCGGATGGACGACGTCCTGGGTCCCGACCGGGCCGACGACGTCGTCGCCGTCGTGCGGGAGGGGCTCGCCAACGCCGCCCGGCACGCGCACGCCTCGTCCGTCGCCGTCCGGGTGACGGTGGGCGGCTCGGGATCGACCGGCTCGGTCGTCATCGAGGTCGAGGATGACGGCATCGGCCTGGATCCGGCGCGCGACAGAAGCTCGGGGACCAGGAACTTGGCCGACCGGGCGCACCACGGCGGCGGAGTGTTCACTCTGGGACCGCCGGCGTCCGGCGTCGGCACGCTCCTGACGTGGCGGGCGCCGCTCACCTGAGGTCCGCCCGATGTGCCACCTGAGTCGAAGGTCACACATCGAGCCCTTTACCCCGGCATAGCGTGGCCGTGTCCTAGCAAAGTCGCTATTCAGGCAGGCCAGAGGCACATCGTGAGCTTCGTTCAATCTGACGGTCGCACCGCAAAGAGTGCATCCGCACGTCCCTTCGAGCCTCGCCGCGCAGCCGCGCGCGCTGGTGACGGCACGTCACCGCCCGGCACCCGAGCCGCGGTGCGAGCGGTAGCGCTCGCCGGATTCGCCACCCTGGCGCTGTCCGGATGCGCGTCGTCGGCCACGACGGGCGAGAAATCGACCGGCGGGGGCGAGGCCAGCCTCGTCCTGCCGGACCTGAGCACCGTCACGATCATGGGCGGCGGCTCCGGCCGGACCCTGCTCATCATCGGGCTGCTCGTGTGCGCGATCGGCATCGGCTTCGGTGCCGTCAGCTTCGTCCAGCTCCGGGCGCTGCCCGTGCACTCCTCGATGCGGGAGATCAGCGAGCTGATCTACTCCACGTGCAAGACGTACCTGGTGCAGCAGGGCAAGTTCCTGCTGATGCTGTGGCTCTTCATCGGCACGGTCATCGTCGTCTACTACGGCTTCCTCGTCGGGTTCACCTGGGGGCGCGTGGCGATCGTCATGGCCTTCTCCCTGATCGGGATGGGCGGCTCGTACGCCGTCGCGTGGTACGGGATCCGGGTCAACACGTTCGCCAACTCGCGCGTCGCGTTCGCGTCGTTGCGCGGGCACCCCCTGGAGATGCACCGCATCCCGATGAAGTCGGGCATGTCGATCGGCATGGTGCTCATCAGCATCGAGCTGGCGATGATGCTCGTCATCCTGCTGTTCCTGCCCCGCGACCTCGCGGGTGCGTGCTTCATCGGGTTCGCGATCGGTGAGTCCCTCGGGGCCGCCGTGCTGCGCATCGCCGGCGGCATCTTCACGAAGATCGCCGACATCGGCGCCGACCTGATGAAGATCACGTTCAAGATCAAGGAAGACGACGCCCGCAACCCCGGCGTGATCGCCGACTGCACCGGCGACAACGCCGGCGACTCCGTCGGCCCGAGCGCGGACGGCTTCGAGACCTACGGCGTCACCGGCGTCGCCCTCATCACGTTCGTGCTGCTGGGGGTCAACGACCCGGCGATCCAGGCCAGCCTGCTCGTGTGGATCTTCGCGGTCCGCGTGGTCATGGTCATCGCCTCGGTCATCTCCTACTTCGTCAACGACGCGTGGGCTCGTGCCCACTACGCGCACGCCGAACGGATGAACTTCGAGGTCCCGCTCAGCTCCCTCGTGTGGATCACCTCCGGGGTGTGCATCGCGGCGACCTACGCCATGACCTACGTCGTGCTCGGCGACACGCTCACCGACGGGCTGTGGTGGAAGCTGGCGACGATCATCTCGCTCGGCACCGCGGCCGGGGCGATCATCCCCGAGCTCGTCAAGGTGTTCACCTCGACGCACAGCAAGCACGTGCGCGAGGTCGTCAAGAGCTCGCGCCAGGGTGGCGCCTCGCTGACCATCCTGTCCGGGCTGGTCGCCGGTAACTTCTCGGCGTACTGGCTGGGCATCACGACCGTCGGCCTCATGGCCGGCGCGTACCTCATCAGCGGTCTGGGCCTCAGCGCCCTGATGATCGCCCCTGCGGTGTTCGCCTTCGGCCTGGTGGCGTTCGGGTTCCTCGGGATGGGCCCGGTCACGATCGCGGTCGACTCCTACGGCCCGGTCACCGACAACGCCCAGAGCGTCTACGAGCTGTCGCTCATCGAGGACGTCGACGGGATCGAGGCCGAGCTCAAGCGCGACCACGGCTTCGACGTCCAGTGGACCAAGGCCAAGCAGATGCTCGAGGAGAACGACGGCGCGGGCAACACCTTCAAGGCGACGGCCAAGCCGGTGCTCATCGGCACCGCCGTCGTGGGCGCCACCACCATGATCTTCTCGATCATCATGAGCCTGACCAACGGGCTCACGACCGACATGGACAAGCTCTCGCTGCTGCACGCGCCGCTCCTGCTCGGACTCATCTCCGGTGGCGCGGTCATCTACTGGTTCACGGGTGCGTCGATCCAGGCGGTCACCACGGGCGCCTACCGCGCGGTCGAGTTCATCAAGAACACGATCAAGCTCGACGGCGTGACCAAGGCCAGCGAGGCCGACTCGCGCAAGGTCGTGGCCATCTGCACGCAGTACGCCCAGCAGGGCATGCTCAACATGTTCCTCGGCGTGTTCTTCGCGACCCTCGCGTTCGCCTTCGTCGAGCCGTACTTCTTCATCGGCTACCTGATCTCCATCGCGATCTTCGGCCTGTACCAGGCGATCTTCATGGCCAATGCGGGCGGCGCCTGGGACAACGCGAAGAAGATCGTCGAGGTCGACCTGCACGCCAAGGGCACGGCGCTGCACGAGGCCACGATCGTGGGTGACACCGTCGGTGACCCGTACAAGGACACCTCCTCGGTCGCGCTCAACCCGGTGATCAAGTTCACGACGCTGTTCGGGCTGCTCGCCGTCGAGCTGGCAGTGAGCCTGACGAACGAGGGCGACGGGGTGCTCGTACGCATCCTGGCGGCCGTGTTCTTCGTGACCTCGGCCTACTTCGTGTACCGGTCCTTCTACGGCATGCGGATCAAGACCTCGCTCGAGGACGACAGCATGGACATCGATCAGGACGAACAGCCCGGCGGTGGCGCTGCCACGGCCGACAGCCTGCGCCGGGCCTCGGCGCTGGCGCAATCCGGAGTGGGGGACAACTGATGAAGCTCGCGATCCGGTACGGGGCCGCGTACGTCGACCCGGACGGCCATGTCGCCGGTCACGATGCCGGGGCCACCCTGGTGCGCCGCCTGCTGCGGGTGTTCCCGGACGCGGTGCTCATCGGGCCCGCCACCCGGCACTGCGCGGGGTTCGACATGATCCCGCTCGAGTTCATCGACGGCGCGGACACGGTGGTCATCACCATGGACGTGATCGACTCGGTGAGCATCTGGCAGACGCTCAAGGCCAACTGCGACGAACCACACCTGATGAACTTCGTCTGGTGGAGCACGTCGCAGTACACCCACCCGGTGCAGCGGGCGGCGCTCGCGCTGTCCTGCGCGCTGTTCCCGACCTTCGCCAACTCCGAGCGCACCGCGTCGGAGGTCCGCGAGATCGTCTCGAGCGGCACCATCCCGTCGATCGCCGAGAAGGCCCAGATCGCCTGGGTCAACCTCGGTATCCGCCTCGAGCACCTGCGCCCGCGGCACGAGCAGCCGGTTCCCGTGGTGCTCTACCCGGCGATCTACCTGTCGGACCGCAAGCAGCCTCAGCTGTTCCTCGACGTCGTCGAGCGGCTGGCCAAGCGGACCCCGATCAAGGTGGAGGCGCGGCTGCACGAGTCGCACCTCATCTCCGAGCAGGCCATGGAGCTGGGCCGGCACCGGTGGGCCTGGGTCGGCCCGCTGACCGCGAGCCGGGAGGACTACTGGGAAGCGCTCGCGCGGACCACGGCCTTCCTCGCCACAGCTCGGGAGGAGTCCTACGGCCTGGAGTACATCGAGGCCCTGGTCGCCGGCGCGGTCGGCGTGTTCCCGGACCACTCGTGGGCCCGGGCCATCCTGCCCGCCGGCTACCCGTTCATCTACCGCACGCCGGCCGAGGCCGAGGAGATGCTCTACCGGGCGGTGACCGACACCGCCGAGTGCCGCCGCGAGATCGACAAGGTGGCCGAGGGCGACTTCGCCCAGTGGCTGCGCGCCCGGCACAACGACGACGAGTTCGATCACGCGATCGCCAACCGGGTCAAGGAGTGGTTCGGGGCCTGACCCGGGCCCGTACGACGCTTCGCACGTAGCCGTCCCCGGTGCCCCTCGGTCACCGGGGACGGCTGCGTCTGCGGGCCTGAGCCCGAGGGCGAGCATGATGGCCTCGTGACGACCACCGAGAACCCCGAGACCGTCCGCCGACTGCGGTGCGCGCTGTTTGTGGACTTCGACAACGTGTACATCGGCCTGCGACGCCTGGACCCCACGGCCGCGGAGGCGTTCGCGAGCTCCCCCGCCCACTGGTTGACCGGGCTGGAGAACGGCAGCGACGCCGACGGCGAGTTCTCCCGGCGCTTCCTCATCCGGGCCTGCTACCTCAACCCGTCCGCCTTCTCGCAGTTCCGGCCAAACTTCACGCGCGCCGGGTTCAGCGTCGTCGACTGCCCCTCGCTCACCCAGCAGGGCAAGAGCAGCGCCGACATCAACCTCGTGCTCGACGCCGTGGACGCGCTCAGCGCCTCCACGCACTACGACGAGTTCGTGATCCTCTCCGCCGACGCCGACTTCACCCCGCTGGCGATCCGGTGCCGGGCGGCCGACCGGCGGGTCACCATCATCACCGCCAGCCCCGCCGCGAGCGCCTACCGCGCCGTGGCCGACACCGTCATCACCGCCGACGAGCTCGCCGAGCTGGTCAAAGACCCCGACCGCGACCTCGACGAGCCCGCCGTCGCACCCCGCTCCGCCGAGCACGGTCGCGGGACCTCGACCGGGTCCGCCGCAGCCCCGAAGGCGAGCGCCGTCAGCACCTCCATCTCGTCGGCCGGCCTGCAGGCGCGCCGCGCGGTGCTGCGACGCGTGCGCTCGGCCGACCGACCGCTCACCGGGGACGTCGTGGCGCAGTCCGCCCAGCGGGCCGACCCCTCCCTGACCACCTCGGACTGGGACGGAGCGGGGGGCTTCTTCCCGTGGCTCGAGCGGACGCTCCCCGATCTCGGGTCGGCGCCCCGCCCCGCCCCGGGCTACGTGTGGGACCCGAAACGGTTCAGCGAGGCGGACCTCCCCAGCGCCGCCGGTGTCGACCTGCCACCGCTGCAGCGTCAGGTCGTGGACGTCACCGACATCCCGAACCTCCCCGCCGACCGGTACCGCATCCTGCTCACCACCCTGGCCGACGACGTCCGCGCCGTCCCGTTCGTCCGGCCCGAGACCGCGCGACGTGTGCGCGACGCGTGCCAGGCGGCCGGCGCACCCATCGGCCGGGCCTCGGTCAACACGGTGATCGCCGGGGTGCTCTACTCCGGGCTCGACCTGACCGCGAAGCCCACCGCGAAGCAGGTCGCCGAGACCTGGGCCGAGAACGTCGTCGGGCTGTGCCGGGGTGCCCGGATGGAGCTGGGCCCGCAGGATGTGGCCGCGATCCGCGCCTGGGTCGGCGGCGGGCTGCTCAAGGGGTGACGCCTGCTCAGGTGCGTTCCAGCAGGGTCAGCACCTCGTGGTGGTCCGTCTGCGGGAACATGTCGAGCAGCTGGGCGCGGCTCGGCCTGAACGAGGGCAGGGCCGCCAGGTCGCGGGCCAGCGACCCGGAGTGGCAGCTGGAGTAGATCACCTGGGGCACGCCTGACGACTCGAGCCACCCGCAGAGCTCGGCGCCCAGACCGCGGCGCGGCGGGTTCACGATCACCAGGTCGGGTGCCCGGCGCGCGCCGAGGGCGAACGCGGTGGCGTCACCCACCTGGAACCGGGTGCGGTCCAGGCCCGCCTGGCGGGCGCTCAGCTCCGCGCTCGCGATCGCCTCCCGGCTGGTCTCGATCCCCGTCACGTCGCGCCCCGGATCGGCGCAGTGCAGCGCGAACCCGCCGACGCCGCAGTACAGGTCCCAGACCGACCGCGGCGCGCGCTCGGACACCCACTCGCGTGCCTGGCGATACAGCGCGGCGGCCACCTCGGTGTTGGTCTGGAAGAAGCTCTGCGGCCGTAGGTACATGTCGATGCCGTTGACGCGCATGCGCAGGGTCTCCTGCTCGGTCAGCAGGATCTCGCGCTCCCCCTCGACGATCGCCTTGTGCTCCGGCTGCAGGTTGACCGACACCACCGTGAGCTGCGGCAGGTGAGAGAGCAGGTCGGGCAGGTGCTTGCGGATCCGCGTGACCGACTCCTGCGAGCGGAGCACGAACCGGAGCATGAGCTCGCCGTCGGGCGACTGCGTGACGATCAAGAACTTGAGCTCGCCGGTCCGCCTGGGGACGTCGTACGGCGTCAGACCGGCCTGGGAGATGAACTCGGCCAGCACCGGGAAGCAGGCGCGGATGCCCGCGGGGTACAGCCCGCAGTCGCGCAGGTCGACGCCGACCGATTCCCGGTCGAGGATGCCGAGCGACGGCTCGCGCGTGGTGCCGCCCACGACCATCTTCGCCTTGTTCCGGAAGCCGGACTCGCGGCTCGCGAGCGGTGGCAGCCAGTGCACGGCCGACTCCCCGCCGAGCACGCCCTCGGCGCGGCGCTGCTTGGCGGCGAGCTGCTCGGCGTACGGCCGCTCGATCCACGTGCAGGAACGGCACCGCTCCGCGGCGAAGTAGGAGCAGTGCATGGCAGCGAGCCTACGACCTCACGCGACGGCGGCCCGCGGGGTCAGGGGTGTCCAGTTGGCCGCCGTGAGCCGGGCCCGGACCTCGGCGGGCCACGGCGCGGACGACACGCTGCCGAGCGGGACGTGCACCGCGGTGACCGTGCCGTGCGCCGCAGGGATGGCCGGGCGACCCTCGAACGCCTTCCCGGTGACCGCGAACTCGAACGTCAGCGACGCCGTCCCGACCTTCGCCACCGTGAGCTCGACCTCGACCCCCTGGCCGAAGCTCAGCTGGGCGGTGAAGTTGACCGTCTGCTGCACACGCGGCGACGCGGGGAAGAAGCCCATCAGATCGAGGTCCCGCATCAGCTGGACCTCGCACGCCTCGACCCAGCGCATGATCGCGGAATTGTGCGCGATCTGCGCGGCGTCCGTGTCGATCCATTCGACCTGTCGTTCGATCCGGCAATTTGCAGAGGGAATTGACATCGCGCGAGCGTACAACGCCTCCGGACCGAAAGATCCGCGTTGCTGCACAATGACAGCCATGCGAAAGATCATCGCGTGGATGTCCATCTCGGTCGACGGCTACATCGAGGGCCCCGGTCGCGAGCTCGACTGGCACCTGGTGGACGACGAGCTGCACACCCACTTCAACGAGGAGCTCGCCACGATGGGCGCGTTCCTCGACGGCCGGGTGACCTACGAGCTGATGGCCGACTTCTGGCCGACCGCCGACGCCGACCCGTCGAGCACCGGCCCGATGGCCGAGTTCGCGCGCATCTGGCGAGACATGCCGAAGTTCGTCTACTCCCGGACCCTGCAGCAGGCCGGCTGGAACACCACCGTCGTCCCGGCGGTCGTCGCCGACGAGGTCCGGGCGCTGGCCACGCAGCCCGGCGGGGACCTGATGGTGGGCGGCGCCGGCCTGATCGAGTCCTTCCGGAACCTGGACCTGATCGACGAGTACCGGCTCTACCTGCACCCCGTCCTGCTCGGCAGGGGCAAGCCGCTGTTCGCGCTGGCGGACGAGCGGACCCCGCTCCGGCTCGTCGAGAGCCGGACCTTCACCAACGGCGTCGTCCTGCTCAGGTACGAGCGGGTCACCGCCCGGTAGCCGACGCCTGCTTGCCCTATCACTCGTGGCGCGGTATATATCGTCTATGGGTTTTCGGGTGACTGAACAGGCGTATCTCGTGCTGCTCTCCTTGGCCGAGAAACCACGACACGGGTACGGCATCGTCGGGGCGGTGCTCGAGCTGTCCGACGGCGCAACCCGGCTCGGGGCAGGCACGCTCTACGGCCTGCTCGACCGCATGGGCACCGCCGGGCTGGTTGAGGCGAGCGGCGAGGAGGTGGTCGACGGCCGGCTGCGCCGCTACTACCGGCTGACCGAGGCCGGCTCCGCCGCCCTCGTGGGCGAGACCGCCCGGCTGCGCGCCCTGACCCGGCGGGCGCAGTCCGTCCTGGGCCCCCACCCCGCACTCGGCGGTGCGTGATGAGCACGGCGCCGAGGGCGGCTTCGGGGTACGGCCCCGCGATGAACGCGGACTTCGCCCGAAGGCTGAGGTTCTGGGTGCGGGCGTACCCGCTTCGGTGGAGGGCGCTGCGCGGGGCCGAGCTCATGGGCCTGGTGGCCGACCTCGCCGGCCCGGACGCGCACCGGCTCGGCACCCGCACCACGATCGACCTGCTGCGCGGCGGGTGGGCGACCCGCCTGCGTGAGCACCCGCCGCTGCGCGCCTGGCTCATGTACCGCTTCTTCGGTCGCCGGATCCCCGCGAGCTACCGGGCCTGGGCCGCCGACGACATCGACGGGTTTGGTTTTCCGGTGCGCGACGCCCTCAGCGGCCTCGGCCCGATGCTGCCGGTCTTCGTCCTCCTCAGTTTCGGCACCCTGCCACCCGCCTGGTTCTGGTGGGTGATCTCGGTCGTCGCCGCCTTGTCGCTCATGTTCCGGCCTGACCGGCAGCGCGAGAAGGCGAGGCTCAAGCAGCTCACACCCCTGCCCGGTGAGCGAGCGGCCGAGGGCACGTTCGTCGTCGTCGACGTCGCGGGCGTGCGGTTGCGGGCCCGGTCGGTCCTCCCCTGGGCGACGACCGTCCTCGCGGTCCTCGGGACGTTCGCCGTCACCGCGGCAACCCTCGCCCCGAAGGCGCTGGTGGTCACCCCCGACCCGCACGCCGCGCGGCAGGGCGGGGTGCCGGGGACGATGGCGGTCCTCGTCGCGCCGATCGGCGGCGGCCGGGTGGTCGCCCTCGCGATCCTCGCGGTCGCGCTCGCCGTCGGCCTGCTCCTGTCGGTGCCGGCCCGACGACGCCTGCAACGCCTGCTCGGTCATCGGCCCGCCCAACCCCATCGCGTCCTTCGCCCCCTGGCGGGAACCGCCCGGCTCAACTTGATCCTCTGGACCGGCGTCGCCGCGGCGCTCACCGGGGCCGAGGTCAGCGGGCTGATCGTGCTCGGCCCCTCCCTGGTGCTCGGTACCGCCGCACTGGTCCTGCTCCCCGGCGTGATCACCACCCAGCTGCTGATCCGGCAGAGCGGCGACCTGACCGTCACGGCGAGCGACCTCTGGCCGATCGCCGCCCGAGGACGCCTGCCCGCCGTGGACCAGGCGGTGCCGGCACTGCGTCCGCTCCCCCGGATCGAGCGTGACCAGGCCTCGGCGTCGGACGGCCGCCCGGCCTGATTGGATGCAGGCATGGATGCCGTGCCGATCGAACCGCGCGACGAGACCTGGGAGGTCCGCTCGCCGACGTACCGCGTGCGCTTCTTCGACGGCGGCGCAGCGGCTGAGTTCGAGCTCGACGCCCAGGACGTCGTCGAGGCGCTGGCGTGGGCCGAGGACCACCGCGGCCCGCGCACCTTCGCGCTCTACGCGTGCGTGCCCGTCGCGGGGCTGGGCCTGGTGCTCCTGGCCGGGGCCGAACCCGACGGCGCTGCCATCGCTGCCACGTCGCCGGACGCCTTCGTGGCCAAGCTGGTCCTCACCGAGGGCGCGGCGCCGCACCTCCCCACGCGGCCGTCTGTCACCGCAGCGCCGACCGGCACCGCTGCACCTCGCATCCCCGCCATGGCAGACCTGCTCGACGGCGCCCTGGCCCCCGTGCTGCGCGACGTGCGCGCGACCGGTTCACCCGAGCCCGGCGTGGACAGGTACGGGTGGGTGGACGACCCGACGGTGGCCTCCGCGATGCTGGGCGGCGGCACGGGTCTGATCATCGTCGTCGACGTACCCGAGGCGAACCGCATCGCCGCGGCCGCCGACCAGGTGCAGGAGTGGGTGATCGAGGAGCTGTGGGGCTCGTCGACCACGAACTGGCCAGCGTGCCCCCACCATCGCGCCAGCCACCCGCTGCGGTCCGTGGTGCTCGACGGCGTCGCGACCTGGATCTGCCCGAACGACGGCGACCCGATCGGCCCGGTCGGGTCGTTGCCCGCAGTCCCCGCACCCTAGGGCTTGACGCACCGGACGAGCTGTTCGTTCGGTCCTTGGTCACGCCCTGAAGGTTCCCGGGCGCGGCTGGATCCACGCGGGAACGGCGTACCCGTCTTCCCAGGGGAAGCGCCCGGCGAGGTCGTCGTAGGTCAGCTGGTACACCTCGACCGACGCGACGTCCGGCCGCCGGTAGTGACTGTTCGCGGTGAAGACGATCTCGCCAGGGTTCGGCGACTGGTCGACCACCACGCGATGCGCCCAGCGGTCGAACGACAACAGCTCGCCCACGACCAGCTGCCCGCCCCCGCGAACCCGCGCAGCCACGTGGTTGAGGAGCGACATCGCGTCGTCGGGCTCGAGACCCACCGCGAGGAGCTCCGGGTGGCCGATGCCGAACAGACCGACGGTGTACGCGATCGAGGTCCGCCGCGACTGCGCCTCGCCGATCACGTACGAGATGTGCACGCCGTGCACGCGGATGTGCTCGGCGACGAGCTGCGCGTGCTGGTCGAGCCACGCCGTGTCTCGGGGGTCATCCACATGAGCCATAGCAGCCTCCTGACGTCGGAAGCCGACCGTACGGTTGGACCCGCCACCGCCGCTCCGGTCATCCACAGGCCCCGACGCTCAAGCCGAGTGCCCTGCGCTGCGATAGTTCCGCCAGGTCCGCCAGGCACCCGTCGACCACAGCGCCCAGAGCACGAGCAGCGGCTGGAAGACCAGCCGGATCGCGCGGGCGGCATCGGTGTCCAGGCCGAAGGCGTCGGTGTGGGTGACGAGCTGGGAGATGTTGCCCGGGAAGACCGCGACGAAGAACGCCGCGACCACCCCGCCCACGATGGCCCGACGTCGGCGCCGGACCACGACGAGGGCGGTGCCGAGCGTGATCTCGACGATGCCCGACGCGAGGACCACCGCATCGGCGTCGAGCGGCACCCAGGTCGGCACCTGCGCCTGGAACTCCTGACGGCTCACCGTGAGGTGGGTGATCCCCGCGAAGACGAGGAAGCAGCCCAGGGCGATACGCCCGATCGCGCGACGGCGTGTGTCGATGGACGACGACGCCCGGTCGTCGACAGCTCGGGTGGACTGCGATGTGCCCATGGGGACCCCTGGAGTAGAAGGACGCGCTACGCGCTGCGCGGTGCGGGTAGATCCTTACCTAACCAGCAGTCGATGGCGCGATCTCCCGCCGCCCACGACGCCGCGGTCGGCGGGAACGCCCACCAGACCTGATCCGGATCGGACTGTGCACAGGCGCTGACGTAGGCCGCCTCGATGGTGGCATCGCCGGGGTACGGCGCATCGGCGGCCGCCGCCATCTGAGTCCCCTGGAGCCAACGCCACGTGTGCGGGCCGTCGCACCTGACGACCTTTGTCGTCGTCGGGCTCTCGAACGGTCCTGCTGCCACGCCGTCCTCGGTCAGGGCGCACACCTCGTACGCGAGCGGATCCGAGCGCTCCGCGATCGCGAGGTCGGCCAACGTGGCTGGCATCGGGCGCATCGTCGGCTCGCTGCGATTCACGTCGAATGCCTGCAGGGTCAGGTCGCACCGGACCTGCCGCTGCCCTGCCCGCCACTGCTCGCCGGTCGGCAGATACCAGGCGACGGTCACCATGCTCGACTCGGGAGCACCCGGAGGAAGCAGGTCACCCGCCTGCGAGCGACAGGCGAACCCGACCGTCGCGGCGGCGGCCTCGGTCGGTTCCATGAGGTTGCCGTGAGCATCGACGGAGTAGGGAAAGTCGTCCCCGAGCAGCGGGACCGCGAACGTGATCGAGTTGTGGCTGGTGCCGCAGTCGACCTGGTCACCACCCTTCCAGACCAACCACTGGGCGGCGGCGGCGACGTCGTCCTCCTGCCAGCAGTCCCCGACCCGGAACGAACCGAGGCTCGCCTCGGAGGACGTCACCGCCTGATCTGTGGCCTGAGGACCCACCTCGGTCGAGCTCCCCGTGGAGCTGCTGCATCCCGCCACGACAAGCGAGCTGAGTGTCAGTGCCACCAGGGTGGCGCAGGTTCGGCGGTCCATGCACGGGCTCCTGTATGCAGACGAGATGGGTGGGCGAGCGGCCGACGGTCAGGCCGCCTCGACCATAGGGGGAAGGCATGCCCCACCGGGGCCCGTTCTCCCTGCGCTCCGCGGTCCGTGGACTCCTTGGTCGCTGTCGACCCGGACGGTGTGAGAATGTGCCACCGGCCGGCCGATGCCACCCCGCCCGGAACACACCGGGGCTCCCCGACCGGTGACCCGGTGGCAGGGGGTGAGGTCGCGTGGAGCGTCGTGCCGAACGGCCCGACCTCCAGGGCGGAGAGGGCCTCGCTGGACTGGCTCGACGCGTCGTCGTCCTCGGCATCGCGGTAGGTGCCCCGGTGATCGCCGGAACCTGGCTCAGGGACGGACCCCTCGATCCCTGGGTGCGTTGGGGCTACCCGCCGCTCGGCGCAGTGCTCCTGGTCTTCGGGTGGATCCTGCTCCGCAGGCCCGGATGGGCCCTGCGCACGGCCATCACGATTCTCGTGCTCCTCGAGGCGTGGTGGGTCGTGATCGCGGTGGGCCGGATCACCCAAGCCCCCGACGCCGCGAGCGCCTGGGCCTCGCTGATCCCGACCCCTCTCCTCGGCGTGGTGGTGTGCCTCATCGTCGGCTTCCTGTTCCAGGGCACCCGGACCGCGCTCGTGCACGGCGCGGTCTACTCGGGCCTCATCACCGCCGCGGTCGCGGCGGCGCTGGCCCAGCGACCCGGTGGTGACGACTACCTCTGGCTGGCGGTGCGGTACGGCGTGTACCTGGGGGTCTTCCTCGTCCTGCTCCTCGTGCTGTCGCGGGCCAAGGAGCACGTCACCTCGGCGGTGGCCGACGCCGCACGAGCCGAGGCGACCGCCTCTCGGATGCGCGACATGGCGTACCTGGACGAGCTCACCGGCATCGCCAACCGGCGACGCCTCCTCGAGGAGCTCGGATTCCAGGCCGGGCTCGTCGGCCCCGCGCACCCCGTCTGCGTCGTGTACTTCGACCTCGACCACTTCAAGCAGGTCAACGACCAGTTCGGGCACGACTTCGGGGACCAGGTGCTCCGGGTCGTCGCCGAGGTCGCGGGCCGCACCGTGCGCGACGGCGATCTCCTGGCTCGGCTCGGCGGGGAGGAGTTCGTGCTCGTCACGCCCGCCACCGACCACCACCAGGCGGTCCAGCTGGCCGAGCGGTTGCGGCAGACCCTGCCCGAGGAGCTCACCGTGGCTCTCGGGGTGCGGGTCACCGCAAGCTTCGGCGTCACCGACCTGCGGCCCGACGACTCCGCGACGTCGGTGCTGCGCCGGGTGGACGAGCTCATGTACCAGGCCAAGGCCGAGGGTCGCGACCGGGTGCAGTCCGGGAGCCGACCAGGTCGCGGGCCCGCAGAGCCGCACCGATGACGCCGGCGTTCTCGCCGATGCTCGCGCGCAGCAGCCTCGGGCGACGCTGAAAGGTGAGCAGCGCGTCGAGGCGTCGCTCGAGCGCGTCGAAGAGGTCCGCACCCGCCTCGGACAGGCCGCCGCCGAGCACGATGGCCTCCGGCGCCAGGAGCGCCACGGAGTGCGAGAGGTCGAGGGCGAGGGCGTCGAGGGCGCTTTCCCAGACCCCGATGGCGTCCGGGTCACCTCGCCGGGCCCGGTCCCGGACGTCCTTGGCGCCCGTGACGGCGACCCCGGTCGCGCGGGTGTAGCGCCGGGCGATCGCGCTGGCGGAGGCGACCGCCTCGAGGCAGCCACGACCCCCGCAGGCGCAGTCGGGCTCGTCCGCGACGCGCGAATGACCCATCTCGCCCGCCATGCCGCCCCGGCGTAGAGCTGGCCGCGCACGAAGATCGCCCCGGCGATCCCCGTGCCGAGGGTCATGACGATCACGTCACCGAAAGGCGCCGCCGCGCCCAGCCGGTACTCCGCCTCGCCCGCCGCGCGGACATCGTGCCCGAAGGCGACCTGTAGCCCGAGCTCCGCCTGCGCCCGGTCCCGGAAGGGATAGTCCGTCCAGCCCAGGTTCTCGGAGTAGACCCCGATGCCGGCCTCGTCGTCGACGTAGCCGGGCACGACCAGCCCGGCAGCCGCTGGCCGAACGTGCGGGTGGTTCGCCGTGAGTCGCCGGCCGAGCTCGCCGACCAGGGCGACGACGGCGGCCGCGGTCCGCGCCCCGTCGCGCGGCGTCGGCACGCGCACGACGTCGCAGATCGCGCCGACGTCGTCGATCAGGGCGGCCTTGACGTCCGTCCCGCCGACGTCGAAAGCCAGCACCGCAGGTCCTGCTCCCAGCACGTTCACCAACTTCTCCACGGCTTCGAGCTCCTCAGGTGGCGGCGTGCGGGAGGCGGTCCTGCGTGTTCCACATTCTCGACCCGCTGCGCCGCCCTCAGCGTGAACAGTGCCGAAGTGCGCAGCCAAACTGAGCGTTTCGTGCAAAATACTGATTGATCCGGTTAACGTTCCGGTATCAACGATCACCTCGACTCCACGGAATCCCGCAGCGTCGCGGTGTAGCCCTCGCCTCATCCACCCATCGGAGAACCGTGTCCCAGCTCCTGCTCGAGACCATCCATCGCCACAAGGCCGGCGAGGCGGTCGGCATGCCCTCGGTCTGCTCGGCGCACCCGCTGGTGCTCGAGGCCGCGGTCCTCCAGGCCCGCCAGGACGGCGGCGCCGTGCTGGTAGAAGCCACCTCCAACCAGGTGGACCAGTTCGGGGGGTACACCGGGATGCGGCCGGCCGACTTCCGGGACCTCGTCTTCGCGATCGCCGACCGCGTCGGCCTGCCCCGCTCGCGGGTCATCCTCGGCGGCGATCACCTCGGCCCCAACACCTGGCGGGACCTCGGTCCGGACGCTGCGATGGACCGCGCCGACGCGCTCGTCGCGGCATACGTCGCCGCCGGCTTCACCAAGATCCACCTCGACTGCAGCATGGTGTGCGCCGGCGATCCGGTTCCGCTGACCGACGACGTCGTCGCCCGTCGTGCGGCGCGCCTGGCGGCGGTCGCCGAGGAGGTCGCGGTCCGCGAGTTCGGCAGCAGCTCCGTGCTGTACGTGATCGGCACGGAGGTGCCCGTCCCCGGGGGTGCGCACGAGACCATCGAGGCGCTGGCGCCGACGTCCGACGAGGCGGCCCGGGCGACTCTCGTCCGCCACGAGAAGGCCTTCGCCGACGCGGGACTCTCGGCCGCCTGGGAGCGGGTCGTCGGCTTCGTCGTCCAGCCCGGTGTCGAGTTCGACCACGCCCGCGTCGTCGACTACGACCGCGGCCGCACCTCGGAGCTGCGGCGCGTCGTCGACGGCTACCCGAGCCTGGTCTTCGAAGCGCACTCCACCGACTACCAGACGGTCGAGCGGCTCACGGAGCTCGTCGAGGACCACTGGGCGATCCTCAAGGTCGGTCCCGGCCTCACTTTCGCGCTCCGCGAGGCGCTGTTCGCGCTGGCAGCCATCGAGGACGAGCTGGTCCCCGCGGACGATCGGTCGGGCCTTGTGGCGGTCGTGGAGCGACGGATGCTCGACGAGCCGCACTGGTGGGAGGGCTACTACGAGGGGGACGCCCACGACCAGCGGATCGCGCGCCAGTTCAGCTACAGCGACCGCGTCCGCTACTACTGGCCCGATCCCGAGATCCACGCCGCCGAGGCCCGGCTGCTCGCCAACCTCGCCGCGATCGAGATCCCGTTGCCCCTGCTGAGCCAGTACCTGCCCGGCCAGTACGCCCGGGTCCGCCGGGGCGAGGTCGCCCCGGACCCGGCAGCACTCGCGATCGATCGCGTCCGGGACGTCCTGCGTGTCTACGCGCGCTCCGCCAACCCCTCCCTGAGGAGCTCACTGTGATATCCGCCTCGCTCGGCTACACCGTCGAAGAGCTGGTCGCGCGCGGCGCCCAGCACACCGCGCGCGAGATCTTCCAGCAGCCCGCACTGTGGCGCGAGGTCGGTGGCGCGGTCGTGGACCGGCGCGCCCGGACGGAAGCGTTCCTGCGCCCGCTCCTCGACCGAGACGATCTCCGCATCGTGCTCACGGGCGCGGGCACGTCAGCCTTCGCCGGCGATGTCCTGGCCCCGGCTCTGCGGCGCGAGCTCCACCGGCGCGTCGACGCCGTCTCCACCACCGAGATCGTCTCGAGCCCGCTCGAGTGCTTCGCGGAGGACCGCCCCACGCTCCTGATCTCGTTCGCACGTTCGGGGGACAGCCCCGAGAGCGTCGCCGCGACCGAGCTCGCCGACCAGTGCCTGCGCGAGGTCTACCACCTGGTCGTCACCTGCAACTCCGCTGGCGAGCTCTTCCGCCGCCACACCCACGCCGACCGGTCCCTGGTCCTGCTGATGCCGGAGCTCTCCGACGACCAGGGCTTCGCCATGACGGGCAGCTTCACCTGCATGACGCTGGCCACGTGGTTGACGCTGGCGGGAACGGCGCGCGACGACATGCTCGCCGAGCGCCTTGCCGTGGCGGCCGAGCGAATCCTCGCCACTCAGGGCCCGGCAGTGCGTGCGCTCGCCGAGGGCCGGTACGAGCGGATCGTGTACCTCGGCAGCGGGCCCCTGCGCGGGCTCGCCCGAGAGTCGGCCCTCAAGCTCCTCGAGCTCACCGCCGGCGGCGTGGTCTCCTACTCCGACTCCGCGCTGGGATTCCGGCACGGGCCCAAGGCCGTCCTCGACGACAGCACGCTCGCGATCGTCTTCCTGTCGAACGATCCGTACACCCGGCAGTACGACCTCGACATCACCGACGAGCTGCGCCGCGCGCTCGGCACGACGAGCGTCGTCACGATCAGCGCGGGCGGGATCGCGGGCCTGGCGGATGGCGATCCCTGGCAGGTCGAGGGGCTCGACGACGTCTCCGACGCGGCACTGGCACTGCCGTTCGCGGTGAGCGCTCAGCTGCTCGGGCTGCAGTTCTCGCTCACCCTCGGGAACACCCCCGACAACCCGTTCCCGTCGGGCGCAGTGAACCGCGTCGTCCAGGGCGTGACGATCCACGCCCTTCCCGCGAGCGCCCCCCTGCCATCCCCTACGCCGTCCCCCGCGAGCGCCTGAGGGCAACCGCACAGCACCAGGTGCCGGCCTGAGAAGCAGTCCGGCACGCGACCGTCGTCCATCCGACGTCGGCCACCACGAAGAATCGATGGCGTCAGTGACGACGCCAGGCGGAGGTATCTGATGTTTCTCGGCGTTGATGGCGGGGGCACCAAGACAGCGATGTGTCTGATCGATCAGGACGGACACTTGGTAGCGCAGCAACAGGTAGCGAGTGTCGACTACTTCACCCATGGGATCGAGATCGTCGGACGGATCCTGACCCAGGGCGTGCGGGAGATCTGCGAGACGACGGGAATTGCCCCGGATGAGCTGGAGTACGCGTTCTTCGGCCTGCCGACCTACGGCGAGGCCAGCGGTGACGTGGCCGCGCTCGACGCCGCGCCGCGGGCAGCCCTGGGGCACGAGCGCTACCGCTGCAACAACGACATGGTGTGCGGCTGGGCGGGCTCCCTCGGGGCCGCCGACGGCATCAATGTCATCAGCGGGACCGGCTCGATGACCTACGGCGAGCGCGCGGGAAAGGGCGCTCGAGTGGGCGGCTGGGGCGAGCTCTTCGGCGACGAGGGGTCCGCGTACTGGATCGCGATCCGCGGTCTGATGACGTACTCGCAGATGAGCGACGGACGCCTGGCCCCCGGCCCGCTGGTCGACGTTCTCCGCCACCACCTCGACCTCGCCGGCGATCTCGACCTGGTGGACATGGTCCTCAATCGCTGGAAGGGCTCGCGCAGCGAGATCGCCGCGCTCAGCCGCCAGGTCGGCGAGGCGGCAGCCCGGGGAGACGCGAGCGCGGCGGCGATCCTGGCCGACGCCGGTCGCGAGCTCGCCTCGCTGGTCGACTGCACGCGGCGGCAGCTCGGGTTCGAGCCCGGCGAGGTCGTGCCGGTGTCCTACTCCGGCGGCGTGTTCGGCTCCGATGCCGTGCTTGCCGCCTTCACCGCCGAGCTCGACGCCCGCGACGGTCAGCACGAGATCCGCCAGCCGCTGTACACGCCCGACGTGGGAGCCGCGCTCTACGCCGCGAAGCTCGCCGGTAGACCGCTCGAGCCCGACGCGCTGGCCCGCCTGCGCACCCCCCTTGCCACCGCGACTTCGAAAGCCTGAGGAGACATCATGTCCACCACCACCAACCGCGGCTGGATCCCGTACGCCGGCCTCTTGGTCCTGTTCTGGGGGGTCTGGGGTGCCTTCTCGAGCCTTCCGACCGCCAAGTACGGCTACCCGGACGAGATGGTCTACGTCATCTGGGCGTTCACGATGCTCATCCCCGCCTACTTCGCGCTGCGTGGCTCGACGTTCGACCGACGGCCGATCGCCGCCTACTACGGGCTCGCGATCGGGTTGACCGGCGCCGGCGGACAGCTGCTCCTGTTCAAGACCCTCACGATGGGACCGGCGTACCTGGTCTTCCCCGTGATCGCTCTGTCCCCCATGATCACCGTGGTGATGGCCGTGACCCTGCTGCGGGAACGCATCACCCGGGTGGCCGTGCTCGGGGTGGCCATGGCCCTGATCGCCGTCGTGCTGTTCAGCATCTCCAGCGGAACCACGGACGGCGCCACCGGCCCGTGGCTCCTGATGGCCATCCTGATCTGCATCGCGTGGGGCGTGCAGGCCTTCTTCATGCGCAAGGCGGCGACCGTCGGCGTGAACGACGGCACCACCTTCGGTTGGATGACGATCAGTGGCTTCCTGCTCGTGCCGGTCGCCGTGCTCATGATGGGCGGGCTCCCCGAGTCGGCCCCGTGGCAGGCACCGGTCCTGGCCGCAGGAACTCAGCTCCTCAACGCCGTCGGTGCGCTGTTCCTCGTCATGGCCCTGAGCCGGGGCAAGGCCTCCATCGTGTCCCCCGTGACGAACGCGCTGGCGCCCGTCCTGACGATCGCGCTCTCCCTGCTCATCTACCAGACGGTCCCCAGCGTCTACAGCGCCATCGGGATCGTGCTGGCGATCGTCGGCTCCACCCTGATGGTCTACAGCGACGAGAAGCGGGGCGAGCAGATCTCGCCCGCCCTCGGCATCGGCGAACCAGCTGGCTTCGTCGGCTAGCCGCGCCTCGCCCCGGTCGCCGTCACGGCGGCCGGGGCTTCGTCGTCAGGCGTCGACGACGTGGATCTCCACGCCCGCGGCCGCGATGCGCTCGAGCTCGTCCTGGTCGGCCGTCGTGTCAGTCACGAGCACGTTGATCTCAGCGAGGTCCGCCATCTTCGCCAGGGTCAGTCGGCCCACCTTGGAGCCGTCCGTCACGACCATCACGCGTTGGGCGTGGGCGACCATGGCGTGGTTCGTCCGTGCCTCCGTCTCGTCGTGGGTCGTCGCGCCACCCTGCGCACTGATCCCGTCGACGCCGAGGATGGCGGTGCCGACGTTGACCGAGTTGAACGTGTTCTCCGCGAGCACACCGACGGCCTCGAACGAGCTCGACCGCAGGACCCCGCCGGTGATGATGACCTTGAGGTTCGGCCGCGACGCGATCGCCATCGCGGTGGTCAAGGAGTTCGTGATGATCGCGAGGTCGGGTCGAACGGCAAGGACGCGTGCGACCTCGGCCGTCGTCGTGCCTCCCGAGAGCGCGATGCTGTAGCGCCCGTCCGGGAGGAGCTCCGCGGCCCGGCGGGCGATCCGCTGCTTCGCCTCCCGGAACTGGGAGTCCCTCAGACGCACGGGCACCTCGGCCAAGGACGTCTGGACGCGGGCGCCGCCGTGGGTCCGGACCAGGAGACCCTGGCCCTCCATCTCAGCCAGGTCCCGTCGGATCGTCGCGGCCGAGACCTGCAGCGCGCTGGTGAGCGCGGTGAGCGTGACGGCGCCGTCCTCGTCGAACAGCGCGAGCTCGGCGAGCATCCGCTCGGACCGCTTGCGCGAGTTCGCGCGCGGTACGCCTCCGTCGAACGGGGGTAGTCCACGTTCGCCTCCCCTCCGGCCCAGCTCATCACGGGGCGGCTCCGTCAAACACTCACCTGAAACGATCATTACTGGTGTCTTTCGCGCAGACTCTTGCACAGATCGAGCAGGAGTCCGAGTACTCACTCGGCGTCACCCGGACCTGGCCTCCCCGCCAACCGGAGAGCCACCACGGTTGATCAGATCCCTCGCTCCAGTTCTGCCCGCGGGGGCCGTCCGCGGGTCCAGGATGTCCAGATGTGGACAGAGCAGGTTCAGGTGCTCGACGACGTCGCGCCCGCGGCCTGGCTCGCCCCTCTCCTGGGCGGGTCGTTCGGTGCCGTCGCCCGGACGGTGCCGCGCGTCTTCGGCGCCTACGCGCGCCTCCTGCACCCCGCCCACGACGAGGACGACCGGCCCGTCCGCTGGTCCGACGTCGCGGCCCGCACGGGCCGGCGGGTCCACGCCACCGCCCAGTGGGACGCCCTCGTCCGGTGGCGGGGCCCGTCCGCCGAGGACGGCCGGTGGCCGGGGGGCGAGCCCCGCATCGGGAACCTCGAGGTCGACCCGCTGGTCGCGCTCTGCGACGTGCTCGGGCGGCACACCACCACGCCCGACGATTGCTACTTCTGCCTGTGGGAGGGCTTCGGCCAGCTTCATGGCAGCCCTGCACCGCGGGTGTCGCTGCCCGGCAGGGAGTACCTGCTCCTGCGTGGCCGCCTGAGCGCGGTGGAAGACCTGGCCCGGTTCGACGGCGACCTCCCCGGGACCCAGTCCCCCCAGCTGTTCTGGCCCGCCGACCGCGCGTGGTGCGTGGCCACCGAGATCGACTTCGACTCCACCCTGGTCGGCGGCAGCGCCGAGCTCATCGCCGACCTGCTGCGCACCCCTAGCCTCGAGGCCTGGCCCATCGGCCCCGAGGACTCGGTCGCCTCCGACGCCGACCGCGTCAACCTCGTATGAACCCAACCCAACCCAACCCACCAAGGAGAACCGGAATGAACCCGAACACCACCGCCCTCGTCCTGATCGAGTTCCAGAACGACTTCACCAGCGAGGGTGGCTCTCTGCACGGCGCGGTCCAGGGCTCGATGGAGGCGACCGGCATGCTGGCCAATGCCCGCCGGGCGCTCGAGGCTTCTCGGGCGGCGGGGCTGACGATCATCCACAGCCCGATCGCCTTCCAGTCGGGCTACCACGAGATCACGTCGCACCCGTACGGCATCCTCAAGGGCGTCGTCGACTCCTCGTCCTTCATCAAGGGGAGCTGGGGCTGCGAGATCGTCGGCGACGTCGCACCGATCGACTCGGACATCGTCATCGAGGGCAAGCGTGGGCTGGATGCCTTCGGCTCGACCAACCTGGACTTCATCCTGCGGTCCAAGGGCATCACGACCGTCGTGCTCGCCGGCTTCCTCACCAACTGCTGCGTGGAGTCGACGATGCGGTCGGCCTACGAGAAGGGCTTCGAGGTGATCACCCTCACCGACGCCGTCGGTGCGACCTCGATCGCCGAGCACGACAACGCGATCACCTACGACTACCCGATGTTCTCCAAGCCGACCACGGTCGACGAGTTCATCGCCACGCTCGAGGGCGCGGCAGTCACCGCGGACTCCTCCCGGGGCTACTGACCGGTCCGCCCGGCGGTGGCGCAGCTCGTGCCGCCGCCGGGCGCTGTGCCGCTACGCATGGACGCAGGTCACGACGCGCGGCATAGTCAGAATTACGCAGAGCATCAGATGGCCGGGAACCTTGCCGCGGTCCGACGCCCAGGTCGACCGCCACAGGCATTTCCGGGATCGCCAGAGGTGCCCGCGCGACGCGATCCTGCAGGCTCGCTGTCAGGTCTTTCGCTTCACGGAGAGTTGCCATGGGCATCTTGGTCTTCTTGAGCCGCGCTGAGCCGTATCGCACAGGTCAACAGGAGTTCCTCAAGGCGCTACGCAACTACCTGGAGCAGCGGGGGCTTGAGCCTCACACCGTGGGCGAGACCGACTTCGGGATGGACGGGATGCGTGAGATCAGGGGACTGCTGATGCGGTCGCACGGACTCTTGAGCGTCGCGTTCCGCAAGTTGGTCGTCCAGAAGGGCCAGGAACGGCCCGACCCGGATGTGGATCTGGCGAAAGCGCAGCAGGTTCCGCTGGAAAACCCGACCTGGTTGACGTCACCGTGGTGCCACATGGAGACCGCCATGGCCTTCCAGCTGGGGCTACCGATACTCCTGGCCGTGGAAGAGGGGGTGCGCCTCGAGGGGGTGCTCGAGGGTGGTGTCCTGACCCAGCACCCCCCGACGTTCAAGGTCAGATCCCGCAGGAAGAACCTGGACAGCTTCTTCACAGACACCCAGAAGTGGCGCCAGCTCTCCGCCACCTGGGAAGGGGAGGTCCGCGAGGTCGTCCGCGCCCGCAGCAGCCCGCCACGGTTGTTCGGCTGCACCCATGGTTGACCTCACCTGATGTCGCGGCCACTGTGCTTCGTCCTCATGCCGTTCCACGCGGCGAGCGACAGCGACGGTCAACGGATCGACTTCGCGGCGGTGTACGGGCAGTTGATCGTTCCCGCCGTCGAAAACGCAGGGATGAGTCCGATTCGTGCGGATGAGGACCTCACCGGCGGAATCTTCCACAAGACCATGTTCGAGCGTCTCGTCCTTTGCGAGTTCGCCGTCGCGGACTTGTCTACCGGCAACCCCAACGTCTATTACGAGCTCGGTGTTCGACACGGTCTGCGTCCCTACAGCACGGTGCCCCTGTTCAGGAAGGGCTGGCGATTACCCCTCGATGTCGCGCCGATCTCCGCTCTCGAGTACCCCGTCGACCACTGCGGGGTCCCGATCGACGTCGAAGCCACCATCGGGCACCTCACCGCACGCCTCCTGACCGCCCGAGAGGCCAAAACCGACAGCCCCGTGCATCAGCTCGTGACAGGCCTCCCCGTGGCTGAGGTTGACCACGAGCGCATCGATACGTTCCGAGAGCACGCCGAGCGCAGCGAGGAGCTTCGACGGCTTCTCGACGAGGCTGCCGAGCATGGCACGTCAGCGATTCGCGCTGTGGAAGGTGAACTCGGTGAGCCACGCGACTTCGACACGTCAACTGCCCTATCGCTCCTGCTGGCATACAGATCGGTCTCGTCGTGGCCCGAGATGGTTCATCTCGTCGAAGGCCTGTCGCGCCCCTTGCGCACGACGACGATCGTGCAGGAGCAGTACGCGTTCGCGTTGAATCGCAACAAGCAGGACATGGAAGCCGAGCGCGTGCTCCAGGCGGCACTGCGCGAACGGCCAAGCAGCGAGACGTACGGGTTGCTGGGGAGCGTCTACAAGGGACGTTGGGAACGGGAGACGTCGATCGAACGGCGCCGCGGGCTCCTGGCACTCGCGATCAACGCATACCTTCGAGGGTTCGAGATGGATTGGCGGGACCCCTACCCCGGAGTCAACGCCGTCACCCTGATGTCCCTCGCGACTCCCGCCGACCCGCGCCTTCGCGATCTTCTGCCCGTGGTGAGGTTCGCGGCTGACCGCCGGCTGAGTGCACCGAAGCATGACCCGGACTACTGGGACCATGCGACCGACCTTGGACTCGCGGTTCTGACCGGCGACCAGGAACGAGCGCAACGCGCGCTCGAACGCGCCTTGGCGGTCGCCCGCGACGACTTCGAGCCCAAAACCACCGCGAGCGATCTGGGCCACATCGCGGAAGCCATGCGTCGGCGGGACGAGGACGCGACGTGGGTCGATGAGCTCATCGAGGCTCTGGCAGCAACCAGTCGCCGGTGAGGCCCGTCCCGGAGCGTCGCGGCGGCACGGGTCCCCCGAACCGGCAGACTCTCGCTGTGGTGGAAGACATGTCCGAGGCGAGCGACCACACCCGACCGCGCCCGCTCGAGCTGCTGGGTGAGATGCCACGTGACGCAGCCGACGAGGCATTCCGGAGGCAGCACCCGGATCCGACGATCCTGCTCCTCATGAGATTCAAGGACTCTCCGGTGCTGCGCGAGATCGACGAGGGGGTCCGTACCACCTGCGCGAGGTTCGGTCGTGACGTGGTGCGAGCCGACGACCGCGACTACACCGGCGAGCTCTGGGCGAACGTCGCGCTCTGTCTTCACAACAGTGACCTCGTGGTCGCTGTCCTTGAGAAGATCGAGGATCAGTATGACGACATGAATGTCCTGATCGAACTCGGGTTCGCGCTCGGCTCCAGCCGTCGCTGCCTCATCCTCGTCGAGGGCCGCAGAACCGCCCTGCCGTCAGTGTTGCGGCATCGCCTCACCCGCGAGTTCAGTGCGTATGACGTGCCCCTCTCGGTGGAGCGCCAGGTGGCCGACTGGTTGCGCCGGGATGTGGGGCTGCACGAGCTCGCGAGCACTGAGGGGATCGCACCCGAGCACCGACCACGCAGCTACTGAATCTCGATCCACCGTTTAGAGACGTGCCTCCAGATCGAGGATGACCGCTCTCCACAGGGCCGGGTAGACGTTGTCCGACGTCAGGCGCTCTGTCAATGCCGTCGTACGCCTCCCCAGGAGACCCCGCGCCTGGCCCCCAGGCATTCCTACCGGATAGGTGGGCCGGTCCGGGAACAACGACCTGTACAGCGAGTATTCGGTCTCGATGCCCTCCATACCACCGATGAAGCAAGCAGCAACCGGCTCCGTTTCGCCCAACATCTGCCGACGCATGATGTCGAGGCTCTTTTCGCATGCGCCGGGCTCGGGACGGTCCCCTTTCGCAGCGGCAGTCCATACCAAACGACCGACGCCGTCAGCCTCGAAACGACGAGTTGCGACCGGGAGAACGTCGGTGAAGAGTTCGGATTGATAAATGACGATGCGCTCCCCGGGCTCAGCCGGGAATTCCGCCGCGACGTACAGCAGCAATGGAGCGATAGTCGGATGCGCTGCCGTCACCAGGCGAAAGCCGGCAGTGAGGGAGGTGCGCGCCAGAGCTACGACGGCATCGGTAATCTCGAGAGCGTCGAAGTCACCGTGCCAACGGGCGGGATCGGGAATGCTTGCGGATACAAACAGGGACTCCGCTCGCAGCGGTCCGGGCCGCATGGGCTCGAAGACTATAGGCATCGTCTTACCACCGTCCCCCTATTGCGTTTCCCGGTTCCAAGGTGAGATCTCGATCGCCCGCCACCCACTCGAGGTGCGCGCGTCGCGCCGGACGGAGGGCTCGGGCGCTGTAGACCAGCACCGCTGCCGGCTTGACGCCAGAAGTCCCCCGCGCGAGATCAAGCTTGTGGAGATCGTCTGCAGTGGGCAATCTGGGCGTGATGCCGACAAGCGTCGGCCCTGCGGCATGCTCCACCCGGAGCTGCCACCCCGGCAAGGGAGTGCACGACGTGCAGCCCGAGACCTTGGCGGCTTCTTCGATGCTCTGAACGAGAGTCCGACGCCGTCGAGCGAGCCCGTTCGCATGGCTCGCCTCGACCGCCGCTACAACCCTGTCGAGCGCCGCGTCAGTGAAGGTGTCATATTCATGCACGTCCTTCACGAGCTCGTCGTCGCGCAGTTGCTCCCTAGGCACACCCGGGCTCCCGGGCACGGGCGTCGGCTCACCGGGCCATCGGAGGATGAGCGTTGCCATGGTGTGACTCAGTGCGTAGTGGAGCTCATCGAACACCCATCGAGATGTGTGCGCCATCGGTGTCTCCAACAACAGCAGGAACGCGTAGTCCTCCAGCACGTCGGCAATGCGCTCCTGGACGTCTTCGCCGGCTCTGAGGAAAAAGCGATCGATGAAGGGACGAAAGCCGACGTGGGTGAGTCTGTCGTGCAGTTGCTCGGCTGCGCCCAGTCCGTCGTCACGTTTGTGGCTGATGAAGACCCGACGTTCGTTTTCTTCGATCCCGAGGTTCTCCAGAAGGATTCGAGCCAGCTTCCGAGCGCTTTCTGGGCTGGTCCACTCGAAACCGTTGGCGAAGGTCAGCGACGCCGGCACGGACGCGCCGAACTGCGCGAGCGCGTCGACGACCGGGATGACCACCGTTCCCGCGGTCAGGGCCGATTTGATGCGACCACCAAGGGTGGCATCGGCGGCGGCGGCCGCGCTGCCGAGATAGACACCCACAGTTGGGACGGACCCGCTCGGCGCCGGCGGACCGACCACCACACTCACCGATGGGTGCAGACCGATTTCCAGGACCTCCTGGGCGACAGCATGGGTAAGGTCAGCGGCCCAGCGGTCGCGATCCAGGTGGAATATCTCGATGCCATAGGTCGGGCTCACGATGCAACCTTCCTGGCGACGACCGGATCGTTACTGATTCTTTGTGTTCTACGCGCTCATTTTGTCTTGGTCAGGATCAAGCCTGCGACATCGATCACGATAATTGCCCCGTAGAAAATAGCAAGGTGGGGTCGAAAGCAAGTTCTGACCCATGCGAGCGCCGCCCCGGTCTTGTCAGGCTTCATCGAGAAGTCGACCTGATCCTCCGTCATTGCAGCCACGGCATTATAAAGCGCGACAAAGCAGCGCTCCAACCACAAATAGTATCCATCAAGACCCCAGAACAGAACCGTCGAGACCAGCACCATGACGAGGAGCGCAGTTCTCGACTCGATCGCTGCGAACGCCGCCAAACCAGCGGCGATGGTGATCGACCATCCCTTGAACTGAAATGAGTTGGCAGCCATCCTCGCAATTACGGCTTGAATGAACTGCATGTGCTGGATCTTGTTGTTCATGTCCCACGTGCTTCATCGAGCGCCCACGATCGCACTTTGCCAACCGCGACGATCACGGGTCGCCGTCGAGCCTGGAGGTTCGACCGATTGCGTCTCGAGCGCGCTCACCAGCCTGCCCGACTACTCCGTGGTCCGCACGGTGGCCGCGCGTTTCGGCGGGGAGAACGCCCCAGTCGACCGTGCATCTCGGCCCACGAGCAGGACTGAACCTGCCCTCGTTGCGAGCGCGTGCCAGTGGTGGACGCGACGGATGTACTCCGTCGGTCGGGAGCAGGGTCTGCGCCTGCGTCAGTCGATGTCGGCACTCGCACTGTTCGATCCGCACCTGAGCAGGCTTCTCACCTGCTCGTTGAGGTCACATCCTCGTGGCGTCGGTCGATAGTCATGGCGTGCTCCCCACGGATTCGGCACAGTCGCGCACGGCCCGCCCCGCCCTGCCCTGGGCGGACCTGGCGGGCTCCGGCGGGCTGCACAGCGTCTACCAGCCGTTCATCGACCTGGACACCGGCGACGTGCTCGGCCACGAGGCACTGCTGCGCGGGCCCGCGGGCACGGTGTGGGCGTCGCCGCTCGTCCTGCTCGCCGCCGCGGCCGACGCCGGCCGTCTGCTCGAGCTCGAGCTCTGCTCGATACGGTCGGCTCTGACCGACGCGGAGCGACTGTCGGGCGGCCGCCCCACCACGTTGTTCGTCAATCTCGAGCCGAGCACCTTGACCCGGCACACCGACGTGATCATCGACGCGCTCGCCGAGCGCGCCGGCCATATCCAGGTGGTCGTGGAGATCACCGAGCGCGCCCTGGCCGCCGACGTGGCGGGGATCCTGGCCGGTGCGGAGCGCCTGCGGGCCGCCGGGTGCGCGATCGCGTTGGACGACGTGGGGATCGAGCCGGAGTCGTTGGCGTTCATTCCCCTGCTGCGCCCCGAGGTCGTCAAGCTGGATCTCGCGCTGCTGCGTACGACGAGCGACCCCGACACCATCACGGTGGCCGGAGCAGTCCGCGCGTACGCGGAGGAGGCCCGGGCTGAGGTGGTCGCCGAGGGGATCGAGACCGCTCAAGACCTGACCCGCGCGCTGGTGCTCGGCGCCACCCTCGGCCAGGGCTGGCTGTGGGGTCGCGGCGAACGGCGGCTGGAGCGTGTCTCCTTCAGCCCGGAGCGGTTTGCCGCGCGCCCGATCGGGCTGTCCCTGCAGTCCACCCCATACGACCTGGTCATGCGCGACCGGCCGCTGCGACGAACCCCCAAGGGATTGCTGCTGCCGATCTCGCACACGTTGGAGGCGAACGCTCTCCTCGCGCGCGTCCCTCCCGTGCTGCTGTCGACCTTTGAGCATGCGCGGTTCTTCACGGCCGCGACCGCTGCCCGGTACACCGAGCTGGCAGCACAGCTGCCGCTCGTGTGCGCGCTCGGTCAGGAGATGCCGCTGTCCCCGGCGCCGGGTGTGCGCGGCGCAAGGCTGTCCGCCCAGGACGCGCTGGCGAGCGAATGGACCATCGTCGTCCTCGGGGCACATCAGGCCGTAGCGCTGATCGCCCGCGATCTCGGCGACCAGGGAGTTGACCGAGACCGCGAGTTCGAGTTCCTGCTGACCTACGACCGGGCCCTGGTCACGGCCGCCGCCCACGCCCTCATCGGGCGCATCGCGCCCGCAGTGACTCCCGCCACGTCGAGCACCCCGGCCGTCTAAGGCGGTATCGATCCTCGCGCAGTTCCGTTGTGAGAAGGGACCCCCTCGACGAAACCCCGGAGAACCATGCTCACCGTGAACGCCTACGCCGCCACCTCGGCGACGGCCCCCCTGACCCCGACGACGATCGAGCGACGGGACGTCGGCCCGCACGACGTCCTGATCGACATCAAGTACGCCGGCATCTGCCACTCCGACATCCACACCGCCCGCGGTGAGTGGGGCCCGGTTGCCTACCCCCTCGTGACCGGCCACGAGATCGCGGGCATCGTCGCGCAGATCGGCAGCGACGTCACCAAGCACAAGGTCGGCGATCGCGTCGGCGTCGGCTGCATGGTCGACTCGTGTGGCGAGTGCCGCTACTGCCTGGCCGGCGAGGAGCAGTTCTGCGTCAAGGGCAACATCGGCACCTACGCCGTCGTCGGCAAGGACGGGCTGGTCACCCAGGGCGGGTACTCCACCCACGTCGTCGTCACCGAAGGGTTCGTCCTGCGGATCCCGGACGGCCTCGACCTCGACGTCGCCGCCCCGCTGCTGTGCGCCGGCATCACCACCTACTCGCCGCTGAACCGTTGGGGCGCGGGTCCCGGTCGGAAGGTCGCCGTCGTCGGCCTCGGCGGGCTCGGCCACATGGGCGTCCAGATCGCCCACGCGATGGGGGCCGAGGTGACCGTGCTGTCGCAGTCGCTGAAGAAGCACGAGGACGGTCTGCGCCTGGGCGCCGACCACTACTACGCGACCAGCGATCCGGAGACGTTCGAGAAGCTCGCCGGGAGCTTCGACCTCGTCCTCAACACCGTCAGCGCCAGGATCGACGTCGACGCGTACCTGTCCCTGCTCGCCGTCGACGGCGCCCTGGTCAACGTCGGCGCTCCGCCCGAGCCGCTGTCCTTGAACGTGTTCTCGCTGATCGGTGGCCGCCGCTCCTACGCCGGCTCCCTGATCGGAGGCATCCGCGAGACGCAGGAGATGCTCGACTTCTGCGCCGAGCACCACGTCGGTGCCGAGATCGAGGTCATCCGTGCCGACCAGATCAACGAGGCGTACGAGCGTGTCCTGGCCTCCGACGTGCGCTACCGCTTCGTCATCGACACGTCCACCCTCGGCTGAGGCCCGGGCGCGTCACCGGAGCTTGCGCTTGAGGATCTTCCCGGTCGCAGTCGTCGGCAGCGAGTCGACGACTGCGACCATCCGGGGGTACTTGTAAGCGGCCATCTGCTCCTTGCCCCAGGCGATCAGCTCGTCGGGCGTGACCGCTGCGCCCTTCTCGAGGATGACGTACGCCTTGACCTCTTCGCCGTGCCGCTCGTCCGGCACCCCGATCACCGCAGCCAGGGAGACCGCAGGGTGCGTGAGCAGGACCTCCTCGATCTCGCGCGGGTACACGTTGTAGCCGCCGCGAAGGATCATGTCCTTGGAACGGTCGACGATGTAGTACCAGCCGTCCTCGTCGCGGCGCCCGAGGTCGCCCGTCCGGAACCACCCGTCCTGGATGGCCTCGGCGGTCGCGTCGGGACGCTTGTAGTAGCCCTTCATGACGTTGTGGCCCTTGATCGCGATCTCGCCGATCCCGTCGGGGTAGTCCCCGATCTCCGTCCAGCCGATCGGGTCGATCAGCTTCATCTGCACGCCAGGGATCGACGGCCCGATGGAGCCGACCCGGACCGGTTGCCCGTAGCTGCTGAAGCTCGCGACCGGCGACGTCTCAGACAGGCCGTACCCCTCGAGGATCGTCACGCCGAACCTCCGGGAGAAGTTCTTGTGGACCTCCACCGGCAGCGCGGCGCCGCCCGAGACGGCGACCCGGAGGTTCTTCGCGATCGAGGAGATGTCGACGCCGTCCTCCAGCGCGCCGAGCAGGGCCCAGTACATCGTCGGCACCCCGGCGAAGAACGTCACCCCCGCTCCTCGCATCAGGTCCAACGCCGGGCCGGCAGCGAAGCGCGGCAGCATGACGACGGTGCCACCGAAGGCGCAAGCGGTGTTCTGGATCACGGTCTGCCCAAAGGAGTGGAACAGCGGGAGCACGCACAGGTAGGTGTCCGGGGTGTCGGCGTCGACATCGAACAGGGACCCGCTGGCCAGTGCGTTGTCGCGCATGTTCCGGTGCCGCAGCTCGGCGCCCTTGGGCTGCCCGGTCGTGCCGGACGTGTAGAGGATCACCGCGGTGTCGTCCTGGTCGGTGGCCACCGTCTCGAACGTCACGGGCTGCGAGGCCATGGCCTGGCCCAGCGTCTCGGCGCCGCCGATCGGCGAGGCGGCGGTGGGGTCGGCGGTGATCACGAAGAAGCGCTCGCACGACTCGACCGCACCGAACCCTGCGTACCCTTCCGCCCCGATCGGCAGTTCGGGCGTGCCCTCGAAGCAGAAGTAGGCCTTCGCCTCCGAGTCGCTCAGGTGGTAGCCCACCTCGCGACCCTTCAGCAGCACGTTGAGCGGCACGACTGTCGCTCCGGCCTTGAGGATCCCGAAGTAGACGATGGTGAAGTACGGGATGTTCGGGCAGCTCAGCGCCACCTTGTCTCCCGGCAGGATCCCCCGAGACACCAGCAGGTTGGCCACCTGGTTGGCCGCGCCGTCGAGCCGGGCGTAGGTCAGGCCCGTTTCTCCGAAGACGATCGCGTCACGGTCGGGGAATCGAGCTGCACTGCCCTCGAGCAGGGACGCCAGGTTGTACGACATCGAGCAAACCTACCCAGGCGTCATCAGGCCCGCGGGACGTTTCGATGCAGAATCGTCGGCAGATCGAGACAGGCTCCGCGGGCGCCGACACAGCGCAAGAGGCAGCCACCCGCGAACGGATGGCTGCCTCTTGGACAAGCGTGACCTGCGCTGAAACAGGTCCAGGGGGTGGAGGTGGCGGGAATCGAACCCGCGTCCGATGACTGTGAACCAGGACTTCTCCGGGCGCAGCTTGCTGCGCTTTTCTCGGCCCCAGCAATCTAGCAAGCATGCTGCTGACAGGCCCAGCCGTCTTAAGTCCCTGCAGCGGCGACGACAAACGCTGCAAGCAATCTCTCTAGATGACGCTAGTTACCGAGGCGAGAGCAAACTCGGACTAACGGACTTCGAAGACTCGCTCAGGCGGCGAGTGCGAAGTCGGTGCGCGTGTTGTTGGCACCTATTGGTTTTGCAGGGAGCGTTCACGAGATAACCCTGCATCCTCGGCCCGCTTCTCCTGGATCGACGATCACCGTCGAAACCGATCACCCCCCTGTGCAGTTTTCAAGCACTCGCCCCAGCCTCGCCGAGGCGAGTCTGGTTCGAACCCCCTCATCGTAGTCCCCCGAACTCCGGTCCGCGCCCAGTTCATTGCGTTCACCGTGCAGCGCCCTGCGCGGTGCCGCAAAATGGGGCCATGGACGAGCTACTGATCCTGCATCGAGTCAACGCCGACCACTTCACCACCCTCGTCGAGGCAGTCGGTGAGCGCTGGGACGCGGCCACGCCCTGCACCGACTGGGCAGTGCGCGACCTCGTGAACCACCTCACGGCGGAGCAGCTGTGGGTCCCCGAGCTCTTGGCCGGCCGCACGATCGCGGAGGTCGGCGACAAGTTCGCCGGGAACGTGCTCGGAGACGACCCCGTCGGGGCCTGGCGGACGGCGATCACCGCGGCCGTCGCTGCCTTCGCGGACGAGAGCACCCGCGGGCGCACCGTGAACTTGTCGTCGGGACCGCGGGCCGTGCACGAGTACCTCGACGAGATGGTCACCGACCTCGCGATCCACGGCTGGGACCTGGCGGTCGCGCTGCACGTCGACGAGACGATCGACCCGGTCACCGTCGACAGGTTGCTGATCGAGTGGACCGGCCGGGCCTCTGAGCTGCCGCACCCCATGTTCGGCGACGCGCTGCCCAGCGAGCCGGCCGACGACCCTCAGACCCAGCTGCTCGCGATCTTCGGTCGCCGCGCCTGACCCGCGGGCACCGTCACCAGCCACCGCCTCCCCCACCGCCGACTCCCCCACCGGAGAACCCGCCCGAGAAGCCCGACGATCCGGACGACCCGGGCGTCGGCGCCGAGATGGACTGCGTCGCGATCGCGGAGAAGCTTTCCATCGCGTGCCCGAACGAGTTCGTCGCCAGCCAGAACGCACCGACGTGGTAGCCCGGGCCGACGTACCACGTCGGTTCGGCGACCGGGCGTCCCTGCGCGGCCAGCCGGGCGAAGACCGCCGCCCACCGCTCGGTGAGACCGAACACGATCGCGTACGGAAGGTAGCGGCTGAACAGGTCCTCGCCCTCCTCGAACCTCAGCTGCTCCGCCTCGGCGGTCGCGAGGTACTGCCGGAAGCCCAGGGTCTGCGCGAGCACAGCCGTCCCGGTCGCGGTGCGCGCCGGCGCCGTCCGCGCGACCAGGAGCACCGCGACCCCGACGACGAGCACCCCGAGCCCGACCAGACCCCAGTGAGTGAGGGCCGCAAGGAGCACCGTGAGCAGGATCCCGACGGTCGTCAGCGCGATCCCCGCGAGCAACCAGTGCAGGCGCACGGTCTTCGGGTTCCCGCGGAACCAGCCGCGCGTGGTCACATCCTCGTAGAGCTCGCTCTGGACCGCGGCCATGGACGCGGCGAACGTCGTCTTGAGGCCTGACAGGCTCACATCGGACCGGCCCGCGAAGATCCCGTCGTGCAACGTCCGCTCGTACGGCGCGAGCTCGGCGTCGGCCGGGCGCAGCTGGACCAGCCGCCAGTCGGCGCCACGTCCCAGGAAGTTCGCCTCGGCGGTCTGCTCGATCCGCAGGTATCCGCGCACCGCGAGGTCGACGATCGACGCCGTCACGTCGCGCGGGTCGGCCCGCTCGTCGATCAGGGTGCCGAGCTGACCCGCGTGGAACCCGGCCGGCGGCGTGAAGTGGACCGCGATCGGCGTCCGCCGGTCGCGGGGCCCGACGGCGCCCGGTTGACCATCGGTCGGCGCCAGCCCCGGCGTCTGGTTGAGGAACTGCTCGTCGCGACCGCGCTGGCGGATCCGCGCGAGCACGAACCCGAGCCCGCCGAGCAGGACAGCCGCCGCCGCGAGCCCGGTCCACGGGGTCAGGGCGAACGCCTTGGCGGGCGTCCAGATCTCCTGCAGGATCGGCTCGACGTCGGTGAAGGTGCCCGCCGGGTAGCTCGTCGCGATCGTCAGCGCTTCACTCGGCCGCAGCGTGCCCTGCGTGAACTGAGCGCGGGCGCCGTCGGCCGTGGAGCTGTCGCACGTCCCGGTTCCGCCCACCGGTCCGGCGAAGCAGGCCACCTGCGCGACCGGCGCCGGACCGTCGACCGTGACGGTGATGTTGCTCAGCGGGATCTCCCACTGGTCACCGATGACGTTCCAGTACAGCTCGTCGCCGACACTGGACGCGTCGGCGCCATTGACGAGGCCCCGCACCGTGTAGGTCACGGTGTAGTGGTGCACGCCGCTGACGTCGTCGACGTCCGGGTCACCGATGCGGACCTGGAGCCAGCCGTTCTCCTCGGTCAGGTCGAGGTCGGCGGGCGCGGCCGAGGCGTCTTCGGACGTCGCGGTGAAGTCCGTGAACTCGAACACCCGGTCGTACTCGTCGTTGTAGCCCTGCGCGGTCGGCAGCGTCAGGTACGGGCCGTGCCCGGGGTCATCGCCGAAGTTGAAGTCGAAGTCGAGGACGACCGCCATCGTGCCGTCCGCGGCGAGGGTCACGCCGACGTCGTACCGGTCGATCTGGTTGCCCCTCGCGGTCGCCTGGGCCGGGAGCGCCCCGGCGACCGCGAGGGCGCACAGGAGCGCGAGGAGGACGCCGACACGGCCGAGCCGAGCACTCAGGGTCAGGAACAGCGCCGGGCGCTCAGCGGTCACGATGGGTCTGGATCGCGCGCTGCGCCTCACGGGTGTCTTGCTGCTCGCGCAGGGTGTGCCGCTTGTCGTACTCCTTCTTGCCACGGGCGAGGGCGATCTCGACCTTGGCGCGCCCGTCGACGAAGTACAGGCCCAGGGGCACGATCGTGTGCCCCTTCTCCTGCGTCTTGTCCGACAGCCGATCGATCTCGGACCGGTGCATGAGGAGCTTGCGCTTGCGGCGCGGCGCGTGGTTGGTCCAGGTGCCCTGCGTGTACTCGGGGATGTGCACGCCCTCGAGCCACGCCTCACCGCGCTCGATCGTGCAGTACCCGTCGACCAGCGAGGCCCGACCGGCGCGCAGCGCCTTGACCTCGGTGCCCATCAGCACGAGCCCGGCCTCGAACACGTCCTCGATGAAGTAGTCGTGCCGGGCCTTGCGGTTGCTGGCGACCAGCTTGCGCCCCTGTTCCTTGGCCACCGTGAAACCTTTCGCTCGTTCTCGCGCTCGCTGCCCGCCCAGCCTAGAGGACGCCGGGCTAGAGCCCGAGCAGGCTGCGGGGGTTCACGGTCGCCCCGTTGACGTACACCTCGAAGTGCAGGTGGCAGGCCGCCGACGTGCCGGTGTTGCCCGAGTACCCGATGAGCTGGCCCTGATCGACGTGCTGCCCGCCGCGCACCGCGAAGCTGGTCATGTGGTTGGAGCTCGACATGACCGAGCTGCCGTTGATGAAGCCGTAGTCGATCATCACCTGGTTGCCGAGGCCGAACCGCGACTTCGCCCACACGACGGTGCCGCTCCGGGGCGCGTACAGCGGCGTGTTGCAGTAGGTGCGCAGGTCGATGCCGGCGTGCAGCCGCACGTACCCGAGGATCGGGTGCATCCGCATGCCGTACTCGGAGGTCACGTACATCGGGCTGATCGACGTGGGGTTGCCGAAGATGGCGCCGGCCACGCTGCCGGATCCCCCGCCCGCGCTCGGCGCCGTGCCCGCGGCGGCCTGCGCCGCGCGCTGCTTGGCGATGATGTCCGCGAGCTCGGCCGCGATCGCGGCGGCCTCTGCGTCGGCCTTCGCGACCTCCGCCTCCGCCTGGGACTTCAGCGCGGCGATGGCCGCCTGCTTGGCGGTCTGGTCGACGATCAGCTGCTCGATCTCGGCCTCGCGTGCGGCGGCGGCGGCCTTCGCCGCGTCGGCCTCGACCACCTTGTTGTCGGCCTCGACCTTGAGCGCGGCGACCTTGTCCTTGACCGCGGTCAGGCGCGCCTCGCTGTTGCGGTTCGTGGCCTCCATCTGGTCGAGCTCGTCGAGGGCCTTGGTCTGGGTGCGCAGCGCGGTCGAGATCATGCCGTACTGGTCGACGAAGTCCGCGGTGCTGGTGGACTCCATCACGACGCTGAGGCTGGTCGCGGCCGTCTCGCCCTTGTACGCGCGACGCGCCATCTGCCCGACGGCGGTGCGGATCTCGTCGCCGCGTGCGCTGTCGGCGGCGATGGTCGTGGTGATCGCCGTCTCCTGCGCCTTCGCGTCCTCGAGCCGTGTCGCGATGAGGGTCGCTTCCCGTTGCGTGCGCTCGAGCTCGACCTGCGCGGCGGTGAGCTCGGCCTGCGCGACAGGCAGGCGCGCCTGGGTCGCCGCGAGGTCGGCCACGGCCTGACCCAGCTGGCTGCTCAGGCCCTCGATCGAGGCCGCGAGGGCGTCGGCCTTCGCCTGGTTGGCCGCCTGGCGGCTCCGGGCGTTGGCCTTCTGGTCGTTGTAGCTGTCGGCCAGGGCCGGGCTCGCGACCGCCGTGAGCGCGACGAGCACCGCGGTGAGCACCCCCGCGAGGAGCCGGCTGCGGCGCGTGCGGGGAGCATTCGCTGTCGGTCGAGGGTGCGTCATAGGACTCAGACCTTCGTGTAGCGGCTCAGGGTGACCACCGACGAGATCGCGGCCAGCACGATCGCCACGGCCACCAGGATCGGCGCGATCGTCCAGACGTTGCTCGTGTCGATGTAGTCGACGAACGTCACGGAGCTGCCGAGCCAGTCCGTCACCAGGTAGCGCACACCGAGCCACAGACCGCCGACGGCAAGTCCGGCCCCGATTGTGGCAGCGATCGCCCCCTCCAACATGAAGGGAAGCTGGATGAAAAGATTCGAGGCGCCCACGAGCCGCATGATGCCGGTCTCCCGACGACGGCTCAGGGCAGACAGCCGGATCGTCGTCGTGATCAACAGGACGGCGGCGAGGAGCATGACCGTGGCGAGCCCCACGGACAGCAGGGTCGCGCGATTGAGCACGAGGAACAGCGAGTCGAAGATCCGGCGCTGGTCCAGCACCTCCTCGACCCCGGGTCGACCCGCGAGCACGTCGGCGACCACCTGGTACTTCTCCGGATCGGCCAGCTTCACGCGATAGGAGGAGTTCATGTCGTCGGCAGTGACGGCCTTCGCCCACGGCTGGTCGGAGAGCTTCTTCTCGAAGGACGCGAACGCCTCGTCCTTGCTCTCGAAGTAGACCGTCTGGATGTACGGCTTGAGCTCCGGGGACTCGAGCTCGGCCTTGACCGCCGCGACCTGCTCGGGCGAGACCTCGCCGGCCGCACAGGTCGGGAGCTCCGAGCCCCGCGGGCACAGGAAGACCGAGACCTCGACCTTGCCGTACCAGTCGTCCTTCATCTGCGAGATCTGCTGCTGTAGGAGCGCAGCCGCGCCGACGAACGTGAGCGACACGAACGTCACGAGGATGACCGAGATGGTCATCGACAGGTTGCGCCGCAGACCGAGACCGATCTCGGACAGGATGAACTGCAGTCTCACGAAAGGCTCCTCAACGGCCCGAGCCGTACACGCCGCGGGACTGGTCTCGGACCATCTCGCCGGTGGACAGCTCGATCACGCGCTTGCGCATCTGGTCAACGATCTCGTCGTCGTGGGTGGCCATCACGACGGTCGTGCCGGTCCGGTTGATCCGGTCCAGCAGCCGCATGATGCCCAGGGAGGTGGTCGGGTCGAGGTTTCCGGTGGGCTCGTCCGCGAGCAGGATCGAGGGCCGGTTGACGAAGGCGCGCGCGATGGCCACACGCTGCTGCTCGCCGCCGGACAGCTCGTGCGGGCGGCGCTTCTCCATCCCGGCGAGCCCGACCATGTCGAGCACGTCGGGCACCGTCGTCATGATGTGGTGGCGCGGCTTGCCGATGACCTGCAGCGCGAAGGCGACGTTCTCGAAGACGGTCTTGTTCGGCAGCAGGCGGAAGTCCTGGAACACGGCGCCGATCTGGCGGCGCAGGTGCGGGACCTTCCACGTCGACAGCAGGGACAGGTCGCGGCCGGCCACGAAGACCTTGCCCCCGGTCGGGCGCTCCTCGCGCATCACGAGGTGCAGGAACGTCGACTTGCCGGATCCCGAGGTCCCCACGAGGAACACGAACTCACCGCGCTCGATGTCCAGGGAGACCTGGTCGAGCGCGGGCCGCGCGCCGCGCGCGTAGACCTTGGTGACGTTCTCGAAACGGATCACGGCTGCCGATGACCAATGCTGGGGGACGGGGAGAGGCACGATTTGGCCAAATTAAGACTAGGCAGGCCCGTGAGACGTTCCCCCGCAGACACGCCGGGCACCAACCTGTGAGCAGGGCGCGGGTCGTCGGGTTCGACGACTCGTGACCGGTTTGCCCCGACTACTCCGGCAGGTCTTGGCTGCGGCGCCACCGGATGCCCGCTTCGATGAAGTCGTCGATCTCGCCGTCGAAAACCCCGGAGGTGTTGCCGACCTCGTACTCCGTACGCAGGTCCTTGACCATCTGGTACGGGTGCAGCACGTAGGAGCGCATCTGGTCGCCCCAGCTCGCCTTGATGTCGCCGGCCATGAGCTTCTTCGCGGCGTTCTCCTCGGCCTGGCGCTGCAGCAGCAGCCGGGACTGGAGCACGCGCAGCGCGGCGGCGCGGTTCTGGATCTGCGACTTCTCGTTCTGCATCGACACGACGATGCCGGTCGGGATGTGCGTCATGCGGACCGCGGAGTCGGTGGTGTTGACGGACTGACCGCCGGGGCCGGACGAGCGGAACACGTCGACCTTGATCTCGTTCTCGGGGATCTCGACGCTGTCGGTCTGCTCGATGAGCGGGATGACCTCGACCGCGGCGAACGACGTCTGGCGGCGGCCCTGGTTGTCGAAGGGCGAGATGCGCACGAGGCGGTGCGTGCCGGCCTCGACCGACAGGTTGCCGAACGCGTAGGGCGCCTTGACCTCGAACGTGGCCGACTTCAGCCCGGCCTCCTCCGCGTACGAGGTGTCGAGCACCGTCGTCGGGTAGCCGTGCCGCTCGGCCCAGCGCAGGTACATGCGCATGAGCATCTCGGCGAAGTCCGCCGCGTCGACCCCGCCCGCGCCGGACCGGATCGTGACGACGGCCTCGCGGATGTCGTACTCGCCCGAGAGCAGCGTGCGCACCTCGAGCTCGCGCAGGTCGTCCCGGATCACGGTCAGCTCGGCCTCGGCCTCGCCGAGGGCCTGCGCGACGTCGGCGCCGTCGGCCGCGACGTCTTCCGTCGCCATCTCGACCAGCGTCTCGAGGTCGTCGATCCGGCTGCCGAAGCGCTCCAGCCGCTCGAGCTCGCTCTGGGAGTGGGACAGCGCCGAGGTGACGACCTGCGCGGCCTCGGGGTCGTCCCACAGGTCGGGGGCCGAGGCCTGCTCGGACAGGTCGGCGATCTTGGTCCGCAGGGCTACAGGGTCAGTCACGGCCTGGATCGAGTCCAGGGTGCTGCGCAGGGAGCGAATCTCGGCTGCAAAGTCGGTGGCTGCCACGAGAGTCCAGGTTACAGGGCCGCCATGGGCGGCCGTGCCGGGGCCGGCGGCGCCCCGGCTCACCCCGGCCGGGCGCTCACCACGACCGGGCGCTCGACGTGACCCGCAGCAGGATGCCGTCCGACCAGGGCGCCGTGACCCAGCTGATCAGCGCGGGCCGCGCCACCGCGGTGAGCGTCACCTGGGCCGTGCGCCCGTCGGGGCTGACGGCGCCCGCAACCTGCAGCCCGTCGAGGCCGGCGGCGGCGCCGGGTGCGGCCGCGAGGTGCGCGTCGACGGACCTGCGAACGCCGTCGTCCGTGAGCGGCACGACGGCGCCCGCCGTCGGCGCGGCGGCCCGCCCGCCGTAGAACGCGTCGAGATCGATCGACTCCGCGCCCGCGAGCGCGAGATCGTCCGCGAGCATCAGCAGGTGTTTACGTTCGAGGTGGACGCTCGTAGCCGAGACCACGGCGGTCACCAGGAGCAGCGCCAGCGCGGCGAACGCGATCGAGAGCAGGGTGATCTGGCCCGCCTCCCGCCCGGCGCGGTCGATGCGAGCGCGCACCCAGCCGAACGCACGCGTGGTCACGCGAGCCATCTCAACCTGCCCCGCCAAACCGGCCGACCGGGGCGACGTGCTCCGCCGCGACCGGCACCGCCAGCGGCACGGCCGACCGGACGAACCCCGGCACGAACGGCAGGTCGACGTCGAACGCGACCCGGACGAGCACGCTGCTCCCGGGCGTCAGGCACGGGTCCGTCGAGCATTCGAGGCCCAGCGCCGCCGCCGGGTCGACGGCCGCGAAACCCTGGTCGCTGAGCGCGAGATGCACCGCCGCGACCGCCTGCCGACTCCCTTCATCGGGCCCGACGGCGGTCGTGAACGCGCGACCCGCCTCGCGCGCCGCACCTTCCGCCGCGAAGGTGGCCGCCTGCAGCCGGCCCAGGACCAGGACCAGATACACGATCGGCACGAGGAGCAGCAGGGTGACCGCAAGGAACTCGATGACGGCGCTGCCCGCGTCATCGGGACCCCGACCTCGGGCGAGCCTCACGGCAACTCCCGTAGCGCATGCCCTGTGACAGTCAGGGTGCCTGCCAGGCCGAGGAGTCCCGCGACCGGCAGCGGCGCGGTGACCCGGACCTCGACCACGGCGAGCCCATCGAGGTCCCGGTCGACGGCTGTGACGTCGTCGGCGTAGCCCGGCGCGAGCGACATCCCGATCAGGTCACGCGTACGCGCAGCCCCGTCCGCGGGCGTGCGGTCGGCCAGGGCGGCGTACCTGGCCCCCTCCGAGGCGCAGTCGACGAGCGTATTGCGCACGTGCAGCGCGAGCGTCAGCTGCAGGACGGCCGCGAACACCAGCGTGACCAGTCCCGCGACGAGCGCGAAGTCCACGATGGCCGAGCCGGCCTCACCGCGGGGACGCACCGGCCGCTCAGCCGATCTGGCCGGTGACACGCGCGATCGAGTCGGTGAAGACGGCGGTCAGGGCCGGGCCGGCGACGGCCCACAGGGCGATGACCAGGCCGGCCGTCATCAAGGTGATCAGGACCCACCCCGGGACGTCGCCGCGATCTGCACGGGTGGTCCGGGCCAGGCGCACCCCGGTTCGGCGAATCGCTCGGGCGACCCGTCCCCTGCCAGTGCTGGGCCGTGCGCTGAGCACCTGCTGCATCGTTGACTCCCCTGTGTCGTCGAGCTGGATGGATTCGGCGCCCGTGCCCGGGCGGTGACTCATGGACCCAGCCGAAGGATGGCCAGGCTCGGGAACACGGCGAACGCCACCGTGATAGGCAGGATGAGAAAGACGACCGGGACCATCATCAGAACCTCTTTGCGCCCACCCGCCTCCATCAGCGCGCGCCGCCCCGACTCGCGCACGTCCTGCGCCTGGGCCCGGAGCACCTCGGCCAGGGGTGTCCCCCGCTCAAGGGCAACTGCGACCCCCTCCGCGAAGCGCGTCAGCGGGGCCAGCCCGGTGCGCTCCGCGAGCCGCTCGAGCGCGACCGTGAGCGGCGTACCCGAGCGGGCGTCGGCCAGGGTCCGGGCGAGCTCGTCCGCGAGGATGCCGTGCGTCGTCCGCACGACCCGCTCGAGCGCGCCGACCGGCCCCTCCCCCGCGCCGACCGAGAGCGCGAGCAGCTCAGCGACCGTCGGCAGCTCGGCGAGCATGCGCTCCTCCCGCTGACGAACCTGGCGGGCCAGGACCTGATCTCGCGACAGCACCCCGGCGACGCCGCAGGCCACCACGAGGACCGAACCCGCGAGCAGCGACGTACCGCTCCCGGCAGCAAGCGCCAGGGCGAGAGCCAGTCCGCCCGCGAGCCCGATGACCCCCCAGACGACCTGCGCACCCCGGAACTGCTCGACGGACTCCGGCCGCCCGGCCCGCTCCAGCCGGCTTCGGAGCTCGGCGGACGACGAGCCGAGCCGGGCGACGAGGCGGACGCCGTCGGACATCACGGGAGCGATCAGCCGCTCGAGGGTCGGGAACGGGGTGCGCACCTCGAGCCCGCCGAGCAGGGCCGACGACGACCGGGGCGAGCGCAGGTAGGGAGCCAGCCGGTCATCGAGGCGCACCCTCCGCGCCGCCAGGCGCGCGACGGTGAGCCAGAGACCGAAGCCCCCGAGCGCGCCGATCATCGCGCCGACGGCCGCGCCGCTCACCGCAGCACCCGGGCTTCCTCGGGCAGGCGACCGATGCGCACCATCAACCGGTAGGCCACGATCGAGCTCGCCGCGCCGGCGACGAGGACGACACCGCCCGCGACGGAGTTGAAGGCCTGGGCCGCCTCCGGGCGGGTCGACAGGAGCGCGAGCACGATCCACGGTGCCGCCACTGCGAGCCGGGCAGCGTTCACCGTCCAGCTCTGGCGCGCCTCGAGCTCGCCGCGGGTGCGCGCGTCGTCGCGAAGGAAGGCGGACAAGGTCCGCAGCAGCCGACCGAGATCCATGCCGCCGACGTCCCGCGTGATGCGCAACGCCTCGACGATGCGGTCGGCCACCGGGTCGGCCAGTCGGGCCTTGAGCGCATCGAGGCAGTCCCCGAACCGGCCCGTGGCCCGGTAGTCCTCGGCGAAGGCCCGGAATGACGCGCGCAGCTCGATGGGACCGCGATCGCCCAGCTGACCGACGGCCTCCGGCAACGAGAGCCCGGCGCGCACCCCGGAGCCGAGGTTGTCGACGACCTCCGGCCACACGTCACGGAGCGCGGTGCGGCGCCGTCGGGCACGGGACCGCACGAGCGCCATCGGAGCGGCCGACGCCATCGCCGCGAAGCAGGCCGCGATCGCCGGGGACCCCGTGAGCGCGGACCCGAGCAGGAGCAGGAGGACGCCGAGGCCGACGGACGTCGTCGCGAGCGCCGTGGGCGTGACGCCCGGCGCACCCGCCTGCACCAGGACGTCCTGCGTGCGCTCCGCCCAGCCGTCGCGCCGGGTCGGGCGCGGCAGGCCCGGCGCCCAGAAGGACCACCAGACGCAGAACAGCCCCGCGCCCAGCAGCAGCCCGATCACGACCCCCATCGCCGACGCCCGCTCAGCGCTCGCCGCGCATCAGCGCGGGCAGATCGATCCCGGCACCGGCGAACCGATCCGGGTGCGGCGGGTAGCCGTCGCCCCGTACGAGCGCGCCGGCCTCGAGGTGGAAGAGGTCGGCGGTCTCGACGATCCCGCCCTCGGCTCGGCCCGGCACGCCGACGATCTCGCGCACGCGGCGCCGTCCGCGCCCGTCGACCTCCAGGTGCAGCACGAGGTCGATCGCTGCGGCCACGGTCGGGACGACGAACCGGTCCGAGACGTTCTCGCCCGCCAAAGCACGAAAGGGAGGGGGCAAGATCACTCGTCGTCTGGCGGCGAGTGATCTTGCCGGTCAACCGGGGATCGGTGCATCAGACCCCACGTCCCCCATCTGCGAAGTCGGCGCCGATCTACCCAATCTCGACGTCCCGCGCGCTGGACCCGCCAAACCCGTCCTGCCGAGGCTCCCCCACTCGACTCAGCGGCTCGCATGCCGACCGCGCTCCAGTCGCGTAACCCTCCAATAGGGGCCTCCTTCGTCGTAGAGGTGAGCACCTCCAGCGTCCGCCAGAGGGTCACGAGGAGCGGAGGCCCCGCTCCTTCATCGCATCAAGTGGCGACCCGCGATGAATGGGGGCCTGCGCGTTCGCCGGCGCAGAGCGCGGGTTGTCGCCTGTTGCTGGCCGTAGATTGGTCGTGTCGATGGTCGAGTCCGGGATCAGTCTGCAGGTGACACGCGGATGAGGTTGCCGTCGGGGTCCCCTACGTGGACCACCAAAGTCCCAGAATGAGCACGCCTCCGACGAACGCACCAGCATCCGCACCCTCATTGAAGGCGTAGTTTTGCGCCACCGATTTCGGCGACTATGCGCCACCTAATCATCGTCAGAAGGCACGGTCCAGCCTCGGTTGTCACTGGCGCTCCACCATGAGAGCCCCAGGCCAGTCTGGAGCCCGATCAATCGGAACCCCCAGGGCGCGGAGATAACTGTTGATCATTTCCGGGGTGAAGCGGCTTGCTTTGGATCGACGCGAGTAGGCGTCTTGATCCTCGAACGGAAGCGGAGTCCCAGAGGTCTCAAACAGCCATCGGCCGCCGTCGTTGGCCGCAGCAATCGACCGCTCGAGGGCCAGCGGAGGTTCGCCGCCTGGGCCGTATATCTCCAGAATCCGGGCCGGGTAGGTCGCCTCGTCACCGACGCTTACTGCGCGGATTGCCCTGCAAGCAAGCTCCCTTGCGGCATAGCTGGGCAACACCCCGACGTCGGTTCCGAGAAGACCGTTGTTGAGGAGCACCGACCAAGCCCCGAGAGGAACACACAGGTACCGCGACACTGCGACTTCGGGCTGAAGAGCCGCAACCGCCTCGACCAGTGACGAACACGCTGGCTTTCGGATCTCCCATGCACCGTCGCTAAGGCCCTCTTGGATCCAGACAGAAAGTGTTTCCGAGTCAGTCTCGAAGAAGCCAACTTGCTCCGTAGTCGCGCCGCCCTCGGCGGATGGAAGCGTCACGGCACGAGCCTAAGCATGAAGTTGGATCCCGGATCGTTCGCGAGCAATCGCGCCTCATGCGCTGCTCCGCGTGGATTGGCGAGTCCCTCGTACTCGATGTAGTGGCGCTGCCCGCTCAATGAGTACTGGAGATCGGGACGGTTGATGCCAACACGTTGCCCGAGAGCGTTGACCTGTTGCTGGTTGACCCGGATATCGGTGGCTCCTCGCGGAAGTGCAGCGATGTCGGCCTGGAGCGCATTGTTGTGGGAAGCGCGCCCGACCGACCGGGTCAACCCTAGGGCTCGGGGTGCCAGCGGGGTGACCGCGGCGTCCCGCGCGAGCCTGGTGCCCGTATTTGCGGCCTTGGCTGCCGATGCGATCTTGCCGGCGCTTATGACTCGTTGGCCGGCGGCGACAAGTCCTGGGCCCATCGGCGCGAGGCTGGCGATGGTGCCGCCGTGACCGCCCCAGGTGTAGAAGGTGGAGCATGTATTGATGGTGTCGTCGGTGCCCATGCGGATACGGATTCGCTTGGTGATCCCGAAGGTCAAGGTGTCGCCGAACGCGGCGGACCAGTCCCCGGCGTCCTGGATCCAGTCGAGTCCGAGGGGGTCGGCGTATTGCAGTGGGTTGCCGCCGGTGTATCCGTAGGGGTTGCGGGTGGTGTCAACGAGGGCGTCGATGGTGAGGAACTGAGCGGTGGCAGGGTCGTAGTAGCGGGCGCGGAGGTAGATGTACCCGGTGGGGTCGGTGTATTCCCCGGCGTACCCGAACCGGGTGATCTCCGCGATTGGGTCGGCGGTGACGGTTTGGGGTTGGCCGTAGGTGTCGTAGTCGGCGTCGGAGGTCACCGTGCCGGTCGCGTTAGTGGTGGTGCGCACGGATCCGAGGGCGTCGGTGTGCAGGTAGTCGACCGCGCCGTTGGTCAGCGAGATCTGGGCCAGGGGCGTGGACCTGGCGCCGTAGATGTAGGCGTGGGTGGCGTCGGTGAGCAGTTCTGGGATCCCCGCCTGGGTGTCCCAGGTGAACTCCTCGGTCGTGGACTGACCGCCGGTGGTGGTGGTCGCCGTGGCGCGTAGCCCGGTCGCGCCGTACGTGTAGGCGGTGACGCCACCATCGGCGCCGGTCACGGTGGCGAGCTGGTTGGCCTGGTTGTAGGTGTGGGTGATCGTGCCTGCCGCGACCCCGCCGTCGGTGGTGGTGGCGGCGCGGTTGCCCCGGACGTCGTAGGCGAACGTCGCGGTCACGGCCGCGGTGTCGCCGGTGGCGGGAGTGGTGGCGGTGGTGAGTTGGCGGGCGGCGTCGTAGGCCAGGGTCCGCCCGCCCGCGAGGGTCGTAACCGAACCGGCGGCGTCGAACGCGAACGTCCCGGCGTCGTCGCCGGTGACCTGGGAGATCCGGGCCAGGGCATCCCATGTGAACGCGGACGTGGTCGTGGGGGTGATGGGTGGGGCGCGGGACCCGGTGGAGCGGGTGGTCGACTGCTGCGCCATCAAGCCGCTGTCGGTGTAGCTGTAGGCGAGGTCGAGCAGGTCCTCACCCGCCGAGCTCGTCGCGGTGATACCCAGGGTCTGGCCGGACGCGTCGCGGTCGTAGGCCGTGACCACGCCGTTGGGGTAGGTGACCTGCGCGGTCGCCCCGTCCGGGTCGTAGCCGAACGTGTAGGTCCCGTTGGTCCAGTCCGTGACCGCAGTGAGCTGCCCGGCGGCGTCGTAGGTGCGGTGCACCATGTCCCCGCTCGGGTACGTCAGGTCGGTCAGCTGATTGACGTCGTCCCACGCGTATCCGACGGACGTTGACCCGTGGGTGACCTGCAGGACCCGGCCCAGCACGTCGTAGGTGTACCCGGTGGTGCCGGTCGCGTCGGTGACCGACGTGACCCGCCCGGCCACGTCGAACACCGTGGCGATGTCCGCGGTCGCATCGGAGTAGTCGGTGCCGCTCGCGCGGCCCACCGCGTCGTAGGTGTACGTCGTGACGGCGCCGCCGGGCTGGGTCAGGGTGGTCAGGTTCCCTGCCCGGTCATACCCGTAGACGGTGACGCGCCCGGCGGTGTCGGTGGACATGGCCCGCCGCCCCGCGCCGTCGTAGGTGTACGCCGTCGTGGCGCCGGCGGCGTCAACGTAGGTCGTGACCTGCCCGGCCGCGTTGTACTCCCACACCAGCGCCGAACCGTCGGCCCGCACCACGCGCACCGGACGGCCTGCCTGGTCGAAGGTGCTCGTCGCAGCCCGGCCATCGGCGTCGGTGACCGACGTCGCCCGACCGGCCAGGTCATAGGTCGTCGTGGTCGCGTTCCCCAATGCATCGGTGACTGTTAGTACCTGGTCGGCGGCGTCGTAGCCGTAGGTCGTGCGGGCCCCGGACGGGCGGGCCGTGGCGGTGACCCGGTTCCCGGCGTCGTACTCGGTGCGGCTCACCCGACCCAAAGCGTCGGTGACCGACGTCGTGCGCCCGAGGACGTCATACGCGCTCGAGGTGGTCGACCCGGCCGCGTCCGTCACACTCAGCACCCGGCCCGCGCCGTCGTACGTCATCGACGTCACCGCCCCGGCGGCGTCGGACACCGCCACGAGCTGACCGGCCAGGTCGAACTGGCTGGTCGTGATCCCACCGGCGGCGTCGGTGAGCGTGGTGGGTTGGCCGGCTGCGTCGTACACGGCGGCGACCAGTCCGCCCAGCGCGTCCGTGCCCGTCAGCTGACGCCCGACGGCGTCGTAGGTGAACGCGGACGTGAACTGCGCCCCGACCGCCCCGGGCGCGGTGCCGCGAGGATCAGTGGCGGACACCTTGTTGCCGGCCGTGTCGTACACGGTCAGCGCCTGCGCCCCGTCGGGGCCGGTGACCGAGGACGTGAACCCGCGCGCGTCATAGGTGAACGACGTCACCCGACCGGCCGGGTCCGTCGCGGTGGCGATCGTGCCCTCTGGGTTGACCGTGAACGCGGTGACCCCGCCGTCGGCAGCCGTGCTCGACACCAGGTTCCCCCGCGCGTCGTAGCCCATCGTCGTGGTCTCACCGGCCGGGTTCGTCGTGGACGTCGCGTTGTTCAGGGCGTCGTAGGTGGCGGTGGAGACCCGGCCCAGCGGGTCCGTCACGCTCGTGCGGTTCCCGACCGCGTCGTAGGAGAACCGTGTGACCCGCCCGAGCGGGTCCGTCGTGGACTCGACCTGATTGGTCGGCCCATAGGTGAAGAACGTCGTCGCCTCGACAGTGGTGCCATACGCCTTGGTCTCGGAGAGCACCTGACCGTCGAGGTACCGCTCGATCGTGACCGCGCCGTCAGGGTCGGTGATCGTCGTCTGATCTGGTGTGTACGCGAAGGACGTCACTCGACCCAGCGGGTCGGTCTGGTTGATCACGCGACTGGCGGTGTCGTATGCGTTCGTCGTGACACCGCCCGACGCGTTCGTCATCGACACGACCCGGTGCGCCGAGTCGTACACGTAGGCCTTGGTCGAATCGTCGGCCGCGACCACGCCACTCAAGTCACCCGCGCCCGAATAGGTGTATGTCACCACGCGACCGGCCTGGTCCGTCACCGAGATCACACGAGAACCCGACCAGACGAAATCGAGGGACGCGCCCCGCCCATCGGCGGCGCGCGTGACGTGACCATCGGTGTAGGTCAAGGTCACGCTGTTGGCGTTCAGGTCCTGAAGCGAGGCAAGGCGCCCCGTGGCGTCAAACGCGAACACCTGCCGGTGTTCGCGGGTGAAGACGAACGTGCCATCCGGGCGCTGCTCAAGGGTCGCCTTGACCCGCGCGGGTGCGGCGAACTGTCCGTTCCCGGTGCGGGTGAACACGAGCACGCTGCCGTTCTCCTGCCGGACCTGTGCCTGCAGTGCGCTCCCCAGCGGACCGGTGACCCCGACTGGCACCGTCATCGTCATGTCGAAGTTGCTGGTCCACCCGAACCCCATCGGACCATCAACGCTGTTCCGGGAGGTCGCGAAGCTGCGCGTGAACACCAACGCCGGCGAGGCGTTGCCTGCACCCAGGTCCGTGGCACTCTCCCAGAACTCGCCCGTCACCGAGTTCACCGGGTCTCCGTGACACCGCTGGCTGCACGACACTGACGGGTTCGAGCCACCCGTGGTTTCACCGGCCGCGGTCGGGCCATTGCCCGCCGTGCTCAAACGGCCGCTGATCGCGCGCACGTCATTGGTCGGGATCGAGGCGTTCGGGACGTCTTGGGCCACGTAAGCAGTGAACGTGCGGTTTGCCGCGATCTGGAGATTTTGGGTCAACGTGGTCGCCGCAGTTCCGCACGGACCGTAGTAGTCGTTCGTGCACGACGCGATCAGCGTGCCCAAGTCGTCATAGATCGATAACCAGTACGGACCGTCGAGCTTGGCGCTGGCGATCGCGGTCAACTGGGTCTGCCCGGATGCCTCATTCCAGCCACGAGTCAAGGTGACCGATCCGTTCCAGCCAAAATTCCGAACGCTGATCGTGTTGGAGGTCGCGCGGAGATCGTCGCTAGGAACCGATCCGTCCGGTGCGTGCTGGGCGACGTACGCGGTGAACGTCCGAGTCACGTTCGTGTCCGCGTACACCCGGCGGGTCAACGTCGTAGCCGCCGACCCGCACAAGCCGTACGCGTCGTTCTGACACGAGGCGATTAACACCCCCGCTTCGTCATAGATCGACAACCAGTACGGACCATCCAGCTTGGGGCTGACCGTCGCCGTCAACGTCGCAAACGGGTCATGCACATCCACCTGCGTCCGGTCCACCGACAACAAGACCGTCCCCGACCACCCCGTGTTCGTGGCCGAGGAGGTGTTTGAAATCGCCCGCACATCATCGGTAGGCAAGGATCCTTCCGGGGCGTCCTGGGCGACGTACGCGGTGAACGTCCGGGTCACGTTCGTGTCCGCGTACACCCGGCGGGTCAACGTCGTAGCCGCCGACCCGCACAAGCCGTACGCGTCGTTCTGACACGAGGCGATTAACACCCCCGCTTCGTCATAGATCGACAACCAGTACGGACCATCCAGCTTGGGGCTGACCGTCGCCGTCAACGTCGCAAACGGGTCATGCACATCCACCTGCGTCCGGTCCACCGACAACAAGACCGTCCCCGACCACCCCGTGTTCGTGGCCGAGGAGGTGTTTGAAATCGCCCGCACATCATCGGTAGGCAAGGATCCTTCCGGGGCGTCCTGGGCGACATACGCGGTGAACGTCCGGGTCACGTTCGTGTCCGCATACACCCGGCGGGTCAACGTCATAGCCGCCGACCCGCATAACCCGTAGTAGTCGTTCTGACACGAGGCGATCAACACCCCCGCTTCGTCATAGATCGACAACCAGTACGGACCATCCAGCTTGGGGCTGACCGTCGCCGTCAACGTCGCGAACGGGTCATGCACATCCACCTGCGTCCGGTCCACCGACAACAAGACCGTCCCCGACCACCCCGTGTTGTGAGTGCCCACCGTGTTGGACGTCGCGCGGAGATCGTCGCTAGGAACCGATCCCTCCGGAGCATCCAGGGCGACGTACGCCGTAAACGTCCGGGTCACGTTCGTGTCCGCAAACACCCGGCGGGTCAACGTCGTAGCCGCCGACCCGCAAAAGCCGTACGCGTCGTTCTGACACGACGCGACCAACGCCCCCGCATCGTCATAGATCGACAACCAATACGGACCATCCAGCTTGGGGCTGACCGTCGCCGTCAACATCGCGAACGGGTCATGCACATCCACCTGCGCCCGGTCCACCGACAACGACACCGTCCCCGACCACGGCCCCTCGTCGGCGACCGCGGACACTGCGGGGACCACGACAAAGAGCGAGCTCCCAACGACGAGCGTTATCACCATCGACACGAGCCGCGCGAACCGCAACGTGGCCGAAACCGTGTAGCGCCCCATGACACCCTCCAAGTGAAGGGTGCGCCCGATGTGCCGGACTTTTCCCTGCGTGGATACTAGATGCGCAAGCAATGGAATCACCACGCAAGCGTCTCGATTAACCCAAACGGCGGACCGCCGTTCGGGGCTATCCGGGGGCTGCCGAGAGCCGGTCATGAGCTCCGCTCGACACGGCGTCGACCGAGTCGCGACTACTTCGCTTGTGCCTCTGTGGCGACGCGGGAGGACGAGGGCGACGTCGCCGGACCCGTTTTGTCCGGGCGGTGGTGCGGCGGCGGTGCTGCGCGGCGGACCCTCATCTCCGGGCCTAACGGCATCTTTGGCTCCACCAACGGCCAGACCACGCATACCAAGATGGGCAACGTGCAGGCTCGCGCTCAGGAGTGGCAAAACCTGGTGGGGTGGCTCTCGCCCGCCAAAGTACGAAAGGGAGGGGGTAAACCACGGTCCCATCGGCGCGCGCAGACGCGCGAGACGTGACGCCCTGTCAGTGGACGTCGAGATCCCAAGTCCGCCAGTTTGGCCGTCTGCTAAAGGGCCGTCGTTGGATCCCGTTGTGCCTGTATCGCCCGCAACTCGGCGACGAGCCCGTCGACGCGGGCCCGCTCGTCCGTGTCTGCGGCTTCGGCTGCCGTGATCGAAGCGTCCCGGGCTCGCAGGTCCACGTCATCTCGGGCCAGCAGCGCCGTCGCGCTGGCCAACGTCTCTTCTGCTGGGGCCATGGCCAGGTTCGTCCCGTCCCACCACACCCACGACAGCCTGGTCTGCTGCCCCTGCTCAGGAGACATCGACGCGAGCTTGGTCACTTCGACCTGCAACCTCTGGCGGTAGATGTCGACCGAAGACCTGTCGGTGTCGTACTGGGCGCGGTCTTGTGCGGTGGTGGCCGAACTGATGGCGGAAGCTTGCGAGGTCGCCGTGATGTCGGCCTGCATTCGTTCGAGCAGGCTGCGCTGGCCGGTGTACACCGCGACGACGGCTGCCCGGTCGGTAAAGACGGTGGAGTAAGTCGCCTCGAGCTGCGGGGCCAGTCCCCCATCACGCCAGACCTGTGTGCCGACGTAGGCGAACAGTTCCGTTGGCCGGTTTTCCTGATGGGAGCCGACCGAGCCTGCGATCTGGGCGCGCATGGGGTGGTCCGCTGCCAGCGCCGCGACCTCTACCTCCAGGAGCGCACCGAGCCGGGTACGCGTCTCCCGGCTGAGGCGATCCCATGCAGCGTGCAAGGTTTCGTGGGCAGCGCTCTCGACGACGGACCCTCGCAGCCGAGGGTCGGCCGGGGCGTACAGGACGATGCCCACTCCGTTGTAGCACCCCACCGCGCCGTCACTACGCAGAGTTCCCGCCAGCAACGCGTGCGCTGCTCGCGCTTCAACGCAGCGGCCGGCGAACTCCCGGGCGCCAAGAACCTCAGGCTTCGCGGCGTAGAAGAGCTCCCTGCCTTCGACCGAAAGGTGCGCTTCGTCAGCGAGCGCTACGACCTCAGCGGTCGGAGCCACCGGGGCGGGGGGCGGTACGACGGTGACCGGCGGTGGGGCCGGCTGCTCGATGGCGACGGCGGGCGGAAGTGCCGCGCGGACGTCGTCCGGTAGGGCGGAGGTGCCACTGTTCAGCCACCATGCTCCGCCAATGACGGTGACGAATACCGTTGCGGTGACCGCCAAGCCGCGCCGCGAACCTCGCCGAGCGGGCTGCCAGCCGGGCTGCGTACTGGTCCGCCAACCTTCCGGTTCAAGCCGGTTGCCGGCCGCTTCGTCGAGAACCCACTGAGGTATACGACCGCTGGGCGATCGAGGGAGGTGGTCTGGCACAAGGGGCACAGGTATGACCATCGGCCACTCCAGGCCCGTGGTTGAGTCCCTGATCCGAAGCGATTCGCCTGCGCGCTCACCGAGCCGAGAACCTGATACCCAACCGTCCCGAAGGTCGGGCCCGGACTCGGAGACGGCCCAAGAAAACCATCACATAGGTGGTCTGTTCTCGGCCTGGCGTAGTCCACGCGGTATGCACCGACTCTCGCGAAGCGATGCTCGAGTCCGCAGCCACCCCGCGGAACCACGCGATCGTCGAGCGGACCTTCGCGGATTTGGGGGCCGGGCAAATCGTCCACGTGCCCAGCCCGTGCGGAGTGAACAGCGCATGGACCGTCCTGGCCGCGATCGCACCTGGAAGAGCCGGACAGACCGGTCGCTTCCTCACGCAAGTTCGGAATACCCGGCGCCCAGAACAGTGCCGAGGTCCATTCTCGCGTGAACCGCCACCTTGTTCCAGAGGCCTTAAGGCCCCGCGAAGTAGCGACGAGGCCGAAGGGTGAACGATCAACTAGAGTCATAATCACCATGACTTTGCGTCCTAAATCTGTGACAACCTCGGACATTCGCCGCGAAGTATCTAATTAGTGCACCAAGCAATGGATTCTCGGGACCTACGGGATTGGTGTGACAACAGCGATCTAAAGTGCTACCGTTCGGAACAGACCCTCGGCCGGCTCTCGGATTCTTTCTTGTCAATAGTTCTTCGGGAACAAACACGGGAGCCCCCTAATGGCGCAAGCGGAGTCGCACGTCAAAGGTGCGCTAAATCCCTCTCCGGTAACTCCGATAATTCCACGCCAGGCTCAACGTGCCGTATCTGAGACCACGCCGATCAGCGTGGTGGACAAGCTTGTTTCCGGGTACGGCTTGGTCTCGCGATCCTTCCGGCTCGGCGCCACCGAGGGGGATCCGCGATACCCGATATTCACAGCGTCGCTCGGAAATCCCGGCGAGGTCTTGGTCAATCAGAAGCATTGGCAGCACAACCCCGCGTCCGGGAATTTCGACGGCGCAGGAGGGTCCATCGACCCGGCGTTCGCTCTCCGCCTCGCCGTCGCGGAGTCGTTGGAGCGCTACTCGAGCTGCGCCTGGACCGAGGATGCGCTCGTCTGGGCGACCGAAGAGGAACTGGGCGACGAGTGCATCTCCCTCAGTCGCTGGCCAAGGTGCAGCGAGCGCGAGTACGTGCACCCGGACTCCAACCTCATCGCAGCGGACCCGCGCATTCCGCTGCGATGGGTCAAGGGCTGGTCCGTCACTCGCGAGCGGAGCGTGTACGTCCCCGCCGTGCAGGTGTACCTGCAGTTCCCTGCCCTGACTGCGAGCGAGCGGTTCACCCACCCGGTCTCGACCGGCTGCGCTACCCACTCGAGCTGGGAGTCGGCTGTCGTGAGTGGGCTCGTTGAAGTGGTGGAGCGCGACTCGATTTCGTTGACCTGGCTCCAGCAGCTCCGGCTGCCGGAGATCGACATCTCCACCTTCCCCAGCTCCGCGGAGCTCGACGCCTACCTCGCACCGCAGCGAGCGTCACACATCAGGACGCGTTTCTTCGACGCCACCACGGACTTCGGGATTCCGGTGGTCTACGCGGTGCAGCTGGCCGACCACGACCCGGACCTTGCTCAGATCGTTGCAGCCACCGGGTGCCTCTCCCCTGTCGAGGGTGTCAAGAAGCTTCTGCGGGAGCTCGCTTCTCTGAGGATCGCGCTGCGCTCGTTCACCGGCGACATCGCCAAGTACCGCGCGGAAGAGAACATCACCGACGTCATCGGCGGGGCGCTCCGGCAAGGGCGCCTAGACCGGCGCGGGGTCATGTCTTTCCTGCTCGACCAGCGGCAACCCCCGCGGGACGTGTCGACGATGCCGGCGGTCGGCAACAAGCGCCCGCTTGCATGGATGGTCGACAAGCTCGACGCGGCTGGTGCGGAGGCGATCGTCGTCGATCTCACGACGGATGAGGCCCGAGAGTGCGGGATGAAGGTCGTGAAGGTCCTCGTCCCAGAAGCAATGCCCTTGTCCTTCGCGCACAGGTCCCGCTACCTCGGCCATCCACGGCTCTACGCAGCGCCGGCCGCGATGGGGATGTCGGTGCACGACGAGGACGACATCAATTCCGAGGCCCAACCCTTCGCCTGAGCGTGAAGTGGCGGACGACTACAAGTGGGAGACAAGGATGACGCAAGCAATCGGGCCCGCGATTCTGTACATCACTGATGGCAGTTTCGCCGACGCCGTCGTCGACCGGTGGAGTGAGTCCAGGCCTGCCGGCTTGCGGTTACCGCTCGACGCCGCGTTCATGCCATGGCGTTGGCCGTATGTGGATGCCATCGTGCTTGTTACCGCGGCACCGGCCGACGACGCAGCCAACATGCTCGACGAGATCTGCGCGACCACGCGAATCAAGTGGATGCCGGTTGCCATGGACGAGGCGCGGATCTTCGTCGGTCCGGCAGTCTCCCCTGGGATCAGCGCGAGTTTCGACTGCTTCTTGCGGCGCGGCCGACAGCACGCTCGGTTCGCTCTGGACCGGGGGCTTCCGCGAGGCGTCGACCTCGGGTACGCACCTCATGACGTGGCTTTGACCGCCGCCCTCGCCGAGCAGTCCCTCGCGGGACTCCTGTGCGACGACGTCGACGTGATGGGAACGGTCGTCGAGGTCGACCTGGTCACCGGCCTTGTCCAGCGGTCCCGGGTGATCCCGGTCAACAACTCGCCACGGCGCAAGTCCTCGCACCATAGCCAGAGTTCCCCGGAAGAGATCGGCGCGGCATTGCACCTGGCTCGGCAGCCAGTCGAGCTCTCGAGGAGGAATTGATGTCCAAATCCAGCGAGTACGACGCCCGCAAGATCGGTGCGGCGGCTCGATATGACATGCAACTACGGGTGCCGGTTCGCCCACGGCTCCGGCGCGGACTGGTGCCTGAGTTGACGCACGGCGTGGTCGTCGTGAGCGGCGTGCCCCGCCGGCAGACATTCAAGGGTGTCTTCGCCGCGGAGCACCTGATACCGCTCCTTGAGCTCTCATCGGGCGAGAACTCGCACGAGCAGATCGCGGAGCGACTCGGTATCGAGGAGGAGCAGGTCTTCGACGCGTTGGCGCTGTTGTGGAAGTCGGGAGTCATCGAGGATTCCCCCCACCAGGGCTCGCGAAAACCGAGGTGCCGGAATCCGTTGCGACGCAGCTATCACGGCTCGGCGACACGACGGCGGCGAACGACAGCTGGGAAGTGGCGGCTCGGCGGATGGCCGAGGTCCACGTGCGTGTCGTCGGTGCGAGCGCTCTCGCCGAGCAGCTGCGCGCGCTCCTGAGTTTCTGCAGTCAGGAGTCGGGCCCCCTGGGCGGGGAGTCGACCGACAGCTCCCTCACGATCGTCGTGCTCGAGGATGACGACGAGCTCCCCGTCGACCTGGTTGACGCGGTCTGGCAAGACGGCGGACAACTTCTCCGAGTCATGCTCACGCGCGGCCGAGTTCGCGTCGGGCCCTACGTGCGGCGGGGATCCACCGCGTGTCTCGAGTGCCTGACGGCGACCGAGACCGAGGTCCCCCCACGCCCCGCGCCGACCGACCCGGGCGTGACGACCCAGATTGCCGCCGCGCTGTCGGCCCGTCAGGTGTACGCGCTGCTCTCCAGGTCCTTGCCCAGCCACCTCCCGCTCCACATCCGCCAGACGGACACGGAGACTTTCGAACTCGTCGAGTACACGGCCGCCACCCGCCCCGGGTGCCCTCGATGCTCCGCTCGGGTGCTCGAGCAGCCTCGACCGGCACCCCTGAGCGCCGTGTACGAAGCAGCCGTCGCGATTCCGCCGCGCGAGTTCGCTGATCTCAAGGGCCACCAGAACCACTACAAACCCGGGAATCTGTCCCTGCAGCGGAAGTTCCGTACGTGGCCGACGTGCCCGCACCTACCCCTCACGGCGCCGGCACTTGATCGCCTTGCGGTGCCGTGGGCCCGCGCGACGGAGCCGTCGGCATCAGCTGCGGTCACCGAGGCCGAGGTCTCCATCCTGCTGAAGATCTCCGTCGGCCTCCAGGGCATCACCGAACAACGGGTTCTCCGTTGGACTGCGGCGGGCGGGAACATCGGGTCCGCCCACGCATATCTCATCGTGCGGGACTGCGAAGGGATCAAGCCGGGGCTGTATGCGTACCTCGAAGAGAAACACGAGCTCGCGCAACTCGTCGGCTCGGTCGACGGCCTCGGCGGGGACAGCCCAGTCACCGTCGTCATGACAGGGGACGTCGGCAAGGTGGCGCAGAAGTACGGGCCGTTCGGCCTCCGCGTCACGCTTCAAGACGGCGGATGTTCCCTCGCCTCGCTGGCCATTGCGGGTAACGCCCTCGGGATCGGGATCCGAACGAGGAACGCGTGGGACACCGACAAGATCATGGGCGCGCTCACGATCGGACCCGACTCCGAACTGGTCACCTCCGTTACCGACCTGGTGAGGGCACGATGAAGAGCACGCTGGACACGGTGACCGATCTCGTCGCGCAGTTCAGGATCCCGCACACCGAGCACGGTGGGCCGGTCGAGATCCCTTCGCTTCCCGAAGTCGGGAGCGCCGTCGACGTGGTGTGCGCGACCGACGTGGAGCGAACGGACGTCCTGGGAACATTCGTTGCGCGGCGCTCGAAGCTCAATTTCGCGCCGCACGCGCTGCCGAGGGACGACGTCTTGGACGACGTCATCCAGGGCTTGCTCTTCGACTGCTCCCTTCGGGGAGCGCTCGCGACCCAGGTCCCCCTTGAAGCGTTCGTCTTTCTGAAGCGCGAAGGCAGCGACGCATCTGCGGTCTACTCCGTCAGGGCGGGCGGCGCGCGGAGTTTGCAGATGACGCTCACTCCGCAGGAGATGGAGGACCTCGGCGTACAGCGCGAGTTCGGCAGGGCCTCGGCGATCATCACGATCGCGGGCGACCTCGACCAGGCGGAGATGGCGCAGGGCGGATCCGGCTACCCGATGCTCATCGTGCGCGCGGCCTCGGCCGCGTACGAGATGTGCCTTTCTGCGGTGTCCCGAGGATGGATCTGCACCGTCTACGCCGGCCTGATCCCGGCCTCGGTCCGAGGTCGGCTGGGAAGTGATGGCAGCAGCCGTCACCAACTCTTTGCCCTCGCTATCGGAACAGAGAGGAGGTGAAGAAATTGTCGAACCTTGATCTCACGCTCGCCGTCGACGAACTCGAACTCGAGTCGCTGGCGGAGTCCAGCGCACTTGCGTCGGTCTCAACGGCAGGATCCGCCAGCACGACGTCGTGCCCACTCACGACGGCGTCGTCGTTCACGAGCTTCTCGAGCTACACCTGACTGGTGCTGCACATCAGCCTTGCGATTCGCAACAGGGGGTGAATATGCAGAACATCGACCTCACCGCGGTCGATTCGGGCATCGATTTTGAGTTGGAGACAATGCCTGAATCAGCCGCACTCGGCACATTTTCGACTACGTCGACGGCATCAACCGCGAGCTGCCCGGTCTCGTCAGCAACCAGCGTGATGTGCGCTGGGTGCTCCGGGTAATTGTGGAACGGTAAGGACCTCCACTCGTCGGACGCGAACTCGTCGCAGTGCGGCGGGTCGGGACCCATGAAGTGATCATTCAAATGGAAAGGAGAATAGCGTGCCACGTGAAATTGACCTTGTCGGAACGGAAGGTGCGTTCGACATGGAGCTGCTACCGGACGCGAATGCGCTCGGCTGCTTCTCGTCCGGAACAAGCGCAAGCACGGCCTCGTGCCCGTTGACTTCTGCTTCGACGCTCTCGACCGCATCGACGGCGAGCGCATGAGCGGGGGTAGGTCATGACGCCATCGGGCATCGATTTCGTTTGTCTGGAGGATCAGGGTCTGGACATCGAGTCCCTTCCCGAGTCCAGCGCCCTCGGGTGCTGGTTCTCATCCTCGACGGCCTCGACGGCGTCGTGCCCGCTGACCAGCGCATCCAGCGCGACCTCGGCGTCGACCTTCGGCTGAGTTACACCCGAGCCGCCGCTGGTGCACAGCGGACGTAGTACCAGCTCACAGGAGAGAGTCGAAGTGGGAGAAAGCATCGTAGGCCCTGAGCTCTTAGCCCGTCCGCAACTAAGGGCGGGACTCGAGATCCTCAAGGGGATGGACGGCCTCGACCTGATCTTTGATCCAGGGACAGGTTCCTACCATCGGCTCTCTCCTGCGAGTCTGGCAGTTGTCAAGGTGCTTGATGGAAGCCGGACGATCGACGAAGTCGTCGCGGCGATCGGACCGGCCGGGGCACCGGCGTCGGCCGACCTTCGAGAGCGCGTCGAGGAGTTTGTCGGAACTCTCGCAGAGCGGGGCCTGCTCGAGGGGTCCCAACCGCAGGTCACCCGCCCGATTCGGCGCTACTCCTTCGCCCGCCTCATGCCGCGCATCATCCTCGTGCGCAACATGAGTGCCCTGCTCGAGCCCTTCGCCGCCGTCGTCCGCGGGTGGAACCCGGCCGTCCTCGGTGCCCTGCTCTCAATGGTCGCGATGGTCGGCTTCGGGTTCGGCCTGGTCGAGCAATTGAGGCACGGTGCCGGGATCGCCCCCATGTCGCTCGCCGCCGTCCGCTTGACGCTCCTTGCGACGGCCGTCCAGATCGTCGCGGTTGCTTTCCATGAGACGTCGCATGCATTCGCAGCCCAGGTGTTGAAGGTGCCGGTCCGGGGGCTCGGGGTCGCGATGCTCTTCTACGTCATGCCCGTCGCGTACGTCGACCGGACCGACGCGTACAGGCTCGAGTCGCGCAGGTCACGCATCGCCATCGCGGTGGCGGGGATGGTCCATGACGGCATCTTCACCGGTTTGGTCGCGCTCGTCGCCGGCCACGCGACCGGTGACCTCGGGCAGGTCGCGCGGGTTGTCCTGCTGTTCCAACTGATCATGCTGGCCACGAACCTCAATCCGCTGATCCCCTCGGACGGGTACTCCGCAGTCGAGATCGCGATCGGCGTCGTCGATGCGCGCGGCCGATCCGCCGCCTTCTTGAAGCACGCCCTCCTACGACGTGAGCTTCCCCCGCACCTGCGAGCGATGAGTGCGCGCCAGAAGGCGATGTACCGGGTCTTCGGGGCGATCTGCGCGATCTATGTGGCCTTGCTTGTGGGCATCATCCTGCTGCACACGCTCCAGGTGTTCCAGGCGGCTGTTACTGAGGCCGCTCGATGAGCCTTGACGTACTCGGGACGGGCGTCGTTGTGGCGCCGCTCACTCTCCAACGCGTCGGTGGTCTGCCTGCCGACGTCCTGGACATCGTGAGCGATCGCCTGAGGTCAGTCCTCCTCGAGCACAGGAAAGCCGTTCTGGGTCTGGACGACCTCGCCCTGCGCCTCGGCGACGCGCTCTATGCCGTGATCCCGCGGTTCGAAGACAAGCGCCTACGACGTCAGGTCCTGAGGATCCGGCGGCTCGTGCACCAGCGATCCGGCCTGCAGTGGGAACCGGGGGTCCGGGACGCGCTCGACCAGGAATTGGAGCCGGGCCAACGGGCGGATCTCGACCGGTGGGATGTACTCAGCAATCAGGCGGCAAGGGCTGCGGCTGAGCTCGGCCCGCTCGTCGAGAATGACCACCGGCTCGTGGTTGAGCAGTTGGCGTATGCGTTCGAGGCGGCCGGCTACGCGGAGTCCCTCGCCCTCGTCGCGGCCGATTGGAGCCGATGGGCGGCGACGAGCGCGAAGCACGGTGGGGCGAAGTCGCGCCGGACCGAGCTCCTGTACGCGATGCGCAGCGCCGCCAAGACCAGTCCGCTCTCGGGTCTGACCACGGTCCGTGTGGCTGGCTCGCGGGGAGCAGGGCGTGCTACGAGCCGCGTCTCGTGCCAGGACGCGGTCGGCGTGCTGTACGGGCTGGCGGCGTCGAGCGAGACCGCGTCCTCGCTGAGGTATCGGGCGGCGGAGTCCGTGCTGAGCGGCCCGGCGGCAGATGCGAGCCTGATGATGGTTTCCCTGCCGGCCTTTCGCAACGGACTCGTCTACCGGGACGACCAGGTCGTCCGGTCGAGCTCGGTTCTCCGGTGGCTCGACGCGCTCGGGATTGACGAGCTGGGCTATGACGAGGTGACTCGCGCACTTGGCGGCACACGACCTCGGACACGGTTCACTCGACTGCTCGAGGCCGGCGTGCTGCGCCCGGTGCGGCCCTGGGCGCCGGGCGAGGACCCCTTCGTCGCGATGAGCGAGTTGCCACACCTGCCCGCCGACATCGCGGGCAGGCTCCGGCAGGTCAGCCGTTCCGGCGAGGCTATCGCCGAGGAAGGTGTGCGCGAGCGGCTCGCGCTGATCGACGGCGTCGCCAAGCTCCTGGATGGGCATTTTGCCGACATGGCGCGGCCATCGCCCGCCGGATCGATCTACGAGGATCGGGAGACGCCGGCCCACCTGTCACCCGAGGAATCGTGCCTCACCGAGGAGGTCCTGGGGAGCCTGGCGAGCACGATCCGGCCGCACCTCTTCCGCTCGCATGCCTACGACCTGCTCGTCGAGCGGCTCGTCGCTGAGGTCGGGGTAGGCGGTACCTGCGACGACCCGTTGACCTTCTTCATGCGTATGTGCGTCGACGAGGACGGGGACTCGGGACTCTTGGCGGCGCAGATGCTCGACCTGAGGATGCGCGACGATCCCGGCGAGCGCGCGTGGCTGCCGGTCAGCCCGACGAGCGCGGCTCCGCATGTGGGCGTCTACCTCCAGTCGTGGGCGGCGCGCGACCCGCACGACTCGACGCTCGTCGTCAACCAGCTCGGCACTGGTACCGGCTCGCTCTTCGCGCGGTTCCACGGGCTACTCGGTAGTGAGCTGGCGGACGCCATCCGCGAGCACATCGCCGGGCTCTGGAGCGCGTCGACCTGCTACGAGCTTCGTGTCTGGACGGACGTCAACACGGTCCAGTCAGCGTGCTCCGGGCTGCTTCCTGCCCTGCAGTTGCCGGGGGAACCCATCGAGCCCGACGGGCTGAGCCTTCAGGACTGCAAGCTCGTGCACGACCCGGTACTCGACACCGTCGCTCTGCTCGGAACTGACGGAGAACCGGTCGGGATCGCCTACCTCGGACTCCTCCCTTCGTTCCAGCTCCCCTCGTTGGCGCGCTGGCTGACAATCCTCTCGGACCCTTGGGTCAACTTGTTTGCACCGTGCGACAAGCAGAGCCCGTTCGCCAGTCCGCCGCGGTTCGCGGATGGTCAACAGGTGGTGCACGAACCGCGCCAGGTCTCCGGACAGGTCGTGACTCGACGGGCGTCGTGGACGTTGAGGCGCGCGTCCGTACCGCCGACGGACGGCACCGACGAGGTGGGTCTGCTGCTTGCTTTTGACGCGATCCGTGCGGCCCACGCGATCCCGGAGGAGGTCTACGCATTCCAGGCGACGACCGGTGCGTCCAGAGGCGGGGACACCCGAAAGCCGCTGTGGGTCAACCTCTCGTCCGTCGACGCGATCAGGATGCTCGGAAGTTGGATCTCCCCCGACGCCACGCATCTGCGACTGGTCGAGGCGCTTCCCACCCGGTCGCAATACCAGGTTCGGGACGATCAGGGGAGGAAGTTCGTGAGCGAGGAAGTCGCGCTGCTGAGGTGGTCCCGATGAGTCACGACGACGGCCGGCTGGACCTTGGGCCCGAGTGGTGGTCTGCGAACCTGTACGTCGAGCGGCGGGACGCGGTCGACGCCGTCGCGGCTCGCGTGGTTCCCTGGCTCGGCGCAGTGACCCAGGAGATCGGTGCGCCACGCTGGTTCTTCATGCGCTACTTCGACATGCGCGGGCATCACCTGCGACTTCGCGTACGCGCGCAGCCGGAGAGGGTCGACGACCTGTGCGAGCGGGCGGCCGATCTCGTGGAACTCGCCCGAATGGGAGCAGGCGACAGCCTCGATCCCAGTTTCGTCCCGGACCGGATGATCCCGGACATCGTGTCCCGTCCCGCGCTCGTCAGTCGCGTGTACTCCCCGGAGTATGCGAAGTACGGGGGGGTGCGCGGGATCGAGATCGCAGAGGGGCTCTTCACTTGGACCTCGTCCTGGCACGCCGAGCACGAGGTGCTCAAGCTGCCGAAGTACCCGGACCGGGCCGCATTCGCGCTGGCCCTCGGCCGGGAGCTCGACTGTGCCTTGCCGGCGGACCTGAGGGACCCGCTCTGGCGTGCGCACTTCCAACGTTGGGGTCGCCGGCTGCAGGGATTCGGACGCGGGCCGGGAGAAGACGTGGCGAGCGTCAGGCGCAGGGTCAGCGCCGAACTCGAACCGACGGTCACCTGGCACAAGTCGGGCGCACAGACGCTCGCGGCGCGGATCGTTGATTCTATTGACGAGATTTCAGAGTATCTGGATGAATCAAAGCGGACAATCGTCCTCCTTGACTACTTTCATATGGAGATGAACCGGCTTGGCCTTAATCCCGTCGAAGAGTGCATCGTCGGAACATTGGTAGACGGTGGCGTCGGCGCGTCGCACGCGTTTCCGGTACGCAAGAAAGTGGAGGTAGTCGCGTGACACTGCTCGTAGAACTGAAGGACGTCTTCAAGAAGTATGGCGGAGAAACGTCACGAGAGGCTGCGGTCGACGGGGTGAGCTTCCAGTGCCAGGAGGGACGGGTCCTGGCACTGCTCGGCCCGAATGGGGCAGGGAAGTCGACCTGCATCGACATGATTGCCGGGCTGAAGCGACCCACCGCAGGATCGGTCACCACTCTCGGGGTGGATCCCTTCGTGTCGCGACAAGTGGTGCAGGCCGGTGTGGGGGTGCAGCCGCAGCACGCGGATCTCTTCGAGAACATCACGGTGCAGGAGGTGTTCGAGCTCTGGACCTCCTTTTACGCGAAGGCAGCTACGACGCGGGAGATGCTGCAGCTCCTCAACCTAGAGGCCTCCGCGAAGATGCGGGTGCGGCAGCTCTCCGGCGGTCAACGACAGCGGGTGCTCGTGGGCCTCGCACTGGTGTCCCGGCCGCGGCTCGTGGTGCTCGACGAACCGACGAGCGGGCTCGATCCCAATGCACGCGAAGACCTCTGGAAGATCATCAAAGAACGTCGCGACGAAGGTATGACCGTCCTGTTGTCAACACACAACATGGAGGAAGCGGAGCAGGTTGCCGATGACGTCGTGATCCTCTCCGATGGTGTCGTCGTCGCTGACGGAACGGCCAAGGGGCTCGTCGCACGCTACGGCGCAGGCGACACCGTCACCCTGACTGTGCCAGCCGGTTCCCTTACCGAAGCGCTCGCGTCCATCGCCGGAGTCCAGCAAGTCGTGGTTGAACCCGCGGGAGAACAGTTGCGGGTGACGCTCATGACCCGCAAGGACGTGTTCAAAATTTCGGACGTGATGAGCGCCCTTCCCGTTACGAGCGTCAACATGAGCGAAGGTAGCCTCGCGACGGTCTTCTCACGCGTGACGCGCAGTGCGCCCGTCGACGCCGCCGCCATGGCGGACACGGAGGTATGAAAAGTGAAGAAGCAGCTGTTCTTACTCAATGCTCGCGAGCTCTTCCGTGACCGGAAGTTCTTCATATTTGCGATGATATTCCCCTTCGGGATGCTTCTGATGTTCATATTGATGGGAAAGGCCATCGGCTCGCCGGAGGGTGGGCCGAACATGTCAGTGATATCCGTCCCGATGGCGATCTACCTGGCGGTCACAGGCAGCGGCCTGACCGTGACTGCGGGACCGCTCGCTAGCCTGCGCAAGCAAGGGGTTCTTCGACTCCTCGGCACAACACCCGTGCGTCAATTCTGGTTCATAGGCATGCATCTGCTGGTACGGGTCCTCATGCTGGCCGTCCAGCTCGTGGGACTCTTGCTCGTCGCGTGGGCGTTCGGATCGATTACCCTCGATTCGCTCGCGCCCTTGTTTTTCGCCGGCCTACTGTGTTTGGTGTTCTTCCTTGCCGTCGGGTACTTTATCGGGAGTGTCGTCTCCTCGCCGGATGCGGCTAGCGGAACGTCGACCGCAATCCAGCTGGGTAGTCTCTTCGCGAGCGGCCTCGTGCTGCCGTTTGCTTTCCTGCCCAAAGCCGTTGTGGCCGTCCTGACACTTCTGCCCACCACCTTCGCCGCTGATCTCCTTGTCGGATCCATCCCAACGCTCGATGCGGCGCACCCGGCAGTGATGTCGGTGCTCGTCGTTATGGGTTCGGCGTTATCCGTGCTTTGCTTGGCGGTGTGGAAGTTCCGTTGGAACGATCTTGACAGTTAATAGAGAGGTTGCAGGCGATGACAGAGAATAAGACAGTTGACGGTATTTCGGTTTACGCGATGGGGACGCTCCGGGTCGAGCTCTCGGACGGCAAGAAGGTCAATGCGCAGCGGCGTGCACCACTGCTCGCGCGCGTCGACCTTGAGACCGGACGGGTCGAGCTCTACGTCGACGAGAAGGGCATCCAGATCCTGACCCCGTAGGTGTGCTAACGCGGGTGTTCACGACGCGAGCTGTCATGGACCGATGAAGACTTCCGTGTCGAGGTGGGGCAAGCCCCCCCAACGCGACGCGGAAGTCTTCACGTCTCAGAATGCTGATCACAAGGCGGTGCCGGCGTGGGCCAGGAATCCGGGGCACGGTAGTTGTCGCTGGCAGTAGGCCCGGACTGACGACTTACGTCCTCTGGAGGTCTCCGCCCTCCTGTGCGCCACCTCGCGAGCCCGACCCCCGACAGCGCGGAGCCCCCAGCCGCGCCACCATGAGCTTCCGTTGCGCTGGCTCAGCGCGCCGTCGCTCACGGACCGCGCGCCGGTGGGGCGCAGCCACGCCAAGGGCTCCATCAGCGTCGTCGCGCGGGACAAGATGCGCAGAGGCGGGAACTGCGCTCCGCTCGAGGGCAGGCTTGCCGCCGTACCAACAGGGGAAGCCTGCACTCCCCCGCTCAAAGCAAGTGGGGTAGCCCTCGCCCGCCAAAGTACGAATGGGAGGGGGTAAGCGGACTCGCCTGCCAGATCTACCTAACCTTCAGCGCAGCCGTCGCCGGCCCCAGCCCGGCGCACCACGACGCGGGAGGGGCCCCAAGAGTTGCCCTCCTTGCCGCGCAATCACGTGACTGCAGGCACCTCCGGGGCCGATCCACGGATGGGGTAACAGCGCGTCTCAGGACCGCCTCCGAGTTGCAGCCTGCTGTCCGCGTCAGCGGTCGACGCGGGCGCCGCCGCCGCCGGCGAGTTTGAGCACCTCAGCCTTGGTGGCCATCGTGGTGTCGCCCGGGGTGGTCATCGCCAGGGCGCCGTGCGAGGCGCCGTACTCGACAGCGGTGGCCAGCGGCTCATCGGAGAGCAGGCCGTAGATCAGGCCGGACGCGAACGAGTCGCCCCCGCCCACGCGGTCCATGATCTCCAGGCGTTCGCGGTGGGTGGCCTGCACGACGCCGGTCGCCGGCGACCAGGCGATCGCACCCCAGTCGTTGACCGACGCCGACCGCACGGTACGCATCGTGGTGGCGATCACCTGGAAGTTCGGGTACGCCGCGGCGGCGGTGGCGATCATGGCGGCGAACTTGTCGACCTGCAGCTCAGCCAGGTTCTCGTCGGTGCCCTCGACCTCGAACCCCAGCGACGCGGTGAAGTCCTCCTCGTTGCCGATCATCACGTCGATGAACGGCGCGATCGCCCGGTTGACCTCCTGCGCCTTGGCCTGGCCGCCGATCGCCTTCCACAGGGACGGGCGGTAGTTCAGGTCGTACGAGACCACGGTGCCGTACTTCTTCGCGGCCTTGACCGCCTCGAGCACGGTGTCCGCGGCCGACTCCGACAAAGCCGCGAAGATGCCCCCGGTGTGCAGCCACCGCACGCCGAGCTCACCGAACAGGTGGTCCCAGTCGACGTCACCCGGCTTGAGTTGCGACACGGCGGTGTGGCCGCGGTCGGAGACCCCGACCGCGCCGCGCACCCCGAAGCCGCGCTCGGTGAAGTTCAGCCCGTTGCGCACCGCGCGCCCGATCCCGTCGTACGGGACCCAGGAGATGAACGACGGGTCGACCCCGCCGGCCAGCACGAGGTCCTCGACCAGCCGGCCGATCTCGTTGTCGGCCAGAGCGGTGACCACCGCGGTGCGCAGCCCGAACGCCCGCCGCAGGCCGCGGGCCACGTTGTACTCCCCGCCGCCCTCCCAGACCTTAAAGGAGCGCGCGGTTCGGATCCGGCCCTCGCCGGGGTCCAGCCGCAGCATCACCTCCCCGAGGGACACCGCGTCGAAACGGCACTCGGACGCCGGGCGGATCGTCAGGCCGGTCATCGCTGGGCCCCCGTCGAGGCGGCACCCGTCAGGGACGCGGCCAGGGCCACGGCCTCGGCCGTCAGGGCGGTGATGGCGGCGAAGTCGCCGGCCGCCACCAGGTCGCGCGGGCACATCCACGAGCCGCCGACGGCGACCACCGCGTCGATGGCGAGGTATTCGGCCAGGTTCTTCGGGCCCACGCCGCCGGTCGGGACGAACTGCACCCCGCCGAACGGGGCCGAGAGGGCCTTGATCGCCGGCGCGCCGCCCGAGGTACCGGCGGGGAAGAACTTCACCGTCGTCAGGCCGAGCTCGAGCGCGGCGGTGACCTCGGTCGCGCTGGTCGCCCCGGGCAGGGCGAGCACGCCGAGCTCGGCGCACCGCTCGACCACTGCGCGGGACAGCCCGGGCGAGACCACGTAGCTGGCGCCCGCGGCCACCGCCTGGTCGACCTGCGCGACCGTCAGGACAGTGCCCGCACCGACAAGGATGTCGCCGCGCGCAGCCATCGCGCGGATCGAGTCCAGCGCGGCGGCGGTGCGGAAGGTGACCTCGGCGACCGGCAGGCCACCGGCGACCAGCGCCGCGGCCAGCGGGTCGGCGTCGGCGGCGTCGTCGAGCACGACGACGGGCACGAGGAGGGAAGCGCTCAGGGCTGACAGGACGTCCATTAGAGATCCAATGCGGTGGGGGAACACGGGTGGGTCGCCGGTCGGAAGATCAGCGAGCGGACAGTGCGGTGGCCAGGAGTCGGCGGTCGGCCGTTCGGGTGGGAGTGCGGAGTGAAGTCAGCGAGCCATCCAGCCGCCGTCGGACCGCGGTGGGGCGTTAGCCCTCGTGCTTGGCCGCGTCCCAGACTCCGAGCAGGTACTGGATGCCGAGCGCACGGTCGTACAACCCGTAGCCGGGCCGCGGTTTGCGGGTGGTGTTCTCGTCCCACAGGTGCCGGCCATGGTCGGGACGGATGTACCCGGCGTATCCGGCCTTCGCGTACTGGGTCATGATCCCGACGGTGTCGACGTCGCCCTCCTGCGCCCGGTGGCCGACCTCAGAGAAGTCGCCGTTCGGGTAGTGCTTGATGTTGCGCACGTGCGAGAAGTGGATGCGATCCATGAACGTCGTCACGGCGTCGACCGCGTCGTTGTCGGGGTTTGCCGAGAACGAGCCGAGACACAGCGTGAGCCCGTTGTAGGTGCTGTCGTTGAGCGACAGGACGGTCGCCAGGTCCTTCTTGGTCGACACCACGCGGGGCCAGCCGAACAGGTCGAAGGGCGGGTCGTCGGGGTGGACACCCATCTTGACGTCGTACTCCTCGCACGTGGGGATGATCGCGTCCAGGAAGTACTTGTAGTTGACGTACATGTCGTCGTGGGTCACCCCCTCGTAGGCCGCGTTGAGCTCGTTGAAGCTCGCGAGCCGCTCGGGCTCCCAGCCCGGCAAGGTGAGCTCACCCGCACTGGCCTCCATGTCGGCGATCAGCTTCTGCGGGGTCATCTGGTCCACGACGGCCTTCTCGAAGTACAGGGCCGTCGAGCCGTCGGGCAGCGGGTGCCACAGGTCGGTGCGCAGCCAGTCGAAGACCGGCATGAAGTTGTAGCAGATCACCTTCACGCCGGCGCGCCCGAGCCGCCCGATGGTGGTGATGTAGTTCTCGATCGCCTCGTCGCGGCTGAGCCCGAGCACGGTCTTGCCCAGCTTGATCGACTCGTGCACGTTGACCGACTCGACCACCGTGGCGTCGAGGTTCTTGGTGACGCCGCGCGCGGCGGCCTCGGCAGGGATCGTGGTGATCCTGGCGATCTCCGCCTCGATCTCCGCGGTCTCCCACACCTCACCGGCCTGCTTGTGGTGCAGGCTCCAGACGATCGTCTCGACCCCGGGGATCTGCCGGATCTCGTCGAGCGTGACCGTGTCGTTCCCCTCGCCGTACCAGCGAAAGCCCATCTTCATCGTCGTTCCTCCTCGTGCGGGAGGCCACCGTGCTGCGCAGCGCAGTCAGGCGGCGTCGGATCAGGTCAGTGGGAGCCGAGGTCGGCGGACGCGAGTGCGGTGGCATGCTCGACCACAGCCGCCACGAGTCCCGAATGCGTGCCTGTGCCGTCTGGCAGCACGCCGGGTAGCGCTACGAGCGCTGTCGCCACGGCGGGGACGTCGTCGAGGCCGACCGCGCGCACCGCACTCGTCAGCTGCGCCGCGCCCGCGGGGTCGCCCAGTTCCACGCCGTCGCGCACGGCGCGCCGCACGAACTCGCTCCAGGCGGCAAGGCCGTAGGCCACGCCCTGCGGAACGCGGCCCCGCTCTAGGCTCCACGTCGCCGCGACGCCCCAGCGGAAGGGGATCTTCTGGGTCCCGTCTGTGGAGACCTGGCGCGTGGTGTGTCCGGTTGCCGGGTTGGCGAATCGGCGCAGCAGCTCCTCGCCGTAGGCGCGCAGGTCCGCACCGGCCGGCGCCGTGAGCGTCGGGAGCGCGTCGTCGAACATGAATGCTCGGGCATGGTCCACGATCGCGGCGTCCGTCACGGCCTCTGCGAGGGTGGTGTGCCCGGCCAGGCGGCCGGCGTAGGCCAGCAGGGAGTGCGTCCCGTTGAGCAGGCGAAGCTTCGCGTTCTCCCAGGGGACGACGTCGTCGGTCAGTTCCGCGCCGACCAGTTCCCAGGCCGGGCGCGGCGCGGCGAAGTTGTCCTCAATGACCCACTGGGTGAAGGGCTCGGCGAGAATTGCGCCCTCGTCGCGAGCTCCGATCATGGTGGCCACCCTGTCGAGCACCTCGGGGGTGGTGGCGGGCGTGATGCGGTCGACCATCGAGCCCGGGAAGGTCACCGATCCGACGAGCCAGGTGCGCAGAGCCGCGCCGGCGGCGCCAGGGAGGGCGATGTCGATGAACTCGTCGACGACGGCTTTGAGCACCTTGCCGTTGTCGGGCATGTTGTCGCAGGAGAGCACCGTGAGGGGGTGTCCGCCTGCACGCCGCCGCGCGGCCAGGCCGCGTACGAGCAGCCCGATTGCGGTGGCAGCTGGCGATGCAGCGGACACTTCGTCGGAGCCGGCGGCCTCTTCGTCCGCGAGGGCCTTGAGGTCCGGGGCGGCCTGGCCGGAGTCAAGGTGCCCGTCAGGGCGGCGGGTGTATCCCTTCTCCGTGACCGTCAGCGTCACCAGGTGCGTGGTCGGCGCGGTCATGGCTCGAAGCAGGCGCGGAGTCTCGTCGCCCGGGTAGGCGACGTCGACCACGGATCCGACCACTCGCGCCGACTCAACGACCGTCCCCTCATCGTCCAGGCCGACCGAGAGCACGGTGTACAACCCGCCCTGCGTGCGCACCGCGTCGACGAGTTGCGGCGTCCTTTCGACGTCCCCGAGGATTCCCCATCGCAGGTCGCCGGTCGCGGCCATGGCGTCCTCGGTGTAGACCGCCTGGTGACCGCGGTGGAAGGCTCCCCAGCCCAGGTGCACGATCCCGATTCCCTCCGGGGTCACCCGGGGAGAGGTCACCCCTTCTGCGAGTGGAATACCTGCTCGCAGGCGGGGTAGGTCGGCACTCGGCTCGGTGTTAGCCATCACGTTCCTTAGATGTTGCGGTCGGTGGTCTGGTGTGAGGGGCGAGGCGAGCGATCTCGGCGGGCAGCACGCGCCACCTGGCCCGGCCTCGGTAGAGCTGGAGGCCGTTACTCCCTCGGTAGCGGCTCCGTGGGGTGCTCGGACGGCTGTGCGCCGTCCGAGCACCTCCTTGGTTAGCTCAGACGGAGCATCACTTTGCTGCTGCCGGTGCTGCGGTCCGCTGCCACGCGCATGGCTTCGGCTGCGTCCTCGATCCCGAAGGTGTGGGTCATGAGCGGGTCGACGTCCAGGCCCGCGGCGAGGGCGGCGATGGAGTCGTCGATCTCCTCGGAGAACCGGTAGGAGCCGATCCAGGTGATCTCGCGACTGACCAGATCGCCGAGGGCGGCGGTCATCTCGGGGCCGGGAAGGTTCCCGACCTGGACGAGAGTGCCGCCCTTCGCGGTGGCATGGAGCACTGCGCCGATGGCCGCGGGGACGCCGGAGGCCTCGAAGACCAGCTCGACGTCGGACGGAAGTTGCCCGCTGGATACGTCGACGATGTGGTCTGCGCCCATTGCCCGGGCGACTTCGAGGGACGATGCCGAGACGTCCGCAGCCACGACCGTCGCGGCGCCGGCGAACTTGGCTGCCGCCACGATGAGAGCTCCGATCGGGCCGCAGCCGTTGACGAGCACCGTGCGTCCGGCGACGTTGACCCGCTGTATGGCGTGGATTGCGACGGCTAGGGGCTCCGCGACGGCGCCCTGCTTGGTCGTGACGCCCACCGGCAGCGGCCTGATCTGGTCGGCCCGCACGGCCTTAAGTTGGCAGAAGCCGCCGTCGGTGTGGGGGTCGAACCCTGCGGAGCCGAAGTAGCGCACCTTCGGGTAGAGGTTGGTGCGTCCAGCGAGCCGGGCAGGCAGGAGTCCGTCGCCGACGAGTTGTGCCGGCTGGAAGGTGACCGGCTGTCCCAGCTCTAGGTGCGACACGTCCGACGCGAGGCCGACGATGCGGCCGGCGACCTCATGCCCGAGAACCATCGGGTGCTTGAGGACAGCTGTTCCGGAACGGCCGTGGTGCCAGTAGGCCAGATCCGATCCGCAGATACCGCCCCACTCCATTTCGACCAGAACCTCCCCGAGCGCGGGGATCGGATCGGGCACGTCGTCGACCCGGAGGTCTCCGGCGCCGTGGACCACGACGGCCTTCATACTGCGTCCTCCAGTCGGACCAGGTCCCGTCCGCGCACCTCGGGTGAGAGGACGGCCGAGACGAGGGTGATGAGGCTGTAGCCGACGAGCATCGCGGCGATGGGCCACCAGGAACCCGTGACGGCGGTGAGTGTGGCGGCGAGCAGCGGGCCGATTGCGGTGGCGAGGATGCCACCGATCTCCTTGGCGAGGGCCAGCTGGGTGAACCGGGTCCTCGCTCCGAACAGCTCAGCCATCGTGACGCTCTCGAGCGAGAACAGGCCCAGCACCGCGATGTTGTGCAGCAAGATCATCGAGATGGTCAGTGCGACAGGGTGGCCCTGCTGGATGAGGTTCATGAGCGGGAAGGCGAGGATCGCTGAGATCAACGTCAGGACCATGTAGACCGGGCGGCGCCCGTACTTGTCGCCGAGGAGACCCACGATCGGCACGGTGGCGAAGCCGATCATGGAGCTGTACAGGATCGCGTTTGTCGCGATGGAGCGGTCGAGGAGCATCGTCGTGGCGATGTATCCGATGAGGAAGGTCTGGATCAGGCCGGAGTTGCCAGCCTGTCCGAACCGCAATCCGAGGGCGATAAAGAACGCCTTGCCCTTGCGCTGATGCAGTGCCGCCTCGAGCACACCTGCTTCCTCCGCCTCTGCGGCGGCAGCTTTGAGCTCGTCGCGGGTCAGCGCGACTCCCTCGTCGGTGACGTCGGCACGGCTCTCGAAGACCGGGCTCTCCTTGAGGTGGGTCCGGATCCAGATCGCGAAGATCATGAGCAGGAAGCTGAACAGGAACGGGATGCGCCAGCCCCAGGCCAGCAGCTGCTCGTCGGAAAGCACCCCCAGCAGGATCGCCCACATGCCCGTGGCGGCGAGGGTCCCCGTGTTAGTTCCGAGGCTGACGAGCGACCCGATCACGCCCCGCTTCCGCGGCGGCGCGTACTCGGCGAGCATCACCGTCGCGCCCGCGATCTCGGCACCCGCGCCGAATCCCTGGATGAGCCGGAGCACGACGAGCAAGATCGGCGCGAGGAGCCCGACCTGACCGTAGGTCGGGAGCGCACCGATGAGCGTCGTGGAGGCACCCATCAGAGCGATCGTGATGAACAGGACCCTCTTGCGGCCGATGCGGTCGCCCATTCGCCCGAAGTAGATGGCGCCTGCGAGCCTGGCGACGTAGCCGACGCCGTAGGTCCCCATCGCGGCGATCAGTCCGACTGCCGGGGAGACCTCAGGGAAGAAGATCTGGTTGAAGACGATCGCTGCGGCGAGCGAGTACAGCTGGAAATCCATGAACTCCATGGCAGTGCCCGCCCATCCGGAGATGGCTGCCTTCTTGAGGTCCCCGGAGGTTCGTTCAACGTCAGCCCGGATCGTGACTGGCGGCTTTTCCTGCACCATCGTGTGCTCCTTTGCCTGATGATTCGTTCGAGCTTCGTTCACTCACAGGAGCGTCTGTCGAGCAGCTGTTTGCGCATGACTGCGTTGTTCGCCAAGTGCGACGAGAAGACGGCCGAGCGCCGGCGCTCACGCTTGCTCCTTTGAAACGCGTGGACGACCAGCGCGGCCCGACCAACGGCCAGACCACTGCCGTGCATGTCTTGTATACAAGCCTGTTATGCAAGTGAAGTCAACTCCTGCCGAGCCTCGACTCACCCGGAAGACCATCGGGACGGGATGCGCCCCAACCATCCAGCAAGAGACGCATCAGGGCGAACTACACGATTGGTGCGGTCGACACGTCGTGGGATACTTGGGTTGTATGCAAGGGCGTCCAGCCTGGGTAGCGCTGACTCTCTCTCGACGTATCCCACTGCCGCATGAATCGATGTGAGGAACGAGCGTTGACCGCGACCAAGACAGTCAAATCGAAGGACTCGCGCAGCGGGACTCCCCACGCCGCAGTGCCACGCTCAACCGGCCACGCAGTCTTCACCGAGTTGCGTCGTCGCGTGATCACTCTCGAGCTCGCACCAGGTGCCGTCTTGTCGGAGAACGAGCTTGCCTCCGAGCTTGGAATCTCCCGGACACCAGTCCGCGACGCGCTCATGCTCCTGTCGCAGGAGGGGCTCGTGCAGATCTTCCCGAGGGTCGGAACGTTCGTCTCACGAGTGGACCCCCAACGTGTGGCCGACGCGCAGTTCCTTCGAGAGGCAGTCGAGCTCGCGTCGCTGACCGACGTGCCGCTCGAGCCGGACGCCGAGGTGACCCGACTACTTCGCGAGAACCTGGCGCTGCAGCGACTCGTCGAAAGCGACTTCGAGCAGTTCTTCATACTTGACGAGCTCTTTCATCAGGGCCTCATGCGCCTGGCGGGACACGAGGGCACATGGCCGTCTGTTGTGGCAGCGAAGGGGCACCTCGACCGAGCCCGACGCCTCGGGCTCAACGAGGTAGGCACCGTCCAGATTTTCGTCGAGCAGCACACCCACGTTCTAGACGCGCTGCTGCGCGGCGGCGCAACAGAGGCGCAGCCGCTCATGCGCAAGCACTTACGCGAGGTCTTCGAAGACATCGAACGCGTCCGCGAACGATCTCCGGAACTCTTCGCGACCAACATGGGGACTCCCACGCGCAAGAGCATCGCCATCTGGGACTGACACCAAATGGGCAGCGCCTGCTGCCGTCGCGACCCCGGCCGATAGAACCGTGAGCCAAGAACCAACAGGGGAAGCGTGCACTCCCCGCCTCAACCTTGGCGAAATCGAGAGGTGTAGCCCTCCCCCGCCAAAGTACGAAAGGGAGGGGGTAAGCCGACGCCCCGTCAGCCCTGGCAAGCGCGGGTTCTGGTGCCCCTCGTGCAGGACTGTGAGGACTCAATCCTGCATGACGCCCGCCTGATCCATCGTCCGCGCCAACCCCGTGACGCTGAGCGGGGCTCGATACCGCCGTCACCCCGACGGGCGCGTGCCCAAGCCAAAGCAGCGGGGGTTCGCTCACGCGATTCGCCCTCAAGCTCGACCAAGCCGACCCGTCACCCGACCGCCGCCAGAGTCAGGCCGGCGGCAAAGACGGCCGCGCGCCATCGACGCATAGGTGGCAATTAGCTCTGTTCGACGTGGCCGACACTCAGAGGCTGAGGGGCCAGGGGGTTCCCGCTGAGCGAGTCGCTCGTCCTTCTGGGAAGCGCCAACGACACCCTCAACGTCGTCTGCCAGGTCATGGGCATGACCTACTAGACCGCCGGATCCCGAGCAAGGCCGTGCCCCCACTGCTGTCGACGCCACTCGTGAGCCCGGCCGGATGAAGGCAGCCGAGCGATTAGCGGCATTTCGGCATGACACCACCTTCCGACAGGCAGTTGGTGCCAAGTGCTGAGTCGGCCATCCACACCCTGCGCGACTCGGGCATCGTCGTGCTCCTCATCAGCCATAACTTCGACCAGGTCATGCGTCTGGCCGACCACATCTGGGTGATGCGAGCGGGCGTCGCCGTCGCTGGGCGGCGCGCGTCCGAGACCACGGGCGACGAACTCGTCGCGCTCATCACCGGCGCACGAGCGGCGTAGGGGCGACATGTTCCCTCCGACAGGCGACGCCACGGCGCGCAACCCCCTCCGAGGCGTGGTTCTGCGAGACGTCGGGCGACGAGCGCATGACCAGGCTCGTCGACCGCCACCAGCGGCACGGACGCAGCCCCGCAGTTGCACGGCAGTGGGCGGAGTCCGTCGACGGCAAGAACGCCGTGCTCATTGAGGCGACAAGAAACCGCGCCGACCTGGTCGTCTCGGGCTCGGCCGGGTCTGTGAGCTTGCGGCGCCCACCCCGGGCGTCAGGTCCAGCCCTGCGTCTGGTCGCGCAGCTCGGCGTAGCCGTCGTAGATCTGCGGCTGTGGAGCGGCCTCGAAAGTGGTGAACGCGGCGCCCTTCCAGTCGGGCGGGGTGGCGTCGCCGCTCAGCGCCCACACAGCCTGGCGGGCGGCGCCCAGTGCGACGTACTCGCCGGCATCGGGCACGTCGACACCGACGCCGAACACCTGCGGGGCGATCCGCCGCACCGCCTCCGACTGGGCGCCGCCGCCGATCAGCAGGATGCGCTGTGTGGTGACGCCCGTTGCGGCCTCGAGCGCCAAGACTGCGTCGCGCATCGAGCAGAGCAGGCCCTCCACGAGGCCGCGTGCGAGGTCTTCCCGGCTCGTCGTCGACGTGAGGCCGCGGAGCACGCCGTTGGCGTCGGGCCGGTTCGGGGTCCGCTCACCGTCCAGGTACGGCAGGACGGACACGCCGTTGGAGCCGGGCTTGGCCGTCAGCGCCAGGCGACTGAACTCCTCGTGGCCGACGCCGAGCAACCGCGCGCCGAGCTCGAGGACGCGGGCGCCGTTGAGGGTGCAGGCCAGCGGGAGGTAGCGGCCGGTGGCGTCAGCGAAGCCGGTGACCATGCCGGTGCCGTCATGCACGCTGTGCTCGGCGACCGCCGAGGCGACCCCCGAGGTGCCGATCGAGAGGCAGACGTCACCGGGCCGCAGGCCGAGCCCCAGCGCCGCCGCCATGTTGTCCCCGGTGCCGGGGGCGATCGGGGCGCCGTGCACGGTCTCGCCGACGATCTCGCTCGGGCCGGCGATCCGGGGCAGGCCCACCGCGTGGCCGAGGGCGCGACCGGCCAAGCCGGGCAGGAAGGCCCGGTCGGACGTGGAGTAGTAGCCGGTACCGGACGCGTCACCGTGATCGGTCGTCATCTCCTTGCACCCACCGAGGTGCCAGGTCAGGTAGTCGTGCGGCAGCAGGACGTGCGTGGTGCGCGCGGCGTTCTTCGGCTCGTTGTCCCGCAACCAGCGAAGCTTGGACGCCGTCAGCGACGCGACCATGACCGAGCCGATGGAGTCGGCGCAGCGCTGCGGGCCGCCCAGCTCGTCGATGAGATCGCGGGCCTGGGACGCCGACGACGTGTCGTTCCACAGCATCGCGGGCCGCACGACCTCGCCGTCGGCGTCGAGCGCGACCATGCCGTGCTGCTGACCCGCCACGGAGACGGCCGCGACCTGGGACATCAGGTCGTCGCACGAGTCGGTGAGCGCGGCGCGCCAGGCCATCGGCGCCACCTGGGTGCCGTCGGGGTGCGGCGCGCGCCGCAGATCGTGGATCTTTCCGGTCTCGGCGTCAACCAGCACCGACTTGCAGGACTGGGTGGACGAGTCGATTCCAAGCACGAACTGAGGGGACATCGGTGGCTCCTGGTGGGTGATGCGGGATGGGTCAGACGTAGTGGACCGTGAGGTCGAACCGCTCGAGAGGGGCCCGGTGCTCCGCGGGCAGGTCTGCGTCGACGAAGACGTCGTCGAAGGCCGTCAGGTCGACCACGAAGTAGAGGCCGTTCTTCACCTCGAACTTGGTGGAGTCGACGAGCAGGACCTTCCTGTCGGCCATCGCGACCATGGCCCGTTTGGTCAGGGCCGCCTCGGCGTCGGGGTGGTAGAGCGCGTCGTTCTTCAGCGAGGTCGTGGACACGAAGACGATGTCGGCGGCGACGCGCTTGATCTGGTCGACGACCACCGTGCCGAGGAAAGAGTCGGTCTCCGGGTAGTACTGCCCGCCCAGGCCGACGAGGGTGATGTCCGGGTGGTCCTGCGTCATGCGGCGCATCAGCCCCAACGAGTGGGTGATGAGGGCGGAGGGCCGTCGACCGGCGAGGTGCGGTGCCATCGCCGCGACCGTCGTGGAGTCGTCGAGCGCGACGATGTCGCCCTCGTGCACCAGGCCCGACGCCGCCTTGGCCAGCGCCTCCTTCTGCGGGGAGCGGGTAGCGCGCCGCAGCTGGACGTCCCGCTCCGAGAAGTGCCGCGGGATGGCGCGGGCCCCACCGCGGATGCGCTCGAGCAGGCCCTCGCCGGTGAGCACGTCCAGGTCACGGTGCACAGTCATCGCGCTCACCGAGAACCGCTGGGCGAGGTCTTCGACCCTCGCCGTGGACTGCTCCTCGACGTAGCTCAGGATCCCGACGCGCCGGTTCTCGGGCGTCAGTCCGTCACGTGAGGCGTTCACGTTGTTGTCATCATCGACCGTCTCAGACTTCACAAGCAGGATGCTATCGCATGTGAGAAGTGTGAGCCAAGTCGTGACGTTGGTGTTAAGAGTGTTAAATCGGTGATACTTTTGTGAAGCCCGAGAACTGACGGACCATCGCAAGGACGCGACATGGCTTCACAAGCAGTGCATCAGCAGGCCCCCGGAACGCAGCGGTTTGCGGCCGAGGGCATCCTCGATCGGCTCGGACTGCCCCGCCCCCTCATCTGGGGGTTCGTCGGCCTGGCCCTGTTCATGATCGGCGACGGCGTCGAGACGAACATCCTGTCGCCGTTCCTGCACGCCGACCACGGCTTCTCGATCCCCATGGTCGGGACGCTGGTGACGGTCTACGGCGTCGCCGTCGCGATCGCCGCGTTCTTCTCCGCCGCGCTCTCCGACCTGTGGGGTCCGCGCCGCGTCATGATGATCGGCGCCGGGATCTGGCTGTTCTTCGGCCTGGCCTTCCTCGTCGTCGCCCTCACCCAGAGCAGCGTCTGGCTCATCTTCGTCACCTACGGGCTCCGCGGCTTCGGCTACCCGTTCTTCGCGTACGGGTTCCTCGTGTGGATCACCGCGACCGCCGACGCCCGGCGCATGGCCAGCGCGATCGGCTGGTTCTACGTCGCGTTCACGTCGGGGCTGCCGACCCTCGGCGCGCTCGTCGCCACCACGACGCTCGACGTGTTCCACCTGTCGATGTACCAGACCCTGTGGGTGTCGCTGGCGCTCGTGCTGGCCGGCGCCGTCGTGGCCCTGGTCGGCGTCAAGGAGAAGACCGGTCGGGCACCCCTGGTCGCGCACTCCGACCAGGTGTTCGAGGTCCTCACCTTCGGGCTCCGGCTGCTCGTCACCAAGCCGCGCGTGCTGCTGGTGATGCTCACCCGGATGATCAACTCGATCCCGACCTACGGCATGGCGATCTTCTTTCCGGCGCTGTTCGTCGAGCGCTTCGGCTGGTCCATCGGCCGGTTCCTCATCCTCACGACCGTCATCTACGCCGTGAACATCCCGTTCAACCTGTTCTTCGGCTGGCTCGGCGACCGGCTCGGCTGGAGCCGGACGGTCGTGTGGTTCGGCGCGGTGCTCTGCTCGGTGTCGATGCTCGGGCTGTACGTCGTGCCCGACTACGCGATCAGCCACGGTTGGCCGTTCGCCTACGGCCTCACCCTGCTCGTCGGGGCGGTCTTCGGCATCGGCCTCGCGGGCTTCGTCCCGCTGTCGGCGATCGCGGTCTCGCTCGCCCCGAAGAGCCCGGGCGCCGCCATGAGCTCGTACAACCTCGGGATCGGCGCCGCCGTCTTCGCCGGCCCGCTGCTCGTCGCGCTGCTCTACGACTCGCTCGGTGCCCGCGGCCTCGTGATCCTGTTCGCGCTCCTGTACCTCGTGGCCGCCGTGATGGCCGCCGTCCTGCGCGGAACCCAGCCCGGGTTCCACGGTGTCGGCGCCGCGCCCGACCAGGCAACCGCCGTCGGCCATGAAGCCGACCCCCGCTCCACGGACGAGCTCGCCGCATTGAGCCCCACTGCCCGCTAGCCAGCCGCACGACCACAAGGAGTCACCATGTTGCTCGACAACGCCCACCTGGGGCAGGTCCTCGCACCCGTCGCCACCCCGACCTACGACCGCTCGACGCTGACGGCCGGCATCATCCACTTCGGCGTCGGCGGATTCCACCGCGGACACCAGGCCAAGTACCTCGACGCGCTGATGAACGACGGCAAGGCCACCGACTGGGCCATCTGCGGCATGGGGGTCATGCCGTCCGACGCCCACATGCGCGACGTGATGAAGGCGTCGGACGGGCTGTACACGCTCGTCGCGAAGAACCCCGACGGGACCCGCGACGTCCGCGTGATCGGCTCGATCATCGACTACGTCTTCGCCCCGGACGACCCGATGGCGGCCGTCGAACGGCTCGCCGATCCCGCGATCCGGATCGTCTCGCTCACGATCACCGAGGGCGCGTACAACTTCCATCACGTCACCGGGGAGTTCGACCTCGACAACCCCGCGGTGCAGGCGGACCTGGCCGATCCGACGAGGCCCAGCACGGTCTTCGGACTCGTGTGCGCCGGGCTGCGGCTGCGCCGGGAGCGCGGGATCACCCCGTTCACCGTCATGAGCTGCGACAACATCCAGGGCAACGGGCACGTGGCCCAGGCCATGTTCACGGCGTACGCCCGGGCACTGGACCCGGAGTTCGGCGAGTGGGTGACGGCGCGGGTGCCATTCCCGAACTCGATGGTCGACCGGATCACGCCGTCGACCACCGACGCCGACCGCGCCGACGTCACGGCGACGTACGGCATCGAGGACGCCTGGCCGGTGGTGTGCGAGGACTTCTGCCAGTGGGTCCTCGAGGACTCGTTCGCGGACGGCCGCCCGCCGTACCAGGACGCGGGGGTGCAGGTCGTCAAGGACGTCGCGCCGTATGAGCTGATGAAGCTGCGCCTGCTCAACGCCAGCCACCAGGGCCTGTGCTACTTCGGCCACCTCGCCGGGTATCGCGCCGTGCACGACGTCGCCCGGAACCCGCTGTTCGCGCAGTTCCTGCTCAAGTACATGGACGAGGAGGCCACCCCGACGCTCGCCGCGCTGCCCGGGGTCGACCTCGACGCGTACAAGCACCAGCTGATCGACCGGTTCAGCAACGAGTACGTCGCGGACACGGTCGCCCGCCTGTGCAACGAGAGCTCCGATCGCATCCCGAAGTGGCTCATGCCAGTGGTTCGGGACAACCTCGCCAGCGGGGGAAGCATCGACCTTTCTGCCGCGATCGTGGCCAGCTGGGCGCGGTACGCCGAGGGCACCGACGAGCAGGGTGCGCCGATCGAGATCTGCGACCGGCTCGCGGACAGCCTCCAGGCGGTCGCGGCCCGGAACACCACCGACATCGACGCCTTCATCTCCCAGCGCGAGCTGTTCGGCAACGTGGTGGATGACGAACGGTTCCGCGCCGCGTACGCGCGCGCCCTGCGGTCGCTGCACGAGAAGGGCGCGCTGGCGACCCTGGCCGAGCTCGTCGAGTGAGTTTGGTCGCCCGAGGGACTCTCGTCGCCTGAGGAACACGCTCCCAAGGATCTACGCTGCCGTGCTCGATCGACGGTCTCGCTCGATCAGCTCCGAGATACGCCGGCCCGGGACTCCCCCGGGCCGGCATTCCCGCGTCACGCCCGAGGTCGGCGAGATCCCACCCGGCCGCCGCAGAAAGGAAGTCAGCCACATGCCCACAGCCCTGCGCTACCCCCTCGATCCGCCGGTGTTCACCGTGCGCCCCCACATCCGGCTGATCGCGGCCGACATGGACGGCACCCTGCTCGACGACGACGGCAACCTGCCCGCGGACTTCCTGCCGGTGCTGGGCGAGCTGCGGCGGCGCGGGATCGTGTTCTGCCCGGCGAGCGGACGGCAGTACTACAACCTCTTGGAGCGGTTCGGGAGGTTGGGGGTCGCCGAGGAGATGGTCTTCGTCGCCGAGAACGGAGCGTACGTCGTGCGCCAGGGACGCGAGGTGTCCGCAGACTGCCTGGCCGACGACGCCGTCGGCCGCCTGGTCGTCGCCGCCCGCTCGATCGAAGCGACCGGGGTCGATCTGGGCGCGGTGCTGTGCGGCAAGCGGTCGGCGTACGTCGAGCGGGGCGACGCGCAGTTCCTCGCCGAGGTCAAGAAGTACTTCACCCGCCTGCAGGTGGTCGACGACCTGCTCGACACGCCCGACGACGACATCGTCAAGGTTGCGCTCTTCGACTTCGGCTCCGCGGAACACACCACAGCGCCAGCGTTGGAGCCCTTCCGCGACGAGCTCCAGGTCGTCGTCTCCGGCAAGCATTGGGTCGACGTCATGAACCGCACGGCCAACAAGGGCTGCGGCATCCGTGCTCTCCAACGCGAGCTCGGCATCACCGCGGCGCAGACCATGGTGTTCGGCGACTTCCTCAACGACCTCGAGATGATGGATGCCGCCGAGTTCTCGTTCGCGATGGGCAACGCACACCCGGCGCTACGGGCCCGCGCGCGATACGTCGCACCACACAACACAGACAACGGCGTGCTGCGGACCATTGCGTCGGTGCTCAAGATCGGCGGAATCGAGGGGGCCGCGTAGGTAGGTTCAATCACCCACGCAACGGCGCAGAGCTGTCGTCAACCCGCACCGCGACGCGGGCCCAGATTTGCCGCGCCCCAGGGGCTGCTGTGCTAGTTCAGATGTGGTTCTCGGGCAGGAGCGCCTGGAACGGCCAGGGCTCTACGTCGAGGTAGCGGCGGTGGACCAGGGCTCGCACGTAGGACTCGTCCGCCGGCGGGGCATGGGCATCTTTGAGGTCCTGCAAAAAAAGCCTGCTCAATTTGCGCGACCTGCGCGGCTCAATTGGTGGTAAGCGACGATCACGACCACGTTGGCGTGGCGGGCAGCGATCTCCCCGCGGTTCCCTCGTGTTCGGGCCAACGGGCGAGGCTAGATCGTGCTCACCAACAGGGGAAGGGTGCACTCCCCCGCTCAACAGTTGCGAAAGCGAGCGTGGTAGTCCTCGCCCGCCAAAGTACGAAAGGGAGGGGGTAAGCCAGCGCCCCGTCGCCCTACCCAACGCGCGGCTCTGGTGCTCCTCGTGCAGGACTATGAGGACTCAATCGTGCATGACGCCAGCCGGATCCATCGTTCGCGCCAACCCCGTGACGCTGAGCGGGACTCAATACCGCCGTCACCCCGACGGGCGCGTGCCCAAGCCAAAGCAGCGGGGGTTCGCTCACGCGATTCGCCCTCCAGCTTGACCAAGCCGACCCGTCACCCGACCGCCGCCAGAGTCGGGCCGGCGGCAAAGACGGCCGCGCGCCATCGACGCATAGGTGGCACGAAGACATAATCGTTGGCCGGGCAGTGCCACCACCAGGACACACCCCTGTGCCGTGTGCAGGTCAGGTTCCCTCTCGCAGAACGACGACGCCGCGAGCTGGTACGGGCTCTCCGTTCAGGTGTGGGGACCCGCCAACGAGGTCGAACCCGGCAGCGTGGAACGGGACTTCGGCGTCCGAATGGTTGATCGCGAACAGCCAGCTGCCCTTCTCGCCGGTACGCCGCACGACCTCAAGCCCGCAGGTCCCCTCCACGACGGGTGTCACCCCGGCAGCGTCGACCATGCGCGCGACGAACGCCGCGATGGAGGGCCGGTCGAGCCGCGTCGACAGGTACCAGGCCGCTCCACCGCCTTCCACGGTGCGCCGGGTGAGCGCCGGGCCTCCAACCGACGGACCATCCTCATAGGTGGCCAGCACCTCAGCGCCGTCGGTGGTGAGCCGCTCGGTCCACACCTCACCCGTGGAACCGTCACTGAGCCGGACCGTGGCGTTCTCACGCAGCGGCGCGAACTCCTCTCCCCGCACGCCGAGCAGGTCCCGGAACGCTCCGGGGTAGCCGCCCAGCAGCACACGGTCGGTCTCGTCGACGATGCCCGAGAAATATGACACGAGCACCTGCCCGCCGCGCTCTACCACCGCCGTGAGCCGGTCGGACAGGTCCGGCGGCGCCAGGTAAAGCGTCGGGACCAGGACGACGTCGTAGCCGTCAAGGTCGGTCGAAGCCGGCAGCACGTCGACGGCGACCCCTGAGTCGACCAGTGCGCCGTGCAGGCGTCGGGCCAGGTCGAGGTAGTGCAGGTCGACGGTCGGGTGCGCCTCGAGCTCGGCCGCCCACCACGCCTGCGTGTCCCACAGCAACGCGACGTGCGCCTTCTCGACGACGCTGCCCTGCACCTCGGCCAGCCGGCCGAGCGTGGCGCCGAGTTGGATCACCTCGCGGAACAGGGCCGAGTCGGCGCCGGCGTGCGGCACCATCCCGGAGTGGAACTTCTCGGCGCCCGCCCGGGACTGGCGCCACTGGAAGAACAACACCCCGTCCGCTCCCCGAGCCACGTGCTGCAGGGAGTTGCGCAGCATCTGGCCCGGCTCCTTGGCCAAGTTGCGCGGCTGCCAGTTCACCGCACTGGTTGAGTGCTCCATCAGCACCCACGGATCACCCCCGACGAGCCCGCGGACGCGGTCCGCACTGAACGCCAGCTCAGCCCAGCCGCGCGGATCCTCGGCCGCCAAGTAGTGGTCGTTGGACACGATGTCGAGCAGGGGTGTGGTGGCCGTGTAGTCGATCTGGTCGAAGCTGCCCATGACCATGTAGTTGGTGGTCACGGGCAGGTGGGGCGTCACCTCACGGAGCACGGCCGCCTCGGCCTCCAGGTGCGCGACGAAGGCGTCTGAGGAGAACCGCTCGAAGTCGAGCCGCTGGCCCGGGTTGGGGATCGCCGTCGTGCGGCGAGGCGGCAGGACCTGCTCGAACGACGCGTACCGCTGACCCCAGAACGCGGTGCCCCAGGCGAGGTTGAGGGCGTCGACGTCCGCATACTTGGTGCCCAGCCAGTCACGGAAGGCCGCGGCGGACACGTCGCAGTAGCAGCGTCCGTTGTGGCAGCCCAGTTCGTTCGAGATGTGCCACATGCGGACCGCCGGGTGGTGGCCGTAGCGTTCCGCGAGGACCCGCGCGATGCGGGTGGCGTGCGCGCGGATGACCGGCGAGCTCACGCACCACGACTCGCGACTGCCGTGGGTGTAGCGCAGGCCGTCGGCGTCGACCGGCAGCATCTCGGGGTGGGCCAAGTGCAGCCACACCGGGGGTGCGGCGCTCGGGGTCGCGAGGTCGACGCCGATCCCGGCCTCGTGCAGCAGGTCCAGGATGCGGTCCAGCCAGCCGAACTCGTACCGTCCTTCCTCAGGCTCGAGTTGGCCCCACGAGAAGATGCCGACGCTGACCAGGTTCACGCCGGCCTGGCCCATGAGTTCGATGTCCTCGGCCCACACCTCCTCGGGCCACTGCTCGGGGTTGTAGTCGGCACCGAACGCGATGCCGTCCGTGGGCCATGGGCCCGCCCGGCGCGTCATCGGGTCACGGCCACGAAGACGTCCCAAGACCCGAGGGTGACGGTGTCGCCGGCGGCAAGCGCGCCGCCGGGGGCGTCCGCCGGCGGCGGGTCGGCGGGGGCACCACCGCGGGCGGGGACGAGGATCTCGAGTTCGGTCGGGGCTGTCACGGTGGCGGCCTCCCAGGACCAGTTGTGCACGACGTGGATTCGGGTGCCGTCCGGTCGGGTGGAGGTGTGCGCGGTGACGCTCGCGGGCAGGTTCGCCCAGGCTGCGAGGGGTGTCGGCACCAGCCACGCGGCGAGCGAGCGGGCGAGGGTGAGACCCGGGACCGTGCCGACGACGGTGATCCGGCCGGCGCCGTGCACTCTGGTGGTGATCGCCGACCAGGCACCGAGGTGGGGGTGCACGTAGCGCGCGAGCACCTCGGCGCCGTCCGTGACGAGGCACTCGGCCCAGGCGGTCGCCTCGCCGGTCAGCGTGCCGACCACCGGGACGGGCTCGGCGAGGTTGTCGAACTCGTCGTACCAGGCGCCCGCCGCAGTAGCGAGCCGCGCCGGCTGAACCTCGTCGCGCGCGCGAGCCTCGCGGTCGGCGTACCCGGTTCGAGGGCCGACGACAAGGTGTCCGCCAGCGGCCGCGTACCGCAAGAGCCAGTCGAGGTCGGCGTCCGACGCCGAGTAGTACCCGGCTGCCACGAGCACCGGATGCCTCTCGACGATGGCGGCGGGCGCCTCGTCGAAGAGGTACCGCGGGCGCACCACGCGCACCTGGAGCCCAGCGTCGAAGGCGCCCCGGTAGAAGGCACCGACGATCCGGGGGTAGCTGTTCGGGTCACCGGTACCGTCAGCCTGCTGCAGGGGCGGCTGGGCCGCGAGCGCGAAGCGCGATTGGGTGGACACCAGGATGGCGATGTCGGCGTCGGGCGTTGCGTCGGCGATCGCACCCCCGATGCGCGCGAACTCCGCGCCGAGGTGTGCGATCTCGCGGTAGGCGCGGCCGGGCATCCCGCTGTGCGGCAGCACGCCGCCCCAATAGGTTTCGGCGCCGTAGTGCAGCGTGTGCCAGTGCCAGTACTCGATCATTCGGGCACCGCGGCTCACGAGCGCCCACGCGGCCTGGCGCCATTGGCCTGGATAGGCGGGGTAGTTCGTGCTCGGACCGCCGATGGATTGGGCGTCGGTCTCGGTGACCAGGAAGGGCTCGCCGCGGCTGGAGAACATCGCGTCGCCACCCTGGAACAGGGCCCACGTACCGTTCGCGGTCCAGTTCTGCGGTTCGGACGAGATGCTCGGGTGGGCGAGCGCGTCCTGCATGACGTAGTAGGGGTTGCCGCTGGTGACGTCGAGGACTGCGGCGAGGTCCGCGTCCTCGAGCGCCGGCCGCTCATAGGAGATGCAGGTGGTGACGAATTGGTCGGGCCGTGCGAGCTTGCGCACCGCGCGGGCCTGCCAGTCGATCATCTCGGTGGTCAGGGACGCTTGGAACCGCCGCCAGGCGAGGTCGTACTGCGGTTGGGTGTTGCCGTCCGGGGTCCACAGGTCCGCCCAGGTGGACAGCCGGTGCGACCAGTAGACAAGGCCCCACTCGCGGTTGAGGGTCTCGACGTCGCCATAGGTGTGGCGCAGGTGGTCGACGAACCGCTCGAACACGCCCCGGTTGTGCAGCAGGTGCAAGCCGGGCTCGTTGTCCACCTGGAACCCGACCACGGCCGGGTGGTCGGCGTATCGCGCAACGATCTGAGTGAGGATGCGTTCGGCGTGGAAGCGGAAGGCGGGGTGGGTGAAGTCGGCCTCCTGCCGCGCGCCCCAGCCCATCGGCTGCCCGGTGCGGAGCTCACCGGCGATCTCGGGGTAGCGCCGTACGAGCCACATGGGCAACGCGTAGGTCGGGGTTCCGATCACGACGTCGATGCCGCGGGCGAGCGCGCCGTCCAGGACGGGCTCGAGCCAGTCGAGGTCGAATCTGCCTTCGTCGGGTTCCCAGGTGGACCACACCGACTCCCCGACGCGAATCACCGAGAACCCGGCGGTGTGCATGAGGTCGAGGTCGCGCTCCAGGGTCTCCGGTTTGGGGTCCCGTCCGGGGCCGGCGTACTCGTAGTAGTAGGCCGCGCCGAAGCGCACCGTGTCGTGCTTGATAGCCATGTGTATTTTCTCCACCTTGTCCGGGCTCAGCCCTTGACCGCGCCGCTAGCGAGGCCGGACTGCCAGTACCGCTGCAAGAACAGGAACGCGACGACGAGCGGGATGATCGAGAGGAACGAGCCGGTGATGATGCTCGAGAACAGGGCCCGCGACCCCGAGCCGCCGGCGGCGGTGGCCTGCCACTGGGCCAAGCCGACCGTGAGCGGGTACAGGTTTGGGCTGTTGAGCATGATCAGTGGCAGGAAGTAGTTGTTCCAGGTCGTGACCAGGGCGAACAGCAGCACGGTGACCATCCCAGGGACGAGCAGTCTCAGAGCGACGCGGAAGAAGATCCGCAGTTCGCTGGCGCCGTCCACGCGTGCCGCTTCGATCAGGGTGTCGTCGACGGCGTCGGCTGCGTAGACGCGCATGAGGTAGACGCCGAACGGGCTGACCAGCGACGGCAGGATGACCGCCCAGGGCGTGTTGGTCAGACCGGCGTTGGCGAACAGCAGATAGGTCGGGATGGTGAGCGCCGTCATCGGGATCATGATCGCGCCCAGGACCCCGCTGAAGATCGCGTTGCCGCCGGGGAACCGGTACTTCGCGAACGCGTAGCCGGCCATGGTCGCCAGGAATGCCGCACCCACGGCGCTGACCACGGAGTAGACGAGCGAGTTCCGTAGCCACAGCAGGTAGACGCCGCCGTCCGCGGTGAACACCGCCTGGATGTTGACCCACAGCGAGTTGGTGCCCGAGAACCACAGGCCGAACGTCGAGAACAGGTCCGCGTTGGACTTGGTCGACGCGACCATGAGCCACCACAGCGGGACCAGGAAGTACAGCAGGACGGCGAACATCATGACGGTGAGCACCTTGCTGCGGCGCGGCTTGTCGGAGGAGTGCTTGCGGCCTTTGCGGGGTCGGCCTTGCGGAGGGGTGGGGCTCGGGTGCTCGCCGGTCATGGTGGGACCGGCGGTGGCGGAGGTCGTCATCGTGCTGCACGCTCCTTGCGCTGGGCGGACAGCTGTACCGAGTACGACACGGCCATGATCACGATGCCGAGGATGAAGGCGATGGCGGCCGCGTAGTTGCTGTCGCGGTTGATGAACGCGAGGTTGTACGCGTACATGTTGGGCGTGTAGTCGATGCCGATCACGTTGGGCGCGATCGTGCGGAGCAGGTTGGGCTCGTTGAAGAGCTGGAACGAGCCGATCACCGAGAAGATCGCCGTGAGGAGGATCGCGGGGCGGATCGCGGGGATCTTGATGCTCCAGGCGGTGCGCACCGTGCCGGCGCCGTCCACCGCGGCCGCATCGAACAGGTCGCTGGGGATGGACCGCAGCGCGGCGTACAGGATGATCATGTTGTAGCCGACGAACTCCCACGTGACGATGTTCATGATCGAGCCGAGCATCCAGCCCTGGGACAAGAAGGGCGGCGCGGTGATCCCCAGCGTCTCAGCGATCTGCGCGGCCGGGCCGAAGTCGGGGCCGTACAGGTACCCCCACATGAGTGCGGCGATGACGCTCGGCACGGCGTAGGGGATGAAGATGCCGAGCCGGATGAACTTCTGCAGGTAAAGCACACCCGCGTCCAGCAGCAGGGCGAACACCAGCGCCAGGCCCAGCATGATCGGCACCTGGATGACGAGGAACACCGCCATCCGCCCGACTCCGGACAGGAACGACGAGTCGGTCAGTGCCCGCGTGTAGTTCTCGATCCCGACGAAGGTCGTCCCGCCCACCAGCTGGTCGCGGTACAGGCTCAGGTAGCCCGAGTACACCAGCGGAACGACGATGAACAGTGCGAACACGACCAGGAAGGGCGTGATCAGGAGGTAGGCGGCCGCATGCTCGCGACGACGCATCGGCGACCGGCCGCGACGCTTGAGCGGCTCGGTCGACGCTGGAGTTGGTCTTTGGGGCAGACGGGTGTCAGCTGCAGTCATGGTGATCTCCCTGGATCGAGCGGGGTTGCGCCGCCCCACGGCCGGTGTGGGTCGTGAGGCGGCGCCACGCGTTACTTGACGGTGAAGCCCTGCTGCTTGGCGTAGCTGACGAGATCGTCCTGCCAGGTCTGCAACGCCCCCACGATGTCGCCCTTGTCAGCGATCGCCTTGCCGACTGATTCCTGGCCGGCGGAGTACGCGTAGTCCATGAACGGCAGCCAGCTGAAGTCGTCGGGCACGGTCGTCGAGATCTCCGCGAACAGCTTGTTCACCTGCTGACCGCCGTAGAACTCAGCCTCCTGATCGGTGAACTCGGGGTCGGTGAGCGTGTGGTTCGTCGTCGGGAACAAGAACTGCTCGTTCGCCATCATCAACGTCGAGGCCGGGTCGTGGTTGAGCCAAAGGGCGAACTGCGCCGCGGCGATCGGGTTCTTGGTGCCCTTCATCACCGCGTCGGACGAACCTCCCCAGTTCGCCGAGACCGGGTCACCGGTCGCGTTCCACTGCGGCATGTCGGCGGCGCGCCACAGCCCGGAGGTGCTCGCCGCAGTGCCCGTCAGGAACACCGGACCCCAAGCGGCCGTCGGCGTCCAGCCGGCGTACTTGCCGTTCGCCAGGCCCTGGTACCAGGTGTCGGTGAAGTCCGGGTCGACCGAGACGACGTCGGCCTGGATGAGGTCCTGCCAGTACTGCGCCACCTTTGTCGCCTCGGGCGAGGTGACGTCGATGGTGACCTCCGTGTCGCCGTTCCAGCCGAATGGGCGGGCCCCGGCCTGCCACAGCATGGCCGTGAACTGGCCCATGTCGTTGCCCGGGAGGTTGGTCAGGTAGACGTTCGGATCCGCAGCGTGCAGCGTCGTCGCAGCTGTGGCGAACTCGTCCCAGGTCTTGGGCACCGTGATGTTGTTCGCCTTGAGGATGTCCTCGCGGTACAGCTGGCCCATCGGGCCCGAGTCCTGCGGGATGCTCCAGATCTTCGAGCCGTCCGTCGACTGGACCTGCTTCCACACCCATGGCACGTAGTCGTCGCCCGTGGTCGCCGGGATGTACGGCGTGAGGTCGAGCAGGTTGTCGCCCAACGCGAAGGACTGCACGTGCTGGAACTCGATCTGCGAGACGTCGGGCGCGCCCTTGCCCGCCTGCAGCGCGCTGCGCATCTTCTTGTAGTGGTCGGCACCCTGGCCGACGTTAACCACCTCGACCTTGATCGCCGGGTACGCCGCCTCGAACAGCTTGACCTCGTTCTCGATGTCAGGCACCCACGTCCAGAACGTGAGGGTAGTCGGCGTCGTCATCGCCGTGTCGATGTCGGCCTGGCTGACCGCTTCCGCCGTCCCCGTGGAATCGCCCCCCGAGCTCCCGCCGCTGCACGCGGTGAGCGACAGTGCGGCCACAGCCACCCCTGCGGTAAGTCCCATGGCCTTGCCGCGCCATGTGTTGCTTGTTCTCGACATGCTCCACTCCTTCGTGTGCATTTCGCGTGTGCTGGTTGGGTCCGTCATCGCCCGGGTGGCGGTGCGGCCGTTGTCTCCCGGACCACGAGCTCGACCGGGACGTTCTCGCGGCGGTCTTGCCGCCGCGGGTTCTCGATGGCGTCGATGAGCATGCCGACGCCGAATGTGGCCATCTGACCGAGGTCCTGACGGATGGTCGTGAGGGCCCGCGTCAGGTACGCGGCCTCGGGGATGTCGTCGAAACCGACGACGCTCACCTCACCCGGTACGTCTCGGCCTGCTTCTGCGAAGGCGCGGAGCACACCGATGGCCATCTGGTCGTTGGCGACGAACAAGGCCGTGACCTCAGGGTCGCAAGCCAGTCGGACGCCGAGCTCGTAGCCGGACCGGGTGCTCCAGTCGCCGAACAGGACGGCCGGCTCTCGTGCGCCCGCAGCCTTGATCGAGCTGCGCCAGCCCTCGTGCCTGACCTTCGCCGAATGCCAGTTCGCGGGCCCCGCGATGTGGTGCACCGTGCGATGTCCCAGCCCGAGCAGGTGCTCCGTCGCGCTCCGTGCGCCCGACGCCTGGTCAACGTCCGCGGACACTTCGTTCGTCGAGATGCCGTAGGGGCCGGACAGGCTCAGCAGCGGTAGGTCACCGAGGGCACCCTTGTCCAGGGTGAACGCCCCAACCGGCTCGTTCACCACGATCCCGTCAACACCCTGGTCAACAAGAGCCCGCAGCGAACTGGTGATCATCTCCGGCTCGTCCTCGAACGTGTTGATGACCGACATCGCGTATCCGGCGCGGCGGATGGCTTGCTCCGCGGCAATCATCAGCGAGGACGGCCCGAAGTCCGTCGACCCGACCGACAGCACGCCGATGGTGTGGTTCCGGCCCAGGACGAGGTTGCGGGCAGCGCGGTTGGGTCGATAGCCCAACGCCACGATCGCGCTGTTCACGCGCTCGTGCACCTTGTTGCTCACGTGCGGGTCGCCGTTGATGACGCGAGAGACCGTCTTCTGCGAAACCCCCGCGACCCGTGCCACGTCCATCGCGACAACGCGACGGGGCTTGCTGGCTACGATCTCGTCGCTCACTGCCACGGTCCCTCTCGACGTTCGGTCCGGATGTCTACGTAGTCAAGCACTGGATTGACTGCGTAGTCAATCCAGAAAGGTCACAAGACTGCATCGGTCCTGAGCACAGGCTCCCCGCCCTCACAAACCCCGTCGGCTACCGGAAACCGGGGCACATCCACTTCACCAACAAGACCGGCCACTTACCCGTGTCCGGCGGTGTCGCCGACCCGCCCCGCCAACGAGTGGAGCTGATCGCCAGCCTCGCGGTCGTCGACTCGACCCTCAACGCCCAGACACCCGGTAGGCCTTGATGGCCGAACTCACCAACCCCGCATCGTCGCGCCGGGCTTTCTCGCTACGTGCGATCAAAGTGGGACAGGTCCTATGACGACTTGGTTGGCGCCAAGCGGTGCCACGGTCAGCAAAGACGGCGGCAGGTGCGTCTGCGGATCGGGCCGCTACCTGTCAGTGCCGGACCACAGGTCGAGCACCTGCTGCGCCCACAGCCGGTTGGTCACGCCGTACTCGGGGAAGTTGAACCCCATGAGGGTGTCCTGCGCCGAGCGGACCGAGCCAGGCACCTCAAAGTATCCGCCCGGGACGTAGGCCGTCGTGTTCTGCTCGCGCATCGCCACCAGTGCCTCCGGGGTCGGGCCAAAACCGACTGCTGTCATCTCCTTCGCCCAGTAGTCCAGCTGGTCGTCGTACTCGCCCAGGTGGTCGGACCACCACCCTTCGGCGCGGACCTGGCTGTCGGCGCAGGAGGGCCAGAAGGCGTTCCGGGGTTCGAAGTCGTACCCGCGTTCCCGACCGACGTACTCGTCGGCGAACCCGAACATGGCGTGGCCGAGCTCGTGCGGCAGGTGCCGGATCGACCCGGCCGGATACCCAGGATCCACGATGACCGTGGCGTTCTCGAACGGTTGGTCCGTCTCGCGCGCCAGGTAGACCGGATCCGTGAAGACGCCGTTCTGGCCCGAGGACGAGTTGCCGGTCGAGCCGTCCTGACGCTGCACGGCGAGCACCACGATGACCTGGTCGGTGGCCAAGTTCGGGGCGAGGTCCCGGTCGAACCAGTCGTAGGGCTGGTCGGGTGACTGCGTGGTCGTCCAGACGTTCATCGAGTTGCGGTGACTGCGGAACGGCTCGAAGCCGAACAGCCCGAGGTCGGCGCCACCAGCCTGCGACGGATCGGCTCCGGCACCGAGCGGCAGGCCGTCCTGCCCCCAGAGCTGAGCGTGACCAGACCAGTCGACGAAGGTGCTCGCGACGGTGCGGAACTCGTCGAGATCGTCCCAGCCCCACGGCGCCAAGACGAGGTTGATGCGGTCGGCGCTCGCCCGGTTGTGGCCCGCCACCAGCGGTTCGAGGCCCTGCGGCGCGGGTTCGAGCTCGGTGGGCGGCGGGGAAGGAAGGGGCGGCGAGGCCGGAAGGGGCGCCGACGTCGTGCTCTGCGTGGGCTCGGGCGCGGACCCAGTCACCAACGACGTGGAGGTCGGGCTGGGCGACTGGGTCGGCGAACAACCCACCAGTCCCACGAGAACCAGAAAGGCGGCTGTGGCCGTGGCCACAGAGCGACCACAGGCTCCCGAGGCGCGTTCCCCCCGCGCGGCACGAAGCACGCTGGAGTCTCCACGCCCGGGGACACTGCCCGCGTGGCCGGGTGTTCGGCCCGTCGGAACCGACGGCGCGCGCGGGGACCAGGTCGTTCTTGGTGATCGGTCACGCTCGACGGCGGGTCGGGTGTCACCACCCAGTCGTCGAGCCGGTATCGGTCCACGTCGTGTCATCGGCCGAGCGTCCAGCTGGCTGGGCCGGTCAGCCACGCACCGCCGTCGGGGGGAGCGCCTGCGGGCAGGCCGAGCAAGGAGGTCGCGGCGCCCGTGGTGAGGTTCACCGAGGTCAGCACCGACGCGGCGGTGTCGGTGACGCAGCCCGTTGAGCTCTCCACGACGATCGACCCGCCGGCGACCTTGGTCGTGAACACGGTGGCACGGCGCGAGTCACTCAAGGCGAGCGGTGTGAAGCCGGTGTCGGTGATCAGGAAGGCGCCATCAGGGCAGACATCACCGAGCATCGAGAGATTCGCGTCAAGGACCGGTCCTTGGGCTACCACCTGACGATCGGCGACCCACGCGCTTCCCACGCTCCACGGGTCGATGTCGCCAGCAACGAGCGTCCGGACCAGGTCGCCGGGCTCGGAGGCCGGGCGTTCGAGGCCGATGCTGACCAGCCGTGGGTGAAGGTCGAGGTAGGGCTCCTCCCACTGGCGGGTCGGCTGATCGGTGCACGTGGTGAGAACGGTGTCTGCCGTCCACCACGACACGAATGTGCAAAAGCCGTCCGCCCTCGGGGCGGTGAAGTCCGTGCTGATCGTCCCCGTGGTCACGTCCACCACGACGCTGCCAGCAATGACATGTTGACCGTCGGGTCCCACAGCGACGGGATAGGAAGAGTCGATGGCGATGCTGGACCGGCCGGCCGGGCCGTCGAGCACCAGTGCGTCACGGCCCGTGGTAAGCCACACCAGGGTCTGGCCCGATCGGGCAGCCAGGACCAGGCCGTCGTGCGCAGGCAGGCCCGGGTCGCTGAGCTGCCCCGTCGTCAGGTCGAGCGTGGCGTACTCAGGTGGCGCCCAGGTGTCGGGGGACTCGCCGGCGGCGACCGGGATCCGGGCGACCAGTGCGTCGCTCGCACCGTTGACCCAGTCGACGACGAGCGTCTGGGTCCACGCCGTTGCCCCGCTCGCGCCGGCCACGGGGTCGAGCCGGGTCACCTCGTAGGCCATGCCATCCGGCGACGCGAGCACGACGACGGTGGTGGTCGGCACGGTGAACCCCGTGGTGGCCGCGGCGATCGGGGTGTAGGTCGCCAGGACCCAGCCCGGACCGGCCTGCCCGATCGCGCCCTCGGGAAGGGCATACCGGTCGGGAACGCCCGGTTCGCTCGGCAGCAGGACGGCCGACGCCGAGGACGGCGACGGGGAGGGGCTTGAGGTCGGCGCCGAGTTCGTCGCGATCGGCAGGGGGGTGCGGTCGCTCAGGACCATCCCGCCCAGGGCGATCGCGGCGGCGACCGGAACCACGACCGCGACCCGCACCAGGTGGCGACGGGCACGGCGCGCCCGGATGCGTCCGGTCAGGACCGCAAGCGAATCGTCGGACATGCTCAGCCCCGCCAGGGAACGTCCTCGTTCGTCCTCCGCATGAGCGAGGACCTCGTCAAGTTCACGCATCAGTGCTCCTCCCGTCCGTGACCATCACTCGAACCGTGTCCCGTGAATCCGTGGTGCCCAGTGCACTGTTCAGGGAGGCGACCGCGTCGGAGGTGTACCGCTTGACCGCCCCCTCCGACAGCTGAAGGAGCCCGGCCACGTCCCGGACCGACAGATCCTCCAGATGTCGCAGCACCACGCACGCTCGCTCCCGCGGGCTCAGCCGTGCGAGCGCGGCCTCGACCGACGGGGCAAGGCCTGGCACGAGGATCTCGTCCACGGATTCGCGCTCGAGACGGAGCCGGCTCAACGCGCGACGTTCCACCGCGCGCCGACGACCCGTATCGATCGAGCGCGACACGATCGCGCGCCGAACGTAGGCCTCCGCCTCCGCCAGGCTGGTGAACCGGGCCCGGCCACTGAAGGAGGCGATCAGGGCGTCGGAGACCAGGTCCTCAGCCTCGGATCGGGACGAGGACACGAGCATCGCCCGAGCGACGAGGCGCGGATAACGCTCACGCGCGACCTGTTCAAGCAGAGGTTGCCACGCAGCCATGCCGGTCCTCCTGTCGAAACGCCTTCCCACCCAAGAGAACGAGACAGCCGCCGCCGGGGTTGGGGTCCCAGCTCGATCCTTCTGCGCAAGGCGTCACGCTACGGCCAGCCGGTGCACCATGAACACCGCCGGTCGCGAGTTGAGTCCAGCAGAGTGGTGTACCGGTAGCCCGGTGGTCGTGTCGTCGTCGAGAACGTAGACGTAGGCGCGGCCACCGCGTGATCCTTCGAGAGACCGTCCAAAGCCCACTCGAAGAGGACAACACGATGACCGCTCCGTCGAGTATTGACCCTGCTGACTTCCTGCACGAGCACCTGGCCCAGTCCTCTCCGGACCTGATGCGTCAGATGCTCACCACGTTCATCAACACCCTGCTGTCCGCCGACGCCGACGCCGTGTGCGGCGCGGCCTGGGGCCAGGTCAGCGAGGCCCGCACCACCCAGCGCAACGGGTACCGCCACCGCGACCTGGACACCCGCACCGGGACCCTGGACGTGGCGATCCCCAAGCTGCGGGCCGGCACCTACTTCCCCGAGTGGCTCCTCGAGCGGCGCCGCCGCGCCGAGGCCGCCCTGACCTCGGTCGTAGCGACCTGCTACCTGCTCGGCGTCTCGACCCGCCGGATGGACAAACTCGTCCAGTCGTTGGGCATCACCGGGCTGTCGCGGTCGCAGGTCTCAGTGATGGCCAGGGACCTGGACGCCCAGGTCGAGGACTTCCGCACCCGACCCCTGGACGCCGGCCCCTACACGTTCCTGGCCGCGGACGCGCTGACGATGAAGGTCCGCGAGGGCGGGCGGGTAGTCAAGGTCGCCGTCATGGTCGCCACCGGCGTCAACGGCGACGGATTCAGGGAGATCCTGGGCGTCCAGGTCGCCTCCGCCGAGTCCGGGGCCGGGTGGTTGACGTTCTTCCGCGACCTGGTCGCCCGCGGCCTGACCGGCGTCCAGCTCATCACTTCCGACGCGCACGCCGGTCTGGTCGAGGCGATCGGGGCGACCCTGCCCGGGGCGACCTGGCAACGGTGCCGCACCCACTACGCGGCGAACCTGATGAGCGTGTGTCCGAAGTCGGCCTGGCCCGCGGTCAAGGCCATGCTCCACTCCACCTACGACCAGGTCGACGAACCCGCGGTCAACGCCCAGTTCGACAAGCTCCTGGACGCCGTCGAAACCCAGCTGCCGGCCGTGCACGCGCACCTGGACGGCGCCCGGGCGGACGTCCTGGCGTTCGCGACGTTCCCCAAGGCGCTGTGGCGCCAGGTCTGGTCGAACAACCCCAACGAGCGGTTGAACAGGGAGATCCGCCGGCGCACCGACGTCGTGGGGATCTTCCCCGACCGCACCAGCATCATCCGACTCGTCGGCGCCGTGTTGGCCGAGCAGCACGACGAATGGGCCGAAGGACGCCGCTACTTCGGCCTGGAGGTCCTGAGCCGAGCCCGACTGACCCTCATCGACAACCCCCACCACAACCAGGAGGACGCACCCACCCTGAACACCCTGAGCGCATAGCTCACCGCGAAGAATCACGCCGAACCGCTACACCACTCCCCAGGACTTGACCCGGTCGCGCTCCAATGCGCCACATCATTGGCGGTACGCGACGATCACGACCGCGTTGGCGTGGCGGTCGGCGGTCTCCCCGCGGTTCCCTCGTGATCGGGCCGACGGGCGAGCCTAGATTGTGCTCACCAACAGGGGAAGGGTGCACTCCCCCGCTCAACAGTTGCGAAAGCGAGCGTGGTAGTCCTCGCCCGCCAAAGTACGAAAGGGAGGGGGTGAGCCCGGGTGCCCGTCGATGGTGCAAGCGCGCAAGGTGCAAGCAGATCACGCAGCCGACAACGGACCTGTCGGCGTCGGGTCGAGCACAGCCACCCTCGTCCGAGACCCGCATGGACAGGACCTTGATGGACCCGGTGTCGTACTCAAGCCGTGGGGCCTCAGCCCTCAGCTCCTCGGGATGAGCGTGCCGGCCCAGGCGCGGGCAGAAGTGAGCTCGCCGTCGACCAGACCGCCCGACTTCCCGTTCACGGAGAACGTGTGCGGCGGGCAGGCGCGCACCGCGCCAGCGGACCGCAGGTGCTTGTCGATCGCCTTCGCCGCCGAACCAGGCAGTCGCGGGGTGAGGACCTTGGTGTCGAAGGTGGCGCAGCGCAGTCCAGACCGGACGATCAGGTCATCGAGCCACTCGCGGACCCCGATCGTCGCCGAGATCACCGGACTCATCTCTTTTGTGGCGTCCAGGCGGGTCGAGGCCCTGCTCATCCCGAAGGCGTGCACCGGAGCCCCGACCACAAGGAGGTCGACGTCAGCCGGGAGCATCGGGCCTTCAGCTGCGAGCGCTCCCACCTCGACGACGCGGACCGGGCCCGCCTCACCCAGCGTCTGCGCGATCTCCTCCGCGAGGGCTTTGGTGGCGCCGAACATGGATTCGTACACGACCAGGGATGTCATACGCCCACCATCCGACCAGGCCCGGGTCTTCGCCCCGGCCGTAGGTCCCGGTGCGCTCGCTGACTCGAGTGATCAAGGGATACGCCCCGCTCCCTTCTGGGATGTCGGTGGTCCCTGCGATGATCCGGTCACGGCAACTGGCAGGGGGTGAAGCACATGCCTGAATACGACGTCTACAAGGACGGCGACGCGTGGAAGGCGAAGCGGGACGATGCAAGTCGCGCCTCGTCGAGCCATGACACGCAGGCTGACGCGGTGAGCGCAGCTCGGGGATATCTGGGGAACCAGGGTGGTGGCGAGCTGAAGATCCACGGCACCGACGGGAAGATCCGAGCGAAGGACACCATCGCGCCGGGGCACGACCCGCGCTCCACGAAGGGGTAGTCGGTGAGGCAGGGGCCTGGTCCGCTATGGGCCGGGCCCCCGCCATCTGGTGGGAAGACCGGGACGGCGCTGGGCGCTGCCGACAACGCAACGGCGTGCGCGAGGTCCCGGCGCGACACGTCTCAGGACAAGTTCAAGGCTCCGTTGGACTCGACCCACCAGACCTCGATCTGAGCGGCGGTGAGCGAGCCAACTGTCGCAGCGTGAAGGTCGCGATAGCGCGGGAAGTCGGGCAATGCAATGGCGCTCCGCCACGCTGGCTCCTTGCCGCGCAATCGCATGGCTGCCAGCACCGCCTGAGCGAACCAGTGTCCAGCCTGGGTGCTCGGGCTCGTCGGTTTTGTCTCGTGCGCGCGTGAAGAGTCGGCATACGAACGACTCGGAAAGCCCTTCACCTCGACACCGACCGTCTGATCCTCTCGCTCGGCGATGACGTCGACACCGTGCTCCTTCGTCGCGGTGTTGGCCACAGAGAGGATCTGCCACCCGGCCGCGGCAAGCGCAGTCACGATCGCGGCCTGAACGTTGGCCTCCGTGTGCCACTCACTCGGCGGCCGAACATCGGGAACGCTTCCAGAACCAGAGTCCACCTCGAGCTTTATGGCAGGAGTTCTGACCACGGTCCGCGAGTCGATCTCTCCGTGCACTTCGAACCCGAGTGCGGCGAGGTGGCGGCGAGCGGTGTGCGAGATGAACTCTGATCGCGGGACTCCCCCAGCCACCTCGAACGCCTGGATTGCCGGATACCAGATTCCATTGACTCGCACCGCGTGCTTGCGGATCGCCTCAGGCGCGACATCGCGCAGCCGAGACTCGACCACCGCACGGGACAACTCGTACCGGCGCCCCTTCAGGGTGAACGTAATCCGCTCCATGTCGGCCAACTATGGCACCGGCTTCGAACCCGAACGGTCGTGAGCCGCTACCTGAGCCGTCCCCGTTCGTTATCCGGCGCGTCCTCGGCGTCCAGGTGGGAGGAGTCCTCGCGTGCGTGCTTTGGCGACCCAGCCTTGCGCGGTGCTCAGCGCGACGCGGGGAGGCGCTCGACTACCTGGCGGCAGCTGAGCTGACTCCACTTGCTTCCGGGGCCGGTGCCCGCCGGCGGGGCCATGCGCGGCTTGGTGCCCGCGATACCCGTCACCGGAGGGTCACTCCCCCGGTCGCCTGCTATCGGAGTCGTTTCCCTGGGCCGGTGCCAGGACCGAGATGGCTGAACCGACTGGGAAGCACGCGGATAGCCAGTCGTGTCGCGTACCTAGCTTCAGCTAATATTGCCGAACAGGCGTTCGAGCAATGTGGAGGTTAGCGTGGCTCCGGGCCAGCGGCGGAGCCGCTTCGCCCTGCCCTCTTGACAAACTCGCCTACATATCAGGTGGCATTTAGCGGTGTTCGGCGGCATGTGGAGTAGATCCGCTCCGCGCCGGCCTACCGCCTCAGACAGCATGAAGCCCGGCGACGTCGGGGAGGTCACTCATGGGCTCGATAGATGGGTCTACGCAATGTGGCCGCTCGGCAGCGAGCACAGAGTGCCACTCGAGCACGTCCGGTCGGCGAAGGCGCTGTAGTGCGGTCGGAAGGCGCACGGATCGTGGCTTGAATGCTCGCCGCGAAGCCCTACGCTCGCGACATGGCTCTCTCACGAATCATCGATATCAACGGTGACTTCTCGCTGACGTTTTACTGCGGAGAACTACCCGCGGACGCTGCGATCAGCGCATCGGGCCATGAACCGAATGGATACTTCTGGGAGGGGGTCGCGACGATTCTCGCTCCTGACCTGGTGAACGACCTGGAACTGGATTCCGAAGCCGGCATGTTCAGCGCCGCAGGTACGCGCAGTGACCTCGAACACCTTCAGGAGCTGATCGAGCCCGTGCTAGCGAGCTCCGCCGCCGTCCGCGCGGTGATCGAGCGAGCTGGATCTGAAGGTTTCGAGTTCGATGACTGACCGCGCCCGCTAGTGCCGCATAGCGGTCGCTACATGGCGTTTCCCCGGCCGGCTCGGACGTAGTCGCTTCTCGGGAGCCTGTTGCGGAGTGCCGCGGCGCGGAGGTTTGCCTCAGCGGCCTGCCTCTGTGGGTCGGGCGCTGCCGCCGGGATCCACGGCATTTGTTTGGCGGCCAGTTGCCTGCAGTGCAACGATGTGACCTGCACGGTGTGCGGTTCGGCCGGATCCTCGGGCCACGCCTCCAGCAGGTAGTCCTCGACTGGCTCCTCGGCAACGAGGTCGAAGCGCAGGTCTCGACCGCGGGCGTGCGCCCGCACCCGATACCACCCGACACCTCCATCGACCAGGTCATAGCGCAGGTCGCGGTGCTCGACCCACGGCCCGCGTACGAAGACGGGCCTGCCGTCCGCGAAGAAGCTCACCTCGCCAACGTCCTCCCAGCCCGCCTCGACGACGTCGGGCCGGGCATCGAGCGTACGAATCGTCACGCGGGCCGGGCATCGAGCGTACGAATCGTCACGCGGGCCGGGCATCGAGCGTACGAATCGTCACGCGGGCCGGGCATCGAGCGTACGAATCGTCACGCGGGCAGGTCCCATCACGATGCCAGCGAGGAGACAGACCTGATGCTCCGGGCCCAGGCGGACGATCAAACCCCCGGCAGCGACGTTGGTCGCTGTTGACGCCTGGTCGTACGAGCCCACCTCGAGCACGTGCAGGTCGACCCGGGTGACGTAGCTCGCCTCCACCATGGAGAGCACACTAGCCAAAGCCCTCCGTCTCCGGCCTCACCAGCGTCGCATCTACCCGGGTGAGAGCCGCGTACCGATCTCGACCACGCCGCCAACCGGTCGTCAGCTGTCGCGAAGTGCTGGGTCGTCGGCGACCTGAGTGGCACCGAGGGCCGTCCTATCGGAGACCGAGGCAGCGTCCGCGGCGCAACAGACCGGTGGCCACTTGGTAACGTCAAAACCATGCCCATCAAGTTCGAGAACGTCGGCATCGCAGTCCGTGACCTCGAAGCGACGATCGCCTTCTTCACCGACCTCGGACTGACCGTCGCGGGCCGGGACACGGTCAGTGGAGAGTGGACGGACACCGCCGTCGGCCTCGACGGCAACCACGCCAACATCGCCATGCTCCAGACGCCAGACGGTAACGGTCGCCTCGAGCTCTTCGAGTACATCCACCCCGACGCGATCGAGACGGAACCCACGCGGCCCAACGAGATCGGCATGCACCGCGTCGCCTTCTCGGTCGACAACCTCGACGAGGCGCTCGAGATCGCCGCGAGGCACGGCTGCTACCCGCTGCGCGGGGTGGCCACATACGGGGACGTCTACAAGCTCACCTATGTCCGCGGCCCCAGCGGCATACTCGTGATGCTCGCCGAGGAGCTGAAGAAGAGCTAGATCGATCTGGGTCCAGCTCGTTCGGGGTTTCGCGACGAAATGACCCGCACCCCAGACTCTCAACGAGATGAGCAGACGGCGATGTGGAAGAACACCACGCACGACTGGGCGGCAACAGTAGACGTCGCGCATCTCGCGGATATCCGCGCCGACCCCACCAAGTACGCCCCGAGTGGAGCCCTTCACTTGGTTCTCGAGACCATCGCGTACCCCCTTGACGAGGCGCTCGACACCGGCGGCGGAAGGTGCACCGTGACCCTGCACACCGACGGGTCGGTCTCGGTCCGCGACGACGGACGCGGCACAGACACACGCCACGGCCCTGACGGGGCACCGGTGAGGAAACCCATCATGGCCACCAAAGACCTGCGGTTCTTCGACGCCCTTGAAACGCAGGTGCTCCCGGATGGCCACCCCCGGCGCGGGATGTCCGTCGTGGCGGCTCTGACCGTGTGGCTAGTACACACCAACCACCGCCGAAACGGCGCCTGGACCCAGCGGTACGAGCACGGGATCCCTGTGACAGATCTTGTTCCACTCGACGAGGACGGGCGTGCCGGTACAACGGTTCACTTCATGCCCGACGTTGCGCTGCTCGGACCAACCGCCGTCTCGGCCACTCAGCTCAGCAGTTGCTCCTGGCCGGCACAATTGTTGGTCAGCGTGAGGGACGAGGCCGGCCCGTCCGCTGCGACCACCGCTTGATTGGCGTGATCCGATGCCCGCTGCCCCGCCGCTTCACTGTCGCTACCTAGGGCATGTCTCCTAATCCTGTAGCCAGGTGATGACAGCTGCCAGGAGTGCTGCGGCGCGGTAGACGATGGCGAGCTTGTCGTAGCGGGTGGCCAAGCCGCGCCATTGCTTGAGGCGGGCGAAGGAACGTTCGACGACGTTGCGGCCTTTGTAGGTGACCCGGTCGTAGGTCACTGGTCGTCCGCCGCGTGAGCCACGGCGCGCCCGGTTGGCGCGTTGGTCACGCGGCTCGGGGATGACCGAGACGATCCCACGCCTTCGCAGCAGGGTGCGGATCGCCCGCGAGGAGTACGCCTTGTCGCCCAGGACCTTGACCGGTTTGGTCCTGGGGCGGCCGGCCCCGGAGTGCGCGACCCGGATCTCGGCGAGCAGGTCCGCGAGCATCGACCCGTCGTGTCCTTGCCCGGGAGCGACTATCACCGCGAGCGGTCGCCCGCGCCCGTCGACGGCGTGGTGGATCTTCGTGGACAGCCCGCCACGAGAGCGCCCGATCCCGTGACCTGCAGGTTCACTGAGCTCGCCGGTCCGATTCCTGTGATTCGATCGTGCCCCCTGTGGCGTTCTCGGGGCGCTTGGTGTTCGTGGCGTGCTGGTGGGCCCGGTTGATCGTGGAGTCCACCGAGACAGTCCAGTCCAGGTCCCCGGCCTCGTCGGCCTGCGTCAGCAGCGCGCCCAGGACCCGGTCCCAGGTCCCGTCCCCGGCGAACCGGCGGTGCCGCTTCCACACCGTCTGCCATGGTCCGAACTGCTCACGTGGCAGGTCCCGCCACGCGATCCCGGTCCGGTACCGGTAGACGATCCCCTCCACCACCTGACGATGGTTGCGAAACGGGCGCGACTGCTTGCCCTCCGACGACGGGAGCAACGGCTCGACTCGAGCCCATTGCTCATCTGACAACACGGCGTAGCGACTCACCCGGACAGCATGCCAACGAGCACCAAACGGAGATTAGGAGACATGCCCTAGCGGCCTGCCCGGCTCTCGGACCGATCGGCATGCGAGATCTCAGATCTTTCACCTCGCGCCAACTCCACGCGTTTGGACGGGATCGCATCCTTCATCCGCGAGCTCGTCGAGCGTCTCGACGATCGCGGTCGCGAAACCGCTCGGGTTGTCCAGCATCATGCAGTGCGCGGCTCCCACGACGGTACGGATCGGGACAGTCGAGGTGAAGATCGCCGGATCGTAGGCCAGGTCAGCGGTGAGCTCACCGAGCACGAGCGCACACGGCACTGCGAGGTTGAGCAGGAGGTCCCGAGATACCAGTGCCGCCTGCGACCCGAGCGCGGTCTCGGTGCGGTAGAACGCCACAGGGTCGGCGAGCCGCATCGTGGCCGCCCAGGCCGGCCCTGCCTCGAGCAACGCCTGGCGAAAGCCATGCTCGACGAACTCGGCTTCCGTGAACTCCTCGACGCGGGGGCGCACGCACGGGCCTGACGTCGGCTCGGCGAGCACGAGGCGGCGCACGAGGTCGGGGCGGCGGCGGGCGAGCACGAGCGCGATCGTGCCTCCCATGCTGTGCGCGACGACGTCGACCCGGCTGAGCCCGAGCGAGTCGAACGCGCGCGCGATCGAGTCCGCATGGTCCTCGAGCGTGTAGCCGAGCGTGGCCGGGCGATCGCTGATGCCGAACCCGAGGAAGTCGATCATCAGGATGCGACGCCCAGCCAAGCCCGGCTCCTGGGCCGTCCTGGTGAAGTAGATCGGGGCGCTGGCACCCAGCCCGTGCAGGTAGACCAGCGCAGGATCGGTGCCCTCGAGCTCGACGTAGCCAAGGTGTGCGTCCTCGGGCCCGACCAAAACCTGCTTCACGCTTCTCCCCCGCTCATCGCCCCAACAGCTTCGGAGCGGCGCGCCGAAGCGTAGCTCTCGGCGACGAGCAGGCAGAGGCAATGCGCGGAAGTTGGCCCCAGCCCAGGTCCCCACGCACGCAGCGGTCGTCAAGCACCAGCCCCGCCAGCGACGTGCGCAGCATTAGTTCGATTGTGGCCGGTTCCGCTTGACCACGGTTGCCCCGACGGGCGCTTCCACGTCGTCTGCGATAACCGGGCACTTGACTTGCAGAAGGCAGAACACCCGGGGTCCGGCTTCGCTCAACGTCTCGTAGTGGGCTTGCCCCTTCGCGATAATCAGCGGAGCACTCGCGAAGGCGTCACGAAACTCCGCTGAGCACAGGTCGAGAATCGTGCCAGGGGCGGCGGATCCGTTGTCGACGATGGTTGAGCAGGCCTCAAGTCCTGCGGCGAGTGCGTCTTCTCGGGTGGCGTCATTCAGCACCGGGCCCCCTTTGACGGCATAGACCACCGGCGGATCCAGCTGCTCGATCAGCACCCGGTCGAAGACCGTCTCACCTGCGTTGTCGGCCAGATAGAGCACATGGTCGGCGGTGGCGAGCTCAGTGCGCAGCTCCGCGAGATGGTCGATCGCCAGCGGGGATGCCATGACGCGCTCGACCGTCGCCCAGAGATCTGGAACGTCGTCGCGGACACCGAGGTCGATGATGTTGCCGGCGAGGCTCACCCGAACCGCGGTGTCCAGCGGGTCCGCGCTCTGGGCGACGAGGGCCTTGAGCCGCGGATACAGCGCCAGGGCCTGCCCGGTGCTCTCTGCCTTGATCTTCCGGTAAGGGTCGCTATCGCCTGACACTTGTCGAACGATGCGGTGCACGAGGTGAACGATCTCCGGCGGCCTGGCATTCGATGGTGGGGCCTGGAGAAGAGTCAGCGTCTTGGTCATGACGGACTGTTGCACGTCGTGGTCCGCTCCAGCCATCCGTGCCGCCATGAGCGCCTGTCGCAAAAGGCACGGGTAGCAGTCGAGGTAGGTTCGCATCCGATCAATACTCCTCCGGCCAAGTGCCACGAGCGGAGCCGAAAGTCCCGCAGAGTGCCGCAGTGGTCGCCCTGGCGTCTTTCACCGATTAGGTAGCCCTTCAGTGATTGACGCCAACAGAAAATGGGCGACATCGATCGGGCCACCCGCAGTGCGGGAATTCCCGAGGGCGCGAGCGTCGGACTCCGAGCGAATGACCACCCGATAGTCTCTCGGTCATGCTGACCTGGATGGACCGCGCAACTTCCCGTCTGGTGCTCGGCGCGGTCGCGCCGGTCATTGGTCTCCTGACCGGATGGTGGGGAACGCTCGGCGTGCTGGGCGACCACCCGGCCATCGGTCCGGTAGCGCTGGGCGGCCTCGCCCTCGGCGTCACACTCGACCTCACCGTGCTGCGCAAGCACCTCGACTCATTGTTCGACCTCGGGCCCACTGCACTCGGTGCGCTGGCGCTGTTCTACTCGGTCATGATCTACGGCTTCTTCATGGGACTGCCGGTAGGCAACCTCCTGGTCGGGCTCCTCGGCGGTTACGCGGTCGGTCGCAAGGCCGCGCTGCGCGGCTGGTCACCCGAGCGTGCCCAACCTGCGGCCCGCACCACGGCCGCGATCGCGACCTCGATCCTGGCGGTGCTCTGCGTCGCGACCGCATGGATGGCGCTCAACGAGCCGACGATCGGGCTGCAGGTGCGCGGAATGCTCGGGCTGTCGTTCGAGGTCACCACGCCGATGATCTACGCCACGATCGCGGGCGGCGGCGCAGCGCTGCTCGCAGCGCAGTACAGCGGAACCATCCTGATCGCGCGCCGAGCGAGCCAGATCGCCTAGCGCCGCAGGCCGAAGGGCGCAGCGCGCTGCTCAACTCGGCCAGTTGGGGCAATTCCGGTTCGGACCAGTATCCGCATCCGCACGAGATCCGCGGTTGCCAACTACCGGTCCCGCCTGCGCCTCGAGGACCCAAAGCGTCGACGTGGTTCGTTTCGGATGCTGATCGCTGAATCTTCTCGCGGCAGCCTCCGTGATGCGCCGGCCATGCAGATCAGGCCGTTTCCGGTGCTGTCATCCGCCAGTTCATTCGCCGCGTTGTCGCGAAGGCCGGACACCCCTACCTAGGTCTACGAGGCCCCGAGAGAGAGCGAAACCACCAGCGCTACGAGGGCTCTCGTGGACTGTTCAAGGGCTCCAGCTGAGGGCTTCGGGTCGAACGGTCTGCCAGCTCGCCGCCACAACGGATTCCGTAAGGACAGTTGCGTAAATCGCTGAGCCCCTGTTACGTTATGCGCGCTACGTAATAGGGAGCTGAGTTCACGATGGCAACAGACATTCGAGCCGTGCGCCGCCCGGGCGGCGGGGGAAGCGACCGTGGCCGACCGCGGGACCCGGCTGTCGACGAGGCGATCATCATGGCCACCCTCGAACTGCTGGCCGAGCGCGGGTACGCGGACCTGACCCTGGCGGCGGTCGCGCGCCGGGCGGGGGTGAGCACCCCCGCCCTGTACCGGCGGTGGTCGGACAAGGCCCAGCTCGTCGTGGAAGCCATGGTCAGCCGACAGCCCACGACCCCGCTGCCGGACACCGGCACTACGCGCGGAGACCTCCTGGCCTTCACCGACCAGCTTCTCACCACGTTCACCCACACCCCGGCCGGTGGCGTACTGCCTGGGTTGGTGGCCGCCGTGGCCGCCGACCCGATGCTCGCCGCCAGCTACCGCGAGCTGCTCGTGGAACCCCTGCGCCGACGCATGCGCGCCGCCGTCGTGCGCGGCATCGGCCGCGGCGACCTTCGCGATGACACCGACGTCGAGTTCGCCCTGGACGCCCTGGTGGGCCCGCTGTATGTCCGACTCCTGATCACCGGAGCCCCGATCGACCCGGACTACTCCCACGCCGCCGTCGACCTCGTGCTGGCCCGCTACATCTCGCTCTGACCCGCTCCGGGGTGACCGCAAACCCAACCACCACCCCTTATTCCTGCGCGCTCTCGGCGCCGGCCACTCCCGAACGGACCCGCATGAGCACCCCGAACCCGACCCAGTACCAGAGCACCGAACCTGCACTGGCCACCCGCGAGGCCCTCACAGTGTTCCGGGCGCACGCCACCGACTATGCCGTAGTAAGCCCCGTCCTCGCACTGATCAACCTGGTCGCGGTGCCGCAGTTCTACGGTTCGAGTTCCCCATGCTCGGCCGGGTCGTAGGGCTGTTCGCGCACCACTGGTTCGGCCTGCGCGGCGCCGCCGAGCAGACCACCCGCCGCCAGGGACTCCTCACCCTCGCCGCCACCCAACCCTGACCCCAATCCCCGCCCCCCGTTTCGCCACCGAACGGTCGCGCGGCCGACAACCCCCATTGGAGCTCGTGATGACAGCAACCGCGATCCACACCCACCCCCCAACAGATTCCGACGACCGTCGGCGTCGATCACGGCCCGCACAGCTCGCGTGGCTCGCCGGTGGGCTCGCCCTGTCCTTCGCCATCCCCTATGTGGGCTCCGACGTGCTCGAGCTCCCGCTCACCGGCTACTACCTGTGCTACTTCGTCCTGACGCTGACGTTCCTCAGCGCGTACGTCCGCACCACCGAGATCAACGTGGGCGCACTCCTGCGTCGGCGCTGGCGGACCAGCCTCATTCTCGGGGTCCTGGCCGGGGTCCTGGTCATCACCCGGGTGCTGTCCGAGGTCACCACACCGGGTCCCAGCGGCATCCGGTTCGCCTTCGAACTGATCTGGCGCGGAGCTGCCTACGGCACCGTCGACGCGCTCCTGCTGACCGCGTTCCCGTGCCTGGTCACCCTGAGCCTGGTTGGCGGCAACCTGTCCGGGGCAATCCGCAAGCTCGCCTACGTCGCATGCTCGATGGTCCTGATCTTGACCATCACGACCGTCTACCACCTGGGCTTCGAACAGTTCCGCCGCGACGGCATCAGCGCACCCCTGATCGGCAACACCATGATCTCCATGCCCATGCTCGTCACGACCAACCCGATCGGATCGATCCTCGCCCACGCGTCCATGCACATCGCCGCCACCACCCACGCCTACGAAACCCCCACCTTCCTCCCGCCGCAATCCGCAGCCAACGGCGACCGCTTCACGCATTGAATCGCCCGACGCGACTCGGAGAGTCGTCCGCTAGGTAATGCACGAGCTGATCACGAAACGCCACCAACTTCCCGGAATTCGTCCCGGGAACACCAACGACGAAAAGCACCAACTCATCGGCCAGCCGCGGCGGCGGAAACTCAGCCCTCGCCGCGGACGTACCCGAAACGCCCCGACGTTTCCACCCGACAGCGCAGTGCATCAACGCGGCGCTGTCGGCCCGATCACGACTGGCGACGACACGGTCGGTTTCGTCACACCATCAAGGCGTACGGTGCAAGTACACCCAGTGGCGACGGGACACGGACTCTGGCGACAGTGCCCAACGGTCTACGTCGGCGACGTCCCCACTTGCGGTGAGCAGGGGCCTCGTAATCCCAGAGAATGTTGCCCGCGCCGACATAGCGAATGCCCTTGGCCTCAATCACGAGGCCAGGGGCATTCGACACACCTCCGGCGGCACCCCAGCGGGGGGCCGTGTGGCGCCGTCGACTACGCAACGCTACGCGTCTCGAGAGCCCCACCTCGTCGCTTTGGGACACCCACACTCGACACGGGGCGCACGGCGCCGTACAAGTAGCCGGCTAGGAAGGTTGCACCGATCGCCGCCCGAAAGATGGTTGACGCCAAGTGCTGGGTTCGCCCGACCCGCGCGTTAACTGTCGCGAAGGTGCCTTCGGCGCCGACCTGCGTTGCGGTCTTGGCTGCTCGGCTCAGAGCAGGTTCGCCCGGGAGCACCGTGCGATGTAGGGCAGGTGGATGCGCTGCGCGCCGGCGAGCGAGGGGTGCGTGTCGATGAGATGCCTGACCCGGGTGAGTAGGTCGTGGCGTTCGTCGGCGGGGAGGGTGATGACGTAGCTCCGGGATGCGACCAGGTCGAGCAGGTCGTGGGGGGTGAGGTGGTGCGTCCATTCGACGTCGAACCGCTCGACGGGTCCGAACGGGGCCCCGATGCGCGGATTCGTGGCGCCCATGTCTTGTTCGATGCCTTGGTGCATGAGGCGTCCGAGCTGGGCGACCCAGTCCTCGCGTTCGTCGCGGATGTTCCAGACCAGGCCGAGCCGGCCCCCGGGTGTGAGCACGCGGGCGACCTCGGGGACTGCCTTTTCGACGTCGACCCAGTGCCACGCCTGGGCAACCAGCACGACGTCGACCGACTGGTCGGGCAGGGGGATCTGCTCGGCCCTTCCTGCCAGCGCCCGCACAGCGGGAAGTGCGCGAGTCAGCTCGTCCCGCATCCCGTCGGAGGGTTCCACGGCCACCACGTCCAGGTTCCGCGTCAGGAGTGGGCGGGTGAGTTGGCCGGTGCCGGCCCCGAGGTCGAGGACCGTGCGCGCACCGTCCGGGAGCAGCCAATCGATCGCGACCTCGGGATAGCTCGGCCGGCCGGTGTCGTACTGGCGCGCCGCCGCGCCGAAGGAACGGGCCTGGACCGCGTGCTCGTGATTGCTGATCGACATGGTCACAGTCTCGCGCCGCTCGGCCGAGCGGCGGTCCCACACCCACCGGCTGCGCCCGGTCGGTCCCTGTCGTGCGCACCTCCCTTGGCCGGTGGGCCTGATCCAATCGAGATCGTGAAAAGCGGCAAATAGTTATTGATAATCGGTAACTATGCGCTAGCGTGCTGCCCATGATCCGAGAGACCAAGATCCTCCGTGCACTGTTGGTGATGTTCACGGTCGGCCTCGTCCTGGCGGGCGGAGTGCTGTACTCCATCAGCCTGGACTTTGCCGCGTTCAATCCCGAGCTCGCCCACCTCAGGGCGCCCATCTACCTCGCGGTCGTCGCCGGCCTCGTCCCGACACTCGTGGCCGTCAAGGTCGTGTTTGATCTCCTCGAGGTCGTCGACCTGGGCGAGTCGTTCTCGCCACGAACCGTCCAGTTGCTGCGTCGGCTCAAGCTGCTCTTCGGGATCACCGCTGCCTACCTCGTGCTCGGTTTCGTCGGCGTCACGGTCGCCATCTGGGCCGCCATAGGGCAGTCCCACCCCTCGATCGTGCTGGGCTGGTTCGCCGCCGAGGTCGTGGCGTTGTTCCTGTTCACCTTGGCTGCGCTGCTCGAGCGACTGTTCGCCGCCGCGCTCGAGCTCCGCCAGGACAACGAGCTGACGGTCTGAGCCATGCCGATCATCGTGAACCTCGACGTCATGCTCGCCCGACGCAAGATGCGCCTGAATGAGCTCAGCGACCGCGTGGGCATCACCATGGCCAACCTCAGCAACCTCAAGACCGGCAAGGCCCGCGCCATCCGGTTCACCACTCTCGAAGCCATCTGCGCAGCACTGGACTGCCAACCGGGAGACCTCATCGAATTCCGTCCGGACGAGGAGCCCACCAGCCACGACTGACGACTCGACCCGCCAGTTGGTTGTCGTTGAGCGGCGATGGAATCGGTGGGCAGGAACGAATGATCCGAGTCGGGGGCCGTCTCTTGGGTGTGCGGAATCGACAAGCCGAGCCCACGCCTTATCCTCCCCGGCAGCCGAGTTGCACGAGATCCGCGTTGCACAACAAGGGAGCCTGGCCAGATGCGTTGATTTGGTCGGCTCACTTGTTCGGCTGCAATCGACTGCGAACATCTCAAAGGCCACGGTGAAACATGCGGAATAATACGATCGCCCGCGAAGCTTGGCGTGACATCGGCATGCTCATTATGTGGTCAATTGCCCTTCTACTGAGCGTCATCATTGCTCTAGCAGCATTCGCATCGTCGACGCCCACTCCCAACAAGTCGGACGACGAGATGTGCCAGGACCGCGTTGCTTCTGATCGCCCGTCTGGCTTTTCGGAAGCGAGAGTGTCGGGCGAGTGGAACTGGCTGCCATTGGGCGTGGCGTGTGAATGGAGGTCTGAGGACTCGCTCCTGGTTCAGGACCCTGACTGGACAGCAACGGCGTTTGTGATTCTTCCGTTCGTCACGGCCGGCTTCTGCGTGAACGCGGTTCGCCGTCGGAGTCGAGGGCATCGCATCGGAGGAGTGACCGGGACCTAGCTGGCTGTACTACCTGTCAAGAGCGGGCCGGGGTGTGCGGGATCGTCCGCGGGTCGCGGGGGCGGGTTGCGCTGTCACCGGCGGTGTTTGTCGCGGATCGGTGCCGGGCGCCCACGCTGACTTATGCGACCTCGCCCGGCTGTGCGCGGGGCGGGTCATCTGGCGTCGTTCGGGCTGCCACATGGCGAAGGACCGGGCACCAAGCTATTGATCCGGCATCACCTCGGGAGGTGTGCCATAGCTGTCACGGTGTCTGGTCCGGCCCTTCGTCCGGTCCAGCGTGGCACCGCCGGTGGAGGTTGTGAAGAGGGTCGTGCTCCCTTCGTTCGATGACCAGGGCGTGGGGGGTCGGTCGTCCTCGCCGGCCGGTCAGGGTGCGTCCAGTCGCGGTCGCCGTCAACGTCGTTCGTCCTCGCTGCGCTGCGGGCGCTCCACGTTGACCGCTCGCGCTCCTGGACGGTGGGGCCGGGACGCGGGGACGGCCTCGCTCGGGGCAAGGTGTTCGGTCAGCCCCAGCGGGCAGGGTCGTAGACGTCGTGGTCGCGGACCAGGGCGTAGGCGATCCGGTTGGCGCGGTGCGCCATCGCGCAGGCGACGATCCCGCCGGGCTTACCGCGGGCTTTGAGGCTGGCCGCGTAGGCGCGGGACGGTTTGTCGAACTGCCACAGGCCGATGCCGAGGTCGATCAGCGACCGGCGCAACGGCACGGACCCTTCGCGGGTGATGGACCCGTCACGGCGTTTGCCCGCGGACTCGTACTGCGTCGGGGTCAGGCCCGACGCCCGGTAGAGCTCGCGGTGACCAGGCCACCGGGCCGGGTCACCCACGGCCGCCCCGTAGGTCCCGGCGAGCACCACGCCCCACCCGGGCACGGTCGTCAACGGTGCGAACGGGCTCGCCGGCACGAGCCGGGCGAGCTCGACGTCGGCCTTGTTGACCTGCACGTTCAGGTTGGCCAGCAAGGTCAGGTCCGCGGCCAGCATGCCCCGCGCCACGTCGGCGTCCGAGGTGGGCAGGGCATCTTTGGCGGCCTGCACCAACCGGTCGGCCATGGGCCGGTGCACCCGCAGACCGCGGCCCGCCGCGAACCGGATGAACCGGGTAGCGCCCAACGCCGCCAACCGGGCCGGGTCGGCGAACTCCGCGATGATCAGATACCCGACCTGGGTGGACAGCACGTCCGGCAGCGCCAACGTCAGCCCGGGGAACGTCCGGTCGAGCTGACCGAGGAGTTGGTTCTTTGTCGCGGTGCGCGTCGCGATCCGGCGCCCGCGCATCCCGGCCCACGCTGCGAGCTCACCAAAGACGTGGTCCCTCGCGGTGATGGGTATCCCGCGTCCGGCCAGGACGAGCTCGGTGATCGCCTCGAGGTCGATCGCGTCGGTCTTGACCCGACGCCGCCCCGCGACCCGGCGCTGCTCGGCGACGTGGGCCGGGTTGAGCTCGAGCACCTCCCACCCTGCCGGCCACGTCGAGGGTGCGGTCAACGGCCGGTGGTAGCGGCCGGCCGCCTCGATCCCGACCTTGACCACCCCAGCCCCGGGCAGAACCTGCTGGACCCGGGTCAGAACACCAGCCAGACCGGGCCGGGTCATTGGAAAGACGACCGGGCCGAGCAGCCGAGAACGTGCCGAGTCGGTCACCGACAACGCGACCGAAGTCTTGCCGACGTCGACCGCGACGACGACAGTGGAAGACGTCACAGGGGCAGCATGCTGAACGGACACGACCCACCTCCGGGGGTGCCGGAAGGCCGACGCGTCAGCGTCAGACCTTCGGTTGGGGAACCTGACAGGTCCCTTCCTGGCACCTCCGGAGGTGTCCTGTGAAGGACTCCTCGAGATATATCAGCTGTCGCCAAGTGCTGGGTCGGGCCGTCCAGTCAGCCCGCGAAAGCGGCCCGCAGCGCGTTCCAGCTCTGGGCGCGGCAGTAGACGGGGACGATGTCGCGGGGCACGTCGCGCTCGATCGTGCGGCCGCCGTTGTGGACCTGGCCGGTCCAGACGTCGACCCATTGCCCGGCGGGTAGGTAGGTGGTCCAGGTCGTTGCTCCTGGGTCGGTGACGGGGTGGACCAGGAGGTCGTCGCCGAGCAGGAACTGACCTGGCCAGGCCCACACGGTCGCGTCGTCGGGCCAGTCGAAGAACAGCCCGCGCATGAGCGGGCGGTTCGTCTCGATCGTGGCGCGGGCCTGCTCGGCGAGGTAGGGCACGAGGCGTTCGCGCAGGTGGGCGTAGCGGCGAAAGACGTCGACGACGTCGGGGTCGTCGTTGGTCTCGGCGACGAACCAGGGGGTCCGGTCGCGTAGCGGGAGCTGGTGGTGGTTGAACTCGGAGTGGTACTGCATGACAGGCATGAACGTGGCTGCGGCGGTCGCGCGCAGGTAGAGCTCGGAATCAGGGACGGGCCCGGAGAAGCCGGACAGGTCCCAGCCCCAGTAGACGATCCCGCACGCTGAGGCGGTGATCCCGGCGGTGACCGAGCTGCGGAACGCGTCCCAGGTGGAGTCCTCGTCGCCGGCCCAGAACACCCCGTGTGCCTGGGATCCGGTGAACCCTGACCGCGAGAACGTGACCGGGGCCTTGCCCTGGGAGCGCAGCAGGTCGCCGAACGCGCGGGCGTAGTGGACGGGGTAGAGGTTGTTGCCTTCGTCGCCGCGGCGCCCATCGGCGTAGGTGAGGTCGTGGCCCCAGGCGTGCTCGCCGCCGTCGGTCTTGAAGCCGTCGACGTCGAGGTCGGCCACGAGGTAGCGGCGTTTGGCCGTCCACCAGTCGCGGCCCGGCTGCGTCGACAGGTCCGCCATCAGTGCCTGCGGGAACCACCAGCCGCGGTTGTGGTACTCGGTGCCGTCAGCCTCGCGCACGGCGTGGCCGCCGGCGACCATGGCGCGGGCGTCGGTGAGCACCTGGCTGTCGGCGGGGACGTCGGGCCCGAGGTCGAAGGAGGTCTTCTGCAGCGGGATCTGCCAGAGGATGACCTTGATGCCGCGCGCGTGCAGGTCGTCGATCATCGCCTTCGGGTCCGGCCACGCGCCCCCGGCGGGGTAGGTGAAGTCGCTCGCCTGGTGCGCGGCGCCGTCGGTGGTGACGGTGTACTGGGCGTCGCGGAAGATCGTGATGCCCTCCTCGTCGCTCCAGGCCTCGATCACCACCACACCGACGGGGATGTCCAGGTCGCGGTGGGAGTCCATGCGCGCGGTGACCAGGGCCTGGGTGTTCCACTCGTTGCCCGAGGCCCACAGGTGGAAGACCCAGTCGGGCAGCTCCTCGGCGCGGCCGACGTCGTCGGTGAACGCGCCCAGGACTTCGTGCGGGGCGCCGTCGTACAGGGCAACCTCGAGGTGCTCGTGCGCTGCGCCACCGAGGGCGACGTCGATGACGATCCGGTCGCTCTGGGAGCGGGCGACGTCGAACCAGGTGCGCCGGCTGGTGCGCACGTGCAGGCCCCAGCCGGGGGTGCTCTCGCCGATAATGTGCGCGAAGGGCATGGGCAGGTAGGTGCGGCCGTGCACGCCTTGAGACTTGTACTGCTCGAACACGACGGCGTCCAGGGCGCGGCCGCGCTGGTCGACGGCGTCGAACCGTTCGCCGAAGCCGACGACGTGCTCTCCGGGTGCCAGGCGCAGCGCGAACCGCACGCGGCGCACGCCGGTGGAGTCGCGCAGCCACTGCACGGAGCCGGGCACCAGGCGCAGGTCCGCGACAGCGGCACCCACGAGGGTGAGGTCGCCGCCTTGGTCGGACCAGACCCCGGCGGACACGTCGAACCACTCGGTCGCGGCGTCGGCGCCGCTCTCGCCGGTGCCGCCGCCCTCGACCTGGGCGAGGAAGCGGTAGCGGTAGTCGGTGCCGGCCGCCACGGGCGGGGACTGGACACACCAGCCGCCGTCGGCCGCGAGCTGGGCGGCCTGCGCCTCGGCGAGGTGGCCGTCACCGCCGGCCAGCGCAGCGGTGTCGGCGGCCGAAGCGGCCGCGGTCCGCAGCGGCAGCTCGACGATCGGTCCGCCGGTGGCCTGCCACTGGCAGATGACGGCGGTGACGTCGGCGCGGGCGATCACGCCCAGGCAGATCGTTTCGCCGGCCTCGGGGAGCACGGGGACGCGTTGGTCGGCCGAGGTGGCGTAGGGGTGCTCGATGCCGTGCGGGCGGTGGGTGAGCGCTGGCGCTGTCGTGGTGGTGGCGGTCATCGCTGGGAGCCTTCCGGGAGCAGGCCGAGCTCGTCGGCCAGGATGAGGAACATGCCGTGGGACCACAGCAGCGGGGTCGCCACGGGGCCCCACTTGTCGAGCCATTCGTCGAGGTGCTCGGGGTGGAGCAGGTCGTCGGGTGCCTGTTCGGGCAGGTCGCCGTTGGCGCGGGCGTGGTCGGCGACCCAGAGCAGGTGCCGCAGGGCGCCGTCGTGGTCGCCGGTGGCGGCGAGGTTCCAGCCGAGCAGGCAGGCGAGCAGCAGCCATTGTCCGCCGCCGTAGAACACGTCGGCGCGGAAGCGGTGCACTCCCCCGCCGGAGTCCAGGTCGCGGCTGATCGCGTCCAGGGTGGCGGTTGCGATCGCGCTGCCGGGGGCGACCAGGCCGAACGGGACCACGCAGGCGGCCAGGGACCCGTCCACGGCGTCGGCGCCGAGCCACTTGGCTAGGTGCACGGTGTGCGGGTTGGTGGCGCGCCCGGTGGTCGTGCCCTTGCTCAGGGCGAGGTCGCGGGCGGCGGCTGCGGCGGTGCGGGCGGCGTGGGTGCGGGCGGGGTCGAGGATCTGGGTGTCGGCGACGGCGGTCAGTCCGCTGGCGATGGCGGCCAGGGTGGACACGTGCCGGTGCTCGCAGTGCTCCTCCCACCAGTCGAAGCAGGGGCGGTCCCAGAATCCGGTGAGGTAGTCCACGGCCACCTCCAGGCCGGAGAGCCACCGGTCCAGCGGGAGGTCGTGGCGTTCGGCGTGGGTGACCACGGCCCACAGCCACATGCCGTACCCGTCGGTCTGGAAGTCCCACCACGGGTCGGATCCGTTGGCGCCGTCGAACGTGAACCGGGTCGGGAGCATGCGGTCCAGCGGAAGGTCCTCACCGCGCGCGCTGGCGGCGAGGAGCTCGTCGACCTGCCCGCGCCGCGCCGTCAGGACCTGCGTCGCCCAGTCGTGGAAGCGGTCGGCCGAGGCGAGGTCCCCGTACCGGGAGATGCCCTCGGCGGTGAACGCGCCGTCGCGCAGCCACGCGTAGCCGCGGTAGGCGGAGAACGTGGGTGAGGCGGGGTAGGCGCCACCGGGGTCCTGGTGGGTCGTGATGACCGCGTGGCTGTGGGCGGCCAGGTCGGCCAGCCGGACGCGGTCGACGGTGGCAACGGGGAGGTCGGTCATGGCTCACTGTTCTGGCGAGGGCTGGTCCGGCCGCGGGGCGGACCGGTAGGGCTGAAGGCGGGCAAAGACGTTGCGGGGCCGGCCGACCGATCGGGTCGGCCGGCCCCGCGGTGGGTCAGCCGAGGAGGGCGTCGACCCGGGTCTGGGCGTCGGTCAGGGCGACCTCGACGGTCTTGCGACCGGCCGCGGCGTTGCCGAGCTCTTCGGTGACGATGTCCTGCATCTCCTGCTGGGCCTCGATGACCGGCGGCAGCACGACGGCGTCGAGGGAGTCGAACACGGCCTGGCGGTTGGCCGGGACGGGCTGGTCGAGGTAGGCGGCGAGCTTGGACTCATCCGCGACGGGCGGCAGCTCCCAGGACGTGGACAGCCGGGTCTCGACCATCGCGTCCGAGGCGGTCAGGAACGCGGCCCACTTCTGGGCGGCTTCCTTCTGCTCGCTCTTGGCCGACACGACCACGCCGTTGGTGAACATGGCGGACGCCTTGGTGGTGTTGCCCGGCTCCACTGCGATGTCCCAGCTCAGGTCGGCCTGCTCGGCCATCCCGGAGAACATCCAGATGCCGGTGTGCCACATCGCGAGCTTGCCGGACTTGAACAGGGTCGAGTCGAAGTCGGGGCTGCCCGCGCCCTGGGCCTCGGTCGGCATCGTGGTGCCGGACTTGCCGACCAGCCACGTCGCGGCCTCGATGCCTTCGGGGCTGGAGAACGTGGCCTTGGTCTTGTCCTTGTTGAAGAACTCGCCGCCGGACTGGGCCAGGGCCTTGTAGAACTCGTTGTAGGTGATCGGCTGGTAGTCGCCGAAGGTGCCCGCAGCGGCGTTGGTCAGCTTCTCGGCGGCGGCCTTCTCGTCCTTCCAGGTCCAGTCGGCGGTCGGCGCGGGGATGCCGGCGGCGTCGAACATGCCCTTGTTGTATAAGAGCACGACGTTGGAGAACGACTCGGGCAGGCCGTACTGCTTGCCATCGAGCGTGAAGGCGGTCAGCAGCGACTCCTTGTACGCGGCGGCGTCCACGCCGCTGAGCTCGGCCAGCGAGCCGTTGGTGGCGTAGGTTACGAAGTTCTCGTAGTTCAGCTCGAAGGTGTCCGCCACGGTGCCGCCGGCGACGGCGGTCTGCAGCTTGGTGAAGTAGTCGGCGTACGGCAGCGTCTCGGTCTGGACCGTGATGCCCGGGTTCTCGTCCTGGAACGTGGTGACCAGGGCAGCGAGGTCGGCCTCGTGGCCGTCGTTGGAGGAGAAGTCCATGAACTTCACCGTCACCGGGCCATCCGATGCTGCGGGGGCGGCGTCGCGGGTGGCCGAACCCTGCGCGCACGCGGTGAGCGTCAGGGCCAGGGCCACGCCGGTCGCGACGGTCAGGGCCGTTCGCGAGGGGCGGGTCGTCATGCTGCGGTGCATGGTGTTCCTTTCATAGCCGGTGGCGTCGTCACCATCGGGGTGGAGCACGGAAAATCTGGTCGACGTCGGTCGGGGTGACCGGCGCCAGGTGGGGTGGGCGCGGGGGCCGGCTACTTGAGCCCAGAGGTCGCCATCCCGGCGATGATGTGCCGCTGGGCGAAGAAGTAGACCAGCGCGATCGGCACGATCGACACGACGGAACCCGCCATCACGACCGACCACTGGGTGGTGAACTGGCCCTGCAGGGTGGACAGCCCCAGGGGCAGGGTCATGAGCTCCGGGGAGCGGATGGCGACCAGTGGCCACAGGAAGCTGTTCCAGCTGCCCATGAACGCGAAGATCGCCAGGGTCGCCAGGGCCGGCTTCACCAGCGGGAGCACGATCATCGTGAAGATCCGCAGGTGCCCGGCGCCGTCGATGGTCGCGGCCTCGTCCAGCTCGCGTGGCACGCCCTCGACGGCCTGCTTGAGCAGGAAGATGCCGAACGCCGACGCGATCGAGGGGGCGAGCAGCGCGAAGTAGGTGTCGTGCAGGTTGAGGCGGGTCATCTCGATGAACAGCGGCACGATCAGCACCTGCAGCGGGATCATCAACGTCGCCAGGTAGATGCCGAAGATCGCGGTCTTGCCGCGGAACTGCAGGCGGCCGAACGCGTAGGCGGCCATCGACCCGGTGATGAGCTGCGCGACGGTGGACACGGCCGCGATGCCGAAGGAGTTGGCCACGATCCGCCACATCGGCAGCGCGGCGAACAGGGTGCGGTAGGCGTCGAGGGTCGGGTCCTTGACGATCAGGGTCGGCCCGCCGGCGAGGGTGCCCTGCGGGGTGATGGACGTGATGATCGTCCACAGGAACGGGAAGAGCATCGCGATCGCGCCGAGGGTGACGCCGGCGATCAGGGCCCACCGGCGCCAGGTGGTGGGCAGCGGTGGCTTACGCATGGACGACCCACTTCTTCTGTCCGCGGAGCTGGATGGCGGTGATGGCCAGGATGACGGCGAACAACATCCAGGACAGGGCCGAGGCCTCGCCTGCTCGCCCGTACCGGAAGGTCAGGTCGTAGATCTGCCCGACGACGACCTGGCTGGACCCGGCGGGCCCGCCGCCTGTCATCACGAACACCTGGTCGAAGACCTGGAAGCCGTTGACCAGGGAGATCACGAGCACGAAGAACGTCGAGGGCGACAGCAGCGGCAGCGTGATGAGCCGGAACCGCTGCCATGCGTTGGCGCCGTCCACGCGGGCGGCTTCCTGGACCTCGGCCGGGATGGACTGCAGCCCGGCGAGCAGGATGACCATGACGAACCCGAGGTCTTTCCACGCCGAGGCGAGGATCACCGAGGCCAGCGACCAGGACGGGTCGGTCCACCATCCCGGCTCGGGCAGGTTGAAGAAGCCCAGGACCTGGTTGACGAGCCCGCTGTTCGGGTTGAGCAGCCACTGCCACACCAGCGCCACCACGACCCAGCTCGTGACCACCGGCAGGAAGTACGCGGCCCGGAAGAAGTTGCGGCCGCGGAAGGCCTGGTTCAGCGCGACCGCCAGGGCGAGCCCGCCGATGTACACCAGCGGCAGGTACCCCGCGATGTACAGCAGCGTGTGGCCGAACACACGGCGGGTGGTCGGGTCGGAGAAGAGCTTGACGTAGTTGTCCAGCCCCACCCACTGCATCGGCGAGATGAGGTTCCACTTGTGCAGGCTCACCCACGCCGAGCCGATCATCGGGGCCAAGGTGAAGGCGATCAGCGGGATGGCGGACGGCGCCAGGAAGAACAGCACCCACCACACGTTGCGGCGCGCACGACGCTTGCGGGTGCGCAGGACCTCGGGCGGGACGGCGCGGGTCGAGGTCGGCGCGAGGGCCGGCGCAAGCGCGGCTAGATCAGTGGTGGTCATCGCCGGGCCCCGACTGATACGGCGATGCCGCGCGCGCCGGCGTGCAGGCGTTCGCGCACCAGGCGGCCCTGGTCACCCGACGCGCCGGTGGCGTCGAACGGGGTGGCCAGCACCAGGGCGGCGGCGCCCAGCGCCCACTTGTCCTCGTCCCACGGCTCCACCACGAACGGGATCCCGCGGCGCGCGGGCATGAGGTGGCCGCGGAACGACGGCTCGAAGCCGGGCTCCCAGTGGCCCCACGCGTCGATGCCCTCACCGAGCAGCACGATCACCTCGGGGTCGATGGTGTGCACGACGCCGGCCAGCGCGCGCCCCAGCGTCGCGCCGGCCTCGCGGTAGATCTCCCGGGCGACCAGGTCGCCGTCGTCGGCCGCCCGGCGCAGGTCCGTCGCAGTGCCGGCGAGGCCAAGGACCCCGCGCTCGACGGCGGCGCGCAGCAGCGCGTCCTGGCCGACGTGCGCCTCGAGGCAGCCGTGCAGGCCGCACCCGCACAGGGGGCCGTCGAGGGTGACCGGGACGTGGCCGATCTCGCCGGCGCCGCCGGACGCGCCGCGGTACACGGCTCCGTCTACGACGATGCCGCAGCCCACGCCCCGGCCGATGGTGATCACGAGGTAGGACCCGTGCTCGCGCCCGGCCCCATACAGCCGCTCGGCGACCGCGAGGGCGTTGACGTCGTTCTCGACGAGTACCGGGACGCCGAGCGCACTGCGCAGCACGGCCCCGACCCGCGCGTCCGTCCAGCCCAACGTCGGGGCCTGGACCACACCGGAGGCCTGGGAGTCCACCGAGCCGGGGATCCCGACGCCGATCCCGAGCAGGTGCCCGGGGTGGACAGCGATCGCGGAACGAAGGATGTGCCCGAGCGCATCCAACGCGTCCGGCGCATCGGGGTCGAACGGGTGGGAGGTCGTGTCACGCACGGTGCCGTCCAGGTCGACGTCGACGATCGCGACGTGGTCGGCCGTGACCTTCGCGCCGATGACCCCGCCGGCCGAGCGCACCAGGCCGAGCAGGCGTCCGGGGCGCCCACCCTGGGACGGCGCGGTGTCGAGCTCGACGACCAGGCCGCGTGCGATGAGGTCCTTCGTGAGCTGGGTGACCGTCGCGGGGCTCACGTCCAAAGCCCGAGCGACATCGGCCCGCGAGGTCGGGCCACGGGTACCGAGGAGCCCGAGGATCGCCGACGGGACCAGGTCACCGCGAGCAGTGGGGCGATACGGGCTAGACATCGAACTCCTTCGTTCGTGACTTTCTTTAGACCAAAAGTAACTGAGGAACTGCTCCCCGTCAAGCAGAGGTTCAGCTCGGCGCCGCTTGGGCCCGTACCCGCTGGCGTGAATGCGGGCTCACCCACCACTCGTCTGGCGGGACGCCACTCACGACACAGGGGTTCTCACATCCGGGCGTCGCATGGGGCCATCGTTGGGGAGCGCTCATCACCTTCCGCGTGACCTGACTCGCCCCGGGTGATCCGGTCAGTTCCTTGCGTGCCGATTCGTATCGTTGAGCGCATGGCGAGAGCCGCCCGGTTGGTCGGCCGGGCGGCCCTCGGGAGCTACGTGCAACGCTCAGAATCCGCCGGTTGTCACCCCGCCGCTCCCCGTGGCTGGCGAGGTGAATACGGTGTTGGCGGTTGTCTGCCATTGGTCAGCCGTTCCCGGCAAGTTGGCGTCCTGACGCTTGATGCACTTCCACTCGATCGTGGTTGACGCTGGAAGACCGGTGACTGTGCCGGTCCAGGTCGGGTAGCTCGTCGGGGACAGTTTGAACGCACTGTCCACCGCCCAGCCCCCGAGCTGAGGGACGGATCCAACCGCGTAGACCGACTGGCCTGCCGTTGTGGTGCCGTTGGTGCAGGTGAGCGTCTCCGACACCACGGCCTGGCCGAGAGTCACCTGGAACGCTTTGCTCGCCGAGACGGCCAGGGCCGCGGACTTGGCGATCACGAGGTTGCCCCCTGCGTTGTACCAGCCGCTCGCGGCCGCGTCGAAGGCAGCCTTGTTGGCGAGCTTCGTCAGCGCCGTCCCGTTCAACGTCACCACAGATGCCTGCGTCGAGTCGACGACGAGCTCGACGACGTTGCGGCGGCTTGCCGGTGCCCCCGTGTAGGTGCCTGTTGAGGGCGCGATGGTGACGGTGGCGGTTGAGCCGGACAGCTGTTGGCTGATGACGGTGGTCCGTTTTGCACCAGCCTGGTACGCGGTGCTCGCTCCGTCGTCTTCGGCCAGGGTGAAGTTCGATGCGGTTGTGGACGCGAATACGCGAGCGATGAGCTCGTCCCTTGTGGTTCCGTCGGCGCGTTTGCCCACCACGTTCATGGTCTGGTCGTCGACGAATGCCTTGGGCAGGATGGCTCCGGCCCGTGCGTAGACCGGCAGTTGGAACTTGCCGTTCACCCAGACGGGGCGGTCGATAAACCACTGGCCCGTGCTCGTGAGCTTTTGGTTCGTGTGGTAATCGATCCAGGTGCCGGCGGGCAGGTAGATGTCGCGCTTGCGCTCACCGGCGGAGGCAACGACCCCGACGAGGAGGTCTTTGCCGATCATCTTCTCGTTGCCCATCTCTCGCACGTTCGGGTCGTTCTGGTAGTAGTAGACGAGTGGTGGGACCAGGGGTTCGCCCGAGGTGCTGGCCTTGTGCGCCAGCGAGTAGTAGTACGGGGTGAGCTCGTAGCGCTGCTGGATGTTGGCGAGGTTGCTGGCGACGTCGCCGATCGCGTTGGGCGCGGTCTTGTTGGTTCCGCTGAGGTTCTCGGTGTGCGGGCGTACCGGGACGTCGAACCAGGACGAGTTCGCGAACCATTGCGTGTAGAGCTCGTTGAGGTCGGTGTTGAGCATCTCCCGCCGGAAGCCGCCGATGTCGGAGCCGAAGTAGTCGATCCCCGACATCGACATGTGCATCTGCACGTTCTGCTGATCTGCCAGCGCGGTCAGCTTCGACCCGATGTCCCCGGACCACATCGCGACCCCGTCGCGCTGGATGCCAGCGGCTCCGGCGCGCGCAAGGACGAACGGGCGTTGGGTGCTGCCGCTGTCGGCGTAGCCCTTGGCGACGCTGTCGGCCCAGTTGAGGCTGTACAGGTTGTGGTAGTCGGCGTGGGAGTTCTTGCCTGGCAGAACCCCGGCAGTCCAGTCGGCGCCGTCGTACATCTCCGGCTCACCGAGGTCGAGCCAGTGACCCATGACGCCCGCGTCCACGAGCGGCTTGCGCTGGTTCGTGTGCCACCAGGAGCCGGCGGCTGGCTGAGTCCAGTCGATCATCCCGCCGCGGCCCCACCAGTCGTTGGTTGTGAGGTAGGTGGGGGCGCAGGTGGAGCAGCCTTGCCGTACCAGGAATCCCTGGCTGGCCATGCTCGCGTGCTCGGGTAGGGCCTTGCCGATGTAGGACTCCTCGATCGGAATCACCCCGACGCCCTGGTTCGCCTTCAGGCTGGCGATCTTGCCGGTGGGATCGGGGAAGTTCGTGGTGTCCCAGTCGAGGGAGCCCATCCGGGTGCTGTCCGACCCGGCGGTCACGCCACCGAACCAGTTCAGGTCGAGCATGACTCCGTCGACGGGGAACTTGGCGGCACGAAGGCCTGCGAGGATCCCGTCCACCTCGGCCCAGTTGTCGTAGCCGAACTCGGAGTTCCACAGCCCGAAGACCTTCTTCGGGGGCACGGGGGGCATGCCGGTGAGCTCGAGGTAGTCGGCTCGCAGGTTCGGCAGGTCCGGTCCGCTCATGACATACCAGCGGACCTGGTCGCCGTAGCTGTCCATCGACCAGGGGTCACCGGTCAGGTCCCAGGTCTGCTTGTATATCTGGTCGACGAAGATCCCGTAGTTGGCGTTGTTCGCCCCGACGGCGAAGAGCACGGGGATCTGCGTGTTCCCGACCGGGCCGTTGTCGGTGTCGTAGAGCATGGCGTTGCCGAAGGAGCCCGCCGAGGTGCGCTGCCGGCCGACCCAGTCGCCGTCGGCGCTGCCGCCCATGAAGAACTGCTCGCCCAAGCCGTAGGCGTTTTGCATCGCGGACTTGGTGAAGGTGAGTCCTTTGTATGCCGCCCCGAGGTTGCGCGCGCATGTCGTGCTGAGCAGCAGGTCCGGGGTGCGCGTGGTGTCGGTGACGGTCGCGCATAGGGAGGTGGGGTCGATCACGACCTGAAGGTCTGCGGTCGTGATGGTGCCGCCCACGTGGGTGAAGCTCGTGGGTCCGGGGTAGTTTCGCTTGGCGACCTGGGCGGTTGCGAACAGCGCAGCCCCGGTGCCGGGTCCGGCGCCTGCGCCGGTCTCGAAGTGGACCAGGTCGTCGTCGAGGACTTCGACGAGCAGGTAGTTGCCGCCCGCGGTGTATTGGACGACTTGGGTGGCCGCCTGCGCGGCCGGGGCGCTGGCGACGCCGATGCCGCTCAGGAGGGTGCCGGCGAGGCACAGGACGCCAAAGCCCGCGATGGGTCCGAACCCACGGCGGGTCATGGCCGGGCCGCCGTGACGTTGTCGAGGTTGATGGCCCCGGTGTTGGCGGCGTCGTAGGCGACCTTGATCGTGTGCTTGCCGGCCGTCATCGTCGTGGTGAGGGTCGCGGTTCCCCAGGTGTCCCAGGTGGCCAGTGACGGCAACGAGACCGTGCCCACGCTGACGCCGTCGACGTAGAGGGTTCGGGTAGCGGCCGTTCCGGTCGCGTTGGCGTAGCGCAGTTTGAGGGCGTGACTTCCCGCAACAGTGCTGACCTGGACGCTCACCGATTCGCCGCTGGCGTCGAAGCCGTCAACGAATCCGGTGCCGGTGAACCCGACGTGGTTGGTGTTGGTCGTCGCACCGGTGCGGTCACCGAACTCGGCCTCGTAGGCGGCCTTGTTCACTCCCGCGAGCACGACGCTGCGCGCCGCAGCGCTTGACGCGACCTTCACGTGCGTGAGCTGCTGGATGGGGTCCCAGTACCAACCCTCGGTCGCGGCGGACAGAGCCGCGATGCTGGCCTGCGCGGTCAGAGCCACTCCGCCTCGGGTGACACCGGTCGGTGAGCTGCTGGCGACCTGCAGGGTGCTGGTCGTGGTCAGCGCGGGGACCGAGACGGTCACCTGATGGCTGGCCCAAGCCTCGGTCGAGGTCAGGGTCCGCATCTGGTTGGCCGAGTCCTCGAAGTAGGCGTAGCTCGAGGTCCCCGACGGGTAGACCCGGAACACGAGGTTCGGGTAAGTGGTGACGCTGTTGCCGATCGTCCCGCCGAGCTCGTAGTTCGCGTTCAGGTTGAGCGGGATGATCGCACCGGCTTTGGCATAGACGGGGATCGTGTCGGTGCCGGCGTTGTACACCTTCGTGCCGGGGCCGGTCGCGCGGCCGCCGGTGAAGAAGTCGTACCACTCACCATCGGGCAGGTAGACGTTCTTGGACGTCGCACCCTGAGTCGTGATCGGTGCGACGAGGAGCTGGCGACCGAAGAGGTACTGCTGGTCCAGCGCCGCGGCGGTCGCATCCGCGGGATAGGCGATGCTCATCGCCTGCATCAACGGGAGCCCGGTGACGCTGGCGTTCTTGGCCTCCGTGTAGACGTACGGGATCAGGTTCATCCGAAGGTTGGCGAACTTGCGGAAGGACGGGATGACGCTGGCGTCACCGGTGCGCGCCTGCACGTTCCACGGGGTGCGGGCCTCGGAGACGGCGGGGTTGGACTTCTCCGAGTGGTACTGCATGACCGGGGAGAAGGTCGCCTGGGCTGCGGCGCGCAGGTAGAGCTCGCTGCTCGGGAACGTGCCTGTGAAGCCGGCCATGTCCGAGGCGAAGAACGGAACACCTGACTGACCGGCGCTCAAGCCAGCCCGCACGGCCTCCTGGAAGGCGCCGAACGTCGAGGACTGGTCGCCGGCCCAGAAGATCGAGTTGGCCTGGGCGCCTGCGGTGCCTGCGCGGCTGAAGATGACTCCCTGGCCGGCGGTCTTCGACTTGACGAAGGTGTTGTAGGCGCGGGTGTACTCGTTCGGGTACGCGTTGTGCAGCTCGTCGCCCTTGCGGCCGTCCGCGGCGGTGACGTTGCGGCCCGAGACCGCCTCACTTCCATCGGTCTTCAGCCCGTCGATGCCGATGTCGTCGAATAGGTACGCGCGCTTGCTCATCCACCAATTCGTCGCAGCGACGCTGGTGAAGTCCGGCACGGTGCTGTCACCGAACCACTGACCAGTCGGGATGCGGTACGGGGCACCGGTGCCGTTGCCCAGCACGAAGCCCTGGGTTGCGGCGTAGTCGCGGTCGTTGATGTGCTGCTGGGGTGCTGTTGCCGGGTTGGTGTCGAAGTTCTGCTTGAGAACCGGGATCTGCCACAGGACAACCTTGACGTTCTGGTTGTGGGCGGCGGTGACCATCGCCTTGGGGTCCGTCCACTCACCGCCGGCCGGGAATGTCAGGTCCGGCAGCGTCAGTGCGCTGGCTCCCGGCTTCGGGGTGTACTGCGCGCCGTGCCACAGGTAGAACGTTGCCTCGTCGCTCCACTGTTCGAGAACCATCGCGGAGTGCGGGATCGCGTAGTTGGTGACGTTGGCGAGCTCGGCGTTGACCTCGGCTTGGGTGTTCCACTCGTTGGCCGACATCCACAGGCCGAAGGACCACTTCGGGGGCAGCTGGGGACGGGCGGTCGTGGCGGTGTAGGCGTCGAGTACTTCGGTTCTGGTTCCGGTGAAGAAGTAGTAGTCCAGCGTCGAGGTGGCCGCTCCGCCGGTGTCGGCGGTGAACCCGGCCAGGTCCGGCAGGTAGGTCCCGACGTTGAAGATCGAGTAGCGGGTGCTCGGGATGTAGATCCCGTAGCCGGCCGAGTTCGTGAAGAAGGGCGTGGAGAGATACGTGCGCCGCGTGGCGCCCTGATCCTGGTACTGGTTGTACACGTAGTTGTTGACGTCGGTGCCGCGCTGGTCGATGCGGTCGTAGCGTGCTCCGAAACCCTCGAAGCGCTCGCCCGCGGGTGTGAGCCAGTGGTCTTCGATCTTGGTGACCGTGCTGGTGCCGTCGCTGGCCCAGCCGACGTTGCGGAAGGTCGCGGGGTCGTACTGGCGGGCGATCAGTGTGACGCCGTCACCCTTGTAGACCGACACGCGGTACGGGGACTTCTGGATCTTGAGCTGCAGTTTCGCCGTGGCGATCGTCAGCGTCCCCGCACTGTCTGTGACCGTGTACGCGGCACCGCCGGCAATGTTCAGCCCAGTACCGGTCGGGGCAATCTGCACATGAAAGCGATCGTCGGCCGGAAAGGCGAACCGGACCTTCGGTGTGTAGGAACCCGCGGTATCACCGGTCGTCACGTCGACCGACGTGCCGTTGTTCGTGAAGCCCGTGACGTTGCTCAGCCCGCTCCACGAGGTCACGGTAAATGAGAAGGGGAGCGTCGCCTTGGCGTTGGCGCCGTCGACGTCGGCGTTGACCGTGTAGGTGATCTTGTCACCGCGGACGAACGTGCCCAACGCCGTCTTCCAGTACGAGTTGGTGCCGCTGTTGTAGTCGAAGCTCGCCCCGATCGGGGTCTGGTTGACACCGTTCTTGGTCCAAGTGACCCACACGGTCTGCCCGGTGGAGATCGGCCACGTGCTGGCGTTGAGCACTACCGCCTGACCCGCCATCGGATCACGCGGAGCCCGCTCAGTTGGCCCGCTCGCGTACAGCTCATCGGCACCGGTGGGGTCGTGAGACACCCCGCCGAGACTGCCCGCCCAGGCCGTCGTCGGCAGCAGCGCGACAAGCATCGCCCCCACGACCACGAGCAACGGTGTTCGGATCCTCTTGCGATAGCCGACACGGGCAAGGGTCATGGCGAAGTCTCGTCTCCCCGGCCGAAGCCGGTCTGGTTGCCGTCAACTCACTCAACGGGCGGCCTCTTGCGTCGAGCCGTCGTTGGCTCGCCGGTCTTTCGTTGGGAAACGATCTCCGGTGTGATCGGATCACTCGCCACAGGCGCGGACGGCGCCGAGGTTGACCGTGGTCCAGCCTTCGCGCGATCTGGGCGAAACCAAGCCTGGTTGTCACTGGCGATCACGATCTCGGTTGGCCAGCGATCGGATAGGTAGGCACACGCGTGGTGGCGGCTTCGGCCCGCGAGACCACTTCGTCTCAACGAGCAGCCATGCGCTACATCGAACTCCTATGTTCGGGACTTCATTTAGTTTTAAAATAACGGATCGGGGGCACGGCGTCAAGCCAGCGACCCGTCGGGACCGCACGTGATTAGGGCTGGAGAGCTTCGCGAATCTGGACCACCAGCACGTTGCCGACCTCGTGGTCGATGAACAGCCCCGAGTACTACTCGCTCCTCACCCACCGGGGCTGGACCCCACAGCGGATCGGCGACCACCTCGCCGACGTTAGGACGCGCCCTCTGATCGACCCAGCCATCTGGATGCCCCACGCGAGGGGCAGAGCCTGAGCGCTCCCCTTTAGCCATCCGACACGTACAACGCAGCAACCCGAAAACGGCGACCGCTATCAGCAACGACTCGCCGGTTCGTCGGCGCTAGGTGCCGTCGCCGAGGCGATGCATAGTTCGCTACCGCCCTCCCGTCGTTATCCGGCGCGTCCTCGACGCCCGTGTGGGAGGAGTCCGCGGATGCGGGCCTTCGCCACCCAGCCTTGAGCGGTGCTAATCGCGACTCTGCTGAGTTCGGCCATCGTCGCGGAGGGGTTCGCGTCACCATGCGCGGTGAGTTGGCCGTGCTGGAGCGCGACGAGCTCGTAGAATTCTGGGGTCTGCTTTGGATTGCCCAGCGGTTTGAGCAGGTCGCGCTCGGCAATCTTGCGACCGCTCGCCAGTTCAATCTTGCCTCCGGTGATCGTGCGATCGACGGCGAACAGCCGCTTGTTGATCGCCGCTTCGATGCGGGCCGTCGGCAGTTCTCTCAGGAGCTGGCCCGTGATCGGGTCACCGGGCCGCCAGGGCAGGGAGACGACGCCCATGATGCGGATCTCGTCGGGAACCGCGGACTGGCGCTGAAGCCGGAGGTACACGCGAGTCTTGGTCTTCGCGTGCTTGATGTGGCGCCATCGGCCGTCGACCGTCGCGTTCTGCTCACGGTCGAGCGGTGCGACCTGCTCCTCATCGGTAACGGTCGGGTCTTCGTAGCCGAGGAGCGCGTCGATCTCGCCGCTCGAGTCGTCAGGACGCTTGCCGGGGAGCCAGAGTAGGAACCAGCCAACAGTAGGGTCTTCTTGGACGAGAACGTCGTCCTCCGCCTGATCTCCGTGCCGGTAACGCGCGGTCGACATCGCGGCAGGCTGCCGGGAGGAAGACGCAATCTCGCGTACTTGCGATTACCCAGGTAGGCGTGTTGCCGTGCATCGCCGGCGCCGGCAAGGCGAGGTAAGCGAGCGTCAAAATGAAGGCCGCAGACCCCACGAACGGCCTCGACGGCGCGCAGCCACCCGAGAGTCCCCGCGACTGGGTTCGGCGCCCCGTGGCGCGCATTGCCCTGCGGAACAGACGCCCGCTCAGCTTGCCTTGGCTACCGCCGTGAGGGCATCGACGTGGGCCTTTGCGCAGTCGAACACCGCAAAGCCAGGGTCGAACCCGTTGAAGGCAAGCCCGAGGTCCGTCCCTGCAAGCAGCACGGCTTGCGCGCCGCGCTCTTCGACCATGGCGCGACCGGCGTCAAAGAAGGTGCTGCGCTGCTCGTCGGTGCACCGTGCCGTGGAGGCCATCGCCACGTAGGCCTCGTGAACGTCTTCGAGGGCCGCGCCGGGCGGCGCAATAGCCTCAAGGCCGCGCAGCGCGCCGTAGAACCTGGACTCCATGACGCCCCGGGTCCCCAGGAGACCGACCCGGCGGTAGCCGCGTGCCTGGACGGCGTCGTTCACCACGCTCAGAATGTCGACGACGGGCAAAGGTGAGAGCCGCTCGAACTCCTCGATGCAGAAGTGGCCCGCGATAGAGGTCACCGCCACCTGGTGAGCCCCCGCCGCAGCCAGCCTGCGAGCGAGGCGATCGTAGATGCCGACCTGCGCGGGCACGTTCCCCGCTGCTTGATTCGCCAGGAGCGTCGCGGTGTCGGCGTGTGCCATCGTGAGTTCGAGGTCGCATTGCGCGGCCATCATCCGCCCGATGAGCGAGCGATAGTAGTAGTCCGTCGCGGCCGGCCCGATGCCAACGATCAGTCCGAGGTGCACTGGGGTCCTCCCCCGTCGACGTGCGCGAGTCCTAGCGAGCTGACGGCCAAGCCGTGTGTGGTCGCAAGTTACCGCTCATCGCGACACGGGGACCCGATGACGACGTGGGGCCCGAGCACGTGCCGCTCATCGGCCAGCAGGCCAGACGACGATGTCCGTGGCCATGAGAAAGTCGACCACTGCGAGCGGCTCGCCCAATCTGGAGCTCAGGGGGTGAAGCCCTCCCACGAGTGTCGGGCGGGCTGGGATACCCACATGAAGCGTTCGGGATCCTGGGTGTATTGCTTCCACACGTGTGAAGTCTCAGGACTTCGTGGACGGTTCTGTCTCAGGACAACGTGGACGGTCTGGTTCATGACTTCGTGGCCACTTGACCTGTGTGCTCGTCTCGGGCATGGACTTCAACCACGTGCCCGCCGACGTGCGGTGGGCGATTGCGAACTGGCCCGAGAACTCCGAGCGCGGTGCCGTGACGCGCTTCTGCGAACGGCACGGCATTAGCCGTTCCGTCTTCTACAAGATTCGCGCCCAGGTCCGCGAACTGGGGCGGGTCGGCGCGACCGAGCCGGGCTCGCGGCGCCCGCATCACAGCCCGAGCCGCACGGACCCAGCCGTGCTCGAGCACGCGCTGGCGGTGCGCACCTGGCTCGTCGAACAAGGGCTCGACGCCGGGCCGCTGTCGGTCGCGGACCGGATGCGGCGGCAGGGTCTGACGGCGCCCTCGCGGGCCACTCTTGCCCGCGCGTTCGCGGCCGCCGGGGTGTCCAAACCCGAGCCACGCAAGCGGCCGCGGGCCGCGAACCGCCGGTTCGTCTACCCGGCCTCGAACTGCTGCTGGCAGATCGACGCCTTCGCCTGGTCCCGGGCCGATGGCACGCCCGTGGCGATCCACCAGGTCATCGACGACCACTCACGGATGGCCGTCGCGACGCTCGTCGCGGACGGTGAGACGGCCAAGGCCGCCGTGCTCGTCGTGTCCACAGCCGTGCGCCGCTGGGGCGTGCCGCAGCGGCTGCTGTCGGACAACGGGCTCGCGTTCAACCCCACCCGTCGCGGCTTCACCGGCAAGCTCGTGGACTACCTGATCGATCTGGGCGTCAAGCCCATCACGGGCAAGCCGGAGCGACCGACCACCCAGGGAAAGAACGAACGTTTCCACCAGACCCTGCAGAAATGGCTCAACGCCCGGCCGCCGGCCAAGACGATCGCCACCTTGCAGTTGCTGGTCGACGAGTTCGACCTGTACTACAACCACGAACGCGGCCACCAGGCATTGGGCGGCACGACCCCGGCTGAGGCATGGGCTGCCACGGAGCCCGCCCCCGAGCCGACCGCCGAACCCCGGATGCCCTCGATCCCACCCTCCGCGCGCACAACCACGAGCACGAGCCCGCCGGATACCGGGATGAGTGCCACCCCGACGGCGGGGACGCGCAGCAGGACGCCGCTGGCCCTGCACGCGGCCGAAGGCACCGTCACCGTGAGGATCAAGAGAAACGGCCAGGTCAAGGTGTTGAGCTGCCTGTTCTACGTCAGCACGAGCCGTGCCGGGCAGCAGGTGCACGTCCTGTGGAACGAGCAGAGCGTGGAGATCTTCACCCACGACGGTGAGCACCTCATCGACTACCCACGGCCATCGACGACCGGGCTCTACTACGGACCGCGGACCGCAAGGCAGGGCACCCCGATGAAGACCGCCGGCCAGAGCCCTTCCGCGGGGATCAACGGGACCGCGCAACGGACCGTCTCCAAGGGCGGATACGTCGGCGTGCTCGCCTCCAAGTTCTACGCCGGCTACAAGCGATGCGGCCAGCAGGTCACCATCACCTGGGACGCGACCACGGTGACGCTCACGGACGCCGGCGGAACAACCATCGCTACATACCCCAAGCCCACCGAACGCCGCGGCTGGCACGGGCCCGCCCAGACAAAGCCGTCAACGAAGTCATGAGACATGCCCGTGTCCACGATGTCCCGAGACATGAACGTGCACGATCTCCTGAGACATCACACCAGACCAGCCGTTACACCGTTACCCGGACAGACCCGCCGAGGTCGACCCGCGATGCCAGGACCGCTCGGTGGACTTTTCGGGCTTGCTCGGCTCGGCGCGTTAGGCGCGTTCGAGGTCGGCGCGTACTTCTAGGGCCATGATGGCGCTCAGGAGGGTTGAGTACGCGGTCTTCGCGGTGGGCCCTGTTGACCAGTCGTTCCCCGCGAGAAGCATGTCCGCCTCCTTGGCGTGTTCCCAAAGCGCATTCGTGCTGGTCCGGATGAAGTCTTCGATCTCCAGTCTCGCCTCAGACTGGGTGTCGAGTTCGCCGCGAAACAAACCCGCGTACCGGTAGTACACGCCCTTGAACAGCCCTTCGTCGCCGCCGGAGCCCTCGACCGTGAATACTCCACCGTTGGCCAGTTCGCGGATCGCGGTAATGGCCGTGCGCGATGCTTGATCAAGATAGGCGCGGTTGCCAGTGGCGCGTGCGAGCTCGACACTCGCGCCGATGTAGAGGCCCTGGTTGTAGGTGAATCGCCATTGCGTGTCGATTCGCCCGTCGCCCTCGCGGTCGATCCCGTCTTCCACGAAGGCGTCGTCGGGACGAACGAGGGTGCTCGTGAGCCAGTCGTAGTCGATCTGCGCGTAGCTCAGGTATCGGGGGTCGGTGCTGTGCGCGGCGAGTCGGCAGGACAAGATGATGAAAGGGCCGTTGGCCGGGGTGTTCTTGTAGTGCAACTGCTGCTTCCGCCAGGCCACGCTTTGGCCGTGCTGGTCGTTCCAGCCGAATTCGACGACGTGGTCCCAGATCGCGCGCGCGTCGTTCAAGTACCCCTGGTCGCCGGTTGCGTCATGTAGCCGGAGTATCGCCAGCCCGAGCCAGAGCATGTCGTCGAAGTAGTCGTTGAAGGGCGATCCGTCGTTTCGTTCGAGGATGTTCCGGTAGACGAGCGCCGCGGCCTCGAGCCAGCGGGGGTCGCCGGTCCGTTGGTAGGCGTCGATTCGGACGTCGATGATGTGGGCGAGCCACCAGTAGTTGAAGGTGTCGTTGTCGCCTGGCTCCAACGGGTAGCTGTTGTTGAAGAGCTGGGGCTCGGACGCGCCGAAGAAGTGCTCGAGGCTTCGCTGAGCGGTGTCCGCTCGGGTGGCCCAGGTGGTTGCGGCTGTTGGGGGCATTGGTTTCCGTCCGGTGTGCTTGTGCTCGTGGGGACCTGACAGGAGGCCGCCTCGCGGAAGGCGAGGCGGCCTCCGTTTCGGGCTATCTGTTGGACGCGAGGATCTGATCGCCTTGGTCTTGCGCCTGCTTGAGGGCCTGCTCTGCTGTGAGTTCACCGGACATGAACTGCTGCAGGGCCGGGATGAGGGCCTTGCCCTCGACGTCGGAGTAGCCGGTCACGCTGGGGCGGACCTTGGCGACGTTCAGTGCCTCGATGAAGGCCGCGTAGTGGTCGTTGGTCGTGAAGTAGGAGTCATTGGCTGCGGTCTTGTTGGCCGGGATCCAACCCGAGATCTTGGCGAAGTCGATACCGCTCTGGGGTTCGGTGGTCCACCACTTCATGAATGCCCAGGCTCCGTCAGTGTTCTTGGCACCTTCAGGAATGACTAGGCCGAACCCGCCCATCGATGTTCCCTGGCCGCCGTCGGGCCCTGCCAGGGGCGGCACGATGCCGTACTCGAGACCAGCGACCTTGTCGAGGTCCGCTAGCGCCCACGGACCGTCGTATTTCATCGCGACGTTGCCTTGCGCGAAGGCGTCGACACCCTCACCGAAGCCCTGCTGGTACACGCCGGCATCGGTCAGGCTCTTCCAGAACGCGAGCACGCTCAGTCCCTCGGGGCTGTTGAACGCCGTCTTGGTGTCATCGGGGTTCAGCGCCTTGCCGCCCGCCTGGGCGAGCCACATGTTGAACAGACCCGGGTCGCTCAGCGAGAAGCCCGCCTGGATCAGTTTGTCGCCGTCCTTGATGGTGACCTTTTCGGCGGCCGCCTTGAGTTCGTCCCAGGTCGTGGGGGGTGTGACGCCGGCTTCGTCGAGGATGGCCTTGTTGTAGAACAAGGACCGGTTGTCGACGAGAAGCGGCAGGCCGTAGAGCTTGTCTCCGACCTTCATCTCGCCCAGTGCCTGGTCGTAGAACTGTGTGAGATCAACCTTGTCCTTGCTGATTTGGTCGTCGATGCTCGCCAGCGCGCCCTTGGGGACGTACAGCGAAGTCTGGTACCGGTCCCAGAGCACCACGTCCGGCACCTGCCCGCTCGCCATTCCGGTCAGGAGCTTCTGCTCGACGAGCTCCTGGGGCACGTAGGTAACCTCGAACGTGCTCTGCGACTTGTTGAACGCCGCCGTCTGAGCGGTGAGCTGGGCGACCTGCTCGGCCGAGGTCCACGATCCCCAGAAGGTCACTTCCTTCGTGGCGGCGTTCGTCTTCACGGTCGAATCGGTACCTGTCCCGGCGCTTGCGCACGCGGTGAGTGTCATCGCTGCGACCAGGGCCACGGCGCCAAGGCCGAGTGCCCTCGTAGGATTCTTCATTGAACTCTCTTTCTTTTTGGGTGCGGATCGCGCGAAAGGCTGAAGCGGTCGTCCATGGAGGTCGCCGCCGCTGGGGGCGTCGGTCACTTTGTTGACACGTGGGAGACGCCTTGGATGATGTAGCGCTGGGCGAAAACGAAGACCAGTAGCACGGGGGCGCTGGACAGGATGGTCCCGGCCATCAACGGTCCGTAGGCGGTCTGGTGCTCGCTGATGAAGGACGACAGTCCGACCTGGACCGTGAGCATGTCGGGGTTGTTCAGCACGATCAGCGGCCACAAGAAGCTGTTCCAGCCGGCTTGGAAAGTAAGGATCCCGAGGACGGCCATGCCCGCGGCGGCCAGCGGGAGGTAGACCTGGGCGAAGATCCGGAACTCCCCCGCCCCATCGATCCGTGCCGCCTCTCCGAGCTCGTCTGGCAGGGACTCGAAGAACTGCTTCATGAAGAACACCGCGAAGGGTCCCGCGGCGAAGGGGATGATCACGGCGCCGTAGGAGTTGATGAGGCCGAATCCTCCTTGGCCGAGAAGGTCGTTCCCGCCGATCAAGGGGAAGTACCTCAGGATGAGGAAGGTCGGAATCATCGTCACGATGGCGGGAACCATCATCGAGGCCAGGAACAGAGCGAACACCGCTCGCCGGCCAGCGAAGTGGAGCTTGGCTAGCGCGTACCCGCCCAGGCTGCCAAAGAAGATGTTCGTGATCGTGCCGGCCATCGCCAGGATGAAGGAGTTGAGCAAGTAGCGGGCGAAGGGTGTCTGGGTGAAGACCGTGACGTAGTTCTCGATGGTCGGGTCGCGAGGGATGAGGTTGAGGTACCCCCCGAGGATCTCCGAGACGGGCTTCAAGGACGTGGACACGGTCCAGACCAGGGGCATCACCGTGGCAAGGCTGACCATCACAACAGCGACGTACCAGGCCACTTTGCCGGCGACCTTACGTCTGCTGGGGCGCCGAACTCGGGTCACGATGGGCAGATGCGTTGTGGCGGTCATGCTCGCCCTGCCTTCGGGTTATTGACTCGTGCGTTGATCAGGGAAAAGACCATGATGATGAGGAACAACACAAATGAGATCGCCGACGCATATCCCATCTGCAGGGCGCCGAAGCCTCGGTCGTAGATGTAGTAGACGAGCGTCAAGGTGGAGTTTCCGGGACCACCCTTTGTCAGCACGAAAGCCTGATCAAAGACCTGGAAGGCCGAGATGATGAGCAGTGTCCCGACCAGGAACGTCGTGCGAGATATTCCCGGCAGAGTCACGTGCCAGAAGTCCTGCCATGCGTTTGCGCCGTCAAGGCGGGCGGCCTCGTGCAGGTCGGGTGAAACACCCTGGAGTCCGCCCAGATAGATGATCATGTTGGCGCCGAAGCCGGCCCACACACTCATCATGACTATGGCGATCATCGCCCATTTCGAGTCGTAGAGCCAGGCGGGACCGTTGATTCCGAACCAACCGAGAATGACGTTGAACATTCCATATTGCGGGTTAAGCAGCCAGAACCAGATGGACGCGGTGGCGACGGTCGAAGAGATCACAGGAATGTAGAACAGGGTGCGGAATATGCGCGACGCACGGCTGCTTCGATTGAGCAGCAAGGCAGTGCCCAGGGAAACGACAAGTCCGAGCGGGACATACAGCAGGGTGTAGTAGGCGGTGTTGCGCAGGGCGATCCAGAAGAACGGGTCGTGAAATATCCGTAGGTAGTTGTCGAGCCCTACCCAGCTGAGGTCACCAATGATCGAGTAGTCGCTCAGGCTCAGGACGAGCGCGATGACGATGGGCAAGAGGAGGAACAGCACGAACAGCGTGATGGGGACGGCGAGGAACAACCATCCGTTGACCGTCTGCTGACGTGCGGCGGCGGTGACGTGCCGGCGGCGCCGATTGCGGCGCCCAGACGGCTGAGCGGCGGCGTGGGCCGTTCCGGGATCGAGCTGGGTCAGTGCTACGGCTGCGCGGCCAAGCTCGGTCGGCGCAGTCATGATTCGACTCTCGCGGCGATCGGTTGGCGGTTGTAGGTCCGCAGACCCGCGACGTCCAGTGCGAGCTCGCAGAACATGGCGTTCGCCCAGGAGAACCAGTCCCTGGTGAACGCGGTCGGATCGTCCTTGTGGAACGACTCGTGCATGCGCCGGGTGCCGGCGTTGGTCGCGACCAAGGTGCGCAGTATCGCGGCCTTCTCCTCGTCCGTGCGCGCAGTGAGGCCTTCGACGGCCAGCCCGATGGGCCAGATCGTGTCACTCGGGGTGTGCGGACTCCCTTGACCGCACGCCGCGGAGCCTCGGTGGTAGTAAGGGTTGCGATCGCTGAGCAGGAACGCCCTGGTGGCCAGGTAGAGCGGGTCGTCATCCGCGCACCAGCCCAGGAGCGGCACCGACAGCAAGCTCGGCACGTTGGCGTCGTCCATCAAAAGGTAGTTTCCGAGACCGTCGACTTCGTACGCATAGATGGTGCCGATCTCGGCGGAGGTGACCACCCCGTGGTTAGCGATCCCGTCTTCGATCTCACGCTGGAGGTCGACGGCGGCCGAGGCCAGGTCGGAGTCGTCGAAGACTCCCAAAGCGATCTCGGCGATGTGCGTCAGCTCGACGGCGGCGAAGACGTTCCCGGGGATGTTGAACCCGAGGGTGCAAGCGTCGTCACTGGGCCGGAAGCCGCTCCAGGTCAAGCCCGTCGGTGCCACGACCGGTCCCCGACCCTGGCGAGCCAGTGTGTCCGAAGCTGCCGAGTTGAGGCGCTGGAACTGGTACGAAGAATTTCTTTCGTGGTCCTGTTCGGTACCCCACAGGGCGATGATTGTTCGAGCCGCCGCGACGAAATCGGTGAGATGATCGGTGCGTTCAGTAATGCGCCAGAAGTCGTACGCAAGCTGGATCGGATAGCACAGGGAGTCAACCTCGTACTTGCGCTCCCATACCCACGGGTCCAGCTCGGTGAGGTCATTGCTGTGACCTGCGCCGTTGGCCGCAACGTTGAATGCATTGGCGTACGGGTCCAGCAACACGTAGCGAAGCTGACGGCGACAGACGCGGGCGACTGTATCGGCGAGCTGCGAATCCTCGTTCAGGAAGTGCAGGTACGGCGTAAGCTGCGCCGACGAGTCACGCAACCACATCGCGGGAATGTCCCCCGTCACCACGAAAGCGGTCCCATCCGGAAAAGCCTCGATCGTCGTGCTGAGCGTATTGGTGAAGCACTCACGGAACACCGCTGCGGTCTGCACATCAAGCCGCTCCGCGACCCGCTGGCAAACACTCTCAAGCGTAACGGGACTGAACAAAGACATGCTGCTCCTTTGCAACGACTGCCTCGGCGCAACGGCCGGGTTGTGTAGCTCCTGGTGTAAGTAAAACCTTTGGAGTAACTCTTGTCAAGCGACTCCGCCCAAGCGAGCTGCGGCCTTCAGGATTCCGATCCACTGCGACCGCCCACGGATTCGCCCACCGACCTTCGCCAACCAACGGACAGGTTCAGCGGCGGGAGACGTGCCGTCCCTGTGACCTGGGAGGCAGTCACGCGAGCTGGTTCCGCGACCTGACAGCGGCCACGAGAAACTGCCCGGAGGCGGCCAAGTAACTGCCCGGTAGCGGACATGAGAGTTGCCCGCTGGCGGTCATGAGATCTGCCCGACACGACGTTCTTCGCCTCGCCGCTTCCCGCGGCTGAGGCCCCTCCCGGGGTGCGGTTGGCGGTGCTGATGCGCCGTTCGCCCCCAGGAGGGACACCGTGAAGTCTGCCGAGGAGATCATGAACATGTTGGAAGCGTTCGACTTGACCGGGTCGTTGCGTGACGCCGCGGAGCTGTCCGGGGTGTCCCACCACACCGTGGCCCGCTATGTCGCGGCCCGCGACGCGGGTGCGTTGTCCGATCGGGCCGCGGCCCGCGCGCAGCTGATCGACGAGTTTCTGCCCAAGATCGAGGAGTGGGTCGAGAGGTCCAAGGGCAAGGTCCGCGCGGACGTCGCCCACGACAAGCTCGTCGCGTTGGGCTTCACCGGCTCCGAGCGCACCACGCGCCGGGCTGTGGCGGTGGTCAAGGCGAGCTTCCGGGTCGGGCGGACCCGGGTCCACCGGCCGTGGGTGACCGAGCCCGGGATGTGGCTGCAGTACGACTTCGGCGACGGGCCCGTCATCGACGGGGCCAAGACCACGCTGTTCATCGCGTGGTTGGCGTGGTCGCGGTTCCGGGTGGTGCTCGCGATCAGGGACAAGACTTCACCGTCGGTGATGGCCGCCCTGGACGTCACGTTGCGGCGCATCGGTGGGGCGCCGACGTATCTGCTCACCGACAACGAGAAGACCGTGACCGTCGAGCACGTGGCCGGCATGCCGGTTCGCAACCCGGCGATGGTTGCCTTCGCCCGCCACTACGGCGTCACCTTGCACACCTGTGTCCCGGTGGACCCGGCCACCAAGGGCGGTAGCGAGTCGTCGGTGAAGATCGCCAAGGCGGACCTGGTCCCCAAGGACACCAACCTCCTGGACGCCTACGCGTCGTTCGCGGACCTCGAGGACGCGTGCGAGGCGTTCTGCGCGCAGGTCAACGCCCGCGTCCACCGCGTCACCAGGCGTGCTCCGGACGCGATGCTCGCCGAGGAACACACCCGCCTGCACCCGGTCCCGGTCGACCCGCACACGGTCGCGTTCGGCCTGACACGGGTCGTGCCACCCAAGACGCCGATGGTCACGTTCGACTCCGGGCAGTACTCCGTGCCGCACGAACTGCTCGGGGCCACGGTCTGGGTGCGGGTCCATGGGCGCGGCGCCGACGAGCAGGTCGTCATCGTCCACGTCGGGGCCACTGGACCGCTCGAGGTCGCCCGCCACCCGCGCGCGACCCCGGGCAGCCCGCAGATCATCGACGCCCACTTCCCACCTCCGCCGCCCGGCGCGCTCGGCCGGGTCCCGCTCGCGCGGACCACCGCCGAGGCCGCGTTCCTGGTCCTCGGCGACGGCGCCAGGGTGTGGTTGGCCGAAGCCGCCGCAGCGGGCACGACCAAGATGCGCGTGAAGATGGCCCAGGCCGTGGAGCTCGCCAAGCTGTTCACCCCCGGCGAGGTCGACTGGGCGCTGGGCCACGCCGCGGTCCATGCCCGGTTCGCCGAGGCCGACCTCGCCTCGATCCTGGACCACCACCACGCGGCCACCGCGGCCGGACCGGTCAACCAGGCCGGCGAGGACCGGTCGTTGACCCAGGGCACCCGCGGCTGGGCCACCCTCGGCACGGCGACCTCTGCGACGGAGGTGACCGCGTGAGCGCCCCGACCCGCACCCGCGAGGCGTCCGTGCCGGTGATCGGGGTCCCGTCGGCGCCGGCGATGCCCGAGGACGTCCAGGCGCTGTTGCACCGGTTGCGGCTGCCGCACATCCGCCGCCACGCCCCGGACGTGATCGCCACCGCCAAGGCCCAACGGTGGGAACCTGTCGAGGTGCTGCGCGCGCTGCTGGTCGAGGAAGCCGCGGGGCGCGAACGCTCCGCGCTGGCGACCCGGCGGGCCGGCGCGGGGTTCCCCACTGGCAAGACGTTCGACGCCTGGAACCCTGCCGCGTCCTCGATCCCGGCCCCGACCCAGCAAGCGCTGCGCACCCTGGAATGGGTGCACCGCCGCGAGAACCTGGTCGTCTGCGGACCGTCCGGGACGGGCAAGACGTTCCTGCTCGAGGCCCTGGGCCAGCACGCCGTCGAGCAAGGACTACGGGTGGCCTGGTTCACCCTGGAGGACCTCGGCACGCTGCTGCGCCGCCACCGCGCGGACGACTCGGTGACCAAGGCCATCGCCCGGGTCCTGCGCGCCGACCTCGTCGTGGTCGATGACATAGGGCTGCTGCCGGTGGCGCAGGACGCGGCCGAGGGCCTCTACCGGCTCGTCGACGCCGCCTACGAGAAACGCTCGGTGGCGATCTCGTCCAACCTGCACCCGGCCGCGTTCGACGAGCTGATGCCCAAGACCCTGGCGACGGCCACCGTCGACCGGCTCCTGCACCACGCGCACGTCTGCCAGACCAGCGGCGAGAGCGTCCGACAGGCACAAGCCCTCGCGGGCCAAGGGGTGAGCCCCTTGAGCTGAGAACCCGGGCCGGCGATGGTCAGCACTGGGCAGATCCCATGGCCATCACCGGGCACATTTCGTGGCCGTCACCGGGCAGGTCTCACGACCGCCTCTGGGCAGAACTCAATGGCCCTTGACAGCGACCCGACCACGCCCACCGTTCAACCGCGCCGTCGGACCGGCACGAACCCGGGACTCGAGGTCAACGAGACGAGGACGACGGCACCCAAATGGGCGTAGTGCACGCCGTCATTCGATGACCGGCACACGTGCTCAGGACGGGCAGTCGGCAACAGGTCGCGTCGACGGCAGGCTTCAGCAGAGCGGTCAGGCAGAGAACAGGAGTGCTGACGAGCGGGGTGCCAGCGCGTTGTCGAGCACCAGGCAAGCCGCACCCACGGCCGCTACGTCGCCTCCAATGGCCGACTGGGCTACCGCAATGGGCTGGGTCGTCACCAAAGCGGTCGACATGTTGATCAGGTCGGGCAAGCGGAGCAGGAGAAAGCCCGACACGCGATCCCAGTACGGACCACCAAAGACAACGCAGTCCAGGTCAAGCAGGCTCACGATCGTCACGACGGCCACCGCGATCCGACGCGCCATGGCGTCGAGGATGCTCACCGCCCCAGCGTTTCCCGCGCCGGCGAGCGCCGTCAACTCCGTGAACAGGTCGTCAAGCTCCGTTGGGCCGGGCGGCGAGCCCGGCGCCTCGAGGACCCCCCGCTCGATCGCGAGCTCGACGAGGGTGCGCGGCATGATCGCGTCCCCCAGACAGCCCCTTCGCCCACAGGAGCACATCGGGCCGTCCGGATCAACGATGATGTGGCCGGCGTCGCCCGCGTTGCTCGTCGATCCACGAACAACTTCATGCCCGTAGGCGAGCCCAACACCGACGCCCGTGCCGTAGTAGAAGAACACGAAGTCGTCCCGCTCGTGCTCCTCACTCATCCATAGCTCGGCCACCGCTGCCGCTGTGACATCCTTCTCGAGCACCACCGGAAGGCCCGTCGCCTTCGCGACAGCGTCGCGGAGCGCGACGCCGTGCCACCCCTTCAACAGGGGTGGGTCGAGGACAAGGCCCCGCACCAGGTCGAGCGGACCAGGGGTCGCTATGCCGATCCCGAGCAGGCGATCCCTGTCAACCCCAGACTCGACGATGAGAGATTCGATCGCCTCGCAGATGCTCGCCAGGACACGGTCCGGCCGCGGCGTCGACGTATGCGCGATAACTCGACCTTTCAGGTCGAGGACGACATACGTGATGACCGCGGGGTCGATGTGGACTCCGATCGCGTACCGGCTCGTTGGAACGAGCTGGAGGATCGTGCGCGGCTTACCAACCCCGAGGATCACCTGCCCGACGTCCCGGATGATCGACCCGTCGAGAAGCCTCCTGGTCACGTTGGACACGGTCTGTGCGCTCAGGCCCGTCTGCTTCGCGATTTCGACCCGGCTGAGGCCGTCCGGCGTACGTCGGATCGTGTCCAGGACGACGGTCTGGTTAAAAACCCCGAGCGCGTGGGAGTTCGTGCCCTTCCGCATGCGACCTCCCCGCAAGCCCGGCCGTCGAGCGACGGCTAGTGGCAAGTATGCCGTCACACCCACCCCCGGCACGTCCTACGACTTCACCCCGAGCAGGTCCGGGCGAGTACGACCCCTCGGATCATGGCCACAGTGCTCGTTGGCGGCACGACGACAACGTTCGTTGTGCCCTCCTACACGAACTTCACGGTCGCGGAGTCGAGATGCACGCCAGGAAAACGCCCAGCAAATCGTCCGTCAGGGCTGGCGACCCGCATATCTGTCGTGAGCGACCATGCGACACGCTAGTCGGCGTCAGCCACGCTGGACCGCCCGCATGAGCGCAACGGCCCGAACCACGAAGAGTGTGCTCACTGCCGTGGGTGGTCAGCGAAGCAACGCGGGAGGCAGGTACTCCATCTCCGTCGAGCCGTCCTGGTGGCCGACCACCCGCCAGGCCGCGCCCTTTTCCGTGAGCATCGCCCGGGCTGTGACCAGACCAGTTTCTCGACCCACTCGAAGCAGCGTTTCGAAGACCTCACCATGGGTGCAGATCGCCCACGGCCCCCCCGCATGCGCCAGAACCCACGGCAGCATCAGGGCGGGATTGGCATCCTTGGCCAGCAACGGATGGTCGAGAATCTCAAGTCCTCGAGCGCCAGCAAGCGGGGCCAGCGTCTGGTGGCACCGCGCGGTCGGGCTTGACCACAGCCCCACGAGATTGTCAGCCGCGAGAGTCAGGACGAGGGCTCGGGCCTGCATCTCCCCACGCGCGGACAGCGGCCGCTCGGATTCTTCGCCACCCCATCGCGACTTGCTCTCAGCATGGGAATGGCGAACGAGGATCACCGCACCAGAGGCTACCCGGCATCGCAATGGAAATCTCAACGCGGTCGAACCGATCTCCGCGAACGAACGGCGAAGCACGCGGAGAGACAGTCGCGTCGCGTACTTCGCTTCAGCTAATGTTGTCGAACAGGCGTTCGAGCAACGTGGAGGTTAGTGTGGCTCCGGGCCAGCGGCGGATCCTGAACGAGTCGCGCCCCATCGCCGCCCCCGTTGGGCCCGCAACACGGCGCATCCCTGTCATCGTCAGGCTGGTGTGGGAAGCCGCCGGCGCGCCAGCAGGCGAGGTCGAGTGGCTCCCCGCCCGAGCGAACCGATGGGTTGATGGGCGGGTCCTCGTGCAGCTCACGGACGACGAAAGCTCCCGCGACGACCGGCTCGTCTGGCTCGGGGCTGAAGACGTCCATAGGTCCCTGCGCTGGCTGGTTCCTCCGGGCAGCCTGGCACCACGCACGCTTGGGGCCGGCGCGTGACTTCACCGCGTTCAAGAGCCGGGTCAGGCTGCAGGTCCCGACCGGCGCCGCGTCCTGATGGTCCGCGTGTCGGCGGGTTGGTCGAAGAGTCCCGTCGTACCGCCCTTCCGTGGCCTCGTGCCCTGGTCACTGCGGTGGTTCGGTGACGGCACCGCCGGTGCAGGTGGGCGACTTGGTGACGTCCGATGACCTCGCGCACGGGGTCTGGGAGGTAGTAGCGGTCCGTCACGGGGGCGCACGGGTCGCTCCGCGGTCGATCAACCTGACGGGCCAGCCAAGGCGTGTGGTTGCGCTGGGGACCTTGCGCCGGTTCGAGCCGGACAACCACGACTCCTAACTCGCGGAGCCGAAAGTACGGCAAATCAGGAGAGACCGTCCGAGCACGGCTTGTTCCACGACGGTGCCAGTGCTGGTCGCGAGGGTTCAAGAAGACGCGCCGTTGGCGACCTTTGAGCAGCCATTGCACGAACTGTTTGCTCGGCTCGAGGGCAGGCTCGCCGCCCACACCAGCAGGGGAAGCATGCACTCCCCCGCTCAAAGCAATCGGGGTAGACCTCGCCCGCCAAAGTACGAAAGGTAGGGGGTAAACCGGGCGCCGCTTCGCGGGGATGCCGGAGGGCCGCCGGCGGCGTCTAGATGTACTCGGCCACGAGGTTGGTGACGGTTGGGGTGTTGACGTGAGGAGGACCTCCGGGCGTAGTGGAGATGTCTGACGTCTTCACCAACCGGAGGTCCTCGTGTCTCACGCTAACGCGCGGCTCACGCCGCATGGCAGATGGTTGCTCGTTCAGCGCGTGCGGGTGCACGGTCGCCCGGTCGCCCACGTCGCCCGGGAGCTCGGTGTCTCGCGCCAGTGCGCGCACCGCTGGGTCGCGCGCTACGACCAGCTCGGCCGGGCCGGCCTGCTGGACAGGTCGTGCCGTCCCCGCGCCAATCCCCGCGCCACCCCCACGCGCGTGGTCGAGGCCGTGGTCGCTGAACGGGTGCGCTCCCGGTGCGGGCCGGACGAACTGTCCCGGACCACCGGGGTCCCCGCGCGCACGATCTCGCGGGTCCTGCGCCGCGCAGGGGTGCCCTACCTGTGGCAGTGCGACCCGATCACCGGCGACGTGATCCGCGCCTCGAAAGCCACCGCCCGGCGCTACGAGCACGACCGGCCCGGTGACCTGGTCCACCTGGACGTCAAGAAGATCGGCCGCATTCCCGACGGCGGCGGCTGGAAATCTCACGGCCGCGCGGCCGGATCCACTTCCCTGCGCCGCAAGACCCGGCTCGGTTTCGACTACGTCCACTGCGCGGTCGATGACCACTCCCGGGTCGCGTACTCCGAGATCCTGCCCGACGAGAAGGGCCCGACCGGTGCCGGGTTCACCGACCGCGCGCTGGACTACTTCGCTGCCTTGAGTGCGCCGGTGCGCGCGATCCTGACCGACAACCACTGGTCCTACTCCCGCAGCCGGGACCTGCGCGAGGTCCTGGCAGCACACGGCGCCGACCACTGGTTCATCAAGGCGCACTGCCCGTGGCAAAACGGCAAGGTCGAACGCTTCAACCGGACTCTGGCCACCGAGTGGGCCTACCGGCGCCCCTACCTGTCCAACGACGAACGCACCGCGGCCTACCCCGCCTGGCTCCACCGGTACAACAATGAACGACACCACTACGCCGTCGGCGGACCACCAATCAGCCGACTGTCACCAACGTGATGGCCGAGTACACCTAGTAGGTCAGCGACGATGCGAACCTGGGGTCCATCGTGCACCACGTGCGCGACACCGAGATGATCTGCGCCAGCAAGCCGCAGCCGCAAGGGGTGCGGTTCTTCGAAGTTGCGCCACCAGGTCTTGCGCCCGGGCGTGCCGACTTGGATGTGAACGGATCGCCCGTTCACGACGTAGGCCGTGACCAGCCGGTGGTCGCGGCCGGAGCGACGACCGCGGTACTCCACGACGGCGAGCCGACGTCCGAGCAGCGAGCCCGCAGGGCTCCTCAGCGCAGCGACCAACACCTTGTTGGCCACGCGGTTGGTCAACGCGAATCCGCGACTGCGCACTGTTGCCATGCGGCCAGCGTCCTGCCCGCTCGGCGGACGGGTTCAGGGCGAAGGTCCCGTGCGTCGGGTGCGCCCATGCGATCACCCACGGTGCTCGGCAATGACACGGCCCAGCCCGACGGCGGCCGCGCGTCCGCGGGCCGGTGCGCCGACCCCACCCCACCACCGCGAGGGGTGGCGAAGGCGACGAACGGGCACACGCCGAGAATCAATCCCGCTCGGCACGCCTGCGGACACCGTCGCGTGGCGTCGCGCCGATCAGATCCGATTCAAGCCAGGCCCTCACCGCCTCCAGTTGACGCTTCACGGGCCCCTGGGCGTCCAGGCGAAGGACGGGGCACGTCAGGGCTGACAGCCACTCCTCGTGTCCGGCCCTGCTGTGCCCGGCGAACTTCGGGTCGTCGTAGCCGCTGGCCCACGCGTAGAACTCCTGGTGCGCGGCCTCGTTCGCTCCGCCTGGTTCGATGGTCGACCCGTACCTGACCGTCTCTCGAGACTTCAAGCGGCAAAGGCGAATGGCCGGATCGAGGGTGAGCAGGACCACCGCGTCAAGGCGCCGAACGACCGGGCCACCCCAGTCGACCAGTGATCCGGACAGGACCCAGGAATCGCGGGGCGCGAAGACCGACTCCATGAGGCTGATGCGATCCGCAATCGGCCTCTTCGTCGTGTAGGGCGGCGATGTCGGCATCCAGAAGTAGTCGTCGACGTCGGCGTGGGGAACGGCCAGACGCTCCGCCACAGCGGAGCCCAGCGTCGTCGTGCCGGAGCCGCTTGCACCCGTGATGAGAAGTCGCATCGGAAACAATTAAGGTCACCCGCTTCCTGGTCTCGGAGCTCGTACCGCCAGCAATTGTCCTTCGCTCACCGCTCGGGTGCGCCGATCACGACGAGATCACGATTCCGGCGGCGAGGACGGCGACGGCGATGGCAAGGACCGCGAGCTCGGTGCGAGCGATCGACCGCTTCGCAATCTCTCGTCGTTCAGCGCGTGGAACAGTACTCCGGCATGTTCGAGCTCCAGCGGCCCCGTTGGAGGCGACGGCAACCGATGGCCGCCGCTGGCGGCCATCGATGTGAGTTCACGACCAAACCCTCGACGTGCAGCCACGCCTACGACTCGCAACTCGTCGGACCCGTCGTGCCCGATCCGGCCCTGTGCGAGCGTGATCGCAACACGTATCACCTCGATCGCGAGCACACGATCCAACAGGCTGGGTCTGAGACTCCCCCGAACATCGTCCGTCCCGGCATCTCGGCCCCCTGCGCCCGCCGCGGCAGCACCTTCGAGCTCACGGGAGTGTGACTTCCCAGATCGTGCCGGGGACGCGTCCCCGCGCGGATGCCGGGCGACCCGGCCTCATGGCGCGCCGAGCGGTTGACCGTCGACGGTGACCTGCAGCGCCGGGCTCTTCTCCGGCCAGAACGCGACCAGCCCGGCGATCTTGGCGGACTCCGGCAGCGGCGTGCGGTACGCCCAGGCGACGTCCGCCAGGCTTGCACCACCGGTGCCCAGGGTCCAGTACGTCGCGGTGCCCTTGTAGGGGCGGTGACTGGTCGTGGCGCTCGGGGCCAGCAGGTCCATGCGCACGTCCGCCTGGGGGAGGTAGTACCGCGCGGTGAGGCCGGTCTCGAAGAGGACGACCGGGCGATGGGACTCCGCGACGGTGACCCCGTTGAAGGTGACCACGACGTGCCGGCTACTGGTCAGTGCGTCGATGCGCACATACGGGCTGCGCGGGTGGGTGTAGACGATCTCGTCCTCTTCCATCCACGGGGCCCCGTGCGGCTTGGCGTGCGGCGTCGACGGCGTGGGTGAGGCGTCGGCTGGACGTCGACGACCGCGACCCCGGCCAGCGGGACGCCCTCACGCATTACTTCACGGACTCGGTCGAGCCAATCCTGACCCCGCTCGCCGCAGACGGCGCCCATCCGTTCCCGTTCATCAGCAGCCTGGGCCTGAACCTGGCGAGCAGGACAACTGCTCAGCCTGGGACATGCAGCCAGACGGGAACTACCGGCAGCGCCAACCTGCATCCGGCCAGGCGCGGCGTGGAGCACGAGACACCTTCATCGAAGCGTCCCAGACGAACTAGCTGGGTCCCATGCGCGGGCTCCGCCGCCGCTCTGCACCGCTTCCCGCATCGCCACCGTCGCGCAGGGCTTTCAGCAGGTCGATGACGGGACCGAGATCTCGTCCCGCCAGGGCAGCATCCAAGTCGGAGTGCACGCTCCTGGGCGACCCCACCGGCCGCCGCGGGTCCGAGAGTCGATCTATCTCTACCAGCTCGACGAACGGTTCCGAAGATGCGCGCGCCACCAACTCACTGAACGCGTCCGCGAACAGTCGCTCTCTCAGAACCGTCATGCCAGTCCCCTTCGTGATTGGGCGAACGTGTTTTGGTGCGCGGCCATGTAGTAACGGGGCCGAGCATCGGCCATCAACGTGGACGACCGATGACCAGAGCGCTTCCAGAGCCTCGCTCCCGGGAGAACACTGCCTCCGGACGCAAGGTGCGGCGCCGGGGTCAGGCCCACAACGCCCCCCCCGATCGACCGGATGGTCGAAACCGCGCGCGTTCGACGTGCGCGCCGACAAACACACTCACCGGATCCCGGCGTCCACCAGCGGTAGATCGCCCAGCGCCTGGGCGCGGGGTGTCAGCGGAGCAGGAGCGGCGGCACATACTCCAACGCGGTCGCGCCGTCCTCGTGCTGCCTGACGCGCCATGCGGCACCCTTCTCGGTGGCGCGCGCCGGCGCGGTCACCCGGCCCGACGACCGCGCCACGATGAGCAACTCGTGCAGCACCTCACCGTGGGTGCACAACGCCCACGGCGCGGTCGGGTTCGACAGGATCCAGTCCAGCAACTCGTCGACCGAACCGTCCTTGGCGAGCAGCGCGTGGTCCTGCACCACGACGCCGCGTGCGGCCGCCAACGGCTCGACCGTCTGACGGCAGCGCACCGCGGCACTGGTCCACACCACGGCGATTTCGTCGTCGGCGAGGGACCGGACCAAGGACTCGGCCTGGACCAGGCCGCGCGCGGTAAGCGGGCGCAAGTTGTCGTCCCGGTCCCAGTCCGCCTTGTGACCGGCATGGGCGTGGCGTACGAGTATCACGGCCCAACTCTAGGCGCGCCCAGTCTGCGGCTAGTCCGGTACAGCGACGTTCTCGGTCTTGGTCGTGGACGGCATCATGAACGTGAACGTCCGCATGAAGAAGAGGGTGATCTTCTGGCGTCCGGACACGTCTCCGCTTTCCACCACGGACTTGAGACTGGCCAGGATTGCCTTCCACGTGGCGTCGACCTTGTCCATCTTGGACTCAGCAGGCCAGCCGCCGTTGACGAGGGTGACCCGGGTGCCTTGGGGGATCGTCTCCAAATGCCACTCGACGACCGTGAGCGGATCGTCGCGCATCGTCAGGACCTGCGTGTGTCGGAACGTGGTCGGCGGATCGAACTCGAGCACCCGACCCACCATGAAGACTCTCGAGCCGTCCTGCGACTTGTAGTACAGCGGGTCACCCGGCCGGAAGCTCGTCTCCAGAACGGAGTCCAGCTGCGCTCTTTGTCGGGCGCCGACCTTCGTGATCTCCGCCCAGACGACCTCGATGGGGGCAGCGATAGTGATGGAATGCCGGATCTCGCTCTCAGCCACTTTTCTTCCCGTCCTCGGTGGTGTCGTCATGCATGAGCGCTGCGCGGGCCGAGGTCTCGGCCTCGTCGCGCACTGCGATCAGGGCCGCGGCCCAGGGTCCGCTGGCCGTGGAGACCCAGCGGTGGTGGATCTGCTGGATCGGGACAGCGTTGAGGTAGTTGATCCGGTACCGACCGCGCTTCTCGGTCACCACCAGGTCCGCCGCCCGCAGGACCGCCAGGTGCACCATCACCACATGCCGGTCCAGGGCGAGGCCGACAACGAGATCTCCCGTCGTCAACGGTGCCTCGGCCAGCAGATCGAGGATCTGGCGTCGGGTGGGATGCGCGAGCGCCTTCCACAGGTCGTCATCGTCGTCACGTAAGAGATCCATTTCGTAATCTTCTCACTACATAGTGGCGTGTCAAGGGGTGTTGCATCAGGGTGGATCGGGGCGGTGGCTAATGGAGAGGTACCCGAACCGCCGCCCAGACGCCGATCGCCCCAGTGGGCGAACCAGCATGGCTGTTAGTCGGCGGCGGCGATGGCTAGCGTGACTTGAGTGGATGCCTTGATGTCTGCCGCGTTGGACTGGCGGCCGTCGACGGCTTCGGACCTACCCCTGCTCGCGAATGGCTGCAGGAGCCACAGGTCGCGCGCTGGTGGAACCACGAGAGCAGTGCCGAGGCTGTTGAGCGTGACTTTGGACCGAGCGTTCGGGGCGAGGAAGCCGGCGAGGATCTCGTCGTGTCGATCGGCGGTCGTCCGATCGGGCGGGTGCAACGGTCATCTATCAGCGACTACCCCAGTGACCTCGCCGAATTCGCAGCGCTCGTTGACGTGCCCGACGGCGCCTCTCCAGTCCGATGGAGCATCGGTGGCGGTCCCGATTCCTCGGATCAAGTCTCTCAGCACGAGCAACCCCGGCACAATCGCCTCTGCGGCTTCGTGCCGCTGAGCCCGGAGTTCTTCGCCTCGGCTCTTCCGCAGGGCCAACTGGTAGGCGCCGGTGGCGGCGACCAGCGGCAGCAATAGTGTCGTCACCACAGTCATCCAGTCCACGCTCACGAGTAAGGCCCGGTCTCGCGAACACACCGAACTATCTACCGTCTCGGCTCGTCTTTGTTCACTCGCGAAATGGCAGAAGCGCCGGGCCTCGACAGGTTTGGATGACTCGATGCCACGCATCCGGGCTTCGGATGCCACCTCCATCACCTAGTTGGCGCGAAGTGCTGGGTCGGCCCGACCCGCGCGTCAGCTGTCGTCAAGCCGCGAGTCCTCGGTTAGCGCGCCGACGTTGAGATCTCCGAGCGGTTCACAGATGCGGCGATTCCCACCAGGTCCCTGACGAGTGCGGGACAAACCCGATGGAGTAGTAGAACTGCTGGTCGGAGCTGACGTAGGCGACCTTGGCCCCCAGGTGTCCGCAACGGCGGGCGGCCTCCAGGACGGCCGCCCGCCCGAGGCCGCGTTTGCGGTGATCGGGATCGGTACACACGGGTTCGACGTACGCGTAGTCAGTGACCGGGTCGTACCAGATGCCGCAGTACGCGACGTACTCGCCGTTGGGGGCGATCACGACGATGTTCAGGTCGCGGATGAGGTGCGGGCCGGAGACGCCGGTTCGGCGCATGTGGATCGCGTCGGGGGTCTCCTGCGGCTCGCCGGGGTTGTTGAACCCGCGGTGCAGCACCCGGTTCAGACGGTGGAGGTCGCAGTCGTCGGCGAGGCTGGCGATCCGGTAGCCGTCCGGAAGTCGGTAGGACAGGTAGCCGGTGAGGTCGAGGGCGGCGTTCGGCTGCCTGTCTTTCGTCCGGGTCAGGCCGTGCGCGGCCGCGATCGGCGGAAGGTCCTGGTCCGTGTCTTCGATGAGCACCCTGATCGCGCCGTTCCGGGTCAGGTTCTGCAGCGCGTAGCGGAGCATGTCCTCGTGCAGGAATGCGTGGTCCTGGTCGGTGAGGAACCACGCGAACCCGGTCGTGTTCTCGTAGGTGACCACCGCGACGATCTCGCCGTCGTCCTCCCAGACTCCGATCCTCGCCAGCGCACTGGTGTCGCAATACCAGGTCTGGGAGAACATCCACTCCCACCGGCCCCACAGGAAGCCCGGCGTGGGTGCCCCGCCCTGGTTGATGCGTACGAGGAAGTCTCGAACGCGATGGAAGTCGTCGGTAAACCCAGCGGAAGCCGTGTAGTTCCGCACTGCCGCAGTCATGGACGTCGCCTCTGCCGTGTCGAGGAAGAGCTCCGCACCGGATGTGCCAAGCGCCGCCTTGACTGTACGACCCGTGTCGAGCGAGACCCGGTCCTGCTGGGCGAGAAGCAATATTGATAGTTCCGTAACTTTCGGTTGCGGAACTAGCTCGGCTCTGTTACGTTACTACCAGAGCCGCAAATAGAGAGTTGGTCCTCATGTCCGAGTCAATGCTGGCACCCCGCCGGCCCGGTGGTCGCGGGAGTGACCGTGGTCGTCCCCGCGACCCGGACATGGACCAGACGATCCTGCGAGCCACCGTCGAGCTGCTCTCCGAAGTCGGCTACGTGCAGGTGACCGTGGCGGAGGTCGCGCGTCGGGCGGGGGTGAGCAAGCCCGCCATCTACCGTCGGTGGTCGCAGAAGTCCCAGCTCGTCGTAGAGGCGATGGTCACCCAGATGCGCCCCGGCAAGGACAACGACTCGGGCAACGCCGCCGACGACCTGCTCGCCCTCACCGAACAGCTCATCGACACCCTGACCCACACACCGCTCGGGCGCGTGCTGCCCGGCCTGGTGGCCGAGATGGCCGCCGATCCCGTGCTCGCGGCCAGCTACCGCGACCTGGTCATCAAGCCCAACCAGGCCCACTGGCGCGCCGCCATCGAACGCGGCATCGCCCGCGGCCAGCTCTCCAACCAGACCGACGTTGACTTCGTACTCAACACCCTTGTCGGCCCCCTGTACTTCAGCCTCCTCATCACCGGCGAGCCCATCGACCCCGGCTACGCCCGCACGGCCGTCGATCTGGTCCTCGCCCGCTACGGCGCCGCCGCCGGCTGAGAACCCGACTGATCCACACCGCTGCACCACAGCACCCGCACACCACAGCACCCGCGTGGATCCCGCACGCCCACTTTCACCTCGCCCCTCTCCCCGTGCACCACCCACCACCCCCTCAGACAGGACCGGCATGACCAGCAACGTGACCATCACCCCTCCCCACACCACTGCCGAGACGGCCACCACGACGTCGGCGATCGCCTCGGCGCGGGGGCTGGTCAAGACCTACGGCACCGGGGACACCGCGGTGCAGGCCCTGGCGGGCATCGACGTGGACTTCGCCCGCGGGGAGCTGACCGCGATCATGGGCCCATCCGGGTCGGGCAAGTCGACCCTGATGCACTGCATGGCCGGCCTGGACACGGTCACCGCCGGCACGGTGGTGATCGACGGTGAGGACGTCGGGTCGATGAACCAGCGCCAGCTGACCAAGCTGCGCCGGACCCGGTTGGGGTTCATCTTCCAGGCGTTCAACCTGGTCCCGACCCTGACCGCGGCGGAGAACATCACGCTGCCGCTGGACATCGCCCGTCGCCCGGTCGACCGCACCCTGTTCGACGCGATCGTGACCGCCGTCGGCCTGGAGAAGCGGCTGAACCACCGCCCGTCCGAGCTGTCCGGTGGGCAGCAGCAGCGGGTGGCGTGCGCCCGGGCCCTGGTCGCGCGGCCCGCGGTGATCTTCGCCGACGAGCCCACCGGGAACCTGGACTCCACGTCCGCCACCGAGCTGCTGGGCTTCTTGCGCCGGTCGGTGGACGACCTGGGCCAGTCCGTGGTCATGGTCACCCACGACCCGCGCGCCGCCGCGTACGCCCACCGGGTGCTGTTCCTGGCTGACGGCCGTCTGGTCGCCGAGCTCACCCACCCGACCCAGGCTGGAGTCCTGGAGATCCTCGGCTCCCTCAACGCCGCCGACGACACCGCCACCGCCCGTGAGCTCACCTCGGTCGGTGCCTGATGGGCCGCGTCGCGCTGCGCGGGATCCGCGAGCACCTGGTCCGGTTCCTGCTGTCCGTCCTGGCCGTGACCCTCGGGGTGGCGTTCGTGGCCGGCACGTTCTCGTTGCGCACCATGATGAGCTCGACCTTCACCGGGATCGTGGAGTCCTCCTTGACCGCCGACGCGTACGTGCGCGGCGCCGAACCCGCCGCCGGGCTGAGCACGACCGGCACCACCGGCGAGACCCGCAACACCATCCCGGCCACCCTCGCAGGCACGATCACGGGCGTGGACGGCGTGGATCGGGCGTTCGCGGACATCTCCGGCCCGATCGTGCTGGTCGGGGCGGAGGGCACCGCAGTGCAGTCCACCCATTCTCCCAGCTTCGGGGGCGCCTTGGACCCCGGCGACACAACCGCAACCGTCGTCGACGGCCACGCCCCCACCCAGTCGGGCGAGATCGCCCTGGAATCGGCAACCCTGGATTCCTCCGGCCTGAGCGTCGGCGACAAGACCCAGGCCGTCATCGCCGGCGTCATCCAGGACGTCCACGTGGTCGGTGAGGTTTCCCTCGGCGGGCCGATGGCCGGCGCCACGATCGTGTACCTCGACGCGGCGACCGCGACCACGGCCTACTCCCCGGACGGCATGGTGCCGACCATCAGCGTCTATGCGGGACCGGGTGTTTCCGAGGCCGACCTGGTCGCGGACCTGGCCCCCGTCCTGGCTGCCGCCAAGGAGGCCCCCGCACAGGCCCTGACCGGTGACGCGATGCGCGCCGAGGCCCGCACCGACATCGAAGGCCAGCTCGGCTTCGTGCAGACCTTCATGCTCGTGTTCGCCGGGATCTCGCTGTTCGTGGGCGCGTTCATCATCTCCAACACGTTCTCCATGTCGGTGCGCCAGCGCATGCGCGAGTTCGCCCTGCTGCGCGCCCTCGGCGCGTCCCCCACCCAGGTGTTCGCCTCCATCCTCATCCAGGCCGCCGTCGTGGGCCTGGCCGGCTCCGCCCTGGGCATCGCCGCCGGCCTCGGCCTCGTCTCCCTGCTGCGCATCGCGTTCGAGAAGATGGGCATGGACCTGTCCGGGTCCATCCCGCTGAGCACGACCACCGTGGTCATCTCCCTGCTCATCGGCACCGTCGTGAGCGTCATCGCCGCGGCCCTGCCCGCCCGCCGCGCCGCCCTGACCGCCCCGGTCGAGGCCATGCGCGACGCCACGGGAACCGAGAAGTCCCTGCGCAACCGCACCATCGCCGGCGTGATCGTCTTCGTACCAGGCATCGCCGGGCTGATCGCGGCCCTGCTCGCGCCGGAGTCCAACGGTTCCACCCTGCTCGGCCTGGGTGCACTCGCGCTGGTGGTCGGGGTGCTGCTCCTGGCACCCGTCATCGCCAAGCACACCCTGGGTGTCCTGGCCGCGGTCTTCGTCACGGGCGTCAAACCCCTGGGCCGTCTGGCCCGCGGCAACGTGATCCGCCACCCGAGGCGCACCGCCAACACCGCCGGCGCCCTGATGATCGGCATGGCCCTGGTCGCGGCCGCCTCGGTCCTGGCCGCCTCCGCCACGGCTTCCACCCGGTCCATCGTCGAGGCCGGGTGGATCTCGGACTTCTCCATCCAGTCCGCCACCGGCAACGTCCCGATCGGCGCCGTCGCGGACGTCCGCGGCCTCGACTCCGTGGCCGCCGTCGACGTGATCAGCTTCGGACCCGCCGTCGCGGCCGGACCGGGCGAGACCGCCTCGCCCGACAGCCCGACCATGGTCGTCGGGATCCCCCCCGCTGCGTTTCACCGCAGCGTCACCATCGACACCGTCGCCGGCTCGCTGGACACCCTCGCCAGCGGCCAGATCGCGGTCAAGAACGACACCGCCACCGAGCGCGGTTGGTCGCTCGGTGACCAGATGACGTTCACCACGCCGGCCGGCATCACCACCGCCCGCATCGGCGCTGTCGTGGACACCCAGCTGATGGGCTCCCCGATCATCGCCTCCGACGACCTGCTCGCACAGGTCGTCGAGCCCGCGAAGACCACGGTCGAGGACCTCCTCATCACGGCCGCACCCGGCACCACCCCTGCCGCGCTGCGCGCCGATCTGGTCGCCGTGGCCGCCCCCTACGTGGTGCTCTCGGTGCTGGACGTCGAGGACTTCGCCGCGGCCCTGGCCGACCAGGTCAACCAGATCCTGGTGATCCTGTACGCGCTGCTCGGGCTGTCGATCGCCATCGCGATCCTCGGCATCGTCAACACGCTCGCGCTGAGCGTCATCGAACGGACCCGCGAGATCGGCCTCATGCGCGCCGTCGGTCTCGGCCGGCTCCAGCTCGCGGGGATCATCACCATCGAGTCCGTCCTGACGGCCGTGTTCGGCACCGTCGTGGGCGTCGTCGTCGGGGTGAGCGTGGCGGCCGCGATGCCGACCGTGTTCGCCGACCTCGGCCTAACCACGCTCGCGATCCCCTGGGTCCAGCTCGCCGGCATGGTGGCCCTGGCCGCCGTCGTCGGGGTCCTGGCCGCACTCTGGCCCGCGACCCGAGCCGCCCGACTGCCCGTCCTCGACGCCGTCTCCTCCGACTGAGGCCCCCCATGACGACCACCCGGCCCGAAACAACCCACCCGAGAACCGAGGCGCACACCATGCCAGCCATGCGACGAACCGTCGTCGGACTCCACCTGTACAACGCGGTCTCGGCAGTGGGCTGTGGGATCGCCCTGATCACGGGCGGCCTCGGCGTCCCGACCGACCTGCTCCGGCACACCCCGTTCGAGTCGTTCGTCGTACCCGGGATCTTCCTCGCCGCGATCATCGGCGGCAGCGCGACGATCGGAGCCACCGCCCTGCTCACCCACCGGCGGCGGGCAACGGTCATCAGCGCGGCAGCGGGCGCTGTCATGGTCGGCTGGATCGCCGGCGAGACCGTCCTCGTCGAAGGCTTCAGCTGGCTCCAGGGCCTGTACCTGCTCACCGGCGCGATCGTCGTGGTCGCCTCGCTCCGCCTGGCCCAGGCGGAGCGGTCCCACACCAACCAGGAGATGCTCCGATGAGAACAGTGGTGCGGTGGTTTGTCGTCGTCGTGACGGTCGGGCATGGCCTGATCCACCTGCCCGGCGCGGCCAAGGGACTGGGCTGGGTCGAGGTGGCCGCCCTACCCGAGCCGATCAGCCCAGCGATGGGCGCCGCCTGGCTGACCGCCGGGGTGACCGTCGTGGCCACCGGGGTGCTGCTCGCCGCCCGCAACCGCCAGTGGTGGGTGGCCGGCACCCTCGCCGTCGTGGTCTCCCAGGCCGTGATCATCACCTCGTGGGACGACGCCCGGACCGGCACGCTCGCGAATATCCTGCTCCTGGGCGCCTTGGGATACACCCTCGCCTCCCGCGGCCCGGCAAGCTACCGCGCCGAGTACCAGCGGCGAACCGCCGTCGCGCTCGGCGAGCCCCACCCGGGAACGGGCGCTGGGGCAGTGGTGAGCGAAGCCGACCTGGCCCCCCTCCCGGACCTGGTCGCCGAGTACATCCGCCGGTCCGGGGCCCTCGGCCAGCCTCGGTTGGTGTCCGTGCACGCCCGATTCCACGGCCGAATTCGGTCGGGTGCCAGCGCGCGCTGGATGACGTACACCGGTGAGCAGGTCAACACGTTCGGTCCCGCACCCAGCCGGTTGTTCTGGATGGACGCCACGATGCTCGGCCTGCCGGTCGACGTCCTGCACGTCCTGGTGGGCCCGACGGCCACCATGCGCGTCAAGGTGTGCTCGGTGGTGCCGATGGTCAACGCCGCAGGGCCCGACATGGACCGGGCCGAGACCGTGACCCTGTTCAACGACCTGTGCATCCTGGCCCCCGCGGCGCTGATCGACGCACCGATCACCTGGCAACCGCTGGACGACCACCACGTGCGCGGGGTGTTCACCAACGGCGCGCAGACCGTTACGGCCGACCTCACGTTCGCCAACGGCGACCTGGTCGACTTCGTCTCCGACGACCGCATGAGCACCACCCTCGACGGCGCCACCACCCCACAACGCTGGTCCACACCCGTGCGGGCCTACGCATGCCTCGGTACCAGGCGGCTCGCCACCTCCGGGGAGGGGCGCTGGGCGTCCGATGCCCACGGCGAGTTCGCCTACCTCGAGTACCGCCTCGACTCGATCACCTCAAATCCCGCGCCGACCGACCCGCCCGACCCCAATCCCAGCACGCCACCGCAGGTCACTACGGAAACGAGGCGAGATTCGCATTCATGAGTCTCGAGTGGAGCACGACGTCGTTCGCACACCGCAGACCGTCGAACTGGGCACGTGGTGGGCCGACGCGATGAGTTGAGCGGTCGTGCGGCAGTCCCGGGACAGGTCGATCAGACCCGCTCCTGACCGACGATTCGGCTCGTCGTCGTCGCGAATCACGACCCCAATGTCGCCAAGAGCCGAGTACATCCGGACTTCCACCCAGACGACGAGTCCGCCGCGGTCGACCACCGTGTGCGCCTCGTGCGCCTCGGCGCGCGCCGGACGATCATCAGCCAGGGCACCCTGCCCTGGGGCTTGCTCACCGACCCGGACGGCGACTCCCGTCTATTCCTGCATGCGAGATCCATTGTGAGGGCGAAAAATGAACCGGCGACCGGGCAGTCATGACAGCCGCGCGTTTCGGAGGACGTTTGACCCCGATCCCGTTCGAGTGCCGAACCTACGGTCAGGCATGGCAAAAATGCTCGGCGGCAAGGTAGCGGACTTGGTTGAGAGTCCGGCTGTCCCCGACATCTTGCGGCGTCCCTACCTCCTCACAACCGTGATCCTCGTGGTCATTGCGGTCTCGATCGCCTCGAGCGCAGTAGCGGCCGCTCTGGGTTTCCCGCGGGGAACTGTCGAGATCTTCGCCGAAGCCGCGTTGGCATGCATTGCAGCCGTCGTGTTGACCCGTTTCCGTCTATGGCGAACCGTCGGCTTCCGCGCGCTCGCGCCGCGCGATCTGCGCCTGTACTGGGTACCGCTGTTCCCGGTACTCGTGATGGTGCCCTCGGTCGCCTCCCGGGTCGGTGACATCGGCCTCAAGCAGGTCGGCTTCTACCTCGTATTGGCGGCACTGGTCGGCTTCACAGAAGAAGTCGCTTTCCGCGGCATGATCCTGCAGTCAATCTCCCGCCGAGGGCCGTGGCAGGCGGCGATCATCTCGGCCGGAAGCTTTGGGCTCATGCACTCGCTCAACATGTTTGCTGGCGCTGACCCGACCGGAACCGGGATCCAAGTGATCTACGCGAGCGCGCTCGGATTCTGTTTCGCCGCGATCACCCTGCGCACCGGTGCCATTTGGCCCTTGGTCATCATTCATGGGTTGACCGACGTCGTGGGATTCACCGCGTCCCGCAGTACGATTCCTGGCGCAGTTTCAAGCGTGGACTTGCTGATCTATTCCACGTACATTGTCTTGTTTGCGGGATACGGCGTAATTCTGATGCGGCAAACGACTCCACCCACCGCGCCTTCACGAACGGACCCTTCACCAAGGTGAGGCGAGCTTGACGACGTCGCCGCCTCGCTTGCCTTGCCCTGGCGCGATCGTGGCGTTCGAATGGAGTGCTGCGTCCCCTGGACGACCAAGGCCTCGCCGACCTCATCCAGGCCATGTGGGTGATCGCCGAGATGTGGCTGGCCATGGGCGAACTGGCCGAAACCCCCGACGAGTCCGCGGACGGCGAACGACTCCTCCGCCTCGTCCTCGAGCCGTACTTGATCACCGGCTCGATCACGCCGCGCTGACTGCGCCTCTGGGTGGCCACCAGCGGGTTCCTATCAAGTTGAGTGCACCGAACCACAACGCAGCCGTTCTACCTCTATCTGACCCGATGAGGCGCCCGCATCCGGCATCCAACCGCCGTGACAACTCGATCGCTCCCAGAAGTGATAACATTCTTAATTATGGGAACGGATGGAGCACGCAAGAGCAAGGTAATCCTGCATCCGCAGCGACTGCGCATCATCCGCACCCTAGCTGCGGGGGCGCTGACCACGAAGGCTCTCGCCACGGCGGTCCCCGACATCCCTCAGGCCAGCCTGTACCGGCACCTGAGCACGCTGCTCGAGGCCGGCGTGATCGAGGTCGTGGCCGAACGCCCCGTGCGCGGTGTCCTGGAGCGCCGTTACGCCCTTGTCACCGGGGCCGCGATGCTGAGCGGCGCGGATCTGGCCGACGCGACCCGCGAGGACCACTTCCGCTTCTTCTCGATGTTCGCCACCGACCTGATCGGTCAGTTCAGTCGCTACCTCGACCGAGACGTCATCGACCTCGAGGCCGACGGCGTGGGGTACCGCGAGGCGGTGCTGCACCTGACGGACGACGAGTTCGCCGCGTTCATCACCTCACTGCGCGCCCTCCTTGCTCCCCTCGCGCAGAACGAGGCCGGCGATGGCCGCACGCCCCGACTGCTCGCCACCGTGCTGTTCCCGCTCGACCCCACCCAGAAGGAAGACCTGTGACCGCGCTTGAGCTGGACACCGATCTGCAGAAGTTGGCCGCCCAGTCCCGCGTGAACGGAATCGCCGTGCTGGGCGTTCCCGTGGTCGTGTTCCTGGCGCTGGCCATGTGGCTCGGCCCGCCTCAGGTGGTGCCCGCGGCCCTCGGCGCGGCGGGCTGGATTCTCGCCCTCGCGCTGCGTCAACCCGTTGCGCTGATCGCGAGCCGGCTCACGACCAAGGAACGGGCCACGACCGTCGTCGGGCTGGCATCGGGCCCGGCAGAGGAGAGCGTCCGGCTGCTTCTCGTCGTGCTGGTCCTGCGCAGCAGCCCCGCCGCGGCGTGGGCGGGCGCGGGCTGGATGGCGATCGAAGTGGTGATGATCGCCGTCAATGTGCTCGTGATCGCGAGCCTGCTGACAAAGGACGGCCCCAAGTCCGTCGAGCTTCGAGAACTCCTTCTCGACCAGGCCGGGCCGCAGAGCACCGGCCCGTTCTGGGCGATCCTTGAGCGCTTCAGCGCCGCCGGACTGCACCTCGGGTTCACCCTCCTGATCTTCGCCCAGCCGTGGCTGGTGCTGGTCACGGTCGTGGTGCACACGCTCACGAACATGCTGGCCGTTCGCTACGCGAAGCGCTCCGTCGCTCGCGTCGAGCTCGCCGTGCTCGGTACCGCGATCGTGGTGCTCGCCGCCGGCATCGTCGCCTCGGGTATCGCCGTCGTGGGGTGAGGCTTCCGAATCCGCTGCTGGCGCGCAGCCGCGGCGGATTCCCTGGACTGTCTGGAAGCTGCGCTGCTCTAGAACCCGCACTGCCTAGAAGAGGAATGTCCTGATGCCCTCCAACCTGTCCTCGCTCCCCGTCGGCGTCCTCGTGGCGCTGGTCGTCGTCGGCCTGGTCCAGATCACCCTCGAGGTGATTGCGCTGCTCGATCTCTACCGCAGGCCGACCGACCGGGTGCTGCTCGCGAACAAGTGGGTCTGGGTGGCGGTCATCGTGCTGGCGAACATCATCGGTCCGATCCTCTACCTCGTAACCGCGCGCAAGCCGGCCGCGATCGACGAGATCTCAGCACCGGCCGGGACGTCATCGACGCGCACCGACACGATCGCCGACGCCCTGTACAGCCCGCGCAGCGATACGGAGCGGGCATGACCGCCGCGATCCTCACCGCGGGGCTGACGAAGGTCTACGGCGACAAGCGCGCGCTTGACGGCGTGGACCTGGTGGTCGAGGAGGGCTCGGTGTTCGGGTTCCTCGGACCCAACGGGGCAGGCAAAACGACCATGCTCCGGCTTCTGACCGGGCTCGCCCGGCCCACCGCCGGCTCGGTGCAGATCCTCGGGCGCGACGTCGCCTCGACCAGCAACTGGGTTCGTGCCCAGATCGGTTTCCTGCCCGACGTCCCGGGCTTCTACGAATGGATGACGGCGCAGGAGTTCCTGCGGTTCGCCGGGGGGCTGTTCGGGATCCGGGGGCCGGTCCTGGACGAACGGACCGGGATGCTGCTCGACCTGGCGGGGCTGTGCGGGGTGACCACGAAGATCGGCGGGTTCTCGCGCGGCATGAAGCAGCGGCTCGGGGTGGCCCAGGCCCTCATCAACGCGCCGCGCCTGCTGCTGCTCGACGAGCCGACCAGCGCTCTCGACCCGATGGGCCGCAAGGACGTGCTGGACATGCTGGCGTCGCTTCGGGGGCGCACCACGGTGTTCTTCTCCACGCACATCCTGGCCGACGTCGAGCGCGTGTGTGACACCGTCGCGATTCTCGACCGCGGTCAGGTGGTCGCCCATGGACACATCGACGAGCTCAAGGCGCGCTACGGGGTCCAGAAGGTGGTGGTCGAGGTGACCGACAGCGCCGACGAGCTCGCCCAGGAGATCGAGCTCGAACCCTGGGCGACCACCGTCACGCGCAGGCCGAACGGTGCGATCGAGATCACGGTGACAGACATGGACAAGGCACAACGGCAGATCCCGGCGATCGTCGCGGCCCGCCAATCGGGGTTGTCCCGCCTGGAGGCAGGCGAGCTCGGCCTCGAAGAGGTCTTCGTCGACCTCGTCGGCGGTGACCGGCGATGAGCGGGTTCGTGGTGTTCGCCCGCAAGGAAGCCTTCGAGATCCTGCGCACGTGGCGCATCTGGGTGCTTCCCGGGATCCTGCTGTTCTTCGCGCTGACCGGACCGGTCATGGCCAGGTTCACTCCCGAGATCGTGGCCGCGTTGGCCGCCGACCAGCTCGGTGGGCTGCAGCTGCCGGATCCGACCTATCTCGACGCGTATGCGCAGTGGATCAAGAACTTGTCCGGCACGGCCCTGTTCGCACTGATCATCGTCTATGGGAGCATCGTCTCGGCAGAGAGCAGGAGCGGGACCGCGGTACTGGTGCTCACCAAGCCGGTCTCGCGCACCGCCTTCGTCGTCGCCAAGGTGGCCGTGCACTCGGCATTCCTCGCGATCCTCGTGGTCGCCGGGACGCTGGTGACCTGGGGGCTGACGGCGGCCGCCTTCGGGAACGCGCCCGGTTCGGCGCTGTGGTCCTCGGCACTGACGTGCCTCGCGCTCGGGATCCTCTTCATCGCCCTGATGACGTTCTTCTCCGTGGTCATCCGGGCCGCGGCCGGCGCCGCCGGAGCAGGGCTCGGGGCGTATGCGCTGCTCTCGATCGCCGGGGTATGGGAGCCGCTGGGTCGGTACACGCCGGCGGGTCTTGGCGCGGCGGCTACCTCAATCGCGGCGGGGCGCGACAGCGCGGTGCTCTGGCCGGTGCTCACCTCCCTGCTGCTCGCGGTCGGCCTCGTCGCGCTCGCGGCAGGGGTGTTTCGGCGCAACGAGCTGTAGCCGCGAGCAAATCGCCAGGATCGGAAAATGTCCCTGTGGACTCCGACAGACAATCGAACGTCTCCATGACAGAACGTCTCCATGACCCTGGCCCTTTACGAGCAGGGAGTCGAGGCTTACCTGGGCGCCTCGAACCCGACGCCCCACCCGACATACGAGGAACTCTTGCACCGCGTCGTGTCGCTGCTTCCAGCAGGCTCACGCATGCTCGAAATCGGAACCGGCCCCGGACACGACGCGCTCTTCTTCGAACAACACGGTCTTCTTGTCCAACGGTCCGACGGCACCCGGGCCGACCTTTGGCTGGACCGCGGTCAGCCTTGAGCATGTCCAAGGACGACCCGCGCCGTGGCTCTACCTGATCTGCACACAGCCGCCGCAGCAGCAGATACCCGACCCGGTCCTGCTGGACGAGAAGCAATCTTGATAGTTCCGTAACTTTTGGTTGCGGAACTAGCTCGGCTCTGTTACGTTACTACCAGAGCCGCAAATAGAGAGTTGGTCCTCATGTCCGAGTCAATGCTGGCACCGCGCCGCCCAGGTGGTCGCGGGAGTGACCGTGGTCGTCCCCGCGACCCGGACATGGACCAGACGATCCTGCGAGCCACGGTCGAGCTGCTCTCCGAAGTCGGCTACGTCCAGGTGACCGTGGCGGAGGTCGCCCGTCGGGCGGGGGTGAGCAAGCCCGCCATCTACCGGCGGTGGTCGCAGAAGTCCCAGCTCGTCGTGGAGGCGATGGTCACCCAGATGCGCCCCGGCAAGGACAACGACTCGGGCAGCGCCTCCGAGGACCTGCTCGCCCTGACCGAACAGCTCATCGCCGCCTTGACCCACACACCGCTCGGGCGCGTGCTGCCCGGCCTGGTGGCCGAGCTGGCCGCCGACCCGGTGCTCGCGGCCAACTACCGCGACCTGGTCATCAAGCCCAACCAGGCCCACTGGCGCGCCGCCATCGAGCGCGGCATCGCCCGCGGCCAGCTCTCCGGGCAGACCGACGTCGACTTCGTGCTCAACACGCTCGTCGGCCCTCTGTACTTCAGCCTGCTCATCACGGGCGAGCCCATCGAGGCCGGTTACGCCCGCACGGCCGTCGACCTCGTCTTTGCCCGCTACGGCGCCGCCACCGACTGACCCCCGACCCTCCGCCCCACCACACCGCAGCACCCGCGTGGATCGCGCACGCCCACTTTCGCCCCGCACCACCCCCATGCACCGCCCATTACCCCCTCAGACAGGACCAGCATGACCAGCAACGTGACCATCACACCTCGCGAGATCCCCTCCCAGACAGCTACCTCGACGTCGGTGATCGCCTCGGCGCGGGGGCTGGTCAAGACCTATGGCACCGGGGACACCGCGGTGCAGGCCCTGGCGGGGATCGATGTGGACTTCGCCCGCGGGGAGCTGACCGCGGTCATGGGCCCGTCCGGGTCGGGCAAGTCGACCCTGATGCACTGCATGGCCGGGTTGGACACGGTCACCGCCGGCACGGTGGTGATCGACGGTGAGGACGTCGGGTCGATGAACCAGCGCCAGCTGACCAAGCTGCGCCGGACCCGGTTGGGGTTCATCTTCCAGGCGTTCAACCTGGTCCCGACCCTGACTGCGGCCGAGAACATCACGCTGCCGCTGGACATCGCCCGCCGCCCGGTCGACCGCACCCACTTCGACGCGATCGTGGCCGCCGTCGGCCTCAAGACCCGCCTGCACCACCGCCCGTCCGAGCTCTCCGGCGGCCAGCAGCAGCGCGTCGCATGCGCCCGCGCCCTGGTCGCCAAGCCAGCGGTGATCTTCGCCGACGAGCCCACCGGGAACCTCGACTCCAAATCCGCCACCGAGCTGCTGGGCTTCCTGCGCCGGTCGGTGGACGACCTGGGCCAGTCCGTGGTCATGGTCACCCACGACCCCCGCGCCGCGGCCTACGCCCACCGGGTGCTTTTCCTCGCCGACGGCCGTCTGGTCGCCGAGCTGACCAACCCGACCCAGGCCTCGGTGCTGGAGATCCTCGGGTCCCTGAGCTCGGTCGACGACGCCGCCAACGCCCGTGAGCTCGTTGCGGTGGGTGCCTGATGGGCCGCGTCGCGCTGCGCGGGATCCGCGCCCACCTGGTCCGGTTCGCCCTGTCCGTCCTGGCCGTGACCCTCGGGGTCGCTTTCGTGGCCGGCACGTTCTCGCTGCGCACCATGATGAGCTCGACCTTCACCGGGATCGTCGACTCCTCCATGCCCGCCGACGCGTACGTGCGCGGCGCCAAACCCGCCGTCGGGATGAGCACGACCGGCACCACGGGCGAAACCCGCAACACCATCCCGGCCGCCCTCGCGACCTCGATTGCGGGAGTCGATGGTGTGGACAAGGCGTTCGCGGACATCTCCGGCCCTGTAGTGCTGGTCGGCGCGGACGGCACCGCGGTCCTGTCCACCCAGTCACCGAGCTTCGCCATGGCCCTGTACCCCCAGGACACCACCCTGAAGGTCGTGCACGGCCGCGCACCGGCCGGGCCGGGCGAGATCGCCCTGGAATCCGCGACCCTGGCCTCCTCCGGGCTAGCCGTGGGCGAGCAGACCAAGACCGTGGTGGCCGGGCAGATCCACGACGTGCAGGTCGTCGGCGAGGTCTCGTTCGGAGCCCCGGCAGCCGGAGCCACCATCGTCTACGTCGATGTGGCGACCGCGACCGCGGCCTACTCCCCGGACGGCAGGGTCTCCACCATCTCCGTGTACGCCAACCCCGACGTGTCCGAGGCGGACCTGGTCGCGAATCTGACCCCCGTGCTCGTCGGCCAGAAGGCCGCCGCGGCCGAGGTGTCGACCGGGGAGGCGATGCGCGCCGAGGCGCGCACCGACATCGAGGGCCAGCTCGGGTTCGTGGCGACGTTCATGCTGATCTTCGCCGGGATCTCCCTGTTCGTGGGGGCGTTCATCATCTCCAACACGTTCTCGATGTCGGTGCGCGAGCGGATGCGTGAGTTCGCCCTGCTGCGCGCCCTCGGCGCGTCCCCCAGCCAGGTGTTCGCCTCCATCCTGACCCAGGCCGCCGTCGTGGGCCTGGTCGGCTCCGCCCTCGGGATCGCCGCCGGGCTGGGCCTGGTCTCCCTGCTGCGCATCGGCTTCGAGATGGTCGGCATGGACCTGTCCGGGTCCATCCCTCTCGACACCTCCACCGTCGTCATCTCGCTGGTCATCGGCACCGTCGTCAGCGTCGCCGCCGCGGCCCTGCCCGCCCGCCGCGCCGCACTGACCGCTCCGGTCGAGGCCATGCGGGAGGCCACCGCGACCGAGAAGTCCCTGCGGACCCGCACGATCGCGGGCCTACTCGTCGTCGTGCCGGGTGTGGCCGGTCTGATCTCGGCCCTGGTCGCACCAGAGTCCAACGGCGCGACGCTGCTCGGCCTGGGTGCGCTCTGTCTGGTGGTCGGGGTGCTGCTCCTGGCGCCCGTGATCGCCCGGCACACCCTGGGTGTCCTGGCCGCGGTGTTCGTCGCCGCCGTCAGGCCGCTGGGTCGCCTGGCCCGCGGCAACGTGATCCGCCACCCGCGGCGCACCGCGAACACCGCCGGCGCGCTGATGATCGGCATGGCACTGGTCGGGGCCGTCTCGGTCCTGGCCGCATCCGCCACCGCCTCCACGAAGTCCATCGTCGACGCCGGGTGGACCTCGGACTTCTCCATCCAGTCCGCCACCGGCAGCGTGCCGCTCGGCGCCGTCGCGGACGTCCGCAGCCTCGACTCGGTCGCCGCGCTCGACGTGCTCAGCTACGGACCGGCCATCGCCGCCGGACCGGGCGAGACCGCCTCGCCCGACAGCCCGACCATGGTCGTCGGTATCGCTCCGGCCGCGTTCGGTCGCAGCGTCGCCATCGACACCGTCGCCGGCTCGCTCGACACCCTCGCCGACGGCCAGATCGCCGTCAAGAACGACACCGCCACCGAGCGCGGCTGGTCGCTCGGCGACCAGGTGTCGTTCACCACCGCCACAGCCACCACCACCGCCCGGATCGGCGCGATCGTCGACACCCAACTGATCGGCTCCCCGATCATCGCGTCCGACGACCTGCTCGCGCAGGTCGTCGAACCCGCCCAGACCACCATCGAGGACCTCTTGGTCACCGCGGCCCCCGGAACGACCCCGGCCGCGCTGCGCGCCGACCTCGTCGGCGTCGCTGCGCCCTATGTCGTGCTCTCGGTGCTCGACGCCGAGGACTTCGCCGCCGAGCTGGCCGACCAGGTCAACCAGATCCTGGTGATCCTGTACGCGCTGCTCGGGCTGTCGATCGTGATCGCGATCCTCGGCATCGTCAACACCCTGGCGCTGAGCGTCATCGAGCGGACCCGCGAGATCGGCCTCATGCGCGCCGTCGGCCTGGGCCGGCTTCAGCTCGCCGGGATCATCACCATCGAGTCCATCCTGACCGCTGTGTTCGGCACCGTCGTCGGCGTCGCCCTCGGGGTGGCCGTAGCGGCGGCGCTGCCTGGAGTGTTCACTGGAGTCGGCCTGACCACGCTCGCGATCCCGTGGGCGCAGCTCGCCGGGATGGTGGCCCTGGCCGCCGTCGTCGGGGTCCTTGCGGCGCTGTGGCCCGCGTCCCGCGCCGCCCGCCTGCCCGTGCTCGACGCCGTCTCCTCCGACTGAGGCATCAACGTGACCACCACCCGACCGCGCACCAGCCACCAGAGACCCGAGGCGCACTCCATGCCAGCCACGCGACGAACCGTCGTCGGACTCCACCTGTTCAACGCCGTCTCGGCGGTGGGCGGTGGGATCGCGTTGATCGTCGGGGGCCTCGGCGTCCCCATCGACCTGCTCCGTCACACCCCGTTCGAATCGTTCGTCATTCCCGGCATCTTCCTGGCCGTGGTGATCGGCGGGACCGCGTCGCTCGGGGCGACCGCTCTGCTGGCCCACTGGCGGCGGGCGCTGGTCATCAGCTCCGCGGCGGGTGCCGTCATGGTCGGCTGGATTCTCGGCGAGACTTTCCTCGTCGAGGGCTTCAGCTGGCTGCAGGGCCTGTACCTGCTCACCGGAGCGATCGCCCTGGTCGCCTCGATCCGCCTCTCCCAGGCGGACCGGTCCCGCGACGACCAGGCGGTGCTCCGATGAGGAGCGCGGTGCGGTGGTTCGTCGTCGCGGTGGTGGTCGGGCATGGCCTGATCCACCTGCTCGGCGCGGCCAAGGGACTGGGCTGGGCCGAGGTGGCTGCCCTGCCCGAGCCGATCAGCCCGGCGATGGGTGTCGCCTGGCTGGCTGCCGCGGCGGTCGTCGTGGCCGCCGGGGTGCTGCTCGCCGCGCGCAATCGACGGTGGTGGGTGGTCGGCACCGTCGCTGTCGTGCTCTCCCAGGCCGTGATCGTCACGTCGTGGGACGACGCCCGGACCGGCACGGTGGCGAACCTCCTGCTCCTGGTCGCCCTGGGATACGCCCTCGCCTCCCGCGGCCCGGCGAGCTACCGCGCCGAGTACCAGCGCCGGGCCGCGGTCGCGCTCGGCGCGCCCCGCCCCGCAACGGGCGCCGGCGCCGTGGTGACCGAGGCCGACCTGGCCCACCTGCCGTACCTCGTCGCCGAGCATGTCCGCCGGTCCGGGGCCGTGGGCCAGCCCCGCGTCGTGTCCGTCCACGCCCGCATCCACGGCCGGATCCGCTCGAGTGCCACCGCGCGCTGGATGACGTACACCGGCGAGCAGATCAACACCTTCGGTAGCGCGCCGAGTCGCTTGTTCTGGATGGACGCCACGATGCTCGGCCTGCCGGTCGACGTCCTGCACGTCCTGGTCGGCTCGACCGCCACCATGCGCGTCAAGGTGTGCTCGGTGGTGCCGATGGTCGACGCCGCCGGTCCCGACATGGACCGGGCCGAGACGGTGACGCTGTTCAACGACCTGTGCATCCTGGCCCCCGCGGCGCTGATCGACGCACCGATCACCTGGCAACCCCTCGACGACCACCACGTCCGCGGCGTCTTCACCAACGGCGCGCAGACCGTCACCGCCGACCTCACCTTCGACGACGGCGACCTCGCCGACTTCGTCTCCGACGACCGCATGAGCACCACCCTCGACGGCGCCACCACCCCGCAACGCTGGTCCACGCCCGTGCGCGACTACGCCCGCCTCGGCACCCGGCGCCTGGCCACGTACGGGGAGGGCCACTGGCACACCACCAGCCCCTGCGGCGAGTTCGCCTACCTCGAGTACAACCTCGACGCCATCACCTACAACCCGACGACCACACAGGAGGACCCGACTGACCCAGGCCGTCGCACCCGGCCCCAGATCATCGGCGCGTCAAAGCCAGGTCGGCGGCAATGAGTCTCGAGTGGGAACACGTCATCGTCCACAGCCCTCACCCCATCGCGCTGCACCAGGTGTGGGACGACATCGTCGAGAGCGCTCACCTCGAGGTGGTGCCGGTCCCGCCCCTCGCCCCGAACCTGGACTTCGAGCGCAGCCCGGATGGGCTCGCGGATCTGTTGACGAGGGCGAGCCTGGTGAGCGTCGAGGCCCTGACCGTGCGGTATGTGCATCGCGTGGATGCGAAGGTGTGGTGGAGCGGCCCCGCGCGCGGTATCGCGTCGATCGGGGCGATAGTTGAGTCCCGGACGCCGATCGTGGTCGCGCGCCTCAAGGCGCAGTACGACCGGCTCAGCCGTCGGTACCTCGCCCGTGACGGACTGCTTCATCTGCCGACTGCAGCGGTTCTCGCGTACACCCAGGTGCCCTGATGATGGACCACTCGCGTGAATCGGCGCGGATCGAGATTGTGGCGCCGGATGCCCGCGGCGCCGTAGATATCTTGCGGTCGTACATCGAGGACGTCGCCAGCTCCTACTACGGCCGGGCCGCGACCGACGAAGAGATCGACGCTGCACTTCTCGACGACCCGAGCGATGACCTGGTGCGACCGCGTGGCATCTTCATGGTCGCCCGGCAGGGCGAGGTCGCCCTGGGGTGCGCCGGCCTGCGCCTGTTGCCCGATGGGGTCGGCGAGGTCTGCCGCGTCTTCGTCGCGCCGCACGCCCGCCGCCGTGGACTCGGCGCCCTACTCATGGGCGAGGTCGAGGAGGTCGCGCGCGCTCACGCACGCTCCGTGCTGCGGCTAGACACCCGCCACGATCTGGTCGAGGCCCGTCGGCTGTACTGCGCCCTTGGGTACGACGAAGTTCCCGCGTTCAACGAGGACCGCTACGCCGAACACTGGTTCATGAAGTCACTTGCGCCGGCACGAACTCAATACAGGCCACAAAGGCCCTCCAAGACCTCTGCTCGCAACGCACCGCGCCCGCCGCCAATCGATGCTCACTCGGGCAAAACCGAAGACATAGGGCAGGTCAGCGCGAGACACACACAGAGTTTGGCCGAGGGCCCTAGTGCTCGAATCGGCCTCGAGCGCATCTCCTCCCTTGGATTCAGGACTGACTTGATGCTCCTGTCCCTTCAGGGGAGTTCAGTCGAGGATCACGACGACTACGTGGTGATTCGTAGCCCGCATAACTCCGATTTCTGGTGGGGGAATTTCCTGCTATTTCGTCACCCGCCTACCGTTGGGGGCGTTCGGGATTGGGAGCGGGCTTTTGCCCGTGAACTTCCCGAGGCGTCCCACCGCACCTTCGGCGTGGACGGCACCTGCGGTGACATGGCCGACTACGACGTGTTCTCGGCAGCCGGATATGACGTGTCGGCCAGCGCCGTGATGACCGCCACCGCGGTCCACGCGCCGCCTCGCCCGAACTGTGACGCGATGTACCGCAAGCTCGACTTGGACGACGATCACGACCGCGAGTCCGCGATCGGGCTGCGGATGGCGAACGGACCGGCCGGGGACCCCCAGAGCTACCGCCGGTTCCTTGACCACGCGATGGAGTCGATGGCCGCCCTCCAGCGAGCAGGCGCCGGGTCGTGGTTCGGCGCGTTCATGGACGGACAGATGGTTTCGGGCATGGGTTTGTTCTCCGACGGCTCGGGTGTCGCTCGGTTCCAGAGCGTCGACACCCATCGCGAGGCTCGCGGACGTGGTTTGGCGGGCACTCTCGTGCACCACGTGAGCACCTACGGGTTGACGACTCTCGGCGCGACGACGCTCGTCATGGTCGCCGACCCCGACTACCCCGCTATCCGGATCTACCGATCCGTCGGATTCGAGCGCACTGAGACCCAGATCGAAATCGAACGTGCACCCGGAGGAACCTCGCCCGCTCCCGAAATGCCCGACTCGGCGACGTAGGCAAAGCAAACGTACGGAAGTGACAACGCTGAACCCGTTGATTCCCACGATCTTCCTGACGAAGGACTATCTCGACTCCCGCGCGGGTGTCTCGGGGGAATGACGATCCTTCGTGCTCCGAAAGCTCGGTCGTCGTCACACCTAGCCGTCGCGGCGTTGGCAAGCAGTGCGGCCCTCACTGCTTGCCTGAATCTCAAGCTGGGCGGCGACCGCCGTAGATCACATCTTCCAGACGCTTCCAGTACACGTCTATCCCGCCAAACCCCGCCGATTGAAGGTAGTCCAGCTGTTGTGCGAGAGGAATCACGTACCGAAGGTGATTCTCGCGGCGGACCCGCTCCTGCTCCGTGCCGTGAAGGCGCACACGTTTCGTCTCGGGGTCGAGATCGCCCACTCGCTGCCACGCGTCTGCCACGACCTGATCCTCGGAACTCACCGAGTCGTAGTTGAGGTACCAACCACCGGGTACGAGGTGATCGAGGATTTCGGCGAATAGGCCCTGCTTTCGGCGATCGGGCATGTGGTGGATGCACATCGAAGTGACGACCGCGTCAACCATCCTCGGAATCGCGTCGGGCCAGTTGTTCGTAGACATGTCGAACTCGACGTACTCGAAGCGCCCAGCGAATGGCATCATCTCAACCGCGCCGGTGGCCATCATCGGCAATGAGAAGTCGGTCAGAATCGCGGAACTGCAGGGATACTGGCCCAGGATCGTCCGAGCAGCTGGACCAGTCCCGGCTCCCAAATCCAAAAAAGTAAACGGGTCCTGCTCACCGAAGGGAAGGAGTTCACCCATAAGCCGCCACTGCGCCGCGTTTCTTTGCTCGCGCCCGCCGGCCGTCGCCTCTCTGCTCTCGACAATCGCCTTGGATTTCCAGATACCGGCGTTCGTATCGACCCCATCTACCATGTGCAAAGACTAGCCTCGCCATGACGCCCCGCCCGACCATCGGGAGCCATCACCCTCAGGCCCGGTGCCACGTATTCACCCGGGTATTCACCCGGGGCGCAACCGTTTGACGCTTGCCCAAACATCCAAACATCAAGGTAGCCGCCAACCGCAGTTTGGCATCGAGCCGGTCAAAGCGACTCGCCTACTCGGCGAGACACCTGATAGTTGGCGCTAAGTGGTGTCGCGGCGACCTGGCCCGGCAGGCACGACGTCGTGATCCTCTGAATGTGGGTCTGTCTGTTGCCGCGCTGTCGCTTGCCTTAGCGCGGCGGCGTCATTCTCCCAGAGAGCGAACTCGGGTCACCGGGCGCGGGTGCCCGTAGGTGTTCTGGCTCATGACGTTGGTGACGCCTGCGTGGAGGCGTGAGGCCGGGGGCTGGTTCCAGATGGCAGTGTGGGCTCGATGGTAGTTGTAGTGGATGTTCCAGACCGTGATCGCGGCGGCGCGGTCGGCCTCGCAGGTCCAGACCCGGGCGTAGAGGAGCTCTTCGGCCAGGGTCCGGTTGTAGCGCTCGACCTTGCCGTTGTGCCGCGGGGTGAAGGCCCGGATGCGCTGGTGGCGGGCCACGGCTGAGACGGTGCGGTGGAACGCGCGGGCGGTGTAGTTGGACCCGTTGTCGGTGATCACCCGGGTCATGCGGATGATGCCGTGGGCGGCGAAGAACGCCCGGGCCCGGTGGAAGAACCCGATGGTCGTGGACGCCTGCTCGTTAGGCAGGTGCTCGGTGTAGGCCAGGCGGGAGTACCCGTCGATGGCGGAGTGCAGGTAGACGTACCCGGCCTTGGCGCCCTTGGCCTTGGCCCGTTCTGGCAGGTCGGGAATGCCTTGGTGGGCCATGCACTCCGGTCACCGCGGGGTCGGAACAGGTGCCCGAGTCAGGCAATGAGGTGCCCGAACGCGATGACGTTGTCGACGTAGTGTCCGGTGGCCCGGTTGAACGCGCCGCCGCAGGTGATCAGGCGCAGCTCGGCGCGGTTGGTCGTGTTGCCGTAGACCAGCGAGGTGGGGAAGTCGGCCTTCGCGTACCTGGCGACGGAATCGATCGTGAATCTCGCCGCCGTGCCGTCTTCGCGCGTGATCGTGACCTCGGACCCTGCGGTGAGCTCGCCGAGGCGGTAGAAGATCGCCGGGCCGGCGGGTCCATCCACGTGACCGGCGATGACGGCCGGTCCGAGCTGGCCGGGGGTCGGCCCGCCGGTGTACCACCCCGGGGCCCCGAAGTCGGTGGGTGCGGGCAGGACGCCGTCGGACCCGACAGACAGGGGGACGAGGTCGGTGCTGTGCACGTCGATGCTCGGGATGTCGAGCGCGACCGGAGCGGACGCCGCCAGCAGTGGGCCGAGATCGGCCGCCGCATCGGCGGGGGCAACCGGGGCCGCCGGTGCGGCCACACGGTCTGGATCGGGGCCGGTGTCGGTCACTGCGATCGGGTCCCGGCTGGGTTGCGGCGGCCCGTCGGGCCCGGCGAGCCCGGCCGCGACGGTTAGAGGCTCTTCGAAGTTAGCCGGGCAGCGGGGTTTTCACGGCTGCCGCCCGTCGGTGCTGACGGGTGCATGCCCAGCGTATGCGGCGGCGTTGGTTGACCGGGTTTCTGAACCCGAAAGCGTCTCTTCCCACGTGTTTGGCCAGGCGGTTGTAGCCCTCCGACCGTGAATTCGAGTACCCCGTCTCGAGGCCCGCCAGCACGGCCGGCCACCACCGGTCGACGGTCGCGGCGAGTCGGTGGACCTCGGGTGCGCTCGACGCGGCGGCGTGCTCGTAGAACGTGGTCAGCCGCCGACAGATCACGGCCCGCTCGGGATGGGTCCCGGCCAGAGCGAGCAACGCACGAAGGTCCTCCTTGACGATGTAGGCGCCCAGGATCTCCACGCCCGCCTCGCCGGTGTCGAGCAGCGCGTTCCACATCGTGGCGAACTTCGCCGGACGCAGCCGCTCGTGTGCGGTGAGCAGCTGGCGCCGGACCTGCCAGGCCGGGTCGATCTTGCGGCCCCGACGCCCGGTGGCCTCCCGCACGGTGCGTTGACGGACCGCGGTCGTGGTGTCGTTGGCGAGCTGGACCAGGTGATACCTGTCGGCGACCTGGATGGCGCCCGGCAGGCCGTCGCGGGCACCCTTGGCGAACGACGCGGACAAGTCGATGGTCACGTGCGTGATCGCGGCCCGCCACGACGCCGGCTGAGCGAGCAACCACCCCGACACGCAGGCTGCTGAGCGGCCCTCGACCTGCGCGAGGAGCCCGCCGGTGCCGTCCGCGTCCACGAACCCGGTATGCCACCGGTCGCAGGCCAGCACCCACCGGCCGGTGTCGGGGTCGTGGGCCCAGACCGGTCTGCCACGTCGGGTCTCGTCGATGCCCAGTACCCGCACGAGGGGCAGGGGCTTCGCCAGGACCGGGTCGACGCGGGCGACGAACGCGTCGTGGACCGTGGACCACCCCACCTTGTAGAACTCCGCGGCCTCGGCCACGCACCGGTGCTGGACTGCGACCGCGTCGGCGAGCTCGGCCCGCAACCGCCGCGTCAGGCGCGCCCCGGGCCGCGCGGCGGGGACCTGTTCGGTGAACGAGCCCCGCGCGCACCGCTGGTCCACGCACCGCCACCGCTGCTTGTGCCACACCAGGCGCAGCGGCCTGGTCCCATACGGGATGTCCCGCGGCCTCGTGGTCACATGGCCCTTGAGTGCGGTGGAGAACTCCCCGCACGACGGGCACGCCGACGCCGCCAGGTCCGCCGTGACCACGTGCACGACCCGACCACCGCACCCGTCCGCCGTGATCTCCCGGACCGCCAACCCCTCCAGGTCCAACAACCGCGACACCCCCGAAACCACGACCGGAGGGACCCCCTGCACATGCGTACCCTGAACCAAGCCCGTGACCTCGCTCTATGACCATGTCCTGCTCGATACAGCCATGATCACCGAGGTCACGGGCCCACTACGTCCACGACCCACCCCACCGTTGCCCGGTTAACTTCGTAGAGCCCGGTTAGACCGCCACCCAGGGCGAGCACCACGGCCGCCGCGACGAGGATGCCGCGGCGGCCGGGGCGGGCCAGGGTGTTGCGCACTACGCCTTCACGCGGGTACGACGGGCGGCGAACACCCCGGTGCCCGCGGCGGCCAGCAGGAGGCCGGTCCCGGCGGCGATCAGGATCCCGGAGTCGGTGCCCGCCGGCGCGGCCCCACCCGCGCCGGTCGCCATCGAACCCGCGGGCGCGGCGGTCAGGACCCCGCACAGGGCCGGGTCGGTAGCCTCGGTCGGCAGCGCGGGGTCGAGCTCGGACTTCACGTCGCCGTCGTACTTGCCGTTGCCGTTGTGGTCCACGCCGTGGATGACGACGACGGACTTGCCGTCCGCGATCGCCTGGGCCTCCTCGGCGGACACCGTGATCGAGCCGCGCTCGTAGGACAGGTTCCCGCCCGGGGCAGTGTCGAACCGGTCCACCGCGAGACCGCTGGTGGGGCTGGTGTCACCGGTCTTGGTGAGCGAGACGATGATCGGACCGTACGCGGGTCCGCCCTCTGTGGTGTTCAGCGTGCCGTCCGCCGAGGCGTCGTCCGCGGCGACCGGGCACTCGTGACGGGCGTCGGCACCGAAGTGGATGTGCGCGGCGTGCGGAGAGTCGGCCAGCAGCCCGGTGGCGGCCATCGTGACCGTGATCGTGGTCCCCTGGACCTTGACCATGGCCGTGCCCGAACCCGTGACGCCGTTGAGCGCGACCGGGGCGAGGTTCGCGTTGACGTCGCCGTCGGCGGCGAACGCCGAGGACATACCCAACGGAAGAAGGAAGGCGGCGCCGAATGCCGCGGTGGCGAGCTTGTGACTGGTACGCATGGGAACTCCATTACCGGCGGACACTGCGTGCCGCCACGGGTCGGGATGCTGCTGACACGGATAGTTCGGAACGAGAACTCCCCCGGATGGGTCCGGATCGGTGCGAGCCTCGCGAGCGTCAACATCCGAGTCGACGCGTCGTTCTCTCCATCCCGCTACGCCCCCGATCGCTCTTGCCCCCGCGTCGGTACTCCGCATCGACGCGGGGGAAAGAGCGGCCAGTTGCGCGCTCGTGCGGCGGTTCTCTCAGCAGGGGGAACCCAGATCGTTTTCGAGCGAGCCCAGACGGGTTCTTCGAAGGCGGGGGCGACGACACTGAGTGGTGCACATCCTGCGGTCCACGTCTGGCCGCCCGTGAGGACTTACGCCAGTGCGCTGCTGGTGTTGAGTGGCCCGTTGACGCCCTGGGGGAAGAAACCACCACGGCGGGCCTTGTCCGGCGTCAGGTAGACGATGTTGAGGACATCACCGGGGCTGCGGCTGAACGCGATTCCATTGGTGTCGGTGGGCACGATGTTGATGGCGTCCGCAGTCCCGATGCCCTGGTCGTCGTCGAAACTGTTGTCGACACCGTCGCGCAGGTCGGAGATGGCCTGGACGGTCTGGAAGATCATCGCGGACGGCGTTGCGAGTCCTTGCGCGGCCAGCGAGGTGCGGATGTTCGCTGCGTGGTACGCCTCGACGGCGAGGATGCCAGCGGCGGCTTCGAGGTAGGTCTTGTTGTGGATCAACGGGGCTGCGCCCTTGTAGGCCGTGACGCCCACGTCTTCGAAGATGAACGCCGCGAGCAGGAAGTTGGTCTCGTTCGCGAACGCGTCGAAGCCCGCCGCCGCCGCCGCGGCAGCGAACGCTGCGTCGAGGCTGATGTCCGGCTCGGCGACGGCTGCCTTGCCAAGAGCAGCGCGCAAGAACGTGACATGCGCGAGCTCGTCGCCGGCGATCTCGCGCGCGTACTGGCGGATCGCGGGCGTCTGGAAGTTGACCTGACGGCCACCGGTGACCTGGCCGCGTTTGCCCTTGCCATCGAGCAGGTTGTCGGCGAGCCCTGCACCGGTGACCGCGCGCACATAGAACTCGGCCTCGAGGTACTCCAGGTTGAGAGCGAAGTTGAGGATGGCACCGTCACTGGGCCGCTTATGGGGACTGTCATGCTCATAGTCGTCGTCGCTAGCCGAAGCGGGAGAGGCGCCGACCGCAACAGCGCCCGCGCCCACGACGCCGGCCAGGCCAGCCGCGCGCAGGAACCTGCGACGGTCCAGCGCGTTCTCCGCGCTCCGGTCGATGGCGGTCCGGACAAATTTCTGATCAAACATGATGCTCCTTGGTCGGGGACGAGCGACCGACGTGCAGTAGGTCGCACAGGGCCAGAGCCCATCGACGGTCACAAACAGGACCAAAGGGGCCAAAACGACAGTCTCACATCCGGACCTGTTGCGCGAGCACCCCCTAGATCAGTCTTCGGTGGCACGCCCCGGGCGTACGGAGGACTTCGGTCTGCCGCAAGGTGGGCAGGCAGCTCAAGCCAGCCCTTTGTCGAGATCGAGCGCGAGTACTCGCCCTGGTCGAGGGGCTGGGCGTGGATCTGGATCGGAGGCAGGTCCACGAACGGGCTCAACGTCACCACCACCAGGGTTCGGGCGCGCTCCACGCCGGTCAGCTTGTTCGCTGCGAACCTCGCCCTAGACGCGACTCGCGACCCGGCGTCGACGTGCACGCGCGAGCTGGCGTAGATGCTGCCGCAGCAGCTGCCAACCTCATCCGACGCCGGCGCACCCACCTCGTTGAGCATCCACCGCGTCAGGGACGAGGTCGACGAGTGAACGTAGCGGCGCAGCCCAGGCGCCCGATACATCGAACTGAACCCAGATCGCGTCAATGAGCTCGAACTGGTCGGGCAGCTCAGGGGTGCCCCGCCGTGCTTGGGATACCCTTGGGACGCAGTAGTACATACCGGGACATTGACGGCCCTCAGCGTCGGTGTCGCCCCATGACACGATGTCGGCGTCCAGTTCCGCCGCGGTCCGTGGGTTGACGGCTTGGAGGTGCGAGCGCCGGTGCCTAATGAAGATGATCTGTCGCTGCTGCTGACCGAGTTCGCGCACACGATGGTGACGGATTTTCCGATCCAGGCGATCCTGGACCACCTGGTCGTGCGCATCGTCGACGTCCTGCCGATCACTGCTGCGGGTGTGAGTCTGATTGAGCCGGGAGTCCCTCCACGATTCATCGCGGCGTCCAACGCGGACGCCCTGCTTTTCGAGAAGCTGCAGACGGACTTGGGGGAAGGCCCATGTCTGACCGCGTTCAGCACCGGCGAGCCGTCGTTCGTTCCTGACCTTGAGGTCCAAACCGACTATCCCGGGTTCGGTCCGGCCGCTGTCGAGGCGGGCATGGCGGCGGTTTTTGCGTTCCCGTTACGCCACGGCGAGGGCCAGTTAGGTGCTCTCGACCTGTATCGGGACACGCCCGGTCCGCTCTCGGCCCGCGGCCAGGTCGTCGCGCAGACCCTCGCGGACGTCGTAGCGGCGTACATCCTGAATGCCCGGGCACGAGATGACGTCATGCGGGCCGCGGACTGGTTTCGCGAGCGCTCCCTGCACGATGCGCTCACCGGGCTGCCGAACCGGGTGCTGCTCGAGGAGCACATCGAGCGGGCATCGGCGCGGGCGCGTCGTTCGCATACCAGCGCCGCGATCCTGTTCGTCGATCTTGACAAGTTCAAGCGGGTCAACGACACCTACGGGCATCGCGTTGGCGACGAGTTGCTCGTCGCGGTCGCCAGCCGGCTCCGGAGCGTGATCCGGCCCGGTGACACCCTTGCGCGCGTGTCCGGGGATGAGTTCGTGTACTTGTGCGAGGACCTATCGGCGCCGGCCGACGTCGACGGCCTCATCGACCGGGTGAGCGACGCGTTTCGCGTGCCGTTCGAACTGCCGACGATGAAACTCTCGGTCACTGCGAGCGTAGGCGTCGCTTACTCCGGGCGGGGAGAGGCGATCACCGACAACATCATCGTCGACGCAGACATGGCCATGTACCAGGCGAAACGAAGAGGCGGGGCGACCCATCAAGTGATCGATCTGCGGGCCGCACATGAGATGCATGAGCGAAACCACCTCGAGCTCGACCTGCGGACCGCGATCGAGGAGTCGACCCTCGACGTGGCGTACCAACCGATCGTACGGACCACCGACGGGCAGCTCGAAGGCGCCGAGGCACTGCTTCGCTGGACTCATCCCGATCGCGGACCGATCCCCGCACTCGTGGCGATCGCCGCCGCCGAGCAGAGCGGACTCATCTCCGACCTTGGCGAGTGGGTCTTCGAGCGGAGCTGCCGCGACTGGGTCACCTGGTTCCGCACGCACCCTGACCAACGCTTCGACCTCGCCGTCAACGTCTCCGCCCGCCAACTCATGGTCCCGGGTTTTTCCTCCATGGTCGAGCGCGTGCTCCTGACCACCGGCATGGACGCCACCGCGCTAGTCCTGGAGGTCACAGAGTCCGTCCTCGTGGAGGAGCACAGCGGTGCACTGCCCACGCTGCACGATCTCAAGACGTTGGGCTCGCGGCTCGCACTCGACGACTTCGGCACGGGCTACTGCTCCCTGAACTACCTCCGCCGATTCCCGATCGACATCGTCAAGATCGACCAGAGCTTCATCACCGCGATCGGGACCGACCCAGCATCGTCGATCATCATCGAATCCGTCACACGCCTCGCACACGCCCTCGAGATGTCCATCATCGCCGAGGGCGTCGAGACTCCCCGCCAGCGCGACGGACTCATCGCCATGGGATGCGACTCCGCGCAGGGAAACCTGTTTTCCCGCCCGCTCACCACCGGAGCACTCCAAGCTCAACTGACCTGAGCACCTCCCCCCGACGCTCCCAACCGGCCCACGTCGTTGCGCCGGTTCGAGCGTGACATCCATGACGGCCCCCAGCAGCGCCTGGTCAGGTTAGGAATGGATCTGTCGGTCGCCGAGCGTCGGCTGGACAACGACCCGGCGGCGGCGCGCGAGTTGCTCGGCCAGGCGCGGGTCCAGGCCGCCGAGGCCCTCGCCGAGCTCAGGGCGCTGTCCCGTGCGATCGCGAGCACGTGCGTGCGCTCGACGAGGTCTATCAGGGTGTGATCGCCTCGCACCACCAAGCGGCCGCGGACACCGAGGAGAGCGACCCGGTGACCAACGAGCTCCTGATCGGGCACCTGCACGAACTGGAGCTGTTCCAGTGGTTCGTGCGCGCGCACCTGGAGTCCTCCAGCGGTGCATTGAGCACCGATGGTACGACCACCGAAAGGGGGGCTGCACGCAAGGCCAGCACGCGAAGCCAATAAAGAGGGCGGGAGCTGGTGGCGGCGAATTCGGCCGGTGGAACGGGTGCTGCTCAGGGCGTGCGCTCGGGGCGAATCTGGGTACATTTGGGGTTCGAGTCCCCTCCACTGAAGGTGAAGCTCATGGCAACACTGTTATGGATTCTTGCCGTCATCCTGGTCATCTCCGGAATTGTTGCGATCGTGCGCAAGCAGTTCCTGTGGGGAGTTGTTCTTATCGTCGTAGGGCTCCTGGTAGGGCCGGGCGGGGTGAGCATCTTCACGTAGGGCAGTGCCGCCGGCGGGTCCACCCAAGTCGACATCAGAGGAGTCGGCTGAAACTCGTCGGCAGGGTCATTGCTGTGTGTGCGTTGGGATTTGTCCCTGGGCGACGGTCAGTTGGTGGTTGCGATAGGCGGCCGTCCCGGCGGCAGCGAGCCCCAAGGTGCACACAGCGGCGGTGAGCACCGCGACCTGCCCCGTCCCCGGTATGGCGACCACCCCTGTAGCTGCCACGACTCCGAGCATCGGCCACGGCCAGGCGCTATGCAGGGACCCTGCCGTGCTAGCTACGACGCCCACGAGGCCGACGAAGAAGAGCCCGAGACCCACGGTCAGGATCAGGGCGGCTGGTCCTGCCACCGCGGTGGGATGCAGGGCGAGATCCTCGAGCCCGACAGCTGCCAGGGCTGTGCCTAGCGTCAGCGGGAGATGACCGTAGATGTACCAGTCCCGCCTTGTGCTTACGACATCTTCCTCCGCTGCGGTAGGCGTGTCGGGCGAGTTGCCCTGCGTCTCGCCCTGGGTGCCTTCGGCGACCCGCTCGACGGTTTGGAGGTTCTCTTGGCCTGCTGAGGCGCCGGCGTCGAAGTAGTTCCACCACATCGCGGCGAAGAGCACGAAGCCGATGGCGGCCGTGCTCACCGTGGCTGGTGCCCACGTGCTGTCATGCGCGGCTGTGACGGTGGCCGCGATGCCTTCACCCAAGACCAAGATCACGAGCAGCCCGAACCGATCCGGCAGATGCCCGAGGTGCAGCGGCGCCGGATCGCCGCGCAGGGTCACCGCGATGGGGGTCAGTGCGTCGATCGCCACGGCCACGGCCCACATCGCGTACCGGGCCGGGCCGTCCAGGGCGAGCGAGGCCGCCCACAGCACGCATGTCGCCGAGATCGACAGCGCGTACACGCCAACGGTGCCGCGTGCCTCGGGCACGTTGATCCACGCGCGAATGTGCAGTATCAGCAACAGGACCTCAGCGGTGAGGTAGCTGGCGGCGAACTGCACTGAGAGCGACCCGGTCACGTCGGATGCGCTAGCCGCGCAGCCAACGATCGCGCCCATAGCAGCAAGCTTGATGACCCGGAAGATGACGTCATCGGTGTCGAAACGATTGGCGTACAGGGTGAACCCGACCCAGGAGAACCAGATCGCGGTGAAGGCGCCCGCGAACACAGCGGCACCATGCCAGGTGAGATCGTTCGAGAAAGCGGTCGCGAGCTCGGCAATTACCAGGACATATGCGAGGTCGAAGAAGAGTTCCAACCTGCTCGCGGTTCGCCCATGACCGGTGTTCAACACGGGCGGGCGGATCAGCGTTCGCATAATCGTCACCTCACATCGGCCAAGTCCGTTTTCGAGGATCATGCCTTGGATTGTGGTGCGGGGCGGGTCGGTGGCTGCCAGGTGCCTGCGCAAGACCGACCCGCACCGCACGCGGTGCAGTTCGCTCTCAGGTCAGTTGCGACGGACCCGTCTGGTTACCGCGTTCGCGATTCCCCCGGCAACCTGACTTGGGCGTTGTTGTCCGCTGCCCCGCTCCCCCAGGGTGTCGCACGCGGTGTGTCGTGGTCGACGACGCCCAGGCAGGGGGCTGCTGGGCGTCGTCTACCACTGACGATATGCGGATCCCGCCAGTCGGCCACCGCTGCGCTCGACCGGAGGAGTCGCGCGGATTGCGCTGGCGGGGCCGGACCGGCACGCGGGAAAGACGCAGCCCGAGCGCCGCATTGACGTCACGCACGAGAGGGCGACGGACGGCGGTGGTCCACAGCGGCGTACGGACGAGCTCCAGATCGCGGCCGAACCCAGGTAGCCCTTGCCCCGCCTCATCGGTGGGACACGCAGCGTTACTCGGGGCCCCGCACGCCGACTCGCGCGTCCGCTTTAGGCGGATATCTTCCCGATGGTCCACGATGGCTAGATGAATGCCTTCGAGGACCCCGCGCAGTGGACAGTGGGGAAGTTGCGCGCCGAGCTGGTCGGCCTCGCCGACGACACCCCAGTCTTCGTCTACGTCCAAGCGAACAGAGGGCTGACCGCGACCGTTCGACAGGTGCTGACCGGGGCGGGCTTCGGTCCAGACGCGGACCCCGACGACATGGTGCTCCTCGGCGAATTCCCCCTCAATGCGCGATACCCCGCCCATTCAGCCGAACTCCCACCCGATGAGTCCCACCGCCGACACTGACCTGGCAGCACCCTGAACCGATCAACCCGAGCCGGCCAGCCACCACCACGGTACGAAACGCTGCGCACGCGCGCAGATCGCGGCAATCCCTCGGACCGTGCCTGACTCAACAGCCACCCACCGCGTAGAGGGTTCCAGGTGCTGGGTCGGCGGGGACGACGGTCGTCAAGCGTGGGGCGGTGAGTCGGCGTCGGTCACCACTGATTAGGTGAGCGGATCGAGAAACTGGTCTGCGTCGGTGCGAAATGCGCGGGGCTGTTCGACCCACGGGTAGTGGCCGCAGTGATCGATCACGACGCAGCGGCCGTTGGGGAACAGCGCGGCCAGGGCGACTTGCGGGGCGACACCGGTGAAGCAGTCCTGGGCGCCGGCCATGACCAGCACCGGTGCGTGCACGTGTCGGATACGCGCGGTGAGGTCGGGGGGTGGGTCTGTGCTGAAGAACGCTTGCGCTGCGGCAAGGCTCCACCGCCCCGCGCGAGCGTGCGCTTGGCTCACACCATCCCACCTGGCGTAGCTCGCGGGAGCGGTGAGTCGCTGCCAGCCGTTAAACGAGTCGTCGGTGGACCCCTGCGGCCCGGCCAACAGGGCCACGATGGCGGCATCGAAGGCTGGCTCACCGCGTCGGTCGTCGACAAGGGCGTCGATGTCGGAGGGCTCGTCGACCAGGTAGCCGGTGGGTGGGGTGATGAGCAGGAGGCCCGCGACCCGGTCGGGGTGCTGGGCCGCGTAGGAGATCGCCACTCTCGTGCCCGCCGAGTGCGCTACCACGATCAGTTGCTCGACACCGAGGTGCTCGCGTAGCGACTCGATATCGGCGGCCTGCTGCCAGTACCCACCCGACTCGACCAAGGTGGGGGCCGGGGTGCGGCCCACGCCCCGCAGATGCGGCACCACCAGTTCGTGTTCGTCGGCGAGCCCGGCCAAGTCACCGAGGTAGCTGGGGTGGCGTGCCGCGCCGCCCGCGATCACAACGATCGCCCGGCTGCGGCGCGGACCGATCCCGATCGGGTCGTAGAAGAGCGGGGCTCCATCGGCTGCGATGTAGGTCGGCACGAGTTGACCCTAGCCATCGGACAACCCGAACCACCTTCGAACTCGTCAGCCAGGCGGTCGAGCTCCGCCGCGAAGAAAGCCGACGCGCTGCGTGGCCTTGGGCGGACAGCAGTTACCGTCAGTTGAGTCCAGCAGAGTGGTGTACCGGTAGCCCGGTGGTCGTGTCGTCGTCGAGAACGTAGACGTAGGCGCGGCCACCGCGTGATCCTTCGAGAGACCGTCCAAAGCCCACTCGAAGAGGACAACACGATGACCGCTCCGTCGAGTATTGACCCTGCTGACTTCCTGCACGAGCACCTGGCCCAGTCCTCTCCGGACCTGATGCGTCAGATGCTCACCACGTTCATCAACACCCTGCTGTCCGCCGACGCCGACGCCGTGTGCGGCGCGGCCTGGGGCCAGGTCAGCGAGGCCCGCACCACCCAGCGCAACGGGTACCGCCACCGCGACCTGGACACCCGCACCGGGACCCTGGACGTGGCGATCCCCAAGCTGCGGGCCGGCACCTACTTCCCCGAGTGGCTCCTCGAGCGGCGCCGCCGCGCCGAGGCCGCCCTGACCTCGGTCGTAGCGACCTGCTACCTGCTCGGCGTCTCGACCCGCCGGATGGACAAACTCGTCCAGTCGTTGGGCATCACCGGGCTGTCGCGGTCGCAGGTCTCAGTGATGGCCAGGGACCTGGACGCCCAGGTCGAGGACTTCCGCACCCGACCCCTGGACGCCGGCCCCTACACGTTCCTGGCCGCGGACGCGCTGACGATGAAGGTCCGCGAGGGCGGGCGGGTAGTCAAGGTCGCCGTCATGGTCGCCACCGGCGTCAACGGCGACGGATTCAGGGAGATCCTGGGCGTCCAGGTCGCCTCCGCCGAGTCCGGGGCCGGGTGGTTGACGTTCTTCCGCGACCTGGTCGCCCGCGGCCTGACCGGCGTCCAGCTCATCACTTCCGACGCGCACGCCGGTCTGGTCGAGGCGATCGGGGCGACCCTGCCCGGGGCGACCTGGCAACGGTGCCGCACCCACTACGCGGCGAACCTGATGAGCGTGTGTCCGAAGTCGGCCTGGCCCGCGGTCAAGGCCATGCTCCACTCCACCTACGACCAGGTCGACGAACCCGCGGTCAACGCCCAGTTCGACAAGCTCCTGGACGCCGTCGAAACCCAGCTGCCGGCCGTGCACGCGCACCTGGACGGCGCCCGGGCGGACGTCCTGGCGTTCGCGACGTTCCCCAAGGCGCTGTGGCGCCAGGTCTGGTCGAACAACCCCAACGAGCGGTTGAACAGGGAGATCCGCCGGCGCACCGACGTCGTGGGGATCTTCCCCGACCGCACCAGCATCATCCGACTCGTCGGCGCCGTGTTGGCCGAGCAGCACGACGAATGGGCCGAAGGACGCCGCTACTTCGGCCTGGAGGTCCTGAGCCGAGCCCGACTGACCCTCATCGACAACCCCCACCACAACCAGGAGGACGCACCCACCCTGAACACCCTGAGCGCATAGCTCACCGCGAAGAATCACGCCGAACCGCTACACCACTCCCCAGGACTTGACCGTTACCGTCAGGTCCTAAGGTCGAGAAGACGGTTCGGGGAGCTAAGCAGCCCGGGCCCCGGTCGTCGTATGTGAGAGCCCGACGTCTTGATCAGGCGTCGGGACCCTCGCAGGGACTCAATCCGTATCCAACTGATGTGCGACCGTGCCTTGGTGATTTACTGCTGCGTATCCGACGGGCGCGATCGCCGCATAATTGGCGCCAAAGTGCTGGGCCCGCCCGACCCGCGCGTCAACTGTCGCCAAGTAGCGGGCGACGGCGGGCCGATGGCGTCGATGTCAGTCCCTGGCGCGGGGCTCAGGTGCATCTGAAGACGTTCCGTCCTTGGGCGGTGCCGGCTGCTTGGACGGCTAGGACGTCTTTGATGACGGCCAGGATCGGTGCGATCGGCACGGGCTCGTTGGAGATCTTCAGGTGCGGGTTGGTGATCCCGACCGGATGCCACCACGCACCGTCGACAGTCAGGGTCAGCTCGGGCTCTATCGTCTCCAGGGAGATGTGCACGCCGAGCTCGGCGGCTCCCTCTTGGGCGACGGGCCGCACGAGGCGATCATCGGCGGCGATGCCCAGGTCGTCCAGCAGTGCGTGCAGGGCGTGGACCTGCGTGACGTCGTCGGGTCCGAGCGTGGCCGCGACCCGGACGCGGAACCCGAGTCCGCTCGCCAGTCTGATGCCCTGGATCGCCCGGGCATGCGAACCCGCGCCCCGGATCCGATCGTGCAGGTCGGGGGTGGCCGAGTCGAGGCTGACCTGGAGCGCGACCCGGTCGCGATCCATCTCCTGGAGCATCGCTCGCCGAGCGCCCCGGTCGAACACCATGGCGTTGGTCAGGATCGTCACCGGCACCAGCTTCGCGGCGTGCGCCACGATCTGGCCCAGCCCCGGATGCAGGAACGGCTCCCCGCCTGTCAGCAGCAGCTCACGCCCCCCGCCGGCCACGAACTCCTCGACCGCGACCCGAGCCAGCTCGGGCGGCATCATGCGGGCCGAGGCCTTCGGTGAGGACTGCGCACAGCAGTAGGTGCAGGCGAGGTTGCAGTGAAAGTTGGTCTGCAGCCACAGCCGCTCCCCGAGCGGGACAGCGTTGCCGGTCGTGAATTGCGCGCTGGGCGCGAGCCCGCCCCTGCGGATGCGCAGGAGCCATTCCGACCGGCCGCCGCCACCTTTTTCCGTGCCGTCGACGACCTCGAGCAGGTCGTGACCGGCCAGGCCCGCCCACGCGGGCAGGTCCACCAGCACCGACCGCTCCCGGGTGCCGACCGCCAGGACCTGGCCCGGCTCGAGGCGGCGCATGGCCGAGGTCAGCGACAGCAGCAGCCCGCTGCCGCAGTCCTGGTCCCCGCCGTCCAGCGCCGCGTCAGCGCCACCGGCACGCACGACGGCGTCGAGGTCGATCAGCTGGCCCGTCATCGACTCAGAACGACAGCGCCGCGGCGCCACCGGCAAGGAGGGCCACCAGGGTCGCCCCACCCACGATCTTTGCGCCCTCGATGAGGTCCTCCTCGCCGATGCCACGCTTCTTCGCGCACGGGCTGCAGACCAGGAAGGTTCCCCCCGCCAGGACATAGTTCGAGATCAGCTCGGCCATCGGGGCGAAGCCCTCCTCATGCAGGTCGTCGGCGAAACCCTTGGCGGCCAGCCGCGCGCCGTCGGAGGACAAGAAGACCGTAGTTTCCTGGGCGGAGGCGATCGAGGCACCGGCCACGACCATCGCCACGCTGGCGCGGTCGACGTCGTTGGAGCCCTGGGTCAGGTTGATCACGATGCTGCTCATGGCAGGGAGGTTCCTCTCGGGTTGGCCACGCCTCGGGAGGATCCCGGGGCGTCGTCGGTACGCGCAAGCTCGCCCGGTGGGGGTCCGCTCGAAAGGGTGTGGTGGGGCGCATGGGTCAAGACGCGGCGGACCGCGATGTCGTAGTGCGGCCGCCCGTCCGAACCGTGGCCGACGCCGAGGTAGCCGTTGCCTGTCAGGTGGCACCAGTACGGCAGGTCGATCGCGGCGACCGGATCGGTGGCAATGAGCCGCACGAGCGCGCCCACGGGTTGGCCAGGTAGCTGCAGTGCAAGCCGGAGCAGCAGCTCCCCGCACGCACGGTCCTCGCCGTCCACCACGAGGTCGGGCAGGCGGGCGGTGTCCATCTCACCCATCTGAGGTCCCCGCCTGTACCGCGGAGGCTGGGCGTGCGATGTGCCCGCTCGGGGCCCGCAGCACGGCCCCGCAGCCGGCCGCGGCGACCGCGCCGGTGGCGAACAGCGCGGCTGCGGTGAGGTTCGCCCCCAGCCAGATCGAGGACCCGGTGGCGGTCTGGGTCCAGATCGTTGCGGTGCATACCAGGCCCACGGCGGCCGCAGCGAACGCGAACGACGCGCGCGCGGTGCGCCCGGCGGCGACCATCAGGGCACCGACGACCACGAGCAGCACACCGCCGGCGACGTTGTACGCCCCCAGGGACACCTCGAACGAGCTGGACCCCAGTGTCGCGGGCGACGATGCGACCGCGACGGCCGCGGCCACCAGACCCACCGCCGCCAGCAGGGAGCCCCACGTGAGCACCAAGCGGGCCGCGGGTCGGGCGCCAGCCCCCGCGGCCGCGGCCGCGCGAACGCCGTCAACGCCCCACGCCAATCCGGCCGATCCGAAGAAGAGCACGACGTGGACCGCGAGCAACAGGTAGTACGACCAGGGCCACTCGCCGGGCGCCTGCAGCACCGACAGGGCGATCGCGCTGCCCTGCGCGATGCCGAGCAGGGCCGCGAGCCGCGTGTACGTCCCGGTCAGCAACAGGCCCGCGAGCAGCGTCTCGACCACCAGGACGCCCCACCCGAACGGGATGAACGCCGGCTGGACCACGTTCTGCATGACCCAACTGAACGGGGCGAGCACGGGATGGTCGATCGCGGCCTGCACGTAGCCATAAAGCAGCCGCCCGCTCTCACGACCGAAGTCCGGTGGTCGCTTCCAGTTCGCGTTGAACAACCACAGCAGCCCAGCAACGATCCGCAACCCCGCCAGCGCCCGCGCAACGCTGCGACGGTCCGGCTCGTCGGTCCCCAACAGGTATGGCAGCACGCCTCGAGTATGCCGACGTTGGGGAGCGTTCGCGCGGCGGTTGAGGGAATTCGCGCGGCGAGATAATCCGCCGGAACGTCCCGGCGGCCCCCGCTGATCCCCCCGCACGCCAGGCACGCGCCAACCGGGTCCCGGCGCCAGGGCCACGACCTGCGTGGCACGCGCAGGTCGTGGAGAGGAAGACACGGTGCAGGATGAGATGGCCGCAATCAGCAATGCCCGCGAGATCTTCGATGCCGTCTCCACCCACAGCCATACCTCAGGCTTGGACGGGCGCGCGGGGACCGATCGCGATCAGGTCCCCTCTTCAAACCAGCAGCAGCCGCACGAAGGGGCCACACAACCGTCAACCCGCGCATTACAAACTCGTCTGGGTGGCGGTCGCCAAGTCCCATCTGAGCGAGGGCTCGCGACAGGTCCGGGGTCAACAGCGGGTCGAGGTTCTTGAGCGCGTCTCGAACTAGCTCGTGCGGTCGGCCACGAGAAGTGCGCGAGCGATCTCCGCCAGGGCTTTGGGTGAGCTGTCGGTGGCGCGCTCCACGACGAGTCGCCTGGCCACGTGCAGGACGCCGCGGGCGGCACCTGCGCGCAGGTTTTCGGGCAGGGTCTCGATGTCCTTGGTCTTCGCCACGCCGACGATGCGCCGCGCCATCTTCGCGGCCGCGAACAACCAGGCCTGTGAACGCCATTGCGAGATCCGGTCGTTCAGGAAGCCCTCGCCCCACAGTCGCGGGTCGACGCGCTGCGGCCAGCGCCGGCGGAACTCGGACTCGAAAGCGATCCAGGTGGACGCGATGAGTCCAAGGGCCCAGTCGCCGCGCTCATCCTCGCCGAGCGCGTAGGCGCGTGCGGCGGCGATCACATAGTTGGCCCACACTGCGCCGAGGTCGAACGCCACGGGGCCGTAGAACGCGAACTCGGAGTCGAATACCTTGACGCTGTCGCAGAGCGTGGAGCCGTGCTTGGCCCGGACCATGACTGAGCCGGTGTGCAGGTCGCCGTGGATCAGTGCCTCGGAGCTGGTCATGAAGAGCCACTTGGCTTCGCCCATCGCGCGGATCATCGCGACGTCGGCGGCGAGCTCGGCCGCGTCTGGCTCGTTGGCGGGGAGCACGCTGTTGCGCCCGGCGTCGACGTACGGCTCGGTGAACACGAGGTCTTCGGTGATCGTGCACAGCTGCGGATTGGTGGACTCCGCCTGGCGCGCGGCGAGATCATCCCGATCCATCCCGAAGACCGAGGTCCCGAACGCCACGGCGCCGATGTACACCCCGACCGCGTCGGCTGCTCCGTCGTGGATGGCACCGGTGTTCAGCGCACCGCGCCACACATCATGGTCACTCAGGTCCTCCATCGCGATGATGAAACGGTCGGGGTTGTAGTCGAAGACCTCCACGACCAGCTCGGGTACGAGCGCGCGATGCGCGAGAAGCGACGTGGCCTCCGAGCGCGCCCGTTCGGGCGTCAGCGGCCAGCCCTCGCCCACCATGCGCACGTACGGCAGGGCCTGCTTCAGCACGAGGCCGCGCCCGGCCTCGTCCCGCGCGATGAACACCAGGTTGAGGTTGCCGTCACCGATCTCCTCGACAGAGACGATGTGGTGGGCATCGATACGGGAAGCGAGCATGGGTTTGGACTGGATATAGCTCGGAATCGACTCCACGGTGAGGAACTCATACTTCTTGAACACGCCACACGCCCTTCAACTTGTCGTGGATTCTTCGAAGATGAGGCTGCTACTAGGGTGCACAGGACGTAAGCCCGGCCCCGGTAGAAGCCAACACGCACACCCGCCAAGCCAGACGCCTCCCGGCTGGACCCGATCGCTTACATCATTCGGCCCCAGAAGTGAGAAGAACGCCGGCTGGACCACGTTCTCCACGACCCAGCCGAACGGTGGGAACACGAGGTGGTCGATCGCTGCCTAGACGTAGCCATAGAGGAACCGCTCGCCCTCGCGGCCGACGCCGGGCCGTCGCTTCCAGTCCACGTTGCCGAGCCACAGGAGACCCGCGACGATCCGCAGACCGGCCAGCGCCCGCCCGACGACGCGACGGCCGGGCTCTTCGGCGCCCAGAAGGTACCGAATCATGAGGCGAGTATTGCGTGCAGAGTCTGGTACCGCAGCCCAGTTCAGCCGCGAGTTCCGGCACGGCTAGAACGCCATGCCCGCGCAAATCGGGTCGTCGGCGCGAGGGTTGCCACGTGTTCGGCGTCGGCTGCTTCGTCCACGTCGCGCATCACGGGCGCGACGCCCACGCTCGATCCTCGCGACCGCAGGAGCTCCCAGGTCATCTGACCTGTTCTCGCGGTCGACATGGGGACATTCTCGAGACCGTCGACCTGCGCGGGGTCGTTCGTCGCCAGCACCCACCACCCGCCGTCGTCCGCGAGCCCCAGCACCGGTTGGTGCACCGCCATCGCGGCCACCGAACCGAGCACCGCCGACGTGACCTGAGGGGTGTCGATGCCGATCTGGACGACGGGCGCATGGGATGTCGGACACAGCTCACGGTGGGCGTTCGCGATCCGCTCACCCAACCCGGCGCCCCACTGCGGATGGACGGTCCAGCTGCGCAGACGGGTCAGCAGCTCCACGTCGTCCAGCTGACCCAGGTCCCCTCCGAGGGACACGTGGCACCGGCCGAGACCGAAGGTCTGCTCGCACACGTCGAGGGTGTCCAGCAGGGCCGCGGTCGCCAGCTGCGCAGCCCGCACAGCCCCCTGCGTTGCTGCGAGCCGCGTCTTCACCTGACCGGGAATCGGGACCTTCGCCATCACGAGCACCACGGGCATGCTCACGGCAGCACGCGGGCGAAGTCGCGGGCGGTGCGAACCGTGCCCCGGACGGTGCCAGACACCTTCGACCTAGTCCCGCTGGCCCGCGGGTGGTAGCTGATGTCGAGCTCGGCCAGCACCCAGCCCGCCGCCTGCGCCTTGACGAGCAGCTCCACGGGGTAGCCGAACCGACGGTCGCGCACGTCCAGGGCGAGCAGGTCCTCCCGGCTGCACACGCGCATCGGGGCGATGTCCCGGACCAGGAGCCCGGTTCGACGGCGCAGCCACCAAAGCACGAGCGCGTTGCCCGCCCGGGCGTGCCGCGGCCAGACCCCCGCCCGGACCGGTCGCCGGCGGCCGGTCGCCATCGTGGCCCCACCCCCGACGACGGCGGCGAGCAACCCGGTGATCTCCCGCGGATCCATCGACCCGTCTCCGTCCAGGATGGCGATGTAGTGGGCCCTGGACGCCTCGACGCCGGCCTGCACGGCAGCGCCGTAGCCAGCCACGGACTCGTACACGACCCGGGCCCCGCAGCTCCTCGCGACCTCGGCCGTGTCGTCGACCGAGCCGTTGTCCACCACGATGACGCCGAAACCCGCGGGGACCAGGGCGAGCAAGGCGGGCAAGGCGGCCGCTTCGTCCTTGCAGGGAAAGATCACATCGCACCGTAAGGCCATGAGCCCGACGATAGACAATGTCCTCCTCAGTTGTGGCCGACTGCCTATCATCGAGCCGTGACCAACCGCCTTCGCCAGGCATCCGTGCCCGCGCGGGGTCTCGCGGCGGCCGCACTCGTCATGGTGCTCGCGATGACGGTGCCGGTCGTCACGGGCTGGAAGGTGGACTTCGCGTCCTTCCATCCCGTGATCGCCTCCTGGTCACCGCGCGTGGGCCCAGGAACGGTGCCCGCTCTCGTGATCGGCGTCGCAGGGGTCCTGGTGGCGCTCGACGCCGCCCGATTCCTGCCCTGGCGGGCGCTGCTCGCCCTCACGTGGTTGACGGGCTGGGCATGGATGCTCGCGCTCGCGCTCGTCGACGGCGTGCCCGGAATCGGGAACGTCCTTGACGGCCGGTACGAATACCTCAACACCGCCCGCGCCACCACCGACGTGCCCGCCCTGCTACAAGAGTTCGTCACCCGGATCCCGGACGGTCCGAACAGTTGGCCGGTCCATGTCGCGGGACACCCGCCCGGCGCGCTGCTGTTCTTCATCCTGCTCGTCCGACTCGGGCTCGGCTCGGGCCTGGCGGCCGCACTGGTCGTCACCGTGGTGGCCGCCACGACACCGGTGGCCGTGCTCGTGACCGCTCGCGCGCTCGGAGCCGAGCTGCCCGCACGCCGGGCACTACCCTTCCTGGTCCTGGGACCCGTCGCGATCTGGCAGGCGGTGTCCGCCGACGCGCTGTTCGCCGCCGTGGCCGCCTGGGGGGTGGCCGCGCTGGCGCTCGGAGCCACGCGCCGATCGATGCCATGGTCGCTGCTCGCAGGAGCGCTCCTGGGGTACTGCGCCCTGATGTCGTACGGCCTTCCGCTGCTGGGGGTGCTCGCGCTTACCGTCCTGCTGGTGTCCCGGTCCTGGTTTGCGCTGCCCTTCGCCCTCACTACCGCGATCGCCGTCGTACTGGTCTTCGCTGCCCTCGGATTCGTGTGGTGGGAGGCCTTCCCGGTGCTCCAGGACAGGTACTGGAGCGGCCTCGCCAGTCGCCGCCCGGCGAGCTACTGGCTCTGGGGCAACATCGCCGCGCTGCTGTTCAGCGCGGGTCCCCTGCTGGCAGCGGCGCTCGCGTCCGCAGGCAAAGAAATGGTTGCGGCGATCAGACGCCCGAGCCGCCACGTCCTCGGTGCGTTGGCTGCGGCAGGTGTGATCATGGTCGCCGTCGCCGACCTCACGCTGATGAGCAAGGCCGAGGTCGAGCGGATCTGGCTTCCGTTTGTGCCCTGGCTGATGCTGTCCTGCGCGTTCCTACCCGAACGCTGGCGGCGCGGCGGCCTGGCCCTCCAGGTGGGGTTCGCGATCGTCGCCCAGCACCTTCTGAGGACCCCCTGGTGACAATCACGCCCGCAGCGGCTCCGTGGCGAACCGTGGCAGGCCGTCGCTTGGCCCGACCTCGGCGGTGAACCCGAGCTCGCGCGCGGCCCGATCCGGCGACGCCACGATGTGGCGCACGTCCCCGACGCGGTAGCGACCCGTCACCGCCGGCGCTCGACCCGATCCGGCCCCCGACGCGACGCTGCGCGCGACGTCCAGGATCGAGACCGGCTGACCCGAGCACACGTTATAGACGCCACCATGTCCCGGCTGCGCCACCGCGACGGCCTCGAGCGCGATCGCGTTGGCTCGAGCGACGTCGGCCACGTGCACGAAGTCGCGCATCTGCGCACCGTCCTCGTACACCTCAGGGACACGCCCGGCCTCGATCGCCGACCTGAACAGGGCCGCAACCCCCGAATATGGGGTGTTGCGCGGCATCCCGGGGCCGTACACGTTGTGGTAGCGCAGCGCGATCGCGGCGCCCGGCGCCTGGCGCGTCCAGGCTGCCACGTAGTGCTCCTGGGCGAGCTTGCTGGCCGCGTAGCTGCTCCGCGGATCGAGCCGGGCCGACTCCGGGACCATCTGCCACGCCAGCGCTTCCCCGCACCCCGGGCAGTGGTTCTCGAAGTCCCCGGCGTCGAGCGCGGCGAGACTTCGCGGCGGTGGCCGCTGCACGCCGTGCGTTGGACAGACGTAACGCCCCTCGCCGTAGACCACCATCGACGACGCGAGGACGATCCGGCCCACGCCCGCCGCGTGCATCGCCGCCAACAAAGCCGCGGTCCCGAGATCGTTGTGACCTGCATAGGCGGGCAGGTCCGAGACCGTCACGCCCGCACCCACCATGGCGGCCTGGTGGCACACCACATCGACGCCCCGCAAGAGATCCACCCACTCCATAGCACGACGGACATCGAGCCGGTGCACCTCCGGCCCCGCGTCCGCGTCGATCGGGTGTGCCTGCGGGATCAAGGCATCCACTGCGATCACCTCATGCCCGCGAGCGGCCAGCTCGGTCCAGATCGCCGATCCAATGAAACCGGCGGCGCCCGTCAAGAGAACCCTCACGCCAGCACCAACGGGACAGTGACGTCTCGCAACCCGGCAGACCACGAGCAATCCAATTGATGGTCAAGGTCGACGATCACACCGGAGAGCAAATCCGTCGTAAGGCCGACGTGCTGCGAGAACGGCGCGAGCACCGCGCCGTGGTGCACCGCACCGTGAGCGTCCACCCCGGCATCCAGGTCGGTGACCAGGCCCAAGGCTGCGCAACAGACGCCCAACCCCCGCGCTGGGACCGCTTCGGGATACCCCGTCAAGTTGACCAGCGACCAGCCGGCACCCGCATAGCTCCGCGACTCGGCACGCGTCGAGAATCGCGGACCCTCGACGATCACCAACGTCCCACCTTCATTCACGCCACCGTCCCAGGCGAGCAGCGCAGGAAAGTAAGGGTCGGAGAACCGAGCGTGCACCGCCCCCGAGCCGTCAAAGGCCCGCACGCGCAAGGCGGTCCGGTCGACAAGCTGATCAGGCACGACCACGTCTCCTCGGGGTGAGGACTGTGGACGGGGCACCGACCGCGCACGGAGCCAAGATGCGCCGCGCCCCTAGGGGGCACGACGCCCAGATGTTCGCCCGGGACTTGATCAGATGCGGAGGGAGCTCGTGCCCCAGCCTGTGCCGGGGCAAGAACGCAACCGTCCGCTCTCTGACCGATCCGATCGCAACGAGTGCGGGCGGCGTTCCGTACGGCGTGCTCATCTCGACCTGCTCGACGCCGACGAGAGAGGAGTAGAAGCCGCAACCGCCGATGACTGCCAGGGACGGCCTCAGGGAGGGGGACACGTGTGGAGTCTGACACCTGCCAGCACGCACAGTGTCTTGAATGCGAGACAGTCGACCGCGACACTCCTTCTTGGCGGGGAGATCAACTAGACAGAACATCGCTTGGTTGGCGCTACGTCCTTCATGGTGCGGCGCTCGCGTCCCGGGCGTTCAGCGAGGGAGTGACGCCGGCGCACAGCGGCAGGTTGGCTCCCGGCATCGAAGACGCCTGTCGCCGCCGCGTATCTCTTGCGTCGGCTCGCAGTCGACGGTCGCTGCGGTGTTCGGCTAGTCGTCTAGCTCGCGTTGGGCGTTGTAGAGGTGCTGAAAGGCCTCGGCCAGGGCTGGCAGGTCCCGGCGCGGGATGGGGTCGAGGAAGTGTTGGCGGACGCTGGTGGCGTGGACCGGGCCCATCTGGCCGCAGAGCTGTTCGCCGGTTTCTGTGATGCGAGCGAGCACCTCGCGGCGATCGGTCTCGCGGCGGGCACGCCAAGCCAGGCCGCGTTGCTCGAGGCGGTTGACGCGGTAGGTGATGACGCTGGCCTTCGTCCCGAACTGGCCCGCCAGGTGTCCCATGGTCAGCCCGTCAGGGGTGTGTCTCAACATGAGCAGGATGCCGTGATCGAGCAGCGTCACGTCGAAGGCGCGCTTGAGGTCGCGTTCGAGTTGGGCATGCAGGTGCATGGTCGCGACCACGAACGGTCCCCACGCAGACATCTCCTGCTCATCCAGCCACCGCACCGGGTCAGTCATGGGCCGAGCCTAGCGCGACGCTTGCAATCTGAAGGATCACCCTGTAAATTCCTTCGAATCTGAAGTGTCTAGGTGAAGGAGCTCGGCATGTCAGTCCTACAGATCGTCCGATTCCACGCGAAGCCCGACGTGAGCAACCAGGAGATGCTCGCGATCAACGACCGGTTCCAGCGGGAGGTCGCTCCCACCCTCCCCGGCCTCGAGCGGCGCGAGGCCACCCGCAGCGAGAACGGCGAGTGGGTGCTGGTGCTGCGCTACACCAACATGGAGCACGCCGCGGGCGGGGCGGCGCGGGACACCAGCCCGGTCGCTCTGGAGTTCATGTCGAAGATCGACATGAACTCGATGTCGGCGTCGTTCCACCCGGTCGTCTCCGAGTAACAGGCTCAGCCCGGCACGAACTTCGGTCCCACGCTTGCAGTCGGGAGGGCTCCGGTGAATCCCGGGCGCAGTTGTCAGGCGCTGAGGCGCGTGACCTCGGTGGTCATGGCTGTGACGCGCAGGTCATGATCGCAAATCGCGTCACGGGCATGGCTCAGCAACGCAGCCAACCGAGCCGACAAACTAGGTCCTGTCGCAGCGCTGTCGAAGTCCAGCGGACTCCGTCTGAAGGACCCAAAACCGAACACGTCGTAGTTGGCGTGAAGTGGTGCCCGGCGGCAGCGCACAGCAGGCGCTGAGCGCCGAGTGCCACCACTGCATCGGTGGCAGACGGGCACTTCATCGTCGCCAGCCGCGCCGTGGTCATCGTCTGACTCGGCGGTCATCAAGTTCCGGCGGACGGCTGGGTACGAACTGCCACTCATCGGTCGATAGGAGATTCGATGAGACGGCCGGCAGGCTGCCCTCACGGCCGAACCGATCGGTCTGCCCCTCCCAGAGCGACGCTCCGTCGCCGTCACGGAATTGGAAGTGGCATGCGCAATCCACTGACCTACCTGTCCCTCGGCCGCAGGCTCGCTGCGGCATTCGCCGTCCTGTGCTTACTGCTCATGGTCGTGGCCGCCGCAGGGCTCAACGGCTCGGCCCGCCAGCGAGCCCTCGCGCAGCAGACAACAGCGCTACATGAGCTACGCACCGATGTGCTCCAGCTGCGCTACCTCGACGCCGACGTCAGTGGGTGGCAGGGCTACGTGTTCGTCGACGCGCTCGTTGCTGGCCCCGCCGCCGCGGTCGCGGCAGACAACACCAACGTGATGGGCCTGAACGAGTCGCGAGCGGCCGGCGACGCCCTCCTGATCACCCTCAAGGCCCATCCCCTGACCCCGCCCGAGCGGGTGCTCATGGATTCCCTCGACAAGCAGTGGACGGACTACTTCGCCCTCACCGACTCGATGATGGGCCTGATCGCTGAGGGCACCGCGGCGTCTCTCGATGCCGCCCACGAGATCCTGGAGGGGGGTCTCGACACCTCCTGGAGCAACTTGCTCGATACCACCACCGAGCTCCAGGCGAGCGTCGATGCCCGGATCTTCGCCCTGGACGACGCCGCCGACGCCGCCGCGTCCGGCGCGCGGCTGCAGGTGCTCCTCGCCGGTGGCCTCGCGGTGCTGATCGCGGCCGGACTCGGCACGAGCATCACTCGGTCGATCGTGCGTCCCCTTCGCCAATGCAACCTGGCACTGACCGCAATGGCTGACGGCGACCTCACCGTCGCGGCCGACATCCCGAACCGGGACGAGGTCGGTGACATGGCTCGCTCGCTCACCCGAGCGCAGGCGTCGCTGCGCGAGACCCTGACCGGGGTCGGCGAGACCGCGCAGACCGTGGCCGCCGCAGCCGAGGAGCTCTCGGCCGCGAACTCGCAGGTCACCGCCGGGTCCGAAGAGACCAGCGCACGGGCCGGGGTCGTGGCAGCTGCCGCCGAAGAAGTGTCCCGCAACGTGCAGACCGTCGCGGCCGGAGCCGAACAGATGGGCGCCTCCATCCGGGAGATCGCCCAGAACGCCAACGAGGCTGCCAAGGTCGCCGACCGCGCCACCGGCGTCGCCGCGTCCACCACCGACCTCATCACCCGCCTCGGGATCTCCTCCGGCGAGATCGGCACAGTTGTCAAGGCCATCACCTCCATCGCCGATCAGACGAACCTGCTCGCGCTGAACGCGACCATCGAAGCCGCCCGCGCCGGTGAAGCCGGCAAGGGGTTCGCCGTGGTCGCCGGGGAAGTCAAGGAGCTCGCCCGCGAGACCGCCCGCGCCACCGAGGAGATCACCCGCCGCGTCGAGGCCATCCAGGCCGACACGACCGGCGCCGTCGCGGCGATCGGCGAGATCAGCGCCATCATTGCCTCGATCAACGACTACCAGCTCACCATCGCCTCCGCCGTCGAGGAGCAGACTGCCACCACGAACGAGATGTCCCGGTCCGTCGCCGAAGCCGCCACCGGTTCCGGCGAGATCGCCTCGAACATCACCGGGGTCGCCTCCGGCGCGGCCACGTCCAGCGAGGTCCTGATCCAGATGGGCGGGTCGGTCAACGAGCTCGCCCGGATGTCCGCCGACCTACACGAGCGCATCTCGGCATTCACCTACTAGATGTACTCGGCCATCACGTTGGTGACAGTCGGCTGATTGGTGGTCCGCCGACGGCGTAGTGGTGTCGTTCATTGTTGTACCGGTGGAGCCAGGCGGGGTAGGCCGCGGTGCGTTTGTCGTTGGACAGGTAGGGGCGCCGGTAGGCCCACTCGGTGGCCAGAGTCCGGTTGAAGCGTTCGACCTTGCCGTTTTGCCACGGGCAGTGCGCCTTGATGAACCAGTGGTCGGCGCCGTGTGCTGCCAGGACCTCGCGCAGGTCCCGGCTGCGGGAGTAGGACCAGTGGTTGTCGGTCAGGATCGCGCGCACCGGCGCACCCAAGGCAGCGAAGTAGTCCAGCGCGCGGTCGGTGAACTCGGCACCGGTCGGGCCCTTCTCGTCGGGCAGGATCTCGGAGTACGCGACCCGGGAGTGGTCATCGACCGCGGAGTGGACGTAGTCGAAACCGAGCCGGGTCTTGCGGCGCAGGGAAGTGGATCCGGCCGCGCGGCCGTGAGATTTCCAGCCGCCGCCGTCGGGAATGCGGCCGATCTTCTTGACGTCCAGGTGGACCAGGTCACCGGGCCGGTCGTGCTCGTAGCGCCGGGCGGTGGCTTTCGAGGCGCGGATCACGTCGCCGGTGATCGGGTCGCACTGCCACAGGTAGGGCACCCCTGCGCGGCGCAGGACCCGCGAGATCGTGCGCGCGGGGACCCCGGTGGTCCGGGACAGTTCGTCCGGCCCGCACCGGGAGCGCACCCGTTCAGCGACCACGGCCTCGACCACGCTCGTCGGGGTCGCGCGGGGATTGGCGCGGGGACGGCACGACCTGTCCAGCAGGCCGGCCCGGCCGAGCTGGTCGTAACGCGCGACCCAGCGGTGCGCGCACTGGCGCGAGACACCGAGCTCCCGGGCGACGTGGGCGACCGGGCGACCGTGCACCCGCACGCGCTGAACGAGCAACCATCTGCCATGCGGCGTGAGCCGCGCGTTAGCGTGAGACACGAGGACCTCCGGTTGGTGAAGACGTCAGACATCTCCACTACGCCCGGAGGTCCTCCTCACGTCAACACCCCAACCGTCACCAACCTCGTGGCCGAGTACAACTAGATCGCGCGTGTCTCGCCCGAGTCATTCACGGGCTGCCGCCCTTGATCATCACCGCGCGGTAGCAAACTCGCCCTGGGTTCCACGGTGGCCCGGTACCCCCAGAGAGTCGCCGGGGAGAGGTTGCTGCGCGGTCGTCGACTTGCGACCCGCCCCGGTTCGACGATCGTCACCTTAGCCACCGGCGTGGACGTGCCCAACGCCTTCCCCTACCCCGTCGCGATCGAACGTCTGAACGCCGCTGACGTGCCCATCGGTGGCGGGGCCAGTGCCCTATCTGTGCGCCCTGGTCTACTGCCTGCCATGCCTGCTGCTCCTCATTGCCGGCCCGGCCCGGCGCGAAATCACAGCAGCGCGACAGCGGATATCCAACCCTCCGGGGGCCGAAGCGTCCAGCGACGATCCATCCTTGCCGCGATGGGACTGCTGGCGCTCGCCGTCGTCGCGGCTGTCGTGGTGCTCACCTAGGAACGCGGGGCGGGGACCGACACTCCATCTTGCCCAAAGGGCAACCACGATATCGGTGCACACCACCGCCCCTTACCCTCTCCCACGTCTCCTCTTGTGCCCCAGCCAGCGCATGAAAGGGAGAAAGGGAGAAAGGGAGAAAGGGCAAGCCCGTCACAACATCTCGTAGTTGATATTATCCGGTGGGTCATGCACTACTTCCTCACGCGCCCGTGACGGGGGCCGTGGCGCCAAACGTAGCGCGCCAGCAGCGAAAACACGCGTGAACAGCTACCCAGGAGGAACGTTCACAGCGAACCGCGAAGCGCCCCCGAATGTTGCCGCGCGTGTGTGCTCATCGTGTTTGGAGGACCCGGTGTGGGCACATCGAAATGGCGGTGGATTGTCGCTCGCGGTGGATCTCCTCGTAGTAGGGCGACGCACGAGTTGACGACTTGACTCGTCCGGACGGCGCCCCGCGGAACGAATCGTCGGCTTGTTCAGAGTGCCGCGTCGCCTTCGGAAAACCATAAGCACGACCTTTGAGCGCACCCGGGCGTTCTCGCGCAGGCACTGAGAAGCCATCGGCTGGGTCGTGGTGGCTGTGCGTCGCGGTGAGGCCAGTAGTTCGTGCATCCTCGCGTGGTCGCAGCGGCCTTGGCGCCCAACTCGGATGGGGTCAGTGCCCCCGCGACGTGCAGATTCTCCAGTTGGGTGAACAGGGCGTCCACGTCCAGCTCGTCCAACTCCATCACTCCTGTTCGTACGGTGTCCGGCGCCCCGCTCATGAAGCAATCGGCGGGGTGCTGCTCGGACTTGACGTCCGACAACAAGCTCACCGGGTGAGATCGGTGAGAACACGGTCAATCACGCGAGCTCACCGGCGTTATGTACGCATCCGGGGCACGACGTAGGGGTTGGACGGTCGCATCCAGACCGAACGCAGACAACGCGGTGCTCAACCTCGCCCACCAAAGGACAAACGACCGCGGACGGGCGGACCTACCAGGACCTATGTCCCTAGCGCGACGGCCGAGCGACTGTAAATCTCTTTCCGGAGCAGTTCTGCCCCACCTTTTGCCCCTTTCGACTCCCGAACGTTGCTCGTTTCCCGAGCGCGTTCGAATCATTGTTTGGAGAACCCATGAATTGGCGCCACCATGCCGCGTGCGTGAATGAGGACCCGGAACTGTTCTTCCCGATCGGGACTGCGGGTCCCGCCCAGCACCAGCTCGAACAGGCGAGGGTGATCTGTCATCGCTGCCCAGTGATCGACACCTGCCTGGCGTGGTCGCTCGAGTCCGGACAAGACGCCGGCGTATCGGGAGGCTTGTCCGAGGATGAGCGGCGTTCACTCAGGCGTCGAACTGCGCGCCAGCGCCGTAGGAGTTGACGGCCTCAGACCAGTCTCGATGGGCGGGGGTGGGCAACGCCCTCATCCGCCGCATCACCGACCCCGCTGCGGCGGGGACAAGCGAAGGGATGCGATGAGCGACAACAATCAGGAATCGAGAGTGCTGCGCTGGACGTCGGCGCTCACGACCCGACTCCCCACGAGCGAGATTCAGGGCCGAGCAGACGTGCCCACGCAACGCTCACCGCGACCGCTCGCACCACCACCAGTCGGCGGCACTCGGCCCTGAGGCCTCGTTCTGCCTGGTGGACAGCAACTCGGTGGAGTCCCGTCGCGAGCGGTGTCGACCTCGGCGATTGATTGTTCGGCTTGCTCGACCACCACCCTGACGGCACAGGGTCCGCGATTGAAGCGCAGCACGCAACCCTTCGCTCAACTCCTCCTGGTGAGCACGGCGGATGGCGAGGTTCAGCGCCCCAGAGACATCGCCAGCGAGCAGCTCAGCATCGGCCTGCTCGACGGCGCCAAACCCGCCGATGTGCCGGGCGTCATCAGAGGTTGAGCGCACCGACATTGCGGTCCAGACCGGAGACGGCACGTCGCCAGTTGAGTCCAGCAGAGTGGTGTACCGGTAGCCCGGTGGTCGTGTCGTCGTCGAGAACGTAGACGTAGGCGCGGCCACCGCGTGATCCTTCGAGAGACCGTCCAAAGCCCACTCGAAGAGGACAACACGATGACCGCTCCGTCGAGTATTGACCCTGCTGACTTCCTGCACGAGCACCTGGCCCAGTCCTCTCCGGACCTGATGCGTCAGATGCTCACCACGTTCATCAACACCCTGCTGTCCGCCGACGCCGACGCCGTGTGCGGCGCGGCCTGGGGCCAGGTCAGCGAGGCCCGCACCACCCAGCGCAACGGGTACCGCCACCGCGACCTGGACACCCGCACCGGGACCCTGGACGTGGCGATCCCCAAGCTGCGGGCCGGCACCTACTTCCCCGAGTGGCTCCTCGAGCGGCGCCGCCGCGCCGAGGCCGCCCTGACCTCGGTCGTAGCGACCTGCTACCTGCTCGGCGTCTCGACCCGCCGGATGGACAAACTCGTCCAGTCGTTGGGCATCACCGGGCTGTCGCGGTCGCAGGTCTCAGTGATGGCCAGGGACCTGGACGCCCAGGTCGAGGACTTCCGCACCCGACCCCTGGACGCCGGCCCCTACACGTTCCTGGCCGCGGACGCGCTGACGATGAAGGTCCGCGAGGGCGGGCGGGTAGTCAAGGTCGCCGTCATGGTCGCCACCGGCGTCAACGGCGACGGATTCAGGGAGATCCTGGGCGTCCAGGTCGCCTCCGCCGAGTCCGGGGCCGGGTGGTTGACGTTCTTCCGCGACCTGGTCGCCCGCGGCCTGACCGGCGTCCAGCTCATCACTTCCGACGCGCACGCCGGTCTGGTCGAGGCGATCGGGGCGACCCTGCCCGGGGCGACCTGGCAACGGTGCCGCACCCACTACGCGGCGAACCTGATGAGCGTGTGTCCGAAGTCGGCCTGGCCCGCGGTCAAGGCCATGCTCCACTCCACCTACGACCAGGTCGACGAACCCGCGGTCAACGCCCAGTTCGACAAGCTCCTGGACGCCGTCGAAACCCAGCTGCCGGCCGTGCACGCGCACCTGGACGGCGCCCGGGCGGACGTCCTGGCGTTCGCGACGTTCCCCAAGGCGCTGTGGCGCCAGGTCTGGTCGAACAACCCCAACGAGCGGTTGAACAGGGAGATCCGCCGGCGCACCGACGTCGTGGGGATCTTCCCCGACCGCACCAGCATCATCCGACTCGTCGGCGCCGTGTTGGCCGAGCAGCACGACGAATGGGCCGAAGGACGCCGCTACTTCGGCCTGGAGGTCCTGAGCCGAGCCCGACTGACCCTCATCGACAACCCCCACCACAACCAGGAGGACGCACCCACCCTGAACACCCTGAGCGCATAGCTCACCGCGAAGAATCACGCCGAACCGCTACACCACTCCCCAGGACTTGACCACGTCGCCACGTGGCGGGCCCAACGAGCCCCCGACAACTCCACCCTCCCACTCGACGCACGAATTTGGGGGGTGTCGAGCAGCGCCACTCTCGCCGGCCCCAGCCGGCCGTCGCGCAGCTTGGTTGGTGCGAAGCGGCGTCGCGGAGACACGCCATAGCTGGACGAAAGCGCCCAGCTGGTCCCAGTACCCGCGCACCACGGCGTCGCGGGCCAGACCTCATGGAGGACCTGGCCCAGCCTGTGCACGTCACTCAGCTCGTGCCGCAACTTGAGGGTCTGCTCGATGTCGACGCACGCGTCGAGGAAGTTGCGTGCCGCCGTTGCTGGATCGGGTGCGCCGGGGGTCGCCGCGGCGCCCACCAGGGTCTGGGAGGTGTCGGTCGCGGCGTCAGGTATGCCCACCCGGCTGCCCGTCAGCGACCTCTGGCGCCGCGCCGGGCACCAGGTGCGCCAGAGGTTGTCGCCAGCCAAGGTGCCGCGAATCGGCCGCGGGCTCCCCGATCGCCGATGCCACCCACCGGCAATATGGTACGAAAAAGGTCAAACCAACCCGTTCCCACTGGGAGTGCCTCATGGACGTCATCGCTGCTCTGCGAAACCTGATCCGCCCCGAGGCCGTCCGGCTCAACTACTTCCGCGTCCCGGACACCCACGTCATCGGTGAGTCGATCTCCCCGCAGCCCGCCAGATCCCAAGAGGTCTACTTCCAGGTCTCCGCGCTCAGCGTGCATCTGGCCCATGATCGATTCCTCACCAAGACGTACATCCCCGGGGTCGCAGCCGTGGTGACCACCTCCTCGGCCGGCGGCACGAGCGAGTTCATCCGGGTAGCGGGGTCCAACGACCTGGCAGCGCTGGAGTCTTCCTCGCTCGGCCGAACGATCTTGGTCAACAAGGCCGTCTCCCCGCTCCTGCCGTTCACGGGCGGGAGCGTGGAAGTGATCATGGGTCTGGTCGCCTTCCAGAACTCCGATGCGATGCCTGGCCTGCTGAACCTGGTCTCGAGCGTCACAGGCCTGGTCGGCGGGCCAGCAGCTGCAGCAGCAGCAGGCGCCGTCGGCAACGTGGTCGCCCAAGGGCTCGACACCCTGCTCGGCAGCGGCAAGAAGAACCTCGTCCTGAGCCTGGACCACCGGTGGACCGGCGCAGAGGACGACGTCGCCAACTCCGACACGCTCGTGTTGCGCGAAGGCTTCTGGGTTCTGCTCAACGAGGAGTCGCGCTTCAATGACGATCTGTGGATCAAGGACGGCCAGCTGATGCGCGGAGATGCGCCGGACCACCTGGCGGCCGTGGCCGGCATCGACTACATGGTCCTGCGCATCGACACCCGCGTGGCGCGCGACGACTGGGAGAGCTTCTGCGGGGACGAACTCAACAAGCGCCAGGCAGCGGCCGACCGCGGTGACCCAGTGGAAGCCGTCGCCCAGAACCGTGCCGCCATGGCCAAGATCGCCAACTCGGCCATGTTCACCCGTGCTGACAAGCAGCGGCTCGGAGCGATGCTGCGCGCTTGGTCGCCCACCGCAGAGGTAGCCGCCCCGGCCGACGTAGCCGTTTCCGGCAACGGTGGGCCGAGCGTCGCCCGCGGCCTCGCGGCCGCGACGCTCGGCACAAGTGCGGCGATGCCCGGCGAGGCGCCAGCGCCAGCGATGGATCGCCTGGCCGACATGGTGGGCTGACTACCCACACGGTCGGCCCGGCGCGACTCTCGCGCTCGGTGGTCGTCCACCGCACCCGTGGACGAACCGGCGGCACTCTTACGCGGCGAGCCTGCCCGCGAACGGGTCCAGGCCGCAGATGGCCCCGCACCGGCCCACCTCGTACGACGTACGACACAGCGCATACCTGTCGCGAACCGGTGGTGCGCCGGACGGCGGCGGGTCGCAGAGGACGACTTTCACGACCTAGACGCTGCACCTGGATTTGTCGGGGAATGCTGAGGAGGTGCTACTGGTGGGGCGTGACCCTGGCGCGTCAATCAAGGCTTCTTCTCGCGCTTAGCTTCCAGGCGCCGTGCTCGGTGGCCCTTGACGCGCAGTTGCGTGAGTCGGATGACTCCGACGATCGCGACGATGGCAGCACCCGCGACCGCCGCGATGAGCAGCGCTGTGCCGAGCGGGACCGATCCGGTGAGGCCGAGGTAATGCACCTCGACGACGTCTTGGTTCTGCAGGATCAAGACGATGAGCAGCACCAAGAGAACAAGCGCCACCGCGGTAGCGAACCACGCAGCGGCCGCGCGCGTCGGGGCGGAGCCACTCGGCGGGAAGCTCGTTGCATCCGGACGTGTCGGCGGAGTGATCGACGGGCCACTCGGTCGGGATGGCGACGTGTCTGAAGTCATGGACTGCCTCCGACCCCTGGTGTGGGTGAGTACTTCAACGGTACTGCTCAAGCTGGGCGATTCGAAGGGGCGTGAGGACGTGATGGCGCCCGTGCAGGGGCGGCCCGAATTCTCAGTCGCCATCCAAAGGGGACTCGGTACCCTTTATCCGGCATGCGAGAGCGTGAACCTCAGTCTTTGAAGGATTCTGTTCCGTGGCCCATCCCCGTCATCGTCCATACCTGGTCCGACCCCAAGGTCGAGCGGGTCCTGTGGCTCGATGCTCGACGACCTCGAGCGCGCGCTCATCGGGGTCGTCCAGGCCGAGCGCGCCGACGTGCTCGCCTCGATCCGCGAACACCTCGAGGCCTCACTCGACGGCCTCAGCAACTTCGGCACCGCCGAGGTCGAATGCGTGCTCACGCGCCTCGGCCCCGTTGAAGGCATCGCCGCCGAGACCGGACACCGGCAGTCGCCAGCCACAGCTCCCAAGTCCGGGTGGCCGACGTGGATTGGCACCCTGACGACCAGCCACGCCGACGCTGCGCGAGATCAGGGACGAACGACTTTGGCAATGAGTTCGCAGCGATGAGCCAGGACCGGCGACGGTGTTGTTCGCCGATGATGTCGAGCACCGTATAAGTGTGGCGAACCGCTGGGTCGCCGGCGACCTGAGTGGCAGAAGTGATCTTCGGCGGCCAGCGCGGCCGGTTGGGCCCCGCGGTTCTCTTCGGCGCCGGCGACCCGAGGCCTGCACCCTGACTTCTTCCCTGGCTCGACGCGTCGGTCGTCGAGTAGGGTCACGACTTCCGATGGGGCGTCGACCATGTCGCGGCCCCCAGACGACGCCCGCGGGCCCTCGTGCGGGCGAAGTGTTGCCCGCGCCGGGTGAAGTTGTCCGTTTTGCGCCATCTCACGCTCGTCAACGAGTAACAGTTGCTTACCAGCTCCCGCGCGACGGGGGTGGGGGCAACCGCCACACCAGGCGGTCGTAGGGCGGGGGCGCGGTGAGCACGGTGATGGTTGTGGACGACGAGGAGCGGATCCGTGCGCTCATCACGCGATCCCTGGCGTCGGAGGGGCACAGCGTCGTGTCGTTCGGTGACGGCGTCGGCGCGCTGAACCGGCTCACGACGGGCGACGTCGACCTGGTGCTCCTCGACCTGATGATGCCTCGCTGCAACGGGCTCACCGTGCTCTCGTCGCTGCGTCAGCGTCACGACGAGACCCCGGTGATCGTGCTCTCCGGGGCGACCGACATCGCGACCCGGGTACAGGCCCTCGACCGGGGCGCGGTCGACGTCATCGCCAAACCGTTCTCCCTCGTCGAGCTGCTCGCGCGGACACGTCGGCACCTCGGCGCGAAGCGGGTCCCGCGGACCGACAACCGGTTCATCGAAGCGGGCGGCATCCGGCTCGACCTCGAGCGACGTTGCGTCCGGCTGGCCGACCGCGAGGTCTCCCTCACGGAGCGCGAGTTCACCCTGCTCGCCCACCTCATGCGCCGCCGGGGCGAGGTATGCCGCCGCGAGGAGCTGCTGCACGACGTCTGGGACATGGACTTCGACCCCGGCAGCAACGTCGTGGAGGTCTGCATCCGGCGGCTGCGCAACAAGCTGCAGCCCGATCCGCCGATCGAGACGATCCGCCGGGTCGGCTACTGCTTCCACGGTGAATGACCCCGTGTCCGAGAAGGCGCCACCCCGCTGGGACCTGTACTACCCGTGGCTCGCGATCGCCGCGGTGTGCACCGCGGCGATGTGGGTGTGGCCGGGCGAGGAGACGATCCCGTACCACGTGGCCTGGGCGTCGTTCGCCCTGCTGTACGGCCTGGGTGACTGGCGGCTCCGCCGGGCAGTGACCGGGCTGGCCCTGTACACGATCGCCACGGGAGCCGTCCTCGTGGTGCATGCGGCGACCGGCTTGCTCGTGTGGCAGGAGACCACCGAGATCCCCCTGATGTCCGTGCTCATGGTGCTCGCCCTGTGGAGCGTGCGACGCCGTCAGTTCGCGCTCGCCGCGGTGACCGTGATGGCCGACCGCGAGCGCGCGCAGGCCCTGGATCGTGAGCGCCTGACCCGGCTCACCTCGCACGAGCTGCGCACCCCGCTGACGATCGCCCGCGGGTACGTCGAGCTCCTGCTCGAGCGCGAGCTCGATCCCCAGCAGCGCCGCGACCTCGCCGTGGTCGACGACGAGCTGGACCGGCTCACCCGCGTCACCGAGCGCCTGGTGCGCGTGATCCGGCTGCAGGGCGGCGCCGAGCTCGAGCGCGTCGACCTGGACGTGCTGCTCTCCCAGACGGTCGAGCGCTGGGCGCAGGTGGCCGACCGGCGCTGGGTGGTGGACGCCCGGGCCGGGGCCTACGACGGCTCCGCCGAACGCCTGCGCGCGTGCCTGGACACCCTGATCGAGAACGCCCTGCGCTACACGCGAGATGGCGACACGGTGCGACTGAGCGGGCACCGCGACGCCGGCTGGATCAGCATCAGCGTCGCCGACTCCGGGCCTGGCCTGAGCCAGGAGCTGATCGCCGTCATCAACGGCGAGGCGGACGGTGACCTCGAGATCCCGCGGGACGAGCTCTCGCAGACCGGGCTCGGGCTCGGGCTCGTCCGGGGCGTCGTCAACGCCCGGGGCGGCCACCTGCGCGCCGGCACCGCCGCCGAGGGCGGCGCGCAGCTCTCGGTCGAGATCCCCGTTACCTCAGCCCTGGGCAGGTTCGCGCCCGAGGCCCCGAGCGCTGACGACGCGGGCGCAGGCCCAGCCGGCGATGCTCTCTCGGCCGGGATGTCCCACTGACGCCTGCACGACGTCTGACTCATGATGATCCCGAGGGTCTGGTCGATCAGGGTCCGCGACGTCAGCGCAGCACGCAGTTCCTCGGTCATTTCCACCTGGTAGGCCAGGCGAAGGGCGAGATTCAGAGGGAGCAACCCTTGCTCGGCGCCCGCACGTGCTGGATCGGCGGGGACGACGGTCGTCAAGCGTGGGGCGGTGAGTCGGCGTCGGTCACCACTGATTAGGTGAGCGGATCGAGAAACTGGTCTGCGTCGGTGCGAAATGCGCGGGGCTGTTCGACCCACGGGTAGTGGCCGCAGTGATCGATCACGACGCAGCGGCCGTTGGGGAACAGCGCGGCCAGGGCGACTTGCGGGGCGACACCGGTGAAGCAGTCCTGGGCGCCGGCCATGACCAGCACCGGTGCGTGCACGTGTCGGATACGCGCGGTGAGGTCGGGGGGTGGGTCTGTGCTGAAGAACGCTTGCGCTGCGGCAAGGCTCCACCGCCCCGCGCGAGCGTGCGCTTGGCTCACACCATCCCACCTGGCGTAGCTCGCGGGAGCGGTGAGTCGCTGCCAGCCGTTAAACGAGTCGTCGGTGGACCCCTGCGGCCCGGCCAACAGGGCCACGATGGCGGCATCGAAGGCTGGCTCACCGCGTCGGTCGTCGACAAGGGCGTCGATGTCGGAGGGCTCGTCGACCAGGTAGCCGGTGGGTGGGGTGATGAGCAGGAGGCCCGCGACCCGGTCGGGGTGCTGGGCCGCGTAGGAGATCGCCACTCTCGTGCCCGCCGAGTGCGCTACCACGATCAGTTGCTCGACACCGAGGTGCTCGCGTAGCGACTCGATATCGGCGGCCTGCTGCCAGTACCCACCCGACTCGACCAAGGTGGGGGCCGGGGTGCGGCCCACGCCCCGCAGATGCGGCACCACCAGTTCGTGTTCGTCGGCGAGCCCGGCCAAGTCACCGAGGTAGCTGGGGTGGCGTGCCGCGCCGCCCGCGATCACAACGATCGCCCGGCTGCGGCGCGGACCGATCCCGACCGGGGTGCGTCGGCCGACGAGCGTGGGCACGCCGAACACGATCGCGTCGCCGCACTCGACGATCGAGGTGCCTCCGCACGGGAACGGGAGTACTCCTCGGTGGACGGCCTCACCGGGGTGTACCTGCGCAGCGCAGGATTCGTCGAGCTCGACCATGAGGTCGACCGGGCCAGGCGGTCCGGCGCGCCGCTCGTGCTGGCCTTCGTCGACGTCGACCACCTCAAGGACATCAACGACTCACGCGGTCACGACGCCGGGGACAAGACCCTGCTCGCGGTCGCCAAGGCACTGGCCGCCCAGATGCGCTCCTACGATCTGATCTTCCGTTACAGGGGTGATGAGTTCGTGTGCGCTCTGGTGGGGGTGACCATCGAGGACGTCGCAAAACGCTTGGCCCTGGCGAACGTCGCCCTGGTCCTTGGACCCGAACACACCTCAGTGACGGCCGGGCTGGCGGACCTGCGCCCGGGCGAGCGCGCCGACGCGCTCGTGGCTCGCGCAGATGCCACCCTCCTGCGTCTACGCCAACAGATCCGCCGGCCGCCCGAGGTCACCAATCCCTGACTACTGGGGTCCGTGACCGGGCCCGGCCCCACCCGTACCACGCACTCCCTTCGCCCGAATCGAGGTGGCCTCGCGCGGTACACTGCCAGCCTGGCCGGGCTTATGGACCCGCCCCGGCGCCAGCCAGAACCGGCCGTGCCCCCGTCCGCTCACCGCGCCGGTCCACCACCACCGACACCCGCTGCCGTCGACCTGAACCACCTTCGCCCGGTACCGCGCGACGACCTCAGGTGACGCGCACCCGGCCGCGACGGCCGCCGATCCGGCCTCACCGGGCTGAATGGTCGCCACCCGAACCACCGTCCCCCGCCGCAGCGGTGCCTGGGCCACCGGTCGGCGGTGCCACTTGCCGAAGTCGGGCTGCCTCGCGCGCGGTCAGCAGTTCCGCGCCGCCGCACCACTCGACCGCCTCGGTCAGGTTCAGTCCTTCCCGCTCGGTCAGCTTGACCAGCGCAGCCCCGGCGCGCGCCTCGCACACCGAGACCACCGCGTCGCGCTCGGCCAGCGCCGTGATGACCTCCACCCCCAGTGCGTCGCGCCGCCGCTCCTGCTCCGCCCGCCTCGCACGCATCCGCGCCTGCGCATCGAGCGCCGTGCGCCGCGCCCGCTGCCTCGCCGTCTGATCCGCCATCGCAACTCCCCTTCTCGTTTTTGCCTCACCCCCGAAGGCCGACCCGAACCCCCACGCGCTCACCACCCAGCCCACGCAATGCCGACGTCGTCCCCCGCAGCGACGACGACCGACCACAGCACCGCTTCGACACGACCCGAAAACCCCCAAGCACTGCCCCACACACCTCTTGCATTGCCGGTAGTTGAAACCTCAAGCACCGACCGCCGAGGTCGACCCAGTTGCCTTCGGGAGGTGTGACGATGTCGATCCACAAGCTGACGGCCGGGAGCGGGTACGACTACCTGACTCGCCAGGTCGCAGCTCAGGACGCGACCGAGAAGGGCCACGCCAGCCTCGCGTCCTACTACGCGGCCAAGGGCGAGGCCCCGGGCACGTGGATCGGGTCGGGCCTGGTCGGCATCGACGGGCTGAATGAGGGCGACGAGGTCACCGCCGAGCAGATGCGCAACCTGTTCGGCGCGGGCAAGCACCCGCTGGCCGAGCAGTTGCGCGCCGCCGGCGCCGGCGCCGGACTCAACGAGCGCCAGCAGGAGACCACCACGTGGTTGGGAACCCCGTTCCGGGTCTACGCGAACGACACTTCGGCGTTCCGCATCCGGGTGGCGAAGGAAGTAGCGGCCCTCAACGCCAGCCGCGGGCGGCGATCGGCCGACCCGGTGTCGCTCGCCGATCGGGCGCGCATCCGGACCCAGGTCGCGGCCGAGCTGTTCCGCGAGGAGTACGGCCGCGAGCCGGCCGACGCCCGTGAGCTGGCGGCCACGATCGCCAAGCACTCCCGCCCGCGCACCAACGCCGTGGCCGGATACGACTTGACGTTCTCCCCGGTCAAGAGCGTGAGCACGCTGTGGGCGATCGCCGACCGACCGACCGCGGCAGCGATCGAGCGGGCCCACCAGGCGGCGGTCAAAGACGCCCTGGCGTTCCTCGAGAACACCGCGCTGTTCACCCGCGAGGGCACCAACGGCGTCCGGCAGGTCGAGACCCGCGGCCTGGTCGCGACCGCGTTCACGCACCGTGATAGCCGTGCCGGCGACCCCGATCTGCACACCCACGTCGCTGTCGCGAACAAGGTCCAGACCCGCGAGAAGGGTCGATGGTTAGCCATCGATGGGCGGCTGATCTTCGCTGCCACGGTCGCGGCGTCCGAGACCTACAACACCGCGCTCGAGCGGCACCTCACCGACACCCGCGGCGTGCGGTTCGAGGCCCGGACAGGGGACGACCCGCGCAATCGCCCGGTCCGCGAGATCGTCGGCGTCGACCCCGCGCTGGCGTCCCGGTGGTCCGCCCGACGAGCCAGCATCGAGGTACGCCGCGCCGAGCTGGCCAGCACCTTCCAGGCCACCCACGGGCGCCCGCCCACACCCGTGGAGTCCGTGCAGCTCGCCCAGCAGGCAACCCTGGAGACCCGGCAGGGCAAGCACGAGCCGCGCAGCCTCACCGAGCAGCGCACCACCTGGGCGACCCAAGCGCGGCAAGTCCTCGGCAGCGAACGCAGGGTGCAGGCGATGCTGCGCCGCGTCCTGCGCCCAGCCTCTGCGCCCACCCGTCGGGTCGACGCCGCCTGGGTAAGCGAGACCGCCACCACCATCCAGAACACACTCCAAGCGCACCGCTCCTACTGGCAGCGGTGGCACGTCGAGGCCGAAGCCCAGCGCCGCATCCGCGGCGTCGACATACGCACCCGGGACGTCGAGCGGGTCGTCGGGCTCCTGATCGACGAGGTCCTGACCCGCCGATCGGTGCCGCTCACCCGCTCCGAGCGGGATATCGAGACGCCCGTCGCGCTGCGCCGAAGCGACGGCGCGAGCGTGTACACGGTCGCCGGATCGACCCTGTTCACCTCCCCCGACCTGCTCGCGGCAGAGGCGCGCATCGTCGCCCACGCAGGCCAGCACGACGGCACCCGCGCCACCGCCGTCGCCGTCGGGCAGGCACTCAGCCAGTCAGCCGCGGACGGCCTGCCCCTCAACGCCGGGCAGGCGGCCCTGGTCACACAGATGGCCACCTCCGGTGCGCGGGTCCAGCTCGCGATCGCCCCAGCCGGAGCGGGCAAAACGACCGCGATGCGTGCCCTGGCCGCTGCGTGGACGGCTGGCGGGGGCGACGTCGTCGGGCTGGCGCCGTCCGCCACCGCCGCGACGGTCCTGGGCGAGGCCATCGCCGCCCGCACCGACACCATGGCCAAGCTCCTGTGGCACCTGGACCACGATCCGGAGCACCTGCCCGGCTGGGCGCGGCGCATCGGCCCGGCGAGCCTGGTCGTCGTGGACGAGGCCGGCATGGCCGACACCCTCTCCCTGGACCGCCTGATCGAGTTCGTCACCGCCCGCGGCGGGTCGGTGCGCCTGGTCGGCGACGACCAGCAGCTGTCCGCCATCGGCGCAGGCGGGGTGCTGCGCGACGTACGCGCCACCCACGGCGCCCTGCATCTGACCGAGCTGATGCGCTTCGCCGACCCGGCCGAAGGCGCCGCATCCCTGGCCCTGCGCGACGGGCTGCCCGAGTCGCTCGGCTTCTACCTCGACGCCCGCCGAATCCACGTCGGTGACCTCACCACCCTGACCGACGACGTCTTCGACGCCTGGCGCACAGACCGCGCCAGCGGCCGCGACGCCGTCATGCTCGCCCCGACCCGCGAGCTCGTCGGCGAGCTCAACGACCGCGCCCGCGCCCACCGGCTCAACGGCCAGACCCCGCAGCGCACCGCGGCTCTGGCCGACGGGTCGACCGCCTCGGCCGGCGACGTCGTCATCACCCGGGCCAACAACCGCCAGCTGCGCGTCACCGGCACCGACTGGGTCAAGAACGGCGACCGGTGGCGCGTCACGGCCGTGCACTCCACCGGGTCGCTGACCGTCCGGCACACCGCCAGCGGCTGCAGCGTGGATCTGCCGTCGGACTACGTGCGCACCTCGGTCGGCCTCGGCTACGCCACCACGATCCACACCGCTCAGGGCGTCACGGCGGACACCAGCCACACCCTGCTCACCGGGCAGGAGTCCCGGCAACTCGCTTACACGGCGGTCACGCGCGGCAAGGCCGCCAACCACCTGTACCTGGAGGTCGTCGGCGACGGCGACGAGCACAACGTCATCCGCCCCGAGTACGTCCACCCGCTCACCGCGACCGACCTGCTCGAGCGGATCCTGGCCCGCGACGAGTCCGCCCAGTCCGCGCACACCACCCGCCGCGTTGCCAACGACCCCACGACCCTGCTGGGCCAGGCGGCGGCCCGGTACGTCGATTCCCTGTACGTCGGCGCCGAGCAGCTGCTCGGACCCCAGCAGGTCGAACGCCTCGACCGCGCCGCGGACCTCGTGGTGCCCGAGCTGACCCAGGCCGCCGCGTGGCCGACCCTGCGCGCGCACCTGCTCCTACTCGCAGCACACGAGGGTGACCCCGTCGCTCACCTGCGCGCCGCCGCGGGTGCACGCGAGCTGGACACCGCCGACGACGTCGCCGCAGTGCTCGACTGGCGGCTGGACGACACCGGCCTTCGCAACGCCGGCACCGGCCCGCTGCCCTGGCTACCCGGCATCCCCGCGACGCTGGGCGAGGACCCGCAGTGGGGGCCGTACCTGGCAGCCCGCGCCGCCCAGGTGCGCGACCTCACCCAGCAAGTCACCGAGCAGGCGCGATCGGACGACTCGATGCCGCAGTGGGCCCGCACCGGACAGCGCCGCCCCGACGACGACCTACTCGTCCAGGTCTCCATCTGGCGCGCAGCCGTCGCGGTGCCGAACAGCGACCGACGCCCCACCGGTGCCCCCCAGCTCGGCAAGGCCGCCGCCCGATACCAGCGGGCACTGGACGCCCGCCTCGCCACCCACCACACCCCGGCCCTCGCCGAATGGCAGCCCCTACTCGACCGCGCACTCACTCTCGCCGCCCGGGACCCGTTCGTGCCCGTGCTCGCCGAGCGACTCTCGGCACTGTCCCGCGCCGGCCTCGACACCCCGCAGATCGTGCGCAGCGCCCTGGCCGACGGCGCCCTTCCCGACGACCACGCAGCAGCGGCCCTCTGGTGGCGCATCACCGGACGGCTGTCCCCCGCCGTCGCCGCACAGGCCGAGTCCGACCACCACCTCGCCACCTCGTGGACTCCCCGCCTCGGCAACCTCGTCGGCCAGGACACCGCCCAAATGCTCCAAGCCAGCCCGTGGTGGCCAGCACTGGTCACCACTGTCGACCACGCCGTCGCCCGCGGCACCACCGTCGAGAGCTTGCTCGCGTCTCCGATCGTCGACGACGACGACGACCCGTGCCAGGCACTCGCCTGGCGGATCTCCGTCCTCACCGACTCCGTCGCAGACGACCCCGAGCGGTACACGCACGTCCTCGCCCACTGTGGCGACGACGTCGACCCCTTCAGGCAGGACGACCCGCAACACGGGCTCGTTGCCCCCACCGACGACGAGTGGCGGCACCTGATGCCCGCAATCGACCAGGCCGACGATGACCCGTTCGTTCCCGAGCCGAACGAGCCCGCGGCGACGGATCCCTTCGACGACCCCGCGTTCGTCGAGGCCTTCCTCACCCTCGCGGCGGCCGCGCGAGCCCACGCCACCATCTTGCCGCCCACCGACCGAATGATCGACGCGCAGGCCGCGCGGGAGTTCGACGCCGCCATGGCACCCGTCAGCCCCGCCCGCATCCTCGAACTCAACCGACTCGCCACAGACTTCTACGTGCGCCATTTCCCCGACTCCTGGGCCCAGCACTACCTGACCGAACGGCTCCACACCGACTTCACCGGCGACCGGTACGTCCTCCCCGGGTACGCCCCCGCCGGTTGGACCCGGCTCGTCGACCACCTGCGCGACCAGGGAGTCACCGACCTGGAGCTCACCGAATCCGGCCTGGCCAGCATTGCTCGAACAGGTCGCCTCATCGACCGCTTCCGCGACCGCCTCATCTTCCCCATCACCCGCCTCGCCGCCGACGGCCAACTCGAACCCCTCGGCTTCGTGGCCCGCCGCCACCCCGAGGCGAGCGACCAGACCGGCGGGCCGAAGTACCTCAACACCCCGGAGACGCCGCTCTTCCGCAAGGGCGCCCAACTGTTCACGGCAGGCAACGAACTGCCTCCCGGCGCCACGCCAGTCCTCGTCGAGGGCCCCCTGGACGCACTGGCAGTTTCCCTGGCCGGTCAAGGGCGCTACGTCGGGGTGGCGCCCCTGGGTACCTCACTCACTGAGGATCAGGCGGCAGATATTGCCGCCGGAGCCATTCGCGCCGGAGTATCGCCAATCGTCGCGACCGATGCCGACCTCGCCGGACAGATCGCCGCGCAGCGTCACTACTGGCTACTCACCCAGCACGCACTCACCCCCACTACGGTCCGCCTGCGTCCGGGCAGCGACCCGGCCAGCATCCTGGAAGCCGCCGGCCCCGAGGGTCTTCGGGCCGTGCTTCACGACAACGAGCCGCTGTCTGACGCTCTCGTGAGCGAGCGGCTGGACCACCTGTCCGGACTGGACGCGGTCCGCGCTTTGACGCCGGTTTTCGCCGCCGCTGAACCGGCGACATGGGACCAAGGAGTGACGATCATCGCCGCGAGGACCGGCGTACCCGAAGCGGCCGTGCGCCGAACGCTCGCACGAGCGATCCAGCGCTGGGACCACGACCCGCGCGCCGTCGTCGCCGAGAGTGCCGACCACCTGAGCGTTGTCCGGGATCGCGCTGCTGTCGCGAACGAGAGTGACGGGGAACTCAGGCGATCAGCCCAGTCCCCGAGGGTCGCTCCAGCGCCGTCGTCGACGTTCCCAAGATCCATTGTGCCGCGCCTCTAGGTGCGCTATCCGCGACCGGACAGCCTCGTTCCGGCCAGGAAGGGCGTAAGCGTCGGGGCGTCCTCGCAGACGCGTGCCCGTGCCGCGCGCGTCCCATTACGACGTGAGTGCGGGACTGCCGTCAGAAGGCAAGCGCGCACTGACTTCTGGTCAGACTCGATTGAGAGAAGTGAGCACCGAACGGAGGCCATCTGCCTTTGGTGATCGGAGACGTTGTCCATTGCGGATCGGTCTCGGACACGGCCGCGGCAACAGTGACGACCGCCACAACTGTCAGGGTTTCGGCAAGACCCTTACTTCACTGTGAGGGCTCCCTACTCGCACGAGGGAGGCTGCGATGAGCGTTACCCCGACGGTCGTGAGACTCCGGTCGACCGCGCCGCGATGCGTCACCATCGCAGCCCAGAGGCTGGCGCGACTCGCGGCGAGCTGCGGGAGCCTTTGCAGCGCACCGCCCACGGGTCGGAAGAGGAAGCACCCGTGAACTCGATCCCACCGAGGACGACCCAAACCACGGCGACCAAACCCTCGGACTGTGGTGCGCGGCCATGAGCGCGAACGAGGCCGACCGAGTGGCGCAATTCGTCTCATCGACAGAAGGGAGTCACAGTCCTCCCGCTCCTGTGCGAACGGGCCGACCAACCAGAATCACCGACCTCGCGACCAAGGGCCGGTCGCCTGTCGACGAGATTGCGGCGCAGTTCCCCGTTCCGAGCGACGGCATCGCAGACCGCCTTATCGACCTCCTACTCCCGCGCTAACGCACTCCTCGGGCGAGGTCACGACCGAGATCAAGGCAGTCGGGAATCTGAAGTCGAGCGGCGAGCAGGTTAAGTCTGAGTGTGAGAAACGAATTGAGCACCTTGCAGGAGTACATCGCTCGGGGTCACATCGACCCTACGAACGTCGAATAGTCGGCCTCGGAGAGTGGCGCGCTTGATCGTCACATCGAGCAGCAGTCGCACAACCTCGCGTCTGTCTACCAGATCAGCCGACTCCCAGCCGGCCTGCAGGGTGGCGGCCGTGAGGAGGCGTCGCAAGGCAGGTGGCGACACACTGGCGACCTGTTCGCTCTGGAGTTGCTCGATAGCGGCTTCAATCCGCTTCGTCTCAGCCGCATAGGCACGTAGCGTCAATTCGCCAGCCTCACGCAACTCCTCGACCGTCTCGAACTCGGTCTCCTTCTCTGCGATTCGCGAAGCGACGTCAAGTCCATCTTCTGCAGCATGTTCCCTACGCCTATGGGCAGACGCGAGGGCCCTCTGGAAGTCCGGCCGCCCAAAGAGCGCCAGGAGGACGGCCTCGACGTGCTCGTCGACACGATCAGCTGCGGCGGTGATCGTCATGCAGCCTTCGTTCCGACATGTGTAGGCTCGCGGCATCCTGTTCCTGTTGATCGCGGCCTTCAAACGGGCGCCACACTCTCCGCACTTTGCAATGCCAGATAGCAGGTGCCTGGGCGCCGGGCCGCGCGGATTGGAGACTGTAAGCCGCGTCGGGTCTTTCAGGAAGCTCCGCAAGCGCAGCCACGTGCCGTAGTCGACAATCGGTTCCCAGGCCGCAGGGCCAATATCCTCGCGTCGATGCACGCGCCGTCCCGCGATCGTCGGGTTCAGGAGAAGTTGTCGCAGTGTGCTCGGCTCCCAGGAATTCACCACACCCGCCGGGTTATCCGCCAACGTCTTCGTTCGTGGCTTCCGCGGTGTAGGGACACCCCTGGCATTCAACTCACGGCATATCTGGCGAAGTGAGACGCCTTCGAGTACCGCCTCACCAGCGTCCGCAAGAATCTGTGCGCTGGCCGAAAGGCGACTCGGGTCATGCTCATCGTACGGAGTTTGGTTGAGGAGCACACCAGTCTGCGGGTCGTACACGCGACGGTAGCCGTACGGGATCCTGCCGTGGGGGGTCCCGCGCCTCGCGTTGGTCTCGACGCTGTCAACGTTGCGCTGCCTGATCCGCCGCGCCTCCGCCTCCGCCATCACCCCTTGGAAGGCGAGGGGCAACCAGTCGTCGACCTTGGATGGGTCATAGCGAGTCCCGGACACAGCGATCTGCAGGCCGCTGTCCGAGCAAGCGTTGACCAGTCGCATGAACTCCTCGAGGTCGCGAGATGAACGCGACACCTCCCACAATACGAGCAGATTTGCCGCGCCGCGCTCGACCAGTGCGCGGACCTCCGCGAAGCCCGCGCGCTCCCCCGACCCGCGGGACGCCGACCTGTTGTCATCGCGGATTTCAGCTATGACCTCGAGGTTCTCCCGACTCGCGAAGTCGCGGCCACGCTCGAGTTGCTTGGTAACGCTCGTGCCGCCACCTCTGGGGTCGCGCGAAGCTCGGCCGTAGAGGATCGCGCGCTCGGTCACACGTAACAGCGTAGCCGAAACCCTCTCCTTTTTGTGTTCTAGCCCCCGCGAGCAGCGGGAGGGTGCAGATCTTCGTCAGCGCCTCGCGCGCGCTGTTGGCGTGGATGGTGCACATCCCTGGAACCCCTGCGTTCAAAGCCACCAGCATGTCGAGCGCTTCTGCCTCGCGGACCTCGCCGATCAAGATGCGGCTCGGACGCATCCGCAGGGCTTCCTTGACGAGTCGGCGCAGCGGGATCTCGCCCGTTCCCTCGAGGCTGGGCTGGCGACACTGCAGCGCGACGACATCGCGGTGCATGATGCGCAACTCGAAGACCTCTTCGCAGGTCACGATGCGCTCGCGCGCCGGGATCGAACCGGCGAGCGCATTGAGCATGGTGGTCTTTCCCGCTTGCGTCGACCCCGCGACGAGCACGTTGAGCCCGACGGCCACCGCCGAACCGAGAAAGGTCGCCGCGTGCGGGGTGAGCGATCCGAGTGCCACGAGGTCGTCCACGTGGTTCGCCCGCACCACGTACTTGCGGATGTTGACCGCCCAGTGCTGCCGAGTCACGTCCGGGATCACCACATGGAGGCGTTCGCCGCCCGGCAACGACGCATCGACGAACGGGCTCGACAGGTCGAGCCGACGGCCCGAGACCTTCAGCATCTGTTCGACCAGGTCGCGGACCTGACTGCTCGTCAGGATCGTCGTCGTGAGCTCGGGCTCGCCGCGGCGTGCGACGAACACCTGCGCGGGCGCATTGATCCAGATCTCCTCGATCTCGTCGTCCTCGAGGTACTTCTGCAGCGGTCCCAGGCCCGCGACCGCGTCCACGACGGCCTTCATCGCACCCGCCGAATCAATGAGCGGCGGAACCGTGCCGAGCAGGGAGCGCTCGTCGTAGTCAGCGACGACGTCGGACACCAGTTCGCGGATCCCCTCGTGATCACGCACCGGGTCCAGGCCGCGACGACGGATCAGCTCGCGCACCTCGGTCTCGAGGAGGTCGACCCCGTCCATGTGTGCCCCCGTCGACGATCCGCGTGCGCGGTGATCGAGACAGTAGGTGACGACCAGGGCATTTCGCACGGACTTGGCATGATTTGTGGACACCGGTGTGAACTGTCCACAACCGGTACGAAAGCCCGTGCGGAACCGGACATCTCGGCTACGGTCGCGCCATGGCGCAGCGCGGGGGGCAGTCCAGGCGGGTGATGCACGACGGCGACGGGCGCGCCCCCGGACCGCTCGCGGGGGTTCGCCCCGACGGTCGCGCCCGCACCAGGGCCGGCACCCGCACCAGCGCGGGGATCCTCTGGCTCGGTGTCATCCGGGCCACGACCCTGGCGCTCGCGGCGGCATTGACCCTCGCCGGGTGCACAGCCACGGCGGCGCCGGCCCCATCAGCACCCGGCACCCCCGGCATCGTTCACCCCGCCGGGCCGACGACGACGCCGTCCCCCACCCCGACCCCCATCGCACCCCCGCAGCGCCCCGCCGCGATGGACCGCGACGACGCCGAAGGCGCCATCGCCGCCGCCACGTACTTCATCTCCCTGTACTCGTATGCCTATGCCACTGGCGACCTGGACGAATTGCAGGCGATGAGTGACCCCGCATGCGTGTTCTGCTCCGGACTGACGTCGGATGTCCAAGGTGCAGCAGCATCTGAGGCGAGACTCGTCGGAGGGGAGTTGACGATCACATCATCAGCGGTGACGCCTGGCGTAGCCCCCAACGTCTTTCGGGTGGATCTCACCGTTACTCAGGCCCCGTTTCAAGAGATCAATAGCTCAGGGACTGTGACGTCCTCAGGTCCGGGCACCAAGTCGGCCAGTGTCAACGCAGTTCTGGAACGAGACCCGACCTGGCGTGTCCGGGCAGCAATGAGCGAAGTGATCGAACAGTGATGGCCATTGCGTCGAAGGTGGTCCTCGGAACCGTCTGCCTGCTTCTTTCGTCGACGGGGATCGGCTCTGCGTTCGAACCGCAGATCGGCGGCCGTGCCGAAGACGATGCCGCCATCATTGACGGTGCCGTTCAGGTCCCGAGTCGAACTTTCACGTCAACCGATACCGCGGGACCGGTGGTGGCGTATCTGCGCACCGCGCAGTGTCCCAACCCGGCGTTGGGGACCTTGGACACCCCGGACTGCCCCAACGGCGCCGCACCAGTGCCGTCGGCGACCTGCCCCGCAGGACAAGTCGCGCTTCCCCCGCTGTGGACCCGCACCGCCGATGCGACCACACCCACCGGGTGGACCCCCTGGAACCTGCTCGCCGGAACCAGCACCTGCCCCACCGACCCCGGCTTCCCGACCCTGACCACCACCGACTTCCAACGCCTGCCCCTGACCCCGTCCACCATCACCATCGAACCCCCCACCGGGTGGACCCTGGCGAACATCCCCACCATCGTCTTCACCCCCAACCCACCCCAGACCCTGCGCACCACCGTCCTGGGCGTCGCAGTCACCGTGCGCGCCACCCCCAGCGAGTTCACCTGGGACTTCGACGACCACACCACCCCACTGACCACCACCGACCCCGGCCACCCCTACCCCCACCAAAGCCTGACCCACACCTACCGCACCGCCGGCACCCACCACCTCACGCTGACCACCCGATGGACCGGCGAGTTCCTCATCGACGGCTACACCACCTGGCAACCCATCACCGGCACCGCCCAAACCACCACCACCAGCGACCCCCTGACCGTCCACACCGCCCAACCCCACCTCGTCGCCGACCCCACCTGAGCATGCGATGAGATCCGGCAACACCCCGCGAAAGGCAGCGCGCTCCATGCACAACCTGAGATGGACCGCCGGCTTCATCGCGGCGGTCGCGGCCCTTCTCGCCGGATCGATCGCCGCCGGATCGGTCCTCAGCGATCAGTTCGCACCCCATCCCCCAGCCTCCAACCAGGTCATCCAGGCCGCACCTGAATACGCCGCTCGCCGCTGACCGGCACCGTGCCCTCGCGCGCCGGTGCGGCACATGGCCGCAGCCCAACTGCTGGGCATCGACAGTTGACACCGTCTATCGGACACTCCCCGACAGCGCAGATCCGTACCGCGGGTCGAGTCAGAACGGTGGTGTGTCGTCCCAGGCGAGTGGGGGTTCGTGTCCGGGGGGTGGTTCGGGTCGGTGGCGGTAGGTGTGTCCGGTGGGGGTGGTCCAGGTCGCGGTGCCGTCCGTGGATCGGGTCAGGTGCCAGCGGGCGTGGGTCTTGATCAGGTGGTCGCGTTTGCACAGCGGGTTGAGGTTGGCTGCGGAGGTGGATCCGCCGGTGCCGTCGGGGTGGAACGGGTCGCGGTGGTCCAGCTCGCAGCGGTGGGCCGGGATCTCGCAGATCGGCAACAGGCAGCGGGTGTCGCGGGCGCGGATGATCGCGGCGAGGTCGCCGGGGGGCCGGTAGCGGGTCGTGCCGACGTCCAGGACGGTGCCGGAGGTGGGGTCGGTCACCAGGCGCCGCCACGTGCCCGCGGTGGCTAACCGGCGGGCGGTCTGCGCGGTGATGGGCCCGTAGCCGACCAGCTCCCCGGGGTTCTCGTCCTGCCCGAGCAGGGTGGCCAGGGACACGGTCACGTCCACGCGCACCCCGGCACACCCCCGACCGCACGCACCGGAGGTGGAAGTCCCGGCCGCCGACGGCCCCGCGGCGCACGAACCACCGTTGGACGCCCCGGACCCGAACGCCCCGACACAGCAGCTCCCGACTCCGGTCAACCCGCCGATCGACGCCCCGGGCCCGAACGACCCGGCCGCGAACGCCCCGACCCCGAGCGGCCCGTGACCGCAGGTGCCGGTCAGGGCGGCGGCAAGGGTGTCGGCGCGCAGCTGGTCGGGGGTGCGGGGGTCGCCGGCGGTGCGCGCAGTGCGGGCCGCAGCGGACAGGGCGTCGTCGATCTGGGTGGCCACCGCGGCGGGCAGCACGGCCCAGATGCCGGCCATGCCGTCCGCCAGGCGCTTGGGTCGGCATACGCGGCGTTTGTCGACCGCGCGCACGGTGCGTTGTTCGGCGTCGGTGGGGTCCACCACGATCAACGCCCGGGCCAGGTCCCGGCGCAGCTGGGCGTGGGTGCGCCGACCCGCGTCGGGCAGCACCCGGGCCTGCACGTCCACTGCGACCTGGGGTGCGACGTCACCCAGGACGGCGGCGAAGATCTTGGCTTTGCCCCAGTCGATGTGACCGGCATGCAGGGCGGCGGCGGTGGGGATCAGGGGGCCGGCCAGCAGCCGGGCGGTGTCCACCAGGGTCCGGCCCGCGGCGCGGGAGGTGCCCAGGGCGGCCGCGACCTCCTCGGCCGTGATGTTCGGCTGGGAGACCTTCACCGGCCAGAACGGGTTCATCGACGCTCGCCGCGACAGGGCCTCCACCACGGTCAGCTGCCGGGCCCGCGCGCACGACGCCTCACGTTCCAAATCCCCGATCAGCTCCACCAGCGCGAAGTCGTCCAGCCCATCCACGACCGGCTCCCCGAACTCCACCGGCGGCTCAGGCTCGCCCAGCTGCGCGTCGATGAACTCCCAGAACGCCACCAGATCCGCCGGGGGCACCGGCGCCGCGACCGGCACGTCCGCGGCGTCCCAGAACGCCACCGACTCCGCCGACGGTGCCAGCAACGACGCAGCACCCCACCTCGCAGCCGCCACGACCCCGGAGTCAGGAACCCGCACGCTCGACGCATCGGCATTGCAGGGCGGCGAGACGTCTCGCACGCCCAGCACGCGGTCACCCGCGTCATCACCATCGCCCACCCGCTCGTCGTCGAACATGTGTTTGATTCTATCCCAGATCACCCACATTGTCCGATTGAACGACCCCGCCACGCCCGACCCAGTGCCCCGACCCCGCATCCACCCGCGGCACCGATTTTCACCCAGCGCCCCACGCCCCTACCGTGTCTGCGTGACTATCAACGCGCCGTCGGGCGCCCAGTACCGCATCTCCCACGGAGACCACCGCGCGACGATCACCGAGGTCGGTGCCGCACTGCGCGAGTACACCGTCGGCGGTCGGGACGTGATCAACTCGTTCGGCGAGCACGAGATGGCCCCGGCCGGCCACGGCGCCATCCTCGCCCCGTGGCCCAACCGCCTCGCGGACGGCCAGTACAGCTACGGCGGCGTCGCCTACCAGGTGCCGATCACCGAGCCCGAGCGCAACAACGCGCTCCACGGGCTGGCCAACTGGGAGCGCTGGACGGTCATCACGCACGACGACGACGCCGTCACGCTCGCCCTCGCGCTCGTGCCGACCCCGGGCTACCCGTTCGCGCTGCGCCTCCAGGTCACCTACACGCTGTCCGACGCCGGTCTGCACGTCCGGACCACCGCCTCGAACGACGGTGACGTCCCCCTGCCCTACGGCGTCGGCTTCCACCCGTGGCTCTCCCCCGCCGGTGCAGCGCTCGACGACTGCACGCTGCGCCTCGACTCGGCCACCCACGTGACGATCGACGACCGGCTGCTGCCGACCGGCACGGAGCCGGCCATCGGTGACCTCGACTTCCGCGTCCCGCGCTCGTTGCGCGGCATCGCGCTGGACGACGCCTACGTGGATGCGCTGCGCGACGCGGACGGCCTGTCCTGGATGCACCTGGCGGCCCCCGACGGCCGCACGTCCGCCGTCTGGATGGACGACTCGATGGACACGTGGCAGGTCTGCACGGGCGACGCGCTCACCGTGGTCGCGCTGCGCCGCAAGGGCCTCGCCGCTGAGCCGATGAGCTGCATCGCGGACGCGTTCCGGACCGGCGACCGCCTGGTCCACCTCGCCCCCGGCACCCAGCACACCGTCACCTGGGGCGCGACGCTGATCTGAGGACGACGCCGGCCGGTCCCCGACGGGATCGGTCGGCGGAGGGTCAGCGTCCGCAGAACGTCAGCAGCGCGTGCGAGTCAGCACGCGCGCATCGTCAGGAGTTGTAGTACTCGCCGTCGGCCTTGACGCCGCGGGTGTACTCCCAGTGCCACGGCTCATGCGGGCCGCTGCCGCCGCTGAGCGCCCACGGGGGGTTCTCCCAGCCGTAGATCGCGCCGTTCTCCTTGAGCCACGTCCAGCCGGCGCCCCGCGTCTCGTTCCCGCAGAAGTCGACCGCCAGGCCCCAGCCGTGGTTGCTCCGGCCGGGAACGGCGGCCATGCCACCCTTGGTCGCCTTGAGCACGCGCTGCTCGGCGATGGTGCGGTACGCGTCGGTGACGCACAGGTCACGGCCGAACCGGGCCTTGAACGCGAGGTTGAGCTCCGCGATAGCCGAGGCCGCATCGCCCCGCAGCTGCTGCGTGCCGTCCCATAGCGTGCACAGGTCTTCGGTCCTGAGCTGGCCGTTCGCCCCGTCGGGGCGAACTGAGGCATCGCAGCCGGGGAGCGGGTTGCGCGTCTCGGAGCGGCTCGCGGCGATCTCGGCGCGCGTCGCCGCGACGGCGCTCGCGGCGATGGCCGGCGGGACCGTGGCGACTGTCGAGCTGGCGAGCACATCGAGGGTGGCCGGCAGGCTGGCCTCGGCGGCGACGGCGTTGGCCACGAACGTGCCGTTCCCGGGTGAGACGTTGCCGGTGAGCGGAAGCACGACGGTGATGCCCATCAACGCGCTGAGCAGCACCATGCGCGGCAGCCAGCGGCGCACCTGCGGGACCCGGTGGCGGGTCAGCGGGACGGCGTCCACGATGCGCTGACCGGCGGTGCGGGGTCGCAGGGAGGCCTCGGCCTCGCGACGCTCACGCCGGGTCTGGGCGCCGTGCTCCGACGACGTGACACGTTCGGGCCGCACAACACCTCCGAGACTCGGCTCACCGACCAGCGGACAAAGCACTACCGCTGCGTCCATGACCGGCGCAGAGCGTCGGACCCAACATTGGGGCGGTAACGGAACCATAACGGTGCGTGGTACCGGTTCCAAATCCCCCACATCGGAATAACCCACCGATCGACACGCCGACCGGGACCCGAACTCCGGCGTTTCCCGCACGTCAGTCGGCGTGTCGCCCCTCACCACCATCGGCAGGTAGGACCTATCGGTGTGACATACGTCTCAGTTGAACCGTCCGCGCTGCATCGCGTCCCGGACCTCGCCGACCAGCTCCTCGAGGATGTCCTCCAGGAACACCACCCCGACGCACCGCCCGTCCTGCTCGACCCGGGCCAGGTGCGAACCGGACTCCTGCATCGCAGCGAGTGCGTCCTCGACCTCCGCCTCGGGGGTGACCACGGCCAGCCCCCGCACGCGCCAGGTCGGCACGGGCTGCGTCCGCTCGCTCGCGTCCGCGTAGAGCACGTCCTTGAGGTGCAGGTACCCGGTGATCCCGTCGGCCGGCGTCAGGCCCGCCAGCGGGAACCGGCTGTACCCCGTCCGGGCCACGAGCCGTTCGACGTCCTCGGGGCTCGCCCCCGCCGCGACGGTGATGAGCCGCTCGACCGGCACCATGACATCGCCTGCGGTGCGGTCCGAGAACTCGATCGCGCCGGCCAGCAGGCCCTGTGCGTCGTCGAGCAGCCCCTCGGCCTGCGATCGCTCGACGATCGAGTGCACCTCCTGGGCCGTGAACGCCGAGGCCACCTCGTCCTTGGGCTCGACCCCGAACAGCCGGAGCACGTGGTTCGCGATCCAGTTGAGCGCGCCGATCAGCGGCCCGACGATCCGCGCGATCCACACCAGCGGCGGCCCGAACCACATGACCGCTCGCTCCGGGCCCGCGACGGACAGGTTCTTCGGCACCATCTCGCCGAACACGACGTGCAGGTACACCACGACCGCGAGCGCGACGACGAACGCGATCGGGTGCGCCAGGCTCGGGCTCGCCCCGAGGGCGACCAGCGGGCCCTCGATCAGGTGCGCGATGGCGGGCTCCGCCACGACCCCCAGGCTCGTCGAGCACACCGTGATGCCCAGCTGCGCGCACGCGAGCATGAGCGAGACGTGCTCCATCGCATAGAGAACGGTCCGCGCGCGCAGGTTGCCCGCCGCGGCGAGCGGTTCGATCGAGCTGCGCCGGGCAGTGATGATCGCGAACTCCGCCCCGACGAAGAACGCGTTGGCCGCCAGCAGCACGACGGCGATCAGCAGTGCGGTACCGCTGCTCATGACGTGGCTCCGGTCTCGGTCGCGCTGGATCGATCGGTCGGGGTCGCACGGACCCGCTCGACCCGCCGGCCGGCCATCTGCTCGATCCGCAGGCGGACGCCGGGCACCTCGATCTCGTCCCCGACGACCGGGATACGACCGAGCGCCGTCATCACGAGCCCGCCGAGCGTCTCGTACGGTCCGTCGTCCGGCACGACGAGCTGGGTGACCTCGGTGAGCTCGTCGGGACGCAGGTCGCCCGGGACGACCCAACCGCCGTCGGGCAGGCGAGAGGTGCCGGCCCGCCGCGGGTCGTGCTCGTCGGAAACCTCCCCGACCAGCTCCTCGACGACGTCCTCGAACGTGACGATCCCGGAGGTGCCGCCGTACTCGTCGACGACGACGGCCATCTGCATGCCGAACTCGCGCAGCTCGACGAGCAGCGGGCCGACCCCGACGGTCTCTGGCACGCGCGGGGCGTCGACCATGAGCGCGGCCGCCGGCACGTCACCGCGACGCTCGTACGGCACGGCGATCGCGCGTCGCAGGTGCACCAGGCCGACGATCTCGTCCGGCGAGCGGTCGATCACCGGGAAGCGGGAGTGTCCCGTCTCGCGGGCCAGCGCGACGACGTCGGCCGCCGAGTCGTGCCGACGCACGACGACGAGGCGCATCCGGTCCGTCATGACGTCCACGGCGGTGAGCTCGTCGAGGCTGATCGTGTTCGTCAGCCGCATCGCGGTCGCCTCGTCGAGCGTGCCGATCGCGGCCGAGCGGCGCACCAGCGAGGCCAGCTCCTGCGGCGAGCGGCCACCCGAGAGCCCCTCGCGCGGCTCGACGCCGAACCGGCGCAGCACGGCGTTCGCGGTGTTGTTGAACAGCGCGATCACGGGACGCAGCGCGGTCGTGAACCCGCGCTGCAACGGCGCGACCGTGCGCGCGGTGCCCAACGGGTGGCTGATCGCGAAGTTCTTGGGCACGAGCTCGCCGAACAGCATCGAGAAGCCGTTCACGAGGACCACGGCCAGCACCGCGGCCAGGATCCCGCCGACCGCGCGCCCGAGCCCGGTCGGCTCGATCACCGATCTGAGCAGGCGGTTGACGGCGGGCTGGGTCGTGTACCCGAGCAGGATCGTGGTCACGGTGATGCCGACCTGGGCCCCCGACAGCTCGGTCGACAGGTGCTTGAGCGCCTTGAGCACCGACTGGCCGCGGCGATCCCCCTGGCCGGGGGTGCTCTCGACCACGCCCGGGTCGAGCGCGATGAGCGAGAACTCGCTCGACACGAACAGCGCCGTGCCGAAGGTCAACGCGATGCCGAGCGCAACGAGCAGCCACTCGCTCAGCACGGGACCACACCCCCGCTCGCCAGGGGTCGACGACGCACCGCGCAGGACGCGGTGCACAGGAGGTGGGTGGAGTTCAGGACAGTGGAGGGGCCGGCATGGTGTTCCGCACAGGAGCACTGCCGGCCGCTACTTGAGCTGGGCATTATGGAGGCGATCATACGGGAGCCCGAAGTTCTGCGGCATGTGACACGCTTGATCCATGTCTGTGACGTCTGGGGTGCGACCGAGCGGGATCGTCGTGCTCGTCGTCGAGGACGAGCCCGCGATCGCCACCGCCATCGCCCAACGCCTGATGTCCGAGGGGTGGATGGTGGAGATCGCCGCAGACGGGTACGCGGGGGTCGCGACGGCGTCGCGGCTCCACCCCGATCTCGTCGTCCTCGACGTCATGCTGCCCGGCATCGACGGCCTCGAGGTCTGTCGCCGCATCCAGGCCGAGCGGGCCGTGCCCGTGCTGATGCTCACCGCGCGCGACGACGAGACGGACATGCTCGTCGGCCTCGGCGTCGGCGCGGACGACTACATGACCAAGCCGTTCTCCATGCGTGAGCTCGTCGCGCGCTCGAAGGCGCTGCTGCGCCGGACCGAGCGCGAGCTGCGCGCCGCCGAGGCCAGCACGTCGAACCAGACGAGGATCGAACCGATCAAGATCGGCGACGTCGTGATCGACCGCGCGCAGCGCCGCGTGTGGCGCGCCGACGAGGTGCACCTGACCCCGACCGAGTTCGACCTGCTCGTAACCCTGGCCAGCAGCCCGCGCACGGTGCTCACGCGCGAGCGCCTGCTCGCCGAGGTCTGGGACTGGGTCGACGCGAGCGGCACCCGGACCGTGGACTCCCACGTCAAGGCGCTGCGGCGCAAGCTCGGCGCCGACCTGATCCGAACGGTGCACGGGGTGGGCTACGCGTTTGAACCCCCGGCCACCGCCGAGGTCTGACGTGGACGTCCCGCGCCACGTCCGCGGGTCAGCCGGAGACCGGCTCACCGATGTCCGGCCGCTCGACCGGTTCAGCTCGGTCCGGGTCAAGATCGGGATCCTCGTCGCGGTGACCGTGACGTTCGGTGCGTTCCTCACGTGGGTCGGCCTGAACTACCACTTCGGCCCCACGCGCACGCTGCCGCTCGCGATCATCCTGTCGCTCGCCCTGACCGGGCTTCTCTCGCGTGGCATGACGTCGCCGCTGCGGGACATGACCGCGGCCGCGCAGGCGATGGCGAGCGGTGACTACACCCAGCGCGTGCGCGCCACGAGCCGCGACGAGGTCGGCCTGCTCGCCGAGGCGTTCAACACGATGGCGCAGGACCTCGGGACGACCGACGTCCTGCGTCGCGAGATGGTCGCCAACGTCTCCCACGAGCTGCGCACACCCGTCACGGCGCTCCAGGCGCAGCTCGAGAACATCGTCGACGGCGTGACCGAGCCCGACCACGAGGCGATGAAGACCGCCCTTGCCCAGACCGAGCGGCTCGGTCGGCTGGTCACCTACCTGCTCGACCTGTCCCGCGTCGAGGCCGGCGCGGTCGGGCTCGACCTGTCCGACGTGCCGCTCCGGGACTTCCTGCGCGAGGCCGCCGACCGCGCGTTGCTGGTCGGCACGGCGAAGGACCTGGTGTTCCGGGTCAAGGTGAGCCCGCCCGACCTGGTGATCCGGGCCGACGCCGAGCGGCTGCACCAGGTGATCGCCAACCTCCTGCACAACGCGGTCCGCCACTCGCCGGTCGACGAGGAGATCTCGCTGGTCGCGACGCAGCACGGCGAGATCGTCGTGATCGACGTGGTCGACCTCGGTCCGGGGATCGCGGTGGGACAGCGCGAGCTGGCCTTCGAACGGTTCGCCCGCGGCAACTCCGCGAAGCAGACCGGCCAGGTCCCGACCGGCGGCACGGGCATCGGGCTCGCGATCGTGCGCTGGGCCGTCGGGCTTCACGGCGGCACCATCGAGGTCGCCGACACCACGACCGGGTGCACAATGCGCCTGACCCTTCCGATGCACCACCCGCCCTCCGGCCCTCCGACGGCGGTGGCGCCGTACCGAGAAAGAGGCGTGGAGTGACCACCTCAGCCGCCGACGGCGTGATCGCCATCGATCACCTGTCGAAGACGTTCGGTTCTGTCCGCGCGGTCGACGACCTGTCGTTCACCGTGCAGCCCGGTCGGGTCACCGGGTTCCTCGGCCCGAACGGCGCCGGCAAGACCACGACGCTGCGCATCCTGCTGGGACTGGTCCGCGCGACGGCCGGGACGGCGACCATCGGCGGGCAGGCCTACTCGCGCTTCAGCCAGCCCATGCGGACGGTCGGGGCCGCGCTCGAGGCGGCGAGCTTCCACCCGGGGCGCAGCGCGCTCGACCACCTGCGTGTGTATGCCCCGCAGGCCGGGGTCAGCGACGCGCGGTGCCGCGAGGTGCTCGACTTCGTCGGTCTCGGACCGGTCGCCGGTCGCCGCTCGGGCGGGTTCTCGCTCGGGATGCGGCAGCGCCTCGCGCTGGCGACCACCCTGCTCGGCGACCCACGCGTGCTGCTCCTCGACGAACCGGCCAACGGGCTGGACCCCGAGGGCATCGCCTGGCTGCGGGGGCTGCTGCGTCATCTGGCCGCCGAGGGCCGCACCGTCCTGGTCTCCAGCCACGTCCTGTCCGAGGTCGAGCAGACCGTGGACGACGTCGTCATCATCGCCCGGGGCCGCCTGGTGCACTCCTCGTCCCTGGCCCAGCTCGCGGCGCTGGCCGAGCCGTCGGTCCGGGTCGCCACGCCGAACCCCGCCGGGCTGCACGCCCTGATCGCCCAGGCGGGCTGGGCCGACCGCGTCGAACCGGTCGACCCGACGGCCCCCGGGGTGGCGGTGATCCACCGCGTCACCGCGGCCGAGATCGGCGGGCGCGCGTTCGCCGCGGGGCTCGAGCTGCACGAGCTCGCCCCCCGCGACGTCGGGCTGGAAGACATCTTCTTGCGCCTCGTGGGTGAGGGCGCCGGTCCTGGCGTCGTCGAACCCCGCCTCGAGGGAGTGGTCCGATGAACGCCGCGCTGCGCACCGAGTACCGCAAGCTCGTCTCCACCCGGATGTGGTGGATCCTGCTGGTCGCCATGGGGGCCTACATGGCGTTCCTCGCCGGCGTGATGGCCTTCGCCCTCACGCAAGATCCAGCGTCGATGGGCGCCGGGGTCTCCGGATCCCAGGCGGCCCCCATGACCCCCGAGTCCGTGGCCCGCACCATCTACACGCTCGCCACGTCCCTCGGGTACGTCTTCCCCGTGATCGTGGGCGCCCTCGCGATGACGAGCGAGTTCCGGCACCAGACCATCACCCCGACGCTGCTCGCCGAGCCCCGCCGGACGGTGTTCCTGACCGCGAAGATGCTGTCGTCCGTCGTGGTCGGCCTGCTGTTCGGGGTGGTCGGGACCGTGTCCACGGTCGGAACCGGTGCCGCCGTGCTCGCGCTGATGGGCGAACCGACCTACCTGTCCGACCCGATCGTGCTGCGCAGCGCGGGCCTGTCGGTGCTCGCGCTGACCGTGTGGACCGTCGTCGGGGTCGGGTTCGGGACCCTGCTGACCAACCAGGTCGCGGTGATCGTCGTGGTGCTCGCCTTCACGCAGTTCGTCGAGCCGATCCTGCGGATCGCGGGTGGCCAGTTCGACTGGTCCGAAGGCATCTCGAAGTTCCTGCCCGGCGCCGCGGGCGAGGCCATCACGGGCAGCTCGTTCTACGCGGACTCCGGCATGGCCGCCGGGCTCCTCACCTCGTGGCAGGGTCTCGGCGTGCTGCTCACCTACGCGATCGTGTTCGCAGCCATCGGCCGCGCCACGACGCTGCGCCGGGACATCACCTGACCTTCCCGGGCTCCGGCCGACCCGCCCTTGGGCCGCGCGCAAGGGCCTGATTGCCGGGCGTTTGCCAAGGTCGGCCCGGCTGCTCCGAATGCGCAACCAGCCTGGCGACGGGCCGGACAGATCGACCTGCCGTCCGTGAATCTGACATAGGCTCAAAGCCAACATTTGATCCAACGAAGCGGTCGCAGTGCCGCGACGGAAGCGGGCGAACGTTACGTGTCCCAGAGGTCTGAGGCGGATTCGATCCGTGCCGAGTTCGGTGCCAACGAATGGCTCGTGGATGAGCTTTACCAGCAGTACCTGACGGACAAGAACTCGGTCGATCCGGCGTGGTGGGAATTCTTCCAGGACTACAAGGCCAGCGAGGCGGCGGACGCGGCCTCGCTCGCCGAGGTCACCGCCGCGCCGCCCGAGTTCGCCGCGGCAGCACCCACCCCCACCGTGCCCCGCTCCCCGCAGCTGCCCACCGCTCCCCCGGCGCCCGCCGTCGAGCGGGACGAGTCGACCGAGCCGACGACGCCCCCGGTCGCCACCGCGCAGCCCGCGACCGCGCCGTACGCCGAGGTGCTCGCCACGATGCTGCACCAGGGCGAGGTCGCGAGCGACGGCGCCGACGAGGTCACCCGACTGCGCGGCCCAGCGGCGCGCGTCGTGACGAACATGGAGTCGAGCCTCGCCGTCCCGACCGCGACGTCGGTCCGCGCGATCCCGGCCAAGCTGCTCGTCGACAACCGCATCGTCATCAACAACCACCTCGTGCGCACCCGCGGCGGCAAGGTCTCCTTCACCCACATCATCGGTTTCGCGCTCATCGAGGCCCTCGCCGAGATGCCGGCCATGAACTCCGCGTACGCGCTGGTCGACGACAAGCCCTCGATCGTCAGCCCGGTGCACGTCAACCTCGGGCTCGCGATCGACCTGTCCAAGCCGGACGGCAGCCGGCAGCTCCTGGTCCCCAGCATCAAGCGCACCGACGCCATGGACTTCGCCCAGTTCTGGGCGGCGTACGAGGACGTCGTGCGGCGCGCGCGCGCCAACAAGCTCACCGTCGTCGACTTCGCCGGCACCACCTTGACCCTGACGAACCCCGGCACCATCGGCACGGTCCACTCGGTTCCCCGCCTCATGGCCGGCCAGGGTGCCATCATCGGCGTCGGCGCGATGGACTACCCCGCCGAGTTCGCGGGCACCTCCGCCGAGCAGCTCAATCGCATGGGTGTCTCCAAGGTCCTGACGATCACATCGACCTACGACCACCGGATCATCCAGGGCGCCCAGTCGGGCGACTTCCTGCGGATCCTCGGGGTCAAGCTCCTCGGGCAGGACGGCTTCTACGACCGCATCTTCGCCTCGCTCCGCGTGCCCTACGAGCCCGTGCGCTGGGTCCGGGACCCGTCGTCCGACGCCGACGCCGACCTCGGCAAGCCCGCGCGGATCGCCGAGCTGATCCACTCCTACCGCTCGCGCGGCCACCTCATGGCCGACACCGACCCGCTCGCGTACCACCAGCGCAAGCACCCCGACCTCGACATGCAGAACCACGGCCTGACGCTGTGGGACCTCGACCGGCAGTTCCCGACCGGTGGGTTCGGCGGCAAGTCCCGGGCGAGCCTGCGCGAGGTGCTCGGGCTCCTGCGCGACTCCTACTGCCGCTCGATCGGCGTGGAGTACATGCACCTGGCCAACCCGCGCCAGCGGCGCTGGCTCCAGGAGCGGCTCGAGTCCGGTCACGCGCGCACCCCGCGCGAGGACCAGCTGCGGATCCTGCGCCGCCTGAACGCCGCCGAGGCGTTCGAGAGCTTCCTGCAGACCAAGTACGTCGGCCAGAAGCGCTTCTCGCTCGAGGGCGGCGAGGCCGTGATCCCGCTGCTCGACGCGATCCTGTCCAAGGCGGCCGACAACGGCCTCGACGAGGTCGGCATCGGCATGGCGCACCGCGGGCGTCTGAACGTCCTGGCGAACATCGCCGGCAAGAGCTACGGCCAGATCTTCAGCGAGTTCGAGGGCAACCAGGACCCCAAGTCGGTCCAGGGCTCAGGCGATGTGAAGTACCACCTCGGCACGGAGGGCCAGTTCACCGCCGAGTCGGGGGCGACGACCCAGGTGTACCTCGCGGCCAACCCGTCGCACCTCGAGGCCGTCGACCCGGTGCTCGAGGGCATCGTGCGGGCCAAGCAGGACCGGATCGACCTCGGCGGGGACGGCTTCTCGGTGCTGCCGATCCTGCTGCACGGCGACGCCGCCTTCGCCGGCCAGGGCGTCGTCGTCGAGACGCTCAACCTCTCCCAGCTGCGCGGGTACCGCACCGGCGGCTCGATCCACGTCATCATCAACAACCAGGTCGGTTTCACGACCGGCTCGAGCTCCTCGCGCTCGACGCTCTACGCGACGGACGTCGCCAAGGGCCTGCAGGTGCCCATCTTCCACGTCAACGGGGACGACCCCGAGGCGTGCGTGCAGGTGGCCGAGCTCGCGTTCGCGTTCCGCGAGCAGTTCGACCGCGACGCGATCATCGACATGATCTGCTACCGCCGCCGGGGCCACAACGAGGGCGACGACCCGTCGATGACGCAGCCACTCATGTACAACCTGATCGAGGCGAAGCGCTCGGTGCGCAAGCTCTACACCGAGTCGCTCGTGGCGCGCGGCGACATCACGCTCGGCGAGGCCGAGCACGTCCTCAAGGACTACCAGGCCCAGCTCGAGCGGGTCTTCACCGAGACCCGCGAGGGCGGTTACACGGCCCCGCCGTCGACCGAGCCCGTCGCCGGGCTCGAGCGCCCGGGCGCGCAGCTCGAAGACGCCGGCGCGATGATCGGCTGGAAGACAGCGGTCGAGCCGTCGGTGCTCGCCCGGATCGGCGAGGCGCACACCGTCCCGCCCGAGGGCTTCACGGTGCACCCCAAGCTCGCCCAGCTGCTGGCCAAGCGGGAGCTCATGTCCCGCGAGGGCAGCATCGACTGGGGCTACGCGGAGATCCTCGCGTTCGGCTCGCTGCTGATCGAGGGAACCCCCGTGCGGTTGGCGGGTCAGGACTCGCGGCGCGGGACGTTCGTCCAGCGCCACGCCGTCATGCACGACCGCAAGACGGGTGCGGAGTGGACCCCGCTGCTCTACCTGTCCGGCGACCAGGCCAAGTTCTGGGTCTACGACTCCTCGCTGAGCGAGTACGCCGCGCTCGGCTTCGAGTACGGCTACTCGGTCGAGCGCCCCGATGCGCTCGTGCTGTGGGAGGCCCAGTTCGGCGACTTCGTCGGCGGGGCGCAGACGATCATCGACGAGTTCATCACCTCGGCCGAGCAGAAGTGGGCCCAGCGCAGCTCGGTCGTGCTGCTGTTGCCGCACGGTTTCGAGGGGCAGGGGCCGGACCACTCGTCCGCGCGGCCGGAGCGGTTCCTCCAGCTGTGCGCAGAGAACAACATGACGGTCGCGGCGCCGTCGACCCCCGCGTCCTACTTCCATCTCCTGCGGCGCCAGGCGTACGCCCGGCCGCGCCGACCGCTCGTGGTCCTGACCCCCAAGTCGATGCTGCGCCTCAAGGCGGCATCCTCCGCGGTCGACGACTTCACGACCGGGACGTTCCGCGAGGTGATCGGCGACGACGTCGCCGTGGCCGGCCTGCGCGACTCGAAGGTCGACCGCGTCCTGCTCTGCTCCGGCAAGGTCTACTGGGACCTGCTCGCGCACCGGACGGAGTCGGGCGACACCAGCACGGCGATCGTGCGGCTCGAGCAGCTCTACCCGCTGGCCGGCGAGGCGCTGCGCGACGCGATCGCACCGTTCGCCGACGCCGACCTGCTCTGGGTCCAGGAGGAGCCGAGCAACCAGGGCGCCTGGACGCACATGACGATGAACGCGCAGCCGCTCCTCGACCGCCGGCTCGGCGTCGTGGCGCGCGCGCCGTCGGCCTCACCCGCAACCGGTTCCGCGAAGAAGCACCAGGCCGAGCAGGCCGAGCTGATCCGGGCCGCGTTCGCGCGCTGATCGCACCGGGGCCGGGCCGCCTGATCGGGCCCGGCCCCGTTCGATGCCCACCTGGTCGCCCGCGCGCCTGTTCCGTCTCACGACGCACGCGCGGGAGACTGGGACGGGCACCCGCCGGCGGGTGCCATCGGCACGAGACGGACTGGGGTGAGAGGCGTGGGCGAGCTGCGGCTTGCGGTGATCGGGGACGAGCTGGCTGCCGGAGCCGGTGACCCGAAGGGGATCGGCTGGGTCGGGCGGGTCGCCGCCCGGACGCACGCCGAGCCGGCCGCCATGGTCCTGACGCTGGCGGTGCCCGGCGAGTCGACCACCGCGCTCGCCGCGCGCTGGGAAGAGGAGACCGCGCGGCGGTTCTCCCCCGAGGCCGACAACCGCCTGATCGTGGCCCTCGGCCGCGCCGACCTCGCCGCCGGGCTGTCCCTCGCCCGGAGCCGGCTCAACCTCGCCAACATCCTGGATGTCGCCGAAGCGCAGCGCGTGCCGACGTTCGTCGTCGGCCCCCCGCCCGGCTACGCGGACGACGGCGACCAGATCGCCGAGCTGTCCGCGGCGTACGGCGACGTCGCGGCCCGCCGCCGTGTGCCCTACGTCGACATGTACACGCCGCTCGCGACGCACGACCAGTGGCTGGGCGACCTCGCCGCCGGTGACGGTCTGCTTCCTGGGCAGGCGGGCTACGGGATGATGGCGTGGCTCGTGCTGCACACCGGTTGGAACCTGTGGCTCGGCCTGCCGGAGGACCCCGCCTGAGGTCGGCTACCCAGGCCACGCCGACTCGGGTCCCTCGAACGAAGCAGCCCATCTCACCGGGTCAAATCCGGTCAGATAGGGCAAACTGCACCCAGATCACGCTGGGATCAGTGCGCAAGGGGCCCCATGACCATCGCGACAAGTCCGCACGACGCCGCACGAGCCACTGCGAAGCGTCCCGCGCGCGCCGACATCCAGGCGCTGCGCGCGGTCGCCGTCATCCTCGTCATCGCTGACCACATGCTGCTGCTCCAGCGGTTGCCGGGCAGCCCGACCGGCGGGTTCGTCGGCGTGGACGTGTTCTTCGTGATCTCGGGCTTCCTCATCACCGGCCTGCTCCTGCGGGAGGTGAACCGAACCGGGCGCGTGTCGTATCGACGCTTCTACGCGCGCCGGGCGCGACGGATCCTGCCCGCCGCGGCATTGGTGATCGTGATCTCGTGCATCGCGTCGTTCCTGGTCTACTGGCCGGCCAAGGCCTGGCAGTCGCTCACCGACGGGCTCTGGTCCGCCGTGTTCCTCGCCAACGCGCACTTCGCGGCCACCGGCGCCGACTACTTCCAGGACGGGTCCCAGTCGATCTTCAAGCACTACTGGTCCCTGTCGGTCGAGGAGCAGTTCTACATCGTGTGGCCGTTGCTCATCGCCGCGGCCGTCCTCCTGGCACGGCGACGCAGGCGCGGGCCTGCCGAGGTCGTCCTCACCATCGTCCTGGCTGCCGGGGCCCTCTCGTTCGCGTGGGCCCTGTACTACTCGGTCTCCTCGCCGACCGCGGCGTACTACTCCACGCCTGCGCGCGCGTTCGAGTTCGCCCTGGGCGGGGCGATCGCCGTCGCCGCGCCGCGGCTCGCGCGACTGCCCGGAGCGCTCCGGCCCGCCCTCGGCATCGCCGGCTTCGCCCTCATCGCCGCCTCCGTGTTCGCCGTCCACTCGACCTCGCACTTCCCGGGCCCCTGGGCGCTTCTGCCCGCGATCGGGACGGCGGTCGTGATCGCGGCGGGAACCGGGGTCCCTGACGAGGCGCGCGACTTCCCGCGCTCGCTCGCGCCGGTGAGCTACGTCGGAGACATCTCCTACTCGCTCTACCTGTGGCACTGGCCGGTCATCGTGGTGCTGGGCTCGTTGATGGCGACCACGAGCCTGACGTTCGCCCTCGTCGCCGGGGTCTGCACCCTGGTCCTGTCGGTCGTCTCGTACCACTTCGTCGAGAAGCCGGTCCGTGCCTCAGCGTGGTTGGAGCCCCGCGACGCGAACCGGTCGCGCCCGCCCGTGCGGCGATCGCAGGCGCTCCGGGCGGGGGCCGCGATCGGGGCAGGCCTCGTCGTCGTCGTCGCCGTGACCGGGATGGCGATGTCGACCGGCAGCCAGGTCGCGTCCGCCACCGGGACCGTCGCCGCGACGACGACGGCGACCGCGACGTCGCCAGCGGGGGTCGACGCGATCCAAGCCCAGATCAAAGAGGCCGTGGCCCGCAACACGTGGGAGGGCCTCACCCCGGCGGTGGACTCGATCACCGGCGCCGACACCGACGCGCTGCCGGCGAACTGCTGGAACACCCGCTCGGAGATCACCCACCACTGCGTGCTCGGTGCGCAGGGCGCCACCCACACCGTGGCCATCCTCGGCGACTCGCTGGCCAAGAGCTGGGTACCCGGTCTCGTGGCGGCTCTGTCCGCACGGCCTGACTGGAACCTGTCGATCTACGCCAAGGTCGGCTGCTCATACCCGTCGGTCCCCCAGTTCGACACCGACGGCTCCGTGTACCAGGGGTGCGCCGACTTCCTCGACCGCGCCCTGGGCGACATCACCGCCGAGAAGCCCGAGGTGCTCGTGCTCGCCTCGGCACTGAAAGGCTCGCTCCCGAGCGCCACGGGCTCGACCGAGGTCATCGACACCTGGAGTGTCGGCGTGGGCCGGACGCTCGATGCGGTTCAGGGCCTGCCGCACGTCGTGATCCTCTCGCCGCCGCCGGAGGGCGTCGCGCTCGCGTCGTGCGCCAACCGGATCAGCACGCCGGATCGGTGCGCATCCGAGGTCACGGACGTCTGGCGATCTTTCTCCAGCCACGCGGCGAAGGAGGCCACGAGCCACGGCGCCCAGTTCGTGGACACGAGCCTGTGGTTCTGCACGCCGAAGGGGTACTGCCCACCGGTCATCGGCACCACGCCGGTGCGTCGGGACAACGTGCACATGACGAACGCCTACAGCGAGTCGCTCGGGCCGCTCCTCGCCGGTGCGCTGTTCCCGGCCGTCAGCTAGCGCAGCGTCGCCCGCACGGCCGTGAGCGCGCTGTCGAGCACCGTGCGCAGGGTGTCGACGGTGAGCTCGTCGAGCCGACCACGCGCGTCGGCCAGCCGCAGGTCGGCGCGAACCTCGTCGCGGAACCGCAGGACCAGCGCCTCCGCGTCGATCCTGCGCACGTGCGACGTCGTCCGCGCATCCCCCGCGGGCTCGGCCGCCGGGACCGCGCGGGCCCGGGCGTCCTGGGCCGCTGCCGCGAGGTCCGCGCGCAGCCCCGACATCGATCCGCGGACGTCGGCACGCACCTGCTCGGCGAGCCCGCGGACGGTCTCCGCGAGGTCCTCCTCCAGCGCGGCGAGGTCGGCCCTGCGGTCGGCGAGCTCGCGCCGGCCGGCCTCGGTGAGCGTGTAGGTGCCCTTGCGCCCGTCCTCGGCGCGCTCGACCAGCCCCTCCTCCTCGAGCCGGGCGAGACGCGGGTACACCGTGCCCGGGCTGGGTCGGTAGGTGCCGCCGAAACGGTCGGAGAGCGCCGTGATGAGCTCGTAGCCGTGCTTGGGCCCGGACTCGAGCAGCGACAGGAGGTACAGCCGGAGCTGACCGTAGGCGAAGACGGGAGCCATCAGCTGACCGGTCCGCGCAGCACGGTCAGGTGCCCCGAGACCGTGTTCGCCGTGATCGCGCAGGTGCCGTCGTGGGTGTCGAGCTTGACGAACGCCTGCCCGGGAGTGGACCCCTTGTGCTCGTGCCCGTCGACGACGACGCGCCCGGTCACGCTGCGCGCCGAGACGTCGACCCCGCGGCCGGCGGGCAGCCGGATGGTGACATCCCCCGCGACGCTCGAGGCGGTGATCGAGGCGGACTGCGAGGAGATGTCCAACGTGATCGGGCCGGAGACGGTGGTCGCCACGACCCGCGCGAGCGCGCCCGAGGCGGTCAGCTCGCCGGAGACCGAGTTCAGCCGGAGGTCTCCGCCATGGTCGCGGACGGCGATCTCTCCGGACACGGTGCTGGCCACCAGCGGTCCGCGCGTGCCGTCGGTGACCACCGAGCCGGAGACCGTCGAGACCGACGCACCGTCGAGGACACCTGCGAGGAGCCCCTCGGCCCCCACCGTGCCGAGCCGCACCGCCACGTGCCTCGGCACGGCGATGTGGACGTCGGCGGTGTCCTTGTCCCGCAGGTTGCGCACGTCGTCGAGGAAGCTGTCCCAGCCTCGGAGCGTGAAGGCGTACCCGACCCGGAGCTCGCCACCGGTGAGGCTGACCTCGAGCGGCCGGCCGGCCACCGAGTGCACCTCGATCCGTGCGCCCGGCTCGTCGTGGCCGACGACGTCGACCCGCCCGCGGACGAGACCGACTCGCAGCGCGTCCAGCTGGTCGACCTCGATGATCTGCGGGCCGGTCACGACCCAGGTGTCGATGCTCATCACGCGGCTCCATTCTCGAGATATATCGCGTTGGGAGACACGTTATATCGCGTTGGAGCCCGAGGACAACCCCGGCGGGAGAACCCGGCGGGAGAACCCGGCGGGCGACCTAGCCGATGAGGCCGGCTGCGCGCAGCTCGACCGTGAGGTCCTGGGGGTTGGACGCGACCGCGCACGCGTCGTCGTAGGTGACGAGACCGGAGCGGATGAGCTCCAGGAGGTGCTGGTCGAAGGTCTGCATCTTGTAGTAGCCGCCGTCGCGGATGAGGTCGACCATGGGCGGCGCGTCCAGCGGGTCGAGGATCGCCTCGGCCGTGCGCCCGGTGTTGACCATCACCTCGACCGCCGCGAGGCGACCGCCGCCGTCCGCGCGGCGCACCAAGCGCTGCGAGACGATCCCGCGCAGCGCCTGCGCGAGCGCGATCCGGATCTGCTTCTGCTCGTGCGGCGGGAAGAAGTCGACGATGCGGTTGATCGACTCGGACGCATCCATCGTGTGCAGGGTGGACATGACGAGGTGACCGGTCTCCGCGGCGGCGATGGCCGCCCGCACGGTCTCGGTGTCGCGCATCTCACCGACAAGGATCACATCGGGGTCCTGGCGCATCGCGGCGCGCAACGCGGTCATGAAGTCGGCCGTGTCCTGACCGACCTCACGCTGCGAGACCATCGCCTTCTTGTCATGGTGCAGGAACTCGATCGGGTCCTCGATCGTGACGATGTTGACCTCGCGGCTCGCGTTGATGAGGTCGACCATCGAGGCCAGCGTGGTGGTCTTGCCCGAGCCGGTCGGGCCCGTCACGAGCACCAGACCACGCGGCTCGAGCGCGAGCTCACCCACCACCTCGGGGATCCCCAGCTCCACCAGGCTCAGCGCGCCCGCTGCCACCCGCCGGAACACGATGCCGCAGGTCCCGCGCGCCTGGTAGGCGTTCACCCGGAACCGCCCCACACCGGGCACCGAATAGGCGAAGTCCGCCTCGTGGGTCGCCCTGAAGGACTCGACGAGCTCGGCCGGGAGCACCTCGCCGACCATGTGCGCCGTGTCGTCGGGGCGCAGATCACGCACCTGGAGCTTGCGCAGCCGGCCGTCGACCCGCAGGCGCGGCGCCGAGCCGACCTTGACGTGCAGGTCGGAACCGCCCGTGCTGGCCAGGGCGTGCAGGAACGGGATGACCGATAGCAGCTTGTCACTCACCCAGGTTCCATCGGCGCGGAACCGACCTGACTTGAACCCCTAGGGCCCAAGAACCCGTCCTGACAGTGGCGTTCGTCCGGGACCGGCGCGCAGGTGTGGGATCCTGGTGCGACCCGGAATCACCGCCGACCCCGCCGGGGCCACGGCGAGCGGTAGAGGAGACACCATGAGCAAGAGTTCCCGCAAGAAGCGGTCCCGCAAGAAGAGCAGCGCAAACCACGGAAACCGGCCCAACGCCTGATCCGAGGTACTACATGCCACGAGCCCGGTGCAATTCGCACCGGGCTCGACGCATCTTGACGCACCTCCGCACCGCAGGTGGTGCCCCGACGGCGGTCAGCCGAGGTCGACACCCGGCATCTGGCCGCGCAGCACGGTCAGTCGCGAGCGGATCCGCACATGCAGCTCGGGTGGGGCCGACTCGCTGCACGAGCGCCGGACGAGCTTCTTGATGTGGTCCTCGAGGTCGTACTCCGACAGGCACGGCTCGCAGTCGGCCAGGTGCTCCCGGATCCGATCGCCGTCGGTCTCGGCCAGCTCGGAGTCCAAGAACTCCGACAGCCGCTCGAGGGCTTCCCGGCACTCGACAGCGCCGACACTCTCGTGCAGTGGAGACTCGTCTGGGCTCACGACCCGACCTCCTTCTCGCCGGCGCCGACCAGCCCGCGTCCGCGCGCGTAGTCGCTGAGCAGCTCGCGCAACTGGTGGCGACCTCGGTGCAGCCGGGACATCACCGTCCCGATCGGCGTGCCCATGATCTCGGCGATCTCCTTGTAGGCGAACCCCTCGACGTCGGCCAGGTAGACCGCGATCCGGAAGTCGGCGGGGATCTGCTGGAGCGCGTCCTTGACGTCGGAGTCCGGCAGGTGGTCCAGCGCCTCCGCCTCCGCGGAGCGGAGCCCGGACGACGTGTGCGACGCCGCCCGCGCGATCTGCCAGTCCTCGATCTCCTCGGCAGCCGACCGCAGCGGCTCGCGCTGCTTCTTGCGGTAGGTGTTGATGAACGTGTTGGTCAGGATCCGGTACAGCCAGGCCTTGAGGTTCGTGCCGGGCCGGTACTGGTGGAAGGCGGCAAAGGCCTTCGTGAACGTCTCCTGCACCAGGTCTTCGGCATCGGCGGGGTTGCGCGTCATGCGGAGCGCAGCGGCGTAGAGCTGGTCCAGGTAGACCAGCGCCTCCGTCTCGAAGCGTTCGATGCGCGCAGCGGAGTCCTCGGCCTCGGGGGCCCGGTTCGTGTCCTCGGTCATCGGTACCGAGCCTAGACCCGTGGGCGCGCCCGGAGCGCCCCACGGCACCTGTCCGGGGGACAGCGAGACGGGGTTCGACGAGGCGGGACTCGACGCGTGCGACGGACCGATGGAGAACCCGGCTGGCGCAGATGGTGGCCGTGAGGCGAGGACGCAGCTCATGTCGGTGTCAACCTCACGGTGCGGACTCCCATTCCCTGCGCGCCGCACCAGGCCGGGTCGCGTGCCCCGGCGCGAACTTGGGGCTAGCGTGCCGGTATGACTGACTCCACCTTCATCACCCTCCTGCGCGAGCAGGTCGGGAACGAGCTCGGCGCGCACCAGCAGTACATCGCGATCGCTGTCTGGTTCGACCGCTCGGACCTGCCCCAGCTGGCGCGGCACTACTACCGTCAGGCGGTCGAGGAACGCAACCACGCGATGATGATCGTCCAGTACATGCTCGACCGGGACCTCCCGGTCGCGATCCCCGGCATCGACGCCGTGCGCAACGACTTCGCCGACGTGGTGGAGCCCATCGCGCTCGCGCTGGCGCAGGAGAAGCAGGTCACCGCGCAGATCGAGGCGATCTTCCAGGCGGCCCGCAACGAGTCCGACCCGCTCGGTGAGCAGTTCATGCTCTGGTTCCTCAAGGAGCAGGTCGAAGAGGTCGCCTCGGCGACCACGCTGCTGACCGTCGCCCAGCGGGCCGGGACCAACCTGTTCGACCTGGAGAACTACGTCGCCCGCGAGCAGGTCGGGGACGCCGGCGAATCGCTCGACGCCCCGTCCGCCGCCGGCGGCGCCCTCTAGCCCACGCACGTCACCACCCGTCACCGCACACAACCGAGGGAAGTTCACGTGATGCTGCTCCGCCGGATCGCCCGCCCGCTGCTGGCCACCTGGTTCGTGACCCAAGGCGTCGACGCCGTGCGGGGTCCCGCCGTGCACGTGGCGTTTGCCCGGCCCGCTGTCGATGCGCTGCTGGCGCAGCTCGGCACAGAACGCAAGGTCAGCGACGCACAGCTGCGGTCCGTGGTGGTGGCCCACGGCGCCGCCACGGCCGCGGCCGGCATCGCGCTCGCCGTCGGGCGCGCACCACGGACCGCCGCGCTCCTGCTCGCGGCCCTCACGCTGCCGCTCGCGGCGGCGAGCCTGCCCGCCCGCAAGGGCGGCAAGGTGCCGCCCGAGGTCCGGCAGGAGCGCCGCGCCCGGTTCGTGCGCAATCTCGCGTTCACCGGGGCCGCGCTGCTCGCGGGTGCGGACTACGAGGGTCGCCCCGGCGTCTCGTGGCGGGTCAACAACGCACGCGAGCAGGCCGCCGCGCACGCCAACGCCGTCGCCGCCAGCGCCGCGGAGCACGCCAAGGCTGTCGCCACGCCCCGGTAACCTGGGCGCTATGACGACGCCTGCTGCCCGGGAGCTCGCCGCCGGGTGGGCGGCACCGGAATCGACCGGCCCGCTCGACGCGAGCGTCGACGTGCCCGGTTCGAAGTCCCTGACCAACCGCTACCTCGTCCTCGCGGCGATCGCCGACGGCCCCGGCCGCCTGCGCGGGGCGTTGCGCTCACGAGACACCGAGCTCATGGCCGCCGCCCTGGCGACCCTCGGCACCGGGATCGCCGACGCGGCCGACGCCGACCGGGACTGGCTCATCACCCCCGCACGCCTGCGCGGACCGGCCACCGTCGACTGCGGCCTGGCCGGCACCGTGATGCGCTTCCTGCCCGCGGTCGCCGCGCTCGCTGACGGTCCGGTCCGGTTCGACGGCGACGCCGGCGCGCGGGTCCGGCCGATGGGACCTGTCCTCACCGCCTTGCGCACCCTCGGCATCTCGATCACCGAGCACGGAGCGCCCGGGTTCCTGCCCTTCACCATCACCGGGCGTGGCACGGTCCGCGGTGGCTCGGTCGACGTCGACGCCTCCGGCTCGAGCCAGTTCGTCTCGGGCCTCCTGCTGGCCGCTGCCCGGTTCGAGCAGGGGCTCACGGTGCGGCACACCGGCGCGACGCTGCCGAGCCTGCCTCACATCGACATGACCGTGCAGCTGCTGCGCGAGGCGGGGGTCGCGGTCGACGACTCGCGGCCCGCGATCTGGCGCGTGTCCCCTGGACCGATCGCCGCGCGCGACGTGCGCGTGGAGCCCGACCTGTCCAACGCCGGCCCGTTCCTCGCGGCCGCGCTCATCGCCGGCGGCTCGGTCCGGGTCCCGGGCTGGCCGACGACGACCACCCAGCCCGGCGCGCTGCTCCCCGCGATCCTGGAGCGGATGGGGGGGTCCGCCCGGCTCGACGGCGACGTGCTCGAGGTGACCGGAACTGGCGTCGTGCACGGGCTCGACCTCGATCTGCACGAGGCCGGCGAGCTGGCCCCGACCATCGCCGCCCTCGCCGCGCTCGCCGACTCCCCCACCCGGCTGCGCGGCATCGCGCACCTGCGGGGGCACGAGACGGACCGGCTCGCGGCCCTGGCGACCGAGATCACCCGCCTCGGAGGTCAGGCCGAGCAGACCGCCGACGGGCTCGTGATCACGCCCCGACCGCTGCGGGCGGGGACCCTGCGGACGTACCACGACCATCGGATGGCGACCGCGGGCGCGCTGATCGGGTTGCGGGTGCCGGGCGTGCTCGTCGAGAACATCGCCACGACCACCAAGACGCTGCCCGACTTCCCGGGCATGTGGCGCCGGATGCTCACCCGATGAGCGCGGGCCGGCAGCGCCTCGACGAGTCGGACATCCGCGTCCGGCCGAACCGGCGCGGGACGCGACCGCGGACCAAGCAGCGCCCCGAGCATGCCGACGCGATCACGGCGATGGTGACCGGCGTCGACCGCGGGCGCTACACCCTGCTCGTGGACGAGGGCGGGCCCGACGAGCACCGGGCGATCGCGATGAAGGCCCGCGAGCTCGGCCGGGAACGCGTCGTGCCGGGCGACCGGGTCGACGTCGTCGGCGACTCCTCCGGCGACGACGGCAGCCTGTCCAGGATCGTGCGGATCGAGGCGCGCACCACGGTGCTGCGCCGCTCCGCGGACGACACGGATGCGATCGAGCGCATCATCGTCGCGAACGCCGACCAGCTCGTCATCGTCACCGCGCTGGCCGACCCCGAGCCGCGCACCCGGATGATCGACCGGTGCGTCGTGGCCGGCTACGACGCCGGGATGGACGTCCTGCTGTGCCTGACCAAGGCAGACCTGGCCGACCCGCACGACCTGATCGCCATGTACGCGCCGATCGGCGTCGCGGTGGTGGTCACGCGCCGGGGCCCGCAGGGCGAGCTCGAGGCGCTCGACGACGTGCGCCGCGCGCTGGCCGGACGCACGTCGGTGCTCGTCGGGCACTCCGGGGTCGGCAAGTCCACGCTCGTCAACGCGCTGGTTCCCGACGCCTTCCGGGCCGTCGGCGTGGTCAACGACGTCACCGGTCGCGGGCGGCACACGTCCAGCTCGGCGATCGCGCTGCGGATGCCCGCGACCGAGGATGGCGGGGACGGCGCGGACGGCGTCGACCAGCCACCGGCGCGCGCCGGCTGGGTCATCGACACCCCCGGGGTCCGCTCCTTCGGGCTCGCGCACGTCAAGCTCGAGAACCTGCTGGCCCCGTTCGGCGACCTCGCCGAGGTCGCCCAGGAGTGCCCGCGCGGGTGCACGCACGCCGACGACGCCCCCGACTGCCTGCTCGACGAATGGGTGGCGAGCTCGCCCGACCCCGAGACCATGGCCGCCCGGGCGGCCCGGCTGGAGTCGTTCCGTCGCCTGCTCGTGAGCCGGGCCGGCACCATCGGCGCCGAGAACACCCCCGAGCGCGACCTGCGCTGACCGGGGCCCGGCGAGGCAGCGCGGTGCCCGGGCGCCGCGCGGCTACCGTGGGGCCATGACCATCCGATCGGGTTACGACGATGACCTGCGCCTCGCCCACGTGATCGCCGACCAGGTCGACTCCGTGACGATGTCCCGCTTCAAGGCCCTGGACCTGCGGGTCGAGACCAAGCCCGACCTCACCCCCGTGTCCGACGCCGACCGGACGGCCGAAGAGGTCATCCGCGCGCAGCTCGCCCGCGCCCGGCCCCGCGACGCGATCCACGGCGAGGAGTTCGCGGACACCGGGCACGGACCGCGGCAGTGGGTGATCGACCCGATCGACGGGACCAAGAACTTCATCCGTGGCGTGCCGGTCTGGGCGACCCTGATCGCGCTGGTCGACGCCGGGCAGCCGGTGCTCGGCCTGGTCAGCGCGCCGGCGCTCGGTCGGCGCTGGTGGGCTGCGAACGGATCGGGCGCGTGGACGGGCCGGTCGCTGGCGGCGGCCACGCGGTTGCAGGTCTCCGGGGTCACGGACCTCGCCGACGCGTCCTTGTCGTACTCGAGCCTCACGGGCTGGGAGGCCCAGGGTCGGCTGGACAACTTCCTCGACCTGACCCGCAAGGTCTGGCGCACGCGGGCCTACGGCGACTTCTGGTCGCACGTGCTCGTCGCCGAGGGCGCGGTCGACCTCTCGTGCGAGCCCGATCTGGCGCTGCACGACATGGCCGCGCTCGTGCCGATCGTGACCGAGGCCGGCGGGCGGTTCACCTCGATCAAGGGCGTGCCCGGACCGTTCGGCGGCTCGGCGCTCGTGAGCAACGGTCTGCTGCACGAGGCCGCGCTGCAGGTGCTGGACCCGCTGCTCGACGACTAGGACCTAGCGCGGGATCGCGCTGAACACTTAGCGCGGGATCGCGCTGGACATCTAGCGCGGGATCGCGCTGAACTCGCTCGCGTCGTACCAGAGCAGGTCGCGCTCGTCCAGGTGCTCGAGGGCGTCGTCCTCGCCGGCGAGCGCGGCCACGACCTGCGGCTCGGCGGCCGGCTCGTCGACGTGAGCGCACACGATCGCGTCCCACGGCACACCGCCTGCGACGTCGACCGCGCTCGGCACGGCGTCGTCGTCCGCGACGATCGAGACCTCGGAGTCGGCGACGTCGGCCGCCAGCACCAACCGCAGGCGCGGGGCCTGCGGTGTACGCCCCAGCAGGTCGAGCGAGTCGTCGGCCGCCGCGAGCTGGGCCGCGTACTCGAGACCCTCGTCCTCGTCGTCGGGGAACAGCGCGCGCAGCGCGGGCGTCACCGCGTGGGCGCGCAGCGGACCGAGCGCGAGGCGCCCTCCCGTGGGGGTCGGGGCGAGGTCGAGCAGGGTAGCCGGCAGGTAGATGCGCACGGCCCCAGTCTGCCCGCTCAACCGGTGCGCACGAACCGCCCCGGGCGTCGCATGCCACCGGGCGCACGCGCGGGCACGGCCGGGCGGGTGAGCGTCGTCGCGAGCGCGGCGATCGCCCGGCGGGCAGGCGACCCCGGCGCCACCTCCAGGAGGGTCGCCCCGCGCAGCACTGCCCCGTCGACCGACGAGCGGTCGTCGGGCACCAGGACGGCCTCCTCCACACCCGCGTACCGACCCAGCGACGCCTGGATCGCGGCACCGGGACGCGGCCCGGCAGCGGACGCCCGCACGCGGTTGACCACGACCGTGCGCGCCGCCGTGATCGGCACCGGCAACGCCGCGAGGTCGGCGATCCCGCGGACCAGGCGCTGGATCCCGACGGGGTCGCCCGAGCCGACGACCAGGACGACGTCGGCCGCCTCGAGCGCCGAGAGCGTCGCGGCGTTCCGGCGCGGTGCGCGCGTGTCGTAGCTCAGGGCCTCGTCCTGCTCGAGGCAGAACCCGCAGTCGATGACGGTCCAGGCCGCCAGGGTGCGGGCCACCTCCCAGACCACCTCGAGCGCCGACGCGGGCAGCTCGGGCCAGCGGTTCGCGCGCGAGATCCCCGTCAGGACGCGCAGCCCGGGCGAGAGCACGGGCGTCAGCCGGGCGAGCCCCGCCAGGTCGAGGCCCCCCTGCCCGGCGGCGCGCGCGGCGGCGGCGAGGCCGGGCGCCTCGTCGAGCATCCCCACGAGCGAGGCGATCGTGCCGCCGTAGGTGTCCGCATCGATGACGAGCGCGCCGGCAACGGCCAGCTCGGCCGCGAGGTTGAGCGCGATCGTCGAGCGCCCGGGGGCCCCGGTCGGCCCCCACACCGCCACGACCCGGCCCCGAGGTGCCGGACCGGGGTCGCCGGGATCGGGCGCGCCCGCGATCTGGACCGCCGTCGGCCCGGCCGCGCCCGGCGCACGGTCGGCGAGGTCCTCAGCGGCGGCCGCGGCGAGGGCGAGCACCGCCGCGACCAGGCCGGACGCGTCGACGTCGTCGGCCACCACAGCGTCGATGCCCAGCGCGAGGGCACGAGCGGCCTGACCCGGCGGCGCGAGCGCGAGCACGCGGACCCGCCCGGCGTGGAGCTGGGCGACCGCCTCCCGGTCGAGGTGGGGCAGGTCGATCGACACCACCGCGAGCCGGCCGAGCCCGGCCGCAGCGGCGGCCAGCAGCTCGGCGCAGTCGGCACACCGCCGCAGCACCGTGATCCGGTGCGCGGCGCCGTCGAGCGCGGTCGCGACGGCGGCCTCCACCGCCCCGCGCACCGCGCAGAGCACCTCGACGGACCCGGGCATCCTCAGCCGCCCGTGCCGGGCACGAGAACGAGCTGCACGGCGCCTGGGGCCGCGAGCGCCCCCAGGACGGCGGGCAGCGACCCGGTCGGCACGAGCACGTGCACCGTGGTCCGGGCCCCGACGGCGAACGCGCCGGACGGCCGCGAGACCTCCGCGACCTCGAGCCCTTCGGCGAGCAGCGAGGGCGGCCCCACATCCCCCTCGGTCGCGGCCGTCACCCACAGGTCGACGCGGGCCCCCGCGACCACGCCGTCGGACAGCGTGTCGGTGACCTGGACCGGCACCGGCCGGACGTCGAGCGAGGCCTGTGACCCGACGGCGGACGCCGGTACGAGCTCGCCCGCGAACACCGTCCGCAGCACCACGAGCTCGGGTGGTCCGGCGGCGGTCACGGCGAGGTAGTGGCCGGCTTCGGCGGGCGACAGCCGCACCTGCCCGACGACGAGATCGCCGGCGCCGACGCTCTCGCCGGGGACCAGGGTTCCCCGGGCGACGTAGACCGGGGTGTACGCCTGCGCCGCCGAGACCGCCCAGGAACCGAGCGCGACAGCCCCCGCCACCATGACGAGGCCAGCCAGCAGCCGCGGGTCGCGCCAGCTCGGTCGACGGAGCCGCACCGCGACCGGACTGACCGGCTCCCGCACCGACGTGACCATCAACCGCGCCCCCTGCTCGACCGCCTACCTACTCGAACCGCCCATCATGGGTGATTCCGGTCGCACGCGCAGGCGAGTTGTGGACAACCGTCCGAGCAACCTCGGGCGTGCCAGACTGCGCACATGTCCTCCCGGTTCCTCACGCTCGCCGACGTGACGGAGGTGCTCAACATCTCCGCCGCCCAGGCGTACGCGCTCGTGCGATCCGGCGAGCTCCCCGCCATCCAGATCGGCGGTCGCGCGCAGTGGCGGGTCGAGGCGACCGAGCTCGAGGCCTACATCGAGCGCATGTACGCGCAGACCAGGGCGCGGATCGACGCGGACGCCCCGACGGACTAGTCCGAGCGCACCAGGCGCAGTGCCGTGAACGGCACCGCCCACGTCTGCGCACCACCGGGCCCGTCGGACCGGAGATCGACACTGGCCGACAGGTCCAGGTGATCGGCGCCGACGCGTTCGATCCGCCCGTAGAGCTCGCTCCCGTCCGTCAGGATCCGCACCGCGACCCGGTCTCGAGCGATCGCCCGCAGGGCGTACCCGAGGCCCAGCCGTCGGGCGACCTCCTCGCGCGCGGGGATCGAGCGCTCGGGTAGCCCTCGGACGGCGACGAGCGCGGCGAGCGGCACGAGGACGCGCCGGTGACCCTCGGCGACCAGCAGCCACTGCGCGGCGACCTCCAGCAGCTCGCCGTCGACCGTGTGACCCCCGGCGACGGCCAGGCGCACGCCGCTCCCCCGCGCCGCGCGCAACCGATCACCCAGCTCGACGCTCGCCCTCTCGGCGCGCGTCAGGTCGGCCACCTCGACCGCGCGATCTGCTGCGTGCGCCGCGTCGAGCTGGGCCTCCATGTCCGCGAACAGTGCCTCCCACCGCATGCGCCCCACCGTAGGGCGCGGACCCCGCCGGCCGTCCCCAATGCCTGTCCCGCTCTGGACAACTCCCGTGGCACCCGGTACACCTGACCCACCGAACAACATCAAACGGCATCAAACGGCATCAAATACTTTCTTTGGAGGTAGTCGATGAGTCAGACCGTCCCGCGCACAGCACGACCGCGACCAGCACCTGTCGGCGCGCTGATCGTGGCCGCCACCGCCGCGCTGGCCAGCGCGGCAGCCCTGGGGATGCGACTCCTCGCGCTCGCGCTGGACGGCCGGGCCGGCCTCGGCAGCATCGATCAGGTGGTCGAGCTCGGCGTGCTCGCCGTGGGTCTCGCCGTGGCCGGGTGGCTGGCGCTGGCGCTGGTCGCGGCGGTCGGCTGCGCCACAGCCCGGCTGGTCGGATGGCACTGGGCTGCCGGGGAGCGCTTCGTCGCCCGGCACGCCCCGGTGGTCGTGCGGCGGGCCCTGGCCCTGTCGATCGGCGCCGGGGTCGGCCTCGTCGCCGCGGTGGTCCCCGCCGTGGCCGACCAGGCCGCGCCGCCCGCCGACCTGGGCTGGGCCGCCACGCAGGTCGTCGCGGTCCCGGCGCGCGCCACCACGCCGGTTCCGGCTCCAGCACCCGTTCCTGCTGCTGCCCCGGCTCCGGCTCCGGCATCAGTGCCAGCTCCCGCGTCTGCTACCGCGTCAGCTCCAGCTCCCGCGTCTGCTACCGCGTCAGCTCCAGCCCCCGAATCAGCGTCCGCTCCGGCTGCGGCTCCGGCTCCCCCGCGCCACCGCCAGCATCAGCCCCGATATCCGGGCCGGTCACGGTTGCCCCGGGCGACAGCCTGTGGCGGATCGCGGCGGACCACCTCGTCGTCGGCGCGACCGACGCGCAGATCGCGGCCGCGTGGCCCCGCTGGTACGACGCCAACCGCGACGTGATCGGCGACGACCCCCACACCATCCGGCCCGGCCAGGTGCTGAGCCCCCCGGCGCCCCGGGTCGCCGACGCAACCGGAGCGGCATCGTGAGCGCCGCCACGGCCGCCCTGGAGCCGGAGGACACCCCGGACACCTCCGGGCCCGGCGTCCCCCCTGCCCGGGCCCGGATGGCCCCGCTCGTCGAGCGGCCGGCCCGGGTTGCCCGGCCCCCGGGTCCGATCCTCGCCCCGCCCCCGTGGCCGGCTCCGACGCGATCAAGCGCCGACCGGCGATCGCGAGCGTCGGCGAGATCGCCCCGCCCGAGCAGGTCCGCCTCCCGGACCCGACGAAGCTGTGCTGCGCGATGGTCCAGGCCGCGGTCGAGGCACTGCGCGGGACCCGCCCGATGGCCCAGCTCGCGCGCTGGGTGTCGCCGGAGATCTACGACCAGCTCGTGGCCCGCTCCGCCGTCACGCAGCGGGTGCTCGGCCGGGCTGAGCCCACGCACCATGCGGCGATCCGTCGGATCCGGCTGTGCCGGCTGGGCGAGAATGCGGCCGAGGCGACGGTCGTGGTCGACGACGGCCCGCGCGTCCGCGCCGTGGCAGTACGCCTCGAGGGCCACCGCGGCCAGTGGCGCGCGACGGCCCTCGAGATCGGTTAGTGCTGTGAATCGGGTAGCGCTGTCGATCGGTGAGCGCTGTCGACCGGTTAGCGCTGTCGATCGGTTAGCGCTGTCGATCCTGGAGGTCAGCGCTTCTTGCGCGCCTGCCGCTCGGCCTTGCGGCGCTCCTCGCGGTTGACGTCGGCCGCAGCGGCGCCGCCCGCGGGGGGCACCGCTGACTGCGAGCCGGTGGTGCCGCGCGCGAGCTGCGCGTCGCCGTCGACGGTCGGCGCCGAGTACTGCAGCGGCGCACTGCGATCGGGACCGTCCAGCCCCTTCGCGACGATGGTGCCGGCCGCCCGACGGCCCGAGGGCGCGCCCTTCGCCTCACGGCGCGTGGCCGGCTCGGCGACCTCGTCGGACGCCGGGGCGGCGGGCACGACGACGTCGTCGGCCACCGGGGCCGGCTCGGCGTCCACCGTGCGCGGTTTCGCGGCCGCGGCACCGGACCCGACAGCAGCCTGAGCGGCCGACGCGGCGGTCACGACCGGGCCCGCCTCGGGCTCGGCGACCTTGACCTCGAGGTTGAACAGGTAGGCGACCGACTCCTCCTTGATGGCATCGGTCATGGCGCCGAACAGCTGGAAGCCCTCGCGCTGGTACTCCACGAGCGGGTCGCGCTGGGCCATCGCCCGCAGGCCGATGCCCTCCTTGAGGTAGTCCATCTCGTAGAGGTGCTCGCGCCACTTGCGGTCGAGCACGCTGAGCACCACGCGCCGTTCGAGCTGACGCATGTTCTCGGAGCCGATCAGCTCCTCGCGGGCGGCGTAGGCGAACTGCGCGTCGCTGATGACCTCGGTCGCCAGCAGCTCCGCCGAGACGCGGGTGGGTCCACCGGCCTGCTCGATGACCTCCTCGGAGGTGATCGAGACCGGGTAGACGGCCTTGAGCGCGGTCCACAGCGCCTCGAGGTCCCAGCTCTCCGGGGTGCCCTCGGAGGTCGCGCCCGCAACGTACGCGGTCAGGACGTCCGCGGCGAAGTGCTGGATCTGATCCTGCATGTCCTCACCCTCGAGCACGCGGCGGCGCTCGGCGTAGATGACGGACCGCTGGCGGGACAGGACGTCGTCGTACTTCAAGACGTTCTTGCGGATCTCGAAGTTGCGCGCCTCGACCTGGGACTGCGCGCTCGCGATGCCACGCGTGACGATCTTCGACTCGAGCGGAAGGTCGTCCGGGAACCCGGCGCGGGTCATGAGCGACTCGGCCATCTGCGAATTGAACAGCCGCATGAGGTCGTCCTGCAGCGACAGGTAGAACCGGGACTCGCCCGGGTCGCCCTGGCGCCCGGACCGGCCGCGCAGCTGGTTGTCGATGCGGCGCGACTCGTGCCGCTCGGTGCCGAGCACGTACAGCCCGCCGAGCTCGACGACCTCGTCGTGCTCGGCCGCGACGGCCTCGATGGCCTTCTTCAGCGCGTCGGGCCAGGCGGCCTCGTACTCCTCGGTCTGCTCGGCGGGGTCCAGCCCTCGACTGGACATGTCCGCGACGGCCATGAACTCGGCGTTGCCGCCGAGCATGATGTCGGTGCCGCGGCCGGCCATGTTCGTCGCGACCGTGACGGCGCCCTTGCGACCGGCCTGCGCGATGATCGGCGCTTCCCGGGCGTGCTGCTTGGCGTTGAGGACCTCGTGCGGGACGCCCTGCTTCTTGAGCTTGCTCGAGAGCAGCTCGCTCTTCTCGACGCTCGTGGTGCCGACGAGCACCGGCTGCCCGGCGGCGTGCCGCGCGACGATGTCGGCGACGACGGCGTCGAACTTGCCGGACTCGTTCTTGTAGACGAGGTCGCCCTGGTCCAGGCGGCACATCGGCTTGTTGGTCGGGATCGGCACGACGCCGAGCTTGTACGTGCCGGAGAACTCGGCCGCCTCGGTGTCGGCGGTCCCGGTCATCCCCGCCAGCTTCGCGTAGAGCCGGAAGTAGTTCTGGAGCGTGATCGTGGCGAGCGTCTGGTTCTCGGCCTTGATGACCACGCCCTCCTTGGCCTCGATGGCCTGGTGCATGCCCTCGTTGTACCGGCGGCCGGGCAGCATGCGGCCCGTGTGCTCGTCGACGATGAGCACCTCGCCGGACAGGACGACGTAGTCCTTGTCGCGCTTGAAGAGCTCCTTGGCCTTGATGGCGTTGTTGAGGAACCCGATCAGCGGCGTGTTCAGCGACTCGTAGAGGTTCTCGATGCCGAGGTAGTCCTCGACGCGCTCGATGCCGGGCTCGAGCACGCCGATGGTGCGCTTCTTCTCGTCGACCTCGTAGTCGCGCTCGGCCTCGAGCCGTCGCACGACCTTGGCGAACTCGGCGTACCAGCGGTTCGCGTCGCCCGACGCGGGGCCGGAGATGATCAGCGGGGTGCGGGCCTCGTCGATGAGGATCGAGTCGACCTCGTCCACGATCGCGAAGTTGTGGCCGCGCTGGACGAGCTCGTCGGTGGTCCACGCCATGTTGTCGCGCAGGTAGTCGAACCCGAACTCGTTGTTGGTGCCGTAGGTGATGTCGGCCGCGTACTGCTGGCGGCGCTCCGCGGGGGTCTGGCCCGAGAGGATGACCCCGCTCGACATGCCGAGGAACCGGAAGATGCGCCCCATCAGCTCGGCCTGGTAGCTCGCCAGGTAGTCGTTGACGGTGACGACGTGCACACCCTTGCCGGACAGCGCGTTGAGGTACGCCGGCGCCGTCGCGACGAGCGTCTTGCCCTCACCGGTCTTCATCTCGGCGATGTTGCCGAGGTGCAGCGCGGCGGCACCCATGAGCTGGACGTCGAAGTGACGTTGGCCGAGGGTGCGGCGCGCCGCCTCGCGGACGGCGGCGAACGCCTCCGGAAGGAGGCTGTCCAGGCTCTCGCCGTCAGCGACTCGCGCCTTGAACCGGTCCGTCTCCTCGCGCAGCTCCGCATCCGTGAGGGACGTGAAGCTGTCCTCGAGCGCGTTGACCTGGTGGGCGATGCCGGACAGCTTCTTGACGATCCGGCCCTCGCCGAAGCGCAGGACCTTCTCGAGGATCGCAGGCACGCATGACTCCCATGGGTTTGGCGTATCCGCGGCCGGTCGGCCGGACGGATCCACGTCTCGCAGCTGCTCACCTCGCACTGGCGGCACGTGCTCGCGCCGGTGCGTGTGGACAGCCCGGCTCCATCGTAGGCGAGCCGGGCGCCGGATCGCCCCCCTAGCGGCGCGGACGCAGGAGCAGCACGGCCCACAGGAGCAGCGCGCCGCCCGCCGCGCCGGTCGGCCCGATGCGCTCACCGAGCAGCAGGGCCGCCCCGCAGGCAGCGGTCAGGGGTTCGAGCAGCGCGAGCAGGGCCGCCGTCGTCGCCGGCACCCGACGCAGCCCGCTGAAGTACGCGCCGTACGCCGCCGCGGTGGGCACGACACCGAGGAACGCGACGAGCAGCCACCCCGGCACGCCGCGCGGGGCCACGAGGCCGCCGCCGAGCAGCGCGGCGACGGGCAGGAGCGCGGCGCCCCCGAGGGTGAATGACATCGCGGTCAGGGCCAGGGGCTCGAGCCCCGGGACCGCGCTGCTGTTCAGCACGGTCATCACCGCGAAGGCGAGCGCTGCGACGAGCGCCAGCACCAGGCCGAGGCCGAGGCCGCCAGATCCGCCCGACGCCGGGACGCCCAGCAGCAGCGCCAGGCCCAGCAGCGCGAGCGCCATCGCCACGACCACCCGCGCGGGTGGGCGCCGCCGGCTCCGGGCGGCCGTCACAGCAGCCACGACGACGGGCGCGGCGCCGAGCGCGACGAACGTCGCCGCCGAGACCGACGCAAGCGAGACCGCCGCGAAGTAGCTCGCCTGGTAGGTCGCCGCGAGCGCGCCGGTGGCCAGGACCCGCACGACGACCGGCCTCGACCGCGGCACGCCCCGCAGCCGGCCCGCCACGGCCAGGCCGAGCGCGAGCACGCCGCCACCGACCAGCAGGCGGTAGCTCGCCACCGCGACCATCGACACCTCGCTCCCGGTGGCGAGCAGCGCGCCGACGACCCCACCGCTGCCCCACAGCACGGCGCCGGCCGCGACGAGCCCGAAGTCCCGAGGTCGCACGGCCCAGCTCGGCGGCAGGCCCTGCGCCGAGGACGCGAGCCGGGCGTCAGCCAACCGGCAGCTCCAGGCACGAGGCGAGCTCGGCGGCGAGGTCGCCGCGCCGGGGGTCGGCGACCTCGATCCCGGCCAGCCCCAGCCAGCCGGCGAGCTCGACCAGCTCGGCGGCGAGCTCGCGGGTGGTCTCGGGCGGGGCCGCGTCCTCACCGAACGCGGCGAGGACGCGCAGCACGCCCGCGCCGCGGTCCGCCTTGAGGTCGACGCGCGCCGCGAGGCGCTCCCCCAGCAGGAACGGCAGGACGTAGTAGCCGTGCACGCGCTGGGCCGCCGGGACGTAGATCTCGATGCGGTAGTGCATCCCGAACAGCTCCTCGAGCCGGCGACGCTCGAACACGAGCGGGTCGAACGGGCTCAGCAGCGTCCGGGCCGTGGCCCGGCGGGGATGGCGGGCGTCGGCGTGCAGGTACGCGACCCGGTCCCACCCGGTCACGGTCACGGGTCGCAGCACACCCTGCTCGACCAGCTCGTCGATCGCCCGGCGGGTCGGGGTCAGCCGCAGCCGGAAGTAGTCGGCCAGGCAGCGCAGCGTGCCCACGCCATGGGCCCGCGCGGAGATCTCCACGAGCGCGCGGACGGCGTCGTCGTCCGCGATCGGGGGCGCGGCGCGCACCGCCGCGGGCAGGACCCGCTCGGTGAGGTCGTAGCAGCGCTCGAACGAGGCCGTGCGCCGCGCGGAGGTGACCTCGCCGGTGAAGAAGAGGAACTCGAGCGCCCGCTTGGCCACCGTCCAGTTCCAGCCCCAGTCGGTCCGTACGCGCGGATGGTCGGCCTCGTAGAGCTCGTGCACCTCGCTCGCCGTCATCGGGCCGCGGGCGGCGATCAGGTCACGGATCTCGGCGACGACGCCGGAGTGCGCGAGCTCCACGCCGCTGATCACCCCCCAGGCCTCGGTGCGGTAGGCCCGTTGGCGCCATTCCAGCAGCCGGTAGGTCGACGGCGGGACGTAGGACGCCATGTGTCCCCAGTACTCGACCAGCTGCCGGGGCGCGGTCCCGGCCGCGCGGTCGAGCAGCGCGGGGTCGTAGGCGCCCAGCCGCGAGTACAGCGGCATCAGGTGGGCGCGCGCCAGCACGTTGACCGAATCGATCTGCAGCAGCCCGGTGCGCCGCACGACCTGCTGCAGGTGCCGCATCGTGATCGCCGTCCCGGGTTCGGGCCGACGGCGGTCGAGGCCTTGGGCCCCCAGCGCGACCCGCCGGGCCTGGCTCAGGCTCAGGACGTCGACGGGGCGGGAGGTGAGCATGTGCTCATCCTCCCGCCCCGGACCGACAGGTCGTGCTCGCGCGGTGTCGCGCGCAGATCTCAGCCCGCGGCCCGGCGTTCTTCGCTGGCGACGCCGGCGGTCGCGACCGGCTTGTCGAGCTTGATCACGCCGTAGCTCCACCCGTGACGCCGGTAGGCGACCGACGGCTGGGCGGTCTCGGCGTCGATGAACAGGAAGAAGTCGTGGCCGACCATCTCCATCTCGTACAGCGCGTCGTCCACGGTCATCGGCCTGGCCTCGTGCACCTTCTCCCGGATGATCACGGGCGAGTCTCCGAGCGTGTGCTCGACGGCCTCACCGGGAACCAGCACGGGCGGCGCGGGCGCGACGGGCTCGGGCGGACGCACGTCGACCGGGGCGAGCGGGGTGTTGTTGCGGTGGTCCTTGCGTCGGTCGCGCGACCGTCGCAGCCGCTCGAGCAGCTTGGTGGTGGCGAGGTCCAGCGCGGCGTACTTGTCGTCCGCGGACGCCTCTGCCCGCACGACGGGGCCCTTGTCTCGCACAGTCAGCTCGACGCGTTCCGAGATTCCAGACAGCCGGGGGTTGTTCTCGTGGGTGACCTCGACATCGACCCGCTGCGCGGTCGGCGCAAGCAGGTTGATCTTCGCGAGCTTGTCTTCCACGTGCAGGCGGAACTTCTCAGGCAGCTCGGTGTGACGACCAACGACGACGATCTCCATGCGGACCTCCGGAGTCTCTTGGTGGCTCACTTCCTGGCCACCAGCTGGACGTGCTGTTCTCACCCTGTGACGGGCGGTCAGTCGACACCTCCTCCTCCAGACCACTGCGCCTCCCACAATTCCGGCCGTCATTGGCCAAGAACCGTGGTCCGCACTGCGACCTTGACTCAACCGTAACGCTCCCCGGGGCACCCTCCAACCATCGCGTCAGCCATCTGGTGGATCCCTGCGATTCACCCACCGGGCGCCGCCTGTTTGCTGGGCGTCCCGAACCCGCCCGGGGGTGGCGTGGCGGCGATCACCAGGGCGCCGACGACGACGCCGCCAGCGCCGCGCACGACCCGTTCGCACGCGGCGAGGGTCGCGCCCGTGGTCAGGACGTCGTCGACCAGGAGCATCGGCCGTCCGGGCGCGGGTACACCGGCGCGCGGGCCCCACCGGATGCCGCCACCCAGGTTGCGCCCCCGCGCGCGGGCGCCGAGCCCGACCTGGTCGCGCACGCCACGGCGCTGGACGAGGACCGGGGCGGCCTGCGCGGGCAGCCCCGCCGCGGTGCACGCGCGCGCGACCGCGTGTGCGAGCAGCCCGACGAGGTCCGCCCCTCGACGACGACGCGCCGCGCCCGACGACGGCGCCGGGACGACCAGCAAGGGCAGTTGCGGCAACCGGGCCGCGAGCAGCACCCCGGCGACCTGGGTCGCCCCGGCCGCGAGCGCTCCGGCGAGGGTGTCGGTGAGGTCGACCCGACCCCGGTCCTTCCAGGCGACGACGAGGTCGCGGATCGCGCCGGTGTACGCGGTGAGCGCCCACACGGGGTACGCGGGCCGGCCGTCCATGAGGTCCAACCGGGGGGCAGACCCCTCGCACCGCCACGGCGCGCGGTCGAGCAGGCCCCGGCATCGCGCACAGAGCACCACGTCGAGCGCCCCGCAGCCGGCGCACTCGACCGGGAGCACCAGGCGCGCGAGATCGCGCGCCCCGAGCGCGAGGCCCCGGAGCAGTCGTCCCGATGCCGCCATGTCCGGAGGTGCGCCGTCTGCCATCGATGCAGCCTGGCGCGGTCCGGGGCGCGCGCTCGGGTGCCCGCTGGGTTCCTGGGGACGCAGCGCGCGGCCCAGGAGACCGGGGTCGGCCGCCTGGGCTGCGCGTGAGTGGAACGGAGCTACTGCTGGTCGCGCAGGAAGTCCTTGGCCTTCTCGGAGGCGTTGTCGATCTGGCCGTCCGTGGAGTCGCCGGTGTGGGACTTGATGGCGTCCGCGCCCTTGTCGAGAGCGCCCGAGACCTGGTCCTCGTGGCCCTTGAGCGCGTCCTTGGCCTTGCCCATCATGTCGTCGATACCCATCACTACCTCCGGTGAGCGCGTGCCGGCGAACCGGGCCGCCGACGGTCCGGCGGTGTTGCCGGACCCTCGAACTTTCCTACCGGTCACCCGCGTGGGCGGCAAGGGGTCTGGGCGGGATTCTCTCCGTCTCCCGTCAGCCGGGGAAGGAGGGGTCCGTCACGTTGGTGGCCACGCGCAGCCAGCTGTTGCCCTGCAGCGTGTAGAGCGTGCGGTCGGACGTGCCCACGTACAGGGCGCGCTCGCCCTTGCCCGCGGCGATCGACACGGCCCCCTCGAGCGCGGGCAGTGCCCGGGTGTCCCCGGCGATCGGCACGACGTGCATCGTCGGACCGGTCATCGTGCCGCTCTTGCCGAGCACCGCGAGCGTCGACTGGTCGACCCAGACGACCGCTGTCGCGTCGGCCAGCAGGGCCCCGACCCGGAGCTGCTCGTCGAGGCGTTGCGGTGTCGCGGAGTCGTCCCGCACGATGCCGGCGACGTCGACGGTGGCGCCGTCGGACCCCGTCGAGACCACCGCGATCCGCGTCGCGTCCCTGGAGACCCGCACCGAGCGCACGACCCGACCCTCGAGCCAGTCCACGGCGACGTCGACGACCGTGCCGTCGGACCGGGTCGCGAGGAGCCCGCCGGTCGAGGACGGCCCGGACCACACCCAGCCGAGCCGGTCCACCGAGGGCGCCAGGAGCGCGGACCCCGAGACGAGCCCCACGGCCGCCGTCGTCGGCGTCGGTGCGAGCACCAGGCGGTCGGCGCCCGAGAGCAGGACCTGCGGTGCGGAGTCGACGCCCGCGGCGGGGCTGCGCGGGTCCAGGCCCGCCAGCGACCCGACGGTGTCGACGGGTTTGAGCGAGGTCCCCGTGAGCCGCTGGAGCAGCCCGTCGCTGAGGACCTCCAGGCCGCCCGTGGGCGCGGGGTCACGCAGCAGCGTCGCGGCGGGCGGGTCGACCATCGGCGCGCCCGCGATCGTGACGTTCACCGCCCTGATGCGCGGGAGCTGGAGCACCTGGACGAGCTGGGCCTTGAGCAGGGCGCGGTCCTCGGAGCTCGCGGACGCCACCGCGGAGGTCAGGTCGACCGTCGCGTTGCCCTCGCTGTCGACCGGCACGGACTCGACCGCGAGCCGCGTGCCGTCCGGGAACGCGGTCGTGACCGCGTCGCGCAACCACGGCGACGGGCCCTCGAGCAGCGCACGGACCGCGTAGGTCGCGGCGTTGCGCCGCGGGAACCAGCGCACCTCGGGCACGAGCATGTCGCGGCCGGGGGTGAGGAAGTACAACGGGGTCGCCCCGTACACCGAGTAGAAGAACGGTTCGGACAGGAGCACCCCGTCGTCGAGGCCGGAGATGCGCCACTGGGAGTCGGAGTCCCGGACAAGATCGAAGACGGCGTCCTGCTGGGCCCCCGGGTAGGCCTCGGTGTACCGCCCGCCCGCGTCCACGGTGGCCACCACGGGCAGCGTGACGCTCACCTGGGTGTCGGTGACCTGCTTGAAGTTGAGCGCCGCGGCGGTGGAGTACACGACCAGGCCCTCGGTCGGCTGCCAGCCCGCGCGCGACTCACGCGCGAGGTACTGCCGCGCCACGGCGTAGTTGTCGCCCAGCCCCGCGGCGCCGGCCGCCAGGAAGCCCTGCACGATCGCCCGCGGGTCGGCGCCCGCGGCGGGGCTGTAGGCGAGCGGGAAGACGGTGCCGGGTTCGGCGGCGGCGCCGTCGCCCTTGCCCACGGGCCCGGACGTCGGCAGGCCGGCGCACGCCGCGAGGACGAGTGCCAGCAGTGCGGCGAGCGCCAGCCCTCGGGCCCGGGATGGGGTTCGGGCCCGGGTTCGGGCGGCGACGGGTCGGGCGCTCATCGGGCCTCCAGGTGGTCGAGGTCGGGCAGGGCCGCGGGGTCCGCCGTCGAGCGGTAGGTGGGATCCACGTCGATCTCGGGGGGCGCGTCGGGCGCCGGCACGAGCGGCAGCGGCGACCCGGCGAGCTGGATGCCGGCACGCCGTGGCAGCGTGAGCCGGAACACCGCACCGCGTCCCGGTCGCCCCCACGCCTGGAGCCAGCCGCCGTGCAGACGGGCGTCCTCCAGCGAGATCGCGAGCCCGAGCCCGGTGCCGCCCAGCGTGCGGGCCCGCGCCGGGTCGGCGCGCCAGAACCGGTCGAACACGTGCTCGGCCTCCTGCTGAGTCATGCCGACGCCGCGGTCACGCACGGTGACGGCGACCGCGCGCTGGTCGGCCGCGACGGTGATCTCGACGTTGCTCCCCTCCGCGTGCTCGATCGCGTTGACGAGCAGGTTGCGCAGGATCCGCTCGACCCGACGCGGGTCGATGTCGGCGGTGCACCGCGTCTCGGGCAGCGTCACGTGCACCCACGAGCCCTTGGCCGCCGCGAGCGGCATCGCCTGCTCGACGGCGTTCTGGACGACGTCGCGCACGTCCTGGCCCTCGGCGTCGAGCATCGCCGCGCCGGCGTCGAACCGGCTGATCTCGAGCAGGTCGGCGAGCAGGTCCTCGAACCGATCGAGCTGCATGGTGAGCAGCTCCGCCGAACGCTTGATCGACGGGTCGAACCCGTCGCGGGCCTCGTAGAGCACCTCGCCGGCCATCCGGATGGTCGTCAAGGGGGTGCGCAGCTCGTGCGAGACGTCCGAGACGAACCGCCGCTGGAGCGTGGAGAGCTCCTCCATCCGATGGATCTGCACCTGCAGCGACTCGGCCATCTCGTTGAACGAGCGCGCAAGGGTGGCCATCTCATCCTCGCCGCGCACCCGCATGCGTTCGGTGAGGTGCCCGTCGGCGAGGCGCTCAGCGACCCGCGCGGCGTTGCGCACCGGCAGCACCGTCTGCCGCGTCACGAGCCAGGTCATGCCCCCCAGCAGCGCGACGAGCGCGAACGCGCCGATCCCCAGCGTCCGCTGCAGCAGGTCCAGGGCCTCTTGCTCGGGGCCAGGGAGTACAGGTAGTACAGCTCGTAGCCGCCGGTTCCGGGCACGGACACGGTCGAGCCGACCATGACCCCCGGATCGACCTTCGACCCCAGCGGGTTGCCGACCGGGATCGCGACCGACTGCCAGTGCTGGCCCTCGCCCTTGGCCGTGTCCCGCCGCAGCGTGTCGCTGATCAGGGGCTTGAGCCGCTCGTCGGACGCGACCGGCGTGACGAGCACACCGCCGTCCGAGGCCGCGGACGACGACCGCTGGATGAACACGTCCCGCGGGCCGGAGCCCCCGACCTGGAGCGCCTGGACCAGGTCGAAGAAGAGCTGCTGGAGCTGGGTGTCGGCGGGCGCCGCGTCGAACGTCTCCTGCGCCTGGCGGGTCGAGCGCGCGCTTTCGTCGAGGATCTCCTCGAGGCGCTGGTTGAAGCTGCCGTCCCGGATGCGGTTCGACAGGTACCCCCCGAGCAGGAGCACGGTGATCATGCCGATCGCCAGGGTCGAGGTGATGACCCGCAGCTGCAACGACGAGCGCCAGCCGCGGACCATCGCCCGCGTCAAGCGCAGGAACCGAAGACGCAACCGTCGCCAGAACCGCATCACCGGGTCGTCGCGCCCGCCTTGTAGCCGACGCCGCGCACGGTCACCACGATCTCGGGCCGCTCAGGGTCGGCCTCGATCTTGGAGCGCAATCGCTGCACGTGCACGTTCACCAGGCGTGTGTCGGCGGCGTGCCGGTAGCCCCAGACGCGCTCGAGGAGCACCTCCCGGGTGAACACCTGCCACGGCGTGCGGGCCAGCGCCACGAGCAGGTCGAACTCGAGCGGTGTCAGCGAGATCGGCGACCCGTTGCGCGTCACGCGGTGCCCGGTGACGTCGATCTCGAGGTCACCGATGGTCAGGTGCTCGGGCGTGGTCTCGTCGCTGCGGCGGAGCCGGGCCCGCACGCGGGCGATGAGCTCCTTGGGCTTGAACGGCTTGGAGATGTAGTCGTCAGCGCCGGACTCCAGCCCGTGCACGACGTCGACCGAGTCGCTCTTCGCCGTCAGCATGACGATCGGGACCCCGGACTCCGCCCGGATCTCGCGGCAGACCTCGGTCCCGTCCTTGCCCGGGAGCATGAGGTCGAGCAGCACGAGGTCCGGCTGGGTGCTTCGGAACACCCCCAAGGCCTCGTCACCGTCGGCGCAGAACACCGGGTCAAAACCCTCGGACCTCAAGACGATGCCGATCATCTCGGCAAGCGCCACATCGTCGTCCACGACCAACACGCGACCTCTCATGGCCCCATGGTGTCATCTCGCAGGTCGGACACGGTATCGGCGCAGGGAATTCCACCCCCGGACCCGCCCGCGCGCACGCTCCCGCAGGTGGCGGTCGCGTGGCACGATGGGCCGCGGGGGTCGCTCGAGCGTCCCGAGCCACTGACGGTGAGTGCCACGCGGCGCCACGTCGTCGCACGCCAGGGAGCAGCACACCATGACCAGCCCGAACAACGAGCCACCGACGACGCCGGGCTGGGCCTCGCCCGCGCGGGTGCCCGCAGACGGCCCGGCCCCGGCCCCCGGCAACCCGACCGTGCCCCCGGGCTACCCGACCGGACCTCCCGTCGCGCCACCGCTGCCCGGGTACTACGGACCCGGCTACGCGTCCGCACCGGGCTACGGGCCGGCCACCGGCTACCGTCCGCCCGCCGCCCAGCCCGGCATCGTGCCGCTGCGCCCGCTCGGCCTCGGCGAGATCCTCGACGGCGCGTTCCGGGCCATCCGCGCGAACCCGCGCGTGATGTTCGGCCTCACCGCGGTGGTCGTCTCGATCACGGTCGCCCTGCAGTCCGTCGTGCAGTGGTACGTGGGCGGTCTGCTCTCCGGATCGATCGCCGACGCGACCTCGACCCTCGACCCGACCGGCGAGCTCGCCCTGAGCGAGAGCATCACGCCGAGCATCGCCCCCCTGCTCACCCTGCCCGCACTCACGCTCGCGACCACCGTGCTCACCGGCCTTCTCATCGTCTCGGTGAGCCGGTCCGTCCTGGGCCAGAAGGTCACGATCGGCGAGGTCTGGCGCAGCTACCGCGGTCGCGTCGGGCTGGTCGTCGTGTTCACGATCCTGCTGTCCGTCGGCACCGCCCTGGTGATGGCTGCGCTGATCGGCGTCGTCGTGCTGGCGGCGATGAACGATCAGACCGGGCTGGCGGTGCTCCTCGGCCTCGTGGGTGGCGGCCTGTTCCTCGTGGCGTACGTCTGGCTGCTCGTGCGGACGCTCCTCGTCCCGCCGGCGATCATGCTCGAGGGGGCCGGCTTCTGGTCCGCCGTCCGTCGAGGTTGGACGCTCAGCCGGGGCAGCTTTTGGCGGCTGCTGGGGATCTACCTGCTGACGTCCGTCATCGTGAGCATCGTGAGCGGCCTCATCCAGGCCCCGGCGTCCGTCTTCGCGACGTTCGTGTTCCAGGACCCGCTGTCCACGTCGTTCGGGAGCATCGTGCTCCTCGGGGTCGCGAGCATCATCGCGCTCACCCTGACGACCGTGTTCACCGCGGCCGTCGTCGCGCTCCTCTACGTCGACGTGCGCATGCGCCGCGAGGGCCTGGACGTCGAGCTGGCCCGCGCGGCAGGTGCGACCGCGGCGTGACCTTCCTGTCCGTGCTCCACCTCGAGGTCCCGGTCGTGCCGGACGCCTCGACGGCGCGCCGGTGGGCCACCGAGGAGCTCGCCAATCCCGTCTACCACCGCGGCAAGAGCCTGCTGGCGCGCCTGCTCGACTGGTTCCTCTCCCTGTTCGAGGGGAGCTCAGCCCCCCTCCTCGGCCTGACCCCTGGCGCGGTCGCCGCGGTGATCGTCGTCGTGGTGCTCGCCGTCGCGGGCGTCGCGTTCTGGATCGCGGGCCCCGTGCGCCTGGCCCGCCGCGCCGCCGGGTCCGTCGTCGTGCTCGGCGACGACACCCGCACCGCGGCCCAGCTGCGGGCCGCCGCCGACGCGAGCGCGACCCGCGGCGACTGGTCCGCAGCCGTGCTCGACCGGTTCCGGGCCATCGTGCGGGCGCTGGAGGAGCGCACGGTGCTCGACGAGCTGCCCGGGCGCACCGCGCACGAGGCCGCCGAGGCCGCCGCCGCCCGGCTCCCGTCTCACACCGCCGACCTGCGACGCGCCGGCCGGACGTTCGACGAGGTCTGCTACGGCAAGGTCGCCGCCGGTCCGGACACCGACTCCTGGCTCCGCACGCTCGACGCCGCGCTGGCCGCGACGCGGCTCACGGCACCCGCCGGCCGACCCGTGATGAGCACACCGTGAGCGCGCCCGTGGCGGCCGTTGCGCCCGTACGGTCGACCGGCAGCGTCGTCGTCGGCGACGGAACGACGCAGCGCCAGCGGCTGCGCAGCCGCTGGCAACGGTGGCGCTGGGGGATCGCGCTGGCTTGCCTCGTCGCCCTGGTGGCCCTCCTTGCGGCGCTCCCCGAGCCGCGCACCTCCGAGGTGGCACTCGCCCCGAACAACCCCGGCGCCCGCGGCGCCCGCGCGGTGGCGCAGATCCTCGAGCGCGAGGGCGTCGACATCCGTTATGTGCGGACCACAGCCCAGGCCACCGCGGCCGCCGGAGCCGGCTCCACGCTCCTCGTGACCGGCAGCTTCCTGCTCGGACCCGACCAGATCGACGCGATCGCGGCGACGAAGGCCGACCTCGTGCTGCTCGGACCCGATCCGCTGCTGCTCGAGGCCGTCACCGATGCGGCCACGACGGCGGACGTCGCGCCGTCGAGCGCGACGACCCGCACGGCGCAGTGCGACGACCCCGACGCCGTCGCCGCCGGTTCGATCGTGGCGGGCAGCGCCGGGTACGTCGCCAGCTCGCCCGCCGCGACCGTCTGCTTCCCCACGGCCGACGACCCCGCCGGGGTGTACCTCGTGGTCGACGGACCGCGCCGCGTGGTCGCGCTCGCCGACCCCACGCTCCTCACGAACGGTGCGCTCAAGCAGGAGGGCAACGCCGCGCTCGCGCTGCGCATGCTCGGCCGGAACGCGTCGCTCACCTGGTACGTGCCGTCGCCGTCGGACTTCGGCCAGGAGGCCGACACCGGACCGGGACTGGGCGACCTGCTGCCGCCGGGGGCGGGCGCCGTCGGGCTCCAGCTGCTCTTGGTCGCGGCCATCGCCGCGCTGTGGCGCGGACGCCGGCTCGGGCGGCTCGTGACCGAGCCGCTCCCCGTCACCGTGCGCGCGGCCGAGACGACCCGCGGACGCGGGCGGCTGTACCGTCGCTCGCGGTCGTACGGGCACGCGGCGGCGGCGCTGCGGGCGGGGGCGGCCACGCGATCGGCCGCACGGCTCGGGCTGCCGCGGTCCGCGGGCGCACCCGCGATGATCGAGGCGCTGGCCCGCGCGACCGGGCGGCCCACCGACGAGGTCGCGGCACTGCTGTACGGACCACCACCGACTGACGACTCCGGGCTGGAACACCTGGCCCGCATGCTGGACGAGCTGGAGAGCGAGGTTCACCGATCGTGACGCAAGGCAATCCCGACCCGAACACGGCCACCCCCGGAGCTGGCTACGGGCGCGGACCGGAGCAGACCGTTGCACCGGTGCCCGCGGACTTCCCCGCGCAAGCGCCGATGCCCGCCCCCACCCCGGCCCCCGTGCGCCCAGCACCGTCGGTGTCCGTCGAGCTGCGCGATGCGCTCGGTGCCGTCCGCGCGGAGGTGGCCAAGGCCGTCGTCGGGCAGGATGCGGCCGTGACCGGACTGGTCATCGCGCTGCTGTGCCGCGGGCACGTGCTGCTCGAGGGGGTGCCGGGGGTGGCCAAGACGCTGCTGGTGCGCACGCTCTCCGCCGCGCTCGACCTCGACACCAAGCGCGTGCAGTTCACCCCCGACCTCATGCCCGGGGACGTCACCGGCTCGCTCGTGTACGACGCGCGCACCGCCGAGTTCTCGTTCCGGCAGGGGCCCGTGTTCACCAACCTGCTGCTCGCGGACGAGATCAACCGCACGCCCCCCAAGACGCAGGCCTCGCTGCTCGAGGCCATGGAGGAGCGCCAGGTGAGCGTCGACGGGCTGCCGCACGCGCTGCCCGACCCGTTCCTGGTGATCGCCACCCAGAACCCGATCGAGTACGAGGGCACCTACCCGCTGCCCGAGGCGCAGCTCGACCGGTTCCTGCTCAAGCTCGTGCTGCCGCTGCCGGAGCGTGCTGAGGAGATCGAGGTCGTCGCCCGGCACGCCGCCGGCTTCGACCCCCGCGACCTGCGCGCCGCCGGCGTGCGGCCGGTCGCGGGCGCCGAGATGCTCGCCCGCGCGCGCGCCGAGGTGGCCCGCGTGCAGGTCGCGCCCGAGGTGCTCGGGTACATCGTCGACGTGTGCCGCGCGACGCGGCAGTCGCCGTCGTTGTCCCTCGGGGTCTCCCCGCGCGGCGCGACCGCGCTGCTCGCGACCGCGCGCGCGTGGGCCTGGCTGTGCGGCCGGGGCTATGTCACGCCCGACGACGTCAAGGCACTCGCGCACCCGACCCTGCGTCACCGCGTGCAGCTGCGCGCCGAGGCGGAGCTCGAGGGTGTGACGGCGGAGAGCGTGCTCGACGCCGTGCTGTCCGCCGTCCCGGTCCCCCGCTGACGATGCCCGCGCCCGTCGAGGTCATGGCCGCTGAGTTGGCTGAGTTCGCTGGTCTGGCGCCAGTTCGCCGGGCCGGACCGGCGAACTCGACTCGGACCAGCGAACTCACTGCCGGGGAGCGGTTGCCATGGCGCTGACCTGGCGCGCCGTGGTGCTCGCGCTCCTCGGGGTGGTGCCGGTTCTGGTCGTTCCGGTACCCGGGACCGTGCTGCTGTGGGCCCTTGCCGTGCTGGCGGCCTGCGCGCTCGACGCCGGGCTGGCCGCCTCGCCGCGGTCCGTCGGGGTCGCCCGCGCCGTGCCGGGCTCGGTGCGGCTCACCGAGCCCACGCAGTCGGTGCTCACGCTGACGAACCTCACGGGGCGGCGGCTGCGCGCGCTGGTCCGGGACGCGTGGCAACCGTCCGCGGGCGCGCAGGTCAACCGGCACGTGCTCGATCTGCCGCCCGGGGAGTCGCGGCGCCTGGTGACCGTCCTGGTCCCGACGCGCCGCGGCGACCGGCTGGCCGACCGGGTCACGATCCGCTCGTTCGGTCCGTTCGGGCTGGCCGCGCGGCAGGTGTCCCTCGACGTCCCGGCGACCCTGCGCGTGCTGCCCGAGTTCGCCTCCCGGCGCCACCTGCCGAGCCGGTTGGCGCGCCTGCGCGAGCTCGACGGACGCGCGGCCGTCCAGGTCCGCGGGCAGGGCACGGAGTTCGACTCGCTGCGCGAGTACGTGATCGGCGACGACGTGCGGTCGATCGACTGGCGCGCGACGGCCCGGCGCTCCGAGGTCGTCGTGCGGACGTGGCGGCCCGAGCGCGACCGGCGCGTGCTGATGGTGCTCGACACCTCGCGCACCTCGGCCGCGCGGGTGGGCGATGAGCCCCGCCTCGACTCCTCGATCGAGGCCGCCCTGCTGCTCGCGGCCCTGGCCGCACGCGCCGGCGACCGGATCGAGCTCGTCGCGTACGACCGCCGGCTGCGGGCGCGGGTGGCGGGGGCGAGTGGTCCGGCGCTCCTGCCTGCGCTCGCCGACGCCCTGGCGCCGCTGGAACCCGCACTGGTCGAGACCGACTGGCCCGGCGTCGTCGCGCTGGTGCGCGAACGCCTGTCGCAGCGCTCGCTCGTGGTGCTCCTGTCGTCGTTGGAGCCGGCCGCGGTCGAGTCGGGACTGCTCGGCGTCGTCGGGCAGCTGACCGACGACCACCAGGTGGTGCTCGCCTCGGTGCGCGACCCCGAGATCGCCGAGCTCCGCGCCGGCCGGTCCGGTGCCGCGGAGGTGTTCGACGCCGCCGCGGCCGAGCGGGGCGAGCTCGAGCGGGCCGCCATCGCCGTGCGACTGCGCCAGCGCGGCGTCGAGATCGTCGACGCGCTGCCCGGCGAGCTGGCCCCGAAGCTGGCCGACACCTACCTCGCACTGAAAGCGGCGGGGCGGCTGTGAGCGGGCCACCGGCGGACCGGCTCGTGAGCCTGTGCGCGCACCTCGCGCTCGTCGCCGCGACGGCGGTGTCGGCCCAGCTGGCGGCTCAGGTCGCCACGACCGGGTCGAGCTAGCCGACCACCGGCAGCGACTGGCCGGCCCGGTCGGCGTCGAGGTCGCCGGTCTGGCCCGCCGCGACCGCACGCCGGCCCAGCACGAGCGTGTAGACCCAGAAGGCCGTGAGCGCGACGACGCCGGTGGTGATCTTCGCGGACCACGGCAGCGTGGAGCCGGTGACGAACCCCTCGATGAGGCCCGAGACGGCGAGCACGCCCACGAGCCCGATCGCGACCGTGAACAACGCCCGGCCCTCCTCGGCCAGGGCCCGTAATCGCGGCCGAGGACCGGGATCGATGATGGTCCAGAACAGCTTCAGGCCGGCGGCGCCCGCGACGAAAACCGCCGTCAGCTCGAGCAGGCCGTGCGGGGCGATGAGCGAGAGGAAGACGTCCAGCCGGCCGTACTCGGCCATCATCCCGCCCGTCGCGCCGACCATCACGGCGTTGTTGACCAGGACGAAGACGGGGAACACGCCCGTGATCCCGAGCCCGATGCACTGCGCGGCGATCCAGGCGTTGTTGGTCCAGACCGCCGCGGCGAACCCCACCGACGGGGTGTAGTACTGCGCGAACTGCTCTTCGATGTACGTCTTGCGGGCGTCCGGCGGCATGAGGGCCGCGAGCGCGTCGGGCTGGGTCGCGACCCAGATCCCCGCGATCACGGCGAGCACCAGGCTCGCGGTCATCACGGCGACCGTCCACCACCGGATCCGGTACAGCGCGGCCGGGAGCAGGACGGCGATGAATCGCGTGACGTCCGCCCAGGCGGGCTCGTGCGCCCCCGCGATCGCGTTCCGGGCCCGTCCGAGCAGGTCCGAGAGCTGGGTCACCGTCGCCGGGTCGGGTGCGGTCGAGCGCACGGTCGACAGGTCGGTCGCGACCGCCTGGTACAGCCGCACGAGCTCGTCGGACTCGGCGCCCGTCAGGCGTCGCTTCCGGGTGAGGGTGTCGAGGCGCCCCCACTGTGTGTCGCGCACGGCGGCGAAGGCATCCAGGTCCACAGCCGATACCCTGCCACAGGCGGCGTGACCTGCGAAGCAGTCACGGCCACGCCGATGGACCGACGACGAGGAGAAGTGGCGATGAGCGAGGGGATCCTCACCGGCGAGGGCGTGCTGCTCGATGCCCGGCCGGCGTCGTTCGCGACCCGGCTGCTGGCTGCGCTGCTGGACATCGTCGTCATCCTGGCGGTGGTCTTCGCGATCACCATCGGGTTCACCGCGATCATGCCCTCGATCAGCGAATCGGCCGCGCGCGCGCTCATGGTCATCGGGATCGTGACCGTGATCGTGATCCTGCCGACCACCGTCGAGACGCTGTCGAGGGGCCGCTCCCTGGGCAAGGTCGCGGCGGGGATCCGGATCGTGCGCGACGACGGCGGCCCGGTCCGGTTCCGGCACTCGCTGGTCCGTGCCCTGGTCGGGATCGGCGAGCTGTGGCTCACGCTCGGGTCGGTTGCGCTGATCACGTCGATGCTCAACGACAAGGGCAAGCGCGTCGGCGACATCGTCGCGGGCACCTACGCCGTGCGCGTGCGCGGCGCGCAGCGGACGCTCGCGCCCGTGACCATGCCGTACCAGCTCGCAGGCTGGGCGCGGAACGCCGACATGCGGCGCCTGCCCGACGGTCTCGCGCTCGCCGCCCGCCAGTTCCTCGGCCGCGCCGCGACCCTGCACCCGGCGTCGCGCGCCCGGCTCGGGACCGAGCTCGCCGCCCAGGCCGAGCGGCACGTCGCCCCGCCGCCCCCGCCGGGCACCCACCCGGAGACCTTCCTGGCCGCTGTCCTGGCCGAACGCCGCGACCGCGAGTACGCCAGCGCGACGAAGGCGGCCGGCAAGGCAGCGACGGAAGCGGCCCTGGTCCACCGCCTCCCCCACTCCATCCCGGACCCGGACTAACCCCACCTCCTCTCCCCTCCCCCTCGCCCGCGCAGACAGGCAGGCCCGCGAACTCGGAGGTTTGCCTCGAGATAGGACACCCGGGTGTCCGAGTTCGGCGCAAACCTCCGAGTTCGCGGGCCTGCGTGGGGTTTGATTCTGGGGGCGTGGGGTTTGAGAGGATGGGGGGTGACCGCTTCTCTTGTTGCCCGTGGTGTTGGTGCTGTGCAGGGCGACCGCACGCTCTTTGGGGATCTGGGGCTGACTGTTGCGCCCGGGGACGTCGTCGGGCTGGTCGGCGCCAACGGGGCCGGCAAGTCGACGTTGCTGCGGATCCTGGCCGGGGTCGACGCGCCCGCGGGCGGCACCGTGGTGCTGTCCCCCGCGGACGCGCTGGTCGGCTGGCTGCCGCAGGAGGTCGAGCGGCGGGTCGGCGAGACCGTCGCGGGCCACCTCGCGCGCCGCACCGGAGTCGCGGCCGCGCAGGTCGCCCTGGACGACGCCGCTCACGGCCTCGTCGAGGCGCTTCCCGGGGCCGACGACGTCTACTCCGTCGCCTTCGACCGGTGGATGGCGCTCGGCGCGGCCGACCTCGACGAACGCACCGAGCAGGTGCTCGCCGACCTCGGCCTGCAGCTGGACCTCGACCACCCGATGACCGGGCTCTCCGGCGGCCAGGCGGCCCGGGTCGGGCTCGCGGCGCTGCTGCTGGCCCGGTTCGACGTGCTGCTGCTCGACGAGCCGACCAACGACCTCGACCTCGACGGGCTCGCGCGCCTCGAGGCCTTCGTGCAGTCGCAACGGGCGGGCGTCGTCGTCGTCTCGCACGACCGCGAGTTCCTGGCGCGGTGCGTGACGAGTGTCGTCGAGCTGGACCTGGCCCAGCAGCGGGTCGGGGTCTACGGCGGCGGGTACGACGCCTACCTCGAGGAGCGGGCCACGGCCCGCCGGCACGCGCGCGAGGACTACGACGAGTACGCGGACAAGAAGAGCAGCCTCGAGGACCGCGGGCGCATGCAGCGCGGCTGGATGGACCAGGGCGTCAAGAACGCCGCGCGCAAGCGCAAGGACAACGACAAGCTGGGCCGGGGCTTCCGGGTCGAGCAGACCGAGAAGCAGGCGTCCAAGGTCCGCCAGACCACGCGCATGATCGAGCGCCTCGAGGAGGTCGCCGAGCCGCGCAAGGAGTGGGAGCTGCGGTACGAGATCGCGGCCGCACCCCGCGGGAGCGCGGTCGTCGCGACGCTGCGAGACGCCGTCGTGCACCTGGGGGCCTTCACTCTCGGCCCCGTGAACCTCCAGGTGAACGCGGGCGACCGGATCGCGGTCACGGGCGCGAACGGCGCCGGCAAGACGACCCTGCTCGGCGCGCTGCTCGGGCGGACGCCGCTCGACTCCGGCGCGGCGTCGCTCGGGAGCTCGGTCGCGATCGGCGAGGTCGACCAGGCCCGCGCCCTGCTCGACTCGCCGCTGCCGCTGTCCGAGGCGTTCGAGCTGCAGATCCCCGACTGGACCGGCGCGGACGTGCGCACGCTGCTGGCCAAGTTCGGGCTGCGGGCCGCGCACACCCCGCGCCCGGCGGCGTCGCTGTCCCCTGGCGAGCGCACGCGCGCCGCGCTCGCCCTGCTGCAGGCCCGCGGGGTGAACCTGCTGGTCCTGGACGAGCCGAGCAACCACCTCGACCTGCCCGCGATCGAGCAGCTCGAGCAGGCGCTCGAGGGGTACACCGGGACCCTGCTGCTGGTCACGCACGACCGCCGGATGCTGGACGCCGTCGCGGTCAACCGGCGGTGGGTCGTCGAGGCCGGGACCGTCCGAGAGGCGTGACGCCGGTCACGATCGTGGCGACCTGAGTGCCACCTGGGCATGGCTTAGGTCACAAATTGGTAACAATTCAAGAACAGGTAAAGTCCCAGGTCAAAGGTCATATCAATCATCCGCGACTCGCCAAAACGCGCTCAAACGGCCATACCCCCGTTAGGTAACCGGCCCTCGACGAGGCATCGTAGAGGACGAAACAGATTCACGATCGGTTGAACTGGGCGGCGTGCGCACTGCCCCGGGCCGCGCCAACCTGGCGCTTGCTCGTGGGGGGCGCGGAGCCCGTGAGAGACGTCCGAGGTGCCCCAGCGCACCGACGTCCACCGGTCGGTTGTCTGCCCGGACCATGAGCTCTGCCGCGCGAATCGCGTGCGGCGCGCTGCGTCATGCCCTGTACAGGGAACGCGGTCCGGACCGCGATCTACCGAACGGGGACGACTAGTGACTGCATTGCGCGCCGAAGGTGTGTTCAAGGTGTTCGGTCGGCGGCCGAACGAGGCCGTGCGCCGCCTGCGTGACGGGGCCTCGCGCGACGACGTCGCCCACCTGGGCACCGCCGCCGTCATCGACACGAGCTTCGAGGTCACCCCCGGCGAGATCTTCGTCGTGATGGGCCTGTCGGGCTCGGGCAAGTCGACGCTCATCCGCATGCTCAACGGGCTCGTGCGTCCGACGGCGGGCAGCATCATGCTCGGCGAGCACGACCTGGCCAAGGTCAGCGCTTCCGAGCTGCGCGACATCCGCCAAAAGCGCGTGAGCATGGTCTTCCAGCACTTCGCCCTGCTGCCGCACCGCTCGGTGCTCGACAACGCCGCGTTCCCGCTGGAGATCGCCGGGATGGGCAAGGTCGAGCGCCGCCGCAAGGCCGCCGAGGCCCTCGGCATGGTCGGCCTGGACGGGTGGGAGGACTCGCTGCCCTCGCAGCTGTCCGGCGGAATGCGTCAGCGGGTGGGCCTGGCCCGCGCGCTGGCCGCCGACACCGACGTGCTGCTCATGGACGAGGCGTTCTCCGCGCTCGACCCGCTGATCCGCAGCGAGATGCAGGAGCAGCTGCTCGAGCTCCAGCAGACGCTCGGCAAGACCATCATCTTCATCACCCACGACCTCAACGAGGCCATGCACCTCGGTGACCGGATCGCCATGATGCGCGACGGGCGCATCGTGCAGATCGGCACGTCCGAGCAGATCCTCACCGAGCCGGCCGACGAGTACGTCGCGACCTTCGTGGCCGACGTCGACCGCACGCGGGTGCTCACCGCCGGTTCGGTCATGGTCCGACCGAAGGCCGTCGTGTTCGCCGCCGCCGGACCGCACGTCGCGCTGCGCCAGATGCGCGACGAGCAGGTCTCGGCTGCCTATGTGATCGACCGGCACCGCAAGCTGCTCGGCGTCGTCCGCGACCAGGACATCGCCGCCGCGGTCCGCGTCGGGCCCGTCGCCCTGGTGGACCTCACCCGCGACGAGGTGTCGGCGGTCTCCACCGAGGCGCTGCTCGCGGAGCTGTTCGCACCGGCCGCGGAGACCCCGCTGCCCGTGCCCGTCGTCGACGAGAAGGGCCGGCTCGTGGGGGTCATCCCGCGGGTCACGCTGCTCGACGCGATGACGCCGACGACGGCCGAGGTCGCCGTCGTCGATCCCGCCGCCATCGACCCTGATCTCGACGCCGAGCTCGACGATCTCAGCCTGACCACGACCGGGGAGCCCGCATGATCTACACCGCCAGCACCGCACCGCTGTACCGCATCCCTCTCGGCGACTGGGTCGACACCGCCGTCACGGCCATCACCACGACGTTCGAGGGCTTCTTCGACGGGGTCAAGACCGTCCTGGTCGGGGCCTACGACGCCCTGGAGCTCGTGTTCACCGGACCGCCGGCGTGGGCCGTCGCGCTCGTGCTCGTCGGGCTCGCGTTCGCGATGAAGGGCTGGAAGCTCGCCCTGGGCGCGCTCGTCGGCTTCGCCCTGATCGTGGGCGTCGACCAGTGGGAGAACGCGATGTTCACCCTCGCGCTCGTCATCGTGTCCAGCGTCATCGCGCTGGCCATCGCGATACCGCTCGGGATCCTCGCCGCCCGCAACGACCGTGTCTCCGCGGCGCTGCGCCCGGTGCTCGACTTCCTGCAGACGATGCCCGCCTTCGTCTACCTCATCCCCGTGATCGTCATCTTCCTCACCGGCGCGGTGCCCGGGATCGTGGCGACCATCGTCTTCGCGCTCGCGCCCGGCGTGCGGTTCACCGAGCTGGGCATCCGCGGGGTCGACGCCGAGGTGGTCGAGGCCGGTCAGGCGTTCGGCGCCACGCCCGGCCGGATCCTGCGCCAGATCCAGATCCCGCTCGCGTTGCCGACCATCATGGCCGGCATCAACCAGGTCATCATGCTCTCGCTGTCGATGGTCGTCATCTGCGGGCTCGTCGGCGCGAAGGGTCTGGGCAGCGAAGTCATCGCGGCGCTCGCCCGGATCGACATCGCGCTCGGGTTCGAGGCGGGCCTCGGCGTCGTCATCCTCGCGATGTACCTCGACCGGATGACCTCCGCGCTCGCCGACCGCGCCCCGGTCTCCCGCGCGCTCAAGCTCGCGGCCGCGTGAGCCGCACGCCCACCACCCGCGCCACCCCCTTCGCCGCGACACAGGTCCCGGCAGATCGAAAGGACACCATGCGAGTTCACTCCCGCCCCCTGGCCCTGATCGCCACCGCCGCGTCCGCCGCGCTCCTGCTCGGTGCGTGCTCGTCCGGCACCGCGGACGCCGCCGAGCTCACCCCTGGTGGCGACCTCAAGGACGTCAAGATCGCGGTCCACAACGGCTGGGACGAGGGCATCGCCGCGTCCTTCCTGTGGCAGGCGATCCTCAAGGACGAGGGGTACTCCCCCGCGATCGAGATGGCCGACCCCGGGATCGTCTACACCGGCATCGCCGGCGGCGACTTCGACGTCAACTTCGACATGTGGCTGCCCGTCACGCACGCCGACTACCTCGAGAAGTACGGCGACGACATGGAGCAGCTCGGCTCCTGGTACGACAAGGCTCAGCTCACGATCGCCGTGAACGAGGACTCGCCGCTGAAGTCGATCGCCGACCTCAAGACGCAGGGCGACGTCGTCGGCAACCGGCTCGTCGGCATCGAGTCCGGCGCGGGCCTGACCCGCATCACGAAGGACGAGGTGATCCCGACCTACGGCCTGGACAACATCGAGTTCGTCGAGTCCTCGACGTCGGCGATGCTCGCGGAGCTGAGCGGCGCGGTCGACGAGGGCCGCGACATCGCCGTCACGCTGTGGAGCCCGCACTGGGCCTACGACGCGTACCCGATCCGCAACCTCGAGGACCCCGAGGGTGCGCTCGGCGGTGCGGAGAAGATCGAGATGGTCGGCCGCACCGACTTCGGCAAGGACTACCCGCAGCTGACCGCGTGGCTCGCGAAGTTCACGCTGACGGACGAGCAGCTGTTCTCGCTCGAGAACCTCATGTTCAACGAGAACAAGGGCAAGGACAACGAGGGTTCCGCGACGAAGTGGCTCGCAGACAACCCGGCGTTCGTCACGGACCTCAAGGCAGCAGCCGACAAGGCCTGACCGCAGTCGATCTACCGCCTGTCGGTCGAGCGCGAGGGATTCCTCGAGCCCGGCCGACAGGTCTTTGTGCGCCCGCGGCAACCCGGCTCGGGTCCGCGCGCGGAACCGGTCGTCGCTAGCGGGGTTCGCGGGCCGAGCGGGCGATCAGGTCGAGCGCGACGTCCGCGGAACGGGCCGCGGCGACGTCCAGCTCGACGTGGAAGTCCTGGCCCGCTTGCGGGCCGCACAGGTCCGAGATCGCCCGGAGCGTCAGGAACGGCACCTCGAACAGGTGGCAGGTCTGGGCGATCGCCGCCGACTCCATCTCGGTCGCCAGCGCCTCGGGGAACCGTGCGCGCGCCCCGGCCACGGACGTGCCGTCGATGAAGGCGTCACCGGAAGTGATCTGACCGCGCAGCAGACGGCCGCCAGTCAGGTCCTGCGCCCGCGCCAGCAGGTCGGGGTCGCCGGCGTAGCTCACGGGCATCCCGGGGACCTGCCCGAGCGCGTACCCGAACAGCTGGGCGTCGGCGCCACCGAAGACGCACGTCGTCCCGGCGACGACGTCGCCCACCTGGACGTCGGCATGCAGCCCGCCCGCCGTACCGGCGCTCAGGACGAAGCCCGGCCGGCACCGCGTGAGCGCCAGCGTGGTCGCCACGGCCGCATTCACCAGACCGATCCCGCTGGTCACCAGCAGCACGTGGCTCGACCCGAACGCGGCGAGGCGCCACGTGGCCTTGCCGAGCGCGCTCGCCCGCCCGAGGGAGTCGGCGCGTTCCTCGAACGGCGCCAGCTCCTGCGGCATGGCGGTCAGGACGACGGCGTCGACCCCGATCAGATCGGGAGAGATCATGCGGTGACCTGGCTCCATCCGGCCCGGGCGTCCAGGAACACCTGCGAGGCCGCCTGGGCGCCCGCCAGCGTGTGGCTCGCCGCCCAGCCGCACTGGACCTCGTTCGCGGCGGGAACCTCGGTCGCGTGCGTCACGTCGACCAGGGTCGCCGCGAGCAGGTCGAGGAACTCGTCGTAGGTGTGCTCGCCCGACATCAGGACGTAGAAGCCGGTCTGGCAGCCCATCGGAGACACGTCGATGACGGCGCCCGAGTGGTTGCGGATGTGCTCGGCCATGAGGTGCTCGAGCGAGTGGACCGTCGGCATCGGCAGGCGGTCCGCGTTCGGCTGGCAGAACCGCACGTCGTACTTGGTCAGCACGTCGCCGTGCGGCAGCGTCTTGGTGTCCGCGACCCGCACGAACGGCGCGACGACGGTGCGGTGGTCGAGGTTGAAGCTCTCGACGTTCATCCTGGCTTCAGTCATGGTGCTGCTCCCCTGTGGGTGTGCCGGCGGTGGGTGTGCCGGCGGTGGGTGGCGTGACGAGAGACCGGCGCAGGTCCGGCTCGAGGTAGATCAGGGTGGCGAGGGGCTCGGCGGTCCGCACGCGCCGCTCGGCGTCGTCGATGGCCGTGGTGATCCCCTGCGCGGTCGCCCCCGCGGAGATCTCGATCTTCGCCGCCACGAGCAGCTCGTCGGGTCCCAGGTGCATCGTGCGCAGGTGGATGACCGACTCCACACCGGGGCCCACCAGCGCGGCGGCGATCGCCGCGACAACGGCCGGGTTCGCGGACTCGCCCAGCAGCATCGACCGCGTCTCGATCGACAGGATGCCGGCGATCGTCACCAGCAGGAGCCCGATGCACGCGGTACCGGCCGCGTCCCAGCGACCGTCACCGGTCGCGACGGTCATCCCGACGCCGCCGAGGGCGAACACCAGCCCGACGAGCGCCCCGGCGTCCTCCAGGAGCACCACCGGCAGCTCGGGCGCCTTGGCGGTGCGCACGAACGACACCCAGGACTGCGCACCGCGCACGTGGTTGGACTCGTGCACCGCCGTCCGGAACGAGTAGCCCTCCATCCCGATGGCCGCGATCAGCACGACGAACGGGACCCATACCCAGGTGTCGATCGGGTGCGGGTCGGCGAACTTGTGCCACGCCTCGTACAGCGCGAACATCCCGCCCATGCTGAACAGCACGATCGACACGATGAACGCGTACAGGTACCGCTCGCGTCCGTAGCCGAACGGGTGCGCCTCGTCCGGGGCCTGGCGCGAGCGCTTGCCCCCGACGAGGAGGAGGGCCTGGTTGCCCGAGTCGGCGAGCGAGTGCACCGATTCCGCGAGCATCGAGCTCGAGGACGTCAGCAGGAAGGCGATGAACTTCGTGATCGCGATCCCGACGTTCGCCCCGAGCGCCGCGATGATCGCGCGGTTGCTCCCGCCCGCCGACATCAGGCGCCGGCCGGGTGGACCGGCCGCGCGTCGTCCACCAGCAGGACCGGGATGCCGTCACGCACGGGGTAGGCGAGCGGGTTGACCGGGTCGGTCGAGACCAGCTCGGGCTGACCGTCCGGGCCGACGCCGTCCACGAGCGTCGCGCCCGTGGCCGGGCAGCGCAGGATGGCGCGGAGCCAGGGCTCCAGGGTCGGGGCGGACACGGTCGAGGCGTCGGACATCGTCACTCCTTCTCGTCGGAACCGGTGCCACCGGAGCGGATCAGGCTCAGCACGTCGTCGCGCACCTTCTCCATGACATCCTCGTCCGCCGCCTCGACGTTCAGGCGCAGCAGCGGTTCGGTGTTGGAGGCGCGCAGGTTGAACCACCAGCGCGGCTGGGACTCCCAGTGGCTGATCGTGAGGCCGTCGAGCTCGTCGACCGTGACGGGCCCGGCGCCGTGCTCGGTCACGTAGGCCTTCACGACGCGGGCCCGCGCGGCCGGGACGTCGTCGACCAGCGAATTGATCTCGCCGGACTCCGCGTACGGCTGGTACGCGTCGGCCAGCGCCGACAGCGGCGCCGCCTGGTGGCCCAGCGCGGCGAGCACGTGCATCGCGGCGAGCATGCCGGTGTCCGCGAAGAAGAAGTCGCGGAAGTAGTAGTGCGCGCTGTGCTCGCCGCCGAATACGGCGCCGTACTCGGCCATCTCGGCCTTGATGAACGAGTGGCCCACGCGCGTGCGCACGACCGTCGCCCCGGCGCGGGTCAGCAGGTCCGGGACGACCTTCGAGGTGATGAGGTTGTAGATGACCGTGGGCTGGCGGCCCGCGGCCTGCTCGCGGGCGGCCTCGCGGAGTCCCACCAGGGCGGTGATGGCCGACGGCGTGACGGCGTCGCCGTTCTCGTCGATGACGAAGCACCGGTCGGCGTCACCGTCGAACGCGATCCCGAGGTCGGCGCCGTGCGCGACGACGGCAGCCTGCAGGTCGACCAGGTTCTTCGGGTCGAGCGGGTTGGCCTCGTGGTTCGGGAAGTTGCCGTCGAGCTCGAAGTACAGCGGCACGATCTCGAGCGGGAGCGCCGACAGCCCGGCGCCCGTCCCGAGCACCGCGGGGACCGTGTGGCCGCCCATGCCGTTGCCCGCGTCGATGACCACCTTGAGCGGGCGGATGCCGCTGAGGTCGACGAGCGAACGCAGGAACGCCGCGTAGTCGCCGAGCAGGTCGCGCTTCGTCACGACACCGCGTGTCGCGGCGTCGACCTGCGGGACCTCGTGCGCGAGGTACCAACCGGTGAGCTCGCGCACCGCGGCCAGCCCGGTGTCCTGGCCGACCGGACGCGCACCTGCGCGGCACAGCTTGATGCCGTTGTACTTGGCCGGGTTGTGGCTCGCCGTGAACATCGCGCCGGGCACGTCGAGCGCGCCGGCCGCGTAGTAGAGCCCGTCGGTCGAGCACAGCCCGATCAGGACGACGTCGACCCCGCGTGCGGTGAGCCCGTCCGCGAACGCCGCGACGAGCGCGGGCCCGGACTCGCGCATGTCGTTGCCGATCACGACGACGGGCCGGGTGACGTCGTGCGGCGACGCGCCGGAGGCCGCCTGGGCGGCGTCGGGCAGGACGACCGCATCGGCGTAGGCGGCGCCGATAGCGCGCGCGATGCGCGGGTTGAGCTGGTCGGGGACCACGCCCCGCACGTCGTAGGCCTTGATGAGCGCGTTCAGGTCGGGGGTCACGCTGTCGACTGGCACGCCGGACAGTTTACCGATCCGGCGGCCATGCTGATTCGGGTGCGTCAGACCTTTGCGGTCATCTTCGTCGCGCTGCCGAGAACGGCGTCCAGCGACATCGGCGTGCCGTCGCCGTCGACCTCGAACCAACCCTTGTGCTCGCACGTGTGACACGACACGAAGACCACCGGGGTGCCGTCGGTCAGCGTCATCTCGAGGTGGGTCAGCGCGGTGCCGGCGCACACGCCGCAGCACGTCGTGCCGGGCGCGGTGCGCGGCGCCACCGTGGCGATCGAGCCGAGCGGGAGCGCGGCGACCTGCGCGCGACGACCGCGGGCACGCTGCGTGGGGATGCCTCGCGCAGTGGAGCGCGCGGTGCGGGCGGCGGCGACGGCGCCGTCGGGCGTCGCAAACGTCGTGGGGAGGGTCGGTGCGCCGGAGCGATCCGTGGCGGGAGTAGACATGTTTCTCCTAGATTCCATCCCCGCGCAGCACGCGGAGATGCCCACGACGGCCGACTTCGGCCAGGACTGGTTCCGGGGCGACGCGGTGACGCGGCCTCCCCGCCTCGCGCACGGCATCCGCCAGCGCAAGAAGGTCGTCGTGGCTCGGCCCGACCTCGACGAAGTCGGGGGTCAGACGCACGACCTCCCACCCCCGAGGCGCAGTCAGCCGCTCCGCGTGATCCGCACAAAGGTCATAGGAATGAGGTTCGGCGAGATGGGCCAGCGGCCCGAGCACCGCGGTCGAGTCCGCGTAGACATACGTCAGCGTCGCCACAGCACCTCGGGTGCATGCTGGGCGTGAACACTGCCGGACGGATATCACATCAATAGCGTACTCGCCTGAGGGGTTCACCCAGTCCGCCGCCTCGGGTGAATGCCCAGGTCCGGCGAACCGCACCCGCACTAGGCTTGAGGCCATGAATCCCCTGCCCGCTCCGCGTGAGCCGGCGCGCCCCGTGCGGCGCCGCGACCGGCGTGGCCGCGGTCCGCGCGGCCCGCTGCTGCCGGCGGGCGTTCCCGCCCATCGCACGCGCGCAGAACGGTTCGACCACCTCGTCCTGCAGGCCGTCGCGCGCCTCGAGAAGCGTTGGGCGCAGCAGCTGGACGGCACCGAGTTCGCGGTCGAGGACGTGCCGCCGTCGAACCCCGCGCCGTGGGAGCACGGCGGGGTGCCGCTCGGTCGCTACTTCCCGGCCGACGTCGGCCTGCCCCCGCGGATCGTCGTCTACCGGCGCCCGGTGGAGACCCGAGCGATGGACCTGGCCGACCTCGAGGACCTGGTGCGCGACGTCGTCGTCGAGCAGGTCGCGCACCTGCTCGCCCGCAGCCCGGACGAGGTCGACCCGGACTACCACGAGGGGCGCTGATTTCTTCTCTTGGGAGCTTCGGCGCGACAGTTCTGACGATACTGCCCGAGGACTTGACCTAAGAACTGGCGCCCGCCGTCGATCGGGACTGGTGTCAGCGTTCGACCCTGAGGCGATCGGCAGCGTAGACATGTCACGCGTATCAGGGCCGCTCGACACCCGAGCACCGTCACCGTCACCGGCTGGGCCGCCAACCCCAACACCACCGATCCCATCGCCGTCCACGTCGACCTCGAATGCAACGGCCAAGCAGTCACCGCCAACTTCCCCGACCCGACTCAGGAACGGAATCGTCGAGATCGCAGCCCAGTACGTTGGTGTGCCATATCTCTGGGGCGGTTCAACTCCCGCAGGCTTCGACTGCTCTGGGCTCACGTCCTACGTCTACGCACAGTCCGGCGTGCACCTGCCTCGGACCTCCGAGCTCCAGCACTACGCCGGGACCGTCATCCCGCGCGCTCAGGCGATCCCCGGCGACCTGATCTGGAGCCCCGGGCACGTGGCCATCTTTGCTGGTGGCAACCTGCAGATCGATGCGCAATCGGGCCGAGGAGTGACCTTTCGCGCGATCTACAGGCAAGCCCGGTGTTCATTCACATCGGCTGAACGGGCGAACTCCTCGTTTACCAAACGCGTCCGGACAGGCTCATTCCGCGCCGCGCCGCGCAGCGTGGAGGTGCAGGGGCCTTCCGAATGGGGGAACCGCGATGAAGTGGACGCGGACCACCACGAGGGGGCGCGCAACCTCTTCAGCGCGGTCGCGGTGCCCCGACGTCGGCGCCATGTGGTGTCCGGTCAAATCGCCGGACGGAGCCCGTGCCCGGTACGAGGACGTGGCGCAGCAGGGTTCGTGCGGCACCGGATCTCCCTGCGAGCAGCGCAGCCGGGAGCAGGGTCAGGGCATGGAGCCGAGATGTGGGATGCAGCCGTGCGGCGCGCTCTGCTCGCCGCCAACCCCGTGCCCTCGCCTGCGATGCGGCGAGATCGAAATAGGCGCGCTCACCCACAAAGCGTGAGCCATCCAGCGCCTTCTCAGCTGATGCGCTTGCCTTGTGACGCCGATAGTGAAAGCAGATCGTCGGCTCAACCAGGAGGCTTCCCCCTGCAGCAACGATGTCGATCACCAAAGCCAGGTCCTGAATGATCGGCATACCGTCGCGAAAGGGTGTCGCCACGAGCACGTCCCGTCGGAACGCCAATGACGGCCAGTACAGCCAGTCTCCCCGCAGCAGACTCACCGCGAGATCCTCACCCCCGACCAGCAAAGGCACGCTCGTTCGCGCCATCTTTCGTCGTTTCTTCACCGAGTCAGCGAGCGTGCGGACAACCTCCCCGCGCTCGTCGATGATCCGCACCCCGGGCTGGACCACTGCGGCCGAGGGAACCCGTCGGTGCGCAGCCAGGACGACGTCGACATAGTTCGGGAGGAGCACATCGTCGCAACCGAGGATCACGACGACGTCCCGCGTAGCCAGCGCGACGCAAGACCGGTAGTTCTCCGTGATCCCTTGGTTCGTCTGATTGCGAACATACGTGACCCGCGCGTCCGTGATTTCAGCGAAGTACGCCGGCACCGACTCGTCCGGGTAGGCGTCGTCGATCACAGTCAGGTGCCAGTCGGGACTGTTCTGGCTCAGGACACTTCGGACGGTCTCCCTCAGCATCTCCGGGTCTCCCCAGTAGGGCACAAAGATGTCGAGCGACATGGGGTCCTCTCAGATCGGCAGCATCCACTGTACAAGCGGACCAGCACGCGCCGATCGCCGAGTCCTGGCGAGCCAAGCCCCGCCGTGGTGCGGCTCTCAAACGCCGTACCCTGAGCGCCGTGTCCAGTCACCCCACACTCCGCGTCGCGATGACCGTCGAGCAATGCTGGCAGCGGGTCCCGGGGGGCACCGCCACCTACATCGTGGAGCTCGCGCGGGCCCTGCGCGCTTTCGACGACCTGAGCATCATCGGCCTGGCGGCCCGGCACCGAGAGCCTGCGCCCGTCGATTGGACGCCGGAAATCCCTGTCCGGTTTGCACAGCTCCCGAGGCGACCGCTCTACGACGCGTGGCAGCAACTGCACTGGCCTCGCGCCGAACGCCTCGCCCGTGGGGCGGACATCGTGCACGCCACTACCTGGGCAATCCCGCCGACCAAGCGGCCCCTCGTCGTCACTGTCCACGACGTCGCCTTCCTCTACGATCGGGAGCACTTCACCCCGCGGGGGAACGCGTTCTTCCGCCGAGCGCTCGCGCACACGCGATCGTCCGCTCAGGCCGTCATCGTGCCGTCCCAGGTCACTGCGGACGACTGCATCGAGGCGGGGATTGAAGCCGCTCGCATCGTGGTAATTCCTCACGGCTCACACGTCACCGTGCCCACTCCGGCTGATCTGGCTGCATGGCGCGAAAAGACCGGCGTATCGCGCGAGTACGTGATGTGGTGCGGAACGGTGGAGCCACGGAAGAACCTGCCGACCCTCCTGGCCGCGTTCGCCCTGATCGCCGCGGACCAGCCCGACCTCGATCTCGTTCTCGTGGGACCCCAAGGTTGGGGTCGCTTGCCCGAGCTGCCGTCCAACCTGCCGCCCGAGCGCGTCCACGTGCTCGGACATCTCAGTCGCCGCGATCTCGATGCCGCCTACGCGGGTGCGCGCGCCTTTTGCTTCCCCTCGATACGTGAGGGATTCGGTCTTCCCGTTCTCGAGGCGATGAAGCACGGCACGCCGGTGGTCACATCGCAAGGAACGGCCTGTGCCGAAGTCGCCGGCGATGCCGCGCTGCTCGTTGACCCGCTCGATGCCGTCGCCATGGCGCAAGCACTGCGGGAGGCCACGGGCGATGCCGGTCGAGACCTACGCCGACTCGGACTCGAGCGAAGCGCGGTCTTCTCCTGGGAGGCCGCGGCTGCCGCGACTGCCGAGGTCTACCGGTCCCTCGGCTAGGCCGAGTTCCCGGCACACGTTCTCCTCGCTGCCCTTGCTCCGGGCAACGATCACGGCAGGCCGAGCGTCCGGGCAGCGCGGACCTCGACCGACGGCGCAGCGGTCCCCGCCGGCACCGGCGTGAGGATCGAGACGAACTCACCGTCCGCCCCAGCGACGGTCGCGAGCAGAGACCACGACAGCGCGACTCGCCCTGGGGGCATCGCGTGCGGCACGAGCTCGATCCCCGCGACGGCCGCGTCACCGGTGAGCGACGCCAGCGGGATGGCCGTCGTCGTTCCCGCCGGGACGCTCACCGAACGCTCGTCGAGGAGGGCGCCGTCCGCCCCGAACGTCCTCAGGGTCCCCGTCGCCGCGCCATCGGCACCCGTACTGCCATCGGCGCCGACACCGGCAAGCAGGACGGTGCCCACCACGCGGGCAGGCAGCGCCACGACGCCACCGGTCCCCGGGGTCGCCGACGCACCCCAGGCCCGTTCGAGCGTCGGCAGGTCATCGAGCTGCCCGGGGAGCCCGGGCCGCGTGATCATCACGGCGGCCACGATCAGGACGTGGGCGTCGACCACCACGGTGTAGGCCCCCGCCGGCAGCCCGCCGAGCGAGACGTCTGTGACCTCCCCCGGGATGAGCTGCACGGAGTCGGCGCCCGGTAGTGCGACCGGACCATCGGCGCCAAGCAGGCTGATCGTCGCGGTCGTCGCGGTATCGCCCGGCGCGAGCAGCCGCAGCTGGGCGACGTCCGGCGCGCCGATCGTCGACTCGGGGACGACGAGCCCCCCGATGACCTGCCGGGTCGCCGGCAGGGTGCCCGCGCTGACGAGGTCCGTGCCGTCGGGGGTGAACCCGTCGAGCCGGTTGTCCTGCACATGCGCCGTGATGAGCCCGCCGGCAGCAGAGACGTGCACCGCGATGCGGCTCTGCTCCGCAGCAACCCCGGCGAGCAGCAGGACTTTCTCGGCACCGGGTGCCACGAGGAAGCTTGCGGCGCCCGCGAGGTCGACCGCACCCGAAGGGCCGAACAGCTCGACGGACACCTGAGCCGCGGTGGCCCCCGGGTTGTTCACGATGAGCTGGGACGTGTTGCCGATCTCCGTGCTGCCGCCCACGAGCCACTGGTCGGCCACCGGCACCTGGCACGACGCCGCAGCGAGGCCGCGCAGGTCACCGGCCGTGGTCACGGACGCCGTCGCGCCGCCGATCAACGGCGCCACGTCACCAACGGGCTCGGCCCGCAACAGCGTCGGCCCCGTCACGCCCGCCGCTCGCTGGGCCGCGGCCCCGGAACCGGCCGGGTCAAGCTGGGCGATCGACGAGCCGCCCGCCAGCGGCGTGAGCGTGCCCGACGACGCCTCGTGCGCTCCGGCGCCCGGGATGGTGAGCACGCGGACCTCGGTGAGGACCGGGACAGGCACCGGATCGAACGCCGAGTCGCCGGTCCCGGCACCCTCGGGCAGGACGAGCGGACCGGCGCACACGAGCGAACGGGCCGACGGCGGCACCTGCACGGTGAGCGGGGAGACCGCGGCGTCGGCAGGCACGGGTGCGGCCAGACCGGCCGCGACGACGGCTCCGCAGGCGGCAAGGACGCCGACCGCCCCTGCGATCCGGGCGATCCGGCCGCGCACCGAGGTGCGGGGTGCCCGCTCACGCGGCGCAGGGTCGGCAGCGGGGTCGACGGCGTCGAGCTCGTCGCCATCCGGGTCGACGTCGGTTAGGTCGTCGCCATCCGGGCCCACGGCGGTTGAGTCGTCGCCATCCGGGACGACGGCGGTTGAGTCGACGACATCAGGGTTCACGGCGGCGGGATCGACGGCGAGGCCCTCGGCATCCGGCTCGACGGGCGGGCGGGCGGTCATCGAGTTCCTCCCTTGCGGCGTCGGGTCGGCACGGCGAGCAGCACGAGCACGAGCACCACGGCGCCCTGCACCGCGAGCCAGGGGGCGCGGTCCGGCGGGGAGTAGGAGACCGTGAGCCGGCCGCCGTCGGCCCCGAGCGCGAACGTCTGGCGCCAGTCGGCCGTCACGGACCGCAGCGGTCGGCCGTCGAGCCAAGCCCGCCAGCCCGGGTCGGCGCGCTCGGCGAGCACGATCAGTCGGGTGGCGTCACCGGCCGGCACCCGGGTGCGGACTGCGAGCGGGAGCGCCTCGAGGGGTTCGGCGGAGACGACCGCACCGTCGGTCCCCGGCACCACGATCCGCGCCCAGGCCGGCCCGGCCGTCGTCGCGGCGTCGGTCATGGCGGCGACCCGCCAGATCACGCCGGTCGAGTTCTCGGTGATGCGCTCCAGACCGGCAGTCGCATCGAGGCGGCCCACGAGGTCCGAGTGCGCGGCTGCCGTCGTCGGGCCCGTCGCGGGCGGCACCAGCACGGCGGCCACGGCGAGGTCGCTCAGCGCGGCGGAGACGTTGCCGGCCGCGGCGGCACTCATCCGCGCGACCAGACCTGCAACCTGCGCCTCGACGGGGTCGCCGGTCGCGACGACGGGGCTGCCCGGCGCGCCGGACAGGACCCGGGCGTCGACGGCCGTCGAGAGGTCGACCAGCTGGGGACCGTCGCCGCGTAGCAGCTGGTAGTCAACCGCGCCGTCGGCGCCCACGGCGAGCGTCAGCACGCGGGACCGGTCGGGCGAGTCCTGAGCCTGCTGGCCGACCGCGGGCACCACGAACCCGTCCCGGGCGACCACCTGCAACGCCCCGGCCTCGGCCGAGTCCGTCAGGCGGACCCGAGCGGTCCACTCCGCGAGCGGCACGAGCGGCGCGAGGACCGCGACGACGGTCAGGACGACCGCGCCGACCTGACGCCAGCCGAACGAGTACGCCGCGATCCGCGTCCGCAGACCGCCGGTGCCGAGGACGGCCGCCACGAGCAGCCCGAGGAGGAGGAGCGAGACGCCGGGACCGGTCCAGCCCCGTACGACGTCGCTCGAGCCGGCGGCGGTCTCGATTCGGCCCGAGGTGATCGCGGCCGCAAGCCCGCACGCGGCGACGAGCCACGCGGCCCGGACCCCGCGGGCGACGGTCCGGCCCCGCAGCAGGGCAAGGAGCGCGAGCAGCACGACGACGCCGCCGAGCACGAACGGCAGGGTGCCGGCCACCGCGGCGGGGAGCCGGTCGAGCACGGCGGTGGGCGGCGTGACCGGCCAGGCGAGCAGCTGCTGCCACGAGGGCGCGGCCGTCGAGGCCAGCGGCACGCCGGGATCGGCCAGCAGGAGCCGCCAACCACCGCTCGAGGCGCGGCTGACCGCCTGCTCGATCGAGGGACCCGCGAGCGCGAGTGCGGGCAGCGCCACGAGCACCAACCGGCCGCGGCGGCCGGGCGCGAGCGCGGCGACGGCAAGCAGCGCGAGCAGCCCGAACGGGAGCAGCACCGGTGCACCGGCGACGGCGAACGCGAAGGCCAACCCCGCGGCGGCGGCCGCACCGATCGAGCCGGTCGCCTCGGCGATGAGGGAGGTCGACGACGTCGCGCTCGGCGCCGTGGTCCGGGACACGTTCGGCGCCGGGGGCACGCGCACCGCGTGGGACGTGCGGGCGCTCGGGGTTGCTTCCTCGGGAGCGGCGGCCTCGTCGTCGCGCACGCGACGCGCGCCGACGAGCCCCGACAGGACGACGTCCTGCCGCTGGACGCCGAGGGCCCGGGCGATGCCCAGGGCGACCCACGGCAGGGCCACGTGCGCGAGGACCGCGCCGACCCGACCGCCGTCGAGCGCAAGGGTGAGGCTCGGGGCAGCGACCCACACGAAGGCCGCCCACAGCCGGACGCTGACCGAGCGGGTAGCCGCTCCGGCCGCGAACCAGGCGCCGAGCCCGGCGAGCACGAGCCCGCCGAGGAAGAGCAGCTCGACCGCGCCGCGGGCTCCCCCGGTCAGGGCCGCGACCGGGACGAGCGCGGTCAGCAGGGCGTCGGCGGGGCCGGCCGCGCCGAGACCAACGCCGACCCACCCGGACGTCGCGGCGTGCCACAGCTCGCCGAGCGACTGCTGCGCGGGGAGCAAGGCGCCGCCCACGAGGGTGCCACCGCGCAGGACGCCGCCGAGCACCGAGCCCAGCACCGCGGCGGTCAGGGCGACCACCGTCACCGCGAGCGCGGCGAGCCCGTACCAGCGCTTGCTCGCAAGGGCCGCAAGCTCGGTCAGCTCGAGCTCGCTGGGTGCCCAGCCGACGCGGCGCAGCTCGACGCGGGACAGGTGGCCGTCGCGCTGTTCGCGCACGACGTCGCGCCAGGTGTTCTGGAGCGGGCGGAGCGTGCGGCGGGAGAGGACCTCGGCCCGACGGGAGACGCCACGCGCCCGCGCCATCCGGCCCGGGTGGAGCAGGGCGGCGACGGGTGCGGAGATCTCCGCGAGCGCGAGCAGCGGGTCCTTCATGACGAGCCGGACCAGCGCCCGGAACACCCCGGCGATCAGGTAGCCGGCGCCGAGGAACGGCAGCAGCAGCACCGGCGCGGACGCGAGGCGGGCGTGCACATGGGCCTGGCGCCGCGCACCGAAGGATCGGCGCGGGTCGGGGTCGGCTGGGGCCGTTACGGGGTCGGCCTGGTCCGAAGTGACGTCGTCCGGGGCTTGCGACGTGAGCTCGGCGGCGGGATCGGCGCCGTCGCCGCGCAGACCGTTGTAGGACGCCTGGGCGTGCCGCACGGCCGCGGTCGGGACGACGATGACCCGGTGCCCCGCGAGCCGTGCGCGCCGGGACAGGTCGAGGCCGTCGCCGAACGGCCCGAGCCGCGGATCGGTGCCCCGAGCGCCTCCCACACGTCGCGGCGGACCAGCGCACCGGCCAAGCCGACGCCGAGCACGTCGTCGCGCCCGTCGTGCTGCCCCTGGTCGACCTCGCCCTCCTCGATGCCGGTCATCCGGCGGCCGAGGCGGGAGGTCGTGACGCCGAGCTCGAGCAGGAGCGCCGGGTCGGTCCAGCTGCGCTGCTTGACGCCGGCCAGCGCCACCGACGGCGAGTGCTCGACCGCACGCACGAGCTCGTCGAGCGCGGCGGGCTCGGGCGCGCAGTCGTCGTGCAGGAGCCAGAGCCAGCCGGTCCGACCGGGGGCCGTCGCGGCGCCGCCCGCGGCCGGCGCGCCGTCGGAGCGGGCGAGCTGGCCCAGGGCTCCGCGGACGGCGTGACCGAACGTGCGCGCGCCGGGCTCGTCGACGACGCGGAGGTCGGTCCCGACCGGGGAAAGAATGCGGGCGGCGAGCTGGGCGACGTCGTCGGCCGGTAGTTCACCCGGGTGGCGCAGTGCGGCGTCCACGATGACGACGCGCGCGGCGATGCGGGTCTGGGCTCCGAGTGCGGTGAGGGTCTCGCGCAGGTACGGGGTGACACCCCGCGTCACCACCACCGCCGTGATCGGGGGTCCCGTCGGAGCCACCGCAGGCGCGGGGGCGCTGAGCATTGCGGGGGTGTCAGTCATGCGTTGTGGAGCACCCCACCGACGGGACGCGTCAAACGACGCGGCGCTTGAGTTTGCGCCGTTCCCGCTCGGACAGGCCGCCCCAGATGCCGAACCGCTCGTCGTGCTCGAGCGCGTACTCGAGGCACTCGCCGCGCACGTCACAGCCGGTGCACACCTTCTTGGCCTCGCGGGTCGAGCCGCCCTTCTCAGGGAAGAACGCCTCGGGATCGGTCTGCGCGCACAGCGCGCGCTCCTGCCAGCCTGCGACGGTGTCGTCAGCCGGGGCACCGAAGAGCGGAAGCACCGGCGCGACGCCGACGGCGCGCTGGTGGTCCGACGGGAAGGGGCCGTCTGCGTCGAGCAGATTCCACATGTTGGTACCTCCAGCTCGCCTTGAACGGAAAAACTCACTAGGGGAATTACACGCGTGTCGTTCGCGGAAGTCAAGCGCTCGGGTGGTAGGTGCGAGCGAGAAATGAGGGTTTCCGGGCACCTAGTCTTGCGGGGTGAACCCACCCTCTTCCGTGGCCGAAGTGCTCGCGCTCGTGACCCGCGAACCGGGCCGTCCTCGCCTGACCTGGTACGGGCAGGGCGGCGAACGGATCGAGCTGTCCGGCGCGGTGCTCGCCAACTGGGTGTCGAAGACGACGAACCTCCTGGTGGAGGAGTTCGACGCCGGCCCCGGGGTGCGGATCGGGCTCGATCTGCCCGCGCACTGGCGGACCGTGGTGTGGGCGCTGGCCGCGTGGCGGTGCGGGGCGTGCGTGGTGGTCGGGGATGAGGCCGGGGCGGCCGACGTCGTCGTGACGGACCGGCCCGGGGGGTTCCCGGCGGTGGAGCAGGTGGTGGCCGTGGCGCTGCCTGGGCTGGCTCGGCGGTTCGACGGAGAGCTACCGGCAGGGGCGGTGGATGCGGCGTCGGCCGTGATGACGTACGGGGATCAGATCGGGTGGGCGCCGGAGGTCGACGGCGATGGATCGGCGATTCACGGAGCCGGGTCGGTTGTCCGCCACGACGAGCTGGTGGCGTGGGCCGGCGGTGGGATGAACACGCCGGACGGGATGCGAGTGCTTCTCGAGGCTGGAAACGATCGAGATGGGGACGTGGTCGCGACGCTCCGCTCCATCCTCGGGGTGCTGGCATGCGACGGCTCGTTCGTGCTGCTCGGACCATCAGTCGCGGCGGAGCTCGCTGCGGACCCGGTTCGTCATGCGCGCCTGGTAGAGAGCGAGAGAGTCAACGCTGGAGAGTGAGCGGAGCCCGCAAGTCGGGCGTAGAACCTGCACTCGCTAGGGAACGTCCGCCTGCACGACGGTCCCGGCTCCCTGCACGGTCAGCGGCCCATCAGACGCCGGGGCGAACGCCGTCTGACCGCGACCGAGAGTCAACGACTGACCTCCCGCACGGGTGTCACTCCCCCAGGTGAAGGTCAGCTCGCCCTCGAGGCAGAGCAGGATCCGCGGACCCCGGCCGGGAACGAGGTGAAGGTCGCCATCGGCGACCTCCGTGACCGAGAGCTGGAAGTCGTCGACAGGGGCGTAGAAGATCTTGCTCGCCGCATTCAGGATCTCCGGCGCGATGCGGGTGGGCGGCGCCGCGACATAGTCGACGCTGCGCAGGAGCTCGGCGACATCGATGTGCTTCGACGTCAGCCCCGCCCGCAACACGTTGTCCGAGCTCGCCATCACCTCGACGGCGAAGCCGTGGAGATACGCATGCACCCCGCCGGCCGGGATGAACATCGCCTCGCCGGGGTGCAGGGTCACCGGGTTGAGCAGGAGCGACGTCACCACCCCGGGATCGCCGGGGAAGGCCCCTGCGAGCGCGACGACGATCCGGTCCGCACGCGGTGACGTCGAGCTGGCGGCGAGCCGGGCGGCGCAGGCGTGCGCGACCTCGAGCACCTCGGCGCGTGTCGGACGGGTCAAAGGTTCAAGCAGCCGGGTGAACACCGAACGAATCCCCTGAGGCGAAGGATCATCGATCAGGACCTGGTGCAGCTGCTGGGCGAGCGGCGCGTCCAGACCCGCCAGCAGCTCTGCTGCGCGACGGGGCGCACGGAACCCGCAGACGGCTTCGAAGCTCGTCAGCGCGTAGACGAGCTCCGGCTTGTGGTTCGTGTCGCGGTAGTTCCGATGCGGCGCGTCGATGGGGATCCCGGCGGCGTCCTCGGCCGCGTGCCCGGCCCGCGCCTGCTCCAGGTGGGGATGCACCTGCAGCGAGAGGGGGGTCTCGGCCGCGATGAGCTTGAGGAGGTACGGCAATGCTGGGCCGAACCGGGCGACGACGTCGGCCCCGAGCGTCGTGACCACATCGGCCGCGATCAGCGAATCGAGCCCCACTCCCCCGAGCTCCGCCGCGCTCCGCGACGGCGCGCTCGAATGGGCACCCATCCACCACTCAGCAACCGGCTCCGCGGTCGACGGCACCCCGAGGAACTCCGGGATCGCCGTCAACGAGCCCCAGGCATAGTGCCGCGCGGGGTTGGTCAGGCTGATCATGACGGATGCCTTCGATCGGGAGGGGGCGGACGTGAGTGCAGAGGACAAGGTCCTACACAATTCCGCGCGCCCCACCACCGGCGGTTCGTCTGACCATTCACGAACCGAGTGACTAGGTTCGCTCTTGTTCGGCGAGGCAGAAACGCAGAAAGTCTCACTCTTTCGGGTGTACGGGCGATAGTGGAGAGAGCAAGGCTTTCTCATCGCTGCCGTGCGCCATCACCGTACCGTGCGGCCGAAATCTCCATCACCACAGCCCCTGAGGTCAGGATCGTCATGCACCTGAAATTCGCCCTCGTGGCACTGCTCGCCCTGACGGGGCTCACCGGTCCCGCTCCACGCGTCGTGGACGCTCTCGCTGGCCCCGGCGCACCGGTGGCGGCAGCACGCGACGCCATGGTCGACACAGCGGTTCCGACGCGGACGGGCGCAGCGGGCGACGGCGGCGACGGCGTCAATCTCGAGGAGAAGAGCATCGTCGTGCCGCCGGTGGAGTCGGCCGTCGCCGAGACGCCGTCCGCGAGCCCGTCCGAGGCCGCCCCGGAGCCACAGGCCAACCCGGATGTGGTGGTCGCCGACCAGCTGGTCTCCGCCGAGCGTGTCGAGAGCGAGGTCGTGGACGCGGCGGGGTTCCAGACGATCGGCGTGACCTGGCCGGAGGGCGCCGAGGTCGGCGACCTCGGCGGTCAGGTCCGGACGCAGACCGACGGCACGTGGTCGGAGTGGATCGATCTGCAGCCCGGCGACGACGCCCCGGACGCCGGCACCGCCGATGCGGCCAACGCAGTGCGCGGCGGGACCGATCCGGTGTCGATCGGCGACGCCGACGCCGTCCAGCTCGCGTTCAACGCGACGCCCGACGGCGGGCCGGCCGGCCTGAGCCTCGCGCTGGTCGGATCGGCCGAGACCTCCGCCAGTGACCGTGTAGTCGGTACGGCCGCGAACGGCAAGGCGACTATCCAGTCGGCCTCGTTCACCACCGGGATGCTCAAGACCGCCGCCGCACCGCGGGTCATCTCGCGCGCCGAGTGGGGCGCACCCGCCCAGGTGTGCGCGCCCGACGTCGCCTCGAAGCTGGTCGGCGCCGTGGTTCACCACACCGCAGGGAGCAACTCCTACTCGTCGGTCGCCGAAGCGATGCAGCAGATCCGCAACGACGCCGCTTACCACATCAGCGGACGCGGCTGGTGCGACATCGGCTACAACTTCATCGTCGACAAGTGGGGAAACATCTACGAGGGCCGGGCCAACAGCATGACTCAGGCCGTGATCGGGGTACACACCGGCGGGTTCAACACCGGCACCCTCGGGTCTCCATGCTGGGGACCTACGACGCGGTGCCGTCGGCCGCGACCCAGCAGGGAGTGGGTCAGATCATCGGCTGGCGCCTTGGTTCGTACGGCCTCGACCCGCAGGAGACGATGAACTACTACACCGGCGCCGGGGAGAACTCGCGGTTCTCGAACCAGAACGTGAGCATCCAGCGCATCTTCGGGCACCGGGACACCGCCTTCACCGCGTGCCCCGGGAACGGCGGGTACGCGGCGCTGCCGAACATCCGCGAGATCGCGGCGCAGACCGCACGCAGCGTGAACTCGGCGCCAGTCGGCGTCGTCGACGCCATCACCACGACGAACAACAGCCTGACAGTCTCGGGCTGGGCCTTCGACCCCGACACGTCCGGGCCGAACGAGGTGCATGTCTACATCGACGGGGTCGGCGTCGCCCTCCTAGCCGACCAGTCGCGCCCCGATGTCGCTGCGGCGTTCGGCATCAAAGACAAGCACGGCTACAGCCACACGCGTTCTCTCTCCGCCGGGAGTCACGGCATCTGCGTGTACTCGATCGACACCGCGGGCGGGGCAAACACGGTTCTGTCCTGTCGCACGGTCACGGTCGGCGCGGTTGCGTCACTCGCAGCACCGTTCGGCGCCCTTGACTCGGTCGTCGCCTCAAGCACAGGGATCCTGCTCAACGGCTGGTCCCTCGACCCCGACACCACGGGTCCGACCGATGTGCACATCTACGTCGACGGGGCCATCACCGTCGTTCACGCAGATCAGAGCCGCGCGGACATCGCGTCCATCTTCGGCAAGGGCGATCGGCACGGTTTCACCTACCAGGCAGCTCTGCCGCCGGGTCGCCACGACGTGTGCGTGCACGCCATCAACACGGGCGCCGGCGCGAACACGCTGCTCGGCTGCAGCACGGTCGTCGTGGTCGACACCGTCCCGATCGGCTCGGTCGACTCCATGACCACAGACAACACCGGGATCTCGGTCAGCGGCTGGACCCTCGACCAGGACACCTGGGCTTCGACCGAGGCACACGTGTACATCGACGGCGTCGGTACCGCCATGTTGGCCGACCAGTCACGACCCGACGTGGCCGCAGCGTTCGGGCGCGGGGACAAGCACGGCTTCAGCCGCTCGTTCCCCGCAGCTCCGGGCTCGCACGGCATCTGTGTGTTCGGGATCAACACGTCGGGTGGCACGAACGTCACCCTCACCTGCCGCACGGTCGTTGTCCCCGACTCCGCCCCGATCGGAGTCCTCGACGCGGTCGTCGCGACCCGCGGCGCCCTGACGTTCAGCGGGTGGACGCTGGACCCCGACACCTGGGCGTCGAACCAGGTCCACATCTACATCGACGGCGTCGGGGTCGCGCTGGCGGCCGACCTGTCGCGGCCGGACATCGCGGCGGCGTTCGGCCGCGGGGACCGGCACGGATTCAGCTACACGGCCCGCGTCGCCCCCGGGCTCCGCTCGATGTGCGTCTACGGGATCAACACCGCACAAGGCCCCAACACGATGCTCAACTGCCGCACCGTCGTCGTCCCCTGAGCGGGGGTTGCGACGGCCCCACCGTCGGGTGCGCCACACTGTGTGACCATGCGCGGAATAATTCTCGCCGGTGGGTCCGGCACCAGGCTGCACCCGATCACGATGGGCGTCAGCAAGCAGCTCGTCCCGGTCTATGACAAGCCGATGATCTACTACCCGCTGTCCACCCTGATCGCGGCCGGGATCCGGGACGTGCTGATCATCACGACCCCCCACGACGCCGACCAGTTCCACCGCCTGCTCGGCGACGGCTCCCAGTTCGGCATCGCCATCAGCTACACCATCCAGGCCGAACCCAACGGCCTGGCCCAGGCCTTCGTGCTCGGCGCCGACTTCGTCGGCAACGACACCGCCGCCCTGGTCCTGGGCGACAACATCTTCTACGGCCCCGGCCTGGGCACCCGCCTGCAACGCTTCCAGACCCTGGAAGGCGCCGCGATCTTCGCCTACCGCGTCGCGGACCCCACCAGCTACGGCGTGGTCGAGTTCGACGAGCACGGCACCGCACTGTCGCTGGAAGAGAAGCCCGCCAAACCGAAGTCCAACTTCGCCGTGCCCGGCCTGTACTTCTACGACAACGACGTCATCGCGATCGCCCGCGACCTGGCCCCCTCCGCGCGCGGCGAGTACGAGATCACCGACGTCAACCGCGTCTACCTCGACCAAGGACGCCTCCAGGTCGAGGTCCTGCCCCGAGGCACCGCGTGGCTCGACACCGGCACCTTCGACTCCCTCATGGAAGCCGGCGACTACGTCCGCACCGTCGAACACCGCCAAGGCCTCAAGATCGGCTCCCCCGAAGAGATCGCCTGGCGCCGCGGCTTCCTCACCGACGACCAGCTCGTCGAACGCGCCACCAAACTCGTCAAATCCGGCTACGGCACCTACCTCCTCGGCCTCCTCGAACAGAACACATGAGCGCCGCCACCCCCGTTGAGAGCTCCCTGCCTGCGGCGGTGGAGCCCTCCCCCGCGTTCCGGCCGCCGGACCCCGAGTCGCGCGCGGCGATCTGGCGCTTCGGCGCGGTGCCGTTCGACCCGCGCCGCAACAGCCTCAACCTCCTGCGGCTGGTCTTCGCGTACCTCGTGCTCATCGCCCACGGCTGGTACATCGCGGGTGCGGGCGTCGGTCCGCACCTCAACGGCGAGAACATCGGCGGCTGGGCGGTCTTCGGGTTCTTCGCCATCAGCGGCTACCTCATCACCGGCAGCCGCCTCGCCAAACCGCTCGGCGAGTACCTGGTGCACCGCATCGCACGGATCTTCCCCGCGTTCCTCACCTGCCTCGCGCTCACGGCGGGCGTCTTTGCACCGCTGAACTGGCTCTGGTTCCACGGCTCGCTGCAGGGCTTCCTCAGCACAGCCACCACACCGGCGAACTACATGCTGTCGAACCTCACCCTGCGGATGAACGTGTACGACGTCGGGCAGACCCCCCTCGGAGTCCCGTATGCAAGCGCGTGGGACGGGTCCCTGTGGAGCCTGTACTACGAGTTCGGCTGCTACCTCGTCATTGCCGTCCTGGCGAGCTTTGCCTGGTTCCGGCGGTCCCCCTGGGGCCTGGGCGCAGTACTCGCGCTCGCGGTTGCGGTCCAGGCCAACGGCGCGCGGGTGATGCCCTACCTGGGGAACCACCCGGATGCGCTCTTCATGATCAAGCTGCTGCCGTTCTTCCTCGGCGGTGGGCTGCTCTACCTCCTCAAGGACCGGATCACCTTGACCTGGCCGCTCGCGCTGGCCTCCGTGCTCGTCGGCGGGGCCCTCGTGCTTCGGTTCGAGTCGTGGGGCGCGCAGGCAGCGGCACCGTTGATCGCCTACGTGATCCTGTGGCTCGGCGCCGTGCTGCCGATGCCCGACCTGATGCGCCGCCATGATGTCTCGTACGGCATCTACATCTACGCGTTCCCGGTCCAGCAGCTGCTCGCGATGACCGGCCTGTACCGCCACGGGCTGGTCGTGTTCGACCTCGTTGCCGCCCTCGCGACAATCCCTCTGGCCATCGGGAGCTGGCTGCTGATCGAACGCCCGGTCATGCGCCGCGCACGCGGACCGCGGCGCACGACCTCAGGCTGAGCGTGTCGGGCGAGGCGACCTAGATCGTCACGCCCGGCTGAGCGTCGATCCAGGTGGCGAGCCGGTCGATCCCCTCGGCCAGACCGAACTGCGGGGTCCAGTCCAGCGCAGCCTTGGCGTGGCTGACGTCCGCCCAGGCGTGCCGCACGTCGCCCTGGCGGTACTGGCCGGTGACGTGCGGGGCGGGCGCGCCGTAGTGGGCCGCGATGAGCTCGGCGGCCGTGGCGATCGTCTGGTGCTCGCCGGAGCCGATGTCGATCGCGCTACCCCCGGGCTCAAGAGCCTGGGTCGCGGCAACCACAGCCCGCGCGACGTCGTCGATGAGCACGAAGTCACGGCGCACCGCGCCGTCCTCGTACAGCGGGATCGACCGGCCGGCCTTGGCGAGCCGGCAGAACAGCGACATGATCCCGGTGTACGGGTTGATCAGGGACTGACCGGGGCCGTACACGTTCTGCAGCCGCACGATCACGGGCTCGACCCCGACGGATCGTGCCCAAGCCGACAGCAAGTACTCCTGAGCGATCTTGGTCGCGCCATAGACGCTCACCGGCGCGGGGCTGGTCGAGGCCGCGGACATCGCCAGCGGCTCGGCGTCGGGAAAGTCCCACTCATGGCGATCGAGCGTCTCGCTGGTGCGCTGGCCAGGGTGGAACGTTGCGCCGGTGCTCAGCTGGCGCCACGCGCCCTCGCCGTAGATCGCCCGGCTGCTGGTCAGAACGATCCGGCGCGGCAGCGCCTCGTGCCGCAGGAGGCCGTCGAGCAGCTGGGTGGTGCCAACGACGTTGACGCTCGCGTGCCGCGTGGCCTCAGCGAGCGACTGCCCGGTGCCCGTTTCAGCCGCAAGGTGCACGACGACGTCCGGGTGCACGGTCGCGAGCAGCGCGTCCCAGGCCGCCGGGTCGGTCACGTCGCCGACGACGAGCTCGGCGCGAGGGTCGAGGCTCGCGGGGCGCTCGGCGGTCGGGTGGATCTGCGGGTGCAGGTTGTCCAGCACGATCACGCGGGCGAACCGGTCGGCCAGCCCGGCCGAGATCGCGGAGCCGATGAAGCCCGCCCCGCCCGTGACGAGGACCGTGTCCCCGGCCGTGCTGACGCCGTCATGTCCGGACCGCTCGCTCACGTCGTACCCCTCAGATCGATGGGACGCCGCGTCGGCGCCCGGTCGATGTTCTCACGATGCCGCGAACGGTTCCGACGCGTCACCGCGCGGCGGTCCCGGGGCGGAACGCGTGCCCGAGCAAGATCCGCACGGCCTCAGGGTTCCGTGCGCGCAGGGCACCGGCTACGAGCGTGATCGCATGCAGCCGCGAGGTCAGGTGCCACTGCGCCGCACGCTCGGCCCGGTGCCAGCCCCGGGCGCGTACCTGGGCCGCCGCGAGGTGGAAGTACGCACGCTCGCCTCGGAACCGGGTGCCGTCGATCGCCTTCGCGGAGGAAGCGCTCGCGGCGTGGCGGCGGTAGTGGAAGCACACCGTCGGCACGAGGAGGAGTGATCCCCCCGCCGTGACGACGTCGATGACGAAGGCCAGGTCCTGGATGATCGGCATGCCGTCCCGAAACGGGGTGGCTGTCAGGACCTCGCGGCGGAAGGCCAACGACGGCCAGTAGAGCCAGTCCGCGCGCAACAGCCCCGCGGCGAGGCTCTCGCCAGCTAGGAGGCGCGGTTCCTTGGCCGCGGGCATCATGAGCCGCTGCTTGACCGTGTCCGCGAGCGTCGAGACAACGGTTCCCCGGCCGTCGATGACACGCACGCCGGGCTGGATGATCGCCGCGTCGGGGAACCGTCGGTGCGCGTTGAGCACGACCTCGACGTACCCGGGCAGCAGGACGTCATCGCACCCGAGGATCGTGACAAGGTCCTGGGTCGCCAGCGCGACGCAGGTGCGGTAGTTCTCCGTGATGCCGCGGTTCGTCGCGTTGCGGACGTAGGTCACCCGCTGGTCGTCCAGCGCCGCGAAGAACGGCGGCACGGAGTCGTCGGGGTAGGCGTCGTCGACCACTGTCAGTCGCCAGTCGCCGTTCGTCTGTGCAAGCACGCTGCGGACGGTCTCCCGCAGAAGGGTCGGCTCGCCCCAGAACGGTACGAAGATGTCGAGAGACATGGCGGGATGGCCTTTCGCTGGTTTCGGCGGGGCCGAGCGTACAAGCCCGCCCGCGGCGCTCGTCCGGCCCGTGTTCGCGAGCCGGCCGCCGATCGTCGACAATGGGGCGCTCGGACGGCGCCCCGCGCCGCGCGTGATCGAGCCGACCGAATGGATTCGCATGACGCCCGAACGACCGCCGCTGCGCGTGTCGATGTCCATGCCCACGCTGGTGCCCGGCGGCATGGGCGGCAGCGAGACGTACGCGCGCGAGCTCATCCGCGCACTGGCCCGCTCGGGCGCGGTGGAGGTGCGCACGCTCGTGTCCGCCGCCGCGGCTGGGTTCACCGAGGGTGTGCCCGAGCGGGTGCTCGCGGGGGTCACCGGCGGTGGGTCCGCGATCGCGCGGCTGCGCACGCTGGTCGAGGCGGGGGTGCTCCATCGGCGCGCGATCCGCCGGATCCAGGCGAGCGCGGACGTCGTGCACGTGCCGTTCACCGTGGCGGTACCCGCGCCGCCGCGCGGCGTGCCGCTGGTCCAGACCCTGCACGACGTGCAGCACCTGGACCTCCCGCACCTGTTCACCCGAACCGAGCTCGCCTACCGCAAGTACTTCTACGAGCGCACCGCGCACCGCGCCGCCGTCGTCGTGACGGTGAGCGAGTTCGCGAAGGAACGGATCGTCCATCACCTCGGCCTCGACCCCGACCGGGTGATCGTCGCGCACCTTGGTGTCGACCTGTCGTCGGTCACGGCCAACTTCGGGGAACGCGAGAACTTCCTGCTGTACCCGGCCCGGGGGTGGCCGCACAAGAATCACGCGCGCCTGATCGAGGCGGTCGCCCTGTTGCGGGTCTCCGACCCAACGCTTCGCCTCGTGCTGACCGGGGGCGCGCTCGACTCCCTCGGTCCGGTTCCGGAATGGGTCGACGTGCGCGGACTGGTCCCCGCGGCGGAGCTGCAGCGGCTCTATCGCACGGCCCGCGCGCTCGTGTTCCCGAGCCTGTACGAGGGCTTCGGCCTGCCGCCGCTTGAGGCGATGGCCGCGGGTTGCCCCGTCGCCGCCTCTCGCGCCGGCTCCCTGCCGGAGATCTGCGGGGACGCGGCCGTGCTGTTCGACCCGCACGACCCGGCGGACCTGGCCCGTGCGGTCGTCGAGACGGCGACGCGGGCATCGGAGCTCCAGCAGCGCGGGATCGCGCGGCTCACCGCGTTCTCTTGGGATCGCTGCGCGGCGATCCACGAGAACGCCTACCGGCGCGCGGCGACACGGTGACGCGATGACCGACCCCGAGCGCTCCCCCGCCCCCGTGACGGTTCCGGTGCTGAGCCGTCGGGGCGCCACGAGCGTCGCGGCCGCGTCGGGCCTGGCAGCGGTCGCGAGCTACGGCGTCCTGGTCATCGCGGCCCGGACGCTCTCCCCCGCGAGCAACGCCGACTTCCTCGCGTTCTGGGCGGCCCTGTTCGGGCTGTTCGGCGTGCTCGGCGGCACCCAGAACGAGGCCACCCGAGCGGTACGGAACGCCTTGCGCCACCCGCTCGCGCGCGGACCGCGGGTGCTCGGCCTCAATCTCCTCATCGGCGCCCTCCTCGCGGGCGCGGTCGGGGTGTCCGCGCCGCTGTGGGCGGGCGCCGTGTTCGCGTGGGACCCCCCGCTCTCGGTCCTGATCCTGTGCCTGGCGATCGTCGCGTTCGCCGGGCACAGCGGGCTGGCCGGCGCGCTCAGCGGTCAGGGACGCTGGACGGCGTTCGCCGGCTTGGTCAGCCTTGAGGCGACCATGCGGTTCGCGATCGTCGGCGTCGTGGCGATCGCGGGGGCGACCATGGCAGGGCTGGAGGCGGCGGCCGCCGCCGCCGCCGCATCCTGGCTCCTGTTGATCGGGGTCTCCTCCTCGGTGCGCGCCGCAACCTCGGCGCGAGCCGACGTGCCCGCCCGGGCCTACCTACGACGCGCCGGCCAAGCGATGGTGGCCGCCGCCTCCAGCGCGATCATCATCGTGGGCTTCCCCGTGCTGCTCCGGCTCACCACCCCGGACGCCGCCTACGCACTCGCGGCGCCGCTGATCCTGGCGGTGTCACTCACGCGAGCGCCGCTGCTGATCCCGCTCGGTGCTTACCAGGGCGTCGCGATCACGCACTTCCTGGCCCACCCGGACGATGGACTGCGCTCCCTGCGCCGCCTTGCGGGCATGCTCGTCGCCGCCGGCGCGGTCGGCGCGGCCGCCGCCTACGTCGTCGGCCCAACACTGATGGTGCTCCTCTTCGGCCGCGACTACAGGGTGGATGGACTCGTGCTCGCCGGCCTCACCCTCTCCGCGGTGATGCTCGCCCTGCTGACCCTGACCGGGGCCGCGACCCTCGCCCTCGACCGCCACACCGCCTACTCCGCCGGGTGGCTCCTCGCGACCGCGACCTCGATCGGGCTCTTGCTGCTGCCGTGCAGCATCGAGCTGCGCACGGTGCTGAGCCTCGCCCTCGGACCGGTCGTCGGCCTCGTCGTGCACTCGGCGGCCCTGCGCAGGGGTGCACCCGGTGCTCGGTAGAGTGCCAGGCATGTCCCCAACCGCTCCTCGCCTGCTCGTGGTGATCCCGGCGTGGAATGAGCAAGACACGATCGTCGACGTCATCACCGAGGTCCGTGCGGCCGTTCCGACCGCCGATGTGCTCGTGGTCAACGACGGGTCGAGCGACCTCACGTCGGATGTCGCCGCCGCCGTCGGTGCCGCCGTGCTCGACCTGCCCATCAACCTCGGCGTCGGCGGGGCGATGCGTGCGGGCTACCTGTTCGCATTCCGGCGCGGGTACGACCGGGTGGTCCAGCTCGACGCGGACGGCCAGCACGACCCCTCGGCGATCGCCGACCTGGTCGACACGCTCGAGCGCGAAGGCGCGGACATCGTGATCGGCGCCCGGTTCGCCGGCGTCGGCGACTACTCCGTCCGGGGACCGCGGCGCTGGTCGATGCAACTGCTGTCGATCGCACTCTCTCGGGTCGCGGGCACCCGGTTGACGGACACGACCTCGGGCTTCAAGGTCTGCGGGCGCAGCGCGATCCGGCTCTTCGCCACCAACTACCCGGCCGAGTACCTCGGCGACACGATCGAGTCCCTGGTCATCGCTGCCCGCGCGGGGCTGGTCGTGCGCCAGGTCGGCGTCCAGATGCGTCCACGGGCGGGTGGTAGCCCGTCCCAGGGGCCGCTGATGTCTGCTGTGTTCCTCGTGCGAGCCGTCCTGGCACTCGTAGTCGCGCTGTCACGGCCGAACGAACCGATCCCCCTCGAGAGGGTGCCCCGATGAGCGGCTACCTGTTCGCGATCGGCCTGTGCGCGGTGATCATCGTCCTGCTGCTCTTCTTGCTCCGGACACGCCGGATCAAAGAGAAGTACGCGGGCATCTGGATCGCCCTCGCACTGTCGGTCGTGATCCTCGGCATCTTCCCGCGGCTTGCCTATGCGTTGTCGCGCGCGGTCGGGGTGCAGAACCCCGTCAACCTGCTCTTCGCGCTTGCCTTCGTGGTGCTCCTGGCGGTCTGCATCCAGCTCAGCTCAGAGATCTCCCACCTTGAGGAGAACACCCGGACGCTGGCCGAAGAGATCGCACTCCTCCGGCTCGACGTGCACCAAGATTCGCAGGAGCGCGCCGAGCCCGCGGTCACTGCGCGAGACGAACCCACTGCTACCTGACGACCTCGTAGATCCGGTAGGTCGCTCCCTCCTCGGGCACCACCTTGACCTCTGCCAGGCACCCCTGGGTGACAGGCTCGGAGGCCACGACGTAGCGCACGTTCCCCTGGGCGAACGGAGCGCACGAGTCAAAACGGAGCATCAGGACGTCGGCGAACTGCAGCTCGATCTCCGGCGCGTCCTTGTCGGCGGTCCAGTTCACGTGGGCGTACCGGTTCCAGGAGCCAGCGTCCGATCGGTCCGGGTCGATGGCGTCCCACATCTGCGTCGAGGGGAAGCCCTGGACCCCGCTGTAGGACTCGACCCCGGCCTCGCGCACGGTGGCGATGATGTTGCCGTCGTCCAACGCGAGCCAGCGCCCGGGTGCGTCGGCTTCGATGGCTGTGATCGCCTGCCCTAAGCCTGTGGTGCGCAGGTCGAGGACGCCCCGATACAGGGGCACCACCCCGGCGACCATCGTCAGCGCGACGACGAGCACCAGCACGGACGGCACGGTCGCCCGTCCCCGGGCATACAGCGCGACAGCAATGACGAACATGGCCAGCAGCACGGGCCACCACGGGAACTGCGCGAGGATCCATGGCGCGTGCCGATGGAGGAACACGGCCACGGCGGCGTGGTTGACGACCACGAAGAGCACCGCTACGACCATCGGCCACCAGGCCAGACGGCCTTCCCTGCCTTGCAATCGGTGGACCACCACGGCGAGCAGCAGCAGGGCGACCAATCCCAGACCCACCACGAGCCGGGGCAACGTCGTGCGGTCGAGCCACAACAGGTGCGCCACCGCGTCCCATCCCGGCACGTAGATGAAAGCTGCGAACAGCGCCGTGACGGCGAGCAGAGCGATCAGCGTCCAGTCCACGAACCGCTCGCGGCGCCACTGGGACCCGACGAGCCACAGCGCCGACGGGATGAGGAAGAACCCGACCAGCAAGAAGCTCGAGCCCTCGCTCGCATTCACCACGAACCCGCCCACGTCGGCCGCCCGCAGCCCGAGGCCGAACACGCCGGCATACATCGACTCCCAGGGGAAGGCGGACGATTGACCGGTGAGCCACGACCGATCCCCCGGGTACACGGTCGAGGTGATGGCCTCGACGGTCGCGGCCCGCGATGCGAGGAACACCCCGGTGACCACGCCGGCGCCGAGGCCCGCAACCAGCACCGGGACGATCCGGCGCAACCGGTCCCGCCAGTCCAGCTCACGTGCGGAGCAGACCCATCCGATGCTGAACGCTGCGGCGACCAGCACGCACGGGATCAGGAAGGGCGTATACAGCGTCACAGCCGCCGCAACCGCGACATAGGCGGTCAGTGCCGCGACGGCCCACCGCACGGCCGCACGGGGGGTCCGCAGGCACCACACGACCGCGACGCACACCGTCATTGCGAATGTCAGCGGCCAGAACGTCCCGGCACCGAACCACCACTGCGTGAACGGCGAGAACGCGAACGCCGCAGAGAGCGCCAGCGCGGCGATCGGCCGACGCCACAGGGTCACCAGGAACGCGTAGGCCGCGACCCCGAGCGCGACCAGCGGCAGCCACCAACGCAGCGCAAAAGCATTGTCCAGCGGGAGCACGTAGAAGCCCCAGTTGTGCGGGCGGAAGATCGCCGACCACTCCCGGTACGGCATGTCCCACATGACCGACATGTCGACCCCGCCGGGGAACACGTCGCTGATCCGGGGCAGACCTTGCTGCACCTGGGCGATCACCAGGGGCGTCGTGACGTACCACTCGTCGCTGCGCACGCCGCGCGGCCCGCCGATGATGAGCCGCGGATCCACCCCGGCGAAGAACTCCTTGTAGTACATGCCCGACGACGTCCCGTTGATCGCCGTCACCACCAGCACCAGCAGCACAGCCGCGTAGAGTCCCGCGCCGAGCAGCACCTGCCTAGAGAGCGGTGCGCCGTCGATCCGGGCAAGTATCGCCCGCAGACCGGACATAGACGAGCGCGCGCGGGCGCCGAGGCGATTCATCGTGAGAGTCCTGGTTTCGGTCGTCGAGCGACCGTCGAGATGCCGGACCGCTGAGTGCCACTTCGGCAATGGTGGCACAAGCCCACACGGAGGTGCGTCAGACTGTGTGACCATGCGCGGAATAATTCTCGCCGGTGGGTCCGGCACCAGGCTGCACCCGATCACGATGGGCGTCAGCAAGCAGCTCGTCCCGGTCTATGACAAGCCGATGATCTACTACCCGCTGTCCACCCTGATCGCGGCCGGGATCCGGGACGTGCTGATCATCACGACCCCCCACGACGCCGACCAGTTCCACCGCCTGCTCGGCGACGGCTCCCAGTTCGGCATCGCCATCAGCTACACCATCCAGGCCGAACCCAACGGCCTGGCCCAGGCCTTCGTGCTCGGCGCCGACTTCGTCGGCAACGACACCGCCGCCCTGGTCCTGGGCGACAACATCTTCTACGGCCCCGGCCTGGGCACCCGCCTGCAACGCTTCCAGACCCTGGAAGGCGCCGCGATCTTCGCCTACCGCGTCGCGGACCCCACCAGCTACGGCGTGGTCGAGTTCGACGAGCACGGCACCGCACTGTCGCTGGAAGAGAAGCCCGCCAAACCGAAGTCCAACTTCGCCGTGCCCGGCCTGTACTTCTACGACAACGACGTCATCGCGATCGCCCGCGACCTGGCCCCCTCCGCGCGCGGCGAGTACGAGATCACCGACGTCAACCGCGTCTACCTCGACCAAGGACGCCTCCAGGTCGAGGTCCTGCCCCGAGGCACCGCGTGGCTCGACACCGGCACCTTCGACTCCCTCATGGAAGCCGGCGACTACGTCCGCACCGTCGAACACCGCCAAGGCCTCAAGATCGGCTCCCCCGAAGAGATCGCCTGGCGCCGCGGCTTCCTCACCGACGACCAGCTCGTCGAACGCGCCACCAAACTCGTCAAATCCGGCTACGGCACCTACCTCCTCGGCCTCCTCGAACAGAACACATGAGCGCTGGAGAACGCAACCTGACCTGTGGTCCCCGCGCAACCGCTGAAGCAGCGTCCGTGGACGAACCTCTCGGTCGGGAGGCGTCCAGCCGGTACGCTCCCTGCTCTACCTGGGATCAGGACGGACAAAAGGGATAGGGGCGTAGCAACCGTTCAGCAGGGGAACGATCTACCTCTGCCAACGCCGACCCGCACCACACGAGGTACCCGAACCCAGCGAGCGAACTCCCCGGAACTGAAGAACCGCCAACGCAATCCTCCTGCCCGCCACTTGGGCAGCTCCCTCAACGCGTACGAGTAGACTAAAGACGTCGACCGGAGGCGCTGGTCGAAGCCAGTACGCCCGGAGCGGCTCGGCGACGGCGTAACTCGGCCTAGGGCAGAACCGACTCGGCGACCACGGAGATCGCGAATCAGACAAGACAATCCGGACCACGTACTCGTGCAAATAGGACCAGGCCTGCCCTCACTGCCTGATCAAACCGCCGACGCGACTGCCCATATACGGGAGTCGTCACGCACTACTCACCGACTACTCAACACACCGGGGACTCGGTAGACTACATCTATCCCCTCTCTTCAACTCATTGAGGACAACTCGAAACCATGTTTGCCACCAACACCGGCCCCTCTCATTTCGTCAATGACGTCGTCGTGATAGGTGGCGGCGGGCATGTAGGACTGCCTCTCGCCATCGCCTTCGCGAGCCGAGGGGCACGTGTTGTGATATATGATCTCAGCGATGACGCGGTCGAACGCGTGAATGCCGGCGTGCTACCTTTTCTGGAGCCAGGCGCCGAGCCAATGCTAAAGAAAGCGCTTGAAGAAGGCCTCCTCTCAGCGTCCTCTGATCCCTCCGTCGTGAGCACGGCCGCCAACGTCGTTGTAGTGATTGGCACGCCAGTTGACGAGCATCTCAATCCTGACCCGCAAGCAATTCCGCGCGCTCTCACCCAATGCGAAGCGTTCTTCCGCGATGGTCAACTTCTCGTCCTGCGGAGTACGGTCTATCCAGGCGTCACGGCACTGGTAGAGCGCATGGTGGCCGACCTAGGCCTCGACATCGACGTGGCATTTTGCCCAGAGCGGATTGCCGAACACAAGGCGATGGTGGAGCTTTTCGCTCTGCCTCAGATTGTTTCGGCACGGAGCGATCGAGGCCGTGAACGCGCTGGACAACTGTTCGGTCGCCTCACCGGGACTCTCGTTCAATTAAATCCCGAAGAAGCGGAACTCGCCAAACTCTTTACGAATACTTGGCGCTACATCAAGTTTGCGGCCGCTAATCAGTTCTACATGATGGCGAATGACCGGGGACTCGATTTTGATAATATCAGACTTGCACTCGCGCAAGACTATCCGCGGGCCGCCGATATGCCGAGCGCAGGGTTTGCTGCTGGACCGTGTCTATTCAAGGACACAATGCAACTGGCCGCATTCAGTGACAATCAATTCGCACTCGGGCACGCGGCAATGCTAGTCAATGAGGGCCTGCCCCTCTATCTGGTAAGCCGACTCGAGGAACAATACGACCTAGCCAATATGACCGTTGGCATTCTGGGTATGGCCTTCAAGGGCGGATCAGATGACATCCGATCTAGTCTGTCATACAAACTTCGCAGGGTTCTGTCATTCAAGACCAAACGTGTTTTAACCACAGATCCATTCGTGACGGTCGATCTCGACATTCTCTCGCTTGAGAAGGTTCTGGAGGAATCTGACCTCCTCATCATCGCCACACCGCACGAAGAGTATCGTCACCTCAATACAACTAAACCTGTGGCAGATATCTGGAACTTGATTGGAAAAGGCGTCCGAGTATGATACATAGTATCGGACCACGCGTTTCAGTTATTATTCCTGCCTACAACGAGGGCGAGGATATCGAACCCGCAATTTCACGGTTGTTCGAAGCAGTCCAACTTGCGTGCGAAGTAGTGGTCGTCGTTGACTTTGAGGATGACTCGACTATACCGGTGATCAAACGACTCGCGGCCGATGAACCCCGTCTGCGCGTTGCAGTGGGCACGTACGGGCCCGGCCCCGCCAACGCAATCAGGTTCGGCATTGACGAAGCTCAGTCACCTACCGTTGTGGTCACAATGGCCGATGGCTGCGATGACCCGCGCCAGATCGACGACCTCGTGCGACTAGTGGAGCGGGGGGTTGTAGTTGCCGCGGCGTCGCGGTACATGCCGGGTGGTCAACAGGTCGGCGGGCCGTTGCTGAAGTCATTCCTGTCGCGAAGTGCCGGACGGTCCTTGCATCTATTCGCGCGAATCGGCACGCGAGATGCCACGAATTCCTTCAAAGCCTATGACACTCAGTTCGTGCGCGACGTTGGAATTGATTCACGGGACGGATTCGAAATCGGAATTGAACTGACCTCGAAGGCGCGACGACTTGGCCGTCCTGTCGCCGAGATCCCAACAATTTGGCTAGATCGCACGGTTGGCGAGTCTGGATTCAAACTCGCTAAATGGATCCCCCACTACATTCGATGGTATTTTTTCGCGTATGGGCGGCGAATTGATATTCGAACACTGCGCGCCGAAGCACGGAAGATTGCCGCGTCCTAATCAGGCAGCGTATCCGAAATCCAGACTTGAAGGCGGTTTTCTATCATGGAAAAAGTTCTAGTGAGTGGTTCGGCCGGTTTCATAGGTGGCTACGTTGTCGAGGAACTATTGCGGCGCGGTTATGAAGTAGCAGGAATCGACAACTACTCGAAGTATGGAAAAGTTGTTAAGTCATACGACAATCATCCGAACTACAACCTCACCGTTGGTGACGTGCGCGACAAGAGCCTTATGGTCGATCTTCTCTCAGGCTGCGATCATTTCATTGCGGGAGCTGCGCTTATAGGCGGGATTTCGTATTTCCACACTTATGCCTATGATTTGCTCGCCGAGAATGAAAGAATCATCGCGTCGTCGTGTGACGCAGCTATTGAGGCGCACAAGACAGGCCGTCTTCAGAAGGTCACCTACCTTTCTTCATCGATGGTCTTCGAATCGACGACATCTTGGCCATCAGTTGAAGGTGACGAGCGCAAGGTTGCTCCTCCGCTTTCTTCGTACGGCTTCCAAAAGCTCGCGGTGGAATATTTCGCCCATGCAGCCTGGGACCAGTATAAACTTCCGTACACGATTCTTCGACCGTTCAACTGTGTCGGCGTTGGCGAATCTCGTGCACTTGGAGACGTCGAGATCAACTCTGGAAACGTCAAACTCGCGATGAGCCACGTGGTTCCAGATCTGGTTCAGAAAATCGTAAAGGGTCAGGACCCGGTTCATATTCTCGGGCAGGGCGATCAGATTCGCCACTACACATATGGAGGAGATCTCGCGAGGGGTATTGTTTCGGCGATGGCCCATCCAGATGCGCTCAATAACGACTTCAACCTGTCTACTGCGCAAGGACATTCAGTCGCAGAATTGGTCGAAGTGATCTGGCGCAAGATCAAGGGGCCGGATCTGCCACTCACGCTTAGCCACGACCCTGCATTCATCTACGACGTGCAACGGCGGGTGCCCTCGGTTGTGAAGGCAAAGAGGGTACTCGGGTTTGAGGCCACGACGACGCTTGAGACGATGCTCGATGAAGTCATTCCTTGGATAGCTTCGGCTATGGACGATGGCAGGATCTAGGAAGTCCGCCGGGGTTTGTGCCAAACTGTCGTGATCTGACTCGATTGGGTCCGATTGTCGCTGCACAGGATTGATTGCGCGCGAAACGGAGCAGTAATTCAGTGAATGTCCGCGATCGACTCAGAGCCCCGGGACTCCTGAGGCGACTTTTGCATGAGGTTCTTCGGTTCGGGAGCGTCGGCGCCGTCGGTTTTCTCATCGATGTCGGAATATTCAATCTATTGTGTTTCGGCCCTTGGCCGGTTTTTGCCGAAAACCCATTGCGCGCAAAGGTGGTCTCAGTCAGTCTCGCAACCCTTGTCGCTTGGGTGGGCAATAGGCAATGGACTTTTCGTCATCGCCGAGGGCGCACAGCTAGATATGAACTACTTCTGTTCGTTCTGTTCAGTTTCGGCGGTTTGCTTATCTCGGTCGGGTGCCTATGGTTTTCCCACTACTCGCTCGGCCTCGACAGTCCGTTCGCAGACAACGTTTCGGCGAACGTCATTGGACTTGGACTGGCGACGATCTTTCGCTTCGTCACCTACCGAACTTTTGTCTTCCACGATCCGGGTAAGAAAGTGCAGAGTTTAGTTCATTAGTTGCTGATTTCTGTACTCGCGTCCAGTCAGTCTCGACGGGTTTAGGCAATTCCATACCCAAACCCGCTGCGGCCCAATCTATGCGACGAGGAGGTTGTAGCCCTCGAACCGACCGTTGAGAATCTCTCTACCAATCGAGACTTGTCGTCCGGTTCGTACGCCTCCACGGTGGCCGCAAGTCGTTCGGCCTACGGACAGGAGGAGGCTACGGCGCAACTGTAGAAGGTATGCGTCGGGCGCCGATTGCGAACGGGTCGGGGCTGGTGCCGGGACAGGTTGGTGAGGGTTGATCGCTGATAGGGACACGCCAAGGACCCGCTGGGTGCAGTCGCTAACGTGGTTGCCCACGCTCGTCACCGTGGGATTGTCCAGATTGCCTTGTTGCCGACGAGGGAGTCCACCGATGATTCGTGGTCATGACCACGTCGACGTGATCGTCGGGCTCGACGTCGGCAATAGCGATCAGCACGCGGTCCCGCTGTACCGCGGCGGGAAGGTCGTTTTCGACCGGACAGTACCGAACGATGAGTCCCGGATACGTCAGATCCTGGCCCAGCGGGGCGAACACGAGCAGGTCCTGGTGGTCGTCGACCAGCCGGCCACGATCGGGGCCCTGCCGGTCGCGGTCGCCCTCGACGCGGGCGTGATGGTCGGGTACCAGGCCGACGCCCGGGACGCGGCGATCGTCGCCGAGGCCGCCCGCACGATGCCCCACACGTGGCGCTCGATCGCGTTCGACGACAAGCAGGTCGCCGAGCTTTCGATGTTGTGCGGGTTCGACGACGACCTGCGCGCTCAGATGACGGCCACCTCGAACTGGGCCCGCGGCCTGCTCACCCAGATCCACCCGGCCCTCGAGCGGATCCCAGGCCCGCACTTGGACCACCCCGCGGTTTTGGACCTGTCCAGACCTGGCCGACGCCGGCCGACCTCGCCGCCGCTGGCCCGCGGCGGATCACCGCCCGGCTACGCAAGGGCGCACCGCGCCTGGCCGAGCGCTTGGCTGCCCAGATCGCCCTCGCGCTGGGCGCGCAGACCGTCGTGGTCACCGGCACCACGGCCGCCGGCGTCGTGCTGCCCAAGCTCGCCGCGCACCTGGCCTCCAATGCCGGGCTGGCCCCGGTCACACGCCGGTCGGGGACCTCAATCCGCGGCGAGCACCCCTCACGATCAGGAAGCACGGTCCCCAAACGCGCCCTGTTAATGTCCGCGTTCGCAGCCCCGGCGACCCGATCTCGGCTCGGGAGGGTGGGTCGTAAGAGGGTGCCGCCGCGGAGCATGGCAAACAGGGCGTCGAAGCGGAGGTGGGCGAGGGCGATCAGGGCTTAGTTGTGGAGTTTGCCTTAGGAGCGTTTGCGTTCATAGTAGGCCCGGAGAACCGCGGCGTCGTTGACAACGTGCATCGTGGTCTGCGACGGCCTCAAGGGCCTGCCCGACGCGACAAGCACCGCGTGGGAGCTCGCACTGGTGCAGATCTGCGTGATCCACTATGCCGACGTCGGGGTTATGCCGATGTTGCCGCCGGATCCCCTCCGGAGCAGGGGTTTCGTGCTGGCGAGGTCGGCATAATCGCGTGCGCTGACTGACGCTTGCCTCTCCATCTGGAGAGGAGAACGGTCATGGTCTCTTTGTTGCGGTCGTTCGTGCGAGGGCCGCTGGAGCCTTGCGTGTCGGGGTTCGCCGACGAGCTGGCGCAACTCGGTTGCACCTGTTGCTCGCTGGATCAGCATATGTGTTTCATCGCGCATTTGGACCGGTGGCTGGCAACCGAGCGGCTGGGAGTCGGCGATCTGAGTGCCGCAACCGTCGATCGGTACCTGTGCGAGCGTCGGGCCGCGGGGTGTGTGAACTACCGGTCGATCAAGGCGATGCGTCCGCTGCTGAGCCATCTCGATCCGCTGGGAATGGTGCCGGCGGCAGAGGGGGCGGGCGGGCAGGTGCCCGCGCTGCTCGAGCGCCACCACACCTACTTGATCAGCGAGCGAGGGCTCACGGCGGGCACTGCTCGCTGCTACCTCGACGCGACCAACCGTTCGTGACCAGCCGGCTGTGCGGCGACCAGCTGGATCTGACCGGCTTGACCGCCGCCGATGTGACCGGGTTCGTACTAGCTACTTGTCCCGGTCGGGCCCAGGGCAGCGCGAAGTTGATCGTGACGGCGTTGCACTCGTTGTTGACGTTCGTGCACGTCGAGGGCGTCATCGCGTCGCCGTTGGCCAGCGCGGTGGCTGTGTCAACCTGAGTTGGCCCAACTGTGACGGCTTGACTCGGCTCCACCTGGATTCGTGTTGGGTCATTTGACGTGACATTTCGGCTCGTGGTTCATGGGTGGCGCGGTGAGCGCGATCGGTGTTCGCGCGGTGGTGGTTCGTCGCCGACAGCGCCCTTGAGGATCCCGAAGCGGTCGAGGTCGACTCGGAGCTTGTAGAGGTCGTAGCCGGGCGCGCCGACGAACCGGCTCAGGGACGCGGCGAGGTCGGGGTCGCTCGCGAAGCCGCCCGCTGAGGAACTGCAGCAGCTCGCCGAGCTCGAGGAAGTCGGCGGCATGGGCGAGAGCTGGGGCGAGGGTCGGGTCCAGGTCGTGGTTGGTCATGGTCGTGTCCTGTCCTGGGTCGGGTGGTCTTGGTGGGCTCGGGTGTGGGCTAGGCGGTAGCTCGTGGTCCCGGTCTCGATGATGTGGCCGGCGAACGTGAGGCGGTCCACGATCGCGGTGCAGAGCCGGGGATCGGTGAACGTCTTGGTCCAACCGCTGAAGGGCTCGTTGGAGGCCACCGCGATCGCGTTGCGTTCCTCGCGTTCGGTCAGGACCTGGAACAACAGCTCGGCCCCGCGCCGGTCCAGGCCGAGGTAGCCGCGCTCGTCCAGGCAGAGGAGATCGACCCGCCCGTAGCGGGCGATGACCTTGGACAGGGTCCGGTCGTTCTCCGCTTCGGCGAGCTCGTTGACCAGGTGGCTGGCCAGGACGTAACGGACCCGGTAGCCGGCTTCGGCCGCGGCGATGCCCAGCCCGATGAGCAGGTAGGACTTGCCGGTGCCGGAGTCGCCGATCAGGCAGACCGGGGACCCGGTGCCCACCCAGGTGCTGGTGGTCAGGGTGGCGATAGTCACGGGGTTGACGGTGTCGTTGGCGGTGAAGTCGAAGTCCTCCAGGCATTTGCTGCGCGGGAGCGCCGCTTCACGGATGCGGCGCACGCGTCGTCATTCGTCGCGGTCGTCGCACTCGGCGAGCAGGACCTCGGCCAGGAACGCCGCATAGCTGGCCTGGTCACGTTCGGCCGCGGCGACGAGCTCGTCGGCGCGGTCGCGGATGGTCGGCAGGTGCAGGACCCGGCATGCCGCGTCGATCCCGGTCAGCGAGGCCGCCTCTGGGGCGCGACCCCGAACAGGCGCGGCGGGACGGTAGTCGCGGCCGGGGCCGGCCTGGGACGCGTGGTTGTGGTGGTGGGCATCAGATCGCTTCTCCTGTCGCGGGGTGGGGCTCGCTGCCCGCGCGGCGGCGCAGCAGTTCGTCGTAGGGGGTCACGCTCGGTGTGGGTCGGTCGTCGGCGGGCAGGTCCGTGGTCGCGGTGGGGCGCTCGGGTAAGGTCAGCACCCCGGATCCATCGGCAGATCCGCGCGGGAGGGGTGCCGCTGCTGCGGCGGCGCGGCGGGCCTCGTCGGCGACCACGTCCGAGGACGCCACGCCCAAGGTGAGCGCGGCCTTCATCCCTGCGATGACGGCGGCCGCGGGCAGTCGGCGGTGCAGGAGTAGGACCTCGATCAGCGTCGTGGTCCCGGCGGTGTCCCCGCCCGCGGTGCGCGCCGCGGCCCAGAACGCCACATGGGTCGCGGTGAACATCCCGGCCTTGCGGGCCTGGGCCAGGGCGGTCGCCCCGGGCAGCGCACCGGGATTGCGGCCCAGGACCTCCAGGTAGTGGTCCAGGTCCAGGACCTCCCCGCCGCGCTCGGTGCACCGCGGGTGGGTCGCGACCTGCCTCGCCCCGTCGAACACGAGGACCTCGGTCGCGCGCAGCAGCACCCGCAGGCGTCGGCCGATCAGCTTGGCGGGCACCGAGTACCGGCACTGGCGCACGGTGATACGCGCGTATCGGTCGACCCGCGGCGTCAACGTCAGCCCGGTCTCGAACACTTCCGTGGGCAGCGCCCGCAGCGGGGGCGCTTCGATCGCGAAGTCGCGCCCGACGCTGTGGGCCCGGTTCTCGATACGCCGGTCGTCGTCGCGGGCGTCGTAGCCCACCAGCTTCTCGTTCAGCTCGGCCAACGAGTTGACCTTTGGCATCGGGACTAGGTGTTCTGGCTCATGACCTTGGTGACGCCTGCGTGGAGGCGTGAGGCCGGGGGCTGGTTCCCGATGGCAGTGTGGGCTCGATGGTAGTTGTAGTGGATGTTCCAGACCGTGATCGCGGCGGCGCGGTCGGCCTCGCAGGTCCAGACCCGGGCGTAGAGGAGCTCTTCGGCCAGGGTCCGGTTGTAGCGCTCGACCTTGCCGTTGTGCCGCGGGGTGAAGGCCCGGATGCGCTGGGGCGGGCCACGGCTGAGACGGTGCGGTGGAACGCGCGGGCGGTGTAGTTGGACCCGTTGTCGGTGATCACCCGGGTCATGCGGATGATGCCGTGGGCGGCGAAGAACGCCCGGGCCCGGTGGAAGAACCCGATGGTCGTGGACGCCTGCTCGTTGGGCAGGTGCTCGGTGTAGGCCAGGCGGGAGTACCCGTCGATGGCGGAGTGCAGGTAGACGTACCCGGCCTTGGCGCCCTTGCCCTTGGCGCGTTGGGCAGCTTTGTCTGCCGCCGAGCCGCGGCCGTGGGCGCGCCACCCGCCGCCGTCGGGGATGCGCCCGACCTTCTTCACATCCAGGTGGACCATGTGCCCCGGGTAGCGGGCCGTGATGCGTCGTCCGGTCCGGTTGGTCGACCCGTCGGGGTCGATGTCGCGGCGTCGGTTGATCCCCAGGCGCACCAGCCAGCGCCCCACGCTCGCCACGGACACCGCGTGCCCGCCGCTGCGCAGCTCGAGGGCGATCTGCCTCGCGGTCCACTTGTCCTGGCGCCGCCAGGTCTCGATCTGGGCCACGAGGTCGGGATCGAGCTGGGTCGGGGACCGGTGCGGGACGCTGGCGCGGTCCGCTAGACCGGCCTCGCCGAGGTCGTCGTACCGGGCCTTCCACTTCGACAAACACTGCCGGGAGATCCCCGCCTCGGCCGCGACATGAGCGATCGGGCGGTGCTCGCACCGCAGCACCAGACGAAGCCTGCCGGCAGGGGTGAACGGGGCATTAGCGTGACACATGACGGGTCTCCTTGGCTCGGATGTGTGGGTCGCACTTCACATCCTGCCGACGGGGACCCGTCCTCGTCTCACAACCCCCGAGTCACCAACCTCATGAGCCACAACAACTAGCCGTCCAACTCCAAAGAACGGTCGTACCGCCAGACCTGAACTGGCCCCGTGAAGAAATCACTGAGAGACCGCCGCTAATCCAGGGAAATCGTCTCAAAGAGTAAATTACCCGGCTCACTGAAAGCCAGATTGCGGTATCCAATACCTAGATCGGCGCCAGATGTAAGGCCCGTCCCTCCCGGGAGCCCGACCACGAGCGGACCGTTGGAGAGCCCTTCAGGAAGCCGATACTCGATGCCGTCAGCCGTCACCATAAACGGCGAGTAATCCTTGATTACTGCTTGGATGAGTTTAAGGCCAATGGGTTCCGAATCAGGAACAAAACGAGCGACTACTATCTCGTCCGATTCCGCTTCGGGAACCATCGCAACTTCATTGGCACGAAGGTGCAGAGTCGACGAATCAACCGACCTACCGCACTGATCAGGCACCTTTGTGAGTGCGACCCATTTCTCGTCCCCAGCGGAAGGCCTGAAATTGCAGGCTAGCGCAAGAATGTAGTTGGGAGATTCCCACAAGGGGTTCCTCCCATCAATCGATACCGTTTGGACTGAACGAATGAACACCTGATCTTCCGGCGAAGATTCGACGGTGTCAGCGTTCCGCTTATCCAAACCCTCCGTATAGGCCGAGTAAGTCTGAAAGATCGGTACAGGTCGCCAATCAAGCCCATACGCCCAAACCAGACTCGTCTCCCAGGGATCAATCGCTACGGGCTTTCCTCTTGCCGCCTCGACAACAGCAGATGGCAATGCATACACATCTCGAGCTCTAGCGGCTGCGTCGTTCAGCGTCCTAGTCTGGTATGCAGGGTCCAGTACCGTCTGTGCGATGCTCTTCCAAGAATCACGCGCCGTGATTGGATTCCAGACGGACCAACTAGACATCGAAAGAACAAGGAGAGAAGCTAAAACCCCAACGGCCAAACGCGGCGACGATCGCTTTGGGGAAACGGAAGTGAACAAAACGGCGGCGAGTGCGAAATACGCGAGTTCATGATTATCATGTCGGGTGAATCCTTGCTTAAATGCGAAGTACATCGACCAAGCGACAATTAACAACACCCCGATCACTATTCGCCGAGACGAGCCCTGAACCGATCGGAAAGCCGCGACAGAGAGAATAGCAAGGGAAGCGGCTGCCAAGGCATAACTAAGTAGGTTCGGCTCAATCTCGTACGACATTGCATCGGAAAATCCCAAGGCGATTCGCATCGAATCAGCGAGCCAACGCACCACATCACGCAGCGACTGCCCCGCGATTGACCAGGCTACAATGAATGATACAACAAATGCCATCACCGAAAGAATAGTCGAACGGACATTTACAGACTTCGAGAAGACCATGGCGATTGCCACGATGCCGAGGAGAGCAATACCCTCCGAGAACTTGACCTGCAGAAGTAGTGCTGAGATAGCTGCGAAGGTCGGCAGGAACCATCCGTTCACTTGGTCTTCCAAGTCCCCCCGGAGGTAAAAGATCGAAAGCGCCGCTCCCGAACAAAACACGAAAAAGCTCGAGAAGCTCAGACCAGCCGTTGAGACCACAATCACAACGACTGCCGAGAGCGGTCCAGCACCCGAGGTGGGGAACACACGACAGAGGCCAAGAAAGACGGCATAGAACGCGATAGCTACAGCGAGTGACACGAAGACAAGGCCCAAAACTACATTCAAGCGACTAGTACTATTCGGAAAATTCAAGAATCCCCATGGTCCGTAAGTGAAGACCAACGAACTGCCGAAACGCAGTTTCTCTCCTGCGGCAATATTCAAGCCAGTAATCCAGCTCGAATCAAGCCCCGCACTCGGAGTCAGTATGGTCCGACACGCCACAAAGAATAGGGACACTATGAGCCAAACCAGAGACTCTGGTCGCCCTGTAAAGTACATTCGAATTCTTGGCTGCAATCCCTCCCGAGTAACCTCGAGTTCGCTCACTGGGCTCGAACGAAGTGCTGATCTCAAATCCATCAGATTACCACCCAAATCCCACAGGAGTGAACTCCTGCGCGTCAACCAATCTTCCTCGCCTGAGCGTCGCCCAAGGCGGAATTAAGACAATCGTCGATCAATCCTTGCTGGCCATCACCACACCAGATAGTCCATCGAATTTGTTACCGTCCTTCGATGGGGATCTGACTCGGCGAAAACCGCGACTCGGTGTCCAATCCTTAGCTCGGAGCCATATCTTCTCAACAAAATGCCAACTCAGCATCGCGAATAGAAGACTACCCACCCAGGAGACCACCAGAAAAACAACAAAGCCATACTTCTGCACATCAGCAGACGCGACAATTTGCTGAACTAGAAATCCGTAGATGTATATTCCGTAGGAATAGTCATTCACTGCGCCGACTCTCCGAAACAGCGGACCGAGGCGGGCAGCGAGCCAAATCACGAAGTACGCCATTGCTGGGTACCCGACGACTGTGTAGCCAGCCATTACCAAGGAGAGTATCCAGATGCAACCGGAGAGTACGCCGAAGCAATCATTCAGCGGGATGCGCTTAGAATAGACCGCCAAAACAGCACCGGTCATAAAGATCATCGTGAACCGAACGTTGAAAAGATCATCAAACCATGGCCCGAAACGGGCCGCCATATCAGGCGCTTCCACCTGCAGAACGGTGAGGACCCACAGTCCAAGCCAGGTTAGGACAATAATTGGACGCGCGCGACGCATGACGCCGAGGAGAGCGAGTGCCCCGACCACTAGATAGCAATGCCACTCATATGCTAAGGTCCAAAGAGAACCGTTGAATACACTTATCGTCGAACTGATGCCGTATGGCGTCCCAATGAATACATCGTGAATTCCCCATTGATTAACGGTCAGAAGAGCGTTTGAAAGAACGTATTGTACGGGACCACCCGCAGAGGACGTCCAGTAGTCCAACACGGGTCTTTGCTCAGACGCCCAGGCGATCGGCCCTACTATCAAGGCGCCGACCGCGAGACACGCCCATAGTCCCGGGAAGATCCGTAGAAACCGATGCCACAGAAACGTAACTGCTTGCGTGCGGATAGCGCTCTTCGTAATCAAGTATCCGCTGATAACAAAAAAGCCAGCTACGGCAATGCCTCCCGCGGAGTCCTGGCCATGCGTCCAAGTGTAGGTCGGATCGCCGCCGAAACCACCCAAGGGAAATGCGTGATCAAATAGCACCAATGAAGCGAACAGCAGGCGGAGAAACCCGAAGGAGTTGTTCTTCCCCCTCAGAGCGCTTCCAATAGTCCCCTCGGCGCTTCCACAGAGGGGCCCCCGTCCTCCGGACTGCTCATGGTCAGATGGAAAGTCGATTCCCCATTGAACCTCGCCAAGCAACTTTGTTCTAGCGCCCACGTCCCAGTCGCTCATGCTCGTCGGCGAAAGAGCCTTGTCAGTTGCCACGACCTAGATCCGAACAGGGCCTGAATCACCTGTTCCATCTGCTCAGTATTCAAGTCAAAGTAGTCCTCAAGACGTACCTTTCGTCCATGCCCAAACAATCGACTAAAGGCGCGAAGAGGCGCTGCGACCCTCCATGACCGGGATCTAAGAATAGCTTGGATTCGGCGAAGCCTATCTAGCCGATCACGACAAACATCAATTGTGCTGTCATTGGGAATGATACATTCTGCCGCCGCCGAATCCCTGCCCGCTAGGCTCGCTACCTCGGCGCGAAGCTGATCTCGCTCCTGAAGAATCTCCCGAACGCGCCGCGCACTACCTGCCGGGAAGAGAATCTGCGATTCATCGAACTTCCTAAAGATGGCCCCGTTGTTGCGCAGCCATTCGTGCTCGTCGTGTTCCGTATGTGAGGTTTCGGCCGCTTCCCACCAACGGTAGATACAGGTCACAGTCGGTGACGAATCGACACCCACAATTGACGCTGCCCTCATCATGAAATCCCAATCTTCCGTCGTCGAAAGTCCTTCATCGAACTGCTGCCCGAGATCATGAAAGACTCCGCGCGGAAACGCGACCGCAGTATTTGGAGTGTGGTTGTCTTTGAGGTGGTCGAGAAAATCGAAGGTCGGAGGATACTGATCGATCAATGGACCTGTCGCACGGCCGGCCGATCGACCCTCAATCTGCACTATCTCGGCGCGTTGCGGCACGGAAACGGTGCGCAGCATCCGTCCCGCCGCGCGCCTCTCCATGGACGCAAAGGTCTCAATCCAGTGGGCGAAAACCAGGTCGTCGTCGTCGAGGATGGCGATGTACCGACCAGTCGCGGCGGAGAACCCGGCATTCAGCGGCGCTGACCTGCTCCCGTGATCGAGGACCACAAGCCGTATGCGCTCACGCAGAAACTGGGGAGTGTCTTCTATCAAGCGCTCAACGGCGATCTGCTGCTCGATGTTTATCTTGTGAGCGACAACTACTACTTCGAAATCCGTAGAAGTTTGCGCGGCGAGGCAGGTAAAGACCTCGCGTAGGCCGTGCGATCGACTCCCCTGCGTTCGGACAACGATTGACAGGAAGGGCCGTTCCGGTTCCCGGTCAATTGTTATTCCGTCCGCGCTGGCCCGCGGGCCAGGCACACAGGCCCACACGAATTGATTGACCATGTCATCACCGGACGCGTCCCTACGCAACGCCGTGAGGTAGCGGTGCAGACTCGTCTTGTCGCCGAGCGCGGGGTGCGTTGACGGGAAGTGCTGGTCGCTCCGCGCTAGTTCAACATTCGACTCGTCGAACTTGTAGAGACCGAACGAGCGCAATGCTTGCTCAAGAGAGTTTCTCGTATAGAACCGCACGTGCGTCATGTCGAGGAGACCGGACTCGGTCACATCCCACCTACCGAACGCAAGTTTGAGCCCAACGTCAAGGTGGGTGATGTTCGGAACACTTACGACGACGAGTGCACCGTGCTCGCCAGCAAGTTTCGCAACGGCGGATACGGGGCTTCCCGCGTCTGACAGGTGCTCAATCACATCAAGCAAGCTAATCGATGCAACCCGCCGGCCGCCGACAATTTTCCGAAGCTCGGCGAGAGTCGCAGCGTGGGCTCCAAGGCGCCCTTGATGCCCCTCGAGACCCCTGTCCTTGAGTGATGCCACGGCTTCGGGATCCATGTCGACACCGACATACACAAGACCCGTGACCCGTTCCAGTTCCTCGGCGAGATGCCCATATCCGCAACCGAGATCCAGATGGATCGCCTCAACCCCGACCAAGGCATCCTCGTTGATGTGCTGCACCAAGAGGCCTAGTGTCCGCCCATAGGCGTTCCTCGGCCCGAACTCGTTGTCGTACTTACCCATGTCGTCCACCTCAGAACCGGTGCGCGGCGTAGTTGCCACCGATAAATTGCCCGACCTTGTGCTCTTCATCGGTCGGGGTCGCGAGAGCGTTGTTGTCCCTTCGTTCCCGGAATGCATTTGCGGCTGCGCGGTGATAGTCCTGACCGTGTGCATCGAAGTCCGCAAGGGTCGATTCGACGAGATCGGGCCGCGACCATTTGTGGGCAAGTATCAATGCGGCTTCGGCCGAGTAGTAGTGCTCGGCATCTGACGGAGGCATCGTCAACTCGGTGCCAACGCGCTTGTCGTGGAAGACGGCCGCCGCAGGCTGATGGACGATGCGCAGCCCTAACTGGCGAACCCGCCAAGCAAGATCGACGTCGTCGCAGTACATGAAGAACGAGTCGGCGTCATACCCCTGCAGTTCCCGGAATACTGCGGCCGAGATTAGCGAGCAGGCTCCAGACGCCCAGGAAGTCTCTCCAGTCGCTTGGTCATAGGACTTCGGATGTTCTATCGGCAACTGCTTCGCCTCTGTCATCCCTACCGCAGTGCGGCGGAAGGGCTCAAGAAGGAAGTCCAGCGTGCGGGGTGAGACGACGATGTCAGGGTTAGTGAGGAAGATGAAGTCCGCCTCTGTGCCTTCCGCAAGCGTGTTGTGCCCGCGTGCCGAGCCGAGGTTCGCCGCGAACCATGTGTAAGTCAGGAACACGTAGGGGCTACAAAGCTCCTGAAGTGCTGCCACGTCGGCGTCCTCCAAGCATCGCAAAGGGGACGAATCACCAATCGCAAGCGTCACGGCGCGAACCGAACCCGACTCAGACATCGATATCTCGGCGGCCCGCACCAAGCTCTCGACCGAACGCCGAAGGTCGGCAACTGCAGTGTTGTACAGGACACTCTGAACCTGGACAAAAGGAACTTCGTCGCGAAGAAGCGGCGTCCGCTCGGGCCAGGGCTGCGAAGTGACAACACTCACGCCGTTCGGTGACACGACAGACCCCCAGGGTCAAGTTGTTGAGGCGTACTACCGCCGGCTGGCTTGATGCTTGCGAAGCAAGCGTAACGGTCGCCCGCCCCAAACAAGAATATGACCCCGGACTAGTGGGGCTCGGGAATGACCAGTTGCGAGGCCTTGGCCCAACGCCTCGCCCAGTCCCCGATCGGCTCGATCCCGATCGCCGTCAGCGCGTCGTGCCCAAGCACGGAGTACGCCGGGCGAGGTGCCGGCCGCACGAACGCCTCGCTCGTGGTGGTGTGCACGATGGCCGGGTCGAGACCGGCCGCGGCGACCGCGGCTTGCGCGAACTCGTGCCAGGAGGCGACCCCGGACGACGTGCCGTGGTAGGTGCCGCTGGGTGCCTTCGCGGCGACGAGTCGCAGGATCAGGTCGGCGAGGTCAGAGGTCCAGGTGGGCTGACCGAATTGGTCGTCCACCACATCGAGGCCCCCACGCTCGGCGGCCACCCGCGCGATCGTCTTCGGGAAGCAACTGCCGCCAGCGCCATAGAGCCAGGCGGTACGCACGATGAGGTGGTCGGGCGCCTCGGCGCGCACGGCCCACTCCCCGGCGCCCTTGGTCCGGCCGTAGGCCGAGCGGGGGGCGAGTGGCGCGCCCTCGCGGTAGGGCGTCGTGCCCGTCCCGTCGAACACGTAGTCGGTCGAGACCTGCACCATGCGGGCGCCATGGGTCTGGGCCGCGCGGGCGAGCATCTGAGGACCGACCGCGTTGATCGTGAACGCGGCGCCCTCATTCTTCTCGGCGGCATCGACCGCCGTGTAGGCGGCACAGTTCGCCACGACGTCGTAGCCGGCCACCGCGGCATCGACCGCCGCCGCGTCGGTGATGTCCAGCTCCGGGCGGTCGGTTGCGGTGACCTCCTCGCCGTGGGCGCGAAGCGCACCGACCAGATCCTGCCCGAGCATTCCCGCCGCACCCGTCACCAACCAGCGCACAACAACTCCCCGTTTCGACGTCGACGAACGGTCAAGGGTAGCCGCGCCGTTAGGCTGTCCCGACCCGCCTGCAACGCTAGGAGAATCACTGTGCAGTTCCGCGAGCTCAAGGTCCCCGGGGCCTGGGAGATCACCCCGAAGCAGTTCGGCGACCCGCGTGGGGTGTTTCTCGAGTGGTTCAAGTCGGGTGCGCTCGCCGAGAAGCTGGGCCACCCGTTCGACCTGCAGCAGTCGAACTGCTCGGTCTCGGCCGCAGGAGTGCTTCGCGGCATCCACTTCGCCGACGTGCCTCCCGGCCAGGCCAAGTACGTCACCTGCGCCAAGGGCGCCGTGCTTGACGTCGCGGTCGACATCCGGGTGGGCTCCCCGACGTTCGGGCAGTGGGACACCGTGCTGCTCGACGACGTCGACCGGCGCGCCATCTACCTGTCCGAGGGCCTAGGCCACGCGTTCATGTCGCTCGAGGACGACTCGACAGTCCTGTACCTGTGCTCGACGGGCTACTCCCCCACCAGCGAGCACGGCATCCACCCCCTAGACCCCGAGGTGGCCATCGCGTGGCCGACGACGGACCGGGCCGGTCGGGCGCTCACCCCGCAACTGTCCGACAAGGACCTGATCGCACCGACACTGGCGCAGGCGCGAGAGCAGGGACTGCTGCCGACGTTCGACGCCGTCCAGGAGTACATCCGGTCGCTGGGCTGACTGCGCTGAAGCCGACATCCCCGCCGGGCTGGCGGACGCGTCGTCAGGCGACGTCGCCCGCCAGCCCCGCCGCGGCCCGCGCCTGGGCCTCCTCGCGACGGCGCGCGATGACCGCGACCAACGCCGCGATCCCCGCGATCGTGAGGTCGCCGACCGTGAAGATCAGGCGGGACGCGACCGCGAGCCCGGTCGCCTGTCCGACCGTCATCACCGTGGCGAGCGCCCCGACGATGACCGCCTCGCGCACCCCGATGCCGGACGGCAAGAATATGGCGAACAGCCCGGCGGTGAACCCGATGGCGATCGTGCCGATGCAGAGCAGCACGACCGACGGGCCAGGGTCGACGAGGGCGTTCGCCAGGAACCACAGGTGGAGACCGAAGAACGCGTACGAGGTCATCGCCCAGCCGAGCGAGCGCGCGACCACCCGGCGACGCAACGTGTGGTCGAGCGGTGGCTTGCGCAGGACGCGAAACACGAGCGACGCGAGCCAGGTCATCACCTTTGGGTGCAGACATAACAGGCCCAGCGGGAGCAGCAGGTACAGCCACAGCAGCTCACGGTTCCCGTCGAGCACCACCGGCAGCGCGGCCACCCCGAGCAAGAGCGAAGCGACCACCCCGACCCCGGCCGCGAACAGGCTCGCCGCGAACACCCGGGCCCGGGCGATGCCGTACCGGCGCCCCAGCTCCATCTGCAGCAGGTAGGCCCAGACCGAGCCGGGAACGTACTTGCCCAGCTGCCCCACCAGGCACACCTGGGCGCCCTTGACGACGCCGACGCGGGGTCCCATGTCGTCGAGCAGCGTCTGCCAGCTCAGCGTGCCGGCCACCAGGCCAAGGATCACGCACCCGAAGGACACGATCGCGGTGAGCGGCTGCACGGTCTCGAGCGCCTGCTGCACCTCGTCCCACTGCCGGATCACCTGCCAGGACGCGGCGCCGACCACCAGGATGATCAGCGCCCAGCGCACGACCACGAGCAGGACCGCCCGACGCGCGCTTCGACCGCCCGCGACTGCGTCGGTCGGGGCGGACTCGGTTGTCGGTGTCGTCACGATCCTTCTCGAAAGTCTCGGCAATCTCGGGCGTCGGATGCGCGGACCACCCCGGTCATCACGGGCAGAACGCTCGGACGAAGGTACACGATCACGGCACCACCACCTGCGTGTGACGCTCCCACCACACGAACGGCTCGCTGAGCACGGTCGGCGCCAGCCCCGAGGTCGGCACCCGGCCTGCCGCATAGACGGCGCGGACCGAGGCGATCGCGTCGTCGTCGACCCCCAACCGCGCCATGCCGACCGCATTCGTGCCGCGCAGCCGCGCGGGATTGCCATAGACCAGCGCGAACGGCGGGACGTCGCGGGTGACGACCGATCCCATCCCGACCATCGCGCCAGGGCCCACGATCCGGCGCTGGTGCACGACAGTGCCGAGCCCGATGTTCGCACCGGTGCCTACCAGCACGTGGCCGCCCATGGTCACGGTGGAGGCGAGCGTGACGCCGTCGGCCAGGACCGTGTCGTGCGCGACATACACCTTGTTCATGATGAAGCAGTCGTTGCCGACCACCGTGGGCTTCTTCCAGCCCTGATGGATGAGCGTCTGCTCGCGGATCACGTTGCGGTGCCCGATGCGAACCCCGACACCGGCCACCTCTGCCTTCCACTGCGCGGCGTGCTCGACACCTCGGACCTCCGGAGGCGTGCCGATGGTCACGCCGGGGCCGATCCAGTTGTCGTCACCGATCTCCAGCGGTCCGTAGAGCACAGCGTGCGGACCGATAACATTGCCAGTGCCGAGAACCACACCGTTGCCGATGACAGCCGTGGGATGAATGGTGTTCATGGTCCTCCGATTTAGCCCAGCCTGACTAGCAGGCTACCGCCGGAGCTTCGACCGACGGTCCCGGCGTACCCCCGGCGCGACGCTGCTACCGTCGAGCGCGCCAATTCCCAGCGAAAGACGAGGTTTTCCCGTGATCCCCATCTCCTCCGTCGTCCTCGGCCCCGAGGTCGAGGCCGAGGTACTCAAGGTCCTGCGGTCGGGCATGATCGCGCAGGGTCCGGTGGTGGCCGAGTTCGAGCGGCGATTCGCCGAGCTCACCGGCGTGCGCCACGCAGTCGCGGTCAGCAACGGAACCATCGCGCTGGTGGCAGCCCTGCAGGTGCTGGACCTGCAGCCGGGCGACGAGGTGCTCACGACCCCGTTCACGTTCGTGGCCACTCTCAACGCAATCCTCGAGGCTGGCGCCACCGCCACCTTCGCCGACATCAGCGAGGACGACTTCAACCTCGACCCGATCGCCGCCGAGAAGGCGATCAACGAGCGCACCAAGGTCCTCATGCCCGTCCACCTCTACGGACAGACGGCCGACGCGGGCGCCTTCACGTCGATCGCGGACCGCCACGGGCTCGCGCTGGTCGAGGACTCCGCGCAATCGCACGGTGCCACGTTCGAGGGCCGTGCCGCCGGCAGCTTCGGCATCGGGTGCTTCTCGTTCTACGGGACCAAGAACATCACGACCGGGGAGGGCGGCATCGTCACCACGAACGACGACGCCGTCGCCGACCGCCTCCGGGTCCTGCGCAACCAGGGCATGCGGGCGCGTTACCAGTACGAGATGGCCGGGCACAACTACCGCATGACCGACCTGCAAGCGGCGCTCGCGCTCCCCCAGATCGACCGGTACGCCACGACCGTCGCGACCCGCCAGGCCAACGCGACCGCGCTCACCGCCGGCCTCGAGGGCATCCCCGGGCTGATCGTGCCGCGTTCCCTGCCGGGCCGCTCGCACGTGTGGCACCAGTACACGGTGCGGATCACGCCGGACGCCGCAGTCGACCGCGCCGAGTTCACCGCAAAGCTCACCGAGGCCGGGATCGGCAACGGCATCTACTACCCGAGCCTGGTCTTCGACTACGACTGCTACCGCAACCACCCCGGCGTTCGCATCAGCGACGTCCCCGTCGCGGCCCGCATCGTCTCCGAGGTCGTCTCGCTGCCGGTGCATCCCAAGGTCAGCGCCGACGACATCGCCGAGGTCATCGCGGCTGTCCGTTCCATCCTGGGGGCCTGACCATGAGCAACTCCCCGCAGATCCTGCTCGTGGGTGCCGGCTCGATGGGCTCCCTGCACGCGCGGGTCACCGCCCAGGCGAGCGGCGCGGACCTCGCCGTGATCGTCGACCCCCGGCAGGAGAACGGCCAGGCCCTCGCCGATCGCTTCGGAGCGACCTGGCGGCCCGAGCTCGGCTCGCTGGCCGGGATCGACGCCGTCATCATCGCGGCCGCGACCGAGGCGCACTTCGGCTTGGCCAAGCAGGTGCTCGAGGCCGGGGTTCCGCTGCTCGTCGAGAAGCCCGTCACGGATCACCTCGAGCAGACCATCGAGATCCTCGAGCTGTCTGCCGCGCGCAGGGTGCCGATCATGTGCGGGCTGCTCGAGCGCTACAACCCCGCCGTGCTGACTGCCCTGAGCGTCGTGCGCGAACCGATCCACGTGACCGGTGTGCGGCACTCCCCCTACGTCCCCCGCATCCGCACAGGCGTCGCGTGGGACCTCCTGGTGCACGACGTCGACCTCGCGCTCCAGGTGCTCGACGGGGACGTAGCGAGCATCGACGCGGTCGTCGGCCACTTCAACCCGTCCTCGGCGCCTGGCGCCGAGGACATGGTGGACGCGCTGCTGAAGTTCGAGTCGGGCGCCTTGGCGTCCATCTCGGCAAGCCGGCTCGGTCAGAACAAGGTGCGCTCGCTGACGATCCACGAGCTCGACCGCATGATCGAGGTCGACCTGCTCCGCCGCGACGTGACCGTCTACAAGCACGTCTCCGGCGAGGCCGCGAGCGACGACGGGCGCGGCTACCGCCAGCAGACGATCATCGAGATCCCCGAGCTGGTCACCTCGCAGGAGCCGCTAGCCGCGCAGCTGGACCGGTTCCTGCAGGTCCTGGCCGGCACCGTCGACGCCGACGCGGAGCGGGCCAGCATCCTGCCGTCCCACCGCGTGGTCGCCCAGGTGAAGGCCGTCAGCGCCGCTTCGGCCTGAGCCTCACCTGCTCGGCCAGCACCGCAAGGTGCTGGTCGAGCACATGCTCCATCGAGAACGACTCGTTCACGACCGCACTGGCACGCACCCCGACCTCGTGCGCCACCGTGCGGTCCTGCAGCACTTCGCACAAGGCCTTGCCGAGCGCGGCTGTGTCGCCGACCGGCGTGAACCAGAGCTGGTCGCGGTTGCGCAGGCCGATCGTCGGGAAGTTGTCCTCGCGCCCCGCGGCGACGACCGGAAGGCCAGCCGCCATGGCCTCGAGCGTGGCCGTGCCCAGACCGATGCCCTGCTCGTGCGACTCGACGTCGGCGGCAGCAAGGTAGTCCGGCACCCGGGACTTGGGGATGGCGCCCACGGAGAGCACCGATCCCTTGACGCCCAGCTCCTCGGCACGCTTCTCGAACAGGTCGTAGTAGACCTTGCCCACCACGACGAGCTTTGCGGTGGGGAACTCCCGGAGCACGGCCGGCATCGCCTCGACGAGAGCGACCCGGTCGCGGAGCGGGATCACGTGCCCGAGCGACAGCACGAGCGGAACGTCGTCGGCCAGTCCTAGATCGCGCCGAGCGGCCGCAGCGTCCCCCCCGGCGGTCCAGGCAGGATCGACCCCCACCGGGATGTAGTCGAGCCCCGAGTAGCACCCTCGGTAGCGGGCCTTGATGTACTCGTCCATCAGGACGTCCATGACGACGATCCGCGGCCGATAGATCCGGAGCGCCGGCGCCACCATCACCGCGTCGAGCCCGCGGAAGACGCCGTGGTAATGCGCCTTGGGGTTCTCGAGCCGGGTGTGCACGCTCAGCAGGGCCGGCACGCCGCGCTTGCGGGCGTACAGCCCGGTGGCCCAGGTCAGGTCGAAGAACTGACCGTGCTGGTGGATCACGTCCGGACGGAACTCGTCGAGGATCCCGGCAAGGTGCGACCAGAGGCTCGGCCGGCTGGCGAACGAGATGTCGAAGCTCACCGCGAACCGGGTCTCGGGCAACGAGAACGACGGCAGCCGCACGATCGTCAGGCCGTCGCGCTCCTCGCGGGCGGGCGCGTCCCCATACTGCGCCGTGACCACGAGCACGTCGTGCCCACGGGCAGCGTAGCCGCGCGCCAGCGAGTCCGACAGGTGCGAGCTCCCCCCGGTCCGCGGCGGGAAGAAGTTGTTGACGACGACGATCCTCATGCGTTCCCCTGCGTTGTCACCGGGACGAACGTGGGGGTGCCGTCGGCCGCGAACTCGATGGTCGACATCACCCGGGCCGGTACCCCTGCCACGACGGTCCGTGAAGCCACATCCCGGGTGACCACCGCACCGGCCGAGATCACCGCCTCGTCGCCGATCGTCACCCCCATCATCACGACGGCGCCCGCGCCGACGAACACGCGGTCGCCGATCACGACCGGGGCACGGTCGACCTCGGCGTACCGCCGGCCGGACACGCACCGCTTGGCGCTCGAATGCGTGTAGATCTGCACGCCGGCGCTGATGTCGCAGCCGGCGCCGATGGTCAGGCCGCCCGACCCGTCCACCACGGTGAACGCACCGATCCAGGTGCCCGCCCCGATCGAGGGCTCGCCGACGATCCACGCGTGCTCGTGGAAAGGGTTCGGCGGCAGAGTCCCCGGCGGGCGGGTCGCCATCAGCCGCCGATCTTGATGAGGTCCGTCATGCCGGCGTGCACCTCGATCGTCGGCTCGAAGCCGAGGATCTCCTTGGCGCGGGTCACGTCAGCGGCGCGGCGGCTGACCAGGACGTCGCGGGGCTTGAAGATCGGCTCGACGTCGGCGCCCACGGCCTCGATGAGGATGCGCGCGAGGTCCGCGATCGTGGTGTCGATGCCGGTGCCGACGTTGATCGGCATGTTCGCCTTCTCGGCCGTGAGCGCGAGCACGATGGCGCGCGCGATGTCGTGGACGTGGATGAAGTCCATCGACTGCTCACCCTTGCCGTCAATGACCGGCGCATCGCCGTTCTTCAGGCGGTTGACGAAGTGGTTGATGACCGAGGTGTAGTAAGCGGTCGTCTTCTGGCCCGGGCCGTACACGTTGAAGAACCGCAGGGCGATCCAGGAGAGGTTGGCGCGGCGCTCGTAGTAGCCGAGCAGGTCCTCGCCGGCGCGCTTGGAGATGCAGTACGGGGTGAGCGGCGAGAGCTCGTCGTCCTCGTGCATCGGGAGCTTCTTCGGGTCGCCGTACACCGAGGCGCTCGACGCGAACACCAGGCGCTCGACATCGTGGTCGGCCGCGGCGGCGAACACGTTGTGGTTGCCGATCATGTTGATGTCCATGGACTCATAGGGGTCCGACTGGCTCTTGTTGATCGAAACAGCTGCGAGGTGGATGACGTGGCTGCAGCCCTTCATCGCCTGGTGGACGGCTCCGCCGTAACGGACGTCCTGGTCGATGAGCTCGACGTCGCCGGTCTCGGCGAGTTTCGCCACCGCGTCCCGGTCACCGCGGAACATGTTGTCGAAGATGCGCACCTTGTAGTCGCGCTCGAGCAGCATCGGGACGACGTGCAGACCGATGAAACCTGCTCCACCGGTGATAAAGACGGTCTTCTTGGGGGCCATGACGGCGTACTCCTTGAGTTGGTGGTTCGCCGCTCAGCGGCGGTTGGTCGATGCGGACACGACGGTGCGGACCGCTGCTGCGACCCGCGCCACCTGGGCGTCGGTGAGATTGGCGTGCATGGGGATGGCGAGGTGCCGGGCGAACAGGTCGGCCGAGACGGGGCAGTGCTGCTTCAGGCCGTAGATGGGCTGGAGGTGAGAGGCATAGGTCCCGAAGTTGCACTGGATGCCCTGCGCGCGCAGCTCCTTCGCGACGGCGCCGCGATTGACCGTCGGGTCGAGGGTCAGCACATACGACTGCCACGGGTGCTCGCGGTCAGGGGCCTCTGCAGGCAGGGTCAGGAGCTCGAGGTCGTCCAGCAGCTCGCGGTACCCCGCAGCGGCACGGCGGCGAGCCGCGAGCAGCACCGAGAGGCGCTTGAGCTGGACCGACATGATTGCTGCCGAGATGTCCGAGAGACGGTAGTTGTAGCCGGCCTCGTTGAAGGACGGCACCGGCAGATCGGTGGAGGCGGCCCGGGCGAGTGCCGGCTCGATCCCATAGGTGTGGAGCTTGCGGGCATGATCGGCGAGGTCCTTGCGGTCGGTGGTCAGTGCCCCGCCCTCGCCCGCAGTGATGCCCTTACGTCCGTGGAAGCTGAAGGTGGCCACGTCGGCCAGGCTTCCGGCCGGACGGCCCTTGTAGGTGGCGCCGGCGGAGCACGCTGCGTCCTCCATGACCCACAGACCGTGCCGATCAGCGATCGCGCGCAGCTCGTCGTAGTCCGCGGGCTGCCCGAAGACATCCACGGCGAGGATGCCGACCGTGCGGGGCGTAATCGCAGCCTCGACCGCGGCCGGGTCGACGCTCCAGATGTCCGGGCGGACGTCGGCGAACACAGGGGTCGCACCCGTCCACACCACCGAGTGCCCGGTCGCGGGGAAGGTGTAGTCACCGACGATGACCTCATCGCCGACGCCGGCACCGAGCACCTCGAGACCGAGGTGGAGCGCAGCGCCACAGTTGGAGGTCGCCAGGGCGTGCTCCGTACCCATGGCCTCGGCGAACTGCTCCTCGAACGCCTTGCACGATGGACCAGCTCCCGAGAGCCAACCGGAGGCGAACACGCCCGCGATGGCCTCCAGCTCTTCCGTACCGACAGTGGGCTGGCCGAGCGCAACGACGTCAGACATACATCTCCCTTGGGTGGCGAGGACATCATAGGCGGGACTCGATGCCGGCCGGGCCACCGCTATCATCACGAGGTCCTCCCTACAGCTAGGAACCCGATGCAGAACGACCTCGCCAGCCCGGCGACCCAGGCTGAGAGCAGCACACCGCTTCTGCGCCGCTTCCTGACGAGCCCCTTCGTGCAGTTCGTGATCGTGCTGGGGTGCTCCTTGTTGATCTGCGCCCCGTTCCTCGTCGACCGGATCAAGGACACCCCAGGCATCAGCCCCCAGGACGAGCTGTCCTACATCGACACCCTGGTCCGGATCCAGAACGGCCAGTGGGTGCTGCACCAGGGCGACACGCTCGACCCCGAGACCCTGCAGGAGCTCGGCTGTCGCGGCGTCACCGAGTCGGCGCTGATCCCGAACGCGAAGGTGTGCGCGGGGTCGCACTCGGACGTGGTGTTCTACAACACCGCGGACATCGACCCGCCGGTCTACCACTGGAGCGTCGCCATCCTGGCGCACATCCCGTTCGACCTCGGTGCCACCCGCAACATGATCACCGCCGCCCGCATGCTCGGCATCCTGTGGTGCTCGCTGACGATGACTGCGATCTTCTTCCTGGCCCGACAGCTCGGGGCGAGCATCGTGCCGGCCGCGGCGGCCGGGCTCACCGTTCTGTGGCTCTCCGTGACCAACATCCAGTTCCAGTACGTCACCCCGCACTCGACCGGGGCGCTCGTCGGTGCGGTCGTCGCGCTCGTCGTGGCTGCCCGGTTGCGCGACCGCGTGGGGTGGTGGCTCGTGACGCTCGCCGGGCTGCTTGCCGCCACCGTGAAGCTGACCAACCTCGTCGTCGTGATGGCCGCGGCCGCTGCGTTCCTCGCGGCCTACGCCTGGTCGACTGCGGACGGAGGGCCGCGTCCGCGACGGCGCTTGTGGGACATGGCCAACATCGGCGCCACAAGCGTGCTTGCCACCCTCGCGTGGGTCGTGGTCCGGCGGCTGACGAGGTCGTCCGACGTCGAGCCGTACGCCTGGGCGGTGGTCGACCACCTCACACCGGCGCAGGTGCTGGAGAACGTCGCCGCGTTCGTGCAACCGTGGGGCTACGGGGTCGCGCGCGGGTTTGCGGTGATGCTCTCGGTGGCCGTGTTCGGTACCGCGACCTGGCTGGTCTTCCGCCGGAGCGCACCGGTGGTGCACCGCCAGCTGGCCATCGGGCTCCTGGCCGCTGCCGTCCTGGCACCGGTCGCGCTCACGCTGATGAACTTCGTGGTGACCAGCTACTACGTGCCCACGCAGGGCAGGTACGGGCTCTCGCTGATCCCGCTCGCGGTTGCGCTCGCCGCCGCCCAGTTCCGCCATCGAGCGCTCCAGATCACCCTCGCGGTCCTCACCGTCACCTGCCTGTGGCTCGCGTGGTACCAGCCGCCCCTGCTTGCCGGTTCCTAGCCGTCTCCTCACCGCTGGCGCGGTGCGCGGGCCTTCAGTCCCGGTCGCTCGCTGTGCGGCTCCTAGACTGGAGACGGCCCTTCGAGGTCCGCGCCATCCCGATCCGGGGACGGCACGCCGTCTTCTGCTCGGAGTGCTCGTGTCCCGAATCGCTGTCGTTGGTACCGGAATCGTTGGCCTTGCAGTTGCGGCTCGACTTGCGGAGCGGGGCGACGAGGTCGTCGTCCTCGAGAAGGAGCAGGCCGTCGCTCTCCATCAGACCGGCCGCAACTCCGGGGTGATCCACTCGGGCCTCTACTACGCGCCGGGGAGCCTCAAAGCCAAGATGAGCCGAGCCGGCGCTGTCTCCATGACGAAGTTCGCCGAAGAGAACGGCATCGAGACGCGTCGGTGCGGCAAGCTCGTCGTCGCAACGAACGAGAGCCAGGTCGCTGGCCTGCACAAGCTCGCCGACCGCGCCGTCGAGCACGGGATCGATGCCCGGCTGCTGGACACGAAGCATGCGGCTGAGTTCGAGCCCCACGTCCGCGCCGTCGAAGCCCTCCGGGTGGAGTCGACCGGAACGATCGACTACTCGCAGGTGTGCCGCGCGCTCGCTCGCTCGGTTACCGAGCATGACGGCGAGGTCCGCTTCGGATCGGAGGTCCTCGGCGCCCGCACGTCCGGCGCCCGTGTCGACATCGAGACGTCACGCGGGGTGGTTCGCGCCGACGGCTTCGTCAACTGCGCCGGATTGTTCAGCGACCGGGTGGCCGCGGCATCGGGACTCGAGCCCGACGCACGGATCGTGCCCTTCCGTGGCGAGTATTTCGAGCTGGCACCCCATGCGGCAGACCTCGTGCGCGGACTCATCTACCCGGTTCCTGATCCCCGTTTCCCCTTCCTCGGTGTGCACCTCACCCGAATGATGGACGGATCGGTCCACGCGGGTCCGAACGCAGTGCTGGCCCTGGCACGAGAGGGCTATCACAAGCTCGACATCGTTCCCCGCGACATTCTCGGCTCGCTCGCCTGGCCGGGTCTGTGGCGGCTCGGAGCGCGCAACCTCGTCCCCGGTGCGCACGAGGTGTTCCGGTCGTTCTCCCGGCGACTGTTCGCCGCAAGCCTCGCCGAACTCGTTCCCGAGATCGTCCGCGCCGACCTCATTCCGGCACCGGCGGGGGTGCGCGCCCAGGCGATCCGCCGCGACGGCACTCTCGTCGACGACTTCCTCGTGCAGCGGTCCGCCCGCCAGGTGCACGTGCTCAACGCACCGTCGCCCGCCGCGACGGCTTCGCTCGAGATCGCGCGCCACATCGTCGACGAGCTCGATGTCGTGCTTGCATAAAGCGATTAACACAATCTCCCGCAGTTCGGACATTCTTCGGCGGGTTGCGCAGGTTTCTTCCGGATTCCCGTTCGAGCGCCTAAGATTGAATTCAATCTTTGCCCACTCAGCGCCAGAGGTCCTCCATGCAAACCCCCGGTCGACGCGGACTCCGAGCGGTCACGCTCGCGGCAGCCTTGGGCTGCACGCTGGCCGCGTGCACCGCTGCTCCGTCCGGCGACCCGTCAGGGCGGGCGTCCGGCGGGCCGACCGTGGCGGCGACAAACGACTCGCCGGCTCCGACTGCGTCGGCGACCCCCGGCGACAAGCCGACCGCGGCTGATCCGGCGGATCCGACCGATCCAGCTCCTGCGCCCGATCCGACGACTGATCCCGCGTCCGGCCTGGCGGCGGTGAATGTCCGCGTCCCGAACAGCGGCTGGAACGCCAGCAGTGCGGCGGTCGAGGTGGGAGCCTTCGTCGAGGGCGTCGTCGAAGAGGGCGGCAGCTGCACGCTGAAGCTCACCAAGGGGTCCAAAATCGTCACCGCCCAGGCGAACGCGAGCGCGGATGCCGCCATCACGGGCTGCGGCGACCTCTCCGTGAGCGGCGCCTCGCTCAGCAGCGGTACCTGGTCCGCCACCGTCAGCTATGCCTCCGTCACCTCCGCAGGAACATCCGCCGCCCTAGACATCGAGGTCCCCTGATGCGCCTGCCTACTCGTCGACGCGACCGCGACGGCTCGCGTCGACGCAGCATCGCCGCCACCCTCGCCCTGCTGCTCCTCGGAGGGCTCTCCCTCGTCGCGGCCTCGAGCGCGACCGCGGTGTCGGCGAACCTCGCCGCATTCGATCCTGGCTACATCATCAGCGACCTGAACATGTACGACTCCGGCTCGATGAGCGTCGCGGACGTCCAGGCGTTCCTCGATGCGAAAGGTGCGGCATGCCGCACCTCAGCCGACGGGATCCCGTGCCTCAAGGCAGTCCGGGCCGACAGCTACGACCGCGTCGCCGATGCCCAGTGCCCGGGCGGTTACGTCGCCCAGGCGGGCCTGTCGGCCGCGCAGGTCATTGTCGGCGTAGCGCAGGCGTGCGGGATCAACCCACGCGTGATCCTGGTGACGCTCCAGAAGGAGCAGAGCCTGGTGACCCGGTCAACCGTCACCGCCAGCAACTACCAGAAAGCCATGGGTTACGGCTGCCCGGACACCGCGCCGTGCGACGCCCAGTACTACTGGTTCTTCAACCAGGTCTACAAGGCCGCGTGGGCGCTGCGGAACTACGCCGTCCGTCCTCAGGCGTGGCAGCGCCAGGTCGGGGTTGTGAACACGATCGCGTACCACCCGAACGCAGCCTGCGGCTCGTCAGGTGTACTTATCCGCAACCAGGCAACCGCAAGCCTGTACAACTACACCCCGTACCAGCCCAATGCCGCCGCCCTCGCGGCGGGCTACGGCTCCGGCGACGCCTGCTCGGCGTACGGCAACCGCAACTTCTTCGCGTACTACACCGACTGGTTCGGTGCGCCCAACGGCGCGCCGCCGATCGGCGCCGTGGACGCCCGCACCGCGACGAACACGTCCATCACCGTGCAGGGCTGGGCGCTCGACCCCGACACCTGGGCCTCCGTCCAGGCGCACGTCTACGTCGACGGCATCGGTTACCCCGTGCTCGCCGACCTCTCCCGGCCCGATATCGCGTCGATCTTCGGTCGCGGCGACAAGCACGGCTTCACCGTGACCGCACCCGCGAGCCCGGGGTCGCACGCCGTCTGCACGTTCGCGATCAGCGCCGACGCGGGTCCGAACACGCTGCTCGACTGCAGCACCGTCGTCGTGCCCGACTCTGCGCCGATCGGGGTCGTCGACGCGGTCACTACCACCGCTTCGTCGATCACAATTTCCGGGTGGACGCTCGACCCCGACACCTGGGCCTCCAACCAGGCGCACGTGTACATCGATGGGGTCGGGGTCGCTCTCCAGGCGGACCTTTCCCGCCCCGATATCGCGGCCGCATACGGCCACGGCGACCGGCACGGCTTCACGTACACCGCGCAGGCGACCCCGGGCCGGCACGATCTCTGCGTGTACGGGATCAACACCGTCGCAGGGCCGAACACCCTCCTGAGCTGCCGCACGGTGTACGTCAACGTCCCGCTTACAGCGCCGTTCGGCTCGGTCGACTCGATCGTGCCGTCGAGCACCGGCGTGACGGTCTGGGGCTGGACGATCGACCCCGACACGAACGACCCGACTGACGTCCACGTCTACATCGACGGGACCATGGTCGTCGCCAAGGCGGACCAGTCCCGCCCGGACGTGGCCGCGGCGTTCGGCCACGGCGACAAGCACGGGTTCTCCTCGACCCGAACTCTCGGAGCCGGCGCGCACAGCATCTGTGTCTACGCGATCAACACCGGCCCCGGCGCCCATACGATGCTCAACTGCAGCAACTTCGTGGTGCGGGACTCAACCCCGATCGGGAGCGTCGACGCCGTGACCGCGACGCCGGGCGCCGTGTCGATCTGGGGCTGGACGCTCGACCCGGACACGAGCGACCCCATCGCGGCGCACATCTACATCGACGGGACCGGGGTAGCGATCCCGGCAGACCAGTCCCGGCCCGACGTCGCCGCCGCGTTCGGCCATGGCGATCGGCACGGGTTCTCCTACACCACGCCGCTCGCAGCGGGGACGCATGCCATGTGCGCCTATGGGATCAACTCGTCCGGTGGGGCCAATGCCCAGCTGTTGTGCCGATCGTTCCTGGTGCCGTGACCCGCGGCTCCTACTGACCGTTGTCGTCCCACGGGATCGACGACGCCACGTCCCGATCACAACTCGGGGGGTTCGCGCCGGGCTCCACCCGAAAAACATGGGCTGAGCCCGATGTGAACTCCTCCGTGAGCAACGCACTCCCACGAAGCCCCTCCAGCGTGAAGTGCCTGGTTCCGTCCGAGATGCCCCGCTCGCCGAAGTAGACGTGACTGACCCGGTATTTCGCCAGCAAAGCCGGGACGCACGGGTCGTCCGCCGCGACCGCAAGGTTGTCGCGCAGCCAGAGCCGCTCCTTCCAGCTGTCCGGCGCTCCACCGAGATACGGCGCATTGCCGAACAGGGTCGGGACCCGGCGGTCGGCGTACATCCACATCGCGCCGTCCACCCGCAAGTCGTCGAGCACCCGAGCTCCCGCGGGCACCTGCGCGGCCAGGAAGTCGAAGGCCTTCTGGGAATCTGCGTCGACGGGGCTCGCCCGGTCGGCTACCTGGATCCCCATCGGACCGACCGGGGGCAGACCGACCGCCAAGAGGAGGGCCCCGCACACCAGCGCCACCCCATCGACGGCCCACGTGTGCTGAACCCGCGCCACCAACGTCCGTAGAACACCGGCCACCGCCGCCGCGGCGACGCCGACAGGGATGGCACCAAGGACGAAAAGGTTCCACGAGAGCCGCGCTGACTCCCGGTACCACGGCGTGGTGAGCACGCCGATCCACGTCCCCTGACCGGTTGTCAGGGCGACGTACGCGACGAAGAAGATCCCGTAGGCGAGCGTCGGCCCGAGGAAGCGCCGCCACCGCGAACCGAGGGTGAGCACCCCTCCGATGACCACGAGGACCCCGACGACGTCGATCGCTGCCCCGACCCCACCCGCGCCGCTGATCGACAGGGCCGCCCGGATCGCACGCGCGGCCGACCACGCACCCGACGTCATCGTCACGAGGGCGCCGGACCGTTCACCGGCGGATCCCAGCAACGCGGGGTCGGCCAGCACGAGCAGCGCGGCCGCCGCCACCCCGGTAGCGCCCGCCCAGACGAACCACCGCACGAATCCTCGGCCTGCACGGTCCTGCACTGCAAGGACCAGTGCCGAGGTCCCCACGAGCACCAAGGCGGTTGGGAGCTCCGACGTGTGCACCGTAGCGATCCCGATCACGGCCAGCACCGCCAGGGGAAGTGCCCGCCACGAAGGTCGCCAGGCGCCCGGGCACCGTGCCGCCGGGTCCCGGCGCAAGGCAAAGGGAGCCAGAGCCAACGCAGTCCCGGGGATGAGCGCCAGCCCGACCAGTGCGTTGAGCCGCCCCGACTGCTCGATGCCGTACAGACCGGGAACCAGAAGGCACGCGAGGGCGGCGAAGCCCGGGACGAGGACGCGCGGGCCACCCAGGTGCCGCGCGAGCGCGAACGTTCCGACCGGGAGCACCATCGCGCCCGCCACCACGGTCGACGCGAGCATGAGCTGGGAAACCGACAGCCCCGTCACCCGTTGGAGGCTGGCGACGGCGACGTCGAACCCCAACGGGTAGAAGCTGCCGGCCGCATCCGCGCTCGACACGTCAGACGACAGCACGATGGCTGTGTCGAGCGTGTGGAAATCGAGGATCTGCCGTATGAAGAAGCCGTGATGCATGGCATCCCAGCCCGCCGGCACGAGCATCGGAGCCTGGAAGGCCACCCACAGGGCGAACCCGCTGCCCAGTGCGAGCACCAGCAGGAGCTCCGATCCCCCGACGGAAACCACCCGATCGTCGGACGTCCGGGCGTGCCGCGCCGACCAACCGGCCCGGACATCGAGCAGGTCGCGACCTGCGAGCCCCGCACCGAAGAGGCACAGCACCCCGAGGACCACCGCCCCGGCCGAGGACGGATCCACGCCCAAGCTCGCCGCCACGTGGCTCACCAGGCTCAGTAGCCCGAAGCTCACCGGCGGACCGACCCCCAGCGCCCACCACCAGCCGTGGGAGCGCGCGAGGAGCCGCACGAGCGCGACCCCGGGGCCGAACAACATGAGGACCCAGGCGGCTGCCGCAACGGCCTGCGTCATGTTCACGCGCCCCCCTGATGGAACGTCAGGCGGGCATCCGGCCGGTGACCCGCCGTATGCGACCACGGGCGCGACGCGCTATCTCACGCACGCCACCGGCCTCCATGTACTGCCGGAACAGCGCCAGGTCACCGCGGATGGAGATCGGCGGCGGCGGCGCGATCCGCAGCGGGATGGTCGCTGAGCCCAGGGACGCTGCGAGGTCGGCTGCACGCCGGGGGAGCCGGCAGAACTCGATCAGCGGCGCGAGGACGAGCGACCAGCGGTATCCGTTCGCAAACTCGCGCACCCGCGCACGAACGCCCTCGATCGCTTCGGTGTCGAACAACATCTCCTCGAGCGCGGCGGCGAGAGCGTCGACATCCTCGGGTTCCACCACTCGGCCGAGGCCGTGGGTGCGAATGAGGTCGCCGAACGTGTCACCCCGTGTCGCCACGATCGGCAGCGTGGCCCAGAGATAGTCGAGGATGCGCGTGCGAAAGCTGTACGCGGTCTCGATGTGCAGGAAGTGGGTCGAGACGCCGACATCGGCATCGAGCAGGTAGTCAGCCCGCTCCTCGTACGGCACCCAACCCTCGTTGAAGAAGACGTGCTTGCCGGTGAGGCCGAGAGAGTCCGCGAGCTGCCGCGTGTCCCAGGCGATCTTCATGTCGGGCACGCCCGGGTTCGGGTGCTTGAGCCCGAGGAAGAACAGCCGTACCTCCGGGCGAGTCGCGCGCAGCTGGTCGACGGCCCGGATCAGGGTCAAGGGATCGAACCAGTTGTAGATCCCACCGCCCCACAGGATCACCTTGTCCAACGATCCGATGCCCTCGATGGCACCCTTGATGGCGTGGCGACTCTGGACCGGGTCCTCATCAGCGATCCCGAACGGCACCACGGCGAGGAGGGAGTCGAGCGTCTCGTCCTCGTCATAGACCGCGGGATTGACCCGCCCCTGACCCGCGAGCTGCCCCAGCCAGAAGTCCCGCTGCTTGTCAGACGCGCACAGCATGTAGTCGGCGCGGGCGATCTGCTCGTTGAGGGCGCGGGTCGTCTCCCGTACCGCCATCACGCGCTCGCCGGGACCGAGGTCCTTGGCCTGCTCGAGCTGTTCGAGGTGCATCGGGTCGTAGATGTCCGCGACGATGATCTTCGAGCTCGTCTTGAGCCACGGCGCCGCCTCGAGCAAGAAGCCCTGGAAGATGATGACGTCGGCCCAGTTGGTCGCGTCGATGAGCTTCTGCGCGTAGACGTACTCCACCGAGAAGTCGGCGTGGGACGTCGAGCTGCCTGCCGTCGACACGAGCCGCACCTCGTGCTCGGGGGCGAGCGCCTTGGCGATCTCCCACGCACGGATCGCTGGGCCGGCCATCTTGGCCTTGAGCGGCTCGCCGGTGACGACGAGGATCCGCTGCCGTGCCTCGAAGTGCGACGCGATGTCGAAAGCCTCGACGAGCACGCGGTGTGCCTCGAGATAGCTGTCGATCGCGTACGCCGGCTCCATGGCCTGCCGGAACAGAGGAAAGAGCTCACGGTCAGACCGGCGTCGGCGGGCCTGCAGGGCTTCTCGCGTCGCTTGCAGCGTCTCAAGGTTGTCAACGAAGTAGTCGATGGCGAACGGCGCAGTGAGCGCCATCTTCGGCAGCTCGATCGTGCCGACGTCGTCGCCTCCGGGCGATCGCTGCAGGTCGAGGGCAGTCGTGTCGACCCCCGCGCGCGCGAACGAGCGACGGATGGCGAGCGCCATCGCGGCAGGCAGCGCCTTGGCGAGCGAAACGTCGTCGAGGTTCTTGTACATCGACATGAGCGCATTGCGTTCGAGCAGGTAGCTCTCGCGGAAGTCCCCGAACTTCTTCATCGTCACGTGATGCTTGTGGTAAGCCACGGATCCGGGCACATACCGCACCCGGTAGCCGAGGATGTTGAGCCGCCAACCGAGATCGACGTCTTCGTAGAACATGAAGAAGCGCTCGTCGAACCCGCCCACCTCGCGAAAGAGCTCCGCCGGCATGAACATCGCGGCGCCCGTGCCGAACAGGACATCCTTGGCGATGTCCCACTCCCCGGTGTCGAGGTTCTCAACCTCGCGCTTGTACCCCATCCCGAACCAGGTCAATGAGCCGTCGACGTAGTCGATGCGCTCGCCGTCCCAGTCGAGCACCTTGCTCGCCACGCAGCCGATCAGGGGATCCGAGTCGAGCTCGGCGACAGCGGCACGGATCCACTGCTCACCAGGTCGGGCGTCGTTGTTGAGGAGACCGATGTACTGGCCGGTCGAATGCGCGACCCCGAGGTTGCACCCGCCAGCGAAGCCGGTGTTTCCCCCGGCCGGCACGACGATCGCGTGGGGCACCGCGGCGCGGATCCGCTCGACGCTGTCGTCGCCCGAGTCGTTGTCGATGACGACAAGCTCGAGCAGCTCGCGCGGCCAGTCCACGTCATCGAAGGCACGCAGTGCGGTGATGGTGTCGTCCGCACCCTTGTAGTTGACGAGGATGACCGAGACGACTCCCCGCCGGACCTCGGGCGTCAACACGTTCTCGCGGCTCACTCTTCTCCCTTTGCCGGGGACCACATGGCGCCCATCGCGACGATTCCGCCAGACTCGCGCAGCTCACCCGGTTCCACATCGAAACGCAGGCAGTGGCGGCGCAGGTCGAACGTGTGCTGCGTGGTCCAGTCGACGATCGAGGCGACGACGTCGAACGTGCCGGCCTGCAGCGGCAGGCGCGGGATCGTGCAGTCGATGTACCCGTCACCACGGATGCTCGAGATGTCGAGCCCGCCGTCGCGGGTATGGAAAGCCCACACGTACACGCCGTCGATGCTCTCGAGCGCGAGGCCGAAGACCGGGCGTTCGAGCGACCCGTCCGCGTGGTAATGAATCCGGAGCGTTGCGGCCTCACCTGTCTGTGCGGCGGTGGTGCTCTTGCCGGTGGAATCGAGCAGCTCGACCCGCACGACCTTGGCCTCGCCTGAGCCGTGCCGGCCCGGCTCGTGCCCGGCCTCGTCCTTTTCGCTTCGGGAGGCGAGGCTCTCGTCGATGTAGTTGTCGACCGTCGCCTCGGCAGGACCGGCGGCGACAAGCTTGCCGTGCTCGAGCCAGGCCACGTGATCGCACATCGTGCGCATCGTGCCCATGGCGTGGCTCACGAGAACGACGGTCTTTCCGGCGGCACGGAAGTCTGCGAACTTCTCCATGCATTTCGCCTGGAACGCCATGTCGCCGACAGCCAGAACCTCGTCGACAAGCAGGATCTCCGGGTCGACGTTGATCGCCACGGAGAAGCCCAGCCGCACGTACATGCCCGAGGAATAGTTCTTCACCGGCTGGTCGATGAACTGCTCGATCCCGGCGAAGTCGACGATCTCGTCGAACTTCGACTCGATCTCCTTCTTGCCGAGCCCGAGGATCGACCCGTTGAGAAACACGTTCTCCCGGCCGGTGAGCTCGGGGTGGAAGCCCGACCCGAGCTCGAGCAGCGCGGCGAGCGAACCCTGGACGCGCACGCTGCCGGTGTCCGGCACGAGGATCCGCGCGAGGCACTTCAACAGCGTCGACTTGCCCGAGCCGTTCTCGCCGATCAGGCCGTAGGTCGAGCCCTGCGGGATCTCGAACCCGACGTCGCGCAGCGCCCAGAACTCCTCGTACTTCGCGCGTCGACCGCGCATGAGCGACGCCTTGAGCGACTGATTGCGCTCTTTGTACATCCGAAACTTCTTGGAGACCCCGTCGACCACGATCGAATCGGTCATAGTTCCTCCGCCATCCGCGGCTCGAACCGCTTGAAGATCCGCCAGCCGATGAACAGCGTGATGACCGCTGAACCCACGCACCACGCCATGTCCACGCTCGACGGCCACATCTCCTCGTAGAGGACGAACCGGAACGCCTGCGTGAAGTGCATGAGCGGGTTGAGCTCCCAGAGCCGCACCAAGGGGAAGCTCAGGTCCCATTGGGCGAGCCAATTGTTGAGCAGAACGTTCGCGTCCACAACGTACTGGAGCGGGTAGATGATCGGCGTCGCGTACAACCACATCTGCAGCAGGATCGACACGAAGTGCTCGGTGTCGCGGAAGTACACGTTCGCCACGGCGAGCATCAGCGCGATCCCGAGCGCGAAGGCGGTCAGCAGCAGGAGCAGCACTAGCACCATCGGGATCCACGGGAGGACCATCTGCCCGAAGAGCGTCAGGAAGACCATGAGGACGCCGAGCTCGATCGCCGTGGTGACGTCGAGCGCGAATACCGTCGAGGCGACGAGAACCTCTCGCGGGAAGAACACCTTCTTCACCAGGCCGGCGTTCGCGACGATCGACCCGAGCCCGCCCGAGATGGCACCCGAGAAGAAAGTCCACGGGACGAGTGCGCACATCAGCCACAGAGCAAAGACGTTCAGCCCTGTACGGCTGGGCTCGATCTGGACCCGCATGAAGACCCCGAACACGACGGAATAGATAGCCATCGTCGCGATGGGGTTGATGAGCGACCAGAGGTTGCCGAGAGTGGTGCGCTTGTAGCGCCCCTTCACCTCACGCAGAGTGAGGTTCAGGAGCAGCTCGCGCGTCTGCCGGTTAGCGAGATCACCCATCATGTGGTGCTCGATCCCGAGTAGGAAACGCCAAGGCGAGCGGGTGCAGGCCCGGGGCAAAGCCCCCGGCTAAGACGTCGGTGCATGCGTCGATACTAAGTGACGTGTCCCGCGAGGCGGACAAGACAGTCACTGCTGACGCAGGCCCCGGACCCATCCGTAGACGCGCCGGGGCGCCCGGAGTGCCCGGAAAGACCTCGTCCCGGCGAGGGTATGGAAGTCGTCCTCGGCGACCGAAACGCGGGAACCGAGCCGGGCCACCGTGGCGCTCAATGCCTCCACCTCGGCGCGGCGTGCCGCCAACTCCTTGGTGGTCTTTCGCAGGGTCTCCTCCGCTGTGTCGTAACGCAACCGCAGCACCTCGACAGCGCCGTCCGCATCGTTCTTGATCGCCCGAAGGACGAACTGGTAGACCGCCGCATCGGGTTGGTCCTCCACCCATTCCACGACCCCGTCGGGCAGGTTCGTCGCATCGATCGCGATCTCCGTCGCGAACGTCCCCGCGGTCGTGGACCGGACGTCGACCGCCACCAACCCGGCGTTGCGCACGAGATCGAGGAGGGTCGCGCGGGTGAAGAACTGCACGTGAGTCCGGTCGAGGAGCCCCCGATCGGAGTAGACCCATTGCCCTTGGAGCAGCGCCAGGCGGAGCGCTGCATGCGCGACGTTCGGGATCGAGATCACGATCGAGCCCTTCTCCGCGAGCAGTCCCACCGCGCTGCGCAGAAGCCGCTCCGGATCCCGCACGTGCTCCAGCACGTCGCCGAAGACCACGACATCGAACGAACCCGCACCGAAGTGGTCCACGAGGTTGGCCGTCTCGAGGTCGGCGACGAGGACCTCGTCGAGCACCTCCTTCGCCCGGAGCGCTGCCTCAGGATCAAGCTCGACTCCGCTGACACGGCAACCTCTCGCCATCAGCGCCTCGCCCAGATAGCCGGTCGCGCAGCCGACGTCGAGCACGCGGCGATCGGGGCCGACTAGCCTCAGCATCAGGGCGTGGGAAGTGTCGGCCGAGGAATCGACCTCGGCGTCGTAAGTCGGCATGGAACAGGCCTTCCTGGGTGCCAGCCAGCAGGCGGCACTGCAGTGCGGAACGGGAGGTTTGCGATCGAGGACGGCGACCGCCATCGACAGTGTGCTACTCCACTTCCCTCGCTGCAAAACAGGCAGGCCCGGCGGAGCCGTCCCGCCTTCGCTGGCCGGACCCGTGGGCGCCGCGTGAGAACATCTGCGAATGCGGATCACCCTGGACGCGACCCCTCTGCTGGGCCCGCGGACCGGTGTCGGTCGCTACACCGAGCACCTCATCGCTGCCCTGCCCGCCGCGCTGCGCCGGCGCGGGATCGAGCCGCAGGTGCGGGTGAGCACCTGGACAGCGCGCGGCGGGCGGCTGACGGATCTGCCCGACGACGTGACTCAGGTAGGGCCACGCGTCCCCGCACGACTGCTACGGGAGGCCTGGCGCCGCGTCTCCTTCCCCCCGATCGAGGCCCTCGTAGGGACGACCGAGGTGTTCCACGGCACCAACTTCGTCTCGCCGCCCACGAGGCACGCCCGCGAGGTGGTCACCATCCACGACCTCACCTATGAGCTGCTCTCGGGCACGGTCTCGTCGGCGAGCCTGATGTACCGCGAACTCGTGCCGAAGGCACTGAAGCGCGGCGCGCTCGTAGTCACTCCGACCCACGCGATCGCCGCCGCCGTGCGGGCGCACTATGGGCTTCCTGCGGAACGCGTGCACGTGACCCCGCTCGGGGTCGATGCGACCTGGTTCGCAGCCGCCGGGTCCACACCGACCTGGCTTTCGCGCCGCGCCCTGCCGCACGACTACTTCGTCTTTGTCGGCGCGCTCGATCCCCGCAAGAACCTGCCACGGCTGCTCGCCGCCCACCAAGAGCTTCGCGCGGCGGACAGCGGGGCACCTGACCTCGTGCTCGCGGGTCCTGCAGGCCGCGAGACCCGCCTAGCCGAGCAGCCCGGCGTACACGTGACAGGTTGGCTCGAAGACGACGAGCTTCGCTCGCTGGTAGCGGGCTCCCGCGCCCTGGTGCTCCCGTCGATAGACGAAGGCTTCGGACTCCCGGTGCTGGAGGCGCTAGCGACCGGTCGGCCAGTCGTGATCTCCGACCTCCCGGTGCTGCGGGAGGTCACCGGCTCCTTCGGCATCGCCGCGCCCCCCACCGACGTCGCTGCCCTAGCCGGGGCCATGGCGCAGGCCCTCACCGCACCGGACGACGAGACCGCACGGACCGCTCGGCGCGACTGGGCCGGTCGCTTCACCTGGGAGGCCTGCGCCGACAGCACCATCGACGCCTACCTCGCGCCGCGATGACCGCTGTCCACGAATGCCCAGACGTCACCGTCGTCACGGTCACCTTCAACGCGGCGACCTTGGTCGAGGAGTGCCTCGCGGGGCTGGCCACGCAGGTTCTCGGCAACCGCACGATGGAGGTCGTGGTAGTCGACAACGCCTCCACCGACGGCACCGCCGAGCTGGTGGCGCGCACGTACCCCGAGGTCCGCGTGCTCAGGTCCCCACGCAATCTCGGCTTCGCCGGCGGCAACAACCTCGCGCTGCGCAGGATCGAGAGCCCCTACGTCATCCTGCTGAACAACGACGCCGTTCCTGGCCCGGGTTTCGTGGCTGCCCTCGTGGATTCGATCGCGGCCGCCGACGGGCAGCTCGCGGGCCTGACAGCGACGGTGCTCCTGGCCGACCGGTTCCGCGCTGCGAACGTGACCGACCCTGCGGCAGATCGGATCACGGGCGCGGACGGTACCTACGTGCGCGACCCCGATGGGCCGATCACCCTGGTGAACTCGACCGGAAACGCCGTCAGCCGGGACGGCTACGGCTTCGACCGCGGGTGGCTCACCGAAGCAGGTGGGGAATGCCCGCCCCCTGAAGTGTTCGGCTTCTGCGGGGCCGCGGCGATCCTGCGCGTGGCCGCACTGGACGACGTCGGCCTCTTCGACGAGGACTTCTTCCTGTACTACGAGGACTCCGACCTCTCCTGGCGGCTGCGGCTCGCTGGCTACCGGATCGAGCACTGCGCGGAGGCCGTGGTGCACCACGTGCACGCCGCGTCGACCGGCGAGGGCAGCGACCTGTTCAGGTTCTTCGACGGCCGAAACCGACTGCTCATGGTGACGAAGAACGCCAGCGGATCGCTCGCAGCGCGCGTGCTCGCTCGGTACCTCCTCACGACCGCGTCGATCGCCGTCCGCCGATCGCAGCCTCCCGCCCATGTACGAACGCGGCTGCGGGTCATGGGCTCCGCCACGCGGCTGCTGCCGACGATGCTCCGCAAGCGACGGGCGATCGGGCGGAGCGCCCGGACCCCGCGCGCGGAGGTCGAGCGGCTGCTCGTGGATCCCCCGCCTGCGGCGACCGGCGGTTACCGGACCTGACGTTGCCGAGCCGCCGTCCAGCGCCGAGCTGACGCCGTCCGCCTGATCGCGAGTTGCCAGAACTGGAGCATTCATGCGCGGGTCGAACCGACCGTACCTCTACCCCGTCGATCATCTCCGAGCAGCGGCTGCCCTCCTGGTGCTGATCTACCACAGCACCCAGCTCATCTCGCTCGCGATGGCCCCGGACGCAGGTCTCGGGTCCTCGGCGAGGTGGCTCTTCTCCCTCAACCCGCTCAAGACCGTCATTCTCGAGGGCCACACCGGCGTGGCGCTCTTCATGGTCCTCAGCGGGTTCATCTTCACCGTGGGGATGCTCGGTGAGAACGCTCGGTACGGGCCGTACATACGCAACCGAGCGTTGAGGATCTACCCCCTGTATCTCGTCCTGCTCCTTGTGGGGGTCTCCGCGACCGGTTCATCCTTTGACCTGGGCGTCTTCGTGCGAGCGGTGCTCCCACTCGCCAACTTCGGGCCGATCGCCATCGGTGGCGCCTGGGGTGCGATGTTCTGGGCGGTCGCCATCGAGGTGCAGTTCTACCTGGTCTTCCCGTTCCTCCTGTCGTTTCTCAACAAGAGGGGGCCACGCGCGCTTCTGGAGATCATTGCCGCCATGATGCTGCTCCGCGCGCTCGCGGTGCTCGCCAACCCGGCCGGCGTCGACCTCAACGCACTGACCTACTACTCGCTGGTCGGCCGCCTCGATCAATTCCTTCTCGGCATGCTCGCCGCGTGGCTCTACTCCCGGCACCGGGGATCGCTGACGGTGCCCACCCTGCTGGCGAGCGGGGCCGCCGTCACCGCACTGCTCTGGGGTTTCAACCAGCTGCACGGATATGCGGATCCACAGTGGTGGCGCATCGTTTGGGTCGATCTTGAGGGCGCTGCCTGGGCGGTGTTCATCGCCTCGTACGTCAGCGTCTTCGAGCGATCCGCGGGCAGGTTCTCGCGGCTGCTCGCCCGGCTCGGTGAGACGAGCTACTCCATCTATCTGCTGCATTTCGTCGTGATCGGGTGGATCGCGTCGGACGACTCGCTGTGGATCCGGCTCGGGGGCCGGTCACGTCCGCGATGGCCACCGGACTGCTGGTCGTGGCGCCGATCACGATCGGCGCGGCCTTCCTCACGTACCACTCGATCGAGAAGCCCTTCCTCGCCATGCGCGGAACCTACCGGAGCCACCCCGCACCGCCACGGATTCCCCGCCTAGCCCCTGAGGTGGACCCGGTCTCGCCCGGCCACGCGGAGCCCGGCCTGAGCTCAGCACGCGGCCGGTAAGGTGACGACTCATATCCTCGCGCCCACCAGGAGGTCTCCAGTGCGTCTGCTCGTCACCGGCGGAGCCGGCTTCATCGGCTCGAACTTCGTCCACCACACCGTCCGCGACCGTCCAGATGTGCAGGTCACCGTCCTGGATGCGCTGACGTACGCGGGCGACGAAGCTTCCCTCGCCCCCGTCGCTGACCAGATCACCTTCGTTCAGGGCGACATCACCGACGCCGCTCTGGTCGATCGCCTCGTGGCAGAAACAGACGTCGTCGTCCATTTCGCCGCCGAGTCGCACAACGACAACTCGCTCGAGAACCCCTGGCCGTTCGTGCAGACCAACGTGATCGGCACCTACACGCTGCTCGAGGCCGTCCGCCGGCACGACAAGCGCTACCACCACATCTCCACCGACGAGGTCTACGGCGACCTCGAGCTCGACGACCCGAACCGCTTCACGCCCGAGACGCCGTACAACCCGTCGAGCCCATACTCCTCGACGAAGGCCGCAAGCGACCTGCTCGTGCGCGCCTGGGTGCGTTCGTTCGGCGTCCGCGCGACGATCTCCAACTGCTCCAACAACTACGGGCCGTACCAGCACGTCGAGAAGTTCATCCCCCGCCAGATCACCAACGTGGTCGACGGCGTGCGACCCAAGCTCTACGGCACAGGCGAGAATGTCCGCGACTGGATCCACGTCGAGGATCACAACTCGGCGGTCTGGGCCATCATCGACGGGGGTCGGATCGGCGAGACGTATCTCATCGGCGCCGACGGGGAGATGAACAACAAGGACGTCATCGAACTGATCCTCGAGCTGACCGGCCAGCCGCGCGACGCGTACGACCTGGTCAATGACCGCCCAGGGCACGACATGCGCTACGCGATCGACTCGAGCAAGCTGCGCACCGAGCTCGGCTGGGCTCCCAAGTTCTCGAACTTCCGCGACGGGCTTGCCGCGACGATCGCCTGGTACCAGGCCAACGAAGCCTGGTGGCGCCCGCAGAAGGACACGACCGAGGCCAAGTACGTCCAGCTCGGCCGCTGACCGCGCGTCCGCTACGCCCCAATTGGGGCCCCGCGGCGTAGCGGATCTGCACAGGTCCTCCACGCCGCGGTGCCCCAAGTCCAGCAAACCCACAGCCCGGCACCCTAAACTCCTCGGGTGCCTTCCCATCACGCCACCTCAGCGCGCCCGCACGCCGCGCGCCACGCCCGCCGACCGGAGTCCCACCGGATCGTCGTCGGCACGGCGCTCGCCGTCACGGCGCTGCTCGCGTTCAGCGTGACCGGCGTGGCAACTGCCTACACGAAGCTCCAGGGCAACATCAGCTCCGCAGACGTCACCAACCTCCTCGGTGACGACCGCCCAGCGGCCGCCGTCGCGCCGGACCCCAACGACCCGAACGCAGGCCGAGCGCTCAACATCCTCCTCATGGGGTCGGACGTGCGTGACGGCGAGAACGCGGCGATCGGCGGCTCCGTCGATGGCATGCGCTCGGACACGACGATCGTGCTGCACCTGTCCGCGGACCGGAAACGTGCAGATCTGGTGTCGATCCCGCGCGACACGCTGGTCGACATCCCGGCGTGCGAACGCTCGGACGGCTCGAGTTCCAAAGCCCAGAAGGGGCAGTTCAACGCCGCATTTTCGATCGGCTCCCAGAGCGGCGAGGTGTCCGACGCGGCGGCGTGCGCGATGCGCACGGTCGAGAAGAACACCGACCTCCGGCTCGACGACTTCGTGGTGATCGACTTCGCCGGCTTCACGCGCATGGTCGACGCCCTTGGCGGCGTGCCGATCTGTGTCCCGAACGACATGGACTCCCCCAAGGCCGGTCTGAGCCTCACCGCCGGCCAGCAGACGCTCGACGGTACGACGGCCCTCGCTTTTGCCCGCGCGCGCACCGGGACCGGCGTCGGCGACGGGTCGGACACCAACCGGATCGGGCGCCAGCAGCAGCTTCTCGCCGCGACCGTACGCGCCGTGCAGTCGAAGAACCTGCTCACGGATGTGCCCGAGCTGCTCCAGTTCCTCAATGCCGCGACGTCGTCGATCACGGCGAGCCCCGAGCTCGCCTCGATCCCCAACCTCACCGGCCTCGCGTTCAGCCTTCGCGGCACGCCGAGTGGCAGCATCACCTTCATGACCATCCCGTTCGCCACCGCGCCGTCCGACCCGAACCGGGTCGTGATGACCAAGGACGCCGACGCCGTCTGGGCGAACCTCAAGGCAGACCAGCCGATCGTCGCGCCCGCCGCCCCAGCCGAGACCCCGGCCGCGACCCCCGGCGCGACGGCCGACCCGGCCGCCCCGGCCGCGCCCCGGCACCGGCACCGACTGAGACGAAGAAGCCCGGCAAGGACGCAATCACGGCCGACGACGTCACCGCCGTCTGCGGCTGAGGACCACCGTGGCCCCTGACGATCGCCCCCGTCGCCCGTCGGGCGCGAGCCGCGCCCGTACCGGTGGCACCGCCCGACCGGTCGACGAAGCAGGTTCGCGCCCGGCGCAGGCCGCCCGACCCGTTCCCCCGCGCGCCCCCACAGGCCGCGCGCCGTCGGCGGTCCCGCCGAGCTTCCGCCCCGGCGGCGAGACCCGCCGCCCGTCCGCGTCGGAGCACGCGACCTCGATCGGGACGCCGGCGCGCCCACCTGCCCCACAGTCACGTCCACGGACCGACCCAGCTGTCCGAGGGGCGGGCCCAGCGAGCGCCGCTGCGCCCGTTCGCCCGTCAGCGGCGCCGCCGACTCCGCGCGGGCCCGTCGGACCTCCCAAGCCACCTCGAACGCCTGGCTCACGCCGTAAGCGCATCGCGATCGTCGCGGCCGTCGTCGTGATCGCCATGATCGCTTGGCCCGTAGGCCTGCTGATCTGGGCCAACGGCAAGATCCAGCACGTCGACGCCCTGTCCGGTGCGGCCAACACCCCCGGCACCACGTATCTGCTCGCGGGCTCCGACTCCCGGGGCGGCGCCGACGGGATTGCCGAGGATGGCACGCTCGGCGCCCGCACCGACACGATCATGCTGCTCCAGGTCCCGCCAAGCGGTCCAGCAGCCCTTATCAGCCTGCCACGCGACACCTACGTCGACATCCCGGGCCACGGCCCGGCGAAGCTCAACGCCGCGTACTCCCTGGGTCAGGCGCCGCTCCTCGTCCAAACCGTGGAACAGCTCACCGGCCTCCATGTCGACCACTTCGTCGAGATCGGCCTCGGTGGCGTCAAGAGCGTGGTCGACGCCGTCGGCGGCGTCGAACTATGCCTGGACCCCGCGGTCAACCTCGTCGAGCTACCGATGAACGACGCCGACTCGGGGCTGATCTGGGACGCACCCGGGTGCAAGGTCGTCGACGGCACGATGGCGCTGTCGTTCGCTCGCATGCGCAAGGCCGACCGCGAGGGCGACATCGGCCGCGCCAAGCGCCAGCAGCAGCTCATCTCGGCGCTCTCGTCGACCATCGCAACGCCGTCGCTGGTGCTTCACCCCGGCCGCCAGGTCAAGCTCATCGAGACCGGCCTCGGCGCCGTCCAGGTGAGCAACGAGACGGACATCATCGACCTCGGCCGCCTCGCGCTCGCCTTCCGCAGCGCAACCGGCCCCACCGGCATCCGCGGCACGCCCCCGATCTCCAACCCGGACTACCGCCCGGGGGGCGTCGGCTCGACAGTGCAGCTCGACCCGGACACGGCCCCGGCGTTCTTCGCCGCAATCCTGGCAGGGACGCTGCCCGCCGGTCCTGTCGGCGGGCTACCGACCCCCTGAACCGCGGACCACGGCCCCGACCCGCTCGAACCCGGCCTGCACAGCTGCGCGCAACGGCGGCCCCACCCGCTTCTCGACGCCGTAGTGGATCGTCGCGGCGAGCATGAGCGCGAACGACGTTGCCAAGGCGAGCACCACGTAGGGCGAGAACGTGCCGGCGAGGTTCGAGATCAGCCACCAGCCCCAGTGCTCGTGCACGAGGTACAGCGGGTAAGTCAGCGCGCCGAGCGTCGTCAGCCAGCGCCAGTCCAGCCGCGCGACCGGCGTCAGGGTCACGACGGCGACCATGGCGATGCAGGCCACGACGAGCACGGCGAGGACCACGGCCGACGGCGCGTGGTCGGTGTTCCGGAGCTGCTTGACCATCTGGTCGGGCACCACGAGCCACACGGCCGCGGCCGTGTTGGCCACCACCAGCCACCACGCGCCCCGCGAGTGCCCCTCGCGCCGGATGAGGAACAGGACCATCCCGGCGGCGAACAGCGGCGCGAACTGCGCGACCAGGATGGTCTGCAACCACCCGGACCCGACGGCGTCGGCCACGAGGGCCAGCGCGGGCCACAGCGAGGCGAACAGCAGCACCCGGCGACGCGTGACGCCGATCGCGACGAACACGACGATCAGCGCGTAGAACCGCAGCTCGGCCCAGAGCGTCCAGTAGACGCCGTCGACGTTCCCCACATCGAACAGGGACTGCAGCATCGTGAGGTTGACCGCGACCTCGCCGGGCGTGACGTCCTTGCCGCCGGGCCAGATCCACAGCAGCAGGGCGCCGGTGAGCAGCACCCCGGACCAGTACGCAGGGAACAGGCGCGCGATCCGGGACGCGGCGACGTTGGCCACGGAACGGTCCCACGCGGTCATGAGGATGACGAACCCGCTGATCACCAGGAACAGCTCCGGGCCGAGCGAGCCGTACATCAGCCACTCCCCCACGTTCGGGAAGACCTCGGCCGGTGGGCGCCCCCAGGCCTGGGAGTTGCGCACCGTGTAGTGGTAGATCAGCACCGCCATCGCGGCGAAGAACCGGAGTCCGTCGAGGGCTCCGAGGCGGGCGCGACGCGGTGGAACCACCGCCTCCTGCAGCTCGACGGTCGGGGTGCGAGGGGCGTCAAGCAGGGTGCCCGACGGCGCGGCTGAGGTCGGCAGGGTGGCAAGTGGCATCGATCGACTGTAAGCGTAAAGACCTCGCAAACCGCAACTCACAGGGCTGGACATATCGAGGATCGATATGTATGTTGGGTCTCAACGTATCGATCTTCGATATGCACACAGACCTGGGGGAGCCATGAAATCGACGCTGCGGATGGCGCTGCGCGACTCGGAGTACGTCGGACCGCGGACCAGCCGGGTGATCGCCGGCCTGCTGCTGCTCGCCGGCGTCGTCGCCGCGGTCAGCGGGGTGGGGTACGCGATCAACGGCGCGACGCAGGCACCGGCGACCGTGACGGTGCCGATCAGCCTCGAGGCGGACGACGGCGCCCCCGCGGCCCGGTCTCAGTGAGCGTCGACGGCGTCGTCGTGCCCGACGGCGCCCGCCTCCAGGTCGCGCCGGACGGGCTGCAGCTCGTGGCCGAGTTCACCGGTGCCAGCCGTTGGACGGGCTTCCTCGCGCGCGGCGATGCTGCGCTGATGGGACTCGGCATCGGGGCGTGCGCGCTGCTGCTGGTTCCCGTCGTCAACGCGGTTGCGGCGGGCGACCCCTTCCGGCGGAGCAACGCCGCCCGGATCGGGTGGACCGGGGCGATCGTGGGCGTCGTCGGGATGGTCGCGCCGATGCTGCCGAGCTTCGCGGCGATCACGGTCATGACCTCGTTCGACGCCGCCGACGGGACCAACCCCTTCGCAGTCGTGTTCGGCGCCTCGCTCGCGCCGATCGGCATCGCCGCGCTGATCCTCGTGGTCGCCGAGGCGTTTCGGCGCGGGACGCAGCTCAGTGCCGACACCGCGGGGCTCGTATGAGCAGGCAGGCAGCTGCGACGCCCAACGTGACCCCGGACGAGACCCCGCGCGACGACCCGGCGGGCGGCACGGAGCACCGCGTCGTGTGCCATCTCGACGCCCTGCTCACCGCGCGAGGGCTCACGCTGACCGAACTTGCGGTGCGCGCCGGGGTCACGGTGGTGAACCTGTCGGTGCTGAAGAACGACCGCGCCCGGGCGATCCGGTTCTCGACGCTGACGGCAGTCTGCGACGCCCTGGACTGCCAACCGGGCGACTTGTTGACCGTCGACCGATCCGATCCGTGAGGTCAGCTCAACCTGGACGGCGGGCAGTGAGGAGGTGGTGGGGGTGCATCCGGCCGTGATCCAGGCGCTGCGTGGTCGTGGTCAGGCCGAGCTCACGCAGCCACCCCGCCATGATCGAGGGTTCGACGAAGTCGAACGACGATCCCTCGGTGATCCGCAAGACCTTGACTGACACCGTCTCTTGCAGGGTGTTCCACCGAACCTTCCAGTGCGGGTGCGTGCCCATCTCCTTGATGATCAGGCTCCCGCCGGGGGCGAGAACGGCTGCGGCATCGGTCAGCAGGCGGCGCTGCGACACGGCAGGCAGGAGGTAGAGCATGTCGACGAACGCGACGGCGTCCCAGGGACCCGCCGGAACGGCGCCGGACTCGTCGACCGCGAAGGTGAGGCGCGCCGTCGAACGTCGGGCAGCCGCCTGGGCGAGGCGGATCTTGCCCGCATCGATGTCGGTGCCCGTCACCGTGCGCCCGGGTTCACTGAGCGCGGCATAGGCGGAGAAGAGCCCGTGACCGCAACCGATCTCCAAGATCCGGCCCGACGCCGGGAGCGCCGCGGCGACCGGCTCGAAGGGCGCGCTCCACCAACGCACGAGCACGTGCGCACGGGCGGCCGCAGGCTCGCCCCCATACAGGGCCAGTGCGGCGCGGCCCGCGGCGGACGGCCGGCGACGGGGCCCACTCATGCGCGCGCCCCGGCAAGGTCTCGAAACGAGCCGAGCCGGTAGCCGCGTTCGACGACCATGGCGCGCGCGCTGGGGTCGGTCAGCATCGCGAGCTCGTCCGCCCAGTGGAAGCCCCACGCGAACCGGTCGGCGTCGACGTCGCCCGCCTCGCCCGGGTGGGCGTTGATCTCGACCGTTGCCCCGGTTCCGCGCGCCAGGCCGGCGAGGGACCGCCCGAAGGTCGACAGGTCCATCGACCCGGCCTCGTCCAGGCCCGCGTACCCGTCCGTCGTCGCGAGACCCGCAGAGCGGAGCCGGCGCCGGAGCGCGGCGGCGAGCACCCCCACCCCCGCGCCGACCGGGCCTCGACGTCGGCTGGCGGGCAGGCGAACGGCGGGGATCCCGTGCTCGACGGCGAGACCCGTCACCACCCGCGCGACGACCGGCCACAGGTGCGTGTGCTGGTGGGTGTCCAGGTGCGTGACCGGGAGCCCGATGCCGAGGACCCGCTCGAGCTGGGCAGACAATTCGCGGCGCACATCGTCCGGATCGATGCGTCCCGCGACCCCGCGCGCGACAACGGTCCGGTAGGTCAGGGGGAACGACCCGCGCGCGTTCACCAGCGTCGGCACCTCACGCGCGGAGAGCAGCGGCGGGTCCTCGCCGACGAGCGCCAGGTGGGCGCCGAGGTCGAGGGTCGGGGTGTCTCGCAGCATCGCGGCCGCGGACTCGAACGCCCGGCCGACAGCCAGCAGCGTCGTGGACGTCACGATGCCCTCGACGTGGCCGCGGTGGATGGCGCGGCCGACCCCCTCGGTCAGGCCAAGGTCGTCGGCCGTGACGATGAGCAGCCGGGTCATGCGCGCGCGACGGGAGTGACGGACTTGAGGTCCTCGCGCAGCGAGACCATCTCGCGCAGCATCGTCCGGATCACCCCGAACGACGACAAGGTCGAGATCCCACGGGTGCGCGGGAAGTAGTCGACGCCAATCTGGACGATCTCGAAGCCTGAGCGCTGCGCGCGGATGATCAGCTCGGCGTCGATGAAGGACCCCTCGCTCGACAGCCAGATGTGATCCAGGACCCGTCGCCGACACAGCTTGAACGCGAAGTTGATGTCCCGCAGCCGCGTGCCGAACATCGCATGGATCAGCCAGTTGTACCCCCACGAGTACACGGCGCGCCGCGGTCCTTCACCGGTGCGATCGAGCCGGTAGGCGCTGACGATGTCGGCCTCGTAGGTCCGCAGCACCCGGATCGCACGGATGAGCTCGAGCATCTCGAACGGCAGGTCGGCGTCGGTGTAGAGCACCAGGTCGCCCTTCGCCGCCTCGAAGCCGCTCTTGATCGATCCGCCGAGCTTGCGGTTGTGCGAGTGGTGGACCACCCGCACCCGCGGGTCGGCCGCCGCTAGGGCATCGGCGAGTGCCCCGGTCGCGTCAGTGGAGGCGTCGTCGACGACGATGAGCTCGTAGTCGACGATCTCGCCGTCGGCGACCAGCCTTTCGCTGATCTCCTTCGCCGCGCGGACGGCGCGATGGATGTACGCCTCCTCGTTCCACATCGGGAAGAAGATCGACAGGAGCGCAAAGCGCTCCGGCTCGAGCTCGGTGGTCATGAAACCTCAATCCCTCGGCTGTACAAGACCGTCATCACGACGAGCAGAACGCCGCTCGTAAACAGAGCCACCGGCCGTAGCCACCGCCTCCGGCTCGTCGCAAGAAATTCGCCCGCAGCGGCCAGGACGGGGAACGCGACCAGCACGTACCGGCCAGTGCCCATAAAATCCTTGGTGCCGAGGATCGGGATCAGCAGCACGACGGCGGCATACGTCGCATACCCCCACCCGAACCGGCGCCCCACCCGGCGTAGCAGCAGTACGGCGGCGAGGCAGGCGAGTGCCTGGAGGGTGAGCACGAGCGCGATCGAGTACGGACCATTGATCACGGTGCCGAGGTACGTGAGCTTGAACCAGGTGCGCGGACCGACACCCTGGTCCCACCCGGGAGCGGACTCCACAGCCACGAAGGCCAGCGGGTTGCCGAACACGAGCCACAGATACACGGTCCAGGCGAGCAGGCCAGCCCCCGAGAGCAGGACCCCGGCCTGGCGCCAGCGCACGGCGGGGAGTGCGCCGACGATCCCTCGCCACCCGCTCGTACCGCGATCCTGAGCGACGAGCTCGAGCATCCGGACCACGAGCCCGACGGCGACCGCGATCCCGACGGGGCGGCCAGCCGTAGCGAGCGCCCCGACGAGGCCGGCGAGCCAGTACATCCTGCGCTCCAGGAGCACGAACGCGCCGAGCGCAGTGAGCAAGAAGAGTGAGTCGGCATACATCGCGCCGTACAGGTAGAGCGAGAACGGGTACACCATCATGACCGCGACCGCGGTCAAGGCGCTCGACCTCGGCAGGCGCCGCCACACCCACGCACCGAAGAGCAGCACCGTAGCGGCCCCGGACCCGACTCCGATCAGGGAACCGGCAATCTGGTAGTCGCCGAGAAGGTCACCGAGCCCGCGCACGGCCATCGGGTAGGTGGGAAAGAAGGCGATCGAGGACTGCTGCCCGGGAACATAGTTATAGCCGCCGGTCGCGATTCCGTAGTACCAGCCGGCATCGAACTGGAACCAGCCGTCCAGCCAGGCAGGTCCGGCCAGGATGGCGCTCGACCGCTCGACGGTGCTAGAGGCCGCGGCCACCACGACGGTGAGAAGCAGACACATGGCCGCAAAGAAACCGAGAACAGGAAGCCAGGGGAAGGGCGGTGTTTGGAGGGGCGCGCGGGGGAACAACTCGGCCCGCTTCGCAGGTCCAGAAGTCACACGGCCGTGCTGCCGCGGCACTACGGTGTCCATAGTTCCCCCTGTGTCCTGGGGCATCCCCCTGGCACCAGTGCATAATCTTACCTGCCGGCACCATCCGGTCCCGGTCAACCGGCAGGGCCTTCCGAAAGGGTCTCGCGGTGTCGCTCGCTCTGATCGGGGTCGTCGCGGCCGCCGGGTGCTCAGGCACGGCTACGGTGCTGCAGGCCCGAGCCGCACAGCGAGAGCCGGCTCGGCCAGGACTTGATGCGACCTTGATCGTCCGACTGCTGCGACGTCCGGGCTACGTCGCGGCCCTCGCCCTGGTGGCCGCCGGATTTGCGCTGTCCCTGTTCGCCCTACGCACGCTGCCCCTTTTCGTGGTCCAGGCCGGGCGCGCGTCGAGCCTGGCGGTCACGGCAGTGCTCGCGGTGCTGATTCTCCGGGCTCGGCTCAGCCGGCTGGAGGTCGGAGCGGTGATCGCCGTCGTCGCGGGTGTTGTTCTACTCGGTGCTGCGGCGGGGGCCAGTGGGTCCGGCGCAGTCCCTGCCGGAACGCGGCTCGGTCTGATCGTCGCGCTGATCGCTATCGCTGGCGCCGGCGGCGCCGCGACCCGGATCAGGTCCGTTGCGCACAGCGGGCTGGTCCTCGGGTCGCTTGCTGGAGTCTCGTTCGCGGTCCTCGCCCTCGGCGCGCGCATCCTTAGGACCTTCGATCCGGCGGCACTGGTCGTCGACCCGGCCGCGTGGGCGATCGGAGCAGGCGGCGCCCTCGGACTGCTGCTCGCAGCGATGGCGCTCCAGCGCGCCTCCGTCGTCGGCGCGACCGCACCGATGGTCGCGACCGAGACCATGCTCGGAGCGGTGCTCGGCATGGCATTGTGCGGTGATCGGCCGGCCCCAGGAGGCGCGGTCGCCGCCGCCGTCGGATTCGCGCTGGTGCTCACGGGAGCACTGAGCCTGGCAAGGTTCGCAGCCCCGGATTCGAGCGTCGACCACAGCCGGGCGCTGCCAAGGCAGAACGCCGATACCGCATGACAGTGCTGATCACGGGCGGCGCCGGCTACATCGGCGCCCACATCACACGGCTCGCCCAGCAGGTCGGACGCGACGTGATCGTCGTGGACGATTTCTCGACCGGGGACCCGGCACGAATCGCGAGCACGCCGAGCCATCAACTGGACGTCACCGAACCGAGCGCGATCGGCAGGCTGACCGAGCTCATGCACTCGGCCCGCGTGACTGCTGTCGTCCACCTGGCCGCGCGCAAGCAGGTCGCGGAGTCGATGGCGCGACCCGCCTGGTACTACCAGCAGAACGTCACGGGGCTGGCGAACGTGCTCGCGGCGATGGAGGCGGCGCGGGTCTACAGCCTCGTCTTCTCGTCGTCGGCGGCGGTCTACGGAGACCCTGTGTCGGGCCTCGTCACCGAGAGCTCGTCGACCTGCCCGGTCAGCCCGTACGGCGAGACGAAACTGGTCGGCGAATGGCTCATCCGGGACGCGGCGCGGGCGTGGGGACTGCGAGGCGTCTCGCTGCGCTATTTCAACGTGGCCGGCGCCGGCTGGCCGGACCTCGGCGACCCCGAGAACGGCAACTTGATCACGATGGTCCTCGACCGGATCTCGCGGGATGAGCACCCGCAGGTGTTCGGTAACGACTACCGCACTCCCGACGGCTCCTGCGTCCGGGACTTCGTGCACGTCATGGACGTCGCCCGGTCGCATCTCGCCGCGCTCGACTACGCGGCCCGTCCCGTGCGGGAACATGACGTGTTCAATGTCGGGACCGGCATCGGATCTTCGGTGCTCCAGGTGGTCCACGGGCTCATCGCCCTCGCGGGTGCGAGTTCGAGCCCTGACCTCGCACCGCGACGCCCGGGCGATGCGGCGAGCTTCGTCGCCTCGGTCGACCGCATTGCCGAGACGTTGGGCTGGCGCGCGAGGGCCGGACTGCCTGAGATCCTTGCGAGCGCCTGGGCCGCCCGTGCAGCCAGGGGTTCAGAGGCAATGACCCTCAGGCGCTGAAGCCCATCGACGGGCCACGCTTTCCGGCGGAGTACTGGACCCGCAGCCGCTCACCTTTGGCCGTCGCCTGATCACGCAGCTCCTCCTGGAAGGCGAGCATTGCGGACCGCAGGCGAGCGGCGTCGTCGTCGGCCCCCGACGCCAGGATGCGAACGGCGAGCAGGCCGGCGTTGCGCGCGCCGCCGACCGAGACGGTCGCGACCGGGACGCCCGCGGGCATCTGCACGATCGACAGCAGCGAGTCGAGCCCGTCGAGGTGCGCGAGCGGTACTGGGACTCCGATCACCGGCAGCACCGTCACTGCAGCGAGCATGCCGGGCAGGTGGGCTGCACCCCCGGCGCCGGCGATGATCACACGCAGGCCCCGCTCTGCGGCGGTGCGCCCGTAGGAGACCATCTTCTCGGGCTGGCGGTGCGCGGAGACGACGTCGACCTCGACCGCGATGCCGAACTCGGCCAGGGCGTCAGCGGCGGCCTGCATCACGGGCCAGTCGGAGTCGGACCCCATGACGATGCCGACCAACGGCCCGACGGCGTCCGGGTTGCTCGCCGGCGTCGCCGGTGTGCCGATGGCGAACCCTGCGTTCATGACTGCTCCCGATCCCCTGCTGAATCCGATCCGATGGGAGTGACAACCCCCGCTGGGGCTGACATGTTTCCCCGGCTCAGGATTGACGCGGCGGCGCGGGCCCGGGCGAGGACCTGCGGGAGGTCGTCACCGATGACAGTCACGTGGCCGAGCTTGCGGCCCGGGCGCGGCGACTTGCCGTAGAGGTGCACCTTGACGCCGTCGTCGAGCGCGGTGACAGCGGCGAGGGCGTCGACCGGGTCTGCGGACCCCGTGCCGATCACGTTGACCATCACCGACCAGCCCTCGCGGGCCGCCGTCCCGCCGAGCGGGAGGTCGAGCACCGCGCGGAGGTGCTGCTCGAACTGGCTCGTCGTCGACCCCTCGATGGTCCAGTGCCCGCAGTTGTGCGGGCGCATCGCGAGCTCGTTGACGACCACGGTCGGGAGGCCACCGTCGATCCCCGGGACCTCGAAGAGCTCCACGGCCAGCACCCCCGTGACGCCCAGACCCTCTGCGATGGTGATGGCGAGCTGTGTCGCCGCGCGGGCGACCTCGGGGTCCAGCCCGGGCGCGGGCGCGATCACCTCCGCGCACACCCCTGCCGCCTGCACCGACTCAACGACCGGCCAAGCGCGCACCTGGCCCGACGGGCGGCGCGCGACCAGCACGGCCAGCTCGCGGGTGAAAGGAACCTTCTCCTCGGCGAGCAGCGGGATGCGCGGGCCGTCGACGGCCTTCGACGCCTCGAACCAGTCGGCCACCTCAGCGGTGGACTTCACGATCCGCACCCCCTTGCCGTCGTAGCCGCCGCGCGCGGTCTTCACCACGGCCGTGCCGCCGACCTGACCGAGGAAGGTCTCCAGCGCGCCGGCGTCCGGAAGCTCGACCCAGCGCGGGCACGGCACGCCGAGCTCGCCGAGCCGGCGGCGCATCACGATCTTGTCCTGCGCGTGGACCAGCGCCGAGGCGTCCGGGCGGACCGGGTGCCCCTCAGAGACCAGCTGCTCGAGCAGGGAGTTCGGCACATGCTCGTGCTCGAAGGTGAGGACGTCGGCGGCGCGGCCATCGGCGCCCCCGTCAGAACCGTCGTTGGCGGGTGCCGCCTCCCGTCGGCCGCGCGCCGCCTGCGCCCCCGCGACCAGGGCACGGATCTCCACCTCGTCGTTCGCGGCACCCACACGCGAGTAGGGGATCACCTGGGCGGCCGACGACGTCCGATCCTCGACCAGCGCACGCAGGTGCACTCCGAGCGCGGCCGCCGCCGGCGCCATCATCCGGGCGAGCTGTCCGCCACCGACCACTGCCACCACAAGGTCTGCCACGAGGCGGAAGCCTAGACGGTCACCCCTGCACCCTTCATCCGCCCCTCGTTCGCGTCGATAAGGAAGGGACCAGGTCTGTTACCCGCACATCGAGGGAACTCCCGTGAAAAGCCTTCTGACGGCCCGCCGGACCGCCGCCGCCGGACTTGTCGCACTGCTGTGGCTGGGCTCCGCCGGAGCGGCCGTGGCGTCCACCGGGGCCGACGGGCCCAACGACGTCACCGTCAGCGGGATCGTGGAGGAGATCGTCGTTGACCCCGTAGGCGAGTTCACCGCGGACGCTCCCGAACCGAACGCCGGCGAAGCGGCCGGGGCGCTCACGACCGAGCTCTTCGTCGACGTGAGCGGCACCCTGATCGATCTCCCGCCGCTGGAGTCGCCGTCGACGCTGACCGATGGGCAGGCCGTCTCCGTGACCTTGACGGTCCCTGATGGGATGAGCGCAGACGCTGCGCTGGCCGAGCTTGCCACGGCGGACGAGACGCAGCAGGCCGACGCGTCGGTTGTCGAGGTGACCGCCGTCGTGCCAGCGGCCGCTGCGAACCCAGCGGGCGAAGCCGGGGCAGACGCGACGCTGGCGACCGTCGGACAGCACCACCTCACCATCCTTCCCGTCTACTGGTCGGCCCGCGACGCGGCGAACCTCGCGTCCCTGCGAACTGTCGCCGATCAGACGGCTCAGTTCTGGTCCGACCAGTCGAACGGCCAGTTGTCGATCACGACCACGGTCAACGACTGGGCGCAGATCGCCGATCCGGGCACGTGCAACGTCACAACCCTGTTCAACGCCGCCCTTGCGGCGCACCAGCAGGCGGCACCGAGCGGCCTGCGCGACCACGTGGTCGTCTACTTCCCCTACCGAGCCGATTGCGGTGGGTGGGCGGGCCTAGGTTCGGTGAACGGCTCCCGGGTGTGGGTCAACGGGTACCCACGCGCCGATGTGGTCGCCCACGAGATCGGGCACAACCTCGGACTTGGTCACGCCAACCAGTTGACGTGCACCTCCGGTGGGGCTGCTGTCCCGCTGTCTGACTCGTGCACCGTCCGCGAGTACTACGACGGCGCGGATGTCATGGGGTACTCGACCGGGCAGATCCCAGGAAGCCTGAATACAGCTCTAGCCACCGGCCTGGGGTTCGTCCAGACGGTCGACGCCTCCCCGACCGCCACTGTCACTGTCGATCTCGCGGCCCTGACCCAGCCCTCCCAGGTGCGCGCTCTGCGCATCCCCACCTGGGACGGAATCGACCTGTACGTCGACTTCCGCCCGGCGACGGGCCGGGACGTACGAACGGCCTCGTGGGCAGGGGTCCAGGTCCACCGTCGGGTGCCCTCGGCCGGCGCGCCGACGTCTCAGCTCGTGAACATGCAGGCCTCGACGGGCTCCGGCCTCGAGTCGATGCGTCCCGGATCGGTGTACGCGATCCCGCGGTCCGACTACACGCTCACCACCGTCTCCGTCGGCCCCACCAGCGCGCGAGTCCAAGTCACGCCGAATGCGCTGACTCCCGCAGCAACTCCCCCGCCCGCCGCCAACGCGACCCCCATCGCGAACCTCGACGCCCTCACCACCACCGCCAACACCATCACCTTCGCCGGCTGGGCCCTCGACCCCGACACCACCAACCCCATCGACGTCCACATCTACATCGACGGCACCGTGCGCGCCATCACCGCAGACCTCAGCCGCCCCGACGTCGCCGCCGCCTTCGGCCACGGCGACCGCCACGGCTTCTCCACCACCATCGCCACCACCCCCGGCAACCACGCCATCTGCGTCTACGCCATCAACACCCCCGCCGGCGACAACCCCATGCTCCGCTGCACCACCGTCACCGCCGCCAACGCGACCCCCATCGCGAACCTCGACGCCCTCACCACCACCGCCAACACCATCACCTTCGCCGGCTGGGCCCTCGACCCCGACACCACCAACCCCATCGACGTCCACATCTACATCGACGGCACCGTGCGCGCCATCACCGCAGACCTCAGCCGCCCCGACGTCGCCGCCGCCTTCGGCCACGGCGACCGCCACGGCTTCTCCACCACCATCGCCACCACCCCCGGCAACCACGCCATCTGCGTCTACGCCATCAACACCCCCGCCGGCGACAACCCCATGCTCCGCTGCACCACCGTCACCGCCGCCAACGCGACCCCCATCGCGAACCTCGACGCCCTCACCACCACCGCCAACACCATCACCTTCGCCGGCTGGGCCCTCGACCCCGACACCACCAACCCCATCGACGTCCACATCTACATCGACGGCACCGTGCGCGCCATCACCGCAGACCTCAGCCGCCCCGACGTCGCCGCCGCCTTCGGCCACGGCGACCGCCACGGCTTCTCCACCACCATCGCCACCACCCCCGGCAACCACGCCATCTGCGTCTACGCCATCAACACCCCCGCCGGCGACAACCCCATGCTCCGCTGCACCACCGTCACCGCCGCCAACGCGACCCCCATCGCGAACCTCGACGCCCTCACCACCACCGCCAACACCATCACCTTCGCCGGCTGGGCCCTCGACCCCGACACCACCAACCCCATCGACGTCCACATCTACATCGACGGCACCGTGCGCGCCATCACCGCAGACCTCAGCCGCCCCGACGTCGCCGCCGCCTTCGGCCACGGCGACCGCCACGGCTTCTCCACCACCATCGCCACCACCCCCGGCAACCACGCCATCTGCGTCTACGCCATCAACACCCCCGCCGGCGACAACCCCATGCTCCGCTGCACCACCGTCACCGCCAGGTGAGCAACCCCGGCGCCAACCGAGCGAGGGGAGGTGATCGGAGTGACCCCTCGAATGACCATCGAAACCGATAGAGTCGACGTCGTGGATTCTGACGTTGCACCGAGCCAGCCCCCGGCTCCCGGCACAAGGTCATGGCTCCCCGCCGCCCGCGCCCGGCTCGCCGAGCTCGCCCGGTTCGGTTCCGTCGGCGCCGTCGCCTACGTCGTCGACCTCGGCCTGTTCAACCTGCTCCGCTTCGGCCCGGGCGACCTGCTGATCCACAAGCCCTTGACCGCCAAGGTCATCTCGGTCGCTGTCGCCACCCTGGTGGCCTGGCTCGGCAACCGGTACTGGACCTTCTCCGACCGCAAGACGTCCTCGCGCCGGCGCGAGCTCGCCGGGTTCGTCGTGGTGAACGTCGGCGGCCTGATCATCGGCGTCGGCTGCCTCGCGTTCTCGCACTACGTCCTGGGGCTGACCTCGCCGCTCGCCGACAACATCTCCGCGAACGTCGTCGGGCTCTTCCTCGGCACGGCATTCCGCTACGTCTTCTACCGGCGCCTCGTCTTCACGGGCGGGTCCACCGAGCCTGCCGCCAGCGCCGCCGACGTGCCAGTCCACACGGCCAGGGTCGACGCCGTCCGCCCGTGATGCCCTCCCCGCGGCCGGACCCGCGCCCCCGCCGCGTTACCCTCACCTGATGAGCACCCGCGGCGGCACCCCCAGGCCCCGCCTGCTCGATCGGACCATCCACGTCTTCGGCGCCCGCATCCGCGTCGGCGAGCTCGCGCGGTTCTGGTCCGTCGGCGCCACCGCCTACGTCATCGACTTCACCGCGTTCAACCTCCTGCGCTACGGCCCGGGTGAGCTGCTCGGCGACCGGCCGCTCACGGCCAAGGTCGCCAGCGTCGCGATCTCCACGATCGCGGCCTGGCTCGGCAGCCGGTACTGGACCTTCGCCGACCGGCGCACCGCCGGTCGCGGCCGCGAGCTGGCCACGTTCGCCCTGGTCAACGCGGGCGGGCTCGGGGTCGCCGTCGGCTGCCTGGCCTTCTCGCACTACCTGCTCGGCCTGACCTCCCCGCTCGCGGACAACATCTCCGCGAACGTCATCGGGCTCGTGCTGGGCACGATCTTCCGGTACACGTTCTACCGGCGCGTGGTCTTCACCGGCACGCCGGACGAGCTCGTCCGCGTCGCCGCCACTGGAGCGATCCCGGTCGCCACCGCGCCGTCACCCGCGTAGCGGGCTCGCACTTCACCTCGAACTACCCCGGCCGACGACGACGTCGCACCTTGTCCGTGGACACCCGCGACCCCCGCGGCAGCACGATGTCGGGGTCGAGCGACTTCGGCACGCCGGCCAGGAACACCGCGAACACCGCGGGCCGGCGCTGCGCGAGCTCGATCCGGCCGCCGTCGGCCGCGACGAGGTCGCGCGCGAGCGACAGGCCGAGCCCGGTGCCGTTGCCGGACGTCATGCCGCGTTCGAAGATGTGCGGCGCGATGTCGTCGGGCACGCCCTCGCCCTCGTCCGCGATCTCGACCACCATCGCGCCGCTCGCACCGCTGGGGCGCGACCGGACGGTCGTCTGCCCACCGCCGTGCTTGAGCGAGTTCTCGATCAGGGTGGCGATCGCCTGGGCGAGCGCGCCCGGGGTCGCGAGCACCTGGACGTCGTCGGGCACGTCGAAGACCAACCGGCGCCCGGCGGCCGCGAACGTCGGCGCCCACTCCTCCTCCTGCTGGCGCGTGACCTCGCTGAGGTGCACGGCCTCGGTCGTGCCGCCCGCGGTGCGCCTGGAGCGCCCCAGCAGGTCGTCCACGACCGTCACGAGGCGTTCGATCTGCTCGAGCGCGATCCGGGCCTCCTCGCGGACCTCCGGCTTCTCGCTCGCGTACGCGATCTCCTCCAGCCGCATCGACAGCGCGGTCAGCGGCGTGCGCAGCTGGTGGGACGCGTCGGAGGCGAACTGGCGCTCGGCGGCGAGACGGCCGGCCATCCGGTCCGAGCTGCGCGCCAGCTCGGCGGCCACCAGGTCGATCTCCTCGACGCCGGACGGCTCCAGCCGCGGGCGGACCTGTCCCGAGCCGAGCTGCTCCGCCGAGGCGGCGAGGTACACGAGCGGCGCCGCGAGCCGGTTCGCCTGCCACATCGCCATCGCGATCCCGGCCGCGAACGCGACCACGGCCGCGACGACCACCAGCCCGACTATCTGCGCGCTGAGCCAGAACACGTCCCACCACGAGATGGTGAGGATCACGAGCGCGCCGGTCGCGGCGTTCGCCTGCGCGGACAGGGACTTGCCCTCGATCGGCTCGCCGGACTGCAGCCGGGTGCCGTCCGGCTCGATCACGAGCACCGACGCCGGCAGCGAGTTCATCCCGCCGGTGTAGGAGTCGAGCATCCCCTCGCTCAGCGCGATGTTGCGCGAGGACCGGAAGTCGATGGTGGACGCGAGGTTGGAGGCACGCGTCTCGAGCTCGCGCAGCTCGTTGTCGCGCGCGTACTGCGCACCGAGGAACGCGAGCGGGAAGCCGAGCAGGACGACGGCGACCGTGACGGCGGCGATCGTCGCCTGCAGAACGCGACGGCGCATCGAGCTAGGCCACCGCGTGCTCGCCGGTCTCGAACCGGAAGCCCATCCCCCGGACCGTGCTCACGTAGCGGGGGGCGTTGGCGTCGTCGCCGAGCTTGCGGCGCAACCAGGACACGTGCATGTCGAGGGTCTTGGTCGAGCCCGACGGGTCGGTGCCCCAGACCTCGCGCATGAGGGTCTCGCGGGACACGACGGTGCCCGACGCGGCCACCAGAACGCGCAGCAGGTCGAACTCCTTGGCCGTCAGGTGCAGCTCGCGGTCGCCCTGGAACGCGCGGTGCGCCGCGACGTCGATCCGGACGTTCTGCGCCTGCAGGTCGTCCTCGTCGACGGGGTCGCCGTGCGCGCGCCGCAGCAGCGCCCGCACCCGCGCGAGCAGCTCGGCGAGGCGGAACGGCTTGGTGACGTAGTCGTCGGCACCGGCGTCGAGCCCGACGACGAGGTCGACCTCGTCCGCGCGGGCCGTCAGGACCAGCACCGGCGTGGTCAGGCCCTGGTTCCGGATGGCCCGGGCGACGTCGAGTCCGTCCATGTCCGGCAGCCCGAGATCCAGCACGACCAGGTCTGCGCTTGGGGCATGGTCGATCGCGCCTTGACCAGTTCCTTGCACGATTACGTCATAGCCCTCACGGCTCAGGGCTCGGGCCAAAGGCTCGGCAATCGCGGGGTCGTCTTCTGCCAGCAGTACCTGGGTCATTTCGCCATGCTAGGTCACCCGACCCCCATCTCGCCCAACAATCGGCAAACCAAGGCCCACGGGAGAGATGTGAGTCGCACCGCACCAGGCCCGCAGCCCGTGCGAAGCGGGGCCCGAGACGGCGTCCTGCACCCCCGGGTGGAGGCCCGCGCGGCCCCGATCCCCCTGGTGGCCGACGCCGACCCGCCGCCGGGCTGCTTAGGCTGGTCGCCATGGGCTGGTGGGAGCGGTGGAACCGCTGGGTCGACGCGCACGCGTTCCACCTCGACGCGCTCGCCGCCGGCCTGTTCGCGCTGGTCGCGGTCCCGACCGCGACCGACCTCCTCACCGGGTACTCCACCACCTCGACCGCGACCCACGTCTGGGCCCTGCTGGTCATCCTCCCGCTGGCCTGGCGGCGCACCCGTCCCGTCGCCTCCGCCATCGCGGTCTTCGCCGTCGGCCTGGTGCACGTCCTGGCCGGCCAGTCCCTGATCTTCCCGGCCGACATCGCCGTGCTCATCGCGCTCTACTCGGTCACCGTGTACGGACCGCGCTGGGCGCACCGCACGGCGATCGCGGGCGCGTTGACCGGTTCGCTCCTGCTCGCGGTCACCCTGGTGCTGCAGCAGAACGGGGCCGGGCTCGTGGCCATCTGGCTGCTCGCGTCGGTCACCGCGCTGGCGGTGTGGGCCTTCGGGCTGGTGCGCCGCGCGCGCTACGAGACCCTCATCGCGCTACGCGACCGGGCCGAGCGGCTGGAGGTCGAGCGCGACCAGCAGGCCCAGCTCGCCACGTCGGCCGAGCGCGCGCGGATCGCCCGCGAGATGCACGACATCATCGCCCACTCGCTCTCGGTGATCATCGCCCAGGCCGACGGCGGCAGGTACGCCGCCCAGGCCGACCCCGCGGCGGCGGCGCGGTCGCTCGGCACCATCGCCGAGACGGGCCGGGCCGCGCTCGCCGACATGCGCCGCCTGCTGGGCGTGCTGCGCGTCGGGGAGGACGGCGCGACCGCGCTCGTGCCCCAACCGGCGGCCACCGATCTCGAGCAGCTCGTCGAGCAGATGCGCGCGAGCGGGATGCGCGTGTCGTTCGCGCGGATGGGCGCGCCGCGCACCCTGCCACCCGGGGCCGGCATGGTCGCCTACCGGATCTGCCAGGAGTCGCTCACCAACGTCATGAAGCACGCCGGCCCGGACCCGAGCGTGACCGTGCTGGTGCAGTGGCTGCCCGAGGCGCTCGCGCTCGAGGTGTCCGACGACGGTCGCGGCGCCGCCGCCGTCTCGGACGGTCGCGGGCAGGGCCTGGTGGGCATGCGCGAACGCGCGGCGATGTTCGGCGGATCGGTCGCCGCCGGGCCGCGCGCCGGGGGCGGGTTCCGGGTGCGGGTCGACCTGCCGATGCCTCCTTCGCCGGCGGCTGTCACGTGAGCGTCCCGCCCGACCCGACCCGCACCGCCGTCGGCCATTCGCCGCGGGGGCTGCTTGCCGGCCCGACACTGGTTGACCCGTGCACCACCCCGACCCGAAGGACCCTCCCGTGACCCCCTCCCCCGACGCCTCGCCGATCCGCGTCGCGCTCGTCGACGACCAGCAGCTCGTGCGCGCCGGGTTCCGGATGGTCATCGACTCCCAGCCGGACCTGTGCGTGGTGGCCGAGGCCGGGGACGGTGAGGAGGCGGTGCGCCTGTTGACCCGCAGCGCGACAGCGGTCGGCGAGCACGTCGACGTCGTCCTCATGGATGTCCGCATGCCCCGGCTCGACGGGCTGGCCGCGACCGCCCGGCTGACCGAGGCCGCAGCGAAGGGCATGGTCGTGCCGCGCGTGATCGTGCTCACCACGTTCGACCTCGACGAGTACGTGCTGGCCGCGATCCGCGCCGGCGCGAGCGGGTTCCTGCTCAAGGACGCGCTGCCCGAGGAGATGCTGGCCGCGATCCGCACCGTGCACGCGGGCGACGCCGTGATCGCGCCGTCGAGCACGCGCCGACTGCTCGAGCACCTCATGACGACGCTGCCCGCCCCGCCCGCGCCGGACGCGCCGCGGTCCGCCGGCGAGATCACGCTCAGCCACCTCACCGACCGCGAGCGCGAGGTGCTCGTGCTCATGGCCCACGGGCGCTCGAACACGGAGATCGGCCGCGACCTGTTCGTCGCGGAGGCCACCGTCAAGACGCACGTCGGCCGGGTCCTGGCCAAGCTGGAGGTCCGCGACCGGGTCCAAGCGGTGGTCTTCGCCTACGAGACCGGCCTGGTCAACCCCGGCGCCTGACACCGGCGGGGGAGGCTCCCGGACGGGGGTCGTACCGGGGGATGACGGCGGAAGCGTCTGGGGGGCGATGCGGTGCGGTAGGCGCGGTCCGTAGCGTCGAGGACGTACCCCGTTACCGACGCCAGGAGTTGTTGTGGACACCACCGTCCAGCCCGCTGTGTCCCCCCACCACGCACCGCGAACCGCCGGCACCATCGCGGTGCGGGCCCGCGCACTCACCAAGGTCTACGGCACCGGTGAGGCGACCGTGCGAGCGCTCGACGGCGTCGACGTCGACTTCGCCGACGGCGCGTTCACCGCGATCATGGGCCCGTCGGGCTCCGGCAAGTCCACGCTGATGCACCTGCTCGCGGGGCTCGACAGCGCGTCGTCGGGCCAGGCCTTCCTGGGCGAGACCGAGATCACCCGGCTGAACGACGACGCGCTGACCCGGCTGCGGCGCGATCGCGTCGGGTTCGTGTTCCAGTCGTTCAACCTGTTGCCCATGTTCACCGCGGAGCAGAACATCCTGCTGCCGCTCGAGCTCGCGGGCCTGCCGCGCGAGTCGACGGCGCGGGCAGCGGCCAAGGCGTCCTCGCGGGAGTGGTTCGACACGCTCGTGGCCACCCTCGGCCTCGCCGACCGCCTCACGCACCGTCCGGCCGAGCTCTCCGGCGGCCAGCAGCAGCGGGTCGCGATCGCCCGGGCCCTGATCGCCCGGCCCGACGTCGTGTTCGCCGACGAGCCCACCGGCAACCTCGACTCGCGCTCCGGCGCCGAGGTGCTCAGCTTCCTGCGCCGCTCGGTGCGCGAGCTCGGGCGCACGGTCATCATGGTCACGCACGACCCCGCCGCGGCCGCGTACGCCGACCGCGTGGTGCTGCTCGCCGACGGCGCGATCGCGGGCGACATCACCAACCCGACGCCGGAGTCCGTGCTTGCCGGGCTCGACGCACTGCGCACGCTCGAGAGCGGCTCCCGCACCGCGGGCTCCCCTGCCGACCCCACCGCCGCGACGAGCACCTCCACGACGAGCACCTCCACGAACACCGTGGCCCGCTGATGTGGCGCCTCACGTTCGCCCAGATGCGCCGTAGCCTCGGACGGCTGGCCGCCGCGGGTCTCGCGATCGTCATCGGCACCGCCTTCGTCGCGGCGACCCTCGTCGCGGGCGGGGTCATCACCCGCACCAGCTACGACGCCATCGCGGCGTCCTTCGCCGATGCCGACCTCGTGGTCACGGCGCCGGACGACGGCACCGGCGTCGGCCTCACCCCCGACGACCTGGCGGCGATGCGCAGCACACGCGGGGTCGACGCCGTCGACGGACGCCGCTCGACCTGGGTCGAGCTCGTCGCGGGCGCCAAGCGCGCCGTGCCGGAGATCACCGCCACGGCGTCCGACCCCCGGTTCGAGGCGCAGGTCCTGACCTCCGGGACCTTCCCGACCGACCCCGGCCAGGCAGCCCTGCCCGCCGCGCTGGCCGAGCGCCTCGGCGTCAGGATCGGCGGGGTCGTCACGGCGAACCGCGAGGTCTGGACGCCCGACGCCGCGAGCACCGAGCCCGCAGCGACCCCGCCGTCGGGCACGGGCGAGGAGGGCGCCGGCACCGAAGCGGCCGGGACCTGGACGACCGCCCCCGAGAAGCTCACCGTCGTCGGGCTCCTCGACGACCCGAACGGCGCGTTCGCGCAGTCCGGCGGCGCCGTGGTGATCACCGCCGACGACGCCGACCGCTGGGCCGCGCAGGATACGGCGGGATCGATGGGCGCGCCGGCCGCGGCGACCTTCGCCCGCGCCGTCGTCGCCCTGGCCGACAGCGCCGACGTCACCCAGGTGACGGCCGCCCTCCAGGCGGCTGCGCCCGAGGGCACGGTGATCCGCACCAAGGACGCCGAGGCGAAGGCCACCGTCGGCGAGCTGACCGGCGGGTCGGAGATCTTCACCACGATCGTGCTCGGCTTCGCCGCCATCGCGCTGCTCGTCGCGGCCCTGGTCATCTCCAACACGTTCCAGGTGCTCATCGCGCAGCGCACCCGGGCGCTGGCGCTCCTGCGCTGCGTCGGGGCGACCAAGTCGCAGCTGCGTCGCTCGGTGCTCCTCGAGGCGAGCCTGCTCGGGCTCGCCGCGTCGTCGCTCGGCCTGCTGATCGGGATCGGGCTGGCGCAGGTCACGCTCGTCGTCCTCGACCGGATGATCACGGGCGTGCCGCTGCCGGCGTACGTCTCGATCACCCCGGCCGTGGTCCTCGTCCCGCTCGCGATCGGCACGGTCGTCACCGTGCTCGCCGCGCTCGCGCCCGCTCGGGCCGCCACCCGGGTCGCACCGCTCGCCGCGCTGCGGCCCGCCGACGCGCCCACGTTCACCCACCGCCGCAACCTGCCGCGCCTGGTGCTGTCGTGCCTCGCGACCTTTGCAGGGGTCGCCCTGCTCGGGTGGGCCGTCGCCGGGGCGTCCACGATGGATGCGCTCGCCGCGCTCGGGGTCGGCGTGCTCGGAGGTGCGCTGTCGTTCGTCGGCGTGCTCGTCGGCGCCGTGTTCTGGGTGCCGACCGTGGTCGCGGCGGCCGGTCGGCTGCTCGCGCCGTCGGGGACGGCGGCCAAGCTCGCCGTCGCCAACACGATCCGCAACCCGCGTCGCACCGCCGCCACGAGCGCGGCCCTGCTCATCGGCGTCACGCTGGTGGCGATGATGAGCACCGGCGCCGCGAGCGCACGGACGACCCTGGGCGGTGCGCTCGACAGCCAGTTCCCGGTCGACGTGGCCATCGGCCGCGATGCGCCCTCGATGACGACCGACGGCGCGGCGGTCGAGCTCGTGACGCCCGCCCTGGTGAAGACCATCGCGGACGTCCCGGGGGTCGCCGAGGCGATCACGCTGCGCGACGTCGTGGTGCAGCTCGACTTCGCCGGGCAGACGGTCTGGTCGAACGCGATGGCGCTCGATCCCGCCGAGGCGAAGACCGTGCTGCGCGCGCCGACCATGATGGCCGGGCTCGACGACCTCCACGTCGTCGTCTCCCGCGACACCGCGGCCCAGCACGGCATCACGGACGGCCAGGTGATCACGGTGACGCCCACGATCGTCGGCAACGACGGCCTCGACCAGAGCGCCGGTGAGCCCGTCGAGCTCACCGCCGTGCTCACCGACCTGCCCGGCGGGCTGCTGCTCAGCCCCGCCGCGCTGGCCCGCACCGGTGCCGACCTGCCGACCAACCAGGTCTGGGTCCGGCTCACCGACGTCAACCAGGCCGGCGTGGTCGTGCCCGCGATCGAGGATGCGCTGTCCGACACCGCTGTGCAGGTCAGTGGGGCCGCAGTCGAGCACGCGCAGTTCCAGAAGATCATCGACACGCTGCTCGCGGTCGTGGTCGGGCTGCTCGGCGTCGCGGTCCTCATCGCGCTCATCGGCGTGGCGAACACGCTGTCGCTGTCGGTGATCGAACGTCGGCGCGAGTCGGCGACGTTGCGGGCCATCGGGCTGTCCCGTCGCCAGCTGCGCACGATGCTTGCGATCGAGGGGATGCTCATCGCGGGCGTCGGCGCGGTCATCGGCGCGGGGCTCGGCACGCTGTACGGCTGGGCGGGCGCCGCGACGGCGCTCGGGTCGCTCGGCGACGTGCAGTTCGAGGTGCCGTGGCGGGACCTCGGCCTGGTCGTGCTCGTGGCGCTGGTGGCGGGCCTGCTCGCCTCGGTGATCCCGGGACGCGCGGCGGCCCGCACGTCGCCGGTGGCGGCGCTCGCGGTGGACTGATCTCGGGATGAGTGACCCTGGGGTTGAGGGACCCTGGGATCGAGGAACACCTCGCGATCCGACCGGCGGGCCTGTGGACCCGGGGACCATCCCCGGCGTCCGCAGGCCCGCCGGTCGTGGCTGTCGTGCCGGAGCCAAGGTGGCTTCGTGCGCCTCACCCTGGCCGGGCTGCCCGGCATGCCCGACGTCGACCTCGACGTCCCCGACGGCGCGCGGCTGGGTGACCTGCGCCCGCTCCTCGCGGCAGTGACCGACCGGGCCGACCTGGCCGACGGCGCCGTCGTGCTGGCCGTCGACGAGACCCTCCTCGACGCCGACCACCTCACCGGCCAGGTGCCGCTGCGGGCAGGGGCGATCCTGCGGGTCGGGGCGGGGCAGATCGACCGCGACCGGGCGGCGCTGCGCGCGCACTGGCATCTCGCGGTCGTCTCGGGACCGGACTGCGGCGCGCTGATCGCGCTCGACCGGACGGTCGTCGTGGGGCGGGCGGGCGACCTGGCGATCGACGACGCCGGCGTCTCTCGGCGCCACGTCGAGCTGACGGTCGGGCGCGCGGGACCGCGCGCCCGAGACCTGGGGTCAAGCAACGGCACCGAGCTCCGGACCGCCCGCAACCGCCGTCGGGGGCACCCGGACCGGGGCCGACCGCTCGGCCGGATCCCGCTGTTCCGCAGCGGAGCGCTGCGGTCCGTTCGGCTCCGTGGCATTCGACTCCATGGCCTCCAGCTCAGTCGGATCAAGCTCAGTCGCCTCACCCTCCGTGGCCGCCGACTCCGTGGCCTCGGACTCCGTCGTATCCGCAGCCGTGGCACCCGCCTCCGTGTTGGCGACCGGCTGGTGCTCGGCGCAACGATCCTCGAGCTGCGGCGCGTCGCGGTGCTGCGCCCGAACCCGAGCGCGGCCGGCGGCCGACCCCCTCGGGCGACCGGCGCGTCACCCGGGCTGTGGCTCGGGCCCGCGATCGGATCGCTCGTCCTGGCCCTGAGCACCGGCAATCGCGCCCTGCTCGCGCTCGCGCTGCTCGGCCCGGTGGTCGCGGCGTGGCCGTGGCTGCGCGGCCGCGTGACCGGCCGCGGGCTCGGCGCCGAGGTCGGCAATGGGGTCGGCAACGGGGTCGGCCACGGCGTCGGCAACGGGGTCAGCCGCCCCGCCGGGCACGACCGCGCGCACGACGACCGACCAGACGACCTCCACGATGCCGCGCCCTCGCCCGCGGACCTCACGACCCGGGCGTTACGGCTGCTGGCGGGTCCGGCCGTCCCGTCGCCCGCTCGCACGCGCGACGGGCCGCCAGCCGGGTCGCCCGACGCCGCCGTCCCCGCCGCAACGCCCCCGTGGAGCGTGCGGTCTCTCGCGCCCGACGGATGCCTCGCGGTGGTCGGGCCGCGGTCGCTCGCGCTGGCAGCCGCGCGCGCCCTGATCGCGGCCTCCGTTCCCCTCGGGCCGGGGGGCAGCGCGGACGGGCCAGCAGCTCTCTCTGTCCGATCATCACCCGGCACGGCCTCCGACTGGGCGTGGTGCCGCTGGCTCGACCGGGACGGCTCGGCAGTGGGAGGCCTCGTCGTCGCCGATCAGCCGCGCGGCACCACGCGCCTCGATCTCGCGCACCGCTGGGCGGGGGGCCAGGGCGCCGCCGTACTCGTCGTCGAGTCCCGGCGCGCGAACGTCCCCGCGTGGTGCCGGACGGTGCTGACCGTGCGCGCCGGGAGCGAGCACGCGACGCTCGAGCTGCCCGACGGCACCGAGCGCACCGTTCCCCTGCTCGCGGTCTCGGACACGTGGGCGCAGGGATACGCCCGCCGGGTAGCGGCGATCCGGGGCCAGGCGCGCCCGCGCGAGGAGCCGCCGACAACGGTGGCGCTCGCCGACCTCCCCGGCATCCCCTCCCCAGGCGACGAGGCTGCGCTCGCCGGTGCGGTCGCGGCGACCTGGCACCGGGCCGGCTCCGGACCGCGGGCAGACCTGTCGTTCTGCCTCGGGCTCGGGGCCGGAGGTCGGCCGGTCGTGCTTGACCTGGTCCGGGACGGTCCGCACGCGCTCGTCGCCGGAACGACGGGTGCCGGCAAGTCCGAGCTCCTGCAGACGATGCTCCTGTCGCTCGCCCTGACCCACTCCCCGGCCGACCTCGCGATCGCGCTCATCGACTACAAGGGCGGCGCGAGCTTCGGCGGGTGCGCCGAGCTGCCGCACGTCGTCGGGCAGGTCACGGACCTCGACGACGAGCTCGCCGCGCGCGCCCTGCTCGGGCTGCGCGCCGAGCTGCGCAGCCGGGAACGGCTTCTCGCCGCCGCGGGGGTGAGTGACCTGGCCGCACTGCGACGCGTTCCGGGCCGGTCGCCGGTCCCGCCGCGGCTGCTCGTGGTGGTCGACGAGTTCCGCGCTCTCGCCGACGAGCTCCCGCGGTTCGTGCCCGGGCTGCTGCGGGTCGCGGCGCAGGGACGCTCGCTGGGGATCCACCTCGTGCTGGCGACCCAGCGTCCGGCGGGGGCGGTCGGCGCCGACCTGCGGGCCAACGTCGCGCTGCGGATCGCGCTGCGCGTGACCGACGCGGCGGACTCGCTCGACGTCGTCGAGGTGGCCGACGCCGCCCGGATCCCCGCCACGCTCCCCGGCCGCGCGATCGTGCGCCGCGGTTCCCTCCCGCCCGAGGAGGTCCAGGTGGCGCACGCCGACGGCCTCGCGACAGGCACGACCGGGGCGGTGCGCCTCGCGCCGGCCTGGCCCCGGGCCGACCGCGACCCAGTCGCGACAATGGCGCTGGTGGAACCGCCTGCTGGTAGCCCGAGCCCGGCGCGGACCTTCGTCGACGCGGCCCGCACCGCGGCCACCGACTCGGGGGTACCGCTGCCGCAGCCGCCGTGGCTGCCCCCGCTCCCGCAGCACGTGCTCGCACGCGACCTGCTCGGGCACGACCCCGCCCTATCCGCCGGCGGAACGACGGCGTTCCCGCTCGCCCTGGCCGACGTGCCTGCCGCGCAGCGCCGCGCGGTGGTCCGGTGGGACCCGATGGCCGGTCACCTCCTCGTCCTCGGCGCACCGGGCTCGGGTCGCAGCCAGACCCTGCACACCGCCACCTGCGCCGCGCTGGCGCGTGGCTGGCACGTGCACGCCGTCGGCCTGCCGGCGACCCTGCTCGCCGGGCTGGCGGACCACCCCGGCCTCGGCACGGTCGTCGGACCGGACGAGCCGCTGCGACTCGCTCGCCTGGTGACCTGGCTCGGGTCCCAGCCCCACCCGTCGGCTGCGGGCGGCGCCCCGGGCAGACCCGACCGTGTCTCAGCACCGCAGCTGCTCGTTGTCGACGGGTTGGACGCCGCGCTCGAGTCCGTGGCCCGGGTGGCCCGGGGAGCCGGCGTCGACCGGTTCGTCGACCTGCTGCGACGTGGGCGCGGTCGCGCGGTCGCGGTCCTCGCGGCGACCGGCTCGGCGGCGCCCGGAACGATCGGGGCGCTGTTCGCCGAACGGCTCGTACTGGCGGTCGGCGACCGCGTGGCGGAGTCCCTCGCCGGTGTTCCGGCCGATCTCACCGGTGCGCGCCGAGGCCCCGGGCGCGCGATCCGGCTCCCCCCGGTCGGTCCCGGCGTCGCCCGCGACACCCTGGGCGCGGTGCTGTGCCAGGTGGCCGTCGCCGACCCGGCCGACGCGGGAGCCACGCGGCGGTGGGCCAGTGCGGCGCCTGCGGACCGGGCCATGCGCCTCGCACCGCTGCCCGAGCGCGTCCCCCGCTCGGACCTCCTGGCGCTCCCGGACCTCCCAGACAGCGGCGACGGCACCCATCCGATCGTCGGTCTCGGCGGGGACGACTGCGGACCGGTCCGCCTCGACGTCTCCCGCGGCGCGCTCGTCGTCGGTCCCCCGGGTTCGGGCCGGTCGACCGCCCTCGCGGTGCTCACCTCGGCGTTGGGCGACCTCGGCCGCCCCGTGGCGGTGATCGCGCGGGACGGCCCGGCGCGCGAGGTCGGGGAGGGACGCGCCGCAACCCGCACCGTCGGGTTCGTCCCGGCAGACATCGACCGGCTGCTCGACGGCGGCCTGCCCGCCGGGACGGTCCTGCTCGTCGACGACCTGGAGGTGCTCGAGCAGCTGTCGCCCGCGACCGGCGACCGGCTCGCTGCCCTGGTGACCGACGCCGGCCCCGGCGTGCGGGTCATCGCGTCGGCGTCGACCGCGCGCGCCGCGATCGCCCACCGCGGGGCCCTGGGCGCGCTGCGGTCGGTGCGCCGAGGCCTGGTGCTTGCGCCGGCCGAGCCGGGCAGTGGGGAGGTGTTCGGCGTCGCGCTCGACTGGGTCGTGGACCCCGCGCACCCGCACGCCGCGGGACGGGGCGTGTGCCAGCACGGACGCGACCTCGTCGTCGTGCAGGTGCTCGACCCGGAGGTCAGCTGACCGGCGAGTCGCCGTCGGCCACCGGTGCCCGACCGGACGTCGCCGCCACGACCGCCGGGAGGAGCAGACCGACCACGACGAGGAGCGAGCTGACGAGGACCGCCACCGCCCAGCTCGTCCGTTCGACGCCGAGCCAGCCGGCCGACATCGCGATCAGCAGGATCTGCCAGGTGATGACCGGAGAGCGCGCCCATCGCCGCCCGCGCCACAGCGCGCGCGCGGACGCGATCAGGAGCGCGGCGATCCCGACGGCGAATGCGATAAGAAACAGCGTCGCGCCGGGGATCTCGCTGGCCCCCGCGATCAGGTCGCGAACCCAGGCGCCAGCGAGGCCGATCAGCACTGCGGCCTGCAACAACACCACCAGGCAGACCCCCGCGAGCACGACGGGCCGGGCCGCTGCGGGGCGGTTCGGCCGGGCGGGCACAGGCACGGGATCTCGCGGAGCGGACGGCATGGAATTGAGCCTACGACGTGAACCAATCCCGCCGTTCGCCCCCAAAGGTGTGACGAACGCCTCGGACAGAGAGGGAGAAATGCGACCGAGGACCCTTGTGTTGGACCCCGACTAGGGGGAGCCTTATCTGAGCCGCGTTCTTTCGACCCCCCCTTGAGACCAGCCCAGACAGGGCCTGCCTCGACCTGTGCCTAGGAGAAGCTATGGATTGGCGCCACCGCGCTGCGTGCCTGGAAGAAGACCCCGAACTCTTCTTCCCGATCGGAAACACCGGACCTGCGCTCGCGCAGATCGAACAGGCCAAGAGCGTCTGCAACCGGTGCCCGGTCGTCGACACGTGCCTGAAGTGGGCGCTCGAGTCCGGCCAGGATGCCGGCGTGTGGGGTGGCCTGTCCGAGGACGAGCGCCGCGCCCTCAAGCGCCGCACGGCCCGCCAGCGTCGCGCCAGCTGACCTCACGCTGGACACACGAACCTGACGCCCCGCGTCACCAAGGCCCCGACGGATCCTTTCGTCGGGGCCTGTGTCGTGCCGGGCCCCGGGCTAGGTCGTCGGGGCACGCAGCGTCACGTGCAGCACGACCTGCGTGCCGCCACCCTCGCGCGGACGCCACTCGATCGTGCCGCGCAGCTCGTTCGTCACGAGCGTGAGCACGATCTGCGTGCCCAGCCCCGAGCCCGCACCCTTCTCGGGATCCATGCCGACGCCGTCGTCCTCGACGACGACGCGCAGCTCCTGCCCCTCGCGCTCGGCCCGGATCTCGACCGTGCCCCCCTCGGTCGTCCCGAGCCCGTGCTCGACGGCGTTCGTCACCAGCTCGGTGAGCACGAGGGCGAGCGCCGTCGCGTCCGCCGCGGGAACCAGGCCGAACGCGCCCGTCGTCACGGTCCGCACCGGGCCGCCCGCGGACGCCACGTCGGCGGCGAGCCGCAGGCTGCGCCCGACGAGCACGTCGAACGGCACCGTCTCGTCGAGGGTCTGCGAGAGCGTCTCGTGCACGAGTGCGATCGTCGCGACCCGGCGCATGGCCTCCTCGAGCGCGGCGCGCGCCTCGGGTGACTCGAGCCGGCGCGCCTGGAGCCGGAGCAGGGCCGCCACGGTCTGCAGGTTGTTCTTCACGCGGTGGTGGATCTCGCGGATCGTCGCGTCCTTGGTGATGAGCTCGCGCTCGCGCCGCCGCAGCTCGGACACGTCGCGGCACAGCAGCACGGCTCCGGTGCGCTGGCCGTTCTCGGTGAGCGGGACCGCGCGCAGCGACAGGCACACGCCGCGGGTCTCGATGTCCGTGCGCCACGGCGCCCGCCCCATGACCACCAGCGGCATGGACTCGTCCACCGGCATCTTCTGCTCGAGATGCTTGGTGGTGACCTCGATCAGCGACCGACCGACCAGCGACCCGAGGACCCCCAGCCGATGGAAGGCGCTCAGTGCGTTCGGGCTGGCGTACAGGACCTCGCCCTCGGAGTTCAGGCGGATCAGGCCGTCCCCGACGCGCGGGGCACCGCGCCGCGAGCCGGTGGCGGAGTTGCGCAGCGGGAACTCGCCGCGCGCGATCATGCCCATGAGGTCGTCGGCGGCCTCGACGTAGTTGAGCTCGAGCCGGCTCGGCGTGCGCGCACCGCCGAGGTTGGTCTGCCGGGCGACGACGGCGATCGCGCGCCCGTTGCGCACGACCGGGACGGCCTCCTCGCGCACGGCGTAGGAACCGAACCAGCGCGGCTCGCGCGAACGCTGCGACCGCACCTCGGTGAGCGCCTGCCGGAGCTGGGACCGCTGCCCCTCGGGGGCGCGTGCACCGACGATGTCGTCGTAGTGCACCGTCGCGCCGGTGCTCGGGCGGCACTGCCCGATGGCGATGAAGTCGCCGTCCCGGGTCGGCAGCCAGAGCACGAGGTCGGCGAACGCGAGGTCCGCGATGACCTGCCAGTCCCCGAGCAGCAGGTGCAGCCATTCGACGTCGGCGGACTCGAGGTCGGCGTGAGTGGCGACCAGATCGCTCAGCGTAGGCACGCGAGTCAGCCTAATGCGGGTACTGCAGCACCTCACCGGCGCGCACCGGCGCCCACCACGCCCCGACCTTCGCTAATCTTCAGGGTGTACCAGCGAGTCCCCCGCGGGGACATCGCGGCCGGCGTGTAACCGGGCGCGGGCGAAGGAGGCCGAGTCCAGGTGTACGTCAACGTAGAGCTGCGGTACCGAGCGGATGTCTCGACCGTCGCCGCCATGCTGTCCGACCCTGCCTACGGGCGTGCGCGGGTCGCAGCCGGCGGGGCGACCGCCACGCACGTCGACATCCTCGGCAGCGCCGACGGCGCGTTCACGATCACCACTCGGCGGTCGATGCCCACCGATCAGATCCCGGCGAACATCCGCGCCTTCGTCGGCGCCAGCCTCGAGGTCCGGCAGATCGAGGCCTGGGAGGCCCCGGGCGACGACGGCCGCCGTGGGACGGTCGTCGTGGAGATCGCCGGCGCGCCGGTGCGCCTGACCGGCACCACGAGCCTCGTGCAGGACGGCCTCGATGCCAGCGTGCTGACCTACGCCGGCGAGGTGAAGGCAGGGGTGCCGCTCTTCGGCGCCGCGATCGAGGAGGCCGCCGCCCGCGCGGTCCGCACCGCCCTGGAGGCAGAGCAGCAGTCCGGGACCGACTGGCTCGAGGGCCGCGGGCAGCACGAGAACGCCTGAACCGGCCGCGACGCCGTCGGCGGATCCCATCGTCGACGTGTCCGATCTCACGCCCCGAGGGCGCGCCAGCGTAACGATTCCGTAACGCCACGAAACGTCGAAACGCTGTGACCTGCACCTTTACTTGGATGGGAGCGCTACCACGCCCATTCGCCAGTGCGCGCCCTTGACACCCTGGGCGGACGGGATCACTCTTCAACTACAACCCATGGGAGCGCTCCCGCGCAGAGCATCGGCAACATTGCGGGGCGGTGGGAGCGATTCCATCTTTGAACAGGTCAGTCTCAATCAGCTTCGACCAAGTGCCCGGCGAGGACGCCGGGCCAACTGACAAGGGAGTCACAGTGCGTAAGAGCAACAGCAGGATGTGGGCACTCGCAGCAGGGGCCACGGGTGTGGCCCTGCTCGCTACCGGGTGTGCCTCGGGCACGACGAGCGGCGACGCCACGACGGCGAGCAGCACGGAGAAGATCACCCTCACCGTCGCCACGTTCAACGAGTTCGGCTACGAGGACCTTCTCGCCGAGTACACGAAGCTCAACCCGAACATCACGGTCGAGCAGAAGAAGGCCGCGACCTCCAACGAGGCCCGCGACAACATGAACACGCGGCTCGCGGCCGGCTCCGGCCTGTCCGACGTCGAGGCCATCGAGGTCGACTGGCTCCCCGAGCTCATGCAGTACCCGGACAAGTTCGTCGACCTGACGGACAAGGCCGTCGAGGGCCGCTGGCTCGACTGGAAGGTCGCCCAGGCGACCACGGCCGACGGCGTTCTCATCGGCTACGGCACCGACATCGGCCCGGAGGGCGTCTGCTACCGCTCCGACCTGTTCAAGGCCGCCGGTCTGCCGACCGATCGCGCCGAGGTCGCCACCCTCCTCGGTGGCGAGTCCGCCACCTGGGACGACTACTTCGCCGCCGGCAAGAAGTTCACCGCCGCCGGTACCGGCACGCCGTGGATGGACTCCGCGGGCGCCACGTACCAGGGCATGGTCAACCAGCTCGAGAACGCGTACGAGAAGGCCGACGGCACGATCATCGCCGCCGACAACCCCGACGTCCGCAAGCTCTACGACACCGTCCTCGGCGCCTCCACGACCGATGGGCTCTCCGCCCACCTCGGCCAGTGGAGCGAGGACTGGACCGCGTCGTTCCAGAACAACGGCTTCGCGACCATGCTCTGCCCCGGGTGGATGCTCGGTGTCATCGAGGGCAACGCCAAGGGCGTCACCGGCTGGGACATCGCTGATGTCTTCCCCGGCGGCGGCGGCAACTGGGGCGGCTCGTTCCTGACCGTTCCGGCCCAGGGCAAGCACCAGGCGGAGGCCAAGGCGCTCGCCGCCTGGCTCACGGCTCCCGAGCAGCAGATCAAGGCGTTCGTCGCCAAGGGCACGTTCCCGTCCCAGACCGAGGCCCTCACGAGCCCCGACCTGCTCGGCGTGACCAACGCGTTCTTCAACAACGCCAAGACCGGTGAGCTCCTCGCCAACCGCGCCAACGCCGTCAAGGTCGCCCCGTTCAAGGGCCCGAACTACTTCGCGATCAACGACGCGATGCAGCAGGCGCTGTCCCGCGTGGACGTCGACAAGACCGATGACGCGGCGTCGTCCTGGGCGAAGTTCCAGACGGACGTCAAGGCCCTCGGCTAAGTAGTCCGCACACCAGCAGTCCCGCTGCGGGTCCGCCAGCACCATCCGGCGGACCCGCAGCGCACGGTTGCAGCCCGCGGCCTTCTGTGCCCGCTGCCTTGCCTGCCCCACCCTCACCCGCGCCGAAGGATTCCTCATGGCCGTGATCAGCCCCCCGAACCTCGAACCCGAGCTCGTACCGGCCCCGGACAGCGCGCCGCGGCGGATCGCCTTCCGCCAGAAGCTGGGGCGCTGGGACGTCAAGCTCTCGCCCTACCTGTACATCTCTCCGTTCTTCCTGCTGTTCGCCGTCGTCGGCCTGTTCCCCCTCGGCTACACCGCGTGGGTCTCGCTGCACGACTGGAACCTCATCGGCGGCAAGGGCGGGTTCGTCGGGCTCGAGAACTTCGTCACCGTCCTGCAGGCCCCCAACTTCTGGACGGCACTGCGCAACACCTTCAGCATCTTCCTGCTCTCCTCAGTCCCCCAGGTCTTCCTGGGGCTCGTCCTCGCGGCGGTCCTGGACGCGAACCTGCGCGCCAAGACGTTCTGGCGCATGGGCGTGCTGCTGCCGTACGTGGTGGCCCCCGTCGCCGTCGGCCTGATCTTCTCGAAGATGTTCGCCGACCAGTCCGGCCTCATCAACACCCTGCTCGGTGACATCGGGATCGACCCGATCCGCTGGCACGCCGAGGTGCTGCCGAGCCACTTCGCGATCGCCACGATGGTGAACTTCCGCTGGACCGGCTACACGACCCTGATCCTGCTCGCGGCCATGCAGGCCGTCCCGCGCGACCTGTACGAGGCCGCCGTGATCGACGGCGCCGGGCGCGCCCGGCGGTTCTTCTCGGTGACCATCCCGATGCTCCGCCCCACGCTCATCTTCGTGGTGATCACGTCCACCATCGGTGGCCTGCAGATCTTCGACGAGCCGCGCATGTTCGACCAGTTCGGCCAGGGCGGCGCCGACCGCCAGTGGATGACCGTGACCATGTACCTCTACGAGCTCGGCTGGGGCGCCCAGAAGAGCTTCGGCCGCGCCGCCGCGGTCGCCTGGATCCTGTTCCTCATCATCATCGCCATCGGCCTGATCAACTTCGCTATCACGCGGCGCATCGCCACCTCCGGATCCTCCAAGTCCAAGACCGGAAGGAAGTCGAAATGACCTCCGTCGCCATGACCGCACAGACAGCCGGGGCCGGTGCCGCCCGCGCGGCCGCCCGCAAGCGCAAGCGCATGGCCGGGGGTGCCGGCGCGAACCACCGGCCCGGCTGGGTGACCTACGCGATCCTCGCCGCCGCGCTCCTCATCTCGGCCTACCCGCTGTACTACTCGTTCCTGCTCGGCTCGTCCGACGCCCAGACGATCGCACAGAACCCCGTCCCGTCCCTGATCCCCGCCAAGCACTTCTTCGACAACATCACCCGCGTGGTCACCTCCGACATCCAGTTCTGGAAGGCGCTGAGCAACTCCGTCATCGTCGCGACCATCACGTCGTTCTCGGTGGTGGTGTTCTCGACCCTCGCCGGGTTCGCCTTCGCCAAGCTGCGCTTCCGCGGTCGCGGCCCGCTGCTGGTGTTCGTCATCGCCACGATGGCCGTCCCCACCCAGCTCGGCATCGTCCCGCTCTTCATCGTCATGTCCCAGCTCGGCTGGACCGGCAAGCTCGTCGCCGTCATCGTGCCCGCCATGGTCACCGCGTTCGGGGTGTTCTGGATGACCCAGTACCTCGAGGAGGCCCTCCCCTACGAGCTGATCGAGGCCGCCCGGATCGACGGCTGCTCGATGATCAGCACGTTCTGGCACGTCGCCCTGCCCGCGGCACGCCCCGCCGCGGCGATGCTCGCGCTGTTCACGTTCGTCGGGTCCTGGACCAACTTCTTCTGGCCCTTCATCGTGCTCGGCTCGTCCAACCCCACCCTGCCCGTCGCGGTCCAGCTGCTGCAGTCCTCGTACTTCAAGGACTACTCGCTCATCCTGGCCGGAGTGACCCTGTCGACCATCCCGCTGATCGTCGTCTTCGCGATCGCCGGCAAGCACCTCGTGTCCGGCATCATGCAGGGCGCGGTCAAGGGATGACCGAACTGCTCACCGGCACGGCCCCGTCGCCGTCGGACCCGGGGACCCGTCGGTTCCCGCCCGGCTTCCTGTGGGGGGCGGCCACCGCCGCTTACCAGGTCGAGGGGGCCGCGCACGAGGGCGGCCGTCGTGACTCGATCTGGGACACCTTCGCCCGGATCCCGGGCGCGGTCGTCGGGGCGCACACCGGCGAGATCGCGTGCGACCAGTACCACTGCATGGCCGACGACGTCGCCCTGATGGCACGCCTGAACCTCGCCTCCTACCGCTTCTCGACGTCGTGGGCGCGCGTGCGGCCCGACGGCGGTTCGATCAACCCGGTCGGCGTCGACTACTACTCACGCCTGGTCGACGAGCTGCTCGGCGCGGGGATCACCCCCTGGCTGACGCTTTACCACTGGGACCTGCCCCAGGCCCTGGAGGACACCGGCGGGTGGACCAACCGCGACACGGCCTACCGATTCGCGGAGTACGCCGTCGGGATGCACGAGGCCCTCGGCGACCGGGTCGACGTGTGGACCACGCTCAACGAGCCCTGGTGCTCGGCGTTCCTCGGCTACACCGCCGGGCTGCATGCGCCGGGCCACCAGGACCCGGCCGCCGGCCTGGCCGCGGCGCACCACCTGCTGCTCGGCCACGGCCTCGCGGTCACCGAGCTGCGCAAGCGCGCGCCGGAGGCGAACCTCGGCATCACGCTCAACTTCGACGTGCCCGACCCCGTCGACCCCACCGATCCCGGTGACGTCGAGGCGGCCCGCCTGCTCGACGGCCAGCTCAACCGGATCTTCCTCGACCCGCTGCTGCGCGGGTCGTACCCGGCCGACGTGCTGGCCGACGTCGCAGAGCTCGGCCTGGCGAGCCACATCAAGGACGGCGACCTCGAGATCATCTCCGCCCCCCTCGACACCCTCGGCGTGAACTACTACCACGGCCAGGCGGTCAGCGGCCGACCGGCCCCCGAGGCGCCCGGCGGGAACGCACCGGTCGCCCGGCCGACGTCGACCCCGTTCCCGGCTGCACCCGATGCTCACAGCCACCTGCGCGGCCTGCCGATCACCGGCATGGGTTGGGAGGTCCAGCCTGAGGGCCTCACCCGGCTGCTCGTCCGGCTTCAGCAGGACTACACCGGCCCCGCCGGGGTGGCCCTGTACGTCACCGAGAACGGCGCCGCGTACGACGACGTCCCGGACGCGGACGGCTTCGTCCAGGACGACGCGCGCCTCGACTACTACGACCAGCACCTGCGCGCCGTGCACGACGCCATCGACCTCGGCGTCGACGTGCGTGGCTACTTCGCGTGGTCGCTGCTCGACAACTTCGAGTGGGCGTGGGGCTACGAGCAGCGGTTCGGTATCGTCCGCGTCGACTACGACACCCAGGTCCGCACGCCCAAGGCGAGCGCACTCTGGTTCGCCCAAGTCGCTGCGAGCAACTGTGTACCGCCGCGAGACCACTCGGTGCCGACCCAAGCCTGACAAGATCGATCTATCCTGCACGACACGCAAGGCGAGGGGCGCATGACCACCGAGAGCGAGCAGTCGATCCGACCAGCCGTAGCGGCAGGCACAGTGCGCGGCAGCGCACCAGCAGGCCCCGTGCGCATCGGCGTGCCCACACTCGAGCAGGTCGCGGAGCGCGCCGGGGTGTCGCGGTCGACGGCATCGCGGGCCATCAACGGTGGCCTGCGGGTGTCCCCGGAGGCCCAGGCCGCCGTAGACGCCGCGGTCGCCGATCTCGGCTTCATCCCGAACCGGGCCGCTCGCACCCTGGTCACCCGGCGGACGAACTCCGTCGCGCTCGTCGTCCCGGAGCCGGACGACCGGGTCCTTACCGACCCGTTCTTCGCGGGCACGATCAACGGGTTGAACGCGGCGCTGCGGGACACCGAGCTGCAGCTCGTCCTCGTGATGGCCCGGCCGGACGACATGGCGACCCGCACCCTGCGCTACCTGCGCGGGGGGCACGTGGACGGCGCCATCGTCGCGTCCCACCACCGCGACGACGTGCTCGCCGCCGAGCTGAGCCGGTCGGCCGTGCCGACGGTCTTCGTCGGTCGGCCCTTCGAGGGCCCGCACCAGGTCAGGTACGTCGACGTGGACAACATCGGCGGCGGTCGGATGGCAGCGGAGTACCTCCTGAGCATCGGTCGCCGAAAGATCGCCACGATCGCGGGACCGCAGGACATGTCGGCCGGCCTCGACCGGTTGCAGGGCTGGTCCGCCGCCCTCGTCGATGCGGGGCTGGCGGGCGACGCCATCGCCTACGGCGACTTCACCGGCGACGGCGGCGCTCGAGCCGCCACCCAGCTGCTCGCCGAGCACCCCGACCTCGACGCGATCTTCGTCGCCTCGGACCTCATGGCGTCGGGCGCGCTCCGCGTGCTGGCCGACGCGGGCCGCACGGTGCCGGGCGACGTCGCCGTCGTCGGCTTCGACAACCTCGCGGTGGCCACCGCGACCTCTCCGCCGCTGACGACGATCGTCAACCCGGTTATCGATATGGCAAGGGCCGCCGGCGAGATCCTCCGCGATCTCCTCGCCGGCCACGAGGTCGACCCCGCCCCGGTGATCTTCGCCCCGGAACTTATCATCCGCGCCTCGGCCTAACCCAAGGCCGAACTCCCTCCTCCCCCTCCTCCCCCTCCTCCCCCACCAGCAAGCCCCACGCGCGCCCGCGAACTCGGAGGTTTGCTTCGAACTAGGACACCCTGCTGTCCGAGTTCGAGGCAAACCTCCGAGTTCGGCGGCTGGGGTTAGACGTGGCCGAAGCGGTGCCGGGTTTGGCTGATGGACTGCTCGCGGAGCATTGTCAGGAGCTCTCGGCGGCCGCTGGCCAGGACCGGGGCGTCCAGGACCGTGACCTCGCCGACGCGGGTCCGCGCGGCCTCGCGCAGGCCTGGCGCCTGGCCGACGACGCGGATGCGTCCGCCGACCCGGCCCTCGCGCACGCGGGCCGCGAACGCGTCGTCGGCCTCGACCTCGGCGCGGCTGAGCGTCACGGGCACGCCCGCCCGGCTGGCCGCCGCGAGCACGCGCGTGACCTCGCGCTCGACCGCCCCGGCCCCCACCCGCACGGTCATGTGCGGGATCGGGCGGTAGCGCAGCACGTTCGCCTCGACCCGCAGGCCGCTCGGGTCGTGCTCGGCACCGAACTCGTCCTGCCACCAGCGCGCGTCGTCGGCCGCGGCCCAGGCGAGCCAGGCGGCGTCGTCCATGGGGACCTCGGGGCTGTCGGACCAGCTGCCCAGCTCGGCCACGTAGTTGGGCCCGCCCGCCTTCGCGCCGGGTCCGACCGAGGAGGCCTTCCAGCCGCCGAACGGCTGCCGGCGGACGATCGCGCCTGTGATGTGCCGGTTGACGTACGCGTTGCCGACCTCGACCCGGTCGAGCCAGCTCGCGATCTCGTCCTCGTCGAGCGAGTGGATCCCGCCGGTCAACCCGAAGGCCACGGCGTTCTGCAGCTCGATCGCCTCGGCGAGGGTCTCGACCCGCATCACCCCGAGGACCGGGCCGAACACCTCGGTGAGGTGGAAGAACGACCCGGGCGCGACGCCGTGCTTGACGCCCGGCGTCCACAGGTAGCCGTCGTCGTCCAGCCGGCGCGGCTCGACGAGCCACGTCTCGCCCGGATCGAGCGTCGTCAGGGCCCGCAGCAGCTTGCCCGACGCCGGCTCGGTCAGCGGTCCCACCGTGGTGGCGAGGTCGGTCGCCGGGCCGACCCGCAACGAGCTGACGGCGTCCGCGAGCTGGCGGCGCAGCCGGTCCGACCGGCCGGCCGAGCCGACCAGGATGAGCAGCGACAGCGCCGAGCACTTCTGCCCGGCGTGCCCGAACGCGGACCGCACGATGTCGGCCACGGCGAGGTCGACGTCGGCCGACGGGGTCACGACGAGCGCGTTCTTGCCCGAGGTCTCGGCGAGCACCTCGAGGTCCGAGCGCCAGGACGAGAACAGCTCCGCGGTCTCGATCGAACCGGTCAGCACGACCCGGGAGACGTCCGGGTGCGTGACGAGCCGCCGTCGGGCCTCGCCCTGGGGCGACAGCACGACCTGGAGCACGTCGCGCGGCACGCCGCACTCGTCCGTCGCGCGGTGCACGGCCGCGACGGCGACCTGCACGCAGCGCGGGGTGCGCTTGGCGGGCTTGACGAGCACCGGCGAACCCGCGGCGAGGGCCGACAGGACCGAGCCCATCGGGATGGCGACCGGGAAGTTCCACGGCGGTGTCACCACGGTCAGGCCGTGCGACCGGAACACCGCGCCGGGGACCGCGCCGTCGGCGAGGAGCTCGGCCTGGTCGGCGTAGTACCGCGCGAAGTCGACCGCCTCGCTGACCTCGGGGTCCGCCTCGGCGATCGTCTTGCCGGGCTCGGCGATCATGGTCGCGACAAGGTCGCCGCGCGCGTCTTCGAGGTAGTCCGCGGCCAGCCGCAGCATCCGGGCGCGGTCGTGCGGGGGTGTTCCGGCCCAGCCGGCCGCGACGGCGGACGCGCGCGCGATCGCGGCGTCGACGTCCTCGACCGACTCGATCGTCGCGGCCGGGGGCACCGGCACCTCGCGCACCACCAGGTCGGCGGCCCACCGGCGCGACTGCGCGACGGCGGCGTCGGTGTCGGGCGTGTTGGTGAACGGCTGGTCGACCGTCGGCGTGACGAGGGCGGCGCGCGGCTGCCGGCGCGGCTGCGTCGAGGGCAGCTGGCTGTCCCGGACGGAGGCGAGGAAGGCCTCGCGCTGACCCTTGAGCCGCGTCTGCGGGTCGGGTGCACCGCCCTGCGCGAACAGCGAGTGCAGGAAGTTCTGCGCCGCGGCGTTCTCCTCCAGGCGCCGGATCAGGTACGAGATCGCGACATCGAAGTCCTCCTTCGCCACGACCGGCGTGTACAGCAGCACGCGCCCGACGTCGCCCCGCACGGCCCGGGCCTGCGCGGGCGCCATGCCCTGCAGCATCTCGATGTCGAGCGCCTCGCTCACGCCGCGCTCCGCGGCCAGCAGGTGCGCGTACGCGACGTGGAACAGGTTGTGGCTCGCGACCCCGACGCGGACGTGGGCGGACCGCTCGGGCAGCAGCGCGCGCTCGACCAGGCGCACGTAGTTGGCGTCCACCTCGGCCTTGGTCGAGTAGGTGGCCTGCGCCCAGCCGTGCAGCTCGGCCTCGACGAGCTCCATCGCGAGGTTCGCGCCCTTGACCAGGCGGACCTTGATCCGGGCCCCGCCGATGGCCCGACGGCGCTCGGCCATCGCCGTGATCTCGTCCAGGGCCGCGAGCGCGTCCGGCAGGTAGGCCTGCAGCACGATGCCGACCTCGAGGTCGCGCAGCTCGGGGTCGACGAGGATCCGCTCGAACACCGCCGTGGTCAGCGCGAGATCCTTGTACTCCTCCATGTCGAGGTTGAGGAACGTGCCGTGGCGCGCGGCGGCCAGGTACAGCGGTCGCAGCTGGGCCACGACCCGGTCGCGGCTGCCCGCCGTGTCCCACGTCGACAGCTGGCTCGCGACCGCCGAGACCTTGATGGACACGTAGTCGACGTCGGGCCGCTCGATGATCGCGCGGACGCGCGCCAGGCGGCTCGCCGCCTCGCCCTCACCGAGCACGGCCTCGCCGAGCAGGTTGAGGTTGAGCCGGAATCCTTCGGCGCGCGCGGCGGCGATGTGCGCGGTGAGCCCGCGCCCGGCGTCGGCCACGAGGTGCCCGATCAGCTGGCGCAGGCGGATCCGCGCGGCGGGCACGACGACGCGCGGCAGCAGCGGGGCCGCGCGCGTGCCGAGCCCGAGCAGCGTGCGGTCGACCGGTCCGAGGAAGCTCCCGGCGGCGTCGGTGTAGGCGGCCAGCCCGGCCAGCTCACGGGCCGCGACCGCGATGTCCTGCGGCCGCGCGACCCGGTCGACGAACCGGACGGCCAGCTCGAGGCCCGCCGGGTCCGAGACGAGCGCGGCGAGCCGCCCGGTGGTGCGCTTCTCGCGCGGCGTCTCACCGGCGGCGGTGGACTCGACCCACCGGTTCGCCAGGGCGATGGCGGCGTCGGTGAGGGACACAGTGCTCGTAGTCATACTCCAGATCATCGGCGTCGATCGGCCTTCGTGTCTTGTATTCGTTGGGCGCCCCACCCGACACAAACCCACCGATCGCCCGACGGGTACTCTCTCGGCTGACATGGCATCACGACCCGCGATCACGATGACGACCGCCGGCGCGCGCGAGGCCGCTCCCTCGTGGCCCGCCGCCGTCGTCGTCCTGCGCGCCCTGGGCCCGGAGATGCTCCAGCTCATGAACGAGCTGTCCGCGACGCTGTTCTGCGCGAAGGACTCGGGCGGTCGGTACGTCGCGGTCAACCAGGCGTTCGTCGACCGCACCGGCGAGCGCTCGCGCCGCGGGGTGCTCGGCCGACGCTCCGAGGACCTGTTCGTCCCCCAGCTCGCCGAGCACTACACCGCCCAGGACCGCGCGGTGCTCGACCTGGGCAAGCCGCTGCGCAACGAGCTCGAGCTCATCCGGCGGCCCGGCGGGCTGCCGGGGTGGTACCTCACGGCAAAGCTTCCGGTCCGGGTCGACTCGGTCGTCGTCGGCCTCGTGAGCATGTCGCAGGACCTGCGCACCTACGACACGGCCGACGTCGCCGTGCACTCGCTCTCCCGAGTCGTCGCGCTCGTGCACGAACAGCTCGCCGAGCCGATCACCGTGGCGCACCTCGCCGCGGCGGCCGGCTGCTCGCCGTCGACCCTGGACCGGCGCATGCGCAAGGTGTTCTCGCTGTCCCCGCAGCAGTTCGTGCTGCGCGCCCGGATCGACCACGCCGCCGCGCTGCTCAGCTCCTCGGACCTGTCGATCGCCGAGGTCGCGACGCGGTCGGGGTTCTACGACCAGTCGGTGCTCACTCGCACGTTCGGGCGACTGACCGGCGACACCCCGGCGCAGTTCCGGCGGCGCGCGCTGCCGGACCGCGGCGTGACGGCGAGCAGAGCGCACGCCGTCCCCCTACCGTGAGGCGGGTCGTCCAGCCCTGACCCGGTGAAGGTGATCTCCATGACGAGATTCGTGATCGGACCGGATGTCGCCCTGCTCCTGGCCCGCGACGAGGCGGTGATCCCCGACGAGCACCAGGTCCTGGCCCCGACGCTCGTGCGCTCCCAGGTCCTGGCGCTGGCGTATCGCGCGGTGCGCAGCGGGGAGATGACCCGGGCGGACGCCGAGCACCACCTCGCCTACGTGCGCGGGCTGCGGCTTCGGCTGCTCGGGGACCGCGTCCTGCAGCGCGTCGCCTGGGACGTCGCCGACCGGCTGGGCTGGCCCGACACGCTCGACGCGGAGTACATCGCCCTGACCCAGCTCCAGGCCGACGCGTTCGTCACGCTCGACCCGGAGCTCGCCGTCGCCGTGCGGGGCCTCGTGCGGGTGGCGCCCCTCGAGGACCTGCTCGTCAGCCGTACAGCAGCGACCCGGGGGTCGTGAGCACCTCGCCGGTCTCGAGCCACGTCTTGAGCCCGGACAGGATCATCGGCCAGCCGCCGTAGAGCTGCTCGTTGGCGCCGTCGCGCAGCTGGTCGTGGGTGACCGTGAGCCGGCAGGAGTCGGCGACCTGCTCGATCTCCCAGGTGACCCGCGAGGGGCCCTCGCTCAGCACGTCCTCGCCCCAGCGCGCGACCAGGGTGTGCACGAGGCGCCGCGGCGGATCGATCTCGAGCACCTCACCGTCGCCGAGCAGGCCGGGCGACCTGGGGTTCGTCATCTCGATGCGCGAGCCCGGCGTCCAGTCGGACGCGATCGTGCTGCCGAACTGGAACTTGCCCCGGATCTCCGGGTCCGTGATCGCGTGCCACAGCGCCTGGGGGGTGGTGCGGATGTAGATCTCGAACACCTTCTCCATCGAACTCTCCATTCGGGTCTTGAGGTCCGTGAGCCCGGCGGCCCACGGTTCGGCGTACTTGCTCACCCACGGGGCACCTGAGGCTTGGCGACGGCTGACCGACGGCAGACCCGCACAAACCGACCGCAGGCCGTGGGTCATCATGGACCGGTGACACCCGCCCCGATCGCGCCTCGATGACCGGATGACCCGCCACCGCAAGGCCCGACGGCGTCCCTCGCGCCGGGTCGCGATCGCGTGCCTGAGCGTCGCGCTCGTCGCGCTCGTCGCGGGGGCCGAGCTCCGCGCGGAGCGCGCCGCGGCCGCCGAGCGCACGACGGCGATCGCTCTCGAGCACCGGGCCCGGGCCGAGGCGGACCTGCACGAGGTCGAGCGCGCCGAGGCCGTCCTGCTGGCCGCGGCCCGCCGCGAGCACTCCCGGTCCGCCGAGGTCGCCCTGCGCGAGGCCGCGACCGCGCAGGCGGCCGCAGCGGCGGCTGATGCTGCTGCGGCGGCGGCTGATGCAACAGCGCCGACCCCCGCGCCCCGATCGCCGTCGGCCAGCCCCGCGCCCGCCTCCCCCGGCGTCCCGGTGTGGGTGACGTCGATCCCGACCGCCGACGGCGACGGCTCGAACGGTCACATGCCGGCGTCGGCCATGTGCCTGATCGGCTGGGGAACGGACGAGATCGGCAGCCCGCAATACCTGCGCTGCGACGCCGCCGGAGCGCTGACCCGGCTCAACGACTCGTTCCGCGCGCAGTTCGGCGAGTCGTTGGCGATGGACCTCACCTACCGCTCGTACGAGGAGCAGGTGGCCATCCGGGCGTACTTCGGCGGCGTGGCAGCCGAGCCCGGCACCTCGAACCACGGCCTCGGCCTCGCGCTGGACGTGCAGGAGTGGCCGGACGTGTACGGGTTCGCCACGCCGCGGTACGCCTGGCTCGTGGCGAACGGCCCGGCCTTCGGCTGGAGCGCGCCCGCGAGAGCGCGCGCCGACGCCGCCTATCCCGAGTACTGGCACTTCGAGTACGCCCCGTAGCGCTCGGGCGGCCGCGCGCCGACCCGGCGCGCGCGGGAGGGTGGCAGGGTGGGGGCGCGGAACCCGTTCGACCGGTCGGCAACGGCGCCGACCACCCCATCCGCCCACCGTGGAGGTTGATCTGCATGACCGAGTCCGGCACTCCCCCCGAAACCCCCACCGCCACTCCCCTGGAGACCGCGCAGGCCCAGCTCACGAACGCGGTGGAGATCCTCGGGTACGACGAGGGGCTGCACGCGATGCTCGCCACCTGCCGGCGCGAGATCAACGTCGCGATCCCGCTGCGCCGCGACGACGGGACCACCTCGCTGTTCCGCGGCTACCGCATCCAGCACAACATCTCGCGCGGTCCGGGCAAGGGCGGGCTGCGCTACGCCCCGAACGTCGACCGCAACGAGATCCGCGCGCTCGCCATGCTCATGACCTGGAAGTGCGCGGTCGTCGACCTGCCGTACGGCGGGGCCAAGGGTGGCGTGACGATCGACCCGCGCGCGTACTCCAAGCTCGAGCTCGAGCGGGTGACCCGCCGGTACACCAGCGAGATCATGCCGATGATCGGCCCGGAGCGGGACATCATGGCGCCGGACATCGGGACCAACGAGCAGACCATGGCCTGGGTCATGGACACCTACTCGGTGAACAAGGGCTACACGATCCCGGCCGTGACGACCGGCAAGCCGCTCGCGATGGGCGGGTCGCTCGGTCGCGCGACGGCCACGTCCCGCGGCGTCGTGCACGCGACCCGCGCGACCCTGGCCGACGCCGGCGTGGGCCTCGACGAGGTGCGCGTCGCGGTGCAGGGGTTCGGCAAGGTCGGTTCGCACGCCGTGCGGTTCCTCGCCGAGGCGGGCGCGAAGGTCCTCGCCGTGAGCGACCAGTACGGCGGGATCTACGCCTCGGGCGGGCTGGACGTCGCCTCGCTGCTCGCGCACGTCGCGGCGACCGGCAGCGTCGTGGGCTTCGCCGGCGCGGACCCGATCGACAACGCCGCGCTGCTCGCGCTCGACGTCGACGTGCTCATCCCCGCCGCCGTCGAGGGTGTGCTGACCGACAAGACCGCCGCGACCGTCAAGGCGCGCTGGGTCGTCGAAGGCGCCAACGGGCCGACGACGACGGCCGGCGACCAGGTGCTCGCCGACCGCGGCATCGTGGTCGTGCCCGACATCCTCGCCAACGCCGGCGGCGTCGTCGTGTCCTACTTCGAGTGGGTGCAGGCCAACCAGGCGTACTGGTGGACCGAGCGCGAGATCGAGGAGCGCCTCGAGCACCGGATGCTCAGCGCCTACTCGACGGTCGCGCAGGTCGCGCGCGCCGACGGGCTCACCCTGCGCGACGCGGCCCTGACCATCGGCGTGCGGCGGGTGGCGGAGGCCCACCAGATCCGGGGTCTGTACCCCTGATCGACGCGGTGCGGCCGGGTCCTCGCCCGGCCGCACCGATCGGCTCTGCCTCCCGAGCGGGACGGCACGCCGGCGGGTGGATCTGCGCTACTGTGAGAGCGCTCCCACCGCACCGATGCAGAGGACCTCGCCGTGATCAACACCTCCGGTAGCACGCCGTCGAACCCGGCCTCGGACGGCCCCGAGGGCAGGCACGTCGATCTCGACGGGCGCCGGTTCTACCGGATCTCCGACTACGAGCAGATCCCGCCGTTCTTCATGACGATCGTCAGCGCGAGCGACGTCTGGCTCTTCATCTCGAGCACCGGGGGGCTCACCGCCGGCCGCACCGACGCGGGCCACGCGCTGTTCCCGTACTACACGGACGACAAGGTCACCGAAAGCGCCGGCCGCACGGGCGGGCTGAGCGTGCTGCACGTCGAGCTGCCCGGCGGCGCCGGCGCGACCTGGCAGCCCTTCGCCACGCTGCGCCCGGGCGACCCGCACGCCGAGCGAGTCCTGTACAAGGACGTGCTGGGCACGACCCTGGTGTTCGAGGAGACCCGGCCCGACCTCGCCCTGCGCCTGCGGGTGTCCTGGCAGGTCAGCGACCGGTTCGGGGTCGTGCGCACGTGCGAGCTCGCCTCGTCGTCGACCGACCCGGTGGAGATTGACCTGCTCGACGGCCTGCTCAACCTGCTCCCGGCGGGCGCGACGGTCCAGCTGCAGAACGAGTTCAGCAACCTGCTCGACGCCTACAAGCGCTGCGAGGTCGACCCCTGCGGGCTGGCGATGGTCTTCCTGAACTCGAAGCTCACCGACCTCGCCGAACCGAGCGAGTCGCTGGAGGCCAACGTCGCGTGGCAGGTCGGGCTGAGCGACACCAAGGTCCTGCTCTCCGCGCGACAGGTTCCGGCCTTCGTGCGCGGGACCGCGATCACCGCCGAGACGGACGTCCGCGGGGAGCGCGGGGCGTACTTGGTCAACGCCCGGCTGACCCTGGCGCCCGGCGAGCGTCGCCGCTGGCGCATCGCGGCCGACGTCGACCAGGACGCCGCCCAGGTGGTCGCGCTGCGGGCTCGGCTGCGCGACCCGGCCGTGCTCGCCGCGGAGCTCGACGCGGACCTCGACCGCACCCGCACGGACCTGACCGCGATCCTCGACGCGGCCGACGCGGCGCAGCACACCGGCGACGAGCTCGCCACGGCCCACCACCTGGCCAACGTCCTGTTCAACACCCTGCGCGGCGGCCTGCCCGCCGACGGCTACTCGGTCAGCGCGGCCGACGTGCGCGCCTTCGTCGCCCAGCGCAGCCGCCCGACGGCGCTGCGGTGCGCCGCAGTCCTGGCCGCCCTGCCGCCGCGCCTGCGCGCCGACGAGCTCGTCGCGATCGCCCGGGCCGACGGCGACGTCGACCTCGTCCGCCTCGCGACGGAGTACCTGCCGCTCACGTTCAGCCGTCGCCACGGCGACCCGAGCCGCCCCTGGAACCAGTTCCGGATCGCGCTGCGCGACGCCGCCGGTGCGCCACTGCTCGAGTTCCAGGGCAACTGGCGCGACATCTTCCAGAACTGGGAGGCGCTCGCCTGGTCGTTCCCCGAGTACGTCGAGTCGATGGTCACCGTGTTCCTCGACGCGACCACCGCGGACGGCTACAACCCGTACCGGATCTCGCGCGCGGGCATCGACTGGGAGGTCCCGGAGCCCGGCAACCCGTGGGCGAACATCGGGTACTGGAACGACCACCAGATCATCTACGCGCTCAAGCTGCTGGAGACCTCGCACCGCTTCCACCCGGGCCGCCTCGACGCCCTGGTGAACGCCGCGACGTTCACGCACTCCGACGTGCCCTACCGGATCGCGACCTACGACGCGATCGTGCGCGACCCGTACGAGACGATTGCGTACGACGTCGAGCAGGCGGCCGTGATCGCCGCACGCGTCACCGCCGAGGGCGGGGACGGCCGGCTCGTGCACGACGCCGCGGGCGGGTTGGTCCGGGTCACGCTGGGCGAGAAGCTGCTGCTGCTCCTGCTGGCCAAGCTGGTCAACCTCGTGCCCGAGGGCGGCATCTGGATGAACACCCAGCGCCCCGAGTGGAACGACGCCAACAACGCCCTGGTCGGCAAGGGGCTGTCGGTCGTGACGCTCGCCTACCTCGACCGGTACCTGCGCCGGCTGCGGGACCTGCTGATGGTCGACGTCGAGGTCACCGGCGAGCTGCGGGACCTGATCACCGGGGTACGCACCGCGCTCGCCGACCACGCGGGCAACCTCGCCGTCGGGTTCGACGACGAGGACCGCAAGCGCGCCATGGACGACCTTGGCGAGGCCGGCACCGCATACCGCAAGCGCGTCTACGACGGTTTCAGCGGCGAGCGCACCACGGTGCGCGCGGACGAGATCACCGCCCTGCTCGACGTGGCGCAGCGCTACGTCGACGCGGGGCTGCGGGCCAACCGGCGCACGGACGGGCTCTTCCACTCGTACAACGTGCTCGCGCTGATCGGCGGCGAGGCACGCATCGAGCGGCTCGCACCGATGCTCGAGGGCCAGGTCGCGATCCTCTCGAGCGGGCTGCTCGACCCGGCGCAGGCCGTAATCCTGCTCCGCGGCCTGCGCGCGAGCGCGCTGTACCGCGCCGACCAGAACAGCTACACGCTCTACCCGGACAAGGTGCTGCCGGGCTTCCTCGCCCACAACACGTTCGATGCCGCGGTGGCGGCGGCGTGCCCGTTGGTCGGTCTGCTGGTCGCGGCCGGGGACCGGAGCCTCGTGGTGCACGACGTCGACGGTGACTTCCACTTCGCCGCGCACCTGCACAATGCCCACGACGTCACCGCCGCCCTCGACGCGCTGGCCGCCGACCCCGCCTGGGCCGTCGCCGCCGAGCGCGACCGCGCCGCGATGCTCGACCTGTTCGAGGGCGTGTTCCACCACGCGCAGTTCACCGGGCGGTCCGGGTCCTTCTTCGCGTTCGAGGGCCTGGGCAGCATCTACTGGCACATGGTGTCCAAGGTGCTGCTCGCGGTGCAGGAGAACGTCGAGCGCGCGGTCGCCGAGGGCGCCGATCCCGCCACGGTCACGGCCCTGGCCGGGATCTACGAGGAGGTCCGCGCGGGGCTCGGGTACTGCAAGTCGCCCGAGGTCTACGGTGCGTTCCCGACCGACCCGTACTCGCACACCCCGGGCGGGCACGGTGCCCGGCAGCCGGGCATGACCGGGCAGGTCAAGGAGGAGATCCTCACCCGCCTCGGCGAGCTCGGCCTGCGGGTCGAGGACGGCCGGATCGCCATCCGCCCCGTTCTGCTCCGCGCCACCGAGTGGACGACGACGCCCGGGTCGTTCGCCTACCTCGACGTCACCGGGACGCCCCGGTCGATCGACCTGCCCGCGGGCTCGCTCGGGTACACGTTCTGCCAGGTCCCGGTCGTGTACCACCGCGGCGATTTCCTTGAGGTCGTCGCCTACCTCGACGATGGGTCGTCGGTAAGCGGTGCGGGCGGGGTCCTCGGCGCCGACGTGAGCGCGAGCATCTTCCGGCGCGACGGCCGGGTCACGGCTCTCACGGTCCAGATCCCGGGGTAGCCCGAGAGAGGGACTCCGACGCGGGCACGAGGGATCCGAGCTCGGGCAAGCCGCCGAGGCCGTTAGGCGACGAGGAAGTCGAGCAGATCCTGCTGGTCCGCCGAACCCGGGGGTTCTGCTCCGCCGCCTGGATTCCGACTCGCGTCTTGCTCGGGTTCGCGATCAGCTGTGGCCCAGACCGCTCGGCCACGTCGGTCGCGGAACTCGTACCGGACCCGGGCGAGAGTGGCGCTGCAGCGGCCGGTGTCGACGACATGTCGGGTGATCGTGAGGTCGAGGCGGTGAACCTCGTGATGGTGGAAGTTGCAGAGCAGGACGCCGTTGCTCGCTGATCGCTAATGTGACCCCTTGTGAAGACAGCCGCGATCTACGCCCGGATCTCCTCCGACCCGACCGGCCAGGCGCTCGGCGTCGCGCGCCAGGTCGAAGACTGCCGCAGGCTCGCCAAGGAGAAGGGCTGGACGGTCGCTGAGGAGTACATCGACAACGACCTGTCCGCGTACAAGGGCAAACCGCGCCCGGCTTACGAGCGGATGCTGGCTGACCTGCGGGACGGGTACCGGGACGCGGTGATCGTCTACAACCTGGACCGCCTGACCCGCCAGCCCATCCAACTCGAGGAGTTCTCCGCTCTGTGCGAGCGCGCCGGGGTGCGCCACGTCGCTACGGTCACCGCCGACATCGACCTGGGCAACGACGACGGGTTGTTCATGGCGCGGATCTTCGCGGCGTTCGCGGCCAAGGAGTCCGGGCGCAGGTCCCAGCGGATCCTGCGCAAGCACCAGCAACTGGCCGAGCAGGGACTACCCAACGGCGGCAACCTGCGCCCCTACGGGTACGCCGCGGACCGGATCACCGTGGTCGAGTCCGAGGCCGAGGTCATCCGTGCGATCGCGCTGCGCTACCTGGCCGGAGAGTCCGTGCGGTCGCTGGCGATGTGGCTGAACGCCCAGCACGTGCCCACCGTGACCGGCGCCGGGGAGTGGCGCACCCCGACCCTGCGCCGCATCCTGTGCAACCCGCGCACGGCGGGCCTGCGCGAGCACAACGGCCAGGTCGTGGGCGAGGCGGTGTGGGACGCGATCTTGACCCCGGCCCAGCGGACCCAGGTCCTTGCGATGTTCGCGGCGAAGAAGGTCTCCGGGCGTCGCGCTCCGCGCCGGTATCTGCTCTCGGGGATGCTGCGGTGCGGCAAATGCGGCAACCGGTTGTACTCCTCGGCGCGCGGCGAGCGCCGCCGGTATGTGTGCCTGTCGGGTCCCGACCACGGCGGGTGCGGGCGGTTGTCGGCGGTCGCGGAGCCGGTGGAGAAGTTGATTGCGGCGATGGTGCTGCACCGGTTGGACAGCCCCGAGGTGGCCGATGCCCTGGCGGGGCGCGCGAGCGTGGACGACCGGCAGGTGGCGCTGATGGGCGAGTTGGAGGCTGACCGCACGCAGATGGACGAACTGGCGTTGATGTACTCGGCGCGGGAGATCTCGGCGGCGGAGTGGCGCACCGCGCGCGAGCCGATCGACAAGCGCATCCGGGACACCGAGCGGCAACTGGCGCAGTTCGCCGGGAGCAGCACCCTGGCGGGCTTGGTCGGCAACGGCCAGGAACTAGCCGAAGGCTGGGCGGACCAGAATCTCGAACGCCAGGCGTCGGTCGTGGGCGCGCTGCTGGACTACGCGACCATCGGCGCGGGTGTCTCCGGGGCGCGCAGGTTCGAGCCGTCCAGGGTGCAGCCCGTTTGGCGGCTGTGAGGCCACGGCGGGGGCTGGCGTGCTCGGGGCTGGCGCCCCGTGCGCGCGCCTGCCATCGGTCGTGACCCCCAACAGGGCGCCCACCCGAGCCAGCACGACCGGATCAGTGATCTTGACCGCGAGGCCCTGCGCGTCGCAGGACGCCTTGACGAACGCGGCCAGCCAGACCGGATCGAAGCCCATCGAGATCATCCGGCCCACGCGGCCCAGATCGCCGGCGGACCGGACCAGCCCTCAACGTCCGCCGAGGACCACCGGTAGGCCGGCGCCATCCCGAAGATCTCCGACGCCTGCCCGATCACGTCGTCCGAGCTGCGGCCCCGCAAGCGGACGACCTGGGGCTGGAAGCCCTGGCCGACGTCGTAGCGGTGCAAGCCCTGGACCCGCGCGGTGTCGTCGGTGAACGTCTTGGTGACGTACTTGGACAGGTACCGAGCGGCCATGCGCGCCTCGGCGAGCGACCCCGATCCCACCGGCAGGTCTCCGAGCAGTTTGATGTGGACGAAGCCCCGGCCCCACGCCGCTTTGATCAGCGAACGAGGCACGAAGCGTCCGACCGCGAAGTGCGCGTGCAGACCGTGGCCGGTCTTGTGCCACTCGGGCACCCACACGTAGGCCAGCGGGTCGCCGCCCAGCCCCTCGCGCAGCGCCCGGAAGAACTCCCCGACGTCGGCGCGGATCTGGCGTGGGTCGTGGCACCCGGCTCCGGCGTAGGTGAGTGTGCCCAGCCGGTTCAAGCGGTTGGCCGCGCAGTACTGGCGCAGGCTCTTGCGTGCTCGGCGCCCGGCCTCTTCAGCGGCCCGCTGCGGGTCGTGGGCGTTCCCGCGAGCGACGTAGGCCGAGCGCTTGGGCGGAAGGGACGACACGAAGCAGCCGCCGCCCTCACCGGCTCGCGGCACCAAGGAGAGGACCCACCCCGCCGAGCGGGGAGTCAACGCAGGCAGGACAGCAACGTCGCTGCTCACCGTCCCCGCGTCTAGTCCCATGTTCCGGGACTATAGAAGACCCAAGCGCGCTAGTCCCGCATTACGGGACTACGGGTTCCGGCGTGTCGTTCGCCGCCTTCACCGCGGCGCTTAAAACTGCGTTCAGGTCGACGTCGACACCGGGGAACCGGTAGACGTCCGGGTGCTCGCCGAACACACGGCGGAACATCGAGATCCGACGGTAGATGGCCGACCGGCTCATCCCGGTCTGAGCCTGCATGTTCTCGAACCCGCCGCAGGTGTGCCAGACGAACCAGAACCCGATCAGGTCGAAGGTCGCCCCGCGAGCGATCGGCATGAGCAGCGGCGCGAGCGGCTTGGCGAGTGGATCAGTGAGAGGGCGCACAGCCTTGACGTAGCCGTCCCATGCCCGTTCCCACTTGCTCTTGGCGATCCCCTCGCCGTCAGGCGTCGGCATGCGCTGCGATCGGAAGTCAGTCACGAAGGCCTCCTCTAGTCCCGGAATCCGAGACTAGCGCAGTTGTCACGACACCCGAGGCACAACACGCTCCGCGGGGCTGCCGCGGACCGTTCGTCCTCGCCCCTGCGGGGCTCCGGGCGCTGCGTCCTTGCCACCGAGCCCCGCGGTTGGCTCGCGTAGACCCGCGTCAGGCCCGCCCGAGTTATGTTGCTACTTCAAGTCAAGAGCGCGGCTGCGCCGCGCCATCAGGCTCACCAAAGCCTGGGGACCCCAGGACAAGGACCGATTGCATTGGCCCCAGCAGAGTCCCGAATGCTGAGGGCGTCGAGGACTAGGCTCCTCACGTGTTCACCAAAAGCCACAGTTGGCAGCGCTGGTCCGGTCCGAGCTCGGAACTGACAGCAGCGATCGATCTTGCATCGACGGTCTTGTCGCAGTGGAGCGGCATTCGATCCAAGGTCGAGGTGCGCATCTCATACGCGAACAAGTTGACCGAGACCTCCAACGATCCTGCAGCGCTTGACGGACTTCACGTCAAAGATTTGCGCCGAGTAAGGGACGTCTGGGTAGACATTGATGTCGACCGGGAATGGTGGCTAGCGGAGACGAACAAGTACAATTCGCATGAGATCAACATGCGCTACGGCACCGACGACGGCAGCACTGCACCCCTCGTGAAGCCGCCTGAGTTGGTCCACGCGTCCGCATCGTTCCGGCTCGCCAGCGGGCTCTCGGCCGGAATCGAAGTAGACGTCCGCGGGCCCGACCGGACAAGCGTTGAAGGTCTTATGGCGAGGATCGTGGACGTTCTAGATCGATCGACGACAGGCCCGACAAGGGTCCCAGCCCAAGTCGGATTCGTCTTGCTTGCGCCCGTAATGGTGGCCGCCACCTACTTTGGCGGACGCATGGTGCATTTCCTCAATTGGGCACCAAAGGACAATCAGTATCAATGGCAAGAGATCCTCATACCGACACTTCTCTCGGTGGTCTCAGTTGGAATTCTCGCCACATTCATGTGGGCGTTCCCAACGCTAGAACTTCTCGGATTGGGTGAGCGTTCAAGATTCGTGCGGTATCGCTCGCTTTTCCTCTCGGGCCTCGGGGCCGTAGTTGCTGGCCTGATCGCGACGGCGCTTTGGACTCGGCTCGCCTGAGTGCTCAGTCGCCCGGGGACTGCCGCCCTGAGGACCGTGCAGCAGATCGGGGTGTATTAGCGACTTGTCGGGTTGTCGACAGAGGTAAAACCGCCATCGCGGGTCCACCAGTTGATGTGGTGGACGTTGCACCAGCGGGCGTGGGCGGAGCAACCAGGCACGGCGCACTCGCGGTCGCGGGCGATGACGGCCTTGCGTTGAGGTCCGGTGAACAGTCGCTCGGTGCGGCCCAGGTCCAGCGGGATGCCGTCTGCGTTCACCACGATGCGGGTCAGCTCGCAGTCGCACATCATCTGGCTCAGTTCGCTGTCCGGGACCGGGGTGCCGTCCTCGAGGGTGGCAGGTTCGTAGCTGGCGGGTACCCAAGCGGCCGGCGCGCTCGGCGCGTGGCCGTCGCACTCGTGCGCGGCGTCACTGTCTGCCTCCAGCGTCACGGGGAAGCCGAAGGTGGTCAGCGCAGCGCGCCGTCGTTCGCGGTCGGCCTGGGCTGCGATCCAGGTCGCTTCCGTCAGGATCAGCGAGATCTGCGGGGGGACGTGGGCGCCGGGCTTGATGGTCGGATCACCCAGAGCGGCGGTCGCCAACGAGGTGAGGGCATCGGCGTTGCGCTGGCCGAAGTCGCGGTCGTCGTCGACGCCCGGGCGTCCGGTGACGGCCTCCAACGCGAGGGTGAGCTTTCGTCCGGTGATCGTGTCGAGGAACCCCCGCAGGTGAGACCCGCCCGGGCCGGTGGTGACCTGGAAGTAGCGCTTGCGGTATTGGGCCTGGTGGTCGCGTTCCAGGCCCTCGGGGTCCAGGGTGGCGGCCCACCGGTCGGCGGACTTCTCGAACGTACCGGCGTCTTGAGTGGTGGCGAGCTCGACGAGGGCCTCTTGGCCGGCAGGTGAGGTGGCTGCTTCGCGCTGCGCGGGGGTGCCGGTGGCGGCGATCTTGGCGATGATCTTGGCGTGCTCCAGCGGGATGCGCCCGTGCGTGACGGCAACCACGACCTCCGGGACCGCGTCGAGCTCGGTGGCCTGGCGTACCTGGGCGGTGCCGCCACGTTTGCCCAGGCGGGTCACGCGCCCGGCCCAGCCGCTGAGGTCGGGGTCACCGTGGCCACGCCAGGTGTCCGCGTCGCGCTCGGCGATCAGCACGGCGGCCCGGGTCGCGGTCAGGGTGTCGATGGTGCGGGTCAGGTCAGCGAACACCGCGTGCCGGTCCGGGCCGGACCATTCCTTGGCGTCGGAGCTGTCAGCGGCAAGCAGCACGGCGGCGGCTTGGAGATCGGCCACACGCCGACGCGCCACGCACTGAGCAGTCGTGCTGCCCCCGCCAGTCGCGTCCACCGCTGCCCCCTCCCGCTTTCGAGCCGCATCGCGCGGAACTCGAGTGGTGATCGTCGTCGAACACCTGTGCTAATGCTACGCTGATCCGAGGGAACCGGTCAAGGGGTTCGGCCGAGCTTCTCGCCGGCAGTTTCGAGACGGAGCACCGGAAGCAGCCGGCCGGGGAGGAGCACCGGGCCGCTGGCACGGGAAGCATTCCGATGCAGGTGCGCGTTGGCCCTGGCGTGCCCGCTACCCGTGTTGCCCCGAGCTCCAGTCCCGACGCCACCCCCGATCCGATGACCCGGAGCGCACAGCCCCACCGGGTCCCGCTGTCCGTCCTCGACCTCTCCCCGCTGAGCGCGGGCGCGAGCAGCGGGGATGCCCTGACGGCGAGCACCCGGCTCGCCCGGCACGCGGACGAACTCGGATTCGCGCGCTTCTGGGTGGCCGAGCACCACAACATGCCGGCCGTCGCGTCGACCAGCCCCGCCGTCCTGATCGCGCACCTGGCCGCCTCGACCACCCGCATCCGGGTCGGCTCGGGCGGCGTGATGCTGCCCAACCACCCGGCGCTCGTCGTCGGCGAGCAGTTCGCGATGCTCGAGGCACTGCACCCGGGGCGCATCGACCTGGGGATCGGGCGCGCACCCGGCACCGACCCAGCGACCGCCGCGGCCCTGCGGCGCACCACCGACGGCCTGGGCGCCGAGGAGTTCCCGGCCGAGCTGCTGGACGTGCTCGGCCTGCTCGGCCAGCAGTCGGGGCGCGCACCGTCAGCGCTGGTCCGCCGGTTCTCGGCCACGCCGGCGCCGTCGTCGTCCCCTGAGGTCTGGCTGCTCGGCTCCAGCACGTTCAGCGCACGGCTCGCTGCGGCGCTCGGCATCCGGTTCGCCTACGCGCACCACTTCGGCGCGACCCAGACCCTGGCCGCACTGGCCGCCTACCGCGCGGAGTTCCGTCCGTCGCCCGAGCTCGCCCAGCCGCACGCGATGGTCAGCGCGTCCGTGATCATCGCGGACTCCGACGAGGAGGCGACCTACCTGGCGGGCCCCAGCCGGGTGATGGCGCTCAGCCTGCGCACCGGCCGGCTCGCTCCGATCGTCACGCCCGACGCCGCCGCCGCCACCCTCGCGGGCCTGCGCGGCACCGCTGCAGAGGAGGTGCTGGCGCAGCTGCCCGGCACCCAGATCGCCACGACCGCCGAGGCCGCCGTGGAAGAGCTGGACCGCCTGATCGAGACCACCCGGGCGGACGAGCTCCTGATCACGGCAACCACCCACGACGTCCGGACAAGACTCGACACTCTCACCCACCTGAATTCGGCCTGGCGGGCGTAACCCCCAGCCCCACCGCCCGCGAACTCGGAGGTTTGCCTCGAACTCGGACACCGCAGTGTCCTATCTCGAGGCAAACCTCCGAGTTCGCGGGGCCGTGCCGGCCTTACGGAGGTGGTGCGGGTGTTGGTGCGGGGGTGATGAGTAGGGGGTCAGTCGTCGAGGGGTTGGCGGTCGGACCAGTCGCTCAGGCTGACGCGCGGGCCCGTGTAGAACGGGAGCTCCTCGCGGACGTGGCGGCGGGCGGTGGTGTTGCGCATCTCGCGCATGAGGTCGACGATCCGGTGCAGCTCGTCCGCCTCGAACGCCAGGATCCACTCGTAGTCGCCGAGCGCGAACGCGGCGAGCGTGTTGGCGCGCACGTCCGGGTAGTCCTTCGCGGCCTGGCCGTGCTCGATGAGCATCTGCCGGCGCTCGGCCTCGGGCAGCAGGTACCACTCGTAGGACCGGACGAACGGGTACACGCACAGGTAGTCGCGCGGCGCCTCGCCGGACAGGAACGCCGGCAGGTGGCCGCGGTTGAACTCGGCCGGACGGTGCAGCGCCGCGACGGACCAGACCGGCAGCAGGTGCCGGCCGAGCTCGCTCTGGCGCAGGCGCTGGTACGCGCCCTGGACGGCCTCGATCGAGTCGCCGTGCCACCAGACCATCAGGTCGGCATCGGCACGCAGGCCGCTGACGTCGTACCAGCCGCGCAGCACGAGGTCTCCCCCGCCGGTCACGACGGCGGCCTCCGCCTCGGCGACCATCAGGCCGCGCGCGACGTCGTCGGCCGGCAGGGCCTCCTCGATCGCGAACACGGACCACATCGCGTACCGGATCTGGTCGTTCGGGTCACCCGCGGGCTGCTTCGCGTTCGCCGCCCGGGCCGCGCTCACGGCGTCGGCCGCGCTGATGATGCCGCCGGATGTCGGGTTGTCCGTCACTGAGCACTCCACTGGGTCGGGTTCGAGTCTTCGCCGCACGCGGCCGGGATCCCGCTGTCGACGCCCGCGCGCTGCCGGCAGCAGCCGGGACGGCAGACATCTGGCCAGGCACCGAGCGCACCGGTCGTCACGCGCTCGACGTCCTCGCCGCGTTCGGCAGCGGCCCGCTCGAGCACGAGGTCGATGAGCCCCGACACGAACGCGGGTCGGGTCGAGACAGTACCCGCCCGCACCGCCTTGAGGCCAAGCTCGCGCGCGGTCTCGAGCGCCTCGACGTCGAGGTCGAAGGCGACCTCCATGTGGTCCGAGACGAACCCGATCGGCGACAGCACGACCGAGCGCGTGCCGGCCCCGGCAAGGTCGCCGAGCAGCGCGTTCACGTCGGGCTCGAGCCACGGCTGGTGGGGCGGTCCGGAGCGCGAGCAGTAGGCGAGGTGCCAGGCGACCGGGTGGCCGAGCCGCTCGCCGACCTGCGCGGCGACGAGCGCGGCGACCTCCAGGTGCTGCGTGCGGTAGCTCGGCTGCGCCATCCCCGACGCCTCCTCCATCACGTCCGGGATGGAGTGGGTCACGAAGACGAGCGGCGCCTGCGGGCCGTCGCCACCGAGCTCGGCGTAGGCCTCGACGACGGCGTCGGCGTTGGCCTGCACGAAGCCGGGGTGGTTGAAGTAGTGCCGCAGCTTGTCGACCGCGAGCACGGTGCCCGGCGTGACGTCGCCACCGACCCGGTCCGCGAGCTCGGCGAGCGAGTGCGCGAGGTTCTCGCGGTACTGCCGGCAGCCCGAGTACGAGCCGTACGCGCTGGTCACGAGCGCGAGCACGCGGTGCGCGCCGGCGGCGCGCAGCTCGGCGAGCGCGTCGGTGGTGTACGGCTCCCAGTTGCGGTTGCCCCACGCGATCGGCACGTCGAGGCCACGGCTCGCCAGCTCGGCGCGCAGGGCGTCGAGCAGCGCGAGGTTCTGGCCGTTGATCGGGCTCCGACCACCGAAGAGGTCGTAGTGCGCGCCGACCGTCACCAGCCGCGCCTCGGGGATGTTCTTGCCCCGGGTCACGTTGCGCAGGAACGGCAGCACGTCGTCGGGCGCGTTGGGCCCGCCGAACGAGTAGAGCAGGATCGCGTCGTACGGCCGGGCTGCGTCTGCAGCCAGGCCGGGGCGCGCGGGATCAGGGTGCACTGTCTGGGGGGGCACCGACCGATCATCCCATCGACGCGGGCAACCCCGCACGCCCTTGGGCGCGCGAGCCTCGTCAGGCGGTCGCGGTGGTGGTCCCGGCGTCGGCGTCGAGCCGGTCCGCGATCTCGCGGGCCCATTCGACGACGGCGACCAGGTCGCGGTGGTCGCCCTCCTTGCCACGCGCGGCGGCGATGATCGCGCGCTCCGCGAAGTTGAGGACGCCGCGGTCGAGCTGGCCGCCGAACGCCCGGTGGTTCGTGGCGCCGATGGCCTGCATGAGCGCAAGGGTCTCTGCGGGCGAGTTCGCCGCGGCGGCGGGCGCCGTGGCCAGGCCCGAGGAGAACAGCCAGACCGGACGCGCCAGCAGCTCGGCCTCGAAACGCTTGGCGAACTCGCGCGCGGCGGGCATCCAGTGCGCGGAGTAGACGGCGGAGCCGATGACGACGGCGCCGTACGCGTCGATCGACTCCACGCTCTCCGGGTCCCGCACGTCGGCGTCGTACCCGCGCGTGCGCAGCTCGGCTGCCACGAGGGAGCCGATCTCCCGCGTGCCGCCGTGCCGGGAGGCAACCGCTACCAGAACTCGCATGACCTTTTCCTCTCACCGCTCCGGCGCGCGCCGGACCTGTCGCTCCATGGTGGCCGTGGTCCGCGCGATCCCTGCAGGTCAGAGGTCCCGACGAACCATGGCGCACATCCCCACCTGCGAGCACGATGGAGATGACGTCGCCAGCATGACCCACCGGGGCCCGACGCCGGACCACTGTCCACCGACTGCTCACCCACGAACCAGGAGGCACCGACGTGGAGCTGGGGATCACGACGTTCGCCGAGGTCTACCCCGATCCGACGACCGGAAAGGTCACGACCCACGGGGAGCGCCTGCGGGACGTGCTCGAAGAGATCGAGCTCGCGGACCAGGTCGGGCTCGACGTGTACGGCATCGGCGAGCACCACCGCGCGGACTTCGCGGCGTCGGCGCCGGCGATCGTGCTGGCCGCTGCGGCCGGCCGCACGACGCGCATCCGGCTCACGAGCGCCGTCACCGTGCTCAGCTCGGCCGACCCGGTGCGCGTCTTCCAGGACTTCGCGACGCTCGACCTGATCAGCGGCGGGCGCGCGGAGATCCTTGCGGGCCGCGGCTCGTTCATCGAGTCGTTCCCGCTGTTCGGCTACTCGCTGGACGACTACGACGCCCTGTTCGCCGAGAAGCTCGACCTGCTGCTCGCCATCCGGGACCACGAGCGCGTCACCTGGCAGGGCGAGCACCGCGCCGCCCTGCGGGATCAGGGCGTGTATCCGCGCCCCGAGCCCGGCCCGCTGCCGATCTGGGTCGGGGTGGGCGGCAGTCCCGAGTCGGTCGTCCGCGCGGCGTCGCGCGGGCTGCCGATGGCGCTCGCGATCATCGGCGGGCAGCCCGACCAGTTCGTCCCGTTCGCGGACCTGCACCGGCGCGTCGTGCTCGAGAGCGGGCACGACCCGGCGTCGGCCCCGATCGGGGTGCACGCGCACGGGTACGTCGCCGAGTCGAGCGACCGGGCAAGCGCCGAGTTCTACCCCTCCTACGCCGCGGCGATGTCCTTGCTCGGGCGCGAGCGCGGGTGGGGTCCGATGACGCGGCCGGCGTTCGATGCGGCCCGCTCACCGGCCGGGGCCCTCGTGCTCGGCGACCCGAGCGAGGTCGCCGGGAAGATCCTGCGGATGCGCACGAGGCTCGGCATCGACCGCTTCCTGCTCCACATCAGCGTCGGGACGCTGCCGCACGAGCAGGTCCTGCGGTCGATCGAGCTGCTCGGCACGCAGGTCGCGCCGCTGGTCCGCGCGGGGCTCGACGACCTCGCGGGATAGGCGTCGCCGGTTCATCCGTCGCACCGCTCTCCACGGCTTAGGCTGGAAGCCGTGCAAACCGAAGCTCCGCGCACCACCTATGTCCTGATCGACGGCGAGAACATCGACGCGACCCTCGGCTCGGCGATCCTCAACGGGCGCCCGACCCCCGAGCAGCGTCCCCGGTGGGAGCGGGTGCTCGAGTTCGCGGAACGGCGCTGGGGACAGCCCGCGAAGGGGCTCTTCTTCCTCAACGCATCCTCGGGCACCATGCCGATGGCGTTCGTCCAGGCGCTGATGGCCCTCGGCTACCAGCCGATCCCGCTGGCGGGCGAGTCGCACGAGAAGGTCGTCGACATCGGCATCCAGCGCACGCTGGCCGCGCTGGTCGACCGGCCGGGCGACGTCGTGCTCGCGAGCCACGACGGCGACTTCGCCGCCGACATCGAGAAGCTGCTCGGCGGCGACCGCCGGGTCGGCGTGATCGCGTTCCGTGAGTTCACGTCCGGCGTCCTCACCCAGCTCACCGAGCAGGGCCTGGAGCTCTTCGACCTCGAGCACGACGTGCTCGCGTTCAACGTGCACCTCCCCCGCCTGCGGATCATCCCGCTCGACGAGTTCGACCCGCTGCTCTACCTCTGACGCCTCTGACGCGCGCGCGGTCTCAGTCGCGCTCGGTGCGGCCTCACTGCGGCGCGCCCGCTCGCCGACGTCGCCACCAGTTCGCGCTGACGACGGCGAGCGCGAACGCACACACCCCGGCGATGATCGCCCCGACCGAGAGCCCGCGGGCGCCGTCGGACGCCTCGGTCGGCGGCGTCGCCTCGCCCGTAGGCCCGACGGCGGTCCCCTCGCTCGCGGACGGGGTGGCCGACGGCGTCTGGGGCGGCGAGGTCGGCGTCGGCGCCACGGCGGGCGGTGCGGTCGCCGGCACGACGGCGGCCGTCGCGGTGAACGTGAACCCGCCGGTCGTGGGGTGCCCGTCGGACGACGTCGCGCGCCACTGCACCGTGTACGCCCCGGCGGGCCGGTCGGCCGCGAGGTTCTGCGTGACGACCGTGCCCAGCACCGCGACCGGACCGTCGTTCATCGGTTGACCGGCGGGGCCCACGACCTGGACCTCGGTACCGAGCGCGACGACCTCCTGGGAGAAGGTGAGCACCACGGCGGCGGGTGCGGTCTCGACGGTCGAACCGTCGGCGGGGTCGGTCGCCTCGAGCACGTCGTGCGCCGAGGCGGGCGCGGCAACCGCCGACACGACGACGAGCGCGGTGAAGGCCAGGGCGACGAGGCGGGCCACCGCCGCCCAGGGACGGACCGTCGCGCGGGCAGGATCAGTGGTCATGGACGGAGCCTAGGTCCCGAGCTGCGCCGCCCCGGCGTCGTAGCGGTCGAGCACGATCTGGGCGAGGAGCGGGTCGGGTGCGAGCGGCGCCGTCACGATGTCGGCCCCGGCCTGGTGCAGCCGGTCGAGGAAGAACCCGGGCGCCAGCAGGTAGGACGCGATCACCACCCGCCGCGCGCCGGCGGCCCGGGCCGCGACGACGGCGTCGGGCACGCGCGGCGTGGAGCCTGAGCCGTACCCGACGGTGATCGGACCGTCCGGCCAGGCTGCTCGCAGGGCGGCAGCGACCTCGTCGACGGCGACCGCGGCCCGCGGGTCGGTCGAGCCGGCCGCTGCGAGCACGACGGCGTCGTCGGGGGCGGCCCCGGCGGCCACCAGCCGGTCGACGAGCATACGGACGAGCCGCGCATCGGGCCCGAGGGGCGCGGTGGCCACCGCGAGGTGATCATCAACCGCACGGTCGCTCGCAACCGCCGCAGCGATGTCGACGTGCACGTGGAAACCCCCGGACAGGAGCAGCGGTACGACCACCGCGGCCCGACCCTGACCCACGACCGCCGCGACGGCGTCGGCCACCGCGGGGCTCTGAAGATCGACGAAGGCCGCGCGGACCTCGAGGCCCGGCCGGGCCGCGCGCACGTCGGTGAGGATCGAGGCGATCGCGAGCCGACCGTCCACGCTGTCGGTGCCGTGCGAGCAACCGATGAGCACCGGCTCTCGCGACAGCGCACCGGACGGCGCCGCACCGGACGCCGGCGAGCCGGACGGCGACGGACCGGACGCCGTCGGGCCCGTCGCCATCAGGGCGTCCGGCGCCGGAGCGTCGTGGCGGCCACGGCGACCACCACCACGATGAAGCCCGCGATCACGCCGACGTCGCCCCAGATCGCGCTCACGTCGGTGTCGGTCGAGAGCACCTGCATCGCGTCGACCACGTAGGTCAGCGGCAGCACCACGGAGATCGCCTCCAGCACGGCCGGCATCTGGTCGCGCGGCATGATCAGCCCGCACAGGATCAGCTGCGGGATGATGATCACCGGCAGCATCTGGATCGCCTGGAACTCGGTGCGCGCGAGCGCCGACGAGGCGAGCCCGAGCGCCGTGCCGAGAACGGCATCGAGCACGGCGATCAGGATGACCGCCCAGAGCGGCCCGGCGACGTTCATCCCGTAGAGCCCGACGGTCACGGCCACGAGCACCACGCCCTGCAGCGCCGCGAGCAGCCCGAAGGCGAGCCCGTAGCCGACGACGACGTCGCCCCGCCGCATCGGCAGCGTCATGAGGCGCTCGAGCGTGCCGCCCAGCCGCTCGCGCAGCATGGTCACGCTCGTGACCAGGAACATCACGAACAGCGGGAACACGCCCAGGAGCAGCGGCCCGACCGTGTCGAGCACCGGCGTCCCGTTGAACATCCACGCGACCAGGCCCAGCAGGAGGCAGGGCACCACCACGATCAGGGCGATCGTGCGCGGGTCGTGGCGGATCTGGCGCAGCACGCGGGCCGCGGTGGCGAGGCTCATCCGCGGGCTCATCGGGCCGCTCCGTCCACGAGGGTGAGGAACGCTTGCTCGACGTCGGCCGCCCCGGTGCGCTCGAGCAGCTCGGGGAGCGTCTCGTCGGCGAGCAGGCGGCCGTCGCGCATCAGGAGCAGCCGCTCGCACCGGACCGCCTCGTCCATCACGTGGCTGGACACGAGGATCGTGACGCCGCTCGCGACCAGGCGCGTGAACAGGCTCCACAGGTCGCGCCGCAGCACGGGGTCGAGGCCGACCGTCGGCTCGTCGAGGACGAGCAGGCGCGGCGCGCCGAGCAGGGCCGCTGCCAGCGAGACGCGGGACAGCTCGCCGCCGGACAGGTTCGAGACGCGGCGCCGGGCGTTGGTGGTGAGATCGACCGCGGCCAGGACCCGGTCGACGTCGTCGGCCCCGGTGCCGAGGAGGGTGGAGAAGTAGGTCAGGTTCTCGACGACGGTGAGGTCCGGGTACACGCTCGGCGCCTGGGTCACGTAGCCGACCTCGTGCCGCAGGCGCGGGTCCCCCGCGGGAAGGCCGAGCACCTCGACCGTGCCGGCCTCGACGATCTGGACGCCGACGATGGCGCGCATGAGGGTCGTCTTGCCGCTCCCGCTGGGGCCGAGCAGCCCGACGAGGCGGCCGGTCGGGACCGTCAGGTCGATGCCTGGCAGGACGACGTTGCCGCCCCGCACGACCCGCAGACCGCTGACGGCGATCGCGGGGGCCGCGGGATCGGCGTGCGCCCCGGGGGATCGAGGTTCCGCACCGCTTGATTTCTTCATGTGAGGAATCCTCCTCTCCGAGAGCCCAGACCGCAAGGGACTGCGTGGATCCGCCCGGCCCCGATCCTCATGGACCGCCGTCGATCAGCCGCTGCACGTTGGGCGCGAGCCAGACCGCGATCTCCTCCTCGCTGGCCGACGCGATCGGCTCGAGCCCCAGCACGAACCGCGCCATCGCCAGCCCGACGACGTGCGAGGCGATGAGCTCGGCGCGCAGGTCCGGGTCCGGCCCGGTCAGTCGCGGCGCGATCGCGCCGGTCACCTCCGCGGCGATGAACTCCGCCAACCCCGAGCCCACCGGCTCGCGGGACGACGCCGCTGCGATGAGGGCACGCATGCGCTGCCGCCCCTCGGGGTATCCCAGAGAGTGAAGAACAGGGCGACCATGCGGCGACCGACGCCATCGGTGCCGGCGTCGAAGAGCGCACCGAGGATCTGTCCGGGGCGCTCCGGCAACCCGTTCAGCGCGACGAAGAGGTCGCTCTTGCTGCCGAAGTAGTGGCGCACGAGCGCAGGGTCGACCCCTGCGCGTCGAGCGACCGCGCGCACGCTCGTCGCATCGAACCCCGACTCGGCGAACTCGACCTGGGCCGCGACCAGGATCGCCGCGCGCGTGTCCTCGCCGGCGGGACGTGGCCCGCGGGACCGCGGGGTCGGAGTGCCGGTGCTCATCCCCGCACCGTAGCGCTGGTCGGGGCAGTGCCCTCGCGGTGGCCTCCCACCCGGCAAATATCACGGAATGGTAACGATGTACCTGATACCGGGACCAAAGTACCTAGTACTGCCTGTCCGAGGCGTCTTGGCCCTGGTAGAAAACGCCAGGCCGCCTCACGCAAGGTCAGACGAATCGGGACAAACACCCCGTCGTCGTCCCGTGGGACGCGGACGACCCCGCAGCATCCGCGCTTGTCACCACAACGAGGTGGTCATGAAACAACACGTGCCCGCAGGCATCTTCCTCGCGGTCCTCGCTTCCCTGCTCGTCCTGATGTCCGACACCCTGGGCCTCGAGGTCCAGTCGATCACGCTCCTCGGCGCGGGGATCGGCGGGGCGCTCGGGCTGGTTCCCGACCGGTCCCCGGGCGCACGGCTCGGGGCGTTCGCCGTCGGGTTCGGCGCCGCCTGGCTCGGCTACCTGCTGCGCGCGGCCGTGCTCCCTGACGCGACCAACGGCCGCGCGGCGGCCGTGTTCGTCGTGCTGCTCTGCTGCCTCGCGCTCGCGATGCTCACCCGTGGACGGCTGCCGCTCTGGGCGACCCTGCTCGGCGCCGCCGCGATGGCGGGCTCCTACGAATCCGTGTACGCGGCCGACCCGACGGCGTTCCTCACGACGTCGCCGACGTCTGCGAGCGCGGTGCTCCTGGCCGCCGGGGCGGGATTCCTCGCCACCGCGCTGCTCGCACCGCGGATCGAGCGGGACCGCGCGACCGAGGCGGGACGCGGCGCCCACGCCGAGCCGACCGCTGTCGTCCCCGCGTCCGTCCCCACGCACGCACTGTCCATCCAGGAGGAAGCGGCCCTGCTGTACCGCGAGCTCCCCCTCGAGCCCACCACGGAGGCCTGACGTGCGCCGCACCCTCATCCCGATCGCCCTGGTCCCGCTGCTGCTCGGCGCAATGGCCGCCCCTGCCCTGGCCGCCGGAGGCGACGCCGCCGGTTCGGGCGACGTCGTGGTCACGAACACCGAGACCGTCCAGGCCAAGCTCGATGCCAGCGGCAAGCTCCGCGAGGCGCGGGTGTACGAGCAGGTCGCGCTGACCGGTCACGGCACGGCCAAGGTCGTCAACCCGGTGTCGACGAAGAACCTGCGCAACCTCGACGGCTTCGGCCGCTTCGACGTGTCGAACGGTGACCTCGTCACCACGGTCAGCGTCGACGGCGAGCGCCGGCTGCGGTCGGTCAGCGACTACGACAAGAAGTTGCCGCTCGGGGTCGAGGTCACCTACCTGCTCAACGGCAAGGTCATCTCGCCGGAACGGGTCGTCGGCCGCTCCGGCACGCTCGATGTCCACTACAAGATCACCAACCTCACCGGCCGCCAGCAGGACGTCACGTACGACGACGGCACCGGCAAGCAGGTCACGACCCAGGCCGAGACCGTGATCCCGATGATCGGGCAGCTCGTCACCACCCTGCCGGCGTCGTTCACGTCCGTGACCTCGGGCGAGGCGGGCATCGCGGGCGACGGGCACGGCGGCACGCGCATGACGTACCAGATGACGCTCTTCCCGCCGATCGGTGCGCCCACGATCGAGTTCGGCTACACCGCGCAGGTGTCCGACGCCGTCGTGCCGTCGGCGTCGATCACGTCGCTCCCCGTCTCGCCGCTGACGTACCCATCCTTCAAGGGCGGCTCGGCGAGCTACCAGGCCGGTGCCACCAGCGGCGTCTCGCTGACCTCGGGTGCCATCGAGATCGACGCGAACCTGCTCAAGCTGCGCGACGGCGCCGCCCAGCTCCTCGACGGGCTCGTGCAGCTGCGAGCAGGGGCGGACAAGCTGTCCACGGGGCTCACGGACGACGCCGTCCCCGGAGCGAACCAGCTCGCCACCGGCGCGGGGCTGGCCAAGTCCGGCGCCGACAAGCTGGCGGCGGGCGCGGTCTCGGCCCAGAGCGGAGCGACCCAGCTGGCGGCGGGCGCAACGGCCGCACAGGTCGGCGCGACGCAGCTGACCGCCGGGAGCACCCAGCTCGCGGACGGACTCGCCTCGGCCGGGAGCAAGGCCCCGGCACTTCTCGGCGGGCTCAAGCTCGTCGACGGCGGTCTCGCCGACATCGATGCCGGCCTCACCCAGCTCTCGGGCGCGATCGGCACCCTGCCGGCGCAGTCGGACCCGCTGCACGCGGGGATCGCCAAGATGCGCACGTCGATCAGCACCCAGCTCCTGCCCGGCGTGACACTGCTGCACTCCAAGCTGCTCGAGGCCGCGACCGGGGCCGGCGGCCTCGCTGCAGCGGTCGACGGCACCTCGGCGCAGGTCGCCTGCGCTGCGGACAAGCTGACCCAGCTCGCCAACGGATCCGGCGGCGCCGGGGGTAGCTGCGACGCCGCGGCGGGCATCCCGGCCACCGATCCGCTGGTCGCGGCCGAGCTCGTCAAGGTGATCACCTCGCTCCGCACGAGTCAGTTCACGCTGGCCAACCCGACGGCCGGGTCGCCGTCCATCAATGCGAGCCTCGTCGGGCTGCAGGGATCGCTCGGGGCACTGGCCGCAGGCAGCCAGGCGGTGATGTGCGGCATCAGCGTGGCATCGTCGCCGTCCTGCCCGACGACGGACGCCAACGGGGCTCCCGTTCTGGGGCTGCTCGAGGGCATCAACCAGATCGACGGCGGGATCACCCTGCTCGTCACCAGCACCGTCGGCAAGGTGCAAGGGGCGGTCGGGGGCGCGACCGACACCAAGAAGCAGGGCACTCTGCGGGGCGGGATCCACTCGGTCCAGGCCGGGACGGGCGAGATCGCAGCCGGCGGCACGACGCTCGTGACCGGGCTCGGCCAGCTGAGCTCGGGTGCGGTGGCACTGCGCGCCGGTGCGGGCAAGCTCACCGACGGAACGGGTCAGCTCGCCACGGGCGCCGGTGCGCTGGCCGCGGGTACGGGTCAGCTCGCCACGGGCGCGGGATCGCTCGCCGAGGGCAACGGGAAGATCGCGATCGGGGCGGGCTCGCTCGCTCGCGGCCTCCGGGACGCCGCGGATGGGTCGGAACTGCTCGCCGCCGGGCTCGGCACAGCGGCCACCTCCGCACCAGGCCTGGTCGATGGCGCTCAGCGGCTGTCAACCGAGGGCACGTCGAAGCTCGTCACGTCGGGTGAGGCGACGGCCGCGGACTACGGCGTGAAGTACGCCGTCATCGCCGCGGGCGCCGACCGGGCCGCGACCGAGGGCATGGCCTACGGCGCACCCGACGGGGCGGCCGGGGCCACTGCGTACTCGATCGACATCGCCGGGGCCGACGACGCCGGGGTCAACAGCGCCGGCCGAGGTCTGGCCGCCGTGGCGTTGTTCGCGGGAGGAGCCGGGCTCGCAGGCCTGGTCCGACGCCGGCTGACGTGATCGCCGGCTGGGGCCGCTACGTCCGTTGCCTCGGACCTGCTGCCCACGGGTGACCGAAGAAGTAGGCAGGCCCCGCGGGGGATTCCAACCCGCGGGGCCTGCCGCATGCAGGGGGTGTGGATCGACGGGACCGGATGTCGGAGGGTCGAGACAGCGTAGTACACATGTTCGAGAGCGGGGTCGACGCGGCGGGGGCTGGCACGCCCGCGCCGCCGCGTGGGCCCGTGGCGGAGCCGGAGCCCCCGAGCCGGTCGGTCGCCCTGGCGGGGGTCGGCTCGAGCGTGGACGTGGTGTTCGCTGCGATGGTGGCGGAGCTTCTCGTCCGGCCGTCCGCGACCGCGGATCCCGGTGCCTCGTGGCCGGCCGCGCAGAGAAGCTTGCGCCTCCCGCCCGCCTCGGGGGCGGGCGACTGGGCTCCGAGCGGGATCGCGCGAAGCCTCGACGCGGCGGCTCCCGGTCTGCGCCTGGTCGCTCTGCTCGACGATCTGGAGCCCGCGCAGGTGTCCGACGCGGCACTGATCGAGCTGGTTGCCGGCTGGGAACGCACCGGTTCGTGGGTCGCGGCCCGCCAGGCCGACGCGATCGCCGAGCTCGCCCGGCGCCGGTCCACCGGCCGGACCATCGAGTTCACCGGCGACGAGATCGCCGCTCGCCTGGCGATGACCCGAAGCGTCGCCGAGGGCAAGGTGGTGCTCGCGCAGGGTCTGGAGTTGGCGCCCGAGGTCCGTGCTGCCCTGACCGCCGGGGTCATCGACACCCGCAAGGCGCTGGTGCTGACCGAGGACACCGCCCACCTGGGCATCGACGACGCCCGAGCGCTGCAGGTCGCCGTCCTGCCTGCGGCTCCCGACCTGACGCCACCGGCGCTGCGAGCCCGCCTTCGCCGAGCGGAGCTCACAATGAACCCGGCGGCAGGGGCTGAGCGACGCACGCGCGCCGCTGCCCGCCGACGCGTCAGCCTGACCCCGGCCGCCGATGCGATGGCCTGGCTCACCGCGTACCTTCCCGCCGCCGACGCCACCACCATCTACGAGGCACTGACCGCCCTGGCCACCACGACCGAACCCCGCCCCACCCCGGGCACCGGCACTACGAGCTGCGCCGACTCCCCCGGAGCACCCGGAGACGATCGCGGTATCGACGCGCGACGCGCCGATGCCCTCACCGACCTGTTCCGCAACGTCCTGGACACCGGCCTGACGCCCACCGGGACCCCGTTGTCCACCACCCACGGACGCCGCCCCCACCTGCAGGTCACCGCCGCGGCCACGACGCTGCTCGGCCTGGACGAGCTCCCCGGCGAGCTCGCCGGGTACGGACCGATCCCGGCTGACCTCGTGCGCGAGATCGCCGCCGACGCCACCTGGCGCCGCCTCTTCACTGATCCCGCCACGGGCAACACCCTCGCTGCCGGATCGTGCACCTACCGCCCGGGCGCCGACCTGACCCGCACCGTGATCGCCCGCGACGCCACCTGCACCTTCCCCGGGTGCCGCACCCGCGCCTGGCGCTGCGACCTCGACCACCTCGACCCCTACGACCACACCCGCTCGAGCGACGACGGGGGCGGCGGGGGCGGTGGCGAACCCCAGACCCGGTGCGAGAACCTGCACTCCCTGTGTCGTCATCACCACCGGCTCAAGACCCACACCGGCTGGAAGGTCACCCGTACCCCCGGCTCCGGCGACACGCACTGGACTGCGCCCACCGGGCACAGATACACCCGACCGAGCAGCCCGGCCGCACCGCACGACCCGCCGACACCACACCCTCGACCCGGCGCGAGCCCGCCCGTCGACCTCGGACCCCCGCCGTTCTGACGTGCGGGTCCCTCGTGACGCGCTGTCCTTCCTGGCGTGCAGTCACACCTGGCGTGCAGTCACACCTGACGTGCCGTCCGTCCTGACGTGCCGTCCGTCCTGACGCGCAATCCGTCCTGACACGCAATCCGTCCTGACACGCAGTCCCCCGACCGGCGGCGCCCCACCGATCAACGTGCCGAATCACTGGGCCGCCGTGGCCCAAAATGGGACTTTGGTCCGTGGCGTGACCGATACTCGACCGCATGACCTCATCCGCATCTCGGATCCCGGCGGCACCCGACGGCGCCGGCGAGCCCGGCCCTCCCCCGGCGGGCATCCGCCGGGGACCGAGTCCGAGCCCGACACTGCTCGCCGCCCTCGCCGGGATCCTGGCGGCAGCCGTCACCCTCGGCGTCGCGCAGCTGGTGGCCGTGGCGGTCTCCCCCGACTCCGCGCCTCTGGTCGCCGTCGGCGGCGCGTTCATCGATGCGACCCCGCCCTGGCTGAAGGACTTCGCGGTGTCGACCTTCGGCACGGCGGACAAGGCGGTCCTGCTGATCGGCATGGGCCTGGTGATCACCGCCCTCGCGGCCCTCGCAGGGATCCTCGGCCGCCGTAGGTGGTGGCTTGGCGCCACGCTCGTGCTGCTCCTCGCAGCGGCCGGCGCAGCCGCGGCAGCGCTGCGACCGGGCGCCGGCACGTTCGCGCCCCTGCCGAGCATCGTCGGCGCCGTCGCCGGGCTCTACGCGCTGCGGGAGCTCCTCGCCCGCATCCCCGAGGGGACCGAGCCGTCGTCGGGCACGGCAGCCGCGCGCCGCACCAGCGGGCTCGACCGGCGCTCGTTCCTCACCGCTGCAGTCCTCACCGCTGCGGTGGCCGCTATCGCCGCAGCGGGCGGACAGCTGCTGGGGCAGGCGACGCGGACGGTCCAGGCAGCGCGCGCCGCCATCCGGCTGCCGCGCGCCACCCGGAGCGCGCCGCCGCTCGCCGCCGGGGTCGAGCTAGAGGTCCCCGGGGTGGTGCCGTTCGTGACCCCGAACCAGGACTTCTACCGGATCGACACCGCCCTCCTGATCCCCCAGGTCGACGTCGAGACGTGGTCGTTGCGCGTGCACGGCCTGGTCGAGGAGGAGGTCGTCCTGACCTTCCAGGAGTTGCTGGACGCCCAGCTCGTCGAGTCGTGGGTCACGCTCACGTGCGTGTCGAACGAGATCGGCGGCACCCTCGCCGGCAACGCGAAGTGGCTGGGCCTGCCGGTGCGCGACGTCCTGGCCCGCGCCCGCCCGACGGCGGGCGCCGACATGGTGCTGTCGACCAGCGCCGACGGCTTCACGGCGTCCACCCCGCTCGGCGCCCTCACCGACGATCGCGACTCCCTGCTGGCGATCGGCATGAACGGCGAGCCGCTGCCGATCGCCCACGGCTTCCCGGTCCGCATGGTCGTGCCCGGGCTGTACGGCTACGTCTCGGCCACGAAGTGGGTCGTCGACCTCGAGGTCACGCGCTTCGCCGACCGGCGCGCGTACTGGACCGATCGCGGCTGGTCGGCCGAGGGCCCCGTCAAGACCGCGTCGCGGATCGAGGTGCCGCGGTCGGGCGCATCGGTCGCCGCCGGCCGGGTCGCCGTCGGCGGTACGGCCTGGGCCCAGCACCGCGGGATCACGGCAGTCGAGGTCCGGGTGGACGACGGCGACTGGGCGCCCGCCACGCTCGCGATCGAGGCGTCGGTCGACACCTGGCGCCAGTGGTCCTACGCCTGGGACGCGACGCCGGGAGAGCACACCCTCACCGTCCGCGCCACGGACGCGACCGAGGGCGTCCAGACCTCCGAGATCGCCGATCCCGTGCCCGACGGCGCCACCGGCTGGCACTCCGTCGACGTCCGGGTCACCTGACCGATTCCGCTGACGGGTCACCCGACCGGTCACCCGATCGGCGTCACCTGATCCCGGTCGGCTCCGCGGTCGCGACGTCACGGACCCAGGTCCCGCCGTCGGGCCGGAACCCGACCCGCGCGTAGTAGTCCTGCGGGTCGGCGATGTCGGGCGGCGCCACGAGCCGCCGGAACCCGGCCTTCGCGAACACGCCGCTGCGCCGGTACACGAACTCGCCCGGCGTGAAGTCACGGAAGCGCCGGGTGACGTAGTCCAGCTCCACCTGACCGATGCCGTTCCCGGCATCCCGCACGACGACGACCCCGACCGTCTCGTCGGCGCGCAGCACCAGGAACGCCAGTCGGCCTGGCAGGGTCGCACCCCACTCGAAGCTCGGCTGGAACGTGCGGATGTCCTCAAGGTTCACCCGCAGCACATGGGCGAGATAGCTGTCGGTCGGTTCGACCTCCACCACCTCGTAGGTCGCCTCGTCGTGGCGCTCGCGCTGCAGCCGGATCAACCAGTACGCGTCGATGACGGCGATCGCGCCGTTCATCGCCACGAACGGCCAGATGCCCAGCACCGCGTTGTACCCGGTCGCGAGCACGGCCCCGACGAGGTTGAGCACGCGGAACCGCAGGACCCTGGCCTGGGCGAGGGACGCGACCACGAGGGCGCTGCCCAGCCAGCCGATGACCTCTAGCCACACCATGCCTGAGAGCCTAGTGCGCGCACCGGAGCGAGCCGAAGCGCGAGCCGAGGCCACGAAGCTGGCAAATCCTCAACACGACGCCCGAATTGTCGATGTTGTTCCCGATAGCCAACGAGTCCCCGGAAGGTCCTCATGCCACGTCATCGTCGGCACCTCGCCGTCGTCACCGCCACGCTCGGCGCCGTCGGCATGCTCACAGTCGGCATGCTCGCGGGCTGCAGCGGCGCCTCCGACCAGAGCCCGGTCACGGTCGTCCACGAAGCGACGATCGACACGGTAGCGAACCTCGCGCGCCCCGTCGCGGCCGACGTCGCGCTCACGATCGAGCATGCCGACGGGACAACCGTTCAGCTGAGCATCGCCCAGATCGAGTCGCTCCGCACCGTGTCCGCGACGCTGCACGAGCCGTTCGTCGATCAGGACATCACGTTCGAGGGCGTCCCGCTGCGCGACTTCTTCGACTTCCTCGGGATCCCGAAGAGCGTCACGACGCTGCACACGGTGGCCCTCAACGAGTACGCGGTCGACCTGCCGACGTCGATCGCCGACGTCGAGGGTGCGATCCTCGCCACACGAGCCGACGGCAAGCTCATCCCGGTCGATCAGGGCGGGCCGACGCGGGTCGTCCTGACCGACGACCACCCTCAAGCGAAGGACGAGTCGCTCTGGATCTGGAGCCTGCAGACTCTCTCGGTCCCGTGAGCAACCGGACCACAGGGTGGATCCGACGTCAGCACCTGTCACCCCTCCAAGCACTCCTCGGCATCAGCCTGACCCTCGTGGTGTGCGCGACGCCCGTCCTCGTCCTGTGGGAGTACTCGTCTCTCGCATCCACGGTCGGCGACTTCGGCCTCGCCCAGAACGTCACGGGCGTACTCGCCGACAGCCAGCGGGACTCGCTCCTCACGGTGATCGCCGTCGACCGCCTGGAAGGCGGCGGCTCGACGGTCAGTGCGACTCAGGAGCAGGCCTCGTTCCTTGGGCAGCAGCTACGCATCCTCGACGCGCAGGTCCGCACGACGGCGAGCGAGCCGAAGATCCGCGTGGCAGTCGAGGCGCAGAAAGACCTCAGCACCCGGCTCGACGGTCTGCTCGCGGTCGACGCGACGCCCGAGCGGGCCGCCGTGCTGGACGCGCTCCCGGAGCTCAAGCAGGACGCCGCGGTGGCTCAGACCGCCTTGCACGGCATGTACGCGGTGTATGAGAACGCCTTCTTCGAGGACCTCTCCGCCCAGCTCAGGTCGGGGCGGGACCTACAGGTCCTGATCCTCGGGTTCGCCCTGCTCTCGCTGACCCTCGGGGCGACGCTGGGGTGGTCACTTCGGCAGAGCGTGCGCCGGGACTTCGGTCGGGCATACGACCTGCTCGCACGCGAGGCGGCCGAGCGCGAGCTGGCGCAGGGCGCCGTCGAGCAGAGCGAGCGACGCTTCCGGGCCCTGGTCCAGCAGAGCACCGACATGACCCTGATGCTCGACGGCGACCACCGGGTCACCTACGCGAGCCCGTCCGCCGAGACGCTGCTGCGCGCCACGCAGCTCGAGCCGATCGGGGCGAGCATCAGCGGATTCGTGCACCAGAGCGTGCGCCCCCTCGTCGCCGCGGCGTTCCGCGAGTGCATGGCCAAGCCGGGCCGGACAGTGCAGTTCGACCTCCCTGCGCAGCTCGACCAGGCCCCTGACGTCGGGAACGCGGCCGGGATGAAACCCGACCACTACTTCGCCGTCCAGCTGACCAACCTCCTCGACGACCCGGCGATCGCGGGGATCATCGTCAACGCGCACGACATCACGGAGCTCACCCGGCACGCCGCGGCGCTCGAGCACCTGGCTTACCACGACCGACTGACCGGCCTGCCGAACCGGCTCAGCCTCGAACGCGACCTCGACGCCCTGGGTACCCGGTCCACCGAGGCGACCATCATGGTGCTGGAGCTCGACGGCTTCCGCGCCGTCAACGAGCGGGTCGGGGAGCAGCGGGGCGACGACCTCCTCCGTGACCTCGGCTCACGACTGTCCGGTCTGGCGGGATCCGCCGCGTTCCACCTCGGCGGCGATGAGTTCGCTCTCCTGTGCGACCGCGCGCTCCACGGTGCGGGCGTGGCCGGCCTGGTCGTCGACGTGCGCCGCGAGGTGGCGGCGACCGCGCCTTACCCGCACGGGATCCCGCTCAGTGCCAGCATCGGGGTGGCGATGGGATCGCTCGGGACGATGAGCGGTCATGAGCTGCTGCGGCACGCCGACTCGATGGTCCACCAGGCCAAGCAGCAGGGAGACGGCAAGCTCGTGGTGCTGGATGAGGGCCGCACACGGGCGGCCGCCGAGCGGGGGGCCATGATCGACCAGCTGTCGCACGCGCTGGAGCGCGCCGAGTTCGAGCTGCACTTCCAGCCGATCGTCAGCGCGCAGAGCGGCACATGGGTCGCGGTCGAGGCGCTGCTCCGGTGGCGCTCACCGGACGGTCCGGTCCCACCGGCGGCCTTCATCCCGATCGCCGAGCAGACGCGACTCATCGTGCCGATCGGCCGGTGGGTCCTCGCGACCGCCGCACGCGAGATCGTGCGCATCCGGGAGCTGACCGGCCTGCCGTTGCGGGTCAACGTCAACGTGTCGTCGTGCCAGCTCCAGGAGACCGACTTCATCGAGCACGTCCTCGAGGTCCTCGCCGAGACCGGTCTCGATCCGGATGCCCTCGTGCTCGAGCTCACCGAGTCGGCCGTGCTCGAGGACCCCGACCTCGCCGTCTCCGTCCTGCTGCAGGCCCGCGGCGCAGGCATGCACGTGGCGCTCGACGACTTCGGCACCGGGTACTCCTCGCTCAGCTACCTCCTGCGTCTCCCGGTCGACATCGTCAAGGTCGACCGGTCGTTCTTGCGCGACGTGACGACCTCGGTCCGCACCCGCAAGCTGCTGCACGCGCTCGTCGACCTCGCCCACCAGCTCGACATGCGGGTGACGGTCGAGGGGGTCGAGACCGAGGAAGAGAACGACGTCGTCGTCCAGGCCGGCTGCGACACGATCCAGGGCTTCCTCCTGGCCCGCCCGATGCCGGTCGCTGCCCTGGTGGAGCGCGCGACCGAGGCCTTCCCCTTCCCGCGGCCGCGCTCCCGGGCGACTACCTCGACTCAGGCACCATGAGGATCGACCCCGACGGGCACTCGGCCGCGCAGATCCCACAGCCCTTGCAGTAGTCGTAGTCGACCTCGAAGCCCTTCCCTGTCCCGAGCTTGATCACGGCGTTGTCCGGGCACACCCCGTAGCAGTTGTCGCACTCGAAGCAGTTGCCGCACGACATGCAGCGTCGGGCCTCGTAGGCGGCCGTCTCGGAGTCGAGCCCCTGGACGACCTCCTCGAAGCCGGTGGTGCGCCGCGCCGCCTCGAGCCGCGGGCGAACGGCGTGCGGGGCGTCGGAGTAGTACCAGGTGTTGAGCGAGGAGAACTCGGCGAGCGCCGGCTCCTCCGGCTCGGCCGCCGCGGTCTTGCGCAACCAGGCATCGATCGCGTGGGCGGCCTTGGCACCATGCCCGACGCCGACCGTCACCGTCCGCTGGGCGGGCACGGCATCGCCCCCGGCGAAGATCCCGGGGTGCCCGGTCATGAAGGACGAGTCGACCTCGACGGAACCGTTCGTGACCGTGAGGTCCGAGACGCCGTCGAGCAGGGACAGGTCGGTCTCCTGGCCGAGCGCGAGCACCAGGGAGTCCGCCTCGAGATCCTCGAACTCGCCGGTCGGCTGCGGGAAGCCCGTCTCGTCGAGCTCCATGCGCTCGACGCGCAGGTGCCCGGCGTCCGCGTGGGCGACCGTCGACAGCCACTTCACGACGACGCCCTCCTCGATCGCCTCGGCCATCTCGGAGTCGTGCGCCGGCATCCGGTCCCGCGTGCGGCGGTAGACGATGATCGACTCGCTCGCCCCGAGGCGCTTGGCCGTGCGGGCGGCGTCGACAGCGGTGTTCCCGCCGCCGTAGACGACCACCTTGCGGCCGAGCATCGGCGGCTCACCCTGCGCGACGTCGTGCAGCAGAGAGACGGCGTCGACGATCCGCGCGGCCTCGGCCGCCGGCACGTACGCCCGCTTGCCGATCTGCGCGCCCACCGCGACGAAGACGGCGTCGAACCCCTCGGCGAGAGCCGCGGCCATGTCCTCGACCCGGGTGCCGAGCTCGAGCGTGATGCCCGTGGCGACGATCCGGTCGATCTCCGCGTCGAGCACGCCACGCGGCAGCCGGTAGGCCGGGATGCCGTACCGCATCATGCCGCCGGCCTGCGGCGACGCGTCCCGCACGACGACCTCGTGACCGAGGCGGCGCAGCTGGTACGCGGCGGAGAGCCCGGTCGGCCCGGCGCCCACGACAAGGACGCGCCGGCCGGTCGACGTCGACGGCACGGGCAGCGACCAGCCCATCTCGATGGCGTGATCACCGAGGAAGCGCTCGACGGCGTTGATGCCGACCGCCTCGTCGAGGAAGCTCCGGTTGCAGGCCGTCTCGCACGGGTGGTAGCAGACGCGACCCATGATGGCCGGGAACGGGTTGGCCTCCACGAGCGTGCGCCAGGCCGTCTCGTACGAGCCGTCCTCGGCCGCATACAGCCATTTCTGCGGGTCCTCCATGGCCGGGCACGCGTGCGCGCACGGCGGCGTGAGGTCCACGTAGACGGGACGCTCGACGCGCCAGGCGCCGGTGTGGTTGGCCAGGCTCGAACCGACGTCGAGCGTGATGGCGAACGGCTTTTCCATCAGAGCACCTCCTCCACGAGCCCGTACCGGGCGATGTTGCGGTCCGCCAGCGCCTGGAGGCGGTCGATCACGTCGTCGGCCCGGGTGGGCGAGAACAGGTGCTTGTACCGGCCCTGCAGCTTGAGGTACTCCTCGACCGGGACCTGGTGCCGGATCTTGCGCACGCTGGTCACCTCGCCGCGCTCGGCCTCGAACACCGGGAAGTGCCCGCTCTCGGTGGCGAGCCGCGCGATCTTGACGGTGTCCTTCGACTGCGAGCCCCAGCCCAGCGGGCACGGGACCAGCACGTGCAGGTAGCGGGCGCCGTGCATGCCCATCGCCTTCTCGACCTTCGCCTCGAGGTCGCGCAGGTCCGCGACCGTGGCCGTGGCCACGTACGGGATCTCGTGCGCCATCGCGATGCGGGGCACGTCCTTGCCCTGGCCGAACACGTTGCCCGGGTGAAGGCCGACGGCTTGCGTGGTCGACGTGCGGGCGGCCGGCGGGGTGGCGCCGGAGCGCTGCACGCCGGTGTTCATGTAGCCGCCGTTGTCGTAGCAGATGTAGAGCACGTCGTCGTTGCGCTCGAACATCCCCGACAGGCACGCGAAGCCGATGTCGACGGTCGCGCCGTCACCGCCCTGCGCGACGACGCGCACGTCGTCGCGACCCGTCGCACGCAGCCCGGCCGCGACGCCGGTCGCGACCGCCGGGGCGTTGCCGAACAGCGAGTGCAGCCACGCGACCCGCCAGGACGTCTCGGGATAGGGGGTCGAGAAGACCTCCAGGCACCCGGTGGCGTTGACCGTGACCATGCGCCCGTTCGACGCGCGCATCGCGGCGTCGAGGACGTACCGCGCACCGAGGGCCTCGCCGCAGCCCTGACAGGCGCGGTGACCGGAGGTCAGCGAGTTGGCGCGACCCTCCTCGGACTGCGCGCTGCGCAGCTCGGGATCGAGCAGACGGTTGCCGACCGCGAAACTGCCGACCTGGTAGAACTTCACGGGAGTGGCGCTCATGTCCGCACCTTCCTTAGATCTGGGGCACGACGTCGGCGAGGGCGTCGATGGTGGGAGCGCCGACGGCGGGGTGGAGCCGTTTCAGCTCGCGTTCGACGACTGTCGTGTCGAGGTCGAGGAACGTCAGGGCCGGCAGCTCGTCGCGCACCGCGCGGCGGAGCATCTCGCGCAGCGATGTCGTGGTGATGGGGCGACCGCCCAGGCCCGCGATCACGGTCCGCTGGCCGATCCCCGTACCCGTGAGCGCGATCCGGACGTCGCCGGCCACGATCCCGCCGGCTCCGACGGCCAGCGCCCGTTCGATCACGACGACGCGGCTCGCACCCGCGAGCGCGGCGTGCACCGCCTCGTACGGGAACGGCCGGAAGCTCGTCACGCCCAGCAGCCCGACGCTCACGCCCTGGGCGCGCTCGCCGTCGATCACGTCCTGCAGCGTGCCGAACACCGAACCCAGCGCCACGACGATCGTCTCGGCACCCTCGGTCCGGTACGGCCGGACGAGCCCGCCGGAGTCCCGGCCGAACTGCGCCGCGAACTCGGCCGCGACCCGCGGGATGACCTCGAGCGCCTCGAGCTGGCGCATGTGCGCGAGATAGCGGACCTCGGTGAACGCCTCGGGCCCGACCATCGAGCCGATCGACACCGGGTCGTCCGGGTCGAGGACCTGACGGGGTGAGTAGGGCGGCAGGAACGCGTCCACCGCCTCCTGCTCGATCACGTCGACCCGCTCGGTGGCGTGGGTCAGGACGAAGCCGTCCATGCAGACCATCACCGGCACCGAGAGCTCCTCGGCGATCTTGAACGCCTGGACGTGCAGGTCCGCGGCCTCCTGGTTGCTGGTCGCGAACAGCTGGATCCAGCCCGAGTCGCGCTGCGACATCGAGTCGCCGTGGTCGTTCCAGATGTTGATGGGCGCGCCGATCGCGCGGTTGGCCACGGTCATCACGATCGGCAGCCCCATGCCCGACGCGTTGAAGACCGCCTCGACCATGTAGAGCAGGCCCTGGCTCGCGGTCGCGGTGTACGCCCGCGCGCCGACCGCGCTGGCGCCGATGACCCCGGACATCGCGGCGAACTCCGACTCCACGTTGACGTACTCGCACCCGGTGAGCTCACCGGTCTTCACCATGCGGCTGAGCTCTTCGACGATGTGCGTCTGGGGAGAGATCGGGTAGGCGCAGATCACCTGGGGCCGGCATGCGGCGATGGCGACCGCGACGGCCTTCGAACCCTCAACCTGCTGCAGCATGCGCCGCCTCCTTGATGACGAGCTCATATGCGGCCTCGGCGGCCGCCGAGTTGGACCGGGCGAGCGGTCCGGCGAAACGTTCTTCCAGGGCCACGATCACGCTCTCCAGCGAGATCAACCCGGTCAGGGCGGCGAACGCGCCCAGGAGCGGCACGTTCGGGACGGGCCGACCGACGTGCTCCATCGCGAGCTCGGAGGCGTGGACGGTCACGAGGTGGCCAGGGGGCAGGGCCGCCGCTGCGGACCCCAGGCCCAGCTCCTGCGGTGTGCGCAGGGTGTTGAGCAGCAGGTACCCGCCGGGAGCCAGACCGTCGAGCACGTCCACCTGCCCGAGCAGGGAGACGTCCTGGATGATCAGCGCGTCCGGTGACGCGACCGGCTCGTGCGATCGGATGGGGGTGTCGGCGATCCGACAGAAGGACACGACCGGAGCACCCGTGCGCTCCGAGCCGAAGCTCGGGAACGCCTGCGCGTGCTTGCCTGCGCGGAATGCGGCCACCGAGAGCAGTTCGGCAGCAGTGACCACACCCTGTCCGCCCCGCCCGTGGATGCGTACTTGGAACATGCCAGATCACCGGCCCCTTCGCCTCTTCCAGAAAACTCCTCCGGAGCAGCGGGTAACCGGGACGAACGTCCCCCACCCTCCGCTCAGCGCGATGCATCCTGCGCGCGAGGTGGAACACGCCGATCGGCGCGGCCGCTCGGCGGGGTCATAGAGGTCAGACGGCGAGATCAGATGCCAGGTCAGAGGCCAGTTCAGTCGGCCCGCACATCAGCGCGTATCGGTCGTCCAGAGCTTCGTCTCGATGCTCCGGGTCCAGTCGGCGATCGCGTCCCAGTCCCGGAAGTCCCCGACCGCGGCATGCAGGGCACGCACGATCGCACGCTCGCCGAACGAGAGCCGCTCCTTGTCGATCCGGCCGGCGAACGTGCGGTGGTCCTTCGCGCCCGTCGCCGCGAGCGCCGCCGCGACGTCGACCGACTCCTCCGCGGGCGACGGCGGGTCTCCGATGGGTCCGGACGAGAACAGCCAGACGGGACGCGTCGCCAGGTCAGGCCCGAGCCGCGTGGAGAACTCGCGCGCCTCCTTGAGCCAGTGCCCCGCGTAGACCGCGCTCCCCAGGACCACGGCCTCGACCCCGTCGAGCGCGCGTACCTGCTCGGGTTCCCGGACCTCGACCTGGTGCCCCGCCTCGGTCAGGTGGCGGGCGATGGCCTCGGCGATCTCCGCGGTGCCGCCGTGCTTGCTGGCAGCAGCAACCAGGATCTTCATGGCTTACCTCCTTGAGGGCAGTTCTCAGCACCACGCTCTCAGGTGCAACGCCACCGCGCGAGCGGCTCGCGGACGCTCCCTGCCCGTCCTAGGCTCGAGCATGCTCAGCTCCCCCGCCCTGCAGGAGATCCGCACCGCGTCCCGACCGGGTCCGACCGATCGCCCCTATCCCCACCGGGCGATCCTCGTCGGCGCCGAGGCGCTCGTCGCGCTGGGCGGCGTCGCCGGGGCGGCGCAGTTGCTCACCGGCACCTCCACCCCACCGGTCGCGGACCTGGAGCCGCTCGGGCTGTCGAGCTGGGCCCTGCCGGGCGTCTGGCTGTTCGCCACGGTCGCCGTCCCGTCGGCGGCGGCCGCGTGGCTGGCGTGGCGGCGGGCACCGCTCGCCCCGGCGGCGGTGCTGGTCGCGAGCGGCACGCTGGCCGTCGAGCTCGTCGTGCAGATCCCGTTCGTCGGCCCGAGCGCGCTGCAGGCGGTGTTCGGCACGGTGGCCGTGGGCCTGGCCGGCCTGGCGGTCGACGCCCGCCGCGGGGGCTGGTGGCACACCGGCGGCCCAACCCGCCGCTAGATCCAGCCGCTAGATCCAGCCGCTAGACGACCTACCGGCTGGGCGACCTACCGGCTGGGCGACCGCACGCTGCGCGGGGGCCAGGCGGAGCACGTGTGCCACGCGCGGACCGCCTCGGCCGACAGCTCGGGGCAGGCGACGCCGACCCGCCAGGCCATGTCGAGCTCGGCGGGCGTGGTCGCCCCGTCGTCGCGCGCGCCGGACCGGTCGAGCTCGTGCTGCAGGGCGAGCCGGTAGCCGAGCCGCAGCCCGTCGCTGCCGGCACCGGCGTCCCGGGCGCCCCCAGCGTCCCGGGCGCCCCTGGCGCCCCTGGCGCCCCCAGCGTCTCCATCTCCCCCCACGGTCACGAGCCGGCACAGCAGGACCGCGGCCGACGGCGGCCGGTTGGCCGCGACGACCTGGCGCGCCACGTCCCGCGACGACACCAGGATCTCCGCGTGTGCCAGCTCGGGCCGCAGCTGGGCGCTCTGCCCCCACGGGAGGCTGAGCACGCTCGCCTCGACCCCCGGGACCAGGTGCGCCACGGCCAGCGCTCCGTGCCCGTACTCCTTCGCGCCCGCGCCGACCCAGGGGGTGGGCGCCTCGTCCACCGATCCGTACAGGTGCACCAGGCGAAGCCCGCGCCCGCGAGCCACGCAGGCGGCGAGGGCGGCATCGACCACCCGGGCGTCGTCGGCACCGCCGTCCAGGAGCGCGACGACCACCTTGCGGGCGCGAGTACGCACGCGCTGCGGCGGGGGCGCTCCGGTCACGACACGCGGAGACGCCCGTCCGCGCTTCATTGCGGCGGTTGCGATCATGTGCCCAGTAAACTGCCCACCCCCGGGGGTGCGAACAGGGACAAACGTCCCAGACGAAGATCCCGCACAGGGTGGTGCAGCTGACGCGTCACTCGGCTGGGGCTGCCGGTTCCCCGACTCCGAGCGGTACCCGCCAGGTCAGCACGGTCCCCCCGAGCGGGGCGGGATCGAGCCGCAACGAACCACCCAGGCGCGTGGCCCGCGCCTCGAGGTTGGCCAGACCGCTGCGCCGGGTCGCGCCGTCGGGCAGACCGATGCCGTCGTCCTGGATCTCGAGGACGAGCTCCTCGCCGACGCTCACCCGCACGATCGCGGACCGCGCCCGCGCGTGCCGCGCCGTGTTGGCCAACGCCTCCCGGACCACGGCGACGGCGTCCTCCCCGATGTCGCGCGGGACGACCGCCGTCACGCCGTCGGTCCGCAGCCGGGGCAGGAAGCCCAGGTGCGCGCGGGCGTGCACCACCTCGCCGTCGATCTGGTGCCGAAACCCGAATCCGTCCGAGCTCGGACGCGCGCCGAGCCGGAAGATCGTGGCGCGGATGTCCTTGATCGTCTCGTCGAGCTCGTCGACGGCGCTGTCGAGCCGATGGGCGACGTCGTCGCTCACCGCGTCCTGCGCCGTGGCCTGCACGGACAGTCCGATCGCGAACAGGCGCTGGATGACCATGTCGTGCAGGTCCCGGGCGATCCGCTCGCGCTCCTCCAGGACCGCCAGCCGTGCGCGGTCGGCCTGCGCCGCCTCGACGTCGAGCGCGAGGGCGATCTTGTCGGCGAAGCCCGCCACCATCGCCAGCTCGACGGGCGGGCTCGTCTGCCCGGTGTCCCGCGGCCAGCCGAGCAGCAGCCCCCCGACCCAACGGTCCCCGCTGCGCAACGGGATCGCGAGGAGCCACGCGCCACCGGTCACCGACGCCTCGGCGCCGTCGGCCACCGGGAACATGACGGGGCGCGTCCCGCGCAGGGCGGCACCCGCGCCGTCGGGCAGGTCGGCCGCGTGCGTGTTGAGCCCACCACCCACCGCTCCGGCGGCGTCGCGCACCCGGCTGAGGACCTCCTCGGCCGCCTGCGCGAGCGGGAGGTCCCCGGTGAGCGCGGACGTGCACGCCGCGGCTGCTTCGAGCCACCGCTCGTGCTGGCGGGCGAGGCGATAGGTGCGCGCGTGGTCGATCGCCACCCCCGCCGCGGTCGCCACGGCCATGACGATCTCCTCGTCCGCCCGCGTGAAGTCCACGACCTCGCCGTCCGGTCCGAGCTTGTCCGTGAGGTAGAGGTTGGCGTAGACACCGCTCGATGCGCGCACCGGCAGCCCGAGAAAGCTCCGCATCGGTGGATGGTGCGCGGGGAAGCCGACGAAGGCCGGGTGCGCCGTGAGGTCCGGCAGCCGCAGCGCGCGGGGGACGTCGATGAGGTGCCCGAGGAGGCCCCGTCCCTTGGGCAGCGCGCCGATCGCCCGTTCGGTCGGCGGGTCGACACCGACGCTGACGAACTCGCGCAGCGCGCCGGAAATGGCACCGCCCTCCCCGTCGAGGACTCCCATCGCGCCGTAGCGGGCGCCGGTGAGCCCGCACGCCGCCGTGACGAGCCGCTCGAGCACGGTGGCGATGTCGAGCTCAGAGGAAACCGAGACGATGGCGTCCATGAGGGGACGCAGGCGCCCGTCGGCCAGCGGTCCGGGTCCGGCAGCAGACTCGGTGGCAGCAGACTCGGTGGCAGCAGACTCGGTGGCAGCAGACTCGGTGGCAGCAGACTCGGTGGCAGCAGACTCGGTGACCGGGAAGAGCTGGGGCGTGCTGGGCTCCATTCTCGGAGCATAGGGTCACCGGGCCCGTCCGGTGGTGACCTTCGACTCTGTCGCCGTTCGCGGGCGCCCCGCCAGCATCGGTCAGATGAATCTCCCGAGGAGCCCCGTGCGGGTCTTCATCGTGGACGACCAGGAGGTCGTGCGCACGGGTCTGCGCCAGCTCGTCGAGCGGGCCGACGATCTCGTGCTCGTCGGCGAGGCCGGCACCGCGGCCGAGGCGGTCGCACGGATGCCCGCGCTGCGACCGGACGTCGCGATCCTGGACGCGCGGCTCCCCGACGGCTCGGGCATCGAGGTCTGCCGTCGGGTGCGGTCGCTCGAGCCCGCGATCCGCGCGCTCCTGCTCACGTCGTACGACGACGACGACGCCGTCCGCGCGACCATCCTGGCCGGTGCGGCGGGCTACCTGCTCAAGGACATCCGGAACCTCGACCTCGTGGCGAGCATCCGAGCCGTCGCTGCCGGCCGTCCCGTGATCGACCCCGAGAACCTCGTGAGCGCGCGGGCTCGTCTGGTCCGCGAGCGCGGCGCTCCCCACGGCACGACCCTGACGAGAGACGAGCGGCGGGTGCTTGCGCTGATCACTGCCGGCCGCACGGACCGGGAGATCTCCGCCGAGCTCGACCTGAGCACGCCGAGCGTGCACGAGCACGTCCACGCCGTGCTCGCCCACCTGGGGACCAACCCCGGCTAGACCAGACCACTCACGGGCCGGACCTGCAGGTGCGGGTACTCGGGCGAGCGGTGCTGGAACGACAGGATGTGCGGGTTGTGGATCCTGCCGCCCTGGATCTCGAGCGCGCGCCGGATCGTCTCGTCGGCCTGCCATGCCGCGGGTCCCGCCAGGACGGGGCGCAGGAACGGCAGGATCGCCTCGCTGATCTCCCAGGTGGCCGAGTCCCACAGGTACGACGGACTGTGGTCCACGGCGTAGTAGTGCACGTGGTGACCGAGGTCGACAGTCGGCTCCACGAACGTCGTCGGCTGCGCCCAGCTGAAGCCCATGGCCACGTCGCACGAGACGTCGATGATCAGGCTGCCGGGGGCGAACGCGCCCAGGTCGGCCGTGTCGAGGAAGACCAGCGGCGCATCGGTGTCCTGGAGCACGCAGTTGACGACGATGTCGTGCTCGGCGAGGAACGCGCTCACCGGCACGGCGCCCGCGGCCGTGAGCGCGATCGCGCGTCCGGGCCGAGACGCGTCCCGCTCGAAGTGCACGATCCGCGCCGAGTGGATCGGGGCAGCGACCGCCGTGACCCCGCGATGAGTGAGGACGTCGACGTCGTGCACGCCGTGCGCGTTCAGCGCCGTGACCGCTCCACGCGCGGTGGCTCCGAACCCGATCACGACAGCGCGGAGCCGGCGCCCGTAGTCCCCCGTCGTCCCGACGGTCGACAGGGCGTGCAGCACCGAGCAGTAGCCCGCCATCTCGTTGTTCTTGTGGAACACGTGCAGGTTGAACGAGCCGTCGTCGGTCCAGTAGTTCATGGCCTCGAAGGCGATCAGGTTGAGCCGTTTGTCGATGGCGAGCTGGGTGAGGGGCGCGTCCTGCACGCAGTGGGGCCAGCCCCACAGCGTCTGGCCCTCGTGCAGCTCGGCGACGTCCTCCAGCAACGGCTTGGCCAGCACGACGACGTCGCACCGGGCGATGAGCTCAGAACGCGACAGCAGACCCGCGACCCGAGGGGCGATCTGCTCGTCGGGCACGCCGAACGTCTCGCCGTAACCGCGCTCGAGATAGATCCGATCCCGCAGGTCAGGGGCGATCCGGTCCAGGTGCGCGGGGTGGATGGGCAGGCGCCGCTCGTCCGCTTTCCGGAACCGCGAGACCACTCCGAGGGTGAGCTGTTCCATCGGTCTGCCTTCGCTCGGGGCCTGCGTCGTTCGCCGGTGAACAGCCGCGCCGCGGAGCCGCAGGGAGAGTCCCGAACCTAGGACAAGGCGGGACAGATCGACCTCGGGCGTCCCCTCGGTCACTTCGGACCTTACTCCGCGAGTTGTTCCAATTTCCCAACTAAACCGGTTTGACAGAACGGAACCTCGGGGCGTCTACTGAAGTCAGCAACGGCGCTCGGGGACATTTCTCGAACGCCGACGACCTCGCTAAGGACATAGGCGATGCCAGAAATTCTCGAGCCCATTTCGCGGAAATCTCCGCGACCCACGATCAATGACGTGGCCACTCTCGCCGGCACGTCCAAGGCGACCGTCTCGTTCGTGATGAACGGGCGCCACAACGTGGCCGCCACGACGCGCGACCGGGTGCTGGCCGCCGCCGCCGAGCTGGGCTGGACCCCGAGCCATCAGGCAAGGTCGCTGTCGACCTCGCGGGCGTACGCCCTCGGCCTGGTCTTCGCCAGGTCCTCCCGCACGCTCGGGTCGGACGCGTTCTTCGCCCCCTTCATCGCCGGTGTCGAGTCCGCGCTGGCCGACGCCGACCAGTCGCTGCTGCTCCGCTTCGTGGCCGACCCCGCCGCCGAGCAGGACGCGTACCGCAAGCTGCAGACCCAGGGCCGGGTGGACGGCGTCGTGCTCACGGACGTGCGCCACCACGACTCGCGGCTCGAGTTCCTCGCGGGCCTCGGTCTGCCGGCGGTGACGCTCAACCAGACCGATGAGGCCTCCGCGTTCCCTGCCGTCACGCTCGACGACGAGCAGGGCACCCGGGACGCCGTCGACCATCTCGTCGCGCTCGGTCACCACCGCATCGCCTACGTCGGCGGCCCCGAGATCTACCTGCACAGCACCCGGCGCCGCCTCGCGTGGCGGGCCGCGCTCGACGCCCACGGCCTGGCACCGCACGTGTGCCTCGAGGCCGACTTCTCCGCATCGAGCGGGGCACGCGCCGTCCGGGAGCTCCTCGCCCTCCCCCGGCACCAGCAGCCCACCGCGATCATCTACGCGAACGACTCGATGGCGATCGCGGGCATGGTGGCTGCCCGGCAGGCGGGGGTGCGCATCCCCGAGGACCTGTCGATCATCGGGTTCGACGACGCCGAGCTGGCCTCGCACGTCAACCCGCCGCTCACCACGATCCGGTCCGACTCCTCCCTGTGGGGCCGCAGCGCGGCCGAGGTGCTCCTGCAGCTCGTGCAGACCGGCGTCAAGCCCGCCGAGCGGACGCTCCCCCCCGCCGAGCTCGTCCTGCGCAAGTCCACGGCCCCCTGCCTGGGGGGTGGCGGCTGACCCGACGGCACCATCGCGCCGCTCGCCGCCGAGGCCGCCAGCGCGTTCGATCTCCACGTTTGACCTCTCAAGAAGGTGCGCAATGAAGCGACCATTCCTCGTCCTGACCGCCACGCTCGCCGCGGCAGGCATGCTCGCCGCCTGTGGCGGCGGAACCGCCACCCCGAAGGCCGGTGACGCCACCGCAGCGACCGGCCCGATCAAGATCTGGTACTCGAACAACCCCAACGAGGTCGCGTGGGGCGAGCAGGCCGTCAAGGCCTGGAACGCCGACCACGCCGACGAGCAGGTCACCGGCCAGGAGATCCCCGCCGGCCGTTCGTCCGAAGAGGTCATCGGCGCCGCGATCACCGCAGGCAACACCCCGTGCCTGGTCTACAACACGGCCCCGGTGGCCGTGCCGCAGTTCCAGAAGCAGGGCGGGCTCGTGGACCTGTCCACGTTCCCGGACGGGGCCGAGTACATCGAGGCCCGCACCGGCGAGGCCGCGTCGCAGTACAAGTCCGCCGACGGCGACTACTACCAGATGCCGTGGAAGAGCAACCCGGTGATGTTCTTCTACAACAAGGCGATCATGGCGAAGGCCGGGATCGACCCGGAGAACCCGCCGCTGGCCACGTACGACGAGTTCCTCGCCACCGCGCGGACCATCGTGAGCTCCGGTGCGGCGCAGTACGCGATCAACCCGTCCCCCGCGTCGGAGTTCTACCAGTCCTGGTTCGACTTCTACCCGCTGTACGCGGCCGAGTCGGCGGGCTCGCTCCTCGTGGCGGACGGCGCCTCGACGTTCTCCAGCAAGGAGGGCACGGCGGTCGCCGACTTCTGGCGGACCATCTACGACGAGAAGCTGGCCGGCAACGAGCCCTACACCGGTGACGCGTTCGCCGACGGCATCACCGCGATCGCGAGCGCGGGACCGTGGGCCGTCGAGTCCTACGGCGACCTCGACTGGGGCGTCGTCCCGGTCCCGACGTCGACCGGTACCCCGACGGACGAGACGTACACCTTCGCGGACTCGAAGAACGTCGCCATGTACAGCTCCTGCGAGAACACCGGCACCGCCTGGGAGTTCCTCAAGTTCTCCACGAGCACGGAGCAGGACGGCACGCTGCTCGAGACGACCGGGCAGATGCCGCTGCGCGCCGACCTCACCACCGCGTACCCCGAGTACTTCACGGCCAACCCGGACTACACGACCTTCGCCGACCAGGCGAGCCGGACCGTCGACGTCCCGAACGTCTCGAACTCGGTCGAGGTGTGGCAGACCTTCCGGGACGCCTGGACCAGCTCGGTCATCTTCGGTGAGGACGAGATCGCGCCCTCGCTGAAGAAGGCGGCGTCGGACATCGACGCGCTCGTCGCGAAGAAGTAGGCCGGCGACCTCATGACCGCCGGAACGCAAGTCCGGGCGCCGGGCCCGCAACGCACTGTCGCTGCGGGCCGGGCGCCCGGCGGGCGGCGCCGCTCACGTCTGGAGCGCGCGCTCGGCCGGAACCCCATGGGCCTGCTGCTCTCGGCCCCCTACGCGCTGTTCGTCGCGGCGGTCTTCGTGTACCCGCTCGGGCTCGGGATCTGGATGTCGTTCCACGACTTCTACTTCACCGCTCCCGGCGTGGACGTCCCGAAGCCGTTCGTCGGGCTCGAGAACTACGTCACGGTCCTGTCGGACCCGGACGTCCGCGCCTCGTTCGCGCACGTCGCCGTGTTCCTGGTGATCAACGTGCCGCTCACGCTCGTGCTCTCGCTCGCGCTCGCCACCGCACTGAACAGCGCGATCCACTGGCGCGGGTTCCTGCGCGTGGCCTACTACGTCCCGTACATCGCGGCGAGCGTCGCGATGGTGACCGTGTGGATGTTCATGTTCAACTCCGGCGGCATCGTCAACCAGGTCCTCGGGCCGCTCGCCCCGGACCCGGCGTGGCTCGTCAACAAGGGGTGGGCGATGCCCTCGATCGCCCTGTACGTCACGTGGAAGCAGCTCGGGTTCTTCATCCTGCTGTTCCTCGCGGCGCTGCAGAACGTCCCCAAGGAGCTCAACGAGGCGGCGGCCATGGACGGCGCCACCCGCTGGCAGTCCTATCGCGCCGTCACGATCCCGGCCGTGCGGCCCGCGACCACCCTGGTCGTCCTGCTCGCCATCATCACCGGCGCGAACCTCTTCACCGAGCCCTACCTGCTCACCGGTGGCGGCGGCCCGAACGGCGCCTCGACCACGCCCGTCTTCCTGCTGTACCAGCAGGGGATCCAGCAGGGGAACCCGGACGTCGCCTCGGCGATCGGCGTGCTCCTGGTGATCGGCGTGCTGCTGGTCACCTACGCCAGCCGCAAGCTCACGGAGAGGGACTGATCATGGCCAGCACCACCACCAGCACCGAACCGCGCCCGACCGGAGCGCGACCCGCGCTCATCCGCCGGATCCTGCCGATGACGCTGCTCACGATCGGTGCGGTCGGCTTCCTGTTCCCCTTCTACTACATGATCGTCGGCGCGCTGCAGGAGAAGCGGGACCCGACGATCCTCGGCGCCATCCCGTGGCCGTCGAACCTCACCCTCAGCAACTTCACCGACATCAACGCGTCGATCAACCTCGGCCGGTCCCTGCTCAACTCGGGGATCTTCACGGGCGCCGTCGTGCTCTGCACGCTGTTCTTCGGCGTCCTGGCCGGGTACGCGCTCGCGACCCTGAGCTTTCGGGGACGCGGCCTGCTGTTCGCCGTCGTCATCCTGCTGCAGGCGGTGCCGTTCCAGCTCCTCATGGTGCCGCTGTACGTGCTGCTCGTGCGCGGGTTCGGGCTGGGCGACTCGTACCTGGGCATGATCCTGCCGTTCGCGATCAACTCGGTCGCGGTGCTGATCTTCCGGCAGTTCTTCCTGCAGGTCCCGCGGGAGATGTTCGACGCCGCCCGGATCGACGGTGCCGGGGAGTTCCGCATCCTGCGGTCGATCGCCGTCCCGCTCGTCCGCCCCGCCATCCTCACGGCCGCGCTCGTGACGTTCATCGGTCCGTGGAACGAGTTCCTCTGGCCGTTCCTCATCACCAAGCAGCAGGAGCTGCAACCCCTTGCGGTCGCCGTCGCCAACTTCACGCAGACCGGCGCGGCGTTCCATGAGAACCCGTTCGGCGCCATCCTCGCCGGATCCACCGTGCTCGCCGTCCCGGCGGTCGTGCTGTTCATCGTGTTCCAGCGGCACTTCACCGCCACGGACGCCTCCACCGGAGTAAAGGGCTGAATCCCATGCGCACTGACATCCTCGTCCCGTACACCTTGACGCGCCTGGGCGTGATCATGGCGCCCGAACCCGGCAACGAGCTCGAGGCCGAGGGAGTGCTGAACCCCGCGACCGGGCACACGCCCGACGGCGAGCTGTACCTCCTGCCGCGGCTCGTCTCGGCCGGCAACGTCTCGCGGGTCGGGCTCGCCAAGATCGTGCTCGACGACGGGGTGCCCGTCTCGGTCGTGCGCGAGGGCGTCGTCCTCGCGCCCGACGCCGGCTGGGAGCGCGGCACGAGCTCGGCCGGGACCGAGGACCCCCGGGTGACCTACGTCGCCGCGCTCGGGCTGCACATCATGTCCTACGTCGCCTACGGCCCGCTCGGGCCGCGGCCCGCGCTGGCGGTGTCCGAGAACCTGCGCGAGTGGCGCCGGCTCGGGCCGCTGCACTTCGTCTACCAGAGCGAGCTCGACCTCGACCTCAACCTGTTCCCGAACAAGGACGTCGTGTTCTTCCCGGAGCCCGTGCCCGGGCCCGACGGCGTCCCCTCGTTCGCGATGCTGCACCGCCCCATGTGGGACCTCGGCTGGGTCCGCGACGGTGAGGGCGTCCACCTCCCGGCCGGCGTCACCGACGACCGGCCCGGGATCTGGATCTCGTACGTCCCGGTGGCGGACGTCCTGGCCGACCTCGGCAACCTCGTCAACCAGCACTCCAGCACGCTCGTCGCCATGCCCGAATTCGCGTTCGAGGAGCTCAAGATCGGCCCCGGGCCGGCCCCCATCCGGGTCCCGGAGGGCTGGCTCCTCATCCATCACGGCGTGCGCGGCATGCTCGTCAAGGGCGTCGACCAGCAGGCGGGCGTCAACTACGCCGCCGGCGCGATGATCCTCGACGCCGACGACCCGTCGAAGGTGCTGGCACGCACGAGCGAGCCCATCCTGGCGCCGGAGACGGCCGACGAGACCGCCGGGATCGTGCCGAACGTCGTCTTCCCGACCGCGATCGAGGAGATCGACGGCGTGCGGTACGTGTTCTACGGCATGGCCGACAGCAAGATCGGCGTGGCGCGCCTGGACCGCCAGGTGTAGTCCTGCCCTGAGACCCCTCAGCCCGATTCGTGCTCACGAAGGAGAACCGACCGTGTACCTGCTCACGAACCCGTGGCTGCGTTACGCCTGGGGATCTGTCGACCTGCTGCCCGCCCTGCTGCACCAGCGCCCGGACGGCCGACCGGTCGCCGAGATCTGGATGGGCGCGCACGAGGCACTGCCGTCGTCGATCGAGGTCGACGGCCGGGAGGTCGGGCTCGACGTCTTCGTCGACGGGGCGCCGGACACGGTGCTCGGCGCCCGGACCGCCACCACGGCCGAGGGTCACCTCCCGTTCATGCTGAAGTTCCTCGCCGCCGGCCAGCCGCTCTCGCTCCAGGTCCACCCGACCCGCGAGCAGGCGGAAGAGGGCTACGAGCGCGAGGACGCCGCCGGGATCCCCCTTGGCGACCCGAGGCGCAACTACCGCGATCGTGCCCACAAGCCCGAGATGCTCTACGCGCTGACCCCGTTCGAGATGATGTGCGGGTTCCGGTCGACGGACGCCATCCGGGTGCTGCTCGGGGAACTTCAGGTCCCCGAGCTCGCGCCGATCCTCGCCCGGCTGGGCAGGGCCGACGACGCCGCCATCACCCCGGAAGGCGCGCTGAAGTCCTCCTTGACCGAGCTCCTCACGATGGCGCGTCCGGCGCAGCAGGACCTGATCCACGCCGTCGTGACGAGCGCTCGGGCGCGCCGGGAGGATCGGCCGGAGTACCGCTTCGTGGGCGAGCTGGCCGAGAACTTCCCGCAGGACGTCGGGATCGTGGCGGCCCTGTTCTTGCACTACGTGAAGGTGGAGCCCGGCGAGTCCGTCTACATCGGCGCGGGCATGGTCCACTCCTACATCGGGGGCCTCGGCCTGGAGCTCATGGCGACGTCGGACAACGTGCTGCGCGCGGGCCTGACGGCGAAGCACGTCGACATCCCGGAGCTGCTGCGGCTGGTGGTCTTCGCGCCCGGTGGCCCCGAGCGCCTGGAGCCGACGGCGACCGGCGGCGCATCGGTCTACGCGCCACCGATCCAGGACTTCGCGCTGTGGGCGTACCTGCCCCCCACGCCCGGCGATTTCGGCACCAAGGTGAACCTCGCTCCGCCCGCGGCGGGCGCCCGGATCGCCGTCTGCTGCGCCGGGCACTGCACGTTGAGCCGAGGCACCGAGCGGCTCGTGCTGCAGCCCGGTGAGTCCGCGTTCATCCCCGACTCGGACGGGCCGTTCGAGATCTCGGCCACCGGAACGGTCGCCGTCGCCTACGCGCCCTGACCGCTCGGCCACCCCACCCGCCCCCGACACATCCCCGCAGTTCCCCCGCACCTTTTCGTTCCGGACAGGTGAGGATCCGCCACGCCTGGCGGGTCCCACGTCGCGCACGCCCACCAGAAGGTCAACGATGACCGCACCGACAGGCACGACCCTCCGCACCCTCACCGCCCTCGGGCTCGCCGTGGCGGTGAGCGCCTCGCTCGCCACGTCCGCGAACGCTTCTCCCCCGCCACCCGTTCCACCGGCGCCAGCGGCCGAGCAGCTGACCAACCTGGCCCACCTGGACTTCCTCGGTGACACCGTCACCCCGCCGACGCTGGCCGACCACACGACCTACCAGCTCCAGCAGCAGCCGGACCTCGGCGTGCTGTGGACCTACGCCGACCGCCGCGACGGCGGGGTGTACGAGCGCGTCGGGGGCGGACCCCACGACGTGGCGACCGACACCTGGGCCCAGGGCGCCTACAACACCGACGACCTGGCCCGCGCGGCCGTGGTCTACCTGCGCCACTGGCAGCTCGACGGCGACTCGCACAGCCGCGACGCGGCCTACCAGCTGCTGCGCGCCGTGACCTACATGCAGTCCGCCACCGGGGCCGACGCCGGCAACGTGGCGCTGTGGATGCAGCCGGACGGTTCGATCAACCTCAACCCCACCCCGGTCGAGCTGCCCAGCCCGAGCAGCTCCGCGGAGTCCTACTGGCTGGCGCGCTCCGTCTGGGCGCTCGGTGAGGGCTACGCCGCCTTCGCCGACGACGACCCGGAGTTCGCCGCGTTCCTCGGCGACCGGCTCGACCTCGCCCTGGGCGCGCTCGAGCGCCAGTCGCTGAGCCAGTACGGGACCTGGGACGTCGCCGACGGCGCCCGGGTGCCCGGCTGGCTGATCGTGGACGGCGCGGACGCCACCGCGGAGGCCGTGCTCGGGCTGTCCGCGTTCGTCGAAGCCGCCCCGGCCTCGGAGCTCACGGCACGTGCCGGCACCGCCGTCGCGCGATACGCCGAGGGGATCGCCGCGATGTCCAGCGGCGACTCGACCACCTGGCCGTACGGCGCGATCCTGCCGTGGACCCACTCGCAGTCGATGTGGCACGCCTGGGGCGCCCAGATGCCCGCCGCCCTGGCGCGCGCGTCCGCCGCCGTCGACCGGCCGGACCTGCTGCGTGCGGCGGTCGAGGACACCGCCGCCTTCACGCCGTACCTGCTCACCGCGACCGGCCCGATCAACGGGTGGATGCCGTCGCCGTCGGACACGACGCAGATCGCCTACGGCGTCGACTCGCGCGTGCAGTCGCTGCTCGCGGTGTCCGACGTGACCGACCGCCCCGGGCTGTCGCAGCTCGCGGGGATCGCCGCGTCCTGGTACTTCGGGGCCAACCGCGCCGATGCGCCGATGTACGACCCGGCCACCGGGCGCACCTTCGACGGGCTCAATGCCGACGGCGTCGTGAACCAGAACTCCGGCGCCGAGTCCACGATCCACGGGCTGCTGTCGATGCTCGCGCTCGATGCCCACCCGGACGCCGCCGCGACGGCTCAGGCCGCGACCTCGCTGGTCGACCTCGACGGCGTCCAGGTGGTCGAGGCCGAGGCCGCGACGCTGACCGGCGCGATCGTCGCCCCGGCCGCGTCGGCGTGGACCGGGGAGTCGCTCTGGAGCGGTGGGAGCTACCTCGAGCTCGCCACCAGCACCCGCGCCGACTGGACGCTGACCGCGTCCGACCAGCCGCGGACCGTCCAGGCAGTCGTCGATCTCGCCGACACGCGCGGCGCGGCCCGGCTCGACTGGTCGACCGGTCGGCTCGCGCTCGGTCGCGTGGATTCCGGCGACGGCGGCGCCCAGGGCGTCACCGAGGCGCCCGGCGCCCTGACGCCCGTGAGCCTGGAGCACGAGCTCCCGGCCGGCGCCACTGCGTTGAGCGTGTCGGTGCGGGGCAGGGCGACCACCCCCGCGCACGTCGACTCGCTGCTGCTCAAGCCGCGCGTGTCGCACCTCGTGCTCGACGGGCCCGACGGCGGCACCGCGCTGGTGCAGAACGCCGGGATGCGGACCGAGACGGCCACGATCGCGCTGCCCGGCGACGGCGACGTCGTCGTGCGGTCGTACGACGCCTCCGGGGTGCTGCGCCGGACGCTGCACGCGACCGGGGCCACGATCTCGGTCCAGGTCCGGGCGGGAGGCTTCACGGTCCTGACCCGCTGAGCCACCGATCGCCCGGCCCCGCTCCCCCTCCGCCTTCGGGACGGCGTCGCTGGTGGAGGGCGGCGGCGGGTACCGTCGGGCCAGGCGGGGACCGACTCCCGCTCCACCATCCCTTGGGAAGCGGGCCACCGGCGTCGACGCCGGGCGTCCTGCGTTCTTGGCGATGGTCTCGAACCTGCTTGGGGGAATCGTGACGACCGTTGCCGTGACCGGGGCTTTTGGTAAGGCGGGGCGGGCCATCGTGGCCGACCTGCTCGCACACGGGTACGACGTCACCGCGTCCGACCTCGTCGGGCCCGCCGGGGGCGACGGCACGCTCGGCGTCGAGATGGTCCGCGCGGACCTCACCGACTACGGGCAGGCGATCGAGGTGCTGGCGGGGGCGGACGCCGTCGTGCACGTCGCGAACATCCCCGCACCCGGCCGCGCGACCGCGCCCGAGACCTTCACGCAGAACGCGACCATGAACTCGAACGTGTTCCTGGCGGCGCAGCGGCTCGTTCTCCAGCGCGTCGTGTGGGCCTCGAGCGAGACGACGCTCGGGCTGCCGTTCGACGTCCCGCCGCGGTACGCGCCCGTCGACGAGGCCCACTTCCCGCTGCCGACGTCGACCTATGCGCTGTCGAAGGTCATCAGCGAGCAGCTGGCCGAGCACATCTCCGCGTGGTCAGGTATCCCCTTCGTCGGGCTGCGGCTGTCGAACATCTTCCGGGTCGAGGACTACGCCCAGGTCCCGTCGTTCCAGCACGATGCGACCCTGCGCCGCTGGAACCTGTGGGGCTATATCGACGTGCGCGACGCCGCGACGGCGTTCCGGCTCGCGCTCGAGGCCGACGTGACCGGCTCGCACAACGTCATCATCGCCGCGGCCGACACGATCATGGACCGCCCGTCGGCGGACCTGCTCGCCGAGGTCTTCCCCGGCGTCCCGCTGACCCGCGAGGTCACCGGGTTCGAGACCCTGCTCGCGATCGACGCCGCGCGTGCGCTGCTGGGCTTCTCCCCGGCGCACTCCTGGCGCGACCACACCCCCACCGCCTGACCCGTTTCGCTACGGGTCGATTGCACCGCGAGTTGATTCAATGGGGAGGTAGCTGCCGCCTACGGAGGGTCCCCATGATCACCACCCGTCGACACATCGCCCTCGTGGCCCACGACAACAAGAAGGTCGAGCTGCTGCGCTGGGCCGAGTTCAACCGCGGCACCCTGAGCGACCACGAGCTGTACGCGACCGGCACCACCGGCACGATGATCGAGTACGAGCTCGGGCTGCCGGTCACGCGCTTCCTGTCGGGGCCGATCGGCGGTGACCAGCAGATCGGTGCCCGGATCGCCGAGGGCACTATCGACATGCTGATCTTCTTCTGGGACCCGCTGGAGCCGCAGCCGCACGACCCCGACGTGAAGGCGTTGCTGCGCATCGCCACGGTCTGGAACGTGCCGATGGCCTGCAACGTTGCCACGGCCGACCTGATCATCTCCTCGCCGCTGCTCGCCAGCGACTACGAGCGCGCCCGCCCGGACCACAGCCCGCGGGCGTGGGACGGCACCGTCCCGGTGGAAGAAGAGCCTGCCCCGTCCTGAGTCGGGTCCGCTCGACCGGGTTTCTCCAGCGTGCCAGCCTCGGGTGCCAGGCCTGCTCGCGTGAGGTCGGCGAACCGCTCGGTGAGGTGCGCCCGCGGGTTCACGACGACGCCGCCCTGGTCAGGTCACCGTCGGACAATCCCGGCACGGCGACCTGCCCGGCCGACGCCTCCCGGGCGCGCACGTCGAGCCCGGCAGCGGCCTCGGCCACCACGACCGCAGCCACAGCGCCGGCCTCGGCGGCGGTCGTCGCACGAACATCTGCCTCGGCGGCGGTCGCCGCGCGGTGCGGCCGGTGCGCGCGCCGCAGGAACACCCCCGGGACGTGGGCGCGCTGCCGGGTGCCGCGACGCAGCGGAGCGGCGAGGAACTCGCCGAGGGTCACCCCGGCGGCGAGACCGAGGCCGATCATCGCGGCGCCGAGCATGTCCACCGCACCGGGCCCGAGGGCCGACGTGGGTTCGTTGACGAGCTGGAACAGCGCGCGGTAGATGGCCATGCCGGGCAGCAGCGGCACGATGCCACTGACGGAGATCACGATCGGCGGCACGTGCAGGCGTGGGCCGATCCACTCGGCCAGGAAGCCGATCACGAGCGCCGCGGTCGCGCTCGCCACGGCCGGTCCGACGCCGACCTCGCGCACCACGTAGTAGACCGCCCAGGCCAGCCCGCCGGCGAGCGCCGCGATGCCCGCCGCGCGCGGCCGGGCGTAGGACGCGATGCTCCAGGCCCCCGCGATCACGGCCGACGCACCGACCTGCATGGCGAACGAGGTCGAGTTGACCGGGGCGACGCTCATAACGAGCTCGACCCCGGCACGCCGCGCGACGTCGAGCACGCCACCGACGCCGACGACGATCCCGAGGGTGAGCACGACCACCTCGAACGTCCGCCCGCCGGCCGTCACGGGGAAGCCGCTGATTGCGTCCTCGGCCGCGCCGACGAGCGAGGTCCCGGCCAGCAGCACGACGATGCCCGAGGCGACGACGAGCGACGGCGGGAAGGCGAGCAGATCGACCGACAGGTGCGGGACGATGGCGTACAGCGCGACCGCGACGAGCGTCGCGATCGCGGCACCGATGCCCTGCAGGAAGAACGGCGGCAGCCCCCACCGGTCGAGGGCCCAGATCACCCGGTCGACGAGCGCCGTCGTCGCCCCGGCCAAGACAGCGACACCGAGCCCCCCGCCAAGCAGGATGGCGACCGCGGCGGCGAGCACCGCGAGGACGACGGTGACGACCCAGCGGCCGTACGGGTGCGGCGCCGAGACGATGTCGTCGAGCGTGGCGTGCAGCGACTTGAGCCGGCCGAGGGCCTCGTCGATGGGGATCCGCTCGGCACCGATGTCCCGGCTGACCTGCATGACCCGTCCGAGCCGGCCGTAGTCGAGCCCCCCGATGCGGGCGACCCGCATGAGCGTGATCGGGAACGTCCCGGGCCCGCGGTCGTACGAGATGGTGATCGAGGTGAAGGTGACGTCGGCCTGGCACCCGAGCAGCCCGAACGCGCGGGCCGTGCGGTGGATGGCCGAGGTGACGTCGGCGGCCGACGCGCCCAGCGCCAGCATCGCCTCACCGAGGCGGAGCGCGAGCTCGAGCGCGCCCTGGACGACGGCCTCGTCCAGCCCGGCGTCCGTCGCGCGCATGCCCACCTGCGTGCTGGGAAGCTTGCCGAGAACCTGCCGGGTGAGCCGTCTGACACCTGCGGCGCCGAGCATCCCTCCGGCGATTCCCACGGGGCAAGCCTAACCGGGCTGCGGCGGGGAACCGCCGGACGCGAGAACGGGCGGACACTGGAGGCGTGCCATGGCGCCCCGACGCGATTCGCGCTGTCGGAGCCACGACGAGAGGCTCTTCCCCACCATGATCCTGTGCGTACCAGTGACGACCGACGGCCAGGTCGACCCCCGCTGGGGGAAGGCTGACCGGATCGCCGTGGCCGATGTCATCGAGGGAGAGATCAAGGCCTGGCGCGAGTTCGAGGTCTCGTGGAGCACGCTGCACGACGAGGGCACCCCGGGCTCGCACCACGCCCGTGTGGTCCGGTTCCTGAAGGAGCACCACATCGAGATCGTCGTCGCGAACCACATCGGCGACGGCATGGTGCGCATGCTCGCCACCATGAGCCTGCCGACCCACCTCGGCGCGACCGGGGACGCGCGCGCCGCGGTGCTCGTCGCGGCTCAGTAGCGGCTGGTCAGCCGCCCCCGCCGAGGAGCCACCCGTTGCGCTGGGCGATGCGGACCGCGTCCGCGCGATTGCGGGCGCCGGTCTTCCCCATGGCCGCGGACAGGTAGTTGCGCACCGTGCCCTCGCCGAGGCACGTGTCCCGGGCGATGTCGGACACGGTGCCGCCGTCGGCCGCGGCGACCAGCACGTCCTGCTCGCGCTCGGTGAGCGGGCTGTCGCCGACCATGAGCGACTCGACCGCCAGAGCGGGGTCGACGACGCGCAACCCCGCGGCGATCCGACGGACGGCATCGGCGAGCTCAGCGGCCGGGGTGTCCTTGACGAGGAAGCCGGAGGCCCCCGCCTCCATCGCACGGCGCAGGTAGCCGGGCCGCCCGAAGGTCGTCACGACGAGCACGCGGCACGACGGCACCGCGCGCCGCAGGTCACGCGTCGCGGTGATCCCGTCCAGCCCCGGCATCTCCACGTCGATCAGTGCGACGTCCGGGTGGTGCGCGACGGCGGCCGCGACGACCTCGTCCCCGCGGCCCACCTGGACGACGACCTCGAGGTCCGGCTCGAGCTCGAGCAGCGCGGTGAGCGCCCCGCGCACCAGGGCCTGGTCGTCGGCGAGCAGCAGCCGGATGACCCGGGTCACGAGGGCTCCCCCACGCACACGGTCAGCTCGTAGCCCCCGCCGGGCACGGGGCCGACGGCGACCTGTGCCCCGCGAGCGGCCGCCCGCTCGCGCAGCCCGATCAGCCCGTTGCCGACCAGGGGGTCGTCGTTCCAGCCGGGACCGCGCCCGTCGTCGCGCACGCTGGCCGACTGGGCGGTCAGCGTGATCTCGCAGCGTCCGGCCCCGGAGTGCCGGATCACGTTGGTCGTGCCCTCCCGCACCGTCCACGCGAACAGCTCGCGCAGCTGTTCGGGGACCTCGGCCGTGGCGCTCGGCAGGGTCGGGACGATCCCGGCGGCGCGCAGCGCCGAACGGGCCGACGCCAGCTCGCTCGCGAGCCCGACCTGGCGCAGCCCGGAGACGGTCGCGCGCACGTCAGCCAGCGCGGCGCGCGCGAGCGACTCGACGTCGGCGATCTCGGCCGTGGCGCGGTCGAACGCCCCCGCCGCCAGGAGCTTGCCGGCGAGCTCGGACTTCACGGTGATCACGGTGAGCGAGTGCCCCAGGATGTCGTGCACGTCCCGGGCCATGCGTTCGCGTTCGCGCGCCACCGCCACGTCCGCGAGCTCCTGGCGGGCCCGGACCAGCTCACGGTTGCGGGCGACCAGCTGCCGGTACCCGTAGATGGCCATCCCGGCCAGAGCGCACTGCACGGCGAGCCCGTTGAGCGAGTGCCACCCCGGGACGAGCACGGGCACAACCTCACCGACGACGGCGACCACTGCGACCAGCGCGAGCGCGGGCCGGGTCGTCAGGACGAAGACCCCCGTGACCGCGACGAACACCAGCCCGGCCAGCCCCGCCCCGTGTGCAGCCAGCGTCATCACACCGACGAGGGCGAGCTCCGCCGTCAGGAACCGCCACGCAAGCCGGGGCGGAAGGTGCCCGCCCCACCCATGGGCGGCCCCGAGCGCCCAGAGGTACACCGCGCCGAAGACGACGACCGCCCCCAACGATGCGACGCGAGCGGTGCTCGCCGGAGCGGCCCAGGCCTCGGCGAACGGGTACGCCAGTCCCACGAGCCACGCGGCGCTGAATGCGACCCAGAGTCGCCCTCGCACCCAGCTGCCGGCCCGACTCCGCGCGTCGGTGACGACCAGCCCGCCGCCGACGTCCGGCAGGCCGCCCTCGACGACCGGCACGGTGCTCACGGCGCTCACGGTAGTCCCGCCCGGACCCGTGGTCTGACGATTGCGCGCCCCCGGGCCGAGCCGCCCGCGGCCCACGCCACGGCGCCCACCCGGCGACTCACTTCGCGGAGCTGGCAGGCGCCAACGGTGAGCGCGACCGCCGCGCGCTGGTGCGGTCCCACATCCCGGCCGCGAGGAGTCCGCCGCCGAGGAGGTCGGCCACCAGGATCCCCGGCAGCCGCCAGTCGCCGAACGGGCTGCCCCCGAGCATCGCCGCGTCGAGCGCGAGCAGCGACCCGTCGGGGGCCGCGACCAGCAGCGCCCCGCCGGCGACGGCCACCACACCCGCGGCGAGCTCGAGAACGACCCGGGCGCGCATCAGTCGGACGCGACGGCGTCGAGCACGGGCAGGCGGGCGGCCCGGGACGCGGGCCACAGCGCGGCCAGGACCCCGACGACGGCGGCCATGGCCACCATCCCGGCGAGCTGGGCCCACGGGATCGCGAGCGTGGTCAGGCCGATCCCGGTGAACACGGTCGGCATCGCGGCCGCCACGCTCACCCCGACCACGACGCCCACGACGGTGCCGAACACCGCGGTCAGGACACTCTCGATGGTGATGATCCCGGCGAGCTGCAGCCGGCCCAGGCCGACGGCGCGCATGAGCCCGATCTCCCGGGTCCGTTCGATGACGCTCAGCGCCAACGTGTTGACGATGCCGAGGACCGCGATCACGATCGACAGCCCGAGCAGCGCGTACAAGATCACCAGGATCTGGTTGACCTGGTCGGCGAGCTGCGCGGCGAACTCCTCGGCGTCCAGCACCGAGAGCACGACGTACGGCGAGGCGGCGGCGACGAGGTCGGCGCGCAGCGCGACCGGGTCCGTGCCGGGTGCGGCAGTGATGAGCAGGTCCTCGACCGTGGTCTGGGCGGGCTCGACGACCGCGGCCAGGAGCTCGTCCGACGCGATGATCCCGGTGCCGATGATCGCCGTGTCGACGATCGCGCCGATCCGGGCCGAGGTGGTCCCCGCCGGGGAGGTGAACGTCACCTCGTCGCCGAGCAGCCAGCCGCGTTCGGTCGAGGTGTCCTTCTGCACGGCGACCTGGCCGTCCGCGAGGGTGTCGAGCGACCCGCTGACCGTGTCGATCTTGATGCTGCGCCCGAACGCGTCGGCAGGCAGGCCGACGACGAGCATCGCGTCCTGCGGCGAGGCGGTCTCGCCCGGGCCGGCCACCATGGTCGGCCCGTAGCTGAGCACGTCGACGGCGCCGACCGAGTCGAGCGCGCGGACGTCCGCGACCGCGCCGATCGGCACGGCACCGGTGGCGGACTGGATGGAGAAGTCCGAGGTCCAGCCGTCGTCGACGATGGATCGGGTGGAGGCGGTGGCGGAGGCGGCCAGGACGGACGCGGCACCCACCAGGGCCATGCCGATCATCAGCGCGCCGGCGGTGTTCGCAGTGCGCCTCGGGTGGCGGATCACGTTGCCGCGGGCCAGGCGGCCCAACGGTTTGACGCCCGCCACGAAGACGGCAGCCAGGACACCCAGGGTGTACCGGGCGAGGATCGGGGCCAGCAGGAGCACCCCGATCACCAGACCGCCGGCGCCGAGGCCGAGCATCGTCGACCCGTTGGTGTCCGGGGCGACGAGCGCGACGACCACGCCGACGACGCCGGCGACGGCGAGGAGCGAGCCGGCGATGGTGCGGTTGCGCAGGGACTTCTCGGTCCCGGTGGCGTCGCGCATGGCCTCGACCGGGGCGGTCAGAGCGGCGCGACGGGCGGGCAGGGCCGCGGCGACGACGCTCACGATGGTGCCGATGAGCAGCGAGATGACCACGGTGGACGCGTCCAGCGGGATGGACCCGGACAGGTCCATGCCCATCTTCTCGAACCCGACGCGCAGCAACGAGACCAGGCCGAGGCCGGCGGCGATGCCCAGGGCAGACCCTGCCAGGCCCACCACGGCGGCCTGGATCAGGATCGAGGCGAACACCTGGGTGGGGGACGCCCCCACGGCGCGCAGCAGGGCGAACTCCCGCATCCGCTGGCGCACCGACATCGAGAACGTGTTGGAGATGATGAACGCGCCCACGAACAGCGAGATCCCGGCGAACACGAGCATGAATGTCTGCACGAAGCCGAGCTGGCCGTCGATATCGGTCTGGGCCTCGGCGCGCATCGCCTCCCCGGTGAGCGCTTCGGCAGCGGCGGCGCTGTCGCCGGCCAGGATCGGGGTCACCTGGGCGACGAGGTCACTCTCGGAGACGTCCGGGTTGCCATAGACGCTGATGGTGGACACCATGCCGTCCGGGGAATACATGGCGGTCGCGGTCGCGACATCCAGGTACACGATGGTGGCGCCGGCCATCGGGCCGTCGAGGGACACCTCGCCGACCACCTGGACGTCCTGGATCACGCCGGCCACCACGGCCGTCGTACGGTCCCCGACGGACAGTCCGGAGGACTGGAGGGTCGCGGACTCCAAGGCGATCTCGCCGGACGTGGCCGGCGCTCGGCCGGCCACGATCGCGACGGTGGTGTCGTCCGGGTACAGGGCCAAGGCAAAGCTCGGTGCGCGGGTGGACTGGACCGCTGTGCCGTCCGCGCCGACCAGCACGATCGGGCCGGAGATGTCCGCGAACGCCTTGTCCACGCCGTCGACCCGCGCGAGCGTGCCCGCCAAGGACGCCGGAATGGTGTTGCGGTTCTGACCGGTGGTGCCGGTCGTGCTCAGCCCGGCGGCGGGCTCGGCACCGCGCACGTAGGCGTCGGCGGGCATGGACGACTCCACGATCCCGTCGAAGGTGGAGCTCATCATCGTGCGCAGCGAGAACGTGCCGGCCACGAACGCCACCCCGAGGGTGACGGCCAGGACACTCAGGATGAACCGGACCAGGTGCTCGCGGATCCCCCGCAGCGCGACGCGGCCCATCAGGCGCCGACCACGGCGGGAACAGCGGCGGGAACAGCGGCGACTGCGTCGTCGACGGCACTGAGGGACCCGAGGACCTCCAGGACAGACGCCTGGGTCGGGTTGGTGAGCTCGGCGACCAGCTTGCCGTCGGCGAGGAACAGCACCCGGTGGGCGTAGGCGGCGGCGCGCGGGTCGTGGGTGACCATCACCACGGACTGGCCCAGGTCGTCCACGCTGCGGCGCAAGAATCCGAGCAGCTCGGTGGCGGACTTCGAGTCGAGGTTCCCGGTGGGCTCGTCGGCGAAGATCACCGCGGGCCGCGCGACCAGGGCGCGGGCGCACGCCACCCGCTGCTGCTGCCCGCCGGACAGCTCCGACGGGCGGTGGTTCAGCCGCTTCTCCAGGCCGACGGCGGCCACGATCGCGTCGAACAGGGTGCGGTCGACCGGGCGACGCGCGATGTCCAGCGGCAGCGTGATGTTCTCCGCCGCGGTCAGGGTCGGGACCAGGTTGAACGCCTGGAAGATGAACCCCAACCGGGTCCGGCGCAGCTTGGTCAGCTGGCGCTGGTTCATCGACCCGACGTCCTCACCGTCGATCACGACGGTGCCCGCGGTGACCGTGTCCAGGCCGGCCATGCAGTGCATCAGGGTCGACTTGCCCGACCCGGACGGGCCCATGATCGCGGTCAGCTCCCCGCGGACGAAGTCCACGTCGATGCCCGCCAGGGCCTGCACCGCGGTGTCACCGGTGCCGTAGGTCTTGACCAGCCCCCGCGCCGAGGCGATCACGCGATCGACGAGCTGGCTGCTCGACCGGATCTCGCTGTCGATGAGTGCGCTGCTGTGCATGGTCATGCTCGTCCTGTCAGGTTCGGTGGGGTGAATCGGCACGAGGCCGAAGTGGTGTCGTCAACGAGCATGTCGGGTGACCGGTGGCCAGGGCATCGGGGATAGCCCTGACTCGACCCTGAACTCTCCCTGAGTGCCACCTGATTGATTGCTGAGGACCTTTCGCGCGGGGCACGAGGCGACGCGAGACAGGTCCATGACGACGATCGTCCGGGTACAAGGCTCGTCATCCACCAATTGGTGTCACCTTTTCGAGATGACAGATGTCATCGTCCGGCGCCGCCCGGGTCAGCTCGGAGAACCGGGAACGGGGCGCACGAATCCACACCGGATCAGCACGGCAGAATTCGACGGCTGAACGGGTGATAATTTCCACGCAGGCGCCCGGTTAATCCCTTTTGGTACCCCAGGGTCGGGATTTGTGCCTTGGATTCCAGAGCACCGAAACAATGGAAGGATTTGTCGCATCCCCCGGTGCCCACCTGCGCGTGGTCCCGCCTTGAGCAACTGGAGAAAATCGTGCGAGATCTGGCTCCTGAGATCTGCCGACAGCGGCTCGTGGTCGAGGGGTTGTGCAGCGCACCCATCGATGCCGCCGCCATCACGGCGTACCTGTCCACCCTGTCGAAAACTATCGAGATGGTGGCGCTCATGGAGCCCGTGACCCACCAGTCCCCGCTGTACGGCTGGGCCGGCTGGATCCATTGGGAGACCTCCGGGGCGCACTTCTACGCGTGGGACGTCCCGCGGTTGTTCTTCAGCGTCGACGTGTACGCCTGCAAACCGTTCTCCGCCGCGGCCGTGGTCGACCTGACCCGGGACTGGTTCGCCGCGACCGACGTGGTTTTCAAAGAGTTCTGATGTCCGTCGACACCTGGATGCACTTCGACGCCCAGGGGGATCTGCTCGAGTCCGCGCGGGAGTGCGAGGCCGAGGTGTTCCTGCGCTGGTTCGGCAACACGCGCCAGCAGCTCGACGAGGAGTACGGGCCGTACGAGGACAGCTCCGTCTTCCTGGTGCTCGCGGACGACCACGGCGAGGTCCTCGGCGCGGTCCGGCTCCTCGTCCCCGGCGGTCGCGCAGGGCTCAAGACCCTGGTCGACGTCGGCCAGGACCCGTGGGGCGTCGACGGCACCCGGGCCTCGGCCGCCGTCGGGATCGATCTCGGGTCGACCTGGGAGATCGCCACGCTCGGGGTCCGCCGCGGCAGCGCGGCCAGCGGCCTGCGGCTCTCCCTCGCGCTCTACCACGGCCTGATCACCGTCGCCCGGGCCAACCGGATGACCTCGTTCGTCGCGATCCTGGACGAACGGGTCCGGCGATTGCTCGGGTCGGTCGGGATCCTCACCCGGCCGCTGCCCGGGACGGCCCCGGCGCCGTACCTCGGCTCGGCCTCGAGCACCCCGATCTACGCCCACTGCACCCCGTTGCTGGAGAACCAGCGCCGCCAGTTCCCCGACTCGTACCGGCTCGTCACCCTGGGGATCGGGCTCGACGGCGTCGCCGTGCCGAGCCTGGACGCGTTCCGGCTCCAGAGCGCCGCCCCCCAGCTGTCGACGGCGCGGTCAGCGCTGGTCGGGCTCCGGTAGCAGGCGGGCCAGCGGCTCGGCGGGCACTCCGCCGAACGTGGACTGACCGGGGACGCTGTTCCCGGTCGACCACCCGCGCACCCACGCCTCGACCTCCGCCGCCGGCATCGGCCGGGCGAGGTGGTAGCCCTGAAACGCGTCCACGCCGAGCGGGATGAGCTCCGTCGCCGTCGCCGCGTCCTCGACCCCCTCGGCGACCAGGCGCAACCCGAGCGCATGTGCCATGTGGGTCGTGGTCTGCACGATCATCCGGCTGCGTTCGTCGGTGACCACCGTCGAGACGAAGGACCGGTCCATCTTGAGCTCCTGGACCGGGAGGTCACGCAGGTACGCGAGCGACGAGAAGCCGGTGCCGTAGTCGTCGATGGAGACCTGCACGTCGTGCGCCCGCAGGTCGTACAGCGCCTCGCGGGCACGCTCGGGCTCGGACAGGAACGAGTCCTCGGTGACCTCGATGAGCAAGCTGTCACCCGGCAGGCCCGACCGGTCAAGCGCCGCGAACAGCACGGGCAGGAACTGCTCCCCGATCAGCTCGGGCGGGGCGCAGTTCATGGCCACCCGGAACGAGAGCCCGGCGTCCACCCAACGCCGGGCGTCCACCAGGACGCTGCGCAGCACGGCCTCCGTCACGGCGGGCATGAGGCCCGACCGGCGGGCGTCGGGCAGGAACGCGATCGGCGAGAGCAGGCCCTCGGTGGGGTGGCGCCAGCGCACGAGCGCCTCGACGGCGACGACCTGCCGCGTGCGGGCGTCGACCTGCGGCTGGTACCAGACCACGAGCTGGTTCTCGGCGATCGCCTGCCGCAGATCCTCGCCGCGGCGCAGCCGCTGGCGCGAGAACCCGTCCTGGGACGTGTCGAAGTGCAGCACGCCCGAGCGGGACTGCTTCGCCTCGTACATCGCGATGTCGGCGCGACGCAGCAGCTCGGTGGACGAGGTGTCGGCGGCCTCGCGCACCGTGATGCCGACGGAGGCATCGATCGACAGGTCGATCGAGTCGACCCGGAGCGGCGCCTGCAGAACGGCCCGCACGCGCTGCGCGATCTCGAAGAAGCGCAGCTCGTCCTGCCCGGGCACGAGGAGCGCGAACTCGTCTCCGCCGAGGCGCGCGACCAGGATCTCCTTGTCGAGCGCGGTGCGCATCCGGTTCGCCAGGCTCTTGAGCACCTCGTCGCCGACGGCGTGACCGAGGCTGTCGTTGATGTCCTTGAACCCGTCGAGGTCGAGCAGCATGAAGCCCAGCGGCTCACCCTCGCGCAGCGCCTCGTCGGCAGCGGCGAGCAGGGCCCGCCGGTTCGGCAGGCCGGTCAGCTCGTCGGTGAGCGACAGCCGCATCGCTTCGGCGGCCCCCTGGGCCTCACGCAGGGCGAGCATCATGCGGGCACCAGCGCAGGCCAGGGTGACGATGGCGGGGGCCATGACGTAGACCCCGGTCGGCCCCGCCGGGTGCAGGACCAGGACGATCACCGCGAGCGCTCCGGCGACCGGCAGGGCGCCGATGTTCTGCCGCTCGATCGGCCGCGCGACCGCCGGCGTCGGCCGCGAGATCGCGCCACCGACGAGGGCGATGAAGCTCAGGCCCCAGACGGCGTCGAGCACGAGGCTCGAGGAGTAGTCCCCGTTCGACAGGGTCGCGATGAAGGTGCTGTCGGCCACGGCGAGCCCGAGGAAGCCGAGCGCGAGTGCGGCGGTGCGCCGCGAGTAGCCGCGCATCCGCAGCGTCGCCTGCGCCAGCACGAGCGTGGCCAGGATGAGGTCGATCAACGGGTAGAGGATCGCCAGCAGCAGCTGCAGCCCGCCGCGCGGGGAGGTGTCGGCCAGCGGGGTGAGGACGGCAAAGCCCGCCAGGCAGACCGCCGCGCCGCACACCACCGCGGCCTCGAGCCAGATCGCCGCGGTCGGTATCCCGCGCCGCGGCACGTCGAGCAGCAGATACCCCGCCATCCCCAGGTAGGAGGCGAGGAAGAGGGCCTCCCCCGGCGCGGGGAAGGTCACGACGGTCTGGGTCTGGCTCATGCTCACCATCGCGGCCCCGGCCGCCCACAGGAGCACGCCCGCCATGAGGAACCACAGCGAGAGCCCACGCCCCGGGAACGTCACGGCCGCCACCGCGAGCCGCGCGCACAGCACCACGAAGAAGACGGCCAGGGTGATGGCCACCACGGTCCGGATCAAGACGCCGTCGGCCGGGCCGGGAAGCACGAAGGTCAGCAGCGCGCCGAGCGCGATGATCACCCACGCAGCGATCCCGAGCAGGCGGATCACGCGGATCGGGGCCGGCGGGTCGACGCCTCGTGAACTCAACGTCTCACCTTCGTCGTCTGCGGCCTTGCGAATCAGGCTCGTGCAGTCGACGCGGACGCGGCAACCAACAGATACATCGGTAACCGAGACATCAACTTGAGCAGATGACGCATCCTACCGGCGGCGCCTCAGGCGACGGTCGACACCTCGAGGCCGGACCGGGCCAGACGGCGATCGCGCTGCTCGGCCGGGTCCGGGACCGGGACGGCCGCGAGCAGCGCACGCGTGTACGCGTGCTGGGGCGCGTTGAGCACGTCGGCGGTCGTGCCGACCTCGACGAGCCGACCGGCCCGCATCACCGCGACGTCGTGCGCGACCAGGTCGACGACGGCGAGGTCGTGGCTGATGAACAGGCACGCGAACCCCATCTCGTGCTGGAGCTGCTGGAACAGCGCGAGCACGGTCGCCTGGACGGAGACGTCGAGCGCGCTCGTCGGCTCGTCGGCGATGAGCAGGTCGGGGCCGAGCACGAGGGCGCGGGCCAGGCTCACGCGCTGGCGCTGCCCGCCCGAGAGCTCGTGCGGGAACCGCCGCGCGAACGACGCCGGCAGCTCGACCGCCTCGAGCAGCTCGGCCACCTTGCGCCGGCGGGAGGCGTCCGAGCCCACGCGGTGCACCGACAACGGCTCGGAGATCGCCGCCCCGACGCTCGCGCGCGGGTTGAGCGAGGCCGAGGGGTCCTGGAACACGAAACCGAAACGCCTCCGCAGGTCGCGCAGCACGCCCGGCGAGGCGGTGCGCAGGTCGGTGCCGAACACCTCGATGGTGCCGCTCGCGGCGGGCACGAGGCCCACCGTGGTCCGCCCGACCGTCGTCTTGCCGGAGCCGGACTCACCGACCAGCCCCAGGACCTGCCCCGGGGCGATCGTGAACGAGACGCCGTCGACCGCGCGCACGCGCGGGCTGCCGAGCCGGCCGGCGAACTCCACGACCAGGTCGCGGACGGCCAGCGCGGGTACGACCAGGGGCAGGTCGACCGCGGGGTCCGGCTCCACCGTCCGGACGTCGATCTGCGACCGGCCCTGGCCCAGGTGCGGGACGGCGGCCAGCAGCCGGCGGGTGTACGGGTGCGCGGGCTGCGCGAAGAGCTGCGCGACGGGGGCCTGCTCGACGATCTCGCCGCGGTACATCACGACGACCCGGTCGGCGAGGTCGGCCACGACGCCCATGTTGTGCGTGATCAGCACGATCGCCGTGCCGAGGCGGTCGCGCAGGTCGCGCAGCAGCTCGAGGATCGCGGCCTGGACGGTGACGTCCAGGGCCGTGGTCGGCTCGTCGGCGATGATCAGCTCCGGCTCGCACGCGATCGCGATGGCGATCATGACGCGCTGCTTCTGGCCCCCGGACAGCTGGTGCGGGTAGCAGTGGCTCCGGCTCTCGGCGTCGGGGATCCCGACGAGCTCGAGCAGCTCGACGGCGCGCGCGTGCGCGGCCCGCCGGGACATCCGGCGGTGCACGCGCAGCGACTGCACGACCTGCCAGCCCACGGTGCGCACGGGGTCGAGCGAGGTCGCGGGCTCCTGGAAGATCATCGCGATCCGGTCCCCGCGCACCCGGCGCAGCGCCTCGCCGCGCAGCCCGGTCAGCTCGACGCCGTCGAGCCGAGCGGAGCCGTCGACGCTCGCGGTGCCGGGCAGGAGCCCGAGCAGCGCGCGCGAGCTCACGGACTTGCCGGAGCCCGACTCCCCCACCACCGCGACGATCTCGCCGGGCGCGACGGTGAAGCTCACGTCGCGGACCGCGTGCACGGGGCCGGCGTCGGACGCGAACGTCACGCTGAGCCCCTCGATGGCCAGCACGGGCTCGATGGCGACCGGGGTCGAGGACGACGGGGTCGGGACGGTCGAGGCGCTCATCGGACCTCCTCCTGCGTTGCGGTTGCCGGCGGTTCGTCGAGCGCGAGCTCCGCCTCGTCGGCCGTGGTGGTGCCGCCGCCGCGCGTGCGGAGCATCGGGTTGAGGATGTCGTTGAGGCTCTCGCCGACCAGCGTGACGCCCGAGACGACGAGCACGATGGCCAGGCCGGGGTACACCCCGGTCCACCAGATGCCGTTGGACGCGTCCGAGAGCGCCTTGTTGAGGTCGTAGCCCCACTCGGCGGCCGACGACGGCTCGATGCCGAACCCGAGGAAGCCGAGCCCGGCCAGCGTGAGGATCGCCTCCGAGGCGTTCAGGGTCGCGAGCACCGGGATGGACTGCGAGACGTTCGGCAGCACGTGCCGGAAGATGATCCGGCGCGGGCGGGCCCCCGTGATCCGGGCTGCATCCACGAACGGCTCGTTCTTCACCGAGACGGTCTGGTTGCGCACGACCCGGAAGTACTGCGGCACGAACACCACCGTGATGGACAGCGCCGCGGCGAAGATGCCCCCCATCGGGGTCGAGCGGCCGCCCGTGATCATGATCGACACGACGATCGCGAGCAGCAGCGACGGGAACGCGTACAGCGCGTCGGTCACGAGCACGAGGGCCCGGTCGACCTTGCCGCCGACGTACCCGGACACGACGCCCAGCGGGACGCCGACGACCAGCGAGATGGACACCGCCAGCACGATGACCACGAGCGCGGTCCGCGCCCCGAAGATGACGCGCGAGAGCACGTCCTGGCCGCCGACGGTCGTGCCGAACCAGTGCGCGGCCGACGGCGCCTGCTGGGTGCCGAACACGACGCCGTCGGCCCCCCGGTCGGCGTTGAACCCGTACGGGGCGATCAGCGGCGCGAAGATCGCGACGACGACGAAGACCACGATGACCGCGAGCCCGGTCAGGAGCATCCCGCGCTGCAGCCCGTGCGTGGACCGCAGCAGCGCGAGCCCGGGCAGCGAGCGGCGACGGGTCGGCGGGAGGGACGCGACGCCCTCGGCCTCGGTGACGACCAGTGCACTCATCAGTACCTCACCCTCGGGTCGACCAACGCGTTGATGACGTCGATCAGGAAGCTCGAGATCGCCACGACGACGGCGATCGCGGTCACGACCCCCTGGACGGCGACGAAGTCGCGCGCCAGCAGGTAGCGCGAGAGCACGTAGCCCAGGCCCTGCCACTCGAACGTCGTCTCGGTGAGGATCGCGCCGCCGAGCATCATCGCGATCTGCATGCCCATGACGGTGACGACCGGCACGAGCGCGTTGCGGAACGCGTGCTTGCGGACCACGACCCGCTCGGACACGCCGCGGGCGCGGGCCGCGGTGACGTAGTCGGTGCGCATCGTCTCGAGCAGGTTGATCCGGATGAGCCGGATGAACACCCCCGCGGTGAGCAGGCCGAGGGCGAGCGCGGGCAGCACCGCGTGCTCCAGGACGTTGACGATGTAGCCGGGATCGCCGTAGAGGATCGCGTCGACGATCATGATGTTCGTCTTCGGCTGCACGTTCTGCAACGCGATCTCGACCGAGGCCGAGGCCCGGCCCGACGCCGGCAGCCAGCCGAGGGTCGCGGAGAACAGCAGCTTGAGCAGCAGGCCGACGAAGAACACCGGCGCCGCGTAGACGAGCACCGCGAAGATCCGGATCGACACGTCGGGCAGCCGGTCGCGGTAGCGCGCCGCAAGCCGCCCGAGCGGGACACCGACCGCGAACGCGACCAGCAGCGCCCACATCGTGAGCTCGAGGGTGGCCGCGCCGTTGGTGACCAGCACCTCGCTGATCTTGCGGTGATCGGTCAGCGCGGTGCCGAAGTCGCCGCGCAGCAGGCCGCCGAGGTACTCGACGTACTGCTGCAGGATCGGCCGGTCGAAGCCGGCCGCGGCCTTGCGCTCCGCGAGCTGCGCGGCCGAGAGCCGGCCGCCCTGCGAGGCCGTGATCGGGTCGCCGATGACCCGCATGAAGAAGAAGACGACCGTGACGAGGATCCACACGGTCGGGACGATCAGCGCGAGGCGCACCAGCAGGTAACGGACCAGCGGGGACCGGACCAGGGGGCCGCGCGGGGCCCGTGGGGGGCCGGCGTCGGGCTCGGCGGGTGCCTGCGGGGTGGGGGGAACAACGGTGACTGCCATGGGGTCCGTTCGTGGGGGCCGGATCCCGGGTACCCGTCAGGTACCCGGGACGAAGCCACGCGCGGGGGCCGCCGGTCTCGGCGGCCCCCGCAACGCGGTGCGGTGCGTCAGCCCTTGCTGAGGACCGAGTACCGGAACTGGAACGACGCGTTGAGCGTGTCCTTCACTCCGTTGACGCCGTCGGCGGCCACGGCCACCTGCGAGCCCTGGAGCAGCGGCACGGTCGGCAGGTAGTTCGTCGCCAGCTCGGTCTGGATCTTCTCGATCGTCGCGGCCCGGGTCGTCGGGTCGGCGTCGGTGCGCTCGGCGGCCAGCAGCGCGCTGATCTCGGGGTTCTCGAAGTGGTTGCCGAGGAAGTTGCCCACGTCGAAGAACGGCGTCAGGTAGTTGTCGGCGTCCGAGAAGTCCGGGAACCAGCCCAGCTGGTAGGCGGGGTAGGCGTCGGCCGTGCGCTCCTTGGCGTACGTGACCCACTCGGTCGACTCGAGCTGGACCTTGAACAGCTTGGTGGCCTCGAGCTGCCGCTTGACGGCGTTGTACTCCGCGTCGGAGCTCGTGCCGTAGTGGTCCGGGTTGTACTGCAGGTTGAGCTCGACCGGCGTGGTGACCCCGGCGTCGGCGAGGACCTTGGTGGCCGCAGCGACGTCGGGCTTGGTGCCGTAGAGGTCCTTGAACGGCGTCGCCGCACCCGGCAGGCCGGACGGGACGTAGGAGTACAGGGGCGTGTAGGTGTCCTTGTAGACGGCCGTCGCAATCTCCTGGCGGTCGATCGAGAACGCGAACGCCTTGCGCACCGCGAGCTTCTGCTCCGGGGTGCCACCGGGCTGGGTGTTGAGGTTGAACACGACGTACCGGATCTCACCGCCGGGGCCGGTCACGACGTTGACGCCCTTGGTGGTGCCGAGCGACTCGATGTCGGTCGGCGTGAGGCTGCGCGTCGCGACGTCGATCTCACCGCTGGCGATGTCGAGCTTGAGGTTGTTCGAGTCGGCGTAGTACTTGAGCGTGATGCCGTCGTTCTTGGCGGCGCCCTGGATCCCGGCGTAGTCGGCGTTCTTGGCGAACTCGACGAGCTCGTTCTTCTTGTACGAGGAGATCGTGTACGGACCGGCGAACGCCTTGGCGGTCACGATCGCGTCGTCGGCGAGCAGCGCATCGGCCGGGAACGACTTCTCGTCCACGATCGGCCCGGCCGGGGACGCGAGGATCTGCGGGAACGTCTGGTCGTTCGCGCCCTTGAGAGTGAACGCGACGGTCTTGGCGTCGACCGCGTCGACCGAGGCGAGGTTCCCCAGCAGCGACGACGGCCCGTTCGGGTCCGCGATCGCGATCTGGCGGTCGAAGCTGAACTTGACCGTCGAGGCGTTGATCGGGTTCCCGTTGGCGAACGTCAGCCCGTCCCGAAGGACGCAGGTGTAGACCGTGTCGGCGGTGTACTCGCAGCTCTCGGCCGCGTCGGGCGCGAGGTCGGCGCCGCCCGGCTTGAAGCTCATCAGGAACGGGAAGACCTGGGTCTCGATGTTGAAGGACCCGTTGTCGTAGGAGCCGGCCGGGTCGATCGCGGTGACCTTGTCGGTCGTGCCGACCAGGAGCGTCCCTCCGGCGGCGGCGGCAGTCCCGCTCGCGGCGGGATCGTCGGTGCGACCGGCGCCGCAGGCGCTCAGGGCCAGGGCGGCGACCGCGGCCGTCGCGACCGCGCCGACAAGGCGTTGCGTGCTGTTCTTCACAAGAGTCCTCTCGCAGGATGTCTCAGCCCGCCCCGGATTCCGGGGGGTCGGCGCGAACGCCGTGGTCGGAAGTTTGGCAGCGATTTGTTACCCGCGAGTAACTATTTGGTCACACCTTGGTCTCGATTGCTAAGAATCGAAGTCCACTATGTGAGACGGGCTCTCCGTAGGACCCTGCGTCAGGCCTCTCGCGGCCGTACCCGGGAGGCCGCGAGCTGGGCCTGCGCCCGGGCGACGTCGACGTCGTCGTCGTGCACGAGGACGACGCCCATGCGGCGCTTGGCGAAGCTCTCTCCCTTGCCGAAGAGCCGGATCTCGCTGCGGGGCACGAGCAGGGCGTCGTCGACGCCGTCGAACACGATCCCCGACGCCTCGACCCCGCCGTAGATCACCGCGCTCGCGCCCGCGGTGTGCAGCGAGGTGTCCACGGGCAGCCCGAGGATCGCCCGGGCGTGCAGCTCGAACTCGTTCTGCCACTGCGTGACCATGGTGACCATGCCGGTGTCGTGCGGGCGGGGGCTGACCTCGTTGAACCAGACCTGCTCGCCCGAGACGAACAGCTCGACCCCGAACACGCCCTCGCCCCCGAGGTTCTCCGTCACCGCGCGGGCGATCTCCTGGGCGCGCTCGCGCGCGACCGGCGGCATCGGGTGCGGCTGCCAGCTCTCGACGTAGTCGCCCGCGACCTGGCGGTGCCCGATGGGCTCGCAGAAGGAGGTTCCGACCTCGCCGTCGGCCCCGCGCGCGCGGACCGTGAGCTGCGTGATCTCGTAGTCGAAGTCGACGAACGCCTCGACGATCACGCGCCCGCCGGCGACCCGGCCGCCGGACATCGCGTGGTCCCACGCGGTGCGCACCCCGGCCGCGTCGTCGATCCGGCTCTGCCCCTTGCCGGAGCTGCTCATCACCGGCTTGACCATGCACGGGTAGCCGATCCCGGGCGCGCCGACGCCCGAGGTCAGGCCGTCGCCGTCGATCGCCGCGACGAGCTCGTCGAGCGAGTCGCAGAACCGGTACGGGCTCGTGGGCAGCCCGAGCGTCTCGGCCGCGAGCCGGCGGATGCCCTCGCGGTCCATCGTCAGCAGGGTCGCGCGGGCCGTCGGGATCACGCGCACCGCGCCCTCGGCCTCGAGCTCGGCCAGCACGGACGTCGCGATCGCCTCGATCTCGGGCACGACGACGTCGGGCCGTTCCGCGAGGATCAGCGCGCGCAGCTCGGCGGGATCGCTCATGTCGATCGTGCGCGCATGGTGGGCGACCTGGTGCCCCGGCGCACGCGAGTACCGGTCGACCGCGATCGTCTCGACCCCGAGGCGCTGCAGCGCGATCACGACCTCCTTGCCGAGCTCACCCGCACCCAGGAGCATCACGCGCGTGGCCGACGTCGAGTACGGGGTACCCAGGGGCTTCATGGTGGCTCAGGCCTGACTTTCTTCGATCGCTGCGGTGCGCGGGGGCTCCGTTGCCGCCCGCCTGCGGTCACCTTGCCACGGGTTTGACACGGAGCCGATCCGGCTGGCAATGTGAGCGAGCGCTCACATTGGTGCACTCCTCTCTCGAAAGGCCTCCCATGGCAGTCATCCGCACGTCGGGCCTGACCCGACGGTTCGGCTCGCTGGTCGCGGTCGACAGCCTCGATCTCGAGCTGCCCGCCGGCGGGGTGATCGGTCTCGTCGGCCCGAACGGGTCGGGCAAGAGCACCCTCATCCGCATGCTCGTGGGCCTGATCCGCCCGAGCGACGGGACCGCCGAGGTCCTCGGCGCCCCGATCACCCACCCGGCGCGGTACGCGGCCCGGGTCGGCGCGCTCATCGAGAGCCCCGCCTTCGCCCCGAACCTCTCCGCGCACGCCAACCTGCTCTCGCTCGCGCACCTGCGGGGGCTCGGCGTCGGCCGCGTCGATCAGGTGCTCGACGTCGTCGGCCTGCTCGGCCGGGATCGGGTGCCGGTCCGCACGTTCTCCCTGGGGATGAAGCAGCGGCTCGGGATCGCGGCCGCCCTCCTGCCCGACCCCGAGCTCCTGCTGCTCGACGAGCCGACCAACGGTCTCGACCCCGCCGGGATCGCGGAGATCCGCGCCTTGCTGCGCACGCTGGCATCGCAGGGCCGCACGGTCGTCGTCTCCTCCCACCTGCTGACCGAGATCGAGGCCGCGTGCGATCACGTCGTGGTCATCACGCTCGGCCGGCTCCTCTTCGCGGGCCCGATGGCGGACCTGCTGGCACGCACGTCCGAGCACATCGACGTGAGCCCCGAGAACCCCGACGACTCCGCGCGCCTGCGCGACGTGCTGACCGCCGGCGGCTGGGTCGTCTCCAGCGGGGTCGTAGCCGACGACGGGCCCGGCCTGCGGGTCGACGGCCCGGCGGACCAGGCCGCCGCCGTGAACCGCACTGCCATGGCCGCCGGGATCACGCTCGGCCTGCTCGTGGCTCGCCAGGAGACCCTCGAGGACGTGTTCCTGCGCCTGACGGGCTCCGCCGACGGCGATCTCGCCCGGCAGCGAGCCGCCCAGGCTCACCCCACCCGGCCCGCAGCCCAGCGGGTCCACGCCGTCGAGGAGACGATCTGATGCTGCGCGCGACCCGTTCCGAGCTGACCCGCCTCAACCACCGCAGCTTCCGCGTGGGCTGGTTCGGCCTCACCGCGCTCCTGGCGGCCATGTTCACCACCGTCGTGTTCCAGGCGGCCTCCGGCGGGACGCCGATCCCGACCTCCGCTCCCGGCGGGTCGTTCCCGTCCGTGGCCGAGCTCACCGGCCCGGACGGTCAGGTCGCCGGCCTCGGCGCGGCGGCCACGATCCTCGGCGTGGTGACCCTGGCCTACTGGGCGATCTCGACCGCCAGCGACTACTCCACCGGCCTCATCCGCCTGCTCGTGCAGGCGGAGCCCCACCGGCTGCGGCTGCTCGCCGGCAAGGTGCTCGCGCTGACCTGCTGGACCGCGGTCGCCGCGACCGTCGCCACCGTCGTGAGCGTCGCGCTCAGCCCGGTGATCGCCCGGGTCACCGACCTGCCGACCTCGGGGTGGCGGTCTGAGGCGGGCGACATCGTCGCGATGGTCGCGAGCACGTGGCTCAACACGTTCCTCGCGCTCGTCGTGTGGGGCGTCGTCGGGCTGGTCATCGCCCAGCTCACGCGGAGCGCGGCGGTGGCGATCTCGGTCGGCGTCGGCTACGTCCTGGTCATCGAGGGCGCCGTCCGGCTCGTCGCCAGCGACCTGGCCGATCGGCTCCCCGGCGCCACGCTCACCGCGCTCGCCGGCGGGGGGTCCGCGAACCTCGACTACGGCTCCGCGATCGGGCTCGCTCTGGCCTATGCCACGATCGGGCTCGGTGCGGCCGCGGTCGTGCTCGCCCGGCGCGACGTCGTGGAGTAGCTATCGAAGGAGTCGGCATGAGCGCACGCGGGGAGCGCACCCGCGCGAAGCTGATCGAGGCGACGACGGACGTCGTCGGCCAGGTCGGTTACGCGCGGGCCACCACGCGCGCGATCGCCGCGGCCGCGGGCGTCGCCGAGGGCACCATCTACCGGCACTTCCCGGACAAGCGACAGCTCTTCTTCGCCGCCGTGCTCGAGCGCAACGCGCCGATCCTCGACTGGGTCGAACGCCTGCCCGCTCTGGCCGGCACCGGCACGGTGCAGGCGAACCTGGTCGAGTCGCTGATCCGGCTCGGACGGCTGCGCGCGGACCTCCTGCCGCTCGAGCTGTCGTTGCGCGCCGACCCCGAGCTCGCGCAGAGCCTGCAGGAGGCCGCCTCGACCGCCGGACCGCTGCCCGGCCCGCCGGCCTACCTCGCCGCGTACCTCGCCGCCGAGCAGCACCAGGGCCGGATCCGGCCCGAGGTCGACGCCGAGCGGGCCGCCGTCGTGCTGCTCGCGATGCTGTTCGGGCTCGCGATGCTCCCCGGCGACGACGACCACGATCTCGACGCGGGGCTCATCGACGCCGCGGTCGCGGTCGTGCTCACCGGGATCGCGCCCCGCGCCGCATGAGCGGACTCACCGCATGACCAGCTACCTCGGCCTGGACCTTGCGTGGGGCCGGACCGCCCGGACCGGCCTGGCGGCGCTCGACCGCGACGGCCGGCTGGTCGCGTCGGGGGCCGTGCGGACCGACGACGAGATCGCGGACTTCGTCGCCGAGCACGCCGCCGGGGAGCTCGTGGCCGCGATCGACGCCCCGCTCATCGTGCCGAACCTGACCGGGCGCCGGGCCTGCGAGGCGCTCGTCGCCGCCGAGTTCGGCCGGTTCCACGCCGGGGCGTACCCCGCCAACCGGTCGCTGCCGCACCTCGACCCGCCGCGCGCGGCGACGCTCGCCACGCGGTTCGGCTGGGACCCGGACCCCGGGACGGTGCCGCGCACCGGCACGTCCGTGGCGATCGAGGTGTACCCGCACCCGGCCATGGTGATCCTGTTCGACCTCGAGCGGGTGCTGCCGTACAAGGCGAAGAAGGGGCGCGACGTCGACTCGCTCCGCGCCGCGTTCGCGCTGCTCCTCGACCACCTCGAGCGCACGTGCGAGGACCCTCTGCAGCTGTCGCGATCGCCACGGTGGGCGGCCCTGCGCCGGGCCGCGGCCACCGCCGAGCGCAAGAGCCAGCTCGGCGCGATCGAGGACGAGATCGACGCGATCTTGTGCGCCTACCTCGCGTGGCTCTGGGGCGGTCGGGACCCCCGCATGCGCGTGCTGGGGGACGTGACCGGCGGGTACATCGTCGTCCCCGGCACCGCCCGCGTGCCGCCGCCCACCGTCATGGGATGACCAATTCCTCAACCTCGCGCGCGTACGGCCGATGAAGTGAGCAACCGGTGACCCCGGAGGGGCTCCACGACGAATCGAGAGGGCGATGGTGCTGCACGACCCCGTCGGTCTTTCGTATGCGATCGCGGCCCTCGTGTTCGCGGCCGTCGCGCACGTCGCCTGGCGCCGTCGGGCGCACAACCCCACCCTGGCCGCCTCGCTCGTCGTCGTGATGCTGGCCCTCACGGTCGCCTCGGGCGCCGCCGCCATCGCCCTGTTCTCGGCCGACGAGACGACGGCGGCGGTCGCCTCGTTGGTGATCCTGCCGGCGATGTCGATCGCTGCCGGCGCGTTCGGATGCGTCGCCCTCGCGTGCACCTTCCCGCAGTGGACCCCGCCCGGCTGGCTGATCGCCATCCTGCTCGTCGAGCCGGCGATGGTCGCCGCCGCCGAGCTGGCCAGCCCGTGGCGCCGCTGGTTGTACGGCGGGTCGGGCGTCGCGGAGCTGACCGGCTCGGCCGGGTGGCTCCACACCCCTGGCTACTGGGCGCACACCGGGTACTGCTACCTCGCGTTCGGGATCGGTGCCGTGGTGATCGCGTGGGGCTGGTGGACGGCGTCGCCGGCCTTTCGGCGGCAGCGGCTCGCCTTCCTCCTGGCGACCGCGATCCCGATCGTCGGCAACGTCGTGTACATCTTGGGCGGCTTCAACGAAGCCCTGGACCCGACGCCCTTCTGCCTGGCCGCGACGGGCGTGATCATGACCTACGCCTTGGTCAAGCAGGACCTGATCACGTTCTCACCGGTCGCCCGCGCGCTGATCGTCGACCAGATCGGTGATGCTGTGATGGTCGTCAACCCGGCCGGTCGGATCCTCGACCTCAACGCGGCCGGGACCTCGCTGGTCCGTGCGATGCGCCCGGGCGCGCCGCAGGATCTCATCGGGCTCTCGTGCGAGGACCTGTTCGGCCGGACCATCGGCGCCGACGAGACGCACCTCGCGCTCGCCGTCCAGCTGCCCGAGGGGCCCGCCGAGTTCCAGGTGCGCACCTCGCCCCTGCTCGACGCGCGCGGGGGCGTCCTCGGTTTGGTGTTCGTCGCGCGCGACGTGACCGAGGCGAACGCGTTGGCCAGGAGCCTGATCACCGCGAACACCCGCCTGGTCCGGCAGGTGGACACCATCGAGCACCTGCGCGCCGACCTCGCCGAGCTGTCCAGCCGGGACGCGCTGACCGGGCTGCACAACCGGCGCTTCATGGTCGAGCGGTTCGGCCAGATGGTCGCGGCGGCCGAGGCCTCCGGCGCAGCGCTCGCCGTCGTCCTGCTCGACATCGACCGGTTCAAGGCCATCAACGACGTGCACGGCCACCTGGTCGGGGACGAGGCGCTGGTGGTGCTCGCCCAGCGGATCCGCGTGCACGCCCCGACCGGGGCGCTCGTGGCCCGCTGGGGCGGCGAGGAGTTCTTCGTCGCCATCCCCGGGGCCGACGCCGCCACCGGCCTCGCCTTCGCCGACGACGTGCGCGCGGTGTGCGAACGGGACGGGATCCCGGTCTCCGGCCGGGTGATCCCCTGCACCCTCAGCGGCGGCGTGGCCCTCTACCCGAGCTCCGGCACCACCCTGAACGAGCTGTTCCACGCCGCCGACGTCGCCCTGTTCGAGGCGAAGGACGCCGGCCGCAACCGGATCCGGCTCTACGCCCGGCACACCGGCCCGATGATCGACGACCTGCTGACGAGTCCCTGAGCGCGGTCGGCCTAGGCTTCCGGTCGTGCCCGAGCTCACCCCTTTGGACCTCTCGCTCCTCGCGGCCGCCGCCGCCCTGGTCGGGCTGAGCAAGACGGCGCTGCCCGGCGCGGGCACGATCGCCGTGGCGGTGTTCGCCGCCGTCCTGCCCGCGCGCTCGTCCACCGGCGCCCTGCTCGTCCTGCTGATCGTGGGTGACCTGTTCGCGGTCTGGAGCTACCACGCGCACGCCGACTGGGCGACGTTGCGCCGGATGGTGCCGGCCGTGCTCGCGGGCATCGGCGTGGGCGCACTGTTCCTCGCGATCGCCGACGACGCCGCCGTCCGCCGCGTCATCGGCGTGATCCTGCTCGCGCTGGTCGCCGTCACGCTGCTGCGCCGCGCTGGCGCCCGCCGCCGCGAGCGCCGGACGGGGGCGCTCGAGACCGGCGCACGCGATGCTGCCGGCGCTCCGATCACGTCCGGTGCGGGTCGCCGGGTCGACACCGGCGCGTACGGCGTGCTCGCGGGGTTCACCACCATGGTCGCCAACGCGGGCGGCCCGGTGATGTCGCTCTACTTCCTCGCCTCGAGGTTCTCGATCAACCAGTTCCTCGGGACGGCGGCGTGGTTCTTCCTCGCGGTCAACCTCGCCAAGACGCCGTTCTCGATCTCGCTCGGGCTGATCAGCGCCGGGTCCCTACGGCTCGACCTGGTGCTCGCCCCCGCCGTCGTCGTCGGCGCCCTGATCGGCCGCCGCCTGGCCCGCCGGATCAACCAGAAGCTCTTCGACCGCCTGGTCCTGACCCTGACGATCCTGTCGGCGTCCTACCTCCTCGTCTAACCCCGATCCCCACCCGCCACCCCGACCCGCAAACCCGACCCGCAAAAGCAGCCCGCGAACTCGGAGGTTTCGTTCGAACTAGGACACCGCGATGTTCGAGTTCGAGGCAAACCTCCGAGTTCGCGGGCCGGGTTGGGGCTGGGGTGGGGGGTGGGGGGGTGGGGGGATTCGGGTGGTCAGGAGAGGGTGCGTTGGAGCTCGGTCTCTAGCTCTTCCAGGGTGAGGTGGGCGGTCTCCGGCACCGTGCGCCAGGTGAACGCGAGGGTTCCTACGTTGACGGCGGCGAACACCAGGAACGTGCCGGCGCCGCCGAAGGTGTCGATCAGCACCGGGAAGCTGAACGAGATGATGGCGTTGATGATCCACATCGCGAAGACGGCGACGCCCATGCCGAAGCCGCGCATCCGCAGCGGGAAGATCTCGGACAGCATGACCCAGGTGACCGGCGAGACGGCCCCCTGCTGGAAGAGCAGGAAGAGCAGCATGAAGCCCAGGACGGTGTACGACCCGACCGTCGACGGCGTCGTGCCGGCCTCGAGACCGGGCTGCACGAGCAGGCGGAACGTGGTGCTGATGGCGATCAGGGACACGATGATCCCGACCTGGCCGGTGATCAGCAGCCGACGGCGCGGCATCCGACCCACGAGCCACAGCCCGACGGCGCTCGCGGCCACCGAGACGACGCCGTTCGCGATCGTCGCGGTCAGGGCGGTGTCGGTGCCCAGCCCGGTCGTGGTGAGGATCGTCGGCGCGTAGTACATCAGCGTGTTGATGCCGGTGAGCTGCTGAACCATGGCGATGCCGACACCGATCACGACGACGCGCTTGATCCAGGGGGTCGCGAGATCCGCCCAGCCACCCTTGGCCCGGCCCGCGGACTCCGCGGCGACGGCGAGCACCTCACCGAGCTCGGCGGTGATGTCGGCGCCGACGGGCCGGGTGCCGGTCAGCACGGCGGCCGCCTCGGCGAACCGGCCCCGGCCGGCGTACCAGCGCGCGGTCTCCGGCACGAAGTGCATCCCGATCCACATCGCGATGGCCGGCACGGAGGCGACCAGCAGCATCCAGCGCCACATCGAGTGCCCGTCCCACAGATTCGCCATGACCGCGTTCGTGGTGAACGCGAGCAGCTGGCCGGTGACGATCATCAGGGCGTCCACCGCCACCAGCCGCCCGCGCAGATCCTGCGGCGCGATCTCGGCGAGGTAGACCGGCACGGTCGACGACGCGCCGCCCACTGCCAGCCCCAGCACGATCCGCGCGGCGATCATGACCGCGATGCTCGGCGCGAACGCGGTCCCGACGGCGCCGACGATGAAGATCCCCGCGAGGCCGAGCAGGTTGTGCCGGCGACCGTACCGGTCGGAGAGCCGGCCGCCGTACAGGGCGCCGAACGCCGCCCCGAACAGCAGCGACGAGGTCACGAGGCCTTCGGTGACCGGGCTCAGCCCGAGCCCGCCGCTGGCCACCGAGTCGGTCATGAACGGCAACGCCCCCGCGATCACACCGGTGTCGTAGCCGAACAGCAGCCCGCCGAGGGTGACGACCGTCGCGATGGCCCGCATCGAGTACCGCGGGGTGGTGCTCGCCTGCGCATTCGCGTCGGCAACGAGCGAGTCGAGCCGGTCCGGGGAGATTGGTCCACCGATCGGGGTGGGTTCGAGCTGATCGTTGATCGCCGACACGGGCGTCCTCTCCGTCGCGGGGCGGCGCACGCCGCCTCGGCAGCGGCCGCCCGGCCGTGGGGCCGAGTCGCGCTGCGTGCCGCATTCTGGTCCCTGCGGGCTCGGGGTCGTCCCCGCGAGGGCACGGGCAGGGCAATGATGTGCGGAGGATCGGTTGAGATATCGGCCGAATGTCCGCACAAGAGGGAAGGTCAACCGCCGCCGTGCCGAACAAGACCCACGAGCCGACCGAACCCCCCGTGTCTACTGAACCCGCAGTGCCCACTGAACCCGCAGTGCCCACTGAACCCGCAGTGCCCACTGAACCCGCAGTGCCCACTGAACCCGCAGTGCCGCTGCGGATCGACCTCGACCATTCGAGCCCGGTGCCGCTGTACCACCAGCTGGCCACGGCGATCGAGGCCAGCATCGAGTCCGGCGAGCTCGCGGCGGGCGCGCGGCTGGAGAACGAGGTCGCGCTCGCGGCTCGGCTCCGGGTCTCGCGCCCGACGACGCGGCGCGCGCTGCAGGAACTCGTGGCACTCGGCCTGCTCGTGCGTCAGCGCGGGGTCGGTACCCAGGTCGCACCCGTGCGCGTGCGCCGCAAGGTGGCGCTCACCAGCCTGTTCGACGACCTCGCCGCCAGCGGGCGCGCCCCGGCCACGACAGTGCTCAGCTACGCCCGAGGGCCGGGTTCGCCCGAGGTGGCCCGGCTGCTCGAGATCCCGCCCGGGACGGACGTGGTCACGATCCGGAGGCTGCGCACGGCCGACGGCGAACCCCTGGCGCTCATGACGAACCACCTGCCGACGGGGCTGGCGCCCACCGAGTCGGAGCTCGGCGAGCTCGGCCTCTACGCCGCGCTGCGCACCCGCGGGATCGAGATCCACATGGCGCAGCAGCAGATCGGGGCCCGCGCGGCGACCGCGGCCGAGGCGCGCGTCCTCGGCGAGAAGCCGCAGGCGGCGCTGCTCACGATGGAGCGCACGGCGTACGACGCCGCGGGCCGCCCGATCGAGCACGGCCTGCACCTGTATCGAGCATCGCGTTACAGCTACGCGACCACTCTTTTCGCCCACTGACTTTCTCCCACTGACTTTCGCCCGCTGACGCAGGCCGCTACAGCTCGCCCGTGAGAAACTGCGCGCGACCGCCGGCGAAGCTCCAGTCCTCGCGCGTGTTCTCGACCATCGACACGATGAGGTCGCCCGAGGCCAGCCCGGTCCGCTCGGCCAGCACGCGGTACAGCTCGCCGTAGGCCCGGGTCTTCTGCTCCGTGGTACGCCCCTGGTGGAAGACCTGGATGATCACGAGCTCGTCGCTGCGCTCGATCCCGAGCCCCGAGCCCTCCGCGATGACGTGCCCGACGGGGTGCTCGGTGACGATCTGGTACCTGTCCCCCGGGGGCGCCGCGAAGACGTCGAGCATGACGTCCTGGACGGCGTCGGCGATGGCGCGGACCTGGTCGGCGGACCGCCCCTGCTGCAGGTCGATGCGGACGAGTGGCATGGGCGGGGTCTCTTCTCGATAGGTTCTCTTTGTCTTAATGTCCTAACATACTCTGCCGCGCGGTCTCGAACGGCAGCCCACCAGCCAGCCCGCGCGCGGACCGCAGCGGCGGTGGACGATGAGAAGGCAGCACCCGGCCCACGACCCGCGGCCCAAGGAGCCACCATGAGCACCCGAACCGAGGTCCCCGCCAGTGCACCGGCGTACCGCGTCCGCACGCTCGACCTGCACCCGGTCATCGGCGAGGAGCCCTACGTCCGGCGAGTGCTCGACCAGCCTTTGACCTCGACGGCGTTCGCCGAGCTCGGCACGATCTCGCGGCATCTGGGCGTCACCGCCGAGTTCAAGGCGGTGATCGACTACTTCGGCACCCCTGAGGGCCACACACCGCCGGGTTTCCGCGTCGGGTGGAACGTCGAGCCGGGCGGGCTGCTCGAGGCGGACCTGATCCGGGACATCTCCTACGACGCCGACGGCGCCCTGCGGCCGACGAACCTGCTCTTCTCGGCCGACAGCGCCAACCCGTACGAGATCGCGCCGATCGCGGGTCTCGTGGCGAACCTCACCTGCAACCCGGGGATCATCTACGACCTGTTCCTGAAGAACCCCGAGGCCAACGTGGGCGGGCTCTTCAAGGACCGCGACGAGGTGATGGCCGAGATCGGCCGCGTCCTGGGTCCGGGGTGCGACATCAGCGTGGAGCTCAACAACCCGTTCGACCCCGACTTCGGCCGGATCCTGGCCGAGGTCGAGAAGTTCCGGGAGATGCTGTCGCGCTGGCGGGTGGTCATCAAGGTCCCGCACACCGGCCCGGTCAACGCGGACAACGTCGGTCAGCTGCTCTCCGGCGACAAGCACCTCGACCGCCGGTGGTGGCAACCCGCCACCGTCGACGCCTTCCGCGGGCACAACCTGGCCCTGCGCCTGCGCGAGCAGGGCATCCGCGTCAACTTCACGCTGATGTTCGAGCCGCACCAGGCCCAGCTCGCCCTGCAGGCCCGGCCGTACTTCATCAACGCCTTCATCCGGCACCGCCTGCTCCAGTCGACGCGGCTCGCGGGCCTGCTCGACGACTACGCGGCCACCGAGGACCCGAACGTGCTCGCCTCGCTGCGCAGCTACCTGATCGAGCAGGACTACCTGGCCCGCACGGACACGGACTTCGACCTCACCGAGGCACGCCGGATGGCCGAGCAGATCGTGGCCTACCGCCAGGTCAGGACCCCCGCGGGCGCCGACGGACTGGACACCGTCCGGCACAACCTGCGCGCGCTGCGCTCGGCCAACCTGCCCGAGACGCGCCTGATCGTGTGCTCGATGGAGGGTGACCGCAACTACCCGGACATCGACCGCCTGCTCGCGAGCGACGAGTTCGCGGACATGTCCCGTCGGCTGGTCCTCACCGCCGAGCCCGGGTACCTCGCCCGCTTCGCCTCGGCCAACCAGGTCGTGGGCTACCAGCGCCGGTTCATGACGGCCGCCCAGGGCCAGACGATCTGACCCTGGGCGGAGGTGTCGCGCGCGGCATCGCGGGTGGGCGGGCCCCTCTAGAACACCCGGTACGCGATCTCCGCCGGAGCGGCGAGCAGCTCGTCGATCTCCGGGTCCAGCTTGACCAGCGTCAACGACGCGCCGGCCATGTCGAGCGAGGTGCAGTACTCCCCCACGTAGCTCCGCGTGACGACGATCCCCCGATCGGCGAGCTTGCGGTGCGCGATGCCGTACAGCAGGTACAGCTCGCTGATCGGCGTGCCCCCGAGCCCGTTGATCATGAGCGCGACGTTGTCGCCCTCGGCGTACGGCAGGTCGCCGACGACGGCGGCCAGCATCTCGTCGACGATCTCGTCCGCCGAGACGAGCTTGGCCCGACGGCGGCCCGGCTCGCCGTGGATCCCGACGCCCACCTCGATCTCGTCGTCGCCCAGCGCGAAGAGCGGCGACCCCTTGGCCGGCGGCGTGCACGCGGTCAGCGCGATCCCGATGGTCCGCGTCACGGAGTTGACCTTCTCGCCGATCCGCACGACCTCGTCGAGGTCGGCCCCGGCCTCGGCCGCGGCGCCGACCGCCTTCATGACGAAGAAGTTGCCCGCCACCCCGCGCCGCCCGACCGTCCAGGTGGAGTCCTCGACCGCGACGTCGTCGTTGATGAACAGGGTGCGCACCGTCATGCCGTCCGCTGCCGCCATCTCCTGCGCCATCTCGAACGCCATCTTGTCGCCGGTGTAGTTGTTCACCAGAAGCAGCACGCCCTTGTCGGAGGCGAGCAGCTTGACCGACTCGTACACGTAGTCCATCGGGGGCGCGGCGAAGACGTCGCCGGGGCAGGCGCCGTCGAGCATCCCCTTGCCCACCGTCATCACGTGCGCCGGCTCGTGCCCGGAGCCCGACCCCTGGATGATCGACACCTTGTCGTGGCGGGGAGCGTCGGCTCGCATGATCAGGTTGTACTCGGGGACGTACTTGAGCGTGTCCGGGTTGGCGAGCGCGATCCCCTGGAGCATCTGGGGGACGAACTGCTTCGGGTCGTTCACGAACTTCTTCACGGCTTCCTCCACGACGGTGTGATGGGTTGGGTTCCTTGCTGTGAAACTCGTGAGCGACCGATCGGGCGGGTCGCGGTGCTAGCTCGTGCGAGCGGCCTCGTGCTCGGGCCAGCGGGCCGCGATCTGCTCGGTCAGGACTGCGACGGCCACCGCTCCGGCGTCCGGCGAGCCGATGCTGCGCTCCCCGGTGTAGCTCGCGCGGCCGCGTCGGGCCTGCATCGGGGTCGTCGCCTCCGCGGCGGCGCGGGCGGTGACGGCGGCGTCGTCGAGCACGGTCTGCGCCCCGGCACCCTGCGCGGCGAGCGCGGCGACGCGGTCGCGCACCGGCACGAGCGCGTCGAGGAGCGTCTTCTCGCCGACCTCGGCGCCCCCGCGGGCCTTGATCCCCTCGATCGCCCCCGTGAGCATCTCCACGCAGGCCGCAGCATCGAGGACGTCGTGGGACTTGGCTACGGTCGCGGCGCGCAGGAACGCGGTCCCCCAGAGCGGACCGGACGTCCCGCCGGTCCGACCGGCGATGATCATCGCGACCCGCTGCAGGAACGCGCCGACGTCGGAGCGGTCGATCGAGTCCCAGTGCTCGAGGACGATCTCGAACCCGCGCGCGAGCGAGTAGCCGAAGTCGCCGTCGCCGACCACCGAGTCCAGCTCGCCGAAGTAGGTCTCGTTCTCCACCGCCGTCTCGGCGATCACGCGCACCACGAACTCGATGTCGGCAACGTCTGTGGCCATCCGTCTCACTCCTTCGGTGGGTTGATCAGCCGGGCCAGGTCGGCAAGATCGACCTGGTCGCCGATGTCGAGCCGGTGCGGGTCCTGCAGCACCCGCGTGATCTCGTCGGGCGCGTCACCGAGGCTGGAGACGACGAGCGCCGCTCCGGTGAAGTCCTCGCTCGCGGTGTAAGCGCTCACCGTGACGACGGTCGTCAGGCCGGCCGCGAGCGCGGCCGCGAGGCCGTTCGCGCTGTCCTCGATCACGACGGCGTCCTGGGCCGCGACCCCCAGCCCGCGCAGCGCGAGCAGGTAGATGTCGGGCGCGGGCTTCTTGTGCCCGACGACGTCCCCGGCGAACACGGCAAAGTCGGCCGCGCGCTCGCGCCCGACGACATGCTCGAGGACCGCGCGCACCGACGGCTCGGCCGACGTGGACGCCACCGCGAGCGACCAGCCAGCTGCAGCGGCCTGCTCGACCAGACGGGCCACGCCCGGCCGGGCGGGCAGCACGCCCGCGGCGACCTTCGCGGTGTACTTGGCCGTCTTGAGCCGGTGCCAGAGCGCGATCATCGACTTGCGGCCCTCCTCGTCGCGGGGCAGGCCCTCGCGCGCGATGAACTCGGGGGTGAGCAGGCTCGCCATGCGCTCCTTGCCGCCGCCGATCGTGACGACCCGCGCGTAGTCCTCGTCGCTCCACCGCACGCCGAGCCCCACCTCGGCGAAGGTCTCGTTGAAGGCGGGCAGGTGCCCGTACCGCTCGGTGTCGGCCAGGACGCCGTCGCAGTCGAAGATCAGCGCCGGGCTCATCGCGGGACCAGCGCCTCGGCGCGACCGGCCGAGCCGAAGATCTGCAGGTACCGGGCGACCTCGGCGGTGACCGCGCGCGAGATGTCCGCGAACATCGACGGTGGGTCCCACTTGCCGGTGACCTCGGCCCGCTGGGTGTGATCCCGCGCCGCGTGCATGTAGGCGAGCTTGAGGCCGGTCGAGATGTTGATCTTGGACACGCCCGCGTCGATGAATGTCCGGAAGTCGGCCTCGCTCAGCCCCGTCCCGCCGTGCAGCACGATGGGCCGGTCGGACAGCCGGGCGAGCGCCCGGACCCGCTCGGGCAGCAGCACCGGCAGCCGCGTGTAGCTGCCGTGGGCGGTCCCGAGCTGGGGTGCGAGCAGGTCCGCCCCCGTCCGCACGGCCACCTCGGCGAGGACCTCCACGGAGTAGGCGTGCAGGGCGGTGTCCGACCCGACCCCGTCCTCGACCCCGATGATGTTCTCGATCTCCGACTCGACGTCGACACCCGCAGCGTGCGCCAGCGCGACCACCTCGCGCGTCTCGGCCTCGGCCTGGTCCAGGTCCCTGTCGGAGGCGTCGAAGAGCACCGAGGACCAGCCGGCCGCGACGACGGCGGCTATCAGCTCGCGATCGGGGCAGTGGTCGAGGTGCAGCGCGACCGGCACCGGCGCCGGACCGGCCGCGGAGACGAAGGTCGTCGTCATGAGGTCGACGCCGATCGCGCGGGCCGTCTTGACCGAGACCTGGATGATCAGCGGGGACGACAGCTCGACCGCCGCGGCGATCGCAGCACGCAGGCTGAGATCGTCGAGGATGTTCACGGCGGCGACGGCGTACCCGTGGGCCTGACCGTGACGGGCGAGCTGGACCGTCGACTGGATCATGCCTCGATTAGACGCCCAAACCGGGCGTCGCGCCCGTCGCACGGCGCCGATCGAACCCGACCGCAGCGGGCCGGGTCCGGTGGGCGATCAGCGCTCGGCGGTGGCCGAGATCAGCTCCACGAGCGCCCCGTAGAGGTTCCCCGCCAGGCCCAGCGGGTGCAGCGCACCCAACAGCTCCGTGCCACCCGACGAGAGGGTCAGAGCCATGACGCGCTCCTTGTCGTCGTAAGCGATCTCGGCGTCGTCGAGCAGGGCGAACACGGCCGCTGCGAGGTCCGCCGCGCGAGTCCGCACCCCGTCGAGCCGCACCTCGAGGCCGCGCGCGAGATCCACGGAGCCCAGCTCGACGCGCGTCGGCCCGGTCGCGTCGGCCGGCACGACGACGGCGTCGACCTCGCGCTCCCCGGTGCGCGCCGCGGCCCCGGCGACCCGGTCCACCCCGACCAGCTCGATCGTGAGGATGCGGACCGTGCGTACGCCCGGCCCGGTCGGCGGCTCGATTCGGAGCACGACCGACGCCGCCTCGGCGCCGTCGGGACGGCCCGTATCGCCGCCGTGCCAGGTCAGGGAGATCGCGGTCTCCTGGCGGTCGGCCACGTCGGGATCGCCGCGACCGTCGTCCTCCAGCAGGACGCAGCCGCCGTCGGCCCCGGGGAAGACCCGGAGCACGAGCGCCGCCGGGTTCGCGCCGGCGTCGGCCAGCGGGTCGGCGGCCAGGGGCACGACGGCGCCCGCCGGCGCCAGCACCGGCATCTGCGCGATCGACCGGTGCAGCGCGAGGCGACGACCGCCGTCGTACCGGCGGCCGGTGAAGAAGTCGAACCAGGTGCCCTCGGGCAGCCACGCGGTGACCTGACCGAGGTGGGTGCCGGCGTCGACCGGCGTCGTGATCGGAGCCACGAGCAGGTCGGGGCCGAACAGGAACTGGTTCGGGACCTCGTACGCCTCGGGCGCGGTCGGATGGTCGTGGTACATCGGCCGGACCGGCGCGACCCCGTCGGTGTGCGAGACCCACATCGCCGAGTACAGGTAGGGCACGAGCTGGTGCCGCAGCCGCAGGAACCGCGCCATGATCCGCTCGGCCTCGGGGCCGAAGTGCCACGGCTCTTTGGAGGTGAACGGGCTGCTCGTGGAGTGCAGCCGGTTGATCGGGGAGAACACCCCGAGCTGGAACCACCGGGTGGTGAGCTCGATGTCCTTGGCGCCGCCGAGGTGGCCACCGATGTCGTGGCTCCACCAGAAGTAGCCGACGTTCGCGGCGGTGGCGGTGAAGTACGGCTGGAAGTCCAGGGAGGCCCAGGTCGTGATCGTGTCCCCGGAGAAGCCGACCGGGTAGCGGTGGCTGCCGAGCCCCGCGTACCGGGACAGGATCAGCGGGCGCTTCCCCTCGCGCCCCGAGTCGAGGTAGTGCACGCGGTTGAGCATCCACAGCGGGTCGAGCCCCGGCACCCGCGTATGCGTCCCCGACTGCCAGTCGAGCCACCAGAAGTCGACGCCGATGCGCTCGTGCGGGTGGTGCAGGCGCTCGAGGTAGGCGCGCACGAACTCTCGCGAGGAGATGTCGAAGCCGATCTCGGTGCCGTCGGCCGGGTCGAGCCCCAGGTCGCGCGCGACCTCCGCGTAGGCGGCCTCGTGCCGGCGCACGCCGTCGGCAGGGTGGACGTTGAGGGTCACGTGCAGGCCACGGTCGTGCAGCGCGGCGAGGAAGGCCGGCGGGTCGGCGAACAGCTCGGGGTTCCACGTGTACCCGGTCCAGCCGCTGCCGAGCGACGGATCGATGTCGACCAGGTGCCAGTCCATGTCGAGCACGGCCACCGAGAGCGGCACGCCGGCCGCCGCGAACCGGTCCATGAGCGCGAGGTACTCCTGCGCCGAGTACCGGTGGTAGCGGCTCCACCAGTTGCCGAGCGACCAGCGCGGCAGGATCGGGCTCGGGCCGGTGAGCCGGAAGAAGTCCCGCAACGCCCCGCGGACGTCCGTGCCGTACCCGAAGAAGTACAGGTCCTCCTCGGTCCCCGCCCGCGGGGCGACCCAGCCGTCCTGCGTCACCTCGAGCGTCGCGGAATCGTCGACCACGGCAAACCCGTGCCGCGAGAGCAGCCCGGGCTCGAGGGCGACGGCGCCGTCGACGTCGTCCAGGGTGCGCGCGGTCCCGCCGAGGTTGCTCTGACGCCCGTCCTGCCAGTCGACCGGGTCGCCGTGGTGCCAGGTCGTGCGGTGGGCGGCCTGCGAACGCGTGCGCATCGAGACCGACAGGCCGGCACCGCTGAACGCTGCGAGGTCGTACCGCACGTGCAGGTGCTCGGTCCACAGGTCGAGCGACTCGGCCGTCCGGGCGACGGTGAACTCCGGCACGTCGAACTGGCGGCGCACGACGAGCTGGGTGGGTCCGTCCACGAACGCATCGCTCTCGCTGCGCTCCATCCGGATGAGCCTGCTGGTCAAGACGGTGAACCGGTACCCCGGCCCCTGGACGACGGCGAGCGGGTCGGGCGCTGCGGACGAGGTACCACCACGGGGAGTCACCCCCCGAGCCTCCTCCACGAACGAGCAAAGCCTCACACCGCGCCCGGCCCGGTCGATCAATCCGCTGACCCCACCGGGCCAACCAGAGTGACGAGGAAGTCGACGATGACCGATCCCCGGAACCAACCCACGAGCCTGCTCACCGCGCGCAGGATCGACGTCACCGTGCACCGCCAGCCCGTGGTGCACCCTGACCGGACCGTGCACGGCTACGCGGTGAGCGTGCAGGTCCGCGCGCCGATCACGAGCGCCCACCTTTCCGATGAGCTCGACGCACTGGTGCACGCGACCCACCGCGACCTCGACTTCACCCTGCTGGCGAACCAGGACGTCGTCTTCCTGCGGGCCACCACGGGGATGCTCACCGGCGAGGTGCCTCTGCCGCGGCCCGGCGGCGGGCTCGTGCTCGAGGTCCCGCACCACTTCGCCGCGGTGCCCGACGCCGCCGCACACATCGACCGGATCCGCGACGACGGCGTGGGGATCGCCCTCGCGGACTACGTGGCCGGCGGCGACCAGGACGCGCTGCTCGCGCTGGTCGACTTCGCCAAGATCGACCTCGGCCGCGGACTCGACACCGCGCTCCTCGGCATCGCCCGGGCGCACGAGCTCGGCATCGCGGTGATCGCCGAACGCGTCGCGAGCGAGGCTGCTGTCCGGTTCTGCCTGTCCCACGGGATCGAGCTGCTCCAGGGCCCGCTGTTCCAGCGCGACGCCCCGCCGCAGGCCCACGAGTTCACCGCGGGCCAGGTCCAGTGCCTCGAGCTGCTCCAGCTCCTGCACCTCGAGCACGTCGACCTGGACCGGGTGATCCAGCTCGTGGACGCCCACCCGGAGCTCGCGATCCGCGTGCTCGGGCTCGTCAACTCGAGCGCGAACGGGATGCGCCACCGGATCGACTCGGTCCGCCAGGCGATCCTGCTCGTCGGTCCGCAGCCGCTCACCGCGCTCGCGGCCGCCTCGCTCGTCGATGCGAGCAGGCTGTCGATCGCCGGTCTGTGGTTCGTGCTCAGTCGCGCCCTCGCCTGCCGGACGCTCGGGGGCGACGACGTCGCGTACACCGTCGGCCTGCTGTCGGCCGTCGCTGCACAGCTCAGGGTCGACCCCGCCGACCTCATCGCGCGCACCGGGGTGTCCGACGACGTCGCGGACGCGCTGCTCACGAAGTTCGGGCCGTACGGGGCGGTCCTGGGCGCCGTGCTCGCGCACGAGGAGAACGACGCGACGGCCGTCGAGGCCACCGGGTTCGGCACGGTCGAGGTCGCGAATGCCTACCTCGTCGCGGTCGCCGAGGCCCTCGCGATCACGAGGTCGCTCGCGGGCTGACGTCAGGCCTGGGTTCGTCCGGTCAGCAGTGCGTCAGGTCAGCAGTGCATCGGCGTGGCGCGGTGGGTTCAGCGGCGGATGACGGTGCCGTGGCGGTCGGTGAATTGCCAGCCGGCGGGTGTCCAGGTGATCTCGATGCCGTGGTCGTGGGTGTGGTCGTGGTGGTGCCAGCACAACAACACCCCGGTGGTGGCATCGGTGTCACCGTGATCGCGGAACCATTGAATGGAGTGGTGGCATTCACACATGCGCGGGGGCGCGGTGCAACCGGGGTATTGGCAGTGTTTGTCGCGGGCGATGATCGCGCGGCGCAATTGGCCGGTGAAGGTGCGTTTGGCGCGGCCGATATTGATGAGCTGTGAGTCCGGGCTGAACATGAACCGGCTGATCTCCGCGTCGCACAACAGTCGGTCCAGCACCTTGCGTGAGACTAGTTGCCCGTCCTCGAACACCGCCGGACGCAGCACCTGCGGGACCAGCGGCGACCCGTGGGTTCGTGCAGGGTCGAGCACACCGGGAACGTGCCCCGCGGGGTCGAGCACGCCTTGGTCGAGCGGACCTTGGTCGAGCAGTCCGCCGGGTGCGGGGGGCGGGAACAGCAGGGCCGGGTCCACCCGACCGCAGTCGGTGGGGCGCAGGGTGGGGTCGAGCAGGTGGGTCACCCCGGCGCGGGTGGTCATGGCGATCAGGGTCGGGTAGTCCACCAGCACGCTGATGTGCGGGCGTACCGAGGAGCCTTTGCCGGTCAGGCCCTGGTCCAACGTCAACCGGGCCAGGTCCGACAACGCACCCGCGCGACGCTGCGACGCGGTCCGGTCATCACCGGCCGCCGGCACGCCTTGCACGGCCTGCAGGGCGACCAGCAGCCCTTGGCCGTGCTCAGTGGTCAAGAACCCGGACAGGTGACAGCCGCCGGTGGTGGCGGAGATGTCGAAGAACTCCCGCTCGGTGGCGTCTTTGTATCCCCGCTCGTCCGCCTCGGGGTCGGCGGCGGCGGCCCACCGGCGGGCGAGCATGCGCAGGGTGTCGGCGCTGACCTGCACTGCCTGGTCCAGCAGGAACCGTTCCCCCACCGGCGCGTCCGGGTCCGCCAACACCGCCCGGCGCACCTCGCTGGTCGCCGCCGCGGTGGTCAGGATCTCGGCCTGCTCCACACTGACCCGCCCCTCACCCCCGGTGACCACCGCCGCCGCGGTCAACGGCAGCTCGTCGCGCAACGCGTGGGCCAGGCGAGTCATCCGCTTGGCCTTCGCATAGGTCAGGTGCGCCCGCCGGGCCAGCCACGTCGGGAACGTCCGCGCCCCGCTGGCGTTCCACGGCACGTCGGACTCCACCACGGGCAGCGCACGGGTGGCGATGGCCTGCAACCGGTCCGACAGCTCAAACACCCGGTCGAACAACTCCAACGCCCCCGCCCCGTCCAGATCCCGCGGAGACAGGGCAGCCAATGCGTCGACCTGCGCCTCGATCACCGCCACCCGATCCGCCAACGACACCCGTGACGCAGGCGTGGCCGGCGAAAGCGTGGGCGGCTGCGACGGACCTTCGCCGAGCGGAGAGGTGGGCGAGGGCGTCGACTGCTGCGGGGATGGCGGCGTGGACGCAGGCGGACCGGCGGCAGGCTGCACGGGCGTTGGCGCCTGCGACGACGCGCGGTCGTCCTCGTCAAACGGGCTCTACGAAGTTAACCGGGCAACGGTGGGGTGGGTCGTGGACGTAGTGGGCCCGTGACCTCGGTGATCATGGCTGTATCGAGCAGGACATGGTCATAGAGCGAGGTCACGGGCTTGGTTCAGGGTACGCATGTGCAGGGGGTCCCTCCGGTCGTGGTTTCGGGGGTGTCGCGGTTGTTGGACCTGGAGGGGTTGGCGGTCCGGGAGATCACGGCGGACGGGTGCGGTGGTCGGGTCGTGCACGTGGTCACGGCGGACCTGGCGGCGTCGGCGTGCCCGTCGTGCGGGGAGTTCTCCACCGCACTCAAGGGCCATGTGACCACGAGGCCGCGGGACATCCCGTATGGGACCAGGCCGCTGCGCCTGGTGTGGCACAAGCAGCGGTGGCGGTGCGTGGACCAGCGGTGCGCGCGGGGCTCGTTCACCGAACAGGTCCCCGCCGCGCGGCCCGGGGCGCGCCTGACGCGGCGGTTGCGGGCCGAGCTCGCCGACGCGGTCGCAGTCCAGCACCGGTGCGTGGCCGAGGCCGCGGAGTTCTACAAGGTGGGGTGGTCCACGGTCCACGACGCGTTCGTCGCCCGCGTCGACCCGGTCCTGGCGAAGCCCCTGCCCCTCGTGCGGGTACTGGGCATCGACGAGACCCGACGTGGCAGACCGGTCTGGGCCCACGACCCCGACACCGGCCGGTGGGTGCTGGCCTGCGACCGGTGGCATACCGGGTTCGTGGACGCGGACGGCACCGGCGGGCTCCTCGCGCAGGTCGAGGGCCGCTCAGCAGCCTGCGTGTCGGGGTGGTTGCTCGCTCAGCCGGCGTCGTGGCGGGCCGCGATCACGCACGTGACCATCGACTTGTCCGCGTCGTTCGCCAAGGGTGCCCGCGACGGCCTGCCGGGCGCCATCCAGGTCGCCGACAGGTATCACCTGGTCCAGCTCGCCAACGACACCACGACCGCGGTCCGTCAACGCACCGTGCGGGAGGCCACCGGGCGTCGGGGCCGCAAGATCGACCCGGCCTGGCAGGTCCGGCGCCAGCTGCTCACCGCACACGAGCGGCTGCGTCCGGCGAAGTTCGCCACGATGTGGAACGCGCTGCTCGACACCGGCGAGGCGGGCGTGGAGATCCTGGGCGCCTACATCGTCAAGGAGGACCTTCGTGCGTTGCTCGCTCTGGCCGGGACCCATCCCGAGCGGGCCGTGATCTGTCGGCGGCTGACCACGTTCTACGAGCACGCCGCCGCGTCGAGCGCACCCGAGGTCCACCGACTCGCCGCGACCGTCGACCGGTGGTGGCCGGCCGTGCTGGCGGGCCTCGAGACGGGGTACTCGAATTCACGGTCGGAGGGCTACAACCGCCTGGCCAAACACGTGGGAAGAGACGCTTTCGGGTTCAGAAACCCGGTCAACCAACGCCGCCGCATACGCTGGGCATGCACCCGTCAGCACCGACGGGCGGCAGCCGTGAAAACCCCGCTGCCCGGCTAACTTCGAAGAGCCGTCAAACGTCATCTCACACCCCCACATCGCTGCGTTGTCAGGAATACCCCTGCTGCCTCAGGGCCGGAAACTCGCCGTTTCCGATGCAACCCACACTAAACGGGGCCACTGACATTCACCGCCCCGTCGTCGGGCAGGGGATGTGGACAGAGAAGACCACACCGAAATCTGTGAATAAGCATTCGTGAAAGCAGCCCTGGGGGCGGCTCGCCGCCACAATTCGCGGGTCCTTCTACTCCGCAGCGCGACTCGTGGTGGACCGACGTGTGCTCGACCGCGGCGAGGAGCCGAGTGTCCTGCCCCACCCCTACGGTGGTGAGCGTGACGAGCCAGCGCCCCGACGTGCAGCACCCGGTACCCGACCTCATTGCTCGGCGGCTGGCCGCCCAGCTGCTGGCCGGCCAGCCGGCCCGCAGCACCGTGGACGTGGTGCGGCACCTGCTCGCGGTGCAGGCCCAGGACCTGCGCGGCGCACGCCTGAGCATCCGCTGCCGGTCGACGGGCCTGACGGTCGAGGACGTCGACCGCGCCCTCACCCACGACCGGTCCGCGGTGATCACCTGGGTCAACCGCGGGACGCTGCACCTCGTCGCCGCCGAGGACTACTGGTGGCTGCACCCCCTCACGACCCCGCAGCTCGTGACGGCGAACGCGCGGCGGCTCGAGCAGGAGGGCGTCAGCCCCGCACAGGCCGACGCGGGGGTCGACGTCGTCCGCGGGGCGGTCGCGTCCGGGCCGCAGACCCGCGCACAGCTCCGGGTGCAGCTCGACGCCGCCGGAGTCCCCACGGCCCGGCAGGCCCTCGTGCACGTGCTCATGGCCACGACCCTGCGCGGGCACGTGGTCCGCGGGCCGATGATCGCCGGCGAGCACGCGTTCGTCGGGGTGCGCGACTGGCTCGGCGAACCGCCCGACCCGCTCGACCGGGCCGAGGCGCTGGCGCTGCTCGCGCGGCGGTACCTCGCCGGGCATGGGCCGGCCGATGCGCGCGACCTCGCCAAGTGGGCGGGGATCACGCTGGGCGACGCCCGGCGCGGGATCGCGGGGCTCACCGCGGAGCTCGCGGACGCAGGCGACGGCCTGGTCGATCTAGCCGACCGGGAACCGGTGGCCGACCTGCCGGGGCCCCGGCTCCTGGGCCCGTTCGACCCGTTGCTGCTCGGCTGGGTCTCGCGCGAACAGATCGTCGGTGCCTACCACCAGATCGTGACGAGCAACGGGCTGTTCCGCCCGTTCGCCCTCGTGGATGGCCGCGCCGTGGCGACCTGGGGCCTGGCCGCGGGGGTCGTGTCCGTCCGGCCGTTCGAGCCGCTGTCCCGCACCGTGACGCGGGCGCTCGACCAAGAGGCCACGGACGTGCTCCGGTTCCTGCGCGGGGCGGACGTCGACGACTGATGCCGGGCACCCGGCGGGTGCCCAACGGTGCGGCCGACCGACCGCGGGTCAGCCGTCGAGGGCCGCGCCGACGCCCGGGATCTCCTGGCGGTACCGCTCGAGCAGGTCGCGCCCCACCCCGACGGAGTCCACGAGCGGGTGCAGCGCGATGGCCTTCCACGCGAGCGTCGCCGACCGCTCGACGACCGCCTCGATCGTCAGCTGCTCGACCGCCTTGACGGACTGCATGAGCGCCAGCATGTGCCCGGTGACCGGCGCGATGCGGTGGGGGTGGATGCCGTCGCCGTCGACCGTGCAGGGCACCTCGACGACGGCGTCCGCGGGCAGGCCGGGGACCACGTCGCCGTTGCGGACGTTGAGGATCATGGTCGACGGCGTGCCCAGCGCGAGAGCCGCCATGAGGTTCAGCGCCACCTGCTGGTAGCCGCCGTCCTCGAGGTCGGCCTCCTCGCGCGCGCTCTCCTGACCCTTCGGGCGCCCCTCGGCCATGTAGGTGGCCTCGCGCTCGTGCTTGGTGACCTCCCAGAGGTTCAGCGCCAGGTCGGGCCGCCCGGACGCGCGGTCGTAGAACGTCGCCTGCTGACGCATCAGGAACTCGCCGCGGGTGGCCTCGTTCGAGCGGATGCGATGCACGGCCTCGCGGCCGTAGTAGTAGTAGTAGAGGTACTCGTTGGGCAGCGCCCCGAGGGCCCGCACCCAGTCCAGCCCCATCAGCCGGGCCTCCTCGATGCCCTGCAGCCGGTCGGTGTCCGCGAGCAGCTCGGGGAGCCGGTCGCGGCCGTCGACCTCGAGCGAGCGGAGCCAACCGAGGTGGTTCAGGCCGACGTAGTCGAACGTGTCGACCGCGGGCGTGCCGGTGATCGCGAACGCCGCGCGGCGCATCAGGCCGATGGGGGTGTCACAGATCCCGACGACGCGGTCCCCCAGCACGCGACGCAACCCCTCGGTGACGATGCCCGCAGGGTTCGTGAAGTTGATGAACCAGGCCTGCGGGGCCAACGTCTTGACGCGCTCGGCGATGGCGAGCATGACGGGCAGCGTACGGATGGCGTAGGCCAGACCACCGGGCCCGGTGGTCTCCTGGCCGAGCACCCCCAGGTCGAGAGCGATGCGCTCGTCGAGCGTCCGACCCGCAGCGCCGCCGACGCGGATCGCGCAGAACACAAAGTTCGCGCCGGTCACGGCCTCATCGAGGTCGGTCGTCGCCGTCACGCGGGGCGGGTGCGCGAAGGTGCCCTCGAGCCGGGCGATGACGGCCCGGATCGCGCCGAGGCGCGACGCGTCGGTGTCGTAGAGCACGAGCTCGTCGATGCGCACCACGGCGTCATCTGCCGCGATCGCCGCGTACACCTGCGGGACCCGGAAGCCCCCGCCGCCAAGGATCGTGAGCTTCATACCGTGATGACCTCCGTACCTGCTGCCTGGAACGTGCTCAAGGTCGCGGGGTCCGCGCCCTGGTTGGTGACGAGGACCGCGATCCGGTCCGGCCCGCAGACGCCGAGCAGTCCGGTCCCGGGGAACTTCGTGCGGTCGGCGAGCAGGATCGTGCGCTCGGCAGCGGCCAGCATGGCCCGCTTGACCGGCACCTCGATGCCGGTCGTGTCCATGACGCCGCCGTCGGCCCGGATGCCCGAGCCGGACAGGAAGCAGAGGTTCGCGCGCAGCTGCCCGAGCGCCTGCTCGGTCAGCATCCCGACCAGCGACAGGTAGTTGGTCCGCAGCACGCCGCCGAGGACGATGAGCTCGATCTGGTCCTCGTCGCGCAGCTGGTCGACGACGGCGAGGCTCGAGGTGATGACGGTCAGCCGGCGCCCGCGCAGATGATGGGCGAGGCGCGCCGTCGTCGTCCCGATGTCGATGACGACGACGGAGCGTTCCGGCACGAGGGCGGCGGCCCGGATCGCGATGGCCTCTTTCTCGGCGCTGGCCTGGTGGGCGACCTCGCGGAAGCCCGTCGCGTCGGACTCGACGCTGCTCCCCCCGCCTCGCACGCGGCGCAGCAGGCCGTCCTGGCTGAGCACGTCGAGGTCCCGGCGGATCGTGGACGCGCTCACCCGGAGGTCGTCCACCAGCGCCTGCACGGAGACCTCACCATCGTGGCGCAGGCGCTTGAGGATCGCGTCGTGACGCGTCGCAGTGAGCACGAAACGACGCTAGCACGCAAGATGCGTCAACTTCACGCATTGTTTGGGCGAAGGTCCGTTGTACATTGATCCGTGTCCGGGCAGAACTTCGTCAAGGACGCGACAACAGGCCGGCATCACGCAGAATGCGTCATTTCGGTGCACGCAGGAGCGAGCAGGAGATCGGGTGGGCAGCGCAGCGACGCCAGACGGCTGGGACTTCGACGTCCTCGTCTCCGGCATGGTCTTTCTCGACATCGTGTTCACCGACCTGCCATGCGCCCCGACGCCCGGCACCGAGGTCTGGACCGGAGGCATGGGCTCGTCCCCGGGCGGGATCGCGAACCTCGCCGTGGCGACCGCGCGGCTCGGCCTGCGCACCAGCCTCGCCGCCGGGTTCGGCGACGACGGCTACGCCGACTGGTGCAGGCGCGTGCTCGCCGACCAGGAGGGCGTCGACCTGAGCCTGTCCCGGACCTTCGAGCACTGGCACACCCCGGTCACCGTCTCGATGGCGTACGACGGCGACCGCGCGATGGTCACGCACGGGCATCCCGCGCCGCTGACGTCCGCCCAGATGATCGGGACCGCGCCGCGCGCGCGGGCCGTGGTCGTCGAGCTCGAGGACGACCCGTGGTGGCTGCAGGCCAAGGCGGCCGGCTCGCTCGTGTTCGCCGACGTCGGCTGGGACCCGAGCGGCGCGTGGGACCGGAAGGTGCTGGACCGGCTCGACGGCTGCCACTCCTTCATGCCGAACCATCTCGAGGCTCAGGCCTACACGCGCACGGCCACGCCCGAGGCCGCCCTCGCCGCGCTGGCGGACCTCGTGCCGCTGGCCGTGGTGACCTCCGGGTGCCGCGGCGCGATGGCGGTCGACGGCTCGACCGGCGAGCAGGCGTCCGTGCCCAGCGTGCCGGCCACCGCGCTCGACCCCACCGGGGCCGGGGACGTGTTCGGCGCGTCGCTCGTCGTCGGGACGCTCGCCGGCTGGCCGCTCATGCACCGGCTGCAGTTCTCGGCGCTGTGCGCCTCGCTCGCCGTTCGGCAGTTCGGCGGCGCCCTGGCCGCACCCGGCTGGGGCGACCTGGCCGACTGGTGGACGACGACGGCGGCGCAGGCCGCGGCAGGCGATCCGGCCGCTCGCGCCCTGCGCGAGGCGTACGGCTTCCTGCCCGACATCCTGCCGGCCGAGCCGGCCAAGGCCCTGCGGCGCGCGGAGGCCACGATCGCGCGCCTGTCGGACCTGCACCCCACGAACCCTTGATGACCGATGCGCACCACGATGGAGGACGAATGAGTACCCCCCGCCTTTCCCCGGCTCGCCTGCTGGCGGCCACGGTCGCCGCGGCGACGCTGCTGCTGACCGCTGGTTGCGCCCCAGGCGCGAACACCGCGACGACCACCCCGGGGGCGACATCGTCCGGCACGGTCGAGACCGACGCGAGCAAGCTCGGCGACGTGACCCTGACGGTCTGGGACCAGGAGGTGCGCGGCAGCCAGAACGACGAGATCGAGGCTCTCAATGCGGCCTTCCACGAGAAGTACCCGAACATCACGATCAAGCGGAACGCGCAGTCGTTCGACGACCTGGGCAAGACGCTCCGGCTCGCCCTGAGCGGCTCGGACGCGCCCGACGTCGTCGAGGCCAACAACGCGCGCAGCCAGATGGGCGCGTTCGTCGGCGCCGGCCAGATCACCTCGCTCGAGCCCTACGCCGAGGCCTACGGCTGGCGCGACCGGTACCCCGCATCGGTGCTCAACCTGTCCTCGTACTCGGCCGACGCGAAGACCTTCGGCTCCGGCGACCTGTACGGGCTGCCGCAGATGGGCGAGATCGTCGGGGTCTACTACAACAAGGCAAAGCTCGCGGCGCTCGGCCTGGGCGTCCCGGCGACGTGGGCGGAGTTCAACTCCCAGCTCGCCGCGGTCAAGGCGAGCGGCGAGACCCCGCTCATGCTCGGCGACCTGGAGAAGTGGCCGGCGATCCACGTGTTCGGCCCGATCCAGGGCGCGCACACCGCCGCCGACCAGATCCAGGCGCTCGCGCTGGGCAACCCGGGCGGCGACTGGACCGATGCGACCAACACCGCTGCGGCCACCGAGCTGAGCGACTGGGTCAAGGCCGGTTACCTCAACGAGGACGTCAACGGCTCCAAGTCCGACGACGTCGTCGCCAAGTTCGGTGCCGGGACCGGCGCATTCCTGCTGGCCGGGTCGTGGAACACCGCGGCGCTCGACCCCGTGATGGGTGACAACCTCGGCTTCTTCGCGCCGCCGCCGGCCGTCGCCGGTGACGCGCCCTCGACCACGGGCGGGACCTCGCTGCCGTTCACGATCACGAGCGCGAGCAAGAACCCCGAGGCGGGCGCGGCCTACATCAACTTCCTCACGACCGACGAGGCGATGAAGGTCATCGCCGAGACCGGCAACCTCCCGGTGCTCGGCAGCGCTGCCCTCGCCCCCGCCACGGGCGGCGGCAAGGACGTCTACGCGGCGTACGAGCAGGTCACCACGACGGGCAACCTGCTGCCGTACCTCGACTACGCGACGCCCACCTTCTCCGACACGCTCGGGGCTGCGCTGCAGGACCTGATCGCCGGCAAGCAGACGCCGGCGCAGTTCACCCAGACGCTGCAGGCCGACTATGGCGCGTTCGTCGGCAAGTAGGGCCCCCGGTTCTGCGCGGCGTGGTGGCAGCAGCCACCACGCCTCGCGGGGCCACGGCCCCCTCACCCCGTACCTGTTCGTGCTGCCGGCGTTCCTCATCTACGGCGCGTTCCTGCTCTACCCGCTCGTCCGGTCGGCGCAGTTCTCGCTGTTCGCGTGGGACACCATCTCCCCCGCGGTGTTCGTGGGGTTCGGCAACTACGTCGACCTGGCGCGCGACGACGTGCTGCGCAGCTCGTTCGCGCACGCCTTCGTGCTGATCTTCTTCTACGCGGTCCTGCCGATCGCCGTCGGCCTGGTGCTCGCGGCGATCCTCAACCGCGCCAAGGTGCGCGGCCTGACGTTCTTCCGGACCGTGATCTTCCTGCCGCAGGTGATCGCGATGGTCGTGGTCGCGGTCGCCTGGACCCGGCTGTACTCGACCGACGGCTCGATCAACGACCTGTTGAACCTCGTCGGCCTCGGCGAGCTGTCGCGCGCGTGGCTCGGTGACTACCTGTTCGCGCTGCCGGCCGTGGGGCTGATCGGCTCCTGGGTCGAGACCGGGCTCGTGACGATCCTGCTGCTCGCCGGCATGGGACGGACGCCCCTGGACCTGTACGAGGCGGCGCGCCTGGACGGCGCCGGCGCGGTCCGGGAGTTCTTCGCGATCACGCTGCCGTCCGTGCGCGGCGAGATCGCCGTGGCCCTCACCCTGACGATCGTCGCCGCGCTCAAGACGTTCGACCTGATCTACATGACGACCCGCGGCGGGCCGGGCACGAGCACCACCGTGCCCTCGTACCAGGTCTACTACCAGGCCTTCCAGCTCGGACAGGTCGGCACGGCTGCCGCGATCGGCGTGACGCTCACCGTCCTCATCTTCGGCATCAACGTCGTCATCACCCGCTTCGCCGACCGGGCCACGGCATGACGTCGCGGCGCGAGCGGTCGCTCAACTACCTGATCCTCGTGGTGTTCTCCGTCGTCGCGCTCTGGCCGGTCGTCACGATCCTCACGGGGGCGTTCGGGGCGTCAGGCCCCGCGGCCGGGAACGGGATCGCGGGCCTGCACCCGGAGAACTTCGCGACTGCGTGGCGCGAGGGCCACTTCTCGCAGTACATGACCAACTCGGTGCTGGTCTCCGCGGTGGTCGTCGTGCTCGCGGTGACGTTCTCGGTCCTGGCGGGCTACGCGTTCGGCACGATGACGTTCCGCGGGAGCGGCGTGCTGTTCTACCTGTTCCTGCTCGGGATCATGGTGCCTGCCGAGGCGATCGTCGTACCGCTCTTCTTCGACCTGCGCCAGCTCGGCCTGATCGACACGATCTGGGCGGTCGCCCTGCCGCAGGTCGCCCAGTCGATCGCCTTCGGGACGTACTGGATGCGCACCTACTTCCGCTCGAGCAACCGCTCGATCGCCGAGGCCGCCCGCATCGACGGCGCCGGCACGGTGCGCTCGCTGTGGTTCATCCAGCTGCCGATCGCGCGCCCCGCCGTCGTGACGCTCGTGGTGCTCGTGTTCATGTGGACGTGGAACGAGTTCCTCATCCCCCTGGTCATGTCCCCCAGCGGGGCCATGCGCACCGCCCCGCTCGGGCTCGCGTTCTTCCAGGGCCAGTACTCGACGGATACCGCCCTGATGGGGGCCGCGGCCGTCCTGGTCGCGCTGCCGGTCGTGGTCGTCTACCTGTTCCTGCAGCGGCACTTCATCCAGGGCATGGTCGACGGCGCGGTCAAGGACTGACGGCGGCTAACGGACCTGCTGCGTGGACGTCAGCGGCTGGTGCGTGGACGTCGGTGCAGGCCGGGGTGCGGCAGCCGCGGGGAGGTCGCCGAGCTTCTGCCGGGCCTCGCGCTCGACCAAGATCGGAACATAGTCGCGCACACGCCCGTCGAAGCGACGGTGGACCTCCTGGACGGTCTGCTTCACCACCTGCCCGGGCACGTCGGGGAACTGCTCGGCCAACCGGGCGGTCACGTGTTCGAGGGCCCGGAGCTCATCTCGGGGGTGCATGGAAAAACGATGCCCGAAACACGCGAATGTGACAAGTAGAACGAATGGGGCAACTGCGGCGACCCGGGCGCGCACGCGGGGCCCTGCACCCCCCAAACGCGCCGACGCCCCCGCACTCCACTCCGGAGGACGGGGGTCTTATCAATCGGCGGCGCCATGCAGGGGATGCGCAACGCCTGTTGTGACGGTAACGGGTTCGGCGACACCGCACCGCGCTTTCGGCGTCCGCGAGGTGCCGGGTTTCAGCGGACGGCGTCGACGTTGCGGCGGGCCAGGGTGTTGCGCAACGAGAGGCGCTTGGAGTATTCGATCGAGCCGTATCGAAAGAGATAGACCGCCAGGCGCAGGGCGAGGATCCCCAGGGCGAACAGCTCGACGATCACGATGCCGGCCTCGAACGCGGTCAACGAGCCGAAGCTGTTGCGCAGCATCGCGGTGACGGGGGCGGTGTACGGGAAGTACGTGAAGATCTGCACGATCAGCGACCGGGGGTCGGAGACGACGAGGCTGACGACGTAGAACGGGACGAAGATCATGATCATCAGGGGGGCGAAGAACGTGCTGGCTTCCTTCGCGGTCGGGACCATCGCGCCGATCGCGACGAGCGTGCCGGTGAACAGGATGAAGCCGCCGAGCAGCAACAGCGCCCCGACGAACATCGGTCCCGGCTCGAGGCTGAGGTGGGACAGGTCGACGTCGGGCAGGGCCAGGTTCTCCCGGAAGAACACGTACCCGATGACGACCGGCAGCGCGAAGGTGAGCAGCTGCACCAGGCCGACCATGAACAGCGACACGACCTTCCCGACGATCAGGGTCGTCGGGTCCATGGTCGTGAGGATCATCTCGGTGACCCGGTTCTCCTTCTCCTCGAGCGTGCTGTTCAGCATCTGATTGCCCAGCAAGATGATGCTCATGTAGAAGATCACCAGGAACAACAAGGGTGGGATGACCGCATTCAGCCCGCCCGAGACCAGCCCGTTCTTGTACGTCTGCGTCGTGATCTTCACCTCACCGGAGCTGACCGCGGTGAGGTCCGGCGAGCCGATCTTCTCCTGCGCGCCCGTGACGAGCATCTGTTTCGCGACGGCGTCGTACGTGCCGTTCTCGAAGATCCCCTTGTCCGCGCCGTACACCCGGACGGGCTGCGTCGAGGGGCTGGCCGGATAGGCGAAGTAGGCATCCACGCTGCCGTTGCGCACGGCGGCGATCGCCGCGTCGCCGGCGGTGACCTCGACCCCCCCGAAGGCCGCCGCGACGTCGTCGGTCACCAGGCCGGAGGCGTCCGAGTAGGTGAACTTCAGCTGCGCGTTCTTCTGGGCCTTGGCCGTCTGGTCCGTGCTCGAGTTGCTCACGAACACCAGCACGAACACCACCGCGATCGCGAGCGGGACCGCGAGCGACGTGAGCCAGAACCGCTTCTTGCGCACGACCCGGAAGAATTCGAAGCCGATGACGGTGCCGAGATTGTGCTGCGCCATGTTCAGGCCCCCACCAGTTCGGACTGCGTCCCGTAGACGCGCAGGAAGATCTCTTCGAGGGACGTGCGCGCGGTCGTGAAGCTGCGCACCTCGACCCCGTGCCGGACGAGCTCACGCAGGATCTCCGCGTCGTCGACCCCCGCCCGCGGCACCAGGTCGGCCCGGTTTCCCTCGACGAGCACGACGTCGAACAGGTCCGAGTCGGGGAGCTGGCCGGAGAAATTCACCCGCACCACGGTGCCGCCGTACTGATTCTGCACCTCCTCGACGGTGCCGTACGCCTCGGCCATGCCGTCCTTGAGGAGGATGACCCGGTCGCACAGGCGCTCCACCTCGTCCATCTGGTGGGTCACCATGATCACGGTCGCCCCGGCGCGCTTCTGCTCCTCGATGATGTCCATCAGCAGCCGCCGGTTGACCGGGTCGAACCCCTGGGTCGGTTCGTCGAGGATGAGCAGCTCGGGCGAGTTCATGATCGTCACGCCGAGCTGGATCTTCTGCTGCTGCCCGCCGGAGAGCTTGTCGAGCCGGACCGCAGCCTTGTCCGCCAGCGCGACCCGCTCGAGATAGGCGCGGGACCAGTCCTCGGACGCCTTGCGGGTCAATCCCTTGAGCCGGCCGAAATAGACCATGACGTCCAGGACCGACTCCTTCTTGTACAACCCGCGCTCCTCGGGCAGATAGCCGAGCCGGACACCGTCGCCCGGCTCGAACACCTTGCCCCCGATGTGCAGCACTCCCGCCGTGGGCTGGTAGATCCCGAGCAGGGCCCGGAGCGTGGTCGTCTTGCCCGAGCCGTTGCTGCCGAGGAAGCCGAAGGTCTCCCCCGCAAACACGTCGAACGACAGGTCCCGGACCACCGTCTGGCTACCGAAGTCCATGCGGAAGTTCCGGATGTGCACCAACGGCTCGGCCGCGGCGGCGCCTGTATTCATGCCAGTCACCCTAACGCGATGAGGACCGCCGGATTCACCCCGAACAAACGCTCACGCGTCACCACAAATGCACGCGCGGAATGCCGGTAATGACCGCATCCCCGAGGGCCGCTCGCGCCCCGCGCGCGGAGCTCACGGCGGAACCCTCATGGACGTGCCGCCGGTGCCGATCTCACAGACAAGAGTCGAACGGGGCCGGGGGAAAATGAATCAGCGCACGTTCGGTCCGTTCGTGGTGCTCACCGGAGGCCTCGCCTTCGCGCTCTTCATCGGGCTCTCCCTCGACGAGCTGCGGCAGCTGTGGTCCTCCGGCGCAAGCGGGCACCTGTTCCGGGCGGTGGGCTACTTCGGCGCGTTCCTCCTGCTCGGTGCGGCGTCCGCCGCGTTCTGGTCCGGCTTCCGGGCCGAGGGCCGCACCGCGCACGAGCTTGCGGTCCGAGCCGAGGCGGAGCGCGAGGTGGTCGACCGGCTCGCGGAGCGTCGCGACGCGGTTCGCGCCCTCATGGTTCCCGGCGGGATGCACATGGTGTTCCAGCCCATCACGTCCTTCGACACCGGGCAGGTCCACGGCTACGAGGCGCTCGCACGCTTCCCGGTCCACGGCCCGGACTTCTGGTTCCCCGAGGCCGGCCACGTCGGGCTGCTCAAGGAGCTCGAGCTGCATGCGATCGCGCTCGGCCTCGAAGGGCTCGACCACACCCGCTCGGACCAGTACATCTCGGTGAACCTCTCCGCCCAGACGCTGCTCGACCCGGCCCTGCTCGACCTCATCGGTTTCGACGCTGGCCCACGGGTCGTCATCGAGCTGACCGAGCACACCCCTGTCGAGGTCTATGCCGACGTGGTCGCCGCGCTGACCGTGCTGCGGTTCCGGGGGGTGCGCCTCGCCATCGACGACTTCGGCACCGGCTACGGCTCGCTCAACCACGTCGTCCTGCTCTCGGCCGACCTCGTGAAGATCGACCGGTCGCTCGTCTCCGGGATCGCCGACGACCCGATCCTCACCAGCCTCGTGGCGGCCATGGTGGCGTTCACCGCCGCCATGGGGATCTCGCTGCTGGCGGAGGGGGTCGAGACGAGCAGCGAGGCCACCTGCCTGCGCAATCTCGGCGTCGAGCTCGCGCAGGGCTGGCTGTTCGGGCGTCCGGGTGACCTGAGATCGATCCCGCGGCACGCCTCGGCGGGTGAACTTTCGACTGCCCCGCGAGGTCGTGGCCCGGGGCCGTTGCCGTCGTTCCTGAGCGTGAATCCACCGTGGAAGTCGCTCGCCAGCCCAGCTGGCGGGGTGAGATCGTCCACGATCTGGGAGGTACCACGCCAATCCCCGCCGCCCTGACACTATGCGTGGTATGTACGGTGTGGACGCCTGTGGGAGTGCTCCGTCTTGCTTGACCGAGACGGTCCATCCCCTCGGTCCAGAGTGCGCAGTCCCGCAACCGCGGTTCGTCGGCACGCTAGATTGACGTCTGCAAGGGCTTGCAGAGAATTACGAAGACACCTCGTCTTGCGTCTCGCAGTCCCGGTGAAGACCCCGTTCCCCGGGGCCTACCGTGTGGCTCGACCTCGGCCAGCCCGTGGAGCACCGCCCGTTCGCCAAGTGGCCTCGACCCTGACGAGTCGGCGTGCTCGAAGCTAAGGAGTCCTACCGTGCGTGCAGCACCGAACAACTGTCGCCCCGAGTCCCGCGTGGGCGCTGCCGACGCGCCCGCGACGGACGTGCTGGCCACCTTGGGAATCCCGGCGACCTACGTCGACGCGCTCGGCCAGGTCCAGACCCCGCCCGCGGCGACGCTCGCTGACCTCGCCGCCGCGATCGGCTCCGGGCTGACGGCGGAGCACCCGCTCGTGTGCGTGCCCGGACAGCCGCACCCCGAGCTCGTGGGCGCCCTGCGCCACCTCACCGGGAACCTCGTCGAAGGGCCGCTGGGCGTCGCGCCGGCCGCCGGCTACTACCACCAGCGCACCTCCGACGGCCGCAACCGGCTCGTGATCAGTGCCCCGCCGCGCCTCCCGCAGCCCGCCCGCGGCTGGGGCTGGGCCGTGCAGCTGTACGCCGCACGCTCACGCGCATCGTGGGGCATCGGCGACTTCGGTGACCTCACCACGATCACCCGCGCCGCCCAGGCGGCCGGGGCGACCACCGTGCTGATCTCGCCCGTGCACGCCGCCGCGCCCGTGCCCGAGCAGCAGTCCTCCCCGTACTCCCCCACGTCCCGCCAGTGGCTCCAGCTGCTCCACATCGCGGTCGAGGACGCGCCGGGGGCCGACATCGTCGACCTGTCCGACCTCGCCGCGTCCGGTCACGCCCTGAATGCGGTGCGCAAGATCGACCGCGACACCGTCTGGACGCTCAAGCGTGCTGCGCTCGAGCGCATCTGGGTCGCGACCCGCGACCACCTGCCCGTCGCGCACGACGCCTGGGTCGCCGAGCGCGGGCAGGACCTCACCCGGTTCGCGACCTGGTGCGTGCTCGCCGAGACCTACGGCACGAGCAACTGGCGCGAGTGGGACGAGGTCGACCAGCACCCCGACACCGCGCTCGAGCTCGCCGCCAGCCGTGCCGGCCGCGTCGCCTTCTACGCCTGGGCTCAGTGGGTGGCCGACCTGCAGCTCGCCGCGGCCTGCCGCGCCGGCGACGGGGTCGACGTCGTGGTGGACATCGCCGTCGGGTTCGACTCCTGCAGCGCAGATGCCTGGGCCAACCAGGACCAGGTCTGCTTCGACTTCGAGGTGGGCTGCCCGCCCGACGGGCACAACATCGACGGCCAGAAGTGGGGCCTGCCGCCGCTCAACCCGGTCGCGCTCGCCGCCACGGATCTCGATCTGTTCATCAAGATGGTCCGCGTCGCGCTCCGGCACGCCGGCGCGCTGCGGATCGACCACGTCATGCAGCTGTGGCGGCTGTTCTGGGTCCCCGCCGGCGCCTCCGCCAGCCAGGGCGCCTACGTGACGTACCCGACCGAGGCGATGCTCGCCGTCCTGCGCGTCGAGGCCGGCTGGACCGGCGCGTGGGTCGTGGGCGAGGACATGGGCACCGTCGCCGACGGTGTCCGCGAGACCATGGCCGAGGTCGGCATGCTCGGCTACCGCGCCGCGCTGCGGATGTCGGTGGACAAGTTCCCCGAAGCCGTCATGGGCGCCTCCTCCACCCATGACCAGGCCACGATCGCGGGCACGCTCAGCGGTTCGGACACCGCCGACCTGCGCGCCATCGGCAAGCCGTCGAACTTCGACGCGCTCGACAAGGTCCGCCGCGAGCTGGCCGCCGCGGCCGGCGTCGACCCCGACGGACCGATCGGGCCCGACGAGATCCATCGCGCCATCCTTGCCCAGTACGGGCGCCTCGCCGCGTGCAAGGCCCGCGTCGTGCTCGCGTCGATGGACGACGTCGGCGCGGTCGCCGAGCGACCCAACATGCCCGGCACGGTGGCCCAGTGGCCCAACTGGTGCCTCAGCCTGCCCCGGCCGATCGAGGACATCCTGGCCGAGCCCCTGGCGCACGACCTCGCCCAGGTGCTGAACGCGCGACTCTGATCTGACCGCCAACCGACCGAGGCCGGACGTCGGTCAGATCAGGACCGGCTTCGGCCCGGCCGTGCCCAGACCCGCCGCGACCGCGGCCGCGCGAACCGCGCCGGCCACCGCGGGGACCACCCGGGCATCGAAGATGGACGGCACGATGTGGTCCGGGGCGACGCCGTCGTCGGCCACGATGGCGGCGATCGCCCGCGATGCCGCCAGGTTCATCGACGGGTCGACCGACCGCGCCCGACCATCGAGCAGCCCGCGGAACATGCCAGGGAACACGAGCACGTTGTTGATCTGGTTCGCGTAGTCGCTGCGGCCGGTCGCGACGACGGCGACGTTGGCGGGCATCTCCTCGGGCATGATCTCCGGCACCGGGTTGGCCATCGCGAACACGATGGCGTCCTGGGCCATGGTCGCCAGCCACGCCGGGCGGACCAGCCCGGGGCCGCTCACGCCGACGAACACGTCGGCTCCCGCGAGCGCGGCCTCGAGGCCGCCGCGCCGTCGCTCCGGGTTGGTCGTCTCCGCGATGTAGCGCTTCTCGCCCGTGAGGTCGTTGCGGTCCGCCGAGATGATGCCGCGCCTGTCCACCCCGATGAAGTGCCCGACGCCGGCGTCCTGCCACAGCCGCACGCACGCGACCCCGGCCGCGCCCATACCGAGGAACACGACGTTGAGATCGGCCAGCCGCTTGCCGACCACCTCCGCCGCGCCGTACAGGGCCGCGAGCGAGACGATCGCCGTGCCGTGCTGGTCGTCGTGGAACACCGGGATGTCGACCTCGTCCTGGAGGCGCCGTTCGACCTCGAAGCACACCGGCGCGGCCACGTCCTCGAGGTTGATGCCGCCGAACCCGGGCGCGATCGCCTTGCCCACCGCGACTAGCTCGTCGACCCCCGAGGTGCGCACGCAGATCGGGTAGGCGTCGATGCCGGCGAGCTGCTTGAAGAGCATCGCCTTGCCCTCCATCACGGGCATCGCTGCCTCGGGCCCGAGGTTGCCCAGCCCGAGGACGGCGGTGCCGTCGGTGAGCACGGCGACCGAGTTCGACTTGATCGTGTAGTCCCAGACGAGCTCGGTCTGCTCCGCGATCGCGGTGCACACGCGGCCGACGCCCGGGGTGTAAGCCATCGACAGGTCGTCGCGGGTGAGGACCGGGAACCTCGGGGTGACCTCGATCTTGCCGCCGCGGTGGCGGTCGAAGACTCGGTCGGTCACCGACAGCAGCTCCACGCCGTCGACCCGGCGGACGGCCGCGACGACCTCGAGCCCGTGCTCCTCGCCGCGGGTCTCGACCTGGATCTGCCGGACGATGACGTCGCCGTGATGCTCGATGATGTCGATGGCATCGACGAGTGCGCCGGCGGCGCCGAGAGCCGAGGTCAGCTTCCCGAGGGTGCCCGGGATGCGCTGCAACGACACACGCAGGGTCAGCGTGTTTCCCGCGGACGGTTGGATCGTGACCATGGAAGCACGCTCTCAATCAGGTCGCCCGGCTATCGCCTGCGACCTCGTCGTCGCGGGCAAGGAGGCTGAGGGTGCTCAGTCGCCGGGCCGGTGGTGCCATCTTAGGCGAGCGCGCCGGCGACACCTCGCCTCGACCCGTCTCGACCCGTGGGACCCGCGTGAGGTCGTAGCCTGCGGTCATGGAGCAGGACACGACAGTGGTGGAGCGGGTGGACGGCTGCTGCGGCGAGCTGGCACTACGGCACGTCGACGAGCACTTCGAGATCGTGGCGAACGGGGTCTTCCTCATGGACACCCGGTCCGGCGGGTCCGAACGACTGCACATCACCGCCGCTGCCGACTGCATGCCGTCGCCCGGACGGATGATGGTCGGCGGGCTGGGCGTGGGGTTCTCGCTGGCCGCAGCGCTCGCGCATCCCGGCGTCAGCGAGGTGCACGTCGTCGAGCGGGAACCGGCCGTGCTGCGGTGGAACCGCGGGCCGCTGGCCGCCCTGAACGGCGACGCCCTGCGCGATCCGCGCGTCCGCGCGCACGAGGCCGACGTCGTGGCGTGGCTCGCCCAGGCGCCGTCGTCCGGGCTCGACGCGATCTGCCTCGACGTCGACAACGGACCCGAGTGGCTGGTGACCCCGGGGAACGCGGCGCTGTACACCGGTGCCGGGCTGCGCACCGCCGCCCGGGTGCTCTCGCCGGGCGGCGTGCTGTCGATCTGGAGCGCGACCCGCCCCTCCGACGCCTTCCTCACCCTGGCGAACGAGCACTTCGCCACGGTCGAGATCCGCGAGGTCAGCGCGGCGCGGGGCGAGCCGGACGTCGTCGTGCTGGCCCGCTCACCGCGGCCTCTTGCCCTGGGCGAACCCCGCGGGTAACGTACAACCACATGGTTGTAGGACAGCTCGAGCGCGAGGCGGCGGACCAGATCTTCGGCGCCCTGGCCGACGCGACCCGACGCGACATCGTCACGCGGGTCCTGCGCGGCGAGGAGTCGGTGTCCGCGCTCGCGCGGCACTACGACATGAGCTTCGCCGCGGTGCAGAAGCACGTCGCCGTGCTCGAGCGGGCTCACCTGGTGGGCAAGCGTCGCCGCGGCCGCGAGCAGATCGTGTCCGGCGACGTCGCCACCATCCGCTCGGCGGCACTCCTGCTCGACGAGTTCGACCAGATCTGGCGCGGCCGCATCGCCCGCATCGACGAGCTGCTCGCGGCACCAGCCCCACCCACCGCAGCCCCACCCACCGCAGTCCCACCCACCGAAGGAGACTCACCATGACCGTCATCAGCACCGTGCCCGACACCGCAACGTTGACCATGACCGTGGTAGCCGAGCTCGCCGCCCCGCCGAAGCGCGCCTGGCAGCTCTGGGTCGACCCGCGCCAGCTCGAGCGGTGGTGGGGCCCGCCCACCTGGCCGGCCACGTTCGAGCGGCACGACGTCGCCGTCGGCGGCGGGTCCAGCTACTTCATGACCGGGCCCGACGGCGACCGGGCGCGCGGCTGGTGGCGCTTCGTCGCCCTCGACGAGCCGCACTCGCTCGAGTTCGAGGACGGCTTCGCCGACGCGACGGGCGCGCCGGACCCCACGATGCCGATGACCAACGCCCGGGTCGACCTGGTGGAGACCGCCGAGGGCACGCGCATGACCGTGACCACCCGGTTCGCCTCGCTCGAGCAGATGGAGCAGCTCGTCTCGATGGGCATGGTCGAGGGGATGACCGCGGCCATGGGCCAGATCGACGGGATTCTCGCCGACCGCTGAGAACCCCGCGCTGACGGCCGGGGGCAGGTCCGCTATGTTCGGAAAACTGAGCAGGAATCAGCGGGCCTGCCCCGGCTCTCGACCGGCCGGGACGGCCCACGGCAGCCCGAGGGGGCAACCGTGGACGGACGCCTGGGACACCAGTCAGCGCCATCGGAGTCGCCGGAGTCACCGGAGTCACCGCAGTCACCGCAGTCACCGGCCGCTCCGCCGACCGACCCGCTCGCCCTGGTCCGCTCGCGTGCCTACGTCGGTGCGCTGCTGCTGGCCGCGCTCGTGGGCGTCCCGGTCGCCGCTGTCTCCTACGGGTTCCTCGCGCTCGTGTCCTGGCTGCAGGAGTACCTGTTCACCGAGCTGCCCGGCGTGGTGGGCTTCGCCAGCACCCCGATCTGGTGGCCGTTGCCCCTGCTGGGGCTCGCCGGGCTGCTGACGGCGCTGTGCATCCGGACCCTGCCCGGCACCGCCGGGCACTCCCCCGCGGACGGCCTGCACACCGGTGGCGCCCCGGCACCGATCGAGCTGCCCGGGGTGGCTCTGGCCGCACTGGCCACCCTGAGCCTCGGCGCCGTGCTCGGTCCCGAGGCACCCCTGATCGCCCTCGGCGGCGGGCTCGGCGGGCTCGCCGTGCGGCTGCTCAAGAAGGACTCCCCGCCGACCGCGATCGCCCTCATCGCGACCGCGGGGAGCTTCGCCGCCATCAGCACGCTCCTCGGTTCGCCGCTCCTGGGGGCCTTCCTCCTCATGGAGGCCGCGGGCCTCGGCGGCGCGATGCTGACCGTGGCCCTGCTCCCGGGACTGCTCGCGGCGGGGATCGGCTCGCTGGTGTTCGTCGGTCTCGACTCCCTGACCGGCCTGGGCACCTTCTCCCTGGCCATCCCGAACCTCCCCGCCTTCACGACGCCGACCGGCGCCATGTTCGGGTGGGCGATCGTCTTCGGCCTGGTGACGCCGCTGATCGCCTGGGCCACGCGCGCGCTCGCGCAGGCGGTCCGCCCGGCGGTCCACGCCCACCGGGTCCCGGTCACCACGCTCCTCGGCCTGGCCGTCGCCGCCCTCGCGATCGGCTTCGCCCAGCTCACGGGGAAGGGCACCGACCAGGTGCTGTTCTCCGGGCAGGACGCGCTGCCCGCCCTGATCACCCAGGCCGGGACGTGGTCGATCGGGGCGCTGGCAGTCCTCGTCGTGTGCAAGGTGCTCGCCTATGCCCTGTCCCTCAGCGCGTTCCGCGGCGGCCCGATCTTCCCCAGCATGTTCATCGGGGCGGCGCTCGGCGTCCTGGCGGCGAACCTGCCCGGCCTGTCCCTGGTTCCCGCCGTCGGGATGGGGATCGGTGCGATGTGCGTATCGATGCTCGCGCTGCCGTTCACGTCCGTGCTGCTGGCCACCGTCCTGCTGACGAGCGACGGGTACGCCGTGATGCCGCTGGCCATCGTCGCCGTCGTGGTCGCCTACGTGGTGGGCCGCTGGCTGCCGCCGGTCCCCGTCCCGGTCGGCCACACCTGAGCCAGCTGGCGGGGTCAGTCCGCGACGGGGATCCACACCCGCATGGTCGACGGTCCGCGGTTGGCCCACCGGTGGTAGGGCACGAGCGCGACGAGCCCGTGGTCGACGTCGGCCCGGCCGTCGCCACCCGGGTCCTGGGTCGCGACCCGGTACGGCCACGGCCCGTCGCCCGGCTCGCGCGTGGCGGCGGGCACCCGCACGACGCCGTCGTGCTCGACCGGCGGGACGTCGATCCGTGTCTGCGCGGTGTTGACGCTCGACCCGAGATCGGCCGACTCCAGGCACAGCACGATCGGGCCGCGTTCGACGGCGACCTGCCCGCGCAGCGCGTCGATCCGCGGATCCGGCAACGTCCACCGCGGGGCCATCGGCAGGTGCAGCATCACGACGTCGCCGGCCGTAAAGACCCGGGTAACCGACGTGTAACCCGGCGCCACGGTCCGCCGGATCACCCCGGCGGCCAGCTCGGCCCCGTCGGCCCAGGCCGGCACCCGCAGCGTGAGGGTCCAGGGAACCTCCGGGCTCCGGAGCACCGTGACCCGCACGCTCCCCTCGTCCGGGTACGCCGTCTCCACCCGCAGGACGACCTCGTCGCCGGCGCCGATCCGGGTGGCGATGGTGGCGCCCGCGTACTGGTGGATCTGGACGCCGTCGTCGTCGGCCGTGGCGAGGTAGGCGCCGAGCGACGCGATCGTGCGGGTCACGTTGGTCGGGCAGCACGAGACCTCGAACCAGGGCGCCCGCAGGCTGGAGGACGCCCGCGCGCTGGCGACGTCGGCGCTCGGGACGCTGCCGGGGGTGCGCTGGTGCAGCGTGTTGGTGTAGTAGAACGCGTTGCCGTCACGCGCCGGGGAGGTCGCCACCACGTTGTACAGCGTGCGTTCGACGGCATCGGCGTGCAGCGCGTCACCGGTCGCCAGGAGCAGCCGGTGGTTGAGCATGACCGAGGCGACCCCGGCACACGTCTCGGAGTAGGCCCGGTCCGGCGGCAGCTCGAAGTCCTGCCCGAACGACTCGCCCTCGTGGTGCGCGCCCATGCCGCCGGTGAGGTAGGTGCGCCGGGCGAGCGTGGTGGCGGTCTGGAGCCTGATGGCGGCGAGCAGCTCGGCGTCGTCGTCCTCGACGGCGAGGTCGGCGGCGGCGGCGGCGAGGTAGAGGGCACGGACTGCGTGCCCGGCCATGACCGTGGTCTGGCGGACGGGCTGGTCGTCCTGGAAGTACTCCGGACCGAGCTCGATGTCACCGAGCACGCCGTGCCCGCGGCGTTCGACGAACAGGCGCGCCTGGTCGAGGTAGCGGCGATCCCCCGTGAGCCGGAACAGCTCGACGAGGGCGACCTCGATCTCCGGGTGCCCGCAGACTCCCGGGTTGGCATCGACGCCGAAGGTCGCGCAGACATGGTCGGCCGCGCGGACAGCGACCTGCACGAGCTCGTCGTCGCCGTGGGTGCGCGCCCGGGCGACCCCGGCCTGGATGAGGTGGCCGAAGCAGTACAGCTCGTGGCCCCACTCCAGGTTGCTGTAGCGGGGATCCTGCCCGGGGCGACCGAACTTGGTGTTGAGGTACCCGTCGGGCTCCTGCGCGGCGGCGACCCGCGCCACCACGGCCCGCAGCCGCGCGTCCATCCCCAGGTCACCGGTGCGCCCGACCTCCCAGGACATCGCCTCGAGCAGCTTGTAGATCTCCGAGTCGGAGAACTCCCGGCCCCGCCGGTCCTGCGGAAGCCGCCCCTCGATCGCGGCGTCGAAGTTGCCCAGCCACCCCATGGTCTCGATCCACGCCTCGCAGTGCGGAATCATCGTGGCGGCGTTGAGGGCTTGCCGATCGGCCCAGAAGCCGCCGTCGATGGTGACCTCGCCGAGGCCGAGCGGGCTCCAGCGGCCGCTCGACGGGGCGACGGGCCGGCCACGGTCGGTGCGGTCGGCGGATACCAGGAGTCCCGGTCGGGACTCGGCGTGAACGGTGGCAGGCATGGGGATCTCCTGGTCATGGCGGTGCACGGTACGCGGACGGGACGAGTTCGGGGTGAGCGGGGGGCTCACTTGACCGCGCCGACGGTCAGGCCGTCGCGCAGCAGGCGGTACGTCCCGGTGAAGACGATGAGGATGGGGATGGACGTCAGGACGGCGAGCGCCATCAGACCGGGCCAGTTGATGCCGAAGGCGGAGACCTGTTGGGCGAGCAGGGCGCTCAGGGGGTAGCTGCCGGGGGCGAGGAAGAAGTTCACCGCGTACAGGAACTCTCCCCAGGAGAGCAAGAAGATCAGGGTCCCGACGGTGAACACCCCGTTGCGGGCCACGGGCAGGACGATCGAGAAGAACGCCCGCAAGATCGAGGCGCCGTCGATCGACCCGGCCTCCTCGAGCTGGGGTGGCACGGCCCGGAAGAACGGTCGAAGGAGCAGCGTCGCGAACGGGATGAGCAGCGCCGTGTCGGCGATGATGACGCCCAGCGTGGAGTCGAGCAGCTGCCAGTTCCCGAAGATCTGGAACATGGGGATCACTGTCGCGGTCTGCGGCATCATCTGGAGCACGATGAGCAGCCCCAGGCCGATGGTGCTGATGCGGCCGGTGGTGCGGGCCAGTCCGTAGGCGGCCGGGACCGCGACGAGCAGGGTCAGCGCGGTGGTGCCGGTGGAGATGAGCAGGGACTGGCGCAGCGCGGTCAGCAGGGCGCCGTCGAACGCCTCGACGTAGGCGGTCGTGACAGGGCGGAACGCAAAGGACGACTGCGATCCGAAGACGTCGGCCGAGCTCTTGAACGACGTGAGCACGATCCACAGGATCGGCACCCCGTACATGAGCGTCAGCAGCGCCTTGATGAGGTTGGTGGCGGGACCAGCGGTCTGCTTCACGACTCCGACTCCTCTCGGCGGATGCTTCGGGCGTACACGGCGGCCAGGACCAGGACGCCGAGGACGGCGACGACGGACGTGGCCGAGCCGAGCCCGAAGTCGTACCGGACGAAGGCCTGGAGGTAGCCCAGGAACGGCAGGGTGTTGGTGGCCGTGCCCGGGCCGCCATACGTCATCACGTAGATGAAGTCGAAGCTGCGGAACCCGTACACGATGGTCAGGACGAGGAGCACGAGCGTGGTCGGGCGGACCGACGGGAGCATGATGTGGCGGATCTCCTGCCACTTGCTGGCGCCGTCGAGCGCGGCCGCCTCGAAGGTCTCGGGCGAGATGTTCATCAGCGCGGCCCGGAAGACAAGGGCGTTGAACGGGATGACCACGAACGCGTTGACGAAGGCCACGGACATCAGGGCCCAGTACTGGTCGTAGAGGAACGGCAGCGGCGTGTCCCGCAGCCCGCTGGTGAGCAGGAGCGTGTTGAAAAGCCCGGAGTCGCCGAGCAGGAACTTCCAGACGCTGCCATTCACGACCGGCGGCAACGCCCACACGAAGACCATGAGGGCGAGCAGGAAGCCGGACCACCGGCCCGTGGTGCGCAGGGCGATCGCCGCGGCGAGCCCGCCGACCATGCCCAGGAGGGTCACGATGAGCACGAAGACGCCCGTGCGGTAGAGCGCCTCGGTGCTCTGCCCCGAGGAGAACCCGGCAGTGAAGTTGTCGAGCCCGACGAAGTCCCACGTCCCGTTCAGGGTCGCGGCGGTCACCTTGCTCACGCTCATCCGCAGGAGCTGGACGAGCGGGAAGAAGCTGAACAGGCCGAGGAACACGACCGCCGGCAGGAGGAAGAGCAGGCGGACCTGGGGTGGGCGCCGCCGTCGGGCCCGACGTTGCCGCGGTGCGGGGGCGAGGTGCGGGGCGGCCGCCGGCGCCAGTCGTGCTGTCATGTCGAGGATCTCTCTCGTCGAAGTGACTTCTGGCGCCGGCGACGCCGAGACGGCGGGCCGGGTACCGGGCTGAGGTCAGCCCAACAGCTTCTGCAGCGCCGTCATCGCGGTAGCGGTGGCGTCGGCCGGTGAGCTCTGGCCGCTCAGGGCAGCGCTCCAGGCCTGGCCGATGGTGAGCTGCACGTCGGCGACGGCCTCGGGCGGGATGACGGCGGCCGGGTAGTTCGCGCCGTACGTGGCGATGGACTCCGCGAACGGCTTGAGCAGCTCGTCGCTGCTGACGGCGACGTTCTGGGCAGAGTCGAGACGGGACGGGATGGAGCCGACCAGGGTGACGGGCAGGATCTGACCGTCCTTGTCGAAGTACGTCTCGCTGAGGTACTTCCACGCCAGGTCGGGGTTCTTGCTGAACGCACCGATGCCCTCCCCCTCGCCGCCGAGGTAGACCTGACCGCCGTCCCCGAGCGGGAGCGGAGCCACGCCGTAGGCGAACTTGGCGTCGGACTTGGCGGTACCCATCTGCCAGTTGCCGTTCTCGGCGAACGCGACCTTGCCGGCGGCGAACTGCTGGAACGGGACGGTCTGGTCCCAGGTCACCGACTCCTGCGAGAGCCAACCCTTCTCGACCCAGCTGCGAGCGCGGGTCAACGCGGTCTCGAGCGCCTTGGCGTCGGGCTTCGTGTAGTCGAACCCGGCGGCCGACAGCCACGGGTAGGCCTGCCACTCGCCCTGCGACTGGGGCAGGCCGCTGAGCGTGATGCCCGCGTAGCCCGCATCCTTGGCCGCGGCCATCGCGGTCTCGAGTTCGTCGAGGGTCGTGGGCGGCTGGACGCCGATCTCTTGGAGGATGTCGGCGTTGTACCAGAGGCCGAGCAGGTTCACGTAGCCCTGGACGGCGTACGTCTTGCCGTCGATCTTGTGGATCACCGAGTCGGGGAACTGCGCGGCGTCGGCGAACGAGGCCCACTGGTCGTCGATCGGCGCAAGGGCACCACCGAGGGCGAGCGTGGCGGCCTCGGCGCCGTTGAACACGACGACGTCAGGACCGGTCTTCGCGCCGGCCGCCGAGATGAGCTTCGAGTTGAGCTGGTCGTACGGGACGAAGACGTTCTCGACCGTGACGTCCGGGTGGGTGGCCTGGAACTTGGCCCCGAACTCGTCCATGAGCTTGACCTGGTTCGCGTCACTGAAGTAGTGCCACACGGTGAGGGTCCCGCTGTCCCCGCCGGCACTAGCACCACCGCCGGCAGTGTCGGCGGCGGACCCACCGGAGCACGCGGCCAGGGCGAGCACGCCCGCCATCGCGACGGCCGTCAGCGCGGCTGGCCGAACTCGACGACTGCGGGGACCGGCATGCTGCCGCATGCCCCTGATGCTCTTGATTCTCAACGGGACTCCTCAGGTGGGTTCTGGCCAAGGACCGCGTTCGCCCGGCATCCTTGCCGTGCGTCGATCCTCGTTGATGGATTGCACAAACTCTGACGTGCTCGTCCTGCTCGCCACGGTGCCGGCGTGCGACGGTGGACATCTGCTGTGATGTCTCCCGCTGAACGAAACGTTCCGAAACGGTTTTCTGGACGCTAGCACCGTGCGGACGTGGTCGTCAACAGCACTACGATGTAGCAACGGTTTCGTGATCTAGCTGGCGCACACGAGGGGGCCTCATGAGTGGGATCGAGAGCACGGGCGCACGGCCCCGGGCTGCGACGCTTCGGGACGTGGCCACGCTCGCGGGCGTGTCGGTCGCGACCGCGTCCAAGGCCCTCAACGGGCGCGCGAACGTTCACCCCGACACCCGCCGACGCGTCACCGAGGCGGCCGAGCGCATCTCGTTCACGCCGAACACGCTCGCCCAGGCGATCCTGGCGGGGCAGACCGGGACGGTCGGCCTGTTGACGAACGACCTCGAGGGGCGGTTCAGCCTGCCCATCCTCATGGGGGCGGAAGACGCGTTCGGCGCCGGGAAGATGTCGGTCTTCCTGTGCGACGCTCGCGACGACACCATCCGCGAGCAGCACCACCTCCGGGCCCTGCTCGGACGCCGCGTCGATGGGCTGATCGTGGTCGGGAGCAACACGGACCCCCGCCCGACCCTGGGGCGCGAGCTCCCGGTCCCCACCGTCTACGCCTACGCCCCCTCGACCGACGAGCAGGACTGCTCGGTCATCCCCGACAACGTCCACGCGGGCGGGCTCGCCGTCGAGCACCTCGTCGCCACGGGGAAGCGCCGGATCGCGCACATCTCCGGCGACGTCCGGTACGCGGCCGCGCGCGACCGCGCCGAGGGAGCCCTCGCGGCCCTCGAGACCGCGGGCCTGGCCCTGGCCGGCGACCGCGTCCGGTTCGGCGACTGGACCGAGTCGTGGGGCCGCGCGTCGACCCACACGCTCCTGGACCAGGTCCCCGACCTGGACGCGATCCTGTGCGGCAGCGACCTGATCGCCCGCGGCGCTCTCGACGTGCTCCGCGATCGGGGGGTCAGCGTGCCCGCTCAGGTCTCCGTGATGGGCTTCGACAACTGGGAGATCCTGACCTCGGGCGCCCGCCCACCGCTCACCAGCATCGACATGAACTTCGAGATGCTCGGCAGACGAGCAGCCCAGCGCGTGTTCGACGCGATCGACGGCCGGTCGGCGGTCGGCGTCGAGATGATGCCGTGCCGGCTGGTCGTCCGAGGCTCGACCGCGCTCGGCGCCTAGCCCGGCGGCCGGTCAGCACAAACGGCCGGTCAGCGCGGCGGCCACGGGTGATCCGCGGGCGTCGGCCAGAAGTAGGTATTACTTGTCTCACGTTTCTCGCTCGTCGGTCGATGGGACGCCGGTACACCCTGTGTCAGCGAGCCAGAGGAATCGACGATGGCGTCCACCCGCACGAACAAGACCGCCCGTGGCGCCTCGGTGCGCGTCAAGCTCCTCGCGCTGGCCGGCGTCGGGCTGGCCGCGACCGTGCTGGCGAGCGGCGTCGGGTTCCTGGGGCTGGCCGCGATCGATGCCGACGTCGTGACTCTCGACCGGCAGGTGGCCCGGCCGCTCGCCGACTTCGCGCAGCTGCGCGACGCCGAGGGCGACAGCCGGGTCAACGTGTGGGCCTACCTCGCCGCCGAATCGCCACGCGAGCGGATCGGCATCACCGATGACATTGCGATCTCCGACGCCGCCGTTGCGGAGGCCGTCGCGGCGTACCTGGCCGATCACGGCAGCAGCAGCGACGCGCGCGGGACGGCGATGACGACGTTCGAGGCGAACTTCGCCCTGTGGAAGGGCGTGCGTGACTCGAAGATCCTGCCGGCCGCGGACAGCGGCGACCTCACGGCGGCGTACGCCGCGGTGGGCGGCCCGCTCTCGGCGGCGGACGAGGCCATGGGCGGGCCGCTGGACGAGCTCTTCCGGGCCGAGGCCGCGGCGGAGCAGGTCACCGCGGACGGGGCAGCCGCGACCTACTCCCGGGCACGCGTGCAGCTGATCGCTGTCACCGCGCTCGCCGCCTTGCTGTCCCTCGGAACGACGCTGTGGCTCACGCGCCGGATGCTCGGGTCGATCGCCGTCGTGCGCACCGCGCTGGAAGCGATGGCCCGGGGCGATCTCACCGTCGCGGCCGAGGTCGGGAGCCGCGACGAGATCGGGCAGATGGCGGACGCCCTGGCCGAGGCTCAGCGATCGCTGCGCGCCACGTTGACCGAGGTCGGCGAGACGGCAGAGCTCGTCGCCGCGGCGGCCCAGGAGCTCTCCACGGCCAACACCCAGGTGACCTCGAGCTCGAACGAGACGAGCGCCCAGGCCGGGGTCGTGGCGTCGGCGGCCGAGGAGGTCAGCCGCAACGTGCAGACCGTCGCGGCCGGGGCGGATCAGATGAGCGCGTCGATCCACGAGATCGCGCAGAACGCGAACGAGGCAGCGAAGGTCGCCCAGCAGGCGACCTCCGTCACCTCGACGACGAGCGACACCATCGCCCGGCTGGGGCTCTCCTCGACCGAGATCGGCAACGTCGTGGCGTCGATCACCTCCATCGCGGAGCAGACCAACCTGCTCGCCCTCAACGCGACGATCGAGGCGGCGCGCGCGGGCGAGGCGGGCAAGGGGTTCGCGGTCGTGGCCGGCGAGGTCAAGGAGCTCGCCCGCGAGACCGCCCGGGCGACCGAGGAGATCACCCGCCGCGTGGAGCTGATCCAGCTCGACACCGCGGGCGCGGTCCACGCGATCGGCGAGATCGGCGAGATCATCGCGTCGATCAACGACTACCAGGCCACCATCGCGAGCGCGGTGGAGGAGCAGACGGCGACGACCAACGAGATGTCCCGGTCCGTCTCCGAGGCCGCGATGGGCTCCGGGGAGATCGCGGCCAACATCACCGGGGTCGCCTCGGGGGCCGCGACCGCGAGCGCGGTGCTCGCCCAGATGGGCCGGTCCGTGGAAGAGCTGGCCCGCATGTCGTCGGACCTGCGCGAACGCATCGCGGGCTTCACCTACTGAGCCACCCGCTGAGCCACCCGCTGAGCCCGGTCCTCGCCTTTGTCGGCGCCCTCCGCCTGGCCGGTGGCGCGTCGTCGCCTATCCTGACCCCCGTGACTGACACCCTGCCCCCGTGCCCCGAGTGCTCCAGCGAGTACACCTACGAGATGGGTGCGCTGCTGGTCTGCCCCGAGTGCGCGCACGAGTGGGAGGCCGGGTCGACGGACGGACAGTCGTCGGCCGACGAGGACACCGTCATCAAGGACTCCGTCGGCAAGGTCCTGGCCGACGGCGACACCGTGACCATCGTCAAGACCCTCAAGATCAAGGGCAACCCCACCGCCATCAAGGCCGGCACCAAGGTCCGCAACATCCGCCTGGTCGACGGCGTGGACGGCCACAACATCGACTGCAAGATCGACGGGTTCGGCGCGATGCAGCTCAAGTCGTCCGTGGTGAAGAAGGTCTGACGCCGCCCAGCGCGCCACCCAGCGTGCAGGCAACGACGCCGTCGGCCCCGGTCAGCACGAAGGTCGCGGTGCTCCCACCGGCGCTGACGTCGTAGTCGCCGAGCCAGCCGCGCACGGTGATGCGGCCGGCGTCGTCGGTGCGCAGCACCGTCGGGCCGAGCCACCACTCGTCCTTGACCAGGTGGCGCAGGGCGTCGTAGGCGGGCTTGGGGGTCCCGTCGGCGCGCACGAGCCCGCCGGGCGCGCCCAGCCACGCGCCGTCGTCGGTCAGGCCCCAGTAGGTGACCGCCTGGACGGCGGGGTGGGAGGCGAGCGTCGTGTAGTGGCGCACGATCTCGTCGGCCTGCCGCGCCTCGCCCTGCGGCGTCGAGGGCCACTGCGCGAGCTGGTAGTCGTTGAGGTCCTCGATCTCGGGCGGCATCAGGTGCCCCGAGAGCAGCGTGGACTCGGTGAAGTGGATCGGCAGGCCGAACCGCGCGAACCGGTCGAGGATCGCGAGGGTCTTCTCCTCGCCCCAGTACCCCTGGTGCATGTGGCTCTGCAGGCCGAGGACGTCGATCTGCACCCCGGCCTCGAGCACGTCCTCGATGAGGCGCTCATAGGCAGGTGACAGGTCGAAGTCGTTGAGCAGCAGGGTGGCGCCGGGGTTCGCCCCCCGCGCCTCGTCGAACGCGAGCCGCACGGTGGGCACCCGGCCGAGCCGGCGGCACAGGCGGGTGATGCCGTTGTCCTCCTTGTCGAAGACCGGCATGATCACGGCCTCGTTGATCGCGTCCCAGGTGTCGATCAGCCCGGCGAAGTCGCCGACGTCTCGCCGGATGCGCTCGCGCTGCACCCGCTCGACCTCCTCGGGCGGCAGGCCGAGCAGCCAGGGCGCGGTAACGGTGTGCCACACCAGCGGGTGACCCTTGAGCGCGACCCCACGATCGGCGAACCACTGCGCGGTGCGCCGCAGCCGCAGCGTGTCCGGCTGGCCGCGGTGCGGCTCGAACCGGCCCCAGTAGAAGGGCAGCGTCGCGGTGTTGAAGACGTCCAGCCACAGGTCGGCGAGGGACTCCAGCGCCTCGGGGTGGGCACTCTCGGCGTTGGCGAGCGGGATGAGGTCGAACCCGATGTTGCCGAACCCGAACGCGTGGCGGCGCTGCGCGACCGTCACGTCGAGGCCGGGCAGGGGGCGGCCGTCCGCACCGAGCACGGTGAGCGTCGCCGCGCCGAGGCGGTGCGCGAGGGTCATCTCACACCGCCGGGACGTACTCGAACCGCTGCACGTGCGCGACCGTCGTCGTCGGACGCCCGTTGCTCGTGGCGTACACCCCGATCCACAGGCCGAGGAACCCGCCGGTCGCGACGCTCTCGAGCGTGCGGCCGTCGACCACCGCGACGGTCTCGGGTTCGGCGCCTGCGGTGTTCTCCGTGCCGGCCGTGCTGGCGAGCAGGGCGTAGTCCTGCCCCCGCGCGCGCACGGTCAACGTCACGCTCTCGTCCGGGCCGCCCGCGAGCGGCAGGTCGCCGAGCGTGGTCTCGACCCCGCCCTGGCGATGCACGACGACGACCCGGCGTCCCGGCGCGCTGTGGCCCCCGGCACCTTCCGAACCGTCCGAACCGGTGACGAACAACCGCACGTGGTCCTGCTCGGACTGGCGCACGGTCAGGCCGACGTCCTCCCCTGCGGCGAGGTCCACCGTGAAGGTCACCTGCACGTCGACGTCGATGTGCTGCTGGCGGACCCCGAGGAACGCCGGGGTGACCGGGTCGACCAGCGTGCTCGGTCGCATCGCCAGGTCCCACCCCTCGCCCCGCGGCGTCGCGAACTCGGCCGCCGGTCGGCGCAGCGACGTCCACCGGAGGTCGTCGGGGCCGACGACGCCCGAGGCGGCGCCCTGGGCGACGCCGAGCCGCGCCGGTCCAGCGAACGGCACCTCGACCTCGGCCGGGACCCTCCCCTGCCCCGGGGCGAACACCGGCCAACCGTCCTCCCACCCGACGGGCACGAGGAACGTCTCGCGGCCGAGGTTGTAGTGGTACCCGCCGTACGGGCGCATCCCCAGGGCGAGGGCCCACCAGCTGCCGTCCGCGGCCTGCACGAGGTCGGCATGCCCGACGCCGACGACGTCGGAACCGCGGCCGAGGTGCCGGTGGGTGAGGACCGGGTTGCCCTTGCTGCCGACGTAGGGCCCGGTCACCGAGTCGGCCCGCGCGACCGAGACGGCGTGGTGGAACTCGGTGCCCGCCTCGGCGGCCAGGAGGTAGTAGGTGCCGTCGACCTTGTACAGGTGCGGCGCCTCCGCCCAGACGACGTTGCGGAGCGCGCCGTTCCAGATGAGGTGCTCGGGCCCGACGAGCTGCCGCGTCGCCGGGTCGAGCTCCCGCACCCACACCTCGGTCTGGTCGTGCCACTGCGGCGTGGGCGCCAGCCGCGTGCCGTGCACCCAGATCCGGCCGTCGTCGTCGAAGAAGATCGACGGGTCGATGCCGTCGACGTCGAGCCACACCGGGTCGGACCACGGGCCGGCGGGGTCGGTCGCGGTCATCAGGAAGTTGCCGCCGCGGGCGGCGTCGTGCTGGTCCACGAGGGTGCAGACCAGCCAGAAGACGCCGTCGTGATGGCGCAGCGTGGGCGCGTACAACCCGCCCGACGAGGCGATGCCGTCGTAGTCGAGCTGGCCGGGCCGGTCGACGACGTGCCCGAGCTGCTCCCAGCTGACCAGGTCGACGCTGTGGAAGACCGGCAGGCCGGGGACGTACTCGAAGGTCGAGGTGACGAGGTAGAAGTCCGCCCCGACGCGGCAGATCGTCGGGTCGGGGTAGCACCCCGGCAGCAGCGGGTTCGCGACGACCGTCACGAAGCCACGACCTTGACCTCGACCCAGCGGGCGTCGGACGTCGAGACCCGGTGCACCTCGCCCGTGATCGCGACGACGGCGCGTGCAGTGGCGGTACCCGGGAGCTCGCGCGCGCCGGCGGGCCTGCCGTTGGAGATCACGCCGCCGGTGGACTCCGTGACGCTCGTCCCGACGTGCGAGGCGCCGGCGTGCGAGCCGACCCAGACCTCGACGTCGCCCGGCTCGACGATCCTGACCAGCTGTCGACTTGCGAACGCGAACCGCGTGGTCGGCACCGTCAACGTCACCCGGCTGGACGCGCCGGGCTCGAGGTCCGCCCGCGCGTAGCCGAGCAGCGCCACCACGGGCCGCGGCAGGCTGCCCTGCACGTCGTGCCCGTAGAGCTGCACGACGTCGGTTCCCGCGACGGTCCCGGTGTTGGTCACGGTCACGGCGGCGCTGAACGTGCCGCCGGCCGCCACCGAGGCGTCGACCACGAGGTCGCTGTACGCGAATGCGGAGTACGACAGCCCGAAGCCGAACGGGCGCAGCGGGGTCGGGTCGGTCGACGTCACGTCGGACGGCCCCCCGAGGATCGGGTGCAGGTAGGAGTACGGCTGCGCCCCGGTCGAGCGCGGCATCGACACGGGCAGGCGGCCGGACGGGTTCACGACCCCGGCCACGACGTCGGCGATCGCCAACCCGCCACCCTCGCCGGGGAAGAACGCCTGCAGCACCGCGCCGGGACGCGCGCCGGACGCGTCCAGCGCCCAGCCGATCGCGTAGGGACGACCGGTCAGCAACACCATGACCACGGGCGTGCCGGTCGCCAGCAGCGCCTCGACGAGCTGGCGCTGGACGCCCGGCAGCTCGAGCGACTCGCAGTCGTTGCCCTCACCGACCGTGCCCCGGCCGAACAAGCCGGCCTGGTCGCCGACGACGACGACCGCGACGTCCGCACCCTGCGCGGCGGCGACGGCGGCGGCGAACCCGGCGGTGTCCTCGCCCTCGACCCCGCACCCCTCGGCGAACACGAGCTCGGGCAGCGGCAGCCCGGCGGCGGCGAACGCGGCGGGGAGCGCGTCGACGACCGTCGGGATCTCGATGCCGAGCGGGAACTCGGGATGGTGGGCCAGCACGTGGTTGGCGAACGAGTAGCAGCCCATGAGCGCCTCGGCGCGGTGGGCGTTGGGGCCGACGACGGCGACGCGCACCGGGGCCGACGCCCACGCGTTCAGCGGCAGCACGCCGTCGTTCGACAGCAGGACCACCGACTCCTGCGCGAGGTGGCGAGCGAGCGACTGGTGCCGCGGGGAGTTGAGGTCGATCGCCTGCGGCGGTTCGTCCTCGAACGCCTCGGGGTCGAGCAGGCCCAGCTCCTCCTTCTGCGTCAGCGCGCGCAGCACGGCCCGGTCGACGAACGCGACGTCGAGCGCGCCGGCGCGGACCCGGTCCGCCAGCGGCTGCAGATAGGCGTCCCCGGTGGGCAGCTCGATGTCGATGCCGGCCTCGAGCGCGAGTGCGGCGGCCTCGCCGCGGTCGGCGGCGATGGCGTGCATGACCTGCAGGAACGCAACCGCGAAGTAGTCGGCGACGACGACGCCGTCGAACCCCCACCGCTCGCGCAGGACGGTGGTGAGGTACTCGGTGTTCGACGCCATCGGCACGCCGTCGACGTCGTTGTAGGAGTTCATCACCGACCAGGCGCCGCCGTCGAGCACCGCCATCTCGAACGGCGGGAGGTAGACGTCGGCGACCTCGCGCGGACCGGCGCTCACGGGTGCGTGGTTGCGACCCGACTTCGAGCCCGAGTAGCCCACGAAGTGCTTGAGCGTGGCGTGCACGCCGGCCGCCTGGAGCCCGAGCACGTAGGAGGTGCCGATCGTGCCGACCAGGTACGGGTCCTCGCCGATGCACTCGTCGACGCGACCCCAGCGCGGGTCGCGCACGACATCGAGCACGGGCGCCAGGCCCTGATGGATCCCGAGCTGCCGCATCGAGTCACCGATCGCACGCGCCGCCTGCTGGACCAGCTCGGGGTCGAACGACGCGCCCCATGCGAGCGGCGTCGGGTACGTCGCGGCCTGCCACGCGGCGAGGCCGGTGAGGCACTCCTCGTGGACGAGGGCGGGGATGCCCAGGCGCGTGGTGCGCTTGAGCCGGCGCTGCTCGGCCCACAGCCACGCCGCGCGCTCGACCGGGTCGACCGGGCGGGTGCCGTAGACCCGGGTGTAGTGCCCGATGCCGTGACGGGTGATCTCGCCGAGCTCGGCCGAGCCCTGCTGGCCCGCGGCCATCTCGGACTGCATCGGCGCGACCGTGCCGTTCTGGTCGAGCCAGTAGCCCACGAGCTGGGCGAGCTTCTCTTCGAGCGTCATCTGGGCGTGCAGCGCGCGCACGCGCTCGGACGCGCGGGGCAGTACGGGGGCGTCGTCGAACACGTCGGGTCCTTCTCTTGATACGTCGTGACGCAGGGGGGTCCAGCGGGAGCAGCTCGAGGGGCGCTCAGCCCTTGACGGCTCCCGACAGGCCGCCGATGATGCGGCGCTCGAAGAGCGAGAAGAACACCAGGGCCGGGATCATCGACAAGGACGTGAACGCGAGCACCCGGGCGGTGTCCACCGAGTACTGCGACGCGAACGCCTGGACGCCGAGCGGCAGCGTGTACATCGACTCGTTGTTGAGGATGAACAGCGGGAGCATGTAGCTGTTCCAGCTCGCGATGAACGCCAGGATGCCGACCGTCACCACGCCCGGGAGCGAGAGCGGGACGACCATCCGGAAGAAGAAGCCGAGCCGGCTCGCGCCGTCGATCGCAGCGGCCTCCTCGAGCTCCTTCGGGATGGCCCGCAGGAAGGGCACCAGGATGATGATCGTGGTCGGCAGGGCGAAGGCGATCTGCGGCAGGATGATGCCGGCCAGGCTGTCCGTGAGCCCCAGGCCCCGGATCATGATGTACAGCGGGGTGATCGCGACCGTCATCGGGAACATCAGCCCGGCGGCGAAGAGCGAGTACATCGCCGTCCGCCCCGAGAAGTTGTAGCGGGCGAGCACGAAGCTGGCCGCCACGCCCAGGACGACGACGCCGATGGTGGTGAAGAGGCCGCAGATGACGGAGTTGGTGACCTGGCGCCAGAAGATCGAGCTCTGCAGGACCTCGGAGTAGTTGACGAACTGCCAGCTGGTCGGCCACCCGGCCGGGTCGAGGGTGATCTCGGCGTTGGTCCGGAAGCCGCCGATGATGATGTAGAGCACCGGCCCGATGCAGATCCCCACCAGGGCGAACGCGATGACGTAGGTGAGCCAGCCGGCCCGGTTCAGGCTGGGCCGCTTGCGGGCGGCCCTCGCGGGCGGGGCCGTCGGGCTCAGGGGAGGTGCGGTGATCGTCGCCATCACTTCTTTCCTTCCGTGAGGGCACCCTCGGTGTCGCGCTTGAGCACGTACCGCTGATAGGTGAGAGCGAGGACGAGCGAGATGAGGAACAGGACCACGGCGACGGCGTTGCCGAAGCCGTAGTTCCCGGCGTTGCGGCCGTTGACCACCATGTAGGTGGCCATCGTCGAGGTCCCGGCCGTCGCGGCGACGTACTGGCCCCAGATGATGTAGACGAGGTCGAACAGCTGCAGCGCGCCGATCATCGACAGGAACGCCCAGATCCGGATCGTCGGTCCCAGCAGCGGCAGGGTGATGCGGCGCTGCGTCTGCCAGTAGGAGGCGCCGTCGATGGCCGCCGCTTCGAAGAGCTCGGTGGGGATGCTCTGCAGGCCGGCCAGGAAGAGGATCACGGCGAAGCCGATGTACTTCCAGGTGATGATGAGCATCAGCGACCAGATGGCGATCTTGGGGTCGGACAGCCAGTCGACCGTCCAGCCCGGCAGCCCCGCCTTGATCAGCAGATCGTTGATGGCGCCGTTGGTCTGGAGCATGAGGCTCCAGCCGGTGCCGACGATCACCTCGGACACGACGTAGGGCACGAAGATCAGCACCCGCACGAGCGAGCGGCCGCGCATGTTCTGGTTGAGCAGGAGCGCCAGCAGCACCGCCGCCGGGCCCTGCAGCGCCAGGGACAGCACCACGATGACCGCGTTGTGCTGGAGCGCGTCCTGGAACGTCGAGTCCTGGAAGATCGTGAGGTAGTTGTCGAGACCCACGAAGTTGGTGGGGGGCCCGAAGCCCTTCCACTTGAAGAATCCGTAGTACGCGGCCAGCACGACCGGGAACATCACGAAGGTGACGAAGAGCGCGATGGCGGGACCGGCCAGGAGAAGGATCTCCAGGCGTTTGCGCCAGTCGGCTCCCCGGGGCCGGCGGCGCGGGGACGGCGTAGTGCGGGCACCGTCCCCGGTAGCCGAGGGGCCCTCGGGCGGGGACATCACGGCGAGCTTGCCCTCGCCCGAGGAATCACTCATGGCTGGTGACTACTCCTTGGCCGCGGCGTCGACCACGGACTTGACGATCGCGGCCGAGTCGCCCTGACCTGCGAGCAGGTTGACAACTCCGGCGTTGAGCGCGTTGCCGACGTTCTGGCCGTACAGCGTGTCGAGCCACAGCGAGACGTAGGGCGCCTTGTTGTAGGTCGCCAGGACGTCCATCAGTGCCGGTGTGGTGACGACGCTCTGCGCGTCCTTGCTGGCGGGCAGCGTCTGGAAGGCAGTGGCGTAGCCCTCCTGGTACTTCTGCTGCATCGCGAAGTTCAGGAACTGCGAGCACTCCTTCGGGGCTGCCTTGGAGCAGGCGTAGCCGTCGAGGCCACCCATCATGGCTCCGGCCTCACCGGCGCCGCCGCTGATCTCCGGGAAGGGGAACCAGCCCAGGTCGGCCAGCGGCTTCTTGTCAGGCGTCAGGGACGCGATTACTCCCGGGTCCCAGGCACCCATGAGCTCCATGGCCGCCTGGTGGTTGGCCAGCAGGCCGGCCGACGAGCCGGCACCCTGCTGGGCGGAGGTGGTCAGGAAGCCCTCGTTGAACGGGTTGGTCGCGGAGAAGGCCGCGAGGTCGTCGCCCGCCTTGGTCCAGCACTTGTCGTCGAACTTCTTGTCGGCGGTCGCCTTGTCCAGGGTGTCCTGCGAGCAGGCGCGCAGCGCGAAGAAGTAGTACCAGTGCGCAGCGGGCCAGGCGTCCTTGGCTCCGAGGGCGATCGGGGCGATCCCGGCGTCCTTGAGCTTCTGCACGTCGGCCTCGAGGTCGGCGATGGTCGTCGGCGTGCCGGTGATCCCGGCCTGCGTGAACAGGTCCTTGCTGTAGTAGATGCCGCCCGGGAGGATCGACATCGGCATGCCGTAGACCTTGCCGTCCACGGTGAAGGCGCTGAACGCCGCGTCGCCGACGGCGGCCTTGGTGGCGTCGTCGACCGTGATCTCCTGCGCTTGACCGGCCGTGACGACGTCGGACAGCTTGCCGCCGCCGCGAGCCATGAAGATGTCGGGCGCATCGCCCGAGTTGAGCGCGGTCTGGAGCTTGCCGTCCATGTCCTCGTTCTGGATGGCCTGGATGGTGATCTTCACCCCCGGGTTCGCCGCCTCGAAGTCGGCAGCCGTGGTTGCCCAGAACGCCTTGCCGTCGCCGGTGGTCGAGTTGTGCCAGAACGTCATCGCCACGTCGCCGCCGGCGGAGGCCGTGTCGCTTCCGCTGTCGCCGCCGCCGCAGGCGCTGAGCCCCACGACCCCCATCGCCATGGCGGCCGTGACCGCCAGGATCTTCCGAGCATTCATCAGATCTGTCCTCTTCGTTGAGTTAGCCAGAGTGAAGGTGGCCCCTCGCGGGGCGAACCAGGGACCGCAGCCGCCACCGGTTCGTCAACCCGTGCCCGCCGTGCCATGCCTTCCGTCACTTCGTCGCTGCCGCCCCGTCGTCGTCGACAGTGGGGCGCAGTCGTCACTCTGGCAGACGAAACCGTGCGTCGTCAATCGATATCGATAACGTTTTCCTAACGGGTAGTCTTCCTCCTATGACACGCCGAGCGACGATCACCGACGTCGCCCTCGCGGCCGGCGTCTCCGTCTCGACCGTGTCCAAGGTGATCAACGGGCGGTACGGGATCGCGGTGGGCACCGCGCTGCGGGTGCAGACCGTCGTCAAGGAGCTCGCCTACGAGCCGAGCCTCGTCGCCCGTAGCCTGCGCTCGCACCGGACGCATGTCATCGGCATCCTCGTGGCCGAGTTCGAACCGTTCAGCGCCGAGATCCTCAAGGGGACCGCGGCCGCCCTGGCCGACACCGACTACGAGCTGCTCGCCTACACCGGGAGCCGCCAGAGCACTGGACCGGGGTGGGAGCGGCGCAGCCTGTCGCGGCTCAGCGGCACCCTCATCGACGGCGCGATCATGGTCACGCCGACCGTGGTGGACGCCGACGCGGGCGTGCCGCTCGTGTCGATCGACCCGCACGCCGGGCCGGCCGGGCTGCCCACGGTCGACGCCGACAGCCTCGGCGGGGCCGTGCTCGCGACCCGGCACCTCATCGAGCTCGGTCACCGGCGCATCGCCTTCCTGGCCGGCCGCGCGGACCTGGAGTCGTCCATCCTGCGCGAGGCGGGGTTCCGGCAGGCGCACGCCGAGGCCGGGCTCGAGGTGGACCCGGACCTCATCCGCATCGGCGCTTACCGCCGCGACGCCGCCCGCTCGCCCGCCATCGCCCTGCTGTCCCTGCCCGACCGCCCGACCGCGGTCTTCGCCGCCAACGACCAGTCCGCGATGGGGACCATGGACGTGGCCCGTGAGATGGGCCTCGACGTGCCGGGCGACCTGTCGGTCGTGGGCTTCGACGACATCCCCGAGTCCATCCGGACGAGCCCCGCGCTCACCACCGTGCACCAGCCGCTGCAGACGATGGGCGCGGCCGGCATCACGATGCTGATCGCGCTCATGGACGGCGCACCCGTCGAGCAGACGCACGTGCGGCTGCCGACGTCGCTCGTCGTGCGGGGGTCCACGGCCCCACCGCGCTGACCCGCCACAGCGCGACCCTCAGGCGGACGAGGTCAGGTGGACAAGGTCAGGCGGACAAGGCCGCGCGCACGCGTCTCGGCGTCTGGCCGGTCCACCCGTGGAAGGCCCGGTAGAAGGAGTTGGCGTCCTCGTACCCGAGCAGGAACGAGATCTCCGCGGCGGGCATGGCCGGCTCCGCGAGATAGTGCCGCGCCAGCGCCTCCCGGGTGGCGGTGAGCACCGCCTGGAAGGTCGTCCCCTCACCGTGCAGGCGCCGCTGCAGCGTGCGGGTGCTGACCCCCAGGCGGTGGGCGACCGGCGGCATCGTCGACTCTCCCGCCGGCAGCAGCTCGAGGAGCGCCGCCCGGACCCGATCGGCCGCCGTGGCCCTCGCGTCCAGCTCCCCCAGGCGCCGGCGCAGCTCGGGCTCGAAAGAGCGCCACATCCCCTCGTCCGCCGTCAGGAACGGCCGGCCGGCGTCGAGCAGCGAGAAGGTCACCGCCGGCACGCGACCGCGGCCGACCTCGATCCCGAGGTAGTCCCGGTAGGCGTCGTGGTCCGCGGGCGGCCGCGGGACGGTGAGCTGGATCGGCTGGACCTGCACGCGGGTCGCGAGCCGCGCCAACGCCACCCAGAACAGCAGCTCGAACAGCACGAACCCGTCGTCGACCGGGGCACCGGGCGGCCACCGGGGTGTCAGTCGCAGCCCGTGCGCGGAACGGTCGACCACGACCCGCAGGGGGCCGACGAGCCGCTTGTGGGTCGAGATCCGCTGTGCCGCGACCTCGAGGTTCGGGCTGCACAGGGCCGCGAAGATGGGCGGCTGAAAGACCTCGACCCGCAACGCCCGGGCGAGCGTGATCGGCAGGTTCGGGTCGCCCGACTCGTCCTGGATCGCGGCCCAGAACGCGGCGTGCTGGGCCGGGGTCACGGACACCGGCGTCCGGGCGAGCAGGTCGGCGGGCAGCGCCGCTCGGCCCAAGACGTCTGCCGGTGACAGCTCGAGGTCGACCAGCAGCGCCCGCACGCCGGGGTCGAGGATGTAGTCGTCCGAGCTCATGGCGCTCAGCGCTGGACCGGGCCCGACGTCGGCCGGGCGCCGTCGACGTCGAGTGCGAGGCCGGTCTCCCGCTCGGACACCTCCCACAGGGTCGCGATCGCCTTGTCCAGGCCGATCCGACGCAGCACCGGGCGACGGACCGGCACGCCGTTGTTGATGAACCGCGGCGCGTACAGCTCACCGCCGGTGGCGTGCGGGTCGGTCGCCGCGCGCAGCTGCGGCAGCGCCCCCTGGTCGGCCGGCATCCCGGTGCGCGCCGCCAGGGACTGGAAGAACGGGCCGGACCGACCGACGCCGCCCTCGCGGACCGTGCGGACCTGCAGATCCGTGTGCGACAGGCCCGGGTGGGCCATCAGGCTCTGCGCGCTCAACCCGCGGCTCGCGAACTCTCGCTGCAGGCCGAGGGCGAAGTGGTAGTTCGCCAGCTTCGACTGCCCGTAGGCCTTCCACGGCGAGTAGGTGCCCCGCAGGTGCGGGTTGGCCGGGTCGAGCGCGCGCCCGGCATGGTGCGCGGTGCTCGTCACCGAGACCACGCGCGCGCCGTCGGCCCGCAGCAGGGCGGGGAGGAGCCGCGCCGTCAGCGCCCAGTGACCAAGGTGGTTGACCCCGAGCTGCATCTCGAAGCCGTCCTCGGTCCGGGCCTCCGGCATCGCCATCAGGCCCGCGTTGTTCACCAGCAGGTCGATCTGCTCGTGGCCGGCCAGGATCGCCTTCGCCGCCGTCTCGATCGAGGCAAGGTACCCGAGGTCGAGCCGCACGACCTCGACCGACGCGGCGGGGAAAGCCGCAAGGATCTGCGCCCTGGCCGCGGCGGCCTTGTCCTGGTTGCGCGCCGCCATCACGACGTGCGCGCCCTTGCCTGCCAGGGCCTTCGCCGTCTCCAGCCCGAGTCCGCCGTTCGCGCCGGTCACGACCGCGACCCGGCCGGTCTGCGCAGGGATGTCATTGCTGGTCCACGCCATGGTGAGGCCTCACGAGGGTGTCGTCGGGGCGAGGTGCTGCCTCGTGGTTCGAGGCGACCTCGCTGGGTCCGGGAGCACACCACGCTAGGGCGTCATCACGCGATCCGCACTAGCGATACGTGCCAGAAAACTTGCAGGATGCGCCAGTCGCTCGCTCGCCGGATCCGTCAGCGCGTGGGGCCCCGGACGCGAACTCGAGTCGGGTCGATTCGTGGACGCCGTCGCCGAGCGGGACCAGCACGACGGCGTCGAGGACGACGGAGCCCACTGTCGGCCCCTCGGACACGAGGACCTCGGGCAGCGGACCGGCAACCGGAGCGGGCGAGGCCGCCAAGCGCCGTTGGGCCCGCAGGTACGCGGGGACGAGCACGACCACCGCGCCGACCCAGGCGAGCGGGTTGCCCCACACGACCCCGCTGAATCCGAACGCCGCGCCGAGCACGACGGCGGCACCGACCCGCATCGCGAGCTCGATGACCCCCGTCAGCGTCGGGATGAAGGTGTCCCCGAGCCCCTGCAACGCGCCACGGAGCACGAAGAGCACACCGAGGAGGAGGTAGCAGGCGCCGTTCGCCTGGAGGTAGAACGACGCCATCGCGACGACCTGCTGCTCCCCCGGCCCGACGAAGAGCCCGATGATCGAGCTGCCGGCCGTGATGAGCACCGCGGCGAGCAGCAACGCGCCGACCACCGCCATCCCCGCGGCCTGGCGTACGCCGAGCCGGATGCGGTCCGGTCGCCCGGCGCCGTAGTTCTGCGCGACGAACGTCGACACCGCGAGGCCGAGCGAGGCGAGCAGCGCGACGGCGAGCCCGTCGACCCGCACCGCCGTCGTGTAGGCGGCGACCGCCTCGGCCCCGAGGCTGTTGAGGCGCACCTGCACCGCGAGCGCTCCGATCGCGATGATCGATGCCTGGAACCCCATCGGCAGCCCGATCCGCAGGTGGCGGGCGACGTCGTCCCGGGTGACCCGCCAGTCGTCGTGGTGCGGGTGGAGCACCTGCACCCGGCGCTGGACGTGCACGAGGCACAGGCCGACGGACGTGGCCTGCGAGATCACGCTCGCGAAGGCCGCGCCACCGACGCCGAAGCCGAGCCCCGCCACGAGAGCGATGACGAGCGCGATGTTGAGCAGGCAGCTCAGGGTGAGGAAGACCAGCGGGGTCCGGGAGTCGCCGATGGCCCGCAGGATCGCCGCGAGGAAGTTGAACGACATCATCGTGCTCGCGCCGAGGAAGCTGATGACCGCGAAGGTCGTGGCCTGCGGCACGAGCTCGGCCGGGGTCTGCATCAGGCGCAGGGCCGGGGCGGCGAGCAGGGGCGCGAGCACCGTGAGCAGGACGCTCGCCGCCGCCGTCAGCACCGTGCCGGTCGCCACCGAGCGGCGCACGGCCGCGGCGTCGCCCGCGCCGAAGGCCTGCGCGGTCGGGATCGCGAACCCCGACGTCATGCCCCACGCGAAGCCCAGCAGGAGGAACAGCAGGCTCCCCGTCGCGCCGACCGCGGCGAGGGCGTCCACGCCGAGCACCCGCCCGACGACGATCGCGTCGACCACCTGGTACAGCTGCTGCACGACGTTGCCCACGAGGAGCGGGACGGCGAACGAGAGGATGACGCGCCAGGGCGGTCCGGCGGTCAGGATCTTGGGCATGGCGGTGCGGGTCCTTCAGGAGGGGATGGGCAAGGGGCTGCGTGGGGCTCGAATCGCAGGGTCCCGTGCCCGTGAATCGTATCGTTCCGATCCGCCCGGGGTCGAAGCCTTTTTCGCGTCCCTACGTCACAACGAGCGTGCCCGTCATGTTGCCGTGAAAGCTGCACACGAAGCCGTACGAGCCCGGCGTGGACGGCGCCCTGAACGTCGCGGTTGCACCGCCCGCCAGGGTCACGTCGAACGCACCGGCCTCGCTCGAGGTCACGGTGTGCGACATCGCGTCCTCGTTCGTGACGGTGACCATCGATCCGGCCGGGACGGTGGCGGGAACCTCGAACGCGAAGTCCTTGATGGTGATCGCGACCGCGGACGCTGCAGGCGACGCGGGCGAGGGCGAGGGCGAGGCGTCCGGCGACGGCATGGTCGCCGTCGTCGATGCCGGAACCGGCGGGACTGCTGGATCTGCGGCAGGCGTCGAGCTGCAGGCGGCAGTCAGTGCCACGATCGTGGCCCCGACCAGCAGGGCGCGAGCGCGGAGGCCGATGGTGCGTGCGGGCGATGCGGACATGGTCGTCTCCTGGTGCGGGATCGGGTCGAAGGATCTGGGCGGTGGGCCCCGTCGTCAGCCGACGAGGTGACCGAAGGCGATGACGTTGTCGACGTAGTGGCCGGTGGTGCGGTCGTACGCGCCGCCGCACGTGATCAGGCGCAGCTCGGCGCGGTTCGTCGAGTTGCCGTAGACCCGCGAGGTGGGGAACTCCGCCTTCGCGTAGCTCTCCACGGTGTCGATGGTGAACGTCGCCACGGTGCCGTCCTCGCGGGTCACGGCCACCTCGGCCCCGGCGGCGAGCTCGCCGAGCCGGTAGAAGACCGCCGGCCCGTCTGGGCCGTCCACGTGCGCGGCGATGACGGCCGGGCCGAGCTGGCCGGGCGTCGGCCCGCCGGTGTACCAGCCCGCCGTGGCGTAGTCGGTCGGGGCGGGCAGGACGCCGTCGGCCCCGACGCTCAACGGGACCAGGCCGGTGGTGTGCACGTCGATGCTCGGGATGTCGACGGCGATCGGCGGCGAGGCGGCCAGCAACGGACCGAGGTCGCTGACCGGCGCCACGGGTGCCACGGGCGCCGTCGTCGGGGATGACTCCGGCGTCGAGACCCGGGCGTCCGCTGTCGCGACCGGGTCGGGTGCGGGCGGACCGTCCCGCCCGACCAGCCCGACGGCGACCGTCAGTCCCCCGGCGAGGGCCAGCACGCCGGCCGCCGCGGCGAAGATGCCGCGGCGGCCGAGGTGCTGCAGGGTGTCGCGCACTACGCCTTGGCGCGGGCGCGCCGCGCGGCGAAGACCCCGGTGCCCGCGGCGGCCAGGAGCAGGCCGGTGCCAGCGACGAGGAAGCCGGAGTTCGTGTCCATCGGGGCCGCCCCGCCCGCACCGGTCGCCATGGAGCCGGACGGCGCGGCCGTCAGGACCCCGCACAGGGCCGGGTCGGTGGCCTCGGTCGGCAGGCTCGGGTCGAGCTCGGACTTGACGTCGCCGTCGTACGAGCCGTTGTGGTTGTGGTCGACCCCGTGGATGACGACGACCGACTTGCCGGCCGCGATGGCCTCGGCCTCCGCCGGGGCCACCGTGATCGAGCCACGCTCGTAGGAGAGCTTGCCCCCCGGCGCGGTGTCGAACCGGTCGACCGCGAGCGCGCTGGACGGGCTCGTGTCCCCGGTCTTGGTGAGCGAGACGATGATCGGCCCGTAGGCCGGGCCGCCCTCGGTGGTGTTCAGGGTGCCGTCCGCGCTGGTGTCGTCCGCCGCCGCGGGGCACTCGTGGCGCGCCTCGGCGCCGAAGTGGATGTGGGCGGCATGCGGGGAATCCGCGAGCAGTCCGGTGGCGGCCATGGTGACCGTGATCGTGTTCCCGGTGACCTTGACCATCGCGGTGCCCGAGCCCTCGACGCCGTTCAGCGCGACGGGGGCGAGGTTCGCGTTGACGTCGCCGTCGGCCGCGAAGGCCGAGCCCATGGACATCGGGAGCAGGAACGCGGCGCCGAATGCCGCGGTGGCGAGCTTGTGACTCGTACGCATGAGAACTCCAGTACCGGCGGGCTGTGTGCCGCCTCGTGTCGGGATGCTGCTGACACGGGTAGTTCGGAGCCCCCGACCGCCGGATGGGTCCGGATCGGGACGAGTTCTGACCGGGTTCTTACAGGGCGCGCGGCCGGTAGGTCTCGATCAGCGAGTCGAAGAGTCGGTTCATCCGAGGGTCGACCACGCGGCGCGCGGCGTCGGCGTCGTGCCAGGCGACGATGTCGCGGGCGCCCTGGGCGAACGACACGACGGGCGCGAACTGCGGGACGACGCTGCGGATCTTCGCGTTGTCGAAGTACATCGAGTGCGACTTGTCGCCGAGGATGCCCGCCCCGAGCGCCGGGTCAGCCGCAGCGATGGCGTCCGACGCGACATGGACGAGGCGTGCCGAGACCCCCGCCGCCTGGGCCACCAGCGCGAAGATCTGGTTCCAGGTCAACGCCTCCTCGCCGGTGATGTGGAACGCCTCGCCGATCGCCGCGGTCGCCCCGAGCAGTCCGACCAGCCCGACCGCGACGTCGCTGCTGTGCGTGATGGTCCACAGTGAGGTGCCGTCGCCGGGCACGACGACCTCCTGGCCCCGGCGCATCCGGTCGACCACCGTCCACCCGCCGTCGAAGGGGACCAGCGTCTGGTCGTAGGTGTGGGAGGGCCGCACGATGGTCATCGGGAAGGCTCGCTCCCGGTACTCGCGCACGAGCAGGTCCTCGCAGGCGATCTTGTTCTGGGAGTACTCCCAGAACGGGTTGCGCAGCGGGGTGGACTCCACGATCGGCAGGTGGGTGGGCGGCGTCTGGTAGGCGGAGGCCGAGGAGATGAACACGTACTGACCGGTGCGTCCGGTGAACAGGTCGATGTCCTGGCGGACGTGCTCGGGCGTGAAAGCGACGAAGTCGACGACGGCATCGAACTCGAGGTCGCCCAGGGCCGCGCGAACCGCCTCCGGATCGCGCACGTCCGCGCGGAGCACGTGCGCGGCGGGCGGAGCGGGGTGGTTCGCGGACTCCCCCCGGTTGAGGAGGTAGAGCTCGTGTCCCTGGTCCAGGGCGCGGCGAGCGCACGCCGAGCTGATGACTCCGGTTCCACCGATGAAAAGCGTTCTGAGCGACACAGCAGAAAGGTAGCGCTACTTCGCCACCGCGCCGCACGGTCGTGACCACGGGCGGCGCAGTGACAGGATCGGCCGATGCCCACGCAGGAGCCGGACGGAGCACGCGGCGCCGCCGACGAGCAGTGGCGCGACGTCCTGCGCGGCCTGGTCGCACCCGGGGACGAGCCGCCGGCCGAGCGGGCCCGCGGCCTGGGGCTGGCCCTGCAGTTCGAGCTGCGCGAGCTGACGCCGCACACCCGGGAGCGCTGGAACGGCCCGACCTCGCGCACGGTCGGGGGGCGCGGCCAGGAGCTGGTCGGGCGGGGCGAGTACCGGCTCGGCGTGCGCCCCGTGGTGCGCGCGGCGCGCGGCTGGACCCGCGGCAGCGTCACGTGGTCGAACATCGCCCAGCTGCGTGGCCGGCTCGACCTGGATGCGGATCAGCACCGGTGGTTCTGCCAGTTCGGCGCGCTGCACCGCGCGGCCGGCCCCGCCCTGCCCGACGGCGATCTCGCCTGGGTGTACCTCGACGAGTTCGTCAACCCGGTGCTGTGGGACCTGCTCGCCCAGGCCCGGGCGATCGGCATCGTCTTCGTCGGCTCGGGCGCCGGCGCCACCGTGCGCGTCGCCGACGGTGCGCACCTGGGCCTCGATGCCGCCCGATCGGCGCAGGGCATCCGCGTCAGCGCGCGGCTCACGGTCGACGGCGTCCCGGTCGAGGTGCGCGACGGCCACGCGATCGGCACGCACGGGATCTACGTCGTCGACCTCGCCCGGCCGCGGCAGGTCGTGCTCGCCCCCACGCACGCGCCGCTCGGGGCCCCCCAGCTCACGCTGCTCGGCGCGCGGGGCGGCCGCACCGCCACGGACGCCCTGCGAGACACGCTCGGCGAGGGCGTCCTCGTGCCCGCGGACCACGCCCAGGACTTCCTGCGCGAGCACGTGCCGGTCCTGCGCGCCGCGGTCGACGTCGAGAGCGCCGACGGCACCGTGGACCTGCCCGCGCCCGCCCCGCCGACCCTCGTGCTGACCGCCCGGCACGGGCCGCGCCACACGGTCGACCTCGCCTGGCACTGGGACGGGCACGCCCGCTCCGGGCCCACGCCCCTGCCCCGCGCCGTGCTGCCCGACGGCTCGCTGCCCGGCAGCTGGTGGCCGGACGGTGACGGGCTCGACCTCCCCCTGCCGGTCACGCTGCACGACCTCGAGGCCGCCGAGTTCGTCGCGACCACGGTGCCCCGGCTCGCCGCCCTGCCCGGGGTGCGGGTCGACACCGTCGGCACCGCGCCGCTCTACCGCGAGCTGACCGGCACCCCTGTCTTAACGGTCACCGCTCAGCCCACCGAGACGAACGACTGGTTCGACCTGGGCGTCACCGTCACGGTCGACGGCCGCACCATCCCGTTCGCCCCGCTGTTCCGCGCCCTCACGAAGAAGCGGACCAAGCTGCTGCTCGTCGACGGCAGCTACCTGGCGCTGACCCATCCCGCCCTCGGGCCGCTGGCCGCCCTGATCGCCGAGGCCACGGAGCTGACCGAGTGGCGCACCGGGCCGCGGATCAGCCGGCACCAGACCGCCCTGTGGGCCGACCTCGTCGACCTTGCCGACGAGGCGGTCGCGGCGCCGCAGTGGCGCGACCTGCTCGCCGAGGCCGGCGACCAGACGCCCCACGCCACCCCGCTGCCCCGCGGGCTGAACGCCGACCTGCGGCCCTACCAGGTCGAGGGGTTCGGCTGGCTCGCGTTCCTCTGGCGGCACCAGGTCGGTGGGATCCTCGCCGACGACATGGGGCTCGGCAAGACGCTCCAGTGCCTCGCGCTCATCGCGCACGTCGCCGAGCAACGCGCGCCCGGCGAGCCGCGGCGCCCGTTCCTGGTGGTCGCCCCCACGTCGGTCGGGCCGAACTGGGTCGCCGAGACCGCTCGCTTCGCCCCCGGACTGACCGTGCGCCGGCTGTCGTCGACCGACGCCGCGAGCGCCACGTCCGTGGCCGAGGCCGCGGCGGGCGCCGACATCGTCGTGACCAGCTACGCGCTGCTGCGCCTCGACTTCGACGCGTATCAGGCGATCGCGCAGAGCACCGGGTGGGCGGGACTCATCCTCGACGAGGCGCAGAACGTCAAGAACGCCTCGTCCCGCGTGCACGAGTGCGCGCGCGACCTCGAGGTGCGCTTCACGCTGGCGGTGACCGGCACGCCGATGGAGAACTCCCTGACCGAGCTGCACGCGCTGTTCTCGATCGTCACACCCGGGCTGCTGGCCTCCGTGCGCAGCTTCGGCGAGCAGTACGTCAGACCCATCGAGGGAGTGCGCGCCGGGATCACGACCGGGCGCGGCGCCGGCGACGCGCCCGCCGACTCCGCCCAGGTGCGCGCCGTGAGCCTCGATCGCCTCCGGCGGCGGATCCGGCCCTTCATGGTCCGCCGCACCCGGGACCTCGTCGCCGCCGACCTGCCCGACAAGCAGGAGCAGACGCTGACCGTCGAGCTGGACCCCGACCACCGCCGGCTGTACGACCTGTACCTGCAGCGGGAGCGCCAGAAGGTCCTCGGCCTGGTCGACGACCTCGATCGCCAGCGGTTCATCGTGTACCGGTCCCTGACCCTGCTGCGGATGCTGGCCCTCGACGCCTCGCTGATCGACCCGGAGCACGCCGGGCTGCCGTCGAGCAAGCTCGATGCCCTGCTCGAGCAGCTCGACGAGGTCGTCGCCGAGGGCCACCGCGCCCTCGTGTTCAGCCAGTTCACGTCCTACCTGACGCTGGCCGCCGACCGCCTCACCGCCGCCGGTGTGCCCTTCGCGTACCTCGACGGATCGACCGTGCGCCGCGCCGAGGTGATCGACGAGTTCCGCACCGGCACCGCCCCGGTCTTCCTCATCAGCCTCAAGGCCGGGGGCACCGGCCTGAACCTCACGGAGGCGGACTACGTCTTCCTGCTCGACCCGTGGTGGAACCCCGCCACCGAGCAGCAGGCGATCGCCCGCTCGCACCGGATCGGGCAGCGCCGCAACGTGATGGTCTACCGGCTCATCGCGGCCGACACCATCGAGGAGAAGGTGATGGCGCTCCAGGCGCGCAAGGCCGCGCTCGTGGACGCGGTCATCGACGACGGCGACCTGTTCGGCTCCGCGCTCACCGCGGACGAGGTGCGCGAGCTCCTCGGCTGAGCGCGGCCCCTCCCGCGAGCGCAGGCGTGCTCAGCCCCACGTCGCTAGGGTGGAAAGTGCCAGTGCACGAGTTCTTGCTCGACCGATTGCGTCACCTCATCGGGAGGTGAGGGTAGTGACTGCAGGCGTCCCGTCTGATCGACCGCACGTCATTGTCATCGGGGGAGGCGGGACGGGAGGCGCGGTCGCGCACGACCTGGCTCTCCGCGGGATGCGGGTCACGGTGCTGGAGCGAGGTGAGGTCACCTCAGGGACCACCGGACGCCACCACGGTCTGCTGCACAGCGGCGGGCGCTACGCGGTGGGCGACGCGGAATCCGCCGTCGAGTGCATCACCGAGAACATGATCCTGCGCCGGATCGCGCGCGGCTCGTTCGAGGAGAACGACGGGCTGTTCGTGGCGATCACGGACGAGGACATGGACTACCTGCCGGGCTTCGTCGAGGGTTGCCGGGCGTCCGGGATCGCGGCCACCCTGCTCACGGCGGACGAGGCGCTGCGCCTCGAGCCGGGGCTCACCCCGTCGCTGAAGGCCGCCGTCCGGGTCCCCGACGCCACGATGGATGCGATGCGGCTGCCCCTGCGGTTCTTCGCGACCGCGCAGCGCAACGGCGCCGTCGTGCGGACCTTCACCGAGGTCGTCGGGCTGCGTCGTACGAACGGCGCGGTCACCGGCGTCGCGATCCGCGACTACGTGAGCGGCGAGGAGTCCGAGCTGACCGCCGATCTGGTCGTCAACGCCTCCGGCCCCTGGGCCCAGCGGATCGCCGAGATGGCCGGGGTCGAGGTCCCGCTGCGATGCTCCCCCGGCGTGCTCGTGGCCGTGCGCGGGCGCCTGTGCGACATGGTGATCAACCGGCTGCACCCCTCCGGCGACGGCGACATCGTGCTGCCCCAGCGCGGCCTGTGCGTGCTCGGCACCAGCTCGTGGGTCGTCGACGACCCCGACGAGCTGCACGTGCCCGAGGACCACGTGCGCACGATCCTCGAGCAGGGCGCCCGGCTCATCCCCGCCGTGGCGGACGTCGAGGTGCGCGCGTCCTGGTCCGCCGTCCGGCCCCTGATCGGCAGTGCCGGCAGCCAGACCGGGCGGGAGCTGTCGCGCACGTTCAAGTGCTTCGACCACGCGGAGCAGGACGGCGTCCGGGGCTTCGTGACCATCTCCGGTGGGAAGGCCACGACCCTGCGCGCGATGGCCGAGGCCGCGGCCGACGTCGTGGCCCGCAACCTCGGGGTGGACGCGCCGTGCCGCACCCGGGACTACCCGCTGCTGGCGCACACGGCGTACTACACGGCGCGCAACGAGCGGCGGCGCGGATCCGTCGTCCCGGCCCGGCGGCACCCGGTCGCCACTCCCCCGGTCGCCACTCCCCCGGAGGCCAAGACCGCCCCTGCCGACCCGTCCGCACCGACCCGCGAGCTGAAGGTGTTCCGGTGGAAGCCCGGCTGGCCGGAACCGGCGATGTCGGACTACCTCGTGCTGACCGAGCCGAGCACGACAGTGCTCGACGCGCTGCGCAGCGTCCGCTGGCACACCGATCCGACGCTGACCCTGCGCCACTCGTGCTGCCACTCGTCCTGCGGCGCCTGCGGCGTCCGCGTGAACGGCGCCGAGGTGCTCGGCTGCGTCACCGCGCTGGCCGACCTGCCGCCCGGCGTGGTCACGATCGAGCCGATCGAGAACGCCCCGGTGGTCAGCGATCTCGTCGTCGACATGGCCAAGCTCTTCACCCGGTTCGAACGCACCGGCCGCCCGCTGATCCGCGCGAGCAGGGACGTCCCCCGGGCCGGCAACCCGCTGACCGTGCGGCTCGAGGACTGCGTCGAGTGCGGGCTGTGCGTGTCGGCCTGCCCGATCGCGTCGACCGATCCCGACTACCTCGGACCGGCCGCGTTGGGCGCCGCCTGGCGGGTGGTCACCGAACCGCGCGGGACGGATCCGCGGCCGGTCCTGGACTGGGTCGACGACTACCAGGGCTGCTGGCGCTGCCACCTGAGCTTCGCCTGCAGCGAGGTCTGCCCGACGGGCGCCGACCCCGCGGGCGGGATCATGCACCTGCGGGGCGCGCTCACCCGTCGGACCCTGACCCGCGGCTGGCGGGTCGATGTTCACGACGACGCGACGCCGTCGGGCGATCGCGTGGAACGGACGGCGCCACGATGAAGACGGAAGAACGCCGCGGGCTGCGCGGCTGGCTGGGCGGGCCCGGCAGCGGGACCGGCAGCTGGGCCTTCGTGGCCAACCGGGTGTCGGCCCTGATCCTGGTCGGCTACCTCTACGTGCATCTCACGGTGCTCGCCCTGCTCGTGCACGGGCCCTCGACGTGGGACGCGTTCCTCGCCATCGCGGGGAACCGGGCCTTCATCGCCGTCGACCTGGTGCTGTTCCTCGCCGTGATCTACCACGCGGCCAACGGCGTCCGGGTGGGTCTGGTGGGCACGGGCATCGCCGTGCGGCGGCAGCGGGCGCTGCTGGTCTCGGTGGCCGCGGTGAGCGTCCTGGTGCTCGGGGCGGCTGCCGTGGCCCTACTGACGGAGGGTTGACCGGTGACGGCGGACGTGCGGAGCAAGAGTGAGGCGCCGGTCCCGGAGCGGGGCCCGCGGAGTCGGCAACGGGACCGGCAACGGCAGCAGGTCGCGCGCCCGGCCCGGCCGGAGCACGGCGGCTGGGGGTGGATCCTGCAGGTGTTCACCGGCGGCGCCCTGCTGGTGCTCGTGATCGTGCACCTCGTCGCCCAGCACTTCATCGTGGACGCACCCGGCGGCCTGCGGGACTACGACAGCGTGCTGAGCTACCTGAACAGCCCGGTCATCATCGTGATCGAGTCGCTCTTCCTCATCGCGGTCACGTGGCACGCCATGCTCGGCGTGCGGTCCATCCTGTTCGACCTCGGGTTCGGTCATACCGGTCGGCGTCGGGCGACCACGGGCGTCACCGCGCTCGGCGTGCTCACGCTCGCCTACGGGTTCTGGATGATCGCGGTGCTCGCCGCGAAGTGAGCCCCATGCGCTCCTGGCTCGTTCGCGAAGCTGCCGTCGACGGACTGTTCTACCCGGACGATCCGCAGGTGCTCCTCGCCACCGTCGATCGGCTGCTCGCGGACACGCCGGCTACCTCTACTCCGGCTCCACCGCTGCCCTGGCCTACGCACGCGTGGCGCGAGGCAGGGACTCGATCCGCCGGGTGGTGCTGATCGGTCCGACGCACCACGTGCCCGTGCGTGGCGTGGCGCTGCCCGGGGTCGACGCCTTCCGCACGCCGTTGGGGGTGCTCCCCGTCGCGGAGGCGTGGGCCGAGGAGCGCCTGGCCGGCGACCCCGCGGCGTGCGTCGTCGCCGAGACCCACCGGCCCGAGCACTGTCTCGAGGTCCAGCTCCCGTTCCTGCAGCGCGCGCTCGGCGACGTGGAGATCGTCCCGCTGCTCGCCGGGTTCGCGACCGGCGACGCGGTTGCCGACGTGCTCGACGAGCTGTGGGGTGGGCCGGAGTCCCTCGTCGTGATCAGCTCGGACCTGTCGCACTACCTGCCCTACGACGAAGCACGGCGCGTCGATGCAGGCACGATCGCGCAGATCAGCGCCCTCGACGGTTCGCTGGACCACACGCAGGCGTGCGGCGCCACGCCGGTCAACGGGATGCTCGTCGCCGCCCGCCGGCACGGCCTGCGCCCGGTGCTGCTGGGCGCGTGCAGCTCCGGGGACACCGCCGGCGGCCGGACGCGGGTCGTCGGGTACTGCGCCTTCGCCTTCGAAGGGGACGACGATGCCTGACCTGCCCGACGACGCGGGCGAGGTGCTGCTGCCCGCCGCCCGCGCGGCCATCGCGCGGGAGCTCGGAATGACGACCGTCCCCGGTGAGAGTCCCCCCGCCTGGGCGCAGGAGCCGGGGGCGACCTTCGTGACCCTGACCGAGAACGGACGGCTGCGCGGCTGCATCGGCTCGCTCGCCGCCCGGCGCCCCGTCCTGGACGACGTGCGGGTCAACGCGGTCGCCGCCGCGACACGCGACCCGAGGTTCGCCCCGATGACGCCGGACGAGCTTGGAGTCGTCGCGATCGAGGTCTCCGTCCTGACCCCTCCCCGGCCGCTGCGCGTGTCCGGCCTGCGCGAGGCCTGCGCCGCGCTGCGCCCGGGCGTCGACGGCGTGATCCTGACGACCCGCGCCGGCCGCCGGGCGTCGTTCCTGCCCCAGATGTGGCGGAGCATGCCGGACCCGGCGCAGTTCCTCTGGCACCTGTCGCTGAAAGCGGGCGTCGCGCCCGGCGTCTGGCACGAGGGCATGACGCTGCAGACGTACACGGTCAGGGCGTGGTCCGAGGTACCCGACCCCCTCGAAGTGGAGTGAGCGCCGTGCGGGACGACAGCACAGCGCCTGCCCCGGGCGCGGCACCCCCCGAGGCAGCGACCTGGCCCGACGCTCCGACCGCCCGGTGGTGGTCCGAGCTGGACGACGGGCGGCTGCAGTGCGACCTGTGCCCGCGGCGCTGCCGGCTGCACCCGGGACAGCGCGGGTTCTGCTTCGTGCGCGCCCGGGACGGTGACCGGATGGTGCTGACCACCTACGGCCGGAGCTCGGGGTTCGCCATCGACCCGGTGGAGAAGAAGCCCCTCGCGCACTTCCACCCGGGCACCGCGGTGCTGTCGTTCGGCACCGCGGGCTGCAACCTGAACTGCCGGTTCTGCCAGAACTGGGACATCTCCAAGTCCCGCGAGCGGGACCGGCTGACCGCCGTCGCCACCCCCGACGGCATCGCCCAGGCCGCCCGAGCTGCGGGGTGCGACTCGGTGGCGTTCACCTACAACGACCCCGTGATCTTCGCCGAGTACGCGATGGACACCGCCCTCGCGTGCCACGAGCTCGGCCTGCACGCCATCGCCGTCACCGCGGGATACATCACCGCGCCGGCCCGCGCGGAGTTCTTCGGTGCGATGGAAGCCGCGAACATCGACCTCAAGGGCTTCACCGAGGACTTCTACTGGAAGGTGACCGGCGCGCACCTGCGCGACGTGCTCGAGACGATCGCCTGGGTGCACGAGCACACCGGCACGTGGATCGAGCTGACCACCCTGCTCATCCCCGGCCACAACGACGCGACGCACGAGGTGGAGCGCATGTGCCGGTGGATTCTCGCCGAGCTCGGCCCCGACGTGCCGCTGCACTTCTCGGCCTTCCACCCCGACTTCAAGATGCTCGACGTGCCGCCGACCCCGCCCGCCACGCTGCGCATCGCGCGGGCCACGGCGCTCGAGGTCGGCCTGCACTTCGTCTACACCGGAAACGTGCGCGACCCGGCGGCCGAGACGACGTCGTGCCCGGTGTGCGGGCGCGTGCTGGTCGAGCGCGACTGGTACGCGGTCTCGCGGTACGACGTGACCACCGACGGCCGGTGCCCGGGGTGCCGCACAGCGGTGCCGGGCCGGTTCGGCGACGCCGTCGGGCACTGGGGCCGGCGCTCGATCCCGGTGCGGATCGAGTCGTCGCCCGAGCGGTAGCCGCGCCTGAGCAGGATCCTGCACGATGGACCCTTCCGCAGCGGCAAAGAACGTGACCGAAGGGACAGGCAGATGTCGTTCCAGGCGTACCTCGACACGATCGAGGACAAGACGGGCTTGACCCCTCGCCAGTTCATCGCGCTGGCGCACGAGCGCGGGTTTGACGAACCCGGCACCAAGGCGGGCCCGATCATCGAATGGCTGGCGACCGACTACGGGCTCGGGCGAGGACACGCGATGGCGCTGGTGCACGTGTTCAAGAACGGGGCGACGATCGACAGCAAGCACGTCGGCTCGCAGGGGAGCCACCGCGACGCCTCGAACGAGCTCTGGCTGGACGGCAAGAACAATAAGCCGTAACCGACCCCGAGATTCAGCAACTGCATCTCGGAAAACGGTCGGTTCGTTTCTTTTGGGTAGCTCCTGGGACAATAAGTGTAGCAGATCCCAAGGATTCCCATAGAAACGGTTGAATCGATGAACCGCAGATTGCTTTTGTTTTCCCGAAGTGTTTGGGCCGCCTACGCCACCACGGCGGTGTGCCTTCTCCAGGCCGGCCTGTATTCCAGCACGACCCATCAGATCGGCGTGGAGGCCAGCGCTCAGAGCGCCGATGAGTGCCTCACAAGAATGGCTGCGCCGGTACTTTCCCGTCTGGGCCTTACCGGGGTTGACGTGGTGGTGGACCCGGTGATCTCGGACAATCACAGCACCATCGGCGTCGTCACCTCCTGGCAACCGAATGTCATTGTCTTGAGCGGCGCCGTGGCGGGGTGGTGCAATCAAGACGAGAAGACCAACACGTCCGTTGAAGTGGCGGTCGCGCATGAGGCGGCGCACGTCGCGCAAAGGCGCCTCATCGGCGCTATCGACGGCCCGGGGACCAATACCGTTGCGGGCGTGCCCTCGCTGGTTCGCCGGGCCTGGTTGCAGCACGAGCTCGGTAGCGGTTCCGGCGAGGTGAGCGGTGTCGAGCGGAGCGCGGACTGCACCGTCATCGCCTTCGGGTACCCGAGCCCGGCCGAGCTGGGCCAGGGGTATGGCGTCGAGTGCTCGGCGGCCGACCTGGCGGCGTCCCGCGCCGTGATGGCGGGACGGTGGCCCTGAGGCAGAGACGCGCAGCGGGCGCCTCGACTACGAGGCTGTGCGCGCCGGCCAGGCCGTCAGCTCTTCCTCTCACGGGCGGGCAACAGCCGCGCCCACCTGGTCCAGGAGGGCGATGAAGGCGCCTACCTGCCAGGCCGCACGACCGATGAACAGCCCGCCGACGCCATGGACGCCGAGCGTGGCGAGCGCATTGCCGGGGGTCACCGAACCACCGAACAAGACCCCGCGCACCGAGTCGCCGCAATCGGCCGCCAGCGCCGCGAACACGCCGGCGATGTCCGACGGCGCCGCCGACCGCCCGCCCGACCCGATCGCCCAGATCGGCTCGTAGGCGAGCAGCACCTCGCTGGCATCCGCCACACCGTCAAGGGCGGCGCGCACCTGCCGGAGCACGTGCGCGACCGAACCGCCGGCGGCAAACACGTCCCCTGGTTCGCCGACGCACACGAGCGGTGTCAGGCCGTGGCGCAGGACCGCCTTGACCTTGAGATTGACGGTCTCGTCGGTCTCCCCGAAGTACGCCCGCCGCTCGGAGTGACCGATCTCCACGATCTGCGCCCCGGCGTCGGCCACCTGGGGCACCGAGACCTCGCCGGTCCAGGCGCCGTCGTCCGCCCAATGGGCGTTCTGCGCCCCCATCAGGACGTGCGACCTCGGTCCGAGCTCGGCGCTGACGGTCGCCAGGGCCGTGGCCGGCGGCAGGATGAACGGCTGCACGCCGGGCCAGCGCCCGGGGTCGGTGGCCGCAAGCGCGCGCGCATAGCTGCGCGCCTCGGCCAGCGTCTTGTTCATCTTCCAACCGGTGCCGACCCAGACCGTCGCCGGTGGACCAGAAGGTCGGGTCGCGGTCATGTGGCGATCAGGTCCGGCTCGTACGAGCAGATCGCGGCGACGTTCGCCGCGGAGTGCGACGTCTCGTCGAACTCGTAGCCGAGCCACTCCTGCGCGAGCCGCCGGGCGAGCTCCAGTCCGACGACCCGCTGCCCGAACGTGAGCACCTGGGCGTTGTTGGACATGACGGCGCGCTCCACGGAGTAGCCGTCGTGCGCCGTGACCGCCCGGATCCCCGCCACCTTGTTCGCGGCGATCGCCATCCCGAGCCCGGTCCCGCACACCAGCAGGGCACGGTCGGCCTCCCCGCCCGCGACCAGCCGCGCGGCCTCGACGGCGACGTGCGGGTAGGCGGTGTCTCCGCCGGCGCCCACGCCGACGTCGATGACCTCGCTCACGCGGTGGTCCGCCAGCAGGTCCTGCTTGAGGGCCTCCTTGTACTCGTACCCGGCGGAGTCGGACCCGATGGCGATGCGGAAGGTCATGAGCGCGCTCCGGTCACTGCAGCTGGTTGGGGGATTTCGGTGTGGTCCGGGCCTTTCGGTCCGGGCACGACGGCGGCCATGAGCAGGACGAACGAGGTGGCACCCGGGTCGGCATGACCGAGGCTGTGCTCGCCGTGCGTCCGGGCACGCCCGCGCTTGGCGGTGATGAGCGCCGTCGCCTCGGCGGCCGCACCCGCCACCTCGGTGGCTGCGGCCCAGGCCGCACGGAGCGACGCGCCCTGCGAGCGAGAGGACCGCAGGGTCGCGATGAACGGGACGATCGCGTCGACCATCGTCTTGTCCCCCGGGGTTGCGCCACCGAGCCGAAGGATCGCGTCGGTGCCGGCGCTGACCGCGGTCACGAGCTCGTCCGGGCAGGCACCGGCGCGGTCGCTCAGACAGTTGCCCATCGCCGCGAGCGCGGAACCCCAGAGCGCCCCCGACGTGCCACCGGCACTCTCGGACCACGCCTCGCCTGCCTTCACAAGAAGCGTTCGCGCGCCGGCGCCGGCGCCCAGGGCCCCGTGCGCTGCCGCCGCGGCGCCGGTGGTCCCCAGCACCATGCCTTGACCGTGGTCGCCGTCACCGGCGACGGCGTCCAGGTCACCGAGCCGCTGCTCGTTCTTGGCGGCGCAGGCCACCATCGCGTCGATCGCCAGGCTGAGCCGGGCGGCCAGCTCCTGCGAGACGGGCAGCCCGGGCACGATCGCTGCCTCCTCGTCGACGGCGACGCGCTCGACCCGGGGCGCACGGTGGGACGAGGCGCCCCGCCGGAACGCCGGGGTGTCGACCGGTGCGGTCCAGTACCTCTCGAGCTCGGCGTCGAGGAACGTGAGCGTCAGGGACAGCCCCTCCATGTCGAGGCTTGTGACGTGCTCCCCGACCTCCGGCTCGACGACGGTGATCCCGAGCCGCGCCAGGCGATCGGCGATCCGCGCGTAGACGACGAACAGCTCCTCGTACTTCGTGGCGCCGAGGCCGTTCACGAGCACGGCGACCCGCCCGTCATAGCCGTCGACCCCGCGCTCCGGCGCCTCGGCCAGGATGCCGTCGAGCAGCGCATCGGCGACGTCGTCGGCCGTGCCGAGCGGAGCGGACGAGATCCCGGGCTCGCCGTGGATCCCGAGCCCGATGGCCATGGTGGCCTCCGGCACCTCGAAGAGGGCGTGATCGGCGCCGGGCAAGGTGCACCCGCCGAACGCCATGCCGAGAGAACGGGTGTGCGCGTTCGCCTTGCGCGCGACCCGCTCGACCTCGTCGAGGTCGCAGCCCGCCTCCGCCGCCGCACCGGCGATCTTGACCACGAGGAGGTCGCCGGCGATGCCGCGGCGCAGCAGCGAGTTCTCCGCCGTGTCCGACGCGATGTCGTCGGTGACGGTCACGATGCGGACGTCAACACCCTCCGCCCGAAGCCGATCGGCGGCCTGGCCGAAATGCAGGACGTCGCCGGCATAGTTGCCGAAACCGAGAAGCACTCCCCCGTGATTGTCGGCCGCGCGCACCACGGAATGCACCTGGGAGGCCGACGGGGAGGCGAAGATGTTCCCGCACACCACCCCGTGCGCCATCCCGGGACCGATCCAGCCGGCGAATGCCGGGTAGTGGCCAGACCCCCCGCCGAGCACGACCGCGACCTGGCCCGACGGCGACTCGGTGGAGCGGACTACGCCGCCGTGCACCTGCTGCACGTACCGCGGGTTCGCGACGGCAAAACCGTGCACCGCCTCGGCGGGGAAGTCGTTCGGGGCGTTGAGCAGGCGCGTCATGACTGCCACCTGGACTGTGTCGGGCTAGACATGCGGACTCCTCAGACGTTCGACGACGTTGTCTCCGTTCCGTCATCCTATAGGATGTTTGCAGTACGATCAACCGTCTACGAAGTTGGGTAACATTCAGGTATGAACGATTCGGTCCAACTCGGGCGCGCTCCCTCACGAGTTCAGATTCAGCGCAAAGTGCTCCGCGATGGAGTATTCGACCGGCTCGTCGAGATGTTGCTGGGCGATTCATTCGCTCCCGGAGCGAACCTCAACATTGACGGTCTCGCCCGCGAGCTCGGTGTCTCCCCCACCCCGGTGCGCGAGGCCCTCGTCCAGCTCGAGCACACGGGCCTCGTCTCGCGAGTTGCCCTGCGTGGCTACCGCGTCTCGGCTCCGCTCACCGCGGACGAGATCAGCCAGCTGAACGACGCGAGGCGGATAGTCGAGCTGGGTGCGCTCGAGATCGCGCTCCGCCAGCCCGACACCCTCAAGCCGTTGCTCGGTGAGGCGCAGAAGCAGCACCTCGAGGTGGTGGCCCTGATCACTCAGGCACCGTCACCCGACCACGAGGTCGACCGGATCGCTGCCTACCGCCGCTTCTACGACGCGGACTGGGCCTTTCACTTCACGATCATGCAGCACGCGAACAACCAGTACATCTTGCAGATGGCCGGTCTGCTGGGGTCCCACATCCACCGCATGCGCCAGTCGGTCGAGCTCGGCCTGAGGGACATGACGGAGGCGACGCTCGAGCACGGGCGAATCCTTTCCGCCCTCCAAGAAGACGATCCCGCCAAGACGTTGCAGGCGATGCGCGACCACCTCGACGCGGTCCGGTTGCGGTCGCTCGCAGACGGTGCCGCCGAACAGCTGCGGCACCCGGTGAACGAGCGCGAGTAGTCCGGCGGGGTCGCCGCGCGCGACCCCGCGACCTCAGGGCGCTACGGCGCCGCCGTCTGGGCCTGGACGACGCGCGCGAGGTGCTCCACCCCCGAGCGCGGGCTCGACAGCACGCGCAGGCCGGTCTCCTTCTCGAGCCGCGGGACGAGCCGCTGCATGGATGCCTGGGCGAGCACGATGACGTCCACCTCGGCCGCGAGGCCTGAGGCCTGCGCGGCCACCAGGCCGTCGTGACGCTCGCGATCGCCGGCCAGGAGGATGTCGAACGCCCCGGGGCACAGCCGCTGCACGATCCGCACCGATCGACCGGCCGCGCGCGCCTTGCCGGCGATGAGGTCGCTCGTCGGGCCGAGCGTCGTGGGCACGGTCGCGAGCACGCCGATCCGGTCGAAGCGGGCGGCGTCGTTCGCCATGGCCTCGTCGATCTTGACCACCGGGATGCCGACGGCGCGTCCGGCCGCATCGAGCGTCGGCCCGAGCGACGAGCAGGCGGAGAAGATCACGTCGGCGCCGGCGACCTCGGCGGCCCGCGCCATCAGGACCATCCGCTCCTCGCTGCGGGCCGAGATGCCCTTCTCGCGCACCACGGTGGCGAGGACGTCGGAGTCGACGAAGTGCAGGATCTCGACGTCGGGAACGAGCTCGGTGATCAGGTCGGTGATCACCGGCTCGACGGTCACGAACACGAGGCTCGTGTGCAGCACTGCGACCTTGGGCATGAGGCCCTCTCTCTCATCGTGCGGGGAATCAGGGGTGACGAGCGATGCCCCGCCGGAGGTGCCGACCGTCCCGGAGGGACAGATCGACCGGCCCGGCGGGGCATCGAAACGCGGCGGTCAGGAGACGAGGGCCTCCGCACGGGCCTCGACGTCGAGCAGGTCATCGGCAGTGGTCCGAAGCCTTCTGGTGCCGTACATGAGCAGCGCGGCGACGAAAGGCAGCACCCCGAGGGCGTAGACGCCGGCGGAACCGGTCGACGAGTCCATGAAGAGGTTCACCTGCGTCCGCAGGATCGGCGCCACGAAGCCGCCGAGGTTCCCGAGCGAGTTGATCAGACCGATCCCTGCGGCGGCCGCGGTGCCCGTGAGGAACGCCGTCGGGTACGACCACGTGATCGGTCCGACCGCCAGGAAGCTGCAGACCGCGAGGGTGATGAAGATCAGGCCGATGACGGGCAGGTGGTTCGTGCCCGCCCAGGCCGAACCGAAGATGCAGACCCCGGTGGAGACGAACAGCCAGACCCCGAGGTTGCGGCGGCGAGCCATGGTGGTGGCGGCGCGACCGATGAAGTAGGTGCTGAAGATCGCGAAGAACCAGGGGACGGCGACCAGCAGGCCGACCGTCAGCCCGACCTTCTGTCCGGTGAGCTCCGCAACCTGCTGCGGCAGGAAGAAGGTGACGCCGTAGACGGCGATCTGCAGGCAGAAGTAGACGGCGGTGAAGTACCAGACCCGCCCGTTGCGCATGGCTGCCCAGACACCGGAGGGTCCGGCCTCGACCCGCACCGTGTCCTCGAGCGCCATGATCTCCTGCAGCGCGGCCTGCTCTTCATGGGTGAGGAACTTCGCATCTTCCGGTCCGTTGATCAGGAAGAAGAACGCGGCGATGCCGGCGAGCACGGCCAGCACGCCCTCGGAGGCGAACATGAGCTGCCACCCCTCGATGCCGGGCAGCTTCTCGCCGATGTTGATGAGCATCCCCGACAACGGGGCACCCACCATCTGCGAGAGCGGCTGCGCGAGGTAGAAGATCGCGAAGATCTGCACCCGGACCTTGTTGGGGAACCATGCGGCCAGGAACATGATGACGCCGGGGAAGAGTCCGGCCTCCGTCACGCCGAGGAGGAACCGCAGGGCGATGAAGGACGACTCCCCCTGCACGAACGCGAAGCACGCCGCGACGATGCCCCAGGTGATGGCGATGCGCGCGAGCCAGAACTTGGCACCGACGCGCTTGAGCATCAGGTTGCTGGGGATCTCAAAGATCGCGTAGCCGATGAAGAAGATCCCGGCGCCGAGCGCGAACGCCCCCGCGGAGACGCCGCGGTCCGCGCCGAGCCCGGTCTCGGCGAAGCCGACGTTCGTACGGTCCAGGAAGGCGATGACATAGAGAATGATGAGCATAGGCAGGAGACGACGTACAGCCTTCTTTATCGCCGATTTCAGGACCGGCGATTCCAACAAGTCGTTGCTAGTTGCGGACGACATCAACACTCCTCTTTGAGTATCTACTGTTCTTGTGCCAAGGCGAACAACGTTGAAACGGCTGAGCTTTTTCCGATCAGGGCTTGAAGATGAGGTAAAGACCGATGAGACAGATGACGACGCCGGCCGCGAGATAGAGGCTTCGCGATCGGTCCAGCTGGGCTCGCCTGACGATTGCCATGAAGATGATCTTTCTGCTCTGGATCTCACACGAGCTGTCTTTGGTCGAGGATTGACGCACCGTCGCGCTCTCCGCATTGAGAGCCGTTGATGGGCAGCCGAAGTCGACCCCTGCCGCTCCGCGGTGCGCGGATCACCCGGAGGTGAACCGCGCCCCGCGCAAAGTTCCTCGAAAAGCTGTTCCGGCGCTACTTGCCCTTGGGTGCCGGGCCGAGCTCGCGCAGGAGGTCGCCCATGCGCGAGTAGGCCTTGTTCCGGTACGCGATGAGCTTCGCCTTCGTCTCGTCGTCGAAGTCGCCCGTCAGGCCCTTGCCGTTCTTGGTGCCCTTGCGGTCGGCCGCGACCGCGTCGGTGAGCAGCGCAGGAGTCGCGAGCCGGGGCCCGTACGCGTCCTCGAACGTCTTGAAGCAGTTCTTGTAGACGTCCAGCCCGGCTTGGTCGGCGATGGCGAACGGCCCGAAGAAGCCGAGGCGGAACCCGAACGTCGTGCGGACGATCGTGTCCACGTCCTCGACGGTGGCGACGCCTTCTTCGACGATGGCGGTCGCTTCCTTGAGCAGGACGTACTGCAGACGGTTGAGCACCATCCCGGGGGTGTCCGCCACCTGTGCGCCCTGGCGGCCGGCACGCACGAGCAGGTCCTTCACGGCATCGATGACCTCGGGCGTCGTGGTCGTGCCGGCGACGAGCTCGACACCCGGGATGAACGGGGCCGGGTTGGAGAAGTGCACCGTGAGGAAGCGCTCCGGGTGCGTGACCGCGGGCACCAGGACGTTGACCGGGATGGTCGACGTGTTGGTGCCGATGATGGCGTCGGGGCGGGCGTACTGGGAGATCGTGGCGAGCACGGCCTGCTTGACGGCGAGCACCTCGAACACGGCCTCCTCGATGAAGTCAGCGTCCGCAACGGCTTCCTCGATCGGCTTGCCCGCGCTCAGGTTCGCCCGGATGAGCTCCGTGCTGCCGGGCTTGTACAGGCCCTGGTCCTCGAACTCCTGCGCCTCCTGGAGCAGGCGTTCCAGCCCCTTGAGCGCGGCGGCGACGTCGACGTCGGCGATCTGGACGGTGAATCCCGAGAGCGCGAGGCTCTGCGCGATCCCGCCGCCCATGTAACCGGCGCCTACGACGGTCACGCTGTTGATGGTCTTGCTCATGGCTCTTGCTCCACTCGTAGCGGTGCGTTGATCGTGCCGTGCGTTGTCTTAGCGGTGCGTGGTCGTTCGAACCGTCAGGCCATGGCCGACGAGAGCACCTGCTTGATGTAGTCACGGTTCTCCGCGCAGACTCCGAGCGAGTCGCTGCCGTAGTGCTCGCAGCAGAACGGGCCGGAGTAGCCGAGCTCGAGGGCGCGGCGGATGACGTTGCGGTAGTTGATGATCCCGGTCTTGAGCGGCATCGGCGCCGACGCGTAGGAGCCGGTCTGGGGGTCCTCGTCGCGGAAGTAGTTCTTGATGTGCCAGAAGTTCGAGAACGGCAGGACCTTCTCGAACATCTCCATGAACGCCGGCATCGGCCGGTGCAGACGGACGAGGTTCCCGATGTCGGGGTTCAGCCCGACCGCCGCATGGTTGACGTCGGTGACGAACGAGACCGCGTCGTCCGCAGTGCCCACGTAGGTGTCCTCGTACATCTCCAGGCTGAGCTGGATGCCGTTCTGCTCGGCGTGGTTGCCGAGCTCGCGGATGCGCTCGATGGCCAGCGGGCGCAGCGCCGGGTCGTCGTGGTGACCCTCGGCGAGCCAGAACCACAGCGCCTTCTGCTGCGCGGGGGTGACTGCCTGCATGAAGCCGGTGTTCACGATCGTCGCGCCGAACTCCGGCGCCAGGTCGATCAGCCGGTGCGCCATCGCGAGGTTCGCCTCGCCGTTCTTGAGGTCGACCACGCTGTTGCGCGTCATCGAGATCGAGGAGACAGCAAGTCCCTCATCGGCGAGGACCGTGTGGAACTCCTTCACGCGCACGTCGTCCAGCGCCCCCAGGGGCACCCAGGCATCGGTCGGATCGATGAAGTCGAAACCGAGCTGGCGCACCTGGCGCAGCTGCCCGGCCCACACCGACGCGGGCGCGTCCTTGAGGGGAGTCCCATCCGGGGCCGTGCTCCCGAACGACAGCATGTTGCACGCGATTGGCCAGTCCTGAGCAGTGAACATCAGTGTCCTTTGATCCTCGTCGTTGAAGTTCCTATAGGATATACCCTCGCTAGTGCATGTACTTCCCGCCATCGACCTGGTAGGTCGCGCCGGAGATGAAGCCCGCCTCCTGAGACAGCAGGAACGAGACGATCGCGGCGATGTCCTGGGGCCGACCCACGCGCCCCACCGGGATGTCGGCGGCCATGCCTGCCTTGCGCTCGTCGGTGAGCCTGCCGCCCATGATGTCCGTGTCGATCGGGCCGGGAGCGACCGTGTTGACCGTGATCCCGAACCTGCCGAGCTCACGCGCCCCGCCCCGAGACAGCCCGAGCACGGCGGCCTTGGCCGCCGCATAGGCGCCCTTCGAGAACGTGCCGCCGCCGTCGAAGGCCGTGATGGAGGACGTGTTCACGATGCGTCCGACGCCGGTCGTGACCATGCGCTGTGCGGCGGCCTTCAGCATGAGGAAGGAACCGGTCACGTTGACAGCGAGCACCCGGTTCCACTCCTCGAGGGACAGGTCGAGCAGCGCGGTAGGGCACGGGATTCCGGCGAGGTTCACCAGGCCGACGACGGCCGGCAGCTCCTTGTCGATGAGGGCGAAGGCCGCGTCGACCGACTCGGCCGAACTGATATCCGTGGGGATCGCGACGACGTTCTCGAATCCTTCTGCGTCCAGCTCCTTCTTGAATGCCGCGACCCCGAACTCGTCGATGTCGATCAGGGCAAGGCTCCAGCCTTCCGCTGCGAGCCGGCGGGCCACGACGCGGCCGATGCCGCGCGGGGCGCCGACCCCCGTGACGATGGCGGTCCGCTCGACGGGGAACTCAGTAGACATGGGGTGCATCTCGTTTCCTCGTGATGATTCGCTCGAGATCTGGGCTTCATTGCCGTCTCGGTTGTCGTATCCTAGATAATATAGGATAGACGCTAGCACGCCGGGTAGGAAAGACACGCCGTCGCACCACCGTGCGAGGTCGCGGCGCGGGAACGGGATGATGGCTGATCGAAGGCAGCCGATCGGCTACCCGGAGGTTCGCGTGAAGGGCTCGGCGTCGTCATGCTGACCGCAGCTTCGATCGTGCTGGTTCCACTGCTCGCCCTTGTCGGGGTCGTGCTGAGGTGGAGCCCCGGACGGCCGACGCCGTTCCTGGATGCCGGCGGAACGGTGGTGCCGGGGAGCATCTCGGAGAAGCTCCACGTCACCATCAACGGCGTCGAGCAAGGCATGTTCATCAAGGGCGGGGACTCGAGCAACCCCGTGCTGCTCTACCTCCACGGGGGCATGCCCGACTACTTCCTCACCCAGGACTTCCCCACCGGCCTGGACGAGCACTTCACCGTGGCCTGGTGGGAGCAGCGCGGTTCGGGACTCTCCTACCGCTCTGACGTCCCGCCGGAAAGCGTCAACCCGGATCAGCTCGTGGCCGACACCGTGGCGGTGGCGAACTACCTCCGCGAGCGCTTCGGGAAACAGAAGATCTACCTCATGGGGCACTCGGGCGGCACCTTCATCGGGATCCAGGCCGCCGCGCAAGCCCCGGAGCTGTTCCACGCCTACATCGGCGTGGCCCAGATGACGAACCAGCTCGCGTCCGAGAAGCTCGCGTCCGCCTACATGCTCCAGACGTTCAACGACGACGGCGACGCGAAGATGGCACGGAAGCTCGAAGACGCGCCCGTCACCGACGCGGTCCCGCTGCCCAAGGGCTACCTCGCGGTTCGCGACTCAGCCATGCACCGCCTCGGGATCGGCACGACCCACGAGATGACCTCGGTTGTCACCGGGCTGCTGCTGCCGTCCTTCCGGAACCGGGAGTACACGCTGGGCGAGAAGCTCAACCTCTGGCGCGGCAAGATCTTCTCCGGTGACGGCTACTGGAACGCCCAGCTCTCGACGGACCTGACCACGACGGTCACCCAGCTCGAGATCCCCGTCTACTTCTTTCACGGGGTCTTCGACTACACGGTCTCCTACCCCTTGGCCCGGTCCTACTACGAGGAGCTGGCCGCGCCGGTGAAGGGCTTCTACACGTTCACCGAATCCGCGCACAGCCCCCTGTTCGAGGAACCGCAGAGGCTGTGCACGATCATGCAGACGGATGTCCTGACGGGCGGGACCGGGCTGGCGGACCCGGCATAGCTGCCCTCCCCGGCCGCTCGAATCACCAGGGGTGGGGCTGCCCGTCGCGGAAGAGGCCGCCGCGGGGGCCGTCGTCGGGCAGGGTCGCCGCCCAGACCACGCCGGGCACGCTCTCGCCGATCGGACGGGCGCCCATCGACTGCGCCCCCGGCCACGTCGCCGTGAGGCCGGGGTCGACGGCATTGACGACCACCGGCGTCCCGGCGAGCTCGGCCGCGAGGGTTGCGGTCAGGGCGTGCAGGGCCGCCTTGCTCACGCCGTAGCTCGCGGCGGCGCCGTGGCGGTGCGCCAGCCCGAACTGGGGATCACCGTGCGAGCCGCCTCCGCTGCCGACGTTGACGCGTGGCTCGATCACTGCGTAGCGGCGACGGAATCCAGGCGCTGCGGCACCGGCGCGTGACCCACAGCTGGGTGCCACGCCAGCACGACGACCAGCACCCCGGCGAGCAGGTACACGCCCTGAAGCCAGCCGAAAGCCCCGATGATCGCCGTCTCGGCCACGATCGAGCCGATCAGGATGACTCCGGCCGCACCGCTGAGATGCAGCGACCTGCGCGTCTGCGCCAGCGACGTCGCCGCTGCGACCGCCGCGCTGCCCCCCACCACGATGCCGAAGAACAGCCCGGGCAGAAAGTAGTTCCCGACCGAGGTGTTCCGGAGCAGGTACTGGGGTACGGGCAGCATTCCGGTCGCCAGACTCAGCCCCCCTCCGATCGCCGTGAGCGAGTTGAAGAGAAGCGTGGCCGTGAGGATGCTGCGCGCGCGTGACACCAGTTCCATCCCGATTCCTTGTGGGTTGCGTCCCGTCCCAGCTGGTCACCGAGATTTCGACGGCGCCCAGACGCAACCGATGAAGGCTATCGGGATAGCGGACCCTTCGTGGGCTCGATGGTGACGGCGGTGCCGTCGGTGAGGTGCGACGCGAGCTGGTGAGGTTTCATCTGCCCGCCGGGAACGCCGCACGCCGCGCGACTGCGGCGATCGCCAGTGCCACGAGGGCGAGGGCGATCATTGCGGTCGGAAGCATGAGCCCGTCGCCACCGCTGACGAGCAGGGCCCCGACGACGCCGGCGGTGAAGATCGCGAGGTTGAAGGAAACCCCGACGAGCGCGTTGGCGACGTCGGCGTTCGCACCGCTCGCGTCACCGATCGCGGTCTGCACCTGCGCGGCCGCGCCGCCGAACGCGACGCCCCACACGGTGATCGCGGCGAGCACCGCGATCAAGGAGCCGTGCCCGAGCAGGAGAATGCCGCCCGCGACCGCGAACAGGGCGATGCTGGCGAGCACGAGCGGACGCAGCGCCCGATCGACGACGGCGCCCGTGATCCAGATCCCGACCAGCGCGGCGGCTCCGAAGACGACGAGCGCGGCGTCCACCGTCAGCCCCACGCCCGCGGTGCGCAGGTAGACCGAGATGTAGGTATAGGCGGTGTTGTGCGCGAGCATCCACACGAAGATCACCGCGAGGATCGCCGCGACCCCCGGGATCGCGAGCACGCAGCTCAGCGGCATCCGTGTCTCGGCGCGCTGGCTGGGCGCGTCCGGCACGAGCGCCGCGATCAGCGCGAGCGTGATCAGGGTCAGGATCGACAGCGCCCCGAACGACCACCGCCAGTCCAGCGTCGTGCCGAGCCAGGACCCGAACGGCGTGCCGACCGCGAGCCCCACCGGGGTGCCGAGCGAGGCGATCGACAGCGCCCGCCCGGCCAGCTCGGGGGCAGTGATCCGGCGGGCGTAACCGGCGAGCATGGCCCCACAGCAGCCCGGAGAACGCCCCGGCCAGGAACCGCGTCGCCAGCGAGAGCACGAGGTCGGGCGACAGCGCGGTGATCGTGTTCGCGACCAGGAACCCGGTGAGCGCTACCAGCAGCAGCGGCTTGCGGCGCAGACCCCGGGTGAGCGTGATCGCCGGGATAGCCGCGATCACGGTGCCGAGGGCATAGGCGCTGACGTAGAGCCCCACGGCGGGTTCGGTGATGCCCATACCGACGGCGATCTGCGGCAGCAGACCCGCCGGCATCGTCTCGGTCGCGATCAGGAGGAACCCCGTCAGCGCCATCACCAACAGCGCCGCCCACGGGAGCGGAAGGCTCCCCGGGGTGAGGGCGGGGGGCTTGCTCAGGGTGGTGGCGCTCACGGCACGGTTCCGTCCGGGGTGTCGGGGCGATCGAAGGTCACGGCTGCAGGAGGACCTTGATCGCGCGGCGCTCGTCCATCGCCGTGTAGCCGTCCGCCGCCTGGGCGAGCGGGAGCGTCAGGTCGAAGACCTTGCCCGGGTTGATCTGGCGCGTCCACACCAGGTCGATGAGCGCGGGCAGGTACTGGCGCACCGGGGCCGGCCCGCCGTGCAGGTGCACGTGGGAGAAGAAGAGCTCCTGGCCGGGCAGCTCGACCCCGTGGGAGACACCGACGTAGCCGACCGAGCCACCGGGACGGGTCGAACGGATGGCCTGCATCATCGATTCCTGGGTGCCGACGCACTCCAGGACCGAGTCCGCGCCCAGCCCACCGGTGAGCTCCTTGATCCGGGCCACGCCCGCATCGCCGCGCTCCTCGACGACGTCGGTCGCGCCGAAGTCGCGCGCGAGCGTCTGCCGGGACGCGTGCCGGCTCATCGCGATGATCCGGCCGGCGCCCATCTGCTGGGCGGCCAGGACGCCGAGGAGGCCGACGGCGCCGTCGCCCACCACGGCGACGGTCCCGCCCGGGCGCACATTCGCGGCGACCGCAGCGAACCAACCGGTCCCCATCACGTCGGACAGGGTGAGCAGGCTCGGGATGAGGTCGTCGTCGGGCATCCCGGGGGTGGCCACGAGGGTGCCGTCGGCGAGCGGGACGCGCAGCAGCTCGGCCTGGGAGCCGGACATGAACTGCCGGTGCACGCACGAGGTCTGGTACCCCGCCAGGCAGTTCGGGCAGGTGTTGTCGGAGGCGACGAACGAGCCGATCACGAACTGGCCGGGCTTCACCGTGGTGACTGCGCTACCGACCTGCTCGACGACGCCGACGTACTCGTGTCCCATCGGCGTCGGCTCGGTCACGGCGTCGGCGCCGCGGAAGGGCCACAGGTCCGACCCACACACGCACGCCGCCGTGATGCGGATGATCGCGTCGGTGGGTTCGAGGATGGTCGGGTCCGGGCGTTCTTCGACGCGGACATCACCGGCGGCGTAGATGATCGTTGCGAGCACGGGGGGCTCCTTCGGGGCTGAGGGGTTGTCGCGGTCCAGGACCGCGGTGCGAGACGAGTCAATCCCGGTCGCACTCGCCGGGAAAGACCCTGACGGAGCGTGTACTGACAGGGCATCCCTGAGCCGCGAAACGCCCCGTAGCGTGGTCGCATGGACAACAGGGACGAGGTCAGAGACTTCCTGGTCACGCGACGCTCGAGGCTGACGCCGGCGCAGACGGGGCTGATCACCGGATCGAACCGGCGGGTACCCGGGCTACGCCGCGGCGAGGTCGCGACCCTGGCCGACATCAGCGTCGAGTACTACGCGAAGCTGGAACGCGGAAACCTGGCCGGCGTCTCGCAGTCCGTCCTGCACTCGGTCGCCCGGGCCCTCCAGCTCGACGACGCCGAGGCGGCCCACCTGCTCGACCTGTGGAGCGCCGCGAACGCCGCACCGACCCGGCGCACGCGCCACAGCCCGCGCAAGACCGAGGTGCGCCCCGGGCTGCAGCAGACCCTCGACGCGATCGTCAACAGCCCCGCCATCGTCCGCAACGGCCGGATGGACCTCCTCGCGGCGAACGTGCTCGGTCGCGCGCTCTACTCCGACGCCTACCTCGACCCGCAGCGACCGCCGAACTTCGCCCGCTACACGTTCCTCGACCGCGAACGGTCCGAGCTGTTCTACCCGGACTGGGACGGCGCCGCGGACGTCGCCGTGGCGATCATGCGCACCGAGGCCGGCCGCGACCCCCACGACCGCGATCTCCAGGACCTCGTCGGCGAGCTCTCCACCCGCAGCGCCGACTTCCGGCAGCGCTGGGCCAAGCACGACGTCCGCCTGCACTCCGCCGGCGCGAAGAGCTTCCACCACCCCGTCGTCGGCGACCTGACACTCACCTACGAAGCGCTCGAGCTGACCGCCGACCTCGGCCTCAACCTCACCATCTACACGGCCGCAGCAGGATCAGCATCGGACGACGGGCTCCGCCTCCTGGCGAGCTGGGCCGCCACGCAGGACGAACCCGCGACGGAGCCCGCCGGCACGTCCGGTGCCGATCCTGAGACGCGCGCCAGGCCAGCGACTCCGCGGTGAACCGGATCGGGCTGCCTCTCTCGGGAGCTCCTCGATTTCCTGGCGGTTCCCCGCTGCCTCACCCCACCCGCAGGCCCGTCACGACCGTGTCGAGCCGTTCGTACCCTTCGGTGATCCCCTGGGCCTGGCCCGCCGCGACGATCCCGTCGCGCGCTTCCTGACTCGGGTAGACGGCGTGGCCGGACAGTCGCGTGCGTCCGTCGCCGAGGTCCTCGAAGCGGAGATACTCGATGCTCACGACGTCCGGGAACCCGTCGAACTCGAACGTCTGGACGATCAGGTCGCGCGGCCGGGCGACGTGGAAGACGCCGGTGAAGCCGTACGACCGGCCCGCACCGTCGGTGTGGACGTAGCGGTAGCCACCGCCGGGTCGCAGGTCCCAGCGTTCGATGCTCATCTCGTAGCCGTGCGGCCCGAGCCACTGGCGGACGAGCTCGGGGTCGTGGTGGGCGCGGTAGACGGCCTCGACGGGGGCGTCGAACTCGCGCGTGAAGTCGACGAACGGCAGGCCCTCAGGCGCGGTGATGGTGACGGGGTTGGTGCTCATCTCTCTACTCCCTTGTCCGGGGTTCCTTGCGATGGGTTGTCCGCCCGGTCGTGATCGGACCGGGCGCGGTCGGGCCGGTCGGCGGTGGCGAGCACCGCGTCCAGGCGCCGGAACTGCTGCTCGTGGAGCAGGCGGTAGGTGTCGATCCACGCGGTGAGCGACTCGAGGGTCCGTGGGTCCAGGTGCACCGGCCGGCGCTGCGCGTCGCGCGTGCGCGTCACGAGACCGGCCTGCTCGAGCACCTGGATGTGTCGGGACACCGCCTGCTTCGAGATCGCGAACGGCGCGGCAAGGTCGTTCACCGAGGCCGGGCCGCGACTGAGGCGCGCGATCAGCCGCCGTCGGACCGGATCGGCCAGGGCCAGGAAGGCCCGGTCGAGCTGGTCGTCCGCGTCGGGATCGTTGGCGGGCTCCACTAGTCAATCTCCCCGTTGATCAACAATGTTGTTGATCAAGGCTAGGTCTGGCGCCCAGGACTCGTCAAGACCCTGGCGCGGCGGGATGGATCGGGGCTCCCCGTCGGCTAGTTGCTGACGGAGAGCCCCGATCCGGGTCCTGCGATCTTTCTCGACACGCCCGTTGAGGGGCTGTTCGAGGCTAGGGCGCCGGATAGGCGGTGATCGAGTCGACCAGCAGGGTCCCGGTGCCCGAGCTGCCACCGAGGTAGAAGCCGAACTGCGACACCGACGTCAGGTCGAGAGTTCCATCCTGCGGAGCCCAGGGCGGCGGTGCGAACTGGCTAAAAGGAATGGTGACGAACCGGGCGTCAGTACCCGTCGGGGTGATGCTCGTCTCCCAGTAGCCGGTGCTCGTCAGGAACTGCACCAGGACGTCACGGCCGCTGCCGTCGGGCTGCAGCCATATCCGCAGACCCGCCGCGGAGCTCCAGTTCTGCTCGATGGTGCGGGTGAGTCCGGCGTAGCCCTTCGATCCGAGCGTGTAGGTCAGCAACATGCTCGAGCCGAACCCGTCCGCGACACTGCTGAGCGTCGGGGTGATCGGGTCTCCGCCGCCGTTGCGGACGTAGGCCTCCTGCAGCGCGGCGTCGGAGGCGTAGCCGTCGTAGTCCTCGACGAGGACCCCGACGACCGGTGGCCGGGTGGTGAACGACGCCGGTGAGCCCGTGGCGGTGGTGGTCCCGGCAGCATTGACTGCCTGGACCTGCACGAAGTACGTCGTCGACGCATCAAGGGTGGCCGGCGGGCGGTATGACGTCGTGCGCAGGCTCGTGGCCTGGACCACCGGTGAGCTGAGGTCGGCGTTCTTCGACACGAGGATCGAGTAGTACGCCGCGCCGGCCGAGGCCGACCAGGAGATGGACGTCTCGGGGCTGACTTCGGTCGGCCCGGAGGGCGGAGCCGTCACGGCGAACGGACCCGGGATGGCCGTCGCGAGCGATTCGGCGGTCGACGTGAGCGACACGCCGGTCACGGCCGCGTGGCTCCCGGATGGCCAATCCACCCGGACCCCGCCGACGTCGGCCAGCCCCGTCAGGCTCAGGGTGACAGCGTCCCGTCCGGCGTCGACCGTGCGAGGTTTGACGGTCTTCCAGTTCGTGGTGCCGTCGGCCGAGACCTGGAGACGAACGCCCGCGCGGTCCCTCGGATGCGCCAGAGTCACGGCCGCCGAGGTGATCCCCGGCCGCGCATACGTCAGCGTGGCCGGCTCGCCCCCGTCGGGGCCCACCCGCACACCCCGCTCTGTCGGGGTCCGCTGCAGGTTCGCCCTGTGCTGGGAGGCCACGAACCAGTCCTCGAGGGGATCGGTGACGGCGTCCTCGGTCGCACCCGCACCCATCGGCGCAGAGACGTCGATCTTCGCCCCGGAGGCATCCAGCGCGACCACCCGATACTGCGCGGCGCTCGTGGGCGTGCTCAGGTCGAGCCAAGGCGTGTCGTTGTCGGTGAGTCCGGTGCCGATGACCGACCAGGATCTGCCTGTCGCGCGTTCGACCCTGTACGACCAGGCGCCCGCGGTGCCGCGCCAGGTCAGCAGGTTGACGCCCTGGGTCTTGACGATGCTCGTGAGCATCGGGGCGTCGCCCACCGGCTTCACGCACCCGGTGCAGGTGCCCATGACGTCAGCGAAGCGGGTGATCGCGGAGACGGCGGTGCGCATCGCCGCCGTGTCACCCGGGTAGTGAATCGTGTATCCGTCCGAGTGCTGCACCAAGCCGTAGTGGTCGGCGTGCGGGAAGGTCGACCAGAAGAGCGCGCCGTCGACGTCCTGATTGGCGGCGACCGCGTCCATCAGGGCGTCATTCGCCTGCCCGCTGCCGTACTCGCCGGTGATGTAGGCCTTACCCGCCGCCTTGGCCGCTGCTGCGTCGGTCGCGATCGCGTTGGCGCTCGGTGGGTAGTAGTGAGCGTCGACGATGTCGACGTCCGGCGACGCGAGGACACCCGTGTCCGTACCGGACTGGGCGCCCGCGGCGACGAGCTGCTTCGGGGCAAGGCCCGAGATGTACGACGAGATGTCGTTGATCCACTCGGGCGTCATGCCGTTGAGCTCGTTGCCGAGCTCCCACGCCATCACCGTCGGGTCGTCGACGTATCGCTTACCGGTATACGGGTTGACGTGCGTAAGGACTTCCGAGATGTACTCCTTGAATGCGGCGCGCACTGTCGGATCGGTGAAGAACGCGGCCCCGTCGTCGGCCGTGCTCACACCAAGCCAGCGCAAGAACGTGTACTTGCCACCGTGGTAGTAATCCCAGTTGTCCGTGAGAGGCACGATGAGCTTGAGACCAAGACGACCGGACTCGGCGACCGCGTAGTCGGCAGCGGCGAACGCATCCTCGTTGAAGTGACCAAGGGTCGGCTCGAAACTGTTCGGGCTCCCAAGATTGGTGCCAACAGTGTGCGTCCGCACGACGCGCGATCCCATCGTTCGGGCGGTAGTCAACCCGTCACGGATGCGGAAATTCGTGGGAAGGTCGACGGCGCCTGGGTCATCGGGGTTGACTCCACCGACGTTCTCATCGAGCCCTAGCCAGTATTGGTTGTCACCTCCGAATCGGAACCGCGTGCCCCCGAGCATCAACTGGTTGCCGCTCTTGGTGACAAACTCGCTCGCCGGCGGTGCTGGTTTGCTCCTCGAGGCGGCTGCCGCCGGGAGGGTGAGGGGAGCAGCAAGGCCGGTGCTGGCCGACGCCGTCGCCAGCAGGACGAGGGCGGAGGCAAGCATCAGTGCCCCCCATCCCAAGGTCCTGCGAAGAACCACTGGGCTCGTGGTTGCCCTTCGGGCCGGCGGGCGCGGCGAACTCAGATGGAAGTCTCGGAACATCAGTGGTCCTCTCGACGAGGCGGCACATCGTCGTGCCACGCGCTGATCGCTCTAGGCCGATCGGGCGATCCAGGAGCCAACTTAGGTAGATGAACAAAGAAAGTCAAAAGGGGGTGAGGCGTTGCGCCACTCCGCCCCGCGCGGATATTCGGCACGACGCGCACCGGCACTGGGCGACGAAGTGGCTGCACTGTTGCGCTCCCGCGCGCATTCAATCGGGAGTGAGCTCCTCCACTTTCACAAGAAGCGCGAGTGGTTCGTTTCTGAATCCGCGACCTCTGGGTTATGAGCGGTACTAAAGTCGTTTTCCAGGGCTTTCGCTTGAGCGCGAACCGGGGTATCTTGGGTATGTCACCGCAGGTCAGAGGCACTATCTAGTCCACCAGCGTCCGCACGAATCCATCGCCATTTAGCGACGTATGCGGTCACCTGGCGGTCATAGAAGAATGTCTCGAAAGAATGGGAGGCACCCCATGGCGTGGACCCGCAAGCACGTCGCCATCAACGGCACGGTGACCTCGCGGGGATACTACCGAGACCCCGACGGACGCACCCGATCCGCCGGCACCTTTCCCTCGACCCGGGCTGCGCTGCGGGTGGCGAACCGGGAGCAGGTCAAGGTCGACGAGGGCTGTTGGCTCGACCCGTTCCTCGGGAAGATCACCTTCCGCGAGTACGTCGAGACCATCTGGTTCCCCAGCCGTCACATCGAAGCCACCACCAGCGTCTCCTACCGGTCCTACCTCGACAAGCACTTCCTGCCCGCGTTCGGCGTCCGCCCCGATGGCGAAGATACGAGGAGCTTGTGGTCACCGACATCGAGACAGGCCTGCGCTGGGGTGAGCTGATCGCGCTGCGCCCCCGACACATCGACTTCCTGCGCCGAACGGTCACGATCCACGAGACGGTCGTCGAGGTCTCCAAGAAGCACTCCCCCACCGGCCAGCGCATGATCTTCAAGCCCTACCCGAAGAACAACAAGCCGCGCGTGCTGGGCGTACGTCAGGAGCTGATCGACATCCTCGCCGCCCGGATCGCCCGTCTCGGCCTGGCCCGCGACGACCTGCTGTTCCCTTCGAACGACCTCGCGGGCGGCAACCCGCTGTCGCGCAACACGTTCCGGACCCGAATCTGGCTACCCGCGGAGGAGAAGGCCAACATCGGCTTCCACATCCGGCCCCACGACCTGCGCCACGCCCACGCGTCCTGGCTCCTCGCCGGCGGCGCCGACCTCAAGGGCGTCATGGACCGCATGGGCCACGCCCAGATCATGACCACCCAGAAGTACCTGCACGCCCTGCCCGATGCCGACGAGAAGAACCTCGCCGCCTTCGACCGAACCCTCAACCGCGGACGAACGTAGCGAGCGATCAAAGGCCTGGATATCGCCCGTGCTATCCAAGATTGCCCGACCAACTTTGGATAGCGGGTGCGCATCAGCCCGTGCACGCGACAGTCCGCAGGACCCCCACCAGCCTGTTCGCACTCCGAGTGCAACCGACCGAGGATCAACTATCGCTCCATCGGCTATTTGGGCCACGGTTTCCGCTCGGCAGTCAGGTCATGCTTCTTTCGGAACTGTGCCTGCTCGTCCGCACTTTCCTGGATTTCCGGTGCGAATTCGTCCGAGAGTTCTTCGTTACGATCATCCGTGGCAAGTTCGTACTCGATGATCACGTCCGGCTTCAGCGGCTGGGTATCGCGCCGCAGGTAGGCACTGAGTATTTCGGAGCCATATCGAGCAGCGTTGTCACCGATTGTGACCGCCGAATCTGGGTGCCACCCAAACCTACCCATTCGCGATCTCTCATAGGGAAGGTCATGTGCATATTTGAGGATCGAGGCCAACACGGTGAGGGATGCCCGCAATTCTTTCGGGAGCAATGCGCTGTGCGCCTCGAGGGTTGCAACGGAATCTTCTAAGTGACGACGCGCGGATTCTTTGTCCTGAGCCTCTTCGCGATCGATGACAGCTCGATGAAAGACCGAATAGTCCCGAATGGCTATCTTCGCAAGGGACAGATCTCTGAGGCACGCATCGGCCGCCGCGTCGGCTCTCGTCTCGATGATTTCAGCCTTCTTCTCACGCCTCTTGAACGTGCCAGCAACGAATTGATCCGTCAGGGTCTTAACGGAGGGCGCGACCAGGCCCAGCAGGAAGATCCCCGCGGAACCAAGGTATGAAGGCAGAGAATCCCATGGCATGCATTGATCATGCCACCCGAAGAGCCTGCGCGTGTTTCCGGAGGGTCGCTGAGTCGCCGACAGGTGACGTGTTGGTCGCGATCGAGCCATGGATCCACTGCCCGAGACCGACACGCATCTGAGCTTCCGCTGGCTGGTCGGAGTCTGAGTCTCATGCGTGCTGGGGACGTCGGCAAAGGCGAAATTGACGTACTCGGGCTACTCGCTCGCCACGTCAGCCGGCATGTCATGAACTCAGTCGTGGAACCTCCCTCTTGCCAGTCGTCATCGGCAAGGCCGATGACAAGGTCATCTGGATAGCGCACGACCTGACCGCCATCACCGCCGACCAACCGCGGCCCACGCTTGATGAGCGCGCCACGGCATCACGGAGAATCGAGATTCGCAAAACGCCCATTTCCACCGCATGTCCGACGAATTGTGTCATAAGAGTATCTCTGGGCAAGAAATGAGACGCGACTCTGGGTCCTTGTGGCACCAACCCGTCGCTCTGCCGGTACCTTGACATGCCGGGATAATCGATGAACACGGATCGGTACCAGATGCATCCTTGAGTTCTTGAACAAGATTGCACGGACCGATCGGCAACTGGGAGCGATGTGTGAATCAAGCCACGAGCGCGTTGATAGGCTACGCAGTTCTGCGCGCAAACTTTGACGCCGCTGCTCCGAGTTACTTGGACAATTTTAGCCCCTACGTGCTGGACGTGCTCGACCAACGCTTTCCCGAGTCAATTGATGAACACAAGGCCGCGGCCGAAGTTCGGGAGAATTTCGGCTTTGGTATACCCGACCGCGTAGTTGGTGTTCTGCTTAAGCGTGCAGTAAAGGCTGGCTACGCCCAACGCTCGAGCGGCCCGCACGGGCGATTCGTAGCTACCGAGAAGCATGCGCACGCGGCTGGAAGCATCTCCGCCGATATCGCGCGCTTCAGTCGGAGGCAAGCGGAGTTAGTCGAGAAGTATCGGGCCTTCATCGAGGGGACGCTTAGCAGTTCTAGCGAGTTACTCGCGGGAGATCTCGTCGCTCAGATTGACGGATTCATCGAGTCTCACGCCGTGCCTTTGCTTCGGCAAGCACTCAAAGGGGGACCTGGTTCCGATTCGACGGAACTGCGGGGATCAAACTACGCGGTCTCGAGATTTGTTGCACATCTCGCCGAACAGGACAACACTGCTTTTGGTTATGTCGAGGAAGCCGTCAAAGGCGCGATCCTTGCCGCCGTTGTGGGTTTGGACACGTCCCGATTCAAGGAGTCACTAAAGAACGTCACTGGATTCCTTGACACTCCGGTTCTGCTTAAGGCGCTCGGCTATCAAGGTGAGACGCAAGAGCGCGCCGTCCTCGAGACGCTTGAACTTGCGCGTTCACTTGGCATGAAGATCTCATGCTTCCAACATTCGGTGCGTGAGGTCGACGGGGTGCTGCTTTCGGCACAGGCAGCGATTAGAGCTGCAGGTCGACGGTCCGGTGCTCTCCGCGAGGTTGACGTGTACTTTCAAGACGCCGGCATGACGGCTGCAGACATTGAGATCGAACGCGCAAAGATTGACAATTCGCTAAAGGTTATCGGAATTAGGTCACAGTCAAAACCGGACGGCTATTATTCGTACGGCCTAGATGAAACCGCGCTCGATGCACTGCTCGCACACCACATCAACTACAGCAACGCAGGTGCGCGCCGATATGACGTCGACAGCCTCTCCGCGATCCATCGACTCCGCGAGGGTTCGTCGCCGGAGGCTTTTGAGCGCTGCGGATTCGTTCTCGTGACCGACAATGCAGCGGTCGCAAGGGCGTCCCGTCAGGTCGATGAGCGGCACGGCTGGCCGCTCGCGATGGTTGATGGCGACCTGGCAGCATTCTTGTGGGCTCGAAGCCCAGGAGTTGCCGACGACCTTCCCCGCCGCCAACTCTTGGCAACTGTGTACGCCGGAGTGCAGCCCGGCCGACACCTCTGGACGAAGTACCTCGCCGAGATCGAGCGACTCCAGGAGCGGGGAGAGATCAGAGAGGATGAGGCGATCGTCCTGCGGTCGCGCCCCGAAGCGCGCCAAGCGCTCATGGACCTCACCCTTGGAGAGGAGGACGTCGTACTCGACTCAGCTGCCGCAGTTCTCGTGCGTGTCCGCTCGGATTTGGAGAACCCTCTTCTCGAACGACTAGGCGCGGAGCAGGAGGCTCGGCAAAAGGCTGAAGATCGGGCGCACGCGGACGCGGAGTCTGCAGAATCGTCGCAGCGCCGACTGAGCGCTCAGGTGGCCGAAGCAACCAGGACCGTCGAGGATCTGATGCATGACCGTTCTCAACAGGACCACAGAATTCGGGTGCGTGCAGGGGTGAACTCTCGGCGTATTCTAGATATACCCGTCATCATTGGTGCCGTGATCGCAATTGGATTCGCGATGGTGTATTTCTTCGCACCTCCTTGGCTTTCCGGTGCACCTCGCTGGATGGGCCACGCGGTCTTCTGGGGGGCGGCTCTTGTCTTCGTTGCCGCCGCCCTCCAGCCGTTCACGCCGGGAACGGTTCTTGATTGGATCGGCCCAATCAGAGTCCGTGTCGCGGCCAAGCTCGAGCGAAGATATCGGCGAACTGCCGGGCTCCCAGCAGCATCTTCGGAAGTCCCGACTCAGCCACAGGCGAACACCCCATAGGTAGTGCCATCCGGGGGTGCGGCACTCAATCCTGACGCGGCGCCGCCTGCCCTTCCCCGAACCGGCTAAGCGAGCGTTCCCGAAGCAGCCCCGGCAAAGGTGGCAACGACACGCGCCTCCGTCGAACGGCGTATCCGGCGGGGCGGTCTGCTTGCCGTCTGTCGTTGGGCACGCCGCCGTGGGACAGGGGTCTCGCGAAAGGCCGCCGCAGCGGTGGTGACACCCGGCACTCCGGAGCACGCAGCCTCCCCGACTGCACCATGCGAAGCCGAAGGCGAGCCACGACCCGCGCCAGGGAAGCCAGGAGGCGCTGACCGGCGCGCAGCGAGCCGTGCCGCTTGGACCTCGCACCGCTTACCGGCGTGGATTTTCGTTGTTGATCGTCACACGGGTCACGGCTCAGACTGCACCTCTCTACGGCAGGCCAGGCCTCAGGGCGAAGAACCAAGATGGGCGAACATGACTCCTCTGGCTCTTAGGGTTCTGTCAGAGGTCCAGCCCGGCAGATCGGGCCAATCAGGGGGCTGCCGCAAGGGTGATTGCGGTCTCGCAGGACGGGCCGCTCGCGTGGATCATGCGCCGCGTAATCGGGTAGCCGTCCGGCGTGAGCGGCATTACCAGTTGGGTCTGTGGGGCGGCGGGAAGGGCCACGGCGACGTCGCTGCGGGCTTCCTGGAGGCGCCGCCAGTCGGCGATCCAGGCGGCGCTGGGCTCGTCCCCGGCGAGGACGCAATGTCCCAGAGCGTTCATCGCGTTGACCAGTTCTTCGATGGCGGCGTTGCCGGCGGTGATGCGTTCGGGCCGGCTGAGCCCTTCCGTCGCAGACAGTGCTGTGCTGAGGGTGGCGCAGGCTCGGTCGGCAGTGTTCCCGACGGCGGGGTCGTCGAGAAGGTCGATGTGGTCGTGGATTGCGAAGGGCCACAGGCTGACAAGCCAGCCCACGATGAGCAAGCCGGGGATCGCGACGAGCCAGTAGGCGGGGTGAGGTCGGCGACTATCGTGACGTTCGCCCACGAGGATGTCGGGGTCGACCATCGGCGCCTTGGGGAGGTCACGCGGACCAGAGGTGGGCTGCGTTGACATCACCAACACAGCCTCCCCGTTCGTGCAGCCGGCCGAGTTGATCAGTGGGGTGAAATCAACTCAGCGACAACCGTCCAGCAGACGACCCGGAGGCAGGGTCCCCGGCCATTCACCAAACACGCGTCGGAGGCCAGCCGCCTGGACTAGGACCCGCCTGCGTGGCCCTGTGTCGTCGTCTTGCACCCGCACTGGGGCAACGACTACGCCGCAGCGGCTACGTCCGCCGGCGTCGCGGTCCCGTTCGACGACGCCGTCACCACGGTCGACGTCTGGGTGTGCCCGATCGCGGCGGCGCGGTAGCTCCGGCGAAACCACAGCGTCCCTATTGCCAAAACCCTGACAGTTGTCGGCAGCCTCGCTCGCCGCCACAACTGTCAGGGTTTTGGCAACCCGTCTGTGCTAGCGGGCCGCGGCAGAGTCCGAGGGATAGCTCACCCTCGCTCCGGAGGTTCGCCTTCTGGGAAACCGTCAGCCCGTGGGCCATCCACCGTCCACGTCATGATCGAGAGGTGGAGTTGCCGGGCTGTGGGGGGCCAGTTCCACGCGTGGTACACAATCACGTCCTCACCGTGGGGGCCCACGGTGATGCTGTTGTGTCCCGGGCCGACGACGTCGGTTCCAATGGTCCACAGGATTCGCGGGGTGGACGATCCTCGGCGCCACGGGCCGAGTGGGTGATCGGCTTCGGCCCAACTGACGCCGTAGCTGGCGTCTTTCCAGGATCCGCCGGAGAACAGGCAGTAGTAGCGCGCGTTGTGACAGACAACTGAGGGGCCTTCGAGCGTGTGCCAGTCGACCGTGCGGCCGTACATCTCTCGGCTTCGTTCGTAGATCTGCCAGTCGGCGTCGGGGCGCACGATGGTTGTCGCCTCACCGGCAAGAGCGGTCGCCGCGATGAGGCGGTCGACGGCGAGCATGGTTCCGATCCGCGGTCCGGTCAGGACGTCGTGGGCGTAGAACAGGTACCAGGTTCCGTCGGTGTCGCGGTAGGGATGGGCATCGATGGCGAACCGCTCCCCTGGCGTGAGGTTAACGCCGGTGTCCTGGAACGGGCCGGTGGGGTCGTCGGCGACGGCCACGCGGAGGTGGTGGCCGTGGTCGCCGTGCCCTAGCGAGTAGTACAGCCAGTACCGGCCGTCACGGTGGGCGACCTCGGGGGCCCAGTAGTCGGTGCCCAAGGAAGTGGGCACTGGGACGAGTGCTCCCCCTGCGTCTGACCAGTGCACGAGGTCGGGTGAGGTGAGCATCTGGAACTGGCGTCCGTCGTCGGGCGGGTGGGCGCCGGGGGTCGCTGCCGGCACGGTGCCGTAGGCGATGTATCCGGTCGCCGTCCGCAGGACGAAGGGGTCTGCGAAGTACTCGGGGTACGCAGCGGCGTGGGCAGCGCCGGCTTGCACCGAGACCGAGTCAGGCATCGTCGCTCACCACACGGAATGCGTGGGCACTCGGTGTGAGCAGGCGATCAAGCACGCCGTCGGGACCCGCCTCGAGGCGGATGAGGCCCATGCGGCGCAGGAAGGGTTCGACGCCGTCGGCGGGGTCTCCGAGTGGCTGTTGGACCGTGTAGCTCTCTTGCGGGGTCTTGGCGTTGGGGATGAGGAACTCTTCGACGCTCGATCCCCCCGCGGTGAACGACCAGTCGACGAAGTCGAGCAGTGGCCACCAGGTCAGTCCACGTAGGTCGATTCCCTCGCCGCGGAGCTGCTTGGCGCAGTCGACGGACTCGTGCAGCCAGCTGGACCGTGTGGCGTCGTCTCCTTCGATGCTGGTCTCGGTGATGGCCAGCGGTAGGCCGTAGCGCGCGGCCAGGGCGCTGAGCACGTCGTGAAGGCCGTTGCGTCCGCGATCCACGGCAACTTGGGCGGGCGATTCGTTGTGGATGACGAGTTTTCGCGGGGAGAGGTTCGGGTAATAGTTCACGCCCAGGACGTCGATCCGGGCAGGCCCGTCGACCAGAACGGCCAGCCGCTCCGGGTCCGCTCCGTGGGCGAGCATCCAGGGGTAGAGCGGGTGGTCGTGGGCGACCCGACCAGTGGTGAGATCGAGCGGGAGTTGCGCCAGCTGGGTCAGGTGGTCGACCTCGGTGCAGAGCGTGGGTTCGTCGGTCTCGTAGAGCAGGGCAGCTTCAACGTGCACGACGACGCCGTCGGGGTTGGCTGTGTGGATTTCCTGCTCGGCGAGGACGACGGCCTCGGCGATGTTGAGAGTGACCGCGACCCAGGCGTCCCAGCCGCGACCGTAGGGCGGCCAGACGCCGCGCAGCCCGCTGAACGACGCGGTCGTGATGGGTTCGTTCAGTGGGGTGATGTGGTTGACGCGTCCGCGGTAGCGGGCCGCGAATGCGCCGGCGAATTGCCCGAGCGCCGCAGGGAAGTCTTCGGCCAGGAAGGACTGGGGCAGCCAGGTCGGGCAGCCGTAGTGGACGAGGTCGGCAATGAGCGTGAGGCCCAGTTGGCCGGCGTAGTCGACCACCTCGTCCAGGTGCGCCCAGTCGTACGTTCCAGGGGCGGGATGAACGAGCGGCCAGGAGGCGCCGTACCGGACGGCTGAGGCACCGAGGCTGGCCGCGAGGTCCAGGTCATGACGCCAGTTGCTGTCGTGCTGAGTGAGTGCGTGCTCGTCCAGGGGAGGCGTCGGGTCGTCGGCGGCGGGGTACACGCAGGTGTCTTCGATGCCGAGCGCCCAGGTGAAGGCGCCGGCATCGAAGGCTCTGGGTCGGTGGGGGCTCACTTGATTCCTGTCGTTGCGACGCCGTGCACGAAGTACTTCTGGGCGAGCGCGAAGGCGACGGCCAGGGGAATGAGGGAGATGGTGGCCCCCGCGAGGAGCACCGCGTGGTCGGTGACGTGTTGACCACCGAACAGGGTGAGGCCGGCGGGAAGCGTGCGCATGTTCGTCGTCGTCGTCATGACCAAAGGCCAGAGCAGGTCGTTCCACAGGTTCATGAAGTGCAGGACGGCGAGGGTGGCCAGCGCCGGCTTGGCCAGGGGAAGGACGATCTGCCAGTAGATGCGCAGGTGACTGGCACCGTCGATGCGGGCCGCTTCGTCGAGCTCGCGGGGGATCTGCATGAAGAACTGCCGCAGGAGGAAGATCCCGAAGGCACTGGTGGCGCGCGGGATAATCAGGCCTTGGTAGGTGTTGAGCCAGCCGAGGTTGAACAGCGTCATGAAGACGGGGACCAGGGTGATCTGGACGGGGACCATGAGCGTGGCGATGACGAGCCAGAACGCGACGGTCTGGCCCTTGAACTTCAGCCGGGACAGCGCGTAGGCGGCCATCGAGTCGAAGAGCAGGCACAGCGCGGTGGTGACTCCCGCGAAGATGAAGCTGTTCGCGACGAGCCGCAGGAACGGGAGCTGGGTCCAGATCTCCCGATAGCCGTGCAGCGTCCAGGTGGCGGGAAGGATCCGGGACGGGTCAGCGAACAGGTCTGCTTCGCTGCGAAACGAGCCGCCGAGCATCCACAGGAATGGGATGACCGCGATGACTGCACCGACCAGTACGACGGTCCAGATCGCGCCTCGGCTCAGGCGCGCGGGCAGGGTGGGGTTAGTCGACATCGTTGTACCTGAAGAATCGGAGTTGGAGCGCGGAGACGATGACGATGACGAGGAAGAGGGACCAGGCGATCGCGGAGGCGTAGCCAAAGTCGAAGTTCTCGAACGCCTGGCGGTACATGAACGTCACCAGCGTCTCGGTGGAGAACAGCGGTCCCCCATGGGTCATCGCGAAGATGAGGTCGAACATCTGCAGCGATTGGATGGTCAGGATGACCGCCGCGAACAGGAGCGTCGGCCGCATCGCGGGCAGAGTGACGTGGCGGATGAGCTGGAGCGAGTTCGCCCCGTCGAGGCGTGCGGCTTCGTACTGCTGCTCGGGCACGCCCAGGAGCCCGGCAAGGAGCAGGATCATCGTGAATCCGAGGGTCTTCCAGATCCCGACGGCGATGACGGTCGGCAGCGCCAGCGTGGTGCTGCGCAGCCAGGCGACCGGGTCAAGGCCGAGGTTCTTCATCACCCCGGCGACCAGGCCGATGTCCGGGTCCAGCATGAAGCGCCACACGATGCCGATGGTGGACAGCGCGACGACGGTCGGGAAGAAGTAGACCGAGCGGAGCGTACGGCTGAGCAGATTGGTCCGCTGGAGCCAGTAGGCGAGCAGGAACCCGAGCACGAGCAGCACAGCGACCGTGACGGTGGTGAAGATGATGGTGATGCGCAGCGCGTTGAAGAACTGCGGGTCGGAGAGCAGGCGGGTGTAGTTGCCCAGGCCCACCCAGGGCTGCACGTCGGCTCCGATGCGCCACTCGTGGAAGCTCATCCACAGGGACTGGAAGATCGGGAAGATGACGAACGTGCCGAGGATGAGCGCGCTGGGGAGCAGGAACAGAACCGCGGGTTGAATCCGGATACGTCGCCTGCGCTGGGGTGGGGTGACCTGCAGGGCAGGTCGCCTGAGGTCAATCTGCGTGGTCATGCGCTTTCCGTTCTGGTCAGGGGCCCGGGAGGCTTCAGGGAACCTCCCGGGCCCCGAGATCTGAGTTGCTCGGCCTACTTGGTGCAGCCGGTCAGAGCGTTGATGTCACCGGCTGCGGTCTTGACCGATGCCGCGACGTCAGCGCCGCGGGTGATCTCACCGATGAGCGGCACGTAGACCTCGGTGTCGACCTTGGTGGCATTGGGCACGCCGGGCAGGTAGAGCCGCGCGCTGGGCAGGGCGGACGCGAAGGCCTGGACGACCTCGTTCTTCATCAGCTCAGGGTCCGACGCCATGTCGGTGCGCACCGGCGGGAAGCCGGAGGCGAGGGCGAACTGGCGCTGGGCGTCCTGGCCGGTCCACCACGACAGGAACGCAGCAGCTTCCTGGGGGTGCTTGGTGCCCTTGCCGATCATCAGTGGCACGGTCGATGAAAGGGTCACTGGGCCGGCGCTCCCGACGGGGACGCTGACCACACCGAAGTCCACACCCGCTGCCGCGTAGCCGGCGGCCGCCCATGGGCCGTTGATCTGCATGGCGGCCTTACCGGCGGAGAACAGGGAGTCCGACTCCGCGCCGGTCAGTCCGACCGGGCTGATGCCGTCCTTGATCACGAGGTTGGTCCATTCCTTCAGACCCGCGACGCTCGCGTCGTTGTCGATGACGGCGCAGCCGTCCTCACCGACGATGTCGCCACCGTCCATCCACTGCAGCACCGGCCACATCTGGATGGTTTCGTGGTCAGCCAACGTGAGGCCGTACACACCGTCGGCGGCGTTGGTCAGCGCGACGGCGTCGGCCTTGAACTCCTTGCTGGTGGCGGGCGGTGTGGCGATGCCTGCGGATTTGAAGAGTGCCTTGTTGTAGTACAGCTCCAGGGTGGCCACGTTCGCCGGGACTGCGTACAGGGTGTCCTTAATCGTGAACGCGCCGATAGCTGCCGGTCCGAGGTTCGCGGTGTCGATCTTGTCGGCGCTGGCGCCGGTGAAGTCGTTGAGCGCGAGCGCTGAACCAGTTTCAACGTACTTCGCGACCACGCTCGGGTCGAAGTTCGGGGTAGCCACGTCGGGCCCCTGTCCCGTACCCCAGGCGGCGGGCAGAGTCTGAGCGATCGTGTCCCACGGCTGGATCTCCATCGTCACCTGAATGTTCGGGTGCGTGTCGTTGAAGGTCTTGACCAGGCCCTCGTACGCGGCGCGGTCACCGCCAGTGAAGCCAGCTGTCATCGTCAGGGCGACGACCCCGTCGGCGCTGGTCCCCGGCGACGAGCCGTCGGCAGCTCCACCGGAACTGCAGGCTGTGAGGAGGAAGATGCCGGCTATGGCAGCCGCACCCAGTGGGCGAATTCTCATGGCGATGTCTCCTTTGACGTGGCGTTCACTGTGGTCATTTCGCGTTCTGGTCGGGCACGGTGCAGCCGCATGACTCGCGGACGATGAGTTCCACCGGCAGGGTCGTTCCCGCAGGGGTGGGCTGGTTACCTGCCAGGAGCTCGAAAAGTTGGGCGGCCGCGTGGCGCCCGATCTTCTCGGCAGGTACGCGAATGGTGGTGATCCCCGGCGTGGTCACCCGCGCCAGACCGAAGTCGTCGAAGCCGACGATCTTGACGTCCTGCGGTGTCCGGTGGCCGCGCCGCCGCAACTCACACATCGCGCCGTAGGCCATCTCGTCGTTGGCGGCGAAGATCGCGTCGAAGGACTCGTCCAGGGCCAGGAGCATCCGAGCGGCTTTGGCACCGGACTCTTCGCTGTAGTCCCCCTGGACGACGATCGGCTCGGGCTGCGCGGAGGCACGAAGTGCGGCGCGGCAACCCTCGAGGCGGTCGAGCGAGCTCTGGTGGTCGAGCGGACCGCTGATGTGGGCGATCCGCCGCACGTGATGGGTCTCGAGCAGGTGGCTGGTCGCTGTCCTGGCCGCCTTGACATCGTCGATTCCTACCCAGATCGAGCCTGGGAGCGTGGGGGTGCGGCCGATGAGTACGACCGGGAGGCCCGAGCGGACCAGGCTCTCCAGGTCGCGGTCATCCGCTGCCGCCGAGGCGACGATTGCGCCATCGGCAACCTGGGAGCGCAGAAGTCGTTCGTAGGCGGTGACCCCGTGTTCCTGTTCCGCCCCGGTGGAGATGATCACCGGCGCGCCCTGCTCATCACTGATCGCGCTGACGCCCACAAGCAGGTGCATGAAGTAGGCATGACCGAAGACGTGCTGGCTCGTGTTCGGCACCACCAGTGCGATCGACCCGGACTTCTGCGCGCGCAGAGCGCGTCCGGCGGTGTTGGTGACATAGCCGAGGTCGCGAGCGGCGGTCTGGATCCGCGCCGCCGTCTCCTTGCCGATACGTGGGTTGCCCCGCAGCGCCATCGAGACCGCCGACGGGGTCACTCCGACCAGGTCAGCCACATTGCGTAGCGTGACCCGACCGCGTCCGACTGACTTCTCCTTCGCCACAACAACCTCCTGGTCCTGGGAATGCTTCATCGTTGAAGCAAGATCGCCGATCGCACCGATGATCCGCAACTCCACCAGCCGCCCTCGGTTAGATCAGGGGAGGTGGCGGGAGTTGCTTTATCGTTAAAGCAGATGCTGATATGAGTGTAACCCTGGACGATGCGTGCTTGTCAAACCGCTGTGCCGTCGCTGCCCGCCACGGCCGGCAGGGTTGTGACAACACCTCGGTGCTAGCGGGGCGCGGTGGTCACACCCGAACCGACGTCGTCATCATCACGTGGGAGTCAGGCCTGCGACTCCGCGACGGTCCTGAGCTCGATCAGCACCGGGTTCTCGGCACCCTCGTCCGCCTCCGCCTCGCCGGCGCCAGGGCGCGGATCGTGCTGCGTGATCGACACCCGTGTGCCGCCATCCTCCAGCGGCGTCAGCAGGTACGTCATCGTGAAGTAGTTCTCCGGCGCGTCCGCCAGATCCGGGCGCGGCGCGAACAGCGAATACGACAGCTGACGCGGGCGATCGAACTCGAGGACCGTCCCCCACTGCTCGAACCGGCCGCCCTCCCACTGCACGGTGAACCGGATTGGGCTGCCGACGGCCCAATCGGTGACCAGGTCGCTGCCGTACTGCCAGCGCTTGACGAGCGCGGGAACGGTCAGCGTCTCCCACACGGCTGCGGGGCTGGCAGCGACGTCGATCTCGGAGACGGAGTCAGACATGGCGACACCCTAGCGACGGGCGCCCGCACCGCGGTCGACGACGACCGGAAGTGTCAGGGTTTTGGCAACCCCCGTGTGCTACCGGGACCGGCCGAATCCCCGACACGTTAACCAGGGAGGCGCCCCTGACGCCCGGCGCTAGAGCTCTGTGACCCGCGCAACATCCGCCCAAGTCCCCCGCGCTCCACTCAGATCCGGAGGCAAGGTCTGCGGTCACCGCGCGGTCACGCACGCAAGAGGCCCTCTCTCCCCGAAGGAAGAAAGGGCCTCTGACCTGCACTTTCATAAGTAGCGGGGGTAGGATTTGAACCTACGACCTCTGGGTTATGAGCCCAGCGAGCTACCGAGCTGCTCCACCCCGCGCCGCTGAAAGCAACCCTACGTCACCCGGGCCGACCCTCCTAATCGAGGGCCGAACCGAGTGCCCGCAGGGTGCTTTCAGGTCCTATCCGAGCTCAGCCTCAGCAGCGACTGCCGCCTCCAGCGCGGACTGCAGCTTCTTCTGCGACTCCCCGTACGCGGCGAAGTCGTTGGCTGCAAGCGCCGCCTGACCCTCCTGGATCGCCTGGTTGGCCGCGGTCAGGGCCGAGTCGAGCCGCTCGCGCGCCGTCCCGACAGCCGTGCCCGAGGTCGCACTCGGAGCGGGGGTAGGCGAGGTCGCGGACGGCGTCGGCGTCGGTGTGGCCGTGCCGTCGGGGGTATCCGTCGAGGGCGCCGTCGGGCCGGTGCTCGGCGCGGTGCCGTCCACGTTGGCCCCGGAGCTGCCGCCGAACACCTGATCCAGCGCCTCCCCGAGCGTGTCGGCGAAGCCGATCGAGTCACCGAAGGCGACGAGCACCTTGCGCATGAGCGGGATCTGCGTGCCGCTCGACGACTGCACGTACACGGGCTGCACGTACAGCAGGCCGCCACCCACGGGCAGGGTCAGCAGGTTGCCGTGGATCACCGTCGAGTTCCCCTGGGCGAGCAGGTTCAGGGTCGTCGAGACGTCCGGGGAGGCGTCGAAGTTGTTCTGCACCTGTCCCGGTCCGGGAACCGTCGAGTTGCGTGGGAGCTCGAGCAGCCGCAGCTTCCCGTAGCCCGCCGCGGGTTTACCCGCCACACTGCCGGCCTCGGCATCCGCCGCCAGGAAGCCGGTGAGCACGTTGCGCGTGCCACCCTGCGGGATGTAGGTCGACGTGAGCGAGAACGCCGGGGTGTCCTGACCGGGCATCTTGAGCGTCAGGTAGTACGGCGGCTGGGCGACCGGCGCGGACTGCGTCGGGTCGTTCGGCGAGGACCAGAAGTCCTGGCTGGTGTAGAAGTCGCCCGCGTCGCTGACGTGGTAGTTCGACAGCAGCGTCCGCTGGACCTTGAACAGGTCCTCCGGGTACCGGATGTGGCTCATCAGGTCGCCACTGATCGAGGAGAGCGGCTTGAGCGTGCCGGGGAAGACCTTCTGCCATGCCCGCAGCACCGGGTCCTTGGGATCCCACGCGTACAGGGTGACCTCGCCCGTGTAGGCGTCGACGGTCGCCTTGACCGAGTTGCGGATGTAGTTCGCCGTCTGCGGGGCGAGCTCGGTGACCGTGGACGACCGCTGCGTGAGCGAGTCCACCGTCGCGTCGGCGAGCTGCGCCGAGGCGGAGTACGGGTAGCCGGCCGACGTCGTGTAACCGTCGACCATCCACACGACCTTGCCCTCGACGACGGCGGGGTAGACCCGACCGTCGACCGTCAGGTACGGCGCGACCTTCTGCACGCGATCGCGCGGGTTGCGGTCGTACAGGATCTGGGAGTCGGAGGTCACGCGATCGGAGAACAGGAGCTCCTCGTCGCCGAACTTCAGCGCGTAGAGCAGCTTGTTCCACGGGTTGCCGACGCTGGGGCCGGCGTTGATCTTCGACGTCGGGAAGCTGGTGTTCTTCTGGCCGCCGGACGCGTCGTCCGGGTAGTCGAGCTCCCAGGCCTTCTTCGTGTCGGGCGCGCCGACGATGGAGTACGTCGGCGAGTTCTGACCGAAGTAGATCCGCGGCTCGTAGTCGCCGAGCTCACCGGTCGACGGGATCCCGCCCTCGAAGTAAGCCGGCTGACCGTCGGAGCTCGTCGTGTTGCCGTACGCGGCCACGACGCCGAACCCGTGGGTGTAGACCGTGTGGTCGTTGACCCAGGTGCGGGCGCTCGTCCCGAGGCCGCCGAGGTTGAGCTCGCGCACCGCGATCACGGTGTCGCGCTTCTCGCCGTTGATCGTGTACCGGTCCACCGACAGCGTGTCCGCGAAGTTGTAGTACTGCTTGTTCTGCTGCAGCTGCCGGAACGACGGGCTCACGATCGCCGGGTCGAGCAGCCGGATGCTGGCGGCGGTCTCGGCGTCCTTGCGCAGGGCGCCGGCCGCGGCGTCCGTCGTGGCGGAGTACGGCGTGACCTCGATGTTGTCGAGGCCGAAGGCCGTCTTGGTCGCGTCGATGTTGCGCTGGATGAACTCGGACTCGAGCTCCTGCGCGTTCGGGACCACCTGGAAGCGCTGGACGACGGCGGGGTAGATCCCGCCGATGGCGATCGCGGAGACCACCATGAGCCCGACGCCGATCGCGGGGATCCGCCAGTTGCCGCGCCGCGCGGTGACGATGAAGAGCACCGCGACGACGATCGCGACCACGGCGAGGATGCCCTTGGACGGCATCACCGCGTTGACGTCGGCGTACGACGCGCCCTCGAACTTCTCCCCCGCCTTCGTCAGCAGCGAGTACCGGTCGAGCCAGTAGTTGGCCGCGATGAGCAGGAAGAAGATCGCCGCCACGATGGAGAGCTGGACGCGGGCAGCCTTGGTGGTGCGCGGGCCCTCGCCGCCGATCCGGATCCCGCCGTACAGGTACTGCGTGGCGAGCGTCGCGATGGCCGACAGGAACACGACAGCCATGAGGAACGAGACCACGAACCGCAGGCCGGGCAGCGTGAAGACGAAGAACGAGATGTCCAGCCCCCACTGCGGGTCCACGGCGTCGAACTTGACCGCGTTGAGCCACAGCTGGATGGTCTCCCACTGCTGCGAGGCGGCCGCGCCGGCGAACACGCCGAGCAGCGCCGGGCCGGCGATCATGACGAGCTTGCGCAGCGGCTCGACGGCCTCGCGGTACTGGTCGAGGTTCGCCTGCTCCGGGGTCGACGGCGCATACACGGGCCGCGAGCGGTAGGCCACGTTCAGGCAGGTCGCGACGGCACCGGCCATCAGCACGAAGCCGGCGACGAACAGCAGGCCACGGGTGAGCCACTCGGTGCGCAGCACGCTGAAGAACCCGACCTGGCTGTACCAGAGCACCTCGGTCCAGACCTGGGCCAGGATCAGGGTCAGGACGACGATCGCCCCGAGCACGATGATCGTGGGACCGAGCGCACCCCGGCGCTTGCGCGCTCGCGGTGGGCCGGAGGGGCGGCGGGGCGGGGCAGGAAAGCTCACAGCAGTGGGTTCCTCGTCTTAGGCGATACGTTGCCCGGCACGCAACCGGGTCTCCCCCGTGAACGCCCCGGCGTGGTCTGAGGTTCCCACACCTCGATGCGACGATATCCCCCATGACCACAGAGCCGACCGGAACCTCAGAGCCCGCCGGAACCCCAGAGCCGACCGATCCCGTCACCCCGCCCGACCTCCCGGTCCTGGCCCCCACCCAGATCGCCCTGGCCGACGCCGTCCGCGAGATCGAGCGGCACGTGGCCTCGGGCGGCTGGGACGGTCCGGTCCGCGTGTTCGCGCTGGTCGGCACCGCGCGCGCGCTCGACGCCTCGCCCGAGCTCGCCGACCAGCTCACCGCCGACGTCGTCGCAGCCGCCCGCAAGGACGACGCGCACCTCACCTCGATCGAGCAGGAGGGCCTGCCGTCGGCGGCCGATCTCGAGGAGCTCCTGGGCGGGATCACCTGGCCGCCCAGCGTCGAGGGCGCGGCGATCACGGTCGAGCGGGTCATCCTGCCGCCGGCCGCCGAGGAGGGGATGCCGGCCGACCCCGAGGAGGCGCTCGCCTACCTCATGGGCCACCCGGACCGTCAGGACGTGCGGATCGCCGTCGGCGCGCTGCGCTCCGGCGAGTCGTGGTCGGCCATCCGCACCCGCGCGAACGACGACGACGCCTCCGTCGCGATGGGCCCGAACCTGGTCCCGGGCCTGCTCGACGCGCTGTACGCGACGCTGGACTGACCGAAAGGGTTCCTCAGCCCGCGGCCGCGGCCGCCGCCGCCGTGCAGGTCGGCAGCGATGCGCCGTCGCCCGCCCCGATGGCCTCCATCGCGGTCCGCGCGCTGTGCAGGGTGTCGATCTTCGCCACGTGCAGCCCGGCCGGGATGTGGCCGACCACCTCGTCGCAGTTGTCGGCGGGCGCGAGGAACCAGGTCGCGCCGTCGCGCTTCGCCCCCGCGAGCTTCTGCCGGATGCCACCGATCGGCCCGACCGTGCCGTCCACGTCCATCGTGCCGGTGCCGGCGATGGTCACGCCGTTGACCTCGTCCTGCGGGGTCAGCTTGTCGATGATCCCGAGCGCGAACATGGTGCCCGCGCTCGGGCCGCCGATGTCCTCGATCTGGATCTTCACGTCGATGGGCAGGTCGAACGAGGGGTCGATGAAGACCCCGAGCTGGCTGCCGCCGCTCTCGCGCTGCCCGGTGACGATCTCCACCTCGAGCGGCTTTCCGTCCCGCTCGATCCCGAGCGTGACGTGCTCCCCGGGCTTGATCTGGCCGAGAGCCTCGACCAGGTCGGTGTACGTCGTGATCGCCGTGCCCTGCAGGGACACCACGACATCACCCTCCTGCACGACGCCGACCGCGCCGGTGCCGTCGACCGTGCCTGCAACCACGAGCGTGGCGGGCACGGTGTAGCCGAGCTCCTCGAGCGCGGCGACGGTGGCGTTCTCCTGCGAGGACACCATCTCCGCCTGGTTCTCCTTGTCGATCTGGTCCTGGCTCCGGTCGGTCGGGAACACCGTCTCGACGGGGCTGACGATCTTGTCCCCGGAGATCCACGCGCTGAGCACGGACGGCAGCGTCACCGGGTACCCCGGTCCGCCGGAGTACGACACCGTCGTGAGCCGCAGCTGCCCGGTCGACTCGTACGTCGGCGCGCCGGTGACCTCGATCAGCGGGGTGCCCTTCTCCTCGCCGAGCGTGTCCTTGGTCGGCCCGGGGCCGCCCACGGCGTACGGCACCGGCACGAGCACCATCACGGCGAACAGCGCCATCGTCGCGAGGGCCGCGATCGTCAGGGTCACCGAACGTGGGGACTGCGCGGGCGGCGCGTCCAGCTCGCCGTCGGCCAGGTCGCCGTCGGGCAGGTCACCGTCGGGCACAACAGGCTCGGGCAGATCGCCGTCGGGCAGGTCAGCGGGGAGATCGCCGGGGTCGGCGTCGGGTCCAGTCAGCTTCTCGGGCACCGCACGATCATCCCCTACCCCGTCCGCGCGACTGCCTCCAGATGGCGGCCGTGCCAAGAAACGCGACGGCCGCACCGGCCGCACCGAGGGCCGCGGCGTCCCGGGGGCCGACCCGGCGGCCGGCGACCGCGAGGCGGCCCGACCCGCTCTGCAGCAGCACGTCCAGGCACGCGGCACTAGACCAGGTCGGCTCCCAGCCGCCGGCCCGCAACCGGTCGCTGGCCACCGTCCACGAGTACACCGTGTACGCGAGCTCGCTCGACGGGGTCGGCAGCACGCCCACCCGGTGCAGCCGCTCGGCGGTGCCGAACGCGGTCACCGCGGCGAGCTCGATCCGCCGCAGGCCGGACGCCTTCTCGACCTGGGTCGGGCTCAGCACGTCGCTCGCCCCGACGGTCAGCGCGCCGGCGAGCCCGGACCGAACCGCGTGCTCGGCCGCGGACGCGAGGTCTTCCACGTGCACGAACTGCCACTCGCGGATTGCCCCGCGCACGGTCAGCAGCCGCGGCGCCTCGAAGTGGCGCGTGATGATCGTGTCGATGCCCGGCCCGACCAGCGCGGCCGGGCGCAGCACGGTCACGATCGGGCCGCGCCGCCGATGCCCCCGGGCCAGCACGGCCTCGACCGCGAGCAGGTCGCCCACCAGGCCGTCCTCGGTGCTGATCAGCGGGGTGTCGTCGGTGCTGACCGGCTGCTCGGGCACGGCGCCGTAGACCATGGCGGAGCTGATCACCACGACGTGCCGGACGCCGGCGGACCGCGACGCCGCGATCGTCCGCTCGGCGTGCGCGACCCCGCCCGCGCGGCGCTCGACCACCGGGGTGCGCACATAGGCGGCGAAGTCGGCGTCGTGCATCACCAGGACGACGACGTCGGCCCCGGCGACCGCGTCCTGCGGTGCGACGACCGGGACCTCCTCGGTCACGCGCACGTCCCAGGTCGGGGCACCGTCGCCGTCGGGGCGGGCGAACCAGGTGGCGATCGCGCTCGCCACCGCGCCGCGCCCCGCGACGACCACCACGTCACCCGGACCGGGAGGGGTGGCCCGGCGCCCTCGGCCCGCGACAATGCTGCGCCGTGAGCGAACCCCGCCTGCTGCCATGCCGCTGCGCACCCTTCTGCGTCGCCCGATGTGGTTACCGTGGACGCACCCGCGCCGGCCATTGTCCCAGGAGTCACCATGAGCAGCGAACCCCCGACCGGATCCAGCGACGAGCAGCCCCCCCAGTGGGAGGCGCTCATGCGTCAGATGTTCGGTGCCGACGCCGACGACGCGATGCGTGAGCTGCGCGAGCGCGGCATCGACCCGGCCGCCATGGCCGCCGCCGCCGGGCTCCCCGACGATCCGCAGATGCTCGGCGTCGTGCTCGGGCAGGTCCAGAAGATGCTCGCGACCACGGGCACGGGCCCGGTGAACTGGGACGTCGCGCACGACGTCGCCCGGCAGGCCGCCGTGGCCGAGGGCGACCCGTCGCTCACGCCCGGCCAGATCCGCGCCGCGACGGAAGCCCTCTCGGTCGCCGAGCTCTGGCTCGACGTCGCGACCGATCTGCCGCCCGCCGGAGGGAAGGCCCAGGCCTGGAGCCGGTCGGAATGGGTCGAGCACACCCTGCCGACCTGGCACGCGCTCGCCGAGCCCGTGGCGTCGTCGCTGTCGGCGGCCCTCGTGCGGGCGCTCGCGGACCAGCTGCCCGAGCAGCCCGACGGCGGCGCCTCGATCGACCCGGCGCAACTCATGCGCCAGCTCGGCTCTGCGGTGTTCGGGATGCAGGTCGGCCAGGCGGCGGGCACGCTCTCGCGCGAGGTCTTCGGCGCCACGGACATCGGGCTGCCGCTGCTCACCGAGGCCGCGACCGTGCTCGTCCCGACGAACCTGGCAGCCTTCGCCGAGGGGCTCGACGCCCCGCTCGAGGAGGTCCGGCTGTTCCTCGCCGTGCGCGAGGCCGCGCACGCCCGGCTGTTCACGCACGTCGCGTGGCTGCGAGGCCACCTGCTCGGCATCGTGGGCGCGTACGCGCGCGGCATCACGATCGACGTCGACAGCCTCGAGGAGGCGGTCAGCGCGATCGACCCGACCGACACCGCCGCGCTACAGGGCGCGCTCTCGGGCGGGGTGTTCGCACCCCAGGCGACCGACGACCAGAAGGCGAACCTCCTGCGGCTCGAGACGGCCCTGGCGCTCGTGGAGGGCTGGGTCGATGAGGTCAGCACCGTCGCCACGCTCCCCCACCTTCCGCACGCGGTCGCGCTGCGGGAGATGATCCGGCGTCGCCGCGCCGCGGGCGGGCCCGCCGAGCAGACGTTCGCGACGCTGGTCGGGCTCGAGATGCGTCCCCGCCGCTCGCGCGACGCCGCGGCACTGTGGGCCGAGATCACCCGGGTGGCCGGACGCAGCGCGCGCGACGCCGTCTGGGGTCACCCGGACCTGCTCCCCACGACCGAGGACCTCGACGACCCGACCGGCTACGCCGCCCGGCGCACGGCGGCCGCGGACGAGAGCGCCGAGGTCGACCGGGCGCTCGCGGAGATCCTGGGTGAGGATCCCGGCACCGCCGGCGACGAGCCCGAGAGCGACCCGCGGGGCTGACCGGACCTGGCTGACCGGACTCTGGCTGACCGGGCTTACGCGCCCGCGGCGTCCAGCACGTCGTCGGCCGCCAGGGCCGCGGCGGTGTCCGCACCGTCCTCGGCTGCGATCTCGTCGTCCGGCAGGTCCTTTGCCACATCGCCGTGCGCCGACACGTCCGGATCGGGGTTCGCGAGCCGCTCCTCGCCGAAGGTGACGCCCTCGAGGAAGCCGCGTGCGCGCTCGGTGCGCGGGTAGGACTCCAGCGCGGCCCAGAACTCCGGGCCGTGCCCCGCGTGCAGCAGGTGCGCGAGCTCGTGGAGCAGCACGTAGTCGATCACCCAGCGCGGCATGCCGCGCACGCGCGTCGAGATCCGGATCGTGCCCTCGGTCGGGGTGCACGACCCCCAGCGCCGACCCTGGTTGCTCGACCAGTTCACGCTCACGGGTTTGGCCTCGCCCCGCAGGTAACGCGTGGACAGCTCGGCGGCGCGCACGGCCAGCTCCTCGTCCGAGGGTCGCCGCCGGCGCTCCTGCTCCGCGAGGCGCCCCACCATCCGGCGCACCCACTCGCGCTCCTGCGCGCGCGTGAACCGGGCCGGGATCGCCACCACGATCCGATCGCCGTCCCGGTAGGCGGTGACGGTGCGGAGTCGTTTGCGGCTCCGGCGGACCTCGACGGGACCGACGGGATCTTGCGGGTTCACCCGTCGCACGCTAGCGCGGGACCGAGGCGTTCGCCCGCAATTCACCCATCCGTCGGCACGCCGAGGACCCCATAGTGCCGCACATCGCCGCAAGCGGTTCATCCACCGCGCCGCGCCGACGACCCGATACGGCCCGATTGAGCCCCTGAACAGGGGTTGAATCGGCGATTCGAGCGGCGCGCCGCGCCGGTTGGGGCTCGAACCTGCTCGCGTGGCCACTATCGTGGCCGTGCACGGGAGCGTGCGGCCGCTCAGGCCGCTCGGCCCTGCCGTCGGTTGGCGAATCCTCGAGCTGACGCACAGACATCGAACGGAGAACATCATGGCCGAGACATACAAGGGCGAGTTCTACTGCGTGAAGTGCAAAGAAAAGCGTGAGGCCGAGGGCGACGTCGTCGTCTCCGAGTCTGGCCGCAAGATGGCCAAGGGAATCTGCCCCGTCTGCGGGACCAAGCTGAACCGGATCCTCGGCAAGGCCTGACCAGCACGCGCCGCAAGGGGCGGCCCGCGCGTCACACGACGCCGCGGGCCGCCCCTTTGCGCTTTTCCGGGGGTTCCGCGCGCGACGCACTTTCCGGTCCTGTGGACGACGGCGACCGCACGCTCGGCGCTGTCAGGGTGGGGACAGGAAGGGCGGTGGCTGCGTGCGGCTTCGGGCGGGTCTGCGGGTGCTCTGGCGAGCACGGGACGAGGTCCAGATCGGGACCGACCCCCGCTGGGCCGTCCGGCTCACCGGCCTGACCGCACCCGAGGTCCACCTGCTGCGCGAGCTGGACGACGGCGTCGGCCCGCGCGAGCTGCACGCGCTCGCGGGCGAGTGCGGGGTGAGCGCCGCGCGGCTCGACGCCCTGCTGGCCCTGCTCGACGAGGCCCAGCTCACCGCGCCCGACGGCGCCCGGCGACGGCTGGCGACGCGAGCGGCCGCGCCCGGCACGGGACCCGACGCGGCCACCTGGACGCGCCTGCTCGACGACGGCGCGGGGGCCGCCCATGTCGCGGCCCGCGACGACCGGACCGTCGGGCTGCACGGCGCCGGCCGTCTCGGGCTGAGCATGGCGGTCACGCTCGCGGCTGCCGGCGTCGGCACCGTGCTGGTCGACGACGACCTGGCGGTCACCGCCGCGGACCTCGGGGTCGGCGGCTACACGGTGCGGGATCTGCAGGCCCCGCGCCGCGAGGTCGCCGCTCGCCTGCTGCGGGCCGTCGCGCCGGCCGTCCGGACGACGGGTCCGCCCGGCACCGTGCCCGACGTCATGGTGCTCGTCGAGCACGGAGCCGCGGACGCGACCCGGGCGCGGATCCTCGTGTCCACGTCCGTGGTGCACCTGTCGGTCGTGGTCCGCGAGGCCGACGTGCTGGTCGGCCCGCTGGTGGTTCCGGGCGACTCGGCGTGCCTGCGCTGCCTGGACCTGCACCGTGCCGACGCCGACGACCGGTGGCCGGTGGTGAGTGCCCAGCTCGCGGGCGCCCTGGCCCCGGTCGGGGCGGGCGAGGAGTCGGTGCTCGCAGCGATCGGCGGCGCCCTCGCCGCGGGTCAGGTGCTCGCCCACCTCGACGGGACGGGGGCGCGGACGCGGGGGGCCGCGTTCGAGGTCGCCCTGCCCGACGCCGTGCCGCGCCTGCGCGAGTGGCCGGTGCACCCGGAGTGCGGGTGCACCGGCCTGCCGGGGTCGGGGCCGGGGTCAGCGCTGAGACCACGGCCGCTGCGGACCTCGGCGACGGCGCGGACCTAGGCGACGGCCGCCTCGCGGTCGCCGAGCGGCGTCTTGCGCGGGCGACCGCGCCCACGCTTGGCCGCGACCACCTGACCGCCGACGAACACCTCGCCGCCCCACACGCCCCACGGCTCGGCGCGTTCGAGGGCGCCCTCGAGGCACCCCGCCCTCAGCGGGCAGCCGGCGCACAGCTGCTTGGCCAGCTCCACCTGGTCGAACTGCTCCGCGAACCAGAGCTCGGGGTCGCCCATCCGGCAGGGGATCAGGCGCGCAACCAGTCGATCGAACTGCGCGCGGTCGTCGGTGACGTCGACCGTGCTGGTGGGGGGCCAGGGACCGGATCCGCCCTGGTTCACCGCGTCGAGCAGCGTTGTGAGCCGCACGATGTCCTCCTGTTGACCTATGTCGTTCGGGTGCAATGAGCTGCGTCTGACCGACGCGTTCCGCGACCGGCCGCTCATCGCCCCGACGTGCACAGGGGCTCAGGGCAAAAGAAAGGCCGCGGTTTCCGATGTGGACTCCGCGGCCTGGTGAGATCTGATCAGTTCGTCAGGTCTTCCAGATGTGCGGAGCGGTTCCGGCGCCGAACTTGTCCGTAGACACAGCTCCGCCGAGGGGTCGCACCGAGGTGGGCGCGATGGCACGCAGTGCGAGGCCCGCGGTATCAGCCGCGTACGCCATCAGGTTCTGGTTCTTCACTTTCGGTCCACCTCCTCTTGCGCTTGTGGGCTCACACCTCGCGGCGTTGCCCTGTCGACCTTCCGAACGGGTACCAACCTAGGGGCACCTCGCGCGGCGACACAACCTATTTAAAAACCCGACCGGTTTGGTGCAGTTTCAGGCCCCCGGACGGCCCGCGACCAGCGCCAGGAGCGCCGGCCCGAACCGGTCGATCTTCGCCGGGCCGATGCCCTTGACCTGCGCGAGCTCGGCTGTCGTGGCCGGCCGGACCTCCGCGATCGCGGCCAGCGTGGCGTCGACCAGCACCGTGTAGGCCGGCTTGTCGGTGTCGAGCGCGACCTCGGCGCGCCAGTCGCGCAGGCGCTCGAACAGCACCGGGTCGTACTGGCCCGAGAGCGCCGGGCTCGTCGACCGCGCGGTGCCCGCCGCGCGACGACGCTGGCCGGCGTCGTCCGGCCACAGCCCGTCGAGGAACCGCGTGCGGCGCCGCGAGGCACGCCCGCCGGGGTTCCGCGAGCGCGCGTACGACAGCTCGAGGTGCTCGCGAGCCCGGGTGATGCCGACGTAGAGGAGCCGACGCTCCTCCGCGATCGCCTCGTCGGACTCGGCCAGCGAGATCGGCATGAGGCCCTCGCTCATCGACGCCAGGAACACGGCGTCCCACTCGAGGCCCTTGGCGGCGTGCAGCGAGGCGAGCGTCACCCCCTCGACCGTCGGGGCGTGCTGGGCCGACGCGCGCTCGTCCAGCTCGACGACCAGGTCGCGCAGGCTCGCCTGGTGCCGGGCCGCGAGGTCGTCCGCGAGCGCGACGAGCGCCTGCATCGACTCCCACCGTTCGCGCGCAGCCCCCCGCGCGGCCGGTGGCTTCTCGGCCCAGCCGACGGAGAGCAGGACGTCGCGGACGACGTCGGGCATGGGGGTCTCCGCGTCGGCGGACCGACCGGCGCCGCGCAGCAGGACCATCGCCTCGCGGACCTCGCGGCGGGCGAAGAACCGCTCGCCCCCGCGGACCAGGTACGAGATCCCGGCGGCCGCGAGCGCCTGCTCGAACCCCTCCGACTGCGCGTTCGTGCGGTAGAGCACGGCGATCTCGCTCGCGTGCGTGCCGGTCGCGAGCAGGCGCCCGATCCGCGCTGCGACGCCGGCGGCCTCCGACTCGTCGTCGTCGTAGATCGTGAACCCGACCGGCGGGCCGGCCGGGCGCTGCGCGATGAGCTCGAGGGCCTGGGCGTTGCGCCGGCCGCGCTGGGCGATCAGGCGGTTGGCGAGGGCGACCACCTGCGGGGTGGACCGGTAGTCCCGTACCAGGCGGACCACCTGCGCGGTCGGGTGGGTCTTCGAGAACGTCAGCAGGTGGTGCGGCGAGGCGCCGGTGAAGGAGTAGATCGTCTGGCTCGGGTCGCCGACGACGCACAGCTCCTCGCGGCCTCCGAGCCACTCGTCGAGCAGGAACTGCTGCAGCGGCGAGACGTCCTGGTACTCGTCGACCACGAACCGCCGGTACTGGTGGCGCACCTCCTGGGCCACGTCGTGGCGCGTGTGCAGCATGTCCGCGAGCATGAGGAGCACGTCCTCGAAGTCGATGACGCCGCGCTCGGTCTTCACGTCCTCGTACGCCGTGATCAGACGCGCCACGGTCTGCCGGTCGAACCCGGCGGGGGCGGGGCGGTCGATCGCCGTTGTCGCCCGGACGTAGTCGTCCGCCGAGACGAGCGAGACCTTGGACCACTCGACCTCGCTGGCCAGGTCGCGGACCGAGACCCGGTCGACCGACACCGACAGCATCCCGGCGGCCTGCGCGATGACGGGCGCCTTGTGCTCGAGGATGCGCGGCGGGGCGCCGCCGACCACCTTCGGCCAGAAGAAGCTGAGTTGGCGCAGCGCGGCAGCGTGGAACGTGCGGGCCTGGACCCCACCGACGCCGAGCTCGCGCAGCCGCGTGCGCATCTCGCCCGCGGCACGGGCGGTGAACGTCACGGCGAGGACGGAGGTGGGCGGGTAGACCCCGCTGCGCACGCCGTAGGCGATGCGGTGGGTGATCGCGCGCGTCTTGCCGGTACCCGCGCCGGCGAGGACACACACGGGCCCGGTCAGGGCAAGGGCGACGGCGCGCTGGTCGGGGTCGAGGGCTTCGAGGATCTCGTCTGCAGACATCACCGATGATTCTCCCAGCCCCCACCCACACCCGCTGCGCGGTGGGGGCACGGCGCTGGGGGCAAGGCACCGCGGGTCGCCCGGGGAACAGCAGCGGCCGGTCCGCGGTTCCAGACAGTGCACGACCGGTTCCACGATCGTGACCCGGGGTCTCGAACTCCCGGCCCGCCCGACGACCTGACGAGGATCCCTTGACCACCCAGAGCCCGCCCGCCGGCGCCGTCACGATGTACTCCACCACCTGGTGCGGCTACTGCCGCCGGCTCAAGAGCCAGCTGGACGCCGCGGGGATCGGCTACACCGAGGTCAACATCGAGGAGCACCCGGACGCCGCGGCGCTCGTCGAGCAGGCCAACGGCGGCAACCAGACCGTACCGACCCTGCAGTTCCCCGACGGCTCCTGGGCCTCCAACCCGTCCCTGCGCGAGGTCCAGACCCGCCTGGCCGTCCCCGCGAGCTAGCGGAAGCCGCCGAGTTCGCTGGTTCCGCTCGAGTTCGCCGGTCTGGATCGGCGAACTCGCACCGGATCAGCGAACTCACCCGCGGAACAACCTGGGGAACCGACGCGCCGGGTCAGGCGCCCGGGAGATCCGCGCCGAACCACTCCTCGATGAGCACGCGGGCGATCGAGGCGCGCATGGGGATCAGGACCTCGCCCGAGGCAACCTGCGCGCCGAGCTCCGCGCGCGTGAACCAGCGGGCCTGCGTGATCTCCACGCCGTCGACCGTGATCTCGGTGGTCAGCGCGCGGGCGCGGAACGCGAGCATGAGGGACGCCGGGAACGGCCAGGGCTGGCTGCCGCGGTAGCTCACCTCGCCGATCCGGACGGCGACCTCCTCGCCCACCTCGCGGCGCACCGCCTGCTCGATCCCCTCCCCGGGCTCGACGTACCCGGCCAGGGTCGAGAACCGGTTCTCCGGCCACTGCACGGCGTGCCCGAGCAGCAGCCGGTCGGCGTCGTCCACCACAGCCATGATCACCGCCGGGTCCGTGCGCGGGTAGTGGTCGCTCGCGTCCGCGGGGCAGTGGCGCACCCAGCCCGCCTGGACGACGTCGGTCAGTCCCCCGCACCGCGGGCACCGCGGGTGGGTCTCGTGCCAGGCGGCGAGCGCGAGGGCGGTCGTGGCCAGCCCGGCGTCGCGTGCGCTGAGCACCGCACCGATCTGGCGCAGCTTGGACCAGTCGCGGCCCGCGACGAGATCGGCTCCGGTCTCGAGCACGAACCCCTCGACGTCGACCACCTCGCCGCCCCGGTCCGCGAGCACGAGGCCGAGGTAGGACGCGTCGTCGTCGGCCCCCAGATAGAGCCAGCCGTGGGCCGGGAGGCCGGGACGCAGCACGGCCGACGGCGCCAGCAGGTCCAGCCCGATCTGGTCCCCGGCCGCGCTCGACGTGGTGCGCGTGGCCACCAGGCCGCTGTGCACGAGGAGGATGCGCGTGGTGGCGTCGGCGAGCAGCTCCTCGACCAGCCCGGGACGTGGCCGGCGCTCCGAGGCACGATCGACGGTTGCACGGGCGAGGGGAAGATCGGTCCAGTCCACGGCCCTCACGGTACGCGGACCGGCGGACACGCCCGCCGCAACCCGGCGATCACCGGGCCGGACACCTAGGCTGGTCGGGTGTCTCGTTCACCCCTCGCGCTCGCAGCGCTCGCGACCGTCGCGATCCCCGGTCTCGACGCCATCAGCGTGCTGCGCCCGACGCCCCCCGGGGCGGACTTCGACGTCGCCATCGTCACCGACGCGGCCCGACATCGCTGGGTGGTCCGCGCACCGGTCCGGCCCGCCGCCGGCGCCGCGCTCGAGGCCGAGGTCGCGCTGCTCGAGCAGATCGCGGAGCAGGTCGACGCAGGCAAGCTCCCGTTCGCCGTGCCGCGCCCGGTCGGCTTCGCGCACCTGCCCGAGGGCGGGCGGGCCGTCGTGCACGCCGAGCTCACCGGCCGGCCGCTGCGCCTGGAGGCGCTCGTCCCCGGGCCCGGGCTCGCCGCCTCGCTCGGCCGCGCGCTCGCCGCGCTGCACCAGCTGCCCGTCGACCTGGTGGACCGCGTCGGCCTGCCGACCTACGACGCCGCGGCCTACCGCGAGCGCCGCCTGTCCGAGGTCGACGAGGCCGCCCGCACCGGCAAAGTGCCGACCACGCTGCTGCGCCGGTGGGAGGCCATGCTCGAGGACGTCGCGATGTGGCGCTTCCAGCCGACCGTCGTGCACGGCGACCTGTCGGCGGAGCACGTGCTCACCGACGGCCGGACCGTGACCGGGCTGCTCGGCTGGGGTGACGCCAAGGTGGCCGATCCCGCCGACGACCTCGCCTGGCTGCTCGTCGCCGCCCCGCAGGACGCCGTCGAGTCGATCCTGGAGGCCTACCACCTGGGCCGCACCGAGCTGACCGACCCGCACCTCACCGATCGCGCGCTCCTCGCGGGCGAGCTCGCCCTGGCGCGCTGGCTGCTGTACGGCGTGCGCTCGGGCGACCGCGAGGTCATCGACGACGCCGTCCAGATGCTCGAGGACCTCGACGCCCACACGCTCGAGGACGACCTCCCGGCACCGTCCGACGAGGCACTGCCGTCCTGAGCCGGCCCACCTGAGCCGGCCGGCCTGACTCGACCCGCCTGACCCGGCGCGCCTGACTCGACCCGAACCGGGTCAGCCCGTCACGCCGCGCAGCAGGTCGTCGATCCCTGCCTCGTCGAGCAACCGCTCGGGGGTCACGGTGGTGCCCGCCCCGACGTAGCAGAAGGCGGCGTCGACCTGGTCGAGGGCGAGCCCCGACCAGCGTGACCACGCGAGCCGGTAGACCGCGAGCTGGACCTCGCGCGTGCGGGCCGCGGCCTCGTCGATCGGGGGCCGACCGGTCTTCCAGTCCACGACGACGACGCCGCCACCGGGCTCCGCGAACACCGCGTCGATCTTGCACCGCAGCACATACCCGGCCACCGGGGTCTCGATGTCGACCTCGACGGCGATCGGCGTGCGTGCAGCCCACTGCGTGGCGAGGAACGCCGTGCGCAGGTCCGCGAGGCTCGCGTCGACCGCGACCGAGTCGTCGTCGGCGCCCGGCAGCGACTCGACGTCGACCAGGCTGGCCGAGCCGAAGTACTGCTCGACCCACGCGTGGAACGCGGTGCCGCGGCGGGCCTGGACGGAGGGTTCGAGCGGCACGGGGCGACGCAGCGCGTGCGCGAACGCCTGCGGATCGGCCGCGAGCCGCACGACGGCCGAGGCGGACAGGTGCGCGGGCAGCTCGACGCCGACGTCAGGCGTGGCCACCCGGGCACGCTCGGCGAGCAGGAGCTCGGCGGTGCGGGCCAGCGGGGAGGCGACCGGGTCGGGGCCGACGGCGACGCCCGTCAATTCGGCGGTGAGCTCGGCCCGCACGGCGACCGCCGCGGCCGTGACGTGCGCCCGGCGGGGTCCGGGCCCGAACGGGTCGAGCGGCCACACCTGGGTCACCGGCTCGGCCGTGCGCGGGTTGACCGTGCCGTCGGCGGGCCGCTCCGGCCAGTCGTCGTCGCGCACGAGGCCGGCCTCGACCAGCTCGGCGAGGAACAGGGACGGCGGCTGGGGGTCCTTGCGGTCGAGCCACCACGACCCGGTCAGGAACAGCGCGCGCCGGGCGCGCGTGAACGCGACGTAGGCGAGCCGACGCTCCTCAGCGACCTGGTGCGCACCGATGTCGCGGCGCAGCTGGTCGCGCCGCTGGTCGAGGTCCTTCTGGTCGACGGCGTCAGCCACGTCCCACACCGGCAGCTCGGCGGCGTCGCCGCGCAGCGGGTACGGCAAGGTGCCGAGCCCGGTGAGCCAGCCGCTGTCGCGCGGTCCGTGCGGGCCCGAGGTCGCGATCGACGGCAGCACGCCGTCGGTGAGGCCGGGCACGGCGACGACGTCCCACTCGAGGCCCTTGGCCGCGTGCACCGTGATGAGCTGGACCGCGTCCGGGTCGGGCTCCGCCAGGGGCCGCTCCAGGCCCCGCTCCTCGCTCGCGGCCGCGTCGAGCCAGGCGAGGAACGCGCCCAGGGTCGGCACGTCGGCCCCGTCGGAGAACTGCACCGCGACGTCCCGGAACGCGTCGAGGTGCGCGCGGGCCCGGCCGGGGCTGACCCCCGGGCGCGACGCCACCTCGATGTCGAGCCCGAGCAGACGCTCCGCCTCGCCGACGAGCTCGGACAGCGACAGGTAGGTGTGCGACCGGAGCGTGCGCAGCAGTCCGGCCAGGTCCCCGAGGCGGTCGAGCGCGGCGTCGGTGAGCTGCCGACCGGTCCGGCTGCGCCACCCGCGCGACGGCAGGTCGTCGAGCGCGTCCACGATGCTGCGCTCGTCGACGACGTCACCCTCGACGACGGTGTCCTCTGGGACAGTGTCCTCAACGGCAGTGCGCCCGACGGCAGTGCCGGGCGCGGCGCCACGGCCGGGACGCGGCGGCCCGCCGCGCGAGTCCGCGAGCTCGCCCGCCCAGGCCGCCAGCGCGTGCAGGTCCGCGATCCCCAGTCGCGTCCGGGCGCCGGTGAGCAGGCGGATCAGCGCGTCGCCGCGCGACGGGTCGTGCGCCGCGCGCAGGGCGGCGACCAGGTCGACCACCTCGGGGGTCTGCAGCAGGCCGCCGAGCCCGACGACCTCGACCGGTAGCCCGACGGCGCGCAGCGCGGTCTCCAGCGGCCCGAACTGGGACCGCTTGCGGCACAGGACGGCCGCGGTCACGCGCCCCGCCGCGCCGTTCGGGCGCCAGTGGTCGCGCACGAAGCGGGCGACCACCTCCGCCTCGAGCTCGACCGTGCTCACGTAGCTGCCGTACACCGAACCGAGACCCGCGCCGGGGCGCGCACCGAGCTCGGGAACCTGGACCCGGGACGCCGGGGCGTCGACCTCGCCGACAGGCGCCGGCGAGCCACCCGGGCGCGCGCGCAGGGGTCCGGCCACCCGGTTCGCGACGGCGAGGATCGCGCGGTCGTTGCGCCAGGACGTGGCCAGGAACCGCACGGGGGCGGGTCGGGCGGTCCCGTCCGTGACCACCGGGAACCGGTCCGGGAACCGCTCCAGCCCGCCCGCGCTCGCGCCGCGCCAGCCGTAGATCGACTGGTGCGGGTCGCCGACCGCGGTGACCGGATGTCCCCCGCCGAACAGCGCCGAGAGCAGCTCGAGCTGCGCGTGCGAGGTGTCCTGGTACTCGTCGAGCAGCACCACCCGGAACCGCTCGCGCTCGGTCGCCCCGACCGCCTCGACCTCGCGTGCAAGCCGGGCCGCGATCGAGACCTGGTCGCCGAAGTCGATGACGTCGGCGAGGCGCTTGCGGTCGCGGTAGGCCGTGACGAGCTCCAGGAGCCGCGCCCGCTCCGCCAGGGACCCGAGCACCTTGGCGGTGGCGGCGTACGGACCGCGCTTCGACCCGGCATCGGGGACCGCCACCATCTCCTCGATCAGCTCCTCGATGCGGTCCCCCGCCGCGTCGGGCTCGAGCAGGTGCTCGGCGAGCGCCCCGGAGAGCGAGAGCACCGCCTGCACGATCGACGACGTCGCCGCGTCCGTGGCGAGGTCACCCGCCCACGACTCGACGACCTCTGTCGCGATCTGCCACTGGCCGGCCTCCCGCAGCAGCCGGGACGTCGGCTCGATGCCGAGCCGCAGCGCGTGGTCGGTCACGAGCGAGGCGGCGTACGAGTTGTAGGTCGAGACCGTCGGGCGGGCCAGGTCGAGCCCGAGGCGCGGCGCCCGCGCCCCGGTCGCGCTCGACACCGGCACGGCCCTCGCCGACCCGAGCCGGCGCAGCCGCAGCCGGATCCGGTCGCCGAGCTCGCCGGCGGCCTTGCGCGTAAACGTCAGGCCGAGCACCTGCTCGGGCGCGACGAGCTCGTTGGCGATGAGCCACACCACGCGCGCCGCCATCGTCTCGGTCTTGCCCGACCCGGCCCCGGCCACCACGAGCAGCGGGCTGAGCGGTGACTCGATGATCTCGACCTGGTCGGGGGTCGGCGCGGCCCGGCCGAGGAGCTCGGCGATCCGCAGCGCGGAGAGGGTCACTCGACCACCTGGCGTCCCTCGCCGTGCAGCGGGCAGCTCGTGCGCACCGGGCACATCGGGCACAGGTCGTTCAGGCACGCGGTGAAGGCCGACGACGCCATGGTGGTGGCCACTCCCTCGATCATCGTGCGGGCCCAGCTCGGCGTGTCCGTCTCGGGCCCGAGCCCGCCCTGGCCGCGGACCGTCGGGCCCTTGGAGATGTCGCCGACGAACACCAGCTGGGCGCCCGCGCTCCGGGTGCCCGGCGCGAGCCCCTCGAACGCCCCGCCGTCGACGGCGAGCTGGTAGGCGCCGAGCTGCGGGTTCTCGGCGGTCTCGGCGGCGCTGGGCGCGCGCTTGCCGGTCTTGAGGTCGACGATCTGGACCGCACCGCCGCCGACGTCCTCGATCCGGTCGACGACGCCGCGCAGCAGCGCCCGGTCGAGCTCGAGGCTGAACGGCGCCTCGCGCAGCACAGCCTCCCCCGCCCCCTTGAGGTACTCCGCGAGCCGGCCGATCATGCGCTCGGCCCGGCGTCGCTCGGCGACCGCCGGCCAGCCGTCGTGCAGCCCCAGCTCGCGCCACCTCCGGTCGAGCTCACCGAGGAGCTCGCCCTCGGTCCCGGCCGGGAGGTCCTGCGCGATCGAGTGCACGAGGGTTCCGAGGGTCTGGCTGGTGCCGTCCGCGGCGGTGCCGCCGGCCGCCTCGAGCGCCCACCGCAGCGCGCACGTGCTCACGGTCTCCGCCTTCGACGGCGAGACGGGCACCAGCTCGTCCGGGCCCCACAGCACGGTCGCGCTCGACTGGTCCGCCAACCCGTACCACTCGCGCGGGTCAGCGCCCGCGACGCCCTCGCGCGCCAGCCGGGCGAGCAGCTGCGCGGCGCCGCGGTCGGGCGATGCGATCGGGTCCGACGGCGATTCGCCCGGCCCGCCGGGCGTCTGCGTGCTCGCCTCGAGCTGCGAGCGCAGCGCGCCCACCAGCCCGCGCAGGTCCAGCGGGACCGGCGCGGCCACGAGCCGCGAGTCGCGGTCCTCGTCCGAGGGCGCGGCCGGGTCGGCGTCGGGCCCCTGGACCAGGTCAACGAAGGCCGAGGGGAGCTCGTCGGCGTCGGACACCGCCGTCACCAGCAGCGCGCCGCGGGCGCGCGAGGTCGCTACCGCGAAGGACCGCAGCTCGTCGGCGAGCACCGCGGCCCGCGCCTGCGCGCCGGTCTCGGCGGCGTCCGGCGACCGGCCGGCGAGCAGGTCGGCCAGGGACTGCGACCCGAGCAGGGAGTCCCGCAGCCGCAGGTCCGGCCACGTCCCGTCCTGCACCCCGGCCACCACGACGACGTCCCACTCGCGCCCCGCCGCGCCCGCGGGGGTGAGGACGGCGACCGAGTCGCGGCTCGCGGCGCGGGCCGCCAGGCTGTCGGCGGGCAGGTCCTGCGACTGCAGGTAGTCGAGAAAGGCGCGCGCCGGGGCCTGCGGCAGCCGGTCGACGAACGTCTCGGCGGCACGGAACAGCGCCAGCACGGCGTCGAGGTCGCGATCGGCGCGCGCACCCGCCGCGCCCCCCGCGAGAGCGGACCGCCGCCACCCCTCGGCCAGGTCCGCGGTGGACCACAACGCCCAGAGCACCGTCTGCGCGCTCGCGCCCGGCGCCACGGCGGCGTCGCGCCCCGCGGCCAGCACCCGCGCGAGCCGGCTCGCACCCCGCCGGACGCTCGCCGGCAACGAGCCCGTGCGGGCCGGGTCGGCCAACGCCTCGACGAGCAGGGCGTCGCTCGCGCGGCCGCCGCCCCCGAGCAGCTCCTCGGCCCGCAGGGCGCGCCGCAGCCGGCGCAGCCCGACGGCGTCGGTCCCCCCGAACGGCGAGGTGAGCAGCCCGACGGCTGTCTCGGCGTCCAGGTCGGCCGGACCGAGCGCGCAGCGCAGCGCGAGCAGCAGCGGTCGCACTGCCGGCTCCTCGCGCAACGGCAGGTCGCTCCCGAGCACCGCGACGGGCACGGAAGCGCCCGCGAGCGCGCGCCGCAGCGTGGCGACCTGACCGCCCGTGCGCGCGATGACCGCCATCTGCCCCCACCCGATGCCGCGCTCGAGGTGCGCGGTGCGCAGCGCGTGCGCGACGTACGCGGCCTCCTGCGCCGCGCTCGGCAGGAGCGCGACCCGCACCGTGGCGAGGTCCGGCCCGCCGTCGACCGCGGGGGTCTGCACAGGGTGTTCCAGCTCCGGTCGCGGTGCCGGACGGCGGTGCCGGACGGCGCCGACCGAGCCGATCTCCTGGGTGACGGCCGCCGTGACCGCGCGCAGGTCTGCGCCTTGCCGCCAGGCCGTGCCGAGCACCAGCTGCTCGGCCCCGAGCTCGCCGAGCCCGTCGCCGTCGACGACGGCCCGCCCCACGAGCGCGGGCGCGGCGCCGCGGAAGGTCTGGACGGCGCAGTCGGGGTCGGCGAACAGCGCGAGCCGGGCCCCGTCCTGCGCCAGCACGCGCAGCAGGCGCGCCGTGGCCGCGGTGCTCTCCTGATGGTCGTCCACCACCACCAGCCGCCACCGCGGTCGCGGGACGCCGGGGACCTCGTCCTCCCAGGCCGCGAGCGCCTCGGCGGCCTCGTCGACCACGACCGCGGGGTCGAACCGGGCCCCGGCGTCGGGGGTCGTCTGGCGCAGCAGCGTGACGTCGAGGTACTCGCGGTACAGGTGCGCCGCGGCCACCCACTCGGGGCGCTCGGCCCGCGCCCCGAGCCCGGCCAGGTCGGCGGGGGTCAGCCCGCGCTCCGCGGCGCGCATCAACAGGTCGCGCAGCTCGTCGCGGAACGCGCGCAGGCCGAGGACGTCCGGGGGCACCGTCACCGGCCAGTCCAGCGGGACGCCGTCGCCCGCCGCGTGCCCCGCGAGCAGCTCGCCGAGCAGCAGGTCCTGCTCCGGTCCGGAGATCAGCGTCGGGGGCGGCTCGCCGAGCACGGACGCCCGCGCGCGCAGCACCGCGAACGCGGCCGACGCCGCCGTGCGGACCATCGGTTGACCGGCGGTCCGACGGATCCGGACCGAGAGCCGGTCGCGCAGGTCCGCCGCGGCCCGCCGGGTCGCCGCGATCACGAGCACGTCCGCCGGCACGAGCGCGAGGTCCTCGATCGCCGTCGCGACGGCTTCGATGACCGTGGTCGTCTTGCCGGTCCCGGGCGCCCCGAGCACCAGCACTGCCGGCCCGCCGGACGCCGACGCGATCCGCTCGACGACGACGCGCTGCGACTCGTCGAGCACGAGATCGCCGTCGGCCATCCCGCCGCCGTCGCCGCCCATCACGGGGGCGACCAGCCGCAGCAAGCCGCCGTCGGCCGGGCGAGATCGATTCACGCAAGGAATCCCACCACACCCCACCCACACCCCATCCCCCCTCCTCCCCCACCCCCACACCACCACCCCCCGCGAACTCGGAGGTTTGCCTCGAACTCGGACACCGCGGTGTGCGAGTTCGACGGAGACCTCCGAGTTCGCGGGGGGTTGTTAGGGTTCCGTGGATGGGTGAGGTTCCGATTTCTCGCGGGCGGCGGATGCCGCGCGATGCTCGGCGGGCGCAGGTGCTCGCCGTCGCGCAGGAGCTGTTCGCCACCGAGGGCTACCACCACGTGTCGATGGACGACATCGCCGATCACGCCGAGGTCTCCAAGCCCGTCCTGTACCGCCACTTCCCCTCGAAGCTCGACCTGTACCTCGCGGTCGTCGACGAGCGCGGGTCCAGCCTGCTCGCCGCAGTCGAGGCGGCGCTCGCACCGATCGAGCACGGCCCGGTGCTCCGGGGCGACGGGCGCGCGGTGGTGCACGCGATCGTGCGTGCGTACTTCGCGTTCGTGGAGGGGGCCGGCGAGTCCGCGTCGCTGCTCTTCGAGTCGGACGTCACGCACGACGCCGCCGTCCGCGTGCGCGTCGACGCCGCCGGGGCCGAGGCCGCCCGCGGCATCACGCGCGTCCTGGTCGAGTTCAGCGGGTTGCCCGCACCCCACGCCGCGCTGCTCGCGACGGCGCTCGTCGGCCTGGCGCAGAGCGGCGCGACGGGCCGGATGCGCACGGAGACGGGTCTGTCGATGGACGAGGCCTCCGACCTGGTCGCGCGCCTCGCCTGGGGCGGGGTGGCGGGCCTGATCCGCGCCGACTACGACTACGACGCCGCCCACTGATCGCTGGTCCCTCTTCCCCACCCGTGGCGTGGCGTAACATCTGCACAAGTACACATACGTGGAGGTGTCATGGCGCAGGTCGTGCCGTGGGAGTCCTGCGAGGTCGTCGCCGTCGATCCCGACAAGGTGGCGCTCGCCCGCGAGGGCATCCCCGACCGGGGTGAGGCCGGGGCGCTCGCGCAGCTGTTCAAGCTCCTGGGCGACCCCAACCGCACCCGGATCCTGTACGCCCTGCTCGGCGCGGGCGAGCTGTGCGTGTGCGATTTGGCCGCGGTGGTCGAGGTGCCGGAGACGACCGTCTCCCAGGCGTTGCGGCTGCTGCGGACCGCCGGGGTGGTCGCCAACCGCCGGTCGGGCCGGATGGTCTTCTACCGGCTCGCCGACGCGCACGTGCGGATGGTGCTGGACCTGTCCCGCGAGCACGCCCACCACGACGGGGGCCTCTGACATGGGGACAGGTCACGATCACGGCCCGGTTGCCGAGCATGCCGGGGGGCGGTATCGGACCCGGCTGGCGGTCGCGTTCGCGCTGACGGCAGCCTTCTTCGTGGTCGAGCTCGGGGCCGGGCTGGTCTCGGGGTCGTTGGCGTTGATCTCCGACGCGGGGCACATGGCGGCCGACGTCGTCGCCCTCGGGGCAAGCCTGGTCGCCACCCGGATCGCCACCCGGCCGGACCGGTCCGGCCGGCGCACCTACGGCTCCTACCGCGCGGAGGTCTTCGCCTCCGGGCTGACCGTGCTCATCATGGTCGGGGTCGGCCTCTACGTGCTGCTCGAAGCGGTCAGCCGGATCGGGCAGGCGCCGCCGGTCGCCTCCCGGACGATGATCGCCGTCGGCGTGGTCGGCCTCGCGGTCAACGTCGTGTCGATGCTCGTGCTGCGCGCGGGCTCGCAGGAAAGCCTGAACGTGCGGGGGGCGTACTTCGAGGTGGTGGCCGACGCCGCCGGCTCGGTCGGGGTGATCGTCGCCGGTGCGCTCATAGCGATCACGGGCAACGGCTCCTGGGACCTCGTCGTCGCCGTGCTCATCGCCGTCTTCGTCCTCGTCCGAGCCGTGACCCTGGGCAACCAGGTGCTCGCGGTGCTCGGTCAGCACGCGCCGGCGGGGATCGACCCCGATCAGGTCGCCGTGTCCCTGGATGGCATCGAGGGCGTCGCCCAGGTCCACGACCTGCACGTATGGGCCCTGACGTCCGGGATGAACGTGGCGACCGCCCACCTCGTGGCCGCCCCGGACGCGGACCACCACGACGTCCTGGACCACGCTCGCGACGTCCTGCGCGACCAGTTCGGCATCGCCCACGCCACGCTGCAGGTCGAGCCGATCGATCACCACGGCTGCCACGACCTCGCCTGGTAGGCCCTCGGCACGGTCCGTCGCGACATCTGGTGGCGCCGGCCGCGGCCAAGGCACCGGGCAGCCCGGGATCGCCCTATTAGGATTGGCGCCGAGCCTGCGAACCGCGGGGCGCACCGCGCCCGGGACGCCGGATGGACCGAGGGAGAGAAGTCACCGTGGAGATCACGATCGGCGTGCAGAACCTGCCCCGTGAGCTAGTCATCGAGTCCGACCAGACCCCGGAAGAGGTCGGCGAGCTCGTCACCGCCGCGCTCGCCGGCAAGAACGCGCTCGAGCTGCTCGACACCCGTGGACGGCGCGTGATCGTTCCCACCGCGTCGATCGGCTACGTGGAGATCGGCTCCGAGGAGCAGCGCCGGGTGGGCTTCGGCACGCTGTAACCCGCAACCCTGCAGACAAACGACCGAGCGGTGACATCCTCCGGGATGTCACCGCTCGGTCGTTGCAGGTCGGGAGGACTCAGGCCGTGAGGCCCAGCCGTTCCATGCGGTGCGTGTGCTCGGCGGTGAGCCGGCCGAACAGCCGCGCGGCGGCATCGATGTGGTACGTCCCACCGTTCGCCTCGTCAGCCGGGGCAGCCTCGCCGTCGGCCACGAGACGAGCGAGACCGGGATGGGACTGCACGAGCGACTGCACGACGCCGAGCGCCTCGCCCACCATGCGCCGGCCCCAGAGCGCGAGGCGGGACACCAGGACGGCGTCGTCCTTGCAGCCCTTGGCCAGCTCGCCGATGACGAGCTCGGCGTGGCTGGTGCCGTCGAGCGTCTCCATCACCAGCGCGCACGTCGCGTCGTCGAGCCCGGCCGCGGCGGCCTTGCAGAAGTCGTCGGCCACGCCGTACCCGACATACGCCTTGAGCAGGCGCTCGGACCAGTTGCTCGACGGCGTCCGCGAGTCGAAGTCGTCCATCACGTTCGAGAACCTTGCGATCTCGTCCTGCGGGTTGCCGCCGAGCTCGCGGATCCGGTCGAAGATGCGCTCGAGCCTGCCCACCGCGCCGGCGGAGAACCGCGCGAGGCGCAGCTGCGGCTCGAGCGTGGGGGCCAGGGCGGAGTCCGCGGCGAGCCGCGTGAACGCGATGAGCTCGAGCTGACCCACCAGACCGAGGAGCGTGAGCTCATCAGAACGGTCGGCAGCGAGCGTGGAAGACGACGTCACGGCGGTCATCAGACAAGCCTAACCCCGGTATTGCGGGCGGTCGGATAGCATGGGTGCGTACATCGGTTGCCCGGTCGTCTCGACCGCATCGCCCAGCGGCTCACAACTTGCCCGCCGAGGCAGTGAATATTCACGTCCGGCTGCCGGCCAACCTCAGCGATGAGGCCCGCTCCTCGACGCGGCTGCGTCCACCATGGACAGTCAGCCCGAGGCAGCGCGCGGCCTACATCGCTGGCGACCACGTGAGGCATCGACGTGACCACGACCGACATCCAGCCTGAGAGCGCGGCGTCCAGCAGCGTCCAGGCCACCAACGCATCCTTCGCGGACTACGACATCAGACCCGAGATCGTCGCGGCGCTCGCGGAGCAGGGGATCACCCACCCGTTCGCGATCCAGGCCATGACCCTCCCGGTCGCCCTGGCCGGCCACGACATCATCGGCCAGGCCAAGACCGGAACCGGCAAGACCCTCGGCTTCGGCGTCCCGCTGCTGCACCGGGTGATCTCCCCCGGCGAGGTCGGCTACGAGGACCTGCCCGCCCCCGGCAAGCCGCAGGCGCTCGTGGTGCTCCCGACCCGCGAGCTCGCGATCCAGGTCGCGCGCGACCTCACGGCCGCCTCGACCAAGCGCTCGGTACGCGTGCTCGCCGTCTACGGTGGCCGCGCGTACGAGCCGCAGGTCAACGCGCTCGCCGCGGGCGTCGACGTCGTCGTCGGCACCCCGGGTCGCATGATCGACCTGATGAACCAGGGCTTCCTCGACCTGACCCGCGTCGAGTGCGTCGTGCTCGACGAGGCCGACGAGATGCTCGACCTCGGCTTCCTGCCCGACGTCGAGAAGCTCCTGTCGCGCACGCCCGTCTCGCGCCACACCATGCTCTTCTCCGCGACCATGCCCGGCGCCGTCGTCGCCATGGCGCGCCGCTACATGACGCAGCCCACCCACATCCGGGCCAACGACCCCGACGACATGGGCGCGACCGTCAAGAACACCAAGCAGGTCGTCTACCGCGCCCACGCGATGGACAAGGTCGAGGTGCTCTCCCGCATCCTGCAGGCCCGCGGCCGTGGCCTGACGATCGTGTTCGCCCGCACCAAGCGCACGTGCGCCAAGGTCGCCGACGAGCTCGTCGCCCGCGGCTTCGCGGCCGGCGCGATCCACGGCGACCTGGGCCAGGGCGCCCGCGAGCAGGCGCTGCGCGCCTTCCGCAACGGCAAGGTCGACGTGCTGGTCGCCACCGACGTCGCCGCTCGCGGCATCGACGTCGACGACGTCACGCACGTCATCAACTACCAGTGCACCGAGGACGACAAGATCTACCTGCACCGCACCGGCCGCACGGGCCGCGCGGGGAAGAAGGGCACCGCCGTCACGTTCGTCGACTGGGACGACATGCCGCGCTGGGGAATGATCAACAAGGCCCTCGGCCTCGGCATCCCGGAGCCCGTCGAGACGTACTCGAACTCGGAGCACCTGTTCACCGACCTCGACATCCCCGTCGGGACCAAGGGCACGCTGCCGAAGTCGCAGCGCGTGCGTGAGGGCCTCGACGCGGAGAAGCTCGAGGACCTCGGCGAGACCGGCAAGCGCCACGCCTCCGGGCACGACTCCGGTCACGGCGGCTCCAGCCACGGCGGCGGGCACGACGGCGGTCGCGGCGGCTCCGGTCGGTCCGGTGGCACCCGCGGCGGCGGTCGCACCGACCGGCCCGAGCGCACCGAGCACGCCCCCAAGGAGCGGTCCAGCGAGGCCCGCTCGGAGGAGCCCCGCTCCGGCGAGGCCCGCACGGGCGCGACCCGCACCCGCACGCGCCGCGGCGACTCGACGTCGGACGCCCCGCGCAACCCGGTCGCAGCGGCCGGCGCCTCGAACGCCGGCGTCCCGAGCACGGGCCCCTCGACCGGCGCCCCCAAGACCGAAGGCAGCGACGGCGGGAGCGACCGCCCGCGCCGTCGCCGCAACCGCCGGACCCGTGGCGGCGCCGCCACGACGCCCGACGCGGGCGCGCCGACGTCGGCCCCGCAGGTCTGACCGGGTCTGGACCCAGTACGACGACGACCGCGCACCCACCGGTGCGCGGTCGTCGTGCGTTCGGGTCTCTTTCGGGGCCCCAGCGCTTATGCGGTGGTCTCGATGAAGGCGCGCACCGCGTCCGCCACGAGCTGCACCGCGATCGCCGCGAGCAGCAGCCCGGCGATCCGGGTGAACAGGATGGTCCCGCTGTCGCGCAGCACCCGGCGGATCACGTTGGAGAACCGCATCGCGATCCAGAGCGAGATGTGCACCGCGACCACCGCGAGCGCGATCGAGACCCAGTCCGAGGTCGACTCGTCGGACGCCTGGACGGCGACCATGATCGCCACGATCGCACCCGGGCCGGCGAGCAGCGGCGTGCCCAGCGGGACCATCGCGACGTTCACGCCGGCGTTGCCCGAGGGCTGCGGCTCCTCGGACTTGCCGGTGAGCAGCTCCATCGCGATGAGCAGCAGCAGCAGCCCGCCCGAGGCCTGCAGCGCCGCCATCGAGATGTGCATGTAGTTGAGCAGCTGCTGGCCGAAGATCGCGAACGAGCAGATCACGCCGAACGCGACGAGGATCGCCTGCCGCGCGGCCCGGTTGCGCTGCTTGGCGGTCATCGCGCCGGTCAGGCCGAGGAAGATCGGCACGATCCCGGGCGGGTCCATGATGACGAACAGGGTGATGAATACCTCGGTGAACAGCCGTGCGTCGAAGATCTCGCTCACGGCCGCACCACCGCCGTGCGGCCCTGGCCCTCGATCGCCTCAAGCACGCCGGGGTCTGTCACGTTCTCACCCATCCGATTCGGTTTTCCTTGTCCGTGGTAGTCGCTCGATCCGGTGATCAGCAGGCCGAGGCGGACGGCGATCGCCGTCAGCCGGGCCACCTGAGCCGGTGAATGGTCCCGGTGGTGCACCTCGAGGCCCGCGAGCCCGGCGTCGGCCATGGCCTCGATGGTCGCGTCCGACACGACCCGGCCGCGCTCGAGCGCCCCGGGGTGCGCGAACACCGGCACCCCGCCGGCCGCCCGCACGGCGGTGATCGCGTCGAGCACCTCGGGTGCGTAGTGCGGCACGTAGTACGCCGACCGCGCCGAGAGCAGCGAGGCGAACGCCGCGCTGCGGTCGGGCACGACGCCGCGCGCGACGAGTGCATCGGCGATGTGCGGGCGGCCGACCGTCGTGTCGGCCACGGTCTGCGCGACGACGTCGTCCCAGCTGAGGTCGAAGTCCGCGGCGAGCAGGTCGACCATCGTGCGGGCACGGCTCAGGCGCGCGATCCGGGTGCGCTCCAGCTCGGCCACGAGCGCGGGGTGGGTCGGGTCCTGGAGGTAGCTGAGCAGGTGCACGCTGATGCCGCGCGCCCGCGTCGAGACCTCGGTGCCGAGCACGACGGCGACTCCCGTGTCCGACGCCGCCCGGGTCGCCTGCGCCCACCCGACCGTCGTGTCGTGGTCCGTGAGAGCCACGACGTCCAACCCGACCAGGGCCGCCGCGGCGATCACTCCGGCGGGGGTGTCGGTGCCGTCAGAGGCACTCGAGTGGGTATGGAGGTCGATCAGCACGTGCCCAAGGGTAGATGCTGGGCGACGCGGCCCAGCCCGGCGCCGACCCGTACGGGCCATCCCGCGCCGGTGGCAGGATGATTCGATGAGCGAACCCCAGAACGCACCCGCGACCGACGGTGATGTCCAGCCGATCGAGAGCCGCGGGGACAACCGCTCCCAGCGCCCCCGTTCGGACGCCTTCAAGCGCTTCATCACCACCGGCTGGGGACCGCACGTCGACCTCGCGCTGACCGCGGGCCCGGCGGCGGCCTTCACCGCGGACCGGCGCGCCCGCATCTCCGCGCTCTTCCCCGGGGAGCGCCTCGTGGTGCCCGCCGGCGGGTACAAGGTCCGCAGCAACGACTGCGACTACCCGTTCCGGCCGCACTCCTCGTTCGCCCACCTCACCGGTCTGGGCGGCGAGCAGGAGCCCGACGCCGTCCTGGTGCTGCACCCGGTCGCCGACGGCGCCGGCGACGACGGCAGCGGCCACCACGCCGTGCTGTACTTCCGCCCGCTCGCTGGCCGCGAGACCGAGGAGTTCTACTCCGACTCGCGGTACGGCGAGTTCTGGGTCGGCGCGCGTCCCACGCTCACCGACATCGCCTCCCTGACCGGGGTGGCCACCGCGCACCTGGACGACCTGCGCGACGCGCTGGGCAAGGACGTCGGCACCGGCGGCGTGCACCTGCTCGTGGTGCCCGGCGTGGACGACGCGGTCGAGTCCGTCGTGGAGGAGATCCGGGCCGTCGAGGACGCCGGCGAGCGCGATGAGCTCCTCGCCGAGGCGCTCTCCGAGCTGCGCCTGATCAAGGACGCGTACGAGATCGACCAGATGCGCCTCGCGGTGGACGAGACGATCGACGGGTTCGCCAAGATCGTGCGCGACCTGCCGATCGCCGTCGAGCACGAGCGCGGTGAGCGCGTCATCGAGGGCACGTTCGGCGCGCACGCGCGGCTGCGCGGCAACGCCGTCGGCTACGACACGATCGCGGCCGCGGGCGAGCACGCCACGACCCTGCACTGGACCCAGAACGACGGCGCCGTGCGCCCGGGCGAGCTCGTGCTGGTGGATGCCGGCCTCGAGGTCGACTCGCTGTACACCGCCGACGTCACGCGCACCCTGCCGATCGACGGGACGTTCACGGACGTCCAGCGGCGCATCTACACCGCGGTGCTCGACGCGGCCGACGCCGCGTTCGCCGTCGCCGTGCCCGGGGCGAAGTTCCGCGACGTGCACACCGCCGCGATGCAGGTCATCGCCGCGCGGCTCGGCGAGTGGGGGCTGCTGCCCGGCACCGTCGAGGAGTCGCTCGACCCGGAAGGCCAGTTCCACCGCCGGTGGATGGTGCACGGCACGAGCCACCACCTCGGCCTCGACGTGCACGACTGCGCGCAGGCGCGGGCCTCGATGTACCTCGACGGGGTCCTCACCCCGGGCATGGTGTTCACGATCGAGCCCGGCCTGTACTTCAAGAGCGACGACCTCACCGTGCCCGCCGAGTACCGCGGGATTGGGGTCCGGATCGAGGACGACGTGCTCGTGACCGTGGACGGCAACGAGAACCTCTCGGCAGCGCTCCCGCGCCGCCCGGAGGCCGTCGAGGCCTGGATGGCCACCCTCCTGACCGACTAGCCCGGCACCCGACCCCTTGTACTACCGGGGGGTCAGGACAGCGGCGGGGCCGGGGGCTGCGTCGGCGGCTCGGTGGGGTTCGGCGCCACCGGCGGGGTCGTCGGCGCGCCCGACGGCGGGGTCTGCTCCGTCGGCGGGCGCACCGGGTACGCGCTCGGGTCCGACGGCGACGTCGCGGCCGGGCCGCGCGTCGGCGTGGCGCCCGGCCAGCCGGAGACCACCCCGCCGAGCTCCTGCAGCAGCGCACGCGCCTTGTGCGCCTGCTCGGCGGCGCACAGCACCGAGTACGACCCGGCGACGATCTGGCTCTGCGAGGTGAAGTCGCGCTTGCCGGCCGTGAACGAGTACGTGATCACCGAGAACAGCATGCCGAACGCGGCGCCGATGAGGATGGCGGCCAGGAGCGGGAAGGTCTGCGTCGTCGACGTCGAGAACATCAGCAGCAGCAGCCCCACGAACAACCCGAACCACGCGCCCGAGGCCGCCCCGGCCATCGCGACCCGGGGGTAGGACAGCCGGCCGGTCACCCGCTCGACCATGCGCAGGTCCGTGCCGACGATCGTGACGAGCTTCACCGGGAACTGCTTGTCGGCGAGGTGATCGACGGCGCGCTGCGCCTCGAGATAGGCGACGTACGTGGCGACCTGCTCACCCTTCGGGAGCGTCGGGACACCGGGAACACGGGACCTGCCTGTGAACGACATGCCCCGATCCTCTCCCACACCGGGTCCCGATCGCCAGGCGTCCCCATCGAATGGCGCAAGCGGCATTAGGCTGACCGCGTGAGCAGCGCAGGGACCCGTGTCTTCGTCGCGCGCCTAGCCGGGACCACTGTCTTCGACCCGCTCGGGGACCAGGTCGGGCGGGTGCGTGACGTCGTGCTGCTCCTGCGCCCCAAGGGCCCGCCGCGCGCGGTCGGACTCGTCGTGGAGATCCCTGGCCGACGGCGGATCTTCCTTCCCCTCACGCGCGTGACCAGCATCGACGCCGGCCAGGTCATCACGACCGGGCTGCTCAACATGCGCCGGTTCCAGCAGCGCTCGCTCGAGACGCTGGCCGTCAGCGAGCTCCTGGACCGCACGGTGGAGTTCGTCGACGGCACCGGCAGCGCGTCGATCGAGGACCTGGCGATGGAGCAGCAGCGCACGGGCGACTGGCTCGTCACGCAGCTGTTCGTGCGCCGGCACGGCGCCGGCAAGGGCGGGCTGCTGCGCCGCCGCGGCGGGACCCTCGTCGTCGACGTCGGCGAGGTCAAGGGCCTCGGGCACGGCGTCGGCACGCAGGGCGCCGCGCTCCTGCTCGCCGCCTACCTCGACCTCAAGCCCGCGGACCTCGCCGACGCCCTGCGTGACCTGGGCACGGTGCGCCGCCTCGAGGTGGCCACCGCGCTCGACGACGAACGGCTCGCCGACGTCCTCGAGGAGCTCCCCGAGGACGAGCAGGTCGAGATCCTCTCGAACCTCGAGCGGGGCCGCGCGGCCGACGTGCTCGAGGCCATGCAGCCCGACGACGCGGCCGACCTGCTCGGCGAGCTGCCGATGGCGCAGGCCGCCGAGCTGCTCGCCCTGATGGAGCCCGAGGACGCCCGCGACGTGCGCCGCCTGCTCGCGTACGAGGAGAACACCGCCGGCGGGCTGATGACCACCGAGCCCGTGGTGCTGCCGCCCGAGACCTCCGTCGCGGCGGCGCTCGCGCACGTGCGCCGGCAAGACCTGACCCCGGCGCTCGCCTCGATGGTGTTCGTGACCCGTCCCCCGGCGGAGACCCCGACCGGGCGCTTCCTCGGCGTCGTGCACCTGCAGCGCATGCTCCGCGAGCCGCCGCACGAGGCGATCGGCGGGCTCGTCGAGTCCGACATCGACGTCGTGACCGCCGACGCGCCGCTGCTGCAGGTCAGCCGTCTGCTCGCGACGTACAACCTGCTCGCGCTGCCCGTCGTGGACGCCGAGCGACGGCTGCTCGGCGCGGTCAGCATCGACGACGTCCTGGACCACCTGCTCCCGGAGGACTGGCGCGAGGCGGACGACGAGGACGACGCCGCCGTCGGGCAGGGCACGGTGCCTGTCACTGGAGCGCAGTCGGCCGGTGGAGCGCAGCATGGCTGAGCGCCTCGACACCCCGAAGGAGACCCGACGGTCCCTGATCCCCCGGATCCAGGTGGAGCGGGACACGTTCGGCAAGATCGCCGAGGGGATCGCCCGGTTCATGGGCACGCCGCAGTTCCTCGTGTACATGACCGCGTTCTGCGTCGCGTGGCTGAGCTGGAACTCGTTCGGTCCGGAGAGCCTGCGCTTCGACTCCCGGATCTTCGGCTTCACCCTGCTCACGCTCATGCTCTCGCTGCAGGCGTCCTACTCCGCCCCCCTGATCCTGCTTGCGCAGAACCGCCAGACCGACCGCGACCGGGTCGCCGCCGAGCAGGACCGGCAGAGCGCCGAGCGCAACCTCGCCGACACCGAGTACGTGGCCCGCGAGATGGCGGCGCTGCGCATCGCGATCGGCGACGTCGCGACCCGCGACTTCGTCCGCTCCGAGATCCGCAACCTGCTCGAGGAGCTGGCCGCCGCGGACCGCGGCTCGGACAAGGAGCACCGCGACCGGCGTGGTTCACGGTCGCGCGAGTCCCGCGACAGCAAGGCGTCCGAAGAGCGCCACCCGAAGAAGAGCACCCCGGCCTGACCCTGCCTGACCCTGCCTGACCCCCTGGGGCGCTGCTCCTCGGGCCCGTCAGGCGACGCCATCTACGATGGGCCCATGCCAACAGCCGTCGATCCCACCGCCCTGACCGCCGCCGTGCGTGCGGCACTCACCACGGTCCAGGACCCCGAGATCCGCAAACCGATCACCGAGCTCGGCATGGTCCGGTCGGTCGACGTCGGCCCCGATGGTGCCGGCGGGACGCTCGTGACCGTGGGCCTGGACCTGACCACGCAGGGCTGCCCGCTCAAGGACACCCTCACGCGCGACATCACCGCGGCGGTCACCGTGCTCGACGGCGTCTCGGCCGTGCGCGTCGAGATGGGCGTCATGAACGCCGAGCAGCGCGCCGAGCTGCGCTCGATGCTGCGCGGCGGCGTCGCCGAGCCGGAGATCCCGTTCACCAAGCCCGGGAACCTCACCAAGATCTACGCGATCGCGTCCGGCAAGGGCGGGGTCGGCAAGTCGACCGTCACCGCGAACCTCGCCGCGGCGATGGCCGCGGACGGCCTGCGCGTCGGCGTGCTCGACGCCGACGTGTACGGCTTCTCGCTGCCGCGGATGCTGGGCGTCGAGCTCCCGCCGACCCGCGTGGACGACATGCTGCTGCCGCCCGTGTCGCACGACATCAAGGTCATCTCGATCGGCATGTTCGTGCCGGCCGGGCAGCCGGTCGTGTGGCGCGGGCCGATGCTGCACCGCGCGCTGCAGCAGTTCCTCACCGACGTGTTCTGGGGCGACCTGGACGTGCTCCTGCTCGACCTGCCGCCCGGCACGGGTGACATCGCGATCTCCGTCGGCCAGCTGCTGCCCACCGCCGAGCTCGTCATCGTCACCACGCCGCAGGTCGCGGCGGCCGAGGTGGCCGAGCGCGCCGGGTCGGTCGCGCTGCAGACCCGCCAGCACGTGGTCGGCGTCATCGAGAACATGTCGTGGCTCGAGCAGCCGGACGGCACGCGGCTCGAGCTGTTCGGTGCGGGCGGCGGCGCGACCGTCGCGGCGAACCTCACCAAGATCACCGGCGGCGACGTGCCCCTGCTCGCCCAGGTGCCGCTGGACGTCAACCTGCGCGAGGCCGGCGACGCCGGCACCCCCGTCGTGCTGACCGCGCCGGACTCCCCCGCCGCGATCGCGTTGCGCGGCGTCGCCCGCACACTGGCGGCCCGCACGCGCGGCCTGGCCGGCCGCCCCCTGGGTCTGTCTCCGGTCACCCGCTGACCCAGAACATCCGGTGAGTTCGCTGGTTCGGGCGTTCGACAACCGGTGAGTTCGCTGGTTAGGGGGTTCGACAACCGGTGAGTTCGCTGGTTCGGGCTGAGTTCGCCGGTCTGGAGCAGCGAACTCGCGCCGAACCGGCGAACTCACCCCGCACGCGAGCGAGAAACGGCTGCGCAGGTCAGCAGGCGTGTTGGTTTTTGTTGAGTTTTGGTGGATACTGTTTGCATGCTCGCGCTGCAGCGTCAAGAAGCGATCCTGGCCGGGGTGCGCGCGCACGGCGCCGTCCGGGTCACGGATCTGGTCGCGTCGCTCGAGGTGTCCGACATGACGGTCCGGCGCGACATCGCGGAGCTCGAGCGCCAGGGACTCGTGCACCGCGTGCACGGTGGGGCCGTGGACGCGCACCACACCGCGCACGAGCCCGATTTCGCGGTCAAACGCTCGCTCGCCGCCGACGAGAAGGCCGCGATCGCTCGCGCCGCCCTCGCCTGGATCACCCCCGGCTCCTCGATCGCCCTGTCCGCCGGCAGCACCGCGCACCTGCTCGCCGAGCTCATCGCCGCCGACCCGACCCTGCGTCCGCTCACCGTCGTGACCAACTCCCTGCCGGTGGCCGACACGCTGCATGCCGCCTCGCGGCGGGACGGCGACCTCGGTCTCGACGTCGTGCTCACCGGCGGCGTGCGCACGCCGTCGGACGCACTGGTCGGCCCCGTCGCGGACGCCTCCCTGGGCCAGCTCCGGGTCGACCGCGCGTTCCTCGGCGTGCACGGCCTGGGCCCGGACGGCCTGACCACGCCCAACCTGCTCGAGGCGCAGACCGACCGCGCCCTCATCGCCTGCGCGCGCGACGTCGTCGTGCTCGCCGACCACAGCAAGTGGGGCGTCGTCGGCCTCGCGCGGATCGTCGCGCTCGAGGCCGTGGACGTCCTGATCACCGACGGTGGCCTGCCCGACGCCGCCCGCCGGACCGCGCAGGCCGCCGTCGGACAGCTGTTGATCGCCCCCCACCACCACACCGCATCCACCCGCACCACCACCCCCACCACCCGCACCGCACCCACGCCCGAACGAGGAGCACCGTGAGCACCGCAGCCGTCCGACGCACGTCGACCACCCTGGCCGACGGCCGCGAGCTGATCTACTTCGACGACTCGGAGCCCTACGTCTCCGGTGCCGCCACCCGCCGGCTCGACGACCCGCGCCCGCTACCGGACCGGTTCGCGCCGATCGTCGGCGACGACGGCGTCGCGCTGCCGATCGAGAGCCCGGAGCTGCGCCGCGACGCGCTCACCGGCGACTGGATCCCGATGGCCGCCAGCCGCATGAACCGCACGTTCCTGCCGCCCGCGGACTCCAACCCGCTCGCGCCGGCCAAGCCCGGGGCGGCGTACTCCGACGGCGAGATCCCGGCCGAGGACTACGACGTCGTCGTGTTCGAGAACCGCTTCCCGTCCCTGCTCACCGTCCCCGGCTCCGTCGACGAGGTCGCGCTCGGCGACGGCGAGCCCCTGTTCCCGGTGCGCCCGGCGAACGGGCGCTGCGAGGTCATCTGCTTCAGCGCCGACTCGACCGCGTCGCTCGCCTCGGTCACCCCGCAGCGCATGCGCACGATCATCGAGGCCTGGGCCGACCGCACCGCCGAGCTCGGTGCGCGCCCGGGCATCGAGCAGGTGTTCTGCTTCGAGAACCGCGGCAAGGAGATCGGCGTCACGCTGCACCACCCGCACGGCCAGATCTACGCGTTCCCGTACCTCACGCCGCGCACGCTGGCGATGCTGACCCAGGCGCGCGACCACCACGCGCGCACCGGCCGCCTGCTCGGCCGCGACATCCTGGACGCCGAGCTGCGCTCCGGCAAGCGGATCGTGCTCGAGACCGAGCACTGGGTCGCCTATGTGCCGTTCGCCGCGCGCTGGCCCGTCGAGGTGCACCTCGCCCCGCGCCGCGACGTGCCCGACCTGCCGGCCCTGACCGACGCCGAGCGCACCGACCTCGCCACCGCCTACCTCGAGCTGCTGCGCCTGCTGGACCTGTTCTTCGTCGGGCCCGACGGTGAGGCGATCCCGCTGCCGTACATCGCCGGCTGGCACCAGGCCCCCGTCCGCGAGGGCCGCGAGCTGTCTCGCCTGCACCTCGAGGTCTTCTCGGTGCTGCGCGCGCCGAACAAGCTCAAGTACCTCGCCGGCGTCGAGTCCGGCATGGCCGCGTGGATCAGCGACACCACGCCCGAGCGGATCGCCACCCGCCTGCAGGAGGTCGCCAAGTGACTGCGCCCGAGGCAACCGCACCGCAGGCCGCCGCACCGCAGTGGATCACAGCCTGGGCACCGGCCGACGGCGCCGACCGCGCCACCGCGGCCTTCCGCGCGCGCTTCGGCGCCGAGCCCGACGGCGTCTGGTCGGCCCCCGGGCGCGTCAACCTCATCGGTGAGCACACCGACTACAACGGCGGCCTGTGCCTGCCGATCAACCTGCCGCACCGCACGTACGTCGCGCTGCGCAGCACCGGCTCGACGCTCAGCGGCGCGGTCGTCAACCTCGCCTCGGCGCAGGAGGCCGCGGCCGGGCTGTGGACGGCCGCGCTCGTCGAGGTCGCCCCGGGCAACGTGTCCGGCTGGCCGGCCTACGCCGCCGGGGTCGCGTGGGCGCTGGCGCGCGACGGCCACGCGGTCGGCGGCTTCGACGCCGTCGTGGACTCGTGCGTGCCGTACGGCGCCGGGCTGTCGTCGTCGGCCGCGCTGGAGTGCGCGGTCGCCGTCGCGCTCGACGACGCCTTCGCCCTCGGCCTCGGGGCCGACGACGACGGCCGCGCGCGCCTGGCCGCGGCCTGCATCCGCGCCGAGAACGAGGTCGCCGGCGCGCCCACGGGCGGCATGGACCAGTCCTCGTCCCTGCGCGCCACGGCGGGGCACGCGCTGCTGCTCGACTGCCTCGACGGGTCGGTGCGGCACGTGCCGTTCGACCTCGAGGACGAGGGGCTCGCGCTGCTCGTCGTCGACACGCGCGCCGAGCACCAGCTCTCCGACGGCCAGTACGCCGCGCGCCGCGCCGCGTGCGACGCCGCCGCGGCCCAGCTCGGGATCACCACGCTGCGCGAGATCGACCCGGTCGGCCTCGCGGACGCGCTGGGTCGACTGACGGACGGCGTCGTGCCGGCCGAGGTCGCCCGGCGCCGGGTGTGCCACGTCGTGACCGAGATCGCGCGGGTGACCGAGCTCGTCGCCCTGCTCGACGCAGGTCGCGCGCGCGACATCGGGCCCGTGCTCGACGCCTCGCACGCCTCGCTGCGCGACGACTACGAGGTGAGCTGCGACGAGCTGGACCTCGTCGTCGAGGCGGCCCGGACCGCCGGCGCGCTCGGGGCGCGCATGACCGGCGGGGGCTTCGGCGGGTCGGCCATCGCGCTCGTCGAGGCGGATCGGGCCGAGGCGGTCGCCGAGGCCGTCGCGCGCGCGTTCGCCGAGCGCGGGTTCACCGCGCCCGCGTTCCTCGTCGCGCGCGCCGCGGGAGCCGCATCCCGGACGCGGTGAGCCCCGCACGCGACAGCCCGAACTCGTAGTACCTTGCCGAGCACGGCAGCGGAGCGCCGTTCCGCGTGCCTCCGTGCTACGTGGGCGAGGGAGTCGCACGGTGGGCGTGACACGCAGGATCATCTTCCCTGCCCTGAGGATCCTCCTCTGGGCGATCATCGCCGTCGCACTCGTGAAGATCGCGTTCGCGGGCACCGCGCTCACGGGTGCGGACGGGTCGGCCCAGCCGTCCGCGGAGATCGTCGAGCCGGCCGTCCCGGTGACGACGGGCTCGATCACCAACACCGTGACCGTGCAGGGCTCGGTGGTCGCGGACGCCGCCGTCGGGGCCCGCGCCACGATGGCCGGCACCGTGACCTCGCTCGTGGCCACCAACGGGCAGCACGTCGACGTCGGCACGCCGATCCTGGTGGTCTCGCTCGAGACCCCGGTCGCGCCGACGGTCACGACCAACGCCGACACCGGTGAGCAGACCACCCGCGAGAACAAGCCGAAGGTCACCCGGGCGACGGTCACGGCGCCCGCGGCGGGCACCCTGACGCTGACGGCGCTGAAGGACCAGCTCGTCTCGGTCGGCGACGCCGTCGGCTCGGTGGCCCCGGGCACGCTGTCCGTGACCGGCACACTCACCCCCGACCAGCAGTACCGCCTGCTCGCCGCACCGACCGAGGCCGAGGTCACCCTCAAGGGCGGCCCCGCACCCTTCACCTGCACCGGCCTGCGGGTGGGCGCCGCGCCGCAGGGAGAGACCACGACCCCGGGCGCCGTGGACCCGTCCACCGGGGCACCCGTCGCGACCGCGTCCGGCGTGGTCACGTGCGCCGTGCCGGCCGGGGTCACCGCGTTCGCGGGGCTGGGCGCCGACCTCGCGATCACCAACGGGGTCGCCGATGGCGCGCTCGTCGTCCCGGTGACCTCCGTGCAGGGCTCGGTCCAGACCGGCAACGTCTGGGTCGTGGCGGCGGACGGCACGCAGGAGAAGCGCTCGGTCGGGCTCGGCCTGACGGACGGCGAGATCGTGCAGATCACCTCGGGCCTCGTCGAGGGCGACCAGGTGCTGCAGTTCATCCCGATCGGCGACGTCGTCAACCCCGACCAGAGCAACCAGGGCGGAGTCATGATGTCGGGGTTCGGCGGCTGATGGCGCTCCTCGAGCTGACCGACGTCACGCGCTCGGTCCGGCTGCCCGACGACCGGATCCTGTCGATCCTCAAGGGCGTGACCCTCTCCGTGGACGCGGGCGAGCACGTCGCCGTCATCGGGCGCTCCGGGACCGGCAAGTCCACGCTGCTGAACATCCTCGGCCTGCTCGACTCCCCGACGTCGGGCGAGTACGTGCTCGACGGCACGCCCATCGGGCGCCTGTCCGGGCGGACCCGCGCGCGCCGCCGCGGGGACGACTTCGGCTTCGTCTTCCAGCAGTTCAACCTGCTCACCGGGCGCACCGCGCTCGAGAACGTCGCCGCGCCGCTCATGTACGCGCGCGGCCGGTCGTTCTGGCGGCGATTCACGTTGGCCGCCGAGATGCTCGACCGGGTCGGGCTGGGCGACCGGCTCGAGACGATGCCCGACAAGCTCTCGGGCGGTGAGCAGCAGCGCGTGGCGATCGCGCGGGCCCTGGTCCGCCGGCCCCGGGTCATCCTCGCGGACGAGCCGACGGGCGCGCTCGACGTCGAGACCGGCGGCGAGGTGATGACGCTGCTCGACGAGATCGCGTCGGAGTCCGGCGCCGCCCTGATCGCCATCACGCACGACCTCGCGGTGGCCGCGCGGGCCCAGCGCCACTACCGGCTCGCCGACGGCGTGCTCCTGCCGATCGTGCTCAACGCGCCGGGCCAGGTCACCGAGTGGCTCGGTGACCTGCCGGTCTCCACGCCCGCGGCGCCACGCCACGCCGAGCAGGCCGACGCATGACCGGCCTCGTGGGCGCCGTCGTCGAGGCCTGGGACGAGCTGCGGATCCACCGCCTGCGCGTGCTGCTCGCGCTCATCGGGGTCGCGGTCGCCGTCTGCGCGATCACCGGCATCACGGCCGCCGCGCAGATGATGAACCAGGTCGTCAAGGAGCAGACCGAACGCAGCTCCGGCCGCGAGACCACCCTGATGGTCTCGGCCTACCCGATGGGCTCGGTCGCCCCCTCCGGCGCGCAGTACGACGCCGAGTTCGCCAAGGTCGTCGACCGGTACGGGATCGAGTACGCGAGCCGCGAGCTCGGCACCCAGCTGACCTTCCGCTTCCCGACCGGGGCAATGGGTGTCCAGGCCCAGGCGGTCGACGTCGACTACGGCGTCATGCGCCGCGTGCAGCCGATCCAGGGCACCTGGTTCACCGCGGCCGACGCCGACCGATTCGCCCCGGCCCTGGTGGTCAACGAGGCGTTCCTCGCCCAGCTCGGCGTGAGCGACCTGCGCGGGCATCCCACGATCATGCTCGGCGGCACGACGCCGGTGCTCACGACGATCATCGGGGTGGTCGCCAACCAGTGGGAGGGCGAGACCCCCTCGACCTTCCTGCTCTACGACCAGTTCAGCCGCTGGGCCAGCCCCGACCCGATGTACGGGCCGGCCGTGCCGAGCCTGAGCCTGTGGGTCCCGCCCGAGATGGCCAAGGAGCTCACCTCGCTCGTGCAGCGCGACCTGCGGGCGGCCCTGCCCGGGACCCAGGCCGACATCTACCAGCAGGGCGGCGGGTTCAACGCGCTCGAGGGCGGGGCGCGCTGGGTCATCACGGGCATCGGCGGCGTCGCGCTCCTGCTCGGCGGTCTCGGCCTGGTCAACATCGCGCTCGTGACCGTGCGCTACCGCATCCGTGAGATCGGGATCCGGCGCAGCTTCGGGGCGACGTCGGGCCGGGTGTTCTTCGGCGTGCTGATGGAGTCGGTCGTCGCGACCGTGCTCGCCGGCGTGGTCGGTGTGATGGGCGCCATCGTCATCATCAAGAACATCCCGATCGAGCAGATCTTCGGCGTCGCCCTCCAGGACACCCCGCCGTTCCCGCTGTCCGCGGCCCTGGTCGGGATGGCGTGCGCGACGGCGGTCGGGGCGCTCGCCGGGCTGATCCCCGCGATCGTCGCGGTCCGCGTCAAGGTGATCGACGCGATCCGGTACTGAGGTGGGCTACAGGTCGTACGTCACGACGACGGGCGCGTGGTCGCTCCAGCGCTGGTCGTAGGCGTCCGCCCGCTCGACCTCCGCCGTCCGCGCCAGGTCCGCGAGCGCGGGGGTCGCGAGCTGGTAGTCGATGCGCCAGCCGGCGTCGTTGTCGAAGGCCTTGCCGCGCCAGGACCACCACGTGTACGGGCCGGGGCCCTCGCCGCCGAGCTCACGCCCGAGGTCGCGCCAGCCGAGCTCGCCGAGCCACCGGTCGAGGTAGGCGCGCTCCTCGGGCAGGAACCCCGCCGCCTTGAGATTGCCCTTCCAGTTCTTGATGTCGACGTTGTGGTGCGCGATGTTCAGGTCTCCCCCGACGACCGTGTACCCGCCGGCGGCGGACAGCTCCGCCAGACGCGCGGTGGCCAGGTCGAGGAACGCGTACTTGTCGTCCATCGACGGGGTACCGGCGGTGCCCGAGTGCAGGTACGTCGACACGACGGTGAGCAGGCCGCCGTCGGGCAGGTCGAGATCCGCCTCGACCCAGCGCCCGGTATTGGTGGCAATTCCCTGCCCGAGGCCGATCCGGACCGCTCTCATCGGCAGCCGCGAGGCAATTCCCACCCCGGCCCGACCCTTGAATTCCGAGGGATGACTCGCAACGTCCCAACCGGTGGGCAGAAAATCCCGAAGAATCTCGTCGGGCGCGCGAACTTCCTGCAGCAGCACCACGTCGGGCTTGCGATTGTCGAGCCACCCGCCCATCCCCCGCTTGAATGCAGCGCGAATCCCGTTGACATTGGCGGTAGCGATGGTCAGCACCCGCACATCCTCCCCTACCGGACGCACCAGGCCCGGCACCCGGGTCGCTGCCCCGGGTGCCGGGCCTGGCACTGCTCCTAGCGGTCAGCGCCTAGTGGCGCCCCCACCGCTTCACCGTGAGCTTCTCGGTATCGGACGACGGCGCCGTCGTCGGGTTCCCGAGGTAGCTCACGGTCACCCGGTGCGAACCCACCGCCAGGTCGGACGGCAGGACCACCACGGCGCTGCCCCACCGCAGGTCCTGCGTCGCGATCAACGTGCCGTCGACCGTGACCGTGACCTGACCGGTGGTGGCCCGGTCGGCGGACCGGACCGAGGCGAACACCACGGCCGGCATCCCCTCGCGCACGGTCGTGGGCACGAGGGTCGCGTGCACGTCGGACGTGCGTCCCGTGACCGTCAGCGTCACGCTCGCGGAGGTGCTGGGTGCCGTCTCGGCATCACCGACGAAGGTCGCGGTCACCGCGTACGTCCCGGCGACCAGATCCTTCGGCAGCTTGGCCGTGGCCACGCCCTTGACCAGGGGGACCGTCATGCTCCCGGTGCCCCAGCTGAAGGTGACCGAGCCGGTCGTCGCGCCGGTCACCGTTGCCTTGGCCTGGACCGCCGAGCCGTACCGGACCGAGGTCTTCGACAGGCTGAGCGTCGTGGTGGTGGCCGTGAGCGTCTTGGTCACCGTGATGGGCACCCGCACCGTCGTACCCGACGGGGAGGCGACCAGGACGAGCGTCGCGTTGCCGACGACGTCGTCGGGCACGGTGACGACGACGTTCGCCGCCCCCGCTGCCACGGCCAGGGTGGTGGGCGCCGCGGCGCTCCCCTCCCAGGTCGCCGTGAGCCCGGTGTTCGCCGGGCTGCCGAGCGAGGTGAGGTCCAGCTTGGCCACGCCCAGCGTGACCTGTGCGCCCGTGCCGACCGACGCCGGGATCCCGGTGACCGCCACGGCGTGGCGGGCGAAGTCCGGGCTGGCGGGGGAATTGGCCGTGAGGTAGGCGGTCCACGCGTCCCGGTCGACCAGACCCGAGTCCCTCGTGTTCGTGCCCTGCGTGAAGATCCGGAAGTTGTCGCCGCCCGAGGTCAGGAAGCTGAACGTCCCGATCCGGTAGCTCGCCGCCGCATCGATCGGCGCACCGTTCACGCTGATGCTCGTGATCCGGCTGCCCTCGGCCAACGTCGCGTCGTAGGTGTACGACACGTTGTCTGACAGCCCCAGCTGCAGGTACGGCCGCGACGGGATGTTGCCGGCCGCGTCCCGCTGCCACTGCTGCTCCAGCAGCACCTTGAACTGCGCGCCGGTCAGGCTCGTCGTGTAGAGGTTGTTGAGGAACGGCAGCACCGCGTTCGCCTCGGCGTAGGTGACGACGCCGTCGGGGCTGTAGAGGAGCTCGGCCCGCAGACCACCGGGGTTGACGACGCCGATCTCGGCGCCACCCCGCACGGGGTCGGCGAGCGAGGACCGCAGGGAGTTCGCGACCAGGTTGCCGAGCGTGGACTCCGACGCGCGGTCGTCGCGGATCGGCGGCTTGGTGGGATCCGGGTTCGGGGTGTACGCGGTCGTGATGTCCGCGAGCACCTTGCCGACCTGCACGTTGCCGGTGATGGCCGCGGCCGCGAGCGCCGCGTCCGTGATGGTCTTCACCGCGGCGACCCGCGGATAGGCCGCGACGAGCGTGGCGTCGGCGTCGGTCGTCCGCTTGAGGTTGCCCTCGGTGTGCGCGACGACGTCACCGGTGCCCTGGTCGACGGTGAGGACGACCTGGCCGATGAACTCGCCGTAGCTGCCGGTCTGGAGCACCGGCCGGGTGGCCCCGGTGGTGGTCCCCGGAACCGGTGCGGCCCACGCGTACTGCTTGTGGGTGTGCCCGGTGAAGATGGCGTCGACCGTGGCAGACGTCTGGGTGACGATCTTGGCGAACGCGCCGCCCGCGGCGATCTCCTGCTCGAGCGTCGCGCCGTCGGGGGTGCCGGCTCCGGCACCCTCGTGGTACTCGGCGATCAGCACGTCGGCCTCGCCGTTGGTGGCGTCGCCGTCGCTGAGCTGAGCAGCCACGCGGTTGACGGCGTCGACCGGGTCACCGAAGTCCAACGTCGAGATGCCGGCGGGCGTCACGAGCGTGGGAGTCTCCCGCGTGATCACGCCGATGACGCCGACCGTCACGCCGTCGACCACCGAGAGCGAGTACTCCTTGAGCACCGGGTTCGTGGTGCCCTTCGCGTACACGTTGGCGCCGAGGTAGTCCCATTTCGCGTTCGGCGTCGCGGTGTTGATGACCCGGTCGGTGAGATCGGTCAGGCCCTGGTCGAACTCGTGGTTGCCGACCGCCGAGCTCGCGAGCCCGAGGGCGTTGAGCACGTCGATCGTCGGCTGGTCCTGCGCGGACGACGACGCGTAGAGCGTCGCGCCGATGTTGTCCCCGGCGGACAGGAAGAGCGAGTTGTGCGCGCCGCCTGCGGCCCGCAACTGCTCGACCGTCCCGGCGAACTTCACGGTGTTGGCGTCGATCCGGCCGTGGAAGTCGTTGATGTTGAGCAGGTTCAGCGGGACCGTGGCGTTCGCCTTGATGCCGACGACGACCGGGTCGTGGTCGGACGCGCGGTACGCCGTCGAGTCGTAGAACAGGGTGCCGTGGTTGTTGTAGCGGCTGTACTCCAGGGCGATCGACTCGGGCGAGTTGATGTTCCAGATGTCCGCGCCAGTGGTCCGGGCGAGGAAGCCGTCGTTGAGGAGCACGTGGTCCAGCGAGCCGGACAGCCCCGAGAAGCTGTACGAGTACTTGCCCGCCGCGAACCGGCTGCCGGCGTCGGTGTACCCGGCCGCGTACAGGACCTGCAGCGGGTCCTCCTGGGTGTACGAGTTGAAGTCACCCAGCAGGGCGACGTCGGTGATCGGGTCGGGGTAGGACGCGAGCACGGTGGGGACCCAGTCCCGCAGGGCGGTCGCCTGGGCCACGCGCGAGGCGTTCGAGGCGCCCTGACCGTCACCCGTGTCGGCGTCGCCCGGCAGCGGGCCCGCCGAGCCCTTGGACTTGAGGTGGTTGACGGCGACGAAGAACGGCTCGCCGCCGGTGACCGGCGCGAACGCCTGCCCGATCGGCTCGCGAGCATTGACGAACGGCTGCCCGACGCCGCTGGCGTCACCCAGCGCGCGGGAGTCGCCGACGCGCGCGACCGAGGCGACCTGGTAGATCAGCGCGTTGGTGATGACGTCCTGGCCGGCCGGGTCCGGCAGATCGGTCGACGACGGGACGTAGGCCCACTTCGTGGAGCCGGCCCCGGCGTTGAGAGCGCCGACCAAGGTCGCGAGCGCCTCGTCGGTGCTGGCGACGCCGTCGACGGACGCGGAGTTCTCGATCTCCATCAGGCCGGTGACGTCGGCATCGGTCGCGTTGATCGCGGCGACGATCTTGTCCTGCTGGCGCTGCAGGTTGGCGGCGTCCCAGGCTCCGCGCGGCCCCTTCGGGTTGGTGCAGGAGTTGGTGGTGATGCCGTTGCCCGCGCGGTCCTTGTAGGAGGTGCAGGTGCCGTCGTCGACCCCGAGGGTCGTGAAGTAGTTGAGCACGTTGAACGAGGCGACCGTGAGGTCGGCGCCGGCGAGCGCGGCGGCGTCGGGCGCCGTCGTGCGGGTGTTCTTGAACGTCGTGCGATCGGCGTCGAGGGTGGCGGACGTGACCTGCGCGGTCGGGTTGAACCGCCAGGTGCTGAAGCTGTAGCCGACGACGACCGGCTTGTTGAACTCGGCCAGCGCCCCCACCCGGACCGGTGCGGTCAGGGAGACGTACGGCGGCGTGAGCGCGGTGTTCGCGGCGCTGAGGTAGTTCGTCGAGGCGCCGTCATCGAGCACGACGGCGCGGGCGGCGTTGCTCGCGAGCGCGGCCACGGCCTCGGCCGAGCCGGGTGCGCCGACCTCGGTGGACTGCAGCAACGGCGTGTCGCCGAACGCAAGCCCGACCTCGCCGTACTGGTTGGTCGAGTAGGTGTTGGTGACCGTGTAGCTGCCGGTCGGCGCGAAGAGCATCGACTCGAGCTTCTCGCGGTCGGCGTCCGTCGTCGGCCAGGAGGCGGCGACCGGGACGGCCGGAGCGGCGGCCGCGGGGAGCGGCGTGTACCCGCTGGCGTCGGCGACCGTGAGCTCGGTGAGGCCGTTGAACTCCGTGACGGTCCCGGTGACGCTGAGGTGATCGCCGATCGCGGCGGTCGGCGCGCCGCCGGCGGCCTGGTAGACGAACACGGCGTCGGACCCGGTCCGGCTAGCGACGTCGGTGTCGCCGCCGGTGCCGGGGGTCTGGATGGTGAAGCCCAGCAGGCCGCCCGTGGGGTACGCCGCGGTGACGATCCCCTCGGTGACCACGCGCTGGCCGACGATCGGGCTCGCCGCCCCCGTGCCCTGGATCTCGGCGATGGTCGCCGGAGTGGCCGGACCCGGGTCGACCGGCGGGACGGCGTCGCCCGCCGGGGTCGGGGTACCGGCGGTGAAGTCCGCCGCGTTGTTCGCGGTGTTCACAAAGCCGGTGCGCGAGACCGAGGTGGTGTTGCTCGGGGCCGGGGCGGCAGCGCCCGCGAAGGCCAGGCCTGTGCCGAAGCCGACCAGGTCGACGACGGCGGCGTCGGCGGCGCACGTCGTGGTGACGCACGCCAGCTTGGTCGCGACCGAGGCCAGCGCGACGTTGCCGTTCGTGCCGCTCAGGTTCACGTTGCCGGTGGCCTGCGCGGCGGGCAGCGCGGCCCCCACGGCCCCGCCGGAAGCGCCCTGGACGAGGTAGTAGCTGTGGGCGGCGATCGACCCCGTCAGGGGGATCAGGCCGCTCCAGTTCGTGCCGGCGGCGGAGGCGTACTGCACGGAGTACGTAGCGAGGTCGACCGCCGTCGTGCCCGTGTTGTAGAGCTCGATGAAGTCGTTCGCGAACGGGGCACCCGCGTTGCCCCCGCCGCCGTAGACCTCATTGATGATCACCTCGCTCGTGGGGGACACCGCACCCCACGCCGGACCAACACCCGCGAAGCTCACCGCGACGGCGGTCAGAGCGGCTGCTGTGACGGCCCCCGACCTTCGCGCCAGACGACTCGTCACTGCATGCATTTGTCGATCCTCCGTTCGCAACGCTCGTGGCGTCGCGACTTGTTTTGGCCGGGGGTGCCCCCAAGAAACAACTTGGCCCCCGTCTCACCTGGCCGTCAAGACTTTCGAGCACTCGATTTCTACCCGACACAAGCGCCATCCGTGCAAGCAGCGGATGAATTCTTGACGACGTGCCGGTCAAGAATGATGAGATTCCCGACAAAGCACGCAAATTGCTAGGCAGCACACGCGACCCCCTCGCGGCGGCCAGCGGAGCCCCAGGACGACCGGGACAGGCGAGGTCGATCGCGACGAACGCGTCGGTCCGCCCGGGATCGAGGTCCTCGAAAGCACCCGCATCACAGCACGGCGAGCGGCCTTGTCGCCACGAGCATCAATACCGGCAACCCCCATCCAGCACGATCAATGAACCACCCCCAGGCGGTCCCGGCGAATGCCTTTCCACAGATTTCGGTGTGCTGTTCTTTGTCCACATCCCGTGCCCGACGACGTCGCGGGGAATGTCAGTGTCCCCGGTTAGTGTGGGTTGCATCGGAAATGGTGAGGGTTCACCGGTTCTGAGGCAGCAGGGGTATTCCTGACGAGCAGCGGCGGGGGGTGTGAGATGACCTTTGAAGAGGACGAGCGTGCGTCGGCGCAGCCGCCCACACCCGCCCCGCCGGCCGCCCAGCCGCCCACGCCCACACCTACGCCGTCGCTCGGCCTGGGGCCGTCGTCGCAACCACCCACACCCACGCCGCCGCACTCGTCCGCGCGGCTGGCGTCGTTGTCGTTGGCGGATCGGGTGGCGGTGATCGAGGCTCAGGTCGACGCGCTGGCTGCCCTGGCGCCGCGGGACCTGGACGGGGCGGGCGCGTTGGAGCTGTTCGACACGGTGTTTGAGCTGTCGGACCGGATGCAGGCCATCGCCACCCGCGCGCTGCCCGTGGTGGAGTGCGAGGTGCCGTGGAACGTGAGCGGGGCGCGCACGTTCCCGACGTGGTTGGCGCGCCGGGCGCACCTGACCTATGCGAAGGCCAAGCGGATGACTCGCCTGGCCCACGCCCTTCGGGACGAGCTGCCGTTGACTGCCGCGGCGGTGGTCAGCAGGGGTGAGGGGCGGGTCAGTGTGGAGCAGGCCGAGATCCTGACCACCGCCGCGGCGACCAGCGATGTGCGCCGGGTGGTGTTGGCCGACCCGGACGCCCCGGTGGGGGAACGGTTCCTGCTGGACCAGGCCGCGCAGGTCAGCGCGGACACGTTGCGCATGCTGGCCCGCCGGTGGGCGGCGGCTGCGGACCCGGAGGCGGACGAGCGCGGGTACACCGGCGCGACCGAGCGGGAGTTCTTCGACGTGTCCGCCACCACCGGTGGGTGCCACCTGTCGGGGTTCCTGACCACCGAGCACGGCCAAGGGCTGCTGGTCGCGTTGCAGGCCGTGCAGGCCGTGCAAGGCGTGCCGGCGGCCGGGGATGACCGCACCGCGTCGCAGCGTCGCGCGGGGGCGTTGTCGGACCTGGCCCGGCTCACGTTGGACCAGGGCCTGACCGGCAAAGGCTCCTCCGTACGCCCGCACATCAGCGTGCTGGTGGACTACCCGACCCTGATCGCGATGACCACCCGCGCCGGGGTGACCCACCTGCTCGACCCGTCCCTGCACCCGACCGACTGCGACCGGGTGGACCCGGCGCTGCTTTTCCCGCCACCGGCACCCGGCGGTCTGCACGAGCAGGGGCTGCTCGACCCCGCGGTGCCGCTGGTCCCACAGGTGCTTCGCCCGGCGGTGTTCGAGGACGGGCAGCCGGTGCCGCGCGTCGTGCTGGACAGGCTGTTGTGCGATGCGGAGATCAGCCGGTTCATGTTCAGCCCGGACTCGCAGCTCATCAATATCGGCCGATCCAAACGCACCTTCACCGGCCAATTACGTCGGGCGATCATCGCTCGCGACAAACACTGCCAATACCCCGGTTGCACCGCGCCGCCGCGCATGTGTGAATGCCACCACTCCATTCAATGGTTCCGTGACCACGGTGACACCGATGCGACCACGGGGGTGTTGTTGTGCTGGCACCACCACGACCACACCCACGACCACGGCATCGAGATCACCTGGACACCTCACGGCTGGCAATTCACCGACCGCCGAGGCGTCGTCATCCGCCGCTGAACCCGCAGCGCAGACCTGACGCACCACCGAACCCGGGCACCGCTGGGTGCGACGCCCCCACCGAACCCGTGCCACACCCCACCGCACCCCGCGCTCCGCCTTCCGGCCGGGGATCGTCGAGCGCGGTGGGATCTGTGGTCAGACGGGCGGTGTGAGGGCTCGTTCCGCGGCCTCGACGACGTTGGCGAGCAGCATCGCGCGGGTCATCGGCCCGACGCCGCCCGGGTTGGGCGAGAGCCAGCCGGCCACCTCCGCGACGCCGTCGTCGACGTCGCCCGCGAGGTGCACCTTGCCCGTGTCGGCGTCCACGAGGCGGGTGACGCCGACGTCGAGCACGATCGCTCCCGGCTTCACGAGGTCCGCCGTGATGATCCCGGGCACCCCGGCGGCCGCGACGATCACGTCCGCGTTCCGCGTGTGCTCGGCGAGGTCCAGCGTGCCGGTGTGGGTCAGCGTCACGGTGGCGTTGAACTCGCGCCGGGTGAGCAGCAGGCCGATCGTGCGCCCCACGGTCGTCCCCCGACCGACGACGACGACGTCCAGCCCCGCGAGGGCGATGCCGTGCCGCACGAGGAGCTCGAGGATGCCCCGCGGCGTGCACGGCAGCGGCGAGTCGATCGGCCCGTTGACCCGCAGCACGAGCCGGCCGAGGTTGGTCGGGTGCAGGCCGTCGGCGTCCTTGGCCGGGTCGACGAGCTCGAGCACCCGGTTGGTGTCGATGCCCTTCGGCAGCGGCAGCTGGACGATGAAGCCCGTGCAGGCCGGATCGGCGTTCAGCCGCGCAACCGCGGCCTCGATCTCGTCCTGGCTCGCGGTCGCGGGCAGGTCGACCCGGATCGAGGCGATCCCGACCTCCGCGCAGTCCCGGTGCTTGCCGCGCACGTAGGCCTGGCTGCCGGGGTCCTCGCCGACGAGCACGGTCCCCAGACCGGGCACGACGCCGCGCGCGGCGAGCGCGCCGACCCGCTCGGCGAGCTCGGCCTTGATGGTCTTCGCGGTCGCGGTGCCGTCGAGCACCTGTGCCCGGTTGGAGCCTGAGCCGGTCACTGCTCCAGGCCCGGGTACAGCGGGAAGGCACCGGTGAGCTTGGCGACCCGCGCGTGCAGCGCGTCGATGTCGGCACCCTGGCCCGCCACGAGCGCTGCGGCGATGATGTCGCCGACCTCGGCGAACTCGGCGTCGGCAAACCCGCGGGTGGCGAGCGCGGGCGTGCCGATCCGCAGCCCGGACGTGACTCTCGGGGGCGCGGGTCGAACGGGACCGCGTTGCGGTTGACCGTGATGCCGGCCGAGTGCAGGAGGTCCTCGGCCTGCTGGCCGTCGAGGTCCGAGTGCCGCAGGTCGACGAGCACGAGGTGGACGTCGGTGCCGCCGGTCAGCACCGAGACGCCCGCCGCGGCGACGTCGGGCGCGGACAGCCGGTCGGCGATGATCCGAGCGCCGTCGATCGTGCGCTGCTGGCGGGCCTTGAACTCGGCGCCTGCCGCGATCTTGAACGCCACGGCCTTGGCCGCGATGACGTGCATGAGCGGGCCACCCTGCTGGCCGGGGAACACCGCGGAGTCGATCTTCTTGGCGTACTCGGCCTTGGACAGGATGAAGCCCGAGCGGGGTCCGCCGATGGTCTTGTGCACGGTCGAGGACACGACGTCGGAGTACGGGACGGGGCTCGGGTGCAGGTCCGCCGCGACGAGCCCGGCGAAGTGCGCCATGTCGACCCAGAGCTTGGCGCCGACCTCGTCCGCGATCGAGCGGAAGGCCGCGAAGTCGAGGTGCCGGGGGTAGGCCGACCAGCCGGCGATGATCACGTCGGGACGCGCCTCGAGCGCCTTCGCGCGGACCACGTCCATGTCCACCAGGAACGTGTCGGGGTCGACGCCGTAGGCCGAGACGTTGTACAGCTTGCCGGAGAAGTTGATCTTCATGCCGTGCGTCAGGTGCCCGCCGTGCGCGAGCTCCAGGCCGAGGATCTTGTCGCCCGCGTTGATCAGGGCGTGCAGGACGGCGGCGTTCGCCGTGGCTCCCGAGTGCGGCTGGACGTTGGCGTGCTCGGCACCGAACAGCGACTTGGCGCGGTCGATCGCGAGGGTCTCCGCGACGTCGACGTACTCGCAGCCGCCGTAGTAGCGCTTGCCGGGGTAGCCCTCGGCGTACTTGTTCGTGAGCACCGAGCCCTGGGCCTGCAGCACGGCGCGCGGCACGAAGTTCTCGCTCGCGATCATCTCGAGCGTGTCGCGCTGGCGGGTGAGCTCGTTGTCGAGCACCGCGGCGATCTCGGGGTCCAGCTCGGCCAACGACTGGTTCAGGGCGTTCTCGGTCTCGGAGCTCATGGATGTCCTCGCGCCTGGAGCAGTGTCGTGGGGATCCCGGGTTCGGTCCGGGCACGCACACGGCTGTGTGGTGACCCGAGGCCCAGGCGTACGACCCGAAGTCTGCTGCTTACGTCGCTCCCCGGTGGTGACCCACCCTCGCCAGTTGCGACACCGCACAGACTAGCAATCGTCCGCGCCGGCGCGTCGACACCTTCCGCGGGTTGTCAGATCGTGCCCGACGGCGTCGTCGCGCCGGGCTGCGCGGCGTCGTCGGCCTCGTCGTCGGCCTCGTCGTCGGCCTCGTCGTCGGCCTCGTCGTCGTCACCCAGGATGCGGCGCAGGTAGGCGTACGTGAGGTCGCCCGCGGTGCGGTCGTACTGGTGCTCGTAGCCCTGCTTGGCGTACATCGCGAGGTTCTGCACCGAGTCCTGGCCGGTGAAGACCCAGACCTCCTCGGTGTTCTCGGGCAGGTGCGGCAGGATCGCGAGCAGCAGCTGCGTGCCGATCCCCTTGCCCTGGAGGTCGGGGGCGACCGCGAGGCGACCGAGCGTCGCCTTCTTCTCCTCGATCACGACCCGGATCGAACCGACCAGGCGGTGCCCGGCCCGGGCGCCCAGCGTGATCACGCCGTCGGCCGCGAGGTCCTCGCGGAGCTCGTGCAGGGTCTGCGTGAGCGGCGGGATGTTGGGGTCGCCGTAGATCTGCGCCTCACTCACGAAGGCGGCGCGGCGCAGCGTCAACAGCTCTCCGGCCTCCTCATCGGTGACGACCTGGATGGTGACGTCGGGTGCGCTCATGTGCCCATCGTCCCTCAGCCCAGGCGGGCCCGACTACCCTGAACTCTTGTGTCCCACGCCTCGGAACCTGTTGTCCACGCCGACAGCACCAGATCGTCCGATTTGACCCACTGGGTCCTCATTCTCTCGTGCCCCGATCGGCCGGGAATCGTGCACGCTGTCGCTGGCCTGCTGGCCGAGCGCGACGGCAACATCACCGAGTCGCAGCAGTTCGGCGATCCGCTGTCCGGGCAGTTCTTCATGCGCGTCCAGGTCGAGGCGGCCGCGACCCGGGCCGAGCTCACGCAGGCGCTGCTGGCGCTCGCCAAGCGGTTCGAGATGACCTGGAAGCTGGACATCGTCGGCCGCCCGATCCGCACCCTGGTGATGGGCTCGACCGCCGCGCACTGCCTCAACGACCTGGCGTTCCGCCAGCGGTCCGAGGGCCTGCCGATCGAGATCGTCGCCGTCGTGTCCAACCACACCGTGCTCGCCGAGCTGGCCGAGTTCTACGGCATCCCGTTCCACCACGTGCCCGTCACCCCCGCGACCCGGGCCGAGGCCGAGGCGCAGCTGCTCGACCTCGTGGCCGAGCTCGACGTCGAGCTCGTCGTGCTCGGTCGGTACATGCAGATCCTGTCCGACCACCTGTGCCGCGAGCTATCGGGGCGCGCGATCAACATCCACCACTCGTTCCTGCCCAGCTTCAAGGGCGCGCGGCCCTACGCCCAGGCCCACCAGCGCGGGGTCAAGCTCATCGGCGCGACCGCGCACTACGTCACGGCCGAGCTCGACGAGGGTCCGATCATCGAGCAGGACGTCGAGCGGGTCGACCACACGCGGCACGTCGAGGACCTGATGCGGCTGGGCCAGGACGTCGAACGTCGGGCCCTGGCCCGGGCCGTGCGCTGGCACGCCGAGCACCGGGTGCTCCTCGACGGTCGCCGCACGATCGTCTTCCGCTGACCTGACCCGCAGGACCCGACCAGCAGCACCTGACCAGCAAGGTCACGTTTTGGACTCGCCGACGCCCTCCCGATGGCCGATTCGGGCGTTGTGTGCTGAGGATGGAGCAGCGGAGCCCTGAGCACGCATCAGGGCGCAGGGTTCCGGCACCGACGGGTGTCGGCGCCGTCGACACCTTCAGACAGTGACGTCTTGAGGAGTATCGATGCGACGCATGGCAGCAGTTGCCGCGCTTGCCGCGGTCACCCTAGGCCTGGCCGCGTGCAGCAGCAGCGGCGATGAATCGACCAGCACGAGCTCCGGCTCGGGCTCCGCCGGGAGCGGCGGCGATGTCGAGGTCTTCACCTGGTGGGCGGCCGGCTCAGAGAAGCTCGGCCTCGACGCCCTCGTGGGCGTCTTCGAGACCCAGCACCCGGAGTACACCTTCGTCAACGGCGCGGTCGCCGGTGGTGCCGGGTCGGCGGCGAAGGACCTCCTGCAGTCCCGGCTCCAGGCCAACGACCCGCCGGACACCTTCCAGGCCCACGCGGGCAAGGAGCTCACGGACTACATCGACGCCGGCCAGCTCGAGGACGTCAGCCAGCTGTACACCGACTACAACCTCACCGACGTCTTCCCGCCGACGCTGATGGACCTGCTCACGGTCGACGGCAAGATCTACTCGATCCCGTCCAACATCCACCGCTCCAACATGGTGTGGGCGAACCCGGCCGTGCTCACGGCCGCGGGCATCGACCCGGCCGCGACCTACGACAGCATCGACGCGTGGTTCCCGGCACTCGACGCCATCAAGGCCACGGGCAAGACGGCGCTCTCGGTCGCGACGACCTGGACCCAGGTCAACCTGCTCGAGACCGTCCTCATGTCCGACCTCGGGCCGGACGCCTACATCGGGCTGTGGGACGGCACCACCGACTGGAAGAGCGCCGAGGTCACCAAGGCTCTGACGGACTTCCAGAAGCTCATGAGCTACACCAACACCGACCGTGACGGGCTCGACTGGCCCGAGGCGACCCAGCTCGTGATCGACGGCGGCGCCGCCTACAACGTGATGGGTGACTGGGCCGTGGCTGCGTTCGAGGAGCAGAGCAAGGTCGCGGGCACGGACTACATCTACTTCCCGGTTCCCGGATCGGCCGACCTGTTCGGCTTCCTGGCCGACTCGTTCACCCTTCCCGTCGGCGCCCCGAACCCGGACGGCGCCAAGGCGTGGCTCGACACGGTCGGCTCGCTCGAGGGCCAGACGGCGTTCAACAAGGCCAAGGGCTCCATCCCGGCCCGCACCGACGCGAACCCCGCCGACTTCAGCGAGTACCAGCAGTCGGCCATCAAGGCGTACGCGCAGGACACGATCGTGCCCTCGCTCGCCCACGGCGCCGCGGCGTCGATCACGGTCCTCACCGCGATCTCCGACGCGACGAGCAAGTTCACCACCGGTGCGTCCGACCTCGCGACGTACCAGTCCGAGCTGGCCGCGGCGGCAGCCTCCTAGCGCGCGCACGGTTCGATCTGATCGCTGGGCGGGCCGGGCAACCCCGGTCCGCCCAGCGCCACGAGTTCGTACCGATCGGAGGACCACCGTGCCGCGCCAGATCCGCAGGTGGGGGCCACCGCTGCTCCTCATCTCGCCGTCCCTCATCATCATCGGCGTGTTCGTCTACGGGTTGATCGCGATCAACATCAACACGTCGATGACCGACATCCACAAGGCCGCCCAGGCGACGGGGCGGCTGCCGCACGAGTTCGTGGGGCTCGAGAACTACCGTTCCCTGCTCGCCTCACCCGCCTTCCAGCACTCGCTGCGCAACCTGCTGATCTACACCGTGGTCTTCCTCGTCGGCACGATGGTGATGGGGTTCCTGTGGGCGTGGCTCCTCGACCGGCCCAGCCGCGGCGAGGGCATCTTCCGGTCGGTCTACCTCTTCCCGATGGCCGTGTCGTTCATCGCGTCGGGGGTCGTGTGGCGCTGGTTGCTCAACTCCAACCAGGGTGCGAACGCCAGTGGGCTCAACCGCCTGTTCCAGATCCTCGGCGTGCCGTTCCTGCAGAACAACTGGTGGAACAACGTCAACTACGGGATCGCCGCGATCGCGATCCCGGCGATCTGGCAGCTGTCCGGGTACGTGATGGCGCTGTTCCTGGCCGGGTTCCGGGGCATCCCCGAGGAGCTGCGTGAGGCGGGCCGGATCGACGGCGCGAGCGAGTGGAAGCTCTACCGGTACGTGCTCTTCCCGCAGCTGTCGCCCGTCGCGCTCTCGGCGATCGTGATCATCGGACACATGTCGCTCAAGGCGTTCGACCTGATCATGTCGATCTCGAAGCCCGCGAACTACCAGACCAAGGTGCCGGCGGTCGACATGTACGTCTTCAAGTCCGCGTTCAACTACGCCGACGCCGCCGCCGTCGGCGTGATCCTGCTGGTCATCGTGGCGATCCTCATCGTGCCCTACCTGGTGCACACGGCCCGGGCGGAGAAATCATGACCGCGCTCACGACCGACGGCCTCGCCGCCCCGCTCGGGCACGCCGCCGCGGACCACCGTCCCCGGTCCCGCAACCGCTTCAGCGTGGCCCGCACGCTCAAGTTCCTCGCGATGCTGTTCTTCCTGCTCATCGTGCTGATCCCGGTGTACGTCCTGGTGGTCACGAGCTTCAAGGGGGTCGGGGACGCCTCGCCCGCCCGCGCCTGGTCGCTGCCGCAGAGCTGGACCACCGAGAACTGGCAGGCTGCCTGGACGGCCCTGTCCCCCGCGATCTTCCGCACGCTGCAGATGGTGGTCCCGGCGGCGCTCATCTCGTCGTTCCTCGGCTCGATGAACGGCTTCGTGCTCTCCCGGTGGCGGTTCCCGGGGGCGGACCTCGTGTTCACGCTCATCCTGTTCGGGATGTTCATCCCGTACCAGGCCGTGATGATCCCGCTCCTGCAGCTCGTGCTCGGGTCGGGGCTGCCGAGCGGCATCCCGTCGCTGATCGTGCTGCACGTGATCTACGGCATCCCGATCACCACGCTGATCTTCCGCAACTACTACATGTCGGTCCCGAACGAGCTCATCGAGGCGGCCCGGGTCGACGGCGCGGGCATGCTCCGCACCTACTTCTCCGTGGTCCTGCCCATCTCGGTACCGAGCTTCGTCGTCGTGCTGATCTGGCAGTTCACCTCGGCGTGGAACGACTTCCTGTTCGCCGTGTTCTTCTCCTCGAGCCAGAACGGCCCCGTGACCCTCGCGCTGAACAACCTGGCCAACGGGGCGCTGCTGCAGAACTACGGGGTGTCGATGGCCGGGGCCCTCCTGGCGTCGGCCCCGACCCTCCTCGTCTACATCCTGCTGGGCCGCTACTTCATCGGCGGCCTGATGAGCGGCTCGGTCAAGGGCTGACCGAGCCGCCCGTGCTCAGCGCCAGTCCCACCAGTGACCGTGGTGGTGCATCGGCTGCGCCTCGGTCAGGACGGCGACCGTTCTCGGCGGCACCGTGACCTCGCCGGTCGCCTTGGTCCAGGCCGTGGCGTGCACGACGGCGTCTGCGCCGCGCGCCTGCACCGGCGAGAGCCTCAGGTCGTGCCCTGCGAGGGCGTCGACCTGCTGGGTGACCGGCTCGTCGCTCGCGTTGAACACGACGAGCATCCCGGCCAGCGACTTGTCGACGTCCTTGCCGACCGTGTCGTCGACGCGCATGACGATCACGCCGGGGGCGGCGTCCGGACCGCTGTCCGGGAACGTCACCTTCTGCTCGATCAGCGCGGCGCTGCCGAGACGGAACAGCGGGGTCGAGAACCGCAGGCGCAGCAGGTCCTCGGCCTGCGCCGCGGCCGTCGCGATGTCGGCCGGGGCCGGCTTGAGGGCCGGGTCGGCCAGCAGCGGACCCTGGATCGGCCACTTGGCCTTGTTGTCCGCCGTCGGCGGCAGGCCACGGCCGAAGCCGTTGTCCTGACCCGTGAAGTCCAGCGAGTTGAACCAGTCGCCGGAGTCGTAGCTGTTGCGGTCGAGCGACTTGCTCCGCAGCAGGTCCGAGCCCGCGTGCCAGAACGACGGCGTCTGGGCCAGCGCGGTGGTCGCCAGCGACAGGGTGTTCATGCGCACCCGGTCGTCCATCGACGTGTTCACCGGCAGCTTGTACATCAGCGAGTCGAACAGCGTCTCGTTGTCGTGCGCGTCGACGTAGGAGATGACCTCCTCCGGGGAGTCGGCATACCCCGCCGCCACCCCGTTGTAGTCGACCTGCGCGCCCGTGCGGACCGTGCCGTCGCTGGCCAGGAACTCGAAGCCGCGCAGGTTGCCGGCCAGCCCGAGGCGCACGAGGTCGCCGTCGTGCTGGACCCGCGCGAGCTGCTCCGCCTCGGTGCCGTTGGCCACCACGCCGTTCGGATCGGTGTAACCACCGCTGCCGAAGCCCTGGATGCGGGGGTCCTCGTCGAAGGGCCCGCCGCCCCGGACGCCGTCGCGCAGCCGGTCGCTGAAGGTCCCGATGCCGGTGCCGCCGAGCTGACCCTGCTTGGCCTGCTGGAAGAGCCGGTTCGCGGCGACCTCACCGAAGTCCCAACCCTCGCCGTACAGGTAGACGGCCTTGCCGTCGACGCCGTCGTGACGCACGGTCAGCGCGTCGAGCGCCGAGCGCACGGCCATCATCGTGTCGGTCGAGTGGTGCCCCATGAGGTCGAACCGGAACCCGTCGACCTTGTAGTCGCGGGCCCACAGCACGACGGAGTCGACCATGAGCTTCTCGGCCATCTGGTGCTCGGTCGCCACGTTCTGGCAGCACGTCGAGGTCTCGACCGCGCCCGCCGCGTTGAGGCGCTGGTAGTACCCGGGCACCACGCGGTCGAGCACCGACTTCGGGTCCTGACCGCTGGCTGTGGTGTGGTTGAACACCTGGTCGAGCACGACCTGCAGGCCGTCGGAGTGCAGCGCGCCGACCATCGTGCGGAACTCCGCCACGCGGGCGCCGCCGTTCGGGTTGACCGCGTAGGACCCCTCCGGGGTGGAGAAGTGCAGCGGGTCGTAGCCCCAGTTGAAGCCGTCGGTGCCGGCGACCGCGCCGACCGCCGCCTGCTGCTGGTCGGAATCCGGTGCGAACGACGCCAGGTCGCCCGCGGGCACGGCCTGGGCCGCGCGGTCCTCCTCGATGGTGGCGATGTCGAACGTCGGGAGCAGGTGCACCGTGGTCAGACCCGCCTTGGCGAGCTCACGCAGGTGCAGGCGCCCGGAACCGTTCGTCGCGAACGCGCCGTACGTGCCACGCAGCGGCGCGGGGACGGTCGCGTCGTTGATGGAGAAGTCACGCACGTGCAGCTCGTAGATGGTCTGGTCGACCGGCTTGACGACGGGCTGCTTGGCCTTCTCCCACGTCTTGGGCCGGTAGGCCTTGTCCGCGAGGTCCACGAGCACGGAGTGCGTCGAGTTGGTCGTCAGCGCGACCGAGTACGGGTCGGTGACCTGGTTGACCTCGACCTTGTCGGTGGTCGGCGCGTACACCGTCACCTCGTAGCGGTAGGCGGCGCCGACCCAGGACTTCGCGCCCTTGGCCGTCCAGGAACCGTCCGCCTGGCGGGTCATGGCGACCCGCTGCGGCTCTGCTGTCGTGGCCACATCGCCCGCCCAGAGCAGGAGGTCGACCTTCTGCGCCGTCGGTGCCCACAGGGCGAGCGACGGCTTGCCCTTCTTCCAGGTCGCTCCGAGCTTCGTGTCGGCCGCGTCCGCGGCGAACAGGTCGTCGACGACGCCCGGGATCTGAACCCCGGTGATCGCCTGCGCAGAGGCGTCGGCGCCGTACTGCGCGACGAGCAGCTCGCCGGTCAGGAGCGCCTCGACGGCGCTCCGATCGGTCCCGGCGGGGAGCTTCAGGGCGATGGAGCCCGTCAGCGCCGGGAAGCGCGCCACCTGGGCGGCCGTGAGTCCGGTCGCGTCGAACGCCAGGTCGAGCGCGCTCGCACCGACGACGACGCCGTCGGTCACCGTGAGCGCGGCGTCCGGCGTCGCGTGGAGCTTCCACGCGAGCGTCGCCGGGTCGGTGCCGGTCGGCACCCACGCGGAGGGCCACGCGATGGTGCTCGCGTCGATCCACTGAGCCCGCTGCTCGCCGGTGCCAGGCAGCGGCGGGTCGGTGGCCTCGATGGTCAGCAGGTGCGTGGCGAGCGTGTAGCTGAAGGTGGTCGGCTTGCCGGTCGAGGCGCTGAACGCGATGTTGCCGCCGTTCAGCACGCCGTCGGCGCCGTAGTTCTCGGTCCAGCCGAGGTTGTGCGCGACCTTCGTCTCGTAGGTGCCGCTGGGGATCTTGTCGGTCGTGTAGGTGAACACGCCGTCGCCGTCGAGGTCCTGCAGCCAGGCCGCGAGGCAGTCGGGCATCCAGTCGGCGGCGCAGCCGACCTCGCTCTGCTCGGAGCCCGGCAGGGTGAGGATCGGACCCTGTGCGCTGGAGGTGAAGTAGTGCGTGATCGGGTCGTAGTAGAACGTGATCTCGCCGCCGGCGTGGGTGTAGGTGGCGTTGTCGCCACCGGCCACCCCGCCGACGCCGTAGTTGATGTCCCACGCGCCGTCGATCGCGACCTTGTACTGGTAGGTCCCGGCCGGGAGCGTGTACGTGCCGGCGAACATGCCGTCGGCGCGCTTCGTGAGCTGGGCCTGCGTGCACAGCGGCATCCAGTCGCTCGCGCACCCCATCTCCGAGTTGTGGTCCCCGGCGACCGTGACGGTCTTCGGGCCGGTCTCGACCGGCGGTGCCGGCGGGAGCGCGCCGTCGACGGCGACGCCGACGCTCGCGAACGTGGACGCGGCCGCCTTGGCGCCCGCAGCGTCGACGGACACGGCGCGGTACTCGACGAGCGTGCCCTTGGCGAGAGAGCTGACGTCGTGGAAGACGCGCGGGACATCGGACTCGGCGGTGCCGAGCGCTGTCCACGCGGTGTCACCAGCGACGCGGTAGGAGAAGCTCGTCTGCTGCCAGACGTTCTTGTCCACTGCGGCCGTGACCGGGACGAGCCCGCCGACGGCGGCCCCCGCGGTCGGGGCGGCGACGGTCATGGTCGAGGCCACGGCGGGCGCCGCGACCATCTTGTCAGCGACGAGCACGACGGCTGCCAGGGCCGGGACCGTCACGGTGAGCTGTCCGGCGGCGTCGGACGTCGTCGGCGTGGTGTCCCCGTAGAGCACGCTGAAGTTCGCGCCGGGGGTCAGGGTCGTCAGGGTGATCGTGCGCGCGGCGTCGGAGTTGTTCAGCGCGACGAGGTGCTCGATCTTCTCGGTGGCCTCGACGCGCGAGAACGCGTACGCCGTGGCGTCCGAGAACCGCTCGATCTGGGCGCCGCGGGAGAGCGCGGGCGTGGTCTCGCGGAGCGCGGACAGCGCCGAGATGTGCTGGTAGAGCGGCGCCGCGGTGTCGAAACGGTCGACCGAGCCGGCCACCTCACCGGTGAGCAGCTTCTGGCCCGAGTACTCGGGGATCTGGCTCGCGAACATCGACTGCCGCGAGTCCTTGTCCTTGCCGCCGAGGGTGCCGTCGCCGACGAAGCCCTGCTCGTCGCCGTAGTAGACGACCGGCTGGCCGCGTGTGAAGTACATGAGGGAGTGCGCGAGCTCCGACCGGGCGAGCGGGTTGCTCCCACCCTTGACGAAGTAGCCGACGCGGCCCATGTCGTGGTTGCCGAGGAAGGTCGGCAGAGCCGTGGCGCTCGAGTCGGGGGTCGTGTAGTAGTCGTCGCTCGCGAACAGCTTCGACAGCCCGTCGCCGGAGAAGCCCTGGGCGAACCCGGTCGCCCCCGCCTGGAACGCGAAGTCGAGCACCGAGCTCATGTCGGTCTTGCGGACGTACGGGCTCGTCTTGGCGGCGTCGGCGTCGTAGACCTCGCCGAACATGAAGAAGTCCGGCTTGCCGGCGGCGTGCGCGTAGTCGAGGACCTTCGTGGTCCAGGTCTGCCAGAACTCCAGGTTGACGTGCTTGACGGTGTCGATCCGGAAGCCGTCGATGCCGAGGTCGACCCACTGGTCGTAGACGTCGACGAAGCCATTGACGACCGTCGGGTTCTCGGTCATGAGGTCGTCCAGGCCGTCGAAGTCGCCGTAGGTGACCGACTCCCCCGCCCAGGTCGAGTTGCCGCGGTTGTGGTAGAGCGTCGGGTCGTTGAGCCAGGCCGGCACCTTGAGGTCCGTGTCGGCGGAGCGAATAGTCGGCGTGTACGGGAACGACGTCGCGGCGTCCATGGCCGGGAACGCGGGCGTGCCCGCGACGGCGGACGGGTCGAAGGTGTTGCCGGTGGCGTCCTTGTAGGGCGCGGTCGCCTGGTCGAGGTAGTCGTACTTGCCCTGTGTGTAGTCGATGACGTCGGCGGTGTGGTTCGTGATGATGTCGAAGTAGACCTTGATGCCACGCGTGTGCGCGTCGGCGATCAGGGCCTCGAGCTCGGCGTTCGTGCCCAGGTGCGGGTCGATCTGGGTGAAGTCGGTGATCCAGTACCCGTGGTACCCGGCCGAGGCGTTCGCCCCCGTGCCCTGGACCGCCTTGTTCTTGAACGACGGCGTGAGCCAGATCGCGGTGGTGCCCAGTCCCTCGATGTAGTCGAGGTTGTTCTTCAGGCCGGTGAGGTCGCCACCGTTGTAGAAGCCCTTGTTCGTCGGGTCGAAGCCCGTCGTGAGCGCGTCACCGGTGAGCCCGCCCGTGTCGTTCGTGGTGTCGCCGTTGGCGAACCGGTCGGTCATGACGAAGTAGAACTGCTCCGCCGAGCCGGGCTGGCGCACGGGCGGCGCGACGAGTGCGTCGTCGGCCGCGGTGTAGGTCGTCGGGAGGTCGACGGGCGTGATGGCGATCCGGTGCGCGGTGTCGTCGAACGCGAACCGCAGCGTGGTGGTGCCCGCGAGCACGAGGGGGGCGTTGTCGGCGCCGCCGTCGATGCCGTACGCCTCGTCCCAGGTGTCGTTCACGGCGACCTTGTACTCGTACGTGCCCGCCGGGACGGAGAACTCGGCGGCGTAGACGCCGTCGACCCCCGAGGGCAGCAGCTCGGAGGCGGCGCACTCGGGCTGCCAGTCGGCCGTGCAGCCGAGCTCGGACTGCAGCGAACCGACGAGGGCGAATGTTCGGGCGGCGGCTGCGGCGGTCCCGGTGACGCCGGGAGGTGCGAAGGCGGCGCCGGTGAGAGCGACCGCCGTGGCTGCGGCGAGCGCAACCAGGGGTCGCAGGCGAGCGGTGACGGTGGTCATCCTTGACTCCTTGGGCGCCGGCACACCTGTGTGCGGGCTATGGGCTTGTAACGGAGAGTAACGCTGCGCTGCAACTTACAGCAAGCGTTTCTCACCCCGTACTTCACCCGGCACTTTTCCTCATGTGCCCAAAGCATCCCCAAGGGGGATGAAACGCCGCGGGACTAGGCGCCGCGAAGCTCCGCCAGGCGCGCCGAGATCTCGTCCGGCTCGAGGTCGACCTCGACGAGCTTGTCGCGGCTCGTAGCGCCGGACACGAGCCACACGTGGCGTCGTCGGGCCCCCAGGGCGTCCGCGAGCGCGGCGAGCGCCTCCTCGGTCGCGCCGCCGTCGACGGCCCGGGCATTCACCGCGACCACGAGCCGGTCTCCGTACATCCCGCCGACCTTGGCCCGCGAGGACCCGGGCTTGACCCTGATCGCAATCCGCACGCGACTCCCCTCCCTATTACCACCCCGAACCCACCGACCCCCCATCCTCCGCCCCACCCAGCACAACGTCCGAGCCGCAACGTCCTTTCGGACGTCACGGCTCGGACGGTGGGGGTGATGCTGGGGTGATGCTGGGGTGATGCTGAGGTCAGATCAGGCCGAGGGCTCGGACCGCGTCGCGCTCGTCGATGAGCTCGGCGACCGAGAGGTGGATCCGGCCGCGCGAGAAGTCGTCGATCTCGAGCCCCTGGACGATCTCCCACTCGCCGTTCTTCGAGATCACCGGGAACGACGAGATCAGGCCGGCCGGAACGCCGTAGGACCCGTCCGAGACGACGGCGGCCGAGGTCCAGCCGCCCGCCGGGGTCCCGTTGACCCAGTCGTACACGTGGCTGATCGCCGCGTTGGCCGCGGAGGCCGCCGACGACGCACCGCGCGCCTCGATGATCGCCGCGCCGCGCTTGGCGACCGTGGGGATGAAGGTGTCCTCGAGCCAGGCCTGGTCGTTGATGACCTCCGCCGCCGGCCGACCCGAGATCTCCGCGTGGAAGATGTCCGGGTACTGGGTGGCCGAGTGGTTGCCCCAGATCGTGAGCTTCTCGATCTCGGTGAGCGCGACCCCGGCCTTGGTGGCGAGCTGGCCCAGCGCGCGGTTGTGGTCGAGCCGGGTCATCGCGGTGAACCGTCCCGCCGGGACGTCCGGAGCGTGCGAGGCCGCGATCAGGGCGTTGGTGTTGGCCGGGTTGCCGACGACGAGCACGCGGATGTCGTCCGCGGCGCCGCCGTTGATCGCGGCACCCTGCGGCCCGAAGATCCCGCCGTTGGCCTGGAGCAGGTCGCCGCGCTCCATGCCTGCCGAGCGCGGGCGAGCGCCGACGAGCAGCGCCACGTTGGCACCCTCGAAGCCGCCCTTCGGCTCGTCGAAGATGTCGATGCCCGCCAGGAGCGGGAACGCGCAGTCGTCGAGCTCCATCGCGATGCCCTCGGCGGCGCGGACCCCCTGCGGGATCTCGAGCAGCCGGAGCCGGACGGGAGTGTTCGGGCCGAGCAGCTGGCCCGACGCGATGCGGAAGAGCAGGGCGTAACCGATCTGGCCGGCGGCACCGGTGATGGTGACGTTGACCGGGGTGTTGCTTGCCATCGCAGAACTCCTTTGAACTGTTCGAGGGACTGCCCGAGGCTGGCTAGGACGGGATGCTAGGAGAGGCGCTTGCTGAGGTTCTCGTCGAGCGAGGCGAGGAAGGCTTCGGTGGTCTGGAACGGCTGGTCCGGACCGACGAGGAGCGCGAGGTCCTTGGTCATCGACCCGGCCTCGACGGTCTTGATGATGACGTCCTCGAGGGTCTCGGCGAACGCGATCACCTCGGGCGTGCCGTCGAGCTTGCCGCGGTGCTTGAGGCCGCCGGTCCAGGCGAAGATCGAGGCGATCGGGTTGGTCGACGTCGGACGCCCCGCCTGGTGCTGGCGGTAGTGCCGGGTGACCGTGCCGTGCGCGGCCTCGGCCAGAGCGGTCTTCCCGTCGGGGGTCAGCAGGACGGACGTCATCAGGCCGAGCGAACCGAAGCCCTGCGCGACCGTGTCGGACTGGACGTCGCCGTCGTAGTTCTTGCAGGCCCAGACGTAGCCGCCCTCCCACTTCATCGCGGCCGCGACCATGTCGTCGATCAGGCGGTGCTCGTAGGTGAGGCCGGCGGCGTCGAACTGCTCCTTGTACTCGGTGTCGAACACCTCCTGGAAGATGTCCTTGAAGGCGCCGTCGTAGGCCTTGAGGATCGTGTTCTTGGTCGACAGGTAGACCGGGTAGCCGCGCTGCAGCCCGTAGGCGAGCGAGGCGCGTGCGAAGTCGCGGATCGAGTCGTTGAAGTTGTACATCCCCATCGCGACGCCGCCGCCCTCGGGGTAGGTGACGACCTGCTGATGGATCGGCTCCGAGCCGTCCGCGGGGGTGAACGTCATGGTGAGCGTCCCGGCGCCGGGAACCTTGAAGTTCGTCGCGCGGTACTGGTCGCCGAACGCGTGCCGGCCGATGACGATCGGCTTGTTCCAGCCGGGCACGAGCCGAGGGATGTTCGAGATGATGATCGGCTCGCGGAAGACGACGCCGCCGAGGATGTTGCGGACCGTCCCGTTGGGCGAGAGCCACATCTTCTTCAGGCCGAACTCCTCGACGCGTGCCTCGTCGGGGGTGATCGTGGCGCACTTCACGCCGACGCCGTGCTCCTTGATCGCCAGGGCGGCGTCGATCGTGACCTGGTCGTCGGTCGCGTCGCGGTTCTCGATCGACAGGTCGAAGTAGCGCAGGTCGATGTCGAGGTAGGGGTGGATGAGGCGGTCCCTGATGAAGTGCCAGATGATCCGTGTCATCTCGTCGCCATCGAGCTCGACGACGGGTCCGACTACCTTGATCTTGGCCATGCGGGGCTCTCCTGTGCTCGGTTCCTACGTCCGGCCAGATTACTCGACATCGAGAGATCTCGGCCTGTGGTTTCGCCCCCAGACCTGGTCGGGTCTGCGCCGCAAGTGCCATGCTGGGTGGCGCACAGCCGACGCCCAGGCGCGTTTGACATGCTCACAGGGGTCGGCATGCCCGGCCCACGCTCCGCGCGCCACGCTCACCGAAGACAGGAAGCACATGTCGAAGGACACGCCCGAACCCAGCACGCCCGTCAACGCAACTCCTCCCACGCCCGAATCGGTGCTGCCTGAATCGGTGCTGGGGCAGGACGCCGGTGATGACCTCCTCGTGGACGACCTCATCGTCGAGCCCGTCCGGCCGATCCTGCTTGCACGCCTGGGCGCCGAGGCCGTCGGCTCGTTCATGATCGTGCTCATCGGTCTCGGGATCGCGCTCTACACGCCGCTCACGGGGGCCGCCGCGCTCGGCACCTCGCTCGGCTTCGGCCTGGCGCTGATCGGCGGGACGATCGCCTTCGGGCACATCTCCGGCGGTCACTTCAACCCCGCCGTCACGATCGGCGCGGCCATCGCCGGCCGGTCGCCGTGGAGCGAGGTGCTTCCGTACTGGCTCGCGCAGGTCATCGGCGCCGCCCTTGCCGCGGGCGCCCTGTTCCTGACGATCCCGTCGACGCTCCCGACCCTGGTCAGCCAGGGTGCGGACGCCACCACGCGCTCGTTCTTCGGTGCGACCGCGAACGGCTTCGGCGCGCACTCCCCGCTCGCGACGCTGTCGTCGGGCTCCGCGTCGTTCGACCTCGTGCCGGCGCTGCTGATCGAGATCCTCGGGACCGCCCTGCTCGTCGGCGTCGTGCTCGGCGCGACGAACCGGCGCGCGAAGTTCAGCCTCGCGCCGTTCGCGTTCGGGCTCACGTACGCGGTCCTGATCCTGGTCGCCTCGCCGATCACCAACGGCGGGCTCAACCCGGCCCGCTCCACGGCCGCCGCGCTGTTCTCGGACACCTCGGCGCTCTCGCAGCTGTGGCTCTTCTGGGTCGCACCGCTGGTCGGTGCCGCCCTGGCCGCTCTCGCCTACCGGGCGTTCGCTGCCTCGCCGGTCGCGGACAACCTCCTGGAGGACGACGACCTGCTGGTGACCGGCGGCGACGAGCTCATCGTCGAGAACACCGGCAACTGATTTCACCAAGCAGCTGACGTCACCGGCCGCCCCCACCTCGGTGGGGGCGGTCAGCGGGTCGGGATGATCTGCGACAGGACCCCGATGCCGATCGCGAGGCCGAACAGGATCGTGACGTCGAGCGTGCGCGAGCGCACCGTGAGGGCCGCCGCGCCGGGCGGCGGCAGGATCGCCCGCACGACGCCGGCCGCCGCGAGCATGAGGGCCAGCGCGAGCGCGCCGACGGGCACCCCCCGCACGAGCACGAGCGCGACCGATACGGCGATGCCCCCGGTGGTCCACCAGAGCGTCGGGCTGCGGCCCGCCGCGAGCGAGGCGCGGGCGGCCGCGCGCGCGTCCAGCGGCCCCTCGGGGTCGTGAGCGCGGTCCGTTCCCTGGTGCTGCGGCATGTCTGGGCCTCCCGGCCGGAGACTACCGTTGCCGCGTGCCCACCCCCTCACAGCGAGAGCTCGCCGTCCGGTCGGTCGTCGTCGTCGGCGCCGGCCTCGCGGGCGCCCAGACCGTCGCCGCGCTTCGAGACCAGGGCTTCGACGGTCGGATCACCCTGATCGGCGGCGAAAGCCGGGCACCGTACGACCGCCCCCCGCTCTCCAAGCACCTGCTCGACCGCACCGAGCCGGCGTGGCTCACCGACGAGCTCGGCGTCGACGTCCTCGCCCTGGCCGACGACGTCCGGCTCGCCACCGCGGCCACGCACCTGACCGTCCGGCCCGACGGCGTCACGGTGGCCACCGCGCTCGACACGGTCGACGCGGAGAGGGTCGACGCGGACACGGTCGACGCGGACGCCGTCGTGATCGCCACCGGCTCGCGCGCGCTGCGACCGGCCCTCTGGTCCGGTGCGGTGACGCTCCAGACGGCCGACGACGCCGCCGCCCTGCGCGCCCGGCTCCGACCCGGAGCCCGCCTCGTGATCGTCGGCGCCGGCTGGATCGGCGCGGAGGTCGCCGGCGTCGTGGCAGCCACGGGCATCGAGGTCACGGTCGTGGAGGCGGCGCCGTCACCCCTGGCCGCAGCGCTCGGGGCCGTCGTGGGCGCGCTCACCACGCCGTGGTACCGGGCGGCCGGCGTGCGGCTGCTGACCGGGATCCCGGCGGCCGAGGTCCGCGCGGACGGGGTGCGCCTCGCCGACGGCTCCGAGCTCCCGGCCGACGTCGTGCTCGCCGCGGTCGGCGCGCGACCCGCCACCGCGTGGCTCGGCTCCTTGCCCCGAGAGCCCGACGGCTCGCTCGTGGTCGACGCGGGGTATCGCGTGGTCGGCGCACACGGTCAGGTGCACGCTCGCGTGCACGCCGTCGGTGACGTCGCCCGACGACGCTCCGCCCGGCACGGCTGGGTCCCGGGTGGCCACTGGGACGGCGCGCTGCGCAGCCCGGGCATCGCGGTCCGCGCACTGCTGGGTGGGCCTGGCGTCGATCCCCGGCCCGACGACGACTTTGCGCCGTACGTCTTCTCGACCCAGCTCGGCCACGAGCTGGCGATGTTCGGCCTGCCGACCGTCGCCGACCACATCAACCACGTCGACCGCGCGCGCGACGAGGTGCGCTTGCGCGGCGACCCTCGCGGCGACCCTCGCGGCGACGGCGGCTGGACGGCCCTGTGGTTCAGCCCCGCCGGCGAGCTCACCGGGCTGCTGGCGGTCGACCGGCCGCGCGACGTCGCCGCCGCGCGGCGCCTGTTCGCCGCCGCGACCCTCCCCCGGCTCGACCCGGCCATCGCCGCCGACCCGAGCCGGCCCCTGCGGGACGCCGTCCGCTAGAACGCGGCTGGGCCGTCAGTGCGCGAAGTGGCGAGTCCCCGTGAGGTAGAGCGTCGCCCCGGCCGCCTCGGCGGCCGCGATCACCTCGGCGTCACGCACGGACCCCCCGGGCTGCACGACCGCCCGTACCCCGGCGTCGAGCAGCACCTGCAGGCCGTCGGCGAACGGGAAGAACGCGTCGGAGGCCGCGACCGAGCCGCGCGCCCGACCCTCGGGACCGGTTCCCGCACGCTCGACCGCCAGCTTGCACGAGTCCACCCGGTTGACCTGCCCCATCCCGACGCCGACCGACGCGCCGCCCGAGGCGAGCAGGATCGCGTTCGACTTCACCGCGCGCACCGCGCGCCACGCGAACGCCAGGTCGGCGAGCGTCGCGGCGTCGGCCGGGGCGCCGGCGGCGAGCTGCCACGAGGTGGGGTCGTCGCCCGGGGCATCGATGCGGTCCGCCTGCTGCATGAGCGCACCGCCGCTGATCGGGCGGAGCTCGACGGCCTGCCGCGGCGCGGAGTCGAGGCGGAGCAGCCGGAGGTTCTTCTTCGCGGTGAGGATCGCGAGCGCCTCCGGCTCGAAGCCGGGCGCCACGACGACCTCGGTGAACACCGGCGCGACCTGCGCCGCCATGGCCGCGGTGACGATGCGGTTGGTCGCGATCACGCCGCCGTAGGCGGACAGCGGGTCGCACGCGTGCGCCTTGGCGTGCGCCTGCGCGATGTCCGCGCCCACCGCGATCCCGCACGGGTTGGCGTGCTTGATGATCGCGACGGCAGGACCCTCGTGGTCGTGCGCGGCCCGCCAGGCGGCGTCGGCGTCGACGTAGTTGTTGTAGCTCATCTCCTTGCCGTGCAGCTGGGTCGCCTGCGCGAGCCCGCTCGTCCCGTCACCCAGGACGTACAAGGCGGCCTGCTGGTGCGGGTTCTCGCCGTAGCGCAGCACCGAGCTCCGGTTCCAGGTGCCGCCGACCCAGGCGGGGAACGGCGAGGCCGGGGCCTCGGTCGCCGGGGCCTGCGTCGACGCGGCCGGGGCCAGCACGCTGCCGAACCAGCTGGCGACCGCGACGTCGTAGGTGGCCGTGTGCACGAACGCCGCCGCAGCGAGCGCGCGCCGCTCGGCGAGCGTGAAGCCCGCGGCCTGGATCGAGCCGTACTGCTCGGGGTCGACGACGACCGCGACGCTGGGGTGGTTCTTCGCGGCGGCCCGCACCATCGACGGTCCACCGATGTCGATCTGCTCGACGCACTCGTCGGGCGTCGCGCCCGAGGCGACGGTCGCGGCGAACGGGTACAGGTTGACGACGACGAGGTCGAACGCGGCGATCCCGAGGTCGGCGAGCTGGGCGAGGTGCTCGGGGCGGCGCGTGTCGGCGAGGATCCCGGCGTGCACGCGCGGGTGGAGCGTCTTGACGCGACCGTCGAGGCACTCCGGGAAGCCCGTGAGCTCCTCGACCGGCGTGACGGGCACCCCGGCGGCGGCGATGGTGGCCGCGGTCGACCCGGTCGAGACGATCTCGACGCCGGCGGCGTGCAGCGTGGTGGCGAGCTCGACGAGCCCGGTCTTGTCATACACGCTCACGAGCGCGCGCCGCAGCGGGCGGCAGGTCTGCGAGCTGGTCGGATCAGTGGTCGGATCAAGGTTCACGGAGCACTCCCGGGTCGGCACGGCCTGTGCGCGAAGCACAGTGGATGGACCCAGGCGCCCAGGCGAACGACGCACCGGCTGATCGATCTACGGCCGCTCCCCGGTGGTTGAACCCACCTCAGGTACGCCAGTCACGGCCGTGGCAAGGGTAACGGATCAGGCGACGACGACGTGCCGTCCGTCGACCGTGAGGGTCCCGCGCGCGATCCGGCCGACCCACTCGACGAGCAGCGCGCGCTCGGCGACCTTGATGCGCTCGTGCAGGCTCGCCTCGTCGTCGTGGTCGTCGACGGCGATCGCGACCTGGGCGACGATCGGCCCGGTGTCGACCCCGGCGTCGACCACGTGCAGCGTGCAGCCGGTGACCTTGACGCCGTACTCGAGCGCGTCCCGCACCCCGTGCGCACCGGGGAACGCCGGCAGCAGCGCGGGGTGGGTGTTGAGCACACGGGCGGGGAAGCGCGCCAGGAACCCGGCTCCGAGGATCCGCATGAACCCCGCGCTCACGATCAGGTCGGGTCGGAAGATCGCGGCCGTCTCAGCCAGTCCGCGGTCCCAGTTGGCGCGGTCGTCGAAGTCGCGCGGCGCGACGACGGCCGTCGGGATGCCGGCCGAACGGGCGACGTCGAGCGCACCCGCGGCAGCCCGGTCGCTCACGACTCCGACGACCCGCGCGCCGTAGGCCACGTCGTCGTGCGCGTCGAGAAGGGCGGCGAGATTGCTGCCCGTGCCGGAGACGAGCACGACGACCCGATGCGCCGTGGTGGTGGCGGGTCGATGCTGTCCGGGGGCTGCGGTCACGGCGACGACCTTAGCCGTCTCGACCTGATCCGCGACGTACCGATCCGTACACTGAGTCCCGCGCAGTGAGTTCAGCACAGCCAGTTCCGCAGCCGACCGGCTGCCGTGGGATCGAGGAGGGCACGTGGGCAATCCGTACGCACCGCCGTCGGGCAATGCGCCGCGCCCGCCGGCGCCCGCACCGCACCCGCCCGCACCGCTCCCGCACCCGATCCCCGGCCCGCCCGGTCCGTCCCGACCCGGCGAGCCCGACGAGGTCGGCCGGACGGCGCCGCGACCCGACCCCGAGGCCGCGCGCGCGGCGAGCCGGCGCGTCCTGCACTTCGCGCTGCTCCTGCTCGCCGGCGTGGTCACGAGCGCGCTGCCGCTCCCCTGGCAGGCGGCCTCGCTCGGGTTCGTCGTGGCCGCCCTGGTCGTGGGCGTGCGCGCGCTGATCTCGGTCTGGCGCGCGGGCCTGCGCGGCGTGGTCGTGCCGATGCTCGCGATCGGGCTCGCGTTCACCGCGCTGATGTCGATGGCCCTCGCGAGCCTGCTCGCGCTGTGGCCCGTGCAGCTGGAGCGGCAGCAGTGCCTCGACGGCGCGCTGACCATCGCCGCGACCCAGAAGTGCCAGGTCGACTTCCAGAGCACGCTCGAGGACCGGCTGCGCGAGCTCGGCCGGAGCGGCTCAGCCTCGTAGCCTGCGCCAGGCCCCTGCGACCGCGGCGCGGAACTCGATGCTCGCCGGCAGCACCACGAGCGCACTCCCGAGCCCCACCCCGCCGGCGACGACCAGCCCCACGATCAGCCCCGAGGCCCCGACCTCGGACATCCGCGCCGGCCCTGCCGATCCGCTCGCGAGCGACACCCCGGCACCGACGACGATCCCCGCCGCCAGGGCGAGCGCGCCGCACGCGAGCAACCCGTGCCACCACAGGTCGCGCGGCAGGCGCCCGTGCAGCCACCAGCCAGCCACCGCCCCGACGACGACGAGCACGACCGGCAACCAGCTCGTCAGCGCGGTCAGGCTGCCCGTGGGCAGCGCGCCGAGCAGCGGCAGCGCAGGCAGCGGCGCGGACACCACACCGCTCGCGGCGAAGTGCGACCCGGCACCGACCGCGTACCCCGGTCCGGCGACGTAGGCGAGCGCCCACCCGACGAGGTTGGGCACCAGGGCCAGCTGGGCGATCACCAGCACCGCGCTGCCGATCGGGTCGAGCTCGAGGCTGTTCCCGACGTCGACGATCGTCTCGCGTCCCGCGACGATCCAGCCCACCGTGACCAGGACGGCCACCGCGACCAGCAGCGCGGCGGCGAGCAACCCGGCCGTGGCACCGGCCCGGACGACCCCCGACACCCGGATCCACAGCGGCCGGGTCAGGTTCCGCAACGGCGGCGCGTCCGCGTGCGAGAGCAGCCCCGCACCGAGCCCGAGCGCGCTGACGCACGCGCCCCCGACCAGCGCGCGCACGATCCCGAGCGGGCCGAAGGAGATCGCCAGCGCCGTGCCGAGGACCACCAGCAGGTACCCGCCGATCGCGGCCGCGTACCCCGACCAGGCCGGTCGCCCGGACCGGCGGGCGGAGGCGAAGCACGCGAAGACGGCCAGCATCGTGATCCCGAGCGGCATGAGCGTGATCGCGACGCCACCGGCGCGCAGCGGGACCCCGTGCCCGAGCAGCCAGATCCCCGAACCCACGCCGACGGACCGCAACCAGCCGATGTCGTCGTTGGACGGGTCGGCCGAGGTCGCGACGTAGGCCGCGAGGGTCGGCGCGACCACGACCGCGAGCGACAAGATCGCCGCCTGCAGCCCGGCAGCGAGCCCGGCCGCCCAGCGCGGGGCGCCGTCGATCGCGCTCCCCGGGCTGCGTGGCGCGGGGTCGCCGAGGGTCAGGAGCCGGCGGCCCGCCTGGGAGAGCCGCTCGGACGCACTGGACTGGGGACCCGTCGAACCGCTCACGTCCCCATCGTCGCCTGGGACCGCCCGACGGGACGCCCCGGCGCGCCGCAGGTCAGGTCAGGATCGCGCGGATCAGGTCGGCGGTCTCGCTCGGCGTCTTGCCGACCTTGACCCCGGCGGCCTCGAGGGCCTCCTTCTTGGCCTGTGCGGTGCCCGACGAGCCCGACACGATGGCGCCGGCGTGGCCCATGGTCTTGCCCTCCGGGGCAGTGAAGCCCGCGACGTAGCCCACGACGGGCTTGGTCACGTGCTCGGCGATGTACGCGGCGGCGCGCTCCTCGGCGTCGCCCCCGATCTCGCCGATCAGCACGATCACCTCGGTGTCGGGGTCCGCCTCGAACGCCTCGAGGGCGTCGATGTGGGTGGTGCCGATGATCGGGTCGCCACCGATGCCGATCGCGGTGGAGAAGCCGAGGTCCCGCAGCTCGTACATCATCTGGTAGGTCAGCGTGCCCGACTTGGACACGAGCCCGATCTTGCCGGCGCCCGCGATGTCCGCCGGGATGATGCCGACGTTCGACTTTCCGGGGCTGATCAGGCCGGGGCAGTTCGGGCCGATGAGGCGCACGCCACGCGCCTTGGCGTAGGTGAAGAACTCGGCGGTGTCCTTGACCGGGACGCCCTCGGTGATAATGACGACGAGCGGCACGCCGGCGTCGACGGCCTCGATGACCGCAAGCTTGGTGAAGGCCGGCGGCACGAACACGACGGACACGTTCGCACCGGACGTCGCGACGGCGTCGGCCACCGAGCCATAGACAGGGATGTCGATGGTGTCGCCCGTGCCGTCACCGACGGGGAACTCGACAGTCGTGCCGGCCTTGCGGGGGTTCACTCCGCCGATCACCGTGGTGCCGCCCGCGAGCATGCGGGTGGTGTGCTTCATCCCCTCGGTGCCGGTCATGCCCTGGACGATGACCCTCGAGTCCGAGGTCAGGAAGATTGCCATGGTTGCGTTGTCTCTTCTCTAGCGTCGACGGGCGTCAGGCGTTGGCCAGCTGGGCGGCCTTCGCCGCGCCGCCGTCCATCGTGTCGGCCAGGGTGACCAGCGGGTGCGCGGCCGCAGCGAGGATCGCGCGACCCTCGAGGACGTTGTTGCCGTCCAGCCGGACGACGAGCGGCTTGGTCGCGTGGTCGCCGAGGATCTTCAGCGCGTCGACGATGCCGTTGGCCACCTCGTCGCACGCGGTGATCCCGCCGAAGACGTTGACGAAGACCGACTTGACCTGCGGGTCGGACAGGATGATGTCGAGCCCGTTGGCCATGACCTCGGCCGAGGCGCCGCCCCCGATGTCGAGGAAGTTGGCGGGCTTGACGCCGCCGTGCAGCTGACCGGCGAGCGCGACGACGTCGAGCGTGCTCATCACGAGCCCGGCACCGTTGCCGATGACCCCGACCGTGCCGTCGAGCTTGACGTAGTTGAGGCCCTTCGCCTTGGCGCGGGCCTCGAGCGGGTCGGCGGAGGCCGCGTCCTCGAGCTCGAGGTGGTCGGCGTGCCGGAACCCGGCGTTCTCGTCAAGGGTGACCTTGCCGTCGAGCGCCACGATGGCGCCGTCCTCCGTGCGCACCAGCGGGTTCACCTCGACGAGCGTGGCGTCCTCGTTGCGGTAGACGTCCCAGAGCTTGATGAACACCTGGGCGATCGGGCCGGCGACGTCGGGCGCGAAGCCCGCGGCGGCAGCGAGCTCGGCCGCCTTGGCCGCATCGATGCCGACGAGGGGGTCGACGGCGACCTTCGCGAGCGCCTCGGGGCGTTCGACGGCGAGCACCTCGATCTCGACGCCGCCCTCGACGGACGCCATCGCGAGGTACCGACGCTCGGACCGGTCCAGGAGCAGAGAGAAGTAGTACTCCTCGGCGATCTTGGCACCGGCGGCGATCATGACCTGGTGGACGGTGTGACCCTTGATGTCCATGCCGAGGATCTCGGCGGCCTTCTCGGCCGCCTCGTCGGGCGTGTGCGCGAGCTTGACGCCGCCGGCCTTGCCGCGGCCACCGACCTTGACCTGCGCCTTGACGACCACGGTCCCGCCGCCGAGCGACACCGCGCCGGCGCGGGCCTCCTCCGGAGTGGTGGCGACCACGCCGCCGAGCACGGGGACGCCGTGCTTCTCGAAGATGTCGCGTGCCTGGTACTCGAACAGGTCCACCTGGATTGCGTCCTTCCGTCGACCGCGGGCGTGAGCACTGGATGGCCACGTCGCCAACCTGAGCCTAGTCGGATTCACGCAGATATCTTCATATCGAGAGATGTGATCCAGATCGCCTACGCCCCGGCGTAGGTCAGTTCGACGCGGCGGTTCAGGGCCCGACCGGCAGGGTTGTCACCGCCGCCGACCGTGTTGGGCGCCACCTCGGCGGCGCTGCCGTGGCCGGCGACGGTCAGGACGAGGTCGGGCCGCGCCGCCGCCAGCGTCGCGGCGACGGCTTGCGCGCGCTGCTCGGACAGCGGGACGTTGATGGTGTCCCCTCCGAGGGAGTCGGTGTAGCCGTCGACGGCGACCGCGGCACCCTGGGCGATGCCCGCGACCAGTTCGGGGATGGCGGTGGCCGCCGCGGGGGTCAGGGCGGCTTGACCGAACTCGAACAGCAGGTCGGAGGTCAGGGTCACGACCGCTTTGCCGCCCTTCTCCTCGGTCGTCTCGAACCCCGTGACAGACGCGGCGGCGTCCAGGGGCAGCACCGACTCGACGGCGATCTCGCCGAGGTCGATCACTGCCGACGAGAGCATCTCGGCGGTAATCTCCGCGGCTTCGAGCCGCTCAAGGTCGACATCCGGCTCGGTGGCCGCTGACGCGACCCCGGCACCCTGGACGAGCAGCACGAAGCCGACGAGCGCAGACGTGGCCCCCATTTTCATGACGCTCGCGCCGCCTCGGTCGGCGTGACCGCGGAGAAGCTCGGCCAGCCGTCGATCACGACGGCGTCAAAGATCGCGTCATCGTCCTGCGGTGCGGCGAACACGGCCCACGCCTCGACGGTGGAGTGGTTGGGGAAGGTGAAGAAGACCTCATTGCTCGGCGACACGAGGGCGGACTGGCCGCACTCGACCCAGCTGGCGATTCCGGCAGACCAGGAACCGCTGGTGCACAGCGGGCGGTACTGCTTGAGGTTGATCCCGTCGGTGAGCGTCGGCAGGTTCTCCACGCTCAGGTAGTGGAGGTTGGTCGTGGCGTCGTCCGCGGCGTCAGGGTTGTCCCACCTGAAGGCCCAGCGCAACGTCATGGTCTTTCCGGACACCTCGAGGGCGCGCAGCGTCGTCGTGACCGTCCCGCCGGGGGCGTGTTCCGGGTCGCTGGCGGTCGCATCGAAGGTCTGCTCGGAGAGCACCGCCGTGGTGGTCCCGACCGTCGAGGTCCCGGCCTTGTCCCCAGCCGGTCCACCGTCGGTCTTGGCGGTCCCTGCCGACGCCGATGAGTCCGCCGCGACGGCCTCGTCACCACCACCGGTGCATCCCGCCAAGGCGATCACCATCGCGAGGGCCGCGGGCGCGAGCAGGAGTCGAGATGTGTTCCGCATGGCAGGGGATTCCAGTCGTCAGACACTCGGGGGCGCTACGGAAGGAGTCCCGTACCTGATCAGGACCCTATCGTCCGACCTATAGCTTGGTGACCGGCGAGTACCTCAGCAGCAGCCGCTTGGTCCCGTCGCTGCCGAAGTCGATCTTCGCGACGCAGTTCGGACCCGCTCCTTCGACGCCGACGACGGTCCCCAACCCGTACGAGTCGTGCGTCACCCGGTCGCCGATCGCAAGGCTCGGCACGTCTCCGGCCGGCCGCGGCGTCGCCGAACCGAACTTCGGTGCGTCCGGCGACGGCGGGACGGGCCGCTTCTTCGGCGCCGAACCGCCGTAGCCCGAGCCATACCCGGCGCCCGAGCGCAGCACGGCCATGCTGGACTCGCGCCGACGCCAGTCGACGAGCTCCTCGGGCAGGTCGTCGAGGAACCGGCTCGCCGGGAACTCGTTCGGCATGCCCCACGAGGTCCGCACCGCGGCGCGCGAGACGTACAGACGCTCCCGGGCCCGGGTCAGCCCGACATACGCGAGCCGGCGCTCCTCGGCCAGCTGGGCGTCGTCGGCCAGGGACCGGATGTGCGGGAACGTGCCGTCCTCGAGCCCGGTGAGGAACACGACCGGGAACTCGAGGCCCTTGGCGGTGTGCAGGGTCATGAGGGTGACCACGCCCTGGTCGACCTTGGGGGCGCCGTCGCCGTCGTCGTCGCTCGGGATCTGGTCGGAGTCAGCCACCAACGAGACGCGCTCGAGGAAGTCGGCCAGGTCGCCGTCGGGCTCGCTCACCTCGAACTCGCTCGCCACGGCGTGCAGCTCGGAGAGGTTCTCCACGCGCGCGGCGTCCTGCGGGTCCTCGCTCGCGCGCAGCTCGGCGAGATAGCCGGTGCGGTCGAGCACGGCGCCGAGCACCTCGGCAGGGCCGGCGCCCGTGGCAGCCAGCGCGCGAAGCTCGCTCATCATCGTGGCGAAGGCGCGCAGCCCCGTGACCGCGCGGGCGGCCAGGCCCGGCACCTCGTCGATGCGATCGAGGCCGGCGCCGAACGAGATCCGCTCGCGCTCGGCGAACGCCTGCACCATCGCCTCGGAGCGGTCGCCGAGCCCGCGCTTGGGCACGTTGAGGATGCGGCGCAGGTTGACGTCGTCGTCCGGGTTGGCGATCGCCCGCAGGTACGCGACGGCGTCCTTCACCTCGCGACGCTCGTAGAACCGCGTACCGCCGACCACCTTGTACGGCAGCCCGACCCGGATCAGCACCTCCTCGAGCGCACGTGACTGCGCGTTGGCGCGGTAGAACACCGCGACGTCGCCCGGCCGCACGCCGTCGGAGTCGCCCAGGCGGTCGATCTCCTCGGCGACGAACCGCGCCTCCTCGTGCTCGTTGTCCGCGACATAGCCCACGATCGCCGGTCCGGCGCCCGAGTCGGTCCACAGCCGCTTGCGCTTGCGGCCGGTGTTGCGCGAGATGACCGCGTTGGCCGCGGAGAGGATGTTCTGGGTCGAGCGGTAGTTCTGCTCGAGCAGGATCGTGCGCGCGTTCGGATAGTCGGCCTCGAACTCGACGATGTTGCGGATCGTCGCGCCGCGGAACGCGTAGATCGACTGGTCGGCGTCGCCGACCACGGTCAACTCGCCGGGCGGGAACTGCGCTGCGGCATCGACCTCACCGGCATCGACCTTGCCACCGACGAGCGCCGTGATGCCGGCGAGCTCGCGGACCAGCATGTACTGCGCGTGGTTCGTGTCCTGGTACTCGTCGACCAGCACGTGCCGGAACCGCCGCCGGTAGTGCTCCGCCACGGCCGGGAACGCCTGCAGGAGGTGGACCGTCGTCATGATCAGGTCGTCGAAGTCGAGCGCGTGCGCCTGCTGCAGGCGCACCTGGTAGCGGGCGTAGGCCTGGCCGAGCACGGCGTCGAACTCGTTGGCGGCGTCCTCCGACGACCCCGACGAGCGTGCGAACGTCTCCGGGTCGATCAGCTCGTCCTTCAGCGCGGAGATCTTCGAGATCAGCACCTTCGGCGGGTACCTCTTCGCGTCCAGGTCCAGCTCGCGCGCGACCATGCTCATCAGCTTGAGCGAGTCGGCCGAGTCGTAGATCGAGAAGCTCGAGCGCAGCCCGAGCGTCTTGTGCTCCTTGCGCAGGATGCGCACGCACGCGGAGTGGAACGTCGAGACCCACATCGACCGCGCGGGTGGCCCGACGAGCGTCTCGACCCGCTCGCGCATCTCCGCGGCGGCCTTGTTGGTGAACGTGATCGCCAGGATCTCGCTCGCGCGCGCCCGGCGCGTGGCGAGCAGGTAGGCGATCCGGTGGGTGAGCACGCGCGTCTTGCCCGACCCGGCGCCGGCCACGATCAGCAGCGGCCCGCCGGAGTGCAGCACGGCCTCGCGCTGCTGCGGGTTGAGCCCGACCAGCAGGCTCTCGGGATCGCGCACCGACGGGGCCGCGGCGGGGCTCGTGTCGCTCTCGCTCGAATCGCTCGCGGTCGAATCGCTCGGAGTGCCCGACGCCGCCTTGCGCCCGCGGGCGGGCACGTCGCGATCGCCGTCGGGCACGACGGCGTTGGCCACTCCTGTGTTCGATACGACGGCGCTGGGCACGACGGTGTGGGGAGCCACAGCGGCAGCAGCGAGCGCGGCAGCAGCGGATGCCGACGCACCGAGCTCACTGCGGCTGAGCCCGGGCAGAGGAAGGTTCGCGAAGAGTGAGTTCATGACGCTGCCAGCCTAGGCTCGACCGCCGACACAGCGGGACGACGCGTTCGACGGCACCCGCCGCGCCTCGTTCCGCGCCTCGTTCCGCGCCCGTTCTGCCCCCGTTCTGCGGCAGACGTTCCCGCGGGAACGCCCGCGGGTCTCCCCTCCGGAGCGCTGCCGACGATGGCTTGCGGGGCCGTGTGGGTGCCTCGCCCTAGCGTGGGGCAATGGGGACAATCGCGGCATTGCGGGCACCGGAGATCGAGGCACCAGGCGCGAGCGAGGGCGCGAAGCCACCACGCGCGCATGTCACCGGCACCCCGCCGAGCGACCTGAGCACCCCCGACCTCGAAGAGGCGCTCACGACCCTCGCCGGGCACATCAACGCCGCGACCTGCCGGTTCCTCGTGCTGCTCGGAGAGTTCGACGCACGCGAGGCCTGGGCCGTCGAGGGAATCCTCTCGTGCGCGCACTGGCTGGCCTGGCGATGCTCCCTGAGCACGGGCGCCGCCCGCGAGCACGTCCGCGTGGCCCGAGCGCTGCGCGGCCTCCCCCGGATCCAGGCGGCCTTCACCGCCGGGCGCCTGAGCTTCTCCAAGGTCCGCGCCCTGACCCGGCTCGCCACCCCGGACCGGGAGCACGAGCTGGTCGACCTCGCTCTCGTGACCCCGGCCGGGCCCCTGGAACGATTCCTACGTGGCCTGAGCGGTTCCTTGGACTCCGACGACGAGTCGCGCCGCCACGCGAACCGCAAGGTCACCTGGCGATGGGACGACGACGGCTCGCTCGTCCTGACCGCGCGACTGTCGCCCGAGGACGGCGCCGTCGTCGTCGAAGCGCTCGAGACCACATGCGACCGCCTACGCGCCGAGGAAGCGGGCGCGCGTCCCCTCGAGGAGCTGCCCGATCCCGAGCTCGGCCCGTTCCAGGACCCGCAGGACGTTCCCGCGGGAACGTCGAACCGCCGATCCCTCGCCGACGCGCTCGTGACGATCTGCGCCGAGGCGGGCGAGACGTCGTCGGACACCCCGGACCAGGTTCCCAACCCGACGCGACGGCCGGAGCTCGTGGTGCACGTCGCTCTGGCCGACCTGACCGACCCCGCAACGACTCCCGAGCAGGCTGCACCGACGGGCAGCGGCCCCCGGATAGAAGGCGGTCCGGGGTTGCTGCGCGAGACCGCGCGCCGGCTCGCGTGCGACGCCCGGATCGTGATCAGCGTCGACGGCCCCACCGGCGCCACGCTGGACGTGGGACGCGCCCAACGGTTCCCCAACGCAGCCCTGACCCGCGCGCTGTGGCAACGCGACGGCGGCTGCCGCTACCCCGGCTGCGCCCGGCGCCGCCACCTGCACGCACACCACCTGATCCATTGGGCCGACGGTGGTCTGACGAAATTGTTGAACCTGCTCCTGCTCTGCGGCACCCACCACCGCGGTGCCCATGAGGGCCGCTACCAGGTCGAACGCGGACCCGACGGCGAGATCCGGTTCACGTCGCCCACCGGAGCGACCATCACGCCGGTCCCGCCGCTGGCCGGCACAGCCGAGGGCGCCGTCGCCGCGCACGACGCCGACGTCGAACCGTGGACCGCCACCCCGGACTGGTTCGGCGACCGGCTCGACCTGTCGCACGCGGTCGAGGCCACTCGCAGCACCTGGGCCGAACGCGAGCGAACAGCCGATACAACCGCCATCAAGGGTCGCCGGCCACCCAGCACCCGTCCCCCGTTTCCCTGGGAAGTAACCCTCGCCAGCTGATCAACGGCCGGCGCGACGTTCCCGCGGGAACGCGAGCAGGCCTGTGAGGGGCGCGGGTCAGGTCAGCAGCACGACCAGCAGCCACGTGCCGGCGGCGATCAGGGCACCCGCGAGCTCGACCAGGATCGTGATGCCGGTCGCGCGCAGGGCGGCCAGCGTCGATCTCCAGGCGGTGCGCTGGTCGCGCAGGCGCGCGAGCTCGGCGACGTAAACGGCCAGGATGAAGCCGACAGGCAGGCCGACCACCGGGATCAGGAAGAACCCGACGATCCCCGCCAGCCCACCCCACACGAGCGTGGAGCTCGGCACGCCGGCGGAACGCAGGTGGCGACCGGCGAGCAGGTACTTGCCCACGCCGGCGACGACGGTTGCGACCACGGCTACGGCCAGCACCGCCCAGCTCCAACCGGTCCCGGTCACCACGGCCCAGACGGCGATCGCGCCGAGCACCAGCAGCCCGCCGGGCAGCACCTGCACGACGACGCCGAACAGGCCGACGAGCACGACGAGCCCGACGATCAGCTCACCGGCGGCACCCATGCCGACGCCCTACTGTCAGACGCCTTACTGCCAGAGGACGGCGACCGCGACGTTCACCACGACGAGACCGGCGATGCCGCCGACCAGCCCACGCGTGACCTTCTCCGGACGGTTGTTGCCGAACACGACGAGCCCGGTCACTGCGAGCGCGACCAGCAGCTTGACGGCGAACTTGACGTTGTTCACGTCCTCCTCGTCGCCGACGGCGCCGGACGAGAGCAGCCCGACCATGAGGATCCCGGTCACGAGGGCGGTCAGGACGCCGTGCAGCACGCCCATCGCGATGCGCGGGGTCTTGAGGTTGGTCACGGTGCCCCCGAGCACGATGGCCCAGCCGAGCAGGTGCAGGACGAGGATGATTCCGAAGAGGGTGTTCACGCAGCACAATCTAGGCCAGTTGCCCGGGCATCCCCGACTCGCACCACCCACAGGGACCATCGGCAAAGGCCCACTTCATAGGCCTAACGTCCCAAGGGGCGGGCACGCCTGTACGCCAGGTGAGATGCACCCCTACCCTGGGCGAGTGCGAAGCCGACTGAGCGCCCTGAGCGCCCCCACCACGAGTGCCTGCGGGCACCGTGCGTGTTGTTGTCGCCTCGCCTGACGCGGCCTCCCCGCACCTCCCCGAACGACCACGTGCCGTACCCGTGGTCGGCCCGCGCGCACCTCCCCTGAGTCGAGGACCACCAGATGACTGCCCCTGTGACGACCCGTGCTGCCCGCCCGAACGGCCAGTGGGCGGTCGACGGCAAAGCCCCACTGAACGGCAACGAGGCCATGAAGGCCGCCGACAACGGGCTGAACGTCCGCGAGCGCATCGAGAACGTCTACGCCGAGCAGGGCTTCGACTCGATCGCCGACGACGACCTGCACGGCCGGTTCCGCTGGTGGGGCCTGTACACCCAGCGCAAGCCCGGGATCGACGGCGGTCGGACCGCCACGCTCGAGCCGCACGAGCTCGAGGACCGCTACTTCATGCTCCGGGTCCGGGTCGACGGCGGCGCCCTGACCACCGAGCAGCTGCGCACGATCGGCGCCATCTCGACCGAGTTCGGGCGCGACACCGCCGACATCACCGACCGCCACAACATCCAGCTGCACTGGATCGAGATCGAGGACGTGCCCGAGATCTGGCGCCGGCTCGAGGCGGTCGGCCTGAGCACGACCGAGGCGTGCGGCGACGTGCCGCGTGTGATCCTGGGCAGCCCGGTCGCCGGGATCGCCGCGGACGAGATCATCGACCCCAGCTGGGCGATCGGCGAGGTCGTGCGCCGGTACATCGGCGACCCGGAGCTCGCGAACCTGCCGCGCAAGTTCAAAACGGCCATCACCGGGCACCCGAGCCAGGACGTGGTGCACGAGATCAACGACATCGGCTTCGTCGGCCTGGTGCACCCCGAGCTCGGGCCCGGCTTCGACCTGTGGGTCGGCGGCGGCCTGAGTGTGAGCCCACGCCTGGGCGAACGCCTGGGGGCGTTCGTCACCGAGGAGCAGGTGCCCGACGTGTGGGTCGCGGTCACGTCGCTGTTCCGCGACTACGGGTTCCGCCGGCTGCGGACCAAGGCCCGGCTGAAGTTTCTGCTCGCCGACTGGGGTCCGGAGAAGTTCCGCCAGGTGCTCCAGGACGAGTTCCTCGGCTACGCGCTGCCCGACGGGCCGCCCGCCCCGCAGCCCACGCGTTCCGGCGACCACGTCGGCGTGCACGAGCAGAAGGACGGCCGGTTCTACATCGGTGCCGCGCCGTACGTCGGGCGCGTCTCCGGCACCATCCTCACCGCCGTGGCCGACCTCGCCGAGGCCGCCGGTTCGCACCGCATCCGGCTCACCCCGCACCAGAAGCTGCTCGTGCTCGACGTCCCCGCGGACCAGGTCGACACGGTCGTGACCGCCCTGCGCGCCAACAGCCTCGAGGCCGAGCCGAGCACCTTCCGCCGGTCCACCATCGCGTGCACCGGCATCGAGTTCTGCAAGCTGGCGATCGTCGAGACCAAGGCCACCGCCACGAAGACCATCGGCTCGCTCGAGGAGCGCCTGGGCGACCTCAGCGCGCTCACGCCGATCAGCCTGCACATCAACGGCTGCCCCAACTCGTGCGCCCGGATCCAGACCGCGGACATCGGCCTCAAGGGCCAGCTCGTGCTGGACGACGACGGCGCCCAGGTCCCCGGCTACCAGGTGCACCTCGGCGGCGGGTTGGCGTCCGCCGATCGCGAGGAGGCCGGGCTGGGCCGCACCGTCCGCGGCCTGAAGGTCACCGCCGACGGCGTCCCCGAGTACGTCGAGCGGGTCGTGCGCCGCTACGTCGCCGACCGGGTCGAGACCCCGGAAGGCCCCGAACCGTTCGCGGTCTGGGCACACCGCGCCGACGAGGAGGCGCTGCAGTGACGCGCTCCGAGGCCGAGCTGCGCGCCGTCGTCGAGCAGGCCGCGCCCGGTCTCGCCGAGGCGAGCGCGAGCGAGGTCGCCGCCTGGGCGGCCGCCGAGTTCGGCGGCTCGCTCGCCGTGGCCTGCTCCATGGCCGACGCCGTCCTGCCGCACCTCGTGTCGCTCGCCGCGCCCGGGGTGGACGTGCTGTTCCTCGAGACCGGTTACCACTTCCCCGAAACGGTGGCCACGCGGCACCGCGTGGAGAAGCTGCTGCCGATCCACGTCGTGGACGTGCTGCCTGCGCTCACCGTGGCCGAGCAGGACGAGCAGTACGGCGCCGAGCTGTTCGCCCGCGACCCGACGGCCTGCTGCCGGATGCGCAAGATGGAGCCGCTCGCCGCGCAGCTGGCCGGCTACGAGGCGTGGGTGACCGGGGTGCGCCGCGACGAGGCGCCCAGCCGCGCCAACACGCCGATCGTCACCTGGGACGACGCGCACGGGCTGGTCAAGATCAACCCGCTGGCCGCGTGGAGCTTCGACGACCTGCTCGCCTATGCGACCGAGCACAACGTGACCCTCAACCCGCTGCTCACCGACGGGTACCCCTCGATCGGCTGCCAGCCGTGCACCAGCCGGGTCGCCCCCGGCGACGATCCCCGCTCCGGCCGCTGGGCCGGACTGGCCAAGACCGAATGCGGGATCCACCCATGACGGCCGTGCACCGCCTGACCCAGCTCCAGACCCTCGAGAGCGAGGCGATCCACATCTTCCGGGAGGTGGGCGCCGAGTTCGAGCGGCCCGTGCTGCTGTTCAGCGGCGGCAAGGACTCCGTGGTGATGCTGCACCTCGCGGCCAAGGCGTTCTGGCCGGGGCCCGTGCCGTTCCCGGTGCTGCACGTCGACACCGGGCACAACTTCCCCGAGGTGCTCGCCTACCGCGACGCCGAGGTCGCCCGGCTCGGCCTGCGGCTCGAGGTCGCCCGCGTGCAGGACTACCTGGACGACGGGCGCCTGCGCGCGCGCGCCGACGGCACCCGCAACCCGCTGCAGACGCTCCCGCTGCTCGACGCGATCGCCGAGCACAGGTTCGACGCCGTGTTCGGCGGCGGGCGCCGGGACGAGGAGAAGGCGCGCGCCAAGGAGCGGATCTACTCGCTGCGCGACGAGTTCGGCCAGTGGGACCCGCGCAACCAGCGGCCCGAGCTGTGGAACCTCTACAACGGTCGGCACGCGGTGGGTGAGCACGTGCGGGTCTTCCCGCTGAGCAACTGGACCGAGCTCGACATCTGGCGGTACATCGCCGACGAGCAGATCGCCCTGCCGGGGCTGTACTACGCGCACGACCGCGAGGTCTTCCAGCGCGACGGCATGTGGCTCGGGGTCGGGCCGCACTCGCTGCCCCGCAAGGGCGAGCCGGTCGTCACCCGCCGGGTGCGCTACCGCACCGTCGGCGACATGTCGTGCACCGGGGCCGTCGAGAGCGACGCCGCCGGGGTCCTGGACGTCGTCGTCGAGGTCGCCGCGAGCCGCATCACCGAGCGCGGCGCGACCCGGGCCGACGACCGCATGAGCGAGGCCGCCATGGAAGACCGCAAGAAGGAGGGGTACTTCTGATGGCGACGCCGATCACGACCACGCTGCTGAGGTTGGCCACCGCCGGCTCCGTCGACGACGGCAAGTCCACACTCGTGGGCCGGCTGCTGTACGACTCCAAGTCGGTGCTCGCCGACCAGCTGGACGCCGTCGAGCGGGTCAGCCGCGACCGCGGGCTGGGCCAGGCGGACCTTGCGCTGCTCACCGACGGCCTGCGCGCCGAGCGCGAGCAGGGCATCACGATCGACGTCGCGTACCGCTACTTCGCCACCGCAAAGCGCTCGTTCATCCTCGCCGACTGCCCCGGGCACGTGCAGTACACCCGCAACACGGTGACCGGCGCGAGCACCGCGGACGTCGTCGTGCTGCTCATCGACGCGCGCAAGGGCCTGCTCGAGCAGACCCGCCGGCACCTCGCGGTGGCCTCGCTGCTGCGCGTGCCGCACGTGATCGTGGCCGTGAACAAGATCGACCTGGTCGGCTTCGACGGCGACGTCTACGCCGCGCACGCCGCGGCGGTGACCGCGGCCGCGGTGGACCTCGGCCTGGCCGACGTGCGCACGATCCCCGTGTCCGCGCTCGACGGCGACAACGTCGTGGACCGCTCGCCGCGCACCCCCTGGTACGACGGCCCGAGCCTGCTCGAGCTGCTCGAGGAGATCCCCGCCGCGCTCGACGTCGCCGACGAGGCCTTCCGGCTCCCGGTCCAGCTCGTGCTCCGCCCGCAGGGCGCGGCGCGCGAGGAACGCCACCGGGACTACCGCGGGTACGCCGGGCAGATCGCGGCCGGCGTCGTGCGCGTCGGCGACGCCATCGTGGCGCTCCCGTCGGGGCGGACCAGCACGGTGGTGGGCATCGACACGGCCGACGGCGAGCTCGACGTCGCCTTCGCGCCGCAGTCGGTCGCGGTGCGCCTCGCCGACGACCTCGACATCGCCCGCGGCGACCTGCTCGCGGCGGTCACGGACGCGCCGGTGGTGACCCAGGACCTGGACGCCACGATCGCGTGGGTGTCCGACCGGGTGCTGCTGCCCGGCACCCGCGTGCTGGTCAAGCACACGACCCGCACGGTGGCCGCCGTCGTGCGCGACATCGTGGGGCGCCTGGACCTGGACAGCGCCGAGATGGGTCCGGCCGAGCAGCTGGGCCTGAACGACATCGGGCAGGTGCGGCTGCGGCTCGCGTCGCCGGTCGCCGCCGAGGAGTACGTGATCTCGCGCCGGACCGGCGCCTTCCTGCTCATCGACGCGCACGACGGCGGGACGCTCGCCGCCGGGATGGTCGGCGAACCGCTGGCGGAGGCGCGATGTCCCGCGCGTCGCCCCGCGCAGTACGCCATCTGACCGCCATGACGTTCCCGAAAGGCCCCCCATGCGCACGACCCAGCGAGTCCTCGCCGCCCTGACCGCCCTGCCCCTGCTGCTGCTCGCCGCGTGCGGCGCGACCGACGCCGACGCCGGCTCGATCACCCCGAGCCCGGCGACCGAGCTGCGGCTCGGCTACTTCGGCAACGTCACGCACTCCCCCGCCCTCGTCGGCGTCGCGAAAGGCTTGTTCGCCGCCGAGCTCGGTGACACAAAGCTCAGCACGCAGGTGTTCAACGCCGGCCCGGCGGCGATCGAGGCCCTCAACGCCGGGGCGATCGACGCCACCTTCATCGGCCCCAACCCGGCGATCAACGGCTTCATCAAGTCCCAGGGCGAGTCGCTGCGCATCATCGCGGGCTCGACCTCGGGCGGCGCGCAGCTCGTCGTGCGCGACGGCATCACCACTGCGGCCGACCTCAAGGGCGCCGAGCTCGCCACCCCGCAGCTCGGCGGCACGCAGGACGTCGCGCTGCGGGCGTGGCTCACCGCGCAGGGGCTCGAGAACTCCCTCACCGGCGGCGGGGACGTGACGATCACGCCGACCGAGAACGCCTCGACCCTGCAGCTGTTCCAGGACGGCCAGCTCGACGGTGCGTGGCTGCCCGAGCCGTGGGCCTCGCGCCTCGTGCTCGACGCCGGCGCGCACGTGCTGGTCGACGAGAAGGACCTGTGGCCGGACGGTCAGTTCCTCACCACGCACCTGATCGTGGCCAAGGCCTTCCTCGCCGAGCACCCCGAGACGGTCGAGGCGCTGCTGCGCGGCACGGTCGCCTCGGTCGACTGGCTGAATGCCAACCCGGGCGAGGCGCCCGCGGTCGTCAATGCCGAGATCGCGAAGATCTCCGGCAAGCCGCTCTCGGACGCCGTGATAGCCCGGGCGTTCACGAACATCACGTTCTCGGTCGACCCGCTCGCGACCACCCTCGACACGCTCCTGACGGCCGGGGTCACCGCGGGCACCACGGAGAAGGCGTCGCTGGACGGGATCTACGACCTGCGCCTGCTGAACAAGATCTTGACCGCCGACGGCAAGCCGGCCGTCTCCGCCGCCGGGCTCGGGCAGGAGTAGGGATGTCGACCGCCGTCCTGCTGGAGAGCGTCACGAAGCGGTTCACACCGGCCGGGCCGCCGGTGCTTGAGGGGATCGACCTGTCGATCGCGCCGGGCGAGTTCGTGTGCCTGCTCGGGGCGTCGGGGTGCGGCAAGTCGACCCTGCTGAACATCGTCGCGGGGCTGGAGCCGGCGTCGTCGGGCACGGTGCAGGTTTCCGGGAGCACCCAGCTCGGCGGGAACGCCGCGCTGATGTTCCAGGAGCCCGCGCTGCTGCCGTGGCTCACCGCGCGGCGCAACGTCGAGCTGGCGCTGCGGCTGCGCGGCGTGCCGCGGTCCGAGCGCCGCGACCGGGCCGACGAGCTGCTCGAGCTCGTGCACCTGGGCGGGGCGGGCGACAAGGCCGTGCACGAGCTGTCCGGCGGGATGCGGCAGCGGGTGGCGCTCGCGCGGTCGCTCGCCCAGGAGCGGGACGTGCTGCTGATGGACGAGCCGTTCGCGGCGCTGGACGCGATCACCCGCGACCTCCTGCACGACGAGCTCGAGCGGATCTGGCTCGCGACCGGGCGCACGGTCGTGTTCATCACCCACAACGTCCGCGAGGCGGTCCGGCTCGGTCAGCGGGTCCTGCTGATGTCGAGCCGGCCCGGGCGGATCGTGCGCGAGTGGAACGTCGAGGTGCATGGTCAGCGCCGCATCGAGGCCCCCGAGGTCGCCGCGCTCGCCGTGGAGATCACCGACCACCTGCGCCAGGAGATCCGCCGCCATGCCGTCTGAGACCGTCTCGTCGCACGACACGCGATCGCTCGAGGCCGGCCTCGACGCGCTCCAGACCGCCGCCGGCACGGGGGTGCGCCGACGCAGCGCCTGGCCGGTGCTCGCCCCGCTGCTCGCGACCGCTGCCCTGATCGGGTTGTGGCAGCTGTTCGTGCTCGCCGGGATCAAGCCGACCTACATCGTGCCGAGCCCGCTGGACGTGCTGCACCAGGCCGGGCAGTCGTGGGAGCGGGGTGACATCCAGCAGGCCCTGCTCACCTCGCTCGAGCGCGGCATCATCGGCTTCTCGGTATCCGTGGCGATCGCGACCCCGATCGGCATCGTCGTCGCGCGGGTGCACTGGGTCCGGATGGCATTCGGGCCGATCATCACCGGCCTGCAGGTGCTGCCGTCCGTCGCCTGGGTGCCCGCGGCGATCCTGTGGTTCGGGCTGTCCAACACGACGGCGTACTTCGTGATCCTCATGGGCGCGATCCCGTCGATCATCAACGGGCTCGTCGCCGGCGTGGACCAGGTGCCGCCGCTGTTCCGGCGGGTGGGGCACGTGCTCGGTGCGAGCTCGCCTCAGCTGGTGCGGCACATCATCCTGCCCGCGGCGCTGCCGGGGTACCTCGCGGGACTCAAGCAGGGCTGGGCGTTCTCGTGGCGGTCGCTGATGGCGGCGGAGATCATCGCCGTCGGCGGCAAGATCGGGTTCGGGCTCGGCTCGATGCTGCAGCAGGGCCGGGAGATCCAGGACATGTCGGTGGTGCTCGTGGCGATCCTGCTGATCCTGGCCGTCGGGATCGGCGTCGAGCTGCTCGTGTTCGCGCCGCTCGAACGCGGGCTGCTCCGCCGGCGCGGGCTGGCTGCGGAGACCGCGCGATGACCCGCGACGAGTCGCCGACCGACCTCATGTACCCGCTCGCGCTGCGGGTCGCCGGGCGGCTGGTCGTCGTCGTCGGCGGCGGGCCGGTCGCCGCGCGGCGTGCGCGCGGCCTGGTGGAGGCGGGGGCGACCGTGCGGGTCGTGGCGCCCGACGCCGTCGCGGAGCTCACGCTGCTCGACGCGACCGGCGCGGTGACCTGGGTGCCGCGCGAGTACCGACCCGGCGACCTCGATGGCGCATGGCTGGTGCACACGGCCACGGGGCTGCCCGAGGTCGACGCCGCGGTGCTGGCAGACGCGGACGCGGACCGGATCTGGTGCGTGGCCGCCGGAGATGCGGCCGCCGCGACGGCGTGGGTGCCTGCGGTCGCCCGCGCCGACGACGTCGTCGTGGCCGTCAACGCCGGCGGCGACCCGCGACGCGCGATGGCCCTGCGCGACGGCGTGGCCGAGCTGCTGCGCGGCGGCGGGCTGCCGTTGCGGCGGCGGCGGGGCTCAGGGGGGAGAGGCCCGGTCACACTGGGCTCCGTCGCGCTCGTCGGCGGCGGGCCGGGCGATCCCGACCTGCTCACGGTGCGCGGGCGGCGGCTGCTGGCCGAGGCCGACGTCGTCGTCGTCGACCGGCTCGCGCCGCGCGCCGTGCTGACGGAGCTGGCGCCGGACGTCGTCGTCGTGGACGTGGGCAAGTCCCCCGGGCACCACGCGGTCCCCCAGGATCGGATCAACGCGCTGCTCGTCGAGCACGCGCTCGCGGGGCGCCGCGTCGTGCGCCTGAAGGGCGGGGACCCGTACGTGTTCGGCCGCGGGTCCGAGGAGGCGGAGGTGTGCCGCGCGGCCGGAGTACCCGTCGAGGTCGTGCCGGGGGTCACCAGCGCGGTGTCGGTGCCGGCGGCGGCGGGAATCCCGGTGACCCACCGCGGGATCTCGCGCGGGTTCACCGTGCTCACCGGGCACGAGGACATCGGGTCGGTCCCCGCGGCCGAGGACCACACGGTGGTCCTGCTGATGGGTGTGAGCCGGCTCGCCGACTCGTGCCGCGCGCTGATCGCAGCCGGCCGGCCCGCGCACACCCCGGTCGCGATCGTGGAGGACGGCTACGGTCCGGGCCAGCGCGTGACCACCGGCACCCTGGCGACGATCGCGGCGCGCGCGGCGCAGGTCCGCGTCCGGAGCCCGGCCGTGACCGTCATCGGCGGCGTGGTCCGCCTCGCCCCCGCCTGGTCCGCCCAGAACCCCTCCGCGACCCCCGTCCGCGCCCTGGCGACCGCACGCTGAGCGCGAACCGTGAGAAGTGGTCGTGCCGAACTGCCCGACAACGACCATATCGCCCGGTTCGCGCCGCGTGCGGTCCCGGGTCGGGGACGGCGGGCGGTCGTACGTTGTGGCGATGGAATCCACTCGGTTTGCGATCCGGTACTCGACGCTCAACCGCGTGGTCCTCAGCCTGATCGGGATGGGGCCGGCTCGGTCCGGGATCTGGGTGGGTCCCGACTCGGTGCGCGTCGCGATGGGCTGGGGGTTTCGGGCCGAGCTTCCCCGGCGGGACCTGCGACCGGTCGACACCGGCGCTGTCACCGTACTGAACAGTCTGGGCGGGGTCCACGGCTGGGACGGTCGATGGATCGTGAGCGGAGCGGCCGACTCTCTCGTGCGCATCGAGCTCGCACCAGAGGCCCACGCCCGCGTCATGGGCATCACCGTGCGGCTCGCGTCGCTGCGGGTGAGCGTCGAGGCCGCGGCCGAGCTCACGAGTGCGCTGAGTCCCGCCGCCGTGTGATCAGCCCAGGGCGACGAACGTGCCCTCGTCTGTCTGGGCGAACAGGTGCCCGCCGCTGACCTCCAGCGACTGGGCCACGTGCGTGAGGGGCGCGTCCCACTGCGTGCGGCCGTCGGTGGGGTTCAGGGCGCGCACGGTCGACGTCGCGCTCCCCGCGACGCTGCCCAGGACCAGGAGGCTGCGGCCGTCGGTCGCGAGGTCGTACGGTCCGGAGAGCTCCGTCCGGATCTGCCAGAGCTCCTCGCCGCCCCGCCCGTCCACCGCGCTCACGACGCCGTACCGGAGCGCGTACACGACGCCATCCAGCACGATCGTGCTGTCGGAAGCACCGTAGCCGGAGCCCTCGACCTGCCAGCGGGGCTTGCCCGAGTCGAGGTCCCACGCGACCAGGTCCGCACCCGACGTGAACAGCACTCCCGGCACCGAGCCGTCGTCGACGCCCTGCCGGATCGAGGAGTCCTCCGAGGGCGTGATCGTGACTCCGTTGATGAGATCGGTGAGGACCAGGCCCGGTCCGTTCGACTCGTACGCCCCCCGGAGCACGTGCCCGCCCGCCTGCACCAACGACCAGCCGTCGGCGGTCGCGACGTCCCACTCGTCGAGGACCTTGCCGGTCGAGGAGAGCAACCAGGCCGTGGAGCCCGCCGACACGAGCAGGCCGTCGTCGTGGGGCTCGGCGTACCCGGACTGGGCGAGCTCCCCTGCCACCACAGCGTGTTGGGACGTCCAGACCACCCGACCCGTGCGGGGATCGAGACGGGTGACGTCGGTCCCGCCGTCGACCTTGGTCGTACGGACCACATCGGTGCCGAACGAGACGAGCCCGTCGTCGGGTGCGGCGGCCTGCTCCCGGAGCACGCGTCCGGTCCGCGGGTCGAGCACGGCGAGGTGCACGTGGTCCGGAGGGTTCCAGCCGGATTCCCCGGGCGAGTCGGCGGCGGTGTCCCCGGCCGAGACGTCCGCCACGCTGTCCACGACGACGCAGACCAGCACGGCCTGGTGGGGGCCCGTGACCGGGCCGGCCGCAGGCACGCACTGAGGGCCGCCCGACTGCCCGCCGAGCGACATCGACCAGAGCTCCCGCCCGGTGCGCGCGTCGATGCCGTGCACGTTCGGGGCGGGGATCTCGGTCACGTCGGCCAGGTCGGCCAGGTTGAACGCGACCCCCACCAGGACACCCCCGAGCTCGGAGGTGAACGGGTAGGGGTAGTCCGCGGTCGTCCAGAGCTCGCGCACCGGACCGTCGAGCGGCGCGAGGATTCCAGGCACGTCGGCGAGGTCAGCGAGCCGCGCGGCCTCGCGGCGCGACCCGACCACGCTCGGGACCGCCAGCGCGAGGACGACGACGCCGGCCACGGGCCACCGCCATCGCCGCGCGAACCGTCGGACGGGCCCGGGGTCCGAGCCGCCGGGCGCGGTCGCGGGGCTGCTGCGGTTCTCACCGTCGCCGTCGTCGTCGTCCAGCACGACGTCATGCAGGCCACCGCGCGGTGTCCTCACAGCAGGCGGCGCGCGGCGGCCCAGCGGGTCAGCTCGTACCGGGAGGAGAGCTGGAGCTTGCGCAGCACCGCCGAGACGTGGGTCTCGACCGTCTTGATCGAGATGAACAGCTCCGAGGCGACCTCGCGGTAGCTGTACCCGCGCGCGATCAGCCGCATGACCTCGCGCTCACGCGCCGAGAGGCGGTCGAGCTCGTCGTCGGCGATCGCGACGTCGCCGGCGACCGTGCCGAACGAGTCGAGCACGAACCCCGCCAGGCGGGGGGAGAAGACCGCGTCCCCGCCGGCCACGCGCACCACGGCGTCGCACAGGTCAGGCCCCGAGATCGCCTTGGTGACGTAGCCGCGAGCGCCCGCGCGGATCACGGCGACGACGTCCTCCGCCGCGTCGGAGACCGACAGCGCGAGGAACCGCGTCGAGCCGAGCAGGTCCGTGCAGGCGGTGATCACCTCCGCGCCGCCACCGCCGTTGCCACCCGGCAGGTGCACGTCGAGCAGCACCACGGGCGGGGTGAGCGCACGCACACGCGCGATCGCCGACTCGACGTCGTCGGCCTCGCCCACGACGCGGACGCGCGCGTCGAGCGACGCGCGGACCCCGGTGCGGAACATCAGGTGGTCGTCGACCAGGACGACGTCCACGGTGCCGGTGGCTACCGGTGCTTCCTCAGTCATGCGGTCCCGCTCCCGTTGCCATTCCCGTTGCCATTCCCGTTCCCGTTCCTGCCCTGCTCGGCGGGAGTGCGCACGCCGATGCGCAGGTGGACCTCGGTCCCGCGTTCGGGGCGGGAGGTGACCGACGCGGTCCCCCCGCGACGGCGCACCCGCCCCATGATGGACTCCCGGACGCCGAACCGGTCGAGCGGCACGGTGTCGAGGTCGAATCCTTCGCCGCGGTCCCGGACGAACACCTCCACGGCGTCGGGCGCGACCTCGAGGTAGAGCGACACGGGCGGCTTGCCGTGGTGGACGGCGTTCACGAGCGCCTCGCGGGTGGCCTGGAGCAGGGCCTCGGAGTCGAGGTCAGGCACCCGGTCCCCGACGACGACCGTCTCGATCGCGACCGCGTTGCCGTCCTCGACCTCGGCGACGACGGCGCGCAGCTCGGCCGCGAGCGACGTGCCGGGCTCGGACCGGTCGTCGTAGAGCCACTCGCGCAGCTCGCGCTCCTGGGCGCGGGCCATCCGGGACACCTCGTCGGGCTGATCGGCCCGGGCCCGGATCAGGGCGAGGGTTTGCAGCACCGAGTCGTGCAGGTGCGCGGCGATGTCAGCCCGTTCGGCCTCCCGGGCCCGGGCCGCGCGCTCGTCGCCGAGCTCGCGGACCAGCCGCAGCCACCACGGAGCGAGCACGATGACAGCGCCCGCGAGCACCGCGAGGGACGCGATGGCCGATCGGACCAGGTCCTCGACGGGAGCGGCCTGCCCGACCAGGAGCAGCACCCCGATCCCGACGAGCACGATGCCGCCGACGAGGCGCAGCACGCTCACGGGCGTCCGACCGCCGGCACGCGAGAGCCACCGCTCTCGCTGCACGCGGTCGAGCTGGCTCCAGGCGAGCGCCGTGCCGGCGAGCAGGATCAGCGTGGGGACGACCCAGGTGAGCTGGACGTCGACGCCACGCCGGATCGCGATCAGCAGGCCGGCGCCGATCAGGAGGATCAGCCCGATGCCGATGTCGGTGATCGGAACCGGCCGTCCTTCGGCCCGCAGGCGGGGCGCGAGCCGGACCAGCGCGGCGGGACGTTCCTCCTCCGCGGCGGCCACCGGGTCACCTATGGGCACGGTGACCCACAAGAAGACGTAGAGCGCGATCCCCGCGCCGTAGGCGAACGAGCCCGCGACGACCAGGAGCCGCACGAGCTGGACCGGCATCCCCAGGTGGGCGGCGAGTCCGGCGCAGACCCCGGCGACCCACCGCCCGTTCGGGGGCCGACGCAGCGGCAGCCGTGCTCGGGGTGCGGGGCGCACGCCCGACGCCGTCTCGTTCGTCCAGGTCATGACCCGATCGTCACACGTCGTGGGGGTGGTCAGGGTCGATCCGGGTCACAACCAGGGCTGGTCGGGGCAAAAACCAGGGTCGGCTCAGGGTGATTCCTGATGGTCGCGGCTGTGGCCGGGAGTCAGGATTGAGCCATGGACTCGACCACACCTCCCCCCGCACAGCCTCCCTACTCTCCCCCACCGCCGCCGCAGGCACCGCAGCCGCAGCCGGCTCCGCAGCCGAGCCGGACCGACGGCCTCTTCGACGCCATGCGCCGTCTCGGCATCGTCCGCTCCCAGAACCGCTGGATCGGCGGCGTCGCCGGCGGCCTTGCGCAGCGGTTCGGCATCGATCCGCTCCTGGTGCGCGCGCTGTTCGGCATCTCCGTGCTCTTCGGTGGCCTCGGCCTCATCGTGTACGGGCTGGCGTGGGCGCTGCTGCCCGAACAGCTCGACGGTCGGATCCACCTGCAGGAGACGCTCCGCGGTCGGTTCGACGGCGCCCTGCTCGGCGCGATCGCGATCTTCATCATCGGCCTGAGCCAGGGCAGCGGCTGGTTCAACTGGAACGGTCACGGCTTCGGGTGGCTGAACGGGATCCTGTGGTTCGCGGCCACCATCGCGCTCATCGCCCTGGTGATCGCCGCCACGAACTCGCGCGGAGACCGGCGCCCGCCGACCACGCCCGGTGGACCGAGCGTCTATGACTACCCGACCACCCAGTACCCGACCACGCAGTACCCGACCACCCAGTACCCGACCGCTCCCGTCCCCCCGGCGGCCGCCTCTGCCGGTCCGTCGACGGGCTATGCAACGCCGCCTGCGGGATACGGCCAGACGCCGCCGTATTCGGCCCCGTACTCCCCCCAGTACTCGCCCCAGTACTACGCCGGCCCCTCCGCGGGGTACGCACCGACGTCCCCGCCCCCGCCCCCGCCGCGGATCGTCAAGCCCCACGTGTACGGACCGGGGGCCGGCGCGATCGGCGCCGTCGTCGGACTCTCGCTGGTGACGCTCGCGGTCCTGCTCATCGCCCAGCGCCAGGGCTACCTGGACTGGCCTGTCGCACTCACTGCCGGCGGGATCGCCATCGTCCTGGCAGGTGTCGGGATCATGATAGCGGGGCTGCGCGGCCGATCGAGCGGCACCCTGGGGTTCCTCGCCATCGTCGGCATCGTGATCGCCGTCCCGGCCGCGCTGTTCGTGCCGGTCACGTGGTCCAGCTCGAGCGACAACGTCCAGGTCGTCGCCTCCGACGGCGCCTGGACGCCGACCACCGCCGCCCAGGCCCGGGAGGGCATCTCCGTGGGGGTCGGCGACCTGAACGTCGATCTGACCTCGCTTCCCTTCGACAGCTCGGCCATCAACGTTCCGATCAGCCTCGGGGCCGGGAACCTCACCGTGACCGTCCCCGCCGACACCGCCATCACCGCCAACGTCAGCCTCTCGGCGGGCGACATCCGCTGGGAGGTCGATCGGACCCGGCAGGTGTCCGGCATCTCCGGCACCCAGAGCTACGACTTCCAGAGCACCGAGGTCACCAAGGGCGCGAGCCCCGACCTCGAGCTGCAGATCGAGACAGGTGCGGGCCAGGTCCGCGTCGTGGAGGAGAACTCATGAGCACCACCGACCAGGGCCGACCGGAACAGCCGGAACCCGTGCAGGACACGGACTCGCAGGACACCGTGGTGCAGGAGACGGCTGTGCAGGAGACGGCTGTGCAGGACACCGCCGTACAGGACACCGCCGTACAGGACACTGTGCCGATCGATCTGAGCCAGGTTCAGCCCGACGCGCAGCCGACCCTCGAGCTCGCCGGCCTCAACACCACGACGGAGTTCGCCCGGCCGGCGGCGCCCGAGCCCGCACCGGCGGCAGAGCCGGCCGACGCAGCCCCGGTCACCGCAGCCGCGCCGGCACCGATGACAGCACCCCTCGCGACCCCCGCGCCCGCGCGACCGGGACCCCGTGTCGGCACCGTGGTCTGGGGCCTCGTGCTCGCCGTGATCGGCGCGGGGGTCATCGCCGCCGCTGCCGGGGCCCAGTTCGACGTCGAGCTCGTATCGATCGCGCTGCTCGCGCTGGCCGGCGTCGGCCTCGTCGTCGGGTCGATCGCGACGAGCGCCCGTCGGCGCCACCGCTGACGGCGGACCCTGCAGACACGGCAGGGACCGCAGGCACACAACAAAGCACCGCACCGCCCGGCTGAGGACCAGGTGGTGCGGTGCTTGTTCGTGCGTCGAGCGAGTGAGGTCAGGCCGTCGCGGGGACGGGCTTCGCGGCGCTCGTGACGACCGTGGTGGTCGAGATGGAGCGCAGGGCGAAGCCGAGCGCGGCGAACAGGATGCCGAGGCCGATGACCAGGGCAGCCACGCCGTAGGCGATGACCGAGGAGAAGAGCGCGGTACGCAGGAACGAGCCGTTCATGGCTGAGGTGCGCGCTGCGGTGAGCTTCATGACGTCAGCATCCTTGGCCTGGTCGGCGTCGGAGACACCGTCGGCCGTGAGGGTGGCCTTGGCGGCCTTGATGTCGTCACCGATCTGGGCGTACGTGCGGCCGTTGGCGCCGGTGAGCGCGTGGTGCTTGATCGCGTTGGCCTGAGCGAACGCGGTGAACGGGCCGGCGACGGGCTTGCCGGCGAGCGAGCCGGGCGCCTCTTCGGTCACGGCGGAGACCGTGATCGCCTCATCCTTGAGCTGCGAGGTCACCGCGCCCCAGGTGACGCCACCGGCGATGATCATGATCGCGCCAGCGATGATCGTCAGGAGCCCGATCAGCTTGACGGCGGGGTTGGTGGTGTTGGTCGTGGTCGTGGACATGTTCGGTGTTCCCTTCGAGGAACGGAGGAGCTCCAGGCCGGGCAATCACCAGACCCTGTGAGCCAGCGTAGGCTCACCTGAGTAATGCTCCGTCCAAATAAGGGTCCTGCCGTGGGACCAAAGTCACACGCAAGATACCAATTGGGTAAAACCTCGATCAGCGCTGAACCAAGGATCTGGCCCGCAGGTATTCAGAATCTGCTGCTGCGAGGACCCCGTCCCAGCCTTGATCAGGGCGGATCCGCCGATTGACCGCCCGGATCTCACCGAGCAGCGCGCGGTCACCGGCCAGCCGGACGATCGCCTCCGTCATGCCGGCGTCGTCGTCCACAAGTAGGCCATTGGTCCCATCAATGACAAAGGACGCAATCCCGGTGCCGCGGTGGGCCACCACTGCGAGCCCCGCCGTGCGCGCCTCGAGGGCCGCGATCCCGAACGACTCGAGCACGGCGGGGGCGAGGAAGACCTCGGTGTCGGCGTAGGCCGCTCGCACCTCGTCCCGGGTGAGCCGCCCCCGGAGCCGGACGACGTCGCCCAGCCCGTGCCGCTCGACGCGTTCGCTGACCTGTCCCAAGGCAGGTCCGGACCCGATCACGTCGAGGCGCAGCGCCCCGGGCACGAGCCGGGCGGCCGCAGCCGCGACCACCTCGATGAGCGGGACGGCGCGCTTGCGCGGCGCGAGCCGCATGGTCGCAACCAGCCGGAGCGGACCGGGGCTCTGCGTGTGCGCAGGTTCCTCGAGGGCGCTGGCATCCGGTGCCCACTGGTCGAGATCCAGACCGTTCGGCATGACGGCGACCGGCTCGCCGAAAACCCCGGCGACCCGTTCGGCGGCCACCGCGCTGACCGCGCTGAGAGCGATCGGCCGTCGGTTCCAGCCCGTGAGCCGCGCGCCCACGCGCAGCGCACCGACAACGCCGTCAAGCATGCAGTGCCACGTGATCGCCACCGGGAGGTGCTGCGCGGACGCGACCCGGGCGCCGTCGTACGCGAAGGGCGACAGGACGCCCGCGTGGACGTGCACGACGTCGGGCCGGACCGTGCGCAGGGTCGCGGCGATCAGGCGGGCCTCGACCGGGTTGACCGGCAGGTCGAACGGGAGCCGCGCCCCGAGGCGGTGCACGGCCACGTCGCGCTCGATGTCGACCACCCCGCCGCGCTCACCGCCCTCGCCGAGCGTCGCGGTCAGCACGTGGACGTCGTGGCCCGCGGCAGCCTGGCGCATCGCCAGGTCACTGACCTGGGTCTCGATGCCGCCGGTGCGGGGAAGGAAGGTGTCGGTGACGTGAGCGATACGCACGGGGTCAGGCTACGTCGGCGCTCAGGCGAGCTCGTCGAGGCGGCGCAGGATGAGCCCCTCGCGCAGCGCCCACGGGCAGGTCTCGAGCTCACGGAGGCCGAACGCGCGCATCGCCTCCTCGGCCACGATGCTGCCGGCCACGATCTGCGCCGTGCGCTCGGGCGTGATCCCGGGCAGCGCGGTCCGGGCATCCGCCGGGATGGCCGCCAGCCGCGGGACCCAGTCCGCAAGCTTCGATCGCCGCAGGCGCACGCGGTCGTCGGGCCCGACGCCGTCGTGCGACGAGCCCGCCAGGCGCGCGAGGGTGCGGATGGTCTTGCTGGTCCCGACGACGTGGTCGGGCCGGTCGAGCTTGGCGAACTTCGGGGCGACGGCGGCGAGCGTGGTGCGCGCGTGGGCCCGCAGCGCGTCGACCTGCTTGGACGTCGGCGGGTCGGCGGTCAGGAAGCCGACCGTCGTGCGCCCGGCGCCGAGCGGGACGGACACCGCCAGGTCCGGGTACTCGTCGATGCCGGACGCGATCTCGAGCGACCCGCCGCCGATGTCGAGCAACAGGATGCGGCCCGCCGACCAGCCGTACCACCGCCGCACGGCGAGGAACGTGAGCCGGGACTCGTCGACCCCGGTGAGCACGCGCAGCGCGACCCCGGTCTCGCGCTCGATGTGCGCGAACACGGCGGCGCCGTTGGTCGCCTCCCGCAGCGCCGAGGTGGCGAACGGGAGCAGCTCGGTCACCTTCTCGGCCGACGACGCCGCGACCGCGTTGGCGATCGCCGCGGTCAGCCGATCGACCCCCTCGTCGCTGATCGCGCCGTCCGGCGTGAGGAAGCGCATCATCCGCACGACGGTCTTGTGGGTCGAGGTGGGGACCGGGCGCGCCCCGGGGTGCGCATCGACCACCAGCAGGTGGACGGTGTTGGAACCGACGTCGAGCACACCCAGCCGCATGGCTACTCCCACTCGATGGTGCCCGGCGGCTTGCTCGTGATGTCGAGCACGACCCGGTTCACCTCAGGCACCTCGTTGGTGATGCGGGTGGAGATCGCGGCGAGCACGTCGAACGGCACGCGCGTCCAGTCCGCCGTCATGGCGTCCTCGGAGCTGACCGGGCGCAGCACGATCGGGTGGCCGTAGGTGCGGCCGTCGCCCTGCACGCCGACCGAGCGCACGTCACCGAGCAGGACGACCGGGCACTGCCAGATCTCGCGGTCGAGCCCGGCGCGCGTGAGCTCGTCGCGCGCGATGGCGTCGGCCGCGCGCAGGATGTCGAGCCGTTCGGCCGTGACCTCGCCGACGATCCGGATGCCGAGACCCGGTCCAGGGAACGGCTGGCGCCAGACGATCGCCTCGGGCACGCCGAGCTGGAGCCCGACCGCGCGCACCTCGTCCTTGAACAGCGTCCGCAGCGGCTCGACGAGCGAGAACTGCAGGTCGTCCGGCAGGCCGCCGACGTTGTGGTGGCTCTTGATGTTCGCGGCACCCTCGCCGCCGCCGGACTCGACGACGTCGGGGTAGAGCGTGCCCTGGACGAGGAACTTGACGTCCTCGCCGGCCGAGCCGGCCTCGTTCACGAGCTCGCGCGCGGCCTGCTCGAAGACCCGGATGAACTCCCGGCCGATGATCTTGCGCTTGGTCTCCGGGTCGCTCACGCCCGCGAGCGCGTTGAGGAACCGCTCGCGCGCATCGACGACCATGAGGCGCACCCCGGTCGCGGCGACGAAGTCGGTCTCGACCTGCTCGGCCTCGCCGGTGCGCAGCAGCCCGTGGTCGACGAACACGCAGGTCAGCTGCGCGCCGATGGCCTTCTGGACCAGTGCCGCGGCGACCGAGGAGTCCACGCCGCCGGACAGGCCGCAGATCACCCGAGCGCCCCCGACCTGCGCGCGGATCGCCGCGACCTGGTCGGCGATGACGTTGCCGGGGTTCCAGTCGGGGGCGAGCCCCGCGCCGTCGTACAGGAAGTTCTCGAGGGCCCGCTGGCCGAGCGGGGAGTGCTTGACCTCGGGGTGCCACTGCATGCCGTACAGGTGCCGCTCGCTGTCCTCGAACGCCGCGACCGGGGAACCGGGCGACATCGCGAGCACGGTGAACCCCTCGGGGGCGACCTGCACCGCGTCGCCGTGGCTCATCCACACCGTCTGCTGCGCGGGCGAGCCTGCGAGCAGGTCACCGGCGTCGGCCACGACCACCGAGGTTCCGCCGTACTCGCTGCGCCCGGTCTGCGCGACCGTGCCGCCCAGCGCCTGGGCCATCACCTGGAAGCCGTAGCAGATGCCGAGCACGGGGACGCCGGCGTCGAACAGCGCGGGGTCGACCGACGGGGCGCCGTCTGCGTACACGCTCGACGGTCCGCCGGAAAGGATGATGGCCGACGGGTTCTTCGCGAGCATCTGCTCGACCGTGGCCGTGTGGGGCACGATCTCGGAGTAGACGCTCGCCTCGCGCACGCGACGCGCGATCAGCTGGGCGTACTGCGCCCCGAAGTCGACAACAAGAACAGGCCGCAACGGCGGCGGGGTGGGGGTGGGGGTCACTGACCCAGGGTAGTCGCCGGGCCGAGGAGCCCCTCGGCGTCGGCGTGGACGCGACGCTCGACGACGAACGACATCACCGGCACGACGCCGCCGAGGACCATGACGATCAGGCGACCGAAGCCCCAGCGCATCTTCGACCACAGGTCGAGCACGGTGACCAGGTACACGATGTACACGAAGCCGTGGAACTGCGGGATCCAACCGATCCAGGTGAGCACGTCCGGCCCGACCTGCACGACGTAATGGAGCACGATCTCGACGCAGAGGACGAGCAGCATCACGCCGGTGACCCACGCCATCACGCGGTAGCGGCCGACGGCGGCGCGCGCCTTGGCGGGTTCACGCACCGTGGGCACGCGGGGCACGGTGGGGTTCGGGACGGACTGACTTGGCATGCCCCGATCATCCCTCATCGACCCGTGCGGCGGTACGCCGTCCGCGGGCGGAAAAACGTTCGTGGTTTGGCCTTGGTGCGACCTAACGTGGGATCTCGTGCGCTCCTTACCCCTCGCCGATCCCGGCACTCCCCCGTTGACCTCGCCGCTCGCGTACCTGCTCTGGCAGGCGCGGGCCCAGTGGGGCATCCTGCTCGCGGCGATCATCGTCGGCGTGGTGGGGAACGTGGCCGGCGCCTTCCTGCCCTACGTCATCGGGGGCATCGTCGACGACGGGCTGACCGACGGGATCTCCCCGGCACTGCTCACCGGTTGCCTGGTCCTCGCCGCGGTCGGCCTCGTGCAGGTGGCGTGCAACGTCGTCGGCCACCGGCTCGACGTCCAGAACTGGCTGCGCGCGGCGTTCGCGTCCTCGCAGCTCATCGGGCACCACGTCACCCGCACAGGTGATGCCGTCACGTCCGAGCTGCCCACGGGCGAGGTCATCGCCACCGTCGCGTCCGATGCGCTCCGCCTCGGCGAGGTGTACGCCATCGCGGCCCGGTTCGTCGGTGGGCTCGCGGCCTATGCCGCGATCGCCGTCGTCCTGGCGCGGACCTCGGCCACGCTCGGCGTGCTCGCGCTCGTCGGCCTGCCCATCGTGGTCGGCGTGCTCGCGCTGCTCGTCAAGCCGTTGCAGGCACGGCAGGCCGAGCAGCGCGAGGCGAGCGGCCGCCTGACGACGCTCGGCGCCGACACCGTCTCCGGGCTGCGGATCCTGCGCGGCATCGGCGGCGAAGAGGTCTTCGCCGACCGGTACCGCGCGCAGTCCCAGACGGTGCGCCGCGCCGGGGTCCGGGTCGCGCAGACCCAGTCGCTCCTCGACGCGCTGCAGACCCTGCTCCCCGGCGCGTTCCTCGTCGCGGTTGTGTGGGTCGGCGCGCGCCTGGCGCTCGTCGGCGAGATCACGCCTGGCCAGCTCGTCGCGCTGTACGGGTTCGCGGCCTTCCTCACCCAACCCCTGTGGACCGCGACCGAAGCCATGCGCGTCGCGTCCCGGGCGTACATCGGCGCGGGCAAGATCATCAAGGTGCTCGCCGTGCCCGTCGCGTCCGCAAGCGACCGGCCGATCGCACAGACCCCGGAGCCCGGCGCCGACCTGGTCGACCCGGCGAGCGGGCTGGTCGTGCGGGCCGGTCAGTTCGTCGCGCTCGTCGGCGCCGACCCGGACGCCACCGCCCGCATCGCCGCCCGGCTCGGGCGATTCGACGCGCCCGACGGGTCCGACGACGCCGCCGGCCGCGTCCAGTGGGGCGACGCGCTGCTCGCCGACCTGCCGCTCGCCGACGTCCGTGAGCGCATCGTCGTCGCCGAGTCCACCCCGCACCTGTTCACCGGCGCGCTCGCGACCGAGCTCGACGTGCGCGGGCGGGCGGACGACGCCGACCTGCTGGGGGCGCTCGCCGTGGCCGACGCCGCCGACGTGCTCGAGTCCGTCCCCGGCGGTCTCGCGGGCGAGATCGCCGAGCAGGGCCGCTCGCTCTCCGGCGGGCAGCGGCAACGAGTCGCGTTGGCCCGGGCGCTGCTCACCGAGGCCGAGGTGCTCGTGCTGGTCGAACCGACCAGCGCGGTCGACGCCCACACCGAGGCCCGGATCGCTGGGCGGCTCGCGGGCGCCCGGCGGGGGCGGACCACCGTCGTCGTCACCGCCAGCCCGCTGGTGCTCGACGCCGTCGACGAGGTCGCGTTCGTCGAGGGCGGTCGGGTCCGCGCCGTCGGGCGGCACCGCACGCTGATCGACGCCGACTCCGAGGCCGGGCGGGCCTACCGCGCCGTCGTCTCCCGAGGAACCGAGGAGGTCCACCATGCTGCTGCCCGTCGCTGACGCCACCGCGGTCCGCCGCCACACGGCGGTGCTCGTGCGCCACCACCACCGCGCGCTCGGGATCGTCGTCACCCTGCACGCCCTCGCGGCGACCGCCGGGCTTGCGGGTCCGTGGCTGCTCGGCCGCATGGTCGACGACGTCGCGAACGGCACCACGGTCGCCGCGATCGACCAGGCGGTCGCGCTGCTGGTCGTCGCAGTGCTCGTCCAGACCGTCCTGGTCCGGTACGCGCAGCGCGGGGCCATGGTGCTCGGCGAGGCGGTCTTCGCGCAGCTGCGCGAGGAGTTCATGTCCACCGTGACGCGCCTGCCGCTGTCCACCGTGGAGCGGGCCGGCACCGGCGACCTGCTCGGTCGCACCACCAACGACATCGACCGGGTGCAGTACACGGTCCGGTTCGGTGTGCCCCGGATCCTGGTCACCACGACCACGATCGTGCTCACCGCCGTGGCCGCCGTCCTGACCGACCCGGTGGCGGCCCTGGCCCTGGTGGCCGGGCTGCCGCTGCTCGTCGGTGTCACGCGGTGGTACCTGCGCCGGGCCACGCCCGCGTACTTGCGCGAGTCGGCGGCCTACGCGACCCTCAACGGCACCATCACCGAGTCCGTCGAGGGGGCCCGCACGGTCGACGCCCTCGGCCTGGGTGCGCACCGCCGCGCCCGCGTCGACGGCGACCTGTCGAAGGCGTTCGCCGCCGAGTCGGCCACGCTGCGCCTGCGGACCGTGCTGTTCCCCGGGGTCGACACCGCCTTCCTGCTGCCAGTCCTGGCCGTCCTGATCTGGGGGGCCTACCTCATCTCGACCGGGCACGCCACGGTCGGTGCGATCACGACGATCACCCTGTATGCCGTCCAGGTGATCGGGCCGACGGGCGAGCTCATCTTCTGGCTCGACGAGATCCAGGTCGGGGCGACCTCGCTCGCGCGCATCATCGGCGTCGCGAACGTCCCCGCCGACCGCGCCAGCAGCGCGCAGTCCCCCGCCGACGAGCACGTCGTCGCCACCGGGGTCCGGTACGCGTACCGCCCGGGGCACGACGTGCTGCACGGGATCGACCTCGACCTGCGGGTGGGCGAACGCCTCGCCGTCGTCGGGCCGTCCGGTGCCGGCAAGTCGACGCTCGGGCGCATGCTCGCCGGGATCCACCCGCCCACCGGAGGCTCCGTGACCGTCGGCGGCGTCCCGCTCGTCGACCTGCCCCTGGCGGACCTGCGAGGGCACGTTGCGCTCGTCACCCAAGAGCACCACGTCTTCGTCGGCACGATCGCGGACAACCTGCGCCTCGCCCGAACCCAGGCCGACGACGACGAGCTCACCCGCGCGCTCGAGGCCACCGGCGCGTGGGGCTGGGTCAGCGCCCTGCCCGCAGCGCTCGAGACGGCTGTCGGCTCGGGCGGCGTGGTCCTCACCCCGGCGCAGGCACAACAGATCGCGCTCGCGCGACTCGTGCTGCTCGACCCGCACACGCTGGTGCTCGACGAGGCGACGAGCCTGCTCGACCCGCGCGCGGCGCGCGACCTCGAGCACTCGCTCTCGGCGGTGCTGGAGGGGCGCACAGTCGTGGCGATCGTGCACCGCCTGCACACCGCGCACGACGCCGACCGGGTCGCCGTGGTCGAGGACGGCCGGATCAGCGAGATCGGCTCCCACGACGAGCTTGTCGCAGCCGACGGCGGCTATGCGGCCCTGTGGCGCTCCTGGCAGCAGGACTGACCCCTTCACGGCAGTACGTCAGAACGGTGGTTCTGGGTCCGAGTCGAGTGGTGGTTCGGGGTCCCAATCGAGTGGTGGTTCGTGGCCGGGGGGTGGTTCGGGTCGGTGGGTGTAGGTGTGCCCGGTCGGGGTGGTCCAGGTGAAGGCGCCGGGGTCGTCGGGTCGAGTAGTCAGCCGCCAGCGGGCGTGGGTCTTGATCAGGTGGTCGCGTTTGCACAGGTTGCCGAGGTTGGCGGCGGAGGTGGCTCCGCCGGTGCCGTCGGGGTGGAACGGTTCGCGGTGGTCCAGCTCGCACCGGTGGGCCGGGACCGAGCAGATCGGGGACAGGCAGTGCCGGTCGCGGGCGCGCACGATCCGGGCGAGGTCGGCCGGTGGGTGGTAGCGGGTGGTGCCGACGTCCAGGACGGTGCCGGTGACCGGGTCGGTCACCAGCCGCCGCCACGTCCCGGCGGTAGCGAGCCGGCGGGCGGTCTGCGCGGTGATCGGCCCGTACCCGGCCAGCTCCCCAGGAGCGTCGTCCAGGCCGAGCAGGGTCGCCAGGGACACAGTCACGTCCACCCGCACCCCCGCGTCTGGCGTGCCCACGTCCGCCGTGGCCGGGTGGCCGAGCAGGGCGGTGGTGAACGCGTCGGCGCGCAGCTGGTCGGGGGTGCGGGGGTCGCCGGTTCCTTTGGTGGTGCGGGCGGCGGCGGACAGGGCGGTGTCGATCGCGGCCGCGGTGGCGCCGGGCAGGACGGCCCAGATGCCGGCCATGCCGTCGGGCAGGACCTTGGGGTGGCACACCCGGCGGCCCGTGACCGCGCGCACGACGCGTTGTTCGGCGTCGGTGGGGTCCACCACGATCAACGCTTTGGCCAGGTCGCGGCGCAGCTGGGCGTGGGTGCGCCGGCCCGCGCCGGGCAGCACCCGGGCCTGCACGTCCACCGCGACCTGCACCGCGACATCACCCAGGACGGCGGCGAAGATCTTCGCTTTGCCCCAGTCGATGTGACCGGCTTCTAACGCGACCCCGGTCAGGGTCAGCGGGCCGGTGAGCAGTCGGGCGGTGTCCACCAGTTCGCGTCCGGCCTGCCGGGAGGTCCCCAGGGCGGCGGCGACCTCTTCCCCGGCCACGTTCGGCTGGGAGACCTTCACGGGCCAGTACGGGTTCATCGACTCCCGCCGGGACAGCACCTCGATCGCGGCCAGCTGATGAGCCCGCGCGCTCGACGCGTCGCGTTCCAGCCGGGCGATCAGCTCCACCAGGTGGAAGTCGTCCAACCGCTGAGCGGCGACCTGCGCGTAGTCCCGCGGATCGACCGGCTCCCCGAGCGCCGCGTCCATCGCCGCCCACAGGGCTGCGATGCCCGCCGACGGCTCGACCCACGACGCGGGTGCGTCCCACGGCGTCGAAGGCTCCGCGGAAGCGCACCCGCCCGCGGCAGATCCAGGCCGCTGACCAGCCATGACGCCCCGGGAACGCGATTGTTCGAACATGTGTATGACTCTAGAACGAGCCACTGACATGCGCTCTCGACCCCGCGTCAGACCCCGCCGGGGCGGGCGCCCTCAAGGAGCGCGCCCTCGATCGCCGGAGGCAGACCGAACGCGGGCCGGCCACCGCCAGTCGCCGGCGCGGACCCAGCCGCCGACGGCACCGTCCGAAGCCACGACCAGGTGTCCCGCAGCGTTTCCGCGATCGGGCGGCTCGCCAGGCCTGCCGCCCGAGCGCTCGTGGCATCCACCTGCCACGCGGTGCGGGCGGCGTCCGCAGCGAGCCAGAACGGCAGGTGGGTCCACTCCTGCGCACCCGCGGCCACGAGCGTGTCGTCGTCGAGCGGGACCCACCGGACCGGCCGCTCGACGTCGTCCCCGATCACCGCCCGAGCCGTCTCGAGGAGCCCGCCGTAGGTGGTCATCCCCGCGTCGCCGGTCGCGTTCACCACGCCGCCGGCCCGCCGGTGCGCGGAGTCCACGAGCCAGTCAGCCAGGTCGCGCACATCCACGAACGCGACGGGCACCTCGAGGTTCGACGCCGGCACGACGACGTCCCCGCCCCGCGCGATGCGGCGCAGCCACCAGCCGAGCCGACCCGTCGGGTCGCCCGGTCCGATGATCAGGCCCGGCCGGGCGATCAGGAGCCGGTCGCCGAGCACGCCCTCGAGCACCCGCTCGCACTCCGCCTTCATTGGGCCGTAGCCCTCGGGTTCGGCGTCGGCGTCCGGATCGGCATCCGGCCCGACGACGCGTTCCGACCCGAACGTCGGGTCCCCCGTCCCCGTGATCGGCCCCGGCGGCCAGTCGCGATACGCGCTGATGGAGCTCACGAAGGCGTAGTGCCCGACGTCGGCCAGGTGGGCCGCCGTCGTCCGGACGCCCGCGACGGTGTACCCCGCGGTGTCGACCACGGCGTCGAACCTCCGGCCGGCGAGCGCAGCGGTGACGTAGGCCGGTGACGAACGGTCGGCGACGAGGGCGTGGACCCCGGTCGGTGACGGGGCAGTTCGTCGGGCGATCCCCCGGGTCAGCGTCGTCACGTCGTCGCCCCGCCGCACGGCCGTCGCCACGACGCAGCCGCCGAGCCAGCCGGTGCCGCCGATCACGAGGAGCCTCATGCGGCTGCCCCCACGGCGGCCCACGCCGCGACCGCCGCGGAGAAAGGGTTCGCGGTTCGCGCCCGGACGCGAGATCCTGGACGCATGTTCGGACCGGTGATGCTGCGCGGCGGCGTCGTCGTACCCGAGGACGAGCTGTCGTGGCGGTTCTCGCGTTCGAGCGGTCCGGGCGGGCAGTCGGTCAACACCGCCGACTCGCGCGTCGAGCTCACCTGGGACGTGGCCCGGACCGGCGTGCTGACGCCCGAGCTGCGCGAGCGGGCCATCGACCGGCTGGCCGGCCGGCTCGTGGGCGGCGTGCTCACGATCGCCGCGTCGGAGTACCGCTCCCAGCTGCGCAACCGTGAGGCGGCGCTGGTGCGGTTCGTCGCGCTCCTCGACTCCGCACTCGCGCCCCCCGGTCCGGTGCGGCGGGCCACCCGCCCCAGCCGCGGCTCCCGGAGACGCCGGACGGCGTCCGAGCGCCGACGCCGGGACATCAAAGCCGGTCGCCGTCGGCCGCCGACGGACTGAGCGAGCTGGGCGACGGCGTCGTCGGCTCGGGCTCGGGCTCGGGCTCGGGCTCGAACTCAGGCTCGCCCGCCGCCTCGTCCTTGACCAGCCGCAGCCACAAGAACAGCGCGAACCCGCCGAAGATCCACCACTGCAGCGCGTAGGCGAGGTTCTGGATGTTCCAGCGCCCCCCGTCGCTCTCGAGCGTCGGCGGTCCCAGCACGGAAAGGCCGGCCGGCTGCGGCGGCTGCGCCGTCTCGAGCACCACGTACGCCGAGTAGATCGGCCCACCCCACTCGTTGACGAGCTCGGCCGAGCTGATCGCGTCCACCTGCCCCGCGGGCGCGGCTCCGTTGCCCGGCGCCTCCGAGCCCTGCAGGAAGCCTGTGAGTTCCACCACGCCGTCGTCCACCGCGAGCAGGTCGCTCGCGCCCGGGTCCGCCACCCAGCCGCGCACGACGGGCAGCACCGGATCCGGACCCGCCCAGCCCGCGGCGCCGTCCGCCCCGGTCGCGCGCAGCGGGGTCAGCACGAGGTAGCCGGTGCGCCCGTCGAGCACCCGGCCGGGCACCAGTCGCTGGCCGGCGACGTCGTAGGTCCCGGTGACCGTCACCCGGCGTCCGACCAGGTCACCGCGGAACGACGCCTGGGGAGCGAGCACGTCGCCGAGCGGCGCCGGAGCCGCGGCCTCCTGCGACGCGACCTGCGCCTGGCCCTCCCTGTCCCCCCGCGCCTGGGCCCGGTCGAGCTGCCACACCCCGAGCCGCGCGCAGAGCGCCGCCGCCCCGAGCAGCACCACGAGCAGGACGAGCATGCGCGGGCGCACGGCGGCGCGCACGAGGGTCGTCGGCTGGTGCGGGGACACCCCCGCACGGTACCCGGCCCGGCCGCGGTCGAGGCAGCCCGCGCGGCGAGGGTCCGCGCCGCGGATATGGTTGCACCACGGGTACGCCTGATGATGGGCCGCCAAGAGCAATGTGCAGGGCAAAAGCCCTGTGGCTCCACCAGAGCTCGCGGGCTTCGTGCGTCATCAAGCCGACGGACCGGTGACGCGACCGCGTCCCGGGTGGCTACGTCAGCACAGGAGACGATTCATGCACACGCAAGCAATCGCAATGACGCCGGGGACCGCCACCCCCTGGGCCGGACGGCCGGATCAGCCCGTCAGCGACGCCACGCTCGACCTCGTCGACGGCTGGTGGCGCGCCGCGAACTACTTGTCGATCGGGCAGATCTACCTGCTCGACAACGCGCTGCTCCGCCGCCCGCTGACCCGCGACGACGTCAAGCCGCGCCTGGTCGGCCACTGGGGCACGACCCCGGGCCTGAACTTCATCTACGCGCACCTCAACCGCGCGATCGTCGAGCGCTCGCAGTCCACGATCTACATCACCGGCCCCGGCCACGGCGGGCCCGGCCTGGTCGCCAACGCGTACCTCGACGGCACCTACACCGAGATCTACACCGACATCACGCAGGACGACGAGGGGCTGCACCGGCTCTTCCGGCAGTTCTCGTTCCCGGGCGGGATCCCGAGCCACGTGGCGCCCGAGACGCCCGGCTCGATCCACGAGGGTGGCGAGCTCGGCTACGCGCTCTCGCACGCCTACGGCGCCGCGTTCGACAACCCCGACCTGCTGGTCGCGTGCGTCGTCGGCGACGGTGAGGCCGAGACCGGGCCGCTGGCGACGAGCTGGCACTCGAACAAGTTCGTCAACCCGGTCCAGGACGGCGTCGTCCTGCCGATCCTGCACCTCAACGGGTACAAGATCGCCAACCCGACAGTGCTCGCGCGCATCCCCGAGGAAGAGCTGCTCGACCTCATGCGCGGCTACGGGCACAAGCCGCACGCCTTCACCGGCGGGTTCGACGGCGAGGACCACGCGGCCGTGCACCGCCGCTTCGCCGAGCTGCTCGACGTCGTCCTGGACGAGATCGCCGAGATCAAGGCGAACGCCGCCGCCGGCGACCTCACGCGGCCGAAGTGGCCGATGATCATCATGCGCACCCCCAAGGGCTGGACCTGTCCGCCCGTCATCGACGGCAAGCAGGTCGAGAACTCCTGGCGCTCGCACCAGGTCCCGCTGTCGAGCGCGCGCGACACCGACGCGCACCTCAAGGTGCTCGAGGGCTGGCTCAAGTCCTACCGCGCCGACGAGCTGTTCGACGCGACCGGGCACCTGATCCCCGAGCTGCAGGCCACCGCGCCCGTCGGCCACCTGCGGATGAGCGACAACCCGGTCGCCAACGGTGGGCTCCTGCTGCACGACCTGCGGCTGCCGGACTTCCGCGACTTCGCCGTCGAGGTCCCGGTCCCGGGCGGCTCCATCAGCGAGGCGACCAAGGTCCTCGGACAGTGGCTCACCGAGGTCATCCGCCTCAACCCGACGAACTTCCGGATCTTCGGCCCGGACGAGACGGCGTCGAACCGGCTGCAGGCCGTGTACGACGTCACGAACAAGCAGTGGAACGCCCAGTACCTCGACACGGACGAGGGCGAGCACCTCGCCCGCGCCGGTCGGGTCATGGAGATGCTGTCCGAGCACCAGTGCCAGGGCTGGCTCGAGGGCTACCTGCTCACCGGCCGCCACGGCATGTTCAACTGCTACGAGGCGTTCATCCACATCGTCGACTCGATGTTCAACCAGCACGCCAAGTGGCTCAAGGTCTCCCACGAGATCCCGTGGCGCCGCCCGATCGCGTCGCTCAACTACCTGCTGTCCAGCCACGTGTGGCGCCAGGACCACAACGGCTTCAGCCACCAGGACCCCGGCTTCATCGACCACGTGATCAACAAGAAGGCCGAGATCGTCCGGGTGTACCTGCCGCCGGACGCCAACACGCTGCTCGCGACGTACGACCACTGCCTGCGCAGCAAGGACTACGTCAACGTCGTCGTGGCCGGCAAGCAGCCGGCGCCGAACTTCCTCACCATGGACCAGGCCGTGGCGCACTGCGCCCGCGGCCTCGGGATCTGGGAGTGGGCCGGCAACGAGAAGGACGGCGAGGAGCCCGACGTCGTCCTCGGCTGCGCGGGCGACGTCCCGACGCTCGAGACCCTCGCGGCCGCGGACCTGCTGCGCACCTACCTGCCCGACCTCACCGTGCGCGTCGTGAACGTGCTCGACCTGATGCGCCTGCAGGACGCCGGCGAGCACCCCCACGGCCTGTCCGACCGGGACTTCGACGCCCTGTTCACGACCGACAAGCCGGTCGTCTTCGCTTACCACGGGTACCCGTGGCTCATCCATCGCCTGACCTACCGCCGCCACGGCCACTCCAACATCCACGTGCGCGGGTACAAGGAAGAGGGCACGACGACGACGCCGTTCGACATGGTCATGCTCAACGACCTCGACCGGTTCCACCTCGTCATGGACGTCATCGACCGCGTGCCGAAGCTCGGCTCACGCGCCGCCGGCCTGCGCCAGCGGATGACCGACGCGCGCCTCGAGGCGCGCCAATACACCCGGGAACACGGTGAAGACATGCCCTGGATCGCCGACTGGGTGTGGCCCGACGCCGGGACCAACGCTTCCGAGACCGGCGCTGCCCCGCGCGGTTCCTCGGTAGTTGCAACAGGAGGAGACAACGAATGACGGATTCACTGCATCTTGCGGAACCCGAGGCTGCGGCACCCACCGCCGTCGCCGCCGCAGCCGCTCGGAGCATCTACATCACCTCCCCCGAGGGAGACACCGGGAAGTCCACGGTGGCCCTCGGGGTGCTCGACCACCTGACGCGCAAGGCACAGCGGGTAGGGGTGTTCCGCCCGGTCGCCCGGTCGGGAGACGCCCGCGACTACGTCCTGGAGCTCCTCCTCGCCCACGACGGTGTCGACCTCACCTATGACCTCTGCGTGGGTGTCACCTACGAGCAGGTCCACGACGACCCGGAGCAGGCCCTCGCCGACATCGTGGCCAAGTACCACGAGGTCGCGCGCCAGTGCGACGTCGTCGTCATCGTCGGCACCGACTACACCGACGTGGCCGGCCCGACCGAGCTGTACTACAACGCCCGCATCGCGGCCAACCTCGGCGCCCCCGTGCTGCTCGTGGTCAGCGGCGACGGCCGCAGCCCGGACGAGATCCGCCAGGTCGTCGGCGTCGCGATCGGCGAGCTGCGCACCCACCACGCCCAGGTCATCGGGATCGTCGCGAACCGCTGCCTGACCACGGACCTCGCCCGCGTGCGCGCGGCCCTGTCCGGCCCGGCCCCCGTGTGGACCATCCCGGAGGAGCCGTTCCTGTTCGCTCCCACCGTCGGTGCCCTCATGACGGCCGTCGAGGGACGGCTCGTGATCGGCGACGAGGAGCTCCTCAGTCGCGAGACGCTCGACGTCCAGGTCGGCGCGATGTCGTTCGAGCACCTGCTGGACCGGCTGTCCGACGGCGCCGTCGTCATCACCCCCGGCGACCGGTACGACATCCTGCTCGGCCTGCTCACCGCGCACGCTGCGAACGGCTTCCCGTCCCTCGCGGGGATCATCCTCAACGGCGGCTACTACCCGCCCGCGTCGGTGGCCCGCCTGGTCGAGAGCCTCGGCCAGCGCCTGCCGATCATCCGCACCGACCTCGGCACGTTCCGGACCGCGAACGCGGCCGCCACCACCCGCGGCCGGCTCTCGGCCGACTCGCAGCGCAAGATCGACACGGCCCTCGCGCTCTTCGAGAACCACGTCGACGGCGCCGCGCTGCTCGCTGCGCTGGACGTCCCGCGCACCGAGGTCGTCACCCCGCTGATGTTCGAGTACAACCTCCTGGACCGCGCCCGCGCGGACCGTCGCCACCTGGTCCTGCCCGAGGGCGCGGACGACCGGATCCTGCGCGCCGCGAGCAGCCTGCTCCAGCGCCAGGTCGCCGACCTCACGCTCCTCGGCGACGAGACGGCGATCCGCACCCGCGCGACCGAGCTCGGCCTCAACATCGACGAGGCCAAGATCATCGACCCGCGCTCGGGTGAGCTGCACGAGCAGTTCGCCAAGGCGTACACCGGGCTGCGTGCCCACAAGGGCATGACGCTCGAGCGGGCCCGCGAGATCGTGGCGTCGGTGTCGTACTTCGGCACCATGATGGTCGGCCTCGGCCTGGCGGACGGCATGGTCTCGGGTGCGATGCACACCACCGCGCACACCATCAAGCCGTCGTTCGAGATCATCAAGACGGTCCCGGGCGTCTCGGTCGTCTCCAGCGTGTTCCTCATGTGCATGACGGACCGCGTGCTGGTCTACGGCGACTGCGCCGTGAACCCGGACCCGACCGCCGAGCAGCTGGCCGACATCGCCATCTCCTCGGCCGAGACCGCCGCGCAGTTCGGCATCGAGCCGCGCATTGCGATGCTCTCGTACTCGACCGGCGAGTCCGCCGGCGGGGCCGACGTCGACAAGGTCCGCACCGCGACCGAGCTGGTCCGGGCGCGCCGTCCCGACCTGATCATCGAGGGACCGATCCAGTACGACGCCGCGGTCGACGCCTCCGTGGCCAAGACCAAGATGCCGGACTCGCTCGTCGCTGGCCGCGCCACCGTGTTCATCTTCCCGGACCTCAACACGGGGAACAACACGTACAAGGCGGTCCAGCGCTCGTCGGGCGCCATCGCCATCGGACCGATCCTGCAGGGCCTGCGCAAGCCGGTCAACGACCTCTCCCGAGGCGCGAACGTGCAGGACATCGTCAACACCGTCGCCTTCACGGCGATCCAGGCCCAGGCGCTCCGCGCGCAGTCCCAGCACACCTTGGAGCAGAACACGTGAGCTCGCTAGTCCTCGTCATCAACTCGGGGTCCTCGTCGATCAAGTACCAGCTGGTCGACGCCGACTCGGGCGACGCGCTGGCCGGCGGCATCATCGAGCGCATCGGTCAGCCGATGGGCTCGATCAAGCACGACGGGCTCGACGGGCGCACCAAGCTCGAGGAGCCGGTCGCCAACCACGAGGCCGGTCTTGCGACGATCCTCGGGCTGTTCGCCACCCACGGCCCCCAGCTCGAGGCCTCGAAGCTGACCGCCATTGGGCACCGCGTCGTGCAGGGCGGTACCCAGTTCACGGGTCCGACCCTGATAGACGACGACGTGGAGAAGGCCATCGAGGAGTGGTCCACCCTCGCGCCGCTGCACAACCCGCCGAACCTGGACGGCATCCGTGCCGCCCGGGCCGCGTTCCCCGGGGTGCCCCACGTCGCGGTCTTCGACACGTCGTTCCACACGACCCTGCCGGCCGCCGCGTACACGTACGCGATCGACCGCAAGGTCGCCGCGGACTACTCGATCCGTCGCTACGGCGCGCACGGGACCTCGCACCAGTTCGTCTCGCGGACCACCGCGGAGCTGATGGGCAAGGACCCGAGCGAGGTCAACGTCATCGTGCTGCACCTCGGTAACGGCGCGTCGGCCACGGCCGTGCGCGGCGGGCTCTCCGTCGAGACCTCGATGGGGCTCACGCCGCTCGAGGGCCTGGTCATGGGCACCCGGTCCGGGGACCTCGACCCGGCGCTGCTCATCCACCTCGGCCGGGTCGCCGGCATGAGCCTCGACGACCTGGACGGGCTGCTCAACCGCACGTCCGGAATGCTCGGGCTGTGCGGGTTCTCGGACATGCGCGACGTGCACGCCGCGGTCGAGGCAGGCAACGAGGACGCCGCCACGGCGCTCGAGGTCTACTACCACCGGATCAAGGGCTACGTCGGCAACTACTACGCCCAGCTCGGGCACGTGGACGCGATCGCGTTCACGGCCGGGATCGGCGAGAAGGACAGTGCGGTGCGCGCCGGCGCCCTGGCCGGTCTCGAGGGCCTCGGCATCGAGATCGACCCGGTCCGCAACGCGGTCCGGTCCGACGACGCGCGGATCATCTCGACGGACGCCTCCAAGGTGACCGTCTGGGTCGTCCCGACCAACGAAGAGCTGGAGATCGCCAGGGAATCGGTCAAGGTCGTCACGGCCTGACCCGCACTCCCACCCAGCATCACCACCCGCAGGTAGAACCACCAGCAGGTAGAACCACCAGCAGGTAGAACCACCCCGCGAACTCGGACATCCGGTTCGAACTAGGACACTGCAGTGTCCTAGTTCGAAGGATTCCTCCGAGTTCGCGGGGTGGTTTTCTATGCCAGGTGGGTGGTGAAGTGCTTGACCGTCTCGTCCAGCGGGGGGCGGGGGTCGGTGCCCTCGAAGCAGTGGTCCGCGCCCGGGACGAGGGTCAAGGTGACGTCGCGGGCGCCGGCGGCCAGCAGGGCGTCGCGCAGGCGCACGCTCTGGTCCAGTGGCACGATCGTGTCCGCGTCGCCGCTCAGCAGGAGCATCGGGGGGGCCGACGACGTCGCGTGCGTCACCGGCGACGCGGCCGCGGCCCACGACGGCGCGTCGGCCGGGGTGAAGCCGAGGAACCTCGCCTCCACGGCGTCCGACTCGTCGTCGGACGCGAGCGGGTGGGCGGACCGCCGCGATGTGAAGTCGGTGACGCCGTAGAGGATCGCTGCGGCCTGCACCGCGGTGCTCGGTCCGGCAAGACCGACGTCGCCCTCGAACGCCGGGTCGTCGCCGGTCAGGGCGATCATGGCCGCGAGTTGCCCCCCGGCGCTCTCCCCGCACACCCCGAACCGGCCGGGGTCGATCCCCAGGTCGCCCGCGTGCGCGCGCAGGAACCGCACCGCAGCCTTCACGTCGTGCAGCGCCGCCGGGTAGCGCGCCTCGCCCGAGAACCGGTAGTCCACGGTCGCGACCGCCAGGCCCGCGGCCACGAGCGCCTCGAACAGGTAGTCCGGCGGCCAGGTCGACGGCGTGAACCGACGGTCGCCGGCCTCCCAGCCCCCGCCGTGCACCCACACGACGCACGGCACGGACCCGGTGACGCCCGTTGGGACGTGCACGTCCAGCAGCAGAGGGCGGAACCCGCCGACCTCCGCGAAGGTCACCCCGCGGTGGCTCGTCGCACCGCGGATCGTCGCCGGGACGTCGAGCTTTCCGCCGACGAGACCACCCGTGACCGTCACGCCCGACCGACAGCCTTGAGGACCCGCAGCGCTCTCGTGAACAGCGCCGTCCACTGCTCGGCGGGCAGCCCGTAGAGCCGCCCGAGCCCGAGCTGCACCCCGTGCGCGCCCCGCTGGACGGCGATCGTCTGCACGTCGGTGACCTGCTCGATCCCCTCCGCCCCGTGCCGCGAACCCAGGCCCGACGCCTTGCGGCCACCCTGCGGCGCCGCGACCGATCCCCACGCCGCGGCGTACCCCTCGTTGACGTTGACCGTGCCGGCCACGATGCGCGCCGCGATCGCGCGCCCACGCGCCCCGGACCGCGTCCAGATGCTCGCGTTCAGCCCGAAGTCGGTGTCGTTCATCGCGGCGACCGCCTCGTCGTCGGACGCGACGCGGTACACGGACACCACGGGCCCGAAGGTCTCCTCGCGGTACACCGCGGCGTCGGTGGGCACGCCCTCGAGCACCGTCGGCTCGTAGAAGAGGGGCCCGAGGTCTCCGCGCTGCACCCCGCCCACCAGCGCGCGGGCACCGCGCGCAAGCGCGTCGTCGACGTGCGCAGTCACCTGGGCGAGCTGCGCGGCCGTGGTGAGCGAGCCGACGTCGGCCGTGTAGGCCAGGGCGCCGCCGAGCGTCAGCGCACGGATCCGACGAAGGAACGCGGCGATGAACTCGTCGGCGACGTCCTCGTGCAGGTACAGCCGCTCGATCGAGATGCACAGCTGACCGGCGCCCGAGAAGCACGCGCGCACGGCACCCTCCGCGGCCACCTCGACGTCGACATCCTCCGCGACATACATCGGGTTCTTTCCCCCGAGCTCGAGGCTGGCCCCGATGAGCCGCCCGCCGGCCCGCGCCGCGACCGAGCGGCCGGTCGCCGTCGAACCGGTGAACAGGACGTGGTCGACGGCGTCGACGACCGCGGACCCGATCGAGGGGCCGTGCCCGACGACGACCTGGAGCAGCCCGGCGGGCAGGCCCGCGGCTTCGAGCTGCTCGACCCCCCACAGCGCGGTGAGCACGGTCTGCGTGTCGGGCTTGAGCACGACCGCGTTGCCCGCGACGAGGGCCGGCAGAACATCGCCGAGCGAGAGGGCGAGCGGGTAGTTCCACGGCGAGATCACGCCGACGACGCCGACCGGGTGGTGCAGCACGGTCACGCCGGTGAGCACCGGGACGAGCCCGGGAACGCGGCGCGCGGCGAGGTAGTCGGCGGCGCGCAGACCGTAGTGGCGGGCCACCTGAGCGACGTCGACCACCTCTTCGAACGCGGCCGCGCGCGCCTTGCCGGACTCGAGCTGGATGAGGTCGAGCACGTCGGACTGGTTCGCCAGGATGAGGTCGTGCAGACGCAGCAGCACCGCGGCGCGCTCACGCACGGGCGTCAGCGCCCAGGGGCGTTGGGCCGCGCGGGCCCGGATGGCCGCCCGGGCGACGTCGTCGGGCGTGGAGAGCGGGACGGCCGCGAGCGGGCCGCCGGTGAAGGGCGCGTAGGTCGTCTCCGTCCCGGCCCCGGCGGACACCGCGATCCGGACCAGGAGCGCGCGGACGTCGTCGGGTTCCAGGACGTAGGTCGCGCGGGGGTCCGTCTCCGGATCGATCAGGTGGTGCGCATGCGGGTCGGAAGCCATGTCGGCCAGGCTACGACCTGGGGACAGGTCCGCACACGGCAACGCCGGAGCCCCGCACATCAGGGCCCCGACGTTGGTCGTGCTCGAGCATGCCTACGGCTCGATCGTGACCTTCCAGTAATTGTCGATGAACGCCTTTTCCGCCTCGTTGTTCCACATATCGCCGGACCCCAATTTTTCGGCGACCTCCGGCAGTTTCTCCTTGAGTTCACCGAGCCCCATCAGGGGAAGGTCGTGGATCTGGGGGAAGATGATGACCTTTCCGGAGTACCGACCTTCGACCAAAGCCCGGAGACCGTCCTTGGCCGCCCGCATGCCGCCGATGGCGCCCACGATGGACCCCGGAGAGAGAGCGCCTTGATCGGCCAGGTCCACCACCTGCTGCTGATCGCCTATGGTCAATCCGGAGGTCCCCGTGTATTGGGCATTGTTGAGGTAAACCGCACTCAGGTTCAACGGCGCCAGGGTGCCGTTGGGAACGCCGGCGAAAAAGACCAGCATGCCGTCGGCACTCATCACCGTGCCAGCCTCGGCCATCACGTCGGCGATGGGGACACTGACCACCACGTCGTCGGCCCCCTTGTTGTGGGTGACCTCCATCACGAAATCGTGGAGGGACTGGCTCTGGGTCTGGGGATTAAAGGTGAGCAGCTCGCAGCCGTTGCTCGCCGCGAGGGGGGCCAGACGTTCCAGGAGGCTCTTCAGGCGGTCATCGCTCATCTCCGTGGCGACAATCCTGCGAGGACCGTCGGACTGCTGAATAGCCCGCTGGACATGCATCAACCCCATGGGGCCGCCGGCGCCCACGAAAACGGTGGTGCCCCCGGAACGCAGATCGCAGCGGTTGCGCGCATCCCCGTAGGAGGCGGCGATATCCGGTCCCTGGTTGCCGAGGTAGGCGGTGTAGTCGTAATGCATGCGGCCCACATCGGTGCTCACCAGACCGTCCAGGGCGGTCTGCCCCACCAGGTTGAGGGTGCCCCGCCGGGCGATGCGCTTGGCCACGGCACCCACCGTCGCTGCGGACCGGGGATCGAGCACGACGATGTCGTCAAAGCCGATGCCGTCAGTCAGCTCGTCCACGAGAGCTTGATACTGGTCGGCGCCGATGTCATTGCGCACGATCACGTTGGCCGAGGTCTGCGCCACCAGTTTTTGCACCGTGGCGGGCACGTCGGTCATCACAATGGTGGCCGGGGCGTCCAGACCGGAGGAGAAGCGGTATTCCCGCTCATCGTCGGGCCGGCCCATGATCCACATGATCCCGCCGGTCTTGGGTTCCAGGCGGCGACGTTGGGTATAGGCCGCCATTACACAGCCCCAAGGCTCCAGCGTGGAGGCCTCCGCATAACCCATGCTGTCATTGAGGGGCAACAGGCAGACGCCGGCGTCGGTGTCGAGCATTTCCGAGCCCATCACGTGATACTGAATCAGGCCCCCGGGAATGGTGTAGCCGTACGCCGTACTCTTACCGTTCTGGAAGATATCGGGCTGCACGGCGAGCCGCTGGCCGTGGTGATACCGGTCTTTGAGGTTTTCTCCGACCTCGATGACCGTCAGGCTGACCTCGTGCCCTAGCCGCGTGGGATTCTTGCTCAGATCGCGATTGTAGAGCTTCGGGTGGCTGCCGCCCGCGCGCATGATCTTCACGTCGGAAAAGCAGAGTCCCACGCTGTCGATGCGCACCAGCATCTGGTCGGCATTCGGCTGGGGGATGGGCAGCAGTTCGGGTTCATCATGCGTGCCAAAGTTCTCTTCGCCCGCGCCATGCAAATTCCAGGCCCAGACTTCTTCGGGCAGGGCGATATCGGCCGCGCGGTAGCGGTTGTAAGCAGATGTCATAATTCCTCCGTGTTGGACCGGAGGATGCCCGTCTCGGGTTCCTCCGCAGTACACAGCGCTTCGGCGCGCGTGACGGACGGGCTGTTGAGGGATAGAGCTGCGTCGAGGACGTGGAGGCCGGCTCACCGACTCCCCTGTCCACATCCAATCCGTCGTCGAGTCCATCCTCGGTTTCGGCCTCGATGTACGGCGCCCTCCGTCTTAGGTCTACAAGAAGATGCGCCCCAAGTCAAACCCATTCGGACACGTTCGGAGGCAAACGGACATGGAGCGAGGTGGCATAGGTAGTACTTGTACGCGCGCGCCCTGCGCCGGATGGGTGTCGTGATGTGACATCGCCTGTGCGATCGGAGCTCAGGGCTTGACTGCGCGGCAAAACAGAAGTATACAAAGACATAGCAACATCGAGATGAGTTGCGACAGCATCAGACAACGAAGTCGGGAGCAGGCGTGGATGGGCTGTCGCACCATCGGCAGCACCCACGCCCGACCTGAGGGCGTCCTCGCTCGGCAGCACTGGTCAACAAGTCAGCACTGGTCGAAAAGTCAGCACTGGTCGAAAAAGTCAGCACTGGTCGAACCGTCAAGTTCGAACCGTCGAAGAGAAAGCGTGTCAATGATGACAACGGTTGCAGCTGGTCCCCCGAGCAGGTCAGGGGCGAAGACCGCTCAGGTGGGCGTCCAACGGTTCGGAGCCTTCCTGACCGGCATGATCATGCCGAACCTCCCCGCGTTCGTCGCCTGGGGGTTGATCACGTCACTGTTCATCGCCGTCGGGTGGACGCCGAACGGCATCCTCGGTGGGTTCGGCAATGCCGACGCGATCGGCTGGCAGGGTGCGGCAACCGCGCTGGCCACTGCCGCGGACGGCACGACGTTCCACCAGTACATCGGGCTCGTCAGCCCGATGATCGTGTACTTGCTGCCGCTGCTCATCGCCAACCAGGGCGGCCGGATGGTCTACGGCGAGCGTGGTGGCGTGGTCGCCTCCATCGCCTGCATGGGTGTCATCGTCGGTAGCTCGGTCCCCATGTTCCTGGGCGCCATGATCGTCGGCCCGCTGGCCGGCTGGCTCATGATGAAGATCGACCGGCTCTGGGACGGCAAGATCCGGCCCGGGTTCGAGATGCTCGTGAACATGTACTCGGCCGGGATCCTCGGCATGGGGCTCGCGATCGGAGCGTTCTTCGGGATCGCGCCCATCGTGACCAAGTTCAGCGAGATCCTCGGCAACGGCGTCCAGTCGCTGGCCGACGCGAACCTCCTGCCGCTGATGAGCATCATCGTGGAACCCGCGAAGGTGCTGTTCCTCAACAACGCGATCGGCAACGGCGTCCTCGTTCCGCTCGGAGTTCAGCAGACGCTCGACGCCGGCCAGTCGCTCCTGTTCCTCGTCGAGGCCAACCCTGGCCCCGGCCTCGGCCTGCTGCTCGCGTACATGCTCTTCGGGGTCGGCAGTGCCAAGGCCTCCGCACCCGGCGCGATCATCATCCAGTTCTTCGGTGGCATCCACGAGGTCTACTTCCCCTTCGTGCTGATGAAGCCGATCCTCATCATCGGCGTCATCGCCGGTGGCATGACCGGGGTCGCCACGAACCAGCTGCTCGGTACCGGGCTGCGAGCACCCGCCGCTCCCGGCAGCATCTTCGCCGTGCTCGCGCAGACGCCGAAGGGCAACTTCTTCGGCGTGATCCTCTCGGTGGTGCTCTCAGCCGCCGTGACGTTCCTCATCTGCGCCGTCCTGCTGCGGGCCTCCCGCTCGCGGGACCTCGCCTCCGGCCTGGGTAGCGACCTCGAGGCCGCCATCGCCCAGACCGAGGCCAACAAGGGCAAGAGCAGCAGCGTCCTCGGCGGCCTCAAGGCCACCGCGCCCGTCGCCGCTCCCGTCGTCCCCGCTCCGGTCAACGCATCGACGGCCACCGCCGTGCTGACCCGGCCGATCCAGAGCATCATCTTCGCCTGCGACGCGGGGATGGGCTCGAGCGTCATGGGCGCGAGCGTCCTGAAGTCCAAGCTGAAGAAGGCTGGCATCGAGGGCGTCTCGGTCGTCAACATGGCGGTCGCCAACCTCAAGGACGACGCCGACATCGTGATCAGCCAGATCCAGCTGACCGACCGGGCCCGACGCAACGCGCCGACCTCGGTGCACATGTCGGTCGACAACTTCATGAACAGCCCGGTCTACGACACGGTTGTCCAAGAGGTGCTCGCCTCCCGCGAGCAGCCCGGCGGGGTGAGCGTATGAGTGGGGTCCTGACGCCGGCGCTGATCAGCGCCTCGGGTACCGCGACCACGAAGGCCGAGGCCATCCAGGAGGCGGGCGACCTGCTCGTCAAGGCGGGCGCGGTGACCCCCGCGTACGTCGACGCCATGCGGGAGCGGGAGCTCACGGTCTCCACCTACATGGGCAACTTCCTGGCGATCCCGCACGGCACGAACGAGGCCAAGGAGGACATCCTGCACTCGGCCGTCTCGTTCGTCCGCTATGCCAGCCCGCTCGACTGGAACGGGCACGAGGTGCGCGTGGTGGTCGGGATCGCCGGGATCGGCAACGAGCACCTCGGCATCCTGTCGAAGATCGCGGTGATCTTCTCGGACATGGACGAGGCCCAGAAGCTCATCGACTCGACCACCGTCGAGGAGCTGTTCGAGCTGCTGGAGAACGTCAACGCCTGAGCGCGGCTGACTGCACGAGAACCACGAGGACCTCCTGACACATCCGGTGTCAGGAGGTCCTCGTGCGTGCAGGGCATGCCTGGGTGGGTGGTCGACGGCGGCCTCATCAGCAACGTCGCCCGTCGTTGGACGACGCCTTTCTCGTCGCCCAGCTGGCCGCCGTATTGCGATCAATGAGCCACCCCCAGTCAGAGCTCGCGAATGCTCATCCACAGATTTCGGTGTGTTGTTCTTTGTCCACATCCCGTGCCCGACGACGGGGCGGGGAATGTCAGTGGCCCCGGTTAGTGTGGGTTGCATCGGAATGGTGAGGGTTCACCGGTTCTGAGGCGGCAGGGGTATTCCCGACGAGCGGCGATGTGGGGGTGTGAGATGACCTTTAAGGAGGACGAGCGCGCGTCGGCGCGGCCGGCTGCACCCACTCCGCCAGCCGTCGCGCAGCGGCCCGCGTCGACGCCGCCATCCCCGCAACGGCCCGCGGCAACGCCGCCATCCCTGCAGTCGACGCCCGCGCCCACCTCGCCGCTCGGCGAAGGTCCGTCCCAGCCGCCCGCACCCACGCCCACGGCGCCAGCCTCGTTGTCGTTGGCGGATCGGGCAGCGGCGATCCGGGAGCACGTGGACGCGTTGGCAGCCGTGTCTCCGCGGGATCTGGACGGGGCCGGGGCGTTGGAGCTGTTCGACAGGGTGTTTGAGCTCTCGGACCGGTTGCAGGCCATCGCCACCCGCGCGCTGCCCGTGGTGGAGTCCGACGTGCCGTGGAACGTCAGCGGGGCGCGCACGTTCCCGACGTGGCTGGCCCGCCGCGCGCACCTGACCTACGCGAAGGCCAAGCGGATGACCCGCCTGGCTCACGCGTTGCGCGACGAGCTGCCGTTGACCGCCGCGGCGGTGGTCACCGGGGGTGAGGGTCGGGTCAGTGTGGAGCAGGCCGAGATCCTGACCACGGCCGCGGCGACCAGCGACCTGCGCCGGAAGGTGTTGTCCGACCCCGACGCCCCGGTCGGGGAACGGTTCCTGCTGGACCAGGCCGCGCAGGTCAGCGCCGACACGTTGCGCATGCTCGCCCGCCGGTGGGCCGCCGCTGCGGACCCGGAGGCGGACGAGCGCGGGTACGCCGGCGCCACCGAGCGGGAGTTCTTCGACGTGTCCGCCACCACCGGTGGGTGTCATCTGTCCGGGTTCTTGACCACTGAGCACGGCCAAGGGCTGCTGGTCGCCCTGCAGGCCGTGCAGGGCGTCCCGGTCGCCGGGGATGACCGGACCGCGTCGCAACGTCGCGCGGGGGCGTTGTCGGACCTGGCCCGGTTGACGTTGGACCAGGGCCTGACCGGCAAAGGCGCCTCGGTACGACCGCACATCAGTGTGCTGGTGGACTACCCGACCCTGATCGCCATGACCACCCGCGCCGGGGTGACCCACCTGCTCGACCCGGCCCTGCACCCCACCGACTGCGGTCGGGTGGACCCGGCCCTGCTGTTCCCGCCCCCCGCACCCGGCGGCCTGCTCGACCCCGGGCTGTTCGACCAAGGCCTGCTCGACCCTGCGGTGCTCAACTCCGGTGTGCTCGACCCCGCACGGACCCACGGGTCGCCGCTGGTCCCGCAGGTGCTGCGTCCGGCGGTGTTCGAGGACGGGCAACCGGTCTCACGCAAGGTGCTGGACCGGCTGTTGTGCGACGCGGAGATCAGCCGGTTCATGTTCAGCCCCGATTCACAGCTCATCAATATCGGCCGATCCAAACGCACCTTCACCGGACAATTACGTCGGGCGATCATCGCCCGCGACAAACATTGTCAGTACCCCGGTTGCACCGCGCCGCCGCGCATGTGTGAATGCCACCATTCCATCCAGTGGTTCCGTGATCACGGTGACACCGATGCCACCACCGGGGTGCTGCTGTGCTGGCACCACCACGACCACACCCACGACCACGGCATCGAGATCACCTGGACACCTCACGGCTGGCAATTCACCGACCGCCACGGCGTCGTGATCCGCCGCTGACCCGAGGCCCGCAGCCCTGACGCGCCGCTGAACCGACGCCTCGCAGACCTGACGCGCCTCTGAGCCGATGCCCGCTGAACTGGCGCGCCGCTCAACCCGAGCCGGGATCGGACGTCGCAGCCGCGGGCGGAGAGATCGGTTGAGGCATCCAGCGGGAGCCCCTGCGATGATCGCCGGGGCTCCCAGGTGCGCGTTCCGGTGCGGCTAGTGCGGCTAGCGCGACTAGTGCGGCTGGTACGGCGAGACGACGACCTCGACGCGCTGGAACTCCTTGACGTCGGAGTACCCGGTCGTGGCGAGCGCGCGCTTGAGCGCACCCATGAGGTTCAGCGTTCCGTCGGCCTGGCGGCCCGGCCCGAACAGGATCTCCTGGAGCGTCCCGGCGGAGCCCACGTGCACGCGCTCGCCGCGCGGAAGCTCGGGGTGGTGCGCCTCCGAGCCCCAGTGCCAGCCGCGCCCCGGAGCCTCGGTGGCGCGCGCGAGCGCGGCCCCGAGCATGACGGCGTCGGCGCCGCACGCGACGGCCTTGACGAGGTCGCCGGAGCGGCCGACGCCGCCGTCGGCGATCACGTGCACGTAGCGGCCGCCGGACTCGTCGAGGTAGTCGCGGCGCGCGGCGGCGACGTCGGCCACCGCGGTCGCCATCGGCGCGTGGATGCCGAGCGAGACGCGCGTCGTGTGCGCGGCGCCACCGCCGAAGCCGACGAGCACGCCGGCCGCGCCGGTGCGCATCAGGTGCAGCGCCGCGGTGTAGGTCGAGGCCCCGCCGACGATGACGGGCACGTCGAGCTGGTAGATGAAGCGCTTGAGGTTGAGCGGTTCGGCGCGGCTCGAGACGTGCTCGGCCGAGACGGTGGTGCCGCGGATCACGAACAGGTCGACGCCGGCGTCCACGACGGTCTGGGAGAACTCCTGCGTGCGCTGCGGAGACAGCGCCCCGGCGACCGTCACGCCTGCGGCCCGGATCTCCTGCAGCCGCTGGGTGATCAGCTCGGCGCGGATCGGGGCCGAGTACAGCTCCTGCATCCGGGCGATCGAGCGCTGGGCGTCGAGCTGGGCGATCTCCGCGAGCAGCGGCTCGGGGTCGTCGTACCGCGTCCACAGGCCCTCGAGGTCGAGCACGCCGAGGCCACCGAGGTTTCCGAGCGCGACGGCGGTCGCCGGGCTCATGACCGAGTCCATCGGGGCGGCCATGACGGGCAGCTCGAAGTGGTACGCATCGATCTGCCAGCCGACCGAGACGTCCTCCGGGTCGCGCGTGCGCCGCGAGGGCACCACGGCGACGTCATCGAAGGAGTAGGCGCGCCGTCCGCGCTTGCCTCGGCCAATCTCGATCTCGTTGCTCACGCCCCCAGGTTACCGGGGGTTCGTCGGGGCCTTGAGCCGCGTCGGTCCCGGGGAGTGTGGGTGGCCGGTGGCAGGCTGCGAGCCAACCGCAAGGAGAACACGATGAACTGGATCGACGGGCCGATGCTCGGATTCGACACCGAGACGACCGGGGTCGACGTCGACTCCGACCGGATCGTCACGGCCGCGCTCGTCCGGCGGGACGCGACCGGCACGCACGTGCGGACCTGGCTCCTGGACCCCGGGGTGGACATCCCGGAGGGCGCCACCGCGATCCACGGCATCACCACCGAGCACGCGCGTACGCACGGCGAGCCCGCGGCCATCGCGCTGGAAGAGATCGCCACCGTGCTCGCCGAGTCGATCGCCGCGGGGGTGCCGGTGGTGGCCTTCAACGCCACCTTCGACCTGTGCATCCTCGCGGCGGACCTGCGCCGCCACGGCCTTGCGACCCTGTCCGAGCGCCTCGGACGCGAGGTCGTGCCCGTCATCGACCCGCTCGTGCTCGATCGGTCGGAGGACCGCTACCGCTCCGGCAAGCGCAAGCTCGTCGACCTGTGCGGCATCTACCAAATCGCCGACGGCGGCCGCCTGCACACCGCCGATGTCGACGTCATCGCCACCCTTGATGTGCTCACGGCGATCGTCGACCGCTACCCGCACCTCGGCGTGCTCGAGCTGTCGGGCCTGCACGCCTATCAGGTCACGGCCCACCGGGCGTGGGCCGAGGGGTTCAACGCGTGGCGAACCCGCAAGGGCCTGACCGGTCCGGGTGCCGAGCTCACCTGGCCGCTGCGGCGTCCCGAGCCCGCGGCTGCCGGGGTCGCGGGGTGACCCGCAGCCCCGGCAGGAGGCGTCAGCGGCTGGTGTAGTTCGGCGCCTCGATCGTCATCTGGATGTCGTGCGGGTGGGACTCCTTGAGTCCCGCCGGCGTGATCCGGATGAACTGGCCCTTGTCCTGCAGCTCCGGGATGGTGCGTGCGCCGACGTAGAACATCGACTGGTGCAGACCGCCGACGAGCTGGTGGGCGACGAAGCGCAGCGGTCCACGGAAGGGCACCTGGCCCTCGATGCCCTCGGGCACGATCTTCTCGTCGCTGACCACGTCGGCCTGGAAGTACCTGTCCTTGGAGTACGAGACCCGACCGCGCGACGCCATCGCGCCGAGCGATCCCATGCCGCGATAGTGCTTGTACTGCTTGCCGTTGACGAACACGAGGTCTCCCGGGCTCTCCTCGCAGCCCGCGAGCAGGGAGCCGAGCATCACGGTGTCAGCCCCGGCGACGATCGCCTTGGCGATGTCCCCGGAATACTGCAGACCGCCGTCGCCGATCAGTGGCACGCCCGCGGGCTTCGTCGCCTTGGACGCCTCGTAGATCGCGGTGATCTGCGGGACGCCGACGCCGGCCACCACTCGCGTGGTGCAGATCGAGCCCGGTCCGACTCCCACCTTGACGCCGTCGACGCCGGCGTCGACGAGCGCCTGAGCGCCCGCCCGTGTGGCGACGTTCCCGCCGATCACCTCGACGCCCCGCGCCGCGGGGTCGGTCTTGAGGCGGCGGATCATCTCGAGCATCGCCTGCGCGTGCCCGTGCGCGGTGTCCACGACGATGATGTCGACGCCCGCGTCGACGAGCGCGATAGCGCGCTCCCACGCGTCACCGAAGAAGCCGACGCCGGCGGCGACCCGCAGGCGCCCCTCCTCGTCCTTCGTCGCGTCGGGGTACTGCTCGGTCTTGACGAAATCCTTCACCGTGATGAGGCCCGAGAGGCGTCCGGCCGGGTCGACCAGCGGGAGCTTCTCGATCTTGTGCTTCGCGAGCAGCGCCGCGGCGTCGTCCCGCGTGCAGCCGACCGGCGCGGTGATGAGCGGCATCGGCGTCATGACCTCGTGCACGCGGCGCGCGGCGAAGTCCGACTGGGGCACGAAGCGCAGGTCGCGGTTGGTGATGATGCCGAGCAGCACACGGTTCTCATCGATCACGGGCAGGCCCGAGACCCGGTACTTGCTGCACAGCGCGTCGAGCTCGGCGAGCGTCGCCTGGGGACCCACGGTGACCGGGTCGGTGATCATGCCCGACTCGGAGCGCTTGACCAGGTCCACCTGGTGCGCCTGGTCCGCGATCGACAGGTTGCGGTGGAGCACGCCGATGCCGCCCTGGCGCGCCATCGCGATCGCCATGCGCGCCTCGGTGACCGTATCCATGGCTGCGGAGGCCAGCGGGACCGCGACGGAGATCTTGCGGGTCAGCCGAGAGAAGGTGTTCACCTCGGACGGGACGACGTCGCTCTCGCCGGGCAGGAGCAGGACGTCGTCATAGGTCAGGCCGATGAGGCCGAACGGGTCGCGGGGAAGGGAGGATCCGGGAGTGCCGAGCTCGGTCATCGGGTGATTCTACGTCGACGCGTCGACGCACCAGATCGGCCTAGAGGATCAGCCCGCGCCGGAGACCGATCGCGACCGCCTGGGCGCGGTCGGACGCACCCAGCTTGCGGAACAGGCGGCGCGCGTGGGTCTTGACCGTGTCCTCCGAGAGGTATAAGTCCGCGCCGATCTGCGCGTTCGACCGGCCGTGGCTCATCCCGGAGAGGACCTCGAGCTCGCGCTTGGTCAGCTCGGGCACCACGACGCCGTCCACCGTGAGGCGTCGGCGCGGGTCGTTCTGCGCAGGGACGGCGACGCCGCCGGCGCGGACGTTGCGCGCCATGGCCTGCGGGGAGAGCGGGGTTGACAGCACGTGGGCGGCGACCGCGGCGAGCTCTGCGCGGCCGACGTCGGGCGCGAGGAATCCGCGCGCTCCGAGGACGATGGCGCGGTCGAGCGCGATCTCGTCGCCGGGCTGAGCCAGCATCACGATGACGGCGCCGACGTTCATCAGGCGCAGCCGGCGGATGGCCTCGACCGGTCCGGTCCCCGGCAGGTGGGCGTCGAGCAGGACGATCGTCGGCGGCTGGCGGCGTGCCAGGACGAGAAGCTCCTCGCCCGAGGCAGCCAGGCGCGCCGGCGCGAGAGCGGCAATTCCCTGCGCGGCACCGACGAGACGCTCGCGCACTACCGGTGAGCCGTGGCACACAACTACGCCCGTCACTCCGACCCTCCCTTGTGCTTCCCACGCCACTGCATGGTGCAGCCGCGACCCTCTGTCGAAGATCACTATCGACCTGGCCCCGGCGTACTTGAGGTACCACCAGGTGAAAACACAGGACGAACCCGAGCAGAACCGGGGCAAACCGCCCGCAATCCGTCAGTTCAGCCCCCGCCAGGCACCCACGTCAGCCGGTGACTGCCAGGACCTCGTCGACCAACCCGGCCAGTCCGCGCGCGCGCTGCCCGCCCGCCATCTCCAGCACGACCGGGATGCCGGGCTCCGCCGCCACCAGTGCTGCCACCACCGCGAGGTCCGGTGCGGTGCGCTCGCTGAGCAGAGCCACCGCCACCGGTCGCGCCTGCGCCACGAGCTCGAGCAGGTGACCCGGGTCGACCGCCCCGGTGACCACCCGGGCGTCGAGACCCCGATCGAAAAGGCCCAGCGCGAGAGCGTGCGCCAGGAGCGACGGCCGCTCCGGGGGGACCGCGAACACGAGCACGGGTCGATCTGGGGCGTCCGGGTCGCCGGTCGACGTGACCCGGCTCCGCAGCGCCGCGAGCGCCGCCGACTCGAGCACCCCGGCGGGGTCCTCGCCCGCGTGCGCGAGCACGGTGATCGCCCCCAGAGCGGCACGGGCGGGTTCGACGAGCTCGCACCACCACGTCAGGACGTCCGGCGCGACCGCCAACAGCTGCCGGCACGCGCCCTCGTCCGGGCGCAGCGCGGCCTCGACGAGCGCGGCGAGCCGGGCCGCCTCGTGCCCGACGTCGGTCGGCCGCGCCGGTCCGGCCGCCAAGGCCGACCGGGCCGCATCGCCCGGGGCCACTCCCCCGGAGGTCAGCCGGCGCATCACGACCAGGCGGGCGACGTCGTCCGTCGTGTAGCGGCGGTGGGAACCCGCGGAGTGCGCCGTCGGCCCGAGCCCGTACCGGCGGTCCCAGGTCCGCAGCGTCGCGGGTGCCACGCCGAGCCGCCGCGCGACGACGGCCACGGCCAGCGGCAGCTGATCACCAGTCTTCGTGTCGGTGGGTGCTTTCCCGGTCTGATCGCCCCGGGGTGCCCGAGCGGCGCTCATGAGGCCGATTCTGCCGACCCGCCCGGAGGCGTGCCACCGGAAAAATCCAGGACCACCAGGGCCTTGAACAACTTTTGAAGCGGTTGTAGCGTTCGATTCACCAGCGTTCACCAGCACAGACGTTCCTCAGCACAGACACAGATGTTCACCACGCGAATCGCAGAACCGCGATCGGCCCGGAGCAATGTTGCTCCAGCCGGTTACCGAGTCGAGGAGGACCCCGTGACCGAGATCTCGCGTCTGCCAGGACCAGTGATGGACCTGTGGGAGTGGCAGTTCGAAGGAGCGTGCCGCGACGTCGAGGAGACGCTCTTCTTCCACCCCGAGGGCGAGCGGGGCTCAGCCCGCCGTCGCCGCGCCGAAGCGGCCAAGGCGGTGTGCTCGACCTGCCCCGTCATCAAGGAGTGCCGCGAGCAGTCGCTCACCGTCCGCGAGCCGTACGGCGTGTGGGGCGGGCTCTCGGAGGACGAGCGGGCGGCGATACTCTCCCATCCGATCAAGAAGGCGATCTGACGTACGACGACGCCCCCGCACCCCGGTTCTCACCGGGGTGCGGGGGCGTCGTCGTACGTGCCGTGGTGCAGAACTACAGGTGGTGCAGGACTACTTGACGACGATCGCGAGGATGTCGCGAGCGGAGAGGATGAGGTACTCCTCGCCGTCGTACTTGACCTCGGTGCCGCCGTACTTGCTGTAGATGACCTTGTCGCCGACGGCTACGTCCATGGGGACGCGGACGCCGTTGTCGTCGACACGGCCGGGACCAACAGCAAGGACTTCGCCCTCCTGGGGCTTCTCCTTGGCGCTGTCCGGGATGACCAGGCCGGAGGCCGTCGTCTGCTCAGCCTCGAGCGTCTTGACGACAATCCGGTCCTCGAGCGGCTTGATGGAGACCGACACTGCGGACCTCCCCTTCGCTTGTGAGATGTGAACGTCGAATGTCGCACCCAGGGTTTCGCCCGTCATCGCGGGAGCCGGGAGAACCTGTCGATGCGATTGGCGTCCTCGTGTCGAGAGCGCCATCCCTCACTCTAGGAACCCATTAGCACTCGGTCAAGGTGAGTGCCAGCCTTTCCCCGACTTCAGGCCGCCCGTGGCAGGATCGCGCCATGGATGCCGCAGGCCTGGCCAAACTGCTCAGCCCCGACGGGTGGGCCCTGCTGTCAGCGCTGCCGCCCTACGACGAGACGCGCACGATGGCCCTCTCGGACCGCCTGCGCCGGGAGGGCATCGACCCCGAGCTCACAGCGGCCGCGCTCACGCAGTCCCGGCTGCGCGCCAAGGCGCACGCGAAGTTCGACCTGTTCGCCGACGGGATGCTGTTCACCCCGGCCGGGCTCGAGCAGGCCACCCGGCTGACCGTGGCGGCCCATCACGCGCGGCGTTACATCGCCGCCGGGGTGACCAAGGTGGCGGATCTCACGTGCGGCATCGGCGCCGACTCGATGGCGTTCGCGGGCGTGGGCCTCACCGTCCTCGCGACGGACACCGACGAGCTGACGGCGGCGCTCGCGACCGTCAACCTCCGGCACTTCCCGGAGGCCGAGATCCGGCACGCCGACGGGCTCACGCTCGATCTGGCCGCCGAGGGTGTGGACGGGCTCTACGCGGACCCGGCGCGCCGGGCGTCGTCGGGCAAGCGCGTGTTCGACCCGGCCGCGTACTCCCCGCCGCTCGATGCGGTGCTCGCGCTGCGCGCCCAGGTCCCGGCCCTCGGGGTCAAGATCGGCCCCGGCATCCCGCACACCGCGCTCCCGCCCGACGCCGAGACGCAGTGGGTGTCGGTCGACGGCGACGTGGTCGAGGCCGGGCTGTGGTTCGGCCCGCTCGCGCCCGACGGCCCCGGGCGCACCGCCCTCGTGCTGCGCGGGTCGTCCGCGCGGGTGGTGCGCGACGAGTTCGGGGGCCAGCCGCCCGCCGTCGGCCCCGTCGGCGAGTACCTGTACGAGCCCGACGGGGCGGTGATCCGCGCGGGGCTCGTGGCGCAGGTGGCGCTCGAGACCTCCGGCCGGCTCGTGGACGCCACGATCGCCTACGTCACGTCCGACATCCTGCACCTGAGCGACGCGGCCACCGGGTACCGCGTGCTCGACACCCTCCCCTTCGGCCTGAAGCGCCTGCGCACCTACCTGCGCGAGCGCGACGTCGGTCGGCTGACGATCAAGAAGCGCGGCACGGCGGTGCTGCCCGAGCAGCTGCGCAAGCAGCTCGACCTGCGGGGCACGCAGGAGGCGACCATCGTGCTGACGCGCGTGGCGGGCGTCCAGCACATCATCGTCGTCGAGCGGCTCGCATGAAGATCCCGTTCGCGCGGTCCGCGCGCTCGAGCGTCGGCATCGAGTGGGAGCTGGCGCTCGTCGACAAGGACTCCGGCGACCTGCGCCAGGTCGCCCAGACGGTGCTCGACGCCGTCCGGCCCGAGGCCGGCGTCGACCATCCGAGCATCCACCAGGAGCTGCTGCTCAACACCGTCGAGGTGGTCTCGGGCGTGCAGGAGACCGTGGGGGCGGCCGGGGCGGACCTGCAGCGCGCGATCGACGAGGTCCGGGTGGTCACCGACCCGCTCCGCGTCGAGCTCATGAGCGCAGGCACGCACCCGTTCGCCCGGTGGTCGCAGCAGAAGGTCTCCGACAAGCAGCGCTACGCGATCCTCATCGACCGGACCCAGTGGTGGGGCCGGCAGATGCTCATCTACGGGGTGCACGTGCACGTGGGCATCGAGGACCGCGACAAGGTCCTGCCGATCCAGCGCGCGATGCTCACGTGCTTCGCCCAGCTGCAGTCGCTCTCGGCGTCGAGCCCGTACTGGGGCGGCCGCGACACCGGCTACGCCTCGAACCGCGCGCTGATGTTCCAGCAGCTGCCGACGGCGGGGCTGCCCTTCCAGTTCGAGCGCTGGGACCAGCTCGAGGCGTACGTCGCCGACATGGTGCACACGGGAGTGATCGACCAGGTCGACGAGGTGCGCTGGGACGTGCGCCCGTCGCCGCGGTTCGGCACCCTCGAGATGCGCATCTGCGACGGCGCGTCCAACCTCACCGAGGTCACCGCCCTCGCCGCGCTCACGCACTGCCTGGTGGAGCACTTCTCGACGATGCTCGACGAGGGCCGCGAGCTGCCCACCATGCCGCCGTGGTTCGTCCAGGAGAACAAGTGGCGCTCGGCGCGCTACGGCATGGACGCGATCATCATTCTGGACGCGGCCGGCAACGAGGAGCTCGTGACCGACGCCGTCGGGCGGATGCTGGTCGAGCTGCGCCCGGTCGCCGAGCGGCTCGGCTGCGTCCCGGAGCTCGATGCCGTCAAGGTCATCCTGCGCCGCGGGGCGTCGTACCAGCGCCAGCGTGCGGTCGCGCGGCACCACGCCGGCGAGCTGGACGCGGTGGTCGCCTCGCTGGTCGCGGAGATGCGGGCGGGCCGGCCCCTCTGACCCTGCGGGCAGGGAGTGGGGCTACGCGGTGGTCCGGGTGAGCGGCATCGACGAGTCGACCGGGAGGTCGAGGCTGCTCGGGGCGACGCCACGCTCCAGGGCGGCCGACCCGAGGGCCGCGATCATGGCGCCGTTGTCGGTGCAGAACCGGATCGGCGGGATGCGCAGCTCGATCCCCGCCTCGGCGCACCGCAGCGCGGCGAGCTCACGCAGCTGGGAGTTGGCCGAGAAGCCGCCGCCGATCACGAGCGTGTCGATCGAGTGGCGCCGGCACGCCGCGATGGTCTTGGCCGTGAGCACGTCCGCGACCGCCGCGGCGAACGATGCCGCGACGTCGGCCACGGGGATCTCCTGCCCGGCGTCCGCGCGCGTCTCGACCCAGCGCGCGACCGCCGTCTTGAGCCCGGAGAACGAGAAGTCGTAGGCGTGCAGCCCCTGGTCCTTCGGCGCGGTCAACCCGCGCGGGAACCGGATCGCGGTCGGATCGCCCTCACGGGCGAGCCGGTCGACGTGCGGACCGCCGGGGTAGGGCAGCCCGAGCAGACGCCCGACCTTGTCGAAGGCCTCCCCGGCCGCGTCGTCGAGCGTCGAGCCGAGCTCGGCCACCCCGGTCACGATGTCGTCCACCAGGAGGAGCGACGAGTGCCCGCCGGAGACCACGAGCGCCATCAGCCGCTCCGGGAACTGCCCGTGGACCAGCTCGTCGACGGCGGCATGCCCGATGACGTGGTTGACGCCGTACAGCGGGACACCGAGCCCGATCGAGAGGGCCTTGGCCGCGGCGGCGCCGATCGTGAGCGGCCCGACCAGCCCCGGCCCCGCCGTCACGGCGATCGCGTCGACCTGGCCCAGATCGACGTCGGCACCCTCGAGCGCCCGCCGGATCGTCGGCACCATCGCCTCGAGGTGGGCGCGCGAGGCGACCTCGGGGATGATCCCGCCGTATCGGGCGTGCTCGTCCATCGAGCTCGCGACCGCGTCGAAGAGCAGTTCGCGGCCTCGGACGAGCGCGACGCCGGTCTCGTCGCAGGACGTCTCGATGCCAAGGACGAGGGGGGCAGACATGACATCCAGGGTAGTCGGACCGGCTCGCAGCCCCCTCCCGTGAGGTAGGTCACACCAAGCCGGGGTATCACGGCGGGATAGTTGAACGTTCTAGCAACCATGACCATTGACACGTCCCTGACGGAGCTCGACTTCACCCCCGGCGAGCTCGTCGTGAGCCCGATCGTCGCCGACCTGCTGTTCCGCGAGGCACACACGGTCAGCACGTTCCACGACACCGACGTTCCGGACGAGCAGATCCAGGCGGCCTACGACCTGCTGCGCTGGGGCCCGACCGCGATGAACACCCAGCCGCTGCGTCTGCTCCTCGTGCGTTCCCCGCAGGCCCGGGCGAACCTTGCCGTGCACATGTCCGAGGGCAACCGGGCGCGCGTCCTCGGCGCCCCGCTGACGATCGTGGCCGCGGCCGACACGAACTTCCACGAGAACCTCGACACGCTTGTCCCGCACCTGCCCCACGCCCGCGACATGTTCGCCGGCGACGCGGCCGGGCGCGAGACGATGGCACGGACCTCGGCGCTGATCCAGGTCGGCTACCTCATCGTGTCGCTGCGCGCCGCGGGCCTGCACGCGGGCCCCATGGGCGGGATGGACGCGGCGGCGATCGACGCGGAGTTCTTCGCCGAGAACGGCTGGAAGTCGCTCCTCGTGATCAACGTCGGCACCCCCGCGGGCCCCGCGTCGATCCGGCCGCGCGCCCCGCGCCTCGAGTTCGCGCAGGCCTCGTCCTCGGTCTGACCCCTGGCGGTCAGACCCGTGATGGTGTGACCGCGATGCGGTAAATCAGCCTGGATCCGGCCCGACGACGACGTCGCGGGCCGGGTCGGCCGACCACGCCGACCACGAGCCGGGGTACAGCGCCGCGACGACACCGATCGACGCCAGCGCCGCCACCTCGTGCGCCGCCGTGACGCCGGACCCGCAGTAGACGCCGACCGGGCTGGCCCCCACGCCGAGCGCCTCGAACCGCGCGCGCAGGACGTCGTCGGGCAGGAAGCGACCCGCGGAGTCGAGGTTCGCTCCCGTCGGGGCGCTGACCGCGCCGGGGACGTGCCCGGCACGCGGGTCGATCGGCTCGACCTCGCCGCGGTACCGCTCGCCGGCGCGCGCATCCAGCAGCACACCGCCGGCGCGGTCCCCCGCGAGGGTGGCGGCCTGATCGGCGTCGAGCGTCGGCAGCGCGCCCGGCACCAGGGTCACGTCGCCGGACGACGCTCGCGGCACCGGGACGACGATGCCCGTCTCCAGCTCGCCGCCGCCTGCGACCCAGGCGGCCAGCCCGCCGTCGAGCAGCCGGACGTCGCTCACGCCAGCCCAGCGCAGCAGCCACCACGCGCGCGCGGCCGACTGGCCACCGAGCGCGTCGTAGACCACCACCGGCGTACCTGCGCGCACCCCCCAGCTGCGGGCGGCGGCCTCGAGGCTCGCCACGGGCGGGAGCGGGTGCCGTCCGGCCGCGGGGCTCGGTGGTCCGGCGAGCTCGGTGTCCAGGTCGACGTACACCGCCCCGGGCACGTGACCGGCGGCGTGCTCGGCGCGGCCGTCCGCGCGGCCGAGTGCCCATCGGACGTCCAGGAGCACGACCGTCTCGCCGGCCGCGATCAGCGCGGCCAGCGCCTGCGCCGTGACGAGCACGGCGTCCCGGGAGCTGCGGGTCACGCCTGCCCGGCGTGGTCAGGTACTGCGTGGTCAGCAAGGGCGTGGTCAGGCACGGCGTGGTCAGGCACGGGATGGGGGTCGCGCGTGTCGCTGGCGTTGCGGCCCTGGCGCAACGAGGCGCCGATGGTCGGCTGGGCCTGCACCTGGCCGGGCAGCGCGAGGCGCATGGTCCACGCGTCCACGTTCTCGGGCTGGTAGTAGCCGCGTCGCAGGCCGAGCCGCTGGAACCCAAAACGTTCGTACAGCGCGAGCGCGGCCTCGTTGTCGACCCGGACCTCGAGCAGCACCGATCGGGCGCCGACATCCTTCGCGCGCCGCACGAGCGCCGCGAGGAGGGCGCCGCCGATCCCGCGACCCTGGAGCGAGTGCGCGACAGCGATCGTCATGACCTGCGCGTCGTCGCCGTCGAACCACAGCCCGGCATACCCCACGAGGCGCTCGGCGTGCGAGCTGGGCTCGGCGGGCAGGTCGGCCGCGACGTACCAGCGCCCGGGCCCGTCGAGCTCCTCGGCGAGCATGACCCCGGACCACGCACTCAGGCCGAACAGGACGCCCTCGAGGGAGACGACCGTCGGCAGGTCCGCGGCGACGAGCGGCCGCAGGAGCACCGACAGGTGCGACTGGCCCCTCATGCCAGGGCCCGCTTCCGTGCGGCGGGCGGCATGACGTCGGGTCGACGCAGGTACAGCGGCGTGGTCGGGAGGTCCTCACCGTGGGCGACCCGCGCGAGCGCGAGCTGGGCGAGCACGACCGGGTCGGGGTCGATCGGCGCCCCCGGGACCGGAGCGAACACCTCGGGGTACAGGCTCGCACCCGGCCCGACGACGACGGCGCCCTCGGCGTACCCCTCGGCGGCGACCTGGGCCGCGCTGGCGACCCCCGGGCCGGCGACGAGCGTGACGGTCACGGAGCTGGTCGGGACGGCGCTGCGCGAGCGGCTGACGCGGTACCGCGCCCAGTAGACCTCGCGGCGTCGGGCGTCGGTGACCACGAGCACCTCGGTCGCGCTCGCGAGCGAGAGGTCGACGGCCGCCTGCGCAGCGATGGCATCGAGCCCGCACACGCCGTAGACCGGGATGTCGAGGGCCAGCCCGAGCGTGCGGGCGGAGACGAGGCCGACGCGCAGGCCGGTGAACGGGGCCGGGCCGGTGCCCACGACGACGCTGGTGAGCTCGGTGCGGTCAGTCCCGGTCTCGGCGAGCACCTCGGCGATCATCGGCGCGAGCTGCTCGGAGTGCCGCCGCTGCTCGTGGACGACCCGAGAGGCCAGGGTCACACCCTCCTTGATGAGGGCTACCGAGACCGCTGCGGACGTGTCGAGCGCGAGAACAGGCACGGAGGTCAGGATACGACCGGAAACCGCACCGCGGACCATCGCGGGCCCCGTGCCCGGATATGTACCGTGCGCGTTCCCCCGGCCGGGTCCAGGTCGTCGGACGCGAGGTCGAGCCCGCCGTGCGGCCGCTCGATGTCGATCTCGAGGCGGTCCGGCGCGAGCGCCTCGAGCAGCCCGGACCCCCACTCGACGACGGTCACGGACTCCTCGAGGCTGGTGTCGAGGTCGAGCGCCTCCACCTCGTCGAGCGAGCTCAGCCGGTAGGCGTCGACGTGCACGAGCGCGGGGCCGTCGCCGAGCGACGGGTGCACGCGGGCGATGATGAACGTCGGCGACGCGACCTGGCCCCGGACGCCGAGGCCGGCTCCGATGCCCTGCGTGAGGGTGGTCTTGCCGGCCCCCAGCGCGCCGCTGAGCAGCACGAGGTCCCCGGCGCGCAGCAACCCGGCCAGGGCGTGGCCGTAGGCGCGGGTGGCCGCCGCGTCGGGCAGCTCGATCCACGCCTCGGGCTCGGTCGCCTCCGGCTCGTTCGACTCCGGCCCGGTCGAGTCCGGCCCGGTCGAGTCCGGCCCGGTCACGGTGCGGCCGCCGGCTGCGGCGCGTTCAGGTAGACCCGCGGGACCCGCGCCCCGAGGCGCGTGACGATCTCGTAGTTGATCGTGTCGGCCGCCTGCGCCCAGTCCTGCGCGGTCGGGCCGCCGTCCGCGCCCGTGCCGAAGAGCTCGACGCGGTCCCCGGCCGCGTCCGTCGCACCCGGACCGAGGTCGACGACGAACTGGTCCATGCAGACGCGGCCCGCGACCGCGAGCCGGCGCCCGCCGACCTGGACCGGCCCGCCCGGGCGGACCGGCAGCGATCCGGAGGCGTGCCGCGGGATGCCGTCGCCGTACCCGAGCGGCACGACCCCGAGCGTCGTGGTCCGCGTCGTCGTGTAGGCGTGCGCGTACGAGACGCCCTGCCCGGCCGGGACCACCTTGACGCTCACGAGCTCGGCCTCGAGCGTCATCGCAGGCACGAGGCCGAAGTGCTCCGGCCCCGCGAGCTGCGGCACCGGCGAGAGCCCGTAGACCGCGATCCCCGGTCGCACGAGGTCGTAGTGGACCCCGGGGTTGGTCAGCGTCGCGGCCGAGTTCGCGATGTGCCGCACCTCGAGCGCGGCGCCGCGGGACTCGGCGAGCGCGACGGCGGCGGCAAAGACGTCCGCCTGGGCGATCACTGTCGGGTGGGCGGGCTCGTCGGCGAACGCGAAGTGCGACCAGACCCCGACGACGGCGACGGCGCCCTCGGACTGGGCGCGGACGGCGTCGTCGACCACCGCCGCGAACACGGGCGGGAGCATCCCGTTGCGGCCGAGGCCGGTGTCGATCTTGAGGTGGATGCGGGCGGTGCGACCGCACTCGCGCGCGGCGCGCACGACGGCGGCCAGCGCCCACGGGGCGGCCACGGACAGGTCGACGTCGGCCTCGATCAGCTCGCGCAGGGGCGCGTCCGGCCCGTACAGCCAGGTGAACACCCGCGTGCCGATCCCGGCGGCCCGCAGGGCGAACGCCTCGTCCGCCTGGGCGACCCCGAGCCAGGTGGCACCGCCGGCGAGCGCGGCCTGGGCGACCGGGACCAGACCGTGCCCGTACGCATCGGCCTTGACGACCGCCATCACCTGGGCCGTCGGGGCGTGGTCCGCCAGGACCCGCACGTTCGAGCGGATGGCGGCGAGGTCGACGACGGCACGTGCGGGGTAGTGGCTCACGGGGGCCAGTCTGGCATCAGCGGTGGAGCGCCCCCGGTCACTCCCCGGCGAGGACCCCGGCCACGGTGGCCGGCAGCGCGTCGGCCACCGCGAGGGCGCTCACGGGTCCCCCGGGCTGCGCGCGGTGTGCGGCCCGGCCGTGCACGAGCGCAGCGGCCGCGGCCAGCGCGGCCGCGAGCGACGGCTCCTCGACGACGTCGGCCGCCCGACCCGCGAGCAGCGCCCCGAGCACGCCGGTCAGGACGTCCCCGGCCCCGGCGGTCGCGAGCCACGCCGGGCCGTCGGCCTGCGCGTACACGGCGCCACCCGTCCCGACGACGACGGTCGTGGCGCCCTTGAGCAGCACGGTCGCACCGGTGAGCTCGTGGGCACGGCGGGCCCAGCGCAACGGCTCCGCCTCGATCGCGCTCCTGTCGATGCTCTCCCCGCGCTCGACGAGCAGCGCCGCGAGCTCACCGGCGTGCGGCGTCAGCACGACCCACGGCGCGAGCAGGTCCGGCAGCAAGGTCAGCGCGCCGGCGTCGACCACGGCCGGGATCGCCGTCGTCAGCGCCCGGGCGAGCGCGTCACGTGCCCGGGTGGCCTGCGCGCTGTCGTCGGGGTCCAGCCCCGGCCCGAGCGCCCACGCCTGCACCCGCCCGTCCCCGGCCACCACCTCGGGCCGCGCGGCCAGCACGACGGCGGTCACCCCGGGTGAGCCGGTGAACCGCACCATCCCGGCACCGGCGCGCACCGCCGCGGTGACCGTGAGGACGGCAGCACCGGGGTAGGCCGGTGTGCCGGCCACGACGCCGAGCACGCCGCGCGTGTACTTGTGCGCCGTCCGGGCCGGCACGGGCCAGAGCCCGGCGACGTCCGCACCCTCCAGGCGCGCGCAGGCCGGCTCCGCCCCGACGAGGTCGAGCCCGAGGTCGACGAGCTCGACGCGTCCGGCCACCTCGCAGGCCGGGGGCAGCAGCAACCCGGCCTTGACCGCCCCGAAGGTCACCGTGAGCTCCGCGCGCAGCACCGGGCCCGGCAGCGCGCCGTCGTCCACGCCGATCCCGCTCGGGGTGTCGACCGCGACGACGAACGGGCGCGGGCGGGGGGTACGGGCCCGGTCGCCGTCGGTCTGGTCACCGTTGGTCTGGTCGCCGTTCTCCAGTCGCAGGGCGAGTGCGCGGACGACGTCGGCCGCAGGGCCCCGCAGCGCGCCGCGCGCCCCGATGCCGAGCAACCCGTCGAGCACGACGTCGGCGCCGACGCACGCCGCGACGGCGTCGGCCAGGGGCACGAGCGCTGGCGCTGGAACTGGGACGCCTGGGCCGCCGTCGGCCAGCGTGACGTCTGCCAGCGTGACGTCTGCCAGCGTGACGACGCGACCGCCCGCCGTGCGCAGTGCGACCAGGCCGCCCGGGTGGATCGACGCCGCGGTGGCGACCGCGATCACGCGCGCGCCCCGGCGGGCAAGCTCGGCGCCGGCGTAGAGCGCGTCACCGCCGTTGTTGCCGGGCCCGACGAGCAGCATCACCGACGCCCCACCGACCCGACCCCGGCGCGCCCGCAGCGCCCGGGACACGTGGACCGCGAGCGCGAAGGCCGCCTGCTGCATGAGCGAGTCGGGCGGGGAGGTGTCGAGCAGAGGCTGTTCGGCGGCCCTGACCTGGGCGGCGGCGTATCCGAGGAGCACGCTGCCATCATGCCGCGCGGGCGGGTGTCGCGGCGGCTCGGCGGGGCGGGACCCGCGGGCGGCTTCAGGTCAGGTTCGGGTCAGGCGCAGGGCAGAGTCAGGGCAGGTTCAGGGCAGGTTCGTATCACGGTAAGTTCGGGCCATGCGCTTCGGACTCTTCATCCCGCAAGGCTGGCGACTCGACCTCACCGGCATCGACCCCCGCGACCAGTGGGGTGCGATGCACGCCGTCGCCGCCCACGCGGATGCGGGCGACATCTGGGAGTCGGTCTGGGTCTACGACCACTTCCACACCGTCCCGGAGCCGACGCACGAGGCGACGCACGAGGCGTGGTCCCTGATGGCCGCCCTGGCGGCGAGCACCTCGCGGGTGCGCCTGGGGCAGATGTGCACCTGCATGGCGTACCGCAACCCCGCCTACCTCGCCAAGGTCGCCGCGACCATCGACGCCATCTCCGGCGGGCGCGTCGAGATGGGGATCGGCGCCGGCTGGTACGAGCACGAGTGGCGCGCGTACGGCTACGGCTTCCCGGGCGCCGGTGCGCGGCTCGCGGCGCTCGCGGAGGGCGTGCAGATCATGCGCCAGATGTGGGAGACCGGCTCGGCGACGCTCGCGGGCGAGTACTTCCAGGTCGACGGCGCCCGGGCCTACCCCCTGCCGCTCCAGGAAGGCGGGATCCCGCTGTGGATCGCCGGTGGCGGGGAGAAGAAGACGCTCCGGATCGCTGCCGAGCACGCCACCTACACGAACTTCGACGGCTCGCTCGAGGGGTTCGCGCACAAGTCCGAGGTGCTCGCCGCGCACTGCCGCGACCGGGGCCGGGACTTCGCCGAGATCACTCGGAGCGCCAACTACAACGTGGTGATCGGCGAGACCGCGGCCGACGTCGAGGACAAGCTCGCGTGGATCGACGCGCACTACCGCAAGACCGTTCCAGAGCGCGCCGACGGCGTCGTGGCGGACTTCCGCGGCGGCCCGCTGGTCGGCACCCCGGAACAGATCGTCGAGCGCCTGCAGGAGCTCAACGCGCTCGGCATGACGTACGCGCTGACCTACTTCGCGGACGCCGCCTACGACCGCTCGAGCATCGAGCTCTTCGAGCGCGAGGTCGTCCCGGCACTGAGCCGCTGACGGCCCCACCCCGTCGAACGGCGTCGAACCCGGAGTTGTGGTCGTCCTGATCGACTCAGGACGACCACAGCTCGCGGTTCGGTGGGCCCACCGGCTCGGTGAGGTGCCTGCCGGGGTCGTCAGCGTTCGGCGATGACCATCGCGGAGGCGATGCCCGCGTCGTGCGAGATCGACAGGTGGAAGCCCGTCACGCCCAGCTCGGCGGCCTTCGCCGCGACCGAGCCGATCACCTCGACGACGGGCTGCGCTCCCGGCGTCCGCCGGATGGTCGCGTCCTGCCAGCTCATCCCCGCCGGCGCGCCGAGCGACTTGGCGATCGCCTCCTTGGCGGCGAAGCGAGCCGCGAGCGAGGCGGGCGGCAGATGCCGCTCGTCGGGCGTGAATAGCCGCTCGCGCAGCGCCGGGACACGCTCGAGCGTCGCGAGGAACCGCGCGATGTCGACGACGTCGATCCCGACCCCGACGATCATCGGTGCGCGGCGATCATCGGTGCGCGGCGATCATTCGACCGTGACGGACTTGGCGAGGTTGCGGGGCTGATCGACGTCGAGCCCCCGCGCGGTGGCGAGCTCGCACGCGAAGATCTGCAGCGGCACCGTCGCGAGCAGCGGTGACAGCAGCGTCGGGCACTGCGGGACGTAGAACACGACGTCGGCGTACGGGAGCACGTCCACGTCGCCGTCCTCGGCGATCACCAGCGTCCGGGCACCGCGAGCGCGGATCTCCTGGATGTTCGAGATGACCTTGGAGTGCAGCGAGTCGCGGCCCCGAGGCGAGGGCACGACCACGAAGACGGCCTGTCCCTCTTCGATCAGCGCGATCGGGCCGTGCTTGAGCTCGCCGGCCGCGAAGCCCTCCGCGTGGATGTAGGCGACCTCCTTGAGCTTGAGCGCCCCCTCGAGCGCGACCGGGAAGCCCACGTGCCGGCCCAGGAAGAGCACCGAGGTCGTGTCGATCATGTCCCGTGCGGTCTGGCGGACGTCGTCGGCGCGGTCGAGGACCACCTGGATCTTGTCGGGCATCTGGCGCAGCTGCTCGAAGATCTCCTTGATCTCGTCCGGGAACTTGTTGCCGCGCAGCTGGGCGAGGTAAAGGCCCAGCACGTAGGCGGCGGTGATCTGTGCCAGGAACGCCTTGGTGGAGGCGACCGCGATCTCCGGTCCGGCGTGCGTGTAGAGCACGGCGTCCGACTCGCGCGGGATGGTCGACCCGTGCGTGTTGCAGATCGCCAGCACCTTTGCGCCCTGCTCCCGCGCGTGCCGCACGGCCATCAGGGTGTCCATGGTCTCGCCCGACTGGGAGAACGCCACGACGAGCGTGCGCGCGTTCACGACCGGGTCGCGGTAGCGGAACTCGTGCGCGAGCTCGACCTCGACCGGGATACGGCACCAGTGCTCGATCGCGTACTTCGCCACGTGCCCCGCGTAGGCGGCCGTGCCGCACGCGACGACGACGATCTTGTCGATGGACCGGAGCACGGCCTCGTCGATGCGCAGGTCGTCGAGCACGAGCTTGCCGGTGAGATCGGTCCGGCCGAGCAGGGTGTCCGCGACGGCCTGCGGCTGGTCGTGGATCTCCTTGTCCATGAACGACGAGAAGCCACCCTTCTCGGCCGCGGCGGCGTCCCAGTCCACCGTGAACCGCCGGGCCTGCGCCGGGGCGCCGTCGAAGTCGGTCACCGTGACGGCGTCGGGCGTGATGGTGACGACCTGGTCCTGGCCGAGCTCGAGCGCCTCACGCGTGTGGGCGATGAACGCGGCGACGTCGCTGCCGAGGAAGTTCTCGCCCTCGCCGATCCCGACGACGAGCGGGGAGTCGTGCCGGGCGCCGACGACGACGTGGGGGGCGTCCGCGTGCACCGCCAGCAGGGTGAAGGTGCCGTGCAGGCGGCGGGCGACGGCACACATCGCGACGGACAGGTTGCCAGCCTCGACGTAGGCGCGCGCGAGCAGGTGCGCGGCGACCTCGGTGTCGGTCTCGGAGCGGAACACCACACCGGCGGCGACCAGCTCGGCCTTGAGCGGGGCGAAGTTCTCGATGATCCCGTTGTGGATCAGCGCGATCGGGCCTGCCACGTGCGGGTGCGCGTTGACGTCGTTGGGCGCGCCATGGGTGGCCCACCGCGTGTGCCCGAGGGCGACCGTCGCCGCCGGGAGCGGGTGCTCCTCGAGCTCCTCGATCAGGTTGATGAGCTTCCCGGCCTTCTTGGCGGTCACGAGACCGCCACCCTCCCCGGTCACCAGTGCTACCCCGGCCGAGTCGTAGCCCCGGTACTCCAGTCGTCGGAGCCCCTCCATCACGACCTCGAGCGGTCGATTGCTCGCCTGACGGGGACCGACGTAACCCACGATTCCGCACATGGCCGGGAAGTCTACTAAGAGCCCCGACCCGGTACGGTGCGTCCGGCCGCCTGCATCGGGCACAATCGCCACGTGGCAACAACCGTTCAGCTCACGCCGTCCACGCCGTATGTGGAGCTGGACCGCCAGGTCTGGACCCGGCTGTCCGGCACCACCCCTCTTCCGCTGACCGACGCGGACGTCGAGCGGCTGCGCGGACTCGGCGACCCGATCGACCTCGCGGAGGTCGATGCGGTCTACCGACCCATGTCTCGGTTGCTGAACCTCTACGTCGAGGCGACCAAGAACCTGCACAAGGCGTCGTCGACGTTCCTGGGCGAGAACTCAGGCGGAACACCGTTCGTGATCGGCATCGCGGGCTCGGTCGCGGTAGGCAAGTCGACCACCGCACGCCTGCTGCGTGAGCTGCTCGCGCGCTGGCCCGAGACGCCGCACGTCGAGCTCGTGACGACCGACGGCTTCCTGCTCCCCAACGCCGAGCTGGCCCGGCGTGGACTGATGGACCGCAAGGGTTTCCCCGAGTCCTACGACCGGCGGGCCCTGGTCAGGTTCCTGTCCAAGGTCAAGGCAGGGGCGGCAGAGGTGCGCGCACCTGTCTACAACCACCTCACCTACGACATCGTGCCGGGCGCGGAGATCGTCGTGCGCCGGCCGGACGTGCTGATCGTCGAGGGCCTCAACGTGCTGCAGCCCGCCCGCCCGTCGCCCGTCGGCACCTCCGACCTGGCGGTGAGCGACTTCTTCGACTTCTCGATCTACGTCGACGCCCGGTCGTCGGTCGTGCGGCAGTGGTACATCGACCGGTTCTTGTCCCTGCGCGCGACGGCGTTCACCCGGCCCGAGTCGTACTTCCACCGGTTCGCCTCGCTGTCGGACGAGGACGCGACCGCACGGTCGGCCGAGATCTGGGACTCGATCAATGCCCCCAACCTCGTGCAGAACATCCTGCCTACCCGCAGCCGGGCCACGCTGGTGCTGACCAAGAGCGCGGACCACTCCGTCCAGCGGATGCGGCTGCGCAAGCTCTAACCGCCCTTGCGCACGCCCTCCGGGGCTGAGGCGTTCGAGGACGCGGCCGCATCCTCGCCTGAGCCCCTGCGCCGCTGCAGGAACCCGAGGACCCAGTCGAGCGCGAGCCCGATGATCAGGCCGCCGACGACGCCGACCACGATCGCGACGAAGGGGTGGCCCTTGAACCACGCCCCGGCACCGAGCCCGATCGCCGCGGAGTACATGGCCCAGGTCACCGCAGCGAGCGCGGTCAGCCCGACGAACCGGCGGCGCGGGTAGCCGACGGCGCCCGCCGTCATGTTCACGGCCACGCGCCCGACCGGGATGTAGCGCGCAGCGAGGATGAAGGACGGCCCGCGACGCGCGAGCGCACGCTCCGCCCAGTCGAGCGTCTTCTGGCCTCGCGGGCCGCGCAGGAAGGCCACCTGGCGGACGTTGATCCGCTTGCCGATGGAGTAGGCGACCTGGTCCCCGGTGAACGCCCCCGCCGCGGCGACCAGCACGATCAGGGCGAGGTTCGGCTGCCCGGTCGACATCGACAGCGCAGCGAGCGCGATGACCACGGACTCGGAGGGGATCGGCGGGAAGAAGCCGTCGATCGTCGCGAAGACGTACAGACCGAGATAGACGAGTGGCGAGGCCGCCAACGCAAGAATCCAGTCCTGCACGTGTCATCTGCTCCCGGGTCGATGGCGCGGAGATGAGCGGAGCACACCGGTCCTCACCGGCTGAGACCACCCTAAGCACCTCGAGCCTGCCGCGCCCAGAGAGCAGCGTCATCCACCTCCGGGGGGACCGCCCGCTCCCCCGAGGGGACCACCCGCGCCTTGCGCGAGATCGAAGCCGAGCACCCGGGCCGCCGTCGTCGGGGACGGCTCCGAGCCCAGGATCGCGCCGATGCCCTCGTCGGCGATGAGCGAGCGCAGCTCGGCGCGATCGATGTAGAGCATCCCGCCGAGATGGTCGGTCTCGTGCTGGACGATCCGCGCCGGCCAGCCGGTGACGACCTCGTCGATCGCCTGCCCGGTCTCGTCCGAGCCGGTCAGCCGCACGGTCCGGTACCGCGCCACGACCGCCTGCCAGCCCGACACGCTCAGGCACCCCTCGTAGAAGGACACCCGCTGGGCACCCACGGGCTCGTACACGGGGTTGATCAGCACCCGGAACGGCAGCGCGGCACGCTCGCGCACGTCGATCACGTCCGAGTCGAGCGCGCCCGGGTCCTCCAGGACGGCGATGGCGAGCGGCAGCCCGATCTGCGGGGCGGCCAGCCCGACGCCGGGAGCGTTGTGCATCGTGCGCCGCATGAGCTCGATCAGGTCGTGCAGCATCCCGGGCTCGAGCTGCCCGCGGTAGGGCGCCGCGTGGGCCCGCAGCACGGGGTGCCCCGCCTGCACGATGGCGGCGGGGTCGGGTCCCGCGAGCAGCAGCCCGACACGCTCGACGAGACTCAGGGTCACCGGATCACCGCGATCGCGTCACAGCGCCAGGCGCACGCGCACGACGCCCGCGAGCTCCCCAGCCACCCGCTCGGCGTGCTCGAGGCTCGCCGCCTCGACCATGACCCGCACCAGCGGCTCGGTGCCGGACGAGCGCAGCAGCACCCGCCCGGTCTGGCCGAGCTCGGCGGACGCCGATGCGACGGCGGCCAGCAGGCCCTCGTCGGTTGCCGAGCGGCTCCGGTCGACGCCACGCACATTGATGAGCACCTGCGGCAGCCGGTTGACGACGCTCGCGAGCTCCGACAGATTCTGACCGGTCGCGGCGACCCGGGCGGCCACGTGCAGAGCGGTCAGCGTCCCGTCACCCGTCGTCGAGTGCGCGCCCATGATCACGTGGCCCGACTGCTCGCCGCCAAGGGAGTACCCGCCGAGCCGCATCTCCTCAAGGACGTACCGGTCGCCGACGCCGGTCTCGATCATCGAGATGCCGGCGGCGTTCATGGCCAGCCGCAGTCCGAGGTTGCTCATCACGGTCGCGACGAGCGTGTCGCTCGCGAGCTGGCCGGCGTCGCGCATCGAGATCGCGAGCAGCCCCATGATCTGGTCGCCGTCCACGAGTGCGCCGGTGTGGTCGACCGCGAGGCAGCGGTCGGCGTCGCCGTCGAACGCCACCCCCAGGTCGGCGCCCGAGGCCACGACGGCGGCCTGGAGCTGCTCGGGGTGGGTCGATCCGCACTGCTGGTTGATGTTGCGGCCGTCCGGCGACGCGTTGATGACCACGACGTCGGCGCCCGCGGCGCGTAGCGCGGCCGGCCCGACCTCGCTGGCCGCACCGTTCGCGCAGTCGACCGCGATCCGCAGGCCGTCCAGCCGGGTGGTGAGCGTGCCGACCAGGTGCTCGACGTACTCCTCGCCCGCGTGGCCCGAGTCCATCGTGATGCGCCCGACGGCGGCTCCGGTCGGCCGGTCCCACGGCTCGCGCAGCCGGGCCTCGATCGCGTCCTCGACCACGTCGTCGAGCTTGAGGCCGCCGCGCGTGAAGAACTTGATGCCGTTGTCCGGCATCGGGTTGTGCGACGCCGACAGGACAACGCCGAGGTCGGCGCCGAGCTCACCGGTGAGGTAGGCGATGGCCGGCGTGGGCAGCACCCCGACGTTCACCACGTCGACGCCGGCGCTCGCCAGGCCGGCGGCGGTGGCGGCGGAGAGGAACTCGCCCGACACGCGCGAGTCGCGCCCGATCACGGCGCGGGGACGGTGGTCACCGAACGCGCCGCTCGACCCGAGCACGTGGGCCGCGGCGACGGCGAGATCCAGGGCGAGCTCTGCGGTGAGGTCCCGGTTGGCGAGGCCTCGCACCCCGTCGGTTCCGAACAGGCGTGCCATCAGATGTCTCCTTCGTCGTCGTGCCACTGCGTCACCACAGGATTTGATACGCAAATGGCCCCGATGGAGTATCCATCGGGGCCATCGGCCAGCGCGAGACGAATCAGCGCTTGGAGTACTGCGGGGCCTTGCGGGCCTTCTTGAGCCCGGCCTTCTTGCGCTCGACGACGCGAGAGTCACGCATGAGGAAGCCGGCCTTCTTCAGCGCGGCACGGTTGTGCTCCTCGTCGATCAGGTTGAGCGCACGGGCGATGGCGAGGCGCAGTGCGCCGGCCTGACCCGAGACGCCGCCACCGGTGATCTTCGCGACCATGTCGAAACGACCCTCGACGTCGACCAGCTTCAGCGGCGAGTTGACGAGCTGCTGGTGCACCTTGTTCGGGAAGTAGTCCTCGAGGGTGCGGCCGTTGACCTTCCACGTCCCGGTGCCGGGCACCAGGCGAACGCGAGCGATCGCTTCCTTGCGTCGGCCGAGGGCCGCGCCGGGAGCCGTCAGGCTCTGTCCGCGGCCCGCGGGGGCCGTGGTCTCAGAGGTATAGCTGCTGGGCGTGTCGTCGCCCGCGACGTCGATATCGACGGTGGTCTCGGCCACTGGTGGTGTCCTCGCGTCCTGTGTTGTGACTACTCGCGGCAGGCCTAGGCCTGCTGCGAAACCTGGGTGATGGTGTACGGCGTGGGCTGCTGCGCGCTGTGAGGGTGCGCAGAGCCTGTGTAGACCTTGAGCTTGGTGATCTGCGCGCGAGCGATCGAGTTCTTGGGGAGCATGCCGCGAACAGCCTTCTCCACCGCCCGATCGGACTTGGTTGCCAGCAGGTCGCCGTAGCTGGTCGCGGTGAGCCCGCCCGGGTAACCGGAGTGGCGGTACGCGATCTTGGTCTCACGCTTGTTGCCGGTCAGGGCAACCTTGTCGGAGTTGATGACGATGACGAAGTCACCGTTATCGATGTGGGGGGCAAATGTCGCCTTGTGCTTGCCGCGCAGCAGCGTGGCCACGTGTGTGGCCAGACGGCCCAGGACGACATCGGTCGCATCGATGACGTACCAGGTCCGCTCGACGTCGCCGGGCTTCGGGGTGTACGTGCGCACGGTCGTAGCCTTCGTTTCGAGTAGCTGAATGTGTTCACTCCCGACGCAGCCGAAAAACGTGGCTGGTCGAGGAATGCTCGCCCGCGCATCACCCTCCACGAGACCGGAGAGTGGGATCACCGGACCGCTGGGGACGCACAACGACACATCAGAGTAGCCGTACGCCTCGGAGCGGTCAAAACGTGGCCAGAACCGACCCCGTTCGCCAGCGCCCCGCCGCCTACCGGCTGCGGTGCACCCGCCCTGCGTCCCACACGGCCTCGGGGGTCTCGACGACCTCGCCGTCGGCCCCGAAGACGAGGAACCGGTCGAAGCCGCGCGCGAACCAGCGGTCGTGCGTGACGGCCACGACCGTGCCCTCGAACGCCGCGAGACCCACCTCGAGCGCCTCGGCGGAATGCAGGTCGAGGTTGTCGGTCGGCTCATCGAGCAGCAGCAGGGTCGCGCCGGACAGCTCGAGGAGCAGGATCTGGAAGCGCGCCTGCTGGCCGCCCGAGAGCGTCTCGTAGACCTGTTCGGCAGCCGCGACGAGCTCGTAGCGGTCCAGCGCCTTGCTCGCAGGCTCGCGCCCCATCCCCGAGCGGTGCGCATCCCCGCGGTGCAGGATCTCGAGGAGCGTGCGCCCGACGAGCTCGGGATGCGCATGGTTCTGCGCGAACCAGCCCGGTCGCACGCGCGACCCGAGCATCGCCCGGCCCGCGTGCTTGACGGGGATGATCTCGGCATCGTCGACCGGGGCGTGCTCGAGATCGGGGTCGGACCCGCCCGCGGCGAGCAGCCGCAAGAAGTGCGACTTGCCTGACCCGTTCGACCCGAGCACCGCGAGCCGCTCGCCGAACCAGACCTCGAGGTCGAACGGCTTCATCAGCCCCGACAGCTCGAGCCCCGTCGCGACGATCGCTCGCTTGGCCGTGCGCCCACCCACGAGGCGGACCTTGACGTTCTGGTCGCGCGCCATCACCTGCGGCGGACCGGCTTCCTCGAACTTGCGCAACCGGGTCTGGGCCGCCGAGTACCGGGAGGCCAGCCCGTCGTTGAACGCGGACTTGTTCTTGAGCGTGAACACGAGCAGCTTGAGCTTGGCGTGCTCCTCGTCCCAGCGCCGCAGCAGCTCGTCGAGCCGCGAGCGCCGGTCGTCGCGCGCCGCCGCGTAGGTGGCGAACCCGCCACCGTGCACCCAGATCGTCGAGCCGGCCGGGGTCGGCTCGACGCTCGCGACCTGCGTGGCCGTGCGGGCGAGCAGCTCGCGGTCGTGGCTCACGTACAGCACCGTCTTGGGGGATGCCGCGAGCTGCGCCTCGAGCCACCGCTTGGTGGGCACGTCGAGATAGTTGTCCGGCTCGTCGAGCAGGAGCACCTCTTCGGGGCCCCGCAGCAGCGCCTCGAGCACGAGCCGCTTCTGCTCACCCCCGGACAGCGTGCGGACCTCGCGCCACTGAGCGGCGTCGAAGGGCATCGAGAGCACGGCGTCGGTCACCTTGTCCCAGCCCGTCTCGGCCTCATAGCCGCCGACGTCGGCCCAGTCCACCAGGGCGCTCGCGTACCGCATCTGGGCGGGCTCGTCGTCGACCGCCATGATCCCCAGCTCGGCGGCCGCGAGCTCGACCGCGGCGTCCCGCACCGCGGCCGGGGCCAGCGAGGACAGCAGCTCGCGGATCGAGCGCTCGTCGGAGATGCGCCCGACGAACTGCCGCATGACGCCGAGCCCGCCGCTGCGCGAGACGGTCCCCGAGTGCGGGGCCAGGTCGCCGGCCACGATCCGCAGGAGCGTCGTCTTGCCCGCGCCGTTCGGGCCGACCAGGGCCACCTTGGCGCCGTCGGCGACCCGGAGGTCCACCTCGTCGAGGAGGGGTCGCCCGTCGGGCAGGAAGAAGCTCACGGCGCTGATGTCGAGGTGTCCCACCACCCCATTCTGCGCCGGTCGTCGCACCGGCCCTCCATTCGCGAGGTCTGCGCCGTTCTGGACCCAAATCGCCCCGGCGATTACCCCTGGCGGGAGGCGGTTCGCGGTGACACCGTGGATGCATGAGCGAAACCACGCCCGCCACCAGCGCCGATCCGGAGACCGGGGTCGAAGGCAACACCGACCAGCTCCCGCTCGAGGACACCCTCCTCGACCGCGGCGTCGACGATCTCCTCGACGAGGGCTACTCGCCGCCGGAGCGACCGCGGTCCAACCGCCACGGCGAGACGGCCTGGGAGCAGGCGCACGGCGAGACGCTCGACCAGCGGCTCGGCGAGGAGGAGCCCGAGATCTGGGAGGCCCCGGAGCGCGGCGCCCGCGAGCCCGACCGCGCGGGTCGACTGGTGCAGGACGACGACGCGCTCGAGGGCCACCGCCCGAACGACACCTTCGCGCGGGAGGTCGGCATCTCCGGCGGCGCCGCGAGCGCCGAAGAGGCCGCGATGCACATCATCAAGAAGCCCCGCCGCTGAGGAACCCACCGCTGAGAAGCCCCGCCGTCAGAAGTGAGACGCCCTGCCGTCAGGAAGCCCCGCCGAGCTCGACGCCCGACCAGCCCCGGCCGCGCCGGTTGCGCGTCTGCTGGGCCCGCAGCGCCAGCTCGGCGTCGTCCGGGTAGGAGACCTCCTCGAGTGTGAGGCCGCGCGCGGGTGAGACCCCCGCGCCGGGGTCCCGCAGCCCCGCGGCGAGCAGCACCTCGGGGAAGTCGTCCGACCGGCGGTGCTCCCCGACCGCGATGCAGGCGCCGACCAGCGCCCGCACCATGTGGTGGCAGAACGCGTCGGCCTGCACGACGGCGACCACGAGGCCGGCGTCCGGCCCGTCGACAGGCCGGCTCCAGTCGAAGATCTCGAGCGTGCGGATGGTGGTCGCGCCGGGGCGCGGCTTGCTGAACGCCGCGAAGTCGTGCAGGCCCACCAGGGGGCGCGCCGCGGAGTGCATCGCCTCGACGTCGAGCGCGCGCGGGTGCCACAGGATCTGGTCGCGGCGCAGCGGGTCGCGCAGCGCGGGGTCGTCGGCGATCCGGTATGCGTAGCGCCGCCGGAGCGCGGAGAACCGCGCGTCGAACCCGGGGGACGCCGGCTCGGCCCGGCGCACGACGATGTCGCGCGGCAGGAGTCCCCCCAGGCGCGCGACGAGCGTGTTCCCCGGGGTCCGCGGCGCCCGGCCCGCCAGGCTCGCCCAGGCGTCGTCCTCGACGTCGACGTGCGCCACCTGGCCCTGGGCGTGGACCCCGGAGTCGGTCCGCCCTGCCACGGTCACCCGCACGGGCGCCCGCAGCACGACCGCGAGGGCCCCCTCGAGCAGGCCCTGCACCGTGCGCAGGCCCGGTTGGATCGCCCATCCGGCGAAGGCCGTGCCGTCGTAGGCGAGGTCGAGGCGGATCCGGAGCACGGGCCAAACCTATCCGCTCGCCCCGCCGCCCCTCCCCGACGCCTCCACGGTGGCCCGGCGGTGGTCCGGCGGTGGCCCGGCGGTGGCCCGCAGGTGGCCCGCAGGTGGCCCGACGCCGAACGATCGGTAGCCTGGCCGCGTGATCGAGATGCCGAGCGCACAGCTGCACACCCTGGCCGTCGACTGCGGCGGCGGTGGCATCAAGGCCTCGGTGCTCGACGCGGCCGGGACGCTCCGCGCGCCCGCGGTGCGCGTGCCGACGCCGTACCCGCTGCCGCCCGAGCGCCTGGTGGAGACGCTGGTCGAGATCGCCGCCTCCCTGCCGGTCGCGCAGCGCGTCACCGTCGGGATGCCGGGGATGATCCGGCACGGCGTCGTTGTCGCGACCCCCCACTACGTGACCCGCTCCGGCCCGCACAGCCGGGTCCTGCCCGAGCTCGTCGAGGCCTGGGCCGACTTCGACATGGAGGCCGCCGTCGGCGCCGCCTTCGGCCTGCCCGCGCTCGTGCTGAACGACGCCGAGGTGCACGGCGCCGGGGTGGTGGCGGGCAGCGGCCTCGAGCTCGTGCTCACGCTCGGCACCGGTCTCGGCTCGGCCCTGTTCGACGGCGGCGTCCTGGCACCGCACCTCGAGTGGTCGCACGCGCCGGTCCGGTGGGGCACCAGCTACGACGACTACGTCGGGCAGATCGAGCGCGCCCGGCTCGGCGACGGACGGTGGTCGCGCCGCGTCCGTCGCGTGGTCGACGGCCTACGACCGGTGTTCGTGTGGGACCGGCTGTACCTCGGCGGCGGAAACTCGCGCCAGATCACGCCGCAGGTGCTCGCGCGGCTGGGGGACGACGTCGTCGTCGTCCCCAACTCCGCGGGGATCGTCGGCGGGGTGCGCGCGTGGAGCCTGCGCGGACGCTGAGCCCGCTGCCGGCTCGAGCCCGGCCCGCTCGACCTCGAGCCGCACGAGCGCCTCGAGCAGCACGCGGTCGAACGGCACGGGGGCGTCCAGGCTCACGAGATGCTTCGCCCCGGGCACGACGACGAGCCGGCCGTCCCGGCACGCCGCGAGGTACGCCCGCTCCTGGCTGCGGAAGTGGTCGAGGCGGCCGTTCACGAGCCAGACCGGCACCGGCACGCGGGCGAGATCGGCGACCGGGTCGAGCCCCCGCACGGCGCGCAGCGCGTCGATGACCACGTCGTACGCGAAGCCGCCGGCCGCGACGTCGGCGGCGCCGACGGGGTTGAGCGTGCGGTCCACCAGGAACTGGTTGAGCCGCGCGCCCGAGTCGGGCAGGCGTGCGATCGCGCGCGCGGCGAGGACCCATGCGTCGACCACGGGCCGGGTGGGTCGCGTCGAGCAGGACGCAGCCACCAGGCCGGCCACCTGGTCCGGGTAGCGGGCAGCGTGCGTGATCGCGACGTAGCCCCCGAGCGAGAGGCCGACGACGAGCGCCCGCTCCCCCGCGGCGATCGCCTCACCGATGGCGCCGACCGCACCGTCGAGCGTGAACCGTTCGGCCCGGCGTCGGCCATGCCCCGGCAGGTCGATGGCGACCGCGCGGTGACCCGCACGGGTGAGCGCCTCGACCTGCGCGCGCCACATGGTGCGCGAGGTGCGCAACCCGTGCACCAGCACCACCGGAACCGGCGCACAACCCCCGTCCAGACCCATACCGGCGACCCTATGGCGCCGCCGGCCGGCCCACCCCCGCACAACAGAACAACGCCCGAGCGCTGAGGTCCTGGTGGACGTCAGCGCTCGGGCGTTGCGGACTGCAGTGGTGCTGGTCGTCAGGCCTTGTCGGCCTCGACGGGCTCCGCCGTGTCGGCCACGGGGGCCTCCTCGACGGGGGTCTCGACGACAGCCTCGTCGGCCGACTTCTCGACCTTCTTGGCGGACTTCTTCGGCGCGGCCTTCTTCGTGGCCTTCTCGGCCTCGCGGACGGTGGCCTGCTTCGGGCTGAGCGGCTCGAGCACGAGCTCGATCACGGCCATCGGCGCGTTGTCGCCCTTGCGGGGACCGATCTTCGTGATCCGGGTGTAGCCACCCTGACGCTCGGCCACGGCCGGCGCGATCTCGGTGAACAGGACGTGCACGACGTCCTTGCTCTTGACGACCGTGAGCACGCGACGACGGGCCTGCAGGTCACCGCGCTTGGCGAACGTGATCAGGCGCTCGGCGAGCGGGCGAAGGCGCTTGGCCTTGGCCTCGGTCGTCGTGATGCGCTTGTGCTCGAACAGGCTCGTGGCCAGGTTGGCCAGGATCAGCCGCTCGTGCGCCGGGCCGCCACCGAGCCGGGGACCCTTAGTGGGCGTAGGCATGGTCTAACTCCTCAAAGTTCCAGTGATGAACGAGCGAGGCGGGCACAGGTGCCCTCCGCCCGACGCAGCGTCAGTACTGCTCTTCCTCGGTGAACTCGCCCTCTTCGCCGTCGTAGTACCCGGCGGCCTTGGTCGGATCGAAGTCGAGCGGGCTGTCCTTGAGGGACAGGGTCAGCTCAGCAAGCTTCTCCTTGACCTCGGTGATCGACTTCGCACCGAAGTTCCGGATGTCGAGCAGGTCGGCCTCGCTGCGAGCCACGAGCTCACCCACGGTGTGGATGCCCTCGCGCTTGAGGCAGTTGTACGACCGGATCGTCAGCTGAAGGTCCTCGATCGGGAGCGCGAGGTCAGCGGCGAGGGCGGCGTCCGTCGGGGACGGGCCGATCTCGATGCCCTCGGCCTCGACGTTCAGCTCGCGGGCGAGACCGAACAGCTCGACGAGCGTCTTACCGGCCGAGGCCAGTGCGTCGCGGGGCGAGATCGAGTTCTTCGTCTCGACGTCGACGATCAGCTTGTCGAAGTCGGTGCGCTGCTCGACACGCGTGGCCTCGACCTTGTAGGTCACCTTGAGAACCGGCGAGTAGATCGAGTCGACCGGGACGCGCCCGATCTCGGCGTCGTACGACTTGTTCTGCGAGGCAGAGACGTACCCGCGGCCACGCTCGACCGTGAGCTCGATCTCGAGCTTGCCCTTGTCGTTCAGGGTCGCGATGTGCAGGTCCGGGTTGTGGACCTCGACCCCGGCCGGCGGGACGATGACGGCGGCCGTGACGGCGCCGGCACCCTGCTTGCGCAGGTACATCACGACGGGCTCGTCGTTCTCCGACGAGACCACGAGGTTCTTGATGTTGAGGATGATCTCCGTGATGTCTTCCTTGACGCCCGGCACGGTGGTGAACTCGTGCAGCACGCCGTCGATCCGGATGGACGTCACGGCAGCACCCGGGATGCTCGAGAGCAGGGTGCGACGGAGGGAGTTTCCGAGCGTGTAGCCGAAGCCCGGCTCCAGTGGCTCGATGGAGAACCGCGACCGGTACTCCGAGATGACCTCTTCGGTCAGGGTGGGGCGCTGTGCTATGAGCACTTCTGGGTTCCTCTCAGTGAGCGTCCGCCATATGACGCTCTGCGGTGGTGCGAGCCTGCCGGGTCTCGGTCTACCGAGCAGGCAATCTGCGCGAAAGCTGCCGGGCCTGCGGAGGGGCCCGTCAACCGGTCAAGCAAACCGTCCGACCGAACGAGCCGCGCGGTGAACCGAAGTCACCGCGCGGACTCGCGCGTTCGAGCAGATCAGACGCGGCGGCGCTTGGAGGGACGGCAGCCGTTGTGAGCCTGGGGCGTCACGTCCTGGATCGAGCCGACCTCGAGGCCGGTCGCCTGGAGCGAACGGATCGCGGTCTCGCGACCTGAACCCGGGCCCTTGACGAAGACGTCGACCTTCTTCATGCCGTGCTCCTGCGCGCGGCGAGCAGCGGCCTCGGCCGCGAGCTGGGCCGCGAACGGGGTCGACTTGCGCGAACCCTTGAAGCCGACCTGGCCGGACGAGGCCCAGGCGATGACGGCACCCGTGGGGTCCGTGATCGTGACGATGGTGTTGTTGAACGTGCTCTTGATGTGCGCCTGGCCGTGGGAGACGTTCTTCTTCTCCTTGCGGCGCGGCTTGCGCACGGCGGTACGAGTCTTGGGAGGCATGTGCTTGTTTTCTCCTGGTCTGGGTCGGCTGAGTGCAGTACCGCTCTCGGGCTGGCGCTAGGCCTGACCGGGCGGGCTACTGCTGCTACTTGCGACCGGCCTTCTTCTTGCCGGCGACGGTGCGCTTCGGGCCCTTGCGGGTGCGCGCGTTGGTCTTGGTGCGCTGACCGCGCACCGGGAGGCCACGGCGGTGCCGCAGGCCCTCGTAGCAGCCGATCTCCACCTTGCGGCGGATGTCAGCTGCGACCTCGCGCCGAAGGTCACCTTCGAGCTTGAAGGAGGCCTCGAGGTAGTCGCGCAGGGCGACCAGCTCAGTGTCGCCCAGGTCCTTCACGCGGACGTCCGGGCTGATGCCCGTGGCGGCCAGCGTCTGCTGGGAGCGGGTACGGCCGACGCCGTAGATGTAGGTGAGCGCGATCTCGAGCCGCTTATCGCGGGGGAGGTCGACTCCGACAAGACGTGCCATGTGACTGGTGACTCCTGTACTGCGTCGGAGGCCGTCCGCATCACCCTCCCGCGTGTTCCGCGGGCCTCGGCCTCCGACCGAGGGTTCGCCGCCTGCGGCCCGTGGGGCCGAGGAGGAGTGGTGGTGCGCTGGTGGTGCCTCGCCTGATGGCTCGGAACCGGACGATCTGCTCGGGTGCGTCCCCGAGCGTCAGGGCTTCAGCCCTGGCGCTGCTTGTGACGCAGGTTCTCGCAGATCACCATGACGCGACCGTGCCGGCGAATCACCTTGCACTTGTCGCAGATCTTCTTGACGCTGGGCTTGACCTTCATGCTTTGTTCCTCCGCCGCCGCGGTTCGCGTCCGTACCCGCAGGTACGAGCGCGACGGCGTGATCGAGTGATGGTTACTTGTAGCGGTAGACGATCCGGCCGCGGGACAGGTCGTACGGGCTCAGCTCAACAACCACGCGGTCCTCGGGGAGGATCCGGATGTAGTGCTGACGCATCTTGCCCGAGATGTGGGCGAGCACTCGGTGGCCGTTGGCCAGCTCCACGCGAAACATCGCGTTCGGCAGGGCCTCGACAACGCTGCCCTCGATCTCGATGACACCGTCCTTCTTTGCCATATCCTCCGCTAACTCTCGGTTGCTATATCTCCCCGGCGCCACCCGTTCGCAGTCACGTTCGATCACGAGGGGTCGAGCCGGATTGGTGGCGCACCGACACGGCGCGCGCACCCAACGGGCTACCCTACGGCATCGAAGGGGTGAGCGGAAACCGCTGAGCCCCTCGAAGACGCTCCGGTGCCGTCGGTGCCCCTCGAGGACGCAACGGCGCCGTCGGTACCACTAGTCGGCGAGCGGGGTGACCCGCACGCCCAGGGCGGCGAGGCGCTCGGCGCCGCCGTCCTGCGCGGTCAGCACCCAGATGCCGTTCTCCAGGAGCGCGACCGAGTGCTCCCAGTGCGAGGCCCGCGAGCCGTCGTCGGACACGACGGTCCAGTCGTCCTCGAGGGTCTGGGTCGTGCGGTCACCGCGCACGAGCATCGGCTCGACGGCCAGGCACATGCCGGGCTTCAGCCGGGGTCCACGGTCGCGGGTGCGGTAGTTGAGCACGTCGGGCGGCTGGTGCATCGCGCTGCCGATCCCGTGGCCGACGAACTCCTCGATGACCCCGTACCGGGCCCCGGCGTTCGCGCCGGCCGTCTGAGCGGCGTCGACGACGTCCTCGACGGCCTCCCCCACGCCGCCGAGGCGGTTACCGGTCGCCAGCGCGGCGATGCCGGCCCACATGGCATCCTCCGTGGTCGTCATGAGCTCGACGTCGAGCGGGTCGGCGTCGGGCAGCACGAGCGTCATCGCCGAGTCCCCGTGCCAGCCCTCGACGATCGCACCGCAGTCGACCGAGACGACGTCGCCGGGCTCGAGCACGCGCGGTCCGGGGATCCCGTGCACGATCTCGTCGTTGACCGACACGCACAGCGTCCCGGGGAAGCCGTCATACCCCAGGAACGACGGCGTGGCGCCCGCCGCCCGGATGATCTCGGCCGCGATCGCATCGAGGTCGGCCGTCGTCTGCCCGGCCCGGGCCTGGGCCCGTACCGCCGCCAACGCGTCGGCGACCACGAGTCCGGCGCGCCGCATGAGCAACACCTGCTCGTGGGTCTTGTACTCGATCTTGTCGCGCCCGAACATGACTGGTCCAGCTCCTCGTCGCTTGGTCAACGCACGCGGTGTGCCCCGCGTCGGCGGGTCTTCAGCCCACGTGGGTCGCGAGGGCGGCAAGCAGCCGCTCCGTGACGTCGTCCACGTCGCCGATGGCGTCCGCGACGACGAGCAGGCCGCGCTGGGCATAGCTCGTCGTGAGCGGAGCGGTCTGCTCCGCGTAGATCTCGAGCCGGCGACGGATCGCGTCCTCGGTGTCGTCCGCGCGGTTCTCGATCTCCGCGCGCTTGTGCAGCCGGGCGAGCAGCTCCTCCCGGGGCGCGTCGAGCTCGAGGACCGCATCCAGCGCGGTCCCGGCACTCGCGAGCACGCCGTCGAGCACGTCCGCCTGGTCGGCGGTGCGCGGGTAGCCGTCGAGGATGAACCCGTCAGCGGCGTCGGGCTCGGCCAGGCGGTCCGCGACCATGGCGTTGGTGATCTCGTCGGGGACGAGGTTGCCCGCATCGGTGAACACCTGCGCGCGCTTGCCCAGCGGGGTGCCGCCCTTGATGTTCGCCCGGAAGATGTCTCCCGTGGAGATCGTCGGGACCCCGAGGCGGGCCGCCAGGCGCGCCGCCTGGGTGCCCTTGCCGGAGCCCTGGGGGCCCATGATGATGAGCCGTGCGGTCATCGCAGGAACCCTTCGTAGTGGCGCTGCTGAAGCTGGGACTCGATCTGTTTCACAGTCTCGAGACCGACACCGACCACGATGAGGATCGACGCTCCGCCGAACGGGATGTTGCGGCTGATGTCGAGCAGGATGAACGCGATCGTCGGGACGAGTGCGACAAGCGCAAGGTACACCGAACCCGGGGCCGTGATCCGGGAAATCACGAACGACAGGTACTCCGCCGTCGGCCGCCCGGCCCGGATGCCGGGGATGAAGCCGCCGTACTTCTTCATGTTGTCCGCGACCTCGACCGGGTCGAACGTGATCGCCGTGTAGAAGTAGCAGAAGAAGATGATCAGCGCGACGTACAGGAGCAGGTGCAGCGGCGCAGCCGAGTCGACGAGGTTGATCGACAGCCACACCTTCCAGGACGCGGTCTGGTCACCGAACTGGGCCAGCAGGGCGGGCACCTGGAGCAGCGACGACGCGAAGATGATCGGGATGACCCCGGCCATGTTGATCTTGATCGGGATGTAGGTGCTCGAGCCGCCGTACATCTTGCGACCGACCATGCGCTTGGCGTACTGCACGGGGATGCGGCGCTGCGACTGCTCGACGAACACGACGAGCCCGATCACGAGCACGACGATGGCGAGCACGATGGTGAACTTCGTCGGGCCGTTGTCGCCACCGGCGATGGACCACAGCGCGGTCGGGAAGCTGGCCGCGATCGACGTGAAGATGAGCAGCGACATGCCGTTGCCGACACCGCGCTCGGAGATGAGCTCGCCCAGCCACATGATCAGGCCGGTCCCGGCAGTCATGACGAGGACCATGAGCAGGATCGTCTGGATGCTGTCGTCCGGGATGACCTTGACCGAGCAGCCCTGGAACAGCTGTCCGGTGCGCGCGACCGTGATGACGGTCGTCGACTGCAGGATCGCCAGGGCGATGGTCAGGTACCGCGTGTACTGCGTGAGCTTCGCGGTGCCCGACTGACCCTCCTTGTGCAGGGCCTCGAAGCGCGGGATGACCACGCGCAACAGCTGGACGATGATGCTCGCCGTGATGTACGGCATGATCCCCAGCGCGAACACGCTCAGCTGGAGCAGGGCCCCACCGCTGAACAGGTTCACCAGACCGAGCAGATCGCTGTTACCGGCGGTCTCGTCGATACAGGTCTGGACGTTGGGGTACGAGACCCCAGGCGTCGGCAGGAACGAGCCGACCCGGAAGATCGACATCATCGCGATGGTGAAGAGCAGCTTGCGCCGCAAGTCGGGCGTCCTGAACGCCCGGACGAATGCGCTGAGCACCTATCCTCCTGCTCCGCCGAGGGCGGTGTGTGGTGACGCCGGGCGATCCCGGCCGTCGAACGAAGCACCCCCGGGGGGCGCCCCGCGAAACCTTATCCGATCAGTGCGTGGATACGGGAATGGGGCCGGTGGGACGGATGTCCCACCGGCCCCATTCATCCGATCAGTCCTGCTCGACGGTCCCGCCGGCAGCCGCGATCTTTTCCTTGGCCGACGCCGAGTAGGCGTCCACCGCGATAGAGACCTTGACGGTGAGCTCGCCGGTGCCGAGCACCTTGACAAGCTGGCCCTTGCGGACCGCGCCCTTGGCTACGAGGTCATCGACCGTCACCGAACCACCCGAGGGATACAGCTCGGACAGCTTGTCCAGGTTCACGACCTGGTACTCGGTGCGGAACGGGTTCTTGAACCCGCGGAGCTTCGGAAGCCGCATGTGCAGCGGCATCTGTCCACCCTCGAAACGCTCGGGGATCGTGCGCTTGGCCTTCTGGCCCTTGGTGCCTCGACCGGCCGTCTTACCCTTGGACGCCTCGCCACGACCCACGCGGGTCTTGGCGGTCTTGGCGCCCGGGGCCGGACGGAGGTGGTGCACCTTGAGGGTGCCACCAGCGCCCAGCTCGGGCTCGGCTGCCTTCGCAGCCGGAGCCTTCTTGACGGCAGCGGCCTTGGCCGGAGCCTTCTTGGCCGGAGCCTTCTTCACGGGAGCCGTCGCCTTCGCGACGTCATCCTGCGTCTTGTCGTCAGCCATCAGTCGACCTCCTCGGTCACGACCATGTGCACCACGGTCGAAACCATGCCGCGGATCTCCGGACGGTCCTCCTTGACGACAGTGTCGCCAATTCGCTTCAGACCGAGGGAGCGCAGCGTCTCGCGCTGGTTTCGCTTGCCGCCGATGGCGGACTTGGTCTGGGTCACCTTGATCCGGCCCATCAGGAGTGCACCCCCAGTGCCCGGGCTCGCAACAGCGAGGCAGGGGCGACGTGCTCGAGCGGGAGGCCACGGCGTGCTGCCACGGACTCCGGCTGCTCGAGCCCACGCAGCGCGGCCACCGTCGCGTGAACGACGTTGAGCGAGTTGGTGGAACCGAGCGACTTGCTCAGCACGTCATGGATGCCGGCGCACTCCAGGACGGCGCGGACCGGACCACCGGCGATGACGCCGGTACCCGGGGACGCCGGACGAAGGAACACGACGCCCGCGGCGGCCTCACCCTGGATGGGGTGAGGAATGGTGCCCTGGATACGGGGAACCTTGAAGAAGTTCTTCTTGGCTTCCTCGACCCCCTTGGCGATTGCCGCGGGGACCTCCTTGGCCTTGCCGTAGCCGACGCCGACCGTGCCATCGCCATCGCCGACGACGACGAGCGCCGTGAAGCTGAAGCGACGACCGCCCTTGACGACCTTGGAGACGCGGTTGATCTTGACGACGCGCTCGACGAACTGGCTCTTCTCGGCCGAGTCACGCCGACCGCCGTCACGGCGACCGCCGTCACGACCGCCGCCGCCGCCGCTGCCGCCCGCGGGGGCGCCGGTGCCGGCGCCCGCCCCGGTGTTGCTGCGCTGAGGTGCAGCCATCAGTGGATCCTCTGCTTCCGTACGGAGGTGGGTTCAGTCGTCACAGGGTCAAGCCGCCTTCGCGAGCCCCGTCGGCGACTGCTGCCACCCGGCCGTGGTACTTGTTGCCGCCGCGGTCGAACACGACCGCGTCGATTCCGGCTGCCTTGGCACGCGCGGCGACGAGCTCGCCGACCTTGTGCGCCTTGGCGGTCTTGTCTGCGCTCAGCGCCCGGAAGTCGGCCTCGAGGGTCGACGCCGAGACAACGGTGCGGCCGACGCTGTCGTCGACAACCTGCACCATCATGTGCCGAGCGGAACGGGTGACCACGAGACGCGGACGAACCGCCGTACCCGAGACCTTCTTGCGAAGACGCAGGTGACGGCGAGCACGCGCGACGATCCTGCCCTTGCCCTTGATCTTGAGAGCCATGGCTTACTTACCCGCCTTTCCGACCTTGCGGCGGACAATTTCGCCGGCGTACCGAACGCCCTTGCCCTTGTAGGGCTCAGGCTTCCGGATCTTGCGAATGTTGGCCGCAACCTCACCGACCTGCTGCTTGTCGATGCCGCTGACCGAGAGCTTGGTCGGGCTCTCCACCGTGAACGAGATGCCAGCCGGGGGCGTGATGTTCACCGGGTGGCTGAAGCCGAGTGCGAACTCGAGCGTCTCCCCCTTGGCGACCACGCGGTAACCGGTACCGACGATCTCGAGCTTCTTCACGTAGCCCTCCGTCACACCGGTGACGAGGTTCGCCAGCAGCGTGCGGGTGAGGCCGTGCAACGAGCGCGAAGCGCGCTCGTCGTTCGGCCGGGTGACCACGATGGCGCCGTTGTCATCGCGGGCAACCGCGATGGGGTTCGGAACCGTGTGCGTCAATGAGCCCTTGGGGCCCTTGACGGTCACTGTCGGTCCAACAATGGTGACGTCCACGCCGGTGGGTACCGGGACGGGGACTCTGCCGATTCGAGACATGGCTAGCTCCTTTCGTCTCGGGACTTACCAGACGTAGGCGAGGACTTCCCCACCCACGCCCTTCTTGGCGGCCTGCTGGCCAGTGAGGAGACCGGAGGACGTGGACAGGATCGCCACGCCCAGGCCGCCGAGCACCTTGGGCAGATTGGTCGACTTCGCGTACACACGCAGGCCCGGCTTGGACACGCGGCGTACACCGGCGAGCGAACGCTCGCGGTTCGGGCCGAACTTCAGTTCGATCGTGAGGTACTTGCCGACAGGCGCGTCCTCAACCTTCCAGCCGGCGATGTACCCCTCGGCCTCGAGGATTTCAGCTACGTGCGACTTCAACTTCGAGAACGGCATGCGCACCGTGTCGTGATAAGCCGAGTTCGCATTCCGCAGACGCGTGAGCATGTCTGCGATCGGGTCAGTCATCATTGGGCTTCCGCCCTTCCTCGCCGGGGTATCCCCACCGGGTGTGAACCCATGTGGTGAGGACCAGCGGCGTAGTAGTTACCAGCTGCTCTTGGTGACGCCGGGAAGCTCGCCTGCGTGTGCCATCTCGCGCACGCAGATGCGGCAGAGCCCGAACTTGCGGTAGACGGAGTGCGGACGTCCGCACTTCTGGCACCGGGTGTAGCCGCGCACCTTGAACTTCGGGGTCCGGGCTGCCTTCTGGACTAGGGCGGTCTTCGCCATGTCAGATCTCCTTGAAGGGGAAGCCGAGACGCTTCAGCAACGAGCGGCCCTCAGCGTCGGTGGTCGCGGTCGTGACGATGGTGATGTCCATACCCCGCACGCGGTCGACCTTGTCCTGATCGATCTCGTGGAACATTGCCTGCTCCGTGAGACCGAAGGTGTAGTTGCCGTTGCCGTCGAACTGCTTCGGCGAGAGCCCGCGGAAGTCGCGGATACGCGGCAGCGCGGTGGAGAGCAGCCGGTCCAGGAACTCCCACATCCGGTCGCCACGCAGCGTGACGTGGGCGCCGATCGGCATACCCTCACGCAGCTTGAACTGGGCGATGGACTTGCGAGCCTTGGTGACCTGGGCCTTCTGGCCGGTGATCGCGGCAAGGTCCTTGACCGCCCCGTCCATCAGCTTCGAGTCCTTGGCTGCGTCGCCGACACCCATGTTCACGACGACCTTGGTCAGCCGTGCGACCTGGTTGACGTTCTCGTGGGCGAACTCCTCGCGGAGCCCGGAGACGATCTCCTCGGCGTAGCGCGTCTTCAGGCGCGGGACGACGGGCGCGACCTCGGGGGTCGTCGCAGTGCTGTCAACGCTCATCAGATGTCCTTACCGGAGCGCTTGGCCACACGGATCCGCACCGTCTTCTTGCGGCCGTCGCGCTCGATCTCTTCGATCCGGAACCCGACGCGGGTGCCCTTCTTGGTCTCCGCGTCGACAACCATCACGTTGCTGATGTGGATCGGGGCCTCAATGGTCTCGATGCCACCGGTGCGGGTGCCGCGCTGCGACTGCCCGACCTTGACATGCTTCGTGACGCGCTGGACGCCCTCGACGACGACGCGCTGCGTCTCGCTGAGGACCTCGAGAACCCGACCCTGCTTGCCGCGGTCGCGGCCTGAGATGACGACGACGAGGTCGCCCTTCTTGATCTTCGCCATGGTTAGAGCACCTCCGGAGCAAGCGAGATGATCTTCATGAACTTCTTGTCGCGCAGCTCGCGGCCCACCGGGCCGAAGATGCGCGTGCCACGGGGTTCGCCGTCGCTCTTGAGGATCACGGCCGCGTTCTCATCGAACTTGATGTACGAGCCGTCGGGGCGACGGCGCTCCTTCTTGGTACGGACGATGACCGCCTTGACGACATCACCCTTCTTGACGTTTCCGCCCGGGATCGCGTCCTTGACGGTGGCGACAATGGTGTCGCCAATTCCGGCGTAACGACGTCCCGAGCCACCGAGAACACGGATGCAAAGGATTTCCTTGGCACCAGTGTTGTCGGCGACTTTGAGTCGCGACTCCTGCTGGATCATTCGATGAACTCCTGACGTCTGCTGGTTCTCGCGCTGCGAGCCTGGCCGAACGGGTAGCTGCCGTCATGCACCCGTGGCGGCGGCGTCGGCCGGAGCCGGCGCCCCCGACCACGGGGGCAACTGATGTCTGTACTGCTTCGAAGGCCTACTTCGCCTTCTCGAGGATCTCCACCACGCGCCACCGCTTGGAAGCGGAGAGCGGGCGGGTTTCCATGATCATGACCAGGTCGCCGACGCCGGCCGCATTGGCCTCGTCGTGCGCCTTGACCTTGCTCGTGCGCCGGATGACCTTGCCGTAGAGCGGGTGCTTGACCCGGTCTTCGACCTCCACCACGACGGTCTTGTCCATCTTGTCGCTGATGACGTAGCCGCGCCGCGACTTGCGGTCGGCGCGGTCAACCGCAGCCTCGTTCTTGGTTTCGCTCATGGTCGACCTCACTCGCTCGCGCTCGGGGCAGTACGGATGCCGAGCTCGCGCTCACGCAGGATCGTGTAGATCCGCGAGATGTCGCGACGCACGGCCTTGAGACGCCCGTGGCTCTCGAGCTGACCGGTGGCCGACTGGAAGCGCAGGTTGAACAGCTCTTCCTTGGCCTTCTTGAGCTCGGCGACCAAACGCTCGTCGTCAAACCCGTCCAGCTCGGTGACGGCCAGATCCTTCGTTCCGATAGCCATCAGACGCCACCACCCTCGCGGACCACAAAACGGGTCTTCATCGGGAGCTTGTGCTGCGCGCGACGCATGGCCTCGCGAGCAAGCTCCTCCGGAACACCGGCGAGCTCGAAGAGAACTCGACCCGGCTTGACATTGGCGATCCACCACTCGGGCGAACCCTTACCGGAACCCATGCGGGTCTCCGCCGGCTTCTTGGTGAGCGGGCGGTCCGGGTAGACGTTGATCCAGACCTTGCCACCACGCTTGATGTGGCGGGTCATGGCGATACGAGCGGCCTCGATCTGCCGGTTCGTCAGGTACGCGGGCTCGAGAGCCTGGATACCGAACTCACCGAACGAGATCGCAGTACCACCGGTCGCGGCGCCGGAGCGCCCCGGGTGGTGCTGCTTGCGGTGGGCAAGCCTGCGCGGGATAAGCATTGCTCAGGCCTCCGAACCGGACTCGGGGGCGGGCGCTGCGGCCGGGGCGACAGCCTCGGCAGGTGCAGCGACGGGGGCCGAGGCAGGAGCCTCGGTGCGCTCGGGACGACGTGCTGCTCCGGCGCCACCGCGAGCGGGGCGGTCGGGGCGATCGGTCCGGGGTCCACGCGGTGCACGCGGGGCCTGGGTGGCCTGCTGCTGCGCATACTCCTTCTCGGTCATGTCGCCCTTGTAGATCCAGACCTTGACGCCGATGCGGCCGAACGTGGTCCGGGCCTCGTAGAAGCCGTAGTCGATGTTCGCCCGGAGGGTGTGCAACGGCACGCGTCCCTCGCGGTAGAACTCGCTCCGGCTCATCTCGGCGCCGCCGAGGCGACCCGAGCACTGGACCCGGATGCCCTTGGCACCAGCGCGCTGGGCGGACTGCATGCCCTTGCGCATGGCACGACGGAACGACACGCGGCTCGCAAGCTGCTCCGCGATCCCCTGGGCGACGAGCTGAGAATCCATCTCAGCGTTCTTCACCTCGAGGATGTTGAGCTGCACCTGCTTGCCGCTGAGCTTCTCGAGCTCGCCGCGGATGCGGTCGGCCTCCGCGCCACGACGCCCGATGACGATCCCGGGGCGTGCGGTGTGGATGTCGACGCGAACCCGGTCACGGGTCCGCTCGATCTCGACCTTGGAGATCCCGGCTCGTTCGAGCCCGGTCGCCATGAGCTTGCGGATGGCCACGTCCTCACGGACGTAGTCGCGGTAACGCTGTCCCGGCTTGGTGCTGTCGGCAAACCAACGCGACCTGTGGTCGGTGGTGATGCCTAGGCGGTACCCGTGCGGGTTGACCTTCTGTCCCACTATCGGGCCCTCTCCTTCTTCTCGACGGGGGCCACGACCACGGTGATGTGGCTGGTCCGCTTGAGGATCTGGCTTGCCCTGCCCTGTGCCCGCGGCCGGAACCGCTTGAGGGTCGGACCCTCGTCGACGTACGCCTCAGTGATGACGAGCGCGTGCTCGTCGAACGCTTCGCTCGCACGATCGGCCTTGACCCTCGCGTTGGCGATCGCACTTTCGACCACCTTGCGGACGGTCTCCCCAGCAGCCTGCGGCGCGAACTTCAGCGTCGCCACGGCCACGTCGGCCTGCTTGCCACGGATGAGGTCCACGACGCGCCGGGCCTTCTGGGGCGTGACGCGGACGAACCGCGCCTGCGCCTTGGCTTCCATTGCTGTCCTGCCTTCTGTCTCGTCTATCTCAAAGAACGGTGAAAGGTGTTGCCGCTACCGACCGGTGAAGGTCAGCGACGACGCGCCTTGCGGTCGTCCTTCTCGTGGCCGCGGAAGGTCCGCGTAGGGGCGAACTCGCCCAGCTTGTGTCCGACCATCGCCTCGGTGACGAAGACGGGTGTGTGCTTGCGGCCGTCGTGCACCGCAAACGTGTGACCCAGGAAGTCCGGGGTGATGAGCGAACGACGGGACCACGTCTTGATGACGTTCTTGGTCCCCTTCTCGTTCTGGACGTCGACCTTCTTCTGCAGGTGCCCGTCGACGAACGGGCCCTTCTTCAGGCTGCGTGGCATCTCGAGCTCCTTCAGCGCTTCTTGTTGAGGCGCCGACGGCGCACGATGAGCTTGTCGCTCGGCTTGTTGGGACGACGGGTGCGGCCCTCAGGCTGACCCCACGGGCTGACCGGGTGTCGTCCACCTGAGGTCTTGCCCTCGCCACCACCGTGCGGGTGGTCAACCGGGTTCATGGCGACACCACGGACGGAGGGGCGCTTGCCCTTCCACCTCATGCGGCCGGCCTTGCCCCAGTTGATGTTCGACTGCTCGGCGTTGCCGACCTCACCGATGGTGGCGCGGCAGCGCAGGTCGACGTTGCGGATCTCGCCGGACGGCATGCGCAGCTGCGCATAGATGCCGTCCTTGGCAACGAGCTGCACCGAGACACCGGCCGAACGGGCGATCTTGGCGCCACCACCGGGCTTGAGCTCGATGGCGTGCAGGACCGTACCGGTCGGGATGTTGCGGAGCGGCAGGTTGTTGCCGGGCTTGATGTCCGCGCCAGCACCGTTCTCGACGAAGTCGCCCTGCTTGAGCTTGTTCGGCGCGATGATGTAGCGCTTCTCGCCGTCCACGTAGTGGAGCAGCGCGATGCGCGCGGTGCGGTTGGGGTCGTACTCGATGTGAGCGACCTTCGCCGGAACGCCGTCCTTGTCATGCCGACGGAAGTCGATGACGCGGTAGGCCCGCTTGTGGCCACCACCCTGATGACGGGTGGTCACCCGGCCGGTGGAGTTGCGTCCACCAGTCTTGTGCAGCGGACGGACCAACGACTTCTCCGGCGTGGAGCGCGTGATCTCGACGAAGTCGGCGACGCTCGAGCCGCGACGGCCCGGCGTAGTCGGCTTGTACTTACGGATTCCCATGGGGATCTGTCCTCAATCTGCTCTCGGTCGGCTCAGCCGACCGGTCCGCCGAAGATGTCGATCGTGCCCTCGCGGAGGGTGACGATCGCACGCTTGGTGTCCTTGCGCTTGCCAAGGCCGAACTTGGTCCGCCGCGTCTTGCCCTTGCGGTTGATGGTGTTCACCGAAGCGACCTTGACGGAGAAGATCTGCTCGATGGCAACCTTGATCTCCGTCTTGTTCGCACGCGGATCCACGACGAAGGTGTACTTGCCTTCATCGAGAAGCCCATAGCTCTTCTCCGAGACGACCGGCGCGATCAGAATGTCGCGCGGGTCCTTCGCCACGGTAGTCACTTGGTGTCCTCCTCGATCTCGGCAGCCTCGATGGACGTTCCGACGGCCTTCACCGAGCGGCCGGTAGCCGGCCCCGCCAGGAACGCGTCGAGCGCGCCCTGCGTGAAGATGACGTCGTCGGAGACGAGCACGTCGTAGGTGTTCAGCTGGTCGGCGACCAGGAGGTGCACCTGCTCGACGTTGCGGAGCGACTTCCAGGTGATCTCGTCCTGACGCTCCACCACCACGAGCACGTGCTTCCGGCCCGACAGGCGGGCCAGAACCTCGAGGGCAACCTTGGTCGACGGCGCGGCGCCCGGGGCGAACCCGGAGACGACGTGCACGCGGCCGGCACGAGCGCGGTCCGAAAGAGCACCGCGGAGCGCCGCGGTCTTCATCTTCTTCGGGGTCCGCTGGCTGTAGTCACGCGGCGTCGGGCCGTGAACGACCCCACCACCGGTGAACTGAGGAGCGCGGGTCGAGCCCTGACGGGCGCGGCCGGTGCCCTTCTGCTTGTGCGGCTTACGGCCACCACCACTCACCTCGCCACGATTCTTCGTGGAGTGAGTTCCCTGGCGAGCCGCCGCAAGCTGCGCGACGACGACCTGGTGGATCAAAGGGATGTTCGTCTGGACGTCGAACACCTCGGCGGGCAGCTCAGCGCTGCCTGCCTTCTTGCCCGAGGAGTCCAGTACGTCGACGGTCAGTGTCTCAGCCACGTCATGCTCCCTTCGCGGCGGTCCGCACGAGCACGATGCCGTTCCGGGGTCCGGGGACCGCGCCCTTGACGAGCAGCAGACCCTTCTCGGCGTCGACCGCGTACACGGTGAGGTTCTGGGTGGTCATCTGGTCGAAGCCCATCCGACCAGCCATCTTCATGCCCTTGAACACGCGCGACGGGGTCGAAGCCCCACCGATCGAGCCGGGCTTGCGGTGGTTGCGGTGCGCACCGTGGGAAGCGCCGACGCCGTGGAAGCCGTGACGCTTGATGACACCCGCGGTGCCCTTGCCCTTGGTGGTACCGGAGACGTCGACGCGTGTTCCTGCTTCGAACGCCACCGCAGTGATCTCCTGGCCGAGCGAGTACTTGCCCGCGTCAGGAGTACGAACTTCGGCCACATGCCGGCGGGGGGTAACCCCGGCCTTCTCGAAGTGGCCCTTGAGGGGCTGGCTTACCTTGCGCGGGTCGATCTGGCCGTAGGCCAGCTGGACCGCGGCATAGCCGTCTGTCTCAGCGGTGCGCACCTGGGTGACAACGTTCGTGCCGACCAAGACGACAGTGACGGGGATGAGGAGGCCGTTGGCGTCCCACACCTGCGTCATGCCGAGCTTGGTACCGAGCAAGGCCGTGATCGGGCGCGCGTTCTGCTGGGTGGTCATGGTGATCAGTTCCTTCCCAGCTTCAGAGCTTGATCTCGATGTTCACGTCTGCCGGCAGGTCGAGGCGCATGAGCGAGTCGACCGCCTTCGGCGTGGGATCGATGATGTCGATGAGCCGCTTGTGCGTGCGCATCTCGAAGTGCTCGCGGCTGTCCTTGTACTTGTGAGGCGACCGGATGACGCAGAAAACGTTCTTCTCCGTCGGCAGCGGCACCGGGCCCACGACCGTCGCACCAGCGCGGGTCACCGTGTCGACGATCTTGCGCGCCGAACTGTCGATGACCTCGTGGTCGTACGACTTGAGCCGGATGCGGATCTTCTGTCCCGCCATTCGTCTGACTCTTTCTCTAGAACGGCTCTGTCCGACCCCCGCACTCGGGCGTGTCGCTTATTGCGGACACACTTTTGCGCTGCACACTCGTGAAAGGTACGAGGTCGTTGGATGCTGTCTGAGCTCCGCCACCGGGTTGACCCCGAGGCTCTGGAACCCTCAACGTTTGTTTCACCTGGGGAAGATCGCACGTGGTTGCACGCGCTCGGCTCCCGCCGGGCAACCTGGCTAGTGTGCCAGAGGAACGCCGCGAAGGCCAATTGCGTGAATCGGCCGGCGACGTGGTGTTCCCCGCCTCACGGCGGGGTGCGGGCAGGGCCCGGGCGAGATGCCCGGGCCCCACCCTCAAGATCACTTGATGATCTTGGTGACCTTGCCTGAACCGACGGTCCGGCCACCCTCGCGGATGGCGAAGCCGAGGCCGATCTCCATGGCGATCGGCTGGATCAGCGCGACCGTCATCTCGGTGTTGTCGCCGGGCATGACCATCTCGGTGCCCTCGGGCAGCGTGATGACGCCGGTGACGTCCGTGGTGCGGAAGTAGAACTGCGGGCGGTAGTTCGCGTAGAACGGGTTGTGACGCCCACCCTCATCCTTGGCGAGGATGTAGACCTGCGCCTCGAAGTCCTTGTGGGGGGTGATCGAGCCGGGCTTGACGACGACCTGGCCGCGCTCGACGTCCTCGCGCTTCGTGCCACGCAGCAGCAGGCCGACGTTCTCGCCAGCCTCCGCGTAGTCGAGCAGCTTGCGGAACATCTCGACGCCGGTGACCGTGGTCTTGATCGCCTTCTCGCGAATACCGACGACCTCGACCTCCTCGTTCACCTTGAGCTTGCCGCGCTCCACGCGGCCGGTGACGACCGTGCCACGACCGGTGATCGTGAAGACGTCCTCGATCGGCATGAGGAACGGCTTGTCGATGTCGCGGATCGGGTCCGGGACGGACTCGTCGACGGCGTCCATGAGGTCGGAGACCGACTTGACCCACTTGGGGTCACCCTCGAGCGCCTTGAGCGCCGAGACCTGGATGACGGGGACGTTGTCGCCGTCGAAGCCCTGCGCGGTGAGGAGCTCGCGCACCTCGACCTCGACGAGCTCGAGGATCTCTTCGTCGTCCACCAGGTCGGCCTTGTTCAGCGCGACGAGGAGGTACGGCACGCCGACCTGGCGGGCGAGCAGAACGTGCTCACGCGTCTGGGCCATGGGGCCGTCGGTCGCCGCGACCACGAGGATCGCGCCGTCCATCTGCGCCGCACCCGTGATCATGTTCTTGATGTAGTCCGCGTGCCCAGGAGCATCGATGTGCGCGTAGTGGCGCTTCTCGGTCTGGTACTCGACGTGCGCGATGTTGATGGTGATCCCGCGCTGCTTCTCTTCGGGCGCCTTGTCGATCTCGTCGAACGGCGTGAAGGGGTTCAGGGTCGGGAACTTGTCGTGCAGCATCTTCGAGATTGCAGCCGTCAGCGTCGTCTTGCCATGGTCGACGTGACCGATGGTCCCGATGTTGACGTGCGGCTTAGTCCGCTCGAACTTGGCCTTGCCCACTGTGTCCTCCTCGGACTCAAGGTAGTGATGTGACGAAACGATGCAGGAGCCATGCTGACACCTGCCGGGCGTTCGGTCCTACCGGTCGATTGAAATGCGGAACTTGATTGCGACCAGTGGGACTTACTCGCCCCGGGTCTTCTTGATGATCTCCTCGGCAACGTTCCGAGGAACCTCGGAGTAGCTGTCGAACTGCATCGAGTACACCGCGCGACCCTGGGTCTTCGACCGCAGGTCACCGACGTACCCGAACATCTCTGACAGAGGAACAAGGGCGCGAATAACCTTGACGCCCTTAGCGTCCTCCATGGACTGGATCATGCCGCGGCGCGAGTTCAGGTCACCGATGACGTCGCCCATGTACTCCTCGGGCGTGCGCACCTCGACCTCGAACTTCGGCTCGAGCAGGACCGGGTCGGCCTGACGGACGGCTTCCTTGAGGATCATGGAACCCGCGATCTTGAACGCCATCTCCGAGGAGTCGACGTCGTGAGACGCACCGTCGAGCAGGATCGCCTTGATGCCGACGAGCGGGTAGCCCGCCAGCACGCCCAGCTGCATCGCGCTCTGGATGCCGGCGTCGACCGACGGGATGTACTCCCGCGGGATACGGCCACCGGTGACCTTGTTGTCGAACTCGTACAGCTCGCCCTCGGACGCGTTGAGCGGCTCGAACGTCATCTGGATCTTGGCGTACTGACCCGAACCACCCGTCTGCTTCTTGTGGGTGTAGTCGAGCTTGACCACGCTACGACGGATCGTCTCGCGGTAGGCCACCTGCGGCTTGCCGACGTTCGCCTCGACCTTGAACTCGCGGCGCATGCGGTCCACCAGGATGTCCAGGTGGAGCTCGCCCATGCCGGCGATGATCGTCTGACCCGTGTCGATGTCGAGGTTGACCCGGAACGTCGGGTCCTCCTCGGCCAGCTTCTGGATCGCGAGCGACAGCTTCTCCTGGTCGCCCTTCGTCTTCGGCTCGATGGCCACCGAGATGACGGGCTCAGGGAAGGTCATCGACTCGAGCACGATCTGGTTCGCCGGGTCGCACAGGGTGTCACCGGTGGTGACGTCCTTCAGCCCGATGAACGCGTAGATGTGACCGGCCGTGGCGTCCTCGACCGGGTTCTCCTTGTTGGCGTGCATCTGGAAGAGCTTCCCGATGCGCTCCTTCTTGCCCTTGGTCGAGTTGTAGACCTGGGCACCGGACGCCACGTGACCGGAGTACACGCGGACGTACGTGAGCTTGCCGAAGAACGGGTGCGTGGCAACCTTGAACGCCAGGGCCGAGAACGGCTCCGTCGACTTCGGTGCGCGCGTGAGGATCTTCTCTTCGTTGCCCGGCGCGTGGCCCTCCATCGGAGGAACGTCGAGCGGCGACGGGAGGTAGTCGATGACCGCGTCGAGCATGGGCTGGACGCCCTTGTTCTTGACGGCAGAACCGCACAGGATCGGGTACGCCTCACCGGTGATCACGAGCTGGCGGATGCCGGCCTTGATCTCGGCGATGGTGAACTCCTCGCCCGCGAGGTACTTCTCGAGCAGCTCTTCGCTCGTGTCGGCGACGGCCTCGATGATCGCGGCCCGGTACTCGGCCGACTTCTCGACCATGTCGGCCGGGATCTCCTCGGTCGAGTAGACCTCGCCCAGCGCGGTCTCGCCGCGCCACACGAGCGCCTTCTGCTCGATCAGGTCGATGACGCCGATGAAGTCGTTCTCGGCGCCGATCGGGAGCTGGATCGGCAGCGGCTTGGCCTTGAGGCGATCGATGATCGTCTGCACGGTGTAGTAGAAGTCGGCACCGAGCTTGTCCATCTTGTTGACGAAGCAGATGCGGGGGACGTCGTACTTGTCCGCCTGCCGCCACACCGTCTCAGACTGGGGCTCGACACCTTCCTTGCCGTCGAAGACCGCAACGGCACCGTCGAGGACGCGCAGCGAGCGCTCGACCTCGACCGTGAAGTCCACGTGGCCCGGCGTGTCGATGATGTTGACCTGGTTCTCTCTCCAGTAACAGGTCGTCGCGGCGGACGTGATCGTGATGCCGCGCTCCTGCTCCTGCTCCATCCAGTCCATCGTCGACGCACCATCGTGCGTCTCACCGATCTTGTAGTTGACCCCGGTGTAGAACAGGATCCGCTCGGTGACGGTCGTCTTGCCGGCATCGATGTGCGCCATGATGCCGATGTTCCGGACCTTGTTCAGGTCCGTCAGCACGTCGAGTGCCACTGTGTCGCCCTTTCCAAGCATCGGGTGGCGCCGCTGGGATCAACCCAGCGGCGCCGACTGGCTCACCAGCGGTAGTGCGCGAACGCCTTGTTGGACTCAGCCATCTTGTGCATGTCCTCGCGACGCTTGACCGCGGCACCCAGGCCGTTGCTCGCGTCGAGGATCTCGTTCATGAGGCGCTCGGTCATCGACTTCTCGCGACGGACGCGGGAGTAGTCGGTGAGCCAGCGCAGTGCCAGCGTCGTGGAGCGGACGGGGCGAACCTCGACGGGGACCTGGTAGGTCGCACCGCCGACGCGCCGCGACTTGACCTCGAGCGCGGGACGGACGTTCTCGAGCGCGCGCTTGAGGACGACGACGGGATCGCCGCTCACCTTGGCCTCGACACCCTCAAGGGCGCCGTAGACGATGGCCTCAGCGACGGACTTCTTGCCGTCGCGGAGAACCTTGTTGATGAGCTGCGTGACGACCGGGGATCCGTAGACCGGGTCGATGATGAGCGGCCGCTTCGGGGCCGGACCCTTGCGAGGCATTTACTTGCTCCCCTTCTTGGCGCCGTAGCGGCTGCGAGCCTGCTTGCGGTTCTTCACGCCCTGCGTGTCGAGTGCACCGCGGACGATCTTGTAGCGGACACCGGGAAGGTCCTTCACGCGGCCACCGCGCACGAGCACGATGGAGTGCTCCTGCAGGTTGTGCCCCTCACCGGGGATGTAGGCCGTGACCTCGATCTGGCTGGACAGCTTGACGCGCGCGACCTTGCGAAGAGCCGAGTTCGGCTTCTTCGGGGTGGTCGTGTACACGCGGGTGCACACACCGCGCCGCTGCGGGCTGCCCTTGAGCGCCGGGGTCTTCGACTTCGTGGACTTGGGCTGCCGGCCCTTACGGACCAGCTGCTGGATCGTAGGCACTACGTCTCCGTGTCTGTTCGATGTGATTCTCTGGTCAACCGAAACCTTGTCCGGTTTAGAAGGATCGACCTGTTGGGGCCGACCCGGAGGTCTTGAGTCCCGCTCCGACCCCCGCACCCGGGCGTGTCGTCCCATCCTCACGTGGCGGCCACCACCCGAATCGCTCCGGTGGGGTGTACGCACGCGAAGGCAGAAGATCCGCCTGGCACCGGGTCCGACTGCCGAGGCAGCCGATGATCGCGATGCGTGCACGAGGGCCCGACGGCGCGGGCACGGTGGATCACGATACCGGCAGGTCCCAACTGAGTCAAAGCAGTCGGCCCGGCGCGCTCCCGGGCCCGTTCCGGCCCGCCCCCGTCCGGTAACGCCGCGAGGGGCCCACCGTGCGGTGGGCCCCTCGCGGGTCGTCAGTGCTCTAGCCGTCGCTCAGCGGAAGTCCCCGAAGTCGAGGTCTTCCAGCGGGATCGCTTCGCCCGAGCCGAGGCCCAGGGCGGGGAAGTCGATCTCGTCGTACCCGAAGCTCGGGTACAGCTCAGCCTTCGCCTCTTCGGTGGGCTCGACCGACACGTTGCCGTACCGGGGAAGACCGGTACCTGCCGGGATGAGCTTGCCGATGATGACGTTCTCCTTGAGGCCCAGCAGCGGGTCGCTGCGGCCGCTCATCGACGCCTCGGTCAGCACGCGGGTGGTCTCCTGGAAGGAGGCCGCCGAGAGCCACGAGTCGGTCGCGAGCGAGGCCTTGGTGATGCCCATGAGCTCGGGACGACCCGAGGCCGGCTGGCCACCCTCCGCGACCGCACGGCGGTTGGCATCCTCGAACCGGCCACGCTCGGCGAGCTCGCCGGGCAGCAGGTCCGAGTCACCGGAGTCGAGAACCGTCACGCGCCGCAGCATCTGCCGCACGATGACCTCGATGTGCTTGTCGTGGATGTCCACGCCCTGCGAGCGGTAGACCTCCTGGACCTCATCGACGAGGTGCTTCTGCGTGGCCCGCGGGCCGAGGATGCGCAGCACCTTCTTCGGGTCGACGGCGCCCTGGACGAGCTGGGTGCCGACCTCGACGTGATCGCCGTCGGCCACCAGCAGGCGAGACCGCTTGGTGATCGGGTAGGCGAGCTCCTCGGAGCCGTCGTCCGGGGTGAGCACGATGCGGCGGGTCCGGTCGGACTCGTCGATCGTGACCTGACCGGAGAACTCCGCGATGGGTCCCTCACCCTTGGGGGTGCGGGCCTCGAAGAGCTCCTGCACGCGGGGCAGACCCTGCGTGATGTCGTCGGCCGAGGCCACACCACCGGTGTGGAAGGTACGCATCGTGAGCTGCGTGCCGGGCTCGCCGATCGACTGGGCCGCGATGATGCCGACGGCCTCGCCGATGTCGACGAGCTTGCCCGTCGCGAGCGACCGGCCGTAGCACTTGGCGCACGTACCGACCCGCGACTCGCACGTGAGGACCGAGCGGATCTTGAGCTCGGTGACCCCGGCGGCGAGCAGGGCGTCGAGGAGCACGTCGCCGACGTCGTCCCCGGAGTGCCCGAGAACCTTGCCGTCGACCTCGACCGTCGTGGCGAGCGTCCGGGTGTAGACGCTCGTCTCGACCTTGTCGTGGCGGCGCAGGGTGCCGTCGCCGGCCGGGACGCCGATCGTCATGGTCAGGCCGCGCTCGGTGCCGCAGTCGTCCTCGCGGACGATGACGTCCTGGGAGACGTCCACGAGCCGACGCGTGAGGTACCCGGAGTCGGCGGTCCGCAGTGCGGTGTCCGCCAGCCCCTTGCGGGCGCCGTGCGTGGCGATGAAGTACTCAAGGACGGACAGGCCCTCGCGGTAGTTGGACTTGATCGGGCGCGGGATGATCTCGCCCTTCGGGTTCGCCACAAGGCCGCGCATACCGGCGATCTGACGGACCTGCATCCAGTTACCACGGGCACCTGAACCGACCATCCGGAAGATGGTCGAGCTCGGCGGGAAGTTCGTCCGCATCGCCTCGGCCACCTTGTCGGTCGCCTGGGTCCAGATCTCGATGAGCTCCTGGCGGCGCTCGTCGTCGGTGATCAGACCCTTCTCGTACTGGGTCTGGACCTTGGCGGCGCGCCCCTCGTGCTCCTCGAGGATCGCGGCCTTCTCGACCGGGGTGATCACGTCGGAGATCGAGATGGTGACGCCCGAGCGGGTGGCCCAGCTGAAGCCGGCCGCCTTGAGCGCGTCCAGGCTCGCCGCGACCTCCACCTTCGGGTACCGCTCGGCGAGGTCGTTGACGATCGTCGACAGACGCTTCTTGTCGACGACGCCGTTCTCGTACGGGTAGTCCACGGGCAGCAACTCGTTGAACAGGGCCCGGCCGAGCGTCGTGCCGAAGATGACCGGCTCAGCGCCGGTCCAGCCCTCGGGGGCGTCGAAGCCGTCCACGGGCGGGATGAAGTCCTCGAGGCGGATGAGGATCTCGGCGTTCAGGTCGATGGTGTGAGCATCGAACGCCATCATCGCCTCGGAGACCGAGCTGAAGGCCCGGCCGGCGCCCAGGGCGTCCGCCTTGTCCGACGTCAGGTGGTACAGCCCGATGATCATGTCCTGGGAGGGCATGGTCACGGGACGTCCGTCGGACGGCTTGAGGATGTTGTTGCTCGAGAGCATGAGGATCCGGGCCTCGGCCTGGGCCTCCGCGCTCAGGGGCAGGTGCACGGCCATCTGGTCACCGTCGAAGTCGGCGTTGAACGCGCCGCAGACGAGCGGGTGCAGGTGGATCGCCTTGCCCTCGACCAGCTGGGGCTCGAAGGCCTGGATGCCGAGACGGTGGAGCGTGGGGGCACGGTTGAGCATGACCGGGTGCTCCGTGATGACCTCTTCGAGGACATCCCAGACCACGGGGCGGGCGCGCTCGACCATGCGCTTGGCGCTCTTGATGTTCTGCGCGTGGTTGAGGTCGACGAGCCGCTTCATGACGAAGGGCTTGAAGAGCTCGAGCGCCATCTGCTTGGGCAGACCACACTGGTGCAGCTTGAGCTGCGGGCCGACGACGATGACCGAACGGCCCGAGTAGTCGACGCGCTTGCCGAGGAGGTTCTGACGGAACCGCCCCTGCTTGCCCTTGAGCATGTCCGAGATGGACTTGAGCGGGCGGTTGCCCGGTCCGGTCACCGGGCGTCCGCGGCGGCCGTTGTCGAACAGCGCGTCGACGGCCTCCTGGAGCATCCGCTTCTCGTTGTTGACGATGATCTCGGGCGCACCGAGGTCGAGCAGCCGCTTGAGGCGGTTGTTCCGGTTGATCACGCGGCGGTACAGGTCGTTGAGGTCGGAGGTCGCGAAGCGGCCACCGTCCAGCTGGACCATCGGGCGCAGGTCCGGGGGGATGACCGGGACGGCGTCCAGGACCATGCCCTCGGGCGTGTTCGACGTGGTGAGGAACGCGTTGACGACCTTGAGCCGCTTGAGCGCGCGCGTCTTGCGCTGGCCCTTGCCGTTCTTGATCGTGTCGCGCAGCGACTCGGCCTCGGCCTCGAGGTCGAAGGCCTGCAGCCGCTTCTGGATCGCGGCGGCACCCATCGAACCCTCGAAGTAGTTGCCGTAGCGGTCCGACAGCTGGCGGTAGAGCAGCTCGTCGCCCTCGAGGTCAGCGACCTTGAGGTTCTTGAACCGGTCCCAGACCGTGTCGAGGCGCTCGAGCTCGAGGTCCGAGCGCTTGCGCAGCTGCGTCATCTCGCGCTCGGCGGAGTCGCGCACCTTGCGGCGTGCGTCGGCGCGAGCACCCTCGGCCTCGAGCTCGGCCAGGTCGGCCTCGAGCTTCTTGGCGCGGGCCTCGATGTCGTTGTCGCGGCGGTCGGTGATCTCCTTCTTCTCCAGGTCGATCTCGTTCTGGAGGTTGGGGAGGTCCTCGTGCCGACCGGCCTCGTCGACGCTCGTGATCATGTACGCGGCGAAGTAAATGACCTTCTCGAGGTCCTTCGGCGCGAGGTCGAGCAGGTAGCCCAGGCGGGACGGCACACCCTTGAAGAACCAGATGTGGGTCACGGGTGCGGCGAGCTCGACGTGGCCCATGCGCTCACGGCGCACCTTGGACCGCGTGACCTCGACACCGCAGCGCTCGCAGATGATGCCCTTGAAGCGCACGCGCTTGTACTTGCCGCAGTAGCACTCCCAGTCCCGGGTGGGGCCGAAGATCTTCTCGCAGAAGAGCCCGTCCTTTTCCGGCTTGAGCGTGCGGTAGTTGATGGTTTCGGGCTTCTTGACCTCGCCATGAGACCAGGCGCGGATGTCTTCGGCCGTGGCCAGACCGATACGCAACTCATCGAAGACGTTGACGTCGAGCAATGCGTCCTACTTCCTTCGCTTGCCGGGTGTCCGCATCAGGCGGCCCAGCGGTGATGGAGTTCTACGGGGGTGGGTCCCCGGCGCCGCTCCCCCGGTTTCGGGGGTGGCAGCGCCGGGGCCGAGGTCAGATCTCTTCGACGCTGGAGGCGTTGGGCCGGCGCGAAAGGTCGATGCCGAGCTCTTCCGCTGCGCGGTAGACCTCGTCGTCGTTCTCCTTCATGTCGATCGAGACGCCGTCCGAGGACAGCACCTCCACATTCAGGCAGAGCGACTGCATCTCCTTGAGGAGCACCTTGAACGACTCCGGGATGCCCGAGTCGGGGATGTTCTCGCCCTTGACGATCGCCTCGTAGACCTTGACGCGTCCGGGGACGTCGTCCGACTTGATCGTCAGGAGCTCCTGGAGCGTGTACGCGGCGCCGTACGCCTCGAGTGCCCAGACCTCCATCTCGCCGAACCGCTGTCCACCGAACTGCGCCTTACCACCCAGCGGCTGCTGCGTGATCATCGAGTACGGACCCGTGGAGCGTGCGTGGATCTTGTCGTCGACGAGGTGGTGCAGCTTGAGGATGTACATGTAGCCGACCGCGACCGGCTCCGGGAACGGCTCGCCGGAGCGACCGTCGAACAGCCGCGCCTTGCCCGTGCCGTCGACCATGCGGACGCCGTCGCGGTTCGGGAGCGTGACCGAGAGCAGACCCGTGAGGGCATCCTCCTGGACGCCGTCGAACACCGGGGTCGCGACCGGGACACCCGGGAGCGACTTCGAGGCGATCGCCGGCACGTTCTTCTTCCAGGACGGCTCACCCTCAGCAAGCGTGACGTCCCAGCCCTGCTTGGCGACCCACCCGAGGTGGGTCTCGAGGACCTGGCCGACGTTCATACGGCCGGGCACACCGAGCGGGTTGAGGATGATGTCCACGGCGGTGCCGTCGGGCAGGAACGGCATGTCCTCGATCGGAAGGATCTTGGAGATGACGCCCTTGTTACCGTGACGACCGGCCAGCTTGTCACCGACGGTGATCTTGCGTCGCTGGGCGATGTAGACCCGGACCAGCTCGTTGACGCCGGCAGGAAGCTCGTCGCCGTCCTCGCGGTTGAACGTTCGGACCTCGATGACCGTGCCGGACTCGCCGTGGGGAACCTTGAGCGACGTGTCGCGAACCTCGCGGGCCTTCTCGCCGAAGATCGCCCGGAGCAGGCGCTCCTCCGGGGTGAGCTCGGTCTCGCCCTTGGGCGTGACCTTGCCGACGAGGATGTCACCGGCGCCGACCTCGGCACCGATGCGGATGATCCCGCGCTCGTCGAGGTCCGCAAGGACCTCCTCGGAGACGTTCGGGATGTCCCGCGTGATCTCCTCCGGCCCGAGCTTCGTGTCGCGGGCGTCTACCTCGTGCTCCTCGATGTGGATCGAGGACAGGACGTCGTCCTGCACCAGGCGCTCGCTGAGGATGATCGCGTCCTCGTAGTTGTGCCCTTCCCAGGACATGAACGCCACGAGCAGGTTGCGACCGAGGGAAAGCTCGCCCTCGTCCGTCGCGGGTCCGTCGGCGAGCACGGAACCCTTCTCGACGCGGGCGCCGTCGTCGACCAGGACGCGCTGGTTGTAGCACGTGCCCTGGTTCGAGCGGCGGAACTTGGCGACCCGGTGGCTCGTCGTGGTGCCGTCGTCGTTGGAGATGACGATGAGGTCGGCGGAGACCTCGGTGACGACACCGGGCTTCGAGGCCACGATGACGTCCCCGGCGTCGATCGCCGCACGGCGCTCCATGCCCGTACCGACCACGGGCGCCTCGGACCGCACCAGCGGCACGGCCTGACGCTGCATGTTCGCGCCCATGAGCGCGCGGTTGGCGTCGTCGTGCTCGAGGAACGGGATGAGCGCCGTCGCGACGGAGACCATCTGGCGCGGCGAGACGTCCATGTAGTCGACGTCCTCACCGGGGACGACCTCGACCTCGCCGCCCTTGGTGCGGACCAGGACGGTCGCCTCGGCGAACGAGCCCGTGGGCTTCAGCGGGGCGTTGGCCTGCGCGATGACGTACCGGTCCTCGTCGTCGGCCGTGAGGTAGTGGACGTCGTCCGTGACCTTGCCCTTGATGACCTTGCGGTACGGCGTCTCGATGAAGCCGAACGGGTTGATCCGTCCGTACGTCGCGAGCGAGCCGATGAGGCCGATGTTCGGGCCCTCAGGGGTCTCGATCGGGCACATGCGGCCGTAGTGCGAGGGGTGGACGTCGCGGACCTCCATGCCGGCGCGGTCGCGGGACAGACCACCCGGGCCGAGCGCGGACAGGCGCCGCTTGTGTGTGAGCCCCGCGAGCGGGTTGTTCTGGTCCATGAACTGCGACAGCTGCGAGGTTCCGAAGAACTCCTTGATCGACGCCACCACGGGGCGGATGTTGATCAGGGTCTGCGGGGTGATCGCCTCGACGTCCTGCGTGGTCATGCGCTCGCGGACGACGCGCTCCATGCGGGACAGGCCGGTGCGGACCTGGTTCTGGATCAGCTCACCGACCGCGCGGATGCGACGGTTGCCGAAGTGGTCGATGTCGTCGGTCTCGACGCGGATCTCGACGGCCTCACCGGCGCGCGTGCCCGGCAGGGTCGCGACGTCGGCGTGCAGGGCGGCGAGGTACTTGATGGTCGCGACGATGTCCCGGACGGCGAGGACGGACTCGCTCAGGGGCGCGTCGACACCGAGCTTCTTGTTGACCTTGTAACGCCCGACCTTGGCCATGTCGTAGCGCTTGGGGTTGAAGTAGAAGTTCTCGAGCAGGGCGCGGCCGGCCTCGATCGTCGGCGGCTCGCCCGGGCGGATCTTCCGGTACAGGTCGAGCAGGGCCTCGTCCTCGGTCGAGACGTGGTCCTTCTCGAGGGTGTCGATGACGGCCGGGAACTGGGCGAACTCTTCGCGGATCTGCGACTCGCTCAGGCCGAGGGCCTTGAGCAGCACGGTCACCGACTGCTTGCGCTTGCGGTCGACGCGCACGCCGACGGCGTCGCGCTTGTCGATCTCGAACTCGAGCCAGGCACCGCGGCTCGGGATGATCTTGGCGGTGAAGATGTCCTTGTCGGACGTCTTGTCGGCGGTGCGCTCGAAGTACACGCCCGGGGACCGCACGAGCTGGGAGACGACGACGCGCTCCGTGCCGTTGATGATGAACGTGCCACGCTCGGTCATGAGCGGGAAGTCGCCCATGAACACGGTCTGGCTCTTGATCTCACCGGTGGTGTAGTTCACGAACTCGGCCGTGACGAACAGCGGCGCGGCGTAGGTGAAGTCCTTCTCCTTGCACTCCTCGGCCGTGTACTTCGACGGCTCGAAACGGTGCTCGCGGAAAGACAATGACATCGAGCCACCGAAGTCCTCGATCGGGGAGATCTCTTCGAAGATCTCCTCGAGGCCTGCGGTCTCGGGAACGTCCTGGCGGCCGGTCTCGACGGCGGAGGCGACGCGCGCCTGCCACTTGTCGTTACCGAGCAACCAGTCGAAATTCTCCGTCTGAAGCCCGAGCAAGTCCGGAACCTCGAGCGGCTCACGGATCTTTGCGAACGAGATTCGGCGGGACGCTGTGCGATTCGCGATAGCGTCGACGGACGGAGCAGAAGGGATGCGCGAGGCAGCCAAGAGGGGTCCTTCCCTGCGGATCGAGTGCAAGCTGCGCAGGGCCCGGCGGGGCGCGACCCCCCGGCCGCAAGTCCCTCAGACATCGCGCACGACGACGTCAATTCGGGTCTCGGGTTATTCGGGGACGCGGGCACAGGCCAACGCAAAGCGCTAGCCTAGCGGAGCGGACCTAATGTGTCCACTCGGTTGGTTGAGCTGGATGAAGCGACTTTCGGGTGGTACGGGCGACAGGCGAAGCCCGCACCCGACCAGCGGGTGCGGGCTTCGTTGCCGCGGGTCCTCTCAGGCGAGGACCGGTCGTGCACTCGCCCTAGGGGCGAGCGGAGATCACTTGATGACGACCGTGGCGCCAGCGGCCTCGAGGGCAGCCTTGGCCTTCTCGGCGACGTCCTTGGCAACGCCCTCGAGCACAACCTTGGGGGCTGCGTCGACGAGGTCCTTGGCCTCCTTGAGACCGAGGCTCGTGAGCACGCGGACCTCCTTGATGACCTGGATCTTCTTCTCGCCGATGGCCTCGAGGAGAACGTCGAACTCGGTCTGCTCCTCGACCTCTTCGGCCTCGGCAGCGGCGCCACCGGCGGCGGCAACGGCCACGGGGGCCGCGGCGACGACGTCGAAGGTCTCCTCGAAGGCCTTCACGAAGTCGGAGAGCTCGATGAGCGTGAGCTCCTTGAATGCATCGATCAGCTCGACGGTGCTGAGCTTCGCCATGGTGGCGTTCCTTCCGGGTTGTCTCCCGTCAGCTGGCGTGATGCCGGCCGACGGGCGGGGTGATGGGTGCGTCTGGGCCAGAACGGCTCAGGCAGCTTCTTCTGTCGATGCCGCAGCCTGCTTCTCGCGCAGGGCGTCGATGGTGCGCACGGCCTGAGTCGCGGGCGCCGTGAAGAGGTAAGCCGCCTGGTAGAGCGACGCCTTGAAGGCGCCGGCCAGCTTGGCCAGCAGAACCTCGCGGGACTCGAGGTCCGCGAGCTTGGTGATCTCCGCAGGGCTCAGGACGCGTCCGTCAAGGACACCGCCCTTGATGATCAGTGCGGGGTTTGCCTTGGCAAAGTCACGCAGTCCCTTGGCAGCCTGGACCGGATCACCGGTCACGAAGGCAATGGCCGAGGGGCCGGCCAGCTTGTCGTCAAGTCCGACGACGCCGGCCTGCTTGGCCGCGATTGCGGTCAGCGTGTTCTTCACCACGGCATAGGTTGCGTTGCCGCTGAGCGCGCGCCGCAGCTGCTTGAGCTGGGCAACGGTGAGCCCGCGGTACTCGGTCAGCACGGCCGCGTTCGAGTCACGGAACTGATCCGTGAGCTCTGCGACTGCGGCTGCCTTGTCCGGCCTCGCCATGGCAATCCTTCCGGTGGTGGTGCCACCGGGCGTTACGTCCGCCCCGAAACAACAATGAGCCCCGCGCAGGCGCGGGCTCGATGCCGCGCGAGCGGCTGCGAACTCTCACCTACGCTGGACCCCGCTGAGCGGGACTTCGGTGAGCCATCACTCACTTGCGAGTGACAGCCGACGACCGGCGGTCTTGGGCAGGAAGAAGAATACGTCACCCCCGGGTCAGGGCCAAATCCGCAGAGCATCGACGCGTGGGCACGGGCTGGAGATGCAGCAGGGCCCGACGACCGAAGTCGTCGGGCCCAGTGCGTTGCTGCTGCGGGCTACCGCAAAGGTGAAGCGAGGTCAGGCGACCTCGGCCTCTTCTTCGCTCAGGTTCCGCGTCTTGTTCTGGTCGATCAGGATGCCGGGGCCGTTCGTGGTCGCCATCGTCGCCTTCGAGATGTAGCGACCCTTGGAGGCCGACGGCTTGAGCCGCAGCACCTCTTCGAGCGCCGCGCTGTAGTTCTCGACGAGCTGCACATCGGTGAAGGAGACCTTGCCGATGATGAAGTGCAGGTTCGAGTGCTTGTCGACGCGGAACTCGATCTTCCCGCCCTTGATCTCGTTGACCGCCTTCGCGACGTCCATCGTGACCGTGCCGGTCTTCGGGTTCGGCATGAGTCCGCGCGGACCCAGGACCTTTCCGAGACGCCCGACCTTGCCCATGAGGTCCGGCGTGGCCACGGCGGAGTCGAAGTCGGTGAACCCGGCCGCAACCCGCTCGATGAGCTCGTCGCCACCGACGATGTCGGCGCCGGCCGCGCGGGCCTGCTCGGCACGCTCACCCGTGGCGAAGACCAGGACCCGAGCGGTCTTGCCGGTGCCGTGCGGGAGGTTGACGGTGCCGCGCACCATCTGGTCGGCCTTGCGGGGGTCGATGCCGAGGCGGAACGCAACCTCGACGGTCGCGTCGAACTTGGCGACCGAGGTCGCCTGGGCCAGCCGAACGGCCGCGAGGGGCGCGTACGCGAAGTCCTTCTCGATCTTCTCTGCGGCGGCCTGGTAGGCCTTGCTGCGCTTGCTCATCTGCTCTCTCCTTGGTGCAGTCGTGGTCGTCGGGCCAGCGCGGCCCTGCCACTTACAGCGCTGACGTCCAGCGCCGGTACTCCGGGTGGTGCTGCCGCTCGGGACTCGTCGCCCGGGCGGATCGTGCTGGCGTTGCTGGGTCGATCAGCCCGCGACCGCGATGCCCATGGAGCGGGCGGTGCCGGCGATGATCTTCTCAGCGGCGGCGATGTCGTTGGCGTTGAGGTCCTCGAGCTTGACCGTGGCGATCTCACGGACCTGCTCGGCCGTCAGCGTCGCGACCTTGACGGTGTGCGGCGTCGGCGAACCCTTGGCGACTCCGGCGGCCTTCTTGATGAGCTCCGCGGCCGGCGGGGTCTTGGTGATGAACGTGAAGGAACGGTCCTCGTAGATCGTGATCTCGACGGGGATGACGTTCCCACGCTGCGACTCGGTCGCCGCGTTGTAGGCCTTGCAGAATTCCATGATGTTGACGCCGTGCTGACCCAGGGCGGGGCCGATGGGCGGTGCCGGCGTGGCCATCCCAGCCTTGATCTGGAGCTTGATCAGGCCGGAGACCTTCTTCTTCGGGGGCATGTCGGGTCCTTGCTTTCAGTGAACTTCTTCGGACGTGCACTACCGACGACGTCGCGCGACGTCGCCAGCTGGTCAGACAGTCAGATCAGATCTTGGCGACCTGGCTGAACGACAGCTCGACCGGGGTCTCCCGGCCGAAGATCGAAACGAGCACCTTGAGCTTCTGGCTCTCGGCGTTGATCTCGGAGATCGACGCGGGCAGCGTGTCGAACGGCCCATCGGTCACGGTGACGGACTCGCCCACCGTGAAGTCGACCTTGATCTCGCTCGCGGCCTTCGCGGCAGCAGCAGCTGCCTGCGTCTTGGGCGCGAGAGTCGGGGCGAGCATCGAGAAGACCTCGTCGAGCGTGAGCGGGACGGGCTGGTGGGTGTGCCCCACGAAGCCGGTGACGCCCGGGGTGTGCCGCACGGCGCCCCACGACTCGTCGGTGAGGTCCATGCGAACCAGGACGTACCCGGGGATCCGGACGCGGCGCACGACCTTGCGCTGCGCGTTCTTGATCTCGGTGACCTCCTCCATGGGGACCTCCACCTGGTGGATGTAGTCCTCCATGTTCAGGCTCTGGGTGCGGTTCTCCAGGTTGGCCTTCACGCGGTTCTCGTACCCGGCGTAGGAGTGCACGACGAACCAGTCGCCGGGCAGGCGCCGCAGCTCGGACTTGAACTCCTCGATCGGGTCGACCTCGACCTCGACCTCTTCGTCCTCGATGGCCTCGGCGTTGTCGTCCGCGACGTCGCTGGTGGGCGCGTCGGCGTCGTCGACCGCGATCTCGCCGCCGTCGGCGTCGACCTCAGCGGCCTCGATGTCTTCGGCGACGTCGACCTCGACGGCCGTCTCCACTGCCTCGACCGACGCGAGGCTGTCCTCGAGGTTCGCCTCCACGGCGGGCGACTCCTGCGACTCCTGCGACACGTCTGGACCTACTTTCTGAAAAGAATGTCAATCATGACAACGAAATGCGGACGGTTCAGCCGCCGAAGACCCACAGCGTGATCCGACCGATGATCAGGTCGAGCCCCGTCACGAAGGCCATGACGACCATGACGAACACGACGACGACCGTGGTGTAGGTCACGAGCTCCGAGCGAGTCGGCCGGACGACCTTCTTGAGCTCGGCCACGACCTGACGCAGGAAGAGCGCGATCCGGGCGAACAGCCCGGCCTTCTGCGCATCCTTCGACGAACCGCTGCGGGCAGGCACGTGACGCTCAGCGGCCTCGCCATCGGCGCCGGACGCCGCAGCAGGTGCGGAATCGCTCACAGTTGGTCCCTCGGTCTCGTGATCTCGACATGGTGTCGTGGGAACCGGGCCGGCCCGAAGGCCGGACCGGATCTCCCCGTTCGCAGGGCAGGCGAGACTCGAACTCGCAACCGCCGGTTTTGGAGACCGGTGCGCTACCAATTGCGCCACTGCCCTTCGGTGGCCTGAACCGACACGACCCGCAGGACCGGAACGAGCAGCAAACCTGCTCCCGGGCACCACTGATCATGGCGGACGTCAACCACCGGTGGATCACTGTACGCGAGGACCCGGCAGCGGTCGAACCAGTCATGCCAAGATGGCTCGCGTGAGCGAATCGAAGCAGCAGGGTGTCCCGTCGTCCGCCAAACCGCGCGTCTCCGCACGTCTCGCGGCAATTGCCGAGTCTGCGACGCTCGCGGTCGATGCGAAGGCGAAGGCCCTCAAGGCCGCTGGTCGGCCCGTGATCGGGTTCGGCGCGGGCGAGCCGGACTTCCCGACGCCGGAGTACATCGTCGACGCCGCCGTCGCCGCCGCGCGCGTGCCGGCCAACCACCACTACACGCCGGCCGCGGGCCTGCCGGCGTTGAAGCAGGCCATCGCCGCTAAGACGCTGCGCGACTCGGGGTACGAGATCGCGCCGTCGTCGGTGCTCGTGACCAACGGCGGCAAGCAGGCCGTCTACCAGGCGTTCGCGGCGATCGTGGACCCGGGCGACGAGGTGCTGCTGCCGGCGCCGTACTGGACCACGTATCCCGAGGCGATCCGGCTCGCCGGTGGCGTCCCCGTGGAGGTCTTCGCCGGGGTGGACCAGGGCTACCTGGTGACCGTCGAGCAGCTCGAGGCCGCGCGCACGCCGAAGACGAAGGCGCTGCTGTTCTGCTCGCCGTCCAACCCGACCGGCGCGGTCTACTCCCCCGAGCAGACGGCCGCCATCGGGCAGTGGGCCCTCGAGCACGTCGTGTGGGTCATCACCGACGAGATCTACGAGCACCTGACGTACGACGACGCCGTGTTCACACCGATCCTGCGCGCGGTGCCCGAGCTCGCCGACACGACGATCGTGCTCAACGGGGTCGCGAAGACCTACGCGATGACCGGCTGGCGCGTGGGCTGGATGATCGCGCCCGCGGACGTCATCAAGGCCGCGACCAACCTGCAGTCCCACCTGACGTCGAACGTCTCGAACGTCTCCCAGCACGCCGCGATCGCCGCGCTCAGCGGGGACCTGTCGGCCGTCGAGCTCATGCGCACCGCGTTCGACCGCCGTCGGCGCACCATGGTCGAGATGCTCTCGGCGATCGACGGCGTCGTGTGCCCGATGCCGCAGGGCGCGTTCTACGCGTACCCGAGCGTCGAGGGCGTGCTCGGACGCACGATCCGCGGCGTCACCCCCACGACGTCGGCCGAGCTGGCCACGCTGATCCTCGAGGCCGTCGAGGTCGCCGTCGTCCCCGGCGAGGCCTTCGGTCCGAGCGGGTTCCTGCGGCTGTCGTACGCCCTGGGCGACGACGACCTGGTCGAGGGCGTCTCGCGCATCCAGCGGCTGCTCGCCGAGTAGCCCACCGCGCGTCGTGGTCATCGGCGGCCGGCCCAGACTCTCATCTTGGTCTCACCAATCGCGCGGATACTAGGTGCATGTCCCGAGGAGCAGGTCCCGTGCGGACGCTGCTGCTCGTGCTGACCGCGGGCGGCACCGGCCTGCTGCTGGGGCTCGGAGCGGTCGCCGTCGCGGCCGCGCTCGGGAGCTCGCAGGTCCAGGATCTCGGTGACCCGGTGGTCTTCGACCCGGCCGCGATCACGCCGGCTCCGGTCCGGACGCCGTCCGAGCCCACGCCGGAGCCGTCCGCAGGCGACCCGAGCAGCGCGCCGACGACGACGCCGCTGCCGACCGCCGAGCCGGCCGTGACGCAGCCCCAGCAGGTCGCGCCCGCCGCGCCTTCGCCCGTCACGGACGACGACGATGCGGACGACGTCGACGACCCGGCCGACGCGGACGACGACCTCCCCGACCCGGACGACGACTGACGTGGGCACCCCTGCCCGCACGGCGGAACCCGCGACGCCGGTGACGGTCCTGCGCGACGACGTGGAGCCGGTCCCCGCACGCGTCGGCGGCCGACGGTCGGGCTCCCGGCTCACGGTGCGCACCCGGATCCTGGCGGCGGTGCTGGCCCTGGCGGCGTTCGGGCTCATGCTCGCCGGGTCGACGGCTTACCTCCTGCTGCGCGAGCGGACCGATGCGCGCATCGACGAGTACCTCGTCCGGTCCGTCCAAGAGTTCCGTGCGCTGGCCGCCGACGGCGTCGACCCGCGCACGGGCCTGCCGTTCGCCACGGCGAGCGACCTGGTCTACATCGCGATCCAGCGCACCGTCCCGCCGGCGACCGCGGGCGTCGTCGGACTGGTCGCGGGTGAGGTCGAGTGGACCGAGCCGGCGAGCGTGCAGCTGCGACCCGAGGACGATCCGGCGCTCGTGGCCCGGCTGGAGCTGGTCGGCGTGCACGACCCCGTGCAGCTGCGCAGCCTGACGACCCCGCTGACCGACTACCGCTACGTCGCGGTGCCGGTCACGGTGGTCGGTGACCCGGCGTCGGCCGTGCTGGTGTTCGTGCAGGACCGCAGCGCCGAGCACGCCGAGCTGACCGCGACGTACCGCACCTACGGGCTGGTCGCGCTCGCCTCGTTGGTGCTGATCGGCGCGGTGGGCTGGCTCGTGGCCGGACGGCTGCTGTCCCCGCTGCGGCTGCTCGGGTCGACCGCCCGTCGCATCACCGACTCCGACCTCTCGGGCCGGATCCCGGTGACCGGCCACGACGACGTCTCGGAGCTCACGCGCACCGTGAACGCGATGCTCGACCGGCTCGAGACCGCGTTCGACTCGCAGCGCGAGCTCCTGGACGACGCCGGGCACGAGCTGCGCACCCCGCTGACGATCCTGCGCGGGCACCTGGAGCTGCTCGATCCCACCGACGCCGCCGAGGTCGCCGCCACGCGGGCGCTCGCGCTCGACGAGGTCGACCGCATGCACCGGCTCGTGGACGACCTGGTCACCCTCGCGAAGGCCGAGCGTCCCGACTTCGCCCGGCCCGCGCCGGTCGACGTCGGCCGCCTGATCGACGACGTGCTCGACAAGGCCCGCACGCTCGGGACGCGCCGGTGGGTCATCGACGAGCGCACCGAGGCGACCGCCCGGCTCGACTCCCAGCGGATCACGCAGGGGTTGCTGCAGCTGGCCGCCAACGCGGTCAAGTTCTCCGCCCCGGACTCGACGATCGCGCTCGGCAGCCGGGTGGCGGACGGACGCGTGCGGCTGTGGGTCCGCGACGAGGGCCAGGGGGTGAGCCCTGAGGACGCCGAGCGGATCTTCGAGCGCTTCGCGCGGGGTCATGCCGGCCGGGGGGTCGAGGGCAGCGGGCTCGGGCTGCCGATCGTCGTCGCAATCGCAGAGGCACACGGCGGACGGATCCTGCTCGACTCCCGGCCGGGCCAGGGGTCCACCTTCACGCTCGACCTGCCGCACGTCACCGAGGAGCCCTGAGTGAGCCAGATCCTGATCGCCGAGGACGAGGAACGGATCTCGTCGTTCATCGCGAAGGGCCTCAAGGCCGCGGGCTACGCCCCCACCGCGGTCGCCACGGCGCACGAGGCGTTCGACTACGCGCGCACCGGCGAGTTCGACCTCCTCGTGCTCGACCTCGGGCTGCCCGACGAGGACGGCTTCTCGGTGCTCAAGCGCCTGCGCGCCCTGCGGATCGCGCTCCCGGTCATCATCCTGACCGCGCGCAGCTCGGTGACCGACACGGTCGCCGGGCTCGAGGGCGGCGCGGACGACTACATGGCCAAGCCGTTCCGCTTCGAGGAGCTGCTGGCCCGGATCCGGCTGCGGCTGCGTGCCGACATCGCCGCGCCGGGGGACGTGACCGTCCTGACCCACGGGGGGCTCGCGCTGGACCTGCGCACGCGCCGAGCCCTGGTCGGGGGGCGGGAGATCGACCTGTCGGCCCGCGAGTTCGCGCTCGCCGAGGCGTTCCTGCGCCATCCCGGGCAGGTGCTCAGCCGAGAGCAGCTGCTCTCACAGGTGTGGGGGTACGACTTCGACCCGGGCTCGAACGTCGTCGACGTGTACGTCCGGTACCTGCGGAACAAGGTCGGGGCCGAGCATGTGGCGACCGTGCGCGGGATGGGCTACCGCCTGGTGGACCCGGAGGCCTGACTCCGGCAGATGCCGGTGGCGCGGACGCCGACAGCCCCAGCACCCGGGACTGCGGCGGCTGGGGCTGGGGCTGGCGTCCTGGTCGTCAGTCGGCCGAGGGTGCGCTCGGCGCGCTCGGGGTTGAGACCGGGCTGGGGCTCGACACGGGGGTCTGTGCCGACGCCGTGCTCGGGGCCGAGATCACGGTGACGGTCGTGATCGCGCTGTCCGGCAGGGGCTGGGCCGGGTCGACCTGGGTGGCAGGTGCGGGCACGACGGCGGGGGTGGCGAGCGGGTCCGGGGTCGGCGCGACGACGACGTCGTCGGTCGCGTCGGGGGTCGCGTCGCCCTGGGCGTCGTGCGTCGCGGCGTCGGTGCTCACGCTCGGGGCCGGCGAGACGACGACGGGCGCCGGGTCGGGGTCCGGCACGGAGAACGGTTCGGAGGCGAACGCCGCGCCGGCACCCACCGTCAAGATGCCGAGGGTTCCGGTGAGGATCCAGGTCTTCCGGTTCTTCATGAGGTGCTCCTGAGGTAGGGCCGCGAGGTGCGGGGCTGATCTGCTGACGTGATCAGCCTCGTGGGCCGCGGTGAGACGACCAGGAGGTGGAGGTGAGAGGACTCTCAGAAAGCACGGCCCACTCTCAGACGGACGCGAGGGCGTCCGTCGCCCAGTCACGCGCGAGGCCGAGGCGCGCCGTGGCGTCGACCGCAGCGGCGTCCGCCCGAGCTGCGGGTGCGGGGTCGCCCGGGCTCCCGGTCGCGCCCGCCACGAGGGAGAGCACGACGGCGGCGACCCTGGCCCGGAGCGCGGCGGGGTCGACCACCGCGTCGAACGCGGTGAGCCAGCGCTGCACGGCCGCCGGTACGAGCGGGTAGACCGCAGGCGCGAGGCACGGCAGCACGAGCGCATGCCCGAGCAGGCAGGCCAGGTCGTCGACCCGGTGCCCGGGGCCGACCGAGTCGAGGTCCAGCAGCCCCGTGATCGTCGGGCCGGTGACCAGCAGGTTCGCCTCGTAGAGGTCACCGTGCGTCGGCACGACGGGTCCCGGATCGGTGCGTCGCACCAGCTCGGCGATCTGCGCGCCGAGCGCGCCGAGCTCGGCCGCCGCGTGCGGGAGGGTGAATGCCGCGCCGCGGGCATAGACCAGCGCGTGCTCCGACCACGCCGCGCGGCGCCGCAGGGCGCACGCGCCGGCGGACAGCGAGTCCAGGAGGTCGAGGAAGGCTGCCGGGTCGAGCCCGACGGCGCCGTCGGCCGCCAGGGCGTGGGCCAGCGAGGGGCCCTCGAGCGCGGCGAGGGTGAGGACGCCGTCGGGCGTCCAGCCGAGGCTCGCGGGGACGGGGATCCCCGCCGCGGCCAGCAGCTCGTGGCGGGCGTGCAGGGCCTCGACCCGACGGGGCCGGACGACCTTGCGGTAGGTCACGGCGGGCGAGCCGACCGCGCCCGGGCGCGGACGCACCCGCACGACGGCGCGGCGCAGCGGACGGTAGGCGACGAGGTCGAGGTCGGCGTCGACGGCCCGGCAGGCCGCGGCGAGGCCGGGCAGCTCGGGGTCGGCCGGGTGGCGCCAGAGGTGCACGGTGCGATCGCCGTCGGCCAGGGAGACGACGCCGGGGCGAGCGGCTGCTCGCTCGGTGAGCGGGGCGGTCGTGAGGCAGAGGTACTCCTGGACCGCCGGGCCACCCGGTGGTGACCAGTGCACCACCAGCCCGACCGTGACCCCGACCCCGGGCCGAGGATGGACCCGGTCGAGGGTCCACGAGTCGAGCGCGACGCCCTCCGCGGCGAGGACCGCGCCCGCGATCTCGCCGGCGGCCGGGCCGCTGAGATAGGCGACGTCCGCGCTTTCGCGGTCGGCGGCCTCAGCGGCCGGGGCTGGGGGCGAGGTCGGCGTCGGCGTCGGCGGTGATGTCACCGAGCCATTGGACACCTGCGCGCGGCCGGGTCAGCTGGCCGACGGGGCGGACGGGGCCGACGGCGTGGACTGGGGGCTCGGGGTGGAGGCCGGGCTCGGGGTCGAAGCCGCGCTCGCGGTGGAGGCCGCGCTGACGGCCGAGACGACCGTGACCGACGTGATGGCGCTGTCCGGCACGGGCTGGGCCGGGTCGACGTGCGTCGCGGGCGACGGCGCGACGGTCGCAGCCGAGGTGGACGCGTCCGCGCTCGGGATGGTCGCGGCCGGCTCCGAGTTGACGCCACGGTCGGCGTCGTCCCCGGTCCAGGACGCGTCGGCGGCGATGGCCGCACCGGTGCCCATCCCGAGGATGCCGAGCGTGCCGGTGATGATCCATGCGGTCCTGGTGAGCTTCATGAGGTTCTCCTTGAGTCGAGCCGCGGGTTCGCGGTCTGGGTTGCTTCATGTCCCAGACTGCGGCGGCACCGTGAGACCCGAAGGAGCCTGCGATGAGAGGACTCTCAGACGGCACGGCGTCGGCCCTGGCAGACTCACGGGCGTGCGCGACCTGACACTGCTCCCGAAGGCGCACCTCCACCTGCACTTCACCGGGTCGATGCGGGTCGCCACGATCGCCGAGCTCGCCGGTGTGGCCGGGATCCGGCTCCCGGCCGCCCTGGTCGACGGCGACCCCCTGCGGGTGCTGCCCGACGAGCGCGGCTGGTTCCGGTTCCAGCGCCTGTACGACGCCGCCCGCACGCTCGTCCGGTCGGAGTCCACGATGCGCCGGATCGTGGCCGAGGCCGCTTTCGACGATGCGGCGGAGGGATCGGGACGCCTGGAGATCCAGGTCGACCCGACGTCGTACGCGCCGTTCGTCGGCGGGATCACCCCGGCCATCGAGATCGTGCTGGACGCCGCCCGGGCCGCGAGCATCGAGACGGGGGTGGAGGTCGCCGTCGTCGTGGCGTCGTCGCGGATGCGGCACCCGCTCGAGGCGCGCACGCTGGCCCGGCTCGCGGTGCGGTACGCGGGCACCGGGCCGGGCGAGGTGGTGGGCTTCGGCCTGAGCAACGACGAGCGGCGCGGGACGACGGCGGACTTCGCCGAGGCGTTCACGATCGCGCGGCGTGCGGGCCTGGCGTCGGTGCCGCACGGCGGCGAGCTGCTCGGGCCGGCGCACGTCGAGGAGGTCGTGGGGCACCTGCACCCCGATCGGCTCGGGCACGGCGTGCGGTCGGCGGAGGACCCGCGGCTGCTCGACCGCATCGTCGCGGCCGGCATCGCGCTCGAGATCTGCCCGGCGTCGAACGTCTCGCTCGGGGTCTACGCGGACGACGCGCAGGTGCCGTTGCGGGCGCTCGTCGACTCGGGGGCGACCATCGCGCTCGGTGCGGACGACCCCCTGCTGTTCGGCTCGAGGCTCGTCACGCAGTACCAGGTGGCGCGGGACGTGCACGGCTTCTCGGACGACGAGCTCGCCGAGCTCGCGCGGGGGTCGATCCGGGCGTCGCGGGCGGGGTCGGCGACGACGGGGCGGCTGCTCGCGGGCGTGGAGGCGTGGCTCGCGAGCGATCCGGGCTGAGTTGGTTCGTGGCCGAGCTGGCTTGTTGCCGGCTCGGGTGAGGCTGGAGCCTGGCTCGATGCTGGCGCGGTCGCGTCCAACTGCCCTCGAAAGAACCTGCTCAACCTCTTGACCGTTGTGTCCGGGTTCGGTACGATTAGCACAGGTGTTCGATCTTCTGACTCGGTTCTGGCGACTCGATGGCGAGGGGGCGACTGTGGACGTGACCGCTGCGCCTCTCACCAGCATGGTGGCAGCCACCCACGGTCCTGGGGTGGCCGACGGCGGTCCGGTCGCGCAACCCGCGTGCGGGGTGGGCGGCGAGGTGGCCGCGTTGCGCGGGGCCACGGCGGCGCTCGCCGCCGCTGCCGCGGGGGCGCCCCAGTGGGCCGGGCCCGAGCGGCAGGGCGTGCTGACCGAGCTGAACCTGACCATCGACACCCTGCAGGCGATCCGGTCGAGCGTGCTCATCGCCGAACGCGACGCCGAGACGTGGCGCGGGTCCGGGGACCCGACCTTCGAAGCGTGGGTCGGACGCAAGACCCGCCTCGGCAAGCGCGGCGGGGCCGCGCGGGTGCGCCAGGCCGCCGAGCTCGACACCGTCCCCGACGTGCGCGAGGCCGTGACCGAGGGGCGTATCCCGCTGGAGCACGCCGGGATCATCGCCAAGGTCGCCGCCACCGGCACCCCCGCCCAACGCGAAGCCGCCACCTCTCCCGCCGGGCAGGAGACGTTGTTGGGGTTGGCTGCCGGGCAGGACGCGGGCACGTTCGCGCGCACCGCGGACCGGTGGGCCGCCCACGTGGACCCCGCCGGCCTGGAACGCGACCACCAGGCCCAACGCCGCGCGAGGTTCCTGCACCTGACCCACACCCCGCACGGCACCCACCTCAAAGGGCTGCTCGACTCGATCACGGGCCACCAGGTCGCCCTCGCCCTGGAAGCGGCCACCCCGCGACCGGCCGCCGACGACGACCGCGACTTCGGCCAACGCAACGCCGACGCCCTGGCCACCATCGCCGACCGCATCCTGGCGTCGGTGGACACCAAACCCGGCGCGCACGTGCCACCCCAGGTCTCGGTCATCCTGACCGAAGCGACCTGGGTTGCTGCCCAAGCCGACCGCGACCGCCGCCGGGCAGCCCTGGCCACCTTCGGCTTCCCAACCGACGACGCCGACGAGGGTTTCGGGCGCAGCGACACGACGAGCGACTCGGGATGCCAGGCGGGACCGGCGGTGCTTCCGGTGCTGGGATACGCGCCGGCCACCCTCGAGGACGGCACCCCCGTCCCGGCCTCCGAACTCGGCGTGATCATGTGCGACTGCGAGCTGACCCGCATCGTCATCAACGCCGACGGGGTCCCCCTGGACCTGGGGCGCACCGAACGGCTGTTCACCGGGGCCCAACGCAAAGCCGTCATCGCCCGCGACCGCGAATGCGCCTGGCCCGACTGCCACGCCCACGCCCGCTGGTGCCACATCCACCACCTGGCCTGGTGGCAACGCGACGGCGGCGTCACCTCCGTGGAAAACTGGACAAGTCCTAAGTACACCCCCTCCAGGCGAACTAGGGGGCGTCGGCCCTCGGCGGGAGTTTCTCTGTCAGGCCCAAGGTGAGGAGTGCTTTGCTGGCAATGCGCAGCGATCGAAGGTGACCGAAACGAAAGAACTGCGCCTGATGCTCCGAGACCATTCGACCGCCCGGGAAGGCGCCAAACAGGTCTTCGCCGCCATGTAGGCGCCCTTCGTGGGCAGTTTCGGATCGCCGCCTGTAAAGGTCGAGCAATGGCTGCTTTTCGCGGTTCGTCATGACAATGCCGAGGCCCTTCCTGAAGCGACGAGCCGCGCCGCTAGCAGAACCGCAGCACTCGCACGTCTCCAACGAGGCATACCTAGCGCCAATTCCCTCGATCGCCGCGACGTAGCCTAAAAGCGAAAACGAAGGGAATCTGGCTTCCATCATCATTGCTTGATGGTGGGCGCGAACGGCAGTTAACAAGTCTTCAGAATCGTCGAGGAGTTGAAGCGCCGAACCAACCCATTCAGGAACAGTCAATGCCTCAATCGCGTAAACCTGTTCAAGCGGCGGCAATTCGCTCCCTTGCGTTCGAGACGCGGGCAGCGTGTTCGGGTCTAGCTTGTAAGGGCGCGGGGCCTCACGGATCTCCCAGCAGGCGTCAGTTGCGACCGAAAGTATGGCGCACAGGCGACCGATGCGGTTCGCCGCCGCTTCGTCGGCAACCTGTCTTGAGTAGCCGAGGCTCGCACCGCTTATAACGACGGGCCAGCCAGTTCGAAATTGGCCTCCCTGGAGGCTCGGCATGAAGCCCTCAACTATCTCAGTGTGCGGCTTCGGTGAGGGTGTGAGGCGTAAATCGGCAATCATCTGTTCTGAGTTGAGACGCGCAGGAACTCCGAGGTCCGACGCGGCCATGATGACCGCCCACCAGTCATGGGAGGCCGCCTGCTCATCGAATCGAGCGAGCGCTTTGGATAGCGCATCCAGCCACGGGGCAATTTGGTCCGGCTTCAATTCCTTATCGCCACGGATAGCGAGATATACCGTGTGCGCGATGGTTGGGAAGGCGCACAGTTCTGACTCAAGATCTGATCCGCTCACGTTGAGGCGGTGATAAGCGTTGGGTTCGTCTGGAGTCGGGCCGTGGATTCCCCCGCTCCACCCCGTTACGCGGGGATCGGTTGCGGCGAGTTCCTGGAAGACGAGATTCAGCAGGCGATCGCCATGCTGAGACCAGTCGAGGGGAATCGGGTCGGCGGTGATCTGGAAGTAACTAGCGGCGGATGCCATGGCGCGAGCGTAGCGAGTGCTCTTGACTTGAAGTAGCAACATAACTCGGGCAGGCCTCTCGCGGACCTCCACGACCCGGGTGCGGGGTTCGGTGGCAAGGAACGCAGCGCCCGGAGCCCCGCAGGGGCGAGGACGAACGGTTGCGCGGCAGCCTCGCGGAGCGAGCGCCCCGCGTAGCGGTGGCGTAGACACGGCGACCGCTGGGGTGGTACTACTTGCCCAGCACGAAGCGGCGAACCACTCCAGGGCCGTGAACGAAACTATGTGGCCTTTCCTGGGGAAGGTCGAGCGACGCTGTGGCCAGCGCTAGAACGCTCAATGGATAACCGACTAGGCCCACCCGGAGCGAGACCGGATGCTGAGGCCGTCGGTGTGCATTCCACGATCTGCCATGTGTGCCGTACCCGGCGCGTCTCAGCGGTCCCCTGTCGGAGCCGCTGTGTGGAGTCCTCGTGGTTGGTGTCGAAGTCGTCGGTCCGGTCCTGCGTGAGCCTCGGCTCGCGCGCTGGGTCCTTTCGCTGTACCCGAAAGCAGGTGAGGGCGGCGGCTGCTTCGTCTCCTCTCGCCCACCCACCCGCCCCGCGTACGTCGCCAGGGGAAGTGCGAAAGATCCCGAGCGCGCGGCTGAGGAGGCCGGGCGTCGGGCGCGTGGCAGGTTGCGCCGATACGCCGCTGCGAACCGGCTGAACAAACTGGGCACGCTCACCTACGCCGGTACCGGGTGCCACGATCCCCGCCAGGTCCGCGCCGACGTCGGGGAGTTCTTCCGGGCATTGCGTGAGGGCCTGGGCGGGGCACCATTGCCGTACGTGTGGGTACCCGAGTGGCACAAGACCGACCACGGACTGCACGCCCACTTCGCGGTCGCTCGCTACGTCCCCAAGACGCTGATCCGCCAGGCCTGGGGCCGGGGCTTCGTCCACATCAAACTGCTGGGCGACCTGCCGGTGGGGTCGGGTCCGTTGGCCGAGGCTCGGCTGGCTGCCAGGTACCTCTCGAAGTACGTCACCAAGACGTTCACCGACGACAACGCGCGCATCCCGGGCCTGCACCGGTACGACCTCGCTCAGGGTTTCCAGCCTCCGGTGCTTCGCCTTCGCGGACGCAGCTCGGACGACGTGCTCGGCCAGGCGTCGCAGTTGTTCGGCATGGCGCCGGCCTACCAGTGGAACTCGACGGACACCGAGGGCTGGTCCGGTCCGCCGGCTATCTGGGCGCAGTGGGCCGGATGATCTCCATGGGCTTCGACCCGGTGTGGCTGGCCGCGTTCGTCAAAGCGTCCTGCGACGCACAGGGCATCGCCGTCAAGGTCACCGATCCGGTCGTGCTCGCTCGGGTGGGCGCCCTGCTGGGGGTCAGGACGGGTGGCAGGCGCGCGCACGGGGCGCCAGCCCCGCGCACGCCAGCGCCCGCCGTGACCTCACAGCCGCCAAACGGGCTGCAACCTGGACGGCTCGAACCTGCGCGCACCGGAGACACCCGCACCGATGATCGCGTAGTCCAGCAGCGCGGCAACGATGGTCGCCTGTCGTTCGAGATTCTGGTCCGCCCAGCCTTCGGCTAGTTCCTGACCGTTGCCGACCAACCCCGCCAGGGCGCTGCTCCCGGCGAACTGCGCCAGTTGCCGCTCGGTGTCCCGGATGCGCTTGTCGATCGGCTCACGCGCGGTGCGCCACTCCGCCGCCGAGATCTCCCGCGCCGAGTACATCAGCGCCAGTTCGTCCATCTGCGTGCGGTCGGCCTCCAACTCGCCCATCAGGGCCATCTGCCGGTCGTCCACGCTCGCGCGCCCCGCCAGGGCGTCGGCCACCTCGGGGCTGTCCAACCGGTGCAGCACCATCGCCACGATCAACGTCTCCACCGGCTCCGCGACCGCCGTCAACCGCCCGCACCCGCCGTGGTCGGGACCAGCCAGGCACACGTACCGGCGCCGATCGCCGCGCACCGAGGAGAACAACCGGTTCCCACACTTGCCGCACCGCAGCATCCCCGAGAGCAGATACCGGCGCGGAGCACGGCGACCGGAGACCTTCTTCGAAGCGAACATCGCCAGGACCTGGGTCCGCTGTGCGGGGGTGATGATCGCGTCCCACACCGCCTCCCCGACGATCTGGCCGTTGTGCTCTCGCAGGCCCGCCGTGCGCGGGTTGGAAAGCACCCTCCGCAGGGTAGGGGTGCGCCACTCACCCACGCCCGTCACGGTGGGCACCTGCTGCGCGTTCAGCCACACCACCAACGACCGCACGGACTCCCCGGCCAGGTACCGCAGCGCCAGCGCCCGGATGACCTCGGCCTCGGACTCGACCACCGTGATCCGGTCCTCCCCGTACCCGTAGGGGCGCAGGTTGCCGCCGTTGGGTAGACCCTGCTCGGCCAGTTGCTGGTGCTTGCGCAGGATCCGCTGGGACCGGCGCCCGGACTCCTTGGCCGCGAACGCCGCGAAGATCCGCGCCATGAACAACCCGTCGTCGTTGCCCAGGTCGATGTCGGCGGTGACCGTGGCGACGTGTCGCACCCCGGCGCGCTCGCACAGCGCGGAGAACTCCTCGAGTTGGATCGGCTGACGGGTCAGACGGTCCAGGTTGTAGACGATCACCGCGTCCCGGTACCCGTCACGCAGATCCGCCAGCATCCGCTCGTAAGCCGGACGCGGATTGCCCTTGTACGCGGACAGGTCGTTGTCGATGTACTCCTCAGCGACCGTCCAGCCCTTCTCCTTGGCGAGCCTGCGGCAGTCCTCGACCTGGCGCGCGACACCGAGCGCCTGGCCGGTCGGGTCGGAGGAGATCCGGGCGTAGATCGCGGCTGTCTTCACAAGGGGTCACCTTAGCGATCAGCGGGCAACGGTGCCCTGCTGTGCAACTTCCACCACCACGAAGTCCACCGACTCGACCTCACCCTCACCCGCCACAGCACCGGCCAGCACGACGGCATCACCGGCATCGCCCGCGTCTGGTACCAATTCACCGACCCCACCGGACGACAACTCCGACAGACCGGGCCACCCAGCGGACCACCCGAACCGCTACGACCACCTGACGCACAACTACCCGGAGTGCGGCCACCCGGCCTCACTCGACCGTTGGTGCCACATCGGGCACCCGCACAGGACCTGCTCGACCTCGACCCGGCCGACGACTCCCTCGTCGCGTAGCCACTCGCCCGTATCGACGAGAGGCGTGACTGGCGACGTCACGAGCGACAGGCGCAGCAGTGGAGGCAGTGGATGCAGCACCAGTTGACGCGACCACGATTGTGGTTCATTGTATCAATCAACCGATAAATTGATACCTGAGTCGTCCTCAGGCAGGCCGGAGGTCCCGATGCACGTCGTCGTCGTCTTGGCGGTTGTCGCGCTGCCGCTCATCATCGGTGCGGTCCTCCTCGCGGTCCTCTCGCGGCGGCCCGACCCGGCGCCGTCCGAGGCTGCGGCGGCCGCACGTCGACACTCCGCCACCGTCAACGTGCTGGCGCTGACTGCACTGTTCGGCACCATGATCGCGGGCCTCACCCCGGTCAGTGTTCCTCCCGCCGGCATCACCCGAGGAGTTGCCCTCGGGCTCATCCCCGCAGCGGCCGGGATCGCCTTTGCTGCGGTGCAGGCCCTCGGCGAGCTCACCTGGCCCCGTCCGACCGGGACCCTGCGTCGGGCGCCACTCACCCGCCGGACCGCCGTCGACGTCGCCCCCCGCTGGCTGAGACGCGTGACCTGGTCGTGGGCTGCGCTGACCACGGTGACCCTCGTCGCCTGCGGTGCCGCATCGGACGACGGGCAGGGGATCACTCTCAGCTACACCGCCTTGGTGGGGGGCGCTCCCGTTTCCGGGAACTCCGGCGCGGGCCCCTTCCCCGGCTGGTTCTACGGAGTTCCGCTGCTCATCGCGACGGTCCTGGTGCTGGCCGCCACGGAGGGGGTCCTCCGGCTCATCGCGCGGCGGCCCGCGGTCATGGACGCCGCGAGCGAGTGGGACCTCGAGCTCCGCCGGACCTCGGCCCGCCGTCTCCTGCGTGGATCGCAGCTCGTCCTCGGCTGGACAGCGGTTGGCGTGCTGTTCTTCGCAGGCTCGGCCATGCGCCGTGCCGGTGCCGGAGGTTCGTCGGTGGACGGGATCCCGGTGGGGGGAAGCACCGCAATCATCGTCGCCGGCACGGTCATGGCGCTGGTGGCAGGCGCCCTCTGGCTGGTGAGCAGTGCCGTGATGTTCGTTCCCGGGCGTCCCGCGGCGTCGAACCTCACGGAGATGCGCCACCAGGACGTCCGACTCTCGTGAGTCTCCAGCTCGAGGTCGACCTCGCATCCGGCGTGCCGCCGTACGAGCAGATCCGCTCGCAGGTCGTCGCGCACGCCTCGGCCGGGCGGTTGCGTGCCGGGGACCGGCTGCCGACGATCCGCGCGCTCGCGACCGACCTCGGTGTTGCGGCCGGGACCGTCGCGCGGGCCTACCGCGAGCTCGAGGCGAGCGGGGTCGTCGCCACGCGCCGGCGGACCGGGACGGTCGTCGCGGCCGGCGCCCCCGCCGCGGACGACGCGCTGGGGCTCACCGCGGCAGTGTTCGTCGCGGCCGCGCGGGCCGCCGGGCTCGGCGACGAGGCGGTGCTCGACCTGGTCCGCGGCGCGTTGTTGGCGCCCGAACGCGACCGCTAGGTGCTGGACCGGCCCGCAGTGGCTCGACCGGCACGGAATCGCCGACCCAGCACGGAATCGCTCGTCGAACGGGTCGCGACTAGTCCAGCGCGCAGCCGACCAGGACGGGCTCCGGCTCGAGGACGACGCCGAACGCGGCCTGGACGCCCGCGCGGATGACCCGGGCGAGCGCGAGGAGCTCGTCGGTCGTGCCGTCGCCGCGGTTCGTCAGGGCGAGCGAGTGCTTGGTCGACAGGCCCACCGTGCCGGGCAGGCCGAAGCCTCGACCGAAGCCCGCGTGCTCGATGAGCCACGCGGCGCTCGTCTTGGTCAGTCCGGGTTGGACCGCGCCGGCGTGCGGTCCTGACGACCGCGCCGGCTGGGCCGACTGCACCGGGTAGCGGGGCGCCTCGGCGGGGAGCGCGGCGGCCTGCTCGACGTCGAGGATCGGATTCGTGAAGAACGAGCCCGCGCTCCAGGTGTCGGGGTCGGCGGCGTCGAGCACCATGCCCTTGCCGCGACGCAGCTCGAGGACGGCCGCGCGCACGTCGGGTGTCCGGGCCCGCTCCCCCACGGCCACGCCGAGCCGGCGGGCGAGCTCGGGATAGGCGATCGGCGCGGACAGATCGCCGAGGTACATCTGCAGACCGAGATCCAGCACCACGTAGCGCGGCGTCGGGCCCCACGGGGTCCCGGGCTCGGTCAGTGAACGCTTGAGCACGGAGGTGCGGTAGCCGAACGCGAGGTCGACCAGCGGGAGCGTGCGCACGCGCGACTGCTCCCGGTCCCAGACCCGCACGGAGGAGACGACGCCCGAGAGCTCCTGGCCGTACGCGCCGATGTTCTGCACCGGCGCGGCGCCGGCCGTCCCCGGGATGCCCGAGAGCGCCTCGACCCCGATCCAGCCCTCGACCACCGCGCGGGCCACGACGTCGTCCCACGCCTCGCCCGCCACGATGCGCACGCTCGCACCGCCGCAGGTGTCGGCCGACTCGATCTCGATCCCGCGGCGGGCGTCACGCACGACCACGCCGGGGAAGCCGCCGTCGGCCACCACCAGGTTGGAGCCGCCACCGATCACGAGGAGTGGCTCCCCCACCGCATCGGCGCTGCGCACGGTGTCGATCAGTTCCGCCTCGGTGGTCGTCTCGACCAGGCGGCCCGCCGGGCCGCCGAGGCGCAGGGTCGTCAGCTCCGCGAGGGTCCGGCCGGTCGTGGACCCGGCAGCAGCCGTGGGGAGGGCGTTGAGAGGCATGCCACCCAGGCTACGCGGGGCGCCCGGGCTTTCCCTGGCCGCCCGCCGCGGTGGGCAGGGGCGCCGCGGCCGGGATCACGAGCAGCCCGATGAGCACGGGTACCGCGATCGCGAGGAGCGCGTGCCGGTAGCCGACCTGGTCGGCCAGGAGACCGAGCAGCGGCGGACCGGCCAGAAAGGCGCTGTACCCGATCGTGGAGACGACGCTCACGCGCGCCGCCGCGCGGAGCGGGTCGTCGCTCGCCGCGCTCATGCCGACCGGGAAGCCCAGTGCGGCGCCCGCCCCCCACAGCACGACGCCGACCAGCGCCAACGGCAGGCTCGGGACGAGCCCGAAGATCAGCAGACCGGCGATCGAGAGCACCGCGCACAGGCGAAGCACGAGGACGCGGCCGTACCGGTCGAGCAGGCCCGTGCCGAGCAGCCGCATCGCGGTCATCGCGGTGACGAACAGCCCGAACGTCAGGGCACCGACCTCAGGGCGCTGGTCGAACCCGTCGACGACGGCGAGACCGACCCAGTCGTTCGCCGACCCCTCGGTGAGGGCCGCGGCGAGCACGACCAGGCCGATGAGGAGCGTGCGCGGCTCGAGCCAGACCCCGAACGCGCGCCGGGCGCGGGTGATGTCAGGCAACGCGTCGGCGGGCGAGAGCGGTGCAGCGGGTGCGACCCCGGCCTCCGACCCCGCGGGCAGGAACGCCCGGACCGCCCAGAGCACGCCCACGAAGCTCAGGCAGAGCGCGACCGCGAGGTGCCCCACCACGGGCACGTCGAGGCGCGCGGCAAGCGCACCGACTCCCGCGCCGGCCATCGTGCCGAACGAGAAGCCGGCGTGGAAGCGGGGCATGATCGCCTTGCCGAGGCGCTGCTCGACAGCCGCGCCCTCGATGTTCATCGCCGCGTCCCAGACGCCGGTGCCGACGCCGAACATCACCAGACCGACGCCGACGACGATCAGCTGGTCGATCGCGACCCCGGTCGACGCGATGAGCAGGCCGGTCGTGCTGGTGGCGGCGAACGCGACCACGGTGCGCGCGGCTCCCAGACGCATGACGACGATCCCCGCGAGCGGCAGGGCGAGGAGCGACCCGACCGAGCCGACCAGGAGCAGCAGGCCCATCTGCGCGGGAGACAGGACGAGCTCGTCCCGGACCGCGGGGATGCGCGAGGCCCAGTTGGCGAAGTTGAAGCCGTTGAGCACGAACACTGCGAACACGGCGATCGTGGCAGCACGAACGGTCCGGTCCGCGGGCGGGCTGGCGGCAGCGTCGGTAGTTCTCATGCTCACTTCGCACCTACGGGGATCCGCGCAGCGGCGGGGAGAGAAACGGAAGACGTGGAGACCGAGCGCGCGGGCGCCGTCGTGGTCGCGTCGCTGTCCACCGAGCCCCCCACGGGTCACGCTCACCTGAACGGATGGGCGACAACGAGTCTGCCACGGGGGCTCCAGACACCGGGACTGCCGCGACACCGGCGAGCGAAGGCGCGGGCCGGCGCGGGTCGCGGGCGGCGACCGGCTCCGCGACGGGGGCGACGTGCCGGGACAGGCTCACGCTGATGACCATCGCGACGCCGATCAGCACCAGCGCCCGCCGAGTGCCGAACGACTCGGCGGCGATCCCGAGCAGCGGAGGAGCGGTGAGGGACGCGATCGAGGCGAAGGCCGAGATGACGGCAACCCGACCGGCCGCCTTGAGCGGGTCGCTCGATGCCGCCGAGATGCCGATCGGGAACGCGAGCGCCGCACCCAACCCCCACGCGATCACGCCGACGCCGGCCAGCGCGAGGGTCGGCGCGAGGCCGAACAGCAGCAGGCCCGCGAGCGAGACGAGCCCGGACACCCGCAGCACGAGGACCCGGTCGAAGCGGTCGAGCAGGCGCGTGCCGAGCAGCCGCACGGTCGTCATCGCGGCGAGGAACAGCCCGAAGAAGATCGCGCCGACCGACTCCACCTGGTCGAACCCGTCGACGACCGCGAGGGCCACCCAGTCGTTGGCCGCGCCCTCCGACAGGGCTGCGGACATGATGACGAGCCCGATGAGCAGCGTGCGGGGCTCGCGCCAGGCGCCGAGGGCCGAGCGCGTCCGGACCCCGGGCAGGGCGGCAGCGAGCGGGATCGCGTGGGCCGCGGGGTCGGTCCCGCCGTCCACCAGCGCCTGTTCGAGCCGGGCCCGCGCGAGGCGCGCCGCGATCCGGTGGGCGGGGACCGTGTCGAGGATGACGTGCGGGTTGCTGGCCAGTCGGCAAGCCGTGCCGAGCACGGCGGTCACGGTGAACTGGACCAGGAGCGACACCGCGAAGTGCGCCGACACGGCGCCGACGGCCGAGCCGAGCACCGCGCCGATGGAGAACACCGCGTGGAACTGGGGCAGCACGGAACGACCCATCCGGCGCTCGACGGCCGCCGACTCCACGTTGATCGGCACGTTGCCGAGCGCGGCCGAGACCCCGCCGAGGAAGACCGCGGCCACGACCAGCGGCCGGCTGCCGAGGGTCGGCCCGATCCCGAGCAGCAGGAACGATGTCGCGAACGCCGCCGTGGCGATGTTGAGGCTCGTGAGCCCGCCGAACCGCGCCACCACCACGCCGGCCACCGACACCGTCAGGAGCCCGCCGAACGCGCCGGCGAGCAGCAGCACGCCGAGCTCGCTCTGGGACATGCCGAGGGCGTCGCGGATCGCGGGCAGCCGGGCGAGCCAGCTGGCGAAGGTCAGCCCCTGGAGAGCGAACAGGCCCATGAGGAGCCAGCGGGCCAGCTGGAGCCGGGTGGCAGGGGGTCGACCGTCGACGGGTCGCGGGTGACGCATGACGTTCTCTCTTCGAAAGCAGGTGCGGTGAGTGCCCGACCTCGAATCGATTCGACAACGTGTCGACAGAACGCCGACCGTAAGGTCGAATCGATTTGATCGGAGGTATCAGTGTGCGGGTACGCTGACCGCGCCGTCAAACTACGGCGACCCGGATGCGCCGTCCTGCCGCAGTCTTTGCCACACTGCGATCACACTGCGCCCCCCGCCACACCTGCACCCGCCTTTCCCGCTTGATCCCGCCCCATCCCGCTCGGCCGCCCTCGGAGGTGTCCTGCCATGAGCCACAGCCGCCCGACCCTCGCCGACGTCGCCGTCGCCGCGGGGGTCTCGGTCTCGACCGCCTCGCTGGCCTTCTCGGGCGCAGGTCCCATCGCGGCCGCGACGCGCGACCGGGTGCTGGCCGCCGCCACCGACCTCGCCTACCCGGGCCCGAACCCGCTCGGTCAGCAGCTGCGCACGGGCCGCTCGGGGATCGTCGGCGCCGTCTTCGGCGACCGTCTGCGGCGCAGCTTCCGGGACCCCGTCTCGATCCAGATGCTCGACGGGCTCGCGCAGTCGCTCGGCGCGCACGACGTCGGCATCCTGCTCATCCCGTCCGAGGCCGGCGAGGTCCCGCCGCTCGTGGCGCACGCCGCCATGGACGCGGCCGTCGTGGTGCTCTGCAACGGGCCCGACGACGCCGTCGTCGCGACCCTGACCCGGCGCGGGATCCCCGTCGTCCTCGTCGAGGGCGACCTCGGGGCCGACGACGCCGAGGCCGCCGGGCACCGGACCGCGCAGGTGGGGATCGACGACCGCCGCGGCACGGAGCACCTCGTGCGCGAGCTGCTCGCCCTCGGGCACGAACGCTTCGGGGTGGTGTCGCTGCCGTACGGCCACGACCGCCGGCTCGGGGAGCCCGATCCGGCCCGGGACCCCAGGTCGGGCTACCTGGCCACGCAACGACGGCTCGCCGGCATCGCGGACGCCGGCGTTGTGCCCGAGATCGTCATCGAGACCCCCGCCTCCCTGGTCGAGCACGGCCGCAGCGCGGGTCACGAGATCCTGTCCCGCCCGAACCCGCCGACGGCGATCGTCGCACTGAGCGACCTGCTCGCCTCGGGCGTCGTGCTCGCCGCGCGCGAGCTCGGCCTTCGCGTGCCCGACGACGTCTCGATCGCCGGGTTCGACGGGCTCGACCTGCCATGGCTCGCGCCCGACGTGCTCACGACCGTCCGTCAGCCGCTGGCAGAGAAGGGCCGCCAGGCGGGCGAGGCCGCGATCGCGCTCATCGCGGGGAACGTGTTCTCGCCGGTGATCCTGCCGGTGGAGTACCAGCCGGGCACGACCACTGCCGCACCCCGGGCCTCGACGGTCTAGCGGGCGGTCCGGGCGCTCCCGTCAGGGCCGGGGCGTGTCAGGGCCGGGGAGCTACGCGCTCATCGTGCCGCGTCGAGGCGTCGCCGCGTCGACGCCGAAGCGCTCCTAGGGAGTCGGTCGCGGTTGCGGCGAGGGATCCCAGCGCGAACCCCTGAATCGCCTGCGGCGCCAGATCGCTCATGTTCACGGTGCCCAACGCCAGGGCCACCCCGACGGCCAGCACCCAGAACGGCGCCAGCGCAGCCCAGCGGCGCCAGTCCTGCGGGCCGAAGCGCCGGTCAACGAAGCCCGCATAGACGAAGCCCGCGGCGACGCTGACAACGGTGAGGAGTAAGAACACGACCCGCTCCTTGAGATAGGCAACCAACCGCTGTCAAAGTAGCGCGGGTGCCTCGACGGCCCGTTGATGTCAGCCTGGCAACGGCGAAGGCGAGAGCACTCGGTCACACCTTGCTGGTTCGGTACGTCAGTGGGGTAAGGGACTCAGAGACAGGGGTGAGCAGCATGCACCAGGCGGACGCCTTCGACGCCGAGAGGCCGCGGCTGCTGGGCATCGCCACGCGCGTTCTGGGCGACCCCTCGGAGGCCGAGGACATCGTGCAGCAGGCCTGGCTCCGGCTGCACGGCACGGACGCCAGCATCGACAGCCTGCCGGCGTGGCTCACCACCGTGACCGTGCGCCTGTGCCTGGACCGGCTCCGTCTGCGCACCCCCACGCCCATGGCCGAGATCGAGCTCGCCGAGACCGCACCCGACCCGGCGGACGAGGTGGAGCTCGCGGACGCCGTCGGCGTGGCGCTGCAGGTCGTGCTCGAGCGCCTCACGCCGAAGGAGCGCGTCGCGTTCGTGCTGCACGACAGCTTCGGCTTCGAGTTCCCCACCATCGCGGCCATCCTCGACACCACGCCGACGGCGGCGCGCAAGCTGGCCTCGCGAGCCCGCAGCAGGGTCAGCCAGAGCGCACCCCAGGACCAGCTGGCCGACTGGGAGGTGGTCGACGCGTTCCTCGCGGCGGCCCGCGGGGGTGACTTCGCCCGTCTGCTGCAGCTGCTCGCCCCCGACGTCGCCGTGCGCGGTGACGAGGCCGCGATCCAGGCCGGCACCCCCCAGCGCATCGACGGGCGCCACGAGGTGGCGACGTTCTTCAACGGCAGCGCGGCATCGGCACTGGCCGTCTTCGTCGGCGAGCGGCCCGGAGCGGCGTGGTTCTACCGCGGGCAGGCCCGGGTCGTTTTCGACTTCACCATCGTGGACGGCCTCGTGGAACGCATCGACTTCCGTGCCGACCCTGACCTGCTGGCGCAGCTGCGCCGGCGGCGGCACGGGACATCGAACGGGACATCCAGCAGCACCGACCGAAAGGAATGAGATCGATGAAGACCATGACCTGCCAGGAGCTGGGCGGAGCGTGCGACCTCGCTCTTCGCGGCCAGAGCGCCGACGAGATCATCAAGGCCCAAGATCGACACCTCAAGGACGCCGTCACGGGCGGCGATGCGGCGCACGAGAGCGCCCATCGCGAGATGCAGGGTCGCTGGAAGCACCCGAAGAAGTCGCTGGACTGGTACACCGCGACCAAGAAGGCCTTCGCGCAGCTCCCCGAGGACTGACACCGCTGTTGATAACGACCGACCGACACGAGAGTGAGGACCCCCATGGCGACCAAGACGAAGACCGAAGGCTTCTCCGACCTGGAGAAGGCTGCGATGAAGGAACGGGCCCAGGAGCTGAAGGCGGCGGCCGCCGGCGCTGAGGGCGAGGCCGCGGTGCTGGCCAAGATCGCGGAGATGCCGGGGGTCGACCGGACCCTGGCGGAGCACTTCCACGCGCTCGTGGGCGCCGTCGCGCCCGACCTGGCGCCGCGCACCTGGTACGGCATGCCGGCGTACGCGAGGCCCGGCAAGAACGGCAAGATCATCTGCTTCTTCCAGAGCGCGGACAAGATGAAGACGCGGTTCAACACGATCGGCTTCAGCGACGCCGCCGCACTGGACGAGGGGTCGATGTGGGCGACGTCGTTCGCGCTCCTGGAGTGGACCGCCGACAACGAGGAGCGGCTTCGTGCCCTCGTGAAGAACGCGGTGGCGTAGGAGCAGTTGCGGAGGAACGGTCCCGCACAGGGGCAGTGGCTGTGCCGGGTGCCCGTCGGGAGGGCAGCGGCCCGCCCGGCGAGCGGAAGCAACGGATGCGCGGGATCGTCGAGGGACGGCGTGCCCTCGCCGACCCCGTCCACCGGAAGGATCGCGATGACTCGCTCCGCTCGGCAGGCCACCGTCCTCGCTCTCGCCGTGCCGCTCGCCCTCGCCCTCGCGGCGTGCAGCGGCAGCGACTCGTCCTCGGGCTCCGCCTCGACGCAGAGCCGCGCGGAGGCCAACCGCGAGTGGGCGAACTCGGTGTGCAGCTCGCTCAACGCCGTCCGGACCGACCTCGAGTCCATCAACGTCGACCTGACGCTGGATCCTGCGGCGGGCAGCGCGCTCGATCAGCTCAAGACCCAGCTCTCGGGCGCCGTCGACGAGGTCCGCGGATCCGTCGACGACCTGACTACCGCCATCGCCGCGGCCCCGGTCGACCCGGACGCCGCGGAGCTCAAGTCGAAGCTCGATGCGGCATCGGGCGACGTCAGCGACGCGGCCCAAGCAGCCGCCGACGCTGCGGACCAGGCCGCGAACGCGACCTCCGTCGCGGGGTTCCTCGCCGCGTCGGGCACTGCGCTCAGCGAGGTCGCTGCGGCGACCACGGCAGCGGGATCCTTCGCCACGACGCTCGGCAAGACGGCGAACCAGGCGAGCGACTCGTTGCAGGAGGCCTTCTCGACGGCCCCGGCCTGCGAGAGCATCCGGACGCCGGCGTCATGACTGCCAGCAGTGACTACAGGCGGACGCGGACCTGCGCCTTGGCCAGGACCCGGGTGGCGGCGTGCGTGACCGTGAGGTCGATGCGGACGGTCTGGGTCGCGGGGTCCAGCGCACCGACGACGCCCGCAACCTCGACGACGGCGGTTCCCGGGTCGGGCACGGGGACGGGCCGCGTGAAGCGCACCTGGTAGTCGACGACGGCGCCCGGGTCGCCAACCCAGTCGACGACGAGATTGACTGCCGCACCCATCGTCCACATGCCGTGCGCGATGACGCCGGGCAGGCCGACCGAGGTCGCGACCCGGTCGCTGTAGTGGATGGGGTTGAAGTCGCCGCTCGCGCCGGCGTAGCGGACCAGCCGGGCGCGGTCGACGTCGACCGCGGCTGTGCCGATCGAGTCGCCGACGGCGAGGTCGGCGAAGCTCGGCTTCGAGAAGGACGTGCCGGCGTCGGCGGTCACGAGGCGTCCACGTCCGCCCCGCGCACGGCGAGCGTCGAGACGACGGTGGCGACGGGGACGCCGTCGTCGGCCGCGATCTCCGCGCGGGTGGTGATCATCGCGAGCCCGGCCCGTTCGACGATCGAGTCGACGTGCAGGACGGTGACGAGCCGCATCCCCGCGTGGATCGGCCGATGGTGCGTGAAGCGCTCGTCGGCGTGCACCACTCGGCTGAAGTCGATCCCCGCGTCCGGGTCCGCGATGTACTGCTGCTCGGCGCGCTGAGCGACCACGACCGCGAACGTCGGCGGTGCGATGACGTCGGGGTAGCCCAGCCCGCGCGCCGCGTACACGTCATAGTGCGCAGCGTTCGTGGCACCCACCGCGAGCGCGAACTCGCGGAGCTTGACCCGACCTACCTCGTAGGCCGAGTTCGGCGGGTATTCACGACCTGCGTACTCGACGTTGACCGGCATGCGTGTTCGCCTGGAAGGCGAGCGTCAGCGGGTCTCGCGGTGCTGGGTGTGCTTGCCGTCGCGCGGGCAGAACTTCGACAGCTCGAGGCGGTCGGGGTTGTTGCGACGGTTCTTCTTGGTGATGTAGTTGCGCTCCTTGCACTCCACGCAGGCGAGGGTGATCTTGGGGCGAACGTCCGAGCTCTTAGCCACTTCGCGACTTCCTTCACATCTCGCGCCGCTCGCGCGACGCTCGTCAACTACTGCTGCGCACCACCGGCTGGCGCGCACGCTTCATGCTGGTAGCGGGAGCGGGACTCGAACCCGCGACACCACGATTATGAGCCGTGTGCTCTAACCACCTGAGCTACCCCGCCTTGCCGGCGGCGGGCCGACGAATGAACGTCAGCCCGCCAGACCGAACAGAGCCCCGAAAGGGAATCGAACCCTTGACCTTCTCCTTACCATGGAGACGCTCTACCGACTGAGCTATCGGGGCAGCGCGACCATAGGTTACACGCCGCTGGGCGTGCCTGCGAATCCCCTCTCAAATCCCGTTCACACGACCGGCCGACGGCGCCTGTTCGACGCCGCGGCGGCCCTGGTCAAGCCTCCCGAACCTCCGGGTACACGAACGGGGCGTCCTCGATGAGGACGCCCCGTGCCGGTGGCGGGTGAGGGATTCGAACCCCCGTAGGCGCTGCCAGCTGATTTACAGTCAGCCCCCTTTGGCCACTCGGGTAACCCGCCAAGGCCTGCTCGCCGTGCTCCGAGGAGCACCACGAGTCGTGCGGATGGAAGGATAGCAACACCCGGGGCGGTCTAACGAACGCGCCCCGGCAAACCCGCACCAAGCACTGGAGGAACCATGGCGAACGAGTCGTCGTTCGACGTCGTCAGCAAGGTCGACCGGCAGGAGGTCGACAACGCGCTGAACCAGGCCGCCAAGGAGATCGCCCAGCGGTACGACTTCAAGAACGTCGGCGCCTCGGTCGCCTGGAGCGGCGAGCAGATCGTCATGATCGCCAACGCCCCCGAGCGCGTGCTCGCCATCCTCGACGTGCTCGAGACCAAGCTGATCCGCCGCGGGATCTCCCTCAAGAGCCTGGACGTGGGCGAGAAGGAGCCCAAGCTGTCGGGCAAGGAGTACCGGCTCGAGGCCTCCATCGTCGAGGGCCTGAGCAGCGAGAACGCGAAGAAGGTCGCCAAGATCATCCGCGACGAGGCCCCCAAGGGCGTCAAGGCCCAGATCCAGGGCGACGAGCTGCGGGTGTCGGCCAAGAGCCGCGACGACCTGCAGACCGTCATGGCGGTGCTCAAGGCCGCAGACCTCGACGTCGCGTTACAGTTCGTCAACTATCGGTGAAGTAGTCCCTGACCTGCGGTGATGCCCCCGGAGTCCGCAAAGAGTCCGCAGGAGAGCCCGAAACCGCCGACATGAAGGACGTGGCAGCGGCCCGCGTCTTGTCCTCCGCGGACGCCCAGAGAAGGCCCGCGATCTTGGCCGTCGCTCGGCAATACCGGGCGGTCCGAGCGTGCATTTCTGAAGCGGCATACGGTAGCCGCATGCCCGCTGACCCCGGTCCAAATCCTTCCCCCGACGAGCTGCCCGCTCCAGATCAGGTCCCGTGGCGTGGGACCACCGGACGGACGCGACTCGCGGTCGCGGCCCTCGTGGGAGTGGGCGCAGGGGCAGCAGCCACGGCGTCGAGCACCTGGCGCCTTGGGCTGCTCGTTGGATGGATAGTGGCAGCCTCAGTGTTCCTGATCTGGCTGTGGCGCAGCATCTCGGGGATGGATGCGTCGACGACAGCTCGCCACGCCTTGGCCGAGTACCCCGGCCGCTCGGCCGCCGACACGACCGTTGTTGTCGCGGCTGTGGCGAGCTTGGCAGCGATCGCGCTGCTCCTCATCGGCAACTCCTCCGGGCCCGGAGGCAAAGACGTCCAGGCCGCCCTGACGGTGCTCAGTGTGGCGCTGGCATGGGCGTCGGTGCACTCGATCTTCACTACGCGCTACGCCCGCCTGTACTACAGCGGCACCGACGGCGGCATCGACTTCAACGAGACCGACCCGCCGCGCTACACCGACTTCGCGTACCTGGCCTTCACCCTCGGAATGACGTTCCAGGTATCCGACACCGCCTTGCAGACCAAGACCATCCGAACCACGGCTCTACGCCACGCACTCCTGTCCTACCTGTTCGGCGCGATCATCATCGCCACCACGATCAACCTGGTGGCCGGGCTCGGCGGGTAACGCCCGCTCCCCCGATGTGAGCGATCGGGCCCCTTCGTTCGCTACCGATCCGTTGCCCGGCGACAGGTAGTGGGGTCCACCCACCGCGGACCGGCGTGGCGGGACTCTGCCTTCATCAGGGTGCGGGCGTGGTTGGTGTGGCAGGGGGCGGACTGGGCTGGGGGTTCGCGGTCCAGGCCGCGGCGAGGAGCACGATCCGTGCGATGAGATTGATCCAGATCAGCAGCGTGACCAGCACGGCGAACGAGGCGAGCAGCGCATTGCTGCCGACGCTGCCGGCCACGACACTGGTGCCGAGAACCCGCACTGCACCGATGCCGACCGCGGCGATCACCGCCCCGCCGCGCAGGTCCCGCATGGGCGGGTGCATACCGGCCAGGACAACGACGACCAGGGCGAAGATCCCTGCGTCCACGACGAACGCGACCGCGATCCCCAGGATGCGCACGACCACGCCCGCGGCGTCGCTCAGGCCCACGAGCTCGAGGAACCAGCTCGCGGCCGTCGTCACCACGATGCTCAGCACGGCCGAGATCAGTACGGCCAGGGCCATCCCCGCGAAGCCTGCCAGCTCGCGGAGCTTGCCGTGCACGGCGCTCCCGCCGTCGCCGTTCGCACCGAACATCGCCCGGACCGCGGTGCGCAGCGCCGCCATGGCAGCCGTCGCGCTGAGCAGCAGAACGACAACGGCGATCACGCCCGCGACGTTCAGCCCTGCGCTGACCACGAGGTCCTCGGGCTTGAGCAGACCGTTGCCGTCGCCGGTGTCGATCAGTCCGGGCAGCGAGGTTGCCAGCGTGTTGAGCACGTCCTGGCGCAGGGCGGTGTTAGATCCGAGGATCGCCATGAAGACCGTGAAGCCGATCGTCAGGCCGGCGAAGACGGAGAACAGGGCGCTGTAGGCGATCCCCCCGGTGAGCACGCCTCCGCCGGCCGAACCGAAGCGGGCGTTGGCGCGCGCGGCCCTGGTTCGCTGCCACCATTCCAACAGGGCCTTGACCCGGGCGACCAGAGCAGCTGGTCTGCTGGGGTCGTCGACCACGACTCCCGGATCGAGACGTGCGACCGCTGCGATGTGCGCCGAACCGGCCCCGGTCGGGACCGTAGCGTCGTTGGCGGGTGCACTTTCGCCGGGCGGCTTCATCCGGTGACCCTATGGTCTACCGGCTGCAGGGATCGACCCTGCCGCACCGTCATGCCCCACTGCTGCCCGGTAGTCCGCGCGGCTGATCGGGATCGTCGTGCTCGGCGCGCCGGTTCTCGAGCCGGAGCTCCAGGTCGTTCATGACGATGGCGGCGAGGTCTTCGAGGGTCGTGAGGTCGTGAGCGTCGAGGGTGCGCGGCGCGCGGTCCAGGATGCACAAGGTCCCCAGGTTGAAGCCGTCGTGGGTGCGCAGCGGGACACCGGCGTAGAACCTCAGGCCGAACTCGCCGGCCACCAGTGGGTTCGACAGCGCACGCAGATCGACCGCGGCGTCCTCGATGATCCAGGGACCCTCGTGCAGGATGGCCGACGCGCACAGGCCCGCGTCTCGGTCGACCTGGTCGATCTCGAGCCCGGGGTGCGACTTGAACCAGATCCGGTCGTAGTCGACGATGCTCACGATGGCGATCGGCACGGCGAAGAGCCGGGCGGCCAGCGAGGTGATCCGGTCGAAAGCACCATCCGGTGGGCTGTCCAGGATGTCGTAGCGGTGCACGGCCGCCATCCGTGCGACCTCGTTCGCCGGGATGATCGAGGGCTCTGCCCGGCGGCGTCCTTTGCCTGCGGCGGTGATCTCGCGCAGTGTCAGTGCGGTCTCGCTCGCTGTGGGGCGAACGGCGGGGTCGGTGGCGGTCATCGCCTGGAGCAGTCGCGTCCATTGGGGTCCGAGCCCCGATGGGAGGTCCGGGGCGTGCATCAGTCGCGCGAGCGCGGCCTGCAGGGGCGGTCCCGGGTAGGCCCTGGTCCCCGTCAGGCACTCGAGCAGGACCAGACCAAGGGAGTAGATGTCGCTCGGTGCTCCGATCGGGTCCCCCATGGCCTGCTCCGGGCTGGCGTACGCCGCGGTTCCGGCGAAAGCCCCGTCACCGTCACCATCACTGATCAACGGGGACTCCATCATCATCGCGATGCCGAAGTCGGTGAGCTTGGCCCGCACCCGGTCGGTGTCGTTGGAGTAGTCGAACATCATGATGTTCGCGGGCTTCACGTCGCGATGGATCACGCCGTGATCGTGCACGTAGTCGAGACCCTCCGCGAGGTCGACCCCGATCTGGGCGACATCGCGCGCAGGCAACGCCCCCTCGACGAGTCGACTTTTCAGGTCGGGTCCGTCGATGAGCTCCATGACCAAGTACACCTGGGGGCGATCCACGTCGGACAGGTCCGTGCCGGCGTCGAGAAGGGTCACGAGGTTGTGGTGGTTGAGGTGGGTAAGAAGTCGGACCTCCTCGTCGTCCGCGCGGACGTTCCGCGCCTCCGCGGTCGGTCTCGCCAGGATCTTGACCGCGACGTCGCGACCCAACGACTCGTCGTGGGCGCGATGGACCGTTCCCATCGCCCCTCCACCGATCCGCTCATCCAGGCGATACCGCCCGCCCAGAACAGTGCCTGCTGCCGTACTCGCTGTGGCTTCCGACACGTGCTTTCTACTTTCTCGATCGTGCGCTGGTGAAGTTCAAGGACGGCGGGTCATGCGTGGTGCTGATTGTCCTCGTCGCCACGGCGGATGACGGTCAGGGACCGGCGCAGTGCGGTCAGCACGGAGGCTGTGACCAGCAGGTCTGGGTGCGAAGCGATGTCGGGGGGGTGGGCCCGAAGCGTGACGGCGAGGTGGTCGACGGCGTCAGCGGCCGTGGCGGTGAGCTGTGGGTCGGACCTGCCCGCGGTCACGGCGCGCACCGCGTCGGCAAGGGCGCGCAGTGCCTGGGCGGCGGGGAGCCGAACCTGCGGGGCCGACTCCAGTGATCCGCCGACGGCGTCGTGGTCATCCAGGAGCAGGTCGAGGTCCTGGACGAGGAACCCGAGCTGCTCCAGGGCCAGTGCCTGGCGGTGCAGGTCTCGCAGCGTCTGGCGCTGGTTGCGTGCGCGGCGATTCGCGTCTGCGGCCTCGCCGGACTCGCGCACGGCGGATCGCATCTCTCCCAGCAGGTGGTCCAAGTGCCGTTGGCTGGATCGCTCGGCGCGCTCGGTGCCGTCGTCGGTAGGAGGGCAGTAGTGGTCGGCGAGTGCGTCGAGCTCACCGGCGAGGGTGTCGCGCAGGTCGGTCAGTGAGCGCGCGGACCGCTGCAGCGGGAGGGCCGGCAGGAGCAGGTTCACACCCACGGCGAGAGCCGCACCCATCAGGGTCAGGCCCGCGTAGGCCAGCACGTAGTCCTGCTGGTCGTGGCCGCCGACCACCAGCGTGAGCAGCGCAGCCGTGGGCACCCACGCCCCTTGAGAGCCGAGCCATCGCATCCCGCCGACGAGGATCCCGACGGCGACCACCAGCGCGACCGTCAGGACGCTGACGCCGAGCATCGCTTCAGTCAGCAGGGCGATGAGGGCGCCGAGGACGATGCCCGCGACGTTGCGCCCCGCCTCGGTGAACGAACGGTGCACCGTCGGGTGAATCGCGATGACCGCACCCAGCGGTGCGTAGTAGGCGTAAGTGGCGACGTCGTCGGGCAGGAGCCGAGCCGCCACGAACCACGCCACTGCCGCCGCGAACGCACCCTTGAGAGCGAGTTGCACGCGCGCGCGCCGAACGGTGCCGCTCACGGCAAGTGCTCGGCGGCCAAGGCCGCCGAGCACCGGAGTCGAGGACTTAGCGACGACGACCACTGAGCGTCCGGGCGGCCAGCGTGACGCCGATGACGGCGAGCACGACCTGGAACAGCAGCTCGATCCAGTCGATCCCGGCGGTGTCCGCCGACGAGACGGCGTTCGCCAAAACCGTCCCCAGAAGCGCAGCGACGATCCCGATGAGGATCGTGACCAGGATGGAGATGTTCTGCTTTCCGGGTGCGAACAAGCGCCCGAGCGCGCCGATGATGGCGCCGATGACGATGGCGGTGATGAATCCTGAAACGGTCATGTGAGTCCCTCTCGCGAGTAAACGAGGGCCGGGCTCGGCCATCGAGCGGACGAAGGTACTCGAACGCGGACGAATCAGCACACTTGCACCGTGTCCCGATATGGGATATCCGGCAGTAGGCAGGATGACGACCTGCTGACCGGCCGGGACCCTACTCGAGTCCGTCGGCGTCGATCTTCTGGGCGTCGGTGGCCCGGCCGTCATCCAGGTTCGTCAGACCCGCCACGGACGAAGGCTGGTCGAGGCCGTCCGCCTCGATCCGCTCGGCAACGGTTGCGAGTCCGTGGTCCAGGTTCGTCAGGCCCGACACGGACAAAGGCTGCTCGAGGCCGTCGGCCTCGAACTTGTCCGCGTCGGTGGCGAGCCCGAGGTCAGGGTTCCCCAGACCTGCAACTTCTGCGGGCTCCTCGAGTCGGTCGGACTCGATCTTCTCGGCATCGGTTTCATTTGCTGGTTCGGGTGCGCCGATCGGGTGCCACGGCAGCTTGTTGGCCCGGTCGGCCTCGTTCTCAGAGTCTTCCTGGATCTCGTTGGACACGACGCTGTGCTCCTTCGCTGGGGACCAGATCGTAACGTCACGGACGCGATTCGCCCCAATCACAACACTTGCCTCACGAGCCCGAGCTGCGCTGGACAGACACCTCTGGTGCCGGTTCGACGAACCTCGCCTGGGGCCGGCTCGTTCGCAATCGTGACCCGGCGTCGGCTAGCCTGCCCAGACCGATCCCGGGGTGGAATCCGGTGATCGACATGGTCAGTCGTTCACCGCGCCGTGGAAGTCGACGGCGTTGTGCTCGCCCCTCACCGACAGGAGGACCACGCATGAACAGCGATCCAAAAGTCGAGACCGAAGCGTCTGTGGGACAACTGATGACCCGCCTGTCCGAGCAGACCTCGCGGCTCGTGCGCCAGGAACTCATCCTCGCCCAGGCCGAGATGAAAGCGAGCGCCAAGCACGCCGGCATCGGCGCAGGCGTCTTGAGTGTCTCCCTCGTCTTGGTGCGACTTGGCGTCGTCGCCCTGGTCGCGACCGCCGTCATCGCCGTGGACCTGGTGCTGCCACTGTGGTCAGCGGCACTCATCGTGACCCTGACCCTGTTCGCCGCTGCCGCCGTTGCCGCAGCGGTGGGCAAAGCACAGGTGCAACAGGTCGCTTCGCCCCCCCACGACGCCATCGAGAGCGTCAAGGAAGACATCGACGCCGTGAAGGAGGCCATGCACCATGAAGCCGACCAGTGACCCGCAAGCGTCCCTTCCGGGCAACGATGCCAGTGTCGAGGAGATAAAGGCCAGCATCGACGACACCCGCGTCGAGGTTGCCGCAACCGTCGCGCAGCTCTCCCAGAAGTTCAACCTCAAGTCCCGCACCCAGAACAAACTCCACGACATCAAGCACAGCGCCCAGGACGCGGCCCACATCGCGCAAGCGCGCGGTGCCACATTGTTCACTCGACTCACGCATGGGACGACCGGGACGTCCGGCCCTTCCCGCAAATCCGCAGCGGTCGGCGCAGCGATCACGATCGCCGCGATCGCTGCGGCTGTCGTCGGGCTGCGCCGCCGCCAACGTTAGGCATGTAGTCGCTCCACGCGCGCGACCTGACCCCGGCCAGCACTCTGCGACGCGCCTGACCCACCTGAGGAGACGAATCGATGACGACTCATGAAGAGACCAGCAAGTCCGCGAAAGTGCTCTACCGACCCGTCGGAATGGCCAGCTCGATCCTCGGCGGACTGATTGCCTCGATGATCTTCCGCAAGATCTGGCAGCGCACCGCGCCCGGCGACCAGTCCGCACCGCCCACGGCGCTGACCACCGAGTACCCGGTCCGGCAGATCCTCCTGGCCGCCGTCGTTCAGGGCGCGCTGTACTCGCTGGTCAAGACCGTCATCGACCGCGCCGGCGCACGGGTGTTCCAGCGGTGGACCGGAGAATGGCCGGGCAACTGACGGCCGGCCGCCCGAACGACCTCGAGTCCGCTGATCGCCGCGCAACTGGCAGCGTCTAGGGTGCGGTTCAGTTCTGGGTGGGGGTCCGCCGCTGCGCGGTGGTGTGCTCACGGCGCCCAGGATCTGGGCGGCGCGGACCATGAGCTCGACGTCGACGTGGAGCGAGTCGGCGCTCAGTATTGCCATCGCCCCCTCGGCGTCGCACGCCCGCTGACTCATGATGATCCCCAGGGTCTGGTCGATCAGGGTTCGCGACCTCAGCGCAGCACGCAACTCTTCGGTCATCTCCACCTGGTAGGCCAGGCGAAGGGCGAGATTCAGAGCCCGTGAGACATTCCCTGCGAACAGCGCGGCACTTGCCTGCTCGGCGGGGCCGAACCCGTGGATGTGCCCGGCGTAGAGGTTATGCCGAGGTCGTGCGCGAGGTGGGTCACCGCGGCGACCATGGTGGACGCCGCGGGGTCGCGACCCATGTCGGCCACGAAGCTCTGATCGATCTTGACGATGTCCACCGGGAACCGCCGCCGGTAGCTCAGCGAGCTGTACCCCGTCCCGAAGTCGTCCAGGGCGAGCCGGATCCCGAGGTTCTTGAGCTCGCCCAGCACGGACATCGCCCGGGCGCCGTCCTCGACGAAGATGCCCTCGGTCATCTCCAGGACCAGCGCGCCGGGGTCCATGCCCGTGCGCTCGATCACGTCCGCGACGGAGCCCACGAACCCCGGCATCATCAGCTGCCGGGCGGAGACGTTGACCGACAGGTCCAGCGGGTGCCCCGGGTGCCCGGCGAGCCACACGCCCCAGTCACGACAGCTCTGCTCCAGCACCCACGCGCCGACGCCGGCGATCAGGCCGGACTGTTCGGCGATCGTGATCGCCGTCCTCGCGGCCACCGGCCCGCGGGCCGGGTGGGTCCTACGCAGCAGCGCCTCGACGCCGGTCACGAACCCGTCTGCGCTAGACACGATCGGCTGGTAGGCGACGGCGAGGTCGCCGTGGAACAGCGCCTCACGCAGGTCACGCTCGAGCTGGTTGCGGTCGTGGGCATCCTCGGCCAGGCGCAGGTTGAGCATCTGGTGGGTCGCCCCAGCGCGCCGCTTGGCCTGGTACATCGCGATGTCCGCGTCGAGCACGAGGGCGTCGGTCACGGCCTCCCCGGGACCCGCGTAGGCGATCCCCACGCTCGCGGTGGCGGCGATCTCGACCTGGTCCAGCGCGAACGACTGCGCGAACGTCTCGTCAATGCGCGAGACGAGCGCGTCGACGTCGGAGGCCTGGAACAGGTCCTCGCACAGGATCACGAACTCGTCTCCGGAAACCCGGGCCAGGGTGTCGCCAGGGCGAACCAACCCTGCTAGTCGCTGCCCGACGGCGACCAGCAACTCGTCGCCCACCAGGTGCCCGTACGCGTCATTGACCCGCTTGAAGTGGTCCAGGTCAACGAACAGGACCGCCACCGCCCGGTGCGTGCGCCGGCTGCGGGCCGAGGCGTGCTCGATGCGCTCCTGCAGCAAACCCGGTTGGGTAGCCCGGTCAGCGCGTCGTGGAGCGCCCGCTCCCGGAACCAGTCGGCGGCCTGGACGGCCTGCTGCCGCGCCTGGGCGTTGATCAGGTACGCCGCGGCGACGTCCGCCAGGGTCTGCGCTGCCTCGCGGGCCGGCCCGGTGAGGGGGCCGACGGTGTCCCGGTACAGGTCGAGCGCACCGATGCGAGCGGTCCCGTGCCACAGCGGGAAGGTAAACACTGCAGCCATGCCCGCTGCCAGGGCCGCCGGTCCGAACCGAGGGAAACGCGAATCGCAGGCGAGGTCAGGGACCGAGACGGCCCCACCGGTCCGGAACGCCAGCAGGCACAGACCCTCCCCGAGCTCGGTCTGCAGTCGCTCGAACTGCAAAGCGTCCTCGTTGGACGCCGCGATGTACTGCGGTGCGAGCCCGGGTGAGATGAGGGTGATCCCCGCTCCGGTGATCGGCAGGACGTCAGGGATCCGCTCGACCAACTCGTCGAGGATGCCTGCAACAGAAAGTCTGTGAGCAGCGTGCGAGCGAAGTCGCTCAGAACGGCCAACATGCTCTCCTCGTGGACCACCACTCCTCCAGCGCCTCGCGCACCTCACCCGCGGGGCCGAACGGGCGGACTTGCCACGTGCTCCACGCTATCGACAGCCAGGTCGGGCCGTATCCGGTCGAACGTTTCTTCGGTGCTCCGGGCCGACGTCGGCGAATTCTCCGCCCGGTCGCCAGATCCGCCGCCGCACCGGCGCCGCACCGGCGCCGTCGGCATCTTCTCCGCCGTGAGGCCCTCATCCGCCTGGTCGGGGCCGTCCTCACCGATCAGCACGACGACTGGACCGAGGGCTTGACCGTCGACCACGGTGATCGGGGTACCGTGACTGCGCGCGTCACAATGAGGTGACGCACGGCGGAAAGAAGGAACCATGAGTGAAACGGGCAAACACGAGGCTCTCGAGGAGAGCGAACGCGAGGCTCTCGAGGGGTCCGCAGTGGTTGGCGCACCGGATGCAGATTCGACCACGCACGACGCCTCGCACACGGCGGCCAACAGCACCGACGCTGAGATCGAGGCCGGACTCAAGGGTTCGGGCGTCTAGGCCAACGGTCTGCATTGACGACGACCCCGCTTGCGGTGAGCATGGGGCCTCGCGATCAGAAGCAATGTTGCCCGCACCGACGCCGCGAATGTCGCACATCAACGCACGGGTGATGCGTAACGTCGTAGGTCGGCGGTGCCCGACAGCCCCCTGTCGAGTGCCGCCGACCACCTCTATGCAGATCCGGCCGCCCGAGGCTCGTCAACGAAGCCACCGCCATACCCGTCCCGACCATGCGTCCGCGGGCATGTCGAGGCGTCGCGCATCGATGGTTCGCCAGATGACGAACCTAATTGGTGGTAGGTGGTCGACGACCTGGCCTGGCGGGCACGATTCGCTACTGTCAGGCGGTGCGGCGGCGGCGTTCGTTTAGCACCGCGCAGGCGAGGTCGAGAAGCGCAAAAAGTCCGCAGGACCTCCGGCCGCGCCTATCCCTCGCCATCACCAACAGATGACGTTTCAGCACGTCAACGGTAGATTCCAACGACTGCCGTCAACGCCAACCGCTCGCGTGTCCATACGTCAACTACCGGTGAGGTAGGCCGCACCGGCCGTGGGTGCACCGGGCTCCGCCATCCGCCGCTCCACCGCGCGACCGGCATCCCCGCCCGCACTCAGCAGGCTCAGCACCGCGATGACGGGGCCGAGGTCGCGACCAGCCGTGGCGGCGTCGAGGTCGGCGTACAGCCGATCCTCGACGACCCGGACGGCCGCCTCGGCCGCTCGCCCCGCCTCGCTCAGCGCGAGTGTCACCTGACGCCGGTCCTCGGGTGCCACGGCGCGCTCGACGAGGCCGACGCCGACCAGGCGATCCACCAGCCGGCTGGGGTTCGTCCCGCTCTCGCAGACGAGGAGCTCGCCGAGCCCGGTCAGCGACAGGGGCTCGCGGTCACCGAGGATGCGCAGAACCTCCGACTGCGACGGGGTCAGGCCGATCTCTCGCAGCTCGCGCGTCAGGCGCCGGTTGCCCTCGCGCTGCGCTGCGAGCACGACGTACCGGAGGAGCTCCGAGTCCCTCATCCGACGGCGCTCGCCGCGAGCGCGCTCCGCAGCCGTTCGGCGGCCGACGGGTCGTGCGCAGCGAGGACGACGAGGTCCGGACAGCGGGCCCTGAGCTCGTTGACGGCACGCGAGGACTCACGCAGACCACGCCGACGACCCACGCCGGGCACGCGGCCGTCGTCGAGCAGGTCGACGTCGTAGGTGAGGTCGCCGACGAAGAGCATCGGCGTCATGCCCGGCTGCCGCAGCAGCAGGGACAGCGAGCCGGGTGTGTGCCCGGGGGTCGGCACCAGGACGAGGCTGCCGTCGCCGAAGAGGTCGTGCGCGTGGGTGAACGGCCCGATCGACGGGTCGTCGACGGGTCGCGGCGTCACGGGCACCCAGCGCAGGCCGGGCAGGTCGATGTGCTCGCGGAGCAGTCCCCTGGCCGTCGAGGCGAAGGGCCGGTCGAGCCCGGCCTGCTCCTGCGCGCTGACCAGGATCTCGGCGCCCGTCAGCTCGGCGAGGCCGCCGATGTGGTCCTGGTGCAGATGAGAGAGCACCGCGGTGCGAACGTCGGCGGCTTCGTAGCCGATACGCCGCAGCTGCTGGGTCAGCGTCTGGTCAGGGCCGATGGCGAACCGGGCCAGCCGCGCGTACAAGAAGCCGGGCAGACCGGCTGGGAAGTACCTCGGATCGGTCACCGACGCCCGGTCCTGGCCGGTGTCGAACAGCACCAGTCCCCGCTCGTGCTCGATCACGTACACGTTGATCGGGCGAGGTGCGGTCCACCGGCGCGAGGTGAGCAGCGACCACGCGAGCGGCGAACCGTCGGACTGCACGTGCTCGGGCCTGATCTGCACCGTTCCGGTACTCACCACGGAGACTCGCTTGACGGGTCGCATCGACAGGTCCTTTCGCATGACACGACATACATGTTGTGTCATGTATATCGTCTCGTCCGACCGCGAGCAATCCCCACGTTCCGTCTCAGCTGGTCACCGTCACCGATCCGGTCTGCCGCGTGCCGTTCACCGTCACCGCGACCTCCACGTCGCCTGGACGCAGCGCGGTGAAGCTCCCGGTTGCGGGGTCGAAGCTTGCGATGGCGTGATGGGGGGCCTCGGCGGCGGCGCCGACGAACAGGCCGCGGGACCCGGTCCAGTCGGCCGACACCGGCCACGCCACCGGCACGCGGCGACCGTCCTGCACGACGACGGCTGTCACGGCTGCGGTGGCTCCGACCGCGATCCGAGCGGGGGCGGTCAGCTCGAGGGTGTCGACGTGGGGCCGCAGCTCGACGCGGAGCCACGAATCAGCTCGGTCCGAGGGGCGCCCCGCATGGCGCGGGGTTGCCGACCGAGGTCGGTCCTGGATCCCGACCAGCGCCCAGCCGGTGAAGCCGCCGGCGTCGGGGGCGGCGGCCGGGCCCTTGCCACTGTTGCCGATCAGGGGCAGGAGCACGCCGTCCTCGCGCGACGCAGCGAACGTGCCCGCATGGGACGCGAGGTAGGCGGCGCCCTTCCCGGTCTCGGTGCGCACGTCCGCGAGCCAGTCCACCACCAGGGCGGCCTCCTTGCGGTCGGCCAGCTGGGAGTTGTCGGTCGGGGCCGGGTCGTCGATCGGGTGGTGCGCCATCACGACGACGTCCCGGATCGCGGCGTCCGTCTTGGCTCCCGCAAGGGCGTCGCGGAGCATGAGCAGCTGGTCGAACCCGCCGGCGCGGAACGAGCCGCGCGAGGAGTCGAGCAGCACGAACCGCGTACCGCGGTGGTCGAACGTCCGGGACGCCGGGCCGAACACCGCTTCCCAGCTCGTCAGGTCGCCGGCGCCGTAGGCCTCATGGTTCCCGGGCACGTAGTACACCGGGACCCGGCCACCCACCTCCTCGTCGAGCACCCGCTTGGCGAGAGCGATGTCCTCGGGAAAGCCACGGTCCACGAAGTCGCCGTTGACCACCAGGAACTCCGGGTCGGCGGCCAGGGCCTCGCGGATCGACCGCCGGGCCTGGCCGACGATGTCCGAGTCCGGGGCGTCGGCGGTGAACTGGGCGTCGGACAGCACCGCGAAGCGCCAGCGGCCGCGCTCGACCACCGTGCCGTCGGTGACCACGACCGGATCGGTGACCACCGGCGCGACCGGGAGGACAACCTCCTGCGCGCCCGAGACGGTGATGTCGTCGATCACGATCCGACCGGCGTACTGCCGCAGGGGCGAGGTCTCCACCACGTAGAAGCGGAACAGGGTCAGTGGCATGGTGAGTCCCGCAGGCACCTCGGCCTCGACGTAGCGCCAACCGGTCCAGTCGATGGCGGCGGCGACGTTGATGGTCTTGGCCGAGCCGCCGGCGGCGTCGTAGACGTTGGCCCGCAGCCAGGCGCCCTTGCCGTCGCCGAGCACCCAGGCGCCGACTCGCTGCGGGGCACCGGGCAGCACCTGGCGCGGCGTCGACGCGAGGTAGGCGGCTCGGGTCGCCGTCGTGCCGGTGAGCGAGTAGTCGAGGGCGACGCCCGAGCCGCCGTCGTGCCCGGGAGCGCTCGAGGCGCTTGCCTGCACCTGGGCGGGGTAGGCCGTGGCGACCCACCGGCCGGCGTCGTCCATCGTGTCGACCACCTCGGACTTGAGGCCGACCGTCAGGGCGACCGACGTCGTGAGCTCACCCACGCGGGCGGTCACGATCCCCACCCCCGAGGCGATCCGGGGGCGGACGGCGTACCCGGTGCCGTCCGGGGTGATCTCGACCAGGGCGCCGTCGTAGTCCAGGGCGATGTCGCGCGGCTCGACCCAGGTCGCGAACCCGGCCTCGTCGAAGCCCCGCACCTGCAGTCGACCGGTCTGGCCCGCGCCCGGCAGGGAGATCTGGACCGACGAGGGTGCGAGCCGGACGGGCTCGCCGAGCACCTGCAGGGTCACCTCGCCGCGGACGCCGCCGTTCTGGGCGGCCACGACGGCGACCCCGGGCCGGCGGCCGGTGACGATCGCCGTCCCGCCGTCCGCAGGCACGACGTCGGCCGTGCGACCCGGCACGGCGTTCCACACCGGCGCCGCCGGCACGGGGGCGAAGGTCTCGTCGTGCCCACGGGCGACGACGACCCGGGACAACCCCGAGAGGACCCGCAGATCGTCGGTGCGGGACCCGGCGTCGGGGTCGGTGGCCGTCGCCGGCTCCACGTGGAAGCCGGTCAGCTGCCCGCTCCCGGCCGGGGCGAGCAGGCCGAGCCCGTTCGGGGTCAGGCGCTGCCCACCGTCGGAGGGCTTGTTCACCACCTCGGGCGCCGCCTGGCCCGGCTCGCGCGCCAGCATCGTGGACGACCCCCCGCCGTCAAGGTTGAGGACGTCGTCGGCGCCGAGGTCCACCATCATCTGCCCGAGCTCGAGCTCCGTCAGGCCCCGGCTGTCGACCTGCCTGCCGTCCACGGTCAGCAGCCACATCCGGCGCCCGTCGGCCGAGAAGCCGGCCGCGGTGCGCGGGTGCAACGCGACGTCATCGACATCCAGGACGACGCCGTCCCGGGCGAGGACCTTGTTGCCGCCCAGCGCGACGGCGATCTCGCCGGCGTCGCTGCGCGGCCCATAGGTCACCTCGACGTGCTCACCGATCTCGAACCCTGCCAGCGCGGCCACGCCACCCTCTCGCCCGATGAGCGCGAGCTCCCCGGCTGCGAGCGCGACCGTCCCGACCACGTCGGTCGTGGCGGTCACGATGCCGTCGGTCAGGATCACCTCGCGGACCGGGACGACGCCGTCGACGGTGCGGTCGCGACCGACCGCGCCCCACGCGGGCGTGTACAGGCCCACCCCACCATCGGCGACCCCGGGCGAGTTCAGGTTCGTCAGCTGGGCGACGGACTCGCCGTCGTCGGCGGTGCCCGCCAGGAAGAGCTGGGACAGCCGACCCAGACCGTCCGCGCCGATCGTGATCGCCTCGTTGTAGCCGCTGGACGGTGCGTTGATCAGCGTGCCCGCTCCCCCGTCCGCATCGCGCTGGATCCCCACGCCCAGCGGGGCACCGGTGTCGTTGATGTCGAAGAAGTCACCGTTGACGCCCGCAACCGCGTGGCCACGGGCCGCCTGCTCGCTGAGCACCTCCCGGCCCGAGACCGTGCCGGGGTTGAGGTAGTCCACCGTCGATCCGCCGTCGAGGTCAGCGGTGAGGATGTCGCCGCGCAACCAGCCGCGGGCGTCCAGCCGGTCGAAGCTCGTCAGTGTCACGCCGGGGGCTACGGACTGCTGGCTGCGGTCCGTGACGATCGACGCGCCTGAACCGACGAGAGCGAGGTCAGGGATGTCCGCGACCTGCGACGAGCCGGGCGCGGACTCGGCCGGACGACGATCGCCCGGACCGTCGGAATCGGCAACGGCGGCCGACGGAGGGACAGCGAGGGCGAGCAGCAGCGCCCCCGTCGTGAGCAACGAACGGGCCGGGCGCATGCGGGCTCCTCGGTCGAGCGGGTGATACCGCTCATCTCAGCAGTCGCATGGGTTGGTGTGATGAATTCCCGGGCGCTGCCGAGCCAACGCACCGCGGCGCGTTGGCGTCGCGCGATCGCCATGGGGAGTGCGGTCAGGGCGCCGTCGTGGGCAGGTCGTGGGCGATCGTCTCGGCCCAGGCATCGATGGCGGCCCAGTCCCGGAAGTCGCCCTCGGGGAGCAGCGTGCGGCCGGCGGGCAGCAGCCGGAGCAGCCGCCCCGCGGTGTCGTGCGTGGTCGGGTCCAGTGCGCCGAAGAAGACACACAGATCGCGGGGCTTGATCGACTCGGCGAACTCGGCGAACTCCTTGGGCTGGGACGTCTCGACCAGGTCGCGACCTTGGTCGTCCTGGGTGGCGGTGCCCAGCGGCCCGCTGGCGAACAGCCAGACCGGGGATCCGGCGAGCAGCCCCTGGTGCTCGTGGACGAACTCGGTCGCGTCCTTGCGCCACTTGCCCAGGTAGACCGCGGAGCCGATCACGAACGCGTCGAAGCTGGCGATGTCGGTGACGGCAGAGACGGGCAGCGCCTCCGCGGGGCGACCGGCGGCCTCGAGGGTCGCGGCGATCCGCTCGGCGATCCCCTGCGTGGCGCCGTGCTTGCTGGCATAGGCGACGAGTATCGACACGGTGTGTTCCTCAACCTCGGTGGGTGTGCGGCCCATCATGGTCGCCCAGCCAGGCCGGCCGCAGTGGCTGTGAGGCAACCCGCGGGCTGGAGAACGTCAAACACCTGCAACGGACGATCTATGCGAGGAACGTGGGGGCCATGCCGAAGCTCGATGAACGTCAGGCCGTCGAACAGGTCACTGTGCGGCTGTCCGCCCGGTTCCCCAACCTTCCGACCACCCTCGTGAGGACGACCGTGCGCGACGAGCACGCCAAGCTTGACGGCCGCGTGCGCGACTACGTGCCAGTTCTGGTCGAACGCGCCGCCCGGCAACGGCTCGGAATGATCGCCACCATCGACGGCTAGGCGCACGTCAGCGCAACGCTCGCCGGACGAACATCGACAGCCCCTCCACGATCAGCACCGTGACCAGGATCATCGCGACGATCGCCGTGACCTGGTCGTACTTCGAGCCCTGCCCCGCGTTGAGCAAGTAGTAGCCGACGCCGCCCCCGCCGACGATCCCGAGGACGGTCGCGGCGCGGATGTTCGTGTCGAGCAGGTAGAAGGTGTGCCCGATCAGCGCCGGCGCGCCCTGCGGGAGCGTGGCGGCAACGAAGACCTGGAGCCGGGTCGCGCCGGTCGTCGTGGCGGCCCGCTCGGGGCCGGGGTTGACCTCTTCGAACGAGTCGGCGATGAGCTTGCCGAGCAGGCCGATCCCGCAGAAGGCCAGGGCGATCGTGCCGGCCTGCGCTCCCAGCCCGGTGACGATGATGAGCACGATCGCGAGGATGAGCTCGGGGATCCCGCGGATGAGCACCAGGACGAACCTGGAGACGCCGCGAACGAGCCCTGTCGGGGCGACGTTGCGCGCGGCGAGCGCTCCGATCACCACGGAGATGCCGAACGTCAGGCCGGTCGCGGCCAGGGCGATCGCGATGGTCTCGGCCATCGCACCGAGCATGAGGGACGTGGGATAGCTGCCGAAGCTCGGCGGCCAGAACCTCGCCGCGACGCCGGGCAGGAACTGCCAGAACGTGATCAGCTCCCGCCACGGGAGCTCGCAGACGACCACCGAGGCGGCGACGATCGCGACGGTCAGCCAGCCCGCGAGCACGTTGCGTGCCCGACGGCGATCCCACGGCCGGGCCAGTGCCGCTGTGGGCGAGCGCGGCGCGGGTCGCGGCGCCCGACCGCGCGCGCTCGACCACCGGTTGCCGCGCCGCGATCGCGCACCCTGACCGAGCATCGCCTTGCGCACGGTGGAGGAGACGATCTCCATGCCGACGCACAGCGCGAACATGACGATCGCGATGCCCAGGCCACGGGAGTAGTTGAGGGCGCTGAAGGCGTTCTTCATCTCCAGGCCGAGGCCGACGACGCCCACGTAGCCCAGGATCACCGAGCCGCGCAGGTTGATGTCGTTGCGGTGCAGCACGGTCGCGACCCACGAGGGCAGCACCTGTGGCAGGACCGCGGAGACGAACTCCTGCCGGCGGGTCGCCCCGGCGGCGCGCAGGGCGAGGCGCGGCCCCTCGTCGATCTGCTCGATCGCATCGGCGAACAGCTTCGAGATCATGCCGACGGAGTGGATGCCGATCGCGACGATCCCCGGCAGGGCGCCGATCGAGAACATGAGCACGGCGGCCATCGCGAGCACGACGTCGGGCACGGCTCGGGCGAGCACGCCGAGGAAGCGGCCGAGCACGCGCCAGGCGGGTCCGGGGGTCGTGTTCGCCGCCGCGAGGTAGGCCACGGGGACCGACAGCACCGCGGCGAGCAGCGTCCCGCAGATCACGAGGCCGAGGGTCAGCGCGACCAGGTGCGCCAGCTCGCCGGCCGGCGGGAAGGTGATCGTGCCGACACGGTGCGCGAAACGAACCGCGTTGGACCAGCTGTGCACCATCGCGGGGATCGAGATGTCGACGCGGACGACCGCGAGCACCGACGCCGCGCCGAGCAGGGCGAGCAGCAGCCAGGCGGACGTGCGTCGGCGGTCGGTCCCGGGCCGGTGGGCGATCGGAACTAGCGCCGGGGTCCCGGTGGGCGCGGGAGCGTCGACCGTGTCCAGCATCAGCGGGTCGATCCCACGGGGAACGGGACCACAGCAGTGGGGGCCGTCGCGACGCCGTCGACCTGCGAGGTGTGCCCGGCGATCGAGCTGTAGATGTCCATCGCGTCCGCCTTGCTGACATCCGCCGCCGCGGAGTCGCGCACGACGCGCCCGTCGCGCAGACCGACGATGCGGTCGGCCCAGCCGAGCGCCAGGTCGACCTGGTGGAGGCTGCACAGGACCGTCAGCCCCGCCTCGCTGGCGATCTGCCGGATGAGCGCCATCACCTGGGCGCTCGACTCGGGGTCGAGCGACGCGACCGGCTCGTCCGCGAGCAGGATCTTCGGGTCCTGCATCAGCGCGCGCGCGATCGCGACCCGCTGCTGCTGGCCCCCGGAGAGCGTGTCGGACCGCTGGTAGGCCTGCCCGAGCAGCCCCACCCGGTCGAGGTGCTCGAGGGCCGTCAGCCGCAGCGATCGGCGGTAGGACACGAGGCCGAGCCGCGGGCCGGTGATCCGGGCGAGCGCGCCGGTCAGCACGTTCTCCAGCACGGTCAGCGACCCGACCAGCTCGAACTGCTGGAACACGAAGCCGACCTGGCTCCGCAGGCTGCGCAGCTCCTTGCCCCGGAGCTGGGCGACCGGGCGGCCGAGCACCGTGACGTCGCCGCTCGACTGCCGTTCGAGGCCGACGAGGTGGCGCAGCAGGGTGGACTTCCCCGAGCCGGACAGCCCGAGGAGTACCACGATCTCCCCCGGCGCGACCGAGAGGCTGACGTCGTCGAGCGCCAGGGTCCGGTCGAACGACTTGGACACCGAGGCGAGCTCGACCACGGCACCGTCCGGCCCCCGGTCGTGGCTGCGCGCAGCCTCGACCGGGGCGGACCGGGGTCGCGCCATGACACTCAAGCCTTGCACTGCTCGGCCTGCGTGGCCTTGCAGATGTCGCGGATCAGGTCGTAGTACGCGTCGTCGACCGGTGCGGTCGCGTAGAACACCGAGCGGAACGCGTCCGTGTCGGCCGAGTCGATCCCCGACGCGATGATCTCGTCGACCGTCACCCGGCTCAGGGTGTCCGTGAGCTGGGCCTTGACGTCCGCGGGGAGGGTGTCGGACACGACGATCGGCGCTCCCGGGACCTGCGTCTGCAGGATCGAGGTCACCCCGTCGGACTTGGCGACCTCGGAGTCCTCCGCGAAGCCCGCCTCGCACTCCGTGCCGAGGGCGACCTTCTGCACCGAGACATCGTGCTTGCCGGCGAAGACCGGGGTGATGTCGGTCGTCGGGTCGATGCCGGCCTCGAGGAGGTTGTAGCTCGGGAAGAGGTAGCCGGAGGTCGACGACGGGTCGACGAAGCAGACCTTCTTGCCGGCGAAGTCGTCGATCGAGGTGATCGGGCTGCCCTTGGGGACGATCGCCTCGGAGAAGTAGCCGGGCTCACCGCCCTCGGCGGTGACGATCGAGGAGATCGGCGTGATCTTGGCGCCGTTGTTCTTGGCGGTGACGTAGGTGAACCCCGAGAAGGACGCGACGTCGAGCTTGCCCGCGACGGACGCCTCGATCAGCGCTGCGTAGTCGGTCGACTCGTGGTACTCCACGGTCTTGCCGGTCTCGGCCGCGATGTAGTCCATCAGCGGCTGGTAGTTCGTCGCGGTGTCCACGCTGTCGGGGACGACGCCGAACACGAGGGTGTCGGAGTCGACCGCGAAGGCAGTGCCGCCGTTCGCGCCCTCGCTGGCGGCGCTCGAGCCGGAGCAGGCAGCCAGGGGAAGGACGAGCGCGAACGCGGCGCCGAGGTAGGCGGCACGGGTCAGGACGTGGGTGGTCGACGAGCGCATGGCGGGGTTTCCCTTGGACGGGGTCGGTGTGGAGCGGGACGAGATGGTGCGGTGCTGGCTCGAGAACGGCATCAGTGGTTCAGGACGAGCAGGGGCAGCGAGGCGATCGACTCGAGGACCTGATCGGCGCCGGCCTGCAGCAGCTGGTCGGACTCGTGCGCGCCGGTGAGCACCCCGGCGACGAGACCCGCTCCGGCCGCCCGGCCCATCCGCATGTCGTATGCGGTGTCGCCGGCGGTGACGAGGCCGCGCACCTCGGTCCCCTCGAGGGCCAGCAGGGCCGCGAGCGCGAGGTCCGGGAAGGGGCGACCGCGGCCGGCGTCGGCCGGGCAGAGCGTCACGTCGGCGACCGACTCCCAGTCGAGGGCCCGCAGGATCCGGGACAGGGTGACGCGAGAGAACCCTGTGGTCAGCGCCACCTTGATGCCGCCGGTGCGCAGGCGGTCGATGGCCTCCGCGGCGCCGGGCAGCGCTGCGCACAGGCCGTCGTCGATGAGGTCGCTGTACGCCTGCTCGAAGGCGGCGTTCGCCTGCTGGGCGAGCGCCTCCTCGCCGAGCAGGGCGCGGAAGACGGCGATCTTCGACTCGCCCATGGTGGTCCGGACGTAGTCGAGCATCGTCGCGTACCGGTCGTCCCCGGCGTGGACGCCCAGGTGCCCGATGGCGTCGGAGAAGGCCTTCTCGACCAGCCCGTCGTCGGCCACGGTGGTTCCGGCCATGTCGAGGACCGCGATTTCAAAGGTCATGGGGGTGCTCCTGCGGTTGTGGTGCTCGAGCGATGAGAGGGGGTGGTGGTGGGGCCGCGTGGGCGCCCGGTCCGGGTCAGATCTCGGCGACGCCGAGAGCCTCCAGGGACTGCGCGATCGCGGTGACCGCGGACAACAGGTCCTCGGTGTCCACGGCGCCGATGCAGCCGACGCGGAACGTCTCGGCCTGGGTGAGCTTGCCGGGATACAGGATGAAGCCCCGGTTCTTGACCTCGCGGTAGAGGTCCGGGAAGTGCCAGCGCGCGTCGCGGGGGGCATGGAACGTGTAGATGATCGGGGCCTGGAGCGCAGCGGGAAGGAAGGACCGGAAGCCGAGGGCGGTCATCTCGCCGAGGAGCACGTCACCGTTGGCCTGGTAGCGCTGGCGTCGCGCGGCGATGCCCCCTTCCGCCGCGTACTGCACGAGAGCCGATCGCAGCGCGGCGACGACGTGCGTCGGCGGGGTGAACCGCCACTGGCCGGTGCGCCGCAGGTACGAGTACTGGTCACTGAGGTCCATCGCCAGGGAGTCGCACCGTCCGGCGCACGCGAGCAGCACGGACTCGGGCACGAAGACGAACCCCATGCCCGGGACGCCCTCGAGGCCCTTGCCGGAGGCGGCCACGATGGCGTCGATCGCGGGGTGGTCGGCGTGCACCGGCAGCACCCCGAACGAGCTCATCGCATCCACGATCAGGCGGCGACCGGCCATGGCGACGACGTCGGCGATCGCCCCGATCGGGTTGAGCAGACCGGTGCTCGTCTCGCAGTGGATGACGGCGACGTGGGTCGCGTCGGGGTGGGACTGGAGGAGCGCGGCGACGTCGGCCGGGTCGGGAGCGACGTCCTCGGCGGTCTCGTGCACGATCGGGCGCCGGCCGCTGCGGCGGCAGATCTCGGCGAGGCGCCGGCCGTAGGCGCCATTGACCAGGACGATGATGCTGCCGCCGGGCCGCACGAGGGTGCGGACCGCGGCCTCGACCGCGAACGTGCCGCTGCCCTGGAGCGGGACGCAGCGCAGGTCGTTGCGGCGGGGGCTGGCGATCTCGACCAGCCGGTCGCAGACCTCGCGGGTGACGGCGGCGAACTCGGGATCCCACGAACCCCAGTCGACCAGCATGGCCTGACGGGTCACGTCGCTGGTCGTCAGGGGGCCGGGTGTCAACAGCTTCGGGGCGGCGATGGTGGATCCTCTCGGTGGGTCTTGCGATCACAAAGATCACACCAAGAACGCTTGACCATCATGTGGACAGGTCGTGTCCTGCCGAACAACAGCGACCCAAGAGTCGCCCGGTCGTCAGCGGCATTGATCACACGCATCGATGCCTGCGTCGGCCTTCCCCCGACCTGCACCCGAGACTTCATGTCGCGTTCACTCAGGTCACCGGCGCGTGACCCCCAGCGTTGTCCGCGAGCGCCTGAGAATGAAAGGTGTGACCACTGGAGTCGTACCCAAGATGAGACTGCTCGCGTCGCCGGGGACAGGTGTCCTGCGGTGGGTGCGTGACTATGCGAGCGAGAATCCCGTCACCCTGCTGGGCGACATCGCCGGGACGGCGGTCCAGGTGCCGGCCAGCACGACGACCGCCGTGGTGGACGAGCTCTTCCGCGCCGATCCGCAGCTTCACCATGTGATCGTGCAGGGTCCGGCCGGGCCGGTCCTGCTGGATCGATCGTGGTTCGAATCCGTGATCACGGGCCGCTTGGGCTACGGGCGCCTGCTGCACGCCCGTAAGCCCGTTCTCGCGCTCGCGTCCCCCGAGACCGTCGTGCTCGCGTACGACTGCACCATCGAAGGCGCCGCCTCCGCTGTCATCTCCGGGCGCACCGCCGGGCGCGCCGCCTTGGCGACGGTCGTGTCGTGGCCGAACGGCGTCCTGAAGGTCGCCCTGATCTCGACGATCTTCGAGCGGCTGGCCCGCCAGTACGCCTACCAGTCGTGGCACGACCCGCTCACGCGGCTCCCCAACCGTGGCTACCTGCGCGAGCAGCTCAGTGCCCTCGAGGCCCGACCGGACGCCGAAGGCCCCTGGCAGGCGGTGCTCTTCCGGCTCGACATCGATCGGTTCAAGTCCGTCAATGACGCGTTCGGCCACGCGGCGGGCGACGAGGCGCTCGTGCAGATCGCGGCACGGATGCGCGCCGTGTCGCGCCGAGATGACCTCGTGGTGCGGCTCGGCGGCGATGAGTTCGCGGTGCTGACCGCCGCTCCGCTCACCTTCGACGAGAGCAGGAGCTTCGCCGCGCGCCTGGTTGAGGAGGCTGCCGGCCCCGTCGTCGTCGAGGTCGACGACGGCCTCGGCGGCCTGACCGAGCGGTGCGTGACCGTCAGCGCGAGCGTCGGGTTCGCCCACGCGGAGAGCGCGGAACCGGGCGGGCTCACCGGCACCTTCGGCCTGATCCTCAAGCAGGCGGACGTCGCGCTCCGCCGAGCCAAGGAGCAGGGTCGCGGCCGCGCCGAGCGCTTCGTGGCCGGGATGAGCTGAGGGTTCATCTGGTGTTCATCTGATCTCGGGCGCGGGATTCTCAGTAGTGCTGTTCGCGTGTCGAACATGAGTGCGTGACCTCACAGGCGCTCGATCGCACGACCCCGCCAGCACTGCCGGCCAGCGGATCGGGGTGGGCGCAAGACGTCGCCCGCGAGAGTGTCGCCGGACTGCTCGGCGAGATCGCGGTGCCGGTCGTCCTGGTCCCGGCCGAGGTCAACGCCGCCCGGGTGGACGAGCTGTTCCGCTCCGATCCGGGCCTGCACTGCGTCGTGGTCCAGAGCGCGGGTGGCCCGGCACTCGTGGACCGGTCCTGGTTCGAGGCGGCGATCACCGGCCGGTTGGGGTACGGGCGGCTGCTCCATGCCCGCAAGCCGATCCTGGCGATGATCACCACCCCCACGCTGGTCCTGGCGCACGACGCCACCGTGGAGGACGCCGCGTCGGCGGTCATCTCTCGGCGAGCTCCTGGCACCGGCGCGAACGCAGTGGTCGTGACCTGGCCGGACGGGTCCGTCGGCGTGGCGCACGTGTCGACGATCTTCGAACGGTTGGCCCGCCAGTACGCCTACCAGTCGTGGCACGACCCGCTCACGGGACTCCCCAACCGTCGGTACCTGATGGAGCAGATCCGGGTCGTCGGCCAGTCGCGTGACCCCGGTGACCAGGTGTGGCACGCCGTGCTGTTCTACCTCGACCTCGACCGGTTCAAGGACGTCAACGACCAGTTCGGGCACGGCGCCGGCGACCAGGTCCTGGCCCAGTTCGCCGAGCGGATCAAGGCCGCGTCCCGCCAGGACGACGTCGTCGTGCGGCTCGGTGGCGACGAGTTCGCCATCCTGACTGCCGCGCCGCTCACGTTGGCGCAGAGCGAGGCGTTCGCCGCCCGGCTCGTCCTGGAGGCCGCGGCCCCGTTCGTCGTGGAGATCACCAACGGCTCGGGCATCGCCGTGGAGCAGGTCGTGGCGATCGGCGCGAGCGTCGGGGTCGCCCACTCCAGCGGGGTGCAACCCGCCGTGCTGGTGACCTCTCTGGACGTGCTGCTCAAGCAGGCCGACATCGCGATGTACCGCGCGAAGGAGCACGGCCGGGGCCGGGCTGAGCAGTACCGCCCCGAGATGCGCACCGGGCTGGAGGCGACCGAGACCACCCAGGCCCGACGGCGGATGGAACGCGCCCTGCGCCTCGCGATCGAGACCGGCGGGCTGACGGTGCACTACCAGCCGGTCGTCGAGCTCCCCTCGGGTCGGGTCACCGGGGTCGAGGCCCTCGCTCGGTGGAACGACCCCGTCCTCGGCAACGTCCCCCCCGACCAGTTCATCCCGCTGGCGGAGACCACCGGACTGATCCTCGACCTGGGCGAATGGGTGCTGCGGGCCGCGTGCCGCCAGGCCGCCACGTCCACGTCGGGCGTCGAGCAGCACCTCACGGTGGCGGTGAACGTCTCCCCGGTCCAGCTCGCCCAACAAGGGTTTGTCGAGGTCGTCATGGACGCGCTCGACGACTCAGGCCTGCCGGCGAGCCGGCTGTGCCTCGAGGTCACCGAGACGGCCGCGATCATCAACCTGGCCGAGACGACCGCACGCCTGGCCGAGCTACGCCGCCGCGGGGTGCAGATCGCCCTCGACGACTTCGGCACGGGGCACTCCTCGCTGACGATGCTGCGCGCCCTGCCCCTGACGATCGTGAAGATCGACCGCTCGTTCGTGGCGAAGGTCGCCCGATCCGCGCAGGACGCCGTGCTGGTGCGCCTGGTGATCGAGACCGCGCACACCCTGGGGCTGCGCGTGTGCGCCGAGGGGATCGAGGACGCCGACCAGGCCCAGCAGCTCGTCGCGATGGGCTGCGACAGCGCACAGGGCTGGTACTTCGGGATGCCCGAGCCGCCGTCCGAGCGGCTGACCCGCACGCTGAGCTCGACGCGACCGGCCGTGATGTTCGACGTGACCGCCCAGCCGCCCGTGCCCTTCGGCGCCGCAGACGAGCTCGTCCTGGTCACCGGCACGGACCGCACCATCACCTATGCGTCGTCCACGAGCCAGACGATCGTCGGCTGGACCCCCCAGCAGCTTCTCGGCACGAACGTCCTCGACCACCTGCACCCCGACGCCGCAGCGCACATCACCTCCCTCACAGCTGCCTGCGAGCACGACGGACGCGCCACCCACCGCGTGCGCCACCGGGACGGCAGCTGGCTCTGGCTGGACACCACGACCAAGGCCCTGCGCGACGACCTCGGGACCGTCGTCGAGGTCATGTCCGTCTGCCGGGACGTCACCGCCACCACGGATGCCACCGACGCCCTGGCCGACAACGAGGCCAAGTTCCGCCACGCGTTCGACGACGCCCCCACCGGCATGACGCTGACCGGGTTGGACGGAGCGATCCTGAGCGTGAACGCCGCGTTCGCCGACCTGGTCGGCCGGGACGTGCCGGACCTGGTGGGCGTCACCGTCGCGGCCCTCACCCACCCCGAAGACCGGGGCCACGACGCGGACAACCTCGCCGACCTGCGCACCGGGGACGCGACCGCGCACCTCGTCGCGAAGCGGTACCTGCACGCCGACGGCAGCACGGTCTGCGCCAACGTGCGCGCCGCCGTCGTCAACGACCGTCACGGCCAGCCCGCCTACGTGATCGCGCACATCACGCCGGCGGCCTGGACCGCGACCCGGGCGATCGGCCACCCCTGAGGTCGCGACGGGGCCATTCACCGGACCGATACCTGAGGTACATCTCCCGTTGACCTCGCTAGGGCGCGACGGCTGTTTACTGGGAGAACCCCGGTCCGGGTGCGTCCTGGCCCCTACCAATCACACCGATTCTCGCGCGGAAGACAATGGAGGACCCCCATGAGTGCAAAGGCCCAGCATTCACGGAAGGCGCACCAGCACTACCTCGTCCAGTTCACGATCGAGGCCGACGGCACCAACCCCGACGACGCGATCCAGGTCGCGCTCGACCAGATCCTGCGCGACGGCCTGCAGAGCGCGCAGGCCCGCATCGAGGAGATCCCCCCGCACGGGTCCCCCCTGCTCGTCGACCACGCCGATCCCGTCGGTGAGAGCCGACTCACGAGCCGCGGCCCGGTGGAACGCAGCTCACGCGACGCGTTCCACGGCCTGTTCCTCGGTTGAGCTGGGTCCGGTGGGCGGGCTGCCAGACGAGCGGGTCGACCGGCGTCAGCGCATCCAGCGGTGGCGGCGGGGGGCGCTGACCTTGTCCCACGCCGCAGGCAGTCGCTCGTCGACGGAGGCCGCCCGTGCCTGCGCAAGGGCATGCAGCCGGCCGTAGGTGAACGAGTTCTCACCGGCCTGCGCGGCATCCACCGCCACGCCGCGCAGCACCGCACCGAGCATGACGAGGTCCTCGCGGTGGGCGAGCAGCGTCTGGAGCTCTTTGGCCGCGCGGGCAAGCTTGACGGCCGGCCCGCCGACGACGGGCGCAGCGACGTCGGCCGCGCAGCGGACCCTGGTGCACGCCTTGGCTGCCTCGCCCAGGAGGGCGTCACGGCGGGCACCGGGCAGCGCCGACGACGCCGCGTCGTACGCCGCCACGAGACGGACCCAGTCGCGGCGGACCAGCGCGGGCAGGACACGATCGGCCGGTTTGGCCGCGGCCTTCGTCAGCTGCGGAGCCATCACGAGCTCGTCGAGGGCGTCCAGGAGCTGGAAGTAGCGGCCGGAGTCGAGCGCCTCGAGCACCCGCCGGTGGGCGTCGGAGCAGTCCGCAGCGAGGTCGGTGCTCAGCCGCTGGACCACCGGGCCCAGGACGAGGTCGGACGCCTCCTGGGCAACGAGCTCGGCAAGCTGCTCTCGGGCCAGCTGAGCATCACGGTCCGCGCCGAGCAGCCCGGCCAGCCAGCCGAGCTCGACACGCACGAGCTCGCTGGGCTCGCGCACGAGCAAGGGCCGAAACGTGGCCAGCGCGGCGCGCAGCGCGCCGGTGGCCGCGCGCATCTGGTGCGCGGCGCCGGGTTGGTTGCGCCGCACCCGCGGATCACGCGCAAGCAGCAGGTCACGCTTCGAACGCAGGTGGTCCCTCAGCACCGCGCCGGCGAAGCGCGGGTCGAGGGGATCGCCGTCGGGATCCTCGGAGGCTGCGGCGACCAGCTGCTCACCCAGCGCACGGGTGAGCTTCGACGTCCACGCCGGCGCGGTTCCGCCGCCGGCGCGGAGCCGACCCAAGGCGCGGGCGAGCAGGTCCTGATCACCGTGGCCGAGCTCGACCTCCCACTCCCGCCAGGCGTCAACCCTGGCGCCGCCCGGTCCTGGGGCGACGGCCGTGACCGCGTCGTCGGCCACCGTGAGCAGGACCCGTCCGTGCGCATCGCGCAACGCGTGCACCTTGCGCGCGGTGCGCAGCACCACCACCGGCTCGATCGTCGCCTCGCGCACCCGCGCGGCGATCGCGGCGAGAAGCTCGGCCGGGACGACGGCGTCGTCGGTGCCCAGCGGGGCGCGAAGGTCGATCCACTCGTCTGCCGAGACCGGCACCTTGAGCTGCCAGCCCTGGCTGGCGCCCCCGGTCCGGCGGCGCAACGTGATGCGCGCCCGGGCCAGGCGCAGGTCAGCGGTGTCCCAGTGCACAGCCTCCAGCGAGTGGTCCTCGCTCGCGTCCGCAGAGGCCACGCCGCGCAGCGTGGCGAGATCGGGAACCGGCACGATCTCGGGTGCCTCGAGCTTGGCGTTGATCTGCCGATGTGCGCCCATGTGCGCACACTTTAGCTTCGCCCGCCGAGCGTCAGCGGCGGCACGTACTCGAGCGCCGTGGCGCCGTCCTGGTGCCGTCGGACGCGCCACGCGGCGCCCTTCTCCGTGGCGCGCGCAGGCACGGTCACCAGCCCGGAGGTTCGCGCGGCGTCGAGCAGCGCGTGCAGCACCTCGCCGTGGGTGCACAGCGCCCACGGGGCGCTCTCGTTGGACAGGATCCAGTCGAGCAGCGCGTCGACCGACGCGTCCTTGGCGAGCAGCGGGGTGTCCTGGACCGGCACGCTCCGGGCGGCTGCCAGTGGCTCGACCGTCTGTCGGCATCGCAGCGCCGGGCTCGACCACACGACCCCGATGTCGTCGTCGACCAGGGATTCGATCAGCGCTGCGGCTTGGTGCGGGCCTCGCGCCGTGAGCGGTCGCAGGTCGTCGTCGCGGTCCCAGTCTGACTTGCGGCCCGCATAGGCGTGGCGTACGAGAATCACGGTGATGAGACTAGGCACGACCCCGGGTCCCGTGAGGGCCGATCCACCCGTGCATCGCAGGCTGCGCGGCCACCGTACCCCCAAGGTCCTAGGTCGACGCGCACCCCGGAGCGGGGGTCGGCTCTGGGGCGGGACCTTGGGGCCGGTGACCGGGGGCGTTTGGCCACCGCGACGTCGGTTGAGGTCGGCGACTTGCGCCGGCTGAGGCACCCCTGAAGGATGCCGGACGGGACGCGCACGACGGCAGGATCGCCGGTGCGGGCAGGGGCCCGAATTCGTAGCACCGGCGGCGATCGACGAATCGCGAATCGAGAGCTCATGGGTCCGGCAACCGATCGACCGGCGGCCCTGCCGGACCGGTGCGATGCCCTGATCGTCGGAGGCGGCGCGGCCGGGCTCGCCCTGGCCGTGCACCTCGCCGGCAGCGGCTTCAGGCACCGTGCGGTCGTCGTCGTCGAGGACGGCTCCCGACCGCTGGCGGATCGGGCGTGGGCCTACTGGTCCGACTCCGACGCGATGGCGGATGCAGCGAGCGCTCGGGCGTTCGATCGGTTCTGGGTGCGCTCCGACGGTGGCGCCCACCTGGTCGAGCTGGACCGGTTCCGCTACCGGGCGGTCGCGGGCCGAGACCTCGACCGCGCGGCCGATGCCGCGCTGCTCGGCGCGCCGCGGTTCGCGCGGGTCTCCGGTCGGGTGACCGAGATCCACGACGGTCCGGACCATGCGAGCGTCGTCGTCGACGGCCACGCGGTGCGAGCCGACTGGGTCTTCGACAGCGTCGGCATCCGCGACCCCAGCGTCCCCGGGGCTCCCCCGCCCACCCGGGCAGCACGGCCGGGACACTCGCTGGTGTTCACGGGACGGCGCATCGAGACCGACGTCGACACCTTCGACCCGGCGGCCCCCACCCTGATGGACTTTCGCACCCGCCAGGGCCGCGACCTCGCGTTCGTCTACGTACTCCCGTCCACGCCGTTCGTGGCGCTGGTCGAGCATGCCCGTTTCACCGCCGCCGTCGGGGACGCTTCGGGCATCGGTCAGACCGCCCTGGACGCCTATCTGCGCGAGGTGCTGCGGGTCGGGAACCACCGGGTCCTTGCCACCGAGCGCGGCACGATCCCGCTGGTCACCGCCCGACCACCCCGCCCGGGCCGACGCGTCGTGCTCATCGGCACCCCCGCAGGAATGGTCAAGGCGAGCACGGGCTACGGGTTCGCCCGGATCCAGCGCCACAGCGCCGCCCTGGCCCGATCCCTGGCCACCCACGGCCACCCCTTCGACGTCCCCCGCTCACGGGCTCGGCACCGCGCGCTGGACGCGGTCCTGCTCGAGGCGATCCGCCGGGAACCGACGCACGTCATCACGGCGTTCACCCGACTCTTCGTGGCCAACCCGGGTGACCGCGTCCTGGCCTTCCTCGACGAACGCACCACCCGGGCGCAGGAGCTCGCCACCATCCTGACCCTGCCGCCCGCGCCGTTCCTGCGCGCGGTGGCCGCGTTGGCGACCCGACCGTGGGCCGGGCCACGGTCGCCGCACCGCTGAGACTCGTCGGGTCCCTTCGGCGACTCTTCGGTCGCTCTGACTGTTCATGAGGCCGCCATGATGCGGGCGGCAGAATCCCGTTGCCGGTTCATCACCCTTGGCTTTCATGGCGGCAGGCCCCCACGGGGAGGCCACCGATCAGAGGAGCCCTCATGACTGGCACCGCAGTCTTCGACCTGGCGGATGAGCTCGAGGCCACCGCTCCCCGACACGTCCGGGTCGCCCGGGACGCGCAGGCCGTCTACATCTGGAACATCCAGGTGCACGACGTCGAAGACGGGCGCCCGCGCGTTCTCTTCGGCGGCACCTCTGCTCAGGCGGTGCCCTACCCGCGGGGGTTCGTCACGATCAGCGGAACCCACCCGGCGATCTACGAGACCGGTGCGATCCGGGTTCTCGCCGTCGACGGCGCCAGGATGCTGCAGCAGGCCTTCGACGCGGCTGCCGCCGCGGGCGACCTGCTCACCGCGGTCAGGGCCCGACTCCTCGACCGTTCGGCAGGCCTGGAGCCTCCGATCGTGACCGTTGTCGACGAGGCCGAGCTGGCCATGCTGGTTCCTGCGTGACCCGTCGTCACCCGGGGTGACCCTCGCCCGGCACGACGGCAGTCGGACGGTCGAGCCGGTGTCCGGCGGGCCAGATATCGAGGGTATGGGCCCCTCGTACGGCCTTCGTCTCAAGGTAGCGAGCGTTCGTCGCGGACAGGTGCCGAGCGGTCGGAACGCGCTCGGTCACGGTCACACCGAGCCTGCCGAGCTGCTCGGCCTTGTCGGGGTTGTTGCTGAGCAGGGCGATCCGAGCCAGGCCGAGCGCTCGGAGCATCTGCGCCGCGGCGGTGTAGTCACGCTCGTCCTCCGCGAAGCCGAGCGCGACGTTGGCCTCGTAGGTGTCCAGGCCCGCGTCCTGCAGCACGTAGGCGTCGAGCTTCGAGTACAGGCCGATGCCTCGCCCCTCCTGCCGCAGGTACAGCAGGTATCCGCCGGCGTCGGTGATGCGCTCGACGGCCTCGCGCATCTGCGGGCCGCAGTCGCACCGCTGGCTGCCGAAGACGTCACCGGTGAGGCACTCGCTGTGGGGCCGCACCAGCGGCGGCGGCCAGGAGATCGAGGCGTCAGTCGCGGGACCGGAGCGGTCGCCGAGCCCGAAGGCCAGGTGTTCCAGGCCGTCCGCGAGTCCGTCGAAGGTGAACAGGCGCGCGGTGGTGGCATATCCGTCGGCGAACCTCAAGGGCACGGCCAGCTGGGCGCGAATCGTCGCGGTGGGCACAGGTCGCAGCATTCGATCTCCTCGGTCAGTTCAGTCGGAATCGCGCCGAGAGCGCATACCGAAGAAGCACGACATCCCCGATCCGGCGCACCTCGGCGACAGTGGCGCGCCGATCCGGGTTCCAGGGGAACCGTCCGTCGCTCACGAACCGCGGGGCGCGCGAGTCCCCGACGAAGAAGGGTGCGACGACGAGGTGCAGCTCGTCGGCCAGGTCGGCCGCGAGGAACTGCGTATGCACCGTTCCGCCACCCTCGACCATGAGCCGCTGCACTCCCCGGGCATGGAGGTCCTCGCTGATCCACTGCATGTCGACCGCGGGCCCGGCGTCGACGACGGTCGCCACGCGCCCGAGCCGACCGCGGGCCTGCGCCACCACCGCGCTCGCGCAGTAGACGAGCTTCTCGGCGTCACCCGTCGCGAAGAAGTGCGCACACGGGTCAAGCTCGGCCCGCCGGGTCACGGTCACCTTGATCGGCGACGGCCCGAAACCGCGGGCGACCCGCTCGTCCCGTCGCGCCTTCGTGCGCACGAGCAACCGCGGGTTGTCGTTCCGGATGGTGGTGGCCCCCACGAGGATCGCGTCGCTGGCGGCGCGCACCGCGTCCACGCGGTCCAGGTCGGCGGCGTTGGAGAGCAGCAGGTGCTCCTCGGTAGCGCTGTCGAGATAGCCGTCGATCGAGGTCGCGCAGCTCAACAGGGTGTACGGACGATCAGCCACCGGCGCCACCCTTCCTTCTGGCGAGGGACGGCTCCCCCGACGGGAGCCGCAGGTCCACAACCCCAGCCGAGCCGTCCGTCGTGAACCATGCCGCGACGAGCACGACGGCGCCGGGCAGACTGGCCACGAAGACCAGGACGCCGTACACCACCGCGGTCGCGACGCCCAGGTCCGCACCCAGCCCCGCCGCGGCGAACACCCAGGCGGCGGCGCCCTCCCGTGGTCCCCAGCCGGCGATGTTCAGGGGGATCCCCATCGCCAGGAGCACAAGGAGAGCCAGGGGCAGCATCCGGGCCGGGGTCGCGGTCGATCCGGCGGTCCGCGCCGCGATCACGAAGGTGGCGACGTGGCCGGCCACCGCCACGACCGAGGCGAGCACGATGAGGGGCCAGGCGCGCCGCGCCAGGAGCCCGGCGCGGACGTCGGCGGTCGCCGCGCGCGCCACGCTCCGCCACCAGGACGCCTCCCGCCGGGGCAGGGCGCGCCCCAGGAGGACGACGCCCACTGCCCCGACCACGATCGCAGCGGCAGCGGCCGGCATGGACGATCGCACCGGCGACGGCAGCACGAGCAGCACCGTCATCGCGAGCACGATCAGCACGACCTGACCGGCCGAGCGTTCCCACGCGACCGCCCGCAGACCCCGGCTCCGGTCGCCCACGTCGCGACCGTGGCGAACGGCGCGATGCACATCGCCCACGACGCCGCCGGGCAGGGTCGTGTTGAGGAACTGCGAGCGGTAGTACGCCGGGACCGCGGCACGCATCGGCACCGCGACCCCGAGGCCGCGGGCAACCAGGCTCCACCGCCAGGCGCAGCACACGGTGGTGAGCGCCGCGATGCCCACGGCCGCCGCGAGCGACCACCCGTCGATCCTGCGGAGGGCGTCCACGAACGGCCCGGCGCCGAGCCGCCACACCAGCACGGCGAGAATCCCGGCGCCGCCCACCGGGCGCACCCAGCCCCATCGGGCCCGGCTCCCCTGAGGGGCACCGCCGTGGCTCATCGCGGCCGGACCAGCAGATCGTGGTGGTGCACCGTGGCCCGCAACCGGCCAGCGGTCACCTCGGCGGCGCGGCGGCGCGCATAGCCGGCAGCCGCGACGGTCAGCTCGGGCCGCTGCTCGATCGCAGCCGCCACCCAGCCTCGGAGCCACTCGGTGGTCAGGGCAGCGTCGTCGGGACCGAGCTGCCAGGGGCTCGGCCGCACCAGGACCTCCCGGCCGAGCCGGGTGAAGGCGTCAGCTGCCACCCCGACCGCGTCCGGGCCGAGCAGGCGCCGCCCCCCGGTCGTACGACGCTGATGGGCGTTGAACGCGTCGGCAAGCTGCGCGTCGAACGGATCGGTCGGTGTGAGCTCGACGCGACCGATCACGGAGAGGGCGATCAGTACGGGGCATCCCGCGCGCGCGCAGGTCGCCACGAGGCGCCCGAGCTCGTCCGCGGACATCATGTCGAGCAGTGCCGACGCCGTGATCAGGGACGAGCCAGCCAGCTCGCGGGGATCCAGCCAGGTGATGTCGCGCACCTGAGTCTCGACAGTGACGACGGCTCCGTCCCGGGCCTGCGGGGGCATGGTGGCCGACGCGTGGCGGAGCAGCTCGGCATCTCGGTCGTACAGGACCCAGCGCTGGGTCCCGGTCAGCCGCGGCGCGAGCCAGCGGACCATCGACCCGCTCCCGGAGCCGAGGTCGCTGATGAGCGCCCGACCGCCCGTCGGTAGAAACCGCCGCAGCTCGTCGACGAGGTCGGCGGAGCGCGCCGCGCCATCGGCGGCCTCGCGCAGCTGCAGCCACCCGTTGCTCACAGTGACCGGCTCGGCCCTCATGCCGCGACCTGAGCCAGGACACGGGAAACCCCGAGGGCGGTGGCCGACCAGCCGGAAAGCGTTCCGCGACGAACGCGTGCCACGTCCCGCAGGCGCCGGCGCAGGCCGGGGTCGCCGAGCCAGCCGCGCAGCGCGCCGGCGAGGGCCTCGGGATCTCCGGGCGGCACGAGCAGTCCGGGACGGCACCCGCCCTCATCGCGACCGAGCGTTGCCGGCAACCCGCCCACGTCCGACGCAACGACCGGGATCCCGCGGGCGAGCGCCTCGGTGACCACCATGCCGTACGTCTCGGCGCGCGAGGCCAGCACGAGCGCGTCCGCGGCGGCGTAGGAGCCGTCGAGACCGACGCCCGTGCGTGGGCCGGCAAAGAGCACCCGGTCGCTGATCCCCAGAGCCCGCGCCTGGTGACCGAGGTGGTCGACGAAGACCGGGTCGCGGGTCAGGGCGCCCACGCAGACGCAGCGCCACGACAGGTCGACGATCTCGGCGAGGGCGTCGAGCAGCACGTCGTGCCCCTTGCCCGGCGTGACGGCAGCGACGCAGAGCAGCTCCCCGCCGGCGGCGGTCCCCGGGGCGAGGTCGGCAGCGTCGACCCCGGGCTCGGCGACGTGGACCCGTGCGGGCGAGAGCGCGTAGCGGTCGAGCAGCCAGCGCCGGGTCCACGTGCTGGTCGTGACGACCGCTGCGGCGGCCGCGAGCACCCGCTGCTCCCGGGTACGGACGCCGGTCGCCTCGTCGCCGAGCGCTCCGTCGCCCAGGGGCAGGTGCACGAGGACGACGAGTCGAAGACGTGCTGCTTCGGGAACCAGCACGTCGGGGACGCTCGAGGCGATCAGGCCGTCGACAAGGACGACGGCGCCATCAGGCAGGTCCGCGATCGCGCGGCTGAGCTCCCTGCGCGCGGCGAGGTCCGCCCGGGGCCACGCACCCGGCACAGCCTTCTCGTGCACGGACCAGCCGAGGGCGGCAAGCCCCCGGCAGACCCGCCGGTCGTAGACGTTGCCGCCGCTCGGCCGCAGCGGGTCGTCGATGGCGTCCGGCACGACGACGTGAACGGCGGTCACAGCGCCCGCTCGTAGCTCGCCCACGCGATGTGCGACTCGCGCAGCGTCACCGCGAGCGCGGCCAGTCCCCGGGCGGCCTCGCCGAGGGCACCGGTGTGCACGCGCGCGGCGAGGCGGTCGGCGATCACCTGCGCCAGCGCCTCGGTGGAGGTGATCATGCCGGCGAGGGCTGGCTCGTCGTCGAGGTTGCGGTAGCTGAGCTCGCCGACGACGGCGCGCAGCTCCTCGGCCGCCAGCCCCATGTCGATCACGATGTTGTCCGCGTCGAGAGTCGCCCTGCGGAACGTCGCGTCGACGACGTAGGTCGCACCGTGGAGCCGCTGCGCGGGACCGAACACCTCACCCCGCAGGCTGTGAGCAATCATCATGTGGTCGCGGACGGTCACGCTGAACATGGGCCTACCCCTCGCCGTAGCTGACGGTGTGGCACAGCGCCCGCAGGCGTCCGTCGGCCAGCCGGGCCATCACGTCGGGGAGCTCGTCGAATCGTGATTCGCCCGTGATCAGAGCGTCGAACGCGGGATCGCGCAGCAGGTCGAGGGCGAGGGCCAACCGGTCGGCCGTGGAGCGTGTCTCGCGTCGAGCCGCGGCGACCACGCCGACCTGGCTGGCACGGATCCGGAGCCGCCCGGAATGGAACGCCCCGCCGAGCCACAGGTGGACCTCGGCATCGCCGTACCAGCTGAGGTCGAGGACCGTGCCCTCCGGGGCAAGCAGGTCGAGCGACCGCTGAAGTCCGGCGGAGGTCGCGCTCGTGTGCACCACGAGGTCGCGCCCACCGGTGGCCTCGGCAGGCAGCTCGAAGGCGGCACCCAGGGCGGTCGCGACGTCGGCCCGGGTCGGGTCGACATCGACGAGGGTGACCTCGACGCCGGGGATCCGGGCGAGCAGCCGCGCGACGCTGCAGCCGACCATGCCGGCGCCGACGACCGTGATCCGGTCGCCGATGAGCGGACCGGCGTCCCACAGGGCGTTGACGGCGGTCTCCACGGTGCCGGCGAGCACCGCGCGCGCGGGCGGCACGTCGTCGGGCACGACGACGACGGCACCGGCCGACACCACATAGGCGCTCTGGTGGGGATAGAGGCAGAACACGGTGCGGCCGCGCAGCTGCGGCGGTCCCTGCTCGACCACCCCGACGCTGAGGTAGCCGTACTTCACGGGCCCCGGAAAGTCGCCGTCCTGGAACGGGGCGCGCATCGCGGCGTACTGGCTCGCGGGGACACCGCCGCGGAACACCAGCGTCTCGGTGCCTCGGCTCACCCCGGAACGCAGGGTCCGCACCAGGACGTCGCCCGGGCCCGGCTCGCGCAAGGGCTCGGTCCGGATCTCGCCCACACCGGGTTCGCGCAGCCAGAATGCACGAGCGTCACTCGACACCGGCCCCACCTACTTCAGGCCCCGAACTGAACGGGGCATCACGTTTCTCGTCCCACCGCGTACCCACGACACGGACGTGCTGTGCCCGCGGTTCAATCCGGGTGGCACGAGTCCTGCCTTCTTTCACCGCGGCGGTCGCCAGGCGCTCCGGCTCGCTCAGGGCGCTGCCTTCTCGGCCACGATGGCGATCTTGCGGACCCGTCCATCGCGCAGCCAGCCGCTCCAGAGCCGGTGGGCGACCAGCAGCTCCTGCAGCGCCGTACCTCCGATCTGGCCCGCGATGCTCGTGGCGTCGGCCGTGAACGCGTTGATCAGACAGTCCGCCCCGCTGCGGTGCGACCGGCTCCAGTCGTCGTGCCAGCGGACCACGAGCCCGGCCGTCTCCAGGCCCGTGCGCAGCTCCGCCAAGGGGGTGAGCCACACCGTGTCGGCGTCGGGCATGCTCTCCCGCTCTGCCGCTGTCAGGGGGAGGCCCTCTTCCAGGGTGAAGGCGAACCGACCCCCGGTCTTCAGCACCGACGCCACCTCGTGCAGCAGCTCACCCTTGTCCCGAAAGGCGAGCATGGTCTCGAGCAGCAGCACCACGTCGACCGGCTCGGAGGGGATCGGGGGGATTTGCGCGACCTGGAAGCGACAGGGAAGGTCGCCGGCGCGCTCGCGTGCGATCGCGATGGCACCGGAGCTGGAATCCAGCCCCCGGTAGTCGCAGCCCAGCTCCGCCGTGAGCAGTCGTCCGGGTCCGGCCACCCCGCAGCACAGGTCCAGCACGCTGACACCGGGCGAGATGCCGGCCCGTGCGGCGAGGACCCGGATCTCGCCCGCGCTCATGAAGCTCTCCTGCCCGACGAACTCGCCGGGGGCGTACGCCGTCTCTCGGGCGCGCTGCAGGGCCCGGTCGAACGGCCTGCGCTCGTCCTGCTTCATGGTCGGTCCACCGGGACGCAGCTGTCGATCCCGCCCTCCCCTTTCCGGTCGGCTCGTAATCGCCAACCCGCGTACCCACCGACACGGACGAACGGCGCAACCGGTTCAGCCCGCGTCAGCGATGAACCGAACCACCGCGCTGCGCGTACTAGGGGTGTCTGACCACAGATGCGGAGGCGCGATGCGAACCGTTGCCCACGGCCCGACGAGCGGGCTCGTCGCCCAGCTGCTCCTCCTGGCCGTCCTGGCCTGGTCGGTCGGCCTGAGCACCACGGCGTGGGTCGTCGGCGTCAGCTGTGGGGTGATCACGAATGCGCTCCTGGCTCGTGGCCTGGCCCACTACCACTGCGACCGGCTGGGCCCGGCCGACTGGGTGACCCTCGCCCGGGCGACCCTCGCCGGCGGCGTCGCAGCGCTGACCGTCGACTCCCCTGAGCGGCCCGGAACGGTGGCGACGCTGGTCGCGCTCACGGTCGTGGCGCTCGCCCTGGACGCGGTCGACGGTCGGGTCGCGCGGCGCACGAAGACGGAGTCGGCGCTAGGTGCGCTCTTCGACGGGGAGGCCGACGCCTTCCTGATCCTCGTCCTGAGCGTGTACGTCGCGCGCTCGGCCGGCGCGTGGGTGCTCGCGATCGGAGCGGCTCGCTACCTGTTCCTCCTGGCGGGCTGGCTGCTGCCCTGGATGCGCCGGCCCCTGCCGCCGCGCTACTGGCGCAAGGTCGTCGCGGCCAGCACGGGCGTCATCCTGGCGGCCGCGGTGCCGGACGCTCTGCCACGCGCCGTGACCCAGCTGACGCTCGCCGTGTCGCTCGCCCTGATCGCGGAGTCGTTCGGCCGGGATGTGGGGTGGCTGTGGCGCCGTCGGCGCCGTGAGCGCGGCCTGCTCCTACCGGTGAGCCGAGAAGAAGCGGCCCCGACCGCCGGATCTGCTTCGACCACCCTGGGCCACGACAGGTCCTGGCCGCGGCCGTGACGATGCAGCGGTCCTCGGGCGAGCCAGGGGCGGCCGGCCACCGGTCACGTTTCCGCGCGCTCGTCTCCGCGACGACCTCGCTCCTCGCCGGCCTTGTCCTCTGGTTCGCGCTGGTCGGTCCGAACGAGGTCGGCGGGCTGACCCCCGGTGCCTTCGTGCGTCTCCCGCTCGAGGCGCTTGTCCTCGTCGGGGCGGTGCTCGTGCTCCCTCCCCGGGCAGCGCGGGTCGTCGCGCTGGCGGCGGGCGCGACGCTCGGCGTGCTGGCCGTGCTGAAGGTTCTCGACATGGCCTTCTTCGTGGCGCTCAACCGGCCCTTCAACCCGCAGGTCGACGCGGGCTACCTCGGCTCCGCGGTGGGCGTCCTGAGCGACTCGATCGGCCGAACCGGCGCGATCCTCGCCACGGCCGGGGCCGCGGTGGTGGCCGGCGTGGTTCTGGTCGGCGCGCCGCTCGTCGTCGTGCGCCTGGCCGGGTTCCTCGGTCGACACCGCGCCGCCTCGCTCCGTGCCGCAGCCGCACTGGGGATGGTGTGGACCCTCGCCGCCGTGACCGGTGCTCAGCTGGTGTCGGGCGCACCGCTCGCGTCGACCAGCGCGGCACGGCTCAGCGTCGAGAAGGTGAGCCGGGTGTACGCCGGGCTGCAGGATCAACGGGCCTTCGCCACAGCGGCCGCGGACGACGCCTATCGCCACCGGGCCGGGGCCGATCTCCTGACCGGCCTGCGCGGCAAGGACGTGGTCGTCGCGTTCGTCGAGAGCTACGGCCGGGTCGCGGTCGAGGGCTCGGACTTCTCGCAGCGGGTCGACGACGTGCTGGACACCGGCACCCGCCGCCTCGCGGCAGCCGGATTCTCGGCCAAGAGCGCGTACCTGACCTCACCGACCTTCGGCGGGATCAGCTGGCTGGCCCATTCCACACTGCAGTCCGGCATGTGGATCGACAGCCAGCTGCGCTACGACAACCTCGTCTCGAGCGACCGCCTCACGCTGAGCGGGGCGTTCAAGCGCGCCGGCTGGCGGACGGTCAGCGTCGCGCCGGCGGACGACGTCGACTGGCCGCAGGGCACGTCGTTCTACCACTACGACATGCTCTACAACAGCCTGAACGTCGGCTACGCCGGTCCGAAGTTCAGCTATGCGCCGGTGCCTGACCAGTACACCCTGGCGGCCCTCCAACGCCTCGAGCTCGCGAAGGCGCACCCCGTTCCGGTGATGGCCGAGATCGATCTCGTGTCCAGCCACACCCCGTGGGCGCCGACGCCCCGCCTGGTCGACTGGGGGCAGCTGGGTGATGGGTCGATCTTCGACGGCATGCCGGAGCAAGGCCGGTCACCGGCCACCGTGTGGCAGGACCCGGGCCAGGTGCGGTCCGCCTACGGGCAGTCCATCGAGTACTCGTTGAACGCCCTCATCTCGTTCGTCGAGACGTTCCACAACGACAATCTCGTGCTCGTCGTGCTCGGCGACCATCAACCGGCAACGATCGTCTCCGGTCCCGACGCCGGCCACGACGTGCCGATCGCGATCGTCTCCCACGATCCGGCGGTGCTCACCCAGATCACCACATGGGGTTGGCAGGGCGGCCTGAGGCCCGGTCCTGACGTTCCGGTCTGGCCGATGGACGCCTTCCGTAACCGCTTCCTCGACGCATTCGGCCCACAACCGCCGGCGGCTCCTGAGCCGGTGAGCGCGACGCTGGTGCCTTGAGCACCCGTGATCGCAACCGTGGCGCAGGTCAGTACGGCGGCGTCCCTGCCATCTTCTGCAGGCGCGCGATGCGTTCGCTCATCGGCGGGTGGGTCGCGAACAGCTTCCCGACCCCGCCACCGGCGAACGGGTTGGCGATCATCAGGTGCGAGACGTCGACGAGATCGCGGTCCTGGGGCAGCGGGGCCCGCTGCGTGCCGGTCTCGAGCTTGCGCAGCGCCGAGGCCAGCGCGAGCGGGTCGCCGGTCAACCGGGAGCCGTCCTCGTCGGCGTCGTACTCGCGCGTGCGGCTGATCGCCATCTGGATCATCATCGCGGCGAACGGCGACAGGATCGCGAGCGCGATGGCGGCGAGCGGGTTGCCCCCGTCCCGGCGGTCTCCCCCGCCGAAGAAGAGCAGGAACTGCGCGAAGGACGTGATCAGCCCGGCGACGGCCGCGGCCACCGACGACGTGAGGATGTCGCGGTTGTAGACGTGCATGAGCTCGTGTCCCAGGACCCCGCGCAGCTCGCGCTCGTCGAGCAGCTGCAGGATCCCCTCGGTGCAGCACACCGCCGCGTTGCGCGGGTTACGGCCCGTGGCGAACGCGTTGGGGGCCGCCGTCGGCGACACGAACAGCCGCGGCATCGGCTGTCGGGCCGACGTCGACAGCTCCCGCACGATCCGGTACATCGCGGGCTGCTCGAGCTCGCTGACCGGTCGCGCGCGCATCGCGCGGATCGCGATCTTGTCGGAGTTCCAGTAGCCGTACATCGTGCCCAGCACGCCGACCGCGGCGAACACGAGGAACAGGCTCCGGTTCCCGCCGCCCACGACCGCGTAGATGCCGAGCAGGACGGCCCACATCACGCCGAACAGGGCAGCGGTCTTGAGCCCGTTGTAGTGCCGGTGGCCCATGACTGTCCTCACCTCGTGTGCCGGTGCGTCGTGCGACCGGCGTCGACGCCGCCCGGGACGTGTGTGAGCCCGGAGCGCAGAGCCCGTCCGGGCTCTGCTCGGGACAACGCTTGCGCGGGGCGCGACGTTCCCCGCGCCCCGCAGGTCGCGCCGGTCAGGAGCCGGGGGTGGTCTCGGCGCGCCCCAGGGCGATCGCCGTCATCTCGTCGCGCGGGACGACCTTGATCCGCTCGCGCCCGACGGCGGCCCCGAGCGCCATCTCGTACGCGTCGAGCAGTTCCCAGTCCGACCACTCGACCACGGGCACGCCGCGGGCGGCCAGGAAGTCGGTCACCGCGCTGGGCTCGGGCTCCGTCGCGGTGAGCATCGCGGTGCCGTCGGCCTCGGCCGCGTCCTCGACCAGGTGGCGGATCGTCTCGGACGCGTCGGACTTGGTGTGCCCGATCAGGCCGATCGGGCCGCGCTTGATCCAGCCGGTCGCGTAGATCCCAGGGACCCGCTCGCCGTCGACGTCGATCACGCGGCCCTCGCGGTTGGGGATCACGCCGCGCAGGTCGTCGAACGGGATGTCGACCAGCGGGGACCCGAAGTACCCGACCGCGCGGTACACGGCCTGGACGGGCCAGTCGTGGAACTCGCCCGTGCCCGACGCCGTGCCGTCGCCGTTGAGCGCGGTCCGTTCGGTGCGCACGCCGACGACGTGCCCGTCCTGGCCGAGCACCTCGGCCGGGCGGTGCAGCAGGTGCAGGTGGATGCGCCGCGAGGCGGTCTGGTCGGCCGGCTCGTTCAGGGTCCAGTCGGTGAGGGTCTTGACGACCTGCTTGGTCGTGTTCGACGAGTGGATCGCCGCCATCGACCCCTTGTCGAACTCGAAGTCCTCGGGGTAGACGACCACGTCGACGTCGGGCACCTTGCCCAGCTCGCGCAGCTCGAGCGAGGAGAACTTCACCTGGGCCGGGCCGCGGCGCGCGAACATGTGGACGTCGGTGATCTTGGACGCCTTGAGCTGCTCGTACACGTTCGCCGGGATGTCGGTCGGCAGGAGGTCGTCGGCGTGCTTGGCGAGCATGCGCGCCACGTCGAGGGCGACGTTGCCGGCGCCGAGGACGGCGACCGAGGTGGCCTCGAGCGGCCAGGTGCGCGGCACGTCGGGGTGCCCGTCGTACCAGGACACGAAGTCGGCCGCACCGTAGGACTCGGGCAGGTCGATGCCGGGGATCGGCAGCGCGTGGTCCCGGATCGCACCGGTGGAGAAGATCACGGCGTCGTAGAACTGGCGCAGGTCCTCGAGCTTGAGGTCGACGCCGTACTCCACGTTGGCGAGCAGGCGGATGTCCCCGCGCTCGAGCACCTTGTGCAGCGCGACGATGATCTGCTTGATCCGGGGGTGGTCGGGCGCCACGCCGTAGCGCACGAGCCCGAAGGGCGCGGGCAGCCGCTCGAAGAGATCGATGCTGACGTCCAGGTCCGTCTTGGACAGGATGTCAGCGGCGTAGATGCCGGCCGGGCCGGCGCCGACGACGGCGACACGCAGGGATCGGGTGCTCACGGGACGGAAGGACCTTCCAGATCGGGTACCTGACGGGCTGTGCGCGCGCCACAGGGCGAGCGCACGGCTCGGTGAAAAGTGTACGGCGGGTGAGGGTCACCTCACCCGATGTCCTCAACCCGTGGACGCTAGATTCACCGGGTGACGACTCCGGAACGCACCGCTCCCGCCCCGCCGCACCCCGCCGACGTCGTCCCCGGACCCGCCCCCGCCGCCCCACGCGGCGGCCTCGCGCTCGGCGCTGGCGCCTACCTGCTGTGGGGCGTGCTGCCCCTGTACTTCCCGCTGCTCGCACCCGCCGGGGCCGTGGAGATCATCGGTCACCGCATCATCTGGTCGCTCGGGTTCTGCCTGCTGCTGCTGGGAGTCACACGCGGCTGGGGTCCGCTTCGGGCCGCGTTCACCACGCCCCGCACGCTCGGGCTGCTTTCGGTCGCCGCGGCGCTCATCGCGGTGAACTGGACGGTCTACGTCTACAGCGTGCTCACCGACCAGGTGGTCGACGCCGCCCTCGGGTACTTCATCAACCCGCTCGTCACCGTGCTGCTCGCGGTCTTCGTGCTCGGAGAGCGGTTACGCACAGCCCAGTGGGTCGCGCTCGCCTGCGGCACGGGCGCCGTCGTCGTGATCACGGTGGGGTACGGCCGGCTGCCGTGGATCGCCCTGACGCTCGCGTTCAGCTTCGGGATGTACGGGCTCATCAAGAACCGGGTCGGCCGCACGGTGCCCGCCATCGCGGGGCTCGCCGTCGAGACCGCCGTCCTGTCGCCGATCGCGCTCGGCTACCTGCTCTGGCTCGGCGCGACCGGGGCCGGCAGCTTTGGGACCCACGGGACCTGGCACGACCTGGCACTGGCGTCGTCGGGCATCGTGACGGCCATCCCGCTGCTGATGTTCAGCGCGGCCGCACGCCGGCTGCCGCTCTCGGTCGTCGGGATGCTGCAGTACATCACCCCGACCATGCAGTTCCTGCTCGGCGTGCTCGTGCTCGGCGAGCAGATGCCCGTCGCGCGGTGGTGGGGCTTCGCGCTCGTGTGGGTCGCGCTGGTGATCCTCACGGCCGACGGCGTCCGCCACGGCCGGGTGAGCTCGCTCGCCCGGCGGGCGCACGCCAGCACCCCGGACCCCACCACCTGACGCGTCACCGCCGGTCGCGCGCCGTGCGCAGGCGGGCGACGAGCGCGTCGACGTCGCTCGCGCCGCCCGGCAGCAGCCCGCTGGGCGACGAGAGCGGCAGCACCGTGAGCTCCGCGCCGTCGAACGTGTGCACCGCGAGCGCCGGACGGGCCCGCATTCCGATCGTGCCGCGCCCGCTCTGTACCGCGGCGATGCGGTCCCAGGGCAGGGCGACCACGCTGCGCGGGGTGCGACCGCCCAGCCACAGCTCGACCCCCGCGGCGCTGACCGCCAGGGTCAACGGTGTGCCGCCCCCCGCGGAGAGCCCCGACTCCCAGCGCCCCGCGGCGAGCAGGGCGCCCGGCAGCTCCGCGGTGGAGGCCACCGCGAGCAGCTCCCAGCCGGGTCGCTCGGCGCGCACCGCACGCTCCCGCAGTGCGGTGCGACCCAGGGTCCAACCCAGGATCGCGGCGATCAGGACGACCACGACGACGGCGGCGATCAGCACCCCGGCCAGGCCGAGGCTGCCCGGCCGCGCGAGCCGCATGAGGGCGGCCACGACCAGGGCGAGGACCCCGACCAGGCTCAGCGCCATCGCGACGCGACGCCCAGCGGTTCCTCGCTCCTCGGACGAGCGCTGCTCCGTCATGAGACGGGCGGGAGGGGCGTGCTGTCCTGGAACGACGCGCTGCCGCAGCGGATCTCGTACTCCGCAGCCAGCGTCACCACGAAGCAGTCCTCCCTATGCCCGTCGAGGTCACCCCGGGCCGCATCACGAGACGAGCGAGAGGGGCGTGGTGTCTTCGACCGTCAAACCCCCGCAGCGGATCTCGAACTCCGCCGCCGACGTCATCACGAAGCAGTCCTCCGTGTGCCCGTCGGGGAACATCAGCGACACGCGGGCTCGGTCGTTCGAAGTCAAAGGGATCGCCGCGCGCTCCTCGAACGTCACACCGTACGCGGCCTCGAGAAGGCCGATCGACTGCGACGTCGCCGTCTCCTGCAGCCCGGTGTACTCCGAGTAGGCCTCGCTCCACGCGCGCTCCCCTGCGGTCTGGGTCAGGTAGGCCACACCCACCCCACCCACCATCATCGCGAGCGAGATACCCATCAGGCTCCACGAGTGCCCGCCGCGCCGCAGCAACCGCTCGAACGACAACGACACCACCAAGAACCCGATGATGCCCAAGGCCCCGACCACACCCGCGATCAAGGTCACAGCCCCGGGCGAATAGGACTCCGGCCATGGTGGGAGCACGGGAAGGGGCACCACGAGATCCAGCACAAGGTTCAGCACGCGCACATCCTGGCAGGCATCGAGAGCGGATCAGTCATCGGTCGGTGCAACCCCGGCGACGATCGTGTCGAACAGCTCGACCATCGCCGCACGCACCGTGACCAGCGGGGTCGTGAACGTGAGGTAGAGCACCGGACCGCCGCCCGTAGGTTCGAGCCAGTACTCGGCGAGCAGCTGAGGAACCTGCTCGAGCTCGTTCTCGGTGGAGACGAGCCGCTCGGTCACCTTGCGGAGCACCGTCCCGGTCGTCGACTCCCCGAGGTCGAGGGTCATGCCGGCGGGCGCATCGACCGCAAGCACCGACTCGAGCTCCCGCACCCCCTGCCCGGTCACCGAGACGGCCGCCAGCTTGTACGCGATCAGGCTCGCACTGACCGGGATCCCGTCGGCCTGGAGGAGGCACACTGCCATCAGCCGTCCGCCCGCAGCCGCCGCACTCGCGGCGGTCGCGTTGAAATCGGTCAGCATCGCGCGCTTGAGGACGGCACTCGCATCCGCGTGACCGAACTGCCGCTCGACGAGCTGCGCGATCGAGCGGGTGCGCTGCGGCTCGTCAGCCAGCGGGATCGTCCACCAGTCGGCGGGCAGCACCAGGCCCCACGCGTCCAGCCGCGGCCGACGCACCGGCTGCTCCGGCACCGTGGACACCCCGGTCACGCGGCGCTGTCGAGCGTGATGGACAGCGTGTTGACGATGTCGACCGACTCCTGCTCGAGCGCGTCTGCGGCGGCCGGCGACGGCGTGTGGAACTCGAGCCGGATTCCCTCGTGGCTCCCGGGGGGAACACGGTCCAGGTGATCGAGGTCAGCACGAGGCCCGAACGCTTCGGCGCGGTCGTCTCGACCTGCACCACCACCGGCCCCGCGGGCTTGTCCCCGGCGCTCACGGAATAGTCGAGCACCTTCAGCCCCCGCTGCTTCTCCGGCTTGCGCACCGCGGCGAGGAACTCCTCGGGAGTGGTCGGCCGGGCCGGGTCACCGACCATCAGGTCGACGAGCAGGAACCCCCACACCTCACCGGTTGCCGGGTCCGGCACCCACAGCGCCGCCGAGAGATGAGCCCCGACTCCAGGGATGCGCGCGTCGAACACCAGCACGGCCTCGCGCACCCGCGCCTGCGCCTGCGGCGTCGCCCCCAGTGCCGCCGCGACCTCGTCCGCCTGCACGGTCCCGCGTCCAGGCGCCCAACCGGCCCAACCCGGAAGGGCCCCCAGCTCGTATTTCAGTATCGAAGACGTCATCTCAATCCCTTTCCTGGACGACCGCGGACGCAGCGCGCCTGGGGTGCGGACACACCCAGCGCCATCACCGGCTCAGGTTCAGCTTGTCGGCGGTGCTGGGGGTCGCAAACCCGTCGGACACGAACTGCACAGCACCGGCGCCGTAGTCCCAGGCCTTCGTCACCTTGCCGGCCAGGCTGTTCGCGTCCATGACGAAGGCGGTGTTCAGAGCCGCGCCCGTCGCGTGCATGGCGTTGGCCACCGCTGGCGTGTTCCGCAGAAAGTCGTCGCTCAACCCGGAGAGCTGGCTGAGGTTGACCGCGGCCTCCGAGCGCCCCAGGTGCGCCATCACGTTCAAAATCGGCTCGTCACCGACCTGGCTCATGACCGCCTGCCAGTTGGCCCCGGAGGTCGCCCGGAACCCCTTGTCGACGCCGAACCGCACGCCGTTCGCTATGTCGTCGAAAGCTTTCCCCACGATGAACTTCGGGTTGAACGCCTCCTTGAGGACCCCCTTCACGCCCTCGCCTCCTCTGAAGAACGGCGCCGCGACCTTGCGTGCGGACGCGATGTCGTCCAGTCCGGCAAGAGCGCCGCGGGCACTCATGCCCGGTCGACCTGACCGGAGCGCCGCCTTCGTGATCCGGTTGTAGGCGCTCACCTTCGCCGCGCTCGAGGCAATCTTCAGGGACGAGCCGACCGCGCGGCCGACCCCGAGCGTGACCAGACCGAGGACGCCGACGACCACCGTCCTCCACGACCCTTCGCCAGCGATCGCCAGTGCGAGGTCGGCGAGCAGCGCGACGGCACCGGCGATCAGGGCGACTGCTGCGAGTGCCTGGCCGAGGACCGGCACCCAGCACAGCACCAGGGAGAGGATGCCGGCGATGCCGGCGATGTTGCCCGCGATCTCGGAGACAGCATGCGCGATCTTGGAACCCCAGTTGGCCCACCAGCCGTCGTTGAGGTTGTCCGAGCCGACGACGACGGCGATCTCGTCCATCGCGGTCTGCGCGGCGGTATCCCGGGCCTGCGTGACGACCTTGAGATCACCCTGCAGCGACACGAGCGCCGCCGAGGCCGACTGCGACTCCGACCTGGCGCTCAGGACGTCAGCCTGCCGCGCCTGCTGGTCCTCGGGGCGGCGCGGTCGAGGGCGGCGTTCGCCCGATAGTCGGCCGTACCGGCGTCGTCGATACGCTCCTGGGCGAGCCGCGCCCGGCGCAGCAAGTCGAGGGAATCCGCCTGAGTTGTCGTCAGGCTGCTCGCGTAGCTGGTCAGGGCCGCACTGACCTTGGAGTAGCGGTCCCTCGCGGCGATGATCTGATCTGCGACCTTCTCAGCCTTGGTGCGAATCTCCGCAACCGCCTCAGACTGCATCCCGTCAAGCTTGGCGATGGCGGCCAGATTGTTGGAGGCAAGGAGGATCGCGGTCGCGACATCCTCGTAGTGGACCCCGCCCTGCTTCACGACCCACGGATCACCGGGCACCGGATTGGACTCGGCCAGCGGATACCAGCTCATGCTCACGATTCCTCGCCCCGGATCGTCGCGGCGAACTTCGTGTCGAGCGCAGTGAAGTTCTCGCCGATCGACGAGCAGGCCTCGGCCAGCGCGCCGATCTGCTCGAACATCTTGGTCCGCTTGTCATCCCAGCTCGTGGACGACTCCCGCACCTTGTCCGCAAGCCCGGCGTGACCCACGGCGGCCGCGACCTGCGCGGCGTAGTCGTCGGCGGAGTTGAACTCGGTCGCCACCACCCGCAACTGAGAGCCGGCGTCCTCCAGGACCACGGTGTCCACCTGCAGGGATTCCGACATCATTCACTCCACGGTTTCGTGATTCGAGGCGAGGGGTACATCAGGCGGCGCCCGGCCCCGAAGGTCCGGGCGCCGCCTGGGACGATCAGCCGCGGATCGCGGTGGCGAGGCTCGCGTCGGCCTCGCCGAGGGCGATGGAGGCCTGCGTCAGGAACGAGGACAGGCCCTCGAGCCCGGCGACGGTCTGCGTCGCGCCGGTGGTGAACTTCGTGTACTGCTCCTGGAACGCGACCGACGCCTGGTCGGTGACGAAGCCGCCGCCGACGAGGCCGTCGATGAACACCTTGAGCTCGTTGAGGCTCGCGGTGATGTTCTCCTGGCCGGTGCGCAGCCGACCCGAAGCGTCGGTCAGTTCCTGGAATGTGACGTTGATGTTGGCCATGTCTGCTCCTTGGGTCATTCCCCCCAGGCAGACGGTCCGCCGGCGGTGTTCAGTGGTTCCTCGCACAACCTAGGCGGCTGCGCGCGGGGGTGTCGATGGGGACCACTCCCCTGCCACACCTGGGTCGGTGCGACATGTCCGTTGTCATCCCATGTGCGGCATCTGCACGCGGCGCGCGCGCCCGGCCTCGACGAACATGCCGCGCCCGGGCGGGAACTCCGCGCGGATGAGCCGCGGGAACGCGGTGCGAAAGAGCAGGTCACCCTCCATCTGCTCGGGCTGCAGCACGAGACCGCGGCGACCGTTGCGCACCTCGGCGAGCAGGGGCCACGACGAGGTCCACCCCGACGACTCGGCCTCCGCGACCACGAGGTGCCCGTTGCGCTTGGCCTGCTTGATCGCCTCGGTCAGCGACGCCTCGGCCGGGCCGCCGAGGAAGTCCCCGATCGACTCGATGCACAGCACCACCCCCAGCTCGCCGTCCGCGGGTGGGGTGGAGAGCTCGGCGATCAGGGACTTGGCCAGCTCGGCTGAGGCGTCCGCGCCCCGCGCCGTGCGCGTCCAGACCGCCAGGCCGGACAGCGGCGAGACCCGACCGGACACGTGCATGATCCGTGCCCCGGGTCGCCAGTGCGCGATCGACGTCACGACGGACTCGAGGGCGTTGGTCCGCCCGCTCGCGGGCGGACCGGCGATGAGGAACGTGCCGACCGGGTCGAAGCCCATCGGCTCGAGCGTGTCGTCCGCGATGCCGAGCACCGGCAGGCCCCGCACGTCGATCGGCAGGCCGGCCAACGGCACGATCTCGGGCAGCCGGCGGACGCCGGGCGCCCGGCGCCACTCGCCGTCGGGGAACGACTGCGCGAGCCGGGTCACGGCCCGGGCCTGCTCGGCGACGTTCCGGCTGCCACCGAGCACTGCGATCTGCATCTCGAGCCCGTTCGTCGCCTCGACCGCGCGTCCGGGCGGGGAGGACGAGCTGAGCACGTCCTTCGGGACGCCCAGGATGAGGTAGGCGGCGTCGTCGGCCTGGCGCAGCACGATCTTGCGCTGGATGCTCGCGGCGATCGAGGTCGGCACCGCGCCGGGACGGTCCGCGCTGATCGCGATGTGGATCCCGACCGCGCGCCCGTCCACGAGCAGCTGTTGGAACAGCGAGTACAGGGCGGTGAGCCCGGTCGTCGACTCGTACTCCGTGCGGAACGTGCCGAAACCGTCCACGAGCAGCAGGATGCGCGGCTCGTGCGGGTTCCCGGCCAGCTCGCGGTACTCGGCGAGCGTGCCGGCGCGCACCGCGGAGTACCGACCGCCGCGCTCGTCGACCATGTCCCGGAGCCAGCGCAGCAGCCGGCTCACCCGTTCGCTGTCGTCCCCGTCGATGATCGCGCCGACGTGCGGCAGGTCCTCGAGCATGTTCAGGCCGCCGCCCGCGAAGTCGAGCCCGTACACGTGCACGGGTCCGCCGCGCGGCGTGATGCCCGCCGCCGCGGCGAGCGCGCGCAGCACGACCGTCTTGCCGGAGCCGCCACCGCCGAAGACCGCCAGGTGGCCGTCGACGTCGGGCACGAAGAACGTGGTGCGCTGCTCCTGGTGCGCCGCGTCGTCGACAACGCCGAGCGCCAGCTGGGTGTCGGTGCGCTGGCCCAGCAGCGCCAGGTCGTAGGTCTCGGCGAGCTCCGCGAGCCAGGGCTTGCGGGGGGACGGGATGCGCGCGGACCGGGCCGCCTGCCCGATGGACACGACCATGCGGGCGATGTCCGTAGCGGCCTCCACCTCGGTCGGGTCCGCCGGGGGCTCGGGCACCTCCCAGGTGACACCGGTGCCGAACACCATCTCCGAGATGTCGATCCGCGGCTTGGGTGGGCGCGCCGAGGTGCGCCCACCGGCGTAGGCCGACTGGAAGGGCGTGATCCGACCGGGCCCGGTCTTGACCGCGCCGCGCCCCGGGATCGACGGGTCGAAGTGCGCGGCCATCGGCACGCCGAGGATGTCGGACGAGTCGCCCTCGTCGGCCATCCGCAGCGCGATGCGCAGGTTGGTGTTCGCCCGGAGGTTGTCCTTGATGACCCCGGCGGGGCGCTGGGTCGCGAGGATGAGGTGCATCCCGAGCGACCGCCCGCGCTGGGCGACGTCCACGACGCCGTCGACGAACTCCGGCACCTCCTTGACGAGCGCGGCGAACTCGTCGACGACGATCACGAGGCTCGGCGGCGCGTCCGGGTCGCCGGTCTTCTCCAGCGACGCGAGGTCCTTGGCCTTCTTCCGGTTGAGCAGGTGCTCGCGGTACCGCAGCTCGGCGCGCAGCGACGTCAGGGCCCGCCGCACCAGGTGCGGGGAGAGGTCGGTCACGAGCCCGACGGTGTGCGGCAGCGCGACGCAGTCGGCGAACGCCGCGCCGCCCTTGTAGTCGACGAACAGGAACGTCACGCGGTCCGGGCTGTGCGCCGCGGCCATGCCGAGCACCCATGACTGCAGGAACTCGCTCTTGCCCGCACCCGTGGTGCCGCCGACGAGCGCGTGCGGGCCGTGGGTCCGCAGGTCGAGGTGCAGCGGCTCGTGGCCCGCGATCCCGACGAGCGCGCGCAGCGTCGGCGCGGTTTTGCGGCTCACGGGCGCGGACCCGTCGCGGGCGATGATCGACCCGGACTCGCGCCACCGCTCGAGGAGCGCGCTCGAGTCGTCGGCGAGCTGCACCCCGGCCATCGCAAGGTACGGGACCGTGCGCGGCAGGTCGGAGTCGTCGTCCACGGGGGCGCCGGCATCCTCGACGGACGCCAGGCGGCGGGCGATCTCGTGCGCGACGGCGATCCCGACGTGGTCGGCCGCCACGGGGTAGGTGTGCTGACCGGTGCGGACCTCGCCGGCCGAGGAGGCCTCGCCCGGTCCCCCGACGAGCAGGAAGGCGCGGCACACTGCGGGCAGGTTCGCCCCGGTCGCCGCGATCCAGACCACGTGCAGGTTCACGTCGGCACCCCGCTCGGCGAGCCGGGTCAGGCGCCCCCGGTCGACCGGGGCGTCGTCCTCCACGATCAGGACGACGGCCGGCAGCGCGGGCGGGGCGGGCTCGGCCCGCTCCAGCGTGGCCATCGGGCCGCGCGGAGCGGCGCCCTGGGCCCGCTTGCCGCCGGTGCGCTGCTCGACGACCTCCTCGAGGCGCGCGAGCAGGGCGCCGCCGCCGCCCGAGTTGTCGGCGAGGTGGTCGCCCGCGAGCGGGGAGTGCGGGGAACCCGTGTGCGGGAGCCACTCGAGCCAGTCCCAGTCGACGCGGGTGGCCGGCGAGACCAGGGCCGCGAGCACGAGCTCGGCCGGGGAGTGCAGCGCGGCCAGCTGGACGACGACGGCCCGCGCCGCCTCGGCGACCTGCTCGCGCGGCCCGGCCAGGCCGAGCGCTCCGACGCTGCGCAGGTCGGCGACGATCGGGACGTCCTGCACGAAGGTGACGTCGTCCACCAGCGCGGTCAGCGCGGCCCAGTGCTCCGGCTTGGTGTCGTTCTGGGCGGGCATCGTCAGGGTGTAGGTCGACGGGACCGCGCCGAGCCCCAGCCGGACGGTGAGGAATCCGGGGTGCTCCGGGCGGTGCGACCACAGCAGCGGGCCGAGCGTGCGCACCGCCTCGAGCGCCTCGTCCGTGGACGGGGTGCGGGCGAGGCGGACGGCCCGTTCGACGCGCTGCGCCGCCACGATGCTCTCCCGGCTCGTGATCAGGGACGCCTCGAACTCCGCGGTGGACTGGGTGAGCTCGCGCTTGCCGGTGAACTTCGCGTCGAGCCAGGTGCCGGCCATGATCAGCGGGCTGAGGGCGACGAACGCGATCGTCATGGTGCTGCGGGTGATCGCGAACAGCACCGCGCCCATGATCAGCGGCGCCACCATGGCGATGATCGGGAACTTGCGCTTCTTGTCCGGGCGCGGCGGCTGCGGCGCCGGGAACTCGCGCTCCTCGAGCCGGGGGACGACCCGCGGTGACCGGTTGAAGTGGATCACCGGCCCGTCCGACGCCGTGTTCGCCGTGCCCCGCAGCGCCACGACGGACACGGTCGTGTCGCCGAGCACCACGGTGTCCAGGGGCGACAGGATCGCCTTCGCCACGCGCTGCCCGCCCAGCAGCAACCCGTTGGCCGAGTTCAGGTCGACGATCTCGACCGTGTCTTTCACCGTGATCCGGGCGTGCCGCTTGGACACCTGCGGGTCGCCGAGCCGGACGTCCATGTCGCGGTCCCGGCCGACGTAGCTGGTGCCCTCGGCGAGGGGGTGCTCCGCACCGGCGTCGGGGCCGGTGAGCACGCGCAGGACCGCGGCCGCCGGGCCCCGGTCCGCGCCGCGTCCGAGGAAGTGCTCGCTGGCCTGGGTGATCGTGACGACCGAGCCGCTGCGCAGCCCGGCCTCGACCAGGTCGCTCGACGGGTCGAGCGAGCGCGCGGGGCCGCCGCCCACGGCGGCGATGTCCAGGGTGAGCCGCGGCGGGACCGCGGCCCCGGCTCGTCCCGGGTCGCCGGCGTAGAGCGCTCCCGCGACGTCGGCCACGGTGGCCGTGACGTCGGCGGTGACGGTCAGGTTGGTCGCGCGGTCCTCGGAGCGCTGCAGGGTCAGTTTGATGCGCACGGCGCACTCCTCTTCGGTGCGGTCATGCGGGGCCCCGGTCCAGGTCGAGCAGGGGAAGGTCGGTGGTGGTGACGAGCCGCGAGGTGACCGCGTACTCGACGAGCCGCGAGCGCCGGTTGGTCGCGTGCGCGCCCGGGCCGCCGCGCAGCCCGCCGACGCCCATCTTGTCGAGCTTGTCGCACACGTTGTCGAGCTTGCGGTTGAACCGGGTCAGGGCCCAGCCGAGTCGCTCGGCCGCATCGGCCGAGGACGGGATCTCGCTGATCCCGGTGCCCTCGCGGCGCAGCATCGGCTCGGCGAGCGAGACGATCAGCTGGCGCTGGGAGGTCGTGAACGCGACAGCGCCGATCGTCGTCGCGCCGACGAGGTCCGTCTCGTGGTGCCCCTGGAGGTAGGCGGGGCTCGCCACGTGCAGGAAGAGCTCGTACGTCGTGGGACCGGCGGTGAAGATCACGGTGGTCGCGGCGAAGACGAGCGGCAGACGCGCCCCGGGCGGCAGCCAGGACTGGGTGCCCGACGACGGCTCGCACACGGTCGCCGACAGGCGCGAGCCCACGTTCGACAGCCACCACAGCCCGTCAGCGTCGAACACGCTGAGGAAGCGCCGGTGCAGATACGGGTTGTCGTCGATCTGCAGGTCGGCGTCGCGCCCGACCTCGAAGGTCTCGCCGGGCGCGACCGGGTAGAGCTCGCCGCAGAACTCCACCGACAGGTGCGCCGACGGGTCCGACGGGTCCGACGGCGCCGGGGGCGGTGGCACGGTCACGGTGTGCACGCACCCAGGGGGGTCGCGGAGGTCTTGCCGGCGCGCCGGATGACTACCTCGACGCAGGTGGTGCCCGACGCCGCGGCCGGAACGCTCGCGCTCGCCACGTCGGTCTCGGCGAACGGTCCGTCGCTCAGGGCGTCGACGGTGCGCCACAGGTAGGTGTCGCCGGCGACCGGGTCCGGGTTGGTCCAGGTGAAGACGACCTCCGCGCCCTGCGCGACGCCGACGAGGGTGGTCGGTGCGGGCACGACCGTCCCGACGGGATCGATCGGCGCGGACGTGACCTCGTCCGTCGGGGCCACCTCGGGCTCAGCCCCCGGGCGCAGCGCGACCGCCGCTGCTGCCACGAGCACCACAGCCAGCACGCCGCCCACGACGAACCGCGCGGGACCGTGCCGGCGGACGACGGCGTCGGCCGTGGGCGCGTCCGGCACGACCACCTCGGCCGGGGCGTCGGGACGCTGGACGGTCTGCTCGACCGTCGGGGCCGGGAGCGCGGGCAGCGGCTCTCGCGCCGCGACGGGCACCGACCGGCCGGACGTCGGGGCCGAGAGCGGGACCGACAACGCCGTGGCTGCCCCGGGCGCAACCGCGCCGCGCAGCACGGTGTGGTCCGCGGCGGGCTCCGCGGAGAACTCAGACCGCCCCGGCAGCGGTGCCGAGCGCCGCTGGACCGGCGCCGGGCGCGTGCCGGTGGGGTCGACCGAGACGATCTGGCGGATGCGCGTGCCTGGCTCGTCGTCGGGCTCGAGCTCGGCGGTGAAGACCGCGTCGTCGAGCACGTCGATCGCGGTGACGGAGAGCTGCAGCTCGGTCTGCACCTGCTGCCAGGCCTGCGCTAGCGACAGCACCGTCGGGTAGCGCGCCTCGGGTCGCTTCGCCATGGCCGTCGCCAGCACCCGCTCGAGCGAGGCCGGCACGTCGCTGCGCCCGGTCGAGGGGAGCGCCGATCGCTCGATCCGCGAGATCAGGTCCGCACCCGTGTTGGCGCCCCGCGGGATCTCGAACGGCGAGCGCCCCGCGAGGAGGGTGTAGATCGTGGCGGCGAGCGCCCACACGTCGGTCGCCACACCGCTGCGGACCGGGTCGGCGAAGGACTCGGGCGGGGACCACGGGATCGACATCCCCTCGGTCTCCACGACGGCGCCGTCGGTGGCGCCGGAGATGCCGAAGTCCGTCAGGGCGGGGCGGTTGTACTCGGTGATGAGGATGTTCGCGGGCTTGATGTCCCGGTGCAGGATCCCCGCCCGGTGCGCGGTCTCGACCGCACCGGCGACCTGGATGCCGATACGCAGCACCTCGGCGACCCCGAGCGGCTCGCGGCGGTACGCGTGCGCCAGGCTCGGCCGCGAGCAGTACTCCATCACGAGGTAGGGCCGGCCGTCGGCGGCGACGTCGGCCTCGTAGATCGTCACGATCGACGGGTGGGTGGACAGCTGGGCCATCCGGTTCGCCTCGGAGTCGAACCGCTCCAGGGCGTCCGCCTGGAGGAGGTCCGCCAGCAGGACCTTGACCGCCACCCGGCGTCGGGGACGGTGCTGCTCGTAGAGGAACACGTCGGCGAAGCCACCGCTGCCGAGCAGCGAGACGTGCTCGAACCCGTCGATCACCGGCGGCGCGGACGGCGTGCGGCGAGGGCTCACGGCAGGTCCTCGAAGGTCAGCTGCACGCCGTCGCCCAGGTCGACGACGTCGCCGGTGACGGCGAGCGTGGGCTCCTGCGGGTGCAGCCGCACCGGAGCCTGACCAGGACGCAGCAACGTCGAGCCGTTGGTCGAGCCAAGGTCGACGAGCAGCACGTGCCACCCCTCGAGCCGGACCTCGAGGTGCGAGCGGGAGATGTCCTGCTCCGGGCTGGGCACGGTGACCAGCCGGGGCAGGTTGTCGTTCTGCACGCGGCTGACGCGCGGCTTGCGGCCGACGACGAGCGGCCGGTCGAGCGGGATCTCCTGGCCGGTCGACAGCCGCACGCGGCCCAGGCTCGGGCGGAGCACGCTCACGGCGTCACCGTCGAGCGGTCGCCCGCACGTGAGGCACAGGAGCGCCTCCGGCGGGTTCGGGTGCCCGTCGACGCAGCGACGCGCCAGGACGGCGATCGCCCCGGACGTGGGGGCGGGCTCGGCCGGGCGCGCGAGCAGGACCGGTGGAGCGTCCGTCCGCAGGCCGGCGAGGCTGCTCCCCAGGATCGTCTCGCCGTCGTGGTCCCCCAGCTCGGCGAGCGGCGGCCGCGCCGCGGCCACCAGGAGCGCCGGCGGGGTCCAGCCGCCCTGGATCGCCGCGGGTGCGCGCGGGGCGACCGGGGTCGACCCGGGCACGGGATCGGGATCGGGTGCCGGCGCGGCCGGGACCACGGGCTGCTCCGCGGTGACGACCGCGTCCGTGTCCTCGTCCTCTTCCTCGGGGTCCACCCGGACCGCGGCGTCCTCGATCGAGCGCAGCACGGTGGAGCCCCACAGGAAGTCGTAGTCGCCCTCGACGTCGGTCCGCGTGCTCTCGACGTCCACCGGCATGACGGCAGTCGGCACGACGGCAGTCGGCACGACGGCAGCCGGCACGACGGCAGCCGGCACGACGGCAGCCGGCACGACGTCCACCGGCACGACGGCGGTCGGCACGACAACGCTCGGCACGACGCTCGGCTCTGCAACGGATGGGGCCCGCAGCGGGGGAACCGCCGGACCTGGCCCGGATCGCAGGTCGGCGCGGACCGCGCAGGCGAGCACCACCCCGGTGCCGAGCGGCAGCGCGGGGTGGGCCTCGACGGCACCCGGCGCGATGAGCTCGACCTCGTCGGCGTCGGCCTCGAGCCGCTCGTGCCAGGTCGAGACCCCCTCGCCCGACACCGCGTGCGAGCCGGTCGCGCCGTGCACCCGCACCGCGAACCCGCCCCGCACGGCGAGGTGCAGACCGTCGTCCTGCCGGTCCACGACCGCGAACGGCGGGATCGTCGTCAGGCTCGTTCCGAACGCGCCGGTGAGCACCTGCAGGACCGCTCCCACGCCGCCTCCGGCTGCGTCGCCGAGCACGCCCCACACCGCCTCGACCACCTCCGGCGCGACGCGCGGGTCCAGCAGGGCTGCGCCGCGCGTACCCACGACGGCGTACGCCGACCCGGGCTGGTAGGTCGTCGTCACGTCAGCTCCCCACGATCTGGGCGCAACGGACCCGCGGGAGGGTGTCGCCGTCGTCGTCGGCCACCCACGCACGGGGCGCCGTCCGGTCGTCCCCGTCGTCGTCGACGAGCTCACCGGCGTCGATCACGAGCACCGTCACGTTGTCGCGCCCGCCGGCGGCCACGGCGGCGGCGACCAGCTGCTCGGCGGCCAGCTGCGGATCTCCCACGGTGAGCAGGATCGCCGCGATGGCGTCATCGGTCAGCTCGCCGGTCAGCCCGTCGGAGCACACCAGCATCCGGTCGTGCGCCTCCATCGGGATGAGCCAGTAGTCCACCTCGAGCGAGATGCCGGCGCTGAGCGCGCGCGTGACGATGTGCCGGCGCGGGTCGTGCGCCGCCTCGGACACGGTCAGGGAGCCGCCGTCGATGCGCTCCTGGACCTCGGAGTGGTCGACGCTGATCTGCTCGAGCAGCCCACCCGCCAGGCGATAGGTGCGCGAGTCGCCGAGGTTGACCACCAGCCAGTACGGCACCGCGTCCTGCTCGGCGAGCACGAGGCCGGCCACGGTGGTCCCGGCGCCGCGGCCCGGCAGCGACTCGAGTGCACCGATCTGCCGTTGGGCCGCGAGCAGCTGCTGCTGCACCTGGTCGGACGTCACGCTCGGACGCCCGACGAGGCACCGGAGCGCCTCCACGGCGAGCGCGGAGGCCACCTCGCCGGCCTCGTGGCCGCCCATCCCGTCGGCCACCATGAACACAGGCGACTGCGCCAAGAAGGAGTCCTCATTGATCGCGCGCCGGGTGCCCCGGTCGGTCGCGGCCCCCCAGGCCGGCCGAAGCAGGGGCGCGGCGGCGGGCTGGCTCATCATGGGGTCTCCACCCGGAAGCTGTGGTCGCCGATCTGCACGACCGAGCCGCGCGTGACGTGCGCGCGCACCCCGGCCCCGAGCGCGGTGTGAACCCCATCGGCGTCGATGAGGACCGATCCGTTCGTCGAACCGAGGTCGGCGACCCACAGGCCCCCGACGTCGAGCCCGAAACCGAGGTGCGTCTTGGAGACCGAGCGCTCGCGGTCGGGGATGCACACCCGGTGCGTGACCGACTCCCCGGGGGCGGGCGCGGGGTTGCGCCCGACGACGCCGTCCCCGGCCACGTGCACGACCTCGCCGGTGTCGAAGACGAGGTCGAACCGGGCGGCCTCCGACGGCGCGCCGCTGCTGAGGCGGGTCTCGTCCACGTCGTCGGGCGCGGGGACCGCGGGGGCGGGGATCGAGGGGGCGGAAACCGAGTCCCGGGCGGGCGCGGCTTCGCGGACGCGAACGGCTGGCAGGGGCACCAGAGGAGGTTCGGTCACGAACGGCGCCGGGGCGAGCACGACGACCGGGCGCACAGCGGGCGCCGGTGGGGCCACCACGGGGTGGGCCGCGAACCCGGGGACCGCCGAGATGATCCCGGGCGGCGTGGACAGCGGCGCAGTGGCCGGCAGCGGTGCAGCGGCTCGCAGCGGCGTAGTTGCCGGCAGCGCAGTGGCCGGCAGCGCCGTGGCCGGCAGCCGATCTGGCGAGAACTGCGGATCCGACCCCCACGGCATCGGGGGGGCCGGAGCCGCGCTCGAGGCCGCACCCGCGCGGTCCATCGGCGCGGCGCGAGGGGCCGAGACGACCACGGTCCCGGCGACCTTGTCGTGCCAGCCCTGACGGCGGGGACCGCTGTCCCACGCCCCCGAGGCGGCCACGACGTACGCGCCGACGTAGCACACGAGCGCGCCGAGGCCCTGGAGGAGCTGGCGCACCACGATCGGCCAGAAACCGGCCGCTCGGCCGGTCGCCGCCGACACCGTACGCAGGTGCAGCAACAGGTTTCCCACCGTCTTGCCGGTACGCCCCTCCCAGGTCCACTGCCCGACCTGGACCGCTGTCGCGACGAGCGCAGGCAGCAGGAACGTGGACATCAGGAGCGAGATCGTGACCGCGTCCCCGGCACCGGCACTCGTGGCCGAGCCGGCCAGCAGCGACATGACGAGGAGCACCAGGCCAGCCGCGACGCCCGCGACGGCCTGGTCGACGAGCAGCGCGAGGAGGCGCGGGGCGATCGCCGGAACGGGATCCCCGAGTCCGGCCGAGCTGGCCGCCCGTTGCGGCGCGGGCGTGGGGGCGCGGCGCAGTTCAGGTGCGGAGAGCGGGAGGGGCGTCACGGGTACGGTCACGGGTACGGGCACGACGGGAGCCGGCATGCGAGGCGCCGGAACCACCGCAGCCTCGATGGGGGGCGCTTCCCCGAGCTCGGGGACGCGCGGCGCCATGGGGAGGGACGCGGTCCCCCGGGCGGACGCGCCGCAGGCAGCACAGAACGGCGCTCCCGGCACGAGGTCCGAGCCACATGCGGCGCACGGCGTTCCGGTGGTGCTCATCTCTTGCCCCCTGGGCGCGGCCGCCGGTGCAGCCACCCGGTCATGGTCCCAGAGTTCGACCGGTGCCCCGACCGACGTCGACCCGTCGGCTGCGCGTGGGGAGCACGGGGTGCCCGGGTTGCCCGCAGTGCCCGGGTTGCCCCACGGAGCGAGGACCCTCCGCGCGACACCCCGCCGCGCAGCCGGGCCCGGGCGAGCGCGCGGAGCGAACGCAGCGAGAAGCGTGCGCGCGCCCGGCGCCACCGGCCGACCGAACCGGACAGCCCGCGGACCACGAGGTCGACCTCGAGCCAGTAGGCCACGATCTCCGCCTCGGTCGGATCCCCGGGGCCGAACACCCCGGCGTCGGCCCGCGCCGCGAGCGCGACCGACCCGAGGGCCGGGGTGAGCTCGGCAAGCCGCGCCCCGGACTCCCGGCGGGTCCCGCCGCCGCGCAGCGGCATCCCGAGGTCGAGCGCGCTGTCGAGGACCTCGCTCCAGCCGCCGCTGATCCGGTCGGCCGGCCGGCCGTCGCGACGACGCCGGTCCCGGCGTCGGGTCTTGATCATGGCGATCAGCACGAACGGCAGGATCAGCACGGCCAGCGGGATCACGACGGCGGCGGCGATCCCGACGTACCGACCCCAGTCCGAGCTCCGGGAGTTGTCCTGCTTGTCGTCCGCGGCATCCGGGACCGGCTGCGAGGGGGCCACGGCGGGCTCCTCGGGCGGCGGCGGCTGCTGGAGCTGCTGCGGCTGAGGCTCGCTCTGGCTGCGGGGGTCCTGGTTCTGCGGCGGCGTGTCCTTGTCCGGGACGGCGTCGAACGGGACCCAGCCGACGCCCTCGAACGCGACCTCGACCCAGGCGTGCACGTCGGCGCCGCGCACCTCGTACGGCTGCCCGGACGCGGGCGCGTCCTCGCCGGGGTAGAAGCCCATCACGACGCGCGCGGGGATGCCGAGCTGGCGGGCCATCAGGGTCATGGCGACGGCGTACTGCTCGTCGTCGCCGACCATCTGGTCACCGGTGAGCAGGGTGTCGATGCGATCGGCACCGTGGCCGGCGCGCGACGTCGGTTCCCCGTCGAGGCCGTTGCTGAACACCCCGCCGGAGGTGAGCGCCTCACGCAGGTTCTCGACCTGGTCGACCGGGGTGGTGACCTGACCCACGAACACGTCGGCGGTCGCCGAGACGGACTCGGGGACCCGGTTGGGCGCCGGCAGCTGCACGGTCGCGAACGCGGTGCCCGCCAGGTCCTTGGCGCTGCGGGCCGGCGCGAGCGTCGTGGCCACGGTGTACCGGTCCCCGGTCGTCAGACCGGCGGTGACCAGGGCGCTGGCCCCGACCGGGTTGTAGTTCAGGGTCGAGGCCAGGTCCTGCGCGCGCGCCCCGGCGAACTCGATGGAGCTGGGCTGGCCGGCGTCGGGCACCCAGACCCCCTGGTAGGTGCCGACCTCGACGGTCAGGTCCGTGCTGGACCCGGCGGTCACCCCCGGCAGGGTGCTGCCGACGCGCCCGAACGTGCCCGAGCCCGAGGCGCTCGTGCCACCCGCGACGTCGAGCACCGTGCCGGTGTAGGCGTCGAGGGTCGCCAGCCGGAGCCGCTCCCCCGCGGGCAGGCCCTTGACGGTGAACAGGACGTCGTCGGCCTCGTCGCGAACGTACTTGCGGAAGGCGACGAGCGGGCTCGGGTAGTCGTGCAGATCCAGCGGCGGGACGATCTCGTCGCGCAGCACGCGGCGCAGCGTGTCGGGCGCGACGACGGGCGCGATCGCCGCCGTCAGCAGGCCGGCGGCGACCAGGAGGGCGGTGGCCCGGACCATTCGTCGTCGGCGCAGCAGCGGGGACTGAGTGACGTCGACCCCGTCGAGGCTCACCGAGGTGGCCGCGTTGCGGGCCCCGGCCGTGCGCCACGACATCCACGCGAGCGCGACCACGGCGAAGACCAGGCCCTGGGTCACCGGCACGGCCGGCTCGCTCGACCCGAGCAGGATCACCCCGATCAGCAGCACGCCCGTCGGCACCAGCGCCCACGCCGGTCGGCGCGCGCGGAGCGCGAAGCTCCCCGCCAGGACGCTGAGCACGAGGGTCGCCAGGAACGGCACCACCAGCAGCTCGGGGAACGCGGACAGCGGCGTCGCCGCCGTGACCAGGTCCTTCCACGAGCTCACCGCGCCGAGCAGCAACCCGCGCAGGGTGGCGGGCGTGGGGAGGATCCCGAACACCGTGGTCGACGAGAGCGCGAGCGCACCCCCGGCGAGGACGTAGGTCACGATCGTCGCGGCGGCCAAGGTCAGCAGGCCGAGGCGGTGCCGCGCACCCCACCAGGCGAGCGCGAGGCCGAGCACCAGGGCGCCCCCGGCCGCGACGGCGAAGCCCGCCCCGCCCCACACGGGGCCGAAGCCGGTGACGGCCACGAGGACCAGCAGGGCGACGACGCCCAGGTCGATGGCCCCGGAACGCCAGGAGAGCCCGGTGCGGGTCACTCGCCGACGCTCCGCAGCGCGCGCGGCAGGTCGCCGAGGTCGCCGACGACGAGCACGGTGAGGTCGGCGATCACGTGCCGGGCCACCTCGGAACCGGGCATGCACTGCACGGCCAGCACGCGCACGTCGACGGGAAGGCGCGACGCGGCGGCGTGCATCTCGTGCGGCGTCACGGTGGCGCCGAAGAGCAGGACGACCGCGGAGGCGTCCGGGACCTCGGCGGCCGTGATCCGCGCGAGGTCCACGATCGAGTCGCGCCCGCTCCCGGTCGACACGCGGGTGAGGTCGTCAAGCAGTCGGCCGCCGGTCTGGCCGCGCATCGTGCGCCCGTGCACGAGCAGCGTGACGTTGCGCTCGTCCCGCAACGCCTGCAGCCCGAGGGAGCCGGCCACCGAGACGGCGAGCTCGAACCCGTCGGCATCGGCGTACTCGCTCTCGGCCGTCGACAGCGCCACCGCGAGGTGGGAGCGACGGGTCTCCTCGAACTGGCGCACCATGAGGCGACCGGTGCGGGCCGTCGATCGCCAGTGCACGTGGCGGCGGTCGTCGCCGGCGACGTACTCGCGCAGGGCGTGGAACGACACGTCGGAGCTGGACAGGTCGCGCGTCGGGCGGCCCTCGAGGTCCTTGAGGAACCCGGCCGACGCCCCGGCGAGCGCGACCGTGCGGGGGTGGACGAACAGCTCCATCTCATCGGTCCAGCGCATCTGGCGGCGCAGGATGCCCAGCGCGTCGCCGCGGACGGACCGGACGGGGCCGAGCACGATAACCCCGCGGTGACGTGTCGGCACCGCGAACAGGTCCTCGTGGACCTCACCCGCAGCGAGCCGCGGCAGCGGGAAGGAGGCGAGGCCCGCGCCGACCGGGAGCTCGATCTCGGCCGCCAGCAGCGTGCGGTCCGAGGAGTTGCGCACCTCGAGGCGACCGACGGCGCGGTCACCGACCACGACCCGCCGCTTGGCGAGGTCGAGCGTCACCTCGTACTGCGAACGGCCGACGACGAAGCCGACGGCGACCAGGAGCACGGCCGCGCAGAACGTCGCGATCACGACCAGCTCCTGCCAGCCGTACCGCTGCCCCGCCCACGAGGCGACGAGCGCGACCAGCAGCAGGGCCCAGCCGAGGGTCCCGACGACCGAGGTCACCGGTCGGGTGCGCGCCGAGACGGCCCGCACCGTGGTGCGAGCCGTCTGGATCAGACGATCGACAGCCTCGAGGAGGCCGGCGGGAAAGGTCACGCGGCGCTCCGCCGCTCCTGGGGCGCGGCGACGTCCGCGAGCACGCGCCCGAGCACGGTGTCGGCGGTCGCACCCGCGAACTCCGCCTCGGGGTCGAGCATGAGCCGGTGCCGCCACACGGGACCGAGCAGCTCCTTGATGTCGTCCGGGAGCACGTAGTGCCGACCCTGGGTCGCAGCCCATACCTTGGCGGTGCGCACCAGCGCGAGCGAGCCGCGGACCGAGACGCCGAGCTTGGTCTCGGGGGCGGTGCGGGTCTCCTCCGCGAGCCGCGAGATGTACTCGAGCACCGCGCCGTCGACGTGCACCGTGGCTGCGAGCGTGATCATGTCGCTGACCGCGCGCGTGGTGATCAGGGCCCCCAGCGTGGCGGCCCGGTCCCGCGTGCGCGCCCCCTCGAGGATCTGGACCGTCGAGGTGTGGTCCGGGTAGCCGATGGACGTCTTCATGAGGAACCGGTCCAGCTGGGCCTCGGGCAGGCGGTACGTGCCCGCCTGCTCGATCGGGTTCTGGGTCGCGATGACCATGAACGGGCGCGGCGCGGCGTGACTGACGCCGTCGACGGTGACGTTGCCCTCCTCCATGACCTCCAGCAGCGCCGACTGCGTCTTGGGCGAGGCACGGTTGATCTCGTCGGCCAGCACGATCGAGGCGAAGATCGGACCGTTGTGGAACTCGAACGTGCGGTTCGCCTGGTCGTAGATCGTCACCCCGGTGACGTCGCTCGGCAGCAGGTCGGGCGTGAACTGGATGCGGCTGTGGCTGCCCTGCACGGTCGCCGCGATGGCGCGCGCGAGCGACGTCTTGCCGGTCCCGGGGGCGTCCTCGAGCAGCAGGTGCCCCTCGGTGAGCATGCAGGTCAGGGCCAGGCGCACCACGTGCGACTTGCCGAGAACGGCCTGGCCCACGTTGGCGACCAGCTTGTCGAACGTGTCGGCGAACCACGCCGCCTGCTCGGCGGTCATGGTCGGCTCGGCGGTCGGGTCCGTCGGGGTGGCGGTCGGGCTCATGCTGCGTGCTCCTGGGTCGTGGTCGCGCGAGGGATCGGGCTGAGGAGGGCTTTCACCAGGTGAGTGCCTCGGAGGGCGTGCCGTTGTAGGTGACACGGACCTGCTTGCCGGGATAGCCGAAGTAGGCCTCGGTCTGGTTGGAACCGGTCCCGTCCATCGTGATCGTCCGGCTGTACGCGCCCATCGACAACCAGGGGCCCCTCGTCGTGTCCTCGAACACGACCGTGTAGTTGCCGGCCGGCATGTTCTCCCAGTTGACCTGGAGGTACTGGCACGACGCATGGGTGCAGCCGCCAACCCCGACGGCGCTGCCGAACCTGCTGAGGTACACCCGCGCCGCCGGCGGTGCGGCGGTGCTGGCCGAGGCGGTCGCCTCGCCGCTGATCTGGTTCTCGGTGTCGACCGCGCGCACCCGGATCGAGTGCGTCTGCCCGTACCCGTTGCCGGCCGCGGTCGACCCGCTGGGGGCGACGTCCTGCCACCCGCCGCCGTCCACAGCGATCTGGATCCGCGCGTCCCGCCCGTTGCGGGCAGGCGGGCTCCACGAGAGCACGACGTCGGTCGTCCGGCCGGCCGCGCTTGCGCCCGGCGTCCCCGGCGCACCGAAGGGCGCCACCGCATTCGCGTTCGTGCCGGGCCCGACGTAATCGGCGCCCGCGACGGTCGAGACCGCCCGCGCCCCGATCGTGTAGGTGCCGTTGTTCGGCACCCCCGCGGTGACCCGCTTGTCGCCTGCGAGGTTGGCCCAGCCGCCGCCGTTGACCTGGTACTGGTAGCGGATCTCCCCGGCCGTGGCGCCGTTGCCGTCGGTCGCGCTGAAGGCGAGCTGGACGGAGTTGTTGCCGGGGGCGGCGGACAGGCCCTTGACCGGTCCGGGCGCGAGCACGCCGCGCCGCGGCGCCGACGGTGCGCTGACCGCGGAGACGCCGGCCTTGTTCGTGGCGCTGACCGTGAACGTGTAGTCGGTCTCGGAGGCGTCCACCAGCACGGCCTGGGTGGTCTGCGTGCCGGGGACCGGGATCGTGCGCAGCGCCGCGCCGCCGCGCAGGACGGTCAGCGCGTACTGCGAGACCGCGTCACCGTTGGCGGCCGCGGCAGGCCAGCTGACCTGCATCTGGGCCTGGTTGCCGACGGGGGCGAGGCCCTGCGTCGTGGGTGCGGCGGGCTGACCCGGCACCCCGGCCGGGATCTCGCTCGCCGAGTAGGCGCCCCAGTCGGACGGGTCCGGGGCGCGGTTCACGGCCTGGATGCGCACCCGGTATGGCACGCCGTTCTCCAGGCCGTCCCACACGAGCGAGGTTCCCGTGACGGCGACCTTCTGCAGGGAGCCCGACGGCGGGGCCGGCGAGATCTCCAGCGTCACGGACTCGATCGGCGAACGGTCCGAGTAGGTGGCGTTCGCCCAGCTCACCGTCAGGGTCTTGTCGCCGAAGACGAGGGTCGGCGGCTGCGGGGCGTCCGGCTTGGCGTCGGGCCGGGCGGGGGCGGACGCCGTCGACGGGTCGGAGTCGCCGACCGCGTTCGTCGCGACGACGGTGAACGTGTACTCGGTGTCGTTGGTGAGTCCGTCGAGCGTGCACGTGGTGGCGGCGCACTGGCGCGAGTACCCCGAGGGCGTCGACACCGTGTACCCGGTGATGACCGACCCGTTGTTGACCGGCGGGGACCAGGACAGCACCACGGTCTTGCTGCGCACCTCGACCACGGTCGGGGTGAGCGGCGCCTCGGGACGACCCTGCACGGTGACCATCACCCGCCCGTCGACCTCACGGTCGGCGTCGCCGGTGGCGTCCGCGATCCGGTAGCGGACCACCATGGTGCCCACGAAGTCGTCCGCGGGGGTGATCGCGACGTCGCTGCCCTGGCGGACGGCGGTCCCGGTGCCGGTCTCGACCTGGGCATCAACCAGGTCGAGCGGCGTGCCCGGGAACGGGTTGGCGTCGTTGGCGAGCACGGGCACCACGACGGTGCGCCCCTGGAACGCCTCCGGGACCGCGTCGTCGTTGGCCGCCGCGAGGGGTCGGTTCGAGGCGACGACCGAGATGGTCACCGAGCTGAGGACGGGGTCGGTCACGCCGTCGGTCACCTGCAGGGCCACGGTCGCGATGGTCCCCTTGGGCACCGAGCTGGCCGCGGTCACCTCGAGGTCGGTGCCGTTGACCCGCACGCCCAGTCCGGTGGGGATCGCGCCCGTGACCGCGAACTTCAGCTTGCCGGCGTCGTCGGGATCGGGGTCGCTCGCGTACTTCGACAGGTCCGCGGTCGCGTTCTCCCCCGCGACGACGCTCAGGCTCGCCCCGGCGAAGGTCGGCGGCTCGTTCTGACCCGGGAGCACCCGGATGGGCAGGGTCAGCAGGGCCTTGCGGCCGGCCGGGTCCTCGGTGCTGGCTCCGTCGGTCACCTCGAACGTGAGCGCGGCCGGACCGTAGTACTTGCTGTCCGAGACGTAGGTGAGCGTGTCCGCGTCGACGACCGCGGCGGTGCCGCGCAGCGCGCGCACCGTGCTCGCCTCGGTGATCCGCGCGGACTTCCCGCCGGCCACCACGACGTAGTCCGCGAGGTTCACGGTCAGGGTCTGGCCGCTGATCACCTCGACCTCCTTGAGCCCGCTGACCAGGGTCGGTCGCAGGCTGCTGAGCCCGGGCACGCGCAGGAAGGCGGTCGCGGTCAGGTTGTCGGGATCGGTGACCGTGTACGGGATGACCTGGGTGCTCTCGGTGAGGGCGACCCGCAGCTGGCGGTTCGCCAGCACGGTGGCGGTGGCGGCGCCGCTGGTGACCTCGAGCTCGGTCGCGGCCCCGTCCGGGTCCTCGTCGTTGTCGAGCACCGGCACGTCGACGGTCGTCTTGCCGAGGATGTCCCCCAGGGTGAGCAGGTCGTCGCGCGCGATGGGGTTGCGCAGCGGCGCATCGGCGCGCACGTCGACCGCGAGCGCTGCCATGGACTGCGCGCCGAACGGGTCCTGGATCGTGTAGTAGACGGTGTAGACGCCGGGCTCCGAAGGCGCGTCGAGCACCACCCGGTCGAGCACGACCTTCGGCGTGACGCCCTCGGCCTCGAGGCCGTTCGTGACGAGCCCGATCTGGTCGCCGTCGGGGTCGACGTCGTTGGCCATGACGGCCACCGAGACGGTCCGCCCGGGCCGCACGGTGACCAGGTCGTCGACGGCCTGCGGTGCCTGGTTGACCTGGGGCGCGGGGGCGATGCCGATCAGCACCCGGCCGACGGCCCGCGCGCCGTACGTGTCCTCGACGGCGTAGGTGAAGCCGTCCACCCCGGTCGCGGTCCGGCTTGCCTCGAACTCCATCCACCCCTGGCCGAACGTCACCACGCGCCCCTTGTCGGGCGCCTTGTCGAGCCCGAGCAGGGTCACGGAGTCGCCGTCGGGATCGATGCCGTCCAGCGGGATCGGGATGCGGACGGTCGACCCGGCCAGCACGCGCGCGGTCACCTCGCGCGGTCGCGGCGCGGAGTTCTGCTCGGCGTCCGCCGGTCGGATGTAGATCGTGATCTGGGCGGAGTCGCGCTGACCCTGCGGGTCGACGACCTCGTAGACCGCGTAGACGGTCTTGGCCTCGGTGCCGGCCTGGAACCGCACCTTCTTGTCAGCGGTGAAGATCAGGCCGTCGGCCGGGTCGGGCTGCTCGACGAGGTCGGGTGCGAGGGACAGCACCGCGTTGTCGGGGTGGGAGTCGTTCGCCAGCACGTCGATGGTCACGACGTCGCCGGCGCGCACGATCGCCTCGTCGTCGACGGCGACCGGGGGCCGCAGCGTCGGCGACGCGGGCACGGGCAGCACGAGGACCTCGCCCGTCGCGCTCGTGGTGCCGTTGGAGATCGTGTACTTCACCGTGAGGCGGTCCGTCAACGCCCGGATCTCGCGGATGCGCAGGATCTGGTGGTTGATGAGCTCGACGCTCACGCCGCTGTTGGGTGGTGTCTGGACCGACTGGACGACCAGCACGCCGCCGGACGGGTCGAGGTCGTTCCCGACGACGTCGACCAGCACCTCCCCACCGGCCGGCAGCAGCGCGGTGTCGCGCACGGCCACCGGCGCCGCGGAGCCGTCGGGCTCGGGCAGCACGTCGATCCGGACGAGCCCGAGGGTCGAGGCCGGACCGTCCGAGACGAGATAGGTGAGGTAGTAGACCCGGGCGACGTCGGACACGAACGAGAAGGACTGGGCCTCGTAGTCGGGCGTGACCACCCCGGGCAGGGCCTCGTCGACCCGGACGAGACGCAGGGCGTCACCGTTGGGGTCGGTGTCGTTGCGCAACGGCGTGACCGTGATGGGACGACCGACGATCGTGGTGACGTGGTCAGGCTGGGTGACGGGAGCCTGCTGCCCGGTGGGCCGCACGTCGATCCACAGCGTCCCCTCGACGGGTTCGCTCTGGCCGTCGGACACGAGGATCGTCACGGCCTTGCGGCCCTGCGAGGTGCCGGCGTCCTGGAACGTCACGACGCCGTCCGGGCGGGAGCGGACCTCATCGCCCTCGGTGGTCGCGGTCGCCCCGACCAGGAGCAGGTCGTCACCGTCGGGATCGAGCCAGTTCTCGAGCACGTTGACCTCGGCGGCCTTGCCCTGCTCGACGACGACAATCGTCTCGCGCACCGCAGCCGGGCTCGCGTTCTGCTCCCAGCCGTGCACGGACAGGGTCGCGGTGGCGGTGTCGGTGCCACCCCGGCCGTCGTCGGCCACGTAGTCGAACGATGTCGCGCCGCTGGCGTCCTCGGCCACGGCCAGCTGGACCGCTGCCCCGCCGTAGATGGGCTGCAGCGCGCCGAGCGTCGAGTCGGCCGCGGACACGTCGGCCGTGAGCACGTCACCGTCGGGGTCCGTGTCGTTGTCGAGCAGCTTGAGGATGGTCGTGCGGCCCGGCCGCACCCCGAGGTCGTCGTCGGCGGCCACGGGCGGACGGTTCGGCTTGTCGCGCTCCTGGAGCGGGTCCTTGGCCGTGTCCGGGGTCGCGTCCGGCTTGTCGTCCTTGATGTCCTCCGACGGCAGGACGTCTTTCCAGTCGTCGAAGAGCTCGAAGTTCTGGTCCGCGAGCCAGATCGACCCGGAGGTGAGCTCGTTGAGCACCACCGCGCCGCGGTTGACCCGGTACTGCAGCCGCACGTCGCCGCCCGTGAGCGCGAGCGACTTGACGAGGTCGTCGCCCTTGCCCGCGCAGTCGCGCACGACCTGCCCCGAGCCGCTCCACGCGCCGTAGGCGCACCCGCCCAGGAAGACCGGCGCCGCCGGCTGACCGCTCGCGTCGGCCGACAGGCGCCGCGCCGTCGAGCCGTCGAGCGGCTGGGTGACCAGGGCATCGGCGTCCGCGAGCACGACGGCGTCGGCGGGCGGGCCCGGCTGCTGCAGCGCGATGTCCACCGCGTGCGCGACCTTGACGGCGTCGCCGTTCGGGAGCAGCAGCTGGCCCCCTTCGCGGTCGAGCACGACGGCGTCCGCGCCGACGGCGGTGATCGCGAGCCCCGCGGCCTTCGCGTCGGCCACCTCGAGCGTCTGCTCGGTGACCTCGCCCGGCGCGCCGCGCTCGGTGGTCGTGACCGTCACGAGCGTGTCGCCGCCGACGGCGTGCACGGTGCCGTCCGTGCCCACCGCGAGCACCGCGCCCGCCTCGAGCGTCGCGACGGGTTCGGCGGTCTCGGCCGAGAACGACGCGGCGCCGTCGAAGGGCAGGACCCACAGCGAGCCGGACCTGGGGTCGAGGATGGCGACCGTCCGACCGCCGAGCCCCACCTCTGCCCCCACAGGGGTGTTGGCACTGCCGGTGAACTCCAGGCCCGCGGTGTCGACCGGGCTCAGGGTGCCGACCGCGGTGTCGTGGAGGAGCACCGCGTCGCCCTGCTGCAGCACGTCGAACGACGATGTGCCGGACGTCACGGCGCCGTCGAGCACCTCGGCCTCGTGGTTGAACCGGCCCGCGAGGTTGTCCTGCGACCGCGTGACCCAGACCCCCGAGTCGTTGAGCTCGACATCGGTGCTGGTCATGCCGGGATTGGTGAGGGCGAGCGCGACGAGCGCGGTGGAGAAGATCGAGATGGTGCTGATCGACGCCACGGTGCGGCGCCGACGCATCAGGCGCGGAAAGAATGCCACGCGCCTGACTCCTCCTCCATGATGCACTGCACGATCGCAGATAGACCGTACCCCGCGTGATTGCGGGTTTTCTGGACTCTGCCGGGTCTGTCCCGGTATCGGGGTGCTCTGCGCACCTCGTCCCACCAGGGTTCACCTTAAAGATGCGCGCGGCGGGCCGCGATGGGGAGAACTCCCCGCCCAGGGACGCACGAAAACGCGTGCCGCGGGGACCGAGACCTCGGTACCCGCGACACGCGCTCGGGTCGTGCTGGTCGTGCGCTCGAGCTACTCCTTGACGGGGATCGCCTGCGCCTTGAGGGCCGCGATCGTCGAGTCCTGCCCGGTCGCCAGCGCCTTCGCGAGAGTCCCCTGACCGCTCACCGCGGCCTTGAAACCGTCAGAGACGTCGTTGTAGGTCTGCGTCATCGTCGGTCCCCAGACGAAGTCCGCGGAGACCTCGCCCGAGGCCTGCGCGAACACGTCGTAGATCGGCTGGTCGCCGTAGAACGGGACGCCTTCCTTCAGGACCGGGAGGTTCAGGCCGGACTTGGCTGCCGGGTACAGGTTGGCTGACTTGTTGAGCAGCGTGAGCGACTCGTCTGACGTGTTCAGCCACAGCGCGAACTTGGCCGCCTCGTACGGGTGCTTCGAGCCCTTGAACACCGCGGTGGACGAGCCACCCCAGTTGCCGCTGGCCTTGTCCCCGGCCGCCCACTGCGGCGACGGCGCCACGGCCCACTTGCCGGCCGTGTCCGGCGCGCCGCTCATGATCGAGTTCGCACCCCACGCCGCGGAGTTCCAGGTCCAGTCCGAACCCGTGTTGTAGGCGTTGTCCCACTCGGTCGTCCACGGCGGGTTGACCGAGACGAGGTCGCGGTCGATCAGGTCCTGCCAGTACTCGGCAACCTTGGTCGACTCGGCGCTCGTGAAGTCGACGGTCCAGTCGGTGCCGTTGTTCTGGAACCAGGTGCCGCCCGCCTGCCACACGAGGCCCGCGAACTGGTTGATGTCGCTCTGCGAGAAGTTCGTGATGTACCCGCCCGTGGCGCGCACCTGTTCGGCCGCCGTGGCGTACTCCGCCCAGGTCGTGGGGATCGCGATGTTGTTCGCCGCGAACAGGTCGGCGCGGTAGAACATCGCCATCGGGCCCGAGTCCTGCGGGATCGCGTAGACCGCGTCCTTCTCGCCGAAGTTGACCTGGCCCCAGGTCCAGTCGACGAAGTCCTTCTGGGCGTCGAGGACGCCGTCGCACGCGGCGAGGTCCGTCAGCCCGTCCTGCACGCGGAAGTTCGGCAGCGCGTCGTACTCGATCTGGCCGAGGTCGGGAGCGTTGCCGGCCTTGAGCTGGTTGAAGAAGTTCTGGTAGGTGCCACCGTTGCCGTTCGGGCCGGTCTGCACCGCCACCTGAATGTCGGGGTTCTCCTTGTTCCACACGGCGACGGTGTCTTCCATCCCCGGGATCCAGGAGGTGAACGTCAGGTCGACCTTGCCGGTCGACGGGGCACAGTCGCTCGCCGCCGCCGTCTTGCCGTCACCCGACGAGTCGGACGACGAGCAGCCGGCCAGACCGACCGCAGCGACAGAGAGCAGGGCAACAGTGGCCGCTCGCTTGTTCATGCGCATGATGCGTTTCTTTTCTCTTGGTGGGGACGATCACGCAGGGCCCGGACCGGGCGCGGCGCGCAACTCGGGTGGGGAATCACTTCACGGAACCGGTACCTAGGCCGTTTCGCCAGAAGCGCTGCAGGAGGAGGAACGTGATGATGAGCGGGATGATCGACAGCAGCGCGCCGATCAGGACGTACCCGCGCAGCTCCGGGATCTGGTTCACCTGGGAGTTCCAGGAGTAGAGGCCGAGCGTGACCGGGAACAACGTCTCGTCGCGCAGCATGATCAGCGGCAGGAAGAAGTTGTTCCAGATGGCCACGAACTGGAACAGGAACACCGTCACCAGCGCCGGGAACATCAGCCGGACCGCGACCGTGAAGAACGTCCGGACCTCACCGGCGCCGTCGAGCCGGGCCGCCTCGATGAGCTCGTCCGGCACGCTCGCGGCCGCATAGATGCGGGCGAGGTAGACCCCGAACGGGCTGACCAGGCTGGGCAGGAACACCGCCCAGTAGGTGTTGGTCAGGTTGACCTGGCTGAAGATCAGGAACAGCGGCAGGGCGAGCGCCGTCGCCGGCACGAGCACCCCGCCGAGCACGACGTTGAAGATGACCTCGCGCCCCGGGAACGTGTACTTCGCGAGCGCGTAACCGCACATGCCGGCGATCACCGTCGCGATCAGGGCGCCCGCCCCGGCGTAGAACACCGAGTTGAGCAGCCACGTGAAGTAGACGCCGTCGCGGTACTTGACCAGGTCGGTGATGTTCGCCCAGATCGACATGTCCGCGAACCACAGCGGGTTGGTGCTGGTGAACTGCTTGCTCGACTTCGACGCCGCGACCAGCAGCCACCAGATCGGCACCAGGAAGTAGAGCGTGAAGACCCCCATGACGAGCATGGCGCCCGAGCGGGCGATCGGGTTCTCGCGCGGCCCGGTCGACGACGACGCGGGAGCCTTCCGCGCGCTCCGGCGACCCGTGGCCGGGGCCGGCTGTTCGACCGTCGTGCTCATTTCGCTTCCTTTCGCGCGGTGAACTTCAGGAAGGTGAACGACAGGACGAACGTCGCCAGGGCCAGCACGACCGAGAACGCGGCGGCCAGGTTGAAGTTCGGGATGGACGACGTCGAGTAGACCGTCAGGTTCGGCGTGAACGTGCTCGTCACCGCGGAGCTGAAGCTCCGGAACACCTGCGGCTCGGCGAGCAGCTGGAGCGTGCCGATGATCGAGAAGATCGCCGTCAGGATGATCGCGGGCATGATCAGCGGGATCTTGATCGACCACGCGATCCGCACCTGCCCGGCCCCGTCGAGCCGGGCCGCCTCGTACAGCTCGGTCGGGATCGCGAGCAGCGACGAGTAGATGATCAGCATGTTGTACCCGACGTAGACCCAGGTCACGACGTTGGCGATCGACCAGAGCACCAGGTCGGCGGACATGAAGTTGACGTTCTCGGTGACCGCGCTGAAGGGCGACAGGTTCGGGGAGTACAGGAACCCCCACATGATCGCGGCGATCACGCCGGGCACCGCGTAGGGCACGAAGAACGCGAGCCGGAAGAACTTCTTGCCGCGCAGCAGCGGCGAGTCGAGCAGCAGCGCGAACAGCAGCGCCAGCCCGAGCATGATCGGCACCTGCACCGCGCCGAACGTCAGCACGCGGGCGATGGACCGCCAGAACGGACCGTTCTGGAACACCAGGACGTACTGCGACAGGCCGCCGAACACCTCGCGGGCCTGGCCGAACGTCCCGTCGCGTTCGATGACGAGCATCGACTGCTGGATCGCGTACCCGATCGGCACCAGGTAGAACAGCGCGAACAGCGTCCCGAAGGGCAGCACGAAGGTGAGGATCGCGCGGCGGTGCTTCACGCGGGCCTTCTTCGGCCGGGCGAGCTGGACTGCCGGGGTGGCCGTGATGGCGGGCGCGCTCATGGTGCGGTGTCCTCTCTGACGACGCGCACGGCTCCGGCCGGCACGCACAGCTTGGATTCGACGGCGACCCCGGTGAGGAGCTCGTAGCCGACGGCCGGGATCGACACGTCGCTCGATCCATGGTTCAGGACGAACAGGTAGCTGCGGTCCGCGTCCGCCCGGCGGACGACCTCGACGGTCCCGTCACTCTCCGGTCCGAGAGGGATGACGCCCGCGCCGCGGGAGACCGTGCGCATCAGGTCGCGCAGCGCGCCGGGCTCGAGCGCGGTCGCGAGGTACCACGCGACGCCGGCGCCGTGGGTGGCGCGGGTGATCGCCGCCGTGCCGGGCAGCGGCCCGTCGACATAGCGGGCGATCGCCTGGGCCCCGCGGGTGCGGAGCCGTTCGGTCCACAGGGCGGCGGTCGCACCCGAGTCGAGGGTGACGCGTTGGTCGGGCAGCAGCGGCGAGAACTCCTCGACGGTGATCCCGAGCAGGTCGCGGAACGCGCCGGGGTACCCACCGAGGCGCACCCGGTCGTCCTCGTCGACGATCCCGCTGAAGAACGTGACCAGCGCGTGCCCACCGCGCTCGACGTAGTCGGCCAGCCGGGCCGCCTGGGCGTCGGACACCATGTACAGGCCCGGCACGACGACGAGCCGGTAGCCGCTCAGGTCGGCGTCCGGAGACACGACGTCCACGGTGACGCCGAGCGTGTGCAGCGCGGCGTAGGTCGCATGGACCTGGTCGAGGTACGAGACCGCATGGGTCGGGCGGGACTCGCCGTCGGCCGCCCACCACGATTCCCAGCTGAACATCACGGCGACGTCGGCCACGACCGTGGTGCCGACGATCTCGTCGAGGCGGTCGAGCGTCGCGCCCAGGTCGACGACCTCGCGCCACAGCTCGGTGTCGGTACCGGCGTGCGGCACGAGGGCGGAGTGGAACTTCTCCGACCCCTGCTGCGAGGCGCGCCACTGGAAGAAGCAGACGGCGTCGGCGCCGCGCGCCACGTGCGCGAGCGAGTTGCGGATCATCTGGCCGGGCGCCTTGGCCAGGTTGTGCGGCTGCCAGTTCACCGCGCCGGTCGACTGCTCCATCAGCAGCCAGGACTTCCCGCCGGCGAGCCCGCGGGTCAGGTCAGCGGCGAACGAGAGCTCCGTGGTCGGGTCGGCGAGCCGGTTGTCCAGGTAGTGGTCGTTGGCCACGACGTCGACCTCGGGGGCCCAGGTCCAGTAGTCGAGGTTGCGGATGTGCGCCGTCACCATGAAGTTCGTCGTCACCGGCGCCGAGGTGTGCTGCCGCAGCACCTCGACCTCGCGCCGGTAGTAGTCGAGCAGCTCGGCGGAGCTGAAGCGGTGGAAGTCGATGACCTGGCTCGGGTTGCGCGTGGACAGGGTGAGCCGCGGGGTGCCGATCTCCGCCCACTGCCCGTACTGCTGGCTCCAGAACGAGGTGCCCCACGCCGCGTTGAGCGCCGCGATCGTGCCGTACCGCGCCTGCAGCCAGCCGCGGAACGCCTGCGCCGTGTCTTCGTCGTAGCACAGCGCGTTGTGGCAGCCGAGCTCGTTCGACACGTGCCACAGCGCGACCGCGGGGTGGTGCCCGTACCGCTGCGCGACCTTCTCGACGAGGCGCAGCGCGTGGGCGCGGAAGACCGGCGAGCTCGGGCACCAGGCCTGGCGACCGCCGGCGTTGCGCGTGGTGCCGTCCTCGGCGACCGGCAGGACCTCGGGGTACGCCGTGGTGAGCCACGGCGGCGGCGAGGACGTCCCGGTGCCGAGGTTCACCCGGATCCCGTTCGCGTGCAGCAGGTCGAGCACGGCGTCGAGCGTGGCGAAGTCGTACACGCCCGGCTGCGGCTCGAGGTGCGACCAGCCGAAGATGTTGATCGCGACGAGGTCGACGCCGGCCTTGCGCATGAGCAGGACGTCCTCCTGCCAGACCTCGGGCGCCCACTGCTCGGGGTTGTAGTCGCAGCCGAAGGCGATGCCCTCGTGGACGAACCTCGTCGCCCCGACGGACCCCTGCTGGACTGCTGTCCGCGCGAACATGTGCTCCCCGTCGTTCATCTGTGAACGTGCACAGACCGACGAGCAACAACTCGTCATTGAGTTTCTGTGAACGTGCACAGACTATGAACACCGACCGGCCGCTGTCAACCCTTTCGGGCGATACGGTTAGCCGGTGGCCACCGTCCCCTCTCGCCGAAGACGCGCCACCATCCTCGATGTCGCGGTCGAAGCAGGGGTCTCGCGGGGCACCGTGAGCCGCGTCGTCAACGGTGAGCCCTACGTCTCGGCGCAGGCCCGCACGGCCATCGAGGCCGCGATCGAACGCGTCGGGTACGTGCCGAACAGCGCGGCCCGCAGCCTGGTGATGCAGCGTTCGCAGGCCGTCGGCTTCCTGGTGCACGAGCCGCACTCGCTGTTCCTCGAGGACCCGAACATCGGCGGCATCCTGCTCGGCGCGAACACGGCCCTGTCCCGCGCCGACTACCAGATGGTCTGCCTCATCATCGACTCCGAGCGCGACAACGACCGGGTCGCGCGCTACCTCAGCGGCGGCTTCGTCGACGGCGCCGTGATCGTCTCGGCGCGCGGGCACGACCCGCTCACCCGGATCGTCGCGAAGCTCGGACTGCCGGTCGCCTTCGTCGGCCACCCGCCCGACCTCGGTCCGCTGCCCTTCGTCGGGATCGACAACCGCGCCTCGGCGCGCGCGATCACCCAGCGGCTGCTGGCGACCGGCCGGCGGCGCGTCGCCATGATCGCCGCGGCCCTCGACCGCGACTCGGGCGCCGACCGGCTCGCCGGCTTCCAGGACGCGCTCGGCGCGGCGTTCGACCCGAACCTCGTGGTGAGCGTGCCGCTCTACGCGTACGCGGCGGGAGCCGCCGGCATGCGCGAGCTGCTCGAGCGCGACCCCATGATCGACGGCGTGTTCGCGGCGTCCGACGCCGTCGCGGCGGGGGCCCTTGAGGCCCTGCGCGACGCCGGTCGCCGGGTGCCCGACGACGTCGGCATCGTCGGCTTCGACGACAGCGCGTGGGCCGTGCAGAGCCAGCCGCGGTTGTCGACCGTGCACCAGCCCGCGGCCGGGCTGGGCGAGGCGGCGGCCGAGTCGGTGCTCAGCCAGCTGCGTGGCGAGGCGCCGCAGCTCGGCGGGATCCTGCTCGATACGCCGATCGTGTGGCGCGACTCGGCCTGACCGACTTCTGCTGCTTCGAACACATTTCACCCGGTGGCCGCTGACCTGCCCGAACACCCCCCGCACGCGCCCGGTGAGGCTCGATCGACCGCGCACCGCGCGTCGGCAACTCGGTGATCCGCTCTCGCGGTGGCTCACATCGCCGGGTCGGGGGTCGATGAGCCGGGAAGATGGCGCTTTGCGCAGTTCCGGCGAAGGAGGGCGAGGTGCGCTCGAGCGGGCACGCGACCTACCGCACGATCGTGGTGTGGGTGATGGTCGCGCTCGTCGCCTGGTACACGGGAGCCCTCGCCCTGCACGGCACCGAGTTCAGCCCGCTCGTGGACACCGGCCTGGGGCTCGCGACCGTGTGGCTGCCCGTGGCCGTGTGCTGGCTCGCAGTTGCGCGCGGCGGGCTGCGGCGCACCGAGATCGTGTTCGCCGCCGCCGGGGTGACCTCGTTCGCCGCCGGGGACACGTTCTACGTCGCCTCGCTCGCGGGGATGCTGTCCGTCCCGGTGCCCTCCCCCGCCGACGTCGGCTACCTGACGTTCTACCCGCTGGTGCTCGCCGCCCTGATCGTGGTGGTGCGCCGCCGCGCTCGGGGCATGGCGTCGTCGATCTGGTGGGACTGCGTGGTGGGCTCGCTCGGCGCGGTCTCGGTCCTGGCGGTCGTGCTCAGCCCGGTCGTGGACTCCGCCCTCGCCGGTTCGCGGTTCGTCGCCACCGTCATCGCGGTCTCCTACCCGCTCTGCGACCTGCTCCTCGTCGCGGCCGTCGCCGGGATCGTGACCCTGCCCGAGCTGCGGAGCGGCAACCGGTGGGGGCTGCTCTTCGCAGGTCTGGCGCTCTTCACCGCCACCGACGTCATCTTCGCCATGCAGACGAGCCTCAACACCTACGAGGTCGGCACCCCGCTGGACGCGGGCTGGGCGATCGGGCTCGCATTCATCGCGTTCTGGGTCGACGCCGCGGCGCGACCGGTCGATCCGACGGCGAGCACCCAGACCCGCGCCGCCCCCCGGGCCCGGGCGCTGATGGTGCCGGCCCTGTCCACCACCGCCGCACTCGTCGTGCTGGTCATGGCGACGCGCGAGCCCCTGTCGGCCCTCGTCGTCACGCTGGCCGGGGTGACGCTGCTCGCGGCGGCCGTGCGCACCCAGATCGCGTTCGTCCAGCTGGCCCAGATGGCCAACCTGCGCCGCCACGAGGCCGTGACCGACCCGCTGACGGGCCTGCCGAACCGGCGCGCACTCAGCGAGGAGGCCCCCGTACGGCTCACGGACGAGTCCCGGCGGCACGCCCTCATGCTGCTCGACCTGGACAAGTTCAAGGAGGTCAACGACAGCCTGGGCCATCAGGCCGGAGACGTGCTGCTCATCCAGGTCGGCGCCCGCCTGCGCGAGCACCTGCGGGCCGGCGACCTGCTGGCCCGGCTCGGCGGCGACGAGTTCGCCGTGCTGCTCGAGGACTCCGGCCACGGCGAGGCCCTGGCTGTCGCGCACGCGCTGCGGGCCGCGCTCGCCGAGACGTTCGTCGTCGAGGGGGTCGCCCTGCACAGCGCGGCCAGCATTGGGATCGCCTTGTTCCCCACGGACGGCACTGATCTGTCGGGGTTGCTGCGCAAGGCCGACATCGCCATGTACCGGGCCAAGACCTCCGGCGACGGCCACCACTTCTACGGCAGCGAGGACCGCGACGACGGGGCGGCGCGACGGCAGACCATGGACGAGCTCCGGACCGCGATCGAGTCCGGCGAGCTCTGGCTGCACTACCAGCCCAAGATCGACCTGCACGACGGCGTGGTGCGCGGCGTCGAGGCCCTCGTCCGCTGGCGTCACCCCACCCGCGGGCTGCTCTTCCCCGAGACCTTCCTGGCGCTCGTCGAGGAGGCCGGGCTGATGCCTGCCATGACGCGGGTAGTGCTCGAGCTGGCCGTCGACCAGGCCGCCGCCTGGTGGGCCCAGGGCGACCGCCTGACGGTCGCGATCAACCTCTCGGCAAGCTCGCTCGTCGACGCGGACCTGCCCGAGATGGTCGCCGCGATGCTTGCCGCGCGCGAGCTGCCCAGCGAGGCCCTGCAGCTGGAGATCACCGAAGAGTTCCTCATGGCCAACCGCGACCGGGCCCGCACGATCCTGACCCGGCTGCGCGAGAACGGCGTCCAGATCGCCGTGGACGACTTCGGGACGGGCTACAGCTCGCTCGCCTACCTGCGCGACCTGCCCATCGACGAGCTCAAGCTCGACGCCTCGTTCATCCGTCCGATGGACGAGGATCGACGCGCCGCGGCGCTGGTCGCCTCCACCGTCGTGCTGGCGCACAGCCTCGGCCTGCGCATGGTCGCCGAGGGCGTCGAGACCCAGGCGTCGTACGACCTGCTCGCGCAGATCGGTTGCGACCAGGCGCAGGGCTTCCTCATGTCGATGCCGGTACCGGCGGACGCGTTCGACCGCTGGCTGGACGCGCACCGGACCCCGGCGCCGAGCGCCGAGCCGACCCCGCAGAACAGCCCGGCACCCCTGCCCTGAGCTGGGCCGGTTCAGCCGCAGTCGTCGCAGATACCCGTCGCCGGGAGCGTCATCGAGCACGTCGGGCAGATGGCGGACGGCGCCTCGCGGGCGGCGGTGGATCGCACGGTCGTGGATCGCACCGCAGGCGTCCGCGCTGCCGGGGTCCGCGGGGCCCGGGCGGACCGCAGCGGCGTCGCGGGGTACGCCGAGGCCGGCTCGGTCACCTCGAAGCCGCGCTTGCGCAGGATCGCCACCGCGGCGCTCATGTCGCTGCCGAAGGCGTCCGACGTGGCGAGCCGCCCGGTGGCGAACCGGTGGGCGACCCCGAGGATCGCCCGGGAGTCGTAACTTCGGCCCTCGTGGACGAGCGGGTAGTCCCGGGCGAGCTCGAAGCCGTACACCTCGAGGAACACGTCCGCGCCACGATCGTCGCACTCGGCGATCGCCCGGAGGATGTGCAGTTTTGTCACAGAAGAGAACGTGGCCACGCCGCAGGATATCGACGATCGGGACCAGGTCCGTCCGCGGTCGGGGCGGCAAGGACGCGTGGGCGGGTTCGCAGAGCCGCGGACCCGGACTTCACTAGGCTCGCGCCATGACACGCGGGGGTACACACGCAGGCGCATCGCAGCCGGTTCGACCGGAAAGTTTCGTGCTCGTGCCGGTGAGCGACGTGCCCGTCGACGCCCATGAGCTCGACCAGCCGGTCGACCTGCAGCTCGCGAACGGCACGCTCAACCCGGCGGCGGTCGGCTGGACCCGGACCCCGCTGCACCGCACCGACCGGGTCGGCCACGTGGCGCGACGCTGGGGCCGGGCCAAGCGGTGGGAGTACTGGGCCCTGATCACCCCGACGCACGTCGTCGGCGTGACCGTGAGCTCGCTGGACTACGCGGGCCTCACCCAGGTCTGGGTGCTCGACCGCGCGACCGGCGAGGAGGTGGACGAGGTCGTCGTCGTCCCGCTGGCCCGCGGCACCCACCTGCCCGCTACCCACGGCACCGGGCCGGCGACCGTCCGCACCCCCCGCGCCGCGGTGCGGATCACCGACACGCCCGCCGGGACCCGGCTGCGCGCCGCCACGGCGCGGGTCCGTCTGGACGTGCTCGTCCCGTTGCCGACGGGTCACGAGCGGCTCGGCGTCGTCGTGCCCTGGGACCGGCGCACGTTCCAGTACACGCTCAAGGACGTCGGCCGCCCCGTCACCGGAGCGCTGCGGGTCGACGGCCGCACCCACGAGCTCAAGACCGGCTGGGCGACGCTCGACCACGGTCGCGGCTACTGGCCGCGCGAGCTCGCCTGGAACTGGGGGTTCGGCGCGGGCGTGGTCGGTGGGCACACGATCGGGCTGCAGCTCGGCGGGCGCTGGACCGACGGCACCGGCTCGACCGAGAACGCCCTGGTGGTCGACGGACGGCTGCACAAGCTCCGCGAGGAGCTCGTGTGGTCGTGGACCCCCGGGCGCTGGACCGACCCGTGGCACGTGCGCGGCGACGCGGCCGATCTCACCTTCACCCCGTTCTTCGACCGGGTGTCGCTGACCGACCTGCGCCTGGTGCGCTCCTCGACGCACCAGTGCTTCGGCACCTGGACGGGCTGGGTCAAGGACGACGACGGCGCCCGGTGGCAGGTCGACGGCATCGAGGGCTCCGCCGAGGACGTCGAGCAGCGCTGGTAGGTCCGAGCGGTCAGGACGCGCGGTCGACCAGGGCGTCGGTGAACGACAGCAGCGCGTCCTTGACCGGCCCCGCGGGCAGCGGATCGAGCTCGGCGACGGCCTCGCCGGCCCACTTCACGGCGAGCGCCCGGGTCTCGGCAACCACCTCGTGGTGGCGCAGACCCAGCACCGCCAGGTCGAGATCGGCGTCGGCCGTCAGGTCGGAGTCGAGCAACGCGACGAGCTCGCGGTCGGCGGCGAGCGCGTCGGGCCGGGCGGCCCGCGCGCGCAGCAGCAGCACCGGCATCGTGGCGACCTGCTCGCGCAGGTCCGTGCCCGGCGTCTTGCCGGTCTCGGCCCCGCTCGCGGAGAGGTCGATGACGTCGTCGGCCAGCTGGAACGCGACGCCGACCTTCTCGCCGTACTCGGTGACGATGCGCACGACATCGGGCGGGCAGCCCGCGAACATCGCCCCGAACCTGGCCGAGGTCGCGATGAGCGAGCCGGTCTTGTCCGCCAGGACGCGCAGGTAGTGCTCGATGGCGTCCTCGCCCTCCTGGGGTCCGACGGTCTCGTGCAGCTGGCCCAGGCACAACCGTTCGAACGCGGCCGCCTGGATCCGGACGGCTTCGGGGCCGAGACCCGCGACCGTCGCCGAGGCGCGCGCGAACAGCAGGTCGCCCGTCAGGATGGCGACCGAGTTGCCCCAGACCTCGTGCGCCGCCGGGGCGCCGCGGCGCAACGGCGCGGAGTCCATGACGTCGTCGTGGTAGAGCGTGGCAAGGTGGGTCAGCTCGACCACGACCGCCGCGTCCAGGACCTCGGGCCGCCGCCCGTCGCCGAGCTGGGCCGCGAGCAGCGTCAGCATCGGCCGCAGCCGCTTGCCCCCGGCGTTCACCAGGTGGCGCGAGGCGGTGTCCGCCAGGGCGTCGGCCTGCGCGACGGCGTCGCGCAGCCGCTCCTCGACCAGCGCGAGCCGGCCGGTGAGCAGCTCCGCCAGCGCGGGGTCGGTCAACGGGAGCGAGGTCATCGAGGTCACGGGATGAATTTAGCTGCCTCGCCCATCAGATCGAGCACCGGCGACGGGAACACCCCGAGCAGGACGGTCAGGATCGCCGTCACCGCGATGGCCACCGTCGTCATGCCCTCGGACCTCACGACCGTCACCTCGGCGCCAACGTGCTCACCTGGGCGCGGCGCGTCCGTGAAGAACATCAGCACGATGATGCGCACGTAGAAGAACACGGCGATGGCGGAGGCCACCGCGCCGGCGATCGCCAGCGGCGTCGCCCCGCCCTCGACGGCCGCCGAGAACGCCGTGAACTTCGCGATGAAGCCCGCGGTCAGCGGGATGCCCGCGAACGACAGCAGGAACAGCGAGAACGTGACAGCGAGCCACGGGTGCTTCTTGCCCAGCCCGGTCCACTGCGCCAGGTGCGTCGCCTCGCCGAGCACGACGCCGTCGGGCCCGACCTCGCGCACGAGCGTCACGATCGCGAAGATCCCGACCGACGCCGCGCCGTAGGCGAGCACGTAGAAGAGGACCGACGTGATGCCGGCCTGGTTGAGCGCCACGACGCCGGTCAGGATGAACCCGGTGTGCGCGATCGCCGAGTAGGCGAGGATCCGCTTGACGTCCGTCTGCACGAGGGCGACGAGCGTTCCGACGGCCATGGTGATGAGGACGACGGCCCACAGCGCGGGGCGCAGGTCCCACACGATGGACGGCACGATCACGTAGACCACGCGCAGCAGCGCGCCGAACGCGGCGGCCTTGGTGCAGGCGGCCATGAACCCGGTGATCGGCGTCGGGGCGCCCTGGTACACGTCCGGGGTCCACGAGTGGAACGGCACGGCACCGATCTTGAACAGCAGCCCGACGAGCACCATCGCGACACCCGCGAGCAACAGCGGGTCGAGACCCACGACCGTCGTGGTGGCCGCGGCGATGGCGTCGAGGCGGACCGAGCCGGCGAAGCCGTACAGCAGCGCGACGCCGAACAGGAAGAACGCCGACGCGAACGCGCCGAGCAGGAAGTACTTCATCGCGGCTTCCTGCGACAGCAGCCGACGACGACGCGCCAGCCCGGAGAGCAGGTACAGCGGCAGCGAGAGCACCTCGAGCGCGACGAACATGGTCAGCAGGTCCCCGGCGGCGGGGAAGATCATCATGCCGCCGGCGGCGAACAGCACGAGCGGGAAGACCTCGGTCTGCTCGAGCCCGGCACGCCGGGAGAGCAGCTCGTAGTCCGACCCGGGCACCGCGGCGGCCGAGGGGGCGAACGCGTTCTCGCCCGTCTCGGTGCGATCGGCGATGACGAGCAGCGAGATGAGCGTGAGGGCGGCGACGATGCCCTGGATCACCAGCGCGGGCCCGTCGATCATGACCGAGCCGCCGACGACGGCGGTCCCGCCCGTGTCGGCGACCCCGGCCCACAGTGCGGAGACGGCGATCAGTGCGCCGGCGGTCGCGACGAGCGCGAGCGCGAGCTGCACGGTACGGCGCACGCCTCGAGGCACGAAGGCCTCGACGAGCACCCCCACCACCCCGGCACCCAGCACGATGATGATCGGTGCGAGCTGCGCCCAGTCGATCTGTGGCGCGGTGAAGCCCCCGGTCACTTCGTGCTCCCCTCTTCGGTGCCGGCGGTCTGTGCGCCCGAGGAGACCCGGGCTTCCGTCACGGCATTAGGTACGTCCTTGACCCCGACCAGCTCGAGCGTGATCGTGGCCGGCTCGCGCACCAGGTTGATCGCCGGTGCCGGGTAGAACCCGAGCACGAGCATCAGGGCGATGAGCGGCGCGACCGCCCACTTCTCCCGACCGGACAGGTCGGGCATCGTGGTGAGCTCGGGGTTCACCGGGCCGGTGAACACGCGCTGGTAGGTCAGCAAGATGTAGAGCGCGGCGAGCACGACGCCGGTCACCGCGACGATCGCGGCCGGGCCGGACCGCGAGTACGTGCCGATCAGCACGAGGAACTCGCTGACGAACGTCGACAGGCCCGGGAGCGACAGGGCCGAAAGGCCCGCGACCAGGAACACGCCGGCGAGCACGGGGACGACCTTCTGCAGCCCGCCGAAGTCGGCGATCTGCTGGCTGCCGCGCCGCGCCACGAGGTAGCCGGCGATGAGGAACAGCGCACCGGTCGACAGGCCGTGGTTGAACATGTAGAAGGACGAGCCCTGCACGCTGACCGACGTGAACGCGAAGATCCCCAGCACGATGAAGCCGAAGTGCGAGACCGACGTATACGCGATCAGGCGCATCAGGTCCTTCTGGCCGATCGCGAGCAGCGCGCCGTACAGGATCGAGATGAGCGCGAGCACGATGATCACCGGCGCGGCCCAGCGGGACGCGTTCGGGAACAGGGGCAGGCACAGCGTGAGCATCCCGAAGGTGCCGACCTTGTCGAGCACGCCGACCAGAAGAGTCGACGTGCCCGCCGGAGCCGTCTCGGCGACGTCGGGCAGCCAGGTGTGCACGGGCCACATCGGTGCCTTGATGGCGAACGCGAAGAAGAACGCCGCGAACATGAGCCGCTCGGTGGTCACCGGCAGGTCGATCGCGACGAGGTTCGCCGTGAGGAAGCCCTGCGGCCCGCCCGGGCCGTTGAGGTACAGCGCGATGACCGCAACGAGCATCACGAGACCACCGGCGAGCGAGTAGATGAGGAACTTCACCGCGGCGTACCGGCGCTGCAGGCCCCCGAAGGAACCGATGAGGAAGTACACCGGGATGAGCATCGCCTCGAACAGGACGTAGAAGAAGAACACGTCCCGGGCAGCGAAGATCGCCACCATGAAGGTCTCGAGCACGAGGATCAGCGCGACGTAGTGCCGGCTGCGGTCCGCGTCGGCGGCACCCCCGCCGCCGTGCTCCTTCCAGGCCGCGAGCAGCACGAGCGGCGTGAGCACGACCGAGAGCAGGATCAGGAGCAGGCCGACGCCGTCGACCCCGACGGCGTAGCTGGTCCCGATCGCGGGGATCCAGTCGTGCACCTCGGAGAACTGGTGCGTGCCGGCGATCGCCGTGTCGAACGAGAGCGCGACGACGGCCGCGAGCACCAGTTCCACGAGCGAGACGCCGAGGGCGATGTGCCGCGACCAGGCGCGGGCGGAGGCCGGCAGGGACCACACGACCGCGGCACCGACGAGCGGCAGCACGATCAGGACGGTGAGCCAGGGAAATCCAGCGGACAGCATGTGAATATCCCTCAGATCCGAGTGGCCAGGACGGCGGCGACGAGGGCGACCAGGCCGAACGTCATCGTGGCTGCGTACGAGCGGACGTAACCGGTCTGCAAGCGTCTGGTGACCTCGCCGAGCCGGACCATGGTGTGACCGAGCCCGCCGACCGCGCCGTCGACGACCTGACGGTCGGCGTACACGAGCGATCGGGTCAGGTACTTGCCGGGCTCCACGAGCAGCCCGTCGTTGACGTCGTCCTGGTAGAGGTCCTTGCGGGCCGCCCGGGTGAGCGCCGTGCCGACGGGCGGGACCACGGGGACCGTCGCCACGGCGTACTGCCGGTAGGCGAGGAAGAGCCCGACCGCGACGAGCGCGAGCGTCAGCGTCATGATGAGCCAGACCGGCAGCACGGGCTCGTGCTCACCGGGGTTCCCGGTGACAGGCGCGAGCCAGTCGGAGAACATGTTGCCGATGCTGAGCAACCCACCGAGCAGGGCCGAGCCGACGGCGAGCACGATCATCGGGTAGGTCATCAGGCGAGGCGACTCGTGCGGGTGCTGCACCGGAAGCTTGGACAGTGCAGTCCCGGGGGCCGACGTGTGACCGTCGTTCCAGCGCTTCTCTCCGAAGAACGTCATGAAGAACAGGCGCGACATGTAGAAGGCCGTGATCCCGGCACCGAGCAGCGCGACCGAGCCGAAGACCCAGGGCTGCCAGCCCTCGCCGACGAACGCGGCCTCGATGATCTTGTCCTTGCTCCAGAAGCCGGAGAAGGGCGGCACCCCGAGGATCGCGAGCCAGCCGAACCCGAACGTGATGTACGTGATCTTCATGTACTTGCGCAGGGCACCGAAGTGGCGCATGTCCACCTGGTCGCCCATGCCGTGCATGACCGAACCGGCACCGAGGAACAACCCCGCCTTGAAGAAGCCGTGCGTGACGAGGTGGAAGATCGCGAGCGCGTAGCCGATCGGGCCGAGGCCCGCGGCCAGGATCATGTACCCGATCTGGGACATGGTCGACGCCGCGAGGGCCTTCTTCAGGTCATCCTTCGCGCAACCGATGATCGCCCCGAACAGCAGCGTGATCGCGCCGACGATGACGACGACGAGCTGCGCGTTGGGCGCCCCGTCGAAGATCGGCCCCGACCGCACGATGAGGTACACGCCGGCGGTCACCATGGTCGCGGCGTGGATGAGCGCCGAGACCGGCGTCGGGCCGGCCATCGCGTCGCCGAGCCACGACTGCAGCGGGAACTGCGCCGACTTGCCGCACGCAGCGAGCAGCAGCATCAGGCCGATCGCGGTCAGCGTGCCCTGGCTGACGCCGTCCACGCCGCCGAGCACGGTGGAGAAGTCCACCGCGCCGTAGGTCGCGAACATGAGCATCAGCGCGATGAGCAGGCCGAGGTCACCGATGCGGTTGGCGATGAACGCCTTCTTGGCCGCGACCGCGTTGGCGGTGCTGGTGAACCAGAACCCGATGAGCAGGTACGAGACCAGGCCCACGCCCTCCCAGCCGACGAACAGCAGCACGTAGCTGTCGGCGAGCACGAGCAGGAGCATCGCGGCGATGAACAGGTTCAGGTACGCGAAGAAGCGCCGCCGGTCGACGTCGTGCTCCATGTACGCCACGGAGTAGAAGTGGATCAGCGTGCCCACGAAGGTCACCAGCAGGACGAACGTCAGCGACAGCGGGTCGATCTGCAGGCCCGCCTCGACGTTCAGGTTGCCGGCGGGGATCCAGCTGAACAGGTGCAGGTCGATGACGCGGTCGGCCGCGGGCCGGCCGAGCACCGCGATGAACATCGCGAGGCCGACGAGGAAGCTCGACGCGGAGGCGACGACGCCGAGCCAGTGGCCCCAGGCGTCGGCACGTCGGCCGATCAGGAGCAGCACCGCGGCGCCCGCGAGCGGGAGGGCCACGAGCAGCCAGGCGAGGGAAAGGAGACCGGATGCCGGGACGGAGGCCGTGGAGAAGGCCACCGCGGCCGGAAGTTGGGTCGCGATCGAGGAGGTCACGTGCGGCGCCTCAGCTCTTGAGCAGGTTGACGTCGTCGACCGAGGCCGAGCGACGCGTTCGGAAGATCTGGACGATGATCGCGAGGCCGATGACGACCTCGGCCGCCGCGACGACCATGACGAAGAAGGCGATGACCTGCCCGGAGAGGTCACCGTGGATGCGGGCGAACGTGACGAGCGTGAGGTTCGTCGCGTTGAGCATGAGCTCGATGCCCATGAAGACCACGATCGCGTTCCGGCGCAGGAGCACCGTCGTCGCGCCGATCGAGAACAGGAGGCTGGACAGGACCAGGTAGTTGGTCAGGTTCATGACAGGACCTCCGGGTCGCTGGCGGTCCGGGTGGGCGGCTCGATCTCCGCCGCGACGATCTCGAACTCGCGTTCCTGGCCACGGATCCGCAGCACGCGCGAGACCGAGTCGTCGATCGGCGCACCGGTCGGGTCGAGGGCCGGCACGTCCATCGCGTTGGACCGCGAGAACACCCCGGGGGCGGGGAGCGGCGTGAGGACGCCGCCGCCCGCGACTCGCGCATCAGACCGTTCCTTCTGGCCGATGCGCCGGGTCAGGCGCTGGCGGTGCGTGAGCACGAGCGCCCCGAGGGCCGCCGTCACGAGCAGCACACCGACCACCTCGAAGGCGAAGATGTACTGGCCGAAGATCAGCCGCGCGACGGCGACCGGGTTGGAGTCGGCGTTCGCCTCGTCCAGCCCCACCGACGTCGGGAAGGTCGACCGGACCACGACGGCCACGAGCAGGCCGGCGAGGCCGAGCCCGAAGATGATGCCGACCCAGCGCTGACCCCGCAGGGTCTCCGTGAGCGAGTCGGACGAGTCGACGCCGACCAGCATGAGGACGAACAGGAACAGCATCATGATCGCGCCCGTGTAGACGACGACCTGGACGACCCCGAGGAACGCGGCGTCCTGCGCGATGTACAGGAACGCGATCGAGATCATCACGAACACGACGCTCATGGCGGCGTACACGGCCTTGCGGGAGAACAGCAGCCCGAGCGCGGCGAGCACCATCAGCGGGGCGAGCACCCAGAACAGTGCCGCCTCCCCCGTGGTCGTCTTGCCGCTGTCGGTCAGCGCCGTGGCAACCCCCGCAAGGGTGGTCACGGCAGAGGTGGTGGAGATCATCGGGTGCGCCCCTGCTCGGCCGGGGTGGGGGTCGGCGCGCCGGGGAGCGTGGGATCGTCGGGCCGGAACTCGCGCACCCAGTCGATCTGCTCCTCGACCGGGCCGGTGACCTGACCGCGGTAGTAGTCGGTATCGGTCGTGCCCGGCACCATCGGGTGCGGGGCGGCGAGTGCGCCGGGCAGCATCGGGGCGAGCAGGTCCTGCTTCTCCCAGATGAGCCCCTCGCGGGTCGGGCCCGCGAGCTCGAACTCGTTGGTCATCGTCAGCGCGCGCGTCGGGCAGGCCTCGATGCACAGCCCGCAGAAGATGCAGCGCAGGTAGTTGATCTGGTAGACGCGGCCGTATCGCTCGCCGGGCGAGAACTGCGCGTCGGGTGCGTTGCTCGCACCCTCGACGTAGATCGCGTCCGCGGGGCAGGCCCACGCGCACAGCTCGCAGCCGATGCACTTCTCGAGGCCGTCGGCGTACCGGTTGAGCTGGTGGCGACCGTGGAACCGCGGCTTGGTCGGCACCTTCTCGTACGGGTACTGCTCGGTGACCGTCGGGCGGAACAGCGACGCGAACGTCACGCCGAACCCGGCTACGGGCGCGAGCAGCTCACCGAGCCCCGTCTTCGCCTCGATCAGAGGCTCGTAGGGGGTCACGTCGGCGGGGCGGTCGACAGCGCCGCCCCGCAGGGTGGCCTCGACCTCCCCCTCGCCCGTGGGCTGGTTCGGGTCGCGGGCGTCGTCAGCCACGCTCTGCCTCCGTCTGTGAATCGGTCACCTGTCGGGCCGCACCCGCGGGTACGGCGTCCGTCACGCGCGCACGGCGCGGCGACGGGGGAAGCTGCTGGCCGGGCATCGGGGGCACCGGGTAGCCGCCCGCGTAGGGGTCGAACTCCCCCGGCGGCACGGGCGCCACGGTCTTCGGCTTGCGCTCCGGGACCAGGAACGAGATCCCGACCACCACGAGCACCGCGACCGCCAAGGCGATCAGGATCGTCCTCAGGTCGATCGTCGTGAACTGGCGCACGCCCTGGACGACCGCGACGCACACGACCCACCCGAGCGAGGCCGGGATGAGGATCTTCCAGCCGAACTTCATGAACTGGTCGTACCGGAGCCGCAGCAGCGTGCCGCGGACCCAGACGAACAGGAAGAGGAACATCCACATCTTCGCGAGGAACCACAGCACCGGCCACCAGCCGGTGTTGAACATCCCGTCGTTGATGGCGGAGAGCGGGAACGGCGCGCGCCAGCCGCCGAGGAACAGCGTCGTGGCGACGGCGGAGACGTTGACCATGTTGATGTACTCGGCGAGGAAGAACCACGCGAACTTCATCGAGGAGTACTCGGTCATGAAGCCCGAGACGAGCTCACCCTCGGCCTCGGGGAGGTCGAACGGCAGCCGGTTGGTCTCACCGATCATCGAGATGACGTAGATGATGAACGCCGGGAACAGCGGCAGGAACCACCACAGCTGCTGCTGCGAGTTGACGATCTCGGAGGTCGACATCGACCCCGCGAGGATGAACACGCTCACGAGCGACAGGCCCATCGCGAGCTCGTAGCTGATCACCTGCGCGGTCGAGCGGACGGCGCCGAGGAGCGGGTAGGTCGAGCCGGAGGACCAGCCACCGAGCACGATGCCGTACACGCCGACCGAGGCCGTCGCCAGGATGTAGAGCACGGCGACCGGGACGTCGGTCAGCTGCAGCGGCGTGACGATCCCGAAGATGTGCACCGCGGGGCCGAACGGAATGACTGCGAACGTGAGCAGCGCGCAGAACACCGAGATCATCGGCGCCAGCAGGTAGAGGAACTTGTCGGCCGCCTTGACGGTGATGTCCTCCTTGAGCAGGAGCTTCATCGCGTCGGCGAGGGACTGCAGCAGCCCGAACGGGCCGTGCACGTTCGGGCCGGGGCGCACCTGCATGCGACCGACGACCTTGCGCTCGAACCAGATCGCGAGCAGCACGGTGACGAGCAGGAAGACGAGGATCACGACGGCCTTGATCAGCCAGACCCAGCCGTTGTCCTGGCTGAAGTCCGCGCTCACCCCGGGATTCGCGGCGCCGAACACGGAGCTAAATACTGCCGCGGTCATGCGGACACCTCGCTGTTGTCAGGACTGGTCACTGCGGGGGTCGTCGCTGCCGGCGCGAGCCGGACGATGTCGCCGGCGTCGGCCCGCAGGGTCGTGCGGATCGCGCAGTCCGGGGCGTTCGTCGGTAGCCACACCACGTAGTCAGGCATCGCGGTCACCACGAGGTGCACCGTGAGGCTGCCGTGCTCGGTGCTGACGGTCACGAGACCGCCGTCGACCAGGCCCGCGGCCGCGGCCGTCGCCGCCGAGACGCGGGCGACCGTGCGCTTCGCGGTCCCGGCGAGGAACAGCTCGCCGTCCTGCAGGCGACCGGCGTCGAGCAGCAGGTGCCAGCTCGCGAGCACCGCCTGGCCGGGCGCCATCTCGGGCGGCTCGGCCGGGCTTTGGGCGGGCGCCTCGATGCGAGCACCTTCCCAGGCACCGAGCTGGTCGATCTCGGCGTGCACAGCCTTGAGCGTGCGCAGCCCGAGCTCGGTGCCCATCGCAGCGGCGAGGGCGTCCAGCACGCGGTGGTCGGCCATGGCCGTCGAGGCCAGGGCCTGAGGGAACGGCCGCGGGCGGCCTTCCCAGTTGAGGTAGGTGCCGGGCTTCTCGGTCGGCGGGGCGACCGGCAGGACGACGTCCGCCCGCTCAGTCACGGCCGAGGCGCGGACCTCGAGCGAGACGACGAAGCCGACCTTCTCGATCGACCGGAGCGCCTTGGCGGGGTCCGGCAGGTCGGCGAGCTCGACGCCGCTCACGACGAGCGCGGAGAGCTTGCCCTTGCGGGCGGCACGCAGGATCTCAGACGTGGACAGACCTGCCGTCGCCGGCAGGGTGGCCACGTCCCAGGCCGCGGCGACGTCCACGCGTGCGCCGGGATCGGCGACCGGACGGCCACCGGGAAGCAGGGTGGGCAGCGTGCCCATCTCGACGCCGCCGCGTTCACCCGCACGGCGCGGGATCCAGGCGAGGCGGGCGCCGGTGCGCTCGGCGAGGCGGAGCAGCGCCGAGAACCCGCCGGGGACCGACGCGAGCCGCTCGCCGACGAGGATGACCGAGCCGCTGGCCTTGAGGCCCTGGGCCGCGTCGCGCAGCGGGCCGACCTTGGCGCGACCGGTGATCGCGTCGAGGACCTCGGGCTCGGTGCCCGGGGCGGCGGGGATGAGCGTCCCGCTGATCCGGTCAAGCCCGCGGCTGGCCAGGGCGGCGACGGAGAAGACCGCAGTCCGGCCGGCGAGCACGCCCTTGCGCAGGCGGAGGTAGGTGACCCCGGCCTCCTCCTCGGCCTCGAGCGCGACCAGCAGGACGGCGGGCGCCTGCTCGAGGTCGGCGAACGTCACGCTGCGCGTGCCGCCGACGGTGTGGCCGGCCACCGTGGAGCCGAGGAAGGCTTCTTCCTCTGACGAGTGCGGGCGGGCCCGCTGGTCGATGTCGTTGGTGCCCAGCACGAGGCGCGCGAACTTGGAGTACGCGTACGCGTCCTCGAGCGTGAGCCGGCCGCCGGTGAGCACGCCGACGCCGTTGCCGCCACCGGCGGTCGTCGCCGCCGCAAGCCCGGCCGCCGCGACCTCGAGGGCCTCGACCCAGCTCGCGGAGCGCAGCTCGCCGGTCTCGGCGTCCCGCACGAGCGGGGTCTCGAGGCGGTCGGGCGAGCTCTGCCAGGTGAACGCGAAGCGGTCCTTGTCGGTGATCCACTCCTCGTTCACGGCGGGCTCGTTGCCGGCCATGCGCCGCAGCACGGCGCCGCGGCGGTGGTCGATGCGGATCGCGGACCCGCACGAGTCGTGCTCGCTGATCCCCGGGGTTGACACGAGGTCGAACGGGCGCGAGCGGAAGCGGTAGGACGCGTTGGTCAGCGCGCCGACCGGGCAGATCTGGATCGTGTTGCCCGAGAAGTAGGACGCGAACGGGCGCCCCGACTCGTCGAGCGCGGACGGGCCGGTCGGGACCTCGCCGCCGAAGCCGAGGACCTCCACCGAGAACCGGCCGATCTGCGAGCTGGCGCCGCGATCCTGCAGGTCGATGAACGGGTCGCCGGCGATCTGGTCCTGGAAGCGCGTGCAGCGCTGGCAGAGCACGCACCGCTCGCGGTCGAGCAGGATCTCGGTCGAGATCGAGATGGGCTTCGGGTAGGTCCGCTTGATGTCCACGAACCGGCTCGTCGCGCGGCCGTTGCTCATCGCCTGGTTCTGCAGCGGGCACTCGCCGCCCTTGTCGCAGACCGGGCAGTCGAGCGGGTGGTTGATGAGCAGCAGCTCCATCACGCCGTGCTGGGCCTTGTCGGCCATCGCGGACGTGCGCTGCGTCTTGACGACCATGCCGGGCGCGGCCGTCATGGTGCACGACGCCTGCGGCTTGGGCATCGGCCGGAGGTTGCCCTCCCGGTCGGGCATCGACACGTCGACCAGGCACTGGCGGCACGCGCCGGCCGGCTGGAGCAGCGGGTGGTCGCAGAACCGCGGGATCTGGATGCCGACCTGCTCGGCGGCGCGGATCACCAGGGTGCCCTTGGGCACCGAGACGGTCAGCTCGTCGATCTGGAAGGTCACCAGGTTCGCGGGCACGACGGTGCCCTCGGTCTGCTTCGGGGTCGTGATGGTCATGCCTGCACCGTTCCTGCCATCTGGCCGGCGAGCCGGCCTGCGTCACGCGGGGGGTAGGCGAACAGCGCCGACGCCGCAGGGTCGAACGGGCAGGCGCCCGCGGTGATGTGCTGCTCGAACTCGGCCCGGAAGTGCTGCAGCCCGGACGAGACGCACGACGTCGCGCCGTCGCCGAGAGCGCAGAACGCGCGCCCGAGGATGTTGTCGCAGGTGTCGAGGAGCACGTCGAGGTCGTCCATCGTGCCCGTACCCGCCTCGATGCGGCGCAGGATCTGCTTGAGCCAATAGGTGCCCTCGCGGCACGGCGTGCACTTGCCGCACGACTCGTGCGCGTAGAACTCCATCCAGCGCGTGATCGCACGCACGACGCACGTGGTCTCGTCGAAGATCTGCAGCGCGCGGGTGCCGAGCATCGAGCCCGCCGCGGCGACCGACTCGTAGTCGAGCGGCACGTCGAGGTGCTCCGCGGTGAACAGCGGGGTGGACGAGCCACCGGGGGTCCAGAACTTGAGCTCGTGACCCGCGCGCATCCCGCCGGCGAGGTCGATCAGCTCGCGCAGCGTGATCCCGAGCGGGGCCTCGTACTGGCCGGGGCGCACGACGTGGCCGGACAGCGAGAACAGGCCGAACCCGGCCGACTTCGCGGTCCCCATCGAGCTGAACCAGCTCGCGCCACCCAGGACGATCGCGGGCACCGAGGAGATCGACTCGACGTTGTTGACCACGGTCGGTCGGGCGTACAGGCCCTCGACTGCGGGGAACGGCGGCTTGAGCCGCGGCTGGCCGCGCAGACCCTCGAGCGAGTCGAGCAGTGCCGTCTCCTCGCCGCAGATGTACGCGCCGGCGCCGGCGTGCACCGTGATGTCCAGGTCGTAGCCCGTGCCCATGATGTTCTTGCCGAGGTACCCGGCCGCGTAGGCCTCCTCGACGGCGCGCAGCAGGCGCCGGTAGACGTGCAAGACCTCGCCCCGCACGTAGATGAACGCGTGGTGGCACCCGATCGCGTACGACGTGATGATCGAACCCTCGATGAGGACCTGCGGCGTCGCCATCATGAGCGGGACGTCCTTGCAGGTCCCGGGCTCGGACTCGTCCGCGTTGACGACCAGGTAGCGCGGGCCGCCGTCGGGCGCGGGCAGGAAGCTCCACTTGAGCCCCGTCGGGAACCCGGCGCCGCCACGGCCGCGCAGGCCGGAGTCCTTGACCGCAGCGAGCACCGCCGCGGGCTCCTGGGTGAACGCGCGCCGCAGGCCGGCGTAGCCGCCGCCCGCCTCGTACGTCGCGAGTGTCCAGGACCGGTCGGCGTCCCAGTGGGCGCTGAGGACCGGGGTCAGGGTCGAGACCGTCATCAGGACTCCTTCGACTCGGTCGGGAAGGCGGGCGCCGCCCACCCGTTCTGCTTGGCGAGCACCGTGCCGCGCTGGGTCGCCTCGCCGGCGCCGACGCCCTCGTCCGCGCGGCCGTCGGTGAAGCCGGCGAGCACGCGGGACATCTGCTTGAACGTGACCACGCTGTCCGCACCGCGGGTCGGGACGACCGTCTGGCCGGCCCGCAGCTTGTCGACCGTCGCGCGGGCGCTCTCGGGGGTCTGGTTGTCGAAGAACTCCCAGTTCACCATCACGACCGGCGCGTAGTCGCACGCCGCGTTGCACTCGATCCGCTCGAGCGTGACCTTGCCGTCGGGCGTCGTCTCGTCGTGCCCGACGCCGAGGTGCTCGGTCAGCCCGTCCCAGATCGCGTCGCCGCCCATGACCGCGCACAGCGTGTTGGTGCACACGCCGACCGTGTAGTCACCGTTCGGGTGGCGCTTGTACTGCGTGTAGAACGTCGCCACGGCGGAGACCTCGGCCGTGGTCACGCCGAGCACCTCGGCGCAGAACGTGATCCCGGTCGGGCTGACGTAGCCGTCCTCCGCCTGCACCAGGTGCAGCAGCGGCAGCAGGCCCGAGCGGGCGCGCGGGTAGCGCGCGACGATCTGGCTCGCCTCCGCCCGCAGACGGGTGAGCTGCGCCTCGTCGTAGCCGCCGACATCTTTGCCGGCCGCACCCATGTTGATGGTCGCTGCGTTGTTCTCGTCGCTGGTCATCAGCGGTCCACCCCTCCGAGCACCGGGTCGAGCGAGGCCACCGAGACGACGACGTCGGCGATCTGGCCGCCCTCGCACATCATCGAGACAGCCTGCAGGTTGTTGAAAGACGGATCCCGGAAGTGGGCCCGGTACGGCCGTGTGCCGCCGTCGGAGACGAGGTGCACGCCGAGCTCGCCGCGCGGTGCCTCGACGGTCTGGAACACCTGACCGGCCGGCACGCGGAAGCCCTCGGTGACGAGCTTGAAGTGGTGGATCAGGGCCTCCATGGAGGTGCCCATGATCTCCCGGATGTGGTCGAGCGAGTTGCCCATCCCATCCGCGCCGATGGCCAGCTGCGCGGGCCAGGCGATCTTCTTGTCCGCCACCATGACCGGGCCCGGGCCCATGGCTTGGAGCCGGTCGAGGGTCTGCTCGACGATCTTCATCGACTGGTAGCACTCCTCGATCCGCAGCACGATCCGCGAGAACGCGTCCGAGTCCGTCGAGGTGGGCACGTCGAAGTCGTAGGTCTCGTACCCGCAGTAGGGCTCGGACTTGCGCACGTCGTACGGCAGCCCCGACGAGCGGAGCACCGGGCCGGTGATGCCGAGCGCCATGCACGCCGACAGGCTGAGGTAGCCCACGCCGACGGCCCGGGCCTTGAGGATCGGGTTCGCCAGCATGAGGTCCTGGAGCAGCACGATGTAGTGCTTCGCGCCGGCGAGCGCCTCGCGGACGTTGTCGAGCGCGCCCGGCGGGATGTCCTGCGCGACGCCGCCGGGGCGGATGTACGCGTGGTTCATCCGGAGCCCGGTGATGAGCTCGAGGACCTTGAGGATCTCCTCGCGGCCCATGAAGCCGTTCGTCATGATCGTCGTCGCGCCGAGCTCGTTGCCCGCGGTCGCGAGGCACACGAGGTGCGACGTGATCCGGTTGAGCTCCATCATCATCACGCGGATCACGGTCGCGCGTTCCGGGATGTCGTCGGTGATGCCGAGCAGCTTCTCGACGGCGAGGCAGTACGCCGCCTCGCTGAACAGCGGCGCCACGTAGTCCATGCGCGTGCAGTAGGTCACGCCCTGGGTCCAGGTGCGGAACTCCATGTTCTTCTCGATGCCGGTGTGCAGGTAGCCGATGCCGGCCCGCGCCTCGGTGACGGTCTCGCCGTCGATCTCGAGCATGAGGCGGAGCACGCCGTGGGTCGACGGGTGCTGCGGTCCCATGTTGACGATGATGCGTTCTTCGCCGAGGCGGGCGGCCTCTTCGGCGATCTCGGACCAGTCGCCGCCGGACGCCTCGAACATCGGGACGCCCTCGGTCCCGGCCTCGTAGACGTGGGCCGTGGCGTGGGGTGCGCTCTGCGCGCGTGAGTCAGTCATCAGTTGTAAGACCTCCGCTGGTCCGGCGGTGGGATGGTGGCGCCCTTGTACTCCACGGGGATGCCACCGAGGGGGTAGTCCTTGCGCTGCGGGTGACCCGGCCAGTCGTCGGGCATCTCGATCCGCGCCAGCGCGGGGTGACCGTCGAAGACGATCCCGAAGAAGTCCCACGTCTCGCGCTCGTGCCAGTCGTTCGCCGGGTAGACGGCGACCGTCGAGGGGATGTGGGCGTCCGCCTCGGACACCGCGACCTCGAGCCGCAGCTTGCGCCCGTGCGTGACGGAGGTGAGGTGGTAGACCGCATGCAGTTCGCGGCCGGTCTCGTGCGGGTAGTGCACGCCCGAGACCCCCAGGCTGAGCTCGAAGCGCAGGTCCTGGTCGTCGCGCAGCGCGCTGCACACCTGCAGGAGGTGCTCGCGGGCCACGAAGATCGTCAGCTCACCACGATCGACGACGACGCTCTCGACGGCTGCCGAGTAGGCGGTGCCGCCCGCCTCGAGGACCTCGGCGAGCACGTCGACGCACTCGTCGAACCAGCCGCCGTACGGCCGCTCGCTCGGTCCCGGCATCGTGATCTCGCGGACGAGGCCGCCGTAGCCGGAGGTGTCGCCCGTGCCGTGCGCGCCGAACATGCCGGTGCGGACCCCGACGACCTCGAGGGGCTCGCGCCCGTCCGGGGACGGGGTGGTCAGCTCGGTGGACGTGTCGTCGCTCATCGCAGGAGTCCCGTCTTCGCAGCGGTCGGGGTGACCTTGAGCGCTGCGGCCTCGGCGGCGGCCGCCATCTCGCGACGGTTCGAGCCGAGCGGCTCGTTCTGGATCTGCTCGTGCAGCTTGAGGATCGCGTCGATCAGCATCTCGGGCCGCGGCGGACAGCCCGGCAGGTAGATGTCGACGGGCACGATGTGGTCGACGCCCTGCACGATCGCGTAGTTGTTGAACATGCCGCCCGAGGACGCGCACACCCCCATCGAGAGCACCCACTTGGGCTCGGCCATCTGGTCGTAGACCTGACGGACGACGGGGGCCATCTTCTGGCTCACCCGCCCGGCGACGATCATGAGGTCGGCCTGGCGCGGCGAGGCGCGGAAGACCTCCATGCCGAACCGCGAGATGTCGTACCGCGGCCCACCGGTCGCCATCATCTCGATGGCGCAACAGGCCAGGCCGAACGTGACCGGCCACAGCGACGCCTTGCGGAAGTACCCCGCGAGACCCTCCACCGTGGTCAGCAAGAAGCCGGACGGTGCCTCTTCGATACCCATCTATGCCTGCCCTCCCGCTGTTCCGGTCGTGCTCGATCGCTTCGTCATGCCCACGCGCGCACTCACTCCCACTCGAATCCCCCGCGACGCCACTCGTACACGAACGGCACGGTGATCATGAACAGGAACCCGAGCATCGCCACGAGCCCGAACATCGCCAGCTCGGTGAAGTTCACGGCCCACGGGTACAGGAACACGACCTCGATGTCGAAGATGATGAACGTCATCGCGACGAGGTAGTACTTGATCGGGAACCGGCCGCCGCCGACGGCGTGCGGCGTCGGCTGGATGCCGCACTCGTACGCCTCGAGCTTGGCGCGGTTGTACCGCTTCGGTCCGATGATCGCGCTCGCGGCAACGCCGCCGAGCGCCATCACCCCGGCCACGCCCATCATCACGAGAATGGGGACATAGGGATTCGTCATCTCAGGCCTCTCCTGCTGGGACCGCCAGTGCTGCCGGTGGGGACGATCGGATTCATGCGGACGGCGCCAATCTGCTCAGGCCCGAGATGACGCGGTCCACCATGTCGCCGCCGTGCGGCTCGTAGCAGTCCGAGAGCAGCTTGAGCGTGAATCGCATGACCAGCGGTCGGGGTAGCCCGTACTTGGTGCACAGCCGCATGATCTGCGGGTGCTCGATCAGCTTCACGAAGTACCGCCCGAGCGTGTAGAACCCGCCCAGGTCTTCTTTCATGATGCGCGGGTAGGTGCCCAGCGCGCGCTCGCGCGCGGCGTCGGTCGTGCGGGCCCGGGACTGGACGATGGCGTCCGCAGCCGCGCGGCCGGCCTGCATCGCGTAGGCGATGCCCTCGCCGTTGAACGGGCTGACCATGCCGCCCGAGTCGCCGACCAGCATGAGGCCGCGGGTGTACAGCGGCTGGCGGTTGAAGCCCATCGGCAGCGCGGCGCCGCGCAGCGGGCCGACCTGGTTCTCGGGGGTGAACTCCCACTCGGCGGGGGCGTTCGCCATCCACTTCGCGAACAGGTCCTTGTAGTCGACCTTGGTCGCGGCGGCGGTCGAGCTCACGCTGCCGAGGCCGACGTTCACCGTGCCGTCGCCGAGCGCGAAGATCCAGCCGTACCCGGGCATGAGGTTCGAGCGGCCGGGCTCGCCGTCCCACAGCTCGAGGTGGCTCTCCATCATCGTGTCGTTGGAGCGGGGGCTCTTGAAGTAGGTGCGTACGGCCACGCCCATCGGGCGGTCCATGCGCTTCTCGAGCCCCAATGCGAGGGGCAGCCGCGCCGAGACGCCGTCGGCCGCGATGACGACGGGAGCCCGGTACGTGACCTCGTCACCCGAGCGGCGACCGTCGTCGTCCACCGGACGGGCCGTGACGCCGATGACGCGACCGGTGCGCTCGTCGAGCAGCGGGCCGGTGACGTTCGTTCGCTCGAGCAGCTTCACGCCCGCGGTGCGCGCGTGGTCGGCGAGCATGTGGTCGAGGCTCATGCGCTTGCGGGCAAGCCCGAACGACGGATAGCTCGACAGCTCGGGCCAGGCCAGCTCGAGGCGGTGCCCGCCACCGACGACGCGGAGCCCGGAGTTGCGGATCCAGCCGTCCTCGGGTCGCAGCGACAGCCCCATCGCGACCATCTCGCGGGTCGAGCGGGGGGTGAGGCCGTCGCCGCAGATCTTGTCGCGCGGGAACGAGGCCTTCTCGAGCAGCAGGACGTTCAGACCGGCGGAAGCGCAGTAGTACGCGGCGGTGGACCCGCCAGGTCCCGCACCGACAACGATGACATCAGCATCATCGTGGCCTGTCTGACTCACTGCGCCGCCCCACCTGTGAAGACGTTCACGAACTCCAGCGGCCCACTGTAGTCGTGGGTCCGTCGGCTGTCTGCCATGGCCCGGTCAAGGCCAGCGAGCGAGGTCGTCTACCCGTCGAGCGGGCGCGTCCCTCGATGCAGGGCGACGATACCGCCGGACAGGTTGCGGTAAGCGACCTCGCGCCAGCCGGCGCCGCGGAGCAGGCTGCCCAGAGCGACCTGGTCAGGCCACGAGCGGATCGACTCCGCCAGGTAGGTGTAGGCGTCGGTCTCCTTGGACACGACCCGCGCGATCGCGGGCAGCGCGCGCATGAGGTAGTTCTCGTACACCGTCCGGAACGGCGCCAGCGTCGCGTGGGAGAACTCACACACGACGAGGCGGCCACCCGGCCGCGTCACCCGGAGCATCTCGCGCAGCGCACCGGAGGTGTCGACCACGTTGCGCAGCCCGAACGAGATGGTCACGGCGTCGAACGACGCGTCCGCGAACGGCAGCTTCGTGGCGTCCCCCGCGACGAACCCGAGGTCGGGCCGACGGCGCTTGCCGACCGCGAGCATGCCGTAGGAGAAGTCGCACGGCACGACCTCCACCCCGGCGTCCGCGAGCGGCACGCTCGACGTCCCGGTCCCGGCGGCCAGATCCAGCACGCGCTGACCTGCGGAGACGTCCAGCGCGCGGATCGTGGCGGTGCGCCAGCGCCGGTCCTGGCCGAGCGACATGACGTCGTTGGTGACGTCGTACCGGTGCGCGATGCCATCGAACATCTCGGCGACCTCGTGGGGCTGCTTGTCCATGCTGGCGCGCGACATGTGGCCATCGTCTCAGGTTCTCGAGAGTGCTCGCTGCCAGCCGTGGGCAAAGGGCGTCCTACCCTTGACGCGATGAGTACCTTGCCGACCCAGGCCGCCGACGCGATCCCGCACCCCCTCGTGGTGCGGACCGTGGCCATTGACGATCCGGGGACGCTGCTCGCGCTGCTGCCCGCCGATGCCCCGCTCGCGTGGGTGCGGCGCGGCGACGGGCTGGTCGGCTGGGGCGAGGTGCTCCGGTTCGAGGTGGCCGGCCCCGGTCGGTTCGCCGACGCCGAGCGCGCGTGGCATGACGCGCTCACGCACGCCGTGGTCCGCGACGAGGTCCACCTGCCCGGGTCCGGGCCCGTCGCGTTCGGCTCGTTCGCGTTCGACGAGGGCTCCCCCGCCGGCGGGGTCGTGATCGTGCCCCGGGTCGTCGTCGGCCGTCGCGGCGCCACGACCTGGCTGACGACGATCGACCTGGGCGCCCGGATCGGCGCCACCCCCTCGCTCGACGCCGTCGCCCGCGACCGCACGCCCGTGGCCGCACCGGGCGCCGTGACCTTCGGGGACGGCGCCGTCTCGGCGCAGGGCTGGCGCGACGTCGTCGCGCGCGGTGTGGCCGCCATCCGGGCCGGCGAGCTGGACAAGGTTGTGCTCGCGCGCGACGTCGTCGCGACGACCACCCACCCGCTCGACCCGCGCTGGGTGCTGAGGCGGCTCGGGGCCGACTACCCGTCCTGCTGGACCTTCAGCGTGGACGGCCTGCTCGGAGCCACCCCCGAGCTGCTCGTGCGCAGCGAGAAGGGCCTGGTCACCTCGCGCGTGCTCGCCGGCACGATCCGGCGCACCGGCAACGACGACGCCGACCTGGCGCGCGCTGCGATCCTCGCGCACTCCTCCAAGGACCTCGAGGAGCACGAGTACGCCGTGTCTTCCGTGGCCGATGCGCTGGCGCCGTTCTGCTCGTCGACCAACGTGCCCGACGTGCCGTTCGTCCTGCACCTTCCCAACGTGCTGCACCTCGCCTCCGACGTGACCGGCGTGCTGAGCGCCGCGCACCCGGGGCCTTCGGCCGTGCACCTGGGGCCTGCGGCCGCGACCGCCAGCCTCGCGCCGTCCAGCCTCGCGCTGGCCGCCGCGCTGCACCCGACGGCGGCCGTGTGCGGCACCCCGACGACCGTGGCCCGCGACCTCATCGCCCGCATCGAGGGCATGGAGCGCGGTCGCTACGCCGGCCCGGTGGGCTGGTTCGGGGCCGACGGCGACGGCGAGTGGGGCATCGCGCTGCGCTGCGCCGAGATGGACCCCGCCGACCCCCGCCGGGTCCGCCTGTTCGCCGGCTGCGGCATCGTGGCTGCCTCGAACCCCGACGCGGAGCTGGCGGAGTCGGAAGCCAAGCTGGTCCCGATGCGCCACGCCCTCTCGGCGGACTGACGACCCCTCGGCCCCGCCCCGCTCCGCCCCGCACGCACCGAACCCCGAGCTGTGGCTATTCCTGCGGCCGCGGGGCAGCCATTACCCGGGGTTCGACGACGCCCGGGGCTCGGCCGACGGGCGGACGACGGCTGTCGGGGGTGGGCGTGCGAACGGCCGGCACCCTGGCGGGGTGCCGGCCGTTCTCGTGCCGGGCGGGGTGGGGGACATCCCACCCGGAGCTAGGTGATCAGCCTCGACCGAACGGGTCGAGCGGGTTCTGACCGTTCTGGCCGGAGCCGGAGGAGCCGGAGCCGCCCTGCTGGCCGCTCGAGCTCTGGTCGACCGTGGCGGCCTTCGCAGCCAGGGTCACGCTGACGTCGAGCACCTTGCCGTCGCGCACGATGGTGAGCTTCGACGTGGAGTCCGCCGTGCGCTCCCGGACGTACGCCGTCAGCGACTCGGCGCCCGCGACCGGCGAACCGTCGATCGCCACGACCACGTCACCGGCCTGGAGCTTGGCCTTGTCGGCGGGCGACCCGGAGGTCACCTTCTCGATGACGGCGCCCTTGCGGGTCGTCCCGTCGGCGGTGGCGTTGCCGTCGGTCAGCGAGACCCCGAGGAACGCGTGCTCGGCGGTGCCGGACTTGACCAGCTGGGCGGCGATGTTCTGCGCCAGGTTGATCGGGATGGCGAAGCCGAGACCGATCGAGCCGGACTGCGAGGTGCTGCTGCCGGACAGCGTCGCGATCGACGACGTGATGCCGATGACTCGACCCTTCGCGTCGAAGAGCGGGCCGCCGCTGTTGCCGGGGTTGATCGCGGCGTCGATCTGGATCGCGTTCGTCACGACGACGTCCGTGCCCGATTCGGCCGACGCGGACACCGGCCGGTCGAGGGCCGAGACGATGCCCGTGGTGACGGTGTTCGCCAGGCCGAGCGGATTGCCGACGGCCATCACGGCCTCGCCGACGGCGACGGCGCCCGAGTCACCCAGCGCTGCCGGCGACAGGTCGCTCGGCGGGTCGGTGATCTGCACGACGGCGAGGTCGGTCGTCGGGTCGGTACCGACGATCGTCGCCTTGTAGAGCCGCCCGTCACTGAGCGTGACCTGGACCGAGTCGGCGCCGTTCACGACGTGGTTGTTCGTGAGCACGTGCCCGGCGGCGTCGATGATGACGCCCGAGCCCTCGGCGCCGCCGTTTGCCGTCGTGACCTGGATAGCGACGACCGACGGCGCGACCGCGGCCGCGACCTTCTCCCAGTTCGGGTTGTCCGACGTCGATCCGGACACGGGCGCCGTGTCGGTGGTCGACTTGCCGATCGTGGCGAGGGAGGAGGACGACGACGTCGTGTCGTTGTCACCGAGGACCCCGGCCATCAGACCGGCGGTACCCAGACTGGCGATCAGTGCGGCCGCGGCGGCCGCACCGACGACGGAGATCCACAGGCGTCGGGACGTGCCCACGGTCGTGGACGTGCCGTCCGTCGTGGCCGACGGACCGGTCGGGGCTGCAGGCGGGTAAGCGGTGAGCAGGGCGAAGGGGTCGGCGTTCGCGTCGGCGGAGCCGGGGCTGGCCGCGTTCGGCGGACCGGCGGGCTGGCTCGGGGCGGGGTGGCCCCAGCCGACGGGCTGCGCGGGCGGCGTCGCCTGCTGCTGCTGCGGGTAAGCCTGAGTCGGGTAGGGCTGAGCCGGGTAGGGCTGAGCCGGGTAGGGCTGAGCCGGGTACTGCTGAGCCGGGTACTGCTGAGTCGGGTGCTGCTGGGTGGGGTACTGCTGAGCCGGGTAGGGCTGAGCCGGGTAGGGCTGAGCCGGGTAGGGCTGGGCCACCGGCTGCTGGGCCGGGTGCTGCTGCTGGGCCGGGTGCTGCTGCGTCGGCGGTTGCGCGGCGGCCGGGAGCTGCTCGGTCGGCTCGCCGGCTGCCGGCGCCTGCGCGGCGGGCGGTGCCGTCGGGAGCTGCACGGTCGGCTGCTCGGTGGGCTGCACGGCGAGCTGCTCGGTGGGCTGCTCGGCGCTCTGGCGACCGGACGTGGGGCCGACCGGGTCGGCACCGGCGCGTGCCGGGATCTGCTTGTCCTCGGGCGTGGCACCCTCGGGGCTGATGGTCATGATGGCCTCCTCTGTTCGAGAACCATCAGACCTCGCCACGCTGGAGACATGCTTCGAAGTCCCTGAGAGTTGCCTGCGAGTTATCGACCGTGACCGGGGACGATCCAGCCGGAAACCGCCCGAACCGCTGGTGGGGTCGGGCGAGAGTCGGTCAGCTCAGCGCCTGGTCGACCGTGGCCGCGATCCGCTCGTGCAGGGCGCGCCGACGCGAGCGGTCCACCCGTACCTCCACGACGCTCAGGCCCGGTCCCGGCACCGCGAGCGCGACCGCCAGGTCCGCCGGCTCGCGGACGATCTGGTGGCGCACGCCGTACCCGGCGCACAGCGCCCCGAGGTCCGACCCGTGCGGCGTGCCGAAGACGCGCTCGAACACGTCCGCATGCTCCGGCGCGCCGTGCTCGAGCGTGGCGAAGATCGAGCCGCCGTCGTCGTTGGCGACCACGATCTGCAGGTTGGGTACCGCCTCGAGCGGACCGTGCAGGAGACCGCCGATGTCGTGCAGGAAGGTCAGGTCACCCATCAATGCTCGGACGATCCGGTCAGGGTTCGCCAGCGCCACCCCGATCGCGGTCGAGATCGTCCCGTCGATGCCGGCGAGCCCGCGGTTCGCGAACACCGCCGGCGACTGGCTCCAGGTCGCGACCAGGTCCAGGTCCCGCACCGAGTTGCTCGACCCGACGACGAGCACGTCCCGCGGCCGCGAGGCCCGCGCGACCTCGCGCGCCAGGACCGGACCGAGCACGCGCGGGCCGCTGCGCGAGCGGCGCCCGCGGGGGCACCATCGAGCGCGCGATCCACCGCGGTGGTCGCCGCAATCCCCGCGGCCTGCCAGCGCGCGAGCCACTCCCCCGACTCACCTGACGGCGAGGCACCGCCGCCGACCGGGCCGACCGGCCGCGGCGGCACGTCGGCGAGCACGACGACGGCGCGCCGGGCCGCATCCGGCCAGGTCGCCCCGCGCGGGGCGATGACCTGGACCTCCACGTCGTCGCGGGCGAGCAGGGCCTGCACCGGGCGGGACAGCGTCACCTTGCCGAGCACCACGGCGCGACGGATCGCGCCCCCGAGCTCGGGCCGGCCGAGGAGGAGCCGGTACGCCGCGATGGAGTTGTCCCCGCCGCGAGCGCCGGACGACGGCTCCGCGAGCAGCGGCCACGCGTTCGCCTCCGCAAGCTCGCGCGCGACGGCGCCCGCCCCGTCGCCGGCCACGACGACGGTCGGGAGGTCACCGGCCGGTTCCCCGGCCGAGTCACTGATCGAGCCACCGATCGAGCCGAGATCGCTGCCGGGCCCGACCGCACCGCGCCGCACGACCTCGGTCAGCCCGGCCGACGACGGCGTCGGCCAGGCGGCGTCGCCCGGACCCGGCGCGAGGGGCTCGCGGAACGAGACGTTGAGGTGCACCGGACCGGGATCGCCGGTGCGGGCCCCGAGCGCGGCGGCGACCGCACGGCTCACCAGCTGGCGCAGGTCGGCGTGCTCGCCCGGTCGGCCCGAGGGTGCCGGCACGTCGGCGGCGAACCGGGTCGCCGCGCCGTACATCCCGACCTGGTCGGTGGTCTGGTTGGCGCCGGTTCCCCGCATCTCGTGCGGCCGATCGGCTGTGATCACCACGAGCGGGACGCCCGAGTGGTGCGCCTCGAGCACCGCCGGGTGGAGGTTCGCCGTCGCGGTGCCCGACGTCGTGACGATCGCCACGGGTCGGGCGGCGCGCTCCCCCGCCGGCGCGGACGCGGTCGAGCCGAGCGCGAGCCCGAGCGCGAGGAAGCCCGCCGTCCGCTCGTCGATCCGGACGTGCAGGGTGCACGCCGGAGCCCCCGCGGGCCGTTCGCCGTCGGGAAGGGCGGCCTCCGCAAGCGCGTACGCCAGCGGGGCCGACCGCGAGCCGGGGGCGAGGACGACATCGCGCACACCGAGCGCCACGAGCGCCTGAAGCAGGACTCGCGCGGCGGCGACCGCCGGAGCGGGCTGCGGCGGTCGGGGGGCGTCGCTCATGCGCTCACGGTAGTCACCGCGGCGAGGCGCCGCTGCCAGCGCTCGCGGACCTCGGGCGACGCGGCGGCGGCGGCGAGCAGGGCGTCGTCGAGCACGGGTCGACGGACCGGGATCGAGCCGCCGACGGGCAGGAGCGGGTCCGCGACCACGTCGCCTCTGAACAGCTGCGCGGTGGCGAGGCCGCACGCGTAGGGCAGGTCGGGCAGCGCTGCGGCGAGCGCGATCCCGGCCGCGAGCCCGACCGACGTCTCGAGCGCGGACGACACCACGACCGGTAGCCCGACCCGCTCGGCGAGCTCGAGGCACGCCCGCACGCCGCCGAGGGGCTGAACCTTGAGCACGACGATGTCGGCCGCCTGCGCGCGCACGACGGCCATCGGGTCCTCGACCCGCCGGATCGACTCGTCGGCGGCGATGAGCACGTGCGTCCCGCGGCGCACGGCTGCGAGCTCGGCGACGGTCGCAACCGGCTGCTCGGCGTACTCCAGGCCGCCAGCTGCGCGGTCCAGGACAGCGAGCCGGGCCAGCGCGGTGTCGACGTCCCAGGCGCCGTTCGCGTCGATGCGGATCGCGCCCCCGGGACCGAGCGCGTCGCGGACCGCCTCGAGTCGGGCGATCTCGTCGCCGACGTCCTGCCCGGGCTCGGCGACCTTGACCTTGGCGGTGCGGCAACCCCCGGATGCGAGCACGATGCGGTGGGCCGTCGCGGCGTCGACCGCGGGCACCGTCACGTTGACCGGGATCTGGGTACGCACCCCGGCGGGCCAGCCGTCGTCGGCCGCCTCGCGCGCGGCCCGCAACCAGGCCGCGGACTCGGCGTCGTCGTACCCCCAGAACGGGCTGAACTCACCCCACCCGGCAGGCCCGCGCAGCAGCACCCCGTCCCGCACGGTGATCCCCCGGAACCGGACCCGCATGTCGATCGAGTACACGAAAAATTCCACCCGCAACCCTAACCACCCACCCCACCCCGGCCCGGCCCGCGAACTCGGAGGTTTGCGTCGAACTCGCACACCCGGGTGTCCTATCTCGAGGCAAACCTCCGAGTTCGCGGGGCCCTGGGCGTGAGTGGTTAGGGTTTGGGGGTGTCCATTCCTGTGCGGGTGTCCGAGACCTTTGATCCGCAGCGCTGGCGCTGCGTGGACGGGTTCGAGGGGCTGACCGATCTCACCTACCACCGGGGTGTGGAGCGCACGGCGGACGGGACCGAGCGCGACCTGCCCGTCGTGCGCGTCGCGTTCGACCGGCCCGAGGTGCGCAACGCGTTCCGCCCGCACACCGTCGACGAGCTGTATCGCGCGCTCGACCACGCCCGCATGACCTCGAGCGTCGGCACCGTGCTCCTCACCGGCAACGGGCCCAGCCCGAAGGACGGCGGCTGGTCGTTCTGCTCCGGCGGCGACCAGCGCGTGCGCGGCCGCGACGGGTACCGCTACACCGCCGGCGTGGACGACGGCGGCTCGCCCGTGGAGGGCGCGGACGCGATCGACCCCGCCCGGGCCGGTCGGCTGCACATCCTGGAGGTGCAGCGCCTGATCCGGACCATGCCGAAGGTCGTGATCGCCGTCGTCGGCGGGTGGGCCGCCGGGGGCGGGCACTCGCTGCACGTCGTCGCGGACCTGACCATCGCCTCGCGCGAGCACGCGCGGTTCATGCAGACCGACGCGAACGTCGGCTCGTTCGACGCGGGGTACGGCTCGGCCTACCTCGCGCGCCAGGTCGGTCAGAAGCGCGCGCGGGAGATCTTCTTCCTCGCCCGCGAATACTCCGCCGAGCAGGCCGAACGCTGGGGCGCCGTGAACGAGGTCGTGGACCACGCCGAGCTCGAGAACCTCGCGCTCGAGTACGCCCGGATCATCGCGACCAAGTCGCCGCAGGCCATCCGGATGCTGAAGTTCTCGTTCAACCTGGCCGACGACGGGCTGGCCGGGCAGCAGGTCTTCGCCGGGGAGGCAACCCGGCTGGCCTACATGACGGACGAGGCGGTCGAGGGCCGCGACGCCTTTCTGCAGCACCGCGACCCGGACTGGTCCGGCTTCCCGTACGCCTTCTGAACCCCGCTCCCGCGGGTGCGCGCAGCGGTGCTCAGCTGCTCGTCATGAGCGTCATGCCGAGGTCGACCAGGCTGCCCGCGAGCAGCGCCCCGCCGAGCAGGACGGCGAGCAGGACTGCGCTGGCGGCCAGCACCGGGGCGGCTGCGCGGAGCCGGTCGTGGTGTGCGTGGACGTGCGGTTGGGGCATTCCGGGAGACACGATCGTGGCCATGGCTCAAGCCTGGCCCCGTCGCGTTCGCAGCGGATCGACCCCAGGGGCGATCTGCTGCGAGCGAGCCTCCACCGCAGGGCCGACGATGAGTCATCCCATGGGTTGATGCGAGGCTGAATCAGCCGACGGTGATGGCGCCGTCCGTCGGCACGAGCTGGATCCAGGTCTTGCCGGGGGCCAGCTTGACGACCTGACCATCGCCGGTGGTGAGGACCACCGGCGTCGCGGTGTCGGTCTTGGTCCACGTCGCGGCGATCGTCTTGCCACCGGTCGCCACCACAGCGGCGCCCGAGCCGACCAGCTTGGTCTCCGGGACCACGCTCCCGGCAGGGTCGCGCGTGCCGGAGTCGACCAGCACGACGCTCATCGTGATCACGTTGGTCCCGGCGAGCCGGACCCCCGAGGCGGCCGTGGCGGGTGCTCCCGCCTCGCTGCGCTGCCAGGTGCCGCTCGCCGCGTCCCAGGTGTAGCTGGGGTGCGAGTACCCGGACATCGTGATGGACACCGTCCCGGCCGGCGTGCCGCTGACCACAGCCGTGGCCTGGTCGGCGCTGCGCGCGTACGTGAACTGCTCAGCAGGGGAGGCCTGGTGGTCGGCGTCCGCCTGGGCCCAGAATTTCGCCGGGGTGCCGTAGACGTTGTGCGGCGCCTTGCGGACCTTGGTCCGGTAGAAGCCATCGCTGCCCATGTCGTTGCTCAGGACCTGGACGCCGCTCGCCTTCAGCGCGTTGACGAAGCCCGCCTGGCCACCCGAGAACGCGATGATGCCGTGCATCGGCGCGACGATCGCCGGGTCCATGGGCCGCACCGACCGGATCGGCCCGACCTCGCCCGGGACCGCCGTGTGGAAGACCGCGACGAATCGCGTGACGCCCCCCTCGACGACCTCTTCCCACACGATGTCGGCCTCGTCGAGCCCGGTCTGGGGCCGGACCTCTTTCGGGTTCTCGATCTTCACGGCGAGGGCCGCGCGGGTCGCGACGTCAGTGGCGGCGATGCCGGTGAGCGGCCAGACCGTCGGCACCACGGGCGCCGGCGGGGCGCCCTTGTCGGCCGCGATGTCCGCGGCCTGCGTGCTCGGGTCGGGCGTGACGGGCGTGTCCGCGCCGCCGCAGCCCGTGATCGCGAAGAGTGCACTCACGGCGCCGAGCGCCACCAGGGCGCGTCGGCGGGCAGGGCGGGCGGTGATGAGGGGCACGGAAGAACTCCTTTTCGCACCGGCGCTCGCGGCCGGAGACTCGCCGTCCATTCTACGACCTGCGCCTACGCTGGTCCCGTGAGTCGACCCCTGCGGACCGTGCCGGCCGACCCCGACCAGCTCCACGAGCTCCTCGCCGCACTGCGCGCCGCCATCGACGGCACCGGCCCGGCGGTCCGCGCGTCGGCACCCACCACGCCGATCGACGCAGACCGGCCAGGCGCAGGCCGACCGACAGCACCCACCGGGGTGCCCGACGACGTGGCGCTCGTCGTCGACACGTCGGGCTCGACCGGCGAGCCCCGCTCGGTGCTCCTCTCGGCGGCCGCGCTGCGGGCTTCAGCCGCCGCGACCGACGCGCGCCTCGGCGGCCCGGCCCAGTGGCTGCTCACGCTCCCGCCGACGCACGTCGCCGGGCTCCAGGTGCTCGTGCGCTCGATCCTCGCGGGCACGGACCCGGTCCTGGCCGCCCCCGGACGGTTCCGCCCGGACGCGTTCGCGGCCGACGCCGCGCGCCTGACCGGCCCGCGCCGGTACGTCTCGCTCGTGCCGACCCAGCTCCACCGCCTCCTGGACGAGGCGGGCGCGGGCCTCGCGTCGCTCGCGACGTTCGACGCCGTCCTGCTCGGTGGCGCGGCGGCGGGTCCCGGCCTCCTGGCCCGGGCCCGGCAGGCCGGCATCCGGGTCGTCACCACCTACGGGATGTCGGAGACCTGCGGCGGCTGCGTCTACGACGGGGTGCCGCTCGACGGGATGCGGGTCCGGCTCGATGCCGACGCCCGCGTCCTGATCGCGGGCCCGGCGCTCGCCACGGGCTACCTCGACCGGCCCGACCTCGATGCCGAGACCTTCCGCACCGACGACGGCGTCCGCTGGCTGCGCACGAGCGATGTCGGCGAGCTCGTCGACGGTCACCTGACCGTGCTCGGCCGTCTGGACGACATGCTCGTCACCGGCGGTGCCAAGGTCGCACCCGCCGCCGTCGAACGCGTCCTGGGCGAGCTGGACGGCGTCGGCGAGGTGTGCGTCGTCGGCGTGCCGGACGCCGAGTGGGGCCAGGCGGTGACGGCGGTCGTCGTCCTGGCCGGTGGCGCGAGCGCCCCGACCCTGGATTCCGTGCGCTTGCACGTCACGCGTAGCCTGGGTGGTCCGGCCGCACCGCGGCACCTGGTCGTGATCGATCGGCTGCCCACCCGCGGGCCGGGCAAGACCGATCGCCGCGCCGTGGCCGCACTCGCGGCCGCGCGGCTCACCTGAACAGGAGCACGGGATGGCCACCCTCGCCGAGTGGACCGCTGGCGCACGCCTTCGAACCCTGCCGGCCGCTGCTGCGCCCGTGCTGGTCGGTACCGGTGCCGCGATCCAGGCGGGCGGCTGGGACGACCCGGGGTACCGCACCCTGCTGGCCCTTCTGGCCCTCGGCGTCGCCCTCGCGCTCCAGGTCGGGGTGAACTTCGCCAACGACTACTCCGACGGCGTCCGCGGAACCGACCTCGACCGCGTCGGGCCGCTCCGGCTCACGGCCGCCGGGCTCGCGTCCCCGGCGCAGGTGAAGTACGCGGCCTTCGCCTCGTTCGGCGCCGGCGCCGCGCTCGGCCTGGTGCTCGTGCTGCTCACCGGCCACTTCTGGCTGCTCGGCGTGGGCGCCGTCGCGATCGCCGCCGCCTGGTTCTACACCGGTGGCGCCCACCCGTACGGCTACATCGGGCTCGGCGAGGTCGGCGTCTTCGTGTTCTTCGGCCTCGTCGCCGTGCTCGGTTCGACGTACATCCAGCTCGGCCGCATCACGTGGCCCGCGGTCGCCGGCGCCGTCGGGGTCGGGCTGTTCGCCTGCGCGCTGCTCATGGTCAACAACCTGCGCGACATCCCGACCGACGCCCTGGTCGGCAAGCGCACGCTGGCGGTGCGGATCGGCGACCGGCGCGCACGCCGGGTCTATGTCGCGATGGTCACGGTCCCGATCGCGCTGGGGGTCGGGTGCGCGATCGTCGCGCCCTGGTCGCTCCTGGTCCTGCTGCTCGCCCTGCCGGTCGTCCTGCTGAGCGTCACCGTGCTGGTCGGCGCCCGCGGGATCGCCCTCGTGCCCGTGCTTGCCGGAACCGGCCTGGTCGAGCTCGGCTACGGCATGCTCCTCGGGCTCGGGCTCTCCCTCTGACCCGTTCCGCGGTCGGGCCTGTTCGGCCCTGACCGGCGTCAGGCCCGGCCGTCCGCCAGGTGCTCAGCCGGCGGCTCGCCGTTGTGCTCGGCCGCCCGCTCGGCCGCATCGACGACGGCGTCCTCGTGCGCGGCGTCCGCCTCGACCGCCGGCGAGAACCGGCGACCGGCGGCGCGTCGCTCGGCCCGCTCCACAAGGACCACGGCGGCGGCGTCGCGCGGTCCGGCGAGGACCACGTAGGACACGCCCCAGGCGGCGAACGCGGCCACCACGACGAGCAACCAGCCGCCGAGCCCGGCCCAGTACAGGACCCCGAGGCACGCGCCGAACAGGCCCAGGCGGAGCACGGAGTAGGTCACGATCGGCATCCGTCCAGGGTAGGCCGCTCCGCCGGGCGCCGGGCCACTTACTCTGGAGGTATGCGCAACCTTCTCTTCCTGCTCCTCATCGGGCTGGTCGTGTACGCCGCCATCAGCCTTCTCCTGCGGGTACGGTCCGGCCCCGCCGGTCCGTCGCGCGCTTCGGGGCCGCCGCGCACCGGCTGGCGTCCGGTCAAGCCCTCCGGGCCGGTCGCGCCCGACGACGACCCGGAGTTCCTCTGGCGCCTCGATCAGCAGCAGCGCCAGGCGGACCGCGACGCGCACCGCGAGAACGACGCGCACCGCGAGACGAACGACGACGACGGCACCGCCGCCGACCCCCGCGAGCCCACCCCGTAGGGGCGGGCACCGCGCAGCAGGGGCGGACGGGCAGGGGGTCTACAGGCCGGAGTAGGTGTGCTTGCCGGCGAAGAACAGGTTGACCAGCGTGAAGTTGGCCAGCACGCACGAGTAGCCGACCACGACGAACCAGGCCGCCCGCCGGCCGGCCCAGCCGCGCGTGGTCCGCGCGTGCAGGTACGCCGCGTAGACGACCCAGATCACGAAGCTCCAGACCTCCTTCGGGTCCCAGCCCCAGTACCGGCCCCACGCGTGCTCGGCCCAGATGGCGCCCGCGATCACGGTGAAGGTCCAGAGCACGAACCCCACGGCGTTCAGCCGGAACGAGAGCGCCTCGAGCTCGGTCAGCCCGGGCACGGTGTCGAGCCAGCGCCACACGGGCCGGGACAGCGCGGCCGAACCGCGCTCGCGTGAGCTCCGGAGCAGCTGCAGCACGCTCGCCGCGAACGCCACGGTGAACACCCCGGCCGCGGTGATCGCCACCCCGACGTGGATCACGAGCCAGTAGCTGTCGAGCGCGGGCTGGACGCCGTCGGCCTGGACGTAGAAGACGAGCAGCGCGAGGGCGAGCGCCAGCACGGTGAGCCCGGAGACCGCGACCCCGAGGAACGGCAGGTCCCGTCGGCGCAGGACCAGCAGCAGGACGACGACGGCGACCATCGTGCCGACGAGCGCGAACTCGTACATGTTCGCCCAGGGGGTGCGGCCGGCCGCGATCCCGCGCAGGATGACGGCCGCGACCTGCAGCGCCAGCCCGAGGATCGTCGTCGAGCGGGCGATGCCCCGAGCCTTGGAGCTGCGCCGGGGGACGGCCTCCCGGCCGCCGCTGCCCGGCGACGTCCGGCGCGGGGCCATCGTGGTGGTCCCGCCCGACCGGGCCTGGCCGACGGCGGCGGTCTGCGCCCCCGCCGCGGAGGCGGACTCCCGGGCCAGCCGCGCCGCGCTGCCGGCCTGCTCGGTCAGCCGCGCGAGGTCCAGCGTGTAAGCGATCAGCGCGACCGTGTAGGCGGTCGCGGCGCCCCACACCAGCGTCGTGCTGAGGTCGCCCAGGTCTGCCACGTTCATTGATTCGCCTCCGGTGCGGTCACTGCGTCGGTCTGTGCATCGTCGTTCGGGTCACCGTCGTTCGGGTGACGTGCGCCGTCATTGTCCGTGATGTCGGCCGATCCCGCAGCCGTTGGGACCACCTCGGCGGCGGCAAGTGCGTCCAGCATCCGGTCGAGCTCGCCCTGCAGGCCCAGGTCGTCACCCCGGGCGAGCGCGGCCGCGGTGACCTGCGTCCGGCCCGCGCCGTCGGGCACGGCCCGCAGCCAGACCCGGCGCCGCGGGGTGAACAGCGAGGTCGCGAGGCCCGCGAGCGCCGCGAGCGCGAACGCGAGCACGAACGCCAGCGACGGGTCGTGCCGCAGGTCCAGGGCCACGAACCGGGGCAGGGCGTCGAAGGTGACGCTCCCCAGCCCGTCCGGCAGCTGGACCGTCTCGCCCGGCCGGACGTACAGCGTCACCGGGGCGCCGGCCGCGTCCGTGGCCTGAGTCATGCCCTTCTGGTCCAGCTGGTAGACGTTCTGCGGGATGCCGTTGTCGAGCCCGAGGTCACCGGCCCACACCGACAGGACGAGGAGCGGGGCGTTCGGTTGCGGGTTCACCGATCGCCAGAGCCCGGGGGACGTCTCGAGGGCCGTCGGCAGCAAGAAGCCGACCATCCCGATCTGCTGTCCGGCGGAGACGTCCGGCACCTTGATCACGCCGCGCGAGGTGTACACCTCGTCCGAGGCGAGGAAGGGCACGGGACCGGCGAACGCGACCTCGCCGGCCGAGTCGCGCACCGTGACATCGGGTGCGTAGCCGTTGCCCTGGAGGTAGATCTTCGCGCCGCCCGCGTCGAGCGGGTGGTTGACCCGGATCGACTCCGGGCGTGCGGTGCCGTCGGGGTTGCGCACGGTGACGTCGGCGCGGAAGTACCGCGCCGCGAGGGTCTCGGGGTCGAACCGCGCGGTGAACTCGTCGAGCGTGAGCGAGAACGGGACCAGGCTCGCGGGGTCGAAGCCCGTGCCGCCCTCGAACGTGTCGTAGTCGACGACGGCGTTCGCGAACCCGCGTCCCTGGACCACGATCGCCTGACCCCGGTAGTGCAGGAACTGGCCCGTGCCGACGGCGACGATCAGCCCGAGCAGCGCGAGGTGGAACACCAGGTTGCCGGTCTCACGCACGTACCCGCGCTCGGCGGACACCGCCCAGGTGCCGGCGTGCTCCTCGCGCACGTCCACCCGGAACCGCGGCAGCCACCGCAGCCGGCCACGCAGTGCGACGGCGGCAGCGTCGGCGACCGCGCGCGGCTCGGACGTCGTCGTGAAGGCGTCGGCGACCCCGAACCGGTCGAAGCGGCGCGGCACGCGTGGCGGGCGAGCCCGCACCGCGCTCAGGTGCGCGCGCGTGCGCGGCAGGATGCAGCCGATCAGCGACAGGAAGAGCAGCAGGTAGATCGCGGAGAACCACGCCGAGGCGTAGACGTCGAACGCCCCGAGGCGGTCGAGCCAGGCACCCGACCCCGGGTGGTCCACGAGGTACGCCGCGACCTTGGCGGGGTCGACGGGCCGCTGCGGCAGCACGGACCCGGGCACGGCGGCCACCGCGAGCAGCATGAGCAGCATGAGCGCGACCCGCATGCTCGTGAGCTGGCGCCACACCCAGCGCAGGGTGCCGCGCACCCCGAGCCGCGGCAGGGTCGGGGTGGCGTCGTCGTTCGTGAACGAGTCGTCGATGCCCTCGGGCCGGTAGATGCGCATCAGACCACCGGCTCGAAGCCGCTGACGAGACCCTGCAGCGACTGCGTCCACGTGCCCCACAGGCCGGTGACGAGCGCGATCCCGATCACGATGAGCATCGCCCCTCCGAGCCGCATGATGGCCAACCGGTGCCGGCGCGCGAAACCGAGCGCCCGCGCGCTGCGCTGGTAGCCGAGCGCGATCAGCAGGAACGGCAGGCCGAGCCCGACGCAGTACGCGACCGAGAGCAGCGCGCCCCGGCCCGGCGAGCCGCCGTCGAGCGAGAGCGCGATCACGGCAGCAAGCGTCGGGCCGATGCACGGCGCCCAGCCGAGGCCGAACACGATGCCGAGCACAGGTGCGCCCCACAGCCCCGCGGTCGGGCTGACGTGCACGCGCCGCTCCTGCTGCAGGAACGGGAAGAAGCCGAGGAACGCGACCCCCAGGAGGATGACGACGACGCCCAGCACCCGGGTGATCGGACCCTGCAGGCGCCCGAGCTCCGCGCCGACGGAGCCCGCGAGCGTCCCGAGCGCGACGAACACGACGGTGAACCCGGCGACGAACAGCCCCACGCCGAGCAGCAGCCGTCCTCGACCTGCGTCCGACCTCCCCACGTCCGCCCCACCGGCACCCCCGCGCACGGCGACCCGCTCGGCGCGCGGACCAGCGGCCGGCGCCGCCCCGATCGCGACGCCGGTCATCCCGCCGAGGTAGCCGAGGTACCCGGGCACCAGCGGCAGCACGCACGGCGAGGCGAACGACACGAGCCCGGCGATCAGCGCGACCGGGATGGCGAGCAGCATCGAGCCCGAGAACGCAGCCGTCCCGAACGCGCTCCCGAGGTCGCCCCAGCCCCCCGCGGCAAGCCCTGTCACGCGGCCGCCGCCGGTTCCGCGATCACGTCGTCGATCAGCGAGCGCAGCGTCGAGGGGTCGGCGAGGCCGAGGATGCGGGCGGCCACGCGGCCCTCGCGGTCGACGACGACCGTGGTCGGCACGGCCTGCACCGGCACGGCCCCCTGCAGGGCCGCGATGGCGGTCCCGTCGGTGTCGGCGATCGACGGGTAGGTCACGGCGAACGTGCGCTCGTAGGCCTGCGCGGCCCCGGCCGAGTCGGTGCCGTTGATGCCGAGCAGGTGCACGCCGTCCGCGGCGTAGTCGGCCGCGACCTTGACGAGGTCCGGCGCCTCCTTGCGGCACGGCGGGCAGGCCGCGTACCAGGTGTTGAGCACGACGACGTCGCCCCGCCAGCTCGCGACGTCGACCGCGCCGCCCGCGAAGTCCGTCCCGGTCAGCACGATCGGATCGCCCCGGTCCGCGACCGCCCACGTCTTCGTGCTGCCGTCGCCGGACTGGTAGCCCTGGTCGACGACGCCGGACGCCGCGCCGGTCGCGGTCCCGCCGCCCGCGCCACAACCCGCGAGGAGCGCGACCGTCAGCGCGGTCAGGACCACCAGGACGCGCCGGGGCACCGCGATCACGCTCCGGCCACTGCGGAGGCTCCCGGCAGCAGGTCGAGGGCCGGTTCGCTGTAGACGATGTCGGCGAGCCGGTCGCCGTCGTACACGAACGACGTGAGCGAGGCGAGCGAGCACTGCCGGTGCCGCGGGTCGTGCCAGAGCCGCTTGTCCGACAGGGCGAGGCGCGTGACCCAGATCGGGAGCTGGTGGCTGACGAGCAGGGCCTCGTGGCCGCGAGCCGACTCGCGCGCGGAGTCGAGCGCGGCGGTCACGCGGTCGGCCTGCTGGCGGTACGGCTCACCCCAGGACGGCCGGAACGGGTTGCGCAGCAGGGGCCAGAAGCGCGGGTGCTTGAGCGAGCCATCGCCGATCCCGAAGGTCAGCCCCTCGAACTGGTTCTCGGCCTCGAGCAGGCGCGGGTCGGAGGTGATCTCCAGCCCGAGAGCGGCCGCGATGGGCGCGGCGGTCTCCTGCGCGCGCTGCAGCGGGGAGGCGATCACGCACGTGATGTCCATGCCGACGACGTGGCTCGCGATCCGCTCGGCCATCTCGCGGCCACGCTCGGAGAGCCCGTATCCGGGCAGCCGGCCGTACAGCACACCGGTGGGGTTGTGGACCTCGCCGTGGCGGAGGAGATGAAGTGTCGTGGCGACCATGCGCACAGTGTCGCAAACTGCGCTGGGTGCGCCGACCCCTTGGCCCGACTTTTCGTGTGAGATCCGACGCTCGGGATCCGGCGCGCGGGCCCCTCAGTGCCTGGCCAACGCCTCGCCGACTGCCGCCATGGCCCCACCGAGCGCCTGGAGCTGGGCGTCCGTGAGGACGTCCACGAGGTGCGTGCGGACGGCGTCGACGTGCCCGGGTGCCGCGGCCTCGAGCCGCGCGAAGCCGGTTGCGGTGATGACGGCGTTGACCCCTCGACCGTCGGCCTCGCACGCGCGCCGCTCGATCAGGCCCGCCGCCTCCAGCCGCCGGATCGTGTGGGTGATCCGGCTGCGCGAGTGCGCGAGCTCGTGGGCCAGCGTCGACATGCGCAGGGTGCTGTCCGGTGCCTCGGACAGGCGCACGAGCACCTCGTACTCGCTCAGCGACAGCCCTGCGTCCCGCTCGAGCTGCTGGCCGAGAGCCTCGGTGAGCCGGGCGCTGCCGACGAGGAAGTCGCGCCAGTGACGCTGCTGCTCCCGGGTCAACCACCGCACTGCTGCGGCGGCATCGGCATCGGTGGGGGTCATGGCGGAACCTCTTTCGGGGCTGGTTGATCCAGGGGGTTGCTATCTGCCGGTAACTATAGTAGAAATATCAACTACCGGGTAGTTGCGAGTTCAAGCATCGGCTCGGACAGACCCTGACCAGCCGTCACGAACCCGCTTTCAAGGAGATCCACATGAGCATCACCACCCTCCCCACCGCTCTCACCGCCGGCGCCTGGGCGGCCGACGTGTCCCACAGCGAGGCCGGCTTCACGGTTCGTCACGCCGGTATCTCGAAGGTGCGCGGCTTCGTCGGCATCACCGAGGCCGTCATCACGATCGGCGCGGACCTCAGCGCCTCCGGTGTGACCGCGACGCTCGACGCCTCGACCATCGACACGCGGGACGCGAACCGCGACGGGCACATCAAGGGCGCCGACTTCTTCGACGTTGAGAACTTCCCGACCTGGACCTTCGTGTCCACATCCGTGACCGGCTCGGGTGCCGAGGCCGTCGTCGCCGGCGACCTCACGATCCACGGCGTGACCCGCCCGGTCACCCTCGCCACGGAGTTCAACGGCACGGCCGTCGACCCCTACGGCAACCTCCGCGCCGGCTTCTCCGCCAGCACCGAGATCTCGCGCAAGGACTTCGGCCTGACCTGGAACGCAGCCCTCGAGGCCGGCGGCGTCCTGGTCGGCGACAAGGTCAAGATCACCCTCGACATCTCGGCGATCAAGCAGGCCTGATCCCGCCAGTCACCCACGCCAGGATCCGCCCGTCCCCGCACCGGGGCCGGGCGGATTCTTGCGTCCGGGGTCGACTCAGCCGCTGAGGTGGGTCTTGCGGCGGTCGTGGAACGCGAGGATCTGCAGCTCGGAGCCGAGGTCCACGACGCGCAGGTCCACCGTCGGCGGCACCTGCAGCACCCGGCGGGCGAAGTTCAGCACGCCCGTGACCCCGGCCGCGACGACCCGGTCGCAGACCTCCTGCGCCACCTCGGCGGGCGTCGCGATCACCGCGATCGTGGCCGCGGTCTCCGCGATCACCCGGGTGAGGCGGTCGTACGGCTCGACCTCGAGCCCCGCCACGGTCGTGCCCACCACGTGCGGATCGGCGTCCACCAGGGCGACGACGACAAAGTCGCGGCCCGCGAAGCCCGAGTAGTTCGCCAGCGCGTGCCCGAGGTGCCCGATGCCGACGATCACGACCCGCCGCTGGCTCGTCAGCCCGAGGGCCACCGTGAGCTGGCGACGCAGGTTCTCGACGTCGTACCCCACGCCCGGGCGACCGTGGGTCCCGAGGAACGACAGGTCCTTGCGCACCTGCGGCGAGGCGACGCCCGCCGCGGCTGCGAGCGTGCGCGACGACGCCACGGAGACGCCCTGCGCCGCGAGCGCGGCCAGGGCGCGCAGGTAGACGGGCAGCCGCCCCACCGTGGCGGGCGGGACCCGGCGCTCCGCACCCGGCACCTGCGCACTCACGGCTTCGCCTGCAACGCCTTCGCCACCCGCGCGGGGTCGATCCGCCAGAACCCGCGCTGGACGCCGTCGACCACGACGACCGGGACGGACTCGCCGTACTCCCGCTGGAGCGCGCCGTCGTCGTCGGCCGCGTCCACGTCGATCTCGACCCACGTCGTGCCCGCCGCTGCGGCCGCCGAGGCGACCACCTCGCGGGCCTGAACGCACAGGTGGCAACCGGCTCGGACATAGAGCACCACGCGTGCCGTCACGTCACTCATGCGGCAACCATAGGCGCCGTCGTTAGAGTGGACAGGTGCCCGAGCTCTCGAACGCCGAACCCGGCACCTCAGTCCCCGATCCGGTCCTGGTGCCCGATGCCGTCCCCCGCGTCACCCCGGCGGTCCCCGAGCCCACCGAGGACCTCCCCGAAGCCACCGCCGACTCGCCCGACGAACCCACCCCGGCGCGCATCGCCGCGGCGTTCTTCGACGTGGACAACACGATCATCCGCGGTGCGAGCGCGTTCCATCTCGCCCGCGGCCTGCACCGGCGCGGGTTCTTCCGCTACCGCGACATCCTGCTGGCCTCGCTGCACAACGCCCGCTACCAGCTGCTGGGCGAGAACCGCGAGCAGATCGACGAGGTCCGCTCGCGCGCGCTGAGCATCATGACCGGGCACTCCGTCGCCGAGGTCGTCGCTGTCGGCGAGGAGGTCTACGACCAGGTCCTGGAGCTGCGGATCTTCCCCGGCACGCTGCTGCTGCTCGACGACCACCTCGCGGCGGGCCGGCAGGTCTGGCTCGTCACCGCGACGCCGGTCGAGATCGGCAACCTCATCGCGCGGCGCCTGGGCGCCACGGGCTGCCTCGGCACGGTGGCCGAGCACAAGAACGGGTTCTACACCGGTCGCCTCGTGGGAGACATGCTGCACGGCGAGGCGAAGGCGAGCGCCGTGCGCGCTCTGGCCGAACGCGAGGGCCTCGACCTGACGCAGTCCTACGCGTACGGGGACTCGATCAACGACCTGCCGATCCTGTCCACTGTGGGGCACCCGTGCGCGATCAACCCCGATGCGCGCCTGCGCCGCCACGCGCTCGCCGCCGGCTGGCCGATCCGCGAGTTCCGGGGCCGCCGCCGGGCCGCCAAACGTGGCATCAAGACGGCCAGCTGGGCGGGCCTGGCCTGGGCCGCGGGCCTGGTCCTGCGCTCGATCCGCCGCTCCCTGCGCGCCTGACCCCCGCACCGCCCCCAGGGCGGCAAGGGCCGCCCAGAACGAACTCGGGCCCGGCATCTCTGCCGGGCCCTGAGGTCACTTCTTGTTGCGGCGCTGGTGGCGCGTCTTGCGAAGCAGCTTGCGATGCTTCTTTTTCGCCATGCGCTTGCGACGCTTCTTGATGACGGAGCCCATGGATCCTCACAATGTTCGAGTGGTGCAGGCTGGAACGACCTTGCGCGGTCGTAAGAGCCCACGCGGGAAAGTCCGAGAGCAGTCTAGCGGTTGTGGCTCCCGGCATACGACGCCCGGGGCTCCAGACCACCGAGATCACCTCAAGAAGTGAGCCGATCACCCTCGATGTAGGACGTCGCAAGGTACGCGTCGAGCGCATCCTGCGGGACCCGGAAGGAGCGCCCGACGCGCACGGCAGGCATCTCGCCCGAGTGGACGAGCCGGTACACGGTCATCTTCGAGACCCGCATGACCTCGGCCACCTCTGCCACGGTCAGGAACCGTGCTCGTGGCTGCTCGCTGGACATTCCGTACCGCTTCCTCGACGGAGCCGAATGGCCCTCACGTGCCGCCCACGTGTCGGCGGCGCTCACGATCACCCTAGGGCCTCGTGGGGCGCGTGGGGTAGGGGGGAGAAGAGTGAACGATCGCCGCGGGGACCTGCCGGGCCGATCGCCCGCTCAATCGTGGTTCGGATCGAGCCCCAGATGCGGGAACACGGCCTCACGGGTCGCCCGGATGGCCCTGTCCACGTCGTCGCCAGGGTCGTAGCCCAGCGCCCAGTCGCGGAAGGCACCGCTCGCGCCGTCGGTCATGAGCTCGGGCGGCGTCCGACCCCACCGCTCCTCGACGTCGGCGCGCCACGCGGCGGGCAGCGCCGTGGCCGGGTCGAGTGCCACGTGGCCCGCGATGGCTATCAGGTGGCTCCAGGCGCGCGGGACGACGTCGACGACGGCGTACCCCCCTCCCCCGAGCGCGAGCCAGCGCCCACCGGCCACCTCGTGCGCCAGGTCGTGCACGAGCTCGGCCGCCAGGCGCTGCGCGTCGACGCTCACCAGGAGGTTGGCGAGCGGGTCCGCCGCGTGCGCGTCGCAGCCGTGCTGGCTGACCACGACCTCGGGCTCGAAGCTGCGCAGCACCGCCGGGACCACGGCCGAGATGGCCCGCAGCCAGCCCGCGTCGCCGGTCCCGGCGGGCAGGGCGACGTTCACCGCCGTCCCCTCGGCGCCCGCGCCGCCGACCTCCGCGGCGTGGCCGGTGCCGGGGAAGAGGCTGCGGCCGCTCTCGTGCACCGAGACGGTGAGCACCCGCGGGTCGTCCCAGAAGATGTGCTCGACGCCGTCGCCGTGGTGGGCGTCGACGTCGACGTACGCCACGCGGCGGGCGCCGTCGGCGAGCAGCTGGCGGATGGCGACCGCGGCGTCGTTGTACACGCAGAAGCCGGAGGCGCCGTCGGGCATGGCGTGGTGCATCCCCCCGGTGATGTTCACGGCGTGCACGGCCGCGCCCGACCAGACCGCCGCGGCCCCCGCGAGGCTGCCCGCCACGATCCGGGCCGCGGCCTCGTGCATGCCGGCGAACACCGGGTCGTCCTCCGTGCCGAGCCCGTGCGCGGCGTCGGCCCGCCCGTGGTCCGAGGCAGCCCGCACCGCCGCGACGTAGGGCGCGCCGTGCACCGTGAGCAGCGATGAGTCGGAGGCCGGCTCCACGCCGATCACCTCGACGCCGGGCGCATCGAGGAGCCCGAGCGCCGCAGCCAGGTCGATCGTGAGCTTGAGCCGGACCGGGGACATCGGGTGCCCCCGGCCGAAGTCGTACCCGAGCAGCGCGGGCGACCACACGATGTGCACCGATTCCGCCATGATCCACACCGTAACCCCCACCCCGCGCCGCGAGTGCGGGTTCTCACGGGCTGTCGAACCGGCGGAAATGACCTCCCCCCGCAGGCTGTGCGCCCGGACGTGCCACAGTGGTTCCGACAACAGCCGGCCGGAGGTGCGATGCGTCAGGGGCTCGGGGGCACCGCCCGATCGGCACGCGAGTTCGTCGACCGCCTTGCCCGGCAGTCACCGGCACGACTGGCGCTCGGGGTCTTCGGCTCCGTGATCGCCGTCGTGACGGCCCTGCTGTCGACGCCGTTCGCGACCTCCAGCGGGGCGCGGGCACCCTTCGTCGACGCGCTGTTCACCGCGACGTCGGCCGTGTGCGTGACGGGTCTGGTGACGGTGCCGACCGGGAGCTACTGGTCGCCGTCGGGCCTGGTCGTGATCCTGGTCGCGATCAAGATCGGTGGGCTCGGGGTGATGACCCTCGCCTCGCTCCTCGGGCTGGCCGTCTCGCGCCGGATCGGGCTGACCCAGCGTCTGCTGGTCTCGTCCGAGACGAAGATGACGCGGCTCGGCGAGGTGGGCTCGCTGCTCCGCGTGGTCATCGTGACCTCGACGTTGTTCGAGGTGGCGATCGCACTCGTCCTGGTCCCCCGGTTCCACGCGCTCGGCGAGGAGTGGGGCGAGGCCACCTGGCACGGGGTGTTCTACGCGATCTCGGCGTTCAACAACGCGGGCTTCATCCCGACGACCGAGGGGCTGGCGCCCTACGGCTCGGACTGGTGGATCCTGCTGCCGATCATCATCGGCGTCTTCGTCGGGTCGCTCGGGTTCCCGGTGATCCTCGACGTCATCCGGCGAGCGCGGGTCCCGCGTCGCTGGAACCTGCACTCCAAGCTCACCCTCGCGACGAGCGGGAGCCTCGTGGTGCTCGGCACGGTCGGTGTCGGGGCGCTCGAGTGGGCGAACCCGAAGACGTTCGCCCCGCTGGACTGGGCGGGCACGATCCTCGCGTCGCTGTTCGCCGGCGTCATGCCGCGTTCGGGGGGCTTCGCGACCGTCGACGTCGACCAGATGCACCAGAGCACCTGGCTGCTCACCGACGCGCTGATGTTCGTCGGTGGCGGCAGCGCGTCCACCGCCGGCGGCATCAAGGTGACGACCCTGGCCGTCATGCTCCTGGCCATCCTCGCCGAGGCGCGCGGTGACAAGGATGTGGAGGCCTTCGGGCGGCGGATCCCGCGCGAGGCGATGCAGGTCGCCATCGCGGTCTCGCTCGTCAGTGCCACGATCATCCTCGTCGCCAGCCTCGTGCTGCTCACGGTCACGGACTGGACGCTGGACGTGGTGCTGTTCGAGGTGATCTCGGCCTTCGCGACCTGCGGGCTGTCGGCCGGCGTGACCGCGGACCCCACCCTGCCCGACGTCGCGAAGTACGTCCTGGCGCTCACCATGTTCATCGGCCGTACTGGCACGATGACCTTTGCCGCGGCCCTCGCCCTGCGCAGCCGCCGTCGCGTGATCCGGTTACCGGAAGAAAGGCCGATCATTGGCTGAGAACGCTCGGGCCCCTCGGGCCCCCAAGGAGACCAAGGCACGCAAGGACGCCGGCGTGCTCGTCATCGGGCTGGGCCGCTTCGGCTCGGCGCTCGCGAGCACCCTCGAGGCGCTCGGCCGGGACGTGCTGGCCGTCGAGAAGTCCCCCGACCTGGTCGCGCAGTGGGCCGGCCGCATCCCGCTGGTCGAGGCCGACGCGACCAACCCCGAGGCCCTGCTGCAGCTGGGGGCGCGCGACTTCGCGGTCGCCGTCGTCGGCGTCGGGTCCTACCTCGAGGCGAGCGTGCTGATCACGGCCAACCTCGTCGACCTCGGCGCGCCGCAGATCTGGGCCAAGGCGATCTCCCCCGAGCACGCGCGCATCCTGCAGCGGATCGGCGCGCACCACATCGTGCAGCCCGAGTCCGACGCCGGCACGCGCGTCGCGCACCTCGTCTCGGGCAAGCTGCTCGACTACATCGAGGTCGAGGACGGCTTCACGATCGTCAAGATGCGCCCGCCGATGGAGACCCAGGGATTCACGGTCGCGCAGACGAAGATCCAGGAGAAGTACGGCGTGACGGTGATCGGCGTCAAGAGCCCCGGCCACGAGTTCGTCTACGCCGAACCCACCACGAGAATCAGCGCCAACGACCTCCTGATAGTGAGCGGCCACGCCGACCTCCTAGAACGCTTCGCCGCCCGCCCGTAAAAAAGGCCCGCCGAACTCGGAGGTTTCCCCTGAACTCGGACACCACAGTGTCCTAGTTCGAGGGAAACCTCCGAGTTCGGCGGGCGGTTTCTTGGTGGGGAGGGTTAGCGGGAGACTCCCGCGCGGCGCTTGTTGTAGACGTCGAACGCGACCGCGCCCAGCAGGACCAGGCCCTTGATGGCCTGCTGGTAGTCGATGCCGATGCCCAGCAGGCTCATGCCGTTGTTCATCACACCCATGATCAGACCACCGACGATCGCGCCGACCACCGTGCCGACGCCGCCGGTCACGGCCGCGCCACCGATGAAGCACGCGGCGATCGCGTCGAGCTCGAACATCGTGCCGGCCTTCGGGTTGGCCAGGTTGAGGCGGGCCGTGAAGACGATGCCCGCGACGGCGGACAGCACGCCCATGTTGACGAAGATCCAGAAGTTGACCCACTTGACCTTGATGCCCGAGAGCGTCGCGGCGTTGAGGTTGCCACCGATGGCGTACACGTGGCGGCCGAAGACGCTGCGCTTGGTGACGGCCGTGTAGACGACCAGGAGCACGCCGAGCACGAGGAGCACGATCGGCAGGCCCTTGTAGTGCGCGAGCTGCCAGGCGAACGCCATCGCGACGACGGCCACGGCCACGATCTTGGCGACGAAGGCCGGCATCCCGGAGACGTCCTGCTGGTACTGCTGACGGGCACGGCGCTCGCGGAACTGCGAGAAGGCGAAGGCAGCAACCCCGAGAGCGGCAAGGATCAGCGTGAACAGGTCATACCCGTTCCCGCCCAGCACCCCGTTGAGGAAGCCCGAGGCGATGTTGCGGAACGTGTCCGGGAACGGCGAGATCTGCGTGTTCCCGAGGGTCACCATCGTCGCGCCACGGAAGATGAGCATGCCGGCCAGGGTGACGATGAACGCCGGGATGCCGACGAACGCCACCCAGTACCCCTGCCAGGCGCCCACGAGTGCGCCCACGAGGAGCGCACCGACGACGCCGAGGTACCACGGCATGTCCATGCGGACGATAAGCACGCCCGCCACGGCACCCGTGAAAGCCACCACGGACCCGACCGAGAGGTCGATGTGGCCGGCGATGATCACGATGACCATGCCGATCGCGAGGATGAGGATGTAGGAGTTCTGGACGACGATGTTCGTGATGTTCTGCGGGGTCAGCAGCGTGCCGTCAGTGAGTACCGCGAACAGCAGCACGATCAGGACGAACGCGATGTAGATACCGCTCTGACGGAGATTCTTGGTGAGGGCCGTCTTTACCGTGTCGAGGGCAGCCATGGGCGATCAGTCCTTTACCTTTGTCATGTACTGCATGAGAAGTTCCTGGGTCGCCTCGGCGCGCGGCACCTCGCCGGTCACCCGGCCCGCGGAGAGCGCGTAGATGCGGTCGCAGATGCCCAGCAGCTCGGGAAGCTCGGAGGAGATCACGATCACGGCCTTCCCGGCGTCGGCCAGGCGGTTGATGATCGTGTAGATCTCGTACTTGGCGCCGACGTCGATCCCTCGGGTCGGCTCGTCGAGGATGAGCACGTCGGGATCGGCGTAGATCCACTTGCTCAGGACGACCTTCTGCTGGTTGCCACCCGAGAGCTTGCCGGTGAGCGAGGTGACGCTGGGCGCCTTGATGTTCATGCTCGCCCGGTACTCCTCGGCGACCTTGACCTCTTCGTTGTCGTTCACCCACCCGCGCAGCGAGATCTTGCGGAGCGAGGCCACCGAGATGTTGCGCTTGATGTCCTCGATCAGGTTGAGGCCGTACTTCTTGCGGTCCTCGGTCGCGTACGCGATCCCGTGCGCGATGGCGTCGTGGATCGTGCGGGCGTGGATCTCCTTGCCGTCCTTGTAGAGCCGGCCGGTGATATCGGTGCCGTAGGCGTGCCCGAACACGCTCATCGCGAGCTCGGTGCGCCCGGCGCCCATGAGGCCGGCCAGACCGACGATCTCGCCCCGGCGGACCGACAGGTTCGCCTTGCGGACGACGACGCGGTCGTGCTGGATCGGGTGGTGCACCGTCCAGTCCTCGATCCGCAGGACCTCGGGGCCGATGTTCGGCGTGTGCTCGGGGAAGCGGTTCGAGAGGTCGCGGCCGACCATGCCGCGGATGATCCGGTCCTCGGTGACGGCGTCGGCCCTCATGTCGAGGGTCTCGATCGTCTTGCCGTCGCGGATGATCGTGGTCGAGTCGGCGATCTGCTCGATCTCGTTCAGCTTGTGCGAGATCATGATCGACGTGATGCCCTGGCCCTTGAGGTGGCGCAGGAGGTCGAGCAGGTGCTCGGAGTCGGCGTCGTTCAGGGCGGAGGTCGGCTCGTCGAGGATCAGCAGCTTGACCCGCTTGGAGAGCGCCTTGGCGATCTCGACGAGCTGCTGCTTGCCCACGCCGATGTCGGCGACCTTGGTGATCGGGTTCTCGTCCAGACCCACCCGGGCGAGCAGCTTGGCCGCCTCGGAGTTGGTCTTGTTCCAGTCGATCATGCCGCGCGTCGACTGCTCGTTGCCGAGGAAGATGTTCTCAGCGATCGACAGGTAGGGGCTCAGCGCGAGCTCCTGGTGGATGATGACGATTCCCTTGTCCTCGCTGGACCGGATGTCACCGAACTGCACGATCTCGCTGTCGTAGAAGATGTCGCCGTCGTACGTGCCGTGCGGGTAGACCCCCGACAGCACCTTCATGAGCGTGGACTTGCCGGCGCCGTTCTCCCCGCAGATCGCGTGGATCTCTCCACGCTTGACCTTGAGGGTGACGTCCTGCAGTGCCTTCACGCCCGGGAACGTCTTGGTGATACTGCGCATCTCCAAGATGTTGTCGTCCATGGGACGCACCGTCCTGTTCGCATCGTCGGGGGGCGGCGCCCTGCGGACGAGAACGTGTCTCGTCCGCAGGGAGCCAGGTGCCGGGTCGTACCGGCGGGGTCGGGCTAGCTCAGGCCAGGTCGGCTTCGGTGTAGTAACCGCCGTCGACGAGGACTGCCTTGTAGTTGTCCACGGTCACGATCTGCGACTTGAGCAGGTAGGACGGGACGACCTTGACGCCGTTGTCGTACGTCTTGGTGTCGTTGACCTCGGGCTCCTTGCCGTTGAGCAGCGCGTCGGTCATCGCAACGGTGACCTTGGCGAGCTCGCGGGTGTCCTTGTAGATGGTCGAGTACTGCTCGCCGGCGATGATCGACTTGACCGAACCGGCCTCTGCATCCTGACCGGTCACGATCGGGTACGCCTGCTCAGACGTGCCGTAGCCGGCACCCTTGAGTGCGCCGAGGATGCCGATGGACAGACCGTCGTACGGCGAGAGCACGCCGGCGACCTTGTCACCGCTGGAGTACGTGCTCGTGAGCAGGTTCTCCATGCGGGCCTGAGCCGTGGCCGGGTCCCAGCGCAGCGTGGCGACCGTCTGGAAGTCCGTCTGGCCGCTCTTGACGACGAGCGTGCCGGCGTCGATCAGCGGCTGGAGGATCGACATCGCGCCGTTGAAGAAGAACGTGGCGTTGTTGTCGTCCGGCGAACCGGCGAAGAGCTCGATGTTGAGCGGGCCCTTGACGTCCGTGGCGGTGCCGCTCGCGTCGAGCAGGCCGAGGCCCGTGACGAGCGACGTCGCCTGCTGCACGCCGACCTCGAAGTTGTCGAACGTCGTGTAGTAGTCGACGTTCGCCGTGTCGCGGATGAGCCGGTCGTACGCGATGACCGGGATCCCGGCCGCCTTGGCGGCCTCGAGCTGGCTCGTCAGGGCCGTGCCGTCGATCGAGGCAATGATCAGGACGTTGGCGCCCTGCGTGATCATGTTGTCGATCTGGTTGACCTGGGTCGGGATGTCGTCCTCGGCGTACTGGAGGTCGACCTTGTAGCCGAGGTCCTCGAGCTGCTTCTTGACGTTGTTGCCGTCCGCGATCCAACGCTCGGAAGACTTCGTCGGCATCGCAACGCCGATGATCTTCTGTGCGCCGGCCGCGGCCGTGGCGGTGCTGTCGCCCGTACCGGCGCCCCCGCCGCTGCAGGCGGCCAGCGCGAGGGTCAGGGTAAGGCCCGCTGCCAGTGCAGCGAACTTGGTGATGCGCATTCTTCCTCCTTGAAGTGCCTTCCTGGTCCGTACCGGTCGGCAGACCGGCGCGGGTTGCCCTGCCCGCCACGTTCGGGCGGTCAGGAAGTGTGTGGTCGAGCGCCTACGTCACCTGGATCACGTCGGTGCCGGCGCGTCTCAGCTTCGCCACCGCGTCTGCCCGTGCGGACGGCCCGGTGATGAGGCTGCCGATCTCGGCGAGGTCGGCGACGCGGACGAGGTGGGTCTGGCCGAGCTTGGACCCCGCGGCGACGACGACGGGCCGCTCGGCCGAGGCGATCATGCGGCGCTTGATCTCGGCCTCGGGCAGGTTGATGTTCGTCACCCCGTGCAGCACGTCCACGCCGTTGCAGCCGATGAACGCGAGATCCGTGTGCAGGCGCTCGAGCAGGATCGTGGCCATCGGGTCGACGAGCGAGTGCTGCAGCCGGCGCAACGTGCCGCCGGTCACGATGACCGTGAGGTCGGACTTCGCGCCTTCGAGCTCCAGGGCGATGTTGAGCCCGTTCGTGATGACCGTGACCTGCTCGAGGTCCGTCCGGGCGACCAGCGCCCGGGCGATCGCCGCCGTCGTCGTGCCGACGTCGATGACGACACTCATCCCCGAGGTGACGAGCGCCGCTGCGGCCTGCCCGATGAGCGCCTTCTCGGCGCTCGACGCGCCGAGCGACTCCTCGAACGACTGCTCCGGGTTGATGCCCTGGGTCCGCGCCATCGCCCCGCCCCGCACGCGGCGGACGACGTTCGACGAGTCCAGCGCGTCGAGGTCGGCGCGCACGGTGACACCCGAGATCCCGAACACGTCGGACAGCTCGGCGACCCGAACGAACTGGCGGTCGGTAATCATCTCTAGCATCCGCTCGCGGCGGACGCTTGCGGGGAGAATCACCGCCTCTTCGTTGAGCACGTATCTACTTTCGACATCTTTCGATTGTCCGTCAAGCGGTTTGGGGCAACTTTTGGTTGCGAAACCATAACGACTTGAGGATGTGGACCGAATGGCCTAATGCAGCCGTTTGACCTGCGGACATGCATGACTGAACCCCGCTCCGCTCGCTAATGCCAACGGAGCCACGGGTGTTCAGTTGTTTCGCTTTCGAAACGAAAGCGTGATGGTTTCGTTACCGTACCGACGCCGTCAGAAGCCCTGCGCAAGGCGGTAGTAGGCCTGGTTCCAACGCAGCTCGCGTGCGAACCCGCGCGAGGTGGTGTCGGCGTCGATCACGAGCAGCTCGGTGCGCGCGATGTCTGCGAAGTCCGCGAACACGTCCACCCCGACCTGGGTGCTGAGCACCGTGTGGTGCGCCGCACCGGCCGTGAGCCACGCCTCGGCCGACGTCGCGAAGTCGGGCGCCGGCTTCCAGACCGCTCGCGCCACGGGGAGCCGGGGCAGGTCCTCCAGCGGTGCGACGACCTCGACAGCGTTTGCGGTCAGCCGGAACCGCTCGCGCATGTCCGACATGGCCACGACCACACCGGGGCCGGCATCCGTGTCGAAGACGAGCCGGACGGGGTCCTCGCGGCCGCCGATCCCGAGCGGGTGCACCTCGAGACTCGGACGCGACGTCGTCAGCGACGGACACACCTCGAGCATGTGCGCGCCGAGGATGAGCTCGGAGCCCGGCACGAGGTTGTAGGTGTAGTCCTCCATGAGCGAGGCACCCCCGGGCAGCCCGGAACCCATGACCTTGGCGGCGCGCACGAGCACCGCCGTCTTCCAGTCGCCCTCTGCGCCGAAGCCGTAGCCGTCGGCCATGAGCCGCTGGACCGCGAGCCCCGGCAGCTGCCGCAGCCCGCCGAGGTCCTCGAAGTTCGTGGTGAACGCGGTCGCACCGAGACCGGTGAGGAACGACCGCAGCCCGAGCTCGATCCGCGCGCCGTAGCGCAGCGAGTCGTGCCGGTCCGCGCCGGCCCGCAGCTCCGGGGCGACGTCGTACAGGTCCTCGTACTCGGCGACGAGCGTGTCGACCTCCGCGTCCGACGCGCCGTCGACAGCCTCGACGAGGTCGTTGACGCCCCAGGTGTTGACCGAGACGCCGAACCGCAGCTCGGCCTCGGTCTTGTCCCCCTCGGTCACCGCGACGTTGCGCATGTTGTCGCCGAAGCGGGCGAGCTTGAGCTCGTGCGTCGCGGACCAGCCCGCGGCGGCCCGCACCCACGAGCCGATCTTCGCGGTGACCAGCGGGTTCGAGACGTGCCCGACGACGGTCTTGCGCGCCACCCCGAGCCGCGACTGGATGTACCCGAACTCGCGGTCGCCGTGCGCGGCCTGGTTGAGGTTCATGAAGTCCATGTCGATCGTCGCCCACGGCAGCTCGACGTTCGCCTGCGTGTGCAGGTGCAGCAGCGGCGTGCGCAGCGCGTCGAGCCCGGCGATCCACATCTTGGCCGGGGAGAACGTGTGCATCCACGCGATGACGCCGATGCAGGCGTCGTCGGCGTTCGCCTCGAGCGCCATCCGCCGGATCGCGTCGGAGCTCTTGAGCACGGGCTTCCAGACGACCTTGACGGGGACCTGGTCTGCCGCGCCGATGGCGCGCGCGATCTCCTGGGACTGCTCCGCAACCTGGCGCAGGGTGTCCTCGCCGTACAGGTCCTGGCTGCCGGTGAGGAACCAGACCTCGCGGTCGGCAAATGCCTTGCTCATGAGACTCCTTCGCGACCGGGCTGGGCCTGGCCGTAGACGTTCTGGTAGCGGTGGTAGAGAGAGTCGATGTCGGCCTGGTCGATCGGCACGAGCTCGCCGAGCTGACGGGCGATGTGCACCGTGCGGGCGACCTCCTCGACCATGACGGCGGCCTTGACCGCCGCGCGGGCGTCGGCGCCGATGGTGAACGGGCCGTGGTTGCGCATCAGCACCGCGGGCGAACGGCTCTCCCGGAGGGTCTCGACGATCCCCTGGCCGATCGAGTCGTCCCCGATCAGCGCGAACGGACCGATCGGGACCGGCCCGCCGAACTCGTCGGCCATCATCGTCAGCACGCACGGGACCGCCTCGCCGCGGGCCGCCCAGGCGGTCGCGTACGTCGAGTGGGTGTGCACGACGCCGCCCACGTGCGCAAGGTGCCGGTAGACGTAGGCGTGCGCCGCGGTGTCCGACGACGGTGCGCGGGTCCCGTCGACGAGGTTGCCGTCGAGGTCGCAGACCACCATGGACCCCGGCGTGAGGTCGTCGTACGAGACACCCGACGGCTTGATCACGAACAGGTCGGCGCCCGGCACCCGCTGGGAGACGTTCCCGGCGGTCCAGACCACGAGGGAGTACCGGGGCAGCTCGGCGTGCAGGGCCGCGACGACCCGCCGCACCTGGCCGACCGCCTCGCGGACCTCGGCGGAGTAGCCCGCCAGGCCCGGGGCGTGCTCGGCGGTCACGCCTGGCCCTCGATCGCGCCGCGCCCGTGGTCGTTGATCATGCTGGGGGCCAAGGCCATCGTTTCCACCGTCATTGGTCTCACTCCAGGTCTGTCCCGCTCCAGCTGCTGCCGCGCGCCGACGCACATCGTCGTCACGGGAAATGTTAGCGCTCACATCGGTTTTGTCAACCATGTCCCGCGATGGACCTGGGTTCGCGTCCACCCGGCTGACTACCGGGCTGGTCGCCGACTCATCTGGGCCCATGACAACGCTTCGAGCTCTCGTCGTCGACGTCTCCACTCAGCGCTAGCATGTCCAGCGGTTCTCAGTCTGCACCGCTCAGCACAGACACATGCCCCTCGCCCGCGTCTTCATAGGCGAACGCGGCGAAGCGTGCCTGTTGCCGGCCCGCCCGCACGTCGCCCGCCTTCGGGCGCCTGGCGACCTCATTTCCAGTACGCCCCGAGACGGGGCCCGAGTCGTAGGAGATCTAGATGCCCCGAACGCCGACGGACATCGAGCCCGAGCAGGGCGCCGATGCGCGCGCAGCGATCGTCGAGGGTCGCACGGCCCTGGGCATCGAGCTCGGGTCCACCCGGATCAAGGCCAGCCTCGTCGGCCCGGACGGCGCCGCCCTCGCGAGCGGGAGCCACGACTGGGAGAACCAGTTCGTCGACCGGATATGGACCTACTCGCTCGACGCCGTCTGGACCGGCCTGCAGGCGTGCGTCGCGTCGCTGCTCGACGACGCCGAGCGGAGGTATGGCGTGCGTCCGACGACATTCGGCGCCCTCGGCGTGTCGGCGATGATGCACGGCTATCTCGCCATCGACGGCGACGGCGAGCTGCTCGTCCCCTTCCGGACCTGGCGGAACACGACCACGGACCGCGCCGCAGCCGAGCTCTCGGACCTGTTCGGGCACAACATCCCGCTGCGCTGGTCGGTCGCTCACCTGTACCAGGCGATCCTCGACGACGAGCCGCACGTGCCAGAGCTCCGGTCCGTCACCACTCTCGCCGGCTACGTCCACCGGCGTCTGACCGGACGCCACGTGCTCGGGGTCGGTGACGCGTCCGGCATGTTCCCGGTCGACCCGGCGACCCGCACCTACGACGCGAAGATGCTGGCGCAGTTCAACGAGCTGATCTCCGACCGGCACCCGGAGCTGCGCCTCGCGGACCTGCTGCCCGAGGTGCTCGTCGCGGGCCAGGAAGCCGGCCGGCTGACCGCTCAGGGCGCTGCGCTGCTCGATCCTTCCGGGACGCTTCAGGCCGGCATCCCGCTGTGCCCGCCCGAGGGCGACGCCGGCACGGGCATGGTTGCCACGAACGCCGTCGCGCCCCGGACCGGCAACGTCAGCGTCGGGACGTCGATCTTCGCGATGGTCGTACTCGAACGCCCCCTCGAGCACGTCCACCACGAGCTCGACCTGGTGACGACGCCCGCCGGGGACCTCGTCGCGATGGTGCACTGCAACAACGGCGCGAGCGAGCTCGGTGCGTGGGCTGAGGTCTTCGGCCGGTTCGCCGCGGCGCTCGGGCACCCGACAGAGCCGGACGCCGTCTTCGGTGCGCTGCTGCGCGAGGCCCTCGACGGGGAGGCCGACGGCGGCGGCCTGCTCGCCTACAACTACCTGTCGGGGGAGCCGATCACCGGCCTCACCGAGGGTCGCCCGCTCGTCGTGCGTACCCCCGACAGTCGATTCACGCTCGCCAACTTCGTCCGAACCCAGGTCTACGCAGCGTTTGCCACCCTCAGCCTGGGCATGCGCGTCCTCGAGGGTGAAGGCGTCGAGCTGGACACGCTGTTCGCCCACGGCGGCATCTTCCGCACCGCCGGCGTCGCCCAACGACTCCTTGCGGCCGCGGTTCGCGCGCCGGTCGCCGTCGCGATCTCAGCGAGCGAGGGCGGCCCCTGGGGCATGGCGCTCCTCGCTGCCTACCTCAAGACCGCGGCGGAGGAGGATCTCGGCACCTACCTGCGCACCCGAGTGTTCGCCGACGCCGCCGTCGACATCGTCGAGCCGGACCCCGCGGATCTCGCGGGCTACGCCAGCTTCCTCGACCGCTACGTCACCGGTCTCGCCATCGAGCGGACCGCCATCGATGCGTCTGCGCACCGGGATTGACCCGAACGTCCATCGTGTCGTCGGTGGGTGCCGCCGTGCGGCACCCACCCCTGGAAGTGCTCAGCTAGGCGCCGCGGTGCTCGACCGGATCACGAGCCGCGGCGGGATGGGGGTCGGATCGAGGTCGACCCCACCCATGGCGGCGACCAGGAGCGCCAGGCAGCGTCGCCCCAGGTCGGCGAACTCCTGCCGCACGGTGGTCAGCGGCGGGTTGAAGTGCGCCGCTCCCGCGACGTCGTCGAACCCGACCACCGACACGTCCTGGGGGACGGCCACCCCGCCCTCGGCGAACGCGTGCAGCAGGCCGAGCGCGAGCTGATCGTTCGCCGCGAACACGGCGGTCGGCGCCCCGTCGCGCACCATGGTCCGGCCGACGTCGTACCCGCGCTCCGCGCTCCAGTCCCCCGTGATCTGCTCGCCGGCCGCGACGCCGGCCGCCGCGAGCTCGGCCCGCCAGCCGACGATCCGGGCGCGCGCGTCGATCCAGTCGAGCGGACCCGCCAGGTGCACGACGTCGCGGTGGCCCAGCTCGAGCAGGTGCCGGGTCGCGAGGCGGGCCCCGAGCTCCTGGTCGACGCTCATCGTGTGGAGCGAGAACCCCGGGCTCGGCTCGGACGCGATCATGACGAGGGGGACCTGCGCGGCGAAGGGGACGAGCGCGTCCCGGACGTCGTCGTGCGGCGCGATGACGATGATCCCCTCGACCGCCTGGCCGAGGAAGTACTCCAGGGCCTTGTCGACGCTCGCGCCGTCGATGCCGGCCAAGGTCGCGATGCTGACGAAGTACCCGGCCGCGCGGGCGGCCTCCTCGACCGCGATGAGGGTCGACGTCGGGCCGAAGTACGGCAGGCCCGTCGTGACCACCCCGATGGTCCCCGACCGGCGCGTGACCAGGGCGCGCGCGGCGATGTTGCGGCGGTACCCGAGCTCGGCGATCGCCGCGAGCACCCGCTGCCGGGTCTCCGGACGCACCTTGGAATGATCGTTCAGCACCCGCGAGACCGTCTGGTGGGAGACGCCCGCCACCCGGGCGACGTCGCTCATCGCGGGCGGCCGTGGCCGTCCGTCGAAGTCCACCGTCATGCCGGTACGCCCGTCATCGTCGTCGACCCTTAGACGTCGGCCGAGCCGGCCTCGGCCGCGAGCTCGCGCGACCGGTCCCGGGCGGCCTCGGCGGCGGCCAGGAACGCGGCCCGCACCCCGTGCGCGTCGAGCTCCCGGAGCGCCGCAACGGTGGTGCCGCCCGGGGACGACACCCGCTCGCGCAGGATCACCGGGTGCTCACCGGTCTCCTCGAGCAGCGCGGCGGCGCCCGCGACCGTGGCCACGGCAAGCTGCCGGGCCCGGTCACGTGTCAGGCCGAGCAGCACCCCCGCCTCCGCGAGCGCGTCCACCACGTAGAAGACGTAGGCCGGGCCCGAGCCGGAGATCGCCGTGACCGCGTCGAGGTCCTTCTCGTCGGCCCGGACCACAAGCCCGGTCCGGGCGAGGATCTTCTCGGTCAGCGCGAGGTGCTCGGGCGTCGCGTGGGTCCCGGCGCTGATCGCGCTGGCTCCCTTGCCGATCACCGCGGGGGTGTTCGGCATGACGCGGACCATGGGCGTACCCGCCGGCAGCCGCTGCTCGTAGAACGCGCACGGCAGCCCGGCGGCGACGCTCACCAGCAGGGTCCCGGGTCGCAGCGACCCGGCGATCTCCGCCAGGACGCCGCCCACGTCCTTCGGCTTGAGCGCCACGATCACCACGTCCGCCTCGCGGACCGGCTCCGCACTGCCCACCACGCAGCTGACCCCGTAGCGCGCCGTCAGATCTGCGGCTCGCGCGGGATACGGCTCGGTGACCACGACGTCGTCGGGCGCCCAGCCGGAGCCGAGCGCGCCGGCGAGGAGGGCCTCCCCCATCACGCCACCGCCGAGGATCGCGAGCCGCGGGTTCACAGCGGGAACGCCTGGTAGAACGACTTCACGGTCTGCGCCGGTCCGGTCGCCTGGAACAGCGCCGTCCCGTTCGTCCAGGTCATCGTGCCGGTGCCGTCGGCAGCCTCCGAGAACGTCCAGCTCCCGACCGAGGCACCGCCGACGTCGACGGAGCCGGTCTCGGTCGCGGGGGTGGCAGCGGCCAGCGGCGTGTAGGCCGCGACGGCCTCCGCCGGGGTCTCCCACTGGCCCGCATCGAGCGCGACGGCGACCGAGCCGCCGTCGGAGTAGTCGAGCCGGTACCCCTCGACGGCGTTCGCGGCGACCAGGGTGGGTTGCGGCGCGATCGCGGTCAGGGCGAGATCCAGGACTGTGCTCGGCAGGGCGTCCGCGAAAGCGGAGACCGGCTGGCGCGCGACCGGCGAGACCGTCGGGGTCGGGGAGGCGAGCGTGACCGTGCTGGCGGCCGGGGTCGGCACGGGCGCCGACGCGTCGAACACCCCGCTGAGCGCAGCGGCAACACCGCCGATGATCACGACGGCGCCGATGGCCGCGGCGATGATGAGGTTCCGGCGCCGGTTCGAGCCGGGCTCCGCAGGAGGGGTGTCACCGGTCGGAGCGTCCCCGCCCGTCGGAGGGTTCCCGCCGGTCGGAGCGTCCCCGCCCGTGGGCGTGTAGCTGCCCGTCGGGGTGAAGCCGCTCGTCGGTGCGACCGCCTCAGCCGCAGCGTCGGCCGCGGCGCGTCGAGCCGCCCGCGACTCGGGTGCGTTCGGCGCGGATGCGGCCGGTCCGGTGGGGTCAGGCAATGGCGGGGTCGGCAGGTCCTCGGCGCCCCAGGTACCACGCGTGCTGTCGGTCATCGTTGCCTCCCTGCGAGCGCCACCGTCGGTCCGCAGCGCGTTCGCACGTGAGCCTACGCAATGGCACCACCGGGACTCGCCGTACGATGCTGCGATGCTCGATCCGCGCGGCGAGACGCCCCTCGACATCCCCCGCACGTGGATCGAGTTCCCCGATCCCGAGTGGAGCCCCGAGAGCGAGCCCGAGGGTCCCCACCAAGTCTTCCGGGCCGACCTCACCTGGCTCACCTCCTCGTGGACCTGCATCTTCGGCCGGGGGTGCGCCGGGATCGAGGCGGGCCGGCCCGACGACGGCTGCTGCACGCTCGGCGCGCACTTCACCGACGACGACGACGAGACCCGGGTCGCCGCGCACGTCGCCACGCTCACCGAGGCGACCTGGCAGCGCGCCGACATCGGGCGCGGTGCGGACGGCTGGGTCGAGGTGGACGACGACGCCGCCCGCAAGACCCGAGTGGTCGACGGCGCGTGCGTGTTCCTCAACGACCCCGGTTTCGCCGGCGGCGCGGGCTGCGCGCTCCACCACCTCGCCGCCGCGCTCGCCGTCGACGGGCTGCACACGAAGCCCGACGTGTGCTGGCAGCTGCCCCTACGCCGCACCTATCGCACCGTGACGCGCCCGGACACCACCACGTACCTCGAGGTCCAGATCGCCGAGTACGACCGTCGCGGTTGGGGCCCGGGCGGCCACGACCTCGACTGGTACTGCACCGGGAACCCGCTCGCGCACGTCGGCGCGGAACCCGTCTACGTCTCGCTCGCCGCCGAGCTCACCGAGCTCGTGGGCGCGGCGGCGTACGCCGAGATCGCCCGCCAGGGCGCCGAGCTGCTCGGCGCGCGCCGCCTGCTTCCGCTGACCGTCCACCCGGCGACCCGGATCGCGACGACCGGGGATTGACCGCTGAGGTCCGGTGCCGGCGACCCGACCTGTGCACGCCCGGACCGGGGTGTGGGTGGTCGCGATTAGCCTTCGCGACATGACTTCCCCCTCGATCGGCGCACCGTCCAACGGCACCCCGTCGAACGGCACGTCGTCGAGCGGCACGTCGTCGAGCGGCAGAGCCGCGAACGGCCGGGCCGCGACCAAGCGCGCCGACCGATCGACCCGTCCCGCCTACCGGTGCACGGAGTGCGGGTGGACGGCCGCGAAGTGGGTCGGCCGCTGCGGCGAGTGCCAGGCCTGGGGCAGCGTGGCGGAGGAGGTCGGCCCGGGCGGTGCCGCACCCCGGACGACGGCGACCACACCCGCGCGCACGCCCGCCCGCCCCATCGGGGAGATCGACGTCGAGGCCGCACGCGCGCGGCCGACCGGCGTCGAGGAGCTCGACCGAGTCCTCGGCGGCGGCCTCGTCCCCGGCGCGGTCGTGCTGCTGGCCGGCGAGCCGGGCGTCGGGAAGTCGACGCTGCTGCTCGACGTGGCCGCGCGGGCCGCGCGCGGCGGGCGACGGGTGCTCTACGTGACCGGCGAGGAGTCGCCGGGCCAGGTGCGCCTGCGCGCCGAACGGATCCGGGCGCTCGACCCGAACCTCTTCCTCGCGGCCGAGTCCGACCTGGGAATGGTGCTGGGCCACGTCGATCAGGTCTCGCCCGACATGCTCGTCGTGGACTCGGTCCAGACGATCGCGTCCTCCCAGGTGGACGGCGCGCCCGGCGGCGTCAGCCAGGTGCGCGAGGTGGCGGCGGCGTTGATCGCACTGGCGAAGGACCGTGACATCCCGACCGTGCTGGTCGGCCACGTGACGAAGGACGGCTCGATCGCGGGCCCACGCACGCTCGAGCACCTCGTGGATGTGGTGTGCCAGTTCGAGGGCGACCGGCACTCACGGCTGCGCCTGCTGCGCGCGACCAAGAACCGGTACGGGCCCACGGACGAGGTCGGGTGCTTCGACCTGTCGGAGACCGGCATCGTGGGGCTGGCCGATCCGAGCGGGATGTTCGTCTCGCACATCCTCAACCACGTGCCTGGTACCTGCGTCACGGTCACCCTCGAGGGCCGACGCCCGCTCGCCACTGAGATCCAGGCCCTCGTCGCACCGAGCGTCTTGAGCAACCCGCGCCGCACGACGAGCGGGGTCGACTCGAGCCGGCTGGCGATGGTGCTCGCGGTGCTCCAGCGCCGGGTCGGGGCGCGACTGGTCGACCAGGACGTCTACGTCTCCACGGTGGGCGGTGCCCGGGCGGTCGAACCGGCCGTCGACCTGGCCCTCGCGCTCGCCACGATCAGCGCGCGCGACGACGTCCCGCTCCTTGCCGGCATCGTCGCACTGGGCGAGGTCGGGCTCGCCGGCGAGATCCGCCCGATCATGGGCGTCGCCCGTCGGTTGTCCGAGGCGGCCCGGCTCGGCTTCACCCACGCGGTCGTGCCCATCGGATCGGTTGACCCCGTCGGGACGCCCGCCGGGATGACACTTTTGGAGGTCGCTGATCTGGCCCAGGCCGTGCTCGTGAGCAGCGGCCCCCGTAACCGCTCGGCGTAACCCCCGCCGAGTCTGGCGGCCCCTCGCCTGGTTGCACCGTTAGGATCCGCTCGTGGCAAACTCCCACTTCTCCCCTGATGACCTCCTTCGCACGACGCTCGCCGCGGTGGCCCCCGGCGGCGAGCTGCGCGAGGGTCTGGACCGGATCCTGCGCGGCCGCACGGGCGCGCTGATCGTGCTGGGCTTCGACGAGACGGTCGAATCCATCTGCTCGGGCGGCTTCGTCCTCGACGTCGAGTTCTCGGCGACCCGGTTGCGGGAGCTCGCCAAGATGGACGGCGCCATCGTCCTCGACGAGGGCGCGACCAAGGTGCTCCGCGCCGCGGTCCAGCTGCTCCCCGACCCGACCATCGAGACGACGGAGTCCGGCACGCGGCACCGCACCGCCGAGCGCGTCGCCAAGCAGACCGGCCTCCCGGTGATCTCGGTCAGCCAGTCGATGCGGATCGTCGCGCTGTACGTGGGCGGTTTCCGCTACGTGCTCGAGGACGCGGACACGATCCTGTCGCGCGCCAACCAGGCCCTGGCCACGCTCGAACGGTACAAGTCGCGGCTCGACGAGGTCAGCGGCACGCTGTCCGCGCTCGAGATCGAGGACCTGGTCACGGTCCGCGACGTCTCGGCCGTCGTGCAGCGGCTGGAGATGGTCCGGCGGATCTCCGAGGAGATCGCCGGCTACGTGATCGAGCTCGGGCGCGACGGGCGCCTGCTCGCGCTCCAGCTCGACGAGCTCATCGGCGGCATCAGCTCGGACCGCGAGGCGGTCATCCGCGACTACGTCGAGACCTCCCGCAACGATCGCGAGGCCGTCGACGTGCAGGCCGCGCTCGCGGAGCTCGACTCGACCGAGCTGCTCGACCATGCCCACATCGCCCGGGTGCTCGGGCTGCCCGGTGGTGGCGACGCCCTGGATGCGGCCGTCGGACCCCGCGGCTACCGCCTGCTCTCCATGGTGCCGCGACTGCCGAGCGCCGTCGTCGACCGGCTGGTCGGGCACTTCGGGAGCCTGCAGAAGCTTCTTGCGGCGGGCGTCGAGGAGCTCATGATGGTCGAGGGCATCGGCGAGCAGCGTGCCCGGGCCGTGCGTGAGGGACTCTCCCGCCTCGCCGAGTCGAGCATCCTCGAGCGGTACGTCTGACCTAGCGGTTCGTCTGAGCTATTGCAGGACGAACGCGACCGGCGCGGCGCTCGTGCCGAGCAGGGTCGCAACCGCCTGGTAGGTGCCCGCACGTGGCGCCGGCAGGTCCAGGGGACACCCTTCGGCCGAGCGGACGCGGCCCCACGGGATCTCGAACGCATCCCGTGCGCCGGCGGCGAGCAGCAGCTGGCGCGAGGCGGTGTCCGCGCTCGCGCAGTCCTTCGTGGACCAGATCCGGTCGCTGCCCGAGCTGATGACCACCTCACGCGCCGCGTCACCGGCGTCCACGATGCACGGGACGGTGCCGGTGTTGGTCACGGAGCCTTGGAGCACGGGGTCGGTGCCCTCCGGGTACTGCGCTGCGTCGGCAGTAAGCGTCAGCGTGAGATCGGCCGGGGCGCACTCCGCGGGGTTCGCGGCGTCGTCCTTCGCGGCAGGATCGCTGCCACCGGATGCCGCGGGCGCACCGCCGCCGACGTCGGCCGCCGCGCCGCTGCCGCGGAAGGCGACCGCCCAGACCGCCGCGGTGACGCCGCCCAGCACGACGACGAGGGCGATCACGACCACGAGCCGGCGGACCCAGTAGACCCGCGGCGGATTGGGACCCACGGGATGCAGCACCGTGTTCATTCGAATCCCCTCCGTTGCGATCAGACCCTGGGCCTACGCTACGGCCGCGCACGCCGAGGGGAAGCAGGGCACGCCGAGAGGACGCGTTCTGGGGCAGGATGCGCGGGTGCCCCTCGCCAGACCATCGACCGCCCCGACCGACGCCCGCGACCCGGACGACGTCCGCGCCGCGATCAGCGCCTGGTTTGTCGCGCACGCGCGCGACCTGCCGTGGCGCAGACCCGACCGGACGGCCTGGGGAGTGCTGGTGAGCGAGGTGATGCTGCAGCAGACACCGGTGGTGCGCGTGCTGCCGGCGTGGACCGACTGGATGGACTGGTGGCCCACCCCGGCCGATCTGGCCGCGGCCAGCACCGCGGACGTGCTGCGCGCGTGGGGCCGGCTCGGCTACCCCCGCCGTGCCCTGCGGCTGCAGGAGTGCGCCCGCACGATCACCGAGCGCCACGGTGGCGCCGTGCCGCGCACCGAGGTCGAGCTGCTCGCCCTGCCCGGGGTCGGCGCGTACACGGCCGCCGCCGTCATCGCGTTCGCGTACGGCGGACGCTCGGTCGTCCTGGACACGAACGTGCGCCGGGTCCTCGCGCGCGCCATCGGTGGCGTCGCCCTCCCACCACCGAGCCAGACCGTCGCCGAGGTCCGCAGCGCTGCGGCGATCGTGCCGCTCGACCCGGCCGAGGCAGCGCTCTGGGCCGCGGCCTCGATGGAGCTCGGCGCGCTGGTGTGCACGGCTCGGGCACCGCAGTGTCCCGCCTGCCCCATCGAGGCGCGCTGCGCGTGGCGACAGGCCGGCCAGCCGACCGACGTGCACCTTGCCCGTCGCCGGACGCAGGCCTGGGCGGGGACGGACCGGCAGGCGCGCGGCCGCATGATGGCACTGCTGCGCGAGGCCCTCGAGCCCGTCCCGCGCGCGGCGATCGACGGGTTGTGGCCGGACCGCGACCAGCTCGACCGCTGCCTCGACTCGCTCGTCGCCGACGGCTTGGCGCAGGAGCTCACCACCGAGACGGCGCCGCCCCGGTACCGTCTGCCGGCCGGCACGGTCGCCGCCGACCGCTGACCTCGGTCGGCCAGGCCGACCGCTCGACCGGTCCCTCGGCCAATTGGCTCAGCTGAGCTCGATCAGCATCCGGGTGTTGCCGAGGGTGTTGGGCTTGACCCGCGCGAGGTCGAGGAACTCCGCGACGCCGTCGTCGTGCGAGCGCAGCAGCTCGGCGTAGACCTCCGGGGAGACGGGCGTGCCCTGGATCGCCCGGAACCCGTGCGCCTCGAAGAACGCGACCTCGAACGTCAGGCAGAACAGCCGGGTCAGGCCGAGCGCGCGAGCACGTGCCAGCAGCGCCTCGAGCAGGGCGTGACCGGTGCCGCGCGCGCGCCAGGTCGGCGCGACCGCGAGCGTGCGGATCTCGGCGAGGTCCTGCCACATGACGTGCAGCGCGCCGCAGCCGACGACCTCGCCCCCGGCGTCGGCCACGAGGAACTCCTGGACGGCCTCGTAGTAGCCGACCATCTCCTTGGCCAGCAGGATGCGCTCGGTCGCGTACGGCGCGACGAGATCGCGGATCGTGTTCACGTCGGCGGGCAGCGCTGAGCGGATGACGGGATCGGGGTGCGGCACGGCCACAACCTAGTCGCCCGACCCCGCCCGAGCCCCGACGGGCCGTAACAGGCTTGTCACACGACGGTGACGGGTTGGGAACCTCGCTGCCGCACGCTGGGGGTCTGGTCTGATCCGCGATCCGACGTGCAGGAGAGCTCCGATGCCCCAGGCGACAACGGCCTTGTTCGCCGACCTACCCGCGCCGGCCGCGATCACCTGGCCCGCGCCGCCCGCTCTGCTGGACGCCGACCTGCTCGTCTGGGCCGAGACCGTGCACGGTGGCCTCTGCGCGAGCGTGGTCGTCGCGAGCGGCACGACGGTGCGTCTGGTCGCCCTGAACGGCGACGCGTGTGCACATCTGTTCGTCCTGAGCGCGGACGAGCCCGCCGAACGCCTCGACGTCGAGCGCACGCTCAGGGCGCGGGCGACGACCGCCCGCGAGGCCGGCTGGCGGCTGCTCTCAGGCGAGGGACGCACGCTGGCGACGATCACGCACCGCTCGACCGGCGGGCCCCACGCCCCGGTCCGCGCCACGGGCGACGCGCCGTTCGCCCGCGCGATCGACCGGCTCGAGCTCACGCGCCCGATCCCCTCGAGCCTCGCGTTCTTCCAGGCCGTCGCCCGGGACGACGACGGCGCCCCGGTTGCCGGGCCGGCCGGTTCCGGGGCGAGCGTGTCGATCCGGGCGGAGATGCCGCTCGTGGTTCTCGTCGCGAACACCCCACACCCGCTCGACCCTCGAACGGGGGTGGCTGGCGGACCGCTGGAGCTGCTCGCGTGGCGCGAGCACCGGACCGCTGGTGCTACTGCACGTCACCCGGCCAGCCGAGACGTCCGCGGATCGGCTGACCGCGCAGCGCGCGCGTGACCCGACCACCCGAGGCGTCCCGCGCGGGGACCATGCTGAGCAGTCGGGAGGCGGTCACCTCGTCGACCACCAGGTCGGTCACGACGCCGGATCGGAGCGCGGCGAGCAACGGTGCCACCTTGTTGTCCCCCGCTACGACGCAGATGCGCCGCGGCACCCGGTGCAGCTTGGCGGGCGTCGGCCCGGTGGCCCGACCGTTCAGCGGGATGTCTTTGTAGCTCCCGTCGGCTCGGAGAAACACCGTGCACACGTCCCCGACGACGCCCTCGGAATGGAGCAGCTGGACGTCGTCGTCGTCGAGATAGCCGGCCGAATACACATGACTAGGCACAGCTCCGGCCACCGCGCCAACCGAGAAGAGCGCAACATCTGCACGTCGTTGCACGTCAAGGACACGTCGCACGGAGCGCTCGCGCCACATCGCGGCCTTGGTATCGGGGAAGTCGAAGAACGCCGGAACCGGGAAATGAATGACCGCCGCGTCGAACGACGTGCCGAAGCTCGAGATCAGATCGCTCGCGTACTCGATGCCGCTCGACCGGTTGTTTGCCGCCCCGTTGAGCTGGACGACGGTGCTCCCGCGGGTCGGCTTGTGGGTGAGGTGACGGCTCACGGCGGCGAGCGTGGTCCCCCATGCGATCCCCATCACCATGTCGGAGTCGAACCACGAGGTCAGGAGTTTCGCCGTGGTGATCGCGACCTGCTCCAGGCGGTCGACGTGCTCAGCGGAGTCCGGGACGGGCACGACATAGGTCGAGATCCCGAAGGTCGCACTGATGCTCTGACCGAGGCCGGGCGCACGACTGCTGGCCGGGCGCAGCGTGATCTCGACCAGGCCCGTCTCCCGGGCACGCTTGATCAGTCGGGACACGGTGGAGCGGGAGGTGTGCAGGTGGCGCGCGATGACCTCCATCTTCATGTCCTGGAGGTAGTACATGGCTGCCGCACGCAGGACGTCCTGCTCGCCGTCCGTCACCACCCGAATCCCCCCGCTTTGCACATCCGTGCATCGATGTTGCGCGTTCGTTCGGCGCACGGCAAGCATAGGGCTGCTACCGGTTCGACACCTCGTCAACGCTGACGGGGACCTGCGGGTGGCGGATGACCCGTGGCGGCCACGGTGCGAGGAGAACGACGGTGAAGACAGCAGCTCTCACGGCACAGGCACGATCAGCAGATCTCGAGGCGCTGAAGGCAAGCACGACCTCAGGTCATGAGCTCGACATTCTCGTCATCGGTGGCGGTGTGACGGGTGCGGGCATCGCACTCGACGCCGTCACCCGTGGTCTGAAGGTCGGGATCGTCGAGGCGCAGGACTGGTCCAGCGGCACGTCCAGCCGGTCGAGCAAGCTCGTCCACGGCGGGCTGCGCTACCTGCAGATGCTCGACTTCCACCTCGTGCGGGAAGCCCTGACCGAACGCGACCTGCTGCTCACCCATATCGCCCCCCACCTGGTCCGGCCGGTGTCGTTCCTCTACCCGCTCGAGCACCGCATCTGGGAGCGCGCGTACGTCGGCGCCGGCATCGGGCTGTACGACACGCTCGCGAGCATCAACGGCCGGCGCCGCGCGCTGCCGCTGCACAGCCACGTGACCCGCACCGGCCTCGAGAAGCTGTTCCCCGACCTGCGCCACGAGGCCGCGATCGGCGCCGTGCGGTACTGGGACGCGACCGTCGACGACTCTCGTCTCGTGTCCACCCTGATCCGCACCGCCGTCACCTATGGCGCGCATGCGGCATCGCGCACCCAGGTCATCTCGATGTCGACCACCGAGGGCGGCACCGTCACGGGGGCCGTGGTCCAGGATCTCGAGACCGGCGAGCGGTTCGACGTGCGGGCACGTCAGGTCATCACCGCGACCGGGGTCTGGACCGAGGAGACCGAGTCGCTGGCCAACACCGACGGCGGGCTGCGCGTGCTGGCCTCGAAGGGCATCCACATCGTGGTGCCGCGCGACTGCATCGCCGGGGAGACCGGGCTGATCCTGCAGACCGAGAAGAGCGTGCTGTTCATCATCCCGTGGTCGCGCTACTGGGTGATCGGTACGACCGACACCTCGTGGAAGCTCCAGCTCACGCACCCCGTGGCCACGTCCACGGACATCGACTACGTCATCGATCACGCCAACGCCGTGCTGGCCCGGCCGCTGGCCCGCAAGGACGTCATCGGCACGTGGGCGGGCCTGCGGCCGCTGCTCCAGCCGGGCACCAAGGAGGGCACCTCGTCGGCGAAGGTCTCCCGCGAGCACACCGTGGCCTCCCCCACCCCGGGCCTGACCGTGATCGCCGGCGGCAAGCTCACGACCTACCGGGTCATGGCCAAGGACGCCGTCGACTTCGCCCTCGGCGGTCGCGCCCACTCGGTCCCCTCGATCACCCACACCCTCCCGCTCTCCGGCGCCGAGGGGCTCCAGGTCCTGCAGCGGCAGGCGCCGACGATCGCGCGGCGGTTCGGGTGGAGCCGCGCGATGCTGGACCACCTGCTGCACCGGTACGGCTCGCTCATCAGCGAGCTGACCGAGTCCGTCGACGCCGATCCCGGTCTGGGCAAGGCGCTGGCCGGGGCACCGGCCTACCTGCGGGCGGAGATCGCCTACGCCGTCACGCACGAAGGTGCCCTGCACCTCGACGACGTGCTGATGCACCGGACGCGGCTCAACTACGAGCAGGCCGACCGTGGCGTGGGCGCGCTGGAGGAGATCGCCGACATCATGGCCCCGCTGCTCGGCTGGGACGACGAGACCCGCACCCGCGAGATCACCGTCTACCGCGAGCGCGCCGAGGCCGAGGCCGCTGCCGAGCTCACGACCGACGACGAGGCGGCCGAGGCAGTTCGACTCAAGGCGGCCGAGATCGCGCCGCTGAGCGGCCCGGCCAGCCCCTAAGAAGCTTCCGGCCCGCCGTCTCGAGAAAGCGGGGGGCTCGAAAGACATCCGGGGCGCCCTCGCCCCGGATGGCCATGACAACGAAGTCATAGAAACGAGGTAGACCGTGGACAGTCTCCTAGCAGACGCATTCGTGTCGGAGATTCTCGGCACAGCCGTCCTGTTGCTGCTTGGTGCGGGTGTCGTAGCCACCGCAATCCTGCCCAAGAGCAAGGGCTTCAACGGCGGCTGGCTTCTCATCAACTTCGGGTGGGGGTTCGCAGTCTTCGCGGGTGTTTACGTCGCCTACAAGTCGGGCGCCCACATCAACCCGGCCGTCACCCTCGGGCTTCTTGTCGCTGACCTCCCGTTCGCCACGGTCGGCGACCAGGTCATCGAACCGACCTTCGCGAACATGATGGTCTACTGGGCAGCCCAGCTCATCGGTGCCTTCATCGGCGCTGTGCTGGCCTTCGTGGCGTTCAAGAAGCACTTCGACGAGGACGCGGATCCCGCAACCAAGCTCGGCGTGTTCTCGACCGGCCCGGCGATCCGCTCGTACTCGTGGAACTTCCTCACTGAGCTCATCGCCACGTTCGTCCTGGTCTTCTGGGTCATTGCCAGCGGGAAGACCCCGACAGGCCTCGGCCCGCTAGCCGTCTCCCTGATCGTTGTTGGCATCGGCGCCAGCCTCGGTGGTCCCACCGGGTACGCGATCAACCCTGCTCGTGACCTCGGCCCGCGCATCGCGCACTTCGTCCTGCCCATCAAGGGCAAGGGTTCGAGCGACTGGGCCTACAGCTGGGTCCCGGTCCTCGGTCCGCTCGTCGGTGGCGCGCTCGCCGGCCTCGTCGGGGCCTGGTACGTGGTCTGAGCTGATTTCTCGGTCGGGGCTCTCCTCGCGCCAACGCGCGCCCGGGGAGTCCCGGCCCCACGGCCGTTCCCGGACATCCCGCCCGGGTGGACCAACCGCATGTAACGAAACCGAATTTCCTCGAAACGAAGGATTGACGAACCATGGCTGATTACGTACTCGCCATTGACCAGGGAACCACCAGTTCCCGCGCCATCATCTTCAACCACGGCGGGACCATCGTCGAGACCGGGCAGCTCGAGCACGAGCAGATCTTCCCGCGCGCTGGCTGGGTCGAGCACAACGCCGAGGAGATCTGGACCAACACGCGTGAGGTCGTCGGCATCGTTCTTGCCCGCGCCAACCTCACCTACTCCGACATCGCCGCGGTCGGCATCACCAACCAGCGCGAGACCGCGGTCGTGTGGGACAAGACGACCGGCAAGCCCGTCTACAACGCGATCGTCTGGCAGGACACCCGTACCGCCAAGATCGCCGAGGACCTCGGTGCCCTGGGCGGCGGCGCGGACCGCTACAAGGCACGCGTCGGCCTGCCCCTGGCCACGTACTTCTCGGGCCCGAAGATCAAGTGGATCCTCGACAACGTCGAGGGCGCCCGGGCGAAGGCGGACAAGGGCGACCTGCTCTTCGGCAACACCGACTCGTGGGTCCTGTGGAACATGACCGGCGGCGTCGACGGCGGCGTGCACATTACCGACCCGACCAACGCCTCGCGCACCATGCTGATGAACCTCGACACGCTCACGTGGAACGAGGAGATCGCGGCGGAGATGACCATCCCGCTGTCGATGCTCCCCGAGATCCGCTCGTCCTCCGAGGTCTACGGCCACGGCCGCGCCGGTGGGCTGGTCCCCGGAGTCCCGATCTCGGGCATCCTCGGCGACCAGCAGGCCGCCACGTTCGGCCAGGCGTGCTTCGAGGTCGGCAACGCGAAGAACACCTACGGCACCGGTAACTTCATGCTCCTCAACACGGGCACCGTGCCGATCCCGTCGAAGAACGGGCTCCTCACGACGGTCTGCTACAAGATCGGCACCCAGCCGACCGTGTACGCGCTCGAGGGCTCGATCGCCGTCTCCGGATCGCTCGTGCAGTGGCTGCGTGACAACCTCGGGATGATCTCCTCGGCCCCCGAGATCGAGCAGCTCGCGGCCACGGTCGAGGACAACGGTGGCGCGTACTTCGTGCCGGCGTTCTCGGGTCTGTTCGCGCCGTACTGGCGTGCGGACGCCCGTGGCGCCCTCGTCGGTCTGACCCGGTACGTGAACAAGGGTCACATCGCCCGCGCCGTCCTGGAGGCCACGGCCTTCCAGACGCGCGAGGTGCTCGACGCCATGAACGCCGACTCCGGCGTCGACCTGACCGAGCTCAAGGTCGACGGCGGCATGGTGGGCAACGAGACCCTCATGCAGTTCCAGGCCGACATCCTCGGCGTCCCGGTGATCCGTCCGAAGGTCGCCGAGACGACGGCACTCGGTGCCGCGTACGCCGCCGGCATCGCCGTCGGCTTCTGGAGCGGCGAGGCGGACGTCATCGCCAACTGGGCCGAGGACAAGCGCTGGACCCCGTCGATGGACGAGGACGAGCGCGCCCGTCAGTACCGCCTCTGGAAGAAGGCCGTCACGCGGACCTTCGACTGGATCGACGAGGACGTGCGCTGACCCGCACCGTTCCCCCGCACGACACCGATGGCCCCGTCCGCACGGACGGGGCCATCGGCCTGTTCACCCGCCGGGTCGCCCCACCGTGGCCGGGCGAGGACATTCGCTACCGGTCGACGCGTGCGCCGCCGCCGGCCGCGAGCTTGAGGACCTCGGCCTTCGTCGCCATCGTCGTGTCGCCCGGGGTGGTCATCGCCAGCGCCCCGTGCGCAGCGCCGTACTCGACCGCGGTCGCCAGACTCTGGCCGTCGAGCAGGCCGTAGATCAGACCGGATGCGAACGAGTCGCCCCCGCCCACGCGGTCCATGATCTCCAGCCGCTCCCGGTGGGTCGCCTGCACGACGCCGGTTGCCGGTGACCAGGCGATCGCGCCCCAGTCGTTGACCGAGGCCGACCGCACGGTGCGCATCGTGGTGGCGATGGCGCGGAAGTTCGGGTACGCCGCCGCGGCCGTGGCGATCATGGCGGCGAACTTGTCGACCTGCAGCTCCGTGAGGTTCTCGTCGGCGCCCTCGACCTCGAACCCCAGGGACGCGGTGAAGTCCTCCTCGTTGCCGATCATCACGTCGATGAACGGCGCGATCGCGCGGTTGACCTCCTGCGCCTTGGCCTGGCCACCGATCGCCTTCCACAGGGACGGGCGGTAGTTCAGGTCGTAGGACACCACCGTGCCGTACTTCTTCGCCGCGGTGACGGCCTCGATCACGGTGTCCGCGGCGGACTGCGACAGGGCCGCGAAGATGCCCCCCGTGTGCAGCCACCGCACGCCGAGCTCGCCGAACAGGTGGTCCCAGTCCACGTCGCCCGGCGTGAGCTGCGAGACGGCGGTGTGGCCGCGGTCGGAGACGCCGACCGCCCCGCGCACCCCGAAGCCGCGCTCGGTGAAGTTCAGCCCGTTGCGCACCGCCCGGCCGATCCCGTCGTAGGTCGCCCACGAGATGAACGAGGTGTCCACGCCGCCGGCAAGGATCAGGTCCTCCACCAGCCGGCCGATCTCGTTGTCAGCGAGCGCGGTCACGACGGCGGTACGCAGTCCGAAGGCTCGCCGCAGGCCGCGGGCCACGTTGTACTCCCCGCCGCCCTCCCAGGCCCGGAACGACCGCGCAGTGCGGATGCGCCCCTCCCCGGGGTCGAGCCGCAGCATCACCTCGCCCAGGGACACCGCGTCGTAGCGGCACTCGGCAGCGGGCCGAATCACCAGGTCGTTCATCGACGCGGTCACGAGCGCACGGTTGCGGTCAGGGACGCGGCGAGGGCGACCGCCTCGGACGTCAGCGCGCTGATGCCGGCGAAGTCGCCCGCCTTGACGAGGTCACGGGGGCACATCCAGGAGCCGCCGACGGCGACCACGGCGGGCAGGGCGAGGTAGTCGGCGAGGTTCTTCGGGCCGACGCCGCCGGTCGGGACGAAACCGACTCCGCCGAACGGCGCCGACAGGGCCTTGATCGCCGGCGCACCACCCGAGGTGCCGGCGGGGAAGAACTTCACCGTCGTCAGGCCGAGCTCGAGCGCTGCGGTGACCTCGGATGCCGTGATCGCGCCCGGCAGGGCAAGCACGCCGAGCTCGGCGCACCGCTCGACGACCGCGCGGGACAACCCGGGCGAGACGATGTACTGCGCCCCGGCGGCCACCGCTTGGTCGACCTGGGCCACGGTGAGGATCGTGCCGGCACCCACGAGGATGTCGCCGCGCGCGGCCATCGCGCGGATCGAGTCCTGCGCGGCGGCGGTGCGGAAGGTGACCTCGGCGACCGGCAGGCCGCCGGCGACCAGCGCGCCGGCCAGCGCATCGGCATCGGCGGCGTCGTCGAGCACGACGACGGGCACGAGGCGGGCGGCACTCAGGGCTGACAGGACGTCCATCGGAGGATCCAATCCAGGAGGGGGAAACGGGTGGGAGCCGCCGTGCAGGCGACCGGCGATCGGGCAGAGCTGTGGCCAGGAGCCGGCGGTCAAGCTCGGCCCGGGAGAGGTCTCAGTGGGGAGGTGGGGGTGGGCTAGGGGCGCATCAGCGGGCCATCCAGCCGCCGTCGACGGCGAGGATCTGGCCGTGCACGTACCGCGCGGCGTCCGAGGCGAGGAAGACCGCGACGTTGCCGATGTCGTCGGGCTGGCCCCACCGGCCGGCGGGGATGCGGGCCGACAGGGCGGCGAGGCGATCCGGGTCGGCGAGCAGGGCGGCGTTCATCTCGGTGGCCATGTACCCCGGGGCGATCGCGTTGACGTTCACGCCGTGGCTCGACCACTCGTTGCACAGCGCCTTGGTCAGCTGCGCGACGGCGCCCTTGCTCGCGGCGTACGCCGGCACGGTCAGGCCACCCTGGAACGAGAGCAGCGAGGCGAGGTTGACGATCTTGCCGTCGCCGCGCTCGAGCATCGGCCGGCCGAACAGCTGGCAGAGCTGGAAGACCGCGCGCAGGTTGACGTCCAGGACCGCGTCCCACGCCGCCAGCGGGAAGTCGACCGCCGGGTGCCGGTCCTGCGTGCCGGCGTTGTTCACCAGGATGTCGACGCGGTGGTCAGCCAGCACGACGGCGGCCGTGGCCGCGATCGCGTCGGCGTCGGCCAGGTCCAGCGCCACGAAGTGCACGGACCGGCCGAGCGCCGCGGCGCGGTCGGTCAGCTCCGCCGGCACGCCCGAGCGACCGAGCACGACGACGTCCGCGCCCGCCTCGAGCAGCGCCGTCGAGATACCCAGGCCCAGGCCTCGGCCGCCGCCGGTCACCGCGGCGGTCCTGCCGGTGAGATCGAAGGGGGTGCTCATGCGTCGGCCTTTCCTGCCAGGGGGGTGACCAGGACCTTGAGGCAGTCCTGGCCGGAGGTCGCCGCGTCGAACGCCGCGGCCACGTCGTCGAGCGCGAAGGCCTTGGTCGGGAACCGCTCCAGGCCCAGCTCGCCGCCGGCGATCAGCTCGATCGCGCGGGTCATGTTCGCCGAGGTGTACACGCGCACCCCGACGACCGTCTGCTCCTTGAAGCACACCGACTGCAGGTCGATCGCCGTGGGCTGCTTGTAGACGCCGACGACGACGATCCGCCCCCGCACCCGCGTGGTCGCGGCCAGCTCGGCGGCGACCGACGGGTGCGCGGCGGAGTCGAACGTGGTGTCCGCGCCCTCGCCGTCGGTCAGGGGGGCGAGCGTGGCGGCCATGGTCGAGTCGGGGGCGACCACGGTGAACCCGAGCCCGGCGGCGACCTCGCGGCGCCAACCGCTCGGCTCGGTGATCACGACGGCGCTCGCCCCCGCGTGCCGGGCGACCAGCGCGGTGAGCACGCCGATCGGGCCGGCGCCGTAGACCGCGACGACGTCACCGATCTGCATGCCGGACAGCTCGACCGCGTGCACGGCGACGGCCAACGGCTCGGCCAGGGTCGCGGTGCGCGGCGAGACGCCGTCGGGCACGGCGTGCAGGACCTCGGGCGGCAGGGCGACGAGCTGGGCCATGCCGCCGGGGGCGTCGATGCCGTACAGCCCGAGGCTGCGGCACACGTGCGCGAGCCCGCTGCGGCACGAGCGGCACTCACCGCAGCTGATCAGCGGCTCGACGACGACCAGGGTCCCGGCCGCCGGACCGGTCGCACCCGCGCGCTCGACCCAGCCGGACATCTCGTGCCCGAGGACGAGCCCGGGGGTGGCGCGCGGGTGCTTGCCGTGCAGGATCGCCAGGTCCGTGCCGCAGATCCCGTTGTAGGCGATCTTGACCAGGGCCCAGCCGGCGGGCACCTCGGGGACGGGCAGGTCGGCGACCTCGACCTCGTCGGTCGCGGTCCAGCGCACTGCCTGCATGGTGCTCAGCGCTGCGGTCGTGGTGCTCATCTGTCTGCTCCTACCGTCACGAAGGGGGCGCACGCTCGGTTGCGTCCGGGGGCCCCGAGGACCTCGGGGTTGACGATGTTGCGCGGCGTGCGCCCGGCGCAGACCTCGACCACGTTGGCGACCGTCCGACGCTTGAGCTCGTCGTAGGACTCCTCCGTGTACCAGGCCAGGTGCGGGGTGAGCACGACCGAGTCGAAGGTGGTCAACGGGTCGCCGGCCGACAGCGGCTCGGACTCGTGCACGTCGATCGCCGCACCGAGGATCGAGCCGGTGCGCAGCGCCTCGACCAGCGCGGCGCCGTCGATCACGCCGCCGCGGCTGGTGTTGACCAGGATCGCGTCGGTGCGCATCCGCGCCAGCTGCTCGGCGCCGATCATCCCCCGGGTGACCTCGGTCAGCGGGGTGTGCAGCGAGACGACCTGCGCGCGCTCGAGGAGCTCGTCCAGGGACACCGAAGCGAACCCGTGGAACGTCGCCGCGCCGGGCTCGGCGGCGGTGTCGTACCCGATGACCTCGTAGCCCAGGCCGGCGGCCTTGCGCGCGGTCGCCGTCCCGATCAGGCCGAGGCCGACGACGCCGAACACGCGGCCGCGCGTCTGGAAGAGCGGACGGACCGCCGCGAGGTCGAACGACCCCGCGCGGAGCCCACGGTCGAGCCGCGGGATCCCCCGCGCGGCGGCGAGTGCCATGCCGATCGCGTGGTCCGAGACGGACTCGGTGCCGTAGTCGGGCACGTTGCACACCGCGATGCCGCGGGCGGTCGCGGCGGCGATGTCGACCGAGTCGACGCCCACGCCGTACCGCCCGATGGCACGCAGCCGCGGCAGCGCGTCCATGATCTCGGCCGTGATCGGCGCGTACTGCACCAGGATCGCGTCGGCGTCGGCGGCGTTCGCCACCAGGTCCGCCGCCGTGAACGACTGCGTCAGCACCAGCTCGGCACCGGCCGGGTCCGTCACGAGCCGCTCGGCCGCGAACGAGTCGTGATCGCACTCCGTGATGACGATCCGCATCGTCGCGGCGACGGTCATCGCGCGAGCCAGCCGCCGTCGACCGGAAGGATGATGCCGTGGATGTAGTCCGCGGCGTGCGAGCACAGGAACAGCACGGCGCCGGCGACGTCGGACGCCTCGGACCAACGACCGGCCGGGATGCGCTCGAGGATCGCCTGGCTGCGGGCCGCGTCCGCCCGCAGGTCCTTGGTGTTGGCCGTGGCGACGTACCCGGGGGCGACCGCGTTGACGTTCACACCGAGGGGCGCCCACTCGTTGGCGAGCGCCTTGGTCAGGCCGGCGACGGCCGACTTCGAGGACGTGTAGCCGGGCACGTTGACGCCGCCCTGGAAGCTGAGCAGCGAGGCGGTGTTGACGATCTTGCCGTGGCCGCGGGTCATCATCGAGCGGCCGACCTCGCGGGAGAGCACGAAGGTCGAGCGCAGGTTGACGTCCATGACGTAGTCGAAGTCCGCGTCGGTGTGCTGCGCGGCCGGCTCCCGGCGGATGGTGCCGCCGTTGTTGATGAGGATGTCGACCCCGCGCCCGGCGAGGTCCTCGGCGAGCTCGGTGACCTGCTCGCGCACCGAGAAGTCGGTGCACAGCGGGGTGAACTTGCGCCCCAGGCCCTCGACCACGGTGCGAGCGGCGCTGTCGCCGTCGGGCATGTCGTAGCTGACCCCGATGATGTCGGCGCCGGCGCGGGCCAGGCACTCGGCGATGGCGAGGCCGATCCCCTGGCTGGCGCCGGTGACGACGGCGAGCTGGCCCTCGAGGCTGAACAGGCTCTCGAGGTAGCCGGCGGGGGTGGCGAGGGTGTCCGGGACGGTCATGGTGGTGCTCCTTGGTCGGTGGCGTTCGAGCGAAAGTGCGCATGGCAAAGCTGAACGGGAAGCTGGTACGTGTCGTAAGTCGCCGCGGCGCGGCGGGTCGATCAAGCCAGGTAGCCGAGGGCCGCCGAGATCTTCTGGGCTGTCGCGACCGCCATCGGGGCCATCGCCTCGATCTGCTCGTAGGTGTGCTCCAGGAGGAGCGTGGAGATGCTGACGCCGTACTTCACCGTGCCGGTGAGGTCGCGGATCGGGGCTGCCACGCACGCGAGGCCGGGCACGTTCTCCTCGCGGTCGAGCGCGTAGCCGAGGCGCCGCACGTCGGCGATCTCGGTGTGCAGCCCGTCGGGCGTCGTGATCGTGTGCGGGGTCCGGGCCGGCAGCCCGGCCCGAGCGACGAAACGGTCCAGCTCGTCGTCCGTGTAGTCGGCGAGGACGACCTTGCCGATCCCGGTGGAGTGCAGCGGAACCGACAACCCCACCCGGGAGGGCATGAGGTACGGCTTGTCGGAGTCGGCCCGGATCAGGTAGACGATCTCGTCGCCGTTCACGGCGCCGAGGTGGATGGTGCAGTGGGACTGGCCCACGAGCTGCTCGACGAAAGGCTTCGCGATCGCGGAGATGTCGATGCGGAGCAGGGCACGGCCGGCGAGCGACAGGATCTTCGGGCCCGGGAGGTAGCTGCCGTCACGGTCGACGGTGACGAACCGGCGGTCCACGAGCGTGCTGAGGATCCGGTGCGTCGTCGCCTTGGCCAGCCCGGTGGCCTCCACGACCTCGGTGAACCGCGAGTGGGTGAGCGCCGCCTCCAGCACGAGCAGCGTCTTCTCACTCGCGCTCGCGCCCGACGCGCGCGACGCAGCCACGCCCGTACCCGTCACGACTGTCTCCGTGCTCACTGTGTTCTCCCCGGTCGTCCTGCTCTGTACCTGTCAGCGCATGTCCGCGATGGCAAAGCCGTCCATGTCGTCGAATGACTGATTCTCCCCGGCCATGGCCCACACGAACGAATATGACGCAGATCCCACGCCGGAGTGCACGGACCAGCTCGGCGAGATGACCGCCTCGCGGTTGCCGACGACGAGGTGCCGAGTCTCGGACGGCTGCCCGAGGAGGTGCACGACGCGGGCGTCGTCGGGCAGGTCGAAGTACAGGTAGCACTCGGTCCGGCGGTCGTGCGTGTGTGCCGGCATGGTGTTCCACATGCTGCCCGGGTGGAGCTGCGTGACGCCCATGACGACCTGGCAGCTGCGCACGCCGTTCTCGTGGATGTACTGGTTGAGCGTGCGGCGGTTCGAGGTGAGCGCATCTCCGAGCTCGCGCACGGTGCCCTGACCGGCCTCGACGAGCGTGGTCGGGTAGGCGGTGTGCGCGGGCGCCGAGATCACGTAGAAGCGGGCGGGACCCTGCTCCCCTGTCACGTCGGTGGAGGCCAGCGTGACGACGCGCGCACCGCGCCCGATGTAGAGGCACGACCCGTGGGTCAGGGTGAAAGAGACGCCGTCCACGGTGATCGTGCCCGGCCCGCCGACGTTGACGATGCCGGCCTCGCGGTGCTCGAAGAAGTAGTCGCTGCGGATCTCAGGAAAACCGAGCAGCTCGAGCGTGGTGGTGATCGGGCTGATGCCGGCGAGCACGATGCGGTCGTGGTGCGTGTAGAGCGCTGTGACCTCGTCGTCGACGAACAGGTCCTGGACCAGGTAGCGCTCGCGGAGTTCCGCGGTGTCCATCCCGGGGACGTGCTCCGGGCTCGTGGCGTAACGCTGTTCCATGGCAATCCTCGTGTTCGTCGATGCGGGTGATGCACTGCGGTCGTGACCTGCGGGTGGGGAACCGGCCGGATGGAATCGAAGGGAACCTTCCACCCGGCCGGAACAGCGGTGGTGTCGAGTGGTTACGCGTCCTCTTCCAGGAGCAGGTCGCGGTCGACCGTCTCCGGCGCGAACAGCGTCGTGCCAAAGGTGATCGCCATGATCACCATCATGTAGATGGCGACCGGCCACCACGATCCGGTGGCCCACTGCACGAGCGCGGAGCAGATGAGCGGGGCCAGGCCGCCACCGAAGACGGAGGAGAACTCGCGCCCGAGGGCGACGCCTGCGTAGCGGTAGCGGGACCCGAACAGCTCCGGGAAGTACGCGGCCTGCACGCCGACCGTGCCCTGCGAGGCGACCATGAACCCGATCACGATGACGATGCAGATGATCACCAGGTTGCCGGTGGTCATGAGCAGGAACGCGGGTGCCGCGAACAGGAAGAGGAACCCGGTGGTGAACAGGTACATGCGGCGGCGACCGAACTTGTCGCTCATGATGCCGAAGCCCACGGCGGAGACGCAGGCGCACAGTGCGCCGATGAGCAGGAACTTCGGGATCCACGTGGGGTCGACGTGGATCTCGTTGATCAGGTACGCGCCGGCGAAGACCTGGAAGATGTACGAGTGCGCGTTGGCGCCGACGTTCATGAAGAAGATCCGGGCCAGGTGCTTCTTGCCGTGCTTCCAGACGTCCGCGACGGGCGACTTCTCCTTCTCGATGACGCCCTCGACCTTGAGCTCCTCGAAGACCGGCGACTCCTTCACCTTGCGCCGGATGAGCCACGCGGCGAACGTGACGAAGATCGAGCTGAAGAACACCAGGCGCCAGCCGTAGGAGAGCAGCGCCTCGTCGGACATGCGCTGGACGAGGATCCAGACGACGGCGGCTGCCGCCGCTCCGGCCGCGGCGCCCACGAACACGAGCGAGGCGTAGCGGCCGCGCTGGCCGTTCGGCGCCGTCTCGGTGAGCAGGACGATCCCGCTCGCTTGTTCGGCGCCGGCACCGAAGCCCTGGAGGAACCTCACCATGAGCAGCAGGACGGGTGCCCAGAGCCCGACGGCGGCGTAGCTCGGCAGCAGGCCGACCGCGAACGTCGCGGTCCCCATCAAGAACAGGGTGGCGACCATGACGAACTTGCGACCGAGGCGGTCGCCGTACTTCGAGAAGAACAGGCCGCCCAGCGGGCGTGCGCCGAAGCCGACGAAGAGCGTGCCGAACGACGCGATGGTGCCGACGGTCGGGTCGAGGTTGGGGAAGAAGATCTTGCCGAAGATGATGGCCGACGCCGTGCCGTAGATCGTGAAGTCGAAGTTCTCCAGCGCGGTGCCGATCCCACCCGCCCAGGCGGCCCGTCGAAGGTTCTTGCGGTCCACGGGCGGAAGCACTGAATCCGGCGACGGGCTCGGAGCGATCACGCTCTCAGTCACAGTGCACCGTTTCCATGGACGCTCGCGCTGCTCTGGCCGCCGTCGGCCACGCGTCGAGCGGTCGTCGCGAGCGCCGAGGCGCCCGTTTTCGCAAAGATCGAAACAACCTTGTTTCGCCTCAATTGAAACTCCTTAGTCGGCCCACACGTGAGCTGGCGTGCCGCGGGTGTTCCTCGGAGGAGGCCCGGGCCGTTCGCGTAGCCGTTGCCGCCCGGGACACCTACGTCCCGGCCCGGCCGACGACCACGTTAGTCTGCTGTACGGAACTCAGTTCCGGTACGCGGAACAAACTAGCACTGGATTCGGTGATGTCAACCGGGTCTGAAGTCCTACGGAAGGCAGCTGCCATGACCACGAACGCAGATCTCCTGCTCGGCGCGTATGCCCTGGAGCCCGCCGCACCGGGCGCGGCGGAGGCGTTCTACGCGGGCGTCGCCGCGCTCGGCGTGGGCGGCCTCGAGCTGCCTCTGCCGCTCGAGGGGGCTGCCTGCTTGACCCCGGCCTGGGCCGTGCGAAACCTGCAGCCGGACTGGGATCTGCTCGTGACCTGCATCCCGACCGTGATGGGACGCCTCACGACGGAGCCCGGGTACGGGCTCGCCTCCAGCGACGAGGCGGGTCGCGCGCGCGCCCTGGCCGACGTCGGTCGGGCACGCGACCTCGCGCTGCGGCTGGCCGACGTTCATGGCCGACGGCGGGTCGTCGGCATCCAGGTGCACACCGCCCCGGGGCCGGTCGGCGGCTCGAGGGACGCGCTCGCACGATCGTTGGACGAGCTCCTCACCTGGGAACTCGCCGGTGCGGAGCTGCTGATCGAGCACTGCGACGCGCTCGTGGCAGGCCAGGTGGCGGCCAAGGGCTTCCTCACCCTCGAGGACGAGATCGCCGCGGTGCGATCCACGGGCGCACCGGCCGACCGGCTCGGGTTGAGCATCAACTGGGGCCGCTCTGCGATCGAGGGCCGCAGCGCGAGGACCGCCGTCGGGCACGTGCAGACGGCTGCCGCGGCGGCGATGCTGCGCGCGGTGGTGTTGTCGGGGGCGGCCTCGACGTCGACGCCATGGGGAGCGGCCTGGGTCGACGCGCACATCCCGCCGCGCGGGGACGACGTCGCGCTCGAGGCGTCGTCCGAGTCGCTGCTGGGGCCGGGCCAGCTCGCCGAGACCCTCAGGGCAGCGGCGGGCTCACGGCTCGCCGTCAAGGTGTCGGTGCGACCGCGAGACGCCGACGTCCCCACCCGCCTGGCGGTCGCCGCCGCCGCCCTGGACGCGGTCTGCGGTGCCGCTCCCGCGAGTTCCGTCGAGTTCGCTGGTACGCGCCGAGTTCGCCGGTCTGCTTCAGCGACCTCGGTCCGTACCAGCGAACTCACGACTCACACCCGGGTCTGAGACCTCGAGCCCCCGGCAAACCCTGGGTTAGCGTTCGGCGCAGCGGGCCACACACCGGCGCCTCACGCTCCCCGCACACGAACTGGGGAACGCGCATGAGCAACCGACCGACCACGCTGTACAGCCGCCTGACCCCGGGCGGCGAGCGCAACTTCGCCGACGATCTGCGCGCCGAGAACACCGGCGCGATCTTGCTGCTGCTCGGCGCCGTCGTCGCGCTGGTCTGGGTGAACTCGCCGTGGAGCGCGGGCTACCTGGCGCTCGGCGACGTCGTCGTCGGACCGTCGGCGCTGCACCTCGACCTGCCGATCGCGCAGTGGGCCACCGACGGGCTGCTGGCGATCTTCTTCTTCGTCGTCGGCCTGGAGCTCAAGCGCGAGATGGTCGACGGCCAGCTGCGGCGGCCCTCGACGGCGATCGTGCCGATCCTCGCGGCGGTCGGCGGGATGGCCGCCCCGGCGGCGATCTACGCGGTGATCAACGCGACGTCCGCGGGCGGTGTGATGGATGGCTGGGCCGTGCCGGTGGCCACCGACATCGCGTTCGCCGTGGCGGTGCTGACCGTGTTCGGCAAGCGCCTGCCCACCGCGCTGCGCGCGTTCCTGCTCACGCTCGCGGTCGTCGACGACCTGCTCGGCATCGTGGTGATCGCGATCTTCTACGCCGACGGGCTGCAGTTCGCCTGGCTCGGGGCGTCGTTCGCGACCATCGCGGTGTTCGCGTTCCTGGTCCGCCGGCGCGGCATGACGGCGTGGATCTTGGTGCCGCTCGCGCTGGCCGCGTGGGGGTTCATGCACGCGTCCGGGGTGCACGCCACGATCGCCGGCGTGATCCTCGGCTTCACCGTGCCCGCGCTGGCCCGCGGCGACGAGAGCACGAGCCTCGCCGAGCACCTCGAGCACCTGTGGCGCCCGGTCTCAGCCGGGCTCGCGGTGCCGGTGTTCGCGCTGTTCGCCGCCGGAGTGTCACTCAGCCCCGAGGACCTGGCGAGCACCGCCGGCGACCCGGCCGCGCAGGGCGTCGCGCTCGGGCTCGTCCTGGGCAAGCCGATCGGGATCCTCATCGCCACGTTCCTGCTGGTCAAGCTCACCGGGGCGAACCTCGACCCGTCGGTGCGCTGGCCGGACCTCGCGGCCGTGGCCGTGGTCGCGGGCGTCGGGTTCACCGTCTCGCTGCTGATCGGCGAGCTCTCGTTCGACGCGAGCTCCCCGCACAGCGCACACGTCAAAGCCGCAGTCCTGATCGGCTCGCTCACGTCGGCCGCCCTGGGCGGGGCGCTGCTCACCTGGCGCACCCGCGTCCAGACCCGCACCCAGCCCACCCCGGAGCTGGATTCCCTCCCGGCGTGAACCCACCCCGAACTGCGGCTCGCGAACTCGGAGGTTTGCCTCGAACTAGGACACCCCAGTGTGCGAGTTCGAGGCAAACCTCCGAGTTCGGCGGGGGGTGGTCCAGCGGGGGGTTGGGTTAGCGGGTGCCGTCTATCGCGTGGGGGTTGATTGCCGTGAGTTCCGCCTCAGTCAGTCGGGGGGCCTTCAGGGCGGCCACGTTGTCTTCCAGCTGGGCGACGCTGCTGGCGCCGATGATGGCCGAGGTCACGCGGTCGTCGCGCAGCACCCAGGTGAGCGCCAGCTGCGCGAGGGACTGGCCGCGGCCGGCCGCGATCTCGTTCAGGGCCCGGGCCCGCGTCAGGTAGGTCTCGTTGATGCGCTCGGCCGTGAGGAAGTGCCCGACGGCGGCCCGCGAGCCCGCCGGGATGTCGCCGCGCAGGTACTTGCCGGTCAGCAGCCCCTGCGAGAGCGGGGAGAACACGATCATCCCGATCCCGAGGTCGCCGACCACCTCGAGCTGGCTCTCGCCGACGGTGCCCGCCGGCGCGTCCGGGGCGACCTGCGGCAGCTCGACATGCCGGTTGAACATCGAGTAGGACGGCTGGTGGATCAGCAGCGGCGTGCCGAGCTCGCCGAGCACGCGCGCGGCCTCGCGCGTCTGCGCCGGGGAGTAGTTCGAGATGCCGGCGTACAGCGCCTTGCCCTGCTGGACGGCGGTGTGCAGCGCCCCCATCGTCTCCTCGATCGGCACGGACGCGTCCGGGCGGTGGGAGTAGAAGATGTCGACGTAGTCGGTGCCGATGCGCTTCAGCGACTTGTCGAGCGACGCGAGCAGGTACTTGCGCGACCCCCCGTCGCCGTACGGGCCCGGCCACATGTCATACCCGGCCTTCGAGCTGATCACGAGCTCGTCGCGGTACGGGCGCAGGTCGGCGGCGAGGTGCCGGCCGAAGTTCGCCTCGGCCGACCCGTAGGGCGGGCCGTAGTTGTTCGCCAGGTCGAAGTGGGTGATGCCGAGGTCGAACGCGCGGCGGATGACGGCGCGCTGGGTCTCGAAGGGCGTGGAGTCACCGAAGTTGTGCCACATCCCGAGCGAGAGCCGAGGCAGGTTCAGGCCGCTGCGCCCCGCGGGTCGGTAGGTCATCGACTCGTACCGGTCGTCGGCGGGCAGGTAGGCGGACGTCGACATCGGGGGTCCTCTTCATCGGGGGTGCGGAGCGCAACAACCGTACCGAACCCGAACGGGTGTGCGAACCGCGGCGGCACGCCGTCGGACGCCCGCGCGCCGTCCTACGCCCGAGTGCCCGCCAGCGCGTCGAGCGCCGGCCGCGGCGGTACGGCAAGGCCCAGGTGCGCCAGGACGGCGTCGGCCGCGCGGCGACCGGAGACGAGTGCGCCCTGGCTCGAGGCGGAGTCCCGGTGGTCGCCCGCGACGAAGAGCCCGTCGCCGAGCGCCACGGTCCGGCGCACGTCCAGCGGCGGGTCCATCGCGGTCAGCGCGTGCGGGATCGCGTGCGTCGTCGCCAGGTCCCAGCGGGAGGTGTCGACGCCGTAGATCCGGGCGAGCTGGCGCCGGACGCCCGGCTCGGAGGTCGGGTCGGACGCCTCCGGCGACGGCAGGCCGAGGATCGTCGTGGCGACCAGCGCGCGGTCGTCCGGGGAGTACCCGCGCGCGGCGTTGCTCAGCACGACGGTGTTGACGACCGGTCCTCGACGGTCGCCGTCGAGGTGCAGCGCGCCGTACGGGCTGGGCGGTTCGGGGGTGACGTGCCAGAACGTCGTCAGCGGTCGGACCTGGGGAACGGACAGCCCGGTGAGCCCCGCGGCGGCGCCGGGGTCGGTCGCCACGACGACGGCGCGGGCCCGGACCGGGCCGTCCGCGGTGCGGACCTCGCGCCGGGAGCCGCCCGCGCCCGAGCCGACGTCGTCCACGGTGATCCCGCACTGCACGGTCCCGGCGGGCAGGGCCGCGGCGAGCTGGTCCCCGATGCGCTGCATGCCGCCGAACGGGACCGATGGGCGACCCCGGACGAACGAGCGGATGAGCAGCTCGACGAACCGGCGCGAGGTGGATCCGTCGGACTCCGCCAGGATCCCGGCGAGGAACGGGTCCAGCACGGCGCGGCGCAGCCGGCCGTCGAGCCCGAGCCGGTCGAAGGCCTCGCCCCACGGCTCGTCGGGGGCGAGCAGCAGGCCGGCGGGGTCGCGCAGGGCGCTGCGCAGCGCCCACCGGCCGAACGCGACCTTCTCGCGCAGGCTGCCGGCGGCGGTGAGATCCCCCAGCAGCACCCGGCCGAGCAGGGGCGCCGGGGTGCGGCGCGGGTCACCGAGCAGCCGGCGGCCCGACCCGGACGCGACGACGACCGCTCCTGGAAGCGGCTGGAGCCGCAGCGACGGCACGTCGAGCGCGCGGCGCACCTCGGGGTAGGCGGGGTTGATGAGCTGGAAGCCGCGGTCGCAGCGGAACCCGTCGATCAGGTCGGTCCGCACGCGCCCCCCGACGGCGTCGGCCTGCTCGAGGACCGTGACCTCGATCCCGGCGGCCGACAGGCGAAGCGCGCACGCGAGCCCGGCGAGCCCGGCACCGACCACGACGACCTCGCTGGAGTGCATGTGCCGAGGTTATCTCGGCCCCGCACCGCCGACGGCGCTCGGGGCCCGTCGGTCGCGTCGCGTCAGGCCCGCGGCCGCAGCCCGACCAGCACGAGGTCCAGCGCGCGCTGGACCGACGCCGGGCCGGCCAGCCCGGCAGGGCTGTTGACGACGCCGAAGACCATGCCCACGACCATGAGCAGGTCGTCGACGGTGAGGTCCGCGCGCACGACCCCGGCCTGCTGGCTGGTCCGCAGCGGCTCCTCGAGCAGCGCGATGGACCGTTGCCACAACGGGTCGAGGTAGGTCTGGCCGGGGCCCTCGGCGAAGATCAGCCGGAACAGCCCGGGGATGTGCCCCTGCTCGGCGGTGATCGCCGCCATCAGGGTGAGGACGACTGCCGGGTCGTCACCCTCCCGTTCGACGAGCTGCTCGTACCGCTCCAGCCGTTCCCGGTACAGGGCAGCGGCGAGCGCGTAGCGATCGGGGAAGTGCCGGTAGAGGGTGCCGCGGCCGACCCCGGCGCGCTCGGCGATGCGCTGCAGCGGCACGGTGACGGACTCGGCCGCGAAGACCTCCTCGGCCGCCCGCAGGATTGCGTCGCGGTTGCGGCGCGCGTCGCTGCGTTGGGTCATGGCGCTCCATCGTAGGTCGGGGCCAAGGTCCCGGCTGTCGAGCCGGGAGGTGCGGGAGGCTTTCAGCGTAACGGACACCGATGTCCGTTTAATTGCGGGAGCCGCGAGGTCGCGGACCCACCGAACGAAGTGGACTGCTCGATGAACCTGCCCTGGTGGTCGTACGTCATCTCGATGCCGCTGTACTTCTGCTTCCTGCTGTGGGTGGTCGACTACTTCCGTGCGCATCCCAAGGCCTCGGCGTACTTCTGGATCGCGAGCCTGCTGACCTTCCCGTTGTGGATCCTCACGGGCGGGGTCGAGGGGTGGTTCCGCTGGTTCAAGATCCTGTCGGTGATCCTGCCGACCATCGTCGTCGGGCTCGCGCGGATCGCGGTGCACGACGACCGGACCGGCCGGATGTGGGACACGCTGAAGAAGCCCGGGTTCGTATGGTTCTTCTACGGGATCCTGTTCCTCAACATCACCGAGGCGTCGGTCAAGGACCTCCAGCTGGGCAACTACCCCAACGCGATCGCCGGCTTCCTGCTGTGCCTGACGATCCCCTACGTCCCCAAGTTCTGGAAGATCACGACGACCGGCGGCTCCGACCTGATCGCCTACACGACCATCGGCTGGAACCTGCTCTACACGACCTGGAACGCGTGCTTCGTGTACGCCGAGGCCCCGAAGTACTTCGCCTCGACGGTGTGCATCCTGCTCGCCGCAGAGATCTACCCGATCCTCAAGAAGCGCCCGGAGCTGTACGTGATCGCCCGCGTCTACACGCTCGCCGCGCACCTGCTGCTGCGCGCGTGCGTCGACTACTTCCCCCAGGTCATGGACGCCTCGCGCTGGTTCAACGCCGACGTGCTGCAGTGGTGGGGCATCGGCAACCTCGTCGTCGCGATCCCGTTCGTCTTCTGGTTCACCTGGCAGCTCGACTCGGGCAAGTCCGCCGTGAGCTTCCGACGGGGCCGGCTGCCCGACGACGACGTCCCGCTCGCCCCGGAGCCCGTCGCCGCGCCTGCCTAGAAGGGCCTGGCATGGGGGGCGGCCGACGCGCTGCGGGGACCCGGCGACGACAGGTGGGACCATCGTCGGGTGCCCCGCATCATGTTCTTCGAGCCCCGCATCCCCCAGAACACCGGCAGCGCGATCCGGATCTCCGCGGTGACCGGCGCCGAGCTGCACCTCGTGGAGCCGCTCGGCTTCGACCTGTCCGAGCCCAAGCTGCGCCGCGCCGGGCTCGACTACCACGACCTGGCGCACGTCGTCGTGCACGCCGACCTGGCTGCCGCCTGGGCCGCACTGCCGGACGCGCGGGTGTTCGCCTTCACGACCCGGGCCACGCGACGCTTCACGGACGTGGCCTACGAGCCCGGGGACGTGCTCCTGTTCGGCCCCGAGCCCACCGGGCTGCCCGACGACGTGCTGGCCGACCCGCGCATCACCGACCAGGTGGTCATCCCGATGATCCCCGGTCGACGGTCGCTCAACCTCGCGAACTCGGCGGCCCTTGCCGTGTACGAGGCGTGGCGGCAGATGGGGTTCACCGGCGCCGTCTGACCCGCTCCCCCGTCGTCGCGACCGGCGGTCGCCGAGGCCTCGCTCGCGCGGGGATGTCCGATGGCGGTTGCCACGCTCCATGCCCGACGGCGGGTTTCGTGCGTCGGGGGGTGCGTGTGGGTGGCTCGTTCTAGAGTCATACACATGTAATGCCTCTCTGCTTGAGTCCAGTAGAGTCGATCTCATGGATGAGGCCAGCGCGCCGGTCGCCGGCGTGGGCTACCCGAGCACCCACCAGCAGTTGGTGTCGTGGTTTCCGGACGACGACGCGTGCGCGGACTATCTCGCCAAGCTGCGGTGGCCGAACGGCTTCGAGTGTCCGCACTGCCACAGCACAAATTCGTGGCGCACCGCGCGTCGGGGAATGTGGATGTGTGCCGATTGCAGTAAACAAACGTCGGTGACGGCCGGGACAATCTTTCATCGCTCGCACACGCCGCTCTCGACGTGGTTCGCTGCGATCTGGTTCGTCTGTGCGTCCAAGAACGGGATCTCCGCGGCCACGTTGCAGCAGATCTTGGGGTTCAGGTCGTACGAGACAGCATGGGCGTGGCTGCACAAATTGCGCCGCGTCATGGTCCGCCCCGAGCGAGACCTACTCTCCGGGACCGTCGAGCTCGACGAGGCGATGATCGGGGGGCGAAGCAAGGGCAGGCCTGGCGCGGGCTCGACGAAGGTCCCCGTGATGATCGCGGTTGAGGTGACCGACGGGCGCAAGATCGGACGGATCCGGTTGGGTCTGGCGACCGCGAAGAACAGCGACCAGCTCGTCGATTTCGCGCACAAGGTCATCGCACCGGGCTCAACGATCCGATCCGACGGCGCACCAGCCCTTCGCAAGCTAGCCGACGAAGGATTCACCCACGAATTCCATGTCATGGTGTCCGCGGCCGAGCCCGCCCACGAGCACCTGCCCGGCGTCCACCTCGTCGCCTCATTACTCAAGCGTTGGATCGCCGGAACAATGCACCACGGAATAGCGAAGCGACAACTCGTCTACTATCTGGATGAATTCACATTCCGGTTCAACCGGCGAAAGTCGCGCTCTCGCGGACTGCTGTTCTACCGACTCCTGCAACAGGCCGTCGCGACGGACCCGCACCCACTGACCTCGCTGGTCGGGGGAGCCAAGCCACTCTGAGGTCCAACTGGACTCAAGCAGAGAGGCATTACACATGTTCGAACGAGCGGGTTCTCGGAGCGTCATGGCTGGTCAGCGGCCTAGTTCTGCCGCGGGCCGGTGCGCGTCCGCGCAGCCTTCGACGCCGTGGGACGCACCGGCGTCGTGGGTGGAGCCGTCGGCGGACCTGGCAGGCCTGTGGGCGGCGATGGACGCCGCGTTGGGTGAGCCGGTCGATCCGCGGGACTACACCCAGGTCGCCGCCCAGCGGTTGGACGACTTTCACCTCGTGGAGCTGATCGCCCGCCTGGAACGCGACGCGTCCACCGCGCGGGCCCACCAGCTGGCCGCGATCGAGGTGCTGTCCCGGCGGGAGTCGATGAACCCGTACTGGCCCGTGAGGGTCTCCCAGCCGAACGTGGCCGGGGAAGAGGTCGCCGCCGCGCTGGGGACCTCCCGGCAGGCCGGACGGAACCTGGTGGACACCGCCCGGCTGCTGGCCGGCCCGCTGACCCTGACCGGGGTCGCGTTGGAGGCCGGTCACATCGACTGGGGCAAAGCGAAGATCTTCGCCGCCGTCCTGGGTGATGTCGCGGTGCAGGTCGCGGTGGACGTGCAGGCCCGGGTGCTGCCCGGCGCGGGCCGACGCACCCACGCCCAGCTACGCCGCGACCTGGCCAAAGCCGTGATCGTGGTGGACCCCGTCGACGCCTAACAACGCACCATCCGCGCGGTCAAGGGCCGCCGGGTGTGCCACCCCAAGGTCCTGCCCGACGGCATGGCCGGCATCTGGGCCGTGCTGCCCGGCGCCACCGCCGCCGCGATCGACACCGCCCTGTCCGCCGCCGCCCGCACCACCAAGACCACCGGCGACCCCCGCACCCCCGACCAGCTGCGCGCCGACGCGTTCACCACCGCCCTGCTCGGCCACCCGGGCACGCAGGCCGCGGGCCCCCCCACGCGACCTGGCGCCACGACCTGCCCGGCCGGTGCCGCGTTCCCGCCCGGTGCGGCGTTCGGGCTGTCCCGGGGCTCCGCACCCGTGCCGGCCGAATCCTCACCGACCGCGGCGAACCCGCCCGGGCTGGGGGTCGGGGGTTTCGGTGGGGTGCGGGTGGACGTGACCGTGTCCCTGGCGACCCTGCTCGGCCTGGACGACAACCCCGGGGAGCTGGCCGGGTACGGGCCCATCACCGCACAGACCGCCCGCCGACTCGCCACCGCCGGGACGTGGCGGCGGCTGGTGACCGACCCCGTCACCGGCACCGTCCTGGACGTCGGTCGGACCCGCTACCACCCACCGGCCGACCTCGCCCGGATCGTGCGCGCCCGCGACCGGCAATGCCTGTCCCCGATCTGCTCCATCCCCGCCCACCGCTGCGAGCTCGACCACCGCGAACCGTTCCACCCCGACGGCACCGGCGGAGCCACCTCCGCCGCCAACCTCGGCAACCTGTGCAAACGCGACCACCTCATCAAAACCCACGCCAACTGGCGCCTGACCACCCGACCCGACCAGCCCGGCACCGTCACCTGGACCACCCCCACCGGGCACACCTACACCCACCAACCCGAACCACCCCCGGCCACGAACCACCCCTCGACTGGGACCCCGAACCACCGTTCTGACGCACGGCTGCTCTGACGCGCAGCCCAGCACACGGTCGCGACCCGGCCAAGATCGATGCGCTGTCGTGCTGGCACTCCCCCACGCAGGCACTTCCCGCACGCCCGCTCCCGATTGCCGACCTGAGCGGGCGGAGAACGACGAGGGGCCCGGATCCTGGTGGATCCGGGCCCCTCGTCGTCGTGCGGTTCGAACTGAGTCGGCGCGAGCTGACTAGTCCGAGATAGGCATCGTCTGCGTGTCGCCCGAGGTGGACGACGGCGCAGCGGGCGGCAGGTCGGTGCCGGACACGGTCGCGGCAACCGCGACCGGCTCCAGGACGATCTCGCCCTTGGGGACCCCACGGAACGTGAACTCGCCCAGCAGGCCCTCACCGACGGCGTCGACGAGGATCAGCTGACCCGCCTTGATCTCGCCGAAGAGGATCTTCTCGGAGAGCGAGTCCTCGATCTCGCGCTGGATCGCGCGACGCAGCGGGCGAGCACCGAGGACCGGGTCGTAACCCTTCTCGGCGAGCAGCGCCTTGGCTGCGGGCGTGATCTGGATCGCCATGTCCTTGTCAGCCAGCCGCAGGGCGAGCTTGGCGATCATCAGGTCGACGATCGCGAAGATCTCGGGCTGCGAGAGCTGCGGGAACACCACGACGTCGTCCACGCGGTTGAGGAACTCAGGCCGGAAGTGCTGCTTGAGCTCGTCGAGCACCTTGGACTTCATGCGCTCGTACGACGTCGACAGGTCCCCGCCGGCCTGGAAGCCGGTCTGCAGTCCCTTGGCGATGTCCCGGGTGCCGAGGTTCGTGGTCATGATGATCACGGTGTTCTTGAAGTCGACGACCCGACCCTGCGAGTCGGTCAGGTGACCGTCCTCGAGGATCTGCAGCAGCGAGTTGAAGATGTCCGCGTGCGCCTTCTCGACCTCGTCGAACAGGACGACCGAGAACGGCTTGCGGCGCACCTTCTCGGTGAGCTGGCCACCCTCGTCGTACCCGACGTAGCCGGGGGGCGAGCCGAACAGCCGCGAGACGGTGTGCTTCTCGGAGAACTCGCTCATGTCGAGCTGGATGAGCGCGTTCTCGTCGTCGAACAGGAACTCCGCGAGCGCCTTGGCGAGCTCGGTCTTCCCGACGCCCGTGGGCCCGGCGAAGATGAACGAGCCACCGGGACGCTTCGGGTCCTTGAGGCCGGCGCGGGTGCGACGGATCGCCTGGGAGAGGCTCTTGATGGCCGCTTCCTGGCCGACGACCCGCTTGTGCAGGGCGTCCTCCATGTGGAGCAGGCGCGAGGACTCCTCCTCGGTCAGCTTGAACACGGGGATGCCGGTGGCGAGCGCGAGCACCTCAGCGATCAGGTCCTCGTCCACCTCCGCGACCGAGTCCATGTCGCCCGACTTCCAGGACTTCTCCTTCTCGACCCGGCGCAGCCCGAGCTGCTTCTCCTTGTCGCGCAGGCGCGCAGCCTTCTCGAAGTCCTGCTCGTCGATCGCGGACTCCTTGTCCCGGCGCGCGACGGCGATCTGCTCGTCGAGCTCGCGGAGCTCGGGCGGAGCAGTCATCCGGCGGATGCGCAGGCGCGCACCGGCCTCGTCGACCAGGTCGATGGCCTTGTCGGGCAGGAACCGGTCGTTGACGTAGCGGTCGGCGAGCGTCGCGGCGGCCACGAGCGCACCGTCCGTGATCGAGACGCGGTGGTGGGCCTCGTAGCGGTCGCGCAGCCCCTTGAGGATCTCGATCGCGTGCTTGAGCGTGGGCTCGGCGACCTGGATCGGCTGGAACCGGCGCTCGAGAGCGGCGTCCTTCTCGACGTACTTGCGGTACTCCTCGAGCGTGGTCGCCCCGATGGTCTGGAGCTCACCGCGCGCGAGCATCGGCTTGAGGATGCTCGCGGCGTCGATCGCGCCCTCGGCGGCACCGGCACCGACGAGCGTGTGGATCTCGTCGATGAACAGGATGATGTCGCCGCGCGTGCGGATCTCCTTGAGCACCTTCTTCAGGCGCTCCTCGAAGTCACCTCGGTACCGGCTACCGGCGACCAGAGCCCCCAGGTCGAGCGTGTAGAGCTGCTTGTCCTTGAGCGTCTCGGGCACGTCACCGCGCACGATGTCCTGGGCCAGGCCCTCGACGATGGCGGTCTTGCCGACACCTGGCTCTCCGATGAGGACCGGGTTGTTCTTGGTGCGTCTGGACAGCACCTGCATGACCCGCTCGATCTCTTTCTCACGTCCGATGACGGGGTCGAGCTTGCCGTCACGCGCAGCCTGGGTGAGGTTGCGGCCGAACTGGTCGAGCACGGCAGAGCCCGCAGGCTGGCCCTCGGCCGGGCCGCCGGAGGCGACCGGCTCCTTGCCCTGGTAGCCGCTCAGGAGCTGGATGACCTGCTGGCGCACGCGGTTGAGGTCGGCACCGAGCTTGTTCAGCACCTGTGCAGCGACGCCCTCGCCCTCGCGGATCAGGCCGAGCAGGATGTGCTCGGTCCCGATGTAGTTGTGGCCGAGCTGGAGCGCCTCGCGCAGCGAGAGCTCCAGCACCTTCTTGGCGCGGGGAGTGAAGGGGATGTGGCCCGACGGCGCCTGCTGGCCCTCGCCGATGATCTCCTGGACCTGCGAGCGCACGCCATCGAGGGAGATGCCCAAGGATTCGAGCGCCTTGGCGGCAACTCCCTCACCCTCGTGGATGAGGCCAAGCAGGATGTGCTCGGTACCGATGTAGTTGTGGTTGAGCATCCGCGCCTCTTCTTGCGCGAGGACGACTACCCGGCGAGCTCGGTCAGTAAATCTTTCGAACATGTGCACTCCTCACGAGCGACGTACAGCCAGGGCTGGGATCCGGGCGGGAACGGCGTGATTTCCAGGCTAACCGCGACATGCGCCCAGAACAGCCCGTGTTCGCCGCAGGCGTGACGCCGGGCTCACGCTCCTGGCGAACACTCCCGGGCGAAAGCCGCCAGCGCATCGTCGGAGAACAGCACGAATCGCACCAGGTCAGGGCCTCGGCGGGGGTCCGACGACGACGCGGACGACGCGGCCGACGACGCGGCTACCCACGCCCGCACCGCGCCGACGGCGATCCGGGCGACGTCGGCCGCGGCCCAGCCGTAGACGCCCGCGCTCACCGCGGGGAACGCGATCGATCGAGCCCCCAGCTCCGCGGCGACGTCGAGGGACCGCGTGAAGCACGACGCCAGCAGGGCGGGATCGGTCTGGCCGACATGCGCGTTCGGCCCGACCGTGTGGATCACCCAGCTGGCCGCGAGCCGTCCCCCGCCGGTGGCGACAGCGTCGCCGACAGCGAGCCCGTCCGGCAGCGAGGTGCGGCGCAGCTCGCGGCACTCGGCCAGCAGGGCCGGTCCGGCTGCGGCGTGGATCGCGCCGTCGACCCCGCCGCCGCCGAGAAGCGAGGAGTTGGCGGCGTTCACTATGGCGTCGGTGTGCTCGCGGGTGAGGTCCCCGCGCACGGCCTCGATGCGCATGCTCACGCCTCCAGCAGGATCGTGACCGGGCCGTCGTTCACGAGCTCGACGGCCATGTCGGCGCCGAAGGCTCCCGTAGCCACCGAGAGCCCGCGAGAGCGCAGCGCGGAGACGAGGCTCTCGACGAGCGGCTCGGCGACCGAGCCGGGCGCGGCCTTGTTCCACGTCGGACGGCGACCTTTGAGCGTGTCGGCATACAACGTGAACTGGCTGACGACCAGCACCGGCGCCCCGACCTCGTGCGCGGACCGCTCCTCGCGCAGGATCCGCAGCTCGGCGATCTTGCGCGCGATGAGGTCGACCTGCGCCGCGCCGTCGTCGTGCGTGACGCCGACGAGCACCAGGAGGCCCGGGCCGTCGATCGCCCCGACGACCTCACCACCGACGGTGACCGAGGCGCGCGTGACCCGCTGCACGACGGCCCTCATGAGTTGATCCCCTGCGCGCCGAACGTCGCGGTACCTGTCTGCGCGCCGAACGTCGCGGTGATCCCCCCGACCGGGCGCCCGTGGCCGAGGACCGGCGTGTGCCCGAGCGCGCGGATCGCGTCCGAGTCGACCCCCGCGAGGGCGAGCGCGGCGGCGAGGATGGCCGGCCGCGGCCGGTCCGCACCGTCGATGACCTTGAAGGCGAGGGCGCCGCCGTCGGGCAGGCCCGCCGCATAGACGCCGTCGGCCCCGTCCTTGGCGACGAGGCCGGGGACGGCGGACATCGCGAGCGTCGCGTCGCGGCCCGTGCCTCCGACGAGTCCCGGGTGCGCGGACATCGCGGCCGCGACCCGGGCCTCCGGGCTGCCCGGCTCGCGCAGCGGCGCGGCGGCGATCCGGCCGAACGCCCGGGCCAGGCCGAGGACCGTCGTCGAGAACAGCGGTGCGCCGCAGCCGTCGAGCGTCGCATGGGTGACCGCGACCCCGGTGAGCCGTTCGATCTCCGTGCGGACCGCGCGCTGCAGCGGGTGCCCGGGGTCGAGATAGTCGGCAGTGTCCCAGCCGGCCGCGACGCACGTGGCGAGCATCGCGGCGTGCTTGCCCGAGCAGTTCTGGGTCAGCGAGCACGCATGGCCGCCGGCGAGCTGCCACGCGACCGAGGCGGCCGGCCCCAGCGGCAGGTCGGGGGTGTTCTGCAGGTCGGCCTCGGTCAGGCCGGCGCCCGCCAGGAGGGCGCGCACGCCCGCGAGGTGCACGGCCTCACCGGAGTGGCTCGCGCACGCGAGCGCGAGCGCGGCACCGTCCAGGTCGAGCCCGGCGCGGACCATCGCGGTCCCCTGCAGCGGCTTGAGCGAGGATCGCGCCCAGATGACGGCGTCGGGCTCCCCGAGCGCGAACCGGACGGACCCGGCCGGCGCGAGCACCACGAGGTGGCCGGAGTGCACGGACTCGAGCAGCTCGCCGCGCACGACGTGCGCGAGCGGCACGGCCGACGACGCGAAAACCGGAGCCGGGCTCACCAGCCGCCGCGCGGCGGTGTGCCGCCCCCACCCTTCCCACGCCCACCGCGGCCACCGCGGCCGGAGTACGGGCGGACCGCGGGGCGCACGTCGACGAGATAGACGATGCCGCCGACTGCGGCCGCGAGCGCCAGGAAGCCCATCGCGCCGAACCCGAGCGGCGGCGGGATGGCGACGAACGACACGGCGGTCGACGCGCCCGTGATCGCCAGCCAGAAGTTCTTCGTCCGCTTGCCCGCGCTCACGAACGCGCCCGTCGGACGGGACAACGCATCGATCAGCGCCCAGGCCGCCAGGACGAACACCGTCAGGTAGAGGGCGAGGTAGACATACGTCTGCAGGGTCATGATCACGGGGTTCAGACTAAGAGATGACGGGCAGTGCCGTAAGGCACCACGGGCAGTGCCGTAAGGCACCACGGGCAGAGCCGTCAGGCACCACGGGCAGAGCCGTCAGGCACCGCCGGCAAATCCGTCAGGGCACGACCAGCAGACCCTCGGCACGGGCCGCCTCGGTGAACGGCGCGTCCCAGCTGAGAACCGCCAGGTCGGGGCTCCGCAGCACCAGCGCGCTCGCGAGGTGCACCGTGTCGGTGGCGCGCAGCGGGTGGTGCTCGGCGAGCTCGGCCGCGCGATCCATGAGCTCGTCGCCCAGCTCCACGGTCCACAGCCCGCGCCACAACCGCGCCCAGCGCCGGTGCGCGCGCTGGAAGGCGGCGTCGTCGAGCTTGCCCATCCGCAGGCCGCCCGCCAGGACCGTGCGGACCTCGAGGTCCGCCACTCGCGAGGTCACGACCGTGTCCGCGCCGTCCCACAGCGCCGCTGCGACGCCGGACCCTGCAGCGGGCATGCAGAGCCGGACCAGCGCCCCGGGATGAAAGTAGACGAGAGCCATCGCGGTACCCGGTCAGCGGCGCAAACGGCGGGCGAGCCCGGACAGCGCTTGCGCGGGACCGGTCCGGTCGTGCACCTCGGCCGTGGGGCGCGCTGCGACAGGGGCGGCGATGACCCCCTCGCGCTGCAGGCGGGTGAGCAGGTCGGTCGACGCGATCGGCGACAGCCGCGCCACCGGGACCCCGCGATCGGTGATCACGACGTCCTGACCGGACTTGGCGGCGTCGATCCATTGCTTGAGCTCAGCGCGCAGGGCGCTCACGGAGACCTCCATGGCAGATCAACGTACAGGAGCGCCAGAACGCGCTGTACGCACCTGGGCGTCAGAACTCAGGCAGCTGCTCCCGGGCGGTGGCGGGATCGACGCCGGCGACCTCGAGCAGGTCGACCACCAGCGAGCGCAGCAGCAGCACCAGGCTCTGCGCCTGCCAGTCCTCGGGCGCGAGCGCGAACGGATCCGTGCGGGCTGCGAGCGCGAGCAGGTTCGCCCGGACGCGGTCGAGGGGCAGGTCGGTGCCGAACGACACGGCGATCTCGACGGAGGCGTCGGCGAGGTCGTCGACAAGCTCCGCCAGCGGGCCGAGCTCGCGCCCGGTGCCGAGCACCGCGATCGCGCGCCGGGCCAGGACGCGCGCGTTCCGCATCGCGTGGTCGGCCTTGGCCCCCGCCTCCTGGAGCGCCGTGAGCTCGTCGCGGTACCGGATCCAGCCGGGCGAGACCCGCGCGATGTCCCGCGCACTGGCGGCGTTGGTGCGCCAGTCCGCGAACGCGGGCTCGGCCGACCGGCCGCGCACGAGGGAGTCCTCCGCCCCGGCCGGGTCGTCCGACCGCAGCCCGGTCGCGAGGCTGCGCAGCATCGCCGCCATCTCGTGCATCGCGGCGCGCGCCGCCTCGCGCGGTCGACGCCGAGGGTCGGTGGAGCCGAGCGTGGCGACGAGCAGCGCGACCCCGCCGCCGACCAGCGCGTCGGTCCACCGGCCGACCGGCCCGTCGGTCAGCACCGCGGCCGGCAGCCCGACGATGACGATCGCCTGCACGCCGGCCTGCGTGGTCAGCAGGACGCCGCGGTCGATGAACCGACCGACCAGCCCCGCGACCGCGAGCACGACGGCGATCTGCCACCAGCCCGAGCCCATGAGGTGCACGAACAGGTCTCCGGCGGCAACCCCGACGGCCACCCCGATCGCGAGCTCGGCGACCCGCCGGACCTGACGGTCGGCACTGAACCCCAGCGCGACCCAGGCCGAGACGGGCGCGAAGAAGGGGTAGTGGTGACCGAGCGCGTAGCGCGCGACGCCGAACGAGATCCCCGCCGCGACGCTCGCCTGGAGCACCGGCACGAACGACGTGCGCACGCGCGCCCAGCCCTGGCGGGCGCGGGCGTCCAGGACGACCCGGGCCCGGCTCGAGGCCGTCCGCGGGGCGGGGACCTGCGCCATCACAGGCTCGGGTGGTGTCCCAGCCCACGCGCCACGGGCCCGCGGGCCTCCGGCCGGTCCGCCGAGACGCCCTCACCCGCGACGATGACTTCCTGCCCGGCCGCCACCGCGCCGCCCTCGCAGTCGACCTGGAGGTCGATGTCCTCGGGCACGGACCGCTTGAGGACCGCCAGCGCGATCGGTCCGAGCTCGTGGTGCCGGGCGACCGAAGTGACAGTCCCGACCACACGCTCGCCCGCGCGGACGTCGGCGCCGGCGAGCGGCAGCAGGTGTCCCGACCCGTCGAGGTGCAGCATCACCAGGCGGCGCGGCGGCCGACCCATGTTGTGCACGCGCGCGACGGACTCCTGACCCCGGTAGCAGCCCTTGTGCAGGTGCACGGCGGTGCGCAGCCAGTCGAGCTCGTGCGGGATCGAGCGGTGGTCGACCTCGAACGCGAGCCGGGGCCGCCAGGCCTCGACCCGGGCCGCCTCGCTCGCCCACGTCCCGGCCAGCCGCCAGCCGGCCGCCTCCCGCTCCGCCACCGCGGCCTCGAGGCCCGACCGGGGGACGAGGACCAGCCGCCACGGCCGCTCGGCGCCGGGGTGAACGACGTCGTCGGGCCCGTAGCGGGTGCCGCCGGGCAGCGTGCGCGGCCACGGGTCACGCCACGTGACGGGCTCACCCGGACCGCCCTCCGCGTCGACCGGCTCACCGAGCACGGCCCACTCGTCGGTCGCGTCGGTGACCTCGACCCGGAGCATGAACTTCATCGAGGTGAGCCACGCGGCGAGGGTCGGGGCGTGGTCGCCCTCGGTGATCAACCAGGTCGCCTCGCCGTCGTCGACGACGCCGGCCGCGTGCTCGATGTGGCCCTGCGGGCTGAGCACGAGCAGCTCGGTCGACGTGGCCGGCGCGAGCGCGGTGAGGTCCTGCGAGGTGATCGAGTTCAACCAGCTGAGGCGGTCGGGGCCGGCGACGCGAACCACGCCGTAGTGCGACAGGTCGACGACGGCGCCGCCCGCCCGCAGCGCGCGCTGCTCGGCCGTCGGGTCGCCGTAGTGCCACGCCACGCCGGCGTCGGGCCCGGAACCGCGCACCGCGCCGTGACGGGAGAGCAGCGGGCTCGCCATCTCAGGCCTCGGCGCCATCTCAGGCCTCCACGCGGGCGAGCCGGGCGGACGCGTAGGTCTGCAGGGGCTGGCCGAACGCCGCGAGGTCCCACGCCCACATCAGGTCGCCCTGGACCAGGCCGTACAGCCGCGTTCCCGCGGACACGTCGACGGCGGTCGACGTGCTCGCGATGAGGTCGCTCGCGAGCTCGATCCGGCCGCTGCCGACGACGCCGAGGTACAGCGCGAGGTGCCCGGCCGGGTCGGCCAGCAGCAGCTCGACCGGGAACTGGCCCTCACCGAGCTCGTCGGGCCGTTCGGGCGAGATGCGCCAGTACCCCGACTCGGTCGACCACACGGGGCCGGCCTCGATGGCGAGGCGATCCCCGGCGGGCTCGACGGCGGGCTCGTCGGCGGCCTCGCGGACGATCTCGTCGATCAGGGCGGCCGGGTCGTCGGGGACCACGACGAGCCGCATCGTGGAGGTGTACCGCAGGTACGGGCCGCCGTCGTGATCGATGTGGACGTCCTGGACGAACGCCGACTCCTCGATCCCGGGGTAGCCGACGACGCCCTCGCCGCGCCAGTGTCCTACCAGCCACGCGAGCGGGTACACCTCGGGGGCAAGGCCGTCGGGAAGGTCGAACGGCATGGTGAAACCTCTATCTGTCCGAGCTGCTCGCGCTGGTCGCGCGTCGGACGGTCAGGCGGCGGAGGTCAGCGCTGACCCTTGTAGAGCCGGAAGACGACCAGACCGGCGATCCCGCCGATCGAGAGGGTCGCCAGCACGAGTAGTCCGATGAAGAAGAACTCGAGAGCATGCATGACGGTGATCTTACCGAGTGGAAAACTCTACGCTGGCGCAATGAGCACCCCTTTTCGCTCCCTCGTCGTGAAGACCACCTCGGGCGCCGACCGGCCCGAGGCCTGCAACCAGGCGTTCACCGTCGCCGCGACCGCGGTGGCCGCGGGCGCCGAGGTGAGCCTGTGGCTCACGGGCGAGGCCGCCTGGTTCGCGCTGCCGGGGCGTGCCGCCGGGCTCGTGCTCGAGCACGCGGCGCCGCTGGACGAGCTGCTCGACGCGGTGCTGGCCGCCGGCACCGTGACGCTGTGCACCCAGTGCGCCGTCCGGCGAGGCATCACCGCGGACGACGTCGTGCCGGGGGTGCGGATCGCGGGGGCCGCGAGCTTCGTCGAAGAGGTCCTCGCGCCCGGGGTCCAGGCGCTCGTCTACTAGCCGACCGTTGTTCTAGCCGACCGTTGTTCTAGCCGACCGTTGTTCTAGCCGACCGTTGTTCTAGCTGACTCGGGTACTACCCGACGAGGACGCGGCCGACGACGTAGACGAGGATGCCGGTCACAGTCACCGGCAGGATGAGCGCCGCGATCGACGCCCAGCGGCGGCTGAGCGACTCCAGCCCGCTGAAAAGCTCGATCAGGGCGGCGATGAGGATGCCGACGGCGAGACCGATCAGGCCGCCGACCTCGGGGTGGATCCCCGGGACGATCAGACCGATCCCGGCGCCCGCACCCGCGGCGGCCGCGAGCGTTGCCGTCGCACCCACCCAGCCGGCGAGCGGCAGGGCCGCGACGGCCGACCCGATCGCCAGCGCGACGGCGCCGGTCACGACGAGCGGAATGCCACCCGTCGTGCGCCCCGCGGCGACCCAGCCGGCGACGGACGCGGCGACGATCACGCCGGCGACGACGCCGGAGACGGACTCGACGAGCCGCTCGCGCCCGTCGCGCCGGGCCAGCTCGTTGACGAACGCGAGCACGATCGCCAGCGCGATCAGCAGCGGCAGGTCCCGCAGGAACGGCTCACCCAGGGTCAGGGCCACGGCCACGACAGAACCGATCCCGCCGACGCCGATCACGATCGACGGGCCCAGTCGCACGGGCAGGTTCAGCAGGGACGGCCAGCCGACGGAGAACGCCACGATGAGCACCAGGGCGAGCGCGATCAGCGGCAGCTCACCGAGGTAGGCAGTGACCGCCAGGAGGGTGGCGACGGCGGCCGTCGAGACCGCGCGGGTCGAGACGTCCATCAGCAGTCCACCGTCCGGATCCGGATGCGGTGAACCCGGGGCAGGGGAAAGGGGAGGGTGCCGAGCACACCGGAGAGTGTCGCAGATTCCACGGCGCGGCCGTGTCGGGGCGCCGCTCGCGCTAAACTGAGCCGCTTAGCACTCCGAGGGGGACCCCTGGTGGCAGATCTGCTGCTTCTCACGGCCACGGCGGGCGGGTCAGCGCAGGTGCTTCCAGCCCTGGGTCTGCTGTCCCACCGCATCCGCGTACTGCCCATCGAGCCGTCGGCGCTCGTGGACGCACCCGATTCCGACATCGTGCTCCTCGACGCGCGCCGCGACCTCGTCGCCGCGCGCACGACCTGCCGTCTGCTGCGCGCCACGGGCCTGGACGTCCCGCTCGTGCTGGTGCTCACCGAGGGTGGGCTGACGGTCGTCAAGGCTGACTGGGGCGTCGATGATCTCCTGCTCGAGACGGCGTCCCCGGCCGAGGTCGAGGCCCGGTTCCGGCTCGCCATGGAGCGCTCCGCCAGCGCCGGGTTCGAGAGCGGTCCCCAGGAGATCTCCGCCGGCGAGCTCACGATCGACGCGGGCGGCTACAGCGCACGCGTGCGCGGCCGGCCGCTGGACCTGACCTACAAAGAGTTCGAGCTCATCAAGTACCTCGTGCAGCACCCGGGGCGCGTGTTCACGCGCGCCCAGCTGCTGCAGGAGGTCTGGGGCTACGACTACTACGGCGGCACCCGGACCGTCGACGTCCACGTCCGGCGCCTGCGCGCCAAGCTCGGTTCCGAGCACGACCAGCTCATCGGCACCGTGCGCAACGTGGGCTACCGGTTCGACCCGCCGAAAGAGCGCCACGAGCCGACGCTCGAGTCCGTCTCGGGCGGCGCCGGCCTCGGCGCGGTCTCCTGATATTCGGGGGCGGGGCCCTCCACCCGGTAGGTTCGCCCGCGTGAACGTCGACTCGAGCGCCGTGCTGCTGGCTGGGCCCTGGCGTCACCAGTTCGTGCCCGCCAACGCCGCGCGCTTCCATGTGGCGATGGCGGGGCCGGACGACCGCGAGGCCCCGCTGGTCGTGCTGCTGCATGGTTTCCCCCAGTTCTGGTGGGCCTGGCGCCACCAGATCGAGGCCCTGGCCGACGCCGGCTACCGGGTCGCGGCGATGGACATGCGCGGCTCGGGCGCGTCCGACAAGCCTCCGCAGGGTTACGACGTGCCGACCCTGACCCGCGACGTCGCCGGGCTGATCCGGTCCCTCGGGGCCGACCGTGCGATCGTCGTCGGGCACGGGATCGGCGGTGCGGTCGCGTGGTCGATGCCGGCCCTGCAGCCGGGCGTGACCCAGGCGATCGCTGCCCTGTCCATGCCGCACCCGTTGCACGTGCACGCCCGTTTCGGCGGCAGCCTGCGCCCGGCGACCGCGCGCCACCTTGCGTTCTTCCAGCTGCCCTACCTGCCGGAAAGAGCGCTGACGCGGTCCGACCTGGTCGCGCGCGTCCTGCGCGAGTGGGGCGCGCCGGGATGGCTCGATGCCGAGACCCTCGGCACCTACCGCGCCGCGGCCCGCGTCCCGTTCGCGGCGCACAGCGCGATGGAGCAGATGCGGTGGCTCGTGCGTTCGACGCCGCGCCTGGACGGACGCCGGTACCTGGCGGCGATGCGGGCTCCGACGGACATCCCCACCCTGCAGCTGCACGGCGAGGAGGACCGCTGCCTGTCGGCCGGTCGCGTCGCGCTGCGGGCGGGCGAGTCGAACCTCGTCGGTTCCCAGCACCGGTTCCAGCTGGTGGCCGGGGCGGGACACTTCTTGCCCGAGGAGGCCCCGGTGCGGGTGACGGCGATCCTGCGCTCCTGGCTCGCCGAGGTCGCGCCGGTCACCTCGAGCCTGTGACCCCGGGGTCGGTCACGACTCCTTGATCATCGCCGCAGCTCGCACGGGATCACTCTCGCCGATGCCGGCGGACGGGCAGTCCCGGGCGATCGGGCACGCCCCGCACGCCGGGTTGCGCGCGAAGCAGGTGCGCCGGCCGTGGAAGATCAGCCGGTGCGACAGCAGGGTCCACTCCCGGCGCTCGATGAGGTCGGCCAGGTCGCGCTCGACCTTGATCGGGTCGTCGTCGGCCGTGAGCTCGAGCCGGCGCGCGAGGCGACCGACGTGGGTGTCCACGGTGATGCCGGGGATGCCGAACGCGTTGCCGAGGACCACGTTGGCCGTCTTGCGCCCGACCCCCGGAAGAGTCACGAGGTCGGCGAGCCTGCGGGGCACCTCACCGTCGAACCGCTCGGTCAGCGCGCGCCCGATCCCGAGCAGCGACTCGGACTTCGCCCGGAAGAATCCTGTCGAACGGATGAGGTCCTCGAGCTCGGCGCGGTCGGCGCCGGCGTAGCTGATCGCGTCGGGGTAGCGGGCGAAAAGTTCGGGCGTCACGAGGTTGACGCGCTTGTCAGTGCACTGCGCGGACAGCACCGTGGCGACGAGCAGCTCGAGCGGTGAGGTGAAGTCCAGCTCGCAGTGGGCATCGGGATAACGCAGTCCGAGCTCGCGATTGATGCGGCGCGCGCGCCGAACCAGGGCAAGGTGGGATTCGGGGTCTTTGCCGGTTCGTGCCACGCCGGGCAGCCTACGTCCCGCTGCTCCCCTTGGGTGACCATCGGGTGATCGCGCAGGCCATGACTCAAGTCGATGCACGTCAGGACCGAATAACCGGTAGTAGCGACAGCTCGTGCGCTGTCGCCCATCGCGGCATTTCTCTGACGGAGGACCCAGTGCGCCGATTCACCCAGACTGCGGCTTCGGCCCGGTCTGATGTGCGCTCATCTCGCTGGGCTCTCCGCCTCGAGCGGACCCGGATCCAGCACTGGCGACGACTGGTGCGCGCGCGCATCGACCTCGCGGTCGCGTCCGCGGTGCTGCCCGATCCCCTCGGCCAGGACGCCGCCGGGGTGCTGCCGATCGACATCGAACGCGACCTGCCCGACGACGTCGAGCTCGCGAACGCCGTGCTCGATGGCCTCCCCGAGCGCGAGCTGGACCGGCTCGGAGAGCTGCGCGCCCTGGACCGCCGGCTCGCGAGCTACGAGTCGACGGTCAGCGAGGCGCTCGTCGGCGCGACCGCCGAGTACATTCGCCAGCTCGTCGTCGACCCTGCCGCGTGCCTGGAGGGCCACCGCGAAAACTGGTGACGGTCGCGATGGGGCAGACTGTCAGCCGGATGTGACGGCAGGCGACGGTGAGGACAGACGTGGACGACGACATTGTGCTCTCGGCCCCTCTGTTTGCCGACATGGATCGAGACCAGACGCGGGTGCTGCAGGCGTCGTTGACGCCGCTCGACGCCGCCCGCGGCGAGGTCCTCTTCCACGAAGGTGAGCGCGGGGATCGGCTCTATGTGATCGAGCGCGGGAAGATCAAGCTCGGGCGACGATCGAACGACGGACGCGAGAACCTGCTCGCGGTGCTCGGCCCCGGCGAGATGTTCGGCGAGCTCTCGCTGTTCGACCCGGGCCCGCGGACCGCGACCGCCACCGTGGTGGCGGACGCTCGGGTGCAGGAGCTCGGCCACCAGGACCTGGTCGCGTGGCTGCAGACGAACCCCACCGTCGCCAAGCACCTGCTCCAGGCGCTCGCCCGACGGCTCCGACGCACCAACGAGGCGCTGGCCGACCTGGTGTTCTCCGACGTGCCCGGGCGCGTGGCCAAGGCGCTGCTCGACCTGTCGACGCGATTCGGTGAGCCGGTCGACGACGGCCTGCGCGTCGCGCACGACCTGACCCAGGAGGAGCTCGCACAGCTCGTCGGCGCGAGCCGCGAGACGGTCAACAAGGCCCTGGCCGACTTCGCCGCCCGCGGCTGGGTCCGCCGAGAAGGCCGCGCGGTAGTCCTGCTAGACGTAGACCGCCTGGAACGCCGAGCCAGGTAACCCGCCCCCCTCCCCTCCCCTCCCCCACCCCCGAGAACGCCCCGCGAACTCGGAGGTTTGCGCCGAACTCGTACACCCAGGTGTCCTAGTTCGAGGTAAACCTCCGAGTTCGCGGGGCGTTTGTTCGCCCGACCCCAGGGGAGGGATCGGGGGTGGTTGTCCACAGGGGGCTGCGGGCGGTGGGTGGCGGGGCGCCGGCGGGCCAGGGTCGGGAGGCATGGGGACCTCCGCATCGCTTCCTGACCGGTTGTCCGGCGACTCTCCCGTGCCGGAGCCTCCGCCTCCCCTCGCGTCGGCGGGCGACCTCGCGCGGCTGGTGCTCGCCCGGGACGTCGAGCCCGCCGCCCTGCGCGACGACGTCCTGGCCGGCCGGCTCCGGCGCACTCGTCGCGGCGCCTACCACCCGGTCGAGCCGAGCGCGGGGGCGGCGATCGACCGCCAGCGGGAGGCCCGACGGCGGATCGCCGCGCTCGCCGCCCAGCTCACGACGCCGATGTGGTTCAGCCACGAGTCAGCGGCGCTGATCTGGGACCTCGCCGTCGTGCGACTGTCCGGCCGGACCGATCTCACGCAGCTGTACCCGCAGAACGGTCGGACCGACCGCGACGTCCGGCGGCACTGCGCCGCACTGCCGACGGCCGACCGGACCCGACGTGGCGGCCTGCCCGTCACCAGCCTCGAGCGGACGGTGCTCGACTGCGCGATGGCGCTGCCCCTCGATCGCGGGCTCGTGATCGCCGACTCGGCGCTGCACGGCGGGCTCGACCTGGACCGGCTGGTCGACCGGCTCGGGCCGCTCACCGGGCACCGCGGCGTGCGCCGGGCCCGGACCGTCCTCGCGCTCACCGACGCGCGTGCCGAGTCGCCGGGCGAGACTCTCGTGCGCTTCGTCGTCGTGCAGGCGGGACTGCCGCGACCCGAGCTGCAGATCGAGGTCCCGACGGCGACCGGGACGTACCGGATCGACCTCGGCTGGACCGAGCGAAAGCTGGGGATCGAGTTCGACGGCTTCGTGAAGTACTCGAGCCGAGACGGCGGGACGGCCGCCGAGACGGTCTTCGCGGAGAAGCGGCGGCAGGACGCGCTGGAGGAGGCGGGCTGGAAGATCCTGCGGATCACCTGGTCCGACCTGACAGACCCGGAACACCTCACGGCAAGAATCCGCCGCCACCTCACCTCCCGCCACCACACAGCCCGCGAACTCGGAGGTTTCCTCTGAACTAGGACACCCGGGTGTCCTAGTTCGAGGCAAACCTCCGAGTTCGCGGGCCAGGGGTGGGTAAGGGGTCAGTGGAGTTCTACGAGGAGCTCTATCTCTACCGGGGAGTTCAACGGGAGGACGGCCACGCCTACCGCGCTGCGGGCGTGGATGCCGGCGGGGCCGAAGATCTCGCCCAGAAGGTCGCTCGCGCCGTTGACCACCTTGGGCTGGCCGGTGAATGTCGGGTCGCTCGCGACGTAGCCGGTGACCTTGACGATGCGCGAGATCTTGTCGAGATCGCCGATGAGGTCGCCGATGGCGGCCAGCGCGTTCAGCGTCGCGGTCCGGGCGTAGCCGGCAGCGGCTGCGGGCGCAACGAGCCCGTCGCCGTCGCCCACCTTGCCCGCCTCGGCCAGCGCCCCGTCGACGAAGGGCAGCTGGCCCGAGGTGTACACGTACTTCCCCGACTGCACGGCCGGGACGTAGGTCGCCACCGGTGCCGCGACGGCAGGAAGGGTCAGCCCGAGCTCAGCGAGCCGGGCTGCCACCACGCCCATCAGGCGTTCTTCGCGCGCTTGAGGTAGGCGACCAGGCCGGAGTCCGGTCCCTGGATCACCTGGACGAGCTCCCAGCCGTCGGCGCCCCACTGATCGAGGATCGCCTTGGTCGCGTGAATGATGAGCGGAACGGTTGCGTACTCCCATGTGGCTGCCATGGGCAGCAGCCTAAGTCCCGCCGACTGCCTGACGGGAGCTTCGACTACTTCACGGGATCCGCCGGCTCTCCCGCCACGATCAGCAGGTCGTACCACGACTCGATCTCCGGACGACGTCGCAGCAGCGCTCGCCGTTCCCGTTCCGTCATACCGCCCCACACGCCGAACTCGACGCGGTTGTCCAGCGCGTCCGACAGACACTCGAGCCGGACCTTGCACCCCATGCAGACTGCCCGTGCGGAACGCTGCGCAGCCCCCTGCACGAACAACTCGTCTGGCGCGAGATTCAGGCACGCACCGCTAGCTGTCCAATTTTTGTCCTGCAACATTGCACGCACATTGGCCCCCTATGCCCCGTGAACACCTTAGGATGCGCCACGATCGGCCCTGGACGCTAGTCCTACTCATATATTGGTACGCCGATTGGGCGACACGTCCGGTTTGCCCGGGGCGAACGGCGCCATCAACCGCCGGTCGGTGAGCCGAGGTCCTCCCGTACTCTAAGGACCATGGCTTACCCTGCCCGTGCCCGTGGCCGCCAGGTCAATCTGGTCCAAGCGCTCGCTCTCCTCCTCGCCTTCCTCCTCATCGCCGGACTCGGCGGTGTGCTTACGGCCGGCCTGATGATGCCCGCCGTGGCGGGGGCGAGCGTGCTCGCGGAGGCGACCACCAACGTCTTCACCGACCTGCCCACGGAGCTCGCGGAGCAGCCGCTGTCGGAGAAGTCCACGGTGCTGGCCAACGACGGCACCACGGTGCTGGCGACGTTCTACGCCGAGAACCGGATCGTGGTCCCGCTCGACAAGATCGCGCCCATCATGCAGACCGCGGTCATCGCGATCGAGGACAAGCGCTTCTACGAGCACGGCGGCGTCGACCCGACCGGGATCGTGCGCGCCGCGGCCAAGTCCGCGTTCACGAACGCGAACGAGGGCGCGTCCACGCTGACGCAGCAGTACGTGAAGAACGTCCTCATCGAGGCCGCCGCGCGCGAAACCGACCCCGTGGCCAAGGCCGCGGGGATCGCCGCCGCCCGCGTCGCGACGGGCAACGCGGGTCTCAACCGCAAGCTCCGTGAGGCGAAGCTCGCCATCGCGATCGAGACGAAGTACACCAAGGACGAGATCCTCGGCCGCTACCTCAACATCGCGCAGTTCGGTGTCTCGGTGTACGGCGTCGAAGCCGCGGCGCAGTACTACTTCAGCAAGCCCGCCTCGGACCTGAACTACCTCGAGGCTGCCACGCTCGCCGGCGTCACGCAGAGCCCCACCAAGTGGGACCCGGTCCAGAACCCGGCGGACTCCACGACCCGACGCAACACCGTGCTGTACGTCATGAAGCAGCAGAAGAAGATCAGCCAGGCCGAGTACGACGCCGGGATCGCCACCCCGCTCACCAGCGTGGCCGACGGCGGCTATCTCAACGTCCAGGCCACCGGCCGCGGGTGCATGGCGGCCAACCCGATCGCCGGCTCCGGGTACTTCTGCGACTACGTCACCAAGGTGATCCTCCAGAACCCCGCCTTCGGCGACGACGCGACGAAGCGCGAACAGCGGCTCTTGCGCGGTGGCCTGACGATCACCACGACGCTCGACCCGCGCATGCAGCAGATCGCCGACGACCAGGTCAAGGCGGGCATCCCCGTGGACGACCCGTCCGGGGTCGCCTCGGCGATCTCCGTGGTCGAACCGGGCACCGGCAAGATCGTGTCGATGGCCCAGAACCGGACCTACAACCCCACCACGACCGGTGGCCCGCGCGAGACCTCGGTCAACTACAACACCGACAGCGCCTACGGATCCTCGGGCGGTTTCGCGCCCGGCTCGACGTTCAAGCCGTTCACGCTCGTCGAGTGGCTCAAGGAGGGGCACAGCCTCAACGAGGTCATCGACGCGAAGCTGCGCCCGTACAAGTTGACCGAGTTCAACGCCCCGTGCACCAATCTCGGGAACGAGCTCTACAAGTTCGGAAACGCTGAGGGATCTGGCGGCACCATGAGCGTGCTCGACGCGACGAAGAACTCGGTCAACTCCGGGTACATCAAGATGGCCAGCGAGGTGAACCTCTGCTCGGTCTTCGACGGCGCCAAGTCGCTCGGCATCCACATGCCGAACGGCAAGGACTACCCCGTCCGCGCCGCCAACGTCATCGGGAGCGACCCGGTCGCGCCACTCAGCATGGCCGCCGCGTTCGCCGCTTTCGCCGCGAACGGGATGTACTGCGAGCCGATCGCGATCACCAAGGTCGTCGACACGACCGGCGTCGAGATCCCCGTGCCGTCGAGCAACTGCCGCCAGGCGCTCGAGCCTCGGATCGCCGCGGCGATGAACTTCGCCCTGAGCCACGTGTTCGAGGGCACCGGCAAGGACGTGGGCGCGCTCGACCGGCCCGCAGCAGGCAAGACCGGGACGACGTCGCGGAACGAATACACCTGGTTCGTCGGCTACACCCCGCAGCTCGCGACCGCCGTGTGGGTCGGCTACTCCGAGGGGTTCACCCCGGTGCAGTTCACAACGATCAACGGCAAGTACTACAAGTACGTCTACGGCTCCTCTGTCGCCGGCCCGACCTGGAAGCGGTTCATGAATGCGGCGAGCGAGGGCATGCCTATCGTGCCGTTCGGTGCGGCCGGCACGAACGAGATCGACGGTGTCAAGGTCGGCGTGCCGAACGTCGTCGGCAAGTCCGAGGCAGACGCCCGAGCGATCCTGAAGAACGCGGGCTTCAACGTGTCGACCGCGCCGGATCAGGTCCCCTCGACCGCTCCGGCCGGCAGCGTGGCCACGACCTCCCCCGCGTCGGGGGCACGGGTGGCCAAGGGTTCGTTCGTGGCGCTCACGCTCTCGAACGGTCAGCCGCCCGCTCCGGCCGCGCCCGTGGTCGACCCCGCGGCGCCGGGTGGCGGCGGTAACAACAACGGCGGGGGCAACAACGGCGGCGGCAACAACGGCGGCGGCAAGGGCAAGGGCTGACCGCCCCGATGCCGCCCCGTCTCCTGACCGCCGCCGGCACCCTCGCCGCGGCCGGTGCCGCCGCGCTCGCGTGGGCGAGCCTCGTCGAGGTGCGCTGGTACGCCCTGCGGGAGGTCACCGTCCCGGTGCTGCCGCCAGGGCAGGACCCGCTGCGGGTGCTGCACGTGTCCGACCTGCATCTCGTACCGTCCCAGCACCGCAAGATCGACTGGATCCGCGACCTCGCCAGCTGGCGCCCTGACCTCGTCATCGACACCGGCGACAACATGGCCCACCCCGACGCGCTCGGGCCGCTCCTGCACGCCCTGGAGCCCCTCCTGGACACGCCCGGGGCGTTCGTCATGGGCTCGAACGACTACTACGCGCCCTCGGGCAAGAACCCGGCTCGGTATCTCCTGCCCGACGCGCGCAGCGACCGCCTCCCGGCCGGCAAGCTCCCGGCGAGCGAGCTGGCCGTCGAGCTGACCGCCGCCGGCTGGCGGGACCTCGACAACCGCCGCGACACCCTGACCGCGGGCGGACGCCGGCTCGCCCTGGTGGGCGTCGACGACCCGCACCTCGATCGCGACGTCTTCCCTGAGCCCGATGGCGACCTGCCCGACGGCGATTCGCCGTCGGGCATCGATCTGCGCCTGGGCGTGACGCACGCGCCCTACCGGCGCATCCTCGACGAGATGCAGTCCGACGGCGCCGACCTGATCCTCGCCGGGCACACGCACGGCGGACAGCTCGCGGTGCCGTTCTACGGCGCGCTGGTCACGAACTGCGACCTGGACACCGGCCGGGCCAAGGGCCTGCACGGCTGGCCGGGCGCGCGTCCGGACGCTCCCGACGGCGCCCGATCGACCTGGCTGCACGTGTCCGCGGGCCTCGGAACCTCGCCGTACGCACCGGTCCGGTTCGCGTGTCGACCCGAGGCGACGCTCCTCACGCTCGTCGCGCGCTGAGCCAAAACCAGCGCGCGTTTCCTAGCATCCCCTCCAGTCGGCTATCCTTACGGCGCTTCATCGGGGTGTGGCGCAGCTTGGTAGCGCGCCTCGTTCGGGACGAGGAGGTCGTGGGTTCGAATCCCGCCACCCCGACGAGCGGAAAGGCCTCTGGCCAGCGGAAACGCTGAGCCAGAGGCCTTTTCTCATTGTCGGGGCCCGTCACGCGCCCCGTGTTCTGCGCCAGTGGGTTACACGATGCCCTGCGCGAGCATCGTGTCGGCGACCCGCTGGAACCCCGCGATGTTGGCGCCGAGGACGTAATTCGCCGGATCGCCGTACTCGGCGGCCGTGGCCGCGCACCGGTCGTGGATGGACACCATGATCGTGGCCAGCCGCGCCTCGGTGTACTCGAAGGTCCACGAGTCGCGCGAGGCGTTCTGCTGCATCTCCAGGGCCGAGGTCGCCACGCCGCCCGCGTTGGCGGCCTTGCCCGGGGCGAAGAGCACCCCGGACTCCTGCAGGAGCGCGACGGCGTCCGGGGTGGTGGGCATGTTCGCGCCCTCGACGACAGCGACCACCCCGCCGTGCAGGAGGGACTTGGCGTCCTCCTCGGTGAGCTCGTTCTGCGTGGCGCACGGCAGCGCGACGTCGACCGGCACGTCCCAGATGCGGCCGTCCGTGACCAGCTCCGCGCGCGGCCGCCGGTCGACGTAGTCGGCCACCCGGCCCCGCCGGACCTCCTTGATGTCCTTGAGGAGGTCGAGATCCACCCCGTCCTCGTCGACCACGTAGCCGGAGGAGTCCGAGAAGGTCACGACCCGGGCGCCGAGCGCCTGCGCCTTCTCGATCGCGTAGATCGCCACGTTCCCCGCGCCGGACACCGCGACCCGCCGCCCGTCGAGCGACTCGCCCCGGGTCTTGAGCATCTCCTGGGCGAAGAGCACGGCGCCGTAGCCGGTGGCCTCGGTCCGCACCAGCGACCCGCCCCAGGTGAGGCCCTTGCCGGTCAGGACGGCGGACTCGTACCGGTTGGTGATCCGCTTGTACTGGCCGAAGAGGTAGCCGATCTCCCGGCCGCCGACCCCGATGTCGCCGGCGGGGACGTCGGTGTACTCCCCGATGTGGCGGTACAGCTCGGTCATGAACGCCTGGCAGAAGCGCATCACCTCGCCGTCGGAGCGACCGTGCGGGTCGAAGTCGGATCCGCCCTTGCCGCCACCGATCGGCATGCCGGTGAGGGCGTTCTTGAAGACCTGCTCGAAGCCGAGGAACTTGATGATCCCGAGGTTCACCGACGAGTGGAACCGCAGCCCGCCCTTGAACGGTCCAAGCGCGGAGTTGTACTCGACGCGGAAGCCGCGGTTGATCCGGACCTGCCCGGCGTCGTCCACCCAGGGCACCCGGAAGATGATCTGCCGCTCGGGCTCGCAGAGCCGCTCCAGCACGGCGGCGTCCGCATAGCGGGGGTTCTTGCGCAGCACCGGGCCGAGGCTGTCGAACACTTCACGGACCGCCTGGTGAAACTCCACCTCGCCGGGGTTGCGGCGAAGGACCTGCGCGAAGGTCCCTTCCAGCGCGGTGTCCATGGGTGCTCCTTGGTCGCCATTCGGGTCTCCGCCGCGGATCGCGCGGTGCGGTGCCCTGCACGACGGCCGGAGGCGGCCAGTGTGCCACCGGCCGTGCGGGGCCCCTGGCCGTTGCCCGCAGGGGCGCACGTACGCTCGGACGTATGCCGACCCCCGACTTCGTCCTTCAGCTGCGCACCCTCGTCGGCACCGAGCTGCTGTGGATGCCGGGGGTCAGCGCCGTCGTCGTGCACGAGGACGGCCGCCTGCTGCTGGGGCGCCGCTCCGACAACGGGCTGTGGGCCGTGGTCAGCGGGATCCTCGAGCCCGGTGAGCAGCCCGCGCGCGCCGCGGTGCGCGAGGTGCTCGAGGAGACCGGGGTCGTCGCCGTCGTCGAGGGCCTGGCGTCCGTCTCGTCGGACACCGAGACGGTGCTGTACGAGAACGGCGACCGCGCGCAGTACCTCGACCTCACGTTCCTGTGCCGCGCGGTGGGTGGCGACCCGTGGGTGGGCGACGACGAGTCGACCGCCGTCGGCTGGTTCGCTCCCGACGCCCTGCCCGCCCCGCTGGCGCCGTCGTCCCGCACGCGCATCGACCAGGCGCTGGCCTACCGGGAGAACCCCGAGAAGGGCGCCTGGTTCGCTCGCTGAGGGCGGGCGGGCGCTGAACCGGGCTAGGGGCGGCTCATCGCCGGGATCAGGAGCTCGGCGATCTGGACCGCGTTGAGCGCGGCGCCCTTGCGGAGGTTGTCGTTCGTCACGAACAGGGCGAGGCCGCGCCCGTCGGGCACCCCGGGGTCCTGCCGCAGCCGACCGACGAAGCTCGGGTCCGCACCGGCGGCCTGCTGCGGGGTGGGCACGTCCGACAGCTCGACGCCCGGCGCCCCGGCCAGCAGCTCGAGCGCCCGTTCGACGGACAGCGGCCGGGCGAACTCCGCGTTGATCGACAGCGAGTGCCCGGTGAACACCGGCACGCGCACGCAGGTGCCCGAGACCAGCAGCCCCGGCAGGTCGAGGATCTTGCGGCTCTCGTCGCGGAGCTTCTTCTCCTCGTCGGTCTCGAACAGCCCGTCGTCGACCAGGTTGCCGGCCAGCGGCACCACGTTGAACGCGATCGGCGCGACGTACTTGACGGGCGCCGGGAAGGTGAGCGCTCCGCCGTCGTGCACGAGGGCCTCGAGGGGGACGCCGCCGGCGACCACCGCGCGCACCTGGTCGGCGAGCTCCGCGGCGCCCGCGAGCCCGCTGCCCGACACGGCCTGGTAGGTGCTGACGATGAGCCGGGTCAGCCCGGCCTCGTCGTGCAGCACCTTGAGGACCGGCATCGCGGCCATCGTGGTGCAGTTCGGGTTGGCGATGATGCCCTTGCGCGGCGCGCGGGCCGCGTCGGGGTTGACCTCGGCGACGACGAGCGGGACGTCGGGGTCCATGCGCCACGCGGAGGAGTTGTCGATCACGACGACGCCCGCGGCCGCGAACCGCGGTGCCTGCACCTTCGACGTCGCGCCGCCGGCGGAGAACAGCGCGATGTCCAGCCCGGTCGGGTCCGCGAGCGCGGCGTCCTCGACGACGACGTCCGTCCCCTTCCAGGGCAGCGTCGTGCCCGCCGAACGGGCCGAGGCGAAGAACCGGATGGACTCGACGGGGAAGTCGCGCTCGGCGAGCAGAGCGCGCATGACGGCGCCGACCTGCCCGGTCGCGCCGACGACGCCGATCCGCAGGCCGCTCATCGTCCGGTCCCGCCGTACACGACGGCCTCGGTCTGGGAGTCGTCCAGGTCGAACGCTTGGTGCACCGCTCGCACCGCGTGGTCGAGGTGGTCGGCCCGGGTGACCACGGAGATCCGGATCTCGGAGGTCGAGATCATCTCGATGTTGACGCCCGCCGCGCTCAGCGCCGAGAACAGCTTGGCGGAGACGCCGGGGTGCGAGCGCATGCCCGCGCCGATCAGCGAGATCTTGCCGATGGTGTCGTCGTACTGCAGCGAGTCGTAGCCGATCTCGGCCTGCGCGGCCTTGAGCGCGCCGATGGCGAGCTTGCCGTCGGTGGCGGGCAGCGTGAAGGAGATGTCCGTCAGCCCCGTGGCGGCGGCCGAGACGTTCTGCACGATCATGTCGATGTTGACCTCGGCGCCGGCGACGACCTCGAAGATCCGGGCGGCCTTGCCGGGGACGTCGGGCACGCCGACGACCGTGATCTTGGCCTCGCTACGGTCGTGCGCGACACCCGAGATGATCGGCTCTTCCATGGGTACGTCTCCCTCGATCTCGTCCGTGACCAGTGTTCCCTCGAGCCCGGAGAACGAGGAGCGCACGCGCACCGGCACCCCGTAGCGCCGCGCGTACTCGACGCACCGCAGGCCGAGCACCTTGGCGCCGCTCGCGGCCATCTCCATCATCTCGTCGTAGCTGATCCGCTCGATCCGCCGCGCGTTCGGCACGATGCGCGGATCTGCCGTGAAGACGCCGTCGACGTCGGTGTAGATCTCGCAGATGTTCGCCTTCAGGGCGGCCGCGAGCGCGACGGCGGTCGTGTCCGAGCCCCCTCGCCCCAGCGTCGTGACGTCGTTGGTGTACTGCGTGACGCCCTGGAACCCGGCGACGATCGCGACCGCGCCGGCGTCGAGCGTCGCGCGGATGCGGCTCGGCGTGACGTCGATGATGCGCGCCTTGCCGTGGGTCGTGTCGGTGATGACGCCCGCCTGCTGGCCCGTGAACGACTGCGCCTCGACGCCGAGGTTGGCGATCGCCATCGCGAGCAGCGACATCGAGATGCGCTCCCCCGCGGTGAGCAGGATGTCCATCTCGCGCGACGGCGGCAGCGGCGTCACCATCTTGGCGAGCTCGATCAGCTCGTCCGTGGTGTCCCCCATCGCCGAGACGACGACGACGACGTCGTTGCCCGCGCGTTTGGCCTCCGCGATCCGCTTGGCGACGCGTTTGATCGCGGACGCGTCGGCGACGGACGAACCGCCGTACTTCTGCACGATCAGGGCCACGGGACGAGCTCCAGGTTCATCGGTCGGACGGGCTCGACGATTCTAGGACCGTCCACCCTTCGGACGTCGGTCCGCTCATATCGCGGACGGCGGACGGGGACGGGGTCGGGGTCAGGGTCAGGGTCGGGGCGGCCTCAGGCGAACAGGCTCCACCCGAGCCGGACGATCAGCGCGCCGACCACCACCACGAAGATGACCCGGACGAACCCGCTGCCGCGCGCGACCGCCATCCGGGCCCCGAGGTACGCCCCGGCGATGTTCGCCACGCCGACCACCAACCCGAGCTTCCAGACCGTGGCGCCCTGCAGGCTGAAGACGATCAGCGCACCGAGGTTGGTCGCGGTGTTGACGATCTTCGCGTTCGCCGACGCCTCGAGGAACGCGTAGCCGAGCACCGCCACGAGCGCGATCACGAGGAAGGTCCCGGTGCCCGGGCCCAGCAGGCCGTCGTAGAACCCGATCGCGGTGCCGAGCGCGAGCGCGGCGACCAGGTGCCGCCGGCCCGTCCAGCGCAGGTCGGTGGCGCGCCCGACGCTCGGCCGGGCGACCGTGTAGACCGCGACCAGGATCAGCGCGACGAGGATCACCGGCCGGAACACCCCGGGCGGCAGCGCGCTGGCCAGGCCCGCGCCGCCCGCTGCGCCACCGAGCGCGGCGAGCGCCATCGGCCCCGCGGTCCGCAGGTCGGGCTGCACCCGCCGGTAGTACGTCACCGCGCTCACCGAGGTGCCCATGATCCCGGCGAGCTTGTTGGTCGCGAGCGCTGCGACCGGGCTCATCCCCGGCACGAGCAGCAGCGCGGGGAGCTGGATCAGCCCGCCCCCGCCGACGACGGCGTCGACCCAGCCCGCGAGGAAGCCCGCGAGCACGAGCAGCAGGACCGTGCCCGTGGCGAGCTCCAGGCCGCCGGCCGTCACGCGGCGGTCGGGGTCGCGGGGCGTGGGGGCACGGCGCTGGTCTACCACGCGGGGGCCCCCGGACGGGCGAGGCGGTTAACGGTCGGGACCTGCGCACCCCTAGGTTCGGGGCATGTCGATCACCGGCGACGACGCCGCCCCCGCTTCGCGCGATCTCGACGCCCCGCCGGCCATCTCGACCGTCCCCGGCCTGTCCGCGCAAGGGGTGCACCGCGCGTTCGGTGCGGTCCGCGCGCTCGACGGCGTCGACCTCGAGGCCCGCGCCGGTGCCGTCACGGCGCTCGTGGGCCCGAACGGCTCAGGCAAGACGACGCTGCTGCTCATCCTCGCGGGGCTGCTCGTGCCCGACGCCGGCCAGGTGCGCGTGGGCGGCTTCGACCCCGTGACCCAGGGCCAGGCCGCGCGGGCCCGCACGGGCTGGATGCCGGACGCGTTCGGCACGTGGGACTCGCTGACCGCGCGCGAGGTCCTGCTCACGTTCGCTGCCGCCTACCTGCTGCCGCGGGAGCGCGCCGCCGCCCGCGCGACCGAGCTGCTCGAGACCGTGCACCTCACCGAGTTCGCCGACCGGCCCGCCAGCGTGCTCTCGCGCGGGCAGAAGCAGCGCCTCGGGCTGGCCCGCGCCCTGGTGCACGACCCCGACGTGCTGCTGCTCGACGAGCCCGCCAGCGGCCTGGACCCGCGCTCGCGCGTCGACCTGCGGATCCTGCTGCGGCTGCTCGCCTCGCAGGGCAAGGCCGTGCTCGTCTCCAGCCACGTGCTCACCGAGCTCGACGAGATGGCCGACGACGCGGTCTTCCTCTCGCGCGGCCGGACCGTCTCGGCCGGGAAGGTCGCCACCGCACAGGCGGCGCTGCGCACCTGGCGGCTGCGCTCGCTCTCGCTCCCCACCCTGCTCACATGGCTCGGCGCCGTCGGCGCGACCTGGCTGCCCGACGACGACGCCGTCGTGCGCGGACCTGGGCTGACGAGCGCCGGACCGCCCGGCGGCCCGACCCCAGGCGGTGACGGCACCGACGTCGACCGGCCCGGCGGCGTGCTGCTCCAGGTGGACGGCGAGGTCGGTGCGGCCTCGCTGCTGCGTGACGCGATCGCCGCGGGCGTGCCCGTGACCTCGCTCGCGCCCGCCGGCGGCGCGCTCGAGCAGGCGTACCTGGCGCTCGAGGAGGAACGACGATGAGCACCGACGTGACCCTGGACCCGGCCGCCGCAACCCCGGCACCCGACCCGACACCGTCGCGCCCGGGCGGCCAGCGCGGGACGTGGGCACTGTCGTGGCACGGCGTGCGGACCGTCGCCGTGCTCGACCTGCGCCAGCGGGTCCGGTCGACCCGGTGGATCGTCGCGCTCGCGGTGTGGTTCGTCGTCGTGGGCGCGATCACCTGGCTGACGTGGGTGGCGGCGAACCGTGCGTTCGGCCTGAGCCCCACGGTGTCCAGCGCCGCGGTGTCCGGCACCGCCGAGCTGCAGTCGGATCCGGTCGTGGCCGCGGCCGCGTCGGCGGGGCCGACGATCTTCGGCCTCATCGTGTTCTTCGTGCTCTTCCTCGGGCTGCTGGTCTCCCCCACGCTCAGCGCGACGTCGATCAACGGCGACCGCGCGGCCGGGACGCTCGCGACGCTCCAGGTCACGCTGCTGACGCCGGCCGAGATCGCCGTGGGCAAGCTGCTCGCGGCCTGGACCGCCGCCCTGGCGTTCCTCGGCACGAGCGTGCCGTTTCTCGTGCTGGCGCTCTTTGCCGGCGGGACCCCGGTCCTCTCGGTGGTCGTGTGCCTGCTGGTGCTCGCGATCCTGCTGGCCGTCGTGTGCGCGATCGGGCTCGGGTTCTCCGCGCTCATCGCCCGTCCGTCCGGCTCGGCGGTGCTCACCTACCTGTCGGTCGCGTCGCTGACCGTGCTGAGCCCGATCGTCTTCGGATTGACCTTCCCCGCGATCTCGTCCAACGACCAGGTGCGCGTGTGGAGCGTGCCGGCGGACTTCAACTGGGAGGCCGGCGTCGCACCCACGTGCGAGTGGACCACCGAGACCCAGCAGCAGTGGCACACCGAACGCACCTGGTGGCTGCTGGCCATCAACCCGTTCGTCATCGTGGCCGACGCCGCCCCGGAGGCCCGCGGTGACGCGGCCACCTACAGCTTCGACCCGCTCGGCGGGATTCGTATGGCCGTCCGCGAGGCGCGGACCGGGCCGTCCGGCGAGGTGGACTACTGCAGCGGGAACTACCCCGGCGTGGACGGCTGGGAAGCTTCGCCGTTGTCCCCGGTGGCGGAGCGCCAGCCCGACCGGAGCGTCGTGTGGCCGTGGGGCCTGGCGGCGAACCTGCTCCTCGGCGGGGCCGGACTGGCGATCGCCGTTCGCCGCCTCACGATCCCGCAGCGCACCCTGCCGCGCGGCACCCGCGTGGCGTGACGACAGCCTGAGGTCGGCGCGACGCGGGCTTCATCTCGGCCACTCCGTCCCCCTTGCATGCAGCGGTGGAGAGGCTCAACGTAGGGCTCTAGTGGCAATCAATGAACCACCCCCAGGTCGTCCCCGCGAATGCGAATCCACAGATTTCGGTGTGCTTTTCTTTGTCCACACCTCCTGCCCGACGACGCGGCGGGGAATGTCAGTGCCCCCGGTTAGTGTGGGTTGCATCGGAAATGGTGAGAGTTCACCGGTTCTGAGGCAGCAGGAGTATTCCCGACGAGCGGCGACGGGGGGTGTGAGATGACCTTTGAAGAGGACGAGCGCGCGCCGTCGCAGCCACCCACGCCCACGCCCACGCGGCCAGCCTCGTTGTCGTTGGCGGATCGAGCGGCGGTGATCCGCGCGCAGGTGGACGCGTTAGCCGAGGTGGAACCGCGGGATCTGGACGGGGCGGGCGCGTTGGAGTTGTTCGACGTGGTGTTTGAGCTGTCGGACCGGATGCAGGCCATCGCCACCCGCGCGCTGCCCGTGGTCGAGTGCGAGGTGCCGTGGAACGCCAGCGGTGCGCGCACGTTCCCGACCTGGTTGGCGCGGCGTGCGCACCTGACCTATGCGAAGGCCAAGCGGATGACTCGCCTGGCTCACGCGTTGCGCGATGAGCTGCCGTTGACTGCCGCGGCGGTGGTCACCGGGGGTGAGGGGCGAGTGAGCGTGGAGCAGGCCGAGATCCTGACCACCGCCGCCGCGACCAGCGAGGTGCGCCGTCAGGTATTGGCGGACCCGGACGCGCCGGTGGGGGAACGGTTCCTGCTGGACCAGGCCGCGCAGGTCAGCGCCGACACGCTGCGCATGCTCGCCCGCCGGTGGGCCGCGGCCGCGGACCCGGAAGCGGACGAGCGCGGGTACACCGGCGCCACCGAGCGGGAGTTCTTCGACGTGTCCGCCACCACCGGGGGGTGCCACCTGTCCGGGTTCCTCACCACCGAGCACGGCCAAGGGCTCCTGGTCGCGTTGCAAGCCGTGCAAGGCGTCCCGGCCGCCGGGGATGACCGCACCGCGTCGCAGCGGCGCGCGGGTGCCCTGTCGGACCTGGCCCGACTCACGTTGGACCAGGGCCTGACCGGCAAAGGCTCCTCGGTACGACCGCACATCAGCGTGCTGGTGGACTACCCGACCCTGATCGCCATGACCACCCGCGCCGGAGTGACCCACCTGCTCGACCCGTCCCTGCACCCCACCGACTGCGACCAGGTGGACCCGGCCCTGCTGTTCCCGCCACCCGCACCAGGCGGACTGCTCGACCAAGGACTACTGAACCCCGCGGTGCTCAACCCCGCGGCGCATGACCCGGCAGCGGGCAGCGGCTCACCCCTGGTCCCGCAGGTACTGCGCCCGGCAGTGTTCGAGGACGGGCAGCTGGTCCCGCGCGTCGTGCTGGACCGACTGTTGTGTGATGCGGAGATCAGCCGGTTCATGTTCAGCCCGGACTCACAGCTCATCAATATCGGCCGCGCCAAACGCACCTTCACCGGCCAATTACGCCGCGCGATCATCGCCCGGGACAAACATTGTCAATACCCCGGTTGCACCGCGCCGCCGCGCATGTGTGAATGCCACCACTCCATCCAATGGTTCCGTGACCACGGTGACACCGATGCCACCACGGGTGTGTTGTTGTGCTGGCACCACCACGACCACACCCACGACCACGGCATCGAGATCACCTGGACACCGGCCGGCTGGCAATTCACCGACCGCCACGGCACCGTCATCCGCCGCTGACCCGACGCGCCACGGGGCTGCGCAGTTGACCTGACACACTGCGGACCTCACAACTTCGTGAAGCCCCAACCACGAGCGGCTGTCGTTCGCCGGACTGCCGCGCGCCAGGCTGAATAGGGTCCCCCCATGACTGCCACCGCGTCGTCCACGCCCCCGTCGTCCACGCCCCCGTTGTCCGACGAACAGGTCATCGCCAAGTTCACGCGAATCACTTTCGCGTTCTGCGGCTCGCTCGGGTTGATCCTGATTCTCGGGGTGACAGTCCTCAGCCCCCACAGCTCCATCGGTATGCCGGGCGTGCTGGTCGGAGTCGCACTCGGCCTCGGTTCCTGGTTCGGTTCTCGATGGATCACGAGCTTCGGGATCTCCAGGATTGCGCGCACCAACCCCACTGATCTGGCAGGAGCCGTCGGTACGGCCGCGTTCATGGGCATAGGCATGGCCGACGCCCCGGCACTCATCGGACTTGTCCTCGCGACCGGCGACGGTGCGGACGTCGGCCCGATCGTGATCGGGATACCGATCGCGATCCTGGCGGTGATCGTCAACGCCTCTGGCCCGGGCGCCGTGCGTCGGCACCTGCACCGGCTGCGGGCGTGAGCGACGGCTCAGTCGGCCCGCGGGCCGGCGCGGGACCGAGCGCAGGCTCGGCCGGCTAGGCCTGGAGCGCGTCGTACTCCGCTTCGGCGGCGACGTCATCGTCCACATCGAGGCGTAGGTGACCGAGCAGCACCTGCAGCACGCGCAGGACGCTCGAGGCGCGCTCGCCCCAGCCGGACAGGTAGGAGAACTGCCACCACCACAGCGACTCCAGGACCTGGCCCTCTTCGTAGTGCTGCAGCCCCTGCGCGACAGCGCCCACAATCGAGACCAGGTCGCCGGACAGCGCGCACGTCTCCACCTCGTCGCCCAGCAGCGGGTCGACGACATTGGCGTACTCGTCCAGGCCGTCGAGCACGTTCGCGAGCGCGATCCGCAGCGCATCGACGTCGGGCTCAGGACCGATGTCCGGCTCGAAACGCTCGGGCGGGACGACGTCGAGCATCGCGCCCAGGCGCGCGCCGGCCGCCAGAAGGTCGGACACGGCCAGGAGGAGGAGCGGGATCCCGGCGTCAGGGTTCGCGCCGGAGGCCACCTCGGTGATCGTGGACAGGAAGCCGCGGCTCTCCTCGGCCATGGCCCGGGCGACGGAGAGCAGGTCGGCGGCCTCGGCGGCCACCGCCGGATCAACTGCGCCCGGCGTGCCGGGCTCGCTGGTGCTGGTGGATGTTGCGCCGCTCGCGTGCGCCGGGACGTCAGGCATTGATCCGTCGCCTCCCTTCGAAGGCGCGGCCGAGGGTGACCTCGTCCGCATATTCCAGGTCCCCGCCGACCGGCAGGCCCGAGGCGAGACGGCTGACCGTCAGGCCGAGCGGCACGAGCATGCGTGCCAGGTAGGTCGAGGTTGCTTCACCCTCGACGTTCGGGTCGGTCGCGAGGATGACCTCGGTGACCTCGCCGTTAGCGAGCCGCGTGAGCAGCTCCTTGATCCGCAGATCGTCCGGGCCGACGCCCGCGATCGGGTTGATGGCGCCGCCGAGCACGTGGTACCGGCCGCGGAACTCGCGTGTGCGCTCGACCGCGACGACGTCCTTGGGCTCCTCGACGACGCAGATCACGTTGGCGGAGCGGCGCGGGTCGCGGCAGATGCGGCAGGTCTCCTCCTGCGTGACGTTGCCGCAGATGTCGCAGAACCGCACCCGGGCCTTGACCTCGGTCAGCGCGTCGACCAGCCGGCGTACGTCCGTGGGGTCGGCCGAGAGCAGGTGGAACGCGATGCGTTGCGCACTCTTGGGACCGACGCCGGGCAACCGCCCGAGCTCGTCGATCAAGTCCTGAACCGCTCCCTCGTACACCCCATCAGCCTACGGGACCGGACCCACGCGCCCAGCCCCCGACGCCTCGAAAGACTCTGCGGATCAGGCGCGTCGGGTCCGCCGCGTTCAGGTCAGAAGCCGTCGCCGACCTGCTCGTCGATCACCGTGCCGCCGAGCATCTGCGCGACCAGACGCGGGCCGGTGAGGTGCGAGGTCGAGATGTCCTCGTCGTCGGGCTGCGGGGAGTCCTCGACGGCGGCCGGCGCCGCCGCGGCCGCGCGGATCGCCTCCGCGTGCGCGTGTGCCCCGGCCTCGCGCGCACTGCTGGCCCGGTGCTCGTCGCGCGGGGGCTCGACATGCTCGAGATCCTCGGGCGGTTCGACGTCCGACCACGACGCCTCCGCGCGAGCGCGGTCGGCCACTTGCGCAGCATCCGTGCGCCTCCCGGGCGTCGGGTCGACCGTCGCCGGGCCTGCCGACGACGTCGATCCCGCGGGCGAACCGGCAGCGGTCTCGGCGAGCACGCCCTCGACGCGGACGTCGAAGCCGAGCGTCTCGCGCACCGCGCGCTGCACCATCTCGGCGTGCACGCCGGACCGGAAGGCGGTCGCCAGCCCGGGCACCGTGAACGTGAGCTTGAGGGTCGTCGACGTCAGCTCGCCCACCTGCGCGTTCTGGCTCACGAGCGCCCAGGTCGCCTTGCGCAGCCGGTTGAGCGTGGCCAGGACCTCGGCCCACCGCCGCCGCAGCACCTCGGTCTCCATCCCGCCGACAGCCGGCGACGCGGGGGTGGCCGCCCGAACGGCGCGTGCAGGCTCGGGTGCGCGCGACACGGGCTCGTTCGTGTGCACCGCCGGCCCGTTGACGTCCGCGACCGGTGCGGGCGTGGTGGTGCGAGCGGGCTCGTGGACCTGCTCGTGACTAGGCGCCGCGACGTGAGGCGGCGTTGGCGTCATGGTCTGCGTCGGCGCGGTGGTCTGCGTCGGCGCGGTGGTCTGCGTCGGCGCGGTGGCCCGCGTCGGGACCGGGTCGGACGCCGGCGCCACCTGGACCGATTCCCGCACTGGCGGGGCGACCACCGGCGCGGGGGCGGACACAGAAGCGGACACAGAAGCAGCGGGAGCAGTGCGCTCGGCGCGCTCGAGGCGGTCGAGGCGGGCGGCGTAGCCGGCGGCGGCGTCGTCGGCCGCGGGCAGGAGCAGTCGGGCGATCAGCAGCTCAAGGTGCAGCCGGGGCGAGGTCGCGCCGGTCATCTCGCTGAGCGCCGCGTTGACGAGGTCGGCCGCCCGCGACAGCTCGGCGGCGCCGAGGTGGTCCGCCTGCGCGCGCATGAGCGCGAACTGGTCGGCCGGCACGTCCCGCAGCGCGGCCCGGGCCGCGTCCCCGGACGCGGCGATGACGATGAGGTCCCGCAGCCGTTCGAGCAGGTCCTCGACGAACCGGCGGGGCTCGTGCCCGGTCGAGATCACGCGATCGACCACCCGGAACGCGCTGCCGCCGTCGTGCGCGGAGATCGCGCCGACGACGTCGTCGAGCAGGGCCGCGTGGGTGTACCCGAGCAGGGCCACCGCGCGCTCGTAGTCGATCCCGGCCTCGTCCGCGCCGGCGACCAGCTGGTCGAGTACCGACAGCGAGTCGCGCACCGACCCGGCGCCCGCGCGCACGACCAGGGGCAGGACCCCGGCGCCGACGTGCGCGCCCTCGGCGGTGCACAGCTGCTCGAGGTAGCCGGTGAGGATGTCCGGCGGCACGAGCCGGAACGGGTAGTGGTGCGTGCGCGAGCGGATGGTCCCGATCACCTTGTCGGGTTCCGTCGTGGCGAAGATGAACATCACGTGCTCGGGCGGCTCCTCGACGATCTTGAGCAGCGCGTTGAACCCCTGCGGCGTGACCATGTGGGCCTCGTCGAGGATGAAGATCTTGAACCGGTCACGCGCCGGCGCGAAGGTCGCCCGCTCGCGCAGGTCGCGGGCGTCGTCGACGCCGCCGTGGCTCGCCGCGTCGATCTCGACGACGTCGAGCGACCCCGGGCCGCCGCGCGCGAGCTCGCGGCACGACGCGCACACGCCACACGGCACGTCCGTCGGGCCCTCGGCGCAGTTCAGGCAGCGCGCCAGGATCCGGGCCGACGTCGTCTTGCCGCAGCCCCGCGGGCCGCTGAACAGATACGCGTGGTTGATGCGGCCCGTGCGCAGCGCCTGCATGAGCGGCTCAGTGACGTGCTCCTGCCCGATCACCTCCGCGAAGTTCTCGGGCCGGTAGCGGCGGTACAGAGCAGTAGTCACGTGACGGATTCTAGGCGTCGACCCCGACACCGCAGGTGCTCCGGGTCAGCCTGCGCGAACCACCGTCTCGGCCAGCACCTCACGCAGCAACGGGCGCGACGTCTCGGTCGCTGCGAAGACCAGGGCCGCCCCGCCCACCAGGCACCCGACGAGCAGCAGCAGGCCGCCCGGTGACTGCAGCACCGCCGCGCCGAGCAGCGGGAAGAATATCAGGACGGCGGCGACCGCGGATCCCACCGACACCACGAGCATCGGCCCGATCACCTCGCGCCGCCGCACCGCGTCGAAGAGCTCGACGGGCACCCCCGCGAGGTGGGCCAGCGCGTACTCGCGCCGTCGGTCGAGCACCGAGGCCGCCTGCGCGATCCCGGCCGACGCCGCGGCCACCACGAAGGTGATCACCAGGGTCAGCACCGCGCCGCGGGACAGGTCGGCGACCAGCAGCACGATGTCGGGGTCGCCCTGCGGATCGGACGCCGCGAACGTCGGGATGATCGAGAGCGAGCCGGCCACGAACCCCGCGAGCCCGAGCCCGCCGACGACCCGCCACGCCGCGCGGGGATCGTCGATCAGCCGACGCGCCGCCAGCATCCGCGCGGGCGTCGACGCCCCGCGCAGCGCGAGGCGGCCGAGCAGCCCGAGCACCCACGGCCCGACCACGTTCATCGCGGCGAAGGCGACCGCGAAGCACCCCAGGAAGAAGGCGATCGCCGCCGGACCGAAGGCGGACAGGAACGTGCTGACGACCATGAACACACCGAGCGCCACCAGGGCGACGACCAGTCGGACGGCCTTGAGCCGACCCGGCGTGGCCCGGTTCGCGACCCCGAGCGGGGAGACGACGACGCGCCGCAGCGACACCGCACCGCTCACCGCGGCGAGGAGCGGGACGGCGACCAGCGAAGCCAGCAGGATCGGCCAGCCGACCCAGAGCTCGCCGACGGTGAACGGGTCCGCCTGGAACGTGATGCGGGTCCACACCGGCAGCAGCGCCACGTACCCGAGCGCGCCCGCTACGGCTCCGAGCAGCCCCTGCCAGGACGTCTCGAGCACGGTGAGCACGACGACCTCCCGCGGGGTGACCCCGAGCAGCCGCAGCGTGGCCAGCCGGGCGTCGCGCCGCGCGACCCCCAGCCGGGCGGCCCCGCCGCCGAGGGTCACGAGCGGCACGACCAGCAGGATCAGGGCGGCCCACGCGAAGATCACGTAGTCCGGGCCCATGGTGCGTAGGTACGCCGTCGTCGGGTGCTCGGCGCGGCCCAGGAAGCCGAGCAGCCCGCCGATGACGCTGAGGGTGAGCGCGGTCGACACGGCGAAGGCCGTCACGGCGAGGGCGGTCGTGAGCCGTTGGTCGCGGCCGCCGGCCCGGCGCAACCACGGGGCCAGGGCGCGCACGGCGATCATCGGGAGCCCGCGCCCACGATGAAGCCGTCCCGGACCTCGACCCGGCGGTCGCACCAGGCGGCGACCTCGGCGTCATGCGTGACGACGACGAGCGAGGCACCCGCCATCCGTGTGGTCTCCGTCAGGATGCGCATCACGTCGTGGCCGGTGGCCTGGTCGAGCGAACCGGTCGGCTCGTCCGCGAACACCACGTCCGGCCCGGTGATGAGGGCACGCGCGACGGCGACCCGCTGCGCCTGGCCGCCGGACATCTCACCGGGTCGCCGCTCCTCCATGCCTTCGAGGCCGAGCGAGGCGAGCCACCGACGGGCCAGCGCAGTCGCCTCGCGCCGGGAGGCGCCGAGCAGCATCACGGGCAGGGCGACGTTCTCGACCGCCGGGAGCTCGGCGAGCAGTTGACCGAACTGGAACACGAACCCGAAGTGCTCGCGGCGCAGCAGCGACCGTTCGCGCTCGCTGAGCGAGGTCACGTCACGTCCGCGGAGCGTCACGCTGCCGGCATCGGGCGGCAGGATGCCGGCCAGGCAGTGCAGCAGCGTCGACTTGCCGGACCCCGAGGGCCCCATCACGGCGATCGACTCACCGTCGGCGAGGTCGACATCCACGCCCGCGAGCGCCGTCGTCGGCCCGAAGTGCTTGACGAGGCCGCGCGCGCACAGGCGCGGCACGGTCGTGGGGTTCAACGGGCGGTCAGCGGACGAGGTGCGCGGGATCATGCCTCCAGCGTCGGCCAGGTCAGTGTGCCGGCACATCGGGCCCCGGGCCCGGGGGCTCCCCGCACCACCGGGCCCCTGGGGGGAGAGCCCACCAGCCCAGGGGGTGACGGCGCCCGGCGCTACCCGACCGCGAGCATGCCCGCGAGGAGCGCGACCAGTCCGAACCCGAGCAGCCCGAGCGCCCGTTGCACGCCCGCACCCGCACCTACCCCCCGGCGCGCGCCGGCACGCGCCCATCTGCCGAGCAGCCCCCCCGCCCCGGCGAGCGCGAGCTGCCAGGTCAGGGACGCGAGCCCGACGCCGACGACGAAGGCGACGGCACCGGTCGCCGTCGGCCACCGGGACGCGAGGCCGGCCGCGAGCGCGACGAAGGCGAGCGCCGTCAGCGGGTTGACCGCGGTGAGGGCGACGAAGCGGACGAACGTCGCCGCGGGCCGCGCCGCCCCGAGCGCCTCCCCCGGCCCGACGCCGACCGGCGCCGCGCGCAGCGTGCGGACGATCCCCGCGACTGCCACCGCTCCGAGCACCGCGGCACCGACCGCACGCACCACCACCTCGTGGCCCCCGAGCGCGCTCGAGACCCCGGCCCCGCCGAGCACCGCGAGCGTCGCGTAGGCGGTGTCGATCACCGCGACCCCGGCCGCCCCGGCGGCGGCGGACCGCCCGCCGCGCGTCATCCCCTCGTGCAGCAGCAGCACCCCGATCGCCCCGAGCGGCATCGCGACGGCGAGGCCCGCCGCCAGCCCGCTGAGCAGCGCAGCGCCCGGCACGAGCTCAGGCTCGAACACGAGCACGAGCACGAGCGAGCGGGGTTCGGAAGGTGGGCACCCGGTCACTGTCGCGGTCCCGGGCATCCCGCGGGGGCAACTCCCGCGTGAACCACCGCCATCGGTGCGATGATCGCGGCGTGGACCCGATCGACAGCGAGATCCTCCGTGAGCTGACCGCAGATGCGCGGTTGCCGTTCCGCGAGCTCGGCGCGCGGGTCGGCCTGTCCGCGAACGCGGCCGCCGCGCGGGTACGCCGCCTGCAGGAGTCCGGCCGGATCCGCGGGTTCACGATCCTCACGGGTCCGGGCGGCGACCTGGCGGACCCCGGGATCCGCCCTGGTCTCGAGGTGTTCATCGACGTGCGACTGCAGCCCGAGGTCACCTACGAGCACTTCGCCGCGTCCCGCGCCTCGGGTGCCTTCCCCGAGATCCTCGACGCGGTGCACCTGACCGGCGCGTACGACTACCTGGTGCACGCCGTCGTGCCCGACGCCGCCGCGCTCGACCGGTTGGTGCGCCGGCTCAAGCGCGAGGCCGGGGTGGCGCAGTCGCTCACGCGCCTCGCGATGCGCACGCCGCCACCGCCGACCAGCTAGCGCGATCCGCCATGAACCCGGCCGGGGGCAAGAACGAGGGCAAGAAAAGGACCCCCCGCACACCCGTCAGAGCTCACATACCCTTGCTGCCTTCCGGCCCTGGGGGAGTTCAGCGAGATGACGCCGCACGAGGGGTCCCCCCAACCCTAACGCAGCCACCGGGGGCACCGGACGCGCTCGCGGCATGCAAAGCCGACGCACAGGAAACAGCCAGGGTCACCCCAGGCACCGCCGCCAGAGTTACTGCCATGGCCCCCACGAAGACACTCAACCGCCCGGTCGCAGCCGTAGGCAGAGCCCGGATCACCCGCTTGCGGGCACCGGTGCGACGACGCTGGTGGGCCGACGGCGTCGGCGCATTCGTCTGGGCGACCACCTTGGTGGTCGTCGCTCTGTGGATCTCCAACGGAGCCGTCCAGGATCTCCTGGGCGGCTTCGGCTCCGCCATGACGTCCTTCGGTCGCCTGCTCGGGCTGGTCAGCTCGAACATGCTGCTGCTCCAGGTGCTCGCGATGGCCCGCATCCCGTGGGCCGAACGGTCCCTGGGCCAGGACAAGATCACCCGCTGGCACCGGCTGCTCGGGTTCACGTCCGTGAACCTCATGCTCGCGCACCTCGTCGCGACCACGATCGGCTACGCGTCCCTGGCTCGCACCGGCTTCCTCGCCCAGCTGTGGTCGCTCGTGACGACCGCGCCCGGCATGCTGCTCGCCACCGCGGGCACCGCACTCTTCGTGCTCATCGCCGCCACGTCCATCAAGGCCGCCCGACGCCGCGTGAAGTACGAGTCCTGGCACCTGTTGCACCTGTACGCCTACCTCGGCGCCGGGCTCGCCCTGCCGCACCAGCTGTGGACGGGCAAGGACTTCCTCGCCTCCCCCATGGCCACGGCGTACTGGTGGGGCCTGTACGGCGTCGCGCTCGCCGCCGTCCTGATCTTCCGCGTCGCGGCCCCGCTGCGCACCACGCTGGCGCAGCAGCTCAAGGTCAGCCACATCGTGACCGAGGCCCCCGGCGTCATCTCCCTCTATGTCACCGGCCCGCGCCTGGCCCGGATGGCCGTGTCCGCCGGCCAGTTCTTCGTGTGGCGGTTCCGCACCGGGGCCGGCTGGACCCGCGGCCACCCGCTGTCGCTCTCGGCGGCCCCGAACTCCGGCTCGCTGCGGATCACCCTGTCGGTCCGCGGGGACGACGGCGCCCGGCTCGCGGCCATCAAACCCGGCACCAAGGTCATGGTCGAGGGCCCCTACGGCCGGCTCACCCCCGACATGGCCACCAAGCGCGGCCTGGTCGTCATCGGCTCCGGCCTGGGCATCACCCCGCTGATCGCCCTCCTGCAGGACGCCGTCTCGAGCGGCAAGACGAAGTACCGGCCGGCCACATTCGTCCGCCGGGCGAGCAGCGCCGACAACCAGCCGCTCCAGGCCGACATCGACCGCCTGGTCGCCAGCGGCGGGGTCAAGCTCCTCGACCTCGTCGGGCCGCGATCCCGGGTCGGAACGTCCTGGCTCCCCCAGCACCTGGGCCACGTGCCCGGCCCGAAGGCCATCAAGCTGCTCGTCCCCGACCTGGCCGACTGCGACGTGTACCTGTGCGGCACCGGGCCGTGGATGGATGCCGTCACCGCTGATCTGCGCGCCGCCGGAGTTCCGGACGACTCGCTCCACATCGAACGATTTGATTGGTAGGCCGCGACCCATGCGCCGCATCCTCATCGCCATCGGCACCACCCTGACGGGTCTGGTGCTCCTGTTCTCCTTCCCCACGAGCCTCAACCGGATCGCGTCCGCCAACGCCATCGGCGCGGCGGCCGGTACGTCGGCGGCCGCCTCGAGCGGGACCGCCACGGCGGACGCGGCAGCCGCCAAGGCCTCCGCCGACGCCGCAGCAGCCACGGCAGCATCGGACGCCGCCGCCGCCAAGGCCTCAGCTGACGCCGGCGCGGCCACCGCCGCTGCCGATGCCGCAGCCGCCAAGGCCGCTGCCGATGCCGCAGCGGCCGCGACCGCAGCGGCCAACGCGGCGGCCGCGGCAGCGGCAGCGGCTCCGGTCACCTACGACGGCGCCGTCGCCTCGACCCGCTACGGCAACGTCCAGGTGCGCATCACCGTCAGCGGCGGCGCGGTCTCGGCCGTCCAGGCGATCGCGTTCCCGAGCAACGACGGCCAGAGCCGCCAGATCAGCAACTACGCCGTGCCGGTCCTCAACCAGTCGGCGACCGCCGCGAAGTCCGCGAAGATCGCGATGGTCTCCGGGGCGACGTACACGAGCACCGGCTATCTCCAGTCGCTGCAGAGCGCGCTCGACCAGGCGAAGCTGTGACCGCCGTGACGGCGTCCGGCGGCGCGGGAGTCATCGAGCCCGCCGGGGCCGACCACGACCGCCATCGGGCCTGGGTCGAGCAGATCATGGGCATGCCGATCAGCGTGCACGTGCGTGGCGCCGGGGCCCGGGGATCGGAGGCCGCCGAGGCCGCCGCGAAGCTCTTTGCCGACCTGCGCGAGGTGGACCGGATCTTCAGCACCTACAAGGACGACTCCGAGATCAGCCGGCTGGGCCGCGGCGAGCTCACCCTCGAGCAGTGCGACCCGGCCGTGCGCGAGGTGCACCGCCTGTGCGAGGTCGCCCGCGAGCGCACCGACGGCTATGTCGACGCGTGGGCCGTGCCCGGCCACCCCGGCCGGTTCGACCCGACGGTGCTGGTCAAGAGCTGGGCCGTGGCCCGCGCCGCGCGGCACTTCGAGCAGGTGCCCGCGCTCGCGCTGGCCGTGGGCGCCGGCGGCGACATCCTCGTGACACCCGGCGACGAGCCGGACCCGTGGATCATCGGCATCCAGGACCCGAACGACCGCGGCGCCGCCATCGCCACCGTTCCCGTGCACGACGGCGGCATCGCCACCTCGGGCCTGGCCGCGCGGGGCGCGCACATCTTCGACCCGCACACCGGCGCCGCCGTGACCGAGGTGGTCTCCGCGACCGTCATCGGACCGTCGCTGATGTGGGCGGACGTGTGGGCCACGGCCGTGGTTGCGCGCGGCGCGGGCGCCATCGACTGGCTGCCCACGCTGCACGGCACGACGGGCCTGCTCGTGCTCGCCGACGGGACCGTGCACCGCTGGCAGAACGCGGAGTAGCCCCGGGCTGGGTTGCGGTCGTACGGCAGACTTCGCCTCCATGAGGATGGATCTGGCCCAGGCGATCGCGCGCGGACCCGTGCCGATCGACGGCGGGCTGTCGAACGAGCTCGAGCGGGCCGGTGCCGACCTGTCGGGCGCCCTGTGGTCCGCGCGGCTGCTGCGCGACGACCCCGAGGCGATCGTCGGCGCGCACGCCGCGTACTTCGAGGCCGGCGCGCGCGTGGCGATCACCGCGAGCTACCAGACCTCGTTCGAGGGCTTCGCCGCGCACGGCATCGGCCCGGACGAGGCCGCGGCACTGATGCGCCGGTCGGTCGAGCTGGCCCGGACGGCGGCGCAGCGCTGCGGGCTCGCCGACGAGGCATGGGTCGCCGCGTCGGTCGGGCCCTACGGCGCCGTGCTCGCGGGCGGCCAGGAGTACACCGGGGCGTACGCGGCCCCCGGCTGGTCCGGCCGGCCGCAGGGCGGGCTCACCGTCGCGGAGCTGCGCGCCTTCCACCGCCCCCGGATCGAGGCGCTGCTCGCGGCCTCCCCCGACCTGCTGGCCCTCGAGACGATCCCCGCCGCGGCCGAGGCGGAGGCGCTCCTGCTCGAGGTGGCCGACGTCGGCGTGCCCGCGTGGCTCTCCCTGACCACCGTCACCGCCCCGGACGGCTCGGTACGGACCCGCCTCGGCGAGGACGCCGCGGACGTCTTCGCCATGGCCGCCGACGTCGACGCGGTGATCGCGGTCGGCCTGAACTGCACGGACCCGGCCGGCGCCGCGGCCGCGGTCCGGGTCGCCGCACAGGCCTCGGGCAAGCCCGTGGTCGTGTACCCGAACTCGGGCGGCACGTGGCTCGCCGCGGAGCGCCGCTGGGTCGGCTCGCCACGGTTCTCCCCCGACGTCGTCGAGTCGTGGGTGGACCTCGGGGCTCGGCTGATCGGCGGCTGCTGCCAGGTCGGGCGCGAGGAGATCGCCCAGATCGCCATCGTGCTCGATCAGATGGGCTTTCGGCACGGCGTGCGGGTGCTGGAGTGCGCTCCCGGGAAGCCGCTGGCGAGCAGGGGTGATTGCGAGCAGCTGATCGGCGACGCGTTCGGGGCGCGCGCCGAGCTGGTCGTGATCGGGGTGGATCGCCTCGACCCGCGGTTCTTCGACCTCAGCACCGGGGTGGCCGGAGAGGTCCTGCAGACGCTGGTCAACTACCGGCTGCGGGTCGTCGTCGTCGGCCAGGTGCCCGGGCGGGCGAGCGCCGCGCTGCAGGACTTCATCCGGGAGTCCAACCGCGGACGCCAGGTGTGGTTCGTGGCGGACCTCGCCGCGCTCGACGCGCGGCTCGCGGCCGAGGCGACCTCCTAGCTCGCGGGTCGCCAGCCCGGTCCGCGGTGCGCGAGCCACCACTGGCCGACGTGGTGGAACTGCCGCACATGGGTGGCTACCCCGAACCCGTACCACGACGTTCCTGCGCGGAGCGTGATCGGTCGGCCCTGGGCGGGGACGAGCTGGATCACCCAGGCGCCGCCGAACCGCTGCGTGCTCACGACCCCCTGCAGGTCGGACCACGCGATGGTCTGCCGACGGAAGCTGCGCACGATCGCGGCCTCAGGCGTCAGATCGACGCCGAACGTGCTCAGCAGGGCCGCCTCGGCGGTGAGCAGGCCGCCGAGCACGAGCTGGAAGACGGGCAGCCCGGCCACCGGGCCAACAGGTTCGAGGAAGATTCCGGACCAGGCGGCCAGCGCAAGCCAGAGGACACCCGCGAGAAGAAGCGGCAGCCAGTCCCGGCGCGGGGTCCGGAGGCGGACGGTGGCCGGCCCCGTCTGAGTCGTGGTCATCGCGGGCGGGTCCTCTCGACGAGGTCGCGGCTCGCGTGCCGCGACACACCGGCCATCGTGGCGCACCCTGGGCCGCGCGGTGGGCGTTCCCACGCGCGAATCCCCTGCGTCGCGCGAAGCCACCAGGGGTGTGGGGGACTTTGTGCTCCTGAGACCTGGCTCCGCGGCCGCCTAGCGTGGGAGGTGAGGTCCAAACCGGGGAGGTCCAGATGACAGCAACTGCACCCACGCGCCCGACCATTGCCGCCCGTCGTCTGGGCTACACCGTGTCGGTCGGGATCAACGCGGTGCTGCTCTATGCGGCCGATGTGTGGCCGGGCTGGGATGCGCTGCCGTTCCTCACGAGCGACACCGAGCTGGTGATCGGGCTGGTCAACGCCTCGATCATCGTCAACCTCGCCGCGAACGTGGTGTACATCCTGCGGGATCCGCCCTGGTTGCGTGCGCTCGGCGACGTCCTCACGCTCTCGGTCGGTCTGGTGGCGATGGCGCAGATCTGGCTGGTGTTCCCGTTCGACTTCGGCGGGAGCACGTTCGACTGGACCCTCGTCGCGCGCATCCTGCTGGGCGTCGGGATCGTCGGCAGCGTGATCGGCATCCTGGCCGCGATGGTCTCGTTCGTGAAGGCCCTGTCCGCGCGCTCGGCCTGACGGATCAGCGCACCGCGTCGCCGGACTGCCAGCCAGGCCCGGCCAGGCGCCGCGCGACCAGGACGACGTCGTGCACGGTGTGGTCGTCGCCGTCGGCAGTGGCGACCGTGCGGCCACGGGACTCGTCGGCCACCACGTCCCACAGCGAGGGGTCCAGCACGTCCGCCACCTGCGCGGCGGTGAATCCCAGGTCGGAGTCCGACCACCTCCCGACGCCCGCGTGGGCGTCGCTCGGGTGGTGGCCGACGACGAGCAGGGTCCCGCCCGGCGCCACCGCCGCGGCCAGCCGTGCGTGCAGGGCCACGCGCTGCGCGGAGGGCAGGTGCATGAACTGCGCCGTCACGAGGTCGTAGGAGCCGAGGTCCGGCGCCGATCCCCCGACCAGGTCCGCCTGGAGCCACGTGATCCGGCCCGCCACGTCCGGGCCCGCCTGAGCCGCGTGATCCTGGGCGCGACCCAACGCGGTCATCGAGATGTCGACCGCGGTGACCCGCCAGCCGCGCTGCGCGAGCCAGACGGCGTCGGCCCCCTCACCGCAGCCCACCTCCAGCGCGCTGCCCGGCACGAGGTCGGCCGCCTCGGTGACCAGCTGCGGGTTCGGCCGGCCGCTCCACGCCGCGGTCCTCGAGCGGTACATGGCGTCCCAGAACTCGGCGTCCACGACGGTCTCGCCCGAGTGCGCGGCGCGCGCGCCGCGGTCCCAGTCGTCCTCACCGTGGGCGTTCGCGTGGTTCGCGTGGTCCCCTTTTTGGTCGTGCTGCCCGCCGAGCGGGTCCGTCGTGTGCTCCGCAGCCGTCACGGTGACCACCTCCGACAGAACTGTGCGGTATCGACCGGGCCCGCGGCAACTCCTGTTGCCGATTCAGCAAAAGGACGGGCCTGGCGCGAGCTGACCAGCCCCTCGTGACCGCGATGCTCGGCTGCTCGCGCTGGGCGGTGTGCAAAGTCCCGCCGCGAGCCTGTACCCTCGACCGGCCGGGAGGATTCGCCTAGTGGCCTATGGCGCACGCTTGGAAAGCGTGTTGGGTGAAAGCCCTCGGGGGTTCGAATCCCCCATCCTCCGCGTTGATAAGGGCCCGTGACCTGCTGCGATGCAGGTGACGGGCCCTTCGTCATGTCCGGGTTGGGGCGCGCGGACGGGCGTGGTTGCGGTTCCTTTGTCGCGAAGTGCCGGGTCATCCGCGACCTGAGTGGCGCTCAGGGGTGAAGCGCCTGCCGCCGCTCCCACTGCTCCTTGGTGATCTCGTACCGGTAGCCGCCGAGCTCAGCTCCCTCGACCGCCATCATGTCCTCGGGCGTCGCCAGTTCCTGCGTGACCGCCATCCCGACCTTCTCCATCACGTGCTGCGACGCGAGGTTCAGCGCCATCGTCGCGCCCCACACCACGCGCACGTCGAGGTCGGTGAACGCCATCGTGAGCAAGGCCGCGGACACCTCCGTGGCGTAGCCGCGGCCCCATGCAGCCTGCCGCAGCCGGTACCCGAGCTCGACCTCGTCCAGCGGCCCCTCCCGCTCGGGACGCAGGCAGAACCATCCAACGAACGCGCCGCCCGCGTTTTCGTACGCCGCGAAGAGCCCGCGGGTGCCCGCCCACCGGTCGTAGCCGGCGAGGATGCTCGGCAGGACGAGTTCTCGGACGAACTCCGGCGCGGTCGGCTCGCCACCGGACAGGTAGCGCATGACCGCGGGATCGCTGTCGAGCTCGGTCAACAGGTCGGCGTCGTCGATGCGGAAGCGGCGCAGCGTCACACGTTCGGTCTGCAGGTACGTGTCCATGGCGGGCAGCCTGCCAGCGCAGAGGCTCGGCGGTCGCCCTTATTGCAAGTGCGGTTCTCAGGGGTGCAGGTCGCCCAACCCCGCCTTACGTGGCACAGGCCGACGGCGACGCCGGAACCGTTTGAAGCACGCTCGCGAGGAACGCCCTGGTCCGGTTGTTCAGCCCGGCAACGTGTTGCTCCATGACGAGGTGCGGATCGGGGCGAAGCGGCGTACGAGCCGGAACGACACGGGCGTGATCCGAGCAAGTCAGATCGGCGCAGATATACGTACCCACCGTGTTCATCTCACGGCCAGCGTGGCCTGCCCGCCGTGCGGTGAACAGAGTCACCTCATCGCTGGGGCGCGGCACCCTGCACAACTGGCACATTGCACTCTTGCGCCGTGAGGATGCGGTCTCCGCGGCCCGCAGAATGATGCCGACCAACTCATCGTCGAGGAGGTAGACGATGTACCCGCGAAGGGGCGCCTTGGTATCACGCCAACCAAGAAATTCGAGACCCTCCCAGTCCAGGGCTTCGAGGTCGGCGGGCACGACCATGTCACTCACTTCACGGCGCGAACCATTAACGATCGACCTGCGAATTTCTGACGCGGTCACATTCTTCATGCGGAAACTGCACCCACTCGATCGGTCTTCTGCAGAAGCTGGCTCTGCGTGCGACCCCGAGAGACCCTCAGCACGGTGAGACGCTTCCTCCGGGCAAGTCCGTGTCGAGACGCCACAGATGCAACCAGATGCAACCAGCAACACGAAAACTCATTGCACGGCACCGCACTGTCCCCCGTCAACTTCATTGATTCCCACGCACGTCCCCCACGATCACAAATTGCCTCCGAAACCCCGCCGGAGCGGTGCCAGACTGGCCAGGTGTCGATGCCCGAGCACCTCCCGCGACTTGAGAGCGGACCTGTTGTGCTGCGTGACTTCACAGTCCGCGATCTGGCAATGATTCAGGAAGCGTCGACAGACGCACTGATTCCGCTGATCACGTCGGTGCCCACGACGCCGGACACCGAGGCGGCCCAGGCGTTCGTCGATCGCCAGCATGCCCGCGTGCCCGACGGCGACGGCTACTCCTTCGCGGTCGCGGACGCGACCACCGACGAGGCGCTGGGGCAGATCGGACTGTGGCTCTCCGCGATCGAGAGCGGACGGGTGAGCATCGGCTACTGGGTCGCCGCTCGCCACCGTGGCCGCGGAGTTGCACGGCACGCCTTGCAGGCGATCTCCCACTGGGGTTTCACCTTGCCGGGCGTGCACCGCCTCGAGCTGTACGTCGAGCCGTGGAACGAGGCGTCTTGGCGCACGGCCGAGAGCGTCGGGTACCAGCGCGAAGGACTGCTGCGCAGCTGGCAAACCGTGGGTGACCGGCGCCGCGACATGTACATGTACGCACTGGTCCCGAACGCCGGCCGACGGCCCGAACCACCGCCGCGCGAATCCGCCCCATGACGGCAGGAACGGTCGGGTCGGGCCGCGTACAGTGCATGGATGGGACGAAGCGCTGGCCTCCAGGGGTGGAGATCTACGCGCCTTCTTCTTGCCGCCGGGGCCGTCGCTACGGCAACGGGAGCCTTCGGGTTTGAACAAGGCCCGTCCACCAACTTCGCCTGGCTCCTGATCGCGGTAGGGATCGCCCTGGTCGTGGTAACGACCAGCAGGCTCGCGGGTGAAGCCGCCACCGCACAGAGTTGGTCAGCGTTAAGCGTCCGCGTGCGGCCGTCGGCCTCCCCGATTGCGTGCCTGCCGTTCACACCGCGCACGCCGCGTGGCGTCTCCCCTCCGCAGGCCTAGGTCCCTGCGGACGCGGGTGAAGTGAGCCCCGCTCCGTCGTGAATTCCGACGGGCGCGCCACCGACGCGGTGGCTGCCTTTGCAGAACGTGCCGCCGCCCCCCTGAACGACCACGCCGGCCCCACCGGCGGCGTCGAGCAGCGATGACCTGGTCCATGAGGTCACGGCGAACGTCCGGGCTGATGAACATCGCCCACCCCCACACACGCGAGCATTCGCGGGCGCCTGTGCCGCCTGCCTGACCAGAGGGACCGTCACGATGGACTTGTTCAAGATTCTTTACCCGATCGAATGGGTAGTCGCCTGGATCATGTATCTGGCCCACACGGGGCTGACCTGGGTCGGGCTCAACCCCGCCTCCGGCCTGGCCTGGGGCCTGTCGATCCTGGTGCTCGTGATCGTCATCCGCGTCCTGCTGATCCCGCTGTTCTTCAAGCAGATCCGGGCGTCGCGCGGCATGCAGATGCTGGCACCCGAGATGCAGGCGATCCAGAAGAAGTACAAGGGTAAGAGCGACCCGGCTTCTCGCGAGGCGATGAGCCGCGAAACGATGGACCTGTACAAGAAGCACGGGACCAACCCGTTCTCCTCCTGCCTGCCGTTGCTCGCGCAGTCGCCGATCTTCTTCGCGCTGTTCCGGGTGCTCAGCTCACTCGACAACATCGCCGCCGGCACCCAGGCGCCCATCGGCCCGCTCACCCCGCTCGTTGCGGCTCAGGCCGAGCAGTCGACGATCTTCGGGGCCCCGCTCTCCTCGACCTTCATGACCGCGGCGTCCTACGGCGACCCGACAGCCATCCGCATCGTGACGATCGCGCTCATCGTGGCGATGTCGGCGACCACGTTCTTGACCCAGCGTCAGCTCACCATGAAGAACATGCCGGCGTCCGCGCTCCAGGGCCCGGCAGCCCAGCAGCAGAAGGTGCTGCTGTACGTCCTGCCACTCGTGTTTGCCTTCTCTGGCATCCAGTTCCCGATCGGCGTCCTGCTGTACTGGACCACGACGAACGTCTGGGCGATGGGTCAACAGTTCTACGCCATCCGCCGGATGCCGACGCCCGGCTCGCAAGCCGAACGGCAGCTGCACGAGCGCCGGGCACGCAAGGGCCTCATGGACGACCCGGGTACGGGATCCAGCGACACGACCGTGATCGAGGACCCCGCGTAGCAACCGATCCGGCCGCTCCTCGCGGGACGGTCACTCGCACACGGCGGTCGTGTCGGCGCCCGTGAACGGCTCCCGGCCGGCGGTCTTGGTTGACGTCGGCGCCGGCGTGGAGGCGGGTCCGGCGGTGGTGGGTCCGGCGGTGGTGGGTCCGGTGGTGCTCGGGGTGGCCGGGACGGCGGGCACGTCCGGGGTGACGATCGGCAGGTCCTGCACCATGTTCGACCAGATCCCGTCGGACGAGGCTGCCCAAACGACTCGGTTCTTATCGGCGGGGTCGGGACCGTTCGGGATTGTCATGAAGGTGATGTCGCCGCTGCGGACGTTGCGGGTGTTGAAGGCGAGCGAGGCCATCGTCTGGAGCGTGAGACCGGCGTCGGTCGTCATCGAGCTCGTCGCCGCGGACAGGAACGAGATGAGTTCGGGGACGTTGCCCACGTCGTTCTTGGCGAGCGCAGCAGTCATCACTGCGGAGAGCAGGCGTTGCTGGTTGCCGATCCGGGTGAGGTCCGAACCATCGGTTCCCACGACGTGCCGAGCCCTGGCGAACTGCAGCGCCCGGACTCCGTCGAAGTGCTGATACCCCGCAGCGACATCCAGCCCGGTCATCGTGTCGACCATGGGGGTCGCGATACACAGGTCGACGCCACCGATCGCGTCGACCATGTGCTGGAACCCGACCATGTCGACGATCGCGACGTGGTCGAGCGTCAGGCCGGTGTTGGCTTGAACGGTGCTCATGGTGCAGGCGGCGGCGGAGGCCATGTCGCCGCCGAGATCCCACCCGACCGAGAAAGCCGAGTTGAACATGGCCTTCGACCGGGGCTTCGACGTCGACCCGTTCGTCGCGGTGCACGACGGGATGCGCACCATGGAATCGCGAGGAATCGAGACCAGCTCGACGCGACTGCGGTCCGCGGAGATGTGCGCCACGATCGCGGTGTCCGAAGCGAGGCTGGAGTTCGCACCGCCGATGGACGCATTGGCGCCATCTCGCTGGTCGGAGCCGAGCAGGAGAAGGTTCACCGGTGCGCCGAGGTTGGGGTCTGTCGGGTCCGGTTCGCGCGTCACACTCGGCGATGCTTGGGCCACAAGGTCGGTGATGTCGACCCGGTCGACGTTGCCGTCCAAGCGGAGCGCGAGGAACCCCGACGCGCTGAGCCCGAAGGCGAGCACAGCCGTCAGCCCGAGCGCCAGGCCTCGCCGGACCGTGTGCTCGCCGTGAGTGCGCGCGTGCCGCGCCACAGGCGCGCCGGGCGACCGGAACCGGCGAATGAGCACTGCCCCAACCTAGGTGATCGAAGTCAGCTGACGTGGCGAAATGCCGGCGTGAGCGGCCGGAGCGACCACCGGACTGCGGCGCCCGTCACTAGGCTCGCTCGATGGCGACCGCGTTCACCACCGTTGACGACTTTCTTGAGGCGCAGAGCGCCGAGTCGCGCGCGGCGGTCGATGCGCTGCGCGCGATCGTGCTCGCTTCGCATCCGAACGTGACCGAGCACCTCAAGTGGAACTCCCCGAGCTTCGTGGTCGACGGCGTCGATCGCGCCACCATCAACATCGGTCGCGCCGGCGCGATTCGGCTCGTGCTGCACCAGGACACGACGACGGCCGAGCACGCGGGCGCGGCGACCGCATTCACGGGTGACCCCCTGGGCATCCTGACCTGGCACTCGGACATCCGGGCGAGCCTCCTCGTCGGGGGGACCACCGAGATCGCTGCGCGTCGAGAGGAGCTCTCCGCCGTCATCCGCGAGTGGCTGGCCTTCGCGCCGTAGGTCGCGGTGCAGTGGCGATCAGCCCGTCACGGTCCAGCTCGGCGGCGGGGGTCGCCCCGCGGAGAAGCGGTTGGCACGGTCCGCGAGGAGCACGAGATCGGTGTCCTGCACGTGGGTGAACCTGACGCGGACGGGTTCACGGACGCCCTCAAGCGCGACGTAGCCGACGCCGGGGAGGTTCTCGGGGATCTGCTCGCAGCGGACCCCACGATCGTGGGCGCCGGGCCCGAAGACCAGCGCGACCTGCGCTGCATCGGTCATCCGCAGGCCGACGCGGGTGGTGAACAGGTCCCGCAGGTCCGCGATCTCCCGAGGGTCTTGCACCGAACCGATCACCGAGACGCCGGCGGCGCGCCCCTGGGAGAGCAGCAGCGCCAGTGCGGCCGCGATCCGCCGCTTGGCGTCCTTGTCGACGAGGTACGAGGTCAGGCTCGCGAGCTCGTCGATCACCACGACGATCAGGGGCTCGGCGCTGGTGGGGGTGTGCAGGCGGGCGACCCCGCGAAGGACCCGCTGCCGGCGGCGCATGACCTCGACCTGCTCCTCCAGGACCTGGGCGAACTCGGCTTCGTACGCATACCCCGAGCCGGGGTCGCCGTAGACGAAACGCGAGAGCAGCTGCCGCCCGAGCGCGAGCTCCACCCCGCCCTTGGGGTCGAGCGCGACCACCCGCACGAGCCCGGAGCCGATGGCCGGAGCGAGCGCAGCCAGGATCGACCAGATCACCGAGCCCTTGCCAGAGCCGGTCGCACCGACGATGAGCACATGGCCACCCAGCAGCCGGAGCCGGGAGATCGAGCCGTCCTCACCAAGGGCGACCGGGAGCGCGCTCAGGTCGCCGTCGTCGGACAGGTCGAACGGGACCACCTCCTCGACCAAGGGGTCGCGGACCAGCATCCACAGGATCAGGTCGTGCGGGCGCCCCGGCACGGTGCGCACCCGGCAGCCGACGACGCCGAACGTCTGGGCCAAGCCGTCAGACGCCGCGGTCCAGAGCTCGGCTGTCTGCCCGGGCAGCATGCGCACGTTCACCAGGTCGACGTCACCGGCGACGCGGACCCGATCCAGCCGGGGCAGGTAGTGCGCCCCGTCGTGCTGGACCGAGAGCCGACCGGCGAGCATCGCGTCCGACCAGCGGCTGCGATAGATCCGGGCAGCCCGCCAGGCCCCGTGAGCCCGCTGGGGCACTCCTCGAGCGAAGGCCTCCGGCCACCGGACGCGCCAGACCACCAACGCTGCGGCGCCCACGAGCGCGAGAACCCCGACCACGACCCGGACCGACGGGATCCGCCACATCACGACGACGAGAAGCACGAGCCCAGTCAGGGCCCGGTGCCGAATCACGTAGCCCACCCCGGCGGCGACCCGCCCCATCAGCCACACCCCGATGAAGGTCGACATCGACACCTTCGGAGCATTCAGTCGGAGCGGGGAGCCCTTGCCGAGCCGGACCCCGGCCCGGCGGCTCACGCCACCACAGCGCTCGGCGACGGCCGATCGCCGGTCGACCACCGCGCCTGGTGGTGGGTGGTCACAGCGACGTGACCTGCGTCCACACCCAATCCCCGACGTTCGTGAGGGTCGTGTTGAGCAGGGGGCCCGCAGGCGTCGCGCCCAGCACGAGCCCGAAGACCACGCACACCAACGCCACACCGAGCTGCACCTTGTTCGAGTTGATCAACAGCAGCACCGCCACGCCGAGGAAGACTGCCACCACGGCGACGCTCATCGCTCGACCCCCGATCGGGACGGCGGCGCGACGCAGGCCGCGGACCCGCTCGTCAGCCGAACTCGCGTGCCACGGTCAGGCAGAACCTTGATCGCCATGCCAGCCACCTCTTGGTGTCGAAAGACCACGTCCACAGACCCGCCGCGATGCCATGTGGCACGTGCGGGATGGGGCAGAGACTACCGATCCAAGACAGGTGCGTCGGACCTGTCCGCTGGGACGGAGGTCCAAGGGCCCTACCCGGTTGCCTCCGCCCTCGGCGAGGGTCAGAGAGGGGACGGCTTGGGCGGATCGGCGATCTGTTGAGGAGATGAGGGCCATGTCGGCGGAATCGAACGCTCTTTACCCCCGATACCTCGGGGCCGCATTCATCTTTCAGTTCGTCACCAGCCTCACTGCCGGGCTGCTCTCCCGGCCGATCCTGAGCGGGAGCATCTTCGAGGTGATGGACAACATCTCGAACAATCTCACCCAGACGCGGGCCAGCATTCTGCTGTTCCTGCTCACGAGCATCGGCATCATCGCGATGACGTCGCTCCTCTACGTCGTCCTGCGAGATCAGAACCGGGCCGTCGCGCTCGTCGCGTTCGGGATGTGGATGGCCGAGGCTGTGATGCTCTCGGTCAAGACCCTCGGCCTGTACGCCTTGCTCACGCTCAGCGGGGACGTGCAGGCGGGTGACCCCGCCTCGACCTTCGGACCGGTGGGCGCGCTTTCCCTGGGATTCAGCCAGCACGCCGGCGACATCGACATGTTGTTCTTCTGCGTCGGCGCCGTCTTGTGGTACTCGATGCTGTTCCGATCGCAGCTCGTCCCGCGGCCGCTCTCCCTATGGGGCCTGGTGGCGGTCGTCCCGGTCCTGCTCGCCACCGTGCTGCTCGTCTGGAACCGCGACCTCGAGCCCAGCTTGGCGCTGTACGCGCTCTACGTACCCTTCGAGCTCGCCATCGGCCTGTGGCTCCTGCTCAAGGGGGCGAACGTCCCGGCGCCCCACGTCACCTACTCCTCCTCAACGCGCTGACCAGCGCACTCAGCCAGCCGAGGTCGGCGACGCGAGGTTCGACCGAGTCGATCCACGGGTGCACCTGGCAGACGAGCGCCTTGTACGGAGGGCACCGACACGTCACATGGACGTCGCCTGCACCAGGAGCATCACGGGCAGGAACGCGAGCTCGACGTAGCCCAGGACCAGACCCACCGCCGCCATGCCAGAGCCGTCCGCACCCGAGGTCTTGATCTGCGAGTTGGCCATGTGGCCGAAGATCACAGCAAGGGGGGCTGCTCCGATCAGCGCCGTGATCAACGAGGCGATCGCGAGACCGTTCGTCGTGCGGGCAGCCTGACCCACGGAGGCCGCCCACCGGTTCACCGGGGCCGGAGCGCTCTGCAGGCCCGGTTCCACGCCGGAGTTCCCGATCTCTCGCACGCGCTCCTCGAGCGCCTCGACCCGTCTGAGGTCTGCGAGCTCCGGGTACCGCTGCCCCGCGATCGACAGCTTGGCGGCGGCGAGCGCGGTGGCTGCCGCACCCCCGGTGATGCGCGCGGTCCACCGGTGCCCGTCCGACCACCTCGTGACACCCTCGGGGTCGTCGTCACGGCGTTGCCACCCTGCCTCCACAAAAGCCATGTCGCACTACCTCTCGTCACGAACCGGTCACCATGCGCGCCGACGGGAAGCCGCCGTCAGGAGAATGCAATTATCGGCCCGCGCGGACGGTTTTACGGCGAGAATTTGGCGGGCTCACAATCTCCCACTACCCGGAATGTGTGAGAATAGGACGCATGCGCCTTATTCTCGTCCGCCACGGCCAGACCGCCCCCAACATTGACGGGCGGCTCGATACCGATGAGCCCGGGGCCGGGCTGACCGACCTGGGCCGCGTGCAGGCCGCCGCATTGCCCGCCACGCTCGAGGCCGAGCTCATCGACGTGCTCTACGCCTCGACGCTGGTGCGCACGCAGCAGACCGCCGCACCGCTCGCGGCGTCCCGTGGGCTGGAGGTCCGTGTCCGCGGCGCGCTGCGCGAGGTGCGGGCCGGCACGATCGAGATGCGCGGGGACGCGGCCTCCGTCCGGCAGTTCCGTGACGCGGCGTACGCCTGGAGCGCGGGCGACGTCGAGGTCCGCCTCCCCGGTGCCGAGTCGGGCGCCGAGGTCTTCGCCCGGTACGACGGCGTGATCGGGGAGATCGCCGGCTCGGGCGCGGGGACCGCCGTCGTCGTCAGCCATGGCACGGTCATCCGGACCTGGGTGGCGGCGCGGGCGCGCAACGTCACGCCGGACTTCGCGGCCACCAACTCCCTGGCCAACACGGGCGTCGTCGTCCTCGAAGGGAGCCCGCAAGACGGCTGGTCCGCCCTGGCGTGGAACGGACGCGCGCTCGCGGGATCTGCCCGCGACGCGACCGAGACCCGGGACCTCGCACGCTCAGGGCACGTCGCCCCGTAGCAGCGCCCCGCCGCGGGACACCGTCACCAGGTCGAGTCGCCCCGGATCACCACGTCGCTCCCGCCGTCGATGAAGATCACCTGACCGCACAGGTGCGTGTTCTCCTCGCTGACCAACCAGGCCAGGAGGTAGGCGATCACGATGGGATCCTCGAAGCCGTTGAGCGGCATCGGGACGACCCCGCGCATCTGCTCGCGAGCCTCCTCGGTCTCGAGCATCGGCGCGGTCATCGGGGTGAGGACGATTCCCGGCGCGACAGCGTTCAGCGGGATCCCCGCGCCGGCCCACGCGGGCGAGGGTGCGGTGCGACGAATCCACTGCGAGAACGCCTTCTTCGTCGAGCCGTAGATGAGCCCCCCGGTCTCCGGGGACTCGGCCAGGATCGCGGCGCGCGCCAGGGCGCCGGGCTCGTCGTTGCCCGCCATTGCCGCCACCAGTGCGTCGTCGGACGGCATCAGGCTCGCCATCGAGGAGATCCCGACGGCCCGCGGGGCGGGCGCCTTCGCGAGCAGGGGTCGCAGCCCCTCGAGGGTGGAGACCATGCCGAAGAAGTTGACGCCGACCGTGGCTGGGATCGGGGCCGCCAGACCGGCGCACGCGACGACGCCGTCAATTCGCCCATCGCCGCGATCCGCTACGTCGTCGACCAATGCCGCGCGCCCGACGGCGGTCGTGAGGTCGGCTGTGATGTCCGCCTCCCTGAGATCGACGCCGATGACCCGATGACCACGACTGGTCAACAATTCGACAGTTGTTTTTCCAATACCTGAGGCGGATCCGGTCACGACATAGGTGCGCATTGCCGATACCCCCTTGTATTTGACCTGGCAGATCGAGCGTAGGTCGACCCCTCACCGGCAGCAACCGGCGACCTGCGACATTCTGGGCGGCGCCGGATTCAGGATGTGCAACTCGGGGGTTGCGGTCGTCGACCGGTTGTGCGACTCTGTCGTTGTGCAACTCTGTGGTTGCACTAACCGACCGAGAGGAAGAGACCCATGACCATGACTGGACCCCGACCCGCCGTCGTCGACAGCCGCGAGCTCACCGTCACCCGCACGATCACCATCGCGGCACCCCTCGAGAAGGTCTGGTCCGCGATCACCGAGGCCGAACACATCGCCGCGTGGTTCGGCCAGACGGCGGTGCTCGACGAGGTGGCCGTCGGCGCTCGCGGCGTCTTCTCCTTCGAGGGCTACGGCGACTTCCCGGTGCTGATCGAGGAGCTCGACACGCTCCGGACGATCGCCTACCGGTGGAGCAACGACAACGCCCGCGCGGTCGACTCGGAGCAGGTCGACCCGGATCACTCCACCGTATTCCGCTTCACCCTCGAACCGATCGACGGCGGCACCCAGCTCACCGTGGTCGAGTCGGGCTTCGGCACCCTGGCCGACCCGGCCGCCAGCATGGAGAGCAACCGCACCGGCTGGGATGCGGAGCTCGACGAGCTGGTCGCCTACCTCGAGGGTGGCTCGTGACCGCGAGCACTCTCGTTCCGGTGTTCGCCGCACTCGGCGACGAGACCCGGTGGGGCATCCTGGCGGCCCTCGGCGAGGGCGACGCGTCGGCGTCGGCCCTCGCCGGGCGGCTGCCGGTCACCCGCCAGGCCATCGCCAAGCACCTCGCGGTGCTGCAGGAGGTCGGGCTCGTCGAGTCCGTGCGGGTCGGCCGCGAGCTGCGCTTCCGGGTGCTCGGCTCTCAGCTCAGTGCCACGGCACGCAGCCTTGAGCGCATCGGCGCCCAGTGGGAGCAACGCCTGGAGACGATCAAGCGGATCGCGGAGAACCTGTAGGCGCGGCACGCGGTCGACATCGACAACCGACCAGCCAAGCACTGCCGGAACTCCCCTGGCTGAGCAATGATCGGCGCATGCCGACGAGCCCGCTCGACCATCTCGCCCTGCTCATCGACGCCCAGGACGAGTTCCTGGCGACGATCAACGAGGTCGACCCCGCTACGCCCGTGCCGTGGTGCGGGACCTGGCAGGTGGACGACCTCGTCGTGCACCTCGCGAAGATCCACCACTGGGCCGCGGCGCAGGCTCGGAGCACCGACGCGACGCGTCTCGGACGGGGCCCCTTCGTGCAGACGGACCTCTACCGCGAGTGCGCCCGCGAGCTCCGGGACACGCTGACCGAGCTGGGCCCGGACACGGTCGGGTCGACGCTGGTCGGCCAGGGTCCGGCATCGTTCTGGCGGCGCCGGCAGCTGCACGAGACGCTCGTGCACCTCTGGGATCTGCGCACCGCCGGGGGCCGCGGGCTCGAGGTGCCTGCCGCGGTGTGGGCGGACGTCGTCGACGAGGTCGTGACCGTGATGCAGCCGCGTCAGGTGCGGCTGGGCCGGATGCTGCCGCTGCCATCGACCATCGAGCTCACCGCGTCCGACGTCGGGCGCACCTGGCTGCTCGATGCCGCCGTCGCCGGTCCGGCCGTCGCGCAGCTGCGGGCTCCGGCGGAGGTCCTCGCCCTCATCCTGTGGGGCCGCGCGTCGCTGGACCGGTCGGACGTCGAGGTCTCCGGAGACGTGGACCTGCTGCGCACGGCGCTGTCGGAGCCGCTCACTCCCTGACGAAGAACCCGGGGAAGACGCCCGCTCCGACCGTGCCGGTGCGGGCGTCCTCGGCTCGGCTAGCTCACTTCACCTCGCGCGGGAAGGTGAACCAGATGTTGAAGAGCGCCAGGAGCACGCCGAACGCGCCCATCGCGACGGCCCAGACGGCCGCCCAGAGCGGCGCAGCCCCGCCCGTGACGACCTGCGGGAAGCTGCCGGAGAAGTAGACCGCCAGGACCATCGAGATCCCGTTGAAGAACGGCAGGGATCCCTCCTGCAGCACCGGGAACCACTTCATCGAGTAGACGACGGCGGACATCCCGACGAAGAGCGCGAGCATGACGGCGAGGTCGCCGTCGGTCACGAGGCTCGGCAGGAAGTCGAGGTACGGGATCGCGGCCAGGATCAACCCGGTGACGAGGGCGGAGTAGGTGAAGCTCGGCATGATGATCTTGATCGCCGACGGCTTCGCGCCGAGCGTGAAGTACTCCGCCCAGACGATGAACGAGACCCAGACCGCGAAGTTCCACGTGCCGAACCAGAGGGAGAACGGCACGGAGACCAGGACGGTGGTGCCGATCGCCAGCCAGAGCGGGATCGTCTCCTTGAACTGCTTTGTCGCGGGTTCGACGGTGGTAGCGGACATGACTGAGGCCTCTCTGAAGGATCACGGGGTCTTTCGTCCAGCGCGCGGACGCGCGCGGGTATTGCGCCGTCGCGACGTTGCGGCGGACGGGCCAGGACGCGCGGGGCTAGGCCGTGGGGCCAGGCATCGCCCGCCCCGCGCGTCGGGAGGTTCTCTGACCGCGGTGAGGGGTGGTCAGAGGGTGAGCGCCTTGAAGCGGGCGGCCTGGGCCTTGATCGCCAGCTCGGTGGGCAGCCGCTCCATCGACGAGGCGCCGTAGAAGCCGACGATCCCCTCGGTGTGGTCGAGGATGTACTGCGCGTCTTCGGGCTGCGCGATGGGTCCGCCGTGGCAGAGCACGAGGATGTCCGGGTTCACGCGCTTGGCCGCGTCGTGCAGCTCCTGCACCTTGATGGCCGCCTCTTCCAGCGTGATCGCCGTCTGCGCGCCGATGGTGCCGCTCGTCGTCAGGCCCATGTGCGGGACCAGCACGTCGGCGCCGGCCTTGGCCATGGCCGTGGCCTGGTCCGTGTCGAAGGCGTACGGCGTCGTGAGCAGGTCACGCTCGTGGGCGGCGGCGATCATGTCGATCTCAAGGCCGAAGCTCATGCCGGTCTCCTCGAGGTTGGCCCGGAACACCCCGTCGATGAGGCCGACGGTCGGGAAGTTCTGCACCCCGGCGAAGCCCGCACGCTTGAGGTCGTCGAGGAACGGCCCCATGAGGCGGAACGGGTCCGTGCCGTTGACGCCCGCGATGACCGGCGTGTCCTTGACGACGGGGAGAACCTCGTTGCCCATCTCCATCACGATCGCGTTCGCGTCGCCGTAGGCCAGGAGCCCGGCGAGCGAGCCGCGGCCCGCCATCCGGTATCGGCCGGAGTTGTAGATGATGAGCAGGTCGATCCCGCCCGCCTCGGCCGACTTTGCGGAGAGCCCGGTTCCCGCGCCTCCGCCAACGATCGGCCGTCCTGCTGCAACGGTCGCGCGCAGTCGGGCGAGTGCTGTGGTCCTGTCCATGGTCATTCCTTCTCTGTCGTGGTCGTGCCGGTGATGAGTGCGTGCAGGGCGTCCGCCGCGGCGAGGCCGAAGCCGGGGTCGTTGATCCGGCAGTCGAGGTCGATGACCGGGATGCCGGTGCCGTCGAGGCCCTCATGGATCGTCGTGAACAGGGTCGCGTCGGCCACCGCGTCCTCGAAAGGCCCGCCGGCGACGTCGATGCCCGAGACACCCTGGAGCGGGAGGAACACGGCGACCGGTCCGGTCGCGGCGGCGAGCTTGGTAGCGATGGACTTCCCGAGCGTGGCCATCTCCGCTTCGGTCGTCCGCATGAGGGTGACGGTGGGGTTGTGCACCAGGAAGCGTCGCCCGTCGAAGCTCGCGGGGATCGACTCCTTCGGCCCGAAGTTCACCATGTCGAGCGCGCCGACGCTGACGACCTGCGGAAGGCCCATCCGGCCCGCGGCCTCGAGCCGGTGCGGTCCGGCGGTGAGGACGCCGCCGACGAGGTCGTCCGCCAGCTCGGTGGTGGTCAGGTCGAGGATCCCCTTGAGGAAGCCCGCCTCGGCGAGGGCCTCCATCGCCTTGCCGCCCGCGCCCGTGGCGTGGAAGACGAGGACCTCGTAGCCGAGCTCGGTCAGGCGCGCCCGCGCCTCATCCACCGCGGGGGTGGTCAGGCCGAACATCGACGCTCCGATGAGGGGCTTCTCCTCGGCGGCCGGTTCCGCCGCCGCTGCCTCGTACGCCTTGGCCATCGCGGCGATCGCGGCGACGGCGTTGCCGAACACGCGGCGGGAGATCGAGTTGATGCCGGCGACGTCGACGACGGAGTACATGAGGGTCACGTCCGTGACCCCGACGTAGGGCCGCACGTCGCCGGAGGCCATCGTCGAGACGAGAACCTTCGGGGCGCCGACCGGCATGGCCTGCATCGCCTGCGCCGCGACCGAGGACCCTCCCGAGCCGCCGATGGCGAGAAACCCGTGGACACGGCCCTCGTCGATCAGCCGCTTCACCAGGACCGCGCTGCCGCGGGCCATCACGCCCATGCTCGCGCCACGGTCCTTCGCGGCACGCAGCTCCTCGAGATCCTCGCCCGCGGCGGCGGCGACCGCTTCGGGGAGCACATCGGCGATGCCGTGACCGTCAGAGAACACGCCGGCGTCGATCAGGAGCGTCTCGCAGCCCTGCTCGCGGAGCCGGTCCCGCAGCCAGGTGTACTCCTCGCCCTTGGTGTCGAAGGTTCCCAACAGCACCACTGTCGCCATCGAAATCAGCCTCTCTTCTCGGAGCGCGGTCCCCAATGACCGCTGCGTCCTGGCACCAGGATGGGCGTGGCTGCGAACCGCTGCCTATGCCAGTTCGGCGAAAGTGGATCGCGCTCCTGCCGAGGGGCGCCACCTAGCATTGAGGCAGCCCCACCGCCCACGCACTGGAGTAGACCGTGTCCACCCGAGCTGTCGATACAAGCGTCGAGGTCGCGATGCTGTGCCGACTGCTCGGCGACTGGTCGGACACCGCCCGCACGCTCCCCGACGCCCTGGCGATGGCGATCGGCGAGCTCATCAACGCGAGCGCGCTGCGCGACGGGGCGATCCTGCCCTCGCAGCGGGCGCTGGCCGAAGCCCTCGGGGTGTCCCGGGTCACCGTCGCGGAGGCCTACGACCTGCTCGGCGCCGAGGACCTCGTGGCGACCCGGCACGGATCGGGCTCCCGCGTGCGCAGCCGACCCGGAACGGGACTGCTGGGATCGAGCAACACGACCGAGGGGCGCCTGGCCTCGCACGCCGGTCACCAGAACCTCTCCATCGACCTCACCAGCGGCGCGCTCCCCGGGCTCGCCATGGTCGCCGAGACGCTCGCCTCCCTGCGGGCGGAGGACCTCGGCGAGCTCGTCGCCGGGGACGGCTACTACCCGGCGGGGCTCCCCGTGCTGCGCGAGGCGATCGCCGCTCGGTACACCCGGGATGGCTGGCCGACCGATCCCGGCGAGGTCCTCGTGACCGGCGGTGCGCAGCAGGCCGTCTGGCTCATCGCCCACACCTTCGTCTCCTCGGGTGACGAGGTCGTGGTCGAGGATCCGACGTATCGCGGGGCGCTCGAGGCCTTCCGGGCCTGCGGTGCCCAGCTCCTGCCCGTTCCGATGGCGCCGACGGGGCTCGACGTCGCGCACCTTGCCCGGTTGCTGGAGAGCAGGCGCCCGCGACTGCTGTACGTACAGCCCTCTGCGCACAACCCGACCGGGGTCAGCATGCCGCGCGCCGACCGGCTCCGGCTGGCTGAGCTGGTACGGCACCACAACCTGCTGACCGTCGAGGACTCGTGCACGGCGGACGTGCTGCTCGATCGGAGCACCTCGAGGCCGCTCTGGGGCTCCCTGCTTCCCGGCGGCCCCGTGCTCACCGTCGGGACGGCCTCGAAGCTGCTCTGGGGCGGGCTGCGGGTCGGCTGGATCCGCGGGTCGCGCAGCGCCATCGCCCGGCTCACCGAGGCCCGCAAGGCTGTCGACATCGCCGGCCCGGTGCTGGACCAGCTCGTCACGGCCCGGCTGCTGGCCCGCGACGACGAGGCGCTCGACCTGCGTCACGCCCAGCTCACCGCTGCCCTCGACCGGGCCAGCGGCGTCCTTGCGGAAGTGAAGCCACACTGGACCTGGACCCCGCCGAGCGGCGGGACGGGCCTGTGGGTCGACACCGGGACCGACGCCGTCGCCCTCGCCGAGCGCGGACGCCGACAGGGCGTGCGGGTCGTGCCCGGTCCGACGTCGTCCGTGTTCGGCGGCTTCGGCACGCACTTGCGGCTTCCGTACTGGCATCCCGCCGACCAGTTCCGCGAGGGGCTCCTCCGCCTGAAGTGAGTCCCACGGATCGCAGGACCCGTTGCCGTCCGCGGCCCTGCGGCGGCACTATCGCAGCATGACGAAGTTCCTGATCTCGTTCCCGAGCGATGCCATGGTGCTCACGGCTGAGGAGTTCCCGATCGTGGTCGCCGAATCCCACGCCGTGATCGAGGAGGCCAAGGCCGCCGGCGTCTATGTGTTTGGCGGCGGGATCGAGGAGAACGTCGACCCCGTTCTCGTCTCTGCCGACGGGTCGGTGGCCACGGAGATCTATCCAGGTTCCGAGCTCACGGGCGGGTTCACCGTGCTGGAGCTGCCGACGCGCGAGGACGCGATCGCCTGGGCGAGGAAGATCGCGGACGCCTGCCGTTGCTCGCAGGAGCTCCGCGAGTTCGGGTACGACCCAGCGAGCTAGCGCGGAATTCTGTTTGCGTTGGTCCGGCTTGAGATAGACGCTTCGCGCATGCACCTGCGAACGGCCGTGGCCGAAGACTCCGAGCTGCTGGCGAGCCTGGTGGTCGAGGCCGTCAATTGGACCGGGGAGATCCGCATGACCCGCGAGCAGGTCATGGCAGAGCCCGAGCTCAACCACTACGTGACCGGCTGGAAGCGCAAGACGGACTTCGGCTTGGTGGCACTTGCCGACGACGGCGCGCCGCTCGGGGCGATCTGGTGGCGTCTTTTTCCCGACGACGAGCCCGGCTACGGCTTCATCGCCCGCGACGTCCCGGAGCTCAGCATGGCGGTGCTCCCCGGCCGGACGGGAAACGGCGTGGGCACGGCGCTGCTCCGCGAATGCATCGACCGCGCGCGGACGGCCGGCCACTCGGCGTTGTCCCTGAGCGTGGACGACGGCAATGACGTCGCGCGCGCCCTCTACGAGCGACATTACTTCCGGGTCGTCGGCCGAGTCGGGGGATCAGTCACGATGCACCTCGTCCTAGGACAAGAATCGGCCTGAGCCGGCTGCCCGCAAGCCGTCCAGGCGATGAGACCGTATGCCTCCTGGTCAACTTCCACGGCACGCGAGCGGCCTTTGCCAGGGAAATGAATCGCCCCCTCGCAGTCGCTATTCTGCGGTTGAACTCGGCCTGTAGGGCGCGGCAGTCGCCCAGACCAACCGTGGCTTCCAGGGCATCGACAGCACTATTCCTAATGGCCCCTCGTGCGTGTCCTCGCGAACGACGCCGTCCGGCGTCCGCACGCGGTAGGTCGTGGTGCCACGCCCCGTGCCCAGTTCAACGCGGCCGACCGCCGCCGCATCCGCGATCGCTCGCAGAACCTCCACGCTTTCCGCGGTCCGCGGCAGTTCCCATCCAGGTGCATCGCCAAGACCGACAATGATGTCCTCCGCCGAGTGCATCCACCACACACGTACGGCGCCATCGGCTACCGGCACGATATCCGCGCCCTCGACGACGCCCGTGTCCTCGGTGCGCTCGTGCCCGACAGTCGCGACGCCCGCAAGTCGTGCGCTAAGAACGCTGCCGAGGCGACGCAGTTCGGTGGTGATCTCGTCCAAGGGAAGCGGGCGATCCTCCGGTCTCTTCATGGCCCACATCGTGCCGCACACCACTCCACGACCTAGGGCGATCGCCGCTTGTGCGCGTACGAACATATGTGTCCGAATCGATCGAGCGGGAGCCAGGGTCTGGATACGCTCAGGCGGTGCGGATGGTCCAGCCCCGGCAGCCGTGGCAGATCCCCATCCCCGCCGACGCCCTGGTGTGCAGCGCTCTGGCGCACAGTCGTCAGGCGAACCTCGACGCCCCGGGGCCTGCTCTCCGATCGGCCCTCGTCGATCGGATCGTGGCACTTGACGTGGACGGCGACGCCACAGAACGCGCTGGGCGCCTTGACTCCCTGCCGCATGATGCGGGCTGGTCGCGCTGGCAGACGGTCGTCTTCGCCGGAAGGGCCTGGGACGACGACCGAGCGATCGATCTGGCGTTCGCCCTCTGGGATGTCATCGGCGAGGCGACCTACCGCGAGGTGATCCGCGACCAGCACCGTCGCCTCACAGCCGCCGAGCGGTACGCCTGGCCGGGCGTGAGGCGCACGCCCGCGAGCGATGACCCGGACAGCCGGCACGCGCACGTCCGGCCCGTGGCCGTGGGTCGGTGGGCCATCCGCGATCTTCCACGAGCCCTCTTCGCCGATCTGGACACCGGCTCGATGGGTGCGCGGGCGCGGCTGATGGGAGCGGCGCTGATGCTCCTCGGCATTGGTGCGGGAGTCGGAGCGGGAATCGCCGCGCTCCTCGGCCGGTCTGTCGAGACCGGCGTCGTGGTCGGTGTGATCGTCGGAGTCGTCGTGGTCGTCCTCTACCTGTTGTTCGTGCTCAGCCTCATCGCGGGTGCGGGCCTGATGTCGCTGTCCCGGGCCCACATGAAGATCGACCTCGACGAGCAGACCCGGGCACGAGGGAGCGTGACCGTCGCCAGGCTCTGGGTCGGTGCTGCGTTCGCCGGCATCGTCACGGCTTTGGCGGCCGGCACTCTGGCCATGATGTGGTTCCAGGAACGGCCCTACCAAGGCGCCATGGAGCAGACCACCGGAACGGTCTTGTCCTGGGATGACGGCCACCGCTATCGCCTTTTCCAGCTGGAGTACGAAGCGATGGGCACGGTCCGGACTGGCCAGGCGAGCGCCGACCAGCTTGACCTCAGGATCGACACGAAGGTTGGCGACGCCGTCGCACTGGAGTACCCCGTCGGCAACCCGGACCGCATCCGCGGAGCTAGCCGCGCCGCCGAGGGGCGCCAGACGAACACGGTCTTCGCTTGGATCAGCGCCGTCGGCGCGGGCGTCGCGGTCGGCTGCGCGGCGACGGCCATCGTTTTCGACCTCCGCCGATTGCCGGGCTATCGGTGGGTGTCGCCTCCCCCGCCAACGAAGAACTAGCCCACGCATGCAGCAGTCGCCTGCCTCGAGTCCTATCGATCAGCTGCTCGGGACGCAGAATCCGCGGCCGCGCTCATGCCTCGAGTCTTGTCACGGAGCGACCCCTCCTTCAGGGTCCAAACACCCCAGCGTCAGGCTGCGCGGCTCGTCGCCCCAACCGGTCTCGCTGCACAGCCTGTGAGACCAGGTTGCCGAGACTGTGGGTGATCGGCAGGGTCTCAATAGCGGTCCGCAACCACGTGAGGAGCCCCCATGTCCGTGCGCGTCGATCTGAACATCTCGCTCGACGGTTTCGCGACCACGACCGACCAGACCCCCGAGAATCCGATGAGCGAGGACTGGATGCGCCTGGTCGCCGCCTATGCCGCGACCCGCACCGTCCGAGCCCGCGTGTTGCACGACACGACCGGAGAGGGCACGACCGGTGTCGATGACAGGTTCGCGGAGGCGTACTTCGCCCAGGTCGGCGCAGAGATCATGGGTGCCGGCATGTTCGGTCTGCATGCCCACGCGGACGACCCGGACTGGCGCGGCTGGTGGGGCGAAGAGCCGCCGTTCCAGGTCCCGGTGTTCGTGCTCACCCACACTCCCCGTCCGTCGATCGAGATGGCGGGCGGCACGACGTTCCATTTCCTCAGCGCAACCCCCGTCGAGGCGCTCGATCGCGCGCTCGAGGTGGCAGGCGGCCTGGACGTGCGCGTTGGCGGCGGCCCGACCGTCGTGCGCGAGTTCCTCCAGGCCGGGCTCGTGGACCAGTTGCACGTCGCCATCACGCCCATCCTTCTCGGCCGCGGCATCCGGCTCTGGGACGACCTGCGCGGCCTCGAGTCGGGCTACGAGGTGACGGCCGAGGCCGCGCCGAGCGGGACGACGCACCTGACCTTCCGGAGGTGACCGTCGCACGCCCGACGCCTTTGGCAGTCGATGCACGCTGCATCGGAAGTTCGACGCGCGGGTGCGCGGACTAACACTTTGCGGTCGGGGCTGCTCAGTATCGCTGTCGAGTCGTGACGGGAAGTCGGTGTGCCAAGCGCTGCTCAATACTTCAAGAGATTGCCCAGATTTCTTCGGACTCGATCTCGCCAGAACTCGGCGAAAACCATACCCAAGAGGCCGATACGACTCAATCGGAACGAATCGCGCCTGGCTCGTGCTATCAGACACCGGCTTGCTGGAAGGAAACCACGCACCCTCTGCGTTTGGAGTTGTTTGAGGGACAAGACGCTCGCAAATACACGATCCATCGCATTTGCGCCCTTTTGTCTACCGCTTTCGGGCGAGTGAATTCCGGCGCCTGATGATCGGGAAACCAGTACGATATTCCTGATTGCGCCCATCGCGACGAACGAACATCTAGACGGAGGATCCATGTCCGACACCCAAGTGGTGCAGCCCGCGCCTACCCCACAGCCAGCCCCCGCGAAGGCCAGCAACGGGCTTGCTACTGCTGGCTTTGTTCTCGGGCTGCTTGGCTTGCTCGGCTCCTTCATTCCGGTGATTAATGTCGGCGGCATCGTGCTGGGGTCGTCGGCGCGATCCTCGCTGCCGTCGGCCTGACCAAGGCCAAGAAGTCTGGCGCAGGCAAGGGACTCGCCATAGCGGGCATCATTCTCGGCGTGCTTGCGCTGATCATCGGCATCATTGTCAACGTCGCCTTCGCGAACGCAGTCAATGACGCAACGGACACTAGTGTCGAGGCCCCGGCGAAATCGGCCGAAGACACTGCAACGGACACTGCAACGGAAGCTGCAACGGAAGCTGCAACGGTTGACGATGCGGTCGGCACGTCGCGCGACAACCCGGCGCTGCTCGGCTCGGCGATCATTGGCGGCGACTGGACCGTGACGACCAACTCGGTCACAACTGCCGACGCGGACTCGATTGGTCAGGCACCCCAGGCCGGCTCGACGCTGCTAGTGATCAACATCACCGCCACCTACAACGGCACCGACTCGCAGGGAGCAACCGCTTGGGCGAACGTTGACTTCGTCACCGCCGAGGGCACCACAATCGATGGTCTTGGCGGATCTACGTTCTTCATGCCCGACGCCCAGTTCGACTCGCTCACCACCCTCTACGAGGGCGCCTCCGTGACGGGCAACAAGATGATCGAGGTGCCGGCGGACGGCTGGCAGAACGGCGTCCTGGTCGTCTCCCCCGATCTCCTGTCGGATAAGACCTTCGTCGCGGTGCAGTAAGGCCCGCAACCCGACGAGTAATGACCGGCAGCGGCCCTGCGTTCCCTCTGGGAATGCGGGGCCGCATTCCGTTCCGTAGCCACTGGCCGACATGGTGCGGCAAGCGACTCGTGGGCGGCTATCTCGCGATCCATCTACGCTCGGCAGATGGATCGCGAGAACGCTCAGGACTGGCTCAACCGCTACGTCGACGCGTGGCTGTCCTACGACGCGGACGACATCGCGGCACTGTTCAGCGACGATGTCCTCTACCGGTACCACCCGTCCGACGAACCGATCGTCGGCAGGGACGCCGTCGTCGCATCGTGGCGGGGAGAGGGCGACAGTTCCACCCGCGATGCACCGGGCACCTACGGGGCCGAGTACGCCCCCGTCGCAGTCGACGGTGACACCGTCGTGGCGACCGGCACGTCCCGGTACCGCGAACAGCCCGACGGGCCGATCGCGCGCACGTACGACAACTGCTTCGTCCTGCGGTTTGACCGCGACGGCCGCTGCTGCGCGTTCACCGAGTACTACGTGCGGCGCCCCTGACGGCCACACCCGGCACGGCGGCAGCCTTGCGCAGCAGGTGGTGTGTCGCGGTCTCGCCAGCTGCCGAAAAGCCCTCGGACAGGTAGAGCCGACGCGCGTCCTCATTGAGCCGATGGACCTGCAGTAGCGTGGCGACACCGTGCTCGCTGGCCCGTGTGACGGCCCAGCGCAGCGCGATTCTGCCGTAGCCGCGACGTTGGAGCTCGGGCAGGACCTCGAGAAGCTCGAGCCACAATTGACCGTCACGGTCACCGAGGTAGACCGCGCCGACCCTCCGATCGCTGTCCCTGTCGCTGAGAATGAATACGTCATGGTCGTCTACCAGGTGGCCGAAGAAGCCTCGCTGCTGTTCGACTTCCCAGGGGCCGTAGGCCCGCTCCACAAGCTCGCGGTGTGCCTGCTCGTGCAGGTCACACAGCCAGTCGCGGTCGTCGGTTGTGGCAGGACGCACCTGAACGGATTCGGCTGACATGACCTTCATTCTGTTCGGGTTTCTGCCCAGTCGGCGAGAGCCGCGTCGGTGGTGATGTGGTCGACGCCCACCGCCGCGGCGCCCAGGAGCGCACCGTCGTCGCGAAACGCGGCGTCGAGGATCGGCGGCGGCTGACTCCGCCGAAACGTCATCAAGCCGAGGGTGTAGGCGGCGTCGAACTCGTCCGGCGCAGCGGCGCGCAGCGGCACGGCGAGCCCGCCAAGGGTGATGACATCGGGGTCGTGGGCGTTGGTCAGGCCCGCGATCCCCGCGGCGAGCGCGGTCACGACCGAGACGACCGCCCGGCCAGCTCGCGGGTCGAGGCGGGTGCGGCGAAGGATCTCGTGGGCGTAGGCACGCGGGTCGGCGGGCGAGGGCTCGTGGAGGTGACGGGCCAGGGCCCGGCCGTCGACCTCGAGGTCCCAGCACCCTCTCGCCCCGCAGGGGCACTGCAGGGTCCGGTCCCCGAAGGGGACGTGGCCGTACTCACCTCCGGCGCCGCTGCCGCCGGTGAGGGGACGTCCGTCGAGAATCAGTGCACCCCCGATGCCGACCTCGACCGTGAGGTGCAGGGCGGTCCGCGCTCCGGTGGCGGCCCCCGAACGGGTTTCGGCCACCCCGGCGAGCGTGGCGTCATTGCCCAGCAGGAATGTCAGGTCCGTGCCGGCGGTGAGCCCGCTGAGGTCGACAGCGCCCCAGCCGAGGGTGGAGGCCTGCACGAGACGGTCGTCGCGGACGGTTCCGGCCACGGCAAGTGACACCGCCCGCAACCGCCCGGGATGGCGGCGGTTGGCGTCGTCGATCGCTCCCCGAAGGCTGGTGAGCACGTCCTCGGGTTCGCGGCTGTCGTGACGACCGGATCGGAGCTCCTGCAGACTCCCGTCGAGCGTCGCCACGGCGCAGCGCCAGTCCTCGTGTCGCAGCTCGACCGCCAGCACCAGGGGGCCGGCCGGGTCGGGATGCAGGACTGTGCTCGGACGACCGCGTCCCTGCACCGGTGCGGCGATCTCGGCCAGCAGGCGCAGGTTTCGCAGCCGGGTGGTGACGTCGGTGGCTGATCCGCTGCTCAGGTTCAGTCGACGGGCTGCGGCGGCTCGCGTGATCCCGGGCTCGCGGCGCACCAGCTCCAGCATGTCGGCCGCGGTGCTCCAGCGGGCGTTCCGTGCTCGTTCCGGTCGACGACGTGCCATCCTCGAGATCATCCTCCTTATACTCGTGTGACGAGGATACTACCGAGGAGTGGTCGTGGAGCTGAGAGACGTGCGTGCGGTGCTGCTGGACATGGACGGCACCCTGGTGGACTCCGACGCCGCGGTGGACCGCGCCTGGATCACCTGGGCGGGCGAGTACGGGGTCGAACCGGCCGCTGCCCTCGCGATCGCCCCGGGCTGCACCTCGGACCGCACGGTGCGGCGGCTCCTGCCGAACCTGGACGACTCGGCCGTCGCTGTCGCGGCGGCCCGCCAGCTCGAGCTGCAGTACGACGACCTATCCGACGTCACCCCCGCAGCGGGGGCCCACGAGCTGCTGGTCGTCCTCGGGCAGCTCGGCCTGCCCTGGGCTGTCGTCACCAGCGCCGACCTCCGCCTGGCCAACGCGCGCCTCGGCGCCGCGGGCATCACGGCTCCGCTGCTGGTCACGGCCGAGGACATCACGGAGAGCAAACCCGATCCGGAGGGCTACCTGCGGGCGGCCGCACTCCTCGGGATCACGCCGGGATCCTGCCTGGTGGTGGAGGACGCCGAGTCCGGCCTGGCTGCCGGCCGCGCCGCCGGCGCGATGACCGCCGCCCTCAAGCACCTCACCGGAGACCTGTGCCTGGACGACCTGGGTCAGCTGACGGAGCTTTTGATCGGGGCCGTTTCCAGGACCTCGTGAGCCGATGCCAGAGCGCCTTCAATCCGAACCGGCCGGAAACGGCGCGAGCGCCAGCCGCTCAGAGCCCGAGCTCGACCCGGTTCCGGCCCGCACGCTTGGCCCGGTAGAGGGCCGCGTCCGCTCGGGCGAGCAGGGCGTCCACGCCGTCGCCGTCGTCATGGAGCGTCAGCCCGATGCTGATCGTGATCACGCCGCCGGGGATGAGATCGTCCCACCCGCACGACGCGACGGCGGCCCGGATGCGCTCGCACGCCTCCATGCCCGTGGCGGCGTCGACCCCGTCGAGCAGCACGGCGAACTCCTCGCCCCCGTAGCGCGCGGTGAAGTCGCTCGTGCGCACCACCTCGTCCAGCACCGAGGCGAGCCGGGTCAGCACCCGGTCGCCCGCCTGGTGCGACCACCGGTCGTTCACCCGCTTGAAGTGGTCGATGTCGATGAGCGCGCACCCGAAGCGGCGGGGGTGCGCGGCGGACCAGGCCGCGAGGGCGGTGTCGAGGGATCGACGGTTGGCGATCCCGGTCAGGGCGTCGTGGGTGGACTCGTGCTCGAGGCGCGAGATGTTCCGCTCGAGGGCGGCAGCCCGCAGGATCGCAGCCTCCGCGGCGTGCTGGGCCCGTTCGAGGTCCATCCGTGAGCTGAGCAGGATGGCGCGTCGCTCGGCGAGGGCCTCGCCGCGGGAGACGGTGAAGTCGAATACCTCGTGCAACGTGCACAGCGCGGCCGAGGTCTCGCCGCGGCCCTCGTGCGCCTCGACCAGCAGGCGCAGCAGCTCGATCCGCTCGCCCGGCCGGGTCAGCCCGTCGCAGAGGTCGAGGCCGTCGCACAGCTCGAGGACGGCGGCGTCGAACTGGCTCGTGTTGACCAGCCATCGGCTGCGCACGACCCGGTACGCGAGCTCCTGGCGCACCATCGGGAAGCGGTCCAGCATCGACCGCGTCGAGTCGAGGGCCTGGCGGGTGGCCTCCCGGTCGGTCCCGACCATGAGGGCGCCGACGACGACGAGCCGCGCGTCGATGCACGTCCGCCCCAGCCCCACCGCGTCGGCCTCCGCCACGGCCTGCCGGGCGATGACCAGCGCGTGCCGTCCCGCCGCGAGCGCCCCACGCGGGTTCGTCTCCTCCAGCCGACCGCTCGTCACCACGTACATCTTCGCGAGGTTCGTCAGGGCCATCGACGCCAGGTCGGGCTCGCCGGTGGCGACCCAGATGCGGCGCGCCTCGGCGAGCACCTGGGCGGCCTGCGGGGCGAACTGCACCATGTCCGTGTAGACCGCGCCCAGGCTGTTGAGGACCGAGGCGGTGCCGGCGCCGTCGTCCGCCTCGCGGCACAGTGCGAGGGCGCGGCCGAGCAGGTCGACCGCGTCCTCGAGGTCGCCGATGTCGTAGTGGACCAGCGCGCCGCACACCAGCGCGCGCGACTGCCAGGCGTGGTCGCCGCGGGCGCGGGCGATCTCCTCCGCGCGCATCGCAGCGCTCAGCGCGGCCGCGTCCTCGGCCAGCAGGTGATGGGCGAGGGCGGCGAAGTAGGAGAGCTGCATCTCGACGTCGGGGTCGGCGGGCGCCCCCGCCAGGGCGAGCGCGGCCCGGTCGGCGCACGCGCGCGCATCGGAGTCGAGCAGCTGCTCGAGCTCATCGATGATCCGATGCCAGTCGGGGAGGTTGGGCGCAGCCGCGCTCGGCATCGCGTCCACAATGACGGTCATACGACCTCTCCCCCGGGGCCCGCGCTCGAGGCGCAGGTACGTGTCAGTCAGCACATCGGCTCGCTCACCTCGCGCATGAGCCAAACCCCCGCGCGGTCGTCGGACGCCCCTCGTGCGTCGGGGAGGGCGCGCTCAGCTCACCGCAGAGCGTCCGCCTGGCCGACGACGAAGGCGGCGACCCAGTACAGCGGGGCGTTCCAGTTGATCGTGATCTCGTTGGTCGACCACGAACCGATGTCGTCGACGTAGCAGAGCTGCGCGGCACACCCGGCCAGGTCCGCCGCGAGGGGATCTCCCGTGGCGGCGGCGCCCGAGTTCGGGCCACCCGCGATCGTGCCCGACGGCGGATGCGGCGAGGTCGGGTCGATCTGGTGGGCGTACATCCGGCTGTGCTGGTTCTGGCTGAACACCTCGCCGTAACCGGTCACGTAGGAGCGGTTGAGGGCGTTGCGCCCGAACAGGTAGTCCAGACCGCGCAGCACGCCGTCCCGGAACCGCGCCGCGCCGGACAGGTCGTACGCGGTGCCCAGCACCTGCAGGTTGTTGAGGATCGCGCCGTTGGAGCCCCACGCGTACACGCCGCGGTCGGGCGCGTACGCGTGACCGAAGGGCTGCGTGGCCTGTGCGGCGAGGTAGCGGTCGGCCGCCTCCAGGACGGAGCGCCGGACCGCTGCCCCGTCGGGCAGGTCGTTGGCCACGGCGGCGAGGTAGCGGTCGGCCGCCTCCAGGACGGAGCGCCGGACCGCTGCCCCGTCGGGCAGGTCGTTGGCCACGGCGGCGAGGTCGAGCCGGCCCAGCGCGCCCACCTCGGCCCAGTTGAACCCGCCGGCCGGGAACACATCGGCGGTGTGCACGGCGGAGGCAAGGACGTCGTCGCGGAAGGCCGGCTCCCCCGTGGTGAGGAACAGCTCGGCGGCCGCCCAGTAGAACTCGTCGGAGACGTCCGCGTCGTCGTACGGCCCGCTGCCCGCGTTCGGGTCCAGCGCCGCGTCCGCGGGCGGCGCGTACACCTCGGGGTTCGACCTCGCCGCGGCGTACGCGATCCGGGACGCGGCCAGCAGGCGGGCCGCGAAGTCGTCGTCGGCCCCGGCGAACACCCGCGCGCCCTGGGCGGCGACCGCGGCCAGGTTGAGGGTCGCGGCGGTCGAGGGGCGGTAGAGCACCCGGCGCTGGGGGTCGTCGGCCGGGGCGAGCGGGATGCCGGTCCAGTCGACGTCGGCGACCTTGTGGAACGCCATGCCCGCCATCGGCCGGCCGGGCCGGACCTGCATCTTGAGCATCCACTCGAGCTCCCAACGCACGTCGCCGAGCACGTCCGGGTGCGAGTCGCCGGTGCCCGACGGCGCCGTCGTCGTGCGCTCGTAGGCCTGCATCAGCTGGGCGACGGCGATGCCGCCGTTGACCACGTACTTGCCGTGGTCGCCCGCGTCGTACCAACCGCCGCTGACGTCGGTCACGCCTTCGCACGTCCACGGCTCGTCGTACAGCAGCTGCGAGTCGTCGTCGAGGTCCTGGCAGGGCACAGCGGTGTCGCCCTGGTTCGGCGCGACGCCCAGGTGCCCGGCCGCGCGCCCGTACCCCGGGGCGACGTCGTCGGAGATCACCGCGCCGCTGCGCTGCGTGTAGAAGAACGTCAACGCGTCCGCGGGCAGGGACCCGTAGGCCGAGGCGTCGATGTCGAACGGGTAGCTGGTCTCGCCGTCGGCCACGATCGTCAGCCCCGTGCCCGACGCCGGGTACGACCCGAAGTCGATCGTCTGGACGGTCAGGCCACTGCTCGTGTCCGCGCCGTGCGGGGCGGTGCGACCCGAGGCGAGGACCGTCCCGTCGGGAGCGATCAGCTGCCACGGGATCGGGTCGCTCGCCGCGGTGACGAGGGTGGCGACCTTGGGACCCCGCGGGAGGTAGCCCACCTGGTTGACCCGCACCCGCGATCCGGCGTCCGGCGAAACGATCTCTGGCACAACGGCTCCGGTGGGGGTGGGGGTGGGGGTGGACCGCTCGGTGGTCGCCGTACAGCCCAGCAGGAGCGTCACCCCGGCGACCAGGGCGAACGCGCGGACGACCCGGGGTCGGGGCGTGCGCGGCGTCATCAGGCTGACTCTTCCACCTCGGGCGCGTTCGCCGGGTCGGGGAGCCATCGCCAGGTCGTCAGGACCGCGTCGAGCGCCTCGACCGACCGCGTGTGCCACGAACTCGAGAGCACCCCGACGATGAACGCCCAGCCCTGCTGGTCGAAGTGCGTGTCGGTCAGGCACTTGCCGGTGCCGAACCGGCTGGTCGTGCGCCACCCGAGGCCCGCCGCCGTCGGCACCCGGTCGACCGGGCCGAGCGCGACATGGGGCGCCCTGTGGGCGGCCCGCGCCAGCTCGACCCGCTCGGCGGCGGGCCGTAGCTCGATGCCGTCCCGGACGGCGCCGACGCGGCCGAGGCAGACGACGAGCAGGTGGACCCCAGCGCTGAGCGTGACGATCGCGTCCTGGCGCGAACCATCCGGACCGAACTCGCCGGTGGCCTTCGACGGGCCGGCGGTCCAGAACGACTCGCCAGGTCGGCCGTCGCCGACGGGCGGGACGACGACGTGGTGGGTGCGCGCGTACGGGTCCGGGGGTCCCCGGGGCGCGCGCAGCAGCGGGGCGCGGCGACCGGCCTTGAGCAGCCGCGCGGCCTGGTCCGGGAACTGGCGCCCCACCCGCCGCAGGATCACCTCCCGAAAGACCACCCGGCCGACCACGATCAGGGCCAGGAAGATGGCCGCGCCGATCCCGAGCTCGACGAGCATGCGGGCAAAGGCGAGGGCGATGTCGGGGAGCGGGACGAAGGTGATCGAGCCGAGCGGAGAGAGGTCCACCCGTGGGCCATCGACAGCGCACGGCCCCAGCATGAGCCGGGCCCGGACCTCCGTCGGATCGGTCGCAGGAGGTACGCGTGTCCGTCCCCGGCCTGATGACCTGGGACGACGCGCTCGCTAGCGTCGCTGGAGTGAACTCGAACACGGTGGTGGCCACGGGCCTGACGAAGCTGTTCGGGAGCCGCGAGGTCGTCTCGGAGCTGTCCTTCCACGCCTCCACCGGTCGAGCCTTCGGGCTGCTCGGCCCCAACGGGGCGGGCAAGACCACGACGGTGCGCCTGCTGACGGGACTGCTGACGCCGAGCCGCGGCGAGGTGACGCTGTTCGGCGAGACCCTGACCCGGTCCAACGCCGATGCGCTGCGGGCCAGGATCGGGGTGCAGACCGACACGAGCCTGTACGAGTCGCTGAGCGTGCGCGACAACCTGCGGTTCTGGGGCGAACTGCACGGCCTCCCCTCCCCCACCATCGAGCGGCGGATCGGCGAGGTGCTCAAGGTCCTGGGCCTGTCGGACCGGATCGACTCGCTCGTCGGCGAGCTGAGCAAGGGGATGCGGCAGAAGCTCTCGGTCGGGCGCGCCGTGCTCCACGAGCCCGAGCTGCTCTTCCTCGACGAGCCGACCGCCGGCCTCGACCCGGAGGCCGCCGCCGACCTGATCGACTACCTCAAGGAGATGATCCGGACCCTGCACACCACCGTGATCATCTGCACCCACCAGCTCCAGGGGCTCGAGGCGCTCTGCGACGACATCGGCATCCTCCAGAACGGCTCCCTCGCCGTCGTCGGCGAGGTCCGGCAGCTGCTGCACCGGCGCTGGCCCGAGCACCGCTACCTCCTCGCGGTGGACGGGGATCTGACCGCCGCCCGCGCGATCGTCGCCGCGCTGGTCGACGGGCCGGTGGACATCGCCGCGGCCGACGCCAGCCTCACGTTCTGCGTGGCACAGGAGGAGGCCATCTCGGCGGTGGTGGCCTCGCTGGTCGCCAACGGGCTGCGCATCCGCGCCGTCATCCCCCAGCAGCCGACGATCCAGGACCTGTACTTCGACACGATCGACAACGGGGTGCGCTGATGATCAACCGCGTGATCGACCGCCTGATCAACCGTCAGCGGGTCTGGGCCGTGATGCGCAAGGACTGGCGCGAGCTCGCGCGCAACAAGCAGGCGGTGACCCCGTTGGCCGTGATCCCGTTGCTGTTCGCCGTGATCATCCCGGCGGCCGTCCTCCTCCTGGGGAACAACGCGGTGCTCACGTCGTCGATCAACGGCCTGCAGGGATTCCTGGACCACCTCCCGGCCCAGGTCGTGCCGGCGGGCTACTCCGCGTCCCAGACCGTGGTCTACGCCGTGATCGTCTACTTCATGGCGCCGTTCTTCCTGATCATCCCGGTGATGGTCGCGAGCATCACGGCAAGCTCCAGCTTCGTGGGCGAGAAGGAACGCCGCACCATCGAGGGCCTGCTCTACACCCCGATCACCGACCGCGAGCTCGTGCTGGCCAAGGTGCTCGTGTCGGTGATCCCGTCCGTGCTGCTCAGCTGGGCCTCGTTCGTGGTCTACACGGTCCTCGTCAACGCGCTCGGGGCGCCGCTCATGGGCGGTCTGTTCTTCCCGACGTGGACGTGGGCGATCCTCATCCTCGCGATCGTCCCGCTCGTGGCCTTCCTGGCGACGTGCCTCATCGTGGCCGTGTCCGGGCGGTCCACGACGGTGCAGGACGCGCAGGGTGCGGCCGTGCTGATCGTGCTCCCCGTCATCGCCCTCGTCGTCGGGCAGGCGACCGGGCTGCTGCTCTTCGACGTCACCATCGCCCTGCTCGCGTCGGCCGTGCTCCTGGTGGTCGACGTCGGGGTGTTTGTCGCGACGTCCGGTCGCTTCCAGCGCGAACGCATCATCACGCGCTTGTAGCGACCAGGCTCCGGGCCCACTTGCGCGAGACCAGTCGCTGGTGGCCGACGACGAGGCGCACGACCTCCTCGACGGACAGCAGCAGGTAGACCCACCAGATGGGCAGGCCGAACGTGAACGCGGCGACGAACGCGGTGGGCACCCCGACCACCCAGGTCGCCAGCGACTCCATGACCAGCACGAACCTGCTGTCACCGCCGGCGTTGAGCACCGCGCCCGCGAGGATCATGTTGGCGACCTTGACCCACAGGAACCCGCAGAAGACCAGGATGCAGACGCGCCCGAGGTGCTGGACCTCCGGGGAGGTCTTGTACAGGCTCACGAAGAAGGCCGACCCCGCCGCGACCACCGCACCGACGACGACCGCGAGCCCCACGCCCAGCCGGATGATCTTGGCGGCGTAGTCCGCGGCGCCGTCGTAGTCCCCGCGGCCCAGCCGGTGGCCGACGAGCACCGAGGCGGCGCCCGCCAGCCCGCTCAGCAGGCCGATGCCCAGGCCCTGCAGCGGGAACGTCATGCTCATCGCGGCCATCTGGTCGGTGCCCATCCGGCCGTAGACCACGGCGTAGGCGCTCTCCCCCAGGATCCAGAGCAGCTCGTTCGCGGCGAGCGGCAGCGACACGACGAGGAACCGCCGCGCCAGGCCGCCGTCGTGCCCGCGCAGGTCCACCAGCCGCGTGACCGCCGCGACGTGCCGCGTCGCGTAGGTGCCGCCCACGATGAGCGCGAACTCGACGAACCGGGCGATCGTGGTGCCGACCGCGGCCCCGACCAGGCCGAGCTGCGGCAGACCCAGGTGGCCGAAGATGAGCCCGTAGTCGAGCACCACGTTGAGCACGACGGCGACCGTGCTGGCGTACATCGGGAGCGTGACCTGGCCGGTGCTGCGCAGCACGGCGGAGTAGAGCATCGTGGCCATGCTCGGCACGAAGCCGATCGCCAGGATGCGCAGGTACGCACCGCCGTCGGCCAGGACCTGGGGGTCGGTCGTGAACGGCGCGAACACCTGCGACGGGAAGCCGACGACGAGCGCCGTCATGCCGCCGGAGAAGACCAGGCCGAGCCCGAGGCCGAGGCCGAAGACCTGCCGGATCCGGGCGGTGTCGGCGCTGCCCCAGTACTGGGCGCAGAAGATGGTGGTGCCCGTCGCCAGGCCGGCCAGGACCACGGTGACGATGGCCGTGATCTTCGCGCTGAGGCCCACCGAGGCGACCGCGGTCTCGCCGAGCTGGCCCACCATGAGCTGATCGGTCAGCAGCAGCAGCGACATGATCATGGCCTGCGCGGTGATCGGCAGCGCGATCCGACGCACGTCGGTCAGGAAGGCCCGGTCGGTGAACATGGCGTCACTGTACCGGTACAGAAGCCTGTGGCGATCCCGAACGTGGCCCCGAACGTGGCGGTCCGCTCAGCTCAGCCGGTGCCGCGCAACCAGGCGAGGACCGCCAGCACGCGCCGGTGGTCCTCCTCGGCGGGCGGCAGGTCGAGCTTCATCAGCACGCTGCGGATGTGCTTCTCGACCGCGCCGTCGCTCACGACCAGCTGGTGCGCGATCCCGGCGTTCGACCGGCCCTCCGCCATCAGGGCGAGCACCTCGCGCTCGCGCGGGGTCAGCGCGGCGATCGGGTCGTCGGCGCGGCGCCGGGCGAAGAGCTGGGCGACCACCTCCGGGTCGATGACCGAGCCGCCGTTCGCCACCCGGTCGAGGGCGTCCTCGAGCGCGTCCAGGTCCTGGATCCGGTCCTTGAGCAGGTACCCGACCCCACCCCGGCCGTCGGCGAGCAGGTCGCGCGCGTAGGACTCCTCGACGTACTGCGAGAGCACCAGGACGCTCAGGTCGGGCTGCACGCGCCGGGCCTCGACCGCGGCGCGGAGCCCGTCGTCGGTGAACGTCGGCGGCATGCGCACGTCCACCACCGCGACGTCGGGCCGGTGGGTCAGGACCGCAGGGACGAGCGCGAGGGCGTCGTCGACCGCGGCGACCACGGTGTGGCCCGCCTCCTCGAAGAGGCGGACCAGGCCCTCACGCAGCAGCACGGAGTCCTCGGCCAGCACGATCCGCAGCGGTCGGCTCACCGGCGCAGCGTCCGGTGCAGCGTCCGGTGCAGCGTCCGGTGCAGCGTCCGGCTCAGCGTCCGGCTCAGCACGGGAGCTCCGCGACGAGCCGTGTCGGTCCGCCCGCGGGGCTGTCGACCGACAACGAGCCGTCCAGGCCGATGACCCGGTCGGCCAGGCCCGCCAGCCCGTGGCCCTTGGCGAGGTCCGCGCCGCCGACGCCGTCGTCCTCGACCTCCACGTGCAGCACCCGGCCACCGCCCGGGCCTGTCGTGGCCCGCAGGCGGATCGCGATCGACGACGCCGCCGCGTGCTTGGCGGTGTTCGTCAGGGCCTCGCAGACCACGAAGTACGCGGCGTTCTCGATCGCCGCCGTCGGCCGCACACCCTCGCCGAGGTCGACGTCCAGCGTGGTCGGCGCTGCGGAGCGGGCCGCGATCGCCGCCAACGCCGCCTCGAGCCCGCGGTCGGCCAGGATCGGCGGGGCGATCCCGCGTGACAGCGCCCGCAGCTCGGCGAGGGCCTCGGAGACCTGGGTGCGCGCCTGGCCGAGCAGCTCGCGGGCCGTCGCCGGGTCGTCGTCGTCCAGGCGACGCTCGGCGACGGACAGGTCCATGCCCAGCCGGACCAGGCGCTGCTGGGGACCGTCGTGCAGGTCCCGCTCGAACCGGCGCAGCGACTGCGCCTCGGCCGACGCCGCCGCGACGCGACGGACGGTGAGTTCGTCGACGCGCTCGGCGAGCGCACGGCGCGAGTTCCCGGACAGCAGGGTCCGGGCCCAGGCCGCATGCAGGTTGGCGCAGCCGTGCACGACCGGGACGAGCGTCACGGCAAAGACGAGCCCGACCACCAGGTTGAAGGTCGACTCCGAGATCGGCAGGTTCAGGAGGTCGACGGTGCTCCCCGTGTTGGCCGAGGCGGGCAGCAGCGGCGCCCAGGCCCAGTAGGTCAGGCCGACGATCGTCCCGGTCCACCACGTCACGGCGACGGTCCAGGTGGCGACCGCCAGCGGGAGGACGGTGATGCCGTGCACGGTCTCGGCCCACCGGTCGCGGTCGGCGAGCTGAGCGATCATCCCGCGGAGCCCCGGTTCGGTGGCCATCGGGACGGGTGGGCGTGCGTGGGTCAGGGGCGTGCCCCGGACCTCGAGCCGACGCCGTTCCCGGTGGGCGAAGTCCCCCGCGACCCAGAGCGTGGTCACAGCGACCGGGATGCCGATCACGACGATGAGCAGGGACACGGCGAGGGACAGCCCCGTGACCAGAGCGGTGAAGGTGACGACGGCCCAGGGCAGCGCGGTCAGCACGTAGGCCGAGTCCCGCAGGAGCCGGGCGAGAACCGAGGACGCCCAGCGGGTGGACGCTCGCGCCGGGTCGGCCGGGGTCACGTACACCCCGCCCCCGGCGGACTCGACCGGCGGGGTGGGCATCGTCAGGTTCTCGTTCATGCCCACCATCGTCTCGTCGGCGTCATCGCCGATCTATCCCACGACCGGGCCACTCGAGGGTAGTGCCAGCCCCCGCACCGGAGCCGGCACTACGGGCCGCTCACCGACGAGACCACGATGAGGAGGATGAAGAGCGTCCACACGGCGGTGACCAGGCCCCCGATGATCGCCCCGGCGACGGCGATCCCGTGACCGCCCTTGACCCCCGTCTTCGTCTCCTTGAACGCCATCAGCGAGAGGGCGAGGCTGACGAACGGGATCGCCAGGAGCGCGGTGATGAGGCCACCGAGCGCCAGCGCGGACGTCGGCCGGCTCAACGGCGGCTGCCGCCTGGAAGCGGAGGAGGAGCTCATGCCGCGATCCTCCCACCGCAGTGGCCGGGTCGCCCAGATGCCAGCGCCGGGCTAGTCCCTTTTGTCTGAGAGCGCTCTATAGTCGGTCGAGGAGAGGACACCATCCATGAGCGCAGGAGCACCGAGCAGGCTTCCGACCCTGGAGACCGTGGCCGCCGAGGCCGGCGTGTCTCGCGCGACGGTCTCGCGCGTCGTCAATCACATGGCGAACGTGTCCCCGGCGGTTCGCGAGCAGGTGGAAGCCGCCGTCGCCCGCCTGGCGTACGTGCCCAACCGCGCCGCCCGGAGCCTCGTGACCCGCCGGACCGGGTCGGTGGCGGTCGTGCTCCGCGAGCCCGTCGACTTCGGCGTCGGGGACCCGTACCTGGCCAGCCTCGTCGTTGCGGCCGGCCACGCCCTGCTCGGCACCGGGACCCACATGGTCGTCCTGATGGCTCCTGCCGACGACCAGGACGCGTGGTTCGGCAACTTCCTGCGCTCGGGGGTGGCCGACGGCGTCCTGCTGCTCTCGACCCACGACGGGGACCCCCTACCCCAGGAGCTGGTCCGCGCGCGCATCCCGCTGGTGGTTGCCGGGCGACTCCCCCGGCGCATGGCCGGCACGACAGTGGTGGACGTCGACAACGTCGCGGGCGGGCGCGCCGCCGCGGATCGCCTGCTCTCCACCGGGCGCACGCGGGTGGGCGCCATCGCCGGCCCACCCGACATGCCGGCCGCGACCGACCGGCTCTCCGGGTTCCGCGACGCCCTGGCCGCAGCCAGCCGTCCGACCGACATCCTGGCGTACGGAGACTGGACCCGAGCGTCCGGGGAGCGCGCCGCCGCCGAGCTGCTCGCGCGCGAACCCGAGCTCGACGGCCTGTTCGTCGCCAACGACACCATGGCAATCGGAGCCATCCGGGCCCTGCACCGCGCCGGGCGGCGCATCCCGGACGACGTCGGTGTGATCGGCTTCGACGACATCGACATCGCGGCCGACACCGACCCGCCTCTGACCACCATCCGGCAGCCGGCCGCGGAGATGGCGCGCACGATGATCGACCTGCTGCTGCGCCGGATCACAGGCGAGGACGTGCCCGACGTCGTCACGCTCGCGACCGAGCTCATCGTCCGCAGCTCGGGCTGACCGCTCCGGGGGGCCGATCTCCCGAGCTGCCTTCCGAACGCGTGAGAACGCTTCCACCCCACCCCTTGCTTTATGCTGCGCCGCGGGCCTCTGGTCTGAGAGCGCTCTCACGGCCGCCAACGACGGTCGGCCCCAGAGCGCGGATGCCGTGCCGCACCGACGCAGCGCGGACTCAACAGGGCCGCCGCAGCGCCGACCGGTCAGCGACTTCTCTCGGCAGACCTCCGGCCCTCGCCGCAACCCAACGGTTGCCCACGACGAGCCTCGCGCCGAACCACGCGAGGCTCCAGCCCGGCCCGAGGAATCGAATGTTCTCCCACAGCGCCTCGTACCCCCACAGCCGTGACCGGCCCCGGCCTCACGCCTCCTCATCAGCGGAGTCAGGGCACCGGACACCGCCGCAAGATCTCTACTCCCGCTGTTCGAGGTAGGTCTCAGCGACGTCGGCGGGCGCGTGGACCAACCACGCCTCCTCGAGCGCCTCGCGCAGGTCTGCCTCGTCGGCGGTCTCCAGGTGCCGCAGGACGGCGGGGTAGTTGTCCAAGTGCGGGATCGTGAACAGGTGTTGGGGGTGTGCCTGCAGAAGGGCTTCCTTGTCCTCGAGCCCGTCCGTAACGAGCGCGAGGACCGGCCCCTGGGGCACGGGGTCCCCCGCGAACCGCCTGATGTCGGCCTTGGTGAACGGCCGCTCCCACGCAAAGACCTTGCCTGCGACGGCCCAGGCCGTGTGGCCGTACCGTTCGCCTTCAGTGACGCCCGGGAGCGCTGCCGCGAGCCGTTGGACATCCTCGAGAACCGACATCCCAGGAGGCTAGCCACTGCCGCTGGCGAAGGTAAGACCCGGGTCGGCTCGAAGCGGTCGACGACGTCGCCCTCGACCACCGCATCCTTGGCCTGCCTCGGGGCTGATCAGGACCGCCGCGGGACGGCCGTTGCGCACCGGTGGCTTACGTCTCGCTCGACTGCGGGTCGTCGCCAGTCGGGGGCACTTGCGATCGGGAGGTGGGCTAAGAGAGGCTCGACGACGGCGGGCTCGCGCCGTCATCGCCCGAACCTGGAGGAACAGATGAACCCGGCATCGTCTCCCGCCCCCGACCCGTACCTGCTGGTCACGACCCGCAGCCGGTTGCACGGCATCGCCGAGGGACTGCTGGCCGGGCCCCAACGGCGCGCCGGCGGCGGGCTCGCGCTGCGCATCACCCCGGGCGGCTTCGCCACGACCGGTGAGCCTGCCCTCCGACTCGAGGGCACCGACCTGGTGGTCGGCGAGCGCCGACGGGTCGCGGTCGCCGGGACGTTCGAGGTCCTGGCCGACTCGATCGGCGTCGAGTTCGGCGCCCCGGCGGGCGAGTATCCCGATGGCAGCAACGAGAGCCCGGCCGACGACGCCGCGCTCGACCCGGCGTCGGCCCGGCTGATCGAGGACTGGTTCCTCCTCGCGGACGCGGCCCTGCGGGTGATGGCGAGCGAGGTCACGCCGATCCTGTGGCCCGAGCACTTCGACGTGGCGATCCTGCTGGACGACACGTCCTACGGCGCCTCGCCCGGGGACGCGCTCCACGCCACGCCGTACGCGTATGTGAGCATTGCCGAGCACGGCGACTCGGAGTTCTGGAACGCGCCGTTCGGCGCGGTCCGGGACCACACCGAGCTGGCCACCATCGACGACCTGGTGACGTTCTGGCGGACCGGTCAGGCCCTGCTCACCGCCGGAGGCTAGTCCTCGTCGGTGACAGTCAGCGTGACCTCGATGTTTCCCCGGGTCGCGTTCGAGTACGGGCAGACCTGGTGCGCCTGCTCGGTCAGGGCGAGCGCCTCGGCGCGGGGCAGGTGCGGCAGCGAGACCTCGAGCGTGACTGCCAGCTCGAACCCACCGGTCGCGTTCGGGCCGATCGCGACCCTCGCCCCGACGGCGGAGTCGGCGACGTTCGCGCCGGCTGCGCGTGCCACGAGCTGGAGCGCGGAGTGGAAGCACGCGGCGTAGCCGGCCGCGAAAAGCTGCTCCGGGTTCGCGCCGTCGCCGCTGCCGCCCATCTCCTTCGGGACGGCCAGGTCGAGGTCGACACGGCCGTCGGTCGAGCGGGTGTGGCCGTTGCGGCCTTCGCCGGTGGCGAGGGCTTCGGCGGTGTACAGGATCTTCACGAGAGGGTCTCTTCACTGTGGTGGGGGTCGTGCAAGGTGTCACGCACTCGCGTCAGGGTGACGCGCAGCTGCTCGAGCTCGGGACCGGACAGTCCGGTCGCGAGCGCGAGCCGGGCGGGGATGTCGCAGGACCGTTCACGCAGGGCAGCCCCGGCGGGGGTCAGGTGGACCTGCACGCGACGCTCATCGGTACTCAGCCGGCGCCGCTCGATCAGACCGAGCGCCTCGAGACGCTTGAGCAGCGGGGACAGCGTGCCGGTGTCGAGCTCGAGGACCGCACCGAGCTCGCGGACCCCGCGGCCGTCGCGCTCCCAGAGCACCATCAGGGCGAGGTACTGCGGGTACGTCACGCCGAGGTCGGCGAGCAGCGGCCGGTACGCGGCGGTGATCGCCCGCGACGCGGAGTACAGCGCGAAGCAGACCTGTCGGTCCAGCGTGTTGTCGTCGTCGGGCATGACCAAACAGTAGCCCACAACTAAGTTGTGCACAACCGATCTAGCTCGTCAGGGCCGCTGCCCGCACGCGAGGACCGCCGACGTCGGGAGATGCAGCAGCCCGTCGGTCGCGGCCAGACGCTGACGGCGACCCACCCGCCCAGGCACGCGACCCGGGCCAGCTCCGCGGCGCCGGCGGCCGGGTCCCCGACGTTGTTGAGGACGAAGTTCGCGACGACGTCGTCGTAGGTGGTGATGGTGATCCCCCGCGCCCTTCCCGTCCCCGTTGCGCAGAATCCACGCCGGACCCTGACTGCTTGGTCGGGGCGGCGGGGGGCGCGGGCGGTCCGGACGGGAAACAATGCGGGGGTGCTCCACCTTCGGATCTCCGTCCCCGCCGCCCTCAGCGACCCGGTCGTCGCGGTGCTGACCGAGAGTCCCGCGGTAAGCAGCCTTTCCCTGATTCGCGGCGCCTCGGTCCGGCCCGCCGGTGACCTCATCCAGGCGGACGTGGCTCGGGAGGCCGCCGACGGCGTGATCGAGCAGCTCCGGGCCTTCGGCGTCCACCACGAGGGGACCCTGCAGGTCGTGCCGGTGCACACCTGGGTCTCGCAGGCGGGCTACGACGCCGAGCGGCTGGCGCCGGGCAGCAGCTCCGACTCGGTGGTGTGGGCGGAAGTCACCCAACAGGCGTACGGCGACTCGGAGCTGACCTGGACCTACCTCTCCTTCATGTGCCTGGCCACCTTGATCGCCGCGATCGCGATCGTCCTGGACTCGCAGATCCTGGTGATCGGGGCGATGGTGCTCGGCCCCGAGTTCGGGGCGGTGGCCGCGCTCGGGATCGCGCTCGTCCGCCGTCGGCGACGCCTCTTCCAGCTGGCGACCCGGACGCTGCTGACCGGGTTCGCGCTGGCCATCGGCTTCACGTGCGCCGCCTCGCTGCTGGCGCGCGCGCTCGGCTGGGTGACGATCAGCGACCTGACCGGGCCGCGGCCGGGGACGTCGTTCATCTACACGCCCGACAAGTGGTCGTTCATCGTCGCGCTCATCGCGGCCGCCGCCGGGGTCCTGTCCCTGACCTCGGCACGGATCGGCGGCCTGTCCGGCGTGTTCATCTCCGTGACCACCGTCCCGGCTGCGGGCAACGTCGCGCTCGGGCTCGCCTTCGGGCTGCGGGAGGAGATCTGGGGCAGCTCGCTCCAGCTCCTACTCAACCTCACGGGGATGGCTCTCGCCGGCTGGGCGACGCTGCTCGTCCAGCAGGCCGTCTGGTCAAGGGTCTCGGCAGGCCGGTCTCGATGGGGGGCCCGCGTCCGGCGGAGGTGACCGGCCCGGACCCACCACGCGGTGCGGCGGTAACCTGGGTCTGCGGGAGGCTCGGCCGTCTCCGTCGAGAACGGAAGCGGGAGCGGACCACATGGGCGAGGCAGACACGCACGACACCGGGACGCCGCACGGCACGGCGCCGCGGACCCGCACGACGACCGGCGAGCGCAAGCGCGAGCAGATCCTTGACGCGTCCGTGCAGGTGTTCGGCACCGGCGGCGCGTCCGCCGTCACCCACCGCGCGGTCGCGAAGGTGGCGCACGTGCCCCTGGGGTCGACGACGTACTACTTCACCGACCGCGACGACCTGCTGCTGCAGACCATGGCGCACGCGCGCTCGGCCGAGGCGATCCGGCTCGCGGCGATCGTCGACGCGCTGGACGGGGTGCTCTCGGTCGAGCGCTCCGTCGAGGTCCTCACCGAGATGTTCTTCGACAAGACCGTCGCGGACCCGCTGTACGACCTCGCCCTGTTCGAGATGTTCATGGAGGCGACCCGGAACATCACCGTGCGCAACGAGGCGCGCGAGTGGTCGACCATGATCGGCGTCCTCGTCGATCGGGTGCTGCCCCCGAGCGACCCTGCGGTGCCCCGCGCGATCGTCGTCCAGATCGTCGCGTGCCTGGTCGACGGCCTCATGCTCGAGGCCGTCTCCAACGGAGAGCTGACCGTCGCCGATCTCGCGGAGCGGTTGCTCGTCGTCGTCGAACGGCTCTGCCTGCCGCAGTAGCGCGAGCGCGAACCGCACCCGCGGCCCCAGCCCCCTGCCCGACGCCGGGTGAATTTCCCCCGGCTGAACTCGGTCCACCAGGCGTGGCGCTGCCCGCCAGCAGGCCTGATCTGCGGCCCCGAACCGGCGGGTTCGCGCCCGTCGACCGGCTCGGGACGTTGGTCCTGAGGCACCCCCTCCCACAGATGTACTTTTGTACAACATCGAAGGTTGTACGTTTGTACAAGTCCGGGAGATCCGGCCTCTGCGCGGCGCTCGACCACCTCGAACCAGCGGTATGCCAAGCAAAGGAGCAGCAATGACCGTGCAGACCGACAGGCCTCCGACGCCAGACCGGACGAGCGGTCGTCCGACCTTCCGGATGTTCGACATGGTGCTGTTCTCGGTGGCCGCGATGCTGCTCCTGTCGCAGCTGACCGTGACGGCCGCCGTCGGGCCGACGGCGATCTTCTGGACCGTCGTGATCATCATCGCGTTCTTCGTCCCCTACGGCCTCGTCACGAGCGAGCTCGGCTCGGCCTACCCCGACGCGGGCGGCATCTACGCCTGGGTCGTGCGCGCGTTCGGCAACCGCTGGGGCAGCCGCGTGTCCTGGTGGTACTGGCTGAACGTGGGCCTGTGGGTCCCCAGCGTCTACCTGATGTTCTCGGGCGCGATCTCGTCGATGTTCTTCGGCGGCGAGCTGAACTTCTGGATCCAGGTGGCCATCACGGTCACGTTGATCTGGATCAACTACTGGGTCAACGTCCGCAGCCTGAAGACCGGCACCTGGGTCTCCAACCTCGGGGCCGGCATCACGATCGCCGTCATCATCGCCCTCGCCATCGCCGGCGGGATCTACACCGCGGCGCACGGTTCGGCGACCACCTGGTCCATGAGCACCGTCATCCCGACCGACGCGCTGCCGGCGTTCATCGCCGCCCTGCCGATCGTCATCTACAACTTCCTCGGCTTCGAGCTGATGAGCTCGGCCTCGACCCAGATGGCCAACCCGCAGCGCGACGTGCCCAAGACGATCGCCATCGCCGGTGTCCTCATCGGCGGGTTCTACCTTTTGGGCACCATCGGCATGCAGCTCATCTTCCCGGCCGACGAGATCTCCCAGACCACCGGCCTGGTCGACGCCCTGCGCCGCGGCTTCGGCGACTCGGGCGTGGCCAGCACCGTCGTGACGATCCTCGGCATCGGCGCGCTGTTCTGCTTCTTCGCGAGCCTCGTGCCGTGGACCATCGGCGCGAACATCGCCGCCGCCGAGGCCGCCCAGCAGGGCGACCTGCCCAAGGTCTTCGCCAAGGTCCACCCCACGCGCGGCACCCCGGTGGGCGCGGCGATGCTCTGCTCGATCGTCGGGACCGTCTTCACCGTCGGGTACGCCGGCCTGTTCTCGCTGACCGGCGGCGCGATCGACGACCTGTTCTGGAACCTGTTCGCGTTCTCCTCGGTCATCTTCCTGCTGCCGTACATCGTGATGATGCTCGCGTTCGGCAAGCTGCGGCGCATCGATGCCAACCGACCGCGGCCGTACCGCGTCCCGGGCGGCGCCGCGATGACGTGGCTCATCACCTGGATCCCGGCCGCCCTGCTGGCCGCCTCCGCGGTGTTTTTCGTCTGGAACCCGTACGACTACTCCCTCGCGGTGACCGGGTCGATCGTCATCGGCCTCGTCGTGACGGTCGGCTTCCAGGAGTACTTCTGCGCCCGGTCGCCCGAGTGGACCCGCCTACGGGCCCTCGAGCGCGGCGAGGACCCCGAGACCACCAGCCAGTTCGCCGACGCCCACCTCTGACCGATCCGAAAGGTTGTCTCATGTCCCACACCCTCGATTCCACCCCCGCGGCCGACGGCTACCGGATGCCGGCGGAATGGGCGCACCACACCGGCTGCTGGCTCATCTGGCCCGAGCGCCCGGACAACTGGCGCCTGGGCGGCAAGCCGGCGCAGGCCGTTTTCGCCGCCGTCGCGACGGCGATCGCGCAGACCGAGCCCGTGACGGTCGCCGTCTCAGCCCGGCAGTTCGACAACGCCCGCAGCGAGCTCGGCGACGACGTCCGGGTCGTCGAGATGTCCAACGACGACTCCTGGATCCGCGACTGCGGCCCGACGTTCGTCGTGAACGACGCCGGCGACGTGCGCGGGGTCGACTGGGACTTCAACGCCTGGGGCGGCCTCGTCGACGGGCTGTACTTCCCGTGGGCGGCCGACGACGCCGTGGCCCGCAAGGTCCTCGAGATCGAGGGCCTGGACCGGTACAAGGCGCCGTTCGTGCTCGAGGGCGGCTCGATCGACGTCGACGGCGAGGGGACCCTGCTGGTGACGGAGGAGTGCCTGCTGTCCGCGGGGCGCAACCCGGACCTGACGAAGCAGGACCTCGAGCAGCTGCTGCGCGACCACCTCGGCGTCACGGTGATCATCTGGCTGCCGTTCGGCGTCTACCTCGACGAGACGAACGGCCACGTCGACAACTTCTGCCGGTTCACCGAGCCCGGCAAGGTCATGCTGACCTGGACCGACGACGTGACCGACCCGCAGTACGAGCGCTCCGCGGCCGCCCTGAAGGTCCTCGAGAACACGGTGGACGCCCGCGGGCGCACGCTCGAGGTCGTCAAGCTCCACCAGCCCGGACCGATCTTCATCACCGACGACGAGTCCCGCGGCGTCGACTCCATCGCTGGCACGCTGCCGCGCGAGGCAGGCGACCGCCTCGCCGGGTCGTACGTGAACTCCTACATCGGCAACGACGTCGTCGTGCTCCCGCTCTTCGACGACCCGCACGACGACGCGGCGATCGCGGCCTACGCGGACCTGTTCGCGCCGCGCCGGATCGTCACCGTCCCGGGCCGGGAGATCCTGCTCGGCGGCGGCAACGTGCACTGCATCACGCAGCAGCAGCCCTCCGGCCGCTAACCCACCCCACACATCCGGTCGGGTCGCCGCATCGGCGACCCGGCCCGGCCCCGCCATGCCCGGGGGCCGACCGCATCGACCTCTCGAAGGAGACGATCATGACCGCACGCAACTTCATCGACACCCAGGACCTCACCAAGCCGGAGATCCTCGACATCGTCCACCTCGGGCTCACGCTCAAGAAGTGCGTCGAGGTCGGGTACTTCCCGCCGCTGCTGCACGGCCGCACGCTCGGGATGATCTTCGAGCAGTCCTCGACCCGCACGCGGGTCTCGTTCGAGACCGCCATGTCCCAGCTCGGCGGGCACGCGCAGTACCTGGCCCCCGGGCAGATCCAGCTCGGCGGGCACGAGTCCATCGAGGACACCGCGCGGGTGCTGTCGCGCCTGGTCGACGTCGTCATGGCGCGGGTCGCGCGGCACGCCACAGTCGTCGACCTGGCCGAGTTCGCCACGATCCCGGTGCTCAACGGCATGTCGGACTACAACCACCCGACGCAGGAGATCGGCGACCTCATCACGATGGTCGAGCACCTGCCGGTCGGCAAGAAGCTCGAGGACTGCAAGGTCGTCTTCGTCGGGGACGCCACCCAGGTGTGCGCCTCGCTGATGATGATCACCACCAAGATGGGCATGGAGTTCGTCCAGTTCGGCCCGGAAGCCTTCCAGCTCCGCGAGCAGATGCAGGACATCGGGCGCGCGAACTGCGTCGTGTCGGGCGGCAGCATGTTCGTCACCGACGACGCGCACAAGGCCCTGGAGGGCGCCGACTTCGTCTACACCGACGTCTGGTACGGGGACTACGAGGCCGAGCTCGGCGAAGAGGCGCGCCTGGCCGCGTTCATGCCGAAGTACCAGGTGAACACCGCCCTCATGGCCCTGGCCAACCCGGGCGCGAAGTTCATGCACTGCCTGCCCGCCACGCGCGGCGAGGAGGTCACTGACGAGGTCCTCGACGCGGACTTCTCGGTCGCGCTCGACGAGGCCGGCAACCGGCTCACCGCGCAGCGCGCGCTGCTCGTGTACTTCCTGCGCCCCGAGGTCGCCAACCCGATCAAGGTCGACGCGGTCAAGGCGGAGCTCGGGAACCTGCTCGCCGGAATCCTGTGAGGGCCGGAACCCGGTAAGGAAGGAAGCGGATGTCACGCATCGTCATCGCCCTCGGCGGCAACGCCCTGGGCACCACCGCGGCGGAGCAGCGCGCCTGCATCGACGCGGCCACCCCGTCGCTCGTCGGGCTGATCGCCCTGGGGCACGAGATCATCGTGTCCCACGGCAACGGCCCGCAGGTCGGCGCGATCAGCCTCGCGTTCGAGATCGCGTCCCAGCACACGGATCGGGTCGCGGCCCTGGACCTGCCCGAGTGCACGGCCATGAGCCAGGGGTACATCGGCTACCACCTGCAGCAGGGCATCGCCAAGGAGCTGCGACGGGTCGGCATGCCCTGGCACGTCGCCTCCGTCGTGACCCAGGTGGAGGTGGCGGCCGACGACCCGGCGTTCGCGCACCCGACCAAGCCGATCGGCAGCTTCTACGACGAGCCGACCGCGCGTGAGCTCATGGCGAGCCGGCCGGGCGTCGTCATGGTCGAGGACTCCGGGCGCGGGTGGCGGACGGTCGTTGCGTCGCCCCGCCCGGTCGACATCGTCGAGCGGGCCTCGATCCTCAACCTGCTCGACCACGAGTTCATCGTGGTCGCGTGCGGCGGGGGTGGGATCCCCGTGGTCCGGGACGACGCCGGCGAGCTCCACGGGGTGGCCGCGGTCATCGACAAGGACTTCGCGTCGGCGAAGCTCGCCGAGGTGGTCGGGGCGGACGTGCTGTTCATCCTCACCGCAGTCGACCGGGTGGCGATCGACTTCGGCACCCCGCAGCAGCGGGACCTGGAACGGCTCGACCTCGCCACCGCGCAGGGCTACATCGACGACGACCAGTTCGGTGCCGGGTCGATGCTGCCCAAGATCCAGGCCGCGATGGAGTTCGTCGCGAGTGGCCCCGGACGCACGGCTGTGATCTGCTCGTTGGAGAAGGCCCCGCTCGCGATGAGCGGTCAGAGCGGGACCGTCATCCACGGCTAGCTCTCGACGCGGGCCGTTGATCCCCTGGTCAACGGCCCGCCGAGCGTCTCGGTACCAGCGAGCGGCTCAGCGTCAGCGGGCAAACCGGGTCAGCGCGCCTCGCGCCCGAGCCAGGCCAGCGCCCCGCGCGCCGCGACCACCCCGGTGCTGAACGACGCCTGCAGCAGGTAGCCGCCGGTCGGCGCCTCCCAGTCGAGCATCTCCCCGGCGACGAACGTGCCGGGCAGCGCGCCCAGCATCAGCGACTCGTCGACCTGGGACCACGCGATGCCACCCGCTGTCGAGATCGCCCGCGCGATCGGCATCGTCGCGGTCACCACCACCGGCACGGCCTTGACCAGCTCGGCCGTCTCGGCCGCGTCGCTCGGCAGGGCGCCGCCGAACGCCTCGCGCACCAGCGCGATCGCGACGGGGTCGAGCCCGATCGCGCGGCGCAGCCAGTTCGAGCCGGAGTCCTTCGGCCGGCGGTGCCGCAACCGGTCGGCAAGCGTGTCGACGGTGAGGTCGGGGCGCAGGTCGACCTCGAGGACGCACGGCTGGTCGCCGTCGAGGGCGTCGCGGATCGCGGCGCCGATCGCGTACACGGGCCCACCCTCCAGCCCGGTCCGGGTGACCATGACGTCGCCGCGCACCGGGACCCGATGGCCGCGGACCGTCAGGCCCACGTTCTTCAGCGGCGTCCCGGCGAACCGGTCCGCGAACAGGTCGGTCCACCCGACCCGCACCCCGACGTTCGCGGGCCGCAAGGGCGTCACCGCCACCCCGGCGTCGCGGAACGGGTCCACCCAACTGGCGTCGGACCCGAGCCGCGGCCACGACGCGCCGCCGAGCGCGAAGACCACTACATCGCTGGTGACCTCGGTCACCGCGCCGTCGGCACCCGTGAAGAGCAGCCCGCCGTCCGGATCCGCCCAGCCAGTCCACCGGCGCCGCGTCTCGATCTGCACGCCGAGCTCGGCGAGGCGTGCCAACCACGCGCGGAGCAACGGGGTCGCCCGGAACGCGCGCGGGAACACCCGACCGCTCGACCCGACGAACGTCGGCTCGCCCAGCCCCGCGCACCAGTCGCGCAGGTCCTGCGGGCCGAACACCGCGAGCATCGGCGCGAGCCGGTCGGCGGACTCGCCGAACCGAGCGAGCATGCGGTCGCGGTCCTCGGAATGGGTGATGTTCAGCCCGCCGTGACCTGCCAGGAGGAACTTGCGGCCCACGGCGGGCATGTGCTCGTGCACCGTGACCGCCACGCCGGCGCGGGCCAGCACCTCGGCGGCGATCAGCCCGGCGGGGCCACCGCCGATCACGCTCGCCGTGCGCATCAGTCGTTCCGAACGAAAGGAGCGCTTCGGATCGGCATCAACCGAACGTAACCCACGCGGGACGCCGCACCCAACCACGCCGGGTGCCGTGGTTCCGCCGCGAGCGCTAGCCCCCGCTCTCCCCTACCGTTCACCCATGCTGACGCAGCGCGACCTGGTCCTGGCCGACGGCCGCACCGTGCGGTGCTACGACACCGGCGACGGCACTGACGGCGACGGCGCGGCGCCCGGTGGCCTCACCGTGCTCTGGCACCACGGCTCCCCGCAGACCGGCGCCCCGCTCGCCCCGCTCCTGTCGGCCGCCGCGGCGCGGGGCATCCGGCTGGTGTCCTACGCCCGGCCGAGCTACGGCGGGTCGAGTCCGAGGCCGGGCCGCGACGTCGCCTCGGCGGCCACCGACGTCGAGTGCATCGTCGACGCCCTGGGGGTCGACCGGTTCGCGGTGATGGGCGCGTCCGGCGGCGGGCCGCACGCGCTCGCGTGCGGGGCGCTGCTCCCCGGGCGCGTCACCGGGGTCGTCTGCCTGGCCGGGCTCGCGCCGCTCACCGCGGACTTCGACTGGTGGGCAGGCATGGCCGACGACGGCGGCCTGCGCGCGGCCCTCGACGGCCGCGCGGCCCGCGAGCGCCACGAGGCGACCGCCGAGTTCGACGAGGCCATCTTCATCCCGGCCGACTGGTCCGCCCTGCGGGGCGCCTGGGCCTCGCTGGACGCCGACGTCGCGCGGGCGAACGCCGTCGGCCCCGACGGGTTGATCGACGACGACGTCGCGTTCGTCACCCCGTGGGGGTTCGAGCTGACCGCGCTGGTCGCCCCGGTCCTGCTCGTGCAGGGCGGTCAGGACCGGATCGTCCCGGCCGCCCACGCCGACTGGCTGCTGCACCACTGCCCGGGCGCCGAGCTCTGGTTGCGGCCCGCCGACGGCCACCTCTCCGTGCTCGACGCCTGCCCGGCTGCCCTGGACTGGCTCACTCGATAGTCCGACTGGCTCACACCGCCGTGAGCACCAGCACGAGGGCCTGGCCGGGGAGCAGCACGGGCATCGTCAGCCCGGCGCGCGTGAGCACCGCGCCCGTCGTCACGAAGCCAGCGGCGCGCGCGAGGGCCATCCAGCCCGGCTCGGCGGCCTGCAGCATCCGCGGCGCGGGGATCCCCGCGGGTAGCACCACCCGGTAGCGCCGGGCCGGGTCGAGCCCGGGCAGCGGGCGGATCCCGGGGCGGGTCGAGCTCCCGGTCGTGAGCTGCACGAAGGCGAACACCGCCGCGGCGCCGTCGGCGGCCACCACCCCGTGCAGCCGCTCCCCCGGTTCGTCGACGTCGGCCCGCACCACGTCGCCGCTGTGCAGCAGCGGCCGCAGCGACTTGTGCAGCGCGATCCAGGCGCGCAGCTGGTCGAGCTCCGTTCGGTCGCACGTCGTGATGTCCCACTCGAGACCGGCGTGCCCGAACAGCGCTGTGGCGCACCGCATCGCCAGGTCGACGTGCCGGTGCGTGGTGTGCGCGACCGGCGGGCCGACGTGCGTGCCCATGAGCTCCGGGGGCAGCAGCAGCGTCGTCCAGAGCTGGATGTCGGTGCGTTCGAGCGCGTCGTTGCAGTCCGAGGTCCACACCCGGTGGGTGCGGGCGAGGATGCCGAGGTCCACCCGGGCGCCACCGCTCGCGCAGCTCTCGATCTCCAGGCCGGGGTGCCGGGCCAGCAGCTCGTCCAGCAGCGCGTACACGGCCGCCGTCTGCCGGTGGATCGCGGGGCGCCCGTCGCTGACCGCCTCGTGCAGGTCGCGGTTGTGGTCCCACTTGAGGAAGTCGATGCCGTTCTCGGTCACCAGGGCGTCCAGGCGCGCGAGCAGGTGCGCCCATGCGTCGGGGTTCGTCAGGTCGAGCGAGAGCTGGCGCCGCCAGGGCCGGACGTCGAGCGGACCCAGGACCCAGTCGGGGTGCGCCCGCACCAGGTCGGAGTCGGGGTTCACCATCTCCGGCTCCACCCACAGGCCGACCTGCATGCCGAGCCCGCGCACGGTGTCGAACAGCGGCGCGAGCCCGTCGGGCCACTGCTCGTCGCTCACGGTCCAGTCCCCCAGGCCGCGGGTGTCGTCGCGCCGGCCACCGAACCACCCGTCGTCGAGCACGAAGCGCTCGACGCCGATCGACGCCGCGGTCCGGGCCAGGGCGCTCAGGCGGTCGAGGTCGTGGTCGAAGTAGACGGCCTCCCAGGTGTTCAGCACCACCGGGCGCGGCGCGCTCGGGTACGCCGGGCGGGCCCGCTGGTACCGGTGCAGGCGGCCCGACAGGCCGTCCAGCCCGTCCGCCGAGTAGACGAAGAACACGAGCGGGGCGGTGTGGGCCTCGCCCGGCGCCAGCCGCACCTCGGCCGGCCCGAGCAGCTCGCCGCCGCCCAGCACGCTGCCGTGCCGACCGGCTCCCTCGGGCAGCCGCTCGACGAGGTGGACGTGGTTGCCGCTCCACGCCACGTGGGTGGCCCACACCTCGCCGCGGCGAAACCCGAAGCCGGCCGTGCCCGCAGTCAGCAGCAGCGTCGCGTCGTGCCCGGTGCGGCCACGCCGGCTCGCGCGCAGGTGCGTGCCGTGCTGGACGTCGAAGCGCTGCGGCGAACGCTCCCGGATCCAGCGACCGGTGAGGTCCAGGCCCGCCACGGCGCGCTCGGGCAGCGGGAACAGCTGGTGCAACGCGAGGAGGTCCAGCTCGTCGGCGCCGGTGTTGACGACGCTGACCTGCTGGGTGAGCACCCCGAACACGTCGAGGTCCAACCGCAGGCGCACCTGCACGCCCGCCGCCGCATCATCGGCGAGCACGCTGAGCCCGTTGCCGTCCACGGTCACCGGCTCGACCAGCCGCAGCCGCAGCGGACCGCCCCGGCCGGCGCGGGCGACCTCCAGCCCCGGTGTCCCCGCCCAGCCGTCGCCCTCCGCGGGCAGCAGCGTCAGCGGACCGGCCTCGTCGAGCGCGCTGTGCGTCACGGCCGGGTCCGTCGCCAGGTCGAGGGAATCGACGTCGGGCCCGAGATCGGTGCCCCAGTGCAGGACGCGCGGCAGCAGCGGGCCCGCGACGTCCAGGACGAGCGCCACGCCCGCCGCTCGGAGGGTGACGACGACGGGGGTGGCACGGAGCACGACGGGAAGCCTCCAGGGCGCAGGGGTGGGACAGGTAAGGATCCCAGCCCGGGGCCGGACAGGTGACGCGCACCGCCGGGGGTAGGTTGACCGCGCGTCGGCGACCACTCGTCGGTGCCGACGAAGGGAACCGAACCGTGCGTCCCGCAGGCCGTGTCGCCGCGCTCGCCGCGCTCGCCAGGGTCGTCACCGGCGTCGTCGCCGGGCTCACCGCGCTGCTCGCGCTCGTGCTCGCCGCGCCGATGCTCCTCCAGGGCGTCCCGATCCCGCTGGGCGTGCTGCTCGTGGCCCTCGGCGCGACGCCGGGAGCGCTCCTGCTCTCGGCCGCCCCGGAGCGTCGCCGCCCGGTCGGCCTCGTGCTCGTCGTCGCCGGGCTGATGCTCGCCCTCGGGGGCCTGGCCGCCGGGTCCCGGTGGGGCTTTCTCCCGCTCCCGGTGGCCATGCTCACGTGGCGCCTGCTCGCCACCGCGGCGCAGAGCCTCGCACCGCTCGGGCTGGTCGCCACCGGGGCGGCGCTCGCGCTTGCCGGCGCAGGGCTGCTGGCCCGACGGCGGGGCGTCGTGATCGTGGCGGTCCTGCTGGCGTTCGGCACGACCGGGTACTTCGCGGGCAGCACGCTCGCGCTGTCCAACGTGCTCGGCCTGGCCGCCGCCGGCTGGCGGGATGCGCAGGCCCTGGCCGTCTCGATCGTCCTTGCGGTCGTGGCCGTGCTGCTCGCGGTCGCCCTGGTCCGGCTCGTCGCGCCGCGCCGGTCGCCGGGCTGGCCGTCCCTCGTGCGGGTCGCGCGGGTCCGCGAGCGCGGGGGGCACCGGCGCGTGCGGGTCGTGGCCGGCGCGGGCCTCGCGCTCGGGGCGGCGGCCGGGGTCGCGTTCGCCGCCTGGTCCACGTGGGCGCCGGGAACTGTCCTCAGCGACGTCATCACGGACCCGGCCCTCGCCGCGTGCGTGGCCGAGGCGATGGACGAGCCGGGGCCCGAGGCGACGGTGTCGAGCATCAGCTTCGAGCGGGTGCTGAGCCTGTCGTGCAACGGCGACCTGGCGCCCGGCATGGCCCGCATCCGCAGCCTCAACGGTGTCGCCAAGCTCACCCACCTGGCGACCCTCGACCTGTCGAGCAACGAGGTCAGCGACCTGACCCCGCTGACCGGCATGCCGAAGCTCGGGAGCCTCAAGCTCACCCACAACCTCGTCACCGACCTCACCCCGCTGGCGGGGCTCCCCGTGCTGACCGACCTGGGGCTCACGGACAACGCCGTCAGCGACGTCGGCCCGCTCGCGCAGGTGCCGACGCTGCGCTATCTGGGGCTGGCCCGGAACCAGATCGGCGACCTCGGCCCCCTGGCCGGCCTGACCGGGCTGGTCGAGCTCGACGTGAGCGAGAACCAGGTCGCCGACGTCGAGGCCCTGGCCGCCCTCACCCAGCTCGACCGCCTCACGCTCAGCGGGAACACGATCGTCGACCCGTCCGTGCTGGGGGCGCTGCCCTACCTCACCATGCTCGACATCGCCCGGAACCGGATCGCCGACGCGGGCACGTTCGTCGGCTTCGGGTCGCTCACCGAGCTGTGGGTGGGTGGCAACGTCTTCACCGACGTGTCGCCGCTCGCGCAGCTGCCTGCACTCATGGGGGTGGACGTCGAGGACACGGACTCCGCGACGAGGACCGGCGTCGACGTGCTCGAGGCGCACGGCATCTACGTCGGCGGCCGGGCGTAGGTCGCGGGGGGTAGCGTCGGCAGCGGCTTGGTCCATGGGGGGCGAGGCGGCTGGATCGAGACCAGGAGAACACGTGACGAGCGAGCGCACACCCGACACTGCCCACCAGGACGACGACCACCAGAACAGCGACCACCAGCAGCGCGGCGGCCCGTCGCGGCGCACCGTGATGACCGGCGCGATGGTCGGCATCCTCGCCGGCGCCGGTTTCACCGCCACTCCCGCGGCGGCGGAGACCGGCCACGGAGGCAAGCCCGGCCCGTCGACGTCCCGACTGACGGTGATGGGCACCACCGACCTGCACGGCAGCGCCCTGAACTGGGACTACTTCAAGGACGCCGAGTACGACGACGCCAAGCACAACGACATCGGGCTGGCGAAGGTCGCCACCCTCGTGGCAGCGGTCCGGCACGAGCGCGGTCGCCGTCGGACCCTGATGATCGATGCCGGCGACACCCTGCAGGGCACGCCGCTCGCGTACTACTTCGCCAAGATCGAGCCGGTCGGTAGGCACACGCGGCACCCGATGGCCGCGGCCATGAACCAGATCGGCTACGACGCGGCGGCGCTGGGCAACCACGAGTTCAACTACGGCCTGGACGTGCTGAACGCCTTCGCCAAGCAGCTGGACTTCCCGCTGCTCGGCGCCAACGCGATCGACGACGCGACCGGCCGGCCGGCCTTCAAGCCGTACATCCTCAAGAAGGTGGACCTCGGCCAGCATCGCCCCGTCGTCGTCGGCATCCTCGGCCTGACCAACCCGGGCATCGCGATCTGGGACCGGGCGAACGTCGAGGGCAAGCTGAGCTTCCCCGGGCTGGTCGAGCAGGCCGCGATCTGGGTGCCGAAGATGCGCGCGGCGGGAGCGGACGTCGTCGTCATCGCGGCCCACTCGGGGGCCGACACGTCCTCGTCGTACGGGGACGCGCTGCCGTGGCCGGAGAACGCCTCGACGCTCGTGGCCCAGCAGGTGCCCGGCATCGACGCGATCCTCGTGGGGCACGCGCACGCGGAGATCGCCGAGCGCTGGGTGACCAACACGGCGACCGGGCAGCAGGTCCTGCTCACCGAGCCGCTCAAGTGGGGCATGCGGCTGAGCCTGATCGAGCTCGACCTCGCCTGGGCCCGCGGCCGCTGGAGCGTGGCGACCGCGCACGCGCAGGTCCTCAACGCGAACACCGTGCCGGAGGACGCCGTCGTAGCCGGCATCCTGCGGGCCGACCACGAGAAGGTCCGCACCTACGTCAACGGCGTCATCGGCTCGTGCACCGCGGCCATGTCGGCGTCGACGGCGCGGTTCGAGGACGCCGCGGCGCTCGACTTCATCAACCTCGTCCAGGCGCAAACCGTCAAGGCCGCGCTCGTCGGCACGCCCGACGCCGCCCTGCCCGTGCTGTCGATCGCGGCGCCCTTCAACCCCGACGCGGCGATCCCCGCCGGTCAGGTGTCGGTGCGCGACGTGGCCGGGCTGTACATCTACGACAACACGCTGCTCGGCGTCACGATGACCGGCGCGGGCGTCAAGGAGTACCTCGAGAAGTCCGCGGAGTACTTCAAGCCCCAGACGACCACGGGTCCGTTCGCGGCGGCCGACGTGTGCAACGCGGTGACCCCGACCGCCCCGAACGGCACCCCGGACTACAACTACGACGTGATGGCCGGGCTCGACGCGCGCCTCGGCTACGACATCGACCTCGCGAACCCGACCGGGTCGCGGATCGTGGGGCTGTCCTACGCCGGCGCGCCGATCGATCCGGCGGCCACGTTCGTCGTGGCGATCAACAACTACCGCCAGGGCGGGGGCGGGAACTTCCCGCACACCAAGGACGCGCCCGTGGTCTACAACCGGCAGGTCGAGATCCGCCAGCTGCTCATCGACTGGGTGACCGCGCAGGGGGTCGTCGACCCGACGACGTTCTTCACCGTCGACTGGCAGCTCGTGGCCGGCGGCGCGCCGATCGTCGTCACCGGCGGGGTCAGCCCCGGGCGGCACTGACCGCTCGCGGGGGCGTGCGGCAGAATTGTCCGGTGCAGCCCCGAGACGATTCCTCCACCGCCCCCGCGACCGACTTCCCCGAGATCGCCGCCACGGCGCTCCCGCCCGGCTGGGCCGCGCTCACCCCGCTGCCCGACGGCGCGGCGGAGCTGCATGCGTTGCTGCAGCGCCACGAGGTGGTCGCGCACGGAAAGGCCTCGACGCCGCTCGCAGCCGTCGAGGCCGAGCTCAGCGAGGTGGGCCTGCGCAACCGTCGGCACCTGCTGCTCCGCGATGCGCCGGGGACCGCGCGCGCCTGGGCCTCGATCTACGACCGGGCCGCCGGTCGCGTGCTCGTCTCCGTCACCGTGGACCCGAGCGTGGACCCGGGCACGGCCGACCAGGTCGCGGGCGCGCTGTTCGACTGGGCCCTGCGCGCCGCGCGGGACCTCGCGTTCGACCGCGGGCTCGAGGTCACCCAGATCGACAGCGGCGCCTACGACGACGACGCGCGGCAGCAGCGCTGGCTCGCGGACACCGGCTTCCTGCAGGTGCGGACGTGGCTGCAGATGAGCCGCCCGGTCACCCCGGCGGACGCGGACCTGGCGGCCCAGCTCGCGCTCGACCCGAGCGTCGTCGTGCGTCGGGTCCGCCAGGAGAGCGACGGCCAGCCCGACCACCTCGACGTCGTCACGGTCCACGACGTGCTCGAGGAGGCGTTCACCGACCACTTCAACTACCACCCGGAGACGTTCGACGAGTTCAGCCTGCGGCTGCGCGAGGACCCCGGGCACCGCTGGGACCACTGGTGGATCGCCGAGCTCGTCGACGACCCCGCCGCGGCCCCGCGCACCGCCGGCGTGCTCGTCGGGACCGCCTCCCCGGGCGGGGACGGCGCGGCCGAGGGCAGCTACGTCGCGTACCTCGGGGTGCTACGGTCCGCGCGCGGGCGCGGTGTCGCGCGGTCGCTGCTCACGGCCGTCATCGTCGACGCCGCCGAGCGCGGCCGCGATCGCGTGGGGCTCGAGGTCGACGCCGACTCCCCCACCGGCGCCGTCGACCTGTACACCTCGACGGGCTTCCGCACGTCGTACATCACCCAGTCCTGGCACCGCGACCTGCCGGTCGGCGCCCCTGGTGGCGAGATCGGCCGGGTGGCGGCGCCCGGGGACGAGGACCAACCGCCGCGCTGAGCGATCGCTCCGATGCTCGGGCAGCCGGGGTGACACGGTGCACAGAATCCCTGCGGGGCTCGCCCCGCTGTGGCTTACTGGAGCAAGTCGGGCACGACACACGCCCGGTCTGCCCGGCACCGCATCTCACTGAGGAGACGGTCATGCACGACAAGCGTTGGGACGAGATCAGCCCGGACGAGTGCACGAGTCTCCTGCGCCAGAGCCGGCTCGGCCGGCTCGCCCTCGTCGACGGCGACCTGCCGGTGATCCTGCCCGTCAACTTCGACGTGCACGACGGCGAGGTCGTCTTCCGCACGAACGCCGGCAGCAAGCTGGACGCTGCCATCCGGCACGCGCCGGCCGCCTTCGAGGTCGACGGGGTCAACCTGCGCGACCAGACCGGGTGGAGCGTGCTGATCCGCGGACACCTGCACGAGGTGACGGACCCGGAGGAGATCCTCGAGCTCGAGGAGCTCGCCGTGGAGCCGTGGGCGCCCGGGAGCAGGCCGCACTACGTCCGCGTGGTGCCCGCCGAGATGACCGGCCGCCGCATCGTCGTGCCGGCGCTGCCGTCCGAGTACTGGGGCTGACCGACCCGTAGCACCACGCAGAGCCGCCGTTGCGCTACGATTTTCGTAGACCGTGGGAGCGCTCCTACGGTCGTGCCAGACCCTAGGTTTGACCCACATACCCTGTCGATCGCACCGGGCGCCGCACAGTCGCGGACCGCCCCGCGGGACTCGGGGAGCAGCAGAGAGACCCGAGAGGTTCAGTCATGCGATACGGCCACTTCGATGACGACGCGCGCGAGTACGTCATCACGACGCCCCACACCCCGTACCCCTGGATCAACTACCTGGGCTCCGAGCAGTTCTTCTCGCTGCTGTCCCACCAGTCCGGCGGCTACTCGTTCTACCGCGACGCCAAGATGCGGCGGCTGACGCGCTACCGGTACAACAACATCCCGGCCGACGCCGGCGGGCGGTACTTCTACATCAACGACGGCGGGGACGTGTGGACGCCGTCGTGGATGCCGGTCAAGGCCGAGCTCGACCACTTCGAGTGCCGGCACGGCCTGGGCTACTCGCGGATCACCGGCGAGCGCGGCGGCCTGAGCGTCGAGACGCTGTTCTTCGTGCCGCTGGGCGAGAACGCCGAGATCCAGAAGGTCACGCTGACCAACACCTCCGACGCGGTCAAGTCCGTCACCATGTTCTCGTTCGTCGAGTTCTGCCTGTGGAACGCCCAGGACGACCAGACGAACTACCAGCGCAACCTCTCGATCGGCGAGGTCGAGGTCGAGCCGTTCAACGGCACCAGCAGCGCGATCTACCACAAGACCGAGTACCGCGAGCGCCGCGACCACTACGCCGTCTACGCCGTCAACGCCCAGGCGGCCGGCTTCGACACCGACCGCGACACGTTCGTCGGGGCGTACAACTCACTCGGCGAGGCGGCCGTCCCGTTCGCCGGGAAGTCGGCCGACTCGGTGGCCAGCGGCTGGTACCCGATCGGCTCGCACAGCCTCGAGATCACCCTCGAGCCCGGCGCGTCCACGAGCTACACCTTCGTGCTCGGGTACATCGAGAACCCGGTCGAGGAGAAGTGGGCCCCGGCCGACGAGGCCGCCGGCATCAAGCCCCTGCAGGTCATCAACAAGACCCGCGCGCACGAGCTGCTCGCCCGGTTCGCCACCACGGAGCAGACCGACGCCGCGTTCGACGCGCTGGTCGCGCACTGGACCGAGCTGCTCTCGGGCTACTCCGTGGACAGCGGCGACGACAAGCTCGACCGGATGGTCAACATCTGGAACCAGTACCAGTGCATGGTCACGTTCAACATGTCCCGGTCGGCGTCGTACTTCGAGACCGGCATCGGGCGCGGGATGGGCTTCCGCGACTCCAACCAGGACCTGCTCGGCTTCGTGCACCTCATCCCCGAGCGCGCCCGCGAGCGCATCCTCGACATCGCCGCCACGCAGTTCCCCGACGGGTCGGCGTACCACCAGTACCAGCCGCTGACCAAGCGCGGCAACGACGACATCGGCTCGGGCTTCAACGACGACCCGCTGTGGCTCATCCTCGGCGTCGCGGCCTACCTCAAGGAGACCGGCGACTTCGGGATCCTTGACGAGCTCGTGCCGTTCGACAACGACGAGTCCCTCGCCGCCCCGCTCTTCGAGCACCTGACCCGCTCGTTCACGTTCACGGTGAACAACCTCGGCCCGCACGGTCTGCCCCTGATCGGCCGCGCGGACTGGAACGACTGCCTGAACCTCAACTGCTTCTCGACGACGCCTGGCGAGTCGTTCCAGACCACCGAGAACCAGTCCGGCGGGGTGGCCGAGTCGGTCTTCATCGCCGCGATGTTCGTGCACATCGGCCCGGAGTACGCCGAGCTCGCCGAGCGGCGCGGCATGCCCGACGTCGCCGAGGCGGCCCGGGCGGCCATCGCGCAGGTGCGCGCGGCGACGCTCACGCACGGGTGGGACGGCGAGTGGTTCCTGCGCGCTTACGACTTCTACGGTAACAAGATCGGCACCGACGACAAGCCCGAGGGCAAGATCTGGATCGAGCCGCAGGGCTTCGCGGTCATGGCCGGCATCGGCACCGAGGTCCCGGCCGACGGCGGCCCGAGCGTCGCCGAGCGCGCGCTGGAGTCCGTCAGCACGATGCTCGGCACCGACCATGGCCTGGTGCTGCAGTACCCCGCCTACCAGAGCTACCAGATCGAGCTCGGCGAGGTCTCGACCTACCCGCCCGGCTACAAGGAGAACGGTGGCATCTTCTGCCACAACAACCCCTGGGTGATCATCGGCGAGACCGTGGTGGGCAACGGCGCGCGCGCGTTCGACTACTACAAGCGCATCGCCCCGGCGTACCGCGAGGACATCAGCGAGGTGCACAAGCTCGAGCCGTACGTGTACGCGCAGATGATCGCGGGCAAGGAGGCCAGCCGGCACGGCGAGGCGAAGAACTCCTGGCTCACCGGCACGGCGGCGTGGAACTTCGTCGCGATCAGCCAGCACCTGCTGGGCGTGCGTGCGGACTACGACGGCCTGGTCGTCGACCCGTGCATCGGACCGGACGTGCCGGAGTTCACGGTGCGCCGCCGGGCGCGCGGCGCGATGTACGTCATCACCGTCCACAACGGCGGTGGGAAGGGCGCGACGCTCACCGTCGACGGCGTCGTGATCGAGGGGAACACCATCCCCTACGCGCCCGCCGGATCGACCGTGACGGTCGAGGTCACCGTCGCGGCCTGAGCCGCCCGCACCCGACGAAGGGGCCCGTGCACCGGAGGAATCCGGGGCACGGGCCCCTCATGCGTCGACCCACCGCGCCGACAATCCGGCCCTGGGAGACCTTGCCCGCGAACAAGACCCAGCAATACGGTAAAAGCCGGGCATCCGCGCGATGCCCCGACAGCCCCCGTGCTTCTTCACAACGGCGTGAAAGGCTCCCCATGGCCGGGCCCGTCCGTACGTATGCCGACGCCGTTGCCGCGGTGCTCGGCGGCCCCGGGAACCCCGACGTCGCCGCCCTGCTCGCGGCCGCCGACGGCCTCGATGCGGCCCTGGCCGCACCGGCCACCCTCGACCAGGCGGTCGCCGCGTGGCGGGCGGCCGCCGACGCGTTGCGCGACCGGCTCGTCGCATTCCTCCTCGCGCAGGTGCCCGTCCCCGGCCTGCCCGAGCTCGGCGCCGGCCAGGGGTGGACCGGCCCGGAGGGCGTGCGGCTCGACGTCGCGTTCGGACCGCTCGGCCTGCACGTCGCCTCCCCCACCCTGCGCGTACCCGACCCGCGCGCCCCCGTGGCGCCGCAGATCGTCATCGGCCCGCTGCCCCCGAACTCCCTGAGCGCCCACCTGGACGCCGGCCCCGTGGTCGGCGACGGCTCCCTCGAGGTGCTGCCCGACGGCGTCCACGGCGCGCTCGCGCTGCACCTGGGAGCGATCGAGGTCGCCGCGCTGGCCAGCCTGCGCCGGGTCGGGTCCGACCCGTCGTTCGCGGCCGTGTTCGCGGCGGGGTTCACCCCCGGGATCCAGCTGGGCTTCGGCTTCCAGCTGTCCCGGATCGGCGGCGTGGTCGGCATCAACCGGTCGGTGGACGTGCCCGCGCTCGCCGCGAAGCTCCGCGACGGCAGCGCCGGCGAGGCGCTGTTCCCGCTCGACGCGGGCGACAGCGCGCGCCGGGCGCTCGCGACGCTGGAGACGATCCTCGTGCCGCACGCCGGCACCTCGGTCGCCGGCCCGACCCTGCGGCTGTCCTGGCTGGAGATCGCCGGACAGGGCTTCGCCTCGCTCGACCTCGCGGTCCTGATCGAGCTACCGGGTCCGCAGCGGATCGTCATCGTCGGGATCGCGCGCGCCGGGATCCCGCCGGTGCTCAAGCTGCGGGTCGACGTCGTCGGCGTCATCGACTTCGTCCAGGAGCTGCTGAGCGTCGACGCGAGCCTGGTCGACAGCGGGCTGCTCGACATCTTCACGATCTACGGCGACCTCGCGTTCCGGCAGAGCTGGGGATCGGCCGCGTACACCGTGCTGTCGGTCGGCGGCTTCTACCCCGGCTTCCGGCCCGAGCCCGCGAACATCCCCCCGCTGCGCCGGCTCGGCTTCCACCTCGACCTGCCCGTGCCGGGCATCGACGTGCGCGCCGAGGGGTACCTCGCGGTCACGTCGAACACCGTCCAGCTCGGCGGCTATTTCGAGGCGGGGATCGACGCCGCCGGGTGCGGGGCGCACGGGTTCCTCGGGGTGGACGCGATCGTCCAGTTCACGCCGTTCCACGTGCACGCGGAGGTCACGGCCGGGTTCGAGGTCGAGGTGTTCGGCCTGACGTTCGGCGGCATCCGGCTCGACGGGACCCTCGACGGCCCCGGGCCGGTGACGATCTCCGGCCGGCTCACCGTGGAGACGTTCCTGCACGACTTCCACTTCCACGAGACGTTCACCTTCGGTGCCAGCTCCGGTCCCCCGGCCCTGCCGCCGACCCGCGCCGCAGAGGTGCTGGCCCGCGAGGAGGTGCGGCCCGAGACGCTGACCGCCGTCGGCGGCCCCGATCGGGACGTGGTGCTCGCCCCGCTCCCGGTGCCACCCCGGCTCGCCCTCGTCCTGCCGCGCGGCGGGGTGCAGTGGCGGCAGCTGCGGGTCCCGCTCACCATCCCGATCGACCGGCTCGACGGCGCCCCGCTCGGCGGCGCGCAGCAGGTCACCGCCTCCGTGCCGCAGCAGACGTCCGAGCCGTCCGACCTGTTCGCACCCGGATCGTTCATCACCCTCAGCCAGGCGGAGGCGCTCAACCGCCCGGCGTTCGAGCAGCTCCCCGCGGGCGTCGTGTCCGCGGGCGGCCCGGACCTGACCGGGACCGCGCGCCCGCAATCGGCGAAGCCCCAGGTGTTCCGCAAGGTGCGCGGCGAGGGCTGGCTCGCGCTCGGGCTGGGCGGCATCGCCCTGGAGCTGCCGGGCATCCTGCTCGCGATGGTCGCCGCGCGCGACGCCACGCCGGTCCTCGCCACGACCGCGCCGCTGGTCACGGTCGCCGCCGAGACCTGGGTCGCCACGTCCGACGGCGCGACGTTCGCCAGCGCGACCGGCGCCCACCAGGCCGCTCGGGTCAGCGCCGACCCGGCCGCGTTCGCGCTCAGCGCGGCCGACCTCGCCACGCCGATCGTTCTCGTGGGGGTCTGATGAACAACTTCGTCGCCTGGCAGCGGCCCGCGGTCTACGCCCTGACCACCCAGCCCCCGGCCACGGCCCGCCTCGCCGCGGACCTGCCCATCACCCTGCACGACGGCGGTCCGGACGTGTCCGCCTCGGCGTCATTCCTGCTCGCCGGGCCGGGGGACGTCGCGAACCTCGCCGCGGGGCAGATCATCGGGCGTCGCCCGCACCCGGGCACCGTCGACGCCGAGGCGACGATGATGGCGCACGTCGAGCTCGCGGCGCCCGACCTGCCCTGGCGCTACTCGCCGCAGCCGCACGCCGCCGGGCTGGTCGCGGTGCGGCCGTGGCTGATCCTCGTGGTCGGCACACCGGCCGAGGTCATCCCGCTCCCGGACGGCCGGGTCCAGCTCACCGGGGCCGCGCTGTTCGCGGCCCACCCGCTGGCCGCGGCGCACCGGTGGGCGCACGTGCACACCGTCGCGGGCCGGTCGTTCGCCCGGATCATCTGCCCGCGCGCGCTCACGACCGGACAGGAGTACGTCGCCGCGCTCGTGCCCGGCTGGCAGGCGAACCTGGCGGCCGACGGCTCGAGCACGCTCGCGGACTCCTGGGCGGACGGCACCGCGCGCGTCGCGCTCCCCTGCTTCGACCGGTGGACCTTCCGCACCACCGTGGACCCGGGCGACTTCGCGACCCTCGCGCAGCGGCTCGAGCCGCTCACCGGAGCCGACCGGCAGCTGCTGGCCGAGCGCCAGTTCGGGCGCGCCCAGGTCGCCGTCGGCCCCGTGCCAGGCACGACCCTCGCGACCGGCGCCGCCCTGACCGTCGTGCCCGAGCCGGGCGACCCGCCCGTGACCGACCCGCTGCCCCCGGCGGTCGGCGACGCCATCGCGGGACTGGCGGGCGAGATCGCCGTCGGGCAGCGGTGGGTGCTGACCGTGCCGCGATACGACGTGCCGTGGCACCCCGGCCCGGTGGACGGCGCGGACTGGCAGTGGCCCCCACCCGGGGACGACGTCGTGCCGGACGGCTGGCGCCGCCAGCTGCGGGCCGATCCGCGGCACCGCGGCGAGGCCGGGCTCGGGGCGTGGATCGCGATCGCCTGGCAGGACCGGATCGCCGCGGGGGCGACGCGGCAGGCGGCGGCCGTCGCCGCGGCCGCCCAGCGGATCCGGCACCTCACCCTCGGCCTGCGCGCGAGCGGGACGCTGTGGGACCGGCGGCTGCCGGGCGACCCGGTCGCCCGGCTCGCCACACTCTCCCCGCTGCTCGGCCGGATGCCGGTCGACATCGGCGGCAGCGCGCTGGGCGCGATCGCCGGCCGCACCCCGGCGCTGGCCCCCGCGCTGTTCAGCAGCGCGGCGCGGCGCACGCTGCGTCGCCGCGGGCCGCTCGCGCGGGTCGCCGCGCCCGGCGCCACGTCGCTGCCGGGCCTGATCGCCGCGGCGAACACCTGCCCCGCGCCGCAGCGGGTGCCGGACGGCCAGTCCCGGATCGCCGAGGCGGTCGCTGACCCGGCCCAGGCGGAAGCGATCAACGCCGACGTGCGCCGCGGCGCGTTCGCGGTCCTCGCGGACCTGGACGGCAACCAGGACCAGGCCGAGCGGCTCGCGGGCTCGCTCGCCGCGGACCCCGCCGTCGTGGACGACCTCCTCGATGCGGTGCGCGAGCGCCGGCCGCGCGTGCCGTGCTCGCCGCTGCCGGACCTGCCGGGGTTCGCCGGCTCGATCGCCGCGGGGGTCGACCCCACCGGGCCTCGACCGGTCGCCGTCGAGCGGGTGCTCGGCACGATCACCGGTCTGCGCCCGCCGCTGCTCGCCGAGCCCGACGTGGCCCCCGAGATCGACCTGCCCTTGTGGCGGTTCCTCGCCGACAACGCCCCCGACTGGCTGCTGCCGGGCGCCGGGGACATCCCGGCCGACCGCGTGCTCGCCGTCCAGACCAACCCGCCGTTCGTGGACGCGGTCCTGGTCGGCGCGAACGTGCAGACGCTCGGTGAGCTGCGCTGGCGCAACCTGCCGATCACGACCCGCTGGACGCCGCTGCGCCGCTTCTGGCAACGCATCTCGATCGCCGACGACGCCGTCGCCACGGACATCCGGCCGATCGTCGCCCTCGCCGACGACACCGACCTCTGGCCGGACGCCTCGGAGCTGGGCGACCTCACACACCTGGCCGACCCGACGCACGGCGCGAACCTCGTCGTGGTGCTGCACACCGAGCTGTTCCGGCGCTACCCGGCCACGCAGGTCTACCTGGTGGCGAACCCGGGTGGCGCCGGGACCTGGGGGGCCGTGCCCGAGGTCGACAACCCCGCGCTGCATCGCGACTACCCCTCCTTCAGCGGCACGCTCACCCCGGACCTGGTGTTCTTCGGGTTCGGGGTCCCGCCTGCGGCGGGTGCGGACCACTGGTTGGTGCTCGAGGAGCCGCCGCCGGGCTACCGGTTCCGGTTCCCGGCCGCGGACGCGTCGCCCGAGGGGGCGAGCTTCGCGGAGCACACCTTCGCCGAGCCGGTGCGCGTGTTCCTGGGGAACCTGCTGTGACGGCGCGAGCGTCTCATGACCGGGAAGCTGCGATGACACGGGGGCTGCGATGACCAGGTGGCGCGACGAGCGGCAGACCGCGCGCGACGCCCGCGCGGCCGGACTCGCCCGGGCGGCCGCCGTCGGCGCCGAGCTGGCCACGCTGCCCGGCTGGCTGCTGGTCGGCGACCCGGACCGGCTGGCCGACACCGGGCTGAGGGCGCAGGCCCACCGCGGCACCGACCTGCGCGCGGAGCTGGCCGAGATCCACCGCGGCGTGGCCGCGCTCGACGCTGAGCTGGACGCGCTGGACGGCGAGCGGACCCAGGAGATCTTCCTGTTCCTCGAGTGGTGCCGGTGGCTCGAGGGCCTGACCGACGCCCAGGACGTGCTGGACCAGCTCGTCCCGGACCCCCGGCGCCTGTTCCTCGGCGCCCAGCCGCGCCTGACCCTGGCCACGGCCCAGCGCATGCTCGACGTCATCGCCGCCAACGGCGGACGCGTCGGTGACGGTCAGACGTTCGTCGAGGCGGCCGCGCTCGCCGACGACGACGTCTTCGACCTCGACCAGACCGGCCGCGTGCGCCTCGACCCGCTCGCGGCGGACCACCTGGTCGGCGTGCTGCTGCCGATGCGGCTCGAGACCCGCTACCGCCGGCCCGAGGCGGCGGGCGACCCGTGGCGGCTGCGCGTCCGCGTGCACCCCGACCCCGTCGCCCTGGCCCGGCCCCCGCTGCCCGCGTCCCGGCAGGAGGCCGAGCGCGTGGCGGACTGCTGGACGTACGCCGCCGGCGACCTCACCTCCGACGCCGGCGCCGCGGCCTTCACCTCGCTCGCCGGAGCCGTCGGCGGCGCCCGCGCGGCGTACCTGCTGCGCAGCGTCCCGGTCGTGGCCACGGACGCGGGCTTCGCGCCGGCCGCGGCGGCCGACGACGACCAGGGAGGGCGGGCCGCCCCCTACCGGGCCGCGCTGCCGGACGTCCTGACGTTGTGGGGCGATGCGGGCGCGGGGCTGCGCCGGCTCGGCGAGGTGCACCCGGATCTCGTCGAGATCGCTGCGCAGGCCGATCTCGGCACCGCCCTGGCCGACCTGCGCCCGGACGAGCTGCCCGAGCTGTGGTGGACCTCGTACGCGGCGGCGGTCCGGGTCGGTCTGGCCGTCGAGGTCGAGCTGCCGGACGGCCCGCACCTCGACGTGCTGCTCGTGACCGGCCTCGCGGAACTCGATGCTCGCACCGTCTTCGAGGCGCACGCCGAGCTCGGCAGCCTCGGCCTCGTCGCCCCCATGACCCCGACGAACACCGTCGCGGGGCAGCCCACCGCCGACGTCGGCCGGGATCCGGCCCGGTGGCTCGCGATCGCGCGGGCGGCCGGCAGCGGCACGGCCGGCGGGCTCGCGGGGGTGCTGACGACCGACCCGCTGCTCGACGGCGTCGGGGACGTCGACACCGCGCTGCTCGACGTCGTCCCGCACCTGGTCACCGCGCTGTGGCCGGTGCTCTGGCAGCGATGGCTCAAGGACGTGGAGAACGCCGCCGAGATCTACCAGATGGGCGACTGGGCGGCCCGGGTGCTCGCCCCGCTCGGCACGTGGCCCGCCCTACGGGTCGGCGACGTGCCGTACGGGGTGCTCCCCGCCGTCGACCTCGCCGCGTGGCGGCCCGCGCTGCACGACGCCGTCTGGGAGGAGGGGGTCACCGTCCTGCTCGGGCAGGTGGCGCCGGACTGGTCCACGGCGGCTGCCCGCGGCGGGACCGCGGTGGGCGCCGACGCCGACGCCCTGCTCGACGTCATCGGCCGCGTGCCCACCAGCCGGGAGGTCGGCTCCCGCGCCCTCCTGCCGCTCGAGGTCGTGGCCGTGCTGGACGCGATCATCAACGGGGTCCCGGCACCGGACACGCTCGCCGCGTGGGAGGCGATGGCCGCGGCCGCCCTCGCGGTCGAACCCGCACCGGCGCGCCGCTACCAGGGGTTCGGCTACGCGCAGCCGGCGGTGCGCGGCGGCGAGAACCTGCGCGAGCTCCTCGAGACGTACCTGCGCACGTCCTGGGAGGAGCTCGCCTTCAACGGACGGGAGGAGGAGGATCGGCCGCCCCTGCTCGCGCGGCTGCTCCGGCACTCCCTGCTCCTCACCCAGGCGGAGGTGTCGCGCCTCGGCGAGAGCTGGGCGAGCTGGACCCACCAGTACCTTCCCCCGCTCGACGACGCCCGTCGGCTCGCCGACGACGCCGCCCAGGGCCGCCGGGTGTCGGACCTGCCGCAGTACGCCCTGGACCGGCTCGCCGAGCAGTTCCCCCCGGACCCGAACGCGGCGGCGATCGCGCGCCAGTTCCTTGACGTGCGCGACGCCGTCCGTGAGCTCGCCGCCCGCGACGCGGCCCTGCTCGACGGCGGCCCGCTCGCGCCCGCGGTCGCCGCCGTGATCGACACCTCCAGCCACCGGATCGACCCGTGGGTGACGGCGGTCGGCACGCGGCGGCTGCGCCGGCTGATCGCCCGGGACGTGCCGCGCCGGATCGGCGCCTACGGCTGGGTGGACGACCTCGATCCCGCCGTCGACCCCACGCCGCCCACCTCCGCCGGGCTGCTGCACGCCCCCGGCAACGCCCAGGCCCTGACCGCAGCCGTCCTGCGCGACCACGTCCACGACGACGACCCCCGCTGGCAGCTCACCATCCGCTCCGACCTGGCCCGGCTCGCGGCCCGGCTCGGCGGCGACGTCCGGCTCGGGATCCACCTCAGCGAGGCGCTGGGCCGCGAGATCGAGCGGCGGGCCGGCGACCCCGGCGCCGTGCTCGACCTGCGCCGCCGGTTCCCGGCCCGCCCGGAGTGGGCCGGGCGCCGTGTGTGCGACGGCCAGCAGGTGCTCGACGCCGTCCCCGCGACCCTGCCCGCGAGCGTCGGCGACCTCACCGACCTGCGCCAGGTCCTGGACACCTACGGCGACCTGCTGGTGGCCGACGCCGTCCACGACGTCGTGTCGGGCCGCGCGGCCGCCGCGGCCGAGTCGATGGAGGCTGCGGCCGGGCTCGGTGCCCCGCCGGAGCTGCGGGTGCTGCGCACGCAGCGGCAGGGGTTCTCCGTCCGCACGACCGTCCTGGTCGCGCTGCCGATCGGCGCCGCGGACCCGGCGTCACCGGTCACGGTCGCGGACCCCGCCCTGAGCGCGCTGCTGGTAGCCGAGACCGGGCCGGCGTCGGCCTGGACGTGGACGCGGGCTGCGCCCGATGTTGGTCTGCCCGACGGCGGCCCCGCCGCGGTGAGCCTGGTCGATCTCGGCCTGGACGTGCCCGACGTCGTGCTGCTGCCGCAGGCCCGCCTGGACGCCCTGGCCGCGACCGCGCTCGGCGGCCCGGCCGACGGTGGGACGGCGGGCGGCCGCCGCGTGGCCCTGGACCGGTTGTGCTCGCTGCTCGACCTCCAGCGCGGGCTGCCCGACGTGGTCGGCGACCCCGCCGCCGGCGAGACCGAGCTGCGGGACCGGCTCGCGACCCTGCGGCTCGCCGCCGCCGACGTGCTGGCGGGGCTCACCGCGGACCCGCCCATCGCGGCACCTGCCCGCCGGTGGGGCCTGGTCGACGACGACGCCGCCGTCGTGCTGGCCGCCCGGCTCGCGGCCGCGGGCAGCGCCGACTCCGACGCCACGGCCGACGCCGCGACGCTGGGCGAGCGGCTGCGCGCGCTGCTCGCGCCGACGTCGGGCCTGCCGCTGGTGTGCACCGGGACCCTCCCCGCCGTGCTGCCCGGGCCGGACCTGGACCGGGACTGGCTCGAGGTGGTCGCGGCGGTGCGACCCGCCGTCGCGCGGCTGGAGGCGCACCAGCTGCTCGCGCCCTGGGCGGCGGCCGCGACCGACCCGGCCCGGCTGTGGACGGTCCCGGGGCCGTCGCAGCGGGACGTCGTCGTGTACGGCCCGGCCGCAGCGCTCGCAGGGGCCGCAGCGCCGGTCGGGATCGCGCTGCTCGACGACTGGGCGGAGACCGTCCCGAGCCCCAAGCACACGACCCATGCGGCGTTCGGGTTCGACGCCCCCCGGGCACGCGCGCCGCAAGCCGTGCTGCTCGCGCTCCCCCCGGACGAGCGCACGCCGCTCACCGCCGACGCGCTGCCGTCCCTGGTGCTGTCCACCCGTGACCTGGCTCGGGCGCGGATGGCGCAGCCGGACCAGCTGGGCGCGTGGGCCCTGGCCGTCCCGACGTCGATGGTGCTCGCCAGCGGCCCGGCGGGCACCGACCTGAGGGAGCGGTCATGACCTGGGAGCACTTCCGCCGGCTCGAGCCGGTGCCGCCGTACACCGACCTGCAGCGGGGCTTTGCCGCGGAGGTTGCCGACCCCCTGTGGCTGCTCGGGCGGCAGTGGCAGGTCGGCGAGCATGCCGGCGAGGACGCGTCGTCGCCGGTGCTGGTCGAGATGCAGGTCGCGCACACCCCGCTGGAGCCGGTGGCCGGGCTGGACCCGACCGTCGTGCCCGCGGAGGCGCTGCTCGAGGGGTCCGCGGACGACTGGTGGACGATCGGGCGCCGGGTCCGCGTGGGCCGGGCGGTCGCCGCCGGGCTGACGGGCGAGCAGCGCGCGGCAGCCGCGTTCGGCCCGCTTCCCGACCCGTACGGCGACACGCTGGTCGGCCTCGTCGACGGGCTGGCGGCCCACCGGCTGGGCCTCGTGCCGGTCGGGGACCCCGCGGTCGCCGGGCTCACGCAGCGGCCGGACTTCTGGCAGGCCGAGACGCTGACGTACGAGGCCGAGGTGCCCGTCGGCGGCACGGCCCTGACCATCGCCGGGCACGACGGCGGCGACGTGGACTGGTACACCGCCGACGCCGCCGGCCCGCTGCCCGCCCCCGCGTTCGCGGTGCGGCAGGTGATCCCGTCCCGGCTGCAGTACCCCGGCGCACCCGCGCCCCGGTGGTGGCAGCTGGAGGACTCGGCCGTAGACATCGGCGGGTTCCCGCCCGATCGGGCCCACCTCGCCACGGCGCTGCTGATCGAGCTGATCGCCGACCACGCCAACGACTGGTTCACCGTGCCCGTGCCGTCCCCCGCCCCCGCGCAAGGGGACGGAGCCGTCCCGCCGAGCTCGGGCGTCGTCGTCAGCCTGGCCGGGCTGCGCGTGAAGGACGGGTTCGACGACTGGTGGGACCTGTCGATCCCGCCCGGCGACGAGGATCCCCCGGCCGGCCCCGACGAGGCGAACGGCCCGTGGTCCCTGTTCCGGACCCGGGGCCTGGACCGGTCCTCGCTCGTGGTGTGGCCGGCGGCGACCACGCCCCTGTCGGGGCCAGCGATCGACGACGTGCTGCTCGGCGTGGACGAGGACGCCAACGTGCTGTGGGCCGTCGAGCTGCGCGCCGACGGGCTCGACCTCGCGTTCTCGGCCGACGCGACGGCGGCCCTGCTCGAGACCCGCCGCACCGGCACCCGGCAGTTCACCTATCAGCCGTCGACCACGCTGCCCGAGCACTGGCACCCGTACCGGATCGAGACCCGCGCGGCGCCGGCGCGACGGGTGTTTGTCCAGGGTCTGGTCGCCGACCTTGGCCAGAGCCCACCGGTCCCGCGGGCGGGGGCCCGCTCGGAGCTGATCGGGGCAGGTCAGGGGCACGAGCTGGCCGCGAGCGCGGTGCCGAACCAGGGGCTGCGGCTCGAGCGCCGGTTCGCGCTCGCGCGGGGCACCGACGGTCGCGGCGTCCTGTGGCGCCAACGACGCCGGGTCCCGCTGCTGTCCGGACCGGTGTCCCACCTGCGGTTCGATCTGCTGCGGGAGTCTGAGCCGGACTGAGACCGCGCCGGACTGAGACCGCGCCACGGTCCGCCGGGTCAGCCGCCCGATCGCCAGCCGGCCGAGACCGCCAGATCGCCCTGGAAGGTCGTGAGGTCGGACGTGCCGGTGGTGAATGCCCTGGTGGCGGCCTCGATCGCGGTGAGCACCGTGATCGACGCCGCGGCACCATGGGCGAGCGACGGCACGATCGACAGGTGCCCGAACGCCGTCATCGAGGCCTGCTGGTACGCGCTGAAGTCGTCGGGGTTCGCGTCGATCCGGGCGGGGATGGAGCCCTTCGCGCGGTTGAACGCCGTCTGCCCCTCGAGCGAGCTGACGGTCTCGAGCCACGCCTTCGCGCCGTCCGGGTGCGGGGCGCCGACGGGCAAGGTGAAGGAGTCGGCGATGAAGCCGAACTGGTCCGCCGACCCGGGCACCGGGAAGTAGGTGTAGTCCACGCCCGCGACCTTGTCCTGCTCCCCGAACGCGGCCACCGCCCAGTCGCCCATCACGGTGAACGCCGCGGCGCCGTCGATCACCGCTTGCGTCGAATCGGTCCAGTCGAGCGTGTCGCGGTCGGCGTTGGTGTAGCTCATGAGCCGGCCGAAGTCCGCCAGCGCGTGGGTGACGTCCGCCCCGGTCCAGGCGGTGGTGCCGTCCCAGAGCCCGAGATACGCCTGCGCACCGAGATCGGACATCAGGACGGTCTCGAGCAGGTTGACCTGGGTCCAGGTCGTCGCGATCGCGAGCGGCGTCGCGCCAGTGGCCTGGACGGCGTCGAGCGCCGGGAACCACTCGTCGAGGCTGCCGTAAGTCGCGGCCGGGTCGACGCCCGCGGCGCGCAGCACGCTCGGGTTCGCCCAGACCATGTTGGACCGATGGATGTTGGACGGGATCGAGTAGATCTTGCCGTGGTCCTGGAGCAGCCGAAGCAGGTCGGTCGGGAACTTCTTGCGCAGGTCGAACTCGTCGTACAGGGCACTGATGTCCTCGAGCCGGCCCGCCTGGATGTAGTCGGTGAGCTCCTTGCCGGCGTGGGCCTGGAAGGTGTCCGGCGGGTCGTCGGCCCGGAGCCGGGACTCCAGCCGGTCCTTCGCCGCAGACCCGGCACCGCCCGCGACGGCGCCGTTGACGAACGTGGCGTCGGGGTGCTGGGCCTCGAAGACGCCCACGAGGGCGTCGAGGCCGGCCTTCTCGGACCCGGCGGCCCACCACGTGAAGACCTCGACCTCGCCGCCCGCTGCCTCGCCAGGCGCCGTCGTGCCGCTGCCGCACCCGGCAAGTCCCAGTGCGAGGACGGCGAGGGCTGCGACAGCCGCCGTGCGACGCATCATGTCTCCCTCGACATCGTTGACCGGGTTCCCGCGGCGACCTCGCCACCGGGCCGTGCCCGGACTCGTCGCGTCCCACCGACGCTGAATCGTAACGAAAGTACGACCATTCGGCTGCGCGCCGCTCCGATCACCCCGGTTCGCTCCGGCTGATGGCTCACAGCGAGCGAAAAAGTGCCGATGGAGGATCGTGACCGATCGCCCAGGCCGTCGTGCGGGCTCCCGCCTGCTGGCGATCTACGCCGTCGCGAGCCTGGTTCCGGTCGCCCTGCTCGGGGCCATCCTGGTCCAGGACTACCGCGACGCGGGGGTCGAGCGCGGCCGCGACCAGGGTCGCGCCCAGGCGGCCGTCATCGCCGAGATGGCCATCGCCCCGGCGCTCATCGGCCTGGATCTCTCCGAGGGGCTGACTGACGACGAGCGGGCCCGTCTGCGCCGAGCCACCGACCTCTCCGTGTTCAGCGGCTCCGTCTCGCACCTGCGGCTGCGCACCTTCGCCGGTGCGGTCTCGTTCTCGGAGAACGACGGCGGCCTGGGCGTCGTCCCCGCGACGTCCCCGGCCTTCGAGACCGCGGTGGCCGGCGGCACCGATGTCCGCATCGTCGACGACGGCCCTGCGCGGGCCATCCGCGTCCTGCAGCCCGTCCTGTCGGCCTCGACCGGCCGAGCGATCGGCGTGCTCGAGCTCTACCTGCCCTACGACGCGCTCGCGGCCAAGGTGCAGGTCGAGACCAACCGGGCGATCACGCGCCTCGGCCTCGGCCTGGTCGGTCTGTACGGCGTGCTGGCCCTGATCAGCTGGTGGACCACCCGCGCCCTGCGCCGCCACGCCGCCGCGCACGAGCACCAGGCGCTGCACGACCCGCTGACCGGCCTCCCCAACCGCGAGCTGTTCCGGCGCACGGTCGAAGACGCGCTCGCGCGCAGCCGACGCGGCGAGCGGGGTGCTCTGGCCCTGGTGGACCTCGACCACTTCAAGGAGGTCAACGACACGCTCGGCCACCCGGCCGGCGACGAGCTGCTCCGAGTCGTGGGCCGCCGGCTCGTCGAGGCGCTGCGCACGGACGACACCGTCGCGCGCCTGGGCGGTGACGAGTTCGGTCTCGTGCTGCCCCGCAGCGGAGACCGGGCCGAGGCGGTCGCGCTGCTGGCCCGGGTGCGGGCGGAGCTGGCGGCACCGGTGCTGCTGAGCGGCGTCACCCTGGAGATCCAGGCGAGCTTCGGGGTCTGCTTCTACCCCGACGACGCCGTCGCGCTCGAGGGGCTGCTGCAGCACGCGGACGCCGCGATGTACCGGGGAAAGCATGGCCCGATCGGCGTCGTCGCCTACGAGTCCGCACCCGGGGTGCACGTGATCTGAGCGCCCTTAGGCTGTGCGCTCACCGATCGAGGGAGTGCACATGCCCAGCATCGTCAGGGGAGTCATCGCGCGGGCCAAGGGGGCGCCCGTCGAGATCGTCGACGTCGTCGTGCCGGACCCCGGTCCGGGCGAGGCCGTCGTGGTGATCGAGGCGTGCGGGGTCTGCCACACCGACCTGCACTACCGCGAGGGCGGCATCGGCGACGGGTTCCCGTACCTGCTCGGCCACGAGGCCGCCGGCGTGGTCGAGGCGGTCGGCCCCGGCGTCACGTCGGTCGCGCCCGGCGACTTCGTCGTCCTCAACTGGCGCGCGGTGTGCGGCGAGTGCCGGGCGTGCGCCAAGGGCAAGCCGCAGTACTGCTTCAACACGCACAACGCCACCCAGAAGATGACCCTGACGGACGGCACCGAGCTGTCGCCGGCGCTCGGGATCGGGGCGTTCATCGCCAAGACCCTGGTCGCGGCGGGGCAGTGCACCAAGGTCGACCCCGAGGCCGATGCGACCGCCGTCGGGCTCCTCGGCTGCGGCGTGATGGCCGGGTTCGGTGCGGCGGTGAACACCGGCGGCGTCGGGCGCGGCGACTCGGTGGCCGTGATCGGGTGCGGCGGGGTCGGCAACGCCGCGATCGCCGGCGCCGTGCTGGCCGGGGCGACGACGATCGTCGCCGTGGACGTGGACGACCGCAAGCTCGAGTGGGCCACGAAGCTCGGCGCGACCCACACGGTCAACTCCCGGACCACCGACCCGGTCGAGGCGATCCGCGGGCTCACCGGCGGTCACGGCGCCGACGTCGTGATCGACGCCGTCGGGCGTCCGGAGACCTACCGGCAGGCGTTCTTCGCGCGGGACCTCGCCGGCACCGTCGTGCTGGTCGGCGTGCCCGCCCCCGAGGCGGAGGTGACGCTGCCGATGGGCGAGATCTTCGGCCGCGGCGGTGCGCTGAAGTCCTCCTGGTACGGCGACTGCCTGCCCAGCCGGGACTTCCCCCTGCTCGTCGACCTCTACCGCCAGGGCCGGTTCGACCTCGGCGCGTTCGTCTCGGAGACGATCACGCTCGGGGACATCGAGGCAGCGTTCGACAAGATGCGCCGCGGCGAGGTCCTGCGCTCGGTCGTCGTGCTGTGAGCGCGGCGACGCCCGCGGCCGGCCCGACGGCGGTCCGTGTCGACCGGGTGGTCACGTCCGGGACGTTCAGCCTGGACGGCGGCACCTGGGCCGTCGACAACAACGTCTGGGTCGTCGGGGACGACGACGAGTGCCTCATCATCGATGCCGCGCACGACGGTTCCGCGATCCTCGCCGCGGTCGCCGGACGCCGGGTCGTCGCCATCCTGCTCACCCACGGGCACGACGACCACCTCGGCGCCGTGGGCGAGCTCGCGGACGCGACCGGCGCCCCGGCGTACCTGCACCCGGCGGACCGCGTGCTGTGGGACATGGTCCGGTCGGGGGTCCCGGACGGCGAGCTCGCCGACGGGGACGTGTTCACCGCCGGCGGGGTGGACGTCCGCGTGCTGCACACGCCCGGGCACTCCCCCGGCGCGTGCTGCTTCCTCGTGCCCGCGCTCGGGGCGGTCTTCACCGGCGACACGCTGTTCGCCGGGGGGCCGGGCGCCACCGGTCGGTCGTACTCGGACTTCCCGACGATCATCGACTCGATCACCGCGCGCCTGCTCGTGCTCCCGCCCGAGACGGTCGTCCACACCGGGCACGGCGACGACACGACGATCGGGGCCGAGGCCCCGCACCTGGCGGAGTGGATCGCTCGCGGGCACTGACGACGGCCCGATGCGGACCCCGAGGGGAGCTGCGGCTGGCACACTCCTGCCATGAACTCCGTGCGTGACCTGTCGATCCTCGTCGCCGGCGCCTCCGGTGGTCTCGGTGCGCCGATCAGCCGCCTCCTCGCCGCGGACGGCGCCCGGCTCACCCTGCTCGGCCGCGACCGCGGGCGCCTCGAGGCGCTCGGGCTCGAGGCGGCCCTCGTGACGGGCGACCTGCGCGCGGCCGAGACCGCCGTGCACGCCGTCGCCGCAGCCCTCGAGGCGCACGGCCGGCTCGACGCGTTGATCGTCGCCTCCGGCGTGGTCGCGTTCGGACCGGTCGGCGAGCTCACCGACGAGGTGCTCGTCGACCTGTTCGCGGTCAACACGCTCGCGCCGATCCGGCTCCTGCGGGCCGCGCTGCCCGCGCTGACCGCGTCCGCGGCCGCCGGCCGTGCGCCGTTCGTGCTGCACCTCAGCGCGATCGTCGCCGAGCACCCGGCCGCCGGCATGGCCGCCTACTCGGCCTCCAAGGGGGCACTCACCGCGTTCGACGCCGCGGCCGGTCGCGAGCTGCGCCGCGCAGGGATCCGCCTGATCGACGCGCGACCGCCGCACACAGAGACGGGCCTCGCGGACCGACCGATCGCCGGCACGGCGCCCCGGCTCGCGCAGGGACTCGACCCCGACGCCGTCGCGGCGCGCGTGCTGGCCGCCGTCGTCGGCGACGAGCGGGACCTGCCGAGCGCCGCGTTCGCCTGAGGGGACCCCAACGGGCGATCAGCGCTCCGCGCGGGCCGCCCCGGTCGGAGGCTCGGCGGGGAACGCGCCTGCGGGAAGGGCATCTGCCGGGAGCGCCTCAGCCCGCGCGTGCAGCTGGGCGCGGATCTCGTCCGGGGTGTACGCGCGGCGACGGCGTTCCGACCTCGCCACCAGCACCCCGGTCGCTGCGACGCCCGCGAACCCGGCCACGCCCAAGAGCTTCCACCAGCGCATGGTGCCTAGGCTACAGGCGTGCCCGAGACCCGGATCGACCTCGACAGGGCCGTCACCGAGGCCCGGACCGGTGACGTCTGGCTCTTCCGTGGGCGCGCGATCGCCGACCGGGCCATCCAGCTGACCACGAACAGCCCGGTCAACCACGTCGGGATGGCGGTGGTCCTCGACGACCTGCCGCCGCTGATGTGGCACGCCGAGCTCGGCCAGTCGCTGCCCGACCTGTGGTCAGGCACCCACCACCGGGGCGCGCAGCTGCACAACCTGCGCGACGCCGTCGTGGTGTGGGGCAACCGGTACGGGCAGCGCGCCTGGTGGCGCCAGCTCGAGCCCGCGATCGAACGCGGGCAGGAGGACCTCGTGCTGCGCACCGTCGCCCGGCTGGACGGCACCCCGTTCCCCTCCACGGCCCGCCTCGCGACCCGCTGGCTCGGCGGCCGGGCGCCGCGGTTCCTGGGCGCCGGCCCGAGCGAGCTGGAGACCGCCTACTGCGCGGAGATCGTCGCGGTCACGTACGAGGCGATGGGCCTGCTCCCGGCCGGGCGCCGGCCGAACTTCTACGACCCGGGCCGGTTCTGGAGCGGCGACGACCTCGAGCTGGCCGGCGCGCGGCTGGGTCGCGAGATCGCCGTCGAGATCCCGCCGCGGCCGGTCCGGGGCCCCGCCACCACGCGCGGCTGACTGCCCCCTCGTCCCCCGGGCCCGCTGCCGAGCGGGTGAAGTTTGTCCGAATCCTCCCATGACGCGCCTGAACGCCGCCTGATTGCACCTTTTCACCCCTGCTAGGCAGATCGTTCCCCCTCGCAAAGGGACGCCCACCCGCAAACTGCGCGAACCCGAAGATTCGGGCAATGGCAGTGCTCCAGGGGGACCCGGATCACGGACGCCTCCCCCTGCGGGGAGGCATCTCATTCGAGAGGGCAACACATGAAGAACAGATTCGGCTGGTTACTCGCCACTCTGGCGACGTTCGGCTTCGTCTTCGGACAGGCGACCACCGCCGCGAGCGCCACGATCGCCGCGACCGGGTCGGCGGCCACCGGACAACAGGCCGCCGCGCTGCTTGCCGGCACCGCACAGCTCAACGCGCCGGTCAGCCCGACCGACGAGACCAAGGTGCCGCACTACTTCGGCCCCTACCCCAACTGGGCGAACAGCCCTCAGGTCCTCTCGGACGCCGTCGTCACGCTCACCGGCGGAGGCGGCGCCGATGCGGCCGCGACCGCGACCGTCGACCCGAAGCTGGGGGGCATCAGCGGGATCACCGTGACCAGCCCCGGCACCGGCTACACGTCGGCCCCGCAGGTCGAGATCACCGCCCCCGGCGTCACGCCGACGGCGCTCGCGGCCGCGACGGCCACGATCTCCCCCGGAGTCGTCACGAGCGTTGCGGTCGCCGAGGCCGGCTTCGGCTTCACGACCCCCACCGCCACGATCACCGGCGGCGGCACGCCCAGCGCCGCGGCCTCGGTCGAGGTAAGCGGCGGCGTCGATGACCTCACCCTCACCTCGGGCGGCAAGGGCTACCTGATCGAGCCCCTCGTCAAGTTCGGGAAGCCGAATGCCGCGTACTGCTCGTCCGTCCCCGCCCCCGCCACCCCGTGCGCACCCGCCACGGGGACGGCCACCATGACCGCCGACGGCGTCGTCAACGGCGTCTCGGTCGTCAACCCCGGCTCGGGATACACCACCGCTCCCTCGGTACAGATCTGGGACGGACCTGGCGAGGTCCTGGTCGACGCCGCCACCGCCGTCGCCACGATCGGCGTCGGCCAGATCGACGTCGTCTCCGGCGGCGCCGGGTACGACTCCGTGCCCGTCGTCACGATCGAGGACAGCGTCGCGCCGCTCGACAAGGGCGCCACCGCCGTCGCGACGGTCGCGGCCATGGGTGCCGTCACCTCCATCAAGGTCGACACCGCCGGCGCCGGGTACCTCACGCCCGGGCTGAAGAAGTTCGTCGACACGCTCGCGGGCCTCGGGCCCGAGAACAAGAACAACCTCGGCGAGTACATCCCCGTCGCCGTCCCCGACACGACCACGTACCCCGGCACCGACTACTACGAGATCGCGGTCGTGCAGTACCGCCAGAAGTTCGCCTCGAGCCTGCCGGCGACGCTGCTGCGCGGCTACGTCCAGCTGTCCACGGACGTCGTCCCCGGGGCGCACGCCCAGCTGACGAACGCCAACCTCGACCCGGCCATCACCGCGACCCCGATCGTGGGTCGGTACGGCGTGGACACCCCGCACTACCTCGGCCCGACCATCGTGGCCACGAAGAACAAGCCGGTCCGGATCCTGTTCCGCAACCTGCTCCCCACCGGCGTCGACGGCGACCTGTTCCTGCCGGTCGACAGCTCGATGATGGGCTCGGGTGCGGGCCCCGACATGATGTCGCTCGACCCGACGACCAAGGTCCCGATGGACATGGCACCGGACGAGGGCACCGTGACCGACGGGGTCCGCAACCCGATGTGCGGTGAGACGCCGAAGCCGACCACGTGCTACTCGGAGAACCGCTCGACCCTGCACCTGCACGGTGGCATCACCCCGTGGATCAGCGACGGCACGCCCCACCAGTGGGTCACCCCCGCCGGCGAGAACACGGCCTACCCCGCGGGCGTCAGCGTGAGCAACGTGCCCGACATGCCCGACCCGGGCCCGGGCGCCGAGACGTTCTTCTACACCAACCAGCAGAGCGCGCGCCTGATGTTCTACCACGACCACTCGTGGGGCATCACGCGCCTGAACGTGTACGCCGGCGAGGCCGCTCCGTACCTGATCACCGATGACACCGAGAAGGCCCTCATCGCGCCGACCGGCGCGCTCGCCAGCGTCGGCAGCGGCACCCCGCTCGTCATCCAGGACAAGACCTTCGTGCCCGACGCCACGGCGCTGGCCCAGCAGGATCCGACCTGGAACGCCGCCAAGTGGGGCGGCAAGGGCAACCTCTGGACCCCGCACGTGTACATGCCGGCCCAGAACCCGGGCGACCCGTCGGGCATGAGCTCGTTCGGCCGCTGGATGTACGGCCCGTGGTTCTGGCCCCCGGCAAAGGACGCGAAGTACCCGCCGATCGCCAACCCGTACTACGACGCGACCTGCGACCCGAACGTTCAGCCGTTCTGCGAGCCGGCCCAGATCCCCGCGACGCCGAACGTCTCGGTCGGCATGGAGGCGTTCAACGACACCCCGATCGTCAACGGCACGGCCTACCCGACGACCACGGTCGACCCGAAGGCGTACCGCTACAAGATCCTCAACGCCGCCAACGACCGGTTCTGGAACCTGTCCTGGTACGTCGCGGACCCGACGACCGGCACCCTGAGCGAGGTCGCCCTCAAGCCCGCCGAGGTGGCGGCCGCGCAGACGGACATCAACGTCGTCCCGACGCCCGACACCACGCTGAGCCCCGCCGGCCCGTCCTGGGTGCAGATCGGTTCTGAGGGCGGCTTCCTGCCCGCACCCGTCGTCGTCCCGGCCCAGCCGACCACCTGGATCACGGACCCGACCCGGTTCGACGTCGGCAACGTGGACAAGCACTCGCTGCTCCTCGCGCCGGCCGAGCGGGCCGACGTGATCGTCGACTTCTCGGCGTACCGGGGCAAGACCCTGATCCTGTACAACGACGCCCCGGCCGCCTTCCCGGCCCGCGTCGCCGGTTACGACTACTTCACCGGCGGCCCGGACCTGTCCCCCGCCGGCGCGCCGACCACCCTGCCCGGGTACGGCCCGAACACCCGCACGGTCATGCAGGTCAAGGTCTCGTCGGCCGCACCCGCGGTCGCGTTCGACCGGCCGAACACCACGGCCGACCGGATGGGCGCGCTGAACACGGCGTTCGCCCACAAGGCCGACGGTTCCGGCGTCTTCGAGTCCGGCCAGAACCCGATCATCGTCGGCCAGGCGGCGTACAACTCCACCTACGGGACCGCGTTCACCGGTTCCGGCTACTGCAACAGCGTCACGACGCCGTCCGCCAAGTGCGACGGTCTCGCCCGGATCTCCGAGCAGGGTGGCGACATGTTCAAGTTCGACACCCTCGGGGCGAACAAGGACGGCAAGGGCGCGCAGCTCTCGGTGAAGATCGAGGGCAAGGGCATCCACGACGAGATGAACTCGGCGAGCTTCGACGAGTGGGGGCGGATGACCGCCAACATGGGCCTCGAGGCCCCTGGCGCGACGCCGCTGCTGCAGAACATCATCTTGTACCCGTTCACGAACCCCGCCACGGAAGTCCTGGATGCCACCGCGGAACCGAGCAGCCTGAACGTCACCCCGATCTCGTCGGCCGCCGACGGGACCCAGATCTGGAAGATCACCCACAACGGGGTCGACACGCACCCGATCCACTTCCACCTCTACGACGTCCAAGTCATCAACAGGGTGACCTGGGACAACATCATCATCCCGCCCGAAGCCACCGAGCTCGGCTGGAAGGACACCGTCCGCGTCAGCCCGCTCGAGGACACGATCGTGGCGGTCCGACCGATCGTGCCCACCCTGCCGTTCGGCATCCCGGACAGCGTCCGACCGCTGAACCCGATGATGCCGCTGGGCGCCAAGGGCTCAGCGAACGGGGTCCTCGGGACCGAGGCCGGCTTCAACAACACCGACGCGGCGGGCAACCCGATCGCGCCGATCGAGAACAAGATGACCAACTTCGAGTGGGAGTACGTGTGGCACTGCCACATCCTCAGCCACGAGGAGATGGACATGATGCGGCCGGTCACGGTGCACGTCGCCCGGGCGCTGCCAGCAGCCCCCGTCCTGACCTTCACCCGGGGCAGCGTCGATCTGGCGTGGACCGACGGCACCCCCGTCGACTACCTCAACCCCTCCACCTGGACCAACCCCACCCGGTCGGGTGAGGTCGGCTACCGCGTCGATCGGGCCGAGGTGATCGACGGCGTCATCGGCACCTACGCGCAGATCGCCAAGGTCCCCGCGAACACAGTCGTCTACAAGGACAACCCACCGGACCCGACGACGACCTACGCGTACCGGGTCACCGCCTGGAACGCGGCGGGCGATGCGCCGTCGAACGTGATCACGGTCGTCGGGCTGCCCAAGGCCCCGACCGCGCTGACCGCAGTGGTCCAGGCAGCGCCCTCGCTGCCTGCAGGCGCTCAGGTCGCCGTGGGCTGGACCAACAACGCCACCAACGCGACCAACGTCGTGGTGGAGCGTGCCGTGGGCGCCGGGGCGTTCAGCGTGGTCGCCACGCTGCCCCCGACGGACACGACGTGGACCGACACCACAGTGGTGCCGGGCGCGTACAGCTATCAGGTCAAGGCGGTCGACCCCATCGGCTCGTCTGCCTACGCAGGCCCGGCCACGGTCACTGTCCTGCAACCGGGTTCGACGACAGTCGTGCTCAACGCGCCGAACCCGTCCGTCGTCGGGCAGTCCGTGACGTTCACCGCCACGGTCAGCCCGGTGCTGGCCACCGGGACGCCGAGCGGGACGGTGACCTTCACCGTCAACGGAGCGGCCACGGCGGTACCGCTCGACCCGACCGGGATCGTGACGTTCACGACGTCGACCCTCCCGGCCGGTACGAGCACCCTCACCGCCGACTACAGCGGTGACGCGGTGTTCGCCCCGAGCGCGGGCACGGCGACCCAGACGGTGACGAAGTTCGCCACCGCCACAGCCCTGGTCACCGGCCCGAACCCGTCGCTCGTCGGGCAGGACGTGACGTTCACCGCCACGGTCAGCCCGACCGCGGGCGCCGGTGTCCCGACCGGATCGGTGACCTTCACCGCCGGCGGGACGACGACGACCGTGCCGCTCACCGGTGGGGTGGCGACCATGACCACGGCCGCCCTCCTCGCCGGCACGACCTTCGTCACGGCGGACTACAGCGGTGATGCCGCCTACGCCACGAGCTCGAGCACGGCGACCCAGCACGTCCGGGACGCGTCATCGACGGTCGTGGTCAGCAGCCTCAACCCGTCCGTCGTCGGGCAGGACGTGACGTTCACCGCCACGGTCAGCCCGGGTCTGGGCACGTCGATCCCCACCGGATCGGTCACCTTCACGGTGGGTTCCACCACCACGATCGTGCCCGTCGACGCCACCGGGATGGCGACCGTGACCACGGCCGCCCTCCTCGCGGGCGACACCATCGTCACCGCTGACTTCAGCGGCGACTCGGCCCTAGCCCCAAGCTCGGGCACCCTCACCCAGACGGCCGTCAAGGCCGTCACCACCACCGTCGTGGTGAGCAGCGTCAACCCGTCGATCGTCGGCGGCGACGTGACCTTCACAGCGACCGTCAGCCCGGCCGGCGTCCGAGGAGCAGTGCTCTTCTCGGTCGACGGTGTGACGACGGGGGCCTCTCTCGTCGGCAACCAGGCGACCTTCACGACGTCGACCCTCGCCATCGGCGGGCACCCGGTGAGCGCCACCTACACCGGTGACGCCGCCTTCCTGGGCAGCACCAGCCCGACCTTCACCCAGACGGTCGGCCCGGTGCTCCGCCTCACGACGACGACCGTGACGAGCAACCGGGTCCCGACGGCCCGCCTCGGCCAGTCGGTGACCTTCACAGCCACAGTTCGACCGGTGGCCGGCACGGGCACCCCCACGGGCACGGTCCAGCTCTCGATCGACGGCGTCAATGTCGGCGGGATCCAGACGGTGAATGCGCAGGGCCGGGTCACCTACACGACCGCGACCCTGTCGGCCGGTAGCCACACGGTCGTCGCGTCCTACGGCGGCTCGGCGATCTTCGCCGGGAGCGGCAGCGCGACGTTCACGCAGCTCGTCAACACGGCGGCCTCCGCAACCGCGGTGACGAGCAGCGTCAACCCGGCGGTCTCGGGTCAGACGGTGACGTTCACCGCTCGGGTCACCCCGGCGGCGGCGACCGGGACGGTCCAGTTCCGGCTCGACGGCGCGGACGTGGGCGGCCCGGTCACCCTGGACGCCACCGGCCGGGCCCTCTGGGTCACCAACGCCCTGACGGTGGGAGCCCACACCGTCTCGGCCGTGTACAGCGGCAACGTCAACTACTCACCGAGCACGAGCGCGAACCGCGCCCAGACGGTGAACAAGGCGGCGAGCATCACGACGGTCGCGAGCAGCGGCAGCCCGGCACCCTGGCGCTCGACCGTGATCTTCACGGCGACCGTCGCGGTGCGGGCGCCGGGCGGGGGCATCCCCACGGGGATGGTCCAGTTCCGGATCGACGGCGTCAACGCAGGTCCGGCAGTACCGGTGAGCCCGATCGGTCAGGCGGCCTACGCGAACAACCTCATGGCGATCGGGCGGCACACCGTCACGGCCGTCTACACCGGTGATGCCAATGTCACCACCAGCACGAGCGCAGCGATCACGCAGCGCATCCAGTAGCTCGACCGCACGGCAGCACGACCGCACGGCAGCTCGACAACGCGGCGGCCTCCCGGGACCCACCCGGGGGGCCGCCGTCGTGCTGCCCGGAAGCGACCGGGCCCGCGCGGTGTTGTGCGAGGAGACCGATCCGACCAAAGGAGCTCGACATGGCGGGGAACGACTGGAACACGGGCGTCATCGAGGAGTTCCGCGCGAACGAGGGCCGCGTCAGTGGCCCCTTCGCCGGGGCGCCGCTGACCTTGGTGCACCACCGCGGGCGGCGCAGTGGCGACGACCACGTGGCGCCGATGATGTACCTGCAGGACGAGGCAGATCCCACGGTCATCTACATCTTCGCCTCGAAGGCCGGCGCCCCGACCCACCCCGACTGGTACTACAACCTCACGGCCGCGGGCACGGCGCAGGTCGAGGTCGGCACGCAGACGTACCCGGTCACGGTGAGCGAGCTCGCCGGCGAGGAGCGGGACCGCATCTTCGCGGAGCAGGCCCGGCGGTACCCCGGCTTCGCCGGCTACGCCGAGAAGACCGCCGGGATCCGCACGATTCCCGTCCTGGCCCTGCGACGCGCGGCCGCCGAGGAGTAAGGGCGGTTCAGCCGACGAGCCGCAGCGTGCGGGGCGACACCCCGACCGCGATCGTCTGACCCCAGGTCGCCGTCAGCCGGTCGGCCTCGAGCCCGTCGCCGAAGACCACCAGCGTGTCGGACTCGACGAGCACCGACAGCGCCTCGCCCGCGCCGATCAGGCCGTCGGTGCTGACCGTGCCGGTGGTCGGCGACGGCCACGGCTCGCGCACGAACCACGCCAGGAACCCGTCGCGGATCCCGGGCAGCGCCGGGGGGAGGTTGCGCTCGCGCTGGATCGAGGTCGCCCATCCGGTCGAGCCCGTGCCGCTGGCCACGATCAGGCCCGACGACGACTGCCGCTCGGGCTCGCGCGCATCGGGCACGGTGATCCGGTAGCGGGCCGACTGGTGGCTCGGGTGGCCCACGAACACCTCGTTGAGGGCGTCGAGCGACTGCCCGTCGTCGAGCGTGGCGCGGACCATGGACCGCTGCTGCACCGCGATGGTGCCCGCGGCGACCGCGCGCAGCAGCTGGCCCGTCGCCACGGCCCGGTGGGTCACGAGGACGCCGGGGTTCTGACCGGGCTCGGGATCGATCCCGATGACGCTCTGGCCGTCGAGGTACTTCGCGGTGTTGGCCACCAGCCCGTCCTGCCCGACGACGACGCAGACGTCGTCGGCCTCGAACCCGAACCGGTAGAGGTCCTCCCGCTCGACGTCGCCCCGACGCCAGTCGACCGGGATCGCCGCCCGCACCCGGCGCAGGGCCTCCTCCTGCGCGTCATGCCGGTCCTGCGCGTCGGCGAGGTTCCGGCCGCGCGTGCGGAGGAAGAACTCCGCCTGCCCGCGCGTGCCGTGCCGCGCCAGCAACCCGTCGAGCTCGGTGTGCCGGTGCACGACCACCACGCGCGGGACCAGGGTCATCTCACGCCTGCTTCGAGCCGACCAGGCCGGCCAGCGCACTGGTCAGCAGATCCGGGGTGATCGTGAGGTTCGCGACGTTCGGCAGGTTGCCCGCGAGCTCCCGGACGGCGACCATCGCCAGCACGTGCTGGTCCACCCCGGCGTAGGCACCGACGCGGGCAGCCTCCGCCGCGGCCTCGGCCGCGCCCACGACCCGCGCGCTGTGCGCGTTCGCCTCGGCGAGCAGTCCTTGACGCTCCGCGGCGCCGTTCGCCTCGATGAGCGCGGCCGCGGCGGCCTCCTCGGCGCGCGTGCGGGCATTGGTGCCCTCCTGGGTGACCAGCTCCTGCTCGCGCACGGCGAGCTCGATCCGGTTCGCGAGCTCGTTCTCGGCGATCGCGCGCTCGCGCTCGACCGCGAGCGCGCGGCGCTCGAAGGTCGACTTGTCGGCCTCGGTCTGCGCCTGCTCGCGCGCGGGGGTCTGGAGGAACTTCTCCATGTCGGCCTCGGCCCGCACCGAGCGGACCCGCGCGCCGAGCACGGCGATCCCGGTCTGGGCCAGCCGCTCGTCGGCCTGCAGCCCCGCCGTGATGACCTGGCGCAGCCCACCACCGCCGGAGACCACCGCCTCCCGCAGCGTCATCGTCGCCATCGCGTCCATGACCTGGCCGGCGGTGAGCTCGCCGAGCAGCTGCGCGACCTGCTCGAGCGGGCTACCGGTCCAGGCCCCCGAGTCGGGGTCGATCGCGAAGTCGAGCCGGCGAGCCACGAGCGCGGGGGCGGCGAACTGGAAGCTGACCGTGACCTGGACCGTGACGTCCTGGAAGTCGGCCGTCCGGGCGCGGGCCACCAGTGGCAGCTCGCGGTCGTCGACCGGGATCTCGCTGATGACCGCGGAGAGCGGGCGGAACCAGAAGGCCAGGCCCGGCCCGTCGTGGCGCACCCGGCCCGAGCTCAGGTGCAGCACGTGCGAGGTCGGCGCGGCACGCAGGTGCCGCACGAGCGGGTAGCGCTTGATGGTGGCCATGATCTGTCCTGAGGGTCGGTGGATCGACGTTAATTATCGTCAAAATGACTATAACTCGATTCCCTTGTTATCGTCAAGGTGACGAGATATTCTGGACGGCGTGACCAGCATCCCCGCCCCCGACGGCTACGACCCGGCCGCCTACCCGCCGTTCGCGGTGACTGTCGACGTCGTGGCGCTCACCGTCCGCGACGACGCCCTGCAGGCCCTGCTCATCACCCGGGCCGAGGAGCCGTTCCTCGGTCGGCTCGCCCTCCCGGGCGGCTTCGTGCGGCCCGACGAGGAGCTGTCCGCCGCCGCGATCCGCGAGCTCTCCGAGGAGACCGGGCTGCGCCGCACCCCGGCCCACCTCGAGCAGCTCAAGACCTACGGCTCCCCCGGTCGGGACCCGCGCATGCGGGTCGCGTCGGTGGCCTACCTCGCGATGGTGCCGAACCCGCCGGAGCCTCGACCGGGCGGGGACGCCGCGGCCGCCGCGTGGGTCGCCGTCGGGACCGCGCTCGCGGCCGGGCTCGCGTTCGACCACGCCACGATCCTCGCCGACGCGGTCGAACGAGCCCGGGGCAAGCTCGAGTACACGTCGCTGGGGACCGCCTTCTGCGGCCCGGAGTTCACCGTCTCCCAGCTGCGCCACGTCTACGAGGTGGTGTGGGGCGCGCGGCTCGACCCGCGCAACTTCCACCGCAAGGTCACCAGCGCCGAGGGCTTCCTGCTGGAGACGGGCCACACGATGATCGACGGCCCGGGCCGCCCCGCCGCGCTGTACCGCCGCGGCCGCGCGACCACGCTCATCCCGCCGCTGACCCGCGAGCCGTAGACCGGCAGGGGTTAGCCTTCGGCGACGATCTGCCCGCCTGCCCGAGAAGAGCCCCGACGACGATGGGATGAACCGTGCCCGCGTCGACGACGGACCACGCCACCACCCGAGCCCTGACGGGTGACGACCTCCCGGAGCGCTCGCTGAGCCTGCCGCAGTCGACCGCGCTGATCATGGGCAGCATCATCGGGGTCGGGATCTTCTCGCTCCCGTACTCGTTCGCGGCGTACGGCCCGATCAGCCTGGTCGCCATGGCCCTGGCCACCGTCGGGGCGGTCGCCCTCGCACTGCTGTTCGCCGTGATGTCGCGGCGCCTGCCCGCCGCCGGGGGGCCGTACGCCTACGCGCGCTCGGGCTTCGGCAACGCGATCGGGTTCGCCAACGCGTGGTCGTACTGGATCGCCACCTGGGCGGGGAACGCGGCGATCGTCGTCGGCTGGGTGTACTACGTCGAGCACTTCCTCAACCGTGGCGGCCAGATCGGCTGGACGATCGCCATCGCCCTGGTCGGCCTGTGGGTCCCCGCCGCCGTCAATCTCGCCGGCGTCCGCACCATGGGCTCGGTCCAGGTCTGGACCACGGTGACGAAGTTCGTGCCGCTGGTGCTCATGTCGACTGTCGGGCTGTTCTTCATCCAGGCCCGCAACTTCGTGCCCTGGAACGTCAGCGGGGACAGCAGCCTGACGGCCATCGGCGGGGCGATGGCGATCGCGCTGTTCAGCTACCTGGGCGTCGAGACGGCCGCCGTCGCCGCGGCGAAGGTCCGCAACCCCGAGCGCAACGTCGGTCGCTCGACCATCTTCGGCACGCTCGCGAGCGCGTGCGTCTACCTGCTGTCCATGGTCGCCGTCTTCGGCATCGTGCCCGCGAGCGCGCTCGCCCTGGACGCCAACAAGGCGTCGTACTCGGTGGCGGCCAACCTCATCGTGGGGGGCGGCTCGTGGGCCGGCGACCTGGTGGCGCTGGCGGTGATCGTCTCCGGCATCGGGGCGCTCAACGGCTGGACGATGATCTGCGCCGAGGTGCCGCTCGCGGCCGCGTCCGACGGCCTGTTCCCCGCGCGGTTCGCCCGCGTGTCGCGGCGCGGGGTGCCGGCGTTCGGCATCGCGACCTCGACCGCGCTGGCGTCCGGCGCCGTCGTCATCGGCTACATGGGCACCAGCGGCTCGACCGTGTTCACGACGCTCGTCCTCATGGCCGGGATCTCCGCGGCCGTGCCGTTCGGGTTCTCGGCGCTGGTCCAGATCAAGTGGCGCTGGCTCGACCACCGGCACCTGGGCCGCCGCGCCCTCGTGGCGCCGCGCTTCGCGCTGGACGTGACGGTTGCCCTGGTCGCGCTCGTCTTCTCGATCGCGTTCCTGTTCTACTCGCGCAACACCGGCACGCTCTGGTACATCGTGTGGGGCCCGTACCTCATGGCCGGGGCCGCGTTCGGGGTCGGCATCCCGGTGTACCTCGCCCAGCGGCACCAGATGAGCGTGCCGCACACGGCGCCGTCGTACCGCGACGGGGTGCTGGTCGTCGCTCCGTAAGGCCCCCGGCGCAGGGCCGTGCCTCGATAGGGTCACCGCATGTGGTCCACGCGACGGAGCATGGTCGACGTCGTCCTGATCGACGACGACAGGCCCGATGAGCCGGCCGAGGGGCCCCTCGACCCGCCGAAGCCCCCGCGCGACCGACGGCTCGCCTGGCAGCGGCGCGCCCGGCGCTGGTGGCCGCTCGCGGCGGGTCTGGCGTTCGTCCTGCTCACCACCACCGTGGTCGCCGACCGGCGCGAGCACCGCCGCCTGGCAGCCCTGGCAGACGTCCCAGGTGTCCTCGCCCCGCTGGGCGACTCGGTCACCGAGCGGTGGCACATCGACGACCCGTCGTACTGGCTCTTGGGCTCCACCGCGACGATGGCGATCGGGGTGGTCGACCGGCCGGACGGGAGCGGGGCCGTCGTCGGCCGCGACGCGACGACCGGCAACGTGGCCTGGGAGGCCGCCACACGGCCCGCGGGGCCGACGAACGGGCGGAGCCCGTGCGTGCTCTCCCGCCCTGCGCCACCGTCCGACGGCGCCCCGGCCGGGACCGCCGTCGTCGTCTGCGTCCCCGTGGACGAGACCGAGCGCATCACGACCTCGGGCGCCGAGATGGACGTGCCGAGCAAGGCACGCCTCCTCGTGATCGACGCGACCGACGGCGCCGTCCTGGTCGACCGGCCGACGGACCCGAGCACCATCGTCACGTCGGCCAGCACCTATACCGGCACCTCGGCCCGCACCGGGGTCGACGCCGATCTCGTGACCACCCGCGTGCTGCCCGACGGCCGCGCCCAGGTCAGCCGGGCCAGCGCGTGGGACGCTCCGGCGCGGTGGACGTTCACCACGCCCGACCCGCTCGGCTCCCACGTCCCGCTCGGCACCGACCACGCCAGCCGCTATCAAGTGTGGGGGTACGCCGCCGGCGACCTTGTGCTGGTCGCGGCCTACCCCCTCAACGGCGAGGACAAGGGGCAGAGCTGGGTGCTCGACGCGGACGGAACGGTGCTGCGGCCGGCGAACGGCGGCGACCCGAGCACCGGGAACGCGGGCGGGTTCGGTGTGCTGCGCGCGGGCGAGCTGCTCGTCGAACCCGGCACCACATCGGGCACGTCCACGCTCACGCACCTCGCCACGGGCCGCACGCTCCAGGTCGACGCCCAGCCCTTCGACGCCCTGCCCGACGACGGCTCTCTCGACGACCTGGTCCTCGCGCAGTCCCAGAACGACGACCTGATCGCCTACGACCTGACCACCGGCACAGCGCGGTGGACGGTGCCGAGCCCGGGCATCTACCGCGCGATGATCATCGACGGCCGGGTCATCCGGGTCGAGGACGACCACCTCGTGTCGTACGACGGGCGCAGCGGCAGGACCGTCTGGTCGAAGAAGATCCCGAGCACGACGACGGGCTCCTACGGGTCGATGATGGCCCCGTCGGCCTTCACGGACGGACGCGTGGTGCTGCTGGCCGACTCAGGCCCCTCCGACTCCACCTCGTCCGGCGAGCCCGTCAAGGTGACCGCCTACGGGCTGGACGACGGCCGCACACTCTGGACGAGCACCCTCCCGCCCGGGGTGCAGCTGTACGAGCGCGACGGTGCGCTGTACGGCCAATCCGATGAGGGCATCTACGCACTGGACTGACCGGCCGATCCCGAGGCCGTCACCCCTGAAGTTCGCGGCGAAACTGCCGATGAGGACCCTGACACCCGGTGTGAGGAGGCGACGCGCGTGCCCGGATCCACCCGGAGCGAGACACGTAGCTCTGACGAGCGTCTCGTAGCCTTCTTCGCGCACACCTCGGACGTCGTGGTGATCGTCGATCCAGAGGGCCGGATCACCTATGGCACGCCCTCGCTGGGTCACAACCTCGGCCTGCCCACGGCCGGCGCGCTCGGGCGACGGCTCGTCGAGTTCATGGCCGAGGCCGATGCGACCGAGGCCACCGCGGTGCTCGCGGGGTTCGCTGCCCGCACGAGTGCGACCCAGGTGATCACGGACTGGCGTCTGCGGCACCGAGACGGCACCACCGCTGCGTTCGAGGTGCTGTCCCACAACCTGCTCGACGACCCGCTGGTCGCGGGCATCGTCCTGACCATGCGGGACGTCTCCGAGCGCCGCGCGCTGGAGGTCCAGCTCGAGCACCAGGGCTTCCATGACGCGCTGACCGGGCTGCCGAACCGCGCGCTGCTCCAGGACCGGGCCGAGCACGCCCTGGCCAGGACCTCGCGCCTGGGGACCCTGGTCGCGCTGCTCGTGCTGGATCTCGACGGGTTCCAGACGATCAACGACGCGCACGGCCGGGCTGCCGCGGACGGGCTCCTGGTGCAGGTGGCCGCGCGGCTGCGCTCGACCCTGCTCGACGGCGCCACGGTGTCGCGGTCCGGCGGCGACGAGTTCTCGATCCTGATCGAGGATCTCACCGGCGTCGCGCAGGCGGAGTCCGTGGCCGCCCGCGCGCTGCGCGCGCTGGACCCGCCGTTCGTGGTCGACGGCGCCACGATGCGGGTGGGCGCGAGCGTCGGGCTGATGGTGACCGGCGGGACCCGGGACCCGTTGGACGTGGCCGAGCTGATGCGCTGCGCGACGCTCGCCCTGTCTGCTGCCAAAGAGCGCGGCCGGGGGCACGTGGTGGTCTTCACCAAGGACCTGCGTGCCCGGATGCTGGAGCGCCTCACCCGTCGGCGCGACCTGGAGCGCGCCATCGACGCCGACGAGTTCGTGCTGCACTTCCAGCCGATCGTCTCGATCGAGACGGGGGCGATCGTCAGCTGCGAGGCGCTCGTGCGCTGGGCGCACCCGACCGACGGCCTGCTCCCGCCCACGGACTTCGTCGCGCTGACCGAGGAGACCGGCCTGATCGTCGAGCTCGGCCGATGGGTGCTCGAGCAGGCGTGCGAACAGCTGCGCCGGTGGGCCGACGCGGGCCACCCCGAGCTGCGGATGAGCGTCAACGTCTCGGCGCGCCAGCTGGACGAGATCGGGTTCATCGAGGACGTGCGCGGTGCGCTCCGCCGCCATCGGGTGCGGCCCGGCCGGCTCGTCCTGGAGCTGACCGAGAGCATCTTCGCGCTCGACGCCGCGGCCGTGTCCGAGCAGCTGCGCACGCTGCGCGACCTCGGTGTGAAGATCGCCATGGACGACTTCGGGACCGGGTACTCGAGCCTGTCCTACCTGCAGAAGTTCCAGATGGACATCCTCAAGATCGACAAGTCGTTCGTCGACCCCCTCGGCGACGGCGGCTCGGCCAGCAGCGCGCTGGTCAGCGCGATCATCGCGTTGGCCCACGCGCTGCGGCTCGAGGTGGTCGCGGAGGGGATCGAGCGCCCCGAGCAGCGCGACGCTCTCTGGGCGATGGGGTGCGCTCTGGGCCAGGGCTTCTGGTACTCCCGCCCGGTCGAGGCCGAGCGGATGACCGCGCTGCTCACCGGCACGCTGCGCCCGGCTCCGACCACCACATGACCAGAGCGACCGCAACGACCGTTCACTGGCAGCCGATCGTGCACCCGGACCGCTCGGTGCTCGGCTACGCGGTAGACGTCGTCGACGGGGCGCCGGCCGACCCGCACGACCCGCACGACCCGCACGACCCGCACGACCCGCACGACCCGCACGACCCGCACGACCCGCACGATGACGCTCGCATCGACGCGCAGTACGCCGCGCTCGACCTCGACGGCCTCGCGGGCGACCACCGGGTCTTCGTGCGCGCGACCGCGGGCCTGCTCGCGGCCGACTGGCCCCGCCCGGACCCGCCCGGGGGCCTGACCCTGGAGGTCCCGCGGCGGCTCGCCGCCCGCCCCGGGCTGGCCGACGACCTGGCCCGCCTCCGGGCGGCCGGCCGCCAGCTCGCCCTCGCGGACTTCGTGCCCGACGGCGACCAGGACGCCCTGCTCGCGCTCGTCGACCTCGTGAAGGTCGATCTGGCGCGGGGCGCCACGGCCAGCGCGGCGGCGATCGAGCGCGCGCACTCCCGGGACCTGACCGTGATCGCCGAGCACGTCGACACCGAGGCGGCCGTCCGGTTCTGCGCGGAGCACGGCGTGGGACTGCTCCAGGGTCCGCTCTTCCGGCGCGACGCCCCACCGACGGCCCGGACGTTCAGCACCGGTGAGCTGCAGTGCCTCCAGCTCACGGCGCTGCTCAGCGCCGACGACATCGACTCCGGCCGCGTGGTCCAGGTCATCGGCTCCGACCCCGAGCTGACCATGCGCGTGCTGCGGCTGGTCAACTCGGGCGCGATCGGCATCCGGCACCGGATCGACTCGCTGCGCCGGGCCGTCGTGATGCTCGGCCCGCAGCCGCTGCTCGCGCTCGCGATGACGTCGCTGGTCGGCTCCCGCAGCGACGCGACCGCGGGCCTGGGACCGATGCTCACCCGGGGCCTCGCCTGCCGGTCGCTCGTCGGCAACGACGCCGCGTACACGGTCGGGCTGCTCTCGGCCGCCGCGGCGCAGCTCCAGGTCGCGCCGGCCGACCTCGTCGCCCGCACCGGGGTGTCCGACGACGTCGGCGATGCGCTGCTCTCGCTGTCCGGGCCGTACGGCGCGGTGCTCGCGGCGGTGCTCGCGCACGAGGAGAACGACGTCGCGGGCGTCGCGGCGACCGGGCTGGACCCGGCCGTCGTCGCGCGGGCCTACCTCAGCGCTGTCGCGGACGCGCACGCCGTGGCTGCGTCGCTCGCCGGGTAGCGAGCCGGGTAGCGAGCCGGGTAGCCAGCCGGATAGCCAGCCGGAGATCCGAGCTGCGACGCTCGTCACGTTGTGGCGAGCGATTAGTCGTGCGAGAGTATCGGAATGTCGTCAATCCGCGTGTTCATCCTCGGCTCGCTCGCCGAGCGCGGGGAGATGCACGGCCACCAGCTGCGGCTGCTGGGCGAGCAGGAGCACATCCACCTCTGGACCGACTTCACGGTCGGGGGCATCTACGGCGCCCTCAAGCGCCTGGTCGCGGAGGGCCTGATCGACGCCGTACGGACGGAGCGCGAGGGTCACCGGCCCGAGCGCCAGGTGTACGCGATCACCACCGCCGGACGCGCGTCGCTCGCCACGATGGTGCACGCCACGCTGCGCGAGTTCAGCCTTCGACCCGACCCCTTCGACCTCGCGCTCACCCGGCTCGACGCGGACGCGGTCGACGCCCTGCCCGAGCTGCTCGCCGCGCGGCGTCAGGCCATCGCGGCGACGATCGCGGCCCAGCAGTGCAGCTTCGACCGCGCTGCCCCCTACCTCACCGTGGCCGAGCACCACACGATGGCGCACCAGCGGATCCGGCTGCAGGCCGAGCTCGACTGGCACGACTCGCTGATCGCGGCCCTCCCCCAGATCGTGCGCGACGAACTGTCCCGAAAGGACTCGTGACCTTGTCCCAGACCACCTCCCCCACCCCCGGCATGCAGGTCTCCCCGCGCCGCGCCTGGCAGGCCCTCGGCGTGCTGCTCATCGGGATGTTCATGTCCCTGCTGGACGCGACGATCGTCAACGTCGCGCTGCCGACGATCCGCACGAGCCTGAACGCCTCCGAGGCGACGCTGTCGTGGATCATCTCCGGGTACGCCCTCGCGTTCGGGCTCGCCCTCATCCCCGCCGGCCGGATCGGTGACCGCTACGGGCACAAGTGGGTCTTCTTCAGCGGGCTCGCGCTGTTCACCGTCGCGAGCGTCGCGTGCGGGCTCGCCCAGGGCGACACGCAGTTGATCGTGGCCCGGGTGGTCCAGGGGCTCGCGGGCGGCATCTTCCTGCCGGCCGTGACCGCCTACATCCAGCTGCTGTTCACCGGGCGCACGCGCGGCAAGGCCTTCGCCATCATGGGTGCGGTCATCGGGGTCTCCTCGGCCCTCGGGCCACTGATCGGTGGGCTGCTCATCCAGGCGTTCGGCGACACGAACGGCTGGCGGCTCGTCTTCTTCGTCAACCTGCCGATCGGCATCGTCGCGCTGGTCGCGGCCGTGATCCTGCTGCCCGCCGGCTCCGAGAACACCCGCCGGGCCGCCGGGGGCGTCGACGGCCTCGGCCTAGCGCTGCTGTCGGGCGGCCTGGTCGCGATCCTCGTCCCGCTCATCGAGGGCCAGGACCAGGGCTGGCCGCTGTGGACGTATCTGTCGCTCGTCGGCGGCTTCGCGCTGATCGCGCTGTTCGGCGCCTGGGAGGTCGTGGTCGCCCTGCGCGGCAAGAGCCCGCTGGTCCCGCCGCACCTGTTCTCGCACCCGGCGTTCACCGGCGGCGTGATCCTCGCCCTCGTCTACTTCGCCGCGTTCGTCAGCATCTTCTTCACGATCTCGATCCTGTGGCAGGCCGGCCTCGGGCACACCGCGCTCGAGTCCGGGATCGTGTCCGTCCCGTTCGCGCTCGGCAGCATCATCGGTGCCTCGCAGAGCGGCCGGCTCGCGGCCCGGATCGGACGCACGGTGCTCGTGATCGGCGCCGCGATGGTGGCGGTCGGGCTGTTCGCGCTCTGGCTCGTGCTCACGATCGTGACCCCGGGCGAGGCGACGAGCTGGGACCTGCTCGTCCCGCTGCTCGTGGCCGGGACCGGGAGCGGGCTGTTCATCGCCCCCAACGCGCAGTTCATCATCGCGACCGTCGACCGCCAGGAGGCGGGCGCCGCGAGTGGTGTCATCGCGACGATGCAGCGCCTGGGCAGTGCGATCGGGATCGCGATCATCGGCAGCGTCTTCTTCGGCACGCTGTCGATCCCGACACAGGGCCCGCCGACCGCGAACGATCTCGCGGTCGCCTTCACGCACAGTGCCACGTCGGCGCTCGCCGTGAGCGCGGCGTTCGCGGTGGTCGCCTTCCTGCTCGTGTTCGCCCTGCCGAAGCGGGTCGGATCCGGCCCGCAGGCGCCGCGGCCGGGAACTTCACCCGACCCGCAGACGTCCGACGCCGCGGGATCGCGCCCGAAATAGCCCCTGGGCGGCAGTTCCGCTCGCGAACCCAGCGTGGTGCTGGTCACATTCGATCCCGGCTCGGACTGCCGGGCCGTTGTTGACCGATAGGTGCTCTGTTCGATCCAAGCACCTAGGAGCCCCAGTGAGACCGTCCACCCCCTCGTCCGATGCGCGCGCGCACACGTCCCTGTACGCGCGCGCCTCGGTGCGGGCCAAGATCCTCGGCCTCGTCGCGGCGTTCGCCGCCGTCGGGATCGGGATCGGCTCGTTCGCCGCGGTCCAGATCAACCTGCTCAAGACGGACACCGCGGTCCTGAGCCAGAGCGAGGCCGAGGTGGGTTCCTCGCTCGCGGCGCTCAAGGACGCGCTGTGGGCCATCCGGATGGACATCCCGATGATCGCCGCGTACGAGACCCCCGGGAAGCCGAAGCTGCTCGAGACCCTCAACGACGCTTACGACACCTTCGACGCGGCCGCCGCCGACTTCGCCGCGACGTACGCGAAGGCCAACGGCGAGGTGCCCGCGAACTGGCCCGCGTTCACGGCCTCCTGGGACAGCTACCGCGCGGCGGTCGACGCCAAGGTCATCCCCGTGGTCATGTCCGACGACCGGGAGGCCTACGCCGCCCTGCGCGCCGGCGGGCTCGCTGAGCTCGGCACGGCCATGATCGGCGACCTGACCGCGGTCGGGGGCGAGGTCTCCGCGTCCATGGCGACGATCGCCGCGCACTCGGAGCGCCAGGCGAGCGCGGCCGTGCTCTGGATCGTGGCGATCCTCGCGGCCGGCCTCGTCCTCGCGACGACGCTCGGGCTGCTGATCGCGAACGCGATCCGTCGCTCGGTGGTCGAGGTGAAGCGAGCGGTCGACGCGATGGCGGCCGGCGACCTCACGGTGCGTCCCGAGGTGAAGACGCAGGACGAGATCGGCCAGATGGCCCACGGCCTGATCGTCGCCCAGGACTCGTTGCGCGCGGTGATCTCCGGAGTCGTGGAGACGGCCCAGACCGTGGCCGCCGCCGCCGAGGAGCTCTCGGCCGCGAACACCCAGGTGACTGCTGCTGCGGGTGACTCAAGCGCGCAGGCGGGCGTCGTGGCCGCGGCGGCCGAGCAGGTCAGCCGCAACGTCCAGACCGTCGCCGCGGGCGCCGAGCAGATGGGCGCCTCGATCCGCGAGATCGCCCAGAACGCCAACGAGGCGGCCAAGGTCGCCGCCACGGCCACGGAGGTCGCCTCGACCACGCACGAGACGATCGCGAAGCTCGGGCTGAGCAGCCAGGAGATCGGCAACGTCGTCAAGACGATCACGTCCATCGCGGAGCAGACGAACCTGCTCGCGCTGAACGCCACGATCGAGGCCGCCCGCGCCGGCGAGGCCGGCAAGGGGTTCGCCGTGGTGGCGAGCGAGGTCAAGGAGCTCGCCCGCGAGACCGCGCGCGCGACCGAGGAGATCACCCGCCGGGTCGAGGCCATCCAGGTCGACACGGGCGGCGCCGTCGTCGCGATCGGGGAGATCTCCACGATCATCGCGTCGATCAACGACTACCAGCTCACCATCGCGAGCGCCGTGGAGGAGCAGACGGCGACCACCAACGAGATGTCCCGGTCCGTGACCGAGGCCGCCGCAGGCTCGGAGGAGATCGCGTCGAACATCATCGGGGTCGCCACCGGTTCGGCGAGTGCGAGCGAGGTGCTCACCCAGATGGGCCTGTCCGTCGACGAGCTCGCGCGCATGTCCGCTGACCTGCGCGAACGGGTCGCCGCGATCACCTACTGATAGCACAGAACGATCGACAGATTCACCGGGAATACCTCTGCAACATGGACCCGCGAATTTGACATGCTCGATCGTTTCACGTTCACTCGAATGAGTTCGCGTGATTTATTGCTGGGGGCCGGAGTGCGGGTAGACACGCGATTTACCTCGTAACCCCAGCGTCTTGGATACAGCTCCGGACGCCTCATGATCGGAGATCCAGTGATCGTTCTCGGAATTGTCTTGCTGTTGGTCGGATACCTCGTGCACGTCCCGATCGCCACGACCATCGGGGTCATCCTGATCGTCGTCGGCCTGATCTTCTTCGTCTTGGGGAGCATGGGCCGCGCCGTCGGCGGTCGACGTCACTACTGGTGAGATCTCCTTCTACCGAGCAACCGACGCATTGAAGGGAAAGCCATGGGTATCGGTTTCAGCATCTTCCTCCTCGCCGCCGGCGCAGTTCTGGCATTCGCCGTCGACGCCACCGTCGCTGGTCTTGACCTCAGCGTGATCGGCTGGATTCTCATGGCGGCCGGAGCACTCGGTCTCGTCCTCACGATGGTCCTGCTGACCCCCCGGCGTCGGCGCACGGTGACCGAAAGTCCCCGGGTCGTCGCCGCGGGCCCGGCAGTCGTCGCGCAACCGGTCGCGACGCCGACGATCGCGACCGAGCGCGAAGTTCGCGACGAACGCATCTGAGCGGATCCACCCCGCCGTCGGTCGCGAGCGCGGCCGACGGCGGAGCCGTGCTCAGGAGGTGACGTCGGCCGTCACGAACCGGCTCCACGCGAGCGCACCGAAGATCGCGACCCAGGCTGCCTGCACGTACAGCCCCTGACTCAGCACGCTCCAGTCCACCTGCACCCTCAGGAACTCGGCGAAGTCGAGCCAGTGGTGCGTGAGCAGGCCCGGGTGGATCGCCGCGAGCTGCGGGAGCGTGTCGAGGACGGCCGAGACGATCGCGACAATGACGGTCGCGGCCATAGCACCGACCGGTACCTCGGTCAGGGTCGAGAAGTACAGGCCGGCGGCGACGAGCCCGGTGAGCGACATCGCGACGTACGCGGCGACCCCGGCGACGCGCAGCACGCCGTCGGCCAGGGGCACGGTGGTGCCCGACAGCAGCGTGACGTCGGTGAGCCCGAAGAACGCAGCCCCCGCCGCGAGCGCGACGAGAGCGATCGCGAGCACCGCGGCCGCGACGAAGATCATGGTCGCCACCGCCTTCACCGCGAGCAGGCGGGTCCGCGAGACCGGCACGGCGAGCAGGTACCGCAGCGTGCCCGACGACGCCTCGCCCGCGATCGCCTCGCCGGACGCGATGCCGATCGTGAGCGGCAGCAGGAACGGCAGGCACATGACCAGCGAAGCGATCACCAGGAACAGCCCGTTGCCGGTGACGCGCCCCACGAACCCGGGACCCTGCCCGGCGAGCGCGGAGTCGCGCGTCACGAACAGGACGATGCCAAGCAGGAGCGGGACGGCGGCCAGGCCGGACAGCAGCGCGATGTTGCGTCGGCGGCCGAACACGAGCCGCAGCTCGCTGCGCAGCAGCCGCCCCCAGGCACCCCGATGCGGGGTCGACGGGGTCCGGCTCACGACCGGTTCGACCTGTGACCCCGCACCCCCCAGGACAGCCTCAGCGTGCGACATCGAATCCCTCTCCGGTCAGCTCGACGAACAGCTCCTCGAGGCTCGGGCGGCGCACGTCCAGCCCGATCAGGTCGAGCCCGGCATGCACGATCGCCGCCGACACCCGTTCCGGGGCGGTGGTCCCCAGCAGCCCGTGCAGCGAGGCGTCCTCGACGAGGACGTCCGTGATCCCGAGCCCGGCCAGCACCCCGGCCACCGCCTCGACGTGGGCCGGCGACGTGCTCACGGTGACGCGCGCCGCGCCGCGCTCGATCAGCGCGCTGCGCTCGCCCTGCACGAGCAGCCGACCGCGCCCCATGATGCCGAGGTGCGAGCACACCTGGTCGATCTCCGTGAGCAGGTGCGAGGACACCAGGACGGTGGTCCCGGCGTCGGCCAGCTCGCGGATCAGGAGCCGGACCTCGCGCGTGCCCTGCGGGTCCAGACCGTTGGTCGGCTCGTCGAGCACGAGCAGCTCGCGGGGCCGCAGCAGCGCGGCGGCCAGGCCGAGCCGCTGCTTCATGCCGAGCGAGTACTGCCGGTAGGGCTTGCCCGCCGCCGCCGTGAGGCCGACCCGTTCGAGCGCGTCGTCGCTGCGGCGGCGCGAGGTGCGCGGGTCCGCCGTGGCGTCGCTCGCGTCGAGCCGGGCCAGGTTCGCCCGCCCGTTCAGATACGGGTGGAACGCCGGACCCTCGACCAGCGCGCCGACGCGCGGCAGGACGGACCCGCCGGCGTCGGGCATCGGCTCGCCCAGCAGCCAGGCCACCCCGCTGGTCGGCCGGACCAGGCCGAGCAGCATCCGGATGGTCGTCGTCTTGCCCGACCCGTTCGGTCCGAGGAAGCCGTAGACCGACCCCCGCGGGACGCTCAGCCCGATCCCGTCGACCGCGACCTGCCCGGACCGGAACCTCTTGGTGAGGCCCTCGGTCCGGACCGCGAGCGTGGTCGGGTCGATGTCCGCGCGAGCGACGGCGGCGAGCGGGGCGACCGCGGGTGCGCTCGTCACGCCATCGCGCGCAGGGTCTCGGCGGGAACGGCTCCTACCAGGACCCGCCCGTCGGTGGTGACCAGCACGCTCAGCAGGGACGAGGTGAGCAGCCGGCCCTCGGGGACGGCGGTGGTGAGCTGGTCGTACAGCGCGCTCGTGTCCAGGCTCGGGATGGTGGGAGCACCCGAGGAGTCGCTGGGGACGAACTCGTCGATCAGGTCCTGCGCGCTCTGGGAACCGATCGTGAGGTCGGCGCCGGGCATGGAGGTCAGGGCCTTCGGGTCACCGGCGACGAGCGCCGCGACGTCGAGGCCGGAGGCCTGGACCACGGTCTCCCAGCCGGTCCCGCTGACCGCGAGGCCCTCGGGCAGGGTGCCGTCCAGGGCAGCGCCGGTCGGGGCGTCGGACATCGGGGGCAGCGGGACGACGACGTCCTTGACGGCGGCACCGGCCGGTGCGGAGAACGCGAGCACCGCCGGGTCGGGCGTGGTGAAGGCGACGTCGGTGAACCCGATCTCGAGCGCGGGGGTCGAGGCGTCGGTGCTGCTCCAGGTCTGCACCCGCAGCGGGGTCGACGTCTTGGCGTCGATGGCCACGACGACCTTCGCGATCAGCGTGCTGGAGTCCTTCGGGGTCACGACGAGCTGGTACGCGTCGCGACCGGCGACGGTGGTCTGCTTGCCCATCTCCACCGTGGAGAACGCCTCGACCTGGGCGAGCGCCGCGCGGGCCGCCTCGTCGGGCGTGGGCAGGTTCCCGGCGATCTTGCCGGCCATCTCCGGGACGGTGCCGGCGCGGACGTCGGCCGCGAGCGCGTCGAACCGGGCCTGGTCGGCCGCGTTCAGGGAGTAGTGCACGACGGCGTCGTCCGAGCTGGAGTAGGTCCACGCCTGGGCGCCGTCCTGCACGACCGAGTACTCCGAGGCGGCGCCGAGCAACGAGACGCGCGAGCGCTCGGTGCCGTCGGTCCACACCCGCATGGTCGAGCTGCCGCCGAGCAGCGCGATCGGGTCGGCGCCGGTGAGCTCGACCGGGATCTCGGGCAGCCCGAGCCGCGCGGTGTAGACCACGGTGCCGGACAGCGGGGACGGCTTGGCCGCCGCGACCGTGGTCACGAGCTGGCCGGGCGTGACCTCCGGGAGGACCGACTCGTCGGCCGACGCGAGCAGCGGCGGCGCGAGGAACGCCCCGGCGACAGCGACGGCGACGACGGCGGGAACGGCCCACCGGACGCGGTTGGACGGTGAACGGCGGGACTCACGGGCTTCGGTCATGCGAGAACAATGCGCCCCCCTCCCTGAGAGCACACTGAGAACCCCATCCCCCTTCCCACCCCTCCTCCCACCCCACCCACGACGTCCCGCGAACTCGGAGGTTTGCGTCGAACTAGCACACCGCAGTGTCCGAGTTCGCACCGAACCTCCGAGTTCGCGGGGCGGGTGGCATGCTGCGGTGGTGCGGGTGCTGGTGGTGGACGACGAGCGGGGGCTGGTGCGCGCCCTGGTGCGCGGCCTGACCGCGGAGGGGTTCGCCGTCGACGTCGCCTACGACGGCGACTCGGGGCTCGAGCTCGCGATCGACAACGACTACGACGCCATCGTGCTCGACGTCATGCTCCCGCGGCGCAACGGCTACGACGTCGTGACCGGTCTGCGCGAGCGCGACGTGTGGACCCCGGTGCTGATGCTCAGCGCGAAGGACGGCGAGCACGACGTCGCCGACGGCCTCGACGTCGGCGCCGACGACTACCTGACCAAGCCGTTCTCGTTCGTCGTGCTCGTCGCCCGGCTGCGCGCGTTGCTGCGGCGGCCCGCCGAGGCCCGCCCGGCCGTGCTCGCGGTCGGCGACCTCGTGCTCGACCCCGCCGCGCGGACCGTGACCCTGGCCGGCGGACCGGTCGCCCTGACCACCCGCGAGCTTGCCCTGCTCGAGTACCTGATGCGCCACGCGGACCGCGTGGTCGGCAAGGTCGAGCTCCGCGACCACGTCTGGGACGGGTCGGGCGAGGACCTCAACGTGGTCGAGGTGTACGTGGGGTACCTGCGGCGCAAGCTCGGGCGCGATGCGGTGGCGACCGTTCGCGGCGCCGGCTACCGCGTCGCGGGGTGAGTGCGGTGACGGATGAGCGGCCTCGCCGCGGCTGGGGCGGCTGGTCGCTCCGGCTGCGGCTGACCCTGCTCACGGCGGGCCTGCTGTGCGTGGCGCTCATCGTCGGCGCCGTCGTGCTCACGACCGTGCTCTCGCGCAGCCGGGTGGCGGCCCTCGACGACCTCGTCCGCACCCGCGCCGAGACCATCGCCGCCCTGGCCGCCGACGACCGCCTGCCGCAGACCCTTCCGGTCGCCGAACCGGGCGAGATCGCCCAGCTCCTCGACCCCGCCGGGCAGGTGATCGCCTCGTCCCCGAACGCGAGCCGCACCCTGCCGGTTCTCCCGGCCGCGGAGGTCGCCGAGATGCTCCAAGTGGCCGACGGCGGGCCGCTCGCCCGGGCCACCGACGCGAGCGCGTACGACCGCCAGGCGCGCGTCGCCGTGCTCGCGACCACCTACCGGGGCGCCGACGCGACGGTGGTCGCGACCGTCCCGCTCGGGGAGGTGCAGGGCCTGCTCCGGGCGGTGCGCGTCTCGCTCGGCGTCGTCGTGCCGCTGCTCACCGCCCTGCTGGCGGGCGCGATCTGGATCGTGCTCGGCCGGGCGCTGCACCCGGTGGAGCAGCTCCGCCGAGCCGCGGCGCAGGTCGCGCGCTCCGGCGGGCCGGGCGCGCTGCCGGTCCCGCGGGCCGACGACGAGCTCGGCGCGCTCGCACGGACCCTGAACGAGATGCTCGACCGGATCGAGGTGGGCGCCGCCCGCCAGCGGGCCTTCGTGGCCGATGCGGCGCACGAGCTGCGCTCCCCGCTCGCCTCGCTGCGCGCGAGCATCGAGGTCGCTCGCGCCCACCCCGAGGCCTACCCGAGCGCCGAGCTCGCGGGCGACCTCGAGAGCGAGGTGCTACGCATGCAGGGGCTCGTCGACGACCTGCTCGTGCTCGCCCGGGTCGGTTCCACCCCCGTGGTGCGCGCGGACATCGACCTGGCGCGCGTCGCGCGGGATGCCGCCGACGCCGTCCGACCGGTCACGTCCGGCCGGGACGCGGCCGCGTCGGGCCGCGAGGCGATCACGATCGAGACCGGCGGACAGGGGCATGCCCGGGGCGACGAGACCGCCGTCGGACGGGTGGTGCGCAACCTGCTCGACAACGCGGTGCGGCACGCGGCCGCGCGGGTCCGCGTGTCCGTCGCGGACGGCGTCGTCGTCGTGGAGGACGACGGCAACGGCATCGCCGAGGCCGATCGCGCGCGGGTGTTCGAGCGGTTCGTGCGGTTGGAGGAGTCGCGCGAGCGCGAGGCGGGTGGCACCGGGCTCGGGCTGGCGATCGCGCGCGAGATCGCGCGCGAGCACGGGGGCGACGTCGTGCTCGCGGACTCGCCGCTCGGGGGCCTGTGCGCCACGCTGCGGCTGCCGACGGTCACCTCGTAGGAGGGATCCGCGCCTACGCGGGCAGCGGCGTCGCGAGGTGCACCTGGTCGCGGCCGGACCGCTTTGCGGCGTACAGCGCGACGTCGGCCGCGTGGAACAGGTCGTTCACGCTCTGGCCGGACTCCGGCCAGACGGCCACACCGCCGCTGAGCGTGCAGCGGACCACCTGGCCGGCGACGCTCACCGGGTTCTCGGCGCACAGCCGACGCACCTCCTCGCCGAACGCGAGGCCGACCGCCCCGTCGGCGCCGGGGAGGGCGACGAAGAACTCCTCCCCGCCCCACCGGGCGACGAGGGCGTCCGCGGGGGCGGCGGCCAGCAACCGGCTCGCGAGCACGGCCAGGACGGCGTCGCCGGCGAGGTGCCCGTACCGGTCGTTGATGGACTTGAAGCGGTCGACGTCGAACAGGACCGCCGCGAGCGGCGCGCCGGAGCGGTCGGCGTCCGCCACGAGCGCCGCGAACCGGTCGACCATGTGCCGGCGGTTGTGCAGCCCCGTGAGCGGATCCCGGCTCGCCTGCTCGACCAGGTCCGCGCGCAGCGACTCGATCAGCTCGAACTGGCGGACCATCTGAGAGTGCGCGGCGGCCAGGCGCCGAGTCTGGTTGTTGGCATCGGTGACGTCTCGCGCGACGAGCACGGTCCCCAGGTCGTGGCGATGGCGGTCCTGGACCGGGAAGGCCCGGACCTGGAACTCGGTGCGCCCGCCGGACAGCTCCACCACCAGCTCGGTCTCCGTGGCGGAGGTGGCGGCCATCGTCGCGCCGAACAGGTCCGCCGCGGGCGCGCCGATCAGGTCGGCGGGCGCGTGCGGGTCCCGGCCGCGCACGAGCGCGACGGCCGCCGGGTTCAGGTCGAGGACCTTCCCGGCCGTGCTGATGACGGCGACCACGTCGCCGATCTGGTCGACGATCAGGGCTCGCGCCACCGGCGCGAACGTGAACAGGTCCTGACGGAAGACGGCGTACCAGACGATGGTGCCGGTGACCGCGAGCCCGATCGGGGTGGGGTCGAGGTGGGCGCCCAGGCCCCCGACGTTGCCGAAGAGGAACACCAGGTTGGCGACGAGGGGGACGAAGGCAGCGACGAAGACGGCGAGTCGTTGCCCGCGGAAGGCGACGGGAGCCCGCCACCACGCCCACCCGACGAGCGCGAGGCCGATCGTCATCTCGAGGTAGATGAAGCCCGTGTCCAGCCAGTAGGCCGGACCGCGGATCCACCCATCATGGCCGGTGAGCTGCGCCGCCCCCGGCCCGCCGTAGACCAGGAGGTGCCATCGGTTCGTGAGCGCGAGAGCGGTGATCAGCGCCGGCTCGATGCACAGCGCGAGCACGACGGCGCGACTCGGCACCCACTGCGGGCGCGCGAGCGCCATCCCGAGGCACATGAACGCCGCGCACAGCGTGCTCGCGCCAGCAAATGGCGCGAGCGTCGCGATGGCAGCCACCGTCTCGCTCTCGCTCACGTGCGAGATGGTGAGGCAGACCGACCACCAGCTGGCCCCGGCCATGACGACCGTCAGGGCGATGCCGAGCGTGAGGTTGTGCGCCCGGTGCCGCCACGCGACCACCGCGATGACGGCGCACGAGACGGCGGCCAGGGAGTAGGCCAGCGCGACGGGATCTCGCAGATCCACGGGATTCCCTCCGGCCGGACAGCTCTCCGCAGGGCCCTCGCACGAACGTGTCAGCCGTCTGATCGACCGCTCGGTTCCCGAGATAAGCCGTTTACCCCCACATGGCATCGGGCGAATTTGTCCCCCGACGCCATCGGGCGAAGGTGCGGCCGAGCTCAGCGCTCGGGGTCAGCCGTTCGGGCCGAAACCACCGTCACCCAAGCCACCGCCACCGAAGCCACCGTCCGGCGCAGGGGTCGGGTCCACCGGCCCGGGGGTTGGCTCGGGCGGGGTGGTCGGAGTCGGATCGGGCGTCGGGGTCGGGGTCCACGTCGGTTCCGGCGTCGGACTCGGGGGCCACGTCGGTTCCGGGGTCGGCGTCGGCACGCCCTGACCACCGTCGCCCGACGGTGGCGACGGCACGGGGTCGGGCGAAGCGGGAGGGTCGACGCGCGGGGCGACGGGCGGGGCGGGGAGGTCGGCCGCGGCCGGGACGCTGCTCGCCGGCTGAGCGGCGGGCGGCGCGGCAGCGGGCGGCGCGGCAGCGGGCGGCACGGCTGGTACCGCACTCGCCGTCCGGCGCGCTGCCGAGGGGCTCTCCCGGGGCGACGCAGGATCGGCGGGCGGCGCAACGGGACGCACGGCGTGGGGCACGGCGCTTCGCGCTCGGGTGTCGAGCGAGGGGGCGGCAAGCACGGCGTCGGACTCGGCCACGATGACCGGACCGGGCGGGTCCGGCAGCGGGGGGCCGGCGCGGAACGGCCGCACCACCCCGGTCGACGGCGTCTCGGCCTGACCGTTCGTCACGAGGGCGATCCCGGCACCCGTCACGACCGTGAGTGCGGTGACGAGCGTCGCCTGCGTGAGCCGCTTCGCGCCGCTGGGCGGTTTCGATTCTGACGGTTTCGATGCTGACATAGGTCGAAAATAGGATGAAGCCGGTCATCTGGCCACCCGTGCGCCGCAGCTGTCTCGCGGTCCCTCTGAGGCCGTGCGGCCGTCAGACGGCGGCGTCGACCGGCGCGGAAGGGCCGGAGAGCGCGTCGATCTCGCCGGGCCGAAGGGGTGCCCGAAGAGAAAGCTTGGGCCGCGTCGCACCCCTGCGCGCGCAGCAGGGCCGCATGGGACGGCCGCTCGACGCCCTCGGCCACGAGCGTGAGCCCGAGGGCATGGATCATGGCGATGATCGCGCTGACGATGGTCGCCGAGGACTCGTCCTCGTCCATCCGCGACACGAAGGACTGATCGATCGTCAGCACGTCGACGACCCCGTCGCCCAGGATCGCGCCCGACGTCGAGGCGCCGATGAGCACGGGGCGCCCGAACTCGGCCGCGATCGCTGGCAGGGGCGCGCCGTGCGGTCTCCCCCATCCGCTGGTAGGCGCCCGAAATGTACCCTCGCACCGACTCAACGGCGCCCACCCATCGGTGTTGAGGGATCCCGCTCGTTCACCGCAGCACCTCGGACCACCGAAGAGGCAGACCCGCCACGAACCCGGCGGGCCGGCTCGGCGCGGGCCTTCTCGCAGGAACGTTCCGGACCCCGGCCACGGTAGATTCTCCGGGTGGCTCCGACATTCGACGAGGACAACAGCCCGGGTCGGCTGCGCTCTCTCTGGAGCGCCGGTCGTGATCTGACGGCGGCCGCGGCCGACCGGGCAGAGCTAGAAGCCGCGCTCGCCGCGGCTCAGCGCGACTATGCCGCCGCCCTCGCGGCGCGCAGTGCTCTGCTGGGCGCGTTCGCCGGGATGCAGGCCGCGTATGCCGCCGCCCACGTCAAGGCTGTCCAGGCCGGTTGGTCGTCCACCGAGCTGAGCGAGGCCGGACTGCCTGCACCTGCAGCCCGCCACGGGGTGCGTGAACCGGTGCGCCAGGTCGAGGCACCGCCCGCAGCCCCAGTACCGGCCCCGGTCCCGGCCGCCCCGACCGCACCACTCCCGGCCGTCGTGACGCCGCCGACCGTCGTCATGCCGCCAGCCGTCGTGACGCCGCCGCCCGTTACCGCTGAGCCGACTGCGGTCCCCCAGCAGAGCCCGACCCGTCGCCGGCGTGCGATCCGCGACCCGAGTGCGGCCTCGGAGCAGACCCCGCGCACGGAACCGCAGCGATCCCCGGCGACCCCGCCAGCGGGTCCCCGCTCGCCCTGGGATGCCGAGCAGACGGCAAACCTGGTGACCTCGCGATCGACGGACAACCCCGTCTGGTACGAGTCGATGCGCTACAGCCGGATCTCCCCGCCGACCGCGGCTTTCAACCCCACCGACCTCGACGCTGCACCGTGGACCGGGCTGCCGAGTCCGAGCGACGAGCACGACGCCGACGGGACCGACCAGGGCTGAGATCGCTCAGTCGGGCAGCTTGTCAGGCAGGCAGCTTGTCAGGCAGGCAGAGACGCCTCGATCAGAGCGACGATCTCGGGAGCGTCCGGCTCGGTCGTCGGGCGGAAGCGGTGCACCACGCCGGCGGGCGTGATCACGAACTTCTCGAAGTTCCACTTCACCCGGCCGGCCTTGCCGCTCGCGTCGGGGGTCTTAGTGAGCTCGGCGTACAGCGGGTGCTGGGAGCGGCCGTTCACCTTGGTCTTCTCGAACATCGGGAACGTCACGCCATAGGTCATGGAGCAGAACTCCTTGATCGCCTCGGCGCTGCCGAGCTCCTGCAGAAACTGGTTGCTCGGGAACCCCAGCACCGTGAACCCGCGGTCGCCGTACTCCTTCTGCAACTCCTCGAGCTTCGCGTACTGCGGCGACAGCCCGCACCGGGAGGCCACGTTCACCACGAGCTTGACCTGGTCCGCATATTGCGCGAGCGACGTCTCGGCGCCGTCGATGGTCGTCAGGGGGATCTCGTTGAGGGTCATGACCTGCACGAACGCGCGACGGCAAGGAATTAGTCCCGATTGGGCGCCGCCCGCGCGGAGCATCGTCGCCACGCCGGGAGCTCGGCGGTGCCCGAACCGGCGTCGGTCGACGATGTCGCCCCAGACGTGAACAGCCCCCTTCTCGGGTCAGCCCCAACGCTTCGACGGTGGTCACCCATCCGCCCTCAGACGGCTTTCGCGAATGCCATTCCACAGATTTCGGTGTGCTGTTCTTTGTCCACATCCCGTGCCCGACGACGGGGCGGTGAATGTCAGTGGCCCCGGTTAGTGTGAGTTGCATCGAAAATGGTGAGGGTTCACCGGTTCTGAGGCGGCAGAGGTATTCCCGACGAGCGGCGATCTGGGGGTGTGAGATGACCTTTAAGGAGGACGAGCGCGCGTCGGCGCAGCCGGCTGCACCCACTCCGCCAGCCGTCGCGCAGCGGCCCGCGTCGACGCCGCCATCCCCGCAGCGGCCCGCGGCAACGCCGCCATCCCCGCAGTCGACGCCCGCGCCCACCTCGCCGCTCGGCGAAGGTCCGTCGCAGCCGCCCACCCTTCCGCCGGCCACGCCGGCGTCACGGGTGTCGTTGGCGGATCGGGTGGCGGTGATCGAGGCGCAGGTCGACGCACTGGCTGCTCTGGCGCCGCGGGATCTGGACGGGGCGGGGGCGTTGGAGTTGTTCGACCGGGTGTTTGAGCTGTCGGACCGGTTGCAGGCCATCGCCACCCGCGCACTACCCGTGGTGGATTCCGACGTGCCGTGGAACGCCAATGGTGCTCGGACGTTCCCGACGTGGTTGGCCCGCCGTGCGCATCTGACCTATGCGAAGGCCAAGCGGATGACGCGCCTGGCCCACGCCCTGCGCGACGAGCTGCCGTTGACCGCCGCGGCGGTGGTCACCGGGGGTGAGGGTCGAGTGAGCGTGGAGCAGGCCGAGATCCTGACCACCGCCGCGGCGACCAGCGACCTGCGCCGTCAGGTGTTGGCGGACCCGGACGCGCCGGTGGGGGAACGGTTCCTGCTGGACCAGGCCGCGCAGGTCAGCGCGGACATGTTGCGCATGCTCGCCCGCCGCTGGGCGGCCGCGGCGGACCCGGAAGCGGACGAGCGGGGATACAAAGATGCCACCGAGCGGGAGTTCTTCGACGTGTCCGCCACCACGGGTGGGTGCCACCTGTCCGGATTCCTGACCACCGAGCACGGCCAGGGCCTGCTGGTCGCGTTGCAGGCCGTGCAGGGCGTGCCGGCGGCCGGGGATGACCGGACCGCGTCGCAGCGTCGCGCGGGTGCGTTGTCGGACCTGGCCCGGTTGACGTTGGACCAGGGCCTGACCGGCAAGCACGCGTCGGTGCGTCCGCACATCAGCGTGCTGGTGGACTACCCGACCCTGATCGCCATGACCACCCGCGCCGGAGTGACCCACCTGCTCGACCCCACCCTGCGCCCCACCGACTGCGGCCAGGTGGACCCGGCCCTGCTGTTCCCGCCACCGGCACCCGGCGGACTGCTCGACCACAGTCCGCCATACCAAGGTCTGCTCGACCAAGGCCTGCTCGACCCCGCGATGCTCAACTCCGGTGTGCTCGACCCCGCACGAACCCACGGGTCACCGCTGGTCCCGCAGGTGCTGCGCCCGGCGGTGTTCGAGGACGGGCAACCCGTCCCGCGCGTCGTGCTGGACAAGCTGCTGTGCGACGCGGAGATCAGCCGGTTCATGTTCAGCCCGGACTCGCAGCTCATCAATATCGGCCGATCCAAACGCACCTTCACCGGCCAATTACGTCGCGCGATCATCGCCCGCGACAAACATTGCCAATACCCGGGCTGCACTGCGCCGCCGCGCATGTGCGAATGCCACCACTCCATTCAATGGTTCCGCGACCACGGTGACACCGACGCGACCACGGGGGTGTTGTTGTGCTGGCACCACCACGACCACACCCACGACCACGGCATCGAAATCACCTGGACACCTCACGGCTGGCAATTCACCGACCGCCACGGCACCGTGATCCGCCGCTGAACCGAATCTCCGCGGCGCGTCGCCCCGGGACGTGCACCGCCAAACCGCAACGGCTCCAACGATCAGTCCCCGGTCGCGCCCGGGTCCGCTGCGCGCCCCCGTGCTGCGACCAGGTCACGCTCACGCATGGCGAGGAACAGCGGGAACGTGAACGCGAACGCCGTCAGGCCCGAGGCCAGGACATAGAGCCAGCCCCACCTCATCCCCAGCCGACGCGACTCGGCGACGATGAAGACGCTGCCTGCGACCGCCGCCACGAGCAAGTCGACCGTGAGTGAGGAGACGGCGGGACCGCTGCCGACCCAGTCGCCGACGAAGTCCCGCGCCTGCTGGACGGCGAGCACGTTGAACGTCCAGGTCCCGATCAGCCCGGTCAGGCTCAACCCGAGGTATCCGAGAGCAAGCGGGGTCCAGTTCTTAGTCACTGCTCGGTTCTTCGGCACTGCTCGATCCTTGGGCACGGCGCCGTTCTCGGTCAATGCTCGCTCCATTGCATCCAGCGAACCTAGACGCCGCAGGCGGGATGATCCGGCGTTCGGAGCGTGCCACGTCCATGACTCCGGCCGCTCCCGCAGTGACTCGTCTTTGACGTGACCTGTGACAGGGGCCTAGGTTGCGTGACTGCAAGCAGTTGCAGCAAGTTGCAGTGCGATGCGGCACAACCGTCGCACCGCGTCGAAGCAAAGGAGCTTCTCGTGCGCTTAGCGCTCTCCCGACGTCAACCCAGGACCCCGGGCTCAGCTCGAGTCCCCCGGCACACCCTCGGCCTGGCCGCACTGGCCTGCCTCGCCCTGGCCGGCAGCCTCGGCGGGGGATCGCGGGGGCGCCGACGGCGGCCGCGACCCCACCGGGGAACAAGGACGTGACCGCCACGCTGTTCCAGTGGTCGTTCGCCTCCGTCGCCAAGGCCTGCACCGACACGCTCGGCCCGAAGGGGTACGGGTACGTCGAAGTGTCGCCCGCCCAGGAGCACATCCAGGGTTCGCAGTGGTGGACCTCCTACCAGCCGGTGAGCTACAAGATCGCCGGTCGCCTCGGCGACGAGGCCGCGTTCTCCGCGATGGTCGCGACCTGCCACACCGCGGGCGTCAAGGTCGTCGCCGACGCGGTGATCAACCACATGACCGCCGGGTCGGGCACCGGGACCGGCGGCACGGGCTACAGCAAGTACGCCTATCCCGGCTTCTACGGCGAGCAGGACTTCCACTCCTGTCACACCGCCATCACCAACTACGGCGACCGGACCAACGTCCAGACCTGCGAGCTGGTCGGTATGGCCGATCTGAATACCGGCAGCGGTTACGTCCAGTCGACGATCGCGGCCTACCTCAACCACCTGCTCGCGCTCGGGGTCGACGGCTTCCGGGTCGACGGCGCCAAGCACATCGCCGCGTCCGACCTCGCCGCGATCAAGGCCAAGCTGACCAAGCCGTCCGTCTACTGGGTGCAAGAGGTCATCTACGGCGCGGGCGAGCCGGTCCAGCCGACCGAGTACACCGGCACCGGCGACCTGGACGAGTTCCGGGCTGCGGTCGACCTCAAGCGCATCTTCACGAGCGACAAGCTTGCGAACCTGAACAACTGGGGCCAGTCGTGGGGCTACCTCCCCGGCAACCAGGCCCGCGTCTTCGTCGACAACTGGGACACCGAGCGCAACGGCTCAACCCTGAACTCGACCTACGGCAACACGTACACGCTCGCCAACGTCTTCATGCTCGCGTGGCCGTACGGCTCACCGAACGTCTACTCCGGGTACTCGTTCACCAGCTTCGACGCCGGCCCGCCCGCTGGCGGCAACGTCAGCGCGTGCTACACCGACGGCTGGAGCTGCCAGCACGCCTGGCGGCCCGTGGCGAACATGGTGGGCTTCCGGAACGCCGTCGCCGGGGCCGGGGTCACCAACTGGTGGTCCAACGGCAACAACGCGATCGCCTTCGGGCGCGGCAACGCCGGGTTCGTGGTGCTCAACCACGAGGCAGGCGCCCTCACCCAGACGTTCCAGACCTCGCTCCCCGCGGGGCGCTACTGCGACGTCGCCCACGGCGACCCGGGCGCGAACGGCGCCTGCACCGGCGCCACCTACTCGGTGGGTTCGACCGGCACGTTCACCGCGACCGTCCCCGCAGGCGAGTCGGTCGCGCTGTACAGCGGCGCGAGCGGCGGCGCCGCCGTCGTCGACCCGCAACCGGCCGGGACGTCGTTCGCGGTGACCGCGACGACCGCGCTCGGGCAGAACATCTACGTCGTCGGCGACGTAGCCGCGCTCGGCGCCTGGGACGCGACCCGCGCGCTCCCGCTCTCGTCAGCGAGCTACCCGACCTGGAAGCTCGCCGTGGCGCTGCCCGCCGGGGCTTTCCAGTACAAGTACGTCCGCAAGGACGCCAGCGGCGCCGTCACCTGGGAGTCGGGGGTGAACCGCACCGCCACCGTGCCGGCGAGCGGGACTCTCACCCTGGCCGACACCTGGCGCAGCTGACCGGTCCCGGCGGTCCTCGCCGGGATCTGTGCGGGGCCCCCATCGAGCACCTGGATGGGGGCCCCGCCCCGAACCAGGGCCACGCCGGACCGCCCGCGCGCGAAGCCCTCCGGCTAGGTAATCTCGCGAGATGCGTTCGCCGCGGCCGCACCTGCAGGACGTCGTCCTCGTCGATGTCGATGCCGACGAGGCCGATCCCACGCTCCCGGGTGCGGCGCCGGACGGACATCCGCCCGGGAACCGGCCGCGGTCGGAGCGTCCCGGTCCCCGCACGCGCGGTCGGTCCGCCGCCCGGCGATGGTGGCCGCTCGCGGTCGGGCTCGTCCTGCTGCTGTTCGTCGCCGCGAACTCGGCGATCACGGCCCGCGACGAGCGCGTCCGCCTCGCCGCCCTCGCCGGGGTCCCCGGCATCCTGGCTCCGCTCGATGGCCCGGTCGCCGAGGTGTGGCGCAGCTCGCTCACGTCAGGCTCGGGCCTGGCGGCGTCGGGGGGCCGACTCGTGGGGGTCGACCGCGGTCACGACGGACAGGTCGACGTCGTCGGCCTGGATCCGCGGACGGGCGAGACCGCCTGGCGAGTCACGGCCCGACCCCCCGGCCCGGTCGACGGCTGGGCGGACTGCGCGGTCCCGGAGCCCGCGGCGCCGTCAGCCCCAGGGGCCAAGGACGCAGCCTCAGCACCCGTGATCGCGTGCGTCGTGGCCGACAAGGTCGTCATCACCGCGGAGGACACCGCCGGGTACGTCTTCTACCCGACAGCCGCCCGGCTCGTGGTGATCGAGACCACCACCGGTGCGCTGGTCTCCGACGGCCCCGTCGAGCCGAGCACCACCCTCACCGCCCTCGGCGCGGACCTCGTCACCAGCCGGATCGACGACGACGGCCGGGCGCACCTCGCGCGCACCGACGCGCGCGGGACGACCGAGCGGTGGACGTTCGTGAGCCCGGAGCCGGTACCGATCGACGACACCCGCCAGCGGGTCGCGTCCGTCACGGTGCGGGACGGGCTCATCGTGGTCGACGCCGGCCCGACGTGGGTGCTCTCCGCCGACGGCGAGGTGCTCGACACCTGGACCCCCGGCGCCTCCACCGAGCTGGGCGGGCAGGTCGAGGTGCTCCGCCGGGGCCGGCTGATCGCCGAGCCGGCCTCGGGCGTCAACGGCCGCGCGCCCGGGACCCGGATCATCGACCTCGCGACCGGGGACTCCTTCACCGCCACCGGGCACCCTCCGTTCCTGATGGTCGACGACGGCTCGCTCGCCGACCTGGTCCTGCTGCGGTCCTCGGCCAGCGAGGTGCTGACCGCCTACGACGTCGCCACCGGGCGGGCCCGGTGGACGGCACCGGACAGCGCCGGCGGGGGCACCGCGATCCTCGACGGACGGGTCCTGCGGACCGAGGCCGGCGAGCTGCAGGCGATCGACGGCGGGACGGGAGCGGTCCTGTGGTCGACCGGCATCCGCCAGGCGGCGCAGAGCCCCCTGATCACGGACGGGCGAGTCGTGCTGCTCGTCGACGCGGATGCCGGGAGGAATCCGACGCTCGCGGCGTACGGGCTCGACGACGGCCGGCTGCGGTGGACCACCGCCGCCTCCTGGGACCTGTACCCCTTCTCGCTCGGCCGCCAGCTGTACGGGTGGACGGAGCAGGGCCTGATCCGGCTCGACTGAGGTCCACCGGAGGGTCCGACGACAACTCCGCCGCCGCCCGGTCACGTGCACGCCATGTCCGCGTCACCTTGGCGGTGCACTCTGGTGACGTCCCACCCACTCCTGCGCAGGAGGCCGGTCGTGTCCCTGTTCACCAAGGCTGCCGCCCTGGTCCTCCCCCCACGCACGTCAGCTGAGCCCGCGGGCGCGACGCGGGTGCTCGCCGTGGCGCACCGGGGCGCGAGCGCCGATGCCCCCGAGAACACCCTCGCCGCGGTGCGCCGCGCGATCACCCTCGGCGCGAGCCTGATCGAGCTCGACGTCCAGCGCACCCGGGACGGCAAGCTCGTGGTCTTCCACGACGCGACCCTCACCCGGACGACCGACGCGGCACGCGTCTTTCCCGACCGCGCACCCTGGCACCTCGCCGACTTCACCCTGGCCGAGGTGCTGACGCTCGATGCCGGCTCGTGGAACGGCGCGCAGTTCGCCGGCGAGCGGGTACCGACCCTGGCCGACGCGATCCGAGCTCTGCGCACGAGCGGCTCCGGCCTCCTGCTCGAGCTCAAGTCCCCCGGCCGCTACCCCGGCATCGAGGACGAGGTCGCCGACCTGATGCGCGAGTTCCGCGGCTACGTCCGGTCGGCCGTCGCCACCGGCCGCCTCGCCGTGCAGTCGCTCGACGTCGACTCGCTACGGCGCTACCACCGCGCCGAGTCCCGGGTCCCGGTCGCGCTTCTCGGCCGGCCTGCGCCGTCCGACCTGCCGGCTCTGGCCACCTGGGTGGACGGGATCAATCCCTTTCACCTGGCTGTCGACGCGGCGTACGTCGCCGAGGTCCACCGGCTCGGCCTGGACTGCCGGGTCTGGACGGTCGACACCGTGGCCGACCTGACCCGTGCGCTCGACCTCGGCGTCGACGGCGTGATCACCAACCGGCCCGACCTGCTCACCGCCCTCCTCGACGAGCGTCGAGACCGGCTCGCCGGGTCGGCGGCCTGAGCCCATCGGCCCGCGCCCACATCTTTGCGCCACGGACCCCGCTGGGTAGGGTCGCTCAGGTGGGGCGTCGCGACATGCAGGACGTCGAGCTCGCGGGCGGTGAGTCCGGCGAGGCCCCCGGCGCGGACGCCGTCGTCGGCCCGGAACAACGGCCCAGACCAGCACGAGCCAGGTGGTGGTGGCTGGCCGCGACGGCCGCCGCCGCCGCCGTGGTCGTCGCCGGGGCTCTGAGCGCCGACCGGAGCGAGAGCACCCGGCTGGCCGGGCTGGCGGGCACGCCCGAGCTCCTCGCTCCGCTCGCCGGACCCGTGACCGACGTGTGGCGCAGCGACGTCTCCCTGTGGCCGGGGGTCGCGGAGTCGGACGGGCGCCTGGTCGGGGTGGAGAACCGGCCGGGCGGGAACGTCGGCGTGGTGGCGCTCGACCCCGCGACCGGCGCCACGCTCTGGCGGGCCGCGCCGCGCCCGCGGGGCACCTCGGACGCCGGGACCACCTGCGCGCTGCCCGACCCTCCCCTGGCGCCGACCACCGCCGGGCAACCGCAGGCCGACGCCGTCGTCGTGTGCCTCGTCGCCGACCGGACCATGGCCCGGCTGCTGGTCATCGACGCGGCCACGGGCGTCGTGCGCTCGGACGCCCCCACGGACACCGGCGCGGCGATCGCCGCGATCGGGACTGACCTCGTCGTCGGGCACGTCGACGCCGACGGCCGCGTCCGGGTGGCGCGTACCGACGCGCTCGGGGCCGAGCAGCGTTGGACGTTCGTGAGCCCGAGCCGCGTGCTCCGGGAGGCCTTCGGTCGGCAGGACGTGTCGCTCACGGTGGCGGGCGACCTCGTGGTCGTCGGGGCCGCGGGGGCGTCATGGGTGCTCGCGGGCGACGGCACGCTGCGGCACTCGTGGACCGCCGACCCGACGCTCGTCGTGACCGGCCGCGTCCAGCCGGTGGGCGCCGGCCCCCTGATCACCGAGCCGACGACGGCCGCGAACGGCGGCCCGGGCACGCGCGTGGTCGACCTCGACACCGGCCGCGCATTCACGGCGAGCGGGACCCCGGTCCACGCGAGCCCCGACGACGGCACGCTCGCCGACCTCGTCCTGGTCCAGCCGCCGGGCGGAACCGCCCTGATCGCCTACGACGTCGCGACCGGCCGCCCCCGCTGGCGGGTGTCGGGCACCGCGGGGCGCGGCGTGATGATCCTCGACCACCGCGTGATCCGGGCGGACGCCGACCAGCTGGAGTCCGTCGACGGGGGCACCGGACGACCGGTCTGGGCGATGCCCGTCGGGCAGACCGCCCAGAGCACGTTGTTCAGCGACGGCCGCCTCGTGCTCCTCGCCCAGCCCGACGGCGGCCGCGGGATCGTGCTCGTGGCCCACGGGCTCGACGACGGCCGGGTGCGCTGGGAGGCCGACATCGCGGACGACCAATACCTCGTGCCGGTCGACGGGCGGCTGTACGGTCTGTCCAACCGGGAGACGGTCGCCCTGGGAAGCCTGCCGAAGGAGCCCCGCCGATGAGCGAGACCGCGATGGCGACCGCACGCGGGGAGATGCCCGTCTACGTGGCACGACCCACCGGCACCGGACCGTGGCCGGGGGTCGTCGTGATCCACGACGCGCTGGGCTGGACCCGGGATGTGCGCCGACAGGCCGACTGGCTCGCGAGCGCGGGGTTCCTGGCGGTGGCGCCCGACCTGTTCCACTGGGGCCGCACGTTCACCTGCCTGCGCGCGACTGCACGCGACATCCGCGCCGGCCGTGGGAGCGCGTTCGACGACGTCGAGGCGGTGCGGACCTGGCTCTCGGGGCAGGCGGACTGCACCGGCCGGATCGGGGTGATCGGCTTCTGCATGGGTGGCGGGTTCGCGCTGATGCTCGCCCCGGGCCACGGGTTCTCCGCCTCGAGCGTGAACTACGGCGTCGGGCCCGGCAAGGACGCCTATCTCGAGGACTTCCTCGCCGACGCCTGCCCGATCGTCGGCAGCTACGGGGCCAAGGACCGCGCGAACCGGGGTACGGCCGCCCGGCTCGAGCGCGCACTGACGGCGGTGGACGTCGACCACGACGTGGTCGAGTACCCCGACGCGGGGCACTCGTTCCTCAACGACCACCCGGGTGCCGGTGATCCCACGCCGAGGATCGTCGTCGTGATGGGCAAGTTCCTCGGCACGTCCGAGTACCACGAGCCCTCGGCCGTGGATGCGAGGCGGCGGATCGAGTCGTTCTTCGACCACCACCTCGCACCCCCGGTCTGAGGGGCTCAGGTCGAGCTACTGCGGGAAGACCGGCAACACGGTGCGCTTGTAGGTCGAGTTGATGACGACCGCGAACGAGACGTACCAGGCGAGGAACGCGGTGATGAGGCCGAGCACGCCACCGACGCGCGTGATGCCGACGGTCCCGGTCCAGTCCCCGGCGGCGAGCGTGAAGAACGTCAGGGCCGCGAACACGAAGACCAGGAAGAGCATGAAGGTGGTCCGGCGCGCAGCGATGGTCATGTACAGCGTGAAGATGCCCCACGCGAACAGGAAGACCGCGACCCCCTTCTTGGCGTCCGCCCCGGCCGCCGACAGGTCGGTGAACCGGGCGAGGAACCAGAAGGCCATCCAGAAGGCGCCGTAGGAGCAGAACGCCGTCGCCCCGAAGGTGTTCTTGTTCACGAACTCCCACAGCCCGGCGGCGAACTGCATGATGCCGCCGTAGAACAGGGCCAGGCCGAGGATGACGGGCTCGGCGGTCGACGGAACGAGGCCGGCGTTGAAGACGCTCAGGACGAAGGTCGTCAGGGCGAAGGCGCCCAGGCCGAGCGCGGCCGGGTCGGCCAGCGGCGTCGGCTTGACGACCGCCACGAGCTCGGCTGTGTGCGTTCCGTTGCGGGCGGCCGGCGCACTCGCCGAGTCGCGCTGCAGGTCAACGTTGCTGCTCATCTTTGAACCCTCGTTCCCCCATGCCCTGCGCGAGGTGCGCAGCGGACTGTCTTGATGTCGAGAGACTAGCGGTCGACAGCAGCCCGCGTGGGGGAATGGTTCAGGCGACGGGGTACACGATCCGGGTCTGCCACCGGCTCGGATCGGTCTCGCTCTCGGGACCGACGAGGTACTCCTCCCACATCGCGCCCGAGACGGTCAGCCCCTGCTCGGCGAACCATTCGGAGAACCCCGCGTAGGTCCTCCCGAGGTCGTCGTAGGACCCGGTGTGGATGGTCTCCACGAGCGAACCGCCCGGCAGCATCTCGACCACCAGGCCGCCGGTCGGCGTGACGACGTGCCGCACCGGGAACCCCGCCACGACGTCGATCGTCTCGGAGGCCGGTCCCCGGTAGAGCGCGACCGGTGGGCCGGCGGGCGCCTCGCCGAGGCGGGCGAGCTCGGCCGCCGCGGCCTCGAAAGCCCGACCGAAGAAGTCCGAGAGGTCGGTCATCGCCACGACCTCGTGCAGACCGACGATGGGTTGCGGGTCGCGCTCTTCGCGGTCGATCTTGAGGCCGTCGATCGTCATGATGGGCTCCTGTCTCCTACGCGGGCGGGGCTCGACCTCGGACGAGGTCGGCTCCCCCTAGCCGTACCCGGGGGCTGGACACCAGGTGTAGGGGCGAAGGTCCCTCGATCGCGTGGGAGCTGTCAGCTCCGGTCGGTGCGGGCAGAACGCCTCGCCAGGACGACGACGAGCGCTCCCGCCCCGAGCAGGAGGCCCAGGCCGCCGAGGCCGCGCGCGAGGGGGTCCGACGCGGTGGCACCGGCTGCTGTGTCACCGGTCGCCGTGTCACCGGTCGCCGTGTCACCCGCCGCCGCATCCTCCTCGCCGATCGGGACGATCAGCACCGGCGCGGGCAGCTCCGGCTCGGCGACCAGCGCGAGGTCGTCCCACGCGACGACCTCTCCGTCGGAGTACGTCTGCGTCGCGGGCAGCTCGACCTCGGTGCCAGGATCCGGCAGCGGTCCGGCGACGATCGAGAACTCCTCGAACGCCCCCGGGGCGATCTGCACGCCCGGGTCGGCCGTCCAGACCACGCTCGACGGCGCCCGCGTGAGCGTGGCCCCGGCCACCTCGACCGGGCTCGGCTGGTCGGCCTCGACCACCTCGGCGGTCCAACCGGCCACCGGCAGGTAGGTCACCGAGATGAACGGGGTGTCCGTGGGGAACGCGAGCTCGACCTTGACCGTGCCCGCGGTCGCGGACTCGTTCGGCACCCGGAAGGTCACCTTGGCGAACCCGTCCGACGAGGTCGCGTCGGGGATGACCCGCACGTGCGCGGACGCCGCCGCGGCGGGCACGAGCACGAGCGCCGCCGCAGCGAGCGCGGCGAACCCGAGGCGCCGGGTGCGGCTCGAACCGATGGCGCGACGCGGCCGGGGTGGTGACAGTGCGGACATGGGTGAGCCTTCAGTTCGGGGCGGGGCGCGGCGGAAGATCGGTCACGAGGAGTTGCACAGGCGGGCCCAGCGCACGACGTCGCTGCGTTCCTTCGTGCGCAGCAGGAGCACCGGATCGGTCGAGCACGGCCACTGCGGCGTGACCTGCTCGACCGCGGGCTGGTCCGGGTCGGGAAACGCGGGCGGCGGGGTGCGCGACAGGGCGACCGCCAGGGCGACGGTGAGCACCATCACCACCAGCTCCACGAGGGCGAACCGGCGGAACGCTCCGGGCGTCCCGGCCGCGATGCCCGGCAGCGTCCGCCGGCGGTGCCACCAGCCGACCCCGCCGAGCACCACCAGCGCGAGGAGCTTGACGACCACGAACCGTCCGTAGACGCTCCCGGTGAGCTCGCCGACCGAGAACCCGCCACCGCCGAGCCGGATCCACGCGTTGACCCCGCCGGTCAGGCCAGCGACCACGAAGCATCCCAGCGCGAGCCGGCTGAACCGTCCCGCGGCCGAGCCCAGCGCAGGCGAGCCTCGACCGAACAGCACGAGCGCGGCGAGCCCGCCGAACCACAGGCTGACTGCCACGACGTGCACCATCAACGTGCCGAGAGCGAGAGTGTGGAAGGCGGCCTCCGCCGCGTGCCCGGTCTGGGTCGGCGGCAGCACGGCCACCAGCGCGAGGACGAGCAGGAAGCGCGTGTCGTCGAGGGTGCGCGCCCGCAACGCGGCGAAGGCCAGGCTCGCGGTCAGCACCACGACGACGACGAGCGCGCGTCCGTGGGACTCGTGCAGGACGAAGTCCCCCAACGCCGTCGGGGACGCCGCAGCGAGCAGTCCGACGCCCGCGATGTCGGACGCGGTGAGCACCACGGACACCAGCGCCGCCACGGCCCAGACCGCAGCCCACCGACCCGCGGCCCGCACCGCCCGCAGCTCACCGGGAGCGAGGCGCCCCGCCCGTGCCTCCACGAGCACCGCGGCGAACAGCAGCGCGCCGATCGTGGCGACCGCGGCGAGGTCCATCGCCAGCCGGGCGATCGGCAGCAGCCAGCTCGTGAGCGGCACCGCGGCCGCGAAACCGTTCGTCGCCCCGATCAGCACCACCAGCAGGGCCGACGACGCGACGACGACGGCCGCACCGACCAGGACCGCCGCCAGACCCACCGGCGCAACCGTGGACCTCGCCCGGCGGAGCGTGTCAAGCATCGCTGCCCGCCCGTTCGCTCGCCTGACGACGGGTGACGACGACAGCACCGACGGCCAGCAGCAGCGCGACCACGACCAACCCGCCGGCGGCGGCGAGCCAGCTCACACCTGCGTCGTGCACGGCAGGCGCGGTGCCGGGGGTCTGGGGCTTACCCTCCCCCGCGGTCGTGAGCACGAACGTGAACGTGCCGGCCACGGGATGCCCGTCCGCGGACACGACCCGCCAGGCCACGGTGTACGTGCCCTTCGGACCGAGCGGCACCAGGGCCTGAGAGATGGTCGAACCGGTCTGGGTCAGCTTCCCGACCTGCCACGTGCCGCCCTCGGGTCCGGTGACCGTGACCTCGCTGTACTTCTCCCGGACCGGTTCGTTGAAGGTGAGCGTCACGGCGTCCGGCGAGGCGTCGACCTCGGCGCCGTTCACCGGGGTGGTCGACATGAGCCGGGTGTGCGCCGAGGCCGGCGCGGCCCCACCCACGACGACGGCGATCAGCGTGAGCAGCCCGAGCACCATGGACGCAAGCCGCTTCACGTCGAACCCCCCGGTTGCCTCCCGCGGCGGAGTCACCCACGCCGCGCCTCGTGAACCGGAACGCGGCAGGTCGGTCGTCGACACGCTCCACTGTCGATCCGAAAGTTAGCCTGCGCGCGACGGCACGGTCGGACGATCGGCGCTTTCCGGGCGGGTTTCACCCGCTTGAGCCGAAGTCTCAGGCTCCGGCCGCCCGCGCGTCCGGCCCCGCAGCGCGAACCACCAGCCGGCCAGGACCGCGAGCAGCGCCACGAGCGCCACGCCGCGCAGGGCGGACCCGATCGGCGCGGTAGACACGACGGCGGCACGGGTCTGTTCGGCGCCGCCCACCGTCCACGGGAAGTCGGCGACCGTGTCGGCCAGCCCGTCCCGGGTCACGATGACCTGGACCTGCAGGGCGCCGCCCGCCGCCAGGTCGGTTGCGACCGACCACCGCCCGTCCGCGATCGGCTCCGCCTCCAGCGGGGCTCCGGCCACGCCCGCGGCGGACGTGAGCACGACCCGGACCCCGCGGACCGGCGCCACGGCCGGGCGTCGGGTGTTGAACACGTCGAGGAGCAGGACGTTGGGTCCGGGCCGGTTCGGTCGGATGGCCACGGCCTCCTGCAGGTCTCCGACGGTGTGGTCCACGACGTCGCTCGCCGCGGACGTGGCGCTGCGGACGAGCTGTGGCTCCATCGCCGGCTGACCGCTCGTGAGCAGCGCGGCGAGCGCGAGCACGCCCACCGCGGCGACCGCCTCGGCGATCACGGTGCGCCGCGGGGTGCGCCGCGGGGTGCGCCGCGGGTCGGACGCCGCACGGACGATGCGCCGGCGCACGGCGACGGTGTTGACCAGCGCGAGCGCCCCGGCGACGCCCGCGAGCGCCACCTTGGCGAGCAGCGTCCGGCCGTAGCTCGTAAAGAGCGCGGCGTCGACCGAGCCGACGACGTCGCTGCTGAGGTAGATCCCCGTGACCACCATGACGCCCACGCACGCGGCGGCCGGCGGCCCGAACAGGCGCAGCACCCCGCGGGCGCTCGCGCGACGCCCGAGCGACTCCCCGTCGTCGGTCCGTCGCGGCACGAGCAGCACGACGGCGAGGATCGTGAGGCATCCCGCCCAGGTGACGGCCGCGATGAGGTGGGCCGCGGAGGCCAGCACGCGCGTGACGTCGGGCGCCGACCCCGACCCGGAGTGACCGAGCAGGGCTGTCCCGACGCCGGCCAGCACGGCCCCGGCGAGCAGCAGCGGTCGCCGGGCCGACACCGGGCGCGCGTAGGCAGAGCCGACGAGCAGCAGCAGGCCCAGCTCGCGCAGCCCCCACCGCACCCCGTACGAGCTCCGCAGCAGCTCGCCCGCGTCGGCGCCCGACGCCACCAGCTGGGTGACCAGCAGCACGCCGGCGGCGATGGCCGCCACGACGGCGCCCCACGCGGTGATCCTCTGCGCGAGCCCGGCCGCGAGCCCGGCGCGGGCGAGGAGGCGCCCGGCGAGCGGTCCACCGAGCGCCCCGGCCAGGCCCAGCAGGATGACCCAGCGCAGGCCGACCTCGACGGGCGGCGGTGACGGCTCACGGAGCCCGCCGGCGGTCACGGTCGCGCCGATCCCGAAGACCAGCACGCCGCTCGTGGCGTGCAGGTCGTCGCTCGACAGGGTCTGCCAGGACACCCGGTAGGCGCCGCGGGCGAGGGCTGGCAGCCCGGCGACAACCTCGACCGGGTCCTCGGTCGAAGACCCCGCACCCACCAGCGTCAACCGGGTGGTGCCCAGGCGCCGACCGGAGCTGTCGATGATCTCGATCCGGGTCGCGCCAAGGACCACCGACTCACTGAACTGCAGGCGCAGCTCCGTCGGTGCGGTCGCCAGGACGACGCCGTCGGCCGGGTTGCTCCCGGCGAGGAACGCGTGGGCCTGCGCCGCGGGTGCCGGGCCGATCAGGACGATCACCCAGAAGCCGAGGAGCGCCAGTCCCAGCCGCCGCACGAGCCGCCGGAACCGGTCACCGCGGGTGGCGCCCGCCGCGCGGGTCGGGCCGGGGTCGGACATCACAGCACCGGCACGTGGGCCAGGTGGAGGTCACCGTCGTCGATGGTCACCTGCTCACCTGCCCGCACGGCTCCCGCCGTGTTCTCGTACACGAGGTAGAAGGTCTGCCCCGCCCGCAGCTGGTGGCCCTGCTTCATCAGCGAGACGCGCTTGGTGCCGCCGTCGCGTGCCTCGCTGCGCAGGACCGGGGGGTGGTCACGGTCCCCCTGGAAGCGCAGCGCCTTCTCGGAGTCGAGCACCACGTAGCTGACGGTGATGAGGCCGCCGTCGGCCACGACGGCGACGCGCGAGAAACGCACGCCCAGCGCGTTCTCCATGGCGGAGCTCTCGGGGACGGCGGCCGAGGCCGGGTGCCTCGACGTGACGACGTTGACGGCGATCAGCGCCACCAGGACCGCGATCACGATCGCGACGACCCACTGGCCGACGGAGCGGGTGGAGCGCCAGTCCGACTTCACCGCACCGTCGGACTGCACTGCACCATCGGACTGCACTGCACCATCGGACTGCACGGCACCATCGGACTGCACTGCACCATCGGACTGCATCTGCTGAGACATGCTGCTCCTCCTCCCTGAGGGCTCCCGGGGCCGCGAAGGGAGTCGCGGCCCCGGGAGAGTTGCGGTCTGCCTTACGGCAGGGTGAGGCGGGTCGACGTGAAGGTGTCGAAGTACGCCGTGCCCGCCATGGTCGACGTCCGGGTCTGCGTGACCCCGGCCGTCACCCCCAGCAGGACCGTGTCGACGCGCAGCGCGCTGGTGTTGCCTGCCTGCGTCGAGACGTTGGTGCCGTCCAGCACGAGCCGGAGGGATCCGGCCGCGGTCCCCGTTGCCGGGCCCGAGGTCCAGTCGACCCGGATCGTGTGGACCCCGGCCGGCAGGGTGACCCAGTTCCCGGTCAGCGCGCCGGCACCCGTCCGGGACATCACCGCCCGGATCTGCGCGACCCCACCGGTGCGGTGGAACTGCACCGCGAAGACCTGCCCGCCGGCCGCCGTCTGCGCCTGGAACAGCGTGAGCACGGTGGCGGCTGTGGTCCCGGATGTCAGCGTGTTCGCGTTGAAGGCGAACGACGCGTGGTACCCGGTCTCACCGGTGGGCGTGTTGTCGGTGACGAAGCTCGGGCGGTTGCCCGTGCCCCCGGCGAGCGTGACCGCCAACCCGCGGTTCGCACCGCCGACCGGGATGGCCGCCGCCGCGGTGACCACGACGCCGCCCGTCGAGGCCGACCACGCCGCGAGCGTCCCCGAGTTGAACGTGTCCGAGAAGATCGCGTTCGGCATGCTCACAGTGACTGTCGTGCTCACGGCGTTGCTCCAGTTCCCCGCGAGGTCCTGGACCCGCAGGTTGAACTGCTGGCCGCCGGCCGTGATCCCGGCGAGCGGGACGGTCGCGACGATGTTGGTCCCGACGAGCGCGACCGGGATCCGGGTGGCCTTGCCGACGCCCGGGTCCGTGCCACCGACCCAGAACTCGGCGGTCGCGAACGACACCTCGTTCACCGGCGCGGTCAGCGTGAGGTTGGCCGCCCCGTTGGTCGGGTTCGGCGTCCCCACGACGGCCCCGAGCACGGGCGCCGCCTTGTCCACGGTCAGCGGAATCGCGAACAGCTCACCCCAGTTGCCGGCCGCATCCAGCCCGCGGACGAACACCTGGTGCGCTCCGTTGGTCAGCGACCGGGCCTGCGAGAGCGGGATCAGGCCGTAGAGCTTCTCGTCCGGGTTGTTCATGGCTCCGTCGACCGGGACCAGCTGGAACCCCGTGCCGCCGGGCGGGCTCGCCACCTTCGGGTCGAGGAAGCCCTCGGCGTCGACGAGCACGCTCTGCGCCCCACCCCGCGCGTCCTTGTCGATGATCTCGGTCGACACGACGAGGTTGCCCGGCTGGGCCACGGCTGCCAGGAGCCCGTTGGTCGGGTTCGGGCTGATGTCCGCCCCCAGCACGGTCGGACCGGTCAGGTCCACGGTGAGCGGGATGTCCAGCGTCGGACCCCACAGCCCGAGCGAGTCCAGGCTGCGGACGAGGACGTGGTGAACACCCTCGCCGAGCGCCTTGACGGTGGCGGCCGGGATGGTCGCCGACTCGGACACGACGGCGGCGGTGCGGTTGCGGGCCATCGTCTGGCCGGTCCCCGTGGCGCCCACGGTGTCGAGGAAGTACTCGGCGCCGGTGATGGTGCCGGCATCGGCGTCATCCCCCGTCGCCGCGACGACGACGTCGGCGCTGCCGTTGGCCGGGGTGTCGGTCAGGCTGCCGTTGGTGGTCTGCGGGCCGACCTTCGGCAGGTTCAGGACCACGCCGCCGACGACGCCCCAGTTGCCCGCGGAGTCGAGCGCCCGCACGTACACGGTGTGCTTGCCCGCAGGGAGGGCGTCCAGGACGGCGGTGGTGATCGTGCCGGTCGCGCCGGCGACGTCGACCGCGCCGAACGCCCCGGTCATCGCGGTGCCGAACCCGACACCGGTCGTGACGGCGTCGTCGACCACGAGCTCGGCCTGCGTGACGGTCGAGCCGCCCGTGCTGGCGTCGCTGAGGTCAGCGGTCACGGTGACCGGGACCAGCCCGTTGGACGGGTTGGGCGAGGCGACCACGTGCGTCGAGACCGGCCCGACGATGTCGGTGCTCGGCGGCGGCGCCGCGGTGTCGAGGAAGGTGAGCATCCCGCCGAACGCGAACGCGAGCGGGTCGGCCGTCTTCTGCCCGGCGTTGTCCAGGCGACCGGCCGACTCGTAGAGCGCGATCTTGGCCTCCGGACCCGAGGGCATCGTGACGATCGTGTCCGCGGTCGCGCCGGGGTCGACGGTCATGACGACCGCCGTCTCGGCGTACTGCAGCGCGTGCCCGTCCGTCGCGACCTGCGTCTGGTCGGCGCCGAGCAGGCTCATGGTGTGGGTCTGCGAGCCGACGTTGACGTACCGCACGAGGACCTTGTGGCCCTGGTCGGTGCTGATCGGGTCGGTCGAGGGGTACGGCTTGCCGTTGATCAGCCGGTAGGCCGGGGCGAAGTTGCGCATGTCGAACGTCGCGGGAGCGGCGTTGAGCGCGGGGTCGAGCTCGCTCAGGACGACGACGGCGTCGTCGTCGTACGTCGTGGCCGGGAACCCGGCGGGCGAGCCGTAGGCCGAGCCGTCGGCCGGGCGCACGACGAGCGCACCGGCCAGGCCCATCGCGACCTGACGCGCACCGCCGGCCGTGTGGCCGGCCTCGTAGGCGAACGTGCCCGCGCGGCCGGCCGTGAAGGTGTACGTGGTCGCGGCCCCCGGAGCGGTGCCGACCTCCTCGGCGGTGCCCGACAGGCCGGCAGAGAACGCGCTCGCCGGCTGCCCGGGGAACGCCAGGGACACCGGTTCGGCGAGCGCGTTGTGCAGGGTGACGGACACGGTGTCGCCCTGGTTGACGACGAGGACCGGCCCCGGCGCCGTGGCCGGAGCGGTCGCCGTGCTCGCGAAGCCCCAGATGGGCAGCGGGGTGCCGAGCATCGACGTCGTCCCGGCCAGCGCGTATAGGTCGCACGCGGCAACCGTCCCGGTGACGGTGCAGCCCTGCGGCGCGAGCTTGCCGACGGCGGCGGCGGACACCGCTGTGGACACAGCGGGAGCCCGGGTCGCCACCGCCGTCGCGCTCGGGGCGACGAGCAGCCCGAACGTGGCGACCATGCTCGCCGACGCGACGAGCGCGACGACCCGATGAACGGACCCGTGGATCGGCCGGTGGGCGGCCGGGTGGTCAGTGAACGGCTGGGAAGTCATCGCCACTCCTCAATTCGCCTGGCAACCGGCGGGAGGATCGATGCGGAAGACCGTCATCATTCCCCCGAAGGTCGCGCCGTAGTTGGTGGCCTGCTGAAGCGCGTGACTGTGGGCGATGTGGTAGTACTCGCCGCACTGGTTGTTGCTCGTGATCGACGACGGCAGCGGGTTCTTGGTGCCGAGGTACGGGCTCTCGCTGAACCAGGTGTCCGTGCCGACGAGCAGCTGGTCGGTGATGGCCGGGATCTGCGTCGGGATCGGGTTCGTGAGCGCGTCCCAGTGCTCGACGTCGCGCCAGTCCATCAGCGCGTCGACGGTCTGCCCGGGTTGCACGTCCAGGTCGTACTTCTGGTACGAGAGGTCCTGGCCGGTCGGGCCCTCGAGCGCGTGCCCGTCCTTGTTGATCACCCGCTCGTCGCTGCCGTGCGGGTGGAACGGGTAGTTGACCGTGCCCGCGTTGAGATAGCGGATGACGGCGGGGAGCGGGTTGCTCACCGCGTCGTAGGGGCGGATGTGCACGAGCGCGCCGTACGGCTGGCCCGGCAGCCACGACGCGCCGTTCGGGGCGATCGTGTCAGGCATGCTCCGGCCGTTGATCATGAAGTAGCGGGCGTGGAACGCCGGCCAGTTGATCGGCTGCGACCGCTCGACCGCGAGGTGCAGGTCCGGGTCGACCTCCGAGAGCAGGAACACGTACTCGGTGGTCGGGTTGAACGCCGAGTCGGCACGGTCGTTGACCTGACCCGGGTGGCCGGCGGGGCGCACGACGAGCGCGCCGTACATGCCCATCTGCACCTGCTTGTTGACGTCGGTACCGCTCTCGTACAGGTAGGTGCCGGGCGTCCCGGCGGTGAACGTGTACGTGACCGACCCGTTCGTCGCGGCCGCGGACTGGACCAGCGAGGTGAGCGAGCCACCCGTGTCCAGCTGCGGCTGGGCCGGGTTCCCGTTGGCCTTGACGTTCTTCTGACCCGGGAAGACGACCGACGTCGCCTCGGGGAGCGTGTTGTGCAGGATCACCGTCACGGGCTGACCAGAGGTCACGCACAGCGTCGGGCCGGGGAGCTGGAACCCGCGCGAGCTGTTCGCGTAGCTCCACATGTAGATCGAGTTGCCGTCCGGGGTCGACACGTAGCCGTCCCGGGCGGTGAGCGAGAAGCTCTGCTGCGCGTTGGTGTCGCACAGCAGGCCCTCGGACGTGGCAGCCCCGGCCGCGCGCGGGCTGGTCACGATGGCGGCCGCGATGAGCGTGACGACGGCCAGGCCGACGACGAGCCGCCGGGGGTCGAGGCGGAATGCGAGTCTCATTTTCGTCTCCTCGGTCGGTGTCGTCACGCGTTCGCGACGGTCTGGGCTGGATAGGTGCCCGGCGCGCCGACGAGGATCTTCGTCATCATGCCGCCGTAGCCCGGGCCACCGCCGTTCTCGAGGAACGAGTACTGCCGGTCGTAGAGCAGGTACTCCCCCGGTCCGGGTGCGGTGAAGATGACGTCGCGGCTCTCGCCGGGGCCGACGTCGACCGTGTTGGTCGTGAGGTAGTTCGTGATGCCGTCGCGGCCCACGAGCCGGTTGGCGTCCTTGGCCACGACTCGCAGGTCGATGTTGTCGACCGACATCGCGTGGTTCTGGTAGCCGAGGTTGGCCATGCGGAGCAGGACCTTCTCGCCCGTGTTGCACGTGACCAACGACGAGATCGGCTGGTACTGCAGCCGCCCGGCCGCGGTGACGTTCGGGTCGCCGTTCGGGGCCACGGTGTCGGGGTAGCCGCGTCCGTTGAGCAGCCAGAAGCTCGGGTCGTAGTCGGTCCAGTCGGAGACCTGGATGTGCGCGTCGCGGTAGTGGGCAGCCGACCAGAGCTCGGTGATCATGAACGCGAACTCGCGGTCGTACCGGGTCGAGCCGTCGCCGTCGTTGTAGGCGTACTTCGACCCGACCGGGTCGCCGGCGACCGGGGTCCGGTTCTGCTTGGGTCGCACGAGGACCATGCCGGTCATGCCCATCTGCACGTGCTCGACGTCCTCGAAGTGGCAGTGGTACATGTACGTCCCGGCGTCGTGCGGGCGGTAGAAGTAGGCCAGGTCGCGGCCGACCGGGACCGCGAGGGAGAGCTCGGGGACGCCGTCGAACAGCGGGATCGCGTTGACGAAGCCGTGCCAGTGGAGCGTGTGCCCGTCGAAGAGGTCCGGGCGCTGCAGCAGGCCGAGGTTCGTCAGCGTGATGGTGATGTCGTCCTCCTCGTCGAACGCCATCATCGGAGCGCTGATCTGGGCCTTGCCACGCTGCGCGGCGACCTGGGTCGAGCTCATCCCGGTGACGTCGCGGAAGCCGAACACGTAGGTGTTGAACCCGCTCGGCGCCAGGGAGTCCGGGAAGAACGGCGGGTCGGCGGGGGCGTTCTGGGGCATCGAGACCCACCCGTCCGTCCCCGCGAGGTGGACGACCTTCTTCGGGTGGGTCACGGCGGCCGCCAGCGCGCCGGCCGCGCGGGCTGGCTCGACGGTGAGCAGGCGGGCCCCCACGAGGGTCGCGCCCACGACGCCGGCACCCGCGGTGAGGAAGGACCGGCGGGACAGTCCTCGAGGTGCTGCATTGTCGGTCATGTCATCTCCACGTCGAAGGCGTAGTGGTCGGGAGCGGTGCGTGCGCTGTGAAGCGGGTGAGAGTCCTGGTGGCCTGCGAGCCGAGAAGGGGACGCAGGCCACCAGGGGTCTGTCAGGACATCAGCTCTGGTCGGAGCCGGCGTCGTAGCGGGTCCCGGTGGGCCGGGCCTGCCCATCGATGTCCGCGACGGGCGCGGGCACCGTGTAGGTCCACCCGGTCCCGCCCGGGCCCCACCGGACGAGCGTGCTGGCGGCACCCAGCCCCCGGCCAGGCGAACCGACGCCCGTCAGGTGGTAGTCACCCATCAGGCTCGGTGGGAGCAGCTGGGCCACGATCGACGCCTGCCGGAAGGCGAAGTTCGTCCGCGACGCCAGGATGTTCACCGAGACGTCGTATGGGGCGACCAGACCTGGGGTGTCCGTGACGACGTTGGTCGGGCTAGCGGTCGTCCCGGTGGTCGTCTGGAGCACCGAGTTGAGTGGCGTGAGGGACCCCGCCACGTCGAGCACGCCCATGTCCCAGTTGTTGACGCCGCCGTCGGTGCCGTCGGGGAGGGTCCCGCCGATGCCGTAGACGTAGCCGCCGGAGAAGCTGCCGGCCCGGTTGTCCCAGAAGACGTTGTTCAGGAGCGTCGGCTGGCTGAACACCGTCGCCCCCAGGACCGCCGAACCGGGGAACTGGCTCGAGCGGAGCCGGGTCTGCAGCGGCACGCTGTTCGCCGCGGTCGACAGACCGGCCGGAGCGGCCGAGCCGTCACTGGTCACGGCGGTGGCCGTGGTCAGGTTCTTCACCACCGTGTTGTTCACGATGTTGACGAAGGCCGAGTCGTCGAGCGCGATGCCGCCACCCTCGTGGGCGGAGACGTTGTTCGCGATGGTGTTGTTCGAGATGGTGATCGTCCCGGGCGACGTCCTCGAGATGTGCGACCCGCTGGTCTGCAGGAGCCGGATGCCGCCGCCGTCGTCGTTGGCGAGGTTGGTCTGGATGACGTTCGCGTCGATCGTGACGGGCCCGGAGCCCTCCGACAGGTTCGCCGGGTTGGCCGGGAGCTCGCCGGCGATCATGATGCCGCCGCCCTCGTCGTACGAGGAGTTGAACCAGATGCGGTTCTTGGTGATCTTCCCGCCAGTGGTGCCCTGGTACCCGAATGCGGAGACCGCTCCGCCGTACTCGGCGGAGAAGTTGCCGCAGATCGCGTTGCCGTCGACCTGGTAGCCGTCGGCCCCCGCGAACAGCCCGATCCCGCCGGCGAGGTTCGTCCCGCCGTTGTCACGGATCTGGTTGTGGGCGAGCACGAAGTTCGCGTTGTGGTTGGTGCCCACGTACGGGGTGCCGACGCGCACCGCCCCGCCGTAGGAGCCACCGTTGCCGCGGATGATGTTGTTCGTCAGCTGCATCCCGGCGACGCCCGAGTGGACGTACACCCCGCCGCCCTGGGTGACCAGGGCGCCGGCGGCGCCGTACGGCGTCTTGACCGTTCCGGTGAACAGGTTGATGTTCGCCGGGAAGTCGGCCTGGGCACCGCCCGTGATCGTGAAGCCGTCGATCGTGACCGGGTAGCTCGACGGCGTGTTGGTGCCCGGGTCGTTGAGCACGGTGACCACGGCTGCGTCGGGTACGGCCGGGTCACCGGCGTAGTTCAGCGAGCCGAGCAGCGTGATCCACGCCAAGCCGTTCGCGTTGTCCGCGTTGAACCCCGCGCCGTCAAGGATCGAGCCGGGGACGAATGTGCCCGCCGGATCGAACCCACCCGGACCGACCCCCTGGATCTTCACCTGGTGGTGCACGATCAGGTTCTCGTTGTACTGGCCCTGCGGGTTGTCGGGTGTCTGGGAGCCCGGCCACACGACGACCATCCAGTACTTGAGGGCACTGGTGGGACGGGCGGCCTCGAGCGCAGCTTGGACGGTCGCGAACGGCTTGCCCGGACCGACCTGGACGATCCGGGGGTTGGTCGAGGACGTGCCCGCGCCGTTCGGGTTGCTGCCGGATGCCGCGAGCGCCTGGATCGTGATGCCGTTGTAGCTCGTCAGCCCGTTGGTCCCGGTGATGCTCAGCGCCTGCGCGCCGCTCGCCGTGGTCGGCACCCTGAACACGATCTTCGTGTCGCTCCAGCTCGTGGTGGTCACAGCGGTCCCGTTGAGCTTGAGCACTCCCGCGCCCGCCCCGAAGCCGAAGCCGGTGACGGTCACGACCCTCGTGTCGGCGGGCGTGTTCTGCCGGATGAAGGGCCGGTCGACCGCGAGCAGCTGGGGAGCCGACGGGCCGAGGTCGCAGATGGTCGGGTTGACGGTCGTGGTGTCCGGCGTGAGCGCGGTCGTCGCGACCTGGGTCGGCGCCTGGTCGGTCACCGTGTAGAGCCCCGGCCACGCCTGGAAGTTCGTCGCGATGGTGCGGAACCTGGAGTTGTAGTCGGAGTTCAGATGCCCGGGCTGGCCGGGGTCGTTGCCGACGAAGCGGTACATGTTCGGGCACGGGCCCGCGGGGACCGGGCAGTTGAACGTGTCCGTGGACGGCTCCAGGGCCTCGTACAGGCCGTTGAAGTCGGTGTGCGTGGTGTCGATGAGCCGGCCGGACCAGTCGTACATGCCGACCGGCACGAACGGCAGGCCCTGCGCCTCGCCGTAGTTGACGCTGCGCTTGTCCAGGGTCAGGCCCAGGTCGTTGAGCGTGACGCCCCAGAAGTGCGTGGGCAGCGGCACGTCGGTGAACAGGTTGAAGTTCGGCGCGGTTGCCTGGCCGTTACGGACCGTGACGACCTTGTCGGCGCACGACGGCCGGTCCAGGCCCTGGAACGGGCTGCCGCCACCGGCGAGGAACGCCGCGTTGGTGACGTTGACCGTGTGCAGGTCACCGGCACAGGCCGAGACGATGCCGGCCTGCTGCGACGGCGGCTGCGAGGGAGCCGTCGGCACGTTGTCGGGCGGTCCGGCCGGGTCGTTCGCCGCCGCCGGGGTCGACGGCGGGTAGTTCTCCTGCGGCAGGTAGGTGTCGCCGTCGAAGACGTTGACGTCCTCCTCTGAGGTCGCCTTGTACATCGGCTTGCCGTCCACCGGGTCGGTGGGGATGTCGACCGACACGATGTACTCCTGCGCGCGCAGGTCCTGCGTCTCGCCGGCCGGCAGCGGGGCGTACAGCGCGAGCCCGCCCGGGTTGTGCACGGTGTCCGACGGCGGCCACAGGTTCAGGTTCGAGGTCGAGAAGCCGTAGTTGCCGTTGACCGTCTGACCGGCCGACGTCGGGTCGGTCGTGTCGCTCGGGCCGATCGCGACGCCCATCATCGGGGCCTCGACGCAGAGGTTGTTCGCGGCGGCGCCGAAGGCCGGCAACGCCTGCTGGTCGGTCAGGGGCTGACCGTTGTACATCCGGGCGGTGCAGCCGCGCGGCGGCGCCCACTGCTCGGAGGTCGCGGTGTCGGCCAGCTCCGGACCCTTGACCAGGGCGCCGCGGTGGGCGTCCGGGTTGGTGACCATCGGGGCCGGCAGGGGGTTGGCCGGATCGGGCACGAAGGCCGGGTCCGCGATCTGCAGCGGGACGATGGCCTTGCCCTCGCGGCACGTGTTGGCCACGTCGGCGGGCGTCGTCGCGGTGCAGGGCGTCGTCGCGTACAGGTGCACGCCGACGTCGGGGATGCCGGGCTGGTAGCCCTCGGAGACGGCGTCGGCCGGGTCGAGCTCGTTGCGGGTCGTGTCGTAGCTGACCGTGCCCACGATCCCGCCGTTGGTACCGGTGTCGTACGGCTGGACGCCCCAGTCGATCTGTCCGCCCAGGCCGATGATCGGCAGGAAGTCGAGGTCGACGAGGCTGCCGAGCTTCGTGGTCGACGACGACTCGTTCTCGCCCTTGTAGGTGATGCCCGTCGTCTTGTAGCGCGTGTTGAACGCCTCGAGCACGAGCCACTTGCCCAGCGGGTAGACCTCCTGCATGTCGTACGCGCCGGTCGAGTCCGTCGAGGCGGTGTTGGTGAACTGGTCCATCAGCGTGTTGTCGCGCTCACGGATGGTCAGGGGGAACTGCGGGACGCCGGCCTCACCGGGGTCGCGCTTGCCGTTGGCGTTGGAGTCGATGAAGACGGTGCCGTGGATGTGCGAGAACCAGCCGACGAGCGGCTTGTTGCCGACGTCGGTGACCGCCCCGCCGGACACGGTCACGTTGAAGCTCCACAGGATGTAGTCCTGGTTGTCGTCCCAGAGCGTGAGCTGGTAGGCGCCGTCGGGCACGTTCTTGATGTCGAACGAGCCGTCGGCCGCGCCGCGACCGGCGTAGACCTGCACGTCGCCGCGGTCGAGCGCCGACAGGGCGACCCACGGGCGAGCGATCGGGCCGCCGAACTTGGCGCCCGCGAGGCCGAGCACGGGGTTGACCTGGCCGTTCTGGCCGCCGATGTACGACAGCGCGACGACCGCGACGCCCTTGACCTCACCGGTCGGCGGGTTGCGCCGCGGGACCGTGATCGCCTGGGTCTTGACGAAGCCGAACTGCACGGACGGGACCAGCTCCGCGCCCTTGACCTGCTCGGTGTCGAAGCCGGTCGAGCCCTCCTGGCTCCAGATGTCGAAGTCCTTGCCGCCCTCGAGGTTGGTGGTCTGGACCCACTCGTAGGTCTGGCCAGCCGCGGGGACCGGCGGGGTGATGGTGGCGGCCAGCCGGTTCGGGCCCATGTTCGGGATGAGGACCAGGCCGTTGCGGTCGCTGACGCACACCCCCGTGGACTTGGCGGTGTCGACGATCGGCTTGTTGTTCGCGTCGAACAGGATCGGGCCCGCGCCGTTGGCGCCCGCGTGCTGGTAGACGGTGCACAGGGCGTTGCCGTAGTAGTCGACGCTGACGGTGCCGAACACGTCGGTGAGGTGGGCCGTGAAGCCGGCCAGGGCCTGCTCGGCGTCGACCTCGTACGTGCCGTCGACCGGGGCGTTGTCGTTGAAGACCGAGATGCGGATCGTCGACAGGGGCAGCGGCGTCGGGTTCATGTCGACGTTCACCGCGGTGGTCCCGGGCGAGACGGTGAAGTGCTGACCGTCGATCTTGAACCCGTCGGCGGTCACCGAGATCAGGTACTTGCCGCCGGGCAGGTTGTCGAGGGCCTTGGTCGCATTCAGGTCGGTCTCGTCGCCCTGGGCGAGGATCGGGGCGAAGCCGGAGGTCTTGCGGACCGAGGGCCACTGGCAGGAGTCGGCGTAGTTCGGGTCGGTGCTCCCGCCGGGAGCCGTCGACGGCAGGCAGTTCTCGGTGCCCTGGTTGGTCTTGGTGCCCGGGTCTCCGGTGTCATCGGCGTTGATGATCCACTTGTAGGTCGGCACCACGTCCCCGAGGTGGACGAACCCCGGGCCGGTGTTCACCGAGCGTGAGCTGTGCACGGTCAGCGTGATGCTGCCGGGCCCCGCCGGCACCGCTGCCGCCAGCGCAGCCGCAGGGACCGCTGACGCCAACGCAGCAGGGGCCGCGACGGCGGGCAGCACGGTGGCCACCTGCGTCAGCGGCAGCAGGGCGGCGGCGAGGCCGACCGCAAGCAGGGAGCGAAGGTTTCGCTTCCTGGCCGTTTGATGAGTCACGGTGCCCTCCATCGGCTCGCCGCGCGCCGGACCGGCAACGCGAATGACGCTCACCATGGGGCCCTGCAGGCAAGGCATGCCTGATCTGCGGCGAACTCTCAGGAACCCGTCAGGCCGGGATCATCGGGCCGACCGGCCACCGCCACCGCGACGCCACCGCGGGGTCATCTCAGGCCATTCGCCCGTCAGACGGCGGTCATCTCCGACGGCGTCGGTCCCTCGATCGGGCGAAGTCCGGGCCCCAGTGGGTGAACTTGTCCGATTTGTACTGCTCCCCATGACCGAACACGTCAGAGTTGCGGTCCAACCCCCTTGTCAAGGGGACAAAGTCCACCCGCCCTGCTGGCGGGCAGTCGGAGGGCTTCATGAGCACGGTGATGGTTGTGGACGACGAAGAGCGGATCCGTGCGCTCATCACCCGATCCTTGGCGTCGGAGGGACACAGCGTCGTGTCGTTCGGTGACGGCGTCAGCGCGCTGAACCGGCTCACGACGGGCGACGTCGACCTGGTGCTCCTCGACCTGATGATGCCCCGCTGCAACGGGCTGACCGTCCTGTCGTCGCTGCGTCAGCGTCACGACGAGACCCCGGTGATCGTGCTCTCGGGGGTCACCGACATCGCGACCCGCGTGCAGGCCCTCGATCGGGGGGCGGTCGACGTCATCGCCAAACCGTTCTCCCTCGTCGAGCTGCTCGCGCGGACACGGCGGCATCTCGGCGCGAAGCGGGTCCCGCGGACCGAGAACCGGTTCATCGAGTCGGGCGGCATCCGGCTCGATCTCGAGCGACGCTGCGCCCAGCTGGCCGACCGCGAGGTCTCCCTCACCGAGCGTGAGTTCTCCCTGCTCGCGCACCTCATGCGCCGCCGGGGCGAGGTGTGCCGCCGCGAGGAGCTGCTGCACGACGTCTGGGACCTCGACTTCGACCCGGGCAGCAACGTCGTGGAGGTCTGCATCCGGCGGCTGCGCAACAAGCTGCAGCCCGATCCGCCGATCGAGACGATCCGCCGGGTCGGCTACTGCTTCCACGGTGAATGACCCCGTGTCCGAGAAGGCGCCCCCCCGCTGGGACCTCTACTACCCGTGGCTCGCGATCGCCGCCGTGTGCACCGCGCTGATGTGGGTCTGGCCGGGAGAGGAGACGATCCCGTACCACGTGGCCTGGGCGTCGTTCGCCCTGCTGTACGGCCTGGGTGACTGGAGGCTCCGCCGGGCTGCGACCGGCCTGGTCCTCTACACGATCGCCACCGGCGCCGTCCTGGTGGTGCACGCGGCGACGGGCCTGCTCGTGTGGCAGGAGACCACCGAGATCCCCCTGATGTCCGTGCTCATGGTGCTCGCGGTCTGGAGCATGCGACGCCGTCAGCACGCGCTCGCCGCGGTGACCGTGATGGCCGACCGCGAGCGCGCGCAGGCCCTGGACCGCGAGCGCCTGACCCGGCTCACCTCGCACGAGCTGCGCACCCCGCTGACGATCGCCCGCGGGTACGTCGAGCTCCTGCTCGAGCGCGAGCTCGATCCCCAGCAGCGCCGCGACCTCGCCGTGGTCGACGACGAGCTGGACCGGCTCACCCGCGTCACCGAGCGCCTGGTGCGCGTGATCCGGCTGCAGGGCGGCGCCGAGCTCGAGCGCGTCGACCTGGACGTGCTGCTCTCCCAGACGGTCGAGCGCTGGGCGCAGGTGGCCGACCGGCGCTGGGTCGTGGACGCCCGAGCCGGGGCCTACGACGGCTCCGCCGAACGCCTGCGCGCGTGCCTGGACACCCTGATCGAGAACGCCCTGCGCTACACGCGAGATGGCGACACGGTGCGACTGAGCGGGCACCGCGACGCCGGCTGGATCAGCATCAGCGTCGCCGACTCCGGGCCTGGCCTGAGCCAGGAGCTGATCGCCGTCATCAACGGCGAGGCGGACGGTGACCTCGAGATCCCGCGGGACGAGCTCTCGCAGACCGGGCTCGGGCTCGGGCTCGTGCGCGGGGTCGTCAACGCCCGGGGCGGTCATCTGCGCGCCGGTACCGCCGCCGAGGGAGGCGCGCAGCTCTGGGTCGAGATCCCGGTGACCTCAGCCCTCGGCAGGTTCGCGCCCGACGCCCCGAGCGGCGAGGACGCCGCTGCCGGACCGGCCGGCGACTCTCTGCCCGCCGGGGTGTCCCACTAGCGCCTGCCGCCAGGTGCGGTCAGCCCGATTTCACGACGCCGTAGCGCGCGAGCGTGCGCACCCGTGCCTCGTCGTGGCGCACCACCGGTTCCGGGTAGTCCCGCCCCAGCTCGAGATCGGCCGTGAGCAGGTCCAGCGGGGCCGCGTCCCAGGGGGCGTGGATCGCCCGGGTGGGCAGCGCGGCGAGCTGCGGCACGTAGCGGCTGATGAACCGACCTTCGGGGTCGAACTTGAGCGACTGGCTGACGGGGTTGAAGATCCGGAAGTACGGCTGCGCGTCGCACCCGGTCGAGGCGGCCCACTGCCAGCCGCCGTTGTTGGCGGCCAGGTCGAAGTCGATGAGCTGCCGCGCGAAGTAGTGCTCACCCCAGCGCCAGTCGAGGCCGAGGTCCTTGGTGAGGAAGCTCGCCACGACCATCCGGAGCCGGTTGTGCATGTACCCGGTCTGGTTGAGCTGCGCCATGGCGGCATCCACGAGCGGGTAACCGGTGCGGCCTTCGCACCACGCCGCGAAGAGCTCGTCGGCGACCGGCCCGGTCTCCCAGGCGATGCGGTCGTACTCCGGCTTGAAGGCCGAGTCGACCACGCGCGGGTGGTGGTGCAGCACCTGGTGGTAGAAGTCCCGCCAGATCAGCTCCGACAGCCAGACCTGCGCGCCCCGCGCCGTCGGCCCCTGCCCGGAGCGTTCCCAGGCGACGCGTGCGAGCTCGCGGATCGACACGGTGCCGAACCGCAGGTGCACCGACAGGTAGCTCGGACCCTTGACCGCCGGGAAGTTGCGCGACTCCTCATACTCCCCGATGCGGTCGAGGAAGTCGTCGAGCAGGTGCCGCGCCCCGCTGGCGCCCGTCGGGACCCGGAGCTCGTGGAGGTTGGTGCGCTCGAAGCCCAACGACTCGAGCGACGGCAGCCCGAGCACGCACCCGGCCGGCAGGTCCGCGGCCACCGGCCCGACCGGGGCCAGAGAGGCCGCGTGCGTCGCGACCGGGTACGCCTCGAGGAAGAACGGCTCGAGCGTGCGCAGCCACGCGTTCTTGTAGGGCGTGAACACGCTGTAGGGCTTGTCGAGCTGGGTGAGGATCTCGCTGCGCTCGAACACGACGTGGTCCTTCGAGGTACGCAGCGCGATGCCGCTCCCCGTCAGCGCGCCCGCGACGACGGCGTCCCGCGCGAGCGAGGCGGGCTCGTCGTCGTGATTGGCGTAGACCGCCTGGACGCGCAGGGCCCGGGCGATCGCCGGGACCGCCTCAGTCGCGCGGCCGTGGACCGTGATCAGCCGGACCCCGGCGCGGCCGTGCTCGACACCCAGGTCGGCGAGGTCGCGATCGAGCTCGGCGAGGCTGTCGTGGATGAACTCGACGCGGCGATCCTGGCTGGGCAGCGCGTCGAGGATGTCGCGGTCGAACACGAACACGCACCACACGTCGCGCGCGGCGAGCAGAGCGTGGTGCAGCGCGGCGTGGTCGACGGACCGCAGGTCGCGACGGAACCAGACGAGCGCGCGGTCGAGAACTAGAGCCATGGTTCGCCAGTCTGCCGCAGCGGGGCGACGATCTTGACCAGACTTTGACCCCTTATCTCCCGAATCGTACGATAGGAGGACTCCCGGGCTCACCGGCGTGAACCCGCCAGTGGACCAGGCTCAGTGGATCGAGCGTGACGTCCGGACGTAAGTGAGCACCGATGCGCAGTTCCTTCGGCAGGTTGAGAGCACGGATCCGGAATCTGCCTCCCCGGGCGGCGTTCCTCGCCCGGATGTCCGCCACGCTGCTGGGGACCTTCGTGCTCCTCGGGGTCCTCGTCATCGTCGCGTTCTCGCTGGACTCGCGCGTTCTCACGCTCGGGGGCGACCAGGAGCCCCACAGCACGATCCTGCTGTGGGGCCTCGCCACCGGTCTGCTGCTCGCCCTCCCCGTGCACTATGTGCTGGGGGGGCGAAAGATGGCCGACCAGTTCGCCCGAGCGCGCGACCAGGCCACGCTGGACGGCCTCACGGGCCTGCGCAACCACTGGGCGTTCCAGGAGTCCCTGGACCACGAGGTCGCGACCTCCCAGCGATTCGGCGGGTCGTTCACCCTGATGCTCGCGGACGTCGACGACTTCAAGTTCGTCAACGACAGCCTCGGCCACCAGCGGGGCGACGAGCTCCTGGTCGAGCTCGCGGGCGCGCTGCGCACCGGCCGGATCGTCGACCGGGCCTACCGCATCGGCGGTGACGAGTTCGCGGTGATCATGACCCATACCGACCTGGTCGGCGCGATGCACGCCGTCGAACGGCTGCAGGCGACGGCCGTGCGCTGCATGGAGGGGACCACGATCAGCATCGGCCTGGCGGAGTTCGACCCGGCGAGCATCGACACCGACACCCGGACCGACGCCGCGGTGCTGCGCGACCGCGCCGACCTCGCGCTGTACGAGGCGAAGCGCCGCGGCCGCAACGAGATCGTGACCTTCCACGAGATCGCCCAGTCCGCCCGGATGCGCACCTCGGCCGCCACGATCACCGCGGTCCGTCACCTGCTCGCGACCCGCCAGATGGGCGCGGCATTCCAGCCGATCTGGAACCTCGACACGCATCGCGTGATCGGGTACGAGGGACTCGCCCGGCCGGCCGTCGAGTACGGCCTGGAGGGTCCCGAGGACGCTTTCTTGGGTGCGGCCCGACTCGGTCGCATCGACGAGCTCGACGCGCTGTGCCGAGAGTCGGTCCTCGCCGGCGTCGACGACTTCCCCGACGACACGCTGCTGTTCCTCAACCTCTCCCCGGAGGTCCTCGACCACGGCCTCGAGGCGGGTCACCGGCTCAGGAGCGAGGTCGAGGCCGCCGGGCTCGAGCCCCACCAGGTCGTCATCGAGCTGACGGAGAACGCCAGCGAGCGCATGGACCTCGTGTTCACACCCATCCAGCTCCTGCGCGACGCCGGTTTCCACCTCGCCCTGGACGACATGGGCTCCGGCGACACCGGGCTCGCGCTCCTCGGCCGTCTCCGGCCGGAGTACGTCAAGGTCGACCGGTCCGTGGTGTGCAGCGCGCGCGACGGCGGTCCCGGGCGGGCCGTGCTCGCGGCCATCGTCGCGTACGCCGCCGAGAGCGGCGCCGTCGTGATCGCGGAGGGCATCGAGACCGAGGAGATCCTCCATCACCTCGTGCGGTCGGCCAAGACGATCAGCCGGCGGGCGCGGTTCATCGGGGGTCAGGGCTACCTCCTCGGACGGCCCGCGGCGCAGCCGTGGCGCCGCGACGCCGACCTCGCGTGGCCGCTCCCCAGCCTGGTGTGACTGTCGCGCGGCTCGCCGTCCGGACGCCGTGCGGACGCCGTGCGCACGACCCCGCCGCGCCCTAGGCTGCGAGCACCAGATCCGTACGACAAACGGGGGCAAAACGTGAGCACCAACAAGGCTCCTGAGTCATCCCGCATCTCCGGACGCGCGATCGGCGGCCTCGTCATCGCCGCGGCCCTCGTGGTCTGGATCCTGTCGAACCGGGACCAGGTCGAGGTGTCCTTCATCGTCACCACGGCCGTCGTCCCGCTGTGGGTCGTCATGGCGATCGCGGCCGCGCTCGGGGTCGTGGCCGGGTTCCTCATCGGTCGCAGCCGGTACCGTTCGCGCTGAGTCCCGGCACCGGGCGCCCTACCCGGTGACCACCTGTTCGTCCCGTACCGAGAGGTCGTCATGGGTCTGCCCACCAGCCAGCTGGGACCGCAGGAGCGGATCGTCATCGAGACCCGCGAGCACGTCAAGCACCTGCTCGTGGCGGGCCTGATCTGCATCGCCGCCGTGATCGGCCTCGTGCTGGTGCTGCAGTACGCGCCGGACGACGGCTTCTTCCAGTGGCTGGACACGCTGGGTTGGGTGGCGTTCGCCGGCGTCGTGCTGATCTTCGGGGTATGGCCGTGGGCGAAGTGGTCCAAGCGCACGAGCACCCTGACGAACGAGCGGCTCGTGACCCGCGAGGGCGTGTTCCGGCGGACCGGACGAGACATCCCGCTCGAGCGGATCAACGACGTCAAGTTCGACCAGGGCATCCTCGACCGGTTGGCGCACTGCGGCACGCTGCGGGTGTCGGCCGCGAGCGAGCAGGGCACCGCGGTGCTGCGCGACATCCCGGACGTGCACGAGTTCTCCAAGACGATGAACGAGCTCGTCCGGGTGGCCCGCGGCGAGGGCACCCGGCGGGACTAGCCTCACCCCGCCAGCAGGCGCTGGCCGAGGTACTCCCCCTGGCGGCACCCGCCGGGCACGGCGAAGACCGCCGAGCCGATCGGCGTCGTCCACGTGTTGAGCAGGTCGACCTCGTCGAGGCGACGCGCGATGGGCACGAACTGCGTGATCACGTCCCGCTGAAAGGTGACGAACAGGAGCCCCGAGTTCGACAGCTTCCCGGCGGGCGGCGGGTCGTCGTAGTTGTAGCCGCGCCGCAGGAAGCGCTCCGAGGTGTTCGCCGAACGGGCCCGGCGGATGTGCGCGACCGTGTCGATCACCCCGAACCCGAGGTCGTTGACGGCGTCCAGGTCCGGCTGGTCGAGCTCGGCGGTCCCGGTCAGCGGCGAACCGTCGGACAGCCGCCGGCCGATGGTCGCCTCGCGGCCGGAGCGGTCCAGCACGTCCCAGGTGTCGAGGTCCATCGCGATGCGCCGCACGACCATCGACGTGCCGCCGACCAGCCATGCCGGGGCGGCGTCGTCGTGCCAGATCAGCGCGTCGTCGGTGCCCACCACAAGGTTGCGGGAGCCGTCGACCTGACCCATGAGGTTGCGCATCGACGTGCCCGGCGCGGTCGTGCCCGGGCTGCGGCGGAACCCGCGCTGGACCCAGCGCACCGTGGTGAACGTCCGGGCCTGCCGGGCGAGCACGCGAGCGGCGTGGGCCACGGTCAGGTCATCGTCGGCGCAGATCTGCACGAGCAGGTCGCCCCCCGTCCACGCCGGTTCGAGGCGGTCGATCCCGAGCGCGGGCAGGGGCGCGAGCCAGGACGGCCGCTCGGCCTCCAGGCCCGCCGCGGTGAACACGCCCGGCCCGTAGCCGACGGTCACCGTCAGGCTGGCGGGGACCATCGCCAGCTCGGGCTCGGTGTCGCCGAGACCGGGACGACCCGCCGTGAGCCGACTGAGGTCGTCGGTCCAGATCCGCATGAGGCGCACGAGCGCGTCCCGGTCCGTCCCGGCGATGAGGTCGAACGCGATGAAGGACGCGAACGCGGGCGGCGGGGTGCCCACGCCCGCCTGGCGGTCGCCGTACAGGGGCACCACCGCCCGGCCGACGGCGTCCGCCGCGACCGGCACCGTGGTCGACCCGGGCGACCCGGGCTCAGCCGAACCGGAACCGGAGCGTGCGGGCCCGGCCGGGGAGGCGTCCCACGCGGCGCGCCCGCCGAGCGCGAGAGCGGCGCCCCCCAGGACGGCGGCGCCGCCGCGCAGGAACGTCCGGCGATCCGGGCGTTCGGCGCTCACGAGCTGGCGGGGGTGGACATCGGCGTGGGCGACATCGGCGTGGGCGACATCGCGCCGGGCGCGTAGTTCTCCTTGGCTCCCGTGTACGTGCGGGCCGGAGCGGTGAACGTGACCTCGGTGCCGTCGTCGGCGGTGAGGGTCACGCTGACCTCGTCACCGGGCTTCACCGGGGCCGCGAGCTCCATGATCATCAGGTGGTCGCCCCCGGGCGCGAGCTCGTGCGTGCCGCCCGCGGCGAGCACGAAGCCGCCCTCCTTCGGGCGCATGACCATCTCGCCGGCGTCGTTCTTGGCCAACTCGTGCAGCTCGATCTTCGGGGACGCCGACGTGGCGGCTGAGACCAGCCGGACCTCGGAGTCCGACCCGTTCGTGAGCGTGGCGAACACCGCGGTCATCCCCGAATCGGCGGCCTTGATCCAGGGGTCGGTCACGGTGATGGCGGCGGCGCCCTTGGTCGAGCCGGTCGCCGCGCCGGTGGCGCTGGTCGCGTTGGCCTCCCCGACGGCGGGGCTCTCGGCCGCGCACGCCGTGAGGGAGAACGCCAGCGTGAGGCCGAGCGCACTCGCGCCCAGCAGTCGCGCGGCAGCCGCCGCCCGGCCGGTCGGTCGCTGCGTCGGGTGGACGGCGGGGCAGGACGAGCGGGTCAGGGAGGTCATGGCAGAACCTTTCGCGAGCAGGAGTGGACAGGCTGGAATGGCACGCTGGAATGGCAAGCCGGGGCCGGCGAGCCGGAGGTCGGTCAGGAAGCCGCGGTCGTCGGACGTCGACGCCGCAGCAGCACGGCGGTCACGGCCACGAGGGCGGCCAGGCCGCCCCCGACCGAGAGGGCGAGGGTGCCGCCCGACGCGCCGCCGCCGTCGTCGGACACTGCGACCGCGGCCGCCGAGGGCGAGTCGGTCGGCGAGGACTCGGAGGGGACGACCGCCGCCGGGAGCGGCCCGCTCGCGGCGCCGATCGAGAACTCGAAAGCGCCTTGGAGCGGGTGCCCGTCGCCCGCGACCACGCGCCAGGCGACCTGGTACGTCCCGTCGGCGAGGTCGGGCGGCAACGGCGCGCTGAGCGTCGTGGCCTCGACGACCCCGGGGACGTCGAGGACCACGTCCCCGGCGGGACCGCGCACGATCAGCTGGGACGAGAGGTTCAGGACGTCGTCGCGGAACCGCAGGCTGACGGTCGCGGGCGCGGTCGCGACGACCGACCCGGTCGCGGGCGTCGTCTCGATCAGCTGGTCGTGCGCGGACGCCGGCAGGGCACCGGCGAGAGTGAGCACCAGGGTCAGCAGCACAGTGAGCAGCAGGGCGAGCAACGGGGCGGTGAGCTGGGGGGCCAGGACGCGGGCGCGTCCGGGATCAACGGGTCGGGCAGCGGGCATGGACGTCGTCCTCGGCTTCGGCCCACGCGCCCCTCGGGACGGCGTGGGCGGGTCGGATGGCGCGCGGCCACCGAACCCGAGCGGGACGCAGCGCAGCGACGCCGACGACGCGGCGTGCAACGGAACAAGGCTCAGGCGGTGGCGAGGCCGAGCGGTGGGCCGCGACGGGGCCGGGAGGCCACCAGTCCGCGGGCGATCAGGACGAATCCGGGGGCCTGGGCCGCCACGGCGCGCGCGACGGCGGCGATCGGGGCGACCGATGGCGACACGATCAACGGCAGGACAGCCCGCAACCAGCAGACGGTACGCCGGGCAGCGTCGTCGGCCCCGACCAGGACGAGCGCGGTGACCACGGTCGCCGCGGCGTGCGCGAGCAGCATCGCGGGCATGGCGGCACTCATCACGGGCATGGCGGCCATCTCGTGACCGGGCAGCATCGGGCTGGACGAGACGAGCGCGAACGGGGCCTGGGCTGCGCCGTGCGCGTGCGTCCACGCCGGGTTCACCACAGCCGACGCCGTGCCCGGTGCGAGGAACGACAGCGCGCCGTGGAGCGCCGCCTGGAGACCGGCCAGCACGGGCAGCAGGGTCCACAGGCGCAGCTGCCAGCGCGCGAGCACCGTGACCGTGAGGAGCACGAGCGCCCCGAGGGCGGCGAGCACGGGCACGGACGGGAGCTGGCCTCCCCCGGCGGTGTGCGCGGCGGCGGCCAGGGCGGCGACGACGGCGGACGTCACGACGGCTCGCGCAGCGCGCATCGCCCTCGCCCCCTCGTGCATGGGCGTCAGGCTAGCCGGTCACCCCGGACATTGGTCCCGGTTCGACGCCCGCAGGGTGTGCAACCTCGCGGCACGTTCGGTCGACGCGGTCTCACCTCCCGGCGCGGTGCGCTGGCATCCCGGTGGTCCTTAGACGGCCACCAGCCTGACGGCCGCCAGGGCTACCAGGTCAGGAGGGTCCGGTTCTCCTTGTCCTTGAAGCTGCCGACCAGGATCAGGATGAAGTCGACCAGCACCCACACGCCGAGGCCGCCCGCGGTGAGCAGCTGCAGCACGCCGGTGCCGACCTTGCCCACGTAGAACCGGTGCACGCCGAGCACACCGAGGAAGAACGCGAGCACGGCGGCGATCGTGCGGCTCCGGGGGCTGATCGGGGTGCCGAAGGCGTCGTGGGTGGGCGGGCCGTAGTTGACGGTCATAGGTTTCTGCCTTGCTCTGGGTGTGGATAGGTGACGCCCCGCAACCTAGGGCAACGAGCCGTCAGAACGGACGAGAATCGACGGCGCACTCCCCGTGTCGTCCGCCGTTCCCCCGTGCGGCCGCCGCCAGGGGCCCAAGGTCGGAGCAACCGACGCGCTGCGGGCCCTACGGTGATCCCTGGGAAAACCGCGAGAAGGAGCCCTGTGACCATCACACCGATCGACGCCACGACCACCCCCGCCTGGACGGACCTGCTCGCCCACCAGACGACCCTCACCCCGGACCTGCGGTCCTGGTTCGCCGCCGACCCGCAGCGCGCCACGCGCCTCACGCGCACCGTCGGCGACCTGCACGTCGACCTGTCCAAGAACCTCGTGACCGACGAGACCCTCGCCCTGCTGGTGCGGCTCGCCGACGAGGTCGGCCTGTCCGGCCGGATCGAGGCGATGTTCACCGGCGAGCACATCAACGTCACCGAGGACCGCGCGGTGCTGCACACCGCCCTGCGTCGCCCGGCGGGGGCCAGCCCGGCGCTCGTCGTCGACGGCCAGGACGTCGACGCGGACGTGCAGGCCGTGCTCGCCCAGGTCGCAGCCTTTGCCGACAAGGTCCGCAGCGGCTCGTGGACCGGCGTGACCGGCGCCCGCGTCGCCACGGTCGTCAACATCGGCATCGGCGGCTCCGACCTCGGGCCCGTCATGGCCTACGAGGCGCTCAAGCCGTACGTCCAGGACGGTCTCACCGTCCGGTTCGTCTCCAACATCGACCCGGCCGACGTCGCCGAGACCGTCAAGGACCTCGACCCGACGACGACGCTGTTCATCGTCGCGTCCAAGACCTTCGGCACGCTCGAGACCCTGACGAACGCCCGCCTGGCGCGCGCGTGGCTCTGGGAGCGGCTCATCGCGACCGGCGCGATCGAGGACACCGAGGCCGCGCGCACGCACGCCGTCGCCCGGCACTTCGTCGCGGTGTCGACCGCGCTCGACAAGGTCGCGGAGTTCGGCATCGACCCCGCCAACGCGTTCGGCTTCTGGGACTGGGTCGGCGGACGCTACTCGGTCGACTCGGCCATCGGGACGTCACTGGCGATCGCCGTCGGCCCGGAGAACTTCCGCGCGTTCCTCGGCGGGTTCCACACCGTCGACGAGCACTTCCGCACGGCGCCGTTCGAGCAGAACGTGCCCGTGCTGATGGGCCTGCTCAACGTCTGGTACGTCAACTTCCTCGGGGCGCACACGCACGCGGTGCTCCCGTACGCGCAGTACCTGCACCGCTTCGCGGCGTACCTGCAGCAGCTGACGATGGAGTCCAACGGCAAGTCGGTCCGCTGGGACGGCACCCCGGTCACGACCCAGACCGGCGAGATCTTCTGGGGCGAGCCCGGCACCAATGGCCAGCACGCGTTCTACCAGCTGATCCACCAGGGCACGCGCCTGATCCCGGCGGACTTCATCGCCGTCGCCACCCCCGCGCACCCCCTGCGCGACGCCGGTTCGCCCGGCGGCGAGGCGGACGTCCACGAGCTGTTCCTCGCGAACTTCTTCGCCCAGACGAAGGCGCTCGCGTTCGGGATGACGGCCGACGAGGTGCGCGCCAGCGGCGCACCCGAGGAGATCGTCTCGGCGCGCGTGTTCGGCGGCAACCGGCCGACGACGTCGATCATGGCCCCGGCCCTGACCCCCGCCGTGCTCGGCCAGCTCATCGCGCTGTACGAGCACATCACGTTCGTGCAGGGCATCGTGTGGGGCCTGGACAGCTTCGACCAGTGGGGCGTCCAGCTCGGCAAGCTGCTCGCCGTGGAGATCGCCCCGGCCGTCGCCGGCGACGAGGTCGTGCTCGCGTCGCAGGACCCGTCCACGCGCAGCCTGATCGAGTACTACCGCGCGAACCGCGCGTAGCGCCTGATCGCGGGCCCGGTCACTCGGCCGGGCCCGCGAGCCATCGGCGGGAAGGCGCACGGCCGACGGCGCCTACGCTGGCGGACATGAGCACCACCGGCACTCCCGCCACGACCCGCGTCGACCGCTGGGTCTGGGTGGTCCGGCTGACCCGGACGCGCGCGGCGGCCGCGGCGGCGTGCCGCGCCGGGCACGTACGCATCAACGGCGACCACGCCAAACCCGCCAGCGCCGTGCACGTCGGGGACGAGATCCGGGTCCGGTTCGAGGGCGACGAGCGCATCGTCGAGGTCGCGCAGATCATCGAGAAACGGGTCGGGGCCCCGGCCGCGGCGCTGTGCTACATCGACCGCACCCCGCCCCCGGTCCCGCGCGAGCACGTGGCGATCGCCGCCCAGCGCGACCGCGGCGCAGGCCGCCCCACCAAACGCGAACGCCGCGAGATCGACAAGCTCCGCGGCAGAAGCCCGGACCCAACCCCACACGACTAACCCACCCGCGGCGTCGTCGTCCATCGAACCGCGAGTTGTGGTCGATCGATCGACACAGCGACGACCACAGCTCGGGGTTCGCGGCGCGATCGTGCGCCCGGGACGGGTCAGGCGGCCTGGGACGCCAGGAACGACTGCAGGAGCGGGCCCGCGGTGGTCGAGCCGAAGTCGCCGTCGGCCACGAAGACGGCGACCGCGAGGTCGTCCTGGATCGCGATCATCCACACGTGGTTGCGCAAGGCGCCCGTCTCGCCGTACTGGGCGGTGCCGGTCTTGGCGAACACCTCGCCGCCGGGCACGTCGCGCAGGAAGGTCGCCCCGCCCTCGGTGACCACGGCCCGCATCATCGTGCGCAGGGCCTCGGCCTCGGGCGCCGCCAGCGGGACCGCCGCCGCGGGGGCCGTGGGCGCGACCGGCCCTACGAGCCACGGCACCACGGTGGCGCCCTTCGCGACCGACGCCGCCACGGTGGCCATCCCGAGCGGTGAGACCTGGATCCGGCCCTGACCGATCATCGACGCGGCGTGGTCGGTCCCGTCCGAGTCGGTCGGCACGGACCCCATGAACTCGGGGTAGCCGATGTCGGTGTCGAGCCCCAGCCCGAGCGCCGCGGCCGCCTCGGCCAGCCCCGCCTGCCCGACGGCGTCCCGGGCGCCGATGAACGCGGTGTTGCACGAGTTCGCGACCGCCGTGGTGAGGCTGATCGAACCGTTCGCGGCCGCGGGGTACCCGGGGTAGTTCTCGAACGTCCGGCCGTCGACGTCGACGCTCGTCGGGCAGGTCACGGGACTGTCCGGCGTGAGCCCGGTGCGCAGCAGCGCAAGCGAGCTGACCACCTTGAACACCGAGCCCGGGGGGTACTTGCCCACGGTCGCGGTCGACTGCCCCTCGCTGCCCGAGCCGTTCGCGACCGCGAGCACCTCGCCGGTCGAGGGGCGGATCGCGACGATCGCGCTCGCCGGCACGACGTCGGCCAGAACCGTCTCGGCGGCCTCCTGCACCGCGGGGTCCAGCGTCGTGGCGAGGTCCTCACCGGGGGTGCCCGGCAGGCTGAAGACGTCCCGCCCGGTCGCGCCGTCGGCCGAGGTCACCACGACGGTCTGGCCCGGGAGCCCCGCGAGCTGCGCGTCGTACTGGCGCTGCAGGCCGGAGAGCCCGACGACGTCGCCGGCCACCACCCTGCCCTCGGAGGCATCCACGATCTCGGCCGTCGCCGGCCCGGCCGTGCCGAGGATCGCGCGGGCGAACAGCCTCGTGGGCGCGAGTGGCAGCGTGTCGGGCACGGCCAGCGCGCCCACCACGGCCTTGACGGCCGCCACGTCGACACCCGGGTTGTCCGTGCGGACGACGAGCCCCTCGACGAATGCCTTCGCGCCGGCCCCGGCCACGCGCACCGCGTACGCCTCCGGGTCGATGCCCAGCAGCGCGGCGACCTGACGGGCGGCGGCGTCCTGGCCGGCCGCGTCGGTCCTCGTCTTGTCGATCCCCAGGCGCAGCACCGCGCGGTCCTGGACCAGCGGCACGCCACCGGCGCCGAGCACACCGGCCCGCACCGCGGCGACGCGACGCACGCTCACCGTCTCGCCCGTCACGAGGTCCGGCACGAGCAGGAAGCTGGTCCACTGCGCCTGCCAGGCCTCCTCGACCAGGTCGAGCTTGGCGGTCGTCGTGTAGGTCCAGTCGGTGTCCCCGGCATCGAGGTCCCAGGTGAACCCGAGCGCGGCGGTCGCCGTCGCGCCGTCCTTCGCCAGGGTGACCTTGCCGACCTTGACCGCCGGGTGCAGCGGGTCCAGCCCGGCGAGTGCCGCGGTGAGCTGCGCAGTCGCCTCGATCGGGGTCGCACCCGAGAGCGCGACGTCGCTCAGGTCACCCGCCGCTATCCCGGCCGCGAGCGCCTGCGCGACGACGCCGGGCTTCGGCGGCTCGGGAGAGCACGCGGTCACCCCCGTGAGCACGAGTGCGCCGACCGCGAGCGCGGCCCCCGCTCCGGACCAGGTGGTTTCGTGCTTGCGCATGCTCTGTGCCCCCAGGGTGCCGGCCGCGCCACCGCGCGGATTCCCTCGTGGGAGACGGCGCGGGCCCGGCCGATCCCGAGACTATCGGCTCCCGCGCAGCCCAGGCCGCACGCGCGCACCGTCGAGCCACTACCGTCAATCCATGCCCAGCCCCGGTCCGGCTGCCACGGGCGCACGGTAGACCGCCGTGCTCGACCTGCTGGCCTCCTCCGCGCTCCTGACCGTGCTCGTCGTGCTCGCGCTCGGCACCCTGCTCGGTGCCGTGCCCTTCGGGCCCGTGCGCTTCGGCGCCGCGGGCGCGCTGTTCGTGGGCCTGGCCGTCGGCGCGCTCGACCCGCGGCTCGGGGTGGGCCTCGGCCTCGTGCAGAGCCTGGGGCTCGCGCTGTTCGTCTACACGGTGGGGCTGGCCGCGGGGAACGGGTTCTTCCGCGACCTGCACCGCCAGGTGCCGCTGATGGGCGCGGCGGTCGCCAGCCTCCTCGCCGCCGCGGCGATCACGGTCGGTCTCGGGCGGCTGCTGGGGATCTCGTCGGAGCTCACCGCCGGCGTCTTCGCCGGCGCGCTGACCAGCACCCCGGCCCTGGCCGCGGCGACGACGGCGTCCGGCGGGAGCCAGGAGCCGGCCGTCGGCTACGCGCTGACCTACCCGGTCGCCGTGACCGTCGCGATCCTCGTCGTCGCCCGCACGCTCAGCCGGACCTGGCCGGCGCGCCGCGACCCGCAGTCCGCCGCAGGCACCGGGCTCATCGACGTCAGCGTCGAGGTCGAGCGCGCCGGGCCGCTGCGCGACGTGCCCGGCTTCCGCGACGGCTCCGTGCGCTTCTCCTACCTGGCCCGCGACGGTCACACGCGCGTCGCGAGCGCCGACGAGGAGCTGCGGGTCGGCGACCGGGTCGTCGTCGTCGGCCCCCGCGAGGCGGTGCAGGCCGCGACGACGCACCTCGGCCACCGCGTGAGCGAGCACCTCGCGCACGACCGCAGCGCCGTGGACTACCGGCGCTTCCTCGTCTCCGACCCGCGCGTGGCCGGTCGCTCGGTCGGCGAGCTCGACATCCCGGGGCGCTTCGGCGGCGTCGTCACCCGCATCCGGCGCGGCGACCTCGACCTGCTCGCGGCCGACGACGTCGTCCTCGTGCTCGGCGACCGCGTCCGGGTCGTGGTGCCGCGCGGGCACATCCCGGACGTGTCGGCGGTGTTCGGCGACTCCGAGCGCAAGGTGAGCGAGGTCGACGCGCTCTCGCTCGGGGTCGGGATGGTGCTCGGCCTGCTGCTCGGGATGCTGCCGATCCCGCTGCCCGGCGGGATGAAGTTCGCGCTCGGTGCGGCGGCCGGACCGCTCGTCGTGGGCATGGTGCTCGGCAGGCTCGAGCGCACCGGTCCGCTGGTGTGGGGGCTGCCGCTGTCGGCGAACCTGACGATCCGCCAGCTCGGCCTGCTGCTCTTCCTCGCGGCGACCGGGCTCGCCTCCGGGCAGGCGTTCGCCGCGGAGGCGTTCACGCTGCTCGGCCTGCAGATCGCGAGCACGACAGCGCTCGTCGTCGCGGCCACGGCGGTCGGGTTCGTGCTGCTCGTGCGCCTGGCGGGGGTCAGCACCGCGCGGGGCGCGGGGGCGCTGTCCGGGCTGTTCGGTCAGCCCGCGATCCTCGCGTACGCGAACGCCCGCACCACCGACGAGCGCGTGGATGCCGGGTATGCTGCGCTGTTCGCGCTGGGGATCATCGTGAAGATCGTGCTGGTGCAGGTCGTCGTCGCGCTCTGACTCGTCGCGCTCTGACTAGTCCGGGAGCTCGACCAGCTCGCCCTCCCAGGCCTCGAGCCCCTCCTTGATCGCGAAGCCCGCGATGACGAACCCCGCGAGCGGGTCCAGCCACGCGGCCCCCGTGAGCGCGAACAGGCCGAGCCCGGCGAGCGTCGTGATGCTCAACGCCATGCAGAGCTGCGTCTCGGCGGCGTCGGCGAGGATCAGCCGGTCGCCGCCCAACGCGCGCCCGACGCGACGCTTGGCCCACGCGAGCAGCGGCATCGTGACCGCCGAGACGACGAGCAGGACGAGCCCGACCGCCGACGTCGTCGGCTTCTCGCCGCCGATGAGGTTGCGGGTGCCCTCGACGATCACGTAGGTCGCCAGGAGGAAGAACGTCACCGCCACGGCCTTGAGGGTCCACCGCTCCTTGGCCTCGTCCGGCTGGCCGTCTCGCAGCCGCGCGGCCAGCCGCAGGCCCACGAGCACGGCCGACGCCGACTCGATCGCGCTGTCCAGCCCGAACCCCACGAGCGAGACGAGACCGGCCGCGAGCCCGGCGGAGATGGCGATCGCGCCTTCGACGAGGTTGTAGCCCACGGTGAGCTGCGTCATCCGCAGCCCGCGCCGGGTCAACCGGTCGGTCGCCGCGACCTCGCCCGGGGTGCGGGCGTCAGGCATCGCGACCCGGGAACGCGGCCTCCATCGCCTGCTGCGCCTCGTCGACGATGGCGCGCATCGCGCGCTCGGCCCCGGCGGAGTCGCCGGCCGCGACAGCCTCCGCGATGTCGCCGTGCAGGCGGATGGCCGCCGGCTCGGGGTGCGCGGGCATGAGGTCGTGGTGGGTGCGCCCGGTCAGGACCTCACCCACGACCGACGCCAGCGCGGCGAACATGTCGTTCCCGGACGCCTCCAGCAGCGCGCAGTGGAAGGACCGGTCGTGCTCCAGGTAGGTCTCGAGATCGCCCTGCCGCCCGGTGATCGACATGCCGATGACGGCCGCCGTCAGCCGCCCGCACTGCTCGGGGTTGGCGTGTATTGCCGCGAGAGCGGCGGCGATCGGTTCGACGCCCGCGCGCAGCTCGCTCAGCGAGCGCAGCTGGCGCGCGCGATCGGGACCGGCCAGCTGCCAGCGGATCAGCCGGGGGTCGAACGCGTTCCACTCGGCACGCGGCCGGACGGTGACCCCGACCCGGCGACGCGTGGTGACGAGCTGCAGCGACTCGAGCACCTTGACGACGTCGCGCGCGACGGTCCGCGACACGCCGTGCTGGCGCGCGAGCTCGTCGATGGTCAGGACGGTCCCGGCCGGGAGCTCGCCGGACACCAGGGCGGGCCCGAGCCGGGACAGCACCTGCTCGTGCAGACCGCTCGTCGCGTCGGGCGCGTCCTCGTTGCTCACCGCCCCATTCTGGCCCACTCCGTGGGGGGATGAGCAGGGCTTCGGGCTGTTAAATCACACGATTGCTCGTCGCAACTTGCTTTCGTAGCATGAATGGCTCAAGGTGAGCCACGGCCACCGACGGCCGAATCCCCCTTTCGGGACCTCACTGCCGAGGAGCAGCGCGCATGAGCGAACACCCGACGACCACCCACCCGCTCGTGGTGGTGATGGGCGTCTCCGGATCGGGCAAGACCACGGTCGGCCAGGCGCTCGCCGACCGCCTCCGGCTCGAGTACGCCGACGCCGACGAGTTCCACAGCGCGGCCTCGGTCGCCAAGATGGCCTCGGGCCACCCCCTGGACGACGACGATCGCGCGCCCTGGCTGGTCGCGATCGGTGCCTGGCTCGCCGAGCGCGAGGCCGACGGCGCCGTCGTCGGCTGCTCCGCCCTGCGTCGCCGCTACCGCGACGTGCTGCGCGCGGCCGCTCCGGGGGTCGTGTTCCTGCACCTGACCGGCGACCCCGCCGTGCTGACCGAGCGGGTCGCGAACCGGCCCGGGCACTTCATGCCCGCCTCGCTCATCACCTCTCAGCTCGAGACCCTCGAGCCGCTCGAGGCCGACGAGCGCGGCGACGCGCTCGACCTCACCCACCCCGTCGACAGCATCGTCGACGAGTTCACCACCGCTCTGCAGCTCAACGAACTGCATCTCAACGCTCTGCACAACACCGCTCTGCATGACACCGCTCAGAACCTCAATGGAGACCGCTCATGAGCATGACCCTTCTCGCAGCCGGTGAGGCGTTGACCGACGCCGGCAGCACCCAGCTGGTGCTGGCGGCCCTGGCCGGCATCGCCGCCATCGTCCTGCTGATCACCGTTCTCAAGCTGCACCCGTTCCTGTCCCTGACGATCGGCTCGATCACGGTCGGCGTGCTCGCCGGGGTCCCGGTCAAGGACGCCCTGACCAGCTTCAGCACCGGCCTCGGCGCCACCGTGGGCGGCGTCGGCATCCTCATCGCCCTGGGCGCGATGTTCGGCCGGCTGCTCGCCGACTCGGGCGGCGCCGACCAGATCGTCGACACGATCCTGCGCAAGGCCACCACCCGGAGCCTGCCGTGGGCGATGGCCCTGGTGGGCGCGCTCATCGGCCTGCCGATGTTCTTCGAAATCGGCCTGGTGCTGCTCATCCCGGTGATCCTACTGGTCTCGCGCCGCTCGGGCCTGCCGCTGATGCGGATCGGGATCCCGGCGCTCGCCGGGCTCTCGGTCATGCACGGCCTGGTCCCCCCGCACCCCGGTCCGCTGGTCGCCGTCTCCGCGCTGAACGCCAACCTCGGCCTCACCCTGGTGCTCGGCCTGCTCGTCGCGATCCCGACCGTGGCGCTGGCCGGCCCGATGTTCGCCAAGTACGCGGCGCGCTGGGTGCCGAAGTCCGCCCCGATCCTGCCCGCCGCCGGCGGCACGTCGGCCGGCTCGCCCACCGCCCGCACGGGCACGGGAACCGCGACCGCCACGAGCACCGCGACCGCGATCCTCGACCCGGCCGCCCCGGTGGACGTCCGCCGCCCGACCTTCCGGGTGACGCTGTTCACCGTCCTGCTCCCGGTCGTGCTGATGATGGGCAAGGCAGTCGTCGACATCTTCGCGGCCGAGGGCACCACGGTCCGCGTCACGCTCGACCTCCTCGGCACCCCGCTCGTGGCCCTGCTGCTCGCGGTCTTCGTCGCGATGTGGACCTTCGGCCGCGGCTCGGGCATGAACCGCTCCCAGCTCGCCAGCTCGCTCGAGAAGTCGCTCCCCCCGATCGCGGGCATCCTGCTCATCGTCGGCGCCGGCGGCGGGTTCAAGCAGACCCTCGTCGACACCGGCATCGGCAACGTGCTCGCCGACGCCATCGCCGGCAGCAGCCTCTCGCCGCTCCTGCTCGCCTGGCTCGTGGCCGTGGCGATCCGCCTGGCCACGGGCTCCGCGACCGTCGCCACCGTGACGGCGTCGGGCATCCTCGCGCCGCTCGCCCTGACCATGTCGAGCGGCGAGACGTCGCTCCTCGTGCTCGCCATCGGCGCCGGCTCGCTGTTCTTCAGCCACGTGAACGACGCCGGGTTCTGGCTGGTCAAGGAGTACTTCGGCCTGACGGTCGGGGAGACCATCCGCACCTGGTCGCTGATGGAGACCGCCATCTCGGTCTCGGGGCTCGTGCTCGTGCTGCTGCTCGGCATCGTCATCTAGCCGTTCGTGCCCGACGGCGGCCGGAGTCAGTCTCCCGGCGCCGCGCGGCACGACAGCCATCAGCACCGCCTCGGCGTGGAGTCATCTTCACCGGGGCGGTGCTGCGTGGAGGGCCGGTTTGCGTCGTGGGTGGATGTCGGTGGCTCGTTCTAGAGTCATACACATGTTCGAACGACGTGGATCTCAGGGCATCGCGGCAGGTCAGCGGCCTGTGTGCGCCCCGGACGGGGACCCCTCCGCGCAGACGCTCGCGCGCGGCGGCGAACCCACTCCGTGGGACGCACCCGCGTCGTGGGTGGAGCCGTCGGCGGACATCGCAAGCCTGTGGGCGGCGATGGACGCCGCTCTCGGGGAGCCGGTCGATCCGCGGGACTACGCGCAGGTCGCCGCCCAGCGGTTGGACGACTTCCACCTCGTGGAGCTGATCGCCCGGCTGGAACGCGACGCGTCCACCGCGCGGGCCCACCAGCTCGCGGCGATCGAGGTGCTGTCGCGCCGGGAGTCGATGAACCCGTACTGGCCCGTGAAGGTCTCCCAGCCGAACGTGGCCGGGGAAGAGGTCGCCGCCGCCCTGGGGACCTCCCGGCAGGCCGGACGGAACCTGGTGGACACCGCCCGGCTGCTCACCGGCCCGCTGACCCTGACCGGGGTCGCGTTGGAGGCCGGTCACATCGACTGGGGCAAAGCGAAGATCTTCGCCGCCGTCCTGGGTGACGTCGCGGTCCAGGTCGCGGTGGACGTGCAGGCCCGGGTGCTGCCCGGCGCGGGCCGACGCACCCACGCCCAGCTACGCCGCGACCTGGCCAAAGCCCTGATCGTGGTGGACCCCACCGACGCCTAACAACGCACCATCCGCGCGGTCAAGGACCGCCGGGTGTGCCACCCCAAGGTCCTGCCCGACGGCATGGCCGGCATCTGGGCCGTCCTGCCCGGCGCCACCGCCGCCGCGATCGACACCGCCCTGTCCACCGCCGCCCGCACCACCAAGACCACCGGCGACCCCCGCACCCCCGACCAGCTCCGCGCCGACGCGTTCACCAACACCCTGCTCGGCCACCCGGGCACGCAGGCCGCGGGCCCCCCCACGCGACCTGGCGCCACGACCTGCCCGGCCGGTGCCGCGTTCCCGCCCGGTGCGGCGTTCGGGCTGCCCCGGGGCTCCGCACCCGTGCCGGCCGAATCCTCACCGACCGCGGCGAACCCGCCCGGGCTGGGGGTCGGGGGTTTCGGTGGGGTGCGGGTGGACGTGACCGTGTCCCTGGCGACCCTGCTCGGCCTGGACGACAACCCCGGGGAGCTGGCCGGGTACGGGCCCATCACCGCACAGACCGCCCGCCGACTCGCCACCGCCGGGACGTGGCGGCGGCTGGTGACCGACCCGGTCACCGGCACCGTCCTGGACGTCGGTCGGACCCGCTACCACCCACCGGCCGACCTCGCCCGGATCGTGCGCGCCCGCGACCGGCAATGCCTGTCCCCGATCTGCTCCATCCCCGCCCACCGCTGCGAGCTCGACCACCGCGAACCGTTCCACCCCGACGGCACCGGCGGAGCCACCTCCGCCGCCAACCTCGGCAACCTGTGCAAACGCGACCACCTGATCAAAACCCACGCCAACTGGCGCCTGACCACCCGACCCGACCAGCCCGGCACCGTCACCTGGACCACCCCCACCGGGCACACCTACACCCACCAACCCGAACCACCCCCCGGCCACGAACCACCACTCGACTGGGACCCCGAACCACCGTTCTGACCTCTACGTGTGACGTCCGGGTCAAGTGACCCAAAGGTCAAGTGACGCGATGGTCAGGTCACGCGGCAGCTCAGTGACGCAGCAGCTCAGTGACGCAGCAGCTCAGTGACGCAGCAGCCGGTCAGGCGGTCGGGACGGCGTCGTCCTCGTCCACCACGAGATCCGCGTACTCCTCGTGCTTCGCGATCCACCCCGCCACGAAGGTGCACTCCGGGATCACGCGCGCACCGCGGGCACGAAGGTCGTCGAGCGCGCCGCGGGCCAGGACCGACCCGACACCCTTGCCCCCGAACGCAGGGTCCACCTCGGTGTGGAACAGCACGACCTGCACGCCGGCGCCGCCGTGCTCGAAGCCGCGGTACTCGATGAACCCGGCCAGGTCGCCGTCGATCCGGGCCTCGTAGCGGTGCTGGTCGGGGACGTCCTGGACGTCGATCGTTGTCATGCGGGCCACTCAAGCACAGTCAGCCGGAACGCATCCCCGCGTCCGCCGGGGCTAGGGCGGCAACAGCCCCTGCTGCCGGGCGGTGGCGGTCGCCTCGGTGCGTGACTGCACCCCGAGCTTGTCGTAGGTGTGTGCGAGGTGTGACTTGACGGTGGCGCGAGAGAGGAACAGTTCGCGCGCAATGGCGTCGTTGGACCGCCCGAGCGCGACCAGGCTCAGCACCTCGAGCTCACGGCGCGTCAGCGAGACCGAAGGGTGGCGCAAACGGTTCAGGAGCCGGGCCTGGATCGCCGGACCGAGGGCGGTCGCCCCGGAGGCGGACGCCCTGATGGCGGCGGTGAGCTCGTCGGTGGGCGCGTCCTTGAGCAAGTACCCGGCCGCGCCGGCTTCGATCGCGGAGAGGATGTCGGAGTCGGAGCCGTACGTGGTGAGGATGAGCACGGGTGGGCCCCCGGCGGCCACGATCTGGCGGGTTGCGTCGGCGCCACCCAGCCGGCCGGGACCGAACTGCAGGTCCACGAGGAGCACGTCCGCGGTCTCCCCGCGTCGGACCCGAGCGACGAGCTCCTCGGCGGTTGCGAGCTCGGCGATGACGCGCATGTCCGGCTCGTTCTCGATCACGGCGCGCAGGCCGGCCCGCACGACGGGGTGGTCGTCGGTGAGCACGACGTCGATCACCGTGCCTCCTGGAGCTCGTCGTCGGTGGGGTGCACGGTGGGGTGCACGGTCGGCTCGATCCCGGCGGGGTCGCCCGTGGGTAGGCGGACCGCCACGGCGGTGCCGTCCCCGGGTGCGGTCTCCACCACCAGGGTCCCGCCGAGCTCGAGCGCGCGGGAGCTCATCGCGACAAGCCCGAAGCCGCCAGGACGCGTCCGGTCGGGCTGCCGGTCACCATCGAAGCCGCACCCGTCGTCGACGACGTCCAGAATCACCTCGCCCTCGAGAAACGTCAGCGTGACGGCCACGCTCCCGGCGCCGGAGTGCTGCACGACGTTGGCCAGCGCCGACTGGGCAACCCGAACCAGCGCCGCCTCCACGGCGATCGGCAGGGCGCGCCGTGGTCCCGAGGTCTCCACACTGATGACGAGCGCTTCGGGTGCGCCCTCGCTCGCCGCGGTGTCCTGCGCGCGTTGGGCGACCCGTTGGAGGGCCGCGACGAGGGTGGCACCGTCGAGGTCTGCGGGTGCCAGGGCCCGGACGAACCGGCGGGCCTCGCCGAGGTTGTCCAGCGCGGTCCTGCGCGCTTGGTCGACGTAGCCGCGTACACGCGCGTCGTCGACACCGATACCCGCGTCGGCGGCGCGCAGGAGCAGCTCGATCGCCGAGAAGCCCTGGGCGAGAGTGTCGTGGATCTCCCGGGCGAGCCGTTCCCGTTCACCGGCGATGGCGGCGTCCCGTTCGGCCGCGGCCAGGTGCTCGCGAGCCTCCGTGAGCTCCACCACGGTGCGCTGACGCTCCTCGGACTCGCGCGCCAGGGCCTCGAACCCGAGCATCACCGCGACCGCGACGGCGGCGCCCACCACCGGTCCGAGGATGAAACCGATCGACGCGTCGGTGCCGAGACGTTCGAGGGGGCCGGCACCCACGGCCAGAAAGGTGGTCACGCCGACGGCCAGGACGCCGCGATGAGGTCCGAGGACGTGCATCTGGAGCAGCATCATCGGGAACGCGATCCAGAGGGCGGCGGTGCTCGTGAGCAGCAGCGCCACCCAGAGCACGAGGAGGCCGAGCACCCAGGCCCCCGCCGGCCACCAGGCCCCGCGCGGCGCCGCGATCGGGGCCTCGTGGACGCGAATCGTCGAGCGGCCCCAGCCGTACCAGCCGCCGAACCCCAGCCCTGCGACGACAGTCACCCACGGGGCCACATCGGGGTCGACCTGCAGCACCGCGACGGTGACGAGTCCGGCCATGAGGATGTCCAGGCCGATCAGCAGCCCGCGGGTGACCGGGAACAGGGAATGTGCACGCACCCCGCAACGGTAGCCACTGCTCACGGCACTGCATCAGCCAAAGGATGGAGCTTGCGCGCCACCCTTCGACCCGTGCCGACCATCCGGCGGCCCGATGGGAACGGGCGCCCGCGCCGCGAGGCTGAGGAGGTCACCACCGACCCGGAGGTCCACCATGTTCGTCGCCTTGCGCGACCTGCGCCACGCCCGTGGCCGCTTCAGCCTCATGCTCGTCGTGATCGCGCTGATCACGTTCCTCGTCACCTTTCTCGCCGCCCTGACCGCCGGCCTCTCCCGCGAGTCGACGTCCGCCATCACCGATCTCTCGGCGGACCACCTCGCGTTCGCGATGTCCGACCCGGCCGACACGCCCGAGTTCACCGCCTCCAGCGTGACGGCCGAGCAGTGGCGGGCCTGGGCCGCGGTGCCGGGGGTGGTCAGCGCCGATCCGCTCGGGGTGGCGATGACCCGCGCGGAGTCGACTTCCACCACGGCGTCGGTCACCGCCCTCGGCGTTGCGCCCGCCTCAGCCCTGGTGCCGCGTGGTTCCGAGAACCTTGCCGAGGGCACGGTCGTCCTCTCCGCCGGCGCCGCCGAGGCGCTGTCCGTCGGCACGGGCGACACGGTCACCATCGCCGGCGAGGACCTCCGCGTCGGCGCCGTGCGGGCGGAGGAGCTGTCCTTCGCGCACACGCCGGTCATCTGGACCACCTTGGACGACTGGCAGGCCATCGGTGCCCGGGGCGCCGGTAAGACGGGCGACGTGGCGACCGTCATCGCCCTGACGTTCGACTCCCCGGACGCCAGCGTGATCACGACCGCCGACGCCGCCACGGGGACCACCACCGTCACGACGGCGCAGGCACGCAGCGCGATCGGCTCGTTCTCGGCCGAGAACGGATCCCTGACCACCATGCAGGTCTTCCTCATGGCGATCTCGGCGCTGGTCGTGGGCGCGTTCTTCACCGTGTGGACCATCGGGCGAGCCGGTGATGTCGCGGTGCTCAAGGCCCTGGGTGCGTCGACCGCGTACCTGCTGCGCGACGCCATCGGACAGGCCGTCGTCGTGCTCGTGCTGGGGGTGGGTGCCGGCACGGTGCTCGCGATCGCCAGCGCGGCGCTCCTGTCGGGCACCGTCCCGGTGGTGGTCAGCTCGGCCACCACTGCGCTGCCTGCGGTCGCCCTGGTCGTCATGGGCCTGGTCGGTGCCGCCCTCGCCATCATCCGGATCACCCGCGTGGATCCCCACGCCGCGCTCGCCGCCCACTGACCCGATCCCCCACCGATCTGATCCCCCGCCGATCTGATCCCCCACCGACCCGCCCACCAAGGAGCAAACCCGATGGACCTGCACCTGGACCACCTGACCCTCGTCTACCCCGACGGCGGCTCGACCCTCACGGCGGTCGACGACGTCAGCTTGACCATCCCGTCCGGCACCACCACGGCGTTGCTCGGCCCCTCCGGATCGGGCAAGTCCAGCCTCCTTGCGGTCGCCGGGGGCCTGACCCGGCCGACGTCCGGTGTCGTGCGCATCGGCGCAGACGTCGTGTTCACGCAGGTCAGCACGCTGGCGGTGGCAACCCGCACTCGGCTCGACCAGATCGGCATCGTGTTCCAGGCCCCGCAGCTCCTGGCATCGCTCACCGCGCTGGAGCAGCTCGAGCTGCACGCCCACCTCCGCGGCCGGCGGCCCGCCACCGTCCGCGCGCAGGCCATGGCGTTGCTCGCCGAAGTCGGGCTGACCGACCACGCCGGCAAACGCCCGGCACAGCTCTCCGGCGGCCAGCGCCAGCGGGTCGCCATCGCCCGCGCACTGATCGGCTCCCCGCGAGTGCTCCTCGTCGACGAGCCGACCTCCGCCCTGGACCACGCGCGCGGCACCCAGATCATCGACCTGATCACGCGACTCGCCCGCGAGCTCGACGCGGCGACCCTGATCGTGTCCCACGACGCGTCCACGCTGAGCTCGGTCGACCGCACCGTCCGGATGCTCGACGGGCGCCTCGAGACTGTCCCCGCGCTCGCGGTTGCTGCCGCGCGCTGACCGCCGGACGGTCGAAACACCCTGGAACGGCACGACGGCCCCCGTGGACGTGATCCACGGGGGCCGTCGTGCCGTTCTGTCGTGCTACCTGTCGTGCTACTTGTGGCCGTTCACCGTGCCGTTCACCGTGCCGGTCACACCGGCGGCCGCGTCCACAGCGGTGCCGACCGCAGCGTCCACGGCAGCGTCCGCGCCAGCCTCGTGGCCGACGGCGGCGTCGAGCCCGGCCTTCGCGCGGGCCTGGGCGGAGATCTCCGCACCGTCGACACCGTCGACGCGGGCGTCCGCGGCGACGCTCTGGCCGAAGGCGGCGGCGTCAGGCAGGTCGGCCGCGCCGGCACCGGTCACGCCGGCACCGACCTCGCCAGCACCGACCTCGGCACCCACGGTCGCGTCAGCGTCAGCGGCCTCGTTCTCGGTCGCGTCGGCGTCCGCGTCGGCGGAGACCTTCGCCTGGGCGGCGGCCGCGCGGTCGCCGTCGGTCGTCTCGAGCGTGGCGTCGGACTGCTCGACGACGGCGACGTGCGCGGTCTCGGGGGCCTCGAAGGCGTGGTCGGCCACGGCGGACGCGCCGCCGACACCGCCGACGGCACCAGCCGCCACGGCGAGGCCGGCGACGGCCTTGCCTGCGACGTTGAGGCTGGCGAACTTGGCCAGAACGGCCGCGAGTGCAGTGGTGCTCATGGTGACTCCTCCAACTTTGGCGCCCCGCCGATCAGGCGAAGCACCTCGGGGTGCGGCACGAGTGCCGCTCTCGAGAGGGTGATCGCCAGCCCTGTCCCTAGGGGTACGGGCCGTCCCGGACCAATCTCCGCGTCAGGGGACGGGCAGCACGTCGGGGTCGGATACCGGGGGGCCGACCCGAGCCGGCGGCACGACGGCGCTCGGCGGAGGGACCGGAGCCCGGAGGCCCCCGGACCGCAGGAGGCCGACGGCGTCGGGAACGACGGTCGGCAGGTCCGTCGGCCGGCCCGACCCGGGCAGTGGCGGCACGGTGATCTCGGGCCCGGTGATCTCGGGCAGAGGGACGGCGGGCAGGGGAACGGCAGGCACGGAGTTCCCCTCGCCCGGCGCGCCGTCGACGGCGTCGTCCGGGTCGGCGCCGGGGGGCACGGCGGTCGGGCTCGGGGTGGTCGAGGTCGTCCCGACCGGCGCAGGCGCGCCCGGGTCGCGGACCGCGGGGTCGGTCGAGAACAGGCCGGCGACACCGGTGACGACCGCGCGCGCGGGGCGCTGGACGGCGTCGGGCACCGCGTCGATCGTCGCTGCGCCACCCACGGACGCGACCGCGACTCCCGCGCCGAGCACGATCTTGGCCGCCAGCCCGAGGCCGGCGACGGACCGCCACGGGTGCCGCCAGGCCGAGGCGCGGATCGACCGTGCGCCGGCCGCGGACCGAGCCGCAGACCGAGCCGCAACGCGCGACGGCGGCAGACCGTCCCGCAGCAGCGCACCGAGCGCGGCGCTCGGCCGGGGCGCGGGCTCCTGCGCCGTCGCCCGCAGCTCGGCGACGAACCCGGCGAGTCCGTCGGATACGTCACGACCGGCAAGACCGGCCTCCGCCGGCGGCACGTCCTGACCGGTGAGCAGCAGCTCGTCGGTGTCGTCGAGGGCCCTCATGTCGTGGTCATCGTCGAAGGGGCTCATAGGGGTACTCCCTCGACGGACAGGTTTCGGCGCAGCGTGGCCAGCCCACGGCGCTGGAGGGCCTTGACCGCACCCGGCTTCTTGCCGACGACCTCGCCGACCTGCTCGACGGTCAGGTCGCCGACGATGCGCAGCACGAGCACGTCCCGCTGATCCGGCGACAGGTCGCCGAGCAGCTCCTGAACCCGCTCTTCACCGAGGGAGTCGAGCGCGTCGCTCTCGGCGCTTGACGCCGTGCGGGGGTCGTCCTGCGGCTCGTACGGCACCTGGGCGGGACGCCTGCCCGTACGCCGCCACCCGTCCACCACGCGCCGGTGCGCGATGGTGAACACCCACGACCGGAAGTGCGCCTGGTCGCCGTCGAACCCGCTCACCCCGGTGAGGACCGCCACGAAGACCTCGCTCGTCACGTCCTCGACGTCGCCCACCCCACGGCCGCGGAGGTACGCCGCGACTGGCCGCACCAGGTCCTCGTAGAGCAACGTGAACGCCTCCGCCGAGCCGACCCGGGCGCGCACGAGCACCTCGTCGAAGTCGTCAAGCATCGCCACAGCATGCACGCCCGTGACGATCGGGCCCGCCACGGGGCCGGATCACGCGGGTGCGTACCATCGGGCCACATGCCCGAGAACCCGCCCTCCCCCGCGCGCCCCTCACGTTGCATCTGGTGCGGCACGGGCGTACCGAGTACAACGTCGCCGGACGGCTGCAGGGCTGGTGCGACTCGCCGCTGACCGCCGAAGGCCTGGTCGGCGTGCAGACCACGGCCGAGCACCTGCGGACGCTGGACCTCGCCGGGGCGTACGCCAGCCCGGCCGGGCGCACGGTGGCCACGGCGTCGGCCATCCTGGCGCACCACCCCACGACCGCCCTCATGTGCGACCCCGGCCTGCGGGAGTTCAACTTCGGCGAGTTCGAGGCCCGCCCCGAGGCCGAGCTCTTCGGCCAGGTCGACCCCACCGTCCTGTTCCGCGGGATCCTCGACGGGACGTTCCCCGGGCTGCCCGGCGGCGAGCCCGTCGGGGTGTACCTCGCCCGGGTCGCCGGTGCGTTCGACGCGATCGTGCGGGCCCACCCGGACGGCGGGTCGGTGCTCGTCGTCAGCCACGGGGTGACCCTGCTGGCGTACCTCGCGATGGTGGCCCCCGAGCCCTTCGAACCCCTGGCCAACGCCAGCGTGACGACCGTGCAGATCGACCCGGACGGGACCCGCTCGGTGCGCTCCCGGGGCGTGGTCCCGTCCGGGGTGGTGCCCGCCCGGTAGCGTGAGCCGCGGCACGCGCCACGACGCGGTTTCGACGCGGTTTCGACTCCCGGGAATGGAAAGGGGGATGGTGTGGCGGGTCCCTTGATTGCCACGAAGCTGCACGTCCCGCAGCTGCGACGCGGCCTGGTGGCACGGCCCCGGCTCCTGGACCGGATGCGGCTCGGCGCGGGCTCGAGGCTCACGCTGGTGTCCGCCCCGGCGGGATTCGGCAAGACGACGCTCCTCGCGGACTGGCTGCACGAGTCCGCCGGCGTGGAACGTGCCGTGGCGTGGCTCTCGCTGGACCCGGCGGACAACGAGCCCGCGACCTTCTGGACCTACGTCGTGACCGCGCTCCAGGGCGCCGTGCCCGGCGTCGGCTCGACGGCGCTGGAGCTCCTGCTCACCACCCCCCTGCCGACCGAGCTCGTGCTCACCGCGCTGGTCAACGACCTGGCCGCCGCGCCGAACGAGGTGTGGCTGGTCCTCGACGACTACCACCTGGTGGACGACCACGACGTCGGCCAGGGCGTGGCCTTCCTGCTGCAGCACCTCCCGCCCCAGGTCCACGTCGTGCTCAGCACCCGCGCGGACCCGGACCTGCCCCTGGCTCGCTGGCGGGGGCGCGGCGAGCTGGTCGAGATCCGGGCGGCCGACCTGCGGTTCACCTCCGACGAGGCGGCGGCGTACCTCAACGAGGCCACCGAGCTGCACCTCACGGCCGGTGACGTGGAGGTGCTCGAGGAGCGCACCGAGGGGTGGATCGCCGCGCTGCAGCTCGCCGCTCTCTCGCTGCAGGGACGTGAGGACGTCAGCGGGTTCATCGCCCGGTTCGCCGGGAACGACCGCTACCTCGTCGACTACCTCGTCGAGGAGGTGCTCACGCACCAGAGCGAGCCCGTGCGCGAGTTCCTGCTGCGCTCCGCCGTGCTCGACCGGCTCACGGGGCCGCTCTGCGACGCCGTCGTCGGCCGCGACGACAGCACCCAGATGCTCCTGTCCCTGGAGCGGGCCAACCTCTTCCTCGTCACGCTGGACGACCAGCGGACCTGGTTCCGGTACCACCACCTGTTCGCCGACGTGCTCCGGGCGCGCCTGCTCGCGGAGCAGCCGGAGCTCGTGCCGCAGCTCCACCAGCGCGCGAGCCGCTGGTACGAGGAGCACGACTCGGTCGAGGAGGCGGTCCGGCACGCCCTGGCCGCGCGGGATGTCGACCGCGCGGTCTACCTCATGGAGCTGGCGGTGCCGGCGATCCGCCGCCACCGCCAGGAGGCGATGCTGCTTGCCTGGCTCAGGCTCCTGCCCGACGACGCCGTCCGTCGCAGCCCCGTGCTGAGCGTCTTCTACGGCTGGATGCTCCTGGTCTCCGGCGACGTCGACGCACTCGAGCCCCGGCTCGACGACGCCGAGCGCGCCCTGGCCGCCGCGCCGGACGGTTCGGCTCCCTGGGCGGACACCGACGAGCTGCGCAGGCTGCCGGCGACGATCGCCGTCTACCGTGCCTCGCTCGCGCAGGCCCAGGGCGATCTCGTTTCCACGGCGGAGCACGCCCGGAGAGCGCTCGGCCTGTCCGGCCCCGACGACCATCTCTCGCGCGGCAGCGCGGCCGGGTTCCTCGGCATGGTCGCGTGGGCGCAGGGCGACGTGTCGGGCGCCGTGGGGACCTTCAGCCAGGCGGTGACCAGCCTGCACGCGGCCGGCAACCTCGTCGACGAGCTGAGCAGCACCGTGGTGCTCGCGGACATGTGGCTCGCGGCGGGCCGCCCGAGCACGGCGCGCCGCCTCTATGAGCGCGTCCTGCGGACCGCGACGGAGCTGGGTGAGCGCGCCGCCAAGGCGACCCCCGACCTGCTCGTGGGCCTCAGCGAGCTGGACTACGAGATCGACGACCTCGAGGCCGCCACGCGACACCTCGACAGCGCCGCCGCGCTCGGTGAGGCCGCGGGGATGACCGAGAGCCGCTACCGGTGGTTCGTCGCCCGGGGCCGGGTCGCCTCCGCCGAGGGTGACCTGCCGGCGGCCATCGCCCACCTGGACACGGCGGAGGAGCTCTACCTGCCCGGGTTCTTCCCCGCGGTGCGCCCCATCGCGGCGATCAGGGCCCGCGTCTGGATCTCCCACGGTCACCTGGCCCAGGCGGCGCGCTGGGCCCGCGAACGCGGCGTGGCCGCCACCGACGAGGCCGAGTACCTGAGCGAGTTCGACCACCTCACGCTGATCCGGCTGATCCTCGCGCAGCACCGGGTCCACGCCGACCCCGCCACGCTCGACCAGGCGGCGGACCTGCTGGCGCGCCTGCACGCCGCCGCCGAGACCTCCGGGCGCGGCGGGAGCCTCGTCGAGATCCAGCTGCTCCTCGCCCTGGTGCAGGACGCGCAGGGTCATCGGGCGCAGGCCCGGCAGACCCTCGCGGACGCCCGGGCCCAGACGCCCGAGCCCGACGGCTACGTGCGCCTGTTCCTGGACGAGGGCGCACCGCTGGGCGAGCTGACGGGGCAGCCGACGTCGTCGTCGGCGGGGCGGTCGATCGAGCTGGCGAGCGAGCCGAGCGAGCCGTTGAACGAGCCGTTGAGCGAGCGGGAGCTGCAGGTGCTGAGGCTGCTCGACAGCGAGCTGACCGGGCCGGAGATCGCCCGCGAGCTGTTCGTCACGCTCAACACGCTGCGCAGCCACACCAAGCGGATCTTCACCAAGCTCGAGGTCACCAGCCGCCGGGCCGCGGTCGCCCGTGCCCGCGAGCGCGGGCTGCTGTAGCCGGACCGACGTCGGCTCTCACCGCGCTGCTCTCACCACACGGTTCTCACCACGGTTCTCACCAGACGGTTCACATCATGTGGTGATGTCTGGTCACCACCCCCGTCCTTACCGTCAAGGCATCCCGCGGCGCAGGCCGCACACCACCCAGACACCACGGAGCCGGACATGACCATCACGACCACCACCCTCACCCGGGCGGCCGGCGTTGCCGCCGTCGTCGGGGGCCTGCTGTACATCGGCGTCCAGATCAACCACCCCCACCTGGACCTCGACTTCATCTCCACGACCGAGTGGAAGGTCCGCCAGACGATGAAGATGTTCTTCGCGGTCTTCTCCCTCGCCGGGATCACCGGCATGTACCTGCGTCAGGTGACGCGGAGCGGCATCCTCGGCCTGATCGGGTACCTCGTGCTCGCCACCGGGTTCCTGGTCATGCTCAGCACCGAGATCATCGGTGCGGTCGTCATCCCCTCCATCGCCGCCACGTCCCCCGGCTACGTCACCGACGTCTTGGCGGTGGCCGTTCCGGGAGGCAAGGCCGTCGGCGACCTCGGCCTGTTCCAGCAGCTCAGCATGATCCAGGGCGTCTGCTACCTGGCCGGTGGCTTCCTCTTCGGCATCGCGATGTTCCGTGCCCGCGTCCTCGCCCGGTGGGCCGCCGCGCTCCTCTCGCTCGGTGCCGTCGCCACCGTCGCGATCTCCCTGCTGCCCGACGTCAACTTCCGGCTCTTCGCCATCCCCACCGGCGTCGCCCTGGTCGGCCTCGGCTACTCGTTGTGGCGCGACCAGCGCACCTCCGTCGCCGGCTCCCCGGTCGCCGGATCCCTGCCGGCCGCTGCGGGCTCGCGACTCAACCCGGCTGGCGCCAAGTGACCGTCCACCCGGCGGCTCGCCCCACCCGGTCGACTCGGTCGATCGGGTGGGTGCCGTTCGCGCTGGTCGCCCTCGTCCTGATCCCCTCCATCGCCGGCTCGCTGCGCCTGGTCGAGCTGTCCGGCGGCCCGCTCCTCCTGCCCGCCAACCTGCGCATGACGGAGTCACCCGTGCCCGTGTTCTTCCACGTCATCGGCGCCATCGGGTACGCCGTCCTCGGCGCCTTCCAGTTCTCCGCCGGGTTCCGACGTCGTCGGCCCGGCTGGCACCGGATGACCGGACGCGTCGTGGTGGTGCTGGGCCTGGCGGTCGCGCTCTCGGGGCTGTGGATGACCCTGTTCTACGACCGACAGCCCGGCACCGGCGAGCTGGCCTTCGTGTTCCGCCTCGCGTTCGGGTCCGCGATGGCGTCCTGCATCGTCCTCGGCTTCGCCGCGATCCGGCAGGGCGACGTCGCCCGCCACCAGGCGTGGATGATCCGCGCCTACGCCCTCGCCCTCGGCGCCGGAACCCAGACGTTCACCCTGGGCTTCGCGCACGCGCTCTTCGGCACGAGCGCGCTCAGCACCGACCTGGGCCTGGGCGCGGGCTGGATCATCAACCTCGCCGTCGCCGAGTACGTCATCCGGCGGCGCCGCAGCCCCCGAAGCCGAGGCGCCCGCACCGCCGGCGCCCGAGCCAGCAGCCGCACCGCCAGGGCGAGCGCGAAAGTCAGGTCCTCATGACCCGATCCCCCCATCGACCGGCACCCGCCGGCTACCGGCTGCAGGTCGCCGGGCACCTCGACCAGCACTGGTCGGCCTGGTTCGGCGACCTGACGCTCACCCATGACGACGACGGGACCACCAGCCTGTCCGGGCTCGTCGCCGACCAGGCCGAGCTGCACGGGCTGCTCACCAAGATCCGCGACCTGGGGGTCACCCTGATCTCGGTGGCGATCATCGACGCGGCACACGCCTCTGCGGCCGACGCCGACCACCAGACCGACCATCAGCCGGCCCGGTAGGACGGGGCGTCGTCGAACCGATTCGATCGTTCCTGGGTCCAACCAGGCTTGCGTGCGCGCCTGAGACAGGCGTAGCCTTCGAACCGGTTCGACGATGAACAGGAGCGGTGATGGCAACGATCGGTGATGTAGCCCGGGTCGCAGGCGTGTCGCGAAGCACGGCCTCGTACGCCCTGTCCGGCAAGCGCGCGATCTCGCTCGAGGTGCGCGCACGGGTGGACGAGGCGGTCCGCGAGCTCGGCTACACCCCCAACGCCGGGGCCCGCGCGCTCGCGACCTCGCAGACCCACGTCCTCGGTCTGCTCGTGCAGTTCCTCGAGGACGAGTTCGCCCCCGCGATGCTGCAGTACATGCTCGGCATCTCCAACGTCGCCCGCGAGCTCGGCTACGACATCCTCATGGTCACCGACCCGGACGGCGCCCGGGCTCTGGAGCGGATCACCGACTCCCGGATGGTCGACGGCGTCGTCCTGCTGAACGTCGCGGACAACGACCTCCGGCTCCCCGTCCTGCGCACCGCCGCCCAGCCGAGCGCGCTGGTGGGCCTGCCCGGGGACTGCACCGATCTCGACGTGTTCGACCTCGACTTCGCCGAGGCCGGGCGGGTGATGGTGGACCGCCTCGCCGATCTGGGGCATCGCGAGCTCGTCCTCGTCTCGCAGCCCGAGCACGTGGTCACGCGTGGCGGCGCGTACGTCTGGCGCCTGCGTGACGCGGCGCTCGCCCAGGCAGCGGTCCGCGGAGTCGCGCTGCACGCCGTGTACGGCGAGGCCCAGCAGCCCGCGGTCGGCCGATCGCTCAACGAGGTGCTCGACACCTTCCCCACGGCTACCGGGCTGCTCGTGCACAACGAGGCCGCCGCGGTCGCCCTGCCCGCCGTCCTGCAGGCCCGCGGGCTCTCGGTTCCGACCGACCTGTCGGTCATCGGCAGGTACTCCGACGAGTTCGCGCGCACGTTCTCGCTGCCGTACTCCTCGATCGACAGCGCACCGGATCGCCTGGGCCAGATGGCCGTGCGCCAGGTCGTGCGACGGATCGAGAACCCGAACCTGCGCGAACCGCATGTCGTGCGCTTCATCCCACCCGAGCTCGTCGAGCGCGGAAGCACCGCACCGGCCCGCTCGGCCTGACCCGCCCGCTCGCCGGCCGCGCCGCGCGAGAACCCCGCTCCACACCACAGGTCTGTCCTCATTCCTGTGCCGTTTCACCCACCGTATTCAAGGAGGAATTACGTGATGAACAAGTCGACGACCTTTCGTGCCATCGGCCTCTTCGGGGTGCTCTCCGTGGCGGCCGCTGGCCTGACCGGCTGCTCCTCGGAATCGTCCGGGACGACGGGGGGCGACGCGACCGCAGGGGGCGGGACCTACACCTGGTGGGACCCGTACCCCCAGCACGACGAGACCTCCGACTGGGGCAAGCGCGTCGCGGCCTGCGGCACCGACGCCGGCGTGACGGTCGAGCGCACCGCGTACGACACCACCGCCCTGACCAACCAGGCGCTGCTGTCCGCGCAGGAGGGGACCTCGCCGGACATCATCCTGCTGGACAACCCCGCGGTCTCGACCTTGTCGGACACCGGGATGCTGACCACGACCGACGAGCTCGGCCTCGACGTGTCGGGCATCGACGCCAACCTCATCGCTGCCGGTCAGCTCGACGGCAAGACGTACGGGGTCCCCATCGGCGCCAACACGCTCGCCATCTACTACAACAAGGACGTGCTCGACGCCGCCGGCGTCGACCCGGCCTCGATCTCCAACTGGGCCGACCTCACCGCCGCCCTGCAGAAGGTCACCGCGGCGGGCAAGAAGGGCATCACCTTCGCGGGCATCGGGACCGAGGAGGGCTCGTTCCAGTTCCTGCCCTGGTTCTGGGGCGCGGGCGCCGACCTGACCCAGCTCGACTCCCCCGAGGCCGTCTCCGCGCTGCAGCTGTGGACCGACTGGGTCAAGGCAGGCCTCGCGCCGAACTCGGTGATCAGCAACTCCCAGAACACCACCTGGGAGGAGTTCCTCACCGGCGACTTCGGCTTCGGAGTCAACGGCACGTGGCAGATCAACTCCGCCGCGAAGGCGGGCTTCGCCACCGGCGTCATCACGATCCCCGCCAAGGACGGCGGCGCGGCCCCCGCCCCGACCGGGGGCGAGTTCATCACCACGCCGGTCCAGAAGGACGACAGCCGGTACGCGACCACCACGAAGATCGTCGAGTGCATGACCACGACCGAGGGGTTCGTGGAGACGGGCAATACCTTCGCGTACTACATCCCGCCGACGGCGGCCGGTCAGGCACAGATCCTCGCCGAGCACCCCGAGCTCGCGACCTGGGTCGACGCCGTCGCGGCAGCGAAGGGTCGCACCTCCGACGACCTCGGCACGGACTACCCGAAGATCTCCGAGCAGCTCTGGACCGCGGTCCAGGAGGCCCTGAGCGGTTCGTCCTCCCCGGCCGACGCGCTGACGAAGGCCCAGAAGGCGGCCAAGAGCGCGCTCAGCTGACCCCAGCTCGACCCGCCTAAGACGAGGACATGCACTCATGAACACGACCCAGACCATGACGGTCGGGGACGCCTCGCACCTCGGGGGAGCGGCGGCCACGCCGTCCGCTCCCCCGAAGCGCGGCCTGCGCGCCGGGACCAGCTCCCGTCAGACGCGCAGGACGCGCTGGGCGGCCGTCGGCTTCGCCGCGCCGCTCCTGGCGTACCTCGTGGCCTTCTACGCCCTCCCGCTGTACCGCAACATCGAGCTCAGCCTGCACGACTACACCACGCGCGCGTTCGTCCAGGGCAACGCGGAGTTCGTGGGCCTCGCCAACTACGTGGACGTCGTGCATTCCGACACGTTCACCAAGGCGCTGGTCAACACGGCGCTGTTCGTGGCCGTCTCCATCGTGTTCCAGTACTCCATCGGCCTCGCGCTGGCGGTCTTCTTCCGGCAGAACTTCCGGCTCAACGGGCTGCTGCGCGGGATGTTCCTCGTGCCGTGGCTGCTGCCCATGATCGTGTCCGCCTCGACGTGGTCCTGGATGCTCAACAGCGACAGCGGCATCGTCAACTCGGTGCTGGGCGCCTTCCACATCGGGCAGATCAACTGGCTGACCTCGCCCGACACCGCACTGATGTCCGTGATCCTCGCCAACATCTGGCTCGGGATCCCGTTCAACCTCGTGATCCTCTACTCCGGGCTGCAGAACATCCCCGTGGACGTCTACGAGGCGGCCGCGCTGGACGGTGCGTCGGGGTGGCAGAAGTTCCGCCTCATCACCTTCCCGTTGCTCCGGCCCGTCTCGGGGATCACGATCCTGCTCGGCCTGATCTACACGCTGAAGGTCGTCGACGTCATCTGGATCATGACCACCGGTGGCCCCGGCGATGCCTCGACCACGTTGGCGATCTGGTCCTACCGCGAGGCCTTCGGCACCGGCCAACCCGACTTCTCGCCCGCCGCCGCGGTCGGCAACCTGCTGATCCTCATCGCCCTGGTGTTCGGATTCGTGTACCTGCGCATGCAGCGTCAGATGGAGGAGTCATGACCGGCCGCCGCGAGTGGTGGAAGACCGCGCTCGGCGTGCTGTTCACCGCGCTGATGCTGTTCCCCGTGTACTGGATGATCAACGTCTCGCTGACCAAGACGTCCGACATGCGCGCCGATCCCCCGCACTGGTTCCCGTGGGACGCCACGCTCGACGGCTACAGCGCCGTGTTCAGCCAGCAGCTCCCCAACCTCGCGACCAGCCTGCTGATCGCGCTGGGCACGGTCGCGCTGACCCTGGTCATCGCGGCCCCGGCGGCCTACGCGCTGTCCCAGCTGCACCTGCGCGGCGCCGGCACGTTGAACTTCATCCTGCTCGTCGCCCAGATGATCCCCGGCGTGATCATGGCCATGGGCTTCTACTCCATGTACATCAAGCTCGGCTGGCTCAACAGCATCGGTGGCCTGATCATCGCCGACTCGACGGTCGCGGTCCCGTTCGGCGTCCTGCTGCTCACGACCTTCATGGCGGGCATCCAGCGCGAGCTGCTGCAGGCCGCGACGATCGACGGCGCCGGACCGTGGCGCACCTTCCGGTCGATCGTGCTCCCCATCAGCCGCAACTCGCTCCTGACCGTCTCGCTTTTCGCGTTCCTGTGGGCGTGGTCGGACTTCATCTTCGCCTCGACGCTGAACCGGAACGGCGACCTGATCCCGATCACCCTGGGGATCTACAAGTACATCGGCAACAACACCACCGAGTGGAACTCGATCATGGCGACGGCGACGGTCGCGTCCGTCCCCGCCGCGGTCCTGCTCGTGATCGCGCAGCGCTACGTCGCCGCCGGGGTCACCGCCGGAGCCGTCAAGGACTGAGACAGCCCGACCGGCCATGTCGACCCGTCCGTCTTCTGGAGCAAGGAACGCCCATGACGATCACCCACACCGCCGCCGCCGCATCGCAGGCTCCCCCTGCTGCGGGCAGCGACCTGACCGGCGGGCGGCCCGTCGTCCCCACCCAGGGCCACCGCCGCGGCCTCGGCATCGCGGAGATCTCCCTGACGGGCGGCTTCTGGGCCCAGCGGCAGGAGACCAACACCGCCGCCACGCTCGCCCACTGCGAGCGCTGGATGGACGAGCTCGGCTGGTTGGCCAACTTCGATCGGGTCGCGGAGGGCACCACCGGATCCGGCCGGCCCGGCTGGCAGTTCTCCGACTCCGAGGTCTACAAGCTCATGGAGGCGCTGGCCTGGGACGTCGGCCGCACCCGCGACCCACGCACCGAGCAGCGGCTGCTCGCGCTCACCGCTCGCATCGCGCGCGCGCAGGACGCCGACGGGTACCTCAACACCTTCTTCGGTCACGTCGGCCAGAAGGGGCGGTACTCCGACCTCGAGATGGGGCACGAGCTCTACTGCGTGGGGCACCTGCTCCAGGCGGCGGTCGCTCGCCTGCGGACGACCGGGGTCGACGACCTGGTCGACGTCGCACGTCGCGCCGCGGACCACGTCTGCCGCGAGTTCGGGCCGTCCGGGCGGGTCGCGATCTGCGGGCATCCCGAGATCGAGCTCGGCCTGGCGGAGCTGGGCCGCGCCCTGGACGAGCCGCGGTACGGCGCCCAGGCCCGCCTGTTCGTCGAGCGCCGGGGCCGGGGTCTGCTCGACGCGCTCCCGCTCCTGTCCGCGTCCTACTTCCAGGACGACCTCCCCGTCCGGGAGGCCACGGTGTGGCGCGGCCACGCGGTGCGCGCGCTCTACCTGACTGCCGCCGCGGTCGACGTCGCGGTCGACGCCGACGACCGCGAACTCCTGGAGGTCCTCGAGAAACAGTGGACGGCGTCGGTGACGCGACGCACATACATCACCGGGGGCATGGGCTCGCGGCACCAGGACGAGGGGTTCGGCGAGGACTGGGAGCTGCCGCCCGACCGTGCCTACTGCGAGACCTGCGCCGGGATCGCGTCGAACATGGTGTCCTGGCGCCTGTATCTCGCCACCGGCGACGTGCGCTACGCGGACCTGATGGAGCGCACGTTCTTCAACGTCATCGCGACGTCGCCGAGCCCCGACGGGCAGGCCTTCTTCTACGCGAACCCGCTGCAGCAGCGCGTCGCCGGCGAGCCCACCGCCCAGGACGTCGTCAACCCCCGCGCCGAGGGCGCGGCGAGGGCTCCCTGGTTCGACGTCTCGTGCTGCCCGACGAACATCGCCCGCACCCTGGCGACCTGGCAGCTGTATGCCGGCGCCGTAGACGACGACGGCACGGTCAGCCTGCTGCAGTACGCCCCCAGCAGGCTGCGGCTGACCCTGCCCGACGGCGACCTGCTCGCCCTCGAGCTCGACACGGACTACCCGACGTCGGGCGTCGTCGTCGTCCGCGTCGTGGCGGCACCGAGCCGCCCCGTGCGACTGCGACTGCGCGTGCCGTCCTGGGCGACGGGGGCCGTGCTCGTCGAGAGCGGGCACCGCACGCCGGCCGCCCCCGGCTTCGTGGAGGTGCACCGTTCGCTCCGGCCCGGCGAGATGCTGCGGCTCGAGCTGCGGGTCGCGGCGCGGTTCACCTGGCCGGACGGGCGCATCGATGCGGTCCGCGGCTGCGTCGCCGTCGAACGCGGCCCGGTCGTGCTGTGCCTGGAGTCGACCGACCTGCCGGCTGACGTCTCCCTGGCGGACCTCCGCCTGGATCCCTCGATCCTCCCGACCGACGCCGACCCAGGCGCCGTCGTGCATGCGATCATCGTCCCGGGCGACGCCGAGGGCTCACCTGGCGCGCCCTACCGGACCGCCCCCTCCCCGGCCACGGGGACCGCCGCGATCGACGTGCGGCTCGTGCCGTACCACTCGTGGGCGGAGCGAGGACCCTCGACCATGCGTGTGTTTCTCCCGTGCACCCCCACCAACGGACAGGCAGCGGAATGACGACCGACATCTTCGAGATCGACGGCTCCCGGCTCCTCTGGCGCGGCGACGGCGAGACGGTGGTCGTCGAGCCGTGGGGCGCCCACAGCGTGCGCGTGCGGTCCGCCGTGATGGCTGACGTGCTGGGAACCGACTACGCCCTGCTGCCGCAGCCCGCCTGCCCGGTCACGATCGACGTCGACGGCGAGGTCGCCCGCCTGACCAACGGCCGGCTCACGGTCGTGCTGACCGCCCGGTCGTTCCACTCGGACCCGCTGGGATTCCAGGTCAACCGGTGCGCGCTGAGCTTCTTCGACCGCCACGGCACCCTGCTGCTCAAGGAGCTCGACGCCGGCGGCTCGCTCCACCTCAAGGCGCGCGACCTGCAGCCGCACCTCGGCGGCGACTTCCGGATCACCGCGGCGTTCGAATCCGACGCCACCGAGAAGCTCTACGGGATGGGCCAGTACCAGCAGCACATCCTCGACATCAAGGGCAGCACGTTCGAGCTCGCGCACCGCAACTCCCAGGCCAGCATCCCGTTCGTGATGTCCAGCGCGGGGTACGGGTTCCTGTGGCACAACCCGGCGATCGGGCGGGCCACCTTCTCGCTCAACCGCACCGAGTGGTTCGCCGAGTCGTCCAAGCAGCTCGACTACTGGGTGACCGCGGGCGACACCCCGGCCGAGATCGCGTCGTCGTACGCCGACGCGACCGGCCACGCGCCGATGATGCCGGAGCACGGCCTCGGCTTCTGGCAGTGCAAGCTGCGCTACTGGAACCAGGAGCAGCTGCTCGAGGTGGCCCGTGAGCACAAGCGCCGCGGCCTGCCGCTGGACGTGATCGTGGCGGACTTCTTCCACTGGCCCCAGATGGGCGACTTCCGCTTCGACTCCGAGTTCTGGCCCGACCCGCAGGCGATGACCGACGAGCTCCACGACCTCGGCGTCGAGCTCATGGTCTCGGTCTGGCCGCAGATCTCGACGAGGTCCGAGAACTTCGACGCCATGAAGAAGAACAACCTGCTCGTGCACTCCGAGCGCGGCATCGATGTGCAGATGCAGTTCGAGGGACCGAGCGTGTTCCTCGACCCGACCAACCCCGCCACCCGGGCGTTCGTCTGGGACCTGTGCCGCAAGAACTACCTCGCCTACGGGATCAAGACCTTCTGGCTCGACGAGGCCGAGCCCGAGTACGGCGTCTACGACTTCGACAACTTCCGCTACCACCTGGGCACCAACGCGCAGATCGGCAACCTCTACCCCCAGCTGTTCGCGCGCGCGTTCTACGACGGGCTGCGCGCGGCCGGCCAGGAGGAGATCGTCAACCTGGTCCGGTGCGCGTGGGCCGGGAGCCAGCGGTACGGCGCGCTCGTGTGGTCCGGCGACATCCACTCGACCTTCGAGGACTACCGCCGCCAGATCACCGCCGGCATCCACATGGGCGTGGCCGGGATCCCCTGGTTCACCACCGACATCGGCGGCTTCCACGACGGCGACCTCCGCGACCCGGCGTTCCACGAGCTGCTGGTGCGGTGGTTCCAGTTCGGCACGTTCTGCCCGGTGATGCGGCTGCACGGTGATCGCAAGCCGACCGAGCCCGTCAGCGCCCAGGACGGTTCGCCCCGGCTGGCGAGCGGCGGCGGCAACGAGCTGTGGAGCTTCGGCGAGGACGTCTACGAGATCCTGGCCGCGTACGTGCACCTGCGCGAGGCCATGCGCCCGTACACCCGCGAGCTGATGGTGCAGGCCCACGAGTCGGGACAGCCGATCATGCGCGGCATGTTCCACGAGTTCCCGGCGCAGGCCGCCTGCTGGGACCTCGCCGACCAGTACATGTATGGGCCCGACCTCCTCGTCGCCCCCGTCGTCGTCGCCGGGGCCACCTCGCGCGAGGTGTACCTGCCTGCCGGCGCCACCTGGACGCTCCTGCACACCGGGGAGGTCCTGGAGGGCGGGCGCGTCGTCGTCGTCGAGGCACCGCTCGCTGTGATCCCGGTGCTCGCCCGCGACGGGTCGCACGGCGAACTGGTCGGCCGGATCTGACCGATGCCCGGATCCGGGCGCGAGGGAGGATCGTCGGGGAGATGAGCGGATCGTCGTCGACTCGAACTCCGCAGGGACCGGGCACCACCGCGTGGGAGATCGCGCCGGACGTGTTCTGCCTCGGGCCGTGGGGCCGGGCGCAGACCTGCGTCTACCTCGTGCGCTCGGGCGCATCCTGGGTCCTGGTCGACACCGGCTGGGCGGCCGACGGCGCGCGGATCGAGCGTGCGGTCGACGTCCTGCTCGGCGCCGGGGCGAGCCCAGCCGCCATCGTGCTGACCCACTGCCATCCCGACCACGCCGGAGCGGCCCTGCACCTCGCGCGCGCCTGGGGCTGCGCGGTCTACCTGCACCCGGCCGAGCTGCCGATCGCCACCGGCGACTTCGCCGCGATGCAGGCCTGTGCCGGCCCGCTCGATCGGTTCGTCGTCCTGCCGCTGCTGCGCGCGCTGGGTGCACGACGGCGCGCGGCCGTGCTCGCCCGGGCCAGCCTGGGCGAGGTCGCGCGCACCTTCGACCCGGCCGACGGCGTCCCGGGTCTGCCGGACTGGGACTGCGTCCCCACCCCGGGCCACACCCCGGGGCACATCTCCGTCCTGCGGCGCCGAGATCGCGTCCTGATCACGGGTGACGCCCTGCTGACCTTGCGGGTCAACTCCTGGTCGGGCCTCCTGCTGCAGCGACCGGGCCTGTCCGGCCCGCCCTGGTACACGACGTGGAGCCGGCGCGCAGCCCGGGAGTCGATCGACGCCCTCGCCCGGCTCGAGCCGACCGTGCTGGCCGGCGGCCACGGGCGTCCGCTGACCGGGACGGCGGCTCACGTTCGAGCCTTCGCCGGCCTCTCCCGGGGGTAGGCGTTCCCGCGGGAACGTCCCTCGCTCGCCGGGCGAGCCCGCCGTCGACCACGAGTGCCGGCGCGTGCCATGGCGGCGACCTGCGGTCGAGGCCACGATGAGGGGCATGGAAACCTGGGACGCGCTGCGGGCGCGACGCAACGTACGGCAGTTCACGGACCAGCCGGTCCCGGCGGAGGCGCTCGACCGGATCCTCGAGGCGGGGCGCCGCGCGCCGTCGGCGAGCAACTGGCAGCCGTGGGACTTCGTCCTGGTGACCGACCGGGCCCAGCTGGTCGAGCTGGCGAAGGTGTGGCAGGGCGCCGGCCACGTCGCGCGGGCCGCGGCGGCGATCGCCGTCGTCGCGCCGCTACCCCAGGACGACCGGCAGTCGGCCCTGCTGCAGTTCGATCTGGGCCAGGCGACGTACGCGATGATGGTCGCCGCCGCCGACCTGGGGATCGGGACCGGGCACGCGGCGGCCGCCGATCAGGACCAGGCCAGGGCCGTCCTGGGTCTGCCCGAGGGACGGTTCCTCGCATACGTCCTGTCCGTCGGCTATCCGGCAGACAAGCCCTTGGCGGTCATCGATCGGCTGAACCGACGCCCGTTCGACGAGGTCGTGCACCGCGGCCACTGGTGACCCGGACCAGAGTCCCGCATTCACGGGACCTCGGTCCCTCGCCGCACCCGCCGGACCGTCCTACGTTTCAATCATGGTCGAAGCAATTGAGATTGAAGTGGGAAGCGATCGCGACGCCGACCGGGCGTTCCAACGGTCCGCGGCGAGCATCGCGCTGCTCCAGGCCGTGGCCGACCCGATCCGGTGGGGCGTGCTGGCGCGCCTCGCGGACGGCACGCACTGCGTCTGCGACCTGCAGTCCCACGTCCCGATCGCCGCGAACCTGCTGAGCTACCACCTGCGCGTGCTGCGCGAGGCCGGGCTCGTCGTGACCTCGCGCCGCGGGCGCTGGGTGGACTACGCGCTGGCCCCCGACGCGCGCGCCCGGATCTGCGCGGCCCTGCCCGTGCCCCTGCTCCTCCCCGTGCCCGACGGCGATCCCGCCCCCCGGCCATGAGCCTCGCCGAACGCCTCCGCCCGGCCACGCCGACGCGTCGCTGGGTGGCTCTCGGCGCCGCGGGCGCCGCCTGGTTCGCGCTCTACGCGGTCAACCTGCCGTTCTGGGACTGGGTGGTGTTCGACGTCGTCGGGCTGGATCCCGCCAGCCGGCTCGGCTCGGGTGTGCACTTCTTCGCCTACGACTCCGTCAAGATCCTGCTGCTCCTGGCCGGGATCATCTTCCTCGTCACCGTGCTCCGCTCGTTCATGAGCGTCGAGCGCACCCGCGCGCTGCTGGGCGGTCGGCGCGAGGGTGTCGGCAACCTCATGGCCGCCGGCCTCGGCGTCATCACCCCGTTCTGCTCGTGCAGCGCCGTGCCGGCGTTCATCGGGTTCGTCGCGGCCGGCGTGCCGGTCGGGGTGACGCTGAGCTTCCTCATCGCCAGCCCGCTGGTCAACGAGGTCGCGATCGCGCTGCTGTTCGGGCTGTTCGGGATCGGCCCGACGCTGCTGTACGTCGGGGCCGGGCTCGTCATCGCCGTGGTCGCCGGGTTCGTGCTGGGCAAGCTCAAGGTCGAGCGGTGGATCGAGCCGTTCGTGTTCGAGACCCGCCTGGGCGGTCAGGTGATCGACTCCACGGCCGGGCTCACCTGGGACGACCGGATCCAGGTGGGCATCGAGGAGGTGGGCGAGATCGTGCGCAAGATCTGGCCGTACCTCCTGGTCGGCATCGGCCTGGGCGCGGCCATCCACGGCTGGGCGCCCGAGGACTTCTTCACGCGGTACGCCGGGGCGGGCAACCCGTTCGCTGTGGTGATCGCGGTGCTCATCGGCATCCCGCTGTACTCCAACGCCGCCGGCATCCTGCCGCTCGTCGAGGCCCTGCACGACAAGGGCTTGCCGATGGGCACGCTGCTCGCGTTCATGATGGCCGTCGTCGCGCTGTCGTTGCCCGAGCTCATCCTGTTGCGGCGGGTGCTCAAGCCGCCGCTCATCGCGGCCTTCGTGGCCGTCACCGGGACCGGCATCATCGCCGTCGGCTACCTGTTCAACGCCGTCCTGGCCTGAGCCGGCCCCTTCCCCCGAACTGCCCGTCCACCCACCCGCACCGAACAGAGAGACGACCATGATCATCAAGATCCTCGGCCCCGGCTGCACCAACTGCGTCAACCTCGAACGCGTCACCCGCCAGGCCGTGGCCGACCTGGGCATCGACGCCAAGATCGAGAAGGTCACGGACTACGCCGCGATCCTGGGCTACGGCGTGATGTCCACGCCCGGACTCGTGGTGGACGACAAGGTGGTGCTGTCCGGTCGTGTCCCGACGGCCACCCAGGTGCGCGAGCTCCTCGCACCGCTCGCGCCGTGACGGACACCGCGCCGCCCGCGGCGGCTCCGGCTGCCCCCGCCCCGGCCCCCGCACCGGCCCCGGCCCCGGCCCCTTCCCGCAATCGGGTGCGTGACCTGCACCCGGGCTGGTTCGCGTCCGTGATGGGCACGGCCATCCTCGCGGTCGCCACGTACGACAACCCCGGGGACTGGGGCGCGCTGCGTAGCCTCGCGCACGGGCTCGGGTCGGCGCTCGCCGTGCTCGCCTACGCGCTCGGCGCCGTCCTGGCGGTCGCCTACGCGGCGCGCTGGCTGCGCTACCGCGACGCGGCGCTGGCCGACCTGCGCCACCCGGTGCTCGGCGCGATGCTCGCGACCGTCCCCGGTGGGCTGCTCGTGCTCGCCGTGATGACGGCCGTCGTCGGCCCCACGCTGCTGCCGGCCGGCGCGATCACCCCCGTCATCGCCGTCCTGGCGATCGTGGGCAGCGCCCTCGCGCTGGTCATCAGCGCGGCCTTCGCGATGACGCAGTTCGTCGGCACCTTGCCGGCCGCGTCGGTCAACGGCGGCTGGTTCATCCCGCCCGTCGTCACGATCATCGTCCCGATGGCCCTGGCGCCCCTGGTGCCCGACGTCGGTTCCGGTACCGCCCGCCTGCTCCTCGCCGTCGGCTACGCGGCCTACGGCCTGGGTCTGCTGCTGTTCCTGCTCGTCCTCGGGCTGCTGTACGACCGCCTCGTGCTGCACCCCCTGCCGCCCGCTCCCCTGGTGCCCACGCTCTGGATCGCACTGGGGCCGGTCGCCGTCGCGGCGCTCGCCCCTCTCGCCCTGGCCCGCGTCGGCCAGGCGACCTTCGGGGACACCGCGCCCACCGTGATGATGATCGCGCTGCTGCTCGGCACCGCACTGTGGGGCTTCGGCCTGTGGTGGCTGGCGATCGCGATCACCCTGCTCGTGCGCTACCTGCGCGCCGGGCCGGTGCCGTTCCACCTGGGCTGGTGGGCCTTCACCTTCCCGCTCGGTGCGTTCACCGTGGCCACGCTGACGATCGGCCGCACCTGGCAGCTGCCCGCGATCGAAGGCCTGGCGGTCGCGCTCTACCTGCTGCTGCTCGCGTTCTGGGGCGTCGTGGCGGCCCGGACCGTGGCCGCGACCCGCACCGGGCGCATCTGGCAGCGCTGAGGCTCACGCCCCGAGGGTCCCCCGCACGATCGAGTCCCCGGAGTGGGCCGGGACGCCGTCGAACGGCTCCTGGGACACGTCGACGATGGGGAAGTCGGTCAGGTCGAGCCCCGCGGGGACGGTGAACCGGCCGGCCGAACCCTCGAGGACCCCGAGGCTCACGAGGCGCTTGACGTCCCGGTCGATCAGCCAGACCTCACGGAAGTCACCGGCCTCGGCCCCGCCGTCGAGCGTGACGACGAGGACGCGGGCACCGTCGGGCTGCTTCTCCACGAGCGCTGTGCCGCTCGCGTCCCACCCGGGCAGCGGCTTGAGCGCGGCCTCGGCGACGACGGCGGGCGCCGTCGATCCCGTGCGCTCCCCGGCCCACCACGCGCCGCCGACCCCGCCGACGACCAGACCGGCGGCGGCCGCCGCGGCGAGCCAGGGCGCCCGCCGGCGGCGCAGCGGGACCACGGGGGCGGACGCCGTCGGCCCGGCCGGGGCGGACGCCGTCGGCCCGGCCGGGGCGAGCGACGTGGCGGCCGCTGCCGGCGCGGGGAGCGCCAGCTCGGCGCGAATGCGGTCCCAGACGGCCGGCGCCGGGGCGACGAGCGCGTCGCTCTCGGTCACGGACCGCCCGGTCGCGACGACGGCCGCGAGCGAGGACACCTCCGCCACGCACTCGGCGCACCCGTCGAGGTGCCGACGGTCGGCGTCGTCACCTGCGGTCTCGCCCAGCGCGATCAGCGCCAGGACCTCCGGGTCAACGTGCTCCACCATCCACCTCCAAGCGGTCGCGCAGTCGCAGCAGGCTACGTCTGATGTGGCTCTTCACCGTGCCGAGCGGCAGGTCGAGCCGCCGCGAGATCTGGTCATGCGTCAGGTCGTCGAAGAACGCGAGCGACAGGATCGTGCGCTGCGGCTCCCCCAGCCGGTTCAGCTCGTCGGCCACCGTGATCCGCTCGGCCAGCGCCGTCGTCTCGGGCTCCGGCGGCGGGCCGGTCGTGCGCACGACGGCGGCCTCGTTGCGCCGGTCCCGCGCCCGGCGGGCGTGCACGTCCGCGATCGCGTGCCGGGTGATCCCGGTGAGCCAGGCGGGCAGGGGCGACTGCCCGGGCTTGAACCCGGACCGCCCGCGCCAGGCGTTGACGAAGACCTGCTGCGTGACGTCCTCCGCGTCGGTGACGTCCCGCAGCGCCCGCAGCGCGAGCGTGTGCACGAACGCCGACCACCGGTGGTAGGCCTCGGCGAGCGCCAGCTCGTCGCCGGCAGCGAAGGCCGCGCCGAGGTCGTCGACGGTCCAGGTGGCATGCGTCCGCAGTGCGGTGACGCGGCCCGGGGTGGTCAGGGCGGTCCTCCTTCGGAGCGTCAGGACGGTCGACCCGCCGTGTGCCGCCATCATGACGCACCGACCGGGTCCGCGGTCACGATCACGTTATCCGCGTAGTGACCCACCGCGCGATGAAACACCCCTCCGCACGTGATGAGCACGAGGCGCGGGGCGCCGTCACGGACGAAGATGTCGCGCCACGGGACGTCCGGTTTGGCGACCTGGGACACCGTCGTGACGGTGTAGTCCTGGCGGCGGCCGTCCGCGAGCGTGACCTCGACGGCGTCGCCCGGCGCTAGGTCCTTCAGCCGGGCGAACGGACCGCTCCCGGCCGAGGCGACCGAGTCGACGTGCGCGGCGATGACGGCAGTGCCTGTGACCTGACCAGGTGCCGCGCCGAACCGGTACCACCCGCCGCGCTCCGCGAGCGGGGGGATCTCCATCTGCCCGTCGGCCTGCACCCCGACGGGGTCGACGGGCACCTCGATGTCGTGCGCCGGGATGCGAACGTTGACCGGGGGGACCACCGCCTCCGCCGTCTGATCGGCCAGGTCCGCGCTGCGCACGGGCACGCTCGGCACCGCCTCAGCGGGCGACGGGGAGGGCGACGACGGGGACGACGACGGAACGGGCGACGCTCTGAACGCCGTCGGCCCCTGCGCCGGTCCGCAGCCGGACACGATGCCCGACGCGACGCCGAGCGCGAGGACCGCGAGCGCGATCCGGGCGGCGCGGCGACGCGAGCTGGGCGTCATGGGGACTCCGGTCGAAGGCAGAAGGGACAGCAGGAACAAGCGCGGGAAAGGGGTGCGGCGCCTGCGCGGGAGGTGAAGGCGCCGCACCCCGGTCGAGCCGAGCTACCTAGTCGCGCGAGACGCGGACCGGCGTGCGCCGGGCCAGGAGCAGGGCGCCACCGGCCGCGACCAGGAGGGCCGCTCCGATCAGCCACGGGGCCGACGAGGACGACGAGTCGCTGGCGAGCCCGAGCTCACCGGACGGAACCCCGGCGGGCGCGGAGTCCATGCCGCCGATCGTCTGGACGGCGAGCTTGAGGTTGTTCGCCTCGAGGCTGCCCCACGCGTAGACGATGGTGCTCGTGCCCTCCGCCACCTTCACGTCGGCCGGACCGATGAGCGGCGCGGTGGTTCCGGTCGCGGCCACCGAGGCGGACACGGTGCCGGCCGGGAGGTTCAGGATCGACTCCTTCGGGTTCACCAGGCCGGTGATCACCGCGGTGCCGCCCGCGAGGACGTCGACCGCGGGTGCGGCCGCGACGTGCCGGACCGTCAGGCGACCCTGACCGGCAGCCATCGTCGACAGGTCGTTCGTGAACAGCGTCGCGGTCGGCGCGCCCGCGGCGTCGAGGTGCGCGACGGCGGTGTAGTTCGTGTCGGCCTTGAGCGGCAGGTCGATCGGACCGATGACGGGAGCGCTGGCGTCCGCGGCGTCCGCGGCCGTGATCGCCACGGTGTAGGTCCCCGGCGCGAGGTCGAGCGGGCCGGCCATGTCGCCCGGGGCGAAGTTGTCGAGGGTCAGCTTGTTGTTGACATACACGTCGACCGTGAGGTCGGGCACACCGTGCAGCACGGACAGCTGGGCGTTGCCGGGGGTCGCGGCGCCCGCAGGCAACGCTCCGACGAGGGCGAGCGACAGGCCGGCGACGGCGCCGGCGAGGAGTCTGGTACGCATGTGGACCTCCTGAGAGACCCCGCAGTGCGGGGGATGATCTGACACCCCCACTACGGCGCGGGACGGCTCCACGGATGCAGCGACTTCACCGCGAGGATGCGCGCGGGTTCGCGGGCGGGCCCACGCGTGACCTGGGCGACCGCCGCGCTCCAGTAATCTGGGGACCTATGAGCCATAACCAGTCCGACCTGAAAGCGCCGCCGCCGCTACCGAAGGGCGGCCTACGCATCGTCCCGCTCGGCGGCCTCGGTGAGATCGGCCGGAACATGACCGTGTTCGAGCACGAGGGACGCCTCCTCGTCATCGACTGCGGCGTGCTCTTCCCCGAGGAGCACCAGCCCGGGGTCGACGTGATCCTCCCCGACTTCACCTGGATCCGGGACCGCCTGGACAAGATCGAGGCGATCGTCCTCACGCACGGCCACGAGGACCACATCGGTGGCGTGCCGTACCTCCTGCGCGAGCGCGGTGACATCCCCGTCGTCGGCTCCGAGCTGACCCTGGCGTTCATCGAGGCCAAGCTCAAGGAGCACCGGATCCGCCCCTCGACCGTCCAGGTCAAGGAAGGCGACCGGCGCAAGTTCGGCCCGTTCGACCTCGAGTTCGTCGCCGTCAACCACTCCATCCCCGACGGCCTGGCGATCGCGGTCCGGACCAAGGCCGGCCTCGTGCTCAACACCGGCGACTTCAAGATGGACCAGTTCCCGCTCGACGGGCGCATCACCGACCTGCGCGCTTTCGCCCGCCTCGGCGAGGAGGGCGTCGACCTGTTCATGGCCGACTCCACCAACGCCGAGGTCCCCGGGTTCGTCGCCTCCGAGATGGACCTCGGCCCCGCGATCGAGGCCGTCTTCCGCACCGCCCCGCGCCGGATCATCGTGTCCAGCTTCGCGAGCCACGTGCACCGCATCCAGCAGGTCCTCGACGCGGCGCACGCCAGCGGCCGCAAGGTCGCCTTCGTCGGCCGCTCGATGGTCCGCAACATGGGCATCGCCCGCGACCTCGGCTACCTCAAGGTGCCGCGCGGCCTGGTCGTCGACTTCAAGGCGCTCGAGGGCATGCCCGACAAGAAGGTCACGCTCATCGCGACCGGTTCGCAGGGCGAGCCGATGGCCGCCCTGTCGCGCATGGCCACCGGTGACCACGTCATCCGCATCGGCGAGGGCGACACCGTCCTGCTGGCGAGCTCGCTCATCCCCGGCAACGAGAACGCGATCTACCGCGTGATCAACGGCCTCACGCGCCTCGGCGCGAACGTCGTGCACAAGGGCAACGCCAAGGTGCACGTCTCCGGGCACGCCGCCGCGGGCGAGCTCGTGTACTGCTACAACATCGTCAAGCCGCGCAACGTCATGCCGATCCACGGCGAGTGGCGCCACCTGCGGGCCAACGCCGACCTGGCGATCCAGACGGGCGTCGCGCCGGAGAACGCGGTGCTCGCCGAGGACGGCTTCGTCATCGACCTGGTCAACGGCAAGGTGTCCGTCACCGGACGCGTCCCGGCCGGCCTGATCTACGTCGACGGCATGACCGTCGGCACGGTCACCGAGGACTCGCTCAGCGACCGGCGCGCGCTCGCCGAGGACGGCGTGGTCACGATCATCGTGCTCATCGACCCCGACACCGGGGCCCTGAGCGAGGAGCCGGACTTCCTCACGCGCGGGTTCGTCCACGACGCCAAGTCGTTCGACGCGCTCGCTCCCGTCATCAAGGAGACGCTCGCCAAGGCGGCCAAGGACGGCGTGCGCGACTTCGGTGAGCTCGAGCGCCTGATCGACCGCTCGGTCAGCCGCTGGTTCCAGCGGACCAGCCGGCGCGGACCGGTCATCATCCCCGTCGTGATCGAGGCCTGACCGGCACTCCCCCGCACCACCATCACCGCCGACGGCTGGCGTCAGGTCCCTCCGAGGGCCCGACGCCAGCCGTTGCCGCATCTGCGGTGCTAAGTTCCCTGCTATGCCGCAATATCGGATCAATGAGGCTGCCCGGCTGCTGGGGGTCAGCGATGACACCGTCCGGCGCTGGGTCGAGCAGGGCGTCCTGACGACCCACCGGGACGACGCCGACCGCCTCGTCGTCGCCGGCGCCGACCTGGCCGCACGCGCCAAGGAGGTCGCCCACGTCCCGGACGACCCGTCGGGCGTCGGACGCAGCGCCCGCAACCGGTTCGTCGGCCTCGTCACCGCCATCACCGCCGACACCGTCATGGCCCAGGTCGAGATCCAGGCCGGGCCGCACCGGGTCGTGTCGCTGATGTCGAGCGAGGCCGTGCGCGAGCTCGGGCTCGAGATCGGCTCGCTCGCGGTCGCCGTGGTCAAGGCGACCACCGTGATCATCGAGACGCCGAACGGCTCGTCGTGACGACTCCGGCGAGCACGGCCCGCACCCGCCGCGCGCGGCTCGGCGTCGGCCTGGTGCTCGCGACCGCCGTGCTGGCGGGGTGCACGAGCGGGTCGAGCACCACGACCCCCAGCGCCACCGGCGCGACGTCCGGGCTCTCCGGCGAGCTGACGATCCTCGCCGCAGCCTCGCTTCAGCCCGCGTTCGACGAGCTCGCGGCCCGGTTCGCCGAGCTCCAGCCCGGCGTCGACCTTCGACCGATCACCTACGACGGCTCGTCGACCCTCGTGACCCAGCTGGTCGAGGGTGCCCCCGCGGATGTCTTCGCGGCGGCGGACGAGCGGACCATGACCACCGTGTCCGACGCCGACCTCGTCGCGGCGGGGACGCTCGCCGTCTTCACCACCAACACCCTGCGCATCGCGGTCGCACCAGGCAACCCGCTCGACGTCCGGACGCTGGCCGACCTGACGCGTCCCGGCCTGCAGGTCGTGCTCTGCGCGGTCGAGGTCCCGTGCGGCGCGGCGGCGCGGGCCGCGCTCGACGCGGCGGGCGTCTCGGTCAGCCCGGCGAGCGAGGAGCAGAACGTCACGGCCGTGGTCACGAAGGTCGCCGCCGGCGAGGCCGACGCCGGGCTCGTCTATGCCAGCAGCATCGCTGACTCCGCCGGCGCGCTCGACGGCGTGGACTTCGCGGGCTCCGACCAGGTGGTGAGCTCCTACCCGATCGCCGTCCTCGCGGGCGCCGCCAACCCGGCCGCCGCCCGCGCGTTCGTGGACCTGGTGCGCTCACCCGCCGGGCAGGACGTGCTCGCGGCCCACGGCTTCGGCGCAACCCCCGGCACACCGTGAGCGACCGGCGCCCCCGGCCCGCGGGCACTGCCGGGCGTCCCCGGCCCGCGGGTACCGTCCCGCGCGCGCTCGTCGTCCCCGCCGTGCTCGGGCTCGGGCTGCTCGTGCTCCCGCTAGTGGCGCTGCTCGTCCGCGCCGACTGGGCCACCGTGCCCGCGGCGATCACCTCCCCGGCGGCGCTCGACGCGCTCGCGCTGTCGCTGCGCACGGGACTCGCCGCCGTGGCGCTGTGCCTCGTCCTCGGCGTCCCGCTCGCGCTCGTGATGGCGCGCGCCCGCCCCCGCGTCGCGGACCTGCTCCGCGCGATCGTCACCCTGCCGCTGGTGCTGCCGCCGATGGTGGGCGGGGTCGCCCTGCTCTACCTGCTCGGCCGGAACGGGCTGATCGGGCGGTACCTCGACCTTGCGTTCGGCGTGCGGATCCCGTTCACGACGACGGCGGTCGTGCTCGCCCAGGCCTTCGTCGCCATGCCGTTCCTCATCATCTCGGTCGAAGGCGCGCTGCGGACCGCCGGGACCCGGTACGAGACCGTCGCCGCCACCCTCGGGGCGGGCCGCGCGCTGACGTTCCGCACGATCACGCTCCCCCTCGTGCTGCCGGGCCTGATCGCCGGCACCGTGCTGTGCTTCGCGCGGGCGCTCGGCGAGTTCGGCGCCACCGCGCTGTTCGCCGGCAACGCCGCCGGGGTCACCCGCACCATGCCGCTGGCGATCTACACCGCGTTCAACGGCGCCGGCGTCACGCAGGAGTCCGCCGTCGCGCTCTCGCTGCTGCTGGTCGTCGTCGCCGTCGTCATCCTGGTGCTGGTGCGCGGCTGGCGCCCCGAGGTCCCCCGATGACGGCGCACCTCGAGGCGCACGCCGTCGTGTCCCGGGGGACGTTCACGCTCGACGTCGAGATCGCCGTCGAGCCCGGCGAGGTGCTCGCCGTCCTCGGCCCGAACGGGTCGGGCAAGTCCACGCTGCTGGCCGTCCTGGCGGGGCTCCTCGTGCCCGACGGCGGCTTCGTGCGCGTCGGCGGTCGCACGCTGACGTCGGTCGGCGAGCCCGCTCCGGCGACGGGCGTCCTCGTCCCGCCGGCCGAACGCGCCGTCGGCCTGCTCGGCCAGGAACCGCTCCTCTTCCCGCACCTGACCGCCGCCGACAACATCGCGTTCGGGCCCGTCGCCGCCGGGGTCGGGCGCCGCGCCGCGCGCGCACAGGCGGCGCGCTGGCTCGCCGCCGTCGGCCTGGCGGACCTCGCCGACCGACGGCCCGCTTCCCTGTCCGGTGGCCAGCAGCAGCGCGTCGCGCTCGCGCGCGCGCTCGCGGCCCGACCTGACCTCCTGCTGCTCGACGAGCCGATGGCGTCGCTCGACGTGCGCACGGCCCCCGAGATGCGAGACCTGCTGCGGGACCAGCTCAGCGCGCACGGCACGACGGCGATCGTCGTCACGCACGACGTGCTCGACGCCGTCGTCCTCGCCGACCGGGTCGCGGTGCTCGTGGACGGCCGGCTGGTCGACGCGGGCCCGACGGCGGGCGTGCTCGCCGCACCGCGCAACCCGTTCACCGCGGACCTGGCGGGGGTGAACCTCGTGATGGGCGCGGCCGACGCCGGGGCGGTCCGCGCGCCGGACGGCCGCTCGTTCGTCGGCTCGCCCGACCTCGGGCCCGGCCTCACCGACGGGACGCCGCTCGCGGCCGTCTTTCGACCGTCCGCCGTCGTCGTGCACACGGACGAACCCCGCGGGGTGAGCGCCCGCAACGTCTGGCCGGCCCGGGTGCTCTCGTTGGAGGCCTCCCCGGCCGGGGTCCGTCTGCGCACGTCAGGGCGGCCCGAGGTGCTCGCCGACCTGACGCCGGCCTCTGTCGCCGCGCTCGGGATCGTCCCGGGCGCGGCCGTGTGGCTGTCCGTCAAGGCGACCGAGGTCGGCCTCCACCGACGGTGAGCGCCCACTACGCCGAACGGGTCTCTTTCGCTGGACGACTCCCGCGGGACACACCGGGTAACGCCGGACACTCCGGGCGGTTCGCGTGCGGTCACACCACCCAGTGACGACTGTCTCGCCTAGACTGACTTCGTGATCTTCAAGGCCGTGGGCGACGGGCGCCCCTACCCCGACCATGGGTTCGTGACGCCCAAGCAGTGGGCCGACGTCCCGCCGAGACAGGTGCGGCTCGACGAGCTGGTGACCACCAAGAAGACCCTCAGCCTCGACAACCTGCTCTCCGACGACTCGACCTTCTTCGGTGACCTCTTCGCCCACGTGGTGCAGTACCAGGGCGTGATGTACCTGGAGGACGGCCTGCATCGGGCGGTCCGTGCCGCGCTGCACCAGCGGCCGATCCTGCACGCGCGCGTACTAGTCCTGGCGTGACCACCAGAATGCCCTCACGGATCGGCTAGGTTCGGCAAGTGAACGCACCGCAGGGGCCAGAACGCGCACGGCAGCTTCGCCGTCGCCATCGCCACGAGCGCCAGGCCGCGCTCTTCGGCGTCCTGATCGCCGCCCTCGCCGTGGCCGCACTCGGTGCGTTCGCCGTGTTCACCGACGCGATCCCCGCGCCGTTCGCGCGTGACTTCACCACGGCGAGCCCTGAGCCCGGGTCCGTGAGCGCGCCGGCGCCCTGCCCGCCCGAGGGCACGCTGCCGGTCGCGTACCCGAGCGTGTCGGTGAACGTCCTCAACGCGACCCGACGGGGCGGTCTTGCCACCGAGACCGCCAACGCGCTCGCGACCCGCGGCTTCACGATCCTGTCGACCGGGAACGCGACCACGTCGATGACGGGCGTCGCCCGGATCGGCTTCGGCGCGGCCGGGGTCGGGGCGGCGTACACGCTGGCCGCGCAGATCGAGGGCGCCACACTGGTCCTCGACGCCCGCGCCGACGCCACGGTCGACCTTGTCGTGGGAACCAAGTTCGGCGCGCTGCTCGACGTGAGCGCGATCACGCTGGACCCCGCCGCCCCGCTGACCGGTTCGAAGGGGTGCGTGGCCCTCGCCGACGCCGAGGTGCAGGCGCTGCCCGCCGCGGTGGTGGCCACCACCGCGCCAGACGCCGCCGCGGGCTGACGCAGCCGTCAGCTCCCAGCGCTCACACGCTCAGCGCCGCAGGTCGGCGGCGCTCGGCACGGACGCCGGGCTGGCGATCTCCTGGCTGGTGCCGCGCCAGCGAGCCGTCGCCCGCATCACGTGGTAGATCCCGATCGCGGCCGCCGTCCCGAGCGCGATGCCGCCGAACTCCAGGTTGCCCGCCGACCAGGTGAAGTTCGCGATCCCGACGACGAGGGCGACCGCCGCGGTGGTGAGGTTCACCGGATCGGCGAAGTCGACCTTGTTCTGCACCCAGATCCGCGCACCGAGGATGCCGATCATCCCGTAGAGCATGGTCGTCGCCCCGCCGAGGACCCCCGAGGGGATCGTCGCGATCAGCGCGCCAAACTTCGGCGACATGCTCAGCAGCAGCGCGCCGAAGGCGGCGACCCAGTAGGCCGCCGTCGAGTACACGCGTGTGGCGGCCATGACGCCGATGTTCTCCGCGTACGTCGTCGTGCCGGACCCGCCTCCGAGGCCGGCGAGCGTCGTCGCGATCCCGTCCGCGAACAGCGCGCGGCCGATCACCGGGTCGAGGTCCTTGCCCGTCATCGCCGAGACGGACTTCACGTGCCCGACGTTCTCGGCGATCAGCACGAACACGACCGGGAGGAACAGGCCCAGCACGGAGGCGTCGAACGACGGCGTCACGAAGTCGGGGAGCCCGATCCAGCCGGCCGCGTTGAACTGGGTGAAGTCGACCTCGCCGCGCAGCATCGCCACGGCGTAGCCGATCAGCACGCCGACCAGGATCGACAGGCGGCCGAGCATCCCGCGGAACAGGACGCTGCCCATGATGATCGCGCCGAGGGTGATGAGCGCCGTGACGGGCGCCAGCTTCACGTTCGACCATGCGGTCGGCGCGAGGTTGAGGCCGATGAGCGCCACGATCGTCCCGGTCACGATCGGTGGCATCACGACGTCGATCCAGCGCGCGCCGGCGAAGTGGACCAGCAGCCCGATCACCGCGAGGAGCACGCCGGTCATCATCACGCCGCCCAGTGCGACGGACTCGCCGCCGGAGGCCATCGCCGCGGTGATCGGCGCGATGAACGCGAAGCTCGACCCGAGGTAGCTGGGCAGCTTGTTGCGCGTGATCAGCAGGAACAGGATGGTACCGAGCCCGCTGAAGAACATCGTGGTCGCGGGCGAGAAGCCCGTGATGATCGGGACCAGGAACGTCGCGCCGAACATCGCCACGATGTGCTGCAGACCGATCCCGATCGTGCGTGGCCAGCTGAGCCGCTCATCGGGTCCGACGACCTCGCCCACCCCGATGGTTCGGCCGTTCCCGTGCAGGCGCCAACCGATGCCGTTCATTGCCATGATTCCCCACTCGCCGCACGCCGGGCGCCCAGTGCGCACCGGCTGGGGCCGCCGCGTGCACCGGGTGCGGGCAGAAAGCGACCAGACGCAGGGTAGCGACCCCGGATGCGGGGCTGCGCACCTGTGTCATGCTCGAAGTGGCCGACGTCTTACGTTGCACAGGGGGCCCCACGATGACCGATCAGTTGCAGAGCGACCCCTTTTTCGGGTTCCAGCTCCCCCCCGTGAACGTGACGGCGACCGTCCCCAGCGTCAGCACGGCCGAGACCGCAGGGACGGCCGAGCCGATCGAGCCGGTCCGCCGATCCCGCGCGCTGGCGATCATCTCGCTGGTCGCCGGGCTGTGCGGGTTTAGCCTGGTGCCGCTGCTCGGCTCGATCGTCGCCGTGATCACCGGCCATCTGGCACTCGCCCAGATCGGGGAGACGGACGTCGACGCGTCGAACCTCGCGCGGGCCGGGCTCTGGCTCGGGTACCTCGCGATGGCCCTGATCGTCCTGGCGGGCGCGGCGTTCATGCTGGTCGTCGTCGTGAGGAGCAGTGCGCTGTAGGTGGAGACGCCCTTGACTCTCGAGCCACCCCGGACAGCCCCGGTGGCCCGGATCGCCGCTTCGCGCCGCGCCCTGTGGGTCGCCTTCGTCCTGGCGCACGCCTGGCTCGCGTTCATCGGGACGGTCTGGATCCCCCACCGGGCGTTCTACGACGTCGACCTCTACCGGTACTGGACCGCGCTCGGGCTCGAGAACAACGTGTGGCCCGTGTTCGACGGCCCGTGGGTCTACCCGGTCGGTGCGCTGCTCCCGATGCTCCTGCCCGCCGCGATCAGCACGACCTCGACGCTCGGCTACGCGCTGGCGTGGTCCGCCCTGGTCACCGCGGGCGACGCGGTCGCGGTCTGGGCGCTGAGCCGTAGCCGGCACGCGCCGGGTGCGTGGTGGTGGCTGGCGTTCCTCGTGCTGCTCGGGCCAGTGGCCATGGGGCGGATCGACGCGATCCTCGCCCCGATCGTCATCCTCGCGCTCCTGGTCGCGATGGAGCGACCCCGGGTGGCCGCCGCCCTGCTGACCGTCGGCGCCTGGATCAAGGTCGCTCCCGGGGTGCTCATCCTCCCGCTCCTGCTCATCGTGCGCCGGCCCGTGCGCGACGTCGTCGTGCCCGCCGCGCTGGTCTGCGCGGGGGTCGTGGGGGCGGTCGCCGTCGGCGGGGGGCTCGGGAACGTCGCGAGCTTCCTGAGCCAGCAGGATGCCCGTGGCCTGCAAGTCGAGGCCGTCGTGTCGACGCCGTGGGTCGTCGCGTCCCTCGTGCGCGACGACGTCGTCATCGGGCTGAATCACGAGCTGATCACGTGGGAGATCGTCGGGCCGGGCACGTCCGGCGCGGCCCGGCTGATGGACGTGCTGCTGCCGCTCGCCGTGGCCGCGCTCGCCGTGCTGCTGTGGCGGGCCCGCTCGCGTCCGCTCGACGTGCTCGTGTGGGGGTCGCTCGCGTTCGCGACGTTGCTGATCGTGGTCAACAAGGTCGGCTCGCCGCAGTACGTCGGCTGGCTCGCGCCGCCGGTCGCCGTCGCGCTCGCGCTGCGCTCCACCTGGCCCGACGACGCCGTGGGCGCCCGCTCGCGCGCGGCCGTGCCACGGGTCGCGGGCGCCGTCCTGCTGATCGCGGCGCTGACCCAGCTGATCTTCCCGCTCGCCTACAACTCGCTGCTGTCCGGCGGCGTCCTGATCTCCGGCGTCCTCGTCGTGCGCAACCTGCTGCTGCTCGCGCTGCTCGTGGCGATGGGGACGCTGCTCGCGACGGACGGCACGCGGCGTGGCGCGGACGTGCCCGACGGCGGCCTCGTCAGCTGAGCTGGGGCGCGACCTCGCGCGCCACGAGGTCGAGGTGGTCGAGGTCCTGCAGGTCGAGCACCTGCAGGTAGACGCGCGACACCCCGGCAGCCTTGAGCGCCTCGAGCGTGTCCACGACCTCGGCGGGCGTGCCGGCCACGCCGCTCGCCCGCAGCTCGGCCGGGTCGCGGCCGATGCGCGCCGCGCGACGCGACACCTCGGCGTCGTCGGCCCCCGCGCACAGGATGAGCGCGGCCGAGTAGACGAGGTCGTCGGGGTCGCGGCCGACGGCGGTGCACGCGGCACGCACGACAGCGAACTGGCCCGCGATCTCGGCCTTGGGGGTGAAGGCGGTGTTGAACTCGGCCGCGAACCGCGCCGCGAGCGCGGGCGTGCGGCGCGGGCCGTGACCGCCGATGATGATCGGCACGCCCGCGCGCGCCGGGTCGTGAGCCAGCCGCTGGACGGGTTTGGGGAGCGCGGGCGAGTCGGTCAGCGAGTAGTGCTCACCGACGTGGTTGAACCGCTCGCCGACCTCGGTGCCCCACAGGCCGGTGATGATCTCGAGCTGCTCGGTGAGCAGGCCGAACCGCTTCGGCGGGAACGGGATCCCGTACGCGGCGTGCTCGTCGGCGAACCACCCCGCGCCGAGGCCGAGCTCGACCCGGCCGCCGGACATCTGGTCGACCTGGGCCACCTGGATGGCGAGCACACCGGGGTGACGGAACGTGGCCGACGTGACGAGCGTGCCGAGCCGGATCCGGGACGTCTCCCGCGCGAGGCCCGCGAGCGTGGTCCAGGCGTCGGTCGGCCCGGGCAGCGGGTCGCCGTCGCCCATCCGCAGGTAGTGGTCGGAGCGGAAGAAGGCATCGAACCCGAGGGTCTCGGTGGCCTGGGCGACCGCGAGGAGGTCGTCGTAGCTGGCGCCCTGCTGCGGTTCGGTGAAGATGCGAAGGTCCATGCAGGTCACACTTCCACTCCCGGCCGTCGGCTAGCCCACCGGGGTGCACCGGTGCGGTCCCCGCGGGCGAAGCCTGGCAGGGTGGGGCGATGACCACGGCGCCGAACCCGCAGCTGCGCGATGCGCTCAGCGTGCTCGACTGGCGGCGGCGGACCGCGGCCACCTACCTCGAGGTCCGCCGGCTGGCCGCCACCGACCCGGCGGGTGCGCACGCCACCTGGGTGCGCCGCCGCGACGAGCTGTTCGCCGACCACCCCGCCTCCCCTCTGACCGCGGCGGACCGGGCGCAGTTCACCGGCCTGCCGGTCGCGCCGTACGACCCCGCCTACCGCTTCGAGGTCGCCGTCGAACCAGCGACCGATCCGGGCGGACCGGGCACGTTCGAGGCGACGACGGGGACGGACGGCGTCGTCGGGTTCACCCGGATCGGCCGGGTGCAGCTGGGCGGGCTCGGTCGGCTCGACGTCTGGCTGCTGCGCTCGTACGGCGGGGGCCTGTTCGTGCCGGTGAAGGATGCGCTCGCCGGGACCACGGGGGCACGTACGGCGGCGGCCGGTACGTCCTGGACACCATCAAGGGCGCCGATCTCGGCTCGTCGTCGCCCGGCGGCACCCCCGTGCTCGTGGTCGACCTGAACTTCGCGTACAACCCGTCGTGCGCCTACGACCCGGCCTGGGCATGCCCGCTGGCCCCGGTCGGCAACGTGCTCGCCGTCCCCGTGCCGGTCGGCGAACGGATCGGGCGCCCGCACGCGGCAGACTCGTCCACATGACCGCCCGTACCCCCCGCAGCGCGATCACCGCGATGTGGGCCTGGGACAACGACGTCAGCCCCCACGACGACGACGCCGGCCGCGGTTATGCACCAGCGGCACCGGCCCGCCTGGCGGCGTTCGCCACGGCCGGTGAACTGCGCGAGGTCTACCTCGCCGCGCCCTCGGCGGGCCACGACGCGCTCGCCACGTCGTTCGGCGAGGCCTGCCGCACGCTGCACGACGCCGGCATCGAGCTCAGCGCCCTCGGGGGCGAGCCCGCGTGGCTCGACGAGCAGTCGAGCGTCGAGGGGTGGCTCGCCGGCGCGCGGCAGGCAGGGTCCTTCGACCGGGTCCACCTCGCCGTCGACCCGTGGGACGCACCCGGGTGGGCGACGGACAGTGCGGGTGCGCTGCGCACCTTCCTCGACCTGCTGGACCGGGCGCGCGCGGTCGCGGCGCCGTTGCCGGTCGACGTCGCGGTGCCCTGGTGGTTCGCCCATGAGCCCTTCACCGGGGACGGTCCCGCGCTCGGGTCGTCGGACGGCGGTCCGGTCACCCCGGGCACCACGATGCTCGACGCCGTGCTCGCCAGGGTCGACCGCGTGGCGATCCTCGCGCTCGCCGACCACGCGGCGGGGCCGGAGGGGATCCTCGCGCTCACCGCGCGCGCGGTCCGGGCGACGGTGGCCGCCGGGCACGAGTTCACGATCGGGCTGGAGACGTGCACCCCCGAGCTCGCCGGTGGCACGCAGCACACGTTCTTCGACGAGGGCCCGGTCGCGCTGCTGCGTGAGGCGGCCCTGGTCCGGGCGCGCCTGCAGGACGTGCGCGGCTACCGCGGCGTAGCGGTCTCGGACCACCGCTCCTGGCGCCGCCTGCTAGGCGTCTGACCGCCCCCCCCGACCGCCCCCACCCGGCCCGCAACCGGTCCGCAACCGGTCCGCTTTCCAGAGGAATCTGCCCGTCCGGCGCGTCAGATCCTCTGGAAACCGAGGGGACGTTCCCGCGGGAACGTCCGGTCTCAGAAGCTGGGACGAGACCGTTCACCTGATGATCGTGCGGCCCCGTACCGCTCGCAGGTGGTGCCGGACCTGATGCGGCGTCGGCGCCGAACCCGGAGAAGTGGTTGCTCGCTCCCCCGGCGGATCGACCACTACTCCCGGTTCGTGCGCTGGCCGCGACGCGGCCCTTCGGACGACTCCACCCACGTGGTGTCGTACTGGTTCGCGGCGGGTGACGGGTTATTCGCAGCCGACGCCGTCGCCGTCGCGGTCGAGGTGCTTGGCGTAGCCGGGGTCGCCCAGGCGGACCGGGGCCGCGCCGGCCGCGCGCGCTGCGGCGCAGTTCGCGTAGGAGACGTCTGCCGGGGCCGGCACCGGGGCCGGCTGCGGTTCGGGCACGGCGACCGGGACCGGGGCCGGGGCTGGCGCCGGGGCGGCTACCGGGGCGGGCGCGACGCCGCCGGGGAGCGGCTGGTCCGGGCAGGTGGACAGCACGTCGACCATCGCGGTCTGCTCAGCCTGGGTCACCCACAACCCGTACGCGAGCTTGACCCCCACCTGCCGCGCGACGTACTCGCAGCGGAACGCCTTGTTCGGCGGTAGCCAGGTGGCCGTGTCGCCGTCGCTCTTCTGCCCGTTGAGCGGCCCGTCGACGGCGAGCAGGTTGCGGAAGTCGTTCGCGAACTGCTCGCGGGTGTCGGCGCTCCACTGGGCCGCGCCCTTCTGCCACGAGTCCGACAATGCGACGACGTGGTCGATCTGGACCGCGCTCGACGTCGTCTGCCCCCGTTGGAACGCGATGGTGCGGCCGCTGTACGGGTCCGCCAGGCTTCCGGACAGCACCACGCAGTCCCGCGTGCCGGGCTTGTGCACCACGCCGGTCAGGTCGCGGTCGAGGACGTCGTTGCGCTGGTCGCACCCGTTGCGGTCGGTGTCCGTCCAGCTGACCCCGAACTGGTCACGGCTGTACCCCGTCTTGGGTGCGCGCCCCTTCACCACGAGCAGCAGGGCGGTCGCGAGCGCTCCTTGCGCGGCTGGGTCGGGCGCCGTCACGACGGGCGCCGACGCCGGGGCCGACGACGGGGGTGACGACGGCGCGCCGTCGGGCCCGGGGGTGGAGGCCGCGCCGGTCGCGGACGAACTCGCACCGGCCGAGGGCGTGCCCGCCGGACCTTCGCCTGCGGCCGGGGCGCAGCCCGCGAGCGTGACGGCGAGCAACGCGGCCATCAGGCTCAGTCGGTAGCGGGACCTCGGGCTCGACAACTCAGGTCGACGAAGGGTGGGCACCAAAACAGCGTGCCGCGGCTCGGCCGGTTCCCGGTCGGGGCACGCCGAGGTTCACCCGTCCAGCGACAAAAGTGCCGTTTTCGTGCGGTTTTGTCCTCACGCCGGACCCGTGACGGTCACCCATCCGCCGGTAGGGTGACGACCCGACAACCCCAGGGGGCACCGTGAACCCGCTCGCGTGGATCGCGCCGGCCAGCTTCGTCCTGGCCGTGACGTGCTTCGTGATCGGGGGTCGGCTCGTGCACCGCGCCCGCCGGGTCGAGCGGATCCAGCTGCCCGCCCTGCTGCGGAGCCGGGTCTGGGTCGGCCCCGGGGACTCCCTCGTGCTCGAGTACCCCGGACCGGACGGACAGCCACGGATCGGCTCGACGTTCGCCTTCTACCGTCAGGGGCTCGGGGCGACCCCGACCTTTCGCGGCTGCGTCTGGGTCAACCGGGCGGATCCGACGGACGTGATGACACGCCCCGGCGGGCGCACCGCTCCGGGTGGGGCCGTCCTCATCGCGGGGCTCGTCTTCTTCTTCGGCAGTCTCGGCACCGGCATCGCCGCGGTAGTCGTGGCGACCACCCCCGCCGCCCTCGGCTGACCGGGACGAAGCAGGACGACCTGGGCGTTCGCCTTCACCCGGCCCCCGCGCAGGGCTGCGGTCCGCAGTCCGGCTGGCATGATGCCCGCCATGGCAACCCCTCGGAACACATTCGGCGCGCGCCTCGTGACGCTGACCTCGATCGCGATCGTGAGCGTTGGCCTGACAGGGTGCACGAGCTCCGAACCGGCTCCGATCCCCTCGGGCTCGGGCACGGCGTCCGCGTCGCCGGCTCCCGACGCGGCATCGACATCGGCGCCCCTCGCGGAGTCGGTCGCCACCCTGCCCGACGGCCGCGGGACCGTGGGCGTGGCGGTCCGCTCGTTGGTGGCCGACGACAACGGCACCACGATGACCTTGCGGGTCGACTTCACGCCGCACCTGGCGGCGCCGGACGACGCGATGACCCTCTCGATGGTCAACAACTTCTTCTTCATCTTCCCTGAGCTGCTGGACCGCGAGAACCTCAAGCGGTACTCCGTGATCACCGGGGAGGGGCCTCAAGACTGGCTGACCAACAAGGACGCGACGACCTCCGACGGCGAGCCGCTCGCGTCGTGGTTCGTGTTCGCGGCGCCGGAGGACGCCATCGACTCCTTCACCCTGACGATGGACGGCTGGGGCCTCGAGATCCCGGGCGTCGAGGTGGCCGCGTGAGCCTCGGGTCGATCGTCGTCGCGTCGGTGCTGCTGCTCCCCTGTGCCCTGCCGTTCTCCTACGTCGACCGGGACGACGTGCCCGAACCGCCGGTCGCGAAGATCGAGCGTTCGGTGAACACCTACTCGGTCGAAGGGAGCGTGGAGCGGATCGCGGCGCCCAAGACGACGTCCGCCGGCTCGACGCTCACCATCGGCTCCGACGTGCTGTTCGCCTACGCGAGCGCCGCGGTGGCCGACGCCGCCCAGACCGCGCTCGCGGCGCAGCTGAGCCAGATCCCCGCCGGAGCGCCGGTGACGGTCGAGGGACACACCGACTCGCGCGGCGGAGACGCGGTCAACCTCCCGCTCTCCACCGCCCGCGCGGAGTCCGTCGCCGCCGTGCTGCGCGCCGGCCGACCGGACCTGACCGTCGAGGTCACCGGGAAGGGCTCGAGCGAACCGGTGGCGTCCGAGACGGACGAGCAGGGCATGGCGAAGAACCGGCGCGTCGAGCTCTCCTGGACGAGCTAGCCGGAGCCGAGAGGGTCCCGCGGGCTCAGATCTCGCTCAGGACCTCTTCGTCGGCGCCCTCCACGGCGGCGGCCTTGCGGTTCCACTGCGACCACAGCACGCGCTCGCCGAGCACGGCGGCCATCGAGTGACCCTTCCAGGCGAACGCGACCACGCCGATCAGCATCACGCCGACGCCCACCCAGTACGGCGCGGCCGCGCCCACCGGGTGCAGCAGGCCGGCGATCACCGGTGCGGGGGCGGCGAAGCCCCACCGGACGAGGTTGAACGCCCCGGTGGTCACGCGCCGGTCCTCGGAGCCGAGCCCGAGCGCGAGGTCGGTGAGGTTCGCGTTCGCGATCCCCATGCACACGCCCGCGAGGACCAGCACGACGATCGACTCGACCGTGCTCCCCGACGTCGCGAGCCCCACGAGCGCGACCAGCAGGCCGGCGATGGCGAACCCCACGGTTTGGACCGCGCCGAACCGGTGCGCGAGCCGGTGGCCGACGACGAGGATCCCGACCGCGAGCCCGGTGCCCCACGCGGTGAAGACGAACCCGAGCGGGATGACCTTCAGGCCGAGGAACACGGGCGTGTACCCGAGCACGATGAAGAACACGAAGTTGTACGCCGCGGTGATCACGCACAGGGCCCGGAACGCGGGCTTGCGGAACGGCGTGAACACGTCGGCGAGCCGCAGCGGGGCCGGCGGGACGGCGGGATCGCGCAGCTGGGTCACCGAGACCGCGAGCGCGGCCACCATGAACAGCCCGCAGACCGCGAACGGCACGCGCCAGCTGATCCCGCCGAACAGCCCGCCGATGAGCGGCCCGACGGCGAAGCCGAGCCCGACGCAGGTCTCGAAGAGCTCCACGACCCACTCGCGGTCGTTCGCGAGCGAGACGAGCAGCACCATCGCGGTCGCGAAGAACATCGCGTTGCCCAGCCCCCACACCCCGCGCAGCACCGCGAGCTGGCCGATGGTCGAGCTGAAGGCCGCGAGCAGCGCGGCGATCCCCACCAGCGTCACGCCCGCGATGAGGATCTTCTTGTAGCCGAACCGGCCGGTCGCCAGCACGGCCGGGATCATCCCGACCGCCATCACCGCGATGTACGCGGTGAAGAGCAGCTCGATCTGCCACGTGCTCGCGCCGATCTCGGCGCCGATGATCGGCAGGATCGGGTCGACCACCGCGATCCCCGCGATCGCGAAGAACGCGGTGAGCGCGGTCGCGTAGATCGCGCTCTTGTGCGGTTCGGTGCGCGTGCTTGCCATGGGGGGTCCTCGGGGGTTGATCGGTGAGCCCAGGGGATCGTGATTTACCTGTATGACCCATGTATCTATCTGCACGATACACGCAGGTAAGGTGAGGCTCACGACGAACGGCCGACGAGACGAGGGGGCCATGGACGACACGATCGCCCGGATCGAGGCCGAGGTTGCCATGCTGCTGCGCCTCGCCGACCGCAACCGGCGCACCGGCGACGCCCTCGAGGGGACCCTGGACCGGTCGGCCTACCTCCTGCTCGGACGCCTCGCCACCGACGGCGCCACCAACGTCAACACGCTGGCCGGTCGGCTCTGCCTCGACCCGTCGACCGTGACGCGTCAGGTGCTGGCGATGGAGGCCGACGCGCTCGTGCTGCGCAGCCGGGACCCGCAGGACGGTCGCGCCACGCTCGTCACCGCGACCGACCGCGGCCGGGCAGAGCTCGCGGCCACGCGCGCCGCTCGCGCCGCCCTGTACGCGGAGATGCTCGCCGCCTGGTCTCCCGACGACCGCACGCGCATGGCCGAGCTGCTGGCCCGGCTGAACGCCGACCTGGACGCGCGGGTCCGCGGCGCGTGACCCCGGGCTGACGCCGCCGGAACGACGACGGCCCGCCTCGAGCAGAGGCGGGCCGTCGTGTGGTTCGACCGCGGGTCAGCGGCGCCCGAAGGCCACCGTGTAGGTCCGGACCTCGGTCTCGTCCTCACTGGTGATCGTCACCGTGGCCGACCGGGTCGAACCGCTCGCCTGCACGATCTCGACGCGTGCGTACGGGTCGGCGGTCTCGACGGCGACCTCCGGGTGTGAGGTCCGGGCCACCGTGTACCCGGTGGTCTCCGGGTCGAACCCCGCCACTGCGAGCCCGTCCACCGTGATCCCGCTGGCCCGGGCGTCGGACGACGCCCCGGGTGCCAGCGCCAGGACCTCGATCTCGCTGACCGTCATGTGCATCCCCGGCAGGGCCGTCAGGACGACCCGGACGGCGTCCGCCGGGATGGATGGCAGGTCGACGTGGATCACCGGAGCCCCCGCCGCAGGGATCGGCACGGCCGTCTCGGCGGACGCGTCGTTCCACGCCCCCGCGGCGTCCCGGACCTGCACGCGCAGGCTCGCGGCGTAGCTGTCCGAGCCGTCCCGGAAGAAGCGCGTGGTCACCCCGGTGAGGGTGCGCGCCGCCGGCAGGGCGAACGTGAGCGTGTCCGTGGGGTTCTTCGTGCCGGACCGCCAGTTGGACCAGCCCTTGTCGGTCAGGTCGCCGTTGCGCAGCCGGTCCGGGGAGTACCCGGGCTCGGCATAGGTGGCGCTCGCGACCGTCCCGGCGGCCAGCGCGGCGTTCTCCTCGGTGCCGGTCGTGACCTGGACCCGGACCGTGGCGGCCAGGGTCCGGCCGTCGGCCGCGTCCGCGAGGCCGGTCAGCGTGACGGTCCCGACCGACGCGAACGCGTCGGCCGCAGGCGCTCCCCAGACGACCGGGCGCTCGGTGGTGGTCCCGCGCTTGCCGACGGCGGTGACCGTCGCCGGCAGGTCGGCCGGGCCGCCCACGAGGGACTTGGCCCGGGCGGGGAGCGTCGCCACGAGCGTGTCGACCTCGACGGTCGCGGTGACGTCGTGCCGGGCGCCCGTCGCGTCGACGGCCACCCCGCGGACCCGCACGGTGCCCGGCTTCGCCCAGCGGCGCTCGGACGGCAGGGTCCAGGTGACCGGGAGCGTGCCCCGGGCGCCGGTCCGGAAGACCGGCACGACCGTCTGCGGCAGCGTCGGCGCGGTGCCCGGCACGGTGAACGCCTCGACGTCCTGGACCGAGAGCACCGTCTCGTCGACGACCGCCCAGCGCTGGTTCGCGTTGGAGTTCGCCGTCCAGAGCGTGACGGCGGCGCCGTCCGCGGTGGACTGCCCCCCGACCTCGAGGAGCCGACCGTTCGCGGCGTTCACCAGCGTGTACGTGCCGTCGCCGGTCGTGGAGGCGATCCACTGCGCGCCGAGCGCGGGTTCGCCGTCGGCCGCCACGAGGACGACCGCGCCGTCCGCCACGGAGATCCGGGTGTCACCCGCCTGCGTGGTCACGGTGTAGCGGGTTCGGTTGCCCTCGCCACCGACGGCGGCGAGCTGCCAGAGCTGGTCCGCCGCGGCGGTGTCGGTCGTGCGCACGACGACGCCCGTCCCGGCGGGAACGGCGGTGTCGGGTGACGTCAGCGAGTTGCCGCTCTGGACCCCCTGCAGCCGGTAGACGTGCCCCGGCTGGGCGAGCGCCGCGTCGCGGGCGACCCCGCGCACGCCGTCGACCACGAAGGTCGTGACGGACTCGGCCGGGACCTCGAGGGTCGCGGACGCGTCCTGCACGGTGACCGGTGCGCCCTGGCTGAGGGCACCGGACGCGTCGGTGGTCGTCGCGGTGACGGTCGCAGTGCGCGACACCTTCCCGAACGCGGACAGGTCGAGGGTGACCGCGCGCGCGGTGAGCCCCGAGTTGACGTGCACCACGGTCGCGGTGCCGTCGCCGACGGCGGCCACGGACGAGGTGTCGTTCACCTGCACGAGGTGGTCACCGGGACGGATGAAGTGCGTGAAGTTGCGCAGGGTGTCGTACTTCGTGTTCGTGTAGATCGGGCACGTCTCGAGCGTGTCGGCCGCGGTGCAGTCGAACGGGATCTGGATGCTGCCCCAGTTCGACCCGGTCGCGCTCTCGCCGCCGGGCGCCATGTTGTCGTAGTCCTCGACGGGCTGCCACAGCACCCACGCGGTGGGCTCGAGCTCACGCAGGTCGTCGACCACCCGCTGCGCCATCCCGAGGCCGGGGAGCATGCTCTCGAAGTTCTGCCCGTCGAGCCAGGACCCGCCGATCTCGCTCATCCACAGGGGCTTGTCCTCGCCCTTGGCGATGTCCCGCACGGCCGTGCGCTGGGCGGTCCCGTAGGTGTGCACGTTGAGCTGCGCGACGGCGTCCTGCACGTCCTGCGTGTAGGCGTTCCAGTTCGTGGTAAACGTGCTGGAGCCGGTCTCGTCCATCGCGGAGATGACGGCGTCGGTCTCGGAGCCGTCGAGCGCACCCGCGAGCGCGGTGATGACCTGCTGCTGCATCTGCGGCCCGACGTGTGCACCCTCCTGCCGACCGCTGGTCGGGTTGCCGTCGGCGCCGAGGTTGGTTCCCCAGTAGGACGTGTTGGGCTCGTTGACCGGGTCGATCGTGTCGACCTCGATGCCGTGCGCGTCCTCCAGCTGCTCGACGACGCCGACCAGGTAGGCCGCGAAGTCGTCGACGCGATCGGCGCGGATCTGCTCGGCACTCGAGTCGAACCCGCCCGAGACGTAGCCGCTGACCGTCTGGAAGTAGGGCGGGGAGTTGCTGAAGGCCTCCCAGTGGGTGACGTCGTCCTTAATCCGGTCGATCCACCACCGCTGGGTGGCGTCCGCCTCGAGGTTCCAGTCGGCCGGGTCGGCCGGGTCCCACCAGTCGACGTCGGTCCGGGTGGTGCCCGCGGGCGCGTTCCACCAACCCTCGACGGCGCCGCCCGGGCGCAGGTAGCTCGGGACGTCCGGGGCGTTCCCGCCGCCGATGTTGTAGCGCGCGATGTTGAGGTTGAGACCGTCCTCGCCGAAGAGCATGTCGGCCAGCGCGGTCCGGATCTCGTCGGGGTAGCCGCCGGTCGCGTTCGCGAACCAGACCAGGGAGGTCCCCCACCCCTCGAACTTCTGGCCCGGGGTGGAGGGGTCCGGGCGGACCGTCACCGCGGGGAGCGCCGAGGTCGGGAGAACGGCAGGGATCGGCACCGCGGCAACCGGTGCCGCGGGGAGCGGCGAGGTCGCTGCGGCGGGGGCGATCGCCCCCGCGCCGAGGACGAGTGCGCCGATCGTGGCGGCGAGCATCTGCACGTGCGTTCGTCTGGGCATGTCTTTCCCTTGTCGCGTCATTGCGAGCCGTGCGTCCGGCGACTGGTCGCCGTCGTGCAGGAGGTGGGGTGCTCAGACCTCCGTGTGGCCGAGGTCGGGAGCGGCGGCGAACGCCACCGTGTCGGAGGCCGAGCCGTGCAGCTCGAGCAGGACGAGCTCGTTGCCGGTGGCGCGCAGCAGGGGGCCGGGCACGTAGAGGGTCCGGGTGGGCCCGACGCTCCAGTAGCGGCCGAGCAGGAAGCCGTTCACCCAGGCCAGCCCCTTGCCCCACCCGTCGGTGCGCAAGAAGTGGTCGGCGCCGGCGACGGTGGCGAAGGTGCCGTGGCAGAAGACCGGCCCGGCGACGGGCGAGCCGGTCCCCGGCGACGTGCCGGCCGCGCGCAGGAGCTCGACCAGCTCGTCGATGGTCTGCAGCCGCAGGCCGAGGGTCTCCCAGTCCGTCAGCTCGCGCACCGCCGTGCGCGCCGGGCCGATCAGGCCCTTGGGTTCGCCCAGGCGCGGCCCATAGTTCACGCGACCCTGGTCCTCGAGCAGCACGTGCAGCACGCCCGAGCGCGGCGGGAGGGGCAGGACGGTCGCTTTCTCGGCGCGCGACAGCACGCCGACCGGCTCGCGATCCAGGTGGACGACGGCGCGGTCGCGGACCTCGGCGAACGCCACGACGCCGTCGTCGGGCCTGATCGCGGTGCGGTACAGGCTGAAGCCCGACCACTGGCCCTGCTCGTCGGTGGTCGGCAGGTGGCCCCAGCCCTTCCACTCGCCGAGCGCGGGCAGCACGTCCCACAGCGCGAGCCGGCGGTCGAGGCGCAGGTCGAACGCGGGCGCGAGCGGGGTGGGGGTCGGGAGCTCGGCCGGCACGGGGGCGTGCCGGGCGATCACGGCGCGCATCGCGGCGTACTTCGCCGTCGCGCCGCCGTGCTCGGCGAGCGGCGCGTCGTAGTCGTAGGACGTCGTGATCGGCGCGTAGGTGCCCTTGTCGTTCGCACCGTTGGTGAAGGCGAAGTTGGTTCCGCCGTGGAACATGTAGAGGTTGACGGACGCCCCGGCGGCGAGCAGGTCGTCCAGGTCCGCGGCGTTCGCCTCGACGGGCGCGAGATGGTGCGGCCCGCCCCAGCCGTCGAACCAGCCGTTCCAGAACTCGGTGCACATCAGCGGACCGGTGCTCTGGTGGGCGCGCAGGATCGCGAGCCGCTCCCGGCTGCGCGACCCGAAGGTGGCGGTGCTGTGCAGCTCGGGCAGGCTCCCCCGCGCGAGCATCTCGTCGTCGGCCTGGTCGCAGGTGAAGAGCGGGACGTCGATGCCCTGGGCGCGGATCAGGTCGACCAGCGCGCGCAGGTAGTCGTGGTCGTCGCCGTAGGCGCCGTACTCGTTCTCGACCTGGACGGCGAGCACGGTCCCATGGCGGGACACCTGCCGCGAGGCGACGAGGGGCAGCACGCTCGCGAAGTACGCGGCCACGGCGGCCATGAACACGGGCTCGTCTCGGCGTACGCCGACGCCCCGCTGGGCGAAGAGCCACGCCGGCAGGCCGCCGTTGTCCCACTCCGCGCAGATGTACGGGCCCGGACGCACGATCGCGTACATCCCCTCCGCCGCGATCAGGTCGAGGAAGCGGCCCAGGTCGCGCGGCCCGTCGGTGTCGAACCGGCCCTGCTCGGGGGCGTGGAAGTTCCACGCGACGTACGTCTCGATCGTGTTCAGGCCCATCAGCCGGGCCTTGTGGATCCGGTCGGCCCACTGGTCGGGGTGGACCCGGAAGTAGTGCAGCGCACCGGAGATGATCTGCAGCGGCCGACCGTCCAGCAGGAAGTCGCGCGGACCGATCTCGAACTGGGGCACAGCGATGTCCTTCGAGGGTGCTTCGAGGTGGTCAGGGGCAGCGCGGGGCGGGCGGGTGCTTGCCCGCCCCGCGGTCGAGCTCGCTACTTGATCGTGAAGCCCTGGTCCGTGCCATACGTGGCGGACGCCTTCTGCCACGCGGCCAGCCCGTCGGTCATGGTCGTGCTCGACACGTAGGCCTGGCCCACGGTGTCGTTGAAGATGCTGTTCGCGAACACCTGGAACGGCAGGTACTGCCACTCGGGAACGACGTTCTTCGCGGACTGGGCGAGCACCTCGTTGACCTTCTGGCCGCCGAAGTAGGCGAACTCCTTGTTCACGAACGCGTCGGACTCGAGCTCGGCCGTGGTGGCCGGGAACGCGCCGCCGTCGATCCGGGTCTGCACGCCGGCGCCGGCGTCGGCGTACTCGGCGAACGCGTACGCGAGCGCCTTGTTCTTGCTGGCCTCGGGGACGGCGAGCGAGCTGCCGCCGTTCTCGGACGTCGCGGTCTCGCCGGCCGCCCACTGCGGCATCTGCGCGACGCGCCACTTGCCCGCGCCGGCCTCGACGCCGGACTCCAGGTTCGCGGGCATCCAGGCGCCGATGTTCAGCGTGGCGATGGTGCCGTTGCCCAGGCCCTGGTACCACTCGTCGCTCCAGGAGCTGATGGGTGCCACCAGGTCCTCGTCGATGAGCTGCTGCCACATCTGCGCGAACTTGGCCGAGCCGTCGTCCGTGAAGTCGAGCGTGACGTCGGTGCCGTCGACGGTGTACGGGTGCCCGCCGGCCTGCCAGATCATGGACGTGGTGAAGCCGGCGTCGCCGGTGTCGTTGGTGATGTAGGCGTTCGGGTTGGCCGCATGGATGGCGCGGGCCGCCGTGAGGTACTCGTCCCAGGTCGTCGGCACCGCGAGGCCGAGCCCGTCGAAGACGGTCGTGTCGTAGAACAGGGCCATGGGGCCCGAGTCCATCGGCAGGCCGTAGATGCCGTCGCCGGACTTCACCGAGGCCCACGGTCCCGGCGTGAAGGTCCCGTCGAGGTCGCCCGCGCCGAACGCCGACAGGTCGGTCAGGGACTTGCCGATCGCGAACTGGGGCAGCGCGTAGTACTCGACCTGGGCGACGTCGGGCACGCCCGAGCCGGCGGCGATCGCGTTCTGCAGCGCGGTGTACTGGTCGTTCCCGGTACCGGCGTTCACGAGGTCCACCTGGACCTTGGGGTACTCGGCCTCGAAGTCCGCGACGACCTTCTCGAGCGTGGGCTCCCACGCCCAGACGGAGATCTTGCCGCCGGCGTCGAGCGCTGACTGCACGTCCCCGGCGGCGGCGGTCGTCTCGGCCGTCGTGGCCGAGCCGGAGCCGCAGGCGGCGAGCGCGAGCGTGAGGACGCCGGCGAGAGCGACGCCGCGCAGCGCTGGGCGGCGGTGGAGGGTGGTCATGGAACGGTCCTTCCGTTGGGTGGTGCCGGTGATCGAGAAGTGCGACGTGGGGTGGTCTCGCGTGGTCATTCCTTGACGCCGCCCGCGGCCAGCCCGGACTGCCAGTACCGCTGCAGCAGCAGGAACGCCGCGACCAGCGGCAGGATCGTGAGCAGCGAGCCGGTGATCACGAGGTCGAAGATCGCCTCGCCGCCCGCCGTGGCGGCCTGCGCGTTCCAGGCGTTGAGCCCGAGGGTGAGCGGGTACCAGCTCGGGTCCTTGAGCATGATCAGGGGCAGGAAGTAGTTGTTCCAGGTCGCGACCATCGTGAACAGCAGCACCGTGACGATGCCCGGGGCGAGCAGCGGCAGCGAGATCGTCACGAAGGTCCGCAGCTCGCTCGCGCCGTCCATCCGCGCGGCCTCGAGCAGCTCGGTCGGGACCGCCTCGGCGGCGAACGTCCACATGAGGTAGAGCCCGAACGGGGAGATCAGCGACGGGATGATCACCGCCCACGGGGTGTTGGTCAGCCCCATCTGGCTGAACATCAGGAACGTCGGCACGGCCAGCGCGGTCCCGGGCACGGCGACCGCCCCGATCACGACCGCGAACACCGCGCGCTTGCCGGGGAACGCGAACTTCGCCAGGCCGTACCCGCCGATCACGGCCAGCGCGGTCGCGCCGCCGGCCCCGAGCACGACGTACAGCAGCGTGTTGCCGAGCCAGCGCAGGAAGATCCCGTCGTCGTAGCTGAGCGTGCGTACGACGTTGTCCCACAGCGCGAAGTCGCCGCTGAACCACAGGCCGAACGAGCCGAACAGGCTGCCTTGCGTCTTGGTGGAGTTCACCACCAGCCAGAACAGCGGGATCAGGGAGTACAGGAGCACGACGGCGGTCGCCGCCGTCAGCAGGGCGCTGCGCCGGGGCTTGTCCGCGCTCCTTCGCCGGCCAGATCGCACCGAGGCGGCCGGGCCGCCACCACGCAAGGCCGGACGCAAAGTCGTCGTCGTCATCTCACGCCTCCTTGCGCATGCCGCGCAGCTGGACGACGTAGGCGACGATCATCGTGAGGACTCCCATGATGATCGCGACCGTCGCCGAGTAGTTGTACTGCTGACCCGAGAACGACAGCGAGTAGGCGTAGAGGTTCGGGGTGAAGCTGGTGGTGATGGCGTTCGGCGCCAGGCTCTGCAGGATGCTGGGCTCGTTGAACAGCTGGAAGCTGCCGATGATGGAGAAGATCGTCGCGATCACGAGCGCCCCGCGGATCGCCGGCAGCTTGATCGCCCGGACGATGCGGAACTGCCCGGCGCCGTCGATCTCGGCCGCCTCGTACAGCGACGTCGGGATGACCCGCAGCGCCGAGTAGAAGATCAGCATGTTGTAGCCGACGAACTCCCAGGTCACGATGTTGCCGATCGACGCGAGCACGAGGGCCGGGGCCAGCGGGTCGGGGAGCGAGATCCCCAGGGCGTCGTTGAGGTTGCCGACCAGGCCGAACCGCGTGCCGTACATGAAGCCCCACATCAGGGTCGCCACCACCGCGGGCACGGCGTACGGCATGAAGATCGAGATCCGGAAGAAGTTGGTGCCGTACAGGCGCCCGCTGTCGATCGCCAGCGCGACCAGCAGCGCGATGCCGAGCATGATCGGCACCTGCACCACGAGGAACAGCGACACCCGCGCGGCCGACGACCACAGCTGCGGGTCGGCGAACGCCCGCTCGTAGTTCGCCAGGCCGACGAACGCGTTGCCGCCCACCAGCTGGTTGCGGAACAGGCTCAGGTACAGCGAGTAGACGATCGGCGCGAGGAAGACCAGCGCGAACACGCCCATGAACGGACCCACGAAGCCCCAGCCGACCCAGGTCTGCTTCTGGTGCCGAGCTGCGGGCGCCGCGGCGCGGCGGGTGCTGACCGCGGCAGCGCCTGCGGTGGACCGTGTCGTCATTGGCTGCGTCCTTGCTCCGTTGGAAGACTGATGTTTGCGTAAACATCTTTGCGACCTGCGCGGAGTGTTTACGTAAACATCGGTGACGCGATAGTGTCACCAAAACGGGCGCCGGGTCAACAGGGCCCGGTCGAGCCGCCCTCCCGGGCGACCGGCACGCGAGCACTTTCAGCGATCAGGAAGCCAGTGACCAGCAAGCCAGCGATCGTGGACGCCAGCGGCGGCCGACGGGTCTCCATGGCCGACGTCGCCCACCGCGCCGGCGTGTCCACCCAGACGGTCTCCCGTGTGTCCAACGGCTACCCGGGCGTGGTCGACGCCACCCGAGAAACCGTCCTGACCGCGATGGAGGAGCTCGGCTACCGGCCCAACAGCGCCGCCCGCGCACTCAAGAGCGGCCACTTCCGCACCATCGGCGTGCTGCTGTTCACGCTCGCCACCACCGGCAACATGCGCACGCTCGAGGCCATCGCGACGTCGGCCGCGCGCGCCGGCTACGCCATCACCCTCATCCCGGTCCAGGCCCATACGCAGGACGAGGTGCACGGCGCCTTCACGCGGCTCGGGGAGCTCGCCGTCGACGCGATCGTCGTCGTGATGGAGGTGCACCTGCTCGACTCCGGGACCGTGCGGCTGCCGCCGGGGGTACCGGTCGTCGTCGTCGACTCCAACGCGGGCGAGCAGTACGCGGTGGTGGACACGGACCAGGCCAACGGCGCGCGGCAGGCGGTCGAGCACCTGCTCGAGCTCGGGCACCGGACCGTGTGGCACCTCGCCGGGCCGGAGGAGTCCTTCGCGGCCGGCGGGCGCGCCGCGGCGTGGGCGACGACCCTGCGCGAGCACGGCCGCGACGTCCCCGACGTGCTGCGCGGCGACTGGTCGGCCCACTCCGGCTACGTCGCGGGCCTGCGCCTCGCCGACGAGCCGACCTGCACCGCGGTGTTCTCGGCGAACGACCAGATGGCCCTCGGCCTCCTGCGCGCCTTCCACGAGCGCGGCCGGATCGTGCCCGACGACGTCAGCGTCGTCGGGTTCGACGATCTGCCGGACACCGACGCGTACACCCCGCCGCTGACGACCGTGCACCAGGACTTCGCCGAGGTCGGCCGCCGCTGCGTCGAGCTCGTCGTGCGCCAGATCAGCGCGCGGCGCAGCCTGCCGGGCCGGACGCTCGTCGGCTCGCGGCTCGTCGTGCGCCAGAGCACAGCCCCGCCACGGGTGAGGTCCTGACCGATCGGTTGACACCTGACCGATCGGTCGCGCACGCTGTACGCATGCTTCGACGGACCGGTGCGGACACCAAGCGCGAGATCCTGACCGCCGCGACCCGGCTGTTCAGCGACTACGGCTATCGAGGAACCTCGCTGGCGGACATCGCGCACGAGATCAACTTCTCCAAGGCCTCCGTCCTGTACCACTTCGCCAGCAAGGAAGCCCTGTTGGCGGAGCTGATCGCCCCGGCCGCCGCGGACCTGACGGCGCTGATCGAGCGGCTGGGCACCTTGCCGCCCGAGCAGTCCCGCCGGGCCGCCCTCGAGGGCTACACCCACCTGGCGGTCACCTACCGCGAAGCGGTCGCGATCCTGCAGACCGAGTGCCTGCTGCTGCAGGACCCGCACTTCCACACCATCGGCCTGCAGTACGAGCAGCTCGTGGAGGCGCTCGCAGGCGACGATCCCGACGCCGAGCGCCGGATCGCAGCCGTCATGGTCATCGTCGGAACCGCCGCGGCCTGCACCCAGCCCACCGGCCTGTCGCCCGAGCAGCTGCAGCCCACGCTCGTCACCGTCGCGCTGCGAACCCTGGGCCTGCCGGCGGACGCGCCCCCGGGCTGACCGCCCCCTCCTCCCTCTCCCCCGACCGACCGTCGGTCCTCACCTTCTTGGAGTTCACGTGGCAACCCTGCTCTATCGGCTCGGCCGGGGATCGTTCCGGCATCGCGGCATCGTGCTCACCGTCTGGATCGTCCTGCTGGCCGGGTTCGGACTCGGCGCGGCCCTGCTGTCCGGACCGTCGACATCCAGCGTGACGATTCCCGGCACCGAGGCGCAGCGCGCCCTGGACTCCTTGTCCACGCAGTTCCCGGGGGCCGCCGGGGGCAGCGGTAGCATCGTCGTCGCCGCTCCGGAGGGCGGCACGGTCACCGACCCGGCCGGCCAGACGGCGATCGCCGCGATCACGGCCGAGGCAGGCCTCCTGCCCGACGTCGCCGCGGTGCTCGACCCGGCGCAGACCGGCCAGATCTCGCCCGACGGCTCGGTCGCCGTCGTCCGGGTGCAGTTCACCAAGCCGATCGACGAGCTGGCCAAGAGCACCAAGGCCGACTTCAACGCGATCGGCGCCACCGTGGTGGACCAGGGCCTCACGGTCGCGCACGGTGGCGACATCGCCAGCGGCGAGCCCGCCGTCGGCGGCACCGAGGGCATCGGCGTGCTGATCGCCGCCCTCGTGCTCGTGCTGACGTTCGGCTCGCTCGTGGCGGCCGGCATGACCCTGCTCACCGCGCTGATCGGGCTGGGGGTCGGGGTCGCCGGCCTGTACTCGCTGTCGGGGATCATCTCGTTCAGCGCGATCACGCCGATCCTGGCGATCATGCTCGGGCTCGCGGTCGGGATCGACTACTCGTTGTTCATCGTCTCGCGCCACCGCCACAACCTGCTCGAGGGCATGGAGCCGGAGGAGGCCGCCGGGCGGGCGGTCGGCACCGCCGGCTCCGCCGTGGTGTTCGCCGGCGCCACGGTGATCATCGCGCTGGCCGCGCTCACCGTCGTCGGCATCGGGTTCCTCAGCAAGATGGGCCTGGCCGCCGCCGCGACCGTGCTGGTCGCCGTCCTGGTCGCGCTCACCCTCTCCCCCGCACTGCTGAGCTTCGCCGGCCGCCGCGTGCTGCCGCGCAAGCTGCGCGACCCCGACGCCGCCCGGGCCGCACTGGGTGCCGAGGAGTCGCCCAAGCTCCTGGGCCACCGCTGGGCCGAGCTCGTCACCCACCACCGCGTCGTCGTGCTCGTCGTCGGCGTGCTGGGCCTGAGCGCACTGGCGGTGCCGGTGCTGTCGATGCAGACCGCGCTGCCCGACGCCGGGCACGCACCCGCGCACACCACCGCGCGGGTCGCCTACGACCTCATCACCCGGGGCTTCGGCGAGGGCAGCAACGGGCCGCTGGTCGTCGTGATCGACGCCGCGAGCGCCGACACCCTGACCGCGGACGCGGCCGCGGTGACCGCCAAGCTCACCGCCACGCCCGGCGTCGTCATGGTCACGCCCCCCACGGTCAGCCCGAGCGGGACCACGGCCCTGCTGCAGGTGATTCCCTCCACCGGACCGTCCGACCCGAAGACCGCCGACCTGGTCAACGCCATCCGCGACCAGGTGGCCGGCTCGACCACCGCGACCGTGTCGGTCACCGGCTTCACGGCCGTCGGGGTCGACGTCTCCCAGAAGCTCGCGGACGCCCTGCCGATCTACCTGCTCGTGGTGATCGGGCTGTCCTTCGTGCTGCTCATGCTGATGTTCCGGTCGATCCTGGTGCCCCTGAAGGCCACGCTCGGCTTCCTGCTCACCGTTGGCGCCACCTTCGGCATCGCGGTGGCCGTGTTCCAGTGGGGCTGGCTGTCCAGCACCGTCGGCCTGGCGGTGCCCGGTCCGCTGCTCAGCTTCATGCCCATCCTGATCATCGGGATCCTGTTCGGGCTCGCCATGGACTACGAGGTGTTCCTCGTCTCGCGCATGCGTGAGGACTTCGTGCACGGCGCGTCGGCCCGGGACGCCACGGTCAGCGGGTTCAGCCACGGCGCCCGCGTGGTCGCCGCGGCCGCGGCCATCATGACCTCGATCTTTGCCGCGTTCGTGTTCAGCGACGACCCCGCGATCAAGCTGATGGGCTTCGGGCTGGCCACCGGGGTGGCGATCGACGCGTTCGTCGTCCGCATGACCCTGGTGCCGGCGGCGATGTCGCTGCTCGCCGAGCGGGCCTGGTGGCTGCCGGGCTGGCTCGCCCGCCTGCTGCCCGACCTGGACATGGAGGGCAAGAACCTGCGCACCGACGACGACGCCCCGACCCCGTCGGGCACCCCCGTCCCGAGCGAGGTCTGAGGCAGCCGCACCGCTCGGGTCTTGCCCTCACCACTCGTGAAGCGATATATATCGCACATGGGATTCAGGATCACCGAGCAGGCCTACCTCGTGCTGCTGTCGCTGGCCGAGCGGCCGCGGCACGGGTACGGCATCGTGCATGCGGTGCTGGACCTGTCCGACGGCGCGACCCGGATGGGTGCCGGCACGCTGTACGGCCTGCTGGACCGGATGGGTGCGGCCGGCCTCCTCGAGGCGTGCGGCGAGGAGGTGGTCGACGGGCGGCTGCGCCGGTACTACCGGCTCACCGACGCCGGGTCGGCCGCCGTCGTCGGCGAGACCGCCCGCCTGCGGGCCCTGAACCGGCGCGCCCGGTCCGTTCTCGGCGCCGGTCCCGCCCTCGGCGGCGCCTGATGTCGGCGCCGGGGGCGGCGTCGTCGGGCACGACCGAGCCGGTCGGGTCGTGCGACCCCGCGCTCGCGCGCAGCGTCGCGTTCTGGTTGCGGGCCTACCCGCGCCGCTGGCGTGCGCTGCGCGGTGCGGAGCTGTCCGGCCTCGTGATCGACCTCGCCGCACCCGACACGCACCGCCTGGGGTGGCGGGCCGCGCTCGACCTCGTACGCGGCGGGTGGGCGACACGGTGGCGCGAGCACCCTCCCCTGCCCGCGTGGCTGCTCTACCGGGTGTTCGACCGCCGGATCCCGGGGCCCTACCGCGCCTGGGCGCTCGACGACATCGACGGGCTCCTCTTCCCCCTGCGGCAGGGCCTGTTCAGCTGGGTGGTGCTCCTCAACGCCGTCTTGGTGATCCAGCGGACCGAGTCGGCCAGCACGCTGTGGTGGTTCGTCGGGCTCATCTGCTTCGCCCTGCTCGCGTCGTTGGTCTTGTGGCCGGAAGTGGTCCGGCAACGCGCTCGGCTCAAGCACATCGCCCCGCAGCCGGGTGAACGCCTGGTCGAGGGGGTGCTCGTCGAGCAGGACGTACCCCGACCACGCGCCACGGCCCGATCGGTGCTGCCCTGGGTGGTCGGGCTCCTGGCCGCGGCGACCACGACGTCGGCCCTGTCGGTCGCGCTCTCGCCGAAGGTGCTCACCGTTGTCTCCGACCACGTCGTCTCGGCGGACGGCGACGTGGTGCGCAACGTCGAATTCGTCGTCGCCCCGATAGGCGGTCATTGGCCCGTCGCGGCCTCGATCCTCGCGGTGGCGCTCGCGCTCGGGCTCCTCGGCGCCGTCGTGGCCCGACGTCGGCTCGACCGGCTTGCGGCATCGTGCCCCGGGCAGCCGCACCGGGTCCCGCACGCGCTGTCCCGCTCGGGCACGCTCAACTTCACCTTCTGGGCGACGACGATCATCGCGGTGGGCGGCCTCGAGATCAGCGGTCGACTCGTCCTCGGGCCGAGCGTGGCGCTCGGCGCCGCCGCGCTCGTGCTGCTGCCCGGCGCGCTGGTGGCGCTGGCCGTGTCCCGCGGCGTCGCGGCGTCCGACCTCGCGATCAGCGACGTGTGGCACATCGCCGCTCGCGGGCGGCTCCCCGCCGTCGACCGCCCGGCGTCCGCGCTCCGGCCACTTCTCGGTCCGGTGCCCGACGGCGTCACGGCAGGGTGGCCCGTCGAACCGCCCTACCCCGCGCTGCCCTGAGCCGCGCTGCGCCGCCGGTCTGCACTTCGGGGAACGACGAAACCCCTCGCTGGAAGCCTTTCGGACTTCCCGCGAGGGGTTCTGTCATGTCAAGACCCCGAGCTGTGTCAGGACCGTCTGGCGGTGGCGGTGGGATTTGAACCCACGGTGGAGTCTCCCCCACACACGCTTTCGAGGCGTGCTCCTTAGGCCGCTCGGACACGCCACCGCGGGGAACGATACCGGGTCCCTGCGGTTTGACCGAATCGGCCCTCCTGCTGGTCGGCGGAGGTCCGTCGTAGGCTCACCGAGTGACGCTCCCGGACCTGCAGCCCACAACAGCCACCCCCTCCAGCGCCGCGACCGCGGCCCCGATGGTCGCCGCAACCGTCACCGAGGCGATCGAGGTCCTGGCCGGTCTGCGCCTGGCCGTGCTGACCGGCGCGGGCCTGTCCACCGACTCCGGCATCCCGGACTACCGCGGCCCCGACTCGCCACCGCGCACCCCGATGACGTACCAGCAGTTCGTCGCCGACCCCGCGTTCCGCCGGCACTACTGGGCGCGCAACCACGTCGGCTGGGCGCACGTGCACCGCACCCGGCCCAACGCCGGTCACCGCGCGCTGACCTCGCTCGAGGAACGGGGCGTCGTCGTCGGCGTGATCACCCAGAACGTCGACCTCCTGCACGAGGAGGCGGGCACCCGCAACGTGATCGACCTGCACGGCCGGTACGACCGCGTCATCTGCCTGACCTGCGCCCAGGTCATCTCCCGCACCGCGCTGGCCGAGCGGCTCGAGGCGCTCAACCCGGGCTTCGCGGACTCGGTCGGCCGCGTCGCGGACATCGAGATCGCGCCCGACGCCGACGCCGTCATCTCCACGACGGCGCACTTCACCGTGGCCGACTGCGACGCCTGCGGCGGCCTGCTCAAGCCCGAGATCGTGTACTTCGGCGAGAGCGTGCCCAAGGAGCGCGTCGCCCGCGCCTACGCGCTGGTCGACAGCGCCGACGCGCTGCTCGTGGCCGGGTCGAGCCTGACCGTGATGTCGGGCCTCCGGTTCGTGAAGCACGCCGCGAAGGCCGGCCGACCGGTGGTGATCGTCAACCGAGGTGCCACCCGCGGCGACGAGCTGGCGACGTTGAAGCTCGAAGCCGGCACCTCGGAGACCCTGACCGCCCTGGCCGAGCGCCTCCCAACCCCCCGGATCCCCTGACCGCCAGCAACGAGAGCTAGCGGTGGTCGGCGAAGAAGGCGCGCAGGAGGTCCGCGCACTCCGGTTCGCGCACGCCGCCGACCACCTCGACCCGGTGGTTCAGGCGTCGGTCGCGCACCACGTCCCACTGCGACCCGCACGCCCCGGCCTTCGGGTCCCACGCGCCCAGGACCAGCCGCGGGACCCGCGCCAGCACCGTCGCGCCGGCGCACATCAGGCAGGGCTCGAGCGTGACGACCAGGGTGCAGTCGTCGAGCCGCCACCGGCCGAGGGCAGCCGCGGCCGCCCGCAGCGCGAGCACCTCCGCGTGCGCCGTCGGGTCGCCGTCGGCCTCGCGTGCGTTGTGGCCGCGCCCGAGCACCGCACCGTCGGGCCCGACGACGACGGCGCCGACCGGCACGTCCCCCGTCGCCAGCGCGAGCTGCGCCTGCGCCAAGGCCGCGCCCATCCACCGCGCATCACTCTCCGACCAGGTCACGGCACCATCCTTCCCCACGGACGCCGGTCAGCCATCTCCGCCGCGTCGAGGATGAATCTCCCGGCCGCCAACGACCGGTAAGTTGTGGGTCATGCGCCTGCACGTTGCGAATCACCCGCTCGTCGCCCACAAGCTCACCGTTCTGCGGGACAAGAACACGGCCTCGCCGACGTTCCGCCTGCTGGTCGACGAGCTCGTGACCCTGCTCGCCTACGAGGCGACCCGCGAGGTGCGCGTCGAGCCGCACGCGATCGACACGCCCGTCACCTCGACGATCGGCACCAAGCTCGCCGACCCGCGACCGATCGTGGTCCCGATCCTGCGCGCCGGGCTCGGCATGCTCGACGGCATGACCCGCCTGCTCCCCACGGCGGAGGTCGGCTTCCTCGGCATGCGGCGCGACGAGGAGACGCTCGAGGCGATCACGTACGCGAACCGGCTGCCCGACGACCTCTCCGGGCGCCAGTGCTTCCTGCTCGACCCGATGCTCGCGACCGGTGGCACGCTCGTGGCCGCGATCAACTACCTGTTCGAGCGCGGCGCGCGTGACGTCACCGCCGTGTGCCTGCTTGCCGCCCCCGAGGGCCTCAAGCTCATCGAGGACGCCATGGGCGACCGCCTCGACCTCAAGGTGGTCGTCGCCGCGGTGGACGAGCGCCTCAACGAGAAGTCGTACATCGTGCCCGGCCTCGGCGACGCCGGCGACCGGCTGTACGGCATCGTCTGACCGCCTCGCCTGCTGGCCTGTCGACCGCCTCGGGAGGGGCTCGGCGATCGGCTCGACGACGGTCGACCGTCGTCGGCGCCGGTTCCCAGTGGGTGAGACTCCCCGGTTTTTCCTTGGTCAGACGAACATGACCTGCGACGATGCAGGGGTGTTCACGCCCTTGCCCACGCCCGACGCCGCCCCGGCGTCCCTCGGCGTGCCCGCAGCCGCGTATCGAACGTGCTGTCAGTCCTGACTGTTCCCCGGTCCGACTGAACCCCGCCAGCAGCTCGCCCGCGAATCTTCGCGCCCGACGCCGGCCCCATCCGATGGAGACTTCCGTGAGCACCCACCTGCGCGCCAAGCGCCCGCACCCCGACCCGAGCGCCGTACCGAACCCGCGTGCCGCTGCGACCCCGATCTCCCTGCCGAAGGCCCGGCCGGCCACCCCGACGGAGGTCGCCGGCGCGCCGTCCGCGCCCGGGTTCGTCCTGCACGTCCGCGTCGACGAGTCGTTCGGTCACGGCCCGCAGGCGCTGCGCGACCTCATCGAGGCCGCCGAGACGCTGCAAGAGCTGGCCCGCGACCTCCTGCCGAAGGCGAACGCGTCCACCACGCTGTCCCTGACCCCGCCCCTGCCCGACTGAGCGCCCGACCCGCCGTCGGCCCTCTCCGCACAAAGAAGGGTGAGTTCGCCGATCCGGTGCGAGTTCGCCGATGGATACCGGCGTACTCAGACCAGAACGGCGAACTCACCCCTGGGTCGGGAGATCAGAACGCGGGGATGACCTCCCCGCCCGGCCAGCGGGTCGTGATGAAGTCCGCTACCTCCGGCGAGTGCAGCAGGGCGTCGAGCTTCACCAGCGCCTTGTTGTTCTTGTCCTCGGCGCGCACCGCGAGGAAGTTGGCGTACGGGCTGCCCTCGCCCGACTCGATGAGGATCGAGTCCTTGGCCGGGTCCAGACCCGCCTCGAGCGCGAAGTTGCCGTTGATGATGGCGACGTCGACGTCCTGCAGGGCACGGGCGAGCTGCTCGGGCGCGGTCTCGATGAACTCGAGGTGCAGCGGGTTGTCCTTGATGTCGAGCAGGGTCGGCAGCTCCTCGCCGGTGTCGTTGAGCGTGAGCAGGTCGTTCGCGACGAGCAGGTCGAGCGCGCGTCCCTGGTTGCCGGGGTCGTTCGTGATGCCGACCTTGGCGCCGTCCGGAATCGCCTTGACCGAGTCCACGGTGTCGGAGTAGATCGCGAGGGGCTCGATGTGGATGCCCTCGAAGTGGTCGAACTTGTAGCCCTGCGACTCGACCTGCGAGGTGTAGTAGTCGAGGTGCTGGAAGTAGTTCGCGTCGAGGTCGCCCTCGGCCAGCGCGGTGTTCGGCAGCACGTAGTCGTCGAACGTCTTGATCTGGAGGTCCAGGCCGGCGTCGGCCGCCAGGTTCTTCTGCACGAACTCGAGGATCTCGGCGTGCGGCGTCGGGCTCGCCCCGATGACGAGCGTGGTGACGCCGGCGGACGACGTCGACCCGGCGGAGGACTCGGCCGCGGCCGAGCCGCACCCCGCCAGCGCCATGCTCGCGACCGCGACGACGGCGGCGACCGTGGTGCTGCGCCAGGCGAACGAGTGCTTCTTCATGAGGAACCTTTCAGATCGAGAGTCAGAGCGGGCAAGAGTGGGGGGTCAGCGGTGGTCGAGCCGGCGCGCGAGCGCGTCGCCGAGCACCTGGACCAGCTGGACGATGGCGACCAGCACGATGACGCACGCGATCATGACCTGGACGTCGAACCGCTGATAGCCGTAGGAGATGGCCAGCGCGCCGAGCCCGCCCGCGCCGATCACCCCGGCCATCGCGGAGTAGCCGATCAGCGCGATGACCGTGACGGTCAGGCCGGCCACCAGGCCGGGCAACGCCTCGCGGACGAGCACGGCCCGAAGGATCTTGGTCCGGGTCGACCCCATCACGCGGGCAGCCTCGACCTTGCCCGGGCTGACCTCGCGCAGCGCGGTCTCGACCAGGCGGGCGAAGAACGGGACGGCCCCGAGCGTCAGGGGGACAACGGCGGCCTTCCACTCGAGGGAGGTCCCGACGACCAGCCGGGTGAACGGGATGACCGCGATCATGAGGATGACGAACGGCAGCGAGCGGCCGATGTTGACCACGACGCCGACGACGGAGCTGACTGCGCGCGACGGGGTGAGCCCGCCGGGAGCGGTCGAGTGCAGCAGCAGCCCGAGCGGAAGCCCCAGCAGCACGGTGAGCAACGACGAGACACCCACCATCTGGAGCGTCTCGAGGGTGGCCAACGGGAACTTCTGCTGGATCACCGGGTTGGCCAGGAAGTCGCTCAGCCAGGTCATGAGGCGACCTCCGCGTGGATCCCGGCCGCGCGCAGGTGCACGAGCGCCTCCTCGACGCGTCCGTCCGGCAGGTCGAGCTGCAGGCGCCCCACCCGGCGTGCGGCGAGCGTCTCGATGGTGCCGGCGGCGATCTCGACGTCCGTGCCCAGCCCGGCGACGGCCGCGAGAACGACGTGCGTCGGGATGTCATCGGTCGTGTACGACACCTCGACGAGCGAACGCTCGAAACCCGACGGCAGGTCGGGCACGGGGATCAGCTCGCGCGCCAGGCGGGAGCCGTACTCGCCGACCACCTCGCCGACCGCGCCGTGCTCCACGATCCGCCCGTGCTCGAGCAGCGTGACCGAGTCGCAGATCTCGCGCACCACGGCCATCTCGTGCGTGATGATCAGCACCGTGATCCCCAGCCGGTCCCGCAGATCGCGGATCAGGCCGAGGATCTGCCGGGTCGTGGCGGAGTCGAGGGCCGACGTCGGCTCGTCGCACAGCAGGACGGCGGGCTCGGTCGCGAGCGCCCGGGCGATGCCGACGCGCTGCATCTGACCGCCCGACAGCTCGCTGGGGTAGGCCTCGGCCCGTTCGGCCAGGCCGACGAGGCCGAGCAGCTCGGCCACCCGGGCCGCACGGTCGGCGCGCGGGACGCCGGCCACCTCGAGCGGGTAGGCCACGTTCTGGGCGATCGTGCGCGAGTCGAGCAGGTTGACGTGCTGGAAGACCATCCCGATCCGCCGGCGCGCAGCGCGCAGCTTTCCCTCCGGCAGCCCCGAGAGCTCCTCGCCGTCCACCGTCACGGTGCCCGAGGTCGGTCGTTCGAGCAGGGTCAGACAGCGGATCAGCGTCGACTTGCCCGCGCCGGACCGGCCCACGATGCCGTGGATCGCCCCCCGCGGCACGTCGAGGTCGATGCCGTCGAGCGCGACGACGTCGGCCCCCTTGGCGGGGTAGACCTTGCGCAGGGCCCGCAGCTGGATCTGGGGTTCGGTCATGACTCTCCTAGCAGTGCAGTCCACGAAAAGGGCCCGCCCCGACCCGTCGCGGACAGCGACGAGCAAGGCGGCCGACAGCCGGGGGCAAGGGTGGGACACGGGGGTGCGGCACGGGTGATCCGTCCGCAGGCGGCCGACGCCGGTCAGGGCGTCACCGTTCGCTCAGCTCAACAGCTGGAGCGCGAGTCCATGCCACACATTCGCCCGGCGGCGTGCGCCGAGGGCGAGCAGGTGATGCGGTGGCCAGACATAAGACCATTGGACCACAGGCTGAGACGAGGCCCGTCCACGTTTCACCTGCCGGACATGTCAGACCCCCGGTGCACGATGGCGACCTCGCCGCAGGCGGGCTGATCCGCCTCGCGCGGCCCGTCGGTTGTCCACAGAGATACGCACATCTGGGGGTAACTCGAGAAGGGACCACTACATCTAGCGGTCGCACCACCGCGCCCCGCACCCGTACCGTGGCGCCATGAAGATCGTGATTGCAGGCGGGCATGGACAGATCGCACTCCGGCTCACGCGGCTGCTGGCAGCGCGCGGCGACGACGTGGTCTCGTTGATCCGCAACCCTGTCCACGCGACCGACGTGACCGCCGCCGGGGGCACCGCGGCCGTGGTCGACCTGGAGAGCGTCGACGCCGCCGGGCTCTCGGCCCACCTGACCGGCGCCGAGGCTGTGGTCTTTGCCGCGGGCGCGGGCCCGGGGAGCAGCGCGGAGCGCAAGGACACGGTCGACCGAGCCGGCGCCGCCCTGCTCGCGGACGCCGCCGAGCTGCTCGGGATCCGCCGCTACGTGCTCGTCTCCTCGATGGGCGCCGGCGCCGAGCCGCCCACAGGCACGGACCCGACCTTCGTCGCGTACCTGCGCGCCAAGACCGCCGCCGAGGAGGACCTGCGCCGGCGCGACCTCGACTGGACGATCCTCCGGCCGGGCGCGCTGACCGACGCGACCGGCAGCGGCCGCGTCCGGCTGGACCCCGAGGTTCCCGGCGGCCGGATCCCCCGCGACGACGTCGCCGCCGTGCTCGCCGGCCTGCTCGCCGAGCCGGGGACGGCGGGCCGCACGCTCGAGCTCATCGAGGGTGACGTGCCGGTGGCTGCCGCGATCGATGCCGTGGCGGGAGACCCCGGAACGAACCCGGCCTGACCTCGGGCCGGACCTGCGTCCGAGCTCGCGACCTAACGGGTGGCCAGCACGATCGGGTCGACCCGGGTCGCGCCGACGCTGATCTGGACCGCGAGACTCGACGCGTCCTCGACGTGCACCCGCAGCACGACGGGCACCGTGGCGCCAGGCGCGAGGTCTCCCAGGGAGCGCACGAGGGTTCCGGACCCGTCGTGGCCCCCACCCTCGCCGTCGGGCACGAACGTGATGCCCGCCGGGAGCAGGACGGTGGTCACGACGTTGCGGGCGTCGGCCCCGCCGGTGTTCGCGACCGCGAAGGTCACCGTGCCGTCGTGCGGCCCGTCGGCCGGGTCGGGGTCGAGCACGACGGTGGCCAGGCTGTCCGGGGTGAACGCGAGCTTCGGTGCGACCACCGTGATCGGGACCTGGGAGACGAGCGGGGCGACGTCGGTCGCCGTCACCGTCACCGTCAGGCCGTCGACCAGATCGCCGACGACCGATCCGTCCGCCTGTGCCTCGAGCACGAGGACGCCCGACCGACCGACCGGGACCGCGCCGAGCGCGCACGTGATGTCTCCAGGACCTGCGCTGCACTGATCGCTCACCAGCGACAGACCAGCCGGAGCGGTCACCCCGACCACGACGTCCGCCGCGTCGGCCGCGCCCACGTTCGCGACGGTGAGCTCGATCCGCGAGTGCCCACCGACCGGGGCGACGACCCGTGCGGGCGCCGACACCGCGAGCTCGACGGGCACCGGCGAGACCGTGATCGGAACCTCGCCCCGCAACGCCTCGGTGACCCCGTCGCGGGTTGCGACGATGGCGAGCGTCGGCGCCTGGCCGAGGGCGCTGTCACCCGCACGCAGCCAGAGGGCGAGCGGCACGGCCGTCCGGGGCCCGACCGCTGCGGTCGTGCACACGAGATCGCGCGGCTCGGCACCCTCGACGCAGGTCCAGACCCCGGGTTCGGTGCCCTCCCAGTGGACGCCCGCAGGCAGCCGGAGGTCGACCCGGACCGCGCCGACGTCCATGCCGCCTGCGTTGCGGAGCGGAACCGTGACGGTCGAGGCGGTACCGACCACGAGGGCACCGGCCGGGCTCTGGTCGAGCGCCAGGCGGGCGGGCGAGGGCTGAACTGGGACCTGCAGGAACGTGCTGGCCTGCACTGCGCCGCTCCCGACGGTGAGGGCGAGGTCGGCCTGGACCGGCGCGAACCCCTCGGCGACGCGCAGCGTGACCGTGACGGTGCTCGTCGAGAGCCCGGCCAGCTCGGGCAGCGTGCATACGACGGTGCTCGCTCCCTCTGCAGCCCCGCAGGCCCAGGGCGCCGTCGATGCCGGCGACCCGGCGTAGGTGATGCCCGCAGGGAGCACGAGCTCGGCCCGCAGGTCGCGCGCGGCCGACTGCCCGGCGTTGTCGATCGTGAACGACACCGCTCCGTCGCTCCCGGCCGTCAGCACCACGGCGCTGACCTGGCCGACGACGCGAAGGTCGACGGGGGTGAGCGCCGGCGGCACGGGGGTCGGAGTGGGGGTCGGGGTCGGGACTACGGGCGGTGCCGGGGTCAGGGTCGTCCCGGTTGCCGACGGCTCCGCGGGTGTGACGACCACTGCGGGCACCACGACCAGTGGTGCGTCAGCCGGAGCGAGGATGTCGACCGGCACGTCGGCCGGGCCGGGTGGGACCGCGTCGCTCGGCGGCGTCTCCGCGCCGCCCGCGGCGAGGAGCTCGTCGGTCAGGGCGTCGGTCGTGCTGGCGCTGGGAGACGCCGTCGGGCCCGCGAGGACCTCGCCCGACACGCCGCTGCCGTCATCCCCGATGCCGTTGACGCCGGCGATCGCCAACGAGCCCGCGACCAGACCGGCAGCTACCGCGCCCACCACGGTCATCGGGATCGACGCGACGAACGCCGCGATCCCGCCCGTCGCGGCCGCGGCGCCCGCTGTCCCGACCGCGACGGCGGCGGTGCCCGCCATGGCCCCGGCCGCCATCGCGGCCGAACCGGCGACACTCCCCACGAACGTTCCTGCCACGGCAGCCGTGCCCGCGGTCGCTGCTGCGGCGCCCGCGGCGGCGGTTCCGGCCGCCGCACCGACCGTCGCGGCGGTCCCGGCGGTTGCCGCTGCGGCTCCAGCGGCTGCGGTGCCGGCGGCCGCGGTACTGGCTGCCGCGGTGCCGGCCGCTGCAGTTCCCACCGCCGCGGTACTGGCCGCCGCGGTACTGGCCGCGGCGGTGCCGGCGGCCGCAGTGCCGGCCGTTCCAGCAGCGGCACCTGCGGCGGCGCTGCCCGCAGTCGCAGCCGAACCCACAGTGGCCGCCGAACCCGCAGTCGCAGCCGAACCCACAGTGGCCGCCGAACCCACAGTCGCGCCAGCGCCAGCGCCCACCCCCAGACCGGCCGCCGCGCCACCCGAACCGGCCAGCACGCCCGTACCGATCCCGACGAGGCCACCGATCGGCAGCGGGCTCGCGAGCGCCCCGAGCCCGATAACGCCGAGGATCAGCGGGGCGACCACGATCCGCAGGCCATGGTTGACGTCGCCGAGCTCGAGCACGAGCGAGCGGCACTCGCCGCACGAGTCGAGGTGCGCCTCGACCTGCGCGGTCTCGCGCTTGGCCAGGCCGCCGCGCACGTACGCGCCGAACTTGTCGTTCACCGTGCGGCACAGGTCGCTCTGCGGCGCGGCGAGGTGCTGCTGGAGGTACGCCTGGCGCAGACCCTCCCGGGCGCGGTACGCGAGCGCGGCGACCCCGTTCGCGGTCAACCCGAGCAGGGGTGCGATCTGTGCGGCGCTGAGCTGTTCGATCTCGGTGTACCAGAGCGCTGCCTGCCACCGTTCCGGCAGGGAGGCGTACGCCTTGGCGACGACGCCCCGCTCGAACCCGGCGAGCGCGGGGTCCTCGGGCGAGCCGGCCGCGCCGAAGGCCGTCTCGAATACGGCCATGTCATCGGTCGGCTGGACGCGCCGACCACCCTGGGCGCCGGCGTAGGCCAACCGCCGCACGACGGTGAACAGGTACGCGCGGAAGGCGACGTCCGGTCCACCGCCGGCGCGAACGACGGCGAAGACCCGGATGAAGCCGTCGGACACGATGTCTTCGGCGTCCGCGGACGATCGGGTGTACTGCCGAGCGACGGCCCGTGCGGCGGGCGCGTGCCGCTCGTACAGCGTGCCGAACGCGGCCGAGTCCCCACCCCGGGCAGCCGTGATCAACTCAGCGTCGCTGGACAGCTCACTCCAGATCTCGGCCGAGCGTCGACTCTCTCCACCCTCGGCGGGACGGTCCGCTCCCATAAGGCCTTCAGAATGTCACGGATCACCCGTTCGCGATATGGACCAACCCGGCGACATTGTCGCGTCATGCCTGCGTGACTTTGCGCTCTCATCAGTTGTGACTTTCATCGACGCAGCGGCCACTGGCGTGCCTCCGGTGCTTCGCGAGCAGTGGCGCGCGATCAGCGCCGAGTCGGTCTGGCTGCGGCCGGCCGACTGGTACCACCCTGCTATCGATGCGGTGGTCGAGGCCGTCCTCAAGGGTGAGGACACGAGCCCCGCAGCAGCACGTCTCGGCGCCGTCCGCGGGGAGAGCGGGGTCGGGATCGTGGAGACGATCGACGACTTCGCGTGCCTGTACCGATCCCTCGGTACAGCTGTGCCCCGCTGGCGCCCATGCGGGCCCTGTGCGAGGGATGGGTCGCCGCCCAGGACGCCTCGATGGTGCAGGCGCAGTGCCTCGACCCCGAGACCGGCCTGCCGACCGCCGAGTACCTGCGGGTGAGGCTCGCCGAGACGTACGGCACGGCGGAACGCGCAGGTCAGCGGCCCAGTCGCACGCACGGCCTGCTCCTCGTCGACGTCGCCGTCGCCGAGCTCGACCCCTGGTCGCGGATCGCGCGGTCGGCCGTCGTCGGGCAGGTGCTGGTGGTCACCTATGGCAAGGGTCACCCGATGGCGTCCCTCGGTGAGGGCGCGTTCGCGGTGCTCGTCGAGCGCGGGCCGGAGCTCGGCAAGGACATCGCCGCGTTGCGCCAGGAGCTGGTGACCCACGCCGATCGGCTCGGCGTCGAGAGCCTGGTCCGGCAGCCGCCGCGCGTCTGGCTCGAGGCCTTGCCCGAGACTCATGCGGGCGCCCTGGACCTGCTCGCGCACGTCGGCCGCTGAGCCTGATCGGTCGCGGACGTTCCCCGGAAGCATCCGGTGGCGTTACGGTCTTGGGTATGACCACAGGGGGCGTAGCAGAGGACGAGGGCGGGTTCTTACCCCTCCTCGCTGTCGGGGCGACCGCAGACATCTTCATCGTCGACGACGATCGGGTGCTGCGGCGGTACCGGGACATGCACGATGCGTCGGCTGAAGCGGCGCTGCTGCAGCACGTCGTCGACCACGGGTTTCCGGCCCCGGCGGTGTTCTCCTGCGAGGGTTCGGACCTCGTGCTCGAACGCCTGCACGGCCCGACCCTGCTCCAGGCGCTCGCCGCGGGCGAGTTCAGCCTGCAAGACAGCGTCGACATCATGGCCGACCTGCACCACCGCCTGCACGCGATCCCGCCGCCCGCGGGGACGAGCGGGGACGACGTCGTCGTCCACCTCGATGTGCACCCCGGCAACATCGTGCTGAGCGAGACCCACGGTCCTGCCCTGGTGGACTGGGGCAACGCCACGGTCGGTTCCATCGACCTCGACATCGCGATGAGCGCGATCATCCTCGCCGAGGTCGCGGCCGACTCCGGCGGTGACTACTCGCGCGCGGCGCGTGCGATGCTCGCGGCGTTCCTCGCGGTCGCCGGCGGCAACCCGCTCGCGCAGCTGGACGCGGCCTCCCGGTCGCGGCTCGAGGACCCGTCCCTCCTGCCGAGCGAGCGATCTCTCGTCGCACCCGCAGCCGCGCTCGTGCGGCGGTATGCCCCCGGCGTGATCATCGGCGCCGGCACCGATTCCTGAGGCGCGACGCTCGCGGGGGTCCGACAACTCGGTCGATACCCTCACATGCCGCCGATGCGGGTCGATGAGAGGGTGAGCCTCGGCTACCGCTCGGGCGCGCACAGGCGAAGGCGAGCACCGTGGACGGGCAGAGGGCGTTCGACCACGGGCCCGACGGCGATAGGGACCGTCGGACCGACGTGCACGCCGGTGCGGCCGGCATCATCCCCACGCCTCGCCCCGGACCGGACGGCGCCGTCGAGCAGGCCCCGACCTCGGTCGGGGGTGCGCGCACCGTGCGCTCCGAGTGGTTTCAGCGAACCGTCGGCCTGGTCATTCTCGCGGTGGCCACCGGCGCGGCGGCGCTGCTCTGGTTCGCCGTCGCCGCGGGCGATTCCGCGATGGCCGAGGCGCCGACCGACGGCATCCTCTTCGGGGTCTGGGGCATCCTGTACGACACCGCCGCGCCGCGGCCCCAGGTCATCCTCATGGCCGTGGCCCTCGCCGGGCTGTTCGCCGTGGGTGTGGCGGTGCTCGAGCACCGGATCACGACCAGGTCGCGGCGCTCCGTCAACCACCACGGGAACCCGCTCGCGCCCAAGATCGTGATGGCGGCCACGCAGGGCGTCTACGCCGGCCCCGTCACGGTGACCGTGCTGATCCCCGCGCACAACGAAGAGGCCTCGCTCGCGGCGACGATCACGTCCCTGCTGGCGCAGTCCCACCGGCCCGAGCGCATCGTGGTCGTCGCCGACAACTGCACGGACTCGACCGTCGCGATCGCCCGCCGCGCCGGGGTCGAGGTCGTGGAGTCGGTCGACAACGTCCTGAAGAAGGCGGGCGCGCTCAACCAGGAGCTCCGGCAGCTGCTCCCCCGGCAGGGCGACAACGACCTGGTCATGGTGGTCGACGCCGACACCGTGCTCGACGACGGCTTCCTCGCCGCGGCAGTCACCCGGATGACCGACGACCGGGCACTGATGGCCATCGGCGGCCTGTTCTACGGGCAGGAGGGCGCCGGGCTGCTCGGGCAGTTCCAGCGCAACGAGTACATCCGGTACGCCCGGGAGATGCGCCGACGCCGCGGACGGGTGTTCGTGCTGACCGGGACGGCGGCGCTCTTTCGCCCGCGTGCCCTGCGCACGGTGGCGGAGAGCCGCGGCCGGCTGATCCCTGGTACCCGCGGCGACGTCTACGACACCGCGGCGCTCACCGAGGACAACGAGCTCACGATCGCGCTGAAGTCGCTCGGCGCCCTGATGATCTCCCCCGAGCAGTGCACCGTGGTCACCGAGGTGATGCCCACCTGGCGTGCCCTGTGGGCGCAGCGCCTGCGCTGGCAGCGCGGGGCGCTCGAGAACCTGGGCGCCTACGGCGTCACACCGACGACCACCCGGTACTGGGCGCAGCAGCTCGGGATCGGCTACGGCGTCATCGCGCTGACCTCGTACCTCGCCCTGATCTTCCTCATGGCCTTCTCGCTCGACAGCTGGGTCTGGTTCCCGTTCTGGGCCGGGCTCGGGGGGCTGTTCGCGGTGGAGCGCGTGGTCACCGCCTGGAAGGGCGGTTGGCGGGCGCGCCTCCTGGGTCTCGCCCTGGTGCCCGAGCTGGTCTTCGCTGTGTTCCTCAACCTGGTCTACGTCAAAGGGATCCTCGACATCTCCCTGGGCCGCAAGGCGAGCTGGAAGCACGTCCAGCACGCGCTGCCCGACGCCGAGAACCACACCGTCGAGGTGAACGCATGATGTCCTTCGTCGCGCACGCGCTCGTGCCCGCCGGGGTCCTCTTCCCCGCCTCGCTCGTGCAGTCCGCCACGTTCAGCGTCCTGGCCGCCCTCGTCGCGATCAACACGGTGATGTACGGCGCGCTGGCCGTGGCGAAGATGCTGCCGAAGATCTACCCGAGCAACTGGGTCAGCGGCCGGAGCCGCCGGTCCCAGAGTCGAAGCATCCACCCCGACACCGCCGACGACGGGCCGACGAGCGGTCGCTAGCGTTCCGTCCGGGCGCCCGCCGTCAGAACTCCCAGTCGTCGTCCTCGGTGTTGACGGCCTTGCCGATGACGTACGACGAGCCGGAGCCCGAGAAGAAGTCGTGGTTCTCGTCGCCGTTCGGGCTGAGCGCGGACAGGATCGCCGGGTTCACGTCGCACTCGTCCTTCGGGAACAGCGCCTCGTAGCCGAGATTCATCAGGGCTTTGTTGGCGTTGTAGCGCAGGAACTTGGTGACGTCCTCGGTGAGCCCGACGCCGTCGTACAGGTCGCGGGTGTACTCGACCTCGTTGTCGTACAGCTCGAAGAGCAGCTCGAAGGTGTACTCCTTCATCTCCACGCGCTCGGCCTCGGTGAGGCGTTCGAGCCCCTTCTGGAACTTGTAGCCGATGTAGTACCCGTGCACGGCCTCGTCCCGGATGATCAGGCGGATCAGGTCGGCCGTGTTGGTCAGCTTGGCGCGCGAGGACCAGTACATGGGCAGGTAGAACCCGGAGTAGAAAAGGAACGACTCGAGCAGCGTGCTGGCCACCTTGCGCTTGAGCGGGTCGTCGCCCCGGTAGTAGTCCATGACGATCTGCGCCTTGCGCTGCAGGTACACGTTCTCCTCGGACCAGCGGAACGCCTCGTCGATCTCCCGCGTGGAGCACAGGGTCGAGAAGATCGACGAGTACGACTTCGCGTGCACCGACTCCATGAACGCGATGTTCGTGTAGACGGCCTCCTCGTGCTGCGTGAGGGCGTCCGGGATCAGGCTGACGGCGCCGACCGTGCCCTGGATCGTGTCCAGCAGCGTCAGGCCGGTGAAGACCCGCATGGTGAGCTGCTGCTCGGCCGGGGTCAGGGTGTTCCACGACTGGATGTCGTTGGACACGGGGACCTTCTCGGGCAGCCAGAAGTTGCCGACGAGCCGGTCCCAGACCTCGGCGTCCTTCTCGTCCTCGACCCGGTTCCAGTTGATTGCCGAGACCCGCTGCAACAGGGGAATCTTCTCCACCACGACGTACCCGCTTCCGTTCATCAGTTCAGGGTTGGGGATTCAGAGCAACGGGGTGTCACAGCATGCAGCTGACGCAGCCCTCAACCTCGGTGCCCTCCAGGGCTTGCTGGCGCAGGCGGATGTAGTACAGCGTCTTGATGCCCTTGCGCCAGGCGTAGATCTGCGCCTTGTTGATGTCGCGCGTGGTGGCCGTGTCCTTGAAGAACAGCGTCAGCGACAGGCCCTGGTCGACGTGCTGGGTCGCCGCCGCGTAGGTGTCGATGATCTTCTCGTAGCCGATCTCGTACGCGTCGTCGTAGAACTCGAGGTTGTCGTTCGTCAGGAAGGGCGCCGGGTAGTAGACGCGCCCGATCTTGCCTTCCTTGCGGATCTCGATCTTCGAGGCCACCGGGTGGATCGACGACGTCGAGTTGTTGATATACGAGATCGACCCCGTCGGCGGCACGGCCTGCAGGTTCTGGTTGTACAGCCCGTGCGCCATGACCGACGACGCCAGCTCGCGCCAGTCGTCCTGGGTCGGGATCCGCACCCCCGCGACGTCAAACAGTTCACGCACCCGCGCGGTGGCCGGCTCCCAGGCCCGCTCGATGTACTTCGCGAAGTACTCGCCGCTCGCGTAGGTCGAGTCCGCGAAGCCGTCGAACGCCCGGTCCCGCTCGATCGCGAGCCGGTTCGACGCGCGGATCGCGTGGAACGCGACCGTGTAGAAGTAGATGTTCGTGAAGTCCAGGCCCTCGGCGGACCCGTAGTGGATGCGCTCGCGCGCCAGGTACCCGTGCAGGTTCATCTGGCCGAGCCCGATCGCATGCCCGCCGGCGTTCGCGAGCTTGACCGACGGGACGCTCTCGATGCTCGTCTGGTCGGAGACTGCCGTGAGCGCCCGGATCGCCGTCTCGACGGTCTGGGCGAAGTCCGGGGAGTCCATTGCGAGCGCGATGTTCAGCGAGCCGAGGTTGCAGGAGATGTCCTTGCCGACGTGGCTGTAGGACAGGTCCTCGTTGAACTCGGACGGCGTCGAGACCTGCAAGATCTCCGAGCACAGGTTCGAATGCGTGATCTTGCCCGCGATCGGGTTCGCGCGATTGACCGTGTCCTCGAACATCAGGTATGGGTAGCCGGACTCGAACTGGATCTCGGCGAGGATCTGGAAGAACTCGCGCGCCTTGATCTTCGACTTGCGGATGCGCGCGTCGTCGACCATCTCCGCGTACTTCTCGGTGACGTTGATGTCCGCGAACGCGACCCCGTAGACGCGCTCGACGTCGTAGGGCGAGAACAGGTACATGTCGTCGTTGTTCTTCGCGAGCTCGAACGTGATGTCCGGGATGACGACGCCGAGCGAGAGCGTCTTGATCCGGATCTTCTCGTCCGCGTTCTCCCGCTTGGTGTCGAGGAATCGCAGGATGTCCGGGTGATGCGCGTGCAGGTACACCGCGCCGGCGCCCTGACGTGCCCCGAGCTGGTTGGCATACGAGAACGAGTCTTCGAGCAGCTTCATCACGGGGATGACGCCGGACGACTGGTTCTCGATGTGCTTGATCGGCGCACCGTGCTCACGGATGTTGCTCAGCAGCAGGGCGACGCCACCGCCGCGCTTGGACAGCTGGAGCGAGGAGTTGATGCCGCGTGCGATCGACTCCATGTTGTCCTCGATGCGCAGCAGGAAGCACGAGACCGACTCGCCGCGCTGCGCCTTGCCGGCGTTGAGGAACGTCGGCGTGGCGGGCTGGAACCGGCCCGCGATGATCTCGTCGACCACGTTGAGAGCGAACGCCTGGTCGCCGTCGGCCAGGGTGAGGGCGACCATGGCGACGCGGTCCTCGAAGCGCTCGAGGTAACGCTTTCCGTCGAAGGTCTTCAGCGTGTACGACGTGTAGTACTTGAACGCCCCGAGAAAGGTCTGGAACCGGAACTTCGCGGCATAGGCGCGCTGGAACAGGGACTTGACGAAGGCGGGGTCGTACTTCGCGAGGATCTCGGGCTCGTAGTACTTGTTCTCCACGAGGTAGTCGAGCTTCTCGGTGAGGTCGTGGAAGAAGACCGTGTTCTGGTTGACGTGCTGCAGGAAGTACTGGTGCGCCGCCGCCCGGTCCTTGTCGAACTGGATCTCGCCGTCGGGCCCGTAGAGATTGAGCATGGCGTTGAGCGCGTGATAGTCGAGCGCCGCGTCTATGCCGGGAGAAGTCGTTGTTGTTGCCACCACAGGTCCAATCCATCGCGGACGCGGATCACGTCCTCGGGGGTGCCGAGAATCTCGAAGCCGTACAGGTAGGGCACCGCGCACTTGGCGGCGATGATCGGGCCGGCGAGGCAGTACGCCGTCCCGAAATTGGTGTTGCCCGCCGCGATGACGCCGCGGATCAACGACCGGTTGGTCACGTTGTTCAAGAACTTCACAACCTGGCGCGGGACGGCCCCGCCCTCGTTGCCGCCGCCGTAGGTGGGGACGATCAAGACGTAGGGCTCGTCGACCTCGAGCGGGGCGTCCGCCGGCCGCACCGGGATGCGCTGAGCAGGGATGCCGAGCCGCTGCACGAAGCGGTGCGTGTTCTCGGAGGTGCTCGAGAAGTAGACGAGCGAGGTCACGGCGACCCGACGCGCGTCAGGCGACCGCGGAGACGCGCTCCGCCAGGTCCGCGATCCGGCCCGGGCGGTAGCCCGACCAGTGCTCGTCGCCGACGACGACCACGGGGGCCTGCAGGTAGCCGAGCGACATTACGTACTCGCGGGCGGCCGGGTCGGCAGCGATGTCCACGGTCGTGTAGTCGAGCCCGAACTTGTCGAGCGAGCGGTAGGTCGCGGTGCACTGCACGCACGACGGTTTGCTGTACACGGTGATGCTCATCGGTCTCCCCGGGATCGGTGCGCGGTCCGCTCCACGCAAGCCACAGACACTACACCTAGGGGTCAGGTTCGATCTAGCCCCTAGATGTGGTGTTTACCTCACATGTTCGGGGAATTGACCGCCACCCCGGGGGAGCGCCCGGGCGTGTCGCTCGGGCGACGGCGGTCAGGTCCGCGGCGGCTCGCGCGTCGGTGCCCGACGGCGGCTCTCTCGCGTCAGGGGTGCATGTCAGTGGCTCGACCTAGAGTCATACACATGTAATGCCTCTCTGCTTGAGTCCAGTTGGACCTCAGAGTGGCTTGGCTCCCCCGACCAGCGAGGTCAGTGGGTGCGGGTCCGTCGCGACGGCCTGTTGCAGGAGTCGGTAGAACAGCAGTCCGCGAGAGCGCGACTTTCGCCGGTTGAACCGGAATGTGAATTCATCCAGATAGTAGACGAGTTGTCGCTTCGCTATTCCGTGGTGCATTGTTCCGGCGATCCAACGCTTGAGTAATGAGGCGACGAGGTGGACGCCGGGCAGGTGCTCGTGGGCGGGCTCGGCCGCGGACACCATGACATGGAATTCGTGGGTGAATCCTTCGTCGGCTAGCTTGCGAAGGGCTGGTGCGCCGTCGGATCGGATCGTTGAGCCCGGTGCGATGACCTTGTGCGCGAAATCGACGAGCTGGTCGCTGTTCTTCGCGGTCGCCAGACCCAACCGGATCCGTCCGATCTTGCGCCCGTCGGTCACCTCAACCGCGATCATCACGGGGACCTTCGTCGAGCCCGCGCCAGGCCTGCCCTTGCTTCGCCCCCCGATCATCGCCTCGTCGAGCTCGACGGTCCCGGAGAGTAGGTCTCGCTCGGGGCGGACCATGACGCGGCGCAATTTGTGCAGCCACGCCCATGCTGTCTCGTACGACCTGAACCCCAAGATCTGCTGCAACGTGGCCGCGGAGATCCCGTTCTTGGACGCACAGACGAACCAGATCGCAGCGAACCACGTCGAGAGCGGCGTGTGCGAGCGATGAAAGATTGTCCCGGCCGTCACCGACGTTTGTTTACTGCAATCGGCACACATCCACATTCCCCGACGCGCGGTGCGCCACGAATTTGTGCTGTGGCAGTGCGGACACTCGAAGCCGTTCGGCCACCGCAGCTTGGCGAGATAGTCCGCGCACGCGTCGTCGTCCGGAAACCACGACACCAACTGCTGGTGGGTGCTCGGGTAGCCCACGCCGGCGACCGGCGCGCTGGCCTCATCCATGAGATCGACTCTACTGGACTCAAGCAGAGAGGCATTACACATGTTCGAACGATCGCGTTCTCGGGGGGCCGTGGCTGGCCAGCGACCTGTGTCGTGGGTGGAGCCGTCGGCGGACCTGGCAGCTCTGTGGGCGGCGATGGACGCCGCGCTGGGTGAGCCGGTCGATCCGCGGGACTACGCGCAGGTCGCCGCCCAGCGGTTGGACGACTTCCACCTGGTGGAGCTGATCGCCCGGCTGGAACGCGACGCGTCGAGCGCGCGGGCCCACCAGCTCGCGGCGATCGAGGTGCTGTCGCGCCGGGAGTCGATGAACCCGTACTGGCCCGTGAAGGTCTCCCAGCCGAACGTGGCCGGGGAAGAGGTCGCCGCCGCCCTGGGGACCTCCCGGCAGGCCGGACGGACCCTGGTGGACACCGCCCACCTGCTGGCCGGCCCGCTGCTGCTCACCGGGGTCGCGTTGGAGGCCGGTCACATCGACTGGGGCAAAGCGAAGATCTTCGCCGCCGTCCTGGGTGACGTCGCGGTCCAGGTCGCGGTGGACGTGCAGGCCCGGGTGCTGCCCGGCGCGGGCCGGCGCACCCACGCCCAGCTACGCCGCGACCTGGCCAAAGCGTTGATCGTGGTGGACCCCACCGACGCCTAACAACGCACCATCCGCGCGGTCAAGGACCGCCGGGTGTGCCACCCCAAGGTCCTGCCCGACGGCATGGCCGGCATCTGGGCCGTCCTGCCCGGCGCCACCGCCGCCGCGATCGACACCGCCCTGTCCACCGCCGCCCGCACCACCAAGACCACCGGCGACCCCCGCACCCCCGACCAGCTCCGCGCCGACGCGTTCACCACCGCCCTGCTCGGCCACCCGGGCACGCAGGCCGCGGGCACGCCAGACGCGGGGTGCGGGTGGACGTGACGGTGTCCCTGGCCACGCTGCTCGGCCTGGACGACGCTCCTGGGGAGCTGGCCGGGTACGGGCCCATCACCGCACAGACCGCCCGCCGGCTCGCTACCGCCGGGACGTGGCGGCGGTTGGTGACCGACCCGGTCACCGGCACCGTCCTGGACGTCGGTCGGACCCGCTACCACCCACCGGCCGACCTGGCCCGGATCGTGCGCGCCCGCGACCGGCAATGCCTGTCCCCGATCTGCTCGATCCCCGCCCACCGCTGCGAGCTGGACCACCGCGAACCGTTCCACCCCGACGGCACCGGCGGAGCCACGTCCGCGGCCAACCTCGGCAACCTGTGCAAACGCGACCACCTGATCAAAACCCACGCCCGCTGGCGCCTGACCACCCGACCCGACCAGCCCGGCTCGTACACGTGGACCACCCCCACCGGGCACACCTACACCCACAAGCCCGAACCACCCCCCGGCCACGAACCACCACTCGACTGGGAGCCCGAACCACCGTTCTGACGCGTGCCTCGCGAGCGACTCGCGGGATCAGCGAACCGTGGGATCAGCGCTGCGACGGACGCCAGAGGACGAGCGCCCCGGGTGCCGGGGTCGTGCGACGGCCGCGCTGGCCGCGCGGTACGGCGACCACTTCTCCGCCGGGGCCGGCGGTGAACACCCGGTGACCGGGCTCGGCGAGGGCGCGCAGCACCTCGATCTGGTCGCGCAGGCGGTGAACCTCGGCCTCGAGCACGAGGATCCGCTTGATGCCTGCGAGGTTGATGCCCTCCTCGTGCGAGAGGCGCTGCACCTCGCGGAGGGTCGCGATGTCGCGCAGCGAGTAGCGCCGCCCACGCCCGCGGGCGCGGCCGGGTGAGACGAGTCCGAGCCGGTCGTACTGCCGCAAGGTCTGGGGGTGCATGCCGGCGAGCTCGGCGGCCACCGAGATCACGAAGACCTGCGCATCCTCCGGGACCATCTCATCCTCCGCTCACGCTGCTGCTCGTCGCTGAACTGCTGGCCGTCGAACTGCTCGTCGTCGAACTGACCTTCACCGTGGCCAACCGGGCCGATGGCCCGGCCGGTCCGGGATCACTCCGCGGCGCGAGCCGCCAGATCCGCGCGCGGGTCCTCGCTCGAGGTCGCCGCCGCGAAGGCCTCGACCGCCTCGCGCGCCGCCCCGGTGAGCTTCTGCGGCACGACGACCTGGACGGTCACCAGCAGGTCGCCGGTGCCCTTGGCCGTCGCGATGCCCTTGCCCCGCACGCGCAGCACGCGACCGGACGGGGTGCCCTCGGGCACGCGCAGCCGGACCGTGTCGCCGTCGAACGTCGGGGCCGTGACGGTGGCGCCGAGCGACGCCTCGTCGAACGTCACCGGCAGGTTGAGGCGCAGGTTGTTCCCCTCGAGGGTGAACACGGGGTGCGGGCTGACGTGCACCGTCACGACGAGGTCGCCGGCCGGACCGCCGGGTTCGCCGGAGCGCCCGCGTCCGCGCAGCCGGATCTTCTGCCCGTCGCGCACACCGGCCGGGATCCGGGCGGTCACGTTGCGCCCGTCCACGCCGAGCGTGACGGTCGATCCCTCGACCGCCTGCCGGAAGGGCAGGGTGGTCGTCGCGGCGAGGTCGACGCCGACCCGGGGGGCACGGAATCCCGCCCCGCCACCGGGGGCACCCTGGCCACCGCCACCGAAGAGCCCGCTGAACAGGTCCTCGAAGCCGCCGCCAGCGCCCTGCGGTGCGTACCGCGTGCGGCCGCCGCCACCGCCGCCGAACAGGCCGCCGAACTGGTCTTCGAAACCGCCCGAGCTGCCGCCGCGGCCGGAGCCGGCGTTGAACCGCGCCCCGCCCGCCATCGCGCGCAACTGGTCGTACTGCTGGCGCTGCTTGGGGTCGGAGAGCACCGCGTAGGCCTCGCCGACCTCCTTGAACTTCGCCTCAGCCTTGGCGTCACCGGGGTTGTGGTCCGGGTGCAGCTTGCGCGCGAGCTTGCGGAAGGACTTCTTGATCTCAGTCTCTTCGGCCGTCTTGGAGACGCCGAGCACCGAGTAGAAGTCCTTCTCCAACCAGTCCTGGCCGGTCATCGTGCCTCAATCTTTCGCCCATGGTTCCCGATGACTCGGCCGGGCACGTCCCGCGGGGCGACCCCGCGGAACGTGCCCGGCCGACCGTGCCGGCCCAGTGTCAGGCGTCCGGATCCGCGACCGCGACGCGCGCGGCTCGCACGACCCGGCCGCCGACCCGATGGCCCGGCTGCATCACGAGGGACACGGTCGGTTCGGTGACGTCGTCCGAGTGCTGGTGCATGAGCGCCTCGTGCACCTGCGGGTCGAACACCTCGCCGATCGCGCCGTACCGCTCCCAGCCGAACCGCGTGAGCGACGCCTCGAGCTTCTCGGCGATCGCCGCGAACGGCGTGCCCTCGAGCTCACCGTGCTGGCGGGCCAGCTCGATGTCGTCGAGGACCGGGATCATCGCCTCCAGGACCTGGCTCACGGCCTGGTCCCGGGCGACGCTGCGGTCCCGCTCGACGCGCCGACGGTAGTTCACGTACTCGGCCTGCACGCGCTGCAGGTCCCCGAGCCGCTCGTCCGCCAGCGCGACGGCGCCGATCAGCTCGGCGTCCGAGCCCGAGGGCTCGAAGTCGAGACCGGCGAGCGGGTCCCCCTGCTCACCGGCGAGCGCCTCGTCACCGGCCGGTGCGCTCTCGCGCACCGCGCCGGTCTCGGGGTCGATCCGCCGCTTGTCGGTCACCTTCGGGGGTTCGACGGGCCGACCGGGGTCGGGCTCGCCCTCCCCGGCCGCGCCCGTCACAGGGTGCTCAGTCACTTCGTCGGTTCCTCGTCGTCCACGATCTCGGCATCAACGATGTCGTCCTCGGGGTTGGCCGACGGCGCGTCGTCCGCCGGGGTCTCGCCCTCGGCCGGGGCCGCCGCGTTCGCGGCGTACAGGGCCTCGCCGATCTTCTGGCTGACGGTCACGAGCGTGGCGTGCTTGGCCTTGACCTCGGCGAGGTCGGTGCCGGCGAGCGCCGTCTTGAGCTCGGCGATAGCGGCCTTGACCTCGGTCGCGATCTCTTCGGGCACCTTCTCGGCGTTGTCCGCGAGGACCTTCTCGGTCGAGTAGACGACCTGCTCGGCGGAGTTGCGGGCGTCGGCCTCTTCACGCCGTTCCTTGTCCTCGGCGGCGTGCGCCTCGGCCTCCTTGACCATGCGGTCGATCTCGTCCTTCGGCAGCGCGGAGCCGCCGGTGATCGTCATCGACTGCTCCTTGTTCGTGCCGCGGTCCTTGGCGGACACGTGCACGATGCCGTTCGCGTCGATGTCGAAGGTGACCTCGATCTGCGGGACGCCGCGCGGGGCCGGCGCGATGCCGGTCAGCTCGAACGTGCCCAGCGGCTTGTTGTCCCGGGCGAACTCGCGCTCCCCCTGGAACACCTGGATGAGCACCGACGGCTGGTTGTCGTCCGCCGTCGAGAAGATCTCGCTCCGCTTCGTCGGGATGGCCGTGTTGCGCTCGATGAGCTTGGTCATGACCCCGCCCTTGGTCTCGATGCCGAGGCTCAGGGGGGTGACGTCGATGAGCAGCACGTCCTTGCGCTCACCCTTGATGACACCGGCCTGCAGCGCGGCGCCGACGGCGACGACCTCGTCCGGGTTGACGCCCTTGTTGGGCTCCTTGCCGCCCGTGAGCTCGCGCACGACGTCGGCGACGGCCGGCATCCGGGTGGAGCCACCGACCATGACGATGTGGTCGATGTCGCCGACCTTGACGCCCGCGTCGCGGATGACCGAGTTGAACGGCGCCTTGGTGCGCTCGAGGAGGTCGGCCGTCATCTGCTCGAACTGTGCCCGCGTGAGCTTCTCGTCCAGGTGGATCGGGCCGTTCTCGCTCATGGACAGGTACTGCATCGAGATGTTGGTGCTCGTCGCGGACGAGAGCTCCTTCTTGGCCTGCTCGGACGCCTCACGCAGCCGCTGCAGCGCGATCTTGTCCTTGGACAGGTCGACGCCGGTCGAGTTCTTCACCTGCTTGATCAAGTACTCGACGATGCGGTTGTCCCAGTCGTCGCCACCGAGCTTGTTGTCGCCGGAGGTCGAGCGGACCTGGATGGTCGAGAAGTCGTCCTCGTCCTTGCCCACCTCGAGCAGGGAGACGTCGAACGTGCCACCACCGAGGTCGAAGACCAGGATGAGCTCGTCTTCCTTGCCCTTGTCCAGGCCGTACGCGAGCGCGGCCGCGGTGGGCTCGTTGACGATCCGGAGCACGTTGAGGCCGGCGATCTGGCCGGCGTCCTTCGTGGCCTGACGCTGGGCGTCGTTGTAGTAGGCCGGCACGGTCACGACGGCGTCGGTGACGGGCTCGCCCAGGTACTCCTCGGCGTCACGCTTGAGCTTGCCGAGGATCCGTGCGGAGATCTCCTGCGCGGAGTACTTCTTGTCGTCGATGTCCACGGACCAGTCGGAGCCCATGTGACGCTTGACCGAGCTGATCGTGCGGTCGACGTTGGTGACCGCCTGACGCTTGGCGACCTCGCCGACGAGAACCTCGCCGGTCTTCGAGAACGCGACGACCGAGGGAGTCGTGCGAGCACCCTCCGCGTTCGCGATGACGGTGGGCTCACCACCCTCGAGAACAGAAACCACAGAGTTCGTGGTGCCGAGGTCGATTCCGACCGCTCGTGCCATGGTCATTTCCTCCACTGCGTGCTGGTGCCCGCGGCGACCTGCCCGGGCCTCTTGAGCCTGCTGCGCTCAAGTCTGCAGCTGCGTGCCGTTCAGTGCAAATCCGCGGCGCCAAACTTGAGTCTATCTGGCTCAACTATGCCCAGGGCACAAGCATTCCCGCTGATGGGCGCGGGGCCGGGTGAGATCCCGGCGCGGGTTCAGACGAGCAGCTGGTGCCCGGCGAGCTCGTGATAGAGGTCGCTGGTGGTCAACAGCTCGCTGTGGGTGCCGATCGCGACCACGCGGCCGACGTCGAGCACCACGATCTGGTCCGCCTTCGCGACGGTCGCGAGCCGGTGCGCCACGATCACCACCGTGCGCCCCACGGCGGCCGACGAGATCGCCGCCTGCATCGCCTGCTCGTTGCGCCCGTCGAGGCTCGAGGTCGGCTCGTCGAGCAGCAGCAGCGGCGCGTCGCCGATCAGCGCCCGGGCGATCCCGAGCCGCTGGCGCTCCCCGCCGGACAGGCCGGCACCGCCGTCGCCGACGACGGCGTCCAGGCCGTCCGGGTGCTGGTCGACCCGGGCGAGCAGGTTCACGGACGCGAGCACGCGCCGACACTCGTCGTCGGAGGTGTCGGGGGCAGCGAGGACGAGGTTGTCGCGGATCGTGCCGGCCAGCACCGGTGCGTCCTGCTCGACGTACCCGATCCGGGCCCGCAGCGCGGCGCGCTCCAGCAAGCGGATGTCCGCACCCTCAAACTGGATCGCGCCCCCGTCCACCTCGTAGAACCGTTCGACGAGCGCGAGCAGCGTCGACTTGCCGGCCCCCGACGGGCCGACGATCGCCGTCGTCGACCCGTACGGGACGGTGAACGTGACGTCGTCGAGCACGGCGTCGGCCCCGCGATAGCGGAACGAGACGCCCTTGAACGCGAGCATCGCGGGCATGGGCGCCAGCGCCGGAGAAACCGCCGGACCCGGCGACGTGGCCCGAGCCTCCGCGGCGACGTCGTCCTCGCTGGGGAGGTCGAGGATCTCCTGGATCCGGGCGAGCGAGCCGAGCGCGCCGCGCACCGTCGTGATCGCGCCGAACGACTGCGCGAGGGGCATCAGCATCATGGACAGGAACAGGATGAAGGTGATGAGGTCGGCCACCGACAGCGTCCCGGCGGCGACCCGGTAGCCGCCCACCCCGAGCACCGCCAGGAACGCACCCTGGACGGCCAGCCCGCTCACGGGCCACAGGATGGCGCCGAGGCGCGCGATCTGGACGCCGAGGTCGTACGCCGACTCGGCGTCGGCCTCGAGCCGGTCGCTCTCCCGCTCGGTCGCCCCGGTGGCGCGCACGGTGCGGATCGCCGAGAGCGCTCGCTCGACCCCGGCCGCGACCCGGCCGACGGCGGCCTGCGAGGCGCGGGTGAGCGTCTGGATCCGCGCGCTGGCGATCACGACGCTCAGGGCGGCGAGCGCGATCACCACCACGGTGATGCCCAGCAGCCCCGGGTCGATCACCGCCATCGCCACCAGGGAGCCGATGAAGACGACCGCGCCCCCGAGCGCGTCGACCAGCCCGCCGGTGAGGACCACCCGCAGCATCGTGGTGTCGGAGCCGACCCGGGAGACGAGGTCTCCGGTGCGACGCACGTCGTACTCGCGCACGGGCAGCCGCAGCAGGTGCCGGATCAGCTTGCGGCGGGCGCTGAGGACCACGCCCTCGGCGGTGCGATCCAGGAGGAAGTGCTGCACCGCGCCGAGGACTCCCGCGCCGAGCAGCAGCCCGACCAGGGCCAGGACCCAGGCGCCGTAGGGCTCGCCGGCCCCGACGGCCGTGATGACCCGGTTCACCGCGAGCGGCTGGGCCAGGCTGAACCCTGCGCTGAACACGGAGATGACCACGACCACGGTGATCACCCCGCGGTGCTCGGCGAGGTAGGCGAACAGGTCCCGCAGATGCGCCGGGGCCTCGTCCGCGGGGACCGACGGGCGTTCGGCACCGCCCTGCGTCTGGACGACCTGTGCTTCCGAGTCGCTCATGTGCACCCTCCCGGACGTCAGCCACCGACGGTGGCCCGCTCACGCTCGAACCGCCAGCGTAAGTCGGCGCACCCGAACAATTCGCGTGACCGGCTCGTCGGCCCGGGTCATCCTGAGGGGGTGCAGCCCGCCTGGCAGATCCTTCCCGTCCCCGTTCCCGCCTCGCTCGACGACGACGACGGCTGGGCGCTCCGCTCCCTGGCGGCCCTCGAGCGGGTCGTCTACGAGGCGACCTGGGGCAACCACGACCTCGCCTATCCGGCCCACGAGAGCCTCGTCAAGATGCGCGACCTGACCTATGTTCGGCGCGCGCACCTCGTCGCGGTCGCGCCCGATCGGCCGCGCGAGGTGCTCGGGGCAGCCCTGGTCCGACTCCCCCAGCAGGGCAACACCCACCTGCTCGAGGTCGACCTCCTGGTCCACCCGGAGCAGGAGCGGCGCGGGGTGGACGACGCGCTGCTCGCCGCCGTCCAGGCGCGCGCCCTCGCGGACGGGCGCCGGGTCGTGGTCCTGTCGAGCGAGCACACGCACGAGCCGGCGGCCGGCCACGCTGACACCCTCGAGGCGCCCACCGGGAGCGGCCGGATCTCGCGCGCCGACCCGGGGGCCGCGCTCGCGGAGCGGTTCGGGTTCACGCTCGAGCAGGCCGAGCGGTACAGCGTGCTCACGCTCCCGGTCGCCCCGGAGCGGCTGGCGACGCTGCGCGAGTCCGCCGCTGCCGCCGCCGGGCCGGACTACCGCGCGGTGACCTGGGAGAACCGCTGCCCGGACCGGTGGGTCGACGAGCTCGCCCGGCTCGAGACCCGCATGAGCACGGACGCCCCGTCGGCCGGGCTCGAGCTGGTCCAGGACCCGTGGGACGCGGCGCGGGTCCGCGTCGCCGAGGCGGAGATCGATGCGTCGGACCGCGACGTCCTCGTCACGGCGGTCGAGCACGTCCCGTCGGGCACGCTCGCCGGGTTCACCATGATCGAGTTCCCGCGGACCGACCCCGCGTTCGCCTTCCAGGAGGACACGCTCGTGGTGCGCGAGCACCGCGGCCGCAGGCTCGGCCAGCTCATCAAGGCGGTCAACCTCGAGCGCCTCGCGGAGCTCCGGCCGGGCGCGCGACGGCTGCACACCTGGAACGCCGAGGAGAACTCCTTCATGCTCGCGATCAACGTCGCGCTCGGTTTCGCGCCCACCGGCGTGTACGGGTTGTGGCAGAAGCACCTCGGCTGAGCGGCCGTCAGCCCTCATCCCGTGGCGATCGCCTGCGAAGAGGCGCCAAACCCACCGTTCCACACATCAGTTCCGGCCGCTCGGTTCCCCGCGGCACTAGCGTGAGCGGGTACCCCACCGAGGAGGTCCCCGTGGCCAACAGGCTCACCCAGTCCGCCAAGTCCAACCTGGTCGGCACCGTGCTCGCGCTGATCGGCGCCGTGCTCGCCCAGAAGGCCGTGTCCTTCGTCTGGAAGTCCGCGAGCGGCCATCAGCCACCCGACAGCGAGAGCGATGCCGGGCTCGGCGAGGTCGCCGCCGCCGCGATCGTCACCGGCGCGATGATGGCGCTCGTCCGGGTGCTGGCCGTCCGCGGCGCGCGGCGCGCGATTCTCGACGACTGACGCTCGGTCCCGAGCGCGACCGGGCCGGCTAGGTCCGGTCGCGCTCGGCAGCCTCGCGGGCGGCGGCGTCCTGGTCGGCCGTGAGCTCGTCGACGACGAGCAGCTCGCTGCGCACCTTGCCGGTCCGGTACCCCGCGCGTCCCACCATGTGCGACGCCACCGGTGAGGTGAGCAGCTGGAACGCCGCCACGAGCATGAGCATCCACACCGCGGGGCCGCTGCGCACCCGCAACGCAAGCCCGATCAGCACCAGGATCAGGCCGAGCACCTGGGGCTTCGTCGCGGAGTGCATGCGCGCGAGCAGGTCGGGGAACCGCACCAGGCCCACCCCCGCGGCGAACGCGAGCAGCGAGCCGCCGAGCAGGCAGGCCGCGGCCACGACGTCGCTCACCGTCGTCCAGCTCACCGTCGTCCAGCTCATCAGCGCACCTCCCCGGGGGCGAACCCGCCGTGGTGCTCGGAGTCGTCGCCGACGGCGTTCTCCTCGCGGTCGGCCTCGGCCCGCGCGGCCTCCTCGAGCGCGATCTCCTCGAGGGTGCGCACCTTGCCCTCCCCCTCGGGCTCGCGCGCGGCGAACCGGGCGATCGTCACCGAACCGACGAAGCCGACGAGCGACAGCACCACGAGCACCGGGATCGTGTCGGTCCGCCGGTTGAACGCGGCCTCGAGGCCGATGAACGCCACGAGCGTCGTCGTCACGACGTCGAGGGCGATGGTGCGGTCGAGCATGCTCGGACCACGTTCGGCGCGGAACACGGCCCCGGCGAGGGCGCCGGTGAGCAGCACGGCGCACACGATCACGACGATCGTCATGGGGTCCCTCCTGTCGATCGGTTCAGACCACGGGTCGAGGCCCGGACAGGGCCGAGGCCGGCGGCGGCGAGCTGCGTGTCGGACGCGATCGCCCGCAGCACCCGCTCCTCCTGGTCGAGCACCGACTGCCGCGCCGCCTCCACCCCGCCCGCGGTGTCGACGTCGAGCACGTGCAGGTACAGCGTGCGGGTCAGCCGGTGCGCCTCGACGACGATCGAGCCCGGCACGAGCGAGCACAGCTCCGCGGTCAGGGTGAGGTAGAGGTCGGACGAGCTGCGCAGCTGCACCCCGATCACCGCGCTCACCGGCGGCCCCGGCCGGAACGCCTGCACCCCGACCTGCACGCTCGCCACGACGAGGTCCCGCGCGAAGTGCGCGATCAGCCGGATCAGCCCGAGCGGTCGCAACCGGCCGCCCGAGGCGACCGCCGGCAGCGGCAGCAGGACGGTCACCGCGAACGCGACAGCGATCCCGGCGAGCACGTTGCCCAGCCGCAGGTCGCCCCACAGCAGGACCCAGACGATCGTGAGCCAGAGCATCGTCGGCCACTGGACGACGACGGCGCGGCGGCGCGGGTGCAGGCTCACGGGATCACCGTCCCGGTCGATGCGGGGTGGAGCGTCTCGGCCGCATCCGTCGCCGCCGCCGCGTCCCGGGCGACCTGGTTCGAGATGCCGGTGCCGCGACCGCCGTCGGGCAGCACGGCCGCGATGTAGCCGGCGCGGTCGCGCAGGTCGTGCGCGGCGCGCTCGGTGTAGGCGTACAGCGGGCCGGCCACGACCGTCAGGCCGATGCCGAACACGACGAGCGCAGCCGCGGAGCCGACCATGCCGCGCGGCAGGTGCACCGGCTCGACCGGGGCGGGCGCCGTCTGCCAGAACGCCTTGTTCCACGCCTTGACCAGCGCATACAGCGTGAGCAGCGACGTCACGACCCCGCCGGCCACGAGCGCGTACGTCATCGGCGTGCCCACGGCCACACCCGCCTGCAGCAGGCCGATCTTGCCGAGGAAGCCAGAGAACGGCGGGATCCCGGCCAGGTTCATCGCCGGGATGAAGAACAGCACCGCGAGCAGCGGCGCGATCTTGGCCAGCCCGCCGAGCTGGGCGAGCGACGTCGTGCCCCCGCGGCGTTCGATGAGTCCGGCCACGAGGAACAGCGTGGTCTGCACCGTGATGTGGTGCACCACGTAGAAGATCGCCGCGGCCATCCCGGCCTCGCTCGACAGCGAGATGCCGAAGATCATGAACCCGATGTGGCTCACCAGCGTGAACGAGAGCAGCCGCTTGATGTCGTTCTGCGCGACCGCGCCCAGGATCCCGACCAGCATCGTGGCCAGCGCCGCCCACATCAGCAGGTCGTCCGCACGGCCGCCCGGGAACAGCAGCGTCTGGATCCGGATGATCGCGTACACGCCGACCTTGGTCAGCAACCCGGCGAACACCGCCGTGACGGGCGCAGGCGCCGTCGGGTAGGAGTCGGGGAGCCAGGCCGACAGCGGGAAGATCGCCGCCTTGATCCCGAACGCGAGCAGCAGCAGCAGCTGCAGCGCGAGCGAGATGCCGGGGTCGATCTCGGGCAGCCGCTGCGCGAGCTGCGCCATGTTCACGGTGCCCGTCGCCGAGTAGGCCAGCCCGATCGCGAACAGGAAGATCACCGAGCTGAGCAGCGCCACGACGATGTAGATCGTGCCCGACCGGATCCGCTCGGCCGTCCCCGTGAGCGTGATCAGCACGTAGCTCGCAGCGAGCAGCACCTCGAACCCGACGTACAGGTTGAACAGGTCGCCGCTCAGGAAAGCGATCGCGATCCCGGCCGCGAGCACGAGGTAGGAGGGGTGGTAGATCGCGACCGGGGTCTCCTCGTCGCCGTCGGCCACGCCCTGCGCGAGCGAGTAGACCAGCACGCACAGCACGACCAGCGACGAGATCGCGAGCATGAGCGAGCTGAGCCGGTCCGCGACGAGGTTGATCCCGACCGGCGCCGACCAGCCGCCGACATCGACGATCAGCGGGCCCGAGCCCGACTGCGCGAACAGCAGCGCGACCGACGCGGCCAGCGTCAGAGACAGCACGACGAGGCTGATCACGCGCTGTGCGGACGCGTGCCGCCAGAGCGCGAGCGCGAGCCCGGCGCCGGTCAGCGGCAGCATCACGGGCAGCGGCACGAGCCAGGACAGGTCGCTCATCGCGGCACCTCCGGCGTCTCGGTGCCCGACGACGACCCGGTGCCCGACGACGGCTCGACCGCCGGCCCGGTCTCGTCGCGGGCCTCCGCGGCGTCGCGTTCGAGGTCCGCGCGCACGACGTCGGCGTCCGCATCGGCGAAGATCGGCTCGTCGCGCGCGGCGATCCGCGCGACGCGGAGGTCCTCGACGTCGTCCTGCACCTCGTCGTGGCGGTGCAGCTGCCAGGAGCGGTAGGCCAGCGCCATGAGGAACGCCGTCATGCCGAGCGTGATGACGATCGCCGTCAGCACCATGGCCTGCGGCAACGGGTCGCTCATCTCGTTGATCGGGGTCGAGCCGACGATCGGCGCGCCGCCCGCCGCGCCGCCGGCCACCAGGAAGCTGAGGTTCACGCCGTTGCCGAGCAGGATGATGCCGATCAGGACCCGGCTCAGGCTCCGCTCGAGCAGGAGGTAGACGCCGGTCGTCACGAGCACCGCGATGACGACGACGAGCAGCAGGTTCGGGCTCATGACATGGCTCATCGGGCGGTCCCCTCGGGGTCGCGGCCGGTCGGCGCGAGGGCGTCGTCGGCGCGGGCTGCCTCGCCCTGGCGGTCGATCTCGGCGCCCAGGCTGCGCAGCACATCGAGCACCAGGCCGACGACCACGAGGAACACGCCGAGGTCGAAGAACAGCGACGTGACCACGTGCACGGTCCCGATCAGCGGGATCTCGAGGTCGAGGATCACCGACTGCAGCGCCTGGCCGCCCGCGATGAGCGCGATCAGCCCGACCCCGGCCGAGAGGAACAGGCCCGAGCCGAGGAGCAGGCCCGGGTGCACCGGGGCGGCCTCGCCGAGCTCGTAGCGCCCGCCCGCGAGGTACCGCACGATCAGCGCGATGCCGACGACGAGGCCCGCCGCGAACCCGCCGCCGGGCGCGTTGTGCCCGGCGAACAGCAGGTACACCGCGAACACGATCAGCGTCGGAAACAGCAGCCGCGTAACCACCTCGAAGATGACCGACCGGCGCTGCGGGGCGAGCGTGCGCTCGGCGCGCAGCCAGGCGCGCGAACCGGTCCGGCGGGCGTCGTCGGGCGCGGGCGCGAGCACGCCGCGGCGGCGCAGCGCAGCCATCTCGTCGGGCTCACCGCCCCAGACCCGCGCGCCGGGCGCGTCCGCGTCGATCTCGCTCACCCGGTGGATGTCGCCGCTGCGCCGCTGCAGGAAGATCAGCGACGCGACGCCGGTCGCGGCCACCAGCAGCACGGCGATCTCGCCCATCGTGTCCCAGGCGCGGATGTCGACCAGCACGACGTTGACGATGTTCTCGCCGCCGCCGAACGAGTACGCCTCGTCGGGGAAGTCGACCGACTGGGGCAGGTGGATCCGCGCGCCGGGCGCCACGAGCGTCAGCCCGGCGACCGTGACGCCGACCGCCAGGGCGAGCGCGAGGCGCAGCCAGCGGCTCGCGGCCAGCGGGCGGTCCGAGAAGTACGCCGGCAGGCGGCGGAGCACGAGCACGAACACGACCACGGTGATCGTCTCCACGAGCACCTGCGTGAGCGCGAGGTCCGGGGCGCCGTGCAACAGGTACAGCACCGCGATGCCGTACCCGGAGATGCCCAGCAGCACGACGGCCTTCAGTCGCCGTCGGGCCCGCACGGTGAGGATCGCGGCGACGACGACGACGCCCCCGGCGAGCAGCTGGCCGGCCGAGTCCCACACCCGGACGTCGGTCGGCAGCGACGTGCCGGTGACCAGCGCGGTGCCGCCGAGCGCGACGAACACGACAAGGATGCCGGCGAGGTAGAACGGCAGCGAGCCGCGCTGGGTCAGCGCGGTGACGTCGGCCGAGAAGTCGTCGAGCCGGCGCATGAAGCGCCGGTAGACCAGGTCGGCCTCCGGACCGGTCCGCAGCGCGGCCTGGAACTTCTCGATCGGCCGGCGCCCCCAGAACGCGAACGCGCCGCCACCGAGGATCACCGCGGTGAGCGCGAGGGTGGGCGTGAGGCCTGCCCACAGGATCAGGTGCGACGGCTCGCCGAGCGGGTAGGTGTCGGCGTACGGCGCCAGCACGTTCTCACCGAGCCCGGGCAGCAGCGCCGCGACCAGGCCGAGGACCCCGAGCACGAGCGCGGGCCATACGAGCAGCCAGGACGGCCGGGAGATGCTCGGCGGGACGCCCGGCCCGGTGCGCTCCGGCTCCCCCGGCGCCGTCGCGGGGTGGGTCACGGACCGCTTGATGGCGAACGCGCCCCAGTAGAACCGCAACCCGTAGGCGACCGTGAATCCCGACCCGACCACGACGGCCCCGAGGACCACCCAGCCGACCCAGCCGTCGGCGTCGTGCTGGAGCGCCTCGAGCGCGGCCTCCTTGGCGACGTAGCCCGCGAAGGGCGGCAGCCCGATCATCGACGCCGTCGCGAGACCGGCCGCGAGCGCGGTGAACGGAAGGGCCCGCCCGACGCCGGACAGCCGGCGCAGGTCGCGGGTCCCGGTGGCGGTGTCGATCACGCCGACGGACAGGAACAGGGCGGCCTTGAACATCGCGTGCGCGCCGAGCATGGCCAGGCCCGCGAGCGCGGCCGCCTTGGTGCCCAGGCCCACGAGCAGCACGAGCAGCCCGAGCTGGCTCACGGTCCCGAACGCGAGGATCAGCTTGAGGTCGTGCTGGCGCAGCGCGCGGTAGCCGCCGAGCAGCAGCGTGCCGCAGCCGAGCACGGTGATCATCACCTGCCACACGGTCAGTTCCGCATAGGCCGGCGCGAACCGGGCCACGAGGTAGACACCGGCCTTGACCATCGCGGCGGCGTGCAGGTACGCGCTCACCGGGGTCGGGGCGGCCATCGCGGCCGGCAGCCAGAAGTGCAGCGGGATGAGCGCGGACTTGGTGGCCGCCCCGCACAGGATCAGGGCAGCAGCGACGGGGATCGCGGCACCGTGCGGGGGGTTCGCGATGACGGCGGACAGCTGGTAGGTCCCGGCGTCGGCCCCGATGAGGATCAGGCCGACGAGCATCGCGAGGCCGCCGGTCGTGGTGATGATGATCGCCTGCATCGCCGCGCGCCGGCTCGCCTTGCGGTCGGCGTAGTGGCCGATCAGCAGGTAGGAGAAGACGGTGGTCAGCTCCCAGAACGTGTACAGCAGCATGAGGTTGTCGGCGACGACGAGGCCGAGCATCGTGCCCGCGAACGCGACCAGCACCGCGCCGAACCGGCCCAGCCCGCCGGCGGTCGCCGCGAAGTACGCCGAGGAGTAGACCAGCACGAGCGCGCCGATCCCGCCGACCAGCACGACCATCAGCCACGACAGCGTGTCGAGCCGGAACGCGAGCTCGAGGTGCAGCCCGGGCACCCACTCGACGAGCTCGACGGGCCCGTCCCCGCGCATGACGGCACCGGTGTGCGCCAGGGCCCAGACCATGGCCGACGCCGGCGCGAGGGCCAGCACGAGGTAGGCGCGCCGCCCGAGCCAGGACACCAGCACCGGGGCGGCGAGCGCCATCACGAAGTGGGCGGCAAGCAGCAGCAGCACGTCCACTCCGTCCTCTTGGTGGGCGGTTGGTCAGTTGTCTCGCGTGAGGCGGTTTGGCAGGTGCGTGTAGACGCGCTCGGCGAGATCGCCGACCGGGGTGCCGAACAGGGTGTGGACCGAGGATAACAAAGCCGCTGCGCGGACGGCCTGCGCCGGGAGATGGGGCGCGGCATTACCGTGTCCGCGTGGACATCCTGCGAGCGGTTGCGGTCGGCCTCGTCGTCATCGGTTCGGTGGTCGGCGTCGCGATCTTCGCCCGCGGGGTGCGCGAGATCTTCCGGACGGTGCGGGTCGGGCGCCCCGCGCCGGAGCGCGCCCGGCCGATCGGCCGGCGCACCGGGGTGCTGGTGCGCGAGGTGCTCGGGCACGAACGGTTCAAGCACCGGCCCGAGATCAAGGTGGCGCACTGGGTCGTGATGGTGTCGTTCCCGGTGCTGTTCCTCACGCTGCTGACCGGGTACGGGCAGGTCGCGAACCCCACGTACTCGCTGCCGTTCATTGGCCACCTCATCCCGCTCGAGTGGGCCATCGAGGCGATCGGGTGGGCGTCGCTGCTCGGCATCCTCCTGCTGATCGTGGTCCGCCAGGTGAAGCACCCGCGACGCTCCGGCCGCTCGTCCCGGTTCTTCGGGTCGAACCAGGGCCAGGCGTACTTCGTCGAGGCGACCGTGCTCGCCGTCGTGCTCTGCGCGCTGACGCTGCGCGGCCTGGAGTACGCGCTGGCCGCCCAGGTGCCGGACACCGCGCACCTCGCGACCGCGTGGCACTTCCCGCTGACCGCGTGGTTCGGCGCCTCGTGGGTGCCGGTCGCGCGCGGGACGCTCGAGGCCGCCGTCATCGTCATCTCGTGCGTCAAGATCCTCGTGTCGATGTCGTGGTTCGTGGTGGTCGGCCTGCAGCCCGCGATGGGCGTCGCGTGGCACCGGTTCCTCGCCGTGGTGAACATCTACGCCCGGCGCGAGACCGACGGCGGCCCCGCGCTCGGACCGCTCCAGCCGCTGCGCGGCGCGGACGGCAAGCCGCTCGACCTCACCTCGCTCGAGGACCTGCCCGACGACGTCCGGCTCGGCGTCGGCGCGATCGAGGACTTCACGTGGAAGGGGCTCCTCGACTTCGCGACCTGCACCGAGTGCGGGCGCTGCCAGGACCAGTGCCCCGCCTGGAACACCGCCAAGCCGCTGTCGCCGAAGCTGCTGACGATCGCGCTGCGCGACCACGCGTACGCGACCGCGCCGTACCTGCAGGCGGCGGGCGCGGCGACCTCGGGTGGCGACGGGAAGACTTCGGGCATCGACCCGCACGCGATGCGCCTGATCGACAACGTGATCGATCCCGAGGTGCTGTGGGCCTGCACCACGTGCGGCGCGTGCGTCGAGCAGTGCCCGGTCGACATCGAGCACGTCGACGCGATCGTGGACATGCGGCGCTACGAGGTGCTGATGGAGTCCGCGTTCCCGTCCGAGCTCGGCGGCATGTTCACCAAGCTCGAGCGCAAGGGCAACCCGTGGGGCATGGCGCCCAAGGCCCGGCTGGACTGGGCGAAGGGTCTGCCGTTCGACGTCCCCGTCGTCGGGCGGGACGTCGAGGACGCGCGCGGCGTGGACTACCTGTTCTGGGTCGGGTGCGCGGGCGCGTACGAGGACCGCGCGAAGAAGACCTCGCGGGCCGTGGCCGAGCTGCTGCACACCGCGGGCGTGCGCTTCGCGGTGCTCGGTGACGGCGAGTCCTGCACGGGCGACCCGGCCCGGCGCGCGGGCAACGAGCTGCTGTTCCAGACCCTCGCGGCCGGGAACGTGGAGACGCTGAACGAGGTCGGGGCGCGTGCGATCGTCGTGACCTGCGCGCACTGCTTCAACACCCTCTCGCGCGAGTACCCGCAGCTCGGCGGCACCTACGAGGTGATCCACCACACCGAGCTGCTCAACCGCCTGGTCGCGGAGGGCCGGCTGACGCCGGTCCCGTTCGAGGCAGCCGACGTGGCGCAGGTGGTGAACCTCGCCGGGGCCGGTACGCCCGGGGCGCAGGTCGTCACCTATCACGACCCGTGCTACCTCGGGCGGCACAACAAGATCTACGCGCCGCCGCGCGACCTGCTCGGCGCGCTGCCCGGCGTCGAGCTCGCCGAGATGCCGCGCAACTCCGAGCGCTCGTTCTGCTGCGGCGCGGGCGGCGCGCGGATGTGGATGGAAGAGAAGACCGGCACGCGGATCAACTCCGCGCGCGCCGCGGAGGCGGTCGCCACCGGCGCCGAGACCATCGTCACCGCGTGCCCGTTCTGCACGGTCATGCTCGGCGACGGCGTCGCCGCGCAGGCCACGGCCGACGGCGGGCCGGCCCCGCGCGTGGTCGACGTCGCGCTGCTGCTGCTCGAGCGGATCAACCGCCCTGAAGCCGACGCAGCGAGCGGACGTACGCCCCCGGGGTGAGTCCGACCGCGGTGCGGAAGTCGTTCACGAGGTGCGCCTGATCGGTGTACCCGAGGCTCACGGCCACGGCGGCGACGTCGGGCGGGTCCGGGGCCGAGAGCAGCCTGGCGACCTCCTGCAGCCGCACCCACCGACCGACCCACTTGGGCCCCTGCCCGAGGGTGCCCCGCAGCGCCCGCTGGATCGTGCGCTCGCTGACCCCGAAACCGCGCGCGAGCGTGGGACCGTCGACGGGAGCGCCCCCGGGGGTGAGTGCGGCGACGACCGCGTTGGCGAGCCGATGCGGTGCCGGGACCGGCCGCTCGGCGAGCAGCTCGGGGAGGACGGCGTTCGCGGCGTCCGCGTGGGCGTGGGGCGTCGTCGCGACCGCGATCCGCCTGAGCAGCTCGAACAGCCGGGGGTCGAGGTCCGGGGTCACTGGGAGGGTGGCGTCGGCGATCCGCTCCGGCGAGAGGTCGCTGACCACCGCGAGCCCGGCGGGCCGCAGCCGGATCCCGAACACCGTGCCCGACCCGGTGATGTCGCGCTCCCACGCCCGACGGTGCACCCCCGTGACGATCAGCGGCCCCGGGACGTCGCCCGCCTCGATCGTCAGCGTGACGCCCGGGGTCGCGATGATGCGCTGCGTGATCGACTCCCCCGGGTTGAAGTTCCAGCGCACCGACCACAGGCTCTCGACCACCGCGGCCACCGCGGCGTCCGGCTCGAACCAGCGGGCCCCGTAGCGGGCGAGGTTCTCGGGGTAGAGCACGCCGGAGCGCTCGTCGGTGCGGATCTCGCGCTCCATGAGTCGAGTGTGCCCCCGTCGCCTTTTTCCAAGACCTGCACGCGCGGCCCGCGGCACGGTCGTGTTCGAGAGCGGTAGACACCGCCGGAAGAGACCCAGGACCAGGGAGGTTCCGCACATGGCGAAGATCCACACCACCAACTACCTCGACACGTTCATCGCCGTCGCCGACGACAGCGCCGCGATGGCCGGCACCGTACCGCCGTCGCGCACCGAGCCGAGCGTCGCGGAGCTGACCCACGCGATGATCGCGGCGAACCCGTACCGGTACACGTCCGACGACGTGATCTTCACGGTGTGGGCGGACCGTCGCGGTCTCGACCCTCAGGATCGCCCGGCTGCCCGCGCCCAGTTCTTCGCCAAGGGCCAGCCGTGCCTGCGATCCAGCGACCTGGGCAAGCGCTACGGCTGGGGCGTGCACTCCGACGCCGAGGGCCGGGTGGCGATCTACGCCGTCGAGTCGGCCCAGTACGCGCGACTCGTTGCCGGCGTCGATCCGTCCGGCGGCGCCGCGACCGTCACGCGCGCGATGCGCTCAGGCCGCACCTCTGCGTCGTCGTCGGGCAGGTGAGAGCCGAGGCGTGACGCGGGGCTAGAGGTCCGCGGGGTCCACGAGGAACTCAGCCGCGTCCACGACCTCGCCGCCGACCGCGACGTACACCTCGCGCGCCAGCGCGCTCACCAGCGGCTGGGCGCGGCCCCGCGCGACCCGGTGCGCGAGCGAGGGCCGCTCGAGCTCGAGCTCCTGGAAGTCATCCGCCTGCCAACGCACGTGATACGCGATCGTCCCGTTGGCCGCCCACGGCAACGAGGAGAGTACGAGCGGGACGACGTCCTCCCCCGCCACCTCCAGGACGAGCAGCCCGTCGATGCCCATGTCGGCCTCGATGCCGTAGCCGGTGAGCTCGTCCGGAGCCGACAGCGCCGCGACGTCGTAGGCGTCGGCCTCGGCGTGCAGGTTCTTGCGGAGCGCCTCGCTCAGCCCGGAGGCGCCGGGCACCTGACGCACGCCGGTGCCGGGCGGTGGCCCGGCCCACGGCACGGGGTCCATCGCCAGCTTCGCGCGGGGCATCACCCGCTGCATCACCGCGAGCGCGACCGGTGGCGCAAGCCAGACGTCGGAGAACACCGTCAGGTCGATGGTCGCGTCGGCGTGCGGGACCAGCACGACGCCGCTGTCGGCGATCCGGACCGCCCCACCCAGCCGCCGCGCTGCGGCCACCAGCCAGGAGGCCACCCGCTCCTCGTCCCGGATCGGGGTGCCTGCCGGGAACGCGCGCCCCAGCCCGTCCCGGTCGCCGCCGGGGTACGGCGGATCGCCCCGCTCGTGCGGGGTCTCGACGACGAAGACCGTCGTGCATGACACCGGCAGCCCGAACTGCGCCGCGTCGTTCGGGTCGAACGAGTACGGGCCGACCAGCCGGGAGTGCCGGGAGAGCCGCAGCACCCGCGGGCTCGGCCCGCCGCGGGACCAGCGCCCGCCGGGGTTCGCCCGGGCCGCCGTGGCGGCCAGGTCCCAGCCGGCGGCGAGGAACCGGCTGACGGCCAGGGCCTCGACCTCGTCCTCGCCGACCCCGTCGGGGAGCGCCAGGAGATGACACTCGAGCGCCTCCGGTCCGACCGACGAGAACGGCGGCAGCTCCTGCCCGACGGCCATGGGCGACTACACCTCGGTGCAGTGGAAGTTCTGGAACGACCGTGACGCCGTCGGCCCGCGCTGCCCCTGGTACCGCGACCCGGAGTGCGTGGAGCCGTACGGGAACTCGGCGGCCGACGAGAGCCGGAAGAAGCACAGCTGGCCGATCTTCATGCCCGGCCAGAGCGCGATCGGCAGCGTCGCCATGTTCGACAGCTCCAGGGTCACGTGCCCGGTGAACCCGGGGTCGATGAAGCCGGCGGTGGAGTGCGTGAGCAGGCCCAGTCGCCCGAGGGAGGACTTGCCCTCGAGCCGCGCGGCGATGTCGTCCGGCAGCGTGACGGCCTCGTAGGTCGAGCCGAGGATGAACTCGCCGGGGTGCAGGATCAGCGGCTCCCCCTTCTCGACCTCGACCAGGCGGGTGAGGTCGGGCTGGTCCAGCGACGGGTCGATGACCGCGTACTTGTGGTTGTCGAACAGGCGGAACAACCGGTCCAGCCGGATGTCGATGCTCGACGGCTGGATCATCGCCGGGTCGTAGGGGTCGAGCACGACGCGCCCGGAGTCGAGCTCGGCACGAATGTCACGGTCGGAGAGCAGCACCTGGCAACGGTAGCGCCCGGAAAGACCGGGTCCGTGCGCGGCCGTGTGAGCGTCCTGGCGCTGACGCGGCGGCTTCGGGTCCGCGCCACGGGTTCGGTTAGGTATGCTCGGTGCCGCGCACCCGCCATGGTGGGGCACGCGCGGGTGTAGTTCAGTGGCAGAACTTCAGCTTCCCAAGCTGATAGCGCGGGTTCGATTCCCGTCACCCGCTCCATGTTTGTACAGGTCAGGGGCTTGCGGCGGCTTCGTACGGCTCGCCGGATGACAGTTGAGGCCATTTCGCTCCATTACGTAATGGAGCGTAGAGGCACCGCGGCCCGGGACCCATGCGGTCGCGTACGCCCCGAACCGACTCAGGCTGGCGTTGCTGGCCATCGCTGACCTGCGACGATGCACCCGCGTGAGGAATGCAGGCATTCAGCTTTCAGGCTGATTGCCAGAGTTCTGTCTCGACGAGACCGATGCGCTCGTCCAGCCGGGACAGCCAGACCGGGTGGCCGGTACGAGCGAGTCGGCCGGGGCCTGTACCGGCTGCGCACTTCCCGAGCAGCGCGCACGAGCATGTTGTCAGTGCGCGGCTGGCCCTGCGCGGAGCGGGAGCGGTGGTCTCCCAGGACAGCGCCCTGGAGCTGTTGGACCTCGCGGACGTCATCCCGGACGTCGTGCACCTGTCGGTCCCCCGATCGCAGCGGGGCCAACGCCCACGCCCCGGCGTTCGGATGCACACCCTCCTCCGCCCGCTCGCCCCCCACGAGACCCGGCCCGTCGCCGGTGTCGTGGCCACGTCACCCGAGCGAACGCTCCTCGACTGCGCTGCCAGCGGCACCGCGCCGGAGCAGGTCGAGCGCGCCATCGCTCAGGCGATGGCGCGCGCGCTCACCACGCCCCGCCGTCCCACCCAAGCCGTTCGCACCCGGACCGAAAACGCTCCGGGACCTCATCGCCACCGCCCTGGGTGAGACCCGCCAATGACGTACGCAAGCGCGGTCACCTTCCGACGCGCCCTGGAAGACCGGCTCAACGTGCTTGCCATCGCCGACCCGTCACCGACCAGTCAGAACGGGTAGCGAGCCGAATCCAGAACGAGTCACACCCGCCAGGCGGAGCCGACAATACTGGCCATCACTTACAAGGAAGAAAGTGGTGTTCGGACGAGCCCAGTAAAGCGAGCAACTTCCGGTCGCTGCCGACGACCGACACTTGGACCGGACCACTTCATTTTCCACCACCTCCGTGGCGGTCGCAGCCCCCGATGTTGAGCACGGCCGACGTCTCCCGGACCCGAGCGCACGGTCAGGGCAAAACCACAGGGGGCATCTCTTTGATAATCGTGGGTGTGGCCCTAAAAGCATTGACGGCCTTGTTCATCACGACCTGGAAGTCGTCTCCCGAATCAAGGATTGTATTGTGGAGGGATGTCGCGTCAACTAAGACGGTGGTGACGGCGAGGTGACTCGAAAGTTCGGTCATCAAAAGAGCACTCACTTGCGCAGCGAACGCGGAATCGCCTGTCTTGGCGCGGACATCCATGGCTACCACATGGTTGTTGGCAACATAGTTGCCACGGCCTGAGACGAGACGCATAATGACCGGAGTTGCGCCCGATGGTTTGATCCTCCGAGAATCGATTACCTCAGAGAAGTGGTTGCCGATCACAGAATTGCCATCACCGCTGACTTGGATGAGGCCACACAAATCATCTTTGCCGTTATCTACGTCCAGGAAGGGTGCCCACGGCTCGTGGTCGCGCAGGAAGTGGTTTGAGGCCACTAGGTTCTCCGAACAGTTCGCTTTGAGCACCACCATCCCCGGGTAGAACGAGTGCAGCCGGTTATTGGTGATACTCGAACGCGTGACACCGTCGAGCATGAGACTGCTCGCGCCGCGCGGGAAGATGTTGTTTGCGGTAATCAGGAGCCCACCGTGATTCTCCGCAAAGATCGAGGACCCTTTGAATCCGGCTCCGATCAGATTGTCTGTGATCTTGGACGCCTGACCCCAGCCTCGTAACTCAATACAGTTGCCACATTCCGCGATGAAGTTGTCGTGAATAGACAATGCATCGGCGTGGCAGATCGTCATACCGTGCTCGAGGTAGATTAGGCCCATACCGGTGATGCGGAACGAGTCGTTGGCACTTGCCACATAGATGCCAGTCTTACCGTTGACATATGTGTTCTCGGGGTTCATTCCTGAACCGTCCGGGTTGAAGTGGAGCCCGTCGATGCAGAAGTTGGAGAACTCGACTGAACTGATCCGGGGACTTCCTGCCCTCTCGATGTAGAAGGCGGCACGCTTGGACTCGTCACTATTCGGTTCGAGCGGAATGTCGACGAGAATGCGACTTCCTCCTGGCCAAAGCTCGTGCAGGTCCGACCACTTGTTCTCGGGAACGTTGAATCGAATGCTCGACGAGGTGAAGCCGTGCCCAGAACCCTCGATCTTGAGATAGCTGATGTCGATCAGCACCTGCGTTCGAAGGCGGTAGTCCCCCGGGGGGATGTAGATCACGGCACCGGGTTTTCCGCCATCATTCACATTGGCGAACGTCTGCCTGCTCTTAATATCAGCAATGATACTGTTTATCACCTCGCCGATGTCCTCATAGGGATCTCCGGCAGGCCACGTCGTGACGTCGTAGCTATTGTTGCTAAGCATGAATTGCCCGTTCCCTCGTCTGCAGCATTGGCACGGTCGAACCGGTGTCAAAACGGTTACATTTGGGTGAGTTCTCGCCAGCGCAAGCGCGAAGGGAGGCCGTCGACGGGCGCAATGTCGCCGGTATTGACACCCGTCGCGCCGGACTTTGCGTACTCGATCCTGAATGCGTCCGGCGCGATCCTGTATGCGTGAGGATCGGGGATCCCGCTGTACCGGATCACCTTTCGGCGGTGTCTGTTCTCAGATGATGGCGAGCTCCGCGGCGGTTTGCTGTGCGCACAGCCGTCCATCGTCTGACCATCGCACGGCCATCGGGTCGGAGAGTTCGCCGATGAACGCACCGTTGGGACCCGAGTGGTGAAAGGCGAGCAAGAACCAGGAACCGGCGCGGTCCTGGACCAGGCGACCGGCGTAGAAGGCCTCGTCGGTGATCCGGTAGGCACGTGCCACGTCGTACGGGCCGAGGGGATCGTCGGTCTCGACAGCCCAGATCCCGCCAGTTTCGCCTAGGTCGCGGCGACTCTTCGACAGCTCGGTCGTGAGGCAGCAGAAGATCAGGACCGTGCGGCCTTCGACCGTCTCGACCTGCGTGACCTCAAGTTGGCCGAACCCGGCGCCTGCTCGTGTGTGGGGGGGCCGGACCGTCCAGGTTTCGAGGTCGGTCGACGTGGCGTGCCCGATCACTCCTCGCTCGTCCGGCGCGCCGGTGCGTGATCGGGCTGTGGTGAGCATGTGCCATCCGTCGCCTGCGGGGTCGCGCATGACCCATGGATCGCGCCAGGCCTCGTCGGGCCAGGATTGATCAGCCCGCTTCTCGTACCAGCGAGGGTCTGCTTCCAGCGGCGGTCGGTCGCTGCGTGTCCAGGTGTACAGGTCGGGGGAAGTCGCGGTCCCGATGCGTTGGGTCATTCCCGCGCCGGCGCGGTCGACCCCGGTGTAGAACATCCGCCACACACCGTCGTCCCCGCGCACGACCGACCCGGTCCAGGTCGCTAGGTCGTCGAACGCGGGGCCGTCAGCAGCGACAAGCGCGTCTGCGACCTCCGTCCAGGTCTTCAGATCAGTTGAGATCGCGTGCCCGACCGTGGCGCGCCAGTGGCGCCGGTTCGGATCGCCGAGCGCACGGGATGCCTTGAGGAAGAATAGGTGGAAGTACTCGCCGTCATCGGCGCACCAAAAATCCCAGGTCCAGGCGTAGGGCAGGCGGAGCATGTCGACCTTTCGGTTGTGCAGTCAGGCAGCGGAAGAGGGGCGCGCGACAGACGATCGGCGTACCAACGGGCAATCCATCTGGAGCGGATAGGGATTCTCAGGACGGCCGCCTTCACTTGTGAGCAGGGCGGAGAGGGTGTCAACGGCCCAGGCGCCCATGTCGTAGTGCGGTAGCGCGACGGTCGTTAGATCCGGATACAGGCCGACGGCGATGACCTCTTGGTTGTCGAAGCCAACGATAGAAATGTCGGTAGGGATCCTCAGGCCGAGCTCGGCGGCGGCACGGTACGCACCCATCGCCATGCGGTCGTTGTAGCAGAACAGCGCGGTGGGTCGGTCGGAATGGTCTAGAAGGGCGCGAGAGGTCCGGTACCCACCGACCGTTTCCGACTGGTCGGCCGCGACGAGGGCGGGGTCGAAAGCGATCCCTGCGTCGGCAAGCGCGGCTTTGTATCCCCGTAGGCGCCCGGAAGTTGCTGGCACGTCGTCCGTATTGGTTACGAACCCGATGCGGCGGTGGCCGTGCGCGAGCAGCTCGTCGACGGCGATTCGCGCGCCCGCGGCTTCGTTGGGGACGACCGCAGGCGCAGTGGGGTCAGCGGATTCACAGTCGAGAAGAACGGTCGGGACCCCGTGGAGCACCGGAGGCAACGTGACCACGCGGTGGTACATGGTGGCGTAAAGGATGCCGTCGACCTGGTATTGGAGCAACGTGCGGATGTCACGTTCCTCAACCGCGGGATCGCGCTCAGTGTTGAAAAGCACGAGCGTGAAGCCGTGCCGCAGCGCGGCTTCCTGAGCTCCGAGGATCATCTTCCCCGCGTGGGGCGTGGTGGCGATCTCGTCCCCGATGAGCCCGAGCGTTCCCGAGCGCTGCATTCGCAGTCCTCGCGCCATGCGGTTAGGCACGTAGCCCAACCGCATGGCGGTGGCGTGGACGCGGGCGCGAGTGTCGTCGCTGATCCTGGCGCCTTCGACGTCGTTCAGGACCTGCGACACGGTGGTCGCCGAGACTCCCGCCTCCGTTGCCACCTGCTTGATTCCCACTACTCGTGCGCGCATTTCTCCTGCTTCGTCGTCGAAGGTCTACTCAGGCGGTGCGGACGGTCACAAGCCCCCGAGGCAGAGGCCATGCTCGTGCCAGCGCCGCGGGAGGCGGTCGTCGACGCGCGCAGGGTCTGCGTGGGGCGTGTAGCCCTCACTCTGGTGCCAATAGGCGAATCTCGAGTAGTCATTGCAGTCCATGGTCCGTTCCGTTTGAGACGCGTCAGCCCTTGACGGCACCGAGCGTGAGGCCAGCGACGATGTGGCGCTGGAGGACGAGGGTCAAGAGAATCACCGGGATCGAATACAGGGCCGCCAGGGCTGTCATCGCCCCCCAGTCCAGGCCGAACTGGGTCTGGAAGTTCGCGATCACGATCGGGGTGGTTTGCGCGCGCACCGAGGTGAGGAGAAGCGCGAAAAGGAACTCATTCCACGAGGCGAGGAACGCGAAGATGGCCGTCACCGCGATGCCGCCGGAGATCACCGGCAAGATCACACGCCACAGCGCCCCCAGCCGGCTGCAACCATCCACCTTGGCCGCCTCATCGAGCTCACTGGGGACAGCTTCGAAGAAGCTGGCCATCAACCAGATCGACAGCGGCAGCGAGATAGTGGTGTGCGCGATCGCCAGACCGGTGGGGGTGTCGGTCAGGCCGAGGTAAGAGATCGTCGACAGCAACGGGATCCCTACCGCGACCGGTGGAACCATCCGGGTCACGAGCGCGACCATGATGAACACCCGACCAGCTCGCGTGCGGAACCGGGTGATCCCGTAGGCCGCGGGTACCGCGAGCACGAGGCTGAGCAGAGTACTGATGGTGGCCGTCGAGATGGAGTTGACGAACGAGGCGAGCACCCCTTCTCGAGAAAGGGCTGCGACGTAGTTGGCCGTTGTCCAGGTCGAAGGCAAGACCCTGGGTGGAACCGCGATCGTTTCGAGCGGGGACTTGAATGACGTGAGTAGCAGGTAGATGAACGGGAAGCCGTACAGCACCACGACAGCTGCCAGCAGCGCCCACAGCAGCCCCCTCGTCAGTGGTCGGCGGGCCTCCAAACCGGATATGGCCTGGCTCCCGGTCGAACGGCGGCGTGCACTGCTTGGGTGCCCGAAAAAAGCCCGACGGGCTGGAGCGATGGTCTCGTCGTTGTCAACGTGGGTCGAGCTCGAGATGTCGACGGTCATGACTCCGCTCCTGGTCGCCAGATGGTCCACACCGCGACAAACGCCACGGCGAGCATGACGAGCAGGTACATGGTTCCCATGGCGCTGGCCAGTCCCGGCTCTCCGAAGCGGATCATCGTGCGGTAGATGAGCAGGCTCAACGTTTCGGAGGCGTTCTGCGGGCCGCCGCCGGTCTGGATCAAGATGATGTCGAACGCCTTGGCTGCGTCGATCCCCCGGATGATGAGTGCGACCGCGATGACGGGTCGCAGCAGCGGGATGATGATGCGGAACAGCATGCTGAATGACCGCGCCCCGTCCAGTCGTGCCGCCTCGATGATGTCGCCGGGGATGTTTTGCAGACCAGCGAAGAGCACGAGGGTCATGAATGAGGTTGTCAGCCAGATATCAGGGATCGCGACCGCGAACAGCACGATCTTGGGGTCGCTGAGCCACCCAATGTCCGCCGGCGAGCTGAGCAGACCAGCCTTGTACAGGACCTGGTTGACGATGCCGAAGTTGTCGATGAGCAGAAATCGCCAGAGCAGACCGGCCACGACCGGGGCGATCATGAGCGGGTACAGAAAGATGGTGCGGAACACAGACGACCGATTCCCGAGTGCGGTGAAGATCAATGCCGCGCCCAGGCCGAGGATGAACTCGGCGGCCACGACCGTAACCGTGTAGACGAGAGTCCGGCCGGCAGCGCCCTGGAAGGCGCTCGAGGTGAGGGCATCGGCGTAGTTCGCGGCGCCCACGAAAGTGCGTGGCCCGTCTTTCATCGGGGAGATTTCGTAGAAGCTGTCGGTCACGAGCCTGACCAGCGGCCAAGCGACGAACGCCGCCAAGAACAGTGCCGCAGGCGCCATCATGAGCGTGGCGAATCTTCGGTCAGTGAGTCGCACGGTGAACCTTTCCCCAGGGCAGCGTTGGTGGGCGACGGTGGGTGGATGGACGGTTGGGACGGGTGGCCGGCGGTGGGGACGCCGGCCACCCGTGGCTTAGCCGAGGATTTCCTCGATCTGTTTCTTCGCGTCGTCAAGGAGCTGCTGGTTGTTGGAGCTGTCGGCGACCGATTTCTGAATCATGGGGATCAGCACGCTGTCCACGATCTGCTGCCATTTCGGTGTCGCCGGTCGCGCCGCGGTGGCCGGGGCCTCAAGGGTTGCGATCAGCGGCTTGAGGTTCTCGTGGCCCGGCTTGTCGGCGAAGCTTTGCAGCGCGGACTTGCGTGCCGCGAGCCCGAGGCTCGTGTCGAGTCCCAGCTCGTTGTGGTCGTACGCGAACTGGATGAACTCATTGGCGAGCTTGGAGTTCTTCGCGTTCTTCGGCACCGAGAGATACCAGGCGCCGGGCACCGCAGCCGAGCCGCCCGCACCCGCGGGGAGCACCGTCACACCAACCTTGCCCGCCACCGCGGCGTCGGTCGGGATCTGCGTGTAGGCGTGGGCCCAGAACCGGGTCATCGCGGTCTGTCCCTGGTTGAACAGGTTCTGGGCCGCGGCCCAGTCGATCTGAGCAGCACCCGCGGGGCTGACCTTGGCAACGGTGTTCAGCTCGGAGTAGTAGTCCAGCGCCGCCTTATGCTCAGCGTCGTTGATGATGACCTTGCCGTCGGCGTCCAGAACCATGCCCTTCGCGCCGGCCTGGAGCACGGTCGCGAGCCATTCGGTCTCTACCGCTCCCTTGACGTCCGTGCCATACAGGGTTGGGGCACGGGTGAAGAACTCGGCCGCATCCTGGAACTGCTGCCAGGTGGTTGGCGGCGTGAGGTCATAGCCGTACTTGGCTTTGAAGTTCGCCTGTTCGGTCGGGTCGCCGAACAGGTCGGTGCGGTAGTAGAGGATCTCGGCGTTGGTCCAGACGGGCATGCCCACGAAGTGGTCGCCGACCTTGGCCTCGGTCACCAGGGAGGGAAACAGGTCGCCCTTGACCGCGTCGGTAAACATCGAATCCAGCGGCTCGACGCCGTCAGCGAACGCCTTCAGCCAGATCGCGTCGAGCGCCGCAACATCGAAGGACACGTTGCCCGAAGCCAGTTCGGTCGAGATCCGGTCGTACAGCCCGGCGTAGGGCAACTCGACGAACGTCACCGTGTTGCCGGTGTCCTGCTTGTATAGGTCGGCGACCGGCTGAAGCTCAGCCTTGCCACCACCCTCAACGAGCACCGTCAGCGAACCGGGTCCGCTGGTTCCCGTGGACGAGACGCTCGAACCGCCGGCACCGCATGCGGCCGCCGCGAACAGGGTCGTCACCGCCAGACCAGCAGTGATGAGCCGCCCGCGTCGCCGCGAGCTCAGGGGTGTACTCCACAGCTTCATTGCCAGGACTCCAATTCGTCTTCCCCACATCGATGCCAGCTCCTCCACGAGGACTGGTAAAACGTTTAGCCGAAACGTTTTATCGGACGATAGCGCGAGCTGCGTGGAGTGTCAACCAGGTGCCTACGACCAATCCGGTCCGGGCAACGACACAGGATGACCACCCCCGAGCTCGCGATGGCTGGACACGTCGCGGTGGTCACGGCACGGACGGTGCACAGAACCTAGCTGTCGTCAAGCCGCACGTCCTCGGCGCGCATGTCAAAGGCCGTTAGGACGGGTCGTGGGCTGCGCTGGATCCGCGTCGTCGCGATCTACTGCTCGGAGTCAATGGCTCCCGGCTGCTGCGCCGGACGACGGCCAGGCCGATCCCCGGTGGGGAGTAGGCCGCGCGGAGCCTTTCTAGCCGCCGCAGTTCCCAGTTGTACGGGATCTTCGCGGCCTTCTGCTTGTTGTGCACCGCGCACAGCGCCTGACCGTTCCCCACGGTCGTACTTCCGCCACGAGAGTACGGGTGCACGTGGTCCGCCTGCAGATGGTCGGTCACTCTGCATCGACCACCCAGCCAACCGTCGTGCTCGCACCGCCCGCCAGCACGGAACAGGACGGCTGCCCGATCCGTGCCGGAGTACCGACGCATCGGGTCACGCGGTGCGGCGGTCAGCGGAATCCACCGGAACGCCCGGTAAACGCGAACCACAACCATCACCGCGAGCAGCACGAGGACAAGCCCCACTAGCGGCGACGACGACGCCGCCTGCCAGAACCCCTGACCGAACGACCGCGCGACCAGACCCACCAGATCCGGGGTGGGGTTCGGGGTCGGCGTCACCGCAAGTAGCTGAATCATCGTTTCGTCGCGCGGCCTACGCGACAGGCAGTTCAGCGAGAGCGGCCTGCAGACCTGGGTAGGTTGCGTCATCCGCGAGAACCTTCTCAAGGTCCTTGCGCGCCATGGCGGGCTTTCGCTCTGCCAGATAGGTGTACGCACGCTCAATAAGCGCGAGATGGCGAAGACCCGCAGGCCGTGAGCGAATCCGCAGCGCTTCCTTCAAAGCCTCGCGGGCAGCGCCCGGTGTGCCCGACTCACGAAGGGCGATCGCCCGCTGGACGAGCAGGAACACCGCCGCCTCGTCCTCGTTCGTCAAGCCGTTCGTTAGCTCGACGACGTCGTCCCACCGACTCTGTGCGATGTACAGCTCGGCGAGCGACACGGCGCTGATCGTGCTCGGGGCGACGCCCTCAACCGCTTCCACGGCCGCAGCCAGATTGCCGGCGCTCTGGTGCGCCTCAGCCAGCGCGAGCCCGATGGTGTCGCGGGTGAGCGGGAGCTCGACCGTGATCCCGGCCGCGACCTCAAGGCTCAGCGTCGCACCGCTGAAGTACTTGGTCATGAACGGGTCCGTTGCTGGGTCGAAGTCAGTCGACAGCAGCCAAGCAAGGTTGCGCTGCACTGTCGCGAAGTCACCCCTAGGGATGGCGCCCAGGAGTGACTCAAGCAGGGCTCCGGCAGTGTGCGCTTCCGCGTGGTCGGTGGCGACCTGGCGGACCGCGGCAGCATCATGACGTTTGACGGCGGCCTCGAACAGTTGCTTCTCCCATTTCGGGGCGAAGGCGCCAGGCTTCGGAGGTGCCGGAACTGGTGCAACCCTCTGTGTAGGCGCCCCGGCTCGAGTCGGAGCAGGCGAGGAATTACTGCGCGTCTTGGTCGTGGTGGTGTGCGACAGCCCGGACCCGGGGATCCCAACGGTGCGCGTGACCCGCCCGGACGAGTGCGCGGTGACACGTGCGCCGCGAACACCTACGGACGCCGAGACACCCCGTGGGGTGATGGTCATCCGCACGCCCGGCATGATCTTGATCGACTTACGCGCGCGAAAACCCACGATGCCTTGCTCCTTCGTTGGAAACGGCCGCTTGGACCGTACTGCGTTTGCGAGACCCCCTTCGAGCGTCCGCAAACCTCGGTGTCAGTTCTCGATCAGTACCCCCGCTGCGCGAGTGGAGGCACTCCATTACGCTCCATTACGAAGTGCATCTGGATGTCGTCTACTGTGCCCACCTGTCGTTCGCCAACTCTCTCACCTGCAACAACGCAGTTCAGCCGCTGTCCAGAAACCCCTCATCGTCAGCTTCCCAAGCTGATAGCGCGGGTTCGATTCCCGTCACCCGCTCCATGTTTGTGCAGGTCAGGGGCTTGCGGCGGTTTCGTACGGCTCGCCGGATGACAGTTGACGCCACTTCACTCCATTACGTAATGGAGCGAAATGGCGCCGCGGCCCGAGCCCATGCGGTCGCGTACGGCCCGAACCGACTCCTGCCGGCCTTGCTGACCTGCGACGACGCACCCGAGCGAGGAAGGCAGGCATTCAGCTTTCAGGCTGAATGCCAGCGTTTCCATTCCGCAAGGCGAGCTACGCCTTGCGAGAGTCGCCACCCATGGCCAGCCGTACGCCGTCGAGGAGAGACAGGCGGCCTCCGGCCTCCTACGCGCCGAAGGTGACCACAACAGGAACGGCGTCGCGACGCTCTGCCATCACGCCGACGCCCGGCCGCCGGGCCAACGAGCCCTTCGAGGCGATGCGACTTAGGTGGCACCAAGTGCCGGATCGGCACCCCACACCGCTTGGCGGTCGCCACGTGCCGGTACGGCCGGCGCCTTGCATCGCATCAAGCAGTGTTCGTCGATCGAGCGGCGCAGCCATCCGGACATGCCGTTGAGCGTGCACAGGATGACGGTGGCTGATGGGCACGACATGGGTCATCATCAGGATCGCTAGGACGGCTGGGCGTGCTCGGGTGGAGGTAGACGTATGGCGACCTATGTACTGATTCCCGGTGCCGGTGGCTCCGCCGAGTACTGGTCACGGGTGGTCCCGGTCCTGGAACGAGCTGGCCACCAGGCCCTGGCCGTCGATCTGCCCGGCCCCGACCGGACGGCGGGGTTGCCGGAGTACGTGGACCTGGTCGTCGCAGCGGCGCAGCAGTTCTCCGATGTCGTGCTCGTGGCCCAGTCTTTGGGCGGCTTCACCGCCCCGATGGCCGCTGAGCGTCTGCCGGTACGGGAAGTCGTGCTCGTGAACGCGATGGTTCCCGTGCCCGGCGAGACCCCCGGTCAGTGGTGGCGGGTGACCGGTGCCATCGAGGAGCGGGAGTCGGCGGCCCGGCGCGGGGGTTATGGCGACTTCGACGTCGCTACCTACTTTCTCCACGACGTCGACACGGCAGGACTCGAGGCCGACCCACGAGAGGAAAGCGATGCAGTTTTCGGCACACCAAGCAAGTTCACGTCCTGGCCGTGCCCGACCAGGGTGTTGACAGGGGCCGACGACCGATTCTTTCCACCCAAGTTCCAGGAGCGCGTCGCCCGCGAACGGCTTGGAACCAACGTCGCCCTACGGCCGGGCGGCCACCTCATCGCACTCGCCCAGCCTCAAGTCGTCGCTGACTTCCTGCTGCAGCGCACTGGCTGACAAGGTGCCGTGACGGATTCCGGTCCTCGGCAAGAGGGTTGCCGACGTCGTTTATCCGTGCCGAGATAGTCCATTGCAACCGACGATTTCGGCGGGGAAGGAATATCTCAGCCTGCGTTCGTTCAGCTTCACAAACGACGCCACTTGGTTGGCGCTAACGGCGGCGGGTTCCGATCTCGGCCCGTTGCTGGCAGCCTCGGCGCCGAATCGCGCTCGACGAACACAGTGTCGAACTTCGCACCAGCGGCCTGATCCGCCGCGGCGCCACCCGACATTCCCGGTGGGTCACGACTGCGGCACCCAGCTCACCTACCCGGCAATGGCCTGCGCACCGCACCGCTTCCGCCGAGCCGTGCTGCTGCCGGCGACGACCCCGCTTTCGTCCAGCGCAAAGCCCGACGCTCACCACGACAGCTCCGGATGAGCAGGTACATAGTCTTCCTTCAACTGGGACATCGGGCCAACAGGCGCGTCGCCGCCGATGACTTCGCATACAACGACCGGCTGTGGCGAGCCTGGTCTCCCAGGTTCCACGTCCCGGCACAGCACGGCGCACACGTGAAGAACACGCTTCGAGCGAGCACGCCAGGGCCCGTCGCCACGTACCGAGCTGGAGGCTTCTCCGTCCAGGCAGCACCGAGACCCGTCCCCACCCTGTACATCGCCGGCACCGACGACGGCCGCGCGTTGTCGTTCCTCGCTGATGGCCAGGACACTCTCTTAACCCAGGAATACAGGAGCGAGACGTGGGAAGGCACCGGTCACTTCCCTCACCTCGAGCGACCCAGACGCACCGGCGCTGCGGTCACGAGCTGGTTCGGGGCCTCGCTGACTTTTAGATGCCCGCGGGCGTATCCCAACGGCGCCGAGTTCGGCCCAGTCCGCCGACTTTGGTCCGGGACCGGGCACCCGGGTCACGGTTCTCGGTCAGAAAGCGTTCTGGCCGCCACCCCGCATATGGCTACCATTCCGGCGCCATCGGTCGATAAGGCTCATGCAGCACGCGGAGTGTCGCGCACAGCGCACCCAGTGCGCACTCAGCACATCTAGCCTGCGCACCTAGCCCGCGACCCGAGACCGGAGGCCACGTTGCTCCGTGCTCTTGCGCGCACCGGTCCGGCGACGAGCCTGAGCGATCACGTCTTCGCGCCGCGTCAGCTCGCCCGGCTCCTGGGCGGGCAGTACCTCGCCGGCGGCGTTCTCGCCCTGGTTCTTGCTCTGCTCCCGCCCACCAGTACCGCTCCTTGGCGTGGCACGATCGTCGTTCTCGCCGTCCTGGGGTGCGTCCTGGGCGCCGTGATGGGCGTGATCTCGGTCGCTCCGCTATCGGTCCGAAATCTCGACCTGGCCGCCCACCTGTGCATCATCTCGGCGCAGCTCGTCATCACCGTCGGCTACGCCACGACCCGCGACGCTAGTAACACATACGCAGTCTTCCTGCTTTGGACGACGGCGTACGCGGGGCTCTTCTCAGGCCGCGTGCGCTGGGCGCACGTCACCCTCACCGCGGTCCTGCTCGGCGCCGCGTCGCTCACCATGCCGAACAGAGCGCTCGCAGGCGTCGAGTACGTGTTCATGCTCGCCACGGTCGTGGTCGTCACCTTGCTCGTGTCGCGGATCGTCGACCAGCTCCGCCTCGCGGCGACCCACGACGCCCTGACCGGGCTGCCGAACCGGCGCTTGTTCCACACCGCCGCCACGGCGGCACTCGCGCGACGCGCGACCAAGGGCGGCTCCGTGCATGTGCTCATGCTCGACCTCGACCGGTTCAAGAACATCAACGACAGCTATGGGCACGGCGTCGGGGACGGGCTGCTCACCGAGCTCGCGGGGCGACTGACGAGCGCTCTGCGCGAGACCGACGTCGTGGCCCGCCTTGGCGGCGACGAGTTCGCCATCTTGTGCGAGGACCGCACCGGCCACCTCAAGGCCCAGCAGATTTGGGACAGACTCGAGGGGGCGTGGGCGGAGCCCGTGCAGATCGGGGACCAGCGCGTTTATGTGAACGGCTGCGTCGGAGTCGCGCTCGCGGGCGACGACGACACCCCCGAGACACTGCTGCGCGACGCCGACGCCGCGATGTACCACGCGAAGGCCGCCGGCAGCGGCCGATGGCGGCTCTACGACCCCCTCGCGAGCGGACGCGACCACCGCCGCATGGCGATCGAGAACGGGCTCCGCGAGGCCGTCGAGCGCGCCGAGCTGGCGGTGCATTACCAACCGGTCATCTCCCTGACCTCGGGCCGACCGATCGGCGCCGAGGGTCTGCTGCGCTGGACGAGCGGCGAGCTCGGGCCGGTCGGTCCCGATGAGTTCATCGAGATCGCCGAGACGTGCGGGCTTATGCCCAAGCTCGGGCTCTGGGTGCTCGACCACGCGTTGACCGACCTCGCGACGTGGCGAAGGGACGGCGTGGTGGGCGAGGAGTTCCAGGTCGCGGTCAACGTGAGCGCGCGGCAACTCACCGAGGAGTTGCCCGACGACGTCGCGGCGCTCCTCAGTCGGCACCGGATCCCGCCAGGCGCCCTGGGGCTCGAGGTCACCGAAAGCGCGCTGATGATCGGCGAGACGCCGACGGTCGTGCTCGGGCGCCTGCACGTCTTGGGTCTGACCCTCATGCTCGACGACTTCGGGACCGGTCACTCGTCGTTGTCCCACCTGCGGCGGTATCCGCTCGACGTGGTCAAGATCGATCGATCGTTCGTCAGCGGGATGTGTCAGTGCGCGGAGGACCGGGCCCTGGTCGTCGGCGTCATCTCGCTCGCCCACGCGCTGGGCAAGACCGTGGTCGCGGAGGGCATCGAGAGCTTCGACCAGCTCGAGGCACTGCGGGCTGCAGGGTGCGACGCCGGGCAGGGCTACCTGCTGGGCCGACCGGTCCCGGCCGGAGAGCTTCCCGCGAGTCTGGAGCCCGCCGACCACCGCGGCCCCGAAGATGCGCCCGTCTGGTCGAGGTAAACCCCTCCACTGGCGATCAGGACCGCGATTTGGGCACCTACCTGTCGTTACGTGGCGATCCCGCTCGAGCCGCGCTGTCTGAATGCCTGTTCGGGACCGCCGCTGAGCCCGTAGGCAAGGTACGAGTCCGATGCATGAACACCACCCTCAAAGGTCAGACCGGGCCGGTGGCGCCCGCCGCGCGCGAGGCGCCGCGGACCGCGTCGGGGGCGCCGGCCGGGCCGACGGCGTGCGGCACATCCGCAAGCAGACGTGCGCCGTCAAGTAGCGCACCGATCGGCCTAGGTGCCACCGCGGGCTCCTCGGCGTCGACCAGCGCCTCGGGCGGTCCGGGGCGACCAAAGAACCACCCCTGCGCGTAGTCCACCCCGATATCTCGCAGGACGTCGCCGTCCGCGGCGGTCTCTATCCCCTCGGCGACGACACGGCTGCCGTTGCCGTGGGCGAACTCCACGAGGGCCGTCACGAGCGTCGCCAGGACCGCGTCCGAGCTGATGCCGTCGATGATGCTGCGGTCCAGCTTGAGCACATCCGGCGCGCACAGCACGATGTGCCGCAGGGACGAGAACCCCGCCCCGACGTCGTCGATCGCCAGCCGCATTCCGGCCGCGCGCGGGCGCGCGAGAACCGCGTGCAGGGCGTCGTAGTCCTCAACCTGGTCGTGCTCCGAGAGCTCCAGAAGCACCCGGGTCAGCGGGAGCCGGTCCAGCAGCTCGGCGCAGGCCGGGGTCAGAAGCGTCTGCGGCGACACGTTCATCGCGATATAGCCGGTCACAACCGCCAAGTGGTCGGCCGCGCGCTCGAGCGCGAGCAACTCGAGCTGGTCCCCGAGGCCCACCGAGTGCGCCTCGGCAAAGACGACGTCGGGCGCCTTGTCCCAGTCCGCCGGGAACCGGCTGAGGGCCTCCGAGCCGATGCGCCGTCCGGTGGCGAGCTCGACGATCGGCTGGAGGAGCACCGTGGGCCCGCCAGCCGCGAGGACCGGCAGCAGGCGCGCGACGATCTCCTCCCGCCGCGCCTGCTCGACGACGCCGGGCTCGATGATCACGGCGGCCGCTGAGGCCAGAACCTCCATCAGGGCCTTGTCCCGCTTGGTCAAGCCCCGGTCCGTCGTCAGCCCGGTCGCGCAGAACGTCCCGTACAGGGAGCCGTCTGTGAGCCGCACGGGCACCGAGACGTAGCTGCGCAGTCGCGGAAACCGGGCCGCCGGCAACGCCATCGCCACGGGGTGCTCCCGGACGTCACCGATGACGGCGGGCAGGCGCCCGTCCAGGATCGCCTGGCAGAACGTGGTCTCTTGCGGCAGCTTGGCGCCCTCCCGAAAGACGAACGGGATGCTCGAATCGACGACCTCGAGGTGCTGCGTGGTCCCATCCATCCGGGTCAGGAACGCGACGCTCAGGCCGAGGGCATCCTTGGCCGTGCGCAGCAACTCGGCAACCTGCTGCTCCGCGCTCGAGCGCTTGTTCCCCATGGTGGACCGCTCCCGCGCCTCGTCGACCGAACGGGCTGCCGCCGTCCTTGTGAGAAACATCGACCGCGCGACCCACGGAGTGAAGGATCGCCGGCCCGGGGTCCGCCTCGAAGGCGCGGACGGACCCCCTGCAGGGCGCCACCCGGTTGCGAGACCCACAACCCCATGGACCTAAAACGGTAGCGAGGGGCCGCAGACCAGATCTTCGCCGCGCTCGCACCCCTCGTGTTCGGGCCAACGGGCGCCTAGATCGTGCTCACCAACAGCGGAAGAGTGCACTCCTCCGCTCAACAGTTGCGAAAGCGGGCGGATCCATCGTTCGTGCCAACCCCGTGATGCTGAGCGGGGCTCGATACCGCCGTCACCCCGACGGACGCGTGCCCAAGCCAGAGCAGCGGGGGTTCGCTCACGCGATTCGCCCTCAAGCTTGACCAAGCCGACCCGTCACCCGACCGCCGCCAGAGTCGGGCCGGCGGCAAAGACGGTCGCGCGCCATCGATGCATAGGTGGCACTACGTTGCGGGGCCACCTCGTGCTGTCGCCGCACCACGGACCCGACGAAGTTCGACTCTCACTCACATCTTGGCGAGTCGAACCGATGTGAATTTGGCCAGTCCCACGTGAAAGGGTCCCATGTTCCATCGCTTTCGAGCTCGCTCATCGTCGAAGTCGGCGTCCGCCACCCTGACGCCCCTCATTGCCCTCGGGGTGTTTGAACAGGCCCCCGTAGCGGTCTTGGTCGTCGACGCCGGCGGTTCCATTTTGCACCGCAACCATGCAGCGCAGGGTCTCGGCGCGAAGGTCCTCGCGGAGCGCGGCGGCGCCGTTCTCCAGGCACTCCAAGGTGAACTCGTTTCGGTCATCCGTGACGAGTCGACATACCCGGTGACACGCATCGTGAGTGTTGAGAAGGATGGTCGCCACGCGGAGGTGAAGGCCCTCATCAACCGGCTCGACGCTGGCTATGTCGTGGTGTGGAGTGATGACACCGCCGCTGCGGACACCGCTCGCGCCTCCAACGCTGTGGCGCGTGAGCTATCTTCCTCATCCGGGGCACTCACCGCCCTCAGCGATCAGATCGCCGCGGGTGCGGAGGACGTATCGGCACGAGCAGCGAGTGTCGCGGCTGGTTCGGAGCAGATGTCCGCGAGTATCCGAGAGATCGCCGTCAGTGCCGCAGCAGCAGCCACTGGCACCGCCGCCGCAGTCAGCCTCGCAACTCTCGCGAGCCAGCGCCTTGCGAAACTGGGCGAGTCAAGCACGAGAATCGGGGCCGTAAGCAAACTCATCTCGGCGATTGCCGAGCAAACGAACCTGTTGGCACTGAACGCGACTATAGAGGCCGCGCGCGCGGGTGAAGCCGGCAAAGGGTTTGCGGTCGTCGCGAACGAAGTCAAGGAGCTCGCGGGAAGCACACGGACAGCCACAGCCGAGATCACCGAAATGATCGGCGCGATTCAGGCGGACACGACCGACGCGGCGGGCGCGATCGGTGACATTGTTCACTTGATCGGCGAGATTGAGCTCCAGCAATCAAGCGTCGCTAGTGCAGTCGAGGAGCAAACGGCCGTAGCCAGTGAAATGAGCGCCAGCGTGACTGCAGTTGCCAGAGGAACAGAAGTCTCGGTCGGCGCTGTCGGTACGCTACGCCAATCGGCGGACTTTATTGCCAGCCGGGCAACGCACTTGATTGACCTCTTCACCGGCAGTTGACCCCGACAATTGAAGCGCGACATTGCGGGGTAGCAGTCGTTAAGCGAAATCCTCTGAATCACCGCCTACCTGTCGTCATGCTGCGAGTCCTCGGAACCGAACCGTCGCAGTTGGCCGCTGGCCACGGCGGTCACCTACCCTGGCGGAGTAGCGATGCGCCTGACGTGGAGGTCAGCCTTCCCGCGGACGAGGAGAACGCCGATGCGAAGATCCTGGCTGTTCCAGAGGTTGTTGGACATCTTTGCTCGGGGGGCGTGGAGGAACATCAGGTATACCCCGAGAAGCCGCGTTGACCCTGTGCATGGCGATCCGGTTCGGGGCTACTACTTCCCGGCGTTCGACGACCGACTCCCGAACGGCCACGGCACGTACGGCCCGGATACTCCCAAGCGAAGCAAGTAGACGTCGCCGCCACTACTTGGCTGTCGCAAAGCGGCGACGTACTCAGCCACGGTTCATCCGGGGTGTAGAAGCCCACCCGCGCCTGCGGCGCGCGATGCGATTGACCACCCGAGCACCGTAGGACCTCTAGGTCAGGCTATTAGACCGTTCTCGCCTTCCGCGGTAACGCGCCGGTTGTGCAACCAAACGATGATCAGTCCAGGGGCGATGAGTAGGACGCAGAACGCTGCGATCCAGGGCCATGAAGTGCCCTGCACCATGATCGAAACGACCGCTGCGGTCCAGAACCATCCGCCAGCCCATCCCGAGATTGTGCCCAACGGCGTGCGACGTGTGTCTCGGAAGGTCGCGTAACTGACGTGGCCGCCAGGCCAACTCCGGATTCTGGCCACGACGCCCACGACCACGAAGAGCGAGGCTGCGATGACGAGCGCTGCAGTGACGGGCGACAACGTTGTTCAACTCCCAGATTGGCCGACTAGAACAAGAACATATCCCCGATCAGTGACACCCATGAACAGGCCCGTAGGTACCCTTCGCGGCAGTACGAGGTGGACGGCACCACTGCCCAAGTGGTGCTAGTCGGCGTCGGCAAGACGCTCGTTTCCTGTCGCCAAGGATCGATCGCGTCGGCCCCCGCGTGGCAATGTGATTTTTGGCGGGCCGGCAGCGCAATCATCCGCAAATGCCGAGATCCAGATGGGTCGATGCAGGCCCGAGCTGGGGGTCTGGTTCGGTGGGAAGCATGTCGAGGACCGCAGCGGTCCGGGTCTCCGTCCTGCCCTCGGTGGCGTCAGGTCGAAAAGTCTGAGCCTCGTTGCGTTGTGCGGGGGTCCCCGCTGTGCGGGCGTGTGGAGTCGCTCAAGGAGTCTGCCGCGGAGCCGTGGTGCCGGCGACGGCGCCGCGCACCGCGCTGACTCTGAGGCGGTCGGACAGGGCAAGGACCTCGTCCCGCAGGGCGTCCGGGGTGATCACCTCGAAATCCCAGCCGAGCCCGGCCAGCATGCGGGCCATGCCGTCGAGGTGCTCGGCACGCGTCTCGAGGAGCACACCGTCGACATGCTCGCTGAGCCGTCCCGAGCTGCGGGGCAGTCGCTCGCCCGCATCCGCAAGGGTGGTCCGCAGCACGACGGAGACCTCGTGCGACCAGTGGACCGCCGCGATGCCCGACACGACCTGAGTGCTGGCGTCGAAGTCAGCGGGCACAATGTAGGAGGCGTCGTCCTGCTTGAGTGAGGTGATGCGGTCCAAGCGGAAGGTCCGCACGTCGTCGCGGCCGTGGTCGTGTCCGGTGACGTACCACCGGCCGGAGTGGAAGACCAAGCCGTACACATCGAGCCCACGCTGCGACTGTCGCCCGTCCCAGGCTGTGTACGCGATCACGACGGTGCGCCGTGCTTGCGCAGCCGAGGCCAGACCAAGCAGAGTGTCGGCGTCGGCGGGAACCGTGGCTCGCACCGGGGTCGTGAACTGTGCGGTTGACAGCAGGCTGTCGAGCCGCTGGCCCAGGGCACGCGGCAGTACACGCGACACCTTGGCCAGCGCGCTGGACGTCGCTGCGGGGTCGGTGGTGGCAAGCCCCGCGCGTTCGGCGGCCCGGAGGCCCAGGACGACGGCGACGGCCTCGTCGTCGGTGAGCATCAGCGGCGGCAGCTTGTAGCCCGGCGAGAGCCGGTAGCCGCCGTACCTGCCCCGCTGCGCCTGGACAGGGATGCCGAGGTCGGCGAGGTGCTCGGCATAGCGCCGGACCGTGCGCTCGTCGACCCCAAGCCGAGCAGCGAGATCGCCGACCGTGCGCTGCCCGCCCGTCTGGAGCAGCTCCAGCATGGCTAGCACACGAGCGGTCGGGCGCGTCACGGCCCTCCTCGGCGCTGCGGGAAAAGATACGGTGAGGCAGACTCTGCATACCGGGCGGATCCTGTCCACTATCCAGCCTAGCGTGGTCGCCATGAACCCCACCACCTACGTCCTGGTCCCCGGCTTCTGGCTCGGCGCCTGGGTCTGGCGCCACGTCGCAGACTCGCTGCGTGAGCGCGGCCACGTCGTGCACGCCGTCGACCTCTCCGGCATGGGCGAGCGCGCCCACCTCGCCTCGCCCGAGACCGACCTGACGACCCACATCGACGACGTCGTGCACCTGCTCGAGCAGCACAAACTGCACGACGTCGTGCTCGTCGGCCACAGCTACGGTGCCCTCGTGACGACCGGTGCGGCGGACCGCGTGCCTGAGCGCGTGGCGCGCCTGGTCTACGTCGACTCGGGACCCCTACCGGACGGCATGGCACAGGCCGACTTCGCGGGACCCGACGCGCGCGCTGCCAACGAGGACCTGGTCATGAAATCCGGCGAGGGCTGGAAGCTCCCGCCACCGCCCTGGGCTGTGCTCGCAGCCGAGGTGCCCGAGGTCGACGACACAGCCATCGCCGCGCTGGTCGAAGGCTCGCAGCCGCAGCCCTGGCGTACCGCCACCCAGCCGGTCGCACTCACCGGCGCCTGGGAGCGGCTGCCACGCACGGGCGTGCTGTGCAGCTTCACCCTTGAGCAACTCCAGCAGATGGCACCACAGGCACCGGTGTTCGCGCGCATGGTCGACGGCGACTGGACGTACGTCGAGCTTCCGACGTGGCACTGGCCGATGATGAGCCGGCCGGCGGATCTCGCCAAGGTCCTGGAGTCGGTCACCCGATAGCTGGTTACGTGACCGTCGCTAGCTGTCGATTGCGCCTATCGCGCGGGTGTCATGCCGCCGGCAGAGCATTCGCTCGGGCAACCTCGTCAGTCGACGTAGTCGGCGATAGCCATGATCGCGTCCAAACGCCAGCGCGGGTTGACCTCCGCGATCACCTGGGCGACGTCCACGAGCAGCTGTGCGCCCGGGCAACGCGGTGCGTGTCACCGCCTACCGGTCGCCTAGGTCTGGGGAGCATCAGCTGCTGTCATCGTCGTGCCGAACGAGGATGGCGAACGCTGGACACGCCGCAGTGGCGTCGGGGGCGGGCACGCTGCTCTAGAAGGCCGTTACGGCGGCGGGAGGGTGTCAGCGGAAGCGGTGTCCTTCATCGCGCCGGTAGGCCCAGATCGCGAGGGCGGCGAACGCCATCGTCCAGCCGAGCAGGACGGGGATCGCGAGGGCGTAGGCGGGCTCGCCCGTGAGCGCCTCGACCAGTAGGTCGCGTCCGGCTCGGCTCGGCAGCGCCTCGGAGAACGCGTTCAGCCAGGTGGGGAAGACCTCGGGCGGCATGAACAGCCCGCCGGCGAACGCGAGCGGGAACAGCACGACCTGCACGACCGGCAGCGCGGCCTTCGCCGAGTGCGAGTAGCCGATCGCCATCCCGAGCAGCAGGAACGGCAGCGCGACCGCCAGGATCGCGCCCGTGGCTGTGGCGTACTGCCCGGCGGTGACGGTGGCGTCGGTGAACAGCCAGCCGATCAGCACCAGCGGCGCGAGGCCGAGCAGCACGAAGACCCCCCGAGGCCCGCAGGCGATCACGCCCAACCGCGAACCGCAGACCACGACCCCGACCACAGCGCCGAGCCCCAGGTCATCGGTCGAGGCTTAGTCGTTGAGCGTCTCCCTCGCGGCTGGCAGCACAGCCATCCGTTCCATGACCCGGCCCATGATCCTCGAACGCCAGCGACGCGGAAGCGGGGCCAGCGACCACGTGAGCGTTTTCGAGAGGCGACCCGGTGCGACGCTCGAGCGCCGCCCGAGCGCACGGAGCGTCGCGGACGCGACCGCACTCGGCTCCAAGACCGCGCCCATGCTCATCCCTGCTCGATCAGCGAACCCGGAGCGCACCGGTCCGGGCGCGCTGGATAGTACGTCGACGCCTTGGGGTTTCAGTTCGAGGCTCAGGCCCTCGGCGAGGGTTTGGACGTAGGCCTTGGTGGCCGCGTAGTGCGCCGCCCAGGGAGCGCCCTGGAATCCGACCACCGACCCGAACAGCACGATCCCTCCGCGGCCGCGTTCGGCGAAGCGGCGGGCGAAGTGCAAACTCAGTAGCAGGACGGCCCGGCAGTTCACGTCGAGCATCGCCATTTCGGTGTCCCGGTCCGCGTCCATGAACCGTCCCGACGTTCCGAAGCCGGCCGCCGCCACGAACAAGCCGACGTCAAGGCGCTCTGTCGCGCGCTCCACCTCAACGACGCCCTCCGCCGTGCCGAGGTCGCACCGGACCACGAGCACGTCGATCGCGTGGTCCGCCCGCAGTTTCTCCGCGACCGCTTCCAGGGCCGCGCCGGTACGCGCGACGATCACGAGGTGCACCCCGGCGGCGGCGACCTCGGTGGCAATCGCCTGCCCGATACCCGACGACGCTCCAGTGACCACCGCCCACGGACCGTAGTCGGAACGAAAGGTCAAGCCGCGACGTGCGCTGGACAGGAACATGATGCCCTCCGGCCTCTCGTCCAGTTAGTAGCATGACGAGACTTAGCCTAGCGCGCGAAGGTATCGTGACGCTACTCGTTGGGCTATCGTGATCCTCATGCTCGGTTCGGACTACCCAGGCCAGGTGTGTTCCCTAGCTCGCTCGCTCGAAGTCATCGGCGAGCGGTGGACACTGCTCATCCTGCGAGACGTCTTCACCGGGATTCGCCGTTTCGATGAACTCGTGCACAGCCTCGGCATCGCGCGAACCGTGCTCACACGCAGGCTCGATGCCCTGGTCGCTGATGGCGTCCTGGAACGGCGCGCCTACCAAGCCCGACCCGTGCGATACGAGTTCGTGCCCACAGCGAAGGGCCAGGAACTCGTCGACGTCGTGGCACTGTTGATGCGCTGGGGAGACACCCACTACCCCCACCCGGCGGGACCACCTCGACAGCTCCTGCACCACGACTGCGGCGGGCACGCAGTGCCGCACCTGGCGTGCTCCGATTGTGGCCAGGAACTTGACCTCAACAACATCGAAGCTCGACTCAATCCCGCACTCGCATGATCGATCAACGCGTACTCCAGCCGTCCGGGGCATGAACCTCGACACGGCGAACTATCGGCGTCGGTGTGCTGATGCACGCAGGCCACGTCGCGTCCGGCCGTCGATCGCAGGCACCGCTCGCCTGGCTTCCACGTGCAGTGCTACTCACGCATGCCACCCGGGCAAGGCCGGCCGCACCTGGTGCAGAACGGATCGGATTCAGGGGCGCAGGCCCGCGAGGAGAACGCCCAACACCAACTCGGTGACCTCGTCGGGTGACTCCAGGTAGCCCTTGAGGCGCAACTGATCGTCGACGATCAGCAGCGTGCAGTACCCAGAGAAGGCCGCGACTGTGGTCGCCAAGCGAGCACAGCCAGAGGACAAACTATTCATTGCCCTGTAAATCATGATATTGCCACCGGTGCGGCGCAGGGGTTCCTCGGCGCAACTTCCGATCGCACTGGTGATTGGGTGGCAATTTCGGCGGATGTGGCCCACAGTAGGGTGCCACCCATCGAGGGACTGGCATTTGCGTATGGGGGAAACATCAATGACGGAAGAAGCTCTTGCGACAGGTTCGGGGACGGTGACCCCCGCTGACCCGGGCAGCCTCGAGGGTCAGCTCCACAGCGTCTACGCCGAGCGCGAGAAGCTCGCGAACGAGCTGGGCACCGCAGACGCCGACGAGCTGATCGCGATGTTCCGCGAGTTGCATGCCAACCAGCGTCCCGTCGTCGAGGAGGTAGCGCTGTGAACAGCACTCTTGCCGACAGCCTCTGGCAGCAGGGCGCCCGGATGGCCGCGACCAGTTTCGCCAAGCCGGACACGCTGGCCAGGCTCGACTCGCTCAGCCGTGTCGAGCTCGACCGGCTGCCGTTTGGCGCCGTGAAGGTCGACGACGCCGGTTTCATCCAGGAATACAACAAGTACGAGAGCGTGCTCGCCGGGGTGCCGCAGCCGACCGCGATGGGAAAGAACTTCTTCACCCGACTGGCCCCGTGCACAAACAATGCCGTGTTCTACGGGAACTTCAAGAGGGGCGTGGCCGCAAAGGCGTTCAACCTAGCCTTTGTGTACACGTTCAGCTACAACATGAACCCCACCCCGGTGCGGGTCCACCTGCACCGTACGGCTCGCGGCGGCAACTGGATCCTCGTCGAAAAGAAGTGACCCCCGGCCTGCGCCCCCGCCTCGTCGAGGCGCTGCGGGGGCGCGCGTGCCCGGTGATTTTCGCTGACGACGACGTCATCCCGGCAGCTTCGCTGTGGATCGGTTCTCGGCATTGGGTGAACGCATTCAGGGCGGCCGGTCTGCGCCCCGGCGACCGCTTGGTGCTGGCCCTGCCGGCGTCGGCGCCCTTCGTCCAGGTGCTCATCGCTGCGCTGTGGGAAGGGCTCACCGTCGCGCCGGTACCAGCGGGCGGCGACCCCGAGGCGATGCTCGACGAGCTGGACGCGCGGGTCGCTGTAGTGGCGCAGTCGTCCGGCGCACTCTCAGGCATTCTCGACGTGACGGGCCGGCCCGGCCCTGGATCCGGCCGACCAGGGGTCTGGACGGCTGACGGCGTCAGCGGACCCGCCCGCGATGTCGGCGTGGTCCGGCGGGCGACCCAGCCCCGGACCCCCGAAGCAGCTCTGCTCCTGAGCACATCGGGGACGACCGGTCGCCCTCGGTGGATCGCACTGTCGGACCGCAACGTGTGCGCGGTGCTCGACAGCCACCAGCCCCGCTTCGGGCTGTCGGGCGCCTATGTCGTCAGCGTGCTGCCATGGCACCACGCGTTTGGACTCATCCTGGACCTCCTTCCCGCCCTGCTCGCAGGCTCCTACATTGCGCGCGATCCCCAGTGCGGGCGGGATCCACTGGCGTTGGCCGCGCTGCTGCGCCGTGCCCCGGCCGTCCTGTCCGCGGTGCCCCACACGATCACGATGCTGGCCGCCCTGGACGACGGCGAGGCGCTACTCGCTGGGCTTGCGGGCGGCACGATCGGCGGGGCACAGGTGAGCAACGACCTCGCCGCCATGCTCGAGCGGACCGCCCTGCGCGCCGGCTACGGCCAGACCGAAGCCTCGCCCGGGATCGCGTTGGGCGAACCGGGCCGATGGAAGGCCGGACTTCTCGGCCGCCCTGTCGGCTGCGAGGTTCGCCTGGTCGACGGCGCACTGGAGTTTCGCGGCGAGAACGCATGCATCGGCGAGTGGGGCGCTGGCGGGTTCGTGCAGCTCGACCCCGGCCGGTGGGTCGCCACGGGCGACGCGGTCGAACAAATCGACGGTGAGCTCTTCTATCGCGGCCGCGTGGTGAACAACTTCAAGCTCGCGAACGGTCGCTGGATCGAGACCTCAACCCTCGAGCCAGCGATCCGCGAGGCACTGCAGCTCGCTACCGATGTCGTGCTGTTCACAGCGGCCGGCTCCACGCTCGACGTCGTCGTCGTCCTGCCGGCCGACCGCGCCTGGAACGCGGGAGCACAGCACGAGGCCATCCGCCGCGCCCTCGGGCACCTCGGCGATCTGCTCGGGCACGTGCACCTGATCGACCCTGCCGCAGTCGTCCGCGACACCAAGGGAGCGATCGATCGTCGAGCTACCGTCGAGCAGCTTCGGGGCTGAGGCCGGCGGAGAGGTCGCGAGCCGCAGCGCGGACAGCCTCGATCCCCGCGACCACGTCGTCGACACTCGCGCTGGTGCGCGCCGCCGACTCGGCGTTCGTGCCGAGGTTCATGGCGATGGCCATCGCTCCGGATACGGCCTCGCCCAGGCACTGGTCCAGCTCGCTGGACGCCGTGCGTCCCACCGCCTCGGCGATCGTGGCCTGCGCTTCGTTCACCTGCCCGATCACCGCTGAGATGTGCTCGATCGCCTCGACCACGCTCCCGCTGTCGGCCTGCATCCCGAGGACTCGTGACTCGATGTTCTTCGTCGCCTGGTCGGTCGCGCGAGAGAGGTCCTTGACCTCGGACGCCACGACCTTGAAGGCCTTACCTGCCTCGCCCGACCGCGCCGCCTCGATCGCCGCGTTGAGCGCGAGCAGGTTGGTCTGGCTGGCGATCTTGCCGATGACCGTGAGCACGGAGCCGATCTCCACCGAGGTGGTGCCGAGCCGGGACGCGAGCGAGGTGGTGGACTCGACCAACGCGGCGGCGGTCCCGCTCACGAGGGCAACCTCGGCGGCGTCGGCGGCGATGACCCGCATCGCCGCGGCGAGCTCCTCGCTCATCGACGACGCGAGCGAGACGTCGGCCAGGACGCTCTCCGCGGCCGCCGTGACGATCCGGCTCTGGATCCCGTCCGCCTCAGTGGCCTCGCGCAACTGCGTGCCAGCGCTGACGAGGGCGTCGGTCGACTCGTCGAGAGCGGCAAGCGCGGCGACGATCCTCGCGGTCGCCGTCGCGTGCGCGCCGTCGGCGACCGCAGTACTCGGGGCCTGTCCGCGCGGCGTCGCTGCGGCCGGCGCCCCGTTGGTCTGGCCGCCGGCACTCCGCAGCGCGGTCAAGCCAACTGCCGCGAGGCCGAGCAGGCCGACGACGCCCGTCTGCCAGCTGGTGCCCAACGTCGCGGCCACGCAGACGGCCGCGCCAGGAACCCCCACAGCGATCCCGATCGCCACGTTGAACCCAGTGCGGACCGTGGTGCGTGGGATGACCATGCCCTTGTCATCGGCCGACCCGGGCCCGATCTGAGCTGAACGCACGCCCAACTCCGCCACGTCCACACCCCGTGCTCACGTTCCGCAGCGCAGCGGCGGATCGTCTTGCCGCAGTGCGCGAAACGTCTGGCCACTCACCTCCGGGGGGTCAGAAGGCCCCGACACGGGAGCGCCGGCCCTTCCCGCTGGTGAACCTGCCAGCGAGCTTCCTGGCACCTCCGGAGGTGTCCTATGAAGGACTCCTCGAGTATCAGCGGTCGTTCACACGCGCCGAGCAGTCCGGGTCTTGCTGGCAGAGGAGGTGCGTTGAATGGGTAGGGGGTGGGGAGTCACGGTGGCGGGTGCGAGGCGGCCGATGAGGGAGTGCGCGGCTGCGGTGACCAGGGTCCGGTCGTAGCTGACGACGAACTCGAACTCGCGGTCGCCGTCGTCGCCGTCATGGCCAAGGTCCCGCGCGATCAGGGCTGCGGCTTTGTGCGCGCCGAGCACCACAACGGTCCACTCGGTGGCCAGCGGATCCTGCGGTGACAGGGCTGCGCCGCGCACGCCGGGGGCCGGCACCGCGGGCATGTCCCTGCCCAGTGCGCACACGAACGGCAGCCGCACTGCGAGCTCGGTGTACCGGCGGACGGTGGCAGGGGTGAAGAACTTCGCGTGCTCGAACCCGGCCAGCAGCACCGGGGGGACCCGCGCCTGCAACGCCATCTGTTCGAGCGACAGCGACAGCGGCAGGAGCAGGCTCTTGGGTGCGCGCCGCACCTGTCGGACCTTTTCGAGAAGCTGGCACGGGCTTGAGTGCAGCACCGCGCCTAGGGGTCGTGGGGTGAATCGTTCGGGGCGGAACGTCGTGGGACCGATCTCGCGGTTCCCGCGGCCCCAGAGCCAGCCCTGGCCAAGGGTCGCCCCGAGAACCCGGGCACGGGTCAGATCAGCGGCGCTCTCCACCCCCTCGGCCACCACTTCAGCACCGGACTCTTCGGCGTAGGCCCGCACCGCACCGGCCACCGTCAACGTGGCCACGTCGCTGACCGAGCGCAGCAGGGCGAGGTCGAGCTTGACGACCTCGGGCCGCAGTAGGGGGATGAACGCGAGTGACTCCGGCTCGACACCGACGTCGTCCAACGCGATCGCGCATCCAGCCGCGCGTAGGCGTTCGGCGCCGGCCAGGATCCCCGCGAGGTCGACCGCCAGGGCACGCTCGGTGATCTCCACGACCACCTGGACGTTCGCTGACCGGCTGGCGACCTCTTCCAGGATCACCTCGAGGTTGTCGGTCAACGTGGTGGGCTCGACGTTCACGAACAACGTCGTGGGCCGCCCCAGCGACATCCTCGACGCGTCCGCGATCGAGGTGCGCAGCGATGCCCGCTCGAGGTCAACCAGGCGGCCACTGGATCGTGCACTGCCGAGCAGCACGATCGGCGACTCCCACGGTGTACCGGCCGGTCCGCGCAGCAGCGCCTCGTGGGCGAGCACGGACCCGGTGTCCAGATCGACGAACGGCTGATAGACGCTATGCAGCCCGCCATCGCGCAAGAGCGCGTCGAGGGGGACATCGACGGCTCGATCGGCAGCAAGGACCGACAGGTCGCCCCAGCGAAAGACAGGACGGGCCGCGTGCAAATTTGACGAATCCGTGGCAGGCACTCTACGACTATCGACCCATTTCACGAGAATGTCAGCGCAATGAGCTGGCAAGAAGAGGCGGGCAGGCACGAGAATTCGCACAAGTAGTGACAATACCGACGGCAGCAACGTCGGGACCGTAAACGCATTCCATGGTTCCGGCAGTGAAATCTGATCATCTTGGGTTTGACGTTGACGTTTGCTTCATTGTGGGGCGGCGTCGCCGATGGGTCTGGCATGGTCCCCTCCCGGTTGGTGCGCGCGGCCCCGGACCGCTTGCTGGTGCTCGTGCGCAGTGCCAGCTCGCTGGTGCTGGTCGCTGTCGTCATCTGCGCGCTGGGGGTGGCGAGCACCCTGTACTTCTCCCGTGCACGAGAGGACGGGGTGACAGCCCAGTTGAATCTGCAGACCGCCGTGGTCGAGCTCCACACGCAAGATCGCCTGGTGGGGCAGGTCCTGGAGGGCCGGCGGACCCCGGGCGCGGCCAGCGCGGAGCTGACCACGTCGCGCGAGCGCGTCGCGACCCTGATCGCCAACACGGAAACAGGCTCCCTGTCGCTGCGAGAACGGCTCCAGCTCGGCGAGCTGCTCCAGCACTACTCGAGCGCGGTGGATGCGCAACTGCGTCTGGCTGACCACGGTGCGGACGACGCTGGCGCCTACCGTGCCGCCGAGGTCGATCCAGCGTTCACCGCCGTGCAGGGTGCGATGTCGGATCAGTTGAGCGAGGTGCGCGCGGGGGCCGACCGGGCCCAGCAGTTGGTCGACGTCGGCGTGGTACTCGCCGTGGCGCTGTTCATGGTCGCGTCCGCTGTCCAGGGCAGGCGCCGGTTGGCAGAGGTGCGCCGCCAGCAAGAGCGGCGCAGCGATGAGCGGTACCGGGTGCTGGTGGACCAGTCCACCGACATCGTCGTGGTCGCCGACCGCGACGGAACAGTTCACTACCTGAGCCCTTCGGCGAAGCGCCTGCTCGGCGCAGACACGACACGGGTGGACGGTCAGGAGCTGCTCACGAGCACGCATCCCGACGATCGCGCGACCCTGACAGCCGCCCTTGGCTCCGCGCGGAACGACCACGGCGCCACACCTGTCGAGCTGCGGTTCTCAGCGGACCCGCACGCCCACGGCTGGCAGGTGCTCGAGGTCACCATCCAGGACATGAGCAGCCATCCTGCGATCGGCGGACTCGTGCTGACCGGGCACGACATCACCAACCAGCAAGCTCTGCAGCAGGAACTGGAACACCGGGCGCTGCACGATCCGCTGACCGGGCTGCCCAACCGGGCACTGCTCGCTGACCGATTCGCGCAAGCACTGCGCACCGCACGACGCGGCCCAGACGTCGTGGGGCTGCTACTCATCGATCTCGACCGATTCAAAGAGATCAACGACACCCTGGGCCACCACTACGGCGATCAACTCCTCATCCAGGTGGGATCGCGATTCGGTGAGGTCCTGCGCGAATCCGACACGATCGCACGGCTCGGCGGCGACGAATTCGCCGTCCTGCTTCCCGAGCTCACCGGGATCGAGGACGCCACGGCCGTGGCGCACAAGCTGCAAGGGGCGCTGCGCCGGTCATTCAACGTAGAGGGGGTCGAACTCGATGTGGAGGCCAGCATCGGCGTGGTGGTCTCCGGCGAACACGGCGCCGATGCCACGATCTTGTTGCAGCACGCCGACATCGCGATGTACGCCGCCAAGGAGGGAAACCTCCGCGTGTCTACCTACGACCCCCAGATCGACGCCCACACCCCCCAGCGGCTCGCCCTACTCGGTGACCTGCGCCGGGCGCTGCGCATCGGTGAACTGCTCCTGCACTACCAGCCGAAGGTCAACCTTCGAACCCGTGCGATCAGTGGCGTCGAGGCACTAGTGCGCTGGCAGCACCCCGAACGGGGCCTTCTCCAACCCGGAGACTTCATCCCGATGGCCGAGAACACCGGACTGATCGGACCGCTGACCCACTACGTCCTTGACCTCGCCCTTGGCCAGGCGCGCCGATGGGCCGACAACGGCGCGCCCCTGCAGGTCGCGGTCAACCTGTCCGCCCGCAACCTCCTCGACGACCACCTCGACCAGAAAGTCGCCGACCTGCTCGCCGAGCACGGCGTGCCCGCACACCTGCTCAAGCTCGAAGTCACCGAGAGCGCGATCATGATCGATCCCACCCGAGCGAAAGACGTGCTGCACCGGCTCGTCGCGCAAGGCATCGAAGTCTCCATCGATGACTTCGGCGCCGGGTACACCAGCCTCGGCCAGCTGAAGAACCTGCCGATCACCGAACTCAAGATCGACCTGTCCTACGTCCGGACCATGGACCGCGACACCCGCAACAGCCTCATCGTCCAAAGCGTGATCGAACTGGGCCACAACCTCGGGCTCCGGGTCGTCGCCGAGGGCGTCGAAAACCCCGCGATCCTCGCCCGCCTCACCACATACGACTGCGACGTCGCACAGGGATACCACCTCTCGCGGCCACTGCCCGCAGACGCATTCAACTCCTGGCGCACCGCATGGCCCGAACAAGCCGAGGACGCATTGTTCAACTCCCCGATCAGAGCAACGACCGCCAGGTAGTTGGCGCGAAGTGCTGGGTAGGTCGGACGGACACCGCTTTCCTGTTGTCGCGAACGATCGCGAGAGGGTCCTCGTGACGTTGCTCTTGGGGATCTACTACGGGCAGGAAGTCAGGGGGCTGGGAAAGCGGTGGCCTTCGGCGCGGCCAGCGGGGAGTATGCGCAGATGGATGATGGCCAGCCAGTGCCCGCTCTGTTGACCCTCCGCCCTGCTGCCGGCGGGGACGTCGAGGAGATCGAGTACCTCGCCGTGATCAACGGGATGTTCGCAGCCGAGGATCTCAGTGGGTTCGATGAGATGTTGCGGGGCTGTCTGGATGGTTCCCTCGAAGGTCACCAGTGTGTCGTTGCCCAGGATGAGTCGGGCGGGTTGACCGGTGCGGCGTACTTCGCACCGGAGCCGTTCGCAGACCGGGTGTGGAACCTGTACTTCTTGGCGGTGATCCCGAGACTGCACGGCACCGGCATCGGCAGCGCGCTGATTGGGGAGGTTGAACGGACGCTGCGAGATGCGGGCGACGGCATTGCCCGGGTGTTGATCGTCGAGACGTCCAGCACTCAGAAGTATGAAGGGGCCCGGCGCTTCTACCTGCGTTCGGGGTACGACCGGGAGGCTCTCCTCCGAGAGTTCTACGGCCCTGGCGACGACAAGATCGTCTTCTGGAAGTCTCTGCGAGGGTAGGCGTGGGCCAGGGCGAGGCCTCCGTCGAGCGCGATGTCGGCCGGGTTCCGTTCTTCGGCGAAGAGCGCGCACTGGCTCTGTTGGCTGAGCCGACCGCACGTGTCCGGCAGGTCGTGCGCTACCTGACGGTCGTCATGCGATGGACCAAAGCGTCTCCCCATCGACGAGAACCGCGGTCGGCTTAAGACCCACACGCCGGGCGACTCCGACGGAGGCCTAGTGGTTCGGGCGGACGTGCGCGATCCCCGTCGATGCCAGCACCGTCACCGTGCGGCAACTGTGATCCCCTGAGCGGAAACCACGGTCGCCCGCGTTTCTTTCGCGAGCACGGCAACTTGGCCATGTGCCAATCCACCACGGGAACCGCAGTCCGACAGTTCGCGGCCGGCGTGATGCGCCGGTTCAGGGGTGCGATGGCGACGGCGGTGCGCCGTCGATCTCGAAGAGCACGTCGTCGGGGTAGCACCACCACCAGCTCTCGCCCGGTTCGTAGGAACGGATCAGCGGGTGATCGCCGTGCTCGCGCCAGTGGGCAGTGGCGTGCTGGTTTGGGGAGTTGTCGCAGCAGCCGACGTGCCCGCAGCGCATGCACAGCCGCAGGTGCACCCACTGGCCGCCGGTGCGCAGACAGTCCTCGCAGCCATCGCTGGAGGGCGTGACCTCGGCGACCGTGTCGAGGTGGGTGCAGGTCTCAGTCATGGTCGTGCCTTCCGCTCGGTCGATCGATGGTGTCCCGGTCCCACCGTGCCGTTGACGCCGTACCACCGCCTTGAAGTGAAACGGTCGAACGGCCCCGCCTCCCCTGGCGGGCTACTTGGCTGTCGCTACACGCTGGCCGGCCGGGCCTCTTCGTGGCGGCGGACGGACGTTCCCGCGGGAACGTCCGGCTCGAGCAGACGCCGCGTGGCGGTCGCCAACCACCGGCGCGCGACCTGATCATCCAGACATTCGAGTTCGACAGGGCCCGGACTCGTGAGCATCGAGTAGGACTGCTCGGCCGCCCTTTCCCGCCGCTGGGCGCTGGTCGAGCAACGCTAGGCCGGGGCGGTGAGGGCGGATCGGTGGTCGCGGAGGAAGGTTGCGAGCGTTCGGGGCTCCCGGCCGAGCACGTCGCGGACCGCGGACGTGACCGTCGAGGCGTACCCGGCGCGGAAGATCGCGAACAGCGCGACGATGTCGTCGACCTGCTCGGCCGGTAGGCCGAAGCCCAGCAGGTTGCCGCGCGTGACCTCCGGCGGGACGTCGACGTAGCGGACGTCGTGGCCGAGCTCGGCGGTAAGGGCGGCGGCGATGTCGGTGTAAGTCACGGCCGCGCCGCCGGTCAGGACCAGCACCTCGGCGACGTGCCTCTCGCCGACGAGCACGGCCGCGGCGACGTCGGCGATGTCGCGCGCATCGATCATCGCGACGGCCCCGTCGCCGGCCGAGGCGTAGATCGCGCCAGCCTTGATGGTCTCAGCGTTACTGAGCAGGTTCTGCATGAAGCCGTTGGGCTGCAGGATCGTCCAGCTGAGCGTCGATGCCTTCAGGTGCTCATCGAGGGCGAAGTGGCCGCGCCCGTAGCTCGGTGCGCTGTCGGGAGCCGCGCCGGCGACCGAAAGCCGCACGAGGTGGCCCACCCCGCCCGCGGCCGCCGCGTCGATCACGGTCCGCTGCAGGTCGACGAACCCGCTGAGCGAGGACGAGTTCAGGAAGACGCTCTCGACGCCGTCGACGGCGGCGGTCACCGCCGAGGCGTCGTGCAAGTCGCCGGCCACGAGCTCGGCCCGGTCGCCGAACACGGCGCGCGCCTTGTCTGCGTCGCGCACCAGAAGACGGACCGCCGCGCCGTGGTCGAGCAAGGTGGGCACGAGGGACCGACCGATGGTTCCAGTGGAACCAGTCACGAGAATCATGAGATGAACCTCCAAGATCGGGCGGAGAGCGTTCGCCTTACCAGCAGGACGAGAGTTACAGACCCAGCTGCATCCGCAACTTGAGGTCACCAGGAGCCTTGAGCGCCGACGGCCACCGACGATCTGTCCTCAGCGAGGCCCAGGCGATGCGAACGTGGATCCCCCTTTGGCAGATCGTGAATCTAATCGCGGGCACCTCCGCCTGCGGAGGTCCAGCGTGTGCCGCCCTACCCTGGATCCACCGACGGGGTTCGTTGCTGATGGGCGTTAGGCGTTTTACGGTCTTCACGGTGGGACGCCGACAGCAGGAAATCGAGCGGAAGAAGCATTGCTTACCTGTCGCTACGCACTGGGTGGTCTGCGCGTCGGCGTCCAGCCGCGCGAGAGGATCTGGAGGTCGACACCGAGTCTGGCTGGTCGAGCGGAGGCCAAAACGTTCAAGCCAAGCCGTCGATCACCCTCGACCTCACTGAGAGCAGCGACCGCCCATGACACCCGCGCGCCACACCCCCTTGAGCCGGCTCGTCATGGAGGGGCACCTCGAACAGGTCCCCGTCGATGCCACCACCTGTCGCGAGCTGGTCCACCAGGCCCAGAACCACGCGTTGACCGCGGCCGCTGGTCGCGGCATCGGGGACCTCGAGGGCGCATTCCAGATCGCGTACGACGGGTGCCGCAAGGTGTGCCTGGGCCTCGCCCTGGCCTACGGCGTCCGCGCCAAGGGCGACACCGGCCATCACGCCGCCACGTTCAGCGCGGCAGCCGCCGCGGTGAATGACGCCATCGACATCCTCAACGGCCTCCTGGCCGCGCTCCCTCCCGTCATGGAAGCGCGCCTGGCGAGCAGTGCCACTCCCTGAACCGCGCCAATCCGGTCCGCGGCGCGCAGCGAGCCGAGTCCAGAAACCGGACCTCCGGCGGGCCATTACGGGCCATTTACCGACCCGAAGTGGCGACCCACCCAAGAGGCCACCAAGGGATTGGGCGCCGTGGTGAGCGCCCGCCGAGCCGTCTCCCCTACCGCCGCTACTGAGCCCGGCCGTCAGACTCGAACCAGGGTGTCAACCATGCTTCCGGCGCGGTAGGTATAAGGCGGAGTCGCTTCACCCGGGCAACGGACCGTTCATAGAGGGGTTGCCCGGTTCGAAGGCGTTTCGTTCCTTGCCGCAGCGCCGACACTGGTCAAACTCCGCCCCGCGCCCAGCCACTTCCGGATTGCGTCGATGCTCCCACTTGTGGCGACCGAGGCGACATTTCAGGCTGGTCATGATGCTCCTCTCGGGTCAGGACAACGGGTCGGGACGAACGATCAATCGATCTTCATGGTGCTCCGCCGCAGAAGTCAGCGTCAATGCTCTCGGCCTTAGTTACGGCACAGCGGCCCTGGGAGCACCACCGCCGGACCAGGAGTGACCTCAACCGTGACGTCACCCGGCGTGCAGCCGTAGTCGCGAAGGACGAATCCGCCCGACTCAGGGACCACGACCTGCTCGTCCCTCGTCAAGACGGTCACCCCGGTGGGACTCTCGTTGCGAATACTCCCCGCATGACATCCCCAACATGCGTTTGACCGGCTCTACGAAGTTAACCGGGCAACGGTGGGGTGGGTCGTGGACGTAGTGGGCCCGTGACCTCGGTGATCATGGCTGTATCGAGCAGGACATGGTCATAGAGCGAGGTCACGGGCTTGGTTCAGGGTACGCATGTGCAGGGGGTCCCTCCGGTCGTGGTTTCGGGGGTGTCGCGGTTGTTGGACCTGGAGGGGTTGGCGGTCCGGGAGATCACGGCGGACGGGTGCGGTGGTCGGGTCGTGCACGTGGTCACGGCGGACCTGGCGGCGTCGGCGTGCCCGTCGTGCGGGGAGTTCTCCACCGCACTCAAGGGCCATGTGACCACGAGGCCGCGGGACATCCCGTATGGGACCAGGCCGCTGCGCCTGGTGTGGCACAAGCAGCGGTGGCGGTGCGTGGACCAGCGGTGCGCGCGGGGCTCGTTCACCGAACAGGTCCCCGCCGCGCGGCCCGGGGCGCGCCTGACGCGGCGGTTGCGGGCCGAGCTCGCCGACGCGGTCGCAGTCCAGCACCGGTGCGTGGCCGAGGCCGCGGAGTTCTACAAGGTGGGGTGGTCCACGGTCCACGACGCGTTCGTCGCCCGCGTCGACCCGGTCCTGGCGAAGCCCCTGCCCCTCGTGCGGGTACTGGGCATCGACGAGACCCGACGTGGCAGACCGGTCTGGGCCCACGACCCCGACACCGGCCGGTGGGTGCTGGCCTGCGACCGGTGGCATACCGGGTTCGTGGACGCGGACGGCACCGGCGGGCTCCTCGCGCAGGTCGAGGGCCGCTCAGCAGCCTGCGTGTCGGGGTGGTTGCTCGCTCAGCCGGCGTCGTGGCGGGCCGCGATCACGCACGTGACCATCGACTTGTCCGCGTCGTTCGCCAAGGGTGCCCGCGACGGCCTGCCGGGCGCCATCCAGGTCGCCGACAGGTATCACCTGGTCCAGCTCGCCAACGACACCACGACCGCGGTCCGTCAACGCACCGTGCGGGAGGCCACCGGGCGTCGGGGCCGCAAGATCGACCCGGCCTGGCAGGTCCGGCGCCAGCTGCTCACCGCACACGAGCGGCTGCGTCCGGCGAAGTTCGCCACGATGTGGAACGCGCTGCTCGACACCGGCGAGGCGGGCGTGGAGATCCTGGGCGCCTACATCGTCAAGGAGGACCTTCGTGCGTTGCTCGCTCTGGCCGGGACCCATCCCGAGCGGGCCGTGATCTGTCGGCGGCTGACCACGTTCTACGAGCACGCCGCCGCGTCGAGCGCACCCGAGGTCCACCGACTCGCCGCGACCGTCGACCGGTGGTGGCCGGCCGTGCTGGCGGGCCTCGAGACGGGGTACTCGAATTCACGGTCGGAGGGCTACAACCGCCTGGCCAAACACGTGGGAAGAGACGCTTTCGGGTTCAGAAACCCGGTCAACCAACGCCGCCGCATACGCTGGGCATGCACCCGTCAGCACCGACGGGCGGCAGCCGTGAAAACCCCGCTGCCCGGCTAACTTCGAAGAGCCGTTTGACCCCGGATCCAGCATCCAAAGCAGAACCGACGCGGCCCATCGACTGGGTGACCCCGAGCACCATCCCGGTCACGGCCTGGGTACCGCCGCGGACCGCCACAGTCACCGGCAACGCCGTGATCGCCAACTCCGTGTCGTGGTGCTCGCCGATCGCGAACCCGACGATCCGCCGAGAGGTCAGGTCCGGCACGGAGCCCAGGTAGAGCTTGCCTGACCAACTGGTCCCCAGATCCACAGTGAAGAGCCGCGAAGTCAGGCCGCAAGCGACCTCCCGGAATCCACCCGGGAGGTCGCTTCACCACGCCCTTTGACAGAAGCGCCTTGATTTCAGTTGATGGTGGTGTTGCGGAAGGTGGCTTTGCCGGTGGCGCTCCAGGTACGGAAGCCGACTTGCGAGCCGGTGGGCTCGGGCATGTTGCACTTGCTGTCCGCCAGGGCGCCCTTGAGGCTTGCGACGTCGAACATCTTGATGCCGTCGATGGTGGCGAAGAGGGTGTCGCCCCTGGTCACGACTGTCACCTGGTGGGTGGCGTTGACCTCGAGGCCGACGGGCCACTGCACCTTGGCGATCGGGTTGCCGCACTCGGCGCCGTTGCTCCAGACGCGGAGCAGGAGGGCTTTGCCGAAGCCGGGCTGGACGGCGGCGTAGCCGGGGTCGTACTGGAAGGTGTAGCCAGAGACGGAGGCGCCGGTGGAGACCGAGGCCCGGGTCCAGATGCCGTATCCCCCGCCCGACACGAGGGTGGCCTCGGTGGAGTAGACCATGTCGGGGGAGGTACGGGGCGTGATAGAGATCACGCGGGCTTCATTGCCGAAAGTGTTGTCCACGGCGTTCCCGGCGATGGTGGAGCGGCCGAAGATGAGTTTCCACTGGTTGGCGGGCACGAGGCCGACGCCGCAGCGGTTGATCATCTTGCGGCCGAATTCCTGCGAGCCAGTTGGGCCGAAGCCGGTGACAACAACGGTGAAGGCGCCGCAGGGGACCTTGTCGAAAATGAATGTTTGGGCGCGGTTGTAGGCGTTCTGCGACTCCTTGTACCCGTTGTCGGTGGTGGTGCCGGCGATCGACACGTTCATTCCGGGGTAGACGATGCTGGAGCCGACGGGGCTGTCGAAGGTGACCGTGATGACGCCACCGACCTCGTCGATGTGGACCTTGGGGTCCACCGCGGGCGTGCCGGGGGCGCCGGGCTTCTCCAGCATGTACTCCTGGGAGATCTCGCCGATCACGTTGCCGTTGACGGCGCGCACCCACACGGACCACTTGCTGCTGTTGGGCAGCGATACCTGGGCGCTGGTGGCGTCGGCCGGCAGGTCGATCCAGGTGGGGGTGGCCTGGGTCGGGTTGCGTACGCCGAGCTGCACTGTGGTGATGGGGCCGTAGCCGGTCCACGCCGGGGCCACCCAGGTGACGGTGGCGAGGTTCGCGTCGTTCTCGGTGCGGACCACCTTCAGAGACGTCGGGGAGGCTGGCTGCGGGCCGCGCACCAGCACCTTGGAGGGGGCGCAGGAGCCGTACTGGTTCGTCGGCACGATCTCCATCACGTAGGAGCGAAGGGGCTCCAGCCCGCTGACAACCTCGACGGCGTCCGGCGAGTTGCGCTGGACGAGCACGGTGCCGTCGGCGAGGGAGCGGAACAGCACCGCGTAGCTGGTGGCTTTGGCGGCGCTGGCCGGCGGCGTCCAGGCGGCGGTGACGGTGCCGCCGTCGTCCGAGCGGTCGATTTGCAGGCCGGTGATCCCGCCGGGAGAGAGCGGGTTGACGATGGTGTCCGGGGTGGCGGCGCGGGTGCCAGCGGCGTCGATCGAGGCGACGTTGACGCGGTAGCGGGTGCAGTTGCCGTTGCCCGTAAAGGTGAAGGTGGTCGCGGTGGCGGCCACGTCGTAGGCGAACTGGTTGACCCCGTCGAAGACTGTCACGGTGTAGCGGGTGGCGCCGGCCACGGCCTTCCAGTTCACGTCGAGCAGGTTGACGTCTGCAACCTGCCTGGTCACGGTGAAGCCGGTCGGGGCAACGGCGGCAGGGATGGCCGCAGCAGCCTGACCGGCGGTCAGGCCCGCGAGGGCAGAGACAGCGACGAACGCGGCTATGAACCTCGCGGCGATCTCGGTGGCCTTAACCACGATGGTTTCTCCTTGGATAGTTGGTGCGTTGGGTCATTTATGCCGCGCCAACATCAAGGCAATCTCAAGGAATAGGCAGGGAACCCTGTGACCTTCTGAAATGGGCAATACCGCCCTGAATTCGGCGCCGCGCCGCGGTCCCGGATCACCATCGACCTCACTGAAAGCAGCGACCGCCCATGACGGCCGCGCGCCACACCCCCGCGTCGACGACGCTACCTACCTCGGCTTCATCCGTGCCGGATCGGAGTACCGGGCCGAGAAGATCACGACTGCTGCAGTGAACGACGCCATCGACCTCTTCAACGGCCTCCTGGCCGCGCTCCCTCCCGTCTTCGCCAAGACCGGGGTCTCCTCCCGCGGGGAGCTCGCGCGGCTCGACCTGTCCTGAGCCCGCCACCCGATCCCGGTCCACTCGCCGGGGCGGGCGGCCGCCACTCACCGGCGAGGCCCAATTGCGGCCACGATCAGCGACCTACGATTGGCGGATGGCACAGAACTGCTCCTACCTCGCGGAGCTCGTGCGCATCAACGACACCCTGATCTGGTCGCACGACCGCGCCGACTCGTATCTCCGGGCGGTACGGATCATCAAAGACGCGATCGGCGCCAGGCTCGCGCCGTCGTTCCTGCTCGACGAGACCGGGACCCGCCTCGACCTGGTGACCGATGACGAGCAGCGGGCCATCCTGGGTGACGAGTTCGCGACGATGCCGGCCTCCGAGCACGTGCGCTCACCGTGGATCAATCCCGGGGAGTGGCCGGTCTCGGCGGCCGACCATCTCGACCACGAGGGGTGGGCGGTTCTCCCGCCCAACTTCAAGAAGTGGTTCGGCACCTCCGGTGTCGTGGTCTCCATTCACGCCGACGGCAAGCACCTCGGCGCGGTCGTCCTGAGCTTCGACGGCGAGTTCGTCCTCACGCAGACGAAGAAGGAGTTCCTGGCCGCCGCCGGCCGAATCCTCGGCAATGCGCTGTACCGCTGGCAGGTCGGCGCGCGCGAACGCGAGCTGGGGGCCCTCGAGGAGCGCCGCCGGCTCAGCGATGAGCTCCATGTCGACCTGTCGCAGCAGGTCGCCACCCTCGGCCTGCACGTGGGCGCGATGAAGCTCGACCTCGCCGAGGCGAACGTCGACCGCCTGACGGAGGACGTCCGGCGGCTCGACGACACCGTGACGGCACTCAAGCGCAGCCTGCGGCACCAGATGCTCGGACTTCGCTCGGACTGCGAGCTGATCGGCGGATCGTTCGTCGAGCGGATTCGTCGCCAGGTCGACGACTTCGAGCGTCAGCTCGCCATCCCCGTCGAGCTCGACTGCCCTCGCCCGGGCGATGCCGACAAGGTTCCCCTGGCGGTGGCGGCCCAGCTCGTCCGGGTGCTTCAAGAGGCGCTCTCCAACGCGAACATGCACTCCCGCGCATCGGGGGTCACGGTGCGCCTGCTGCCGGCGCACACGCGAATCCGCCTGGAGATCCAGGACAACGGCTGCGGGTTCGACCCCGACAGCGTCCCCGACTCCCGACTCGGCCTGCGCATCATGCTCGAGCGGATGCAGCAGATCGACGGATCGCTGTCGATCGAACCCGGGCCGCTCGGCGGCACGCTCGTGGTCGCTGAGGCACCCCTGAACGTGGCCGCGCGTATCGCGGCGATTCCCGCGGACACCAAGGCCTGACGTGGAGACCGCAAGCACGAGCGTCCTGGTCGTCGACGACCACGCCCTTTTCCGCGACGGACTGGCCTCGCTGATCAGCCGGTGGAGCGACTTCCACGTCGTGGGGAGCGCCGCGGACGGGGCCGAAGCCATCACGTCGGCGCGCCGACTGCAGCCCGACCTGATCCTCATGGACGTCCGGATGGCAGGCATGGGAGGGGTTGCGGCAACCCGCACCATCACCTTCGAGAACCCGCAGCTCCGAGTCGTCATGCTCACCATGTCGAGCCTGGGCGAGGACGTCTTCGAAGCACTGCGCAACGGCGCGCACGGCTATCTGAGCAAGGACGAGCCGGCTGACCGCCTGCACGACTACCTGGTCGCCGTCATGCGGGGCGAGGCCGCGCTGTCGAGCACGATCGCGGCCAAGGTGCTGGCCGAGTTCGGGAACCAGGGCGACGCACGCGCCCCCGGCGGGCCGCTCCGGGTCGAACAGCTGACCCACCGCGAGCGCGATGTGCTGCGGCTCCTGATCGACGGCCTGTCCAACGATGAGATCGCCCAGGAGCTACACCTCAGCGAGGCCACGGTGAAGAAGCATCTCGGTCGGGTCATGACCAAGCTGCACATGAAGAACCGGGTGCAGGTGGCCGTGTACAGCGTGCGCGAGGGCCTCTTCGACTAGGGCTCGACTCCCCCGCACGACCTCCCCCAGGTGGGGGTATCCGAAGGTCTACCCCGGTGTATCCAAAGGGTGCTGTTGGTGCGCACCAGACCATCACCAGACTGTTCGTAGAGCCACAGCGGCGCAATCCGCCGACCCGTAACCGGGCGTGGGTACGAGCGGCACAAAGGGGTCCCGGCAACCGATGAAGACAGTGATCGCCTACAAGTGGGCGCGGGACGGCGCGCACGCCGCGGTGCGGGAAGACGGCTCCGTCGACTGGCGCAGCGCGAAGATGACCGCGGGCGAGGATGATCCCGCGGCGTTGTCCACTGCCAAGGCCATCGCCGCCGCGACCGGGGGCGACCTGGTCGGGCTGACCCTCGGTGACGGGGACGCCAGCTGGGTGCTGGCCCGCGGAGTCGAGCAGTCCGTGTCGGTCACCGACGCACCGAATCTCGCCGACAACGCCCAGACGGCGGCAATCCTGGCCGCAGGGGTCCGCGCCATCGGCAACGTCGACGTCGTCGTCGTCGGCGACTGCGAGCAGTACCCCGGAGTGCCCGTCGCGCTCGCGGGCCTCCTGGGCTGGCCCGCCGTGGTCGGGATCGACTCAGCCACCGCGCGGGACGGGCGCCTCGAGATCGTCCGCAAGGTCGGCGACGACCACCAGATCCTGTCGCTCGCCACCCCGGCGGTCCTGGGCGTCGCCGCTCTGTCCGCCGAGGACGCCACACCCGGGATGAAGGAGCTTCTCGCGGCCCGCAAGCGCCCGCTCACCAAGCTGACCCTGGCGGATCTGGGGATCACCGTCGCCGACTCGGTGTCGAACCGTGGCTCCCACCTGCCCGCGACGAAACCGGTTCGCGTGTTCGAGGGCGACACCACCCTCGCGGCGCAGCAGCTGGTCGGCGCCCTGCGCGCGGACGGTGCCCTGTGAACGCCGCAGACCGCGCCTCGAGCCGGGTCGGCACCACGGAAGAACGGTCGCTATGAGCGTGGACACGTGGGTACTCGTGACCGACGCGAAGCTCGTGGGCGCCATGCTCGCGGCCGCTCGGGGCCTGGGCGCGCCGGTCACGGCGGCGGTGGTGGGCTCTCGCGAGCTGGCGGAACTCGTCTCGATCGCCGGCCCGGACACGCTGGTCTGGGTCGAGCCCGTTGCCCAGACGCCCGTGGAGGCCTACGCCGCCCAGCTGGCAGCGACGGTCGGGCAGGCAGCACCGCGGGTCCTGATCTCCAGCGCGGCCCCGGCCGCCCGCGTGCTGCTCGGTGCGGCCGCCGCCCAGCTCGGCGCGGTCGTGCTGCCGGCAGTCGTCGATCTCAGGGCCGACGGCGACCTCGTCGTCGCGCAGCGCTCGGCGATCGGCGGCGCAGTCATCGAGACGCTCGCCACCGCGTCGCCCGTCGCTGTCATCTTCACGGGTGAGGACGTCGAGACGTCGCCGGGCTCGCCGGCCACCATCGAGACCGCCCCCGCCGCTCAACCGGCCGCTGACCTTCGCCTCCTCCGCACCGAACCGGCCAGCGGAGGCTCGTCGGGCGTGCGCGACGCCGCCCGGGTCGTCTCGGTCGGTCGCGGCGTGAAGTCGAAGGCCGACCTCCCGCTCATCGAGGAGCTCGCCGCCGCACTGGGCGCCGAGCTCGGCTGCTCCATGCCCGTGGCGGACGACCTGGGCTGGATCAGCAAGGACCGCTACGTCGGCCGGTCCGGGCAGCACATCGCACCCCGGTTGTACGTGGCCGTCGGAATCTCGGGGGCACCGCAGCACATGGAGGGCATCCGCGACGCGAAGGTCGTCGTCGCGGTCAACAACGACAAGGACGCGCCGATCTTCCGTGCCGCCGACTTCGGCATCGTGGGCGACCTCTACGACGTCGTCCCCGCCCTCATCGCCGCTCTGGGCACCAAGTGACACAGCCGTCACCCCAACAGGAACGAACAGGAGAACCAGAAATGACCGAAGCATCGACCGAGGAATTCGACGTCGAGTACGACCTCGTGGTGGTCGGGGGCGGCGGGTCGGGCATGTCCTGCGCCGTCCAGGCCGGCCACAACGGTCTCACCGTGGCCGTGCTGGAGAAGATGCCGACCCTGGGCGGCAGCTCCTCGTTCGCCGAGGGTCACGCCGCATTCGAGTCCGACGAGCAGGAGAAGCGCGGCATCCACGTCTCCAAGGACGAGGCCTTCCAGGGCTACATCGACTACAGCCACTGGCGGGCCGACGCCTCCGTCGTGTCAAAGTTCGTCGACAACGCGAACAAGACCATCGTCAAGATGCGCAACGAGGGCGCCGTCTACGAGGAGGTCATCACCACGGCACCCGACCAGCCCGACGAGCTCGTCACCTGGCACATCCCGAAGGGCGAAGTGGCGCACGTCATCGACCTGCTCGAGGCGAGCGCCCGCTCCATGGGCGTCGAGATCTTCCTGCAGACCTCGGCCAAGCAGATGCTGACGAAGGACGGCAAGATCGTCGGAGTCCTCGCCGAAGACGCCGACGGACAGGCCGTGCGGATCGGCGCGAAGGCCGTCGTCGTCGGCACCGGTGGCTACGCCAGCAACCCGGAGATGCTCAACAAGTTCACGAAGTTCGGCTGCGGCGACCAGATCATCAACATCGGCAACCCCGGCAACACCGGCGACGGCCTGAACATGATGTTCGACATCGGCGCACAGCCCTTCGAGTCCATCGGGACCACGCTGCTCATGCCACTGATGCGGGGCAAGACCGTCACCTCCCACACGAACACCGCCGGCTTCCAGCCCTACCTCTGGGTCGACCGCGACGGCCGGCGGTGCACCAACGAGATCTGCGGGCTGAACTTCGGCAACGCCGGTGACGTCGTCGCCGGCCTGCCCGGCTCCTTCTACTGGTCGGTCATCGACCAGGCCCAGATCGACCACCTGGTCGACGACGGCTGCGAGGTGGGCCTGGGCATCTACGTGCGCACCGGCGAGAAGCTGGTGAACCTGCCGACCGAGCTGGAATCCGACGTCGAGGCCGGCTTGTCCGCCTTCAAGGGCGACACCATCGAAGACCTCGCCAAGGAAATCGGCGTCGACCCCGCGGTGCTCGCGGCGGAGATCGCCGACTACAACGCCCTGTGCCACGCGGGCAAGGACACCCGGTTCCACAAGGCGAAGTACCTCCTGGCCGTCGAGAAGGGCCCGTTCTACGCCATCAAGATGGAGCCGGGAATCATGGTCACCATGGGCGGCATCAAGATCAACGACAACATGCAGGTCATCGGTGCCGACGGCAAGCCGATCGAGGGCTTGTACTCCGTGGGCTGCGATGCTGGCGGGCTGTTCGGCGAGTCCTACATCCTGACCATCCCCGGCTCGGCGAACGGTTTCGCCCTCACCTCGGGGTGGCTCGCCGCCGACCATGCGACCGCGGCGATCCGCCAGAACGTGGACGCCTAGGGAATCGGTGGCGCTCGCAGACCGGAGGACGTGAACTGGCGCGCCGGAGGCCGTGAAAGGCCTCCGGCGCGCACCAGGCGCGCGGGCAGTTCAAGGTGAGTGCGCTGCGGCGCGTGGGTCGAGCAGTGGGTCGTAAACCGCGCCGAGAAGGAGCCGGTGGTGTCCGTCGAGGACCTTAGGCGTCTTGTCGCCCAGCGGCCGCGCCGAGACTGAAGCTTCTGGTCCCAGCCAATCTGTAGGCGCAGGAGAATCCGACGATCGCTCATTTGGGTGAGCCCGTACGCCGATGAGCTGGTGTGATCAACTCAATACGCTCCTGGGTAGAAGTACGGCGCAACCGACGGCGCGCCGGGGCGCGTGCTCGCCGCAAGTACACCGCACTAAGAAAGGCGTGGCTGCGGCGCAACCGAAAGGTCTGGCTGTTCGCGGTCGTCTTCTCGGTGTGCGCTGGAGCCTTCATCACGTGGCTCGTGAACCTTGCACCGGGAGATCAGCCCTGGGTAGCCCCTGCCATGGCAGGGGCGTTATTTGCGACATTGATAGCGATGCGCCAGTCGCCGCCGGTCTCGATCGCCAGTTGGCAAGAAGGAGCATTCGGCGAGGAGGAGACGGCCAAGCAGTTGCGAGCTCTCGAGAAGGAGGGCTGGGTCGTGCTGCACGACCTCGCCAACGGTTCGAAGAACTTCGACCACGTCGTGCTCGGTCCAACCGGTGTCTACTGCCTCAACTCCAAGTGGTCTGGGTACCGACTTGAATCCGGTGATGACGGCCGACTGGTCGGACGGCACAAGTACGATGACGACATCTACCTCAGCATCACCTCGGTCCTGAAGCGGTCCCGTGGCGAGGCCGCCGCCTTGAGCGAGCAGATCGAGAAGCGCTGTGGTCAGCGACTTTGGGTGCAGCCCGTCATCGTCTGGTGGGGCGATGTCGCGAACGGCGGACAGACGGTCGACGGCGTTGGAGTAGTCCAGGGAAAGGCGCTGGCCGACCGGCTCCGCGCTCAGAAGGGGCGCCGGGTCCCGCATTTCGACCGAGTCGTCGACGTCCTGCGGCCGGGTCGACACGCGCAACAGAAGTCCCTCTCACATGCGGCCGCCAAAGATTGAGGCCCAACATTCTCCACGCCGTTGGCCTGATCACAGACGTTCGCGAGTGCGTGTCTTCGCGAGGACCGGGGGTTCGGCTCGGAACCCTTCCTACGCGACCGCAGCACCAAATGCCTGGTAAAGATCTCCTGGAAGCGGTGTGTGAAGTTCCCAGGTGATCGCCATTGGACGCTCGCCTACATGACCCCGGTACGTCGCCGGGCCCAAAAACCAGAACGCGCGATCGTCAGCGCGAAGTCGGGCGAAGAGCAGTATCGACCGACCGTCCCGCACGTGATTCCGGTAGCGCAACCCCGTAGAGCCGTCGGCACGCGTCGTCGACTGGCTCTCCCAGTGCACAAGTGACCGATTGATCGCGTAGTCGCGATACCTCGTTGTTGGCGAGAACCCACCGGAGGTCTTGTCCAGGGTGAAGGCGAGTAGTTCAGCGTTGGCAGCCTTGGCCTGGAGGACGCCACTTTGCCAGGCAAATGCCTTTGCGCCGTCAACGAGACCGAGGGATGTCAAGACCTCAATCCGAGAGTAACGCGCGTGAATCTGCAACGGTGAATCCGGGTGAGTTGTCAGAGGCGTGTGAACGTGGTCCGTGCCGGACTTAAGCACCGCTAAAAGTTCCGAGATCTCAGCGAGAACCTGTGGATGCGCCCATACGAGGTCAACGGCTTCCTGGAGCGACGTTCCCTTGTGGATCGCCTGGTCTGCGAGACCTGCGACCAGCATGTGAAGCAGTCGCCTATCGCGTTCGGCCATCGAGGCGACCTGCGGGATACCCGTCTGCGAGGCAAATTTCTGGTACCCCAACATCCGAACACGATCATCGGTGTGGAGAGGACGACCGACGGCGCGGCGAAGAGTCGCCTCATTCGGGCCTTCGCGCAGAACAGGGGCATTTGCAGCCACCCGAAGGTCAGACCAGGATTTGCTGCCCTCGTAGACATCTGCGAGATCCAGCCCAGATTCCTCAAGAAACTGGCCCAGATTCAGGTCCCCGCGATCTCCGAGAAGCGCTCGGAGTTCCGCAACTTTCTGCGGCCACCGAGACGGAATCGCGTCACGGAGGCTGGTCAAGATGATCTCGGAAGACTTCTGATCGAGTTGCATGTGGCAACCAGCGGGAAGAAAAGGGAACCCAGTTTTGACGGCCCGCTCGATATCGCGGCGCGAACCGCCGAGAAGAGCGCGGTAGCGGCGGTCGAAGCGGAATTCTTTCCGGTGGGTACCGACGAAGTCAAGGACAGTACACGCGCCCTTGTTCCGAGCCTTCCGGAGCCCGCGCCCAAGTTGCTGGAGGAACAACGTCGGGCTCTCCGTTGGTCGGAGCATAAGGATCGTGTCAACATTGGGTACGTCAACCCCTTCGTTGAAGAGATCGACGGAGAAGACCACCCGAATACGTCCCTCCGCAAGCGCCCGCAAGGCACCTTCTCGCTCTTCTCGCGGACTATCGCCCCAGATCGCGATGGCCGGGATACCGTGCCGATTGAAATGCTTGGCCATAAACTGCGCATGTCTAATACTTACGCAGAATCCGAGGCCGCGCATCGATTGAATGTCCGCGTGCTCGACGACCTGTTGGACGACCGTTCTCGCCCACGCATCGGAACTAGTGTAGAGATTCGTCAGTTCAGCAATGTCGTAGCCCTGTCCCCGTCGCCAGGGGATCGCACGAAGGTCGAGCCCGTCGTGAATACCGAAGTAGACGAATGGAGCGAGGTGCTGTTGATCGATGGCATCCCAGAGTCGCAGTTCGGCGGCGATGCGGTCGTCAAACCAGTGCAGGATCGGAAGTCCGTCACTGCGCTCGGGCGTCGCAGTCAAGCCCAAGAGTTCCTTGGGGTTGAGGCGATCGAGAACACGCTTGTACGAGGCTGCGGCAGCGTGATGAAACTCGTCAACGATCACAACGTCAAAGTGCGAGGGATCGAGTGACGTGAGGCCGTTTGCACTCAGGCTTTGGATCGAAGCGAAAACGTGCTCGAAGCCGCGGGGCCGAGCTCTTCCCACCCACTTCTCGCCAAACTGCGTCTCCCGAAGTGTGTGGCGAAAGGTCGCGATACTTTGATCCAGAATCTCTTCGCGATGTGCGATGAAGAGCAGCCTGGACCTACCAATTTGGTCACGAAGCGCGGCGTAGTCGAGCGCCGCCATGACTGTCTTGCCCGTCCCGGTTGCGGACACCAGAAGATTGCGATGGTGACCGAGTTCCCGGGAAACCTCAAGAAGTTCTAGGAGGCGCGACTGGAACGGATGCGGCCGAACTTCCAGCGGGCTGAGCATAATCCTTGGTCCGGTGTCAGTTCGGCCGACTCGCAGTTGCTCGGCTTCGAACTCCTCCGCGGTGTAGGGGACAAAGTCACCAGAGGACCAGTAGCTCTCGAACACCGCGCTGAACTTGTCGATGACATCGGGGTTTCGAGCCCCAGAGACCCTGAGGTTCCACTCCAAGCCCGTGACCGTGGCAGATCGCGTCAGGTTCGAGGATCCGACGTAGGCAGTAGAGAATGGCCGGCGGTGGAAGACCCATGCTTTGGCATGTAGACGTGTTGATCCGATGTCATAGGAAACTCGGACCTCAGCTCCAAGTGCCGCAAGTTGCTCGAGCGCTTCGCGTTCCGTGGAGTCGGTATAGGTAGTCGTCAGCACCCGCAGCGTCCGGCCACTCTCGCAGTGTTTGCGGAGCGGGTCGAGGAGCGGTGCGATCCCGCTTCGCCGAATAAACGCCATGACGAGGTCGATCGACGATGCCGAGGCGATCTCCGAGCGCAGCTGGCTCCAGAGGGTTGGCTCGCCCGGCGCGTTGGTCAGCAATGTTGTATCCAGCAGGGGAATTACGGGAGCTTCCAGATGCTCAGGCTCACCATCCGGACGGCGCCGCAGGATTGCATGGAGTACCGAAGCGGGCTCGATAAGTTGAGCGCTTTCGTCGACGTGTGCGACTTCGCCAAGTCGATAGAGCAAGGCTTGCGCGACCTTCACCGCGACAGAGACCCGGTCCTCGTCGCTCACGTCCAAGAGGGCGCGCTCGACCTGTTTGCTGACGTGCCAAGCGATCCGGTCCGCAGCATCAGCACTGCTTAGGCTTCGATCACGCGGGACAAGAGCGCTGGACAGATTGTCGAGTTTTGCGCGAAGCCCACTCGTGATGAGCAACTCGTAAAGTCCTGGCTCAAGCTCAGTCACTCGCATGAGATTACACGCGGGTTACCGTTCGCCGCGAAGTGCCTTGCGCGCGAACTGACTCACGTTCCTCAGGCACGGACGCCTTGGCTTAAGGGACACCAGGGAGGAAGCTCAGACCCGTGACTGACAGCGTGGTCGAAACCGAGCTCGCCATTCGCCTTGCCGCGCTCGCGTGGCTCGATGGTCAGCGAGCGCACGGGGTCGAGTCCTGGACCCAGAAGCAGTTGGCGGAGTTCCAGTTCGCGGGCGCTCGGCTGCCCCTGATGGACGTGCAGCGGGGCATTCGCAAACCCGCCGGCATGGCTGCCGCGCTGTCGATCCGAACCGTCTATCGGCGCGAGGGAGCGGTCCGGCCCTACGAGGACGGCATCGGCATCGACAAGTTGCTCCGCTACAAGTGGCGGGGCGAGGACGCGAGCCACCCCGAGAACCGCGCCCTGCGCGCCGCGATGGACCGCCAGCTCCCGATGATCTGGTTCTACGGAATCGCCGACGGCGTCTACGCCGCGATCTACCCGGTGTACCTCCTGGCGGAGGAGCCCGCGGACCACCAGTTCGTCATGGCGCTGGGCGAAGACCAGCGGACGGTCGACGTCGGCCATGAGGCCGACCCGATCGTGCGGGCCTACATGGAACGCACGACCCGCCAGCGGCTTCACCAACCCGCGTTCCGGGCCGGGGTCATGCGCGCCTACGCCACGCGCTGCGCGGTCTGTTCGTTCCGGCACGGCAATCTCCTCGATGCGGCGCACATCACCGCGGACGCCAACGCGGACGGCGACCCGGTCATGTCGAACGGCCTCGCGCTGTGCAAGATGCATCACGCGGCGTACGACGCGAACATCCTGGGCATCCGTCCCGACCTGATCATCGAGATCCGACCAGACGTGCTCGAGGAGATCGACGGACCCATGCTGAGATACGGCATTCAGGCGCACCATCGAAAGCCCCTGATGGTGGTGCCCTCGGTGCGACGCGACAGGCCCAGCGCGGACCGGCTGGAAATGCGCTTCGGGGAGTTCCTCGCCTCGCAGTGAGTTACTACTAGGCCCGTTCCGGCGCGACCCCGTGCACGTCCCCCGCGACGAACCGCTCCCTGGACGCGGCCATCTTGCTCCGCGCCGCCGCGGCGACATCCACCCCGACCACGTCCGCGAGTCGCAATAGGTACAGCAGCACGTCGGCGATCTCCTCCCCCGCGCGCTGGCGGCGCTCCGGTTCGGCGAACCGCTCCACCGCGTCGTCGGCCCCCACCCACTGGAAGAGTTCGGCGAGCTCGCCGACCTCGCCCATCAGCGCCAGGATCAGCGACTTCGGGTCGTGGAACTTCTGCCAGTCGCGCTCGGCGCTGAACTCGCGCATCAACCGCGTCAGTTCCGCGAGCTCGGGCTCGCCAGTCACGTCACTCATGCGCGCCACCCTGGCACAGGCCCGACGGCGGTTCGGACGCCCGCAGCCCGGGCGCTAACCTCCTGGCAGCGGTTCGACGGACTTCTGTTCCCCGGATATGTCCCCTCCGCACGATCATTCGTGCTGCCTGGGGGACGTCGTCGTGGATTCAGTCCGATTGAGTGGGAACGCGCTCGCGTCGATGTCCGACGGCGATGTCAGTGAGGTCGAGCGGATCCTCGAGGACTACTTCGTGAGCCAGGGGCTGGGGCATCCAGGCAAGAGCGAGTCCCGTTCCTGGCGCAACAGCCTGCCCGTGCTCGCGCGCGATCTGCGCGACGCCGGCCTCGGGGCCGTCGAGGTGCTGGCCGAGCACCGGCTCCCGCTGAGCTCGAAACGAGCCGACGTGATCCTGGCCGGCACCCACCCGCGCACCGGGGCGCCGTCGTACGTGGTGGTCGAGCTCAAGCAGTGGAGCACCGCGCGACGCTGGCAGGACAGCGCCACCCTGGTCGACGTCGACGGCGCCCGGTACAGCCCCGTGCTGCACCCCGCGCTGCAGGTCGCCGGGTACGCGAGCTACCTCACGGACTTCGTCACCGTGCTCGCCGACCAACCCGATCCCCTCGCAAGCGTCGCCTACCTCCACAATGCGACCGACCGCTCCATCGCCGACCTGTGGTCCGGGCCAGCGGCGTCCGAGGCCCGCATGTTCACCGGTCAGCGCCGCGGCGAGTTTCACGAGTTCCTACGGTCCCGGCTCTCGCCGAACTCCGGTGTCGCGGCCGCCGACGAGCTGCTTGCCTCCTCCATCGCCCCGTCCAAGCAGCTGCTCCAGGTCGCCGCGAACGAGATCCGCGACCGCGAGCAGTTCGTGCTGCTCGACGAGCAGCGGGTCGCCTACGAGATCGTGATGCGCGCCGTCGAGCAGGCCCGCGCGTCGGACCTCAAGACAGTCGTGGTGGTGACCGGCGGGCCCGGCAGCGGCAAGAGCGTGATCGCGCTGTCGCTGCTCGGCGAGCTCGCCCGTCAGGGCCGCACGGTGCTGCACGCGACCGGCTCGAAGGCGTTCACGCACACGCTGCGCCAGGTCGCCGGCAAGGGCTCGAGCCGCACCAAGAGCCTGTTCATGTACTTCAACAGCTTCATGACCGCCGAGCGGAACGGCCTCGACGTGCTGATCCTCGACGAGGCGCACCGCATCCGCGCGCAGTCGGTCAACCGGTACACGCCCAAGGCGATCCGGGCCGTGGCGCGCCCGCAGATCGAGGAGCTGCTCGACGCCGCCCGCGTGCCGGTCTTCCTGCTCGACCAGCACCAGGTGGTGCGCCCCGGCGAGATGGGCACCGCCGCCGACATCAAGGCGCACGCCGCGGCGAAGGGCCTGACCGTCCACCAGATCGACCTGCAGGGGCAGTACCGGGCCGGCGGCTCCGACGCGTACAACGACTGGGTGCACCGTCTGCTCGGCCTGCTCGACGACGGCGGCCCGCTCGGCTGGGAGGACGAGTCCACCTTCGCGGTCGACGTCGTCGACTCCCCCGCCGAGCTGGAGTCTCGCCTGGCCGTCTACCGCGACAAGGGCCTGGGCGCGCGGATGACCGCCGGGTACTGCTGGCGGTGGAGCGATCCGACGCCCGACGGCCGACTCGTTGACGACGTGACGATCGGCGACTGGAGCCGGCCGTGGAACCTGAAGAGCGAACGAGCGGTCGGGGAGGCGCCGCCGTCGTCCCTGTGGGCCTCCGACCCCGGCGGGTTCGGACAGGTCGGGTGCGTCTACACCGCGCAGGGGTTCGAGTACCACTGGAACGGCGTGATCTTCGGACCCGACCTCGTGTGGCGCACCGACCGGTGGGTGTCGCGGCGGGAGTTCAACAAGGACCCCGACTTCAAGTCGGTGAAGACGGTCAGCAACGAGACGTTCGACCGGTTGGTGCGGCACGTCTACAAGGTGCTGCTCACCCGCGGGCTGACCGGGACGCTGGTGTACTCGGTCGACCCGGAGACCCAGGCGATGCTGCGGCGGGTGGTGAACCCGCGCTAGCTGAGAGTGCTCGGTCGGTGGCGCTTTCGAGCGAGGTGGGAGAGCAACAATTCGATTGCACGCTCGCGCCGCAAGTGGGTAGCGTCGCGCTGAAATGCGACCTCCCATGAACACCACGCCCCCTTCAACTCCGCAGGTCGACGCCAGCACGCGGGCGCGCGCCGCCGGTGAGCGAGCGTTGGTCCTCGGTGGCGGCGGCTCGACCGGCAATGCCTGGCTGATCGGCGTCGCCGCCGGCTTGTTCGATGCCGGGCTGGACGTGACCACCGCCGACCTGACCATCGGGACCTCCGCCGGCTCGACGGCCGCGGCCCAGCTGGCGGGCGCGACCCCGGCCGAGTTGCTCGCCGCCATCCTGACCGCGGCGCCCCCGCACCGGACCGGTCCGGCGGGATCCGACCGAGGACGCGTTCCGGCCAGGCCGGTGGCCGACCACCTAGAGAGGTTGAACAAGATCATCGCCTCCGCTGAGGACGCGGCTGACCTGCGCCGCAGTCTGGGCGCGGCGGCACTCGAGCGGGATGCGGCGTCGGACGGCACCTGGCAGGCGCAGTGGCGCGCCACCGTCGCGGCGCGGCTGCCGAGTCAGGTCTGGCCCGAGCGATCAGTGCTCATCACGGCGGTTGACGCCGAGACCGGTGAACCAGTCGTGTTCGACCGCGACAGTGGGGTCGACCTGGCGGACGCCGTCGCGGCCAGCTGCGCCAGTGGCCTCCCCTACCGGATCGGCGACCATCGCTACATCGACGGCGGCTACCGGTCCAATGCCGAGAACGCCGATCTGGCCGCCGGCTACGCGCGGGTGCTGGTGCTGTCACCGTTCAGCGGCAGATCGCTGCAACCCCTGGACTGGGGTATGCACCTCGCAACCCAGGTCGACGACCTCCGCGCGCGCGGCAGCAGGGTCGAGACGATCTTCCCGGAGGCCAGCTCCGAGCACCTGTTCGGCGCCAACGCGATGAATCCGTCGCTGCGTCCGCCCGCCGCTCAGGCCGGTTACGACCAGGGCAGAGCCCTTGCCGAGCAGCTCACCGGATTCTGGCGCTGACACACCGCCCCAGCCCTGCCGCCGGGAGTCGACCGCTCCAAAACTCGTCCCAGATCACCGCCTCCGCGGCAGCGCGATCGTGAGAGCCTCAACCATCGTGGTTTCAGCGAAACCACCTGCCGTGCAGCAACCACCGCAGCACCCCACCTGACGAGTGAGGAAGACCCGAATGAGCCACTACGCCGTCGTCAATCCGGCCACCGGAGCGACCGTCGCCGAGTACCCGACCATCACCGATGCCGAGCTGATCACGGCGATCGATACCGCGGCGGACGGCTACGCGTCCTGGGCGCGGCGGGTGTCCGTCGCCGACCGCACCACGCTCATCGGGCGCGTGGCCGAGCTGCACACCGAACGGCGCGAGCAGCTCGGCGAGATCGCGGTGCGCGAGATGGGCAAGACGCTCGAGCAGGCGCTCGGCGAGGTCGACTTCTCGGCCGCGATCTACCAGTACTACGCGGACAACGGCGCCGCGTTCCTCGCCGACGAGCCGATCGCGCTCGAGGGCGGCACGGGTTCGGCGTTCATCCGCCGCAGCGGCCTGGGCGTGCTGCTCGGGATCATGCCGTGGAACTTCCCGTACTACCAGGTCGCGCGGTTCGCGGGCCCGAACATCGTGGCCGGCAACGCCATCCTGCTCAAGCACGCGGGGCAGTGCCCGGAGTCGGCAGCGGCGATCGCGCAGATCTTCGACGACGCCGCGGCCGCACTGGGCGTGCGCGCCCACCCGTACGTGAACATCTACGCGTCGAACGAGCAGATCGAGACGGTGATCGCCGACCCGCGCGTGCAGGGCATCTCGATCACCGGCTCCGAGCGGGCCGGAGCCGCCGTCGCCCAGCTCGCGGGCAAGCACCTGAAGAAGGTCGTGCTCGAGCTGGGCGGCTCCGACCCCTTCATCCTGCTCTCGACCGACGACCTGGACACGGCGGTGCAGGATGCCGTGAACGCGCGCCTCGACAACAACGGGCAGTCCTGCAACGCGGCCAAGCGCTTCATCGTGATCGACTCGCTCTACGAGGAGTTCGCCGCGAAGTTCACCGCGCTGTTCACCGCGGCGCAGCCGGCCGACCCGATGGTTGACGGGACGTTGCTGGGTCCGCTCTCGTCCGCGGCCGCGACCTCGCGGCTCTCCGAACAGCTCGAGCGAGCCGTCGAGCAGGGCGCGACCGTGCTCGCATCGGGCACGCCGTCGGGCAACTTCTTCCCGCCGGCGGTCCTCGCCGAGGTCACCGCGGAGATGGACGCCTACTACGAGGAGTTCTTCGGGCCGGTCGCCGCGCTGTATCGCGTCTCGTCGGAGGCCGAGGCGGTGCGGGTGGCGAACGACTCCCCGTTCGGGCTCGGCTCGTACGTCTACACGACCGACCCCGAGCAGGCGCTCCGCGTCGCCGACGCGATCGACGCCGGCATGGTGTGGATCAACCTGGTGCTCGGCGACGCCGCGGAACTGCCGTTCGGCGGCGTGAAGCGCTCCGGTTCGGGCCGGGAGATGGGCCGCTTCGCGATGGAGGAGTTCGTCAACAAGAAGCTCATCCGCATCGCCTGAGGCCGACGGAGCTGTGTCTGGGCCCATGGGTCCGCTAGTCAGGCGCTCGCCTCTGCGCCTGCTGCGTGACGGGCCGTGGGGTCTGCTGGTCGCGGGCGCCTTCGTGCTGGTCTGCGCGGCCGCCGCGTCGGCGCCGATCTTCGCCGAGGCTTCGGGGAACGCCGCCTTCGCCGACCAGCTGACGGCGGTGCCGGTCACTGCGAACGCCGGGTCGGCCCCGGTCGTCCGCCTGGTCGGCGGCGCGGGGCTGGAGGGCCGCGAGCGCCTCGGCGGCATGCTCGATCGGATCCCCGGTCTCGGGCCGGCCACCGTGACCGCGACCTCCATCGGCGTCGAGCTCCACAGCCGGACGGTATTCACCCCCTTCGTGGCCGCGAACGGTCGAACCGAGCGGGCCCGGCTGTTCGGGGACGACGACGTCGAGCAGGCGCTGGTCCCCGACCCCGGCACGCCGGCGCACGTGCCCGCGGAGGCGACCGGTAAAGCGCTGTGGCTGCCCGCCCCGGTCGCCACGGCGCTGGGCGTCACGACCGGCGACACCGTCGAGGTCGGCATCGAGCGACGCGATTCCCGGGAGAGCACCCCGGTCGAGGTGGCGGGCGTCTACGCGGTGGGCGGCGCCGGGCGGCTGCCCGCGGACCCGCCGGGCACCGAGCGCTGGAGCCTGCGCCAGTCGTCCCTGCCCATGGACAGCGAGTTCACGTCGTCCCCCGCGTACCTCCTGGTGGGCGACGTCGCTGCCGTGACCCAGGTCGCGCAGACCGTGGACGATTCCCTGCTCTTCGCCGTGGAAGGTCAGCTGTCCCCACCGGTCCCGACCCTCGCGGACGCCTCGGCCACCGTCGCCGGGATCCGCCAGCTCCAGGCGGACGTCCGCGACCCCGCGCTCCTCGGCGACTCGCCGGACCGGGTGCAGCAGCAGGTCGCCTCGGGCCTGCCCGACCTGGTGCGCGCGGCGACCGCCGTGGCCGATCGGACCGTCGCCTGGACCTCGACGCTGAGCGCCGCGGGCGTGGGCCTCGGCCTGCTGTCGATCCTCGCGGTCGCCGCGCTCGGGACGGTGCGGCGTGCGATCGAGCTCAAGCACTCCGTCGGCGTCGGGCTGCGACCCGTCACGATCGGGACGCTCACCGCGCTCGAGGTGCTTCCCGTGGCGGTCGTGAGCTGGGCCGCCGGGTTCGGCCTCGCGGCGCTCGTGGTGGGGACGGTCGGCCCGCCCGGGGCGATCACGACGGCATCCATGTCCGACGGCGCCTGGCGCGCGGGGGTGGCCGCGCTCGCCGGGATCGCGCTCGTGGGCTGCGCCGCGACGGTCGCGGCGGCGCGCGCGGCCCGGCTCACTGCGAACAGCGGCGTCTCGCGGTCGGTCCCGTGGGAGGTCGTCCTGGGCGCGGTCGCGGCGACGGCCACGCTCGGCCTGCTGATTCGCCCGGCGGCGACCGGACCGCCGAGTGCGCTCGATCTGATCGTTCCGCTGCTCGTCCTGGCGGCCACGGGTGCGATCGGCACCCGGCTCGTCCTCGCCGCGGCCGGGGCGGCGGCGCGCCGTCCGGCCGGCGGTCGCGCCACCGACGCCTGGGCCCGGCGGCCGGCGCTCATGCTCGCGCTGCGCCGGGTGGTCGTCGGCGGGTCGCAGAAGGTTCTCGTCGTCACGATCCTGTCCACCGGGCTCGGCCTGCTGGCCTACTCGGTCGCCGCGGCGGTCTCGGTGAACCAGGTCACCGAGGACCGCGCCGCCGTCCTCGCCGGCGCCGGCGCCACCACCGAGATCGAGGTCTCCTGGCTGCTCGACGACGGGGCCGCGCAGGTGGACCCGGACGACCCAGCCACCATCCCCACCTCGGGCCCGGTGCCGGGCGTCCGCACCCCGCCGCTGCCCGCGGGCACCACGATCGTCTGGCGCGCCCGGGTGACGGTGCCGGGAGAACTGCAGAACATCGACCTGCTCGTGATCGACCCCGCCCGGTTCGCGGCCGTGGCCGCGTGGGGCCACGGGCCCGAGCTCGCCCGGTCGAGAGCCCTGCTGCCGGCGCTCACTCGCGCCGACGCGGCCCTGACGACCCGGCTGCAGGCGGGCGGGGCGGGGCAGATCCCCGCGATCGGCGTCGGCGGTCTCGTGGGCCAGCCCGGGGAGGGCTCGGCGGTCAGCACCGACTTCGGCGATTTCCCCATCACGCTCCTCGACGTCGTGCCCGCCTTCCCGGGCCACTCCGGCAACCTGCCGATGATCGTGGTGCCCGCGGACAGCTTCTTCGGCTCGCTCGGCGCAGCCGACCCGCGGGTACGCCCGGCGCCGATGGAGGGTCGCTTCGATCGGGCGCCACGGCAGTACTTCCCGTCGTTGTGGACGAGCGGCGGCCCGGACGCGCTGGTGGCCGTGCTCGAGCCGCGCGGGATCGAGCTGGGCGCGACCGAGACGCTCGCGCAGGTCGCCCAGTATCCGGACCTCGTCGCTGCCCGGCGCTCGATCGGTCTTCAGGTGGCCCTTGGGCTGTGCGTCGCCGGGATCGCGGTGCTGGCGCTGGCGATGTTCGCCGACCGGGCCACGACCCGGTCGCGGGCGTCCGACCTGATGCTGGCGCTGATGGGCATGGGCCGCGCGGGCGCGCGACGCGCCCGGTCCATCGAGCTCGCCCTGCTGGGCGGGCTCGGGCTCGCGCTGGCAGGCGTCGGGGTGCTGCTCATCGCACCGCTCGGGGCGCGGCTGCTCGATCCGGGCGGGGGGTCGCAGCCCGCGTTCGTGCTCCGGCTCGGCGGCGCCGCCTTGGCCGCCGCCGCGATCGCGGCGGTCGTGTGCCTCCTGGTCGCGATCGTGGTCGTGGCGACGCGATCGGGCCGGGCCGACGCCGGGAAGGTGCTGCGCGATGCCGACTGACACGAACGGGCCCGCGGCCCGGTGCGCACGCCTGATGAAGATCTATCCGAGCGCGAGCGGCGAGACGCACGCGCTGCGCGGGATCGAGGCCTCGTTCCCGCGCGGGGCGCTGACAGCCGTCACGGGCCCGTCCGGGAGCGGCAAGTCGAGCCTGCTGTCGGTACTGGCCCTGCGCGAGCGCCAGAGCGGAGGCGAGCTGTGGATCGCGGGCCGATCGGCGGAGAAGCTCAGCCGGCGCGCGCTGCGCCACCTGCGTCGGTACGACGTCGCCTGGGTCGCCCAGCGTCCCACGCACAGCCTGTTCGACGGCCTGGTCGCGCGCGAGCAGGTCGAGCAGGCCGCGCGCCTGCGGTCAGGCGACCTCGCCGAGTGCGCGCGGCTGCTCGACCGGCTCGACCTGACCGCGCGCGGTGGTGCCCGCAACCGCGAGCTCTCGGGTGGCGAGCAGCAGCGGCTGGCCGTGGCGGCCGCCGTCGTCGGCGCGCCCGGGCTGGTCATCGCGGACGAGCCGACGGCCGAGCTGGATGACGACACCTCCGGCCTGGTGCTCGCCGAGCTGCGCCGCTGCGCCCAGGGCGGCAGCGCCGTCGTGTTCGCGACGCACGACCAGCGAGCCATCGCCGCCGCCGACCGCGTGCTCCACCTGCGGTACGGCGTGGTCTCGACCGAGGCGGTGGCGGGTGCGCTGGCGATGGCGCAGATCGACTCGACCGGCCGTCTGCAGCTGCCGCCGGACGCGCTTGCGATGTTCCCGCAGGGGCGGGCGCGGGTGGTGCTGGACGGCCAGGGCGTGCGACTGCTCCCGGCCGACAGCAGCGAGGCGCCGTCCGTGCCGACGGGCGAGGAGGCAGACGATGACGAGCGCTGAGTCGATGAGCGCTGAGTCGATGAGCGCTGAGTCGATGAGCGCTGAGTCGATGAGCGCTGAGTGGACGAGCGCTGGGCCGACGAGCACTGAGCCGCTGCTTCGCGTCGAGGGTCTCACCCATCGGCTCGGGCCGACGAGCGCTCCCCCGGTGCTGCACGACATCGACCTCACGCTCGACGACGCGGAATTCGTCGCCCTGGCCGGCCGGTCGGGCTCGGGCAAGTCGACCCTGTGCCACCTCGTCGCCGGACTGGGCCGGCCGACGTCGGGCCGGGTCCTTCTGCTCGGGCGACCGGCCGATCAGGTCCACGACTGGGCAACCGTCGCGCTCCTGCCGCAGCGGCTCGCCCTCGTCGAGGAGCTCTCGGTGCTGGAGAACGCGATGCTGCCCGTCGGCCTGCACGCCGCGACCGGACCCGCACGCGCGGAGCGCCGCGAGCTGTGCGCGCTCCTGCTCGACACGCTCGACCTGACGCACCTGAGCGCCCGGCTCGCGTCGCAGACCTCGCTCGGCGAGCAGCAGCGCACCGCGCTGGCCCGAGCGCTCGTCCTGCAACCGCGCCTGGCCGTGCTCGACGAACCCACCGGGCACCAGGACGACGAGAACGTCGATCGCGTCCTCGCCGCGATCGTGCTGGCGCGCGCGCGCGGGACGGCGATCCTGGTCGCCTCGCACGACGAGCGCGTGCTCGAGGCCGCGGGCCGGGTCGTCCCCCTGCGCGACGGCCGCCTGGTGCCCTCCGCCTAGATCTCCCCGCGCCGCGCCGGCTAGAGCAGGAAGCCGTAGAGGATCGTCGCGACCACCGTCATGGTCCCGCCGACGAGCGCCTCGTACGGCACGAGGGCCAGGCGCTGACGGATCGACATCGTCATCGCGTCGGCCGTCACGTGGAAGTAGTTGCCGTGCGGCAGGGAGTCGATCACCGTCGCACCCGTGTGGACCATGACCGCGGCCGCCAGCGGAGCGGTGCCCATCTCGAGGATCGGGGCACTGAACGAGCTGGTGGCCAAGATGACCCCGGTCGAGGTGGACGCGACCGCGGCCCCCATGAGGATCCCCGAGATCGGGGCGAGGAGCGTGCCGGAGACCCCGCTGGCTTCGATGAGCGAGACCACCTGGTCGGAGAGGTCCGAGGCGGAGATGAGTCCGGCGATACCGCCTGCACCCAGCAGGATCATGGCGGTGGACGTCATCCGGTTCAGGCCCGCGGTGGTGTAGCGGACCGCGTGGCGGAACTGGCCCATGGCCGCCAGACCGACCAGACCCGCGAGCGGCAGGATGTACAGGGCATCCAGCTGAAGGTTCTGGAGGAGGCCGACGCCGGAGATCTGACCGAGCGGGTTCAGCATGAGCAGGAACACGGCGACGGCGGGGGCCACAAGGGCCCGGGCGAGAGTCGGCCGGGTCGCGGTCGCGGCCGACGTCGAGGTGGGGGCCAGAACCGGTGCCAAAGTCGCGGTTGCGGATCCTCCCGAACCCCCGACGACACCGCCGTCGTCGACGTTCTCGGCGACCGCCACATCGACGGTCTCGACCGGCAGTCCCTTGCGCTTCAGGGCGGAGGCGATCAGGACGGTCACCACGAGGCCGAAGAGGGCGGGTATCACCCCGGCGAGCATGACCCTGCTCAGCTCGACGTCGAATCCCTGCGCCGCTGCGATCGTGTTCGGGTTGGGAGACATGATGTTGCCCGCTTTGGCCCCACCGGACATCGCCAGCAACAAGGCGGGCTTGGAGATTCCCGCTTCTCGGCCGACGTCCAGAGCGATCGGAGCGACGATGAGCACCGCGACCGGGATGAACACGCCGACCGAGGTGATGATCATGGTGGCCAGGGCCAGCGCGAGGATCGCCCTGCCAGCCCCCAGCCTGTCCACGATCGCCTGAGCGATCGTCTCCGCCGCGCCGGTCTCCATCATGGCCCCGGCCAGGACGCCGGCAGCCAGCACCCGAAGCACGGTGCCCATGACGCTCTGCGTCCCTGAGACCAGCACGGTGATCGTCTCGGCCGGGCTTGCCCCGCCGACCAGTGCACCGACGATGGCGCCCAGAAACAGCGAGTAGACCGGATGGACCTTGCGCAGGATCAGCACGATGGCCAGAGCGAGACCGAACACCGCCCCGACCCAGTGGACGCCGATTTCTTCCATGGCCCGTTGATTCCTTCCAGACTTCGTTCTTGTTGACGCAGAAACCATCGGGTTTTCGCTGGGGGCACGCTGATCCAGGCCGCGCGATCCTCAGGCGCAGCGGCACCAGATGCACCGTGGGTGGTCCTTCACCTCGTCGAGCGCGACGGTCGGGCCTTCGTCGCGAAGACCAGTCAGGAGCCGACGGGATCGTACGTGCCCGCGGCCCGAGGTCACGCGGGAGGCTCTGGATTCGAACCGGGCAGGGATTAACCGGGCGTACGCATGCATTTAGCGTGACTTTGGTATTGCAAAAGTAATGAACGTGCCATGCTCTCTATGTATCGCTCGATCACCATCACGGTCGGTAGCGGGCTGACAGCCCGCTGACCGCACCGCTCGACCGGTGGCGGTCGGCGTGACCGAGGGCTCACGCCGACCACTGCCTCGACCGATCAGACTCGACGCATCGACCGCGAGATGTCGCGGAGCACCCCCACGTCGGCCAGGGTCGAGTCGTCGCCCGGCGGACGACCCGCTGCCAGGTCGCCGAGCAGGCGGCGCACGACCTTGCCCGACCGGGTGCGGGGGAACCGGGTCACCACCACGATCCGCTTCGGTTTCGCGATCGGGCCGATCTCCTGGCCGACATGGCGGCGCAGGACCTCGACGAGTTCAGCCCCGGCCTCGTTCCCGGCGGGCCCGGCTGTCGCTGGGGTCGTGAGGATCACGAACGCGGCGACCGAGTGACCCGTGGTCTGGTCCGGCGCACCGACGACGACGGCGTCCGCGACGGCGGGGTGCGACTCGAGCGCGGCCTCGATCTCCAATGCCGAGAGACGGTGACCCGCCACGTTCAGGACGTCGTCGACCCGGCCCAGCAGCCACAGGTCGCCGTCCTCGTCCCGCTTCGCGCCGTCCCCGGTAAAGAACAGGGAACCGAACCGGGACCAGTACGTCTGCTTGAACCGCTTGGGGTCTCCCCAGATGCCGCGCAGCATGGCCGGCCACGGCTCCCCGACCACGAGGAACCCCGCCGACCCGTTCGGCACGGAGTAGCCCCGGTCGTCGACGACGTCGACCGCGACGCCGGGCAGCGCGACCTGTGCCGACCCGGGCTTGGTCGCTGTGACCCCGGGCAGGGGCGTGATCATGTGCGCGCCGGTCTCCGTCTGCCACCAGGTGTCCACGATCGGCGCGCTGTTGCCGCCGATGACCTCCCGGTACCACCGCCACGCCTCCGGGTTGATCGACTCGCCGACCGAGCCCAGCACCCGGATCGAGGACAGGTCGTACTCGGCCGGGATGTCGCGGCCCCAGGTGCGGAAGGTCCGGATCGCCGTCGGCGCGGTGTACAGGATCGTCACCTTGTACTTCGCGACGAGCTCCCAGAACCTGCCCTGGTGCGGGGTGTCGGGCGTGCCCTCGTACATGAGCTGGGTCGCGCCGTTGATCAGGGGCGCGTAGGCGACGTAGCTGTGGCCGGTGATCCAGCCGACGTCGGCCGTGCACCAGTAGACGTCAGTCTCGGGGTGGAGGTCGAAGACGGCCCAGTGCGTGAAGGCCGTCTGGGTGAGGTACCCGCCCGTGGTGTGCAGGATGCCCTTCGGCTTCCCCGTGGTGCCCGACGTGTAGAGGATGAACAGCGGGTGCTCGGCACCATGCCCGACGGCGACATGCTCGGGGCGGCGGTCTCGACGACGTCGGACCACCACAGGTCCCGGCCCTCGACCCAGCCCACGGGCTGGCCCGTCCGCTTGACCACCACCACGCGCGCGACGCCGTGACCGCTCCGGGCGAGCGCCCCGTCGACCGCCGGCTTGAGCCCGCTCGGCTGGCCCCGCCGGAACGTGCCGTCCGCGGTGACCACGAGCTTCGCCTGCGCGTCGTCGATCCGGCTGCGCAGCGCCTCCGCGGAGAACCCGGCGAAGACCACGGTGTGCACGGCGCCGATCCGGGCGCAGGCGAGCATGGTGATCACGGCCTCGGGGATCATCGGCAGGTAGACCGCGACGCGGTCGCCCTTGCGCACCCCGAGGGACTCGAACGCGTTCGCGGCCTTCTTGACCTCCGCGGTGAGGTCGGCGTAGGTCAGGGTCCGGGTGTCGCCCGGCTCGCCCTCGAAGTAGATGGCGACGCGGTCGCCGTGCCCCGACTCGACGTGCCGGTCCAGGGCGTTGTAGGCGGCGTTGAGCTCGCCGTCGTCGAACCACTTCGCGACGGGTGCGCCCGACCAGTCCAGGGTCCGGGTGAAGTCCTTGCTCCAGGTCAGCAGGCTCCGTGCCTGACGCGCCCAGAACGCGGGTCGGTCGGCCTCGGCCTCGGCATACAGGTCGGCCTTGGCGACGGCATTGGCGACGAAGTGGTCCGACGGCGCGAACCGCTGGTCCTTCTGCTCGGCGTTCGCGACCGCTTTCGGAACGCGGAACGTGCTCTCGGGGGTGGTGGTGGGGTTCGCTTCCGCCCACCGCTGGTTCATGCCTGCCGCACGGTTCACCGTCTGGCCTCCTCAGTTCGTGACCATCGAACGGTCACGCGCCGACGGCTGACCCCAACGGCGTCGTCGGGGTATCGACCTGGCGGCACGCCCATAGTGGTGGCGCGCTGCACGGATGCGCAAGGTATGTGAACGGACGTGCACGGCCGGTAGCTCGAGCTCGCGTGACGTCCCGGACCTCAGACGGGGGCGGTCCCGACCCCCGTCGACCGGTGCGTCGGCAGGTCGAACCAGGCGTGGACGTCGTCGTCGAGCAGTCGCACGAGCGACGAGATCGCGGTGCCCTGCGGCTGGGCGGTCACGACCAGGAGGCCGCGCGCCCGGCCGGCCAGGTAGCAGCAGAACGCGGCGTGCCCGCCCGCCCGCACCGGCACCAGCTCGTATCGGTGCAGCCCGCGGCCCGCGGCGCTGGCGCTCAGGAAGGCTCCGACAGCGGCACGGCCGTCGTAGCGATGGGGCGCCGGCGGCATCGCGAGCCAGGCGGTGTCGGTGAGCAGCGCGAGGACGCCACCGACGTCGTCCCGGCAGTAGGCGTCGGCGAGGCGTCGAGCCACGGCGGCTTCCTGCTCGAACGGTGCGGTCGGTGTGCGGGCAGGCATCGCGGCCCGCGCGCGCTGGAGCAGCCCCTTCACGGCGGTCGGGCTGACGTCGAGCATCGTCGCGACCTCGCGGATGTCGAAGTCCAGGACGTCGCACAGCACGAGCGCGGCGGTCTGCCGGGGAGGCAGGGCCTGCAGCGCGGTGACGAACGCGAGCTCGATCCCGTCCCGGGCGGCCGCTCTCGCGGCGGGATCGCCGTCGGGCAGGAGATGCTCGGCATACGGCTGGACCCAGGTGACCTGCTCGCGCGAGGTCGGGCGTGGCGGGTCGAAGGGCGCCACCGGTGCGAGGGGAGGCCGACGAGCCCCGTCGCGGATGGCGTTGAGGCAGCGCGAGGTGGCGATCCGGTACAGCCAGGTGCGCACCGACGCCCTGCCCTCGAAGGTCGGGAGCGCACCCCAGGCGGCGATCAGGGTCTCCTGCAACGCGTCGTCAGCGGCGTGCATGGATCCCAGGATCCGGTAGCAGTGCACGCGCAGCTCGCGCTCGTGGGGCGCGACGAGCTCGGCGAACGCTCGGTGGTCGCCGCCACGAGCCGCCTGGAGCGTGCTCAGTCCCATTGCCTCCACGGACGTCATGCTCGCAGCGTTCCGATCCGACGGCCCGTGGTGTCTGTCCTTTCACCCACCACCGAACCGAAGGAGACCACCGTGACCCCCGCAGCCGAGACCGCGCTGGCGTGCCACCGTGCCTGGACCTCGGGAGACCTCGAGACCGCCTGGCGCCTGCTCGACGACGACATCGAGTGCCTCGGTCCGGCCGGGCGGCTGGTCGGGATCGAGGCGGTGAAGGGCTTCATGGGGCCGTTCGCGGCCAGCCTGACCAGCTCCGAGCTCCTCTCCGTCCACGGCGACGAGCACGAGGCCCTGCTGATGTACGACGCCGGGAACCCCGCGGTGGCCAGCGCCCCGGCCGCCGAGCTGTGCACCGTGCGCGACGGGAAGGTGGTGGCGATCCGGATCATCTTCGACCGCCTGCCGTTCGCGCTCGCGCGAGGCGAGGTGCTCACACCCTGAGCTCGGCGAGCTCGACCACGACGTCGACCAGGGCGCCGCGGCGGAAGACCGTGACCGGGAATCGGCTCCCCGCCGCGGTGCCGAGCATGAGCTTCTGCAGGTCCTGCGCGGTGGTCACCGGGACGGAACCCGCAGCGATGACGACGTCACCGAGGTACAGGCCGGCCGCGGCCGCGGGGCTCCCGGGCACGACCTCGGAGACGAGCAGGCCCCGGTCACGACCGAGCCGGTCCGCGAGCGCCCGAGGGATCGCCGCGGGCAACCCGCCGACCCCGAGCCAGCCGCGCCTGACCCGGCCCGCGGACGTGAGCTCGGCGAGGATCCGTCGAGTCGTGGCGTTGACGGGCACGGCCAGGCCGAGCCCGAACCCGGCGACCGCGGTGTTGATGCCGACGACGCGCGCCGACGCATCCCCGAGCGCGCCGCCGCTGTTCCCGGGGTTGAGCGCCGCGTCGGTCTGGATCACGTCGTCGATCGCGTGCCCGCCGTAGGCGGTCCGGACCGGCAGCGAGCGGCCGACGGCGCTGACGACCCCCGCGGTCACGGACCCCGCGAGGCCGAGCGGGTTGCCGACGGCGATGACGAGCTGGCCCACGCGCAGTCGGTCGGCGTCGCCGAGCTCGGCCGCGGGCGCCAGCCCGGCCCGGGTGCGCAGCACGGCGAGATCGGAGAGCCGGTCCGCGCCGACGACGTCGAACGGCGCCTCCTCGCCGTCGGCGGCGATGACCGCACCACCGCGCACCCCCTCGACCACATGCGCGCTGGTCACGACCAGCCCGTCGTCGTCCAGGACGACGGCGGACCCGGCGCCGGCGCCGCGACCGCTGCGAACGAGCACGGACAGGACACAGGGCTGCAGCGCGTCGGCGACCGAGGTCACGATCCGCGAGTAGGCATCGAGCGCGTCATCCATAGCAGGACAAACCACGTCGTCGGGCAGGCTCATCCCCACCCCCGTTCGCCGTCGGCGGACACCCCGCCACGGGCCCTCGGACGGCTACTGGCCGGTTCGGCCGTCGATGCACTCGCGCAGCAGATCGACGTGGCCGACGTGGCGGGCGTACTCCTCGATCAGGTGGACCACGATGTCGCGCGTCTCGGTCGGCTGGCCGTGGACGTCAACCCGCGCGTCCAGGTCCAGCTCGGCGTAGACGTCGCGAGCGTGCGCGACCTCCCGGCGCCAGGTGGCCCACGCGTCGGCGACGACGTCGTCGTCGGCCACGGCCTGGTTGAAGTCCAGGTCCGGGTCCGCCTCGCTGCGGTAGAGGCGGGGCAGGTCGATCTGTCCTTCGAAGACCCGGCGCGTCCAGGAGTGCTCCACCCGGGCGAGATGCCGGATCATGCCCAGCAGCGACAGGGTCGACGGCGGGACCGCGCGGCGGGCGAGCTGCTCGGCGGTGAGCCCCTCGCACTTGAGCTCGAAGGTCATCCGATAGCGGTCGAGGTACTCCGCCAGCACGGCCTTCTCCCCCCGACCGGGCGCGAGCGCCTCTCGCGGGTCGCTGGCCGGCTCCGCCCACATGCCATTGAAATTCATGTGACCAACCAACCAGCCGGACGGCCGACCCGCCAACCGGATCCGCGCGCCGCCACTAGCGTGGGCGCCATGATCGAGGCCCGGAAGGCGAGCATGTGGACGACCCGCTACGACCTTGTCGTCGACGGACTTCCGCTCGCGACCTGGGACGCGTCCTGGTGGAAGCCGGGCGGCGCGATCGAGATCGACGGGCGGCGCTACGAGGTGCGCACCAACCTGTGGGGCAGCACCTACGGGATGGCCGACCAGGACGGCGCCCGGATCGCCTCGGCGGACCGCGTGGGTCGCAAGAGCTGGCGCGTCGAGGCGGACGGGGTGACCTACGAGTTCCGCCGCCCCTCGGCCTGGCGCCAGGAGGAGGAGCTGCTCGCCGACGGGCAGCCCGTGGGCTCGGTCCGGCGCACGAGCGCCTGGCGGGGCGACGCCGTCGCGGATCTCCCCGGCCTGCCGCTGGCCGTGCAGGTCTTCGTCCTCGCCGTCGTGCTTGCCACGTGGGACACGGCCGGGGCGGCCGCGAACGCCTGAGCGCGAGGGCGCCGAGTCAGCTGCGGTGGATCAGGACCGGGGTGCCCACCGGCGCCCCGAACTGGTCCCAGATCCAGTTGATGGCGTCGTTGGAGACCCGGATGCAGCCGTGCGAGGCCGGGTAGGGCGGTATCGAGGGCGACCCGTGGATGGCCCAGCCGCCGCGGAAGTACTTCGGGCGATACATCTCGCCCAGCTCCATGCTCGAGTCGTGCATGCCGTTGATCTGGCGGACGACGGTGAAGTCGCCCGTCGGGGTGAAGGCCGTGTGCGTCTTGCCGAGCGCCTCGTACTTCCGACCGCTCCCGCTGGATGCGTTGATGATGGCCACGACCTGGCCGTCCTGGACTGCCAGCAAGAGCTGCGTGTCGAGGTCCACCTCGAGCACCTGCCCGGTGGTCGACCGCGGCGTCGGGCGGGCGCCCGCGTCCAGGGCGGCGAGGGTGGCCGGCCCGACCACGCCGTCCCGGCCGATCCCCGCGGCCTTCTGCAGCGCCCACACGGCCTGGCGCGTGCTCGACCCGAAGTCGCCGTCGGCCGTCGGCAGGAAGTAGCCGAGCTCCTGCAGGCGGCGCTGGACCTGGGCGACCGGCTCACCCTTGTCGCCCAGCCGGAGCTGGACGGGTTCGGGGGCCGGGGTGGGAGCAGGAGCAGGAGCAACAGTGGGCGTGGGCGTGGGGGTGGGGGTGGGGGTGGGCAAAAGCGTCGGGGTCGGCGTCGCGCTGGGTGACGGCGACGGGCTTGCCGACGCACTCATGGTCGGGGACGGGCTCGGCGACGAGTCCGAGCTGGGCCCGGCCGGGGAGGCGCCCGGGCCGACGAGGCCGGGGGTCGGCGTGCAGCCCGCCAGCAGCAGCGCAACCGCCAGAGCGACCGCCCCAGACGCGCGCCCCACACCTCGTCGATCCGACCGCACGTGACTCCCTCGCTGGCTCCGGCACTCTAGGTGCAGGGTAAGTGCCGTCGACGTCAGCGCGCCCGGCCCGGCAGACCCCTTCGCGTGTCGTAACCAAGTCGTGTCCAAGCGAGGCGGAGCTCGGACCTCGGGGAGTCGACGATCGCCGGGCAATCGCGAGAGCGCCAAGCCCTCGTACCAGCCCACGAGGGCCATGCCGGGTGTGCCGGAACGGCGCCGCATCGCCGAATGCGGAAGCTGCACCGGCCGCAGACTGACCCAGCTCGAGCGACTCAGGCCGGGGAAGCGTCCGGAACGCGTAGGTAGTCACGCCGCGCGTCCCGGTCCTGGGAGGTGAACTGCGCCACCGTGCACGCACGCCCATCGACGGACAGCACGAGAACGGGTCGATCCTTGCTGCCGGTGCCATCGCGGAAGGGGACCTGGGCAAACCAGATCTCACCCGTCCGCGGCCGACCGGCGCGACGCCTGATCGCCCCCACAAGGAGGAAGAAGGCGACCGCCGCGACCAGGAGCAGGGGCCACGGCACCCGGCCCGCGATGCCGCCGAGCTGGTCGACGAGATCGAGTCCCGCACTGGGCACCACTGCCAACTCCCTGTTCTGCCGGTCACGTGCCGCCGACACTACGGGGCAGGGCGCCGCCGGTGATGCACGCGGACGTTCCCGCGGGAACGCCGGTTCAGCTCGGCGACGTGGCCGGGTCGAGCTGCGCCTGCAGCGCCTGCAGGTCCGCGACGAGGCCCTCGACCCGCGTCCGCTCGGCAGCGGCGGAGCCCTCGTCGACCTCGATGACGGCGACCCGGGCGGGCAGCGCGACGTCGTCCCGGGCCAGCAGGGCGGCGGCGTCGGCGAGGGTGGTCTCCGCCGGGGCCATGGGCAGCTTCGTCCCGTCCCACCACTCCCACCCCAGCTGGAGCCGCCCGCGCAGGCCTGCTGACATCGAGGCGACCTCGGCCACCTTCGCCTGGTACTCCTGGCGGTAGTAGTCCACGGAGCTCACATCGGCGACGTACTGCGCCCGGCTCTGCGCATTGGTTGTCTCCCGCGTGACCAGGGCCTGCGACGCAGCGTCGATCTCGGCGCCCATCGCGGCGAGCAGGGCCTGCCCGTCGGTGTAGACCGCGACCAGCGCGGCCCGGTCCGCGACGAACCGCGCGTAGACCGCCTCGAGCTGCGGGGCCAGACCGCCGGCACGCCACACCGTCGTGCCGACGTACGCGAAGAGCTCGGTCGGGCGGCCCTCCGGATGCACCCCGACCGAAGCGGTGATCCGTTCGAGGATCGGATCGTCACCGGCGAGCGCGGCGACCTCGACCTCGAGGAGCGGGGTCAGCTGGCCTCGCTCGTCGGCGCTCAGACTCGCCCAGGCCGCGTGGAGGGTCTCGTGCGCGGCGGCCTCCACCACGGCCGGGTGCAGGCGGGGGTCCGCGGGCTCGTACAGGACGATCGAGTTCGCGCCCTCCTGGAAGCAGCCCACTGCACCGCCCGCGGACACGGCGCGCAGCGCTTGGCTGTCCGCGCAATGACCGGCGAACGCGGCCGCGCCCAGCACCTGCGGGCGCGTGCCGTAGAACAGCGTGCGGCCGTCGTCGGACAGGTGAGCCGCGTCCGCGAGCGCCACCACCCGGGCCGACGGGGCCGGAGCCAACCGAGCCTCGACCGCGGAGACGACGTCGTGGGGCAGCCCCGGGGCACCCGAGCTGAGCCAGGTCGCGCCGCCCAGCACCGCGACGAGGACGACGCCGACCGTCGTCGGGATCCTGCGCCGGCGGTGGCCGCGCGCAGCGGGGGCGGGGTCCGCCACCGGAGGTCTCCACCCGGACTGCGTGCTAGGCAGGCCCGCGTCCTGATCGACGACCCACTGGGGAACGCGCCCCGAGGGCGAGCGCGGGAGGTCGTCGCGGGAAGTGGGCACACGACATCATGCCAACGGCGCCCCGAGAACCGCTCCTGCTTGGGCGGTTGAAAACCCGAACGCCTCGGGTCAGGGCTCGCCCGTCGCGAGCCGGCGGGTCCGTCGTGCCCGCAGGTGACCGGGGACCGCCCACCGCGGCAGCGGCAGGTAGAACACGCCCCAGCCGATGCTGACGAAGCACAGCAGGACGGCGACCACCGCGCCCGGGCCGCGGACCGCGGCCGGCAGCCCGGCCAACAGGCCCCCGAGCATCAGGACCACCCCGAGGCATGGCAGCCCCACGATGACGAACCGCTCCTGGCCCTCGGTGCCGCCCCACTTCCCTGCGGACCTGCGACTCCGGGTGATCCCGGTCAGCGCCAGGGATCCGGCCCCGAGGAGGAGCATGGCGACGCGCGAGGTGTCCATGTCGGCTTTCGGTCCAGGGCAGCGAGATCGACCCCGGCATCTCCCGTGGCGTGTCGTTCACCCTAGCCGCCACCCGCGGCTCGACCCGATCCCTCGATCGGCGGATCAGCACCGACGCGCATTACCCAAGACTGCTCGGTCGCCCATAGGGTCGAGCGAACCTCCTGGCGGAGGACCATGACGGTGTCGTCGGAGGTCAGGTGCCCTGGTCCGTGCGGATCATGCTGCGGCGTGCCGTCGCGCAGCGCACCATCATCGCGACGGTCCTGGCCGTAGCCATCCTCGGCAGCACGCTGCTCGGAACCTTCGCCCTGCTCCTGACCTCGACGGAGCAGCGTGCGCTCGCCGTCACCCTGATCCGTTCGCCCCCGTCCGCCACCGACCTCGAGACCCAGCTCTCGATCGGTCGCAACGACGCGAACACGGCCCTCGCAGCGGCGCGCACCGCCCTGGCGGAGGTCACCGGCGACGTGCCGACGACGAGCAGCGAGTGGGTGGTCTCGCCGCCGTACCAGCTGCCGGGTGACAGCGGCTCGAGCGTCCCCCTCGGCTACCTCGCGGCGATGACGGATGTCGGGGAGCTCGCGACCCTACGATCGGGCGCGTGGCCCGAGGGCGCGACCGATGCGGCCGGCCGGGTCCAGGTCGCGGTGCCCAGCGTCGCGGCCCAGCACTTCGCGTGGTCGGTCGGGTCCGAGGTACCGCTCGTGAGCACGTCGACGCTCGCCGCGGCGCAGGCCGTCGTCGTCGGCGTCTATGACCTCACCGGTGACCGCGAGCGCTGGGCGCGGGACCTGCTGGCCGGCGCCGGCACCGATCCGGACTTCCCGGTCCCCGGCTCGTTCGGCTTCCTTTTGACCTCGGCGTACGGGCCGTTCGTCGCCGCCCCCGAGGCGCTGCTGGGCGGCGACGTCGAGGTGAGCAGCGCGGACGTCGTCGTGCACCCCCAGCTCGACGGTGCCTCCGGCGCGTCGCTCGACGACCTGCGGGCGCGGCTGGGCACGGCCGGTCGCGACGTCCAGGCCGCCGTCGGCCCCCACGTGACGAGCATGGCGTTCGCGTCCGAGCTGGCCGGGACCATCGACTCGGCCCAGGGCCAGCTCGCGGTCACGCGGGTCAGCGTGGTCGTCGTCGGGCTCATGCTCGCGGTCTTGGCCATCACCGTGCTGCTGCTCGCCGCGCGCCTGCTCGCGGAACGGCGTGCCGCCGAGCAGTCGCTGATGGCCTCGCGCGGTGCCACCGGTGGCCAGGTCCTCGCTCTCGCCGGGCTCGAGGCGCTGCTCGTCGCCGGGGTGACGGCGGCCGTCGCGCCCCTGCTCGCGCGACTGCTCTACCGGCTGACGACGGCGCAGGACGTCTTCCGGCGCGCCGGCCTGGATGTCGACCCGCACCTGCCGGTCGCCCTCTGGCTGACTTGCGCCGCCGCCTCGCTCGTCTTCGCGGGGGTGCTCCTCGGACCGCTCCTGCGCCGCGCGACGAGCATCGTGGACGCCGAGCAGCAGCAGGTGCGGCAGAGCCGGCGCGGCGCGCTGACCCGGTCCGGCCTGGACCTCGCCCTGGTCGTGCTCGCGGCGGTCGCGTACTGGCAGCTGCGCACGTACCAGTCCCCCGTGCTGGCGAGCGGCGGCATCGATGCGGTGCTCGTCGCCGGGCCCGCGCTCTTCCTACTCGCGGGTGCGGCCCTCACGCTGCGCACGCTGCCGCTCGTCGCGGCCCTCGCCGAGCGCGCGGCCGCCCGCAGCCGGCGGCTCGTCCTGCCGCTCGCGGCCTGGGAGGTCGGGCGCCGTCCGGGGCGCGCCGCCGGTGCCGTCCTGCTGCTCACCCTCGCCGTCGCGGTCGGGGTGTTCTCGCAGTCGTTCCTCGCGACGTGGCGCGGCTCGCAGCTCGACCAGGCGGACGTGCAGGTCGGCGCAGACCTGCGGATCGACCGGCTCGCCACCGCGCCGCTCGAGCAGTCCGCCGCGATCGCCGCCCTGCCCGGGGCCGCGGCGCTGTCACCCGTCGCGGTGCGCTCCGTCGGGCTCGGCACGGCCCCCACCGCCGGAATGCTTCCCAGCCTGTCGTCGCGCGTCGACATGGTGGCGCTCGACACCCAGCCGGATGCCGACCCGGCAAGTGGGAGCGCTTCCACTCGAACGGACCTCGCGACAGTGCTTGCCGCCGTCGCCCCGACCGACGTCGTCACCGGCGCGACCCTCCCCGGGACGCCCACCGCGCTGCGGCTGATGGTGACGGCCACCGTGGCGCCGGCCGCACCCACCCTGCGGCTGCTCGAGAGCGTCGTGGTGCAGGACGCCCGCGGGCTGCGCGTGACGTTCCGCCTCCCCGCCGTCGCGGCGGACGGGGCCGCGCACACCGTGACCGTCCCGCTCACGTCGACGCCGGACGCGCCGCTCCTCGGGCCGCTCGCCGTCATCGGGCTGGGGTCCCAGCTCATCGAGCCGCTCGACCCGGTCGCCGTGCCGGACCGGCTGCCCGAGCGCTTCGAGCTGCAGGTCGCGGTCGCGGAGCTGCGGGCCGTGCAGGACGGCGTCGACACCCCGGCAGAATTCGGGCCGACGACCTGGCTGGCGCGGTCCCTGCCCGATCAGCGGGGCGACGTCCGGCCGATCGGGGTCACGGCCGACGACGCCGGATCGCTCACCACCCGCGGCACCCTGAACGGCTCCGACGTCCTCGGCGGCACGGCGGGGTTCACGACGACGACGTTCGCCCCGGTCGACGTCGTGCCCGTCATCGCGAGCGCCGCGCTGCTGGACCAGCTCACCCTCCGGGTCGGCGACCGGATCCTGTTCGACGTCGACGGGAGCTCGGTCACCGCCGAGATCGCCGCGAGCACCGCGTACCTGCCGTCGATGCCGCGCGCGGCGGGGTTCCTCGTCGATCGCGACCTGCTCACCCGCACGCTCGTCGCCGCGGGGTGGACCGACCCGCTGCTCGACGAGTGGTGGGCGACCGCCGACGCCGAGGCCGCACCCGCGCTGGCGGCCGCCGCGCGCACCCGGCTGGCCGCGACCGTGACCAGCCGGTACGAGCTCGGTGCGGCGCTGACGGACGGCCCGCTGCCGATCGGGGTCCAGACCGCCCTCTGGACCGTCACGGCGGCGTCGCTGCTGCTCGCGGTGGCCGGGTTCGCCATGAGCGCGACGATCTCCGTGCGGCTGCGACGCCTCGAGTTCGCCCGGCTCGAGGCCCTCGGCGCGTCCCGGCCGGGACTCGTGCGCGCGGTGCTCGCGGAGCACACGCTGCTCGGCGCCCTCGGGCTGGGCGCGGGCGCCGTGCTCGGCGCGCTGCTCGGCCGCCTCGTCGTCCCGCTCCTGACGGTCGCGGCTGACGGCGCGCGACCCGTGCCGGCCGTCGTCGTGCACTGGCCGTGGGCCGCCGAAGGCGCCCTCCTGGCCGTCATGGTCACCCTGATCTACGTGGCGGTCACCGCCGCGAGCGTCGCCCTGCTGCGTCCCGCGACCTCCTCCCTCCTTCGCCTCGGAGACGACCGATGACGCCCCGCACCCTGTTCGCCGGATCGGCGCGCGTCGCGTGGCGTCGCTCGCTCACCGACCGTGGGCTGCTGCTCGGCGTCCTCCTGCTCGTCCTGGTCACCGCGTTCCTCGGGCTCACCGGTCCCCGCCTGGTCGCCGCCGCCGCGGACGACGCGGCGCGGGCGGCGGTGCGCGACGCCGGCGGTCGGGCCGACATCGTGGCCGACCTCGGCGCGACCATCGGCGGCGCCGCGGTCTCCACCCGCGACGACGCGGCGGCCACGAAGATCCAGAACGCCGCCGCCGACCTGCAACGAAGCCTGCCCCCGGCGGTCCAGGACGTCACCGGCGATCCGTCGGCCGCCCAGCTGAGCGGCCGGCTCACGCTCCGGTCCGGCGCGCAGGGCGCCGTCGGCCGGCTGGTCTGGCTGTGGCGTGCCAGCACCGTGGGGGTGACGTGGGTCGAGGGCGTCGCGCCGCAGGCGTCGGCACTGCCCGTCGAGACGCCGCTGGCGGAGACCTCCGCCGCGGGGCCGGGCCCCGCGGCGCCCGCGCACCTGGTCGAGGTCGGGCTCACGCGCGCCGGTGCCGACGCCATCGGCGCCCGGGTCGGCGACCACCTGGCGATCAGCGGGCCGACCCGCGGGCTCGTCGAGGCCGTCGTCAGCGGGGTCTACGCCCCGGTGGACGGCGCCGACCCGCTGTGGGCCACCGTGCCCGGTCTGGTCGAACCGATCCCCATCGGCGCGGCCGGCGCGACGGTCCCGACCCTCGGCCTGCTGCTCAGCGACGCTTCCCTGCCCGACGCCGCCCTGGCCCTGCAGCGCGCGGCCCTCACGACGCGCTACCGGTTCCCGGCCGAGGCGGGCTCGCTCGGGTCCGACGACGTCGACCTCGTCCGGGCGGGCGTCAGCGCCCTCGTCGCGAACCCCACGGTCCTGACGCTGGCCGGGGGCGCGACGCCGACGGTGACCACCGGCCTCGACGCCGTCCTGAGCGACTACACCGCGCGCCTGCGGGGGGCCCAGGCGCAGGCGTCCGTGCTGCTCGTCGGGCTCCTCACGGTCGGGGCGCTCGCACTGCTGCTCGCCGCCCGCCTCGTCGTCGGGCGACGGCACGCGCTGCTCGCGGCGGAGCGGGCCCGCGGCGCGTCCGTGGCGTCGGTCGCGCTGCGGCTCGCGCTCGAGTCGGTGCCGCTCGCGGTGGTCGGGGTCGCCCTCGGCGCCGGGGGGTCGTGGCTCGTGAACCGCACGGCCCCCTGGACCTGGTGGCCCGGGGTCGCCGTCGCGCTCGTGGCGGTGCTCGCCGTTCCGCTCGGGGGCGCGCGGGTCGCGTCGAGCTCCTGGACGGGTGAGCGGTCGCCCGCCAACCGCAAGGACCGGGACCGGCTCCGCGGTCATCGCCGCGCCCGTCGGACGGTCTTCGAGCTCGCGGTCGTCGCGCTCGCGCTCGCCGCCACGTCGGCGGCGCGCGGCCGCGGGCTGCAGCAGACCCAGACCCAGGGCGTCGACCTCCTGCTCGCCGCGGCGCCCGTGCTGCTCGCGTGCGCCGCCACCGTCGTCGTGCTGCGCGCGTTCCCGACCGTGCTGCGACTCCTGGCGCGCGCCGCCGCGCATCGTCGCGGGCTCGTCCCGCTCGTGTCGACGGCGCGCGCGACGCGCACCGGCGACCTCGGCCTGCCGCTGCTGACGCTGACCGTCGCGCTCGGTCTCCTCGTGTTCTCCGGGGTCACCGCCGCGAGCGCCCAGCGTGGCGAGGAGCGCGCCGCGACCGAGGTGGTCGGCGCCGAGGTCCGCCTGGACGGCGCCGTCGCGCCGGACGTCCTGGCGGACCTCCGGGCGGCCGACGGCGTGACCGCGCTCGCCGAGGGCACCCGCCTCACCGATCGGACGTTCAACGGCGACCCGGCGCTCGACGCCACGGTGCTGGCGGTCGACGCCGCGGCCTACGGCACCATCGCCGCCGCGCACGACTCGCGCTACGCCGGCGAGCTCGCCCGTCTCGCCGACGCGGCCGGGTCGGACCCCCGGCCCCGGGCGGTCGTCAGCGCGGCGCTCGCCGACGAGGTCGCGGCGCGCGGCGCGACGGTGTTCGTCGGCGGTGCGACCGTCGCGCTCGACGTCGTCGGCACCACCGACCTGGGCCGGCCCGGCGAGGCGCTGGTGATCGTGGACCGGACCGCGCTCGCGCCGTTCACACCCGACCCGGTGCTGCCGGACCAGACCTGGGTCGACGGCGTCGGCGCGGCGGCGGCCGTCGCGGCGGCCGACGACGACCTCGCCCTGACGGGGGTCACCGTGACGGTCCGGGCGGCATGGCTCGAGCACCTGCGCGAGTCGCCGCTCGTCCGGTCCGTCGTCGCGCTGCTCTCGGTCGCCGCTCTGGTGCTCGCCCTGTACGCCGCGGTGGCGCTCACCCTCACGGTCATCGCCACCTCGCCCGAGCGCGGCCGCACGCTCTCGTCGCTGCGGACCCTCGGGCTCGACCGGGGTGCCACCTGGCGCATCACCCTCGGCGAGCTGGCGCCGTTGACGATCGCCGGCGTCCTCGCGGGCGCCGCGATCGGTCTCGGGGTCCCGCTGCTGCTCACCGAGGCGCTCGGCCTCAACAAGCTGACCGGCGAGGCCGCCAGCACGAGCGTGGCGATCACCGCCGGACCGTTCCTGCTCGCCGTCGGCGCCAGCCTGACCGCGCTGGTCGTGAGCGTCGTCGTCGAGGCGACCGTGCGCCGGCGCGAGAACCTCGGCGCCGTCCTGCGGGTGGGCGACCGATGAACCGCCCCGAGCCCCCGGGACCGCCCGGACGCACGTCCCTCGCCCCGCCCCCGCGCCCCGCACGACCGGAAGGAGCCCGCCCGTGACCAGCACGATGACCGATCGCGAGGCACTCGACTCGCTCGAGAGCCGAGCCCGCCAACGCCGGGGCGAGTACGGCGAGGACGCCCTGATCGCGTGCGACAGCCTCGTGCGGATCTACCAGGCCGAGGGCATCGAGGTGCAGGCGCTGCAAGGCCTCGACCTGCTCATCGACCCGGGCGAGCTCGTGGCGATCGTCGGCGCCTCCGGCTCCGGGAAGTCCACGCTGCTGTCGTTGCTGTCCGGTCTCGACGTGCCCACGGCCGGCCGGGTCCGGGTCGGCGAGTGGGACCTCATGGCCATGACCGCGCGGGAGCGCGTCACCTACCGCCGCAGCATGGTCGGCTTCGTCTGGCAGCAGACGGCGCGCAACCTCATGCCGTACCTCTCGGCGGCGGAGAACATCGCGTTCCCGCAGGCCCTCGCCGGGGTCCGCCGGTCGGCCCGCAAGCGCCGCGCGACCGACCTGCTCGAGGCGCTCGGCATCGGCTACTGCGCCGACCGGCGTCCCGGGCAGATGTCCGGGGGCGAGCAGCAGCGCGTCGCGATCGGCGTCGCGCTCGCCAACTCGCCGCAGATCCTGTTCGCCGACGAACCGACCGGGGAGCTGGACACGGCGTCGTCGGACGAGGTGCTCGACGCACTGCGCGCGGCCAACCGCGAGCTGGGCGCGACCGTCGTCATCGTCACGCACGACTCGGGGGTGAGCGAGCACGTCGAGCGCACGGTGGCGATCCGGGACGGCCGCACGAGCTCGGAGGTCGTGCGCAGCACGCACACCGACGAGCACGGCGACGAGCGGGTCGTGGCCCAGGAGTTCGCGATGCTCGACCGCGCCGGGCGGGTCCAGCTGCCCCGGGAGTACCGCGAGGTCCTGGAGCTGTCCGGGCGCGTGCGGCTGGCCCTCGAGGCGAGCCACATCGCCGTCTGGCCCGATCGGGCGCCGGTCGATCCGACCCCCGTCGCCGGGGAGCCGTCATGAGCACCGGTGCGCGGCACCTGGCCGAGCCCCGCGCCGATCGCATCGAAGCGGGCGCCGCGCCGATCGTCGTCGTCGACCACGTCGGCAAGACGTACGGCGCCGGCGCGGCGGCCGTGCACGCCGTGCAGGACGTGTCGTTCACCATCCAGCCCGGCGAGCTCATCGCGCTCGTCGGCCGCTCCGGGTCGGGCAAGACCACGCTGCTCAACCTGATCGGCGGGCTGGACCGGCCCGACACCGGCACCGTGACCGTGGACGGACGCGAGGTCTCGGCGCTGTCCGAGCGCGGCCTCGTCGCGCTCCGGCGCGACGTCGTCTCGTTCGTGTTCCAGACCTTCGGGCTCGTGCCGGTGCTCTCGGCCGCCGAGAACGTCGGCATCCCGCTGCGGCTGCGCGCGCTGCCCACCGCCGTCCGCGAGGCACGCGTCGCGCTGCTGCTCGAGCTCGTCGGGCTGAGCGCGCACGCCCGGCAGCGTCCCGGGGAGATGTCAGGCGGTCAGCAGCAGCGCGTCGCGATCGCCCGCGCCCTGGCCAACTCGCCCCGGCTGCTCATCGCGGACGAGCCGACCGGCCAGCTCGACACCGAGACCGGCCTGGCGATCATGGCGCTGCTGCGGGCGGTCGTGCAGGCCGAGGGCATGACGGCGCTCGTCTCGACCCACGACCCGCTCATGATCCAGCTGGCCGACCGCGTGGTGCGCCTGGCGGACGGTCGCCTGGTCGAGGAATGACGGTCTGACTGACCGGCGTCGGCCCGACGTCAGCCCGCGGTGCTGGCGAGCGCGGCGCCGACCTGGTCGGCCAGCAGGACCACGACCCGGCGCTGCTCGACGGAGGGCCGGGCGACCCGGGTCGACGCCGTGAGCAGGAACCGGCCGTAGGTGACGCCGCCCTGCTGCGCGTAGAGCGCGATCACGTCGTCGGACGGCAGTCCGTCGCGGTCGACGTCGACGTGCTGCCCCCGGTGCAGCACCGAACCGTCGTTCTCGAGGATCGCGTTCGACCGGCCCGGCGCGCCACCGGGCTCGAACCGGCACGCGTCGACCTCCAGGATCTCCACCATCTGGTGGCACACACGATGGATGAGGGCGTCCGGCGACGACCGCTCGCCGGCGATGAGATCCGCCGTGCCGAGCACCCCGTCGAGGTAGCCCGCCCGGCGGCTCGACCGGGCCTCCTGGCGCCGCCCCCAGAGCGCGATCTCGGTCACGGCACCGCCCACCAGCAGGAGCAGCACGATCACCTCGAGGTCTTCGAGGTTGGAGATCTTGAGGCTTCCGTAGGGCTCGGTGAGGAAGAAGTCGAACCAGATGCCGCTCGAGAGCGCGGCGACGAACCCGGCCACCCGGACGCCCGTGGCCGCCGCGAGCACGACGACCAGCACCAGGACCAGGACGGCCGTGGCAGCCGCGACGCTGTCGCGGAACGGGGCGATGCCGGCGCAGATCACCAGGGGGGCGACCGCCGCCGCCGTGATCAGCGCGGCCCGGTGGTTCTGCACGATCGGCTCTGCCTTCACTCCTCCATCAAACCACCAGGGTCGGGCGAGATCGCGGTGGTTGAAACCGCGATCCGCGGCCGGTCAGGTGACCTGACCGAGCTGCCGCAGCTCCTCCTGGAGCTCGAGACGCTTCGTCATGCCCGGTGCCCGGTCAGGCTCCGACGTAGGCCGCAAGGTGCTCGCCCGTGAGTGTCGAGCGGGCGCCCACCAGGTCGGCGGGCGTGCCCTCGAAGACGATCCGGCCGCCGTCGTGCCCGGCGCCGGGGCCGAGGTCGATGATCCAGTCGGCGTGCGCCATGACCGCCTGGTGGTGCTCGATCACGATCACCGACTTGCCGGAGTCGACGAGCCGGTCGAGCAGGGCGAGCAACCGCTCGACGTCGGCGAGGTGCAGGCCGGCGGTCGGCTCGTCGAGCACGTACACGCCACCCTTCTCGCCCATGTGGGTGGCCAGCTTGAGCCGCTGCCGCTCGCCGCCGGACAGCGTCGGGAGCGGCTGGCCGAGCCGGAGGTAGCCCAGCCCGACGTCGGCCAACCGGGCGAGGATGGCATGCGCGGCAGGCGTGCGCGCGTCGCCGGCGCCGAAGAACTCCTCCGCCTCGGTCACGGGCATCGCGAGCACCTCGCTGATGTCGCGCCCGCCGAGCCGGTACTCGAGCACCGAGGCCTCGAACCGCTTGCCCTCGCACACCTCGCACACCGTGGCCACCCCGGCCATCATCGCCAGGTCGGTGTAGACGACGCCGGCGCCGTTGCAGTTGGGGCAGGCGCCCTCGGAGTTGGCGCTGAACAGCGCCGGCTTCACGCCGTTGGCCTTCGCGAAGGCCTTGCGGATCGGGTCGAGCAGCCCGGTGTAGGTGGCCGGGTTGCTGCGCCGCGAGCCCTTGATCGCGCCCTGGTCGACCGACACCACGCCGTCGCGGCCCGTCACCGACCCCTGGGTCAGGGAGCTCTTGCCCGAGCCGGCCACGCCGGTCAGCACCACGAGCACGCCCAGCGGGATGTCGACGTCGACGTCCTGCAGGTTGTGCGTGCTCGCGCCCCGCACCGCCAGCACGCCCGACGACGTCCGCACCGTCGCCTTCAGCCTGGCGCGGTCGTCCAGGTGCCGACCGGTGAGCGTGCCGCTGGCCCGCAGCCCGTCGACGGTTCCCTCGAACACCACCTCGCCGCCCGCGGTGCCGGCGCCGGGGCCGAGGTCGACGACGTGGTCGCCGATCACGATCATCTCCGGCTTGTGCTCCACGACGAGCACCGTGTTGCCCTTGTCGCGCAGCTGCAGCAGCAGGGTGTTCATCCGCTGGATGTCGTGGGGGTGCAGACCGATCGTCGGCTCGTCGAAGACGTAGGTGACGTCGGTGAGCGAGGAGCCCAGGTGCCGGATCATCTTGACCCGCTGCGCCTCGCCGCCGGAGAGCGTGCCCGCCGGCCGGTCGAGCGAGAGGTAGCCGAGCCCGATCTGGACGAACGAGTCCAGGGTGTGCCGCAGGGCCTTGAGCAGCGGCGCCACCGACGGGTCCGCCCGGCCCGCCACCCACGCGGCGAGGTCGCTGATCTGCATCGCGCAGGCGTCGGCGATGTTGAGGCCGTCGATCTTCGACGACCGGGCCGCCTCGGCAAGCCGGGTGCCGTCGCACGCGGGGCACGTCTGGAAGGTCACGGCCCGCTCCACGAAGGCGCGGATGTGCGGCTGCAGCGCGTCAACGTCCTTGGCAAGCATCGACTTCTGCAGCTTCGGTATCAACCCCTCATAGGTCAGGTTGATGCCGTCGATCTTGATCTTGGTCGGCTCTTTGTGCAGCAGGTCGTTGAGCTCTCGCTTGGTGAACTCGCGGATCGGCTTGTCCGGGTCGAAGAAGCCGCAGCCGCCGAAGATGCGGCCGTACCAGCCCTCCATGCTGTAGCCGGGGATCGTGAGCGCGCCGGCGTTGAGCGACAGGCTGTCGTCGTACAGCGCCGTCAGGTCGATGTCGCTCACGGAGCCCCGGCCCTCGCACCGAGGGCACATCCCGCCGGTGATGGTGAAGCTGCGACGCTCCTTGACGGTCCGCCCGGCGCGCTCCTGGGTGAACGCGCCCGCCCCGCTGATCGAGGCGACGTTGAAGGAGAACGCCTGCGGCGAGCCGATGTGCGGCTGCCCGAGCCGGCTGAACAGGATGCGCAGCATCGCGTTCGCGTCGGTCGCGGTGCCGACCGTGGACCGGACGTTCGCGCCCATCCGCTCCTGGTCGACGACGATCGCCGTCGTCAACCCGTCCAGGACGTCGACGTCCGGCCGGGCGAGCGTCGGCATGAACCCCTGCAGGAACGCGCTGTAGGTCTCGTTGATCAGTCGCTGCGACTCCGCGGCGATCGTGCCGAACACCAGGGAGCTCTTGCCCGAGCCGGAGACCCCGGTGAACACCGTCAGCCGGCGCTTCGGGATCTCGAGATCGATGTCCTTGAGGTTGTTGACGCGCGCGCCGTGCACGCGGATCAGGTCGTGGCTGTCGGCGACGTGCTGTGCGGTCGTCATAGCCGCGACTGTAGGCCGCAGTCCAAAAGATTGCGGGGTTGGGGCATCCGGTTGGCACACTGCGGTGGTGATCCCCCCGCTGAGCGATGTCCCGCACGTCCCTGCAGCTCGGGTGGCCGACTGGACCACCACCCCCCTCGACGAAAACCTCGTGCGTGGCGCGCTCGACCTGGAACGCACCACGCTGGGCGTGCTGCCGCACCGACTGCCCGCCTGGGCCCGCCGGCAGTTCCCCGACGAGTACCTGGCCATGGTCGAGTCCCAGCCGTCCGGGGTGCGGCTCGCGTTCCGCACCCGGGCCACCGCCATCGAGCTGGACACGCTGCGCACCCGGACCGTCTACCAGGGCGCCCCGCTCCCCCCGGACGGCGCCTACGACCTGGTGGCCGACGGCGTCCTGATCGCCCGGTCCAGCGTGACCGGCGGCAACCTCCGCACCGTCGACATGGCCACCGGGTCGGCTGAGTTCACGCCCGGCCCGCCCGGCACGGTCCGGTTCACCTCGCTCCCCGCGGGCCTCAAGGACGTCGAGATCTGGCTGCCGCACACCGAGGTCACCGTGCTGATCGCGCTCCGGACCGACGCGCCCGTCGAAGCGACCGGAGACCGCGGCCGCCGGGTGTGGCTGCACCACGGCAGCTCGATCAGCCACGGCACCAACGCGCCGGGCCCGACGGCGAGCTGGCCGGCGCTGGCCGCCGCCGCGGGCGACGTGGCGCTGATCAACCTGGGGTTCGGCGGCAACGCGCTGCTCGACCCCTTCGTCGCACGCACCATGCGCGACACCCCGGCGGACCTGATCAGCGTCAAGCTCGGCATCAACCTGACCAACCTCGACCTCATGCGGCTGCGCGGCTTCGCCCCCGCGGTGCACGGCTTCCTCGACACGATCCGCGACGGGCACCCCACCACCCCGCTGCTGGTGGTGTCGTCCGTCCTGTGCCCGATCCAGGAGGCCACCCCGGGCCCACTCCTGCCGGTGTTCACCGAGGGCAAGCTGAGCTTCCGCGCCACGGGCGATCCCGCGGACCCGAGCCGGCTGACCCTGGCCGTCATCCGGGACGAGCTCGCCCGCCTGACCGCCGCGCGGGCGGTCGACGACCCGAACCTGTACTACCTCGACGGCCTCGACCTGTACGGAGAGGTGGACTTCGCCGAGCTCCCGCTGCCCGACGACCTGCACCCGAGCGCCGCCGGACACGTCCGGATCGCCGAGCGGTTCGTCGAGCGGGCCTTCGGTGCCGGCGGCGCTTTCGCGGTCAACGGCGCGGCGGTCAACGACGCGACAGTCAGCGGCCAGTAGGCAGGGCGGACACCTCCGCGCGCCCCATCGCCCCCTGCCACAGGACCAGCTGCAGCAGCCCGAGAACCAGGACGTACGGCAGCAGCGTCCAGATGCCGACGCCCTGCCCGATCGCCCCGGCCAGCCACGGCAGGGCCGCGCCCCCGACGACCGAGACGGCATTGAGCGCCCCGATCGCCGTCGGGACCAGGGCGGGCGGGGCGAGGTCGGGGACCAGCGCCATCGCCGTCGGGAACAGCGGTCCGAGGAAGAACCCGACGAGCGCGAACCCGGCACCGACCAGCGGGCCGGGCACCGCCCAGGTGAGGGCCGTCGCGCCCACCACGCCGACCAGGCAGCCGAGCATCATGCGCCGGGGCGTCACACCCAGCCGACCCGCGAGCGGGCTGATGACGAACCGGCCCGCGGTCAGTCCGAGCCAGTAGGCGCTCACGGCGTACCCGGCCGCGAGCGCCAGCCGGCCCTGGTCCTCGACCAGGTACGTGTACGCCCAGTTGCCCAGGCTGACCTCGAGCCCGACGTACACGGAGAGGAAAGCCGCCGCGAGCATCACGGCCGGGCGGCGCAGCGCCTGCGCGAGCAGCCCGTCGCGCGGCGAGGAGCGCACCGCGGGTCGCGGCGCGGACTCGTGGCGCCCGGGCAGCGCCACGGCGAAGCCGACGAGCAGGGCCGCGGTGAGCGCCGCAAGCACGAGGTAGACGGCGGTCCACGGCACGGACCGCAGCATCCAGGCCGCGAGCAGCGGGCCGAGGAGCGCCCCGACGCCGAAGAAGGCGTGCAGCCGGTTGAGCAGCACGGTCGCCGAGGGCAGGCCCGAGAGGTACACGTTGAGCACCGACTCGAGCACCCCCATGCCGTACCCGGCCAGGACCTGCACGACGACCAGCACGACGAAGGACGGGCGCGCCGCCGTGATCAGCGCCGCCACGAGGTAGCCGGCACAGCCCAGGAGCAGCGCGAGCCGCGTGCCGAGTCGACCGATCAGCGCCCCCGTGCTCGCCCCCGCGAGGAAGAACCCGGCGGAGAACGTGAAGAAGGTGAGGCCGATCGTGGCCATGTCGATGTCGTAGTCACGGATCTGGGCGGGCAGCAGCACGCCACCGACCCCCGCGCTGAGGCCGACGAGGATGAAGGCGGCGTACGACAGGACGACCGGCAGCGGCCAGGCCCGACGTGACCACCGGACGCCGTCAGGCATGCGGAGACCCGGTGCCTCTCGCGCCGCCCGGAACCGTCAGGAGCGCCAGGGTCAAGGCGACGAGCTGAGCCTCGACGGCTGAGGGATCCTCGGCGATCGCCGTGCGGAAGGTTCGCGCGGACACCAACGAGAGCAGCCACCAGGCCCCGGCGACGGGGTCGACGTCGGCGCGGACCTCCGACGCCTCCTGACCGCGCGCCAAGAGCTCGGTGAGGGCCGTGGCCACGCGCCGGATCGTGCTCCGGGCAGCCTCGCCCACGCCGGGGTCGGAGGTGAGCGACCCCGCCTCCGCGAACAGCGCACCGAAGGCGCCCGGCGCGTGGATCTCGTCCAGGTGCCCCGGGGACAGGATCATCGCGAGCACCTCCGACACCGAGCCGCCGCGAACAGCCGACGACGACAGCGCGTCGCAGGCGGTCGTCGCGACCCGGTCCAGCACGGCCGCGAACAGTGCCGCCTTGGTGCCGAAGTTCTGGAAGACCACCGGTTCGCTGACCCCGATGCGCGCCGCGATCGTCGAGACCTTCCCGCGTCGGTAGCCGACCTCGGCGAAGACCTCCGTCGCCGCAGCCAGGATCGACTCGCGCCGCTGGCCGGCACTCATCCGCACGCGTGGGGAGACCACCTCAGACTCGGTCACGTGCTGCATCGTAGTTGCCCCTTGCGCACGCGGCTTAGTCGTGGGTAAGTTGTTCCTACTTAGTCGGCACTAAGAACGGAGCACCTCATGGGACTGGGAACCTTCCTGCACGGCGACCCGCAACCGAGCACTCCGGGAGTGACCGTCGGACCGGCCCGGACCTACGAGCTCTTCAGCACTGTCGCCTTCGGTGGTCGCCGGCGGAAGGTGTTCACGAGGCTCGTCGACCTCAGCGGCGCCGGCCCCGGCGACCGGGTGCTCGACGTCGGCTGCGGGCCGGGGTTCCTGACCAGATTGGCGGCCGACGCCGTCGGGCCCGGCGGCACCGCCCACGGGATCGACCCCTCGCCGAGCGTCATCGCCTACGCGCGTCAAGCGACCGTCGAGGCCAACTGCTCGTTCGATCTCGGAGTCGCCGAGAACCTGGACGCCCCGGACGGGACGTTCGACGTGGTGCTCTCGTGCCTGATGATCCACCACCTCCCGGCGGACCTCCGACCTCAGGCCCTCGCGGAGATCTTCCGGGTGCTCCGACCCGGCGGTCGACTCCTCGTCGCGGACTTCCGCCCACCGAGGTCCCGGGTGGGCCGGCATCTGGTGGGCGCCGGGACCGGCTCTCAGATGCAGCACAACCCGATCCATCTGCTCGAACCGTTGGCCCGTGACGCGGGCTTCGAGGTTGTCGGTCGCGGGGACCTGCGCCCCTACCTGAGCTTCGTGCAGGCCAGGCGACCGATCCCCGTCGCGGAGTAGCGCTTCTCTGCGTCGTCAGCCGAAGGCCTCGTTCAGCTGCCGCTCCTCCGTGGCACTGAGGTTCGAGGTGACGAGCGTGCTGTGCAGGCCGTGGAACCGTTCGGCGATGCGATCGAGGTCGCCGTCGGTGGTCACGACGAACAAAGCCGAGGTCCCGGGGACCACCTCTTTCTTGAGGGTGTCGAACTGCTCCTTGTTGATCCCGACGCCCTCCATCGACTTGTTCGCGGCGCCGAGCGCGGCGCCGGCGGCCGCGCCGAGCAGCGGCACGAAGAACAGGCTCCCGAGCAGCACGCCCCAGAAGGCTCCCCAGCCGGCGCCCCGCCGCTCGTCGTCGTGCGGCTGGTGCACCGTGGGCTTGTTCGCCCCGAGCGGCCAGCTCACGACGGCGTGGTCGACGATCTTGACCAGGCCCTGCGACGCCGCCGAGCGCAGGATGTCGGCCGCCTCCTGGGCGGCGTCGGGGGTCTCGTACTTCCAGACGGTGAACGTGGTCATGGCCGACTCCTTGGCTTCCGGGGACCTCCGAGGACCTACCCGCCGATTCTGCGCGGCAGGTCGGGGTGCCGCCTCACCCGCGGTGCGTGAGGTGCCGGAAACGTTCACGGAATCGTCGCGCGTCGCTCACCAGGTCCACCCACGCCGCGCCTACCCTGAGATCAGCGAAGGCCCCTCGGAACAACGGTCCGAGGGGCCTTGCTGTGATCGCTTGTCCAACAACCGGTCACCCGGCGCTTCTTGACTCCGCTTCGACGCTGCGGATTGGTGCGTCCCCCGGTCACCCGGGTTCTCGACCTCTCGCGATCAACCTTCCGGTCCGTGCAGACCCTGTGTCGTCATCCACAGCCTGCTGAGTTTCCCCACCAAGATGGCCCGCCGTTATCCGGTCAGCTCGGACGCTGGTTTTCCGTCGCATTCTTCGGGTTTCCCCGCTCTCCGCCTCGGTCCTGCGTGTCCGATCACCCCTGTCTAGCCCCGTCCGGGTGGCCCCGCAACCGCTTGGAGAGCCGACTTTTCGGACATCGTGGATCCACAGGTTCGTCCACACCTGTGTGTGCGCGAGTGGCGCTCTATCCACAGGCCTGTGGACGGATTTGGTGGACAGTTCACCGTGCATTCACCCTCTGACGGCTGCTGCGGTGAGACCGTGCCCGCGACACCGGTCACGCACCGACGTCGTGCAGGTGATGGACCACGTCGTGCAGGTAGTACTGACCGAGGGTCGCGACCGTGAACCGCGAGCCGTTCGAGCGGCGGCCGGACCGCGCGAGCTGGTCGGGGCGGACGGCGTCGAAGCGGTCCGCCAGCGCCGCGGCCTCGACCGCGAGCTCCGCCGCGACCGTCGACGGGACCTGCCGGTCGTAGCGGTCCGCGAGCGCGGTGGCGTCCTGGTCCCAGTTCGCGAACTCGGGGTCGTCCGCCTCGAGCATCGCGGCCAGGCGCGCGGCGAAGACGCGGTTCACGTCCCGCACGTGGGCCGCGTACTCGCACGTCGACCAGGTCGTCGGGTTCGGCCGCTCGGTCGAGTCGGGGCGGCTCAGCGCGGCCTGCCAGCGCGGGGTGAGGGCGCGTACGGTCGCGCCGAGCGTGGCCGGGTCGACCTCGGCCGCCACGAACCCGCACTCCGGGCACGGCCGATCGAGCACCCAGGTCCAGTCCTTGGTGTCGGGCTGCGCGGGCGCACGGGAATCGTCGTCGGCCATGCGTCGAAGGCTACCGACCCGCCCCGGCCGCGAGTGCGGAGCCGCAGCTCAGAGCGCGTCGGCGGCGTCGAGCACGAGCCACTCGTCGTCGGAGAACAGCCGGGACCGGATGAGGAAGCGCACGCCCTCGGGGGCCTCGAGCGAGAAGCCGGCGCCCCGGCCGGGCACGATGTCGATCGTCAGGTGGGTGTGCTTCCAGTAGCCGTACTGGGCGCGACTCATCCACACCGGCACGGTGAATGCTTCCCGGGTCGGTTCCCCCGGACCGGCCGGCTCGGCGGGGATCGCCAGGTCGCCCAGGTGCACGTCGGCGTCGCCCGTGAGGAACTCCCCCGCGGGGTAGCACATCGGCGACGAGCCGTCGCAGCAGCCGCCGGACTGGTGGAACATCAGCTCGCCGTGCTGGGCGCGCAGTTGGCGCAGCATGCCGGCCGCCGCCGGGGTCACCGCCACCCGCTCGGGCAGCGGCGACACGGCGGGGTCGACGTCGGTCGTCATCAGTACCGGACCACCACGCGTCCGTCGATGGCGCCGCGGCGCATCTCGGCGAACACGTCGTTGATTTCCTGCAGGTCACGCTCGTGCACGGTGGGGTGGATGAGTCCGCGGGCGTAGAAGTCGAGCGCCTCGTCCATGTCCTGGCGGGTACCCACGATCGACCCGCGCACGGTGAGCCCCTTGAGCACGATCTCGAAGATCGACGCCGGGAAGTCCCCCGGCGGCAGCCCGGTCAGCACGATCGTGCCGCCGCGCCGGGCCATGCCGATCGCCTGCGCGAACGCCGACGCGTGCACGGCAGTGACCAAGACGCCGTCGGCTCCCCCGGTCGCCATCTGGATCGCCGCCGCCGCATCGACCTCGAGCGCGTTCACGACCAGCTCGGCGCCGTGCTTCTTGGCCAGCGCGAGCTTGTCGTCCGCGATGTCCACCGCCGCCACCCGCAGGCCCATCGCCCGGGCGTACTGGACCGCGACGTGACCCAGACCGCCGATGCCGGAGATCACGACCCACTGGCCCGGCCGCGCCTCGGTCATCTTCAGGCCCTTGTAGACCGTGACCCCGGCGCACAGGATCGGCGCGACCTCGACCGGGTCCGCGCCCGCGGGGATCCGGACCGCGAACCGCGCGTCGACCACCATGTACTGGCCGAACGAGCCGTTGACCGAGTAGCCGGAGTTCTGCTGCTGCTCGCACAGGGTCTCCCAGCCGGTACGGCAGAACCGGCACGTGCCGCACGCGGACCAGACCCAGGCGTTGCCGACCATGTCGCCCACCGCGTGGTTCGTGACCCCGGCACCGAGCGCGACGATCTCGCCCACGCCCTCGTGGCCGGGGATGAACGGCGGTGACGGTTTGACCGGCCAGTCGCCCTCGGCCGCGTGCAGATCGGTGTGGCAGACCCCGCTGGCGATGAGCTTGACGAGCACCTCGCCGGGGCCCGGCTCGGGCATCGGGACCTCCTCGACACTGAGGTCGTGGCCGAGTGCAGTGACGAGAGCAGCCTTCATGGTCGACACAGTGATCACCTGTCCGTCGTTGACTTCCCCTGCGCTTCGATCGTGACGGCTGGAGCCGTCGGGCGCCTCCCGACGGCCCCAGCCGCACCCCCCAGCGGGCCGCACGGCCCGCTGGTCCCCGTACCGGGGCTAGAAGAAGCCGTCCGGCTTCTCCGTGTACGACACCAGCAGGTTCTTGGTCTGCTGGTAGTGGTCGAGCATCATCTTGTGGTTCTCGCGGCCGATGCCCGAGCCCTTGTACCCGCCGAACGCGGCCGCCGCCGGGTACGCGTGGTAGCAGTTGGTCCACACGCGACCGGCCTGGATCTCGCGGCCGGCCCGGTAGGCCAGGTTGGCCTCGCGGGTCCAGACGCCGGCCCCGAGCCCGTAGAGGGTGTCGTTCGCGATCGTGAGCGCGTCGGTGTAGTCGTCGAAGCTCGTGACTGCCAGGACGGGGCCGAAGATCTCCTCCTGGAAGATCCGCATCGAGTTCTTGCCCTCGAAGATCGTGGGCTGCATGTAGTAGCCGTCGGCCAGGTCGCCGTCCAGGTGGTTGCGCGCACCGCCCGTGACGAGCTTGGCGCCCTCGGCCTTGCCGATCTCGATGTAGCTGAGGATCTTCTCGAGCTGGTCGTTGGACGCCTGCGCGCCCATCATCGTGGTGGTGTCGAGCGGGTTGCCCTGCTTGATCGCCTGCGTGCGCTTGACGGCGTCGCCGAGGAACTGGTCGTAGATCGACTCCTGGATCAGCGCCCGGGACGGGGCCGTGCAGACCTCGCCCTGGTTGAAGGCGAACATCGTGAAGCCCTCGAGCGCCTTGCTGTAGTAGTCGTCCTGCTCGCGCGCGACGTCCTTGAAGAAGATGTTCGGGCTCTTGCCACCGAGCTCGAGGGTGACCGGGATGAGGTTCTGGCTCGCGTACTGCATGATCAGCCGGCCCGTGGTGGTCTCGCCGGTGAAGGCGATCTTGCGTATGCGCGGCGAGGACGCGAGCGGCTTGCCCGCCTCGACGCCGAAGCCATTGACCACGTTGAGCACGCCCGGGGGCAGCAGGTCGGCGATGAGCTCCATCAGCACCAGGATCGACACCGGCGTCTGCTCGGCCGGCTTGAGCACGATCGCGTTGCCGGCCGCGAGCGCCGGGGCGAGCTTCCAGACGGCCATGAGCAGCGGGAAGTTCCAGGGGATGATCTGCCCGACGACGCCGAGCGGCTCGTGGAAGTGGTACGCGACCGTGTCGTCGTCGATCTGCGAGATCGACCCCTCCTCGGCCCGGAGCGCGCCGGCGAAGTAGCGGAAGTGGTCGATGGCGAGCGGCAGGTCGGCGCCGAGCGTCTCGCGCACCGCCTTGCCGTTGTCCCAGGTCTCGGCGATCGCGAGCATCTCGAGGTTCTGCTCGATCCGGTCGGCGATCTTGTTGAGGATGACCGAGCGCGCGGCGGCGGTCGTCTTGCCCCAGGTGCGGGCGGCACCGTGCGCGGCGTCCAGCGCGCGGTCGATGTCCGCCGCGTCACCCCGGGCGACCTCGGTGAAGGTGCGGCCGGTCACGGGCGAGGGGTTCTCGAAGTACCGTCCCGAGATCGGCGCGACGTACTCGCCGCCGATCCAGTGGTCGTACCGCTGGCGGAAGGTGACAATGCTGCCGGGCGTGCCGGGCGCTGCGTAGATCGTCATGAATCTCCTCCATGCACGGGACTGGCGGCCGCCGAGGTGGCCGGCCGATCCAGGGGCGCCGCACCGTTGCGGCGCGCCACGAAGGGGAGGTTAGGACGGCATACGTTGCGCGGAGGTTGCACGCCGTAGACGGCGCCGGACCGGTCAGTTTGTCGCGGAACGCCTGGTACGCACCGGGACGTCACCGGCGGATCGGACCGGCGCGACCCCGAGCTCACGGTCGAGCACGTCGGCGTGCGCACGTGCGCGGATCCACCCCGGGGTCCCGACCGGATGCAGCGTGAGCAGTCGCTGCCACGCCGCCCAGTCGTCGGCGCCCGCCGGTCCCAGCGTCCACGCCTCGAGCGCGTCGACGTCGGCGGTCCGGGCCAGCGCCGCCCGCAGCTCGGCGTCCAGCTCGGCGCGCAGGGCCACCACCCCGGGCGCCTCCGAGCGGGGCAGGACCGGACCGCGGTAGGCCTCGACCGCGCCCGCGACATCCCCCACGGCCAGGCGCGCGCGCACGTCGTCGACGTCCGTGCGGAGCTGGTCACCGGGGCGGTCCGACAGCCGGTACGGCCGCGAGTCGCCGAGCAGCGGGCCGACCACGCGCCGCAGGCGCGACATCTCCGCCCGGACAGTGACGTCCGAGAGCGTGCCCGGGTGCAGCAGCGTCGCGAGCTCCTCCCCCGTGAGCCCGCTCGGGTGCCGGCGCAGCAGCACGAGCAGCTCGGCGTGCCGCAGCGTGAGCGACTGGCGCGTCTCGCCGCGCACCAGCAGGCCCGACGACGTCCCGAGCACCTCGAGCAGTCCCGTCGCTGCGGGCGCCGGCTCGACGGGTCCGAGCGCGCCGACGGCACGAAGCTCCCGCGCGACCGCGAGCACCCCACCTGCCCCGGACGTGCGCGCGCGGGCTCGCCGGACCGTGGCGTGCGGGTCGGCGTCGGCGTCGGCCAGGCGCGCCCGCAGGGCCCGGACTGCGAGCTCGGACTCCATCGCGGCGACCGTGGCGCGCACCAGCGACGCCATCTGCGGCGAGGCGGCCGGATCGCGCCCGGTGACGTCGAGGACTCCCAGCGTGCGGCCGGTGACGGGGTCGTGCACCGGGGCGGCCGAGCAGCTCCAGGGCTGCACCGCGCGGGTGAAGTGCTCCGCGGCGAAGATCTGGACCTCGTGATCGGTCGCCAGCGCCATGCCGGGCGCGTTGGTGCCGGCGTCCTGCTCGCGCCAGCGCGCACCCTCGACGAACCCGACCTGCTCGACGGCGCGCCGCACCGTGTGGTCCCCCTCGACCCAGAGCAGCCGGCCGGCGTCGTCGGCGAGCGCGATGAGCATGCCCTCGGATCCGGCGCCGTCGATCAGCAGGCGGCGCACGATCGGCATGAGCGGCGCGAGCGCGTGCCCCCGGCGGTACGCGGCGAGGTCCACCCCAGCGAGCTCGACCGGCGGGCTCGGCCGCTCCGGGTCGACACCGCTGCTGCGGCTGCGCAGCCAGGACTCCATCACGACGCGGCGCACCCACGAGCCGCGCTCGCGGGGTGACGCGGAGCCGTCGTCGGGCAGGCCACCGCCGGTGACGAAGAGCTCGTGGGCCGCGCGCAGGCGCGCGGCGAGCTCGGTGGGGTCGGCCCCGCTGGGCCAGGCGATCCATGGGCTCGTGGTCGTCACGCGGGAACTCCCCTCGACGTCGCAGTCGGGCGGTGCGGGCGGGTGCGGGCTGGTGCAACTCGGTACATCTGCGCACCGCACTGCCGTGGCGGTGTGGCGTGGGACACGTTCTGACAAGAACCGTAACCCGGCCGCGCCTCCCGCACACGGGCTCTGCACTTTCGGGGGCGCCGCACTTTCGGGGGCGCTGCACTTTCGGGTATGTGCTGACAGATCGTGAGAAGGTGTCAGATGCCCAAGATCATCGGCGGGTCGCTCGCCGAGCACCGCAGCCGCACGCGCGAGCGCCTGTTCGAGGCCCTGGCCGCACTGATGGCCGAGCGGGGTTTCGACGCCATCACCTTCGCCGAGATCGCCGCGAAGGCGGGGGTCGGCCGCACGGCGGTCTACAACCACTTCCCCGACAAGGAGGCGCTGCTCCTCGGGTACATCACGCACGAGACCGAGGAGTACCTGGCGTGCCTCGAGCGTGCGCTCGTGGGGGTCGACGACCCGGTCGAGCAGCTGCGCGCGTACGTGCGCCAGCAGGCCCAGCTCAAGCGCGTGTTCCACCTCGCGCACGGCCCGGACCTGCGCGAGGTGCTTTCGCACGGGACCCAGCAGCGGCTGCGCGAGCACGTGGTCGGCGTCGAGGAGATCCTGCGGCGCATCCTCACCGCCGGGATCGAGTCCGGCGCGCTGCCCGCGCAGGACCTCAGCACGACCATGCCACTGGTGCACGCGTGCCTGTCCGGCCGGGGCGTGCCGGTCTTCGGCCCGGCCCGCGAGCAGGCGATCGACGCGACCGAGACGTTCGTGCTCCGCGCCGTGGGCGCCCGCCTCCCGGCACTCGTCTGAGGTCTCACCTGAAGCCGCAGATCTGAAACCCTTCCGCCCAACCCGTACCCGACGACCCGACCCCCAGCACCAGCACCCGCACTTTTCGCGTCGTCGGCGCGCCCCCGCGGCGTCGAACCCGGGGAATTGGTCGGTTTCTCGCCTCAAACCCGACCATTTCCCCGGGTTCGTTTCGTCCGGTGCGCGGGTGGGTAGGCCGTGAGGCTCAGATTCGGGTCTGGGGTGTCGATGCGGGAAGAGTGGGTATCTCACTCTTCTGGCGGGGGCGGGCTGCGGCCCGGCGGACTCGCGTCCCCGTCGCCGTCGCCGCGGTGGCGCTCGTCTGGTTCGGTCCGGGCCAGCTCGCGCTCGCGGACGTCTCCACCGGCGCGCCGGCGAGCTCGACGACAGCGGCCGCCGCGGGGTTGAACCCCGGTTCGATCGCGGCGCTCGGTGCGGCTGCAGCCGATATGGCGGCAGGCAGCAGCGCGGCCGGCGAGCGCGCGGTGGCGCTCACTCTTCCGCGCGAGCTGCGGCTGGACTCCACGGCCGACGCGGCTGTCCAGGTGGCCGCGCTCGACGCACGACTGGCGGTCCTTGTCGCCACCCTGACCAGGGCCGACGCCGCCCTGTCGTCCTCGGTGGGCAAGGTCGACCCGTCCCTGCGCGACCCCCTGGCCGACGCCGCCGCCACGCTGCGGTCCCTGCGCGGGCAGCGCACCCAGCCCTCGATCCCCGCGGCGACTGCCGCCGTCGGTCGACTAACCGGGCCGGTCGTCGCGGCCGCGGCAGCCTTCGACGTCGAGCAGGCACGGCTCGCTGCCGTGGCGGCCGAGAAAAAGCGTCTTGCCGCCGAGGCCGCCCGCGCCGCCGAGCAGGCTGCGGCGGCGAGCCGCGCGGCCGCCGTCGTCGGCGCGGGGGCTGGAGCTGGAGCTGGCACGGCTGCAGGGACTGACCTGACCGCCGTCGGCGAGGCGACGCTCCGATCGCTGCCGGGGAACGCGGGGGTCCACCTGGCGTGGAACCACCCCGCGATCGGCTCGCACCTCGGCGGGGTGTTCCTCGATCAGGACGCCGAGATCATGATCAACGGACGGCAGCTGAGCGCGACGCCGGGCCGCACGGCGAGCGTCGTCATGCACGAGATCGGGCACATCTACCAGGCCCGGATCATCGCGGCGGACGCGCCGACCCGGGGCGGCTGGTCGGCGTCGTACGGGGTGCTCGTGTCGCGGCTGGACGCGATCTTCGGCGGCAACGGCGTGGAGCGCGCGGCGGACTGCGTCGCCCTGAGCTCGGGCGCAACCTGGACGGCCTACACATCCGACTGCGCCACCCCAGACCGCCAGGCAGCGGTCCAAGCCCTCAAACAAACCCGCATGCCCTAACCCCCTCCCACTACCAACCCCCGCCCGGTCCCGCCGGGTGCTGCCGGTGCTGCCCGCGAACTCGGAGGTTTCGTCCGAGCTAGGACACTGCAGTGTCCGAGTTCGAGGCAAACCTCCGAGTTCACGGGCTGGGGTCAGCCCAGGAGGGGGAGGGTCAGGGTGGTGGTGGTGCCGGTGGTTCTGATCGGGATGCCCCAGTCCTGGGTGTTCAGGTGGCACGCCGGGTAGGGGATCGACGGGTCGGCGTCGCAGCTCGCCGCGTGCGCGGTGACGTGCAGGACGCCGTCGGGCACGGCCGGGTTGAGGATGACGTCGCGCGCGAGGTCGACGCCGTCGCCGGCGCCCGCGAGCAGCAGCTCGGGCGGGGTCGAGGACACCTGCAGGCGCGTCGACGGGCCGTACCGGTCGTCGTACTTCTGGCCCGCGGCGGGGGTGAAGACGACCTCGACGCGAAACGGTCCGGGCGCGACGTCGGTCACCGGGCGCTGCGTGCGGTGGGCGCCGGCGTCGAGGATCTCGCCCGCCACCTCCCGCGGCAGGCGGATGCGGGTCAGGCGGTGGGCGGCCGACTCGACGACGACGAGCTCGACGTCGCCGTCGTCGCCCGGGGCCAGGACGACGACGCCGCTCGGCTCGGCCAGGTCGCGCGCGAGGGTGGTGACCGCTCCCGGTCGGCCGTCGGCGCCGGGCGCGTACCGGCGGATCGCGCCGTTGTAGGTGTCGGCGATTGCGATGGACCCGTCGGGCAGCACGGCGACGCCGAGCGGGTGCTGGAGCAATGCCTGGTCGGCTGGGCCGTCGCGGAAGCCGAAGTCGTACAGGCCGGCGCCGACGGCGGTCCCGACGGTGCCGCGGGGCGCGGCGTCGGCACCAGCATCCGCGGCCACATCGCGGGTGGCCTCGGTGTCAGCGTCGACCGCGAAGTCGAGGTAGCGCAGGGCCGAGACCTCCGAGTCCGCGAGCCAGACGCGCCCGCCGGCGTCGACCGCCAGCCCGGAGGTCTGCGCGAACCACGCCTGGGCGACGGGTCCGTCCTGGAGCCCCTCGTTCATCGTGCCGGCCAGGCGCCGGATCGTGCGGGACGCCGGATCCAGCGCCCAGAGGGTGTGGTTGCCCGCCATCGCGACCACGAATGCGCGGGCCCCGTCGGACCACACGACGTCCCACGGGGAGGACAGCCGGACCGCGAGCGGGTCGCCGGCGGCCTCGTCGCCGTTGTCCTGGCCGCCGACCATGTACTGCTCGCCGGTGCCGGCCACGGTGGTCACGTGCCCGTCGCGCAGGCGGACCCCACGCAGGGCGTGGTTGACCGTGTCGGCGACGAGCACGTCGAAGCCCAGGGCGGTACGCCACTGCGCCGGGACCTCGCACAGCCCGTTCGGCTCGCTGAAACGCGCGTCGGTCGGGTCGCCGTCGGCCAGGCCGCGAATGCCGGAGCCGATGCGGCGCACGAGCGTCTCGCCGTCGGCCGCGAGCTCGGCGAGGCTGTGATGACCGGCGTCGGCCACGAGGAAGGTCCCGCTCGTCAGCGCGATCGCCTTCGCGGGAAAGCGCAGCGTGCCCGACGACGGCGCGGGGGCGACGTACGGACCGTCGCCGCGGTGCAGGGTGCCTTTCGCCTCGTGCTCGCGCGCGAGGTCGGCGATCAGGATCGAGAGGTTGTGCGCGTGCCCCTCGCCCGCCATCTGGGCGACGATGTACCCCTCGGGATCGATCACGACGAGGGTCGGCCACGCCCGTGCGGTGTACGCGGACCAGGTGGTCAGCTGCGGGTCGTCGAGCACGGGGTGGTGCACCTCGTACCGTTCGACGGCGGCGGCGAGCGCGACCGGGTCGGCCTCGTGCGCGAACTTCGGCGAGTGCACCCCGACGATCACCAGCACGTCGGCGTACTGGCGCTCGAGCTCGCGCAGCTCGTCCAGGACGTGCAGGCAGTTGATGCAGCAGAACGTCCAGAAGTCGAGCACGACGATCTTGCCGCGCAGGTCCGCGAGGGAGACGTCGCGCCCCCCGGTGTTGAGCCACCCCCGCCCGACGAGCGGGGACGCACGAACCTTGGGAAGAAGAGAGGAAGCCACCCCCCATCCTCCCCCACCCCCGGCAACCCCCACCGGACCCACCGCGCCCACGGTGGCCGCCGAACTCGGAGGTTTCGTTCGAACTAGGACACTGCAATGTGCGAGTTCGACGCAAACCTCCGAGTTCGCGGGCCGGGGGTTAGCCCAGGAGGGGTGGGAGGGGGCGGGGTTCCTTGTTGACTTGCTCCGACAGGAAGGACGTCACCACCTGGTACCAGATGATCGCGTGCTGGGGGGCCAGGACCCAGTGGGTCTCGTCGGGGAAGTACAGGAAGCGGTGCGGGGTGATGCCGGCGTCGTCGGCGGCCAGCGCGGAGCGGGACAGCAGCTCGTACCAGAGGCGCAGGCCCTCGCCGATCGGCACGCGGTAGTCGTGGTCGCCGTGCACCACGAGCATCGGGGTGGCGATCTGCTCGACGAACCGGTGCGGGGAGTTCGCCAGCGCCATCTCGTCGGTCATCTCGCGGGCCCAGTAGTAGGCGGCGTCCGTCGTCGGGCCGAACTGGTCCAGGGCCCACAGGCTCGCGTGGGTGACGATCGCGTCGAACCGGTCGGTGTGGCCGGCGACCCAGTTGGCCATGTACCCGCCGAACGAGCCGCCCATCGCCGCGGTCCGGGTGGAGTCGATGTCCGCGCGCGCGCAGGCCTCGTCGGTGATCGCCATCAGGTCGGTGAACGGCGCGGCACCCCACGCGCCCCAGCCGCGCTGGATGAACGCCTGGCCGTACCCGGTGGACAGCGCGGGGTCGGGCAGCAGGACGGCGTAACCCTCGGCGACCAGCAGCCACGGGTTCCAGCGCCACGACCAGCCGTTCCACGACCCGAGCGGGCCGCCGTGGATCCACAGCAGCAGCGGCGCGGGGTTCGTGGGGCCGGTGCCGGCAGGCTGCGCGAGCCAGGCCCGCACGCGCACGCCGTCGGCCGTGGTCGTCTCGACCTCGGTGAGCGTGCCGGGCAGCTCGGGGGCGCGCGCCGGGGCGGGCAGCGCGACGGCCTTGACCGGGCCGTTCGCCGCGCGCGCGAGGTCGATCCGTACCGGGTGCGCCGGGGCGAGGTAGGACGTGCGCAGGGCATACGCGACGTCGCCCGTCGGGCTTATCTGGAGGTCGCTGAACGCGGCGTCGTCGATCGTCACGCGGGACACATCGCCGGTGTGGGCGTCGATGCGGAAAACCGGCGCGCGGCCGTCGTCGTCGGCCACCACCAGCACCGCGGACGAGTCCGGCAGCCACCGCACACCGTGCGGCCAGCGATCCCAGGTCTCCGCCAGCGGCCGCCACGACCCGCCGGCGATCGCCACGATCGCCAGGCTCACGCGGGGCGCGACCAGCGGCGTGCTGATCGTCTCGCGCGTGAACGCGACCCAGGCGCCGTCGGGCGAGATCACGGGGGCGCCGAGGTCCGCGTCGGCGTCGTCGACCAGCGTGCGCCGCTGGCCGGTCGCGGTGTCGATCGCGACGAGGATCGAGCGCTGGGCTCCGCGCGCGAGCGGGAGCTGCCAGGTCGTCACGACCGTCGCGCCGGCCGGGGAGATGTCCGCGGCGGTCTCGTGCAGCGCCGGGCCGACGGCGGGGGTCAGGTCGCGCAGGTCGAGGTGCGGGTCCGGCTCGCCGGCCCGCGGCGCGACCAGCTCGCCGGTGATCCGCGCGGTGAGCAGGTGCGGCGTGGCCGGGCCGAGGTCGTGGTCCCAGTAGCGCACCGGGTACCCCGAGTGCAGGATCGCGGAGACCTTCTTCTCCTTGCGCGCCGTGCGCAGCTGCTCGTCGTGCTCGGTGTCCCGCGCGCCGGGCAGCACGTCGGAGCTCACCACCACGACCCGCGCGCGCTTGGCGACCAGCGGGTGCCCGACGCCGCCGGAACGCGCGGCCACGACGCGCGCCTCGGCGCCGTCCGCGGGCAGCAGCCACAGGGCCGACGGCGGTTCCTCCTCGCCGTCCTTGCCGGTCGGGTCGGGGCGGGCGGAGGTGAACAGCAGGTCACCCGTGGAGGTGAACGCCGCACCCTGCTCGCCCTGGCGGGACCGGGTCAGGCGCCGCGCCGGGCGGTGCCCCGCCGGGTCGATCTCCCACAGCGCGGAGACGTACTTCACGCCCTTGTCGTCGAGGGTCGCGACCGAGGTGACCAGGCGCTTGCCGTCCGGGGACAGCGTGAGGCCGGACTCGCGGGGCAGCGCGACGTAGCGGGCCAGGTCGTGGAACGGGGTCGCGGGCTCGGCTGCGGGGGCGGGTTCGGGGGCGGCAGATTTGGGGGCGGTGTGCTCGGTGGTCACCCGACCGTCCTATCACGCCGTCCTGTCACGGCCGCCCGGGCGAACTGGCGCAGCCGGTAGCGTGACCGGCAGGGGGACCGATGCGCAGGAGGCTCCAGCACACGAAAATCGGCGCGGCCGCGACCGCGGCGATCCTCGGCGCGCTGACCGTGACCGCGCTGGGCGCGTGCGGGTCGTCGTCGGCCGCGCCGGTCAGCACCGAGCGGTTCACCGACGCGGTCGAATCCGCCGGTCTGACCCGCGAGCCCCTGACGATCGCTGACGTCATCGGCTCCGGGTGGGACCAGGGCGTGATGGTCTGCCCGTACGACCCCGTCGACGCCGTCGAGTCGGCCATCGGCACGCCGTGGACGCAGGCACCCTCCACCGCGAACGAGGACCTCGCGTACGTCGTGGTGGCCACCGGGGACACGGTGCTCGCCACGATCCGGCTCGACCGGTCTGTCGTCGACCCATGCTCGGGGACCACGTTGCTCTCGCAACGCTCCTTCGGGCCGACGATGGCGTTCCGCGTCGGCCGGGCGCCCTGGGGCAACGGCTGGATCCTCGGTCCGGACGGCTGAGGTCCTGAACGGCTGAGGTCGTGAACGGCTGAGGTCGTGAACGACAGAACGCAGCCGCCCGACCGAGCGCGCGGGCTACTGCGGGGCGGAGTCCCGGTCCGCGATGCGGGCGAGCATCGCGTTGTACTCGTCCATCTCCACGTCGCCGGCGCGCTCGACCTGGCGGTCCCGGCGGCGCGCGGCCCGCTCGTCGTCGCGCGACCACGAGAACGCCACGATGATCGCGAGCGCCAGCGTGGGCAGCTCGCCGATGCCCCAGGCGATCGAGCCGCCGATCTGCTGGTCGGCGATCGCCGTCGGGCCCCAGGGGCGCCCGAGCAGGCCGAACCAGTCCGCCACGAGCAGCGCCTCGGAGCTCACCAGCGTCACGCCGAAGAACGCGTGGAACCCCATCGTGGCGAACAGCAGCAGCAGCCGCTGCGTGTACGGCAGCCGGCGCGGGCCGGGGTCGACACCGATCAGCGCGTTGACGAACAGGTACCCCGCGAGCGTGAAGTGCACGACCATCGCAAGGTGGCCGACGTAGTACTCGAGGGAGTACCGGAACAGGTCGGTGTAGTAGAAGAGGATCATCGAGCCGGCGAAGTTCACCGCCGCCACGATCGGGTTGGCGAAGAACCGCGCGACGTGGCTGTCCACGATCGTGAGGATCCACTCGCGCGGGCCGCGGGAGTCGTCGGCGCGGGACGGTAGCGCGCGCAGCGCGAGGGTCACCGGCGCGGCGACCACGAGGAAGATCGGGATCACCATCACCAGCGTCATGTGCTGGACCATGTGCCCGCTGAACAGGATGTGGCCGTAGACCGCCGGTCCGCCCGACGTCGTCCAGCCGAAAATGACCATCCCGACCAGCCACGACGCCGTCCGCAGCCACGGCCACGCGTCGCCGCGGGCGTGCAGCCGGCGCACCCAGCGCAGGTAGACGACGATCCCCGCCACGGCGACCCCGGCGAGCAGGATGTCCCAGCGCCACTGCGTGAACCAGGCCGGGACCGTGCCCTCGGGCGGGAGCAGATGCCCGGTGACCAGCTCGGCGGCGGTGGGGTCGGTCGGGGGCGCGGGCACGACCGGCGGCGCGGTGGAGGCCAGCGCGACCGCGACCCCGGAGACCGCCCCCATCACCAGGAGCTCGACCGCGACCAGGCGCCAGAAGAGGCCGGTCGCGCGCGAGCTGCGGGCGCCGTCGGGCCCGGTGAGCTGCGGGATCACCGCGCGCCGGTAGGTCCAGCCGATCGCGCCGAGCGCGGCGAACAGGACGACCTTGCCGAGCACGAGGACGCCGTACCGGGTGCCGAGCCCGTCCAGGCCGCCGAGCCGGACGATCGCGTTCACCGCGCCGGAGACGGCGATCGCCACCAGGCACCACGCGGCGATCGGCGAGTAGCGTGCGACGGCGGGCCCGAGGTCGGCGCCCAGCCGCCCGTTGAGCACACCGAGGGCCGCGATCGCGCCGATCCAGACCGCCGCGCCGACCAGGTGCAGGAACATCGACGAGATCGCGAGCTCGTGGTTCGTGGTGCCCGCGGCGTGCCCGGTCTGGGACTGCAGCACCAGGGCGAGGACCGCGAACGCCGTCGTCCAGGCGGCCCCGGTCGGGGTCGCGACGGCGAGGGCGAGGACGCTCGTGAGGGCGGCGACGACGGTGACCCACAGCAGGGTGCGCCCGAGCGAGATGTCGCTGACGAAGACGCCGAGCTCGGCGCCGAAGGTGTCCCCGCCGATCGGGCGGCCGGCGACGCTCGCGTAGGTCAGGACGAGCTGGACCAGGCTCAGGCCGGTCCACGTCGCGGCCGCGACGCCGGCGAGGGTGAGGACGGCCGGGTAGGCGCGACCGTCGACCACGGTCCGCGCGCGGCGCTGCTGGCCGCGCTGGCCGGCGGCGGTCCGGGCGGCCGGGGCCCGGCGGGGCAGCACGCACACCGCGAGCACGAGCGAGCCGATGGTGAGCGCGGCGGCGAGCTCGACGAGCGTCTGGCTGAGCGGCAGGCCCCAGCGCACGACGGCGCCCGGGTCGCGCAGCAGGACCGGCGTCGCCCCGCCCGAGAAGGCGACCGCGCCGACGACGGCGATCACCGCGGCGCCGATCAGCGCCAGCAGCCGCCGCAGGTTCCACCGGTGCTCCACCCGCCCAGGGTAGGCGACCCGGGCCTGCCCGGTGGTCTGCGCGAGGGACGAGACCGGGGCTGTCGGAGGCTCGGAATAGTGTCGCCGATCAGGTCGTTCTTACGATTTGTCCCGCCGTCACCGGTCGGTTGGTCCGCCTTGGGGACCACCGCGCGGGGCCGACGACGCGTCCGACGAGTTCCCCGGCACCACCCGAGAGGCCCCCCGTGCGCAGAGCAACCAGTCAGGCCGGTCCGATGCGGACCGCGACACCGATCGGTGCGCCCACCCACCGCCAGATCCTCACGATCCTCGGCGGGTTGATGATCGGGATGTTCCTCGCCGCGCTCGACCAGACGATCGTCGCGACCTCGATCCGTACGATCGGCGACAGCCTGCACGGCCTGTCGCTGCAGGCCTGGGTCACCACGGCGTACCTCATCACCTCGACGATCGCGACGCCGCTGTACGGCAAGCTCTCCGACATCTACGGGCGCAAGCCGTTCTACCTGCTCGCGATCGTGCTCTTCCTCATCGGGTCGCTGCTGTCCGGCACCGCTGACTCGATGTACCAGCTCGCGATCTACCGCGGCGTGCAGGGGCTGGGCGCGGGCGGGCTGATGTCGCTGGCGATCACGATCCTCGGTGACCTCGTGCCGCCGCGCGAACGGGCCCGGTACCAGGGCATGTTCCTCGCCGTGTTCGGCACGTCCTCGGTGCTCGGACCGGTCATCGGCGGGTTCTTCGCGGGCGCGGAGACCATCCTCGGCATCGCCGGCTGGCGCTGGGTCTTCCTCATCAACATCCCGATCGGGATCATCGGGCTGGTCGTCATCACCCGGGTCCTGCACCTGCCGCCGCTTCCCAAGGTCAAGCGCCGGATCGACTGGCAGGGCGCGCTCGCCCTGGTCATCGGGCTGGTGCCGCTGCTGCTCGTGGCCGAGCAGGGGCGCGCGTGGGGCTGGGACTCGTCGCGGTCCTTCGCGTGCTACACGCTCGGCGTCGTCGGTATCGCACTCTTCCTGCTCGCGGAGCGCGCGGCGGGAGCCGACGCCCTGCTCCCTCTGTACCTGTTCCGCAACCGCACGTTCGCGATCGGCGCGGGCACCAACACGATCATCGGCCTGGGCATGTTCGGCGTGCTCGCGACGCTGCCGCTGTACCTGCAGATCGCCAAGAACATGTCCCCGACCGAGGCCGGCCTGACCCTGATCCCGCTCACCTTCGGGATCATGGGCGGATCGATCATCGCCGGGCAGCTCACGTCCAAGACCGGGCGGTACAAGATCTTCCCCGTCATCGGGACCGTGCTGCTCACCCTCGGTGCGCTGCTGCTGTCGCGGATGACGGTCGACACCTCGCTCGTGGTGATCGGCGTGTACTCGGCGATCTTCGGGTTCGGGCTGGGCCTGTGCATGCAGCCGCTCATCCTCGCCGTGCAGAACGCCGTCCCCGCGAAGGAGATGGGCGTGGCGACGTCGTCGTCCCTGTTCTTCCGGCAGGTCGGCGGGACGCTCGGGACGGCCGTGTTCCTGTCCATCCTGTTCTCGACCGTCGGGGACAACATCGCCGCCGCGTTCAAGACGATCGCCCCGACCGCCGACTTCCAGGCGGCGCTCGCCGACCCGGCGGTGCTGGCCAACCCGGCGAACAAGCCGGTCCTCGACATCCTGTCGAGCGGGTCGGGCTCGCCCAGCATGCTCAACGACTCGTCGTTCATCTCTGCGCTCGACCCGCGCCTGGCCCGGCCGTTCCAGGTCGGGTTCGCCGAGTCGATCGACCTCGTGCTGCTCATCGCCGCCGGGGTGATGGTGATCGCCATCGTGCTCGCGGCGCTCCTGCCCGAGCTGCCGCTGCGCAACGTGTCCGGGATCCAGGGCCGGGTGGACGCCGAGGCGGCCGCCGCGGCGCTGGACACCGAAGCGCAGACCGAACCGTCGGGGTCAGCCCCAGACGAGCGCCTGGGACGGGTCTTCGAGGACGGCAGCGACGTCGGCGAGGAACAGCGCGCCGAGCGCGCCGTCGACGAGCCGGTGGTCGAACGACAGCGCTAGCTGGGTCACCCACCGCTTCTTGATCCGGCCGTGGTGCACCCACGGCTGCTCGCGGATGGCGCCGAACGCCAGGATCGCGGCCTCGCCCGGGTTGAGGATCGGGGTGCCCGTGTCGATGCCGAACACGCCGACGTTGGTGATGGTGATCGTGCCGTCACTCATGTCGGCGGGCGTGGTCCGCCCCGCGCGGGCGGTCGCGGTCAGGGTCGCGATCTCCTGGGCGAGCTCCTTCAGGCCCAGGCGGTGCGCGTCCTTGATGTTCGGCACGACCAGGCCGCGCGGGGTCGAGGCGGCGATCCCCAGGTTCACGTAGTGCTTGTAGACGATCTCCTGCGCGCCGTCGTCCCAGCTCGCGTTGATGTCCGGGTGGCGGCGTACCGCGAGCAGCATCGCCTTGGCGGTGATCAGCAGCGGCGTGACCCGGACCCCGGTGAACTCCTTGTCCGTGCGCAGCCGCGCGACCAGCTTCATCATCTTGGTGACGTCGATCGTGTGGAAGCAGGTGACGTGCGGCGCGGTGAACGCGCTCGTGACCATCGCCTCGGCGGTGCGCTTGCGGACCGACTTCACCGGGACACGGGTCTGGCGGCCACCGGCGGACACCTTGCCCGACGCGAGCCACGGCTGGTCGTCGCCCGGGTAGGTCGACAGCGTGCGGGCCTCGCCCTCGGCCGACTTCGCCAGGACGTCCTCGCGGGTGACGATCCCGCCCGGTCCGGTCGGCGCGATCGACTCGAGGTCGACCCCGAGGTCCCGCGCGAGCTTGCGGACCGGCGGCTTCGCCAGGACGCGCGAGGCGGAGGATGACTCGGCCGGCGTCGCCGGCGTCGCCGACGAAGCGGGGGGTGCCGACGGCGCCGTCGTCGTCCCCGTGGGTGCGACGACGGCAGCCGACGAGACCCGGCGCGGGCGGCGAGTGGCGGCCGCGCCCGAGGTGCCGTAGCCGACGAGCACGGCTCCCCCGGCGGTGTCGGCGGGTGCGGTTGCGGCTGGAGCGGGGTCGGACGACGCGGTGTCGGACGACGCGGAGTTGGACGACGCAGGGTTGGACGACGCAGGGTTGGACGACGCAGGGTTGGACGACGACGTGTCCGGCGCCGGGACCGCTGCCGGGCCGGTGGGGTCGACGTCGATTGTGATGATCGGGACGCCGACCTCGACCGTCTCGCCCTCCGCGGCGTGCAGCGCCGTGACCACCCCGGTGTAGGGGCTCGGCAGGTCGACGATCGACTTGGCCGTCTCGATCTCGACGATCGTCTGGTTCACCACCACCGCGTCCCCGACGCCGACGTGCCAGGCAACGATCTCGGCCTCGGTCAGTCCCTCACCGGCGTCGGGCATCCGAAATGACTCAAAGGAAGGCACAGATCCTCCTGGTAGAAACCAGCCGCCGAACTCGGAGGTTTGACTCGAACTCGCACATCACAGTGTCCGAGTTCGACGCAAACCTCCGAGTTCGCGGGGCGGGGGTGGGGGTGGAGATGGGTGGGGAGTTAGTACGTAAGGGAGTGGGTTACTGCGTTGAGGATGCGGTCCAGGTTGGGGAGGTAGGACTGCTCCAGCTTGTTGACCGGGTAGGGGGTGTGGAAGCCGCCGACACGCAGGACCGGGGCCTCGAGCTCGTAGAAGCAGGCTTCCGTGACCCGGGCCGCGATCTCGCCGCCCGCGCCGTAGAACACCGGGGCCTCGTGCACGACGACGCACCGGTGGGTCTTGCGTACGGACGTCACCAGGGTCTCGGTGTCCAGCGGGGAGATCGAGCGCAGGTCGACGACCTCGATGCTGATGCCCTCGGCCGCGGCCGCCTCTGCGGCCTTGAGCGCGGTGGCCACCGTGGCGCCGTAGGCGGCGATCGTGACGTCCGTACCCTGGCGGGCGACCCTGGCGGAGTCCATCGCCAGGACCCCGCCGTGGGCCATAGTGCCGCCTGCGGACGACGCGCCGTCGGCCGCTGTGACATCGGCCGCTGTGACGGTCACCGAGACATCGACATCGCCCTTGTCCCAGTACCGGCCCTTGGGCTCGAAGAACATCACCGGGTCGGGTGAGGCGATGGCCTGCTGGATCATCACGAACGCGTCGTTCGGCGAGGCCGGCGTGATCACGCGCAGCCCCGGGGTGTGGGCGAACAGCGCCTCGGGCGACTCGCTGTGGTGCTCGACGGCGCCGATGCCACCGCCGAAGGGCACGCGGATGACCACCGGGACGTGCAGCCGGCCGCGCGAGCGGTAGCTCATCTTGGCGAGCTGGGTGGTGATCTGGTTGAACGCGGGGAAGATGAACCCGTCGAACTGGATCTCGAGGACGGGCCGGTAGCCGCGCAGCGCGAGCCCGATCGAGGTGCCGACGATCCCGGACTCGGCGAGCGGGGTGTCGACCACGCGGTCGGCGTCGAAGTCCTTCTGCAGCCCGTCGGTCACCCGGAACACACCGCCCAGGGTGCCGATGTCCTCCCCCATGAGCAGGACCTTCGGGTCCGTCTCGAGCGCACGGCGCAGCCCGGTGTTGATCGCCTTGGCGAAGGTCATGCGTTCGACGGCGGTCATCGGTGGGCCCCCGCGTCGGTCGTGCCGGTCGCGTCGTCCGCGAAGGACGCTTCGTACTGCGCGAACCACGCCCGCTCGTCATCGACGATCGCGTGCGGGCTGGCGTAGACGTGGTCGAACATCGTCGCGACGTCGGGCGCCTGCATGGCGCGCACGGCGGTGCGCAGGCGCTCGCCGAGGGTGGTGGCTTCCGCCTCGAGCGCGTCGACGAACGCGTCCGGGAGCTCGCCGTCGGCGACCAGCAGCAGCCGCAGCCGCTCGATCGGGTCGCGCTGACGCCAGTACTCCTCCTCGGCGGAGGACCGGTAGCGGGTCGGGTCGTCGGAGGTCGTGTGCGCGCCCATCCGATAGGTGAAGGCCTCGATGAAGGTCGGGCCACCGCCGGAACGCGCGCGCTCGAGCGCCTCGGCCGTCACGGCGTAGGTCGCGAGCACGTCGTTGCCGTCGACCCGCACGCTCGGGATGCCGAAGCCCTCGCCGCGGCGCACGAGCGGCACGCGCGACTGCTTGGTGGTCGGCTCGGAGATCGCCCACTGGTTGTTCTGGCAGAACAGCACGAGCGGGGCGTTGTTGACCGCCGCGAACACGAGCGACTCGTTGAGGTCACCCTGCGAGGTGGCACCGTCGCCGAAGTAGGTGATGACGGCGGTGTCGCGCGCCGGGTCACCGGTGCCGACCAGCCCGTCGCGCTGCACGCCCATCGCGTACCCGGTCGCGTGCAGGGTGTGCGCGGCGATGACCAGCGTGTACAGGTGGAAGCCGTGCTCAGTCGGGTCCCAGCCGCCGCCGTGGTCCACCCCGCGGAACAGCCGCAGGATGTCCGTCGGGTCGATGCCGCGCGTGAAGGCGACGCCGTGCTCACGGTAGGAGGGGAAGGCGTAGTCGTGCGGCGCGAGCGCCCGGCCGGAGCCGACCTGAGCGGCCTCCTGGCCGAGGCACTGGGCCCACAGGGCGAGCTCGCCCTGGCGCTGGAGCGAGGTCGCCTCGTTGTCCAGGCGCCGGACGAGCACCATGTCGCGATAGAGACCGCGCAGGGCGTCGGGCCCGAGGTGGGCGATGCGGGAGGAGTAGTCCGGGTGGTCCACGCGCTCCCCGGTCGGGGTGAGCAGCTGAACCGTGTCGACCTCCGGGTTGCCGGTAAGGCTCACGCGGGTCTCCTTCGCGGGTGGCGCCGAGGCGCGACATGCAGTCCGTTCGAACCTACGTCAGCGTAGGCTACGGAACCGTAACCTCGTGTTCCTAGGTCCTGTACAAGCCACTGGTCGGGCATGTGTACGGTACCGAACGCGAGCTCGAATCCGCGCAAAGCAGCACGGAGCGGGCCCGGATTGCACACGGGTGGACCGAGCTCGATGCCGGTCAGCGGTCGCCCGACAGCCAGTCCGCGGTGATCTGGAGCACGTCGTCGGTCGCCTCGGTCTCGCCGACGCTGACTCGAACACCATCCCCCGCGAACGGCCGCACCAGCACCCCGGAACGCGCCGACGCCGCGGCGAAGGCCGCCGCGCGATCGCCGAGCGGCAGCCAGACGAAGTTCGCGTCGCTGTCCGGGACCACCCACCCCTGGGCACGCAGCGCGAGGAGCATCCGCTCGCGCTCCGCGACGAGGGTGTCGACCCGCGCGAGGAGCTCGTCCTTCGCGCGCAACGAGGCGAGGGCCGCGAGCTGCGCGAGGTGCGACACCCCGAACGGCGTCGAGGCCGCCCGGATCCCGCGGGCGAGCCGGGGCCGAGCCACCGCGTAGCCGACGCGTAGCCCGGCGAGCCCGTACGCCTTGGAGAAGGTGCGCAGCAGCACCACGTTCGGGTGCGCACCGAACACCGTGAGGCCGTCGGCGGCGAGCGGGTCGCGCACGAACTCGACGTACGCCTCGTCGAGCACCACCAGCACGTCCCGCGGGACGGCGTCGAGGAACACCTCGAGCTCGGCGGCCCGCACGGCCGGGCCGGTGGGGTTGTTGGGGGTGCACACGAGCACCACGCGCGTCCGGGGCGTCACGGCCGCAGCCATCGCGACCAGGTCGAGACGGCCGCCGTCGGCCAGGGGCACGGCGGTCGCGGTCGCGCCCGCGAGCGCGACAAAGATCGGGTACGCCTCGAACGAGCGCCACGGGATGACGACGTCGTCGCCCGGCTCGCACACGGCCGCGAGCACGTGCCCGAGGACGGCGACCGAGCCGTTCCCGACGACGACCGCCGCGGGCTGGACCCCGAGCGAGGCACCGATCGCCTCGCTGAGCTCGGTCGCGTACATGTCCGGGTAGCGGTTCACGTCGGCGGCGCCATCGGCGATCGCGGCGATCACGGAGCCCAGCGGGGAGTACGGGTTCTCGTTGGACGAGAGCTTGAACGCCGAGGCTCCGACGGGGACCCGCCCCCCGGGCACGTAGACGGGAAGAGCACCGACGGCCGCGCGCAGCGGCACCTGAGGACGAGACACGGCCCTCAGCATGCCAGCCCCGCGCACCCGCCGGATGCACGGGTCACGGAGCGTGCGTCCCACCCGAGATGGCAGGATCGGGCCATGAGCTTCCTGGTGCGGGTAGTCATCAACGGCGTCGCAATCTGGTTCGCAGCACTGCTGCTGTCGGGGTTGGAGATCGTCGGCGGAACCACGACGCTGCAGCAGATCGGGATCATCGCTCTGATCGCGCTCGTGTTCGGGATCGTCAACGCGATCGTCAAGCCGGTCGCGCAGATCATCTCGCTGCCGTTGTTCATCCTGACTCTCGGGCTGTTCACGCTCGTGGTCAATGCGCTGATGCTCATGCTCACCGCGTGGCTCACCGAGTCGGCGAGCTGGGGCCTGCGGGTCGACAGCTTCGGCACCGCCGTGATCGGGGCCCTGATCATCTCTGTCGTCAGCTTCACCCTGAGCGTGCTCACCGGGACGCACGACCAGCGGCGGAACGACCGGCACTGAGCTCGACGCGCGTCCCGGTGAACTCCAGGCGCACGGCCGAGTGATCGGCGCCAGCAGGCACCGCCGAAGGGTCGGCGTCGCCCAGCACCGCGCCGGCGGCGGCCTCCCAGGCCCGCACCGACGGCGCCCCGGCGGACGAGACCGCGTCGGCCGTCCGCGCGTAGGTGTCGACGCCGTGGGCCGCACCCGGGTCGTGCCCCGCGAGCAGGTCCACCGGGTCCGACGACGCCCGCAGGTCGCGGACCGCGGTGGTCCGGTTCACGCCCGCCGGTGACGGGGCGCCGTCGAGCGCGGGCACGAGGTCCTGACGGTGCTCGAGGTGCAGCACCGGGATGGAGCCAGGCACCTCCTGGGCGGCGACCGGCGACCCGGCGGTGAGCACGGCGGCGACGGAGTATCGCGCGGTGAACGCCGCACTGCCCGCGAGCGCCATCGCGACCATGCCGCCCTGGCTGTGCCCCGCGAGCAGCACCGGCTCCCCCGGACGGACGCCCGCCTGCTCGAGCGCGCGCACCACGAGCTCGGTGCCGTCGTCGCGCGCGCCGGCCATCAGAGCCAGGTTGGTGCCCGAGTCCATCGGGTTGCGACCCCACCCCAGGCCGGTGGCGTCCTGCGTGCCGGGGATCGCGACCACCCAGGCGCGGGTCCCGTCCGGCCGCTCGAGCCGCTCGACCCCGACCGTGCCGGGCGCACCGCCCCGCGCCGGGTAGAGCGCCCCGATGTCGCGCAGCACGTCGCCGGCCGTCCGGGGCGCCGGACCCCGGGTTGCGCCGGGCCGCGCGGTGACCCGTAGCCGCCCGGGCCTCAGGTCGGGGACCACCACGGACGCCACTGCGGTCCCGGCGACGACGAGCCCGGCAGCGGCCGGGACGGGCAACGGGGCGACGAGCTGGCGCCCTGGCGCGAGCCCCCGCACGAACGACCCGAGCAGCGCCATCGCCGCTTCCGCGGGCACGGCCAGCACGAGATCCTTCGGGTTCGGCAGCCGCTGCCCGTGGATCGTCCGCCACCCGGCGGCCAGCGCCCCCGCGAGCACCGCGAACCGCGCCGCCACGAGGACCCCGATCCCGGTCGCCAGCGGCGCATCGCCGGCCGCCGAGCCGACGGCGACCAGGGTCGCCCGCACCGCGTCCTGCGCGCGGTCCTCCGCCACCCCGTACACATCGGCGGCGCCCTGCAGGGCCCGCGCGAGGTCACGGGTCCGGTCGGCCGCGGCAGACAGGGACGCCGACCCGACCAGGAGCGGGTGGAGAGCGGCCAGCGCGGCGCCGGCGGTGGCACGAGCCGTCACGAGCGCCTCGCTCACGACGCCTTCCGACAGGTCCCCGCCGAGCGATGCGGCGCCGGTGCGGACCTCGTCGGCCACGCCGTCGGCCACCTCGCGCCCGGCCCGGGCGACGTGCGCGGCGGCGTCGTCCAGGCGCTCGGCCGCGAGCCGGAGCGCGTGCGCGGCCTGGCGCAGCTCCGTGAGGTCCACGAACGTCGCCCCCACACCGCCCCGGATCGTGATCCCGCGCGCGACCCCGGGCGCCGGGAACGGGTCCGGCTCGATTCGCGCTCCGGCGGCGTCATTCACCATCGCCCGGTCACCACAGCGCGGTCACCACAGCCCGATCGCAGAGCCCGATCGCACAGCCCGGTCACCACAGCCCGCGCCCCGACCCGCCGGCGAGCAGGTCCGGCGCGGTCGGCCCGGGCTCCCCGGCTCCGAGCCCCGCGAGCAGCGCCCGACGCGCGAGGGACTCCAGGCGAGCCGCCCGAACCTGCCCGACGGCGGCGTCGTGCGCGGCCACCGCGACGGCGGCGTCGTCGAGCAGCGACCCGGCGACGCGCAACCCCGCGGTCCCCTGCGCGAGGACCGCGCGGTACCCGGTCGCCGCCGCGGAGGTCCAGGTGACGTCGTCGGCGGCGGCCAGGCCACGCACCGCGAGGTCGATCGAGTCGGCGGCCGCGGCGAGCTCACGCGCTGCCGCGCCGCCTGTTCCCCCCAGCTCGCCGAGCCAGCCGATCCTGCCCAGGCCGCCACGTCTGCCCAGGCCGGTCTGCCCCACCAGGTCTCCCGTCATGGCACCCGACGCTAGGCAGCCGAACCGCCTGCGCGAAGCCGGCCGACGGGTCCCGGTGGGGTCCGCGGTGCCGTCGGGGCCTGGGGGCGGGGCGGTCGTCCGCCGGCACGGCCGTCCAGCCCGTGAGTTTCGCCCCCCGGACACCCCTGGCCGCGGCTAATCTCGCCTGCGTGCCCAGGTCAGCCCCGTTCGGAGTGCTCGCGGTCGCCATCGCCTCGGTGCTGTTCGCCGTCAATGGCACCGTCGCCAAGCTCGCGATGCAGGCCGGGCTCAGCCCCACGCGCCTCGTCGAGCTGCGGTCGGTCGGGTCGGCCGTCGTCCTGGTGACCGTCGCGCTGCTCACGATCCGGCGGCAGATGCGGCTGCGCGCGAACGAGATCCTCGTGATGGCGGTGCTCGGCATCGTCGGCATGGCGCTGGTGCAGTGGTTCTACCTGGTGGCGATCTCGCGGCTGCCCGTCGGGCTCGCGCTGCTGATCGAGTACACCGCGCCGTTGCTGGTCGCGCTCTGGGCACGGTTCGTGCTCGGCGAACAGGTGCGCGCCCGCGTCTGGTGGGCGCTGGCCGCCTGCCTGGTCGGCCTCACGCTCGTGGCCCAGGTGCGACGCGGGATCGAGCTCGACGCGATCGGGCTCGCGGCCGCGGGCGGGGCCGCGCTGTGCCTGGCCACCTACTACCTCCTCGGCGAGCGGCTCGTCGCCCACCGCGACCCGCTCTCGACGCAGGCGTGGTCGCTCGCGTTCGCGGGGGCGTTCTGGTTGGTCGTGCAGCCGCTGTGGACGTTCCAGCCCGGGCTCCTGGCCGACGACGTCGCCCTGCCCGGCGCCCTGGCCGGCGCGACCGCACCGCTGTGGGTGCTGGTCACCTGGGTGATCGTGCTCGGGACCGTGGTGCCGTACACGCTCGTGCTCGCCGGGCTGAAGGTGATCGGCGCCGCGCGCGCCGGGCTCATCGGCATGATCGAGCCGGTCGTGGCGTCGGCCGCCGCGTGGGCCGTGCTCGGCGAGGCGATGACGGTGGTCCAGCTCGTGGGCGGCGTCGTCGTGCTCGGTGGGGTCGCGCTGGCCGAGACCTCCCGCCGCGCACCCCGGACCGCCACCCTGCCGGAGACCATCGCGGCGTAGCCAGCGGGTCAGCGGGTCAGCGGGTCAGCGGGTCAGCAGTCCAGCAGACCGGTCAGCGGGCCGCCGACGCGGCCTGCTCCACCCGAAACACCGGGTAGTCCGCGGCGATCGCCTCGAACGCCTCGACCGGCTCGCGCCGGTCGACCGGGATGTGCGGCCGACCTCCCGGGGCCTTCTCGACATACCGCTTGATCACCGCCGCGCGCTCGCTCACCGGCACCTCGACGAGCCGAACCGGGCGTGACCGACGCCGGTACAGCGTCGCGGCGCCGCCGGCGGCGCGCACGTTCGCCACCCAGTTGCACTCCCCTAGCATCGAGACGATGTACCACTGGCCCCGGACGTCCGCCATACCGACGGGGAACCGGGTCACCCGACCGCTCTTGCGACCGGTCACCTCGAGGCGGACCCAGCGTCGGGGCAGCAGCCCCAGGCCCATGGCCGTGCTCCAGAAGCGCGCATACCGGCGTGCGGTCACGTTGCCCTGACCGCCCACGTACATCGCGCGCAGCCTGTCGTCCTGACGCTTGCCCACCGTCGTCCTCCCCGAGCGCCGCTCGACCTCTCGCGCCCATGCTATTGACCCGCCCGACACCCGACCGCGGGATACGGTCAGCTCTCCCTGATGGCACCGGCGACGAAGGACCCCCGACGTGACACCGTCCGAAGTTCGGCGCGCACGGCGGGCGGACGCGTGACGTTCCTGCGGCCGGTGACCCTCGTCGGGGACCTGGTCCGGCTGGAACCCCTGTCCTCCGACCATCACGACGGCCTGGTCGAGGCGGTCCGCGACGGCGAGCTCTGGGACCTGCCGTACACCTCGGTCCCACGCCCGGACGGCATGCGCGCCGAGATCGACCGTCGGCTCGCCCTGCAGGACGCCGGCACGATGCTGCCGTTCACCGCCCGGCGGGCCGTGACCGGCCAGATCATCGGGATGACGACGTACATGAACGTCGACGCGGTCAACCGGCGCGTCGAGATCGGGTCCACCTGGAACGCCCGATTGGCCCAGCGCACGGGCACCAACACCGAGAGCAAGCTGCTGCTGCTGTCGCACGCCTTCGACGAGCTCGGCTGCATCGCCGTCGAGCTGCGCACCCACGTGCTGAACCTCCAGTCCCGCGCCGCCATCGCCCGCCTCGGCGCCCAGCAGGACGGCATCCTGCGCAACCACGCCGTGCTGGCGGACGGGTCGCTGCGGGACACGGTCGTCTTCTCAGTGATCCCGTCCGAGTGGCCGGACGTCCGGGCCGGGCTCCGGCGTCGCCTCGCCGCAGCCCGCTGAACCGCAGCCCGCTGAACCACAGCCCGCTGAACCACAGCCCGCTGAGCCACGGCGTGAGCCGGGCACGACCTCGTCACGCCCGCGTGGGACGATGTGCGCCGTGCCTGCCAACGCCTCGCCCGCCCAGCCCGCCCAGCCCGCCGCCCCCACCCGGGTGACGCTCGCCGACGTCGTGCCTGCGATCGCACTCGGGCCGCTCGACGGCCGGTACCGCGGCGCCGTCGCCCCGCTCGTCGACCACCTCAGCGAGGCCGCGCTCAACCGCGAGCGCGTGCACGTCGAGGTCGAGTGGCTGATCCACCTCACGTCCGGCCAGGTCGTGCCCGGTGCACCGACCCTGGCGGCGCACGAGCAGGCGTACCTGCGCGACGTCGTCACGACGTTCGGGGCCGAGCAGATCGCCGAGCTCGGCGCGATCGAGCGCGTCACCGTGCACGACGTCAAGGCCGTCGAGTACTTCCTCAAGGCGCGCCTCGCCGCCGCGCCGGCCACGCTCGGCGCCGACACCGTGCTGCCCAGCGTCGGCGAGCTGGTGCACTTCGCCTGCACCAGCGAGGACATCAACAACCTCTCGTACGCGCTGATGGTGCGCGGCGCGGTGCAGGACGTGTGGCTGCCGGCCGCGCGGGCCCTGGTCGCGCAGATCGCCGACCTGGCGCGCGAGCACCGGGACACGGCCATGCTCGCCCGCACGCACGGCCAGCCCGCGACGCCCACCACGCTCGGCAAGGAGCTCGCCGTCCTGGCGCACCGCCTGACCCGCCAGCTGCGCCGGATCGAGGCGGCGGAGTACCTCGGAAAGCTCAACGGCGCGACCGGGACCTACGGCGCGCACGTCGCGGCGGTCCCGGGCGCCGACTGGCAGCAGGTCTCGCGCACGTTCGTCGAGCACCTCGGCCTGACCTGGAACCCGCTGACCACGCAGATCGAGTCGCACGACTGGCAGGCCGAGCTCTACAGCGACCTCGCGCGGTTCAACCGGGTGCTCCACAACCTCGCGACCGACCTGTGGACCTACATCTCGATGGGCGTGTTCATCCAGGTGCCCGTGCCCGGCGCGACCGGGTCCTCGACCATGCCGCACAAGGTCAACCCGATCCGGTTCGAGAACGCCGAGGCCAACCTCGAGCTGTCCTGCGCGCTGCTCGACACCCTCGCGGCGACGCTCGTGACGAGCCGCCTGCAGCGCGACCTCACCGACTCCACCACGCAGCGCAACATCGGCCCGGCGTTCGGCCACTCGCTCCTCGCGATCGACAATCTGCGTCGTGGCCTCGGGGCGCTCCACGTCGACCACGACCTCCTGGCGCGCGACCTCGACGCCAACTGGGAGGTGCTCGGCGAGCCGGTCCAGTCGGCGATGCGGGCCGCGTCCGTCGCCGGGGTGACCGGCATGGAGAACCCGTACGAGCGGCTCAAGGAGCTCACCCGCGGCAAGCGGCTCACGGGGGCGGACATGCGCGAGTTCATCGGCGGCCTCGGCCTGCCCGACGACGTCGCCGCGCGCCTCGCCGGGATGACGCCGGCCTCCTACACCGGCCTCGCGGCCGACCTGGTCGACCACCTCGACGACTGACGGACCACCCGGCGCGCGCTATCACCCCCTCGCCGGAGGCGTTATCGCTGCGGGAGCGGCTCGGGTCTGCGAGGCTCGTACTGATCATCCCTTTAGTCAGTTGAGGTCGTTTCTTTCCATGCTCCTGCAGAAGGTGGTCACGTCCGAGCTGACCCACGGGTACCTGGTGGACGGGCACGACCGGGTCGCCGGCTACGTGGTGCGGGCGGCGGAGGTCGCGCTCGCCACCCGCCCGCCGCAGCTGATCGCCGCGCACGGCCTGGACGGTCCCCGGTTCTCGTTCCGCGCGGACGCGCCCTGGCTCGACGTGCTGCGCTTCGAGTCGTCGCCGCAGTTCCACTACCTCGACGGCGCACGTGACGCCCCGGTCCCGCAGTGGTGGCTGCGCCACTCGCGTCTGACCCCGGGGGCCGAGCTTGTGCGCATGTTCGACGACGGGTCGAGCGCGCTGCTGGCGCGGTACGGCGACGTCGGCACCGGCTGGGACGTGAGCCACACCGCGGCCCCCCGGCCCAGCATCGCGCCCCTGTCCCGGTGCGTCGGCCCCGTGGCGCGGTGGCACGGCAGCTACGTGGAGGCCGACCTCATCGAGGACGGCCGGTCGGTCGTCCTCGCCCTGGACAGTCCGCCGCTCGTGGAGGGCGGATTCGTCCCGACCCCCAACGGCCGCTGGCGACGCGTGGTGCCGCGCGAGGACGTCACGGAGCTGTTCGAGCTGAACGTGGTCGCGCACTGGCAGGGCCTGGCGGTCCGGATGGTGGACCAGTGGATGGACAGCCAGCGCGACATGATCGCGCGGATCTCGGCCCTCACGGACGACGGCCTGCTCGCCCGCGAGCTGGCCATGACCTGCGTCGAGCCCGGGCTCGACGAGGCGATCGTCCCGGTGGCCGAGCTGACCGGGCTGGTCGCGCAGAGCATGCCGCTCGATCCCGAGATCATGGTCGGTCCGCCCGACCGCTGAGCAATGCTCAAACCAGAGCTGAGCTCAGTGCGGGACCCTCGGCGCGGGGATGGCCGCGAGCTCGGTGAGCGCGACGGCGAAGGCGTCGTCGTCCCCGGAAAGAGCGGCCTCGCGCGCTCGCACGGTCGGACCGTGCAGCAGCGCGCGCGTCCGGCGCCGCAGGGCACGGACCGGGCGACCGACGACCTCCGGCTCGGACCCGGCACGGAGCCGCGCCGCCTCGGCCTCGAGCGGCCCCAGCACGCGGCGCCGCTCGGCGACGACCTGCGCGTCCCGCTCGAGCGCCCGGTGCGCGGCCTCGAAGTTCTCGGTCGCGGCGGCCACCAGCCGGCGCGCGCGCTCGACGGGCTCGCCGTACCCGACCGGGGCCTGGTCCCGGACTGTGGCGAGGTCGATCAGGCGCACCCCGGGCAGCGCGCCGACCGCCGGGTCGACGTCGTGCCGCAGGGCCAGGTCCACGACCACGCGGGGGTGACCGCTCGCCGCGAGGGCGCGCGCCACGGTCGCGGCGTCGACCACGCCACCCACGGCACCGCTGCACGCGACGACGAGGTCGGCGGACCTCAGGGCCTCCTCCAGCCCGTCGTCGGGGACGGCCTGGGCATCCCGGTCGCGCGCGAACCCGGGCGCCCGGCCCGACGGCGAGAAGACGTGGAGGTCGCGGCAGCCGCGTCGGTGCAGCGCGGCCACGCTCGCCCCGGCGTACGAACCCGTCCCGATGAGCACGACCCGGGTGCGCCGCCAGGCTGGCAGGTCGGCCTCGGCCAGGTCGAGCGCCACCCCGACCACCGACCGCCCGGCCGCGCCGAGGCCGGTCCGCGCCCCCACGTCCCGCGAGGCGCGCGCGGCGCTCTGGAACAACCGCTCGAGCCCGGACGACGTCGTGCCGGCGACCCGCGCCGACGCCAGCGCCCGACGGACCTGGCCGGAGATCTCGCGCTCGCCCACGACCATGGAGTCGAGGCCCGCGGTGACCGAGAACAGGTGGGCGGGCACCTCTCGGCCCCGCAGCACCCGCAGGTTCGACGCGACGTCGTCGGCCGCGAGGCCGGTCGCGGCGGCGATGACCGACGTCGTCGCGGCGACGACCGCGCGCGGGTCCTGGCCGGGACGCAGCTCCAGGTAGACCTCGAACCGGTTGCAGGTCGCGAGCACGAGGGCGCCGATCGGGCCCGTCGGGGCAGCACCCATCGCCGCGACAGTCTGGCCCACCGAGTGCGCGCCGGCAGAGAGCCGTTCGAGCAGGTCGAGGTCGAGGTCACGGTGACTGGCGATCAATGACATCAGCACCACAGCACACTGATATTAACCAACCTCGACAATGGTGGGCACAATTGGCCTGTGACCCTTCCTGTGACGCTTCCTGCAACGCACCCGCTCCGCGACGGTCGTACTGCTGATTCCGCCGTGATCCGCGCTTTTTCCGGTGACCGCCCGGACCGGCTCCCGGTGTGGTTCATGCGCCAGGCCGGGCGCTCGCTGCCCGAGTACCGCGCCGCGCGCGAGGGCAGCGCGATGCTCGAGGCCTGCCTGAGCCCCGAGCTGTCGAGCGAGCTCACGCTGCAGCCCGTGCGTCGGCACGGCGTCGACGCGGCGATCTTCTTCAGCGACATCGTCATCCCGCTGCGCCTGGCCGGGGTCGACGTCGACATCGTGCCCGGCGTCGGCCCCGTGCTGGGCTCGCCGGTGCGCACGGCCGACGACGTCGCCCGGCTGGCCCAGGCGGGGCCGCTCAGCCCCGAGGCGCTCGCCCCGATCACCGCGGGGGTCGCCCTCGCGGTCGCCGAGCTCGACCGGACGCCGCTGATCGGCTTCGCCGGCGCGCCGTTCACGCTGGCCGCCTACCTCGTCGAGGGCGGGCCCTCGCGCGACCACCTGGCCGCGCGAACGCTCATGCACGCCGACCCGGAGACCTGGACCGCCCTGACGCGGTGGGCCGCCGATGTCACCGGCGCGTTCCTGCGCGCGCAGGTGCTGGCCGGGGCCAGCGCGGTGCAGCTGTTCGACTCGTGGGCGGGGTCGCTGTCGCGCGCGGACTACGCCGCGCACGCCGCCCCGGCCAGCGCCCGGGCGCTGGCGTACGTCGCGGACCTGGACGTGAAGATCGTGCACTTCGGTACGGGCACCGAGCACCTGCTCACCGCGATGCGCGACGTCGGGGCGGACGTCATCGGGGTCGACTACCGCACCCCGCTCGACCAGGCGAACCGCCTGCTGGGCGGGATTGTGCCGCTGCAGGGCAACCTCGACCCCGCGATGCTCGCCGCGCCGTGGCCGGTGCTCGAGGCGCACGTCCGCGACGTCGTCGAACGCGGCACGCAGGCGCCGTCGCACGTGCTCAACCTCGGGCACGGCGTGCCGCCGACGACCGACCCGACCGTACTCACGCGCGTCGTCGACCTGGTCCACGGCTGGAGCAACTGACATGCCCACGACCCCTCCCCTGCTCCCTGATTCCGAGCTGGTCGACGCGATCGTCGTCGGCGGGGGGATCGCGGGGCTCGTGGCGGCGCGCGAGCTCGCGTCGGGCGGGCTGCGGCCGACCGTGCTCGAGGCATGGGCGGCGCCCGGCGGGGCCGTGGGGCGGCACACCGTCGCCGGGATCGAGCTCGACGCCGGGGCCGACTCGTTCGCGACCCGGGACGGGATCGTCGCCGCGCTCGCGACCGAGCTCGGGCTCGGGTCGGCCATCGAGGCGCCCGTGGGCCGGGGCGCCTGGGTGCAGCTGCCGACCGGCGCCGGGACCCTGCCGCGGACCGGCATCCTCGGCATCCCGGCCCACCCGTGGGCCCCGGACGTCCGGAGCACGATCGGCCTGCTCGGCTCCCTGCGGGCGAGCGCCGACCGCTGGCTGCCGGCCTCCTTCGGCACGGTGACCAGCGACGGGACCCCGGCCAGCCTCGGTGCGCTCGTTGCGCGCCGGATGGGCCGACGGGTGCTCGACCGGCTCGTGATGCCCGTGGTCAGCGGCGTGCACGCGGCCGACCCGAGCGAGCTGGACCTGGACACGGTGGCGCCGGGGCTACGCGCGGCGCTCGCCGCCCGCGGGTCGCTCGGCACTGCCGTCGCGTCGATGCGTGCGCTGGTGCCCGCGGGCTCGGCGGTCGCCGGGCTGACCGGCGGGATGCACACGATCATCGACGCGCTGGCCGACGACGTCCGGGCCCGCGGCGGGCAGATCGAGACCTGGACCCAGGTCACCGCCATCGCTCGCGCCGGATCTGACGAGACCGAGCCTGACCACACCGGGCCCGCCGCGACCGAGCCCCCAACGACCGCACCCGAGTGGGTCGTGACCGTGGCCGCCGTCGCCCCGCGCCCCGGGGTGGCCGGCTCGCCCGAGCGGGTGCTGCGCACGCGCCGCCTCGTGCTGGCACTGCCCGGACCGGCGGCGGCGGCACTGCTCACGCCGCACGTCCCGGCGCTGGCACGGACCCGACCGGAGCAGGGAGCCGACGTCGTGCTCGCCACGCTCGTGCTCGACGCCCCCGTGCTCGACGCCGCCCCGCGCGGCACCGGTGTGCTCGTCGCCCCCGGGGTGAGCGGGATCCGGGCGAAGGCGCTCACGCACGCCACCGCGAAGTGGGCGTGGCTCGCGGCGGCGGCCGGGCCGGGCCGGCACGTCGTGCGCCTGTCCTACGGTCAGCCGGCCGGACCGCGCAGCACCGATCCAGCTGCGCCCGACATCGCCGGGCTGTCGCTGGCCGACCTCACGGCGGTCGCGCTGCGTGACGCCTCGACGTTGCTCGGGGTGGGCCTCGATGCGTCGCAGGTGGTGGCCTCGGCCCGCGTGCGCTGGTCGCAGTCCCTGCCCAAGCCGAGCCCCGCGCACCGGGCTGCGGTCGCCGCCGCGCTCGACGGTGCTGCCGTGCTGCCCGGGCTGACCGTGTGCGGGTCGTGGGTCGCGGGGAACGGGCTGGCAGCCGTCGTCGCGCAGGCACGCGTGGCCGGGTCCCACGCGCCGACACCCGTGCGGCGATAGGGCCGAGTTCGACCGGAACGCCTTTCCTGACACATTGTCATCAAAGACCCGGTGAATTGGCTGTGAAGAATCATTGTGACCCGCGAGACACCGCCACCGAATGACCTGACACATTGTCAGATCGCACCGACCCGGGGAGCCAGCATTTCGACATCGTCGCAGCGAACGCGCAGACTGACGCCCATGCCCTCCCTTGCTCGGCCCGCCATCAAGGTCGGCACGCGGGCCAGCGCGCTCGCCCTGACCCAGACCCGCATGGTCGCCCACGAGCTCGCCGCCGCGACCGAGCTCGACGTCGAGCTGGTCCGGATCTCGACCGAGGGCGACCGCCTCACCGGGTCGCTGGTCAACCTGGGCGGGACGGGCGTGTTCGTCACGGCGCTGCGCGACGCGCTGCTCGACGGGCGCTGCGACGTCGCGGTGCACTCGCTCAAGGACCTCCCCACCGCCACGTCCGACGGGCTCGTCATCGCCGCGATCCCGCTGCGCGAGGACCCGCGCGACGCCCTGTGCGCGCGTGACGGGCTCTCCCTCGCGGAGCTGCCGGCCGGCGCCCGAGTCGGCACCGGGTCGCCCCGGCGCGCGGCCCAGCTCCTGCTGGCCCGGCCGGACCTGGACGTCATCGAGATCCGCGGCAACGTCGACACCCGGCTGCACCGGGTCGCCCCGGGCGACCTGGACGCCGTCGTGCTCGCCGCGGCCGGGCTGGCCCGCCTGGGCCGGCTCGACGCCGTCACCGAGCTGCTCGACCCGGCGCTGATGGCCCCCTCCCCCGGCCAGGGGGCCCTCGCCGTCGAGGCCCGCGCCGCCGACGTGGCCGACGTCGACTCGCCCTTCGCGATCGCCCTCGCCGCCCTGGACCACACACCGAGCCGCCTCGCCGTCACCGCCGAGCGGGCGCTGCTCGCCCGGCTCGAGGCCGGCTGCGCGGCGCCGGTCGGCACGCACTCGACCCTCACGGGCGACCACCTGACGCTGGACGCCGTCGTGGCCCGCCCGGATGGCAGCGCGCAGCTGCGCCGCACCCGCACGACCCTGCTGTCCGTCCTCGCCCCCGGTGCGACGCCGGCTGTCGACCCGGCCCGGACGGCGGTCGCCGCCGCCCGGCAGCTCGGGATCGACCTGGCCGACGAGCTGCTGGCGGACGGCGCCGGCGAGCTCGCCGAGCTCGGACCGGCCCGATGAGCATGCCCACCGGGGGTTCGCGGGCCGGGAGTTCGCGGGCCGGGAGTTCGCAGGCCGGCAGGTCGCTGGCCGGGCTGCCGCTGGCCGGGCTGCGCGTCCTCGTGCCCCGGTCGCCCGACCGTGCCGGTCCCCTGCTCGACGCGCTGCGGGCCGCGGGCGCCGATCCCGTCGCCGCGCCCCTCGTCACCATCGCGCGCCCGATCGACCCCATCGAGATGGACGACGCCGTCGCCCGGCTGGCCGCCGGGGGTTTCGACTGGCTCGCGGTGACCAGCGGGTTCACCGTCGACAGCCTCGAGGCCGCCGCGCTGCGCGCCGGGCACACGCTCGCCGACCTGCTCGCTGCCGGCCGCGCCGCACGTCCCGGGAGCACGCAGGTCGCCGCCGTCGGGGATGCGACCGCCGCCGCGCTGGCGCGGGCGCTGATCCGAGCCGACTTCGTACCGGCCGCACTGCAGTCCGCCCGCGGGATGCTCGCTGAGTGGCCGCCCACGACGCCCGGCGCGCACGTGCTCGTACCGCAGAGCGACCTCGCCGAGCCGACTCTCGCCGCCGGCCTGACCGAGCGCGGGTGGCACCCGCACACCGTCGTCGCCTACACGAACCGCCCGGCCCCCGCGCTGCCGCCCGAGGTCATCGGCGATCTCGCCGCCGGGCGGATCGGCGCCGTCGTGCTGACCTCGGGCAGCGTCGCGCGACGCCTCGTCCAGCAGGTCCGGCTGCCGCGGTCCACCGTCGTCTGCTCGATCGGACCCCGCACCGCCGAGGTGGCCGCTGACCTCGGCCTGCCCGTCGGGGTGGTCGCCGACCGTCCCGTGCCCGACGCCGTCATCGCGGCCCTGGTCAGCGCCGTCATGATCGGTACCGGCGCCGCGAGCGGGGCCAACGCCGCCAGCGGGGCCCATGGGCCCGGAGCGCGAACCGAGCCGGACGCCGCTACCCCGGATATCGCGAACCCGGGGATCGCGACCGCGTCGACCGGGCTCGCACCGGCCGAGCCAAGAGCAGCGGTCCTCGATCCCGCGATGCCCGAACGGCCCGCCACCGGACCGCCACCGAACGCGGCACCGGCGCCACGCGACGCCGCCCCCCGCTCGACCCCCTCGACAGATCCTCAGGTGAAACTCGTGAACCCCACCATCCCGGACCAGCGCCACCGCCCCCGCCGGCTGCGCGCGAACGCCGCGGTGCGGCGCATGGTCAGCGAGACGCGCGTGCGCCCCGAGGACCTCGTGCTGCCCCTGTTCATCAAGGAGGGCCTCGCCGCCCCGACGCCGATCGCCTCGATGCCGGGCGTCGTCCAGCACACCCGGGCGAGCCTGCGGGCCGCCGTCGTGCAGGCGGCCGACGCGGGTCTCGCGGGCGTGATGCTCTTCGGCGTCCCGCTCGTACGCGACGCCACCGGGACCGGCGCCACCGACCCGCACGGCATCCTCAACCTCGCGATCGCCGACGCGGTCGCCGCGGCCGAGGGTCGCCTCGTCGTGATGGCCGACCTCTGCCTGGACGAGTTCACCGACCACGGCCACTGCGGCGTGCTGCGGGCCGGCCCGGATGGCGAGGTGGTCGTCGACAACGACGCGACCCTGGACCGGTACGCCGAGATGGCGGTCGTGCAGGCTCGCGCGGGAGCCGACCTCGTCGCCCCCAGCGGGATGATGGACCACCAGGTCGCGCGCGTACGCGACGCGCTCGACGACGCCGGGTTCACCGACGTGCTGGTGCTCGCCTACGCGGCGAAGTACGCCTCCGCGTTCTACGGCCCGTTCCGCGACGCCGTCGAGTCGACGCTCGAGGGCGACCGCCGGACCTACCAGATGGACCCGGCCAACCGCCGCGAGGCAGCCCGCGAGGTCGCCGCGGACCTCGCCGAGGGCGCCGACCTCGTCATGGTCAAGCCCGCACTGGCCTACCTCGACGTGCTGGCCGACGTCGCCGCAACCAGCCCGGTACCCGTCGCGGCCTACCAGGTCTCCGGCGAGTACGCGATGATCGAGGCCGCCGCCGCGAACGGCTGGATCGACCGCCGCCGGGCCATCGAGGAGTCCGTGCTGAGCATCCGCCGCGCGGGCGCCGAGCTGATCCTCACCTACTGGGCCACCGAGCTTGCGCTCTGGCTGACCGAACCGACCGGGAGCACCCGATGACCGAGAAGACCACGACCCTGTCCGACGCCGCCCCCCGCTCGGCCGCGCAGTTCGCGCGCGCCCGGGCCGCTCTGCCCGGCGGAGTGAACTCGCCCGTGCGCGGGTACGGCTCCGTCGGCGGCACGCCGCGGTTCATCGTCTCGGCGCGCGGGCCGTACATCACCGACGCCGACGGGCGTGAGTACGTCGACCTCGTCTGTTCCTGGGGCCCGATGATCCTCGGGCACGCGCACCCGGCCGTCGTCGAGGCCGTCCAGCAGGCCGCCGCACGTGGGCTGTCGTTCGGTGCGCCGACGCCCGGTGAAACCGACCTTGCCGAGGAGATCTTGCGGCGCGTACCCGCCGCGGAGCGGGTCCGCCTGGTGTCGACCGGCACCGAGGCGACCATGACGGCGGTCCGGCTCGCGCGCGGCGTGACCGGTCGCGACCTCATCGTGAAGTTCGCCGGCTGCTACCACGGGCACGTCGACTCGCTGCTCGCGGCGGCGGGTTCGGGCGTCGCAACGCTCGCCCTGCCGGGCTCCGCCGGGGTCACCGCCGCCACTGCGGCCGAGACGATCGTGCTGCCGTACAACGACCTCGCCGCGGTCGAGGCGGCGTTCGCCGAGCGCGGGGACCAGATCGCGGCGATCATCATCGAGGCCTCCCCGGCGAACATGGGCGTGGTCCCGCCGCTGCCGGGGTTCAACGCGGGGCTGTCCCGGATCACCCGCGCGCACGGCGCGCTGCTCATCCAGGACGAGGTGCTCACCGGGTTCCGCGTCGGTCCCGCGGGCTGGTGGGGCCTCGAGGGCGCGGTCGAAGGCTGGGCGCCGGACCTCTTCACGTTCGGCAAGGTCGTCGGCGGCGGGCTGCCCGTCGCCGCGATCGCCGGTCCGGCCGCGCTGATGGAGCGCCTCGCGCCCCTCGGCCCCGTCTACCAGGCGGGCACGCTCTCCGGGAACCCCGTCGCCACCGCCGCGGGCCTGGCCACGCTCCGCGCGGCCGATGCGAGCGTCTACGCCCGCCTGGACGACGTCGCACTGCGGCTCGGCCAGGCGGTCTCGGCCGCACTGGCGGCCGAGGGTGTGGCGCACCGGATCCAGCGCGCCGGGAACCTGTTCAGCGTCTTCTTCGGGTCCGACGCCGCCGCGACCGGCGTGCCCGACTTCGCCGCGGCCCAGGCCCAGGACGTCTTTCGGCACGCGCCGTTCTTCCACGCGATGCTCGCCCAGGGAGTCAACCTGCCGCCGTCGGTCTTCGAAGCGTGGTTCGTCTCCGCCGCGCACGACGACACCGCGGTCGACCGGATCATCTCGGCCCTGCCCGCTGCCGCCCGCGCCGCGGCAGCGGCGCGACCCGCCTGAGCGAGCCGAGCCGCTCCTGCGGCGGTTGATCTCCTGCGGCGGTTGGTCTCCTGGGCCGGCTGAGAAACTGCGCCGGTTTCTCTTAGGTCAGCGGTCGCGTCGGGTCAACGGCGGATCACGGTGCCGTGGCGGTCGGTGAATTGCCAGCCGTGAGGTGTCCAGGTGATCTCGATGCCGTGGTCGTGGGTGTGGTCGTGGTGGTGCCAGCACAACAGCACCCCGGTGGTGGCATCGGTGTCACCGTGGTCACGGAACCATTGGATGGCGTGGTGGCATTCACACATGCGCGGTGGCGCGGTGCAACCGGGGTATTGGCAGTGTTTGTCGCGGGCGATGATCGCGCGACGTAATTGGCCGGTGAAGGTGCGTTTGGATCGGCCGATATTGATGAGCTGTGAGTCCGGGCTGAACATGAACCGGCTGATCTCCGCGTCACACATCAATTTGTCTAGCACCGGACGTGAGACGGGCTGCCCGTCCTCGAACACTGCCGGGCGAAGCACCTGCGGGACCAGCGGTGCGGGGTTGAGCAGCCCGCCGACGGGTGGGGAGCCGATCAGCAGGGCCGGGTCCACCCGGTCGCAGTCGGTGGGGTGCAGGGACGGGTCGAGCAGGTGGGTCACCCCGGCGCGGGTGGTCATGGCGATCAGGGTCGGGTAGTCCACCAGCACGCTGATGTGCGGGCGCACTGACGCGTGCTTGCCGGTCAGGCCCTGGTCCAACGTGAGCCGGGCCAGGTCCGACAACGCCCCCGCCCGACGCTGCGACGCGGTCCGGTCATCCCCGGCGGCCGGCACGGCCTGCAGGGCGACCAGGAGCCCTTGGCCGTGCTCAGTGGTGAGGAAGCCCGACAGGTGGCACCCACCGGTGGTCGCGGAGATGTCGAAGAACTCCCGCTCGGTGGCGCCGGTGTACCCCCGCTCGTCCGCTTCCGGGTCCGCCGCCGCGGCCCAGCGGCGGGCGAGCATGCGCAACGTGTCCGCGCTGACCTGCGCGGTCTGGTTCAGCAGGAACCGTTCCCCCACCGGGGCGTGCGGGTCCGCCAACACCGCCCGGCGCACCTCGCTGGTCGCCGCGGCCGTGGTCAGGATCTCGGCCTGCTCCACGCTCACTCGACCCTCGCCCCCAGTGACCACCGCCGCGGCAGTCAACGGCAGCTCGTCCCGCAACGCGTGGGCCAGGCGAGTCATCCGCTTGGCCTTCGCATAGGTCAGGTGCGCCCGCCGCGCCAACCAGGTCGGGAACGTACGCGCACCGTTGACGTTCCACGGCACCTCGCACTCCACCACCGGCAGCGCGCGGGTGGCGATGGCCTGCAACCGGTCCGACAGCTCAAACACCACGTCGAACAACTCCAACGCCCCCGCCCCGTCCAGATCCCGCGGCGACACCGCGGCCAACGCGTCCACGTGCTCCCGGATCGCCGCTGCCCGCTCCGCCAACGACAACGACGCCAGCGGCGCGGACGAGCGCGGCGGCGCGGGTGTCGGCACGGGCGTAGGTGTGGGCAAGAGCGGCTGGGCGGCCGGCGGTATGGGTGCGGGCGGCTGCGACGAAGCGCGCTCGTCCTCTTCAAAGGTCATCTCACACCCCCGTCTCCGCTCGTCAGGAATACCCCTGCTGCCTCAGAACCGGTGAACCCTCACCATTTCCGATGCAATCCACACTAACCGGGGGCACTGACATTCCCCGTTGCGTCGTCGGGCAGGGGGTGTGGACAGAGAACAGCACACCGAAATCTGTGGATAGGCATTCACCGGGACCGCCTGGGGGTGGTTCATTGATCCTTGATCTTCCGGGCACCGTGAGGCGGTGGTCGTCAGAGGGCATCGAAGTCGTCGTTGGCCCCCGACCCCTCGTCCCACTGCGCCCAGGTGGCCGAGGAGCCGCACCCACCCACCGCGCGCCTCAAGCGCGCTCGGGAGTGCGTCAGCGCGGCCCCCGAGACCCTCAGGTCCGCGACCACCCTCTGCCGGGTCACCTGCTGCACTGCCCCGTCGCGCCCTCTGCTCAGCAGATCTGACGCCCTGACGCATCTGACTATAGGGCCCTCAGAACGCACGGAGGCAGTTCACGAATAGCTTGATAAATGGCCCCGCGCCGGCCAGATGTTACTACAGATCGCGCTCGGTTCCGCCGAGCGGCGACAGTTGAAACTCCCACAATGATTACTAGGCTGCAGCCGCGCAACCGATCTCGTCGCCGAGATTCGCGTGACAACAACTAAACAATGGTCCGGCCAAGATCACTCGTCCAGCCCAGGTGTCTCGTTGTTGACCACCGGCCGCCGGAACGCGTCGGACCGCTCTTCAGTAAGGAAGCTGCCGTGCACAATCCTCTTGGGACGACCCTGTGATCCTCGCGGGGAGCGACTCCCTGCGCCTCGATGCCCACGCCATCGACTACGCGATGGTCGCCATCTATTTCGTCTTCGTCATGCTCATCGGGTACGCCGCCAAGCGGCAGGTCTCGACGAGCATGGACTTCTTCCTGTCCGGCCGGTCGCTGCCCGCCTGGGTGACCGGCCTGGCCTTCATCTCGGCCAACCTCGGTGCCGTCGAGATCATCGGCATGTCGGCCAACGGCGCGCAGTACGGCCTGCCGACGATGCACTACTTCTGGATCGGAGCCGTGCCGGCCATGCTGTTCCTCGGCGTGGTGATGATGCCGTTCTACTACGGCTCCAAGGTGCGCAGCGTCCCGGAGTTCATGCGGCGCCGGTTCGGAACCGGCGCGCACCTGGTCAACGCCCTTAGCTTCGCCGTCGCGCAGGTCCTCATCGCCGGTGTGAACCTCTATCTCCTCGCCACCGTGGTCAATGTGCTGCTCGGGTGGCCGCTGTGGCTCGCCGTACTGGCGGCCGCGGCCATCGTGCTCACCTACATCACGCTCGGCGGGCTCTCGGCCGCGATCTACAACGAGGTCCTGCAGTTCTTCGTGATCGTCGCCGGCCTCCTGCCCCTCACGTTGATCGGCCTGTACAAGGTCGGCGGCTGGCAGGGCCTGACGGCCAAGATCTCCGACCCAGCGCAGATGTCGTCGTGGCCCGGCACCGAGCTCACCGGCTTCGACAACCCCGTGCTGTCGGTGATCGGGATCGTGTTCGGGCTCGGGTTCGTCCTGAGCTTCGGCTACTGGACGACCAACTTCGTCGAGGTCCAGCGCGCGCTCGCCTCGAAGTCGATCTCCGCCGCGCGCTCGACGCCGATCATCGGCGCGTTCCCCAAGATGTTCATCCCGTTCATCGTCGTGGTGCCCGGGATGCTCTGCGCCGTCCTCGTGCCCAAGATGGCCGCGTACAAGCTGGACCCGAGCACACCCGGGGTGACCTACAACGATGCCCTGCTGCTCCTGATGAAGGACGTTCTTCCCAACGGCCTGCTCGGCGTGGCTATCACCGGCCTGCTCGCCGCATTCATGGCGGGGATGGCCGCGAACATCTCGGCCTTCAACACGGTATTCACCTACGACCTGTGGGAGCAGTACGTCAAGAAAGAGCGCTCGGACGAGTACTACCTGCGAATTGGCCGGATCTCCACGGTGGGTGCCACGGTGGCGGCCATCGGCACGGCATTCATCGCCTCTGGCTACAGCAACCTGATGGATTACCTGCAGACCCTGTTCAGCCTGTTCAACGCACCCTTGTTCGCGACGTTCATCCTCGGGATGTTCTGGAAGCGGATGACGGCCACGGCCGGTTGGGTCGGGCTGGTCGCCGGAACGGGCTCGGCGATGGTGGTCTTCGCGCTCAACACGATCGGCGTCATCACCCTGCCGGGGCAGGGCCTGAGCTTTGTCGCCGCTGGCGTCGCGTTCGTGGTCGACATCGTGCTGAGCATCCTGGTGTCGTTGGCCGGGAAGCCGAAGCCGACCGCCGAGCTGGTCGGCCTCGTCTACTCCGAGACCCCGAAGGACATGCTGACCGACGCCGATTCGCAGCGGCTGCCCTGGTACCGCCAGCCCGTGAAGATGGCGGGGATCGGCCTGGCCCTCGTGATCACCCTCAATATCGTCTTCCTCTAAGGAACGGGCACCCACATGAGCTCGACACCGAAGTCCACGAGCCAGCACACGGCCGGCGCGTTCGACATCCGCAACATCATCGGCATCGTCATCGGGATCTATGGCGTGATCCTGCTGGTCATGGGCGCGTTCTTCGCGACGCCGGACCAGCTCGACAAGGCTGGCGGGCTGCACGCGAACCTGATCGCCGGGATCGTCATGGTCGTGGTGTCGGCGGCCTTCTTCACCTGGTCCCGCCAGCGCCCGATCGAGGTCCCGGCCGCGTCGACCCACGCGGCGAGCGATCGCGCCACGACGGACTGACTTCACGGGGGCCCGTCGGGCTTACGTTTTACCCATGTCCGACGAGCCCTCGGTCCTTGCCGCCACGACCGGCGCGGCACCTCCCCCCAGCCCCGCCGCGCTCCGACGGCGTCTGAGCGCGGAGATCTGGATCGTGCTGGGGCTCTCGCTCGGCCGATCCGGCGTCTACGCCCTGGTCAACATCGTCGCGCGCCTGACCGAGGGGACGCCGCTGGCGCAGCAGTCCACGACGCTCAACGCGAGCCAGTCCCCGCGCCCCTGGCTGGACCTCACCTACCAGCTGCTCGGGATCGGGTTCGCGCTGTTCCCGGTCGCGCTCGCGCTCTACCTGCTGTCGGCGAACGGGCGCAGCGCTGTGCGTCGCATCGGTCTGGACGGCGTCCGACCGCTACGCGATCTCGGCATCGGCGTCGGGCTGGCCGCCGTGATCGGCATCCCGGGCCTCGGCCTCTACGCCGCAGGGCGCGCGCTCGGCCTGACGGTCGAGGTGCACGCCTCGGCGCTCAACTCGGTGTGGTGGGCGGTGCCCGTACTCATCCTCGCGGCGCTGCAGAACGCGCTGGTCGAGGAGGTGATCGCCGTCGGCTACCTGATGGAACGGCTGCGGGAACTGCGCTGGTCGCCGGTCGCGATCGTCCTGACCAGCGCGCTGCTGCGCGGCTCGTACCACCTCTACCAGGGCATCGGACCCTTCGTCGGCAACGCCGTGATGGGGGTCGTGTTCGCGGAGTACTACCGCCGGCACCGCCGCGTGATGCCGCTCGTGGTCGCGCACACCCTGCTCGACATCGTCGCGTTCGTCGGGTACGCCCTGGTTCCGGCCGAATGGCGCAGTGCCCTGGGGCTGAGTTGAGCCCGGCGCATACGGGTGGGTTGACCTGCTCACGGGTGGTGTCAGACCTAGACTCGCCCCCATGCCCGTGCCGCTGACGCCTGCCCGCCGTGGGCTGCGGCCTGGGCCAGGCACCGGTTCCGGCTCCGACCATGGCGTGAAGATCGTCGACACGCCGACGGTCCGCGTGCACCACCCCAGCGACCTGCTCGCCCTGGTCCTGTCCACCTTGGGGATCGCCGGCGTGATGCTGCTCGCCGTCTACGCGCACGGCACCACCGCCGGGGTTGCGCAGGACGTGCGGACGTTCAACACCCTGCTCAGCCGGCTGCTCGTGATCCCGGTGGCCGTGCTCGAGGGCCTCGTCACGATCATCGCGCCCGTCGCGGTGCTGACCGAGCTTGCCGCCCGCCGGCTCGGCCGCCAGATCCTCGAGGTCATCGCCGCGGCCATCACCGCCCTGCTTCTGTGCGGCCTCACGCTCGCCGCGATCGCCGCGTTCGGCTCCGAGGACCTCGTACGCGGGCTGTCCGTGTACAGCAGCGGGACCTGGTCCCTGTCGATCCCGGCATCGCTCGCGACGCTCGCGGGGCTGCTCACCACGGCCGGTCCCCGCTCCCGACGACGCACGGTGGCCTGGTCGTGGAACCTGCTGTGGATCTCCCTCGGGATCGTGCTCGTCACCGGCCAGGTCTCGCTGCCCGGCGCGGCCGTGTCGCTGCTGCTCGGACGGATCGCCGGGCTCGGGGTGCGGTACGCGTCCGGAGTTCAGTCCGAGCGCGCCTACGGCTCGGCGCTGGTCGACGGCATCCGCCGCGCAGGGTTCTCGCCGGCCCTGATCGTGCGCGTGCCGGCCGGCACGGAATCGCCGACCGAGCCGGGCACCGAGTCGGGCGCGATCCCCGCGGTCCGCCCGGTCGACCCCGACGATCCGCCCGGTGCCCGCGCGGCGGCCACAGCGATGGCCCGGGACGCCGACAACCGGGTCTACGAGCTGACCACGACCGATGGCGAGCACCTGAGCGTCGTCGCGCTCGACGGCGACCGGCAGGTGATCGGCGCGCTCTCTCGCCTATGGCGGTCGCTGCGCCTGCGGGGCATCGAGGGGCGGTCGTTCGTGTCGCTGCGCCAGGCCGCCGAGCGGGCCGCGTTGCTCGAGTACGCCGCCGGCGCCGCCGGGGTGCGAACTCCCCAGCTGCTCGCGGTGGCCGAGGCCGGCGACTCGATGCTGCTCATCCAGGGCCACCCGGGCGAGGCGGTCCCCCTCCGGGACGTCGCCGCCGACCTGGTGACCGACGACCTGCTGCACGGGATCTGGGACCAGCTGCGCCTGGCGCACGACGCCGGCATCGCCCACCGCGCGCTCACCTCCGACACCGTGCTCGTCGAGCACCTGGTCGGGGAGCCGATCGTGTGGCTCACCGGCTGGGAGTCGGGCGACGTCGCGTCGTCCGAGCTCGCCCGGCGGATGGACCTGACCCAGATGGTCGCGCTGCTGGCTGTGCGGGTGGGCCCCGAGCGCGCGCTGGAGTCGGCGACCGCCGTCCTGCCCGCCGAGGACATCGCCGCGATCGGGCCGCTGCTGCAGACCCTGGCCCTGCCGCGCCGGACCCGCGAGGAGATGCGCGCGCGCCCCGAGGTCCTCGCCGAGCTGCGCTCCGCCCTGGTCCAGCACCTGCCCGAGGCCGACGTCGAGCCGGAGCGGCTCGTGCGATTCGGTGCCCGCAGCGTGCTGACCGTGCTCCTGCCCATCGCGGCCGTGATCGTCGTGATCACGACCGTCAACGTCAGCCAGATCGCGTCCGCGCTGTCCACGAGCGACTGGCGTTGGAGCGTGGTGGCGTTCGCACTCGGCCTGGTGACCTTCTTCGGGGCCGCGCTCGCTCTCGTCGCGTTCTCCCCGGTCAAGATCGGCATCTGGCGCGCGACCCTCGTGCAGGCCGTCGGGGCTTTCGTCGCGCTGGCCGCCCCGGCCGGGATCGGTCCGGCGGCCCTCAACCTGCGCATGCTCACCCGGCGCGGGGTCACCACCTCCCTCGCGGTCGCCACGGTGGCCCTCGTCCAGGTCTCCCAGTTCGTCGTCACCATCGTGCTGCTGCTGATCCTGTCGATCGCCTCGGGCACCAACGACGCCGCGCGCTTCACGCCGAGCCCCGGGACGCTGATCGCGATCGGCGTGGTCACCGGCCTGGCCGCGGCCTCCCTGCTGGTGCCGGCCGTGCGGGCGTGGCTGGTCAAGCACAGCCTGCCCACCGCGCGGCAGACCTGGCCGCGCCTCATCGAGGTCGTGGGCCAGCCTCGCAAGGTCGCACTGGCGATCGGCGGCAACGTCGTGATGACCATGGGCTACGTGCTCGCGTTCGACGCCTGCCTGGCCGCGTTCGGGCAGAACCTCACGCTCGTGCAGGTGGCGCTCATCTATCTCGTCGGCAACGCCGCGGGAGCGGCCGTCCCCACCCCGGGCGGCATCGGCACGGTCGAGCTGGCCCTCATCGCGGGGCTCACCGCGACAGGGATGAACCCCGGCGTCGCGACCTCGGTGGCCATCTTGTTCCGCGTCCTGACCTACTGGCTGCGCATCCCGATCGGCTGGATCGCGATGCGCTTCCTGCAGCGCAAAGGCGAGATGTAGGCCTGGTCAGACCACCCGGACCGCGGGCCGACGACGTTCGACCGCGAGCGCCAACGCCGCGAAAACGATCGCCCCGATCTCCGCGGCGGCCGAGAGCAGCTGCGGTGCTCCGCTCCACGTCTCGTGCACCCCGAAGAACCCGCCCGAGGTCGTCGAGATCACGAAGGCCGCGAGCGTCCCGAGGCCGAAGGCGATCGCGCCGAGCAGCGGCAGCGCGCTGTACCAGGCGAGCACGAGGTAGCCCAGCAGGATCCCGCCGACCGCGTTGACCAGGAACGCCGGGCCGACGACGTCGACGGCTTTCATCCCGTCCGCCCACAGGAAGAGGTGCGCGACGGCGGAGAGCAGCACGCAGGTCGCCACGAGCGCGCGCAGCAGGTGGGACAGGCTCCCGGGCCCGGTCAGGGGCCGGGCGGGCGGGCGGGGCGGTGACGTCATGTCGGTCCTCTCCACGGCGGGAGCGCGCCGTTGGGGCGCGCCAGGCTTCCACCCCACCACGACCGCACCCCGGCGCGGGTTCAATCCGCGTAACCCGTGATGTCGGAGATGAACCTCCGGGGCCCTCCAGCCGTTGTGAGGGTGTGACTCCCGCTCGCGTCGACGACGCGGCGCTCCGTGCCCTGTACGCCGAGCACGGCGCCGCGCTGCTGGGGTATGCCACCCGGCTGTGCGGCGGCGAACGTGGGCGCGCCGAGGACGTGGTCCAGGAGACGCTGCTGCGGGCCTGGCAGCATCCCGAGGCCCTGTCGCCCGAGCGGGGGCCGGCGCGGGCCTGGTTGTTCACGGTCGCCCACCATCTCGCGATCGACGCGCACCGGGCCCGATCGGCGCGGCCGACCGAGGTCAGCGCGGCACCGCTCGACCACCTGCCGACCGCCGACGACGACGTCGAGCGCGCCCTGGACGCGTGGCTCGTCTCGGACGCGCTCGCCACGCTGACCGGGGCCCACCGCGAGGTCCTGCTCGAGACGTTCTACGCGGGCCGTTCGGTCGCGCAGGCCGCAGCCCGGCTGGGCGTGCCCGAGGGCACCGTCAAGTCCCGGGCCTACTACGCGCTGCGCGCGCTCAAGGTCGCGCTCGCCGAACGGGGAGTCGAGACATGAGCAGCCGGTCGTCCGCGGGTCCGCAGCCCGCCGCGCAGCACCCTGAGGCGCGCCTCGCGCTGGGGGCGCTCGTGCTCGGCGCGCTCGACCCGCGCGAACGCGCCGCCGTCGAGGCCCACGTCGCCGGGTGCACCGAGTGCGCGGCCGAGCTCGTCGAGCTCGCCGTGCTGCCCGGTCTGCTCGGCCGGCTCACCCCGGAGCAGGCGGCCGCCGTCGGCCCGGGCCTGCCCGATCCAGCCGAGCCACCGAGCGAGCTGCTCGAGCGCGTCCTGGCGAGCGGCCTGCCCGCGCCGCGCTCGCGCCGGCACCCGGCTCGACCCCGGCGGATCGCCGCCTGGGCGGCGGGCGCGCTGGCGGCTGCGGCCGCGATCGGGTGGCTCATCGCCGGACCGCTGACCGGGACGGGCGACGGATCCCGGGACTCGACCGGTGTCGTCGTCGTGCAGGGCAAGGATCAGGGCACCGCGGTGCACGCCACGGTGACCCTGAGCCCGACGCCGAACGGGACCGAGCTCGCGCTGGCCCTGGACGGCGTCCGGCCCGGTGAGGACTGCCAGCTCGTGGCCTGGACCGACGACGGACGCGCCGAGGTGGCCTCGTCCTGGCGCGCGACCTATCGGGGCGCCGCGGACGTCACCGGAAGCACGAGCCTGCCCCTCGCGGACATCGCCGGGGTGACCGTCAAGACGCCGGACGGACGCAAGTTGATCGTGCTGGACCTGCCGAGCTGACGTGCCCGGCTGAGGAGCTCAACCGGGCACGTCCAGTAAGGGATCCGGTACGGGACCGCAGTGTCAGGCGGGCAGGACGTTGCCGTTCTCGACGCGGACGGCCACCGCGGGCAGCGGGGTCGACGCGGGACCCGAGACGTTCGCGCCGTCGGCCGACGTGAACACCGACCCGTGGCACGGGCAGACGAGCGTGGCCCCGTCGGGCGCGACCGTGCAGCCCCGGTGCGTGCAGATGGCGGACAGGCCGACCACGGTGCCGGCCGTCGGCTGCGACAGGATGATCGCCTTGCCGTCGGCGTCCACAGCCGAGATCGAGCCGCCGACGGGGATGTCGGCGACCTTGGCGAGCACGCCAGCGGCGCCCCCGCCCGCCGCGGGGGTGCTCGCAGCGGACGAGCCGGAGCCGGAGCCGCCGCTGCTGCACGCGGCGAGCACGCCGACCGTGGCCACCCCGAGGGTCGCGGCCCCGACCCCGCGGAGCAGGACGCGCCGGCTGACCCCGGCGGCGGCGTCGGCCGGGCTCGTGGTGGTGGTGTGCTGCTGCTGGTCCAGCTCGGTCATGGTGTGTCTCCCCGCTCGTCGACGCCTGTGGGTGCCGCGCGCAGTGCGCGTGCACGCCCTCGTCACGGACGAGAGGCGGGCGAGGTTCACCGTAAGGCGCACGGGGTTGGCGCCGCCGGTGAATCGACGCGGACAGGTGCGGCCACCTCGCACGGATGCCTCCGGTGGCCGGCGCTCCGGGTGCGGGCGCCTAGGGTCGTGCGGTGACCTCCCTCAACTGGCCCGCGACCCAGCCCACCCTCGAGGCGGACGGCCTCACGCTGCGCCCCTGGCGAGACGACGACGCCGACGCGGTCTACGCCGCCTGCCAGGACCCCGAGATCGTGCGGTGGACGACCATCCCGCACCCGTACGAGCGCGAGCACGCGCAGAGCTACGTCGGCGCCGTGAGCGCCGACGCGTGGGCGCACAAGACGGCAGCCAACTTCGCGGTCGTCGACGCGGACGGGACGCTGGTCGGCTCGTTCGGCCTGGTCCGGATGGCTCCGCTCCAGGCCGTCGCCGAGGTCGGCTACTGGGTCGCGCCCGCGGCCCGACGCCGGGGCGTCGCCCGGCGCGCCGCCGCGGCGGTCACGCGGTGGGCGCTGCATGACATCGGCTTCGCGCGCGTCGAGCTGCTCGCGGCCGAGGGCAACGCCGGCTCACGCGCCGTGGCCGAGAGCATCGGCTTCACCCAGGAGGGGGTCCTGCGCAGCGCCGCGAACGGCCGCGGGGCCGAGCGCGTGGACCTCGTGCTGTACTCCCGGATCGCGACCGACTGAACCGGCACCACTCGTTCGTGGAATCGGTGGGCGAAGTCGCCATCCGTTTGGCATCGTGTGCGGATGCAGGCAACCTGGAACGGCGCCACGATCGCCGAGAGCAACGACACGATCATCATCGAGGGCAACCACTACTTCCCCCGAGCTCGGTGCGGTGGGAGCTGCTGACCCCCACCGACACCCACACCACCTGCCCCTGGAAGGGCGTCGCGAGCTACTGGACCGCTGAGGTCGGCGGCGAACGCAACCCCGACGCGGCCTGGGCCTACCCCGAGCCGAAGGATGCCGCCCGGGAGATCACCGGGTACGTGGCGTTCTGGCGGGGCGTCGTCGTCTCCTAGGGGGCGGCCGTCGTCTCCTCAGGGACGACGTCGTCCAGTGCCCCCCCGTGCCCTCGCCGCCGAGCACCATTGGCGCCGAGCTCACCGTCTTCGCGCCGGTCGACGACGCGTTCGCGACGATCGACGCCGCGACGATCGAGTCCCTCAAGACCGACACCAAGGCGCTCACCGCGATCCTCACCACGCACGTCGTCGCCGGTCAGCTCTCCCCGTCCATGGTCGACGGCGAGCTCACGACCCTGGCCGGCGGGACCATCACGGTCACCGGCTCGGGCGACGCGATGAAGGTCAACGACGCCAACGTTATCTGCGGCGGCGTGCACACGGCCAACGCCACCGTCTACCTGATCGACTCGGTCCTCATGCCGGCGATGTAGCACCGACCGCAACGAAAGGCCCCCGCTCCCTCGCGGAGCGGGGGCATTTTCGGTTGGATCGGTCTGGTCATGAGTCGCGCGAACGCGTCGATGGGTGGGGTGTGCCGGGGATAGCAGCCCTACGGGCGTAGTGAGCGCCTGACAGTGACCGTTCGACTTGTCCGCGAGGTCTCACTCACCAGCCTCGTCCGCCGAGCATGGGACTCTCATGACGATCAGCCGTTCGTTCGACCACCCGGCGATCACCGTCGGGAAAGCCGTTGTCACCGCAGGTCTGGGGATGGCGTTGATGCTCGTCGGGACGACCGGGGTGTTCGCGGACACCCCCGCGTCGACCACCACAGCCGCCGCCCAGAGCGTCCCCACGGTGCCGCGCGTCGCGCGCGCCTCCCGGTCCGCGGTTCGGGCCTCGTTGCCGGTGTCCGTTCCGGTGGACGTCCCCTTTGAGCTCCAGGGCCGCGCTGAGGCGCAGTCGATGGCTGACGCGGTAGCGGCGCAGATCGAAGCGCAACGAGTCGCCACGGAGCAAGCGGCTGCAGCAGCAGCCGCGCAGGTCGCCGCGGAGCAGGCCGCAGCACAGGTCGCCGCTGCTCAGGCCGCCCAGGTGAAGGCCGCCGCGGCGACCGTGAAGACCTCGGCGAAGTCGTCACCGACCCCGGTCGCGCGACCGGCGCCCGCGCCCGCGTCTGTGCGGGACTTCGCGTCGTCGCTCGTGGGCGGTGGTGAGCAGTTCGCCTGCTTGGACCAGCTGTTCCAGAAGGAATCAGGGTGGGACGCCGCGGCGACGAACCGGTCCTCCGGGGCGTTCGGGATCCCGCAAGCTCTGCCGGGCTCGAAGATGGCCTCTGCTGGCGCGGACTGGGCTACGAACCCGAACACCCAGGTGATCTGGGGCGTCGGGTACGTGAGCGGCCGGTACGGCTCGGCGTGCGCCGCGTGGGCCGCCTGGCAGGCAAAGGGTTGGTACTGACCTGACCTGCCCCTGAAGGGGCAACCCTGAGGCGGCTCAGGCCGGGAGGAGCACCACCAGCACGTCGCTGGTCGGGTGCTGGGAGCCGCCGCTCGGCTCGACCGTGATCGCGAGCCCGTCGCCGGGTTCGACGCCGTCGGTGATCGCGCGGACGCGACCGTCGTCGTCGGCCATGATCGCGTCGGGGACCGGGACGCCGTCGCGCATCACCCAGAGCTGGTACGCCTTGCCCGCGCCCGGATCGGCCAGGCCGGTGGCGGTGAACAGCGCCTGCTCGTCGGTCAGGACACCGACCGCGTTGCCCCCTCCGGCCACGCTCGCGCGGACCACCGTCGCGCTCGGGTCGGCCAGGAGGTCGCTGACCGCCAGGGCCTGCTGCTCGACGCGGTGCGTCTGCTGGACCTGCCGCACGGCGACCACGCTCGGGACCGTGGCGGCACCGATCGCGGTCGCCGCGATCGCGAGCCAGACCGTCCGGCGGGGAACGGCACGACGCTGCGGTCGTGCGGGCGCTGCCACGCGTCGGGCCACCGGCGCCTGCGGGGTCCGGGCGATCTGGTCGAGGATCGACGAGCGGAGCTCGGGCGGCGGCGCGGCGGACACGGCGGCGCCGAGCATCGCGGCGGTCGCCGTCAGGCCGACCAGCTCGCTGGCCGCTGCGGGGTCGGTGGCGACCAGCCGCTCGACGGCGCGACGTTCGACGTCGTCCACCGCGTCCAGCGCGTACGCGCCCAGCAGGTCGCGCGGATCGACCGGGCCGTCGGGGGGGCCGTCGGGGGGGCCGGCCAGATCGTCGGAGCCGGTCACGTCGTCGGTGGTCATGCCGATACCCCCAGGCAGTCGCGCAGGCGGATCAGCCCGTCGCGGATGCGGCTCTTGACGGTCGCGAGCGGGGCGGCGAGCTGCTCGGCCACCTCGCGGTAGGTGCGCCCGCCGTAGTACGCGAGCGTGACCGCTTCGTGCTGCGTGGCGGTCAGCCCGCCGAGGCAGTTCCGGACCCGCTCGCGTTCCATGGCGCCCTCCACCTCTTCATGCACGACGTCGAACGCCCGCTCGCCCTGCTCGTCCAGCGCCCGCTGGTCGCGCGTGCGCTGGGACTGCACCGAGCGGACCCGGTCGATGGCTCGGCGGTGCGCGAGCGTGACCGCCCAGGCTCGCGCCGAACCCCGCGTTGGGTCGAACCGGGCGGCGGTGCGCCACACCTCGATCATGACCTCCTGGGTCACCTCGGCGGCGTGGTCCCGGTCGCGCAGGACGGCCAGGCAGGTGCCGAAGACCCCGGGCGACACGGCGTCGTAGACCCCGGCGAAAGCGTCCTGGTCGCCGCCCGCGACTCGGACGAGCAGCGCTTCGGGCGACTGCTCGTCGAGGGCGTCCGCGGCGCCGTCGGCGCCGTTCTCGGTCGTGGTCACGCCGGACAGTGTGCCCCAGGGCGCGCGCTTTCGCGGAGTCGCCGCGTCTCGCGGGCGGGGGTGCGACGCGCGGGTCCGCGCGGAGGCGTGCGGGGTCGGGGTGGTCGGGAGGCAGATCAGGGACATCGGGATCACCCAGGGTCGGGGACGGGGTCCCCTGTAGTTCGGAGCGCCCGCAGGCCCGGATGGGTCAGCGTTCGCGCAGCAGGCGCGCCCACGCGGTGCGGGCCAACCGCCGTCGGGCACCCCCGAAGCGACCCGCCCCGGCAAGCGCCGCGCGGGCCGCGTTCCACCCGGCCGCGCCGTGCACCCCGCCACCCGGGTGCGCGGACGCGCCCGCCAGGTAGAGCCCGGCCAGCGGGGTCTCGGACCGGCCGAAGCCCGGGGTCGGCCGGAAGAACAGCTGCTGGTGCAGCGCCGCCGACCCACCGTTGACCGCCCCGCCGACGAGGTTCGCGTTCGCGGCCTCGAGGTCGGCCGGCGACTGCACGTACCGCGCGAGCGCGCTGTCGCCGAAACCGGGCGCGACGCGCTCGACTGCGGCCTCCATCCGCTCGACGTGCGCCGCGACGTCGTCGTGTGACCACCGGTCCCGGTGCGGGAGGTGCGTGTAGGCCCACGCCGACTCGGTCCCGGCCGGCGACCGGGTCGGATCGGTTGTGGTCATCTGGCCGAACAGGAGGAACGGGTCGGTGGGCACGCGGCCGACGGACAGGTCCGCCGCGAGGTCGACGAACCCGTCGACGTCCACGCCGAGGTGGACCGTGCCCGCCCCGCGCACCTCGGGCGACCGCCACGGCACCGGTCGGTCGAGCGCCCAGTTGACCTTGAGGGTGGCGTGGTCCCACTGGAACCGGGCCAGGTCCCGGCGCAGCCGGGCGGGCAGGAGGTCGAGGCCCACGAGATCGCGGTAGAGGGTCGGCGCCGCGACGTCGGCGAGCACCGCGCGGCGCGCGCGGACCACGTCCCCGCCCTTGATCCGGACCCCGACAGCGCGGCCCCCGCGCACGACGACCGACTCGACCCGGGCCCGCGTGCGCACCGCCCCGCCAGCCGCGGTGAACCGCCCGGCGAGCGCGTACGCGAGCCGGCCCGCGCCGCCACGCGGCACCGGGAACCCGACGTCCTGGGCGAGCATCGCGAGCAGCCAGCCGAACAACCCGCTGCCGGCGGCGTCGGGGGCCAGGTCGCTGTGCATCGCGTTTCCCGTGAGCAGCAGGGCGGCACCCTCGCCGTGGAACTGCTCCGTGGCCAACCGACGCACCGGCAGGACGGCGAGCCGCGCGAGGTCCAGACCGCCGGCCGCCCCCGTCCGGCGCAGCAGTCGTGCCGCGGCCGCCACCGGGGGGAACGGCGCGAAGAGCGCGTCGAGCAGCGGGTCTCGGATCTGGTCCCAGGCCCGGACCAGCTCGAGCCAGGCGTCGCCGTCGCCCGCCGACCAGGCGTCGAGCCCCGCGGCGGTGCGGTTCGGATCGCGACTCAGCAGCGCGGCCCGCCCGTCGTCCAGCGCGTGCGCGAGCACGTCCGGCGCGTGCACCCAGGCGAGCCCGTGCGCGCCCAGGTCGAGGTCGCGCATGACCGGCGAGGCGGCGGCGAGCGGGTAGAACGCGCTGAACAGGTCCGTCGTGAAGCCGGGCGCCGTGACCTCCGCGCTGCGGACCGCGCCGCCGACCTCGGCCTCGGCCTCGAGGAGCAGGACCTCCCAGCCGGCGTCGGCCAGCGCGATGGCGGCGACGAGCCCGTTCGGGCCGGCCCCGATGACGACTGCGTCCACCGTGCGTGTGCTCATCGGCGTCCTCCCCCAGGTCGGGCTCACCGTGGCAGGGGTGCGGTCTGCGGCGCAACCCGCCGGACGAGCAACCATCGCGCCGCGAGGCCCAGGCACAATGGCGGCATGTCGTTCGTTCGCTACGGCACACCCGCCGGACGGTGGGTGCTGCTGGCCACGGTGCTGGGCTCCGGCATGGCCTTCATCGACGGCACGGTCGTGAACATCGCGCTGCCGAGCATCGGCGCGGAGTTCGGCGCGGACGCGGCCGCCCTGCAGTGGACCGTCAACGGCTACCTGCTGCCGCTGGCCGCGTTCATCCTGCTCGGCGGCTCGCTCGGCGACCGCTTCGGCCGGCGCCGCGTGTTCGTCATCGGGGTCGCGTGGTTCGCGACGGCGTCCCTGCTCTGCGGGATCGCGCCGAACGTCGCGGCCCTGATCGCGGCCCGTGCGCTGCAGGGGATCGGCGGCGCGCTGCTCGTCCCGGGCTCGCTCGCGATCCTGCAGTCCTCGTTCCACCCGGACGACCGCTCCCGCGCGATCGGGTCGTGGTCCGGGCTCGCGGGGATCGCTGGCGCGGCCGGACCGTTCATCGGCGGCTGGCTCGTCGACGTGGCCAGCTGGCGGCTCGTGTTCCTCATCAACGTCCCGCTCGCGATCGCGGTGATCGCCGTCGCGGTGCGCCACGTCCCCGAGTCGCGGGACCCGGACGCCGCCCGCCAGATCGACGTCGCGGGCGCGCTGACGGGGGCGATCGGTCTGGCGTTGGTCACCTACGGGTTCACGGCCTGGCCCGAGCGCGGCGCCACCGATCCGCTCGTGCTGGGCACGCTGGCTGTCGGTGCGCTCGCCATGCTCGGCTTCGTCGCGATCGAGGCGCGCTCGCCGCACCCGATGCTCCCCCTGGAGGTCTTCCGGTCCCGGGTGTTCAGCGCCGCCAACGTCGTGACCTTCGTGGTCTACGGCGCGATCGGCGGGCTGTTCTTCTTCCTCGTCATCACGCTGCAGGTCGTGGTCGGCTTCTCCCCGCTCGCGGCGGGCCTGGCCCCGCTGCCGGTCACGCTGCTGATGCTCGTGCTGTCCGCGCGGGCCGGCGGGCTGGCGCAGCGGATCGGCCCGCGGATCCCCATGTCGGTCGGACCCCTGGTGTGCGCCGCGGGCGCGCTGCTGCTGGCCGGCATCGACGCCGGGTCGACGTACGTGGCCGACGTGCTGCCCGGCGTCGTGGTGTTCGGCCTCGGCCTGTCGCTCACGGTCGCGCCCCTGACCGTGACGGTCCTGGCCGCGGTGGCCGATCGGCACGCCGGGGTCGCGAGCGGTGTGAACAACGCCGTCGCGCGCGCCGCCGGGCTCGTCGCGGTCGCCGTCCTGCCCCTGGCCGCGGGCGTCGGCACGAGCCTCATCGACCCCGTGACCCTCGCGCCCGCGAACCGCACGTCGATGCTGCTGTGCGCGGGCCTGCTCGCCGCCGGCGGCCTGCTCGCCCTGGCCACGATCCCGTCGAGCCTCGCGGCGGTGCGCCCGGACGACGCCGTGCCCGACGACGCCTGACGCTCGCCAACCGCGCCGTGCCCGACGACCGCGCCGTGCCCGACGACGACGCCGCCTGACGCGGTCCCGACGTGATGCTCGGCACGCCACCGCGACTGCGGCGAGACCGCGCGCGGGTGTGACGATGGACCCTCACGATCGCGGACGTGGAGGTCGAGCAATGGGCATGCCCACAGTCGTCGTGGTCGGCGGCGGGTACGGCGGGGTGGCGGTCGCGACCGCGCTGGACGACGTGGCCGACGTCGTCCTCGTGGAGCCGAAGGACGCCTTCGTGCACGCCGTGGGCGCGTTGCGCGCGGCCGTCGACGCGTCCTGGGAGGACAGGATCTTCTTCCCCTACGACCGCCTGCTCGCCCGCGGCCGCGTGATCCACGAGCACGCCCTGCTGGTGCACCCGACCCGGGTGCTGTTCGCCGCGGACCGGTCGATCGAGGCGGACTACCTGGTCCTGGCGACCGGGACCGCGTACCCGTTCCCGGCCAAGTTCGTCGAGTCCGACGCCTGGGTCGCCCGGGCGCGCCTGGCCCGGCTGAGAGAGGCGCTCAAGCGGGCCGACCGGGCTCTGCTGGTCGGGGCCGGCCCCGTCGGGCTCGAGCTCGCCGGGGAGCTCCTCGCGGCGTTCCCGTCGCTCGGGATCACCCTCGTCGACCAGGCCGACGACGTCCTGACTACGGGCGACTACTCCCCCGAGCTGCGCGCGTCGATCCGCTCCCAGCTCGAGGAGCGCGGCGTCGTGTTCGAGCTGGGGTCGCCGCTCGGCTCGCTGCCACCCAAGGACGTCGGGGTGCTCGCGCCGTTCTCGGTGCAGACCCTCGCGGGCCGGACCGTCGAGGCCCAGATCTGGTTCCGCTGCTACGGCAACCTGCCCGTCACCGGCTACCTCGGCGCCGAGCTCCGGGCCGCGCGCCGCTGGAACGGCGAGCTCGAGGTCACGCCGCACCTGAGCGTGCAGGGCTTCGACCGGGTGTTCGCGGTCGGTGACATCACGGACGTCCCGGAGACCAAACGCGCCTCCGCCGCGCAGGCGCACGCGGCCGTCGTCGCCACCAACATCCGGGACCTGATCGCGGGGCGCGCGCCGTCGGCCACCTACACGGCCGCGGCCGAGCGCATCGTGCTCCCCCTTGGGCCCCACGGCGGCGCGTCGCAGGTCATCGATGCCGACGGGACGCGGCGCATCCTCGGACCGAGCGAGACGAGCGCCCTCAAGGGCGCCGACCTGTTCAGCGGCCACTTCGCGACGCTGTTCGGCGGCGCGGAGGACTGAGGCCTCATTCCATCCGGGGGCGGGAGTCCTCGTGCGGCAGGCGCGGCTCAGTCCGCAGCTCGGGCTTGAACCCGGCCTTGTCGGCGTAGAACTCCCGGACGCGATCCATGTCGGCGCGCACATCCCCGGTGAGGTGAATCGTCGGGCCGAGCCCGGTCGTCATGGTGGTGCGGTCGACGTAGCCCAGCGTGACGGGCAGCCCGGTGTCGATCGCGATCCGGTAGAAGCCCGACTTCCAGAACTTCACCTTGCTGCGCGTGCCCTCGGGCGTCACGACGAGGTAGAAGTGCTCGCCCGCCTTGACCCGACCGATGATGTCCTCGACCAGGCCGCGGGGGTTGGTCCGGTCGACCGGGATGCCGCCGAGCGCGCGCATGAGCCACGCGAACGGCCCCTGGAAGAGCGTGTGCTTGCCCAGGAACTTCGCCGAGATCCCCGCACGCCACGTGATGGCCAGCATGAGGATGAAGTCCCAGTTGGACGTGTGCGGGGCGCCAATGAGGAGCCCCACCCCCTCGGGGGGCAGCGGTTCGAGCCGCAGCTTCCAGCGGCTCACGCGGAAGTACAGGCCCGCGACCTGGCTGCGGATCATCCGTTGCTCTGCATGTCGACGAAGCGCGACATGTGGCCCTGGAAGGCCACGGTGATGACGTCGGTCGGTCCGTTTCGGTGCTTGGCCACGATCAGGTCGGCCTCTCCTGCTCGGGGGGATTCGCGTTCGTAGGCGTCCTCGCGGTGCAGCAGCATCACGATGTCGGCGTCTTGCTCGATGCTCCCGGACTCACGCAGGTCGCTCATCGCGGGCTTCTTGTCCGTGCGCTGCTCGGCGCCACGGTTCAGCTGGCTGATCGCGATCACGGGTACCTCGAGCTCCTTGGCGAGCAGCTTGAGCGCGCGGGAGAACTCCGAGACCTCCTGCTGGCGCGACTCGACGCGCTTGCCGGAGCTCATCAGCTGCAGGTAGTCGATGATCACGAGCTTGAGGTCGTGCTTCTGCTTGAGCCGGCGACACTTCGCCCGGATCTCCATGAGGGACATGTTGGGCGAGTCATCGATGAACAGCGGCGCCTCGGAGATCCGGCCCATCGTCGCGGCGAGCTTCTGCCACTCCACATCACCCATGGTGCCGTTGCGCATCTTCTGCAGCGGGATGCTGCCTTCCGCGGACAGCAGTCGCATCGTGATCTCGTTGCGGCTCATCTCGAGCGAGAAGATCACCGACGCCATCCCGTGCTTGATGGACGCCGACCGCGCGATGTCCAGACCCATCGTCGACTTACCGATGGCGGGCCGCGCTGCCAGCACGATCATCTGGCCGGGATGCAGGCCGTTGGTCAACCGGTCGAGATCGGCGAACCCGGTCGGCACGCCGACCATGCCGTCCCCGCGGTGACCCGCCGCCTCGATCTCGTCGACCGTGCCGCCGATCACGTCGCCCAGGCGCAGGTAGTCCTCCGACGACCGCTGCTCGGTGACCGCGTACACCTCGGCCTGCGCGTTGTTGACGATCTCGTCGACGTCGCCACCCTCGGTCGCGTACCCGAGCTGCACGATGCGCGTGCCCGCCTCGACGAGCCGGCGCAGCACGGCGCGCTCCCGGACGATCTTGGCGTAGTAGCCCGCGTTCGCCGCGGTCGGCACCATCGAGATGAGCGTGTGCAGGTACGGCGCGCCGCCGATCCGCGTCATCTCGCCGCGCTTGGTCAGCTCGGCCGAGACCGTCACCGCGTCGGCGGGCTCCCCCCGGCCGTACAGGTCGAGGATCGCGTCGTAGACCGCCTCGTGCGCCGGACGGTAGAAGTCGGTGCCGCGCAGCTGCTCGACGACGTCGGCGATCGCGTCCTTCGAGATCATCATCCCGCCGAGCACGCTCTGCTCGGCCGCGATGTCCTGCGGAGGGGTGCGGTCGAAGCTGGGGCGCGAGGGTCCGGTCGAATACCCCTGCTCGAGCTCGTCGATCGACACTGGCCACCCCTAGTTCGTCCTGCTTCGTCGTACACGAGTACTACCAGGGGGGTCGGACATTCGACTCCCGACCCACACTCCGTACGTTCGGGATCTGCGCCTACGCGAGGTTAGGCTCCTGCGGGTCCGACCACAAAGCGTCCTGTGGGCGTGGCTGTGCGCAACTTGTGGACAGTCCCGCGGACGGCTGTGCACAGGTAGTGGACAAGCCTGTGCACAAGTACTACTTCGCCGACCGATACCCGGCGTGAGCGGCCCCGACGCCCTCCCCAGGTTGTGGACAGGAGATCCGTGTTCGCCGATCCAAGGCGTGGACAGGAACTCCGTGCACTGGATGCGCGCATCCTGGCTCTGGCCGTTCCGGCCCTGGGCGCCCTCATCGCCGAACCCCTGTTCGTCCTCGCCGACTCCGCCATCGTGGGTCACCTGGGCACCTCCCAGCTCGCGGGCCTGTCGCTCGCCTCGACCGTCCTGATCACGCTCGTCGGGCTGTGCGTCTTCCTCGCGTACGCCACCACCGCGGCGGTCTCGCGGCGGATCGGGGCCGGTGATCCGCGTGGTGCCCTGACCCTCGGCGTGGACGGGATGTGGCTGGCCGCCGGGCTCGGGGTCGTCCTCGCCGCGGTCGCCTGGCTCGGCGCCCCGTGGGCCGTGACCGCCCTCGGGGCAACCCCGGACGTGGCCACCTATGCCGTGTCGTACCTGCGGTGGTCCGCGCCGGGCCTGCCGGGCATGCTCGTGGTGCTCGCCGCCACGGGCGCCCTGCGTGGCCTGCAGGACACCCGCACACCGCTGTGGGTGGCCGCCGGCGGCGCGGTCGTGAACGCGGCGCTCAACCTCACTCTCGTCTACGGCCTGGGCGTGGGCATCGCCGGCTCGGGCCTCGGCACCGCCCTCGCGCAGCTCGGCATGGCGGCGGTGCTCACGGTCGTCGTCGTGCGGGGGGCCCGGGAGCGGGGCGCCGCGCTGCGTCCGGGCGTCCGGGGGATCTGGGCGGGCGCGCGGGCCGGCGCGCCGCTGTTCGTCCGGACCCTCTCGCTGCGGCTCGCGATCCTCCTGACGGTCTTCGTCGCGGCCGGGCTCGGGCAGGTCGCACTGGCCGGCCATCAGGTCGTCACCTCCATCTGGCACCTCATGGCGTTCGCCCTCGACGCCCTGGCGATCGCCGCCCAGGCCCTCGTCGGGTACTCGCTCGGCGCCGCCGACGTCGCGCAGACCCGCGCCGTGCTGCGCCGCACGTTGACCTGGGGGGTCGGCGCGGGCGGCGTGCTCGGGGTCGTGGTCGCCGCGAGCGGCTGGTGGCTCGCCCCGCTGTTCACCGCCGACCCGGACGTGCGGATCGCAGTCGCGACCTCGCTCGTCGTGGTCGCCGTCTTCCTGCCGATGGCGGGCTGGGTCTTCGTGCTCGACGGCGTCCTGATCGGCGCCGGCGACGGCCGGTACCTGGCCGCGACGGGGATGCTCACGCTCGCCGTGTACGCCCCGGTCGCCCTCACGGTCCGGGCCTGGGCGCCCGACGGCGCGCCGGGCCTCGCCTGGCTCTGGGCCGCCTTCGCCGGCGTCTTCATGTTCTCGCGAGCGCTGACCACAGGCCTGAGAGCCCGCACCACGACGTGGATGGTCACGGGCACCTGACAGCCCGAACCCACCCCCAGCCGTACGCCCATACGCCCCAGATCAGACCCCGCCTCGGCGACCAGCTCCGCGAACCCCGAGAAATGGCTGCGTGTGCTCGTTGAAAGGGACCAATTCTCGGGGTTCGGCGCGCGCGGACGCGCCGGTTAGTGCTCGACGGCGTGTGCGGAAGCGGGCGGACGCAGCAGGACCCGGTCCCCCCGAGGGGACCGGGTCCTGTGGACGTGCTGACCGGCGCTTGCGCGACCGGGGTCTTCGAGTCAGACGGTTACCCGTCAGACCGCGGCGACGACCGTGACAGCGATGGTGGCGGTGACCTCGGGGTGGAGGCGCACCGTGACCGTGTAGTCGCCCAGGGCCTTGATCGGCTGACCGACCTCGACCTTGCGCTTGTCGACCGAGGGGCCACCGGCCGCCTTGACGGCGTCGGCGATCTCGGACGTAGTGACGGCACCGAAGAGGCGCCCGCCGTTTCCGGCCTTGGCGGTCACGTTGACAGTCTTCGACTGCAGCGAGTCCCGAATGGCCTTCGCGTCGTCGAGCGACTCGATCTCACGGGCCTTGCGGGCCTTGCGGATCGACGTGATCTGCTTCTCGGCACCCTTGGTCCAGGCGTGAGCCAGGCCGCGGGGACGAGGAAGTTCCGGGCGTACCCGTCCTTCACGTCGACGACGTCGCCGGGGGCACCGAGACCGGTGACCTCGTGGGTCAGGATGATCTTTGCCATGAGTTCAACCTCCTTCTCAGCGTGCGGACGACGAGTACGGCAGGAGCGCCATCTCGCGGGCGTTCTTGACGGCACGCGCGATCGCGCGCTGTTCCTGGACGGTCACGCCGGTCACCCGACGAGCGCGGATCTTTCCGCGGTCGGAGATGAACTTGCGCAGCAGCGCAGTGTCCTTGTAGTCGATCACGGTGATCTTCGCCGCTTTGAGCGGGTTCAGCTTCTTCTTGGGCTTGCGAACAACGGCCTTGGCCATCGTGGGGCTCCTTGTGTTTGGGAGCCCGGGGCGTTGCCATGCCCGGGATGGGTAGTGAACGGGCTCGGCGCCCGGTAGACCTAGAGAACGAGAGGAACGAGAAGCTCAGGTCAGAACGGCGGTTCGTCCGAGGACGACCCACCTGACGAGGCGCCGCCGGGGCCCGACGTGGCCCACGGGTCGTCCTGCTGGCCGCCGCTGTGTGAGCCGCCGCCGCCGAACCCCCCGCCACCACTGTTGCCGCCGCCGTTGCCGCCGCCGCCATTTCCGCCGCCGCCGAAACCGCCACCGCCGCCGCCACCACTGCGCTGGGCGCGGGTGACCTTGGCGCTGGCGTAGCGAAGCGACGGGCCGATCTCGTCGACCTGCAGCTCGACCACCGTGCGCTTCTCCCCCTCGCGGGTTTCGTAGGAGCGCTGGACCAGCCGACCGGACGCGATGACCCGAGTGCCCTTGGTGAGGGACTCGGCCACGTTCTCAGCAGCCTCACGCCAGATCGAGCAACGCATGAACAGCGTGTCGCCGTCCTTGAACTCGTTGCTCTGGCGGTCGAACTGCCGCGGTGTGGAGGCCACGGTGAAGTTCGCCACGGCCGCACCCGACGGGGTGAAGCGCAGCTCCGGGTCCCCAGTCAGGTTCCCGATCACCGTGATGACGGTCTCACCAGCCATGCCAGCTCCTCGTTGTCGTCTCTTGAGTCAGATTGCGCGAACGATGCCGTCAGGCGTCGGCGCGCATGACCTTGGTACGCAGGACGACCTCGTTCAGGCCGAGCTGGCGGTCAAGCTCCTTGGCGGTATCTGAGGTGGCCGTGAAATCCACGACCGCGTAGATGCCTTCGGACTTCTTCAGGATGTCGTACGCCAACCGGCGACGACCCCAGATGTCGACCTTGTCGACGGTGCCGCCGCTGGTCTTGATGACCGAGAGGTACTTGTCGAGCGATGGTGCGACTGTGCGCTCCTCGACCTCGGGGTCGAGGATGATCATGAGTTCGTACTGACGCATGCGGTTACCCACCTCCTGTGGACTTTGCGGTCACGGTCTCTCCGTGACAGGAGGGCTTTACGTCACTGCACCCGGGCCTGCGTCGATAGGCGACGAGGTCTGGTAGGCACAGCAGCCCACCACGATACCGGTTACCCGCGCCCTCGCAGACCTCCGAGGGCGCGGCTGTGGACAAAGGGTGGTTCTAGGGAGCCGGCGCGGCCGCCGCTGGTGTCGGCGCCGGCGCGACCGTCGGCCCCAGCGAGATGAGGATCGCGACCGTCGAGCCGGGAACCACCGAGGCACCTGCGGCCGGGGACGCGCTGATCACGCGCCCCTTCGGCACCGTGGCATCGACCGCCTCGGTCACCCCGGGCTGGAGGCCGGCGTTGATGATCGCGGCCTCGGCGTCGGCCCGCGCCATCCCGACCAGCCCGGCCGGGACCTTCGCCTCGGTCGGGGCGGCCGACGGCGTCTCGGTCGGCACCGGATCGGCCGTCGGGGTCGACGTCGCCGTCGAGGTCGCCTTCTTCTTGTTCACGTTCGACCGGGCCGGGAACTCCACCACTGCGGAGTACTTCGGCTGCTCGAACACCGGCTTCATGTACGCGGCCCAGAGCTTGGCCGGCCAGGTACCACCGGTGATCTCGCTGACCCCGCCGAACCCGCCGATCGAGTCCTCGCCCTTGCCGTCCGCGGTGGGCTGGTAGAACGCCACCGCGGTCGCGATCTGCGGCGTGAAGCCGATGAACCAGGCCGACTTGACGTCCGACGACGTGCCCGTCTTGCCTGCGATCGGCCGCTTGAGCGGCTTGACCCACTTCTTGCCCGACCCCGTCTCGACGACCTGGGTCATCGCGTAGGTGGCGTCGGCCATGACCTCCGGGGCGAAGACCTGCTCGCGTGTGCCGGCGCCCTGATAGGCGACCGTGCCGTCCTTGAGGTAGGACGCCTCCCGGACGATGAACGGGGTCGAGTGGTACCCCTGCGCCGCGAACGTGGCGTAGGCGTTCGCCATCTCGAGCGGGTGGACCGCGTCGCTGCCCAGCACGTTCGACGGAACATTGACGATGTCGGTCGCGACACCCGCCCGGTGGGCGACCTCGGCCGTCTTCTCCGGACCCACCTGGACGTTGAGCTGGGCGTAGACGGTGTTCACCGACTGGGCCGTCGCCTTGACGAGGTCGATCGTGCCGAAGCTCTCACCGCCGCCCGGACCGAAGTTGCGCACCGTCGGCTTGGCCGCGTCCCACCCGTCGACCTTCATGGGGCTGTGCCCGCTGAAGGTGTCGCTCAGGCTCACGCCGTTCTCGAGCCCCGCGACGAGCGCGAAGGGCTTGAACGTGGACCCGGCCTGGGCCCTGTCCTGCGTCGCGGCGTTCTGCGCCGAGGCGATGTAGTCCGGTCCACCGTAGAGCGCCACGATCGCGCCGTCGGCCGGGTCGATGGACGTGATCCCGACGCGCATGGCCGGATTCGGCGCCTCGCCCGCCAGGGTGCCGTCCCGCAGGCTCGTCACCGCCGCCTCCGCCGAGGCCTGCAGCGGCTGCTCGATCGTCGTGACGACCTTGAGCCCCACCCTGTTGATCTGGTCCTCCGTGAGCGAGGCCTTCTTGACGAGCTCGTTGCGGACCATCGCGAGCAGGTACCCCTGCGGGCCGGCGAAGGTCTGCGAGGTCGTGGGCTCGATCGTCTCGGGGAAGACCTGGGCGGTACGTTCTTCCGCGGTCAGCCAGCCCCCGAGCACCATCCGGTCGAGCACCCGCTCCCAGCGCTGCTGCGCCTTCTCGGGGTTGACCTTCGGGTCCCAGTTCGACGGCGACGGGATGATCCCCGCCAGGAGCGCGCCCTGGGAGACGGTCAGATCCTTGGCCTCGACACCGAAGTAGGCCTTCGAGGCCGCCTGGATCCCGTAGGTGCCGCGGCCGAAGTAGATGGTGTTGAGGTAGTTGCCCAGCACCACGTCCTTGTCCTCGCTCTGGCTGATCTTCACCGCGAGCAGGGCTTCCTTGAACTTGCCGACGTAGTCCGACGTCGTCTTGCCGTTGTAGTAGCGCTCGACGTACTGCTGCGTGATGGTCGAGGCGCCCTGCGTCGCGCCGCCCTTGACGTTGTTCACGAGCGCCCGCGCGATCCCCACGGGATCGACACCAGAGTTCTCGTAGAAGCTGCTGTCCTCCGAGGCGACGACGGCGTGGCCGACGAACGGGGGCAAGGTGGTGGCGTCGATGATCTCCCGCTTCTGCTCCGCGAACGTCCCCATGACGGCGCCCTGGCTGCCGTCGGCGTTGTTCGCGTAGTAGACGGTCGTCGTCTGCGCCTGGGCGAACTCGCTCGCCTTCGGGATGGTCGTCGACGCGTACGCCGCAACGACCAGACCGAGCAGCAGGAACCCCGCGGTGATCACGACTCCGAGCACGAGTCGCCAGGACGGCAGCCAGTGGCGGACGCCCGTCTTGCCCGCGCGGGGGTAGTCGATGAGCCGACCGTTGCGCGAGCCCTTGCCCGACGACGAGGCGGTGCCCCGACCTCGCGCCGGAGACGCTCCCGCTGACCGACCCTGCTGATTCGCGCTTGCCACGTCCTGCCTTCCCGCTGACGATCTGGTCCGCAAATGAGCAGCGGCGACCTGGCGCCGACGTGCCCGTTGCGCGACCAGTATGCGGGAGGTACCCGAGTGAAGGCTGGGAGCTGGTCGGCGCCAGTTGCCGGAAGTGACGATTCGTCATACTCTCTCGATGTATCCATTCGATACATCGAGGCCAACAGGCCAGTGATCGACACTACCCACGAGCAGGGGAGGGACCGCAAGTGCGCGGACGTTCAGACGTTCTCGAGCCGGCCATCCTCGGTCTGCTCGACGAGTCACCGCTGCACGGCTACGAGCTGCGCAAGCGGCTCAACCTGGTCCTCGGCTCGTTCCGAGCCCTGTCCTACGGCTCGCTCTACCCGTGCCTGAAGTCCCTGGTCGTTCGCGGCTGGATCATCGGCACCGACTCCTCCGACGCCCCGCCGCGTGCCCTGTCGGGCAAGCGCGCCCGGATCGTGTACCAGCTCACGGCCGAGGGCAAAGAACACTTCCACGAGATCCTGGCCTCCTCGGGCCCGGCCGCGTGGGAAGACGAGAACTTCGACGTCCGGTTCGCGTTCTTCGCGCAGACCGACGCCGAGACCCGCCTGCGGATTCTCGAGGGTCGGCGCAGCCGGCTCACCGAGCGACTGGAGACGGTCCGCCTGTCGTTCAACCGCGCTCGCGAGCGCATGGACGACTACACCCTCGAGCTGCAGCGTCACGGGCTCGAAGGCGTGGAGCGAGAGGTCCGCTGGCTCGACGACCTCATCGACAACGAGCGTGGCACCCGCCGCGCCAGTCCTACCGACCTCGGTCACCCGACCGAGGTCAATCCCGCCGGCGACGTCCCGCGTCCCGGCACTGAACCGAAGGAGCGAGGATGACCTCCATCCGCGTCGCCATCATCGGCGTCGGCAACTGCGCGTCATCACTGATCCAGGGCGTGCACTTCTACGCGGACGCTGACCCGAGCAGCACCGTGCCCGGACTCATGCACGTGCAGTTCGGTGACTACCACGTCTCCAGCCTGGAGTTCGTCGCCGCATTCGACGTCGATGCCAAGAAGGTCGGCTTCGACCTGTCCGAGGCCATCGGCGCCAGCGAGAACAACACCATCAAGTTCGCCGACGTCCCGCCGCTGGGTGTCACGGTCCAGCGCGGCCACACGCTCGACGGTCTGGGCACGTACTACAAGGACACCATCGAAGAGTCCGACGCAGCTCCGGTCGACATCGTCGCCGCGCTCAAGGAAGCCCGCGTCGACGTCCTGGTCTGCTACCTCCCCGTCGGTTCGGAGAAGGCCGCGAAGTACTACGCCCAGTGCGCGATCGACGCGAAGGTCGCGTTCGTCAACGCCCTGCCCGTCTTCATCGCGTCCGACCCCGAGTGGGCTGCCAAGTTCGAGGCTGCCGGCGTGCCGATCGTCGGTGACGACATCAAGTCCCAGGTCGGCGCGACCATCACGCACCGCGTCCTGGCCCGACTGTTCGAGGACCGCGGCGTCGTGCTGGACCGCACGTACCAGCTGAACGTCGGCGGCAACATGGACTTCAAGAACATGCTGGAGCGCACGCGCCTCGAGTCGAAGAAGATCTCCAAGACGCAGTCGGTCACGTCGAACCTCGACCACGAGCTCGCGCCGCGCAACATCCACATCGGCCCGTCGGACTACGTCCCGTGGCTCGACGACCGCAAGATCGCGTTCGTCCGCCTCGAGGGTCGCGCGTTCGGCGAGGTCCCGTTGAGCCTCGAGTACAAGCTCGAGGTCTGGGACTCGCCCAACTCGGCCGGCATCATCATCGACGCCGTCCGCGCCGCGAAGATCGCCAAGGACCGGGGCATCGGTGGACCGATCCTCTCGGCCGCGACGTACTTCATGAAGTCCCCGCCCGTGCAGATGGAAGACATCAAGGGCCGCGAAGCCCTCGAGGCCTTCATCCGCGGCGACAACGAGCGCTAGTCACCTCTGACTCCCTGCTCCACGCACGACGAAGCCCCCGGCACCCAGGTGCCGGGGGCTTCGTGCTGCCCTCGCCGGCAAGCCGGGGGGACGACGGCGACTACCCGGCCCGGCGCCACGTCCCGCTGCGCCCGCCGGTCTTCTCCTCGACCCGCACGGCGGTGATCGTGGCGCCCCGATCGACGGCCTTGACCATGTCGATGAGCGCGAGGCCGGCCACGGCGACGCAGGTCAGCGCCTCCATCTCGACCCCGGTGCGGTCCGCCGTGCGCACGGTGGCGACGATCGAGACGCCGTCGTCGGTGACCTCGAGGTCAACCGTGACCCCGTGGATCGCGATCGGGTGGCACAGCGGCACCAGGTCCGGCGTGCGCTTGGCCGCCTGGATCCCCGCGATCCGCGCGACGGCGAGCGCGTCCCCCTTCGGCATCCCCTCCCCGCGCAGGAGGGCGATCACCGCCGGGGTCGTGGACACGAAGCCGCTCGCGGTCGCGCTGCGGACCGTGACGGACTTCGCGCTCACGTCGACCATCCGGGCCGCACCCCGTGCGTCGACGTGGGTGAGTCGCGTCCGGTCGGCACCAGTCGCGGCACCAGTCGCGTCGTCGCTCATCGGGTCAGTCCCTGTCTTCGTCCGCACCGTCGCCGGGGTCCCGGCGACGGCCAGAACGCTACCGGTCGATCGCCGTCGGGCACGGTGGTGGTGCCGACTACGCTGACCGGCGTGCAGGTGATCGCTGAACTCAGGCAGCTCCTGCGCCTGCCCGACTTCCGCAAGCTGTTCGCGGTGCGGCTGGTCAGCCAGACCGGGGACGGGATGTTCCAGGTCGGGCTCGCGACCCTGTTCTTCTTCTCCCCCGAGAAAGCCAGCACGGCGACCGATGTGGCCGCGGCGTTCGCGGTCCTGCTGCTGCCGTTCACCGTGGTGGGCCCCTGGGCGGGCGTGCTGCTGGACCGGTGGCGCCGCCGCCAGGTGCTCTTCGGCGGCAACCTGGTCCGCGTCGCGATCACGCTGACGATCGCGGTGCTGCTGCTGAGGAGCGGCGTCGGCCCCCTGGTCTACGTGCTCGCGCTCGTCGACCTGTCGATCAACCGGTTCCTGCTCGCGGCGCTGTCGGCGTCGCTCCCGCGCGTGGTCGAGGGTCCGCTGCTCCTCACCGCCAACTCGCTGACCCCGACGCTCGGGGCCGCGGCAGCCGGGGTGGGCGCCGGCATCGGGTTCGTGCTCGGCCTCATGCTCGAGCCCGGCCGGAGCAAGGACGCGACGGTGCTTGCGGTCGCGGCTCTGGTGTTCGCCACGGCCTCCGCGCTCGCGACCCGGATGGGGCGCGACCTGCTCGGACCCGATCGCCGGGCCGACGCCGCCCAGACCCGCGCCGCCCTGCAGATGCTCGCGCGCGGCCTGGTCGCCGGCGCGCGCCACCTGCGCGAGCGCCGCACGCCCGCGCACGCGCTGGAGGTGATGGCCACGCACCGGTTCCTGTACGGCGTCGTGTTCATCGCGAGCATCCTCATCTCGCGCAACCTGCTCGAGGACCCCACCGACAACGCCGCCGGGCTGCGGACGTTCGGCACGGTGCTCGCGGCGTCCGCGGTCGGGTTCGTGCTGGCGGCGCTGCTCACGCCCGTGCTCAGCCCCCGCACGGGTCCGCACGCGTGGATCGTGGCCTGCCTCGTGCTCGCGGCGGTCAGCCAGCTCCTGCTGACGGTGACCATCTCCCGGTGGGCGCTGCTCGCCGCGGCGGTCGCCCTGGCCCTGGCGGCGCAGGGCGCGAAGATCGCCGTGGACACGATCGTGCAACGGGACACCGACGACGCCTTCCGGGGCCGGGCGTTCGCGCTGTACGACGTCCTGTACAACGCCGCGTTCGTCGGTGCGGCGGCGCTGGCCGCGCTGGTCCTGCCGGACACGGGCTACTCGAAACCGCTGTTCGCGCTCCTGGCCGCCGCCTACCTGACGGCCGCGTTGGTATACCGCGCGGTGTCACCCCGCGGGATCCGGGCCTGAGTTCGCCGCTACGTCCCGAGTTCGCCGGTCCAGACCAGCGAATCCGCGCCAGACCAGCGAACTCACCGTGGTGACGCCTACTGCGCGGCCCACCACGCGCGCAGGGCCGCTTCCGCCTCGTCAGCGGGGAGCGGGCCGCGGTCCAGGCGGAGCTCCATGAGGTACTTGTACGCCTTGCCCACCTCCGGGCCCGGCTCGATCCCGAGGACCGCCATGATCTGGCCTCCGTCGAGCGAGGGGCGCAGCGCGGCGAGCTCCTCGTGCTCGCGCAGGACGGCGATCCGCGCCTCGAGTGCGTCGTACGCCGCCGAGAGCCGGTCGGCCTTGCGTTTGTTGCGGGTCGTGGAGTCCGAGCGGGTCAGGCGGTGCAGCCGCTCGAGCAGCGGGCCGGCGTCCGTGACGTAGCGGCGCACGGCCGAGTCGGTCCAGCCACCCTCGCCGTACCCGTGGAAACGCAGGTGCAGCTCGGTGAGCCGCGAGACGGCCTTGACCGTGTCCTTGTCGAACCGCAACGCCTTGAGCCGACGGGAGATCAGCTTCGCGCCGACGACCTCGTGGTGGTGAAAGCTCACGCCACCGTTCTCCTCGAACCGCCGCGTGGCCGGCTTGCCGACGTCGTGCAGCAACGCCGCCAGCCGCAGCACGAGGTCGGGGCCGGGCACGGCGCCGGTCGGCCCGGTCTCCAGGTCGATCGCCTGCTCGAGCACCGTGAGTGAGTGCTGGTAGACGTCCTTGTGCCGATGGTGCTCGTCGATCTCGAGCCGGAGCGCGGGCAGCTCGGGGAGCATGTGATCGGCGAGGCCGGTGTCCACCAGGACCTCGAGCCCGCGCCGCGGCCCGGACGAGATCATCAGCTTGACGAGCTCGTCGCGCACGCGCTCGGCCGAGACGATCGAGATCCGCTCGGCCATCTCCTCGATCGCCGCGCGCGCCTGCGGATCGAGCGTGAAGCCGAGCTGCGCGACGAATCGCGCGGCCCGCATCATGCGCAACGGGTCGTCGTCGAACGACTGCCGGGCTGCCACCGGAGTGCGCAGCGTTCGGCCCGCGAGGTCACTGAGCCCGTCGAACGGGTCCACGAAGGTCAGTCCCGGCAGGCGCACCGCCATCGCGTTGACCGTGAAGTCACGCCGCGACAGGTCGCCCTCGAGCGTCTTGCCGAAGACGACCTCGGGCTTGCGCGACGACGGGTCGTACTCGTCGGTCCGGTAGGTCGTGACCTCGACGACGACGTCCTCGCCGCCCCGACGGCGGCCGGCCCCGATCGTGCCGAACGCCTTGCCGATGTCCCAGTGCGTGTCGCCCCAGCGCGCGAGCAGCGCCTGGGTCTCGTCCGGGGTGGCCGACGTCGTGAAGTCGAGGTCCGCGCTCACCCGGCCCAGGAACGCGTCGCGCACCGGTCCCCCGACCAGCGCCAGCTCGTGGCCGGCGGCAGCGAAGACCTCGCCGAGCTCGATCGCCGCCGGCGCCAGCTCAGCGAGCCGCTCGAGCGCTGCGCGCTGCAGGTCCAGGAGGGCCGAGGGGGCGGCAGCGGCACCCGGAACAGCAGTCGGTGCGTTCTCGGCAGAGTTCTCGGTCAGGGGCACGGCGTCCTAGCCTGCCAGATCCCCGCGCGGGCGGGCGCGAGCAGCCCCTGGCCGGCCTCGCTAGCACCGTCAGATGTCCGGGCGACGGACGCCGGACGACCCCGCGACGTCAGCCCGATGGAGCAGAGATGCCCGAGGTCAGCGTGTGGGGTAGTTACAGTGGCGGCATGTCCAGCGTCGCGCCGCAACCACGCCCACCGGGCGTGCCGGCGCCTCCGGGCGGCCATGCGCTCCGCATCGACCCCTCGGTGGCGCGCGCGGTGCCGCCCAGCCTGCCGGTCGTCGACGAGACTTCTGCGGGCGGGCTGATCGTCTCGGTCGTGCAGGGAGTTCACCTTGCGGCGGTGATCGCGCGACGCAACCGCGCCGGTCGGCTCGAGTGGTGCCTGCCCAAGGGCCACCTCGAGGGCAACGAGACCCCCGAAGAGGCAGCCGTCCGCGAGATCGCGGAAGAGACCGGCATCCAGGGCGAGATCGTGCGCAGGCTCGGCATCGTCGACTACTGGTTCACGGGCGACGACCGCCGCGTGCACAAGGTGGTCCATCACTTCCTGCTCGATGCGCTCGGCGGGACGCTCACGGTCGACGGCGACCCCGACGGCGAGGCGGAGCTCGCGGAGTGGGTGGCACTGACCGACCTCCCGCACCGGCTCGCCTATCCCAACGAGCGACGGCTCGCGGAGGCGGCGCACGTGGTGCTCGTCAACGGGGCATGAGCGCACCGTCCCGCCGTACGACCCGCCCGCGTCCTCGATCGCTGCGCGGTCGCTTGCTGCATGGTCGCTTCGTCGCCGGTCGCCTGCTGGCCGGCGCGCTCGCCGCGGGGATCTTGTTCACCGGAGCCGCCGTGGGCACGCTCCCCGCCCAGGCCGACGTGCACGCCGCAACCCCGTCCCCGTCGGACTCGGCGTCCCGCGAGCTCCCGGTCGAGGTGAGCGTCACGGCCGTGACGCCCCAGGTGCTCCGCCCCGACGGGCAGCTCCTCGTGCACGCCGTGCTCCACAACCGGTCAGACACGGAGATCGCCGAGCCGCGCGCTGTCCTGAGGGTGCGTCGGTTCCTGATCTCGACGCGCAGCGCGCTGGCCGAGTGGACGGCGTTCGGGCCGACCGACACGGCCGGCAACCCGGTCGCGACCGTCGCTCTCGACGCCCCGCTCGCCCCCGGCGCGCAGGCCGACGTCGAGTTCCTCGTCCCGGCCGGCGACCTCGGGCTCTCCCGCGCGTCCGCCGCCTGGGGACCACGCGGGATCTCGGTCGAGGCGACCGATGGCGGTTCCCGCGTCGGCCTGGCCCGAACGTTCGTGCTGTGGCTTCCCGCCGAGCCCGAGACATCCGTCCGGGTGAGCGTCGCCGTCCCCCTGACCGGTGCCGGCGTCGACGGCGCGGCCGCGTCGAACGCAGCGATCCCGCCCGCGAAGACCCTCGATCGGCTCGCCGACCTGCTCGACGTCACGCGGGACCGGCCCGAGGTCGCCTGGGCGGTCGACCCCGCGCTCCTCTCGTCACTCTCCACCGCCGCCCTCCCCCCGGAGACAGCGACGGACCTCAAGTCGTCGACCGGCTCCACCACCGCCACGCAGGCCGTGGCCCTCGCCGCCGGGCTCAACCGGGCGGCGGCCGGACGAGACGTGTTCACGCTGCCCGCGCTCGACCCGGACCTCGCCGCGCTTGCCCATGCGGACGCCGCCGATCTCGCTGCCGCCGCGACGGCGGCCTCAGCCGCGGCCCCGCTCCCGGTGCTCGACACGCCGCCACGCACCGACCTCGCCTGGCCCGCCGACGACGTCCCCGATCTCCAGACCGTGGCCCTCGCGGCCCAGAACGGCGCGCGCGCGGTCATGGTCGGTGGCGACGGTCTCGCCGCCGGGGACCTCAACTACACCCCGACGGGTCGCGCCACCGTCCCGACCCCCACGCAGGATGTCAGCGCGCTGATCGCCGATCCCCCGCTCACGGACCTCTTCACCAACCCCTCCGGTCCCGCGGAGTCGCCGGCCAACCCCACCACCCCGGCCACCGCTGCCCAGCGCGTGCTCGCCGAGACCGCGATCATCGCCCGCGAACGACCGAACGATCCGCGGCACGTGCTCATCGCTCCCCGGCGCGGTTGGTCACCCGACGTGCTGGTGGCCCGGGCCCAGCTCGCGGCGCTCACCTACGCGCCGTGGGTCGCCCTGACTCCCCTGTCCGCCCTCATCGGCACGGCCGACCCGCTGGTCGAGCGGACCGACCTGCCCGAGCGGTCGAGGAGCGACGTCGAGCTCAGCCCGACAGCGATCAACGCGATGCGGACCGCCCGCGCCGACCTCACGACGTTCGCCGCCGTCGTGGCCACCCCCACGACCCTCACGGCGGGCGCGGATGCGTCGGTGCTCGCCCCGCTCGCGGTGGCCTGGCGCGCGGACGCGAGCGGGCGGGCCGACGTCGTGCAGGGGGTCGTGAGCGACCTCACCGCGCGCGCGAGCGGGGTGACCGTGGTGGCGGGCAGCGGACTCAACCTCATCTCCCAGTCCGGCACCCTCCCGATCGGGCTCAGCAACGCGCTCGACCAGGACGTGACGGTTCAGATCTTGCTCGAGCCCGCGAGCCGCGTGCTCGTGGTCGACGCTCCGGAGACGGTGGTCGTGCCCGCTCGGTCCGAGCTGCAGGCCCGCATCCCGTTCCACGCGGTCGGCAGCGGGGACGTGCGTGTGGCGGTCACGCTGCTCGCGCCCGGCGGGGCTGCGATCACCGAGCCCACGTCGTTCGTCGTGCGGGTGCGGGCCGACTGGGAGAACATCGGCACCGCAGTCGTGGCAGGCCTGCTCGGCCTCGGCTTCCTGTTCGGGATCGTGCGCACGATCCGACGGGGGCAGACCAAGACCCGCGGCGCGAGCCCCGCCGAGCTCGTGGAGATCGCCGAGAACCCCGGCCCACCGAAGGACCCCACGTAACCGGCACGACGCCCGACGACGCGGCCATGACCGGGGTCTGGGTCGGACTCCTCCAGATCGTGCGCGTGCGCGAGCTCGACGAGCTGCGGCGCCCGCTGCTCCGACGCCTTGGCCGCTCCGCGTAGCATGGCCGCACCGGCCCATGGTCGGTACCCAACAACCACGCGGTCGCGCGTGACGAGCGAGGGGGAGGCCCTGTGGACGGCGTCGTCGGACAAGGCACCCTGGTGGCCGGTCGGTACCGGGCGATCCGCCCGACCGCCTCGGACGTCACGGGAGTCACCGCCTGGGACGCGAACGACCAGATCCTCGACCGACCCGTTCGACTGGCGATCCTGACCGAGGGCCACGTGCCGCAGGCGGTCGACGCCGCGCGCCGCGCCGCGCTCGTCGCCGATCCCCGGCTCGTCCGCGTGCTCGACGTCGGCGACCACGAGGGCCTCGCGTACATGATCACCGAGCCCGTCACGGGTCCGTCGCTCGCCCAGCTCGTCTCGCGGGGGCCGCTCCCGGCCGACCAGGCGCGCGCCGTCATCGGTGAGGCGGCCGCGGCCCTCGAGGCCGCCCGACGGCGTGGGGTGCACCACCTCACGCTGCGTCCGTCCGCGCTCCACCTCACGACGGACGACCGCGTCCTGATCACCGGCCTCGCCGTCGACGCCGCCCTCCTGGGCCAGGGTCTCGGCGACGCGCGCTCGACGACGCGTGCCGACACCGTCGGGCTCGTCGCGCTGCTCTACGCCGCCCTGACGGGCCGGTGGCCCGGGTCGGCGAATGACGCCGACCGTGCCGGCGGCGCGAAGCTGCCGGCGGCCCCGCTCCTCGAGGGCCGTCCCGTCGCGCCCTCCGAGCTGGTCGCCGGCATACCCAACGACCTCGACACCCTCTGCGCGGTGACCCTCGGCCCGAACGACGACGGTCCGCACAGCCCCGCGGAGCTCATCCTCGAGCTCGAGCCGTGGGGCAACATCCGCGGCGTCGACCTGCTCGCGGCCGCCAACGAGCCGAGCTGGGATCCGACGTCGACCGCGGTGGCGCCGCTCGCCCCGACGAGCCCGCCGACGCGTGCCTTCCCCCTTCCCGTCGAGGCCCCGACGGCGCCGCCGACCGTGCACCGCCAGTCCGTCCGTTCAGCCTTCGCCGACCAGCCCCCGGGCACCGCCGCACGCCCGTCGACGCCTCCCCCGGCGGCTCCCGCGCGCACGAGCGAGTTCGGCGCCGTGGCCGGTGTCGGTTCGGGTGCTGCGACGGCAGCGAGTGCGGCGGCGGCCGCGGCAGCGCTGGCCGTGGCGGCCCGTGCGGCCGCGACGGACGCCGCAGCAGCCGAGGAGGCAGCGGCAGCGAAGGTCGCCGCTGCCCAGACCGCAGCGCGGCTCGAGGCCGAACGGAAGACGAACGAGGCCGCCGAGGCCAAGGCGAAGGCAGCGGCCGAAGCTAAGGCATCCGCCACTGCGGCGACCACCGCGGTGGCGGCCACTGCGGCCACCGCGGCCACCGCGGCGCCGTTCTCCGCCGCGGCCCCGTCCTTTCCGCCGACGACGTCGATGGCCCCGCGGTCGGCCGCGCCGGCCGGTCAGGTGGCGCTGCCGGTGCCGCCGCGCCCCACGCCAGGACCCTCCGCGACGTTCCCCCCCTCGTTGCCCACGATGGCCGGCCCGGATCACCCGGCACGCGGTTTCGAGGAGCTCATCGCGGCACGCGAGGCCATGTCGACCACGCGGTTCGACCCGACCCGACTCGTGCTGGCCATCGTCGCCGGCGCGGTCATCATCGGACTGTTCCTCGCCTTTAAGGCCCTGACGGCCCCGATCGATGACACCTCACCCCGCAGCGAGCCGCTGCCGACGGTGAGCACCGCGCCCGCCGAGAGCGCCGCGCCGTCCGAAGAGCCATCAGCCGAGCCGAGCCCGAGCGCGGAGCCGGGCAGCCTGCCCGCCATCGCGTCGGGGCAGTCGCTCGACCCGCCGCCGGATGGCGACAACAACGAGCACCCCGAGGCAGCGCCGCTCGCGATCGACGGCGACCCGGCGACCGCCTGGGTGACCCGCACCTACCGGGCACCGAACTTCGGCGTGAAGAAGGGGGTCGGGTACGCCGTGGCGTTGCAGGCCCCGGCGACCGTCAAGACGGTGACCCTCCTGGTCAACGGCTCCGGTGGGCAGGTCGAGCTCCGTGCCACGGATCCCTCGACCCCGACGCAGGGGACCGTTCTTGCCTCGGGGACACTGAGTCCCACGACCGTGCTCACCCTGTCCGCACCCACCGAGACCCAGAACCTCGTGCTGTGGTTCACCGCCCTGCCGCAGACCGCTGACGGCAGCAACCGGCTCGAGCTCGCCGAGGTCAGTGTCTCCTGACGCCCGACCGGAACAGATCCACCAGCGAGACCGTTCTGATGGACGGTGCAGCTATCCGCTCCCACCCTCTCCCCCTGAAGGACTTGCCTTGAGCGACCAGACGTCCACCGAGCGTGACGTGATTCGTGACCTGATCGTCGTGGGGTCGGGTCCGGCCGGGTACACCGCAGCCTTGTACGCGGCGCGCGCGGGGTTCGCCCCGTTGGTGCTCGCGGGCTCGGTGACCGCTGGCGGCGCGTTGATGAACACGACCGACGTGGAGAACTTCCCCGGCTTCCCCGACGGGATCATCGGCCCGGAGCTGATGGAGTCGATGCAGAAGCAGGCCGAGAAGTTCGGCGCGCAGGTCGTCTTCGACGACGCCACCCAGCTGGACCTGACCGGGGACGTCAAGACCGTCACCACGGGCAACGGCGAGACCTACTCCGCGCGCGCCGTGATCCTCGCGACCGGGTCCGCCTACCGCGAGCTGGGCATCGACGACGAGAAGCGCCTGTCCGGGCGCGGGGTGTCGTGGTGCGCGACGTGCGACGGGTTCTTCTTCCGCAACCAGGAGATCCTCGTGGTCGGTGGCGGGGACTCCGCGGTGGAGGAGGCCACGTTCCTGACCCGGTTCGCGTCCAAGGTCACCATGGTGGTGCGCCGCGACGAGCTGCGGGCCTCGAAGATCATGGCCGACCGCGCGCAGGCGGACCCGAAGATCGACTTCGCGTGGAACTCGCAGGTCGTGGCGATCCACGGCGACGCCAAGGTCACCGGTGCCACGTTGCGCGACACCGTCACGGGCGCCGAGCGGGAGATCGCCGTGGGCGGCGTGTTCGTCGCGATCGGGCACGTCCCGCGCACGGAGCTCGTCGTCGGGCAGGTCGACCTCGACGCCGAGGGATACATCGAGGTCCAGGGCCGCAGCACGCTAACCAACCTCCCGGGAGTGTTCGCGTGCGGCGACGCCGTCGACCACACCTACCGCCAGGCCATCACCGCCGCCGGCTCCGGCTGCGCCGCCGCCCTGGACGCCCAGCGCTTCCTCACCGACTGACCCACCCCCACGACCTGTTCGCTACCCCGTCTGCCGAAGGAAGAATCCGATGAGCACCCCTATCCACGTCACTGACGCCACCTACCGCGCCGAGGTCCTCGAGTCGGATCTCCCCGTGATCGTCGACTTCTGGGCACCCTGGTGCGGCCCGTGCCGCCAGGTCGCGCCGATCCTCGACGAGCTTGCCGTGACGTACGACGGCAAGGTCAAGATCGTGAAGCTCAACACGGATGAGAACCCCCAGGTCACGGCGGACTACGGCATCGTGTCGATCCCGACCATGCACTTCGTCAAGGGCGGCGAGATCGTCTCCACGATCATCGGTGCCCGCCCGAAGCCGGCCCTGATCGCCGAGATCGAGAAGGCTCTCACGCAGGTCTGACCACGGCCTGATGTGAAGCACCGGAAGCGCCCGTCCCCTGAAGCAGGGACGGGCGCTTCGTGCGTTCGCATGGGGCTCCACACTCCTTGAGCAGCAGGTGGGGTGCCCATTGCGTGGCAGCCTGCGCCGTCGAGGGTGCCGCGCGTGGGAGACTCGGGGTCATGACTCCCCAGACGTCCGGGGCGGGTGCGTTGCCACCCACCGCAGCTGCCGCTCCGCAGGTCCGGGTCCTGCCCCCACCCCCCGCCGCTGAAACACCCGCGGCTCCGGCCCCCGCGCACGGCACGCGCCTCGATCCCTGGCTGCACGCCTATGCCGATCGCGCGCACGCCATGAAGGCCTCCGAGATCCGGGCGCTCTTCGCAGTGGCCAACCGGCCCGAGGTCGTCTCGCTCGCGGGCGGGATGCCGTACCTCGAAGGACTCCCGCTCGACGCGCTCGGGGAGATGTCCCGGCGCGTGCTCGCCACCCGCGGCACGACCGCGCTCCAGTACGGCTCCGCCCAGGGTGACGAGACGCTGCGCGAGCAGATCCTCGAGGTCATGGCCCTCGAAGGTATCGAGGCGCACTCGGACGACGTGGTCGTCACCACAGGCTCGCAACAAGCCTTGGACCTGGTGACTCGGATCTTCATCAACCCGGGAGACGTCGTCGTCGCCGAGGCGCCCAGCTACGTCGGCGCCCTCGGGGTGTTCCGGGCGCACCAGGCCGACGTCGTCCATGTCCCCCTCGACGCGGCCGGCCTGATCCCGGCGGCGCTCGAGGAGACCCTCGCGGGGCTCGCCCGCGCCGGGCGACACGTGAAGCTGCTGTACACCGTGCCCAACTTCCACAACCCGGCCGGGGTGACCCTCTCGGCGGAGCGCCGCCCGCAGATCCTCGAGATCGCCCGCCGGTACGGCGTCCTGGTCCTCGAGGACAACCCGTACGGTCTGCTGGGCTTCGAGGGCGACCCGATCCCCGCGATGCGGTCGCTCGACTCAGACGGCGTGGTCTACCTCGGGTCGTTCTCCAAGACGTTCGCGCCCGGGTACCGCATCGGCTGGGCCGTCGCCCCGCACGCCGTGCGCGAGAAGCTCGTCCTCGCCAGCGAGTCCGCGATCCTGTGCCCCTCGAACGCGTCCCAGCTGGCCATCTCGGCCTACCTCGCGACGTGCGACTGGCGTGGCCAGATCAAGGCCTTCTGCGAGCTGTACCGCGAGCGTCGCGACGCCATGGTCGGCGCGCTCGCCGAGCACCTGCCCGACGCCACGTGGACCGTGCCCGACGGCGGCTTCTACACCTGGGTGAAGCTCCCGCCCGGGCTTGACTCGAAGGCGATGCTCCCGCGTGCCGTGACGGCCCGGGTCGCCTACGTCCCGGGGACCGCGTTCTACGCCAACGGCGCCGGGAGCGATCACATGCGGCTGTCGTTCTGCTTCCCGACCCCCGAGCGCATCCGCGAGGGCATCCGACGCCTCGCGGGCGTGGTGGCCGGGGAGAGCGAGCTGGTCTCGCTGTTCGGCGTCTCGGGTGCGCGAGCGAACGACGACGTGCAGCAACCCGGCCCGAACCTGGTGTGACCGCCACCCCGGCCCCTACTCCCCCGTCCCGTGTCCCTGCCAGTGAGGAACCTCCTGTGACCGCCGCTACCCCCCTGCCGCGCGCACCGCGTACGGGCACGTCACCGCGCGTCGTCGTCCTCGCCGGCGGGCTGTCGCACGAACGGGACGTGTCGCTGCGGTCGGGGCGGCGTGTCGCAGAAGCCCTGCGGAGCACGGGCCTCGAGGTGGTCGTGCACGACGTTGACGCCGACCTGCTGCCCGCCCTCTCCGACGCCCGTCCGGACCTGGTCTGGCCGTTGCTGCACGGCACCACCGGCGAGGACGGCTCCGTGCGGGACGTGCTGGAGCTCCTCGGACTGCCTTACCTCGGGACGGGGCCGCGCGCGAGCAGGGTCGCGTGGAGCAAGCCGATCGCGAAGACGGTCGTGGCCCGGGCTGGCCTGTCCACCCCTGACTTCGTCACTCTGCCGCAGAGCCTGTTCCGCGAGCTCGGCGCCGGACGGGTCCTCGAGTCCTTGCTGGCGAGGTTCGGCCTCCCCTTGGTCGTCAAGCCGTCGCACGGTGGCTCGGCGCTCGGGGTCACCCTGGTACGCGAAGCCGGTGACCTGCCGCGCGCGATGGTCGACGCCTTCGCGTACTACGACACGGCCCTCGTGGAGCAGGCGATCGAGGGACGCGAGCTCGCCGTGAGCGTCATCGAGGACGCCGACGGCCCGCGTGCGCTGCCGGCCGTGGAGATCGTCACTGACGGCCCGTACGACTACGACGCGCGGTACAACCCCGGGCGCACCGAGTACTTCACCCCGGCGCGGCTGTCCCGCGCCGAGGCCGACGCCGTCAGCGCCGTCGCGGTCGCCGCGCACCTGGCGCTCGGCCTGCGGCACCTGTCACGGACCGACCTCATCCTGGACGCTGCCGGGACGCCCCAGTTCCTCGAGGTCAACGTGGCCCCGGGAATGACCGAGACGTCCCTGCTCCCGCAGGCCGCGCTCGCCGGCGGGTTCGACCTCGCCGACCTCTACCGCGCGCTGGTGACCACGGCCCTCGCCTGATCCCGAAAGAAGATCACACCTTTGTGATCAGCCTTCCGTGAGATCAGGCGTGAGGGACGCGACGGCCCGGCCAGTCCCTCAGTCGCGGAGCAGTCCCGGGTCCGACGGCGACAGGGTCGCGAGGATCCGGTTCAGGTCCTGGACCGACGCGAACTCGACGGTCAGCCGACCCTTGCTCTTGCCGAGCGCGATCTTGACCCGCGTCTCGAACTGGTCGGACAGGCGAGCGGCAAGGCTGTCGAGGGCGTAGTTGCGCTCCCCTGCCCGGGGGCGGCGGACCACGGCCGGGCGCTCCGGGTCGCCACCGAGGGAGACGATCTCCTCGGTTGCCCGGACCGACAGCCCTTCGGCCACGATTCGTTGCGCGAGCTGCTCGATCGCGGCACCGTCCGCGAGCCCGAGCAGTGCGCGAGCGTGACCCGCGGACAGCACGCCGGCCGCGAGCCGACGCTGAACCAGGGGCGGGAGCCGGAGCAGGCGCAGCGTGTTGGAGATCTGCGGCCGGGACCGCGAGATGCGCGCAGCGAGCTCGTCATGGGTGCAGCCGAAGTCGTCGAGGAGCTGACGGTAGGCCGCGGCCTCCTCGAGGGGGTTGAGCTGGCTGCGGTGAAGGTTCTCGAGCAACGCATCCCGGAGCAGGTCGGCGTCGTCCGTCTCCCGGATGATCGAGGGCACCGTGGCGAGCCCCGCCTGCTGGCTCGCGCGCCACCGCCGCTCGCCCATGATCAGCTCATAGGTGGTGCCGTCGTCACCCGGGACCGGGCGCACGACGATCGGCTGGAGCACGCCGATCTCACGGATCGACTCGACGAGCTCCGCCATCGCGTCCTCGTCGAACGCGGTCCGAGGCTGCCGCGCGTTGGGCCGGATGGACTCGACGGAGAGCTCAGCGAAGCGGGCACCGGGAACTGGCAGCAGCTCGGGTCCGTCCGTGGCTGCCGGGGCCTGCTCCGGCGCGGGGAGGACGGCGACCGGCCCGATGCCGGCGCGGTCGATGGACGCCAGCGCCCCTCGAGCGTTCGCGGAGGTCTCGGTGCCGTGCGGGAAGAAGACGTCCACCGGACGATAGGCGTCCGTGCCGGTGGGGATCAGCGCGCCCAGGCCCCGTCCCAGTCCACGTCGCTTCTCGCTCATCTGTGCTCCTCCGTGCTTGCGGTGCCGTCGGGGTGAACCCGAGCGCCGGGATCCCCGGCAGCTGTCTGTGTCACGTGCAGCTCTGCGTCGCGCTGCGTGATCTCCCGCGCGGCCTCGAGGTACGCGAGGGCTCCGCTCGAGCTGGGGTCGTGCGTCATCACGGTCTGGCCGTAGCTCGGCGCCTCGGAGACGCGGACCGAGCGCGGCACGGTCGTCCGCAGGGTCTTCTCAGGGAAGTGCTCCCGCACCTCGGAGACGACCTGCTGCGCCAGGTTGGTCCGACCATCGAACATCGTCAGCAGGATCGTCGAGACGTAGAGGTCGGGGTTCAGGTGCGAGCGGATGAGCTCGATCGTCTTGAGCAGCTGGCTCAGGCCCTCGAGCGCGTAGTACTCGCACTGGATCGGGATCAGCACCTCGCGCGCGACCACGAAGGCATTCACGGTGAGCAGGCCGAGGCTCGGCGGGCAGTCGACGAACACGTAGTCGATCCGGTCCTCGCCGTTCGCGACCCGGTCGGCCAGGTAGGTGTCGAGCGCCTGACGCAGTCGTGTTTCACGTGAAACAAGCGACACGAGCTCGATCTCGGCGCCGGACAGGTCGATGGTCGCGGGCACGCACCACAGCCGCGGGATGTCCGGGCACGGCACGACAGCACCGCTCAGCGGAGCGCCGTCCACGAGCACCTCGTAGATCGACGGGGTACCGGCCCGGTGGTCGACGCCAAGGGCAGTCGACGCGTTGCCCTGCGGGTCGTTGTCGATGACCAGGACGTTGAGTCCAGCCTGGGCGAGCGCCGCGGCGAGGTTCACGGCGGTCGTCGTCTTGCCGACGCCACCCTTCTGGTTCGCCACCGTGAGGATGCGGGTCGAGTGCGGGCGCGGGAAGCGGCGCCCCCGCAGCTCGATCCGCCGTCGGGCGTCCAGGGAGAGCTGGGCCAGCAGGGGCGAGTCTGAATCGCTCATGGCCGGCAGGCTGCTGACCAGCGCAGCGCGCCGTTGATCGTCGGCCTCGTCGGTCACGTAGCTCCCCTGGCGCAATAGCTTCCTCGTCATCTCTGCATCAAGGATCGGCTTGCGAGGGATTCGCGGTCCGCTCCATCCGAGCAGCTCATCGCTCTGTGTCACGCGTTCCCCACTACCTCTCCCTGGCCCGCAGGTGGGACGCGATGCGATGTGCTCACGCCTTGACCTTTTTCGAACCACGCACAGTCTCTCGCACGACACGGACAACGGTCGTGCTCTCCACGCCGTCAATCGTGCGCGCTTCAAGAATTTCTGGGACGCCGGCGCCCAACTTCTTCAGGGCGCTGCGCGCCTTGCTCACCTCGGCCGCCGCCTGGCGCCCCTTGAGTGCCACCAGCACGCCGCCCTGGAGGAGCAGGGGCATCGTCATCCGACCGAGCCGATCCATCGGGGCGACCGCGCGTGCGGTGACCGCGTCGACCAGAAGCTCGCCGTGCAGTTCCTCGGCCCGGCCTCGGCGAATGGTCACGTTCGACAGCTCGAGCTCCATCACGACCTCCTTGAGCCAGTCGATCCGCCGCTCCATCGGGTCGAGCAGGACCACCTCGACCTCGGGAAGCATGACGGCGAGCACCACGCCGGGCAGTCCTGCGCCCGAACCGACGTCGATCAACCGCCCCTGCGTCGGCAGGAAGGGGACCATCGCGGCGGAGTTCAGCAGGTGACGCTCCCACAGTCGGGAGACCTCGTGCGGGCCGATCAGCCCCCGGAGAACCCCTTGGGATGCGAGCAGCTCGGAGAACTGGGCGAGCACGGGGTACGAGTCCCCGAAGTACTCGATCACCCGGGGTCGCCATCCAGGGGATCCGGGAGCACTGGCTCCAGCGGGACGCCGGCGTCCTGCTCGGCCGGGGAACTGTCAGGTGTGGCCTCGGCCGGATCAGCGGTCTGCGCCGCCGTGGCCATCTGCTCTGCGGACCCATCGTCGATGGTCGACATCGGTGCTCCCTCTAGCTGTGTGTCTGTCAGATCTTGCGTTCGTTCGTGGTGCCTGAGCTCGAGCACTGGTGCGCTCCCCTGGCGTGTTCTGCTTCGTCCAGCCCTGAGCCGGACGATTCTGATCCGCCGATCCGGACGCCGCCGACGTTCTACGTGGTGTCGAGCGCCCCGACGATGTCATGACCGGCCAAGACCGCGTCGCACTGTTTCACGTGAAACCGTCGCGGGTCAGCACGCGCGACGACTGGATGCAGCACCGGCCGCCGATTCCGACCCGTTTCACCGGCTCCACGGCTTCTCCAGGATCGATCCTGCGGGCGAAGCGGCTGGCGGAGAATTCTCTCGGAGGTCGCCTTCTCTGGAGGATCGGCCGCCTTCTGGCGCCTCGATTCGCGCAAACCGACCGGTTGGCGCGATTCACGACCCGATCCGATCACCTGTGTGGCCCGCGCAGACGACCTCTGGATCGCCGATCCGGGGCGGTAGCGAGGGAGGTCACACCCTGGCGAGCTGCGCCGGCCGCGATTCACCAGGTGACCACGCGCACGGCCCGAGCCGCCGACACCGGTTCGCCGTGCGGTGTTTCACGTGAAACACCGCACGACTCCCGGTCGGCCGTCAGGCCGGGCGCACCACAACATGCCGCGACGGCTCGACGCCGTCGGAGTCGCTGACCAGACCCGCGGCGGCAACCGCGTCGTGCACGACCTTGCGCTCGAACGGGTTCATCGCCTCGAGAGCGATCGGCTCGCCGCTCGCCCGCACTGCAGCGATCGCGACCTCGGCAACCTTGACGAGCTCGACCCGACGACCGGCGCGGTAGCCCGCGACGTCGAGCATGAGCCGGCTCCGGTCCCCCGTCTTGGCCTGCACCGCGAGCCGCGTCAGCTCCTGGAGAGCATCGAGCACCTCACCCTCGGGTCCGGCGAGCCGGCGCAGCGAACGCTCCGCGCCCTCCTCGCCGAGAATCTCGACGGCAGCGCGCCCATGGTCGACGTCGATCTCGATGTCGCCGTCGAGATCGGCGATGTCGAGCAGCTCCTCGAGGTAGTCGGCCGCGATCTCGCCTTCCTCCTCCAGACGCTTCGTCGACGTCTCGTCGGCCGGGATCTCCCGGTCAGCGGATGTGGTCATCAGGGCTCCTCGTGAACACCAGTGGTGCCGGCGAACCGGCCGCGGTCACTTCTTCGGCTTGGTGGACGCCGCCGGCGGGGCGTCGTCGCCCGGCGTGGTCGCGGCATCGGGCTGCGCGGGACGCGGCGTCCGCTTCTTGGCGGCACCCGACGCCCCGGTCCCCGTCTTGGCGGTCCCTGTTTTCGGGGTGCCCGTCTTCGGGGTGCCCGACGGCGGCTTGGAGGTGCCGGTCGTCCGCGGTGCCCCAGGAGTACGCGCGGCCCCGGACGTCCGGGGTGCACCGGCGGCCTTCCCGCTGCCCGCGGCCCGCGGGGCGCGGTCCTTCGGGGTGTCGACCGCGGCGGCCGTGCCGTCCGTCAGGCTCGGCTTGGCCCGGGCGCGATCCTTGCGGACCGGCTGCACCCGCTGACCCTTGACCGGCCCGTCGATCACGTCGGTACCGCCACCACCCTCGGGACCCGAGTCGCTGACGATGCCCTTGCGCGCCTGGCGAGCCTTCATGGCGCGTTCCGCCTGGGACCCCGGTGCCGGCATCCGGCGGATCGTGTAGAACTGCTGGCCCATGGACCAGATGTTCGTGGTGGTCCAGTAGATCAGCACACCGATCGGGAAGTTCACGCCCGAGAAGGCGAAGACAAGCGGAAGGACGTAGAGAAGCACCTTCTGCTGCTGAGCCATCTGGCCCTGAAGTGCCGCGGGGGGCATGTTCTTCATCGTCAGCTGTCGCTGCGTGAGGAAGGTCGTCGCAGACATCGCCACGATGAGCGCGATGGTCACGATGCGCGTCGCCATCGGGTCGGCCGACGTCGCGGCCGTCATGAACGTCGAGGACAGCGGCGCGCCGAAGATCGTCGACTGCTCCGCCTGTGCGGCCACCGCGGGGGTCATCGGGCCGATGGGTGCCTGCGTGCCCGCCGCAATGTTGTCCAGGGAGTTGAGCACCCGGAAGAGCGCGAAGAAGATCGGCGACTGAGCCAAGATGGGCAGGCAGGACGAGAACGGGTTCGTCCCGTGCTTCTTGTACAGCGCCATGGTCTCGCGACTCATGGCCTCACGAGATGCCGCGTCGCCCTTGCCCTTGTACTTCTTCTGGATCGCCTGCATCTCGGGCGCCAGCATCTGCATACCGCGCGAAGCCCTGATCTGCTTGAAGAACAGCGGGATCAAGATGATCCGCATCACGATCACGAGAGCGACGATCGACAATCCCCAGGCCAGCCCGGAGGCCGGGTTCAGCCCGATCCAGGTGAGGGCCTGGTGTGCCAGGTACATGAGCCAGGCAACCACCCACTCGATCGGGTAGAGGATTTTGAAGAAGTCCATCGAAGCTGTCCCTCGCGTCGGTCAAAAAATCGTGGCGCCCACTGGCGGGCAGAACCTCAGTGGTCGTGGGCGGCGTGCGGTGATTCCTTGCCCGGCGGAACATCATCGACGCCGCCCGGGTTCCACGGGTTGCAGCGCAGCAACCTCCACGCGGCCAACCTGGCCCCGCGAATAACACCGTGCCGCTGCACCGAGAGCAACGCGTACTGCGAGCACGACGGGTAGAACCTGCAGGTGGAGCCGTACAGCGGCGACACGACGAGTTGATACAGCCGCAACAACGCCACAACGGCGCGGGACGGCAGGGTGATCAGTAGTCGCGACACCTGCGAGAGCCTCGTCGAGGCGCTCGAATTCATGGGATGAATCGCACTCATGCGCGTGCTCGTTGCCGGTCAAGCCTGCGCCGTGCGCCCAACAGAGCCGACTCGAAGTCGCGCGCCAGACCCTCGGAGTCGAGCTCCGACGACCGCGGCAACGCACGAACGACCAGCTGCCCACCCTCGGGAAGCTGGTCGATCCGATGACTCACCACGGCGCGCAGCCTCCGCTTGACGCGGTTTCGCACGACGGCGTTACCTACCGCCTTCGACACGACGAAGCCGACCACGACGGGGCTGTGATCGAACCGGTCGCCTGCGAGGTGCACGACGAGCGAGTCCTTCCCGCTCCGTGCACCACGACGCACCGCCCGCTCGAAATCGGCGGGACGGCGCATCCGGTACGCGGCGGGAAGCACCCGCGCCGGGTCAGGCAGACAGCTCGGCGCGGCCCTTGCGGCGGCGACCCGCAAGGATCGCCCGTCCCGCACGGGTACGCATCCGCAGCCGAAAGCCGTGGGTCTTCGCTCGGCGCCGCACGTTCGGCTGGAAGGTCCGCTTGGTCACGATGTTCTCCAACTAATTCGGGGAAGCGCACCGTCCGAAACGAACGATGCAGGTCTGCTGCCGACCGAGACGACTCGGTGCACACACCGGGCACCTGCGCGACGTGGGGGCACGACGCAGGAGCCGTCAACAGCGGCCGTGCCACGTTACGCCGGACGCGGCCGGTCGGTCAAACCCGCCCGAACGTCGTTCCGAGTCCTCATCCTTCCACTTTCCTGGTCAGCCCTGTGGACATCGGACCGGTTCAGCCCCACGACCTGCTCCTCGCCTGTCACGACCTGTGGAGAAGTATGTGGATCAGATCGAATCGTGGGAGACTGCGGGCCGAACGCGAGATCATCGTCAGCGAGGAAACCACCGTGTCAGGACCAGACGAGAGCGTCACCCAAGTCTGGGACCGGACGGTCGCGGAGATCGAGCAGAGCCCCGACGTCACCCCCCGTCAGTTCGCCTTCGTCAAGCTGGCCCGCCCGCTGGGACTGCTCAACGACACGCTGCTGCTCGCGGTCGGCAACGACCTCACCAAGGACTACCTCGAGTCGCGCGTGCGCACCGAGGTGACCGAGGCCCTGTCCCACGCGCTGGGGCGTGAGGCGCGGTTCGCGATCACGGTCGACTCCGACCTGGAGACCGCGGAGCACACGAGCCTGCGGCCGGCCGCCACGGTGAGCGCGCCGGTCGGCGAGACGACCCACTCCGACGAGGACGACGACGACTACGACGACGAGCCGCTGCAGCCGGCCTACACGCGGCAGCGGTCCAACCACGGCAAGAAGGCGCCCGTCGAGCCGGTCCGCCTCAACCCGAAGTACCTGTTCGAGACCTTTGTCATCGGGGCATCCAACCGCTTCGCTCACGCCGCGGCGGTCGCGGTGGCCGAGGCTCCGGCCAAGGCGTACAACCCGCTTTTCATCTACGGCGACTCGGGGCTCGGCAAGACCCACCTGCTGCACGCCATCGGCCACTACGCGCACAACCTCTACCCGAGCGTGCGCGTGCGGTACGTGAACTCCGAGGAGTTCACCAACGACTTCATCAACTCGATCCGGGACGACAAGGCCGGGGCCTTCCAGCGCCGGTACCGGGACGTCGACGTGCTCCTGGTCGACGATATTCAGTTCCTGCAGGGCAAGGAACAGACGATGGAGGAGTTCTTCCATACGTTCAACACCCTGCACAACGCGAACAAGCAGGTCGTGATCACCTCCGACCTCCCCCCCAAGCAGCTCAACGGGTTTGAGGACCGGATGCGGTCCCGGTTCGAGTGGGGCCTGATCACCGACGTCCAGCCGCCCGACCTCGAGACCCGCATCGCGATCCTGCGCAAGAAGGCCGGCAGCGAACGGCTCCAGGCCCCGGACGACGTGCTCGAGTACATCGCCACCAAGATCTCCGCCAACATCCGCGAGCTCGAGGGCGCGCTGATCCGGGTCACCGCGTTCGCGAACCTCAACCGGCAGCAGGTCGACCGGTCGCTCGCAGAGATCGTGCTCAAGGACCTCATCAGCGACGAGAACGCCGAACAGATCACCTCGTCCACCGTGATAGGTCAGACCGCCTCCTACTTCGGGCTCGCCATCGAGGATCTCTGCGGCCCGTCCCGGTCGAGGGTGCTCGTCACCGCACGCCAGATCGCGATGTACCTGTGCCGCGAGCTCACCGACATGTCTCTGCCGAAGATCGGCCAGGCATTCGGGAACCGCGACCACACGACCGTCATGCACGCCAACCGCAAGATCCGCGAGCAGATGGCTGAGCGTCGATCGACCTACAACCAAGTCACCGAGCTCACCAGCAGGATCAAGCAGCAGCGCCGCGGCTGAGGCCGCCCAGACCGCCTTCCAGCTCGTGGGACCCGACCTGTGCGCGGGTCCGCAGTCATGCCCAAATCCCTCGCCTGAGGCGATTTTGCACACCTGTGCATATCTCTGTGGACGACGGTGGACGACACCCCAGAACCATGTGGACGAACAACAAGAATCCGTGGACGCCCGTCAGTGCCTCCGCCGTCATCCACCGGACCGAACGACAAGACCCCCGCCGGTCCCCCGTGACTTCCACATCCTTCAACCGGCGGTGACCTGCAATTTTGTAGTTCGTCCACACAGTGCACAGAGGCGATGACAACGACGAACTTGTTCTTCAGCAGCAATCCACAACGCCTTCATCACGCCAAACGACAGCCTCGACCCTCTGACCTCCTGGCTCCGAACTATCGGTACCCGACGACCGGAACACTCGCGTACTGTTCACACGAAACTCACGAAATCTCAACGAGGCATGACGTCGCGAGACGCGACAAAAGGGGCGAGTGATGAAGTTCAGGGTCGAACGTGATGTCCTGGCAGAGGCCGTCACCTGGACTGCACGGTCCCTGCCGACCAGACCGCCCGTGCCGGTACTTGCCGGTGTGCGGATCGAGGCGGACGCCAGCGGCGTGCTGCACCTGTCGAGCTTCGACTACGAGGTCTCGGCCCGCTCTGAGATCCCCGCGGACGTGTCCGAGCCCGGGGTCGTGCTCGTCTCGGGTCGTCTGCTCGCCGAGATCTCCCGGGCCTTGCCCGCCAAGCCCGTCGATGTCGTCCTCGAGGGCACCAAAGTGACCGTGACCTGCGGCGCGAGCCGCTTCACGCTGCTCACGATGCCGGTTGAGGACTACCCCGCGCTCCCCGTCATGCCCGAGATCACGGGCTCGATCGACGGCGACCAGCTCACGCAGGCCGTCGCCCAGGTCACCGTCGCGGCGAGCCGTGACGACACGCTTCCGCTGCTCACCGCGGTGCGGATGGAGATCGAGGGCGAGAAGATCACGCTCCTCGCGACCGACCGCTACCGGCTCGCCCTGCGGGAGCTCACCTGGAAGCCGGCATCCCCGGACGTCTCGACGGTCGCGCTCGTTCGCGCCAAGACCCTCTCTGACGCTGCCAAGTCGCTCGGCGGAGCGGCTCAGGTCAACGTCGCACTGGCCACCGGCGTCGGGGTCGATCTCATCGGGTTCGAGGCCGGCGGACGCCACACGACCTCGCTCCTGGTCGACGGCGACTACCCGGCCGTGCGTCGGCTCTTCCCGGACGAGACGCCCATCCACGCCGTCGTCGAGACCCAGGCCCTGTCCGACGCCGCCAAGCGCGTCGCCCTCGTGGCAGAGCGCAACACGCCCATCCGGTTGTCGTTCTCGGCCGGTCAGGTCGTCCTGGACGCTGGTCAGGGTGATGACGCTCAGGCGTCCGAGGCCCTCGAGGCCGCCCTGGTGGGCGATGACATCTCTGTCGCGTTCAACCCTCAGTTCCTGCTCGACGGTCTCGGGGCGCTCAACACGCCGTTCGTGCGCCTGTCGTTCACGCATCCGAACAAGCCGGTCGAGTTCACCGGTCAGCGCGCGCTGGATGGTGACGACAGCCGGGAGTATCGGTACCTGCTCGTCCCGATCCGTTTTGCCAGCTGACGAAGGAGCACCGCACCATGCAGATCGGGCTCGTAGGGCTGGGCAAGATGGGCGCGAACATGGGGTTGCGCCTGCGCACCGCGGGGATCGCCGTCACGGGGTACGACCGCAACCCGGCCGTCTCCGACGTCCCGTCCCTCGCCGGGCTGGTCGACGCGCTCCCCGCGGGCGAGCGGATCGTCTGGGTCATGGTCCCCGCCGGCGCGGTGACGCACGCGGTGGTCGAGGAGCTGGCCGGGCTGCTCGTCGCCGGTGACATCGTCATCGACGGCGGCAACTCGCACTTCACCGACGACGCCGGCCATGCCGAGACCCTCGCGGCGCACGGCATCGGCTACCTCGACGTCGGCGTCTCCGGCGGGGTGTGGGGGTTGGCGAACGGGTACGGCCTGATGGTCGGCGGCGACGTCGCGCACGTCGAGGCCGTCATGCCCGTGTTCGACGCCCTCCGGCCGCCCGGTCCGCGGGACGAGGGCTTCGTGCATGCGGGGGGCGTCGGCGCCGGGCACTACGCGAAGATGGTCCACAACGGCATCGAGTACGGGCTGATGCAGGCCTACGCCGAGGGCTACGAGCTTCTCGGCGCGAATGGCCTGGTCACGGATGTGACCGGCACCCTCAAGGCATGGACCCGCGGCACCGTGGTGCGGTCCTGGCTGCTCGACCTGCTCGTCAAGGCGCTCGAGGAAGACCCGGCCCTCGGGGACATCAGCGACTGGGTCGAGGACTCGGGTGAGGGTCGCTGGACCGTGGACGCGGCCATCGACGCCGCCGTCCCGCTCCCGGTGATCTCCGCCGCGTTGTTCGCGCGATTCGCCTCCCGCCAGGACGACTCCCCCGCGATGAAGGTCGTGGCTGCCCTGCGTCAGCAGTTCGGTGGTCACGCGGTGAAGTCGTCCACGCAGCCTTCCTGAGCTGCGTCCTTCCGCTCTTGGTCTGATCGACCGCGATCCCAGAGAGGGGCCGAGCACATGTACGTCTCGCACCTCTCCCTCACGGATTTCCGGTCGTATGAGTCGGTTGACCTCGAGCTCGACCGGGGAGTGACCGCACTCGTCGGACCGAACGGCCAGGGCAAGACCAACCTGGCCGAGGCGCTCAACTACGTCGCCACCCTGGGCAGCCACCGCGTCCCGTCCGACGTGGCGCTGATCCGGTCCGGTGCAGCGCGGGCGGTCGTCCGGGCCCGCGTGGTGCGCGACGACCGGGCGCGGCTCGTCGAGATCGAGATCACCACGGGCAAGGCGAACCGCGCCCGGATCAACCGCTCCCCCGTCCCTCGGGTGCGCGACGTGCTCGGGATCCTGCGCACCGTGATGTTCGCGCCGGAGGACCTCGCCCTGGTCAAGGGCGATCCCGATGGCCGACGGCGTTTTCTCGACGAGCTCGCGGTGCTCGTCACCCCGCGGATGGCGGGCGTCCTGAGCGACTACGACCGTGTCCTGCGGCAACGCAGCGCGCTGCTCAAGACCGCCGGCGCGGCCATGCGCGGGTCCCGTGGCGGAGCCGACCTGCGGACGTTGGACATCTGGGACGCCAAGCTCGCGGAGGCCGGTGCGCAGATCATGGCCACCCGCCAGGCGCTGGTCGGGGCGTTGCACCCGCACGTCTGTCAGGCATACGAGCAGGTCAGCGGTGGTCAGGGTGCCGCTCGCGTCACCTACCGCTCCTCGCTCGACGCGGCCTTCCCGGTCGAGACCGACGGGATCGGCTCGGGCAAGGACGGTGCCGGAACCGGGGACGTCACCGCGGGGGATGATACCGCGGGCGCGGCGGGCAGGGCGGTCATGCCGGGTGTCCACCTGCTCGAGGCGCGGCTCGTGGATGCGATGGGACGGCTGCGCAGCAAGGAGATCGAGCGCGGGGTCTGCCTGGTCGGGCCGCACAGGGACGACCTCGTGCTCGAGCTCGGCGACCTGCCGGCGAAGGGGTACGCGAGCCACGGCGAGTCGTGGTCGCTCGCGCTGGCGCTGCGGCTCGCGTCCTACCGCCTGCTCACCGAGGCCGACGGCCCCGACTGGGTGACCGACTGGGGCGCCGACGGCGAGCCCGTCCTCGTGCTCGACGACGTCTTCGCCGAGCTGGACGGCCGCCGTCGCGATCGGCTCGCCACCCTCGTGTCCGGGGCAGGTCAGGTGATCGTGACGGCCGCCGTCCCCAGCGACGTCCCCGAACAGCTCGCGGGGGCGCGGATCGACGTGCTGGGTGGGCAGGTGACCCGTGTCCGCTGAGAAGCACGCTCCGCGGAAGAGGTCGGTCGCGAAGAAGTCCGCCGACAAGCGGTCCACGGAGCAGCAGCACGCGCCCGGGGCACCGGACGGGTCCGAGACGAACTCCGCACCGGGCGAGGTTCCCGCGGTGGAGACGGCCGCCGGCACGCCGGCCACCCCGCCGGAAGGCGCCCCCGTCGGTGATCGGGTCGCTCTCACGCCGCCGGCCGAGATGGCCCGCGCCGCACTCAACCGGGCCAAGGCAGGCGCGGCTGCGCGCGGTATCCGCCCAGGTCAGCAGCCTCGCCGACGCTCGCCGATCGAACCGCTGCGCGGCGCTCCGGGCAAGGACGGCCGCGACCCGCGCCTCGTCGCGGACACGCTGGCGGCGCTCGTGCGCGACCGCGGCTGGTCGCAGGACGTGTCCGTCGGCGGAGTGATCGGCCGGTGGCGGGACGTCGTCGGCGACCAGGTGGCGGACCACTGCACCCCCGAGACGTTCGAGGACGGCGTCCTGCTGGTCCGGACGGACTCGACGAGCTGGGCGACGAACCTCAAGATGCTCGCGCCGCAGCTGCTCCGTCGCCTGGCCGACGACGTCGGCGACGACGTCGTGCGTGAGGTCCGGGTCCTGGGACCGGCCGGGCCGGGGTTCAAACGAGGTCCGCGATCGGTTCCTGGGCGCGGTCCGCGAGACACCTTCGGCTGAGCCGGCTAGAAGCGGGGTCTCGGCATGCGGCACAGGTAGACTGGGAAGGTCATTCCTGGTGCGCCTGTGCCTGGAACTTCAGCACCCGGGAGTGATCCGGCCCATCGGCTCGGTCCGTCCGCGTGTGCGAGAACTTGAGGAGTACCCCCGCCCGTGGCCGACCAGAGCCCCACCAACGGTGCCAGCGCGACGACGGATGGTAGCTACAACGCCAGTGCCATCACCGTGCTCGAAGGTCTCGAGGCCGTTCGCAAGCGTCCCGGAATGTACATCGGTTCGACCGGCGAGCGGGGCCTGCACCACCTGGTGTACGAGGTCGTCGACAACTCCGTCGACGAGGCGCTGGCCGGCTACTGCGACCACATCGAGGTGACCCTGCTCGCCGACGGTGGCGTGCGGGTCGTCGACAACGGCCGCGGGATCCCCGTCGGCATCGTCGCGAGCGAGGGCAAGTCGGCCGTCGAGGTCGTGCTCACCGTGCTGCACGCGGGCGGGAAGTTCGGCGGGACCGGCTACGCGGTGTCGGGTGGGCTGCACGGCGTCGGCGTCTCGGTCGTCAACGCGCTCAGCTCCACCCTCGAGGTCGAGGTGCGCCGGCAGGGTTCGGTCTGGCGCCAAGCCTTCGCCGACGGCGTCCCGCAGGCGTCGCTCGCGCAGGGTGAGGACTCGGACGACACCGGCACGACCGTGACGTTCTGGGCCAGCGACGTGATCTTCGAGACCACGACCTATGACTTCGAGACGCTCCGCACGCGCTTCCAGCAGATGGCCTTCCTCAACAAGGGCCTGCAGATCTCCCTCACGGACGAGCGTCCGAGCCACACGGGCACCGATGATGAGGTCGTCGGGGCGACCGAGGCCGACGCCGCCGAGCCGGTGGCCTACCGCACGGTGACCTACAAGTACGACGGCGGCCTCGTCGACTACGTGCGGCACCTCAACTCGGCGAAGAAGGTCGAGCTGATCCACCCGGAGATCATCGACTTCGAGTCGGAGGACACCGAGCGCCGGCTGTCGCTCGAGATCGCGCTGCAGTGGACGGGTGCGTACACCGAGTCGGTGCACACGTACGCGAACACGATCGCCACGACCGAGGGCGGCACGCACGAAGAGGGCTTCCGTGCCGCGATGACCTCCCTGATCAACCGCTACGCGCGCGAGAAGGGCATCATCAAGGACAAGGACGACAACCTCACCGGGGACGACATCCGGGAGGGCCTGACCGCCGTCATCTCGATCAAGCTCGGCGAGCCGCAGTTCGAGGGCCAGACCAAGACGAAGCTCGGCAACACCGAGGCCAAGACGTTCGTCCAGCGGGTCGTCAACGACCAGCTCGGCGACTGGCTCGGCAGCCACCCGAACGAGGCGCGCGACGTCATCCGCAAGTCGATCCAGGCCTCGCAGGCTCGGATGGCAGCCCGCAAGGCGCGCGAGGCGACCCGACGCAAGGGCCTGCTCGAGTCCGGCGGCATGCCCGGCAAGCTGCGGGACTGCCAGTCGAACAAGCCCGAAGAGTGCGAGGTCTTCATCGTCGAGGGTGACTCAGCCGGTGGTTCCGCGGTCCGCGGGCGCAACCCGCGCACGCAGGCGATCCTCCCCATCCGCGGGAAGATCCTCAACGTCGAGCGCGCCCGGCTCGACCGCGCGCTGGGCAACCAGGAGGTCCAGGCGCTGATCACGGCGTTCGGTACCGGCATCGGCGAGGACTTCGACCTGGCCAAGCTGCGCTACCACAAGATCGTGCTGATGGCCGATGCGGACGTCGACGGCCAGCACATCTGCACGCTGCTGCTCACGCTGCTCTTCCGGTACATGCGCCCGCTGATCGAGCACGGTCACGTGTTCCTCGCGCAGCCCCCGCTGTACCGGATCAAGTGGACCAACGCCGAGGACGACTACGTCTACTCGGACCGCGAGAAGGAAGCCTTCCTCGTCGCGGGCCAGGCAGCCGGCAAGCGCATCCCCAAGGACGCCGGCATCCAGCGGTACAAGGGCCTCGGTGAGATGGACTACTCCGAGCTGTGGTCCACGACCATGGACCCCGAGCAGCGCACGCTGCTCCAGGTCACCATGGACGACGCCGCGGCCGCCGACGAGATCTTCGCGATCCTCATGGGCGAGGACGTCGAGTCCCGCCGGTCGTTCATCCAGCGCAACGCCAAGGATGTGCGGTTCCTCGACATCTGACCCAGCTGCAGGGCGCTTTCACACCTGCAGATCAGCACGGAAACACCCCAGCGGTGGCACGCCGGCGGCGCGAGAGCGTCGTCCATGCGGGTCCCGCCCGAAAGACGAGGTAGACGGTGACCGATCAGACTCCCGAGCACGACGCGGCCGAGATTGCGGCAGACGAGGCCGAGGTGGCCGCGGCCCTCGCCATGCACGGCCGCATCGAGCAGGTGGACCTGCAGCTCGAGATGCAGCGGTCCTACCTCGACTACGCGATGAGCGTGATCGTCGGGCGCGCGCTGCCCGACGTGCGCGACGGGCTCAAGCCCGTGCACAAGCGCGTGCTCTACGCGATGTACGACGGCGGCTACCGCCCCGACCGCGGTTTCAACAAGTGCTCGCGCGTCGTCGGCGACGTCATGGGCAAGTACCACCCCCACGGTGACTCCTCGATCTACGACGCCCTCGTCCGGCTCGTCCAGGACTGGTCGATGCGCTACCCGCTGGTGGCGGGCCAGGGCAACTTCGGCTCCCCCGGCAACGACCCGGCCGCCGCGCCGCGGTACACCGAGTGCCGCATGGCCCCGCTCGCCATGGAGATGGTGCGTGACATCGACGAGGGCACCGTCGACTTCCGCGACAACTACGACGGCAAGAACCAGGAGCCGGTCGTCCTGCCGTCGCGCTTCCCCAACCTGCTCGCGAACGGCAGCGCCGGGATCGCCGTCGGCATGGCCACGAACATCCCGCCGCACAACCTCCGCGAGATCGCCGAGGGTGTGATGTGGCACCTCGAGAACCCGGACGCGACCAAGGAGGAGCTGCTCACCGCCCTCATCGCGCGGATCAAGGGCCCTGACTTCCCCACCGGCGCGACGATCCTCGGCCACCAAGGCATCGAGGACGCGTACCGCACGGGCCGCGGCTCGATCACGATGCGCGCCGTCGTCAACGTCGAGGAGATCCAGAACCGGATCTGCCTGGTCATCACCGAGCTGCCGTACCAGGTCAACCCCGACAACCTCGCGCTGAAGATCGCCGAGCTGGTCAAGGACGGCCGCATGCAGGGCATCGCGGACATCCGCGACGAGACGTCGGGCCGCACCGGCCAGCGGCTCGTGATCGTGCTCAAGCGCGACGCCGTCGCCAAGGTCGTGCTGAACAACCTCTACAAGCACACCCAGCTGCAGGACAACTTCTCGGCGAACATGCTGGCCCTCGTCGACGACGTCCCCCGCACACTCAGCCTCGACGCGTTCATCCGGCACTGGGTCACCCACCAGCTCGACGTCATCGTGCGCCGCACGAAGTTCCGGCTGCGCAAGGCGCAGGAGCAGGCGCACATCCTGCTCGGCTACCTCAAGGCCCTCGACCAGCTCGACGCAGTGATCGCGCTGATCCGGAGCTCGCCGAACGTGGATGCGGCCCGCATCGGCCTGATGGGGCTGCTCGACGTCGACGAGGACCAGGCCACGGCCATCCTCAACCTCCAGCTGCGTCGCCTCGCGGCGATGGAGCGCCAGAAGATCACCGACGACTACGACGAGCTGCAGCGCAAGATCACCGACTACGAGTCGATCCTCGCCTCACCCCAGCGGCAGCGGGACATCGTCGGCTCGGAGCTCATGGAGATCGTCGACAAGCACGGCGACGACCGCCGCACCGTCATCCTGCCGTTCGGCGGCGAGGTCTCCATGGAGGACCTCATCGCCGAGGAGGAGATGGTCGTCACCATCACCCGCGGCGGGTACGCCAAGCGCACCCGGAGCGACAACTACCGCCAGCAGAAGCGCGGCGGCAAGGGCGTGCGTGGGGCGCAGCTGCGCGAGGACGACATCGTCGACCACTTCTTCGTCACCACGACGCACCACTGGCTGTTGTTCTTCACGAACCTCGGCCGGGTCTACCGCGCCAAGGCGTACGAGCTGCCCGAGGCCGGCCGCGACGCCAAGGGTCAGCACGTGGCGAACTTGCTCGCGTTCCAGCCGGACGAGAAGATCGCCCAGGTGCTCGACCTGCGCGACTACGACCACGCCGAGTACCTGGTGCTGGCCACCCGGCGCGGGTTGGTCAAGAAGACGCGCCTGAGCGAGTACGACTCGAACCGCACGGGCGGGGTCATCGCGATCAACCTGCGCGAGAACGACGAGGGGGTCCATGACGAGCTCGTGTCGGCCCGTCTCGTGGACTCGACGGACGACCTGATCCTCGTCTCGCGCAAGGGGCAGTCGATCCGGTTCACCGCGAGCGACGAGGCGATGCGCCCGCTCGGTCGGGCGACGTCGGGCGTCACGGGCATGAAGTTCCGTGCCCACGACGAGCTGCTGTCGATGGACGTCGTCCGTCCGGGGTCCGACCTGTTCGTGGTCACCGAGGGTGGCTTCGCCAAGCGCACCTCGGTCGACGAGTACCGGGTGCAGGGCCGCGGTGGGCTCGGGATCAAGGTCGCCAACCTGGTCGAGGCGCGCGGTGACCTGGTCGGCGCGTTGATCTCTGACGAGGACGACGAGGTGCTGGTGATCATGGAGCGGGGCAAGATCGTTCGCTCCGCCGTGAACGAGGTCACATCGACGGGTCGCAACACCCAGGGTGTGACCTTCGCGAGGCCCGACAAGGGTGACCGCATCATCGGGATCGCCCGCAACAACGAGCGACAGTTGAGCGATGATGCCGCTACCGTGGTCGGCGAGCAGGGAACGGCCGACGATGACCTCGACGCTGATGGTGTCAGCGACATCTCCGAGGTGACCGCAGGCGAGTCGGCAGCCGTCACGAGCGAGGGAGAGGAATGAGCAGCGATCGACCGATCCCGCCCTCGATCCCCCCGCGCAAGGGTCCGGGCCGGTCTGGCCCGCGGCCCTCGACGGCGCCCCCGCGCGTCGTGACGCCGTCGCAGCACGAGCCGTCCCAGTTCGAGCCGTCTCGGCACGAGCCCTCGACGTCGACGCCCGCGTCGGTTCCCGTGGTGGAGTCGGCAGCGGTCTTCGAGCCGCGGCCGGCCGAGCCGCGGCCGGTTGCCCCTAAGCCGGCGTCCTCGACGCCGACGCCTCCGAAGGCGTCGCCCTCGAAGCCGGCCCCCGGGACGCAGGCGGAGCCGAAGCGTGACTCCGGGAGGCCGACGGTCGCGCCGTCACCAGGTCCCGTGGTGCCACCCGCCCTGGCGCACCTGGCAGCCCCCACAGCGCCCGCGGCCCCCCTCCCGGTCGACGGGGAGGCGTCCGCGGTTCCGGTCGCCTCAGTGGTCACGGAGGCCTTGTCGAAGGCTTTCCGGCGTGCCTCGACGGCTGTGGCGGGTGCCACCGCCGCCGTGGGCGCCGAGTTCACCCGCATCACCAAGCCCAGCACGGACACCGACGGTTCACCGTCGCTCTCACCGAAGGCGGATCCGACCATCGCTGCTACCGAAACCCACGCCGCGGCGGGTTCCCCCCGAACGTCCGCGGCGTCGTCCCCGACCCCCTCGGTCCGGACCACCGCGAGCTCAGGGATGCCGACGCCGTCGGCCGCGCGGGACGGTGCGCCGCGTCGGGTTCGGCTCGCGGTCTCCCGGATCGACCCGTGGTCCGTCATGAAGCTGGCGTTCCTGCTCTCGGTCGCGATCGGCATCATGATCGTGGTCGCGGCCGCGGTGGTGTGGTTCATCCTGGACGGCCTCGCCGTGTTCACCAAGGCGAACGACATGATCACCGAGATCGCCGGGGCGGAGTCGTCCCTCAACATCCTCAAGTACGTCGAGTTCAGCCGGGTCGTCTCCGGCGCGACCGTGATCGCCGTGGTCGACGTCGTCCTGCTCACGGCCCTGTCGACGATCGGCGCGTTCCTGTACAACATCACGGCCGCGCTCGTCGGTGGCGTGAACCTCACGCTCACCGACGACTGACAACACGCACGGCCACGGCGTGGTGCGGCGAGGGTTTGGGTGCCGCGCCACGCTGGGGTAGTCTCAACGGCGCCTCGGGTACCACCCGAGACACGAGTGCGGGCCTATAGCTCAGACGGTTAGAGCGCTTCCCTGATAAGGAAGAGGTCAGAGGTTCAAGTCCTCTTAGGCCCACTCCTTGCAGTTCGACGTAGGGGGTTCGATGAAGAAGTTGCTGCTGCTGCTCGGTGTCGCGACCGCGAGCTACCTGGTGTGGCGTCGGTTCGACGAGGACCGCGACGAGCGCGACCTCTGGGCAGAGGTCACCGACACCTTCGAATGATCGTCGTGGTGGAGTTCTCCGCCGCGAGTAGTAATGGGGCGGTAGTCCAACGGTAGAACAGGGCCTTTGCAAGGCTCAGATCGGGGTTCGATTCCCCGTCGCTCCACCCATTCCAGCCTGACCCGGTCGATCGGTCGAGCCGTCTGCGGGCGTCGACCCCGCCGGTGGACGCGAGGCAGGTCCTCGGGCATTTATGCCCGTGCGCGTGGGATCGCGCAGCGCGACGATGGAAGCGGAAGCGTCGTTGGACGCGGGCCTCGGCCCGTTGACGATCGGACTGCCACCCGAGACCAACCCGGGCGCCGCGATGATCGTCCACCACCCCGACGAGTGCGCCGGCCTGAGTGACATCAACGGGCGAGGGCCGGGCCGGTGGGTCGCGACCTACCCGCCGTTCGTGGACGCCGAGGGCAACGCGCACCCGCAGTTCTGGGTCGACGCCAACGACGTCGACCATGTCCAGGGTCCCGGCACGAACCCCGACTGGACGTCCGCCAACACGGACCTCGTGGCCGGCGGCTGCTTGTGATCCGCACCGGGTGAAACAACGACGTGAGCTGGCCGACCCCTCGGGGCCGGCCAGCTCACGTCGGTTCGGTCAGGCTGTTCGGTCAGGCCTGTTCGGTCGGGTCAGTCGTTGTCCGTGGCCTTCTCGACTGCGTCCTTGGCTTCGTCCACGGCGTCGCCGACTGCGTCCTTGGCCTCGTCGGCCGCGTCGCCGACGGCGTCCTTGGCGTCCTCGATCGCGGCGTCTGCCGTGCTCGATGCGGACCGGCGGCGGGTGGTGACCTTCTTGGTCGCCTCCCGGGCCTCTGCCATCCGTTCGGTGACGTCCTCGCGGACCTCGGCGACCTTGTCGGCTGCCTTCTTCGAGGCCTCCCGGCTCTTGGCAACCGTGACCCCGGCCGCCTCGCCGACGGCCTCGGCCGCGTCGCCGACGGCACCTTGCAGGTCGTGCCGGGGGTCGTGACCCGTCTCGGGGCTCCGGCTCGGCATGCTGGCCGGCTCCCACGGGTCGGCCCACGGGTCGGTGGTCGGCTTCGTCCGGCGCCACGCCACGAAGGCGCCGGCGATCGCGGAGAGGCCGGCGAACAGCCAGAAGTACTTGGCGCCAGTGTGCTTCTTGGCAGGCTTGTTCACCTGGGCCGCGGCGGCGGCCACGATGGCCGGTGCGTCGGCGGCACGGTCGGCTGCCTGCTCGATCGCCGCGCCGGCCCGCTCGGCGGCGTCGTTCACCGCGGCGACGATCCGGGGGAGCAGCTCGTCGACGAGCTTGTCGTGCGCGGTGCCGATCACCGGCGCGGCCTTCTCTGCGGCGAGCTCGACCTTGGGTGCGGCGGCCTTCACTCCTTCGGCCCAGGCGTGCTCGATGCGCGGCGTGAGCCAGTCCTTGGTCGCCTCGAGCCGAGGAGCCGACCAGTCCTTGGCCAGGACGGCGGCCTCTTTGGCCTGGATGGCGGCCTCGGTCGCCGCCACACGGGCGTGCCCGGCAGCCACCTTCGCCTGCTCGGCGAGGTGCGCGGCGGTCTGGCTCGCGTGCCCGTCGGAGTCGACGAAAGAAGCGCCGGCGTCCCGCAGGCGGCTGACGTCGATGCCCTCGATGGTCGAGTTGGCTGAACGGCGGATCCGGTCGAACATGTCCACTCCCCTACGGTTGGCAAATTCCTGTCGATGAACCCACTCTGCCACCCGCGGACTCGGCATGCCGTGCCACTGACGTTCCCACTACGCGCACTTGGAGCCGCTCGGCCGCTGCCGGGAGTGGTTTCGTCGTGGTCCGAGGTGACCCCGATGTCCGTTCGGCCATGGAATAGTGGCCTCATGTTCGCGACCATGCACACCACGTCCGGCGACATCCGCATCGAGCTCTACCCGAATCACGCGCCCAAGACGGTGAAGAACTTCACCGGGCTCGCGACGGGTACCCAGACCTGGACCGACCCCCGCACGGGTGCAGAGCGCACCGATCCGCTGTACGCGGGTGTGGTGTTCCACCGGGTCATCAAGGGCTTCATGATCCAGGGTGGCGACCCCCTGGGCACCGGTACCGGTGGCCCCGGCTACTCGTTCAACGACGAGATCCACCCCGAGCTCGCCTTCACCGAGCCCTACCTCCTCGCGATGGCCAACTCGGGCCAGCGGCGCGACCCGGTCACGGGCAAGAACGGTGGCACCAACGGGTCGCAGTTCTTCATCTCGGTCGCCCCCACCGCCTGGCTCACCGGCAAGCACACGATCTTCGGCAAGGTGGCCGACGACGCCAGCCGCGCCGTCGTCGACGCGATCGCGAACGCGACCACGCGCCCGGGGGACCGTCCCGTCGAGGACATCGTCCTGACGTCCATCACGGTCGAGGACTGAGCTCGACCGACACGATGTCGACCGAGCCCGCGGGGGGCCCCGCAGCCCCCGAGCAGCCACCGGTGTGCCCGCGCCACCCTGACCGCGTGTCCTACGTGCGCTGTCAGCGGTGCGGGCGTCCGGTGTGCCCGGAGTGCCAGCGTCCCGCCGCCGTCGGCGTCCACTGCGTCGACTGCGTGCGCAACGCCGCACGCGCCGTGCCGGCGACGCGCACGGCGCTCGGCGGGCGCGTGCGTGACGGTCGGCCGGTCGTCACCCTGACGATCATCGGGCTGTGCGTCGCGAGCTTCATCGCGCAGCAGGTGCTCCCGGGGTGGACCGCGCAGTGGGCCTTCTCACCGGCGGCCGGTCGGACGGAGCCCGTGCGGTTCCTCACCACGGCCTTCCTGCACTCCAGCAGCATCTTCCACATCCTGTTCAACATGTACGCGCTCTGGCTGGTGGGGCCGTACCTCGAGGCGACCCTGGGCCGGTGGCGGTTCGCGTCGCTGTACCTGCTCTCGGCCCTCGGTGGGTCGGTCGGGGTGCTGCTCATGGCGTCACCGGTCGTCTCCGTGACGGACGTGTCCTGGATCCAGCTCGTCGTCGGTGCCTCGGGTGCGGTGTTCGGCCTGTTCGGCGCGATCCTCGTGGTGCTGCGGCGGCTCGGCCGCGACGCCCGCCAGATCCTCGTCTTCATCGCGATCAACGCCGTGATCGGCTTCGTCGTCCCGAACATCGCCTGGCAGGCGCACCTGGGTGGGCTGGTCACCGGCGTCGCGCTCGGGGCTGCCTACGCCTACGCGCCACGCGACCGTCGGCTGCTCGTCTCGGTCGCCGCCACCGTCGGGATCGGGGTCCTGCTCGTGGTCCTCGCGATGGCCAAGTACGCCTCCGCGTGAGCCTTGCCGGGCCTCGCCCGGGACGTGAGAGGGGCGAGGACCAGCAGAGTTGTCCCCAGAGTTGCTCACACCTGTGGAACTACAACGGTGTAGTTATCCACAGGTTTCGCAGGTCCCTGGGGACGGCGCTGGGCACGACCCGGCGCCTCGAACGGCGTGGGCTCAGCGCCAGCGCGTCGTGAGACCGAACCCGGTGATGATCAGCACGAATCCGATGAGCAGGTTCCACTGGCTGATGCCGGGGATCGGGAACTTCGACTGCGTGATGTAGGTGATGACGATCCACGCCAGGCCCAGCACCATGAGGGTGAGCATGACCGGGACCAGCCAGACGGGGTTCGTCTGGGGCGCAGCCTTCGCTGGCGGCGGTATGTACGCGGGCTTCTTCCGCGACCTCGACTCGGGCACGTCGGCTGGCTCCCATCTGAGCGGACAGTCGGGCGGGAACGAAGTTCTCCCGCCACACGTGAACTAGCGTAGTGCCGACAGCCACCGGGGAGGAGCGCTCGTGACGGACCGCATGCGTCATCGGACGCTGCGCGCCCTGCGGGGGCCCGCCGCGGTGGGCATGGTGCTGGCCCTGGCGGGGCTGCTCTTCACCGCGAACGCGCGCCTGGCCCGCGGCCAGGAGGAGCGCCACCCGCAGAACCTGGGCGAGCTCGCCCAGGTCGAGTCGACCAGGGTCGAATCCCTCACCGGCGATGTCGAGAACCTGCGCGCCGAGGTCGACAAGCTCACCAAGGACCAGGTGAGCACCATCGACGTGGGCGACCCCGCAGCGGCCGAGCTGGTGAGCGTGGTCTCCGGCCAGACCGCCATGAGCGGCCCGGGCGTCACCGTCGAGATGACCGATGCGCCGGCCGGCCGGACCCAGCCCGAGCTGGCCAAGCCGGACGACCTCGTCGTCCACCAGCAGGACCTCCAGGCGGTCATCAATGCGCTCTGGGCGGGAGGTGCCGAGGCCATGACGCTGCAGGACCAGCGCGTCGTCGCGACGACCGTCGTCCTGTGCAACGGGAACGTGCTCCAGCTGGGTGGCCGGCTGTACTCGCCGCCCTACGTGATCCGCGCGATCGGGGACCCGAAGGCCCTCAAGGCGGCTTTGTTCCACTCCGACGCGATCCTCACCTTCCTCGACTACGTCGACTGGGTCGGGCTCGGCTGGTCGCTCACCACGGAGGACAACCTCGACCTCCCCGCCGCCGCAGGAACCACCGAGCTGAAGTACGCGACCGTCCCGCGCGGGACGAAGGTCTTCCCGTGACCGGCACGGTGGGGACCACGCACGGCCACGTTGCTTCTGGGTCTGGCGACCCGGGTGGGCGCCGGCTCGGGCTGACCATCACCGGCGTCGTGGGCGAGCTCATGATCACCCTCGGCGTCTTCCTGCTCGCGTTCGTCGTGTGGCAGCTCTGGTGGACCGACGTCGAGGGCAACCGCGCCCAGGCCGCCATCGTGGGCGAGCTCGGTTGGGCTCCGATGCCCGCGCCGACGGCGGCTCCCGTCGCGCAGCCGCGCCGGGACGCGTCCCCCGCCATGACCGAACCTGACCACGCGGTGACCTTCGCGACGCTGTACGTGCCGCGCTGGGGCGCCGAGTACGTGCGCCCAGTGAGCCAGGGGGTCGACCGCGCGGGCGTGCTCGACCCGCTCGGGATCGGGCACTACCCCGGCACGGCGATGCCGGGCGACGTCGGCAACTTCGCGATCTCCGGGCACCGCACCACCTACGGCAAGCCGTTCAACCGGGTTGCGGAGCTCGTGGTGGGCGACCCGATCGTCGTGCGGACCGCCGACAACTGGTTCGTCTACCGCGTGACCAGCACCGAGATCGTCAAGCCCAGCCACGTCGAGGTCATCGCGCCCGTGCCGGGAGACCCCGCCGCGGTGCCGACCGAGCGGATGATCACGCTGACCACGTGCAACCCGATGTACTCGGCGCGCGAGCGGTTCGTCGTGCACGGGGTGCTCGACTACTGGCTCGCGGGCCAGGACAGCTTCCCGACCGAGATCACCGGAGGCGTGTGATGTACGGCTGGCTCTGGCGCCACCTTCCGGGCCCCGCAGCGGTGCGGGTGGCCCTGCTGGTCATCGGTGCGCTCGTCGTCCTCGCAGCGTGCTTCCTGTGGGTGTTCCCGGCCATCGCGCCGCTGATGCCGTTCAACAACACCACCGTCGGAGGAAATGCGTGAGCCGGATCCTCGTGGTCGACAACTACGACTCGTTCGTCTACACGATCGTGGGGTACCTCAACCAGCTCGGGGCCCAGACGGTCGTGGTGCGCAACGACGCCGTCCCGCCGGCCGCCGACCGCGGCGGCTTCGACGGCGTGCTCGTCTCGCCGGGCCCCGGGACCCCGGCCGACGCCGGCGCGAGCATCCAGGTGATCCGGGACTGCGCGTCGTCGGGCACCCCGATGCTCGGGGTCTGCCTCGGGCACCAGGCGCTCGGCGAGGTGTACGGCGGGACCGTCACCCACGCACCGGAGCTCATGCACGGCAAGACCAGCCAGATCGTGCATGACGGCGCGGGGGTGCTCGCCGGGCTGCCCGATCCGTTCACCGCGACGCGCTACCACTCGCTCGCGGTGGTGACCGGGACGGTGTCCGACGAGCTCGAGGTCACCGCGCATGTCGAAAGCGCGTTCGGGCCGATCATCATGGGCCTGCAGCACCGCACGCTCCCGCTGTACGGCGTGCAGTTCCACCCGGAGTCGGTGCTCACCGAGGGTGGCCACCGCCTGCTGGCCAACTGGCTCGAGATCTGCGGAGATCCGGGCGCGGTCGCGCGGTCAGCAGGGCTGCACCCGCTGGTGCGGACCTAGCGCCACCCGGACCTGTTGCCCGATTGAATCAGCGTCCCTGAACCCGCGTCCCGAACCAGCGTCAGGGGGCGGCCGTCGTCGGTTCGACGAAAGTGGGTCCCCCGGACACGTTGAGCGTCACGGTCGAGCCGATCGCCACCGTCGCGCCCTTGTTCGGGTCGGAGTACAGGACCACGTCGACGGCCTTCGTGCTCGTCCGCTGGACCTTGGCCGGCACCAGGCCGAGCGCGGTCAGCTGGGCGGACGCGTCGGCGTAGGTCTTGTCGACGAGGTCGGACGGAACGACCACGTTCGTCGGCGCCACCGCGATGTCCAGCGTGACAGTGGTGCCCTGGGCGACCAGCCCTGAACGGTCCTGGGAGAGCACGGTGTCGGGGGCCTTGTCGGCGATCTCGACCGGGTTCGTGCTCGAGTTCAGCTTGAGCGACGCGAGGATGTCGGTCGCCTCCTGCCTCGTCTTGCCGGTGAGATCGGGCAGGTCGACCTGACCTGAGGCGACGAAGATCGCCACGGTGCTTCCCTTGGCCACCGGGGTCTTGCCGACCGGTTCGGTCTTGGTGACCTTGTCGGCATCGACCGGGACGTTCTCCCGCTGGACGTTGCCCGGGACGAGCCCGGCGGCGGTGATCGCCGCACGGGCCTGATCCTGGGTGAGACCCACGACGTCGGGCACGGCGACCTGGTTGGGTCCGGTGGAGACGTACACCTTGACGGTCGAGCCGGGCGCGACCATCGCGTCGGCGGCCGGATCGGAGTGCGTCACGAGGTCGGCCTCCACGGTGTCGCTCGGCTCCGCCTGTCGCTCCGGCTTGAGCCCGAGCTCGGTGAGGATCGTCAAGGCGGCGTCGTAGGTCTGGCCCGTCAGGCTGGGCACCTTGACCTGGGTGTCTGCCTTGTCGGCGTTGTCGCCGTTCGAGAGCAGCAGCCAGGCGATGCCCGCCACCGCGGCGACCGCGATGGCGATGAGGGTCCAGAGCAGCCACTTGCGCGGCCCCGGCTCGTCCTCGCCGGGGGCGACCGGTGCGGAGTGCTTGCCCGCCTCGGTCGGCGCCCAACCGGAACCGGGGGGAACGATCGCGGTCTGCGACGTCATCGGCGGGAGGATCTGGGTCGGGTCTGCGGCGGCGGACTCCGCGATCGCGGCGGCGGCGAGCACGCCCACGGCCGGAGCGGACACGTGCCCACCACGGATCGCAGCCTCGAGGTCCGCGCGGAACTCCGCGGCGGTCGAGTACCGGGAGTCGCGCTCCTTGGCGAGCGCCTTGAGTGTGATGCGGTCGAGGGCCTCGGGCACGTCGGACGCGAACGTGCTCGGCGCGGGGGCCGGCTCGCGGACGTGCTGGTATGCGACGGCGACCGGCGAGTCACCCGTGAACGGGGGCCGGCCGGTGAGGAGTTCGAACAGCAGGCAGCCGGTGGAGTACAGGTCGCTGCGGGCGTCGACCTGCTCGCCGCGCGCCTGCTCGGGGGAGAGGTACTGCGCGGTGCCGATGACGGCCTGGGTCTGGGTCATCGTGGCGGCGGAGTCGGCCAGGGCCCGGGCGATCCCGAAGTCCATGACCTTGACGGCACCGGTCGGTGTGAGCATCACGTTCGCGGGCTTGATGTCGCGGTGCACGATGCCGGCGTGGTGCGAGTAGCCGAGCGCCGAGAGGACGCCCGCCGTGATCTCGACGGCCTCCTCGATCGGCACGGCCTGGCCGTCGCGCAGGATGTCGCGGACCGTGTGGCCCTCGACGTACTCCATCACGATGAACGGCGCGTGCGAGACGGTGCCGTTCGCGTCCGTGATGAGGTCCTCGCCGGTGTCGTACACCGCGACGATCGACGGGTGGTTGAGCGAGGCCGAGGCCTGGGCCTCACGCCGGAACCGGGCCTGGAAGGACGGGTCGCGCGCCAGGTCGGAGCGCAGGATCTTGATCGCCACGGTTCGACCGAGGCGGGTGTCGTGACCGATGTGAACCTCGGCCATGCCACCACGCCCGATGAGATCGCCGACCTCGTAACGGTTCGCGAGGATCCGGGGTGCGTCGTCCGCCACTACGCGTCCTTAGCTGTCGTTGAGAGCGCACCGGCCGTCAGAGCGGCTGGCGCGCGTTGGGAGATCATCCCACCGATTGGTGCAGGTCCGGGTTCGCCGGCTTGGGCGTGCGGGCTCGTCGCGTGAGTCGCGGGGGCGGCCGCGCCCGGGTCCGACCCCCACAGGCTATCGGCCAACGCGGCCCCCAACAGTGCAAGCACGAGGATCCCGAGCGCGAGGAGGGGCCAGGTCAGGGATCCGATGCGGCGGCCGGTCGTCGTCGAGGTCCGGGTCGGGAGGGCGCCGGTGTCGCGCAGCTCGCGCCGCGGCGGGTACGACGGCGGCCCGGTGGGTCTGGGTGCAGGGCGTTCGAACGACACCGGCGGGACCGACGGCGGCACTGCCGACGGAGGCACGGTCAACGGAGGCACGGTCAACGGCGGGACCGACGGTGGCGCGACCGCGGCGGGACCCGCACCGCGAGCCGGGGTCCGGGCGATCATGTCGTCGAGCGTCCGGGCGGCCGCGCTCGCCGTCCGCGGCCGGTCGGCCGGCTCCTTGGACAGCAGCTGCAGGACGAAGGCCGCGAGCCCCGGGTCGACCGTGGCGGGCAGCGGGGGACCGGGGTGTTGACGTGCGCCACGGCGATGTCGACCGCCGTCGGCCCGGTGAAGGGGCGGTGCCCGACGAGCGCCTCGTAGGCGATGATCCCGAGCGAGTACAGGTCCGAGGCGGCGGTCGCGGGGCGGCCCACGGCCTGCTCGGGGGAGAGGTACTGGGCGGTGCCCATGACCATCCCGGTCGCGGTCATCGGCGCCTGGTTCACCGCGCGCGACACCCCGAAGTCCGTGATCTTCACGCGCCCGGAGTGCCCGAGCAGGATGTTGCCGGGCTTCACGTCGCGGTGCACGACGCCGGCGACGTGCGCCGCGTGCAGCGCGCGCGCCGTCTGGGCCAGGATCGGCAGCAGCTGCCGCGCCGACAGAACGGGCTGACGCTCGAGCAGGTCGCTCATCGGCTCACCGACCACGAGCTCCATCACGAGGTAGGCGGAGCCGTCCTGCTCGCCGTAGTCGTAGACCGCCGCGATGTTCGGGTGCTGCAGGGACGCGGAGTTGCGGGCCTCGGTGCGGAACCGTTCGAGGAAGCCGGCGTCGCCGGCGAACTCGTCGCGCAGCACCTTGACCGCCACGTCGCGTGCGAGCGCGACGTCGTGCGCCGACCAGACCTCGCCCATGCCGCCGACGGCGATCCGGTGGTCGAGGCGGTAGCGCTCGCCGAGGGCGAGGCCGGTGACGGGCTTCATCGGGCCAGCACCGCCTCGATGACGGCGCGCGCGATCGGCGCGGCGACCTGACCACCTGTCGCCTCGTTGCCGAGGCTCCCGCCGTTCTCGACGACGACGGCGACCGCGACGCGCGGCGCGTCGGCCGGGGCGAACGCGGTGAACCAGGCGTGCGGGGCCGCGTCGGTGGTCGTCTGGGCGGTGCCGGTCTTGCCGGCGACCTGCACGCCGGAGATCCTGGCGCTCTTGCCCGACCCGTTCTCGACGACGCCGATCATCATGTCGCGCAGGGCGGCGGCCGTCGTTGCCGAGACCGACGTGCGCAGCTCGCGCGGCGACGCCTCCTCGACGACCTCGAGGTCGGGGTTACGGACCGTCTGGACGAGGTACGGCGCCATCTGCTTGCCGCCGTTGGCGATCGCCGCCGACACGAGGGCCATCTGCAACGGGGTGGCGCGCACGTCGTACTGGCCGATGGCCGACAGTGCGGTCTGAGCCGCGTCCGGCCCGGGGGGTGCGGGGAACCGGCTGGGCGTGACCGTGAGCGGGATCTGGAGCGGGTCGTCGAAGCCGAACGCCTCGGCCTGGCTGCGCAGCGTGTCGGCCCCCAGGTCCATCCCGAGCTGGGCGAACGCGGTGTTGCAGGAGACCCGCAGCGCCTCGGCGAGCGAGACGGTGGCGCCGGGGCCGCACGACTCGCCGCCGAAGTTCGAGATGGACTTGCTCGAGCCGGGCAGCGGCAGGGTCAGCGGGGCGGCGAGCTGGGTCTCCGGGGTCATGCCGCCCTCGAGCGCGGCGGCCGCGTCGATCAGCTTGAACGTGGAGCCCGGGGGATAGGTCTCGTTGATCGCCCGGTTGAGCAGCGGCGCGGCCGGGTCGTCGTTGAGCACGCGGTAGGCCTCGTTGACGGCCGAGGTCGAGTGCCCGGCGAGGACGTTCGGATCGAACGTCGGCTTGGACACCATGGCGAGGATCGCCCCGGTTGCCGGGTCGATCGCGACCACGGCGCCGCGCTGGTCGCCCAGCGCGTCCCACGCGGCCTGCTGCACGGCGGGGTCGATCGTCAGCTCGACCGACGACCCCTGCGGCTGGCGGCCGGTGAACAGGTCCTGGACCCGGGACAGGAACAGCGAGTCCGCGGTACCGGTCAGGACGTCGTTCTCGGCGCGCTCGATCCCCGTGCGGCTGTAGACGACCGAGTAGAAGCCGGTGACCGGGGCGAACAGCGGGCCGTTGGTGTAGGTGCGCTGGTACTTGAACGCGTCGTCGACCTTGGTCGAGGACGCGACCTGCTCGCCCGCGATGATGATCGGCCCGCGCGAGTTGTTGAACTCGCGGTACAGCGTGCGCACGTTGCGGGGGTCGTCGTTGAGCTTGGCGGCCTGGACGAACTGGACCGACGTCGCCGCGGCCATGAGGGACACGAACATCGCGACGACGACGATCGCGAGCCGGCGCAGGGGGGTGTTCACGCGCGATCCTCCCCCAGTCCGGTCAGCATCTGGGTGTCCTGCCGGTCCGCCGGGGTGGGCGGCGGCTGGACGAACCCGGTGATGAGCGGGGCGGGGCGGCGCGCGCTGTCCGAGATGCGCAGGAGGAGCGCGACGACGACCCAGTTGGCGAGCAGGGACGAGCCGCCGTAGGCCATGAACGGCATCGTCAGGCCGGTCAGCGGGATCAGTCGGGTCACCCCGCCGGCGACGACGAAGCACTGGAACGCCACCACGAAAGCGAGCCCGCCGGCGAGCAGCTTGCCGAACCCGTCCCGGACGCCGATCGCGGTCCGGAGGCCACGTTCGGTCAGCACGAGGTAGGCCACGAGGATGGCGAGCAGGCCGGTGAGCCCGAGCTCCTCCCCGAGCGAGGCCACGATGAAGTCCGACTCGGCGTACGGCACGAGGTCCGGGCGACCCGCACCCCAGCCGGTACCGAAGAGCCCGCCGCTGGCCATGCCGTACAGGCCGCGCACCAGCTGCCCGGACCCGCCCGGAGACTGCGTGAAGACGTCGTTGTCGAACGCGTTCAACCAGGCGTCGAAACGGGCCCCGACGTGGGAGAACGTCGTGGCAGCAAGGGCCGCTCCGCCGAGGAAGAGGAGCAGGCCCAGGAAGATCCAGCTCTTGCGCTCGGTCGCGAGGTAGAGCATCGCGACGAACAGGCCGAAGAAGAGCAGGGACGTGCCGAGGTCGCGCTCGAGGACCAGGACCGCGAGCGACACGGCCCACACGAGGATGATCGGACCGAGGTCACGGACCCGCGGGAGCTGCATCCCGAGGACCTTGTTGCCGGCCAGCGCGAGCGTGTCCCGGTTGGTCACGAGGTATCCGGCGAAGAAGATCGCGAGGGCGATCTTCGCGAACTCGGCGGGCTGAAGCGACTGGCTGCCCACGTGGATCCAGATGCGCGCGCCGTTGATCGTGGTGCCCAGCCCGGGCACGAGCGGCAGCAGGACGAGTCCGAGACCGACGACCATCGCCGTGTAGGTGTACCGCCGTAGCGTGCGGTGGTCGCGGAGCACGACGAGCACCACGGCCGCAAGGATGATGCCGATCGCGGTCCAGCCGAGCTGCCGCGTCGCGAACGAGGTCGGGTTCTCCCGGGCCGCGTGCGCGAGGTCGATCCGGTAGATCATCGCGAGCCCGATGCCGTTCAGCGCGATGGCCACCGGCAGGATCACCTGGTCCGCATACGGCGCGCGCAGGCGCAGCACGATGTGGAGCCCGACCCCGAGCACGATCATCCCTGCGCTGTAGCCCCAGATGTTCGCGGGCAGCGCACCGGTGACGTTCAGGCCGACGAGCGCGTACGCGGCCACGCCGAGCGAGAGGGCGAGGCCGAGCAGGCCCAGCTCGACGCTGCGGCCGGGGCGCACCCGATGGGGAGTGACCGTCGCCATCAGCGGGCGACCTTCCGCACAGCCATCAGGCCGTGACCGCCGGGGCGGCAGGCACGACGGCGGCTGTCGGCGTGGGGGTGGGAGCGGGGCTGGGCGACTCGGGCGTCGTCGGCCCGGCGGCGTCCCGGGAGAGCCGGGTGACGCGCTCGCGCGCATCGCCGAGCGAGGTGGCGGGGATGGTCTCGGTAAGGCGTGCACGCACATAGCCAGGCAGCTCGGCGGAGGTCACGGTCGTCCGCTCCACCACGGTCGAGAGCACGAGCGGTCCGAGGGTCTGCGGGATGCCGCGGAAGATCGCGACGTCGCCGTCCGCCACCCCGACGTAGTACTGCGTCTGGGTCCAGCGGTAGGCCGACACCCCGGCGAACCCGATCGCGGCGACCAGCACGAGGGCCCCGGCGAGGGCCGCGAGGCGCCGGCGTCGTCGATGGCGGCGGGTGTCGTCGTCCTCCGCGTCGTCCTCGGCGGCGGTCGCCTCGTCGGACTGGGCCGGGACGGTCTGCGCGAGGGTCGCGGCGCGCGCCGCCGGGCCGTCCGCGGCCGAGCTCGGGCGGTGGCGCGAGGTGGCAGCCGACCCGACGATCGTCGACGTCGTGGCCGGGGCCGCGCCGTCGGGCAGGGTGTCGAGGTCGACGACGTCGGCGACGATGACCGTGATGTTGTCGGGACCGCCGGCCCGCAGCGCGAGCTGGATGAGGCGCTCGGCGCACTCGTCGACATCAGCGAGGCCGCGCAGCGTGTCGGCGAGCGTGTCGGCGCTCACGACGCCGGACAGGCCGTCCGAGCAGAGCAGCCAGCGGTCGCCCGCACGGGCCTCCCGGACCGACAGGTCGGGCACGATCTCCATGTCGAAGTCGCCGAGCACGCGCATCACGACCGAGCGCTGGGGGTGGTGCTCCGCCTCCTCGGCGGTGATCTTGCCGGTGTTGACCAGGTACTGCACGAAGGTGTGGTCGGCGGTGACCTGGGTCATCTCGCCGTCGCGCAGCAGGTACGCGCGGGAGTCGCCGATGTGGGCCATCGCCAGCTTGCTGCCGGCGCGCAGCAGCGCGGTGACGGTCGTGCCGAGGCCGGCGAGCGCCGGGTCCTGGCTCGCGCGGGCGAGGAGCTCCTCCTGCGCGGCGTGCAGCGCGCGGTCGAGCTGCTCGAGCGCGTCGTCCGGACCGTGGGCCTCGTCGTCGAGCGGGGCGAGCGTGGCCACGGCGAGCGAGGAGGCGACGTCGCCGCCCGCGTGCCCGCCCATGCCGTCCGCGACGACGAGCAGGTGGGGGCCCGCATAGGCCGAGTCCTGGTTGTTGGCACGAACCAGCCCGACGTCGGAGCGGGCGGCGTACCGCAGCGCGATGGTCACAGTGTTGATCCGGCCCTTACTTCTGCAGCTCGACGACGCTCTGGCCGATGCGCACGTGGGCGCCCGGGGGGATGAGGGTGGGCCGCTCCACCTTGGCGGCGTCGAGGAAGGTGCCGTTGGTCGACCCGAGGTCCTCGACGAACCACTGCGCCCCTTGCGGGAAGATCCGCGCGTGCCGCGACGACGAGTAGTCGTCGTCGAGCACGAGCGTGCAGGACGGGGCGCGGCCGATGAGGATCGCGGAGGTCGTCAGTGGCAGGGTCGTGCCGCGCAGGGGACCCTCGGTCACCACGAGCCGGGTCGGTCCGGAGTCCCGCCGGGCGGCGGGCGGGTTCGGCGCGAGCGCGGCCGTGCCGCCGCTGGGCGTCGGGGTGGACCCGCGGCGCGTCTTCGCGGCTCCGCCGCGGGGGGTGATCTTGGTGCCGTACAGATCGCGGCGCAGCACGCCGATCGTGGACAGGACGAAGACCCACAGCAGCACGAGGTACCCGAGCCGGAGCAGGGTGATCGCAAGTTCACTCATTCGGGTGCGTCACTGGTCGTCCTCGGCCGCGCTGTCCTGGCCGGTCCAGAACATGATGCGCGTACGCCCGATGGTCAGGGTGTTGCCGTCGAGGAGGGTGGCGGCCGGCACCTGGTGCCCCTCGACGAACAGCCCGTTGGTCGAGCCGAGGTCGGAGGCGACCACGCCGTCGGGCGTCACGCGGATCTCCAGGTGGCGCCGGGAGACGCCCGGGTCGTCGACGATGATGTCGGCCTCGGAGCCGCGCCCGATCACCGTGACCGGGCCCGTGAGCAGGTAGCGCTGGCCGTCGATGTCGACCAGCGGGTGGCGAGCGCTGGGGATCGCGGCCGCGGTCGCCGGTGCGACGGCACCACGCAGGGTGGCGCTGCGCACCCGGAACCGGCCGGTCTCGAGGTCTTCGTGCTCGGCGAAGGTGACCGTGACAGGCCCGACGAACGCGTAGCGCTGCGTCGAGGCGTGCTCGGTGACGTTCGCCGCCAGCTCGTCGGCCAGGGGTTCGGCGCCCCAGCTGGCCACCTGCTCGTAGTCGGCCGGGGAGAGCTCGATGGTGAACTCGTTGGGGACCACGGTGCGCTCGCGGTCGACGACGGCGGCCCGGTCGTCGACCTCACGGCGCAGGGCACTGGCGAGCTCGACGGGTTTGACCTCGCTGCGGAACGCCTTGGCGAAGGCGGTGTTGACGGCGCGTTCCACGCCCTGCTCGAACTTGTCGAGGATGCCCATGACCACCTCCTTGCGTCTCGTCGTGCGACCGTGGGGACCGGATCCCGGGCAGCGCCGCATGACGGGAGCGCGCCCATTCATCCCTGATCGTAACGATCGAAGGTGAGGGTTGACGCTCATCTCGGCGCTCGGCGCCCCGTGGCGTGCTCTCGGGGGCTTCGGTGGGGCTTCCGTGAGGCCCTCGAACCGGTGATGCGAGGTGCCCGGTCACCCCGTGTTAATGTGCTCCGGCGCGCGCGAGTGGCGGAATGGCAGACGCGCTGGCTTCAGGTGCCAGTGTCCGAAAGGGCGTGGGGGTTCAAGTCCCCCCTCGCGCACAAATGTGAAGGGCCTCTGAACTGCGAAGGTGGCAGATCAGAGGCCCTTTGCTTTACCCTGTGGGATCACCTGTGGGATCACAGCGGGCTGTGAGGGGGAGCAGCGATGCCCAAACCGCTCGAGCGACGACGTGGCGATGGGGGCGCGTCGTGGCAGGTCAAGTGGCGTTTGGGAGGCCGCCGAGGCGCCCCGTGGGCCGGTGAAACGTTCAGTCTCGAGGCGACCGCGCAGAGTTTCTGCGACGACGTCGACGCCGCCGGTGGCTACTGGCCCGAGGGTTGGGTCAAGGGCGTTGGCTTCGTCGATGCCGAGCCCGAGCCCGAGCCGGTGCCCGTGGTGACCGTAACCGACGTCTACGAGGCGTATCTAGAGGTGGTCCGCCGTCGCATGCGACGCAGCAAGCTTCAGGCGGACCAGCTTCAGCGCTACGAGGGCTACTGGCGAAACCGTCTGAGCCCGAGTTTCGCCGAGCTCGCGTTTGTCGACGTCGACGACACCCATGTTGAGGAGTGGGTCGACGACATGCTCGATGAGGGCTGGGCACCCAAGAGCGTCCTCAACTGGCATGGGTTCCTGTTCTCGGTTATGGACCACGGCCGCGGCCGGATGAAGCTGCGCCCCGACAACCCCTGCACATTGACTGACCTGCCCGAGCCTGATGCAGGCACCGAGGTCCGGCAGGTGAGGTTCTTCACGCATGGTGAGTGGAGCCTGCTTCGGGCCTGCATGAAGTCGGACGTCCATCTACTGGTAGACGTGATGCTCGCGAGTGGCGTCCGGTGGGGCGAAGCGTCGGCGCTGCGCCGGGACGTGATCGACTTCCGAGGTACGGACGAAGCCGTCGTGCGCATCGTGCGAGCGTGGCGGCAGCGCGGAAAAGATGATCAGTCGAAGATCATCACGGACCAGGGTGAGACGAAGCGCTGGAAGCTCGGCCCACCGAAGTCGAAGCGGGCGCGCTCAGTCGTGCTGAGTGGCGACGTCGTCCATCGCCTCCGGGTCGCAGTGGAGGATCTGCCACCTGACGCGTACGTGTTCCGCACCAAGCACGACCACCCGTGGCGGTACCCGGACTTCCACTACCACCGGTGGTCCCCCGCAGTTAAGCGGGCGCAGGCGTGCGGGCTAACGAAAGCGGCCCGGCCCCACATGCTGCGGCACTCGACTGTTGTGTGGGCGCTTGCCGAGGGAGTGCCGATTCACGCGATCTCCGAGATGCTCGGGCATGCGAGCATCCAGATCACGTTCGACATCTACGGCGGGCTGCTCGACCTGACGGACCCCGGCGCCGCACGGTCGATGGCGAAGGCGATGCTTGATGCGACGACAGTCATCATCGGAACGCCGCCGCCCCGCGACGTGGTCGACGCGTATCGGCGCCCAGCCCGGAAACCGGTTGAGCCCTAAAGCTTCGTCCGCGCGGTGCTGCGCTTCGTTGTCGGCACCCTGGAAGCCGCGGGACGTCGCTCACCGGCGAGGATGATTTCGCCGAGGTGTCCTGGCGTGAACTTGGGGTGCTTCCCGAGCCAGATGCACGGGACTTCCCCGGACCTGACCCAGTTCTTGACCGTCGTGATCGGGATACCAAGGATGCGCGCCATCTCCTCGGCGCCAAGAAGCGCACTGCGCACGACCATGCCAGGGACGCCCCGGGACGGGGACCACCGGCAGGTCGGCCTCAGCGAGCAGCGGGACTCGGTTCGTGACGCGGGCGGGTGCTGACTCAGAGGCAGGCAGGTGAGGCAGGGTATGGGCAGCCGACGACGCAGGCAGACGCCCGTCTTTCGCTCCCCGCCGCCCGTGGTCCACAGATTCAATGATCCGGACTGGATATACGCCCTTTTCGTCGACCACCTCACCCCACGAACGCGCCGTCGCCTTGGCCGTGTCCGGCGGTGCGTCCCACAGCAGTTCGCGCGCGGCAATGTCCGCGTCCAGCAGCAGATCCCCGACGGTCCGCCCGCCGACAGGCTCCGGCGGTCCCGAGGCGTTCGAGCCCGGCATCGCCGTCACGAGTGGGCCTCGGCCTCGGTGACCAAGTCGTCGAGTTCGGCGATCACCGCGGTGGCACCGGCGGGGAACGCCTCGACTGGGTGCCGGCGCACGGCGCGTCCGGCCGCCCGGATGGCGTCAACCACAGTCAAGGACGCGCCGAGTTCCAGGGCGAGGTCTTCGAGCTCGCCGTCGACGTCGACGGGCAGCAGCGCAAGGGCCCTCGATGCGACGATTCGTGCGCCCAGGGCCAGGGAGAGCAGGTCGGCCTCGACCGCGCCTCTCGTCTGCGGGCTGCTGGCTGCGGCCGACAGGATCGCGACGATCTGCATCCACGTGGTCGTCGGACCGGTGGCCTTCAGCTCGTTCATCGTCCTGCTCCCTTCCTCTGGTTGGGTCTCTTCCCATGGGGCGGCGCGCGGCCGTACGTGCGGGGGCGACGGTGACTGGTTGTGGATGACGCGGTCGATTGGGTGGCTCGGTGAACAGTTCCTTCAAGGCCGAAGGCAAGCCGAAGGCGCCTGGGTGGTCACCTGGATCGACGGGCGTCGTCTCGCACCACTGCGGATGGAGGTGGCGACGATGCCGGTGTGGACGGTGAAGGCCCAACACCCAAGAGCGTCCTCAACTGGTACGGGTTCCTCTACCCCGTCATGGATCACGGCCGCGATGGGATTCGAACCCACGAGAACGGGGTTACCCGTGGTCCTGGCAACCGTGCGTACTCGACTCCGCGCAGGAACACCGAGCCCCGTCTCATGCGCGTCATCGCCGCCGTCGGGCAGGCCGCCGAAGACTCGCCGCTAAGCGACAGGTAGCGCGCGGGTCGGGCGGACCCAGCACTTGGCGCCAACTATGCCGCGATACGACTATTTAGTGAAAGTAACTGAAGACACAGGTGTCAGCGCCACGCGTCGGCCTGACATCGACTGGTCGCAGTCAGATGCGGTCAGCCGCCAGGGGTGGCTGCCGACGATCTCTGACCTTCGAGTATTCGCGCCAGATCAGACCAAGGATCAGCCCGTCGAACACGGTCAGCAGCAGCATCCCGGCCGAGAACTTCACCGCGATGCTGTAGATCTGAAAGATCATCAGCAGGCCGAGTGTGATGAGGGAGAACGGGTAGGCCCAGAGCTGGTTTCGTAGGATGCCGATCACGGCGATCAGCTTGACTGCCGCATGGACCCAGAGGTAGGCGACGGCGTAGGTCTTGGCGCCGGAGTTGAAGTGATCGGCCGAATGGAGAATGAAGGACGCGAGCTTGTCGTGCGGGTCTTCGGCAATCTCGCGTTGGGTGATGAACGCAAGGAAGCCATTGATCGCTGCCGGGCTGGCGAGTAGGAGAAGCAGGCCAGCCACGAATTCTGATGCACCGGACATCCCTTTCAGGATGATGCCGCCTTCGAAGATCCTGTCGAGGAGCGAGGTGGGATGAAACCACGGCTCAAGTGGCCTCTCGGTGGGTGCGCGACCTAGCACGTCACGTCCTTCTGCTGAGCTGACGCAGACCAGACTGCGGCGCCCTGGTCCTTGTCCTCGGGGTTGAAGAACCCTTCCGGCACATGGGTGTTGAGGAGGGTCAGGAAGCGGGTCGTGCGAAGCCGATCGACGTCATGGTCGGTCGGGGTCCGATCGCTGATCAGCATCGAGTCATCGAGCCGCCGGTCTTGCAACTGCGCGCCAGTCACGCCTCCGATCATCTCAGCGGAACGCCATCACGCGGGCCCAGTCGGGGCGCGACATGTCCGGGCGAGCATTCCCGCCCACACCCCGCGCAACCCAGCGACAGCCAAGAGGCGTCGGGCCATGGCCGGGTGATTGCCTGGGGTGCGAGATCATTGGGCAGGGTCGGTGCTCGCAGTGTGCCGGGACCTGCTGGAAGCGAGCGGGAATGTGAGGGTGAGGGTCGTGCCGCGCCCTTCACGTGAGGCGACGGTTGCTTTGCCCTGGTGCGCGAGGCAGATCTGCTGGACCAGGGCCAAACCGAGTCCGTGCCCGCCTTGGGTGCGTGCGTTGTCGCCGCGCCAGAACCGGTCGAACGCGTGGCTGATCGCGTTGGCGCTCATGCCGGTGCCGGTGTCGGTGACTTGGATGGTGGCGCGGGAGGAATCAGCCCGGACGCTGACAGTGATCGTCTCGTCGGGCGGGGTGAACTTCAGGGCGTTGTCCAGGACGTTGAGCAGCGCCCGGCTGATCAGCTCGGGTGATCCCACGATCACGGCGCCGACGCCGACGCCGACGCTGGCGTCGACGGTGATGGTGGGCGCAGGCCCGTCGGGGGTGCGTTGGGCGGCGCAGGTACGAGCGATCTCGGCGAGGTCGACGTCTTCGAAGGTGTCGGCGAGGTCGGTCGCGGTGCCGCGCGCGAGTAGCAGGAGCGCGTCGGTGAGGCTGGTCAGGCCCTCGACGACATCGAGGGACCCGCCCAGGACGCGCTCGTACTCGGCTGGGGTGCGTTGCCGGCTCAGGGCGAGCTCGATCTCGCCCTGCAGGATGGCCAGCGGGGTGCGGAACTCGTGGGAGGCATCGTCGACGAATCGTTGCTGGGCTTCGTAGCTGATCTTGACCGGGCGCAGGGTCGCGCGGGCCATCAGGTATCCGGTCAGGGGTGCGATGAGCATCAGGGCGCCGTAGCACCACAGCAGTCCCGTGCGCAGGGTGTCGAAGCCGCGTTCGGCGGCGTTGATCGCCGGTTCGCCGTCGCTGGCGATCGCGTCGAAGTCGAAGGTGCGGCTCACGAACGTGTAAATGCCCAGGGCGAACGCGCCGAGGAGCAGCAGTTGGATGAGGGTGTAGGTCAACGTCAGGCGTCGGGTCGCGTGGGTGAAGATCATTGGTCGGCGGCGATCAGGTAGCCGTGGCCGCGGCGGGTCTGGATGACGTCGGGCAGTCCGGGTTGGGTGAGCTTGGCGCGTAGGTAGCGGATGTAGGTCGGTACGACGTTGGAGTAGCCCTCGAAGTTGGAGTCCCAGGCGTGGTCGATGAGCTGACTGGTGGTCACCACGGTCCCGGCGTTGCGCAACAGGTACTCCAGCACGGCGTACTCCTTGGCGGTCAGACCGATCGCGTGGCCGGCGCGTTCGGCGGTGCGGGTTGCGGGGTCAAGGGTGACGCCTTGGGCGTGGAGCAGGGGCGGGTCGGCGTGCGGGGCGCGCCGCAGCAGCGCGCGCACGCGGGCGAGGAGTTCGGTGAGGTGGAACGGTTTGACGAGGTAGTCGTCGGCGCCGGCGTCCAGGCCGTCGACCTTGCGCCGGGGGGAGTCCAGTGCGGTGAGCATCAAGATGGGCACGTCGGAGTTCGTGGCGCGCATGCGCCGGCACACGTCCATGCCGCCGCCGGGCAGGCCGGGCAGCAGCAGGTCCAGGATCACCAGGTCGTAGGTCTCGATGTCGAATGCGTACAGCGCGGCGGTGGTGTCGTGGGCGACGTCCACCGCGTAGCCGGCTTCGGCCAACGAGGCGCGCACCACCTCAGCGATGCGCACCTCGTCCTCGACGACCAGAACCTTCACGTCACAACCCTTGTCCCGAGATCAGATCCGCGTGCGGGACGCGCGCCGTCTCAGTCTGCCTTCTCGCCGGTGGCGGAGCCCTTCTTCGCGGTCGCGGTGGCGATCTTCGCGCCGGGCGCGCTGACCTGGATCGTCATGTTCACTTCGTTGGCCGAGCTGCGGTACAGGCTGAACGTGTTCTCGGGGTAGTGCCCTGGGCCGGTCTCGTTGTCGAAGTAGATCGTGGACTCGGCGCCGGCCGCGACGTTGAGGCCGTCGAGGGTGGAGTAGTACGCCTCTGTGGCGTGGGTGGTGACGTCGGTCATCTCGTAGTAGATCTCGAACCCGGTCAGCGCCGTCGTGCCGGTGTTCTTCAGCGTCACCTCGAGGCGGTCCTTGATGGCCTTGTTGGTGGCCGGGTCGACGTTGTCCTCGAGCGCGGCGTAGGTGACCTCCAGGATGGGTGCGGTGGCAGTGTTGGTGATCGGGTTGGTGTCCACGGGCAGCACCGGCCCGGACGCGCTCGTGGACTGCCCGCTGGTCGCGGCGCCCGCGCTGGCGGTGCCTCCGGCTGACTGGCACCCGGTCAGGGCGATGGCCGCCAGGATCGCGGCGATGGCTGCGGTGGTGATCTTGGTGGGTTTCATGATTGCCTCCTGAGCAAGGTCTTTCGGGTGGTGGAGCCGATGGCGAAGGTCACGGCTGCGAGGGTTCCCGCCGCCAGGGCGAGGGAGTTGTTGAGGGTCTTGGCCCAGACCAGGGCGATGGGTGCCTGGTTGAAGGCGTCCTTGATGCCCAGGAACGCGAAGGTCGCGCGTTCGAAGTGCTTGGTGATCGAGGACAGCTCGAACAGGTTGCGCACGGTGTCGAAACCGGCGAAGTTCGCCAGGACCGCTTTTTCGTCGGGCTTGGCGATCGCGAGGGTTTTGAACAACCCGCCGGGAACCTGGTTGTCGGGGTCCATGGTGTCGCCGATCTGGGGGACGATCAGGACGATCACGAGCCAGGCCACCAGGGCGACGATCAGCCCGGTGCTGAGCTTTTTGCTCATCGAGGCCAGGCCCATCGCGAGCGTGCTCCAGAACAGCAGGAATGCCCACGCCAGGAAGGCGCTGATGAGCAGTCGCCCGTAGTCGACGCCGGTCAGGGGTGCGTTGCCGACCAGGAGCAGGGTCGCGGTGGCGGCGGTGAAGATGACGCCGACGGCGATCAGCCAGGTGATCGCCAGGGCGCCGACCTTGCCGGCCGCCAGGGAGTACCGGCTCAGGGGGCGGCTGAACAGCAGCTCGATGGTGGCGCGTTGGCGTTCCTTGGCGACCATGCCGTACCCGGTGATGATCGCGAACAGGGCCCCGATCAGCTCGACGTACTCGATCCCGCTACGCAGCAGCTGCAGCGGGAACAGCTGGGGCCTGGTGGGGGTGGTGGTGGAGCCGCTGGCCTGCAGGGCTTGGACGTAGGTGTTGTAGGCGTCGAGCTTGACCCGGAAGTCGGTGGAGGCCACCACGACCGACAACGTCACCGCGACGACCACAAAGCCGAGCAGCAGGAGCAGGAACTTGTTGCGGCGAAGGTCGAGGAGCTCCTTGCGGGCGACAACCAGGGCGCTATTCATCGAGGTCCTTCCTGACCTGGTCGCGCCTGGTGCCCAGAAGCACCGCGATCCCAACCGTGATGGCTGCGAGGATCCACAGCAGGCTCGCGGTGAGGTTGCCGGTGATCTGGTCGTCGCGCAGCAGGATCCCGCTGGCGGTCTTGAACTGCTCGCTGATCGACAAGGGTCCGACGATCGACTGGATCAGCGGGAAGCTGCCGCCCTGGTTCGCGATCGCTGGTACGGGGTTGAGCAGGGACACGGGGTGCGCCGCGGTGCCCAGCTGCGGCAGGACGAACGTCACCACCGACCACACCACGATCGGCACCAGCAGGGCCGTGGTCTCGCGGCGGGCGTACAAGGCGCTGACCATGCCCAGGAGCACGAACGCGACCACGAACGCCCACGCCAGGGCGAAGAACCCGACCAGCCGCGCCGAGTCCGACCACGCGGGGGGGTGGCGGGCGATGATCGTCAGGCTGATCCAGCTGATCACCCCGGCCACGGCCACCACGGCCGCCAACCAGGTCGCCATCCCAGTCAGACGGGCCGCGAGGTAGGTGCGCGTGCTGATCGGCCGGCTCAGGATCAGGTCCACGGTGTGCGAGGCGCGCCCGCGCAGCACCGAGCTGACGCCGAGCACGATCGCGAGCAGCGACCCGATCATCACGATGTAGATGACGGTGTTGCGCGCGTAGTACAGCGCGGAAACGTCCGTGAACGGGTTCGGGGCAGTGGTGAGGCCCGCCGCGCGGGTCTTCTCCCAGACCCCGGTCACGGTGTGGTTGGTGATCCATCCGATGCCGGCTGAGACGCTCACCATCGCCAGGAACACCACGAGCAGCACCTGGGGTAGGCGTTCGCGGCGCGAGCTGAGGAGCTCGTGGCGCACCGTGGTGACGAAGCCCGTCATCGGGCCGGCTCGGATTCGATCTGCAGGTAGATGTCCTCCAAGGACCCCTCATCGGGGAACGCGGCCAGGGTCGCGGCCAAGGAATCCTGGTAGGCGAGCTCACCACCGCGCAGGATCCCGATGCTGGTGCACGTCTTGGTGACCTCGGACAGCAGGTGGGTGTTCATGAAGATCGTCATGCCCAGGTCCCGATTCAGGCCCACGATGATCTCGCGCAGCTTGCGCACCCCTTGGGGGTCCAAGCCCGACGTCGGCTCGTCCAAGAACAAGATCTCCGGCTCGTGCAAGATCGCCTGCGCGATCCCCACACGCTGGCGCATCCCCTTGCTGAACGTGCCCACCCGCTCATGGTCATGCCCGGTGAAGTCCAGGTACGCGAGCACGTCCGCGATCCGTTTGTCCGGCTTGCGCAACCCGGACAGGCGACCGAAGAACCGCAGGTTCTCCATCGTGGTGAGGTTGTCGTAGAACGCGACATTCTCCGGCAGATACCCGATCCGCCGTCGGACCAGATCCGGGTACGTCAAGCTGTCCAGACCCCCGATCACCATTCGCCCGGCGGTCGGGCGAAGCAGGGTCGTGAGCAAGTTCACCGTCGTCGTCTTCCCCGCGCCGTTGTGGCCCAGAAGCCCGAAGATCTCCCCGGTCCGCACAGAGAGATTCAGATTCCTCAGCGCGGGCTTGTCGCCGTACGACTTCGACAGATTGGTGGTGTGGATCGCGACATCGTTCATGTTCCAGACGTTAGAGACGGGTACGTGGGAACAACGTGAGACAGCGAGAACCTCGCTCAGACGGTCAGGGTCCTGCGCACGCGGCACCCGGGCTCAACGGGTTCACAGGGTGGTCGTCGCTGTGGGCAACCGGTCCCGGCACCGGTGGGCCGAACAGTGGTTGTCGGGCCCGTTCGGGCAGCAGCGGGTCGACCAGGATCACGATCCCGAGGATCGCTACCGCCAGAGTCATCGACGCGGTGACGTCGGTGAACCAGTGGTAGCCCAGATACAGCCGGCTCGTCGCGACGGCCACCGTCCCGAATCCGCTCACGACGACCCCCACCAGGGCGACCGGCAGGGTCGGGCGCCAGGTCCAGCACAGGTAGGTGCCCACGAGCAGGAACACCGCGGCCCCGAGCGTATGCCCGGACGGGAACGCGAAGTTGAGTTCCGCCGGGGTGATCATCTCGGCCACCGGGGGACGCGGCCGCGCGACGAGCACCTTGATCGTCGACGACGTCGCCAGCGCGAGTCCCATCGCAGCGCCGAGGAGAAGCCCGGGCCTGGCCAGGCGGGTTCGCCACACCAGCACGAGCACGATGGCGGCGACCACGGTGGCGAGCACCGGCGGGTCGGCGAGCCAGGAGATGCGGGCGAAGGCGGCTGTGGCGACGGGTGTGCGGTGCGCCAGGAGCCAGCTGAGCAGTGGGGAGTCCCACGCACTGAGGTCCGCCTGCTCGCGCACCCCGTCGAGCAGCACCGCGAACAACGCAAGACCGGCAAGGGCCAGCCCTGCGCCCACGACGGCCAAGAGCCGTCGAGGGGTTCGGATGCCCCACCAGGAGGTGATGGGGGTCGCGGACATCCATTAATCATCCCCCCAGAACCTGACGATGACCTGAACAGCGCCTCCTCCCGGCGTCGTCGGACGGGCCGGGTCACCTACGCTGACGGCCGTGGTGACAACGGTGGCGATCGTCGAGGACGACGCCCGGCTGCGCGACCTCCTGCGACGCGGCCTGACCGACGCAGGATTCACGGTCGTGCTGTCCGTCGGGACCGGCAGGGAGTTGCTCGCGGGCCTGGCTGGCTCGGGCGCGAGGTTGCTCGTGGCCGACATCGGCCTGCCGGACGCGGACGGGCGCGACGTCGTGGCCGCGCTGCGGGCGGCCGGGTCGGGGGTCGGGGTCCTCATGCTCACCGCGCGCGAGGGTCTGACCGACCGGTTGTCGGGGTTTCATGCCGGGGTTGATGACTACCTCGCCAAGCCGTTCGCGTTCGCTGAGCTCGTGGTCCGACTCCAGGCGCTGGCTCGGCGCGCGAGCGACCTCCGCCCTGTGGCGCCGACGGTCGACGGTCTGCGCCTGGACCCGGGCGTCCACGCGGCCGCGTTCGGCGAACGCCGCGTGGCGCTGACCCCGACCGAGTTCCGGCTCCTGGCCCGGCTCGTGGGCGACCCAGGGCAGGTCGTGCGCCGCCACGCCCTGATCGCAGCCGGGTGGCCCGACGGTGCGATCGTGCAGGACAACACCCTGGACGCCTACGTCGCGCGGTTGCGCCGCAAGCTGGCCGAGCTGGACGCCGGGATCGAGCTGGCCACCGTGCGCGGCGTCGGGTACCAGGTCCGCTGATGCGCCGCCGCCTGACGCTCACCATGGTCGTGGCGCTACTTGTGGCGCTGCTGGTGGTCACGGTCGGGTTCTACCTGCTGCTGTCGTCCTCGCTCGAACGGGATGCCGACGCGGCCCTACGGGCACGAGCCGACGCGGCGGTCGCCACGGTCGAGGTCACCGGCGCCAAGGTTAGTGTCGCCGAGAGCGCCGGCGACGTCACCCTGGACGCCATCACCTGGGTGCTCGGCCCGGGCGGCGAGGTCATCCTCGCCCCCCAGGCCACCAACATCGCGGTGGCGGACGTCGTGGCGCTCGCCGGGGTCGCCGCCCCCACGTTCGCCAACGTCTCCCCCCAGACCCGACTGCTCGCCACGCCCCTGAGCGCTACGGCTCCCGCGGACGCAACCGTCGTGGTCTCACTGTCCCTGACTCCGTACGAGCGCAGCGAGCGAATCGCGCTGGGCTCGGCGATCGCCCTGGACGTGGCGATCATTGTGGTCCTGGCGGCCGTGACGCGCTGGCTCATCGGCGCCGCGTTGCGCCCGGTCGACCAGATGACCCGTCAAGCCCAGGACTGGGTCGCCCACGACGTCGATCGCCGTTTCGACATCACGACCCCTGCGCCCGACGAGATCGGCCGGCTCGGGTCGACCCTCAACGACCTCCTGGCGCGCCTGGGCTCGAGCCTGCGCCACGAACGACGCCTGACCGACGAGATCGCCCACGAGCTACGCACCCCGCTGGCCCGCGCACGCGCCGAGGCCGAGGTGTCCGCGACCGGCACCGACCCCGCCGAGCTCCGCGCGGCCCTGGCCGCGATCGTCGTGGACATCGACGAGCTCAGCGCCACCGTGGACACCCTGCTGCGCTCGACCCGGGCGCCCGCCACCCAAGGCGCTCGCGCCCGCGTGTCAGACGCCGTGCGGGCCGCGGCCGGATCGGTCGATCCGCCGGTCCCGATCCTGATCGCCGACGCCGGGCCGGCGTCAGGCGACCTCATCGTGGCGTGCGAGGAGTCCCTGCTCTGCCGCATCCTGGCCCCGCAGCTCGAGAACGCCGCACGCCACGCCGCAACCCAGATCCGCGTGTCCTGGCACCTGGCCGGGGAGCGGGTCGCCATCGACGTGGACGACGACGGCCCGGGCCTGGACCCCGACGAGACCGGACGCGTCTTCGAACCCGGCGTGCGCGGTCGCGCGGCGACCGGATCTGCCGGCTTCGGCCTCGGCCTGGCGCTCGCACGCCGACTGGCCTTGTCGTGCGGCGGGGACGTGACCGCGCAACCCGGGCCAGGAGGGCACTTCACCACCTGGCTGCCCCTCATCTGAAGGTCCGCCCGGCGCCGTGGCGGCGAGCGGCAGTGGCGCACACGTGGTCAGGTTGAATTCAGGTGGCCCGTGTCAAGGTCGCGCCCATGACAATCGACGCGCGCAAGCAGACCCCGCCTACGGTGGCCACGACCGGGCGAACCCTGGGGCCCCGTGAGCTGCTCAACAAGGTCCCCGAAGTCACCGTGTACTTCTGGGTCATCAAGGTCCTGGCCACCACCGTCGGGGAGACGGCCGCGGACTTCCTCGGCGTGAACCTCAACCTGGGCCTGACGACCACGACCTGGATCATGGGCGCCCTGCTCGTCGTCGCCCTCGTCTTCCAGCTGCGAACCCGCCGCTACGTAGCGGGGATCTACTGGCTCACGGTCGTCCTGATCAGCATCGTGGGCACCCTGATCACCGACAACCTCGTGGACAACCTCGGGGTCGCCCTGCAGACCACCACGATCGTGTTCGCCGTCGCCCTCGCGGCGACCTTCGCCGCCTGGTTCGCCAGCGAGAAGACCCTGTCCATCCACTCCATCGTCACCACCCGCCGCGAAGGCTTCTACTGGGCCGCGATCTTGTTCACCTTCGCCCTGGGCACCGCCGCCGGCGACCTCGCCGCCGAGGGCCTGGACATCGGCTACTGGCGCTCGGCGCTGCTGTTCGCCGGCCTCATCGCCGCGATCGCCGTCGCGCACTACCGGTTCGGGCTCAACGCGGTCCTGGCGTTCTGGATGGCCTACATCCTCACCCGCCCCCTGGGCGCTTCCCTCGGAGACTTCCTGTCCCAGCCGCGCCCCGACGGCGGCCTGGGCCTGGGCACCGTCGCCACCAGCGCACTGTTCCTGGTGACGATCCTCGCGCTCGTGGTCTACCTCACCCTGACCCGCAAAGACGCCACACCCGAGCCGTCGCCGGACAAGAGCTCGGTCGTCGTGCCGGGCCGTTGACCCCGGGGCGTGAAGGTGCACTCATCGCCGCCCGAAACAGCGTGAGAATGCACCGACGAGCTGAGCACCGCACCGACGACAGGAGCATCAGGACGTGGACCTAGTTCAAGCGGTGATCCTCGGGCTGGTCGAAGGGATCACCGAGTTCCTGCCGATCTCCAGCACTGGCCACCTCACAATCGCGGAGAAGATGCTCGGCCTGCAGGTCGACGATCCCGGGGTCACCGCGTTCACCGCGATCATCCAGGTCGGCGCGATCATCGCCGTGATCATCTACTTCCGCACCGACATCGCCCGCCTGGCCGTGGCCTGGGGTCGCGGTCTGGTGAGCCCGGCCGCCCGCCAGGACTTCGACTACCGGTTCGCCTGGTACATCATCGCCGGGTCCATCCCGATCGGAATCGTAGGCTTCGCGTTAAAAGACGTCATCTCGGGACCGCTGCGCAACCTGTGGGTCGTGGCCGGCGCCCTGATCGTGTGGAGCGCGGTGATGTACCTGGCCGAGCGGACCGCGACCCAGCAGCGCGCAGAACGTGACCTCACCCTGCAGGACGCCCTATGGGTCGGCCTGATCCAATGCGTCGCCCTCATCCCCGGCGTGTCGCGCTCGGGCGCGACCATCAGCGGCGGACTGTTCCGCGGCCTGGACCGGGTGACCGCGACCCGGTTGTCATTCTTCCTGTCGATCCCGGCGCTCGTCGCTGCCGGCACGTACGAGGCCCTGTCCGCCGCGGGCGACATCTCCGCGACCGTCGGGTGGGTGCCCACGATCGTCGCCACCGCCGTCTCGCTCGTCGTGGCCTACGCGACGATCGCCTGGCTGCTTCACCTCGTCGCGCACCACCCCATCACCGTGTTCATTCCCTACCGCATCGGCCTGGGCGTCGTCATCATCGGCGCCCTCGCCTCCGGCGCCCTCGCCGCCACGTGACACAACCCCCTCTTTATCGACAGTCCAAGTGCGCCAGCCCGGTGAACCAACCACGCCGACAGGCCGCTCGCGGTCTGCTCGCGGCCGGCCTGGTCCAGCAAGCCCATCGCTCACTCGTTAGTGGTGGCCTGCTGGGACGGGACGGGACGGGGACGGGAGGGTCGCGGCGCACCTGAGTAGAGTCCGGCATCGTGCCTGACCCCCGAGTGTCGCCAGAGAAAACCCCTGAGAAGTGGCTCACCCGCGGGGTCGCCAGCATCGGAGCGGCGTCCTTCTTCAGCGATGCGGGCCACGAGATCACGACCAGCGTGCTACCAACCTTCCTCAGCACGACCCTGCACACCGGACCCGGCGTTCTCGGCGCGATCGAGGGCGTCTCAAACGGGCTGATCGGGCTGAGCAAACTCGCCGGCGGGCCACTGTCCAACGACCCGACCCGCCGGGCCCGCCTGGCCTCGGGCGGGTACCTGGTCACCGCGCTGGCGACCGGGGCCATCGGCTTAGCCACCGCGGTCTGGCAGGTGGCAGGGCTGCGCGCCCTGGCGTGGATGTCCCGCGGGATCCGGTCCCCGGCGCGCGACACCCTGCTGATGTCCCTGGTGCCCCGGGCCGCATACGGGCGAGCGTCCGGCGTCGAGCGCGCCGGCGACAACGCCGGTGCCATCCTCGGCCCTCTACTCGCCGCCGCGCTGGTCGGGGTGGTCGGGATCCGGCACACCATGCTGCTCGCGTCCATCCCCGGCATGTTCGCCGCGGCCGCGATCACCATCGCGGCACGTGAGGCCCGCCGCACAGTGCTGCCCGCCGAGGGACGCCGCACCCTGTCGTTCAACCTGCGCGAGCTGCGCGAGGCCGGGATGGTCCGGGCGTTCGCACCGGTGGCGCTGTTCGAGGTCGGCAACATCGCCACGACCCTGCTGATCTTGCGCGCCACCGACCTGCTGACCGTCGACGGCCGCAGCCTCGCCGCGGCAACCAGCATCGCGATCCTGCTCTATGCGACTCACAACGTGGCCGCGACCATCGCAGCGATCGCCGGCGGACACCTGGCAGACCGGTTCAACCCACGAATGGTCTTCGCCGCCGGGTGCGCGGCCTACGTAGCGGGGTACGCAGTGTTCGCGCTCGACCAGCACTCCTGGCCGGTGCTCCTGATCGGATTCCTCCTCGCGGGGATGGGGATCGGGTTCGCCGAGACCGCCGAGTCCACCGTGGTGGCCCTGATGCTCCCCGACCACCTGCGCGGCAACGGGTACGGCGTCCTAGGTCTGGTCCAATCCATGGGTGCGCTCGCCGCGTCCCTGATCGTGGGGCTGCTCTGGGCCACGTCCACCCCCACGATCGCGTTCGGGTACGCCGCGGCGTGGATGCTCGCCGCGGCGCTGGCTGCACGACTGATCACCACCACCGCGACGCCAACGCCCGCGGAAAGTGATCACGCGGACGACCGAGGCGCCAACGACGAACGGCCCCCCAGCACCCCGGCCCAGTAGGCGAAGGCCGCTGGTCAGCAGCGGACTCCAACCAAACCCTCGGGCGCCAACGGCCTCCCGGGCTCCATGCCGGCGCCGCACGAGCGGTACGTGGTGGCATATCCAGCCTTCACAACCCGTGGCGCCAACTGGCGCCAACCAAGCGATGTTCTGTCCAGCTGATCTCCCTGCCAAGAAGGAGTGTTCCGGTCGACTGTCTCGCAATCAGGACACTGTGCATGCTGGCAGGTGTCAGACTCCAGACGTGTCCCCCTCCCTGAGGCCGTCCCTGGCCGTCATCGGCAGTCCCGGTTTCGATTCCTTTCTCGACGGCGTCGAGCAGGTCGAGGTGACCACGCCGTATGGACCGCCGCCCGCACCCGTTGCGATCGGATCGGTCGGAGAGCGGACGGTTGCGTTCTTGCCCCGGCGCGGGCTGCAGCACGAGCTCCCGCCGCATCTGATCAACTCCCGGGCGGACATCTGGGCGTCGTGCCCCCTAGGGGTGCGGCGCATCTTGGCTCCGTGCGCGGTCGGTGCCCTGTCCGCAGTCCTCACCCCGAGGAGGCATGGTCGTGCCTGATCAGCTTGTCGACCGGACCACCTTGCGTATGCGGAACGACCTGGATGCCGGGGTCAACGCCCACGGTGCGGTGCACCAGGGCGCGGTGCTCGCGCCGTTCTCGCAGCACATCGGCCCTACGACGGAGTTGCCCTCCGGTGTGATCGTCGACTTTGACGATCAATTGGACTGCTCGTGCTCTGCCTGGCTGCGAGACGTCACTGTCCCGTTGGTGCTGCCGTGAGGGTTCTCTTGACGGGCGCCGCCGGTTTCATCGGATCGGCGATCTGGACCGAGCTGGCCGCTCGCGGGCATGAGGTGATCGCAGTGGATGCCTTGATCCCGCAGGCGCACCCGATCGACGCGGACGCGGGGCCGGAGGTGCACCGGCTCGATGTCCGTCGTGCCATGGAGTGGGTGGATCTCTTGCGGGGCGTCGATGTGGTGTGCCACCAGGCCGCCATGGTGGGTGCGGGCGTGACGGTCTCGGACCTGCCCGCCTATGCAGGTCACAACGATCTCGGGACCGCGGCTTTGTTGGCGGCGATGCACGCGGCGGGCGTGGGCCGGATCGTCCTCGCGTCGTCGATGGTGGTCTACGGCGAGGGGCGCTACGTCTGTCCGACGCACGGCGTACAGCGGCCACCGCCACGAAGTCTCGCCGCGCTCGACGCCGGGGACTTCGAGAACCACTGCCCGGGGTGCGGGGGAGCGCTGGCGTGGGAGACGGTCCCGGAGTCGGCCCGGCTCGATCCGCGTAGCAGTTACGCGGCCAGCAAGCTCGCCCAGGAGCACTACGTGGCAGCCTGGACGCGCCAGGCGCCGGGCGCCGCGATCGCGCTGCGCTACCACAACGTGTACGGCCCCGGGATGCCGCGCAACACCCCATATTCGGGGGTTGCGGCCCTGTTCAGGTCGGCGATCGAGGCCGGGCGTGTCCCTGAGGTGTATGAGGACGGTGCGCAGATGCGCGACTTCGTGCACGTGGCCGACGTCGCTCGAGGCAACGCGATCGCGGTCGAGGCCGTCGCGGTGGCGCAGCCGGGACATGGTGGCGTCTATAACGTGTGCTCGGGTCAGCCGGTCTCGATCCTGGACGTCGCGCGCAGCGTCGCGTCGGGGGCCGGATCGGGTCGCGAGCCGGCGGTGACGGGTCGCTACCGCGTCGGAGACGTGCGCCACATCGTGGCGTCGCCGGATCGGGCCGCACGCGAGCTCGGGTTCACCGCCGAGGTCGGGCCAAGCGACGGCCTGCCACGGTTCGCCACGGAGCCGCTGCGGGCGTGATGGTCACCAGGGGGTCTTCAGAAGGTGCTGGGCGACGATCGCGAACCCCACCTGGAGGGCGAGGCCGCCGCGCCGCCAGCGTTCGGGTAGGAACGCGCAGGACAGCATCAGCCAGGGCACAAACGGAAGCCAGATCCGCTCGACCTCGGCCTTGCTCATCAGCGTGAGGTTGGCGACGGCGACCATGATCACGCCTGCCGCAGCCAACGCACCGAGGACGTGGCGGCTTGGGCGTCTGATCGCCGCAACCATTTCTTTCCCCGCGGACGCGAGCGCCGCTGCCAGCAGGGGACCCGCGCTGAACAGCAGCGCGGCGATGTTGCCCCAGAGCCAGTAGCTCGCCGGGCGGCGGCTGGCGAGGCCGCTCCAGTACCTGTCCTGGAGCACCGGGAAGGCCTCCCACCACACGAATCCGAGGGCAGCGAAGATCAGTACGACGGCGATCGCGGCCGTGAGGGCGAAGGGCAGCGGAAACCAGGACCGGGCCACCAGCAGGACCGTAAGCGCGAGCACGCCCAGCAGCGGAAGGCCGTACGACATCAGGGTGCAGTACCCCAGGAGCGCTCCTGCGAGCAGCGACCATGCCATCGATCGGCGGGTGGCTCCGAGCGCCAGCGCGGCCACCCCCCAGGCGGCCACGGCGGCGAACAGCGCGTCGGCGGACACCGCCTGCCAGATCGCGACGGGTCCCAGGACCAGGAAGGGCAGTGCGCGGCGTGCGGGCAGTTCGCCTCCGAGCGCGCGAGCGGTCACGAGCACGGCCACCGGTGTCGTCGCGGCCACCACGGTGACGATCAGTGCGGCTGCCAGGCCCGAGCCGAGCCCGAGTCGGACGAGCAGGATGAAGAACAGCAACGCGCCGGGCGGGTGCCCCGCAACATGGACCGGCCAACCGTTCGGACCGTCCGGGATCCGGGTGACGAACTCTTGTAGCAGGGCCGGCACATCGGTGGTGGCGCGGGCGGTGTTGAGGTATTCGTACCGGCCGTCAAGGACGTTCCAGATTCCGGGCACGCCGTCGACGAGCGCGAGCGCGAGCATCCATGCCCAGCCCGTCAACCACGTGACGGCGAGCAGCGTCCGCCAGGGCAGGAATCGGGCGGCGTCGAGCGCTACGAGGACCCCTGCGACGCCGATCACGAGAGCTGGCACCGTTCCTGGGCCCACGCGCGGTGACCAGGAGGCGATGACGGGATGGAAGGACGCGGGGTCCACCTTCCAGCCCGTGACGATCGGCACCGTCATCGCGAGCACCATGACGAGTGCGGCCGCCGCGAGACCCCGCGCGGGCACGGATGCCTGGCGAAGGCGGTTGGTCACGGCTCGATGATAGGCAGTCGGCCACAACTGAGGAGGACATTGTCTATCGTCGGGCTCATGGTCTTACGGTGCGATGTGATCTTTCCCTGCAAGGACGAAGCGGCCGCCTTGCCCGCTTTGCTCGCCCTGGTCCCTGCGGGTTTCGGCGTCATCGTGGTGGACAACGGTTCGGTCGACGACACGGCCGAGGTCGCGAGGAGCTGCGGGGCCCGGGTCGTGTACGAGTCCGTGGCTGGCTACGGCGCTGCCGTGCAGGCCGGTGTCGAGGCGTCGGGGGCCGACTACATCGCCATCCTGGACGGAGACGGGTCGATGGATCCGCGTGAGATCACCGGGTTGCTCGCCGCCGTCGTCGGGGGTGGGGCCACGATGGCGACGGGCCGCCGGCGACCGGTCCGGGCGGGGGTCTGGCCGTGGCACGCCCGGGCGGGCAACGCGCTCGTGCTTTGGTGGTTGCGCCGTCGAACCGGGCTGATGGTGCGGGACATCGCCCCGATGCGCGTGTGCAGCCGGGAGGACCTGCTCGCCCTGGACGTGCGCGACCGTCGGTTCGGCTACCCCGTGGAGCTGCTCGTCAAGGCGCAGGCGGCGGGCTGGGTGCTGGCCGAGCTCGACATCAGCTACCACCCGCGGGCCAGCGGGACTAGGTCGAAGGTGTCTGGCACCGTCCGGGGCACGGTTCGCACCGCCCGCGACTTCGCCCGCGTGCTGCCGTGAGCATGCCCGTGGTGCTCGTGATGGCGAAGGTCCCGATTCCCGGTCAGGTGAAGACGCGCCTCGCAGCAACGCAGGGGGCTGTGCGGGCTGCGCAGCTGGCGACCGCGGCCCTGCTCGACACCTTCGACGTGTGCGAGCGAACCTTCGGTCTCGGCCGGTGCCACGTGTCCCTCGGAGGGGACCTGGGTCAGCTGGACGACGTGGAGCTGCTGTCCCGTCTGCGCAGCTGGACCGTCCATCCGCAGTGGGGCGCCGGGTTGGGTGAGCGGATCGCGAACGCCCACCGTGAGCTGTGTCCGACCTCCCGCGCGCCCGTCGTCCAGATCGGCATCGACACCCCTCAGGTCACGTCGGCGGTGCTTCGGTCGGTCGCCGCGATGGCGGTGCACCAACCGGTGCTGGGGCTCGCGGACGACGGCGGGTGGTGGGTGCTGGCGACGAACGACCCCGCGCAGGTCGACGGTCTCGAGGATGTCCCCATGTCGACCGCGAGGACAGGTCAGATGACCTGGGAGCTCCTGCGGTCGCGAGGATCGAGCGTGGGCGTCGCGCCGGTGATGCGCGACGTGGACGAAGCGGCCGACGCCGAACTCGTGGCAACCCTCGCGCCGACGACCCGGTTCGCGCGGGCATGGCGTTCTGGCCGTGCCGGAACTGGCGGCTGAACTGGGCTGCGGTACCAGCCTCTGCACGCAATACTCGCCTCATGCTTCGGTACCTTCTGGGCGCCGAAGAGCCCGACCGTCGCGTCGTCGGGCGGGCGCTGGCCGGTGTGCGGATCGTCGCGGGTCTCCTGCGGCACTTCAACGGGGACTGGAAGCGACCGCCCGCCTTCCGCCGCGGGCGAGCGGCTCTTCGATGGCTACGTCCAGGCAGCCATCGACCACCCCGTGTTCTCACCGTTCAATTGGGTCATCGAGAACGTGGCCCAGCCGGCGTTCAGCTCACTTTTGGGGCCGAACGATGTACACGATCGGGTCCAGCCCGGGGGCGTCTTGCGTGGCGGGTGTGCGCGTTGGTTCCTACCCGGGCCAGGCCTATGTCACGTGCGGTGCCTTCGCCTCGATCGGCGGGCTCATCTTGGCCACGAGGATCGGGCACGTAGCAGCCTCATCACCGAAGAATCCACGACAAATTGAAGGGCGTGTGGCGTGTTCAAGAAGTATGAGTTCCTCACCGTGGAGTCGATTCCGAGCTACATCCAGTCCAAACCCATGCTCGCTTCCCGCGTCGATGCCCACCACATCGTCTCGGTCGAGGAGATCGGTGACGGCAACCTCAACCTGGTGTTCATCGCGCGGGACGAGGCCGGGCGCGGCCTCGTGCTGAAGCAGGCCCTGCCGTACGTGCGCATGGTGGGCGAGGGCTGGCCCCTGACGCCCGAACGGGCGCGCTCGGAGGCCACGTCGCTTCTCGCGCATCGCGCGCTCGTACCCGAGCTGGTCGTGGAGGTCTTCGACTACAACCCGGACCGTTTCATCATCGCGATGGAAGACCTGGGCGACCACGCCGTGTGGCGCGGTGCGCTGAACACCGGTGCCATCCACGACGGAGCAGCCGACGCGGTCGGGGTGTACATCGGCGCCGTGGCCTTCGGGACCTCGGTCTTCGGGATGGATCGGGACGATCTCGCCGCGCGCCAGGCGGAATCCACCAACCCGCAGCTGTGCACGATCACCGAAGACCTCGTGTTCACCGAGCCGTACGTCGACGCCGGGCGCAACAGCGTGCTTCCCGCCAACGAGCCAGACGCGGCCGAGCTCGCCGCCGACGTCGCGATGATCCGCGCGATGGGCGAAGCCAAGTGGCTCTTCATGACCAGCTCCGAGGCACTGATCCACGGTGACCTGCACACCGGCTCAGTCATGGTCCGGGCCAAGCACGGCTCCACGCTCTGCGACAGCGTCAAGGTATTCGACTCCGAGTTCGCGTTCTACGGCCCCGTGGCGTTCGACCTCGGCGCCGTGTGGGCCAACTATGTGATCGCCGCCGCCCGCGCCTACGCGCTCGGCGAGGATGAGCGAGGCGACTGGGCCCTCGGGCTCATCGCGTCCACCTGGATCGCTTTCGAGTCCGAGTTCCGCCGGCGCTGGCCGCAGCGCGTCGACCCGCGCCTGTGGGGCGAGGGCTTCCTGGACGACCGGATCTCGCAATGGCGTTCACAGGCCTGGCTTTTCGCGGCCGCGAAGATGGCGCGGCGCATCGTCGGCGTGGCGAAGACCAAGGACATCGAGACCCTGCCCGAAAACCTGCGCGCAGGTGCCGCCCGCGGCGTCCTGCACGTGTCCAGGCGACTCGTCGTGGAGCGCGCCACCGACAGCTCACCCAAGGCCCTGGCGGAGATCGCTCGCGCAATCCTCTTGGCCGACCGCACGAGCTAGTTCGAGACGCGCTCAAGAACCTCGACCCGCTGTTGACCCCGGACCTGTCGCGAGCCCTCGCTCAGATGGGACTCGGTGACCGCCACCCAGATGAGATTGCAACGCGCTGAGTGACGGTTGTGCGGCCCTTCGTGTCGCTGTTGCTGGTTTGAAGAGGGGGACCTGATCGCGATCGGTCCCCGCGCGCCCGTCCAAGCCTCAGGTATGGCTGTGGGTGGAGACGGCATCAAAGATCTCGCGGGCATTGCTGATTGCGGCGATCGCGTCCTGCACCGTGTCTTCCCCTCCACGACCTGCGCGTGCCACGCAGGTCGTGGCCCTGGCGCCGGGACCCGGTTGGCGCGTGCCTGGCGTGCGGGGGGATCAGCGGGGGGCCGCCGGGACGTTCCGGCGGATAGTCTCGCCGCGCGATTTTCCTCAATCGCCGCGCGAACTGTCCCCAGCGTCGGCATACTCGAGGCGTGCTGCCATACCTGTTGGGGACCGACGAGCCGGACCGTCGCAGCGTTGCGCGGGCGCTGGCGGGTTTGCGGATCGTTGCTGGGCTGCTGTGGTTGTTCAACGCGAACTGGAAGCGACCACCGGACTTCGGCCGTGAGAGCGGGCGGCTGCTTTATGGCTACGTGCAGGCCGCGATCGACCATCCCGTGCTCGCCCCGTTCAGTTGGGTCATGCAGAACGTGGTCCAGCCGGCGTTCATCCCGTTCGGGTGGGGCGTCCTGGTGGTCGAGACGCTGCTCGCGGGCCTATTGCTGACCGGGACCTTCACGCGGCTCGCGGCCCTGCTCGGCATCGCGCAGGGCAGCGCGATCGCCCTGTCGGTGCTGCAGGCGCCCGGCGAGTGGCCCTGGTCGTACTACCTGTTGCTCGCGGTCCACGTCGTGCTCTTCTTCGGATCGGCCGGGTTGGCGTGGGGCGTTGACGGTGTTCGCGCGGCCGCGTCCGCGGGGGCTGGCGCCCGACCGGCGGCCCGCCTGGTGCTTACGTGGGGCTCCCTGCTGGCGGCGGTGGGTCTGGTGGCCGCGGCCGTCGCGGTCGCCTCGTCGCCCGCGACACTGGGGTCCAGCTCGTTCGAGGTGTCCCTGGGGGCGTACAACGTCGCCGGCGGTGTGCTGCTCGTAGTCGTCGGTGCGCTGATGGTCGCCGCCGGGCGCACCGCGCGCGCGTCGTTCGCGTTCGCTGCGGCCGCCGTGGGCCTGGTGTGCACCGCAACGATCTGGACCCAGACCGCCACCGGGTCCTCGATCTGGCTGGGGGCGAACCTGACCGCGGCCGCGCTGTTCGTCACCGGCGCGGTCGCCGCGGTCGGCTGCGGGGCCGTGCTGCGGGCCGCGAGCGGGCACGTCGCACGCCCGGCCTCCGCGGTACAGGCGGGGACCGCAGATGGGTGAGGTGGACACCGCCCGCCTACCCGACCTCGTGGTGGACGGCGAGGACCGTGCGTGCGGGGAGTTGCTGCTCCGGCTTGCACTGCAGCTCCCTGGCCAACCCGTGGGCGCGCTCGTGCGGCTCATTGCCACTGATCCGGTCGCCGCGATCGACCTGCCGTACTGGTGCCACCTGACAGGCAACGGCTACCTCGGCGTCGGCCACGGTTCGGACGGGCGGGCGCACTACGACATCGCGGTCCGCCGCGTCTTGACCCATGCGCCCCGCCACGCCCTTTCGAGCGGACCCCCACCGGGCGAGCTTGCGCGTACCGACGACGCCCCGGGATCCTCCCGGGGTGTGGCCAACCCGAGAGGAACCTCCCTGCCATGAGCAGCATCGTGATCAACCTGACCCAGGGCTCCAACGACGTCGACCGCGCGAGCGTGGCGATGGTCGTGGCCGGTGCCTCGATCGCCTCCGCCCAGGAAACCACGGTCTTCTTGTCCTCCGAGGGCGCGCGGCTGGCCGCCAAGGGTTTCGCCGACGACCTGCATGAGGAGGGCTTCGCCCCGATGGCCGAGCTGATCTCGAACTATGTCCTGGCGGGGGGAACCTTCCTGGTCTGCAGCCCGTGCGCGAAGAAGCGTGGCATCGGCGAGGAGGACCTCATCGAGGGCGCGAAGATCGTGGGTGGGGCGACCCTGGTGGCGCTCCTTGCCGGTGGCGCCGCGGCGCTGTCGTTCTGAGTCGATGACGGACCAGCTGATCGACCTCGACGCCGTCGTGCGTGCCGGTGGCGCTGATGCGGCGCTGGACGGCGGGGACCAGGACTGCGGCAGCGGGCTGCTGCTGTCGCTGACCTCGGCCATGCGCCGCCTCGAGCCGGGTCAGGTCCTGGCGGTGGGCACCCGGGAGCGGTCGGTGCTGGTGGACCTGCCCGCGTGGGCGGGCCTGGCCGGTCACGACGTGCTCGAGGTTGTCGACGGCACGGAGAAAAGCGGCGGCGGTCGGTCGGAATGGCTCCTGCGCATCCGCAGGGGCGGGCTCGCGCCCAGCGCGCAGTTCACGACCGGCAACGCTGTCCCGCTCGGGGAGCGGCTGTGGCTGCAGACCAACTTTCACTGCAACCTCGCCTGCACCTACTGCTGTGCGCAGTCCTCACCGAAGGCCTCGGCTCGGATGATGCCGCCCGAGCTGGCTCGGGTCGCGGTCGAGGAGTTCGTGGCCGGCGGTGGGCGTGAGCTGCTGCTGACCGGCGGGGAGCCGTTCCTGCATCCGGGGCTGGGCCAGATCGTGGCGCATGCCGCGAGGTTGGTGCCGGTGACGATCCTGACCAACGCCATGGTGTTCGACCGGGGCGCTCGGCGAGCGATGCTCGAGGAGATGGATCGCGACCGGGTCGCGCTCCAGGTCAGCCTCGACTCGGCCACCGCGGACCTGCACGATCGGATCCGGGGCGCGGGTTCGCACGCCCGGGCGGTCCAGGGCATCAGGCAGGCGAGCGGGCTCGGGTTCCGCGTCCGGGTCGCGGCCACGCTCGGACCCGACGACGTCACGCAGGTCCATGCCCTGGACGCACTGCTGGACGACCTCGGGATCGCGGCCGATGATCGCCTCGTGCGGCCCGTCGCCCAAGAGGGAGCCGCCGAGCTCGGCGTGCACATCTCCCTGGAGACGATCGAGCCCGAGCTGACCCTGACTGTCGACGGTGCGTGGTGGCATCCGGTCGGGATCACCAACCCGCACCTGAAGATCTCCAACGAGCCCGTGCCGATCGCACCGATCCTGGCCGTCATCAAAGACGTCCTAGCCGTCCAAGCAGCCGGCACCGCCCAAGGACGGAACGTCTTCCGATGCACCTGAGCCCCGCGCCCACCGCAGGGTCTCGTATCGACGCCATCCGGCCCGCCGTCGCCCGCTACTTGGCGACAGCTGACGCGCGGGTCGGGCGGGCCCGCACTTTGGCACCAACTATCGGACGTTGCTTCGATCGTCCGCCTGCTCCGAGTCACGGCACTTGAGTCACATCCAGTTCTCCCTACCGCTCCTTGCCGGGCAAGGTCTAGGCGTCGGTGGGCGGCGTCCCGTCGCGCCGATCACCCGCGAGACGGGGCGTTAGGTGGGGCCGCTGGAGTGGACTTCAGCACGCAAAGCGGACTCCGGCACGCACGGCGGCGGCGGCGCAAAGATCTTGAAGAAATCCTGGCCTAGCTGTCGATCCGGCGGCAGGGTGTTCGTCGTAGTTAGTGACGGCGCCGGACAGGCCGGCCCGCAACCCAAGCAGGAGGCAGCACCATGGCCAAGTACGCGATCCTCATCTACGAAGACCCGGCCTTCTACGCGAACATCTCGCCCGAGGCGTGGCCCGCGGTGGTCGACGCCCACAGCAAGTTCGTCGAGCAGGTCTTCGCGCTCGGTGGGTCCCTGGCGGGCGGGGAGGCGCTGGCGCCCCCGACGACGGCCACCACGATCAAGGGTGGCGGCACGGTGACGGACGGCCCGTTCGTCGAGACCAAGGAGGCCCTCAACGGCATCTACGTCGTCGAGGCGCGCGACCTCGACCACGCCGTCGAGATCGCCAAGCTATGCCCGGCCCCCGCCCCCGGCGGCGGCGTCGAGGTCCGCCCGGTCGTGGACCCGACGACGAACCCGTTCTGATCGCTCCCAGCGACGAAGCGACCGCGTCCGCCGTGCAGGCGGACGCGGTCGCTGCCGCGCTGGCGCAGGCCCACCGCTCCGAGTGGGCCTTCGTGCTGTCCGCCACGGTGCGCGTCGCGGGCGACCTGGACGTCGCGGAGGAGTGCGCGCAGGAGGCGTACGTCAGCGCGCTGCAGGCCTGGACCCGGGACGGCGTCCCGGAGCGGCCCGGCGCATGGCTGACCACGGCGGCGCGGAACCATGCGCTGGACCGGTTGCGTCGCGAGGTCACCCTCCGGCGCAAGCTCCCGCTGCTCGTGGAGCCGGCGACCGTCGATGCGCACGACCCGGCCGACCTGGACTGGCCCGACGCCGCGGTGCCGGACGACCGGCTCCGGCTGGTGTTCACCTGTTGCCACCCCACCCTCGCCCCCGAGGCCCGCGTCGCCCTCACCCTGCGCCTGGTCTGCGGCGTTCCCACGCCCGACGTCGCCCGGGCCTTCCTGGTGTCCGAGCCGACAATGGCGGCACGGATCACCCGGGCCAAGAAGAAGATCTCCGACGCGCGGATCCCCTACCGGGTTCCGGGCCGGGCGGAGCTGCCCGAGCGCCTGGACAGCGTGCTCACCGCCGTCCACCTGCTCTTCAGCACCGGCCACACGGCCGGCGAGGGGGACGCGCTCGTCCGTGGGGAGCTCTGCGACCGGGCCCTGCACCTCGCGCGCACCCTCGCCTCGCTGCTCCCCGAGCAGGCCGAGACCCGCGGCCTGCTGGGCCTGCTGCTCCTCACCGACGCGCGCCGGGCCGCCCGGACCGCCGAGCAGGGCCGGTTGCTCCTGCTCGCCGACCAGGACCGGACGCGCTGGGACCAGCGCGCGATTCTGGAAGGGCTCACGGTGACGGCCGGGGCGCTGGCGTCCGGCCCACCGGGGCGGTTCACCCTTCAGGCGGCGATCGCCGGCGTGCACGCGATGGCGCCGTCCCTGGAGCAGACCGACTGGCCGCGCGTCGTGCACCTCTACGACCGGCTGCTGGCGGTGTGGAACACCCCGGTGGTCGCGCTCAACCGGGCCGCCGCCGTGGCGTTCGCCGACGGTCCGGCCGCCGCCCTGCCGCTCCTCGACGAGCTGGCGACCGATCCCCGGCTCGCCGACTACCCCTACCTTCCCGCCACCCGCGCCGACCTGCTGCGCCGCCTCGGCGACGCCGCCGGCGCGGCTCAGTCGTACCGGCGCGCGATGGAGCTCACGGCGAACGCCGCGGAGCGCGCCTTCCTGGAGCAGCGCCTAGGGCATGTCTCCTAATCCTGTAGCCAGGTGATGACAGCTGCCAGGAGTGCTGCGGCGCGGTAGACGATGGCGAGCTTGTCGTAGCGGGTGGCCAAGCCGCGCCATTGCTTGAGGCGGGCGAAGGAACGTTCGACGACGTTGCGGCCTTTGTAGGTGACCCGGTCGTAGGTCACTGGTCGTCCGCCGCGTGAGCCACGGCGCGCCCGGTTGGCGCGTTGGTCACGCGGCTCGGGGATGACCGAGACGATCCCACGCCTTCGCAGCAGGGTGCGGATCGCCCGCGAGGAGTACGCCTTGTCGCCCAGGACCTTGACCGGTTTGGTCCTGGGGCGGCCGGCCCCGGAGTGCGCGACCCGGATCTCGGCGAGCAGGTCCGCGAGCATCGACCCGTCGTGTCCTTGCCCGGGAGCGACTATCACCGCGAGCGGTCGCCCGCGCCCGTCGACGGCGTGGTGGATCTTCGTGGACAGCCCGCCACGAGAGCGCCCGATCCCGTGACCTGCAGGTTCACTGAGCTCGCCGGTCCGATTCCTGTGATTCGATCGTGCCCCCTGTGGCGTTCTCGGGGCGCTTGGTGTTCGTGGCGTGCTGGTGGGCCCGGTTGATCGTGGAGTCCACCGAGACAGTCCAGTCCAGGTCCCCGGCCTCGTCGGCCTGCGTCAGCAGCGCGCCCAGGACCCGGTCCCAGGTCCCGTCCCCGGCGAACCGGCGGTGCCGCTTCCACACCGTCTGCCATGGTCCGAACTGCTCACGTGGCAGGTCCCGCCACGCGATCCCGGTCCGGTACCGGTAGACGATCCCCTCCACCACCTGACGATGGTTGCGAAACGGGCGCGACTGCTTGCCCTCCGACGACGGGAGCAACGGCTCGACTCGAGCCCATTGCTCATCTGACAACACGGCGTAGCGACTCACCCGGACAGCATGCCAACGAGCACCAAACGGAGATTAGGAGACATGCCCTAGCCGAGGTCAGCCGCGCCGCCGGCGCCGAGCCCGCGCCCGGCTGAGGACGGCGGGCTCGGCGGTCACCCCTCCGAGGCCTCGCCCCGGGGCTCCCGCGCCGCGCCCCTGGCTCGGGCTCAGCCCCCGCGTTCCGGTCGTCGCCCGACGGCTCGAAGGTGCCGTGCTGGTCCGTCTCACTGTGGCGCAGGCCCAGGCCCTCGTAGGTCGACGCCTTCGTCCTCACCGCCACCCAGTACGACAACCCCCGCATCGAATGGCTCGCGCAGGAGCGCATCCCATATCAAGCTGGTGGCCGATTCCGACCGCGGGGTCCTGGTCGGGGCCACCTCGATAGGGCCGGCCGGTGGGGGGGTCTCGCCGCGCTTACGCTTGCCGTGCACGCCCAGGGTCGGTTGGGCACGCTGCGGTCGATGATCTACGCCTACCCCACCTTCCACCGCGGCATCGAAGATGCACTCGGGACCTGGCCTGACCCGACCGCCACTGGCCCGAGGTCCCCTGAGCGACGGTCGACAGGTCCCATCACCCAGGGGAGCCAGCGAGGGGAGATCGGACCCCTCGCTGGTGGAATGTTCCAGGATGCCCACGTGGTTCTTGCTGCATGACTGACCTGATGGCTGGCATCGTCGAGGACCCGTTCGCCATCACGCCCGGCACAGTGCAACGCGGCAGCAAACGGGTGCGCGCCTTCAGCGCGGGTGAGCTCGTAGCAGATGCGCGGTCCCCGCTGCTGGTCTGGGAGCACCCCTACTATCCGCAGTACTTCTTCGCCGCGAGCGATCTGGAGGTCGAACTGCGCGCAGGCGGGCACGGGCCCCGCTCGAAGGTCCTGGGAGTCAGCGAAGTCTTCGACGTGATCATCGGCGAGCGGATCGTGCCGAACGCCGCCCGGCGGTATCCGCAAGCCGGCGTCGAGGAACTCCGGGAGGCGTTCGGGCTGACCTGGGCGGCATTCGACACCTGGATGGAGGAGGACGAGATCGTCTACACCCACCCGCGCAGCCCGTACGTGCGCATCGACGCGCTCGCCAGCAGTCGGCATGTCGTCGTCGCGTTCAACGGGGTCACGGTGGCCGAGTCCCGTCGCCCGGTCGTCCTCTTCGAGACGGGCCTCACCGCGCGGTACTACCTCCCCCAGGCGGACGTGCGCATGGACCTGCTGGCCCCGAGCGCCACGACCAGTCACTGCCCCTACAAGGGCACCGCGACGTACTGGGCCCTGGACACCGGTGATGCGAGCCTGGCGGACGTCGCCTGGGCGTACCGCACGCCGCTGCCGGAGTCCGCCAAGATCGCCGGGCTGGTCGCGTTCTGGCCCGAGAGAAACCCGACGCTGCAGGTCACCGTCGACGGTCAACCGCTCGGCGCGCCATGAGGCTGGGTCGCCCGGCATCCGCGCGGGGACCCGTCCCCCGGCACGATCTGGGAAGTCAGAGCCCCGTGAGCTCGGAGGTGCTGCCGTGGCAGGCGCGGGGGGACGAGATGCTGGGACGGACGATGTTCGGGGGAGTCTTGGCCCCAGCCTGGTTGGATCGTGTGCTCGCGATCGAGGTGATGCGTGACAAGCGTCATCACTGGAGAACAGCCGCGTACTCGATCTAAGTGACTTAGCGCAGAGAAGGCGGGCAGCCAAAGTCAGAAGGCAGTTGTGGCCACGGCCCGCTTTCGCAAGATCTCGAGAACCGAGCGCACCGAACATCGTTCCACAGGGAGCCGGCTTCGTTTGCGTGCCTCCGACGAGCGACTCCTCGCCCACCACTCCCGATGTCACGAACTCGTAAGGTTTCGCGGAGGTGGGATTGGCCGCAGGTCGGGCACGCTTGACGAATGCCGAAGTTGAGCAAACCACGACTCTGGCCCCGCTTCATCAGCCCGGTACGCTCGACGGCTCTCACCGCGAGGCTCGGCTCGATGGTCGGGATCTGCTTCGCGGTGTGCTTCTTGACGGGATTGCTCAGTCACTACCAGTACCACCCGTGGTCATGGCTGCCCGAGCCGGCCAGCCCGGTCTTCCTCTACCGGGTCACCCAGGGCACCCACGTGACCACGGGCATCGCGACGATCCCGCTGCTGCTCGTCAAGCTCTGGTCGGTGTATCCGAACCTGTTCCGCTGGCCGCCGGCGCGTTCTGTCAAGCACGCCGTCGAGCGCGCGTCGGTGTTCGTGCTCGTCGCAGCCAGCCTCATCCAGTTGACGACCGGCTTCCTCAACGTCCTGGGTTGGTATCCGTGGCCATGGGGCTTCGTCAAGGTGCACTTCCTGCTGTCCTTCGTCGTCATCGGCTCGATCCTCATCCACATCGGGGTGAAGCTGCCCGACATCAAGTACGGGCTGCAGGCCCGTCTCGTTGACGCGGACGTGCTCACCGAGATCCCGTGGAGCGAGAACCCGGCCGCACACAGCAACGCCGGAGACGTCCCAGCGCCCGCGACGCCGGCTCTGAGTCGTCGTGGCCTCCTCGCCGCGACCGGTGTCGGTGTCGCGGTGGTGGTCGCCACGACCGTCGGGCAGACCCTGACGCCGCTGGGTCCGATCGGTCTGCTCGCGCCCAGGCTGTCGAGAGGGGCCCCCCAAGGTGTCCCGGTGAACCGGACCGCCGATCGAGCCGGTGTGATGGCGCTGGCGACGGCGATCGACTGGCAGCTGCAGGTCGACGGCCCGCGACCGTTCGTCTTGAGCCTCGCCGACATCGAAGAGCTCGCAGAATTCGAGGCGCGGCTGCCGATCACCTGCGTCGAGGGCTGGAGCGTCGGCGCCGACTGGCGAGGTCTGCGGCTTCTCGACGTCGTGCGGCGGGCGGGTGGTGACGCCGACTCCCACGTGCACGTCATCTCGCTGGAGACGCGAGGCGCCTACCACGACAGCGTCGTCGAAGGCCCCCAGGTCGCCCGGGCTCTGCTCGCCACCCATCTCAACGGTCAGCGGCTCAACCTCGACCACGGCTACCCCCTTCGCCTGATCGCGCCCAACCGAGCGGGAGTGCTCAACACCAAATGGCTCGGCCGAATCGAGGTGAGCTGAGATGGGGCGGTGGCGGTACGCGCTGGTCGCGGCCGGGGTCCTCCTCCTTCTCTACGGAGGGGGGCGGCTGGTCACCGAGGTCCCGGACGCCCTGCCCGGCCTGCTGCTGTGGATGGTCGGGATCGTCGTCATCCACGACGGCCTCCTGTCGCCGCTGGTCGTGGGGGTCGGCTGGCTCCTAGCGCGGACCGTGCCGCCCCGCGGCCGCCGGTACTTGCAAGCAGCACTGCTTGTAGGCGGCCTCATCACCATCATCGCCATTCCGCTCATCGCGCGTCGGGGCACCCAGCCACCAGCGAAATCGCTCCTGCTCCAGAACTACGGCGCCAACCTCGCCATCTTGCTCGGGTTGGTCGTGACACTGAACCTGGCGGCGTACGTGGTGACCGCTGCCCGAGACCGAAGCTCCCACACCGCGACCCCAGCGGACTGAACCCGAACGAAGACGTCCAGGACGGCAAGGGCGCGTCGGCCCCGGACTTACGCGGGGATCCGCACGACGAATCTGCAGCCGGGCGAATGATTGCTGACGGCCACCGTGCCTCGGTGCGCTTCGACGACTCCCTTGACGATCGCGAGCCTGAGGCCTGCGCCGATGTCTGCGCCGGGGGTCCGCGTGTGGCTCCCACGCCAGGCCACGTCGAAAACCCGGTCGAGGTAGCCGTCGGGGATCCCTCCGCAGGCATCGGTGCCGGCTCGACCCGTCGCCGGAAGAGCGCGCACTGATCTCTCCGAAACTCCTCCGAGATACCGTCGGAAACGCACGTTAGTGCCACCTAAGCTGCGTTGGGTCCGAAGTCATTGGCGGCAGCGCAAGAGACGGCCTGCGGCTTTCGGGCGAGCACCCGGGACTCCATCGGGCGGTGCTTCGCTGTTCGGTGAGATGGGCAGATAGGTGACAGTCCAGAGGCTCCGATTTCCTGGAGAGCTCGGCGACCCGCGGGTGCCGCCGCCCGCCACGCCTCTAGGGTTGGTGCTGCCATGGAGACCGCACCCTCGATCGACGGCGCTGCGCTCCGCGCGGCGCGGATACGCGCTGGGCTGACGCAGCACGAGCTGGCGCATGAGGTCGGCGTGGTGGGCGGGGAGCGCGTCTCGATGTGGGAGCGCGGCGAGGCGCGGCCTCGGAGTCCGCAACTGCTGCACGCAGTGGCGCGCGCCCTGGGCGTACCGGCGGACGCTCTGCTCATCGCGCCCGACGGTGGACCCGGCCTGCGGTGGCTCCGGTTTGCCGCAGGACTCAGTGTTGAGGAGTTGGCGCAGGCGGTTCATCTGTCCGCCGCCTCGCTCAAACGTTGGGAGGCGCACGGGTGTCGACGACTTCCGTCGTCGGCGACCCTCGACTCCATCGCCGTGGCGCTTGGAGTCGACACAACTGAGGTCAAGGACGCACTGCATCGGTAGAAATGCGTCGTTTGCACCCCAGTAAGCGTCGCTTTCCCTAGCATGACTGGCGTCCCGTCCTGCGGGGAGGACGGCTGCAAGCTTGCTGGTCCGAGTGTCATCCGTCGTTCAGCCGGCTCGGTCATCCACAACCGTCGGACGACGACGTAGCCAATATGCACCATAGGCACTAGTGTTTAAGGATCAACTTGAGTTGAGAGTGAGCACGCCGGCTTCATCAGCCGCCTGAGGGCGACGAAGCGTAGGGGGGCAGATGACAAGACCCGATCGACGGGCGCTGAGCGTCGTGTTTGCCGTGCTCGTCGTCATGTCCGCCGCAGGTTGCACCGGCGACCCGACTCCGCCGTCCCCCGTTGAGACGGGCGCGCCGTCAACACCCCCGGCAACGTCGCCCACACCCTCATCTTCGCCTGAAGGCGACGCGGAGCTCAGGGCAGAGGAAGTGGTCCGCGCCTACCTCCGGGCGCAGACGGACTGCCTGTCGGATCCGCCCACGACCGAGCCCACCTGCTTCGACACCGTCGCGATCGGGACCGAGCTGGTCAACCTCAAGAACGCCCTGACCAGCGCCCAGGCGATGGAGACTCGTGTCGTCGGTGAGATCGCCCCCGCCTCGATACAGATGCAGGGCGTCGACCTGGCGAGCGACCCTGCGGCGTCGCCGCCGGTCGTGCCGACCGTCGTGCTCGTTGTCTGCGCCGACGTGAGCGGCTACAACGTGGTGGACAAGGCCGGGCAGTCGATCGTGCCGCCCGACCGGGCAGCGACGAGCCCCCTCGAGGTCTCCGTCTACAACTACGAGTACCCGAACCAGGCGCAGTGGCGAGTCGGCTATGTCGTCCCGGCAGAGGACTCGGCGTGCAGTGGCTGACGCGCCGACTGCTGGTGGCCATCGCCATCAGCGGGGCGCTAGTCGGGGCGGGCGCGCCGACGGCGTTGGCCGCCGACGGCGCGACGTGCACGTCCTACAACTTGTTCGGCGTCTGCATGGTCTGGGCGGGGACTCCCGCCACCCCCGGCACCGGCGGGGGATCGGGCTCAGGCTCGGGAGGTGGTTCAGGCGGCACCCCGACCATCCCGATCATTCAGATCGACGGCCAGGGCTGCTTGCCCGTCGGCCTTGCAGATCCGCAGCCACCGCAGACTGAGGCGGTCTGGGCGGGGCATACGGATGGCGCGATCTACCACTGCGAGGTCCCGACAGGGCTCGGCGGCATGTTCGTCGCCGGCTACCTGATTCCGTACTGGTCGCTCGCCGCGCCTGCCGCACCGCCGGACCCGGCGGCCCTTGCCCAGCAGGCTGTCGCGTCGATGCAGCTCCAGGCCGTCCGGGTCGGGATCGTTCCCGAGGCGCGGGCCGGGTCGGTCGGTCTGGTGGGGATGCCGAACTGGATGTGGGTCTCGGCTCCGGACGCGCAGACCTTTGGGCCCATCACGCGCACCGCTTCCGCGGGCGGCTGGGATGTCTCCGCCACGGCGCAGGTCGCCGGGGTGTCCTGGGACATGGGTGATGGGCAGGTCGTCACATGTGCGGGTCCAGGGACTCCCTACGAAGCGTCGTATGGAGCGTCGTCGTCGCCGGACTGCGGCCACACCTATACCCGGCAGGGCACCCATGTGGTGCGAGCGACGTCGCACTGGGTCGTGGCCTGGTCGGGCATCGGTCAGGCCGGGACGATCACGCTCGATCTGACCCAGGCGACGGACGTGACGATCGGCGAAGCGCAGGTGCTCACCCAATGAGCTGCGACGAAAGGCCTCAGACATGACGACGAGCGCGGTCAACTCACCGGCGCGGACGGGGCGTGGCACGGCCGCCGCCACTCGCCCCTTGAATGGCTCGGCGCCCTCGACCGAGGTGCCCACCCCGCCGCGTGCCCGCCGGCGCTGGGGGTTGTTCGCCGCGATGGTCCTGGTCGTCGCGTTGGGGGCGCTGGGCAATGTCTGGTTGCTGGCCTCGACGACGACGGCCCAGGAGGTCGTCGCGGCCCGTTCGACCATCGAGCGCGGCTCCGTGATCGCACGCGAGGACCTGATGACGGTCCGGGTCGAGCTCGACCCCGCCCTGCACACCCTGCCCGGCGGGGATCTGGCGAGCCTGGTCGGGCAACGGGCCGCCCTCGACGTCGCGGCGGGCTCGCTGGTGACGACCGAGTCGGTCACCGAGACCACTGTCCCGCCGGACGGTGCCTCGCTGGTCGGGATCGGCGTGGCCCAGGCGCGGATGCCGGGCGTCACCCTCGTGGCCGGCGACAAGGTCCGCGTGGTGGCTACCCCGCAACTGGCGGCCGGGACCGCTACAGATGTCACGCCCGCTTCGATCAGCGCGGCCGTCGTTGGTACCCAGATGGGAACCGACGCCACGGGGGCGGGCGCGCAAACGATCGTCACGGTCCAGGTGCCCACCGCCGACGCTGCTGCCCTGGCCGCGATGGCTGCGACCGGGAATGTCGTCCTCGTCCTCGACTCCCGGGAGCGGTGAGCCGATGAGCCTCATCGTCCTGACCTCCGCGAGCGGGTCCCCCGGCGTGACGACCGCTGCGCTTGGCTTGGCCCTGACGTGGAACCGGCCATGCCTGCTCGTCGAGGCGGACCCCACTGGTGGTTCCGCTGTCGCCGCCGGGTACCTGCGGGGGTCGATTAAGCCGCCCGAGGCGATGATCGAGCTGGCCCTGGCGCAGCAGGACGGCCAGCCCCTGCTCGACACCCTCGCCCAGGTCTCTCTTGAGCTGGCGGGCTCGGTCATGCGATATGTCCCGGGCACCCGGTCCCATGAGCAGGCGCGCAGCCTCGTTGGCCTGTGGGCGCCACTCGCCGTGGCGCTGCGCTCGCTCGATGACACCGGGCAGGACGTCGTGGTCGATGCCGGTCGACTGGGGCTGTTCGGCAGCCCGGTGCCGCTGATCGAGGCCGCCGATCTCGCGCTCCTCGTCGTGCGGACTGACCTCGTCGCCCTCTCGGCGGCCAGGTCGTGGGCGGAGACGCTCCGCGAGCGGTTCGACCGGGCGGGTGCCAGCGGTTCGCTCGGCGTGCTGCTCGTCGGCGAGCGCGCACCGTTCAGTGCTCGCGAGGTCTCCCAGGTCCTGTCCCTCCCGGTGGTGGCAACAGTTGCCTGGGACACGGAGTACGCCGCCGTGCTGTCGCACGGCGCGCAACGGCCGCGCCCCGGGTCGCTGCACCGGCTCGCGGGTCGGTCGGGCTGGGAGGACTCCTCGCTCTTGCGCAGCATCCGCGCGGCAGGCAGCACGATCACCGGAACGATCCGCGCCGCATCCGCCCGCCTGGAAGCCACGAGTGGGGGGCCACGATGAGCAGTGAACTGAGCATCGAGCCGTTGCCGCCGACGGACCCGTCCGCGCTTCCGCTTTTCGCAGCACCGCCCGCCCGGCCCGGTCGCGTCCGCGGTGACTTCTCGATTCAGCCCGCGGTCGTCGGGCCCGCCGCGCTCGAGGACGCGCGCCGGAGGCGGGTGGCGCTGCACCACCCGCCGACAACCACCGCAGCGAGCGGCGTCAGCGCCGAGACACCGATCGACTGGGAGCTCGTGCGCGCATTCCGCACCGTTGTGGCGGGCCGCTTGACCGCAGCCCTGGGCGGGGACTGGCGCCAGGGCACCGCCGACGACGCCCAGGCCACGCCCCGCCGAGCGGTCGACCTGGACCGCAACGACCAGGAGCGGTACGGATGGGCGGTCATCCACGATGTGCTCAAGGAGCACACTGCCGATGTCGTCAATGCTGGCTCTGGCGACGCCTGGACTAGCGCCGAGCAGACGCAGATGGCGCAGGCGGTCTTCGATGCCGTCTTCCGCCTGGGTCGGCTCCAGCCGCTGATCGACGACGACCGCGCTGAGAACATCTTCATCCTCGGCCACGACCGGGTGCTGCTCCAGCTCGTGGACGGCTCCCGGATCCAGGTCGATCCGGTGGCCGACAGCGATGACGAGTTGATCGACTTCCTGCGGTTCCTGGCCAACAGGTCCGAGTCGAACCCGCGCCCGTTCTCCGAGAGCACCCCGCGGCTGCACCTCAAGCTCGACGGCGGCGCACGGTTGGCGGCGACGGCGTGGGTGACGAGCAGTCCAACCGTCGTCATCCGCCGCCACCGGCACAAGGTCGACACGCTGGCGGCCTGGGTGGACCGCGGTTGCATGACCCCTGCCTGCGCGGACTTCCTCGCCGCAGCCGTGCGGGGCAAGTGGAGCATCGTCGTGGCCGGGCCGATGTCTGCCGGCAAGACGACACTCATGCGCGCACTGTGCGCGGAGATCCCGCGCGATGAGGTGTTGGGCACCTTCGAGACCGAGTACGAGCTGTTCCTGCGCGAGACGGGCCGACACGACATCGTCGTGGACTGGGAAGCCCGACCCGGCATGGGCGAGATCGGCGCGGACGGTCGGGCCGCCGGTGCGTTCGACCTCGACGAGGCGCTCAACGACAGCTTCCGGTTCGCCCTCGACCGGCAGATCGTCGGCGAGATCCGAGGCCGCGAGGTCTGGACGATGATCAAGGCGATGGAGAGCGGCACCGGGTCGCTGTCCACCACACACGCCGCCGGCGCCGAGGTCGCCATCCGCAAGCTCGTCACCTGCGCGATGGAGGCCGGCGGGCACGTGACCCGGGAACTGGCCCTGGAGAAGCTCGCCGGGTGCCTCGAGGTGATCGTGCAGCTCAATCGGCGGGTCGTCGCGATGCCCGACGGCTCCCAGCAGCTACGCCGCTGGGTGAGTGAAGTCGTCGTCGTCGAGGCCGGTGAGCGTGAGAAGGGCTACGCCCTCACGCACCTGTTCGGTCCCTCCAGCACCGGACCCGCGCGAGCGAGCGGCCTGATGAGCGAGCGGTGCAAGGACCTCACGGTCGACGGGTTCGACCTCGGCCTCTACCAAGGCGAGGCAGACGGTCGGGGGTGGCCCACATGAACGTCTGGGTGTGGTCGGTACTGTTCGGCGCCCTCGTCGTCGCCGGCCTGGTCGGGGCGGTGCTCGCGCTGCGACCCCGGCCGGTCCGCGAACCGGTGGCGCGCCGCCCCGCGGCCCTCGCACGCCGATTGGCGGGCGTGTCCCGCCGGACCCGGCTGGTGCTGGCCGTCTCGGTCGGCAGCGGACTGCTGATCGCCCTGCTGACCGGGTGGGTGGCCGCAGTGGTGATCCTCCCCGCCGCTGCGCTGGGCGTGCCCTACCTCCTGGCCGCCCCGCCCACAGCCACCACGATTCGCAGGCTGGAGGCGATGGAGGAGTGGACCCGCAACCTCGCGGGCGTGCTGAGCTCGGGAGTCGGCCTCGAGCAGGCCGTGACCGCGACACTGCGGTCGACACCCGACGCGATCAAGCCTGAGGTCACCCTGCTCGTCGCTCGACTCCGCGCGCGATGGGACACCGAGCAGGCGCTGCGAGCCTTCGCCGACGACCTGGACGACGTCACCGGCGACCTCATCGTCGCCAACCTCATCCTCGCCGCGCAGCGTCGGAACCGGAGCCTGGCGAACGCCCTGCAGGGAGTGGCCGAGTCGGTCGCCGAGGACGTGACCTCCCGCCGCAAGGTGGAGGCGGGGCGCGCGAAGCCGCGCGGCAGCGCCCGGCTCGTCACGACCTTCTCCGCCGGTGTTCTCGTCTGGCTTGCCTTCACGGGTGACTACGTGGCGCCGTACGGCACTCCGGTCGGGCAAGTGCTGCTGGTCGTGCTGCTCACCGCCTACGCCGGCGGGCTCCTGTGGATGCGAAAGATGACCGAGGGCAAGCCGCTGCCCAGGTTCGTCGGTCCGGCCGCGAAGGCTGGCGTCCGATGACCGCCCTGCAGCTGGCCCTCGTGCTCGGCGTCGTCGTCGGTGCCGGTGTGGCCGGGGCTCTGTATGCGCTCGTACCGGCCCAGCCGGACCTTGGCGACGTCCTCGCCCGCTTGACTCCAGCGTCCCGGCGTCGCGTGGCCACCGCCTCGGCGTCGGCGACCCCGGACGCCGAGGAACGCCTGGGAATCTGGGCCGAACGGACCTTGCCAGCCCGGCTGCTCGGTGCGGCCCCTACCCGCGATCTCGCTGTCCTTCGCCGTACCCCGGCGCAGTTCTACGGCCGCAAGGTCGCCTACGGACTGCTCGGCGTGGCCCTGCCCTCCCTCCTCACCGGGTTCTTCGCCCTGCTGGGCATCCACGTGCCGGGCGTCGTCCCGGTCGGCGGCACCGCGCTGCTGGGCGCGCTGATGTTCATGGCGCCGTCGCGAGACATCGCCGAGGAGGCCAGGCGGGCGCGAGCCGAATGCGCCCGAGCGCTCAGCGCCTACATCGAGCTGTGCGCCCTGGAGCGCAACAGCGGCGCCGGGGCGACCGTCGCGCTGGCCAATGCCGCCGCGATTGGCGACTCCTGGATGTTCAGCCGCATCCGCGAGGAACTGGCCCGGGCCCGGTACAACGGCCAACCGCCCTGGGACGCACTGACCGAGCTATCCGACACCCTCGGCCTTCCCGAGCTGGCCGACGTCGCCCACATCATGCAGCTCGCCGGCGACGAGAACTCCGAGGTCTACCGATCCCTGCGCGCCCGCAGCGCCACCGTGCGCAGCAGCCTGCTCTCCGACGAGCTCGCCGAAGCCAACGTCGTCGAAGAGCAGATGTACGTGCCCGGATCACTCCTCGGCCTGGTGTTCCTCGCCCTACTGATGGCCCCCTCCCTGCTGCGTCTGTTCGACATGTAGCCCACGCACTGCCCGCCACCAGGAAGGAAGAACGATGCCGCATCACCTGATCGCCACCCTGCTCACCTTCGGGCTGACCCTGCGCGACCGCGCCCGGACCGCCCTGACCCGCGCCGGCGACGAGGGGGCCAGCACGATCGAGATCGTGTTCTGGTCCGTCGGTCTGCTCGTCCTGGCCGGGCTCGTCTACGCCGCGATCCTGGCGTTCGTGAACAGCAAGATCCCTGGGATCAGCTGAGCGCCGTGCGGCACCGTCGAGCCGAAGTCAGGCGCAAACGGGGGCGCGCGGCTCCGGCGCGCCCGCTGAACGACCGCGGTTCGGCGACCGTGCAGATCGTCGTGCTGATGCCGGCGCTCTTCCTGCTCATGTTCACCGGCATGCAGGCCGCGTTGATCTACCACGCCCGGACGGTGGCGATCGCGGCCGCGCAGGAGGGTGCGCGGACCGCCGCCGCGCAGTACTCATCGGCCGCAGCGGGAGACACCGCGGCGAAGCAGTTCATCGTCTCCGCCGGAGGTCAGGACGTGCTGCGTGGTGTCACGGTGACCGCGACCAGAGACGCGACAACCGCCTCGGTCGCCGTGGTGGGCGAGGCCATGAGCGTGGTTCCGGGCTGGACGCCGCGAATCGTCCAGAGCGCGTCGGCCCCCGTCGAGCGGGTGACATGAGCGCCCTGCTCGCTCGCGCCCGACGACGCCTCGGCGGCCGAACCTCGGAGCAGGGATCGACCGTCATCGAGGTCGTCATCCTTGCCCCGGCGCTCGCCTTGTTCCTCGGGCTCATCGTCGCCGGCGGGCGGCTCGCCGTCGCCCACCAAGCGGTGGAGGCAGCCGCCGCCCAGGCCGCACGCGCGGCATCCATCGCCCGCACCCAGGACGAGGCGTTGACCGCGGCCCGGTCGGCAGCCACCTCCGCGCTGGGTGCTCAGGGACTGAACTGTGTCGTCAGTGAGGTGAGCGTCGACGTCGCCGGCTTCGCGACACCCGTCGGGCTGCCGGCTTCGGTCGGCGCGACGGTGACGTGCGAGGTGTCCCTCGCTGACACATTGCCCGGTCTTCCTGGGTCGCTTCGCGTCGTTTCGACCGTCCGCTCGGCCCTTGACACATACCGGGAACGGTGATTTCTATGCCCGCCACCTTTGTGCGACGCCGTCTCGTCCAGGACGATTCCGAGCGTGGCTCGGTGACGATTTGGATGATCACGACCGCGCTGACGATGGTCCTGCTGCTCGGTCTCGCGGTCGACTTGGGCGGCCAGGTGCTCGCGAAGCAGCATGCCCAGGTCGTCGCGTTCGAGGCAGCGCGCGCGGGCGGGCAGCAGCTCCAGGGCGCCGCCGCGATGCTCGGCCAAGCGGCAATAGTGGACCCGGCCGGCGCGGTCGCTGCGGCCTCGAACTACCTCGCGGGAACGCCCGACGTCACCGGTACCGCCAGCGCCCTCGGGGCTCGCGTCGTGGTGGATACCACCACGAGCTACCAGACCCAGTTTCTGTCGATCATCGGCATCCGGGAACTGACTGTCACCGGCCACGCCGAGGTGCAGACCGTCCGCGCCGTAGGGGGAGTGGTCCGATGAGACTGCGCGCTCGCCTGGTCGGCCTCCTCGCCAGCATCCTGCTGATCGGCGTCGTGGTCGCAGTCCCGGCAGCCCTCGTTCGGGTCGGCGTCGACCTGATCCCGAGCGGCCTGCCGATTCTCGGGCAGGTCTGGACCGCCCTGCGGTCGCCCGACGACGGCACCCTCGTGCTTCAGGCCGTCACGCTCGTCGCGTGGCTCGCTTGGCTGGTCCTGAGCGTGAGCATCCTCCTCGAGGTCGTCGCTCGCCTGCGAGGGGTGCGCGCGCCGAACATCCCGGGCCTGCAGATCCCGCAGCTCGCGGCGCTGCAACTCGTGAGCGCTGCGGCACTGCTGTTCGTGGCTATCCCCTCGATCGGCACCAGCGTCGCTGAGGCTGCCCCGGCCCATGCGGCCATGGCGCACGACGTCATCGACGCGCCAGTCCTGGTCGAGTCTCACCCCGTCGACACCGGCCCCGCGTCGCCGGGCGAGTGGTCCACCTACACGATCCGGCCCGGCGACAGCCTGTGGGCCATCGCCCGAGATCAACTCGGCGATGCAGAGCGGTGGTCGGAGCTCGTCGACCTCAACCCGGTCGTGGCCGACGACCCGGATCTGATCTTCGCCGGCACCGTGCTGCGGCTGCCCGTGCTCGTCGCGCCCACAGCGCCGGTGAACTCGCGCACCTACACCGTGCAATCGGGCGACAGTCTCTCGAGCATCGCCGCCCGCGAGCTTGGTAACGCCGAGCGGTACCCGGAGATCTTCGAGGCCAGCAAGAGCACCGTCCAGCCCGACGGGCGACAGGTCACCGACCCGGACGTGATCGACGTCGGCCAGGTGCTGACCCTCCCCCGCGCGGTAGCGCCGACCGCTGCGACAGCCGCCCCGGCGCCTGTCGCAGCAACTCCCGAGCTCAAGGCAGATCCGGTACCGGACGTCGCAATACCCGGGCCCAGCGAGGGGCTGACGAACACCTACCGGGCACCCGAGTCGATTCCGGCCGGCGCCGCGCAGGTCGACGCACCGGAGCAGGACGACGAGGAGGCCGCCACCGCAGCGCCGTGGCTTCTCGCCGGACTCACTGGGGGCGGTGCGGTGCTCGCGGGGGCGCTCTTTCTTCTGCGCGCTCGTCGCCGACGTACCCAGTCCCGCGCCCGACGACCGGGGCACACCCTTCCCACTCCCGACGCCGCCCTCGCGCCGGTCGAAAAGAGCATCAGCGCCGTCGGCGCGGTCACGGCCCCGACCGTCGAGCACATGGACGCGGTCCTTCGGCGGTTGGCCGCGTCGGTCGCCCAGGACGGCGCGACCATGCCGGACCTGGCGGCCGTCGAGCTGACGGCGACTCACGTCGTTCTACACCTGGGGACGCCGACCACGTTCGGCGAGCCCTGGCTTGGCAGTTCCGACGGGTATCACTGGCGCATTCCGGCCGCCTTGCCGCTGGACGACGTCGGCCCCGATGTGACCGATCAGCCGGCGCCCTACCCGTTGCTGGTCACCATCGGGGTCGGTGACGACGAGGGGGTGTGGCTGCTCAACGTCGAAGACCTCGACGTGTCCATCACGGGCGACCCCACCTACGCACTGGACTTCGCGCGCTACCTCGTCGCCGAGGTCGCGTGCAACCCGTGGTCGGCCGGCGCCAGGGTCCACTGCGTCGGCGTCGGCACCGAGCTCGCCGGGCTCAACCCCGATCGGGTCCGGGTCCACGAGGGGCCCGCGGACGGGGACGACCCGGTCGACGAGGCCCTGGCGGAGGCTGTGCGCACCCTCGACAACGCGACCGATGTCGGCGTCGACGTCGTCACCGCGCGGGCCACCCAGGCGGGAGCCGAGGCCTGGACCGCCCGACTGCTCCTGCTCGACGCCTCGACAGCCCACCCCGCGCTGGACGCGCTGCTCGAGCTCGTCCACGCCAACCCCGGGCGTACAGGCACCTGCGTCGTGCTCAACGGCACGCGACCGGACGCACCCGGCGTCGTGCTGGACGTGACCGCCTACGGGCGGATCACCCTCGCCAGTGCGGGCCTCGACCTCGTCGCCGTCGGACTGACCAGCGACGAGGCCCAGGGGTGCGCGGCCCTACTGGCCCAGAGCGAGCAGATTGACGCCGTCGCCGTACCCGTCGATGACCAAGCCACCGAAGGCTGGCGGTCCTTCGTCGACCAGGCCGGCGCACTCCGGGACGAGCACACCCTGCCGCGGGAACCCCCGCTCGACGGCGACCCGGACGAGGGCGGACCAGCCGAGCCGCAGGAGAGCAGTGTTCTGAGTGAACCCGACGAGGTCTACCTAAATGCAGCGGCCACCACGACCGAGGACCTACAAGCACTCGCCCCCCGGGTCGCGGCGTCGGTGCATCGCGAGGTCGAGGACGCCGACCCACTTCTCGACGAGGATGTCTCCGCCTGGTTCGCCGAGTCCAGCCGCCTGCCGAAACTGCGCCTGCTCGGCCCGGTGCGCGCCACCACCCGTGGCAAGCCCCTACTCAAACGCAAGCCCTACATGACCGAGCTCCTGACGTTCATCGCGCTGCATCCGCACGGCGCCACCCCGGGCGAGGTCTCCGAAGCGTTCGGGCTCACGGGGGCCAAGGTCCGCGAGTACGTCCGGCTCGTGCGCGAGTGGCTTGGCACCGACCCCCGCACGGGTGAGCCGCACGTTCCCGACGCCCGCCTCGCACGCGGGGCGCTGCACCGCGGAACGCCGGTGTACGAAGTGGTCGACCTGCTCGTCGACCTCGACTTGTTTCGCCGCCTGCGCGCCCGAGGGCAAGCGCGGGGGGCCGAAGGCATCAAAGACCTGCGCACCGCCCTGCGCCTGGTCGAGGGACGCCCCTTCGACTCCCCAGTTCAGCGACGAGCCGGCGGTGGGTGGACCTGGCTCGTCGACGGCGACCGGATCGATGAGCACGCGGTGGTGGCTGTCGTCGACGTGGCCCACTTGGTCGTCACGCACTCCCTCGCCGCGGGAGACGCCGCCGCAGCGCGCATGGCCGCCGAGACAGCGGCCATGGCGGCACCCTTCGAGGAGATCCCGCGGCTGGACCTTGCCGCGGTGGCCACGGCCGAGGGACGCCACGCCGAGGCGAAGCGGATCATCCGCGACGAGATCGCCAACCGCACCGACGATGAGGGTGCGCCGCCCGAACTCGTCGGCCGCACCGAGGAGATCCTGCAGGGCCGGGTCGGCTCGCTGGGGAGCAGGGCGTCGTGACAGCGTCCCCTTGACGGCGCGATGCCGTTGGCCTGCGGCGGGCGAACCATCCTGAGGCGAGCGGGATGCTGGTGCTAGCGCGCGGCCGCCATGCCTGCTCGGGCGCCGGTCGCGGCTCGGGTGATGGCTCGCCAGCCCTTTGGCAGTGTCAATGGTTTGCCCTTGGCGATTCTCTGCTGGCTGCTCTTCACGTGCGCCGGGCGTCAGGGACTTGGAACTGATCGGGGGTCGCGCGTGGGACCATGCTCGAGGGGTGGATCTTGGTTCGCGCGAGCGGTCCAAGGAACTCGACTACGAGCAGAGAGCAGGGGCAAGTGAGTCGCCAAGAGCGCGGGAATCAAGCGAATCACGACAACGCGGAAACCGTCCTGCAAGCACGCCACTCCGAGTCGCTCACCAGACTTGGGGTCCGCGACGGTCTGACCCGCGCTTTCGTGAGCGACGCGTTTGTATCACGTGCGGGCTGGGCGGTTCCAGGCACGCTCCTGAAGGTGGCAGCCTCTGGTTACGCCATGTACACCCATTGCCACCCCGATGGAACCGTGACAGAACGCAGCGTGCGCAACTGGGACGAGGTCTGGGTTGGCCACTGGGTGCAGGATGCCGTCGCACTAACGATCGCGATCGGCCCGTACGAGCTCCGTGTGCCGTCCGGGTCCAACCGGGGGATCGAGAGCGAACCGGGGAACCCATCTGCGCTGCCGACGGACTTTTACGTCCTACCGGTCGTCCCCACGCCGCACGCGCCGGTGGCGCCCGGGGAATGCGTGGCATTGGTGAAACTCCCGCCCCGCAACGTGAACGTAGCTGAGCTTCTGCCGGACGGCAGTCTCCAGGAGTACCCGCTGCTGGACGGGTGGGACGCGGACCAGTGGGGTGGCACTTGGGAGGCAGGCGACGGCGGACTGACCATCTCGGTGGGTGGCTACAGGTGGCAGGACGAACTTCGCGACGCGCGTGGGTTCTTCCACGGACGGGAGACGTTCGAGGGCCAGCCGGACAGCGTCTTCGGGGCAGTCTGCGTCAGGTTGGTACGTAGCCAGACTCGCTTCCCGCTCCTTGGCGCGCCTGACCGGGAGCGACTGTTTGATGCGGGTGGCTACAGCTTCTACGCACTCCCCGGCGCTCCGCGCGGGTACTTCGCCCAACTGCTTGAGGCTCGCAAGCCCGGGATGACCCCTGGTCTGCCACAGCGGTTCGCCGCGAAATGTGTGCGGGCCGGCCGCTTCGACGAGATCTCGCGCCGAGAAATCGCCTTCGCACGCGAGTTCTCAGCGACAGACGGTCTGATCGCGGCCTTCGAGAGTTTCGCGCTTCCCTCCGGCCCGGAGTTCGGCGAATTCGCCGATTGCACGGTACAGATTATGGAACTCGGAGAGACTGACCTGAGTCACTTCACAAGGGGGACTGGCCCGATGGGGATAGGAGCGGTGCTCACCATTGCCCGCGATCTGGCTGGCGCATTGGCGGCGATGCACGGGAAGTTCAGGTGCGTGCACTCCGACGTGCGTTCGGCGAACGTGATCGGCATTCGCACCGGCGACCAGCTCAGCTGGCGCCTGGCGGACTTCAACGTCACCACCAGGTTGTCTGCGAAGACCGACTGGGCACCGTATGTGGGCGGCACTGCAATCTGCACATCTCCTAGCATGGTCCAACGCCTTGCTGCGGCAGGCGTGCAGCCGCGAACTAAGCCTTCGGACGACGTTTGGGCACTGGGTGTTCTGCTCGCCCAGTGCGCCCTCGGGTCGGAGTTCCACCTAGGCATGAGCGTCACTGTCGACGTGGCGAACGACCTGATCGACAGCGCTCCGGGCGCTCTGAGTGAGATCCTGAGAATTTGCCTGACCGAGGGCGGTCAAGAGCGCGCAACTGCGGAGGACGTGCACACTCTCGCTGTAGCGGCGCTCGCGCAGTTCCTGGTTGCTGCCCGCTGACGCCGCCGTGTTCGAGTGCGCTAGGCGCGCCGTATGCGCGACACGTCGAGCGACTTGAGTCGTTCACGGATTAGGGCGTACACCTGCGGATCCACGGGTCGCGAGTCGACCATCCACCGGGCTATGGCCGGCACCTTTTCGCTGTCGTTGGCGAGCTTGATTCCGAGCATTTCAACGCTCCGGTCCAGGCGCGTAGAGAGCCACCCGGCCGTAACGATCCGGTCGAACCAAAGGCCGGCGTAGCCCTTGACCCGGGTGTTCGCCCCGGAGGTCGTCGCCACGCTGCGCAAGTCCCGACCGACTGCGACCACGCACATGGCCGCGATCGTGCGCCATTCATCCTTTGGACCGGGGTCGAGCACGTCGGCCGACGGCCAGCGCCCAACGGTGACCTGCTCGTCGCGATCAGGGTGCCGCGACCGCGGCGCTACTCCGGGGTCGTCGTCAACCACGAGGAAAGTCCCGACGGGTCTGGGGTTGTGTACCTCCACCACATACCGCCCCCGTCCGCACATGACACCCTCGCCGGGTCGCAGGTGAGCGAACTCTGTGCCGTCCGGTCGCAATACGAGCACGATCCCGGTGGTCTGAGTGCTGCGTAGCTGCACCCGGCCCGAGGTGAGCTGCCGGATCGAGACTGCGTGCCGCGACAGCCACTCGCTCGTACCGATGATCAGGTCGGCAGAATCCGATCGCCCCGCGGTCACTTCCACCCCAGCGGTCAGCGTCAGTGCGCGCTCGCTCGCGCTCGCACTCGCCTGTATCTGCGCCATGTGACATGGATAGCGCACGCGTCGGACCGGGGCAGCCGCAAAGGGCCTACGCGAGCGTAATCAGAACGTGTTCTCATTCGACCCAAGATCGGCGAGATCGGTCGCCCGCGGGTGTCACTGTTTGCGAACACGAACAAGGAGGCCCGCCGTGATGGGCAAGGTCATCGCCGTAGTGATTGTGCTTGCTGTGCCGACAGCCGGTCTGTACTGGCTTCGCAGCCGGTGGCAGCTGGAGACCGTCAGAGCCGTTGCGTTCGAGATCGTCGCCCGGGCGCTACCGGGCCCTGCGCGCAACGTGGCCGGCCTGCGCCGCACGCTTGCGCGCCGGGTTACCGCAGTAGCGGTTGCGATGCCGTCGGGAAAGGTCAGGGTCCCCGCCGCCATCGAGCTGCGCCTCGCGCCGGAGGACTACGACACGTTAGACGCAGTCCTGGGCTGCGTCGCCATCGAGGGCGACCTCGAGGCGATGCTCCGCGACCGGGCCCGCCGCGAGAGGTGGGACCTGCCCAACCACGGCCCGACGATCACGTTGATGCCCGACCAGGTCCTGCACCCCGGGTGGATCCCCTCCGCGCGGGTGAGCGCCACACCGCACGTCACGTATGCGAGCAACGATGCTGGCCCGACCGCCGCGCATCGCACTGACCGCACCCAGGCACGGACCGTGTTCGAAGGCGAAGGCCGCACCGTCGTGCTTCCCGAGCCGGCCGGTGCCAGGCTCGTCCTGGTCGACCCCGACGGGGAAGCGCTTGAGTTCTGCACCGACCACGTCTCCATCGGCAGGGCATCAACCTCACACCTGTACGTCGACGACGAACGCGCAAGCCGCCGCCACGCGGAGATGCGCCGTGACGAACGCGGCTGGACCGTGGCAGACCTGGGCAGCACGAACGGGACGTATGTCGACAGCCACCGAGTCGACGGGCACCCGATGCGCGTCCAGGTCGGCAATGCCATCCACATCGGCGAGGACGGCCCAGCGTTCACCGTGCGCAGCGTCGGGCCCGCCAAGCCCGCAGGGTGGTGACCGCGATGCCGGACGAGCAGCGGCACGTCTTCTACGAGACGGCGGCAGACGGGTACGCCAACTCTCGTGCTCACCCGTGGCAGGACCGGTGGATCGCAGGGCAAAGCCCCAACGGATGTTGGCTCGTCGTCGCCGACGGGATCACCGGCGGCGTCAACGGGCACTGGGCCGCACAATCTGCCGTGAGCGTGGCCGCCTCCGCCCTCGCCTCGACCGACCTGCTCGAGCCCGCGGTGATGAACGCTGTCATGGCCGCGCAGGCCGCGGTCGCACCGTGGTTCGTCGACGCGGTCGGCGGCACGACGTTGTCCATCGCGACGCTCACGTTCCGCCGCCTCGTGGCGTGCACCGTGGGCGACTCGCCCGTCCTTGCCGACGACGACGGCCAGCTGCGTCAGCTGTCACCCGTGCTTCCCACCGGTGGACTGCGGCAGTGGATAGGAATGCAGGGCGTCGTGGACCCGTGGCTCGACTCATGGGCGGTCAGCGGCCCTCGCGTCGTTGCCGTCACCTCTGACGGTGCCGATGGCGCAGGGGTCCTGTGCGGTCAGCGGTCAGCGTCCGCCTTGGTGGAGGAGATATTGACGCTGCACCGCTCAGCCAACGGAGATGACTCCACCGCCGCCGTCGCCCGCCTGGTGCTTCCCTCTGCTTCTGAGTCCTCTCGTGGCGGATCCCATGCCTACTGACGACGCCCCAACCCGGTTCCCCGAAGATCCACGGCCCGAGCGGCAGCAACCCGCGGATCGGCTCGCGCGCTGGCTGACCAGCTTGCTGGGTGGCACGATCTCGTTCTCCGAGACCTGGGAACGGGGTCCGTCTGGACCAGGGGACCGCATCCGACAGATCCCCGTCGAAATGACCACGCTGCACGTGCTCGGCCCCGTACTCGCAGGCGGGCAAGCGGCCGTGGCCCAGGTGCACACGCTCCAGCCCGACGGAACTCCGGACGACTACGCCCCCCTCGCGCTGCGGGTGGAGTTCGCGGACGGTAACGACCCCCGCGTCAGCGGGCGCCGCGACGCGATGCTCGTGGCGGCGTACCTTTCCCGAACGGCACCAGAGCGTTACCCGGCGCTCGCAGAGGTCGACTGCAGCTTCCAGCTCAGAGTTCCCGCCACCAGCATCCCCGGTGGCGCCGACTGGCAGGGACCCGGGGAGATCACACCCCTGTGGTGCGACCTAATCGAGTGGGGGACCCCGTTGAAGAACTGGGTCGACAAGGCCGGAGACGAAGGTGCGTTTACAGCGCGGCATGCCGCGTCCTTGATGCTTCCGGTCCTGGTCACAGTGGGGCGCTTGTGGGAGGACCTGCGCATGGTGCATCGCGACCTTGACGAGAAGAACATCCTGGTCGCCCAGGACGGCGGCGTCTTGAAGATCATCGACTGGGGAATCGCGACAACCGTCGCCCACGTCGAAGCAGGCACCTTCACCGCGTTCGCTGGCAAGGACGGCCTGCTCCCACCCGAACTGCTCTCCCGCTCGGGACCCGTCGGGCACTTCACCGACGCGTGGCTCCTTGGCCGGCTGCTGCTGCGCCTGATCACCGGAGCGAAGAGCCCGTACGTCGACCACGCGCAGTTTCGCTTCTCGCCGCGCATCGCCCGTGACCTGCCGGGACCAGTCGCCGCCGTAGTCACGGGCCTCTGCGACCCCGAGCCCACCACGCGAATGTCGACGGCGGCCGCTGCGGAACTCCTGGATACGTGGCTCACCCAGCCAGAGCCCGCACCGGAACCCGTCATCTCCGCTGCGCAAGACGGCGTCGAGTTGACCCGCAAATCACGGCTCGAGGCGACGTTCGGACCCGGTGGACTGCTCGAAAACGACGGCCTTCTCAAGGGAAGCTTCCTGGTGGCAGCGCTTCTGCTCGCCACAACCCTTTTAGCGAACGGGACCGTCGCAGTCGTGCCGGGAACCGACGCCAACCTGGGCCCCGACGCCTGGGTGTACTCCCACGTTCAATCGGCGTCGGACGCTCGCGACGGAGCGGACGCTCGCGTACTTGCGGCCAGCACCGCGAAGCTGCACCTCAGCAGGTTGGCGGACCTTGCGGCGAGTCAGACGAAGACCTGGGATTCGTTGACCAGCACCGAACCTGCCTCCGCGTTGGGCGCGATGACCGCCATCGAGTCCCACTGGGTGGACAAAGGACTGGTATTCGACGTCAAGGTCTCCCAGATCACGAACAACACCGCCACGGACCAGACGTTCTCCTGGGCTTGTGCCCGCCCCGCTGGTGAAGACCTGGGAGACCACCAGCCCGCGCCCGGGCCGTACCTCGCTGTTCGAGCAGCGATCCCCGCCGGTGTGCGGGCGACCATGGACGCGCCCACCTCGTGGACGAGCGGGGCCGGCGATGAGACGACTTCTATGGTGCCGCCGGCCTGCCAGGTGCTCGGTGTCGGCGGCTCAAGCACCAGACTCGGAACCTTCTGGCCAACGGTCGCAGTTGCTGCACACACCACTGTCGACCTCCCAGACGGCTCGAACTTGCTCGAGTTCATCGTGCCGCCGGGCACTTTGAACTCCGGCGACCGGGCGAAGTACGCCTTCGACATCGACGGCGTCTTCCTGCTCTCCGACGACCTGACGGCCGTCTCTCTGCTTCCTGCGCCGGCCGCAGACTGACAACGGAAGACGATCGCGTGAACGCGGACCAAATCCAGAACGTGTTCTGCCCGCACCGCAGATCGACGCGATCGGTCTCCGGCAGATGCCACTGTGTGCGAACACGAGCAAGGAGAACACACATGGGCACAGCCGACGACCCGCCGGGCTGCCCCACGGCGCCTACCGGCACCTCGTGCCAGACCGGGAATGGACGCACGCGCGCTCGCACCCGGGTTCTCGGACCTGTAGCGAAGGCCGGTGCCGAACATGCCATCTGAGAGTGCACCGACCCGCAACCAGCCAGTTCCCGCGCACTCCGAGGCCGGGCGCCTGGCGGCATGGCTAAACGGACAACAGGGCGGCACCATCTCAAGCCGCGACGTGTGGGAGCGAAGGGGTGGACGCGGCGACCGTCTGCGTCAGCGTGGCGACCAGCATGTGCTCTTGCGCGTAGAGGGGCTCGCGACCTCGGGCGGGCAAGCGGCCGTGGTCCCGGTGCGCCAAGTCGACGACGACGAGCAGGCCTACGGCCACAAGCGCGCCCTGCGGGTCGAGTTCGCGAACGGCCATGACCCCCGTGCGAACAACCGCCGGGACGCGATGCTCCTGGCGGCCTACCTCTCCCGCGAAAAGCGGGACAGGTACCCGGCGCTACTTCGCGTCGGAGCCACGTTTCAGCTCAGGGTGCCCTCGGTCTCCATTCCTGGTGGCGCGTTGTGGCAGGGACCGGGCGAGACCACGCCGCTGTGGTGCGACATCATGGAGTGGGCAACACCCCTGGCCGCCGCAGTCGCCGCAGCGGCGCCCGCTGGCGCCTATACCCCGCAGCGCGCAGTGGCCAAGATGCTGCCCGTTCTGGTGACCATGGCTCACATGTGGGCAGACCTGCAGATCGTTCACCGCGACATCGACGAGCAAAACGTCCTGTTGACCGAAAGCGGAAAGCTCCGCATCGGAGATTGGGGTATCGCGACCGCGGTCGCTCACGTCGAGGATGGCACCCTCACCGCCTTCGCAGGCAAGGACGGCCTGCTCCCGCCCGAACTGGTGCGCTCCCGCTCGGGGCCGGTCGGGCACTTCACCGACGCGTGGCTTCTTGGTCGGCTGCTGCTGCGCCTCATCACGGGGGAGAAGAGCCCGTACATCGACCAGGTGCAGTTCCGCTTCTCGCCACGGATTGCCCGAGACCTACCCAAGCCGGTCGCCGCGGTGATCACCGGGCTGTGCCACCCCGACCATACCCAGCGCATGTCCGCCGCCACGGCCGCACGGCAGCTCGACGCGTGGCTGCGCCCTCCTAAGGTCGTCGACAGCGTTACCAGAAAGGCCACAAATCTCCCACGACCTACGAACCGGCGGGACGACATGATCAACCGCATCACAGCCACCACCGCCACCATCCTCGTCTTCGGGGCACTGACCGGTGCCCTCCTCGTTGTCAGCGGCACTGTCGCCATCACCCCCACGCCGAGCACCCCCGCAGCGATTGCCGCCCCGCTCACTCGCTTTGCCGACTGGAACGAGATGGAGCGCCGCCAGTCTCTCCTCACAAGGGCAGCGAACCTCAACTTCTCGGACTGGTGGAGAGTGAGTAGCGACAAGGCCGCGGGCGCGGGAGTGATGACCGCACCTGCCACTCGCTGGGTGGGAAACGAGCTCGTGCTCAGCTTGAGGATCACCGAAATCACCAATGCCTCGAAGCAGGACCAGACATTCTCGTGGGACTGCGCTCGCCCCCTGGACCTCGATGAAGCTGGCGATTCAACAGGCTATGAAGCAGGGCCCTTCCTTGTCGTGGAAGCACGCAGAGTCGGCTCCGAGTCGCGCGCTGCAGTGGCACCCTCCGACTGGTGGTTCACCCCGGTGTTCCCTCGGGGCAAGGTGATCTCCGCGCTCTCTGCGGCGTGCGGGCTGAGGGACGCAGCCCTCACACCCTTGGCGACACTCTGGCCCGCTGTGACCGTTCCTGCGAAGTCGACCGTCACTCTTCCCGACAGTTCGAACGTGCTCGAGTTCGTGCTCCCGCATGCAGGCCTTCCTGTCGGGTCGCTGGCGGCGTACCCCGCCGCTATCGATGGAGTGTTCTTTGTCTCCGACGACAGGACCTCGGCTGTCATAATCCGCACGCCGATCTCGGATTGACGACGCACGCCAGGACTTCGTGCCGCGTCCGGTGAGCCCCGAAACGTACAGCCGAACCTGCCATCTCCCGCAGACGATGCACCCGGCACAACGCTGCGGCCAAAACGATCCGGCCGGAGTGGGCCGCGTAGGCCAGCCAGCGGACCACCAGTCGCGGGGCAGTGAGAATCGCTGGTGGCACGCGGCTCCTGGAGTTCAGGGAGATCAGGATCAGCGTGGCCCTACGGGTCAGGCTGAGTTGAGGCCGGTGGTTCACAGCAAGTCCACCAGCGTGGGGCGTGATCCAGGAGTCCATCAGCATGAGTTCGTCTTTGATCGCGGTACGCGACGATGGCCGTATGAGCACCAGCCCCGGACCTCGCTCGGGGGGTCCGACCTCGAGGAGGTCGTTCACCGCCGCGCAGAAGCTTGACCACCTGGCCGCGTACGAGGCGGCACTGGCGAACGGCCAGGGCGGTGCGTACTTGCGTCAGCACGGGTTGTACTCGTCGCTGATCAGTGAGTGGCGCCGATTGCGGGACGCGGGGGTCCTGGCGGGCAAGGCACCCGGGGAGAAGATCGGGCGACTGTCGGCCGAGCAGGCGGAGATCGCGCGGTTGCGCCGCCAGCTCGACAAGGCCGAGCGGAGGTTGGCGACCACGGAAGTGGCGCTCGACATCATGGGAAAAGCACGCGAGCTCTTGGAGGAGATATCCAGGAGCTCGCGGGACGAGCGCGGGCCCAGCGCGCGCTGATGGCCACCTACCGTGGACTGACAGCCCATGGTCTGCCCACCAGGGCCGCAGCGGTCCTGGTCGGGGTGGCGCGGGCGACCGCGACCCGCCGACCCCGCACCCCGGTGGTGACTAGCACGAGGGCGCCGGCGAACAAGCTGACCGACGTCGAGCGGGCCGAGGTCCTGGCGGTGGTGAACTCGGCCCGGTTCGTGGACCTGCCCCCGATCCAGATCTACGCCCAGCTCCTGGACGAGGGCGTGTACTTGGGGTCGATCTCCACGATCTACCGGATCCTGACCGCGAACGCGCAGGTCAAGGAGCGTCGCCGCCTCGCGCGGCACCCGGCCCGGGCCATCCCCGAGCTCGTCGCGACGGGTCCGGGGCAGGTGTACTCCTGGGACATCACCAAGCTCGCTGGACCGGTCAAGGGCAAGTACTTCGACGCCTACGTGATGATCGACATCTACTCCCGCTACATCGTCGGCGCGCACGTGCACGCCCACGAGTCCGCCGTCCTGGCGGCCGAGATGATGCGGGAGATCTTCGGGGTCCACGGCATCCCGAACGTGGTGCACGCTGACCGGGGCACGTCCATGACGTCTAAGACCGTCGCGACGCTGCTCGCGGATCTGGAGGTCACCAGGTCCCACCGGAATTTGTCAAGGTAGTTGAGGCCGGTGGGTGTTTAAGCGGCTAGCTCGATGCCGGTGTTGTTGGCGGGCTGGTTGATCCACGCGGTGGTCGGGATGGCCAGGATCTTGGGGTCCTGGGTGGTCGCGAATCGTTCGGGGTTCCGGCTGCGTGCGCCGGCCAGGACGACGGCCCGGTCGGCAGCCTTGGCCGCGGCGTGGCCGTAGTGGACGTCGGCGGGCGTGTTCAGCCCGATGCCGGTGTGGCGGTGGTGATGGTTGTAGCCGTCGACGAAGTCGGCCATGAAGCTCTTGGCGTCGCCCAGCGAGCCGAACCGTTCGGGGAACACCGGGGCGAACTTCAACGTCTTGAACCACGACTCCGAGTACGGGTTGTCGTTGCTCACCCGGGGCCGGGAGTGGGACCTGGTGACCTCCAGATCCGCGAGCAGCGTCGCGACGGTCTTAGACGTCATGGACGTGCCCCGGTCAGCGTGCACCACGTTCGGGATGCCGTGGACCCCGAAGATCTCCCGCATCATCTCGGCCGCCAGGACGGCGGACTCGTGGGCGTGCACGTGCGCGCCGACGATGTAGCGGGAGTAGATGTCGATCATCACGTAGGCGTCGAAGTACTTGCCCTTGACCGGTCCAGCGAGCTTGGTGATGTCCCAGGAGTACACCTGCCCCGGACCCGTCGCGACGAGCTCGGGGATGGCCCGGGCCGGGTGCCGCGCGAGGCGGCGACGCTCCTTGACCTGCGCGTTCGCGGTCAGGATCCGGTAGATCGTGGAGATCGACCCCAAGTACACGCCCTCGTCCAGGAGCTGGGCGTAGATCTGGATCGGGGGCAGGTCCACGAACCGGGCCGAGTTCACCACCGCCAGGACCTCGGCCCGCTCGACGTCGGTCAGCTTGTTCGCCGGCGCCCTCGTGCTAGTCACCACCGGGGTGCGGGGTCGGCGGGTCGCGGTCGCCCGCGCCACCCCGACCAGGACCGCTGCGGCCCTGGTGGGCAGACCATGGGCTGTCAGTCCACGGTAGGTGGCCATCAGCGCGCGCTGGGCCCGCGCTCGTCCCGCGAGCTCCTGGATATCTCCTCCAAGAGCTCGCGTGCTTTTCCCATGATGTCGAGCGCCACTTCCGTGGTCGCCAACCTCCGCTCGGCCTTGTCGAGCTGGCGGCGCAACCGCGCGATCTCCGCCTGCTCGGCCGACAGTCGCCCGATCTTCTCCCCGGGTGCCTTGCCCGCCAGGACCCCCGCGTCCCGCAATCGGCGCCACTCACTGATCAGCGACGAGTACAACCCGTGCTGACGCAAGTACGCACCGCCCTGGCCGTTCGCCAGTGCCGCCTCGTACGCGGCCAGGTGGTCAAGCTTCTGCGCGGCGGTGAACGACCTCCTCGAGGTCGGACCCCCCGAGCGAGGTCCGGGGCTGGTGCTCATACGGCCATCGTCGCGTACCGCGATCAAAGACGAACTCATGCTGATGGACTCCTGGATCACGCCCCACGCTGGTGGACTTGCTGTGAACCACCGGCCTCAACTCAGCCTGACCCGTAGGGCACTCCCGGCCCCGGGTGAGCAACGACAACCCGTACTCGGAGTCGTGGTTCAAGACGTTGAAGTTCGCCCCGGTGTTCCCCGAACGGTTCGGCTCGCTGGGCGACGCCAAGAGCTTCATGGCCGACTTCGTCGACGGCTACAACCATCACCACCGCCACACCGGCATCGGGCTGAACACGCCCGCCGACGTCCACTACGGCCACGCCGCGGCCAAGGCTGCCGACCGGGCCGTCGTCCTGGCCGGCGCACGCAGCCGGAACCCCGAACGATTCGCGACCACCCAGGACCCCAAGATCCTGGCCATCCCGACCACCGCGTGGATCAACCAGCCCGCCAACAACACCGGCATCGAGCTAGCCGCTTAAACACCCACCGGCCTCAACTACCTTGACAAATTCCGTGGCCGCAAGGGCAATCAAGTTCGTTGTTGCGAGCTCGCGATTCGAGAGCCATGGGTGAGTCTCGCAGCCTGCTCCGAAGTGTCATGGTGCTTTCCGGTGCGTCACTCACCCGGCCGCTTCTGGCGGTAGTCGCACCGTCTCGATTCGGGGAGTCGAGAAGCCGAAGGCGAGGGCGCCGCGCCATTGGGCGACGCATCCCGTCTGCCACTCGTTTGGGGGACAAAGGGGGACGCGCGACAACCACATATTCCCGCAGGTCACACGGTTGCGCGCTGGAAGGGGGACGAAGGAACGGTGCTGGCGCTGGGAGCCGGACTCCTTTCCGGGGACGAGTCAGGGGACCACCGAGCGAGACCTTTCACGCCGTATCCCAACGGCGGAAGGAACTCGCGATGAGTGTCGCAGCGCAACTCGAACTGAACGACCCGGCCCGGGGCTTGCTGGCCCAGGCCCGCACAGATTGGGCGGGCTGGAGCGGGCGCGAAACCCGGCTGGCCGTGGTGGACGACCTCCTCGACCTGCCCGACTGGATCGACGCGGCCGACCGCAACGACGTCGACGACGTCCTGCACGTTCTCGCCCGCCTCGGCAGCCCCACCGGGGGCGACGACATCGCGGCGGCCAGTGCGTTGGCCTGGGTGCTGCTGCCCGGGGCAACCCTGGTGGCCCACCGACTGCGGGACATGACGCCTCGAATCGACGAGTGCGTTGCTGCTCAGCTGTGGATCGAGGTGCGCAGCTTCGCCTGGGAGCGACGCCGGAAGGTGGCGGCCAACATCGTGATGAACCTGCGCCGAGGCGTGCTGCGTGACCTCGGCGCACATGAGCAGTTGCGGGCGGTCGATGCGACATGGGCACACGCGGTGCTGCTGGCTCCCGAGGCTGACCTGTGGCGGGTCCTCGATGCGAAGGCGGCTGAGCCCCTCGCGGTGACGGCGGAGGTAGAGCTGGCTGAGTTCCTCTCGTGGGCGATGGCCCACCGTGTAATCGGCGAACACGATCGGCAGCTGCTCGTCGGCCTTGCCGAAGCTGCTTGCCAGGTGGAGGTGCCCCGCAGTCGACAAGGGCGTGGCGGGTTGTGCTCCCGGGCCGGGTCGAGCGTGGTCGCGGCGCAGCATGGGATCTCGGCGGTGACGGTGCGTCGTCGCGCCCGACTGAGCATGCTGGCGCTGGCCGAGGCGTACGCGCGACAGATGTCGGCGTGAGCCGGTGAGCGCCCAGGAGGTGCGGTCGGCCTTCGGTTGCGAGGTGATGGACGTGACCGATGACCTGGAGCTGCAGCGGCTGCTGCGCGAGGCGCACGACGAGAGCGCCGCCGTGGCTGGCCTTGAGGACAGCCTGGAGCGTTTGCGCCGGGCCCGCGCCGCGCAGACCGCGTTGGCAGGCCTGCCCGCCGAACAGCTGCGGGAGGCGCTGCGGATGCGTCGCACGGCGCTGGCTGGTGGTCGGCCATGACGATCGCGACCCGAGCGGTGGGTGTCGAGGAGTTGCGGCGCGCCTGGTGCGCGGTCCGGGATGGACAGTTCCTCGTGCCGCGCCCCGTGGACCGCGAGGCCGTGCCTCGACCGACAGAGTCAGCCGTCGGGGACGACCGCACCTGGACTCCGGGCGAGAGGGTCTTGCCCGTGGTCGGCTGCTTGCCTCAGGCCGGTGCGACGAGCCTTGCTCTGGCGATCGCCACCTACGAAGCGCCGGCCCGCCTGATCGAATGCAGCCCGCCGACCGCGTCGGGCTTGGCCGGAGCGGCAACCGCCGAGCTGGGGACAACCTCATCGGGATGGATCGTCGGACGCCGCGACCAGGTCCACCTCGCCCGTCCGAGCGCACTCCACCTGGGCGCCGGCGAGCTGCCGTTGCCCGATGACTCGGCCGTCGGCACGGCCTTGAGCGTGCTCGACGTCGGTTGGGAGCTAGGGCGGCTCATGGCGCTGGGTGGGTGGTTGAGCGCGACCGTGGACGCCGCGCCGCAGGTCGTGCTCGTCGGCACGGCGACCGTGCCCGGGCTCCGTCGGCTGGAGACCACCCTGAACCTGCTCGACCCCGCGCGCCCGATCGTCGCGGTGCGCGGCTCGGACCCGCGCCGGTGGCCACGCGAGCTCACGGCGGCGATCGGCCCCGCTACGCGCGAGCAGCAACGCGCCGGGCGGTGGGTCGTCGTCCCGCACGACAAGCGCCTCGCCCTGCGCGGCATCGACTCCAAGCCGCTACCACCCGCGCTGGTCGCGGCCGCACGCGAGGTCCTGCGCCACGTGAGCGCGGCTGGACATCCACGGAAGGGAACCTCATGAGAGACCTCGTCGCGCGCCATCTCGGCACACTCCTGCCGACCGTCTGCCCCGTGGCACCGCCAGGCGCCCAGGCCTACGCGGACCAGATGACCGGCTACGTCATGTGGGGCGTGCTGATCCTGCTCGGCATCGGCGTGATCGTCGGACTCGGTGCCATCGTCGGCGGCCGGGTGTTCTCGATGCCGCACGCCAGCAAGGGCGGCATCGTCTCGCTGACCATGATGTTCATCGCCGGCATCGCCTACATGGTGGTCCCGCCGATGGTCGCGGGCATCACCGGCTCAGGCTGCGTGTGATGGCGGTGCCTGGTAACGAGGCTCCGGGCTGGAACAGGCGCCGGCTTCTGGCCGTCGTCGCAGCCATGGCGCTCGTCGTCCTGAGCGGCCTGGTCGGGCTGGTCTACGCCGTGCACGGCGCCGTCGCGTCCAGCGGCACTTCACGCGACGACGACGGCGCCGCGGCGGCCGTCGATTCGTTGCCGAGCGGTCAGGCCCGCCGGGACGCCATCGCCACTGCGCCGATGCTGCGGGTGACCCCGCAGGACTCCCGCGGCGGCACCCCGGCCGCCAGCCCCGCGCCGACGATCGTCGTGCCTGCCGCGACGAGGCTTGGCCCCGCGGAGGTCCCGACGGGGTTCGATCACACGACCGAGGGCGCGGTCGGCCAGCTCGCCGCCATCGCCACCACGGTCCTGCAGAGCATGTCGATCCAGCAGGTACGGACGGTCCACGAGCAGTGGTCCGCCCCGGGTGCGCCCGCGGTCGACGAGTGGGCACTGATGGCCGCGGTCCAGGCCCTCCTTGGCAGCGATGCCGGTCCGCACATGGATGAGCCCGGCACCGCAGTCATCACAGTCCCCAGCGCTGCGCAGCTCAAAGGCAGCGACGGCGACGGCTGGGTCGTGGCCTGCGTCCTGCTGGACGTCACCGTCACCGTCGTCACCGAGGCGCGCGCCGCCTACGGGTACTGCGAACGCCTGCAATGGGCCGACGACCGGTGGGTTATCGCGCCCGGCGCGGCACCGGCGTCCGCGCCGTCGACCTGGCCCGGCACCGACCTGGCGGCCGCCGCCGGGTGGCGCACCTGGACGACGAGCACGGAGGAGTGAGATGGACTGGTCCGAGTACCTCAACCCCTTCAACGCCCTGGGGAATGCCGCCGCGAGCGTCGTCGCCGACGGGTGGACCGCCGCGATGCTGGGGATCTGGAACGCCGGGCTCTGGCTGCTCAAGCTTGCCCTGACGATCGAGGACGCGTTCCTCGTGCCCGATCTGAGCGCCAGCGGCCCGATGCGAGACCTCTACAGCGCGACGTTTTGGATCGCCGGCGCCATGGTGCTGGTGCTCTTCCTGGTGCAGCTCGGCATCGCCGGGGTGCGCCGCGACGGGCAGAGCATGGGCCGGGTGCTGCTCGGCGTCGGCCAGTTCGGAGCGGTGTGGGTGATGTGGATCGTGTTCGCGATCGCGATCCTTGCCGCCGCCGGGGGGCTCACGAGGGCGCTGACGCAGTCGTTGCTTGGCGTCGACTCCCTGTCGGCGTGGCAGCCGTGGGCGGGGTTCTCGACCGCAGACCTGACAGACGGCACCGTCGCCACGGTCCTGGGTGTCCTGGGGATCTTCGTGGTGTTCGCGGCCGTGGCGCACCTGCTGGTCATGCTCGCTCGCGCGGCCGCGCTCATGGTGCTCGCCGCCACCAACCCGATCTCCGCGGCCGGCCTCGTCTGGGACGGCGGACGATCGTGGTTCTGGAAGACCTTCCGCTGGTTCCTGGCAGCCGCGTTCACGCCCGTCGTGATGGTCCTGCTGCTCGGGCTGGGCGTGAAAGCGACCAGCGGCGTGGCCCTGTCGATGACCGACTCGCTGCAGACGGCGATCGGTACCGCCGTCCCGGGCGTCGTGCTGATCTTCGTCGGCAGCTTCGCGCCGCTGGCCCTGTTCAAGCTGCTCGCGTTCGTCGACCCCGGCACGAGCTCGGGCTCGGCGATGCGCGCCGGGCTCGCCGCCCAGGGCGGCCTGCAAGGCCTGATGAACGGTCGGACCGACGCCGGCGCCAGCACGTCCGGCGCGGCCTCCAGCAGCGAGGCCTCCGGGCAGTCCGGCGGTGAAGCCGACACGGAGGCAGCCACCAACGACAGATTCGCCCGCTCGGCGGGCGGCTTCCTCGGCGCCACCCTCGGGGCGGGCGGTCAAGCCCTGGCGCAGGGCTGGGGCATGGCACAGGGCCTCGGGAGTCAGGCGGCGGCCGTCGGCGCGGACCTGACCAACCAGATGGGCGTCGGCCACAACACCTACATCCCGGACTTCTCCGGCAGCCGGTCCCGGCCCGGTCAACGGGGCCGCTCGCGCGACGACGACACCCCGGACATCAACGGCTCGGGGCCCGACGACGACGCCGGCTTCGGTCCCAGCCCGAGCGCCGTCGGGAAGCCACCAGTCGGCGGATCCCCTGCGGGCGGCACCGCCGGTGCCACCGGTGGCGGCGCAGCCGCAGCACCCGAGGTCGCGGCCGCCGCGGTCGTCGTCTGAGAGAAGGAGATCGACCGTGAGTCAGGTCTACAGCGAGTACTCCCGAGCCCGGATCGGCTGGTTCCCCTTTGGGCTCACGGGTTGGCAGGCGGCCGTTCTGGCCGTCTGTGTCCTGCCCGTGCTCTGGGCGTTGAGCCGACAAGCGTGGGCGTCGGCCGCCGTCCTTTTCCTGATCGCCGGCGTGGTCGCCGTGGTGACCGTCGTCCCGGTGCGCGGCCGCTCGGCACTGGGCTGGCTGCTGGCCAGCACTGCCTTCGCGATCGGCGCGCTCGCGGGCTGGACTCGGTTTCGCTCCAACGCCTCGAGTGGGCAGGCTGACGACCTCGCAACCATCGACCTGCCCGGATCGCTGGCGGGCATTGAGATCCACGAGGGGCCGCCCGTCGGGCTGAACGCCACGCGGGTGGCCCTGATCCAGAATCATGTCGCGCGCACCTGGGCGGCGACGGCGGCGATCGTCCACCCGGGCATCGGGATGCGCGGGGTCGAGGACCGGGCGCGGATGGCCAAGGGCCTGACTGACCTCATCGACCAGGCTGGGCGCACCGAGCTGATCGACGAGGTCGTGCTCCTGGTGCGCACCGTTCCCGAGGACGGTGCCGAGCGCGACGAGTGGATCCGCCGGCACCGCCGCCCCGATGGCCCGGTGCAGGTGCGCGCGATCAACGACGACCTGCAGCGCGTCCTGACCCAGGCGTCGGTCCGCACTGAGGCGTTCGTGACGATCGTCGTGCCCGAGGCCCGGATCGCTAAGGCGGCCCGCGAAGCCGGCCGGGGGGTCGAGGGACGCGCCCAGGTCATGTACGGGCTCATGGCCGAGGTGGAGTCCCAGCTCAAGGGTGGCCTCGGCGCGGTTGCCGTGACCTGGCTGACGAGCCCCGAGCTCGCCGTGGCGTGCCGCACCGGGTTCGCCCCCGGTGATCGAGTCGGGATCGTCGATGCGCTCCTCGCTGCGGCAAACGGTGAGGACGTCACTGCGGACGTTCCGTGGGCCATGGCCGGCCCGTCCGGCGCCGACGTCGTGGCCCGGCACTACAGCCACGACGCGTGGAACTCGATCAGTGCCACCATCAAGCTCCCGGTCAAGGGCGCCGTCCTGGGTGCGCTCGCTCCTGTCCTGACCCCGACCGAGCCCGGGGAGCGGCGCAGCGTCCTGGTCGCGTTTCCGATCCTGAGCCAGTCCAAGGCCGCACGGCAGACGGCGTCGAAGGAGTGGGCCGCAGACATGGGTCAGGGATTGCGGGAGCGGGCCCGGATGCGCTCGACGACAAAGGTTCGCGACGCCGCAGCGCAGGTTCGAGCGCTGGAGGCCAAGCAGGCACGGGGGAGCGCGCTCACCCGCCCCTACGCGGTGTGCACCGTCACCGTGCCCAAGACGGTGCGCGTCGCCGAGTACGGGCGCCGCCTGGACGCGGCGATCCGCCGCGCCGGGTTCGCCCCGCTCCGCCTGGACATCAGTCATGACGTCGCGTTCGCCGCTTCGGTCGTGCCGCTCGGCGTGAGCCTGACCCGGATGGGGGACGCATGAGCCCGCGGCCGGCAACGACGGGCCGGGACGTCTCCCGGCTGCTTGCCGACTTCGGCCACGAGCTACCGACCGCCCTTGCAACGCCGCCCGCCGCCCCGCCCGAGAAGCTGTTCCGGCACGCCCCGGCGCGCGGCGACCGACGACGAGGTCGGGGCTGGGCGCCCGCGTCGGCGCCGGTGGTCTCCTACCAGATGACCTCCGACCAGGCCGGAGCTTTCTGGCCGTTCGTCGCCGGCCCCGGGCTGCCGCAGACCGGTGCGCAGATGGGCGCCGACACGATGTCGGGCACCGCGTTTTACGCCGATCCGATCGGCTGGGTGCTGCGCGACGACATCCCCGTCACGAACGCCAACGTCATCACCATGGGCAAGCCCGGCACCGGCAAGTCCGCCACGACGAAGGCGTTCGCGTTGCGGATGACCGATTTCGGCTACCGCATCCTCATCCTGGGCGACCCGAAGGACGAGTACGAGCCTCTGTGTCGGTTCTTCGGCGTCGACCCCATCGCTCTCGGCCCGGGTATGCCGGCTCGGGTCAACCCGCTCGCGTTCGGACCCCTTGGCGACGGGTGGGACCGCCTGGACGCCCGGCAGGCGCAGCAGCGCGCCGCGATCGTGTTCTCCCGCTGGCTGACTCTCGTGCGCGGCCTGGTCGGCAGCCAAAGGATCGGCGAGCAACGCGTCCCGTTCGGGCCGTCGGAGGAGGTGATCGTCAAGACCGCGCTGCGCGACCTCACCGGCTACACCCGCGCCGCCTCGACCCTGACCGAGACGACGATCCCGAGGCTGTGGCACCACCTCGACGAGCCTAGCGACGCCCTCGTGGAGCAGTGCCGCTTCGCCACCCGCCAGCAGTTCCTCGACGAGAGCCGCCTGCTGCGCGACGCTCTGGGCCAGCTCGTCTCGGGGGCGCTGGCCGGCCTGTTCGACGACCACACGAACATTGCAGTCGACTGGGCCGCCCCGATCCAGTCGCTGTCGCTGTCGCGGTTGAGTCCGCTGGGCGACGAAGCGGTCGGGATCGCCCTGCTCGCGCTCAACTCCTGGGGCCGCGGCATGCGCGAGATCGCCCCGCCAGGAGACCTGCGCGTCGTCGTGCGCGACGAGGTGTGGAAGATCATGCGCCTCGGCGTCGACGCGGTGAAGTCGCTCGACGAGGACTTCCGCCTCTCCCGCGGGGTGGCTGGCAAGGGCGGGGACATCCAGTGGGCCAACGCGCACAAGCCCTCGGACATGCTCACCGTCGGCGACGCCGGCTCCCAGGCCGCGAACATCGCCCGGGACCTCATGCACCTGGCAGACATCAAGATCCTGCACGGGCAGAAGCCCGAGATCGCCGGCGAACTCGACGCGATGCTCGGGCTCGGCCCGCAAGCCACCGCAGCGATCACCGGCTGGGCGATGCAGCGCAAGGGCAGGGCGCTGTGGATGGTCGGCGAGCACCCGTACAAGGTCGAGACCCGGCTGCACCCGGTCGAACAGAAGCTGACGTGGACCAACGAGGCCATCGCCGGGGCGGCATAGGGCATGAAGGCAGTCGCGATCTGGGCCGCGGCGGTGCTCGTCCTGCCGGCCGTGCTGATGCTGATGGGCGCGGCGGCGATCGTGGCCACCGTCTCCGGCGGGGCCGTCCAGGCGGTCTGCGTGGTCCCCGACGAAACGTCGGCCGAGGCGGTGGTCATCGCCGACGGCGATCCGGCCGGCGAGGGTGGGCTCGGCTTCGAGCTACCGGCACCGGCCGCGCCACGCCTCGCGTCGTTGCACAACCCGGCCGCGACCATCCCCGACGACGTCAAGGCGCTCTACCTCGCTGCCGCCGGCCGATACCAGTTGCCCTGGACCCTGCTGGCGGGAATTGGGATGGAGGAGACCGGCCATGGGCGAACCCGGGCAACGAGCTCGGCCGGGGCGCAGGGCCTCATGCAGTTCATGCCGGCCACCTGGGCCCGGTACGGCGTTGACGGCTCCGGCGACGGGCGCGCCGACATTCGAGACGACGCCGACTCGGTGATGAGCGCCGCGAACTACCTCACCGCCTCAGGAGTCACCGCCGGTATCGACGGCGTGCGACGAGCGCTCTTCGCCTACAACCACGCCGACTGGTACGTGAACGACGTCCTGCACTACGCCGCCGCGTACGGGGGAGGAGTGTTCGCAGGCGACCCGTCCGACTGCGGCATCGGCGGGCAGGGGAACCCGGCCCTGCCCCCGCTCCCGAACCAGCAGGTCGCCACCGTGCTGGCGTTCGCCACCGCGCAGCTCGGCGAGCCCTACGTCTACGGGGCCAACGGCCCGACCTCCTGGGACTGCTCGTCGTTCACCCGGACCGCCTTCGCTGAGATCGGCGTGACCTTGCCTCGCACCGCTGCGGCCCAGCAGAACTGGGTCGCCCAAGGGAACGGCTACCAGGTCCCGCTCGGCCAGGAGCGGCCCGGCGACCTGATCTTCACGGACAGCTACCTCGGCCCGAACCGGGTGGGCCACGTGATGATCGTCTTCGACCCGGCCGGGCAACTCACGATCGAGGCTGGCGGATCACGGGTCGGCCACTACGACTACGGCCACTGGATCGACCACAAGCTGTTCTCGATCTGGCGGGTCGGGGTAGGCGGGGCATGACGGTTCATCCAAGGGCAACACCGAGCGGCCTCGTCCACGGTCGACTGGTGCACGACGGAGCGATCAGTCTCATCCTCTTGTCGTCGCCGACCTCCTCACCCCGGCCCCCAGGGCCCTGTCATAGTGAACTTTTGCCTAGTTTCGGCCTGGGCTGAAGAGTTGGATGGTGGAGCTGGGGTTGAGGGTGGCGGCGCGTCGTGCGGCGGCGATGTTGCCCGCTCCGGCCAGGCGTAGTGCTGTGGTGACGATGTTGTGGATGGCGGCCAGGACGGCGGGGGGCGTTGCCGGTTCGGACCCTGCTGGCATCCTTGACGAAGGTCATATCGCGGACCCAGTGGATGGAGTTCTCAATTGCCACAGTGCCCTCGGATCAGGGCCGCGAGCTGCGCGTCGCTGGCCTGGTCGGTTGTCAGGTTCGTGACGCCGTAGACGACTTCCTTGGTGGTGCGTTGAGCGTCGAGCCCACCGGTGTAGCGCACGATGTGAAAGATCCGGGTGGCGCCGGGGAAGTCGATCCCGGTCGCGGGCGCGACCTGGATGAGGCGTTCAGCGGTCCGGGCGTGGCCTCGTGATAGCGCCCTGGCTGGGGGCCGTTTCGCGGCACTGAACTGGGACGACACAGCGGCTAGGAGCCTGGGTTGGTTCCCTTTGACTGTCATCACGTGCCCGGCGCCGGCCTCGTGCAGCAGTCTCGCTGTGGCGTGCTGGGTGTGTAGTGCATCGAGGGTGAAGATCATGCGGGACGGGTCGTGCCCGGCGGTACGCAGGTCGTCCAGGAGCGTGGTGACCATGGGGATCTCGTTGGTCTTGCCGGGGATCTCGCGTTGGGCGAGCACGACGGGCGTGTGGTGGGTCGCGGCGGACAGCAGGTGCGGGGCGGTGCAGCCAGCGATCCGGGCACCGCGCACCGCCTTGCCGTCGATCGCTACGGCCAGTTCAGGGCCAGTCCCTCTCGGCGGTCACGAGGCTCGCGGTCCAGGTGGCGAGCACGGCCTCGAACGCCCCGTTGTCCATCCGGGTCGCGATCCGGCGCAGCGTGGCTTCGCTCGGCGCCCCGACCGCCCCGGTCAGCGGGTCCGGGACCGCTCCCAGCCTCATCAGCAGGCACGCCGAGGCCGCCGAGGCCCACTGCGCCGCGGCCCGAACGACCCGAATCCCGCGCAGGTGAACGACATCACGAGCACGCCGAGCACGTAGGCCATCGGGTGGCGGCGGCCACCGTCGCGGCGTGGATCAGGAACCGAGCGCAGCGCGTGGAGCAGATCACCAGCCTGATCGGCTGATACCTCCCGAGGGCGCACCGGGGTAAGGGAAGATAAATACACGGGCGCCGCTCCTGCCGACGATGCTTGGCCTTGACACCGTCATCATCGGTGGAGTCGCGTCCGCCCTCCCGAATGCCGCTAAACCGGGAGCGTCTATAACAGTTCAGTCAAACCGAGCATGCCCCCACATATCGCCGATGTGACAGGCCCCTGCTCGTCGGTCTTGTCCGCATTGCTCATGCGGATCGACACCTTAGTGAAGCCCTCTCCATCTCCCGCAAGGTCATCCAGCGCTCGCGACAGCGAAGTCTTGCCCGCGCCGTTCGTGCCGTAAATCAGATTGATTCGCTCGAAGCCGGGGACATTCGTTTTCCAGCGGAAGTCTTCGAAGATGCCGCAGTTCTTGATCGACTCGAGGCGCCTCAGCATCACAAGTTCCAATTGCCAGGGGTACTGACGGCGTAGGCCGGGACCGTCTCGGAGCCGATGCCGAGCTGCTTGAAGTGCTCGGTGGCAGCCTTGATCTTGGCGTTCTCGGTCGGGCGGCGCTTGGACTCGTCGAGCGTGCTCTTAGTCTCGCGGATCATGTAGATGCGATTGGTGCCGTCCGCGTCCTGCTTGATGATCGCCCAGTCCGGGTTGTACGGGCCGACCGGCGTTTCGATCTTGAACTTGTCCGGCAACTTCATGAAGAACTTCACGTCTTCACGGGTATCCAGTTTCTCGGCGAACACTCGTTCAGGCGCCTCCGCGCCGTCGGAGTCGATCTGAATGTAGTTGAAGTCGGTCTTGCCCTCGGCGAACGACTTCGTCTCGTAGACGCGATCTATAAACAGGTCGCGTGCCTCGGCTCCATCGGCCTGCAGCTCGCGGAGTTCGTAGACGTAGCCGCTGATCTTTTCGTACTGGACCCCGTCCTGCACCGACGCGGCAACGACGTTGAGCAGGTTCCGCTTCACCATCGCGATGAAGTCGTTCGGGTTACCGATGAACTCAGCCAGTTTGCCCGAGCGAGTCAGCACGTCGACCAGCGTCTTTCGGGTGAGCGAGGTGGCTTCTTGCAGTTCGCTGATGATGTCCGGCAGCTGGTAGGCACCGGCCAGTTCGGCAGATCGCGTCGCCTTCTCCTCAGTCTTCGTACCGCCGCGCACGAGCTTCAGGCCCGCCTTGGTGACCTGGACTCGAAGCGGTTGGATCGGCTGTTCGGTCTTGATCTTGTTGACGGCGTTGTCGATGACCTGGTCGCGGTCAAGCGACACCCGATAGGTGGTGCGCTGGGAGATCGCCCGCCAGAAATCCTCGAACCACGGCGATGAGTAGATCTCCTTGTTGAGCTTGCGAGTCACACGCTTACGTTGAGTCTTGACCATCCGCTCGATGCGGCAGTTCAGCATCACTTGGATTATGTCGTCTTGCGGCCAGGAGAAGTTCGGAACCGGCCCAAGCCCAAAACCGAGAGTCTCCGGACGGAAATTCGCGGTGACCTTGCCCTCCTTGTCCAGGAAACTGCGCTCGAGGAGCTCGTCCCAGATCAGCTTGGAACCAGCAAAGCCAAGACGCTTTTCCTCGCCCGATTCCTCGTCAACATTTGGGATCTTGGCAAACTCGCCAACCCGAACAAGGCCGATACTCACGCCGGAGTCGCGGTATTCCTTCTGCAAGCTATCGGCGAATTCGCGGTAGGACTCGTTGGCGACGACGGTCAGTTGGGCGATGCCGCGATCGGGCACACGCTCACCGGTCTGGTTGACGGGCAGCCGCAGTCCACGACCGATCGTCTGGCGACGCTCCGCTGATTCGCCCATCTCACGCAGGGCGCAGATCTGGAAGATGTTCGGGTTGTCCCAGCCCTCCCGCAGTGCGGAGTGGCTGAAGATGAACCGCACCGGTTCAGCCTCATCGAGGAGTTGCGCCTTGTTGCGCATGATCAGCTCATAGGCATCATCATCGCCAGCTGTGGTGCCGCTGGTGTCTTTGAAAGTGTCTTTCTGGCTTTTCTTGCCCTTAAGGACAGAGAAGTACGCGCGCCGGTAGTCGACTGGGTCACCGGGTAAAAGTGCCGCCCACTGCTGGCTCTTGGTGCGCTCTTCACGCAGGAGCTCATCGAACCACTTCACAAAGTCGCCATCGGCAGTGTTGTTGTCGTAGCCCTCGCCGAGGAAGCTGGCGACCTTGTCGACGAAGAAGAGGCTGAGGACCTTGATGCCGTGCGGGCGCAGCATTGTTTCCTTGCGCAAATGCTCTCGAATCGTCTCTCGGATCATTTCGCGGTAGATCGAGTCGTTCGATCCGCCGATCGTCGCCCCTGCCTGCAGCCAACCGTGCGGAAACAGCTCGACCGATTCGGGTTCGATGCTGAGCTCGTTGAGGCGCCACCCCTCGTATGCGGAGTTGCGAGTGATGACGGCGAGGTCTTGACCGTTCTTGACGTTGAGGGTTTTTCGTTCGATCGAGCCGTCGGACTCCTTGCGAACCGCGAGCTCCATGCGGGCAACGAAGCCTTTGTCGTTACGAACGGACTCGAGCTTCACGTACGGCGCAGCATCGGCACCTTGCTGCACGGCTTCTGCTACGACGATCTGCTTGACCAAGCCCAGGTCGTGAGCATCAACGGGGTCAAGGCGGTAGACGACGTTGCGAGTCTTGCGGTGTGTTGCCGAGTACCGGAGTGTGCAGAGCGGGTCGAGTTCACCCAGTGCCGACTGGCTGAGCAGGGACTCCATGTTCTGCGGCTCGTCCATGATCACGACCGGGCGAGTGGCTTTCAGGTAGTCGATCGGGCGCAGACCGTTGAGCTTGTCGCTGGTCTGGTGGATCACGCGCGAGTTCTTGTCACCACGCAGCGCGTGAATACTCATCACCATGATTTGGACGCTGGTGCTGGTGGAGAACGACTGGACTCCCTCCGCGGTCTGACCGCTATAGACAGTCGTGTCGAACGGCTCCGCGTAGAGGTCTTGGAAGTGCTTGGCCATCAGCTTGATGCTGGTGGTCACGCCCTCCTTGATGGGAGTGCTCGGCACCAGGATGACGAACTTGCGAAAGTTGTACTTCTGCGCGAGCTCGAAGATCGTGCGCAGGTAGACATAGGTCTTACCCGTGCCGGTCTCCATCTCGATGTCGAAGTCGAGCGCACCACCGGCGAGCTCGGCCACCACCTCGAGGCCGTTCCGGTCCTGAACTGCCTGCAGGTTCTGAAGCAATGCTTCGTCATCGAGCAACAGGTTGTTGCCGACTGCACCCACCTCGGCGGCTATGTCGAACGACTGCTGTCCGTTGGGCACAGACAAAGAGCCTTGGAGCTTCGTCTCCAGCGCATCGGCATCAGCAGGCTGGCCCTCGAACAGGTCAACCACCGAGGCGATGGCTTCCTGCTGATACGGCTGCTTAGGGTCAAACTTGAACTCCATCGCCTACGCCGTCCACAGTTCTACATTGCGCGACTTCGCTTCCTGCACGAGGTTCGTCTTGAGCTCGTCGTCACCCTTGAACGCGTCCTCGAGAATGATGAACCTCGCCAGGTCAGGGCTATCGAGCACGGCCCGAAGCTGCTGCAGTGTCGGCTTCGTATGCTCATCGAGGTAGGCGAGCACGAGGCCGTCGCCCACGGACTTCAGCGGCAAGCCATCGACCTCGGCATCGCCAATCTGCTCGGTCAACGAGTAGCCCTGTTTGAGCAGCAACTCAGTGAGCAAAGACTCTGGAGTGGCCTCGTCATCAGCACTGTCGCGCAGGTCGAGCAGATGTTGCTCTAGCGCGGTCGCCTCAACATCGCTGGTCACGTGCCACTTGCTGAAGTTGGTGTCAGCGAGCTTGTATGCGCGATAGCCAGTGTCAAGAGGTTGATCCCTCGTTTCCAACTTGTCCTCAAGATCACGTCGAATCGAGGACCCGGCGACGGCTATCCGGCGCCGGGAGATCTCGGCGATGTTGCGATAGCCGGCCTTATGGGCACTTGACTGCTCGTCAAGGGGTTCCGGTAGCTGCACTTGAATGCACGACCGATTCCCGCCGTCGTCCGCATTTAACTGCATCACCGCGTGGCCCGTTGTCCCGGAGCCCGCAAAAAAATCGAGGACCGTCGCCGACGTGTCATTGTATGTAACCATTTTTACAAGGTATGAAATCAGGCTGACCGGCTTCGGATTGGTGAACGGAATCCCCATCGCCTCCAATTGCGCGGAAGCGACTGTATTGTTCTCGACACCCGACTCCTCCTTGGAAATTAGATCAGAAGGCGCGATGAAATTCCCGCCATCCTGGTTCAGTGAGGCGTACAGCGTTCCAATGCTCTTCTTGAATTGGAACAGATTCCCGGCCGCAACGTACTGGTCAATCTTGGCTTGACCCCATGCGGAACAGGCGCGGATCCGGGCAGGGAACTTGTTGACTCCGCCTTCATCGACCAGTGCGTCGAGCAGCTCAACCCGGTATTTCTCCGAGGTGAGCCCTTGTTCGAACGTATGCGGAATCTGAATCGACCCAGCCGGAAAAAGCAGTTCCTGCTGCTTGTTTGGGTTGTGCCATACGGGAGCTTGGGCGTTGTAACTTTCCTTACCGAAGAAGTTGGGAGCGATTCTACGCCTGTAGCACATGACGTACTCGTACTTAGTCCGGATCGTCTTCGACAGGCTCGGGGCTTTTGCGACACGGTTCCATTTAAACTGACCGACGAAATTATCTTCCCCGAAGGTCTCATCGGCGATGCGGCGCAAGTTGGCCTGCTCGTTGTCATCGATGGACATGAATATTACGCCGTCTTCGGTCAACAAATTCCGTGCGAGCTTGAGGCGCGGATACATCATGTTGAGCCAGTTGGAGTGGTAGCGCCCCTCAGACTCTGAATTGGTGCTGACCTTCTTGCCCTCTTCATTGACCTGTCGGGTCCACTCGAGGTAGGTGTCGAGACCTTCCTTGAAGTTGTCGGGGTAAACGAAGTCCTTCCCTGTGTTGTACGGAGGATCGATGTATATCATCTTGATTTTGCCGTGGTAGTGCTTCTGCAAGATCTTGAGCACCTCGAGGTTGTCGCCCTCGACGAACACGTTCTTGGTCGTGTCCCAGTCCTTGCTGTTCTCAAAGTCGGGCTTGAGCGTCGCCGTGGTCGGCTCCTGCGCGGCTCGGAGGGCGCGCTTCTTGCCAGCCCAGAACAGGCCGAAGCGTTCGCGTTCGTCGCCTGCGTCGTCCCCGAGGAGTTCCTTGAGTTTCTCGACATCGACCTTGCCGTCGGCAATGGCCTCGGGAATCAGCTCCGAGAGCTGCGCGGCAAGCTCCGTCTTGAAATCGGGCGTTCCGCTCAGCGTTTCGTAGATGTCCTGTAGTTCGTCGTTGCTCATTGGTTTGGTCCTCGGGTTATCCTTGATGGGTTGATAGTCAGTGTGGTCGCGGCGGCGGCGGTGCTCATCAAGTGACCACCTTCCAACGGATGCTGAATAGGTGCTCGACGGCCTGCGTTCCCTTGAGTGCCTGCTCAATCAACTCGAGGTAGTGGTCAGCTTCTTCGCGCATCTTCTTGCGCGCCACGCGAGCCTCTTCGTCCTCTTCCTCAGCTCGATCTGCCCACTTGCGGGCTTCTTTCTTGAACTTGAGCTGCTGCATGGGATCGTCGATGCCCCGCGCGCCCTTGCGGGCTTCCTTCTCTTTGGCCTTGTACTCGCGAATCTTGCCCTCAGACTCGGCTCGTCGGTCCTGCTGATTGCGGTACAGCAGCTCTTCCTGCTGGTCGTAGTAGCGGGAATTGCGGCCTTGGACTTCGCGCTCCAGGTGGGAGCGGCGCTCGGCGAGGTGCCGATCGAACTTCACGTCTTCGACCGTGACCTCAGCACCTTCGTCGGTGCAGACCAAGTCGAGGATGTCGGCTGCGTATTCGTGATCAAGCCATTGGCCGTCGTCGGTTAGGCCACCGGCGAGCATGTAGGACTCGCTGATGTCGTCGTTCTTCGCCTTCATGCTGAAGGTGACGACCTTGACCGTGAGTTCGCCCGACTGGCCTGCAAGCTCCTTGACTGCGGTGGTGGCACGCTCCGACCGGCCCAGGCTAAACGTGAGCTCTTTCGCCGGAGTGTCGCCGGTCTTGGCGGATGCGACGACGTGGCCCGCCAGCGGCCCGGAGAACCGGTACTGGTGAGCGTTATCGAGCGGCTCGGACTTGAAGTAGTAGCGGCCCGTCGGTGCGTCGTTAACAGGTGAGTCACGGAGCACAAAGTGGCGCCCATCGCCCTCGAAGTCGGCGTGATCAGCCAGTTGGCGCTTGGTGATGGCGAGCAGCAGGCGTTCGAACTTGTTGAGCACCTCGCCGGACTGCGCGTCGTAGGACTTAAGGCGGTCTTGGACGTTGGGGTCGAGGTTGTCAAAGACTTTGGCCTTGGCCGCTGCCATCCCCGAGCTGATCTCGGTGGCGTAGGTCTTCTCTAGGTCCTCGAACGCGCGGTTGATGTCGGCGTCGCTGCGGGAGTCGCTGAGGATGCGGTTGATGGTCTTCTCGAAGTCGAAGCCGTCCTCGATGGAGCCGAGGACCTCGTCAGAGGCACCGAACACGCCCTTGAACAGGTGGAACTTGTTGGCGAGCAGTTCGAGGATGCGGGCCTCGGCAGCGTTGCCCTTGTTTGAGAAGTTGGCAACGACCACGTCAAACTTCTGGCCGAAGCGGTGAATGCGACCGATCCGCTGCTCGACGCGTTGCGGGTTCCACGGGAGGTCGTAGTTGACGAGCATCGAGCAGAACTGGAGGTTGATACCTTCGGCAGCGGCTTCGGTAGCGATCATGACCTTGCCGCGGTCGCGGAAGTAGTCCACGAGTGCCTTGCGGCGATCGGCGGATGGAATGCCGGTGATGACGTCGCCGTCCTTGTTGGCTTCGAGCCAATCGCGGTAGATTTCGTTGGCCGCTGGCGAGCTGTTGTTGCCGTTGAACAGCACGAGGCCCTCACCTCGTCCGCCCTCAGTGAGCGTGCGGGCGATGTACTCCTGCGTCTTGGTGGAGTCGGTGAAGATGATCGCCTTCTGCGGAGCCCCGAGTTCTTTCAAGCGGTCGAAGCCCTTGTCCAGCGCTTCACCGAGCTTCACAGCCTTCTGGTTAACCGTGATCGACCGGGCCAGATCGGCGTAGCTGCGGAGTTCGTCGACCTCGGCGCGCATCGCTTCACGGGTTTCGTTGCCGAGCTTCTCGCCGGCGCCAGGACCGAACTCGGTGGCCGGCGCTACCCCCTCCTCGAGCGATTCGAGCTCTTCGTCGGTCAGTTCATCTTCGGCGAAGTCAGCAAGAATGAAGCCGCCACGGCTGTCACGGCGGGTGCCCGCTCCGACCTCAGCCTCAAGGCGGTCTGCGATCCGTCCAAGTGTGCTGGAGACCGCGTAGGTACTGGAGCCGAGGCGCTTGCGCAGAATCAGTGCGGTGAGGTGACGCTGGGAGTTGGAGAATGCATAGAGTTCGTCGCGCTGCAGGTAGTCGTTGACCTTGTCGTAGAGCTCGATCTCTGCCGGGCTCGGCATGAACTCGACGGTCAGAGGCATGCGCTTGGTGAAGTGGATGTACTTCTCGGCATCGCGTCGGAGCGTGCGCTTGCTGATGCCTGCGACCCGCTCGACTAGGTCGTCGTTGTCGCCGAGACCCTTAGCCTTGACGTAGCGCTCGCGGAAGGCGTCGAGCGAGTAGAAGTAGTCGGGCTGGAACACGCTGACGAGGCCGTAGAGCTCTTCGAGGCGGTTCTGCAGCGGAGTAGCGGTGAGCAGGATCGTCTTGTGCGCTTCGCGGACGATGTGGCTGATGGCCTCGGGGGCTTTGTTGCGCCCCGTGTAGAAGTTGCGCAGCCGATGGGCTTCGTCGCAGATGACGAGATCCCACTGGCGCAGCAGGCTAGTCTCGTGGCGCAGCGCGAACTCGTAGGAGCAGATCAACACCTCGGCGCCCTGCTGCGCCGTGCGTGCGAGCTGCTCGTCCTTGAGCTTCGGGTCGAGCAACTGGCTCGGGATCAGGAACTTCTCGTGGAGTTCCTGCTGCCACTGCTGCCGGAGGCTCGACGGCGCGATGATCAGGACCCGGCGCTTGCGCTCCGCCCAGTACTGCGTGATGACGATGCCTGCTTCGATCGTCTTCCCCAGCCCGACCTCGTCGGCGAGGATGACTCCGTTCAAGTATGGCGTCTGGAGGGCAAAGAGAGCCGCATCGATCTGATGCGGCTTTGGTTCAACCTGGGCATCGAAGAGAAGGCCCGCAAGTTTGCCGACGTGGTCGTTCGCGTAAGAACGCTGAAGCTCGTGGGCGTAATACTTCGCCTGGTGTGCGGTAAGACCCATCTGCGTCCAATTATAGCAATAATCGACATTTCGGTGAAGGTATCGCAGCCTGAGTACCGCGCTGCATAAGTCTGTCAGGGAGTCAGGGGCCTGTCACATCGGCGATATGTGGGGGCATGCTCGGTTTGACTGAACTGTTATAGACGCTCCCGGTTTAGCGGCATTCGGGAGGGCGGACGCGACTCCACCGATGATGACGGTGTCAAGGCCAAGCATCGTCGGCAGGAGCGGCGCCCGTGTATCTATCTTCCCTTACCCCGGTGCGCCCTCGGGAGGTATCAGCCGATCAGGCTGGTGATCTGCTCCACGCGCTGCGCTCGGTTCCTGATCCACGCCGCGACGGTGGCCGCCGCCACCCGATGGCCTACGTGCTCGGCGTGCTCGTGATGTCGTTCACCTGCGCGGGATTCGGGTCGTTCGGGCCGCGGCGCAGTGGGCCTCGGCGGCCTCGGCGTGCCTGCTGATGAGGCTGGGAGCGGTCCCGGACCCGCTGACCGGGGCGGTCGGGGCGCCGAGCGAAGCCACGCTGCGCCGGATCGCGACCCGGATGGACAACGGGGCGTTCGAGGCCGTGCTCGCCACCTGGACCGCGAGCCTCGTGACCGCCGAGAGGGACTGGCCCTGAACTGGCCGTAGCGATCGACGGCAAGGCGGTGCGCGGTGCCCGGATCGCTGGCTGCACCGCCCCGCACCTGCTGTCCGCCGCGACCCACCACACGCCCGTCGTGCTCGCCCAACGCGAGATCCCCGGCAAGACCAACGAGATCCCCATGGTCACCACGCTCCTGGACGACCTGCGTACCGCCGGGCACGACCCGTCCCGCATGATCTTCACCCTCGATGCACTACACACCCAGCACGCCACAGCGAGACTGCTGCACGAGGCCGGCGCCGGGCACGTGATGTCGAGGCCAGCGCCCTCAACGTGGCCGTGATCGGTCTCGCACGCCTGCAGCGTCGCAACTGGGGCAGTTCTTCGCGAGGAATCCGATTCACCCAGTATCAGCACCGGCACTACCAAGACCTCACGACATACCTCGCCCGCGCGGCAACTAACGAGAGCGTGCGCCGGGCTGCAGCCGTGTTCGCCACACGGATCTGAGAATCCTGCGTCGCCACTGACGACACTCGCCGACCGAGCCACTAGGGCAGGGACACACGGGTGCGACGTCGATCGTGGTGAGACCCTCCGAACGTCCACCGGCACCTCCAAGCGCATCCACGCGCCCATCCCGCAAGTCAGACGCGTTGTGTAGTCGTCCGGGGAGTCGGCACCGAACGACTCGGCCGGCGATCAGGAAGGCGGTGCGCGAGCGGGTGCTGTCGGTTCAGTACGCGAACGAGAGCGAGGTCGTACGACGGTACGCGCGCGCCGTTCGCCCGGGACCCAGCCGTCGAGACGTGGCTGTAGGGCGAGGTCGTCTCGATCCATGACGCGAAGCAGGCCAACCCGGAGGATGTGAGCGAGGTCGCCGATGTGCGGGCTCACCTGGCGGCCCAGCGCAAGGCGTGAGTTCCTCGCAGTGCCGGGTAGCTTCCCGACCCGAGGCGCTCGCGCAACTCGATGAGCAATACGACATCGAGGCTGCGTCCGGCTCACCGTCGGGCACCGACCGGGTGGACGTGATCGTCGCATTTTGCGAAGACCTGGCGCCGTTCCGGCTGTGTGGCCTGACTTGAGATGACATCGGTCCCGGGCTGCGCGTAATCGGTTTCTGTCGCCGGGTCGTCGTCGTCGTGGTCCTCGAGGCACCGGTCCCGGGTGACAAGGACTGGTGCGTCGGATCGTGCAATACGGGAAGCCCACCCCGGCGCCTCGTGAGCACCGACCACCCCCGTGCAGCCTTCGGGAGGCGGAGGTGACAGATGCAGAGATCACGTCGCACGACGCCGTACCCGTTCACCTGGGAGATTCCGGTCGGGACCTTGCTGGCAGTACTACTGGCCCTCGTCCTGGGCTTGCAGGCGGGGCGGTCGCTCGCGAACCTCGTAGCCGGAAACGGGTGGGTCTTCGTCGACCGCGTGGCGTTGTTCACCACGTTGGGCCCGCTGCTCAGCGGGCAGGCCGACGCGGGCTTGCCTGCCGTGATTCACCCGGCACCAGTAGGGCTCTTGTGGACGTCTGTCGGGATTGTGCAACTGCTCGTCATCTCAGTGATCGGATGGGCCGTGAAGTTCGGGCTCGACCGCTGGGGACCCGCCCGCCTGCGCGGCATGGCGACCGCCGCGCAGGCCGAGGCGCTGCTCGGCCGGACGCGCTTGCGTCGGCACGCCAAGGTGATCCGCCCAGACCTCTATGGCGCTCCTCACGGCGGTCGGCGATGACCCGTCGCCTGCGGCACATGCGGCCGGCCGACGTCGGCTGGAAACTCGGCCGGGCGATCGAGCCTCGCGGCGGCGAGCTGTGGGTGCCGTGGGACCGCACCGCTGGCGTGATCGGCCCGCAAGGTTCGGGCAAGACCTTGGACCTGCTCGTTCCGGCGCTACTCGACGCTCCCGGCGCCGCGATGGTGACCCTCACGAAGGTCGACGACCTCTTGCTGTCGTTCGGTCCGCGGTCCACCGGCAGCCGCCCCTGCGTGGTCCTTGACCCGTTCGGCCTTGTACCCGGTCTACCAGAGGTGGTGTGGGACCCGATTCGCGGCTGCGTCGACCCGCTCGTGGCCGAGCGCCGCGCCAAGGCATTTACTGCAGGGACGGTCAAGGGCGCGGTGGCAGGCGGCCACGGCGACGCCGCCGCCCGGTTCTACGCCGCCGAGGCAGCGAAGGTCCTCCAGGGCTTCTTCCACGCCGCGGCGCTCACCGGGGGCAGCCTCGACGACGTGTTGCGCTGGGTAGCCCGGCCCATGGCGGCCACCCAGGCGATCGAGATTCTGCGCGAGCATCCCCATGCGGCGTCCTTCTGGGACGGCCTGATGCACGGCGCCCTGCACGGCGATGACCGCACCGCAGGCAATACCGTCACCACCGTCCAGCAGGCAATGTCTCTGTTCTTCCAGGACGAGATCCGTCGCCGGTGCGTGCCGGGCCCCGGTCGCCCATCCACCGCGATCGCAGACGTCATCGCCGCGCGCGGCACGATCTACTTGCTGGGTCGCGAAGACCCCTACGCCTCCGCATCCCCGCTGATGACCGCCTTTGCCGAGCATGTTCTCGACACTGCCCTGGAGGTGGCCAACGCCAGTCTGTGGGGGCGCCTGTGCCCACCGTTCCACGCCGTGCTGGACGAGTTGCCCTCGACCGCACCGCTGCCGAGCTTGCGCACCCGCATGGCCAACGAACGCGCCCTCGGCATCAGCTTCATCTGGGCAGCCCAAGCCTGGCCACAACTGGCCGCCGTCTTCGGTGAACAGGAGGCCCGCACCCTGCTCGGGTTGACCAACAACCTGATCGTCTTCGGCGGATCCAAGGACGTCGCGTTCAATAAGGAGGTCTCCGACCTGCTCGGCCAGGTACGGGTCGCGCGCACGAGCTGGAATAGCGGACGCATGGGCGGACGGCAGACGTCCGGTGAGGACATCGCCATCCTGGCCCCGGCCGAGATCCGTCAACTTAAGGAGCGCCACGCTCTGGTGCTGGCGGAGAACGGCGCGCCGATCATCGCTCAGCTGCACCGATGCATCGACGGCAAGGCAGGCAGGCAACTGCTCGCAGGCAAGGACGCCCTGCGCGCGGAGGTAGCCGGCCGCCACCGGGACCAGATCACCCCTCAGGCGCGCGCCCTGGAAGCACTCGCCGCGGCGCGGCGCAGCGGCCTCGTCGATGGGGCCGGGGACACTCGACCGTGAGTGACGAGGCGACCATTCCTGTGTCGAACCGTGCGGCCCAAGCAATGATCAGTGCCTTCCCGCGGGCTGGCCGTCGGGTGGAGCATGCCTACTCCGAACTCGAGTTGGCCGCAGGCGGAGGGACGCTCCAGCAGCAGAACGCACTGGGAGATCCGCGCCTCCTCGCCCGCCCGTGGGACCCGGCCACCTGCGTCGACCCTCAATTGCGTGCCGAGATCTGGCAGTGGCTCGAGCAGGTCGTCACCTGGCTCAACCACGAGTACGTGTGGGACGCCGACGTGATGGTTCCGTCGTGCTGGCCTCGCCACCCGCACCTGGTTCACGAGCTCGCCGTCCTTGCGGACCTGCGCCGACGAGCCGGTCTCGCCCTGACCGCCGACGTCCTTGAGGAGTGGCACCGGTACGCGGTGCCAGCCTTCACCGACCGGATGCGGCAGCGTGTTCGCCAGCACTGCCAAGACGGTGGCCACCAGCCCTGGCCGGGCGCCGGCCGGCACACCAGGTATGTCGCCGACGAGGCGAGCGTCGGCCGAGCAGCGACCTACCTTTCCGACATTGACGATCTCGCGCCGCCGTCTGAGGACTCGACCGCGGGCCCTCTCAATGACATTCGGGTGCGGGAGCGCGCGACGACCCGTCCAGACCTCCACCTGGTCGACGGCGGGGGCCTGGACACCGGCGAGCTCCTCGATTGACGGACGCGTGGGCCCGACGCCGATCGGGTTGGCGTGCGGGGCCTAGCGGCAGGGGAGTTGCGGGTTACTTCTTGTTCCAAACGCCGCAGGAGTTCTCGAAGTCCTGCCCGGCGCTCAGAGTGACCGACGGGAACCCTCCCTTGGGGAGGTCGTTCTCACGATGTCGCCACCGTTGGTGCCGGTGCGCAGGATTGCCCAGTAGCACATCGAGGTGACCGCCTCTGCGGTCCGGTAGGTGCCTGGCTCGATGTCAGTCCCGACGGTCCACGTCCCGTTGTTGATCTGGCGGGCGGCGATGGCCTGCTCGGTCGATGTGACGGCCCCTTCGCGGGTCTCAAGACCGGCCTGACGCGTGTCGAGCTCGGCAGACCGAGTGTCGAGGTCCTTTCCGCGGGTGTCGAGCGCCGCGGCGTTCTTGACCGCGGTGGCCTCTGCGGCATCTGCGCGGTCGTTGGCAGTACCCGTCGCGCTCTCAGCTACCTTCAGTTTCGCGGAGAGATCCGTGTACTCCGTCGATGCCGTGGGGTCGGCGGCGCCGCCCCCGGCAGCGAGCCCGAACACGAACCCACCGATAATCGCGACCGGAATCCACCAACGGCGCTTGCGTCGAGTGGTGGGCGCGGGAGCCAACGGTTCGCCACCGGATGGCGACACGGGCGTCCCGCCGACCAGTGCCGGTCCGACCAGGGAGTCCGTCGTCGGGATGCTGAACTTGGGAGCGGTCATGTCGGTTCCTCTGGTACCTCCCGCTCAAGCGCATCTGGACGCTCGTGGAGGAACCGGGCTGATCTAGCGGCGAGGCGCACCGGAGCCTGGGTATGTCGACGACGGCACCGGTGCGATCCTCGGGGACTGAGTTGGCCGTGTGAGAACCTCTTCACCTTCATTTGTGCCGGCTACGCGAGCCCGGACAACGCTCAGTTCGCCGACACGCGCAGCGACGACCGCGCGCGGATCGCGGTCCCAGCTCTGTATCGCTCGTGCGAGCGTTCGACGCACGGTCACCATGGGCACGCCGGTCCACTCGCTGATGATTGCCATTCCTTCGTCCCACGTCGCCGGTGCAGCAGCGGCAAGAACCGGCGCGACCTCGCGCGCTACGTCCAGCCCGGACAGGTGGTCCAGTCGCTCGCGCACGAGAGTGTCGGCCAGGGGCACGTCGTCGAGAAGTATTGCTAGAAGACCATTTGGGCCGACGTCTTCCAGAATGCTGGCTGGGTCGCTTCCCGGACGCAGGCAGATGGTCGTGGGTGTGAGGGCGTGCTGGGCGAGGAGCCAGTAGTGACGCTGCGCGGCGACCTGCCCGGCAAGGTCTGCGTCAGTCGCGACGATCGGCGAGGCGCCTGTGCGGACTGTTGTCGCGGCGAGATGTGCGGCCTGGTCCTCGGTGAGCGAGGTGCCCAGGGGTGCCATCCCGACGTAGCGTCCTTGACCGGCCAGAGTGACGGCCAGTGCATCCAGGGGACCCTCGACAAGGATCGGCGTGGCGCCGGGAGACAGGTCGCTTCTGGCCGTGAACAGCTGCGCGCCTTTTTGGAACAGCACCGTATTCGGGGTGTTCAGGTACTTGGGCCCGCCGGTCTGGTCGTTCGCGTCGGGGTGGCGGCGGGCGACGAAGCCGAGGGGTTCGAGCTGGCCGTCGGCGGCGAGGCGGGTGATCGGGAAGACCAGGCGGTCGCGGAAGCGGTCGATGAGGCGACCGGTTCGAGCGACGCTTGCCAGGCCGGACTCGGTGAGCTCCAAGTCGGTGACGCCCTGGCGGCGCAGGTGGTCGACAAGTCGGGTCCAACCCGCGGATGCGTACCCGGGCAGCACGTACCGGTCGCCGGTGAGGTCGGTGCGCAGCCGTTCGAGCAGGTAGCGCTGCGCCCAGGAGTCGGGGAATTGGCGCACGTAGAAGTCGGTGGCCAGCCGGTTGAGCTCGAGGATGCGGGCCGGGCTCACGGGTGCCATGGCGGCGTCGAACTCGCGCGCAGCCTGCGCGTCGACCATTTGGTCGGTAGGCGGCAAGGTAGTGGCGTGGGCCCGCGCGGCCGCCGCGAGGGTGAGGAAGGCCTCGACGAAAGCAGGGTCATCGAAGGGATCCGTCGCCGCGGGTTCGTCCGGCTCGGGCGTGAATGGGTCCTCGTGGGTTTGGTCGACTGCGGGGAACAGGTGTTGCCATTCGTCGTCGGTGGGGGCGCCGAGCTGGTGCTGCGGGTCGTCCTGCCCGAACGGGTCAACCTCGTCGCCACCAGTTGCGAAGCCGTGCGTGTATCGCTCGGGGTCGTCTGCGGCGGAGTCGGTCAGGATGGAGATCCGCCAGACGAGTGCCTGGCACGGGTCGTCGTCGTAGGCGATCGGAGAGGCGAGCAGGCTCTCGATGGTGGAGCCGCGGGCGATGGCGTGGTCGACGGTGGTGATCAGCGCTGGCCACCACGGGCTGGCCTGAAGCATGTCGGCGGTGTCCTGGCCGACGAGGTTGGCGAGGCGGGGAGTCCACGCGGTGGTGAGGTGGTGGTCGGACTCGGCCTGTGTGGCGACCGCGGGGGACAGGCGCCCGGTGATGCGCCACCAGAGGGCCGCTGCTGCGTGGTCGTCGGGAAGGTCGCCGTCGGCCAGGGCGTTGCGCAGGACCTGCGGCGCGTCGAGGCCGGCACGTGACAGCGCCGAAAGTCGCTCGGCGAGCACGGGCACGAACGGGTCCCGCGTGGCGAGAGTGAGGGCACGGTCGAGTAGGGGCTGCCACTCGGCGAGGGCCGGGGTGTGGTTGCGGTCGAGGCGGGTGTCGAGCGCCTGCTGGTATCGGGCGGCGGCCTTGCCGAGCTGGGGAGCGCCGGTGGGGCGCCGGTCGCTGTCCGGCACCCCGGTGGCCGCGCGCCATACGGAGACTTGAACGAGTAGTTCGTTGTCGGGGCGGCGCTGGCCGGTGCGGGCCCACTGCGGCATCGATTCGTCAGATTGCACCTGCTCGGTGACTTGCTGGGTGAGGTCGCGTACCTGTGCGGCGCGGGCTGCCAGGTACGGGCCCCACTGGGGGTCCTCGCCCAGTGCTGCGGGGATGCCGGGTAGCCAGGGCAGTGGTCCGGTGCCGGCGTTGCGCAGGCCGGTGTCGTCCAGTCGCCAGTCGAGCACGGCGGCGACGTCGTCGGCGGTGTCCAGTTCGCGCGCACCTGCGGCGGCGCGCAGGTGCGCGACGGGGTCGCCCTCTTTTGCGGCAAGCAGGAGCAGGTGGGCTCGCAGGGTCGGCCACGCGGGGGCCTGGGTCAGCTCGGGCACGACGAGATCTGCGGCGCGGTCGAGGCGGGCGACTTGCTGGGGTCCGAGCAGTTGCTCGGCGCCGACGTACAGGGAGTCGACGTACCGGGCCGCCGCCTGGCCGAGCAGGGTCGTGGGGTCGTCGGCGACGCTGCGGGTGGTGTGCGCGGACTGGGCGGACTCGTCGCGGGCCAGGATCCGCTCGAGAAGGTCGGTCGCGGTGAGCGGGTGGACGTACTCGGGGCGGATGACGTTGTGCTCGTCGCCGTCGCCGACGACCTCCAGGTAGAGGTGGTTGGCGGCCTTGCCGCGCGTGACCGCGGTGTAGGCGAGCTGCCGGGACTCGGTCCCGGTCAGCAGGGTGTGGCTGGTGTCCGCTGTGACGCCCTGAGCGGTGTGGATCGTGGTGGCGTAGCCGAGGCCGACCGAGGTGCGCACGTAGTCGGCCGGCAGGTCGACGCTGCAGCCGCTGGTGGTGTGCCGGACGGTCAGTGCCCCGGTGGGGTGGACGGTGGTGACGGACCACCGGTCGCCGTTCTTGACCCAGTCGGTGCCGGTGACGCGCAGCTGGCGGTTGTTGGCCCGGGTGATGACGGTGTCGCCGGACGAGGCGGTCGACCCGTCGGCCAGGGCCGCGGTGCGCTGCGGGGTTTGGCCGTCGAGCCGGTGGGCGCGGGCGCGGTCGTTGAGCTCGCCGACGAGCTCGCGGGTTGGGGCGAGCATGAGCGCGTCGCGGCCGTTGGCGAGGTCGGTGCGCCAGGCGTCGAAGACGTCGTCGGTCAGGGTGGTGAGGTCACCGACGTGGATCCGGTGGGCGTCGAGGTAGTAGCCGAGGGACTCGGGCAGTCCGTCGCGCAGGGCCAGGGAGGCGGCGCCCTCGGCCGAGTCGGCGAAGCGCATCAGTTCGGTCAGGTGTAGGGCGCCGTGGGTGGCGCGTACGTCGCGCAGCACCCCGCCCGCGCCGATGGCGGACAGTTGTTGGTCGTCGCCGACCAGGCGCACCGACCCGCCGCGTGCGGTGACGAACTCGATCAGGCGGTCCAGGGAGAGGGTGTCGGCCATGCCTGCCTCGTCCACGACGACCAGGCTCGCCGGGCCGATGCGCCGCGCCCAGCCGGGCAGGTGCTCCGGGTCGTGGTCCAGGTGCCACAGGAGTTTGGCCATGGTGTCGGTGCGGGCGGCGATGGCCTCGCCCAGGACCGTGGCGGCGGTGGCGGACGGCGCCAGACCGACGACGTCGCCTCCGCCGGCCGTCCACGCGGCGGTCAGGGCGCGCATCGCGGTCGTCTTGCCCGCTCCGGCCGGGGCTATCGCGAGCTGTACCCGAGCGCCGGAGGTGGCCATCTGTGTGACCAGGGCCGCCTGCCCGGCGTTGAGGGGCAGGCCGTCCGCGGCTGACTGGCTGAGTGCCTGCCCGACGGCGATGGTGGTGGCGCGGGTGCCGTCGTGCTGGCCTGCGTGGGCGACGATGCGCGCCTCTGCCGCGAGCAGGTCGGGGGAGGTGAACAGGGTCGATCCGGCGACCGTGTACACGCTCGCGCCGTCGCTGCGGCGCAGCGGGTCCGGGGTGTCTATGTCCCGCTCGGAGCGGGTGAGTGGCACCGACCTGCGGGTCAGGACTTCGTCGACCAGAAGCCCCACGACCCGCTCGACGTCGCGCGTGCGCACGTCGACGCCGCGGACCCGGCGCTGGGCCTCGGCCTCGACGTGCCACCGCTGCCAGTAGGAGCGGTGCGCCTGGAGCGTGTTCTGGATGACGGCGGCGGTCTCGCGCACCCACGCCGCGTCGACCCGACGGGCCGGGACATCGGCCGGGCGCAGGACCCGGCGCAGCATCGCCTGCAGCCCACGCTCGCCGCCCAGGACACCCCGCGCCTGGGCCGCCCAGGTGGCGTGCTGCTCGGCGAGACTGCGCGGTTCATGCTTGCCCTGCCGGGTCTCCAACGTCGCCTGCTGGGCCAGCTGCACGGACTCCACCGGTGTTGGCGGGCGCCCGTGGGTGGCCTGGAAGGTGCCGGCCAACTCCGCGCGGCGGACCTCGATGCTGGCTCGTCGGGCGGACCACCGGGAAGCCAGCGCGGGGTCGACGCCGACGATCTCGCGGACCGGGCGCTTGCGTGGGTCGTCGCCTGCGCGGGCCTCGAATCGCACGCCGAGGGTGTCGGTGAGGTGCCGCTCGAGCGCGGTGTTGTAGGTCTCGGACGCCGTGACGGTAGCGGCGAAGATCAGTCGCCCATCGATGGCCAGCCATCGACCCTTGTCGCGGGTCTGGACCTTGTTCGCGACCGCGACGTGGGTGTGCAGGTCGGGGTCACCGGCACGGCTATCACGGTGCGTGAACGCGGTCGCGATCAGGCCGCGGGTCTCGACCTGCCGCACACCGTTGGTGCCCTCACGGGTAAACAGCGCCGTGTTCTCCAGGAACGCCAGCGCGTCCTTGACCGCCGCCGCGTGGGCCCGCTCGATCGCGGCGGCGATCGGTCGGTCGGCGATCGCCCACAGCGTGCTCACGCTCTTGACCGGGGAGAACGTCAAGTCGTACCCGGCCACGGCGTTGGTGCGCGGGCGGGAGTGCTTGGCGATCGTGGCCGCAAGCTCCCGGGCGTCGGCGGGCTCGCGGCCGTGCTCCTCGCGGAACAGTTCGGCCGCGACCTGGGTCCGGATGCGCGCCCGGTCGACCAGTGGCACCGGGTCCGCGGACCGCTGCCCGCGGCTGGCATTGAGCGCGGCGACCTCCTTCGCCACCCGGATGCGGAACGCCGACGTGTCGTTCGCGTAGACCCGAAACGGGGTGCCCAGCCACGTGGCGGTTTCCTGCTCCCGCTCGCTGAGCCCCGCCTCGGCGGCGGCGGCGCGCAGTTGCTCTGCCAGGGGGTGCTTGCCCGAGCCGAACAGGTTGCGCATCTGCTCGGCGGTGACCTCATTTCCCTCATTCAGCTCGTCGATGCCGACCAGGCCCGACCCGATCCACGTGCCCGGGGTCTCGCCCTTGGCTGCGTAGTAGGACGCCAGACTGGTGTGGCCCTTCTCGGTCGCATCCTGGGCCGCGACCTGGCGAGTCAGGTAGTCGTACCCGCTCCCGGCCGTCAGCTTGTGGATCGACATCGTCACACCTCCCGAAGGCGACCGCACCGGCCCCGGCGGTCGGTCAACTTCAAGTGGATTGACCGCTTTCGATCCGGCAATGCAAGAGGTGTGTGGGGCAGTGCTTGGGGGTTTTTGGGGCGTGTCGAAGCGGCGCTGTGGTCGGTCGTCGTCGTGGAGGGGGACGACGTCGGCATTGCGTGGGCTGCGTGGTGAGCGCGTGGGGGTTCGGGTCGGCCTTCGGAGGTGAGGTCAAACGAGAAGGGGAGCTGCGATGGCGGATCAGACGGCGAGGCAGCGGGCGCGGCGCACGGCGCTCGACGCGCAGGCGCGGATGCGAGCGAGGCGGGCGGAGCAGGAGCGTCGACGCGACGCGCTGGGAGTGGAAGTCATCACGGCGCTGGCCGAGCGCGACGCGGTCGTCTCGGTGTGCGAGGCACGAGCCGGGGCGGCGCTCGTCAAGCTGACCGAGCGGGAAGGACTGAACCTGACGGAGGCGGTCGAGTGGTGCGGCGGCGCGGAACTGCTGACCGTGCGCGAGGCAGCGCGACTTCGGCAGGTGTCGCAGCCGGCGGCCGTCCCAGCGCCCGTGCGGGGGACTCGGACGACGAGCGCGGACGCGACCACCGAGGGTGCTCGGGACGCTGTGGCGGGCGACGGTGGTTCGGGTGGTGACCGTGCGGCTCGGTGAGGCCGGATCGGCGGCGCTCGCGGTCGGGTGCGCGTCACCTGAGGTCGTCGCGCGGTACCGGGCGAAGGTGGTTCAGGTCGACGGAAGCGGGTGCCAGTGGTGGACCGGCGCGGTGAGCGGGCGGGGGCACGGCCGGTTCTGGCTGGCGCGGGGGTGGGTACTCGTGGCGCATCGGTTCGCGTTCGCGCTGGCGAACGGTGTGGCGGCGCTGGCGGCGGTCGAGGTGCTCGGGCACCGGTGCGACAACCCGTTGTGCCAGCGGGTGGGGCCGGGGCACGTGGTCGCCTCGTCGTACGTGGAGAACCGCCGGGAGTGGGCGGCGCGTCGAGACGTGACCGGCTCGCCACTGGGTGACGTGCGCGGGTCTCGTCGTCGGGCGCGCGAACTGCGGGACCTGGCCCGCACAGATCCGGCGCTGGTGGCGGCCGACCTGGTGCGGCTGCGGCGGGTGTTCGGTGAGCAGCCGTCGCTGTGGTGACGCGCGACCGCGCCCGGCACCGGGGAAGTGTGCCGGGCGCGGTCGGGGTCGATCAGGCTGGGGAGAGCGCGGCCCAGGCGCGGGCCTTGAGTCGGGCGGGCTCCTCGGTGGTCAGCAGCCGCACCGCGCGTGCGGCGGCGGGGTCGTGCCGGGTGCGCACCGGGGCGAAGTGGTCGACGTACTCGGCCACTGCTTGGTAGGCGCCCCACGCCGTGCCACGGATGCCGGTCTGGGTGTCGGCGTCGTGCCACAGGTGGGCCAGGGTCTGCTGGCGCTGAGTGTGGGTGTGTCGCACGCGGGTGGGTGCGTCGGCGGCCGGGGCGGGGAACAGGTCTGCGACCAGGTCGAAGAACTGCGAGTCCGTCGTCGTGGTGTTGATCAACCGTTCGGCCTCGGCCTGGAAGGCCTCGACGTACGCGAACGTCAGACCGAGCGAGTCGCGGGCAGCTTGCACGGCGGCCTTGGCATTGCGGGTGTGGCGGATCGACCAGGACGACACATGGTCGCGCAGGGCGGCGCTCTGGGTGTTCGCGCACACGACGCGGACCGGGGTCACCAGGACGCGGAAGGCGCTGGTGCCGTCGTGGCTGTTGAGGGCGGCGATGTTGAGGTCGACGCGGTCGGTGCCGCCGATGGTCAGGTGCTGCGGCAAGCGCATGGTGACGAAGACCTGACGGCCGCCGCGCAGCGATCCGGCGGTGTCGAAGACCGCGCCGGACGCGTCGGCCAGGGTGTTGAGGAACTCCGCGTGCTCCTCGTTCTGCAGCGGGGTGTACCCGGCGCCGACGACGCCGAGCGCTTCGGGGGCGCCGGTGAACGGGTTGGTCCGCACGGTGGCGAAGCCGGGCACGTCCAGGGTGGTCACGCCATCGGCGCCGACCTCGGCGGCGGTCAGCGGGACCTTGCGAACCTGCCACCCGCCCAGGTGTCCGAGGGTCATCGCGTCCTCGGCGGTGAATGCCTCGCCGGCGACGGTGGTGCCGAGGCGGTGCCACGGGTCGGTGCGGGCGAACAGGGCGGCGGCCTGGCGGCCGTGGGTCTCGATCTCGTGGGCCATGACGGTGTCCCTTCCTGGGTGGTTGCCCTGACGAGATCAATCTATTTGATCTATTCGACTGGTGGGAGTTGTCCACCGGGGCAACTCCCACCAGTCGTGATCTGTGGGGCTGTGGATTAGCCGGCCGCGACGTCGTCCGTCTCGACGGCGTCGTCGGCCTCGTCATTCTCGGCGGGTGCGGTCAGCAGCTGCTCGACGTCGCTGGCGGGGTAGCCCCAGCTGATGAGCGCGGCCATGATCGCTGCGTCGTACGCGCCGGGGTTGCGCCAGGTGTGCACGCCGCTGCGCGACTCCCATGCGGCCAGGACGGCGGCGAGGGTGCGCATCGTCGCGGCTGCGGGCGTGGTGGCCTGGGCCAGGACGCGGGCTGCGACCTGTGCGCCGGACTGGTAGCCGCCGTCGGCGGGGCGCAGGCCGAGCAGGTCGCCGAGCAGGTCGTGCCCGTTGCTCAGGGCGTGCGTCAGGCTGTACTGCCGCTCGGGCACGGCGCGGGCGATGAGGATCTCGGCACCCTTGGGGACCTGGCGACGGGCCAGGAGCGAGGCTAGCCACTGGCGGCGCACGACCTCGGCGGAGCGCCACGCGGCGTTGTTGGCCAGCACCCGGCGCCGCTCGGCGGACTCGGCCTCGCGGCGAACCTGCTCGGCCTGCTCCCGGGCGGCGCGCTCGTCGTCGCTGTCGGCGCCGGGCAGAGCGTCTCGTGGGGGTGCGCCGTCCCAGTAGTGATGCAGCCCGGCGCCTGCGGGGTCGGTGCATACCCACACTGGCACATAGACCTTGCGGGGCTCGGTCGAGTCCTGGTCGTCGTCCTCCCCGTCGTCGGGGCTGGCGTCGTCGGGGTCGTCGTGCCGCCACTCGACGGTGACGACGACGGCCGCGCCGGGCGTGCCTGCCCACGCCTCGGCGGGGACCGCTTGGCCGTTCTGGTCGCGCAGATCCTCGAAAGCCAGCCGCCGGAAGCCGGAGGGCACGTCGGCGGGGTCTAGGTGACTGGTGTCTTTCGTTCGTGGGCGGGCGGTTGTGTGGTCGGGGTTTTGGCGTGGCGGTGCCGGGCCCGGTGTGAGGCGGTTGGGATGATTGTGGTGGTTGGTCCGCCGCGGTCGGGAGTGGTTGATGACGTTAGGTCTTGCACCTCGACAGGGTGACTTGCTGAGCACGACGGTCGAGTTCTGCGAGGGGCGGGTCGGGGCGGACTCGATCTACGCGGTGCTGCACCGGGAGTGCTTCAACTTGTTCCCGGATGAGGCGTTCGCGGATCTGTTCACCGATGTCGGGCGGCGCAGCGTGCCGCCGATGATCGTGGCGGTCGTGATGGTGCTGCAACGGGTGGAGGGCTGCTCGGACCGGGAGGCGGTGGACCGGTTCGCGTTCGACGCCCGGTGGAAGTACGCCGCGGGCGGTCTGGTGTTCGACTACCCGTCGTTCTCCCACACGGTGCTGGTGGATATGCGGGCCCGGTTGGCGGCCTCGAAAGACCCGGACCGGATCTTCAAGGCCACCCTGGGTGCGGCGAGGTCGGCGGGCCTGGTGGGGCGCAAGCGGGTGCTGGACTCGACCCCGTTGTATGACGCGGTCGCCACGATGGATACGGTCACGTTGGTCCGGGCCGGGATCCGGGCCCTGCTCAAAGCGGCGGGCGCGGACCTGGAGATCGAGTTACGGGCGGTGTCGACCAGGGACGACGACTACGCGTCGGCGGGTAAGCCGGTGTGCGCGTGGGACGACAAGGTCGCCCGGGCTGAGCTGGTGGACACGTTGGCGAAGGACGCGATGGCCATGCTGGGGGTACTGCAAGGACGCAAACTCGAAGAGGCGCTCACGCAGGCGGGTGCGTTGCTGGCGACCTTGGTCGGTCAGGACCTTGAAGAATCTCCCGACGGGGTGTTCGCGATCGCGCGGCGGGTCGCGAAGGGCCGGGTCATCTCCACCGTGGACCCCCAGGCCCGGCACGGGCACGAGACCGCGGCCCGCGGATTCGACGGGTACAAGGGTCACCTCGCGATCGACCCCGACACCGAGATCATCACCGCTACCACCGTCACGGCCGGCAACACCGGCGACGCCGAACCGGCCACCGACCTGCTCACGACCGAACTGAGCCCACCCGCGACCGAGGGGCAGGACAACGCCGAGGTGCCGATCGATGCTGGTGGCGCCCGAGTCGAGGATGACGATCCGGTCGAGGGCGTCAGTCAGGTCGTCGTCCCAGGTCACGTCCACGACGACCGCAACGACAACGACCGTGACGACGACGACGACACCAGCGATGACGATAGCGGTGACGTGTTGGTGGTCTACGGGGATGCGGCCTATGGGGCCGGGGCGTTGTTGGCGGAGCTGGAACGGGCTGGGGCGGTGGTGATGGTCAAGGTGCAACCGCCGGTGGCTCCGGCCGGGCGGTTCCCGAAGGACCAGTTCGTCATCGACACCGCCGCGGCCACGGTCACCTGCCCGGCGGGGGCGGTCGCCCCATTGCGGGAGGTCAAGGGTGGTGGGGCGGTCGCGTCGTTCGGGACCGTTTGCGGGTCGTGCCCGTTGGTCGCCCAGTGCACCGTCTCAGCGTCAGGTCGCACGATTCGCACCACCCGCTACGAACAAGAACTGGTCCGGGCCCGCACCACCCAACGAGACCCGGCCTGGAAGGACGAGTACCGGGCGACCCGCCCGAAGGTCGAACGCAAGATCGCGCACCTGATGGCCCGTAAACACGGCGGACGTCGAGCCCGGGTCCGGGGCACCACGAAAGTCGGAGCTGACTTCTCGTTGCTGGCCGCCGCCGTCAACCTCAAACGACTCGCCATCCTCGGCCTGACCCACACCACCAGCGCAGGATGGACCGCCGCGATCGCCTGAACGGGGAAGGGAACCCCACCAGGTCGCTGAGCGGCCACCTGACGGGCCCAGATCGAGGCCACCCGACCCCGAACCGCCTCCAACCCGACCCGACCCGAGCGAATCCGACCATCACCCGAGCCCCGCTCCGCGGCGCTCACGACCACCCGCGGCCGCCAAAGCCGCCTCAGACAGCCAATGAACACCAGTCACCTAGGACCGGCACGCCGTCGGCGCGCAAGCGCTCGACCTCGGCGCGCAGTGCGATGCGTTCGGTGTGCTCGTCGCGCAGTCGCTGGGCGATGTGTGCCAGCCGGGGCCGCTCCCACTGGCTCTCCCACGCGCTCTCCAGCGCGGCGACGGAGTCGGGGTCGTCCTCGAACTCGGCGAAGATCGCGGCTTGCTCCAGGGTCATGCCGTGGGCGTCCATCCGTTCCTTGCTGGCTTGGTGCTCGGCGACGCTCAACGCGTTGTCCACGACCAGGCGGGGCAAGGAGGTGCGCTTGACGATCTGCGCGACCGACACACCCAGCAGTGCGAGCTGCTCGACGCCGTCGCGGGCCTCGCGCTCGTGCATGTCGGCGCGGTGAAGGTTCTCCACCAACTGATCGGTGATGCGGTCCGCGTCGTCCGGGGTCGCGACGACCCGGACCGGGACCGTGCCGGACGGGGTGCCCACCAGCGCGGCGACCAGCGCCCGTCGCTGACCGCGCAGGACACGCAGGCCACCCTGCTCGTCGACGTGGGCGTCGATCGCGACGATCACGCCGCGTGCCCGGACCGAGGCGGCGAAGTCCTTCGCGTCAGGTCGGGTGTCCTTGCGCACGTTCGTCCCGATCCGCAGGTCGCCCGGCGTGACCTCGTACACGCGCCCGACCTCGTAGACCGGCGCTTCTGCAGTAGTGCTCATCGCTGCTCCTCGGTATCGAATAGATCAAACTGACATGACCTATGCTTCCGAAATGAGTCGTTCCGTGGTGTCGCTCAGCCGTCGTTGTGGACGGCCTTGGCTGCGCGCGGGCGCTGTGGACAGACAAGGCCCCGGCCGCTCCTTCCGGCGCTCGGCCGTCGCAACCAACCGTCAATGCAGCTGGGTGTTAGCGAAGGCCGATCACTGATGAGCGAATCTCGAGTAGCGACCGGGGCGTGGTGGGACCCGCAGATGTGGGCGCGCGCACGGGCCGCCTACGTGTACGACCTCGACCATCACCCCGACGCGCCGGCCGGCTTCATCCGGTGGCTGCACTGGGTTCTCGAGGCCCACGTGGCGCGCGGCACTCAGGGACGCGCGGCGCTCGCCGTACCACCGCGAGCCGTCATCACCGCGACCGCCGGCCTCAACCGGCACCATTCGCTGCGCGCATCGACGCGGGCCGCGATGGAGCAGGCCATCATCGACGACCGCCAAGCAGGTCGAATGATGAGTCGGTCATCGTGGATCCACGAAGCCATCGCCGTTGCGGTCTCGGACGCCGAGAAGCGCGCCGGCGGCACCCTCGCTCCCGTGCCAGACGGTCAGCGACTGCCGAACCAGCCGGCCAAACCGTCCTGCTGAGCTAGCCGACATGGCATTCGCTCGGCCCTGCGGGTATCTCCGCGTCGATCTCGTCGGTGATTGGGTTCACGGACTCGTCGATGGAGTCCAGTGACCTCGCGGCGATGATGCCACCGTCGGTACGGGCAGAAGGCGACGCTCACCGTCCGCCGCATAACGCCAATCAAGCCGCGGGTCCGCAACCAGCGCTTGCCGTCCGACTGCGCGGCCCGCTCTTCGGGGGCGAACTCTGCCCGGAACTACTGGGTGAGCGCCAGGACAGCCAACACGACGGCGAGCGCGAGCAGTCCGATCGCGGCGGGCAGGGATCGTCGTTGGACGCGTTCGGCACCGAGACGTTGGTACACGCGCTGTAGCGGGGCGGTGATGTGTTCGCGCCAGACCAGCCCCGCAACGAGGAGCAGCAGGCATGGCAGGCAGTACACGAGGGCGTACAGAGTCAGGACAGTGACGCCGGCGCCGGTGGGCACGTCAGCGGCATTCAGTCGTTCGATGGCAATCAGGTAGGGGAACGCGTTGGGTAGATCCGCGCCGGTGGCCAGCACGCCCAGGGGAAGGGCGGTCCACGGTCCGAACCAGCGGGGCAGGACCACGGCCGCACGCGTGCTGGTTCGCAGTCGCCGACCGGCGCTGACGAGAAGGATGAGCGCGGCTAGCAGCAGCGCTCCGCGGCGCACCCACACGGCCGCACCCTGGACCGCCTGACCCAGTTGGTCGCTGCCGATGAACAGCCCGGTCCCCACCGCGAGCACCACCAGGTAGGCGCCGGCCACGTAGGCCAGCGCGGTGATCCCGGGGCGGCGCAACGGGGCCAGCAAGATCAGCGCCACCCCGGCGATCGTGGCCGGATTCAGGGAGTCGAGCGCCGCCAACCCGGCGATCGTAGCGAGAAGGGCGGTCGTCAGCATGCTACAACGGTACTTCACATGGGACACAAACGTCTCACTCGGCTACGCTCGAGTGGTGACCAACACCCCGTCCACACCTGAATCTCCCCGTTCAGAGCCCCCCAATGTTGTATTTGTCGATGACATCGCGGCGTCGGTCGCGCGCCACCTGGCCCTGGCGCCGGCAGCGTCGATGCAGGAATTGGCCCAGGCCGCCGGCATTAGCAGAGCGACGCTGTTTCGACGGTTCCCCTCCCGCGCCGCACTCATCGGCGAACTGTGCCAGGCGGCAGCACAGGCCTACGTGCGAGCGGTGGACGCGGCCGCCCCTGAATATGGGACGCCGACGCAGGCGCTGAACCGGGTCGTGGAGACCCTGGCCCGCCTCGCATCAGTGGCCGGCTTGCTTGGCTTGCAGCCGCTGGATGAGCACGTGGAAGCCTCGCTGCTGATCCAGACCGCGCAGGCAGACGAGAAGCTGCGCCACCTCGTTCGCCGCGGGCAGGAGTGCGGGCTCTTTCGTGTCGAGGTGGACCCCGAGTGGTTCCTGGCGATGCTGACCTGGCTGATGGTGGGCGCCGCCGACAGCGTTCGCCTTGGACGGCTCACCGCCGCCGCCGCGCAACGTCACCTCGCCGCCACTCTGAGTACAGCCCTACTTCGTCCGACCGAGATGTGGAAGCTCTCCCAGGAGATGTGACCAGGCTCAGGAATTCGATGAACGCCGCAATTCAGGTGCGAAAAACGCACTGGACGACCCCAGTCCGAACGCGGGCGAGACCGCTTTGTCACACCACGCCTGCCGCACTACCTTGGCTATCGAGCGATCGATGGCCTACTCGCCCGGCGCGACCGCCAACGAAGCGACAGCCGGCGCCGCGCTCTATCGCCAAAAGACCGAGGCGTGACATCACGTAGTCGCAGACGAGTCGATTCCTGCCGCCAGTTGACGCGCGGATCGGGCAGCAGCACTTCGCGCCAAATATCGAGCGGTGCCAAGGGCTGGTGTGCGCGCCAGCGGCCCGACGGCCGCGCCGGGAAGGGCGGCGGGGGGCAGGAGCGCACCGATCGTGATCGATGGTCGCTGCGTGGCAGCCGGCGAGGATCGGCGGAATGGCGATAAAGAGGGCGAAGTAGGCAGCGGGGATGGTGGCGGCCGCAACCCACGCCTGCCAGTGATGGGGCGCCGCAGCACGCTCGTCGGCAGAAACGGCGGTCCACCGCAGCGGCCGATTAGGACGAGCGCCGTCCCCAGGAGGAGAAGGACGAGCCCGACCTCTCCTGTGGCGGTTCGCGGGAGCGAGATCAGTTCGTGGCGCGCCAGTCTCGAAGTTGACGTAGGCGCTCGGAGTCCCCGCCTGGATTCTGCAACGAGGCCACTCTCTGCGAGAGCCGCCAGCCGACGACTGACAAACACTCCGACGAGCAGCCCGACGAGCAAACCCGACCCACGTTTACGGCTTCGGCGATGGCGACCACGACGACGACGGTGCGGACCCAGCCGGCCCATCGCTCCCGGGCAAGCACCAGCATCACCGCTGCTCTTCGGCGTGGCGGGGCGCTCCGGGCTGCGTGTCTGCGTCCCGGACACGACTGGGCGGATCTCCCAGGTCCTAGCGGCGCCACGTCAGCACAGCGGCAACAACCGCCAGGGCGCACGTGGTGGCGGCTGGGGCTGCGCCCGCAAGGTCGCCGGCTCTCGCGTGCATATCGATCGCACCGACCATGAGCGCCGTCATGCCGACAGCCGCTGCGACCCCGAGCAGCGTCCATTCCGGGTGGATCTTGCGCGCTCATGGTCGACGGGGTGCACTTCGCCGAGTCGTGCTGCGTGGTGGCCCTGGGCATCGACATCCACGGTGTCAAGCACCCGTTGGCGCTGGTGGAGGGCTCCACGGAGAACACGACCCTGGTCACCGAGCTGTGCGTGGGCTTGCGGGAGCGGGGCCTGGACGGGTCGAACGCGCTGCACCGGGCGGTGGTGGACGTCTTCGACCACCCCGTGATGGCCCGCTGTCAGCCGCACAAGATCCGTAACGTCCGCGATCATCTGCCCGAGCGGCTACGCGGCCCGGTCGCGCTCATCGGCATGAGCGGACGGTTGCGAGTTGAGTCCGGCAAGCACCGCATAGCGCCTAATACGCGCTGTGCTCGACCATCGGGTTGAGCGCGACGTCTGCAATGGCGTTCCGTGCACGGGTACCGCTGCGGTGGCCCGGACCGACAGGCAGGCTGGTTCAGGCGCTCGTGCTCGAGGCGGCCGGGCAGGCTAGGCATCGATTCGATGCGTCGGGACCTGGGCCCTGTGCCGTGAACGACAGCGCAGTTCATCCGTCTCGGCGCCGTGAGCAGCGTGGCGCGCGCTGCGGCGCAGATCACCAACGGTGCACCTCGCAACGGAGGCGAGGCTCATTCATCGTGAGCGTGATCGCCCGGGATGTTCATCCCATCTGACTTCGGCGTCACCGATCACCTGGACGCTGCCATGTGCCGGCGCGGCGGCCGCGTGGGCGCACGAAGGCGAGATCGGAACTGCCACTTGACTCCGCAGATCTCTCAGTCTATGTTGATCTTACGCAAACTAGTTTGCACGCCGGGCAGCGCTGAGATACGGGGTTCGGGGACGCAACGAGCAAGAACCAGGTGAACCAGTTTGGACCTCAATGTCGAGACCGCACAGACTCCAGTTCGGGAAGTCGCACGCAGCGCGCCGCTGAACATCCAGGCGGTCGCTGACGCTGCTGGGGTGAGTAAGACGACGGTTTCTCATGTGCTGTCAGGGAACCGTCCTGTGTCGGCTGCGACCCGGCGAAAGGTCGAACGTGTCATCGGTGAACTTGGCTTCCGGCCGAACTTCTTCGCTCAAGCGCTGAACTCCAAGACCAGCGGGACGATCGCCCTGATCGCCCAGGACATCACGAACCCGTTCTACCCCGCGCTGGCGCGCGGTCTGCAGCACTGGGTGCTCGAAGCTAACCAGGTCGTGATGCTCTTTGATGCGGGCGCTGGCGAGAACCTGACTCACGCCTTCATCGAGGACGTCATCCAACGCCGCGTTGACGGGGTCGTTGTCGCGGTGAGCGATGTCGACGCGGAGATCGTCCAGCTGCAGCGCGCCGGTATCGCGGTCGTGGCGGTCGGCTCGGGTCTGAGCGGGCTGCCGATCGACTGGGTCTCCGCAGACGACCAGCGCATCGCCTACGACGCAACGAAGCACCTTCACCACCGGGGCCACCGCCGGATCGCCACGATCAGCGGGCCCACCAAGACCGAACCCGGCGCTGGTCGGTTGGCCGGGTACCGAAAGGCGTTGCTGGAGCTCGGCCTCGCTGACGATCTGGCACTTCGCAGCGTCGCGGACTGGACCCGCGATGGTGGCAGCGCAGCCCTGCGCCACCTTCTCGCCCAGCCAGAACCGCCCACGGCCGTGTTCTGCGCCAACGACTTGATGGCGATCGGGGCGATGGACGCCGCGCTGGAGTCAGGCCTTTCCGTCCCGCAGGACCTGGCCATCGTCGGCGTCGACGACATCGACGCAGCCGGACTAGTGCGCCCGGCACTGAGCACCGTGCGGGTGCCCGCTGAAGAGATCGGGCGCGCCGCAGGCGAGCTGCTCCAGCACCGCATCGCCGATGGCACGAGCAGTCCGCTGCGCCACGTGCTCGTGCAACACACCCTCATCAACCGTCAATCCGCGTAAGGACACCCCATGCACGACGTACTCGACAATCGGGACCTCGTCCCCGACGAAGCAGAACAACTCCTGCACAGCGGTCATCCCGTCGCCGCGCTGCTCTCCGAGTCCCGCACCGCGGCCGCCGCATCGAACTACCCCCGCCTGGCCGCACTCTCGCTCGAACTCGCCGCCGTGCCCAGGTCGTCCGACTGGGGATTCGACGAGCCCGACGACGACGACACGCTCACCTCGCTAGCAGACGGCCTGCCGATCCTGGACGTGGACCACGGTCAACTTCCATCACGCCTGCACGGGGCCTGGCTCGGACGATGCGTCGCGAACACCATGGGCAAACCCGTCGAGGGCCTGACCCGCACCGAGGTCACGCTCTACCTCAAAGCCGCTGGCCAGTGGCCCCAGACCGGCTACCTCCCACTGCTGCCCTCACTGCCTCTCGGTGTCAGCCACCTGCACGAATCCGCGCCCTTCGCCACTGCTGGGACGTTCACCGACGTGCCCCGCGACGACGACCTGGACTGGACCATCCTCGGTCTGGCCATGCTCGAAGAGCACGGTGCCGCGCTATCGACCGAGGACATCGCTCGAACATGGCTGGACCGACTGCCCTTTACCCAGACTTTCACCGCCGAACGGGCCGCCTACCGCAACCTCGTGCGTGGCGTTGCCCCCATGGGCTGCGCACTCGTGGACAACCCGTACCGCGAGTGGATCGGCGCCCTGATTCGCGCCGACATCTTCGGGTTCGTCTACCCGGGTCGACCCGGAGCCGCCGCACGACTCGCGCTCGTCGACGCGCGGCTGTCCCACGTGGGAAACGGCATCTACGGAGAGCTGTGGGCCGCCGCGCTCGTGTCTGCAGCCCTGGCGAGCGTCACCGCGAAGCAAGCCCTGCAAATCTCGCTCGGTGCAGTTCCGCGGAACTCACGCCTTGCACGCTGCGTGCGAACCGTCCTGGAACTGCACGCCGCAGGCGCGACCTCCACCGAAGCGTTGGCGTGGGTCGACTCCGAGCTCGGGCACTACAACTGGGTCCACACCGTCAACAACGCCGCGCTGATCACGATCGGGTTGCTCTGGGGTACCGACTTCACCACCTGCGTCGCGCTGACCATCTCCGGGGGAAGGGACACCGACTCCACAGCGGCCACCGTCGGGAGCGTCTTCGGCGCACTCCACGGCGCGAAGTCGATCCCCGAGGACCTCGTCAGCACCACCCACGTCCGGGTTCGCAGCTCGGTGCGTGACTTCGACCGGGTCACGATCGCCGAACTCGCGTCGCGGACGCTGGCCCTGGCAGGGGCGTTCTCATGACGCGGATCCCGGTAGTCATCGACACCGACCCCGGACTCGGCCAGCCCGGCAGCGACATCGACGACGGACTCGCTATCGCCCTGGCACTGAGGTCACCAGAGCTCGAGGTGCTCGCATTGACGATCGTCAATGGCAACGTCGACGCGGTCACCGGAACGGACGTCGCACGGCGCCTGGTCCGCCGTCTCGGGCACGCCGACCTGCCCGTCCTGCGCGGCGCCACACAACCGCTCATGCGCGACATGGCGCCGGTACGAGCGCTCTTCGACGCAGTACTTGCCGGAGCCGTTCAAACACCGCCCGGTGATCTCCTCGGCCCGAGCACGACCGAGGACGCCGCGGACTACCTAATTCGCATCGTCGCCGAACGGCCCCATCAGATCGTCGTCATCGCCATCGGACCAATGACCAACCTCGCGCTGGCCGTGCAGCGTGACTCGAACTTCGCCAGCAATGTTCGCGAGCTCGTGCTCATGGCCGGCAGCGCGACCGGTTACGCGCAGAACATGACCGTCGTGGGTGACTTCAACACCTACGTCGACCCCGAGGCTTTGGACATCGTCATGCGCAGCGGGGCCGCGATCCGCATGGTCGGCCTGGACCAAACATCCAAGGTCATGCTCACCCGCCACGACGCCGAAGAGCTCCGGGCCGCGCCAGACCCGTTCAGCCAATGGGCCGCACAGTGCGCTGAGGCGTGGATCGAATTCCTGGGCCGTGCCTTCCCGAACCGTGTCGAGCACCGCACCGCGTGCTTCCTGCACGACCCGCTCGTGATCGCGGCAGTCACCCACCCACACCTGCTCACCTGGACGCCAGCCGACGTCCAAGTCGAGACCCGCAGCGAGCTCGCCCGCGGACTCGTCGTAGCAAACAGGGGCCTCGCACTGCAACAGCCCGGCCCTGCCAACGCCACCGTCGCCGTCGAGACAGACGTCAACGGATTTCGCGATCTCTTCCTGGACCGCATCAGCACCCCGACCCGCGACTAACCCAACACCCCACCCCTAAAGGAGAAACCCCATGGCCGTTCACAACGGCGTGAGCCGCTGGCTCGTCGCCGGCGCGATCGTCTCGACCGCGTCTCTTGCCCTAGCCGGCTGCGCCAGCTCGACGGGCAGCAGCGCCAACTCGTCGGCATCCGCCACAGGTTCCGCGAAGGAACTTGTCGAACCGACCTCACCCATCACGATCACCTACGCAGGCGCCGCCTACGCCGCCGACCAGATGGAACCCATCATCACCGCGTTCCAGAAGGCGCACCCGAACATCACCGTGACGTACGAGTCGGTGCCGTTCGACGACTTCAACAGCGTCCTGGCCGCACGCCTGACGAACTCCAGTGACGCCATCGACGTCTTCGACGTGGACATGCCTCGCACCGCGGCGTACGTCGCTCGAGGTTGGCTCCCTGACCTGAGCAACACCTTCGGTGACATCAGCGGCGCCGTCGACCCCGGCAGCCTGGAAGCCGCCACCGTGGACGGCAAGCTCGTCGCGATGCCCTACCAAACCTCGACCAACCTCATGTACTACAACAAGACGCTCCTGACTGCCGCCGGAATCGCCGCACCCTCGGCCGACCCGGCCGCCCGACTCACCTGGGAGACCGTGACCCAGGACGCGAAGAAGGCGCAAGCCGCAGGCGCCCAGTACGGTCTGCTGTTCGATCAGATCGACCGCTACTACCAGCTGGAACCTCTCGCGATCAGCGCCGACGGCGGCCCGGGAGCAAAGGGCGACGGCAACCTCGAACCCGACATCACCAACCCCGGCTGGGTGAAAGCGTTCAACTGGTACGGCAGCCTGTTCGCCGACGGGATCTCACCGCGCGGCATCACCGTGGCCGAGACTCCCGACATGTTCGCAGCCGGACAGACCGCGTACTTCGTGGCCGGACCGTGGTGGGCGGAAAAGTTCAACGCCAAGACCGACCTCGACTTCGGCGTCACCGCATTCCCCACCTTCGACGGCGGCACCCCGGCCACCCCCACGGGCGGCTGGGCGCTGGGAATGAACCCCAAGGCCAGCGCCGAGACAGCCAACGCCGCCGGGATCTTCATGAAGTTCATGGGCCTGGACGACGGTGGATACGCCCAGTACCTGACGGCCCTCGCTGTGCCGCCGTCAAACCTTGACGGCAGCGCGAAGTTCTACGACGCACCCGCGTTCCAGGACCCGCGGTTCGCCGGCGTCGTGGACCTGATGAAGTCCGAACTGGCGAACACCGCAACCCTGCGGCTCCAGAGCGTGGGCTACGTCGAGTTCGAAGACGTGATGACCAAGACCTTCAGCGACATCATCAACGGCACCGACGCGACGAAGGCCCTCGAAGCCGCGACGACCGACCTGACCGACGCCTGGGCGAAGTTCAAGTAGTCAACACCTGGTGGCGGGACGAGTGCGTCGTCCCGCCACCGACCACGCGGGAGACAAACATGACCACCACGACAAGTGCGCGAGCGAGTCTGCGCACACCGGCCGCAGGCCGAGCATCAAAGCGTTCCAACGTGCGCCGCCGAAACACGATCGCTGCTGTGGTGTTCCTCGCCCCGACCGTGCTGTTGATCCTCGTGCTGCGAGTTGTACCGACGATCGCGGCCATCAGTGGCTCGATGCGGTCCGGGCTACCCGGAAGCCTCGCCGCGCCGGAGTTCGTCGGCTTTGACGTCTTCGCCAAGCTGTTCGCCAGCGAGTCGTTCTGGCAGTCCGTTCGCCAAACCCTGATCTTCAACATCCTGGTCAACCCGATCCAGATCCTGGTCGCACTCGCACTGGCGGTCCTGCTCACACGCAACCTTCCCGGCAGCGGACTGTGGCGCACCCTGATCTTCTTGCCCTCCGCCGTCCCCCTGGCCGGATCAACCATCGTCTGGGGCATAGCACTTCGCCCCGACGGACCCGTCAACGGGCTCCTGGGCCTCGCCGGAATTCCCGCGCAGCCGTGGTTCACCAGCCCCGACCAGGTCATCGTCTCGCTCATCGTGCTCGCCAGCTGGATCGGGATCGGCTACTGGATGATGTTTCTCATCGCCGGCCTCAATGACATCCCCAACGTCTACTACGAAGCCGCCAGAATCGACGGCGCCGGCGCCTTGCGGACCTTCTTCGCCATCACGCTACCCATGCTGCGCCGGCCCCTGCTCTTCGTCCTCGTCGCCGACACCGTCGCCAACTTCGTGCTGTTCGCGCCCGTGCAAATCCTCACCAGCGGCGGACCGGAAAAACAGTCCAACTTCCTGATGTACGACATCTTCCACAAGAGCTATGAACTCTCGGACCCGTACTCCGCCTCCGCTGAACTCGTCGTCCTGCTGGCGATCATGCTCGTGATCGTCGCAGTCCAGTTCCGGCTACTCGGCTCAAGCGACGGGGAGGAATGACATGCTCACCAAGACGCTCCGCAAGGCGCTCCTGACGACCTTCGCCATCGTCGTCTCCCTGATGTTCCTCCTCCCGGTCGTGTGGCTTATCGCGAGCACTTTCAGGACAAGCAGCGAAACCTTCGCGAGCAGCTCACCCCTGAGCTGGAACGTGCTTTGGCCGAAAGACTTCACACTCGTCAACCTCCAGTCCGCCGTCGACGCGGGCTTCCTCACCGCCCTCGGCAACAGCCTCTTCGTCGCCGCCGCGACCGTCGTCGTCGGACTCGCCATCAGCGCCGCCGCCGCGTTCGCACTCGCAGTGGTCCCCTTTCGAGGGCGAAGCGTCATGTTCTCGATCATCGTGCTCAGCTTCCTCGTCCCGTTCGAGGCAATCGCGATCCCACTCTCGAGAAACTTCAGCGACTGGGGCCTGACGAACACCCTGCCCGCGCTGATCCTGCCCGGTCTGGGCAACGGACTCGCGGTCTTCACCCTGCGGCAATTCTTCCTCGGCATCCCCCAGACCCTGTCGGAAGCCGCACACGTCGACGGCGCCAGTTGGTTCCGGATCTTCTGGTCGATCTACCTCCCGCTCACCCGACCGGCACTCATCGGCGCCGGCCTGATCCTGTTCCTCTTCCAATGGCAGGCATACCTCTGGCCAATCCTGGTCACCTCAAAAGCCGAACTCGACCTCGCGCCCGTCGCGATCGCCAAAGCATTCGGAGCATTCACCACCGACTACGGACGCGTCTTCGCCGAGACCGCGATCCTCGCGATCATCCCGGCAATCGTCCTGCTCGCACTACAGCGCTACTTCGTCACATCGGTCGCAAGCACAGGGAGCAAGGAATGACCGCACGTGTCGCAGTCGTCGGATCAGCGAACCTCGATATCGTCCTGGCCGTGCCACGCCGACCCGTTGCCGGCGAGACGCTCACCGGTACCGGCCTGACCGAGACCGCCGGCGGCAAAGGTCTCAACCAAGCGATTGGTGCGGCCAAAGTCGCGCCGTGCGCCTTCGTCGGCTGCGTCGGTAGAGACTTAGATGCCGCCGAGCTTGAAGCCGCGCTCATCGGCGCGGGAGTTGACACGCACCACCTTGAGCGGGTCGCACTCCCCACCGGCAGGGCATTCATCTCGCTCACGCCAGACGGCGAGAACAGCATCATCGTGCTGCCGCTCGCCAATCACGAACTCGATCCAGACTACGTATGCCACTCCTTGGACGAACTGGCACCGACTGCGGTTCTCAGCCAGCTCGAAGTTCCATCCTCCGTGACGACGGCAATCGCCGCTTGGTGCGCACGATCCGACGTCCGATTCATGCTCAACGCGAGCCCCGTTTCAGGACTACCCCAGTTTGTCGTGGAGCTCTCCGATCCACTCATCGTGAACGCAGGCGAAGCCCGCGCGATCCTTGGAACACTCGACGTCGACGACGAACGAGCCCTCGCTGCCAGCCTCGCAAAACTCGCACGCTCAGTCGTACTCACCGCGGGGCCGCGCGGAGCATTCATCGCCCAACACGACGTGGTCCATCACATCGAAGGCATCCCCGCAACGGTCCGAGACACCACCGGCGCAGGCGACGCTTTCGCCGGAACGCTCGCAGGACACCTCGCCAAAGGCGTGGAACTCCTGGATGCCGCAATCCTCGCGAACACCGAAGCCGCGCGCCTCGTCCAAATCGAAAGATGCGACCGCTAACTGCTGCTCCGGCACGAGCTTCGAAAAGCTTCGATATCGGCCTTCAGATCTAGCCGCGCAGGCGGCCGACGCGGAGAGAACGCTACTCAGCGCCGACCGGCTCGACCTACCGGGTAGCCGCGGGCACCCGGTCCATAACAGGCGGGCAGCAGACCTGTAAGTGCCACGTAAGTTGCGGGTTGGCGGGTTCACCTGCGGGGCACGGATCGAAGTGCTCGAACCCGTGTGGCAGATTCTGCTCGGGGGCATTCTCGAGGCTGGCGATGTCGACAGTCCGATCGGTGCGATCGGTCTGCCACGCTGATCGTCGTCGCAGTGTTGGTCGACTGCTCGACCATCGTCAGTGGGTCACGATTCCCAACGCCGGTCGCCGCGTGCCGGATTGAAGCAGTGTTCGAAGGCGTTTCCTCGTGTCGTCGGTTCTTGGGCAGGTGTGCAGGAACGCGACGAGGTCGTCACCGAAGCCGACACGCGCTACTCCTGCGTCGCCGACTCCCACGAGCAGTTGGTACCACCGGCGCTCCCACCCCGGAAGCCCGTAGCTGAACGTTCCGATCGCGGCGATCGCGACCGCGAGATCTACTCGCCCAACCTGGACCGCCTGCACGACAGCCACGGCCACCACGACAACTCGCAGCCGCCACGCGGCCTGCGTCAACGGCAACCAGCGCAGCGAACCGCAGATGCCGTGGATCGCCGCCCGCATCGCTCGCCATGGCGCCGACACGCAACCGATGAGCAGATCCGCGCGTGTAAGTCCCTCGCGGACCAGTACGGCAGAGTGCGCGACCACGGCGGCTGCCTGATGGCTCGGCAGGTCGCCGCGAACGACGGCCTCGATCAGTCCCGTGGACACGATGACGGTGCGTCGACCGGAGCCCATGGCCCCGATCGCCCGAGATCGCTTCACGCGGACGTCCACCAGCGGCGGACCCAGCCCGGCCCGACACAACTGGGTCAACACCGCCGCCAGGTCGTCGCGTTCAGACGGCCGCAGCCGACGCGCGCCCAGAAGAATCGCCGCTACCGGCCCTTCCCACGCGCGGTGGCCGGCCGCCGCGACGATCCCGGCCAGCACCAGTGCCGCGCCCGCGGCAATCGGCCCCGGTGCGGCCGCGAGCAAGAGCGCAACCACGACAGCGCTGACCACCACCCCCGGCCCGACCGCCAGGGTCTTCACTACCCACACCGGCATCGTCGCTACCTCCATTCGCACTGCTGCGCGACGACGCCCGTCGATCCCAAGCTGACCACCACACGTCGTCGGTCGGCCTTTGGCCTGTGAGTGAACTGTCCACCGCGTCACCCACACGACCGCTCTATCCACAACCAGCCGCAGTCGCCTCCGCCCAGGCAGCCGATCGTGGCCCCATGGGAGAACGCCCCACAGGAAGGGAGCAGGACGATGAACGAGTTCAATGCCGTCGACCCGACGGCCACGTGGATGCAGATCATCGCGATCCTGACGGCCGCAGCCGACAGCCCACACACGACGGCTGCGGGCGGGCCGGACCTGCACTCCCTGGCCCTGGGCGCGCAGATCGTCGCGTCGAGGGCGGTGGCGTTGCTGCCCATCGACTCCGACGGTGACCTCGAGGACGTCGTTCTGGAGGTCGCTGCTTCGTCCACTGTGGGGGACCTCATCCGGGCGGCGGCTAAGGCTGCCCATCGGTACCCGGTCGACAAGTTCCCCGCCGGTGCCGCCGCAGTGATCTCGGAATTAGGCGACCTGCTTGCCGACGCCGAGGCTGCATCGTGATGGCGGCGAGAGGCTCGTCGTCCGCCACGGTGCCGCCGGCGCCGCCCGACGAGCGGACGGTGGGAGATCTCCTGCATGACGCAGACTTCGCCGCGCGTGAGCTCTTGTGGGAGGCGCCGCCACATACGGCCAAGGCCCGGGCGCGTTCGTGGGGCGAGGTCGTCGAGGCGGCGGCCGGGTTGTGGGCGTCGATCCCGGATCGCACCGGCGACCTGAGCATGGGGCGGATTCACAAGCTGGCTCTGGGGATGCACCGCACCCAGCTGCGGACCGGTTGGCCAGGCGTCGGTGCGGGCGACCCGCTCCTGGAACGGGTTGTGGAGAATCTCTGGTTGGCCGCTGAGTTGGTCGCCGCCCGCCGACACCCCACCGCGCCGCTCAGCGAGCCGGGGCACCTGGACTCCGAGGCCGCCCGAACTCGGATCATGCACGTGGTCTACGTCGCCTCGCACGGTGTGGGCCAGGCGCTGGGGCAGTACAACCTCGACCTGCGGCGCGTGCTCGACGCGAAGAACCGCGTCGAGCAGGGAGACTCGGCAGACCACTCGCACGACCTCCTGGTGCGGGTGGGAACCGCCGAGCAGTTGGCGGCGTCCTATCTGTCCGGCCGCTGGCCCGCCGCGCTGACCGGGCAACACCTGGACCCCGTCGAGCCGGCCCGCCTCGAACGCGCCGTCGCACGCTGGGATGTCCAAGCTCGTCGGACGCTGGCGGCATCGCCGACCGCAACGGACGTCCTGTTCACGGTCAAGGTCGAACGGGACCTGACCGTGAATGGCGCCAGGATTTTCACCGCCGCCGCTGACCTCCATGCCATCGATGCCGACCAGCACGCGAACCGTCTGCAGCCGGCGCTCGGTTCGCTCGACGACGCCTGGGCGCAGCTGGGTGTCGACCTCCAGCAGATCGCCGGACGCGCCCGCAGAATCGACCCCGACCTCCTGCACGCTGGCGCCGAGCTGCGCGCTTCTCTGCGGGAGATCACCGCAGACCTCGGCGGCCACGCCGGACCGGAAACGATGGCGCGGCGCGTCGACCTGGGCGCGGCGAGCCTGGAGGTGCAGCGAGGGCTGGTCGCCGCAGTCGACTTTGGCTACGTCCTGCGCGAGGCGGTCACCGACCCGGAATTCTTCGCCCCGGCCCGCGGTGTGGAGGCCGCGTGCACGGTTCTTTTCGTCCGGTCCGACGACGCGGCCTGGGTCGAGCTAGGGGACCTGTACGCCAACCGCTTGATACCCATTCCTCGAGCCCTGCGCGAGTCGCTGGCCGAGCGCAGCGCCGACGTCGTGGAAGCGGCGGTCAAGGTCGACTCGGCCAGCACGTTCCTGGGTGCGAACCGTGACATCAGCCCGGCCGGCCCGCGGCTGAACGGGCGCGGCCACGAGGAGCGCGCGATCGGTGTGCCGCCGGGCCTGGGCCCGGCCTATGGCTGCGAGCGGTGACAGACCGGTGACGAGACGATCGAGAGGAAACGCCATGCGAAGCAAAGACCCGGTTGGCGAAGCGATCGCTGCTCTGACCGAGGCGGCACTGGGTACCCGGACCATTGGCGCGGGTAGCCCGCACGAACATCGCGAGCGAGTCGACTTCGGAGAGATCGCCTGTCACGTCCTGACTGCTGTGGCGGCCAACGTCGGCGGCGTGGAGAGGCTGCTCTCCGGTCGACCCGGATCATGGGAGGCCGACTACGTCCGGCAGATCGTCCTGAGCACCGCCGGCGACTCCGCCGAAGAGCTGGCGCGTTGGCGCACCGAGTCCGTTGCGCCAGCGTCCGACGCGGGGCCAGAGCGGAGAGCCACACCCGGCGTCGGCGCGGACCTCACGGGCCGCGCTCGCGCAGAGAGAGCAGGTCGTGATGTCGAGGGCGGGAGCGGTGAAGTCGTCGGACCGCCGAGATGACCACCCCAGGCGTTGTGATCTCCCGACGGCCGCGGCGCGCCTTCGGAGATGAAGACCGTACAAGCAGGACCGGAGGAGGGACACGGTGAGCATTCACGAGTCGTACGTGTGAAGGTAACGGACTGCGGCCGTCGTCGTGGAGTGTCCCGCTCGAGCCTGCAGCTCCTCAATTCCGGCACCCCAGCGGCCGCAATGCTCTGCCCGGTGTGGCGCAGGTCGTGCCACCGGAGATCGTCGCGACCGGCCGCCGCGCTCGCTCGGGTCCGGTGTTTGCCGATCCGGTCGGGATGGACGATGCCGCCGTCGAGGTGGTGAAGATCAACGACCCACGCGCCTTCGCGGTGAACTTCTCCAGGTGCTCCTCCAGCGCCGCTGCGGCGAGCTTTGGCACAACGACTGGTGCGCAACGACGCAGACGCCTTGACTTGGCCTTCGGAGTCGTCGGCAGCCCGAATGCGCTGCGCGTGCTGGTCGGCGTCGAGTGCGCCCTTTCGAGCGGCCGCGGCGAGGATCCTGGCGCCGGTCACGGTGAGGTCTTGTGCGACTTTGACCGTGAACAGCACCGTCCGCTGCGGTCGGCGACGCCGCCAGCGTCCGACGAGCCTGGACGTCCCAAGCCTGGCAACGGCCTGCTCTAGCTAGGGCCTGACCGATCGACGCCGACCTCTTTCGGGCCACCGAACGTGGAATGGCGATCTACGACGCGGGTCACCACGGCCCCCGCCCATCCTGGCGAGCTGATCAAGAGGACGCTCCTCCGGTCCCAGCCAGTCGGGTGACAGGGAACTGATGGACCGGAGCAGCGCGAGGCGGGCTCGCCATCGCGGGTAGATCGCGTGATCCCGTGGGATCACGGAGTGCCGTGAACTGCAGTCAACTTCGGTCAACTGCGGCCGAATCGGACTGGGATCACCCCATTTTGAGCGTCCAACCAGGTCAGACACCAGTTTCGAGGTGGTTCAAGTCCCCCCTCGCGCACCACCACTTGGGACTGCCTCCCAAGAAGAACGAAGAGCCGGGAACCCTCAGGGTTCCCGGCTCTTCGTGCGTCCGACGCGCTCACCTCACTTCGTCGGTGGCTTCTCGACGGCGTCGATGGCCCAGAAGTCGCGGGCCAACGAAGGGTCCGTGAGGTAGGCGTACGGCATCGTGAAGTAGCCGTTCAGGCCCCAGCCGGTTCCCCACGAGTTCCGGACGATGAACCGCTGCGTCTTGTCGTCGTACCCCACCGCGAGGACGGCGTGCCCGCCGAGCAGCCGCTCCTTGCGCAGCGGCATCGGCACCTTGCCCGTCTTCGCCACCTCCCGGCTCTCGAAGCTCTCGTACACGGAGAACCCGAAGACGAAGGGGGTCCAGGACGCCAGGGCGCCCTGCATCTGGTGCAGCACGGGGAGCACGCGCTGGTAGACGGTCGCCTGGTGCCGCGACGCCTCGGTGTACGCCGGCTTCGGGGGCTGCTCCGTGAACCGGGCGATGTCGTAGGCCCACATCTCCTCGGGGCACACCCCCAGCTTGTTGACCGACTTGATGCCGTCACGGATCATCGCTCCGCTGTCCTGCCCGATGGTGCCCTCGATCTTGCGCTCGTTGTAGTAGATGAACAGGCGCGACGGCGTGAGCGGCTCGAGCTCCTCGCGCATCTGGACGAACTCGAAGGCCGCGCCGATGGCGTTCGCCGTGCAGCTGCCCAGCTGACCCTGGTCGTACACGGGCGGGCACTTCGCCCGCAGGTCGATCTTGAGCGGCAGGTCCGCCAGAGTCGCCTGGGGCGCTGCGAACAGGTAGTCACGCGCATCGGGCAGATCGGGCACCCACCCGTACCGCTTCACGCTGCGTGACTTGACGTCGACGGTCTTTGGCATGGTCTACTCCCTCTCGTGTGATTACCTGACCTGCACTTCGATTCGATGCGTCGTGGTGACGAGCGACTCCCAGGACCTGCCTTCCTGCAGGACGACGGCGGCGACACCCGGTCGAACGGCCACGATCGCCAGGACCTGGGAGACGCTCCGGACGGGGGCGGGCAGGTCTTCTCGGGGGAAGGTGTCTTCGAAGTCCACGCTGACCTCAACACTGTCGCCGTCCACGCCTGCCTGCCACCGGTAGCCGCCGCCACCGTGGCTCGGGAGCATGATCCGGCGCTCCTCACCCGGCCGGAGCGTCAGCTGCTCCGGGAGGTCTGCCTCGCTCATGTCAGCACCCCCCCAGGCGTCCAGGCCGGTGCGAGGGTCGTGATCCACAGCATCACCATCCTGCTCGCGGACCCGGGGACCGGTCAACGGTCAATGGGGAACGCCTATTCTCGAGCGTCCACGGCGAGTCGTCGTCCGGCACCGACCAGCCAGCGGCCCAGCTCCTCGGCCGGCAGCGGGCGCGAGAGGTAGTAGCCCTGGGCCTCGTCGCAGCCGAGCCGCGCCAGCTCGGCGTAGGCGAGCGCGGTCTCCACACCTTCGGCGACCATGCGGAGGCCCAAGCTGTGGGCGAGATCGATGGTGGACGCGACGAGCGCGGCGGCCCGGGTGTCGTCATCCATGGGCTGGACGAACGAGCGGTCGAGCTTGAGCTCGTCGACCGGCAGCTCGCGCAGGTACGCCAGCGAGCTGTAACCCGTGCCGAAGTCGTCGACCGCGATCTGGATGCCGCCGTCGCGCAGCTGCCCCAGGATGGCGCGGGCCCGATCGCGATCGGCCATGAGGAACTCCTCCGTGATCTCGAGCTGGAGGGCGCACGGCGGGATCCCCCGGTCGGCCAGCATCCCGGCGACCTCGTCGGGAAGGCCGCTGTCGACGAGCGAGCTCGCCGAGAGGTTGACCGCCACGGTGAGGTCGTGGTCGAGGGCGCGCCAGGCGACCACCTGATCGAGGGCCTGGGCCAGCACGATCCGGGTCATGTCGCCCATGAGGCCCGCCTCTTCGACCAGGCTGATGAAGTCGTCGGGGTAGAGCAGTCCTCGTGCGGGGTGCTGCCAGCGGACCAGGGCCTCCACCCCGCGGACGTCCCCGCTCTCGAGATCGACCTTGGGCTGGTAGTGCAGCACCAGCTCGTGGGAGGTCATCGCCGTCCGGAGCTCTTCCACCGTCCGGAGCCGGTCGGCGCGGTGGGTGTCGTCGGCCGAGCTGTACGCGTGATGGCCGTGGCCCGACGCCTTGGCCTTGTACATCGCGATGTCGGCCTTGCGCAGCAGGGTGCTCAGGTCCGGACCGTCGTCGGGGAACACGGCGATCCCGATGCTCGCGCTCGAGTGCAGCGCCAGGCCGGCCAGCTCGAACGGCTCGGCGAGCGTGTCGTGGAGCACGACGGCGACCTTCACGGCGCGGTCCTGGTCGGCGTCCTCGAGCAGGACGGCGTACTCGTCACCGCCCAGGCGCGCCAGCAGGTCCCCGGGACGCAGCTGTCGGCGGAGCCGGATGCCGACCTCGATGAGCAGCAGGTCCCCGATCTGGTGCCCCAGGCTGTCGTTGACCTCTTTGAACTTGTCGAGATCCAGCAGGAGCAGCGCCCGGTTCGTGGGCGTGCAGTCCCCCAGGAGCGCCCGTGCCTCGGTCGCCAGCGCGCGTCGGTTCGCGAGCCCGGTCAGGGGGTCGGTCACGGAGTCCTCGCGGCGCCTGCGCGCCATCTCGGCCAGCTGACCGAACGCCAGCTGGGTTCGGGCCGTCACGGCGAGCAGCGTCAGCGCCGCGAGCACGACGGCCAGCGTCGACAGGTCGGCCCGGGTACCGACCACGAGCACGGTCACCGCCGCGACGGACGCCACCGTGGACACCGCCAGGGCCGACTTCCGGGCCGGGCTGTCCATCAGCGGTCCCGGCACTCTCTCCGCGCGCCGCTCCTGGTGATCGACACTCATCGCGATCAGGGCCAGCCCGACCGCCCAACCGCCGTCGAGCGGGGTGCCGAGGGTGAACGAGCCGGTGTCGCGCTGGAGGGCGTACACGACGTCCGTTGCCGCGAAGACGGAGAAACCCAGGGCCAGCAGGACCCACTGACCCCCGGCCTGTCGCCCGCGCACGGTGGCGATACCCGTGACGGCCGCGACCAGGAGCAGGTCACCCAACGGGTAGCTGAACGTGATGGCGCGCGCAGGCGTGGGCGAACCGGCCAGCACCGGGGCCAGGACGGGGCTGAGAACGACCGCGAGCACGGCGGCCGCGGCGAGCGCGCCCACGATGCTGTCGAGCCAGACCGCCGAGGCGAGCCCGCGCGGGTCGTTGCGCACGGCGACCACGAGGCCGATCAGCATCAACGCGTTGAACGCGACGAAACCGAGGTCGGCCGGGGAGGGGAGCGGGTTCGATCCCTGGACGAGGGTCACGACCCCGACGTAGGTGAGCCCGAGGACCTGGCAGGTCACCGCCGCCGCGAACCAGGCCTCCGGATGTCGGATCCTCGCCCGCCGGACGGACAGCCAGCACACCGCGACGCACGTCCACAGTCCGGCCATCCCGGGCCAGCCGTACACGGTCGGTCTCGACTCGAGCGTGGTGAGCTCCGGCAGGGTCAGGCCGACGAGGTAGACCGCGATCAGCACCCACATCGCCCAGATCAGGCCGGTGCGCAGCGTCCTGGGAGTCGGCGCTCGCACACTCACCCCCGGTGTCGACAACGATGCCAGTAATGGTGCTATCGGCACCCGTCTACCTTTCGGCATCCCGCCTGCGGTCGTGAAGGTTTGGTGAGATCAAAACGGTTCGGACCTGCCGCTCGCCCCGAGCCCCTGCGGGGTCGAGGCGAGCGCCGGGTCAGGAGTGGGAGCCCGTGCCGCTGTGGTCCTGAGCGGCCTGGTCGTTGCCGACGTCATGCGAGGCGGGATCGTCGGTGCCGCCACTGGCGTGCGAGTCGCGGGCATCGCCGCCGTCGTGCGTGGCCGAGTCGTCGACCCCGTTGCGGAGGTCGGAACCGTCGCTGTCGTCGTCTGCGTCGCCGTCCGAGTCGTCCGTGACCGAGTCGTCGAGCCGGTCGTCGCCGACATCATGGGTCGTGGGGTCGTCGGATCCGTTCGAGCTGAGCTCGAGACCGTCATCGCCGGCATCGTGCGTGCTCGCGTCAGGGGATCCCGGCACGACGGCGCCGTCGTCGGCCCGGTGGGAATCGGTCCCGTGGTCGTCGAGGACGGTCGAGGTCGCGCTGGGGATCGCGATCGGGGTCGGGTCCGGGGAGGACGACCGGCCGGCCTCGGCGGCGTTCGCGGCGACGGCGAAGCCGGCCCCGGTCAGCACGGTCGCGGCAGCAAGAGCGATGGACGAGCGGTGGTTCCACTTCATGGTGACTCCTTGGGTTGAACGGCGTTCGCACAGTGAGGCGGCGACCAGCGTCGGGGCGGCATCTGCGTCGAGTCCCACCGTGGTGTCGACCACGTCAACGGCACGGCAAACCTGGGCTAAGGCTCGGCTAAGCCCCATCGCCGCCCTTTCTGGGGCCTTTGACCCTTTTGATCCCAGGCGCGCCCGGGCACGATGGCTGGACGGGTGGTCCGATGATGTGCGCGGCACTCGCCCTTCGCCGTGGGAGGTGAGCGCGCCATGTCGGAGTACTTCCGGGCGATCGCGACGGACCTGGACGGCACCCTGACCCACGACGGGGTGCTCAACCAGGACTCGATGACAGCACTCGACGAGCTGCGCGCGGAGGGTGTGGCCGCCCTGCTGGTCACCGGCCGGGTCGCCGACGAGCTCGACCAGGACTTCCCGGGGCTCACCGCGCGCTTCGACGCCGTCGTGAGCGAGAACGGCGCGGTGGTCACGACTCGCGCGGGCACTCAGCTGCTGGCGCCGCCCATCGAGCTCGAGCTCGAGAGCGCGCTCGTGGAGCGGGGCGTGCCCTGCCGCCGCGGTCGGGTGCTGCTCGCCTGCGACGGCGCGCACACGCCGATCGTGTCCAAGCAGGTCGAGCGCCTCGGTCTCGACTGCCAGCTCGTGCACAACCGCGCGGCCCTGATGGTGCTGCCCTCAGGGGTCTCCAAGGGCCGCGGACTGTTCGTCGCGCTCGGGGGGATGGGCGTTTCGTACCACAACACGGTCGCGGTGGGGGATGCCGAGAACGACCTCTCCTTGCTGCGGACAGCAGAGGTCGGCGTGGCCGTCGCGGACGCGGTCCAGTCGCTGCGCGACCACGCGGACATCCACCTCGACGTGCCGTCGGGGGCGGCCGTCGGGGCGATCGCCCGGGGGGCGCTCTTCCGCGGGCAGCAGCGCCTGTGCCCGCCGCGCCACTGGGTCCGCGTCGGGGAGTTCGACGACGGCGCGCCAGCCCTGCTCCCGGGGTCGCAGGCCACGATCCTGGTGAGCGGCGACAGCGGGACCGGGAAGAGCTACCTGGCCGGGATGCTCGTCGAGCGGTGGACCGACGCCGGCTACACCGTCCTGGTCATCGACCCCGAGGGGGACCACAGCGGGCTGGCGGTCCTGCCGGGCGTGATGAAGGTGGACGCCCGCCTGCATCTGCCGAGCCCGGTCGAGCTCATCAGCCTGCTTCGCCAGCGGTTCTCCAGCGTGGTGCTCGATCTCACCGCGCTGACCGACAGGGCGAAGACCGACTACGTGCGCCAGCTGCCCGCGCTCATCGAGGCCGAGCGGCTCGCCCACGGCGTGCCGCACTGGGTGGTCGTCGACGAGGCGCACCTGTCCACAGAGCTGGCGACGACGAGCTCCACGGCGCCGCTGCTGCAGGCCCTGGGTCGGGGGCTCTGCCTGATCACCTACCGACCGGAGCTGTTGTCGGAGCACCTGCGGCTCTCGGTGGACCTGACGGTCACCGTCCTCGGGCCCCCGCAGGACACCCCGGGAGGCGTCGGGCTGGGGCATGCGATCCTCACCGACACGACCGGGTCCCGGCTGTTCGCCGTCGAGCAGCGGCGCAGCGAGCACGTGCGCCACCTGCACAAGTACACCGAGGCCCAGCTGCCCGAGGGGCGCCGGTTCGTCTTCCGGGCGGCGTCGGTGCCGCCGGCCGGGAACCTCGCGGAGTTCGAGCGGGCCATCCATCGGGTGCCGCACGAGGCGCTCAACTTCCACGCCGCGCGCGGCGACTTCTCCCGCTGGATCGCGGGCGCACTCCAGGACGCGACCCTGGCCGACGTCGTCGCGGGCGTCGAGCGCGACCTCGTGGCGCGCAACGCGACCTCGGTCGAGCGGGCCCGGGCTGCGCTGGCGGCCGCGGTGAACTCGCGGTACGGGATCGAGGAGCTGGCGGCGCAGGAGGCCATCGCTGCTGACTGAGCTCGGCGGGGCGACCGCCAGGAGTTGCGACGTCGATGAGACGGGACGTCAATCAGAGATTGACAGAGGACCTTGCGTCAATGAACAATTGACAGATGATTCGAACCGGTCTCGTCCGACGACTGACGCCGCTCCAACGCATCGCCACCCTGATCGCCCCGATCGCCCTCGTCGTCGTCGCGGTCTACGGGTCCCCCACCCACGGCTTCGTCGGTGGCCTGGTGCTGGGAGCGTGCATCGCCCTGGCCGTGACGTCCGGCGTCGTGCTCGCTCTCGGCGCCCCCCGGAGCGCCTACGTGCGCACCGTCCCGGTGGACGACGCCGACCTCGCCGTTCTCGACGCGCTCGAGCCCCTGCACGTCGACCGTCCCCAGGACCCTCGATGAGCGCCGAGCCCGAGGCGCTCACGCCCGCCGAGGAGTCGGCGCTGCGCGAGGCGATCGCCGCTGCGGTGCTCTCCGTCCCCGCGGGGTTGAGTTCCGCGCTCCAGAACGATCCGCGCGCCTACCTCCGCCTCGTCGCGGCGACCCGCACCGCAGCCGAGGAGACCAGTCGGCTGCTGCGCGAGTCCGTCGACGGCGCGCGCCACGCCGGGCACAGCTGGGACGCCGTCGGCCGGGTGCTCGGGGTGAGCCGTCAGGCGGCCCAGCAACGTTTCGGCGCCCCCGCGACCGCCGCAGGTGACGTCTCCGCTGCGCCCGGCGCGCCCGCGCGTCGTGTGCTGAGCCCGCTCACGGCGTTCGACGAGATGGCCGTGCTGGCCGAGGAGGGCCTGCACGGCTGGCACAGCGTCGACTACGGCACGCTCTTCCACGTGGTCGAGGCCTCACCGTGGCAGTGGGAGCACCGCCGGGTCCTCGTCTCGATCGGCTCGCGCCGCAGCCGGATGCGGGACGAGGGCTGGCGGCTCATCAAGACGATGTGGTTCCCGTGGGCGTACTACGCGCGCCGGCTCGACCTCCCGGCCGAGCCGGAGCTGCGGTAGTCCCACTGCCCCGCCGGGGTCGAGCCGACCTGGCGACGAGACCGAGCAGCGCTTAGACCGATGCCGAGGCCCGCGTCGCGCCGGCGAGCGCGGAGGCGAGCCCGGCGAGATCGAGCCGCGGCCCGTACCCGGGCGTGTTGGGCTGGATCCGCCAGCCCTCGGCGAGCGGACCGGCGTCGCCGACGTCGTACCCGAGGTGGTCGATGAGGCGCGTGACCCGCTCCTTGGCCGCCGCGTCGTTCCCGGCGATGGCCAGCGCGCGGCGCCCCGCGGTGCCCGACGGCGTCCCCTGCGAGCCGAGGTCGGCGGACGTGATGTGGTTGAACGCCTTGACGACCTTCGAGGTCGGCAGGTGCGCCTGGAGCAGCTCGGCGGACGTCGTCGCCTCGGAGTCGAGCTCGGCGATCTGCCCGTCGCGCTGCGGGTAGTAGTTGTTGGTGTCGATGACGACCTTGCCCGCGAGCGGCTCCACGGGGATGTCGCGGTAGTTGCGCAGCGGGATCGTGACAATCGCAACGTCACCGGCATCGGCGGCCTCCTGAGCGGTCCCGGCACGTGCGCTGTCGCCGAGCTCCGCGACGAGATCGACGAGCGTCTCCGGTCCGCGGGAGTTGCTCACGACGACCTCATATCCAGCGGCGACGGCGAGGCGGGCGAGGGTGCCGCCGATGTGTCCTGCTCCGATGATTCCGATCGTTGTCATGTGCCAGAGAACCAAGAAAGCCTCCTGGGTGTTCCCCTTGTCCCCACTGTGAGACGGCATACCGGGACAGATCAGGTCAGCGGCGCGTGCCGTTCAAGGAAGGTGAAGACCTCGGTCTGGTCGACGCCCGGGAACGCCCCGGTCGGCAGGGCCGCGAGCAGGCTCGCGTGCGGCCGCGCGCTCGGCCAGGAGTTCCCCGACCACCTGCGCGCGAGGTCAGCGGGGGCTCGCCGGCAGCAATCCGGGTCGGGGCAGGACGACACCGCGCGCTCGGTGGTCTCGCGCCCCAGGAACCAGCGCACGTTGGCGAACGGCACGCCCACGCTCACCGAGAACTCCCCCTCCGCCGAGCCGTGCACGCGGGAGGTGCACCAGTACGTCCCGGTCGGGGTGTCCGTGTACTGGTAGTACGGGCTGAAGCGGTCGGGGATGGAGAACACGACCCGTGCGGTCCAGTGCCGGCACACGGGCTGACCCTCCATCGAGCCGAGCGGGTCGGTCGGGAACCGGACGCCGTCGTTCTCGTAGGCCTTGTGCAGGGTCCCGCTCTCGTGCGCCTTCATGAAGTGCACCGGGATGTCGAGGTGCTTGGTGGCGAGGTTGGTGAACCGGTGGGCCGCGGTCTCGTAGGGGACCGCGTAGGCGTCCCGAAGGTCCTCGACGGACAGACGCCGCTCGACCTTGGCCGCCCGCAGCAGGGCGACCGCGCTGTGCTCGGGCACCATCAGGGCGGCCGCGAGGTAGTTGTTCTCGACCCGCTGGCGCAGGAAGTCGCCATATCCGTCCGGCTCGGTGTGCCCGAGCACGTGGCTCGCGAGCGCCTGCAGCAGCGCCGACCGGGGGTCGCTCGTCGCCGTGAGGGCGTACGGGAGGTAGATCCGGCCGTTCTCGAGATCGGTGACCGAGCGCGTCGAGTGCGGCAGGTCGTGCACGTAGTGCAGCGTGAACCCGAGGTGCGCGGCGATGTCCGCGGTCCCCCGCTGCGACAGCGGTCCGCCGGGGTGGTCGATCGCGGCCAGCAGCGTGCGGGCGTGCGCCTCGAGCTCGGGGAAGTAGTTGTCCTGCGCGCGCATCGTGACGCGGAGCTCGGAGTTGGCGCGGCGGGCCTCCTCGGGCGTCGCCGCGTTCTCGGTGAGCAGACGCTGGACCTCGGCCTGGAGCCCGAGGATCGTCTCGAGCGCCTCGGTGGGCAGCGACTTGCCGACCTTGACGGACGGCAGCTTGAGCGCGGCGAACAGCGGTCCGCGCTGTGCCCGCTCGAGCTCGACCTCGAGCGCGACCCGCCTGCTCGGCGCCTCGCCCGCGAGCAGCTCCGCCAGCGGGACGCTGAGCGCCGCGGCGACGGCGTGCAGCAGCGAGAGCTTGGGTTCGCGGTGGCCGTTCTCGAGCATCGAGACCTGGGAGGCAGCCCGGCCGACGGCGGCGCCGAGCTCGTCGAGCGTCATCCCGGCGGCCGTGCGCAGGTGCCGGATGCGGCGACCGAGCAACAGGGTGTCGACCTCGCCCACGGGCAACGGGGTCGGCGTAGGGGCCTGGCTGGGCGTCAAGGTCATGCCTCACCTTCCCCTAGGAACGACCCGCTGAGGATGTTTCTCGGGGCAGAAGAATCGCAGTTCTTCTGCTCAGATTCCCGGGTAAGAACCCTTGACCTTCCACCAAAGTGATGCCACCAGGACGAACACGAACCCAACGGAGGCCCATCGTGAGCAACGCCACCACCCCCATCCACGCCGGCGACGAGCGACAGACGCCTGCCGAGCTCACCGAGCTGTGGGCCACCGACCCGCGCTGGGCCGGGGTCAGCCGCGACTACACGGCCGAGGACGTCGTCGCCCTGCGTGGTTCCGTCCGCGAGGCGCACACCCTGGCCCAGCGCGGTGCCGACAAGCTCTGGGAGCTGCTCCACTCGCAGGAGTGGGTGCCCGCCCTGGGTGCGCTGACCGGGAACCAGGCGGTCCAGCAGGTCCGCGCCGGCCTCAAGGCCATCTACCTCTCGGGCTGGCAGGTCGCCGCCGACGCGAACCTCTCGGGGCAGACCTACCCCGACCAGAGCCTGTACCCCGCGAACTCGGTGCCCGCCGTCGTGCGCCGGATCAACAACGCGCTGCTGCGCGCCGACCAGATCGAGTGCAGCGAGGCGAACGGCGGCCCGGTCCGGGACTGGTTCGCGCCCATCGTCGCCGACGCCGAGGCCGGCTTCGGTGGCCCGCTCAACGCCTACGAGCTGATGACCTCGATGATCGCGGCCGGCGCGGCCGGCGTGCACTGGGAGGACCAGCTCGCGTCGGAGAAGAAGTGCGGCCACCTCGGCGGCAAGGTGCTCGTGCCGACCTCGGTGCACGTGCGCACGCTCAACGCGGCCCGCCTCGCGGCCGACGTCGCCGGGGTGCCGACGATCGTCATCGCCCGCACCGACGCGCTCGGCGCCGATCTCATGACGTCCGACATCGATCCCCGCGACGCCGAGTTCCTCACCGGTGAGCGCACGCCGGAGGGCTACTTCCGGGTGCGCCCGGGCCTGGACGCCGTCGTCGCACGCGCATCGGCGTACGCCGAGTACGCCGATCTCATCTGGGTCGAGACGGGTGAGCCCGACCTCGAGCTGGCGCGCGAGTTCGCCGAGCGGATCCACGCGCTGTACCCGGGCAAGATGCTCGCGTACAACTGCTCGCCGTCGTTCAACTGGAAGGCGGCGCTCGACGACGACGCGATCGCGCGCTTCCAGAAGGAGTTGGCCTCCTACGGCTACGCATTCCAGTTCATCACCCTGGCCGGGTTCCACGCGCTCAACCACTCGATGTTCAACCTCGCCAAGGGCTACGCCGAGCGCGGCATGAGCGCCTACGTGGAGCTCCAGGAGGCCGAGTTCGCCTCTGAGGTCGACGGCTACACCGCCACGCGCCACCAGCGCGAGGTCGGCACGGGGTACTTCGACAAGGTGGCCACTGCGCTCAACCCGCAGAGCAGCACCCTGGCCCTGGCGGGCTCCACGGAGACCGCCCAGTTCACGTCTCAGCACTGACCGAACCACCACCTGCTTGCGAGCGGAGATCGCCATGACCAGCACCGCCATGCCCAGCACCGCACGGACCATCGCCCCGATGTCAGGTACCTCGAGCACCATTAGTTCGAGCACCGGCACCTCGATGACCGTGACCGCACCGCACCTCGAGATCACCGGCCACGTCGTGGTCGGCTCTGCGGAGATCCTCACGCCGGAGGCCCTCGCCTTCGTCACCGAGCTGCACACCCGGTTCCTGGGCCGGCGCCACGACCTGCTGCTCGCGCGGCAGCGGCGCCGGGCGCGCTTCGCCAACGGGGCCGACCCCGACTTCCTGGTCGAGACCCAGCCCGTCCGGGCTGACCCGACGTGGCAGGTCGCCGGGGCCGGTCCCGCCCTGGAGGACCGTCGGGTCGAGATCACCGGTCCCACCGACCGCAAGATGACCGTCAACGCGCTGAACTCCGGCGCGCTGGTCTGGCTCGCCGACCTGGAGGACGCCACCTCGCCCACCTGGGAGAACATCATCGGCGGCCAGCTCAACCTGGTCGACGCGCTGCGCGGGCGCATCGACTTCACGGCCGACGACGGCAAGGAGTACCGGCTCAAGGGCTTGCTGTCCGAGCTGCCCACGATCGTCATGCGACCGCGGGGCTGGCACCTGGCCGAGAAGCACCTGCGGTTCACGGACCGTGCGGGCCAGCGGACGGCGGCGTCGGCCAGCCTGGTCGACTTCGGGCTGTACGCGTTCCACAACGCCCAGCACCTGATCGACTCGGGGCGCGGGCCGTACTTCTACCTGGCCAAGCTCGAGGGCCACCTCGAGGCGCGGCTGTGGAACGACATCTTCCTGTTCACGCAGGAGTACCTCGGCATCCGCCGGGGCACGATCCGCGCGACCGTCCTGATCGAGACGATCACGGCGGCGTTCGAGATGGAGGAGATCCTCTACGAGCTGCGCGAGCACTGCGCGGGGCTCAACGCGGGGCGGTGGGACTACATCTTCAGCATCATCAAGAACTTCCGCACCCGTGGGCCGCGGTTCGTCCTGCCGGACCGCTCCGAGGTGACCATGACGGTGCCGTTCATGCGGGCGTACACGGAGCTGCTCGTGTCGACCTGCCACCGGCGCGGGGCGCACGCCATCGGCGGCATGGCGGCGTTCATCCCCAACCGGCGTGACCCGGAGGTCACCGAGGTCGCACTGGCCAAGGTCAAGGCGGACAAGGAGCGCGAGGCGAACGCCGGCTTCGACGGATCGTGGGTCGCGCACCCCGACCTCATCGGGGTCGCACGCGAGGTGTTCGACGGCGTGCTGGGTGAGCGGCCGAACCAGGTCGACCGCCTGCGCGACGACGTGCACGTCACGTCCGCCGAGCTGCTCGACTTCGCGTCGGCGGGGGGGCGGGTGACCGACTCGGGGGTGCGCGGCAACGTGCAGATCGCCGTGCGGTACATCGAGTCCTGGTTGCGGGGAGTGGGTGCCGCGGCGATCGACAACCTGATGGAGGACGCCGCCACCGCGGAGATCTCCCGCTCCCAGATCTGGCAGTGGATCCACCAGGGGACGGTCACCGTCGAGGGGAACCGCATCACGCACGACAGCGTCGAGCAGAGCCTCACCGAGGTGCTCGCTGGACTGCCGCGCACCGCGGACGACCGCTTCGACGACGCCGAGAAGGTGTTCCGCGACGTGGCACTCGCGGAGGCCTTCCCGACATTCCTCACGATCACCGCCTACACGCGGTTCCTGGTGCACACCTCGAGCCCGCGCACCCGCGTGGTCTGAGTGGTCTGAGTGGTCTGAGTGGCCTGCGTGGCCTGACAGGTTCCGGACCGCGGCGGGACCAACGATGTTCCCGCCGCGGACAAACCGGGCACGAAAAAGCCTTGGCGCCGCCCGGATCGGGACGTACCGTCGAGGCATCGAGAAGGGAGGTGGTCCAAGGGTGAGAACTTTTAGGACGCGAGAGGTGACTGTCCGCTAGTCGCCGCGCCTGTTGATGCAGACGCACTGGACGGACTGCTTTGCCGTTCTGTAGGCCGCGCGCGGCCTGCGAGTCCCAGGCAGTCACCGCAGCCCGTGGGAGCCGTGATCTCGTCCGTCACGGCAGGGTTCCATCAGGAGCCCAGCCCACGGGCTGTTCACTGCCCGGACTCATTTCTCGGTGCCTGCCGACGCCTGCCCGGGACGTGCCGTTCGACTCACTCGGCCGGTGAGTTACGACCCGATTCGCACCCGGATGAGAGAGTGCAGGCATGGTCGAACTGAAGAGTCGTGAACAGATCGAGCGCATCCGGACCACCGGGCGCTTCGTTGCCGAGGTCCTGGCCTCCCTGCGCCAGACCGCTGCCGTCGGCATGAGCCTGAACGACCTGGACGCCCATGCCCACGCCATGATCAAGGCGGCCGGGGCCCGCTCGGTGTACCTCGGCTACCACCCGTCGTTCGGCGCGATGCCCTACCCGGGCGTGCTGTGCACCTCCGTCAACGACGCCGCCCTGCACGGCCTGCCCTCGGACTATCGGCTGGTCGACGGCGACCTGCTGAGCGTCGACTTCGCCGTCGAGCTGGGCGGCTGGGTAGCCGATTCCGCGATCTCCTTCCAGGTCGGCACCCAGGATCCTGAGAGCCAGCGCCTGATCAAGGTCACCGAGCGTGCGCTCGCGGCGGGGATTGCGGCCGCCCGTCCCGGCGCGAAGATGGGCGACATCTCGGCTGCGATCGGCAAGGTCGGCCGGGACGCCGGTCTGGGAATCAACGCGGACTTCGGCGGCCACGGCGTCGGTCGGACGATGCACGAGGATCCGCACGTGCCCAACCTCGGCCGGGCCGGCCGCGGGCTCACCCTGCGTCCCGGGCTCGTGATCGCCATCGAGCCGTGGTTCATGGCGGGCAGCGACGACTACGTCATCGACGCCGACGGCTGGACCATTCGCTCGGCGGACGGAGCGCGCACCGCTCACGCCGAGCACACGATCGCCGTGACCGAGTCGGGTCCGGACATCCTCACCGCCCCCGTCTCACCGTCGGCGTAGTCGGACCGCCCGGCTATCCGTTCAGTCGGGATTCAGGGGTCGTCCGGTCCGGTCGGTGAACTGCCAGCCGGTGGCCGGTCGCCAGTGGATCTCGATGCCGAGGTCGTGCACGACGGTGTGGTGGTGGTAGCACAGCAGGATGCCGGTGCGGGCGTCGGTCCGGCCGTGGTCGCGGGTCCAGTGCTGGCAGTGGTGGCACTGGCACAGCCGGGGTGGGGCGTGGCAGCCGGGGTACTGGCAGTGCTTGTCGCGGGCAATGATCGCGCGCCGTAGGTGGGCGGGGTAGGTGCGGTGGGTGCGCCCGACGTCCAGGAGCTGGGAGTCGGGGCCGAACACGATGCGGGTGATGTCGGCGTCGCACAGCATCCGGTCCAGGACGGCGCGGGGCAGGGGCTGCCCGTCGTCGAACACGGCGGGGTTGAGCGCGTCGGGGTTGAGCGCCGCCCTAGGCGGGGTGGACAGGAGAGGGAAGATCCCGGTCGGGCACGAGCTCCCGGTCGTGCTGGTGCCGGTGCCCGTGGTGAGGATGAGGTTGAGCAGGGTGGGGTAGTCGACCAGGACGGACAGGTGGGGACGGGCGGCGCCGCCGGGGCCGGTCAGGTCGTGGTCCAGGGTGAGGCGGGCCAGGTCGGCCAGGGCACCGGCGCGTCGTTGGCTCGTGGTCCGGGGGTCGTCCTTGGCGGGGATGCCAGCCAGTGCGGTGAGCGCGACCAGGAGGCTCTGGCCGTGCTCGGTGGTCAGCCAACCGGACAGGTGGGCGCCGCCGGTGGTCTGGGCGATGTCGAAGAACTCGCGTTCGTTGGCGTCTCGGTAGCCGCGTTCGTCGGTGGTCGGGTCGGCGGCCACGGCCCAGCGGCGCGTCAGGGTGCGCAGCTGGTCGGGGGAGACCAGGCGAGCCTGAGCCAGCAGGAACTGCTCGTTGCAGGGGGCGTCGGGGTCGGCCAGCACGGTGCGGCGGGCGTCGCTGGTCGCGGCGACGGTGGTGAGGATCTCGGCCATCTCGACGCTGACGCGGTCGGGGCCGGCGGTGACCAGGGCGGCCGCAGTGGCAGGCAACTCGTCGCGCAGGGCGCGGCCCAGGCGGGTCAGGCGGCTCGCGCGCGCGTGGGTGATCCGGGCTCGACGCGCGAGCCAGGTCGGGAAGGTGCGTGCCCCCTTCACGGCCCACAGGCCGTCGTTCTCGATGACGGGCAGCACCCGAACGGCCAGGGCGGTGAGGCGGTCCCCGAGCTCGAAAAGGTCGTCGAACAGCCCGAGCGCGTCGGTGGAGCCCAGATCCCGGGGCTTGACCTCCGTCAGCGCGTCGACCTGCGCGCGCAGCACCGCGACCCGCTGCGAGAGCGAGAGCACACCCGACCCGTGCGTCGCCGACTCGTGCGTGGCCGACTCCTCAGTAGCCGGCCCAGGCACAGCCGACTCCTCAGTAGCCGGCCCAGGCACACCCGACTCGCGCGGGGCGGCGGCGTGAGGTGCCCGGTCGTCGTCCAGGAATGCCATCTCGCCCCACCTCCCCCGCCCGCACCATCGTGAACCATCGCGAATTTCCGATGCCACCACGATAGCGAGACCCACTGACATTCATGCGTCCGAGAGAGTTATCCACAACGCGGCACACAAATGTGGAAAAGTAATGTGGAAAGAAGAGCGGAATGAATGTCCGTGGGTGGCTCGGCCGCCACTTAGCCGATCGCTGTGCGGACCACGGGGGTGCGCGGTTGCTGGCGGGGACGGCGCGGTGCGTGGCCGTAGGCCATCTCGACGACGCGGCCGGCCGCGGTGAGCACGCGCTCGAGGTCGAGACCCGCCAGGTCCGGGACCACGGTGAAGTACTGCGCGAGGTGCGGGGGCAGCTCGATCTCGGGGGCGAGCGAGCGGAACACCAGGCGCGCGACCGACTCGGCCTCGAGCTCGTCGTCCTCGTGGCCGAGGTCCGACCGGTCTGCCCAGAGGCTTTCGGCCGGCAAGAGCTGGCTGACGTGGGTCCCCAGGTGTCCGCAGTACAGGTGCCCGAGCTCGTGGGCCAGGGTCGCGAGCTGCTCGGTCGGGCTGTACGCACGGTTGAGCATCAGGTCGTACTGGACCTCGACCGCGGCCTCGGTGAGCGGGCGCAGCCCCACGACGACTCGCTGCGCGGCGGCGCCGGCCGTCCGTCGGATGCACCCGGCGAACTCCAGCCCCCGGCCCGCCGGCAGGACGCGCACGCCATCCTGCTTCGCATTCTGGATCACCCATTCCAGCGCACTCGCCGCCTCCGGGATCTCTTTCATCCCGTAGGGGTTTCGCAGATGCAGCGGGAGCGGCCGGGAATCCTTACCTTCCTCGGTCTGGGAGACGTCGAAAAGGAACATCACCGGCCCGCCGGGCTGCAGCATCACCAACGGCTGCTGGTCGGGAAGAACGACGCGGCCATACTTTTCGCCCCACACGTGGGCGGGCAGCACAAAAGACGCGCCGGGGCGCTGGAGCAGTACGAGCAGGGCGTTGTACGGCTTGTACTGGCGAAAGCCGGCGACACGATCGAGCAACTCGGCGAGCCCATGGAAGTTCCCGAACTCCAGGGCGGCGTCGACCATGTAGTGGATCGACCGCTTGGCCTCGTTCGTCCCGCCGCCGTGGACGCGCGCACCCCGGCTCGGTGCCCTCGTCTCGGGAACGGCGTCAAAAAGGGTCTGCACCTCGCCGATACCCGCATGATCCATGGCGTCTGTGCCCCCGTTTCCCGCTGACATTCTGTCAGCCGCGCAGGTGCGTCCATTCCTGGGGGTTGAGGTCGAGCCAGGTGGCGAACGACTCGGGCTCGCGGCCGGTCAGGATGCGCACGGTGGGGGAGACCTCCGCCATCTCACCGGTGCCGATCGACGTGTACGACGTCACCCAGCCGTCGACCTCGAACGCCGGAGCGCCGTAGTGGGCGCGCGAGGCGTAGGCCTGCTCGACGGTCTCGGGCAGGTAGGTGATCGAGCGCCCGGTCACGCGGGACAGCTGCGCCGCGGCGTCTGCCATCGTCAGGGCCTCGGGACCTGTCACGTCATAGGTCAGCCCGTCGTGCGCGGTGGTGCGCTCGTCGAGCAGGACGGCGGTCGCGACGTCGGCGATGTCGTCGTGGGCGACGGCGCTCACCCGGCCATCTCCCGCGGGGCCGCGGATGACGCCGTCGGCGCCGACCAGGTGGGGAAACATCGCAAGGTAGAAGTTGTCGCGCAAGAAGGTGAAGCGCAGGCCGGTCGACCGGATGTACGCCTCGGTCGCGGCGTGGTCGCGCCCGAACGTGAACGTCGCATCGGGTGCGGCCCCCAGGAACGAGATGTAGACGATCCGGCTGACGCCGGCATCGACGGCCGCATCGACAGCGGACAGGTGCTCGGCGACCCGGTCGGCCGATTCGCGGCCAGACACCAGGAACAGCGTGTCGACGCCCTCGAGCGCGGCCCGCATCCCCGCGCGGTCGGTGTACCCCTGCGCGACGGCGACCGACGCGCCGACCAGGTCAGGCGCTCGGGCGGCGTCGCGCACCACGAGGCGCTGGTGGGCGCCCTCGGCGGCGAGGCGCAGCGCGAGCCGTCCACCGAGCTGTCCGGTCGCGCCGGTGACGGCGATGAGAGGAGTGGTCACGTCTTCGAACCTAGAGCAGAGAATGAGCCATGGCTGATCCGTATCGCGTCATGACCGTGTGCACCGGCAACATCTGTCGCTCGCCGATGGCCGAGGTGGTGCTCCGGGACCGGTTCGTGGCCGCGGGGCTCGCCGGGCGCGTCGTCGTCGACTCGACCGGGATCAGCTCCGAGGAGCACGGCAACCCCATCGACCCGCGGGCTGGGGCCGCGCTCGCCGCGCGCGGGTACGACGTGCCGGTGCGCTCGGCCCGGCGGGTCCGGGCGGGCGACCTGGTCGCGGCCGACCTCGTCCTGGCGATGACGGAGGTGCACGCGCAGGCCCTGCGGCGCATCGCGGGGGCCGACGACGCCGCCGTCCGCCGGGTGGTCATGCTCCGCTCGTTCGATCCCGCGGCGCCGCACGTCGCGCCGGGGGCGCGCGAGCACGTGCTCGACGTCGACGACCCCTGGTACGGCGGTCCGGACGACTTCGAGGTGTGCCTCACGCAGCTCGAGGCGGCGGCGGACGGCGTCGTCGCCCGGGTGCGGGCCGACCTGGCCGGGCGGCCCGCGGGGACCTGAGCCGCGCCGTCGGGCAGGCGAAGAGTCAGACGATCGGAGCCGGCGGTTCAGAGCGAGCTGGTCACAGCCAGTCGTTGTGCCGGAAGAGCGCGTGCAGGCCGACGCAGATGCCCGCGATCACCGCGAGGACCACGAAGTAGCCGTACCGCATGGTCAGCTCGGGCATGTACTGGAAGTTCATCCCGTAGATCCCGGCGATGGCCGTGGGCACGAGTGCGATCGCCGCCCAGGCCGAGATCTTGCGCATGTCCTCGTTCTGGCGGACCGTCACGCGGCTCTGCTCGATGGTCACCTGGGCGAGGTTGGCCGCGAGCACGTTGGTCAGGAGATGGTCGTAGCCCTCGATCGCGTCTCCGGCTCGAAGCAGGTGGTCGTGCACGTCGCGGAAGTACGGCTGGGCGGCCTCACCGACCCACGGCACCTCGCCGGCGACGAGGCGCTGCAGCGGCACGGTGAGCGGGATGACCGCGCGGCGGAACTCCAGGACCTCGCTCTTGAGCTTGTAGATGCGCTCGGAGTGCTCGCCGCCGTCGCCGCCGAAGACCTGCTCCTCGATCTCGTCGATGTCGACGCCGATCGCCTCGACCACCTCGAGGTAGCCGTCCACCACGAGGTCCAGCGCGCGGTACAGGACGGCGGCCGGGCCGTGCGCGAGCAGTGCCGGGCTCGCCTCGAGCTCGGCGCGCACCGTGGCGGGCACGTCCGAGATCCCGTGGCGGACCGTGATGACGAAGTGCTTGCCGAGGAAGACCGCCAGCTCGCTGAGCTGGACGACCTCCTCGTGGTCGACGTACCGCGCGGGCTTGACCACGGCGAACGTGACGTCGCCGTAGCGCTCGAGCTTGGGGCGCTGGTGGGCGCGGACGGCGTCGTCGATCGCGAGCATCGGCAAAGTGAAGTCGATCGAGATCTCCTCGAACTCCGCGGCGGTGGGCTCGAACAGCCCGATCCACACGAAGCCGCCACCGGCTGTCGCCTGGCGCAGCGCTCCGGCGATGTCGGCGACGCCGTGCTGGCTGCGGCCGTCGAGGTACAGGGCGCTGTCGACGATCATCTGGCGAGGCTATCCCGCGGGAACGACGAGGATGACGGGCATGAAGGTCTCGCGCCGCGCCCAGGTCCCCCCGTTCGCCGTCATGGAGATCATCGCGGCGGCGAACGCCCGCCAGGCCGCCGGGCAGTCGGTGCTCAACCTGTGCGCGGGCGAGCCGTCGAACGGCGCGTCCGACGCGGTGCGGGAGCTCGCCACCTCGCTCCTCGCGACCGCCCACCTGGGGTACACCGAGTCGCTCGGCGCCCCGCCGATCCGGCGCGCGATCGCGGAGCACTACCGGCGTTGGTACGGCCTCGAGGTCGACCCGGCGCAGGTGGCCGTCACGACCGGGTCGTCGGGCGCGTTCATGCTCGCGTTCCTGGCCGCGTTCGACGTCGGTGACCGGGTCGCGCTCGCCCGCCCCGGGTACCCGGCCTACAAGAACATCCTCACCGCGCTCGGCTGCGAGGTCGTCGAGCTCGCATGCGGCCCTCAGACCCGGTACCAGCCGACCGTCGCGCAGCTCGAGGCGATGGATCCCCCGCCCGTCGGCCTGATGATCGCCAGCCCGGCGAACCCGACCGGCACGATGATCAGCCCGACCGAGCTGGCCGCGCTGGCGCAGTGGTGCACGGCGCACGGGGTGCGGCTGATCAGCGACGAGATCTACCACGGCATCACGTACGGCACGGAGCTCGGCACCGACTCCGGCGCCCGCTCGGGCGCTGTCCCGGGGCAAGGCGCCGGGGCGACGACGGCGGCCCGGTACCTCGGCGAGGGCGCCGTCGTCGTGAGCTCGTTCTCGAAGTACTGGGCGATGACCGGGTGGCGCCTGGGCTGGCTGCTGCTGCCCACCGACCTGGTCGCGCCGGTGGACGCGCTCGCGGGCAACGTCGCGCTGTGCCCCCCGGCGCTCGCGCAGCATGCCGGCGTGGCCGCGTTCAGCCCGGCCGGGTATGCCGCCGCGGCGGACAACGTCGCGCGGTACGCCGCCTGTCGCGAGCTCCTGCTCGCGCGGCTGCCCGAGCTGGGCTGGGACCGGGTGGCCCCGGCCGACGGCGCCTTCTACCTGTACGCCGACATCTCCGCCTCCGGCCTGGACTCGATCACCTGGTGCGCGCGTCTGCTCGACGAGGCCGGCGTCGCGCTGACGCCCGGGACCGACTTCGACACGGTCGACGGCGCGTCCTGGGTGCGGCTGTCGTTCGCGTCGTCGATCGAGGTGGTCTCCGCGGCGGTGGACCGGATCGTGGCGTGGCAGCGGACGCTGTGATCGCCGTCGGGCAGCGGACGCTGTGATCGCCGTCGGGCAGCGGCCCCGACCTGGTCGGGGGCCGCGGCGCCCGGACGAGCGGCACCGAACCGGGTCCCCGCGCGTTGGACGGGCAACAGGTCGGGCTCTTCGCCCGTCCGTCGAGGAGGATTCACCGTGAAGTGTCCCGTGGACGTCGACGTCGAGCTGGTGATGTCCGAGCGCCAGGGCGTCGAGATCGACTACTGCCCCCAGTGCCGGGGGATCTGGCTCGACCGCGGTGAGCTCGACAAGATCCTCGACCGCGCGATGCCCGTTCCGTCCGCGGCCGTCCCCGCGGCACCCGTGCCCGTCGCGGCTGTGCCGACCCGGCGGGAGGACCCGCGCTACGACCCACGGTTCCGCGACGATCGCGATCGTGACAGCCACGACAGCCACGACAGCCACGACAGCCACGACAGCCACGACAGCCACGACCGGCACGACAGCCATGACAGCCATGACAGCCACGACAGCCGCGCCTACGGCGACAAGAAGAAGCGCAAGGGCTCCTGGCTCGGGGACATCCTGGACTTCTGACCGGGTCCACGAGGCGGAAGGGCTACGTCGAACCCCGCCGCACGCCGTACCCTGGCGCCACCACACAATCGAATACTTGCTGCTCGAGCTGCGGCGGGAGAGTCCTCCCGTGCGCCGCCGGAATCGCTCGGCCCCGGCCGATCACCCGACGGCTGCGGCGAGGCGCCGAAGGAGCAACCCTCCCCGGGAATCTCTCAGGCCCCCGTACCGCCGTGGCGAGGCAACTCTGGAAAGCGGCCCCGCATCCAACGGGGCCCACCGACGGTGCAAGCCGGCGCGCCCCGAGCCTGGTCACCCAGGCGCTGGCGGACCGGCAAAACTCTCAGGTCGACGGCTGACGCCGCCGGATGACAGAGCGGGGAGGCCACCCGTCTGCTTTCCGGCGCCCGCCGGACGTCCATCCGGAGCCGCACCGTGACCGAGACCACCGACGCACCCCAGACCCGCCCGACCGGCGCGACGCTCACCGGCCCGACGGCGGCCGCCCCCGAGTTCGCCGACCGGCACATCGGACCGCGCGGCGCCGAGACCGCGCACATGCTCGCGCAGCTCGGCTACGACTCGCTCGACGCGCTCGTCGACGCCGCGGTACCCGCGTCCATCCGCTCCGCGCGCCCGCTCGATCTGCCGGCGGCCCGCAGCGAGGAGGAGGTCCTCGCCGACCTCCGTGCGATCGCCGCGAAGAACACCGTGATGACGCAGATGATCGGCCTCGGGTACTCCGACACGTTCACCCCCGCCGTCATCCGCCGCAACGTGCTCGAGTCGCCCGCCTGGTACACCGCCTACACGCCCTACCAGCCGGAGATCTCGCAGGGTCGGCTCGAAGCGATGCTCAACTTCCAGACCATGATCGGCGACCTCACCGCGCTGCCGATCGCGAACGCGTCGCTGCTCGACGAGGCCACGGCCGTCGCCGAGGCCGCGCTCCTGATGCGCCGCGCGGTCAAGGGTCGCCCGGACGGCGTCGTCGTGCTCGACGCCGAGTGCCTGCCGCAGACGATCGCCGTCACGATGGGCCGGGCCGAGGCGATCGGGCTCACCGTCGTGGTCGCCGACCTGTCCGACGGCCTCCCGGCCGGGATCGGCGGGGCCGACGGCGTGATCGGCGTCGTGCTCCAGCAGCCCGGGGTGTCGGGCGTCGTGCGCGACCTGCGGGGCGTCGTCGGGCAGGCGAAAGAGGCCGGCGCGCTGGTCACCGTCGCGGCGGACCTGCTCTCGCTCACGCTGCTCACCCCGCCCGGCGAGCTCGGCGCGGACGTCGCGGTCGGCAGCAGCCAGCGCTTCGGGGTGCCGCTGTTCTACGGCGGCCCGCACGCCGCGTACATGGCCGTCCGGACCGGGCTCGAACGGATGATCCCGGGGCGGCTCGTGGGCGTCTCGATCGACGCCGACGGCGACCGGGCGTACCGGCTCGCGCTGCAGACCCGCGAGCAGCACATCCGTCGCGAGAAGGCGACGAGCAACATCTGCACCGCGCAGGCGCTGCTCGCGATCGTCGCGTCGATGTACGCCGTCTATCACGGGCCCGACGGCCTGCGGGCGATCGCGGAGCGTGTGCACGCCCGCGCGGTCGAGGTGGCCGACCGCCTGCAGGCGGCCGGCGTCGCCATCGACCACGGTGTCTACTTCGACACCGTGCGCGCGGTCGTGCCGGGCCGGGCGCAGGTGGTGGTCGCCGCCGCGGCCGCGCGCGGGATCAACCTGTGGGCGCCCGACGACGACCACGTCCAGATCGCGTGCGACGAGACCACGACGTCGGCGCACGTGCTGACCGTGGTCGAGGCGTTCGGCGGCGCCGGTGCGGCCGTACCGCCGGGCACCGCCTGGGCGCCGACGGCGTCCGGGGCACCCGCGACGTCGGACCTGCCGGCCTGGACCCTGCGCACGAGCGAGTACCTCACCCACCCGGTGTTCCACGCGCACCGCTCCGAGACGTCGATGCTGCGGTACCTGCGCCGGCTGTCGGACCTGGACCTCGCGCTGGACCGTTCGATGATCCCGCTGGGCTCGTGCACCATGAAGCTCAACGCGACGACCGAGATGGAACCCATCTCCTGGCCCGAGTTCGCCTCGATCCACCCGTATGCGCCGCGGGAGCAGGCCGCCGGGTACACCGAGCTGATCGACACCCTGACGACCTGGCTCGCCGAGATCACCGGGTATGCCGCGGTGTCGGTGCAGCCGAACGCCGGCTCGCAGGGCGAGTTCGCCGGGCTGCTGGCCATCCGCGGGTACCTGCGGGCGACCGCGGCGCCGGGCGACGTCGACCGGGACGTGTGCCTGATCCCGGCGTCGGCGCACGGCACGAACGCGGCTTCGGCGGCGCTCGCGGGTCTGCGGGTCGTGGTCGTCGCGACGGCCGCGGACGGGTCGGTCGAGCTCGACGACCTGCGCGCCAAGCTGGCCGAGCACGGCCCCCGCGTCGCCGCGATCATGATCACCTACCCGTCCACGCACGGGGTGTTCGAGGAGCACGTCGGGGAGGCCTGCGCCCTTGTACATGCAGCGGGTGGTCAGGTGTACATCGATGGCGCGAACCTGAACGCGCTCGTCGGGCTGGCCCGGCCGGGCGAGTTCGGCGGCGACGTGTCGCACCTGAACCTGCACAAGACGTTCTGCATCCCGCACGGCGGCGGCGGCCCCGGCGTCGGGCCCATCGCGGTCGGGGCGCACCTCGCGCCCTACCTGCCGGGGGACCTGACGCTGCGGGCCGACGCCGGCCTGGGCACCTCCAGCGCTGCCGCCGGCTGGCGGGCGCCGGTCTCCGCAGCGCCGTTCGGCTCGGCGGGCATCCTGCCGATCTCGTTCGCGTACGTCGCGATGATGGGCGGCGAGGGGCTGCGGCGCGCGACCGAGGTCGCCATCCTCGGCGCGAACTACATCGCCTCGCGGCTGACCGAGCACTACCCGGTGCTGTACACGGGTCCGGCCGGGCTGGTCGCGCACGAGTGCATCCTCGACCTGCGCGCGATCACCAAGGAGACCGGCGTGACCGCCGAGGACGTCGCCAAGCGGCTGATGGACTACGGCTTCCACGCCCCGACGCTGTCGTTCCCGGTCTCGGGCACGCTCATGGTCGAGCCGACCGAGAGCGAGGACCTCGCCGAGGTCGACCGGTTCATCGACGCGATGATCGCGATCCGTGGCGAGATCGACGCCGTCGGCGCCGGTCGTTGGCCGCTGTCCGACTCACCGCTGCGCGGCGCACCGCACACGGCCGAGTCGTTGACGGTCGACGAGTGGACCAAGCCGTACAGCCGCGAGCAGGCCGCCTACCCGGTGGCGACGTTGCGCGGCGCGAAGTACTGGCCCCCGGTTCGCCGCATCGACAACGCCCACGGCGACCGCCACCTGATCTGCAGCTGCCCCCCTCTGGACTCCTACTAACCCCCACTCCTACAAAAACCCGGCCACAACGGCCCGCCGAACTCGGAGGTTTGCCTCGAACTCGCACAGTGCAGTGTCCTAGTTCGACGTAAACCTCCGAGTTCGGCGGGGGTGTGGTGGTGGAGAGAGAGATGTGATGGCTGAGATTCTTAGTCCGTTGGATTCCGTGCATGTCGCGCTCGGGGGCGTGATGGTGCCGTTCGCCGGCTGGAGCATGCCGCTGCGGTACACGTCCGACCTCGCCGAGCACGTCGCCGTGCGGGCGGCCGCCGGGATCTTCGACCTGTCCCACATGGGCGAGATCCGGGTGTCGGGTCCGCAGGCTGCCACCGCGCTGGACTACGCGCTGGTCGGCAACCTCTCCGCGGTGTCGGTCGGCAAGGCCCGCTACACGATGATCTGCGCGGCCGACGGCGCCGTCGTCGACGACCTGGTCGTCTATCGCACGGCCGACGACGAGTACCTCGTCGTCGCGAACGCGTCCAACCACGACGTCGTGCTGGCCGAGCTCGAGCAGCGGTGCACCGCGTTCGACGCGACGGTCACCGACGAGTCGGCCCAGACCGCGCTGATCGCCGTGCAGGGGCCGCGCGCTCAGGAGATCGTCACGGCCGTCACCGCGCCGCAGGACGCCACCGCAGTCGCCGAGCTGAAGTACTACACCGGCCTGCCCGCGACGGTCGCGGGGATCCCCGCGCTGGTCGCCCGCACCGGGTACACCGGCGAGGACGGCTTCGAGCTGTTCGTGCCGGCCGAGCAGGCCGTCGCGCTGTGGGCGGCCCTGACCAGCGCCGGCGAGCCGTTCGGCCTCGTGCCGGCCGGGCTCTCGGCCCGCGACAGCCTGCGCCTCGAGGCCGGGATGCCGCTGTACGGCAACGAGCTGGACCGCACCACCACGCCGTACGACGCCGGCCTGGGCCGCGTGGTCAAGCTCGACAAGACCGACGCCGACGGCGCACCGCTCGACTTCGTCGGTCGCGGACCGCTCTACGCGCGCAAGCACTCGGCGCCGTCCCGGGTGCTGGTGGGCCTGCAGGGTCTGGGACGGCGCGCCGCCCGTCACGGCTACTCGGTGCTGCGGTCGGCGGAGGCGGCCGACGTCGTCGTCGGGCACGTGACGTCGGGTGCGCCGTCCCCCACGCTCGGCTACCCGATCGCGATGGCCTACGTGACTCCCGAGGTCAGTGCGGTGGGCACCGAGCTCGCGGTCGACGTGCGCGGGCGCGCCGAGCCCGTGCGCGTGGTGGCCCTGCCGTTCTACCGTCGTGCGCAATAGCCCCGCGCCCGCAGCCACTCGCATCGCAGCCACTCGCATCCCCGACCTGAGGAGAACCCCATGAGCACCTTTCCCGAAGACCGGCTTTACACCGCCGAGCACGAGTGGCTGGCCGCCGGCGACCCCGTGACGTTCGGCATCACCGACACCGCCTCCGAGGCGCTCGGCGACATCGTCTACCTCGAGCTTCCGGCCGTCGGCTCTCAGATCGTGGCGGGTGCCGTCTGCGGCGAGATCGAGTCGACGAAGTCCGTCTCCGAGCTGTACTCCCCGGTGTCGGGGACGGTGACGGAGGTCAACCAGGCGGCGATCGACGACCCTGCGCTGGTCAACTCCGACCCGTACGGCATGGGCTGGCTCGTGCAGGCGACCGTGAGCGCGACCGGCGACCTCATCTCAGCGGCCGAGTACGAGGCTCTGGTTGCGGGCTAGCCTGTTCGGGTGATCTCATCGGCGAGCATCGATGGCTACGGCTCGCTCTGTGACCTGCGCAAACGTTCACAATGCCCCGAATTCCTCCCGACGTTGGAAGGCTGCCGCCGAGACTGCGGGTGAAATCCGCGTCATACCCTCCAGCCCTCGGCATCTCTCAAGGTGTTAGGTCACAGCGGAGTTTTCGAGCAGGACGTCGAAGCACCCGTGAGCATCCGGAGGGCATCATGAGCACACTCGAACTGGTCAGGCTCCCCGAGCCTGTCGCGCCTGTCCCGACCGCCTCCCCGGTGGCGACCGTTCTCGAGCCGCTGACCCGGCGCGAGCTCGTCGTCCTGGGCAACCTCTCGGAAGATGTGACCCTCGAGGAGATCGCGTCCAAGCTCTTCGTCACGCGCAACACGGTCAAGTCGCAGGTCCGCAGCCTGTATCGCAAGATCGGCGTCTCGACTCGTGCTGATGCGGTCGCTTGGGCGACGTCCGCTGGGCTCCGCTGACCTCACCCTGCACAACCGGCGGGTCTGGCACGACGCCGACCCGCCCCTCATACCCCCGCGCCCCGTGGCTCGTCGAGGTACGGCTGACCCTTGACGGCGGGTCGGTCGACCTTGGCGGGCCACGGTCATGCTCGGGCAGGTCCGGCGCGCTGGCACACTCTCGGGCATGACCTCCGTGCGACCGCCGGTGCTCGTCGTCGCCGCCGCGATCGTCGATGACCTCGCCTCACCGCGGCACCTTCTTGCTGCCCGACGGCGCATCCCCGCTCAGCTCGCCGGTCGCTGGGAGTTCCCGGGCGGGAAGGTCGAGCCGGGGGAGGCTCCGCTCGACGCGCTGCACCGCGAGCTGCTCGAGGAGCTCGGCGTCGAGGTCCACCTCGGGATCGAGCTGCCCGGTCCGGCCGACGGCGTCTGGCCGCTCAACGGGCCGTACGTCCTGCGGTTGTGGCTGGCCACGGTCACCTCAGGTCACCCGGAGCCGCTGGTCGAGCACGACGAGCTGCGCTGGCTCCCCCGGGGTGGGTGGCGTTGCGTCCCGTGGCTGGATGCGGACCTCCCCATCGTCGCCGCGCTCGAGGCCGCCACGAGGCCGACCGGCGCGAGCTGAGAGGCCGCCGTCGGCCACCTGGAGACAGGGCAAGGACCGCCCGCCCAGTCTCAGCTGGGCGGGCGGTCCTGTGGCTTGGCCCGCAGAGTGTGGCTGTCAGGCGGTGGGGTGGAGCGTGGCCCGGACCGTCTTGGTGGCGGCCACCATGTGCTCCAGGCTCGGGGTGACTTCCTGGTAGCGGCGGGTCTTGAGTCCGCAGTCCGGGTTGACCCACAGCTCGTGGGCGTCGATCGAACCGACCGCGGCGCCGAGCAGCTCGGTCACCTCGGCCTCGCTGGGCACGCGCGGGGAGTGGATGTCCCACACCCCCGGGCCGATGCCGCGCGGGTAGCCGACCTCGGCGATCGGCTCGAGGATCTCCATCTTCGACCGGGCCGCCTCGATGCTCGTGACGTCGGCATCGAGGCCGTCGATCGCGCCGATGATCTCGCCGAACTCGGAGTAGCACAGGTGGGTGTGGATCTGGGTGTCCGCGCGCACGCCCGACGTCGCCAGCCGGAACGAGGCCACCGACCAGTCGAGGTAGGCGCTCTGGTCGGCCGCGCGCAGGGGGAGGAGCTCGCGCAGCGCGGGCTCGTCGACCTGGACGATCGGGATCCCGGCCGCCTCGAGGTCCGCGATCTCGTCGCGCAGGGCGAGCGCGACCTGGTTGGCCGTGTCGCCGAGCGGCTGGTCGTTGCGGACGAACGACCAGGCCAGGATCGTGACCGGCCCGGTGAGCATGCCCTTGACCGGCTTGGTGGTGAGCGACGCGGTGTAGGTCGACCACGCCACGGTGATGGGGGCCGGGCGCGCGACGTCGCCCCACAGGATCGGCGGCCGCACGCAGCGCGAGCCGTACGACTGCACCCACCCGTTCTGCGTGGCCGCGAACCCGTCGAGGTTCTCGGCGAAGTACTGCACCATGTCGTTGCGCTCGGGCTCGCCGTGCACCAGCACGTCCAGACCGATCTGCTCCTGGAGCGTGACGACGCGCTGGATCTCGGCGCGCATCTCGGCCTCGTACTGCTCGGTGCTCAGCTCGCCCTTGGCGTGCGCGGCGCGCGACTTGCGGATCTCGGGGGTCTGCGGGAAGGACCCGATGGTCGTGGTCGGCAGAGGAGGCAGGTGCAGCCGGGCGGCCTGCGCGGCCTTGCGTGCGGCGTAGTCCCCGCGGTGGAACGCCTCGCTGGTCAGGCCGGCCAGGCGGGCACGGACCTCCGGACGCACGACGCCGGGTGCGGTGCTGCGGTTGGCCAGCGCGGCGGTGGACGCGGCGAGGTGGTCGGCGATGGCGGCGCGGCCCTCGTCCAGCCCGACGGCGAGGGTCGCGACCTCACCGACCTTCTGATCGGCGAAGGCCAGCCACTCACGCAGGGTGGGGTCGAGCGCGGGCTCGTCGTCGACGTCGTGCGGCACGTGCAGCAGCGAGGTCGAGGTGCCGACCGAGACGGTCGCGGCGCCCAGGGTGCCGACCGCGTCGAGCCGGTCCAGCGCGGCGGACAGGTCGGCGCGCCAGATGTTGTGGCCGTCGATGACGCCGGCGACCAGAGCCTTCGACTCGAGCCCCGCGACCGGACCGGCCGGCAGCGTGCCGCGGACCAGGTCGAGCGCGATGCCGTCGACAGCCGTCGCGGCCAGCGCCGGCAGGGCCGCACCGAGGTCTCCGTACGGGGCGGCGACGAGGATCGCGGGCCGGGTCGGCCGGGCAAGGTCGCCGGCGAGCACGGTGTACGCCTCGACGAGGGCGGCGATGGCTCGCTCGGGGGTGACGTCGATCGAGTCGGACACCAGCGCGGGCTCGTCGAGCTGCACCCAGGTCGCGCCGGCCGCGGCGAGCGCGGTGAGCAGCTCGACGTACACGGGCAGGAGGTCCGCGAGCCGGTCGATCGGCGCGAAGCCCTCGGGGGCGCCGTCGGCCGCCTTCGCCAGGAGCAGGAACGTCACCGGACCGACCAGGACGGGACGTGTCAGCACGCCCTCGGCCAGGCCCTCGGCGAACTCACGCACGGGTCGGTCGTCCGCGAACCGGAAGACGGTGTCCGGGCCGATCTCGGGCACGAGGTAGTGATAGTTCGTGTCGAACCACTTCGTCATCTCGGCCGGCAGGTCGTCGCCCGCGCCGCGCGCGATCGTCGAGTAGCCCGCGAGGTCGAGGCGACCGGTGGCCGGGTCCACGAGGTGCGCGAACCGCGCCGGGACGGCCCCGACCACCACGGCAGCGTCGAGCACCTGGTCGTAGAACGAGAAGTTGGACGGGATCGAGGCGTCGGTCGGGTCGAGGCCGAGCTCGATCAGGCGCGTGCGCGTGCGGCTGCGCAGCGCGGCGGCCGCCTGCTCGACGTCGTCCGCGGTAGTCTTGCCTGCCCAGAACGACTCGATCGCCTTCTTGAGCTCGCGGCGCGGGCCGACGCGGGGGTACCCGAGGACGGTGCCGCCGGGGAAGCCCGGCGCGTGGGACGTGGGAGCTGCAGTCATGTCGTCGACCCCTAGATCGTGAGGTAGTTCGGGTGGGGTGCCGTGACCCGCGGCTCAATGGCCGGGTTCGGAGCCATCGGGGCTCCCCCGCCGAGGTGTACACCCTCGAGCAGGTCAAGTGCGGCTTCGTGCTGGTTGAACGTGTAGATGTGCAGGCCGGGAGCGCCGCCGTCGAGCACCTCGTTGGCCAGCGCGACGCTGGCCCGGATGCCGACGCGGTGGCGCTCGGCCGGGTCGTCGGCCGCCGCCAGGTTCGCCAGCAGCTCGGTCGGGACCTGCACCCCGGTGAGCTGCTCGAGGCGGATGAGCCGCGCGGGGTCGGTGGTCGGGATGACGCCGGCCACGATCGGGATCGTGATCCCGATCGCGCGCGCATCGCGGATCAGGTTGAGGTAGCTGCGCGCCTCGAAGAACACCTGGGTGATGGCGAAGTCGGCGCCGGCCTCCTGCTTGGCGAGCAGCGCGCGCAGGTCTTGCTCGCGCGAGCTGCCGGCGCTGGGGTTCCCGGCCGGGAACGCGGCGACCGCGACGCTCAGCTTGTGGGCGGCGCCACGCAGCGCCTGGCTCGCCGAGGTGACGCAGCGCGCCGCCTCGACCTCGCGCAGCAGCTCGACGAGCTCGCTCGCGCGAACCAGCTCTCCCAGTGGCGGCTCGAAGTTCGGTCGATCCTTCGGCGGGTCACCGCGCAGCGCGAGGAAGTTCCGCACGCCCTCGTCGAGGAACTCCTCGATCACCGCGACGACGTCCGCGCGCGAGACGCCGACGCAGGTCAGATGGGCGATCGGGAGGACGGACGTGTGTGCCAGCAGGTGTCGCACGAGCTCGCGGGTGGTCTGCCGGGTGGAGCCCGACGCGCCGTAGGTGACCGAGATGAAGTCCGGTCGCGCGGCGGCCAGCGCCTGAATCGTCGTCGTGAGGGCCCCGAACGACTTCGGGGAGCGGGGCGGGAAGAGCTCGAACGAGACGGTCGGCCGGTCGGTCGCGGCGCGCGCGGGGGCACCCGAATCAGCGGGGTACGGCTCGGGCGGGCTCGGGCGGTCACCTGGGTGGTCGATCGGCATGTCAACTCCATCGGTCCTGGCGGAAGCACCCACACCCTTTGCAGGGGGGTTGCTGCGGCGTCATCGAGCCAGGTCTCTCAGCCGCTCTGGATGGTGTTGGGAGCATAGACCGACAGACGTCCACGCAACAGAGATCGATCGACTGGTGAGACGCCAGTCTCACTCTGCGAGCATGTACGCGCGGGTGGGCCACCTGTCGGCGCAGGTGAGGCGGGCCTTTCGTCTCGCGCTGCACGGGGCCTGCGGGCTGACAATGGGCCGATGACGCGATTGCGTGAGAACAAGGAAATGCTCCTGTTCGCGACCTCGACGGCCCTGCTGCTGATCGGGGGCCTGGCCTGGCTGCTCTCCGCGGACACGTGGGCCAGCGCGGCGTGGATCGCCGGCACGGTGCTCGGGCTCGTCTTCTCCGTCTGGTGGACCGCGGCAGCGATCCGCCGGCGCCAGCCCAGCGTCGACATCATCGCCGTGCTCGCGCTGGGTGGCGCCATCGTCGTGAACGAGCCGTTCGCGGGCGCGATGATCACGGTCATGCTGGCGAGCGGCCAGCTGCTCGAGGCGCGCGCTGCGGCGCGGGCCCGCCGCGAGCTCAGCCTCCTGGCCGAGCGCGCACCGCGCACCGCCCGCCGTCGCGTCGAGGGCGCCGTCGTCGAGGTCGGCGTGGACGAGGTGGTCGTGGGCGACCAGCTGCTGGTCGGTACCGGCCAGATCGTGCCGGTCGACGGCCGGCTCCTCACGACCGCCACCCTGGACGAGTCCGCCCTCACCGGGGAACCGCTGCCGGTCGAGCGGCTCGCCGGCGACGACCTTCGCAGCGGGGTGGTCAACTCCGGTCCGCCGATCGACTTCGTCGCGACCGCGGTGGCCGCCGAGTCGACCTACGCCGGCGTCGTGCGCATGGTCGAGCAGGCACAGGCGTCCTCCGCGCCGTTCGTGCGTGCCGCCGACCGGTTCGCCGTGCTGTTCGTCCCGTTCACGCTCGTCCTCGCGGGCGCCGCCTGGGCCCTGAGCGGCGATGCCGTCCGGGCCGTGGCCGTGCTCGTCGTGGCCACCCCGTGCCCGCTGCTGCTCGCCGCACCGATCGCGATCATGTCCGGGCTGTCGCGTGCCGCCAGCATCGGGGTCGTGATCAAGGGCGGTGGAGCGCTCGAGCGCCTGGCGGGCGGTCAGGTGATGCTCTTCGACAAGACCGGCACGCTCACCCAGGGCCACCCCGTCCTGGCCGACGTCGTGACCGCGAGCGACCGGATGGATGCCGACGAGGTGCTGCGGCTCGCGGCCTCGCTCGACCAGGTCTCCGCGCACGTCCTGGCGAGCGCCATCGTGACGGGGGGCACCCGGCGCGGGCTCACGCTCGAGATGCCGGAGGACGTCGAGGAGGTCCACGGCTACGGGCTGCAGGGGACCGTCGGTACGCATCAGGTGAAGCTCGGCAAGGCCTCCTGGATCGTCGGTGACACCACCCCGCCGTGGGTCCGCCAGGTGCGTCGGCGCGCCGACCTCGAGGGCTCGCTCACCGTCTTCGTCGCCGTGGACGGCGAGCCGGCGGGCGCGTTCCTGCTCGAGGACGCGATCCGCCCCGACGCGCCCCGGATGGTCCGCGCGCTGCGCGAGGCCGGGATCTCGCGGGTCGTGCTGGTCACCGGTGACCGTGCCGACATCGCCGACATGGTCGGACGCATCGTCGGCGTCGACTCGGTCCTGGCCGACTGCGACCCCGCGGACAAGCTGCTCGCCATCGAGCACGAGTCCACCCGCGGCGCCACGATCATGGTCGGCGACGGGATCAACGACGCGCCCGCGCTCGCGGCGGCCGGCGTCGGGGTCGCGCTCGCCTCGCGGGGGGCGACCGCGTCGTCCGAGGCGGCCGACGTCGTCCTCACGGTCGACCGCATCGACGCCCTCGCCGACGCGATCCTCATCTCCCGGCGCTCGAAGCGGATCGCGTTGCAGGCCGTGCTCATCGGGATGGGCCTGTCGGTCGTCGCGATGGTCGTGGCGTCGGTCGGGCTGCTCCCGCCGGCCGCCGGGGCGATCCTGCAGGAGGTCATCGACGTGATGGCGATCGGCATCGCCCTGCGGGCCGTGCTGCCCGGCAAGGTCCACTCGATCGTCATGCCGCCCGCGGACATCGCGACGGCCTTGAAGCTGCGCGCCGAGCACGACGCGGTGCTGCCGGTGATCGAGCAGATCCGGTCGGTGGCCGACGCGTTGTCGACCCATGACTGCGATCTGGTGCCCGTCCGCACGCTGCTGGACCGGCTCGAGGGTGAGCTGCTCCCGCACGAACGCGCCGACGAGGAGCTGCTCGTGCCGCTCGTGGGTCGGGCGCTCGGGGGAACCGACGCGACCGCCGCGATGAGCCGTACGCACGCAGAGATCGAGCACCAGGTGAGCAAGCTGCGGAGGTTGCTCCTCGGGCTCGATGCCGACACCGTCCAGCCCGAGGACGTCATCGAGCTGCGCCGGTTGCTCTACGGGCTGTACGCCGTGCTGCGGCTGCACAACGCGCAGGAGGAAGAAGGCGCGTTCAGCCTGGTGCCGAGCCGGCCGGCGAGCGCGTCGAAGTAGCCCCGAGGACCACCGGGCAGGTCGCCAGGTGGTCGTCGACCAGGCCGCACGCCTGCATGGTGGCGTAGGCCGTGGTCGGGCCGACGAACCGGAAGCCCACCGCCTTGAGCTCGCGGGCCAGGGCGCGGGACTCGTCGGTCTGGGTCGGTACGTCGGTCCAGGTCGCGGGCCGTTCCCTGCCTGTCCCCGCACCCGCCGGGGCGTGCGACCAGATGAGCTCGGACAGCGTCCGGCCCTGGTCCCAGAGCGCGACGACGGCTCGGGCGTTCGCGACGGTGGCGGTGATCTTGGCGCGGTTCCGCACGATGCCGGCGTCGGCGAGCAGGCGGTCGACGTCGTCCTGGCCGAAGGCCGCGACGGTGCGCGGGTCGAAGTCGGCGAACGCCGCGCGGAACGCCGGGCGTTTGCGTAGCACCGTGATCCAGGAGAGGCCCGACTGGAACGCCTCGAGGGTCACGCGCTCGAACAGCTCGCGCTCGCCGCGCACCTGGTGGCCCCACTCGTCGTCGTGGTACGCCTCGTAGAGGGGATCGCCGTCACCGAAGCAGCGGGGGTCAGCTGTGGTCATGGGAGTCACTCTCCCTCATCGCGTCCACGCCATGACCGCCGCAGACGACGGAGCGGAGGCGGAGCACAGCGATCGACCCGCCTGGGGTCGGGCGGCCGCGCGGCCGGATGCGTCAGGACCAGCTCTGACGCCGGGGGAGCAGGGCGAGGGCCAGGCCGGACGAGGACGCCCGGGCGGAGACCAGCAGCGACTCGGCCGGTGCCGGGTGCTGCGTCGGGATCCCGTACCACTCGGCCCACGGGTCGATGGGGACGCCGGAGAGACCTGCGGCCACGGCTGCGAGGGTGTCTGCGTCGGGAACGCTTCCTACCGCGGCGAGTACCGCGAGGGTGCCGTACAGGTCTGTCGTCATGCATATGACTATCAGTCATGCCTGTGGTGACTGTCTATGACCTCGCGACCCGTCACAGCATCGACGCAGGTGGCGGTGGTGGAGGAGAAGCAGGTTCACCCGTCAGGGGTCCGCCGTTCGGCAGCAGGGTGAGAACCGCTGTCACAGTCAGCGAGCTCTGTGACACGTGGCTGTCACAGGTCAGGCCGTCGGCTCACATCGCCGGGTCAGCCCGCGAGGACCGTGCGGATCCGCTTCTCCGAGATGGGCCCGGGCGTGCCCAGCTGCTGCGCGAACAGGCTGACCCGGAGCTCCTCGAGCATCCAGCGCACCTCTGCGAGAGCGGCTGCCCGGGCCGCGTCCGGGGCCGAGCGCGCGGCTCGCGCGCGGGCGTCCGCGTACGCGTCCTCGAGCTCGCGGATGCGCCAGGCGGTCTCGGCGTCGCGGTGCGGGTCGTCGGCCGCCTTGGACAGGCGGTGGCGCGCGGCCTTGAGATACCGCACGAGGTGCGGCAGCCGGGCGGCACCGGTCTCGGTCACGAAGCCGTCGTGCACGAGCGCGGCGGCCTGGTCCCGGATGTCCTGGAGCGTGTTGAGCAGCGCCAGGCTCGTGGCGCTGCGGATCGCGCCGTCGAGCTCGCGCGCGGCGGTGAGGACCGCGACGAGGTCGGCGACGAGGCGGAAGACCGTGTCCTCGAGGTCGCGCCGGACGGCCTCGCGCAGCGCGGCGTAGGCCACCGCGTCCCGGACCGCCGAGCCGGCGGCGGGCGGGCGCGCATCGAGCAGCGCGTCGACCGCGGCCAGCTGGACGTCCGCGACGAGCGCGTCGGTGCTGCGGTACGGGCTCGCGGCGAGCGTGAGCGCCTGGGTGCCGGACCACCGCGTCGTGATCCGCGCGGTCGCCAGCCCGGTCTCGAGCACGAGCAGCCGTCGCAGGCCGCGTCGGTGCTCGGCGCCCTGCAGGGCCGGGTCAGCGAGCACGCGCAGGGCCACCTGGAGCGCGCGGGCGGGTCCCGGCTCCTCGACCAGCGCGGGGTACCCGCGCACGACGATGCCGGCGACGGGCGTCTCCACCACGAGCGGGATCACGCCGCCGGTCAGGTCGGTCGGCCACGTGGTGAGCCCGAGCCGCTCCGCGATCGCGGGTGCCGCGGCCGGTTGCGCCGGGGTGGGTGCCCGGCTGGGCGCCGCACCAGAATCAGTCCCGGATGATGCGGTGGCGTTCGTCGTGGTCGACGGTGCGGCAGCCGACGTTGAGGCAGCCGACGCCGCGGCGCCCACCCGGCCGCCGGGCGTCGTCGGGCCCGGCTTCGACCCGTCGCCCTTCTGCACGGGCTTGGACGCTTTGTTCGAGGCCCGCACCGCGTCCCGGACGGCCGAGCGCACCGCGACGCGGACCGCGTCCTGCGTGTGGGCCGCGAGACGCCGCTGGAGCGCGACGAGATCCTTGCTCTCGTCGACCATGAGGTTCTCGCCGGCGCGCTCCTCGTGCACGCGGAACGTCATCCGCAGGTGCGCGGGCAGGCGCTCGTCGTCCCACGCGTCGTCGGGGATCTCGACCCCGCGCAGCGCGCGGACCGCGCTGGCGACGGCGTCGTGCAGGGAACCGGCCATGTCGCCGGCGCGGACCGTGTCGATCCACGACGGCAGGTGTTCGTCGATCCAGCCGACGACGTCGCGGGCGACGTCGGGCGCGGGCACCAGCTGGACCCGCACGGGCTTGGCGAGCGAGCGGATCAGCGCGACGACCAGCTCCTCGCGGACCCCCGGGACCATCCAGTCGAAGCCCTCGGGCCGCACGCGGTTGAGCACGACGACGGGGATGTGCACGGTCACGCCGTCGGCGTCGGTGCCGGGCTCGAACTGATAGGTCAGGGGCAGCTCGAAGTCGCCCTGGGGCCAGGTCGACGGGAAGTCGGCCTCGCTGACGGCGCCGAGCTCGGCGTCCGGCACGAGCATGGCGAGCGTGAAGGTGAGCAGGTCCGGCTCGGTGCGCCCGGCGGTCTTCCACCACGTGTCGAAGTGGCGCGCAGAGACGACGTCGGCCGGGATGCGCTCGTCGTAGAAGGCATACATCGCGTCGTCGTCGACCACGAGGTCACGGCGCCGGGCACGGTGCTCGAGGCTCTCCGCCTGGTCGAGCAGGGCGCGGTTGGCGTGGAAGAACTCATGGTGCGTGGTCCACTCGCCCTCGACCAGCGCGTGCCGGATGAACAGCTCGCGGGCGTACTCGGGGTCGACCTTGGAGAAGAGCACGCGGCGCTGCGCGACGATCGGCACCCCGTAGAGCAGCACCTTCTCGGACGCCATCGCCGCGCCCTGCTTGGTCGACCAGGCCGGCTCGGAGTAGGTGCGCTTGACCAGGTGGCCGGCGAGGTCCTCGGCCCACTCGGGCTGGATCCGGGCGGCGTCGCGCCCCCAGAGCCGCGAGGTCTCGACGAGCTCGCCGACCATGATCCAGGCCGGGGGCTTCCGCGACAGCGGCGAGCCGGGGAAGATCGCGAACCGCGCCCCGCGCGCGCCGAGGTACTCGTTGCGGGCGCCCTTGCGGACCGACGACGCCGACTTCTTCGCGCGGTGCGCGGGCGCGGCCTTGACCTCGGTGGCCTCCTGCATGCCGATCTGCGAGAGCAGCCCGGACAGCAGCGAGACGTGGATGCGGTCGGCGTCCCACTCGAGCCGGAGGTTCGACTCGTCGGGGGCGGTGTCGCTCGCGAGGAGGGTCTGGGCGGCGCCCGGCGCGGTCCGACGACGGGGCGGGGTGCTGACTGCGGCCGTGCTCGTCCCGGCGCCGGCCGACGCGCCCTTCGCGGCGCTCGTGGACGTGTGCAGCGCGTCCGGGTGACCGCCGTCCGCGGCCAGGCCGCCCGACCCGGCGAGCGCCTGGTCGCCGTCGGGCAGGGGACGCGGGCGGGCGGGCTCGACGCGGATGCCGAGCGGCTTGGCCATCTCGCGCAGCTGGGTGACGACGTCCTGCCACTCGCGCAGACGCATGTAGTTGAGGTGCTCGTGCTTGCACATGCGGCGGAAGGCCGAGCTCCCGAGCTCGCGCTGCGAGTACTTCACGTGCTCCCAGAGGTTGAGGTACGTGAGGAAGTCCGACGTGGGGTCGGCGAACCGGGCGTGCAGCTGGTCGGCCTGCTGGCGCTGCTCCAGCGGGCGCTCGCGCGGGTCCTGGATCGACAGCGCGGCGGCGATGATCATGACCTCGCGCGCGACGCTGCGGCGGCCGCCCTCGACGATCATCCGGCCCAGGCGCGGGTCCATGGGCAGCTGCGCGAGGGCGCGGCCGACGTCGGTCAGCTGCGCGCCGACCTTCCGCGCGTCCGACGCGGTCGGGTGGGTGCCGTCGGGGTGGTCGCCGGCGGTCGTCGGGATCGTCTCGAGGGCGCCGAGCTCGGTGAGGAGCTGGACGCCGTCGCGGATCGAGCGGGTGTCGGGCGGCTCGACGAACGGGAAGTGCGCGACGTCGTCGGGCGTGGAGGCGACCCCGACCGCGACCATCTGCAGGATCACAGCGGCGAGGGAGGTGCGCAGGATCTCCGGCTCGGTGAACTCGGGGCGCGAGTCGAAATCGCTTTCCGAATACAGCCGGATCGCGATGCCGTCCGCGACGCGGCCGCACCGACCCGCGCGCTGGTTGGCGGAGGCCTGCGAGATCGGCTCGATCGGCAGCCGCTGGACCTTGGTCGCCTTGGAGAACCGAGAGATCCGGGCGGTGCCGGGGTCGATGACGTAGCGGATCCCGGGGACGGTCAGCGAGGTCTCGGCGACGTTGGTCGCGAGCACGAGACGGCGGGTGGTGTGCCGCTCGAAGACCCGGTGCTGCTCGGCCGACGACAGCCGCGAGTACAGCGGGATGATCTCGACCGCGTCGGTGCGGCGCTGGTCGGCGACCCGCGGGCCGAGGTGCCCGGCGAGCGCGTCGGCGGCGTCGCGGATCTCCCGCTCGCCCGAGAAGAACACCAGGATGTCGCCGGGACCCTCGGCGCACAGCTCGTCGACGGCCTCGCAGATCGCGGTCAGCGGGTCGCGGTCCTCGGCCTCCTTCTTCGCGCCGGGGTGCCGTCGGTCCGAGCCCGCGCGCGACCTCCCGCGCGACTGGTCGGACGCGCCCGCACCCGCGGACGGGTCGACGTCGGCGGGGTCGGGCTCGTCGGGAGACAGCGGGCGGTACCGGAGCTCGACCGGGTAGGTGCGTCCGGTGACCTCGACGACGGGGGCCGGCACGCCGTCGGGCCCGGCGAAGTGCTCCGCGAACCGCGTCGAGTCGATCGTGGCCGAGGTGATGATCACCTTGAGGTCCGGGCGCTGCGGCAGCAGCCGGGTGAGGTACCCGAGGATGAAGTCGATGTTGAGCGATCGCTCGTGCGCCTCGTCGATGATCAGGGTGTCGTAGGCGCGCAGCATCGGGTCGCGCTGGATCTGCGCGAGCAGGATGCCGTCGGTCATGACGCGCACGAGCGTGCCGTCCGACGACGTGTCGGTGAACCGCACCTGGTAGCCGACGATCTCGCCGAGCGGGGTCCCGATCTCCTCGCTGATGCGCTCGGCGACGGTGCGCGCCGCGATCCGCCGGGGCTGGGTGTGGCCGATCTGGCCGGCGCGGCCCCGCCCGAGCTCGAGCAGGATCTTCGGCAGCTGGGTCGTCTTGCCGGACCCGGTCTCGCCCGAGACGATCACCACCTGGTGGTCGCGGATCGTCGCGGAGATGTCCTCGCGGCGCGCCGAGACCGGCAGGTCGGGCGGGTACGTGATCGGCGGGACGACGACGGCGCGTCGGACCGTCGCCTTGCGGCTCGCGCGGGGAGCCTGGCGGGCGTCGAGCGCCGCCGGGGTCTCGTGGGAGCCCGGACGACGGTTGCGCGGCGGCCGGTTGGCCCGCGCGGTCCGGTCGGCGCGCTCAGGTCGGTTGGTGCGCTCAGGTCGGCCGTTGCGCGCGGGCCGGTCGGTGGTGGGGGGCGCCGAGTCGGTGGTGGCAGGCGCCGGGTCGGTGAGAGAGGGCGCCGAGTCGGTGGTGGCGGGCGGCCCCTCGGTCGTGGGCAGCGGCCCGCCGGTCACGTCCTTGGCTGGCGTCGTGGTTCGGCCGCCGCGGCCACGCGAGGCCCCGCCGCGACGTCGTCGGCCACGGGAGGGTGAGGAGCCGTTGCCGGACTGCGGTGTCGACTGCCCACCGTCCGGTCCCGCCGCGATCTGCTCCACGACCGTCCATTCTCCCCGACCGGAGCCGCTACCCCTTCCAACCGCCCAGTTTTCCGAGGAATCGGTGCGTCCGGCGCGCACATCTCCCTGAGAAGCGGGGGGTGGGGACGGGTGAGCGGGGGGAGGTGGTCAGCGGGGGGTCGGGTCGCGGAGCTTGGTGCACAGCCGGGCGAGCTCGGCCTGCTCCTCGGGCGACAGCGCCGTGCCGACGCGCGCGACGATCGATCGCGCGTGCCGCCGGCCGGTCTCCTGCTGCACCTCGCGGCCCAGGTCGGTGAGGACGACTCGCGTGCCGCGCCCGTCCTGCGGGTCGCGCGCGCGGTGGACCAGCCCGTCCGACTCCATCCGCTCGACGAGCCGGCTGAGGCCCGGCTGGCTGAGCCGCACGTGCTCCGCGAGCTCGTGCAGCCGGACGCCGGTGGGCGCGCAGTCGGTCAACGTGTAGAGCACGTCGTACTCGGGCATCGTCACCGGTCCGCCGCGGAAGTCCTCGGCGAACTCCTTGATCAGGGTGATCTGGGCGCGCAGGAGCGACTCCCAGGCTTCGACGGCCGAATGCATCGAGGACCTCCTTGAAGACCCATGCGCTGGCATCGACTGTATCGGCACGCCGGTCGGCCGCTCGGGTCGCCAGGTCTCGCGACCGTCATCGGCCGCACCGATCCACCGGTGCCCGGCGAGGAGCGTCGGGGATGTGGGTGGGGGCGGCTACCTTCGGGGCATGCGACTCCTGCACACGTCCGACTGGCACCTGGGCCGGACCCTGCACGGGGTCGACCTGCTCGAGCACCAGGCCGCGTTCCTCGACCACCTCGTGGAGCTCACGCGCTCCGAGGGGGTCGACGCCGTCCTGGTCGCGGGCGACGTCTACGACCGCGCGGTGCCGCCGGTCGAGGCCGTCACGCTGCTCTCCGAGACCCTCGCGCGCCTGTCGGAGCACGCCGTCGTGGTGGTGACGTCGGGCAACCACGACTCCGCGATCCGGCTCGGCTTCGGTGCGGGCCTCATGCGGGCGGGCGTCCACCTGCGCACGCGCGTGGCCGACGTCGCGTCGCCCGTCACCCTGGCTTCTCGCGCCGGCACCGGGGACGCTCCGGTGCTCGTGTACGGCCTGCCGTACCTCGACCCGGACGTGGTGCGCCGGGCGCTGGCGCCCGTCCCGGCCGAGCCGCTCGCCCGGTCGCACGAGGCCGTCACGGGCGCGGCGTTGGACCGCGTGCGCGCGGACCTGGCCGGCCGGACGGCGGCCGCCGCGGCCGCGGGGACCCTCGCGCCGCGCGCCGTCGTGATCGCGCACGCGTTCGTGCTCGGGGGTGAGGCCTCGGAGTCCGAGCGGGACATCCGGGTCGGTGGCGTCGACCACGTGCCCGCCGGGCTGTTCGCGGGGTTCGACTACGTCGCGCTCGGGCACCTGCACGGGCCGCAGCGGATCGCGGGCCCGGTCGGCACCGTGCTGCGGTACTCGGGCTCGCCGCTGGCCTACTCGTTCTCCGAGCTGCACCAGGTGAAGTCGAGCGTGCTGATCGACGTCGGCCCGGACGGCGTCGTCGGCGCCCCGCGACTGGTCCCCGCGCCGGTCCCGCGGCGGATCGCGGAGGTGACCGGGACGCTCGAGGAGCTCCTCGGGGCTGCCGGGGAGCCGTACGTCGCCGACTGGTTGCGCGTGATCGTGACCGACGTCGCCCGGCCGCCCGAGCTGTACGCGCGTCTCAAGGTGCGGTTCCCGCACGCCCTGGTGGTCCAGCACCGACCGCCGACGGCGGCAGGCGAGCGCGAGCACGTGGCGGTGACCTCGGCGCGCGACCCGCTCGAGGTGGCCGCGGAGTTCGTCCAGCACATCACCGCCGCCGGACCCACCGTCGCCGAGGCGGACGCGCTGCGCGCCGCGCTCGAGCACGTCCTCGCGCTCGATCGCAGCGCCTGATGCACCTGCGCTCGCTCACGCTGCAGGCGCTCGGGCCGTTCACCGGGACCTACACGATCGACTTCGAGCAGCTCGGCGCATCCGGGCTGTACCTGCTCGAGGGCCCGACCGGCTCGGGCAAGTCCACGATCATCGACGCGATCGTGTTCGCCCTGTACGGCAAGGTCGCCTCGGCGGACTCGAGCGACGACCGGCTGCGGTCGGGCTACGCCGACCCTGACACCGAGACGTTCGTCGACCTGGTGTTCGAGACCGGCTCGGGCGAGTACCGCGTGCTGCGCAGCCCCGAGTGGCAGCGCGCCAAGAAGCGCGGCGCGGGCACCACCAAGCAGCAGGCGTCGGTCAAGCTGTGGCGCCTCGCCGGACCCGACGGCGCGTTGGAGCCGGGGACGGTGGACCCCGCAGGCGGCGAGCTGATCTCGACGCGGCTGGACGAGGCGGGCGCGGAGATCCAGCGGGCGATCGGGCTCGACCGTGCCCAGTTCGTGCAGACGATCGTGCTGCCGCAGGGGGAGTTCGCCAGCTTCCTGCGCGCGGACCCCGAGCACCGCCGCAGCCTGCTGCAGAAGGTTTTCGGTACCGCCGTGTACGAGCGGGTCCAGGACCAGCTCGCCGTGATGCGTCAGGACGCCCAGCGCGCCGTCGGCGCGGCCCGCACGGACGTCGGCGCAGCCGTGGCCCACTTCCTCGGGGCCGCGGAGATCGCTGATGGCGCTCAGATCACTCATGACGCGCAGATCACCCATGGCGCGCAGATCACCGACGTCGCGGAGATCACCGACGACGCCGTCGGGGGCGCGGCCGGGCACGGGTCGCTGGCCTCGGCGAGCGAGTTGCGCGCGTTCGCGGACACGGCCTCCGCCGAGGTGCTGCCGGCGGTGCGGGCGCACGTCGACGCACTTGCGGCCGCCGCGGCGGAGGCGGCCGCCTCCGCCGCGATCGCCCGGGACGGGCTGGCCGGGGCACGGTCGGGTTTCGACACGGCTCGGGCGCTGGCAGACGCCATCGCGCAGCGCGACGCCCTGCGCGCCGAGCGCGACCGGCTCGCCCAGGACGCGCCCGCCCGGGCCGCCGACGTCGAGCGCCGCGACCTGGCCCGGCGCGCGGCGGTCGTCACCTCCGTCCTCACCGCCGCCGAGGTCGCCGCCGCGGCCGCGGAGCAGGCCCGGGATCGGCTCACCCGCGCCCGGGCACAGGTGCCCGCCGAGCTCGCCCTGCTCGATCGCGTCGGCCTGACCGCGGCCCGCGACGACTACGCCGCCCAGGCCGCGACCCTTGCTCGGCTCGCCGACCTCGAGCGCGACCTGCCCGACCGCCGTCGCCATCTGGCGGCCGACCAGGCGACCCTCGCGCGCGCCCTGGCCGAGCAGGAGAGCCTGGCGGCGGACGCCGCGACCCGGCCGGCCGTGCGCGCCGAGATCCTCAGGGCGACCGCCGCCGCCCGGGAGGTTGCCGCGGACCTGCCCGCCCGCCGCCAGCAGGAAGCCGCCGCCCGCGCCGCAGCGGAGGCCGCGCGGTCGGCCGAGACTCTCGCGGTGACGCTCTCCGCCGCCATCGCGGCCGCCGCTGAGGCGCTCGCGACGGCCCGCGAGGCGATTGCGGGCGAGGCGTACCTGCGCAGTCGCCGGCTCGCGGGGATCGCCGGTGAGCTGGCCGCCGGCCTCGCCGCGGATGCGCCGTGCCCGGTGTGCGGCGCGCTCGAGCACCCGCACCCCGCGGGGATCGCCGTCGACCATGCCACGGCCGAGCAGGTCGAGGCCGCCGAGGCGGTCCGCGCTGCCGCGGAGCAGGCGTCCACCCGAGCGTCCGGCATCGTGGCGACGCTGACCGAGCGGCTCGCCGGACAGCGCGCGCTCGCCGGCCCGAAGACCGCGGCCGAGCACGACGCCGACGCGGCCGACCTGGCCGTGCTCGTCGCGATGGCCGTCTCCGCCCGCACCGAGCTCGACGTGCTCCGGGCGGCGCTCGCCGACCACGACGCCGCCACCGAGGAGGCGCTCCTGCGCGCTCGCGCGCTCGACACGGCGATCGCGACCGCGCGGGCCGCGATCGCGGCGCTGACGTCCGACCTCGCCGCCGACATCCACGAGATCGACGCCGCACGTGGTTCCGCGCCGACCGTCGCTGCTGTGGTCGCGGAGCTGCGCGAGAAGGTCGTGGCGTGCGGCGCGCTCGCGACGGCGCTCGAGGCTGCCGACCGGGCCGAGCAGGACCTCACCACCCGGTCGAGGGAGCTCGCCGACGCTCTCGCGGCCAACGGGTTCGCCGATGCCGCGACAGCCCGGGCCGCCCTGCTGCCCCCCGCCGACCTCGTCCGGCTGGAGGCGACGGTCGACGTGCACGCCGCCGCGGTCGCCCGGGTCGCAGACGGCCTGGCCGCCCCCGCGATCGCCCGGCTGACGGACGACGTCGTCGTCGATCTGGACGCGGCGCAGGCGGAGCTGGACGGTGCGGAGGCGGCCGCAGGTGCCGCCAGCGGTGCGGCCGCGCTCGCGACCCGGGCCGCGACGTCGGCCGCGGGGGCGATGGGTGCGGTCGAGGCGGCGCTCGAGTTCCTGCAGACGGCGCGCGACCTGGCCCGGCCGGTGGTGCGGATGGCCGACCTGGCCGCGGCGTCGGGCGGCGACAACACCAAACGGCTGACCCTCGCCACGTACGTGCTGGTCAAGCGCTTCGAGGACGTGGTCGCGGCGGCGAACGACCGGCTGCTGTCGATGTCGGACGGGCGGTTCGAGCTCGTGCGCAGCGACGAGCGCGAGGACGTGCGCAGCCGGCGAACCGGACTGTCGATGAAGGTCATCGACCACCGGATGGAGGCCGCGCGCGATCCGCGCACGCTGTCGGGCGGCGAGACCTTCTACGTCTCGCTCTGCCTGGCGCTGGGGATGGCCGACGTCGTGACCGCCGAGGCGGGCGGGATCGAGCTCGGGACGCTGTTCGTCGACGAGGGCTTCGGCTCGCTCGACCCGGAGACGCTCGAGGCCGTGCTGGTCGAGCTCGGCAAGCTGCGGGCGGGCGGGCGAGTGGTGGGGGTCGTCTCCCACGTCGAGGCGCTCAAGCAGTCGATCGCGGAACGGATCGAGGTCCGCCGGCTGCCCGACGGCTCGAGCACCCTGACGGTTCGGGCCGGCTGACGGTCGGGTTGGCTGACGCGCGAGGCTGACGTCGGCCGTCCTCAGCGCGCGGAAGCCTCGCGGTAGCCGTGCCGCACCAAAGTGCGGACGGGCGCGGCGGCCGGCGTCACGCTGACGCTGTCGAGGTCGAGCATCCCCTCGGCCGGTCCGCCACTACCGAACCCGGTGCCGCCGAGCGAGACGCCCGGCCAGGGCGCACGGGCGGCGGCGTCGTGCAGCGCTCGCCAGGGCGGCGGGACGGGGCCGCGCCGCAGGAAGTACTGCAGCAGCTCCGCGGTGGCGCGGGTGTCCCCGATCGCCGAGTGCGCGCCGGAGTGGATCACGCCGGCCTGCTCGCAGCTGATCGCGAGCGTGCGCCGCGGTCCGGGCAGGTGCTGCCGTGCGAGCGCCTGCGTGCACAGGCACTGGCCGGGCTCCAACGGGACGGTCATCCCCGCGGCGGCGAACTCGGCGGCGAGGAAACGCGCGTCGAACGCGATGTTGTGCCCGACGACGAGGCGACCCGCGAACAGGGAGGCGAGGTACCGCGCGACCTCGGGAAAACGGGGCGCGCGCGCGACCTCGGCTGCGGTGATCCCGTGCACGTGGGTCGGGCCGACGCCGCGGTCCGGGTTGAGGAGGGTCTCCCACTCCCGCTCGACGCGCCCCTGTGCGTCGAGCAGCACGACGGCCACCTCGAGCACCCGGTCGCCGTGTGCGGGTGAGAACCCGGTGGTCTCGGTGTCGACGACCGCATACCCGCTCATGGTCGCCAACCCTCGCACCCCAACCCGGAGTCCCCCGCCCCCACGCCGCCCAACCCCCGCGAACTCGGAGGTTTGCGTCGAACTCGTACACCGGGGTGTCCGAGTTCGCGTGAAACCTCCGAGTTCGCGAGTAGGCGGGGGGAGGGAGGAGGGGGGAAGGAGGGGTTACCAGGACCAGCCGCGGGAGGTGAGCTCTACCTCTTCGCGGAAGCGTTCGGACTCGTCGCCCGGATCGGTGGCGTGGGTGGCCACGCCGGCCAGGACGCAGGCTTCGGCGAGCAGGGCGTCGTACGCGCGCTGGGTCGCCTCGAGGTGGTGGGCGCGCGCGAACGCGGTCTCGTCACGCTCGAGCGCTCGGACCTCATCGGCCACCGCGCTCAGCCGGGTCTGCACGCGCAGGACCTCGAACGGGTTCGGTGGCGTGCCGCGACGCCGGTGCAGCAGTCGGACGATGCGACGGGGACGGCGCCGTCTCCCCGGCTCGGGCGCGGCATCCGGACCGCGCGGCCTAGTGCGCGACGGCGACCGCAGGCGTCGCCACAGCGGTCGTAGCGCCCACAGTGCGACCGCCGCCAACAGGATCAGCGGAATCCAGCGCATCGGTTCGTCCCGTTCGGCGAGATCTGCTTCCAGATTAGGGCGCCGATCGGCGCGTCGCTAGTACGGCTGGGGGCTCAGTTCTGGTGCTCCCGCCATGCCTGCGCGACGCCTGCGCCACGACTGGAGTTTGCGTGCCTCCTACCCGTGTCCTGCGCGGGTCGCCTCGTACAGTGGCCTGCATGGGAGCTCGCGGCGTGGCCATCGGCACGACCGTCTTCGTGCTGCTCGCGGGCGGCGCGGTGGTGGTCGACCGGGTCGCCGTCGGCCGGGCGCAGGACCGTGCGGTCACCGAGATCCAGGCCAACGTCGAGGGGGTGTCCGGTGAGCCGGACGTCACGATCGGCGGTTTCCCGTTCCTCACCCAGCTCGCGGCCGGCAAGCTCAGCCACGTCACCGCCCACGCGGAGGGGCTCACGCTCGACGGGGTCGAGGTGACCGACGTCGAGGTCGACGCCGATGGAGTCACCACCACCGAGCCGTACTCCGTCGACAACGCTGCGCTCACCGGCACCCTCTCGGCGGCCGAGCTCAACAAGCTCGTCGCGGCGAACTCGGACCTCGACGTCGACCTCCAGATCGCCGACGACCAGCTCACGGCCGCCACGAAGGTGCTCGGCCTCGACGTGACGGCGGCCCTGGTGCCGCGGGTCGACAACGGTGAGATCCGGGTGGACGTCGCGTCGGTCACCTTCGGTGGCTTCACCGTCGCCGTCGCCGATCTGCCGGGGGTGCTCGCCGGGCAGCTGAGCGACCTCACGGTTCCGATCGCCGGCCTGCCCGCCGGCTTCACGCTGTCGGACGTCGCGGTCCAGGGCGGCGGCGTGCGGATCACCGCCACGGGCCTCGACGTGGTGCTGCCGGCCGCGAGCCCGACCCCCTGACCTGCAGCATCCCGGTTGGCGTGCTGCCAGAGTGGAGCGATGACCTCCGGGATCCGGCACGTGACCGTCGACTGCGCCCACCCGTACGAGCTGGCGCTGTTCTGGGCGCGCGTGCTCGGCTCGGCGGTCGACGAGCAGGACCGGCCGGACGACGAGGTCGTGCTGGTCCCGACGGGCGACATCGGGATGCTGTTCGGCCGGGTGCCCGAGGGCAAGACGGTGAAGAACCGGTTGCACGTCGACCTGCAGCCCAGCGACCGCACCCGCGACGAGGAGGTCGCGCGGCTCCTCGACCTGGGCGCCGTCCACGTCGACGACCAGCGCACGCCCGACGGCCGCGGCTGGGTCGTCCTCGCGGACCCGGAGGGCAACGAGTTCTGCGTCGAGCGCGGCGAGTCCGAGCGCGGGCTGGACTGACCCGAGCACCGAGCACCGAGCACCGAGCACCGAGCACCGAGCACCGAGCACCGAGCACCGAGCACAGCCGTCCTCGTGCCACTCGTCGGCCGTCAGCCGGACCCAGCCGCGACGACCTCGCACCGCCCGAGCTCGCGCGCGATCGCGTCGCGTTCGGCCGCCGTGACCCACAGCCCGTAGGCGGCCTTGACCCGGACCTGCCGGATCACGTAGCGGCAGCGGAACGGCTTGTGCGGCGGCAGCCAGGTCGCGGCGTCGCCGGCACCCTTCTCCTGGTTGAGCGGGCCGTCGACGGCCAGGAGGTTCGCCGGGTCGTTCGCGAACGCCTCCCGAACCTCGGGGCTCCACCCCTGCGCGCCCTTCTGCCACGCCTCGGCGAGGGCGACGACGTGGTCGATCTGCACGTCCGCGCTCGTCTCGGGCCCCCGGGCGAACGCGATGGCCGTGCCGCTGTACGGGTCCGCGAGCGTGCCCGAGCGCACCTGGCAGTCCCTCGTCCCGGGGGTGAACGTCACCGCGGTGAGGTCGCGGCCGAGGATGTCGTTGCGGGTGTCGCACCCGTTGCGGTCGACGTCTGCCCAGGCGGGCCCGAACTGGTCGCGGTCGTACCCGGTGCTCGGGGCCCGGCCCTTGACCTCGAGCGCGTCCAGCGCAGCGCGCGCGGACGCGACGTCGTCGGCGGTGACCGGGTAGCGCAGCCCGGCGGCCGCCGTCGTGATCCCCCCGGCCGCCAGGGCGAGCCCGACGGCGACTGCGAGCCCGGACGCGACGTAAGCGGCGAGCACCACCGTCCGCGGGGCGCGCGGCCCGCGCCGGGTGCCCGCCCGAGGGCGCCGCGCAAGCCATGGCGGGTCGACGGACGGTGCGGAGCGGTGCGAGTGGGAGGGCACATCGGCGAGCGTGCCACGAGGTGCCGACGTCGGGCCGGGGCGTCCTGAGCCGTGTGGAGAGCACGGCTCAGGCGCCGCCCGAGGTCGGTCCGCCCGGGCACTACCCTGCGAACCATGGCTACTCCGCACATCTCCGCCGCGCCCGGTGACTTCGCCCCCGACGTGCTCATGCCCGGCGACCCGCGCCGCGCGCGCCACATCGCCGAGACCGTGCTCGACGACGCCCGGCTGGTCACCGAGGTACGCGGCATCCTGGGGTACACCGGCACGCACCAGGGCCGGCCGGTGTCGGTGCTCGCGTCCGGCATGGGCATGCCGTCGATCGCCATCTACGCCACGGAGCTGTTCCGCTTCTTCGGCGTGCGCCGGATCATCCGGATCGGTACAGCCGGGGGCATGGCGCCGATCCTCGAGGTGGGCGACGTCGTCATCGCGACCGCCGCGCACACCGACTCCTCGATGAGCGCGAACCGGATCCCGGGCATCCACTACAGCCACGCGCCGAGCTTTGCGCTCGCGGCGGCGGCGGTCGCGGCCGCGACGACGGCGCCCGGAACGCGGGCCGGCGCGGTGCACGCCGGGGCCGTCCTCTCGAGCGACGCCTTCTACGCGGACCGCCCGGAGACGAACGCGCTGCTCGTCGCCAGCGGCACCCTCGCGGTCGAGATGGAGGCGGCGGCGCTCTACGCGGTGGCCGACGCCGAGGGCGGCCAGGCGCTCGCGATCTGCACGATCTCCGACCTGCTGTTCCGGGACGCGTCGCTGTCCGCCGACGAGCGCGAGCTGCTGTTCGACCGGTCGGTGCAGCTCGGTCTGGCCGCGTTCGCGAACGCGTGAGGGCTTGACGCTCCCGCGCGCGCAGGAGTAACGACGGGGTATGGCATCCGAGGAGACCTTCGTCATCGTCGGCGCGAGCCTGGCCGGCGCGACCGCTGTGCAGGTGCTGCGGGAGGAAGGGTTCACCGGGCGCCTCGTGCTCCTCGGGGCCGAGCCGAACCGCCCGTACGAGCGTCCGCCGCTGTCGAAGGGTCTGCTCCAGGGCACGTCGGCGCGCGAGGACGTCTTCGTGCACCCGAGCGACTGGTACGCCTGGAACGACGTCGACCTGCGGCTCGGCACGACCGTGACCTCGATCGATCGCGCGGCGAAGACGGTCACCTGCGACGACGGCCAGACGATGGGCTACGACCGGCTACTGCTGGCGACCGGCTCCGAGCCGCGCCGCCTGCGGCTGCCGGGCGCCGACAGGGACCAGGTGGTCTACCTGCGCCAGCTCGAGGACTGCGACCGCCTCCGGATCGCGTTCGGCGAGTCGTCGCGCCTCGCGATCATCGGCGCCGGCTGGATCGGGCTCGAGGTAGCCGCGGCCGCGCGCGCCCGAGGCCTCGAGGTCACGGTGCTCGAGACCGCTGACCTGCCGCTGCTGCGGGTGCTCGGGCCGGAGGTCGCCCAGGTGTTCGCGGACCTGCACCGGGCCCACGGGGTCCACCTGCTGACCGGGGTGCAGGTCGCAGGCCTGACGGAGGAAGGCGTCGAGCTCGCCGACGGGACCACCGTGCCCGCCGACCTCGTCGTCGTCGGCGTCGGGATCGCGCCCGTGGTGACGCTCGCGGCCGACGCCGGGCTCGCGGTGTCCGACGGCGTCGACGTCGACGAGCACCTGCGAACCGCGGACCCGGCCGTGTTCGCCGCCGGGGATGTCGCGAACGCCCTGCACCCGACCCTGGGGCGCCGCCTGCGGGTCGAGCACTGGGAGAACGCGCGCCGCCAGGGAGCGCTCGCGGCGCGCTCCATGCTGGGGCAGGACGTCGTCTTCGACCGGCTGCCGTACTTCTTCTCCGACCAGTACGAGCTGGGGATGGAGTACGTCGGCTACGTCGCCCCCGGCGCGAGTGACCGCGTGGTGTTCCGAGGTGACGTCGCGCGGCACGAGTTCATCGCGTTCTGGCTCGGCGGCGGTCGGGTGCTCGCGGCGATGACGGTCAACCGCTGGGATCTCGTCGGTGACCTCGAGGCTCTCATCGTGAGTGCACGCGAGGTGGACCCGGCGCGGCTGTCGGATCCGGCGATCGGCCTCAGCGAGGTCTGACCGACCCCCAAACCGGGGCAGACCCGGACGCCGGGCGGCGACGGCGAGACGGAAGCCCGTCATCCGAGTGTCCGGCGTAGCGTGCATATCGTCTTGCCCCTTGGACACGCCGTGACTGTGCGACGCCGTCGGCCCGCGTCGACCCTCTCTCGTGGGCTTGCGCCCACCTGCCGAACAGAGGGACTGCCATGGCTCATGCAACACATCCGAGACGCGAGCAGTGGTCCGGTCAGCGCGGCTTCATCCTGGCGGCCATCGGCTCGGCGATCGGGCTCGGCAACATCTGGCGCTTCCCGGGCGTCGCGTACGAGAACGGGGGCGGCGCGTTCCTCATCCCGTACCTCATCGCCCTGCTGACGGCCGGCATCCCCGTGCTGCTGTTCGACTACGCGATCGGGCACCGGTTCCGCGGCTCGGCCCCCACCGCGTTCCGCCGGCTGGCCCAGCGCGCCGAGCTGCTCGGCTGGTTCCAGGTCGCGATCTGCTTCGTGATCATCCTGTACTACACGGTGATCATCGCCTGGTCGGCGAGCTACCTCGGGTTCTCGTTCACCAAGGCGTGGGGCGACGATCCGGCCGGGTTCTTCACCGGCGGCTTCCTGCACGTCGCGTCGACCCCCGGCGTGAGCCTCGACGTCGTCCCCGGGGTGCTGTGGCCGCTGCTCGCCGTGTGGGTGCTGGTGCTCGCGGTGCTCGCACTCGGCGTGCAGAAGGGCCTCGAGCGCGCGAACGTCGTCGGCCTGCCGGTCCTGGTGGTGCTCTTCGTCGCGATGGTGATCCGCGCGCTGTTCCTGCCTGGGGCGATGGACGGCCTGAACGCGTTCTTCACGCCCGACTGGTCCGCGCTCACCGACCCGGGGGTGTGGATCGCGGCGTACAGCCAGATCTTCTTCTCGCTGTCGGTCGCGTTCGGGATCATGGTCACGTACTCCTCGTACCTCAAGCGCAAGACCAACCTCACCGCGACCGGCCTCGTCGTCGGCTTCGCGAACTCGTCGTTCGAGCTGCTCGCCGGCGTCGGGGTGTTCGCGGCCCTGGGGTTCATGGCCAACCAGAACGGCACGACGATCGCCGAGCTCGACGGGATCAGCGGGGTCTCGCTCGCGTTCGTCGCGTTCCCGCAGATCATCTCGATGATGCCGGGCGGGCCGATCTTCGGGGTGCTGTTCTTCGCCTCGCTCACCCTCGCGGGCCTGACGTCGCTGCTCTCGCTCCTGCAGGTCGTGTCCGCGGCGTTCCAGGAGAAGTTCGGGCTGAGCATCCGCCAGGGTGCGATCCGCGTCGGGGGAGCGGCGGCGGTCGTCTCGCTCGTGCTGTTCTCGACGACGACAGCGCTCCCGGTGCTCGACACCGTGGACAAGTACATCAACGAGGTCGGGATCGTCGCCTCGGCGATCCTCGCGACCGTGCTCGTCGCGTGGGTCCTGGGTCGGCTGCCCGAGCTGCAGCGGCACCTCAACGCCGTCTCGACGCTGCAGCTCGGCGGGTGGTGGCGCTGGCTGGTCGGCGTCGTGGTCCCGGTCGTGCTGCTGATCATGTTCGTCTCGGGCGTGATCGACCTCGTGGCCAACGGCTACGGGGACTACCCGCGCTGGTTCTCGAACACCCTCGGCTGGGGCATGCTCGCGGCCGTGGTCGCCGGGGCGCTCGTGCTCGACGCGCTGCGTTGGCGCCGCAGCCCCGACGAGTTCGTGCCCGACGCGCTGCCCGACGTCGTCCCGTCCGCGACGGCCGCGCCGCGCTCGCCCCAGACCCGAGAGGAGCTCGTGCGATGACCGCGACAGCCCTGATGGTGCTCATCGTGTCGCTCAGCGTGGTGTGGGGAGGCCTCGTCGCGAGCGCGCTCTACCTGCGCCGGCACCCCGAGGAGGAGGACGCCGGCGATCCCGGCGACGTCATCGGCCCGTTCGTGTTCTACGACCTGTAGGTTCCGTGAGCCCGAGCAGCACCGCCAGGCGCCCGATCTCATGGTCGAAGAACGCCGCGTAGTCACCGATGACGTTGTGGCGGTGCCCGAACAGCTCGAACGACACCGCGCCGAACAGGTAGGTCCAGGCCATCAGGCCGCGCACGAGCAGGTCGGCGGGGATCTCGGGCGGCACGGTGGTGCGCACGGGCTCGAGTGCGCGCTCGACGGCGGCCGGTAGCTCTGGATGGTCGGCCGGGTCGTAGCCGCCGCTCGCCATCAGGTCGCCGAGCAGCGACCCGAGCAGCAGCGGCACGCGAGACGCCGGCCCGATCGTGTCCTGCGGCGCGGCGTAGCCAGGGATCGGCGACCCGAAGATGAGCGTGTACTGCGCCGGGTGCGTGACCGCCCACTCGCGCACGCCGTGGCAGATCGCCAGCCAGCGGTCCTCGACCGACCCCGCGTGCACGGCCGCCTCGGCGGACTCCGCGGCGACAGCCAGGGCGGTGTAGCCGTCGATGATCAGCGCGGTGAGCAGGGCGTCGCGGTTGCGGAAATAGCGGAACAGGGCCGACGACGCCATCCCCATCTCGCGCGCGATGCCGCGCAGCGAGAGCGCTGGCGCGCCGCCGTCGGCGAGCTGGGCGAGAGCGATCACCTTGATCTCGCTCGTGAGCTCGGTGCGCACGCGTTCGCGCGCGTTGCCGGGGGCCGGGTGGGGGGCCGACGGCGCTGGGGGCTCGGTCATGCGTCCCAGTATCGGCCAAACCGAGAGCGATGGCAACAAACGAGAGCGGTGCTCTTGACAGGGTCGCGTGCGCCTGGCACCGTCGATGTCGAAAGCACCGCTCGTGCGCCGTACCGTGCCTCGGCACCGCGCCCGGCGGTGGACTCGTTGCCGAGGGAGAACCAGATGTCCAAGCACGTCGTCGTCGGCGCCGGCCCGGTCGGAACCGCCACCGCGCACCTCCTGGTCGACCGCGGTGAGGAGGTCGTCCTCGTCACTCGGTCGGGGTCCGGTCCTGAGCACCCGGCCGTGACGCGGGTCGCCGCGGATGCGTCGTCGTCTCCCCGGATGGTGGAGCTCGCGGACGGGGCGGTCGCCCTCTACAACTGCGCCAACCCGCCGTACCACCGGTGGCCGACCGACTGGCCGCCGATCGCGAGCTCGCTGCTCACCGCGGCCGAGCGCTCCGGTGCCGTGCTCGTGACCGTGAGCAACCTCTATGGCTACGGACCGGTGAGCGCCCCGATGACGGAGGACCTACCGCTCGCCGCGACGGGCTCGAAGGGCCGGGTCCGGGTGCAGATGTGGCGCGACGCACTCGCAGCGCACACCGCCGGCCGGGTGCGAGCGACCGAGGTTCGCAGCGCGGACTATGTCGGTCGAGGTTCGGAGAGTCATCTTGGCCGCGCGGTCCCGAAGCTGCTGCGCGGCCGCAACGTCACGGTGATGCGGAGCGCGGACACCTTGCACACCTGGACCGCGGTCGACGACGTCGCGCGCCTCCTGGTCACCGTCGCCGGTGATGAGCGTGCGTGGGGTCGCCCGTGGCACACGCCGAGCAACCCGCCGCGCACGCAGCGCGAGGCTCTCGATGACCTCGCCCGCATCGCCGGCCTGCACCCGGTGAAGGTCAGCGAGTACTCGCCGACGCTCATCCGCGCGATGGGCCTGTTCAACCCGATGATGCGCGAGCTCCCGGAGGTCGCCTACCAGCTCGAGCAGCCGTTCGTGCTCGACTCGACGGCCGCCCAGAAGACGTTCGACCTAGCCCCCACCGACTGGGAAACAATCCTGAAAGAGGTCATCGATCATTACCGCAGCCGAACCTGACCCCGCCCCCGGCCTGTCCGGCGCGCCCCTGTCAGGCGGGCCCGACCGGCTGGCGCAGGATCGTGCGGAACTTTGCCGGCTCGACGCGGCGGAAGTCGCTGAAGTAGATCTCGTGGTGCTTGCCGGTCATCGTCAGGCCGTGGGCCGGGATGAAATCGTGGTGCATCGCGTCCAGCGTCGGCCCCTCGTAATCGAACGAACCGAGGTGCAGGGTCTGCACGCATCGGCCCTCGTCGAGCGTCTCCAACCGCGCCCTGGCCGGGCTCGACAGGTCGCTCTTCGCCGCGACCTGCGCCTGGACGTCGGCGAACAGCTCCGTGGTGATCCAGTCGGGCGCCAGGATCATCAGGGTCCAGGACCACGCTGACTTGTCCCGTTCGGCGGTGAAGGCCAGCTCGCTCTCGGCCCACCACAGTCCCTCGAGCGGCGGGACGACGTAGTCGCGGTCCAACTCGCGCTTGCTCGCGAACTTCAGCCCGTACGAGAGGGGGTAGAGCCCCTCGACGGCTTCGGCGAAGTCGCTGGACGCGTTCGGGTCGCCGTGCCCGTCGAGCATCACGTACTGCAGCACGGGTACCTCGAGGATCCGAAAGACGCCGTGCTTGGCCTGGAAGGAGTCGAGGGACTTCTTGAGGTCGACCTTCACCCCGAGACCTCCGCATCACGCCGGCGCACCGCTCGCCCGTCAAGCCTGGCACCGCCTGCGTCGTCGCGCAGCCCGAGGAACGCACCGAGCTCGGCGAGACCGTCGGGCCGGGTCGGCAGGTAGTCGGTCAGCGCCGGCGATCGCACGACGATCGCGCACCACATCCCGCGGGAGATCGCGACGTTGATCCGGTTGCGCGACAGCAGGAACTCCATGCCGCGGGGTACGTCCTCGGCCGAGGACGCCGCCATCGACACGATCACGACCGGTGCCTGCTGCCCCTGGAACTTGTCGACCGTGCCGACACGTACCGCGGCGAGCCCGGCCTGGTCCAGCGCGCGCCGGATGGTCCACCGCTGCGCGTTGTAGGCGGCCACGACGACGACGTCCGCCGGCGCGAGCGGGCGCTCCTCGCCGTCCCGCCACGGTCGGCCGACGACGGCGGTCACCTGCCGCACGACCTCGTCGGCCTCCTCGATCGAGGCCACCGCGTTGCCGGCGTGCTCGACAAGAACGGTCCGCACCCCGGGGAGCACGCCCTCCAGCGCGCGCTCGGCAGTGACCGGCATGGAGGTGAGACGTCCCTCGTAGGAGAGGCGCGACACCGCCCGGCACAGGTCCGGGTGCATTCGCCAGGTCTGCGCGAGGAAGTAGCCGAGCGTGTCCGGGAGGGTCTCGTGACCGTCAGCCAGCCAGCCGAGCGCGGAGCCGTCCACGGGCTCGGGGTGCTTGCCCTGGCTGACCTGCGGCAGCTGCTGCGGATCGCCGAGCAGCAGGAGGTTGCGGGCCGCCGCCGAGACCGCGACGGTGTTGGCCAGGCAGAACTGCCCCGCCTCGTCGATCACGAGCAGGTCGAAACCCTCGGCGGGCAGCCGCTGGGCGTTCGTGAAGTCCCAGGCCGTGCCGCCGACCACGAACCCCTCGGCCTGCGCCGCGTAGAACGCGTCGAACGCGCGGTTGTCCTTGAGCGGTTGCCAGGGCGCGATCCCGAGGGGGGCGACCGCACCCTGCGCCGGCTTCTTGCCGACCTGCACGGCCGGGACGCCCGCGGCGCGCACGGCCGCCAGCATGTTCTCCACGACCGCGTGCGACTGCGCCACGACGCCGATGCGCCAGCCGCGCGAGACGAGCCCGGCGATCACGTGCGAGCCGGCATACGTCTTGCCCGTCCCGGGCGGGCCCTGCACCGCGAGATACGAGTGGTCGAGGTCGAGCAGGGCTGTGGTGATCGCCTCGATCGCGGCGTGACCTCCGTCGCCGACGGCGGGCAGCGGTCGCCCGCTGAGCGTGCGCGGCGGCACCCGGCGCAGGAGGTCGAGGGCGCTCTGGTCAGGCAGCGTGATCTCTCCGGGCGTTGCGGCCAGCGTGGCGACCACTCCGTCGGCCAGGTCTCGGATCGCCTGGCGCACCGACGCCGAGTTGGGCGGCGCGGACGGTCCGAGGCCCATCGGTGTCTCGGTGTGCCGGGCGAACGAGGCCGGCAGTGACTCGTCGACGATCAGCACGTCCTGCTCGGCGGCGCCGCGGTCGATCGCACCCGCGGTCACCCGGACGACCTTGCCCCCCGTCATCCAGCCCCGGCTCGCACCGGTGGCGACCTTCGCGGCCTCGGGGAGCGGGGCGTCGAACAGCGTCACGACCTCGGCCCCGGCCCGCAGCTCGCTGCCCGGTTCGAGCCTGCCCGTCAGGCGCAGGCGGCGTCGGGCATTGCGCTTGCCCGGGGGGACGGCCCAGTCCTCGAGCACCTCGGCGTGATCCACGACCAGCGTGCCGCGCGGCTCGGTCCAGTCCTGGGGATCGGAACGCAACCGGTCGAAGTGCCCCCACCAGAACGGCGTCTCCTCGCGCCAGTGGTACCCGAGCGACGCGGCGAGCATCGCGATCGCCTGCTGGTCGTCGGTCCGCTCGGCGGCCGGTCCGTCGCCGACGAGGGCGAGCAGCGCCTCGGCGGTCTCGTCGCGTTCGGGCGGCAGGGCATCGACGACGACGGCCTCCGCAGCGTCCGGCGTTCCCGCGGGAACGTCACTCGCCGCGGCCGGCGGCAGGCCGGCCGCCGTGGCGAGGAGCCAGTCGCGCAGGCGCAGGGTCGAGACGCAGTCGTCCTCGTTGTAGTCGGCGATGCGCTGCATCCTGGCGGTGAACCCGTCCGGACCGTCCAGGTCCCCGTCGTCCCGCACGGCGCACGCGTCGGCGTACTCGACGATCGACGCCGCCGCGTTGGTGACGTCACCCGTGCGCGGTGGCATGTACAGGGGCTCGAGCTTCTTGATGGAGTACGACTCCTGACCCACGCGCAGGCTCGCGCGCACGGTCGTGTACAGGTCGACCAGCACGCCCTCGCGCAGCAGGTCGGCCACCGCCTCTTCCCCGACGCCGTGCCGCCCGGCCAGGCGCTGCAGCGCGGTCTTCTCGTAGGCGGCGTAGTGGTAGATGTGCAGGTCCGGGTAGCTGGCCCGGCGTGCGGTCACGTAGGCGAGAAAGTCGAGCAGTGCCTTCTTCTCCTGTGCGCGGTCGTGCGCCCAGAACGTCCGGAAGACCGGCTCGGTGCCCGGTGAGGTCGGTTGCTCGACGACGCCGAACAGGTACTCCAGGCCCCAGTCCGTCGATCCGGCTTCCGCCCAGAGCGGGTCGCCCTCGAAGTCGAAGAACAGATCGCCCGGGTCGGCCGGCGGCAGGGCGCGCACCACCTCGGGGGCGAACAGGTCATGCTCCACCGCGCCGTCCGCCCGTTCCCGCTGGCGCACCTGGAGCGCGGCCTGGGCCCGGAGCCTGGCCAATGTCGCCGCCCCGATCTTGACCGTTGCGCTCGTGCTCACCTCGGTGTCCGTCTGGTTACCCGTCGCGTCCGCGCCCGCGGCGAGCTCGTCGATCGTGGTGATGCCGACCTCGCGCAGCCGGGTCCGCTGCGTGCTGCGCATCCCCGCGACGAGCAGCAGGTCGTGGGTGCGGACGATCTCCGGGGTGCACACCTCGCAGCGCCCGCACGCGCGCAGGTGCGGGTAGTGCGGATCGGCCCAGGTGACGGCCGCGCCGGCGGCATGGTGGGTGTCGAGCAGGGCCTGCAGGCGGGCGCGGCGGTCGCGGTACACCGGCAGCAGGTCGGCGAGGCGATGGCTCGTCGTGCTGCGGTCGCCGAGCACCAGGTGGACCTGGTCGGCGGGCGTGACGCCGGCGGTGATCAGCTGGTCGGCGTAGGCCGCGAGCTGGAGCAGGGCCGTGACCTTCGCGTGCCGGGCGAGCTTCGTGTCGTAGACGGCGTAGACCGGCGCGGCCCCAGAGCGGTCGGGCTCGCGGACCAGGAAGTCGGCCCAGCCCCCGAACCGGCCGTCGAAGAACCCGGCCTGGTAGACGACGTCGGCGCCCGTGCGCAGCGCGGCGAGGGTCTCGGCGTGCTTGGCCTCGAGGGCGCTCCGATCCGTCGCCAGGCCGTCACCGGGCCGCGCGATCTCGACGACGCCCGTCCCGGCTACCGGGTCCCACAGCCCGAACGTGTCGCGGTACCCCTGCAGAACCGACTTCTCGTGCGCGTCACCGAGGGTCGCGGCGCGCGCCAGCATCGCGTCGGCCGTGAGCTCGAGCGGCGCGATGCGCCCGAGCTTGGCGTCGAGCGCGCGCAGGAGGGCGAACTCGCACGTCGCGGCGTTCGCGAGGTCGCTCGCGCTGTACACGAGGTCGCCGTCGCTCAGAAGGAACATGAGGCGAGGGTAGTGACAGGCTCCGACACTCCTCGGCGAGCGGGCGAAATCGGTGCCGGATCGCTCATGCCGCCACCGTTTGCCCCGATAGGCACCACGATAGAGACCTGCCCGCGCTCGGATCGCGGTCCACCCCGGAGAAGGATTCCATGCACGACACGACCGCCGTTCCGGCCACCAATCGCCGCACGAGCGCGTGGAAGTGGCGCTTCGTCGCTGTTGTGATCGGCCTCGGAGTGCTCGCGGTCCTGGTGCCCGACGGCGCGTCGTCCCGCTGGGCGGCGCTCTCCGGGCTGGCCGTCCTCGCCTCGGCCGTCGCCTCGGTGGCGCTGGTCCGGCGCGCGGGGCGCCACGTCCGACCGTCGTCGGGCCCGGAAGTCGACGTCGTGGTCGCTGATGCGGCTGTCGATCGCACGGCCGAGGCGGTCCCGGTGGACGGTGCTGCCGCCCCCGCGCCCGTGGCGCCTGCGGGTGCTGTCCCTGCTGTCCTTGCCTTCACCGCCGTCGCTGCCGTCGCTGCCGTCGCTGCCGTCCCCGCTGGTCCGCAGGGGCGGGATCGAGCCGAGCTCCTGGCGGCGGGCGGTGATGCCCTGCACGAGTTCCAGGCGGAGGCCACGTGGGCCCGTCAGCAGCGGCCCGCCACGCCGTCTCTCGACCCCGCAGAGGGCGATCTTCCGTCCCAGCGAGGGACCGTGACGCCCTCCACCGCTGCGGCGGACTCGCCTCCCCCCGTCACGCACTGGGTCCCGCTCGACGACGACGCCATGCCGAGCCTGCGCTCCGGGTGGCCGTTCGGGTCGAGGACCGGCGAGCACGCACCGACCGAACGACCGACGGTCGGTCGCTGACGCCTCCGCCGGCAGGTCGAGCGAGCCACGCTCGGACGACACTGCGGAGGATTTCCTTGAGAAGGCTCGCGCGCGCCCTCTGTTGACACACGTCTCGAAGCCATCCTCCGGCGTCGCCGAGATTCCCTCACATGCCCTCCCGCACGGCCGAAGTGGACGGCAGATCCGCACGTGCACCGTCTCAGGGGGAAACCATGGCCGGACAGCTCGACATCGATGCGCGACGGGCGACGGAGGCCGGGGTTCGCCCCGCGGCGGAGCCGCGCGGTCGCGGCGGCCGGCTGGCGAACCTGTCGTCCCTGACGAAGATCATGGGCGCGGTCGTCTGGTCTGTCCTCGCGCTCGTCGTGCTCGCGATCCAGGCCGGCCCGGACCCGCTCGTCCTCTCGGTGGCAGCAGTCGGTGCGGTGCTCTCCCTTGCCGCGGGGATGTCCCTCGCCCGTCGGGAGCGGGCGGTGCTGGCGCGGATCGAGTTCGTCGCCGAGGGCCTCGCCACAGGGGACCTCACCCGGAGCACCGGGTTGGCCTCGCGCGACGAGCTCGGTCGAGCTGCCGCGGCGATCGATCGCGCCGCGGCCCAGCTGCGCGGATCGACCACGTCCATGCAGGCAGCGGCTCAGCTCATCGCCGCCGAGGCGGCCGGCTTCGCGCTCGCCAACGCCAAGGTCTCGGCGGGATCGCAGGAGACCAGCGCGCACGCCGGGTTCGTGGCGGCCGCGGCGGAGGAGGTGTCGGTCCACGTGCAGACGGTGGCGGCCGGCACGGAGCAGATGGGCGCCTCGATCCGGGAGATCGCCGACAATGCGCACGAGGCGGCAAAGGTCGCGAACCTGGCGACGGAAGCGGCCGCAGCGACGAACGCGTCCGTCGGGCGGCTCGGGGTGTCGTCGCAGGAGATCGGTGACGTCGTCAAGACGGTCTCCTCCATCGCCGAGCAGACGAACCTGCTGGCGCTCAACGCCACGATCGAGGCAGCCCGGGCCGGCGAGGCCGGCAAGGGGTTCGCCGTCGTCGCCGGCGAGGTCAAGGAGCTGGCCCGGGAGACCGCTCGGGCGACCGAGGAGATCACCCGACGGGTCGAGGCGATCCAGGTCGACACCGCCGACGCGATGTCCGCGATCAGCGAGATCTCGGCGATCATCGCGTCGATCAAGGACTTCCAGCTGACCATCGCGTCCGCGGTGGAGGAGCAGACCGCCACGACCAACGAGATGTCGCGTTCGGTGAGCGACGCGGCGGCGGGGTCGGGGAAGATCGCGGCGATGATCACAGCCGGGGCGACTTCGTCGGCCGGGCTGGCGGGCATCCGGGTTCAGATGGGCAACTCCGTGGCCGAGCTCTCCCGGCTCTCGGTCGACCTGCAGGCCACGGCGGGCGCGTTCATCGTCTGATCTGGCTGGGACGCGGGCGCAAGCGGCGCGCGCAGCACGGGCGTCATCTGCTGAGATGGGTCGATGACGCCCCGCGAGGACGAGCCTGGTGACTTGAGCGACCTGGAGTCGAAGTTCAACGCGGTCATCGCGGGCCTCGGGCTCAACGAGCTGCGCGACCTTGCCGCTCAGGTGGTCGGCCTGGGGCGTGACGGAGCCGCCCAAGAGCCGACGACACGTCGTCGGCCACCCCGCGCGGAGCCGGCGACCTTCGTGCTCACGATCGACCTGGACGACGCCGACCCGCGCATCTGGCGCCAGCTCGAGGTCGCCAGCGACCTCCGCCTGGACGCGCTGCACACCGTGCTGCAGGTGGCCATGGGCTGGACCGACTCGCACCTGCACCAGTTCGCGTCCGGCGACTCGTACCAGGACCCGATGCTCGAGCGGTTCCTCACAGCCGCGGACCTCGAGGAGGGCGAGTCCGGGGTGCCCGAGGCTGACGTCCGGTTGGACGAGCTGGTCCAGGACGTCGGCGACTGCGTGCTGTACACCTACGACTTCGGCGACGGCTGGGATCACACGGTCCGGCTGGACGCTGTGCGTCCCCTGCCCGACGGCGATTCCCCGTCGCGCTATGCGGTGGGCGCGCCCGCGCGCTGCCTCGACGGGGCCGGCGCCTGCCCGCCCGAGGACTGCGGCGGGGTGTGGAACTACCAGGAGCTCGTGGCCGCCGCGGCGACGCCCACGACGCTCGACCCGGACGAGCGTGCGGCGCAGGACCGACTCCTGGAGCACTACTTCCCCGGTGTCCCCCGGTCGCGGATCGCCGACGCCGCCGCGCGATTCGACCTCGACGAGGTGAATGCCGAGCTCGCGCGCCCGCCGCTGCCGAAGCCGATCGCGGACCTCGTGCGCCGGGCCCACGGTCCCGGCGAGCTCGACCTGGCCGACATGCTGGCGCGGGCCCGGCTCGACGGCCCCGTGCTGATCGACACGGCGGTGGCCGAGCGGATGGTCGCGCCGTTCGCGTGGCTGGTGCGGCACGTGGGCGCCCGAGGCCTGCCGCTGACGGACGCCGGGTACCTGCGCCCGGCGGACGTCGTGGCGGTCGCCGACGCGATCGGGATCACCGACGAGTGGTTCGGCGCCCCGAGCCGCGAGAGCCAGACCTATCCGGTGCTCGAGTTCCGCCGGGCGGCGCAGAAGCTGGGCCTGCTGCGGGTCGCCCGGGGTCGCGTGCACGCCACGAAGGCGGGCGTGAAGCTGGCGGACGACCCGGTCGGCCTGTGGTGGCACCTCGCGACGCGGCTGCCGCTCAGCGGTGCGCCCTACGGGCACGACGCCTGCCTCGTCGCGCTGCTGGCCATCGCCGCCGGTGCCGGTCCCGCGGCTCAGGCCGCGGTCATGACGGCGATCGGTTGGGAGCGGTTCGACGGCGAGCCGATGACCGTGGCCGACGTGCGCGGGGACGCGCGCGAGACGATCGGCGTGCTGGAGCGGCTCGGGGCGTTCGCGCCGCGGGCCGTGGGGGACGGGTGGAACGGGCCGACGACGCGCGACGGTGCGACGTTCGCCCGCGCCGCGCTGCGCGCGTGGCCGTGAGGTGGCTCGCGGCGGCTCGCGGGCCGTCGCGACCCGGTCCTGCCGTCAGCCGCCCGCCCGGATCAGCACCGCGACCACGAAGTCGGACGCGTCCGTGAACGGCCGCAGGTCCCACGTCGAGAAGACCCCGTCCAGACCGAGGGCGGCCTGCTCGATGTCGGCGAAGAACTCCTCGAACGCGTAGCCGCGCCCGGCGCCGAACCCGACCACGACGCGCCCGTCCGCGTGGACGTGCGAGCCCAGGCGGCGCAGGACCTCGACCTCCGTCCCGGGGGCGAGGAACGTCATGACGTTGCCCGCGCAGATGGCGATGTCGAACTGTTCCGGCACGCCCCGCGTCGGCAGGTCGAGCTCGGCCAGGTCGCCGACCAGCCAGGCGGACCCGGGGTGGTCCGCCTGGGCCGCCTCGATGAGCACCGGGTCGACGTCGACGCCGACCACGGTGTGCCCGCGCGCGGCCAGCTCCGACCCGACGCGGCCCGGGCCGCAACCGGCGTCGAGCACGCGGGAGCCGCGGGGGATCATCGCGTCGATCGTGCGCGCCTCGCCGGCGAGGTCGGCCCCGTCGGCGGCCATGCGGCGGAACCGCTCGATGTACCACTGCGAGTGGTTCGGGTCGGCGTTGGCTCGGTCTTCCCAGCGGGTGGCGTTGCGCATGAGGAGCAGTGTGCGCTACCGGGTGGTCGGCAGGCTGTCGCGGGCCACCGCGCTCGCGTTCTCGAGCACGTCCGTGATCTGGGTGCCGATCAGCTCGTGCCGCTCGAGCAGCGCGTCCCGCAGCGCCTCGACGAGGTGCCGGTTGCGCGCGAGCAGGAGCCGCACGCTGTCGCGGGCGGTGTCGAGCAGCCCCTCGAGCTGGGCGCGCGCCGCCCGGTCCCCGAGGACGGCGGCGACCAGGTCCTGACCGGTCGCCATGAACGACACCAGCGACCCGGTCATGCCCGCGGCCCCGACCATCTGGGCGGCGGTCCGGGTGGCGGCGGCGAGGTCGCTCGCGGGCCCGGTGGAGGTCTGGCCGAAGAAGAGCTCCTCCGCGACGAGCCCGCCCATGGCGATCTGCACGAGCGCCCGCAGGTCGTCGGAGGAGCGGGTGTAGACCTCCTCGCCGTCGCCGTGTGCGAGCAGCCCGAGGGCCGCGCCCCGTTTGACGATGGTGAGCACCTCGAGGGTCCGGGTCGGCGCGACGAGCCAGGCGACGACGGCGTGACCGGCCTCATGCGTCGCGATCAGCGTCTGCTCGGCGCTCGAGTACCGCACCGGCTGCCCCAGGCCGACCATCTCGGTGATCCGCGCCCGCTCGACGTCGACGAACGACATCGCGCTGGCACCGCGGCGCACCGCGTTGACCAGGCCCTCGTCGAGCAGGTGCTCGATCATCACCGGCGTCCAGCCGTTCGTCGACGCGGCGAGCCGGTCACGCAGGTCGTGCCCGTCGAGCTCGACGTCGTGCGCGCGTCGGGCCAGGAAGTGGTCGACCAGCGCGCGCCGACCGTGCACGTCCGGGGCGGCGAAGGTGAGCAGCCGGTCGAACCGGCCCGGACGCAGCAGGGCGGGGTCGAGCGAGTCGGCGCGGTTGGTCGCGGCGATCAGCAGGATCGGGGCGCGCACGGGCTTGCTCTGCTTGAGCTGACGGTCGGCCGGGAGCAGCAGGTTGAGCTGCGCGAGGAAGCTGTTGGCGAGCCGGGCCAGCCCGGTCGGCTCGTCGAAGGACTGCATCTGGACGAGCAGCTCGTTGACCACGCCGCCGGTGCCCTCGCTGACCACCGCGTTGCGGACCAGACCCGGGAAACGGCCGTGCCGGAGCGACGACCCGAATCCGGACCCGACGCCCGAGCCGTCGTCGGCCGCGAGGACGCCCCCGCGCCGCGTGGCGATCGCGTCGATCTCCTCGATGAACCCGATCGCGCCGCCCTCGGCCCGCGCGGCCTTGCGCAGGGCCGCGAAGTACGACCGGATCTTCTTCGCGGTCGCGCCGTAGTACATGGACTGGAAGGACGTCGCGGAGACGAACAGGAACGGCACACCGGCCTCGGCGGCCATGGCCTTGGCGGTCATCGTCTTGCCCGTGCCGGGCAGGCCCTCGAACAGCAGGCCGCGGCGTGGTGTGCCGCCCATCTGGTCGGCGAACCGGCGGTGGGTCTGGAAGAGGTCGATCGACCGCTGCACGTCCTCCTTGATCGGGTCGATGCCGATGACGTCGTCGAGCGTCACGTCCATCTGCTCGGGGCGGTAGGTCAGGTGCGGCGAACGCCCGGCCATGACCTGCGTGCCCACGAGCAGCGCGATCAGCGCGACGAAGAACGCGACCGGCGCGATGACCAGCGGGTCGATCGTCGGCATCGGCGGGATCGGCTGGCGGCCGGTGAGCGGCATGACGATGAGGTAGGCCTCGACCACGATCACGACGGCGGCCAGCCGGTAGACCCGGCGGCGGCGGATGCGCTCGCGGTCGAGGGCGATGTCGTGCGATCTGGCGCGGACCGGCGGTGCTGGGGGGTGTGGCACGCGCGTTCTCCTTCGTGCGGAGCACGGGCGTCAGGATCGACGCATCGCGGGAGATCGCGATGATGGACTGTACGTCACAAACGGACAAGTAGGACGATTGCCGCAGGAGGCCGGGTCGGGCGGGGCTCGCGCCGGCTCAGTCGAGCGGGTCTTGGTCGAGCGGGACGTCGTCGAACCCGCTGGCGTCGAGCAGGTCGGCCACGAGCCAGCCGGCCACGTCGTCCTCCTCGATCACCGCGCCCCGGGCTGCCATCGTGGTGGCGAGAGCGGGGTCCCACGGTGACGTCGCGGTCGCGCCGCGCAGGGTCAGCTGCTCGCGGTCCGTCGTCGCCTCGGCCAGCTCGCCCACGACGAGAGCCGCCACGGCCTGGGCGTAGTCCATGGCGCTGAACCGCCACGGCGTCCACGCGACGCGCTCCGCCAGAGCCGAGCCGGCCCGCAGCCCTTCCCAGTCGAAGTCGCCATGGAACCGCACCTCGGCGCCGGCGCCTGAGAGTCGTTCGAGCAGCTCGAAGACCGCGGCCCCCGGCGGGCCGTCGGTGCACACGAGGATCGGGTTTGTGTCGGCCGGCGAGGGCGTGGTGCCGGGACCGACCCGGCGGGACGCCTCGGCCGCGACGGCGCCGACGATGCTCGGGCTGGTGCAGACGTGCACGACGCCCCCGGCGGGCACCACACCGACACCACCGGAGCGGACCTGGTCGAGGGTGAGGACGACCGGCATCCGGGCGGCGCGACCGGCGTCGAGGGCTGTGGCCGTCGCGCTGGCCTCGACGACCCCCCGGTTCCGGGCGAACGTATCCCCTGGGATGCCGAGGCCCAGGACCGTCGCCGACACGGTCGACGGGAGCAGGCCGACGCTCGCCCAGGTCTCGCGCCGTGAGGAGATCCCGGTCGCGCCGGGGGCGAGCGCGCGGACGGCCTCGAGCAGCAGGTTGCTCAGGGGGCGCGTGCGATCGAGCGCGTGCGCGTCGCCCGTGATGCGGCGCGCGAAGACCGCGAGCGGTTCGCGACAAGTCGGCAGGGCGCACAGGCAGGCGGCGGCGTCGGCGGCGAGCCGTCGGGCCGCGACCGGGTCGGACCCGGCGGCCCGCTTGAGCCGACCGTCCGCGCACCACGTCCGCCACCACGTCTCCAGCGCCGGGAACGCCAGGAGCGCGGGGGTGAGCCCCGCGGCGGCCCGCACCCAGGCGGCGTCCACGACGTCGTTCTCCCGTGGCCAGGTCGCGACCGGGCCGGTGAGCGCCAGGACGGCGTCGGCCAGGCCATGGGTCCAGGTGCCCCGGCCGAGCAGGTCCTCCAGCGCGCCGAGGTCGACGCGCAGGATCTCGCTCGTGCGGCGCGGGGGCCCCACCAGGCGGAGCGCCCCCGCGCGCTGGGCATCGGTCGGCTTGCGCAGCTGGACCGTGCCCGACAGCGGGCTCGTGTGGCCCGTCGCGATCTGGCCACGCACCCGCAGCACGAGCCATTCGACGTCGGCCCCGCCGAGCAGGCGGCGCAGGCCGGTGAGGTCGCCGCCCGACGACGTCGTCGCGATCCTCGTGACTGTCTGCTCGGCCGCGGGGATCACGACGATCAGCCTTCCATGCCCGGACCCGCTAGTTGAGCACCGGCGCGGGCGCGATCGGTGCGCTCGGCGTTTCGGGGTGCGCGGCGCCGTTGACCCCGGTGGGCAGACCGGCCAGTCCGGCGAGGCCGCTGTTCCCGGCGACCAGGCCCTGGATGATCTTCGGGACGTCGAGCCCGGTGAGCGCGGAGAGCTGCGCAAAGTTGTTCACGGCCGCCTTCGGGAGCGCGGAAGCCCCGTCGGTCGAGATCACCGTGAGGGTGTCGATCGCCGACATCGGCGCGGCCAGCTCGTGCGCGACCTGCGGCAGCGTGCCCATGACCAGGGACAGGATGGCCGCGGTGGAGTACTTCCCGTACGCCTGCGCGCTCGCGTCGAGGGCGGACGCGTCGGCGGCACCCATCGCCTCGCGGGCGGAGGCCGAGGCCTCACCCTCGAGCCGGACGGCCTGCGCCTCGGCGGTACGACGGGCGAGCTCGCCCTCACCCCGCAACCGCGCCTCGGCGCTCGCGGCCTCGGCGGCGAGGATCGCGGTGGTCTTGTTCGCCTCGGCGATCTTCTCCAGGCGGTAGCGCTCGGCGTCGGCCGGACGGCGCACCGTGGTGTCCAGCTGGCGCTCCGTCAGCGCGGCCTGGCGCTCGGCGACCTTCTCCTGTGCGGTCAGGACGTCCTGCTGGCGTGCGGCGGCCTCCAGCGGGCCGGCGGCATTCGCGGCGGACTTGGCCTTGTCGGTGATGGCCTGGATCTCGGCGGCGCGGACGTCGACGATCTGCTGGGCGTTCTGGATCTCGTTCTCGGCCGCCAGGCGACGCTGCTCGGAGATCTGGCGGGCCTCGGCCTCGGCGATCATGGCGCGCTGGCGGACGGCGGCGGCCTCGGGCCGGGCCATGTCGGCGATGTACGTGCCGGTGCCGGTGTCGGCGACCTCGGCGATCTGGAAGGTGTCGAGCGCGAGACCCTGGCTGGCCAGGGTCTGCGTGACGGCGTCGGCCACCTGCTGGGCGAACTTCTGGCGGTCGCCGATGATGTCCTCGACCGTCATGTTGCCGATGATCGCGCGCAGCGCGCCCTCGAGCTGGTCCTTCGTGTACGGGTCGATCTGGTCCTGCTGGTTGCCGAAGCGCTGCGCTGCGGCCCGGATGGACTCGGCGGAGCTGGCGACCTTCACGACGGCGACTGCGGTCACGTTCAGCTTGATGCCCTGGATGGACGGCGCGCCCGCGACGGTGAGCGAGATGCGGCGGCTGGACAGGTCGATCACGGTCAGCTGCTGGACGAACGGGAGCGTGAACACCCCGCCGGCGGTCACGACGCGCTGACCGGAGAGGTCCTCGACGTTCTTCGCGCTGCGGCCCGTGATGACGAACGCCTCGGACGGCTTGGCGACGCGGTACCGCTTGATGATGGCTGCGACGAGCACGACGAGCACGACGGACATGCCGACGATGCTCAGCGCCACGGGCGAGAGGTTGGAGAACACGAGCGGTCGAGCTCCTTGGGTTGGGCGGATGAGTCCGGGGCTTCGGGGGTCAGGTCAGGGCGCGACGGCGACAGCGACCATGACCGTGGCTTCGTTCAGAACCGCTGTGACGACGACCTGCTCGCCGACGTCGACCGGCGTCTTCGACCGGGCGGCGAACTTCAGGGGGTGTCCCGACAGGGTCATGGTGACCTCGCCGTAGCCGTCGTCCGGGATCGCGGTGACGACTGTCGCGTGCGCGCCGACGTAGTCGGCCGACGTGATCTGGTGCCCGGTCGGGGAGCGCACGAGCGCGCGCGTGAGCAGCCCCGCCCCGGCCCCGACGACGAGTCCGCAGCCCAGGCCGATCCCCGCCGCGGCGAAGACGGAGAGCCCGGCGTACATCGACACCCAGCCGGCGAACCCGACCGTGCCGGTGAACGCGAGCAGCGACGCGCTCGACAGGTACCCGCCGGTGAAGTCGATCGAGTCGAGCACGCCGTCGAGCACGTCCCCGAGGAAGGCGGTCACCACGAGCAGCACGAGGCTGATGACGGCGATCCAGGCGAAGACGACCATGGGGACGGGCTCTCTTTTCGGTGGGTGGACCGGGCGTGGTCGAAGCGTCCCATGCCTGCTGCCGGCCGAGTCGCGCGTGATGCCCGATTGCGGTAAATGCGCAGATAGAGAGCCCCTTCGGGTCAGCACGTGGACCTCGAGCAGGCCCGAGGGGCGAGTGCTGGTGCTGTCGCCCGCGCCGAGACCGCGTACGCTCTGTCGCGGTTCGTGGTCTCGTCCTGCCGGGTGTCTTCTCAACATCCATCACAGGTCAGGGCCACGAACTTTTTTCGTCCCCCCGCTGCCCCGCCGACACGAGGGCGTCGTTGACGGCACGGCGCTGACGGGCCGCGCTAGCGTGGCGACCGTGGACCGACGGCGATGACGACCGACACCCCGATCGTCGTCGCGCCACGCGACACCTCGAAGGCATGGACCTCACTGCGGCTCGCCCTGGCGGGGTTGTGGCTGGTGGCCGCGGTGTCGGGGTACGTGCTGCACGAAAGACCCTCGACCCTCGAGGACCTGTACGCGTCGGTGGCTGCCGGTGAGGTCGCCAGCGTGCACCTGGTCGGCGGGTTGCCGCCGGGCTCGACCGGCTACGCCGAGCTCGAGGTGCACTGGCGGTCCGGCCACGTGCCGCGGATCGCCACCGTCCAGGTCGTGCGTTCGAGCGGCGTGGGTTCGAATGGCGAGGGTTCGAGCGGTGCGGATGAGATGGTCAGCCCGCCCCCCTCGGACGAGGCCGTCACCACGGACGACGTCGCGCACGAGGTCGCCATCCGCGACCCCGCGGTCCACGTCGTCCAGTCGGGCTTCCCCTCCGGCTTCAGCTTCACTCCGGCCATCTTCGGGTGGTCCGTGCCGACGTGGGTCTCCTCCCTGATGTTCGTCGTGTGGCTCGGCTCGCTGTACGTGCTGATCGCCGGCCCCGAACCCTGGCGAGCGACCCGGTGGGCCTGGTTCTGGCTCGGCGGGGTCTCCGTCGGGTCGTTGTTGTTCCTCGTGCTCTCCGGACCCACCCCCGCCCTGCCCGCCCCGCGGGACCCCGCGCGCCGGCTCACCGGTGGTTGGGCCTTCCTGCTCAGCCTCGTCCTGCCCCACACGCCGGCGATCTAGGCGTCGGCCGGACCTCCCACCGAGCTTCCGGATCAACGGCGGCGCGCCTTTCTGCATCGATTCACGTGGCTGCCGAACCGCCCCCAGCCGGCCCGCACGAATGCTAATCCACAGATTTTGGTGCGTTGTTCTTAGTCCACACCCGCTGCCCGACGACGCAACGGGGAATGTCAGTGCCCCCGGTTAGTGTGGGTTGCATCGGAAATGGTGAGGGTTCACCGGTTCTGAGGCAGCAGGGGTATTCCTGACGAGCGGCGAGGTGGGGGTGTGAGATGACCTTTGAAGAGGACGAGCGTGCGTCGTCGCAGCCGGCTGCACCCACCCCGCCGGCCGTCGCGCAGCGGCCCGCGTCGACGCCGCCATCCCCGCAGTCGACGCCCGCGCCTACATCGTCGCTTGGCGAAGGTCCGTCGCAGCCGCCCGCACCCACGCCCACGGCGCCAGCCTCGTTGTCGTTGTCGTTGGCGGATCGAGCGGCGGCGATCCGGGAGCACGTGGACGCGTTGGCAGACGTGTCTCCGCGGGATCTGGACGGGGCCGGGGCCTTGGAGTTGTTCGACCGGGTGTTTGAGCTGTCGGACCGGTTGCAGGCCATCGCCACCCGCGCACTACCCGTGGTGGAGTCCGACGTGCCGTGGAACGTCAACGGGGCGCGCACGTTCCCGACCTGGCTGGCCCGCCGGGCGCACCTGACCTACGCGAAGGCCAAGCGGATGACGCGCCTGGCTCACGCGTTGCGGGACGAGCTGCCGTTGACTGCCGCGGCGGTCGTCACCGGGGGTGAGGGGCGGGTCAGTGTGGAGCAGGCCGAGATCCTGACCACGGCCGCCGCGACCAGCGACGTGCGCCGGGCGGTGTTGGCCGACCCGCACGCGCCGGTGGGGGAACGGTTCCTGCTGGACCAGGCCGCGCAGGTCAGCGCGGACATGTTGCGCATGCTCGCCCGCCGCTGGGCGGCCGCGGCGGACCCGGAAGCGGACGAGCGGGGATACAAAGATGCCACCGAGCGGGAGTTCTTCGACGTGTCCGCCACCACGGGTGGGTGCCACCTGTCGGGGTTCCTGACCACTGAGCACGGCCAAGGACTGCTGGTCGCGTTGCAGGCCGTGCAGGGCGTGCCGGCGGCCGGGGATGACCGGACCGCGTCGCAGCGTCGGGCGGGTGCGTTGTCGGACCTGGCCCGGTTGACGTTGGACCAGGGCCTGACCGGCAAGCACGCGTCGGTGCGTCCGCACATCTCTGTGCTGGTGGACTACCCGACCCTGATCGCGATGACCACCCGCGCCGGAGTGACCCACCTGCTCGACCCGTCCCTGCACCCCACCGACTGCGACCAGGTGGACCCGGCCCTGCTGTTCCCGCCACCGGCACCAGGTGGTCTGCACGAGCAGGGGCTGCTCAACCGGACGGTGCCGGTGGCGGCGGAGGTGCTTCGCCCGGCAGTGTTCGAGGACGGGCAGCTGGTCTCACGCGCGGTGCTGGACCGACTGTTGTGCGATGCGGAGATCAGCCGGTTCATGTTCAGCCCGGACTCGCAACTCATCAATATCGGCCGATCCAAACGCACGTTTACCGGTCAATTACGTCGCGCGATCATCGCGCGTGACAAACATTGTCAGTACCCGGGTTGCACCGCGCCCCCGCGCATGTGCGAATGCCACCACTCCATCCAATGGTTCCGTGATCACGGTGACACTGATGCGACCACGGGGGTGTTGTTGTGCTGGCACCACCACGACCACACCCACGACCACGGCATCGAGATCACCTGGACACCTCACGGCTGGCAATTCACCGACCGCCACGGCGTCGTGATCCGCCGCTGAACCGACTCGCTGCGGCGCTACTCACCGCTGAACCGAATCGCTGCGCCGCTGCCCCGCTGACCTCATCACCGCCGGTCTGCTCCTCGGTGGGTTGTGCCCGTGGTCCGCGGCTCAGGCGCCGGCGAGCTCTCGTGCTCGGAGCAGCACAGCATCGAGCATCGGCTCGGTGAGCCGCCCGGTGAATGTGTTGTGTGGGCTGACGTGGAAGCAGCCGAGCAGCACGACCCGGCGGTCGAGCTGGCTATCTGTCTGGTTGTCGGGCTGGCGCTCGGTCGGCCCGTCGAGCCGCACCTCGACGCCGTGCCCGAAGCGGGGCCGTGGTCGGGGGATCTGCCATCCCTGCTCGCCGAGGGTTGCGAGCATCGCCTGCCACCCGAACCCGCCGAGCACGACCACCACCCGCGGCGCGACGAGCTCGAGCTCGCGGCCGAGCCAGGGTCCGCATGCCTGCCGCTCCGCGGGGTGGGGGCGTTCTCGGGCGGAGCGCAGCGGACGGGGGCGGTCAGCCGCAGGCCAGTGAGCACCATCCCGTCGTCGGCGCCGGTCGACGTCGACTGCGACGCGAACCCGGTGCGGTGCAGGGCGGCGAACAGGAAGTCGCCGCTGCGATCGCCAGTGAACATCCGGCCCGTGCGGTTGGCGCCGTGCGCGGCCGGTGCGAGCCCGACGACGAGGACGCTCGCGCCGGGATCCCCGAATCCCGGTGCGGGGCGGCCCCAGTAGGTCTCGTCCTGGAAGGCGGCGCGTCTGACCTCGGCGACCTGCTCGCGCCACGCGACGAGTCGGGGGCAGGCGCGGCAGTCGATCACCAGCCGGTCGAGCTCCGCGACCGTTCGGGCGCCGTGCGCGCGCAGGGGATACGCGGCGTCATCTGTCACTTGAGCTGCGCCTCCTTCGTGGGGGTCAGCCGCAGGCTGCCTATTCGAACCGGGAGGGGTCCCCCGCGCCGACCCGCACGACCTCAGGGTCGCCGTCGGACCAGTCGACGACGGTCGACGGCTCGTTCCCGGTGTCCCCGGCGTCGATCACGGCGTCGATGACGTGGTCGAGCTCGTCTTTTATCAGCCAGCCTTGGGTCATCGGAGCGTCCTCGCCGGGAAGCAGGAGCGTGCTCGAGAGCAGTGGCTCACCGAGCTCGCGCAGGAGCGCCTGCACGACGACGTGGTCCGGGATCCGCACGCCGACCGTCTTCTTCTTGGCGTGGGCGAGCCGCCTGGGCACCTCCTTCGTCGCGGGCAGGATGAAGGTGTAGGGCCCCGGGGTCGATGCCTTGATCGCGCGGAACGCCACGTTGTCCAGCTGCACGAGCTGGCCGAGCTGGGCGAAGTCAGCGCACACCAGCGTGAAGTGGTGCTTGTCGTCGAGGTGCCGGATCGCGCGGATCCGATCGGCGCCGGTGTGGCTGTCCATCAGGCAGCCGAGCGCGTAGCCCGAGTCCGTCGGGTAGGCGATCAGTGCGTCGTCGCGCAGCATCGCGACCACCTGCGCGATGGACCGCGGCTGGGGGTCGTGCGGGTGGACGTCGAAGTACTTCGCCATGTCCTAAGAATAGGCGCGGCGATCACCGTCGCCCGTCCTGTGAAATCCCCACAAAACGTCGTGCGGAAGAGCAGGCTAGCGCCATGAGCACCACGCACCTTCCCGTCCGGACCCTCGGCAGTGCAGCGAACGGCACGGCCCTGCTGGTCTCGGCCCTCGGCCTCGGCTGCATGGGTATGTCGGACTTCTACGGCCACACGTCTCCCGTCGGTTCGCAGGCCGAGGTCGATGCGCTCGCGACGATCCGGCGCGCGCTCGACCTCGGGGTGACCTTGCTCGACACGGCCGACATGTACGGCCCGTTCACGAACGAGCGCCTGGTCGGTACCGCGATCGGGCGACGCCGGGACGACGTCGTCGTGGCCACGAAGTTCGGCATCGACCGCAACCCGGCCGACGGCGCCCGGCGCGGCGTGAACGGTCGTCCCGAGTACGTGCACCAGGCCGCGGATGCGAGCCTGCGGCGCCTCGGGATCGACCACATCGACCTCTACTACCAGCACCGGGTGGACCCGGACGTCCCGATCGAGGAGACCGTCGGCGCGATGGGTGAGCTGGTCGCCGCCGGCAAGGTTCGTCACCTCGGGCTGTCAGAGGCGAGTGCAGCGACGATCCGTCGCGCGCACGCCGTGCACCCGATCACCGCCCTGCAGACCGAGTACTCGCTGTTCACCCGCGACATCGAGAACGAGATCCTGCCCGTGCTCCGTGAGCTGGGCATCGGGCTCGTGCCGTACTCCCCGCTCGGTCGAGGCCTCCTCACGGGCACGCTGGCCTCACCGGATCAGCTTGCCGCGGATGACTTCCGCCGCTCCAACCCGCGCTTCCAGCCGGGCGCCTTCGAGGCGAACCTCGAGCTCGTGGCCAGGGTCCGGGCGCTGGCCGAGGCGAAGGGCGTCACGCCGGCGCAGCTTGCGCTCGCGTGGGTGCTGGCCCAGGGCGACGACATCGTCCCGATCCCCGGGACCAAGCGCGTGTCGTTCCTCGAGGAGAACGTCGCCGCGATCGGCGTGCGCCTGACGGAGAAGGACCTCGCCGCGCTGAGATCAGCGGTTCCGCCGAGCGCCGTCGTCGGCGACCGGTATGTCGACATGAGTCCCGTCAACCGCTGACCGGATCACCGGCAGCGCAGCCCCGGTGACTACCAGGACGAGGCTGTCGCTCCGACGAGCCCCAGCGTGATCCGCGGGTCCAGCCACAGGGGCAGGTCGATGACTCCCCGCAGCTCCCAGCGGATCCGGAAGCCGGGCAGCTGCATCGACGGCGCGGGCAGCGGTACCGGAACCTCGAGGGAGAATGGCACGTCCAGCCGCTGACCCGGGGAGAACATCCGGCAGGAGACGACCGTGCGGGCGATCACCGTCTGGCTCTCCGTGCCGTCGTCCGTCGGGCTGCGGTCGGGATCCCCCGAGGCTCCGGGCCCGTGCTCGACGACCTCGCGGACCACCAGCTCGATCCGCACCATGCGAGCCGGGACGGGGCGCGTCGCTTCGATGTGCAGGATCCCCGTGAGCGGGATCCCGGGCAGGATCGTGCGGGCGGACAGCCCCTCGAACGACATGGTGACGCCGCGGCGGGCGGCCTCCTGCGGCGGGGTCGTGGCGTCGGCCGCGCACTGCAGCGCGCGTGAGCGCACCGTGATGGCCCGCTCGACGATCGTGTCCGGACGGCCCGGCACCTGGATGCGCGCGCGGACGGACCACTGCACCTGGATGATCCTCCCGGCCGTCGTCCCGGGGCCCTGCGTCGGGATCGTGAGCTTGACCTCGCGTTCGAGGATCTCGCCCGGGATGAGCCCGCCGATCCCGTCCAACGGGGATCGGTCCTCGACCGTCTCGACCCGCTCGATCCCGGTGTTCATCGACCCGTACGCGTTGCCCCGCCGGTAGGCGTACGTGAGGGTCCGGACCAGTTCAACGGTCGCCTGCTCGACGATCACGACGACGTCGTCGGTCTCGGTGAGACGTAGGGAGACGGCCAGCACCGCGCCCTCCGACACGAGATCGTCCGGCGCGTCGAGCGAGATCAGGAGCCGGAGGCCGGACATGCCGCTCGATCCGGACGGGCTCGTGGACACGGTCGCACTCTCCTGCCGTCGGGATGACCTGCGTCCTTGACGATAGTGGCGCTTGTCGTCGCGGCCTGGGCATTTCGCCCCTCGTTCGGGGCGCGGTCGGCGTGCGGTGGTTGCGGCTAGTGGCTGGCCGTTTGCGGCTGACCGTTCGACGACAGCCTGGTGACCTTCGCGACGAGGGGCTCCGGGAGGATGTCGTAGTGGTCGTGCACGGCCTCGAACGAGCCGCGCCCGCCCGTCAGGGACCGCAGGTCGAGCACGTACCGCGTCAGCTCCGCCTCGGGGACCATGGCGACGATCGCCTGGCGGCCGTCGTCGAGCACGGTGGTGCTGCTGATGCGGCCGCGGCGGGTCGACAAGTCGCCCAGCACGTCGCCCTGGAGCTCGGCGGGCACCGTCACGGTGAGCCGCGAGATCGGCTCGAGCACCACAGTGCCGGCCTGCTTGAGCGCCTCGCGCAGCCCGTGGGCCGCCGCGTTGCGGAAGGCCATGTCGGACGAGTCGACCGAGTGGTACTTGCCCTCGTAGCACTCGACGCGCACGTCGACGACGGGGAAGCCGTGCAGCCCTCCGGCGGCCATGGCCTCGGTGACCCCGCGCTCGACAGCCGGGATGTAGTTGCGGGGGATCGATCCACCGACGATCGAGTCCACGAACTCGCTGCCGGCGCCGCGCTCGGTGGGACTGATCCGCAGCTGCGCGACGGCGTACTGCCCGTGCCCGCCCGACTGCTTCTTGATCTTGCCCTCGACGTCGGCCGAACGCGCGATCGTCTCCCGGAACGGGATCTTGATCGGCTCCGTCTCGACGTTCACGCCGAACTTGCGCGCGAGCCGCTCGAGCGCGACGGCGACGTGCGTGTCGCCGACACCGCGCAGCACGGTCTGCGCGTACTGACCCGACCGCTCGACGACGAGCGACGGATCCTCCCCGCACAAGCGCTGCAGCGCGCCGGAGAGCTTGTCGTCGTCGGCCTGGGTGAGCGGCTTGAGCGCGAGGGCGTAGGGCGTCGGGCGCGGGACGGGGCCGACGATGTGCACGGGGGTGGTCCGGCGCGCGAGCGCCGTACCGGTCGGGCTCGCCGCGAGTTTCGCGACCGCGCCGATGTCGCCGGCCACGACGCGGTCCACCGCCAGGTGGTCTTTGCCGCGCAGGTGGAACAGCCCGTGCAGGCGCTCCTCCGTCTTGGTCGAGGTGTTCACGAGCCGGTCCTCGTTGGCGATGGTGCCGGAGAGCACCTTGAACAACGAGACCTGGCCGACGAACGGGTCCACGACGGTCCGGAACACGTACGCGAGCGGGTCGGCGGCGGCGTCGGCCGGCACGGCGATCGACTCGGAGCCCATGACGACCGTCGTCGGGCGATCGGCGGGCGACGGCCCGATCTCGCACAGGAAGTCGGCGAGGCGGTCGATGCCGACCCCCGTGGCCGCGGAACCGACCAGGACAGGAAACACGCTCGAGTCGAGGACCTCGCGCGCCAGGGTGCGCTCGAGCTCGGCGACGCTCGGCACGTCGCCGGCCAGGTAGCGCTCGAGCTGGTCGTCATCGCCGGAGACGATCTCTTCGGCGAGTTCGTCGTGCAGGCGGCGTTCTTCGTCCGCGACCGCGGTCGGGATCTTCTCGGTGTGGTGGTCGCCGTCGGCGTCGTAGGCCAGGCCGCGTTCGGAGAGCACATCGGCAACCCCGCGGAACGCGTCCTCCTCGCCGAGCGGCAGCTCGAGGGGGGCGAAACCGGTCCCGAACGAGCTGCGCAGGTCGTCGAGGACCCGGTGGAAGTCGGCGCGTGCCTTGTCTTCCTTGGTGACGAAGACCATCCGCGGGATGCCCGCGCCCGCGCACTGCGCCCACACCTGCTCGGTCCCGACCTCGACGCCGTCGACGGCGCTGACGACGAGCACGGCGAGGTCCGCGACCGACAGGGCAGCGTCCACCCCGCCCGCGAAGTCGGCGTATCCGGGGGTGTCGATGAGGTTGACCTTGTAGACCTCACCGTCTGACGCCGTCCAGGTGAACGGCAGCACCGCGAGCGAGAGCGAGATGCCGTGCTTGATCTCCTCGGCCTCGAAATCGCTCGCGGTGGTGCCGTCCTCGACCCGGCCCGCGCGGGGGATCCCCCCGCGCGGACCAAGAGCGCCTCGGCGAGAGTCGTCTTGCCGCTGCCGCTGTGGCCCACCAGAGCAACGTTTCGGATCCTGGGCGTCGGTGCCGTGTCCATCGGGTCTCCCTCGTCGGAGGTGTCACTGCTCGTCATGCTAGTAAGGCGAGCACCTTCGCGAAGGTTGAATCATCTGCCGGGGTCAGTCGACGGCCCGTTTGGCGTTGATGATGCCGTCGCCGTAGATCGAGTTGCGCTTCGCGTTGCCGATGCACGCGGCGTCATACGCGGAGCTGCGTCCCTCGGCGGTGTACGTGATGACCGGTGCCGGGCAGGCGACGTCCGTCGCTGACCTGCGCAGGACCTGCTCGACCTTCGCCGGATCCATCGTGAGGCCACCCTTGCGCCAGTCGCGCCGACCCTCCTCGCTGACGATGAGCGCCGCGACTCCGACGGCGTGCGGCGCCGCCATCGAGGTGCCCTGGATCAGCTGGTAGTAGGCGCAGTTGTCGATGCCTGTCGCCGAGCACTCGGCGATCACGAACGGCGAGAGCGACTCACCGGTCGTCGCGTCGACGTCCCCGTTGGCCAGCGCGACGTTCTTCGGGTACGGCCCGAGGATCAGGTTCTCCGGCTGCCGGCTCTGCGGCGTGCCTGCGAAGTCCCGGTAGAAGCCGCCAGGTGCGGCGACGTCGTTCTGCTCGAGACCGTAGTTGGAGAAGTCCGACTTCTTGCCGCTCGGGCCGACCGACGAGACCGCGATGACGCCCTTGGCCTCGGTGGGCATGTCGAGGCAGTCGTTGGTCACCGTGCGGACCTTCTCCGTGCCCGGGGGGAAGTCCGGGCTCGTCCCGTCGGTCTTCAGGGCGGCGCCGAGGTCGGTGTTCTCGTTCCCGAGGGCCGCGATGAGCGTGACGCCGCGCTTGCGCGCGTAGTCGAGAGCCCGCTGCGTCGCGTCGATGATCGTGGCCTGCTCCTGCTGCTCCGCAGGGGTGTCCGCGGCGTTGCTGCGGCAGTTGTAGAGCCACGGGTCGATGTAGAAGCTCATGTTCACGACGTCGATGCCGTTGTCACCGGCGTAGGTGAGCGCGTCGACCGTCGCACCGAGGAAGAAGTAGCCCGAGTCCTGGCCGGCCCGCAGGTTGACCAGCGAGACGTTCGGCGCAACCCCGGCCATGCCGAGGCCGTTGATCGGCGACGCGATCGTGCCGGCGACGTGCGTGCCGTGACCGTCCTCGTCGACGTCGGCGGCGTCCTCGCACGACTGGTCCGGCTCGTCCGCGCACGGCCCGTCGATGAGGGGGATGTCATGCGTGAAGTTGCGGCTCAGCGTCCGGTTGAAGTTCGGCGCGATGTCCGGGTGGCTGCCGTCGATCCCGGTGTCGATGATGCCGACGAGGACGTCCTTGCTCCCCGGCTGCTCCTTGTAGGACCCCTGCGGCGTCGCGCCGATCATGCGCATGTCCCACTGGTAGCTCGCGAGGGGCTCGGCCGCGACGGGCTTGTCGTGCGAACCCTTCTTCGCGTTCGCCTGGTCGCGCCCTTCCTGCTCGACGGCGTCCCGGTGCTGGGCCGCGTCGTTCGGCACCGAGCCGATCGGGGTGTCCCTCGCGACACCAGCGACGTCGGTCTTGCTCGCCACGGCGGCGACGAAGGACTCGTCGGGTGCCGAGACGGTGATGAGCCCGATGGCCCGGTTGACGCGCTCGACCTGGCCGCCGGCGGCCTCGACGGACGCGATGGCGCCGTCGACCGAGGCGGCGTCATCCGCGAGCACGACGAAGGTCGGGGAGTCCGACGATGCGGTCGCCGCGCCCTGGATGGTGAGGAGCGAGAAGGCGACGGTGGCAGCGGCGATGAGCGCCACGGATTTCCGGGGTGTTTTCACGGTTCTCCACTTCTGCGATGCATGCGGCCGCCGAGACCGACGTGAGTCGAGTCATGCGCACCTTTGACCCGGGTCAGTGTGTCCTAAGTCACGCGCAAACGGGTGAATCGAAGCGGGCTTTCTCCCGATGTGGGGCAAATCGTTACCCAGTGGTAACACTCGGGGACGGCCAGGACCGCCGCCGGACCTCAGCACAGGCAGGCTCAGCACAGGCAGGCTCAGCTCAGCCGGATCACCAGGTCGGCGCGCCCGGCCGTCGCGGCGATGAGCTCGGCGTTGCGCTCGTCGGTGCCCAGCGCCCAGTCACGAGCCTGCTGCGGTGACTTCCCGAAGGTCTCGTGCCGCCGCACGAGTCGTTCGCGGCGCAGGCCGTCCCCCGGCGCGAGGTACCAGACGGCGTCGAGCAGGGCGCGCGCTCGCGGCCACGCGCCGGTCTCGAGGAGGAGGTAGTTGCCCTCGGTGATCACGAGCGGGACCTCGGGCGGCACGGCGATCGCCGACCCGATCGGCTCGGAGATCCCGCGCCGGAACTCGGGCGCGTAGACGGTCTGGTCCGGGTCGGCGTCGTGCAGGCGACGCAGCAGGGCCGCGTAGCCGGCGTCGTCGAACGTGTCGGGCGCGCCCTTGCGGTCGCGGCGCCCCAGCCGCTCGAGCACCGTGCCCGCGAGGTGGAAGCCGTCCATCGCCACGAGCACCGCGGCTCCCGGTTCCAGCCGTTCGACCAGCTGCTCGGCGACGGTCGACTTGCCGGCGCCGGGTGCGCCCGTGAGCCCGAGGAGGTGCCGTTCGCCGGGGATCGCCAGCGCCCGGGCACGGTCGACCAGGTCATCCAGCGTGCACTCGAGGATCACCGGCTCCGGATCCCGCCCGCTCGCGGACCGCAGCCCCGTCATCGGGCGGTCGCGGGTGACGTGAGGGCCTCGAGCCAGTCTCGTGGGCCAGCGACCGTGCACCGCAGCGTGGCGACGCGCGCGGCGGAATCGAGCGCGCGGCGCACATCCGCCCCGTCCGGGTCGAGCGGGCGTTGCACGACGAACCAGGCGAACGCGCCATGGAACGCATCGCCCGCCCCGAGCGTGTCCACGACCCGGACGCTCGGCACCGCGACGGTCCCGGTGGTGGTCCGGCCCGACGACGTCGGCTGCCACCACTGCACGGGCGCGGCGCCGTGGGTGGTGGCGACGCTTCCCACCCCGCGCTCGAGCAGCGCGACGGCGCTCGCCTCGGGATCGGCGGTGCCCGGGACACGGAATTCGGCCGAACAGATGGCGACGTCGACCAGGTCGAGCAGGTCCGCCATGACCGGCCGCCAGCGCCCGGCGTCGAGCACGACCAGAGGCTGCCCCGGAGCGACACGAGCCGCCCCAGCCGCGGCGACCGCCAGCCGCGGGTGGTGCCCGTCGAGCAGCACGACCTGCGCTCCCGCGAGGTGCTGGGCCAGGTCACCCGGTGCCGCGACGTCGTGCGCGGTCGCATCGATCGAGGTCACGGCGCGGTCGCCGGTGGCGTCGGTGATCGCGACGGCGGAGACGGCGGGCGGCGTCGTGGCCGTGGGGGTGACGTCGATGACCTCGACGCCCCGCGACTCGAGCTCGGCCCGGATCAGCAGGGCGACCGGGTCGGTGCCGAGCGCCGTCACGAGCCGGGCATGCCCGCCGAGCGCCGCGAAGACGACGGCCGCATTGGCCGCCGGCCCGCCGGCGGCCACGTCCTGGCGCAGTGCGGTGACCTTCTCGTTCGCGCCGGGCAGGTGCGTGACCCGGTGGACCACGTCGAGCGTGGCCAGTCCGACGAATACCCCGACGTCCACGCTGCCGCCCCTCGCCTGCCGAGTCAGTCAGACGCCGAGAGCGACGTCCCGAGCCCATTGTCGTGCGTGGGGCGGGACGTCGCTCTCGGGTGACGCGGTCGTGCTCAGTTCAGACGTGCTCAGTGCGGTCCTGCAGCAGTGCAGCAGTGCTCAGTTGGCGTCGAGGATGTCCACGACGAAGACCAGGGTGGACTTCGCGGGGATCGAGCCCTGGGCGGTGTCGCCGTACCCCAGGTCCGGCGGGACCACGAGCAGGACCTGGCTGCCGACGGTCTGCCCGACGAGGCCCTGGTCCCATCCCTTGATGACCTTTCCGGTGCCGATCGTCGTGGTGAACGGCGCGCCGTTCTTCCACGAGGAGTCGAACGGCGTGCCGTCCCAGAGTGCGCCGGCGTACTGGAAGGTCACGGTCTGGCCGGACTCGACGGCCGGGCCGGTGCCCTTGATCAGGGGCTGCACGACGAGCGTGGTCGGCGCATCACCCGTGGCTGCGGTGATGGTCGGCGCGCCGTCGTCGGCGAGCTTGACGGTCGGGAGACCGGCCGGCGGTGTGACGGCCTCGCCCTCGGCGCGGGTCGGGATCGTCTTGGCCTCGGTGACCTCGATGGCCAGGAGCGCCGTGTCCTTCTCGCCCGGGCTCGCGAGCAGGACCCGCACGCCGACCTTCTGACCCTCGAGGGCCTTGGTGAGCGCGGGGATGAGCGACGGGTCGCCCATCGTGATGTGGTCGGGCTCCGCGCCGTAGGTCGTGCTCTGGGTCGTGCCGTCCGCGCCGGCCACCGCGATGTAGTTCATCGACAGGATCTGACCGTCGGCGATGTCCTCGCCCGTGCCGGGCGAGGTGACGCGTGCGACCGGGGCCGTGACCGTGAACGGGGGCGTGAAGGTGACCTTCGGCTCCGCGTTCGGCGCGCCCTCGACCGTGACGGCCTCGAGGGCCGCGATGTCGGCGGCGGTCGGCTCCGGGACGGTGTTCGCGGCGGCGCTGGCGCTGGGGGTGGCTGACGGCGTCGCGGTGTCACCGGACCCGCCGGAGCACCCGGCGAGCAGCAGGAGCGCGGCCACAGAGGCCACCGTCGTCGTACGAGTAAGTCGGCGCAAGATCGGGCCCTTCATCGTCGTGGCGTCCCGTCGGCGGTCGGTGCGCGGCACTGGCTCAGCGCGCACGGCGACGGACGCCGACGAGTTTACGGCCCCAGTCTGGGAGTGTGCTGGGAAGGCGTCCAATCGGGCACCGGGATCCGGTCGGTACCCTCGCCGCGTGCCAGGCAACGAAACCGAGCAGCTCGGGACCGGACTCAAGGTCCGCCACCTCACCATGATGGGCCTCGGGTCCGCGATCGGGGCGGGCCTCTTCCTCGCCACCGGGATCGGCATCCGCACAGCCGGACCGGCGATCCTGGTCTCCTACGTGCTCGCCGGCGTCCTCGTGGCGCTCGTCATGCGGATGCTCGCCGAGATGGCCGCCGCCCTGCCGTCGAGCGGGTCGTTCTCGACCTACGCGGAGGAGGGGATCGGCCGCTGGGCCGGGTTCACCCTCGGCTGGGTCTACTGGTTCACGCTGATCATGGTGCTCGGGGTCGAGCTCACCGGCGCGTCCGCCCTCATCCACGGGTGGGCGCCCGGCGTGCCGCAGTGGGTCGTGGCCCTCGCGCTGATCGGATTCTTCGCCGTGGTCAACCTCGTCGGGGTGCGCAGCTTCGGAGAGTTCGAGTTCTGGTTCGCCGCGCTCAAGGTCGCCGCCATCGTGATCTTCCTCGTGGTCGGCCTGCTGCTCGTCTTCGGCCTGCTGCCGGGCACCACCCCGGTCGGCCTCACGAACCTGCTCGGCGAGGGCGGGTTCGCCCCGAACGGCCTCGGTCAGGTGGCCACCGGCCTGCTCGTCGTGGTCTTCGCGTTCGGCGGCATCGAGATCGTCACGATCGCCGCCGCCGAGTCCGACGATCCGCAGCGCAGCATCGCCGCTGCCGCCCGCAGCGTCGTGTGGCGGATCCTGCTGTTCTACGTCGGCTCGGTCGCGATCATGGTGTTCGTGCTGCCGTGGAACTCGCCCGCGCTGCTCGCGGGGCCGTTCGTGGCCGTCCTCGAGCTCGCCGGCATCCCGGGGCTCGCCCTGATGATGGAGGTCGTCGTCGTCGTGGCTCTCATGTCGGCGTTCAACGCCAACGTCTACGGCACCTCGCGGATGGCCTTCTCACTCGCGCAGCGTGGTGACGGACCGCGCGGGCTCCTGCGGGTCTCCCGGCATGACGTACCGATCGCGGCGGTGCTCGTCTCGGTCGTGTTCGCGCTGATCAGCGTGCTGCTGAACTGGCTGCTCCCGGAGCAGCTGCTCGGGCTCCTGCTCAACGCCGTGGGCTCGTCCCTCATCGTCATCTGGATCGTCATCGCGATCTCCCAGCTGCGGCTGCGCCGCCGGCTCGAGGCCGAGGGGCTCCTCACCGTCCGGATGTGGTGCTTCCCGTACCTGAGCTGGCTCACCCTGGGCCTGCTGGTCGCGCTCGTCGGTCTCATGCTCACGGACGACGGCGCCCGCCCCCAGGTCTTCGCGACCGCGGTGCTGGTCGCCGTCGTCGTCGGGATCTACTTCGCGCGCGAATTCGCACGTCGGTCCGCCGAGCACCGGCGACTGCGATAGGGCCCTACGCTCGCTCGCAGGGCGGGGGATCCCGCGCAGCGAGGAGGGGTCGAGCATGCAGTCGAAGGCAGCGTTCATCATCGGGGCCGGTCTGGGGTACCTCCTGGGGACCCGCAAGGGACGAGAGCAGCTGGACAGGGCCAAGGAGTGGACCCAGGAGGCGTGGGCGGACCCTCGGGTTCAGGCCCAGGTCAACGACCTGAGCACGAAGGCGACGGAGTTCGCCAAGACGGAGGGCTCGGCGCTCAAGGAGCGCGTGGCGGAGTTCGCGAAGACCGAGGGGTCGGCGCTCAAGGAGAAGCTGGCGGGCACGGTCGAGTACGTCGTCGACTCGCGCGAGGACGGTGCCGGGCGCCACTGACCTCACCCGGCAGGCGCATCCGGCCGGGTGAAACGGACAATGGGCTGTCGCGACTCGGTCCCGATTCACGGGCGCTCCACCGGTAAGCGGTGTAGCGTCGCGCGACGAGAACCATATGCATTCGGGTCAGAATGCACAATTGAGACAGCGGAGGCCGGCGATGTCCGAAGGACTGCATACCTCCGTGCTCGACACTCTCGGGCGTGAGATCACCGCCGGTGATCTCAAAGCCGGCAACGTGCTGACGCTCGAGCGTCTCCAGCACCGGTTCGGTGTCTCCCGCACGGTGGCGCGCGAGTGCATGCGCCTGCTCGAGCAGCTCCAGCTCGTGACCTCAGGACGCCGCGTGGGGATCGTGGTGCGTCCGATCGACGACTGGGACCTCCTCGATCCGCGGATCATCCGCTGGCGCCTGGGCGGCCCCGGACGCACCGACCAGCTGCGCTCGCTGAACGAGCTGAGGGTCGCCGTCGAGCCGCTCGCCGCGGGCGCTGCGGCGCGGAACGCCACCGAGGACGAGCGGACCGAGCTCGTCATGATCGCGGACCAGATGCGCGCCGCGAACGAGGCCCACTCGAGCGAGCAGTACCTGGCGCTCGACATCTCTTTCCACACCGCCGTGCTCCGCGCCAGCCGCAACGAGATGTTCTCGGCACTGCGGGACGTGTTCGCCGAGGTGCTCGTGGGTCGCACCCACGAGGGGCTGGCACAGCGCGAGCCCGGGGCGGCGTCGCTCGACGGGCACGACACCGTGGCGAACGCGATCCTGCTCGGCAAGGACGACGAGGCCGAGCGGGTCATGCGCGAGATCATGACGGCGGCGCGCGCCCACATCCGCGACTTCGACGGCTTCTAAGGCGCGGCGTCGTCGCTTCCCTCGACGGTGACGGGGCCGGCGCCCGCCCGCAGGGTGCCGAGCGAGGCCAGGACCGCCACGACGGCGCAGCCGGCGGACGCCGCGACGACCAGGAAGCCGCCGTGCGAGCCCTGCCGGTCGATGAGCATCCCCGCGATCGACGACCCGAGCGAGACGCCGACGCCGAGCGTCGTACCGACCCAGGTGAGCCCCTCGGTGAGCCGGTCGGCCGGGACGAAGTGCTGGACCAGCCCGTTGCCGTTGATGAGCGTGGGCGCGATCGCGAACCCGGTGAGGAACATGACCAGGGCGAGCATCGGGATGCTGTTGACCAGGAAGAACAGCGAGACGCCGAACGCGAGCGCGACCATGCCGATCGCGAACCGCTGCCACAGGGGGGTCCGCCAGTGCCGCGCGCCGTACCCGAGCCCGGAGAGCATCGACCCGAACGCGAACGCGGCAAGGACGAACCCCGCGGACCCCTTCGAGCCCTGCTCCTGCGCGAACGCGACCGTCGCGACGTCGGTAGCCCCGAAGATCCCGCCCATCGCGACGAACACGATGGCCAGCACGGCCATGCCCGGTGACCGCAGGACGCTGCGCGTGCGGACGCGGGGAACCGCTGCGTCAGAGGTCGTCGCAGCTGCGGTGTCGCGCTGCACGCGCGCGGGCGGTTCGGTGCCGCTCAGCGAGAGGAAGAGGTACCCGCCGACGATCAGCGCGACGATCGGCACGATCAGGCCCGCCGACGGCGCGACCGACGTCGCGAGCACGGTCGCGAGCACCGGTCCGACGACGAACACGACCTCGTCGAGAGCGGACTCGAGCGAGTACGCGGTGTGCAGCTGGCGGGCGTCGTCGAGCACGTACGACCAGCGGGCCCGCACGAGCGAACCGAACGAGCCGGCCGGCACCCCCGCGACGATCGCCGTGACGTAGAGCCAGAACGGCGGCGCCTCGACGCTCGCGGCGACGATCAGGGCCGCCAGCCCGACGCAGGCGATCGCGATCGCCGGCCGCATGATCCGCGCCTGGCCGTGCCGGTCCACGTACCGCGCCAGCTGCGGCCCGCAGACCGCGTTGGAGATCACGTAGACGGCGGAGATCCGCCCGGCTAGCCCGTAGGAGTCGTAGATCGCCGACACCATGAGCACGATCCCGATCCCGACCATCGAGATCGGGAGCCGCGCGAGCACGCCGGCGGCTGAGAACGCGAGCGTGCCGGGCGTGCGGAGGATGACGCTGTAGGGCCGCTGCACCCGGACAGTGTCCCTCATGGCCGACCCCGACCGGCGACCCGACCAGGCCAGCGGCTCAGGCCCCTGGCCCGAGCCGCCGACCTGCGTGCGCCCAGGTCAGGCCAGTGCGTCGGAGACGACGGCCTTCGCCTCGACCTGGACCAGCGCGAGGTGCTCGGCCGAGATGAACGACTCGGCGTAGATCTTGTAGACGTTCTCCGTGCCCGACGGACGCGCGGCGAACCAGGCGTTCTCGGTCGTGACCTTGAGGCCGCCGATCGACGCCCCGTTGCCGGGTGCCGTGGTGAGCTTGGCGGTGATCGGCTCGCCGGCGAGCGAGGTCGAGCGGACCTGGTCGGGGGTCAGCTTGCCGAGGGTCGCCTTCTCGGCCAGGGTCGCCGGTGCGTCGACCCGGGCGTACCAGGACTCGCCGAACTGCTCGACGAGGGCCGCGTGGTGCTGCGACGCGGAGCGGCCCGTCGTCGCCTGGATCTCGGCGGCGAGCAGCGCCAGCAGGATGCCGTCCTTGTCCGTGGTCCACACGCTGCCGTCGGTGCGCAGGAAGGAGGCGCCGGCGGACTCCTCGCCACCGAACCCGACCGAGCCGTTGAGCAGGCCCGGCACGAACCACTTGAACCCGACGGGGACCTCGAGCAGCGTGCGCCCGAGCGACCCGGCGACCCGGTCGATGAGGGCCGACGACACGAGGGTCTTGCCGATCGCTGCCTTCGCCGGCCAGCGCGGGCGCGCGCCGGAGAACAGGTACTGGATCGCGACCGCGAGGTAGTGGTTGGGGTTCATCAGCCCCGCGTCCGGGGTGACGATGCCGTGCCGGTCGGAGTCGGCGTCGTTGCCGGTCGCCAGGTCGTACGGTGCGCCACCGCCGGTCCCGTCGCCCGCCATGATCCGCACGAGCGAGGCCATGGCCGACGGCGACGAGCAGTCCATCCGGATCTTGCCGTCCCAGTCGAGCGTCATGAACTCCCAGCGCGGGTCGACCCGCGGGTTGACCACCGTGAGGTCGAGCCCGTGCCGCTCGGCGATCGCGGCCCAGTACTCGACGGACGCGCCCCCGAGCGGATCGGCGCCGATCCGGACACCGGCGGCGCGGATCGCGTCGAGGTCGAGCACATTCGGCAGGTCGTCCACGTAGGCAGCCATGAAGTCGTGCCGCCGGGTCGTGTCGGCCGCGAGGGCCGTCTCGAGGCTCACACGCCGAACCTGTCCGACGCCGGTGCGCAGGATCTCGTTGGCGCGCGCCGCGATCCAGTTGGTGGCGTCCGAGTCCGCCGGACCGCCGTGCGGCGGGTTGTACTTGAAACCGCCGTCGCGCGGCGGGTTGTGCGACGGGGTGACGACGATCCCGTCCGCAAGGCTGGGACCCTGGGTGCGCACGCCGGCGGAGGTGGCCGCACCGTTGTGCAGCAGGATCGCGTGGGAGACGGCCGGCGTCGGCGTGTAGGAGTCGCGCGCGTCGATGTGGACCTCGACGTCGGCGGCGGCCAGCACCTCGAGCGCCGTCTTCCAGGCCGGCAGAGACAGCGCGTGCGTGTCGCGGCCGATGAACAGGGGGCCATCGGTGCCCTGCGCCCGGCGGTACTCGACGATGGCGGCGGTGATCGCGAGGATGTGCGGTTCGTTGAACGCGCCGTCGAGGCTCGCGCCGCGGTGGCCGGAGGTGCCGAACACGACCTGCTGGGCGACGTCGCCCAGATCGGGGCTGCGATCGTAGTAGGCACCGATCACGGCGTCCGTGTCGATGAGGTCGGATGGCTGGGCGGGGGTACCGGCGCGCGGGTCCATGGCGTCGATGCTCTCACTCCTGCGCCAGGGGTGGAGCACGGTCCGCACCGTAGGCTTGCGCCATGTCCCTGTCCGCCCTCCCCACCGTGAACGTCAGCGAGCTCGACCCGACCGCGCCCATCCCGCCCGGGACGACGCTGGTCGACGTGCGCGAGCAGAACGAGTGGGACGCAGGGCACGCGCCGGGTGCGGTGCATCTCCCGCTCGGTGAGCTCATCGCGCGGGTGGGCGAGCTGCCCGCCGGCCGGTTGCTGATCATGTGCCACCTGGGCGGTCGGTCCGCCCGGGCGACCGCGTGGCTCAACGGCGCCGGCTTCGACGCGGTGAACCTCGACGGCGGCATGGTCGACTGGACCCGCGCGGGCCTGCCCGTCGTCTGAGTAAGTCGTCTGAGTAAAGGGGGGCTTCGCGCGGTACCCCGGTACGCTGCGCGCATGGCCAAAAAACCTTCCGTCGAGTTCGTGCTGCGCCCGTTCGAGGGCCTGCCCGGTGAGCCCGACTGGGTCGCGATGCGCGAGGTGGTCCCCGCGGCGACCGCCACCGTCCGCACGACCGCCGAGTACGGCTCGCGCGACGTCGTCATCACCACGGTGCTGCCCATGGCGTGGCCCGCGCTGCACCGCGCCGACGGCGTCGTCCTGGTCGCGCTGCAGACCAGCTCGAGCTTCGGTGACCCGAGCCGCGATGTCGCCGCCGTCCTGCTCGAGGCGCTGGAGCTCGAGCCCGGCACCCCCGTCGCGACGGCGACGGCGCCCGGCCCCGGCCCGCGGCTGCAAGACGTGCTCGACCTGACCCACCCGTTCGACGTGACGGTGCACGACGGCTTCGACTTCTGGCTCGCGCCCGACGCGGACGTCAACGACGAGGTGCGGCTGTCCCTCGAGCAGGCCAACGAGTCGATCATCCCGACCCGCAAGCTCGCGAGTGTCGACTCGGCGTACTGGTGCCGGATGCGTGACCGCGAGTACCTGCGCTGGGCGATGCCGTACGACGAGCAGCAGCTCGTCGACGCGCTCGCCCGCCTGCAGGGCGAGCGGACGTCCGGGATCGCCGGCGGCAAGCTCGTCGGCTACTTCCGTTCGACCGGCGTGGTCGTGCCGGTGTGGGACCTGACCGCCGGCACCGAGGCGGACGACGTCGAGGAGCCCGCCCGCGAGTTCCTCGCCCGGCTCGAGGCGGCGCTCGCCGACACGTCCCCGCTCGACGCGAACGCGCGCCGGGCCCGGGCGGGACTCGTGTCCCGCCAGGTCACGCTGCGCTGACGGGGGCTGACGGGTGCTGACCGCGGGCTCGACGGCGTGGCCGATCCAGGGCGCGTGGCTAGGGTGGAACGCGTGACTGGGCAGATGTCCGACGAGGACGCCACCGACGGGAATCCCCAGGTGCGTGACCGGGCGGTCGACGACGGTGTCGACACGGCCGGAAGCGTCACCGCCGGGGCCGAGGTCGTCGAGCCGGTTGCGAGCGCAGAGCTCGTCGAGAGTACAGAGCCGGTCGCGAGTACAGAGCTGGGCGAGAGTGCCGAGTCGCCGTCGGGCAAGGGCAGCCGCAGCCGTAAGGGTCGCAAGGCCGCGCTGCTCGCCAGTGCGACCGCGGGCTCGCTCTTGTCGCCGACGCACAAGGTCGCCCACTCGGGACGCACCCGGCAGCGGGTCGCCGTGATCATCCCGGCCAAGGACGAGTCGCGGCGGATCGCGGCGACGGTCCGGTCGGCGCGCGCGATCCCCCACGTCGACCTCGTGCTCGTGGTCGACGACGGCAGCGCGGACAACACGCAGCACGTCGCGCGCGAGGCGGGCGCCGTCGTCGTGCGCCACTCGCACAACCGCGGCAAGGCGGCGGCGATGGAGACGGGCGCCGCGATCGTCGCGATGCGCGACACCGAGGACCGCCCGCCGCGGCTCCTGCTGTTCATCGACGGTGACCTGGGCGACAGCGCGGTGAACACCGCACCCCTCGTCCCGCCGGTTCTGGAGCGGGCCGCCGATGTGTCGATCGCGCTCCTGCCGCCGCAGGTCGGCGCGGGCGGGCGCGGGATCGTCGTCGGCGCCGCGCGTCGGGCGATCACCTCGCTGACGGGGTGGACCCCGACCCAGCCGCTGTCCGGGATGCGCTGCCTGACCCGGGCCGCGTTCGAGGCCGCCACCCCGCTCGCGCGCGGGTGGGGGGTCGAGACCGGCATGACGATCGACCTGCTGCGGCAGGGCTTTGTCGCGGTCGAGGTCCCGTGCGAGCTGCGCCACCGCCCGTCCGGCACCGACCTCAAGGGCCAGCTGCACCGCGCCGCCCAGTACCGCGACGTGATGCTCGCGGTGACGAACCGCCGCGTCCGAGGCGCAGCGGGAGCGGTGCGGGCCAAGGTGACCAACCCCACCCCCCCCACCCACCGCTGACCCCACCCCCGCGAACCTCCCCCCGCGACCACCCCGCGAAACCCACCCCCGCGAACTCGGACATTCCCTTCGAACTCGCACACCAGGGTGTGCGAGTTCGAGGCAAACCTCCGAGTTCGGGGTCCGGGACGAACACAATCCAGGTCGTCAAGGACTATTGACAAGTCGTTGTCGTCAATTATTCTTGACGGATGACCACGACACCTGACCTGGCTTCAGCAGCAAGTGGCGCCGACCCTCGCGTGGGACTGAAGGCTGCCTCGGCGCTGCGGCGCCTGGCCGAGACCCTCGAGGCCGCGCAAGTCGCGAACGCCCGCCGCCAGGGGTGGTCCTGGCAGGAGATCGCCGAAGTACTCGGCGTGACCAAGCAAGCAGCGCACCAGAAGCATTCAGCGTCCGAGAAGAAGAGAGGTGGTCGAGATGTTTGAGCGTTTCAGCGAAGGCGCCCGAGCCGTCGTCGTGGTCGCGAGAGAGCAGGCCGTCGCACTCGGTCACGACTCCATCGGCACCCAGCACCTGCTGCTGGGCATGCTCAGTCCCGAAACCGGCGCCGCATCCCAGGTCCTCCACGACGCGGGGCTGGAGACGGATCTGGTGCGTGACGCCGTCCGGCGCCGCACCCCAGCGGATGGCGACCTGACCGCGGACGATGCTGACGCGCTGCGGACCCTCGGCATCGACCTCGACGTCGTGCTCGAGCGTCTGGAGGCTTCGTTCGGTCCGCAGTCCGTGCCGAGAAGCGAGCCGCGCCGCGGCCGGGTAGGGATGTCCCGCACTGCCAAGAAGACGCTCCAGCTGGCCTTGCGTGAAGCAGTCTGGCTCAAGGCCGGGAACATCGGCAGCGAGCACCTTCTGCTCGGGCTGCTCCGGTGCGACGACACCGACATCAACGCGATCCTGGCTGAAACCGGCATCGAGCCCGACGACCTCCGCTCAGCCACCCTCCGGGCCATCGGTCGCGCCGCCTGACCACGACCGGCTCACGCCCACGTGCGTCGAAGCAGTGCGGGTGGAGGTTCAGCGGGGTCGGGGGCGGACGCTCAGCATCCAGGCCGCGCACGCTGCGACCAGCAGGGGGACGATCACCGCGATGCCGACCGCGGGGATGACGATGCCCGAGTCGTTCAGGGCGAAGCCGATGCCGAGGGCGGTCGCGAGGGCGATCAGGCCCGGGCGCAGCATGGGGGCGTCCGTGCCGAGCTGGGTCAGCGGGGCGCCGGCCGAGAGCCAGCCGAACGGACCGCCGTCGGGCGCGTTCGCGATGGCCCGCAGGGGCCGCCCGAGCACCAGCACCACGAGCGCGAGGCCGCCGAGCGCCAGCAGGGTCAGCGCGCTGCCGAACAGGATCTCGAAGTTCGCGGACGCCTTGCGGGTGATGACGGGCAGGATTCCGCCGTCGAGCACGGTCTGCACGAAGCGTCCGAGGTGGGTCTGGGAGTCGGCGGGTCGCAGCCAGTCGATGATCGCGAAGCTGATGACGACGGCGGCTCCCGCGCCCAGCACCCCGATCGCCTTGCCCCACCCGACCCGGATACCCGCGGCGAGCAGTGCGAGCACCGCGAACGCCGGGACGAGCGCGGGCGGACCGCCGAAGTCGGCGCCGAGGCCGGGCAGGCCGTCGAGCGCCGTCGCCACCAGGCCGATGACGGCGACCACCGCGGCCGCCCGGCCACGTTGGCCCCGTCGGACGAGCGGGTTGGCGATCGCGACGGCGAGCAGGATGGACGAGGCAGCGAAGAGCGCGAACGCCTGGTTGTTGAACCCGTAGAACCGCGCCCCCACGAGCGGCTGGACGCCCATCAGGGCCGAGATCTGCAGCCGGGCGCCGGTGGCGATGTCCACCGCGATGACGGTCGCGGTGATCGCCGCGACGACCCCGAGCGGGCCCAGCAGCCACGACTTCCACCGCGGCAGCAGCGCGAGCGTGGTGATGACCGCGACCCACCCGAGGATCAGGGCGCTGAGCGCGTACGACGGCGGCTGGACGCGCCACCACGGCGTGAGGTTGGCGAGGAATGTCGCCACGGGGATGGACGCGACCGCGACCCCGGCTACGCGCAACGCCCCGAGCACCATGCTCGGCTGGCTCGTCATCGTGTTCGCGACGGCGCGCCCGACCCGGCCGGGGAGCGCGCGGTTCAGCCCGCTGCTGAGGCGGGCGAGCACGACGCCGTTCAGCCCCAGGGTCACCAGCGCGTACAGGACGAGGTTGATGACGATGAGGAGCGTGAAGAACGGGCCGACGAGGGGCCGGACCGCCAGGGCGTGCCGGTCCTGGTCGATCATCGCCGCGACGCGCTGGCTCGCGAGCGGTGGCCCCGGAACGGCCACGACGGGCGACCCGACCAGCGCCCCGGGCAGGACCTCGTCGCGGATCCCGAGCGCCGAGATCACCGTGGGGGCGATGTCGGTCGGCATCAGGAAACCGGGCTGCCGGGTCGAGCGCGACTCGAGCAGGGTCTGCGTGTAGCTCGCACCCCCGGGCACCGCGCTCGGTCCCGCGGCGGCGGCGAGCTGCAGGTGCGGCTGGCGTCCGGAGTCGGCGAGCGAGGCGACCAGCACGGTGGTGTCCCGCCCCGTCGCCTCGACGGCCTCGAGCACGGCACGGATCCGCTCGTCGATCGTGCGGACCTGCTCGGCCCGCGTGGGTTCGGTCACGGCGTCCGGCGCCGTGAGGTCGCCGTCGGGCACCTCCCCGGGTTCGGGGACCGGGGTCACCCCGGGGTCCGGCTGGCCGTCCCCGTTGAGATCGATCCCGGACGCCGGCCGGTCCACGGTGAGCTGGCCTGGGTCGCGGACCGTGCCGACGTCGACCACCACCAGCTGGGAGTCGTCGAGCGCCCCCTCGGTCGCGTCGGCGAGCGCGTCGGGGGCGATCGGTCGGCGCAGGTGCGTGCCGACGGGCAGGCCGTCCGAGTCGGAGAGCGCGATGGCGGCGCCGGGGCCGATCCCGGTCGCGACGACGCCCGCCTGGGCGAGGGTGTCGCCGAGGAGGCCGGGCTGGGCGTCGTAGCTGTCCTGGGCGGCCTTCTGGAGGTAGTCGGCCCAGCCGGGCACGAGCCCGTCCGTGGCGGGTTCCCGCAGCCGACGGCACTCGCCGAACGTCGCGCCTTCCAGGTCGCCGGCGCGAGCGCCGGCCGACACGGCCAGCCAACCGTCGGCGGGGCAGGCGAACGAGCGCAGGCTGCGCACGGCCACCGTCCCGACGGATCCAGCGCGCGAGAGGTCCCACAGCGCGGGGGTCGTCAGCGCGCCGACGTCCTCCCAGCGCAGACCGGTCGCGCCGATGAGGACGACCGGGTTCGTGGCCGGTTCGGCCGTCGTCGACGTCGTCGCTGCGTCCGAGGGAGCGGGCGTCGGGCCCGCCGCCGCAGCGGTCGAGGTCCCGCCGAACACGGCCAGTGCTCCGACCGTCAGCACCGCGGCAGCGGAGAAGGCGCGGGCAAGGCGGGCAGGAGCGGGCATCCACCCAGCCTACGGGCGGCGCGTACCCGGCTGCCGTGGTCGATGCCCGACGCCGCTAGGCTCGGCTCCGCGCCCGTGAACCACCCCGCCGAAGGAGCCCTGCCGATGGCCGGTCCGACCCGCCTGCCGCGCTACGCCTACCTCGGCCCGGCGGGCACGTTCACCGAGGCCGCGCTGCGCCAGTTCGCCCGACCGGACGAGGCCGAGTACGTGCCCCTGGTCGACGTCATCTCCGCGCTCGAGGCCGTGCGCACCGGTCGGGCGGACTACGCCGTCGTGCCGATCGAGAACTCGGTCGAGGGCGGGGTGACCGCGACCCTGGACACCTTGGCCACCGGCGACGCGCTCGTGCTGCTGCGCGAGGTGGTCGTGCCGGTCTCGTTCGTGCTGGCCGCCCGGGCCGGCACGGTGCTCGCGGACGTCACCCGCGTGTCCACCCACCCGCACGCGTGGGCGCAGTGCCGGGGCTGGTTCAACGCCAACCTGCCCGCCGCGGTGCACGTCCCCGCGACGTCGACGGCGGCCGCCGGCGCCCTGCTCGCCGACACCGCGCCGGGCCACGACCCGGGGTTCGACGCCGCGCTGGTCTCGCCGTTGAGCGCCGATCTGTACGGGCTCGAGGTGCTGGCCGACCACGTCGCGGACAACGAGTCAGCGGTCACCCGGTTCGTCGTCGTCGGTCTGCCGGGGAAGCTGCCGGCGCCGACAGGGGCGGACAAGACCTCGCTCGTTGTGCACCTGGCGAGCAACGAGTCCGGCGCGCTGCTCGCGATGCTCGAGCAGTTCGCGGCGCGGGGCGTCAACCTGTCGCGGATCGAGTCGCGACCGCTCGGGGACCGGCTGGGTCGGTACTCCTTCTCGATCGACGCCGAGGGCCATCTCGCCGACGAGCGGGTGTCCGAGGCCCTGATCGGGCTGCACCGCGTGTGCCCGTACGTGCGCTTCCTCGGCTCGTACCCACGCGCCGACGGTGCGGTCACGGCGGTCACCCCCGGCACGGCCGACGCCGATTTCATCGCCGCCCGAACCTGGCTCGCGACCCTGCGCCCCTCGACCTGACCGGACGTCTCGCCGCAGGGTTCAGGCGCGGATCACCAGGGCGCCGGGATCGACGCGCGCCGTGATCTCCAGGGCTCGGCCCAGGACGTCGCCGTCCACCTGGACCGCTTCGGGACGGTCGGCGACGACGTGCACCGTGCGCGCCCTGGCGTGGTCGATGCGGCCGATCTTGCCGCGCAGGTCGTTGCGCAGGCCGACGCCCTGCAGCCCGACCTCCCCGAGCAGCTGGGCCCAGCCCGCGAGGCCGCCGCGGGTGTCGATGGCGGCGATGTCGAGCCAGCCGTCGTCGAGCACGGCGTCGGGCAGCAGCGTGATCCCGCCCGGGAGGCGCCCGCAGTTGCCGACCAGCAGGCTCCGCACCCGGCGTGCGACGACCGGCTTGTCGTCGAGCGTGATCCGCAGCTTCGGCCGACGACCGTGCAGGTGGCGCGCCCCGGCGAGGAAGTAGGCGATCCAGCCGATGCGCGCCTTGAGCTCCTCGTCGGTGTCGGCCACCATCGCGCCGTCGAAGCCGAGACCCGCGATGACCAGGAAGATGTGCTCGTGCAGCTCGCGAAACGGCGCAGCGTGGGGATCGTCGGGCACCGCGCGAGCCACGCGCAGCCAGCCGACGTCGATCGGTCGACCCGGAGCGGTCAGCGCGAGGCGCAAGAGCTCGGGCATGTCGGTGAGCGGCAGGTCCAGGTTCCGGGCGAGCAGGTTGCCGGTGCCCTGGGGGATCAGCCCCATGGGTACCCCGCTGCCCGCGAGGGCCTCGGCGACCGCGCGCACGGTGCCGTCACCGCCGACAGCGATCACCGCGACGGCGCCCAGCTCGATCGCCTTGCGAGCCTGGCCGACCCCCGGGTCGGCGACCGTCGTCTCGAACCAGAGCGGCTCGGGCATGAACCGCGCCGCGCACGCCTGGATGGCGGCGTCGCGCAGCTCGCTCGCGCCCGGCTTGGTCGGGTTCGCGACGAACGCGACCAGGTCGCCGCGCGTCGGCGCGGGGGCCAGCGGCTGCACCTCGGCGGGAGCCGGCGCGAATGTGGCGATCAAGCGCCGGGCCGCCTGTCCACCTGCGGCGCGGCGGGCCGACAGGGAGAGCACGAGTGCCCCGCCCGCGAGCACCAGGGCGATCAGGCTGAGCCATTCGGACCAGGACATGACGCAACGTTAGGGCCAGAGCGACGCGGGCGCGCACCGCTTGCCCCGGCCGGTCGGGGCCGCCGCAGCGAACTGGGTCGTTACCCTCAGGGGGTGATCGACCTGCGAATCCTCCGTGAGAACCCCGAGCTAGTCCGTACGAGCCAGCGCGCGCGCGGCGACGACCCCGCGCTCGTGGACGCCGTGCTCGACGCCGACTCCCGGCGTCGTGCCGCGCTCACCGACTTCGAACGGCTGCGCGCCGAGCAGAAGTCGCTCGGCAAGCAGGTCGCCGACGCGCAGGGTGAGGAGAAGACGAGCCTGCTCACCCACACCAAGGCGCTCTCGCGCGAGGTCAAGGCCCGCCAGGCCGATGCTGACGCGGCCGATGCGCTGCTCACCGAGACCGCGTACAAGATCGCGAACGTCGTCGAGGAGGGGGTGCCCGTCGGCGGCGAGGACGACTACGTCGTGCTGCGGACCGAGGGCGCCGTACGCGACTTCGCCGCCGAGTACGGACCCGACTTCCGGGTGCGTGACCACCTCGAGCTGGGCGAGATGCTCGGTGCGATCGACACCGAGCGGGGCGCCAAGGTCTCCGGCTCGCGGTTCTACTTCCTCACCGGGATCGGTGCGCGCCTCGAGCTCGCGCTGCTCAACGCGGCCATGGACACCGCGCTCGCGGCCGGGTTCACGCCCATGATCACCCCGACGATGGTCCGGCCCGAGATGATGGCCGGCACGGGGTTCCTCGGCGCGCACGCCGACGAGATCTACCGGCTCGAGGCAGACGACCTGTACCTGACCGGCACGAGCGAGGTCGCGCTCGCCGGGTACCACTCGGGGGAGATCCTCGACCTGACCGCGGGACCGAAGCGCTACGCCGGTTGGTCCGCGTGCTACCGGCGCGAGGCCGGCTCGTACGGCAAGGACACCCGCGGCATCATCCGGGTCCACCAGTTCCACAAGGTCGAGATGTTCAGCTACACCTCCGTCGAGGACGCCGCGGCCGAGCACCGCCGCCTGCTCGGCTTCGAGGAGGCCATGCTCGCCAAGGTCGAGCTGCCGTACCGCGTGATCAACACCGCCGCGGGAGACCTCGGGATGAGCGCCGCGCAGAAGTTCGACTGCGAGGCGTGGTTGCCGACCCAGAACCGGTTCCTCGAGCTGACCTCGACCTCGAACTGCACGACGTTCCAGGCCCGCCGGCTGAACACGCGCGAGCGGACTGCCTCGGGCGAGACGCGTCCGGTCGCCACCGTCAACGGCACGCTCGCCACGACCCGGTGGATCGTCGCGATCCTGGAGAACCACCAGCAGGCCGACGGCTCGGTGCGCGTGCCGGCGGGCCTGCGCGGCTACCTCGGCGGCCTCGAGGTGCTCGAGCCGGTCACGCGGTGAGCAGCCTCTCGAGGGGCTCGGCGGGTTCGATGGGCGACCCGCCCCCGGCCGCGTCGGGGGTCGGTCGCTCCGGGCTCGTCGGGTCCGGACCGATTCTCGTCGCGCTCGACATCGACGGCACCCTGATGACGTACGACGGCGTGCTCTCGGACGACCTGCGCGCGGCGATCACCGCGCTGCGGCTCGCGGGGGCGAACCTTGTCCTGGCGACCGGGCGCTCGATCCACGCGACCATGCCGGTCGTGCGCGAGCTCGGCCTCACGAGCGGCTGGGCGGTCTGCTCCAACGGTGCGGTCACCGTCCGGCTCGACGCCGAAGCCGACGCCGGCTACGAGGTGATCGACCGCATCACGTTCGATCCCGGCCCCGCGCTGCGGCTCATGCACGCCGAGCTCCCGGATGCCCACTTCGCGGTCGAGGACCTCGACTCCGGCTTCCGCATGAACAAGCTCTTCCCCGCGGGCGAGCTCGCCGGGCACCACGAGGTCGTCGACCTCGAGGATCTCTGGAGCGACCACGTCACCCGGCTCGTCGTGCGCAGCCCGGGTCACACCAACCAGGAGTTCCACGACCTCGTGCAGCGGATGGGCCTCGACGAGGTCATGTACGCCGTCGGCTGGACGGCGTGGATGGACATCGCCCCGAAGGGGGTCTCGAAGGCCAGCGCGCTCGAGGTCGTCCGGCGCCGGCTCGGGGTCGAGCCCGCGCGCACGGTCGCGATCGGTGACGGCAACAACGACCTGCAGATGATCGACTGGGCCGCGCGCGGGGTCGCGATGGGCCACGCCCCGCAGACCGTCCGGGAGGTCGCCGACGAGGTCACCGGCACGATCGACGACGACGGCGCCGTCGTCGTCCTGCGTAGCCTGCTGCGCTGACCGCTGTGGCTCCGGGTGGACGCCCGCCCCTGGCGGGTGGCACAGTCACGGGCGTGGCGCATGGCATCGATGACGTTGCCCGAGTCGCTGGGGTCTCCACGGCGACGGTCTCCCGTGCGCTCCGAGGCCTGCCCAACGTCTCCGCTGCGACGCGCGAGCGGGTTCAGTCCGCGGCCGCCCAGCTGGGGTACGTCGCGTCGCCGTCGGCGGCCTCGTTGGCCTCGGGCCGCACCCGGACGATCGGTCTGCTGACCCCGTTCGTCAACCACTGGTTCTTCTCGAACGTCATCGAGGGCGCGGAGCAGGCGCTGCGCGCGCAGGGCTACGACGCGCTCCTGCACACCTTCGAGGTCTCCCGGCGTGCACCCCGGCTCCGGGTCGACCCGGACGTGCTGCGCCGCCGGGTCGACGGGATCCTCATCGTCGGCTTCCCGCTCGACGAGGCGGAGGTCCAGTCGTTGCTGAGCCTCGGGCACCCCATGATCTTCATCGGGTCGAGCGTGCCGGGCCAGGTCACCATCCGGCTCGACGACTACGCGACCGGGCGGGAAGCCACCGAGCACCTCCTCGGCCTGGGCCACCGCTGGATCGGGCACATCAGCGGCTCGCCCGACGACGTGACCCCCTTCTCGCCGCCGGTCGCGCGGCGCCGGGGCTGGCTCACGGCCCTCGAGGACGCCGGGCTCCCGCACGGGCCGGAGCTCGAGGTGCACGGGCACTTCGACCTCGACGGTGGCAGGGAGTCGATGCACCTGCTCTTCCGGCAGTGCCCGGACGTCACGGCGGTCTTCGCGGCATCGGACGAGATGGCGATGGGCGCGATCCTCGCCGCCCGCGATCGGGGCCTGCGCGTCCCCGAGGACCTGTCGGTCATCGGCATCGACGGGCACGACCTCGGCGAGCTCGTCGGGCTGACGACGATGGTCCAGCCCGCCGTCGACGAGGGGGCGAAAGCGGCCTCCCTCCTGCTGCAGATGATCGCGGGGATACCCGTCCCGGGCGATGTCGTCTACCAGACGGAGCTGATCGAACGGGGATCGACCGGACCTCCCCGTTCGGCCACAGCAGATGAGACCAAATTGTTACCTGATTGAGGCCCGTTATCGCTTGCATCTGCCAGATGTAAGCGCTTACATAGTGCCCAAGGCCCGTACGGCGCAAGACTTCTAAGCGCTCGATCCGTGCGAGTTTCCATGACCACAACGCAGTGGAGGTCACCAGATGTCCAGCATTCGTTCTCGCCGCGTCCTCGCGGCGGTCGCAGGGGGGCTGGGGTTCGCCCTCGTCCTGACGGCGTGTTCCAGCTCAGACTCGGGCAGCAGCAGCACGAGCTCCGCGAGCGGCGACTGCGCTGCTTTTGCGTCCTACGGAGACCTGTCCGGCAAGGAGGTCAATGTCTACACCGGCATCGTGACCCCCGAGGACACGCCGTACATGGACTCCTACAAGCCGTTCGAGGACTGCACCGGCGCCAAGATCAACTACACCGGCGACAAGGCCTTCGAGACGCAGATCCTGGTCCGGGCCAAGGCGGGCAACCCGCCCGACATCGCGATCGTGCCGCAGCCGGGCCTGCTCCAGCAGCTCGTGGCGACCGGTGCCGCGGTCGAGGCTCCCAAGGCTGTCTCCGACAACGTCGACAAGTTCTGGGGCGCTGACTGGAAGGCCTACGGCTCGGTCGACGGCAAGTTCTACGCCGCACCGTCCGGGGCTTCCGTGAAGTCGCTCGTCTGGTACTCCCCGTCGGAGTTCGCCGACGCCGGCTACAAGGTCCCCACGACGCTCGACGAGCTCAAGACGCTCTCCGACACCATCGCGGCCACGGGCAAGAAGCCGTGGTGCGCAGGCATCGGCAGTGGTGAGGCCACCGGTTGGCCGATCACTGACTGGATGGAGGACTTCATGCTCCGTCTGTCCGGGCCGGACGTCTACGACCAGTGGGTCACCCACGAGATCGCGTTCAACTCGGCTGCCCCCACCGCGGCGCTCGACGCCGTCGGCGGGTACCTGAAGAACGACGCGTACGTCAACGGCGGGCTCGGCGACGTCAAGTCCATCGCATCGACGACCTTCCAGGACGGCGGCCTGCCGATCCTTGAGGGCACGTGCTCCCTGCACCGTCAGGCGAGCTTCTACGCGTCGAACTTCCCGGAAGGCACGAAGGTCGCCAAGGACGGCGACATCTTCGCGTTCTACCTGCCGGGCGTGAAGGCTGACGACCACCCCGTCCTCGGTGGTGGCGAGTTCAACCTCGCGTTCTCCGACAAGCCTGAGGTCCAGGCCTTCCAGACCTACCTCTCCACCGACCTGTGGGCCAACACCAAGGCCAAGATCAGCTCGGAAGCCACTGGTGGCGGCTGGATCAGCGCCAACAAGGGCCTCGAGGTGGCGAACCTGACGAACCCGATCGACGAACTCGCCGCGACGATTCTTCAGGACCCGAACACGGTCTTCCGTTTCGACGGCTCGGACATGATGCCCGCTGCCATCGGCTCGAACGCGTTCTGGAAGCAGGCGACCAACTGGATCACCGGTCAGAGCACCAAGGACACGGTCGACAACATCGAAGCGGCGTGGCCCGCTTCCTGAACGACCGGTTCTGACCTGATTTGACCGATCCGCGGCGGCCCGGGCGTGCATGCGAACTGCGTGCACGCCCGGGTACCCGTTCGCTCTCACGAGGAGGTGATGAGCTCAGATGGAAACTGCATCGAAATTCTTGTCCATGGCTCTCGCAATTCTGATCTTCGTTGCGGTGGTGGGGGTCATCCTCTTCATCGCGGGACGGTCGGAGCGCAAGGGTTCTTCGCGCGTCGCATTCCTGTTCCTGCTGCCGACCGGAGTCATGCTCACGATCGGGCTCCTGTACCCGGCGGTACGGACGATGTACTACTCGTTCTTCAACGCCGCGGGTGACGCCTTCATCGGCATCGGCAACTACCAGACGATCTTCGGGTCGGCCGAGCAGCTGACGGTGCTGCGCAACACGGCGCTGTGGGTGCTGCTGACGCCCTTCCTGGCGACCGCGATCGGGCTGCTCTACGCGATCCTCGTGGACGGTGCCCGCGGCGAGGCGCTGTCGAAGGCGCTGATCTTCCTGCCGATGTCGATCTCGTTCGTCGCGGCGTCGATCATCTGGAAGTTCATGTACGCGTTCCGGCCCGACCAGGGGAACATCAACCAGATCGGGCTGCTCAACCAGATCCTCGTGTGGATCGGGTTGCCTCCTCAACAGTTCCTCATCAATACGCCGTGGAACACGTTCTTCCTCATCGCCGTGATGATCTGGATCCAGGCTGGGTTCGCCATGACGATCCTGTCGGCCTCGATCAAGGCCATCCCGGACGACGTCATCGAGGCGGCTCGCCTCGACGGGGTCAACCCGGTCGAGATGTTCCGGTACGTCACCCTGCCCGCGATCCGGCCGTCGGTCGTGGTCGTCCTCTCGACCATCGCCATCGGCACCCTCAAGGTCTTCGACGTCGTGCGCACGATGACCGGCGGGCAGTTCGATACCAGCGTCGTCGCGAACGAGTTCTACTCCCAGAGCTTCCGCAGCGACAACCAGGGACTCGGTGCGGCGCTCGCCGTGCTGCTCTTCGTCCTGGTCATTCCTATCGTGGTCTACAACGTCCACCAGCTGCGCGCTTCGGAGGCACGATGAGCACCGTGACGCCCCAGCTCGACCTCACGCCCGAGGAGATGGCTGCACTCAAGGCCAAGACCTCGCTCGCCGGCCGGGCCGCGATCAATGCGAAAAAGAAGCTGACCTCGCCGTGGGCCTCCTTCGCCGCGGTCGTCCTCGCCGTCCTGTGGACCATCCCGACCTTCGGTCTGCTGGTGACCTCGTTCCGCCCCGAGAAGGCGATCAAGACGACGGGTTGGTGGACGTTCTTCTCCAACCCGGAGGTCACCCTCGAGAACTACAAGACCGTCCTGAGCACGGAGGGTTCTGCAGGGCTCGGCGGATACGTCATCAACTCGTTCGTGATCGTCATCCCCGCGGTGATCATCCCGATCTGTCTGGCGATCATGGCCGCGTACGCCTTCGCCTGGATCGACTTCCGTGGGCGGAACATGCTGTTCGTCGCCGTGTTCGCGCTGCAGATCGTGCCGATCCAGGTCACGTTGATCCCGCTGCTCACGCTCTTCGTGGACGCTGGGATCCCGCCGTTCTGGCGGATCTGGTTATCGCACTCGACCTTCGCGCTCCCGCTCGCGATCTTCCTGCTCCACAACTTCATGAAGGAGATCCCGAAGGAGCTCATCGAAGCGGCTCGGGTCGACGGTGCCGGCCACGTGAAGATCCTCTTCCGGGTGCTCCTGCCACTCATGGTTCCTGCGCTGGCTGCGTTCGGGATCTTCCAGTTCCTCTGGGTCTGGAACGACCTTCTGGTCGCTCTGACGTTCGCCGGCGACGCCAACGCGTCCCCGATCACGGTGGGGCTCGCGAACCTCAGCGGTACCCGTGACAACGCGTGGCAGCTGCTGTCGGCAGGTGCTTTCGTGGCGATCATCGTCCCGGTCGCCGTGTTCATCACCCTCCAGCGGTTCTTCGTCCGCGGGCTCCTCGCGGGTTCGGTGAAGGGCTGAAAGTGCTCCACCGGTCGGTCCGCGCGTCGCGATAGAACGACGTGCGGGCCGACCGCTGCTGTGTGGCGCAGGAACGTCTGCGTCGGGAACCTCCCGCCGCGCCGCCCGCGCGGCCATCCACAACTTGAGCACCGGAGAGCGAGCGTCATGGACACGGCCGAGGTACGCGAAGGCGTCCAGCTGATTGCGTATGCGGACCGGTTCGGCGGCAGCGTCGGCGCGCTCCGGGAGGTGCTCGACGGCCCGTTGGCCGGCCTGTTCACCGGGGTCCACATCCTCCCGTTCTTCACGCCGTTCGACGGCGCCGATGCCGGCTTCGACCCCGTGGACCACGCCGCCGTGGACCCGCGCCTGGGCACCTGGGACGACGTGCGCGCTCTCGGGGCCGAGTACACGCTGATGGTCGACCTCATCGTCAACCACGTCTCGGCGGACTCGGCCGAGTTCCAGGACGTGCTGGCGCGTGGCGACGACTCCCCGCACGCCGGGATGTTCCTCACGATGGACGACGTCTACCCGCTCGGGGCGACCGAAGCCGACCTGGTCGGCATCTACCGCCCGCGGCCCGGCCTGCCGTTCGCCGTCCTGACCCTCGGGAAGCGCAAACGCCTCGTGTGGACCACTTTCACGAGCCAGCAGATCGACCTCAACCTGGCCAACCCCACCGCGCGCGCCTACCTCGACCGGGTGCTCACCACGCTCGCCGACGGCGGCGTCTCGATGGTGCGGCTGGACGCCGTCGGGTACGCGGTCAAGACAGCCGGCACGTCGTCGTTCATGACGCCGCAGACGTTCACCTTCATCGACCAGCTGACCGCCCAGGCGCGTGCGCTCGGCGTGCAGGTGCTCGTCGAGATCCACGCGCACTTCGAGCGGCAGATCGCCATCGGCTCCGCGGTGGACCGCGTCTACGACTTCGCGCTCCCGCCGCTCCTGCTGCACTCGCTGTTCACCGGCGACGCCGCCCCGCTGCACCGGTGGCTCGACGTCCGCCCGGTCAACGCCGTCACCGTGCTCGACACGCACGACGGGATCGGCGTGATCGACGTCGGCCCCGACCAGATGGGCGACGGCCGCCCCGGGCTGCTGACGCCGGACCAGGTGCACGACCTGGTCGAGGGCATCCACGAGCGCTCGGGCGGGCACTCGCGCCAGGCGACCGGGTGGGCCGCCTCCAACCTGGACGTCTACCAGGTCAACTGCACGTACTACGACGCGCTCGGCCGGGACGACGTCGCCTACCTGATCGCTCGCGCGATGCAGTTCTTCACCCCCGGGATCCCGCAGGTCTACTACGTCGGGCTGCTCGCGGGGGGCAACGACATGGACCTGTTGGCCGCGTCCGGCGTCGGCCGGGACATCAACCGCCATCGCTACACGCGCACCGAGATCGACGCCGAGCTCCAGCGCCCGGTCGTCGCGGCGCTCGCGGGGCTGATCCGGCTCCGCAACACCCACGCGGCCTTCGGCGGCGAGTGCACGGTCGGTGGCGAGGGCGAGCGGCTGAGCCTGACCTGGACCGACGGCGAGCACACCGCGTCGCTCGACGTCGCGTTCGCGAGCCGCCGCGTCACGCTGATGTGGACGGGCGAGGACGGGAACATGCGCGTCTGCAACGACCTGCTCGAGCTCGCCTGACGCCCACCGCGCAGAGGGCGCACTACCGTGTGGGCGTGCAACCCCGACCCGGCCCCGGCTCAGCCCTCGATCGGGTCCCCGCGCTCGCGCTGTTCGTCGTCTCGGGCCTGACCCAGTATCTGGGCGCAGCCCTGGCGGTGGGCCTGTTCGCGGTGATCGCCGCGCCGAACGTCGCGTGGCTGCGGATCGTCGTCGCCGCGGGGGTGCTGCTCGCGTGGCGCCGCCCGTGGCGGGTGCGCTGGTCGCGCCGCGACCTGCTCGCGGTCGCGGCGTTCGGCACGGTCCTGGCCTCCATGAACGTCACCTTCTACTTCGCCATCGACCGCCTGCCGCTGGGCACGGTCGTCGCGATCGAGTTCATCGGACCGATCGCGGTGGCGGCGATCACGGGGCGCGGCCGACGCGAGCGGTTCGGGATCGCGCTCGCGGCCGCCGGCGTCGCCCTGCTCGCGGGGGTGACGCTCACGCAGGATGCCGGGCCGGACGCCGTCGTCGGCCTGGTCGCGACCCTCGCCGCGGCGGCGTGCTGGGCGGGCTACATCGTGCTCGGCCGGCGGGTGGCCATGAAGGGTTCGGGGGTGACGTCGCTGTCGTTGGCCATGACCGCCGGCGCGATCGTGTTCGCCCCGTTCCTGGCGCGCGGGGCCGCTCCCGTGCTGCACGACTGGCGGCTCGCCGCGGCCGTGCTCGGGATCGCGGTGCTCTCGTCGGTGATCCCCTACGCGATCGAGCAGGTCGTGCTGCGTCGCGTCACCGCCGCCACGTTCGCGGTGATGCTCGCGCTGCTGCCCGCGACGGCGGCGCTGGTGGGCGCCGTCGTCCTACGCCAGCTCCCGACGCTCCTGGAGCTGGTCGGCCTCCTGGCGGTCTCGGCCGCGATCGCCCTCACCACCACTCCCCAACCCCAAGCCCACAAACGCGGTTAGAGGTATTGGCCCGGGGCCTCGGGGAGTGGGGCGGCTACCGCGCCCAGCTCGGTGAGGGCTGGGGGGAGGGAGCGGCGCATGTTGGCCAGCTGGGACTGGGCCGCCATCTGCTGGGCCACCAGCGCGGTCTGGATGCCGTGGAACAGGCCCTCCAGCCAGCCGACGAGCTGGGCCTGGGCGATCCGCAGCTCGGCGTCGGACGGCACCTCGTCGACCCCCAGCGGCAGCGTGATGCGGTGCAGCTCCGCGACCAGCTCCGGGGACAGCCCGTCCTCGAGCTCGCGCAACGAGCGTTCGTGCACGGCCGCCAGGCGCGCGCGGGCCGCCTCGTCGAGCGGTGCGCTGCGGACCTCCTCGAGCAGCTGCTTGATCATCGTCCCGATACGCATGACCTTCGCGGGCTGGTCGACCATCTCGGTGGGGTTCTCCGCGGTGTCGTCCGGCTCTGCAGTGGTGCTCACCTCCGGGCCGACGACGACGCCGCGCGCCGGAGTCGACCCGTCGGGCGCGCGCTCGGCAGGGGCCTGGGGTGCGGCTGAGCCGTCGTCGTCGGTCATCTAGCCATCATCGCCCGACGGCGCAGGTGCTGCCCGCGCATCACGGGATCAGCAGCACCTTGCCGAACACCTGGCCGGACTCGAGCAGCTCGTGGGCCGCGGCCGCCTCGTCGAACGGGAGCCGCGCATGGACGATCGGCCGGAGCCGGCCGTCGTCGAGCATCGGCCAGGCGGCGGCCCGCACGGCCGCGACGATGGCTGCCTTCTCCTGCGCCGGGCGGGCGCGCAACGTGGTGCCGATGATCGACGCGCGCTTCGCCAGGAGCAGCCCGAGGTCGAGGTCCGCGTGCCGTCCCTGCTGCATCCCGATCACGACGAGCCTGCCCCCGATCGCGAGCGACGCCAGGTTCGCAGCCAGCGCACCCCCGCCGAGCACGTCGAGCACGACGTCGACGCCACCGCCGCCGGTCGCGTCCAGCACCGCGCGAACCGGGTCCTGCGCCCGGTGGTCGACGACGACCTCGGCCCCGAGGTCCGCGCACCGGGCGGCCCGCTCGGGCCCGCCGGCGGTCGCCACGACGTGCGCGCCGAGGGCGACGGCGAGCTGGATCGCGATCGATCCGACGCCGCCCGAACCGCCCTGGATGAGCACCCACTGGCCGGCCCGCAGCGAACCGGCGTCGACCAGGTTCGACCACGCGGTGCACACCGCCTCCGGGAGGGCGGCGGCGCTCACCAGGTCCAGCCCCGCCGGCACCGGGAGGAGCTGGGTGGCCGGCGCGACCACGAGATCGGCGTAGCCGCCGCCGCTGAGCAGCGCACAGACCCGGGTGCCGACCGGCCAGCTCGACACCCCCGGCCCGACCGCGGCGATCGTGCCAGACACCTCGAGCCCGGGCCAGAGCGGAGTGCCCGCGGGCGGCGGGTAGTGTCCCTCGCGCTGGAGGACGTCGGCGCGGTTGATCCCCGCCGCGGCGACGTCGATCAGCACCTCACCCCCACCCGGGGCGGGGTCGGGGAAGGTTCGTTCGGCGAGGACGTGGGGTCCTCCGGGGGTAGTGATCGTCACGGCGCGCACGTCTGGGAGCGTAGCGGGACGGGACGAATGGGGCGCTCAGGCGAATGCGCAGACGAATATCGCCTTCGGCCTTATAACCTGCCGATCACGCGCCGATGGGATGTGAACGGCACCAGACCGATCAGGTCGGGTCGATCGTCGGCAGACCACGCCGACAAAGTGACGGAGAGGGACCCATGCTGCGCAGGTTGGGCATCCGCGGGAAGGTACTCGCGGCTCTCGCTGTGCCCATCGTCGTCCTTTTCGGCGCCGCGTCGATCATCTCCGCGCAGTCGATCGAGGCGGGCAACGTGGCCCGCGCGGTCAACGAGCTCGTCAGCACGGCGGACGAGCTCAGCGCCCTCACGGGTGCGCTGCAGGTGGAGCGGCAGGAAGAGCTGGCGTTCCTCGCCAACCCGGCCGCGCCGCGCGATGCGCTGTACGCGGCCCGCGCGGACACGGACACCAAGTCCGCCCAGTACGCCGTCGCGATCGCTCCGATCGACGTCTCTGTGCTTGACCCCATCGTCGGCGAGAACCTCAGGGCGTCCCGCAAGGCCCGCGACACGGTGCCGACCATGCCGGCGCGGTTCGATGTCGTCGGCGCGCTGATGCCGGCGGTCGTCGACGCGCAGTACACGGCGATCATCAAGCAGCATGTCGGGACCGCACGCGCGATCGCCGACGTGCTGTCCGACCGCTCGCTGGCCAAGTACCTCGATGCGTACGGTCTCGTCGGCGAGGCACGCGAGGCGATCGTCCACGAGCTGCCCAGCGCCGTCGGGGTGATCTCGGCCCGGGGCTCAGACGCTCGCGCCGTCGTCAACCTCGCGCCGTCGGTCGTGGTGAACACCGCGCTCCGCGCGCAGGCTCGCACCGCCGTCAACCAGCTCCGGCTGACCGACCTCCAGCTCACGACCCAGGACGCGGCCTATGCGAGCCAGCGCCTGCTCCTGTCCTCCGGAAACGCGAGCGTCGTTGCGACGATGGACCTCGCGTCGTTCCAGACGTACTCCACCGCCGAGATCAATGAGCTGTCGATGGTCGGCGACCAGGTGCTGGTGCTGGCGGTCGACCAGGCGGAGAGCAACCAGGCAGCCACGGTCCGTGAGGCTCGGCTCACGATCGCAGCGACGCTGCTCGTCGTGTTCATCTCGATCGCGATCGCGTTCCTCATCGCCGGTCAGATCGTCGTCCCGCTGCGCCGCCTGACGAAGGCCGTCGGCGACGTGCGCGAGGCGCTGCCCTTGCTGGTCGAGCAGGTCGCCGCGCCCGGAGAGGCACCCCAGCTCTCGCTCGTCCAGATTCCCGTGACCTCCCGGGACGAGGTCGGCCGGCTGGCTCGGGCATTCAACGACGTCAACGCCACCACGATCCAGATCGCCCAGGAGCAGGCTGCCCTGCGCGGCTCGATCGCCGAGATGTTCGTCAACGTCGCGCGTCGCGACCAGGTGCTGCTCAACCGGCAGATCTCGTTCATCGACGCCCTCGAGCAGACCGAAGAGGACCCGAACGTCCTGGGGAACCTGTTCCGGCTCGACCACCTCGCCACCCGGATGCGCCGCAACGCCGAGTCCTTGCTCGTCCTCGCCGGGATCGAGTCCGGGCGCCGCATGCGCGACGCGATGCCGCTCTCGGACGTGATCCGCACCGCGTCGTCCGAGATCGAGCAGTACGACCGGGTCCAGCTCGAGCTGGGGATCGACCCGCCGATGGTCGGTTTCAGCTCGCTCGCCGCCGCGCACCTGCTCGCCGAGCTGCTCGAGAACGCCACTGTGTTCTCCGAGCCGGGCACCCCGGTCGAGGTCGCGACCTCGATCGACGGCGAGTACGTCCAGGTCGTCGTCCGCGACCACGGGCTCGGCATGTCCGACGAAGAGATCGACGCCGCCCAGCTCAAGATCCGGTCGACCGCGGCGGGCGACGTGCTCGGTGCACAGCGGCTCGGCTTCTACGTCGTGGGCCGGCTCGCGTTGCGCCTCAAGGCGCACGTGATCATCTCCAAGGCCGCCAACGGGAAGGGCACCGTGGTCGCGGTGCGTTTCCCCGCGCGCCTGTTCGAGCTGTCCCACGTGACCGAGTCCGACCGGGCCGGATCGTCGACCTATGCCGAGCCGGAGCCTCCCGTGGTCGAGGCTGTCGACCTCGCGGCGCTGACCGACGGGGAGACCGCGTTCGGCCTGCCACGCCGTCGCTCGCGCCAGGACGTCGAGGCGCAGGCGTCGGTCGGGGACTCGCAGCCCGACGGCGCTGTGCCTGTTGCGTCCGAGGGTTTCGAGGTCCCCGCTCTCGAGGGCGACGTGCTCGAGAGTGCCGGGTCGCCCGTCGAGGAGTCTGTTCCAGAGCGTGACGGCCGGATGTTCGTGCTGCCACCGCTCGAGCAGGCCCGACTGACCCCGGAGCTCGCGGTCCGCACCGGCGGGTGGGCACCGGAGGTCCCGGCGTCTGCCACCGGCTCCCGGCTCCCGAACCGCGCCGATGCTCTGCGCAAGCCCGGCGTGGATCCGACCGTCCCCCAGCCGTCCGCGCCCAAGGTCTCCAGGGCGGACCGCGGCGCGCTCTTCGGCGGTTTCCGGGGCCGTGCCGCTGACGTGCCGGCGCCCGCCGATCGTCTGCCGCTCGACCTCCGTACGATCCCGGGCGCCCACGACGTGGCCGAGACGGACATCGAGTACGTCGTTCCCGATCTGGTGACCGACGACGACGATGAGGACGCCTTCACGATTCCGCAGCTCGAGCCGGACGAGGAGCCGTGGGCGCCGGAGATGCAGCTCGCGGACTCGGGGCTGCTCGCACGCGCCGAGGCACCTGTGGCCGACGAGCCCGTGGTGGCGCCTGTGGAGGTGGCGCGGGAGGCAGCACAGCCCGTCGCGACGCCGAAGGCCTTCGAGTCGACCTTGAACGAGGCTCGCGCCTGGGGCGAGGAAGACCTCAGCGCGTCGTCGTGGCGACCCGCGCCCGTACCCGGCGAGGAGCCCGTCGTCGACCAGCCCGTCGTCGACCGGCCCGTCGTCGACCAGCTTGTCCAGCCGGAGCCTGTGCTCGCGGCCGGCCTTCCGGTCAAGGTCACGCAGCCGGTTGATGTGCGGCCGGTAGACATGCTGCCGCTCCACACGGTCGAGGTCGAGGTCGAGGCCGTGGCACCCGTACGCGTGCCCGTCGCCGAGGCCGTCGTCGCCCTGCCGATTGCCCTGCCGATCGCCCTGCCGATCGCCCAGCCGGAGCCCGCAGCGTCAGCGCGCCCCGTCAAGCGCCACTGGTTCAGCCGCCGATCGAACGCCCCCGCGGCCGACCTGCCGGAGCTCGCCGCTCCTGTGGTGCCGGACGTAGTCGTCGAGGCGCAGGTCCCGGTCGAGCCCTTCGTCCCCGAACCGTTCGTGCCGCGCGAAGTCGTCGCGCCCGAGCCCGACCACGAGCCCGCGCCGGCACCTGCCGAGGCCCTGCCGACCCGCGGCACGCTCGGTCGCCACGGCCGGCGCGACGCAGCCGTCCCGGACGTCTCGGTCTCTGCCATGGCCGCCGTCGTGCCGCCCGTCGTCCCGGCTCTCGAGACCGGCCCGGTCGATCCGGCGGATGCGCATCGGTCCTTGCAGGGGTTCTTCGGCCGCGGGGCGGGTGTCACCGCCGCAGCCGCCGTCGTGCCTGAGGTCGTAGTCGTGCCTGAGGTCGCCGTCGTGCCTGAGGTCGCAGTCGTGCCTGAGGTCGCCGTCGTCCCTGAACCGATCGTGGACCTCGCGCCGTTGAAGGTGCCGTGGGCGCCGACGTCGGTCGCGAGGATCATCGGTGAGGCCCTCGACGTGGCTCCCGCTCCCGATGCGCCGGTGGCGGGCTCCGCCCCGGACGTCGCTCGCGGGCGCTGGGGTCGCAAGTCCGGCGAGCTGCTCGAGAACGCGCCGTGGTTCGCCTCGGCCACCGAGCTCCCGCCGCACCAGTCGGACGAGGACGCGTTGACCTCGGTGCCGGCGCTCTGGCGTGCGATGACGGGTGAGATGCCGATCGTGGCCGCCGCCCAGGTGTCGGACGACGTCGTTCCCCTCGAGCCTCCCGCCCCGGTGGAGCCGCCCGCTGCCCTGGTTGCTCCGGTCCCAGTTGCTCCGGTCCCAGTTGCTCCGGCCCCGGTCGCTCCGGTCGTCGAGCCTGTGGTCGTGGTTGCTGTCACGCCTCCAGCCGATGTCGCTCCCGCCGTCGGACCGCCGCCCGTCCCTGAGGTCCTTGATGCCGCTAAGCCAGCGCGACGCGGTCCTCGGAGCTGGCTGGGCCACAAGTCCGCCACCACCACCACCGAATCGGCAAGCCCCGCACTGCCGACGCGTCTGCCGACCCGGGAAGCAGCGAGCCCGGCGGCAGCCGACGCGGCCGCGGACGCCGGTCGCTGGACCCCCTCCGTACCCGCGCCCCACTGGACCCCGCAGCGTGATCTGCCCGAGGTCGACGTGTACGCACCGACCACCGCGGCACCCGCGGTCCCGTCGGGCGGCTGGGCTGGACCGGCGTGGACCGACCAGACCCCCGACGGCGACGCTCCGAACGTCGCTGCGGACAACCGCGGGGTTCCGACCCCGGCGCTTCCGCCCGTGATCCCGCCGTCCGTGACGCGCGGTGGTCTCGACGCCGACGTCGCAGCGATGCTCGCGCTCCGCTCCGACATCCAGGAGCAGGCCTTCGCGGAGCTCGGTCAGCTCGCGGCCTACCGGCCGAGCGTGGTCGGGGCGAGCGCCAGCAACTCTCTCAAGCGCCGCGTCCCGACCGTCGTCCCGCCCCAGGCACCGCAGCCCGATGCCGCGCGCGCCACGACGCGGGACGCCGCACAGCTTCGCTCGCGCTTGTCGAGCTTCCAGTCCGGGACGAGTCGCGGACGAATTGAGGCCGAGCACTCGGTCGATAACGTACCGGGGGACACGAACGAACCCACGGGCGCCGGTACGGTCATCACGCGGTCACGGACAGCAGATGCTTCCGGGACCTCACATGAGGAGGAAGAGTGACAGCGCTCAGCACTGAGGCGGCCAACTTCGGCTGGCTCCTGGACAACTTTGTCCGGACGATCCCGGGGACCCGCCACACGATGGTGGTGTCCGCGGATGGATTGCTCATGGCCATGTCGGAGCAGCTCGATCGCACGAGCGGTGATCAGCTCGCGGCAATCGTGTCGGGCATGTCGAGCCTGACTCGGAGCGCGGCGCGTCAGCTCCAGGCCGGCGAGGTCCGGCAGGCGATCGTCGAGATGGATGACCTCTTCCTGTTCCTCATGAGCGTGTCGAACGGCTCGGTCCTGGCCGTGGTCGCCGACTCGAGCTGTGACGTCGGCCTGATCGGCTACGAGATGGCCATGCTCGTGTCCCGCACGGAAGCCACCCTGACCCCGCAGCTCATCACCGAGATGCGTGGCCAACTCCCGATTGACGGAGCCACTCGTGCTCCCGTGGGATGAGGATCCACGAGCGGCACCGGGTGAGTACGAGACCCGGTCAGTCCGGCCCTACTCGGTCACTGGGGGTCGGGTCCGGTCAGCTACGCCGGACATGCCGCTCGAAGCACTTGTCGAAGTCCTCCCTGGGGCGGTGGGCGGCGAAGGATTGCCGCCGGAGAAACGGGCCATTCTCCAGCACACGGCCCACACGTTTGTCTCCGTCGTCGAACTCTCGGCGCTGCTCCATCTGCCCATCGGGGTCGTCCGCGTCATCGTGGCCGACCTTGCGGACGCGAAATACGTTCGCGTCCACTCGTCAACACCGGTCGACGTCCGTACCGGACAGTCGCCTGACCTGTCCATGAGCGTGCTGGAGAGTGTTCTCAATGGCCTATCCGCCCTCTGATACCTCGGTGGCGGCTCCCTCGACCACGGGAGCGCGAGTTGCGCCCACCGTCGTCAAGATCGTCGTCGCCGGGGGCTTTGCCGTCGGCAAGACGACCTTCATCGGGTCCATCTCAGACATCGAGCCGCTCAACACCGAGGCGGCCATGACGGAGCACTCCGTGGGCGTCGACGACGCCGGCGGACGTTCCGACCGCAAGACGACCACGACGGTCGCCATGGACTTCGGCCGCATCGCGCTGCCGGGCTCCTTGTGGCTGTACCTGTTCGGCACACCGGGCCAGGATCGATTCCTGTTCATGTGGGACGACATCGTGCGGGGCGCCATCGGCGCCGTCGTGCTGGTCGACACCGACCGGCTCGAGCAGTGCTTCCCGGCGATCGACTACTTCGAGAGCCGCGGCATCCCGTTCGTCGTCGGGGTCAACTGCTTCGACGGCGTCGCCAAGCACTCGCTCGACGACGTGCGCGAGGCCCTGACGATCCCGCCGGGAGTCCCCGTGCTCTACACCGACGCCCGGTCCCGGGCGGCGACCAAGCAGTCGTTGATCCATCTCGTCCAGCTCGCGATGCAGCGGATGCACGGGGCCTGACAGACACCGGTTCGCGCCCTGTGCGCACCCCGGGGCACGGGTCATCGGCGTCACGGTGGGCCGATAGGCTCATGGGTGAAAAAGGCGTCGTCCGGCGCGTCGTCGCGATCGGGGCGTGATGCAGGTCTATGTCGACGGGTCGTCGCTGAGGCGGTACCTCTTCGACCGCCCGGGTTCGCCGGAGTGGCGCGTGTGGGCCGGTGCCCACGAGGAGTCCTTGGTGACGAGTCCGCTCGGCATGATGGAGCTCCACCGCGCGGCCGACGGGCTCGATGCCGTGTCCCGGACACGGGCGTTCGAGGTCCGGGAACGGCTCGCCGTCGTCCGATTCTCCGACCAGGCGATCGCGACCGCGGCGATGGCCTTGACGGTGCTCGCCCCGTTCGGTGCGCTGCACCTCGGGGTGGCGTCGTCGGACCCGGAGATCTCCGGGGTAGCGACCTACGACAAGCTGCTCGCGCGGGTGGCGGTCATCTATGGGCTCGAGGTGATCAGTCCCGGGTTCGGGGACCGGTGGTGGGAGCGGTAGACGCGGTACGGCACAATGCGTACTGGAGGGCTGTCTGAGTGGCCGAAAGAGACGGTCTTGAAAACCGTTGGTGTGGGTAACCCCATACTCGTGGGTTCGAATCCCACGCCCTCCGCTCTGGTTGTGACGATGCGGGTCCTGAAGGCGCGGTGACCTTCGGCTCTACACCCCCGCAGGTGGACCGCGGAGACGTGGGTTCTCCTAGGGCCCGCGACCGGGCACGACCTCGCCGTGGGTCCCCTCGCAAAGGGGTGGGACAGGAGTACCGGAATACCGCCCGGGGACCATGGAGATCGGGTGCGAAGTCAACGGCAACTACTGGCTGAGCGCGTTCGTCGACGTGATCGGTCGGGTCGACGAACAGGGTGTTCAGGTAGGGCCGATGGGTGGTCCGTAAGCGCGGTGAGTCATCCCGGGGTCCTCGTGCTGCCCGGCACGAGGGCCCCGGCTCGTCGGCGCGGATTTCGGGCCGCCGGTGCGCGCAGTCATGATTGTCCTGTGACTGCAGATCCTCCCGCCGAAGAAACCCTCGAGCCCGTCGAGCTGATCCGCCAGTCAGGGATCGTGCTCCGGACCGGCCGGCTCATGCTGGCGGCCGGCACGGGCTCCTATCGCGTGAAGAACGCCATGCAGCGCGTCGCCCGCGCGCTGGGCCTGGATCGGCACAACGCGCACGTGACCCTCACCGAGATCACCGCCACGTCGCACCGCGGGTCCATCTTCCGGACCGAGGTCACCGAGGTGCGTTCGATCGGGGTCAACTCCGACCGGCTCGCCGAGCTGGAGCGCCTCTCGCGCAGCCTCGCGCCGCGGGTCACGGTCGACGAGGTCGCGGCCGAGCTCGACCGGATCGAGAGCAAGCCCCCGCTGTACCCGCCCTTGCTCAACGCGCTGTGGAGCTCGCTCGCCTGCGGGGCGTTCGCGTTCCTCAACAACGGCGGCCCCATCGAGATCCTCGGGGTCCTGGTCGGCGCCGGTCTCGGGCAGTACGTGCGTCGCGCGTTCGCCCACCGGCGCTACAACCAGTTCGGCGCGGCCATGGTCTCCGCGGCGGTCGCGTGCCTGGGATACCTCGCGCTCATCCAGGCCCTCGAAGCCATGGGGGTCGTCGATCCGCGCCACGAGATCGGGTACGTCTCGGCGGTCCTGTTCCTCATCCCCGGCTTCCCGCTCGTGACCGCGGCCCTCGACCTCGCCAAGCTCGACTTCAGCGCCGGGGTCGCTCGGCTCACCTACGCGTTGATGATTCTCACCTCGGCGGCCCTGAGCGTGTGGGCGGTGTCGTCGATCGCCGGGCTGAGCCCGGACCCGGTCGCGCCGATGGACCTCGCGCCCGCCGCCATGGTGGCGCTGCAGGCACTCGCGAGCTTCCTCGGGGTGCTCGGGTTCGCGCTCCTGTTCAACTCCCCGGGCCGGATGGCGCTGACCGCGGCCGGCATCGGCATGGTCGCGAACGTCGTGCGCATCCAGCTCGTCGGGGTCGGGGCGGCACCCCAGGCCGGTGCGGCCGCTGCAGCGCTGCTCGTCGGCCTGCTGGCCGCCTGGCTCGCGCCGCTCATGAAGATCCCCAGGATCACCGTTTCTGTGCCCGCCGTGGTCATCATGGTGCCCGGCGCGGCCGCCTACCGGGCCGTGTTCTTCCTCAACAACGGCGACATGACGCGGGCGATCGCGTACGGGATGTCCGCGGGTCTGGTGGTCGTCGCGATCGCCATCGGGCTGGCCGGTGCACGTATGCTGACCGACCGGAACTGGGCGTTCGAGCACTAGCCCATCACCCCTGGTGAGGACGCTTTGCAGGGGGGTGCATCGGGCAGGTACCCTGTCCCCGCCTGGAGATGTCGCATAGTCCGGTCTAGTGCGCGACCCTGCTAAGGTCGTGAAGGGGCAACCCTTCCGTGGGTTCAAATCCCACCGTCTCCGCATCGCACGGCCCCGATTCCCTGGTGGAGTCGGGGCCCTCTGCATTTGCCCCTCGGTGCGGCCCTGAAAGCCGCGGATCTGGGAGCCGGTTTGGGCGTTCGGCTCAGGGACGCTATCCTCGACTCCGGCCGTAAGGCCAGGCGCCCGTAGCTCAACGGATAGAGCATCTGACTACGGATCAGAAGGTTGGGGGTTCGAATCCCTTCGGGCGCACCACGCAGGAACAGCCGGAATCTCGGGTAAGTCTCCCCGAGGTTCCGGTTTTTTCATGCCCCGAGCCCGCCTGGTCGCCCGCACGCCCGGCCGGGGCTCCACTCAGGTCTTGACAGTTTCTCCAACGTAGTAGAAGATTTCGATCAGCATCTTCTACATCCTTGTAGAAGCTGCGGCTGGATGCTCCGGCGCTGTTGGCGGGGCGATCGCACGAACCATGCAGCACCGGGTGGGGCGTGGGCCAGGCGCAGCCGAGACGAGGGCCGGTGCGCGCAACCCACGGTCTCGTTGACGCGGCCCTGGACACCCCGGCCTCGTCGCCCCACCAGTTACTGACAATGACGTTCACGTAGCGAACTCGAGAGGGACACATAGTGACGAAGCAGAAGGCGGTCTTCGCGGCGGTTGCCGCTGTAGCCATGGCGGGCGTTCTCGGCGCGTGCGGGGGCGGAGACTCGACAGCGTCGGCCGGTTCCAACGCCACGAACTGCACCAACAAGATCATCAACAAGGACGCACCGGTGGTCTCGGTCTGGGCCTGGTACCCGAACATGGCGAAGGTCGTGGACAACTTCAACAACGCCCACACCGACGTGCAGGTCTGCTGGACCGTCGCCGGGCAGGGCGCACCGGAGTACGCCAAGCTCCAGACCGCCGTCTCGGCGGGCAAGGGCGCGCCGGACGTCGTCATGCTCGAGGCCGACCAGCTCACCGGCTTCGAGATCCAGAAGGCGCTCGTCGATCTCAGCGAGTACGGCGCCAACGACGTCAAGGCGAACTTCAGCGCCGGCGCCTGGAAGGACGTCTCGCAGGGCGACGCGGTCTACGCGATCCCGGTCGACGGCGGCCCGATGGCCATGATCTACCGCACCGATGTCTTCGAGAAGTACGGCATCACGACCCCGCCGACCACCTGGGCGGAGTACGAGGCAGCTGCGCAGAAGGTCAAGGACGCCGGCGGGCCGCTCTTCGGCGACCTCGGCAGCAACGTCCCGGCGGCGCTCACCGCGCTGATGGCCCAGAAGGGCGCCGTGCCGTTCACCTACGACCTCGCCGACCCGCAGAACATCACGATCAAGCTGGACGACCAGGCGACGAAGGGCGTGCTCGACTACTGGGCCGGGATGGTCAAGAAGGGTCTGGTCGGCACCGCTGACCAGTTCACGACCGACTACATCGCCGGCGTCGTCGGCGGCGACTACGCGACCTACGTCTCGGCCGCCTGGGCACCCGGCTACCTGAGCGGGGCCGGCGTCGGCCAGGGGGCGGAGAAGGGCCTGTTCGCGGTGGCCCCGCTGCCCCAGTGGGATCCGAGCAACCCGGCCGTGAACTGGGGCGGTTCGGCCTTCGCGGTCACGACCCAGGCCAAGGACCCGAAGCTCGCCGCCGTGGTCGCCACGGGCCTGTACGCGGACCCGGCGTCGCTGGAGGACGGCTGGAAGACCCAGACGATCTTCCCGCTCAACCAGGACGTGCTGACCTCCGACGCGTTCACCAACAACGAGGTCGAGTTCTTCAACGGCCAGACGGCGAACAAGGACGTCTACATCCCCGCGGAGAACAGCTACGAGGGCTTCAACTACAGCCCGTTCTCCGTGTACTACTACGCGCAGCTCCAGGCTGCCGTGGTCAAGATCAACGCCGGCGAGATCACGGGGTCGCAGGCCGCGACCGACCTGCAGGCCACGATGGTGACCTACGCCAAGGGTCAGGGCTTCACGGTCAAGTAGGCGCACGAGACGGCAGACTCGTCCGCTGATCAGCGCGCGCGTCCGGGGTCGGCAGGTGTTCGCACCGGCCCCGGACGCGGGCGCAACCCACGCCGCAGCAGTCGCACATCAACATCGAGGGAAGAGCTATGGCACCGACAGGGTCGACGGCGACCGCGACGCCGCCACCGAGAATCACGCCTCCACCGAGCTCGACCTCGCAGGGGCCTGCCCGGCGCTCGCGGTCGACGAGCATGAACGGCCGCAGGTCGCTCGTGGGCTGGCTGTTCATCGCGCCGTTCGGGGTGGTGTTTCTCGTCTTCCTGGTCGCGCCGCTGGCGTACGCGTTCTACCTCAGCCTGTTCTCCAAGGGCCTGGCGACCGGAACCACGTTCACCGGCCTGCACAACTACGTCAAGGCCTTCACCGACCCGGACTTCCTCAACGGGGTGTGGTTCGTCGCGAGGTTCTCCCTCGTGCTGATCCCGGTCCAGATGGCGGTCTCGCTGGCTGCGGCGCTGGTGCTCGACAGCCTGACCACGCGGATGGCCAAGTTCTCGCGGCTGATGATCTTCCTGCCGTACGCGATCCCGGCCGTGATCGGTGCGCTGATGTGGGGATTCCTGTACAGCCCGAGCTTCGGCCCGCTGAAGGACATCTTCGAGATCTTCAGCGCGCAGGCCCCGTTCATGCTCAGCCAGGGGAACGTCTTCTACGGTCTGTTGAACGTCGTGACCTGGCAGTGGGCCGGCTACTACATGATCATCATCTTCGCTGCCCTGCAGGGCATCGACCCGTCGATCTATGAGGCCGCGAAGATCGACGGCGCCAACGCGCGCCAGGTGGCCCTGCGGATCAAGGTCCCCATGGTGTCGTCCGCGCTGGTCCTCATCCTCGTCTTCGCCCTCATCGGCACGCTGCAGTTCTTCACCGAGCCGCAGGTGCTCGGCCCGATCGCGAACGGCTCGATCACGCCGACCTTCACCCCGAACATCTACGCGTTCAACCTCGCGTTCTCGTACGCGCAGTTCAACTACGCGTCGGCGATCTCGTTCAGCCTCGGGATCGTCGTCTTCATCGCGGTGTACGTCTTCATGTTCTTCACACGCAAGCGCGGGGGTCTGATCAAATGAACACCGGCACCTTGGTCGCGGAACGGGCCAGCGAGGCACCGGTCGCCCGTCGCCCCAAGAAGCAGCGCCACACCGTCGCGCACCTGTTCCTGTTCGCGCTCGTGCTGTACATCCTCGTGCCGATCTGGTGGCTCGTCGTGGCCAGCACCAAGGACGCGCACGGGCTCTTCGGCGGCACCGGCGGAGCGCTCTGGTTCGACGAGAACTTCAACCTCGTCGCCAATCTCAAGGACCTGTTCACCTACAACGACGGCGAGTACCTGCGCTGGCTGGGCAACTCGGCGCTGTACGCGGTCACCGGGGGGATCGGGGCGACCATCCTGTCGGTCACCGCCGGCTACGGGTTCGCCAAGTACCGGTTCAAGGGACGGGACTTCACCTTCGCGCTCCTGCTCGGCTCGGTCATGGTGCCCCTGACGGCGCTGGTCATCCCGACCTTCGTGCTGGCCTCGAACCTGGGGCTCACCGACACGATCTGGGCCGTCATCCTGCCGTCTCTGCTCAGTCCGTTCGGGGTCTACCTGATGCGGGTCTATGCGGCCGACGCGGTGCCCGACGAGCTGCTCGACGCCGCGCGCATCGACGGCGCCGGGGAGTTCCGGGTCTTCCTCCAGGTCGCCGTGCCGTTGCTTCGGCCGGCCATCGTGACCGTGCTGCTGCTGTCGATCGTGGGGACGTGGAACAACTACTTCCTGCCGCTCGCGATGCTCTCGACGTCGAAGCTGTACCCGATCACCGTGGGCATCGGGCTGTGGTCCCAGCTGGCCAGCTCGAACAACGGCGGCGGGCACTCGCTCTGGAGCCTGATCATCATCGGCTCGCTGGTCTCGATCATCCCGTTGGTCATCGCGTTCGTCTCGCTGCAGAAGTACTGGCAGGGCGGCTTGTCGCTCGGCAGCCTGAAGTAGCCCCGCCCCGCGAGCAGACGTCGCGCCCGGCCCGCCCCACCGCACACCCCCACGAAAGCCGACCCATGCTCAACGCACACCTGACCCTCGACCCTCACTTCACCGTCGGTGCCATCGACCGCCGCGTGTTCGGGTCGTTCGTCGAACACCTCGGCCGTTGCGTCTACGACGGCCTCTACGAGCCCGGTCACCCCAGGGCCGACCCCGAGGGCTTCCGCCAGGACGTCATCGACCTGGTCAAGGAGCTCGGGGTGTCGACCATCCGCTACCCCGGGGGCAACTTCGTCTCGGGGTTCAAGTGGGAGGACAGTGTCGGACCGCGACCGGAGCGGCCGCGGCGGCTCGATCTCGCCTGGCACTCGACCGAGACCAACGAGGTCGGGCTGCACGAGTTCTCCGCCTGGCTCGACAAGGTCGGCAGCGACCTCATGCTCGCCGTCAACCTCGGTACTCGCGGCGTGCAGGAGGCGCTCGACCTGCTCGAGTACGCCAACATCGCCTCGGGCACGGCGCTGTCGGACCGCAGGATCGCCAACGGGAGGCCGGACCCGTTCGGGGTCTCGATGTGGTGCCTGGGCAACGAGATGGACGGCCCGTGGCAGCTCGGGCACCTGTCCGCCGACGACTACGGCAAGATCGCCGCCCGCACGGCCAAGGCGATGCGCCAGCTCGACCCGTCGCTCGAGCTGGTCGTCTGCGGATCTTCGAGCGCGCACATGCCGACCTTCGGCGAGTGGGAGCGGGTCGTGCTCACCCATACCTACGACGACGTCGACTTCATCTCGTGCCACGCCTACTACGAGGAGAAGAACGGCGACCTCACGAGCTTCCTGGCCTCCGCCGTGGACATGGACCGCTTCATCGAGTCGGTCGTCGCCACGGCGGACCACGTCAAGGCCGTCAACGGCAGCGCCAAGACGATCAACATCTCGTTCGACGAGTGGAACGTCTGGTACATCGACCGCTACCAGCTCCTCGACAAGGTCGAGGGGATCGACAACTGGCCGGTGGCACCCCGGCTGCTCGAGGACGCGTACTCGGTCGCGGACGCGGTCGTCTTCGGGAACCTGCTCATCTCGCTACTCAAGCACGCCGACCGCGTCACCAGCGCGTCGCTCGCCCAGCTCGTCAACGTGATCGCGCCGATCATGACGGAGCCGGGCGGCCCGGCCTGGCGGCAGACGACGTTCTTCCCGTTCGCGCTCACCTCCCACCTGGCCACCGGCACGACGCTCGAGGTGAAGCTGACGTCGGACCAGCACGAGACCGCGCAGTACGGGACGGTCAACACGGTCGACGCGGTGGCGACCCACGACGCGGCGACCGGGCGGACCGCCGTCTTCCTCGTGAACCGGAGCCAGACGCAGGAGGCGACCGTCGTCATCGACCTCGAGGCGATCGGCGTCGTGACCCTGGTCGACGCGCAGACCCTCGCGAACGACGACGTCACCGCCGCGAACACCCTCGCGCACCCGGAGCGGGTGGGACTGGAGCCGAACAAGTCGGTCGTCCTGGGTGCCGGGGTCGCGACGGTGGTCCTGCCCCCTGTGTCGTGGACCGCGTTGTCCTTCGGCTAGGAGTGCCGCCGGGCCGGGGTCTTTTCAACGTAGTAATCTTCAGCAGCGCCCAGGGGTCCGCACCTGGTCCGTCCGCCTACGAGTGCTGGGAGCTGGACTGATGTCGGTCACGATGCGTGAGGTGGCGAGCGTCGCCGGCGTGTCGATCAAGACGGTCTCGAACGTCATCAACGACTACCCGTTCATCAAACCGGCCACCCGTCAGCGGGTTCTCGATGCGATCGACGAGCTCCACTACCAGCCGAACCTGTCCGCGCGCAGCCTCCGCCTGGGCCGGTCCGGGGTCATCGGCCTGATCATCCCCGACCTCCGCAACGCCTACTTCGCCGAGCTCGCGGACGCGGTGATGCGCGCCGCGGCGCTGCGCGGGCTCTCGGTCCTGATCGAGCAGGTCGGCGGTGATCGGGAGAGCGAGCTGGCCGCGCTGCGCGGGCCGCGCTCGCGGCTGCTCGACGGCGTCCTGTACAGCGTCCTCGCGCTCGACCAGGACGACGTCGGCGTGCTCGAAGAGATCGACATCCCGATGGTGCTCCTGGGCGAGCGCATCTTCCACGGACCCACCGACCACGTCACGATGGCCAACGTCGCGGGTGCGGAGGCGGCCACGAGCCACCTGATCGCCGCCGGGCGTCGCCGCATCCTTGCCCTGGGGGCGCACGAGGGCGAGGTCATCGGCTCGGCGGGGCTGCGCCTGACGGGCTACCGGGCTGCGCTCGAGGCGGCCGGGATTGAGTTCGACGACCGGCTCGTGCGGCACGCCGGCACCTGGCACCGCCGCGATGGTGCGGAGGCCATGCGGATCCTGCTCGACGACGGGGTGGAGTTCGACGGCATGTTCGCGTTCAACGACGCCCTCGCGCTGGGTGCGATGCGCGTCCTGCAGGAGGCCGGCTTCCGCATCCCGCGTGACGTCGCGGTGATCGGGTTCGACGACATCGACGAGACCCGGTACTCGTTGCCCACGCTGTCGACCATCGCGCCGGGGAAGGACGAGATCGCCGAACGCGCGATCGCGATGCTGCTGGAGCGGATCGACGACCCGGACCGCACGATCGCGCCGCGGGAGGTCGAGACCGCCTTCAAGCTCGTCGTGCGGGAGTCGTCGAGCGGTAAGGCGGCGCCCAAGATCAGGCGCCGCACCGTGGCCGGCGTCCGTCCGGGTGCGGCCACCCCCGCAGGCGGTGGAGCACGATGGGAGCCATGACCACATTCGAGAGACTCACCGCCGACCTGACCACGTCCATGAAGGCCCGCACCGCGTTCCGGACGAACACGGTGCGTCAGATGATCGCGGCCGTGCGGGTTGCGGAGAAGTCCGGGACCGCCGCGCACGAGCTGACCGAGGAGCAGGTCCAGGCCGTCCTGGCCGGCGAGGTGAAGAAGCGTCGCGAGAGTGCCCAGATCTACACCGGTGCGGGCGCCACCGAGCGGGCCGAGACCGAGACGGCCGAGGCCGACCTCATCGAGGCCTACCTGCCGGCCGCCCTGAGCCCCGAGCAGCTGGACGCGATCGTCGCGGCGGCCATCGCGAGCACGGGCGCGACCACCGTCAAGGACATGGGCACCGTCATGAAGGCGGCCAACCTCGCGGCCGCGAGCGTGGGCCGCGTGGACGGCAAGGCCCTCTCCGGAGCCGTGCGGCAGGCGCTGAGCGGCGGTTCGGCGGCCTGACGCCTCCGCCCGGCCCGCCCAGCGCGGTCAGCGGGGCGCGACGCGTCCCACGAGGCACTGGGCGGCCGCGATGACCAGGGCGTGGTCGTAGGTGACGACGAAGTCGAACTCGCGGTCGCCGTCGGCCCCCTGGCTGCCGGCGTCGCGCGCCACGAGGGCCGCCGCCCGGTGGGCACCGAGGACGACGACGGTCCACTCGCGGGCGAGCGGGTCCTCGGGGGTCAGCGGCTGGCCGCGTACCCCGGGAGCGGGCGTCATCGGCATGTCCAGGCCGAGCGCGCACACGAACGCCAACCGGTGGGCCAGCTCGGTGTACCGGCGGGCGGTGGCCGAGCCGAAGAACTGGGCGCGCTCGAATCCCGCGACGAGCACCGGCGGTACCCGCAGGTCCAGCGCCATCAGCTCGAGCGTCCGGGAGATCGGGACGAGCATGCGTTTGGGTGCCCGGCGCACGTCCTTCGCGCGTCCGGCGAGCTGGAACGGCGTCGTGCACGTCGTCTCCCGGGTCGCGTGCGCCTCGAACCGCCGCAGGTCCCACTGTGCCGGGCCGACCGCGGGGGTGGGCGGCCCCCATAGCGAGCCCTGGCCCAGGGTGGCGCCGAGAATGAGCGCATGGGTGAGGTCGTCTTCGGTCTCGATGCCCTCGACGACGACCTCGGCGCCGGACACCTCGGCATACGCGCGGACCGCGCCGGCGATCGTGAGGGTCGTCCCCTCGCCGACGGTGCGCAGCAGGTCCAGGTTCAGCCGCACGACCTCGGGTCGCACCAACGGGACGAACGCGAGCGACTCCGGGCGGACGTCCAACGCGAGCGCGCAGCCCGCGTCGCGCAGCAGCTCGGCGCCCCGCAGGACCCCGGCGAGATCGTTTGCCAGGCCGTGCGCGGTGACCGCGACGACCACCCGGATGTCGGCGGCTCGATCGGCCACGGCGGCGAGGATCACCTCGGGTCGCTGGGTCAGCGTCTCGGGCTCGACCCGGACGAAGATCGTGACCGGCGTCGCGCGGGAGGACTGGGCGACGTGGGCCAGCGACGCGCGAAGCGAGCACCGCTCGAGATCGGCGAGACGGCCGTCCGCGCGCGCGGCGTTCAAGAGCACCCGGGGCGACTCCCACGCGCTGCCCGCCGGGCCCCGCAGCAGGGCTTCGTGAGCCACGACGGCGCGCGTGTCGAGGTTGACGAACGGCCGGTAGACGCAACGCAGCTCGCCCTCGCGCAGCAGGTCGTCGACCGGGACGCGAGGCGGACCGACGTCGGGCCGAGTCAGCGGAACCACCAGACCATCATTGATTAATAAAGGTACTACCACAGGCATTTGACGCGTGGAGATGGCGCAACGGCCCGGGCGGTGGATTCACCCCAGCCCGAGCACCCCGGCCGTGGCGGCCAATCCGTAGAGGAGATACACGGTCAGCGCGGCGCACAGCGCCCACTCCCGCGCGGACCCGGCGTTGCCGATCACCGGCAGGGCCACGTAGCCGCTGGCCTTCCACACGTGCCGCGTCCCCGGGATCGACCGGACGACGCGGGGTGGTTTGGGCAGCCAGGGCCAGAGCAGGGGCACGCCGGCGGTGGTGATCAGATCGCCCACGAGGTGCACCACGACCCCGACCATGACCGAGATCGGCAGCCACTCGAGCTGCTCCGGCGCCCGGACCAGGACGATGACGACCAGCGCGGCGGAGCTCAGCCACAGCATCGCCGTCCCGCCACGGGTGAGGTCCAGGGCCTTGGAGGAGAACGCGACCAGCGCGAGCAGCAGGAGCGCCGACCCGGCGTGAACCAGGCCGAGCACAGGGACGACGGCGTCCCACCGACCGAGCGCTGCGGAGAGCACGGTGAACCCGGCGACCGCGAGGATCGAGTGCAGGCCGTGCCGGTGGCCGCCGGAGACCGTGCTGGCCGCGGCCGACAGCCCCCACGTGAAGACCCCGCCCGAGCGTGCGATCGTCGCGCTGCGATGGTCGACGTCGGGCAGGAGAGCCGCGCCCGCGGTGACCAGGGCGCCGAACACGACGGACGCGACCGGGAGCGGGTGGGCCCCGAGGGTGAACGGCACCGTCGAGGTCACGGCGACCCAGGCGGCGGCGCCGCTGATCGCGTGATGCCCGCCCATCATGCGGCGAGGCCGATCGTGGGCGACGGCAGAGAGGTCGTGCGGCTCATGACGAGGGACACCCTTCGTGGACAGGGGCGAGGGTACGTCGGGGCGACGGGCAGGTCGCGGGCGAGTCGGGAATCTGCGGACATATCCCGACGAGGGTCCTCTCACAAAGGTCACATTTTTGTCGATGAGCGATCTGCCGGGGGCAGAGCACCGCTCCCTCCCGAGGACCCGCACCGCTCCGCCGACTCCCGAGGACCCGCCATGAGCGCCGATCCGACGCCCCGAACTGCCCCTGCCTCTGCCCTTGCTCCTGTATCGCGCGAACGGCGAGGCATGAGCTCATGGCTCGTCGACCGGTCCATCCGCACCAAGATCCTCACCGTGATCGGTCTGCTCGCGGTCGTGGCGGTCGGGACCGGGGCCCTGGCGGTCTCGGCCATGGGGACGATGATGACCGACACCGACCACATCGTGACGATCCAGAGCGAGGTGAGCTACGAGCGCGGACTCATCCACCAGAACCAGCTCAAGGCCCGGATGCTCGTGGGCGAGCTGGCGGCGCTCGAGTCGCCGACCGACATCGAGACCTGGCTCGCCAAGCAGGACAAGAACGACGCCGAGCTCGCCGGGAACATCACGGCGTTCGCCGCGACGGAGGGGGCCAAGCTGCCGAGCTGGAAGCCCTTCTTGGCCGACTACGCCGCCTGGGTCGTGGTTCGGGACGCCGAGCTTGTGCCGGCCGCGATCGGCGACACCGGGGGGTACGACGCCGTCCTGATCGACCGGAGCCTTCCCTTGATCTCGGTCTTCGTGGACGACCTCGACGCGCTCGACGCCGAGGTCACGGCGCTCGCCTCCGACCTGAACCGGGACTCCGATGCGAACTACGCCTCGGCCGTGCGCACCCTGATGGGCTCGCTCGCCGTGGCCCTCGTGGTCGCGCTGACGCTCGGGTTCCTGACGGCGCAGAACCTGCGCGGCGGAATCGAACGGGTCAAGACCTCGCTCGAGGCGATGGCCCGCGGCGACCTGACCGTGCCCGCCGACCTGAACAGCCGCGACGAGGTCGGGCGCATGGCGCACGCGCTGACCGCCGCTCAGGACGCGCTGCGCAGCACCCTGGTGGGCGTGGGCGATACGGCGCAGACCGTAGCCGCGGCCGCGGAGGAGCTCTCGGCCGCCAACTCTCAGGTCGCGTCAGGTGCCGAGGAGACCAGTGCGCAGGCAGGCGTGGTCGCCGCGGCGGCCGAGCAGGTCAGCCGCAACGTGCAGACCGTCGCGGCGGGCGCCGAGCAGATGGGCGCCTCGATCCGCGAGATCGCGCAGAACGCGAACGAGGCCGCCAAGGTCGCGGGTCGGGCCACCGGCGTCGCGGCGTCGACCAACGAGCTGATCACCCGGCTGGGAGTGTCCTCGGGGGAGATCGGCAACGTCGTCAAGGCGATCACGTCCATCGCGGAGCAGACGAACCTGCTCGCGCTGAACGCCACGATCGAGGCGGCCCGCGCCGGCGAGGCCGGCAAGGGGTTCGCCGTGGTGGCGAGCGAGGTCAAGGAGCTCGCCCGCGAGACCGCGCGCGCGACCGAGGAGATCACCCGCCGGGTCGAGGCCATCCAGGTCGACACCACCGGGGCCGTGACCGCGATGGACGAGATCTCCACGATCATCGCCTCGATCAACGACTACCAGCTCACCATCGCGAGCGCGGTCGAGGAGCAGACGGCGACCACCAACGAGATGTCCCGGTCCGTCGCGGAGGCCGCCACCGGTTCGGGGGAGATCGCGGAGAACATCACCGGGGTCGCCACCGGAGCCGCCACCTCGAGCGAGGTGCTGGCGCAGATGGGTGGGTCGGTGAACGAGCTGGCACGCCTGTCGGCCGACCTGCGTGAACGCATCGCGGCATTCAGCTACTAGCCCGCCGCGAACAGCAGCCACTCCGAGGACACAGCACCGTCGCGCCTGCGGGCGGTTTCGAACCCGTTTCGCGGTGAAATGTCGTGCCCTGTGGGTTGTGCACCCGTATTCCCGGAGAAACCGCCAGAAAAGTCCCGGTTGGAGTCCTCTCAACGCCGTCGATTCCTTGTCGATCGTTCAGTTTGCGAGGGTTCGTTGCGTCCTTGGGCCGGGGGCGTGGGACCGATCGCGGCATTGCCGGTTGGACCGCATCCGCGGGCCGGTGAGATCGCGTCCTGCACCTCCATCCCGACCTGAACTGCCTGATCACGACCGCCTATTGCTGAGGGGACGTTCACGTTCCCAGGTAGTCGAGCGCGACCGATGAGGGCACCCGGTGACCGATGGAGGTCCTGCAGGCGTCCGCAAGGAGGAGCTCCATGTTCCGCAGCGTGTCTTTGAGAGACCGGCCCGTCGGTTTCAAGATCGGGTCTCTCGTCGTGGCATTGTTGTCGCTTTCGCTCGGGCTGACGGTGCTTTCCGTTGTTCGACTTGGGCTTCTGCAGGGCAGTATCAGCACGATCAACGACCAGGCGCTCACGACGTCGACCCTGGCCGACCATCTGACCAGCGACCTGCTCACCGAGCGAGTCCTCGTCCTCGCTCACGCGGGGTCCGTCGACCGCGCGACGAAGGACAAGTACGGTGCGTCGATCACCGCGGCCCGGGTGACCACCGATGCTGATCTCGAGGCTTACGTGGCTGCGGCGCCGCGGGGCGGTGACGCCGTGGTCGAGTCGATCCGGTCTGGCCTCGCGGCCTATCGGTCCGTGATCGATGACGAGTACATCCCCGCGAGCCTCGCGGGGAACTCCGCCCTCGTGCAGGACCTCCGGGACCACAAGGCCGCGCCGATCGTCGCGACCATGACCGAGACCCTCGCCGCGGTGACGAAGGAGCAGGCAGCTCACGCGGCCAAGCTCGTCGCCGAGGCCAAGTCCCTGGTCTCCTCGACCCGCACCACCACCCTCGTTGCGCTGGCGGTGGGATCGATGCTCGGTCTTTTGCTCGGCAGCTACGTCACTCGGATGGTCACCCGGCCGATGAAGACGGTGGGCGGCGTCGTGGAGGCGCTGTCTCGAGGCGACCTCACGCAACGGTCCGGGCTCGCGTCGAAGGATGAGATCGGCGTCATGGCCGCGGGACTGGACCAGGCGTTGGCGGCCCTGTGCGCGACCCTGACGGAGATCGGGGAGACCTCGCAGACGGTGGCCGCGGCGGCCGAGGAGCTCTCGGCGGCGAACACCCAGGTCGCCGCGGGTTCCGACGAGACGAGCGTGCAGGCAGGGGTCGTTGCGGCCGCCTCGGAGCAGGTGAGCCGGAACGTGCAGACGGTCGCGGCAGGTGCGGAGCAGATGGGTGCCTCGATCCGCGAGATCGCGCAGAACGCGAATGAGGCCGCGAAGGTGGCGGGCCGCGCGACCGGGGTTGCCGCCACCACGACTGACCTGATCACGCGCCTCGGGGTGTCTTCGGGGGAGATCGGCAATGTCGTCAAGGCGATCACGTCCATCGCCGAGCAGACGAACCTGCTGGCGCTGAACGCGACCATCGAGGCCGCCCGCGCCGGCGAGGCTGGGAAGGGATTTGCGGTGGTGGCCGGGGAGGTCAAGGAGTTGGCGCGGGAGACCGCACGGGCCACGGAGGAGATCACCCGCCGCGTCGAGGCCATCCAGGTCGACACGAGCGGCGCTGTCGTGGCGATCGGGGAGATCTCCACGATCATCGCGTCGATCAACGACTACCAGTTGACCATCGCGAGCGCCGTGGAGGAGCAGACGGCGACCACCAACGAGATGTCCCGGTCCGTGACTGAGGCCGCCGCCGGTTCCGGCGAGATCGCCTCGAACATCTCGGGCGTCGCCGCCGGGGCGGCTAGCTCAAGCGAGGTTCTCGTCCAGATGGGCGGATCCGTCGAGGAACTCGCTCGCCTGTCCGCCGAGCTGAGTCAGCGGATCTCGATGTTCGTCTTCTGACAGCGCGCCGGCTCGTGACGGACAGCCGGGCGCCCCCCTCCGCGCCAGCGCGAACGGGGGCGCCCTGGTGCGGCCTCAGCCGGCCGGGGTGTCCGGGCTCTCGGGCGTGGTCGTGGACATCAGCGTGAACTGCTCCCCGGAAGGACCGCTGACCCGCGCCACGCGCCCGAACGGGCTGTCGCTCGGGCCGTCCAAGACCTGGCCGCCGAGCTCGACGACCTTGGCGGTCGTGGCGTCCGTGTCCGCCACCGCGAAGTAGGTGCGCCAATGCGGCGGTGTGCCCGGGGGCCGCGCGCCGCTCGCGCCGACTCCGCAGACCGCCTCCTCGGCGCTCTTGCCGGCAAGGCTCACGGCCGCGTACTCGAAACCCGGCCCCGACATGTCGGCGAAGTCGTACCCGAAGACGGACCCGTAGAACGCCTGGGCCGCGGCGAGGTCGTCGCTGACGGCCTCGTTCCAGATCAGCGAGCCCGGCTCGTTGACGAGGTTCGCGCCGGTGTGCGCCCCGGACTGCCAGAGGCCGACGACGGCGCCGGTCGGGTCCGCGAGCACGGCCATCCGGCCGAACTCCATCACGCCCATCGGTTCCATGAGCACCGTGCCGCCGGCGTCGGCCGCGCGGCGGACCGTCGCGTCGACGTCGTCCACGGCGATGTAGGTCGTCCACATGGCGGGCGGTGCCGCTTCGCCGCCCTGGGGCTCGCCGAGGCCGGCGACCGGTTGACCGTGCTTGAGGGCCATGGTGTAAAAGCCCGTCTCCGGGCCCCCCACCTCGAAGGACCAGCCGAACAGCGGGCCGTAGAACGCCTGCGCGGCGAGCCGGTCAGGAACCATCAGGTCGATCCAGGCGGGCGTCCCCTGGGGCCAGGCTTCCTCGTGGATCATCAGCTGCTCCTCGGTGTCCGCACCGTCCGGGCGACGGTGCCCAGGAACATCAGACCACCGCAGGCCCCGCAGGGGAATGGCTAGTCGGCGCGAGCTCGCTCGCCGGGACCGAACCGCTGGCGGGCACGTGATCGGCGGCCCAGTCGAACATCGCGTCGAAGAAGCTCTGGCGTGCGACCGGCCCGGACAGGGCGAGGTCGTGCACGCCGTCGGAGATCTGGACGATCGTGACGTCGGGGCCGAGGTAGGCCGAACGCGCGACGATCTGCTCCACCCCGAGCACGCTGTCGGTGGTCCCGATGTCGGGGTGCAGGCGGTCGTACGGCCCGCTCGCCGTCGAGCAGCACACCAGCACGGGGACGTCGATGTCGAGCCCCTGGGCGATCCGGGCGTGCCCGCGACGGATCGTGCGCAGCCAGCCGGCGCGCACGGGGAAGCCCGCGTGCGGCTTCCAGGTCAGGTCGTAGTCCCACTCGCCGCCGGTGTCCCGGTGCAGGCTGCGCCCGTAGTCGGAACCGGTCGTCCCGATCGGCACGCGCGGGGCGAACCGGCCGACGACGTCGACCGTCCGGGTGAGGACCACGCGCTCGAACCAGCTGCGGTTGAGGTCGAACCACGGGCTGTTGAGCACGACGGCGTCGATCACGCCGCGCCCCCGCCGCGCGTGCGCCCACATGCTCGCGATCAGCCCACCGGTCGAGTGGCCCAGGACGACAAGGACGTCGTGGTCGTCGCGCACCCGGATGATCTCGGCGGCGGCGTCGAGCTCCTCGAGGTAGTCCCGCAGGTCGGTGACGTAGTTTGGCGACTGACCCGGGCGGATCGAGCGGCCGTACTTGCGCAGGTCCAGCGCGTAGAAGTCGTAGCCGTGCTCGGCCCAGGCGTCACCGAGGTGCGCTTGGAAGAAGTAGTCGTCGAAGCCGTGGAGATACAGCACCGCGCGGCGGCTCGGTCCGGTCACGGGGTCGGCGGCGGCCGGGTCGCGGCGTACGAGTGTGGCGAGCACGGCACCCTCGTCGTCGGGCTCGAGGGTGATCGTGCGCTGGGTCCATCCCGGCCCGAGCACGTCCGGGACGGCGTCGTCGACCTGGGGGGCGGGGTGAACCGGCAGAGGGGTCATGGGCCCGATAGTGCCACTGCGCGACGTTTCCCGCCGGTCGTCACTGCAGGGGAAACGCAGCGGTTTCGACGGGGTCTCGTGGCGGCGTTCGGGCGGCGGTCTCAGGCCTTGACCGTGACGACGGGCTTGACGGCGACGACGGGGCAGCTCGCGTCGAGCAGGATCTGCTGGGCGTTGCTGCCGAGCAGCAGCTTGCCGACCGGGCTGCGCCGGCGCAGCCCGATGACGATCATCGTGGCGCCGATCTCGTTCGCCAGATCGACGATCTCCTGGGACGGCTCCTTGCCGCGCACGAGCTGGCGGACCTGGTGCTCGACGCCGGTCGCCTCGAGGGTGCGGGCGACCTCGGCGAGGTCTTCCTCGCCGGCCAGCATGTTCTCGGGGTGCGCTCCCGTGCCGATGTTGACCACGACGAGGGACTCGCCGTGCGCGCGGGCCTCGGCAATGGCGTGCTGCAGTGCGGCTCTGCCCTCGGGCTTGGTCGTGTACCCGACGATGATCGGCATGCGCTCGGTCCTCTCGTATCTGCTGGTTCGCGCGGCTCTGCTGGTTCGCGCGGCCCGGCGCAGCCGGACACGGCGTCGTGACCCGGTGGTGGTCGCAGTGATCTTGCCAGGTCGTGGTGGCATTCGGGGGACCGTCCCGGCGTTGCGGGTCCGCGGGAACGCGGCGCGCGGCGAGACGGGCCAGACTCGGACCACAGGCGATCCCGGAGGACCCACTCATGGCTGACAAGCTCACCACCCGCACCCAAGAAGCGTTGGGGGATGCGATCCAGCAGGCCTCGGCCGCGGGCAACCCCCAGCTCGAGCCGGTGCACCTCCTGGGAGCACTGCTCGCGCAGGAGGGCGGGGTCGCCGCGGGTCTGCTGGACGCGGTCGGCGCGGACCGCGCCGCGCTCGGTCGGCGGGTGCGCGCGGCGCTCGTCGCACTGCCCACGGCGAGCGGCTCGGCCGTCGCCCAGCCGACGCCGTCCCGCGCGACGTCGGCCGTGCTCGCGGCGGCGCGCACCGAGGCCGAGGCGCTCGGCGACGAGTACCTCTCGACCGAGCACCTGCTGCTCGGGATCGCCGCGGGGCAGTCCCCGGCGGCGGACGCGCTACGGGCGGCGGGCGCGACGCGCGACGCGCTGTTCGCGGCGCTGCCGTCGGTGCGCGGCAACGCGAAGGTCACGAGCCCGAACCCGGAGAACACCTACAAGGCGCTCGAGAAGTACGGCGTGGACCTCACGCAGGCCGCCCGCGACGGCAAGCTCGACCCGGTGATCGGCCGCGACAACGAGATCCGGCGGGTGATCCAGGTGCTCTCGCGCCGCACCAAGAACAACCCCGTGCTGATCGGGGAGCCCGGCGTCGGCAAGACCGCCGTCGTCGAGGGGCTGGCCCAGCGGATGGTGGCCGGCGACGTGCCGGCGTCCCTGGTCGACAAGCGGCTGATCGCGCTCGACCTGGCGGCGATGGTGGCGGGGGCGAAGTACCGCGGCGAGTTCGAGGAGCGGCTCAAGGCGGTGCTCGAGGAGATCAAGAGCTCGGACGGTCAGATCGTCACGTTCATCGACGAGCTGCACACCGTCGTCGGTGCGGGCGCGGCCGAGGGCAGCATGGACGCGGGCAACATGCTCAAGCCCATGCTGGCGCGCGGCGAGCTGCGCCTGGTCGGGGCGACCACGCTCGACGAGTACCGCGAGCGGATCGAGAAGGATCCGGCGCTGGAGCGCCGCTTCCAGCAGATCTTCGTCGGCGAGCCGAGCGTGGAGGACACGATCGCGATCCTGCGCGGCCTCAAGGCGCGGTACGAGGCGCACCACAAGGTCGGCATCTCCGACGCCGCCCTGGTCGCGGCGGCGACGCTCTCGAACCGGTACATCCCCGGCCGGCAGCTGCCCGACAAGGCGATCGATCTGGTCGACGAGGCCGCCTCGCGCCTGCGCATGGAGATGGACTCCTCGCCCGTCGAGATCGACGTGCTGCGACGCGCGGTCGACCGGCTGCTGATGGAGGAGCTCGCGCTGGAGCACTCCGACGACGAGGCCTCGGTCGAGCGGCTCGCGAAGATCCGGGCCGACCTGGCCGACCGCAAGGAGGAGCTCTCGGCCCTCACGGTGCGGTGGGAGGCCGAGACGGCCGGTCACAACCGCGTGGGCGACCTCCGCGTGAAGCTGGAGGAGCTGCGCGGGGTCGCGGAGCGGGCCCTGCGGGAGAACGACCTCGCCCGCGCGAGCCAGCTCATGTACGGCGAGATCCCGGCGGTCGAGCGGGAGATCGCCGAGGCGGAGGAGCGCGAGCACAGCGCCACGTTGGCTGAGGCCGCGGCCGCCGGTCAGGACGTGTCGGTCGACGTCGTCGGCCCGGCGCCTGCCCCGATGATCGCGGACAAGGTCGGCGCGGACGAGATCGCCGAGGTCGTCGCCGCCTGGACCGGGATCCCCGCCGGGCGTCTGCTCGAGGGGGAGAGCGCCAAGCTGCTGCGCATGGAGGACGCGCTCGGCGCGCGCCTGATCGGCCAGCGCCAGGCCGTGGCCGCCGTGTCCGACGCCGTCCGGCGCGCGCGGGCGGGCATCTCCGACCCCGACCGGCCGACGGGCTCGTTCCTGTTCCTCGGGCCGACCGGGGTCGGCAAGACCGAGCTCGCCAAGGCGCTCGCGGACTTCCTGTTCGACGACGAGCGCGCGATGGTGCGCATCGACATGTCCGAGTACTCCGAGAAGCACACGGTATCGCGGCTGGTCGGCGCTCCCCCCGGGTACGTCGGGTACGAGGAGGGCGGTCAGCTCACCGAGGCCGTGCGCCGCCGGCCCTACTCCGTGGTGCTCCTCGACGAGATCGAGAAGGCGCACGTCGAGGTCTTCGACATCCTGCTCCAGGTGCTCGACGACGGTCGGCTCACCGACGGCCAGGGCCGCACCGTCGACTTCCGGAACGTCATCCTGGTGCTCACCTCGAACCTCGGCTCGCAGTTCCTCGTCGATCCCCTGCTCGCCGACGACGTCAAGCGCGAGGCCGTGATGAGCGCGGTGCGGGCGGCGTTCAAGCCGGAGTTCCTCAACCGGCTCGACGACATCGTGCTGTTCGACGCGCTGACGCTCGCCGAGCTCGGGCAGATCGTCGACCTGCAGGTCGCGCTGCTCGCGGCGCGGCTCGCCGACCGGCGGCTGGTGCTCGAGGTCACCCCGGCGGCGAGCGAGTGGCTCGCGATCGAGGGGTTCGACCCCGCGTACGGCGCCCGGCCGTTGCGCCGGCTCGTGCAGCGTGAGATCGGTGACCGGCTCGCGCGTCTCCTGCTCGCGGGCGACGTGCACGACGGTCAGACCGTCGTGGTCGACCGCGCCCCCGGGGATGCAGTCGGGCTGGTGCTCTCGGTCCGCTGACCTCGGGGCTTCGGGGCCCGCGCTACGGGACGAGGGACTCCGTCAGGGGGGTGCCGTCCGCGTGCCGGAGCAGGCACAGGCCCGTGCGGTCACCGTTGCCCCACCCCTGCTCGGTCGGCGCCCAGGTGAGCGGCGTGAGGCCGGCCTCGGTCTCCGCGGGGCTGACCTCGCACGCCGTGGCGACGCGCCGGTCGGCCGCCGCCTGCCCGGGCCAGAGGGCGTCCTGCTCGAACTCGTACTGCGAGATCACCTGCGCCGCGTGCGGGTCGGCGCAGGGCACGACGCGGACGGTGTCGATCTCGCCGTCGTCGGGCAGGGGGTCGAGGCAGTTGCCCGGCACGAGCTGACGCGCGTGCACGTCGCGGGGTGCGGCGACGTCGTCGGCCAGGGGACGGGAGCCGAGCACGGCGGTCAGGGCGAGCGCGCCGACCACCCCGGCGACGATCGTGGTGACGGCGCCTACCGCGATGCCCGTGATCGCGAGCCCGCGGCCGCGCGAGCCGTGCCGACCGATCCGGACCAGCGCGGCGATGCCCAGGCCGACGGCGACGAGGCCGAGCCCGACCAGGCCCGTCACGAGCGAGGCGATCGCGAACCCGTCGGTGGGCGGTCGGGGGGTCTGCCAGCCCGGTGCGTAGTACGGCTGGTCGGCGGTCGGCGGCTGGGTCATGTGGTGAAGGCGTCCGACGGGATGGCCGCGAACAGGGCGAAGAAGGCGACGGCCCCGACGACGAACGCGACGGTCATGACGGCCCCGACGACGATGCCCGCGATCGCGAGGCCGCGTCCCTGGGTCCCGTCCCGCTTGATGCCGTTCAGCGCGACGATGCCCAGGACCAGACCGACCGGCGCGGTGATCGCGAAGAGGAACGCCGCCAGGCTCGTGACCAGCGAGGCGATCGCCAGGCCGCTGGTGCGCTGTGCCGCGTAGGTGTTGCCCGGGCCGTACGCGTAGTTGTACGACGCCAGGCCCCGATCGGCACCCGGGACCGGTGGGCCGTAGGGGTCGGCGGCGGGCTGGCCGGCGGCGTACTGCCCTGCGGGGTAGCCCTGTGCGGCGTACAGCGGGGGCGCGTACTGGGGCGCGGCGTTCTGCGGTGCGGCGTACTGAGGTGCGGCGTACTGAGGTGCGGCCGCGGGCGGTGCGCCGAACGGGGCGGCGTCGTAGGGGCTCGGCGCGTAAGCCGGCGCGGCGTACTGCGGCGCGGCGTACTGCGGAGGCGTGTACTGGGGCGCGGCGTACTGCGGCTGCGGGTACTGCGGACCCGACGGCGCGCTCCCGTCGCTCGGGGCGGCGTGGTCCGGCACGCGGAACGGGTCGACCGGAGCCGGCGCCGTCGGCGGTGCGTTCAACCCGAAGCCCCCCACCGTGTCGTCCTGGATCGGTGCGGGCGGTGCAGCCCAGCGGTCGTCGGGCGGCTGCGGGGACCAGGTGGGTGGCGTGCTCATGGTTCCGAACTTAGTGGCGCGCGGGTGGTGACCCGACGCGTTGACCCGATTGCGCGGCTCGGATCTGAACAGCCGGCCCTTGGGAGGTCGGGTGGCGAGATGCGCGGCAGGTCAGGAGGGCACGGTCAGCGGGACGGAGTCGCGTCAGTCGGAGAGATCGAGGATGACGGGCACGTGGTCGGACGCGCCCTTGCCCTTGCGCTCGTTGCGGTCGATCTCGACCCCCGTGGTCCGGGCCGCGAGGGCCCCAGACGCGTAGGCGAAGTCGATCCGCATGCCTTCGTTCCGGGGGAACCGCAGCTGCTGGTAGTCCCAGTAGGTGTACTTGCGGTCCTCGGGGATGTGCTCGCGCGTGACCTCGGTGTACCCGGCGGTGGCGAACGCGGCGAACGCGGCCCGCTCCTCGGGGGTGATGTGGGTCAGCCCGGCGAACGCCGCGAGGTCCCACACGTCGGTGTCCCGCGGGGCGACGTTCCAGTCGCCCACGAGCGCGACCTGGGCGGCCGGGTCGCCGTCGGGCGGGGTGAGCCAGCCCTCGGCCTGGGACTTGAGCTGGGCGAGCCAGGCGAGCTTGTAGGCGAAGTGCGGGTCGCCGACGGCACGGCCGTGCGGCACGTACAGGCTCCAGACGCGCACCCCGCCGCAGGTCGCGCCGATCGCGCGGGCCTCGACGGCGGGCTCTTTGCCCTCCGCGCCGAACATCGGCTGCCCGCTGAACCCCGTCTCGACGTCGGCCAGGCCGACCCTGGAGATCAGGGCGACTCCGTTCCACTGGCTGAAGCCGAACGTCGCGACTTCGTACCCCGCATCCTCGAAGGCCACGCGTGGGAACTGCTCGTCCTTGCACTTGGTCTCCTGCAGCGCGAGCACGTCGGTGCCGCTGCGCTCGAGAAAGGCGAGCACGCGGTCCGCACGGGACCGGATCGAGTTGATGTTCCAGGTAGCCAGCCGCATGGGGGTCAGGCTAGCGGCCGGGACCGACAAGCCCGTGCCGAATCGACGTCGGCCGGGCGAGCCACGGGGGGCCTGCCGCGCGCGCACTGCCGCCCCCCGTAGGCTGACCTCATGGCTACCGTTCTGATCACAGGCGCGAGTGCCGGCCTCGGCCTCGAGTTCGCCTGGCAGCTCGCCACGGCTCGGCACGACCTCGTGCTCGTGGCGCGCGACACCGAGCGCCTGGGGCGCCTCGCTTCCCAGCTCCACGCCGCGGCGGCGGTGGACGTCGAGGTCTTGGCGGCCGACCTGTCCGTGCCTGCCGATCTGGAGCGCGTCGCCGAGCGGCTGCGCTCGACGGAGCGGCCGGTCGGCCTGCTCATCAACAACGCGGGCTTCGGGCTGCACCAGCGTTTCGTCGGCGGCGACCTCGCGCTCGAGCTGGCCGCGCTCGACGTCATGGTGCGCGCGGTCCTCGTGCTGTCGCACGCGGCGGCCGGGCAGATGACGGTGCGTGGGCGGGGCGCGATCCTCAACGTGGCGTCCGTCGCCGCGCTGTTCGCGACCGGGACGTATGCGGCCCACAAGGCCTGGGTGCGCACGTTCACCGAGGGCCTCGCGGTCGAACTTGAGGGCACCGGCGTGACGGCCACCGCGCTGTGCCCGGGCTTCGTGCACACGGAGTTCCACTCGCGGGCCGAGGTCGACATGACGAACATCCCCGAGATCGCCTGGCTCAACGCCGACGCCGTCGTCGCGACGGCCCTGGCCGACGTGCGCCGCGGCGCGGTCATCTCCACGCCGAGCCTGCGCTACCGCGCGATCTCGGGCGTGATGCGCATGCTGCCGCGGTCCGCTGTCCGCTCGATCGGCAAGTACCGCAAGCAGATGGATGCGGTACCGCCCACCCCCACTCCGTAGCGGGCCCGCCGAGGGGTAGCTCGCCGCTGGGAGGCTCTTCGCGGGGGTACCCCGTGACGCGTTACCGCACACCGCATCGGCCGATTGCTGGCGTCTGCGCTGGATGACCGCCACGTCGGGCGAGCGGCGCATCCTGGTCGCGACCTCACGACGCTGGTGTCGTGCTGCCCCGGTTCGCCGCTTGGCTTGCTGTCACGCGCCGGGACCACGATCCGGGGTGAACTCCCGACTTGATCGTGGTTAATGAACCGCCCCCAGCCGGCCCCCACGAATGCTAATCCACAGATTTCGGAATGTTGTTCTTTGTCCACATCCCCTGCCCGACGACGCAGCGGGGAATGTCAGTGCCCCCGGTTAGTGTGGATTGCATCGGAAATGGTGAGGGTTCACCGGTTCTGAGGCAGCAAGGGTATTCCTGACGAGCGGCGACGGGGGGGTGTGAGATGACCTTTGAAGAGGACGAGCGCGCATCGTCGCAGCCGCCTGCACCCGCCCCTCCGGCCGCCCAGCCGCCCAAACCCACGCCCACACCCACGCCCACGCCCACACCCACGCCCACACTTACGCCTACGCCTTCGCTCGGCCTGGGGCCGTCGTCGCAACCACCCGCACCCACGCCGCCGCGCTCGTCCGCGCGGCTGGCGTCGTTGTCGTTTGCGGATCGGGCAGCGGCGATCCGGGAGCACGTGGACGCGTTGGCAGACGTGTCTCCGCGGGATCTGGACGGGGCCGGGGCCTTGGAGTTGTTCGACGTGGTGTTTGAGCTGTCGGACCGGATGCAGGCCATCGCCACCCGCGCGCTGCCCGTGGTGGAGTCCGACGTGCCGTGGAACGTCAGCGGGGCACGGACGTTTCCGACCTGGCTGGCCCGCCGCGCGCACCTGACCTATGCGAAGGCGAAGCGGATGACGCGCCTGGCTCACGCGTTGCGGGACGAGTTGCCGGTGACCGCCGCCGCGGTGGTCACCGGCGGTGAGGGGCGGGTCAGTGTGGAGCAAGCCGAGATCCTGACCACCGCCGCCGCGACCAGCGACGTGCGCCGTCAGGTGTTGGCCGACCCGCACGCCCCGGTGGGGGAACGGTTCCTGCTGAACCAGGCCGCGCAGGTCAGCGCCGACATGTTGCGCATGCTCGCCCGCCGCTGGGCGGCCGCGGCGGACCCGGAAGCGGACGAGCGCGGGTACCGCGACGCCACCGAGCGGGAGTTCTTCGACGTGTCCGCCACCACCGGTGGGTGCCACCTGTCGGGCTTCCTGAACACTGAGCACGGCCAAGGGCTCCTGGTCGCGTTGCAGGCCGTGCAAGGCGTCCCGGCCGCCGGGGATGACCGCACCGCGTCGCAACGTCGCGCGGGGGCGTTGTCGGACCTGGCCCGACTCACGTTGGACCAGGGCCTGACCGGCAAAGGCGCCTCCGTACGACCGCACATCTCTGTGCTGGTGGACTACCCGACCCTGATCGCCATGACCACCCGCGCCGGGGTAACCCACCTGCTCGACCCCACCCTGCACCCCACCGACTGCGACCAGGTGGACCCGGCCCTGCTCTTCCCGCCACCCGCACCGGGCGGGCTGCTCGACCACGGTCCGCTGAACCCCACGGTGCTCGACCCCGCAGTGCTCGACCACGAGCCACTCAACGGGTCACCGCTGGTCCCACAGGTGCTTCGCCCGGCAGTGTTCGAGGACGGGCAGCCGGTCCCGCGCGTCGTACTGGACCGACTGCTGTGCGACGCGGAGATCAGCCGGTTCATGTTCAGCCCGGACTCGCAACTCATCAATATCGGCCGCGCCAAACGCACCTTCACCGGCCAACTACGTCGGGCGATCATTGCCCGCGACAAACATTGTCAGTACCCGGGTTGCACCGCGCCGCCGCGCATGTGTGAATGCCACCACTCCATCCAATGGTTCCGTGATCACGGCGACACCGATGCCACCACCGGGGTGCTGCTGTGCTGGCACCACCACGACCACACCCACGACCACGGCATCGAGATCACCTGGACACCTCACGGGTGGCAGTTCACCGACCGCCACGGCACCGTCATCCGCCGCTGAACCGCTGAACCGCTGAACCGCTGAACCGCTGAACCGCTGAACCGCTGAACCGCTGAACCGCTGAACCGCTGAACCGCTGAACCGCGGACACCGATCCCCGACGCCGCGCTGCGTGCTGTCGACCGACCGTCAGGGGCTACCTACCAGCGCAGGCCGTGGCCTGCCGGGAAGAGCGGGTCCACCGTGTCGGACGGGACATCCGGGCGGGAGGCACGCACGGCGTCCATCGAGCGTGGCAGCTGGAACGGCAGTCGACCCTCGGGCGGTACGGCACCGGTCAGGGCCGCGGCGAGCGCCGGGCCGGACGTGCCGTAGGTCCCGACGATCGCCGTCGCGACGTCGGCCAGCGGGGTGAGGATGGCCGGCCGCTCGAGGTTCGCGTCCAGCACGACCGGCACGTGCGCGGCGAGCGCGCGCACCTGCGCGACGACCTCCGCCGAGTACTCGAGCGAACCGGCGTGGAACCACGCCTCGAGGAACATCGTGTCGCGCGGCTCGAACGGCGGGGCCAGGCGCACCACGGCCACGTCGGCGTCGGCGACGTCGTCGACGACGGTGCCCAGGAGCGCGGCTTCGTCGGGCGACAGGCCGAGAGTGAAGACCCGCAGGCCGGTCGCGAGCGGCAGCAGGGGGCGCCCGCTGAGCGTGGTCGGCACGTTGTTGGTCGGGATGTTGTTGGTCAGCACGGTCACCGCGCGGCTCTGCGCCCGCAGCCCGGCCGCGACCAGGTCCGCGCGCCCGACGACGACCTCGGCAGCGTCCTCGTCGACGTACGGGTCGTCGAACAGCCCGAGCTCGAACTTCACGCGCAGCAGTCGCCGCACCGACTCGTCGAGGCGATCCTCGGTGACGCGGCCGTCGCGCACGAGCTCGAGGAGCAGGTCGGGGCACTCCTCGCCGCCGAACTGGTCGCAGCCCGCCGCGAGGATCTTCTCCATCCGACCCGTCGCGTCGAGGTGCTCGGCACCCCACGCGCGGGCCGCCAGGACCTGGCCGCTCGCCACCACGTTGTCGTTGACGAGCTCCCAGTCGGTCACCACGACGCCGTCGTACCCGAGGGTCCCGCGCAGCAGCCCGGTGACGATCTGCTTGTTGTACCCGAACCCGACCTCCTCGATCGGCTCGCCGTCCACCACGAGGCCGACGGGCATGCCGTAGTACGGCATCATCGCGGCGGTCTGGTGCGCGATCGCGACCCGGAACGGCGCGAGGTGCTCCTCGAACCGTCCACCTGGGTACACCTGCTCGCGGCCGTACGGGAAGTGCGGGTCCTCGCCGTCCTTCTGCGGTCCGCCGCCGGGGAAGTGCTTCGTGGTGCACGCGACCGACCCGGCGCCGAGCGTCCCGGCCGGACCCTGGAAGCCGTCGAGGTAGGCGGCGGTGAAGTCGCTGGTCAGGAGCGTGTCCTCGCCGAAGGTGCCGAGCTGGCGGGGCCAGCGAGGCTCGGTCGCGAGGTCGACGCACGGGTGCAGCGCCGCGCGGATGCCGACGGCGGTGTACTCCTGGCGCGCGGCGTCGGCGAACTCGCGCACGAGGTCGACGTCGCCGACCGCGGCCAGCCCGAGCGAGTCGGGCCACTGCGAGAAGTGCCCCGCGGCGAATGACACCCCGGAGTTCTCGTGGAAGGCGTGCCGCGGATCCGTCGAGACGGTCACCGGGATGCCGAGCGGGGTGCGCTCCGCGAGTGCCTGGAGGTTGTTGTGCCAGCGTGCGGCCAGCCGCGGGGAGGGCAGGCGGTGCACGTTGAAGTGGTTGATCCGCTTGCCCTGCACCACGAGCGTCGTCGGGGACTTGCTGATGACCCCGAGGGACTCGACGAGCGTGCCGTCGTCGGCCGTCTCGATGACCGTCTGGAACATCAGGCCGGCCTTGTCCTCGAGCGTCATGCGCCCGAGGAGGTCCTCGACCCGGGCGGCGACCGGCAGGCGGGGGTCCTCGTACGGGTCGAGGACGCCGTTGGCGTTCAGGTCGCGGAACACGGTGCCGTCCGGTGCGGTCACGGTCGTCAGGGGCGTGGTCATGGGTGTCCTCGGAACGCAGGTGGGGGGTGGTCTGGCAGCGCTGTCAGTGCCGCCTCGACCTCCAGGGTCCCACGGGCGCGCAGGTCGCCCGTCCGGGCGGCGCTGAGCACCGGGATCGATCGGTAGCCTGGGCGCGTGACCGGACCCGATCCCGCCCTGATGTCCCCGACCCCGCGCGAGCAGCTGCGCGACCTGATCAAAGAGCTCGCCGTGGTGCATGGTCGCGTGACGCTCTCGTCCGGTCGCGAGGCGGACTACTACGTCGACCTGCGCCGGGTGACGCTGCACCACCGCGCCGCACCGCTCGTCGGGCACGTGCTGCTCGACCTGCTCGAAGAGGTCGGGCTCGGGACCGCGGAGGTGGACGCCGTCGGCGGCCTGACGCTCGGCGCCGACCCGGTCGCGACCGCGCTGCTGCACGCCGCCGCGTCGCGCGGCCAGGATCTCGACGCGTTCGTCGTGCGCAAGGAGGCCAAGGCGCACGGCATGCAGCGCCGGGTCGAGGGCCCGGACATCGCCGGGCGCCGCGTCGTCGTGCTCGAGGACACCTCGACCACGGGCGCCTCGCCGATCGCCGCCGTCGAGGCCGCGCGCGAGGCCGGGGCCGACGTCGTCGGGGTCGCGGTGATCGTCGACCGCGCCACGGGCGCACGCGAGCGGATCGAAGCGCTGGGCGTGCCGTACTACTACCTGTTCGACCTGCACGACCTCGGCCTGTAGCCGCGGATCAACGAGGAGAAGACCGCCGGTGGACCTGTCCGTGCTGCTCGTGCTCTCGGTCTTCGCGGTGCCCGCCCTCGGGATCGTCGCGTTCATCCTGCAGCGTCGCCGCGTGCGCACGCTGGCGGCGTGGGCGGCGCTGAACGGGTGGGAGTACCGCGCCTCGGCGCCGCAGCTCACCGAGTGCTGGCAGGGGCGGCCGTTCGGTGTCGGGACGTCGCGCCGGGCTACCGAGGTGCTCTCCGGTACGTGGCAGGGCCGGCCGGCGACCTCGTTCTTGTATCGGTACACGGAGAAGTCCGGCGACAACCGCCAGACGCACTCGTTCCACGTGCTCACGCTGACCCTGCCGGCCTTCCTGCCGACCCTCGAGCTCACGCCCGAGGGGCTCGGTACGCGCCTCGCCAAGGTCGTCGGCGGCCAGGACCTGCAGTTCGAGTCCGAGGACTTCAACCAGGCTTGGCGGGTCACCTCGCGCATGCCACGCTTCGCGTCCGACGTCGTCCATCCGCGCCTGATGGAGCGTCTGCTGCGGCCGGGCTCGCGCACGAACCTGCGCATCGAGGGCACCGAGATCCTCACCTGGTCCGCGGGCACCACCGATCTTGACCTCATCGCCCCCCGCCTGGGCCTGCTCGACGCCGTCGTGCGCTCGATCCCGCGCTTCGTCTGGCTCGAGCATGGCTACGATCCGAGTCCCACCACCCCGCTCACCCCGTTCGAGGAGCAGAAGTGACCGCAGGAACCATCGCGCTGATCGTCATCGTCGCGATCATCGTCATCACCGTGATCTGGGCCATCTCGACCTACAACGGGTTCGTGCGGTTGCGCAACCTCGTCCAGGAGGCGTGGCGCCAGATCGACGTCGAGCTGCACCGCCGGCACGACCTCATCCCCAACCTGATCGAGACGGTCAAGGGCTACGCCGCGCACGAGCGCGGCGTGTTCGACGAGGTCACCCGGGCGCGGGCGGCCGCCGTCGGCGGTGGGCCCACGAGCCCGGCCGTCCAGGCCGAGCAGGAGAACGTCCTGAGCCAGGCGCTCGGGCACCTGTTCGCCGTCGCGGAGAACTACCCCGTGCTGCGCGCGAGCGAGAACTTCCAGCAGCTGCAGGCCGAGCTCACGAACACCGAGGACCGGATTGCTGCCGGGCGCCGGTTCTACAACGCGAACGTCCGGACCCTGAACACCAAGGTCGAGTCGTTCCCGGCGAACACGATCGCGTCCGCGTTCGGGTTCACGCGCGCGGAGTACTTCGAGACGCAGGACCCGGCGGTGCGGGCCGTGCCGAACGTCAACTTCGGCACCACGCCGACCGCCGACCCGTCTGCCCCGACCGACTGAGCCTCGCTGGATCTGGCCCGACCCGCCACGGCGGGTGGGTCAGACCAGGGGGACGAGGTCCGCGATCGAGTCGACGATGTGGTTCGGGCGGAACGGGAACCGGCCGACGTCCTCGGCGCGGGTCGAGCCTGTGAGCACCAGGTAGGTCGCCAGGCCGGCCTCGATGCCCGCCACGATGTCGGTGTCCATCCGGTCGCCGACCATCGCAGTGTGCTCGGAGTGCGCGTCGATCTGGTTCAGGGCCGAGCGGAACATCATCGGGTTCGGCTTGCCCACGAAGTACGGGGCCCGCCCCGTCGCCCGCGTGATCAGCGCGGCCACGGCGCCCGTCGCGGGCAGGTCGCCGTCCTTGCTCGGGCCGGTCGCGTCGGGGTTCGTCGCGATGAAGCGCGACCCGCCCTGGATGAGCCGGATCGCCTTGGTGATCGCCTCGAACGAGTAGGTGCGTGTCTCGCCGAGCACGACGTAGTCCGGGTCGGAGTCCGTCATCGTGTACCCGGCCTCGTACAGCGCGGTCGTCAGGCCCGCCTCGCCGATGACGTACGCGCTGCCGCCCGGCAGCTGGTCCTTGAGGAACTGGGCGGTGGCCAGAGCCGAGGTCCACAGCGCGACCTCGGGCACGTCGATGCCCGAGATGGCCAGCCGCGCACGCAGGTCTCGCGGCGTGAAGATCGAGTTGTTCGTCAGCACCAGGAACGGCAGGCCCTTGTCGCGCAGCGCGGTGACGAACTCCGGGGCGCCGGGGATCGCGTGCCCCTCGTGCACCAGCACGCCGTCCATGTCGGACAGCCAGGAGTGGATCTCGCGGGTCACGGCTGCACGGCGTCGCGCGCAGAGTCAGCCACGGCGTCGGTCACGTCTTCCGCGATCTCATGTGCAGCTCGGCGGGCGGCACGGCGCTTGCGCCACAGCTCGATAGCCACGGGCGCCACGGAGACGAGCACGACCAGGATCAGGAGCGCTTCGATGTTGTTCTTGATGAAACTGATGTTGCCCAGGGCGTAACCGAGGAGCGTCACTCCAACGCCCCAGAGCAATGCGCCGACGAGGTCGTAGGCGACGAAGTGGCGGTATTTCATCCGGCCGACGCCTGCCGATACTGCGGAGTAGGTCCGAACGAACGGGATGAAGCGCGCGATGACGATCGTCCGACCGCCGTAGCGCTCGAAGTAGGCGTTCGTCTGGTCGATGTGTTCCTGCTTGAACACCCGCGAGTCCGGTCGGTTGAACAGTCGGGGACCGACCCGGCGGCCGATCCAATAGGCCGTCTGGTCGCCAAGGAACGCCGCCAGGAAGATCAGCAGGCAGAGGAGCCAGAGTGGGAAGTCGAGCTTCTGCTGGGCGACAAGTGCCCCAGCCGTGAACAGCAGCGAGTCACCCGGCAGCAGCGGGAAAAGCAGGCCCGTCTCGACGAAGACCACGATGCAGACGCCGATGAGGGCGTAGGCGCCGAACGATTCGATGAGGTGGTCTGGGTTGAGCCAGTTCGGCCCGAGGGCGTGGATCGGTCCGGCTGCGGGCAGGGAGGCCGCGAGGGCCGTCAGTTCGAGCACGGCATACACAATAGCCGGGGCACCTGTGCCCGACCTGGGTGGCCGCTGAGCAGGGCGGGGATCGGCCGGCGCCGCTGCTCGTTAGGGTCGTGCCCGGTCGTGGCTCGCGCGACCGGGCTCGAGAGGGAGTGGATGTCTGACGGCGACGCGGTGGCGGAGGTACGGGGTCCTGAGGTACGGGGCGCCGACGGACCCGACGGCGCGGCGCAGGCTCGGGAACCGGTCGGCGTCGGCCCCTGGCCCGGCGGCCCGGGTGCCTGGCCCGACGACGCGCGGTACGACCAGGAGCTCCTGGCCGAGGGCGACCGGCGCAACGTGGTCGACCGCTACCGGTACTGGACGATGGACGCGATCGTGGCCGACCTCGACACCCGCCGGCACCCGTTCCACGTCGCGATCGAGAACTGGGCGCACGACATGAACATCGGCTCGGTCGTGCGCACGGCGAACGCGTTCGCTGCCGCCGAGGTGCACATCGTGGGCCGTCGGCGCTGGAACCGTCGCGGCGCGATGGTCACCGACCGGTACCAGCACCTGCGCCACCACCCCGACGTCGCGGCGCTGCTCGTCTGGGCCGACGGGGCCGGGATCCCGGTCCTCGGGATCGACAACCTGCCCGGGTCGGTGCCGCTCGAGGGGTACGCGCTGCCCCGCGAGTGCGTGCTGCTGTTCGGGCAGGAGAGCGTCGGGCTGTCCGACGAGGCGCGGGCGGGGGTGCGCGACGTGCTGCACATCGCGCAGTTCGGATCCACGCGCTCGATCAACGCCGGAGCGGCTGCCGCCATCGCGATGCACGCGTGGATCGCGCAGCACGCGCACGTCGGGTAGCACTGCCGGTAGCCCCGATCCGGTCCGACGTCGGCCTGGCCTGGGCGTCCATGGGCGGGACGTCCCGGCTTGCGGCCGGTCATCCGTGCCAGAATCGGGGGGAAAACACCACCCCACACGCTTGAGGAGATCCGTCGATGGGCATCGCAACCCCCGAGGTATACATCGAGATGCTGGACCGGGCGAGGGCCGGCAAGTTCGCCTACCCCGCCATCAACGTGACGTCCTCCTCGACCATCATCGCCGCCCTCCAGGGCTTCGCTGAGGCCGAGAGCGACGGCATCCTGCAGGTCTCCGTCGGTGGCGCCGAGTACGCGTCCGGCTCGACGATCAAGAACCGCGTCTCCGGCACGCTCGCCCTCGCGGCGTTCGCCACCGAGGCCGCGAAGAACTACGGCATCACCGTCGCGCTGCACACCGACCACTGCGTCGCAGCGAACCTGGAGACCTGGGTCCGCCCGCTGCTCGCGATCGAGGCCGAGCAGGTCAAGGCCGGCAAGCTCCCCACGTTCCAGTCGCACATGTTCGACGGCTCCACCGTCCCGCTCGGCGAGAACCTCGTCATCGCCGAAGAGCTGCTCGCGCTCTCGGTGGCGGCCCGCACGCTGCTCGAGATCGAGATCGGCGTCGTCGGCGGCGAAGAGGACGGCCACACGGCCGAGATCAACGACAAGCTGTACACGACCGTCGCTGACGGCCTCGCCACGGTGAAGGCCCTCGGCTCGGGCGAGAAGGGCCGGTACCTCACCGCCCTCACGTTCGGCAACGTGCACGGCGCCTACAAGCCCGGTGCCGTCAAGCTGCGCCCGGCGATCCTCGCCGAGATCCAGAAGGCCGTCGGCGACTCGCTCGGCAAGGTCAACCCGTTCGACCTCGTCTTCCACGGCGGATCGGGCTCGACCCCGGCCGAGATCTCCGAGGCTGTCGACAACGGCGTCATCAAGATGAACATCGACACCGACACCCAGTACGCGTACACGCGTCCGGTCGCCGGTCACATGATGGCCAACTACGACGGCGTCCTGAAGATCGACGGCGAGGTCGGCAACAAGAAGAAGTACGACCCGCGCGCCTGGGGCAAGCTGGCCGAGGCCGGACTGGCCGCTCGCCTCGTCGAGGCCTGCCAGCAGCTGCGTTCGGCGGGCACCAAGATCTCCTGATCTCGGTTTCCACCTAGCTTCACCGCACCTAGCTTCACCGCCCTGGCGTTCGAGCGGTGACGTCCCCACGGACGTCTCCGCTCGGACGTCAGGGCTTTTGTGGTTCTGGAGGGAGCTCGTCGGGGACGACGTCGAGCAGCTCGCCGATGCGGGTGACCTCCAGCAGGAACCCGACCGACGGCGGCACCCGGAGCAGGCGGACCGGTGTGCTGCTGCGGGTCGACAGCCGGGCCAGGAACGCGACCCCGGACGAGTCCATGAACGTCACGTGGTGCGTGTCGACCTCGATCGGCAGGCGTGCCCGCTCGGCGGCGGCGCTCGCCTCGTGCAGCACCGTGCCGAGCTCGGCGTCGATCTCGCCGGCGAGCACGATCCGGGTGCGTTCGGCGCCGAGGAAGACGTGCACCGTGCCGGGATCGGAGACCGGCGCCCCGAACGACCGCGTGGTGGGGAGGGAGGCAGGCGGGAGCGATGTGGGTGGGAGCGATGTGGGTGGGAGCGTGGTGGGCGGGAGCGATGCCGGGGGCAAGCCGCCCGGCGGGCCGTCTGCGTCTGCCACGTTGTGCCTCCCCCACTTGACTGCACCGACCTGCGTCCGCGGACGCGCAGCCGTCACATGACCTCGATCGCACGCTAGACGATCCGGGGCGCCCGTGGTCGGTTTCTCGGCAACCGACATGGTCCACACTGTCCGCATGAGCCTCGATCACCCGACCTCCCGCAACCTTCTCGACGGCCCGGCGCCTGTGCTCCTGCCGACCACGCACCCGGACACCGCGGCCCGCGCCGCGCTCGCCGCCGGCGCGCCGGTGCGCGACGTCGTCCGGCAGGAGCCGGCGTCGTCCTACCTGTGGGCGCTGCTCGCCGAGGAGGCGCTCGCGCCGGCCGACGGCGATCAGCCCGACCCCGTCGCGGCCTACGCCTACGCGCGGACCGGGTACCACCGCGGGCTCGACGCGCTGCGGCGGGCGGGCTGGCGTGGCCAGGGCCCGGTGCCGGTCGACCACGTGCCGAACCAGGGCGTGCTGCGCGCGGTCCTCGCGCTGTCCGAGGCGGCCGCCGCGATCGGCGAGACCGCCGAGGCCGAGCGGTGCGCCCAGCTCCTCGTCGACTCCGGCACGACGTCGGCCGAGGTCGCGGCGCTGCGCTGACGCGGCGCGATCGCCGTCGGGCACCGATCGCCGTCAGGCAGGCGGGCGGGCGCGTGGGACGGACGGGCCCCCGACGCCGCCACCCGCTCGGGTAACCTCTATGCGGGGTTCCGGGCCACTGCCGTCCGTGCCCCGGCTGACGCGGTTCGACCGGGTGCCAGCCACCAAGGCAGGGCGAGAGTGGGAATCAGATGCCAGCCGTCGTAGTCGTCGGCGCCCAGTGGGGCGACGAAGGCAAGGGCAAGGCGACCGATCAGCTCGGTTCGCACGCGGACTACGTCGTGAAGTTCAACGGCGGCAACAACGCGGGCCACACGGTCGTGCTGGGCGAGGAGAAGTACGCCCTGCACCTGCTCCCGTCGGGCATCCTCTCGCCCGGGGTCACGCCGGTGATCGGCAACGGCGTCGTCATCGACCTCGAGGTGCTCTTCTTCGAGCTCGATGCCCTGATCTCGCGCGGCGTCGACGTGAGCCGCCTGCTCGTGTCGAGCGATGCGCACATCATCGCGCCGTACAACCGCACGCTCGACAAGGTCACCGAGCGGTTCCTCGGCAGCCGCAAGATCGGCACGACCGGTCGCGGCATCGGACCCACCTACGCGGACAAGATCTCCCGCACCGGGGTGCGGGTCCAGGACCTGTTCGACGAGAACATCCTGCGCCAGAAGGTCCAGGGCGCGCTCGACGTCAAGAACCACCTGTTCGTGAAGGTCTACAACCGCCGGGCCATCACGGTCGACGAGACCGTCACCGAGCTCCTCAAGTTCGCCGAGCGCCTGCGCCCGATGGTCGCGGACATCTCGATCGTGCTGAACCGTGCGCTCGATGCCGGCCAGATCGTTGTCTTCGAGGCCGGTCAGGCCACGATGCTCGACGTCGACCACGGCACCTACCCGTTCGTCACGTCCTCGAGCGCCACCGCGGGCGGCGCGTGCACCGGGTCGGGCGTCGGCCCGACCCGGATCGACCGCGTGGTCGGCGTCATCAAGGCGTACACGACGCGCGTCGGCGAGGGCCCGTTCCCGACCGAGCTGCTCGACGACATGGGCGAGCGCCTGCGCCAGACCGGCGGGGAGTTCGGCGTCACCACGGGGCGCCCGCGCCGCTGCGGCTGGTACGACGCCGTCGTGGCGCGCTACTCGGGCCGCATCAACGGGCTCACGGACCTCGTCCTGACCAAGCTCGACGTGCTCACCGGCCTGGACAAGATCCCGGTCTGCGTGGCGTACGACGTCGCCGGGGTGCGGCACGACGAGATGCCGATGAACCAGAGCGACTTCCACCACGCGACGCCGATCCTCGAGGAGTTCGACGGCTGGACCGAAGACATCACGGCGTGCCGGACGTTCGAGGACCTGCCTGAGAACGCGCAGCGCTACGTGCTCGCGCTGGAGAAGATGAGTGGCACCCGGATCTCGGCGATCGGCGTCGGCGCCGACCGCGAGGCGACGATCGTCCGGCACGACCTGCTGGACTGACCCCGGCACCGACCTGGCCCGGGTTTCTGGGTCAGGTCGTGGCGTGGCGCTCGAGGAAGGCGTACAGGTCTGAGTCGTCGACGCCCGGGAACGTGCCCTGCGGCAGCGGCGCGAGGATCTGCGCGTGCAGGCGCGCACTCGGCCAGGACTGGTCGGCCCACCGGGTTGCGAGGTCGCTCGGCGGGAGCCGGCAGCAGGTTTCATCGGGGCAGCGGGAGACCGCGCGACGAGTCGTCTCCCGCCCGCGGAACCACTTCGAGTGCGCGTACGGCACTCCCACGGTGATCGAGAACGGGCCCGACGACGTCGCCCCGGTCTGCGTGGTGCACCAGTACGTCCCGTGCGGGGTGTCCGTGTACTGGTGGAACTCCGTGGTGCGGTCGCGGCGCGCGAACGCTGCCCGGGCCGCCCAGTGCTTGCACACGAGCTGGCCCTCGATCGCGCCGGTCGGGTCGGTGCGGAAGCCGACGCCGTCGTTCTCGTAGCCCCGGTACAGCGCACCGTCGTCGCCCACCCGCAGGAAGTGCAGCGGGATCCCCAGGTGCACGGTCGCGAGGTTGGTGAACCGGTGCGCGGCCGCCTCGTGCGTGACGCCGAACGCGTCGCGGAAGTCCTCGATCGCGAGGTCCTTGACCTTCTTCGCGCCTGCGAGGTAGTCGAGCGCCGCGGTGCGCGGGATCAGGGCCGCCGACGCGAAGTAGTTGATCTCCACGCGCTGGCGCAGGAAGTCGGCGTAGCTCGCCGGCCGCTCGTGACCGAGCACGCGGTGGGCGATCGCCTGCAGCGCGAGCGAGCGGAGCCCGTGCCCGCCCGGGATCGACGCCGGCGGCAGGTAGATCCGCCCGTTCGCCAGGTCGGTCACGGTGCGCGTCGAGTGCGGCAGGTCGCGCACGTGGATGATCGTGAACCCGAGCTGCTCGGCCATCCGCGCCACGGTGCGGTGCGTGACCGCGCCCACGGTGTACCCGGCGGTGCGCACCATGTCCTCGCCGAGCTCCTCGATGTCGGGCAGGTAGTTGTCCTTGCCCCGCATCCACAAGCGCAGCTCGGTGTTCGCGCGGCGCGCCTCCTCGGGGGTCGCGATCGACTGGTTCGCCCGCCGCGCGAGCTCCGAGTGCAGGCCGACCAGCGACTCGAGCGCCTCCACCGGCAGCTTGCGGCCGGGGCGCACCGCGGGCAGCCCGAGGGAGGCGTACAGCGAGCCGCGCTGGGCCCGGTCGAGCGCGATCTCGAGCGCGGCGCGACGGCTCGGTGGCTCGGTGGCCAGGAGATCCGCGAGCGGCACGTCGAGCGCCGCGGCGATCGCCCGCAGGAGCGACAGGCGCGGCTCGCGGTGCCCGTTCTCGATCAGGGACAGCTGGCTCGGGGCGGTGCCCACTGCGGCGGACAGGCGGTCGAGCGTGAAGGATCGTTCGGTCCGGAAGTGCCGGATGCGGCGCCCGAGGGTGATCAGGTCGGGGGTCGCGCCGCGCGAGTCTCCGGTCGTGTCCTCGCCGTCGTCGGTCAGGGATGTGGTGCGCGGCGTCGGAACCATCTCTTGACGCTAGATCAAGAACTGCGATTCTTCTCGTGCTTTCGACAGGAAAACTGGCTACGCCGAGCGGAGGCTGAGTGCAACAGTAAGAGATCTCCACCGCTTCGAGAGGCAGATCGAATGACGCTCCTGGACAACTCCGTGGCCAACGTCCGTCGCACGCGCCTCGAGCTTCCCGTATTCGGCGGCGGCGAGCCGGTGCAGACCCGGCACGCTCGCCTGCGCGAGTGGGTCGCCGAGGTGGCGGCGGTGACCGAGCCCGCGCGGATCGAGTGGTGCGACGGCTCGGAGCAGGAATGGCGCCGGCTCACCGACCTGCTCGTCGAGCGCGGAACCCTGCTCCGGCTCGACCCGACCCTGCGCCCCGACTCGTTCCTCGCGCGCTCCGCGCCGTCGGACGTCGCCCGCGTCGAGGACCGTACGTTCATCTGCTCCGAGCGCGCCGAGGACGCCGGCCCGACGAACAACTGGCGCGAGCCACAGGTCATGCGCGCCGAGCTCAAGGGCGTGTTCACCGGCTCGATGCGCGGCCGCACGATGTACGTGGTGCCGTTCTCGATGGGCCCGCTCGGCGGCCCGATCTCCCAGCTCGGCGTCCAGGTCACCGACTCCCCGTACGTCGCGGTCAGCATGCGCACCATGACGCGTATGGGCGCAGCGGCGCTCGACCTGCTCGGGGCCGACGGCGACTTCGTCCCCGCCGTGCACTCGGTCGGGGCCCCGCTCGTGGACGCGGACGGCAACGATCTGCAGGAGGGCGGGCCGGACGACGTCGCCTGGCCGTGCAGCGACACGAAGTACATCGCGCACTTCCCCGAGACCCGCGAGATCTGGTCCTACGGCTCGGGCTACGGCGGCAACGCGCTGCTGGGCAAGAAGTGCTTCGCGCTGCGGATCGCCTCGGTCATGGCGCGCGACGGCGGCTGGCTCGCCGAGCACATGCTGATCCTCAAGGTGACGTCCCCCGAGGGTCGCCCGTTCCACCTCGCCGCGGCGTTCCCGTCTGCGTGCGGCAAGACGAACCTCGCCATGCTGACGCCGACCATCCCGGGCTGGAAGGTCGAGACGATCGGCGACGACATCGCGTGGATGCGTCCGGGCTCCGATGGCCGGCTGCGGGCGATCAACCCGGAGGCGGGTTTCTTCGGCGTCGCCCCCGGGACGGGGCACTCGACCAACCCGATCGCGGTCGCGACCATGACCGAGCGCACCATCTTCACCAATGTGGCCCTGACGGACGACGGCGACGTCTGGTGGGAGGGGCTGACCGACCAGGCCCCGGCCCACCTGATCGACTGGACAGGCGCGGACTGGACGCCGTCGTCCACCACCCCGGCCGCGCACCCGAACTCGCGCTTCACGGTGGCGGCCGAGCAGTGCCCGATCATCGCGGACGACTGGGAGGCGCCCGAGGGCGTCCCGATCGACGCGATCCTGTTCGGCGGCCGCCGCGCGACCAACGTGCCGCTCGTCGCGCAGTCCTTCGACTGGGCGCACGGCGTGTTCATGGGCGCTACGGTCTCGTCCGAGCAGACCGCCGCCGCGGAGGGCACCGTCGGCGCGCTGCGCCGGGACCCGTTCGCGATGCTGCCGTTCTGCGGCTACAACATGGCCGACTACTGGGGCCACTGGCTCGAGCTGGGCGACGCCCTCGGGGACGCCAGGCCGCTGGTCTTCCAGGTCAACTGGTTCCGCAAGGGCGCGGACGGGACCTACCTGTGGCCCGGGTTCGGGGAGAACTCGCGCGTGATCGAGTGGATCCTGCGCCGGGTCGAGGGGGTGGCCGACGCGGTTCCCGCGCCGGTCGGGCAGCTGCCGGCCGAGGGGGCGCTGTCCCTGGACGGGCTCGACCTCGCCCCCGAGGCGGTGCGCGCGCTGTTCGAGGTCGACCGCTCGTCGTGGCTCGCCGAGTGCGATCTCACAGATGAGTACTTCGCCCAGTTCGGCGACCACCTGCCCAGCGAGATGACCAGCCAGCTCGAGGCCTTGCGGACCCGCCTGACCACCCCATAAGCCACGCCCGCCGAGGCGTCGATTTCCGCCTGTCCTCAAGGGGCGGACGGGCGGAATTCGACTTTTCGGCGGGTGTGGCGGGGGTGAGCGGGCGGATAGGTTGGGCCGGTGAAGATTCTGGTGGTCGGGACCGGTGCCCGCGAGCACGCCCTTGTCCGAGCGCTCGCGGTCGCGCCCGACGGTGGCGCGAGCCCCGAGCTGCACGCCGCGCCGGGCAACCCCGGCATCGGTGCGCTCGCCGAGCTGCACGCCGTCGACGCGTTCGACGGCGCCGCGGTCGCCGCGCTGGCCACGTCGCTGGGTGCCGACCTGGTCGTCGTCGGCCCCGAGGGACCCCTGGTGGCCGGGGTGGCCGACGCCGTCCGCGCCGCCGGGATCGCGTGCTTCGGCCCGAGCGGCGAGGCCGCCGTGCTCGAGGGGTCGAAGGCGTTCGCCAAGGAGGTCATGGCGGTCGCCGGGGTGCCGACCGCGATGGCGCACGTGTGCACGACCCTCACCGAAGTCGCCGACGCGCTCGACGCGTTCGGTGCACCGCACGTCGTCAAGGACGACGGGCTGGCGGCCGGCAAGGGCGTCGTGGTCACCTCCGACCGGGCCGAAGCCCTGGCGCACGCCGCGGTCTGCCTGGACAAGCCCGGCGGGACGGTCGTGATCGAGGAGTACCTCGACGGCCCGGAGATCTCCCTGTTCTGCCTGACCGACGGCGTCACGGTCGTCCCGCTCGAGCCCGCGCAGGACTTCAAGCGCGCGCACGACGGCGACGCCGGCCCGAACACCGGCGGCATGGGTGCGTACTCCCCGCTGCCGTGGGCGCCCGAGGACCTCGTCGCGGATGTCGTCGAGCGGGTCGCGCAGCCGACGGTCGACGAGATGGCCCGGCGCGGGATCCCGTTCGCCGGCGTGCTCTACGTCGGCCTGGCGATGACCTCCCGAGGCATGCGCGTGGTCGAGTTCAACGCGCGCTTCGGTGACCCCGAGACGCAGGTCGTGCTATCCCGACTGAAGACCCCGCTCGCGGGCGTCCTGCTCGCCGCGGCGACCGGGCACCTCGACGAGCTGCCGCCGCTGCGTTGGCGCAAGCAGGCCGCGGTGACCGTCGTCGTCGCGGCGCACGGGTACCCCGAGCAGGTGCGCTCGGGCGATCCGATCTCGGGGATCGACGCCGCGGAGCAGGTGGACGGCGTGCATGTGCTGCACGCGGGCACGGCGCTGTCCGGCGGGGCGCTGGTCGCCTCCGGCGGGCGCGTGCTGTCGGTGGTCGGCGTCGGTGCGGACCTCGCGGCGGCCCGCGCGGCGGCCTACGCGGGCGTCGACGAGATCACCCTGGCGGGCTCCCATCACCGCAAAGACATAGCGGCAGCGGCCGCCTCGAGCTGACGAGTCTGAGCCCACGAGTCTGAGCCCATCGGGTTAGCCCACCGGGTGAGTTCGCTGGTTCGGGCTGAGTTCGCTGATCCGGACCGGCGAACTCGCGCCGAACCGGCGAACTCGTTGCGTCCACCGAGCGTGGCGCAGGCCTCGGACCCGGTCGCGGCACGGATGCGGGAGGATGGCCGCGTGAGCCTGCCCCCGTGTCCCCGCCCAGCGGTGCCCCCGAGCTGGTGGGCTGGACCCATGCCTACGCCGGCAAGGTCCGTGACCTGTACCTGCCGTCCGCCCCGCACGCCGACGGCGACGTCGTGCTCGTCGTCGCGAGCGACCGGATCAGCGCGTACGACCACGTGCTCCCGACCCCCGTGCCGGGCAAGGGCATCGTCCTGACGCAGCTCAGCCTGTGGTGGTTCGACCAGCTGAGCGACCTCGTGCCCAACCACGTCGTGAGCCTGGACGTCCCGGCCGAGGTCGCCGGGCGCGCCATGATCTGCCAGCGGCTGGAGATGTTCGCGGTCGAGTGCGTCGCGCGCGGCTACCTCACCGGCTCCGGTCTGGTCGAGTACCGCCGCGGCGGGCCCGACGGCGGCAGCGTGTGCGGCGTCCCGCTGCCCGCCGGGCTCGTGGACGGCTCCCGGCTGCCCGCCGCGATCTTCACCCCGGCGACGAAGGCCGCCGTCGGCGAGCACGACGAGAACGTGAGCTACGAGGTCGTCGCCGAGGCGATCGGGGCCGACGACGCGGCGCACCTGCGCGCACTCACCCTGGCGGTGTACGCGCGGGCCGAGGCCATCGCGCGCGACCGTGGGGTGATCCTGGCGGACACGAAGCTCGAGTTCGGCCGCGCGACGCAGGGCCCGTATGCGGGCGCGATCGTGCTCGGTGACGAGGTGCTGACCCCCGACTCGTCGCGGTTCTGGCCCGCCGACAGCTGGGTGCCCGGCCGCGCGCAGGAGAGCTTCGACAAGCAGTACGTCCGCGACTGGCTGACGTCGCCGGCGTCGGGCTGGGACCGCACGGGCACGACGCCGCCACCCGAGCTGCCGGCCGACGTCGTCGAGCGCACCCAGGCCCGGTACCTCGATGCCTACGCCCGCCTGACGGGCCACCCCCTCCGCCACCCCCAGTTGTAGCCCGACCAGCGGCCGCGCGAGCGGCGCCGTCGGCGCGGAGCAGGTGGCGCGTGGTGCTCGTGGGTCGCTGGCGCCCGCCCGGTTGGCTCGCTGCGCCTCACTCGTCGCGCGCTCCGCGCTGGCGGGTGGCGCTGGCAGCCGTACGTGGTGCTGGCGGTGCAGATGGGGTGGCTGAGCAGTCCCCTCGACCACCACAGCTCCAGGTGTCTCCCGCGCGGCTGCCAGCGTCGGTCCGAGAGCCAGGAACCCAACCGGGCCGGTCGACCGGTGGGTGCTTGACCGGCGCGTACCCGGCCGGCCGGGCGCGCGTTCGGGACTAACCTCCGAGTTCGGCGACATTGCCGAGGCGAAGCGATGGGGTGGCGGTCTCATGAGTGGATCGGTTCTGCTGGGCGGTGGGCGCCTGCTGGGGTCGTCGCAGCTGGTGGACGTGCTGGTCAGCGGCGGTCGCGTCGTCAGGATCGGCCCGGCCTCGGCTCCCGGCACGCACCCCGACACACCCGACGTCGGCCCGGCCCCCGCGCGGGTCGAGCTCGGTGGCCGCACCGTGCTGCGCGGCCTGCGGGACGCGCACGTGCACCTCACGCAGTGGGCCCTGGCCCGGCAGCGGCTCGACGTGTCCGGCGCGCGGTCTGCCGCCGACGCCGCCGCCCTCGTCGTCGCGCGCCTGCGGGAGCAGCCGCTCGAGACCGGCGCGCCGCTCGTCGGCTTCGGTTTCCGCGACGGGTTGTGGCCCGACACCCCCACCGCCACGCTGCTCGACGACGCGCTGCACGCCGCCGGGGTGCCGGAGACCTCCGTCGTGCTCGTCTCGGGAGATCTGCACTGTGCGTGGCTGAGCTCGGCCGCCCTGGCGAGGCATGGCGTCGTCGGGCATCCGACCGGGGTGCTGCGCGAGCGCGAATGGTTCGCCGTCAGCGAGGCCGTGAGCTCGGTGCCGGCGCCGGTCCTCGACTCGTGGGTGGACGAGGCGGCCCGGGCAGGCGCCGCGCGCGGCCTCGTCGCGGTGACCGACTACGAGCTCGCCGACAACCTCACGAGCTGGCGTCGGCGGATCGGTGCGGGGACGGACGTGCTGCGGGTTGCGGCCGGCGCGTGGCCCGACTATCTCGACCAGGCCGTCGCGCTCGAGCAGGCCACCGGGGACGTCGTGTCCCGCACCGGCGGGTTGCTCACGATGGGGCCGCTCAAGGTCGTCAGCGACGGCTCGCTCAACACGCGCACTGCCTACTGCCACCAGGCCTATCCCGGGCTGGAAGGGACGACGGCGTCCCACGGGGTGCTTGCCGTCGGACCCGCCGAGCTGACCCGGCTGATGGCCAAGGCGACGCGGCACGGGATCACGTGCGCGATCCACGCGATCGGCGACCACGCCGTCGGGCTCGCGCTGGATGCGTTCGCAGGGACGGGGGCGCGCGGCAGCATCGAGCACGTGCAGCTGTGCTCGCCGCAGGACCTGCCGCGGTTCGCCGCGCTCGGCGTCGTCGCGAGCATCCAGCCCGAGCACGCGCTCGACGACCGTGACGTCGCCGATCGGCACTGGGCCGGCCGCACCGACCGGGCCTTCGCCTACGCGGATCTGCACGCGGCGGGAGCCACGCTGGTGCTCGGCTCGGACGCGCCGGTGGCGCCGCTCGACCCGTGGCTCGCGATCGCTGCGGCGGTGCGCCGCACGCGGGACGGTCGCCCGGCCTGGCACCCCGAGCAGGAGCTGCCGCTCGACGTCGCGCTCGCGGCGTCGACCGGGGGCCGGGCCCAGGTGGAGGTGGGCGATGTCGCGGATCTCGCGATCGTCGAGGTCGACCCGTTCGAGGCCGATGCCGCGACGCTGCGGGCCATGCCGGTGAGCGGGACGCTGCTCGCGGGCCGCTGGACCTGGTGCACGCTGGACCGGTGATGCCCCACGCCGCGACCCCCGACCTGACGACGCCCCAGCCCACGACGCTTCTGCCGACCACATCCCCGCACACCATGCGGGCGGTCGTCTTCGAGCAGTTCGGCGGGCCGCTCGCGGTGCGCGAGGTGCCGGTGCCGGCGTGCCCGGCCGACGGCGTCGTCGTGCGGGTGGCCGCGACGGGCGTGTGCCGCAGCGACTGGCACGGCTGGCAGGGGCACGACGACGGGATCACCCTCCCGCACGTGCCGGGCCACGAGCTCGCGGGCACGATCGCTGCGGTCGGGCCCGCGGTGCGCGACTGGCGCGTGGGCGACGCCGTGACCGTGCCGTTCGTGTGCGCGTGCGGCACGTGCACGGCGTGCCTCGCCGGCGAGGGGCAGGTGTGCGAGCGCCAGACGCAGCCGGGGTTCACGCATGCCGGGTCGTTCGCCGAGCTCGTCGCGCTCGACCACGCGGACGTCAACCTGGTCCGCCTGCCCGACGGCATGTCGCCCGTGACCGCCGCCGCCCTGGGCTGCCGGTTCGCGACCGCGTACCGCGCGGTCGCGGTGCACGCGCGACCGCGCGCCGGCGACTGGGTCGCGGTGCACGGGTGCGGCGGCGTCGGGCTCTCGGCCGTCATGATCGCCGTGGCCGACGGCGCCCGCGTCGTCGCCTTGGACGTGTCGCCGGCGGCGCGCGCGGCGGCGGCCGGGTGCGGCGCCGAGGTCACGCTCGATCCCGGCGCGTGCGGGACCGGGTCTGCTGACGACGTGGCGACCGCCATCCGCGCGGCGACCGGCGGCGGGGCGCACGCCAGCCTCGATGCGCTCGGCACCCTGGCGACCGCGCTCGCATCGGTGCTCGGCCTGCGGCGCCGGGGCCGGCACGTGCAGATCGGGCTGCTGCTCGGGGCGCACGCGCGGCCGCCGCTGCCGATGGACCGGGTCGTCGGGTGGGAGCTCGAGCTGTATGGCAGCCACGGCATGGCTGCGCACGAGTACCCGGCGATGCTCGCGCGGATCGCGTCCGGGGAGCTGCGGCCGGACCGGCTGGTCGGGCGCGTGATCGGGCTGGACGACGCCCCGGCGGCGTTGGCCGCCATGGGTGGGCCGCCCACAGGACCTGGCATGACGGTCGTCGTGCCGTAGACCGGCAACTTGCCCCGCCGCCCCGTTCCCGGCCCCAGTCCCGGCCCGCCCCCGCCCCCCGCATGCCAGGTGCGGACAGCCGCATCAGGGACTCCTGGGGCGGGTGTGGCGCAGGAGACTCCGCGCGTGCACCACGCACCCCACCGGCCCCCCGTGCGGCTGTGGGCACCAGGCGCCCGCGCGGAGCACGGGACAGGTGGGGCTCGCGTGACCGGGTCGACCGAGTTTTCGAGCACTTCGGCACCACCGGCACCATGCTCCGCGCCGACGGATCCCACCCGCGATCACCAAAACGCAATCACCAAAACGCAATCACCGGCGCACATAGGTCGTTGAGTGATATATATCGGTGGTGGCCTTCCGGATGACCGAGCAGACGTACCTGGTGCTCTTGGCGCTCGCGCAACAACCGCGGCACGGCTACGGGGTGGCGCAGGCAGTCAAGGAGCTCTCCGACGGCGTGGTCCGCCTCGGCGCCGGCACCCTGTACGGGATTCTCGACAGGATCGTGACCGAGGGGTACGCCGAGGCGTCCGGCGAGCAGATCGTCGACGGTCGCCTGCGCCGCTACTACCGCCTCACGGATGCCGGCGGTGACGCCCTCGCCGCCGAGACTGCTCGCTTGCAGGCGATCGCCCGCCGCGCGCAGGTCGTGCTCCGGGCCCGCCCGGCCGGCCAGCTCGGGTTTTCGGGGTTCGTGCTGCGCGCAGCGGCGGGTTCGGTCTGATGCCCGACGACGCCCGCCCCGCGGCGCCGTCCCCCGACGGCGCGTCGAGCCGTCAGCCCGCCGGCAGTCCGCCGAGCTGGCAGTCCCCCGACGCAGTGCCGAGCCGGCAGTCCGCCGGGCCGGCCGACATGCCTGCCCCTCCTGGTCGGGTCGATCCCCGGTTCGCGCGCTCGGCCCGGTTCTGGCTGCGCGCGTACCCGCGCCGGTGGCGCGCCGCCCGGGCCGCCGAGATGACCGAGGTCCTAGCCGATCTCGCCGAACCCGGCGCCACCCGGCTGGACCTGCGCGGCGCCGCTGACGTAATCCGCAGCGGCTGGGCGACCCGGTGGCGCGAGCACCCACCGCCGCGGGCGATGCTCGCGTACCGGCTGTGGGATGGCCGGATGCCGGAGCGATACCACCCGTGGCTCTGGGACGACGTGACCGGAGCGCTGTACAGCGTCCGGCGGCTATGGCCGGTGCTCTTCATCGTCGTGGTCATGTGGATCGACGGCAGCTCGTACGCGGTCGTCGGTGCGCTGGTCGTCTGGGTGATCATGGTGCTCACCACCCGGGGCTATGTTCGCCGGGAGGCGCTGCGCCGGTTCTTCCCGCCGGAGCCGTCGATCCCGCTGATCTTCGCCGGACCGTCGGGCTACCGGTACGTCCCCCCGGCGCGGCTCGCGGCGCGCCCGATCCTCGGCGCAACCGCACTCGTCGGCCTCACGTCGGCCGGTGCGATGCTCCTGGCCAGCAGGTTCGCCGCCCCCGGCGACCACGGTGCGACCTACGAGTTCCTCGGCGGGACGCTCACACTCCCGCTGTTCCAGTACGGGTTCCCCACCGCGCTCCAGGTAACCCTCGGCGCCGTCGCCGTCGCACTGACCGTTCCGGTCACCGCCGCTCTCCTCGTCGGCGTCCCCCGTCGGGCCACCGGTCGACCCGCCCAGCCGCACCGCACCCTCCTCGGCTGCGGACGTACCGCCCGCTGGGTCGTCGCCGCGCTCGTCGCCTGGCACCTCCTGCTGGCGCTGCTCGTCTCCACCAGCACCGGGGTCGACTTCACCGTCGGCGTCCCCGCGACTGCCCTCGGCTCGCTGGTCGGCCCGGCGGCGCTGATCGGTTGGCTCGTCATACGCCGGACCGAGCACGACGGCGGCGCCCCGCTCGCCCTGGGCGACCTCGCCCACCTGGTGGGCCGACGACGCCGTCGGCCGCTGGAGGTCGACCAGCCCATGGCGGTCTGGACCTGGCCCGACCCGTATGCGATCCCCACCCCCGCACCCCGGCCGACGACCGCGTAGGACGGACGGTGCGAAGGGCAGGCGCTCGCTTCGGTATCCTGGGCGCACAGCCACCCGCGCACCTTTTGGAGTGATCCCCGCATGGGACGTGTCGTCGTCGATGTCATGCCGAAGCCCGAGATCCTCGACCCGCAGGGCAAGGCCGTCGCTGGCGCGCTCCCGCGGCTCGGGTTCGCGCAGTTCACGAGCGTGCGCCAGGGCAAGCGGTTCGAGCTCGAGGTCGACGGCGAGGTCACCCCGGAGGTGCTCGCCGCCGCGCTCGCCGCCGCCGAGACCGTGCTGTCGAACCCGGTGATCGAGGACGTCGTGCGGGTCGCCGTCGCGCCCGAGGTCGTCGGCTCGACCGAACCTCTCGCCTGATGCGCATCGGGGTCGTCACCTTCCCGGGCACGCTCGACGATCGGGACGCCGCCCGCGCGGTGCGCCTTGCCGGCGGCGAGCCCGTCGCGCTGTGGCACGCCGACGCCGACCTGCGCGCGGTCGACGCCGTCGTCCTGCCCGGTGGCTTCTCCTACGGCGACTACCTGCGCGCCGGGGCGATCTCGCGGTTCGCGCCGGTCATGGGCTCGATCATCGACGGGGCGAACGCCGGCCTGCCGGTGCTCGGCATCTGCAACGGCTTCCAGATCCTCTGCGAGGCGCACCTGCTGCCCGGCTCCATGATCAAGAACGAGCAGCTCACGTTCGTCTGCCGCGAGCAGCAGCTCGTCGTGGAGAACGCCGGGACCGCCTGGACCCGCGACTACGCCAAGGGTGCGCAGATCACCGTGCCGCTCAAGAACCAGGACGGCCAGTTCGTCGCCGACGAGCGCACGCTCGACGAGCTCGAGGGCGAGGGGCGCGTCGTCGTGCGCTACCAGGGCTGGAACCCGAACGGCTCGCGCCGCGACATCGCGGGCATCACGAACGCGGCCGGGAACGTCGTCGGCCTGATGCCCCACCCCGAGCACGCGGTCGAGGTCGGCTACGGCCCGGACGGGGTCAACGGACCGCGCACCGGCACCGACGGCCTAAAGTTCTTCACCTCGGTGCTGCACAGCCTCGTCGGCTGAGCTGTCGGCTGAGCTCGCCTGCTGAGCTCGCCTGCTGAGCTCACCGGCCGGGGTCGCCGGGCGGCCTCGCGCTCCATGCCCGACGGCGGCCCGTCGTCGGGTCGGGTGCGGCGGTGCCCGCCTCAGGCCGCGACGAGCGGCCGGCCGAGCGCGAGCTCGCAGGCCTCCACCACGCCGCCGGCGAGGCGGTACTTGCCGCGGAAGATCGCGTCGAGCACCTCGAGGTCGAGGAGCACCTGGGGCCGGACCATGCCGCAGCCGAGCAGCGCGCCGAGCGCGGCGCGCTGGTGCCGGGTCATGTCGGTGAGCCGGTGGGTCCCGGTGGGACGCAGGCCGTTCCGCTCGAGCGCGTCCGCGGCCGTGCGCAGGGCCAGCCCGAGCTCGCCGCCGGGGTTCCAGGGCGGGTACGGGAGGGCTTCGGCGGTGTCCATGAGGGCTTGGACGCTAGCACCGCCGGACGACACCGCTGGGTGTCTCCGCCGGGGCTCTGTGCCAGGACGTCCCCGGAGGAGGGCCGCGGGACTCACCCCTCCCGCGATGCCCGGCGGCGTGACCAGCGAACTTGTACCTCGTCCGGCGAACGGTGACACTCGACGGTCGTGAGCCCCGTCAGCCGAAAGCGCCAGAAGAAGCACCGCCCAAACCCCTCCGCGAACCGGCCGCGGGCCACGGCCCGGACCGAGCCGGTCGGCCGAACCGCGCTCGACGCGGTGTACGCCGACCTCGAAGAGGCGCTCGGCGGCTCGCTCGCCGCCGACGACCCGCTCGACGCCGAGATCCTGGTCACGGAGCTCCTCGGGTCGATGCGAGGGATCGAGGACCACAACCCCGGCGTTCCCGTGGGCACGCTGGACGCCTTCATCGACGGACTCGCCGCCCGCGCGAACCCCGCGGCCGGCGCTGCGCTCGTCACGCTCGCGCGACTGGCACCGGGCGAACCGTCGCGCCTGCGCGCGCTGCGCCGCGTGCAGGAGCTGCCGGCCGGGACCTTGCCGTCCTGGGCCGACGCGATCGACGCGTGGACCGCGGACCGGGCGATGGTGCTCGCGGACGCGTTCGGCGACCAGGCGACCGTCGCCGTGGAGTTCAGCGGCACCGGCCGCACCCACGCCCTGCTCGCCCACGTCGACTTCTCGCACCTCGGCGGCTGGTGCCCGGAGGTGTTCGTCGTCGAGGACCTCGGTGCGCTGCGCACCGCCATGGCGCGGGACGGCGACGATCCGCTCCAGCGGTACGTCGAGCTCGACCTCCTTGCCGCACGGTTCCTGCTCGAGCGCGCCCTGGCGGCGACCGACCGCACGGACGAGCCGCACACCGCGGCCGGTTTCGACGACATGCAGGCCCTGGCCGTGGCCCGGCTGCGACTGCTGCCGACAATCCCGGCCCCCACCGGCCCGGCGACCGACGAGGTGCGTGGCGCGCTCGCGGCGGCGGGACTGCCCACGCCGTCGGCCCTCGACACGCGAGGCGTCGTCGACCCGGCGACGCGCGCCGCGCTCGTGGCGCAGTTCCGCGGGTCCTCGCCCGCGACGGCGTTCGCCGACCTCGCGCCGGAGTCGGTCGAGCTGCTCGCGCGCGAGCTCGTCGACTACGGCTGCGACTACGACGACGGCCGCCCGCTGCGGCTGAGCCCGGTCAAGCTCGCGACCTTCCTCGCGCGCTGGCTGCCGCGACGCCTGACGCTCACCGCGGCCGACCGGACGGCACTACCGGTGGTGGTGGCCGCCTGGGTCGACTTCAGCCTCACCGAGCTGCCGATGCCGTCGGCGGCGGTCGACGAGCTGCGTGCCACGCTCCCCGGGCTCCTGGCCGCGGTCACGGCCTAGCGGGCCGCCCGGGCCGACCTGGGCCGAGCCGAGGGGCCCGGAGCAGGCTCAGGCGCTGAGCTGCAGCGCCCGCGCCAGGTCGTCGATCAGGTCGAGCGGGTCCTCGAGCCCGACGGACAGCCGCACCGTCGTCTCGGCGATGCCCACCGCCGCGCGCCCGGCCGGACCGAGCTTGCGGTGCGTCGTCGTCGCCGGGTGCGTGACGATCGACTTCGCGTCGCCGAGGTTGTTCGAGATGTCGATGACCTCGAGCGCATCGAGGAACGCGAACGTGGCCTTCTTCGCGGCGTCCGTCTCGGTGCCCTCGGGCACGGCGAGGTCGAACGTGACCACGGTCCCGCCGCCCGACATCTGCGCCCGGGCGAGGTCGTGCTGCGGGTGCGAGGCGAGGAACGGGTAGCGCACGCGCGCGATCTCCGGCTGCGCCTCGAGCCAGGTCGCGAGCTGGAGCGCCGCCGCCGTCTGCGCGCGCACGCGCAGCGACATCGTCTCGAGCCCCTTGAGCAGCACCCACGCGTTGAACGGGCTGAGCGACGGCCCGGTGTTGCGCAGGAAGAGCTGGACCGGCCCGGTGATGAACTCGCGCGACCCGAGGATCGCCCCGCCCAGCACCCGCCCCTGCCCGTCGATGTGCTTGGTCGCCGAGTAGACGACGACGTCGGCCCCCTGCGTGAGCGGTTTCTGCAGCACGGGCGTCGCGAACACGTTGTCGATCACGACGACGGCGCCCGCGGCGTGCGCGAGCGCGCTCACCGCGGCGATGTCGACGAGGTCCTGCATGGGGTTCGACGGCGTCTCGAAGAACACCACGGTCGCGGGCGTCGCCAGGACGCGCTCCCACTGCTCGGGCACGTGCGCGTCGACGTAGTCGGTGTGCACGCCCCACTTGGCGAAGATCTCGTCAAAGATCACGAGGCTCGAACCGAACAGCGCGCGCGCGGCGACGATCCGGTCGCCCGCCTTGACCAGGGCGGCCAGCGCGGTGAAGACCGCGGACATGCCGGTCGCCGTCGCGTAGCAGGCCTCGGCGCCCTCGATCAGGCGCAGGCGCTCCTCGAACGTCGCCACGGTCGGGTTGCCGTACCGCGAGTACAGGAACCGGTCGGTCTGACCCGCGAATGCCGCCTCGGCGTCGGCCGCGTGGGCGTAGACGTACCCCTGGGTGAGGAACAGTGCCTCGGACGTCTCGGCGAACGGCGTGCGCACGTGCCCGCCGCGCACGGCGAGCGTGTCCGGGCGCAGGCGCTCGAGCGGCAGGGACCCGTCGTCCCACGCGCCGGGCCCGGGGACGGCGCCAGTGCCCGACGGCGACCGGCCGTCGCCGCTCACGACTGCCGCCAGGGCAGGCCGGCGGCCCGCCAGCCGGTGCCGCCGCGGTGCGCGCCGGGGTCGAGGTTTCCCTCGAACCCCTCGAGGATGTTGTAGGCCGGGCCGAACCCGATGGCGGTCGCGGCCTTCGCCGCGGCGACCGAGCGCACGCCCGAGCGGCACAGGAACACCACGGGTCGCCCGTCGCCCGCGGCCAGGCCGGCCTCGGCGAGCTGCGCGAGGAAGTTCGGGTTCACGGCGCCGCTGGGGTAGCCGACCCACTCGACGAGCGCGGCCGCCCGGCCCAGCGAGCCGACATCGGGCACGCCCACGTACCGCCACTCCGCCTCGGTTCGCACGTCGACGAGGATCGCGCGCTCGTCGGCGGCGAGCAGGTCCCAGGCCTCGGTCGGGGTCAGGTCGCCTGCGTACCCGCTCATGCCGTCGCCGCCGGCTGCGCCGTGATCGCGGTCCACGTCGGCACCGCAGGCGGATCGTCCTGGATCGCGTGGTCCAGGACGACGGCCTGCGCCACGATTACCCGGGTGCCGTTGAACGTCACGGCGGGGTTGCCGTGCAGGCGGTACCCGTCGTCGAGCGCGGCGCTGACGCGCTCGCAGAACGTCCGGTCGTCGGGCCCGGTCAGCAGGCGGTACCGCAGCCGGTCCTCGCCGGTCCCGGTCGGGTCCGTCGCGGGGGTGGTCAGGGTGCTCATGCGTCCTCCATCGGTCCTGGCGGTAGCACCCTCGACCGCGGCCGGGGCTGCGGGGGGTTGCTGCGGCGTCGTCGAGCCAGATCTCTCGGCCGCTCTGGATGGTGACGAGGATCGTAGGTGCCGGTCGCCGATTCCGCCAAAAAGCGAGACTCAATTGTTCACATTTTGAGACGTTCCGATTCGGCGTTGACAGTCCGGCGACGCGTGGCTGATCCTCGTCACAGGTCACGAGTGCCAGCAGATAGCCCCGGCTTGCTGGCCGGCAACCCTCCTTCCGCGGTGGGGTGCCCCGGGTGACGACCTGGCTTCGACCGTCCGGTCGAGGCAAGCGCGGACTGCCTTCCGGTGGTCCGAAAGACCTGCCGGAGGACTCTCATGACCACTACCGCGACGTCGACCTGTGCGCCGACGATCTCCGCCCTCCCGAGCGCGCACCGGCCCGACCGGGCCGACGGCGCACTGCTGCCCGTCGTCGGCGCCGCGACCCGCGTGCCGCTCGTCGATGGCACGACCCGCACGTACGCCAACCTCGACTACGCCGCCAGTGCGCCCGCGCTCGAGTCGGTGGCCGCCCGGGTGACCGAGGTCCTGCCGCTGTATGCGAGCGTGCACCGCGGCGCGGGGTACCTCTCGCAGGTCTCGACGGCGCTGTACGAGGCGTCCCGGCAGACCATCGGCGCCTTCGTCGGCGCGCGCCCGGACGACGTCACGATCATCACCCGCAACACCACCGACGCGCTCAACCTGCTCACCGGCTGCGTCCCGGCGGGGGGGCGGGTGCTCGTGCTCGACGTCGAGCACCACGCCAACCTGCTGCCCTGGCAGCGCCTGGACGCCACCGTGCTGCCGATCGAGGACACCGTCGCGGCGACCCTGGCCGCGCTGGAAGGCGAGCTGGCGGCGTCGTCGTACGCGCTGGTCGCGGTCACGGGTGCCTCGAACGTGACGGGCGAGGCGCTGCCGATCGCGGACGTCGTCCGCCTGGCGCACGACGCCGGCGCCCGGATCGTCGTCGACGGCGCCCAGCTCGTGCCGCACCGCGGCCTCTCGCTCGCGGCGAGCGGCGCGGACTACGTGGCGTTCTCCGGGCACAAGACCTACGCCCCGTTCGGCGCGGGCGCGCTCGTGGGTCGGCGCGACTGGCTCGACGCGGGCGAGGCCTACCTCGCGGGCGGGGGCGCCGTGCGCGAGGTCCGCGCGGGCCGCACGATCTGGACGACGTCGCCCGCGAGGCACGAGGCCGGGTCGCCGAACGTGATCGGTGCGATCGCGCTGGCGCAGGCCTGCGAGTCGCTCGCCGCGCTCCCGGCGGGCGCGCTCGCGGCGCACGAGGGTCGGCTGCGGGCCCGGCTGGTCGAGGGTCTCGAGGCGATCGACGGCGTGAACGTGTTCCGGATCTGGCCCGACTCGACCGATCCGGTCGGCGTCGTGGCGTTCGACGTCGTCGGCCACGACCCGGGCCTCGTGGCCGCGTATCTCGCCGCCGAGCACGGGATCGGGGTGCGCGACGGCCGGTTCTGCGCGCACCCGCTGCTCGCCCGGCTCGGCGCGCCGCAGGGCGCGATCCGCGCGAGCGTCGGCGTCGGCAGCGAGCAGGAGTCGGTCGACCGCCTCCTCGATGCGGTCCGCACCTACGTGACGACCGGCCCGTCGGCCCCGTACACGATCGTCGACGGCTGCTGGACGGTCCCCCACGACCCCCGCCCCCTCCTGGCGGTCCAAGGCCTGACGGCCCTAGCCGCAACAGCAGCAGCCTGCACCCCCACCCCCACCCGGTAAACCACCGGGGCCTGCGTGTGCGGGAGGGAGAGGGCTGGGTTCAGTCCTGGACCGTGAGGCCCAGGTGGGCGGCGAGGTGCGGGGCGAGGTCGGTGAGCTGGTCCGTCGAGATGGTGGCGCCGCGGAGGTGGGCCAGGCCGCGGAGCGCGCTGTAGTCCGCGCCGCGCAGGTCGACGCGGTCGAGCGTCGCGCGGGTCACGTCGAGCTGGCCGACGCGGCACCCCGTGAAGGTCACGCGCATCAGGCGGGCGCCGATCAGGTCGAGCTCGCCGATCACGCAGTCCTCGAACACCACGTCGGTGAGCGCGCCGTCGCGCAGGTTCACGTAGTCGAGCTTGCCGCCCGTGATCCGTACGCGGGTGAGGTGCGTGCCGTAGGCCGTCACGGCGCCCAGCCGGCAGTCCGTGACGGCGACGTCGCGCCACGCCGAGTCGATGGCGTCCAGCGTGTGCGCGCGGAGCTCGGTCAGCACGCAGTCGGCGAGCTGCGCGCGGGTGAGCGCGACGTCATCGAGCACGCAGCCCGCGAGCCGGCAGCCGAGGAAGCGGGAGTTCTCCGCGTTCTGACCGCTGAGGTCGAGGTTGAGCAGCTCGACGCTGTCATAGTCGCCGTCGGCCTCGAGCTCCCCCGAGAACGAGGTGAGCTCCGGGAGTTCCACATGTCCGATGCGCCGTTTCACGCCCCACCCTCCCACGCCCCCAGGCCCCGCGAACTCGGAGGTTCGGCTCGAGCTAGGACACCCGGGTGTCCTAGCTCGCCGGAAACCTCCGAGTTCGCGGGGCACGGCGGGGTTTAGAGGGGGGTTACCTTTCCCGTGAGGTGGAGTTTCGACGAACCGGCGTTCCAAGCCGCGTACGAGTAGCCGGGGGCGCCCTTGTCGGCGGCCGCTATGCGGACCGTGACCGTTCCGGGCAGGAGCACCGGGCTGGCGAACTCCACCGTCCAGGTGAACGCCTCCGTCCGCGCCGGGCCGACGCCGGCCAGCGCGCGCGACGCGGTGTACATCCCGTGCGCGATGGCGCGGGGGAACCCGAGCGCCTTCGCGGTCAGGGCTGAGAGGTGGATCGGGTTCCGGTCGCCGGACACCGTGGCGTACCGTCGCCCGACGTCCCCGGCCAACCGCCATTGCGCGGTCGGAACCGGCGGAGTCCACGGGTCCGACCCGCGGCGGCCCGCGGTGCGTCCGCCCTCGGATCCTGCGTCGCCGGCGGGGGAGCTCTGGTCCTCGCCCACCGTCTGCCCATCGCCCAGCTCGTCCGGGCGGAGATGGGTGCCCTTCGCCAAGTAGGTCGACGTGCCGCGCCAGGCGAGCTCGCCGCCGCGTGACCCGCCGGGCACGCGAACCTCGGTGACCAGCTCGACCTGGGTCCCGGCGCGGTGGGCGCGCAGGTCACGCGCGTACGCCCGCACGTCGAGCTCCTCCCCGAGCGAGATCGGGCCGAACTGCTCGACGCGGTTCTCCAGGTGCACCATGCCGGCGAGTGGCAGCGGGAAGTCCCCGCGCACCATCAACGCCGTCGCGACGGGGAACGCCAGCACGTGCACGAACCCGGCCGGCAGCACGTCGGACGCGCTCTCGCCGAGCAGGTGTTGGTACGCGGTGAGGTGGCCCGGGTCCGCGCGCACGCCGTGCGCGACGTAGACGACGTCGGGCAGGGCGTCGACCGCCCGGCCGAGGCGGGTCGCGACCGCGATCCGGGCCGAGCCGGCGACGCCGCGCGCGTAGAGCCCGCCGAGCCCGGGGACGGTGGCGAGCGTGACCTCGACCCGCCCGGACTCCGGCCCGACGTCGGGCGTCCCGGTCAGGGTCGCCCCTGCGCGGGACGAACCAGCGCGGGACGAACCTGCGCGGGACGAACCAGCGCGGGACGCCCCGCCCGGGCCACGCTCCGTCTTCGGCAGCGCGACCCCCGCCCGTGTCTCGGGCGCCCTCATGCGCCGACCAGGTTCTGCCCGCACACCCGCAGCACGCGCCCGACGACGCCCCCCGCGGCCGGTGAGGCGAAGAACGCCACCGCCTCGGCGACGTCGATCGGCTGCCCGCCCTGCTGGAGCGAGTTCGCCCGCCGGGCGATCTCCCGGGATGCGAACGGGATCTTCGCGGTCATGTCGGTCTCGATGAACCCGGGTGCGACGGCGTTCGCCGTCCCGCCGAAGGCCGTGAGCAGCGGCGCGGTGGCGCGCACCATGCCGATGACGCCGCCCTTGGACGCGCCGTAGTTCGTCTGCCCCCGGTTGCCCGCGATCCCGCTGGTCGAGGCGAGCGAGACGATCCGCGGCGCGCGCGTGAACTCCCCCGAGACGAGCAGCTGCTCGTTCATCCGCAGCTGGGAGGCCACGTTGACCGCGAGCACGGCGTCCCACTTCTCGGGCGTCATGTTCACGAGCAGCTTGTCGCGCAGGATCCCGGCGTTGTGCACGACGATGTCGAGCGCGCCGTACCGCTTCAGCGCCAGCGCGAGGATCCGCTCGCCGGCGTCGGGCGCCGTGATGTCGAGCTGGACGGCTGTGCCGTGGATCCGGTTGGCGACCCGGGCGAGCGCCTCGCCGGCTGCGGGCACGTCGACGACGATCACCGTCGCGCCGTCCCGCGCGATCGTCTCGGCGATCGCCGCGCCGATCCCGCGCGCCGCCCCGGTGACGACGGCGACCCGGCCGGCCAGCGGGCGGTCCCAGTCCGCGGGCACCGTGCCGGCGGAGGTGTCGACGGTCAGCAGCTGCCCGTCGACGTAGGCGGACCGGGCCGATAGGAAGAACCGCAGCGCGCCGACCGCGGACGGCGCATCGATGCCGACCCCGCCCGCGAGCTGTACTCCGTTGCCGGTCGCCCCGCCGCGCAGCTCCTTGGCGAGCGAGCGCAGCAGCCCGTCCACCCCCTGCCGGGCGGCCGCGACGGCCGGGGCGTCGTCGGCCGTCGCCACGCGGGAGAGCGTGACGACGCGGGCGCCGCGGGCGAGCGAGCGCAGGACGGCCCCCGCCTCGAGCACCGGCGCGGACAGCTCGTCCGGGTGAGCGATCTCCGTGAGCACCAGCACGACGGCGCCGAACCGGTCGCCCGGCAACGCGTGCCGGCGCACGTCGAGGTCCCAGCCGACCAGGCTCTGCGCGACGGCGTCCGCCTCCTTGGCGCTGCTCTCGGCCGCGAGCACGAGCACGGGTCCGCTCACGAGCGGCTGCCCGGGGCGGTACCGCGTCAGCGGCACGGGGCGGGGCAGACCGAGCTGCTTGGCGAGCTTCTTCGTGAACCCCGAGTTGACGAGGTTCAGATAGGTGTCGGTCACGCCGCCTCCAGGATGACTGTGACGCCCAGGCCGCCAGCGGCGCAGACGGAGATCAGGGCGCGGACCGGGCGGTCCGCGTCGGTCGTGCCGGCGAGGGACGCCTTGCGGTCGGCCACGAGCTTCGCCGCGGTCGCGACGAGGCGCCCGCCGGTCGCGGCGAACGGGTGCCCGGCGGCGAGCGACGAGCCGGTCACGTTGAGCCGGTCGCGGTCGACGGAACCGAGCGCGCCGGTCAGCCCGAGCCGGGCCTTGCAGAACTCGTCGTCCTCCCATGCCGCGAGCGCGCACAGGACGGTCGAGGCGAACGCCTCGTGGATCTCGACGAAGTCGAAGTCGTCGAGCGTGAGGTTGTTGCGGGCGAGCAGTCGCGGCACCGCGAAGACCGGCGCCATGAGGAGCCCGTCCTTGCCGTGCGCGTAGTCCACCGCGGCCGCCTCGGCGTCGACGACGACGGCGAGCACCGGCAGGTCGTGCTCCGCGGCCCACTCGTCCGAGGCCAGCAGGACGGCGGACGCGCCGTCGGACAGTGGGGTGGAGTTCCCCGCGGTCATGGTGGCCGGCGTCTCGAGCTTCACGCCGAACGACGGCGCGAGCTTGCCGAGCTTCTCGAGCGAGCTGTCCGCGCGCAGGTTCTGGTCCCGCGTCAGGCCCCGGTACGGGGTCACGAGGTCGTCGAAGAACCCGGCCTCGTACGCGGCCGCGAGCCGGACGTGGCTGGCGAGCGCGAGCGTGTCCTGCGCCTCACGCGTGATGCCCCACTCGGCGGTCGTCAGGGCCTGGTGCTCGCCCATGGTGAGGCCGGTCCGCGGCTCGACTATCCGTGGCGGTGCGGGCGCGAGGTCCTTCGGGCGGATCGAGGCGACGGCCTTGAGCTTCTGGCCCGCCGTGCGCGCGCGGGACAGCTGCAGGAGCGCGCGGCGCAGCTTGTCGCTCACGGCGATCGGCGCGTCCGACGTCGTGTCGACCCCGGCCGCGATGGCCGAGTCGAGCTGGCCGAGGCGGATCTTGTTCGCCAGCCCGATGACGGTCTCGAGCCCGGTCGCGCACGCCTGCTGCACGTCGTAGGCCGGGGTCTCGGGCGACAGTGCCGAGCCGAGCACCGATTCGCGGGTCAGGTTGAAGTCCTGCGAGTGCTTGAGCACCGCGCCCGCCGCGACCGAGCCGATCCGTTCACCCTGCAGAGCGAACCGCGCCACGAGCCCGTCGAGGACCGCGGTGAGCATGTCCTGGTTGCTCGCGTTCGCATACGGCCCGCCTGCTCGGGCGAACGGGATCCGGTTCCCGCCGACGACGACGGCGCGTCGCACCGTCGGGGTCGTGCGGGTGTCGGGGGAGTTCGTGGGAGATGCCGCCATGGCAGTTCCTCTCGCGTAGTCGTTTCAGTGGTGTCGGTCGGTTGCGCAATCCAGCCGTGGTTCCTCGTGGAATGGGGACTCCCGGGACGCACCCCCGGGACCTCCGGCCCAGACCGGCCGAACCCCCTGTGATATGTGTCCGGAACCGACAGTACCTGATACTGTCCGTTTCGTGAGCCAAATCACAGGTCCTTCGTCGGGAATGGGCCCCCCGCTTCCCCTGCCGGGCGAGTCCGTCGACGGCCGGTCCACGCGGTGGGTCGATCACCGCGAGGCGCGCCGGGCCGAGCTCGTGCGCATCGCCCGCAAGGTCGTGCACCAACGCGGCCCGGACGTGTCGATGGACGAGATCGCGGCGGCCGCCAACACGTCGAAGTCGATCGTCTACCGCTACTTCAGCGACAAGCTCGGGCTGCAGATCGCCGTCGCCGAGTCCGTCGTGCTCCAGATCCAGGGGGCGCTCGAGGGCGCGCTGCGGGCCTCGGCCACCCCTCGGGACGGGCTGCGGGCGATGGTCGGGGTCTACCTCGAGATGATCGAAAGCTCGCCGAACGTCTACTTCTTCGTCACCCGGGAGGGATCGCTCGAGTCGGGGTCGCCGCTCGGGCGCTTCCTCGACGCGGTGACCGACCTCGTGGCCGCCCCGTTCGCGCACGCGCTGACCGACGCCGGCTCGCCTGCCGGTCCCGCGAGCCAGGTCATGGCCGAGACATGGGCCTCCGGCGCGGTCGGGTTCGTCCGCGGCGCGGGCGAGCGCTGGCTGCGCCACGGCGCAGAGCCCGACGCGCTGACCCGCACGGAGCTCACCGCCCAGGTCGCCGCGTGGCTCTGGGCCGGTCCCGTCGGGTTCCTCGCGCGGGGCCGCGCCCTCACCCTGCACGACGACGTTCCCGAACTCACCTCAGTCGCTGTCGCACCACCCAGTACTGCCACATCCAGCACCACCACCCCCAGTCCCTCGACCTCACCCGCACAGGAGACCTGATGAGCACCATGAACGAGCACCCCGCCACCCTTCCGGCCACGGGTCCGGCCGCCGCCATCGACGTCGCGCGGCTGGAGAACCTCCTTCTTGGCAAGTACGCCGACGTGCGCCGCGAGGCGCGCGTGTTCGCCGGCGACCCGCGGTTCGCCCGCATCGAGGGCCTGTCCGTGGCGGAGCACCGGGCACGCGTTCTGACCCAGGTGCAGACGCTCGCCGTCGAGGGCGACGTGCTGCGTGCGTTCCCGGCCGAGTTCGGCGGCGCCGACGACCACGGCGGCAGCCTGGCGCGGTTCGAGGAGCTGGTCGCCGCCGACCCGTCCCTGCAGATCAAGGCAGGGGTCCAGTGGGGCCTGTTCGCCTCCGCGATCCTGCACCTGGGGACCGCGGAGCACCACCAGCGGTACCTGCCGGGCGCGATGTCGGTCGAGGTTCCCGGGGCGTTCGCCATGACCGAGATCGGCCACGGCTCCGACGTCGCCAGCATCGCCACGACCGCGCAGTACGACGTCGCGACGCAGGAGTTCGTGGTCCACACCCCGTTCCGCGCGGCCTGGAAGGACTACCTCGGCAACGCCGGCCTGCACGGCACGGCCTGCGTGCTGTTCGCCCAGCTCATCACGGGCGGGGTCAACCACGGCGTGCACGCGTTCTACGTGCCGCTGCGCGACCCCGCGACCATGGAGTTCCTGCCCGGGATCGGCGGCGAGGACGACGGGATCAAGGGCGGGCTGAACGGGATCGACAACGGCCGGCTGCACTTCGACCACGTGCGCGTGCCGCGGGCCAACCTGCTCAACCGCTACGGCGACGTCGCTCCCGACGGCACCTACAGCTCGCCGATCGCGAGCCCGGGCCGGCGGTTCTTCACGATGCTCGGCACGCTCGTGCAGGGCCGCGTCTCGCTCGACGGCGCCGCCGTCAACGTGAGCAAGCTCGCCCTGGTCATCGCGATCACCTACGGCAACCAGCGTCGTCAGTTCGCCGGTGGCTCGGACACCGAGGAGGTCGTGCTGCTCGACTACGCCGAGCACCAGCGCCGCCTGCTCCCGCTGCTCGCCGAGACCTACGCCGGGCACTTCGCGCACGACACGCTCCTCGACAAGTTCGACGCCGTCTTCTCCGGGGCCGCGGACAGCGAGGAGGACCGCGAGGACCTCGAGACACTCGCCGCGGCGCTCAAGCCGATGTCGACGTGGCACGCGCTCACCACCCTGCAGACCGCCCGCGAGGCCTGTGGCGGGGCGGGCTTCCTCGCCGAGAACCGCCTCGTGTCGCTGCGCGCCGACCTCGACGTGTTCGTCACGTTCGAGGGCGACAACACCGTGCTGCTCCAGCTCGTGGCCAAGCGGCTGCTCGCCGACTATGCGCGCGAGTTCGTCGGCGTCGACGCCGGCGGGGTGGCGCGCTACGTGGCGACCCGCGCCGCGGACGCCGCCCTGCACCGCACGCCGCTGCTGCGCGCGGTCCAGACCCTGGCCGACGGCGGCAACGTGCGCCGGTCGGCCGGTCAGTTGCGCGACGCCGAGACCCAGCGCGAGCTGCTGACCGACCGCGTCGAGGCGATGGTCGCGGAGGTGGCGGTGGCGCTGCGCCCGGCGACGAGGTCGTCGCGCGTCGAGGCGGCCGCGCTGTTCAACGCGCACCAGCACGAGCTCATCGAGGCCGCGCGAGCGCACGCCGAGCTGGTGCAGTGGCAGGCGTTCACCGCCGCGCTCGAGCGCATCGAGGACCCGGGCACGCGTCAGGTGCTCACCTGGGTGCGGGACCTGTTCGGGCTGAGCATCATCGAGCGGAACCTGGCCTGGTACCTGATCAACGGCCGGCTCTCCGCAGGGCGTGCCCGGACCGTGACGTCGTACATCTCCCGGCTGCTCACGCGGCTGCGGCCGCACGCGCAGGACCTCGTGGACGCGTTCGGCTACGGACCCGAGCACGTGCGGGCACCGATCGCGAGCGGGGCCGAGCGCGAGCGGCAGGATGAGGCACGGGCGTACTACCGGGCGCAGCGCGCCTCGGGGGACGCGCCCGTGGCGGAGAAGTCGGCGCTGCGCGAGAAGAAGAGCCGGCCCGCGGTGGCGTGAGCTGCGGGCTCTGAGCTCAAGGAGCTGAGCTCGGATCGCAGAGCTAGCGGACGTCCTCGGCCCCGGTCGCCAGTTCGGCGATCGGGGCTTGGGCGTCCCGGATCCCGTCGCGCACCGCGCGGCGGATCACCCAGTACACCGCCAGCACGACGATCGTGACCGAGACGGCCACGAGCAGCATCGGGAGAATCAGGCTCGCGATCGTCATCGGGTCCATGGGCCGATGCTAGGGCTGCACGGTGGACATAGCAGGACGAAACGGAATCTGCCGGCAGCGGCCCATCGTCAGGGCGTGGGCCCCTCGGGCCGGCGCACCGAGTAGCGCAGCCGGAGCCGGCCCCCGGCCTCCAGGTCCGCGCTCAGCAGATCGAGCCCGACCGGCGATTCGTCGGGGCCGAGCGGGGGTGCGTCGAACAGGGCCGGAGTTCCGCGGCCGCCGATCAGGGCCGGCAGCAGGTCGACGTCGACCTCGTCGACCAGCCCCGCGCGCAGCAGGGCCCCGCCGAGCCGGCCGCCGCCCGTGCACACGACCGTGCGGACGCCGAGCCGCTCGGCGAGCAGGTCCATCGCCGCCGGCAGGTCCACCGGCCCGGCGCCGACGACGAGGTAGGGGATCCCGCGTTCGCGCAGCAGTGCGAGGTGCTCCGCGGGGGCCGCAAGGCTGGTCAGGACGAGCGCATGCCAACCGGCCCACGCCGGGTCCGGCCACTCGGTGAAGGTCAGGTCGACCCGCCCGCGCCCGTCGACCACCGTGAACCAGCGCCGCCCCGTGGCCGTGGTCACCGCGTCCGGGAGGAAGTGCTCGCCCATCGCGGCCGCGCCGTCCCCGCTGCGGCTGCTGCCGGGGTACGGGGCGTCGTCGTCGGGCACGAAGGAGCCGCTGCCCTCGAGGAGGACCTCGGGGTCGTGCTGCGCGCGCGCCCACTCGTAGGGGTCGCCGATGTCGGCGGTCAGCGCCGTCCAACGGGCGTCGCCGGTCAGCAGGCTGACGCCGGGCGCGATGGTCAGGCGCCCGTCGACCGAGGCGAGGTTGTACGTGACGACGCGTGGTCGGACCATTTCAACACCGTGACACCACCCGCAAGGCGACGCCACCTCCGTCGACGGCGATCACGTCGACGGCGATCACGTCGATGCTGATCCCGTCCGCGCGGAGCAGGTGACGCCTGGAGCTGCCGGGGCGATCTGTTGCGTCCGGCAGGCGACTGACGCCCCTCGGGTCACATGCTCCGCGCGGACGGGACGCGGCTGGCCGCGTGGAGCCAGGCGGTCGTCGCCGGGGGCACCAGAACGGCATCCAACGACTCGGGCGACTCGGGCGACTCGGGCGACTCGGGTGAAGAGGGCGACCCGGCGGGCAGGGGGCCGGACGACGCCGCGACGTCCGCCCGGACCGCGCCCGGCAGCAGACGGGCCAGCGGCCAGGTGCGTTTGGACGCGTTGAGCACGACGACGGCATCCCCGCGGCGCACGACGAGTGTCCCGGGCGGGGACGGCAACCACTCAAGGGCGTCGGACGGCGGCCGGTCGGCGGCTGGCTGGGCGGCGGCGGGCTGGGCGGCGTCGGTCGGGGTCCAGAGCCCGCGGCGGACCGTGAGGGCGCGGTGCAGCACGGACCAGGGGGAGTCGGCGTCCGCCTCCTGGCGGGAGCGCGCTCGGGCGCCCCAACCGGTCGGGGTCGGCAGCCACGGGGTTCCGGTCGTGAAGCCGTAGCCGGGTGACTCGGCGGTCCACGGCAGTGGGATGCGCGCGCCGTCGCGGCTCGGCAGGCGGCCGCCGGTGCGCACCGCCTGCGGGTCCTGCCAGTCGGCGCGGGGCACGTCGACCTCGGGCAGGCCGAGCTCGTCGCCGGCGTACAGGTAGAACGCGCCCGGCATGGCGAGCAGGAACAGGTGCAGCGCGAGCGCCGCGCCGGGTCCGCGCCGGGTGGCAACACGTGCGGAGTCGTGGTTGCCCAGGACCCAGGCGGGCAGCGCCCCGACGGCGCCGTGGGCCGTCAGCTGCGCGGTGATCTCGCGCCGGATCGCTGCCGCGGACCAGGTCACGCCCAGCAGCGGGAACGCGAACGCCTGCCCGAGCTCGTCGGGGCGAGCGAAGGCCGCGGTCCGCTCGGGACGGCCCCACGCCTCGGCGACCGCGAACAGGTCGGGTCCGGCGGCGTCGAGCACCCGCCGCCAGGACCGGTAGATCTCGTGCACCTCGGACCGGTCCCAGTGCGGGTGCTCGAGCTCGGGGACGACGGCGTCCGGGTGCAGGGCGTCGGGGAGCTCGGCGTCGGGGAGCATCGCGGTCGGGGTCGACCGCGCCGGGAGGCGGCGCACCTCGCTGTAGGTCGGGTCCTTCGCGAGGCCGCCTGCGACGTCGACCCGGAAGCCGTCCACGCCGCGCGCGGCCCAGAACTCGAGCGTCGCGGCGAAGTCAGCGCGGACCGCGGCGTTCGTCCAGTTGAGGTCCGGCTGCTCGGGGGCGAACAGGTGGAGGTACCACTCGCCGTCGGGCAGGCGGGTCCAGGCGGGGCCGCCGAACATCGACTCCCACCCGGTGGGCGGCAGCGTGCCGGCCGGGCCGCGCCCGGGGCGCACGTGGAACCGCCGTCGGGCAGGCGAACCGGGCGGGGAGGCCACGGCCGCGCGGAACCAGGGGTGCTGGTCGGAGACGTGGTTGGGGACGAGGTCGACCACGACGCCGAGGCCGAGCTCGTGCGCGCGCGCGGCCAGCGCGTCGAACGCCGCGAGGTCGCCGAAGAGGGGGTCGACGCCGCGGTGGTCGGCGACGTCGTAGCCGTGGTCGGCCTGGGGCGACGGGTAGAACGGGGTGAGCCAGACGGCGTCGGCCCCGAGGCGGGCGACGGCGTCGAGGTGCGCGGTGACCCCCGCGAGGTCGCCGATCCCGTCGCCGTCCGAGTCCGCGAACGAGCGGACGTAGATCTGGTAGACGACGGCGCGGCGCCACCAGCCGGCGGGGCGCGCGGGCCGGGGAGCGGGGTCGAGCGCAGGCAGGCCCGCGGGGTGATCGCCATTGATCACCCCGCGGGCCCGCCCGCCGGAGATGGACTCGGTCAGGGGTTCACCGGCCGTCCATCGACGTAGCCGGAGCCGAACTCCTCCATCGCGATGAGGGGTCGGACCGTGGCCTCGACCGCGCCGGTGCTGAACGCGGTCTTGAGCATGTCTTTGCCGAGCACGTTGCCGAGCGCGCCCATGACGATGCCCTGGTCGAGCGACAAGTAGCGCTTGGCCTGCGTGTTGCTGCGGACCGCCACCGAGTCGTAGAAGCCGCCGGGTCCGTAGGCCCCGAGGACGGTCTTGATGTTCTTGAGGTTGTCCAGGGACTCCCTCGGCGCGTACGGCAGGGCGAGGAACGCGGCGTGCGGGGTCACGACGCCGTCCCCGAAGACCGGGGTCGGGTTGGTGGCCGGGCGGCAGCCGTCGTAGCCGTTGTCGACGTTGGTGCGCTCCTTGTCGGAGGCGTAGCCCTCGGGGTTCATCCCGATCTCGTCGACGCCGTACTCGCGGTAGTTGGCGAACGGGTCGCTCGCGGGCGAGAAGCCCCAGTAGCCGTAGTCGGCCTGGACCATGCCGTGCTCGATCTGCGCGCGGACCGCGAGCGGGTGGTTCAGGCCCCAGCTCTTCGGGCCCCACTTCGCCTCGGGGACGAACAGGTCGGGCATGAGCTCCTCGAACATGGTGCCGCCCCAGGTCGGGACGATGTTCATGCCGCGGTAGGTGAAAGCACCCTCGAAGACGTCGAGGCCCAGGTACTGCTGGGTGACGCCGACCGGGCGGGTCTCGAGCCAGGACCAGTCGCAGCTGGCCGGGAAGGTGCGGCTCGTGGCGAAGTACGCGTTGGCCGGGATCTGGCCGCGCGAGATGCCGATGTACGTCACGATGCGCGGCTCGGAGTTGAGGATGTCGTAGTGGTTGCAGGTGAACTGCACCGCTGTGCCGTCGGCGAGCGTGCCCGGGCAGGCGGTCTGGGCGGGCTTGTCGGCCCAGAATCCGCCGTAGACCATGCCGGGTCGCGTGCCGCCGAACTGGTTGAGGTCGTAGAACGCGCCGAAGTCCATGCCCGCCAGGATCGACTCCGCCTGCGCGGCCAGCGACGGCTCGGAGGCCTTGACGACCATGAGTGCCGCCGCGAACCAGCCGTTGTCGACGCTCGACAGGAACGGGTCGACCGGGTCACCGGTCGGGAAGGTGGTGAGCTTCGCGCCCGTCGCCTCGTCGTACCAGTTGTAGAACATGCCGCTCGGCTGGTGCCGCTCCATGCCGGCCAGGGTGCTGAGCGTCTGCTTGAGCCGCTTCTTGGCCTCGCGGGAGCTGATGAGGTCGAGCTCCTCGGCCACGACGGTGCTCCACATGTAAGCGCCGATGTTGGTGGGCGAGGTGTAGCCGGAGCGCGACGTCGGGTCGAGGTCGCCCTCGATGTTGTCGGCCGGGAGGCCCGTCTTCGGGTCGGTCATCGCGGCGAACGACTTCCAGGTGTCCCGGGCGTAGCGCGTGAGGTCCGCGCGGTCGGCGCGGGACAGGCTCGTGCCGGCCGGGCGCGGGTCCTCGTGCCGCGTGCTCGCGACGGCGGGCGCCGCGAAGGCGGTCAGCAGGCACGCGGCGCTGGTGGCTGCGAGCAGACTTCGGAATCTCATCGTTGAGTCCTTCGGTTGGGTCCAGCGGGCGTGACGGATCGCGTCACGTGGTGCGGGCTTGTGGGTCGTCGTGTGGCTGGCGATCACTTGATCCCGGAGGTGGCGATCCCCTGGATGATCTGCTTCTGGAGGAACAGGAAGACGATCAGGACGGGCGCGACGACGGCGACGGCGCCCGCGAGCATCAGGCCGTAGTGGTTCTCGTTCTGGCCCGTGCTGTACAGCGCGAGCGCGACCGGGAGCGTGTACTTGTCCTCGCTGCTCGCGACGACCAGGGGCCACAGGAAGTTGTTCCACGACCCGAGGAACGTGAGGATGCCGAGCGTCGCCAGGGCGGGCTTGCACAGCGGCATGATGATCTGCGCGAAGATGCGCAGCTCGCTCGCCCCGTCGATCCGGCCGGCGTCGATGAGCTCGTCGGGCAGTGCGCTGATGAACTGCCGCATGAGGAAGACCCCGAACGGGCCCGCCAGGAACGGCAGGATCAGGCCGGCGTAGGAGTTCACCAGGCCGAGTCGGCTGACCAGCACGAACAGCGGGACCAGCATGACGATGCCGGGGACCATCATCGTGCCGAGCACGAGCCGGAACAGCCAGTCGCGGCCCCAGAAGTCGATCTTGGCGAACGCGTAGCCGAGCATCGAGCAGAACACCAGGTTGCCGAGCGTGACGAGCACGGCCACGACGGCCGAGTTGGTGAAGAACTGGGGGAAGTTCAGCCGCGTGAACAGCTCGGAGAAGTTCTCGAGCGTGAAGGTCTGCGGCCACCAGGTCGGCGGGTTCGCCCGGATCTCCGCCTCGGGCTTGAACGCGCTCAGCACCATCCAGACGAACGGCGTGAGCATCACCACGAGGCCGATGCCGAGGCTCAGGTAGAGCCACCACTGCGGACGCGCCTCACCGATGGCGATGGAGCGGGTCTTGTTCTGCTTGACGGCGGTCGAGGTCGAGCCCGGCGCCTTGTGGGTCATGGTGCTCATCGGGTGCTCCCCTCGGGTGCGGTCGTGGGGCTCGCGGGGCTAGCGGCGGGGCTCGCCTTCCGGGCCTTCTTGCGCGGCCGGGGGTCGCGCTCGCTGAGCAGCCGGAACTGGAGCAGCGTGAGCAGCACGATCGCGAGGAAGAGCAGGTAGCTCATCGCGGACGCGATGCCGTAGTTGCCGAAGCCGAACTGCCGGTAGATGTACAGGGAGACCGACATCGTGCTGTTCAGCGGCCCACCGCCGTTGGTCATCACGAGCGGCTCCTCGAAGAGCTGCAGGTACCCGATGCCGGTGAGGACCGCGCCGAACAGCAGGGTCGGCCGCATGATCGGGACCGTGATGAGGCGCAGGCGCTGCATCGCGTTCGCGCCGTCGAGCGCGGCCGCCTCGTGCAGGGAAGCGGGCACACCTTGCAGGCCGGCGAGGAAGATGACGATGAGTGTGCCCATGCTGCGCCAGACCGCCATCATGATGATCGCGGGCATGGACCAGCGCGGGTCGCCGAGCCAGTTGGGTCCGTCGACCCCGAACCAGCTGAGCACCACGTTGATGACGCCGTTGTCCGGCTTGAGCAGGAAGCGCCACACGACCGCGACCGCGACGATCGAGGTCACGACGGGCATGAAGTACCCGACTCGGAAGAACCCGGACAGGCGCGTGATGCCCGTGTTCAGGGCGATCGCGACCATCAGCGAGATGAACATGACGAGCGGGACACCGACGACGACGAAATAGCCGGTGTTGCGCGCGGCCTGCCAGAACAGGGGGTCCTGCAGGACGGCCGAGAAGTTGTCGATCCCGACGAAGTTCACGTTGAACGGGTTGCGCAGATCGCGGCTCTTGATGTCGGTGACGCTCATCAGGAGCGACGAGATGACCGGCCACGCCGTGAAGACGAGGAACAGCAGCACGAACGGGGCGGCAAAGCCCCAAGCGGCGAGGCTGCGGCGGCGTCGCAGCGGCGTCGAACGTCGAAGTGCGGGACCCGCCCCCCGCGCCGGCTTGTGCGCCGGCGCGGGGGACTTCGCGAGGATCGTCGTGGCCATGAGCTACGCGACCTTCAATTCGTCTCGGGGATCCTGGATCACAGTCCGGTCCCGATGGCCTCCGCCTGCTTCTGGATAGAAGTGGCTGCTTCCTGCGGGTCGAGCCCGCTCCGGGTGACCTTCTCGAGCTCGGTGTCGATCACGGTCGCGATCTGCTCCCAGTTCGGGATCGACGGCGGCGCGACGGCGGTCTCGAGCTGCGTGCCGAAGACCTTGAGCTGCGGGTCGGTGGCGAGTGCGCCGGTCTCCCAGGCTGCGGGGACGGACGGCAGGTCCTTCACGGCGTCGTACCAGGCGGCCTGCGTGTCGGCCTGACCCAGCCACTCGATGAACTTCCAGGCGCCGTCACGGTTCTTGGCGTTCTTGAACACGGCGAGGTTGCTGCCACCGATGAAGGACGCGAGCTTCTCGCCCTTGGGCAGCGGGGAGAGCGTGAAGTCCTTGTACCCGGCGTCGTTGAGGATGCCGATGTGCCACGGGCCGGACACCATCGCGCCGAACTCGCCGGAGATGAGCGACGACTCGAGCGTGCCGACGGGGACGTCCACAGGGGCGACGCCGTCAGTGAAGAAGGACTGGTAGAACTTCAGCGCGTCGACGAACTCCGGGGTGTCGAGCGTGAGCTTGCCGTCGGTGCCGAGGATCTCGCCACCGGCCTGCCACACGAACGGCATGAACGTCTGCCAGGCGCCGGTCTGGCCGGCCTGCAGGGTGATGCCGTACTTCGCGCCGGCTGCCTGCATGGCGGCCGAGGACGTCTTCAGCTCGTCCCAGGTGGCCGGGGAGGGCGACACGCCGGCCTTCGCGGCGGCGGCGGTGTTGGTGTAGAGCACGCGGGTCTCGACGTACCACGGGATGCCGTAGGCGACGTCGTTGACGACGGTGGTGCCCCAGGCGCCCGGGAAGAACGAGTCGGGCGAGATCGAGTCCGGTGTCGGGTCGAGCGCGTCGGTGGAGGCGAACTCACCCATCCAGGTCGTGCCGACCATCGAGACGTCGGGGGTCTGGTTGGCCGCGATCGCGGTCGAGATCTTGTCGTGCGCGGAGTCCCAGGGGATCGCGGTGACGGTGACCTTGGCGTCGGGGTTCTCGGCGGTGAACGCCTTCGCGAACTCGCCGAGCTTCTCGCCCTCGGTACCCATCGCCCAGACGGTGATGTCGCCGGTGGCCTTTCCTTCAGCCACCGGGGCGGCTGAGGTGTCCTCGGCGGGTGCGGCGTCGCTGCGCCCGCATCCGCTCATGGCCAGCGTCGCGGTCACCGCGAGCGCGGCGACGCTGACGCGCAGAATCTTGCTCATCGTCTGTCTCCTTGGGGGTGTGCACCACAGCTCGACCGGACCACCAGTTCGGCGGGCAGGACCTCGTGCCGGGGTGTCGTGCGGGTTCGGCTGATGCGCTCGTCGAGCACCTCGGCCGCGTGAGCTCCGAGCAGCCGCATGGGCTGGCGGACGGTGGTGAGACCAGGCCGGGCATGGCGGGCCGCCATGATGTCGTCCCAGCCGGTGATCGCGACGTCGACGCCGACGACGAGGCCGAGCTCCTCCGCCGAGCTGATGGCGCCGAGCGCGATCTCGTCGTTCGCGCACACGAGCGCGTCCGGCCGGTCGGGACCGGTGAGCACGTCCCGGGCCACGCGCGTGCCCGACTCGACGTCGAGGTTGCACGGGGTCAGGTCGAGCCGGGTGTCGGACTTGGCAAGGCCCTGGAAGATCCCGGCCCAGCGTTCGGCGACGTCGTGCGACGCGTCGGGTGAGCCGAGGAAGCGGACGGACGCGAAGTGGTGCGTGCCGAGGTGCTCACCGAGCGCGCGGGCCGCGGTCAGGTTGTCGACCCGCAGGCTGTCGGCGTTGCCGACGGGCGGGCGGGCGAGCAGGACCACGGGCAGGCCCCCGGCCAGCAGCTCCTCGACGAGCGCGTCGGGCACGGTGCGCCCGAGGACGACGAGACCGTCGACCCGGCCGGCGAGCTCGCGGGCCGCGGCGCCGGCGTCGGGCCGGCCGTTCGTCGCCTGGATGAGGACGCTGCGACCCAGGCGCGAGGCGGCCTCCTCGTGCCCCATGACGACCTCGGCGTAGTACGGGCCGGACAGGTCGGGGAAGAGGATGCCGGCCGCGGCGTGCCGCTTCTCGGCGAGCGAGGTGCCGAGGTAGCTCGGGCGGAACCCGAGCTCGGCCACGACTCGCAGCACCTTCGCGCGGGTCGCGTCGGCGACCGGGGCGGAGCCGCGCAGGGCGCGGGAGACGGTGGCGATGCCGACGCCGGCGGCGCGGGCGACGTCGTAGATGGTCACGTTCGAGGGTGTGACAACCGCTTCGACCGGGGTCGACGACGACGTCGATCTCGGGTCACCGTCGTTGGTGGGAAGCGCTTTCATATGAGCAGGGTCACACGGATGTCAGTGAATGTCCAAATCGAGATCGAGTGACTACCAAAACGAGATCTAGAGATTCCCAAGAAGTCGTCAGCGGGCCGGTCCGGCGACCACCCGATCCAGCACCTCGTCGGCGCCGGTAACCTGAGGCGGTCTCCGGCAGACCACACGGCAGGGAATCGATGACCACCGCACCCGATCGCCCGTTCCTCGACACAGTTGCGCACGCGACGTCGACCCCCGAGGCTTCGCAGCCCTGGGCCGATCTCGGGCTCAAGCCCGACGAGTACCAGCGCATCCGCGACATCCTCGGTCGACGGCCCACCGCCGCCGAGCTCGCGATGTACTCGGTCATGTGGTCCGAGCACTGCTCGTACAAGTCGTCCAAGGTGCACCTCGCCCAGTTCGGCGAGAAGACCACCGACGCCATGCGCGAGCACCTGCTCGTCGGCATCGGCGAGAACGCTGGCGTCGTCGACATCGGTGACGGCTGGGCCGTGACGTTCAAGGTCGAGAGCCACAACCACCCGAGCTTCGTCGAGCCCTACCAGGGCGCCGCGACCGGCGTCGGCGGCATCGTCCGCGACATCATGGCCATGGGCGCGCGCCCGATCGCCGTCATGGACCAGCTGCGGTTCGGCGCGATCGACCACCCGGACACCCCGCGCGTCGTGCACGGGATCGTCTCCGGCGTCGGCGGGTACGGCAACAGCCTCGGGCTGCCGAACATCGGCGGCGAGCTCGTGTTCGACCCGTCGTACCAGGGCAACCCGCTGGTCAACGCGCTGTGCGTCGGGTCGATGCGGCACGAGGACATCCACCTCGCGAACGCGTCCGGCGTCGGCAACAAGATCGTCCTGTTCGGCGCCCGCACCGGCGGCGACGGCATCGGCGGCGTCTCGGTCCTCGCCTCGGAGACCTTCGACGAGCACGGGAAGTCGGCCGCGAAGCGACCCAGCGTCCAGGTTGGCGACCCGTTCCAGGAGAAGGTGCTCATCGAGTGCTGCCTGGAGCTGTTCGCGGCCAAGGTCGTCGAGGGCATCCAGGACCTCGGCGGTGCCGGGCTGTCGTGCGCGACCTCGGAGCTCGCGTCCGCCGGTGACGGCGGCATGCACGTCGACCTCGACCTCGTCCCGCTGCGCGACCCGTCGCTGCGCGCCGAGGAGATCCTCATGTCCGAGTCGCAGGAACGCATGATGGCGGTGGTTCGCCCCGACCTGCTCGACGCGTTCCTCGCGATCACCCGCAAGTGGGACGTCGAGACCGCCATCCTCGGTGAGGTCACCGAGACCGGCCGCCTGGTCATCGACTTCAAGGGCGAAACCGTGGTCGACGTGCCGCCGCGCACGGTCGCGCACGACGGCCCCGTCTACAACCGCCCCTACGCGCGCCCGTCCTGGCAGGACGGCCTCGCGGCCGACACCGTCGACGCCGCGGGCCTGCTGCGACCGGAGACCCCGGCCGAGCTGCGGGCCACGCTGCTCGCGCTGCTCGCCTCGCCGAACCTCGCCTCCAAGGCCTGGGTGACCGACCAGTACGACCGCTACGTCCAGGGCAACACCAAGCTCGCCCAGCCTGACGACGGCGGCGTCGTCCGCGTCGACGAGGTCACGGGTCTCGGCGTCGCGCTGTCGACCGATGCGAACGGTCGCTACACCAAGCTCGACCCGTACACCGGCGCGCAGCTCGCGCTCGCCGAGTCCTACCGCAACGTGGCCTCGACCGGCGCGCGGCCACTCGCGGTCACGGACTGCCTGAACTTCGGTTCGCCGGAGGACCCTGACGCGATGTGGCAGTTCGCCGAGGCCGTCCGCGGCCTGGCGGACGGCTGCCAGTTCCTCGGCATCCCGGTCACCGGCGGCAACGTCTCGCTCTACAACGGCACCGGCGGGGCGGGCAAGATCGACTCGTCGATCCACCCGACCCCCGTCGTCGGCGTCCTCGGCGTGCTCGACGACGTGGCGCGCGCGACCAGCTCCGGCTGGACCGCGGCGGGTCTGACGGTCTATCTGCTCGGCGTCACGCGGGCCGAGCTCGACGGTTCGGCCTGGGCCGACGTCGCGCACTCCCACCTCGGCGGCGTGCCGCCTCGCGTCGACCTGGCCGCCGAGCGCACGCTGGCCGAGATCCTCATCAACGCCTCGCGGGACCACCTCATCGACGCCGCGCACGACCTGTCGGAGGGCGGCCTCGCGCAGGCGCTCGTCGAGTCGTCGCTGCGGTTCCGCACCGGCGTGCGCGTGAGCCTGGACGCGCTGTGTGCCCGCGACGGCGTCACGCCGTTCGAGGCCCTGTTCTCCGAGTCGACGGCGCGTGCGATCGTGGCCGTGCCCCGCTCCGAGGAGGTCCGGTTCCAGGACCTGTGCGGCGCCCGCAGCTTCCCGCTGCTCAAGCTCGGCGTCACCGCCGACACCCCGCTGGCGATGGCCGACGACGACGCGCCCGCGCCAGCCGTCGAGATCACCGGGCTGTTCACGGTTCCGCTCGCCGAGGCGCGCGCGGTCTCGGACGCGACGCTACCGAGGTACTTCGGATGAACGGGTGTCCGGCATGACCGAGCCCGAGGCCGCCTACGTGCCCCTCGCCGTGACGCGCGGCGAGGTTCCGCTGCCCTACGGCGCACCCGATGCCGACGCGGGCGCCGAGGTCGCCGCGCCCGGCTCGGCCGAAGAGGCCGTGCCGCGCAACACCGTGACCTGGGTCCTGGTGCCGCAGCCCCAGATCGAGATCGCGGTGCAGGACATCGCCGGCGTGTGCATCGCGCAGGCTGCCGGCGCGGACCGGGTCGAGCTGTGCGTGGCCCTCGGCGAGACGGGTGGGCTCACACCCCCGATCGGGCTGATCGAGGCGGCCGTGGCGATCGGGTTGCCGGTGCACACCCTCATCCGCACGCGGCCGGGCGGGTTCACCTACGACGCCGTCGAGCTCGACGTGCTGGTCCGCGACGTGCGGGCCGCGGTGCGCGCGGGTGCGGCGGGCGTCGTCGTCGGCGCGCTGACGGGCTGCGGCGACGTGGACGAGGACGCGATCCGGGCGCTCGTCGAGGCTGCGGACGGCGCGACTGTGACGTTTCACCGCGCGTTCGACGTCGTCGCGACCCCGCTGACCGCGCTCGACCAGCTCGCCGACCTCGGCGTCACGCGCGTGCTCACCTCGGGCGGTGCGGCGCGCGCGATCGACGGCCGGGTCGGGCTCAAGGTTGCCGCCGCGCACGCGCTCGCGACCGGGGGCCGCGTGCAGATCATGGCCGGCGGCCGGATCCGGACGCCGCACATCGGCGCGCTGCTCGTCACCGGCATCGACGCCGTCCACCTCTCGGCTCGCCGTGCGGTCACCGAGCCGGGCCCGGCCGGTCCGGGCGGCGGCACCGGCAGCTACGACGAGACCGACGCCGGCATGGTCCGCGCCGCCGTCCGAGCCGCCCGCGCCTGACGGGCGTCCCCTGCGCCCCCTCACCGGTGGGGCGCTTAGCCTGGACTCATGCCCCCCCGCCGCCGTACCGATCCCGCTGACGGGCGCGCGGCACTCGCCGTGTGGCGGGCGGATCCCGAGGGCGCGCCGCGTGCGGCCGTGCGCACCGCCGTGCGGTTCACGCTCGAGGAGCTGGCCGACGTGGCTCCTGGGCACGCCGTCGAGGTGCGCGTTCCGCCGGACGGTGCCGTCCAGGCGATCGAGGGACCGCGGCACACGCGCGGGACGCCGCCGAACGTGGTGGAGACCGACCCGCAGACCTGGCTCGCGCTGGCGTGCGGCCTGGTGAGCTGGGCGGACGCCGTCGGGCAGGGGAAGGTCTCCGCCTCGGGGGACCGCGCGAACCTGGCGGCGAACCTGCCCCTCCAGGCCGCCCGGAACCGCGACCTCCCGCCCCACGGCGGGCGCGAGTAGCCCGCTGGTTCACTTCCGTCCGCGCGGAGCGGGTGACCTGGGTGGCTGGTGAGGCTCGTGTGCAAGCCAGTTCGGCTTCGTCGGACTCCCCTGCCGCATGCTCCGCGCGGAGGAACGGGGTACGGCGCGAACCGGAGGTCGGTGCGGCCGTCGCGGGCGGGGGCCGTCGCGTAGCGTTGGCCGACGTGAGCAGCCAGGATCCCGCCCCGACGCCCGACAGCACCCCGGCAACGCACGACGCAGCGGCCACCCACGGGGTCGCGCGCCCGGCAGGCGACCTCGGGCGCCCTGCCGACGATGTCGCGCGCACGCCCGAGCGGGAGAGCACGCCGGTGGCCGAGGCTGCCGTCGTGCGGCACGCGCCGAGGTTCGCGGCGTTCGTCCGCACCGGCGTGCTGCTCGGTGCGGTGATCGGTGTGCTCGCGGCGGCGCTGACGCCGGCGAGCCCGGGCTCGCCGCGGTCGGCCGTGATCGCGCTGACCGCGCTCGCGCTCGCCGTCCTGGGCGCGATCGTGGGGGCAGGGCTCGCCGTGCTTGCCGACCGGCGGAGTCAGCGCCGGGTCGACCGAGCAGCCGGGGACGGCCCCTCCTCCTGACGGGACCTAGCGGACGGGCCATTGCGGACGAGGGCCCTGCTGACGGGTCCCCGGCGGCGCCTTTCCTGACCGCCCGGCGGCCTGTGCAACCATTGACCCGTGGCCCCCCGCGGAGACGGACTTCTTTCACACGACCTCCTACCCGGCGAGAAGGGCCCGCAGGATGCCTGCGGGGTCTTCGGCGTCTGGGCACCCGGCGAGGAGGTGGCCAAGCTCGCGTACTTCGGTCTGTACGCGCTGCAGCATCGCGGACAGGAGTCCGCCGGCATAGCCACGTCCAACGGGGAGCAGCTGCTCGTCTACAAGGACATGGGCCTCGTGTCCCAGGTGTTCGACGAGACGGCGCTCAACGCGCTGACCGGCTACCTGGCGATCGGGCACACGCGCTACTCCACGACCGGCGCGAGCACCTGGGAGAACGCGCAGCCCACGCTCGGCGCGACGGCCGGGGGCACGATCGCCCTCGCCCACAACGGCAACCTCACGAACACCGCCGAGCTCGTCGACCTCGTCGCCGAGCGGTACGGCGCGCAGCGGCGCGGCGAGCTCGCCCGCGGCAACACGACCGACACCGCCCTCGTGACCGCGCTGCTCGCCGGCGATCCGGACCACACCCTCGAGATGACCGCGCTCGAGGTCCTGCCGCGCCTGCGCGGCGCGTTCTCGCTCGTCTTCATGGACGAGCACACGCTGTACGCCGCGCGTGACCCGCAGGGTGTGCACCCGCTCGTGCTCGGTCGGCTCGAACGCGGCTGGGTCGTCGCGAGCGAGACCGCGGCGCTCGACATCGTCGGCGCATCGTTCGTGCGCGAGGTCGATCCGGGCGAGCTCATCTGCGTCGACGCCGACGGCCTGCGCAGCCAGAAGTTCGCCAAGGTCGAGCGCGCCGGCTGCGTCTTCGAGTACGTCTACCTCGCGCGGCCAGACACGTCGATCGCCGGCCGGTCGGTGCACTCCTCGCGGGTCGAGATGGGCCGCCAGCTGGCCCGGGAGTTCCCGGTCGAGGCCGACATCGTCATCCCGGTCCCCGAGTCCGGCACGCCGGCCGCGGTCGGCTACGCCGCGGAGTCCGGCATCCGGTTCGCGCAGGGCCTGACGAAGAACGCCTACGTCGGACGCACGTTCATCCAACCGTCCCAGACGCTGCGCCAGCTCGGCATCCGGCTCAAGCTCAACCCGCTGCGCGAGGTCATCCGGGGCCAGCGGATCGTTGTCGTCGATGACTCGATCGTGCGTGGCAACACCCAGCGCGCCCTGATCCGGATGCTGCGCGAGGCCGGCGCCGCGGAGGTGCACGTGCGCATCTCGTCGCCGCCCGTGAAGTGGCCGTGCTTCTACGGCATCGACTTCGCCTCGCGGGCCGAGCTGATCGCGACCGGCCTCACGCCGGCCGAGGTCGGCGCCTCGCTCGGCGCGGACTCGCTCGGCTACATCTCGCTCGAGGGCATGGTCGCCGCCACTGAGCAGCCCGTCGCCCAGCTGTGCACGGCGTGCTTCACCGGCTCGTACCCGATCGAGCTGCCACCCTCGGCGTCGCTCGGCAAGCATCTGCTCGAGCAGAGCGAGCTCCCGCTCGGGGCACCCGAGGACGGCCTGCGCACGCTCCTGCCGACGACCGGTGGCGCGACCGCGCTCGAGCAGCCGTGAGCGCCGACCGCACGTCCGACGCCGCAGTGCCTGATTTCGCAGTGCCCGACGGCGCCTCGAGCGCCGGCCTCACCTACGCCGCCGCGGGCGTCGACACCGCCGCGGGCGATCGCGCCGTCGAGCTGATGAAGGCGGCCGTCGCCCGTACGCACGGACCGCAGGTGCTCGGCGGAGCCGGCGGTTTCGCCGGGCTCTTCGACGCGAGCTCGCTCAAGGCGTATGACCGGCCGCTGCTCGCCTCCTCGACGGACGGCGTCGGCACCAAGGTCGCGATCGCGCAGGCGCTCGACATCCACGACACGATCGGCTTCGACCTGGTCGGCATGGTGGTCGACGACGTCGTGGTGTGCGGCGCCACGCCGCTCGTCATGACCGACTACATCGCGTGCGGTCGGGTGGTCCCGGAGCGGATCGCCGACATCGTCCGCGGCATCGCCGCCGCCTGCGAGGTCGCCGGCGTCGCGCTCGTGGGCGGCGAGACGGCGGAGCACCCCGGGCTGCTGGCCCCGGACGAGTACGACGTGGCCGGTGCGGCGGTCGGCGTCGTCGAGGCCGCGGACCTGCTCGGTCCGGCCAAGGTGCACGACGGCGACGTCGTCGTCGCGATCGCGTCGTCCGGGCTGCACTCGAACGGCTTCTCGCTCGTCCGCAAGGTCATCGAGGTGGCCGGGTGGAAGCTCGACCGGGACGTGCCGGAGTTCGGGCGCACGCTCGGCGAGGAGCTGCTCGTGCCGACGCGCGTGTACTCGGCCGATCTCCTCGGCCTGGCCCAGGACGCTGCCGCGCAGGTGCACGCGTACAGCCACATCACCGGTGGCGGGCTGGCCGCGAACCTGGCCCGCGTGCTCCCGGTGGGTCTGACCGCGACCGTGGACCGTTCGACCTGGACCGTCCCGGCAGTCTTCGACGTCGTGCGCGGGCTCGGCGGCGTGCCATGGAGCGACCTCGAGGCGACGCTGAACCTGGGCGTCGGCATGGTCGCCGTCGTCGGTGCGGACGGGGTCGATGCCGCGCTGCGTCATCTCGCTACGTGCGGGCTGTCGGCCTGGGTGCTCGGCACCATCGGGGTCGACGACGGCGGCGTGGGCGCGCACATCGTGCGCGGGACCAAGGGCGTGCACGGCGGGGCCGTGCACATGACGGGCTCCTACCGGACGACGTAAGAAGGACCCGGCCTACGAGGCCGGGTCTGGGGGAGCCGATGCGGGAGAAGGCCTGCACCCGGGTCGCACGAGGCGACCCGGGGGGACATCAACGTTCGTCCGTGGCCCATCGCGTATACGTGTCGGGATCGACCTCGTCGTTCGCGTCTGCTGGAGGCCTCCGCGTACCGGTCGCTAGATCGGTACGGCCCGGCGACGTGAGCTCTTGCTCGAGAGCTCGGTAGTTGGTGTCAGGACTGTAGTACTTCAGGTCCCGAGCAACCTTCGTCTGCTTTGCCTTCTGACGGCCGCGCCCCATGGCACCGACCCCCTTAACGTAGAAGCGGGGCTGGCTCGTGCGTACACGCGCGGCCCCGGGGTGCTGGATAAATGTCTGTTCCTGGTGAACTTTACATGGTCCCCGGCTATTCCGACCACTGACTCGGACGGGCGCCCTGCGTCGGGCCCCCGGTGTCGCCCGACTGGGTCAGTTCGGGCGATGCCAGCGCCCGACGATCGCCGTCAGCCGGTGGGACCGCGCGAGTGGTGCGCGTTTTCGCTCCGGATCTGCTCCGTGGCCGGTTCTCGGCAGGACGGCCATCTCGCATAATGGACAAAGTTCCGCTGAAAGCGAACACGTGCGGCGGCAGGGGTTTGCTCGGATTCGCCACAGACCACCTGTCTGCGGGTCTTTGTCCCGGTAAGAGCGGTTTTTTCCACGGCTCACAGGTCGCGCACAGGCGCCTCGGGGGGGGTCTTAGGACCTAGGTCCTCCTGCCCCACATCGGTGGATTTGGTACACCTGTAGGTATGACTTTTCCTCCGGGCGACACTTCCGGGACTTCCGGAACCCCCGTTGGTAGCTCGAGTCGTGACCCGATCGAACCCAGCGCGGCCCCTGATCACCTGGAGAAACACATGTCGTCCCACGTCCCCGACTCGGAGTCCCTGCTCACCCCGTCGGAGGTCGCGACCCTCTTCCGTGTCGACCCGAAGACGGTCACGCGCTGGGCCAAGGCCGGCAAGCTCTCCTCGATCCGCACCCTCGGCGGCCACCGCCGCTACCACGAGCTCGAGGTGCGCAACCTTCTCAACGGGATCCCCCAGCAGCGCCCGCTCGACGCCTGACACTCATCTTCGTCCGGGCGCCACGCCCCGACGCCGGTGTCAGCCATAGGAGTCTGACTCGGACCCGGCCCTCGCTGCCGTGTCCGAAAACCGCAAGCCGGGCCACCGGTCGAGCCTGAGAATAGGGACGTGACACTGTCCCCCACCTCGGCCGGTTGGTCCGACCATCACGTCGCATGGCCAGACGATCGCGCCGCCTACCGCGCGATCAGCGGGCGAGACCCCCGGTTCGACGGCCGGCTGTTCGTCGGGGTGCTCTCGACGGGCATCTACTGCCGCCCCTCGTGCCCGGCGCGGACGCCCCGACCGGAGAACTGCCGGTACTACCCCGCCGCGGCCGCCGCCGTCGCCGCCGGGTTCCGCGCCTGCCGCCGGTGCCGACCGGATGCGCTGCCCGGGTCCCGGGACTGGGACAGCCGCGGTGACCTGGCCGCTCGTGCGCTGCGGGCGATCGGAGACGGAGCCATCGACTCCGACGGGGTCGAGGGTCTCGCGCTGCGCCTGCACGTCAGCCCGCGGCACCTGCACCGCGTCCTGGTCGCCGAGATCGGTGCGTCGCCGCTCCAGCTCGCGCGTACTCGCCGCGCGCAGCTCGCCCGCATGCTGCTCGACCAGACCGAGCTGTCGATGATCGACGTCGCGTTCGCGGCCGGGTTCGCGAGCCTGCGGCAGTTCAACGACGTGATGCGGACCGAGTTCGGCGCGCCGCCGTCGAGCCTGCGGCGCCACCCGACGGGTCCAGCGGGCCGGGACGATGGCGGGCGCACACCCGTCGACGGGGCCGTGCTCACGCTGCGCCTGCGCCACCTGCTGCCGTACGACGCCGCGAGCTGGTTCGCCCACACCGCCGGCCGCGCGATCCCGGGCCTCGAGCTCGTTGACGGAGCACCCGGCACCGGCGGCGCAGTAGGGCTCCCGGCAATCACAAAATTGCTCGCCGCGCCCGGCGGAGCGGCCCGCGTGACGGTCTCCTTCGGGGGGCCAGGGGAGATCCTCGCCCGGCTCCAGCTGGCCGACCTCGCCGACCTGGCGGGGGTGGTGGTCCGGCTCCGACGCTGGTTGGACCTGGACGCCGACCCGCAGCTCGTCGACGGCGCGCTCGTGTCGGACCCCGGGCTGGCGTCCCTCGTGACCGCCCGCCCCGGGCTGCGAATCCCGGGCACGACGGACCCGTTCGAGCTCGCGGTCCGGGCCGTGCTCGGCCAGCAGGTCTCCGTCGCGGGCGCCCGAACCCTCGCCGGGCGCCTCGTCGCTGCGCACGGCACTCCGGAGCGCGGCACTTCGGAGCAGAGCGGCCCAGTGCAGAGCGGCCCAGGGCAGAGCAGCTCGCGTGGTTCGGGTCCGGGCCTGCTCCTCTTCCCGTCCGCCGCGACCCTCGCCGCGGCAGGTCCCGACCGGTTGCGCGAGATCGGCCTGACGGGGTCCCGCGCCGCGACGCTCGCCGGGCTCGCGGCGGCGGTCGCGGGCGGTCTGTCGCTCGCGCCCGACGCCGACCGCGGCCAGGTCCGTGTCGCGCTGCTCGCGCTGCCGGGCATCGGGCCGTGGACCGCGGACTACATCGCGCTGCGCGCCCTGGGTGATCCGGACGTCTTCCCCGCCGGCGACCTGGTGCTGCGCAAGGCGCTGGCCGGGCTGCCGGGCGGCGTCGGGCAGGCGGTCGATGTGGCGACGGCGACGGCCCGGGCGGCCGGGTGGCGACCCTGGCGCGGGTATGCCGCCCAGCACCTGTGGTCGGCATGGGCCGGCCGGGCACCCGGGGGCGCCCCGTCCGAAAACCGCGAGCAGGCGGCGACGAGTTCGGGGGAGGATGTCGGGTGAGCGGCCGGACGCACGGCCGCCAGCCCTCGACCGGAGCCCCCCGATGAACACCCTGCCCCTGACCGCCACGGCCGTGCCGACCCCGGCCGGGCCGCTCGCAGTCGTCGTGACCCCCGAGGACGCCGTCGTGCGCGGCGCGGGCTTCGAGTCCGTCGACCGCACCATCGCCCGCCTCCCGGCCGAGCTCGGCGAGCGGGGCGTGCGCACGCTCAGCCTCGAGGACGCGACCCAGGAGCCGTCGCTGGCCGCCGTCGTCGCGGCCGTCCAGCGGTACGCGGCGGGCGACGTGGACGCGCTGGATGCGATCCCGGCGGAGCAGCCGGGCGCGCCCTTCTTCCAGGCCGTGTGGACCGCCATGCGCGCGATCCCGGCCGGGCGGACGGCGTCGTACGCGGAGCTCGCCGCCAGCGCGGGCCGCCCGGCGGCCGTGCGTGCGGCCGGCGGGGCCTGCGCCCGCAACCGGCTCGCGCCGTTCGTCCCGTGCCACCGCGTGCTGCGCACCGGCGGCGGGCTCGGCGGCTACTTCTACGGGCTCGCGACCAAGCGCGCCCTGCTCGCGCACGAGGGCGCCGTCGTCGGACCCGACCGGGTCGCGGCGAGCGACGCCCGATGACGTCGGGCGCGACCCGCGGCTGGCTCGGTCCCTACCTCGTCCTCGCGCTGCTGTGGGGCTGCAGCTTCCTGTTCATCGCGATCGCGCTGCGGTCGTTCGCCCCGACCCAGGTCGCGTTCGGGCGGATCCTGATCGGCTTCGCGCTGCTCGTGGTCATCGTCGTGGTGCGCCGCGAGAGTGTGCGGATCTCCCGGGCACGGCTCGTGGACCTCGTGATCGTCGGGGCCGTGATGACGGCGGGGCCGTTCGTGCTGTTCGCGCTCGCCGAGCAGCGGGTGAGCTCGGTGCTCGCCGGGCTCGTGAACGCGACGACCCCGCTGTTCACCGCCATGTTCGTGGCGATCCTGATCCCGCACGAGCGACCCGACCGGGTGCAGCTGGTCGGGATCGGGGTGGGGTTCGCCGGGATCGCGGTGCTGCTCGGGGTGTGGAACCCGGGGGCGATCGACGTGCTCGGCGGGCTCATGCTCGTCGGCGCGACGCTCTGCTACGGCTTCGGTAACGCCTGGAGCCGCCGTCGGCTCACCGGGATCGGGCTGTCGCCGGTCACGCTGCCCGCCGTCCAGCTCGCCGTCGGCACGGTGCTGCTCGCGCCGTTCGCGCTGTCCTCGCCGCTGGTCGCGCCGGTCGCGCTCGGCCCGGCGCTCGCGCTCGCGGCGCTCGGGCTCGGCGGTACGGGGCTGGCATTCCTCCTGTACTGGCGCGTGATGGAGGTCGCCGGCGCGACCGTCACCGCGAGCGTCACCTACGTGATCCCACTGGTGTCGACCACGCTCGGCGTGCTCGTGCTGCACGAGGACCTGCACTGGTACGAGCCGGTCGGGGGCGTCGTCGTGCTCGCCGGGGTCGCGTTGACCCAGTGGGGCGCTGCCCGACGGCGACCGGCGTTCGCCCGCGCGGGCGTCAGCGCCGGCGAGCCACCGCGCTGATCAGGGTGACGACCCCGGCGACGCCGAGCGCTCCCAGCCCGAGGAGCTTGCGGGCGTGGTTGCGGGCGGCGGACGACGTGCTGGGATCCGTGCCGGCGTCGTGAACGAGCTGCTTGGCGTGCGTGACGGTCTCCGTCACCCGGACGCGGGGATCGAGGCGCTCGGTCAGCTCGTCGATCGTGGCGGCGAGGTCGGCACGGTTGCGCTCGAGGCGCGCCTCGATCTCGTCCGGGGTCGGGGCCGGCGTGGGCTTCGGCGTGGCATCTGACGTGGGGCTCGTCATGAGCGCAGTCCCTTCTTGATCATGGTGACGTCCTTGTTGACGTTCTCGGCGGCGCGGACGGTCGTCGACGCGCTGTCGAGCGACCGCTTGCCGACAGCCGCGAGGATCCCCGCGAGCAGGAGCAGCACGATCGCGACGATCAGGGCCGCGAGCCAGGCCGGCACCACGTTGGCGAGGCCGAGGATCGCCGTCGTGATGAGCACCCCGACGGCGAAGAAGACGAGCACCCCGGCGCCGGCGAACAGCCCGATGCCGATCCCGCTGGCCTTGGCCTTCGCGGAGATCTCTGCCTTGGCGAGCTCGATCTCGCCGCGCACCAGGTCGGAGGTCTGCGCCGACAACCGGCTGAAGAGCTCCCCGACGGACGGGCGACCCCCGGAGCCCGGCGTCGTCCACTGAGTGTCGTCCACGGCCAACCACATCCTTTGATCATCGTTGCAGCCAGGTCAGCGCCTCGACGCTGGCCCAGGGTCGGTTCTGTCGTCCGCACCTAGTCTGTCGGGCGCGCGCGCGGCGTGCGGCCGGTTCGGCGGAGTGTCGCCCGTCGGGCACAACGCAACAGCCCGTCGGGCACAACGCAACAGCCCCGCCAGAGGATCCGGGCGGGGCTGTGAACTGGTGGCCACGGGCGGGTTCGAACCGCCGACCTTCCGATTTTCAGTCGGACGCTCTACCAACTGAGCTACATGGCCACAACGACTGCGCCCGGTCTTGTGGACCGGGCGCATGTCAGCGACCCCGACGGGACTCGAACCCGCGACCTCCGCCGTGACAGGGCGGCGCGCTAACCAACTGCGCTACGGGGCCTTGTGTGTACACAAGGTACCTGGAAAACCAACAACTTTCGTACGTGTACGTACCCCCAACGGGATTCGAACCCGTGCTACCGCCGTGAAAGGGCGGGGTCCTAGGCCGCTAGACGATGGGGGCTAGACAACGCCCTGACGTCTGAGGCGTCGTGAGACCTCGCAAATCATAGGTCAGATTCTGGAGAGAACCAAAGCGGGGCCGGGCAGGGCAGGATGTAAGGCGTGGTGACGATGTCGCGCAGTGACTTTGAGGACGCCGTCCGGGACGCGCTGGACGAGATTCCCGGCGAGCTCGCGGCGCAGATGGACAACGTCGTGGTGCTGGTCGAGGACGATCCGCCGGCCGACGATCCGGACCTGCTCGGCGTGTACGAGGGCGTTCCGCTGACCGAGCGCGACGACTCGTGGGCCATGGGGGCGCTGCCCGACCGGATCACGATCTTCCGTCGGCCCACCTTGTCGATGTGCGAGACGAGGGCCGAGGTGGTCGAGGAGGTCCTCATCACTGTGGTCCACGAGATCGCCCACCACTTCGGCATCGACGACGACCGCCTCCACGCCTTGGGCTGGAGCTGACCCGAGCCCCCGTTGCACTCCCGGGTAGTTTGGGCGCATGGGTTCAGGCGGGGTTCGGTTCGGGGTCGTGCTTCTGCCACAGGACCGGTGGGCGGTGGCACGCGAGAAGTGGCAACGCGCCGAGGAGTACGGGTTCGACCACGCGTGGACGTACGACCACCTCGCCTGGCGGACGCTGGTCGACGAGCCGTGGTTCGCCACGGTGCCGCTGCTCGCGGCCGCCGCCGCGGTCACGACGCGGATCAAGCTCGGCACCTGGGTCGCGAGCCCGAACTACCGCCACCCGGTGCCGTTCGCGAAGGACGTCATGGGGCTCGACGACATCAGCTCCGGCCGCCTGCTGCTCGGGATCGGCGCGGGCGGGACCGGGGTCGACTCGCAGGTCATGGGCCCGGCGCAGACCGCGCGCGACCGCACCAAGCGGTTCGCCGAGTTCACCGCGCTGCTCGACCTGCTCCTCACGAGCCCGGTCACCGAGCACGTCGGGGAGTTCTACGAGGCGCACGGCGCCCGGATGTTCCCGGGCTGCGTGCAGCGCCCGCGGGTGCCGTTCGTGGTCGCGGCCAACGGCCCGCGCGCCATGGCTCTCGCGGCGCGGTACGGCCAAGGGTGGACCACGTTCGGCCCGACGTTCGCGGACGACGACGTCGCGTCGTCGCCCGCCCAGGCCCAGGAGCGCTGGTGGGCGGGGTTGGCGACCATGGTCGACCAGTTCGAGACGGCGGTGGCCGACGTCGATCGCGATCCGCGGACGATCGACCGGTACCTCAACCTCGACGGGGCGCCCGTGTACTCCCTCGACTCGTACGCCACCCTCGCCGAGGGGACGGCCCGAGCGGCCGCGCTCGGCTTCACGGACGTCGTCGTGCACTGGCCGCGGGCGGACGGGATCTACGCGGGCTCGGAAGCCGTGCTCGAGGAGATGGCCACGCGCCTGCCGGAGCTCCGGGGCGACGTCCTCCCCGCGAACTGAGCATGCAGCGTCCCGCCCGGTGCTGGGCGGGGGCGGCAGCTAGGCGGGGGTCGGCGTCGTGCTGGCCTGGCGGGCCTCCCACGCGCTGGCGACCATGTCGCGCAGCGTGTGCCGCATCTTCCAGTTGAGGTCGCGCGCGGCGAGCTCGCCCGAGGCGACGATGCGGTCCGGGTCGCCGGGGCGGCGCGGGCCGATCTCGGGGGTGAACTCGATCCCGGTGACCTCAGCCATCGCGGTCATGATCTCGCGCACCGAGATGCCGTCGCCGCTGCCGAGGTTGTAGACCGGCTCGAGGGGGTTGCCCGCGGCGAGCGTCTGGGCGGCCGCGACGTGCGAGAGCGCGAGGTCGGCGACGTGGATGTAGTCCCGGACGCACGTGCCGTCGGGGGTGTCGTAGTCGGTGCCGTTGATCCGCGGCGTGCGGCCGGCGACGAGCGCCTCCAGCACGAGCGGGAACAGGTTGTGCGGGCTGGTGTCGAACAGCTCCGGGGTGCCCGAGCCGACCACGTTGAAGTACCGCAGCGACGTGTGCCGCAGCCCGACGGCGACCTCCTGGTCGCGCAGCAGCCACTCCCCGATGAGCTTGCTCTCGCCGTAGGGCGACTCCGGGTCGGTCTGGGTCGCCTCCGTCACCAGGTCGGTGCGGGGGGTGCCGTACGTGGCGGCGCTCGACGAGAACACCATCGCGTCCACGCCCTCGGCGGCCATCGCCTCGAGCACGGACACCGTGCCGGTCACGTTCTGCTGGTAGGTATGGAGCGGTCGGGTCACGCTCACGCCGGCGTACTTGAAGCCCGCGACGTGCACGACGCCGGTGATCTGGTGCTCGGCGATCGTCTGGCGCACCAGCGCGGTGTCCAGGATCGAGCCCCGCACGAACGGCACGTCCGGCGGCACGAACTCGGCGAAACCGCTCGACAGGTCGTCCAGGACGACGGTCTGCAGGCCGACCTCCGCGAACGCGCGCACCACGTGCGACCCGATGTACCCCGCCCCGCCAGTCACCAGCCATGTCATGGTGAGGAGTTTACGCAAAGGGTGGAACCACTCTTCGTCGCGGGAATTGCTCAGTATGCTGAGCATTCGCCAGGGACAGGGGTTAGGGATGGTCGACGCAGCACGCTCCGTGAGCTCGAGTGGCGTCCGTGCGGGCGTCGTCGACCTCGCGACGACGTCGGCCGGGTCTGTCCCGCCCACGCCCGCCCACCGGCTCGCGCTCGACATCGAGGCGGGCCTGGAGACGACCCTGGCGGTCTTGAACCGCCACCTGCGCCAGGGGCGCGGCGATGCCGAGGCGATGGCTCCGGCGTACGGCGCCCTGTGGGCCGCGCTCGCGGACCAGGTCGGTGGCGGCAAGCTGCTGCGCCCGCGCCTGACGCTGGCCGCCTACCTCGGCTTCGGGGGGACCGACCTCGACGGCGTCGCCCCGATCGCGGCCGCTCAGGAGCTGCTGCACACCGCGATGGTGGTGCACGACGACGTCCTCGACCACGACGAGATGCGGCGCGGGCGGCCCAACCTCGCTGGCGCGCGCCGTGCGGAGCTGGCCGCGGCCGGCGTCGTCGGGAAGGCGGCCGAGGACCAGGTCCTGGCCGCTGCCCTGCTCGGCGGAGACCTTGCCCTGACGGGCGCCTTCGACCTCGTCGCGAGCGCGCCGATCGCCCCCGAACTGCGGCTGGGTGCGGTCGGGCTGCTCGTGCGCAGCGTGACGACGACCGTCGGCGGGGAGCTGCTCGACATCGCCGCGGAGCTCACCGGCCCGCTGCACGTCGACGCGATCCTCATCGCCGAGCTCAAGACCGCCGCGTACACGTGCAGCGGGCCGCTGGTGGTCGGTGGGCTCCTCGCGGGCGCTGACGCGGCCTCCCGCGCGCAGCTCGACCGCTTCGGCACGACCCTCGGCGTCGCGTTCCAGCTGATCGACGACGAGCTCGGCGTCTTCGGCGACCCGGACCAGACCGGCAAGTCCGTGCTTTCCGACATCCGCGAGGGCAAGCGCACCGAGCTGTTGCGGCTCAGCTACCTCCTGGCCGACGCCGAGGGGCGGGCCGTGCTCGACCGGCACGTCGGGGACCCCGACCTGGACGACGACGGCGCCGCTCGGGTCCGGGCGGTCATGGCTGACAGCGGGGCGCTCGACCGCACGCGGGGGATCGCTGCGGGCGCCGCGCGCACGGCCCGCCAGACGGCTCAGCTGCACCTGCCGCGCGACCTGGCGGACTACCTGTGCGCGCTCGTCGACGACCTCGCCGGCCGGGACGCCTGATGGCGCCAGACACGGGCGCCGCGCTCTACGACGAGACAGCGGCGCGGGCGAGCGGCGTCGTGCTGTCCGGGTACTCCACCTCGTTCGGACTCGGCACGAAGCTGCTGGGCGCGCGCGCCCGCCGCGGGATCGAAGCGGTGTACGCGCTGGTGCGCATCGCGGACGAGATCGTCGACACCCGGCGGGGCACGGACGCCGGCGCGCTGCTCGACGAGCTCGAGGCGCAGACCGCGCGCGCCCTGGAGTCCGGGTACTCGACGAACCTCGTGGTGCACGCGTTCGCGCGGACCGCGGCGCAGGTCGGCATCGGCCACCCGGAGATCGACCCGTTCTTCGCCTCGATGCGGATGGACCTCACGGTCGTGGTGCACGACCAGGAGAGCTATGAGCGGTACGTCTACGGTTCGGCGGAGGTGATCGGGTTGATGTGCCTCGCCGTGTTCCTCGACGCCGTGCGTCGCCCGGGCGACCCGGTCCCCGTGCCCGACGCACGGCTGCGGGCCGGCGCCCAGGCGCTCGGAGCCGCGTTCCAGAAGATCAACTTCCTGCGCGACCTCGGTGCCGACTACGGCGAGCTCGGGCGCAGCTACTTCCCCGGGGTCACGCCGAGCACGCTCGACCAGGCGAGCCTGGACGCGATCCTCGCCGAGATCGCCGCGGACATCGCCACGGCGCGGGCCTCCCTGCCGGGGTTGCCCCGGCGGGCGCGGTGGGCCGTGGCCTCGACGCTCGGCCTGTACGACCGGCTCACCACGGAGCTGGCCGCGACGGAGCCCGCGGAGCTGCTCGCGCGGCGCGTGCGGGTGCCAGGACCGATCAAGCTCGCGATCGTCGCGCGCTCGGTCGGCAATGAGATCGCCAGTGAGATCGCCCACGAGGCGCGAACAACGAGGGGCACGGCATGACCGACGACCTGACCGACCGCGTGACCGATGACCTGACCGACGCACCGGCGGACGGCGACGGGCGCCGCGTCGTCGTCGTCGGCGGTGGGATCGGCGGGCTCGCCACGGCGGCCCTGCTCGCCCGCGGTGGGGCGCACGTCACGCTGCTGGAGCGGCACGAGCGCCTGGGCGGCCGGTTCGGCACGATCGAGATCGACGGGTTCCGGTTCGACACCGGCCCGTCCTGGTACTTCATGCCCGAGGTGTTCGCGCACTTCTTCGCGCTGTTCGGCGAGGACATCGAGGACCACCTCGACCTCGAGCGGCTCGACCCCGCCTACCGCGTGTTCTACGAGCCGACGCCGGGCGAACCCGCGCGGACGCTCGACGTCGGCGCGGACGCCGAGGCCAACTGGGCCCGCTTCGACGCGCTCGAGCCGGGCGCCGGGGAGCGGATCCGCGAGTACGCGGCGAGCGCGACCGACGCGTACCGCATGGCCGTCGACCACTTCCTCTACACGACCTTCGCGCGCCCCGACAAGGTGCTCGGGCTCGACATCCTGCGCCGCCTGCCGGAGCTGCGGCAGCTGCTGTCCGAGACGCTGGCCGAACGGGTCGCCCGCACCGTGCAGGATCCGCGCCTGCGGCAGGTGCTGAGCTATCACGCGGTGTTCCTCGGCTCCTCGCCGTACCGCGTGCCCGGGCTCTACACGCTCATGAGCCACCTCGACCTGGTCGACGGCGTCCGCTTCCCGCGCGGCGGGATGTACACGATCATCCAGGCGATCGAGCGGCTCGCGGTGGCGGCCGGCGTCGAGATCCGCACCGGGTGCGAGGTCACCGCGATCGAGGTCGAGCCCGCCAAGCGCACCGCCCACGCCCTTCGCCGCACCGGCCTGGCCCGGGGCGTGCGCCTCGCGACGGGCGAGGTGGTGCCGGCCGACGTCGTCGTCTCCGGTGCCGACCTGCACCACACCGAGACGGTGCTGCTCGACCCGGCGTACTGCAACCTGCCCGAGAAGTCGTGGGAGAAGCGTGGGCCGGGGATCTCATCGCTGCTGATCATGCTCGGCGTGCGCGGCGAGCTGCCCGAGCTGCCGCACCACTCGCTGTTCTTCACGAACGACTGGCCGGGCAACTTCGAGGCCCTGCTCGGTCACGGCACCACGAGCCCGGTCGAGGACCTCCGGGTGCCGCAGGAGGGGTCGATCTACGTCTCGCGCACCTCGGCCACGGACGCCGACGCCGCCCCGCCCGGGCACGAGAACCTGTTCATCCTCGTGCCGTTCCCGGCCGATCCGTCGCTGGGTGCGGGCGCCGAGGGGCGCGCCGCGCTCGAGGCGCACGCGGACCGGTTCATCGACCAGGTGGGTAGCTGGGCGGGCGTGCCCGACCTGCGCGACCGCGTGGTCACGCGCCGCGTCTACGGCCCGTCCGACTTCGTCGACGACTTCTCCGCGTGGCGCGGCACCGCCCTCGGGATGGAGCACACCCTGCTCCAGAGCGCGCTGTTCCGGCCGGGCAACGTGTCACCGAAGGTGCCGAACCTGCTCTACGTGGGCGGCGGCACGATCCCCGGCGTCGGCCTGCCGATGTGCCTGATCAGCGCGGAGCTGGTGGCCAAACGGCTGCTCGGCGAGACGTCGTCGCACGCCCTGCCGACGCCGCTGCGCCCCGGCTTCCTGGACGCCTCGCGCGCACCGGACGCGTGGCCGGCGGCGGCGCGGGAAGCTCGATGATCGGACTGACGTACCTCGGTGCGCTGCTCGTCTCGCTCGGCGGCCTGGCGGTGCTCGACCGGCGCTTCCGGCTCGCGTTCTGGGCCGACTGGCGCCGGACGCTCGCGTGCCTGGGGATCGGCCTCGTGCTCTTCCTGGCGTGGGACGTCGCGGGGCTCGCGCTGGGCATCTTCGCCCGCGGGGAGAACCCGTACATGACGGGGCTGGTGCTCGCGCCCGAGCTGCCCGTCGAGGAGGCGTTCTTCCTGGTGCTGCTCTGCTACAACGCGCTGCTCGTGTGGTGCGCGCTGGACCGTCGAGCGGCTCGAGCCACGGGTCGGACCCCGTCTGGCGCGACGGGGGGCGGCGCGCGATGACCAACGCGATCCTCAACCTCGTCGTGCTCGTGGTGGTGGCACTGGTGCTCGCGCCACGCCTGCGCGGGCTGCGCCGCGGCCCGCTGGTGTGGACCGCGGTGATCATGGTGGCGCTCACGGTGGTGTTCGACTCGGCGATGATCACGGCCGGCCTCGTGAGCTACGCGCCGGACAAGATCCTGGGCGTGAAGGTCTGGGCCGCTCCGATCGAGGACTTCGCCTACGCGCTCGTCGCGGCCCTGCTGATGCCGGCGCTGTGGACGACCTTCCGCGACCGTGCCTCGCGCTCCGCGCAGGCCCGCAAGGCCGAGCGATGAAGCAGATCATCGCCGCGTCCCGGCCGTTCTCCTGGATCAACACCGCGTACCCGTTCGCCGCCGGCTACCTGCTTGCAACGGGCGGGCGGATCGACACCGCGCTCGTGGTCGGCACGATCTACTTCCTGTTCCCCTACAACCTGCTGATGTACGGCATCAACGACGTGTTCGACTACGCGTCCGACCTGCTCAACCCCCGCAAGGGCGGGATCGAGGGTGCGCTCGCGGAGCCGGCGACGGCGCGCGTCGTGCACCGGCGGATCCTGTGGGCGTGCGCGGTGACGAACATCCCGCTGCTGGTGTGGCTGTTCGCGCTCGGCGATGCCGCCGCGGCGGCCACCCTCGTCTTGGTCGTCTTCCTGGTGATCGCGTACTCCGCGCCGAAGCTGCGGTTCAAGGAACGTCCGGTCATCGACTCCGCGACCTCGGCCATGCACTTCGTGGGCCCGCTGCTCTACGCGCTCGTGCTGACGGGGACCGACCTGTCGGCGCGCACGGCATGGCCCGTCCTGGTCGCGTTCTTCGCCTGGGGGATGGGCTCGCACGCGTTCGGCGCCGTGCAGGACGTCCGGGCGGACCGCGAGGGCCGGATCGCCTCGGTCGCGACCGTGCTCGGGGCGCACCCGACGGTGGTCGCCGCGACCGCGGCGTACCTGGTCGCGTCAGCCGTGCTGCTCCTCGTGCCGTGGCCCGGCGTGCTCGCCGCCGTGCTGCCGCTGCCCTACGCGGTGAACACCGCCTCGTTCTGGTCGGTGCGCGACGACGACTGCGAGCGCGCCAACCGCGGGTGGCGGCGCTTCCTGTGGCTCAACCTCGTCACCGGGTTTCTCGTGACGATGCTGCTGATCGCGGTCGCGGTGTCGTCTTAGTTCAGCTTGACGCGGACGTGCGCTTGCCGAGCAGCTGAGCGGCGAACGTCACGCCGACGACGGCCAGGACGACCTGGATGGCGAGCTCGATCCAGTCGATCCCCCAGGTGTCGGCCACGCCGAGCAGGCGGGCCAGCGCGGTGCCCAGCAGGGCCGCGATGATGCCGACGATGATCGTGACGAGCACCGAGATGTTCTGCCGGCCGCGGGCGAACAGGCGGCCGAGGGCACCGATGAAGGCGCCGACGAAGATGGCGGAGACGATGGCCATGGTGGATCGAGCTCCTTAGGTCGGGGTGGTTGAGACCACAAGAAGTTAGTCGCCGGTGCTTGCTCCCGCATCTGGGCGGAGGTCAGCTGAGGCCGTGCGGAAGCTCCGGTAGCTCGGTCTCGGTGTCCTCGCACGCCGTGCGCAGCAGCGTGATCGTGGCCCACCCGCGCGCGAGCAGGCCCGCATCCGTGTCGACCTCGCGCGTGAGCTCGATCTCGGAGTAGGTGAGCATGAGGTTGCCGTGGGCCACCTCGCGGATCCGGGTCTGGACGGTGCCGAACGCGGCGAGCGGCGCGCGCCGCAGCCCCCGCACCTGGGCGACGGGCCGGTCGGGCACGTTCACGTTGACCACCCGGTCGGTGAGCGCGGACGCGAGCAGCCAGTCGACCAGCGGGCGCACGACGACGCCCGCGGTCTCCCAGTGCCGCGGGTCGGCGTCGGCGAGGGACACGGCCATGCCCCGAATGCCGTGCGTGACGGCCGAGAGCGCCGCTCCGACGGTGCCCGAGTGCAGCACGGCGTGACCGGTGTTGGCACCCTTGTTGACCCCGCTGAGCACGAGGTCGGGCTTTGGGCCGAACCCGCCGTGCGCGGCCACGAAGGCGATCAGGCCGGGCGCGGCGCGCACGGCGTACGACGGCACGTGGTCGGGCAGGCCGGGCGCCGCCTTCTCGTCGATGATCAACCGACCGTCGAGCTCGGCGCCGACGAGCGACGCGCTGGTGCCCGACGACTCGCGCGCGGGCGCCGCGACGATGACGTCGCACCCGGCGTCGACGGCGACCTGCGCCAGGACGGCCAGGCCGTGCGAGTCGATGCCGTCGTCGTTCGTGACCAGCACTCTCACGGTTCCTCCCGGTTCGAGCTGACCGTGTCGAGCACGCGGACCCGGACCTGGTCGGAGAAGCGTTCGATCTGCTCGCGGCGGCCGGTGCCCAGGCCGCGCCGGGAGACGTTCAGGGCCCCGGCGGCCGCCCCGAGCCGCACGGAGTCGACGATCGACATCCCGCGCCCGACGCCGACCGCGATCCCTCCCGTCATCGAGTCCCCCGCGCCCCGGTGGTCGACCGCCGTGACGGCGGGGACGGCGAACTCCAGCACGGCGTCGGCGGTGACGAGCAGCCCCGGCTCGGCGGCGTGCGAGACGACGACCGCACCCACACCCCGGTCGACCAGCCGGCGCGCGGCGTCGAGCAGCGAGCGGGCGTCGTCGTCGGCCGAGAACCCCCCGGCGATGAGCTCCTCGTGGCTCATCTTGAGCAGCGCGGGCGAGCCGGTGGCGACCGCGCGGGCGGTGTCGTCGGACACGTCGGCGATCACGGTCCGGCCCGCGGTGCGCAGGTCCTCGGCGAGGCGTCCGAAGAACCCGGGCGGGACGACGTCGGCCGGGTCGGCCCCGGTGAGCACGCACACGTCCGACTCGAGCGCCTCGACGAGCACCGTGCCGTACAGGTCGTCGAGCTCGTGCCGGTCGAGCCGGCGCGGGGGCATGGACGCGATGACCTGACGCTGGCCGTTGCGACGGTCGTGCACGTAGGCGCCGTTGCCGCCGTTGTACCGGGTCGCGCGCACCTGCAGGTTCTCGAGCGAGGCGAGGTGGGCGATCACCGTCCCGGTCTCGCCACCGAACGGGCCGCAGACGACCACCTCGGCCCCCAGCGAGTACGCCATCCGCGCGAGCCAGAGCCCCTGCCCCCCGGGGTGGACGTGCACGTCGGGGTGCTCGGGGCCGGCTACGCCGGGCCCGGCCGCGCTGCCTGCCTCGATCGTGACGGTGAGCAGCGGCGTCGCGGCCAGGACGCACACGCGCGGGGTGCGCACGATCGTCGTCGGGTCCGCGAGCGGTGCGGTCAGGTCGGCGCTCACGGGCGGCTCCTCGGGAGGCGGGGGTGGACGGCGGCGGCGGCGGGGCCGTCTCTTGGATTGTCGCGCCGGGGTCGCGCCGGCGCGCGCCGACGCCCGCTGCGACCCCGCCGGACCCCGCACTGACGCCCGCTGCGACCCCGCCGGACCCCGCACTGACGCCCGCTGCGACCCCGCCGGGCACCCACTCTGACGCCCGCTGCGACGGACGCGATGTCTACCCGCTCAGGTCGGACGCCTACCCTGGCCGCATGCCTGCAGCAGTGATCGCGACCGACACCGTGGACGTCATCGTGCCGATCGGCGCGATCGTCGCCGCCATCGCGGTCGCTTTCGTCCTCGCCACCCTCATCTCGGCCGTCGTCCGATCCGCCGCCCGGCGCTCGAACCTCGCGATGGACGTGATCCACAAGGTCCGGCGCCCGATGCGCGCGGTGCTGGTGGTCGTGTCGGTGTGGATCGCGCTGCGGCTGTCCACCGACAGCTCGGACTGGGTTATCGCGGCCGAGCACGCGCTGCTGATCGCGCTGATCATCTCGGCGGCGTGGTTGATCGGCGCGCTTGCGTTCGTCGTCGAGGACGCCGCCCTGGCGCGCTTCCGGATGGACGTGCCCAACAACCGTCACGCGCGCCGGATCCGCACCCAGATCACCGTGCTGCGCCGCCTGACGGTCGCGATCCTCGCGATCGCCGCGATGGCCGGCGTCCTGATGACCTTCCCCGACGCACGCGCGGCCGGTGCGACGCTGTTCGCCTCGGCCGGGGTGATCACGATCGTGGCCGGCTTGGCCGCGCAGAGCTCGCTCGCGAACGTCTTCGCCGGGCTGCAGCTCGCGTTCACCGACGCCATCCGGGTCGACGACGTGGTCATCGTCGACGCCGAGTGGGGCCGCATCGAGGAGATCACGATGACCTACGTCGTCGTGCACCTCTGGGACGACCGGCGCCTGATCGTCCCGTCCACCTACTTCACGACCACGCCGTTCCAGAACTGGACCCGGCGCGAGGCGAACCTGCTCGGCACGGTCGAGCTCGACGTCGATTGGGCGGTGCCGGTCGACGAGATGCGTGCCGAGCTCGTCCGGCTGCTCGAGGTCAGCGACCTCTGGGACAACCGGGTCGGTGTGCTCCAGGTGACCCAGGCGACGGGCGGGCTCGTGCAGGTGCGTGCGCTCGCCAGCGCCGTCGACGCCCCGACGCTGTTCGACCTGCGCTGCTACGTGCGCGAGGGGCTCGTCAGCTGGGTGCAGGCTTCCGCGCCGCAGGCGCTCCCGCGCACGCGCATCGAGGGCGCCGCGGTTCCGATCGCGCGCGCCCCGTCGTCCGACACGCAGCCAGCCCTGCCCGAGGGACCGCTGCCCAAGAAAGCGCTTGAGCTCGCCCGTCCCGATGACGCTCGTCCCGAAGGTGCCAGCCCCGACAGTCGCCAGCCCGACGGTGCCCGTCCCGACAGTCGCCAGCCTGACGGTGCCCAGCCAGACGGTGCTCATCCTGACGGTGCCCGTCCCGAGGAATCGCGGCGCGACGGAACCCGCCGCGAGCACGCTCGCCCCGACCGCACACTGCACGACGGCGACGTTCTGCCCGCCGCAGGCCCAGCACGCGAGCCGGCTGCCGCCGATCGCGGCGGACCGGACCGGTGGCGCGAGCAGACGACCGTGATCCCGGCGACCCGGTCCGCCGAACCCCCGACCAGGCGCACCACCCGTCGGGTCCCCGCCGCCGACGAGACCGTGCAGTTCACGACTCGAACCGACTCCCGGCTCTTCACGGGCAGCATCGACGCGGTCGAGCGCGCCCAGGCGTTCGCGGGCCCGGGTCCCGAGGTGCTGGCGGAGCGCGAGCAGACCGCGGAGCGTGCCCTCCGCGAGCACGAGTCGACCAACACGACGGAAAACCCCCACGCCTGACCCTTGGCCCGAGGTGGCGCAGGCCGACACCGGAGCTGTCCACCCAGTGGACGATCTGGACGGGCAGGCTTGCATTCGGGCGCGAGGCTTGTGACGGTGGAGGGGACCGCAGGTGCCTGGACCGCTCGCCATCCCCCCGGGGGATGACGACTCCTGGCGCCGAACCCGGCTACCGGAGGAGCTCCCTTGCTCACCCTGACCGAGAACGCTCGCACCACCGTCCAAGACCTCACCGACACCGCGGGACTGCCCGAGACCGGGGGCCTGCGCATCGCGACCTCCACGTCTGACCAGGGCGGATTCGACCTCGCGCTGGTCGCCGAGCCAGCCCCCGGCGACGCAGTCGTCGAGGCGGGCACCGCCAAGATCTACCTCGAGCCCACCGCGGCCGAGCTGCTCGCGGATCAGACGCTCGACGCTGATCCCGAGAACGCGACCACGAGCTTCATGGTGGTCCCGCAGGTCTGAGAACCTCGCACGACCAGGGCCGTCCGCAGATCGTTGCGGGCGGCCCTGGCGTCGTCTTGACCCCGCCCGGCCTCGGTGCTGACGCCACCTCGCACGCCGTCCGCACGCGGGGCGGCCGGCAGGCAACGCGCTGTGCCGGCCGTCAGGCAACGCGAGCATCTGACGTCCGGAAGAGGTCGTCGGGGTAGATCTCGCGCGCGTCGATCGGCGCATCGACCTGAGTGAGGTCGAGCTCGTTCGGTGGTTCGGGTGGTCGTGGTGGTGCGGGCGGTTGGATCCCGGGTGGTCCGGTCTGTCGGAGTTGTCGTCCGGTGGGGTCGGTGAATTGGTACCAGACGCGGGCGATGCCGGTGATGGCGTCGTAGTCGCGTGTGGTGTGGCGGGTCAGGGTGAGGTCGAGTCGGTGGACTTCGTGGTGGTGGAAGTTGCACAGCAACGCGCCGTTTTCTACGGAGGTGACTCCGCCGTCGCGTTGCCACCAGGCCAGGTGGTGGATGTGGCACCAGCGGGCGTGGGCGTGGCAGTCGGGCCAGGCGCATTCGCGGTCGCGGGCGATGACGGCTTTGCGTTGGGGTCCGGTGAACAGTCGTTCGGTGCGCCCGAGGTCTAGGGGGACGCCGTCGGCGTTGATGACGATGCGGGTCAGTTCGCAGTCGCACATGATCACGCCGAGCTCGGAGGCGGGCACGGGTGTGCCGTCCTCGAGGGTCGCCGGCGCATACCCCAGCACGGGGAGCACCGCAGGCCCCGCCCCGCACCGCGAGTCGTTCGTCGTGTCGCTGCGCCCGGAAACCTCCCAGTCGTCGTCGTTGTCGGTGGCAAATCCGAAGGTGGCCAGGGCGGTGCGGCGGCGGTCGCGGTCGGCTTGGGCGGCGGCCCAGGTCGCTTCGGTCAGGATGACGGACACCTGGGGTGGCACGTGGGCGCCCGGTTTGGTGTCCACCGACGCCAGGATCCGCTCGGCGATCGCCCCGAGGGCGTCGGCGTTGCGTTGGCCGTGGTCGCGGTCGTCGTCGGCGGCGGGTCGGGGGTGGCGGCTTCCAGGGCGAGGGCGACCTGGTGGCCGGTGAGGGAGTCGAGCAGTCCTTTGAGGTGGGTGCCGTGCGGGGTGTGGGTCAGGTGCAAGAACCTGGCGCGGCGTTGGGCTTGGTGGTCGCGTTCCAGGCCGGCGGGGTCCACGTGGGCGGCCCACCGGTCGGCGGTGCGCGCGAACGTGCCCGCGTCCTGCCCGGCCGCCAACCCCAACAACGTCTCTTGCCCGGCGGGAGAGGTGGCGGCTTGGCGTTGGGCGGGGGTGCCGGTGGCGGCGACCTTGGCGATGATGCCGGCGTGCTCCAGCGGGATACGCCCGTCGGTCACGGCCTCGCGCACGTCGGGGACGGTGTCGAGCTCGGTGGCTTGGCGCACTCGGGCGGCGCCGCCGCGCTTGCCGAGGCGGGTCTTGCGTCCGACCCAGGCTTCGAAGGTGGGGTCCCCCGACCCGCGCCACGTGTCGGCGTCCCGCTCAGCGATGAGCACGGCCGAGCGGATCGCTTGCAGGGTGTCGATCGTCAGGTTCAGCGCGGTGAGGATGCCCTGCCGCTCGGGCCCGGCCCACCCTGACGCCCCTGCCGCAGCAGCGGCGAGCGCCGCAGCGGCGGCGCGCAACGCGGCCACCTCGCCGCCGGCCCCGCACGTGGGCGGCGCGACCGGGCCGCCGTCGGCCACGGCCCGAGAAGAACCTGACACAGCAACGGCGTCGGCCACTGGAATGTGGGCGGTGGCAGCCAGGCTGGCGGGCGACGCGACCGCGACGGGCGCGAGGGGAGGCGCAGCGGTCACGTCCACAGCTGCCCCCTCTCGCCATCGAGTCGCTAGAACCGAGTCAGAAGATCGAACACCTGTGCTAATCGTACCCAACCCGGACGAAACGGTCAAGAGGCAACGGGACTGGTTCCCGGAGCGGCTTCGATGCCGACGTGTCCGATGACTTGCCGGCACGAGCGCACCCGAGGCCATCGCGAGATTCCGCCGCCTCGCGCACGCGCCGACGACGCCGCGCGGCGGCACGAGGGAGAAGGCGATCGCGACGGCGGGCAGCACCGCGCTCATGTCGTGACAGGCCTACCGCACCCGCGAGCCCGGTGGCGACGGCCGCGATGAGGTCGACGAGGGTCGGTGAGGTCGACGAGGGTCGGTGAGGTACGGCCGGTGATCTGGGAGTTCGTGAGCAGGTCGGTCGTGCTCGCCAGCACGATCCAGTGCCCGACGCCGAGCGATGAGCGGCGACGGGTGGCTCACGGCCGTCGTCGTGCACGACGACGCGATGGTGGGCCCCGTCGGGCTCGAACCGACGACCAACGGATTAAAAGTCCGATGCTCTACCAACTGAGCTAGAGGCCCGGGGGATACGGGAGATGATCGGGAGAACCCTCAGGAGAACCTTCGGGACAACCCCGGGTGCTTCCGCCCCGCCGGGACAGCCTACTGGAGCGCGTGAGAGGTGGAGTGTCGGCGCGATTCTCCTGCTTCCTTCGAATCCCGCGAGCGCGCGCTGACGGAGGTTGCATAGTTGCCCCGCGGTGCCCCGCGACGATGTGTGTCAATTCTCAGGAGGAATCATGGCGAGGCCGCCTGCGTCGGAGCTCAGCCAGACCCGGTTGCGGCGGCATCTCCCGCTGTGGACCTACCTCAGCATCCCGATCGGCTTCATTGCCTGGGTGATTGTCATGGAGGAGGTCGTCCACCCCAGCGTCGCGCGTTTGCTCTTCTCGACCTGGTCCGTGTCCACCGTGCAGATCTACACCCTGGCGCTGGCTGCGGTAGCTCTTGCAGTGCTGGCCTGGTTCGATCTGACGCGTCGCACGCTGACGCCCGGCGCGCACGCACGTCTGTGGGTGGCGGTGATGTGCACGGTCCCTGTGACGCTCCTGGTTCAGCTGCCTGCACGGCAGTTCGGCCGGCAGGGTGCTGAGCGGCTCGTCCGAGAGTTGGGTTACGAGCTCGGCACGACGGAGAACACGGTAGGCGCCACTGTCTTGTTCGCAGCGATTCCGACCGTTGCCCTGTGTGGTGTGCTGCTCTGGTGGGCCTCGGGGCATTCGGGCAGGGTCCCGTTCGCGTACGCCGCCTTGATCGTGTGGTTGCTCGTGGTCGCGTTCACCGGATGGGCGTTGGGGCACCCCTGAGCCGCGGGTTGCCGGCTAGCTCATGACGGGCGCCCTGGCCTGGGCCAGACTCGGGTGATGAGCGACGACTGGGCCGTCTCCCGCCAGCTCTTCCGCGATGCGGCCGACTGGTTCGTCGCCACGACCGCGCAGGTCGGCGACCGCTGGTCGGAACCTGGCCTCGGTGACTGGGACGTGCGGGCCCTGGTGGGCCACACCTCTCGGTCGCTGCTGACGGTCCAGACCTACCTCGGCATCCCCGCGCCGGCCGTCGACCTCGACTCCACGACCGCGTACTACCTGGCCACCAGCTCGATCGCTGCGGGTCCGGAGGTCGCCCAGCGTGGTCGAGATGCGGGCGAGGCGTTGGGTGTCGACCCTGCCGCTGCTGTGGCGGCGATCGCCCGGCGAGTGCTGCCGCTGCTGGACAACACAGACGGCACCGAGCTGGTCACCACCGTGGCTGGCGGGATGCGACTATCCGCCTATCTGCCCACTCGCACCTTCGAGCTCGTGGTGCACACGCTCGACCTCGGGGCGACGCTGGGCCTTGTCGCGGACCCGCCCCCGGGCGCCGCGTCGCAGAGCCTGCGAATCGTGGCCGACCTGGCGGTTGCCAGGGGGCTGGCTGCGCCTCTGCTGCTCGCTGCCACGGGTCGGACCCTACTTCCAGCCGGGTTCAGCATCCTCTGAGATCGAGTAGCGCCCGTCCGGACCGCAATGGTGCCCTCGAACGACTTCACCGCACGACGCCGGGTGCGAAACGGCGCGGGTGCGTGACCTGGTTGCGTGTCCCGGCAGACCGAGCCCGGGCGGTATGACCGACCTGGACGTCGAGCTGTGCGAGTCGGGCGAGCTGGTCTTTGAAGCAGGGCTCACGGACGGCAGTGGGGCCAACTTCCCAGATCGTGGACGTCGTCCACCAGGGGATCGAGGTCCGGCGGGTTGCGGAGGGGCCGCCCGACGTCTGACAGCCGTCTGACCGAGTCGGTTCAGGAAGCGCGGGGTAGGGCGGTTCGACGGGACACCGGGCCGAGACGCCGTCGGGCACCTGTCCGAGCAACGGACGGGGCTGACGTCGCGGGTGGCGCAACCGCTACCTGGCCGGGATCGGCCGGATCTGTCGCAGCGCCTCGATTTCGGGGTTGAGGATGGCCAGCGGGGGCCGGCCGTACAAGCCGGGATCGGGCAGCCCCGAACGGGTGCCGAGCTCCGCCAGCGCCGCCAGGGCGATCTTGCCCTGCTCGTAGGAATCCTTCGCGAGAGCGGCAGTGCTCTCGAAGTCGAAGATGGTCGTCGGGATCGATTCGGGCACCGGGAGGTACAGCACGGGGACGTCGGCGGCCACGGCAAGGTCGACCGTGACCTGCTGGCGACCCGCGATGGCGAGCGCCTGCACGAGCACGGCGACCAGGCCCTCCGACCACCTGCCCTCAGCCCCGAAGATGCCGCAGTCGAGGACGATCACCGACCGTGCACCCCGCATCACGGCCTGGCGCACCGGGATGTTGGCGACGAGACCGCCGTCGACGAGGCGGCGGCCGTCGCGCTCGACCCACGGGTACGCGACCGGCACCGCGGACGACGCCAGCAGAGCGGACCGGAGGTCGCCCGCGTCGAGGTCGACGCGGACCCCCGTGTCGAGGTCGGTGGCGATGGCGACGAACGGGAGCTCGAGGTCTTCGATCCGTGACACGGGCAGGTACTCGGCGAGCAGGTCGGACAAGGGCGTCGGGTCGAACACGAAGGGGCGCCGGGCCGACGTCGCGGCGATGGTCCTCAGCAGGAAGCCGCCGGGGAATACCTGCTGACGGTCGATCCGCGGCCAGATCTCCCCGAGCTTGGCCGCCGCGCCATCCGGGTCGGCCGCGACGACCGCCCCGTTGAGCGACCCCACGCTGGTCCCGATCACCAGGTCCGGACGCAGGTCCGTCTCTGCCAGCGCACGGAGCATCCCGAGCTGGACGGCGCCCCGCGACCCACCTCCGCCCAGGACGTACGCGAGCGGGCGAGGAATCATGTGCGCGAGCTTCACCAGGTCATCGGCCACGGCGTCATCCTTGCATCGGACCCCGGTCGGCGCAGGCCATGGCCCGCGTGCTCCCGTCTCCCCGAATCGGGCATCACCTGGCACGATGGTGCACCTTCGCCCGTCGCGGGGAAGTCCTTCAGGGTTGCTGACGCCGCCGATGCTCGGCGGAGGGGAGACGGGTGTGCTGACCACCGAGATGGACGTCGCGGTCCCGCACGCCCCGCCGCGCTGGCGCGCCTACTTCGGCGCGAGCTGGGCCGGGCTGGTCGGCGCGGTCTTCGGCCTCGGGGCCGCGCTCACCCCGTCTCTCCTCCCGCGTCCGGCCGTCTTCGAGGGCATCCTCGCGGGCATCGGCGCGGTGCTCGGCTACGGGCTCGGGGTGCTGCTCGCGTGGGCCGTCCGCAAGGCGGTTCCCCGCGAACCGAGCGCTGCGGTCAAGCGGCGGATCTGGCGGATCACGATCGTGGCCGCACCGGTGCTCACCGTGGTGTGGGTCGTCCTCGGGGTCCGGTGGCAGGACGACGTGCGCCGCCTCGTCGGGGTGAGCGCCGGCGGCGCCGGATCGATCCTTGTCATCGGCGCGATCGCGGTGGCGACGTTCGTGGTCACCCTCGGGGTCGCGCGCGCTCTCCGACGGCTGGCCGGCTGGCTCGCGCTTCGACTGGCTCGCGTCATCCCGTTGCGGATCGCCGGCCTGGTCGCCACGGTACTGATCGCCCTCGGGATCTACTGGCTCATCTCCGGCGTCCTGTTCGCGGGCTTCACCTCGCTGGCCGACCGCTTCTACGCGGGCACGAATGCGGACACCGTCGCGGGGATCTCGCAGCCGACCGATCCCGCGCGGTCAGGGTCGCCCGCCTCGTTGGTGTCCTGGGAGTCGCTGGGCAGGGAAGGCCGCAACTTCGTCGCGCGCGGCCCGTCGCCCGCCGTCCTGACCGCGTTCTCCGGCCGGGCCGCCGTGGAACCCATCCGGATCTACGTCGGGGTGGACACGGCTCCCGACGCGCCCTCCCGGGCCGCGCTCGCCGTGCGCGAGCTCGAGCGCACCGGGGCGTTCGACCGGCCGGTGCTCGTGGTCGCCGGGACCACGGGGACCGGGTGGCTCGAGCCGCAGTCCACCGATGCGCTGGAGTACCTGTGGAACGGCGACACCGCGATCGTCGGTATCCAGTACTCGTACCTGCCGAGCTGGATCTCGACCCTCGTCGACACCCAGCGGGCCGCCGACGCCGGCCGAGAGCTCTTCGATGCCGTGTACGCGCGCTGGCAGGAGCTGCCCGCGGACGATCGGCCCCAGCTCATCGCGTACGGGCTGAGCCTGGGCTCGTTCTCCATCCAGTCTGCCTTCGCCTCCGGGGCCGACCTGGCCAGCCGGACCGACGGCGCGCTGCTCGTCGGCAGCCCGAACTTCAGCCAGCCGTGGGGCGACATCACGAGGTTTCGCGACGCGGGCAGCCCCGAGTGGCAGCCGGTCTACCGCGCAGGCGAGAGCATCCGCTTCGCCTCGGGCCCCCCGGCCGAGGCACTCCCCTCGGCCACCGGGTCGGTGCCGCGGATCCTGTACCTCCAGCACGCGTCCGACCCGGTCGTGTGGTGGAGCACCGACCTGATCGCGCGGGAACCCGACTGGCTGACCGAACCGCCCGGCCCCGACCGGTCGGCGTTCATGAGCTGGTTCCCCGTGCTGACCTTCGCGCAGGTGACCGTGGACCAGATGGTCGGGACGTCGGTGCCGAACGGGCACGGCCACAACTACCCGGACGCGATCGTCAGCGCATGGTCCGCGGTGGTTCCGGCCCCCGTCTCGAGCACCGCGGAGTCGGCTCGGCTCCAGGCGCTGATCGACACCTACGCAACGGAGTAGGCCCCTGGCGCCAGGTGCGAGTCCCCCTGTGTTCGGGCGATCGATGGTGGGAAACTGGACACATGACCAACGAAACTCCAGCAACCAGCGCAGACCCCGAAACCGGCACCGAAGGCGACACCGACCAGCTCACGCAGGAGGACACCCTGATCGACCGGGGCGTTGACGACCTCCTGGATGAGGGCTATTCGCCGCTGGACCACCCGCGGGCGAACCAGTTCGGCGACACGGATGCGGAGCAGGAACGCGGGGAGAGCCTCGACCAGCGGTTGGGCGAAGAGGAGCCGGAGGTCTGGGTCGCCCCTGAGCGCGGCGCCCGAGAGGCCGCTCGCGCCGGCCGTCTCGTGGCGGACGACGATGCGCTCGACGGGCATCGCCCGAACGACGTGTTCGCGCAGGACGTCGGCGTGGACGGGGCGGGCGCCAGCGCGGAAGAGGCTGCCGTGCGGGTCGTCGACGAGCCCAACGACTGACCAGGGCTGACCGCTACGTCAGACGGGTTGGTTCAGGAGGACTCCCGAACCACCAGGTGCACGGGGAGGACCAGATGGTCGCTGCCCTGCGGGTCGGGGAGGTCGTCCGCCCGGGGTGCCGCGAGATCCGGTCGGGCGGTCGCGAGGAGCAGATGCACCATCGCCCGGCCCTGCAGGATCGGCTGCTGGCGGATCGTGGTCAATGGGGGATCGGCCAGTGCCGCGAGCGCGATGTCGTCGAAGCCGACGACCGCGACATCCTCCGGCACGCGCCGCCCGGCCCGGCGAAGCGCGCTCATCGCACCCAGGGCCATGAGGTCGGAGGCGACGAACAGCCCGTCGAGGTCGGGCGCGCGTCCCAGCAACCGGCCGACGGCGATCTCCCCGCTCAGCTGGGTGAAGTCGCCCCCCTCGACCCGGTCGGCCCGGAAGGCCCGGCCGAGTCCGGCGGCGAAACCCGCGAGCCGGTCCACACCGGCGGACATGTCCTGCGGTCCCGTGATGGTGCCGATGACGGCGCAGCCGCGGGCGAGCAGGTGCTCTACGGCGAGCAGCGCCCCGGCGACGTTGTCGTTGTCCACGTAGCCGATCGCGAGGCCGGGTTGGAGGGGCCGTCCGCCGATGATGAGCGGAACGCCGGCCTGGATCATCGCCGCCGGTAGCGGGTCATAGCCGGCGTGCTCGGAGATCAGCAGGACCCCGTCGGGGGGAGCGGCGCGCAGGCTCTTCTCGATCCGGTCGAGGTCGCGTTGGGACTGCGCCATCAGGAGCACCATCTGGAGGCCGGCGTCGATGAGCCCCTGGCTGACGCCGCGCACGATGCCGCCGAAGAACGGGTCACCGAAGATTCGTTCGTCCGGTTCTGACACCACGAGCGCGACGGTCTCGGTGCGCTGCGTCACCAGCGTGCGGGCCGCTTGGTTGGGCACGTAGCCGAGCTCCGCGATGGAGCGCTCGACCCGTGCGCGCAGCTCGGGATCCACCGACGCCCAGCCGTTGACGACGCGTGACACGGTCGACCTGGAGACCCCCGCCAGAGCGGCTACGCGCTCGAGATTGGCGCGTCCCGGCGCCTTGCTCGACTCCGTCACGCTGCCTCCCGTGGTGACCCTCGTGCTCTCGCCTCCCTGAGGGGCATGGAGCGCCGGGGCTCGGCCGTCCGGGGAGCGGATGGAGAAATCGTAGCCGTACCACCTGGGCTGTTGCCGTTTTGTCGTGATCGTGCCACTCTCGCGGAGAGCGCTCTCTGGGACTCAGCGTGGAGTCCCCTGCACGGCGCTCACGCACGGCGCGACACCTCACCTCACCCGGCCCACTCCCAGAAGGCAGGTCATCGCCCATGACTTTGAAGGACGCGCACAAGAGGACATTCCCGAGGCGCCACAGGTCTCAGGGAGCGGGCCGACTCGGCCGCGGACTGCTGATCCTGGCCCTCGCCGCCGCCACCTCGGCCTCGATGACCGACGTGGCCACGGCGGCCCCGCCGGCGGGGCCTGACCTCGGGCCCAACGTCAGGGTCTTCGACCCGGGCATGCCGGTGGCCCAGATCCAGGCGGAGGTCGACGCGATCGCCACCCAGCAGGTCGACGACGAGATGGGCACGCACCGTTACGCCCTGCTGTTCAAGCCCGGGACCTACGGCACCGCGGCCGAGCCGCTGGACTTCCAGGTCGGCTACTACACCGAGGTGGCCGGTCTGGGTGCATCCCCGACCGACGTCACCATCAACGGTCACGTCGACGTGTACAACCGGTGCCTGACGGCCGACAACTGCATCGCGCTGAACAACTTCTGGCGCTCGCTGTCGAACCTGACCATCCATGTCACGGGCCTCGCCGACTGCCGGAGCTCCGGCAACTTCTGGGCGGTCTCCCAGGCGGCGCCGATGCGGCGGGTGAACATCACCGGCGGCAACCTCACGTTGATGGACTACTGCACCGCCGGCCCGCAGTTCGCGAGCGGCGGCTTCATCGCCGACTCCAAGACCGACTTCGTGATCAACGGGTCCCAGCAGCAGTTCCTCGTGCGCGACAGCACCATCGGCGGCTGGTCGAACGGCGTGTGGAACCAGGTCTTCGCCGGGGTCCAGGGCGCACCGGCTCAGTCGTTCTCCACCACCCCGGGCGACCCCCCATACACCACGCTCGCCACGAACCCGGCGAGCCGCGAGAAGCCGTTCCTCTACGTCGACGCGTCGAACAAGTACAACGTCCTCGTCCCGGCGCCGCGGACGAGCTCCGCAGGGACGACCTGGCAGAACGGCCCGACGGCGGGTCGCTCGATCCCGCTGTCGGACTTCTTCCTCGCGAAGCCGTCCGACTCCGTGAAGAAGATCAACAACCAGCTTGCCCGGGGCCGCAACCTGATCTTCACCCCGGGCGTGTACGACATCGATCGGACCATCACGATCAAGCGGGCCGACACGGTCGTGCTCGGCCTGGGCATCGCCACCCTCACGGCGCAGGACGGGGTCGTCCCGATGACCGTCGCGGACGTCAAGGGCGTCGACATCGCGGGCCTCATGTTCGACGCCGGCGCGGACAGCTCTCCCGCCCTGCTGCGGGTCGGCACGAAGCACGGATCCCATGAAAAGGGGCGTGGGCACAACCACGGGAGCGACCCCGCCGACCCGACCGCCCTGCAGGACGTGTTCTTCCGCATCGGCGGACCGCACGTCGGGAAGGCGACCGTCAGCCTCGAGGTCAACAGCGACAACGTCATCCTCGACGACATCTGGGCCTGGCGGGCCGACCACGGCCAGGGCGTCGGCTGGACCCTCAACACCGCTGACACCGGCGTCATCGTCAACGGCGACAACGTCACCGCCACCGGGCTGTTCGTCGAGCACTTCCAGAAGTACAACGTGATCTGGAACGGCGAGAACGGCAAGACGGTCTTCTTCCAGAACGAGCTGCCGTACGACGCGCCGAACCAGGCTGCCTGGGGGCACGACGGCGTCCTCGGCTGGGCCGCGTACAAGGTCGCGGACTCGGTCAAGACCCACGAGCTGTGGGGCGGGGGCAGCTACTGCTTCTTCAACGTCGATCCGAGCATCCATGCGACGCGCGGCTTCGAGGTCCCGGTCACCCCGGGGGTCCGGCTGCACGACCTGCTCACCGTCTCGCTCGGTGGGGTCGGCACCATCGACCACGTGGTGAACAGCACCGGCGCCGCCGCGCAGGGCGTGGGCACGCCCCCGGTCAACCTGGTGAGCTTCCCCTAGGGCGCGACCTCGCCGGTCCGGCTGACGACGACCCGTGGCGGGATGGTCACGCCACGGGTCGTCGTCAGGCCTTGCGGCGCAGGGCGGCGACCGCACCGAGGATGGACGCGACGCACCAGAGGCCGAGCACGACGAGCGACCGGCCCGGCATGGCGAACTGGTCGGGCGCGAGACCCGCCCGGATGAGCTGCGCCATGGGCTCGACGGGCAGGAACTCGTGCGCGGTCGCCAGCCGGGTGGGCAGCCGGTCGGCCGGGTAGCTCACGGGGGAGAAGAGCATGACCGTGAAGATGATCATCTGGGTCAGGAGCGTGGCCACCGACGGCGGCAGCAGGGTGGCCATCGCGTAGCCGACCGACGCCGCCGTCACCGACACGACGAGCGCCGCGGCGACGATCCACGGCGCCGGCGACAGCGGCGACGCGCCGACGGACCTCGCCGCGGCGATCTCCGGTCAGCTCGCCGCGTCCGTCGACGATCCCTCGATGCTGCTCGTGCTCGAGGTCCTCGCGTACGCCGTGCGGCACCCAGAGGCGCGACCGGAGCTCGCCGGGCTCATAGCCGCGTCGATCGGCGTCCTCGCCGTCGCCAACATCGCCGCGATGCTCGCCGCCATCTCGGTCGCGCCCCGGCTGTCGATCGACGCGGGCGCGAGAGTCGTGCGCAGGCTCCTGGGGCGCGAAGGCTAGACGGTGGTCGCCGGTCCGCCGGTCCCCCAGTTCTTGATCACGTAGTCCATGTCCTTGTCGCCGCGCCCGCTCAGGTTCACGAGGATCGTGCCGGTCTTCATCTCGCGCGCCTTCACCAGTGCGTGCGCGACGGCGTGGGCGCTCTCGAGGGCGGGGATGATGCCCTCCTTGCGGCTCAGGGCGAAGAACGCGTCGCGGCACTCGTCGTCGGACGCCGACACGTACTGCACGCGGCCCGCGTCCTTGAGGTAGCTGTGCTCGGGGCCGACGCCGGGGTAGTCGAGGCCGCTGGCGCACGAGTACACCGGGGACGGTTCGCCGGCGTCGTCCTGGAGCAGGTAGCACTTGAAGCCGTGGATGATCCCGGCGTGGCCGTAGGTCATCGTCGCCGCGTTGTCCCCGACGGCCGTACCGCGCCCGAGGGGCTCGACGCCGATCAGCTCGACCGGGTCGGCGAGGAACGCCGAGAAGATGCCGATCGCGTTGGACCCGCCGCCGACGCACGCCTCGACGACGTCCGGCAGGTTGCCGGTCATCTCGTGGAACTGCTCGCGCGCCTCGATCCCGACGACGCGCTGGAAGTCGCGCACCATGAGCGGGAAGGGGTGCGGGCCGACGACGGAGCCGATGCAGTAGATCGAGTTCTCGTAGTCGGCCATGTACGCCTCGAAGGCCGAGTCGACGGCTTCCTTGAGCGTCTGCAGGCCGCGGGTGACGGGGACGACCGTCGCGCCGAGCAGCTGCATCCGGCTGACGTTCGGCGCCTGCTTCTCGATGTCGACCACGCCCATGTGGATCTCGCACTCGAGACCGAAGTGGGCGGCGGCGGTCGCGAGCGCGACGCCGTGCTGACCGGCGCCGGTCTCGGCGATGACCTTCTTCTTGCCCATGTACTTGGCCAGCAGGGCCTCGCCCATGCAGTGGTTGAGCTTGTGGGCGCCGGTGTGGTTGAGGTCCTCACGCTTGAGGTAGATCTGCGCGCCACCGTTGAGCAGCGACAGCGTGCGGGCGTGGTAGACGGGCGTCGGGCGGCCCTGGAAGTGCTTGCGCAGGTAGCGCAGCTCGGAGATGAACGCGGCGTCGTTCTCGATCTCGTGGTACGCCTTCGTGATCTCCGCGAACGGTGCCTCGAGCTGCGGTGGCAGGAACTGCCCGCCGTACGCGCCGAAGAAACCGTTCACGTCGGGTACTGCCTGCCGCTGGGGCATCTGCCACGTATCGGTCTGCTCGGCCATGAGTCACCTTCGTGCGCTGTGGGGTTTGTTCCTGCGACAGGCGCAACTCTAGCCAGTGCGGTCGAGCCCTCAGGTGGTTTCGTGCGGGCTCCCGGGACGTTCGGCACTACGACTGCGCTCCCTCTGCGTGCCAGCGTGGTGCTCAAGGGAACCGCTGCGCCCGGTCGTCACTCCCTTCGTCCGGTCGCGACGGCGATTTCGACGAGGCGCTCGCACGACGGAGATCCGCTCGCTAGCGTGGAACGGTCACGGCCCCACCCAGGGGAGGAACTGATGGTCCAACGAGACAGCCTGTCGCTCGTGCTCAGCGACTTCGCCCGGACGCTGCTCACCGACTTCCCGATCCAGGAGATCCTCGATCACCTCGTCGAGCGGATCGTCGGCGTGCTCCCGATCACGGGAGCGGGCGTCACGCTGATCGATCCGGGCCTGACGCCGCGCTACGTCGCGGCGTCCGACAAGGTCGCGCTCCAGTTCGAGAGGCTCCAGTCCGACCTCGGTGAGGGACCCTGCCTGATGGCCTACCAAACGGGCGATGCCATCTCGGTCCCCGACCTCGCCCGCGAGAAGCGGTTCCCGGCGTTCGGCCCGCGGGCGATCGACCTGGGGATGAGGGCGGTCTTCACCTTCCCGCTCCGGCACGACGGCGGTCGCCTGGGCGCGCTCGACCTGTACCGGGACACCACCGGGTCGCTGAGCAGATCGTCGTCGTCGGCTGCCCAGACGCTCGCGGACGTCGCGGCGGCCTACCTGATCAACGCCCAGGCCCGCGAACAGGTGCAGCAGGCGGCCGACTGGTACCGGGACCGGGCCCTGCACGACGCGCTCACCGATCTGCCGAACCGCATCCTGCTGCAGGAGCGGCTCGAGCACGCGACCCACCGCGCCCGCCGGTCGCACACCGCGGCCGCCGTGCTGTTCATCGACCTCGACAACTTCAAGCGAGTCAACGACGCCTACGGTCACCAGGTCGGTGACGAGCTCCTGGTCGCCGTCGCCCGGCGGCTGGCCTCGCTGGTTCGTACCGGCGACACGCTCGCGAGGGTGTCGGGGGACGAGTTCGTGTTCCTGTGCGAGGACCTCAGGGAGCCGGCCGACGTGGACGCGCTCGTGGAGCGGATCGACGATGCCTTCGATGCGCCCTTCCGGCTGACCAGCGGGGAGCTGCGCGCGTCCGCCAGTGTCGGGATCGCGTTCTCGGGCCCTGGCCGGGCCGTGACCGACAGCCTCGTGCTCGACGCCGACATGGCCATGTACCAGGCGAAGCGCCGTGGCGGCGGCACCCACCAGATGATCGACCTGCGCGCGGCGCTCGAGGACCATGAGCGCAACTGGCTCGAGCAGGACCTGCGCGCGGCGCTGGCCCAGGGTGAGCTCGACGTGGCGTACCAGCCGATCGTCCGGTCGACGGACGGCGACATCTCCGGCGTCGAGGCACTGCTGCGCTGGACCCACCCGACCCAGGGCGCCGTGCCCGCCCTGACGGCGATCGCCATCGCCGAGCAGAGCGGGCTGATAGCGGGGCTCGGCGCCTGGGTGCTGGACCGGGCCTGCCGCGACTGGGTCTCCTGGCGGACGCAGGTCCCCGACCGGGTGCTCGATCTGTCGGTCAACGTCTCCGCCCGTCAGCTCATGGCCCCCGACTTCGTCGAAGTCGTCGCGGACGTGCTCGCGGAGACCGGGATGGACCCGGCGTCGCTCGTGCTCGAGGTCACCGAGGGCGTCCTGCTCGAGGAGGACGGCCGCGGGCTGCGGGTGCTGGGCAACCTCAAGCGGCTCGGGCTGCGGCTCGCGCTGGACGACTTCGGGACGGGGTACTGCTCGCTCGCGTACCTGCAGAAGTTCCCGGTCGACATCGTCAAGATCGACCAGACGTTCGTGCTGAGCATGGGGCAGGATGCGGCTGCATCGACCATCGTGTCGGCCGTCACCCAGCTGGCCCACAACCTGGACATGACCGTCACGGCGGAAGGGGTCGAGACTGAGGCCCAGCGGGACGAGATGATCGACATCGGCTGCGACCTCGCGCAAGGCTTCCTGTTCGCCCACCCGATGTCGGCGCGCGAGCTGGCGGACCAGCTCGTCTGAACTGCGGCAGGAGGGACGGACATGACGTTCGAAACCCTTGCCGTCATCTCCCTGATCGCCGTCCTCGGCCCGGTCCTCGCGTGGCCGCAGCGGTGGCACGTGTCCGTCGTCGTCGGCGAGCTGATCGCGGGGGTCGCCGTCGGCCCGATGGGGTTCGACTGGCTGGACACCGGCGACCCGACCCTGGTCTTCCTGGCGCAGGTCGGGTTCGTCATGGTGATGTTCGTGGCCGGCTCGCACGTCCCGGTGCACGACCCCTACCTGCGCGCCGGGATCCGGATCGGGGCGCTGCGCGCGGTCGCGGTGGGGATCATCGCCGCCGGGCTCGGGGTGGTCATCGCGCAGATCTTCGGCACCGGGCATGCGGCGCTGTACGCGGTGCTCATGGCGTCGTCGTCGGCCGCGCTGATCCTGCCCGTCGTGTCGTCGCTGCGGCTCGGCGGCGTGCCCGTGCTGCAGATGCTGCCCCAGGTCGCGATCGCCGACACCGCGTGCATCGTGGCGCTGCCCCTGGCGATCGATCCCCAGAACGCCGCGCGCGCCGCGATCGGCACAGTGGCCGTGCTGGCGACGGCGGCCGGTCTGTATTTCCTGCTCCGCTACCTCGAGAGCAGCGGTCTGCGCCGGCGCGCGCACCGGATCTCCGACGAGCGCAAGTGGGCCCTCGAGCTGCGGATGAACCTCGCGTTCCTGTTCGGCCTCGCCGCGCTAGCGGTGCGGACCGAGGTGTCGATCATGCTCGCGGGATTCGCGTTTGGAGTCGCCGTGGCGCTTGTCGGCGAGCCGCGGCGGCTGGCCCGGCAGGTCTTCGCGGTGACCGAGGGCTTCCTCGGGCCGCTGTTCTTCGTCTGGCTCGGGGCCACGCTCGATCTCGGTGAGCTGGTGCGCAGGCCGGCGTTCGTGGCGCTCGGGCTGGCGCTCGGGGTCGGCGCTGTCCTGGCGCACGTCGCGATGCGGCTGCTCGCGCAGCCCGTGTCGATGGGGGCCCTGGCGGCGGCCCAGCTCGGGGTGCCCGTCGCGGCGGCCACGGTGGGTGATCAGCTCGGCGTGCTGGCGCCCGGGGAGTCCGCGGCGCTGATTCTCGGCGCGCTCGTGACCATCGCCGTCACGTCGGTCGCAGGGGGCATGGCGGTCCGGCAGGGGCTGGTCGCCGAGGCCCGCAAGGCACGCAAGCCCGACCGCCGGACCGGCGGTGAGCCCGACCGCCGGGCGAGCGCCTGAGCTACCTGATCGGGCGCACGCTGCCGTTCGCGACGGCGAGCGCCCACGCGATCAGCGGGGCCTGCAGCGGCAGGCGCGCCCACGTGATCGCGGACCGACGCCGGTTCGCCGCGAACGGTCGGGCGTCCAGGGCCATCTGGACGTTGCCGGGGAAGACCGCGACGAAGAGGGCCGCGCTCGCGAGACCACCCGCGCGGCGCGTGGGGGGGAAGGCGAGGGCGACGGCGCATGCCAGCTCGGCCACGCCGCTGGCCAGCACCCACGCGCGCGGGTTGCCGAGCGAGCGCGGGATGAGCGGCTCGTAGACGCGCGGCCGCGCGAAGTGCGTGCCGCCGGCGGCGCCGAGCAGGACTGCCAGGCCGGTGGCGGACGGGGAGAACAGGTGCGGCGAGGGCGCGTCGTCGGGCATGGGCACCACCGTAGGTGCGGCGACGGCGCCCGGGGCGTCGCCGTGGTGCTCGTCAGCCAGCCGCGCGAGTCAGCAGCACAGTGCCGGGTCCTCGCGGCGGGGAGCGCGGAGCCCTGCTATTGCGCTCGTGAACTGCAGCGTCACTGTCTGGAGCGTGACGCGCACGCCGGTGCGGACGGGTGCGCGCGAGGTCGTGGGAGGAAGGGCTCGTGCCCGCCTGGCCTCGTCGGACCGGGCAGCGAGCTCGTCGTGACGGTGTTGGTGGACCTGCAGCCAGTACTCGGCGGAAAGCATCGGTTCTCCTCGGACGGGGTGGTGGGTGATGGGCGAGCGTGGTCGGAACGGGGCGGGACGGGCCGGCTAGGCAGCGGGTTTGACCGCGCGGATGATCGCGCCGTGCAGGCCCGAGGCCTCGCGGCCCGAGAAGCTCACCGGATGCGTGAAGGTGACCGAGGCGTCGCGGAAGCCTGCGGCGGTGAGCCCGGCGAGGTACTCGGACCGGGACAGGGCGCCGGCGATGCACTCCACGTAGCCGCCCGCCTCGGCGCGCTCGGCCGGGGTCAGCCGGTCCTCGGCGACGACGTCCGAGATGCCGAGCCGGCCGCCCGGCACGAGCACCCGGAACGCCTCCGCGAGCACCGCCGGCTTGTCCACGGACAGGTTGACCACGCAGTTCGAGATGACGACGTCGACGCTCGCGTCGGGCAGCGGGACCGCCTCGATGCGCCCCTGGAGGAACTCGACGTTGTTCGCCCCGGCCTGGGCGGCGTTCGCCCGGGCGAGGTCGAGCATCTCGGGGGTGAAGTCGACGCCGTAGGCGAAGCCGGTCGGACCCACCCGTCGCGCGGACAGCAGGACGTCGATCCCGCCGCCCGACCCGAGGTCGAGCACGCGCTCGCCGGGCCGCAGGTCCGCGACCGCCGTCGGGTTGCCGCAGCCCAGGCTCGCCAGGACGGCGGCGTCGGGGAGCGTGGCGGTGTCGCCCGGCGAGTAGAGCGCGCGGCCGAAGATGACCGACGTCGGGCCGGCGGGCTCGCAGCAGCCGGTAGCGGGGGTCGCTGTCGTCTCGGCCATCGCTGTGGTCTCGGCCAGCGCTGTTGCTTCGGCCGACGCCGCGCGGGCGGCGGCGGCGTAGTGGGCACGAACTGCGTCGGTCAGGTTCTGGGCCATGGGACGTCCTCCGTGACATCGATCTGCGGTGACACTCTGCTGCGTTAACATCGATCAGCGTCGATGTCTGCATCATGGCGCAAGACATCGACAAGTGTCAATATCTTGCGCCATACTCGGGGGGTGACCACGTTGCCTCCCGCCCCTGCCGCCGTGATGCTGCCCGTGCTCGACGCGGCCGCGTGCTGCGCGCCGCTCGCGCGCGCGCCGCTCGCCGCCGATCAGGCGGAGCAGCTCGCGCGTCTGCTCAAGGCGATCGCCGATCCCGCGCGGCTCCGGCTGCTCTCGCTCGTGGCCACCCAGGACGACGGCACCGTCTGCACGTGCGACGCGACCGACATCCTGGGGCTCTCGCAGCCGACCGTGTCGCACCACTTCAAGGTGCTGGTCGACGCGGGGCTGCTCACGCGCGAGAAGCGTGGGGTCTGGGCCTACTACTCGCTCGTGCCGGGGGCGCTCGACGCGCTCGCGGGGCTGCTCGTGACCCCGGGCGCACGGTGAGCGCGGGCCGTCTGGTGAGCGCGGGTCGTGCGGTGAGCGACACCCGCGTCCGCCCGCTGGCCGACGACGACGCCGCGGCCGTCCTGGCCATCTACGCGGAGGGCATCGCCACCGGCACCGCGACCTTCGAGACCAGCGTGCCCTCGTGGGAGTCGTGGGACGCGGCTCACCTGGCCGCGCACCGCGTCGTCGCGATGGACGACGACGGCGCCGTCGTGGGCTGGGCGGCCGCCTCGCCGGTGAGCGGGAGGTGCGTCTATGCCGGGGTGATCGAGCTGAGCGTGTACGTGGGCGCGGCCGGCCGGGGCCGCGGCCTGGGCGGGGCGCTGGTGGACGCGCTCGTCGACAGCGCCGAGGCAGCCGGGGTGTGGACCGTCGAGGCCGGGGTGTTCGCCGACAACGCGCCGAGCCTCGCGCTGTTGGAGCGGCACGGCTTTCGCCGCGTGGGGGTGCGCGAGCGGTTGGCTCAGCGCGACGGCTTGTGGCGCGACATCGTGCTCTTGGAGCGGCGCTCGTCGGTGGTCTGAGGGGTTGTCGTCGTCGTCGTCGTCGTCTCGGCGGTCGGCTCGACCGCGGCCGGGGCCGTCGGGGACGACGACGGGTCCACCGTCGGTGCGGGGTCGACCACCAGTTCGGGGGCGGCGACCGTGGCGGGCGGCACTGCGGCGGAGGGCTCCGGCACAGGGAACTGACCGGCCGTCCAGTTCGCTGGCACCCACCAGAGGTTCGACGTCAGGAGTCCCTTGAGCCAGGCGGCTCTCGCCGGCCCGGTCAGAAGGGTGACCTCGTCCACCAGCGCGCCCGCGCTGGGGTGGTCGGTCCGGCCGCCGATCGTGAAAGTGCTCGGGCCTTTGGGGTCCGACGGGGTCCACGTCGTCTTGACGGCCTCGGCAGCAGCGCCGTCGACCGTGAGCCCGAGCGCGTCCCCGTCGAACGTCGCTGCGACGAGATGGGCCGCGCCCTTGACCTTGGTCGAGAGCGAGAGCGTGGCGGCCTTGTCGCTGCCGGGGACGCTGAGGTTCACGGTGGAGCCCGACAGCCCGAGCGTGAGCTCGCCGGTCGAGTTGCTCACCGAAGCGAGCTCGCCCTCGGCCTTCGCGTCAGGCGAAACCCAGAGCAGCAGGGTGAACGAGGTAGTCAGGGGCTGACTAGCGACGGCGAGCCCGGCCGTCCCCCCCTGGGTGAGCCGGAGCGATCCGGGCGCGGTCTTGGTCTCGGGGAAGTCGGCCGGGTCGCACTGCAGGAGGCCACGCGCCTCGGTCCCGGGCCGGGATGCGCCCTCGGCCGGTGCGTCGCCGGGCAGGACCCCGTCAGAGAAGCTCCACCGCAACGCCGGCTTGGCCTGGTCGAGGAGTCCGGACGTGTACGCCTGCGCTTGAACTTCCTTCTGCACGAGGCACGCCTCGCGGGCCGTGATCGAGGACTCGGTCGTGGACGTGCTGGTGAAGGTCGCCGCCGTCGTCTCTGGGCCCGTCGTGAACCCGGCCGCCAGCAGTGCAGCGACGGCGACGAGCGCGAGTCGCGGTCCCGCCGAACGGCGCAGCTCAGCCGAGAAGCCCATCGTGGACCACCACCTTGGCGACGGCGCCCGTGGCGGCAGCCGGCTTGACAGCCTTGGCGCGGCGGAGTGCGACGACCGCGGCGATCTCCATGCCCGCGAGGACCGCGAGCGGTGGCGTGAGCAGCGTGAACCGCCCGCTCGGGGAGTTGGCCCAGTCGAGGATCGCGCCCCATTGGGGGTGGACCGTGAGGACCACGCCGCGCACCCGGGTCAGCGGGGTCGCATCTGGGTCGGGCGTCGCGTTCGCGTCACCCTTGGTCAGGATGTAGGGCCGCAGGATGGGCTGGGAATCAGCGTCCAGCTTCGGGACCATGCGCCCCGTGGCCTCGTCCTGCTCGAGCAGAGGGAGCATCTTCAGCGCCGTGATGCGGTGGGTGACCAGGGTGTTCGACCCCGGCGGCCAGAACGAGGCCACCTGGCCGACCCGGAGCTCGGAGGGGTCGTTGATCTGCCGCATCACGACCGCGTCGCCCGCGTCGAAGTACGGCGACATCGAGCCCGACGAGACGATCAGCAGCCGCTGGTGGTGGAGCTGGTACCAGAGCGGCACGAGCAGCGAGCCGCTGTACGCCACCAGGCACAGCCCGACGATCGACCACAGCGCGCCGTACGCTATCCGCCCGCGCAGCGACGTCGGGCGTCGCCGCCCCGACCGAGCGGCCGAGGGCGCAGCGCGGCGCTCCGGCTGGGCGATCAAGGGCGTGTGCATGGCAAATCAGGGACCGATCAGTTGTGGGCGGTCTGTTCTGCGTTGAAGGTCAACGTCAGGTTCGCCGAGGTCTTCTGGTACTGGTTTCCCGCGTCGATCGACATGTGCAGGCCGACGCAGAGCACATCGGCCTTGCCGTTGGCCAAGATCTCAAGCTCGGTGTTCGCGCCGGTCGACTTGCCGACTCCCGTCGTCCCGATGATGTCGGTGGGCACCAGCTTCGCCTCGCCGGCGGCGACGGTGGCGAGGTGGACGCTCCCGACTGCCGGTCCGTCCACCGGGCTGCACGCCGCCGTGTCGGCGACCTTGTCGATCGTGACGCCGAGCTGCGAGGACAGCAGGGCGCCGTCGGTCCCCGTCGTTTTGTCGGCGACGGCGTAGTTCACCGCGTAGCGCAGCGCCAGCGACCCGTCGTTGGAGACCGTGACCGGACCCCAGACGTTGTCTCCAGGAGCCAGGTTGTCCGAGGTCAGGATGGTCGCCGCGGGGAGGTTCGCGATGTTGACCGAACCCGTGGTGAACAGGTTCGAGTCCGCGGCGTCGTTGTCGGTGAACAGCGCGGACGTCGTCAGCGACGTGACCCCGATCACAGCGAGCCCGACGGTCGCCGCGCTCATCACCAGGCGACGGCGTCTGGCGCGGTCGTGGCCGGTCGGTCCAGCGGGCTGGATCATCTCCTGAAGCAAGTCATCCATCGGTGCGCTTCCTTCGGGTTTCATGCGGTGGTGATCGGCACGTCGCCGGCTGGACTTGAGCCACCGGGTGAAATTGGTAGTACGTGTCTTGTGCCAGCGGCCTCGGGGCTCGGTCGCTGCGTGGGCAGGAGGGCCGCGCGGACTGCGGCCACCTCGTCGGCCGGAACGGCCTTCGAGTAGAGAAAGCCCTGGGCCTGGTCGACGCCCAGCGCGGCGAGGCGGCTGGCGGTCCGCACGTCCTCGACCCCCTCGGCGATGACGACGAGGCCGAACGAGTGCGCGAGGTCGACCATCGCCTGGACGACGACCTCGGAGCCCTGCTTCTCGGCGCCGCTCCCCAGGTCGGAGACGAAGAGCTGGTCGATCTTGAGCTGCGCGACGGGCAGGTCGCGCAGCTGCGAGATGGACGTGGTGCCGATCCCGAAGTCGTCGATCGACACCCGGATGCCCATGCCGTCGAGCCGCGTCAGGACGGGCACGATGCGGGACGGGTCGGCCACCAGGGCGGTCTCGGTGATCTCGACCTCGAGCAGCTCGGGCGGCACGTCGTGCTTGGCCAGCAGCTCCACGATCGTGTCCACGACCGTGAACGACGTGAGGTTGTGGGCCGACAGGTTGACCGCGACGGCGAGCGGCTCGCCGTCGTCCCGCCAGGCCGCAATCTGCGCGACCGCCGTCTCGAGCGCGAACTTCGTCAGGTCGTTGATCAGGCCGGTCTGCTCGGCGAGCGGGACGAACAGGGTCGGCGGCAGCATGCCGCGCGTCGGGTGCTGCCAGCGCATCAGCGCCTCGACGCCGACGGTCGCCCCCGTGTGCAGGTCGATCTTCGGCTGGTAGTGGAGCACGAGCTCGCCGGACCGGGTCAGCGCGCGGTGCAGGTCCCCGAGCAGCACGAGCCGGGCCGGCGACGAGTCGTCCTCGTCCGGGGAGTACATCGCGACGCCGAGCCGGTGCACCTTGGCGGCGTACATCGCGACGTCCGCGCGACGCATGAGGGTCGAGCCGTCGGTCGCGTGCTCGGGGAGGCACGCGACCCCGATCGACGTCTCGACGTGCAGCTCCATCTCGCCGAGCTGGAAGGGCGGGCAGAACACGCCCCGGACGCGGTCGGCGAGGTGGGCGGCGTCCGAGGCCTCGTGGATCGAGGGCAGCAGCACCGCGAACTCGTCGCCGCCGAGGCGAGCGACGAGGTCGTCGTCGCGCAGCGCGCCCTGCAGGCGCAGCGCGACCTGGGTGAGCAGCTCGTCGCCCATGTCGTGCCCGAGCGAGTCGTTGATGTCCTTGAACCGGTCGATGTCGAGGACCACCAGCCCGACGCCGGTGCCCTCCTCCGTCGCCGTCTCGACGGACCGGGCGAGCCGGTCGAGGAGCATGCGCCGGTTCGGCAGCCCGGTGAGCGGGTCGAGCAGGGCGAGCCGTGCGTTGTCGAGCGCGGTGGACTGCAGCCGGCGGGAGAACGTGCGGACCGTGCGGTACAGCAGCAGCCACACCAGGAGCAGGCCAATCACGACGACCGACGTGATGGTCAGGTTGGCGCGCGCGAGGGTCGCGGCGGTGCCGCTGTTGTCCAGCACCACCTCGGCCGCGCCGACGACGACCGAGCCGTAGGCGATCGGCACGTAGACGTCGAGCACCTGCTGCGTCGTGCTCGCGCTGGTCTGCAGGCTCTGGTCGCCCTGCACGTCGGTGATCATGCGCGCGTTGGGCCGGTTGGCACGGACCGCGGTGTCCAGGCGGTTCCCGTCGGGGAACCCGGTCGGGGCGATCGAGGCGGAGTCGTAGAGCATCTCGCCGTCCGCCGTCCACAGCCGCAGCGCGATCAGGCGACCGGCGAACCCGTCGACGGAGGTGCCGACGGCGGTGCGTTCCTCCGGGGTCAGCAGGCCGAGGGTGTGCGCCTCGAGCGGGACGGCTCGTTGGGCGTAGGACTCGACCGTCTGTGCGGTCTCGATGCCCACCTCGAGCGCACGATCACGCATGACCTGGGACGTCGTGACCACCAGGGCCACGCCGAGCGTCAGCATCGAGACGACGCTGACGACCGAGAAATACCGGGTCAGGGGCGTGCGTTTGCGTGCGGAGCGGGTCACGGCTGGTCACATCTCGAGTGTCTCGGCAAGGTCGTCCACCCAGGGGTGTCTGAGGCGACAGTACGGGACATCTGGGGTCGAAAACGGGACCGCCGGAAAGGTCCTAATTGTCAGGCAGAGCTCGCCGCGACGAGAAAAATCCCGCCCAGAACGGCCGCACCGACGGTCACCGCGCCGAAGAAGGCCACCCAGACGAGCGCCGGCACGTGCGTCAGCCGGGCCAGGACGTCGGCGTCAGATCCGCCCCCGCGGCGCACGCGCAGCTCGACCACAGGTCGGGGTGCGCCGAGCAGCAGGAACCACGTGATCGCGTACGCGGTCGCGGACTGCCAGGGGCCCGTCGCCCACCAGGTGACGGCGACCAGCGCGGTCCCGGTCACGAGCACCGACCACAGCCCGAACCAGTTGCGGATCTGGACGAGCACGCCGACCAGCAGGAGCAGCAGGATCCACAGCACGGCCACGGCATGCCCGCGCGAGGCGAGCCAGGCGGCACCGAGCCCGAGCACCCCCGGGCCGACGTACCCGGCGGCCGCCGTCGCGATCATCCCGGGACCGCGCGGTCGCCCCACCGACACGGTCAGCCCGGAGGTGTCCGAGTGCAGCCGGATCCCGGCGAGCCGGCGTCCGGTCAGCACAGCGACGGTCGCGTGCGACGCCTCGTGGACCAGCGTGATCGCGTGCCGTACGACGGGCCACGTCCGGGGGGAGAGCACGAGAAGCGCGGCGATCCCGGCCGCGACCAGCACGACTGTCCGGGAGGGTGCGGGTTGGATCGCGATGATCCGGTGCCAGATCTCGCCCACGAGCTGCGCGACCCCGATTCCTCCCACGGCGCCTACCGTACGGGCTGCAGCATGGCGCCCTCGGTCGGCTCGCTCCCGAGGACGCGGCCGAGCAGCTCCGTCGCAAAGTCGCCCGCGACGGCGGGCATGAACAGGAACCCCTGCCCGGTGGCGCAGCCGATCTCCTGCAGGAACGTGAGCTGGTCGTGCGTCTCGACGCCCTCCGCGACGACGGCCAGGCCGAGCGCCTTGCCCATCGCGACGATCACGCGCACGAGCTCGGACTTGCGGTCGCCGGTCGTCAGCCCGCGGATGAACGAGCGGTCGATCTTGAACGCGTCCACGGGGAACTTGTGCAGCGAGTCCAGCGAGGAGTACCCCGTCCCGAAGTCGTCGATGTGGAGGCGCAGGCCGGCGTCGTGCAGATCGCCCAGGAGGCGGCGCGCGATCTCCGGTCGCCGCATGATGACGCCCTCGGTGATCTCGAGGGTGAGGCGGTCCGCGGTGATGGCGTGGCGCGCCAGGCTCCGCAGGATGTGCGGCAGCAGCTCCGGGTGCCAGAACTCGCGATCCGAGACGTTGACCGCGACGTTGACGACCCCCGGGCCCCACTCGGCGAGCTGCCGGCAGACCTCGTCGATGATCCAGTGGCCGAGCCGGACGATCAGGCCCGCCTCGTCCATGAGGGGCAGGAACTCCTCGGGCAGCAGCATCCCGCGTTCGGGGTGCTGCCAGCGCACCAATGCCTCGAACCGGTCGGTGCGCCCGGTCGTGAGGTTGACGATCGGTTGGTAGTGGACCTCGAACTGGTGCTCGTCGAGCCCCTTGCGGATCTCGGCGTGCAGGCGCAGCTGGTGCACCGCGTGCGCGTGCATCGCCGCGTCGAAGAACGACACGGTGCCGCGCTCGGTCCCCTTGGCGTGGTACATCGCCGTGTCGGCGTCGCGCAGCACGTCCTCGGCGCACGAGTACTCGATCGCGCTGGTCGCGACGCCGAGGCTGGCCTGGATCGCAAACTCGTGCCCGTCGAGCTCGATGGTCTCGAGCAGCGCGGCCTGCACGCGCTGCGCCACCTGGAGCACGTTGTCGGGCGCGACGTTGCTCAGCAGGATCGCGAACTCGTCACCGCCGAACCGCGCGCCGGTGTCGACCGAGCGCAGCTCTCGCTCGATCCGGGCGCCGACGGCGTGCAGCAGCCGGTCGCCCATCTGGTGCCCGAGCGAGTCGTTGACGACCTTGAACCCGTCGAGGTCGAGGAAGAGCACCGCGAACGGCTCGCGCGCGCGCTGCCACCGCGCGACGGCCTTGCCGAGGCGGTCGAGGAAGAGTCGGCGGTTCGGCAGCCCGGTCACGGGGTCGACCGTGGCGTGCTCGCGGAGCTGGTCCTCGAGCGACCGGCGATCGTGGATGTCGGAGAGCGAGCCGACGATGCGTTCGACCGGTCCCCCGCCCGAGCGCACCCCGAGCGCGCGCGAGAGCATCCACCGGTACGTGCCGTCGGCGATCCGGACCCGGTACTCGGAGTCGATCGACTCGTCCTGGCCGAGGGGGGCGGTCCGCATCCCGCGGCGCATCTCGGCCCTGTCGTCGGGGTGCACGAGCTCCTGCCATTCGACGAGGCGGTCCCCCGACGCGTCGGGCGCGAGCCCGAGCAGCGTGCAGCAGCGGTCGGAGAGGAACACCCGGCGCGAGCGGGCGTCCCACTCCCACAGCCCGTCGTTGGTCGCTCGCGCTGCGAGCGCGTAGCGCTCCTCGCTCGCGCGCACCGCGTGCTGGAGCTGCTCGGCCTCGAGGGATGCGCACAGCAGGGCCGCCCAGTGGTGGTACGTCTCCCGGCTGGAGGTCGTGTCGATCGCGCCGACGACGGCGAGCAGCCCCCAGTCGCGCTCGGCGGTCCGGACCGGCACCACGATGCACAGCTCGCCGGCCGGCGCCCGAGCCGCCGCGATGAGCGGGGTCGGCGGGAAGCGTTGGGTGGTCAGCGCGCTGCCGAGAAGGTCCGGGAGCACGTTCGCGCGGTCGTAGCACCCCGCGACCCGCAGCCTGCCCGACGACGGCTCGTCCTCCCAGAGCGCCAGGACCCCGGCCCGCACGTGCGTGCCGGCCAGCCACCCGAGCCGGCGCGGGTTCGACCCACCGGACCTGAGCAGCCCCTGGTCGACGGCGATCTGCTCGTCGAGCGCGACCTCGAGCTCGGCGGTCTGCCCGCGGAAGGACCGCGCCTGCAGCTGCCACAGGGACGCCGAGACGCGCGCCGCCGCGGCCGAGGTGGGGGAGCTCGGCGCCTCGTGGTCGGACGCGGTCCGTTGGAGGTAGTCGGTGAGCGCTCCGATGGTGCGGCGCCGCACGGTCGGTTCCGGGGCGATCAGGTCCAGCGAGGTCGCCAGGGTCTGTGTCGTCGCCGACGGCAGTGTCGTTGCCGACGGCAGCGTCGTCCCGCCCCCGAGGAGCCGGTCCACCTCGACAGCGAGCGCGCGGACGTCGTCGGACGTCGGATCCGCTTTCGCGGCGCCGACCGTGAGCAGCGCGCCCTCGAGCGCGTGGGTGATCGCGGTGACCGCGGAGCCGTGCGTCGAGGCGCCGACCGCGTGCAGCGGGGCGCGTAGGTCCACACCCCGAGGGCCAGGTCGTCCGGTGGTCCCGCAGCCGCACGAGCCGCGCAGGGCGAGCCCCGCCGCGGGGGTGGCGTGCGGGGCGTAGGGAACGGCCTCGCCGCGGATCTGGGCGAGCACGAGCCGCCCGGCAAGCGCGCCGACCTCGTCGAACCGCTGGTTGACGCTCGACAGCGGCGGGGTCGCGAACGACGCGGCCGCGATGTTGTCGAAGGACATGATCGCCAGGTCGCGCGGGATGCTCAGGCCCGCGTTCGCGAGCGCGTTCATGAGGCCGATTGCCGCGCGGTCGGTCGCCACCATCAGGGCCGACGGCGGCGCGGCGGTAGCGAGCACGGCCGCGGCGGCCTCGGCCCCGCCGAGTGCTGTGTTCTGCGGGGCGAGGAACTCGAGCTCGGGCCCCGACTCCAGTCCGTGCGCCTCGAGCGTGCGACGGTAGGCGGCAAGGCGGTCGTCGATGTCGGAGTGGTGCGGGATCGTGACGAAGCCGATGCGGGTGTGGCCGTGCGCGATCAGGTGCTCGACGGCGGCGACGGTGCCGGCGTCGTTGTCGGGCAGCGCGAGCGGTGCGTCGAACCCGTCGATGCGCGCGCTCGCGACGACGACCGGCTTCCCGGCGTCGCGCAGGCGCTGCAGGTAGGCACCGGAGACCGCGGCGGTGATCGCCACGGCGCCGTCCACCTCGGACCACGCGGCGGGTGTGGAGTAGGACGAGATCCCGTCGAGCTCTTCGGAGCGCTCGTCGGGACCGAGCGTCTGGACGAGAACGACCCGACCGCCAGCGGCGGTGAGCTCACGCGTCAGCCCGTTGAGGACCTCCCCGTAGTAGGGGCCCCCCGTGCTCGGAGAGAGGGCGAGCACGGTCGTTCGGTGAGTCACGGTCCGCCTCCCGTCCGCGGGCCAGCGGCACGGCGCCGCATCCCCTGCTCCGCATCAGGTACATCGGCCCTGCGGAACGGGAAGTGAGCAGGTCACGCGGGTGAATGCCGCCGCGTCCCGTGGTGCTCCCTCGACCTGTCCCGCCATCGTCCCGGCCGCCGCGGCGGGCAGCAGCTGGCGGGTGAAATGCGGCAGATCATGGGATGAAACCGGGTCAGGGTGCCCGGCCAGGTACACTTGTCGACCGTGGGCCGCTTTCTGCGAGCCCCGACGTCGTGGAGCACCTGCGAGTTCACGCGGCGAGCCCCGACTCATCTAACGCCGGAAAGGCGACCTTTACATGCCTACGTTCTCTGATCTTGGTGTGCCCGAGACCCTCGTGCGCTCCCTCGCGGAGAGCGGGATCACCTCCCCGTTCCCCATCCAGACCGCCACCCTGCCGGACACCCTGCTCGGTCGCGACGTGCTCGGCCGTGGCCGTACCGGCTCGGGCAAGACCCTCGCGTTCTCCATCCCGATGGTCGCGCGGCTCGCCGCGTCGAAGGGGCAGCGCAAGCCCGCCCGTCCGCGTGCGCTCGTGCTGGCACCGACCCGCGAGCTCGCCAACCAGATCGCGGAGGTCATCGCGCCCCTCGCCAAGACCCAGCACCTGAGCGTCACCACCGTGTTCGGCGGCGTGTCCCAGGGCCGCCAGGTCTCGGCGCTCAACGGCGGGATCGACATCCTCGTTGCGTGCCCCGGCCGGCTCGAGGACCTCATCAAGCAGCGGCTCGTCTCCCTCGCGGGCGTCGAGATCACCGTGCTCGACGAGGCCGACCACATGGCCGACCTCGGCTTCCTCCCCGGCGTCAAGCGCCTCATGGACCAGACCCCGAAGGTCGGCCAGCGGCTGCTCTTCTCCGCGACGCTGGACAACGGCGTCGACATGATCGTCAAGCGCTACCTGACGAACCCGCTGCACCACTCGGTCGACTCGGCGGACTCGCCGGTCGAGAAGATGACGCACCACGTGCTCGCCGTGCACGACGCCGAGTCCAAGCGGCTCGTGGTGAACGAGCTCGCGTCCGGCACCGGCCGCCGGCTGCTGTTCACGCGGACCAAGCACCAGGCGAAGAAGCTGGCCAAGCAGCTCACCGCCGCCGGGATCCCCGCCGTCGACCTGCACGGCAACCTCAGCCAGCCGGCGCGCGAGCGCAACCTCGCCGCGTTCGCCGCGGGCGAGGTGCGCGTGATGTGCGCGACCGACATCGCGGCGCGCGGCATCGATGTGCACGACATCGAGCTCGTGGTGCACGTCGACCCGCCCGCCGAGCACAAGGCCTACCTCCACCGCTCGGGTCGGACCGCCCGTGCCGGGCACGAGGGCGTCGTCGTCACCGTCATGCTCCCCGAGCAGGCGGGCGACGTCCGCACCCTGACGCGTCAGGCCAAGATCAACGTCACACCCGTGCGGGTGGGACCGGGCTCGCCGGTCATCGCCAAGCTCGTCGGCGAGGTGGCCGACATCGTCATGCCGACCGCGCCGCCCGTCTCCGTGCCGCACCAGGGTTCTTCGCGTGGCGGTGACTCGGCCGGCCAGGGTCGCGGCCGTCGCAGCACCGGTCGCAGCCCGCGCCGTGGTGGCGCCGGCACCGGTGGTTCCGGTCAGGGTGCAGCCGCCGGTCAGGGCCGTACCGGCGCCGGTCGCGGCGCAGGGCAGCCCGCGCGGGCCAGCCGTCCCGCCCAGGGTGGCTCGACGGTCATGTACACCTCCACGACGGGTGGCCGCAGCGGCGCCGTCGAGATGTCCCGCGGCTCGGACGCCGGCCGCCGCCGCTCGCGCTGACTCCGGCCGTGCGTCGAGTTCGCTGATTTCGCCCGAGTTCGCTGGTTCAGACCGGCGAGCTCGGCGCAGATCAGCGAACTCGCATACCACCGTTCGTGACGTCGACGCCGGTCAGCAGCGCCCCGCGGCGTCGAGGGTCTGGACGACGACGAGCCGGGCCCCGGACGCCGCTGCTTCCTCGGTGCGGGCTTCGGGGTGACCCGCGCTGTCGATTGCGCCACTCCCATCGACGGTCGGGCGCTGCGCGTGAGGCTCGGCACGGGCGAAAATGGGGCAGACCGCCCGGGGAATCCCCGTCGACCGAGGCTGGTTGACACCACGTGGGTCCCCGACGGTTCCGCGACGAGGTCCCGCCCGAACGGACGAAGGAGCGCACATATGGCCGCCTACCCGGTACAACGCAGCGACGACGAGTGGCAGCTCGAGCTCAATCCGCAGGAGTTCAGCGTGCTGCGGCGTGCGAGCACCGAACGACCCTGGACCGGGGCCCTGCTCGGTGAGAACCGCGAGGGCATCTACCGGTGCCGGGCATGCCGCGCGGAGCTGTTCCGCTCCGACACGAAGTTCGACTCTCACTGCGGCTGGCCGAGCTTCTACTCGCCTCTCGCGGGCGACGCGGTCGAGCTCATCGAGGACCGGAGCCTCGGCGCAGTACGCACGGAGGTGCGTTGCGCGACGTGCGGATCGCACCTCGGGCACGTGTTCGACGACGCACCGCAGACCCCGACGGGGGACCGCTTCTGCATGAACTCGGTCTCGCTGACCTTCGAACCCGACCCCGCCGTCTGATCAAAGGTGTGACTATGGGTCTGACCAGCGGAGCGGCCTGCGCTGAACAGTGAACTTCAGGCCGGGACCTGCCGATAGGACCAGCATGTCCTCGACCCTCACCGTGCGCCGGTGGAACCGTCTCGGTGCTGACCGGCTCGTGGTCACCGCCGACACCGGTGCGAGCGTCGGCTGGATCGATCTGACGTCGGGCGAGGTCGTCGTCGACCACCCGGCGGGTGAGGGTGCGGTGCGTCGCGCCGCGCAGGCCTACCTACGCGCTGACGTGCTCGAGCTGGTGCTGCCGCAACCGCGCCGCGCGTTGGATGCCTTCGATGCGTTCGGTCGGGACGAGACCGCGCGCGCGGACGCCGTCAGCCCGGCCGACGAGGGGATAGCGGCGAGGCTGGAGCGCCTCGTGGCCGTCGGTTGGCTCGCGCTGCACGACCTGCCGGTGGGGCTCCAGGGCGGGCTGCTCGACCATCTCCTGATCGGACCGGGCGGCGTCTACGCGATCCGGTCTTACGCGCATCCCGGCTCCGTCGCCTGCCTGAGCCGGACGGGGATCGTCGTGGACGGCCGTTCGACCAACTACCTGCGGGACGCGCAGCTCGAGCAGGCCCGCGTGGAGCACCTGCTCGGCGCGGCCGCCGGCCTGGTGGTCGAGGTGCGTGCGGTGATCGTCCTCGATGCGGTGGTCTTCGCGCCAACCCGGAGGCCCGACGCCGCGTTGGTCGTCACCCGTGACGACCTGCCAGACGTGTTCCGCCGAGTGCCGCCGCGGCTCGCCGCGACGAAGGTCGAGGCGATCCGCGCCGCCGCGGGCCGCCGGGCGACCTGGCGCTCCTAGCGCGACGACCCGGTGGGCCGTACCGGGTGTCATCGGGGCTGACCCGGGCTCTTCGGGGAGAATGGGGACCATGACTCCAGGCAAGGTCGCACGATGAGTGATCCACGCCCGACACCGAGCAGGCCACGCCGCCCGGCGATGCTCGACCCGCGTGCCGCGGACGAGCTCCCCGGGGACAGTGATCCGGCCCTGCGCTCGGAGATCGCCCACACGACCGCGGGCGCCATCGTGCACCGGGCCCGGGCGTCCGAGGACCCCGAGGTCGTCGAACGGCTCGTGCGCCTCGTCGAGGCCGAGGGGCTCGACGAGCTTGCCGCGCTATGGGCCGACAGCCCTGCCGGCACGCTGCCCGGGGCGCTGTGGCGGCTCTACGTGCTGCGCGAGTGGGTGCGGCGTGACCCGGCGACCGTGGCCGAGCGGTACCGGTCCGGCGCGGCCGCGGCGCAGGTGCCCGGGGTCGTCGCCGGGGTGGCCATGCCGCCCGGGCCCGACGACGTCCGCCGCGTCGCCGACGCCGTCCTGTCGGGCGTCTTCGCCGGCGACCTCGCGGTCGCCCTCGAGCGGGGCGCGGCCTTCTGCCGGGTGCTGGCCACGGGCGCCGCGTTCGACGCGGACGGGGTGGACGACGTCGATCCGGACGGCGCGCGGCGGCTCACGCGGGGCGCGTCCTCCCTCATCCGCACGGCGGAGGAGCTCGAGCTTTCGGCCGAGCTGTGGCGCCAGGGGCGACTGGACTAGCCCTGGTATCCGGGGGTGCTGGCGTAGAGTGTTGCGACGACGTCGGGCCGCGGTAGCCCCGGGCTCCACATATCGCCGCCTCGAGCGGCCTTCGCGCCGACAGGCGCTTCCCGGTCCGGCGTCGTCTTCTTACTCTTTCTGGTGACCCGGATGATCCGTAGTTCATCTGGTGTTGGTTAGGTGTTCACCTGACGGCTGCTCTAGCCTGTGGGCGACCCAGCGTCCCCCCTTCGGAGCCCTCCAGTGCGCATGCGCCTGACCCCGCGTGATACGTCGTTCTTTGATCTGCTCGCCGTGACGGCTGAGCACCTGATCACCGGCGCCAACCTCCTTGCCGAGCTTCTCGGTGCGGACCGTCAGGCGCGGATCGCGATCGGAGCTCGGCTAGCGGACGTCGAGCACCTCGCCGACGAGTCGACGCACGCGATCATGCACCGCCTGAACAAGACGTTCGTGACCCCGTTCGACCGGGACGACATCTCCAATCTCGCCTCGGCGCTCGACGACTGCATGGACTACATGGAGGAGGCCGGCGACCTCATCGTGCTGTACAAGCTCGATGCGCTGCCCGATCGGGTGTCCGAGCAGGTGCAGGTGCTGCAGCGGGCCGCCGAGCTGACCGCCGACGCGATGCCACGGCTGCGCTCGATGGCCGATCTGCCGCCGTACTGGGTCGAGGTGAACCGTCTTGAGAACCAGGCTGACAAGGTGCACCGCGAGCTCCTCGGGCAGCTGTTCGACGAGGTCACCGACCCGATTCAGCTGATGAAGCTCAAAGAGGTAGTCGAGCGGCTCGAGGATGCCGTGGACGCGTTCGAGACGGTGGCCAACGCCGTCGAGACCATCGCTCTCAAGGAGTCCTGAGAAGCGGTGGAGCTTGTTCTTGTCGTGATCGTGGTCGTTGTCGCGCTCGGTTTCGACTACACCAACGGGTTTCATGACGCCGCCAACGCCATCGCCACCTCGGTCTCGACCCGTGCGCTGACACCGCGGGTCGCGCTCGTCATGGCGGCCGTGTTCAACGTCATCGGCGCGCTGCTCGGCACCGGGGTGGCGCTCACCATCGGGTCCGGCATCATCGACATCTCGTCCGACTCGGGCGTGCAGGGCCTGGTGGTCGTGCTCGCCGCTCTGGTCGGCGCGATCACGTGGAACCTCATCACCTGGTGGCTCGGGCTGTCGTCGTCGTCGACGCACGCACTCATCGGGGGGCTGACCGGGGCCGGGCTCGCGTCGTCGACCACTGTGCACTGGAGTGTGATCCTCGACAAGGTCGTCCTGCCGATGGTCATTTCGCCGCTGGTCGGCTTCGGGCTCGCGTACCTGCTCATGGTCGGCGTGCTGTGGATCGTGCGGAGCATGGCGCCGGCCAAGACGATGCGTCGGTTCCGCCTCGCCCAGACGGCCTCGGCGGCCGCGATGGCGCTGGGCCACGGGCTGCAGGACGCGCAGAAGACCATGGGCGTGATCGTGCTGGCGCTCGTCGCGGGCGGCCTGATGCCGAGCGGCTCCGACATCCCGCTGTGGGTCAAGCTCGCGGCCGCGACGGCGATCTCGCTGGGCACCTACTCCGGCGGGTGGCGCATCATGCGCACGCTCGGACGAAAGATCATCGAGCTCGACCCGTCGCGCGGGTTCGTGGCCGAGACCGTTGCGGCGTCGGTGCTCTACACGACGGCCTTCGTGTTCCAGGCCCCCATCTCGACGACGCACACCATCACGTCGGCGATCATGGGCGTCGGTGCGACCAAGCGACTGTCGGCCGTGCGCTGGGGTGTCGCGAAGAACATCGGCATCGGCTGGATCCTCACCATCCCGATGGCCGGACTGGTCGCCGCCGGCATGTACGCGATCTTCAGCCTCTTCCTGTAGCAGACACCGTCGGTCGACAGCACGCAGTAATCCGTCGGGGGATCGTGCGTCCAGGGTGCAGCGGGGCGTCGGGTCAGCGGCGGATGACGACGCCGTGGCGGTCGGTGAATCGCCACCCGGTCGGTGTCCAGGTGATCTCGATGTTGTGGTCGTGGGTGTGGTCGTGGTGGTGCCAGCACAACAACACCCCCGTGGTGGCATCGGTGTCACCGTGATCACGGAACCATTGAATGGAGTGGTGGCATTCGCACATGCGCGGGGGCGCGGTGCAACCGGGGTATTGACAGTGTTTGTCGCGGGCGATGATCGCGCGACGTAATTGGCCGGTGAAGGTGCGTTTGGCGCGACCGATATTGATGAGCTGCGAGTCCGGGCTGAACATGAACCGGCTGATCTCCGCGTCGCACAGCAGTCGGTCCAGTACGACGCGCGGGACCAGCTGCCCGTCCTCGAACACCGCCGGACGCAGCACCTCCGGCACCAGCGACGACCCGTGGGTCCGTGCAGGGTCGAGCACACCGGGGACGTGCCCCGCGGGGTCGAGCAGGCCTTGGTCGAGCAGCCCGGGGTCGAGGAGTCCGCCGGGTGCCGGTGGCGGGAACAGCAGGGCCGGGTCCACCTGGTCGCAGTCGGTGGGGTGCAGGGTGGGGTCGAGCAGGTGGGTCACCCCGGCGCGGGTGGTCATGGCGATCAGGGTCGGGTAGTCCACCAGCACGCTGATGTGCGGGCGCACGGAGGCGCCTTTGCCGGTCAGGCCCTGGTCCAACGTCAACCGGGCCAGGTCCGACAACGCACCCGCGCGCCGCTGCGACGCGGTGCGGTCATCCCCGGCCGCCGGGACGCCTTGCACGGCCTGCAACGCGACCAGCAGTCCTTGGCCGTGCTCAGTGGTGAGGAAGCCCGAGAGGTGGCACCCCCCGGTGGTGGCGGAGATGTCGAAGAACTCCCGCTCGGTGGCGCCGGTGTACCCGCGCTCGTCCGCCTCCGGGTCCGCGGCCGCGGCCCAGCGGCGGGCGAGCATGCGCAGCGTGTCGGCGCTGACCTGCGCGGCCTGGTCCAGCAGGAACCGTTCCCCCACCGGGGAGTGCGGGGTCGGACAACACCTGACGGCGCAGGTCGCTGGTCGCCGCGGCCGTGGTCAGGATCTCGGCCTGCTCCACACTGACCCGCCCCTCACCCCCGGTGACCACCGCCGCCGCGGTCAACGGCAGCTCGTCGCGCAGGGCGTGGGCCAGGCGCGTCATCCGCTTGGCCTTCGCATAGGTCAGGTGCGCACGGCGGGCCAACCACGTCGGGAACGTCCGGGCGCCGTTGGCGTTCCACGGCACGTCGGACTCGACCACGGGCAGCGCACGGGTGGCGATGGCCTGCAACCGGTCCGACAGCTCAAACACCACGTCGAACAACTCCAACGCCCCGGCCCCGTCCAGATCCCGCGGCGACACCTCCGCCAACGCATCCACCTTCGCCCGGATCACCGCCATCTGCTCCGCCAGCCACACCGACGACACCGATGACGACGACACCGATGACGACGAGGCCGGCGGCGTGGGCGGCTGGGACGACGACCCGGTGTTGAGCGGAGAGGTGCGCGCGGGCGTCGACGCGCCCGGCGGGATAGCTGGCGGCGTGGACGCAGGCTGCTGCGCGGCGGCTGGCGGAGTGGGTCCAGCCGGCCGCGACGACGCGCGCTCGTCCTCTTCAAAGGTCATCTCACACCCCCCCGTCACCGCTCGTCAGGAATACCCCTGCTGCCTCAGAACCGGTGAACCCTCACCATTTCCGATGCAACTCACACTAACCGGGGCCACCGACATTCCACGCCCCGTCGTCGGGCAGGGGATGTGGACAAAGAACAACGCACAGAAACCTGTGGATTGGTATTCGGAAAGGATGCCTGTGGGTGGCCCGTCGACCACATTCCTCGAGCACATCCGCCGGCGCTCACGGCTTCAGGGACCGGTGTGCGCGCACCCCGTCAGACTCCCCGAGAGCCGCGTCTGGCGGGGCCGGACGACCGGGGACCAGCCCGCGTCGCCCCCGAGCGCCGAGAACCCGGGGGGTTCAGCCGCGCGTCGGGGCAGCGGGACGGTGGAGCTCGACGCCCAGGACACGGGGGCCCTTGGCGGTCTGGCCGATGTGCGAGACGAGCACCTGGCCCGGCTGCAGGTACGGGTCCTTCGTGGGCAGCGTGCTGGCCACTGACCGGCGCGAGTGCTGCCCGAGCACGTCGAGCACGGTCGGGAGCACCGGCCGGTGCGTGCACATGACGACGTCCTGACCCGACTGGAGCAGCCGCCACACCTCGCCGGCGACCTTGCTCGGGGACCGCTCGTGCGCCGCCTCCGTCAGGTCCGAGTAACCCGGCTCGATCCCGGCCGCGCGCGCATACGGCTCGATCGTCCGTGCGCAGCGCTCCCAGGCGCTCGTGACGACCTCGCGGATGCCGAACGCGGCGAGGACAGGGACGAGCGACTCGGCCTGCGCGCGGCCGGGGCCGGTCAGCGGGCGGTCGGTCTCGTCACCGTGCCAGGACGCGCGGGTCTGCGCCTTCGCGTGCCGCGCCACGGCGAGCACGGTGGTGTCGAGCCGCCCCTTCTCGTGCAGCGAGACGAGCTCGGTGAGTGGGATGCGGTCGTCGGCGCGGGTGAGGGTCTGTGAGGCCTTCTCGACGCTCATCCACTCGATGTCGTCGATCTCCTCGACGCTGGCCGGGGTGACCGGGACGCGGGCGGCGTGCGCCGGCGCGTCCGCCTCACCCACCACGCGAGCCGACCACAGCCGCACGCGCTTGATCCGGCCGTCCGTGAGCCGGTACCGCAGTCCCGGCAGGGGCATGCCGAGGACGACGTCGTGCCCGGTCTCTTCGCTCACCTCGCGCACACCTGCGGCCGGCAGCGACTCACCGGGGTCGACCTTTCCCTTGGGCCACGACCAGTCCTGGTAGCGCGGTCGGTGCACCAGCAGCACCTCGAGCGACTCCGAGCCGGTACGCCATACCAACGCGCCGGCGGCCATCACGGGCGGCTGGCGCGGTCCGGAGCTGCTCACCGCGCGCGGGCCGGGCGGCGGCGTTGCGCGATGTGCCAGGCCTGCAGGTCGGAGAGCGGCGTGCCGTCCTCGCGCAGGGCGTGGCGCACCCAGGATCCGTCGGCGTGCAGGTGCCACGACGAGGTGTCGTCGCTCATCGCCCGGTCGTTGAGGTCGATCAGCTCGGCGATCTGCTCGGGGTCGACGATCCGGATGAGGGCCTCGACGCGCCGCTCGAGGTTGCGGTGCATCAGGTCGGCGGATCCGATGAACACCTCGGGGCCGTCGCCGGAGGAGTCCGCGAACGCGAAGATCCGGGAGTGCTCGAGGAACCGGCCGAGGATCGAGCGCACCTGGATGGTCTCGCTCAGGCCCGGGACGCCGGGGCGCAGCGCGCAGATCCCGCGCACGACGAGCTCGATCGGCACCCCCACCTGGGAGGCCCGGTACAGCGCGTCGATCACCGACTCGTCGACGATCGAGTTCACCTTGATCTTGATCCAGGCAGGTCGACCCCCGACCTGAGCGGCGGCCTCGCGGTCGATCCGTTCGATGAGGCCGGGGCGCAGCGAGCGCGGCGCGACCAGCAGCCGGTGGAACCGCGACTTGGGCGCGTACCCGCTGAGCTGGTTGAACAGCCGGGTCAGGTCCTGACCGACGTCGAGGTCGCAGGTGAGCAGCCCGTGGTCGGTGTACAGCCGCGCGGTCTTCGGGTTGTAGTTGCCCGTACCCACGTGGCAGTAGCGCCGCAGCCCGTCGGACTCCTGGCGGACCACGAGGCTCAGCTTGCAGTGTGTCTTGAGCCCGACGATGCCGTACACGACGTGCACCCCGGCCTGCTCGAGCTTGCGGGCCCACGAGATGTTGGCCTGCTCGTCGAACCGCGCCTTGATCTCGACCAGGGCGAGCACCTGCTTGCCCGCCTCGGCCGCGTCGACCAGGGCGTCGATGATGGGCGAGTCGCCCGAGGTCCGGTACAGGGTCTGCTTGATCGCGAGCACGTTCGGGTCCGCGGCGGCCTGCGCCAGGAAGGTCTGGACCGACGTCGAGAAGGAGTCGTACGGGTGGTGCAGCAGGATGTCGCCCTCGCGGATCGCGGCGAACACGTCGGTGGGCTTGGCGCTCTCCACCTCGGCGAGCTGGCGGTGCGTGGCCGGCACGAACCGCGGGAAGCTCAGGTCGGCGCGGTCGAGGTCGGCGATGAGGTTGAGGCCGGTCAGGTCGAGCGGGGCGGGCAGCTCGTAGACCTCCTCCTCGGTGACGCCCAGCTCGCGTACGAGCAGGTCCCGGATGCGCGGCTGGATCTGCTCGGCGAGCTCGAGGCGCACCGGCGGCCCGAACCGGCGCCGCAGCAGCTCCTTCTCCATCGCCTGCAGGAGGTTCTCGGCGTCGTCCTCCTCGACCTCCACGTCCTCGTTGCGGGTGACCCGGAACGTGTGGTGCTCGACGATCTCCATCCCCGGGAACAGCTGGTCGAGGTGCTGGGCGATGACGTCCTCGACGGGGACGAACGACATCGGGCTGATCTTCGTGGACTCGGCCTGCGCACCCGGGCCGCCCGGCGCGCTCGGCCGGCCGCGCGCGTCCACGGCGATGAACCGCGGCAGCAGCGGTGGCACCTTGACGCGTGCGAAGTGCTCCTTGCCCGTCGCGGGGTTGAGCACGACGACGGCCAGGTTGAGCGAGAGCCCGGAGATGTACGGGAACGGGTGGGCGGGGTCGACGGCGAGCGGCGTGAGCACCGGGAAGATCTGCTTGCGGAAGAACTTCTGCAGCCGTTCGTGCTCCGTCTGCGCCAGGTCGTCCCAGTGCACGAGCGTGATGCCTTCGGCGGCCAGGGCCGGCTGGACCTGCTCGGAGAACACCCGCGCGTGGCGGTCCATCAGCTCGTGCGACCGCTCGCCGATGACCTCGAGCACCTGGCGGGGGCTCAGGCCCGACGCCGCCGTCACGGCCAGCCCGGTCGCGATGCGTCGTTTCAGGCCCGCCACCCGGACCATGAAGAACTCGTCGAGGTTGGACGCGAAGATCGCCAGGAACCGCACGCGCTCGAGCAGCGGCTGGTGCGGGTCCTCGGCGAGCTCGAGGACCCGCTGGTTGAAGGCGAGCCAACTGAGCTCACGATCACTGAACCGGTCCTCCGGGAGCGCCGCGGCGACGTCCAGCACGGCGCGCACGTCGCTGGTCGCCTCGCGGGCCTGCGCCACGGCGGGGACGGGTCCGGGGGCAGCGGCGATCGGCGGCCGGCGAGTCTTCGAAGTCCGGGGACGGGCGGTCGGTTCACTCATGCGCCCATGGTGCCACCGATGGGTGAACGGGAGGTGCCGCGCCCGGCGTCGTCCGAAACTGCAGCCCGAACTGCGCGTCTACCCGAACTGCGCGTCTACCCGAACTGCACGTCCACCCCCGCGCGCCTGAAGCCGACGCGGGTGTAGGCGCGGATCGCGATCTCGTTGTCGGCGTCGCAGTACAGGATGGCGCGCGTGAGTCCGCGGCGAGCCAGGTGGTCGAGCCCCTCGTGCAGCAGGGCGCCCCCGAGCCCCAGCCCCTGGGCGTCCGGGTCGACGCTGATGACGTAGATCTCGCCGGCCGCCGGCTGGGTCCCGTCCGCGAGGTGCACCTTGGTCCACACCGACCCGAGCAGGACGCCGTCGCGCTCGGCGAGCAGGAAGCCGGCGGGGTCGAACCACGGCTCGGCCATCCGCGCGTCGAGGTCCTGCCGGGTGATCCGTCCCTGCTCGGGGTGGCTCGCGAACGCCCTCGCGTTGGCTCGCCGCCACTCGTCCTCGTCCCGGCCGGGCACGAACGCGCGCACGACGACGCCCCGCGGCCGCGGCGCCGGCTCGGCGGCGGGCCACCCGGTGAGATCGAGGCTCATGAGCCACAGCTCGCGGACGACGCCGAGGCCCGCGCCCGCCGCCAGGGCGCGCGCCGCCGGCAGGTCGCCGTGCGCCCAGACCGTGAAACGGCGTCCGTCCGGGTCCTCGGGCCCGTCGGCGGCCAGCGCGCGAGCAGCGTCCAGGAGCCCCCGCCCGATCCCGCGGCGCCGGGCCGCGGGATCGACCACGAGCTCGAGGCCCGCAGCCCCGGGCGCGCCGAGGTCGAGCTGCGCGTACCCGACGAGCGCGCCGCTGCTGGCGCTGTCGGCGGCGGCGCCGTCATAGGCGAGAAGGTGCACCGTGTCGTCGGCCGTGCCGTCGTCACCGGGGGCGATCAGGCGCAGCAGGGGCTGCTCGGAGAGGGGGGCGACGCCGTCGGTCGCGGCGGCCCGGCCGGCCAGGTCACGGATCGCGGCGGCCGCCGGAGCAGAGATCGGGCCTCGGAGGGTGACGGGCAGCGGGGACATCATGGCCTCCATCCCATCACGGGAGCGCGCGGCCGAGGGACGGTTCGTCGTTCGCCCACCGGTCGTGGCACCGTTGATCGGATGAAGGACTCCCACGGCACGCGCGTCGACGTCGTCGTGATCGGGGCCGGCCAGGCGGGGCTCTCGGCGGCGTACTACCTGCGCCGTGCCGGCCTCGCGCCCCGCGGACCCGGTCGGGCTGCGGCCGCCGGCGGCTTCGTGGTGCTCGACGACGCTCCGGCGCCCGGGGGTGCGTGGCGTCGCCGCTGGGACTGGTTGCGGATGCAGGACGCGCACGGCGTGCACCAGCTGCCCGGTCGGCCGCTGCCCGCCGGGGATCCCGAGGAGCGTGCGTCCGTCGCCGTCGCGCGCTACTTCGCCGAGTACGAGCGTGCGCTCGAGCTGCCCGTGCTGCGGCCGGTGCGGGTCCGGGCCGTGCGCGACGTCGGCGGGCCCGGTGGTCTGCTCGCCGTGGAGACGCCCGACGGCGAGTGGCTCACCCGCGCGGTCATCAACGCGACCGGCACCTGGCAGCGTCCGTTCTGGCCGGCGTACCCGGGCCGCGAGACGTTCGCGGGAGAACAGCTGCACGGCCGTGACCTGCGGTCGGCCGCGGACTACCTCGGTCGGCACGTCGTCGTCATCGGTGGTGGCACGTCGGCGGTCCAGCTCCTGCTGCAGCTCGCGGAGATCACCACCACCACGTGGGTCACCCGCCGAGCCCCCGAGTTCCTGACGCGCCCGTTCGACGAGGAGTGGGGGCGGGCCGCCGTCGCGCAGGTCGATGCGCGGACCCGGGCCGGACTGCCGCCCCAGAGCGTGGTCGGCGTGACCGGCCTGCCGCTCACCGAGGTGTACCAGCGCGGGATCGACGCCGGCGTGCTGGTCCCGCTGCCGATGTTCGACCGCATCGTGCCCGACGGCGTCGTGTGGGACCCGAGCCTGGTGCCGCCGGCCCCGGCCCACCTGCGTGCGGACGTGCTGCTGTGGGCGACCGGCTTCCGTGCGGACCTGGGCCACCTCGCACCGCTCGGGCTGCGGACCCGGGGCGGCGGGATCGTGATGGACGGCACGCAGGTGGTCGCCGATCCGCGCCTGCAGCTCGTGGGCTACGGCCCGAGCGCAAGCACGATCGGCGCCGCCCACGCCGGCCGCGAAGCGGTCCGCAACCTGCGCCGCCTCCTGACGTTCTGACGCGCACGCGTCGAGCGGTCAGTTCGCTGTTCGTGCGCGAGTTCGCCGGTTCAGACCAGCGAACTCGCGCCACACCAGCGAACTGACCGCCAGCGACTTAACGGCCGACGGACGTCAGCGCGAGGTGGGGATCGCCGGCTTGTCCAGGCCCTTCGCGATCAGATCCATCACCGACGAGTCGGCCAGGGTGGTGGCGTCCCCGACCGTGCGGTGCTCCGCGATGTCGCGCAGCAGCCGGCGCATGATCTTGCCCGAGCGGGTCTTGGGCAGCTCCTGGACCACCAGGATCCGCTTCGGCTTCGCGATCGGCCCGATCTCCTTGGCGACGTGCGTGCGCAGCGTCTCCACCGTGTCGCCGTCCTCCTCGATCCCGCCGCGCAGGATCACGAACGCGACGACGACCTGCCCGGTCGTCTCGTCCGACGCGCCGACGACGGCGGCCTCGGCCACCGACGGATGCGAGACCAGCGCCGACTCGATCTCGGCCGTGCTCAACCGGTGGCCGGACACGTTCATCACGTCGTCGACCCGGCCGAGCAGCCAGATGTCGCCGTCCAGGTCCTTCTTCGCACCGTCGCCCGCGAAGTAGAGCCCGGCGAACCGCGACCAGTAGGTGTCCTGGAACCGCTCCGGGTCGCCCCAGATCCCGCGCAGCATCGCGGGCCACGGCCGGGACACCACGAGGTAGCCGCTGCCGCCGTCGGGCACGGGGTGGGCCTCGTCGTCGACGACGTCGGCGCTGATCCCGGGCAGCGGGGTCTGGGCCGAGCCGGGCTTGAGCGACGTGATCCCGGGCAGCGGGGAGATCATCATGGCGCCGGTCTCGGTCTGCCACCACGTGTCCACGATCGGGGTCACGTCCGAGCCGATGACCCGGCGGTACCAGGTCCACGCCGCGGGGTTGATCGACTCCCCGACGCTGCCGAGCACGCGCAGCGACGACAGGTCGTGCGCCGCGGGGTACTCCTCGCCCCACTTCATGCAGGTCCGGATCGCGGTGGGGGCGGTGTACAGGATCGAGACCTTGTACTTCGCGATGATCTCCCACCAGCGCGCGCGGGTCGGGGTGTCCGGGGTGCCCTCGTAGATCACCTGGGTCGCGCCGTTCACGAGCGGCGCGTAGGCGACGTACGTGTGCCCGGTGACCCAGCCGACGTCGGCCGTGCACCAGTACACGTCGGTCGCGGGCTTGAGGTCGAAGACGTTGAGGTGCGTGTACGCCGCCTGCGTGAGGTAGCCGCCGGTCGTGTGCAGAATGCCCTTCGGCTTCCCGGTCGTCCCGGACGTGTAGAGGATGAACAGCGGGTGCTCGGCCTCGACCCAGACCGGGGTGTGCTGGTCGGACGCCGCGGCGAGCGCCTCGTCCCACCAGACGTCGCGACCGTCGGTCCAGGCGGTGTCCTGGCCGGTACGGCGCACGACGAGCACGTGCGCGACGGACGGGGCGCCCTTCGCGAGCGCGTCGTCCACCGCCGGCTTGAGCGCGACCGCGGAGCCGCGCCGGTAGCCGCCGTCGGCCGTGATGACGAGCTTGGCCTCGGCATCCTCGATCCGGGAGTGCAGCGCCTCGGCGGAGAAGCCGCCGAACACGACCGAGTGCAGCGCGCCGATCCGGGCGCACGCGAGCAGCGAGATGACGGCCTCGGGGATCATCGGGAGGTAGACCGCGACCCGGTCGCCGGTCGTGACGCCGAGCGCCTGGATCGCGTTGGCGGCCCGGGACACCTCGCGCTGCAGGTCCGCGTAGGTGATCGCCCGCGTGTCGCCGGGCTCGCCCTCGAAGTAGATCGCGACCCGGTCGCCTTTGCCGGCCTCGACGTGCCGGTCGACGGCGTTGTAGCAGGCGTTCAGCGAGCCGTCGGCGAACCAGCGCGCGACCGGGGCCTTCGACCAGTCGAGCACCTCGGTGAACGGCGTGTGCCAGCTGATCAGGCCGCGGGCCTGCTCCGCCCAGAACCGCTCCGGGTCCGCGGTGGCCGAGGCGTAGACCTCCGGGGTCGCGTTGGCCTGAGCAGCGAAAGCCGGGGCCGGCGGGAAGCGCAGCTCCTGCGTCGTGTTGTCCGGGCCGGTTGAGGTCGAGGCGTCATGGGTCACAAGTTCCTCCAGCGCGCAGCGTCAATGGTGCGTGATCTCGGGTCTACCGACCCGCTGGGGGCGACTCTAGTGCGCGGTCAGGACTCGCGGGCCTGTTCGCGGAAGGCTCCGAGAGCCAGTCCGCGGCGGCGCGCGAGCGACAGCGCGGTCGCGGCCGCGAGCAGCAGGATGCCGGTGAGGAACAGGCCGCCGGTCGTCGCCGCGGTGATCGAGTTGACCACCGTGAGGTGGTTCTGCTCGGTCGAGATCAGGCGCACGGTCTCCCGGTGGGCCTGGTACGGGGCGAACAGGTAGGCCGCGCCGAGGGCGATCAGGACCAGCCCGCCGGTCAGCGGCGCCGTGGGCGTCCACACGCCCGCGAGGACGATCGCGCCCGCGACGAGGACTCCGATCGAGACCAGCACGATCCCGAGCGTCTCGGGCGTGACGTCGGACCGGCCGACCCCCTGGGCCAGGATGCGCGACTGGCCCAGCACGAGGAAGCACCCGGCGACCAGCGCCAGCGCGAAGCCCACGAGGGTGCCGAGCACGTGCCCGCCGAACCCGGTGGTGCGCGGTCCGGTCGGGACCGGGAACGCGTCGCCGCTCGGGGTGCGGTCGTCGCTCGGGGTGCGGTCCTCGCGGTCGCGACGCGGTGCCTCGTCCGTGAGGTTCTCGTCCGGGGCGGTGACGGGGGCGAAGCCCTGGCCGGGCTCGGGTGCGGGCGGGTCTGTCAGCGGCGAGCCTGCGGGTTCTGGGCTCGGGACCTGCGGCTGCTCGGGGGTGCTCATCGGTGCTCCGTTCGCGGCGGCGTGGCGGTGCCCTGAGGTGCGGCTCCGACGATGGGCAGCATAACTACCGCTCACGGTCGGTCCGGGGAGGCGGCGATCAGGACGTGCGGTCGGCGAGCGCGGCCGGCGCGGGGACGACCGGCGCGGGGACGACGGGAAGGGTGCGGCGACCGGCCACGACGGCGTAGGCGACGCCCACGACGACGGCCCCGCCCACCAGGTTGCCCAGGCCGACGAAGAGGAGGTTGTGCCCGAACTCCGCGAGCGTGGCGCCCGGCAGGCCGGCGAGGAGCCCGAGGGAGAACGTCGTCATGTTCGCGACCACGTGCTCGAAGCCCGAGGTGATGAAGGCGAGCAGGCACCAGAAGATCACGAAGAGCTGGGCACCCTCGGAGCGCAGCCGCGCCGCCGACCACATCGCGAGGCACACCAGCATGTTGCAGAGCACGCCGCGCCAGAACAGCTGGCTGCTCGGCTCCTCCGCTTTGGTCGCGAGCATGCCCGCGAGCATCTTCCCGGCGGGGGTCTCGGGGCGAGCACGCCCGACGAGTGGACCATGAACGCGAAGATGAACGCCCCGACCAGGTTCCCGACGAACGAGAACGCGAGCGTCCCGGCTGCGGGCCGCCACCCGATCGTCTTGCCGATTGCGCCCTGGGTGAGGGTCATCATGTTCGACGTCGCGAGCTCGCCGCCGGCCGCGAAGACCAGCGTGAGCGCGACCCCGAAGACGAGACCCGACACCAGCTTGGTCCACGCCGACCCACCGACGTACAGCCCGCCGGCGGCGCTCACCATGAGCACCACGGCGATGCCGATGTACGAGCCGGCGAGCGCCGACTGCACGAGATAGGCGACCGGGCGTCGCGTCCCGGCGACCTTCGTCGCGGCGTAGTGGACCTGGTAGTCCATGGTCTCGCTCATGTTCAGCACCGTCCCAGGGTCCCCTATGTCGGGCTGGTCCTGTCGGGACCAAGGCCCGGGAATGGGCTCTGGGGATGCGTAGGTTGCTCAAGTGTGACCAGTCAACTGTTCGAGCCCCTGACCCTGCGTGGCACCACGTTCGCCCATCGGATCTGGCTCGCGCCCATGTGCCAGTACTCCGCGATCGACGGGATGCCGAACGACTGGCACCTCATGCACCTCGGTGCGCGCGCCGCCGGCGGGTTCGCTCTCGTGCTCGCCGAGGCAGCCGCGGTGGTGCCCGAGGGGCGGATCACCGCGCAGGACGTGGGCCTGTGGTCCGACGAGCAGGCCGTCGCGTGGGCTCGCATCGTCGACTTCGTGCACGCGCGCGGCACGCGCATCGGCATCCAGCTCGCGCACGCGGGGCGCAAGGCCTCGACGCAGCTGCCGTGGTCGCCCGGTCGCGGGTCGGTCCCGGTGGCCGACGGCGGCTGGCAGTCGCTCGCCCCGTCCGCTTCGCCGTTCCCGGGGTACGCCCCGCCGGTGGCCATGACGGCCATCCAGATCGCCGCTCTGCCGGCCGCGTTCGCCGCGGCCGCGGCGCGGGCGGAGGCCGCCGGGTTCGACGTCGTGGAGATCCACGCCGCGCACGGGTACCTGCTGCACGAGTTCCTGTCGCCGCTGTCCAACGACCGCACCGACGAGTACGGCGGCTCGCTCGAGAACCGCGCGCGGCTCGTCGTCGAGGTGGTCGACGCCGTTCGCGCCGTCTGGCCCGCGGACAAGCCGGTCTTCGTGCGGTTCTCGGCGACGGACTGGACCGCCGGCGGCCTCACGGTCGACGAGGTGACCCAGGTCGCCAAGGAGCTAGCCGCGCACGGGGTCGACCTCGTCGACGTGTCCTCGGGCGGCAACGTGCCCGCCGAGATCCCGCTCGGACCGGGCTACCAGGTCCCGGCCGCCCGGGCGGTGCGCGAGGGTTCCGGGCTCCCCGTGGGCGCCGTCGGGCTGATCACGACGGCGCACCAGGCCGAGCAGGTGCTGGTCGACGGCGCCGCGGACGCCGTCTTCCTCGGCCGGGCCGCGCTGCGCGACCCGATGTTCCCGCTGCGCGCGGCCCACGAGCTGGGCGTCGGTGTCAACGAGGCCGGCTGGCAGCCCCAGTACATCCGAGGCGCCTGGCCCCGCTGATTCAGGCCCCGCTGATTCAGGCTTCGCTGACTCAGGCTTCGCTGACTCAGGCTTCGTCGCGGGCGGCCTTCTCGACCGCGGCGGCCACGACCGTCGTGACATCCGGGTGGAAGACGCTCGGGACGATGTAGGTCGCGTTGAGCTCGTCGTCCGTGACGACCGACGCCAGGGCCGTTGCCGCCGCTAGCAGCATCGACTCCGTGATCTGGTGCGAGCGCGCGTCGAGCAGGCCGCGGAAGACGCCCGGGAACGCCAGCACGTTGTTGATCTGATTGGCGAAGTCGGACCGGCCGGTGCCGACGACGGCGGCGTGCACGGCGGCGTCGACCGGGTCCACCTCGGGACGCGGGTTCGCCATCGCGAACACGATCGAGTCGGCTGCCATCGTCGCGACGTCGTCGCCTGTGATGACGTCGGGGGCGGACACCCCGATGAACACGTCCATCCCGGCGAGGGCACCGACCAGCGTGCCGGTCACGCCGCGCGGGTTCGTGTTCTCGGCGGTCCAGACCAGCTGCGGCGCCAGCCCGGGGCGGCCTGCGTGCACGACCCCGTCGACGTCGGCCACCACCACGTCGCGCGCCCCCGCCGCGAGCAGCAGCTTGAGGACCGCGGTGCCGGCGGCGCCCGCGCCCGAGAGAAGGATCTTCACGTCGGGCAGCTGCTTGTCGACGACCCGCAACGCGTTGGTGAGCGCGGCGACGACCACGATCGCGGTGCCGTGCTGGTCGTCGTGGAACACGGGGATGTCCAGCCGCTCGCGCAGGCGCCGCTCGATCTCGAAGCAGCGCGGCGCGGAGATGTCCTCGAGGTTGATCCCGGCGAACACCGGGGCGATCGCGACGACCGTCTCGACGATCTGGTCGACGTCGGTCGTGTCGAGCGCGATGGGGAACGCGTCGATCCCGGCGAACCGCTTGAACAGCACCGCCTTGCCCTCCATCACCGGCAGCGCGGCGAGCGGGCCGAGGTTGCCCAGGCCGAGCACGGCCGTGCCGTCGGTGACGACCGCGACGGTGTTGCGCTTGATGGTCAGGCGGCGCGCGTCCTCGGGGTGGGCCGCGATCGCCTCGCAGACGCGGGCGACGCCGGGCGTGTAGACCATCGACAGGTCGTCGCGCGTGCGCAGCGGCACCTTCGACTCGATCGAGAGCTTGCCGCCCAGGTGCAGCAGGAAGGTCCGGTCGCTCACCCGGTCGACGACGACGCCCGGCAGCACGCGCAGCGCGTCGACGATCTCGGCCGCGTGCTGCTCGCCGCGCGTCGCGCACGTGACGTCGACCGTGATGCGCTCATGGGCCGACGACGTGACGTCGAGCGCGGTCACGATGCCGCCCGCGCGCTCGATCGCCGTGGTGAGCTCGCTGACCGCCGTCGGGCGGGCCTCGACCTCGAGCCGGGCGGTGATGGACGAGGAGACGCTCGGCGCTGAGGACATGGGCCGAGTGTGCCACCGGGGGTGGGTCCTGGAGCGCTCATTGGCAGCGCTCCTTGGCGGGTGACGCCTCGCCTACGCTGACCGGCGTGACGACCGACCCGCTCCTGCCCCTCGCCGACCTGCCCGGGGTCGCCGACGCCGTCGCGCGCGCCCGGGCGGCGTGCGAGGAGCTGCGCTGGCACGAGGCGTTCCGCCGCAAGTGGCGCGAGGTGCGGGCCGAGTCGACCGTGCGGTCGGCCCGGGCCAGCGCGGCGCTCGAGGGGGCCGGCGTCCCGCTCGAGCTGCTCCGCGACGCCGCCCGGGGCGCCACCGAGATCCCCGCGGACGGTCAGGGCCGGTTGGCGTTCGGGGCCTTGCGTGCGACCGCGGAGGTCGAGCGGCTGCTCCCGGCGCTCGGAGCCCGGAGCACCCCCGCGCTCCCGCCGTTCGGGCAGCTGCTCGCGCGGCTGCACACGGCTGCGGCGGCCGGGCTGGCCGACGCGCCGGACCCGGCCGCGACCGGGGTGGCGCACCTGGACGACGTCGGCCGCCCGCGCGGTCACGCGTCGCCGCGCGACCTCACGGGACTGGGGCCGTCGGTGTCGGGTCCGCAGGTGTCCGCCCGGCTCGACCTGCTCGGCGAGCTGGTGCGCACCTCGACGGCGCCGGCACTCGTGGTGGCGGCCGTCGCGCACGGGGAGCTGCTCGCGCTGCGACCGTTCGTGATCGGCAGCGGCGTGGTCGCGCGCGCGACGTTCCGGCTGCTCGTGGCCTCGCGCGGGCTCGATCCGACGGGTTCGGTCGTGGCCGACGTCGCCTGGCTGGGCTCCGTCAACGGGTACCTGGGCGCGGCGGCCGGGTTCGCCACCGGGACCCCGGTGGGGTCGCGACCTGGTTGGTGGCCTGCGCGGACGCGGTGCGGGTCGGCGCCGACGAGGGTCGGGCGATCGCGGACGCCGTGCTCGCCGGGCGGCTCGAGGGCCCGGCGAGCGCTCCTGAGTAGGTGAACGACTCAGGAGGTGAACGACTCAGTAGGTGAAAGCCGCGATGCGTTCGCGCAGCTCGGCGGACATCCGGGCGAGCTCGCCGACGGACCCGCCCATCTGAGCGAGCACCTCGCTCGACGTGGCAGCGCCGGCGGCCAGGCCGGTGATGTTGATCGCGATCTCGCCCGAGCCGGTGGCCGCCTCGGTGACCGATCGGGACATCTCGGTGGTCGTGGCGGTCTGCTCCTCGACCGCGGACGCGATGGTGAGCTGGTAGGTGTTGATCGACGCGATGATCGTCGAGATCTGCCCGATCGCGACGACGGCGCCGGTCGTGTCGACCTGGATCGCGGCTACCCGACGGGTGATCTCCTCGGTCGCGCGGGCCGTCTCGCGGGCCAGGTCCTTGACCTCGCTGGCGACGACGGCGAAGCCCTTGCCCGCCTCACCGGCGCGGGCGGCCTCGATGGTCGCGTTCAGGGCGAGCAGGTTGGTCTGCTCGGCGATCGAGTTGATCGCCTTGACGACGTCCCCGATCTCGCCCGACGCCACCCCGAGCTTGCTGATCAGCACATTCGTCGACGCAGCGACGTCGGTGGCCTGGTTCGCGACCTTGGCGGCCTCGTTCGCGTTCTGGGCGATCTCCCGGATGGAGGCGCCCATCTGCTCGGCGCCGGCCGCGACGGTCTGGACGTTGCGGCTGACCTGCTCGGCCGCGGCGGCGACGACGCCGGCGCGGACGCTGGTCTCCTCCGACCCGGCGGTGACCTGGGAGTTCGAGGCCGAGAGCTCCTCGGCTGACGCCGCGACGGTCTGGGCGGTCTCCATCACGCCGGCGACGACGTCGCGCAACGCGTCCTGCGCCGCGATCAGGCCCCGGGCCATCTGCCCGATCTCGTCCGTCGACCGCACCTCGGGACGGACCGTGAGGTCGCCGAGAGCCATGGCGTCGACGGACCGCTTGACCGAGACCACGCCCTTGCGGATGGAGTTCGCGAGCACGACGCCCGTGATCGTGGCGAGGATGAGGCCCGCCGCGAGGATGGCGATCGTCACGATGATCGCCCGGTCGGCGGTCGCCTCAGCGGCGACCACGCTCGCCAGGATCTTGGCGGGCTGTGCCTTGGCCATCGCGGAGATGTCGCTGCGCAGGGCTCCGAACGCGAGCACGGCGAAGATGCCCAGGCCGAGGGAGAACACCGCGAACACCGCGACCAGCCCGAGGATCTTCGTGCGGACCGAGGCGCGCGCAGAGCGCGTCTCGGCAACGGGCTGGGCGGATGGGGGGGTGATCGGGCTCACGTGGCGCTCCTCAGGTGTGGTGATTCACCTATCGGTCGCGCCGAGCGGAGTTCCACGGGTCACAGGGGGTGAAAGGTGTGACCAATATCACTCATCGGGGGGAAAGCGGGGGTCCGGGAGCCGGACCGAACAACGGCGCCCCGGGGGACGCCGTCGCCGACAACGAAGAAAAGAGAGGTATCAAGCGTGCAACATCAGATGTCGCTACGGGTCGAGCCCGGTCGGCATGTCCTTACGAGGACAATTCGCGCGTGGGTTCTCTCTCCTCGGTGCTGTTGTAGGTCATTCCTACTCCACTGCGTCCGGCTTGGGAAGGGTTCGGAGCGTTGTGCCAGGTCGGGCTTCGGGAGGCGTCCGGATCCTGGACCGACGGTCTAGTAGATGAACGTGGAGATGCGCTCGCGGAGCTCGGCCGACAGGCGCGCGAGCTCGCTCACGGACCCGCCCATCTGCTCGAGGACCGCGCTCGACGTGGCCGCACCGGTGGCGACGCCGGTGATGTTCGCCGCGATCTCCCCCGACCCGGCGGCTGCCTCGGCGACCGAGCGGGACATCTCGTTGGTCGTCGCGGTCTGCTCCTCCACGGCAGAGGCGATGGTCAGCTGGTAGTCGTTGATCGAGGCGATGATCGCGCTGATCTGGTCCATCGCGGTCACCGCGCCGGAGGTGTCGACCTGGATGGCCTCGACTCGCCGAGTGATCTCCTCGGTCGCCCGCGCGGTCTCCCGAGCGAGCTCCTTGACCTCACCTGCCACGACCGCGAAACCCTTGCCGGCTTCCCCGGCCCGGGCCGCCTCGATGGTGGCGTTCAGCGCGAGCAGGTTCGTCTGTTCCGCGATCGAGGTGATGGCCTTCACCACGGTGCCGATCTCCCCCGAGGATGTCCCGAGGCGGGTGATCAGGTCGTTCGTGGACACCGCGACCCCCGTGGCGCGGCTTGCGACCTTGGCCGCTTCGTTGGCGTTCTGCGCGATCTCGCGGATCGAGGCGCCCATCTCCTCGGCGCCCGCGGCGACCGTCTGGACGTTGCGGCTGACCTGCTCCGCAGCAGCGGCGACCACTCCCGCGCGCGCGCTGGTCTCGTCCGAGCCGGCGGTCACCTGCGAGGTCGCCGCCGAGAGCTCCTCTGCTGCCGCGGCGACGGTCTCTGCGGTCTCCCGCACGCCGGTGATGACGTCCCGGAGCGCATCCTGGGCGATGACGAGCCCTCGCGCCATCTGCCCGATCTCGTCGTTCGAGCGGACCTGGGGGCGCACCGTCAGGTCGCCGTGCGCGAGGGCGTCCACGGCCCGCTTGACCTCGACCACGGCCCGTCGGATCGAGTTGGCGAGCGCGAAGCCCACCAGCACGGCCACGAGCAGACCGACGACGAGGATGGCGATCGTGGTGCGGACGGCGGTGTTCGCGACGGTCTGCGCACGGTCGGCGATCGTGACCATGGTGGTGGTGACCTCGTCGCTGACCTGCGTGAGGTCGCCGATCATCTTCGCGCCCAGGTCGGCGGCGCCGCCGGCGCGGATCGCGGCGAAGCCCGGCCGGTCGTTGGCCATGGCGGCCGTCATCAGGTCGCCGTCGACCATGGCGCGGTAGTTGGCCCACGAGGCTGTGAAGTCGTCCCAGTTCGCCGGGGCGGCGCCGTCCGCGGCCTCGAACGCGGCCAGGAAGTCGGCGGACGACGTCTCCATCACGCCGTACGCAGCCTGCAGCTTGTCGAACTGAGCCTGCTTGCCGGCGCCGTCGTAGGCGATGACGAGCGGGATGTACATCCGGACGTTCCAGAGCGCGTCCTTGAGGTTCTGCAGGGAGACGTTGACGGTGGCCTGCGTGTCGGCCATCTTCGCGGCGTCGGACTTGATCGTCTCGAACCCGATGGCGGCGAACGAGCCGAGTCCGATCGAGAACACGGCGAACACCGCGACCAGGCCAAGGATCTTGGCGCGCACCGTCGTGCGCAGACGCGAGGTGCCGATCGGGGCGGCTGGGGTGCTGGTCGGGCTCATGTGGCGCTCCTAGGTGTGGTCAATATCACCTATCGGTCGCGCTGAGGGACGTTCCACGGATTCGATTTCAAGAAAGATATGATTAATCTCACAGTGCGGGATCGGGCGGGCTCAACCCCGGCGCGAGCGCAGGTGTGCCACGGTGCGCCATGCGACCACGGCCACGCCGGCGGCGACGGCGACCGCTCCGACGGTGAGGACCGGCGTCGGTGGGGCCAGCCGGGAGCGCAACGAGACCGGACGGCTGAACGTCAGCACGCCCCAGCCGTTGCTCTCCGCGAACCGGCGCAGGGCGCGGTCGGGATTGACCGCGAACGCATGCCCGACCGCCGACAGCATCGGGGTGTCGGTGATCGAGTCCGAGTAGGCGTAGCTCGTCGCGAGGTCGTACCCGACGCGCTCCGCGAGCTCCGTGATCGCCGCTGCCTTGTTCTCGCCGTAGGCGTAGAAGTCGATCGCGCCGGTGTACCGGCCGTCGGCCACGGTCATGCGCGTGGCGATCACGTGGTCGGCCCCGAGCACCGCGGCAATGGGCTCGACGACCTCGGCACCCGACGCGGACACGATGACGACGTCGCGCCCGGCCGCGTGGTGCCCCTCGATCAGGGCCACCGCCTCCGCGTACACGGTGGGGTCGATCAGCTCGTGCAGGGTCTCGGCGACGATCTGCGACACCTGGGCGACGTCCCAACCGACGGCCAGGGCGGAGAGCTGCGCCCGCAGGCGTTCGGTCTGGTCCGCATCCGCGCGGCCGACGAGATAGACGAACCGGGCGTACGCGGTGCGCAGCACGTCCCCACGCGTGATGAGCCCGCCGTCGAAGAAGGGACGCGAGAAGGCGGTCGCCGACGACGTCGCGATGATCGTCTTGTCCAGGTCGAAGAACGCTGCGCTGCGGTGCGCGTGCGTGCGGTCGGCTGCGGTGGCGTCGGAGGGCGACCCGGTCGGTGCGCTCATGGACCCTCCCTCCGCGATCGTGTGCTCCCGCCAGAGCCTAGCCAGTGCGCCCGGCCGACCCCAGGACCCTGCGGGATGGCCGCGACGCACCCCGGTGCGGGCCGGGGGTGCCGCGGGTCGGTGCCGCGGGTGACCCTGGCTGCTCGAGCGAGGGCGCGAAGGGCGGTGGGCGGTGGAGGCTGGGCAAGCGATCGGGGTCATCGGTGCGCGGGGCGGGCTCGGCGCGTCGTCGCTGGCGGCGTCGCTCGCGTTCCGGCTGGCGGGTCGTCCGCCGGGCCATGGCGCCCGGGGACGGGACGGCGGCTCCCGGCCGGGCGGAGCGGGTCGGGTCGGCCGCGGCGGGTCGGGTGCACCGCGCGCCGTCGCGCTCGTGGATCTGGACACCGGCGCGGGGATCGACGTGCTGCTGGGGGTCGAGGGGGTGCACGGGCTGCGCTGGCCGGACCTGACCGGTGCCCGCGGCGAGGTGCCCGGCGCGGAGCTGACCGCGCTCCTGCCGCGGTGGGCCGGGGTGGCGGTGCTCAGCGCGGACCGGGCGCGGCCGGAGGCGCCGCGCGCCGACGTCGTCGCGGACGTGCTCGACGCGCTGGTGGCCTGCCACGACCACGTCGTGCTCGATCTCGACCGGCGCACTGTTCTCGTCGAGCGCGGCCCGCTCAACCGCTGTGCGGCGGTGCTCGTGCTGGCCGGGCGGGACGTGCGCTCCGTCGCGGGCGTGCTCGCGCTCCGGGACGGTCTGCTCGGTGCGGTCGAGGACGTGCGGCTGGTCGTACGGGGACCCGCCCCGGGCGGGCTCGGCGTGCTCGAGCTCGCGCACGTCGTGGACCTTCCGGTCGCCGCCTCGATGGCGCCGCAGCGGGGGTTCGACGGTGCGCTCGAACGCGGTGGCGGGCCCGTGCCACGGCGGCGCGGCCCGCTCGCTCGCGCCGTCGACCGGCTCGCGGTCGGTCTGGCGTGAGGGCGGCGCGCAGATGACCCTCCTCTCCGACGCCAGCACTCGGCTCGACCGGACCCTGCTGGCCGACGTGCACGCGCGCCTGGCCCGCGCCGGCGGCGCGCCGTCGGCCGAGCAGGTGACCGCGGTGGTCCGGGAGTGTGGTGCGGTGCTGGGCAGCCGCGCGCTGGCCGACCTGGTCGCCGTCGTGCGCGCGGAGCTGCTCGGGGCCGGTCCGCTGCAGAGCCTGCTCGAGGAGCCCGACGTCACCGACGTCCTCGTCAACGGCCCGCGGGACGTCTGGGTCGAACGTGCAGGGCGGCTCGTGGCGGTCGACGTCGACCTCGGTGGGCCGGAGCAGGTCCGCGCGCTCGCGGTCCGGCTCGCGGCCGCCGGGGGTCAGCGGCTCGACGACGCGTGCCCGGTGGTCGACGCGCGCCTGGCCGACGGCACGCGCCTGCACGCCGTGCTTCCGCCGGTGGCCGGCGGATGCACGCTGCTGTCGTTGCGGGTGCTGCGCCGCCACGCGTTCACCGTGGCGGGACTGGTTGCGGCGGGCGGGGTCGCGCCCGCTCTCGAGCCGGTCCTGCGCGGGCTCGTGGCGACGCGCGCCAACGTGCTGATCTCGGGCGCGACGGGGACGGGGAAGACGACCCTGCTCGCGACCCTGCTCTCGCTCGTGCCGCCGACGGAGCGGATCGTCTGCATCGAGGAGGCGGGTGAGCTGGAGCCGGACCATCCGCACGTCGTGCGGCTGCTCGCCCGGCGCGCCAACGTCGAGGGGGTCGGCGCCGTGGGGCTGCCCGACCTGGTGCGGCACGCGTTGCGGATGCGGCCGGACCGGATCGTGCTCGGCGAGTGCCGCGGCGCCGAGGTGCGGGAGGTGCTCACGGCGCTGAACACGGGGCACGAGGGGGGGTGGGCGACCGTGCACGCGAACCGGGCGGCCGACGTCCCCGCACGGCTCGAGGCGTTGGCGGCGCTGGCGGGCATGGGGCGCGAGTCGGTCGCGGCGCAGGCGTCGAGCGCGATCGACGCGGTCCTCCACCTGCGCCGCGACGGGGGCCGACGGCGGCTGGCGGAGGTGGGCGTGGTCGCGCGGGGGCCGGGCGGGGAGCTCGTCGTGCTGCCGGCGCTGACGGTGACGGGCGGGCTCGAGGTCGAGGTCGGGCCGGGGTGGGACCGGTTGGCCGACCGGCTCGGGCTCGCCAGCTCCCGGGGGGTCGGCGGACCATGACCGCCATCGACGTGCTGATCGCCGGCTGCGTCGCGGTGGCGGTCCTGGCTGCGCGGGGTCCGGGTGGTCGGCGTCCGCGACGGCTCGCGCGAGCCGCACCGGCCAGGTGGCGCGGTCGGTGGGCCGCGGCGAGAGCGCGCGTCCATCGGCGCGGGGCGGTCGCGGGCGGAGCACCGGACCTCACAGTCGTCGTCATCGAGGTCGCGTCCCAGCTGCGGGCGGGGGCCGAGCCCGGGCAGGCGTGGGCGCGGGTCCTCGGCCGGTCCGGTGGCCCGGACGGGAGGCCGAACCTCGACCGGCTCGCCGAGGTCGGCTCGGGTGCGCCTGCGCAGGCTGCGGCCGTGGTTGCGGCGTGCGATCTCGCACGCGTGCTCGGCGCGCCGCTGGCGCAGGTGCTCGATCGGGTGGCGGAGGGGTTCGTCGCCGCCGCCGAGGCGGACGGTGACCGCCGGGCCGCGCTCGCGGGACCACGCGCCACGGCGCGGGTGCTCACGGGTCTGCCGGTGCTCGGGGTCGGGCTCGGCGCAGCGGTCGGCGCGGACCCGATCGGGGTGCTGCTCGGGGCGGGCTCGGCACCCTCGCGCTGGTCGCCGGCCTCGGGCTGCTCGGCCTCGGGCGGTGGTGGATCGCACGGCTCGTGCGGGCAGCGGCTCGTGCGGGCAGCGGCGCGGCACGGGATGCCTCGTGAGGGACCGGCGGTGACGACGGCGGGGCTGGCCGTCGCACTCACGGCGTGCCTGCTCGGGGCGGGGGCCCCCTGGGTGGCGACGCGGTCGGCTGCCCGGCTGTCGACAGTGGTCGGACGCCGTCCGGCCGCACCCGTGACCGCGGGATCACGCTCCCCTCGATCCCGGGTGTCGCACCTCGACGTGCTCGTGCTGCTGGATCTGCTCGGCGCGGCGATCGCCTCCGGCGCGAGCCTGCCGCGGGCGTTGGCCGCCGTCGGAGGCTGCGCGGGCGGCGCCGACGGCGAGGCGCTCACCAGGGCGTCGTCGGCCCTGGTGATGGGGGCTGACTGGTGGACGGCGTGGGCCGGGGCGCCGCCTCGACTGGTCCCGGTGATCGACGGTCTGGCTCCGACGTGGGTGACGGGGTCCGCCCCCGGGCCGGCGCTGCGGGCGGCCGCCGACCAGGTGCGTCGCGCGCGACGCAGTGCTGCGCGTGAGGCCGCCGGTCGGCTCGGGGTGCACCTCGTGCTGCCGCTGGGGCTGTGCTTCCTGCCCGCCTTCCTCCTGATCGGGCTCGTGCCCGTGCTGGTGTCGCTCGGCGCCGGGCTGCTCGGGGCCGGGTAGCTCAACTCTGGGCGCCCCGGTCGAGCCACCCCCAGGCGGCCTGCCATGCGGAGGATCCCCCGCCGTCGGCCCGGATCGCGCGCCGCACGGCGGTGCTCGCGCACGGTGGAACGCCTCAACCACCCACGTCGAAGGGACTCCTCATGACAACGCATCTCGCCGCCGTCGCCGCCCGACTGCGGGAGCAGGCCGAGGCCGGCATGGCCACGGCCGAGTACGCGATCGCCACGGTCGCGGCCGCCGGGTTCGCCGGGCTGCTCGTCGTCATCCTGCGCAGCGCCGAGGTGCGCGGCCTGCTGTTCGGGATCATCCGCGGGGCGCTGTCGCTGTGATCCGACGGGAGCGCGGCAGCGTCACGGTCGAGCTCGCGCTCGCGCTGCCGGCCGTGGCGCTCCTGCTCGCCGCGGTGCTCGTGCTGACGTCGGCCGCCGTCGGGCAGCTGCGGTGCGCGGACGCGGCCCGGGCAGGGGCCAGAGCCGCGGCGCTCGGTGAGCCGCTGGACCAGGTTCGCGCTGTTGCGGCCCGCGTCGCCGGTGGGGCGGCGGCGATCGTGATCGACACGCATGCGGGCTGGGTCACGGTGAGCGTGAGCCGCGCGGTGGTCGCCGGACCGTTCGCCGGGGCTCCGCTGCGCGCGCACGCCTCGGCCAGCGCCCGGGTGGAACCGCTCGCTCGGGTGGAACCGCTCGCCCAGGTCGCGCCATGACCGAGCCGTCGAGATGGACCGGGACCTCGAGACGGACCGGGAGCTCGAGATGGACCTGGCCTCCAAGATGCGCCGGACCGGCGAGCCGGTTCGGGCCGCCCGAGCGCGGCTCCGGGACTGTGGTGACACTCGGGCTCGTGGCCGTGGCGTTGCTGCTGCTCGCGCTGCTCTCGCTGCTGGGGCGGGCGCAGGCCGCGCGTGGCGCCGCCCAGACGGCGGCCGACCTCGGCGCGCTCGCGGCGGCGCAGCACCTGGTCGGGGCCGCGAACGGACCGGATGTCGGCACCGCGTACACGATCGGCGGGGCCGGGGCGGCCTGCGACATCGCTCGCGACGTGGTCGTGCGCAACGGTGCCGTCCTGACCGGGTGCGCGATCCTGGACGGCGGGATCGTACGGGTGAGCACCGCTCGAGCCGGCGGCCCGGGTACCGCGCGAGCACACGCCCGCGCGGGTCCGGGTTCGCCGGGCCTGCGACCGGGGCCGGCCGCGCCCCAGGTGTGGTGGCCGGTGGTGGTGCCCGCTCCGAGCCCGGACAACGGGGGTTCCCCGTGAGCCTCAGGGCGTCCCCGGGTCGTGGGCGAGGACGGCGTCCAGGAGCCGGATCGCCGCGGCCTTCTCGAGGGGGTTGTTCGCGTTGCCGCACTTGGGTGACTGCACGCAGGCCGGGCAACCCGTCGAGCAGCGGCAGGTCGCGATCGCCTCGCGGGTCGCCCGCAGCCAGGTTGCACCGAGCTGGAAGCCACGCTCCGCGAAACCCGCCCCCCCGGGGTACCCGTCGTAGACGAAGACGGTCGCCTGCTCGGTGTCGACGTGCAGTGCGGTCGAGACCCCGCCGAGGTCCCAGCGGTCGCACGTCGCGAGCAGGGGCAGCAGCCCGATCGACGCGTGCTCGGCGGCGTGCAGCGCGCCGGGTGCGATCTCCGCGGTGATCCCGGCCTCCTCGAGCACGGAGGCGGGCACCGTCCACCACACGGCGGTCGTCGACAGGGTCCGCGGGGGGAGGTCGAGGAGCTCCGTGCCGAGCACCCGCATCTCGGGAATCTTCTTGCGCTGGAAGCTCATGACCTGCGTCGTGACGTCCACCTGGCCGAAGCCCCAGGACACCGGGCCCCAGGACCGCTCGCGCGCCGTGGCGCGGATGTCGATCGAGGTCAGCCACCGGGCCCACGTCCCGAAGTCGACGTCGCGCTGCCCGACGAGGGCGATGCTGTCCGCCTGGTTCAGCTCGGTCACGACGAAGGTCGCGCCCTGGTGCACGTACACGGCGCCCGGGTGCACGGTCGAGTCCGCGGCCGCTGCATCGACCGTGCCGAGCAGGCGGCCGGTCGAGCCCTCGACCACGCGGACCGGGTCGCCGTCCGCGCCGCGGAGGTTGGTGAGCCGGGCCGCGCTTTCGCGGTGGGTCCAGTACCAGCCGGACGCCCGCCGCCGGAGCGCGCCCCGGTCCACGAGCACGTCGAGCAGGGCCCGGGTGTCGGCCCCGAAGAGGTCGAGCTCCTCCGCGCGCAGGGGCAGCTCGGCAGCGGCGGCGCACAGGTGGGGGGCGAGCACGTAGGGGTTCGCCGGATCGAACACGGTCGCCTCGACGGGCGCCGCGAAGATCGCCTCGGGGTGGTGCACCAGGAACGTGTCGAGCGGGTCCTCGCGCGCGACGAGAGCGACCAGCCCGTCGGCGCCTGCGCGTCCGGCGCGACCCGCCTGCTGCCACAGCGACACCCGGGTGCCCGGCCAGCCGGCGATCAGCACGACGTCGAGCCCCGAGATGTCGACGCCCAGCTCGAGCGCGTTGGTGGTGGCGAGCGCGCGCAGCCGGCCGTCCCGGATCGACGCCTCGAGCGCGCGCCGCTCCTCGGGCAGGTACCCGCCGCGGTAGGCGGCGACCTGGCCGGCGAGCCGGTGGTCGACCGCGGTGAGGTGCCGCTGGGTCACGATGGCCACCGATTCCGCCGCCCGTCGCGACCGCGTGAACGCGAGCGTGCGAGCTCCCGCGATCGTGAGGTCCGCGAGGAGCTCGGCGATCTCGGCGGTCGCCGAGCGGCGGGGACGGTCCGGGTCGTCCTCCACCGGTCCCCAGGGCGTGGGACCTGCACCCCCGGCGGGGCGGCCACCGGCCGGGTCCGGCTCGACGGCGTCCGACGCCCAGGGGTCGACCTCGAGCGGGGAGCTCGACCAGGGTGCGGCCGCCCCTGGCAGCTCGGGCGGCTGCCAGAGTGCGAACGTCTTGCGCCCCGCGGGCGAGGCGTCGTCGGTCACGGCGACGACGTCGTCCGCGTCGACCCCGAGCAGCCGCGCGGCACTCGCGGCGGGGTCCGACGTCGTCGCGGACGCGAGCACGAAGGTCGGGCCCGGCCCGGTCCCGTAGTGCTCAGCGAGCCGGCGCAGGCGCCGCAGGACCAGGGCGACGTGCGCCCCGAAGACCCCGCGGAACGCGTGGCACTCGTCGACCACGACGTAGCGCAGCGACGCGAGCAGCCGCGCCCAGCGGCGATGCCCCGGCAGGAGCGAGAAGTGCAGGAAGTCGGGATTGGTCAGGACCACGTCCGCGTAGTCCTGGACCCACCGGCGCTCCGAGAAGTCGGTGTCCCCGTCGCAGGTCGCGACCCGCACGTCCCGCGACTTCGCCGCGGTGAGCAGGCGGTCGAGCCCGGCGAGCTGGTCCGCGGCGAGCGCCTTGGTCGGGCACAGGTACAGGACCGAGCCCCGGCGCTGCACCGACTCGATCCGACCGGGGTCGAGGGTGCTCGCACCGATGTCGGCGCGCACCGCCGTGAGCGCGGGGAGCCAGAACGCGAGCGACTTGCCCGAGCCGGTGGAGGTGGCGATCACGGTGTGCCGACCGGACCATGCCGCCTCGGCTGCCTCGACCTGGTGCCGCCACGGCCGATCCACGCCCAGGGCGCGGTACCCGGCCACGAGGGAGGAGTCCGACCAGTCCGGCCAGTCGACCTGGACCCCGGTGCGGGCCGGGAGGTGCTCGACATGGGTGAGCCGGTCCGCCCGGCGCCCCCCTGCGAGCAGGACGTCGAGCAGCGCATCCGTGTCACTCACCGACGACCACCGCCCTAGTCTCCCATCGTGGAAGTGGCCCGATGCTGGTCCACGGCTCGGAGTTTGGTTCACTGTGTCCCTGACAACCAAGGGGTTGAGTCATGGAGCTCTCCGTCACGAGCCACGACCGCGGCGATCTGACGATCGTGGTGGTTGAGGGCGAGGTCGACGTGTACACGGCAGCGGTGCTCCGCGAGAAGCTCATCGACGTCATCGACGCCGATCACGCGGACGTCATCGTGGACCTCACCGGCGTCGGGTTCCTCGACTCCACCGGTCTGGGCGTGCTCGTCGGTGCGCTCAAGAAGATTCGCGGGTTCAGCGGTCGGCTGCAGCTGGTCATCGACCAGGAGAAGGTCATGAAGGTCTTCCGGATCACCGCGCTCACCCAGGTGTTCACCATCCACGAGTCCCTCGAGGACGCGCTCGACAGCTGAGCCGGCCGGCTTTCCGGAGCGGGCCGCGGGTCGGGCCGTCCGCCCGGAATGCCCCCGCGAACGACGCGAATCGCCGTCCTCCACTGGCTAGACTTCGGCTCGACCGCACGGCGACGAGGCCGCGTGGACCAGGGGGCCGATCGATCACAGGCCGCTGCGTCGTCAAGGAGGACGGATGCTTACGCTCGGTTCCACGAGCCTCACCATCGTCAGTGTCGTCGCCGCGATCGCGGTCGCCTGCCTCTTCTTCGCGATGGTGCTGCGCCGGCAGGTCCTCGCCGCGAGCGAGGGCACGCAGAAGATGCAGGACATCGCGGCAGCCATCCAGGAGGGCGCCGCGGCCTACCTCAACCGACAGTTCCGCACCTTGGCGCTGTTCGCCGCCGTCGTCTTCGGGCTGCTCTTCCTGCTGCCGGGCGATACGGGGATCCGGGTCGGTCGGTCGCTGTTCTTCCTTCTCGGTGCCGGCTTCTCGGCCGCGATCGGCTACCTCGGGATGTGGCTCGCGACCCGCGCGAACGTGCGCGTCGCTGCTGTCGCGTCGCTGCCCGGGGGACGCGCGGCCGGGGCGCAGATCGCGTTCCGGACCGGCGGCGTCGTCGGCATGTGCGTGGTCGGGTTCGGGCTCGCGGGCGCCGCCTCCGTGGTGCTCATCTACCGCGGGGACGCGCCGGCCGTCCTCGAGGGCTTCGGGTTCGGCGCGGCCCTGCTCGCCATGTTCATGCGGGTGGGCGGTGGCATCTTCACCAAGGCCGCCGACGTCGGGGCCGACCTGGTCGGCAAGGTCGAGCAGGGCATCCCGGAGGACGATCCGCGCAACGCGGCCACGATCGCCGACAACGTGGGCGACAACGTCGGCGACTGCGCGGGCATGGCCGCGGACCTGTTCGAGTCCTATGCCGTCACGCTCGTCGCCGCCCTGATCCTCGGCAAGGCCGCGTTCGGCGAGCAGGGCCTGGTCTTCCCCCTGATCGTGCCGGCGATCGGCGCGCTCACCGCGGTGCTCGGCGTCATCATCACCCGGGTGCGCGGCGAGGAGAGTGGGCTGGCGGCCATCAACCGGGGGTTCTACATCTCCGCGTTCGTCGCGGCCGTGCTGTCCGGGGTCGCGGCGTTCGTCTACCTGCCGGCCTCGATGGCCGACCTGCCGGGCATCGGCGCCTCCCTGGCCGACAACTCGGCCGACCCGCGCCTGATCGCGACCGGCGCCGTCATCATCGGCATCGTGCTCGCGGGCATCATCCTCAAGCTCACGGGCTACTTCACCGGCACGACGTCGAAGCCCACGCTGCACGTCGCCCGCACCTCGCTCACCGGCGCGGCGACCGTCGTCCTGTCGGGGATGGGCGTCGGCTTCGAGTCGACCGCGTACACCGCCGGCATCATCGCCGCCGCGATCTGCGCGGCCTTCCTGCTCTCGGGCGGCTCGGTCCTGCTCGCCCTGTTCCTCATCGCGCTCGCCGGGTGCGGCCTGCTGACCACGGTCGGCGTGATCGTCGCGATGGACACGTTCGGCCCCGTGAGCGACAACGCCCAGGGCATCGCGGAGATGTCGGGCGACGTCACGCCGGAGGGCGCGAAGGTCCTCACCGACCTCGACGCCGTCGGCAACACGACGAAGGCCGTCACGAAGGGCATCGCGATCTCGACCGCCGTGCTCGCGGCCACGGCGCTGTTCGGCTCGTACGCGGACACGGTCACGACCTCGCTCGCGGACCTCGGCACGAAGGCGGAGGTCGGCGGCATCCCCGCCGCCATGCTCGCGTACGACATCATCTCGCCCATCACCCTGGTCGGCGTGATCCTCGGTGGTGCGACGGTCTTCCTGTTCTCGGGGCTGCTGATCGACGCCGTGACCCGCGCCGCGGGCGCGATCGTGTTCGAGGTGCGCCGCCAGTTCCGCGACAACCCCGGGATCATGACGGGCGAGGTGCGGCCGGAGTACGGCAAGGTCGTCGACATCTGCACGAAGGACTCGCTGCGCGAGCTCGCCACCCCCGGCCTGCTCGCAGCCTCGGCCCCCATCGCCGTCGGCTTCGGTCTCGGCGTCGGCCCCCTCGCCGGCTTCCTGGCCGGCGCCATCGCGACCGGCGTGCTCATGGCCGTGTTCCTCGCGAACTCGGGCGGCTCGTGGGACAACGCGAAGAAGATCGTCGAGGACGGCCACTACGGCGGCAAGAACTCCCCCGCCCACGAGGCCGTGGTGATCGGCGACACCGTCGGCGACCCGTTCAAGGACACCGCCGGCCCCGCGATCAACCCGCTGATCAAGGTCATGAACCTGGTCTCGCTGCTCATCGCCCCCGCGATCGTCGCGGTCACGGTGGGGGAGGGTGCGAGCACCCCGGTCCGGCTCGCCATCGCGACGGCGGCGGCGGCGGTCGCGTTCGGTGCGGTGATCGCCTCGCGGCTGCGCGCGGCCCGGCTGGGCGCGGAGGTCGAGTCGCACGCCGTCTCGGCCAAGGAGTCGGAGCCGGTCTGATCCCCCGGCTGCGGGTGATGACCTACAACATCAAGTCGCTCCAGCTCGATCCGGACGCGCTCGTCCAGGTCGTGCGCGCGGCGGCGCCGGACGTGCTCGCGCTGCAGGAGCCGCCGCGCTGGCTCGGGCCCCACCGGTTGCGGGAGCTCGCCGCGCAGACGGGGCTACGGGTGGCGGTCGGGGGCACGGCGCCCGCACGACGGCGCTCCTGGTCGCCCCCGGCCTGACCGTCACCGACGCGCGCGCCCACCGACTGCCGTGGCGGCTGCGGACGCTGCGGGGGTACTCCGTCGCGCGGGTCGACGGCGTCCTGGTCGTGGTGCTGCACCTCGCGCTCGCCGCCGCCGAACGCCTCGAGCACCTGGACCGGATCCTGAGCACCATCGCGCACGAGACCGGTCCGCGCATCGTCGTCGGCGACCTGAACGAGCAGCCCGGCGGACCCACCTGGGAACGGCTGACCGCCACCGGCCTGCGCGACGCCGTCGATCCCCCGCTCCCGACGTTCACCGCTGTGCGGCCGCGCCGCCGCCTCGACGCGGTGCTCGTGAGCGCCGAGCTGCGCGTGCTGGGCAGCGACGTGCCCGACGACCCGGTCGCCCGCCGGGCGAGCGACCACCTCCCGATCGTCGCCGACCTGTCCGTTTCCTGACGCCGGGTCCGACCGACGCGGGCGCACGGGAGAATGGCGCGGTGAGCCTCACGAGCGTGCCGCGTACCGATCCCGCCCTCCTCGACGCCCTGCGCGCCGACCTCACTCAGGCCGGGTACACCGTGCCCGCCGTCGAGGAGCTGCTCGGACCGCTCGCCTCGGCGGCGCTGCACCGCGAGGAGCCGCTCCCCGCGCTGCGGGCGACCGCCTCCTCGAGCCACCCGATCGCCGCGCTCGTCCGCCTGTTCGTCCTCGGCGCCGAGATCCCCCGCAACGCGGTCGAGGCGGCCTTCCCGAGCCTCGGGGCCGACGGCGTCGCCCGGCTCGGCCTGGTCGAGGTCGCGGGTGCGCAGGACGGTGACGCGGTGCGCGCCGTCGTCGACCTGCGTCCCTACGAGGCCGCCGATGCCGCGGGCACCGTCGACTGGTGGCTCGCCTCCGACCTCGGCGAGCTGGCCACGGGCCGCGCGCTGCACACCGACCACGTGCTCGGCGTCGGCGGGGCGTCGACCACCCTCGCCCAGGTCACGGTCCGCGACCCGCGCGACCGGGTGCTCGACCTCGGCACGGGCTGCGGGATCCAGGCCCTGCACGCCTCGCGGCACGCCCGCGCGGTCGTCGGCACCGACATCTCGCACCGCGCGCTCGCATTCGCGCGGTTCAACGCCGCCTTGGCGGGCCTGAGCCCCGAGCGCCTCGAGCTGCGCGCCGGGTCGATGCTCGAGCCGGTCGCGGGCGAGCTCTTCGACCTCGTGGTCTCCAACCCGCCGTTCGTGATCACCCCGCGCTCGGCCGGCGTCCCGGAGTACGAGTACCGGGACGGCGGCCGGGCGGGCGACGCGATCGTGCGCGAGCTGGTGACCGGCGTCGGCCGCGTGCTCGCCCCGGGCGGGGTCGCCCAGCTGCTGGGCAACTGGGAGGTGCGTGCCGGCGAGCAGTGGCACGAGCGGGTCGGCCAGTGGCTCGATGCCGCGGGCCTGGACGGCTGGGTGATCCAGCGCGAGCTGCAGGACCCGGCCGAGTACGCCGAGACCTGGATCCGCGACGGCGGGTCGACCCCCGACCGGGACCGCGCGGCCTGGGACGCGCAGTACGCGGCCTGGCTCGACGACTTCGCCTCGCGGGACGTGGCCGCCGTCGGGTTCGGGATCGTGACGCTCCGACGCCCGGTCGCGGGAGCGCCCACCCTCCGCCGCCTCGAGGAGCAGACCGGCACCCTGCACCAGCCGCTCGGCGCGCACCTGGCCCTGAGCCTGGCCGCGCACGACTGGCTCGAGGCCACGGACGACGCCGGGCTGGCGGCCGCGCACCTCACGGTCGCGGGCGACGTGACCGAGGAGCGCTACTTCACCCCGGGCAGCGCGGACCCGAGCGTCCTGCTGCTGCGGCAGGGCGGCGGGCTCGGGCGCGCGGTCCAGGCGGGCACGGCGCTCGCCGGCCTGGTGGGCGCGTGCGACGGCGAGCTCACCGTCGGGCAGATCGTGGGTGGTCTCGCGGTGCTGCTCGAGGTCGCGGCCGACGACGTCGCGGCGGACGTGCTGCCGTCGGTGCGCGGTCTGATCCGCGACGGATTGCTCCTGATCACGCCCTGACCGCCGTCGAATCGCCCCGCGTTCGAGGGGGCGTTTGGATCGCCGATGGTCAGGACTTGGTGATTCGCCGGGATTGGTACCGCTTCGTCCTCGGTCGATTCACAGGCTCTTCATGGGGTGGTGCTGGGGCCGGTACAGGCCCGCTTCCTACTGTCGTTGACGTCCACGTAGACGCACGTCGTCAGGGAGATCATGCTCACGCTGTTGAGGCGAACCCGCCCCCGGACCCGGTTGGCCGCCGGGATCCTCACCGTCCTGGTCGTCGCGGCCGCGGTCTACTGGTTCGGCATCCGGGATGCCTCGGCGACGACGGCGACGCCGGCCGCCACGAGCCGGTCCGTCGCCGCGAGCCTGACGACCATGGAGAAGTCCGTCGCCGCGAGTGGGACGGTGACTCCCACGGTCCAGGAGGATGTCAGCTTCGCGTCGAGCGGGACCGTCACCGCCGTCGCGGTCGCGGCGGGGCAGACGGTCACCGTCGGTCAGACGCTCGCCACCATCGACACGCTCCAGCTCAACGCCGACCTGCTCTCCGCGAAGGCGACCCTCGCCTCGGCGGCCGCGAAGCTGTCCGACGCCGAGGATGCCGACGACGGCACCGACTCCGCGGCGGCCCAGATCGCCGCAAGCTCCGCGCAGGTCGACGTCGCGCAGGCGCAGGTGGACGACGCCACCACGGCGATGGCGGGTTCGACCCTCACCGCCCCGGTCGCCGGGCTGCTCACCTCAGTCAACCTCACGGTCGGCGAGGCCGTCACCGGGACCGACTCGTCGTCGGGCAGCGGCTCGACCGGAGGTGCGCCGGGTGCGACGGGCACGACGGGCGCGGCAGCGACGACCACGACGTCGTCGAGCGCGCAGTTCGTGATCGTCGGCACCGACAGCTGGCAGCTGGACGTCACCGTCGGTGACTCCGACGTGGCGCTCATCGCCGTCGCCGACCAGGTCGAGATCACGCTGGACGGCGCCGACGCGCCGATCTTCGGCACGGTCTCCGAGATCGGCCTCATCTCGACGTCCACCGGCGGGGTGGCCGGGTTCCCGGTCGTCGTCGCGGTCACGGGCACCCCCGAGGGGTTGCACGACGGCGTCGCCGCCGACGCGGTGATCGTCTACCAGCGCCGGGTCGACGTGCTCACGGTTCCGAGCGCCGCGGTCCGCACCGTCGACGGCGTGTCGACCGTGACGCAGGCCGGTAAGGGCGACAACGCCGCAGACGTGACCACGGTCGTGACCGTGGGGGACACGGTCGACCAGATGACCGAGATCCTCACCGGCCTGTCCGAGGGGGACGAGGTGCTGGTCGCGATCGTGCAGACGTCCACGCAGGACAAGTCGACTCAGAACCAGCTGCCGAGCGGCTTCCCGACAGATTTCCCGAGCGGCTTCCCCGAAGGCGGCTTCCCCGGCGGCTTCGTACCGGGTGGGCAGAGCAATGGCTGAGGTCCGCACGCTCACCGACGAACCCACCGACGCTTCCACCGCCCGATCGGCACGGCACATGGCCGACCCCGTCATCGACCTGCGGGGCGCGGGAAAGACCTATCGCACCGGCACGCTCGAGTACGAGGCGCTGCGCGGGATCGACCTGGAGATCCACGAGGGGGAGTACGTCGCGATCATGGGCCCGTCCGGCTCGGGCAAGTCGACGCTGATGAACATCATCGGGTGCCTCGACACCCTCACGGTCGGCGAGTACCACCTCAGCGGCGATGACGTCAGCGAGCTGGACGAGGTCGAGCTCGCCCAGATCCGCAACCGGCGGATCGGGTTCGTGTTCCAGCAGTTCAACCTGCTCGCCTCCATGTCCGCCTGGCGCAACGTCGAGCTGCCGCTGATGTACGGCCGGGTGCCGATGCACGAGCGCAAGCGCCGTGCGATCGAGGCGCTCGAGCGGGTGGGGCTGGGGGACAGGCTGGCGAACCGTCCGGGCGAGCTGTCCGGCGGCCAGCAGCAGCGGGTCGCCGTGGCCCGAGCGCTCGTCGGGGAGCCGTCCCTGATCCTGGCCGACGAGCCCACCGGCAACCTCGACTCCACCTCGACGAAGGACGTGCTCTCTTTGTTCGACGAGCTGCACGCGCAGGGCCGCACCCTCGTGCTCATCACGCACGAGCTCGAGGTCGCTCAGCGCGCCCGGCGCATCGTCTGGGTCCGCGACGGCCAGATCCACACCGACGAGGTGAATGACCGATGACCTGGACCGAGACCCTGCGCACCGGCCTGTCGGCGGTTCGCGCCCACGGCCTGCGCTCGACCCTGACCGTCCTGGGGATTCTCATCGGCATCGCCGCGGTGATCCTCACGGTCGGGCTCGGGCTCGGCACCCAGAAGGACGTGTCCGCGCAGATCAGCGCGCTGGGCAGCAACCTCCTGATCGTCACGCCGGGGAGCAGCACGGACACCGCGGGGTTGCGCGGCGGGTTCGGGTCGAGCGCCACGCTCACCCGCGCCGACGCCGCTGCGCTCACCTCCGAGGTCACCGCTCCCGACATCGCCGCGGTCGCCGCCGAGAAGTCGAGCTCGCTCTCCGTCGCGACGAGCTCGACCAACTGGACCACCTCGGTGGTCGGCACGAGCGAGCAGTGGCCCGCCGTGCGCGGTCGCGAGCTCGCCTCGGGCTCGTTCTTCACGGCTGCGGACAACACCGCGGGGGCAGCCGTCGTCGTGCTCGGGTCGCAGGCGGCCACGGAGCTGTTCGGCACGACCGACGCCGTCGGCCAGGTGGTCACGATCGAGGACATCACGTTCACCGTGGTCGGCGTGCTCACCTCGGAAGGTTCCGACTCGGCGAGCGACCTCGACGACCTGGCCGTCATCCCGCTGTCGACGATGGCCGACCAGGTCGTGGGGGGGACGAGGCGCAACTCCGTCTCGACGATCTACCTCCAGGCCGCCTCGACCGACCAGCTCTCGGCGGCCAACCAGGAGGCCCAGACGCTGCTGCTCAACCTGCACTCGATCAGCAGCGTGGACGGGGCCGACTTCTCGATCAACAGCCAGGACTCGCTCGTCAGCACGGCCACCGCCGTCTACCGGACGCTGACCGTGCTGCTCACCGGGATCGCCGCCCTGTCGCTGCTGGTCGGGGGGATCGGCGTCATGAACATCATGCTGGTCTCGGTCACCGAGCGGACCCGCGAGATCGGGCTGCGCAAGGCGCTCGGCGCTCCCCCGTGGGCGATCCGGCGCCAGTTCCTCGTCGAGGCGACCGTGCTCGGGCTGGCCGGCGGCCTGCTCGGGGCCGGGCTCGGGATCGTGGCCGCGAGGGTCCTGCCCGACCTGCTGGACACGTCGATCGTCGTCTCCGGCGTCGCCGTCGTCGGCTCCATCGCCATCGCGATGGCGATCGGCCTGGTGTTCGGGGTCTACCCCGCGACCCGCGCGGCGCGGCTCGCCCCGATCGATGCGCTGCGCAGCGAATGAGGCCCGTGAGTGAACGCCGCGGCGTGAGCGATGCCGGCCGCCCGTCTTCCATCCTTCCCGCACGACGTCAGGAGAACCCCATGTCCCGCACACGCCTCGCCCGGTTGCCCCAGCTCACGGTCCCCGTCGCGGCGGTCGCCGCGCTGCTCCTGCTCGCCGGGTGCTCCGGCGACGCGACCGGCTCGACGTCCCCGACCGGCGCGGCGGCCCAGCCCGGGGCGGCGTCGGGTGAGCGGGGCGGGGGCATGCCCGACGGCGGCGGCGGCGTGACCGGCACGATCGCTGCGGTCACAGGCGCGGTGCTGCAGGTCCAGAGCACCGATTCCCAGACCGCCGTGACCTACACCGACGCGACCGTGATCACGCAGACGGTGGCGGCGACGCTCGACCAGGTCACGGTCGGCTCGTGCATCCTGGCGATCTCGCCGGCGGCCACGGACGGCACTGCGACGGCCGACAGCACAGCGACGGCCGACAGCACAGCGACCGACTCGAGCGCGGTTGCCACGACGGCGACGAGCGTGAGCATCACCGCCGCCGTCGACGGGGCCTGCGCGACGGGCTTCTTCGGGGGTGGGATGCCGGGCGGCATCGCGCCGACGGACCTCCCCACGGACTTCCCCACCGACATGCCAACCGACATGCCGACCGACCTGCCGACCGACGGCACGATGCCCGCCGGCGGCCAGCTGCCGGGCGGGTTCGGGCCGCGCGTCGGCGGTCTCGTCACCGCGGTCAGCGGGACCACGATCACGGTCCAGGTGACCGGGCCGGACGACGCGACCTCGACCGAGACGGTGGAGGTTGCAGCTGTCGGCGCGACGACCGCGACCACCTACACCTCGACCGTGGCCGCCGACGCGACGGCGATCGTCGTCGGGCAGTGCGCCTTGGCGCGGGGTGCGAGCGACGACAGCGGTCAGATGACGGCGACCTCGATCGTCCTGTCGGTGGCGGGTGCCGACGGCTGCACGCAGGCCGCAGGCCCCGGTGGCCCGATGGGTGGCGGGATGGGCCGCGGCCCGGCCGGGAACGCGGCCAGCAATGACTGACCGGACTGTCGACCGCGGGATCGCCCGGAAGGTGGCCGCTCGTCGCCGGACCCGGCGGCGTCGGTTGTTCGCCGGCGGCGCTGGGCTGCTGGTGCTGTGCCTGGCCGGCGGCGGGGTCGCGCTCGCGGCCGGCCGCGAGTCGGGTCCGGCCTATCGGACCGCGACGGCGGCAGTCGGCTCGGTCGAGCAGACCCTGGCCGCGGTCGGCACGATCTCGTCCGCGACCCGGTTCGACACCGCCTTCTCCGTCGCGGGCACCGTCGCGACGGTGCCCGTCACCGTCGGCACCACCGTGACCGCCGGTGCGGTGCTCGCCACGCTTGAGACCGCCTCGCTCGAGGCGGCCGTCGAGGATGCGGCGTCGACGCTGGCGGACGCCGAGCAGCAGCTCTCGGACGATCTCGCCTCGCAGACCGCCTCGGCCACGAGCACCGCAGCCACCTCGGCGGCCGGTACGGCGACGGCCACCCCGGCGGCAGCCACCCCGGCGGCGGCTGCGTCGTCGGCCACGCCGACGACGGGTGCGGGCACGACGGGGCCGGCCACCGGCGGGTCCGCGACCGGGCCCACCGACGCCGTTGCCGTGGCGGTCGCGGCGGTCAAGCGGGCGCAGCAGGAGCTGCTCGCCCAGTACGAGCTCGCGGCGGCCGCGCTCGAGGTGAGCGCCACGTCCGTCGTGACCTCGAAAACCAGCTGCGAGGCCTTCCTGGCAGCAACGGATACGCCAACGGATACGCCGACGGATACGCCGACGGATACGCCAACGGATACGCCAACGGATTCCCCGACGGACACCCCGACGGACAGCCCGACGGACACCCCGACCGCTGAGCCCTCGACGACAGCCGAGGCGCTCGCGGCCTGCCAGGAGGCGATCGGGCAGGTGCTCACCGACCAGAAGAGCGTGGACACCGCGCAGGCGTCCGTGCTCACCCTGGCGACGGCCCTGGATCGCGCGGTCACCGGTGTACAGACTGCGGTGGCCGCCGCGGCCGCCGCGCCGTCCGCCACCCCATCCACGCCGACGGCGACCCCGACGACCGGCACGCCATCGGGTGCCACGCCCGCCGCGACGACCACTTCCGCAGTGCAGGCAGCAGCGTCCCCCACGAACGCCGGGGGACAGGCGACGATCGTCGCCTCCGCTGCCACGATCCTCGCGGACAGGGCGGCGATCGCCGCGGCCGAGGGTGAGGTCGCGATCGCCAAGGATGCGGCTACGCGCGTCGACCTGACGAGCCCGATCGCGGGCACCGTGGCAGCGGTCTCGCTGGCGGTCGGTGACGCGGTGACGGCGTCGCCTACCACGGCGGTGATTACGGTCATCGGCCAGGACGGCTTCGTCGCGACGACCACAGTGCCGCTCTCGGCGATCGACACCGTCGAGGTGGGCCAGAGCGCGACGCTCACCGTGCCGAGCACGACCGTGGGCCTGACGGGCAAGGTCAGCAGCATCGGCGTCCTCGACACGTCGAGCTCGTCCGACCCGTCGTACACGGTGGTCGTCGCGGTGGACGCGACGGACGAGCCGCTCTTCAACGGGTCGTCGGCGCAAGTGGTGGTGACCGTCGCCAGCAAGGCGGGGGTCCTGACCGTGCCGAGTTCGGCCGTGCACGTCGACGGTTCGTCGACCACCGTCCAGGTGCTCGACGGCGACGGGGTGGCGGCCGACGTGACGGTCAAGATCGGCGCGGTCGGCACCGAGCTGACCGAGATCCTGTCCGGTCTGACGGAGGGCGACCAGGTCGTCCTCGCCGACCTGTCCGAGGTGCTGGTCAGGGACACGAGCACGGACTCCAGCCTGACCTCGTTGGGAGGGTCCACCGAGCAGTCCGGCCCGGCCGGGATGCCCGACTTCGGCGGCCAGATGCCGGCCGGCGGTCCAGGGGGGATCAGGCCCGGCGGCTGATCGTCGTCGGTCTCACAGCGGGGTGATAGTCCCGCCCCAGGCTCGCTGCAGCCTGGGGCGGGACTCTCGTCTCAGGTGGCCGTGAGGTCGCCATCTACGTCGCTGACGCAGCGATACCGGCCCGATGAGAGGACTCGCCATGACGGACACCAGTGGACCGCAGCACGACGAGCCGCGCGACCCGCAGCAGGCAGTGCCGATGTGGGTGGAGCCGGCGCAGCCGGGCGCGATCTACCCGCCCGGCTTCGAACCGGGCGCACCGGAGGCGAGCCCGGCCGAAGGGATCGCAGGCTCCCCGGTCTGGGGGCACGCGGATCTGGCCGCGGGCGGCGCGACGGAGCCGAGACGTGCCTCCCGTCGCCGACCGGTCGTCGCCGGTGTCGTGGGCGGTGCTCTCGTCGCCCTCCTGGGCTTCGGCGGCGGCTACGCCGTCGGTCACCTCAACGGGGACGACAGCGGCCAGTTCTCCACCCAGGGCGTCTCCCGGCTCTTGCCCCCCGACGAGGGCCACGGCGACGGAGATGGCGACGTCGGTCCGGGTCAGCGGCTGGCCCCCGGCGGTGGCCTCCCCGGCGCCGGAACCCAGGAATCCGGCACCGACACCTGACCGACGGCACGGAACGGTCGGAGGAGTGCCAGATCTCGCAGACATATGAGATTGTGCTCGATGAACCGCCCCCAGGTCGCTTTCGCGAATGTTAATCCACAGATCTCGGTGTGCTGTTCTTTGTCCACACCCCCTCCCCGACGACGGGGCAGTCAATGTCAGTGGCCCCGGTTAGTGTGGATTGCATCGGAAATGGTGAAGTTTCACCACTTCTGAGGCAGCAGCGGTATTCCTGACGGGCGGCGGCGGGGGTGTGGCGTGACCTTTGAAGAGGACGAGCGCGCGTCGTCGCGGCCGCCTGCACCCACCCCGCCGGCCACCTCCCCGCCGGCTGCCCAGCCGCCCACACCCACACCCACACCCATGACTACCTCTTCGCTCGGCACGGGGCCGTCGTCGCAGCCGCCCACACCGCCGAACTCGTCCGCGCGGCTGGCGTCGTTGTCGTTGGCGGATCGGGCGGCGGCGATCCGGGAGCACGTCGACGCGTTAGCCGAGGTGGAACCGCGGGACCTGGACGGCGCGGGCGCGTTGGAGTTGTTCGACGTGGTGTTTGAGCTGTCGGACCGGTTGCAGGCCATCGCCACCCGTGCGCTGCCCGTGGTGGAGTGTGAGGTGCCGTGGAACGCCAGCGGTGCGCGCACGTTCCCGACCTGGTTGGCCCGCCGGGCGCACCTGACCTACGCGAAGGCTAAGCGGATGACGCGCCTGGCCCACGCCCTGCGTGACGACCTGCCCCTGACCGCGGCGGCGGTGGTCACCGGGGGTGAGGGGCGGGTCAGTGTGGAGCAGGCCAAGATCCTGACCACGGCCGCGGCGACCAGCGAGGTGCGCCGGGCGGTGTTGGCGGACCCGGACGCCCCGGTGGGGGAACGGTTCCTGCTGGACCAGGCCGCGCAGGTCAGCGCCGACACGCTGCGCATGCTCGCCCGCCGGTGGGCGGCCGCGGCGGACCCGGAGGCGGACGAGCGGGGATACAAAGATGCCACCGAGCGGGAGTTCTTCGACGTGTCCGCCACCACGGGTGGGTGCCACCTGTCGGGGTTCTTGACCACTGAGCACGGCCAAGGTCTCCTGGTCGCCCTGCAGGCTGTGCAGGGCGTCCCGCCGGCCGGGGATGACCGGACCGCGTCGCAGCGCCGCGCGGGTGCGTTGTCGGACCTGGCCCGACTCACGTTGGACCAGGGCCTGACCAGCAAAGGCGCCTCAGTACGACCGCACATCAGCGTGCTGGTGGACTACCCGACCCTGATCGCGATGACCACCCGCGCCGGGGTGACCCACCTGCTCGACCCGACCCTGCACCCGACCGACTGCGACCGGGTGGACCCGGCCCTGCTGTTCCCGCCCCCCGCACCGGGCGGGCTGCTCGACCCCGGGCTGCTCGACCCCGCGGTGCTCGACCCCGCGGTGCTCGACCCCGCAGTGCTCGACCACGGGCCGCTCAACGGCTTGCCGCTGGTCCCGCAGGTGCTTCGTCCGGCGGTGTTCGAGGACGGGCAACCGGTCCCGCGCGTCGTGCTGGATAAGCTGTTGTGCGATGCGGAGATCAGCCGGTTCATGTTCAGCCCGGACTCGCAGCTCATCAATATCGGCCGATCCAAACGCACCTTCACCGGCCAATTACGTCGCGCGATCATCGCCCGCGACAAACATTGCCAATACCCGGGTTGCACTGCGCCGCCGCGCATGTGTGAATGCCACCACTCCATTCAATGGTTCCGTGACCACGGTGACACCGATGCCACCACCGGGGTGCTGCTGTGCTGGCACCACCACGACCACACCCACGACCACGGCATCGAGATCACCTGGACACCTCACGGCTGGCAATTCACCGACCGCCACGGAACCGTCATCCGCCGCTGACCCGGGGGACCACCCCGATGACCTGGAACGCTCCGCCGGTTGGTCGTCCTCGGCGTGGGGGTGGTGCGGCTAGGGCTCGCGAGTCGCTATCGGTTCGCCCGGCCAGTCGCCGAACAGCTCGAAGACGTCAGACGGCGACAGGTAGGAGGCATTGGAGGCGGGGTCCACCAGGCTCGTGGCACCCAGAACCCGTGACCCCTGCTCGACGCTCATCGAGATCCCTGGCTGCCAGGCGGGCCACGTCCACAGCACTCGGATGCCCTGCTCGAGCACGACCTCGGGGTCAACCGTCGAGGCTGCGTCCATGACGAGATGCGCGTGGATCTCTTTGCCGTAGTCCGTCCGGGTGCCGAAGTCTTCGACCGCGCTCACGCCGTCGATGGCGGCGAGGGCCGAGCGGAGGTCGTCCTTGGCCGCCACCTCGTCCACCGTGGGAGCGCACGCGGCGACGAGGGCCAGCCCCAGCAGGGCCGGCAGCGCCGCCGAGAGGGCAGAGGCGATCGCGCGGCGGCTCACGGGGTCACCCGTTCGTACTGGTAGTCGAGGACACTCGACTCCGCTGACTGGCGGAAGAAGGGCTCGGCGGACGCGGTGAACGCCTGGACGCTCGGATCGGTCGAGGTATCCACGGCTCCCCCGCCCGCGATGTAGCGCTGGTAGTCGTGCGCGTTGCCGGGGTGCAGGTACTCCGTCTTCGGCCCGTCGTCGGTGAACGTCACCGTCGTCCAGTTCGGGCGATCGAGGCCGTTGTACCCATCCAGCCGAGGGACCACGTCCCTGCTGTCTTGCAGGGCGAGCACCTGGACGCCGTCGGGCACGGCGACGCGGTCGATCGGTGACCCGCCCGTGACGACGTGGGTGACGTTGTAGTCCCGCTGGGCGATTTCGTTCGCGGCGACGTTGGCCGCGGTGATCCCGCCGAGCGAGTGGCCGGTGAGCATCACGGGCTCCCCGGTGAGGATCGCCGAGCGCGCCAGGACGTCGAGCACCGCCTGCTCGTACTGCGTCTGGCGCTCGGCCATGAGCAGGACGTCGGAGCTGAGGTCCGCCAGGGTCGGCCCGGCGCTGGGGCTCCACTCCTGCGTACCGGGCAGCTGGATGATCCACGCCGACGAGCCGTCCGGCTGAGGCACCTGGATGACCCTGATTCGACCGGCGTCGTCCTTCATCAGGTCGTCGTCGTTCGCACTGTCGACGCCGGCATAGCCGACCTCCATCTGCCCACGGAAGACGTCGGCGACGCCGTGCGGGATCACCGCGACCGCGGGTGTCGTGCCCAGCTTCGGGCTGACGAAGGCCCTGTCCTGGAACGCGCCGACCGACTGCCCGAGCCCGATGATGCGGCCGACGGCGTCGGCGTAGGACGTCGGGGGCAGCGGCTTGCCGCCCGCGAGCAGCGCGCCGGCGAGGACGATGCCGCCGGGTAGCAGGAGGGCACCCGTCGCGAGGCCGGCCTCGAGGCCGGTCACCAGGCCGGGCGCGCCCAGCGCCAGCGTCACGGCAAGGTCGGCCACGAGCGGGGTGACGACGCCGCGGGTGAAGGACTCGAGGTCGTGCCGCATTGCGGCGCCGACGTCGACCGGGTCGCCGGTGAACAACCAGTCGACCGACTCGGTGACGGCGCCCTTCGCGCCGCTCAGCACCACAGCCGCTGGTACGACGACGACGGCCGCCACCGCGGCCACGGCGACCGCACCGACGGCGAGCGGTACGGCGACGAAGCCGAGGGCAAAGCCGGTGACGTCGGCACGCAGCTCCGCGAGCGCGGCCAGTGCCGCGTCGACCGTCTCGTAGGCGTCGACGGCGGCGGTGAGAAAGAACCCCGTCGCGTTGACCTGGACCGCCGCGACCACGAGTCGGGCGGCGGCGTCGATGATCTGCACCTTGGCGACGGCGCCCGTCACGGGCGCCAGGACGAGCGAGGACGCGAGGTCGCCGTCGGCCGCGATCGCCCCGACCGAGACGGACCAGCCGATCAGGTCGACTCGGACCGAAGCGAGGATGCCCGCGGTGGTGCGCATGTCGTCGTGGTTGGCCCGGACACCGCCGGCCCCGCCCAGGACCGTGACCTCGCTCACGAGTCGCTCGGCGGGTTCTGGCCTAGCGCGGTGGCGAGGGCGAGCACGAGCGCGCGGCGCATCGTGGTCAGGCTCTGCCCGGTGACGCGCACCTGGGCGCCGTGCGCGATGTCCTGCGCCGATCCTGCCGTGCCGGTCAGTGCGACGCTGAGTCCGCGCCAGCCGTCCGAGCCCAGGATCCAGTGCCCGGTGCTCCGGTGGGGTGCGGGCGAGCCCGGCCGGGCAACAACGGTCACGTCAACCCCGCCGAGCACGCCGAACTCCAGGCCACGCAGCGCGATCGGCCACTCGTCGAGGTCGGCCCGGCCGACGACGGCGTCGACCACGGCGGTGTCGCCCGCGGCGAGGGCGAGCAGGAACGCCTCGGAGTCGACGAGGCCGAGGGTCGCCGCGGGCAGGTCGGGGTCGGCATCGGCGCCGTCGGGCCAGAGGTCCGCGACCAGGTCGACGAGCCCGGTCATCGTGTCGATGGAGAGCTCGATCGGATCGAGCTCGATCAGCGGCACGGGTGCCGGGGCCGTCCCTGCGTGGTCAACCGCCCGGCCGCGCACGAGCCCGACGACGACGTCGCCTCGCGCGGCGAACCAGCCGTGCCGCACGAGGTCGAGGTCCCACGCCGTCACCTCGACGGCGACCGACGGTTTGGCTGCCGCCGCCCACCACAGGGCGCCGAACGGGGTGAGGGAGCTGTCCAGACGGGGGTCGGTGATGTCGGGGGAGTCGGCGCGCAGCCTTGCGACGGGGCCGCTGATCAGGCGCGCCTCCCGCAGCCGCCCCAGGCTGGCGACGGTGCGCTCTGCCCGCTCGGCCGGGGGGAGTGCCGGGTCCCAGTCCAGGTCGAAGGCCGATGAGAGCGAGATCTGCGGCAGGCCGCGCAGGAGGACGACGAGATCCTGTGCGCCGAGGCGACTCTGGGCGACCCACGGTCGGGCCGCCATGGCTGCGAGGGCCGCCTTCTCCGCGTCGTCCGCTCCGGGGTTCTTCATCGGTGCTCGATCTGCGCGCGCAGCTGCAGCCAGCCGATCGAGCCGGCCTCGGGCGCCGACGCGAACACGAGCGAGATCACGTCGCGGGAGCGTTCCACGGCGCCGGTCGCGGTCTCGTAGGCCCCGGTCACCGTGTCCGCGACGGCATCCGCCGCCGTGGCCAGCAGCCGGTGGGCCGCGTGGACCTGGTCGTCGACCCAGTCCTGCGCGGCGCGGATCGCGGCTTTCGTCGCGTCCACCTCGTCGGCGTGGTGCTCGAGGTCGCTCGCGGCCTGGTCGACCTCGTCGGCCAGCGTCCGAAGCTCGGCGCCCGCAGTCGCGAGGTCGGCTCGATAGCGGTCCGCAGCGGTGGAGACCCAGTCGGCGCCCGCTGCCGTGCCGGTGGTCAGAGCACGGTCGCGGAGGTCGAGGGAGATCTGCCGCAGCCCGCGCACCTGCCTCCGGAAGACCTCGGTATCGATGAACATCAGCCCGGTTCCCCCGTCGGTGGTGCGTGTGCACAACCTAGAGCACGGTCAGGGAGGATCGTCCGTCACGGTGCGTGCGTCACGGTGCGGCGGGGAGGGTCACCGTGAACGCCGTGGCGCCCGGTGCGGTGTCCACATCGATGCGACCGCCGTGCGCGGTCACCACGGCGTCGACGATCGCCAGGCCCAGGCCGGTCGAGCCGGCACCCGGTGACCGGGCTGCGTTGCCCCGGGTGAACCGCTGGAACAGGTGCGAGCGCAGCGGTTCGGGGATCCCGGGACCGTTGTCCTGGATGCGGACCGTGACGTTCTCGCCGTCGGCCCGGATCGTGGTGCGCACAACGGTCCCGGGCGGGGTGTGCACGCGGGCGTTGGAGAGCAGGTTGACCAGGACCTGCTGCAGCCGATGGTCGTCCCCGATCACGACGGCGCGTGGTGCGTCGGGCTCGTCGCTGTCGCCCTCACGCTCGCCGTCCTCGCCCTCGCCGTCCTCCCGGTCGCCGTCCTCCGGGTCGGCGGACGCGACGCCGTCGGCCAACTCGCGGTCGTCGGACCAGTCCTCGCCGCCGGGCAGGTCGAGCTGCCAGACGTGGTCGGGGCCGGCCGCGTGCGCATCCGCGACCGCGTCCACGGCGAGCGCCGCGAGGTCGACGTCGTCGGTCCCGAGCGGCCGGCCGGCGTCGAGCCGCGCCAGCAGCAGCATGTCCTCGACCAGGGCGGTCATCCGCAGCGACTCCGACTCGACCCGCCCCATGGCGCGCAGCGCGTCCGGGTTGAGCTCGCCCGGCAGGTGTCGGACCAGCTCCGCGTAGCCGCGGATGGCCGCGAGCGGGGTGCGCAGCTCGTGGCTGGCGTCGGCGACGAACTGGCGCACCTGCGTCTCGCTCTCGTGCCGCGCCTCCAGGGCGGCCTCGACGTGGCCGAGGAGCCGGTTGAGGGCCGCCCCCACCTGGCCGACCTCGGTGCCGGGATCGGTGTCGACGTCCGCCACGCGTTCGGGCAGGGCGACCGCGCCGCGGTCGAGCGGCCGTTCGGCGACGCGGGTGGCGGTCGCCGCCACGCGCTGCAGCGGGCGCAGCTCGCGGCGCACCAGCACCATCCCCGCGACGAGGGCGAGCAGGAGCCCGAGCGCGGCGACCGCCACCTCCACCGCGACGTAGCCCCGCACGGTGTGGGTCGCCGCCGCGGTCGACAGGCCGGTGACCACGAGATCGCCGCCCGACGTCGTCGTCGCGATCGCGCGGTAGGTGCCGAGCTCGGGGACGTCGACCATGTGCGGGTTTCCGTCGGCGGGAAGCGCCTCGAGCACGGCGACCTGGCCTGAGGTGAGCTCCTGGAAAGCACCGGTGGAGTCGATGTACCCCGACTTCGTCACGCCGTCGTGCTCGAACAGGCTCAGCGTCCCCGCGCCTTGCCCGGGCACCCGCAGACCGGGGGGGAGGTCCTCGACGTCGATGTCGCTGTCCGGCTCGGTCGGACGCTCCAGGAGTGACGGGGCGGTTCGCTGCGGGGCGTTCGCGGCACGCTCGCTGGCCGCGACGAGCTGGGAGTCGAGCTGGCCGATCAGCGACCCGCGCAGCGCGAGCGCCGAGGCCACGCCCATGATGCTCGCGACGGTGGCGAGCAGGACGATCAGGACAGCGACCAGCCGGCGCCGCAGCGTCCAGCGCCCGCGGCGAGAGATCACGGTCGTCACTGCTGGGTCGAGTCCTCGCCGGGCTTGAGCAGGTAGCCGACCCCCCGCAGGGTGTGGATCATCGGCGTGCGACCCGCGTCGATCTTGCGCCGCAGGTAGGAGACGTACAGCTCGACGATGTTCGCCTGGCCGCCGAAGTCGTACTGCCACACGCGGTCGAGGATCTGTGCCTTGGACAGGACGCGCTTGGGGTTGCGCATGAAGTACCGGAGGAGCTCGAACTCGGTCGCGGTCAGGTGGATCTCCAGCCCGCCGCGCGTCACCTCGTGACTGTCCTCGTCCATCGTCAGGTCGCCGACCACCAGGGTGGCCTCCTCGCGCTCCGCGGTCGCACCGGCGCGGCGCAGCAGAGCCCGCAGCCGCGCGACGACCTCCTCGAGGCTGAACGGCTTCGTCACGTAGTCGTCGCCGCCCGCGGTCAGGCCGGCGATGCGGTCCTCGACGGCGTCCTTGGCGGTGAGGAACAGGACCGGCACGTTCGGGTTCGTCACCCGGATCCGACGCAGGACCTCGATGCCGCTGATGTCGGGCAGCATGACGTCGAGCAGGATGACGTCCGGCTCGAGGTTGCGGGCGGTCCGGATGGCGGCCTGCCCCGTCAGCGCGGACTCCACCTGCCAGCCCTCGTAGCGCAGCACGGTTGAGAGCAGCTCACCGAGTGCAGGTTCGTCGTCGACGACGAGGGCTCGAATCGGCGAGCCGTCCGCCCGGGTCAGGTTCTCGCGACCGCGGGCCGAAGTGGTGGTGGTGGACATGCATCCAGTCTGATCCTTGTCGCTGTGTCGCGACTGGTTCTCCCCTGTGAGAAACCTGTGTGCGTTTCGCGCCGAAGCGGTCGGGCTTCACAGCCACGCCGACCGCGGGACCCAGGAAGTTCACAGCCATCCGGGTCAGAGTCAGGGACGTGGTCGACCATCCCGGACGGCCCGAAGGAGGTCACCATGAGCACTGTCCTGGAGTCGGGCACCGTGCGAGCAGCGGTGGCGCAGCGATTCGTCTCGTCGCAGCGCATCCCCGCGTCGCAGCGGACAGTGGTGACAGACGACCCGACCTGGATCACCGCCACGATCCGGCCGGTCGGGAGCTTCGGGCGCGACGACACGAGCCGCCTGCGCGCGCTGCTCGACGCCCTCGCCGCGTGCGCCTCGATCGTCGTGCTGGACCTGCAGGCCGCGCGGCTGCGCAGCTCGCGCGCCGCCGAGGTGATCGAGGACGCCGCGTGGGACCTCGAGCGTCGCGGCGGCTGCCTGATGTGCGTCAACGTCGACGACGAGGCGCGTGCTTGCCTGGCCTCCGTCGGGGACCACGCCATTCTCATGGGCGCGGTGCCGGACGGCGTCGGGCGCGATTGAGCGTGCGTTGACCAGTGCGTCGACCCGCCGCGGGAATCGCTCGGCCGTCCGGGACGTCGCCTACCGTGGAACCGTGAACCCCACCGGACCCGTCGCAGCGCCCTGGCCGGCCACGCGTCCGGCTGCCGCGCCTCGGGTCGTCTCTAGGGTCGGCATCGCCCTCGGGCTCACGACGGCGCTCGTGTCGGCCGCGGGCGTCTGGCTCACCTGGCGGATCTTCGTCGCGTCCGTCCCCGGCCAGCGCGTCGACCAGGCCGTCTTCGAGGGGGCCCGCTACGGGCGCAACCGCCTGTGGCAGCTGGCCCAGCCCGTGCTCGACGTCGTCTCGGTCCCTTACATTGCGCTCGTGCTGATCGCCGCGGTGCTGATCGCCGTCGTGCGTCGGCGCTGGGGCCTCGCCATCCAGGTCGCGCTCCTCGTGGCGGGGGCCAACCTCACGACCCAGGTGCTCAAGAACGTCGTGTTCGACCGCCCAGACCTCGGTGCCACCCCGGTGTTCTCCAACGCCCTCCCGAGCGGGCACACGACGGCGGCCGCCTCCGTGTCCGCGGCGCTGGTCTTCGTGGTCCCGCCGCGTGCCCGACCCTGGGCGGCCGTGCTCGGGGCGGTCTACACCGCAGCCACCGGGGTGTCGACCCTGATCGGGGGCTGGCACCGGCCGGGCGACGTCGTGGCCGCGGTGCTGGTCGTGCTGGCGTGGAGCGGGCTGGCGTGCGCCCTCGCCGCGGCCTCGCCGCCGCGGCCCACCGCCGACCTGGCTGCCACCGCGACCGGGCAGATCGTGCTGCCGACCTCAGCCCGGTCAGGGGCTGCGCGACGGCGTCGCGGCTTCGCCGGGTTTGGTCTCGGCGGGGTCCTGCTCGTGCTGGTGGCGCTCGTTTCCGCGCTCCCGGCCGCCTATTCGATGGTCGTCTCGTGGACCACGGCGCAGCCCCTCGACTCCCGCGCGGAGCTGCTGGTGGCGTACGCCGGGGGTGCGTTCGGAGTGGTCGCGGTGAGCAGTCTCGCGTTCGCGGTGCTGCTGGTCGTTCGGCAGTCGGCTGGCGCAGTGGTCGACCAGACGTCGTAGAGTGCCCGATCGACGCCCCATTGTTCTCGCTCTCCCGCCCCATCGTTCGACCAGGTTGTCAAGGAAGCAGGTCCGCATGTCCCGCAAGCTCGTCATCGTGGAGTCGCCGGCAAAGGCGCGCACGATCGCCAGCTACCTCGGCTCGGGGTACGAGGTCGAGGCCAGCGTGGGGCATATCCGTGACCTGCCGCAGCCGTCCGAGCTGCCCGCGGACATGAAGAAGGGCCCCTTCGGCAAGTTCGCCGTCGACGTGACGAACGGCTTCGAGCCGTACTACGTGGTCGACGCCGACAAGAAGAAGAAGGTCGCCGAGCTCAAGCGGCTGCTCAAGGACGCCGACGAGCTCTTCCTCGCAACTGATGAGGACCGCGAGGGCGAGGCCATCGCGTGGCACCTGCTGCAGGAGCTCAAGCCCAAGGTGCCGGTGCACCGGATGGTGTTCCACGAGATCACCCCCGAGGCGATCGCCCGCGCGCTCGAGAACACCCGCGACCTCGACACCCGGCTCGTCGACGCCCAGGAGACGCGCCGCATCCTCGACCGGCTGTACGGCTACGAGGTCTCGCCGGTGCTGTGGCGCAAGGTGCGCCAGGGACTGTCGGCCGGCCGCGTGCAGTCCGTCGCGACCCGGCTCGTCGTCGAGCGTGAACGGGAGCGGATGGCGTTCCGCGCCGCCGACTACTGGGACGTCAAGGGCCAGTTCGCGACCGCTGACGCGGGCGAGCCCGTCTTCGGCGCCCGCCTCACGACGGTCGACGGCGCTCGCGTCGCGACCGGCCGCGACTTCAACGACCAGGGCGAGCTGACCACCCGGTCCACCGTGCACCTCGACGAGGATGCCGCCCGGGTGCTGGTCGCGGCGCTCGAGACGGCCGACTTCGCCGTGCGCAGCCTCGAGACCAAGCCGTACACGCGCAAGCCCGCCGCCCCGTTCACCACGTCGACGCTGCAGCAGGAGGCGTCGCGCAAGCTGCGCCTGGGTTCGCGCCAGACGATGCGCACCGCGCAGTCGCTGTACGAGAACGGGTACATCACCTATATGCGGACCGACTCGCCCGCGCTGAGCTCGCAGGCGATCGACGCCGCGCGTCGCCAGGCCGCCGAGCTGTACGGCGCGGAGTTCGTGCCCAACGCGCCCCGCATCTACACCTCGAAGGCCAAGGGGGCCCAGGAGGCCCACGAGGCCATCCGCCCCGCGGGTGACTCGTTCCGCACCCCGGCCCAGGTCGCTCGCGAGCTGTCGGGCGACCAGTTCAAGCTCTACGAGCTCATCTGGAAGCGCACTGTCGCCTCGCAGATGGCCGACGCCCGTGGGTCGACCGCCTCGGTGAAGCTCGGTGCGCACGCCAGCGACGGCCGCGACGCCGTGTTCTCGGCATCGGGCACCGTCATCACCTTCCGGGGCTTCATGGCCGCCTACGAGGAGGGTCGCGACACCGAGCGCTACGCGGACGACGTCGCGCCGCCGTCGGGCAAGGGCACCGACGACGCCCGCCTGCCCCAGCTTGCGCAGGGTGACCCGGTCACGGCGAACGACCTGACCGCCGACGGGCACCAGACCTCCCCGCCGCCGCGATTCACCGAGGCGAGCCTGATCAAGGCGCTCGAGGAGCGCGGCATCGGTCGGCCGTCGACCTACGCGGCGACGATCTCGGTGATCCAGGACCGCGGCTACGTGTCGAACCGCGGGCAGGCGCTCGTGCCGAGCTGGCTCGCCTTCGCGGTGACCCGCCTGCTCGAGGAGAACTTCCACTGGCTGGTCGACTACGACTTCACCGCAAGCATGGAGGAGGACCTCGACGCGATCGCGGCGGGGGACAAGAACCGCGTCGAGTGGCTGACCCGGTTCTACTTCGGCGACGCGGACGGCGCAGGCGCGGGCGAGATCGAGGGTCTGAGTCACGCGGTCGAGAACCTCGGGGAGATCGACGCACGCGAGGTCAACTCGATCGACATCGGCGACGGCATCACGGTGCGCGTGGGTCGGTACGGGCCGTACATCGAGGAGATCGCGGTCGCCGGCGCCGTGGGGGACCCCAAGCGGGCCGCCGTCCCGGAAGAGCTGGCCCCCGACGAGCTCACCGTCGCCAAGGCGCGCGAGCTGCTCGAGACCCAGGCCGAGGGCGACCTCGTGCTCGGCGTTGACCCCTCGACCGGCACGACGATCGTCGCCCGGAACGGGCGCTACGGGCCGTACGTGACCGAGCAGCTGCCCGAGCCCGAGCTCGCGCCCGACCTGTCGGCCGCCGCGAAGAAGAAGGCGCTCGCCGCGTTGCCCAAGCCGCGCACGGGTTCGCTCCTGTCGACCATGCAGCTCGCGACCATGACGCTCGCGGATGCGCTCAAGCTGCTGTCGCTGCCGCGCGTCGTCGGGGTGGATCCGGAGTCCGGCGACACGATCACCGCCCAGAACGGGCGCTACGGGCCGTACCTGAAGAAGGGCACGGACTCGCGCACGCTGCCGACCGAGGACGCGATGTTCGACGTCACGCTCGACGAGGCGCTCGCGATCTATGCGCAGCCCAAGCGTGGCCGCGGCGGTTCGGCGGCCGCCCCGCTGCGCGAGCTCGGCGAGGACCCGGTCTCGAAGAAGCCGATCGTCGTCAAGGAGGGCCGGTTCGGGGCGTACGTGACCGACGGCGAGACGAACGGGACGCTGCGGACCGAGGACGCGGTCGCGACGATCACGCTCGAGCGAGCGGCCGAGCTGCTCGCCGACAAGCGCGCCCGCGGCCCGGTCAAGGGCCGCAAGAAGACGGCAGCGAAGAAGACGGCGGTCAAGAAGACGGCTGCGAAGAAGACGGCGGCCACGAAGACGGCAGCGAAGTCGACCGCAGCGAAGAAGACGCCGGCGAAGAAGGCCGCCACGAAGACGACGGCGACCGCGCAGCGCTGACGCGACGGATTGAGGAGGGGGAGGGCTCGCTTGGTGGCGGGACCCTCCCGGCCGAGCAGGAGCGCTTCGTGGCACTTCGTCGGCGCGGGGGGATCACCTCGCAGATCGGTGCGGCGCAGCTTCGTCTCGCTGGGCGAGTGATCCAACCGGGTGGAGGCTGTTTTCCGAACCTTCAACCACAGTTGTCGCCACACCGCTCCCGCATCCCCCTGCGAGGCGGGAACGCGACCGCGCAGGAGGTATGACTCCTAAGCGCGGTCGGTATGACCAATCTACGCCAGTGTTCGGGCACGACACGAGTCCGAACCCCTGGTTCTCGCCAGAAACCTGTGACTCGTGCGGCGGAATCGGCAAAAACTGGTCTGGATCCGTCCGGTCAGGACCACTCGATTGCCGACGTCGTGCTCGCGGAGCTCCAGTCGTCCGATCGGGGAACCTCCGCCCCACTAGGTTGGGGTCATGGCACACGTGGACGACCCTCGCACCGCTCCGTCCCTCCGCTGGGGAATCCTCGGCGCAGGTTTCATCGCTGGAGCGTTCGCGGACGCGGTGAACTCGCACACCCGATCGCCCATCCTGGCGGTGGGTTCGCGTAACCGCGACCGCGTCGAGCGGTTCGCGACGGCGCACGGCATCCCCTCGACGCACCTCGGCTACCGCGGGCTCGTCGAGGACCCCCAGGTCGACGCGGTGTACATCGCCACCCCGCACTCCGAGCACCGCGCGCACGCCCTGCTGGCGATCGCTGCGGGCAAGCACGTGCTCGTCGAGAAGGCCTTCATGCGCAACACCGGCGAGGCCGAGGAGGTCTTCGCCGCCGCGCGTGCCGCCGGGGTGTTCGTGATGGAGGCCATGTGGACCCGCTTCCTGCCGCACGTGGCTGCGCTGCACCAGGTGATCGCGGCCGGCGAGATCGGCGAGATCGTCAACATCACTGCCGATCACGGGCAGTGGTTCGAGCCCAACCCGACCGGTCGGTTGTTCGACCCGAAGCTCGCGGGCGGCGCGCTGCTCGACCTCGGGGTGTACCCGGTCTCGTTCGCGCACGACTTCCTCGGGGTGCCCGACGCCGTGACCGCGGTCGGCAAGATGACCGACACGGGCGTCGACGGCCAGGTGAGCATGGTTCTTTCGTACGGTGAGCGCGCGCAGGCCACCTTGTCCACGACCCTGTGGTCGAAGACGCCGACCACCGCGTCGATCTCCGGCACCGAGGGTCACATCCAGGTCGCCGGCGACTTCTACGCACCGACGGCCTTCACCGTCACGCGTCGCGACGGCGCGAAGTGGACCTTCGACCGTCCGGCGGTCAAGGGGCTCCAGTACGAGGCGGCGGAGGTCGCGCGCCGCGTGGCTGCCGGTGAGACCGAGAGCCCCAGGATCACCTGGAACAACACGCTCGAGGTCCTGCGCACGCTGGACGCGGTCCGCGCGCAGATCGGCCTGGTCTACCCGGGCGAGTAACCCGCGCCGCGGGCTCGTCGGTGGGGACCGATATCCTGAGGTCCGTGAGCACTCAGCCCCGTCCCGGTTTCTTCCTGTCCTTCGAGGGCGGCGAAGGCGTCGGCAAGTCGACGCAGGCCGCGCTGCTCGGTGACTGGCTGCGCGCTGCGTACGGTCGCGAGGTCGTGCTGACGCGCGAGCCCGGTGGCACCACGCTCGGCAACGAGCTGCGCAACGCGGTGCTCCACGGAGAGGACGTCGACCCGCGCACCGAGGCGCTGCTGTACGCCACCGACCGCGCGCACCACGTGCACTCCCTCGTCCGGCCGGCGCTCGCGCGAGGCGCCGTCGTGATCACCGATCGCTACCTCGACTCGTCGGTCGCCTATCAGGGCAACGGTCGCGACCTGGGGGCCGACGAGGTCGAGCGCCTGTCGCTCTGGGCGACCGAGGGCCTGTTGCCGCAGCTCACGGTCCTGCTGGACCTGGACCCGTTGATCGGCCTCACCCGGCTGACCGGTGACCCCGACCGCCTCGAGCGCGCGGGGGACGAGTTCCATCGGCGCATCCGGCGGGCCTTCCTCGACCGCGCCGCCGCCGACCGCGGCCGCTGGCTCGTCGTCGACGCCTCCCGGACCGTCGCCGAGATCCAGGCCGACATCCGCAGCCGCGTCGCCGAGGTGCTCGCCACCGACCTGCCGGCCACCCCTCTCCCTACCACCGACCTGCCGGCCACCGACCCGCGCACGCACGCGTTGCTCGCCGACGACGCCGGCCCCCGATGAGCGTCTGGGACGACATCGTCGGCCAGGAGGCCGCCGTCGAGGTCCTGCGCGGAGCCGTGGCCGACCCGGCCGCGATGACGCACGCGTGGCTGATCACCGGCCCGCCCGGCTCGGGCCGCTCCAACGCCGCGCGGGCCTTCGCGGCGGCCCTGCAGTGCCTCGAGGGGGGCTGCGGCTACTGCCTCGCCTGCACGACGGCGCTTGCCGGCACCCACGCGGACGTGACCGTCGTCGCCACCGAGACCGTCGGCATCAAGATCGACGAGACCCGCGCGCTGGTCTCGCTCGCCCAACGCGCCCCGTCGGGCGGCCGGTGGCGCGTGATCCTCATCGAGGACGCCGACCGGATGGCAGAGCGCACGTCCAACGTGCTACTCAAGGCGATCGAGGAGCCGCCGCCGCGGACGGTGTGGTTGCTCTGCGCACCGAGCCCGCAGGACGTCGTCGTGACGATCCGCTCGCGGGCCCGGTCGCTCGCGCTGCGCGTGCCGCCGGTCGAGGCGGTCGCCGCCCTGCTCGTCTCCCGCGACGGCATCGACCCGCAGGTCGCGGCGGTCTCCGCGCGCGCCGCCCAGAGCCACATCGGGATCGCCCGGCGCCTGGCACGGGATCCGGAGGCGCGCGAGCGGCGCGCGCAGGTGCTCGCCATCCCGGCGGCGATCCGCGGCGTCGGTGATGCCGTGCTCGCCGCCGGTCGGCTGGTCGAGGTCGCGCAGGCCGAGTCGAAGTCGGCGACCGAGCACCGGGACGCCGAGGAGAAGTCCGCGCTGCTGCGCGCGCTCGGGGCTGAGGGCGCCGCGACCCTGCCGGCGAGCCTGCGCTCGCAGGTCACCCAGCTCGAGAAGGACCAGAAGAGCCGCGCGACCCGGGCGCAGCGCGACGTGCTCGACCGGTCCATGATCGACCTGCTCTCGTTGTACCGGGACGTGCTCGTCGTGCAGCTCGCGGCCGGGGTCGACCTCGTCAACGCGACGTTGGACGACCAGGTCCGGCTGCTGGCCGCGGGCAGCACCCCCGAGCAGACGTTGCGCCGGATGGATGCGATCGGGCTGGCGCGCACGCGGCTGGCGGGCAACGTCGCTCCGCTGCTCGCGATGGAGGCGATGACGATCGCACTGCGACCGCAGGGGTAGCAGCGCGTCGAGTTCGCGGCCAGTGGCCCAGCATTCCCGGTTACCGTTGGGGAGTGCCTCGCCCCACCGACCGACCTGTCAGCAGCTCTCCCGCCGCCCCCGAGCACGCGTTCGCGCGCCGCCGGGCAGCGACCCGCCGCAGGCGTGCCGTCGTGGCCGTGACCGCGCTGGCGCTCGTCCTCGTCGGGTGCAGCGCGCCCAAGCACCAGGCGGCCGTCGAGTCCGCGACGTCGTCGGGCACGGGCGAGGTCGTCGACGCGGCGCTCCAGCCGTTCTACGACCAGGAGATCGCGTGGAGCGCGTGCGACGCGTTCGAGTGCGCGAAAGCCACGGTCCCCGTCGACTACGCCGAGCCGGCGGCCGGTTCCATCCAGCTGGCGCTGAAGCGCGCGCCCGCCACGGGCGGCAAGCCGATCGGCTCGCTGCTGATCAACCCGGGCGGCCCGGGGGCGTCCGGGGTCGATCTCGTGGACTCCGTCGTGACCACGTTCGGCAAGGACGTCCTCGCGCAGTACGACGTCGTCGGCTTCGACCCGCGCGGGGTGGCGTCGTCGAACCCGGTGACGTGTCTCGACGACGCGGCGAAAGACGCGCTGCTGAGCAAGGACTTCGCCTACTCGACCGATGCGGGGATCGCGGCGGCGACGGCGGCGTACACCGCCATGGGCGCCGTGTGCGAGACGAACACCGGCCCGCTGCTCGGGCACGTCGACACCGTGAGCGCGGCGAAGGACATGGACGTGCTCCGCGCGGCGCTCGGCGACGAGAAGCTGACCTACCTCGGCTACTCCTACGGCACCGCGCTCGGCGCGACCTATGCCGGGCTGTTCCCCGCGAAGGTCGGGCGGATGGTGCTCGACGGCGCGCTCGACCCGGCGCTGTCGTCCACCGAGCTCGGTCTCGGTCAGGCGGTCGGGTTCGAGGGGGCGCTGCGCGCCTACGTGACGGACTGCCAGGGCGGCGCGTCCTGCCCGCTCACCGGCTCGGTGGACGACGGACTCGCGCAGATCAAGGACCTCCTGGACCGCGCGCGGCGCAGCCCGCTGCCCACGTCCGGCGACCGGACCGTGACCGGCACGCTCGCGTTCTACGGGATCGCGGTCACGCTCTACGACAACGCGTCCTGGAAGTACCTCACCCAGGCGCTGACCGCGGCGATCAACGACAACGACGGCTCGACCCTCCTGCAGCTCGCGGACTTCTACAACGAGCGGAACGCCGACGGCTCCTTCGCGTCGAACTCCACCGAGGCGTTCACGGCGGTCAACTGCCTGGACAGCACCTCGTCCGCCGACCCGGCCGTGATGCAGGCCGAGGCGGCACAGCTCGAGGCGGCCGCTCCGACGGTCGGGTACTTCTTCGGCTACGGCGGGGTCATCTGCGCGGGCTGGCCGTACCCGCCGACCGGGACGCCGGGGCCGATCACCGCCGACGGCGCCCCGCCCATCGTCGTGATCGGCACCACGAACGACCCGGCCACGCCGTACAAGTGGGCCGAGAACCTCGCGAACGAGCTCTCGTCGGGGGTGCTGCTCACCTATGAGGGTGAGGGGCACACCGCGTACGGTCGCTCGAACGCGTGCATCCTCGACGCCGTCGATGCCTACCTGCTCGAGGGGACCGCGCCCGCCGCAGGAACTCGCTGCTGACCGGCGGCCGGGCCGGGTTCCGCGTCGGCGTCGACCTGCACGCACCAGGCCCGACGGCGCGGCTCGCCTTGCGCGATCCCGCTCGCTTTGGCACCAGCCGGGTCGTGTAGGTAGAGTGGCCCCGCTCGCCCGGGCTTGTGGTCATGGGCGGTGCCGCCTTAGCTCAGTCGGTAGAGCGTCTCACTCGTAATGAGAAGGTCAACAGTTCGATTCTGTTAGGCGGCTCCACAGAAAGAAAGACCCCTCACCTGCGGATATGTAGGAGAGCGGGGACGTAGGCGACCATCACTGGCTATCGACAAGGGCCGGCCCGAGCGGCTCGACGTCGCGCCCCGATCGTGGTGCGGGTGACGCCGGCCAGCGGGACCTCGCGTGGTGGGTGTACCTATCGGGCGCCGGAATCGACCGCGTGACCGACGCTCGAGCGTGCGGTCGGGGTGCCGGAGGTCCACGCCTGGCGTTGTTCTGGGGTGACGTTCGTGATCGTGCGGTCCTGGAGCCAGTGGTCGAGTTCGACCGCGGGCACGGGTCTGGACACGACGAAGCCCCGAGCCTGGTCACACGCCAGACGTGCGAGCGCGGTGTAGGTGACGTCGTCCTCGACACCTTCGGCGACCATCCGTAGGCCGAGGCTGTGGCCCAGGGCGATGATCGACGCGACCAGGGCCGCGGCGCGGGCGTCGTCGGACATCGGGGCGACGAAGGAGCGGTCGATCTTGAGCTCGTCGATGGGCAGGTCGCGAAGGTAGGACAGGGAGCTGTAGCCGGTGCCGAAGTCGTCGATGGAGATCTGTATGCCACTTTGTCGCAACCGGGCCAGGATGGCCCGGGCCCTTTCGCGGTCGGCCATCAGGAACTCCTCGGTGATCTCTAGCTGGAGCACACAGGGAGCGAGGTTCCGGGCGGCGAGCATCGCGGCGACCTGATCGGGAAGCTCGGCGTCGACCAACGAGCTCGCGGAGAGATTCACCGCCACGCTCAGGTGCTGGCCGTGGGCCCACCAGGTGGCGACCTGGTCGAGGGCGATCTGCAGGACCACCCGAGTCAGGGAGCGCATCAGCCCGGCCTCCTCGACGAGGTCCAGGAACTGGTCGGGGTAGAGCAGGCCCCGGGTGGGGTGGTCCCACCGAACCAGGGCCTCGACGCCGTGAACGTCGCCGGTGCGAAGGTCGACCTTGGGCTGGTAGTGCACGACGAGCTGCTGGCCGGCCAAGGCAGTTCGCAACTCCTCGATCGTGCGCAACCTGGTGGCGCCGTCGTCGTCGGCCCCACCGTAGACGTGGATCTCGCCTGAGGCCTTGGCCTTGTACATCGCGATGTCGGCCTTGCGCAGCAGAGTGCCCAGGTCGGTGCCGTCCTCGGGGAACAGCGCGATCCCGATGCTGACGGTGCTGTGGATGGTCATGTCCGCTAGCGCGAACGGCTGGGACACAGTGGCGGAGGCGATCTGTGCCATGGCCACGGCCTCAGCGTGGCCGGCGTTGTCGAGCAAGATCGCGAACTCGTCGCCGCCGAGACGCACGAGCAGGTCCGCGGTCCGCAGGTGCTCACCGAGGCGGGCGCCGACGCCGATCAACAACTGGTCGCCGAAGTGGTGGCCGAGTGAGTCGTTGACCTCCTTGAAGCGGTCCAGGTCCAGCATGAGCAGGGCCTGGCGTCGGCACTGCGGGTCTGCCAGCCGGGCCGCGGCCTCGGAGTACAGGGACCTGCGGTTGGGTAGCCCGGTCAGGTCATCGGTGCTCGCCTGGTCCTGCACCCGGCGCAGCATGTGGACCATCCTGACGATGACGAGCAGCCCCAGGACGGCGGAAGCGGCTACGACCGGGCCCGCGCGCAGTGGGACACCGGCGATCAGCTCACCGGCGATGATCGCCGGGCCGATCAGCAACGCTGCCGCGAGGGTGACGAGTTGCCCTGCGTGCGCCGAGTCGGCGCGGGTGAGGGTCGGCGCGGAGAATGCGCGCATCGACGGGTGAAGCGCGACCGCACCAGCCACCACGAACACACCCAGCCACCACGGATCCAGCAGCGTGGGGTGGACGTTGATGGTCGGCATCAGGGTGGAGACCTGCAGCAGACTCTGCACCGCGAGCATCGCGCCGACCAGCCCCGCCACCACCCGGGACGCGGCGCACCCAGGCCCGGGGGCCTTGGCCAGGCGCACCAACGCTCCGAAGAGCAGTACATTGCCCAGCGGGTAGGCAACGTCGACGAGGCTGTCGAGAATCGGCTTCTGGGAAGCGACCCAGGCGGGCTCGATCAAGAACACCCAGGACAGCAGCCCCACGCCCACCGCAAGGATGGCGCTGTCCACAAGCGCGGTGGGACGGGCTTCGCGGCCCCGGCCGCGAGCAAACAGGAGAAGACCACCGACGACCAGCGGATAGGCGGCCAGGCACAACGCATCCGTGGGTGAGGCGTACCCATCGACCCCACCGCCGTCAAGCCACGCGTCCACTGCGCCTGCCAGAACCCACGACCCCATGCCGGCCGCGAGGAGATACCAGGCGATCGGCTGGGTGGGCCTGTTCCTGCGCGCGCCCACCACCATGGCGACTGATCCCGAGGACGCAACCAGGCAGTACAGGGCGTCTCGCCCGACCCCGACCGGCAGTAAGACGTCAGCCACGGCGGCCAGCACACCGACGAGCAGGTACCGCCCCCATAGCGACCTCATCGCGCCCCTCTCTTGCCCCTTCTCACTCATCGGTGACCAACGACCAGAGTTGAAGCCTTAGCGGCCCTCGGCGCGGCCGCGGGACCTCAGGGCGCCATCGTGCGCTGCAGCGAACCGCTGTAGCCCGGCCCAGCCACGACCGCGGAGTCGGCCACCGACGTGGAGGCCCACGTCGACGACCGACGCGGTTGGCCAGCCTTCGATGCCGCCATCGCGGCCCGCTCACCCCATCGGTAGTGACCGACGCCGACTCACCGCCCCACGCCTGACGACCATCGTCCCGGTGGACCCGGCGAGCCCCAGCCGTTCGGGCGCCGACGTTGTCTAGGTTCGCACCCAGTCAGGCGAGGTGCCGTGGCCGTTGCCGCGGATAAGGTTGTCCAGCACGTCGGGGCGCCCGATGTGGTAGCCCTGGGCGAAGTCGATCCCTTGGTCCGCGACGAAGCGCAGGGTGTTCTCGTCGCCGACGAACTCGGCGACAGTTTGCTTATTCAGGCCGTGGGCGATGGTGACGAGGGCCTGGATGACGAGCTGGTCGGTCTGGTTCGCGATGCAGTTGGCGATGAACTCGCCGTCGATCTTGATGTAGTCGAAGTGCAGGTGCTTGAGGTCGTAGAAGGACCCGAACCCTGAACCGAAGTCGTCCAGGGCGAACTGGCAGCCGATGTCGGTGAGCCGTTCGGCGAAGGTCCGTGCCGCTGGGACGTTGCCGATCGCCGCGGTCTCGGTGATCTCGAACACCAGGCGGGACGGGTCGGCACCGGTCTGGCGGAATTGCTCCTCGAGGAAGGTGAGCAGGTCGGCGTCTCCGACGGACAGCCCGGAGATGTTGACCTCCAGGACGGTTTCCGGGGATAGATCCGGGTGGGTGAGCAGGTCGATGGCTTGGCCGGTCACCCACCGGTCAATGCGTGCGATCAGGCCGGTTCTCTCGGCGGTGTGCAGGAACTCATCGGGGCCTATCGTGGCGCCGTTGTCGTCGAGCATCCGCAGGAGCAGCTCGTACCGGCTGACCTGGCCGGTGTGCAGATCGAGGACCGGCTGGGCGTGCAGCTCGAAGCGGTCCTTTTCCAGCGCGACGTTGATGCGCTCGACCCAGTCCAGCCGGGTCTTGGTCGGAGGTTGCTTGGGGACGGCGCCGTCATAGAACGACGACCGATTGCGGCCGGCGCCCTTGGCTGCGTACAACGCGACGTCTGCGTTGAGCAGGACCCCCTCGCCGCTGAGGCCCGGGTCGTCGAACATCGCCACCCCGGCGCTCGTGGTGACCACGCGCCGATGGCTACCGGACAGCACGGTGACCTGGTTGCGGACCGCGCGCAAGATCTTCTCAGCGGCGGCCTGCGCCTCCTGGCGATCAGCGTGGGGGAGGATGACGGCGAACTCGTCGCCTCCTAGGCGCGCGACGACGTCGGTGCCGCGCACGCTCCGGTTCAGGACTCGGGCGATCGAGGCGATCAGCTCGTCCCCAGTCAGGTGCCCGAGGGTGTCGTTGACCTCCTTGAAGTGATCCAGGTCCAACATGATGAGCGCTCCGGACGGACCGTATCGGGCAACCTCACCGGCCTTACGGTCCAGCTCGGCCTCGAAGCCGCGCCGGTTGAGCAGCCCCGTGAGCGGGTCATGCATAGCGAGGCGCGCCAGGTTGGCCTCCGACAGGGCCAGAGCCCGCGCAGCGGCGTCACGTTCCGTGGCATCGCGCCAGGTGATCGACAGCTCGTCACCGGCCCGCACTCCGCGGAGGTCGTGGTGACGTTCGGCACCGCCCTCGCGCGCCAGGGGATACACGACGTTGTCCAGGATCAGGGGATCGCCGGTCTCGAGGACCTGCCGGTAGAGCTCCATCAAGTTCAGACCCTCCTGGCCGGGCAACAGCTCAAGCACCCGCATCCCCACAAGACGGTCATGGTCGAGGTGGGAGTTCTCACACGCAGCCGGGTTGGCATCGACATACCTGAAGTCCACGATGCGACCTACCTCGTCGCGGACCGCCGCCAGCAAGACCTGCGGGTCCAGCATCGAGTCCACGATCGCGCGCAGGCGCGCCCGGTCTGCCGCGGCCCTCTCCTCTGCACGCACGAGTTCGTCGACGTCCCTCAGCGCGGTCGCGACACCCACCGGGTTGCCGGCGTCATCCGTCAACGCCGTGGCAGCTGCAGACATCCACCGGTAGCCACCGGCCACGGTCCGCATCCGGACCACGAGCGCTCCCGCGGACGCCGGGGGCTCTAGCGAGGAATCGATCCGCACCCGCTTGTTGATGGAAGGTTCGTGGTCATCGGGATGAATCAGGTCGTCGAACACGGTGCCCACGAGGTCCGCAGGGGCCCATCCCAGCACGGAAGTGACTGCGGGCGATACCCAGGTGACCTGGCGATCGGGGTCGGACAGTACGACGACATCCGACGTGTTCTGCGCCAGCAGCTGGTCATGCCAGCTGCTGGCTCGCAGCTCCGCCTCCGCCTGGCGTTGTTGGGTGACGTCGCGCGCCGAGACCAAGAGCCCGTCCCCGAACCGGGAGGCGGTGAGGCTGAAGGAACCCTCCACCCCGTTCTCCTGAAACCACGGCACGTCGAACACCACGGGCAACCCAGACTCGATCACCCCGACCTCGGCATCAAAGAGTCCCAACTCCTTGACCGACGGAAAGAGCTCGACCAACCCGTGCCCGAGGACCGCCTCGACTGGCAGGCCGTAGAGCCGGGCCACCGCGTCGTTCACATACGTGTACATCAGCTCCACGACCGAGCCGTCCGCAGCACGGACGGCTTTCATGATGAACACCGGATCCGGCAACGCCGCCAGCGCGGACCTCAACTCGACGCCCGAGGCCACCCCCGGACTCCGAGCGCCCTCATCACCATCCGGTGTGCTCACGAAAGACTCCACGCGAGAGACAACAATGTCCCTCCAGGTAACCACTTCCTCACCCAAGCGTCACCAGGAAGTCATCCGGCACCGAGCCCCACGGGGCGATAGCCCGGTACGAGCGAGAGCGGTCGCGCGCGACCGCGCCGTCGAATCCCCTTCCAGGCACCCCAGCGACCAGGCTGGCCCGCGTCGACGTCACCTGCCGAGCGGAAAGGTCTCGGTCACCCACGCCCCCAGTCGCTCGGCCCAGCCTGCCGGTGTGGTCCGGGTGAGGATCACGGGAGACAGGGTGCCGTCGTCGTTCGGGATGTTCAGCGTGAGGGTGTTCCCGTGGACGGTCCCGAGCCGTCCTCCACCCAGGAGATGGTCGTCGTGCCGGTCGTATCGCCCCCGGAGAAGGTGGCGGGCCCGCTGGGCGGCGCCATGACGGCATACGTGACGACGGCGATGGCGAGCAGCACGCAGGTGAGCAGCGCCCACCAGGGGTTGAGGCGACGGCCGCGAGCGCGGTGGACGACCGGCGCGTGGTATGTCCGCGCGCCAAGGCCCGCGCCCCCGCGGCTGACCCGAGAAGCGAGAGCCGCCTGGGGCGAGTGCTCACGTGATCCCCCTGCGCAGCGGCAGGCTGGAGTTCACCCCCGGCCCCTTCTGCACCTTATCGGGCCCTACCAACAACCAACCGCTGGTTTACGTGCGCGGACCACGCCCCCGCGCGAAGTACGCGATCGGGCCCACGTAGTTGATCCCGATGACCAGCGCCCACACCGCCTTGCTCCCGTTGACGGCCGCCGCCGGGCGCCGAGCGAGGTCGATCCACGCGCCGGCGGCGAGCGCGAACTGGACCGCCGTCGACACCCGCAGCGCGGTCTGCTGCCGCGGGCTCATGTCGCTCCATCGCTGCGCCTTCATGGCCTTCATGGTGTCTCCCCTGCTCGGTGGTGGCCCGTGATCGGTGGTCCGGGGCCGTCCCCTCCATCGTGCCGGTCGTCGGGTCCCGGTGCAGGGGCGAACGGCCCACCGCGGGAGCGTCGGCCGCGGCCGGACGCGCACCCGGACCGGGCCTTTCGCCCCTGTTCCCATGCGCGAGGCGGCCGCCACGCTGGTGCTCTCGACGAGTGGGGGCACGTGGCCATGCGGACATCTGGAACCGGCACGACACGTTCGGTGCGAGCGGCGGCGCTGCGAGCGGCGGCGCTCGTCGGCGTGCTCGCGGTGGCCCTGCTGTCGGGGTGCGACAACAACGCCACGTCGCCCGCGCCGTCGTCGGGCACGTCGTCCGGCGCGAGCAGCACGGCCTCGCCCAGCGCGTCGGCCGAGCTCATCACCGTGCCCGTCTACTACGCGACGGACACGGGCACCGACCTCAAGCTCGTCCGGGAGTTCCGTGCGCTGCCCGACGCCGGCGGGCCGGCGCTCACCGCCGCGCAGGCGGTGCTGGCGGGGGAGCCGCTCGACCCCGACTACACCGGGCTCTGGGACCCCGCGGGCACCGTGCTGGGGATCGACGAGTCCTCGGGACAGATCGAGGTCGACCTCTCGGCCGAGGCGACCACCACGACGACCGGGTCGGCCGGCGCCGAGCTGGCCGTGCAGGCGCTCGTGTACGCCGTGACCGGGGCGCTGCAGACCGACGAGCCGGTCCGGATCCTGGTCGAGGGGGAGCCGGTCGACGAGCTGTTCGGCGTGCTCGACGTCCGCCAGCCGATCGCCCGCGCCGACCCGCTCAGCGTGCGCCTGCTCGTGCAGTTCAACGACCCGAACGAGGGCGACGTCGTCGGGTCGCCGGTGGCAGTGTCGGGCGAGGCGGCGGTGTTCGAGGCCACCTTGCCGTGGCGCGTCGAGACTCCCGACGGCGCGGTCGTGCAGGCCGGCGTGACCCAGACCGCCGAGGGTCAGACCTTCTCGCCGTTCTCGTTCGAGGTGTCCCTCGAGCCGGGTGAGTACGTCGTCATCATCACCGAGGACGACCCGTCCGACGGCGCCGGCGGTCCGCTGCAGTCCGACTCGCGGGGGTTCGTCGTCCAGTAGCCGGCCGGACCCGGCCGGGCGCTCGTTAGCCTCACCCGGTGACCTCCTACCGCATCGCCCTGGGCGTCGGGCTCCTGCGCCCCGGCACCCTGCCCGACGACGTCTTGCCCGCGGCGGCCGGTGCCGCCCGCGCGACGACGACCGTCGAGTCGTACGACCTGGCGATCGTGCGTGGCCAGGCGCGCATCAACGTCCGGTTCCTCGCCCAGAGCAACGAGGAGGCGGTCGTGGTCGCGCGGTGCGTGCTCGCCACCGTCCGAAAACTGGCGTCCGTGACCGGTCCGGACCTGGCGCGCCAGTACGGTCCGCGCTGGCACCCGGTGTCCTGGGTGCCCTGAGCCCCGCGAGAAATCATCCGCACGAACCCCTCAGAGCCGGCGTCCCCGGCCGAAGGGAACTGTGCGAGGTCTTCTGACGACGTGTCCATCGACTTCGACCGTGACGACGGTGGACGACGACGCAGGGACCGGACCGACCGATGGAGTGCACGCAACCGACCGTGACCCGGCGAGAGCTTCGCCTGGCCGCGGCGCGCTGCACCCAGGTGGACCCGGTCTCGGTGACTCGGCGGGACCTGCGCCTGGCCGAGAAGCGGGCACAGCGTCGGCGTCTTGCCCCCGTGCGACCGGCCAGCTCCACCGCGATGGCGGTCACGATCGCGCTGACGGCCGCGCTGCTCGGCTGCGGCGCAGCGCAGGGGTATGGCGATCACCAGGTCCGGGTCGCGCAGCAGCGCGTCGAAGCGGCGGTCGCCCTGGCGTTCGCGAACCGGGTCCGCGCCGATCGCGCCGATGGTGCGCGCCTCGGCGGCGCCGCGATCGCGTTCGCGACGGTCAAGCGGAGCGAAGCCGTCGGGCACGCGCGCGCGGTGGTCGCGCAGGCGGTGTCGGCCCGGGCGACGTCCGCCCCGGACGTCACGCCGGAGACCCTCACCCCGCTCGACGACGCTCTGGTGAGCCTCAGTGCACTGATCGAGGCCGCCCCGATCGCCCCGGTCGCCCAACCTGCGCCCGTGCTGTTCGAGCTGTCCGCGACCGCTCCGGCCGACGACCCGTTCGCCCTGGGCACCCCCGATCCCACCGCCACCACCGCCGACCGGCCGGCGGGCTCGGCAGGGTCAGCCGTCCCGGCCGGGGCGACGAACCCGTCCAAGCCTGCTGCGGCGCCCGACGCCGCCCCGCCCGCCGGGACCACCGCGAAGGCGGACGCCGACGCCGGGACCACCGCCATGGAGGCCGTGGACCTCGGTCTCAGCGCCCAGATGCTCGTGGCGGCCCAGCTCGTCACCGACCTGTCCGCACAGGTCCAGGCCGTCGCCGAGACGAACGTGGCCACCGCGGCCGCCGCCGCGGAGCAAGAAGCCGCGCAGGCTGCCGCAGCCGAAGCCGCCCGGGTGGCTCGGGAAGCTCAGCGGGCCGCCGCGGCGGCGGTCGCGCGCAAGGTCGAGGCGGTCAAGGACTCCCCGAACGGGGCCATCCCCGCCGACCTCCTGTGCGGGGTGTCCTTCGACGACTCCGCCCTCATCCGGTGCGACGCGGCGCAGGCGCTCGAGCTGCTCGCTGCCGGGTACCGCGCCGAGTTCGGCAGCTTCCCCGGGATCGTCAGCTCGTACCGCTCGTTCTCGGAGCAGATAGCGGTTCGGCAGTCGCGCGGCGGTCTGGCGGCGGTGCCCGGCTCGTCCAACCACGGTCGGGGCCTGGCGGTCGACTTCGCGAACTTCGGCTCGGTCGGCCAGTTCAGCGCGCCGACCTACCGTTGGATGTCCGACCACGCCGACGAGTTCGGCTGGCACCACCCCGCGATCATGGAACCGGGCGGCGGCGGGCCGCAGGAGCCGTGGCACTGGGAGTTCGACACCGACTGACCCTGCCTACGGCGCCGCTGGCGCCCGGTGCAGCTCGACCCCGAGCGCGTCCAGCAGCTCGGCGGTGCCCTGCTCGCGGTACTCGGGGCGGTCCAACCCGTCGAGGTACGCGCCCTGCTCGGTGAACACCAGGCGTGTGCCGACGCCGTCGGGCCAGAGCTCGATGGTCACCACGGACACGGAGATCCGCCGACCGTCGAGGCGCAGGTCGTAGGTGTACACGATCCGCTCGTCCGCGACGATGTCCTGGAAGACGGCGTCGAGCTCGTGGACCGGGCCGCTCGTGGGCCCGCCGCGATTGACCTCGCGCCCACCCACCCGGAAGTCCATCGACCACTGCGGGCGGACCCAGTCGCCGGGCCCGGCGAACCACCGGCCCTTGACCGCAGGATCCGCGAAGGCGGCGAACACCTGGGCCGGCGGCGCGCCGTAGACGCGCTCGATGACGAAGGTCGCGTGCACGGTGCGGCGCTCGGACATGACCTACTCCCCCGGTGGTGGGCGATCGCGGTCCCGGCTCGGCTGGACCCGCTTCGGCTCGCCCGGCATCTTGGGGTACTCCGGCGGGTACGGCAGGTCTTCCTGGCCGTGGTCACGCTCGTCGGCGTCGGCGAGCTCGAGCAACGGCTCGAGCGAGTACGCGAGCCGGTCCGGCTCGCCCGCGGCGGGGGCGCTCAGGGCCGCGAACAGATCTCCGACGGCGGCGAATCGCGCGGGCATCGTGATCACGTCGAAGTCGGTCGGGACGACGTCGGCCACCTCGTCCCAGCGCAGCGGCGCCGACACGGTCGCGCGCGGGTTGGCACGCACGGAGTAGGCGGACGCGATGGTCCGATCTCTCGCCATCTGGTTGTAGTCCACGAACACCTTGACGCCGCGCTCCTCCTTCCACCAGTTCAGGGTCACCTGGTCGGGCAGGCGGCGGACGAGCTCGCGGCCGACGGCGATCGTGGCGCGCCGGGCCTGCGTGAACGTCCACCGGGGCTGGATCGGGACGAACACGTGCAGGCCGCGCCCACCGGATGTCTTGGGGTAGCCCTCCATGCCGAGCTCGTGCAGCAGGGCGCGCAGCTCGGGGGCCACGCGTGCGGCGTCCGAGTAGTCGGTGCCGGGCTGGGGGTCGAGGTCGATCCGGAGCTGGTCGGGGGAGTCGACGTCCGCGCTGCGCACGGGCCACGGATGGAAGGTGAGCGTGCCCAGGTTGGCCGCCCATGCCACCACCGCGAGCTCGGTCGGGCAGACCTCGTCGGCGGTCCGCCCGCTCGGGAACGCGATCGTCGCGGTCTGGACGTAGTCCGGGGCGCCCTGCGGGACCCGTTTCTGGAAGAACGCGTCCCCGGTCGAGTCCGTCCGGGTGGCGAGCCGGGCGCCCTCGAAGACCCCCTTGGGCCAGCGTTCGAGCGTGGTCGGACGGTCCCGCAGGGCGCCGAGGATGCCGTCCCCGACCACGAGGAAGTACTGCACGACCTCGAGCTTCGTCAGGCCGCGTTCGGGGAAGACCACCCGATCCGGGCTGGTCACCCGAACCGTGCGGCCTGCTACCTCGAGCTCTGCTGCGGGCGTCGTCGCGCGTGCCATGGCCCCACGCTAGCCACGGGCGGGGGGTTGTGCCGGGGTTAGGCGGCCGAGGCGAGCGGGGCGACGGTCGGGGCCGTGATCGCGGCGGTCGCCACCTGGAGCTCGCGCAGGACCGAGAGCAGGATCCGGTTGAACGCGGCGGGCGCGTGGCTGTTCACGTCGTGCCCCGCGCGGGGCACGACCGTCAGGCTGGTACCGGGCAGGGCCGCGAGGTACCGCCGCTCGTCCAGGCGCAGGAGGTCCCGCTGGCCGTTGACCAGCCACACCGGCTCCACCATCTGGCGCAGGTCCGCGAGCGAGGAGTGGCCCTTCATGGCCGCGAGCATGTCGGCCACGACGTGCCACGAGCCGCCGGTCGGACCCCAGGCCCGGTCCACCTGGATGGACAGGCTGCGATACGCGGCCAGGGGCTTGCCGCGGATCTCGGTCGAGCACCCGGAGAGCACGACGCCGGCGACCGAGCCGCGGTGCCGCGCGGCATACGCGAGCGACGTGTAGCCGCCGAGCGAGAGCCCGACGAGCAGGGGCGGCGTCGCGCAGCTGCTGACCGCCGCGTCGATCGTGCGCATCGCGCCCTGGAGCGTGAATCGCTCGGCCGATCGAGCGCCATGACCGGGCAGGTCGACCGCGACGGACTCATGACCCTCGAGATCCATCGCCGCGATCTGGGCTGACCAGATGGCCGAGGACGTGCGGAGTCCGTGGACGAAGACGATGGGCGCGATGGTGAGGCCGTTCCAGGAGGAGGGCGCGGCCAGGTCCGGAGATTCTCAGTGTGGTCGCACCGCGCTTCGTCGACCCTGAGAGACGAGATGCTAATCGACCATCCTGGGAGAAACCTGAGGTTTCCGGGCACGACGAACGGCCCGTGGCCGCCGTCGGCGACCGCGGTCCGTTCGTCCCGGTGGGGGGTCAGGCTTGCTGGGTCAGGCTTTCTGGGCCTGGCTCGCGTGCTCGATGGTGCAGTCGGGCCCGGGGAAGATCAGGGACTCGTGCCCGTTCTCGTACCGGACGAGGTAGGGCGGAGCACCGGCCTCCCCGTGGATCTCGATGACTTCGGCCAGCTGCTCTGTCTGCCCGACCGCCCGGCTGTGCACGTGCAGTCGGTCCCCGATGGCTGCCTGCATGGCTGCTCCTTCCGTCGTCTTCCCACTGTGCACCTGGGGGACCAGCGAGGGAAGGGGCGAACGGTCTACGCGCGCCTCACGTGTAGCGGTGGCTCGTCTCGGAGTGTCCGAGCGGACGCTTGCACGCCTTGCCGGCCATGCTCCGGTGACCGCACAGCTCGGGGCTGACCTCGTCCGTCACGGTGGGGGTGGCGGCGACGGCGGCGGGCTTGCGCGACTTCGCGGGTGCCTTTGCTCGGGTCTTCGACCCGGTGGCCGGTTCGGTGGCCGGGGCGCTGGATCGGGCCGGCCGGCTGCCAGCTCCCGAGTGCGCCGCGTCGTACTTGGCGGCGCGCATCGCGCGCTGGGCGTCGAGTTTGCTCATGATCTCCAGGGTAGAGGACTCGCGCCCCGCCTCCGGTGGGTCGTCCCCACCCTGAGGGTGCACCCCCGCAAGATCAGGGCCCGGTCAGGGATGTACCCGATGGACCCGGGGCGGTGGCGGGACCAGGCTGAAGGCATCCGAACATCGGACCGCGTCGACCAGGTAGTCAGCAACACGTCTTCCACCGGGTCGACGAACGTCAACGACAGAGAGCAGACGAACCACCGTGACCGACCTCCATGACTCCTTCGCACGACAGGGGCTCATCCGCCCGCGCAACGGCCGCGTCCTGGGGGGCGTGTGCAGCGGGCTCGGCCGCCGCTTCGGTCTCGACCCGTGGCCGGCCCGGCTGCTGTTCCTCCTCGTCCTCATGGTTCTCCCGGGCAGCCCGCTGGTCGTCTACCCGATCCTCTGGATCCTCATGCCCTCGGAGGAATGGGTCGGCGGCACGGCCGATGCGTACCGCGCGCCGTCCGAGGGCCGCCCGGGCATCTAGCGGCCGGCAATCGGCGTCGGGCAATCGGCGTCGGGCAATCGCCGTCCGACGGGCGACCCCGATGTGACCTGGGCGTCGTCGTCGGGCAGAGTGTGCCCATGAGCGGCCAAGACGAGTCGCGCCCCGGTCCGGAGAAGTCCTCCCGGACCTCGTTGGAGCTCGTGGCCGGCGGCCGGGACGCCGCGGTGGGGCGGGACGGGTCCGACGAGCTGTGCCTCGTGGCCAGCACGTCCTCGGCGCGGACGGCGCGGCACTGGGTGATGAACGAGCTCGCGGCCGAGGGGGTGTTCGGCGCCGACAACCAGGTCGTCGAGCTGCTCACGGGCGAGATCGTGGCCAACGCCGCGCTGCACGGCCCAGCCGACGGCCAGATCCGGGTTCGCGTGGGCCGCGCAGGCCTTGTCGTGCGGGTCGCGGTCCGCGACGAGAGCATCGCGGTTCCGGTCGTGCGCCACCCGGAGCCGACGGCGGACAGCGGCCGTGGGCTCGAGCTCGTCGACTCGCTCGCGACGGCGTGGGGCATCCAGCAGCACGGCGACGGCAAGACGGTCTGGTTCAGCGTCGACCTCGAGCCGTCCTAGGCTCCCCAGCGGCGCCGAGCCGTTCCAGCCTCCGCAGCGGCGCCTAGCTCGATCTCGACGGCCAGCGCCCGGTGGTCCGACATGCCGAGGTCCAGGCCCGCGCCGTCGGACGTGGGGTGCACGGCGCCGCGGCCGAGGATGTGGTCGAGCTGGCGGACCGGTGCCGTCACGGGGATGGTGCCCGCGTTCGCGAGCGGCCGCATCCCGGTCGCCCGGGCGGGCCAGGCACCCGCCAGGTTCAGGTCCCCGAGCACCACGAGCGGGCCGGGCAGGTCGCGGGCGTGACGCAGCGCGTAGCGCAGCTGCAGGACGTTCCAGCCAGGGATGAGCGTCAGGTGCGTGGTCAGGACGGTGAGCGGGCCGTGGGCGGTCTCCAGAACGGCGGCGATCGCGGCCCGCGGCTCGTCGCGGACGATGGTCGGCCGGGGGCTGCCGGGCAGGAGTACGGGGATCCGGCCGTGCAGCACGGGCAGGTGGATGGTGCGCCACTCGCGCACGGGGATCCGGCTGAGCAGCGCGACACCGTAGCTGGGGCCGTCGAGCGGGCTGTCCTCGGCGGCGGGCGACCAGCGGGGCGGGGCGCCGGCCATCGTCGCCACGTACCGGTGCTCGAGCGCACCCATCGCGTCGGCCGCGACCGCCGCGAGGTCTGCACCGTGCGAGCGCGGCTGGCCGCGGTCGACCTCCTGCAGCGCGAGCACGTCGGCATCGAGGGTCCCTACCGCCGCGGCGAACCGGTCGACGTCGACCAGGCCGTCCGCGGGGGACTGACCGTGGAGGATGTTGAATGTCGCAAGCCTCATCGAGGGTGGATCTCTTCCGTTGTGCACGTCAGGGCCGCCGTCGATCGTAACGAAGTTCGGTGGAGCGACCGCGACCCCCTAGGGGCAGGCAGGAATCCGCGCGGTGAACGCACGGGGTCGGGGGTCCGCGTGCGCCCGTCAGCCGCCGTAGCGCCGGGCGAAGTTCGCCAGGATGCGGGGCGGCACCCCGACCTGTGCGTCCCGCACCCGGGCGATGACCTGGTCGGCCTCGTCGGGCGGAAAGTAGCCGGCGTGGCGGTAGGTCTTGATCCGCAGCGTGATCCCAGGGATGTCGAGCTCGGGGTGGAACTGGGTGGCGTACAGGTTCTGCTTGACCCGGAACATCTGGACCGGGCACGTCGGCGAGGACGCCAGCAGGGTCACGTGGTCCGGCAGCGACCGGCACGCCTCCTTGTGGCCGACGAGCGCGTCGAACGTGGTGGGGATCCCGGCGAGGAGAGGATCGGCACGCCCCGCGGCCGAGAGCGTGATCGGCACCGCGCCGATCTCCTCGGCGAACGTCGAGTCGATCACGGCGCCCTGGTGGACCCCGAGGGTGCCGACGCCGTAGCAGGCACCCAGGAACGGGAAGTCGCGGTCCACGATCTCGTCCAGCAGGACCGACAGCTCCGACTCGACGCGCCGCTGGACCGCGGACTTCAGCTCGATCGGATCGCTCGAGTTGAACGGGCTTCCCCCGATGAAGGCCCCCGCGTAGTGGTCGAGATCGAGCGGCGGCAGCGGCTCGGCCTCCATCCGCAGGTGGACGAGGCGTTCGGGGGGCAGCCCGGCGTAGCGCGCGAAGGCGGCGTACTCCTCGGCGGCCGCGCGGTCGTCCGCCCGCGTGGACAGGAGCAGGAATGGCTTCATAAGCCGCGAGCGTAGGCGCGGATCCCGCTCGGGTCGGCCAGATCGCGCCGCGCCGTCAGCTCAGAAGGGTGAACTGCTTGCAGAGCCGTCCGCCGGGAGGGTGACTTGGCGCCCGTAACCCTTGTCAATACCATTCCGCGGTCGATAATCCACATACCATCGGCCAGTCTCGATGGGCCAGGCGGCGGTGCGGTCGGACGAGATGAGGCGGCGATGGTGGGGCGAACTGGCACCACGCTCGTCCCGACGGGGGAGTTCGGACCGTTCGACCTGCTCGCCGACCTCGCCCATGGGATGTACATCGACGGCTACTCCGAGCGTTCGGTCCGCGCCTGCCGCGCGGGGGTGGTCCTCACCCTGGCAGCGGGCGACCGGGTCACGACCCAGTTCCTGCGGTACATCGAGGGCGTCGCCCTGCAGGAGGTCGGCCGGCACCGCGAGGCGGTGACCGTGGCCCTCGACCTGCTCGACGAGCTCGAGGACGAGCCGGACCCCCTGTGGCGGGCCAAGGCCCTGGCGCTCCTCGCGGAGGCCTCGGTCCAGGTCTCCGAGGTCAGCCGGGCGATGGATGCGCTCGCGGAGGCGACGTGGATCGTCGCGCACACCACGCCCGGCCTGTACAGCCACCTCTCGGCGAGCATGGCGGTCGCCCTCGCGCTGCGCGCGGTCTACCTCTTCGAGCAGGCCGACGCGATGCTCGCCGGCATCGAGACCGTGGGCAACCTCGAGGCGGACCTCTTCGTGGTCCAGGAGCAGGCGCTGCTCAGCGCCTACTGGGCGACGACCCTGCTCGTCGTCGGGGACCCCGCCGCCGCAGCCCCGCAGCTCATCCGGGCCGCGGAGCGAGCGCTGCGGATGGGTCGCGTCGCGGCGAGTGCGGGCAACGTGGAGATGGTCGCCCGGGCCGAGGTCATCGAGGCGTACGCGTTCAGCAAGCTCGGGTACGTGGGCTTTGCCGCCGGGCGTGTCCGCGAGGCCAGCACGCGGTTCCGGTTGCGCGACGAGCTCATCGAGACGAACCTTGCGCGACTGGTCCTCGGCGAGGCCGCGACCCAGGACGGCGACTTCGCTGCCGCCCGGATGCACCTCGGCGCGGCGTGGAAGAGCGCCCAGCGTGCCAGTCGCGACATCTGGTCGGCCGCCGCCATGGAGGCGATGGCCGACGTCGACGTGGCCGAGCACGGCCAGCACCCGGCGGTCGACCTCTGGAAGCAGCTTGCCCGCGAGGCGCTCGGCCGCGTGTGGGTGGAGCGGGACGGGCGGTTCACGTCGCTCCAGACCCGCAACCAGGTCCGCGCGCTGACCGCCGAGACCAGCCGGATGGGGCAGGCGGCGCTGCTCGACCCCCTCACCGGGCTGGGCAACCGGCGCATGCTCGCCGGTGCCGTCGACCAGGCCGGCGACGACCTCGCCGCGGTGTTCGTCGACGTCGACCAGTTCAAGCTGGTCAACGACCACTTCTCGCACGCCGTCGGGGACGAGGTGCTGCGCCGGCTGGCCGTGATCCTGCGGGCGCACTGCCGCGCGGACGACGTCCTCGTGCGGTACGGGGGCGACGAGTTCGTCATCCTCGTCTTCGGCGGCGGGCTCGCGGCCGAGGAGGTCGCGGACCGGCTGCACCATGCCGTGCGGCACGCCCCGTGGGGGCTCATCGCGGCCGGTCTCGCGGTGACGGTCTCGGTCGGGGTCGGTCGTCCCGTCCCGGCGCACGGCGCGATCGCCGCGGCGGACTCTGCCCTGTACGCCGCAAAGCGGGCAGGTCGGGATCGCGTCGTCGCGGTCTGAGCCTGCTCTCTCAGAGCGGAAGGCACGGGTCGCGGTGCACGTCAGGGGGCTTTCGGGGCAACTGGGTACCGGACTGTGATGCGGCCGGGTTGTGCATACCGTTCCCCTGCGCCCCGCTCTGCGCTAGGCTTGCGCGTGAAGTTGCTGTGCATCGAACGTCTTAAACGCTACGGCTTCGGCTGGAGCGCCTTGTTCCTTTCCCGGAGCGGACGACGAACACTGCGACGAGCGACCCCGACAGTCGGGGTCGACCGAACGCTCCTGGAGGAGATTTTCTAATGGCTACTGGCACCGTGAAGTGGTTCAACGCCGAAAAGGGCTTTGGCTTCATTGCTCCCGACGACGGCGGCGCTGACGTCTTCGCCCACTACTCCGCGATCTCGAGCAGCGGCTACCGCTCGCTCGACGAGAACCAGAAGGTTGAGTTCGACGTCACGCAGGGCCCGAAGGGCCCGCAGGCCGAGAACATCCGCCCCCTCTGATTTCATATCTCAGGGTGTGACGGGCCTGTCTGACAGGCTCTAGAACCTCGCGAATGCCCCGGCCTTGCGCCGGGGCATTCGTGCGTCCGGGGCCGGTTCGTGCGTCCGGGGCCGGGTCGGCCGTGCCGGCGGGGCTCAGGGCAGCTGGCTGACGTCCACCTCGAAGTCGTAGCCGTCGAGCACTCCGGCCGCGTGCTCGTAGGCAGCTGACGTCGCGGTCGCGAGGTCGGGCGCCTCGCCGAGGACCTCGAACCGGACCTGCCCACCGGGCAGCTCGTGATCCTCGCTCGCACCGAGCGCATCACCCATGCCGAGCCGCTCGTCGTCGTCGAGCACGGGCGAGACGATGATCCGGGCGAGGTAGGCGGGCATGGGTCCATCTTGACCGAACCGGTGCCGGAATGGGATTCCTGCGTGAACCCGGCGTAGGTTCGACGGTCATAGGTCTGGCCAATCCGCGAGGCGATGTCGTAAGCAGGTCGGGATGAGTGGGAAGCAGATCGATGAGTGAATCCGAAGACGGGCCGCCGGTCGAGGGCTCAGCGCACGCCGAGGTCCGCCGGGACGGGACGGCCGAGCTCGTCGCCGACGGCACCGTGCACCGCTTCGCGGCCGCGAGCGTGGGGGCTGCGGGCGGCATGGTCACCGAGTTCATGGCGCGCCGCGCCGCCGACGAGGGCCGGGTGCTGACCCTGAGCATCGAGGACCCGGACGGCGAGTGGCTGCTGACGATCCACCCCGACGGTACCGTCGAAGAGGCCGACAGCCCGCTCGTCGAGAGCCGTGGCCACCGCGGGCCGACCGGGCCCGACGACGGGCCCGACGACGTGCCCGACGCCCCGTCGCGCGTCGCCGCAGCCGCCCCGGAGCGGGTCCGCTCGCGGCACGGGCTCCCGACGCTCGACGACCTGCTCGCGACCCGCCCCGAACCGCCCGCCGGCCCGGCCGAGTGGGGCTGGCGCCGCAGGATCCGGCACCTGACCTTCGGGTCCATCCACCCCGCCCCGGGCCGCGCCGAGCGGATCCACCGCGACGCGATCAGCTCGGTGCAGCGCAGCCTGGACGGACCCAAGACGGTGGTCGTGCTCAACCCCAAGGGGGGCGCGCACAAGACGACGGCCACGCTGCTGATCGCGGCGACGTTCGGGATCCACCGGGGTGGGTACACCCTCGCGTGGGACAACAACGAGACCCGCGGGACGCTCGGCTGGCGATCGGCGCACGCGCGGCACGCGAACACGGCCGTGACGCTCCTGCGGGACCTTGCGCGGTTCACCGACCTGCGTTCGGCGCGGGTGGGCGACCTCGACAACTACGTCCGCTCGCAGGGTTCGGCGCAGTTCGACGTGCTCGCCTCGGACGAGGACGCCGCCTCGGCCGCGTCGATCGACGCGGCGGCGTTCACCGCGCTCCACCGCACGCTCGTGCGGTTCTACCGCGTGATGGTCATCGACACGGGCAACAACATGCGGGCCAGCAACTGGCAGGCCGCGATCAAGGCCGCCGACCAGCTCGTCATCGTGTCGACGGTCCGCGAGGACACCGCGCAGTCGGCGGCGTGGGCGATCGACGCGCTCCGGGCAGCCGGGTACGAGGACCTCGTGAGCCGCGCGGTGACGGTGCTGTCCGCTCCGGGGGACGACGTCGACGCCAAGCTCCGCGCGCGCCTGCACCACCACTTCGGGCAGCTCACCCGGGTCGTCCTCGACGTGCCGCACGACCCCGCCCTGGTGCCCGGCGGGCCGCTGCTCGTCGAGTCCCTCCAGGAGGGCACGCGCGAGGCCTGGCTCAAGGTCACGGCCGCCGTCGCAGACGGCCTCTGACGGCGAAGGCCTCTGACGGCTCGCGGGATCCGGGTGCAAGTAGCGGCCGGGTCGCGACACAGTGTCCATGTAGGTAGCCGCGCTCTGTTTCGTAGCCGCGCTCTGTTTCGTAGCCGCATTGTGCTTCTTAGCCGCACTGTCTGGAGATCTCCGTGCCCTCCCGCGACGACGCCTGGTTCGAGGGCCTCTTCCGTGCTCATGCCACCGCGCTGTACCGGTACTTCGTCCGACGCGGACCCCGCGACGACGCCGAGGACCTCACCGCTGACGTGCTTGCCATCGCCTGGCGGCGCCGCGACGACGTGCCCGACGGCGCGGAGCTGCCCTGGCTGTACCGGACCGCGGGCTTCGTGCTCGCCAACCATCGGCGCAAGGGCCGGCCGGTGCCCGTCGGGGACGTTCCCGACGAGGTGGATGACGCCGACCCGGCCACGCTGGCCGTCGACGACGTCGAGCTGCGCGCCGTCCTCGCGGCGCTGAGCGTGCGCGACCGCCGCATCCTGGTGCTGCACGGGTGGGAGGGTCTCGGCGCCGACGAGCTCGCCGCGGTGCTGGGGATCTCGCGCGGCGGGGCCGACGCCGCACTGTCTCGGGCACGGGCCCGGCTGCGCGAGGCCTGGACGGAGCGGCTGGGCGCCTGATCGCCGTCGGGCAGGTGCCGGGCACCTGCAAGTAGCCCCGCGCTCGGGACATAGGGCAGGTAGAGGATCCACCCGCCCCGCCCGCCCCAGGAGGTCGCCGTGAACGACAGCATCAACCCGCCCGAGCAGCCCGACGCGATCTTCGACCGGCTTCGCGCGGCAGACCCGGCGCGCGGCGTCGAACCGGACCTGGCGGCGCTCGACGGCGCGGTCCGGGCCCGGCTCGCCGAGCCGGTCGACGAGCTCGCGGCCGCGCGGTCGCGCCGCGGGTGGGGGACCTGGTGGCCGGTGGCCGCGGTCGCGGCCAGCGCGCTCATGTTCGGCACGGCGGGCTTCGCGATCGGCAACGACGGGGGCGGGAGCGGCGTCGCGACGAACACGGCCGGGGCAGCGATCACGCTCGGCCAGCCGGGCTCGGCTGAGCAGGCGGCTCCGAACGCGGTCGCGGGGTCGGCGGACAGCAAGCTCAGCAGCTCGATGGTGGCGCCCTGGTACGGGGGGCGGACGGTCTTCACGGGCGTGAACCTCCCGCGCGAGACGGGCTCGGCCCAGGCGTGGACGTTCGATCCCGCGCAGGTGTTCACCGCCGAGACCGTCGAACGGGTCGCCCGCGCGCTCGGTCTGGCCGGCACGGCCGCGCTGACCGACGGCGCCTGGACGGTCGGCCCGACCGATGGCACCGGGGCCTCGCTGCAGCTGCAGCCGGACGGCCTCGCGAGTGTGAACTTCTACGACCCGGCGCTCGATCCGTACGCGTGCTCGACAGGAGGCGGCACCCAGAGCGTCGAGCCCGGCTCGACGGGTGCGGCTGGTTCGGCTGGCTCGGCTGGCTCGGGCGACTCAGGCGACTCGGCCGTCGCGCCGGACATCATGCCCGTGCCCGAGCCAACGCAGGCGTGCACGGACGCCGCGATCGGCAACGCGCCGCAAGGCGACGCGGCCGTCGCGAAGGCCCGTGACCTGATCGCGGCGATCGGTCTCGACCCCGGCGCGTTCGAGTACGAGACCTCCGAGTCCGGCACCCCGCAGGCCGCCTACGTCGCGGCCTACCAGGTGCTCGACGGCCAGCGCACGGGGGTGTCCTGGAGCATCGGCCTGGTCGGTGACGGGGTGCAGTCGCTGTACGGGTCGATGGCACCGGTCGTCTCGCTCGGGACCTACGACATCGTGAGCGCGACCGACGCGGTCGCCCGCCTGGCCGACCCGCGCTTCGGCGCCAGCTACGGCGGCCCGATGATGTACGCGGCCGAGAAGGGCGTGGCCGCGGACAGCACGACGTCGACCCTCGGCACGGCCGAGATCGCCCCGGCGCCCGAGCGCACGGTCCCGCCGACCGCCGAGCCCGGCAGCCCGATCTCGTGGCCGGTGACGGAGATCGCCCTGACCTCGTCCCGGCTCGGCCTGACGATGTACACGCAGCCCGACGGTTCGACCGTGCTGCTGCCCGCATACGAGCTGAGCAGCGAAGATGGTCAGATCTGGTCGGCCGTGGCCGTGGTCGAGGCGCAGCTGAACTTCTCGTCGGTCGGGTGAAGCCCGATGAGGTCGCACATTCGGGTGCGGTCCGCGCGCTTCAGGCCCCCCGAAACGCGCTAGCATAAGTGTGACGGCCCGACGTTCCCAGCCCCCTGCGGATGCGTCGGGTCGTCCTTTCTTGTCTCGGTGCCCTGCCGGTGCGCCCCGGGCGGGTCCGGGTGAACTAGCGTCAGAGCATGGGCGCGACGGAGCTGCTGCTGGTTCGGCACGGCGAGAGCCTCAGCAACGTCGCGGCCGATGCCGCCGAGGCGGCGGGGGCTGAGGTGATCGAGCTCGCGATGCGCGACCCGGACGTGCCGCTCACCCCGCGGGGAGTCCGGCAGGCGGAGGCGCTCGGCGACTGGCTCGGTCGGCTCGGGCCGGCTGGGGCCCCGCACAGCATCTGGTGCTCACCCTTCGTGCGGGCGCTGGACACCGCGCAGATCGCGGTCGCGAGCAGCGGGCTCCCGCTGCGGATCGCGATCGATGAGCGGCTGCGCGACCGCGAGCTCGGGATCCTCGACCTGCTCACCACGGCCGGGGTCGAGGCGCGGGCGCCCGAGGAGGCCGCCCGACGGCGGTGGCTCGGGAAGTTCTACCACCGACCTCCTGGGGGCGAGTCCTGGGCCGACCTGGCGCTGCGGGTCCGTGCGCTGCTCGTGGACCTCGACCGGCAGGAGCACGACCGGCGGGTGCTCGTCGTCTGCCACGACGCCGTCATCCTGGTCATCCGCTACATCTGCGAGGGCCTGTCCGAGGCCGACGTGCTCGCCATCAGCGAGTCCGCGGCCGTGCGGAACGCGTCGGTGACCCGGCTGGTCCGCCCGGACGGCGAGGGTCGATGGTCCGTGGACGTGTTCAACCTCGAGTCGCACCTGGGCGAGCACCGCACCGGCGGGCCGGCGACCGGCCCCGTTCCGACGACGGCGCGACGCACCTGGCCCGCTCCCCGGGCGTAGCGTTCTGCCATGCCGGAGCCCCACCAGCCACTGCTGCTGCTCGACACCGCCTCGCTGTACTACCGCGCCTTCTTCGGGATCCCGGACTCGATCCGGTCGCCCGACGGCGTGCCCGTCAACGCCGTGCGCGGGCTGCTCGACATGACGGCCCGGCTGATCGTCGACCGCCGCCCCGGCGGGCTTGTGGCCTGCTGGGACGACGACTGGCGGCCGGCGTTCCGGGTCGCGGCCATCGGGACCTACAAGGACCACCGCCGGGTGCCCGGGACCGACGCCGAGGAGACCCCCGAGGGGTTGATCCCACAGATCCCGGTGATCGTCGAGGTCCTGGCGGCCCTCGGGATCGCGCGCGTCGGCGCCCCCGGGTACGAGGCCGACGACGTGATCGGCACCCTGGTGGCGCGCGAGGCGGCGGGCCAGGAGTCGTCGGGCCAGCCGTCGTTGGGCACGACGGCGATCGGCCGCCGCGTCGAGATCGTCACGGGGGACCGCGACCTGTTCCAGCTCGTGGACGACGACGCGGGGGTGCGCGTGCTGTACACGTCGCGCGGGGTGAGCGACCTGGACGTCGTCGACCAGGGGCGGCTGCGGGAGAAGTACGGGGTGCCGACCGGGCAGGCGTACGCCGACATGGCCGTGCTGCGCGGGGACCCGAGCGACGGGCTGCCCGGCGTGCGAGGCATCGGCGAGAAGACCGCCGTCGCGCTCCTCGGCCGGTACGGCGACCTGGCCGGGGTCCTCGCCGCCCGGGACGCGGGCGACCCCGGGCTCACGGCCACCCAGCGCGCGCGGCTGACGGAGGCCGCCGCCTACCTCGAGGTGGCGCCCGGCGTGGTCCGCGTGGTGCCCGACGCCCCGGTCGGCTCGGTGGACGACGCGATCCCCCTCACGCCGGCCGACCCGGACGCGCTCGTCGCCCTGGCCGAACGCTGGGGGCTCGCGTCGAGCGTGACCCGGATCGTGACCGCGATTTCGGCTGATCGCTGACCGGATCGCGGCGGACCGACCGCCGCGGGACTACGGCTCGAGGAGGAAGAGCGGGATCTCGCGCGGGGTCTTGGTCTGGTAGTCCGCGTAGGGCGGGTAGGCCGCCACCGCGCGCTCCCACCACAGCGCCTTCTCGGCACCCGTGATCTCGCGTGCGGTCAGGTCCTGGCGGACCGGGCCGTCCTGGAGCTCGACCTGCGGGTGGGCGACCACGTTGTAGTACCAGACGGGGTTCTTCGGGGCGCCGCCCAGCGAGGCGACGACGGCGTAGACGCCGTCGTGCTCGACCCGCATGAGCGCGCTCTTACGGAGCTTGCCGGACTTCGCCCCCAGGGTGGTGAGGACGACGACGGGCATGCCGCGCAGCGTCGTGCCCTGCGTGCCGCCCGAGCTCTCGATGAGCTCGACCTGGTCGCGGACCCACTTCTCGGGGCTGGGCACGTACTCACCGGAAAGAGGCATGGGGCCAGTCAACACCCCGCGAGACCCGGCCGGCCCGGGGTGGGGCAGGGCAGGGCAGAATGCTCCCGGTCCGGGCACCTCCGGGCGCGATGCGAGGAGCGCCACGTGATCACGGTCAGCACCGACGGTTCCTGCCTGCGCAACCCGGGCGGCGCGAGCGGCTGGGCGTGGGTGAACCACGACGGGACGTGGTCGTCGGGCGGGATCGCCTCGGGAACCAACCAGCTCGCCGAGCTGATGGCGGTGCGGGACGCGATCGAGTCCCACCCCGGGAGCGAGCACCTGCAGATCGAGTCGGACTCGCAGTACGCGATCAAGTGCGCGTCCGTGTGGGTGCAGGGCTGGAAGCGCAAGGGCTGGCGGACGGCGGGCGGCGCACCCGTGCAGAACCTCGCCGTCGTCCAGGGCATCGAGAAGGCGATCGCCGACCGCGCCGGCCCGGTGGCGTTCACCTGGGTGCGCGGCCACGTCGGCAACGAGTTCAACGAACGCGCCGACGTCCTCGCGGGCCAAGCGGCAAGAGCGGCCCAGCGGGGCGACGCAACCCCACCCCGGAACGAATCCCCCCACGGCGTCCTGTTCTGACGCCGAACTCGGAGGTTTGCGGCGAACTCGGACACTGTGGTGTCCGAGTTCGAACCGAACCTCCGAGTTCGGCGGGGGGTGTTAGTTGGTGATCGCTACCGGGGTGGAGGTTGACGGCAGCCAGTCCGGGGTGGTCGGCGTGAACTGTGCGGTCAGCGAGTGAGTTCCGCCGCCGAGCGGGACGGTGGCGCGGGCCTTGCCGCCGCCGCGGACGGGTGCGGTGGCGATCTGGGTGGCTCCGTCGAAGAACTGGACGGTGCCGTCCGCCTTCGGCGGGTCGACGGTCGCGGTGAGCCGGAAGTTGCCGCGGCCGCCGCCACCGACCGCGAGCTCGACGGTGGTCGCGGTCGGCACCGGGGCGGTGACGTCGACGACCTGGGCGCGGGTCGCGGGCGTCGCGTTGTGCGTGTGCAGCACGAGCAGCTGCGGCGCCGTGGCCCCCGGGGCGAGCGAGCGGTGCACGGTGACCGGGTTGCCGGGCGCGTCGATGAACCACAGCGCGCCGGGGTCTCCGCCGTCGAACCAGTACGCCGGGGCGTACGGGTCGATCGAGAACGGCTCCACCCGGTCGACGGTGCCCGACGGGTCGGGCGCGTAGCCGGAGTAGGTCCACACCGAGAAGGTCGCGGCCACGCCGGGGGCGAAGCCCAGGGCGAGGCTGATCGGGACGACCAGGACGCTGTTGTCGAACACGGTCGTGTCGATGTCGCCGAACAGGCCGTTGACGGCGTTCTCCTCCAGCAGCTCGCCGGTCGAGTACGAGTACGTCTGCGCGGTGGTGACGTCGACCTCGGGGGAGAACTTCTGCACGACCGTCTGCAGGTCGGGCGTCCCGTCGCCGTCGACGTCGGTGTCGATGATGGGGATGACGGCGGTGCCGAGGCTCGCCCACTCGCCCTGGGTCGCGATGCCGATGCCGATCGTGCCGTTCGCCGGGTCAAGGTTCGCGGCCGCGAGCTGCGGCGCGGTGGAGGAGAAGCCGACGGAGCGCACGTCTCCGGCCGCGATGGACGACGGCGACGTCTCGACGCCGGCGTCGGGCAGCTGCGGGCTGGTCGCCGCGAGCTGCATCGGCGCGAACAGCGAGAGCCAGCCGCCCGAGTCCACCCCGCGACCGGCGATGGCGAGCGGTGCGGTGTCGGCGGTCACGCCCGCGAACGCGACGGGGCGAGCGGCGAGGTCGCTGACGAGCTTGGGGGCGGCCGAGACCGGGACCCGCAGCTCGGCGCCGACGTCGGGCGTGAGCACGAGGCGTCCGGAGACCGTCGCGAGGTAGTCGCGCGGGATCACGACGCCGAGGTCGTAGCTGGCCGACGACGTCGGGTCGAGGTCCTTCGCGAGGGTCCTCGGGTTGGCGGTGAGCGTCACGGTGACGCGCTTCGAATCACCGGGGCGGACCCGAATCGAGGCGGGCGACGTCGTGATGGTGGCGCCGCCCGCGGTCGTGGCGCCCGCGAACGACGTCGCGTACCGGACCGTCGCCGAACCGGTGTTCGTCACGGTGACCGACCTGCGCTGCACCACCGTCTTGGCGGCGACCGGCACGACCCCGAACGCGACCGACACCCCGGCGGCGTCGTCGGTGGCGTAGGCGAGGACGGAGCCGGCCACGGCGTCCGCCGCGTCCACCCGGCCCGACCCCACGCGCGCGGGACCATAGACCGGTCCGCTCGGGCCCAGGTCGCGGAACACGTCGTGCGTCGCGGTGTTCATGACCGCGGCCTTGACCTGGACCGGGCTCCACGCCGGGTGGGCGCCACGTACGAGGGCCGCGATGCCGGCCACGTGCGGGGAGGCCATGGAGGTGCCCGAGAGCGTGTGCACGCGGGTGCCGGTGCCCGCGGCGACCGAGGAGATCGCGGTGCCGGGGGCGGCGACGTCGGGCTTCATGATGCCGAGCGAGCCGTGCACGCCGCGCGAGGAGGAGGCATTGAGCGTGTCGCCGACGGTGTCGTCGCGCACGAAGGAGACGCCGGCGAGCGACGGCCCGATGTGCGCGGTGAGGGTCCCGGCGGTGATCTCGGGCAGCAGGGCGGTGGTGGTGGCCGCGGTGAGCTGGGCGCCGGGGATCGACGCGTTCCCGGCGATGCCGGCGGTGAACACCGGGATCGCGGAGCTGAGCAGCACACCCACGGCGCCGGCCGCGGCGGCGTTGTCGAACCGGGTGCCGCTGCCGCACGGGCGCGTGGTGTCGTTGTCGTCCCAGTACAGGTAGGCGATCTTGCCCGCGAGCTCGGCCGCCCGGTCCGCGAGCGAGGCGCAGCCGTTCACGTCGGCGCCGAGGTATGCGACCGGCGCGGTCACGTCGTCGGTCCCGGTGTAGTTCGCCGAGTTCTGGGCCGCGTGGCTGCCGACGAGCGCCGGGTCGGTCGCCGCGGTGACCTCGACGGCGTCGTAGGTCTGGGTGTTGCCGACCGAGTTGGCCACCGTGAGCGCGCTGCGCGCGTTGCCGGGTGCGCCGCCGACGTCGGTGAGGTCGCCCGCGTTGCCGGCCGACATGACCGAGAGCACGCCGAGGTCGGTGAGCCGGTCGACGAACAGGTTCTCGGGGTCGTCCGCCGGGGTGGCGTCCGAGCCGAGGGACAGGTTGAGCACGTCGAGGTGGTCGGAGAAGTCGAGGTCGCCGTTCGGGTCGGCGGCCCACTCGAGCGCGTTGATCACCAGGTCGGTGCTGCCGCCGGCGTCGCCGAACACCTTCAGGCCGTACAGCCCGGCCTCGGGCGCCGACCCGGGGCCCTGCTGCCAGCCGGTGAGATCGGTCAGGTCGGCGTAGTCGCCGCGGAACGTCGTGCCGTCGGCTTGCTGGCCGAACCCGGCCGCGGTGCCCGCGACGTGCGAACCGTGGCCGGAGTTGCCGTTCGTGTAGTACGCGTCGATCGGGTTGGCGTCCGGCGTGGGGGTCATCGTCGCGCCCGGGAGGGTCGAGGCCGGGTCGGCGTCGTAGTGGGCGCCCGCGAAGTCGTACCCGCCGAGGAACTTGGTGGGGTCGAACGTTCCCGCGGGAACGGCGGCGGTGCCGTCGGTGCCGTACGCGGTCGCGTACGCGGCCGTGGTGCCGGGGCCGCCGAAGTCCGCGTGCGTGTAGTCGAGCCCGGTGTCGATGACCCCGATCCGCACGCCGGCGCCGGTCGCGCCGGCGGAGGTCCACGCGTCCAGGGCGCGGGTGAACGCGTCACTGCCCTTGTTGTCAGGGGTCTTCGGCACGATCCGGTAGATCGCCACGACGTCGGGGGACGCCGCCAGGTCACGGATGCGGGCGGCCTCGCCGCTCACCAGGGTGCCCGCGAGGAGGTTCGTCGTCACGGCGATGCGCTGGGGTGCGGTGCCCTGGCGCGAGCGGGCGGCGCTCGAGGCGGGGACGACGGCGTCGGCCAGGGTCTCGATGGTCTGCGCGGCCGCGGCCACCTCGGCGGGGGGCGCGCCAGTCTCGGCGACGTCGAGGGCAGACGGCGCGGCCAGCTGGACGAAGGCGGTCACCGGCCCGTCGGCACCGTCGAGCGACGGCGCCACCTTGTCCGTGGCGGGCAGGGACGCCGCGACCGGGAGACCGGGCGACCCGGGATCGGGGCTCGCCGCGCCGGCGCCGCTGGCGCCGAGGGCCGTGGCGACCACGACGGCGAGGCTGGTCAGGGCTGCGATCACTGGTCGGCGCATCTCGGACTCATTCCGCGAGGTTCTCGGGACTGCTGCGAAGTCGTGCGAAGCGGTCGGAGAACTGCGGGATTCCGATCCAGTCCACCGTGCGGGACGGGCCTTGTGCTCCGCGAGCAACGTAGCGGATCTGGCGCCTTTCTCACTCTTTCGGGTGAACGGGAGAGGCCGGCGAGTCGCTGGTCAGTCGACGGTGACCGCCTGGAGCACCGGCAGGCGCGCGGCGCGGGTCGCCGGCCAGACGGCAGCGAGCACGCCGACCACGACGGCGAGCGCGAGGATCCACCCGAGCGTGGCCCACGGCACGACGAGGTCGGTGAGCCCGACATCCGCGAAGACCGTCGGCATGGCGGCGGCGAGGCAGACCCCGACGGTCACCCCGACGACCGTCCCGAACAGCGCCGTGAGCACCGACTCGATCATCACCGTCCCGGCGAGCTGGAGCCGGCCGAGGCCGACGGCGCGCATGAGCCCGATCTCGCGCGTGCGCTCGATCACCGACAGCGCCAGCGTGTTGACGATCCCGAGGATCGCGATCACGACGGACAGCCCGAGCAGCGCGTAGAGGATCACCAGCACCTGGTCGACCTGCCCGGCGAGCTCGCTCGCGAACTGCTCGTTGTCCAGGACCGAGACCACCACGAACGGCGCCACGGCCCGGGTGAGGTCGGCGCGCAGGGTCGCCGGGTCCGTGCCGGGCGCGGCCTTGACGAACACGAGGTTGACGGCGGCCTGGGCGGCGGGGACCAGCTCGTTGAAGAGGGTGTCCGGCAGCACGATCGGAGCCTGGATCGCGGGCGAGTCGATGATCGCCCCGATGGTGACCGTCCGGGTCGCGCCGGTGGACGTCAGCTCGAGCTCGGACCCGACGTGCCAGCCGGCGTTCTTCGCCGCGCTCTTCTGGGCGGCGACCTCACCGTCCGCGAGGCTGGCCAACGAGCCGTCCGTCGTGGTGATGTCCATCGTCCGCCCGAATGCCCCCGGATCGAGCCCGACGACGACCGTCGGCGGCTCCGGCGCCGCGGTCCCGCCCGCGGTCGTACCCGCAGCCTCGCCCGCTGTCGCGATCAGCACCGAGCCGAGCGTCACCGCGTCGGCCGCTGCGACGTCGGGCAGCGCGCGGACGGCCGTGAGCGCGTCGGCGGGGATCGCGGCCGCAGGCGACCGGAGCACGAAGTCGGCCGTCGAGGTCTCGGCGACGATCGACCGGGTGGACCCCTGCGCGGAGGACGCCAGGACCGACGACGCCCCCACGAGCGCCATCCCGATCATCAGGGCGCCGGCGGTGTTGGCCGTCCGGCGCGGGTTGCGGGTCACGTTGCCGCGCGCGAGCCGGCCGATGGGCTTGAGGGTCACGACGAAGACGGCGGCGAGGCCCCCGAGCGACGAGCGGGCGATCACCGGGGCGAGCACGAGCATGCCGACGAGCACGGCGGCAGCACCCGCGCCGAGCCGGGGACCGCCGTCGGACCCCGGAGCCGCCACGGCCGCCACGACCGCCGCCACGCCGGCCGCGGTCAGCAGGCTCCCGGTCAGGGCTCGCCAGCGCAGCGTGCGTTCGAGCACGACGACGTCGTCGCGCATCGCCTCGACCGGCGGCGTCAGCGCCGCGCGCCGGGCGGGCAGGGCGGCGGCGGCGAGGCTCACGAGCGTGCCGATCGCGAGCGACAGGGCGATCGTCGACGGTTCGAGCGGGATGCGGCCGGACAGGCTCATGCCGAACCGCGAGAGGATCACCCGCAGCGCGGAGACCAGCCCGAAGCCGGCGAGCACGCCCAGCGCCGAGCCGAACAGCCCGACGACGGCCGCCTGGATGAGGATCGAGGCGAAGACCTGCGTCGGGGACGCGCCCAGCGCGCGCAGGAGCGCGAGCTCCCGCATGCGCTGGCGCACCGACATCGCAAACGTGTTCGCGATGATGAACGCCCCGACGAACAGCGAGATCCCGGCGAAGACCAGCAGGAACGTCTCGACGAACCCGAGCGCCGTGTCGATCTGCGCGCGGGCGTCCGCCCGAAGCCGGTCCCCGGTGACGACCTCGGCGCTCGCCCCGGCCGCGGCCGCGACGACGGGCTGCAGCCGGTCGACCAGGGTCTGCGGCGAGACCCCCGGATCGGCGTACACCGTGACCGTCTGCACCAACCCGGTCGGCGCGTACGCGCGCACCGCGGTCGCGGGGTCGAGGAACAGCACGGTGGCGCCCGCCAGCGGCGCGCCGTAGTCGACGGTCCCGACGACGACGACGTCCTGCAGCGAGCCGGCGATCACGGCCTTGGTCGACGCGCCGAGCGTGAGCCCCGACTTCGCCAGGGTCTCGGAGGCGAGGGCGATCTCGGCGGGACCGGTCGGCGCCCGGCCGGCGACGACGTGCACGGCGGGGTCACCGGGGTTCAGCGCCTGCGCGAAGCTCGGTGCCTGCCCCTGCGCCACCGCGAGCCCGTCGGCCCCGACCAGCACGGCCGGACCGTTGACGTCCGCCAGGGCGACGGCGACGCCGCCGACCGCTGAGACGTCGTCGGCCAGCGTCAGCGGGATCGCGTTGCGGGACCCGCCCAGGCCGCCCTGGCCGGTCGGGGAGGTCGAGCCCGCCTCGTCGGCGCCGCGCAGGTAGACGTCCCCCGTGAGCGCGCTGTCGATGATGTCGCTGAACGTCGACGAGAGCATCGACCGCAGCGAGAACGTCCCCGCCACGAAGGCGACCCCGAGCGTGACCGCGAGCACCGAGAGCACGAACTGGACCAGGTGGGCGCGGATGCTGCGGAGCGCGACGCGACGCATCAGGACAGCTCGCGCAGCGCGTCGAGGATCGTGGCCGCCGTGGGGTCGGACAGCTCGCCGACGAGCCGCCCGTCGGCGAGGAACACCACCCGGTGCGCGATCGAGGCGGCGTTCGGGTCGTGGGTCACCATGACGACGCTCTGGCCGAGGTCGTCGACCGAGCGGCGCAGGAAGCCGAGCACCTCGCCGGACGAGCGCGAGTCCAGGTTCCCGGTCGGCTCGTCGGCGAACACGACCGCGGGCCGCGAGACCAGGGCGCGCGCGCAGGCCACCCGCTGCTGCTGGCCGCCGGACAGTTCGCTGGGCCGGTGGTGCAGGCGATCGGCGAGCCCGACGGCGGCCACGACGGCGTCGAAGTGGGCGCGGTCGATCGGCTCGCGGGCGATATCGAGCGGCAGCGTGATGTTCTCGGCCGCGGTCAGGGTCGGCACGAGGTTGTACGACTGGAAGACGAAGCCGAGCCGCGTGCGGCGCAGCCGGGTCAGCTGGCGCTCGTTCATCCGGCCGATCTCCGCGCCGTCGACGACGATGCTGCCCGACGTCGCGCGATCCAGGCCGGCCATGCAGTGCATCAAGGTCGACTTGCCCGAGCCGGACGGGCCCATGATCGCCGTCAGCCGCGCACGGGCGAAGTCGACGTCGATCCCGTCGAGCGCCCGGACCGCCGTCTCGCCCGCGCCGTAGGTCTTGACGAGGCCACGCGCCTGGGCGATGACGGCCGGGGCGGCCGGGTCGGTGCTCATGGGGTCCATCGGTCCGTCCTCGATCGGGTCAGCATCGGATCAGCGCAGCGGGACGAAGAGGTAGGAGCCCTGCGGCGAACGCTCGAGCTCGGTTCCGTGCCGCTGGACGAGCCACAGGGTGGTGCGGATCGGCAGCACCATCCGACCCTCGGGGGTCAGCTGGGCGACGAGCTCCTCCGGCAGGCTCTGGGCGGTCGCGGAGACGAGGATCCGGTCGTAGCCGCCGTCGACGGGTCGCCCGAGCGCCCCGCGGGTCGCCACCTCGAGGCTCGCCCACGGCACCGGCCAGGTCGCGAGGTTGCGGGCGCCCTGCTCCGCGAGCTCGGGCTCGAGCTCGAGCCCGAGCACCGAGCCGGTGGGCCCTACCAGCCGGGCGAGCAGCGCCGTCGTCCAGCCCGAGCCCGCGCCGATGTCGAGCGCACGCGCGCCGATCGGGACCTGGAGCAGGCGCAGCATCGCTGCGACGGTCGAGGGCTGGGAGTTCGTCTGGCCGTGACCGATCGGCAACGGTCGGTCCTCGCCGGCCCGTGCGCGCTGCTCGGGGGGCAGGAACGCGCGCCGGTCCAGCTCGGCCATGGCGGCCGCGACATCGTCGTCCCGGTCGGTTTCTGCCCGGTCGGCTGTCCGGTCAGGGTCGGTCATCGTCCACCTCCGCAGGGAGGGAAGGGTGGTCCTGCCAGCCTAGGCGTCGGGGCCGGGCAGCGTCGGGCTGGGGCTGGGAGTGGGCACGTTCGCGAGCCGGCGCTTGGGGCCCGGGCGCCCCGGTGCGCGCCGCTCCTCGATCCCGTCGAGCGTGGCTGCGCGCCAGACGGCACCGCCGTTGAGCCGACCGTCCGGAGCGGGGAGCCACGGCACCTTGCGCGAGAGCCAGACGCGGATGGTGGCGTGCTCGACGCCGAGCCGATCGGCCAGTCGGCCGATGTCGTACAGGTCGTCCAGGCCGCGCTGAGGAGCTGTCGGGGTGGTCGGCGTCGGCTCCATGGGACAAACCCTAGGGCCGTCGCGTTACGCCTGCGTGACGGAACAGGGCCCCCCAGGTCACGGTTTGATCACGGAGTCTGTTATTCTGTAGCGCGTGAGTGACAGAATGCCGGAAACGCGGTGCTCGTCGCGTGGCCGGCATCGTGCTGAGCCCGCTGCGGCTAGCCCCCGCCTCCCCCGCCTCCCCCGCCGAATCCGCCCGGGCACGACCGCCCAGGGCGTTCTTGTGCTTGGGCTCGTCGTGGCGCTCGGCGGGTACACCGCCGCGGAGTCGGCGACCCAGAGTCGGTCTGCCGCCGTCGAGCAGTCCACCGCCACCAGCGCCGCCCAGAGCCGGCTGAAGACTGCCGGCGAGCGGGCCCGCGCCGTGGCGACCGCCCAGAGCGCGGTGGCCGATGCGAATGCCGTGCAGACCGTCGCTGCCGCTTCCGTGAGCGAGACCGACCGCGCGGCGCTCGCCGATGCGGTCGACCGCCTCAACACGCTCATCGCTGCCCTGGCAGACAACGCGGCGTCCCCGGCCGCGGAGGCTGCAGCCCGGGACGGCCGCGCGTCCCGCGGCGCTGAACGATCGGCCGTGCCGGATCCGGCCGCGACCGACGCCGCCGCCACGCCCGACCCTGCCGCGACTGACTCTGCGGCGACCGACTCTGCGGCGACCGACTCTGCGGCGCCCGACCCGACGGCCACGCCGGACCCGTCGGCCACGCCTGAACCGTCGGCAACGGATTCCGCCGCGACGGCCACCGCCGCTCCGACGACCGGCTCACGGGACCTGTTCCGGGCTCCCCTCGACGACGCCGTGCCCGACGACGAGCTGGCCGCCGGGATGATGGCGTCCGCCGCCCGGGTCGCCGACCTGACTGCCCGGCTCAAGGCCACCGCGGACACGAACGTGGCCGCCGCTGCAGAGAAAGCCGCGACGGCTGTCGAGGCCGAGCGGGTCGCCGCCCTCGCGGCGAAGGAGGCGGCCCAGCGCGAGTCGCTGGCCGCCTACGCCAACGGTCGCGTGCCGGCCGATGCGCTGTGCGCGCTCGGGTTCGCCTCCGGCCAGCAGCTGCGCTGCGACGCCGTCGAAGCGCTCGCGGCGCTGAACGCGAGCTACCACCAGACCTTCGGGAGCGATCTGGTGGTGACGGACTCCTACCGGTCGTACGGGGCCCAGGTCGCGTGCTCGCGCACGAAGGGCGGCCTGTGCGCGAAGCCGGGGACCTCGAACCACGGTCGCGGCGTCGCGGTCGACCTCGGCGGTGGCATGGAGCTGTTCGGGAGCTCGCAGCACGAGTGGATGGCTCGCCACGCGGGAGAGTTCGGCTGGGTCCTGCCGGCCTGGGCGGGCATCTCCGGGAGCAAGCGCGAGCCCTGGCACTGGGAGTTCACGGGCTGAGCGCGGCCGAGCGGGTCCCCGCTCGACGGCTTACGGTGGGCCGCGGACGCCGCTCGGCGTCCGCCCCACGAGCTCAAGGAGCGTCATGCCGACTCGCATCGCACGGACCGCCTGGACCGGCACCCTCATGGAGGGCTCCGGTCAGGTCGAGCTGACCAGCTCCGGCGTCGGCACGTTCGACGTGTCGTTCCCCCGCCGGACGGCCGACAAGGCCGAGGGCATCACCAGCCCGGAGGAGCTCATCGCCGCCGCGCACTCGTCCTGCTACTCGATGCAGCTCTCGGCGATCATCGCCGAGGCGGGCGGGGTGCCGATCTCGCTCCAGGTCACGGACGAGGTCACCCTCGTGCCCGATCCCGCGGGCGGCCTGCGCATCTCGGCGATCGCGGTCACGGTGCGCGGCGAGGTCGAGGGTCTCGACGCGGTCGGCTTCGCGACCGCCGCGGAGAAGGCCAAGCAGACCTGCCCGGTGAGCAAGGCCCTGACCGGCACCGTCATCACGCTCGACGCCGCGCTCGACTGACTAGCTGCGCTCGACTGACATAGCGCTCGACTGACATAGCGCTCGACCGACGCCGCGTTCGGTCAGGGGGTGCTGGTGAGGCTGCGGACCACGCGGGCGGACGACGTCGGCAGCTCGGGCACCAGCACCGTGAGGCTCGCGAGCAGCAGGTCGACGACCTCCTCGCGGCTGACCTCGGCGCCGCTGACCCAGCCGGCCGCGATCTCCTCGACCAGGGCGATCCAGCCGCGCGCCAGCAGCACGAGCCGCGGGTTGGCCGGCTGACCGGTCCCTACCGCGATCGACACCATCCGGTCGACGATCTCGAGCCGCGCGCCCTCGAGCAGCTCGCGCGCGCCGTCGTCCCCCGCGAGGGCGCCGCGCCAGACCTCGAGCCAGAGCTCGCGGCGCGAGAGCACGTGGTCGAGGAACGCGACGAGCACGACCGCGGGCCGTTCGACCGGCTCGAGCTCCGGGGGAGGGGTCGTCGCTGCGAGCAGGTCGGCGACCTCGCCCTCGAGCACCGCGAGCCGCAGGCCCCGCACCGAACCGAAGTAGTGGAACACCAGCGCCTTCGACGTCCCGGCGGTGCGCCCGAGGTGGTCGGCGGTGACGGCGTCGAGACCCTCGGTCCGCGCGATGGCGGACGCCTGCGCGAGCAGCGCCCTGCGCCGGTCGGCGGGCTCCTGACGACGTGACACCGTAAACCTCCCCCAACTGTTGACCTCGAGTCAATATACTCGTACCGTCGCTGTTGTCCGCAGGTCAACAAGGGCCAGGGTCACCCCGGCAGTGAGCCGCACGTGCGGCGCAGAGGTGAGGAGCCCCGTGTGGAGATCGACCTGGACCAGGTGGCAGTCGAGGGGCGTCACGGCCCGATGCTCACCCCGACGTCGCTGACCCTGCGGTCGGGCGAACGCATGCTCGTGGTCGGCGAGCCGGGTCACGGCCACACCGCCCTCGCGCTCGCGGCGACCGGCCGGCTGCGCGCGTCGTCGGGCACGGTGGCGCTCGACGGTTCCTCGACGGCGGTGCTGCGGGTCGAGCGGGCCCTGCGCGCGGCGACCGCCGTCGTCGACGTCCCCGGCATCTCCGAGCCCTACGAGGCGCTCCCGCTGCGCACCCTGGTCGGCGAGGAGCTCAGCTTCGCCGGCCGGCGCAGCTACCCGAAGGACGTCACGGCCTGGCTCGCGCAGCACGGCCTGCTCGCCGACGCCGGCCGGCGGGTCGAGCGGCTGCCGGCCCTGGTCCGCACCACCGTGCTGGCCGAGCTGGCCGCGACGCGCCCCGGGGTCGGCGTGCTGGTGCTCGTGCTGCCCGACCGGCACGGCGGGCACCCCCGTGAGTGGTGGGCGCTCGCGGGCACGCTCGCCCGGCGCGGGCTCGGGGTGCTGGTGCAGTGCACCCCGGCGGCGGCCGGCCTGCTCGGGGTCGAACCGCTCGCCCCTGGCCCCGACCCGGCGCACGAGCCGCTGCGCGTCACGCTGCACGAGACGATGCGTGCCGTCGCGACGGAGATGGCCGACGACCTGCCCGACGACCTCCCGGTGACCGCATGAGCGCCCTCTCGCTCGGCTGGTCCGAGCTGCGCCGCCTGACCGCCGGCCGCCTCCCGAAGATCGCCGTGCTCGCGCTCGCGCTCATCCCGACGCTGTACGGCGGGCTCTACCTGTACGCCAACGCGGACCCCTACGCGCACCTCGACGAGGTCCCCGCGGCCATCGTCATGGCCGACGCCGGCGCGCAGCAGGCCGGCGCGCCCGTGAACTTCGGCCGCGAGGTCGCCGACAGCCTGGCGGCCACCGGCGGCTTCGGCTGGGTCGAGACCAGCGCGTCCGCCGCCCAGGACGGCGTGCGCACCGGGAAGTACGACGCGGCGCTCCTCATCGGCGCCGACTTCTCCGCCGACCTCGTCTCGGCCGCGAACCTCGAGCCCCGACCGGCGTCCCTCACGCTCGTGACGAACGATGCGAACAACTACCTCGCGCGGACCATCGCCAACCAGATCATCGAGCGCGTGCGCGCCACCATCGCGACGCAGGTCGGTACCGAGGCGGCTCGCTCGTTCCTCGACGGCTTCGTCGCGATCCACCTCAGCGTCGGTGACGCGGTGGACGGCGCGACCCAGGTCGACGACGGCGCCGCGCTGCTGTCCACCGGGGCGGGCACCCTGCACGACGGCGCGGGCACGCTCGCCGCCGGTGCCACGACCCTCGCGACCGGGACCGGCACGCTCGCGACCGGCGCGACCACGCTCGCCGACGGGCTCGCCCAGCTGCGGACGAGTTCGGCGGCGCTGCCGGCGCAGGCCACCGCGCTGTCCGCCGGCGCGACCCAGGTCGCAGGCGGTGCCCGCGCGGCGGCGGACGCGGGCGCCGCCGCCGCCGCCCGCGCGACGGCCGCGGCCGGCAACCTCGACCTCACCCGGGCCCAGATCGCCGCCGACCTCGTCGCCATCGGGCTGGACGGCGCCGAGCAGCAGCAGATCCTCGGGCAGCTGGACGCGCTGCGCGCCCCGATCCAGGACGCCGTCGGCCAGGTAACCGGCGCCGCGACCCAGCTCGACACGCTCGCGACGGGCGCGCAGCAGGTGGCCGACGGCGCCGCGGCCCTCGCCACCGCGGCGCCCACGCTGACGACCGCCGTCGGGCAGGCCGCCGACGGGGCGAGCGCCGTGGCGGATGGTGCGACGCAGGCCGCCGCGGGTGCAGGAGCGGTGTCGACCGGCGCGACCGGGCTCGACGCGGGGGCCGGGACGCTGGCCGACGGCGCGGCGACGCTCGCGGGCGGCGCGGCGAGCCTGCGCAGCGGCCTGACCGACGGGCTGGCGCAGATCCCGAACCCGGATGCCGCCACGGTCGCGGGCACCGCCGCGACGCTCGGCGACCCGGTCCAGGTGCAGACCACCGCGCTGTCCAAGGCCGGATCGTACGGGGCCGGGCTCGCACCGTTCTTCCTGAGCCTGTCGGCCTGGATCGGGGCGTACGTGCTGTTCCTGCTGGTCATGCCGCTGTCGCAGCGCGCACTGGCCGCCGGGCGGTCCGCGCTGCGCACGGCGGTCGGCGGGTGGCTGACGCCGGCCGCGATCGGCGTCGTGCAGATGGGCGCGATGTTCGGGGTGGTGAAGATCGCGCTCGGGATCGAGCCCGAGCACCCCTGGCTGACGGCCCTGTTCCTCGTGCTCATCTCCGTGACGTTCGTGGCGATCCTGCAGGCGTTGAACGTCTGGCTCGGCGCGGCCGGGCAGTTCCTCGGGCTGGTGCTCATGCTCACGCAGCTGGTCACCGCCGGCGGCACGTTCCCGTGGCAGACCATCCCCGAGCCGCTGCTCTCGCTGCACCGGTTCCTGCCCATGAGCTACGCGGTCCAGGGGTTGCGGCAGGTGCTCTACGGCGGCAACCTCGCGATCGCGGTGCGCGACGCGGCGGTGCTCGCAGCCTTCCTCGTGGTCGCGCTGGCGGCCACGACCTGGGCGGCCCGCGGGCGGCGGGTGTGGACCGCGATCCGGCTGCAGCCCGAGCTCGTGCTGTAGCCGGAGGTGCCGGCCGGTGTCCGCAGGGTCGTCGGGGGGCGACGCTCGCGGCCTCCCGGTGGGAGACTGCGCGGGTGTCGATCCTGACCCGCACCCCGCCCCCGGCGGCAGCGGCGAACCCCGAGCTGGTCCATGCCCTGCGCGTCGCCGTGCGCGGCGCCGTCGACGAATCGACCCGGCGTCGGGCGGAGTACTCGACGGACGCGTCGAACTATCGCGTGGTGCCCCAGGTCGTGGTGTTCCCCCTGGACACCGACGACGTCGTCGCGGCGCTCGACGTCGCTCGCGCCGCGGGGGTGGCGATCACCGCGCGCGGCGGTGGGACCTCCGTGGCCGGCAACGCCGTCGGGCCCGGGGTCGTGCTCGACCTGTCGCGGCACCTGACCCGGATCGGCGCGATCGACCCCGAGGCCCGGACCGCGATCGTCGAGCCGGGCGTGATCCTGGCCGACCTGCAGCGCGCGGCTGCCCCGCACGGGCTACGGTTCGGCCCCGACCCCTCGACCCAGGCGCGCGCCACCCTCGGCGGCATGATCGGCAACAACGCGTGCGGCCCGCGCGCGGTCGCGTACGGCCGCACGGCCGACAACGTGCTCGGGCTCGACGTCGTGGACGGCTCCGGCCGCCGGTTCGCCGCAGCCACCGGGCTCGACGTCGTGCCGGGGCTGGGCGGGCTGGTCACGGCCAACCTCGAGACGATCCGGACCGAGCTGGGCCGGTTCGGCCGCCAGGTGTCCGGCTACTCGCTCGAGCACCTGCTGCCCGAGCGCGGCGCCGACCTCGCCAAGGCGCTCGTCGGCACCGAGGGCACCGTCGCGACGATCCTCGGCGCCACCGTCCGGTTGGTCCCGGTGCCCGCGACGCCGGTGCTGGTCGTGCTCGGCTACCCGAACATGCCCGCGGCGGCCGACGTCGTCCCGGCCCTGCTCGCGCACCGGCCGCTGGCCATCGAGGGCATGGACGCGCGCCTGGTCGACGTCGTGCGCCGCGTGCGCGGGGCGGGCGCCGTGCCCGACCTGCCGGACGGCGGCGGGTGGCTCATGGTCGAGGTCGGCGGGGACTCGCTCGACGAGGCCCTCGCCCGCGCGACGGCGCTCGTGGCCGACGCCGGCACGCGTGCGGCCCGCATCTTCCCGCCCGGTCCCGAGGCCACCGCGATGTGGCGCATCCGGGAGGACGGTGCCGGGCTCGGCGGCCGGACGCCCGCGGGCGAGCAGGCCTGGCCGGGGTTCGAGGACTCGGCCGTGCCACCCGAACGGCTCGGCGCGTACCTGCGCGAGCTCGAGACCCTCATGGCGGGCCACGGCGTGGACGGCCTCGCGTACGGGCACTTCGGCGACGGCTGCGTGCACCTGCGGCTCAACATCCCGCTCGCCGACCAGGCCACGGCCGGTCGCAACCTGCGTGCCTTCATGTTCGACGCCGGCCGGCTCGTCGCCGCGCACGGCGGGTCGATGTCCGGCGAGCACGGGGACGGCCGGGCGCGCAGCGAGCTGCTGCCGCTGATGTACTCGAGCGCCGCGATCGACCTGTTCGCCGGGTTCAAGCACCTGCTGGACCCGGCCGACGTGCTCAATCCGGGCGTCGTGGTGCGACCCCGGCCGCTCGACGCCGACCTGCGCCGGCCCGCCGCGCGGCCGCTGCTCGCGGGCACGGGCTTCTCGTTCGCGCACGACGGCGGCGACCTCACCACCGCCGTGCACCGCTGCACCGGGGTCGGCAAGTGCCGCGCCGACAACACCGCCGCGGGCGGGTTCATGTGCCCGTCCTACCTGGCCACGCGGGACGAGAAGGACTCGACCCGCGGGCGGGCTCGGGTGCTGCAGGAGATGGCGAACGGCACGTTGATCACCGGTCCGGGGTCGCCCGAGGTGCGCGCGTCGCTCGACCTGTGCCTGAGCTGCAAGGCGTGCTCGAGCGACTGCCCCGCGGGCGTCGACATGGCGCAGTACAAGTCGGAGGTGCTGCACCGGACCTACCGCCATCGGCTGCGGCCGATGAACCACTACGCGCTCGGGTGGCTGCCGCGGTGGGCGCGCCTGGCGGGGCTCGCGCCCGGGGTGGTCAACGCGGTCCTCGGCGTGCCCGTGCTGGCGCGGCTCGTGCTGCGCGCCGGCGGGATGGACGCCCGTCGGCAGATCCCGCGGTTCGCGGCGGTGCCGTTCCGGACCTGGTGGCGGCGCGGGGGCTCCGCGGCCGCGGTCAGCGGCCCGGTGGCAACAGCAACGGCGACGGCCCGACCCCAGGTCGTGCTCTGGGTCGACTCGTTCAGCGATGCGCTCGACCCGGTCGTGCCCCAGGCGGCCCTGCGCGTGCTGCGCGCCGCGGGCTACGACGTGATCGTGCCCGACGAGCAGGCCTGCTGCGGCCTGACCTGGATCAGCACCGGCCAGCTCGACGGCGCCCGGCGCAAGCTCACCCACCTGCTCGGGGTGCTCGGGCCGTACGCGGTCAACGGGATCCCGATCGTCGGCCTCGAACCGTCGTGCACCGCTGTCTTGCGCTCGGACCTGCTGGACCTGGTCCCGGACGACCCGCGTGCGGTCGCCGTCGCGCGCGCCACCCGCACGCTCGCGGAGCTCCTCACCGCTCCCGCTCCGATCGGGCCCGACGCCGCGGCGGGCTGGTCCGTGCCGGACCTGTCCGACGTGACCGCCGTCGTGCAGCCGCACTGCCACCAGCATGCGGTGATGGGCTTCGACGCGGACCGCACGCTGCTCGAGCGCGCGGGCGCAACGATCACGACGCTCGCGGGCTGCTGCGGGCTCGCGGGGAACTTCGGCATGGAGCAGGGGCACTACGAGGTGTCCGTGGCGGTCGCCGAGAACGCGCTGCTCCCGGCCCTGCGCGCGGCCGCGCCAGGCGATGTGTTCCTCGCGGACGGCTTCTCGTGCCGGACTCAGGCGGAACAGCTCGCCGGCGTCCGCGGCCGCTCCCTCGCGGAGCTCCTCGCGTCCCGCCTGCCGTAGCGCGCCTGTCGATCAGCGCGCGAGTTCGCTGGTGTGGGTCGAGTTCGCCGGTCTGGATCGGCGAACTCGGCGCCGATCGGCGAACTCGTGCGCCGGCGGTGGGAGGATCACCCCATGCTGATCGCCTTTTCTGTTGCACCCCTCGGGAGTGGAGACTCCGTGACCGCGGCCGTCGCCGATGCCGTGCGCATCGTGCGCGAGTCCGGCCTGCCGAACCACACCGACTCGATGTTCACGACGCTCGAGGGGGAGTGGGACGAGTGCATGGACGTGGTGCGCCGCGCCACGGAGGCCGTCGGGCGGCACGGGCACCGCGTCAGCCTCGTGCTCAAAGCTGACATCCGGCCCGGCCACACCGGGGAGCTCACCGGCAAGGTCGAACGGCTCGAGCGACGGCTCGCGGGCTCCTGACGGCGGTCGGCGTTCACCCGAAAGGTGGACGTCTGCGGCCCCACCGGCGAACTGCGCGCTGGGGGCCTCGCCAGATCGGCGGACCGGGAAGTCCGACCCTCCGGTTCGTGGGAGAGTGAGCGCACCGCGTGCGTGGGCTGCCCGATTCGAGGGGTGGCGCTGACCGGCACCGGACAGACCCACCGTGGGGAGCAAGCACAGCATGCCGATCTTCGAGCTCGACGCCGGGCATCCCGTCCTCGTCCAGCCGATGCAACCTGCCGCCGGAACTTTTCCGGCGGATACGTCCTCGGTCGTCGCCGACCACCTCGAAAGCCTGCTCGGGGAACCGCTCTTCCCCATCGCGACCCGGCAGCCGGGCGCTGACGGTCCGCACCTGCTGGCCGTCGACGCTGCGGGGCAGCCCGTCGTCGTCGAGGTCGTGCAGATGCTCGACAGCGAGGGGATCGTGCGCGCGCTGCGGTTCGCCGGCGCCGCGGCCCGGCTGAGCTCGGCCGACCTGGCCCGCGCCTACCACGGCGGCCCCGAACGGTTCGCGACCGACCTCGTCGCGTTCCGCGAGAACGTGCCCGTCGCCGTGGCGCACTCCGCGGCCCGCCATGCCGGGGCCCGCCTGCTGCTCGTGTGCTCCGAGGTGGCCGAGAACGTCGTCGACGCGGTCGAGTTCCTGCGTCAGCCCGGCCGGCAGGTCGAGGTGCTGCAGGTCGGCGTGCTGCGCGGCGCGGACGGCCGCCGGTTCCTCGACGTGTCACCGCTCATCCCGCTGGTCCCCAAGCGCCGCGCGGTCGAGCCGTCGGCGCTGCACATGGTCTCCGCCCCGGGGGCCCCCAGCGACGCCATCGCCCGCGACGCCACCGGCCACCCCGAGCCGGCAGCCCTGCACGCTCCGGCGGCTCAGCACGGACCGCCGGCCCAGCGCGGACCGTCGCACCCCGGACCAGGTCGCGCCGATCTGAGATCAGCGGACCACCGTCGCCACCACCGCGCGCCGGGCGGCGACCTCGCCCCGGCCGGCACACGGGCCTCGACGGACTCGTTCGCCACCGGCCCGATCCCCATCGTCTCGAACCTCACGGGACCCGTGCCCAGCGCCGGTGCGTCCGCCCCCACCGGGACGTTCCCCTCGGTCCTCACCGTGCCGGTCGGCCCGGTCTCCCCGGCGGTCGTCCCCGACCTCATGCTCGCGGCGCTCGCCGGCGAGCTCGGGACGGCGACCACGCTCGTGTGGTCCCGGCAGCGCCGCAATCAGCGGTTCGTCGCGACGCTGCGTCCCGACGGACTCATCCAGCTGCCCGACGGCGCCGTCTTCGCCGATCCCGACGCGGCCGCGGCGGCCGTCGCAGGCTCGGAGTACGCGGTGGACGGCTGGCGCCTGTGGCGGGTGGGCGACGACGGCCCCGCGCTGGCGGACCTGCGCGACGTCTGACCCGGTTCAGCCCCAGCCGTACGCGACGTTCCAGCGGGTGATCTCGGCGTAGAACCGCTGTCGCACCGGCAGCGGGGACAGGCACAGGTCGTGCAGCCCGCCCTCGATCCGGATCACTGTCACGTTGTGCCCGAGCTGGACCGCCCGGCGCACGATCACGTCGACGTCGAGCACGATGTCGGCCATCCGCATCCCCTCGTTCCAGCGCGGGCTGATGACGCTGTGTGCCGAGGCGAGCGTGAGGATCGGCACGCCGATCGACAGGCCGCGCGCGATCTCCGCGTGGCCCTCGATGATCGCCCGGAGCCAGCCGGCTCGCACCGGGAACGACGGCGTCGGGCGCCACTGCGGGTTGACCGTCCACTCCCCGCCGCCGGCGACCTCGATCGTACGGGCGTAGAACCCGGCGTCGATGTTCGGCAGCGCCGTCCTGGGCTGGAAGCGGGCGAGCTGCGTGATCGCGGGCGTGCTGATGTTGCGCAGCACGGCCGAGCCGACCAGCTCGAGCCAGGGGCTGTTGAGCACGAGCGCGCAGATCTCGTCCGGGTTGCGCTGCGCCCAGAGCGCACCGATGAGGCCGCCGGTCGAGTGCCCCATGAGCACGATCCGGACGCGGGCGCCGTGCTCGCGGCGGATGACGGCGAGAGCGGCGGCCAGGTCGGGGTCGTACTCGGTGAGGCTGTCGACGTAGCCCGGCGTCTGGTACGGCCGCAGGCTGCGGCCGTACTTGCGCAGGTCGACCGCGTAGAACGCGGCCCCCTGCGCCTGCCAGTACTCGGCGAGCCCGGTCTGGAAGAAGTAGTCGCTCCAGCCGTGCACGTAGAGCACCGCCCGGGCCGAGCGCAGGGGTTCCGTCGGCGGGCGGTACCGGACGAGGGTGGCCACGACGGGACCCTCGTCATCCGTGCCCAGGTCCAGCGTCAGCGCCTGGTAGTCACTGCCGAGAACATCCTCGTGCCACCGTCTCGACACTGCCCGCCCCCGTCGCCCTGCCCTGTCCGTGTGGTCCGTCAGCCCGCCGGGGCTGTGCGCGCGGGGGTCAGGGGATCAGCACGATCTTGCCGAACTGGCTCCCCGCATCGAGCCGCGCGAGCCCCTCGCCCGCCTGCGCGAGCGGTAGCTCGGTGTCGATGATCGGTCGGACGCCCGTCCGCACGAGCAGGTTCAGCAGCCCGACGAGGTCCTCCTTGGAGCCCATCGTGACGCCGAGCACGCTCAGCTCGAGGAAGAAGATCCGCTGGAGCTCGGCCGGCGAGGCGTCGCCGGAGGTGGCTCCCGCGACGACGATCGTGCCGCCGGTACGCACCGACTTCACCGAGTGGCTCCACGTCGCCGCGCCGACGGTCTCGAGCACGAGGTCGACCTTGGCCGGCAACCGGCCGCCGGGGGCGACCGCACCCGCTGCGCCGAGCTCGATCGCACGGGCACGCTTGGTCTCGTCCCGGCTCGTGACGTGCATCTCGAGCCCGGCGGCGGCACCGAGCAGGACGGCCGCGGTGGACACGCCACCGCCCGCCCCCTGCACGAGGACCCGGTTGCCGGGCTTGGCGCCGCCGCGGGTGAACAGCATGTTGTACGCGGTCAGCCACGCGGTCGGCAGGCACGCCGCCTCGGCGAAGGACAGCTCGGCGGGCTTGGGCACGAGGTTCCAGGTGGGCACCGCGAACCGCTCGGCGAGCGTGCCGGGGTAACGCTCGGAGGGCAGGCTCCGGCCCTCGGTCGGTCCGACGCCGTGGCCGGTCGCGCCGATCACGCCGTGCACCACGACCTCGGTGCCGTCGGCGGTGACCCCGGCGGCGTCCGTGCCGAGGATCATCGGCAGCTGGGCCTCGCGCAGGCCCACGCCGCGCAGCGACCACAGGTCGTGATGGTTGAGGCTGGTGGCGCGCACCTCGACGGTGCTCCAGTTCTCCCGCGCCTCCGGCTCGGGCCGGTCGGCGACCTCCAGGGCGCTGATCGGGTCGTTCGGGGCGAAACGGGCGGCGTAGGCAGCAAGCATCTCGACAGCCTAGAGCAGCGGCAGCATGCTCCTGAGGTCCGGGACGGAGTCCGAGGTGAACTGGGGGTGCAGGGCGCGCGCGAGCTGGTCGACGTCGTACGGGGTCCGTCCCGTCGCGAGCCGGACCCAGCCGAGCGGGTCGGCGACCTCGAGGCTCCAGCCGCCGCGGACCACCACGATGCTGAGCAGCACCTCGGCGACGTAGTCGAGCGCCTCGGTGTCGACCGGCCGTTGTCCCGGCCGGTGCGGTACCGAGCGTGCGAGGTCGTCCGCGTGCACCACGAGCTCGACCAGGCGCGAGACGACCATGTCGGACAGCATGATCGGGCCGCGCCGCGCCTGCACCACGAGGTCCTCGGGCCCGAGCTCGGCGAGCCGCGCGAAGGCGGCCGCCGCCATCGCGTCCACGGCCGCGAGCGGGTCCGGCTCGATCTCGCGGGCGATCTCGCGCGTGACCTGGGCGATCTCCGCGGCCCGGTCGGGGTAGGTGCCCAGGTACTCGGCGAGCGTGATCGGCACCGTGCCCGGCTCGGCGGGCCGGGTGACCGTGAGCGCATCCATGGCCCGACCGACATGGGCGACCAGCTCGGCGACCGTCAACCCGGGCAGCACGCTCGGCGAGGCGGGCACGGACCAGAGCCCGTCGTCGGCGGCGTCGTCGTCCTCCAGGAGCCAGGCGAGCCAGGCCCGCAGGGTCGTCCACTGCTCGTCGAGCAGCCGGCCCGCGGTCGCCAGGTCGGCATTCTGCATCCGGGTGGTCATCTCGTCATCCTGCCCGACGGCGCTCGCGGCCGCCCGAGCGTCCACGCGGCAGACGCGCGGCTACGGGAGCTCAGCCCTCGGCGAGGAACTCCGCGACCATCGCGCCGAGCTGGTCGGACTCGATGAGGAAGCCGTCGTGGCCGTACTCGGAGCGCACCAGCTCCACGGCCCCGGCACGCGGGATCCCGGCCGCGATCCGGTGCGACTGGCTCGGGGGGAACAGCCGGTCGGTGTCGACGGCGACGACGAGGGCGCGTGCGGTGATCCCGGCGAGCGCGGCCTCGACCCCGCCGCGGTCCCGGCCGACGTCGTGCGTGATCATCGTGCGCGTGAGCACCACGTAGGTGTTCGCGTCGAAACGTCGCGCGAGCTTCTCGCCGTGGTGGTCGAGGTAGGACTGCACCGCGAACCGTCCGCCGCCGAGCGGATCCTCGGCGCCCTGCGGGATGCGGCCGAACCGCTCGTCGAGCTCGCGTGCGCTCCGGTAGGACGCGTGCGCGATCTGCCGGGCGACGCCCAGCCCGACGTGGGGCCCCTCGCCGTCGGGCGCGTCGTAGTAGTCGCCGCCGGCGAACCGCGGGTCGGCGTGGATCGCGCCGAGCTGGGTGTGGAAGCTGGCGATCTGGTCGCCCGAGGTCTGGGCGGCGGTCGCGATCGCAGCGATCGCGCGCACGCGGTCGGGTTCCGACGCGGCCCACTCCAGGACGCGCAGCCCACCGAGCGAGGCCCCGACGACAAGCGCCCACGAGTCGATCCCGAGGGCGTCGGTGAGCGCCAGCTCGGCTGCGACCTGGTCGCGCACGGTGATCTGGGGGAAGCGACCGCCCCACGGCCGCCCGTCGGGCGCGATCGACGCCGGGCCGGTCGAGCCCTGGCAACCGCCGAGCACGTTCGGGGCGACGACGAAGTACTTGTCCGTGTCGATCGGCGCGCCCGGGCCGACGAGCGAGTCCCACCAGCCGGCCGTCAGGTGGCCCGGTCCGGCGGGGCCCGTCACGTGCGAGTCCCCGGTCAGGGCGTGCAGCACGAGCACGGCGTTGTCGCCGCTCGGGGAGAGCGTGCCCCAGGTCTCGTAGGCGACGGTGACCGCGGGCAGCCGACCGCCCGCCTCGAGGTTCATCGCGCCGAAGTGGGCGAACTGCCGCCGTCCGGGCTCGTCGCCGTCGCACCAGGCGTAGGACGCGCGGATCGGGGGAGCCGCGCCGGGCGCCGTCGTCGGCCGGGCGGGCGCGTGGGTGCGACCCGTCGGCCGCGGCGTGGACGCCGACGTCGTCGGGGCGACCCGACGGGCGCGCTCACGAGACATAGCAGGCGAATCTACGCGACGGGACCCCGTTGCGTCGCGCCGGGCGGCGCCGTCCACCCGACCGGCCGCCGAGGCGACGGAGGTGACGGCGTCGGCGGGCGCGCGCAACGGGGTCCAGGGCATCGGTCCTACACGCCCTTGGCCGCGCGGAACCCGGCGTCCAGGTCGGCGAGGATGTCGTCGATGTGCTCGATCCCGACCGCGAGCCGCACGAGGCCGGGGGTGATCCCCGACAGCGCCTGCTCCTCGACGGTCAGCTGGCTGTGCGTGGTCGACGCCGGGTGGATCACCAGCGAGCGGACGTCGCCGATGTTCGCCACGTTCGAGTGCAGCTCGAGCGCGGAGACGAACGCCTGCCCGGCCGCGGTGCCGCCGTCGATCTCGAACGCGAGGACCGCGCCGGGACCCTTGGGTGCGTACTTGAGCGCGCGGGCGTGCCACGGGCTGGACTCGAGCCCGGCGTAGTGCACGCCGAGCACGTCCTCGCGCGCCTCGAGCCACTCGGCGACCTTCTGGGCGTTGGCGACGTGCCGCTCGATGCGCAGGGACAGCGTCTCGATCCCCTGCGCGATGAGGAACGCGTTGAACGGCGAGATCGCCGGACCGAGGTCGCGCAGCAGCTGCACGCGGGCCTTGAGGATGAAGGACAGGTTCGCGCCGAACGCGCTGCCGACGCCGAGGTCCCGCGCGTAGACGAGCCCGTGGTAGCTCTCGTCGGGGGTGTTGTAGTTCGGGAACCGCTCGGGGTACTGCGCGTAGTCGAACGTCCCGGCGTCGACGATGGCGCCCGCGATCGCGGAACCGTGCCCGCCGAGGTACTTGGTCGCCGAGTGGATGACGACGTCGGCGCCGAACTCGAACGGACGGATGAGGTACGGCGTGGCGATCGTGTTGTCGACCACGAGCGGGACGCCCGCGGTGTGGGCGACGTCGGCCACGGCCTCGATGTCGAGGATGTCCGAGCGCGGGTTCGGGATCGTCTCGGCGAACAGCAGCTTGGTGTTCGGCTGGATCGCGTCGCGCCAGGCCTGCGGGTCGTGCGGGTCGGTGACGAACGTCGTCGTGATCCCGAGCTTCGGGAGCGTGTAGTGCAGCAGGTTGTACGTGCCGCCGTACAGGCTGGGGCTCGCGACGATGTGGTCGCCGGCCTCGGCGATGTTGAGGATCGCGAGCGTGGTGGCGGATGAGCCGGACGCGACCAGCAGGGCCCCGACGCCGCCTTCGAGCGAGGCGATCCGGTCCTCGACGACCGTGGTCGTCGGGTTGCCGATGCGCGTGTAGATCGGGCCCAGGTCCTTGAGCGCGAAGCGGTCGGCGGCGACCTGCGCGTCCGGGAAGACGAACGACGTCGTCTGGTAGATCGGCAGCGCGCGGGCGCCGGTCGTGGGGTCGGGGGTCTGGCCGGCGTGGATCTGGCGGGTCTCGAAGGACCAGGCGTCGTTCATGGGGATCTCCTTGGCTGAGTCTGGCCGCGCGCGGAGGTCAGGTGCTGACCGGCCCGCCCGCGAGGGGGTGGGGTGGGGGTCGCACGAAGGCGTGTACCAGGTGCCGGGCGGTGACGGTTCGCCAGGAGGCGAGCCGCGTTACCGGTCCCAGGGCACAGCCGAGCGTGCGCTGGTCAGCGACACATTCGGCAGGTCATGGTCGAAGAGTACGAGGACGTGCCCAGGAAATGGAACACCCATCTCGCGATATGGACAGAAGGTGTCTCAGGTATTCGTCCCGTGTTCATTCCATGGCTCGGTCCCGGCCGTCGGGGGTCGACACCATGGCAGGCGATGAAGCCGATCCGCGCACGTTCCGCAGCCCGACCCCCGCGCGACCCGCTGCCCGGCGTGGTCACTGTCGTGGCGGTGCTGGTGGTGGCGCTGACCGCGGGCGCGGCGGCCCGCGCGAGCGCCTCGCCCCGGGACGAGTGGGCGCCTGCGGTACCCGGGGCGATCGCCGCGGTGGAGCCGAGCATGGAGCCCGCGCCCGGTGCGTCCGCCGCGCTAGGTGCCTCGGTGCTCGGTGCCTCGGTGCCCGGCACGCCCGCGCTCCCGGTCCGCGCCGCGGCGGCCTGGGTCGCCGCAACCTCCGCCGCGACCGGGATCGGGTCCGTGGCGGTGCGGGCGTACGCCGACGCCACGCTGACCATCGCCACCGAGCAGCCCGGCTGCCGGCTGGGGTGGACCACGCTCGCGGCCATCGGTGCGACCGAGTCGGGTCACGGCACGCACGGCGGCGCGGTGCTCGCCGACGACGGTCGCCCGAGCATCCCGATCATCGGGCCGGCGCTCGACGGGCGGCCCGGTTTCGCCGCGATCCGCGCCGATCCGGACGCGACCGTGTGGCACGGCGACCCGGTGTGGGACCACGCCGTCGGCCCGCTGCAGTTCTTGCCGTCGACCTGGCGCCGCTGGGGGGCCGACGGCGACGGCGACCGGGTGTCCGACCCGAACGACCTCGACGATGCCGCGCTCGCGGCCGCGCGCTACCTGTGCGCCGCCGGGACGGAGCTGACGACGGCGTCCGCGTGGCAGGCGGCCGTCCTCAGCTACAACCACTCCCAGGAGTACATGGCAACGATCCTGACTGTGGCGAACGGGTATGCCGCGGCGTCCCTGCGCGGCCAGGACGGCCCCTCGTGACGCTGGTCGGCGGCCGGTACGCGCTCGGGCGGCTGCTCGGGTCGGGCGGCTCCGCGGCCGTGTTCGAGGCCGAGGATGTCCGGCTCGGCAGGTTGGTCGCGGTCAAGGTGCTGCACGCGCACCTCGCCGCCCGGCCCGGCGCGGGCGCGGAGCTGCTGGCCGATGCCCAGACCGCGGCGGCGCTGGACCATCCGCACCTGGTCCGCGTGCTCGATGCCGGCGTCGAGGGCACCGACGAGGCCACGCTCGCCTGGATCGTGCTGGAGCTCGTCGACGGCGTCACGCTCGGGACCCTCGTGGACCGGGTCGGGCCGCTGACGGCACGGGATGCGCTCGGAGTCGTCGCGGGGGTGCTCGCCGGGCTCGGACACGCGCACGAGCACGGGGTGCTCCACCTCGACGTGTCGCCGGCGAACGTGATGGTGCCGTTCTCGCCCCACGGGTTCGACCTGGCCCGGGCCTGCCTGCTCGACCTGGGCAGCCGGCCGCGCCCCGCCCTGCGCGATCGCCTCGTGCGGGTCAGTCCGCACTACGCGTCCCCCGAGCTCGCCACCGCGGCTCCGGCCGACGCGCGCGCCGACCTGTACGCGGTGGGGGCGGTGCTGTTCTTCCTCTTGACGGGTCGCCCCCCGTTCGAGCGGGACGACCTGCGCGCCGTGCTCGAGGCGCAGGTGCTCGCGCCGCCGCCCATGCCGTCGTCCCTGGTGCCGACGCTGTCGAGCGAGGTCGACCTCGTGGTCGCGACCGCGCTGGCCAAGGACCCGGCGGATCGTTACGGCTCCGCGCGGGCGATGGGGGTCGCCGTCGCGCGGGCGGCGGCGGCCCTGGCAGCGCGGGACGGAACCGCGGTCGGCAGGACGAAGGAGCTGGCCGGGGTGCGCGCGCCCGCGGCGCCGGTGCTGCGTGCCCTGCCGGCGCTGCGCGCTGTGCCGGAGCAGCAGGGACTACCGGAGCAGCCGGGACTGCCAGCGCAGCAGGGGCCGCCAGCGCGGCGGCTCGGCCTGCCGCTGCCGGCCGAGCAGCCGACCGGTGGGGCCGGCCTGGCCGTGGCGCTCACGTCGGTGCTCGTGGTGGTGGGGATCGCGGTCGGCGCCGTCGCGCTCGGGAGCAGCGGCGCCGAGAGCGCCGGGGCGGTACCCGCGGCCGCGGCCAGACCTGCAATGTCGTCGTCGTCGCCGCCGACCGCGCGCGCGGCGCAGGCGCCGGTGGCACTCGCGCCGGTCGCCCTCGCCCCCGTCACGGCGCCGCCCACGACGGTGCCGGTGCTTGCCGGGCTGACCCTGGCCGGGTCCGACGGCGTCCTGACCGCCGCCGGGCTCCTGGCCGGCGCGGTCACCCGGGCGGACTCCCCGCTCGCCGCCGGCACGGTCCTGGAGAGCACGCCGGCCGCGGGTGAGACCGTCGCGGTCGGCGGCACGGTCGCGCTCGTGGTCGCCTCGGGCATCACGACCGTGCCCGACGTCGTCGGCCTGGGCTCCGGGCCGGCGCGCGGGACGCTCGAGGCGGCCGGGTTCGTCGTCGTCGCGCACGAGGTCGCCGTCGGCCCGTCGGGAACGGCGATCCGGACCGAGCCCGGTGCAGGGGCGCGGGGGCTCGTCGGCGGCGTGGTCGTCCTGGAGGTGGCGCGCGCCGTGGTGCCACCGACGGCCTCGCCGTCGGCTCCGCCCGCTTCGCCGGCACCGACGCCTGATCCGGTTCCACCCGCCTGACCGGAGCGTGCCCGCGGCATGACCTGCGTCGCCCATCGTTCATCCGGCGAGCGTCCTGCGGACATCCCCTTTGCACCTTTGCGTCATCGTCGTCCCATTGACTCACCTCCGACGCGCCACCTCCGGCGCCGGGGGAGAGATCGAACGAACGGTGTTGGGATGCGCCTGGTTGCGCCGGTGTTTCAGCTGTACCGCATGCTCGATGACGATCTCGTCTGGTGGCGCATGATCAGTCCGAACGGTCGGGGGATCGCCCGCACGGTGGCTCCGTTCTCGACTCCCGGGTCGGCGCGCGCGTCGATCGCCCAGGTCGTGGGTTCGGTCGACCAGCTCAGCGCGTCCCTCCGGGTCACCGAGGCCTACCGCTGGCGCTGGGTGCTCCACCTCGACGGGACGCCGATGGTCCAGGGGGTTGCGGACCAGGACCGGCGGGTGCGCTGCGTGCACGCGTGGCGCAACTTCGCGCTCCTCGCGCCGCTGGCGGAGGTCGACCCCACGACGTTCGCGTTCCGGGGCGGCACGAAGAGCGTCGTGCGGGCGCCGCTGGTGCGCACGCCGCTCGTGAGCGGGCGAGCATGAGCACCGTGGTGCGGGTGGACCCCCCGGCGAGCGCGCCCGCGACGCCGAGGCGGCTGGCGACCACCCAGTCCGGCTCCGACCGGGTCTTCGTGCTGGCGACGCGGACCGTGGGAGCGACGGTGCTGGCGATCACCGGCGGGATCGGCTTCTTCCTCGCGCTGCAGGCCTTCCCGACGCTCAGGCGCTACGGGTTCTCGTTCTTCACGCAGACCCAGTGGCAGCCGGAGGCCGACGTCATCGGCATCGCCTCGGTGCTCGTCGGCACGGCCACCGTCGCGCTCGTGGCCATGTCGTTCGCGTTCCCGCTCGCGCTCGCGATGGCGCTGTTCATCGTCGAGTACGCCCCCGTGCGGATCCGCTCGGGCCTCGTGTCCATGGTCGACCTGATGGCCGCGGTGCCGAGCATCATCTACGGGCTGTGGGGCTTCTTCCTGCTGCAGCCGCAGGCGAGCAACGTCGCGCACTGGCTGCAGACGTACGCGGGTTTCCTGCCGTTCTTCCGGGTCGACGCGGACGCGCACGCCGCGATGTGGGAGCAGTCGCGGTACACGGCGTCGGCGTTCGTGGCGGGGATCGCGGTGGCGATGATGGCGATGCCGATGGCGTGCGCCGTCATGCGGGAGGTCTTCTCGCAGACGCCGCTGGGCGAGCGGGAGGCGGCGCTCGCGCTCGGGTCGACCCGCTGGGGCATGATCCGCGCGGTCGTGATCCCGTTCGGTCGGGGCGGGATCATCGGCGGCACGATGCTCGGCATGGGCCGCGCGCTCGGCGAGACCATCGCCGTGGTGCTGATCATCTCGCCGTCGTTCGACCTGAAGTTCCGCCCGCTCGAGGTCGGCACCAACACCGTCTCCGCGCTCATCGCGGGACGGTTCGGCGAGGCGTCGCCCGCCCAGCTCTCCGCGCTCCTGACCGCCGGCTTCGTGCTGTTCCTCATCACGCTCATCGTCAACACGTTCGCGGCGCTCATCGTCGCCAACGGTCGCTCCGGCGCAGGGACGGACATCTGATGACCACCATCACGGGAAGCCGCACGGCTCCGCCGAGCTCGGAGCACCGGGTGCCGCAGGTGGACGAGAGCCCGCGCACCTGGGTCCGTTCGCTCGAGGACCTCCCCGCCCATGCGGCGCCCGAGGTTCGTCGGACCCTGGCGTCCTCGACCGCGGAGGACCGTCTCGTGGTGCTCGGCTCCCTGGTCGCCGCGCCCGCGCTCGCCTGGCTGCTGTGCTTCCGGCTGCTCCCCTGGGGGACCGCGCTCGCGTTCGTCCTGACCGCGTTCGTGCTGTTCCTGGCCATCGTGACCGTGACGACGGCGGCCCTCACCCCCGGCCCGGCCGTCACCGATCGGCTCGCGGCGGCGGCGATCACCGGGGGCGCCGTCGTGGTGGCGATCGCGCTCGTGTCGACGGTCGTGTTCACCTTCGCGCGCGGGGCGGCCGCGTTGCCGCACCTGAACACCTTCACGCAGGACATGGCCGGTGTCGGCCCGCGCGACCCGCTGACGTCGGGCGGGGTGCTGCACGCGATCGTCGGCTCGCTCATCCAGGTGGGCATCGCCATCGCCGTGACCGTGCCGCTCGCGCTCGGCACCGCGGTGTTCATGACGGAGGTCGGGGGTCGGTTCGCGCGGCTCGTGCGGACGGTCGTCGAGGCGATGACCGCGCTCCCTTCGATCGTCGCCGGGCTGTTCATCTACACGGTGCTGCTGCTCGGGCTCGGGGTGCCGCGCTCGGGCTTCGCGGCCGCGATGGCGCTGTCGGTCATGATGCTGCCGATCATCGCGCGGGCGGCCGACGTCGTCCTGCGCGTCGTCCCGAGCGGGCTCCGCGAGGCGAGCCTGGCCCTGGGCGCGTCGCGGTGGCGGACCGTGTGGCACGTGGTGCTGCCGACGGCGCGGCCGGGCCTGGCCACGGCGCTCATCCTCGGGGTCGCGCGCGGCATCGGGGAGACCTCGCCGGTGCTGCTCACGTCGGGGGCGTCGTCGTTCCTCGTGGCGAACCCGGTCGGCGGCTCGATGAACTCGTTGCCGCTCTTCGTGTTCTCCGCAGTGCGCAGCGGCGAGCCGATCTACATCCAACGCGGGTTCGCCGCCGCGGCGATCCTGCTCGTCATCGTGCTGATCCTGTTCGTCGTCGCTCGCCGTCTCGCCAAGCCGAGGAACGCCCGATGAGCGCGCGCCGGTACGCCCTCACCTCACCCACCCGCACGCCACGCACCTCAGGAGCCCCGATGAGTCAGCCCGCATCCAGGACTGCAGCGAAGGTCCGGCGAGCCTGGGCCGTCGCGGTGCTCGTGCTGGTCGCGCTGGTCGGCGGCGCGACCGCGCCGGCGTACGCGCAGTACGTCCTCATCGAGGGGGACGGATCGACCTGGAGCCAGGTCATCGTCAACCAGTGGGTCGCCGACGTCAGCGCGAACGGGATCCAGGTCGTCTACAGCGGCGGCGGCTCGTCGCTCGGGCGCAAGAACTTCGCCAACTTCCAGGACGACTTCGCGATCAGCGAGATCCCGTACCAGGGGACCGACGAGTTCGGCGCGGCGGACACCTCGCCGAACCGCCCGTACGCCTACATGCCGATCGTGGCCGGTGGCACGGCGTTCACGTACCACATCGAGGTCGGCGGCAAGCTGATGCGGGACGTGCGGCTGTCGGGGGAGACCATCGCGAAGATCTTCACCAACCAGATCACCAAGTGGACCGACCCCCAAGTCATGGCGGACAACAACGGCCGGACCTTCCCCGACCTGCCGATCATCCCGGTCGTGCGCTCGGACGGCTCGGGGACGACTGCCCAGTTCACGACCTGGTTGAACAACCAGTACCCGACGATCTGGCAGCCGTACTTCGGCAAGGCGGGGCTCTCCTCGTACTACCCGAGCAAGAGCGGCTCCAAGATGCTCTCGGCGCCCGGCTCCGACCAGGTGATGAACACGATCTCCTCGAGCGCCGGCAACGGCACCATCGGCTACGTCGAGTACTCCTACGCGCTGAACAAGGACTACCCGGTGGCGAAGGTGCTCAACGCGGCCGGCTACTACGTCGAGCCGACGGACAACAACGTCGCCGTGGCGCTGACGAAGGCACAGATCAACCAGGACAAGGCCTCGCCGCTGTACCTGACCCAGATCCTCGACGGGGTCTACACCAACCCTGACCCGCGCGCGTACGCGCTGTCGTCGTACTCGTACCTGATCCTGCCGACTGGGGCGTCGGGCTCCGCGAAGGGCCAGGACTCGCGGATGACGACGGACAAGCGGCAGTCCCTGCTCGACCTGATGTTCTACGGGCTGTGCGAGGGGCAGGGCAAGGCGGGGAACTACGGCTACTCGCCGCTGCCGCTGAACCTCGTGCAGGCCGGCTTCGAGCAGCTGGGCAAGCTCAAGGCCGCTGACCCGGGCGTCGACATGCAGAACCGGGACGCGACCCAGTGCAACAACCCGACCTTCGTGGCGGGCAACCTGAGTGCGAACCACCTGGCCGACGTCGCGCCGATGCCGAAGGCGTGCGACAAGGCGGGTGCGGGTCCGTGCCTGCCTGCGGGTGCGGCCGGTGCGCCGGCTGCCGCGGCCGGGTCCGCTGCGGCCGGAACGGGCGGCGCGGCTGGAACGGCCGGAACCGCCGGAGCGCCGGGGGATGCCGCCGCGGCCGGGGCGGTCGACGCCGCGACGGTGATCGACCCCGAGACCGGGCTCCCGGTCGGTGCGGACGCCTCGGGCGTCGCGGGCGCGACGGCGAGCGGCGCGGTCGCGAGCCTGGTGGCGTCCCGACCCGCCGGTGGCGGGATCGCCTTCGGTGCCTTGGCCGCGGCCGAGCTCGTGGCGCTCGTCCTGGTGCCGGGCCTGCTCGCGGTGCGCCGCCGCCGGGCGGCCGGCGCATGACCCGCACGGCGCGTCCGTGGGTCCCCCGCGCGGTGTCGGGCACGGCGCTGCTCTGTCTGGCGACGGCGGCGCTGGGGGCGGGCTTCGTCGGCGGGTCCGCCGCGCCGGCCCTGGCCGCGTCGAACCCCGATCCGGCGTACCAGGTCGTCAAGACCCTGACCCGCGTCCTGCGGCAGGCAGACGGCACAGACCTCACGGTGGACACCCGCACGGTCACCGTCACGGCCGACCGCACCACCGATCTGCAGGGTCGCCAGTCCGTCGCGGTCAGCTGGACGGGTGCACGCCCGACGGCGAGCGTGCAGGGCGACCTGTCGAGCAGCAGCGGCCAGCAGCAGGAGTACCCGGTGATCATCCTGCAGTGCCGGGGGATCGAGGATCAGGTGACGCCCGAGACCTGCTGGACCACCGACACCTCCAAGCGCGACACCTCGGCCTCGTCCTTCGACGCCGTCTGGACCCACGACCTGTACGGGAGCGACGCGGACCGCGCGGTCTCCTCGCCGCCCGCGGTCGACTGGCCGGCCGTGTGCGACACGGCCGGGGACGCCACCGTCGCGCGCCACCTGGTGCCGTTCGTCGCGGCGGGCGGCACGACGTACTGGTCGTGCAACGGCGGGCTCTCGTCCCCGCCCGAGATGGGCGTCGGGTCGGCGCTGCCACCGAACGAGCTCGGGGCGATCACCGGCCTGGACGGTCGGGGAGGGATGCCGTTCGAGGTTCGCACCTCGGCGGAGAACCAGTCGCTCGGCTGCTCCGCGACGGTGCCGTGCTCGATCGTCGTGATCCCGATCATGGGGATCAGCTGCCTCGACGCCGACAAGCAGTGCGTGCAGGAGGCGAAGGGTGAGCCCGGGAAGAGCTACTCGGACCAGGTCGGCACGAACGCCGCGGTGACGGGCGCGACGTGGTGGTCGGCGTCGAACTGGCGGAACCGCTTCGTGATCCCGCTGACCATCGCGGCCGCGCGCAACACCTGCGACCTCCTGGACGCCCGGGCCCCGCTCGCGTTCTACGGTTCGGAGCTGATCTCGCAGGCCGCGCTGCAGTGGGCGCCGGCGTACTGCGGGAGCGCCGACCGGTTCAAGTTCCAGGCCAACGCGATGCCGGAGGCGACCGCGTTCCGGAACCTCCGCCGCGGCATCGCCCCGGCCGCGCTGGTCAGCTACCCGGGCGAGGCGCAAGCGGGTGACCTGCCCTATGCCTACGCCCCCGTCGCGGTGACCGGCTTCGCGATCGCCTACGTGATCGACGTCCCCGGCAACGGCGGGCAGCTGACCGAGCTGCACCTGACGCCGCGGCTGCTCGCCAAGCTGATGTCGGGCTCCTATCCCGGTGTCCCCCTGTCGGCCGCGTCCAAGACGGAGCGGCCGGACCTGGCGAACAACCCCTGGTCGATGAACGTCGATCCCGAGTTCCTCGACCTCAACCCGCAGCTGCGCTCGACGCTCGCCTACACGAAGAATGCCGACATCACCTGGGCGAGCCTGCTCTCGTTGGCCAACCCCTCGGACGCGATCCGGTCCCTCACGGAGTACATCGCCGCCGATCCCGAGGCCATGGCGTTCCTCAGCGGGCAGAAGGACCCGTCGGGCATGACCGTCAACGCGGCCTACCAGGGCCTGAGCCTGCCCCGCGACGACTGGCCGCTCCTCGACGTCTGGCGGCAGCCGAGCCAGAACGTCTGCGACGCGGACCAGCCGCTCGCGTGGTTCAACCGGGTCCTGGCGCCGGTCAGCGGCATGAACAAGATCGCCCAGGATGTGCTCAGCGCGGCGCCTGAGTCGCTCTACAGCCATGAGCAGGACCCGGTGAGCGCGTTGTGCAAGTTCAGTCGCTCCCCCCGCCAGAACTACGGCGCGCGCCACCTGCTCGGTCTGGTGTCCGTCGCCGACGCGCGCCGCTACGGCCTGACGACCGCCCTGCTGCGCACCAGCGGTACCGGAACGGCCGCGACGTTCGTCGCGCCGTCGAACGCCTCGATGGCCGCCGCGATCGGGACCGCGAGCCAGTCGGCGCCCGGGATGCCGTTCGTGCTCGATCAGGCTGTCCTGCGCACCCACGCCGATGCCTATCCGGGCACGATGGCCGTCAACGTCGTCGCGGCGCTCACGGGCCTGAACGCGGGCACGGCGGGTCAGGTCGCGCAGTTCATCCAGGTGGCGACGACGGAGGGCCAGCGTCAGGGCACCGCGATCGGGCAGCTGCCGGACGGCTACCTCCCGATCACGTCGACCGGCGCGACGGCTGCGCTCTACACGAGTGCGCGCAAGGTCGCCGACGCCATCGATGCCCAGGCCGGCCCGATGGGGGTGACTGTCGTGCCGACCAGCGTCCTCGCGCCGCCCAGCGCGCCGGGTGCGACCGAGGTCTCGAACCCCCTCGTTGCGCCGCTGGTCTCGCCGCCCGTCGTCTCGCCCCTGACGACGGCGGGTGAGCCCGCGCCCGACGGTCCGGCCGCGAGTGCCGCCGCCCCCTCGGCCAGCACGGATGCTCCTCGGCTCGGGGGACTCGCGGGCGCCACGCTGCCTGCTGTCTTCGGTGTCGGCGCGCTGGGACTCGTCGGCGCACCAGTGCTTCGCCAGATCTCAACCCGGAGGCCCCGCTCATGACCGTCGAGGTGCTCGAAGAGCCGACCGGCGCCGCCCTCGCGCCCACGCGCGCGGCCACGGCCGCCCCGGTCGACCCGTACTCGACCTCCGGTCGGCGCGCCAACGGCGGGATCCGGCCCCGGCGCCCGCCGCTCCCGCGCCCGCCGGTGCCGGCTGGCGCGTCCACCGGGATCTGGGCCCTGGTCACGGTCGCGGCGCTGTGCGCCTGGTTCTTGATCCAGGTGCTCGGGCTGAGCGGTCTCGAGCAGGCTCGCGCCCAGCACCTGCTCTACGGCGAGCTGCGCCAACAGCTCGCTGCGCAGACCGCGCCGACGGGCGGGGCGATCGAGCCCGGCGCCCCCGTGGCCATCCTGTCGATCCCGACGCTCGGTCGTGAACAGGTCGTCGTCGAGGGCACCGCCGCCGGCGACCTGCTGTCCGGGCCGGGACACCGGCGCGACACCGCTCTGCCGGGCCAGGTCGGCGTCTCGCTCGTCTACGGCCGGGCCCTCGCCTATGGCGGGCCGTTCCGGTCGATCACCTCCCTGCGTCCCGGCGACGGGATCCAGGTCACCACCGGGCAGGGCGTGTTCGTGTACCGGGTCGACGGCGTCCGGCGCGGCGGCGACCCGATGCCGACCGCCCTGGCGACCGGCGGCAGCCGGTTGACGCTGGTCACCGCCGAGGGCGAGGGCGTCCTCGCGGCGGTGACCCCGACGAGTGCTGTCTATGTCGACGCCACGCTCCAAGGCGCGGCCGTCGTCGGGCCCGCGGGCCGGCCTGGCGCGGTGCCGGAGTCCGAGAAGGCCCTGCAGGGCGACCTGTCTGTGCTGCCGATGCTCGCGCTCGCGCTCCAGGCGCTCCTGCTCTCGGCCGTCGGGATCGTCCTGGTGCGTCGTCGGCTGCCGATGCGGGTGCTGTGGGTGCTCGCGGCGCCGGTGCTGGTCGCCCTCGCGTGGTGGACGACGGACGTCCTCGTGCAGCTGCTGCCCAACCTCATCTGAGGCGGCGCGCCCGGGCGAGCCGGGGCGCGCAATCCCTGGGCTAGACCGAGGTCGTCCTGCGTTCACCGTTCGACGGTGGGCTGTTTGCCCCGCTCCAGGAGGGTTCATCCCGGGTCGAGATCTCGGCCCCTCAACCCTGTTCGAAAGGCTCCCCATGAAGCGCACGAAGGTTGCGACCGTTGCAGCAGTTCTGCTGACCGGCGCCATCTCGCTCGCCGGCGCGTCCTCCGCGTCGGCCGACTTCGCGCCGCAGACGCGCGACGTCGTCGGCGTCGGGTCGGACACGATCCAGTACGCCCTCAACTACGCCGCTGACGGCGTGAAGATCGGCGCGACCTTCAGCCCGGGCTACAACTCGAGCGCGAACGCGCGGCTCGTGTCGTTCAATGCGCTGAACCCGTCCGTCCCGACGAGCGACGCGAACATCCACGACACCATCACGCTCAAGTCCGGCACCACGCCGATCGTCCGCCCCGACGGATCGGGTGCCGGCAAGGCGCTGCTGTTCGGGGCCACGAACAACACGGCCGTCGACTTCGCTCGCTCCTCCTCGGCGCTCAGCGCCGCCGAGGTCACCGCCAGCCTCAAGGCATACCCCTTCGGCCTCGACAAGCTCGCGATCGCCGTGTCGGCGCAGGCGACCAACGCCCCCGCCGCGATCAGCCTCGCGCAGGTCGTCTCGATCTACTCGGGCGCCGTCACCAACTGGAACCAGATCGGTGGCTCGGCCGGCGTCATCGTCCCGATGATCCCGCAGGCCGGCTCGGGCACGCGCTCGTTCTTCGAGGCGCAGCTCAAGGCGGCCAACGGCGGCACCGCCGTCGTGCTCGGCAGCTCCGTGGTGGCCGTGCAGGAGCACGACCCGTCGGTGTTCACGGCCAGCCCGAACGCCGTCGCGCCGTTCTCCATCGGCCGGGCCGGGTTCGCGAACGCGACCGGCCTCGTCCGCATCGAGACCGGGACGGCGTCCGACGGCGGCACGAGCTTCCTCGCGTCACGCGCGGTCTACAACGTCGTTCGCGGCACCGACGCCAGCAAGGCGTACGTCTCCAACGTCTTCGGCTCCGACGGCTTCCTCTGCAGCTCCTCGGCCACGGGCCTGATCAAGGCTGCCGGCCTCGACCAGCTCGCCTCGCCGATCGATGGCGGCGCGTGCGGCACCCAGGTCAGCACGACGGCCGCGGTCACGAACTTCACCATCAACTGACCCCCTGCCTCCTCGGACGAGAGAGATACCCCTCATGCGCATCCTCAAGCCCTTCGCCGCGCTCGCGGCCGGCTCCCTGCTTCTCACCGGACTGGCCGTCGCGACGGCCGGCTCCGCCTCGGCCGCCGACAACGGTCCGCTGCTGCCCGGAACCATCTACTTGCTGAACAGCAAGACGGTCACGCTGGACAACGCGACGAACGCCAACATCGTCACGGCCGGCACCAACCTGGCCCGCCCGTGGTCGACGATCGCGGTCGACGCGGTCTGCCCCGCCGGCACGGCACAGAACTTCTCCCGCGTGCGCATCCCCCAGGTCGGGGTGGACCCGCTCAACTGGGACGAGGTCCAGTTCAACGGCACCGCGACCACGGTCGACGCAGCGGGCCGCTCGTACAACGCGACGAACTCCAGCCCGATGACCTCGGCGAAGGTCGCCGCCTACGTGCTCGCGCAGGGCGGCACCGCGACGCTCCCCCTGACGTTCACCTGCGCGGACGCCGGGGGCAACGCCACCGGCTACTTCGCCACGACCCTCACCGTCGTCGGCAGCACGTCCGCCGGCACCTGGTCCGTCCCGGCCCCGGCCGCCCTGGCGGGAATCGGCACGACGGTTGCCGTCTCGGCGAGCGCGAGCAGCGTCGAGGTCGGTTCGCCGATCACCCTCACCGCTGCCGTCACGCCCGTCGCCGCGACCGGCACGGTCGAGTTCCGCGACGGCGCCGTCTCGCTCGGCTCGGCTCCGGTCGCCGCCGGGAGCGCCGTCCTCACGACGTCGGCCCTCGCGGTCGGCACGCGGTCGGTCACCGCCGTCTACTCGGGTGACGCGACCTACGGCCCCAGCACCGGTGCGCCGTTCTCGGTGACCGTCACGGCCGTCGCGCCGCGATCGACCACCACGGTCCTCGCCGTCTCGGCCGTCGCCGGTGCCGCGTACCAGGCGGTCATCCTCACCCCGACCGTCACCGCCTCGCTCGGCGCGGCGAACGGCTCGGTGAGCTTCAAGGACGGCGCCGTCACGCTCGGCACGTCGCCGTGCGTCGCCGGGGTCGTCGCCCCGTTCACGACCAACGTCCTCGCCGCAGGTGCTCACAACCTGGTGGCCGAGTTCGTCGGTACCGCTCCCTACACGAGTTCGACCTCGGCCGCCGTGGTGGCGACCTACGTGCTCGAGGGTGCTGTGGACGAGCAGACCGTGGTCGTCACGATCCCGCAGGGCGCGATCACGCTGACGACGCCGTACACCCCGACCGCCCCCTGAACCTCGGGGTGGCTCTCCTGGACGCGGCCGACTCGACCTACTCCGCCTCGGCCCCGTTCACGGACATCGTGATCACGGACACGCGCGCCGGGAACCTCGGCTTCACCGCCTCGGTCGTCTCCGGGGCGTTCACCAATGCGACGGGTGGCAGCTTCGGCGGCCAGTACGCGGGCCTCACCGGCCTGGCTGCGACCCAGGTCGCGGGCAACGCGCTCCTGGCGACCGACCTGGTCCTGACGAACAACGCGCCGTTCACCGCCGGCCTCGCCACGCCCAAGGTGTTCGCGCAGCACGCCGCGGGCACCCCGATCGGCACGGCGAACCTCGCCGGGGTCTTCGGCATCGACGGGGTCCCGACCTCGGTGACGCCGGGCCTGTACACCGCGACGGTGACGTTCACCGCCGTCTGATCCGGTCCACGGTCTGAGGGGAGGTGGGGCGCCTGTCGCCCCACCTCCCCGAAGCCGTTGCACGTTCGCGGGACTCGTGCCCGCCTCCTCACCAGGGATCTCAGGGAGTCATCCACGATGCTCAACCACGCTCGTCACGCCGCGTTTGGCCGAGCCGCGTTTCGCCGAGCGGTCGTCGTCGGCGCCGTCACGCTGTCGGCCGCCGCCCTCGCCGCCCAGCCCGCTCTCGCCGCGAGCCCGTCGCCGGCGGACGGGCCGGCCCTGGCCTCGTTCGGGATCGGCCCGGCCGGCCTGGAGCGCCCGGACGCGCGGGCGTTCCTCAGCTACAGCGCGGGGCCCGGAGCGGTGATCTACGACCACGTCGCGATCATCAACCAGGCCGTGACGCCGATCGACCTCGACGTGTACAGCGGTGACGTCCTGATGGCCGACGGCGGCCTGGCAGTCACCGCGCGGGACCAGGAGACCACGGGTGCGGGCGCCTGGATCGCCGTCGACGCCGCTGCCACGGTGCAGGTCCCCGCGCAGTCGGTCGAGACCGGCCTCGGCTACACGATCGTGCCGTTCTCGATCACCGTCCCGGCCGACGCCGAGCCAGGGGACCATCTCGGCGGCATCGTCGCCTCGCTGGTCACCGTCGGGCAGGGCGGCGAGAACGCGCCCAGCATCGCGCTGGAGCAGCGGGTCGCCGCGCGGGTGTACATCCGGGTCGAGGGCGAGCTCGCGCCGGGGCTGGAGGTCGTCGACGTCACGGCGACCTACCGGGCCGGCGCCGCGGTGGGACCTGGCGCGATGAGGGTCAGCTATACGGTGCGCAACACCGGGAACGTCCGGCTCGCGGTCGAGCCGTCGGTGCACGTCGCAGGCGCGTTCGGGCTGCTGGGGCGCGGCGCGGTCGGTGAGCGTGCCGACGAGATCCTGCCGGGCGGCGAGGTGCGGGTCACCACCACCGTTGCGGACGTCTGGGCGCTCGGGTACGAGTCCGTCGTCGTCTCGGCGCGGGCCGTGGCACCGACGGCCGGGAGCGACCCCGGCGTGGGCACCGTCACCGCGACGACCGTCGTCGCGGCGATCCCGTGGATCGTCCTCGCGGCCCTCGGCCTGGTGATCGGTGCCGTGGCCTACCGGGCGATCCGTGTCCGCCGACGCAAGAACCGCCGCAACGCCCGACGGATCGCACGGGCGAGCGCTGCGGAGCGCGCCGGTTCGGGTCCCGACCGCAAGGAGGTCGAGCCCGTGGGCGCCGACCGGTCCTGAGCGGCAGCCGTTCGAGGCGAGGCAGGCGCCGCGCCTTCGTCCTGCGGACACCATGCCGCCGATCGCTATTCACACAATTCAGACATCCTCGGTCCGCGGCAGTAGTCCACGTGCCGAACGAAACCCCGGAAGGGACCGCTCACATGCGCCTCACCAAGACCCTGGCCGCTGTCGCCGCCAGCTCGATGATCCTCACCGGACTGGCCGTCGCGACGGCGGGCTCCGCCTCTGCCGCCGACAACGGGCCGCTGCTGCCGGGAACGATCTACCTGTTCAACAGCAAGACGGTCACGCTCGACAACGCGACCAACGCGAACGTCGTCAGCTCCGGCTCGAACGCGACCCGCCCGTGGTCGACGATCGCCGTGGACGCCACCTGCCCGGCGGGCACGGCGCAGAACTTCTCCCGCGTGCGCATCCCCCAGCCTGGGGTCGACGCCGTCAACTGGGACGAGGTCCAGTTCAATGCAGGCGCGGTGACGGTCGACTCGAAGGGGCGTTCGTACAACGCCGGGAACTCCAACCCGATGACGTCGGCCAAGGTCGCCGCCTACGTGCTCGCCCAGGGCGGGACCGGGGTCCTTCCCCTGACGTTCACCTGCGCGGACGCCGCCGGGGTCCCCACCGGGTACTTCGAGACGACGTTGACGGTCGTCGGCAACACCTCCGCCGGCACCTGGTCGGTCCCGACGCCGCCTGCACTCGCCTCGACCGGCGCCGTCGCGACCACCACGACGCTCGGTGCGGCGGCCTCGGGGGCCAACCTGGTCCTCACCGCCACCGTGGCCCCGAGCGCCGCCGGCAGCGTGATCTTCCGGGAGGGGACGACGGACCTCGCGACCGTCGCCGTCGCCGGCGGGACCGCCGCGTTCACGGTGACCGCTCCCGCGATCGGCAACCACTCGTACAACGCGAGCTTCGTGCCGACCAGCCCCGCGGCGTTCGGAGCTTCCGACGCCGCTCCGCAGACCTTCACGGTGGGCACGCAGGCGGGGACCGGCAACATCACGGTGACGCTCACCGTCCCCGCCGCACCGCTCGGTGCACCGGGCAGCCTCACGCTCAGCGCGCCGGCCAGCCCCACCGTCGCCCTCACCGGCGCGCGTGACGCCGGCAACACCCGCGTGACGGCCACCGCCGCCCTGCCGGGGCTCACCGTCGCGGACACGCGTCGCGACGACCTGCTCACCGGTTGGCAGGTCAACGTCCAGGCCTCGGACTTCAGCGGCACGGGCGGAACCGTCGGTGCGAAGTACCTCGGCTGGACCCCGTCGACGAGCAAGACCCCGGACGCCGGCAGCCTGCTCAACGTCCAGTCGGGTCCCTCGATCGCGTCGTTCCTCGACAGCGCCACGAGCACGGGCCTCGGCTCGAGCCAGCTGCTCGGCAAGTCGATCGCGAGCGGTCGGGGCACGAGCTCCCTGGGTGCCGCGCTCAACCTGGCCATCCCGGCCACGACCGCCGAGGGCAGCTACACCTCGACGATCACGGTCACCCTCATCGGCGGCTGACCAGTCCACCGCACCACGACCCGTCGAGCCTGAGTCGGAGCACCTCTCATGACCCACCTGGTAAGCCGCCGCATCCTGCGAGCCGCCCTCACGGCCCTCGTGGCGGCAGGAACGCTCGGCCTGTCTCTGGGCCAGGCCGCTGTGGCGGACGACGCCACGGCGGCCTGGTCCGCCAGTCCCGCTGACGCCGCCGGAGCGCAGGACGGCCGCACCCGGTTCGAGCTGCAGGCCGGGCCGTCGGCCTCGGTCTCCGATCGGGTGATCGTGGCCAACGCCTCGACCGTCGAGCAGACGTTCGCCGTCTACGGTGCCGATGCCTACAACACCCCCACCGGCGGGTACGACCTCCGGGCGGCGGCCGCAGCCCCGACCGACGTCGGCCTGTGGGTCACGACCGACGCCCCCACGGTGACGGTCGCGGCGCTGTCGACCGCCGTCGTCGGTTTCACGGTGACCGTGCCGGGGGAGGCCGCCCCGGGCGACCATGCCGGGGGCGTGGTCGTCTCCCTCGTCAACCCGGCGCCGACGGCCGACGGCGTCCTGCTCGACACGCGCGTGGCGGTGCGCCTCAACGTGCGCGTACCCGGTGAGCTCACGCCCTCGCTCGAGGTGCGTTCCGTGCACGCGAGCACCACGGGGAGCTGGGTGCCCTTCGCGCCGGCGCCGACCGAGGTCTCCTACGAGGTCGTCAACACGGGCAACGTGAAGATCGTCGGCAAGCCCCGCATCCGGGTGACCGGCCCGTTCGGCGTGCAGCTGGCCGCGGGGGTGGCCGTCGACACCCAAGAGGTCCTTCCGGGCCAGTCGTTCACGGTGCGCTCGCTGCTCGCGGGCGTGGCACCGATCGGGCTCGTCACGGCTGTGGTGGACGTCGACATGGCTGCTGCTCCGGGCCCCGACACCGAGATCCCGCTCGTGTCGAGCACCGCGAGCGGCACGTTCGTCGTCGTGTCCTGGACGGGACTCGCCGTCGTGCTCCTCGCCGCGGCTCTGGCCTGGTTCGTCGTGCGTCGCACGCGTCAGCGTCGCCGGGATGGCGAGGAGCTGTGGCGGCGCCTCTCGGCCACCGCTTCCGCCGATGCCGCTGGGCAGCCGACGCGCTCCGAGGCGCAGGCCGTCGGTCCGGTGCTGACCGTGCTCGCGGTCCTGGTCCTCGGCTCCGGGCTGTTCCTCGCCTCCGCCCCGGCCGCCCAGGCCGTCGCGCCTTCGGCCGCGACGGTGGCTGGGGTCGTCGAGCCACCGGCCCCCGTCGTGGTCGACGAGACGCTCCAGCTCACGGTCCCTTCACCGTCGGCGCTCGCGTCGTCGGGCACCGGCCCGAGCGGCAGCGGCGCGAGCGGTCAGCCCACCCGGCCGCGGACCGCCCCCGCCGCGGGCTCGGAGGTCGAGCCGGCGATCGCCCCGGCCGTGCCCGAGCCCGACGGCGGCTCGAACGCCGTCCCCGTCATCGTCTCGGAGCCGGACCAGGCCCCGGACCTGGTGTGGTCGGGCGGGGCCCGCCGTCTCACGCCCGCCCAGTGGTCCCTGGTCGGTCTCGGTGGTGCCGGCAGCGCCGGCGCCCTCGGGCTGCTGGGTCGCAACTACCTCCTCGCACGTCGAGGGAGAGGACTCATCGCATGAGCAACACCGACCCGCAGGGCCAGTCGACCCCGCAGCACGCGTCGGACCCGAGCGCCGGGCTGACGGTCACGATGCCGCCTGTCGCCGCGAACCCGTTCGCCACGGCGAGCGGTGAGCCGACGCGCAGCCGTCCGTCTCGCGCCACCGCCACCGCCGTGCTCGACCGGCCGGAGCCGGCCCGCCAGGCCGGGCCGCCGTCCTTCGAGCCGCAGGGCCTCGCCGAGCTCCAGGCCCAGTCGATCTCGGCGTGGTTCGCGAAGCACCAGGTCCTCGACCGGGTGTCGCTCACGATGCCGGCGGGCCAGGTGACGGCGCTGATCGGCCCGTCGGGCTGCGGCAAGTCGACCTTCCTGCGGATCCTCAACCGCATGCACGAGCTGGTGCCGTCCGCGTCGATGGCGGGGGAGGTCCTGCTCGACGGCCAGGACGTCTACGACCCGAGCCGCAAGCTCACCCAGGCGCGCCGTGACATCGGCATGGTCTTCCAGAAGCCCAACCCGTTCCCCGCCATGAGCATCCGCGAGAACGTGCTCGCGGGGCTCAAGCTGACCGGCGTGCGCGTGTCGTCGGCGGCGAAGGACCAGCTGGTCGAGGAGTCGCTGATCAAGGCCGGCCTGTGGCGTGAGGTCCGCGACCGGCTCGGCGCGCTCGGCGGAGGACTGTCGGGCGGTCAGCAGCAGCGCCTGTGCATCGCTCGCTCGCTCGCCGTCCGCCCCCGGGTTCTGCTGATGGACGAGCCCTGCTCGGCGCTCGACCCGACGTCGACTCGCGTCATCGAGGAGACCATGACCGAGCTGGCCCGCGAGGTGACGATCGTCATCGTGACCCACAACATGCAGCAGGCCGCGCGCGTGTCGCAGCAGTGCGCGTTCTTCCTGGCGGCGGAAGGCACCCCCGGCGTCATCGTCGAGCACGGTGACACGGGCTCCATGTTCGGCAATCCGCAGGACGAGCGGACCGCGGCCTACGTCGGCGGTCGCTTCGGGTAGCACGCCCGACGGGCCGCGTCGGCGCCAGGGCGGGACCGGGACGTCACATGACGGTGAAGGTGAGCGTGGTCCGCAGGCGCTCGCCCCGCACGGCAGCGGGAAGTCCCCTGACGGCGAGGGTGCCCTGGACGTGCGCACTTCCCGTGGACAGCCCCGCGGGGTAACGGGCGAAGCCTCGCGGTGCTCCCAGGCCAGGCGATCCCGGTCGGATGTCGTTGACGCGCACGTCTCGCGCCCGCAACGCGTTTCCGGGCACCTGGTCGGCCGACAGGTGCACCAGCCCGGCGCGCGCGCCGGCGTACTCGCCCCCCGAACGATCGAGCATCGGGCCTGCGACCACCGACGCGGTGAAGCCAAGGTTCCCGGGACGCGTGTCGGTGATGACCATGTCGGCGAGGCGGGGCCGGTACGCGGCCGCGCTCGTGATCGTGAGCGAGCCCGGCGGGATGGTCAGCACCACCGTCGTGTCCGCGCTCGCCGCCGCGCCGTCGAACGCGGCGAGGACGGGACCGGAGACCGGGCGCGCTGCGCGGGCGGCACCGGTGAGCTCGGCGGTGATCTGGTGCGGTCCCGGCCCGAGCGCGTTCGTCGTGACGGCTGCCTGACCGTCGACGAGCGGGACGTCTCGCGCGAGGAGTGACGCTCCGTCCCGAATCGTGACAGCACCTCGCGTCGTCCCGGAGGCGTCGCCGCCACGTGCCGCCACCACCGTGATCGTCACGGCGCGGTACGCGGGCCCCGAGGACGGCGTGACGGCGAGCGTCGTCGGCACCGGGCCGATCCCGCCTGGTCCGGCAGTGGCGGCGGCCACCGGAGCGCCGACGAGCAGCACGGAGCCCACCGCGATCGCGGTCAGGCGCACGGTGAGCGTCATGGCGATCGGACCTCCTGCGCGGCCGGGGGCCCCGACGTGGCGATGCCCCGAGCCCGCCCGGCTCGGCCCGGCAGGGCCGTGCGGCGGCGCGCGGTGCACCACTGTCCTCATCGACCGGAGCCGATCTGATTGAAGCGCCACGGGTCGTCGATCGGGCGTCTGAATCACCAAGACTCGCTGCTCGCGTGCTGGTCAACCGGCTCCCGCCGAGGTCGGCGGTCGATTTGGGTAGTCGCTCCCGAATCACAACGGTGTGACTACTGCGACTGGTGGGGTTCGTGTGCACTGGAGTGATCCCTGTGGGTAGCGTGCACCTCAGGCTCGCGCGCAGAAGCGCGCGGCATCGCCCAAGGAGCACCGGCGTGACCCCCACTCGTGCACGCACGCGCGCCTCCCTGTCGGCGCTCGCGGTCGGGCTGCTGATCGCGCTGGGACCGGCCACGACGTCGGCCGCCGATCCCGCGGACCCGTCCGACCAGGCGCTCCAGGCCGCCCGCAGCGCCGTCGCCGTCGGGGTCAGCGCGGTCGCCGACATCGAGGTCCAGCTCGCCCAGCAGAGCGCCGCCCGCGACGTGGCCGTTGCATCCGCCGCGACCGCGGGCGAGGACTATGTCCGCGCCGAGCAGGATCGGATCGACGCCGCGGAGGCTGCGACCCGGGCGGGTGTCCTGTCCGAGTCGGCCAACGCCCAGATGGAGACCTCCCGCCGCACGCTCGTCGCGATCGCCCTGGCGGCGGCCCGCTCGGGCGGCGCGATCGACGGTGTCCAGACCTTCTTGTCCGCAGACGGCTTCGACGAGGTCGTCGAGCGCAGCACCGCCCTGAGTCGCGTGGGCGCCAAGGCCGACCGCGCGGTCCAGCAGTTCCGCGCGTCGACGCTCGTGGCCGACACGCTCAGCTCGCGTGCCGACGCGGCCGTGACCGAGAGTGCCGCCACCGCCACGGCCGCCGAGGACGCCCTCGCCGCCGCCAACCAGGCCCAGGCCGACGCCGACGCCGCCGTCGCTGCCGCTGAGGTCCAGCGCGAGGCACTGATCGTCCAGCTCGCTGCGGCGCGCAGCACGACTGCCGAGATCGAGCGGGCCCGCCAGGACCAGATCGACGCGGATCGGGCCGCGCGGGCGAGCGCAGCCGCGCAGGCTGCGCGGACCGCACCCCCGACGCCGTCGGGCAGCACGCGGCCGACGGCGACGCCCGTCGCCGCCCCCGTCGCCGCCCCCGTCGCTCCGCCCGTCGCCACCCCCGCCACTCCCGCCACCCCGAACACCCCGGCCCCGGCCCCGGCTCCGGCTCCGGCACCGGCGCCCGCTCCGACCCCTACCCCGACCCCGACGACCGACACCCCGTCCGCCCCGCCGACGACCGGGAGCTCACGCGGCTCTGCCGGCAAGGGCGCCGCCGCCGTCGCCTGGGCCAGCGGCAAGCTGGGCCTGGAGTACGTCTGGGGCGCGACCGGACCGGACTCCTACGACTGCTCGGGCCTCACCAGCCAGGCGTGGTTGGCCGCCGGACTGAACATCACGCGGACGTCCCGCTCGCAGTACGCAGCAGTGCAGAAGATCAGCTACAACGAGCTGCGCCCGGGTGACCTGATCTTCTGGGGCGACAACCCGTCCGACCCGACGAGCGTCTACCACGTGGCGCTCTACGCCGGCGGCGGCCAGATCATCGAGGCCGCGAGGCCCGGCGTGCTGAGTCGCCTGACCTCGATGAACGGCCGCTGGGCCAGCACCATGACCTACGCCGGCCGCCCGTAGCGAGCCCGAGCAGCCGAAACCAGACGAACCAGGAGTAGTGGTTGCCGTGTTGTCGGCAACCACTACTCCTGGTTCGTGGGTCGTGCGGGTGACGCGAGTCAGTGCTCGTGCGCGTAGTAGCCCGTGTCGATCGCGCGCTGACGGCTGCGCTGGATCTCTACCTCGGCGGCGGCGCGGTCGACCCAGTGGGCGCCCTCGACGGACTTGCCGGGCTCGAGGTCCTTGTAGACCTCGAAGAAGTGCTGGATCTCGAGCCGGTGGAAGTCCGACACGTCGTCGATGTCCTGGCGCCAGCTGGCGCGCTGGTCGCCCGACGGCACGCAGAGGACCTTGTCGTCGCCGCCGGCCTCGTCGCGCATGCGGAACATGCCGAGCGCGCGACAACGGATCAGGCAGCCGGGGAACGTGGGCTCCTCGAGGAGCACGAGCGCGTCCAGCGGGTCGCCGTCCTCGCCGAGCGTGCCGTCGATGAAGCCGTAGTCGTCGGGGTAGCGGGTCGAGGTGAACAGCATGCGGTCAAGGCGGATCCGCCCGGTCGCGTGGTCCATCTCGTACTTGTTGCGCTGACCCTTCGGGATCTCGATCGTGACGTCGAACTCCACAGTTCTCCTCCGCATGGCGCGTCCCGGTGCCTCCGCGAGGTGCGGCCGACCGGGACGACGAATGTGACGGTGGCGGCCAACTGTCCTGCGGCCCACCGGTGGTGCCAGGGAACTATTGTGGCCCACCGACGGGCGCCCATGTGCCCACTGGTGACCTGAAAGGACTCCGATGAGCAGCGTCACGCGCGCGATCGGCATCGGTGTCCTCGTCGTCGCGCTCTCGGGGGGCGCGTACCTGACCGCCGACGCGTACGACGTCGTGCCGGGTCTGGTCACGCTCGCCCCGGTCCCGGCGCCGCCCGCACCCTTCCCGACGGCGCCCGGCGCGGTCACCGCGCCCGCGCTCGCCCCGGTGCTGCCCGCGCTGGCGGCCGACGCCCCCCTGCCGACCGCGGAGCGGCTGACCGCGCTGGTCGACGCGCTCGCGAGCGACCCGCGGATCGGACCCTCGGCGGGCGTCGTCGTCGCCGACCAGCTGACCGGGGAGGTCCTCGCGCGGCACGACGACGAGACCCCGCACACGCCCGCGTCGACGGCCAAGCTGGTGACCGCCGTGGCCGCGCTGAGCGCGCTGGGCGGCGACGCGACGATCACCACCCGGGTGGTGCGCGGGTCGGCGGACCAGATCGTGCTCGTGGGCGGCGGCGACATGATGCTCGCGGCCGGCGAGGGTGACCCGGCCAAGGTCAACGGGCACGCCGGCCTGGCGGACCTCGCGCGCCAGGCGGCGCGGGCGCTCACCCTGGCGGGCACGACCACGGTGACCCTCGGGGTGGACGACACGCTGTTCTCGGGTCCTGCGGTCAGCCCCGCCTGGGATGCGACCTACCTGTCGAACGGCTTCGTCGCCCCGGTCACGGCCCTGGCGGTCAAGATCGCGGCGCTGCGGGACGACGTCGAGTACCCGCAGCGTCAGGCCGATCCGTCGCTCGCCGCCGGGGCGGCCTTCGCGACGGCGCTGGCCGCGGAGGGGATCACGGTCACGGGGAAGCCCGCCCGGGTCACCGCGACCGGGGACGCGCTCGCGCTCGGCTCGGTCGAGTCGGCCCCGATGGCGCAGGTCGTCGCGTACTTCCTCACCACGTCCGACAACACGATCACCGAGGTCGTCGGGCGGCTCGTGGCGATCGACGCCGGTCTGCCCGGGAGCTTCGGCGGCGCGACCGACGCCGTCGTGGCGCGCGCCCAGCAGCTCGGCGTGGACACGACCGGCGCCCGCCTGGTCGACACGAGCGGGCTCGCGGCCGGCTCCGCGCTGCCGGCCCGGACGCTCCTCGGCCTGCTCGGGCTCATCACCGACGGTCAGCACTCCGAGCTGCGCCCGATCGCGATCGACCTGCCGATCGGGGGCCTGCGCGGGACGCTCAGCGACCGGTTCCCCTCGCCGCCGGCGCGCGGCCTGGTCCGGGCGAAGACGGGCAGCCTCCCGGGCGTGACCTCGCTCGCCGGGACGGTCGTGACCGTCGACGGGCGGCAGCTCGAGTTCGTCGTCCTGGCTGATCAGACCCCGGTCGGCGGGCAGTACGCACCGCGCGTCGCGATCGACGCGTTCGTCGACCAGCTCGCGGGCTGCGGCTGCTCCTGACGACTACCGTGGCCCGATGACCGACTACGCCCCCGTGGACTGGCCCGTCGCCGCGCGGTTCGCCGACCGGCTCGTGACGCCCGGGCCGCCGACCGACCGCGCCGAGGCGACGGCCCTGGTCGTCGACCTGCGCCGCGCTGCCGCCGTCGCCGCCGGGCACGTGGCCCGGATCACGTCGATGGTGCCGGCCGACGGCTCCGACCCGGCCGTGGCGGGGGTCTCCCGGGTGCTCGTGGTCGACCGGTCCGGATGGGCGCGCGCGAACACCGAGCTGCTCGCGACCCTCACCGCCGCGGTCGGCGTCCGCCAGGGTGCCAAGGTGCCCTCCCGTGCCACGCGGCTGGCGGGAGCGGCGCAGGCCGGCGCAGTGCTCGCCGTCCTGTCCGGCAAGGTGCTCGGCCAGTTCGACCCGTTCACGCTCGCGGCCGGACCGGACGGGACCGTGCGGGGTCGGCTCCTGCTGGTCGCGCCGAACGTGCTCCAGGTCGAGCGCGCGCTCGGCGTCGACCCCGCCGACTTCCGGCTGTGGGTCGCGCTGCACGAGCAGACCCACGCCCTGCAGTTCGCCGCCGCGCCCTGGCTCTCGGGGCACCTGCGCGCGCGCTCGGCGGAGCTGATCACGGACCTCGCGAGCGACGGCGACCACGCCGACGCGCGCCGGGCCCGGGCGCTCGCCACCACGGTGGCCAAGACCCTGCGTGGGGACGACGACGCCGTCGGCCTCGAGGGGCTCCTGCGACCCGAGCAGCGACTGGTCTTCGAGGAGGTCGGGGCTGTGATGGCCCTGCTCGAGGGGCATGCCGACGTCGCGATGGACGCGGTGGGCCCCGCTGTCGTGCCCACCGTGCGCCGGATCCGTGCCCGGTTCGAGGCGCGCCGCGCGACCGCCGGGACGCACGGCCCGGTCGACCGGGTGCTGCGCCGGCTCCTCGGGCTCGACCTCAAGCTGGCGCAGTACCGCGACGGCGCGAAGTTCGTCCGCAGCGTGACCCGGGCGGTCGGCCAGGACGGCCTGAACGCGGTGTGGTCCTCGCCGCAGGCTCTGCCCCTGCCACGGGAGATCGGCGACCCGCGCGCCTGGGTACGTCGCGTCCATGGCTGACGCGCCGTGAGCGGCCCGGCGCCGGCGGTCGCCGCCGCCAGGCTCGCGGTGCGCGCCGCGCTCGGGGACCTGCCATCGGGTGCGCTGGTGCTCGTCGCCTGCTCGGGCGGGCCGGACTCGCTCGCGCTCGCGGCGGCGACGGCGTTCGTCGCGCCGCGGCTCGGGCTGCGGGCCGGGGCGGTCGTCGTCGACCACGGGCTCCAGCCGGGCAGCGGGCCGGTGGCCGACGACGCCGGGGCCGCGTGCGCGCTCCTCGGCCTGGACCCGGTGCGGGTCGTGCGGGTCGCCGTCGGCGGGGTCGGCGGCCCCGAAGGTGCGGCCCGCGAGGCCCGCTACGGCGCGCTCGAGGAGGTCGCCGCCGAGCTCGGGGCGCCGACCGTGCTGCTCGGCCACACGCTCGACGACCAGGCCGAGACGGTGCTGCTCGGGCTGGCGCGCGGTTCGGGTGCGCGGTCGCTCGCCGGCATGCCCGCGCGGCGCGGTGTGTTCCGACGTCCGCTGCTCGGGCTGCGCCGGGCCGACACGCTTGCGGCGTGCGCTGCGCTCGGCCTCGAGCCGTGGCACGACCCGACCAACGCCGGCCAGGAGCGTACGGACGGCCCCGCGCCGCGCCGCAGTGCGGTCCGGCGGCACGTCCTGCCGGTGCTCGAGGACGTCCTCGGTCCTGGCGTCGCGGTGGCGCTCGCGCGCAGCGCCGACCAGCTCCGCGACGATGCCGACGCGCTCGACGCCCTCGCGGCCGAGCTGGTCGCCGTCGCGCGCGCCGAGGCGCACCGCGCCGTCGGGCCCCTCGCCGGTGCTCCCCTGTCGGTCGCGCCGCTGGCGGCCGCCCTGGCCGCGCTGCGCCATCGCGCTCTGCGGGTCGCGGCGATCGACGCGGGCTGCCCGCCGGGCTCGTTGCACCGCTCGCACGTGCTCGCGATGGACGCGCTCGTGACCGCCTGGCACGGCCAGGGTCCGGTCGCGCTGCCCGGCCGGATCGGGGTGCTCCGCGCATGTGGCAGTCTGACCTTCATCACCCCCCACGACTGAGGAGCCAAGACGGTGGACGCTGCGGACATGGGCGACGACCTCGAGCGGGTCCTGATCTCGGAGGAGCGCCTCGGCGCCCGTCTCGACGAGATCGCGGCTCAGATCGACGCCGATTACGCGGGTAAGGACCTTCTGCTGGTGGGTGTGCTCAAGGGCGCGGTCATGGTCATGGCAGACCTGGCCCGACGCCTGCACACCCCGATCGAGATGGACTGGATGGCCGTGTCGTCCTACGGCTCCGGCACCAAGTCGTCCGGGGTCGTGCGCATCCTCAAGGACCTCGACGCCGACATCACCGACCGTCACGTGCTGATCGTCGAGGACATCATCGACTCGGGGCTGACCCTGTCGTGGCTCCTGTCGAACCTGCGCAGCCGGTCCCCGCTGAGCGTCGAGATCGCGACCATGCTGCGCAAGCCCGACGCCGCCAAGGTCGAGGTCGACGTGCGCTACGTCGGCTTCGAGATCGCGAACGAGTTCGTCGTCGGCTACGGCCTGGACTACATCGAGCGGTACCGCAACCTGCCCTTCGTCGGCACGCTCGCGCCGCACGTCTACGCCGACTGAACCCCGCTCGGGCGGCGCGCTTCGAGCACGCCGCCTTGGCCCTGGGCGAACAAAGGGCCGGATCGCCAGGTTGAACGTGTAACTTCGACGTTCGACCTGCCTATGCGATCTGGAGGGATCAGGGGGTTCGCCCCCGTCGCCCATGAACCTCAAGCGCCTCACCCGCGGCCCCGCGATCTGGATCGTCCTGGCGGTGGCGATCCTCTGGATCGGCGCCTCGACGATGCTCACCCCGAGCGTGCAGAAGATCGACACCTCAGCCGGTCTACAGCTCCTCAGCCAAGGCAAGGTCGAGCAGGCCAAGATCGTCGACGGCGAGCAGCGCGTCAACCTCACCCTCACCGAGGCCTACTCCGTGGGCGGCGAGGACAAGGGCAAGAACGTCGAGTTCTTCTACGTCGTCCCCCAGGGGCAGACCGTGGTCGACGCCATCGCGAAGGCCGACCCCAAGGGCGGCTACAACTCCGAGGTGCCGCGCCAGTCCTGGTGGGCGAGCCTGCTGAGCCTGCTGCTCCCGTTCGTCATCATCCTGGGCATCTTCTGGTTCCTCATGTCCAACATGCAGGGCGGCGGCTCGCGCGTGATGAGCTTCGGCAAGTCGAAGGCGAAGCTCGTCAACAAGGAGTCCCCGCAGGTCGGGTTCTCCGACGTCGCCGGCGTGGACGAGGCCGTCGAGGAGCTCCAGGAGATCAAGGACTTCCTCGCCGACCCGGCCCGGTTCCAGGCCGTCGGCGCGAAGATCCCGCGCGGCGTGCTGCTGTACGGCCAGCCCGGTACCGGCAAGACGCTGCTCGCCCGGGCGGTCGCCGGCGAGGCGGGCGTGCCGTTCTACTCGATCTCCGGCTCGGACTTCGTCGAGATGTTCGTCGGCGTCGGCGCCTCACGCGTGCGTGACCTGTTCGACCAGGCCAAGCAGAACGCGCCGGCCATCATCTTCATCGACGAGATCGACGCCGTCGGGCGTCACCGCGGCGCCGGCATGGGCGGCGGGCACGACGAGCGCGAGCAGACCCTCAACCAGATGCTGGTCGAGATGGACGGCTTCGACGTCAACACCAACGTCATCCTCATCGCGGCCACCAACCGGCCCGACATCCTCGACCCGGCACTGCTGCGCCCGGGCCGGTTCGACCGCCAGATCGCCGTCGACCCGCCCGACCTTAAGGGCCGCGCCCAGATCCTGAGCGTGCACGCGCAGGGCAAGCCGATGGCACCGTCCGTCGACCTCGAGGCCGTCGCGCGCCGCACCCCCGGCTTCACGGGCGCCGATCTCGCGAACGTCCTCAACGAGGCCGCGCTGCTCACGGCCCGCACGGGTGGCCAGCTGGTCGGGAACCACGAGCTCGACGAGGCGATCGACCGCGTCGTGGCCGGCCCGCAGAAGCGGACCCGGATCATGAAGCTCTCGCAGCAGAAGATCACCGCGTACCACGAGGGCGGCCACGCGCTCGTGGCGACCGCGCTGCGCTACACGGACCCCGTCACCAAGGTGACGATCCTCCCCCGCGGCCGGGCGCTCGGCTACACGATGGTCATGCCGATGGAAGACAAGTACTCCACGACGCGCAACGAGCTGCTCGACCAGCTCGCGTACGCGATCGGCGGTCGCGTGGCCGAGGAGCTCGTGTTCCACGACCCGACCACGGGGGCCTCGAACGACATCGAGAAGGCCACCGAGGTGGCCCGCAAGATGGTCACCCAGTACGGCATGAGCGAGAAGATCGGCGCGATCAAGCTCGGCCAGGACTCCGGCGAGGTCTTCATGGGCCGCGACATGGGTCACGGCCGGGAGTACTCCGAGACGGTGGCCGCGCTGGTCGACGTCGAGGTCCGTCGCCTGATCGAGGCCGCGCACGACGAGGCGTGGTCGATCCTGGTCGAGTACCGCGACGTGCTCGACGCCCTCGTGCTCGAGCTCCTCGAGCACGAGACGCTCAACCAGGCCGAGCTCGTCCCGATCTTCGCGTCGATCACCAAGCGACCCGAGCGCAACGTGTGGCTCTCGTCCGACGACCGTGCCGTGTCGCAGCGGCCGCCGGTCCTCACGCCGTCCGAGCGCGCTCTGCTCAACGGGGGTGCGCCGGCCCTCACCGGTGGCGCGCTCACCGCCCAGGAGGAGCACGGCGCCATCATCGTCACCGAGGACCCGCCGTCGTCGGCCCCCGACAACGGGCTGCAGGACTGAGCCGATGAGCGCTCCCGTGGTCGTCCCGGAGTCGTCGAGCACGATTCCCCCGTTCGACTATGCGCGCGTCGAGGCGGCCGTCCGGGAGCTGCTCATCGCGGTCGGGGAGGACCCCGACCGCGAGGGCCTGCTCGAGACCCCGGAACGGGTCGCCCGGGCGTACGCCGAGACGTTCGCCGGGCTGCGGATGGACCCCGCCGAGGTGCTGAGCACCACGTTCGACATCGGCCACGAAGAGATGATCCTCGTCAAGGACATCGAGGTGTACTCGACCTGCGAGCACCACCTGGTGCCGTTCCACGGCGTCGCGCACGTCGGGTACATCCCGTCGGTCGAGGGCCGGGTCGCGGGGCTGAGCAAGCTGGCCCGGCTCGTCGACGTCTTCGCGCGTCGCCCGCAGGTGCAGGAGCGGCTCACGTCGCAGATCGCCGACGCGCTCGTCGAGTTCCTCGACCCGGCCGGTGCGATCGTCGTGATCGAGTGCGAGCACCTGTGCATGTCGATGCGCGGGGTCCGCAAGCCCGGTTCGCGGACCGTGACGTCCGCCGTGCGCGGGCAGATGAGAGACGTCGCCACCCGGGCCGAGGCCATGAGCCTCATCCTGGGCCGGTGACTGCGGCCGGGCACCTAGGCTGACCCTCGTGCCAGCCTCTGCTTCACCGATCCCGCCGCTCCTGGCGGGCCTCCCCGACCGCCTCCGGCACGCGGGACGCACCCTGGTCATGGGCGTCGTCAACGTCACCCCGGACTCGTTCTCCGACGGCGGCCGCTGGTTCGAGCCGGGTGCGGCCGTGCGCCACGGGCTGCAGCTCCTGGCCGACGGCGCGGACCTGCTCGACGTCGGTGGGGAGTCCACCCGACCGAACGCCGGTCGCGTCCCGGTCGAGATCGAGCTGGAGCGCGTGCTCCCGGTGATCGAGGCGCTCGCCGCGCAGGGCGCCGTCGTCAGCGTGGACACGACGCGCGCGAGCGTGGCGCGCGCCGCCGTCGCCCGCGGCGCGCTGATCATCAACGACGTCTCGGGCGGGCTCGCGGACCCCGAGATGCACGGTGCCGCGGCCGAGACCGGCGTCGTCTACGTGGCGATGCACTGGCGCGGGCACGCGGACGTCATGGACTCGTTCGACCAGTACGACGACGTCGTCGCGGACGTGCGCCGCGAGCTCGCGGACCGGCTCGACGCGCTGCGGGCCGCCGGGGTCCGCGACGATCAGATCGTGCTCGACCCGGGCCTGGGGTTCGCCAAGCCCGGGGCGAGCAACTGGCCGCTGCTCGCGCATCTCGACGCGCTGCAGTCGCTCGGCCGGCCGGTGCTGGTCGGGGCGTCCCGGAAGCGATTCCTCGGCCACCTGCTCGCCGGGCCGGACGGCGAGCCGGTCGCCCCGCTCGCGCGCGACAGCGCCACCGCAGCCGTGTCCGCGCTCGCCGCCGCCGCGGGAGCATGGTGCGTGCGGGTGCACGAAGTGAAAGGCTCGGCCGACGCGGTCCGCGTCGCAGCCGCGTGGGTCGCCGCTCAACGACGCACCACCGACGAGCTCCACCGTCAGAGACGAGGTTCAGCGATGAAGGGCATCACGACGTGATCACGCAGCCCAACGGTGTCGGCCCCGCCCTCGACGACTCCGGGCGCCCCTACGACCAGATCAGCCTCGTCGGCATCACCGCGACCGGCTACCACGGCGTCTACGAGCACGAGCGGCGCGAGGGCCAGACCTTCCGGGCCGACGTCGTCGTCTACCTGGACACGCGCCGTGCCGCGGCGACCGACGACCTGACCCTCACCATGGACTACGGCGTGCTCGCGACCCAGGTCGCCGCGGTGCTTGCCGGTGAGCCGGCGAACCTCATCGAGACCGTTGCCGAGCGGATCGCGGCCACCGCGCTCGCGTACCAGGCCGTCGCCGTGGTCGACGTCGCGCTGCACAAGCCGCAGGCGCCCGTGACGGTCCCGTTCGACGACATCGTGGTGACCATCCGGCGCGACCACCACAAGCTGCCCGCGGCGGAGCCGTGGATGCCGCCCGAGGACGAGGCGCCGCTGCCGGAGTCGTCGTCGTTCGGGTCGAGGTCGTTCGAGTCGACCCCGTTCGAGTCGACCCCGTTCGAGTCGACCCCGTTCGAGTCGACCGCGACCGGTTCGACCGGTTCGGTGGGCGCGATTGCCTCCGGTGCCGCGCAGGTCACCGAGTCCGTGCCGGACGCCGCCGGCGCTGCCCTCGCGGTCGAGGCGTTCGCCGCCGCCGTCGCAGCGGCCGTCCCGCCGATCGCTGAGTCGACGCCCGCTGAGCCGACGCCTGCTGAGCCGACGCCTGCTGAACCAGAGCTGCCGGAGCCCGACCTCGTCGAGCAGACCGTCGTGCAGGCTCCGATCGACGACGACCAGCTCGAGGTCAGCCGCCACGAGCAGCACCGGCACGACCAGGAGCGGCTCGAACGCGACCGTCTCGAGCGGGACCGGCTCGAGCAGGCCCCGCCGGAGGCCGTGGACGTCGTGCTCGCACTAGGTTCCAACGTCGGCCCCTCGCAGGACATCCTGCGGGCGGCGATCGTCGCCCTCGCGGAGGTCGACGGGCTCGATGTCGACGCGGTCTCGCCGCTCGCCCGCACCGCGCCCGTGGGCGGGCCGGACCAGGCGGACTTCCTCAACGCGGTGGTCCTCGCCCGCACGACGCTGGCACCGCGCGCCCTGCTGCGGGCGATCCACGCGGTCGAGGACGCGCACGGCCGACAGCGCGACGAGCACTGGGGCCCGCGCACCCTCGACGTCGACCTGATCGTGTACGGCACGACGCTCGCCGTGACCGAGGACCTCGAGCTGCCGCACCCCCGGGCCCACGAGCGGGCCTTCGTGCTGCAGCCGTGGGCACAGATCGCGCCCGACGCCGTCCTGCCCGGCCTCGGTGGCGGACCGGTGGCTGCGCTCGCGGCCACTGCCCCCGACCGCGACGGCATCCGTTGGCTCGCGCTCGACTGGTGGGCGACCCCGCACGCCGTCGGGGATCAGGCCGAGCCCGAGCCTGAGGTGCCGGAACCCGTCCTGCTGTCGCCGCCCACGCCGCCGCCCGGGCTCGCGCAGCCTGCGGCCACCTCCGGCGCGCACGCGCTCCCGCCCGTCTTCTGGGTTCCGGAGCACCCGACGCCGGCGTCGGCGCCCGTCCGGGACCCCTTGCCCGACGACCGTCGGCCCTGATGCAGGGAACTCGCTGGACGAACCTCACGCTCCTGGCGCTCGTCACGGGGTTGCTCGCGTGGATCCTGCTCCGCGCGCTCGAGGGGCAGGGGTTCAACCTGCCGCCCGTGCCGTGGCTCGTGGTGGTCGTGCTCGTCCTGATCTCGGGGATCGTGTTCGCGATGGGCTGGGCGGTGCGGCAGTTCCTGCAGGGCAAGCGGCCGACGCTCGACCCCATCCGGGCCGCGCGCACGGCCGTGCTCGCGAAGGCGTCGGCCTACACGGGCTCGCTGCTCGTCGGCTGGTACGCGGCGCAGGTGCTCCTCGTCGTCGGCGACCTCGATGTCGCCTCGCGCCGCGCGCGCGCCATCAGCGCCGCGGTCGCCGTGGCGGGCTCGGTGCTGCTCGCCGTCGTCGGGCTGATCGTGGAGCGGTTCTGCCGCGTCCCGCCGCCGTCGGACACCCCCACGGAGCGCGCTCGACGGGACTCGACCGGCCCCGCCGCCGCGTGAGCGGCTGATCGCCGGCACGCACCCGTCGCGGCCCGGCGGCCCGAACGACCCGACCCGGGCGACGTCGATGGAACAATGGCGTCTATGACATCGCAGGTGGTCCCGGCAGGTCCGTTCGACCCGCCGGACGTGAACTGGGCGCCCGTCTCACCGAAGCTCGCCTCGTCGCGCCTCGCGCTGACCGCGATCTTCCTCGGCATCCCGGCGGTCGGCGGCGTCGTGGCGGCGGCCCTCAGCGGGATCGTCTGGCTCTGGATCATCCCCGCCGTGTTCGTCGGATTCGGGATCTGGGCCGCCTGGCTGATCCCCCGCCAGGTGCGAGCTGTCGGCTACGCGGAGCGCGCGGACGACCTGCTCATCCGAAAGGGCATCATGTTCCGCTCCATGGTCGTGGTCCCCTACGGGCGCATGCAGTACGTGGACGTGCAGGCCGGCCCGCTCGCGCGCGCCTTCGGCATCGCCTCGGTCCAGCTGCACACGGCCTCGCCCAGCACCGACGCGGCGATCGACGGCCTGCCGCCGGTCGAGGCGACCCGCCTGCGCGACAAGCTGGCCTCGCGCGGCGAGGCACGGCTGGCGGGGTTGTGACCGAGCCCGTCTCCAGCCTGGCGTCCGACGGCCCGGCGTCCGACAGCCCAGCGACCGAGGTGGTCATCCCCGAGGGGCTGACGTGGCGCCGGATGCACCCGGTGACGCCCGCGGTCAAGGGCTGGAAGGTTCTCGCGGTCCTGCTCGTGATCGCGGCCCAGCAGGTCGGCAACAACGTGCAGGAGGCGGGCAAGCTGCTTCACGGGCGGGCCTGGCTGATCGGGCTCGCCATCATCGTCGGCGGCGCGCTGATCGGGTTCGGGTACGCCGCGATCGCGTGGCGCATGACGCGCTTCGCGATCGACGACGACGCGGTCTACCTGCACAGCGGAGTCCTGTTCCGGCAGCAGCGCAAGGCCCGTCTCGACCGGCTCCAGGCCGTCGACGTCGTCCAGCCCGTGCTGGCACGGATCCTCGGACTCGCCGAGCTCAAGCTCGAGGTCGCGGGCGGCGCCGGTTCGGGGGTGTCGCTGGCGTTCCTCAACGAGAACGACGCCGCTGTCCTGCGCACCGACCTCCTCGCGCGTGCGGCGGGGATCCGGCGGGTCGAGGGTGCGGTCGCGCCCCCACCGGTGCCCGAGCAGCACGTGCTCGAGGTCACGCCGACGCAGCTCATGGTCGGCATGGCTCGGTCCGGGGCGACCATCGTCCTCGTGCTCGGTGTGATCGCCCTGACCACCGTGGTGGTGTGGTCCGGGGAGTTCGGCTCGATCTTCGTGATGGTCCCGGCCTCGTTCGGGTTCGTCGCGTTCTACTGGGGACGGTTCACGCGCGAGTTCAACTTCCGGGCCGCCATCTCCCACGACGGCATCGGCCTGCACCACGGTCTGCTTGAGGCCCGGTCGCAGACCGTGCCCCCGGGCCGCGTGCAGGCGTTGCGCCTGACCCAGGGACCTTTCTGGCGCGGTCCGGGGTGGTGGCGCGTCGAGATGAACGTGGCCGGGTACAGCGGGGCGGAGGCGCAGTCCACCGAGAACGTGCTACTCCCGGTCGGCAGCCGCGATCAGGCGCTGGTTGCGGTCTGGCTCGTGCTGCCGGACCTCGGGGTCACCGACCCGCGTGCGCTGCTCGCCGCCGGGATGGACGGCACCGGCGAGGACGAGGGCTTCACCACCATGCCGCGCCGGGCGCGCTGGCTTGACCCGTTCGCGTGGCGCCGGACCGGGTTCGTCGTCACCGACCGCGCCCTGCTGATCCGCAGCGGCTGGCTGATCCGTCGCCTCACCCTCGTGCCGCACGAGCGCACCCAGTCGCTCTCGCTCGAGCAGGGACCGATCCAGCGCAAGCTCGGCGTCGCCTCGCTGGTCGTGCACTCGACCCCCGGCCCGGTCAGCCCGCGTGTCCCGCACCTGCAGGCCGCGGTCGCCGGGGAGCTCATGACCGAGCAGGCGGCCCGGGCGCGCACCGCTCGAGCCAGCGCCGGGCCCGAGCTCTGGCGGCGCCCGGAAGGCGACTCGTGACGGAGGCGTCGCGCGGCGGCGCCGCGGCGCGCCCGGGCCGGCTCGGGATCGGCATCGTCGGCGCCGGCCGCGTCGGGGCGGTGCTGGGCAGCGCGCTGCGCGCCGTCGGGCACCCCGTCGTCGCGGTGAGCGGGATCTCCGAGGCCTCGCGCGACCGGGTCGACGCGCTGCTGCCCGGGGTGCCGATCCTCGAGGTGCCCGACGTCGTCGCGCGCGCCGAGCTCGTGCTGCTCACCGTGCCCGACGACGCCCTCGCCCCCCTGGTCGCGGGCCTCGCCGAGGTCGGCGCCTGGCGTGCGGGGCAGATCGTGCTGCACACGTCCGGGCGGTACGGCATCGAGGTGCTCGCGCCAGCCCGCGCGGCGGGCGTGATCCCGCTCGCGGTCCACCCGGCCATGACGTTCACCGGGACCTCGCTCGACCTCGTGCGGCTCGTCGGCTGCTGCTTCGCGGTCACCGCGCCGGCTCCCGTGCTGCCGATCGGGCAGGCGCTCGTCGTCGAGCTCGGCGGCGAGCCCGTCGTGCTCTCCGAGGACGCGCGCCCGCTCTACCACGCGGCCCTCACGCACGGCGCGAACCACCTCGTCGTCCTCGTCGCGCAGGCGGCGCAGGCGCTCGCCGCGGCCGGAGTCGACGAGCCCGGTCGCGTGCTGGCCCCGCTGCTGACGGCCGCGCTCGAGGGTGCGCTGCGGGCCGAGACGGGCCGCGTCGCGCAGGCGGGCCAGGGCGCGATCGCGACGATGACCGGCCCCGTCGCGCGCGGCGACGTCGGCACGGTCCGCGATCACCTCGCCGTCCTGTCCGCCCTTGCGACCCGCGATGGCGCTCTTGACGTCCCCGTCGCCTACCGTGATCTGGCCCGTGCGGGGACCCAGCGGCTGCTGGCCGCCGGGCGACTGCGCGAATCTGCTGCCCAGGGGCTGCTCGACACCCTGGTAGCGAACCCGAGTCCTCAGGAGGACACCGCATGACCCCGCTCGATCCGACGGCCGACGCAAGGGCATCGCGCGTCGTGCGCGGTCCGAACGAGCCGGGGGAGCCTCCACGCCCGGTGCTCGTGCGCACCCGGGCGGAGCTGGACGCCGCGCTCGCGGCCCGACCGGTCGCGCACGCCAAGCCCTACGGCCGCGCGGTGGTGTTCACGATGGGCGCGCTGCACCGTGGCCACCTCTCGCTCGTGGCGCGCGCTCGCGAGCTCGCCGAGCAGGTCGTGGTGTCGATCTTCGTGAACCCGCTGCAGTTCGGCGTGAACGAGGACCTGGGCTGCTACCCCCGCGACCTGACCGGCGACCTCGACCTGCTTGCCAGCGTCGGCGTCGACGTCGTATTCGCCCCCACCCCCGAGGTGATGTTCCCCGATGGCGACCCGGTCGTCCGGGTCGTCGCCGGTCAGCTCGGCGAGGTCCTGGAGGGCGTGACGCGCCCCGGCCACCTCGACGGCGTGCTCACGGTCGTCCTCAAGCTGATCCACCTCACCGCGCCGGACGTGTCGGTGTTCGGTCAGAAGGACGCCCAGCAGGTCATGGCGGTGGAACGGATGGTCCGCGACCTCGACGTGCCCGTCGTCATCGTCGCCTCGCCGACCGTGCGAGACACCGACGGGCTCGCGCTGTCCTCGCGCAACGCCTTCTTGTCCGCGGACGAGCGCGATCGGGCGCTCGTACTGTCTCGCTCGCTGCGCGCCGGCGAGGCCGCGCTGCGCGGGAGTGCCCAGGACGGGGACGCCGTCCGCGCGGCGGCCACGGCCGAGCTCGCCGGTGCGGACCTCGAGCTCGACTACCTGGCGCTCATCGACCCGCGCACCGCCCGGGAGGTGCCCGCCGGGTACCGCGGGACGGCCGTCCTGGCCGTCGCCGCCCGGGTCGGGAAGACCCGACTGATCGACAACGCCCCGCTGTGGCTGGGCGAGCCCGAGGAGGGCACGAAGTGACGTCCAGACGACGCACGATGATGACCGCCAAGATCCACCGCGCGACAGTGACCGAGGCCGACCTGCACTACGTCGGGTCCGTCACGGTCGACTCCGACCTGCTGGACGCGGCGGACCTCCTCGCGGGCGAGCGGGTGGACATCGTCGACGTGACGAACGGCGCCCGGCTCAGCACGTACGTGATCCCGGGGGAGCCCGGGGCCGGCCAGATCTGCATCAACGGCGCGGCCGCGCACCTGGTGCACCCGGGCGACGTCGTCATCCTCATCGCCTACGGCTCGCTCGACGACGCCGAGGCGCGGACCTTCCGGCCACGCGTCGTGTTCGTCGACGCGGACAACCGGATCGTGGACGCGTCGAGCGACCCGGGTCAGCTGCCCGAGGTCGGGCTCACCATGCACGGCGGGCTCGCGCCGAGCGGATGGGTGTTCGAAGGAAGCCGGGCGTGACGCAGCCGGCGCCGCGGATCGCTTCGACCCTCGCGGCTCCGCTGGCCGGCTGGACCGCCCAGGCCGACGTCGTCGTCGTCGGCTCGGGGATCGCCGGGCTGACGGCCGCCCTCGAGCTGCGCACGCGCGTGCCGCGCGTCCTGCTCGTGACCAAGGGCGTGCTGGCGTCCGGGTCGACCGTGTGGGCGCAGGGTGGCATCGCCGCCGCGCTCGACCCGGAGGACTCACCGGCGGCGCACCTCGCCGACACCCTGATCGCCGGGGCCGGCCTGTGCGACCCGCGCGCCGTCGAGGTGCTCGTCACCGAGGGCCCCGCGCGCGTGCGTGAGCTCGTCGCGCTCGGTACCCGCTTCGACCTCGATGTCGCCGGTGGTCTCGCCCTGACGCGCGAGGGTGGGCACCATGCCGACCGGATCGTGCACGCGGGCGGCGACGCCACCGGGGCAGAGGTCTCCCGTGCGCTCGTCGCGCAGCTCGAGGCCGTGCGCAACGACCCTGGGATCGAGGTCATCGAGCACGCCCTCGTCCTCGACGTGCTCACGGCGGCGCCCGGTCCCGACGGACGACCCGGACCCGCCTGCGGGGTGACCCTGCACGTCATCGGCGAGGGGTCGAGGGACGGGGTCGGTGCTGCGCTCGGGCGGGCCGTCATACTGGCGACCGGCGGGATCGGCCAGGTCTACCGGTCGTCCACCAACCCACCCCAGGCCACCGGCGACGGCATCGCGGCCGCCCTGCGCGCCGGTGCGGCCGTCGGGGACGTCGAGTTCGTCCAGTTCCACCCGACCGTGCTCTGGCTCGGTTCCGGCGTCCGCGGGCAGCTCACGCTCATCTCCGAGGCGGTCCGCGGCGAGGGCGCGCTGCTGCTCGACACCGACGGCGTGCGGTTCATGCCGGCCGTGCACCCGATGGCCGAGCTGGCGCCGCGGGACGTCGTCGCGCATGCGATGGTGCGCCGGATGGCGGCGACGGGCGCCGACCACGTGCTGCTCGACGCCCGCCACCTCGGTGCCGACTTCCTGCGCAAACGGTTCCCGACCATCTGCGAGAAGCTCCTCGAGCACGGGATCGACCTGGCGAACGACCTGGTCCCGGTCGCGCCCGCCCAGCACTACCACTCGGGCGGCGTGGTGACCGACCTGTCCGGTCGATCCTCGCTGCGCGGGCTGTACGCCGCCGGCGAGGTGGCCTGCACCGGGGTGCACGGAGCCAATCGCCTTGCCTCGAACTCCCTGCTCGAGGGCCTGGTGTTTGCCCACCGCGCCGCCCGGGACGCCGCGACGCGGGTAGCCGCCGGCGAGCTGCCGCAGCGGGACCCGGTCGAGCGGCCGGGGCCCGGCATGCTCGTCGCCGCGGCCGCGCGGTCGCGGATCCAGCGAGCGGCGTCCACCGGTCCGGGTGTCGTCCGGTCCGCGGACGGGCTGCACCAGGCTGCGGCCGAGCTCGCGGCGGTACGCACGGACGCGCACGTCGCCATCGGCGTCGTCGCCGCCCCGCAGGTCGCCGAGTGGGAGACGACCAACGTGCACCAGGTCGCCACGGTCCTCACCGAGACGGCGCTCGCCCGCACGGAGAGCCGGGGCGGTCACTTCCGCTCCGACTTCCCCCTGCCCGACGACGACTGGCGCGTCCGCCTCGTCGCCACCCTCGACGACGACGGCGCGCTGCGCGTCACCCGCACCGACCTCGAGTAGCGCCCGGGCAACTGGGCATCAGGACGGTCGGCGGGCACAACGTGCGCGCACGGGAACCGGAACTGGAAATGGAACCGGACTGATCAGATCGCGTCGAGTCAGAACGGTGGTGCGGGGTCCCAGGCGAGTGGGGGTTCGTGTCCGGGGGGTGGTTCGGGTCGGTGGCGGTAGGTGTGTCCGGTGGGGGTGGTCCAGGTCGCGGTGCCGTCCGTGGATCGGGTCAGGCGCCAGCGGGCGTGGGTCTTGATCAGGTGGTCGCGTTTGCACAGCGGGTTGAGGTTCGCCGCGGAGGTGGATCCGCCGGTGCCGTCGGGGTGGAACGGGTCGCGGTGGTCCAGCTCGCAGCGGTGAGAGGGGATCTCGCAGATCGGGGCCAGGCAGCGGGTGTCGCGGGCGCGGATGATCGCGGCGAGGTCGCCGGGGGGCCGGTAGCGGGTTGTGCCCACGTCCAGGACGGTGCCCGAGGTGGGGTCGGTCACCAGGCGCCGCCACGTGCCCGCGGTGGCTAACCGGCGGGCGGTCTGCGCGGTGATGGGCCCGTACCCGGCCAGCTCCCCGGGGTTCTCGTCCTGCCCGAGCAGGGTGGCCAAAGACACCGTCACGTCCACGCGCACCCCCGCACAGCCGCCCCCGCACGACCCGGCAGTCTTCGCCCCGGTCAAGGAGGCGCCCGGGCCGTATGGCTCGTGGCCGGTCAGGGCGGCGGCGAGGGTGTCGGCGCGGAGCTGGTCGGGGGTGCGGGGGTCGCCGGTCGCCTTGGCAGTGCGGGCTGCGGTGGACAGGGCGTTGTCGATCTGGGTGGCCACCGCGGCGGGCAGCACGGCCCAGATGCCGGCCATGCCGTCTGCCAGGCGCTTGGGGTGGCACACGCGGCGTTTGTCGACCGCGCGCACGGTGCGTTGTTCGGCGTCGGTGGGGTCGACCACGATCAACGCCCGGGCCAGGTCGCGGCGTAGCTGGGCGTGGGTGCGCCGACCCGCGTCGGGCAGCACCCGGGCCTGCACGTCGACGGCGACCTGCACCGCGACGTCGCCCAGGACGGCGGCGAAGATCTTCGCTTTGCCCCAGTCGATGTGACCGGCATGCAGGGCAGCGGCGGTGGGGATCAGGGGGCCGGCGAGCAGCCGGGCGGTGTCCACCAGGGTCCGGCCGGCGGCGCGGGAGGTCCCCAGGGCGGCGGCGACCTCCTCGGCCGTGATGTTCGGCTGGGAGACCTTCACGGGCCAGAACGGGTTCATCGACTCCCGCCGCGACAGCGCCTCCACCACGATCAGCTGCCGCGCCCGCGCACACGACGCCTCCCGCTCCAGATCCCCGATGAGCTCCACCAGGGCGAAGTCGTCCAGAGAGTCCACGACCGGCTCCCCGAACTGCACCGCCGGCTCAGGCTCGCCGAGCTGCGCGTCGGCGAACTCCCAGAACGCCATCAGGTCGGCGGGCGGCACGGGTGCCTCGATCTGCGTGCCTGCGGCGTCCCAGGAGGCAATCAGCTCCGCCGACGGCGCCAGCAACGACACAGCACTCTGCCCCGCTACCGGCGACTGAGCGACTCGCAGCCGCGACGCACCGACACCCGCGCCCGAATCGGCACCATCGCCGGCCGCGCGCTCAGGGCGCTCGGCTCGCGGCAACACGTCTCGCACCCCCAGCTCGCGGTCACCCGCGTCACCGCCGTCGCAAAACCGCTCGAAGTCGAACATGCGTTTGATTCTAGCAAGGAACGCCAACAAACGCCAGGGCTGTCCCCATCCCCGTCGCGAGGCGACGTAGCGCCGCCGTCGGGCACGGGTGGAAGGACACGATGCCCGGCGCCGGACCACGACGCCCGGGGCTGGACGGGCGACCCGAGCCCGTCGCCGTCGCCGCTAGCGTGGTCCGGTGACCGTTCCTCGCACGACCCCTGCACCCGCTCCCGGCACGCCTGACCGGGGCCTCGACCCCGCCTGGATCCGCGCTGCCGTTGCGCGCGCGCTCGACGAGGACCTCGGGCCCGCCCCGGGCCGGGACGTGACCACGCAGGCGACTGTCGCCATCGGCGAGGTCGGCGTCGCCCACCTCGTGGCGCGCGAGGCGGGCGTCGTGGCGGGCCTCGTGGTCGTGGCGGACGTCCTCGAACAGGTCGCGGACCGCTTCGCCCTCCCCGACGTCACGGTCGAGCTCCGCGTGCCCGACGGCGCCCGGGTCGCGGCCGGCGACGTCCTCGCCGTCCTGACGGGCCCGGTCCAGGTGCTGCTGGTGGCCGAGCGGACCCTGCTCAACTTCGCGAGCCGTGCCTCCGGCGTGGCCACCCACACGCGGCGCTGGGCGGACGCGCTCGCCGGCTCGAACGCCCTCGTGCTCGACACCCGCAAGACGACTCCCGGGCTCCGCGCGCTCGAGAAGTACGCGGTGCGCTGCGGCGGCGGGACGAACAAGCGGATGGGCCTGTACGACGTCGCCATGGTGAAGGACAACCACGTCGTGGCCGCCGGGTCCGTGGCGGCCGCCGTGGCGGCGGTGCGCGCGCACTTCCCCGACGTCGTCGTGCAGGTCGAGGCGGACACCCTCGACCAGGCGCTCGAGGCGGTCGAGGTCGGCGCGCGGTTCCTGCTCCTCGACAACATGCCGACGCCGCTGCTGACGGACGTCGTCGCCGCGGTCCGTGCCGGTGAGGCCCGGACCGGCCGGGTGGAGCTCGAGGCGACCGGGAACCTCACGCTCGAGCGGGCCGCCGAGGTCGCTGCGACCGGCGTCGACTACCTGTCCGTCGGTGCCCTGACGCACTCCTCGCCGATCCTCGACCTGGCGCTGGACCTGATCTCCCGGACCTGATCTGGCCAGATCCGGCCCGTCGGCGGGCGTTTTGCACTGGTCGGTAGGATCGACCGGTGACTTCGCCAGAGCGCATCGACCCTCCCGTGGGCAACAACCCGGATGCCGAGGGCGACGCCAGCGCCCTCCCCGAGCAGATGCAGGTCCGGCTCGACAAGCGGGAGCGGCTGCTCGCCGCCGGCCAGCAGGCCTACCCCGTCTCCGTGCCGCGGACCCACACGATCGCCCAGGTGCGCGCCGAGCACCCCGATCTCGAGTCGGGCCAGGAGACGGACGACGTCGTCGGGATCGCCGGTCGTGTCGTGTTCCTGCGCAACACCGGCAAGCTCTGCTTCGTGAGCCTGCAGGACGGCGAGGGGGAACGCCTCCAGGTGATGCTGAGCCTGGCCCAGGTCGGCGAAGAGTCCTTGGCTGCCTTCAAGGCGGACGTCGACCTCGGCGACCACCTCTTCGCGCACGGCAAGGTCATCAGCTCCCGGCGCGGCGAGCTCTCCGTCTTTGCCGACGAGTGGCAGCTGGCGTCGAAGGCATTGCGGCCCTTGCCTGTGCTCTTCAAGGATCTGTCGGAAGAAACGCGCGTTCGCCAGCGTTATGTCGACCTCATTGCCCGCCCCGCCGCGCGCGACATGGTGCGATTGCGTGCCGGCGTCGTGCGTTCGGTTCGTGAGAATCTGCACCGGCGCGCGTACCTCGAGGTCGAGACACCGATGCTGCACACGATTGCAGGCGGTGCCTCAGCTCGTCCGTTCACCACGCACATGAATGCGTTCGACCTGGAGCTCTACCTGCGGATCGCGCCGGAGCTGTTCCTCAAGCGCGCAGTCGTCGGCGGCGTCGAGCGCGTCTATGAGATCAACCGCAACTTCCGCAATGAGGGTGTCGACTCCACGCACTCGCCCGAATTCGCGTCGCTCGAGGCCTACGAGGCCTACGGGGATTACAACACCATGGCCGAGCTGACGCGCGACCTGGTGCAGACCGCCGCGATGGATGCGCTCGGCACAACGACGATCACGCTGCCCAGCGGCGACGACTACGAGCTCGGCGGTGAATGGACTGCGCTCTCGCTGTACGAGTCCCTTTCCGGTGCGCTGGGTGAAGAGATCACGACGTCGACCTCCGTTGCAGAACTGACGAAGATCGCCGATCGGTTCGGCCTCGCGGTCGAACCGAAGAAGGTCAATCACGGCAAGCTCGTCGAGGCCGTCTGGGAGCACCTGGTGGGGGATCACCTCGTGGCACCCACGTTCGTGCGGGACTTCCCCGTCGATACGTCTCCCCTGACCCGTGCGCACCGCACCGAGCCGGGCAAGGTCGAGAAGTGGGACCTGTACGTGCGCGGCTTCGAGCTGGCGACCGCCTATTCCGAACTTGTGGACCCGGTCATCCAGCGGCAGCGCCTCGAGGCGCAGGCATTGCTAGCCGCGGCCGGCGACGACGAGGCGATGGCGGTCGACGAGGACTTTCTTACCGCAATGGAGTACGCCATGCCGCCGGCGGGTGGCATGGGCCTCGGCATTGACCGGCTGTTGATGGCCATGACCGGGCTGGGTGTTCGTGAGACGATCCTGTTCCCGTTGGTCAAGCCTCTCGCCTGACGGACAGTTAGGGTGAATGCGTGAGCCCGTTCCTTACTGCTGTTGCCGCGCTCGTCCCGTCCCTCGGGGTGGGCTTCCTGTTCTACCTTGCGATCCGGGCACTGGTGAATGCCGACCGGACCGAGCGCGCCGCCCTTGCGCGGATGGATGCAGCGGAGCGTGCAGCGCAAGCCGCTGCCGACAACCCGAAGTAATCAGGCCAAGCCAACACCTAAACCCGTCTTGGTCATACCAAACTTTTGGTGCCTTATCCGCAGGATGTCGGGGCTACACTTTGACGGGGGATTGGCGAAGTGACATGCTTTTGCCTGCCACGTATTTTTCAACCACGTATCAAGGGGTAATCCGATGGCTCAGAAGGTCCAAGTTCTTCTTGTTGACGATATCGATGGCGGAACGGCCGACGAGACCGTGACTTTTTCCCTCGACGGCGTCTCTTACGAGATCGACCTGACGGCGGATCACGCCCGCGAGCTTCGTGACGGATTCGGCCAGTGGGTCGGCCACGCGCGCAAGCTCAGCGGCCGCACGGCCGGTCGTCCGGCACGCGCCGGCGCCCGTCGGTCCGGCGGGGCGAGCGACGCCACGGCGATCCGCGAGTGGGCCCGCGCCAACGGGCACAACGTGTCCGAGCGTGGACGCATCTCGGCTGGCATCAAGGCCGCGTACGAGGCTGCGCACTGAGTAGTTCCCACCCCGTGGTGAGAACGATGCGGTAGGCACTGAGCACCACCAGCAACGTCCGAGCGCTGACGTCCTCTAGGACGTCAGCGCTCGGACGTTTCGCGTGTGTGTGTGGGAGGGGCGTGCGAGGTCAGACGGGGCGCATCGCAGTCAGGTCGCGGACGGCCGCGTACTGGGCGCGCACCTGCGGGGTCGGCTCGGCCGAGAACGTCAGCGTGTCCGACGACGTCGCCCAGGCCGGCGGGCGGACCGTTCCGGCGAGGGCCCAGGCTGCCTGACGCGCGGCGCCGTCGGCCACGTACTCCCCGGGTGGCGGCACGAGCACGTCGAGACCGAACACCGCGGGGGCGATCTGGCGGACCGCCTCCGACTGCGCGCCGCCGCCGATCAGGAACACCCGGTTCACGGGCACTCCCTGGGCCCGCAGCGCATCGAGACCGTCGGCGAGGCCGCACAGCATGCCCTCCACCGCCGCGCGCGCCAGGTGGGCGGGAGTCGTGTTCGCGAGCCGCATGCCGTGCAGCGCCCCCGTCGCCTCCGGCCGGTTCGGCGTGCGCTCCCCCTCGAGGTAGGGCACGAGCACGAGCCCGTCGGCACCGGCCGGTGCCGACAGTGCCAGCGCGCTGAGCCCCGCATGGTCGACGCCGAGCATCCGGGCCGCAGCGTCCAGCACGCGGGAGGCATTCAGCGTGCAGGCGAGCGGAAGGAACGCGCCGGTTGCGTCGGCGAAGCCGGTGACCAGCCCGCTCGGGTCCGCCGTCGGGGTGGCCGAGATGGCCGAGACCACGCCGGACGTGCCGATCGACACCGCGACGTCCCCCTCGACCATGCCCATCCCGAGGGCGGCCGCGGCGTTGTCGCCCGCGCCGGCGCCGAGCACGGTGCCCCCCGCAGCGACCCCGGCGGCAGCGACGCCTGCGCGCTCGCCGGCGCCCACGACCCGGGGCAGGATCGCGCCGTGCCCGAGCCCGAGCGCGAGCAGGTCGGTCCGGTAGTCGTCCGTGACCGGGGACCAGTAGCCGGTGCCGGAGGCGTCCGACCGGTCGGTGGTGAGGGCCGCGAGCCCGGCGGCACCCGATCCGGCGCCGTGGCCCGCGAGGCGCCACGTCAGCCAGTCGTGCGGGAGCGCGACGGCGGCGACGCGCGCCGCGTTCGCGGGCTCGGTGTCGCGTAGCCAGCGCAACTTCGTGACGGTGAGGGAGGCCACGGGGACCGAACCGATGGCCGCGGCCCACGCAGCCGCACCGGCGACCGGGTCGCCGTCGCCCAGCTCGAGCACGAGGTCGCGCGCTGCGGACGCCGAGCGGGTGTCGTTCCACAGCAGCGCGGGACGCACGACGGCGCCGTCCGCGTCAAGCGTGACCATGCCGTGCTGCTGGCCGCCCACGGCGAGGGCGGCGACATCGGCGAGCCCGCCGGCGTCGGCCACTGCGGCCTGGAGCGCGTCCCACCAGCGGTCGGGATGAACCTCCGTGCCATCGGGGTGCGAAGCCCGGCCGGACCGGACGAGCGCGCCGGTGAGCGCGTCCCGGATGACGACCTTGCAGGACTGGGTGGAGGAGTCCACCCCGGCGACCAGCGTCATTGCTGAGATTCCTCTCGAGTCAGGTGTGAGTTCGCCGATCCGTCGCGAGTTCGCCGGTCGAGACCAGCGAACTCGCAACAGACCGGCGAACTGGCCGTGCGGGGATGGAGCCAGTGCGTCAGCGGGCGCCGAGAGCGTGCTCGAGGGCCAGCTGGTTGAGCCGCACGAAGCCGAAGCCGCGCTTCGCGACCTCGTCGACGTCGAGGTCCTCGTACGCCGAGGTGTCCGCGAGCAGGTCGGCCAGGGTCTCGCCGGCCGCCAGGGTCGGGAGCGCGAGGTCGAACACGCCGGCGGCCTCGAGGGCCTCCTGAACCTCCGGGTCGGCGCGGAACGCGACGGCCCGCTCCTTGAGCAGGAGGTACGCGCTCATGTTGGCCGCGGCCGAGTCCCAGACGCCCGTGAAGCTCTCGGTGCGCGAGGGCTTGTAGTCGAAGTGGACCGGGCCGTCGTAGCGCGGGCCGCCGGAGGGGAAGCCGTTGACGAGCAGGTCGACCGTGCCGAAGGCGGAGAACAGGTCGCCGTGGCCGAACACGAGGTCCTGGTCGTACTTGATGGACTTCTGCCCGTTGAGGTCGATGTGGAACAGCTTCTCGGCCCACAGTGCCTGCGCGATGCTCGACGTGTAGTTCAGGCCTGCCATCTGCTCGTGGCCGGTCTCCGGGTTCACCCCGACGATGTCGCCGTGCTCGAGCTCGGCGATGAAGGCCAGCGCGCTGCCGACCGTCGGCAGGATGATGTCGCCGCGGGGCTCGTTCGGCTTGGGCTCGATGGCGATCTTCAGCCCGTAGCCCTTGTCCTTGATGTACCCGGCGACGGTGTCGATGCCCTCGCGGTAGCGGTCGTGCGCGGCCTTGAGGTCCTTGGCGCTGTCGTACTCGGCGCCCTCGCGGCCGCCCCACATGACGAACGTCTCGGCACCGAGCTCGGCGGCGAGGTCGACGTTGCGGATGACCTTGCGCAGGCCGTAGCGGCGCACGCGGCGGTCGTTCGAGGTGAACGCACCGTCCTTGAAGATCGGGTGGCTGAACGTGTTGGTCGTGACCATCTCGACCTTGATGCCGGTCTCGGCGAGCGCACCCTTGAAGCGGGCGAGGATCGCGTCGCGGGTCGCGGCGTCCGAGCCGAACGGGATCACGTCGTCGTCGTGGAACGTGATGTAGCTCGCGCCGAGCTTGGCGAGCTGGTGGATCGACTCGACCGGATCGAGCCACGGGCGGCTGGCGTCGCCGAACTGGTCGCGCGCCTCCCAGCCGATGGTCCAGAGACCGAATGAGAACTTGTCTTCGGGGGTGGGCTGGGGCGTCATCGAACTCTCCTCGTCGAGATTTGTTGTACCAATGAACTTATCCGGTCAACCGGCTAGGGTCAAGCCATGTCCGACGACGATTCCTCCGCACGCCCCGTGCGCGCCGCCGCGCGCGCTCTTGTCCTGACCAACGGCGCCCGCACGGGCCGGGCAACGACGGTGCCGCTCGCACGGAGCACGGGACGCGCGGCCCGGCAGGCCGGGCTGCGCGAGCACAACCTCAGCCTCGCGCTGCGGCAGGTGCTCGACGCTCCTGCCCCGGTGTCCCGGGCGGGGATCGCCGCGGCGACAGGGCTCGCCCGCGCCACGGTCTCGGGCCTCGTCGATCTGCTGATCGAGGCCGACCTCGTGCGTGAGCTCGACCCGCCCGTGGCGGTGCACGCCGGGCGCCCGGCCGTCCCGCTCGTGCCGGCGCGGGGGACCGTGGCGGGGGTCGGCATGGAGGTCAACATCGACTACATCGGGGTGCGCGCTCTCGACATCGCGGGTCGGGTGCTGGCCGAGCGCATCGAGCTCGGCAACTTCCGGCACAGCGATCCCGTCGTCGTTCTCGACCGGCTCGCCCAGATAGCCGACCGCACGATCGCGGCGCTGAGCGCCGACGGCGTGCGGATCGCCGGGACAGCCCTCGCGCTGCCCGGCCTGGTCGACCGGGTCACCGGGCCCCTGCGGGTCGCGCCGAACCTCGGGTGGCGCGATGTGGACGTCGTCGCGGTGATGACGGCGCACCCGGTGCTCGCGGGCTTCCCCCCGCACCTCGCGAACGAGGCGAACCTCGCCGCACGCGCCGAGGCGCACGCCCGGCGGGCCGGCGCTCCTGCCAGCTTCGTCTACGTCTCCGGCGAGGTCGGCATTGGTGGCGCGATCGTGCTCGATGGCGAGATCTTCCGCGGGCGGCACGGCTGGAGCGGGGAGATCGGCCACATGGTGGTCGACCCGTTCGGCGCGCGCGGTGCGCAGCGGGGCACGCTCGAGGACCTGGCCGGCCAGGATGCTCTGATGGCGGGTGCCGGGCTCGACCCGTCGCTGCACCTCTCGGACCTCGCCGCGGCAGCGGCGGCCGGCGACCCCGCCGCGTTGGGTTCGCTCCGTCGGGGTGCCGAGGCGCTCGGGATCGCGCTCACCAACGTCGTGAGCGTGGTCGACGTCGACGAGGTGGTGCTCGGGGGGTCGTTCGCGCCGCTGTTCGCCTACGTGCACATGACGGTTGCCGAGCAGCTGGCGCGCGGGGTGATCTTCGCGCCGTGGGCCCCGGTGCAGGTCACGGAGGCGATCGCCGGTGAGTACCCGGCGATGACCGGTGCCGCGCTCGCGGTCATCGAAACGGTTGTCGCCGACCCCGGTGCCTGGATGCCGGTCGAGCGAATCTGACGCTCGACCGTTATGCGATCGTGACTCGTTGCGGGGCCCGAGCGGTTGCGGGGCGTCGGAAAACCGCTATAAGTTCGAGGCGGCAACAAATCGATCCGGCTCGCCCGGAGCGATGACGAGGGACGGGATCTGCCCGTCGGCGCGTGCGTGCGAGCCGACGAAACAGGGTGTGGCGAGACGCCCTTTGGACCGACCGGGTGGTCCGGTCGATGATGCGCGAAGGGTCGGACAAAGATGTCGGTCAAGAGAACGAAGTTCGTAGCGATCGTCGCGAGTGCGGCGTTCTTGGTCGTAGGGATGACCGCGTGCAGCAGCACGCGGACCACGTCGGGTGACGCGACCACGGCCGGGGCCTCGGCGGGTGGCGAGCTGATCGGCATCGCGATGCCGACCAAGAGCCTCGAGCGCTGGAACAAGGATGGCGCCCACCTGGAGGAGCTGCTGAACGCCGCCGGGTACAAGACCACGCTCCAGTACGCCGACAACAAGGTCGACCAGCAGATCACGCAGCTCCAGAACATCATCAACCAGAACCCGGCCGTGATCGTGGTCGCGTCGATCGACGGCACGGCCCTCGCGCCCGTGCTCCAGACGGCGGCCGACGCCGGCATCAAGATCATCGCGTACGACCGCCTGATCAACGGCACCCCGAACGTCGACTACTACGCGACGTTCGACAACTACCAGGTCGGCCAGCTCCAGGGGCAGTTCATCGAGGAGAACCTCGCCCTGAAGACGGCTCCTGGTCCGTTCAACATGGAGCCCTTCGCCGGCTCGCCGGACGACAACAACGCCAAGTTCTTCTTCTCTGGTGCGTGGGACGTCCTGCTTCCCTACGTCCAGTCGGGCAAGCTCGTCGTGCAGTCCGGCAAGGCGCCTGCGAGCAACGACGAGTGGGCCAGCATCGGCGTCCAGGGTTGGTCGTCTGACACGGCCCAGTCGGAGATGCAGAACCGGCTCAACTCGTTCTACGCGACGAGCAAGGTCGACGTCGTGCTCTCCCCGAACGACTCGCTCGCGCTGGGCATCGAGCAGGCGCTCGAGGGGTCCGGCTACGCCGTCGGTACCGACTGGCCGCTGGTGACGGGTCAGGACGGCGACAAGGCGAACGTCATGAACATGCTCGCCGGCAAGCAGGCCATGACGGTCTGGAAGGACACGCGGGCGCTGGGTGACCAGGTCGCCAAGATGGTCGACCAGATCGTCACCGGTGCGACCGTCGAGGTCAACGACGAGAAGACCTACGACAACGGCATCAAGGTCGTCCCGACGTACCTGCTCCCGCCGGTCGTCGTCACGAAGGACACCGTCCAGTCCCTGCTCGTCGACTCGGGCTTCTACAAGGCGAGCGACCTCGGTCTGTAGTTATCCTCGAAGGTCAGGATCTCGTCGGGTTGCCGCGGCACTGTCGCCGCGGCAACCCGACCGGTCCCCGGCTGTCCCTACCCGAGCCCACGACAGCGAGATGACATGTCGAGTCAGCACACCATTCTGGAGATGCGCAGCATCACCAAGACGTTCCCCGGGGTCAAGGCCCTGCAGGACGTGACGCTGGAGGTTTCGCGGGGTGCGATCCACGCGATCTGCGGAGAGAACGGGGCCGGCAAGTCGACCCTCATGAACGTCCTCTCCGGGGTCTACCCGCACGGCTCGTACGAGGGCGAGATCCTGTTCGAGGGGGAGCCGTGCGAGTTTCGAAACATCCGCGATAGCGAGCAGCGCGGGATCGTGATCATTCACCAGGAGCTCGCGCTGAGCCCGTACCTGTCGATCGCGGAGAACATCTTCCTCGGCAACGAGCAGCAGACGCGTGGTGTCATCGACTGGAACACGACCAACTCCGAGGCGGCCAAGCTGCTCGCCCGGGTAGGCCTGGACGAGCGACCAGAGACCAAGATCATGGACATCGGCGTCGGTAAGCAGCAACTGGTCGAGATCGCCAAGGCGCTGTCCAAACGCGTCAAGCTCTTGATCCTCGACGAACCCACCGCGGCCCTCAACGACGACGACAGCGCCCATCTGCTCGACCTCATCCGCAGCCTCAAGGGCCACGGGATCACGTCGATCATCATTTCCCACAAGCTCAACGAGATCGCCGCCATCGCCGACCGTACGACGATCATCCGCGACGGCGAGACGATCGAGACGCTCGATATGCGCGGTGCCGAGCCGGTCTCGGAAGAGCGAATCATCCGCTCGATGGTCGGTCGCTCGCTGGACCACCGGTTCCCCGCGCGGACCCCGAAGATCGGTGAGGAGGTGTTCCGGGTCGAGGACTGGACGGTGCACCACCCGATCGACACGTCGCGCATCGTCGTCGACCACGCCAACCTGTTCGTCCGACGCGGCGAGATCATCGGCCTCGCGGGACTGATGGGTGCGGGTCGGACGGAGCTCGCGATGAGCATCTTCGGGAAGACCTACGGCGCCCACATCACCGGCCGGCTCTTCAAGGACGGCAAGGAGATCCAGGCTCACAGCGTCGGCCAGGCTATTCGCCACGGCATCGCGTACGCGACGGAGGATCGTAAGAAGTACGGCCTCAACCTGCTCTCCGACATCAAGCGGAACATCACCTCCTCGGCGCTGGGCAAGGTCGCCCGGTGGGGAGTCATGGACGCGAGCGGGGAATCGCGCATCGCGGGGAAGTTCCGCACGGACATGAACATCAAGGCGCCGTCCGTCGACGTCATCACCGGCACGCTCTCGGGTGGCAACCAGCAAAAGGTGGTGCTGTCCAAGTGGGTCTTCGCCGACCCTGAGGTGCTGATCCTCGACGAGCCGACCCGCGGCATCGACGTCGGTGCGAAGTACGAGATCTACACGATCATCAACGCCCTTGCCGACTCCGGGAAGGCCGTCATCTTCATCTCGTCGGAGCTTCCGGAGCTGCTCGGCATGTGTGACCGGATCTACGCCCTCTCGACGGGCCGGATCACGGGCGAGCTCACTCGGGCCGAAGCAAACCAGGAGTCGCTCATGCACCTCATGACCATGGAGAAGGAAGCAGTCCGATGACCACCACGGGGACGAAGTCCGGCCAGACGACGGCAAGTGAGCCAGGCCCCAGCGCCGCCAGCACGCTGCGCAGGAACCTCGGTGGCAGCCTGCGCCAGTACGGGATCATCGGCGCCCTGATCGTGATCGTGCTGCTGTTCCAGGTGCTCACCGACGGCAAGCTCCTCCTGCCGAACAACATGGCCAGCCTGGTCCAGCAGAACGCGTACGTCATGATCCTCGCCATCGGCATGGTCATCGTGATCGTTGCCGGGCACATCGACCTGTCGGTCGGGTCCGTCGTGGCGTTCATCGGTGGCGTCGTCGCGCTGCTCATGAAGAACGTGGGGCTGCCGTGGTTCGTGGCGGTCCTCGCCGGTGTCGCGCTCGGTGCGCTCGTCGGCGCCTGGCAGGGCTACTGGGTGGCCTACGTCGGCATCCCGGCGTTCATCGTCACGCTGGCCGGGATGCTCATCTTCCGCGGTCTGGCGGTCGTCATCGTCGGGGTCACGGTTGCCGGGTTCCCGGAGGGCTTCGTGAAGATCTCGAACGGGTCGCTGCCGAACGTGCTCGGGTTCGCGGCGAACCGAGATGTCGTGACGCTCGTCCTCGGCGCCGTCACGATCGCGGCTCTCGTCTTCAGCCAGATCCGGACGCGGCGCATTCTCATCAAGCACGAGCTCCGAGTCGAGCCGCTCGGGTCCATGATCGCCAAGCTGGTCATCTTCTCGGCGCTCATCGCCGCACTCGCCTGGATCCTGTCGGGCAGCCGCGGCGGTGCCCCGATCGTGCTGCTCATCGTCGGTGCGCTCATCATCACCTACAGCTTCGTCATGGGCCGGACGGTCTTCGGTCGGCATGTCTACGCGATCGGTGGCAACTTGCACGCCGCGATCCTCTCCGGCGTGAACACCCGGAAGGTCAACTTCATGATCTTCATCAACATGGGTGTTCTCGCCGGCATCGCCGCCGTCGTGACCACGTCCCGGGCAGGGGCCGCAGTGGCCGCCGCCGGGATGAACTACGAGCTCGACGCGATCGCGGCCTGCTTCATCGGCGGTACGGCGGTCACCGGCGGCATCGGTCGCATCTCGGGCGCCATCATCGGTGCGCTCATCATGGGCGTGCTCAACATGGGGCTGTCGATCATGGCGGTCGACCCGGCCTGGCAGCAGGCGATCAAGGGCCTCGTGCTCCTGCTGGCCGTCGCGTTCGACCTGGTCAACAAGCGTCGGGTGGGTGGGCGCTGAAGCCTTCGCGCACGCGCAGTTCCCGAACGGTCGGTTCACCGCCCCCGCGGTCGAACCGGCCGTTCGGCTCGTCATAGGATCCCGGGCGTGACCACCTCGCGCGCCGTCTGGATCGGTACCTACCCCGCGGCCGGGGCAGGGTCCCTCGCGGGGCTCGGCGAGGGCATCTGGCGCGTCGAGCTGGGCGACCTCGTGGCCGGGGCCGTTGGCCCCTCCGTCGGTGCGACTCTCGCCGTGACGACCCCCGCGCCGTCGTTCCTCGCCGCCCACCCCAGCGGCCGGGTGCTCTACGCGGTCGGCGAGCAGGCAGCAGGCACGGTCACCGCGTTCGCGGCCGGTTCCGATGGCCGGCTCGGCGCGCTCTCGGTCGTCTCGTCAGGCGGCGCCGACCCGTGCCACCTCCTGCTCGCGCCCGACGCACGCACGCTTTACGTCACCAACTACAGCTCCGGCTCGGTCGGGGTGCTGCCGCTCGATGCCGACGGCGCCTTCACGCGCGCCACCATCGTTGCCGGCGGGCCGGTCCAGGTGCTTGCGCACACCGGTTCGGGTCCCGACCCTGAACGCCAGGAGGCCCCGCACGCGCACTCCGCGGCGTTCGCCCCCGGCGGGCGGCACCTGCTCGTCGCCGACCTCGGCACCGACGAGCTGCGCCGCTACCGCGTGCTCCCCGACGGTTCCCTGGAGCCCGACGGCGTCGCCGCGACCCTGCCCCCCGGCACCGGCCCCCGCCACCTGGTCGCGATCGCCGACGACGCCGGACGCCTCCCCGACGGTCGCATCTACCTCGTCGGCGAGCTCGACAGCACGGTGCGCGTCCTGCGGTGGGATGGCGCGACGGCCACGGCGACCCTGCTCCAGACGCTCCCTGCCACCACCACGCGCGCGACGACCGAGCCGCCGTCGGTCACCCAACCGCCGAGCCTGCCCGCTCATCTCGTGCTCGATGCGGACCGTCTTCTCGTCTCGATACGCGGCGCCGACGTGATCTCGACCTTCGCGGTCGACCCGCGCTCGGGGCTCCTGACCGCCGCGGGGGAGGTCCCCACCGACGGCGCGTGGCCGCGCCACTTCGCCCTGCTCGACGGCGTCTGCCTGGTCGCCCACCAGCACTCGGGCACCGTGGGAACGCTCGTGCCGCGCGGTGCCGACGGCCAGCGCCGACCCGGGGACCGCGCCGCCGTCGTCCACCAGATCCCGGCCCCGGCCTGCATCCTCCCCGCCTGAACGACTCTCCCGCTGCGGGTGCACCGCGGGCGGCGTCATTGGTTACTAACAGGGCAGTAAGTAAATGTGGTTCACTGGGTGCACCGTCAATCGCTCAAGCCTTCGTCAAGATCGGTCGCACCAGCGTTGGTGCTCCGGCGTGCGGCTTGCGTCCCATCGGCTCCGGCCATGACGGCGTGGTACCTCACGAAGGAGTGAACGGTGCAGCGTGCGACCAGCCTGAGCCCCCTGTCCGGACGACCGGGTCGACCCCTGGTCCCGCCCCGGCGAGCGGGATCCGCCCGATCGGCCGCGGTCGTCGCCGCCCTGGGGCTTCTCGTCCCGCTCGGCGTGCTTGCGGCCGCACCTGCCGCGGCCGCCACGGGTGACCTCGCGGTCGCCGGCACCGCGACCGCCTCGGTCTCGCAGGACGACGTCGACGGCTCGTTCCCGGCCTCGAACGCGATCGACTCCGACCCCGCGACCCGCTGGGCCAGCGGCAACGGTCCGGACGCGGACGTCGCGTTCACCGCCTGGCTGCAGGTGGACCTCGGCGCCACCGTCGCGGTCGACCGTGTCAACCTCGCCTGGGAGGCCGCGTACGCGACCGCCTATGACGTGCAGGTCGCCACCGGCGATCCGGCCGACCCCGCGAGCTGGAGCACCGTGGCGACCGAGGCGGCCGGCGACGGCGGCGGCGACGACCTCGCGCTCGCGGCACCCGTCGACGCGCGCTACGTGCGCCTCGCCATGCTGACCCGCAGCCAAGCCACCTGGGACCCTGCCGGACCGCACTGGTACGGCTACTCGCTGTTCGCGCTCGAGGTCTACGGCACCGCGCAGCAGTCCGCCGTCGTGTTCGGCACCGGGGGAGCGACCGTCCCGGCCGGCCAGCCGGCGACCGTCCCCGTGAATCTCGCCTCGCCGTCGACCACCGACGTCGCGGTGCGCGTCACCTCCGCCGGCGGCACGGCCGTGGCCGGGGCCGACTACACCGCCGTCGACCAGGTGCTCACCTTCCCCGCGGGCACGACGACGCAGGACCTCACGGTCGCGACCGTCGACCACGGTCCGCTGTCCCCGGTCACCACGTTCGACCTCACGCTGTCCGAGCCGACCGCCGGCCTCCTGCTGGGCGGTCGCTCGGTCGCCAGGGTGACAATCACCCCGCACGGCGAGCTGCCCGACGTCGGCCCCGCGCAGGTCCTCGACGACTTCGAGTCCGGCGTCCCAGCCGGCTACTCGACCTGGGGAATCAGCGGCCCGGTGACCCCCGCGCTCGCCACCACGGGCGCCGGTCGCGACGGCGCCCCCGCCGGCAACCAGGTCCTGCAGGCCACGGTCGCGGGCCCCGCGGCCGCCGGTGACTGGTTCGGCTTCTCGCACGACCTCTCCCCCGCCGCCGACTGGTCCGCCCAGGACGGCTTCAGCTTCTGGTTCCTCGGGACGGGCACGGGCGGCACGCTGCGCTACGAGCTCAAGAGCAACGGGCAGATGTTCGAACGCACCGTGGTCGACGACGCCGCCGGCTGGCGCCGCGTCACCGCGCCGTTCGCGCTGCTGCGGCTCAAGGGCAACCCCGCCTCCGACGCGCGGTTCGACCCGGCCACGGCCGGCGGCTTCGCGATCACGCTGACCGACCTCGGCGCCGGCACCTGGCAGTTCGACGACGTCGCGCTCTACCAGCGTTCGACGCTGATCCAGGACTTCGAGGGCGAGGTCCCGATCGCGGCTCCGGGCGCCACCGTCGGCTTCTTCCCGTGGGGTTCCGCGGGCTCGCAGGTCACCGTCGGCGTCAACGCCGTCGATCGTGACGGCGCTCCGGCCGGTAACCACGTGCTCTCGGGCGACTTCCTGGTCCCCGTCGGCGACTGGGGCGGGTTCAGCCAGAACCTCGCCGCCGCGCAGGACTGGAGCTCGTTCCGCGGGCTCCGGTTCCTCTGGTACGCCTCCCAGGACAACCGCCCGGCGTCACCCACCGCGGGCGCCGACATCAAGGTCGAGCTCAAGGACGGCGGTCCCGACGGCGAGCACTCCGAGCTGTGGTCCGCGACCTTCAAGGACAACTGGTCCACGGACGGCAGCCGGTGGAAGCTCGTCGAGCTCCCATTCGACGCGTTCACGATCGGCGGCTACCAGCCGGGAGACGCCGCGACCCAGAACGGCACGCTCGACCTGACCTCGGCGTGGGGCTACGCGCTGACGATGCCGGTCGGCAACGCCACCACGGCCGGCTACGCGATCGACGACGTCGCGCTGTACGGCTCGCCGGTCCCCGCGCCGGCCGCCGAGGTCGCACCCGCCCAGGACGTCTACCTCGTCGACCCGGGCGAGACCGCGCAGGTCACGGTGCGGCTCACCACGACCGACGGCGCCCCGCTCGTCGAGCCGGTCACGGTCACCTACGGCGACGCCGGCACGACGAACACCGGGGTCGCCTCGACCCACTACGTGCCCTTCGGGGGCACCCTGACGTTCGACGCCGGGTCGGCGTCGGGCACCGAGCAGACGGTCGCGGTGCAGACCCTGGCCACCGGGGCCGACGACGCCCGCTCGGTCGAGGTCACGCTCACCGCGCAGGGAGCGGACGTCACGAGCTCCCCGCGGGTCGTGCTCAACGCGACAGGTGCGCCCTACCTCGACGCGACGCTGCCGACCGCCGAGCGCGTCGACGATCTCCTCGGCCGCATGACGCAGGCCGAGAAGATCGGGCAGATGACCCAGGCCGAGCGCCTGGGCCTGAAGCAGACCGCCGACATCGCCGGGCTCGCGCTCGGGTCGCTGCTGTCCGGCGGCGGCTCCGTCCCCGCCGACAACACCCCGGCGGGCTGGGCCGACATGGTCGACGGCTACCAGCTCGAGGCGCTGAGCACCCGGCTCCAGGTCCCGCTGATCTACGGCGTCGATGCCGTGCACGGGCACAACAACGTGGTCGGGGCGACGATCATGCCGCACAACACCGGCCTCGGTGCTGCGCGCGACCCGGGTCTGGTCGCCGCGGCCGGGCAGGTCACCGCGGCCGAGGTGCGGGCCACCGGCGTCCCGTGGACGTTCTCGCCGTGCCTGTGCGTGACGCAGGACGAGCGTTGGGGCCGCAGCTACGAGTCGTTCGGGGAGGACCCGGCGCTCGTGACCGCGATGGCGGGCGCCGCCGTCGTCGGCCTCCAGGGCTCGAACCCCGCCGACCTGTCGGGGCCGACCACAGTGCTCACGACCATCAAGCACTGGGTCGGTGACGGTGGCACGCGGTACGAGCCGTCGCTCGCCGGCTCCGGCTACCCGATCGACCAGGGCGTGACGCACGTGGAGTCGCTCGCCGAGCTGCTCCGCCTGGACGTCGCGCCGTACGTGCCCGCGATCGAGGCGGGCGCCGGCTCGGTCATGCCGTCGTACTCGGCGGTCGCCATCGCCGGCGCGGAGCCTGTGCGGATGCACGAGAACGGTCCGCTCAACAACGACCTGCTCAAGGGTGAGCTCGGCTTCGACGGGTTCGTGATCAGCGACTGGGAGGGCATCGACAAGCTGTCCGGCGGCACCTACGCCGACAAGGCCGCGCGATCCGTGAACGCCGGCCTCGACATGGCCATGGCGCCCTACAACTACGGCGCGTTCATCACGGCGATCACCGACAAGGTCGCCGACGGCACCGTCGCGCAGACGCGCGTCGACGACGCGGTGACGCGCATCCTGACCCAGAAGTTCGCGCTCGGGCTGTTCGAGACCCCGCTGGCCGACCGGTCCCTTTCCGCCGACCTCGGCTCGGTCGCGCACCGCGCCGTGGCCCGGGACGCCGCGGCACGCTCGCAGGTCCTGCTCAAGAACGACGGCGACCTGCTGCCGCTCGCGAAGGACGCCAGCATCTATGTCGCCGGCTCCAACGCTGACGACCTCGGCCACCAGATGGGCGGCTGGACGATCTCCTGGCAGGGCGGGACCGGTGACACCACGACCGGCACCTCGATCCTCGAGGGGATCGGTCAGGTCGCCCCGGACGCGGCGGTCACCTACTCGAAGGACGCCTCGGCGCCCATGACGGGGGCCGACGTCGGCGTCGTCGTCGTCGGTGAGCCCCCGTACGCCGAGGGGGTGGGGGACGTCGGCAACAACGGCCGCAGCCTCGACCTCCCGGCCACGGACCAGGCCGCGATCGACGCCGTCTGCGGCGCGATGCCGTGCGTCGTGCTCGTCGTGGCCGGTCGCCCGCAGCTCGTCACCGACCAGCTGCCCGGGATCGACGCGCTCGTGGCGTCGTGGCTGCCCGGCAGCGAGGGAGCCGGCGTGGCCGACACCCTGTTCGGTGACGTGCCGTTCACGGGTCGGCTGCCGCTCTCCTGGCCGGCCACCGCGGCCCAGCTGCCCGTGAACGTTGGCGACGCGACGTACGCGCCGCTGTACGCGTACGGCTGGGGCCTGCGCACGGACGCGCCGCGCGCCCGGCTCGCGGCAGCGGCCGATGCACTGCCCGCCGGCGACGCGAAGACGGCCGTGCTCGCGGTCCTGGACGCCGACGTGTGGTCGGGTGACGCGCTCGACCCCGCTCCCGCGGCGGTCGACCGCGCGGTCCGGCTGCTCGCCACCGCGGCGACGCTGCTCGACGGGACCGGCGGCGACGTCGTCGTGCCGGCCGGGCTCGTGGTCTCCCTGGTCCGCGACCTGGCCCAGGAACTCGTGGTCACGGGCGGTCCGGACGTTCCCGCGGGAACGTCCGCGATGACGGCGGACGCCGAGCACGCGCTCATGGCCGGTCGGGCGGGGGAGTCCGTCGCCCTGCTGGCGGGCCTCGTCGGCGTCGATCTGCGCGAGCCGTCCACGACGACGCTCCGACTCCACCCGGCCCGGGCGACCTTCGGCGAGCCGGCCAGTGCCACGGTCCGCGTGACGGGCACGTCCGCCACGCCGTCGGGAACAGTCGAGCTCCGGGCCGACGGCGTCGCGGTGGCGACCGGCGAGCTCGTCGCGCCCGACGGCGAGGCGTGGACCGACGGGTTGACCGCGTCCGTGCGGCTGACCCTCCCGGCGGATCTCGCGGTGGGCGACCACGAGCTCGTGGCGGTCTACCTCGGCGACGAGGCGGTCGCCGGCTCGACGTCGCGGGCGTCGTCGTACGTCGTGGCGAAGGCGCGCCCGGCGGTGCGCACCGAGGGCACGGACTGGACGGTGGGCCGCGCGGACGCAAAGGTCATCGCCGTCCAGGTCGCCGCCGTGGCGGGCGTCGTGGCGACCGGATCGGTGGACGTCTACGTGAACGGCACACGCCGCGGGACGGGCGCACTGGACGCCGCCGGCACGACCAGCGTCACGTTGCCGCCGAGCACCCGCACGGCGCTGGTGACGGTCCGCTACGAGGGCGACGCAACCTACCGCTCGTCCCTGGCTCTCCCCCGGATCCTCTGGATCCACTGACCCGGGCGGGGGGCTCGGGCCCGCGGGGGGATGAACGGGGGAGCGTTCGGTGTTACGTGGGGTGGCGTCAGTTGGCGCCCCTCAGGTTCGGGAGTCCCGTGAGCATCGAGCAGCCCCGCGTGGCCATGCTCTCGGTGCACACGTCCCCGCTGGACCAGCCCGGCACGGGCGACGCCGGCGGGCTGAACGTCTACGTCACCGACCTGTCCCGCGCGCTGGCTCGGCTCGGCGCCCGCGTGGAGATCTTCACGCGCGCGACGTCCTCGCACCAGAGTGAGCTCGTCGAGCTCGATGCGGGGGACGAGCGCGTCGTCGTGCGGCACGTGCCCGCCGGCCCGTTCGAGGGGCTCGACAAAAACGACCTGCCCGGCCAGCTGTGCGCCTTCACCGCCGGCGTGCTGCGCACCGAGGCCGGCCGGTCGGCGCACTACTACGACGTCGTGCACTCGCACTACTGGCTCTCCGGGCAGGTCGGCTGGTTGGCCGCCGACCGCTGGGACGTGCCGCTCGTGCACACGATGCACACGCTCGCCAAGGTCAAGAATGCCTCGCTCGCACCCGGCGACACCCCCGAGCCGGCCGGCCGCGTGATCGGCGAGGAGCAGGTCGTGGCCGCCGCCGACGCGCTCCTCGCGAGCACCGCGCAGGAGGCGGGCGAGCTCGTGGAGATGTACGGCGCCGACCCGGCGGCCCTGCACGTCGTGACGCCCGGGGTCGACCTCGACCTGTTCCACCCGGACGCGCTCGACGCCGCGAGACGCGACGCGCTGCGTACCCGCCTGGGCCTGCCCGTCGACCGTCAGATCGTGCTGTTCGCCGGCCGGGTCCAGGCGCTCAAGGCTCCGGACGTCCTGGTCCGCGCGCTCGCTGTTCTCGCCGCCACCGGTCGGCCCGTCCCGCTCCTGGTCATCCTGGGCGGCCCGAGCGGACGCCCGACGGCGCTGCGCGAGCTGAGCGGGCTCGCGATCGTCAGCGGCGTCGGCGAGCAGGTCGTCTTCCGCCCGCCGGTCCCCCGCGCCGAGCTCGCCGACTGGTACCGCGCGGTCGACCTCGTGGCGATGCCCTCGCGCAGCGAGTCGTTCGGGCTCGTCGCGGCCGAGGCGCAGGCCAGCGGCACCCCGGTGGTCGCCGCCGCGGTGGGCGGGCTGCGCACCGTGGTGCAGGACGGCGTCACCGGTCGACTGGTCTGGTCGCACGACCCGGCCGAGTGGGCCGACGCGCTCGCCGAGCTCCTGGCCGACGACGCCCGTCGGGTCGTCCTGGCGCGCGGCGCCCAGCGGTTCGGGGCCGGTCTCGGCTGGGACGCCGCCGCCGAGCAGGTCCTCAAGGTCTACGCACTCGCGGACCAGCGCCGCCGCGGCTGAACCGCCCGTCCACGGACCGTTGGTCCTGTGCACCCCGGTGGCCGTTGCGGCAGGATGCAACCCATGACCTACACGCTGGTACTGCTCCGCCACGGCGAGAGCGAGTGGAACGCCAAGAACCTGTTCACCGGCTGGGTGGACGTCAACCTGTCAGAGAAGGGGATCGCCGAGGCGATCCGCGGCGGTGCGCTGCTGACCGAGGCCGGGATCATGCCCGACGTCGTCCACACGTCCCTGCTGCGTCGTGCCATCACGACCGCCAACCTCGCGCTCGACGCCGCGGACCGTCACTGGATCCCGGTCAAGCGCAGCTGGCGCCTCAACGAGCGCCACTACGGCGCGCTGCAGGGCAAGGACAAGAAGCAGGTCCGCGCCGAGTTCGGCGAGGAGCAGTTCATGCTCTGGCGTCGTTCGTACGACGTGCCGCCGCCCGAGCTCGAGGCCGGCTCGGAGTTCTCGCAGGACGCCGACGTGCGCTACGCCGGTGAGCCGACCCCGAAGTCGGAGTGCCTCAAGGACGTCCTGATCCGCGCGCTGCCGTACTGGGAGTCCGACATCATCCCGGACCTCGTGGCCGGCAAGGTCGTGCTGGTCGCCGCCCACGGCAACTCGCTGCGCGCGATCATCAAGCACCTCGACGGCATCGACGACGAGACCATCTCGGGCCTGAACGTGCCCACCGGCATCCCGCTGGTGTACGAGCTGGACGAGAACTTCAAGCCGACCGTCGCCGGTGGCCGCTACCTCGATGCCGACGCGGCCGCTGCCTCGATCGCCGCGGTAGCCAACCAGGGCAAGTAACCCCCACCACCCATCACCACCCGCAACGCCCCGCGAACTCGGAGGTTTCGCTCGAGCTAGGACACTGCGGTGTCCGAGTTCGAGGCAAACCTCCGAGTTCGCGGGGCGTTGCGTCGTGCGAGGCGTTCCTAGTGGACCGGGCTGCCGTCCTCGAGGAACTCGCCCGTCACGAGGTAGACCATCCGGCGGGCGATGGAGACGCCGTGGTCGCCGAACCGCTCGTAGTACCGGCTCAGCAGCGTGGTGTCGACCGTCTCCTGCGACGTGCCAGTCCACGTGCCGCCGAGCAGCGCCGTGAATGTGTCCTCGTGCAGGTGGTCGAGCAGGTCGTCGTCGGCCTCGATGCTCGTGGCGAGCTCGAGGTCGTGCGACTCGAGCAGCGTCGTGGTGCGCTGCGCGACGCGGGTGGCGGCCGCGTGCATGTCCGCGAACGTCGCCGACAGCGCTGCCGGGACGGCGACCCGCGGGTAGCTGCGGCGCGAGATCTGCGCGACGTGCCGGGCGAGGTCGCCCATGCGCTCGAGCGTCGACGCCATCCGCAGGGCGGTGACGATGACGCGCAGGTCGGTCGCAACGGGTGCCTGCTGCGCGAGCAGGTGCACGCAGCGCGTGTCGAGCTCCCGCTCGAGGGAGTCGATCGCCTCGTCGGCGACGATCACCGACTCGGCCATCTGGAGATCACCGGTCATCAGCGCGGTGCCCGCATTGCTGATCGCTACCTCGACCAGACGGCTCATCTCGGTAAGGTCGGTACCGAGCTGTGTGAGCTCGGCGTTGAAGATCTTGCGCATGCGTACCTCTTCTCGATTGCGACGCTCAGGTTCTCAGCCTCGGATGAACGTCACACCGACCTCAGGTGAACAGTCGGCGGTGCGCGTTGCCTTGGCCAGCCGGATGGCGCTCCGGCCCCTCAGGTGAACCGTAGTCTGACGGCGTGAACGAATTCGACATCGTGCTGGCCGGACTCCTCGGTCTGCTGGTCGGGGTCGCCGCGACTCTCGCTTTCAGGTACAGCGAACGGGTCCAGCGCACCATTCCCGCCCAGGCCGAACCTGTGCTCGACGAGAGCCTCGTCCGCGTGCTGGCGGTGCTGCGATCGGCCGTCGTCGTGCTCGACGACGACGGCGTGGTGCTGCGGGCCAGCGCCCCGGCGTACGCGTTCGGGATCGTGCGTGACGGGCGGGTCGCCCCGCGGGCGGTGCTGGACCTCATCGACGACGCGCGCCAGAACTCCGTGATCCGGGACGAGGAGCTGGAGCTTCCCCGAGGACCGGTCGGCCGCGGCACGATCATGGTGCAGGTCCGTGTGGCGCAGATCGGCCCCCACCTCATGCTGGTCCTGGTGGAGGACCGCACCGAGGCGCGTCGCGTCGAGGCGATCCGGCGGGACTTCGTCGTGAACGTGTCGCACGAGCTCAAGACCCCGGTCGGCGCGCTGTCGCTCCTCGCCGAGACCGTCGAGGCCGCCGCGGACGACCCGGACGCCGTCCGCCGGTTCGCGGGCCGCATGCAGCGGGAGTCGGCGCGGCTGTCGGCCCTCGTGCACGAGATCATCGAGCTCTCCCGCCTGCAGGTCGCCGGCGGCCTGGGGGCGATGACCCTGGTCGACGTCGACCGCGTCGTGGCCGAGGCCGTCGACCGGGCGCGCACGACGGCGGCGGCGAAGCAGATCACGATCGACGCCGGGGGGGTGCGCGGCGAGACCGTGTACGGCGGCCACGCGCTGCTCGTCACCGCGGTGCGCAACCTGCTCGACAACGCGGTGGCCTACTCCGGAGCGGGGACCCACATCGGGGTCGGGGTGCGGCGCGCCGGCGACCTGGTGGAGATCGCCGTCGTCGACCAGGGGATCGGCATCGCCCGGACCGATCAGGAGCGGGTCTTCGAACGGTTCTACCGCGTCGACCCGGCCCGCTCGCGGGACACGGGCGGCACGGGGCTCGGCCTGAGCATCGTCAAGCACGTCGTGGCCGACCACGGGGGAGACGTCGCCATCTGGTCGCAGCCCGGTCGTGGCTCGACCTTCACGCTCCGCATCCCGGCGGCACAGCTGCCACCCTCCGCCCAGCTCCCCCCTGCGCACGATCCGAGCACCAGACCCAAGGAGGTGGATGCGTGACCCGCATCCTGCTCGTGGAGGACGAGGAGTCCTACCGCGACCCGCTGTCGTACCAGCTGACCAAGGACGGGTTCGAGGTGGCAACCGCGGCGACGGGTCTGGAAGCACTCGAGGAGTACGACCGCGGCGGCGCGGACCTCGTGCTCCTCGACCTCATGCTGCCGGGGCTGTCGGGCATGGAGGTGTGCCGCCAGCTGCGGGCGCGCGGCGACGTCCCGGTGATCATGCTGACGGCGAAGGACAGCGAGATCGACAAGGTGGTCGGGCTCGAGATCGGCGCCGACGACTACGTGACCAAGCCCTACTCGTACCGCGAGCTCGTCGCGCGGGTGCGCGCGGTGCTGCGCCGTCGCCACGGCGTCGTGGACGACGACGACGAGGACGGCGCGCTCGAGGTCGGCCGCGTCCGCATGGACGTCGACCGCCACACCGTCGAGGTCGACGGCGCGCGGGTCCCGCTCCCGCTCAAGGAGTTCGAGCTGCTCGAGCTCCTGCTGCGCAACGCCGGCCGCGTGCTCACCCGTACCCAGCTGATCGATCGCGTCTGGGGCTCGGACTACGTCGGCGACACCAAGACGCTCGACGTCCACGTCAAGCGGGTGCGCGCGAAGATCGAGCCCGATCCCGCGAACCCCCAGCTGCTGCTCACGATCCGCGGCTTGGGCTACAAGCTGGTGGACGACGCGGGCTCCTGACGTCCGCCGAGTGAGGTGCGTCGCTCTGGCTGCTCTGAATCGTCGCCCATCGTTCACCGTGCGTTCATCTTTCACGGTCTGACTGGTCACCTGGGATGCCTAGCGTCGCATCCAGCAGCGTGCAGCAAGCGCGCCGCCCTTCAACGACAGGACCAAACAACGTGAAGCTCTCCCTCCAGCGCCGTGTCGGGGCGGTCGCCCTCACCGGTGCCCTCGCCATCTCGCTCGCGGCGTGCGGTTCGGACAACGCCACCGGCAACGCGACTGCTTCTGGTGACGCGACCGCGGCCGCGTCCGACCTGAGCGGCGACCTGAACGCCGCTGGCTCCAGCGCGCAGGAATCGGCCATGGAAGCCTGGCGTGCCGGGTTCCAGTCCACGAACACGGGCGTCAACGTGAACTACGACCCGGTCGGCTCCGGTGGTGGCCGCACGCAGTTCCTCGACGGCGGCGTGCAGTTCGCCGGCTCCGACGCTGCGCTGTCGGACGAGGAGCTCGCCAAGTCGAAGGAGACCTGCGTCGGTGGCCAGGCCATCGACCTGCCGGCCTACATCAGCCCGATCGCGGTCGTCTTCAACCTCGAAGGCGTCAAGGAGCTGAACCTCTCCCCCGCAGTGATCGCCGGCATCTTCAACCAGAAGATCACGAACTGGAACGCACCCGAGATCGCCGCAGACAACGCCGGCGTCACGCTCCCCGACCTGGCGATCTCGCCGGTCAACCGCTCGGACGACTCGGGCACCACGAAGAACTTCACCGACTACCTCGCCACCACGGCGCCCGACGCCTGGCCCTACAAGGCCGACGGCGTCTTCCCGGTTGCCGGTGGGCAGTCGGCCCAGGGCACCTCGGGCGTCATCCAGACCGTCCAGGGTGGCAACGGCACGATCACCTACGCCGACGCCTCCAAGGCAGGCGAGCTCGGCACGGCGAAGATCAAGGTCGGCGACGCGTGGGTCGGACACTCTCCCGAGGGTGCAGCCATCGCCGTTGACGCCTCTCCCCGCGTCGACGGTCGCATCCCGACCGACATCGCGATCAAGATCGACCGCAAGACGACCGCGGCCGACGCCTACCCGCTCGTGCTGACGACCTACGAGATCGCCTGCAACGTCTACAAGGACGCGAACGACGCGGCGCTCGTCAAGGCGTTCCTCAGCTACGTCGTGAGCGCCGAGGGCCAGGCTGCCGCAGCCAGCGCTGCCGGCTCCGCGCCGATCTCGGCTGAGCTCGCCACCGAGGTTCAGGCCGCGATCGACAGCATCAAGGCCGCTGCCTGATTCGAGTGACCTGCTCGACCCGGTGGCCGCACCGCCTGACAGGGCGGGGCGGCCACCGGTTGGGGTCCCGGCCCAAGGGCCGTAACCTCAGGGGAGGCGACGACCTCGCACGAGGTGGATCGGACCTCCAGAACTGACCGCATCACTCGCCTTCCTCGGAGAACTTGTGACAACCAGCACGAGCAGCACGCGATCGGCGCCGTCACCGGTCGAGCCGACCGGGCGTCGTCGTCGGTCGATGGAAGGGTTTGCAGGCAGGGCGTTCCGGTGGACGGCCGTCGGGGCCGGCGTGCTCATTCTGATCGTGCTGGCCGCCGTCGCCGTCTTCCTCATCATTCGCGCGTGGCCGGCCATGTCCGCTCGGTCCGGAGAGCTCTCCAGCCAGATCAACTGGTTCCCGGAGGGGCAGAGCCTGCTGCAGTTCGTGGGCCCCCTGGTCTGGGGCACCTTGCTCGCCGCCGCGATCGCGCTCGTCATCGCCATGCCCCTGGCGATCGGCATCGCGCTGTTCATCTCGCACTACGCCCCCCGCCGTCTTGCGAACACCCTTGGGTATGTCATCGACCTGCTTGCGGCTATCCCGAGCGTCGTCTACGGCCTGTGGGGCGGCCTCTGGCTGATCCCGCTCCTGCAGCCCGCCTGGTCGTGGCTTGCGGACACCTTCGGCTGGATCCCGCTGTTCGCGCCACCCGCCTCGGACCCGCCGCGCGTGATCCTCAGCGTCGGCCTCGTGCTCGCCGTGATGATCCTGCCGATCATCACCGCCGTGTGCCGCGAGGTCTTCCTGCAGGCGCCCGTCCTGCACGAGGAGGCGGCGCTCGCGCTGGGCGCGACCCGCTGGGAGATGGTCCGGATGGCCGTGCTGCCGTTCGGCCGGCCCGGCATCATCTCCGCAGCCATGCTCGGTCTGGGCCGCGCGCTCGGGGAGACCATGGCGGTGCTGATGATCCTGTCGCCCGGCGCCCTCTACTCGCTCAAGCTCCTGTCGGTCGGTCAGCAGCAGACGATCGCCGCGAACATCGCGCTGCAGTTCCCCGAGGCCGACCCGCTCGGCGTGAGCACGCTAATCGCGACCGGGCTCGCCCTGTTCGTCATCACCCTGGCGGTCAACATGGCCGCCCGCGCGATCGTTGCGCGCCGCAAGGACTTCTCGGGGGCGAACTGACATGACCACGCTCACCTCACCCGCGGCCGGTTCGCCGGACCTGACCCCCGACTCCACGGCGGACACGCGCTCCATGCTCGCCGGGCTCGACCGCCGCCGCAGGACCACCGACCGGATGATGACCGGGCTCGTCTTCGCGTCCTTCGCGGTTGCGCTGATCCCGCTCATCTCGGTGTCCTGGACCGTCCTGTCCAAGGGCCTGGGCCGGTTCAACCTCAACTTCCTGTCGGTCTCCATGCGCGGCGTGTTCGGCGGGATGGACGCCGGCGGGATCTACCACGCCATCGTCGGCACGATCGAGATCACCGCGCTCGCCTCGCTGATCTCGGTCCCGATCGGGCTGCTCGCCGCGATCTACCTGGTCGAGTACGGCCGGGGTGCGCTCGCGCGGACCGTGACCTTCTTCGTCGACGTCATGACGGGGATCCCGTCGATCGTCGCCGGGCTGTTCGCCTACGCGTTGTTCGCGGTCATCTTCGGGCCGGGCGTGCGCTTCGGCGTCGTCGGCGCGGTGGCGCTGTCCGTGCTGATGATCCCCGTCGTGGTGCGCTCGTGCGAGGAGATGCTGCGCCTCGTCCCCAACGAGCTGCGCGAGGCCGCGCTCGCCCTCGGGGTGCCCAAGTGGCTCACCGTGGTGAAGGTGGTGCTGCGCACGGCGATCGCCGGGCTCGGTACCGGCATCATGCTGGCGGTAGCGCGCGTGATCGGTGAGACGGCGCCCCTGCTCATCACCGTCGGGGTGATCGACTCGATCAACTTCAACGTGTTCGACGGGCGCATGATGACGCTGCCCGTCTACGTCTACCGCCAGTACAGCCAGGGCCTGGTGCCCTGCAACAACCCGGCGGCAGTCTGCATCCCGACCATCAACTACGACCGCGCGTGGGCCGCCGCCCTCACGCTCATCCTCATCGTGATGCTGCTCAACCTCCTCGGGCGGCTCATCACCAAGTTCTTCGCCCCCAAGACCGCTCGCTGACCGGGTCGGACCCGGCAGACCTCTCGACGCAGAAATAAAGGACATCGTGGCCAAGCGCATCGACGTGAAGGACCTCAACATCTACTACAGCGACTTCCTCGCTGTGGCCGATGTCTCGGTGGACATCGAGCCGAACTCCGTCACGGCCTTCATCGGGCCGTCGGGCTGCGGCAAGTCGACGTTCCTGCGCACGCTCAATCGCATGCACGAGGTGATCCCGGGGGCGCGCGCGGAGGGCAAGGTCGCGATGGACGGCGTCGACCTCTACGGCGAGGGCGTCGACCCGGTCGCCGTCCGCCGCTCGATCGGCATGGTGTTCCAGCGCCCGAACCCGTTCCCGACCATGTCGATCGCGGAGAACGTGCTCGCTGGCGTCCGGCTGAACAACCGCCGGATCTCCAAGGGGGACGCGCAGGAGCTCGTCGAGTCCTCGCTGCGCGGCTCGAACCTGTGGAACGAGGTGAAGGACCGGCTCACGCGCCCGGGGTCGTCCCTCTCGGGCGGTCAGCAGCAGCGACTGTGCATCGCGCGGGCGATCGCGGTCCGTCCGCAGGTCCTGCTCATGGACGAGCCGTGCTCGGCTCTGGACCCGATCTCGACCCTCGCGATCGAGGACCTGATCTCCGAGCTCAAGGACGACTACACGATCGTCATCGTCACCCACAACATGCAGCAGGCCGCCCGGGTGTCCGACCGGACCGCGTTCTTCAACATCGCCGGCTCGGGCCTGCCGGGCCGCTTGATCGAGGTCGACGCGACCGCCACGATGTTCTCCTCACCGCGCGAGAAGGCCACTGAGGACTACATCTCGGGCCGCTTCGGCTGAACCAGCCCGGTTGGGCTCAGCCGGCCGTGGGCACCAGGTTGGCGTACTGGGGGAGCGTTCCGTCGAGCACGGGGATCGACACGTCCTCGCTGCCGCCGTCGCGCGTCGAGATCGTCATGGGGAGCACCGCGCCCGGGGCGACGCCGACCTTGTCGATCTCGAGCGGCGGGTCGTTGTCACCGCCGAGCAGCACCGTCTCACCGGCGGGCACGCGCACCGTGGCCTCGGTCGCACCCTTCGGGCTGAGGGTCACGCTGATCGGGCTGTCGCTCTTGTTCGTCAGCCCGCCGACAAGAACTCCCGGCTCGCCCTCGGCCTCGCTGATGATGAGCAGGTTCGCGGCACTGAACGTCGAGCCGAGCACGACCCGGACGCCGTCGGACGGCGCGTAGGGCTTGGTGGTCGTCAGCGGGCTGCACCCCGTGATCGCCACCGCGGCGAGAGCGACCATCCCGGCGGCGAGCGGTCGCGACCATGGGCGGGACGGGCGGGAAAGGCGGACGCTGGCCACGTGGACTCCTCGAGACGACTGGTGCGGGACGGGGGCACGAGGAGCGGGCGGTAGCCAACATCTGGGCTCCCCGCGCCGTTCGCGCTGCTCCGCGCTAGCCTAGTGGATGGACCACATCTCCTGCGGATCGACCGCTGACCTGCGACGATGTGATACTTATCCGCGCGAAATCCCGTCGTGGCCGCATTGCGGCGTGGTAGGATGAATTCCCGCGAAAGGGGACACCACCAGATGACTTTCACTGTTGGGGAGACTGTTGTCTACCCGCACCACGGCGCTGCGCTGATCGAAGAGATCAAGACCCGGACGATCCGTGGCGAGGACAAGGTATACCTCAAACTCAAGGTGGCTCAGGGTGACCTGACTATCGAGGTCCCAGCGGAGAACATCGACCTCGTCGGTGTGCGTGACGTGGTCGGTCAGGAAGGTCTCGAAAAGGTCTTCGATGTCCTTCGCGCTCCGTACACCGAGGAGCCGACCAACTGGTCGCGCCGCTACAAGGCGAACCTCGAGAAGCTCGCCTCGGGCGACGTCATCAAGGTGGCGGAGGTCGTCCGCGACCTGTCGCGTCGCGACGCCGACCGTGGCCTGTCCGCCGGCGAGAAGCGCATGCTCGCCAAGGCCCGCCAGATCCTCGTCTCCGAGCTCGCGCTCGCGGAGCACACCGAAGAGGACAAGGCCTCGGCGATCCTCGACGAGGTTCTCGCTTCCTGATCTTGACCAGACGCTCGATCGGGCGCCGCTCCCTCACGGGGGGCGGCGCCCGACCCATATCCGGGGGCTACGCATGACCACCGCCGCGATCCTGATGGCCGCGGGCAGCGGGAGCAGGCTCGGCCACGCGCTGCCCAAGGCCCTGGTCCCGCTCGCCGGCGTCCCGCTCGTCGTGCACGCCGCGCGCCGGCTCGCCGTGTCGGGGGCGGTGGACGTCCTCATCGTCGCCGTGCCGGCCGGTCTCGTCGCGCCGTTCCAGGCCGTGCTCGACGGCGCGGGCCTGGCCGTCCCGGTCGTCGTCGTCGTCGGGGGCGTGAGTCGGCAGGCCTCCGTCGCGGCCGCACTGGCCCACCTCGCGCCCGAGATCGACGTCGTCCTCGTGCACGACGCCGCCCGCGCGCTCACCCCGCCGGACCTCGTCGCCCGGGTCGTCGCCGCCGTCCGGTCCGGTCAGCGCGCCGTCGTGCCCGGCGCCCGCGTGACGGACACGATCATCGAGGTGGCCGCCACCCCCGCCGTCGGCCAGGCAGGGCCGGACGCGACGGCGGGGCCGGACGCGATGGTCGTGGCGGCGAACCCCGACCGCGACGCGCTGCGGATCGTCCAGACGCCGCAGGGCTTCGATCGCGCGCTGCTGGTCCGGGCGCACGCAGCGGCCGTCCACCGCGCGGGCGACGAGGCGAGCGCCGCGACCGACGACGCCTCGCTCGTGGCGGAGCTGGGGGAGGTCGTCCACGTCGTGCCGGGGCACGCCGACGCGGCCAAGATCACGACGGCACGCGATCTCGCGCTGGCCGAGCTCGTCCTGGCGGAGTCCAGCGTCCTGATGTCGAACGACCACGAGAGGAACGAGATGACGGCCCTGCCCCGCACCGGGATCGGGGTCGACGTCCACGCCTACGCGGCGCCGGGCAGCGATCGCACCCTTGCCCTCGCGGGCCTGACCTGGCCCGGCGAGCGCGCGCTCGAGGGCCACTCCGACGCCGACGTCGTCGCGCACGCCGCGGCCGACGCGCTCTTCTCCGCCACCGGGCTCGGCGACCTGGGGTCGAACTTCGGCACGTCCGAGCCCGAGTGGGCGGGCGCCGCCGGATGCACGCTCCTCGCGGAGGCGGCCCGGCGGGTCCGGGTCGCCGGGTTCGAGATCGGCAACATCGCCGTCCAGGTGATCGGCAACCGGCCCAAGGTCGGGCCCCGTCGGGCCGAGGCGGAGGCGGTGTTGTCCGCCGCTGCCGGGGCGCCCGTGACGGTGTCGGCCACGACGACCGACGGTCTCGGTCTCACCGGTCGGGCCGAGGGGGTCGCGGCGATAGCGACGGCGCTGGTCGTGCCCGCCGACCGCTAGCGGTTCACGGGAGCAGGATCATCTTGCCGCGGGCGTGGCCCGCGATGCCTGCTCGGTGCGCCTTGGCGACATCGGCCAGACGGTAGGTGGCGGCAACCCGCACGTCGAGCTTGCCTGCGATCACGAGGTCGACGAGCTTCTGGCGTGCCGCCGCGCGGATCTCGGTGCCAGGATCGGCTCCCGGGCCGTTGCCCAGCAGCTGCACGTGGAGCACCGCGCCGTGGGCGAAGTTGGCGATGGTGGCGATGCGCTGCCGATCCGCGACGAGCGCGACCGAGATGTCGAGCGCCTCCGGCGTGCCGACGGTGTCGATGGCCGCGGTGACGCCCGAGCGCGCGTGTGCGCTCACCCGTGCTGCGAGCCCCGGTCCGTAGGCCACCGGGATCGCGCCGATGTCCATGAGGTGCTCGTGGTTGGCGAGGCTCGCCGTGCCGATGACGCGGGCCCCCCGTGCGCGCGCGATCTGCACGACCATCGAGCCGACCCCGCCGGCGGCGCCGTGCACCAGCACGGTGTCGCCGGGGCCGATCCGGGTCGCGACGACGGTGTGCCACGCCGTCACGCCGGCGAGCAGCAGGCCGCCCGCCTTCTCCCAGCTCAGCGTGGCCGGCTTGGCGACCGTGGCGCTCGCCGAGACCACCACCCGCTCGGCATAGGCACCGGGTGCGCGGTACGCGATGACCGCGTCGCCGACCGCGATCCCGTCGACGTCCGGACCGACCTTCAGGACAGTTCCGCTGGCCTCCTGCCCGAGCCGGATCGGCAGCTTCTTCAGGTCAGTGCCGAACGCACCCGTGTACGACTTCCAGTCGCTCGGGTTGACCCCGGCGGCACGGACCTGGATCAGGACCTGTCCTGGGCCTGGCTCGCCCGGGTTCGCGTCGATCAGGGACAGGACCTCGGGTCCGCCGTAGGCGGTCGCCACCACTGCTCGAGACATACCCCGATCATGGCCTGGCTCGAGCCCGGTGGCGCGGTCAATCGGCGACCGAACTGCACGGGTCGCGCGGTCCAGACTCTGGGACCTTCACCCCCGGATAGCTCGATCGGCGACGCGAGGGGGAGTGTCGTGGGAGTCTCGATGGACGGAACGGTTCATCGGTCGAGTCCGAGGGGGTGGGCTGTGGAGCGACTTCCCATCGTCGAGCGCCGGGCCCAGCTCGTCCGTGCCGCCCTGGCGGTGGCGAGCCGCGACGGTATCGAGGCGGCGACCGTACGCGCGATCGCCGCGGAGGCCGGGGTCTCGCTCGGCGTCGTGCACTACTGCTTCGAGGACAAGAACGAGCTTCTGCGCGAGGTGGGCGAGGCGATCGCGGCGCAGGGTGTCGACCGGGTCGAGCTCGCCCGGCTCGCGCGCCCCGACGCGCAGCGGGCGATCGGCGCCGCCATCACGACGAGGTGGGAGGCGATGCGAGCGCACCGCGGCGTGCAGCTGCTGAGCTTCGAGCTGACCACGCAGGGGCTGCGCAATCCGGAGCTATGCGGGGTGGCAACCGCCCAGCGCGAGCGCAACCTGCGTGCCGCCCACGAGATGCTGGACGAGGCGGCAGCGGTCGCGAACATCCGGTGGACGGTCCCGATCCAGCTGCTGGCGCGATTCTCCGTCGCCGCCATGGACGGCGTCGTGCTCGCCTGGCTGGTCGACGACGACGACGAAGCGGCCAGAGCAGCCCTCTCCTCCCTGACCACCCACCTGACCACCCACACCACCCGCAAGTAACCCCCCACCCACCCCCCCACCCCCCCCACGACCCCCCGCGAACTCGGAGGTTTGCCTCGAACTCGCACACTGCGGTGTCCGAGTTCGAAGGTTTCCTCCTAGTTCGGGGGCGGCGGTCTGGGCCGGTAAAGTGGGTGGGTGAGCCTTCATCTGTTTGACACCGCCTCGCGGACCCGGCGTGAGTTCGTTCCGCTGGTCGCCGGCGAGGTCTCGATCTACCTGTGCGGCGCGACCGTGCAGTCCCCTCCCCACATCGGTCACCTGCGGTCCGCCGTCGCGTTCGACGTGCTGGCGCGCTGGCTCATGCGCTCCGGCAACCGCGTCACCCTCGTCCGCAACGTCACCGACATCGACGACAAGATCCTCGCGAAGTCCGCCGACGCCGGCGTGCCGTGGTGGGCCTGGGCGATGCAGAACGAGCGCGCCTTCACGCACGCCTACGACTCCGTCGGCGTGCTGCCGCCGAGCTACGAGCCGCGCGCCACGGGGCACGTGCCGGAGATGGTCGCGCTGATGGAGCGCCTCGTCGCCACCGGGCACGCCTACCTCGCTGGCGAGGGGGACCTGTACTTCGACGTGCGCTCCTTCCCGGAGTACGGCGCGCTGACCAACCAGCGCGTCGACGACATGGTCCCGGCGTCCGACACGCTCATGGCCGACGGCGCCGACGAGCGCAAGCGCGACCCCCGCGACTTCGCGCTCTGGAAGGCCCCCAAGCCCGGCGAGCCGGCGACGGCGTCCTGGGCGACACCGTTCGGCCGTGGCCGGCCCGGCTGGCACCTCGAGTGCTCCGCCATGGCGCAGCGCTACCTCGGCGACGAGTTCGACATCCACGGCGGCGGTCTCGACCTGCGCTTCCCGCACCACGAGAACGAGCAGGCGCAGTCGCGCGCCGCCGGCTTCGGCTTCGCCCGGTACTGGCTGCACAACGGCTGGGTCACCCAGAGCGGCGCCAAGATGAGCAAGTCGCTCGGCAACGGCCTGCTGGTCACCGAGGTGCTCGCCCACACCCGCGCGGTCGTGCTGCGCTACGCGCTCACCGCCGTGCAGTACGCCTCCATGCTCGAGTGGACCGACGACACCCTGCGGGAGTCCGAGGCCACCTGGGACCGGCTCGCGGGGTTCGTCACCCGGGCCGTCGAGGCAGTGGGCATCGTGGCCGACGACGTCGTGGCCAAGGCCGACCTCCCCGCGGACTTCACCACCGCGATGGACGACGATCTCAATGTCCCCGCGGCGCTCGCCGTCGTGCACGAGTGGCTGCGCGCGGGCAACACCGCGCTGGCTGCCGGGGACCTGGTTGCCGCGCGGACGGCGCTGATCGCGCTGCGCGGCATGCTTGATGTGCTCGGGCTCGATCCCGGTGCACCGCAGTGGGCCGCGCGCGGCGACGACGACCGGTACGCCCGGGCGCTCGGCGCGGTCGTCGCGGCCGAGCTCGACGCACGTTCGCAGGCACGGGCGGCGCGAGACTTCGCGACGTCGGACGCCATCCGGGACCGCCTCGCGGCGGCCGGGGTGGTTGTCGAAGATTCACCGGCTGGGGCGCGATGGTCGCTGGCCGCTACCCAGGAGGACGAGAACTGATGGCAGGCAATTCCGAACGTCGCGGTGCGACGCGCAAGGCCGGCTCCAAGAAGACCGCCCACGGCGGCACCGGTGGCAAGGGACGCCAGGCCCTGGAGGGTCGCGGCCCGACGCCGAAGGCCACCGAGCGGCCGCACCACCCCGCCGCCAAGCGTCAGGTCGCTGCGGCCCGGCGGGCTGCCGGTCCGGTCGCGGGCACGGGTCGCTCCGGCGGTGCGGCTCCCGCGCGGGCCTCGCGGTCGGCGTCCGGCGGCCGTGGCGGTAAGGGCGCCAGCGCGACCCACGAGATCGTGTGCGGGCGCAACTCCGTGGTCGAGGCGCTCCGCGCCGGCATCCCGGTGACCACGGTCTACTACGGGACCCGCATCGAGACCGACGACCGCACGCGCGAGATCCTCGACACCGCGGCGGGCCGCGGCTACCCGCTGCTTGAGGTCTCCAAGGCCGAGCTCGACCGGCTGACCGACGGCGCGATCCACCAGGGCGTTGCCATCCAGGTCCCGCCGTACGTGTACGCGGACCCGGACGACCTGCTCGACGACGCGTCCGACCACCGCACGAAGCCGCTGATCGTCGCACTCGACGGGGTCACCGACCCGCGCAACCTCGGCGCGGTGCTCCGCTCCGCGGGCGCGTTCGGCGCGCACGGCGTGCTCGTCCCCGAGCGGCGCTCGGCGGGCGTGACGGCTGCCGCGTGGAAGGTCTCCTCCGGTGCCGCCGCGCGTGTGCCGGTCGCCCGGGCGACCAACCTCGTGCGCACGCTTCAGGCCTACCGGCAGGCTGGCTGCTTCGTCGTCGGTCTCGCCGGTGAGGGTGACGTCGCGATCAACGACCTGCCCTTCGCGACGGACGGCCTCGTGCTCGTGATCGGGTCCGAGGGCAAGGGGCTGTCGCGCCTCGTGCGCGAGAACTGCGACGCGCTGGCCTCGATCCCGATCGGGTCGTCGGTCGAGTCCCTGAACGCCGGCGTGGCCGCCGGGATCGCCCTCTACGAGGTCGCCCGCATCCGCACCGCAGCCGCGGCGGCGGACGCCGCTCTCTGACGGTTGTGCCGGGCCCGGCTTCCGGGTCAGTTCGCTGGTTGCTCCCGAGTTCGCTGGTCTGTACCGGCGAACTCAGGACCAACCAGCGAACTCACGGGGCACGGGTGACGGGTGGTGGCTACGCGTCGTCGGCCAGGCCGCTGGCGCCGAGCACTGCGAGCTCGTCCGGGCGGTGGCGCAGCACGTCGTTGACGTAGCTGTCGACGGCCTCGGCCAGCGGGACGTCGCGGTCCTGCTCCTTCGAGATGAACCAGCGGTGGTCGAGCAGCTCGTGGAAGATCTGCGCGGGCTCGAGCTTGCGGCGCAGCTCGCGGGGGACCGCTCTCACGGCAGGTTCGAAGACCTGGGTCAGCCAGTCGTGCGCGACGAAGGACTCCTCGTCGTTCTGCCGGTCGGTCGCCGCGGCGTGCGCGTCGAGGTCGTTGAGCAGCCGGCGCGCCTGGTTCTCCTGCACGTCGAGCCCGGTCAGGCGCATGAGGCGGCGCGAGTGGTGCCCGGCGTCGACGACCTTCGGCTGGATCCGGACGGTCGTGCCGTCGATGTCGGTCATGATGTCGAGCTCGCCGACGTCGAACCCCAGGTCGTTCAGCCGCTCGATCCGGGCGGCGACCCGCCACCGGGCGTCGGCGGTGAAGGACTCCTCGTCGGTGAGCGCGGTCCACAGCTCGTCGTACCGCTCGACCAGCATCGCGCCGATCGCCACGGTGTCCTCCTCCTCGTCGAGGAAGTCCCCCGCCACGAGGTCCATCAGCTCGCCGATGATGTTGACCCGGGCGATCTCGAGGTCGTAGGAGCGCTGACCGTCGGTGAGCTTGTTGTGCAGGTCGCCGGTCTCGGCGTCGACGAGGTAGGCCGCGAACGACTCGGCGTCGCGCCGGAAGAGGGTGTTGGACAGCGAGACGTCGCCCCAGTAGAAGCCCGAGAGGTGCAGCCGGACGAGCAGCACGGCCAGGGCGTCGATGAGCCGCGTGGCGGTGTCGGGCTGGAGCGAGTTGCTGAACAAGGCGCGGTAGGGCAGCGAGAACTGCAGGTGCTGGGTGATCAGCACGGCCTCGAGGGGCTCGCCGTCGGGCGATCGGCGGCCGGTGATGACCCCGACCGGTTCCACGCTCGGCGCGTCCAGGCGCCGGAGCTGGCGGAGCAGCTCGTACTCCCGGTAGGCCACGCTCTCCCCGATCTCCTTGACCGCGATGACGCGGCCGGAGAGCTTGACGAAACGCACGATGTGGCGCGAGATCCCGCGGGGCAGGGCGGCGAGCACCTCGGCGGGCCAGTCCTCGAGAGGAACGTCCCACGGGAGGTCGAGCAGGGCCGGGTCGGGCGCGGCCGCCGTGATCTGCAGGTTCTGGGCCATCAAGTTCCTCATCTAGAGCAGCGGGGCAGGAGCACCCGGACAAACAGCGAAGGGGCGACCCGCCGTGTGGCCGGGCCGCCCCTTCGCGTCGTGGATCAGGCGTCGATGCGCAAGCCCGAACCGGCGTGGAAGAGGTGCTGCTCGCCGGTGCGGATCGTGACGTTGATGGTCTCACCCTTGGCCGGGACCTTGCGCGGGTCGACCCGCACGATGACCTGGTCCTCGCCGGCACCGGAGTGCAGGAGACCCTTGCTGCCGAGCTCGCCGGTCAGCTCGCCGTAGACGAACGCGTCGGAGCCGAGCTCCTCGACGATGTTGACCAGGACCGGGATCGAGTCCGGGGTCCCGGCGGGCACGACGTCGAGCGACTCGGGCCGGAACCCGATCGTGATCTTGGCGTTGTCGTCGGAGGTGACGGTGGTGATCGCGGTGCGGGGCACCGAGATCTTCGTGCTGCCGAGCTGGGCGAACCCGTCGGCGAGCGAGAACGTGCCGAGGTTCATCGCGGGGGAGCCGATGAAGCCGGCGACGAAGACGTTGGCCGGGGTGTCGTACATGTCGCGCGGCGTGCCGACCTGCTGGAGGATCCCGTCCTTGAGGACCGCGATGCGGTCACCCATGGTCAGGGCCTCGGTCTGGTCGTGGGTGACGTAGACCGTCGTGACGCCGAGGCGGCGCTGGAGCGAGGCGATCTGCGTACGGGTCTGGACGCGGAGCTTGGCGTCGAGGTTCGACAGCGGCTCGTCCATGAGGAACACCTGCGGCTGGCGCACGATCGCGCGGCCCATGGCGACGCGCTGACGCTGGCCACCGGAGAGGGCCTTCGGCTTGCGGTCCAGGTACTCGGTGAGGTCGAGGATCTTGGCGGCTTCCTCGACGCGCGAGCGGATCTCGGCCTTCGGCTTGCCGGCGATCTTCAGGGCGAAGCCCATGTTGTCCGCGACGGTCATGTGCGGGTACAGCGCGTAGTTCTGGAACACCATCGCGATGTCGCGGTCCTTGGGCTGGACGTCGGTGACATCGCGGTCACCGATGAGGATGCGACCGGCGTTGACGTCTTCGAGCCCGGCGAGCATCCGCAGGGACGTGGACTTTCCGCAACCCGACGGGCCGACGAGGACGAGGAACTCGCCGTCCTCCACTGCCAGGTCGAGCGCGTCCACGGCGGGACGCTCGGTGCCCGGGTAGATGCGTGTGGCTTTATCGAACGTGACTGTTGCCATGATGGATATTTCCCCTCACCGGCAGGTACGTGCCGGACGATCCGTAGTGAGCGGTGCCAGAGTGTCTGCGCTGACACGAACCCCGGAGCAGGGTGCAGTTGGCCGCATCCAAAAAGCTCGGGGTTCGGTCGACAGTCTGGCACACGGTGCTGGGCGGCGGAACGGGACCTCACGAACGTGGAGCCGGTTCGACCCGGTTCAAGCCGATCGGACCAGCCGCGTCCGGCTGGCCGTGTCAGCCAGTCCCGTCAGGCCAGAGCGTGCGCGAAGGCGGCGAGCTGGTCGCAGAACGTCGCCGGGTCCGGCGACCGCAGCCGGGCCACGGTCGGACCTGCGCCGACCTTGATCGCCAGGTCTGCCGCGCCGAGCTCGGCGAAGGCGTCCTCGTCCGTGGTGTCGTCGCCGGCATAGAGCACGACGGCGGCCCCGAGCTCGTCCCGCAGCGCCGCGAGCGCGGTCCCCTTGGTCGCGCTGACGACGGCGACCTCGACGACGTCCTTGCCGTGCATCGCCGGCACCCCGAGCTCGGCGGCGACCGCCAGGCCCTGCGCGGTCGCTGCCTGCGCGACGTCGTCCGTGGCCAGGCGGGTGTGCAGGACGGCCGCGGCCGGCTTGTGCTGGACCCAGACGCCGTCGCGCCCGCGGGCGACGGCCGTGAGTGCCGCGCCGACGCGGATCAGCAGGTCCTCCTGCTCGGGGTCGAGGCTGATGGCGGCGCGCTCGAGCCCGTAGGTCCCGACCTGGCCGCGCTCACCGCCGTGGCTGCCGATCAGCACCGTCCCGACGGGCGCGCCGCCGCGTCGGTGCAGGTCCACGACCGAGCGTCCCGAGATCAGGGCGAGCACGACGCCCGGCGCCGTGGCGAGGACCGCCAGCGCCTGCGCGGCGGCGGGGAGCATCCGCGAGTCGTCCGGGTCGTCGATGAGCGGGGCGAGGGTGCCGTCGAAGTCGAGCGCCACGAGCAGCGGGCGCCGGGACGTGTCCCGCGCGAGGTCGGCGAGGGCCGCCGTCAGGCCCCCGCCGACCGGTCCGGCGCTCATCCGTGGGTGCCGTTCTGCGGGACGGCTCCGAGCACGGCCAGGAACGACAGCGACCACTTCTCGACATCGTCCGCGAGGACCCGGCGCCGCAGTCGCCGCATGCGCTTGCGCTGCTCGCGGAAGTCCATCTCGACGGCGGACACGATCCGGTCCTTCATCCCGTCGATGTCGTGCGGGTTGACGAAGACGGCCCCGGCGAGCTCGTCCGCGGCGCCGGTGAACTCGGACAGCACCAGCACGCCGCGCTCGTCGGACCGGGCCGCGACGTACTCCTTGGCGACGAGGTTCATGCCGTCGCGGAGTGCGGTCACGAGCATGACGTCGGCCGCGACGTACAGGGCCGCCATCTCTTCCGGCGGATAGGAGTGGTGCAGGTAGCGGATCGGCTGGCACCCGAGGTGCCCGTACTCGCCGTTGATGCGGCCGACGAGCAGCTCCACGTCCTCGCGCAGCTGCTGGTAGGCGCCCACGCCCTCACGGCTCGGGCTGGCGACCTGGACCAGGGTCACCTGCGGCACCGTCAGGCGGCCGTCCTGGAGCAGCTCGCCGAAGGCCTTGATGCGGTGCCGGATGCCCTTGGTGTAGTCGAGGCGGTCGACCCCGAGCAGCATCACGTCCGGGTTGCCGATCTCCTCGCGGATCTCGATCGCGCGCTTGACGACGGACGGGGTGCGAGCGAGCTCGTCGAAGTGCCGCGAGTCGATCGAGATCGGGAAGGCGGCGGCGCGCACGTGCCGCCGCTGACCGTTCTCCTCGGTGATGGTGATGACCTCGCCGCGGGTCGTCAGGTCCGTGAAGCGGCGCACCGACCGCACGAAGTTCGCGGCATCGCTCGCCCGCTGGAACCCGATGAGGTCCGCGCCGAGCAGCCCGTGCACCACCTGGCTGCGCCACGGCAGCTGGGCGAAGATCTCCAGCGCGGGGAACGGGATGTGGTTGAAGAACCCGATCCGGATGTCGGGGCGCAGCTCGCGCAGCAGCGCGGGGACCAGCTGGAGCTGGTAGTCGTGCACCCACACGATCGCCCCGGGCGCGGCCTGCGCGGCGGCTGCCTCGGCGAACCGCCGGTTGACCTTGCGGTAGGCGTCCCACCACAGCCGGTGGTACGTCGGCGTCTCGATCACGTCGTGATAGAGCGGCCAGAGCGTGTCGTTGGAGAAGCCCTCGTAGTAGAGCTCGATCTCCGCCTCGGACAGCGCGACCGGCACGAGGTGCACGCCGTCGGCATCGAACGGCTCGTGGTCGAGGTCCGGGGCCCCGGACCAGCCGACCCACGCCCCGGTGGTGCCCTGCATGACCGGGAGCACCGCCGTGACGAGCCCGCCGGGGGACCTCGTCCAGGAAAGCTCGCCCTCGTCCGAGACCGAGAAGTCCACCGGAAGTCGGTTGGCCACGACGACCAGGTCGTATCCGTTGTCGCTCACACATCACCCCTTGACGTTTCCTTGAGGTTATCGCGAACCAATGCTGGGTGGCGGACCGGGGCGCCGCTGCGGGCGCTCCGGTCCGCTGCGGCTAGCGTGCTCTCATGGAACGGATGGGCTTGGCGCCGGGGTCGGAGGTCGGCGGGTACCGGATCGTCGCGCCGCTGGGCTCGGGCGGGATGGGGACCGTGTATCGCGCGGTCGACGGCGGCGGGAAGACGGTCGCCCTCAAGCTGCTGCACCCCCACATCGGCGCGGACCCGGCCGCGAGGGACCGGCTGCGCCGCGAGGTCGCCGCGCTGCAACGTCTGCGGCACCCCGCGATCGCCGCCGTGCTCGACGCTGAGATCGACTCGACCGAGGCCTTCGTGGTGACCGAGCTCGTCGACGGGCACAACCTCGAGGAGCACGTACGGGCTCACGGGCCCCTGCCCGCGCCGGCGCTCGCGCGGCTCGCCGTGGGGCTGCGCGACGTGCTCGAGGCGGTCCATGCCGCCGGCGTCGTGCATCGCGACCTCAAACCCAGCAACGTCCTGGTGACCGACGACGGCCCGGTGCTCATCGACTTCGGCATCGCCCAGGCGGCCGACGACGCCCGGGTGACCTCCGCCAACCTCGTCGTCGGCACGCCGGGCTACCTCGCCCCCGAGCTGCTGGCCGACGCCGAGCCCAGCGCGGTGACCGACTGGTGGGGCTGGGCCGCCGTGCTCGCGTTCGCGGCGACGGGCCGCGCGCCGTTCGGAACCCGGCCGATGGAGGCCGTGCTGGCGCGCTCGCGGGCCGGCGACGTCGACGTCATCGGGCTTGGTCCGCTCACGGCCGGGGCGCTGAGCGCCGCGCTCGATCCCGATCCGAGCCTGCGGGAGATGCCCGACGACGTCGTGGGAGACCTCGTCGAAGCCGCCGAGAACGGTGACGCCCTCCCGCCGACCCAGGTACTGACCCGGGCGGTCGCCGCCGCCGCTCCCGGAGCCCTCGCGACGCAGACCGCCCTCGACCGGACCAACGACGGGAGCACGCGCGCGTTCGGGGTCCTGGCACCCGAGGACGCCGCACCGACGGCGGCCTATGCCCCGCTGCCCGGCGCGCCCACGGACTACGGCCGGCCTGCGTACGGGGACCCTGCGTACGGGGACCCTGCGTACGGGGACCCTGCGTACGGCCAGCCCGAGGGCCAGCCGGGGTACGGCCCCGGCTACCCCGAGCCCGAGCCCGGCTACACAGCCCCCGAGCCGCGCCGGCGCATCGGGTCGGTGCTCGCGCTCGCGTTGCTCACGACCGTCGCCGCCGCGCTGTACCCCGGCGTGACGGCCGCGGTCGCCGTCGTGGCCGCCCTGCTGTTCCGCACGGTCGGCTCGGCGCTCGACGCGCTGCACGCCCGGCGTGCGCGGCGCGGCGGGGTCGGGCGCGCCGACGCCGCCCGTGCGGTCGCGGCGAGCCCGTGGCACCTGCTGCGTGCCCTCGTCGGGCTGGTGCCGTCGCTGCTGCTCGCGGCGAGCGTCGTCGTGATCGTGGACGGCGTGCTGTGGTGGGCGCTCGGGTCCGACCGGCTCGTGATCAGCTCGCAGGGCATCGGTGGCGGGACGGCGCCCGGTGGCGGGAACGAGCCGTGGGTGTACTCGGCCGTGCTCGCGATCGCGATGCTCGCGGGCCTGGTCGTGCTGTGGTTCGGGCCGACCTCCTGGCTCACCCGCGTCGGGGCGCGCCGCACGCTGGCCGGCCTGGCCCCCGGGAACGCGGGCGCCGTGACGCTGGTCGTGCTCGCGGTGATCGGCGCCGGTGCGCTCGCCGCGCTGGTCATCACGGGTCAGGACGTGACCTGGTGGCCGTTCCCGGGACCGCCCACGCTGCCCTGACCGCCGGTGCCCCGGGACGCACCTGACGACTCTCGGGTTCTCGTCAGGTCCACGTCGTACCCTGTGCGCATGACGGTGCGCTGGGTCGACGTGCGACGGGGTCTCCCGTTGCGGCCGATCGTCGTCGCCGCGCTGGGCACCCTGGTCGTCGGGCTCGGCGCCGTGGTCGTGACCCGGACCCAGTTCGCGCTGCACGCCTGCCTGCCAGGGGAGGGTCCGGTGGGTTGGCTCGGCCTGCGGCTCGCGCTCCTGCGCGACTCCGTCGACTGCCCCGAGGGCACGCTGGCGCTGGGCGGATCGGCGTCGCGCAGCGCTCTCGTCGTCGTTTCGGTGGCGTTGCCGACCCTGCTGGTCCATCTCGTCGCGGCGGTCTGCGGTGCGAGCCTGTCCGCCCTGCTGGCCCGGGCGGCGTCGGGCATCCGCGTCGTGCTCCGCGCGGCCTGGCGCGTGCTGCCGGGCGTGCCGCGGGCGCCGGGAGTGCGCTCGCGACGGGTGATCGGGCGCGTCCTGGTCGGGGTGCTCCGGCGTGCGGGCGACACGGCCCATCCCGACCGTGGTCCGCCGGTGCTGCTCGCAGCCTGATCCGGCCCGCCCGTACCACCCCCCGACCCGACCGAAGGAATTGACCCATGCCCAGCAACGAGCCGCGCGAGTCCAAAGCGCAGCAGCGGGACGCGTCCCGCAAGAAGGCCCTCGAGATGCGCGCCGCCCAGGAGAAGAAAGCCAAGCGCAGCCGCATCATCGCGATCTCCGGACTGGTGGCCGCCGTCGCGGTGCTCGCCGTCGTCGTGGCCGTGATTCTCGGCCAGGCCAAGCCCACCGCCGCGAACCTCGACGCGAAGACCCCGCTCAAGGGCGTGACCGCCCCCGCCGGCGCGCTCGCCAACGGTGCCATCCCGGTCGGGACCGACGGGACGGCCGGATCGACGTCGGACCCCAAGGCCGTGACCGTGTCCGTGTACTACGACTACCTGTGCCCGTACTGCGCGAACTTCGAGACGGCGAACGCGGCGACGCTCGACAAGATGGCGAGCGCGGGCGACATCACGGTCGAGTACCACCCGTTGGCGTTCCTCGACCGGGCGTCCGCCGGCACCCAGTACTCCACGCGCTCGGCGCAGGCGATCGCGTATGTCGCGGACGCCGACCCGGCGCACTTCCTCGCGTTCCACGAGGCCCTGTTCGCCAACCAGCCCGCCGAGAACACCGCCGGTCTGACCGACGACGAGATCGCGGCGCTCGCGGTCAAGGCCGGCGTGCCGCAGGCCGTCGCCGACAAGATCGCGGCCGACGGCGGCAAGTTCACCACCTGGGTCACTGCCGCGACCGCCCAGGCCCAGCTCGACAAGGTGAGCGGGACCCCGACCGTGAAGATCAACGGCACGGCGACCGACAAGAACGTCGACCTGTACACCGCCGGTCCGCTCGAAGAGGCCATCCGCGCCGCGATGGGCTGACGCTCGAGCGCCGCGTGGCTCGGTAGGCTGGTCCGGCACTGCCGGGCCGGTCGACGGGCCGCGCGGCGCATGCCTCCTTAGCTCAGTTGGCCAGAGCAACGCACTTGTAATGCGTAGGTCATCGGTTCGAATCCGATAGGAGGCTCCACTAGTTCACTCCTTCGAGTGAACAAATCCTTGGCGGCAGTCACTCCTTCGGGGTACAAGGGGCTCGGACGAAATCACCCGGTCGGGGGGTTTGTCCATTCGTATGCCTAGTGCAACTCTGAGGAATCGGTCAGGCAGAGGCCGGCGTGACTCCCAATGGGGGTGGGCCATGTCTGCAGACCGCGAGCTTCGCATTGACATCACGAACAACGACATCCGTCAGGCCAAGGTGGCGTGGTTGACCGCGTGGGAGTCGGATGCCCCGAACGACCGCGTGTCCGACCTGTACGAGGACTACGCCAGCCTGGTCTCGGCACAGGCTCAGCAGATCGCCGACGGCGTGCGGAAAGCCCGGCCCCGACTCGTCGAGTGACCTTCAGGCCCGGCCGGTCTCCTCGATCAGGCGCAGCGCAGCGCTGACCCGGGGGTTGCGGGCCGGATCGGCGTCGATCCGCAGCCCGGCGTAGATCGCGTTGATGTGGTTCTGCACCGACTTCTCGGTGATCCCCAGCAGCGTGCCGATGCCGACGTTCGACAGTCCCTGCGCGAGGTGGCGCAGCACCGAGTACTGCCGGTCCGTGAGCTTGGCAACGTCCGACCCGGCGCGCGGGGTCATGCGATCCAGCAGCGCGGGGTCGAGCGTCGTCTCGCCCCGGGCCGACGCGCGGACGGCGACCGCCAGCGCATCCGAGCTGGTCGACGACGTCTTGGACAGGTAGCTCCAGCCCGTGGCCACGTCCGCGGGCAGGTCGAGCAGCAGGTCCATCGCATCGTGCGCGGAGAGCAGCAGGATCCCCAGGCCGGGCTGCTTGCGGCGCATCGTCACGCCGAGCGAGATCCCGTTGCCGTCCGGCAGGTCGATGTCCATGACGACGACATCCATCGTCCCGGGTCCCAGCAGCCGGTTCGCCTCGGCGACCGTCCCGACGGCCGCGACCACCTGGATGCCGGGCTCGGCACCGAGGGTGAGCTCGAGCATGCTGCGGAACAGCGGCTGGTCTTCGACGATCCCGATGCGGACGACGGACGCGCTCTCGGTGGACACGCGGTCAGTATGGTCCGGATGGGCGCCGCGCCTCCGGGACCATCCACGGCGGGACAGTGCCGTCCAGGCTGGCAGACTCAGGTCCGTCGGATCGGGCGTCTCGCGCGCCGGGGCGACCCGAGGGGGAACCGTGCCGCCGATCGACGAGGCTCGCGCCGGCCGTCGCGAGCGCGGTGACGCGCGCGCGGACCACCGGGCCCTGCTCGCGGGGAGCGGTCTGATCTGCGTGCTGTTCGCGATCGGTGCCGCCGCCGACTCCGCGTGGCTGTACGGCCAGGTGTCCCACGATCCCGAGTCGCAGTTCGGCAGCCGACTGCTCGCGAACTTCCTCATGGTCGCCGTCGATCTGATCGTCGTCGTGGCGCTCCGCCCCGAGCTGCGTCGTGGGAGCTGGGCCCGGGGCTTGAGCGTGGTCAGTGCCGCCATCGTCGCGGCCGGGGCCCGGGTCGCGGCCCAGACGGCGTTCGGCGTCTACGCCGTGGCGACCCCCGGTACGCGGCTGGCCGAGTTCGCCAGCGGGTTCCTCATCGTGCTGGCGGCCAACCTGCTCGGGATGGGCTTCCTCGTCTCGCGGCAACGGGTCCGCGCGCAGGCGCACGAGGCCGCGCTCGGCACCCTGCAGTTCAAGCTCGCGGTCAGCGCGCTGCAGGGCGAGGAGATCCGGGTGCGCCGCGAGGTCGCCGAGGGGCTGCACGGCAGCCTGCAGCAGCGGCTCGTGCTGGTCACCGCCCGGATCGCGGCTCTCGCCGACCGTCTTGACGCCGGCCCGGCGACCGCCGCGGACATCGCCGGTCTGCGCGAGGTCGCCGTCACGCTCGACCTGGTGCGCGAGGGCGACGTGCGCGAGATGAGCCGCATGCTCTACCCGGACGGTCTCGAGGTCGGCATGATCCCCGCGGTCCGCAGCCTGCTGGTCCGCCTGCCCGCCGCGATCGCGACGAACCTCGTGGTGTCCGACGACGTCCGCCGCCTCGACGACCCGGCGTCGCCGCTGCTCGCTCAGGGGGAACGGCTGCTCGCGGTCCGCGTGGTCGAGGAGGCCGTGACCAACGCGCTGCGGCACGGCGACGCGACCAGCGTCGAGGTGCGACTCGCGGAACGGGGCGGCGCGCTGGTCATCGAGGTCCATGACAACGGCCGCGGGTTCGACGTCGGTGCTGTGACCCGAGCAGGGACCGCGCGGCTGTCCGATCGGCTCTCCCTGGCGGGCGGACGGCTCGAGCTGCGCTCGACCGTGGGTCACGGCTGCGTGGTCGAGGCGTCTTTCCCCGTCATGACGGCGGTCACAGGGCTGAACGGGACTCATCCGTTCGGGTGACGGGCTGTTACGCGTAGCACGATCGGTTGCAGCGTTCGTCCCTTTTGAGGGTGATCTGATCTGGTTCATATCGGACAGGCGCCCACCTATGGGTGTTAGCACCCAAGTCACACCTATGTCACAGGGAGTGATCTCCCTAATGTTCGCGATGGTTCGTCGGCGCAGGTGCGTCGCACCTAGAGGTCGCCATCGGCGTCACACGTTCATTCATGGGAGCTAGACATGCGCAAGTACAGCAAGCGGACCGCCATCGTTGCGGTCACGGCCGTCGTCCTTCTCGGCACGGCCGGCGGGGCGTACGCCTACTGGACGTCCACCGGAAGTGGCTCGGGCACGGCCGCCGCCGCCGCAGCCGCTTCGACCGTGACGGTGAGCCAGACGGGCCCGGTCGCGGGCCTGGTCCCCGGCGGCGCCGCGCTCGGGCTGAGCGGAACCTTCACCAGCCCCAACAGCAACGTGGTGGTCACTTCTCTGACGGCGACCGTCGCCTCCGTCGACAAGACGGGTTGCCCGGCCGCGGACTTCGTCATCGGGGGTTCTGCGGTCATCGTCAACGACGCGCCCGCCACGTCCAGCAAGACCTGGTCCGGTCTGACGATCAAGCTCAACAACACGTCGGCGAACCAGGACGCCTGCAAGGGTGCCGCGGTCACCATCAACTACGCCACGAGCTGACCACAGCATTCCGAATGGCGGACGGGGTTCGGCGCGAGCCTGACCCCGTCCGCCTTCACGGCGTTTCGGGCCGCGGCACGCACCGGCCGAGCAGACCAATGAGGGAGGACCGATGACCGACGACGTGCGCGAGCGCAAGCGCAACGTGCTCGGCTGGGTCCTTGTCGCGCTCATCGCCGCCCTCCTGCTGCGTCTCGTCATCGTCAGCGCCGCCGTCACGACCACGTCGACCAGCACCTCCGGGGGCGCGGCCGTGGCCCTGGTCTCCTCGCTCGCGCCCATCGCGTTGGCGGGCAGCGCGACAGCGCCGATCTCGCCGGGGGTGACGGCACCGCTCGACGTGAAGCTCACCAACCCGTACACCGCGGCTGTCACGGTGACCGGCCTGCGCACCACGGTGCTAGGCGTGGATGCACCCAACGCCGACGCGCTGCATCCCTGCACGGTCGCCGACTTCGCGGTCGACCAGGCGCTGATCGGGCTCGAGGTGACCGTGGCCGCGGGTGCGACGACCACGCTGGGCAGCCTCGGCGTGCCGCCCGCGTCCTGGCCCCAGGTCGGCATGGTCGCCCGGACCGTCAACCAGGACGGGTGCAAGGGCTCCTCCGTGCGGCTGGACTATTCCGCGGCGGGGGAGCTCGAGCGATGACCGTTGTCCGCGGGTCCCGGCGCCTCGTCGTGACCGCAATCCTCGCGGTTTCCCTTGTCGGTGGCGGCGCGGTGGCGTTCGCCTCGTGGCGGTCGACGGGCACCGGAACCGGCACCGCCACCGCCGGGACCGCCCTGCCGGTGACCCTGAGCCCGGGAGTGCCGACCGGGGCCCTTGTTCCGGGCGGCAGCGCATCCGTTGCGCTCACGGTGACGAACCCGAACGGCTTCCCGGTGCGGCTCAGCTCGCTCGCGCTGGACTCCGCCCGAGGCACGGCCAGCTTTACGGTCGACCCGACCCACAGCGCGTGCTCGGTGTCGACTCTGACCTTCACCACGCAGGCTCCCGCGGGAGGCTGGACGATCCCCGCCAAGGTCGGCAGCGTCGGCGGCTCGCTGTCCGTCGAGCTGGCGGGCGCGCTGTCGATGGGGGTCGGCGCGGAGAGCGCCTGCCAGGGCGCGAGCTTCACCGCCTACCTGGTGGCGGGCGCATGACCGAGGTTCTCGTCGGCGCGCGCGGGCCGGTCATGCGCTGGGCGCGGTCGATCGTGCGCGTCTGCGTCGTGGCGACGCTGGTGACCCTGACTCTCGGCGGCGGCGCGGCCTCGGCGTACTGGACGGCCGGTTCCGTCGTCGGCGGAGCGGGGGTGGCGGCCCCGGCCGCGGCGGTGAACCCGGGAGCGCAGCCCACCGCGACCGCGGCGAGGACCGTCGTGACGGTCGGCTGGTCGGCCAGCACCCTGTCGAACGGCACCTCGGTCTCTGGCTACGTGGTCAAGCGGTTCGACGCGGCCACCGGCGTCCCGGCAGAGTTCCTCGCGGGGTGCGCGGGGACGATTACCGCGCTCACGTGCACCGAAAGCGGTGTGCCGGAGGGCCGGTGGGTCTACTCCGTCACGCCGACGTTCGCCACCAACTGGACCGGCGCCGAGAGCCCCCGCAGCGCTCCCGTTGCCTCCGACTCGACCGCTCCGGTGAACGTCCTCACGCTCGCGGTGGTCTCCGGAGGAGCCTTCAAGGCGGGAAGCACGCTCTTTTTCCGAGGAGCCGCGGCGGGCTCCTTCACGCTCTCCAACGCGCTGACCGACGCCGGCTCCGGCCCGGCCTCGAGCGCGAGCGGACCGCTGAGCGGGGGACCTGGCCTGACCCACACTCCGACCACGGTGTCGACGCCGGCCGGCGGGCCGTTCGTCTCCGGTCTGTTCAGCTGGCCGGCCGGATCCACGGTCAGCCAAGGGGTCACGATGACCGGTCGTGACGTGGCGGGGAACACCGCTGCCACCGCGCTCGCCCTGGTCAACGACAGCACCGCCCCGACGGGCGGCGCACTGACCTACCTCAACGGAACAACGGCGCGCACGTCGGTGAGCGTCGCCTTCGCCACCGTGACCGACGGCGAATCGGGAGTCGGGACCCGGCTGCTTCAACGTGCCAGCGCGAGTCTCACCAACGGCACCTGCGGGGCGTGGGCGGCATTTGCGACGGTCAACGGCGGCACCAACCCCGTCTCGCCCCTGGCCGACACCGTCAGCGTGGGGAACTGCTACAAGTACCAGTACGTCGTCTCGGACAACGTCGGCAACCAGACCGTCGTGAGCAGCGTCAGCGTCGTCAAGGTCTCGACGTACCGCGACGCGGTCAACGCCACGACGGGTCTGCTCAGCTACTGGCGCCTGGGCGAGAGTGCCGCCTTGGTGGACACGTTCGGGGGGACCGCCGGGACTGCCGTGCAGAGCTGGAGCGGCGCCGGCATCGCCTGGACGAAGAACACGGGCTTCTCGACCACCGATGCGGTCATCACCGCGCAAGGGCGCATCCGCAAGCAGGGCTCGTCCGTGGGGGCGATGTACTACAGCTCGGTTCCGCCCGCGAGCGCCGACTACACCGTCGCGGCGGACGTGACGATGGTGTCCGCGATCAACAACGACCAGATCGGCCTAGTCGGTCGCCTGGACCCGGGGAATCCGGACACGTTCTACGCCGCGGTCTACGACCAGTCCGGCAAGTGCTGGACCTTGTATCGCGTGGTCAACAGCAGCATCTCGGACCAGCAATCGAAGTGCGGGCTGGCGCTGGGGGTGGAGAAGGCATACCGGCTTGAGCTCGTGATGGTCGGAAGGTCCATCACTCTGCGGGTCGATGGCTCCGATCTGGTGTCGTTCAACAACAACAACAACACCATCTCCAGCGCGGGGCGTGGGGGCGTGCTCGTGGGCTTCAACGGCTCCGCGACGCAGCTCAGCGACACCACCGGCTTGCAGTTGGACAACTTCACGATCACCCCGCAGGCGACACCGGCGATGGCCGACAGCGTGGGCTCGAACGCTGGCGTCTACCTCAACGGGCCGACCCTGGGGTCCAGGGAGCGATTCCTGGCGACACAGACTCCGCGGCCACGTTCGACGGTGCCAACGACTACGGGCGCGTGGCCCGAAAGATCTCCAACGACTTCTCCATCGAGTTCTGGTTCAGGTCGACCCAGAACGCGGGAACCGGACAGGATCCGGGGACCGGAACGCAGTGGTGGCAGGGTGCGGGCCTCGTCGATGCCGAGGTCGACGGGGCCAAGCGGGACTTCGGCGTGTCCATGTTCTCGGACGGCAAGGTGGTTGCCGGCGTCGGCTACAACCCGTCTGACGTGTCGATCTTGTCGGGCCCCGGCTACAACGACGGTAAATGGCACCATGTGGTCTTCACGCGCACGCAGGTGAGCGGTGCGATGGCGCTGTACGTCGACGGCGCCTCGCAAGGAACGGCGATCGGCGACAAGGGGAGTCTCAACGACTCGGCCTACCTCACCTTCGGCCGGATCCAGACCGGCACGTACTCCTTCGCCGGTTCCCTCGACGAGGTCGCGATCTACACGACGGTGCTCACCCCGGAGACGGTGCTGGCACATTACGTGCCGGTGCCGTAGGCCGCCCCGAACGGTTCGGCAAGGAGCAGGCGATGGTGAAGGACCCAACAGCGGCACCGGTACCGCGACGTCGCCGGTTCGTGACGGTCAACGCCCTGCTGCTCGTCGTTGCGCTCGGCGTCGCATACCTCGTTTGGCCCACAAGTTTGGGGGGTTCCATCACCCTGACCATCGTCGCGGGTGAGTCGATGGAGCCGACCTACGAGAACGGCGACCTGGTGGTGGCCCAGCGCGGCGAACCCGACGTGGGAGACGTCATCGTCTACCGGCCGGGTGACAACGCGGGGGCCCGCGTGATCCACCGGATCGTCGGCGGCAGCGATGCCGTCGGGTGGCAGATGAAGGGCGACAACAATCAGGTGGCCGACCCCTGGCGGCCGTCAGGATCGGAGGTGCTCGGGGTCGCCGGGACACGGGTCCGAGGCGTCGGGCGGCTCGCCATGCTGCTGCTCAGCCCCATCCTGTGGATCTCGCTCATCGTCTTCGCAGCGGGGATGCTGCTGTGGCCGTCGGCCAATCGGCGGTCGATCTCGAACGACCCAGACCGCGTAGACGACCCGTCTACTCACCCGATCGGCTAATTCCTTCTCGCGGTCCTCACACCTCCCGGCCGGTGGCCGATCAGGCCTCCAGGTGCCCCGCTCAGCACAGGATGTGCAGCGGCGGGTCAAGGAGGCCACCGTGGCGATGGATCGCAGAGTATTTCTGGCTCGACGGCTCGTCGCCGTGAGCTTGATCGGCCTGTCCACCTTCGGGGTGCGCGAAGCGTTTGCCCGGACCGGCGATTCCCTCACGCAGGGCGCAAACGGGACTGGCGGCTGCCAGGCGTTGTCCGTGGCGTACCAGGTCGACTACGTCCCCGAGCGGCGCACCTACGTGGTCGCCGGCGCGGAGGTCACGGGACTGGGTCCGGGCTGCGCGGGCCGAACCGTGCAGGTGACCTTCACCGCCGACGACGGCTCGCCACTCGCGACGGCGGACGCGCGCATTGCGGCGAGCAGCGCCGCCGTGGTCCTCACCGGCGACGAGGCCGTCGAGGCCGCCAAGGTCGCCGGCGTCTCGGTGGCCGTCCTGGGCTGAGCCGATCAGGGGACGAAAACCCTGCCAAAACCTCTCAACTCCGCGTCCGTTGCGCCGATCGGGTGATCGGCTGCGCCATTCGGGCACCTATGGCGCAGGGGGTGTGAGGAGACCACCGTGCTCGAACACCTGCTCAGCCTGCCGAGATGGCTCATCGTGTCGATCATCGTCGTCGTCGCACTGCTCGGGGCCACCGATCAGATGGACCGCGGTTCGGCGGCGCGCGCCGAGGAGGCGCCCTGCACGTTCAAGTCCGTCGACTACACCTACGGCTACGCCGCGGCGCTCGACGCCCGGGCCGTGACCGGGGCCGAGCTCAACGGGGTCGCCCCGGTCTGCGCGGGACGCGTCGTGCGGATCACGTTCCACGCGAAGGACGGCCGGCAGCTGGCCGGTGCGACCACCCGCGTGGTGGCCCCCCGGACCGTGCTGCTGCTGCGCTCCGAGGAGGCCCTGAGATCCTCGTCGATCAAGGGGTTCGACGTCGTCGTGGAGGGCTCGGCCCTCGAGGGCTGACGGCCGCGACAGTCAGACCTAGCCGGCCGAGCCCGTCGCGCGCGCGGGCCCGTCGAGCGGCATCACGGGGCCGAGGTCGGGGCGCTTGGGCGTGCGCTGGTCGCCCGACGAGCGGTTGCGCAGCCGGCGGGTCGCCCACGGGTAGACGTGCTCGCGCAGCCAGACGGCGTCGGCCATCGCCTTCTCGAGCCGGGGGACGGGCGGCAACGGGCTGAGCGGGTCGTCCCACGCGGCGTCGTCGGGCGTGAGGCCGAGACCGACCAGGGCCGCCTGCGCGACCCGCGCGTGCCCGTCCGTCGTGAGGTGGATGCGGTCGTCGGACCACATCCGCATGTCGTGCAGCGACTGCATGCCCCACAGGTCGAGCACGTGCGCGTCGTGCCGGCGCGCGATCGACCACACGTGGGAGTTGTAGACCCCGACGCGGTGCCGCGTGCGGCGCATCAACGCGCTGTCCGTGGGGTTCATCCCGGTGGAGAGCAGGACGTCGGCGCCGGTCGCGCGCAGCTGGATGACGGCGGCCTCGAGGCGGCCGGCCATCTGGTCGACGTCGACGGTCGGACGCAGGATGTCGTTCCCCCCGCCGACGAGCGAGACGAGGTCCGGCTCCAGGGCGATCGCGGTCGGAAGCTGATCGGTCAGGATCGGGCCGAGCAGCCGGCCCCGGATCGCGAGGTTCGCGTACTCCAGCGGTGCGGCACCGGCGTCCGTGCGCCGGGTCGACAGGTGAGCGGCGAGGATGTCGGCCCAACCGCGGCAGCGCGTGTCGTCGTCGGACCCCAGATCCCACAGGCCCTCGGTGAACGAGTCGCCGATCGCGACGTACCGGGTCCAGGTCGGGGTCGCGCTGCTCAGCTCCGTCATCGGGCCAGTCTGGACCTCGCGCCCGGCCGATGCGTGGCGATCAGGGCAGGTACCAGTCGATGGGCTCCGCACCCTGCGCGACGAGCAGCGCATTGACCCGCGAGAACGGTCGCGACCCGATGAAGCCGCGATGCGCCGACAGGGGGCTCGGGTGGGCCGAGGCGACCACCGGGGTCGCCCCGAGCGCACCCGCGACCGACTGGGCGTCCTTGCCCCACAGGACGGCCACGAGAGGCCCGCCACGGGCCACCAGGGCGGCGATCGCGGCGTCCGTGACCTGTTCCCACCCCCGGCGTCGATGGGCCGCGCTCTCGCCGGGCCGCACCGTCAGCACGCGGTTGAGCAGCATGACGCCGCGGTCCGCCCACGCGGTCAGGTCGCCGGACTTCGGGGTCGTGGCGCCGACGTCGGCGGTGAGCTCGGCAAAGATGTTCGCGAGCGAGCGCGGCAGCGGACGCACATGGGGCGCCGTCGAGAACGCGAGTCCCATCGAGTGCCCGGGTGTCGGGTACGGATCCTGCCCGACGACGAGGACCCGCACCTCGGCGAGCGGCCGCGTGAAGGCGCGCAGCACGCTGTCCGACGGCGGCAGATAGCCCCGGCCCGCGGCGGACTCGGCCTCGAGCCAGCCCGCCAGCGCCGCGAGCTGCGGGGCGACCGGGGCGAGCGCCGCGGCCCAGTCCGGCGCCACGTGGTCCGTCCACGCGGGGGCACGCAGGGCGGCGCGGGCCACCGTTGCGTCGTCGCGATCGGCCGCGGTCGGGGTCGGGGGCGTCGGGGTCACGGCGTGAGGGTATCGACCCGGGGTCGGGACCTCGACGCGTCCACCCCGACGCGCCGACGGCGGCGCGCCGAGGGGAATGACACTGGTGTGGTTCGCCTCTACGATGGGCCGAAGCGGTGAAGTTCGACGACGAGGGAGGACCATGGAAGCCAGGGCGGCGGCGGTGCACGAGCACGCGGATGCAGGGCTCGAACGGGACCTCTCCGAACGCGACCAGCAGGTCCTGGCGTTCGAGCGGCAGTGGTGGAAGTACGCGGGCGCCAAGGAGCAGGCGGTGCGCGAGCTGTTCGACATGTCCGCTACGCGGTACTACCAGGTGCTGAACGCCCTGATCGACTCGCCCGCCGCGCTCGCGCACGATCCGATGCTGGTCAAGCGCCTGCGCCGCATGCGCGCATCGCGTCAGCGCGCCCGAACCGCGCGCCGCCTGGGCGTCGACGCCTGAACTCCCTGCTGGACCCGCTAATCTGTCGGCCGTGACCAAGGGCGAATACCCATACCCCCCGGACGAGTTCGACACTGTCGAGCGCGGTTCCGTCCCTCGCGGTGTGCATCGCGCCACGCGATCGGTCTGGAAGCGGGTCTGGCCGTTCCTGCTCGTCCTCGTGCTCTTCCCTGCGCTTGCCTACGGCGCGGTGACCTACTGGTCGATCGAGCGCAACGGCGCCCCCGTCGCTGCGTCGAGCCCCGCGGACGCCGTCGTCCCGGAGGGAACCCCCGCGGAGACGCCGGCTGAGACGCCGGCTGAGACGCCGGCCGAGACGCCCGCGGAGACCCCGGCCGTCCCCGCGGACCTGACCGCGCCCGTGGTGGTCTTCAATGCGACCTCGACCAAGGGGCTCGCCGGCAAGGCCGCGACCGTTCTGACCGATGCGGGCTGGACGTCGGTGACCTCGGACAACTACACCGGGGACCCGATCACCGCCTCGACCGTGCTGTTCGGCTCGGCCGACCTCGAGACCACAGCCCAGGCGGCCGCGGACGCGCTCGGGCTCACCTCGATCGCGCTCGACGACACGGTCACCGGCATCCAGGTCATCCTGGCGGACGACTACAAGCCCTGACCGCTCTTGCCCCTTACGGGGTTGCGGTCGCCGGCTGCTTCGCGTACCCGTCGAGCTCGGCGACGGCGAGCACCACGCACGCCGCGCTCCAGGACAGCGGGGCGACGGCGGCCGGCGATCCGTCCCCGAGCACCTTCTCCGGGATCGCGCCCGACGACGTCCGGTGCGCGTCGAGCCAGGACAGCCACGACCCGGCGGTTGCGGTGTCACCGACCGAGGCGGCCGACAGCGCGTACAGCGCGGTCTGCGGCGTCCACGAGATGCCGTCCTTCTTCCACCCGGCGCCGGGGGCGAGGCCGCCGGCCGGACGGGACATCTCCAGTGCGGACGCGCGCCACGCGTCGAGCGCCCCCGGGATCGCCGTCGGCTGGAACGGCGGCAGCAGGAACGCGCCGGCGGCGTCCTGGCTGCGGCCGTCGGTGTACCGGGCGAACCGCGGACCGAACTTGTCGATGATCGCCGCCCGCAGCTCGGTCGCGCGCGTGGCGGCCGCCGCGGCCGGTTTGCGCAGGCCCAGCTCGCGGTTGAGCTCGGCTGCCGCCTCGAGTCCGCTGAGCGTGGGTGCCGCGATGCCGAGCGTGAGGTCCGCCTCGCCGACCTCCCAGAAGTCGCTCGAGGCCCGCGGGAGGGTGCCGCGACGCTCGGTCTCCGCGAGCAGGTGCGTGGTCGAGCGGTCGATCATCGGGCGCAGCGTGCGCAGGGCGGTCGCGCGCGCGGCGTCGTCGTCGATGGTGGCGATCACGGACTGCGTGGCCCACAGGGCCCAGCCGGTGCCGTCGGCCTGGATGCCTCGGTCGTCCGGCGGGCCGGAGCCGTCCGGCAGGTAGCGGGCCTCGAACTCGCCGCCGCTGTGCTGCACGCGCTGGAGGAAGCCCAGGATCTCGAGCGCCTCGGCGGGGTGACCCGTGGTCGCCATCGCGACGGACACGTAGGAGGCGTCCCGGGGCCACACGTAGCGCCACTTGGCCGACCAGCCGGCCACCGAGGCGCCGTCGTTCAGCAGGAGGGCCCGCATGTCCAGCAGAGCGCCGGAGACCATGTCCGCGTACGGGCCGTCCTGACCTGGGACGGTGCCCGCGGCGAGCCACGCGCGGGACTCCGCCGCCTGGGTCTGCGCAGCGGCGAGCGCGTCGGCGTCGAGCGGGCCGGGGTCAAGGACCCGGCTGCCCGGGAGGTACACGGCGGTGGTCCCGGCCGCCACCATGTCCGGCAGGCGCGAACCGCTGCCGGAGACGCCGTCGGAGTAGAGCCGGATGAACTCCGACCGGTCGAGGTTGGCCCAGGGGGAGCGGCGATCGGTGAGCAGGAACGGGTAGGCGAGCATCGTGATCGTCACCGCAGCGGTGACGGTGCGCCGGGTCCAGCGCGCGGCGGTGCGCCGTCTGGCCTCGGCTCGTTCGGCGGGCGTCGGCGTCATCGTCGGCCGGGCGCGTGGCTGGGGTCGCGAGAGCAGGCCACGCCGCGGCGGGCTCGGAGGCGGCGTTGCCTCGACGAGGTCACGGGTGGGGGCGGTCATCCGCCCGAGGGTAGCCCGAGGCGTCCACCCGCAGCGAAATGTGGGGGTGCATCGGGGGTCGAGGGGTGCCTTCCCTTGCACTCGACGTGGTCGAGTGCTAACCATGGACTTAGCACTCTCGGCATGAGAGTGACAGAATCATCGGGCCGTCCGGTGAGGTGCGTGCAGGAACGGGACATGACCGTTGCTGCACGGGCCGTCCGTCGCGGGCATCAGTCGGCCCCACCCCCAGCAAGCGGAGGTTCACACACCGATGGCCAAGATCATTGCGTTCGACGAGGAGGCACGTCGCGGCATGGAGCGGGGCATGAATGCCCTCGCCGACGCCGTCAAGGTCACGCTCGGCCCGAAAGGCCGCAACGTCGTCCTCGAGAAGAAGTGGGGCGCGCCCACCATCACCAACGATGGTGTGAGCATCGCCAAGGAGATCGAGCTGGAGGACCCCCTCGAGAAGATCGGGGCCGAGCTCGTCAAGGAGGTCGCCAAGAAGACTGACGACGTCGCCGGTGATGGAACCACCACCGCCACCGTGCTCGCCCAGGCGCTCGTGCGCGAGGGCCTGCGCAACGTCGCCGCCGGCGCCAACCCGATCGCGCTCAAGCGCGGCATCGAGAAGGCCGTCGAGGCCGTCACCTCTGAGCTGCTCAAGGCAGCCAAGGAGATCGAGACCAAGGAAGAGATCGCGGCCACCGCCGGGATCTCGGCCGGGGACTCCTCCATTGGTGACCTCATCGCTGAGGCGATGGACAAGGTCGGCAAGGAAGGCGTCATCACGGTCGAGGAGTCCAACGCTCTCGGCCTCGAGCTCGAGCTGACCGAGGGGATGCGCTTCGACAAGGGCTTCCTCGCCGGTTACTTCGTCACCGACCCGGAGCGTCAGGAAGCCGTCCTCGAGGACGCGTACGTCCTGCTCGTCGAGTCGAAGATCAGTTCCGTCAAGGACCTGCTGCCCCTGCTGGAGAAGGTCATCCAGTCCGGCAAGCCGCTGGTCATCATCGCCGAGGACGTCGACGGTGAGGCCCTGGCCACGCTCGTCGTGAACAAGATCCGCGGGACGTTCCGCTCGGTCGCCGTCAAGGCGCCCGGCTTCGGCGACCGTCGCAAGGCGATGCTGCAGGACATGGCCATCCTCACGGGTGCCCAGGTCGTCTCCGAGACCGTCGGGCTCAAGCTCGACACCGTCGGCCTCGAGGTGCTCGGCACCGTCCGCAAGGCTGTCATCACCAAGGACGAGACGACTCTCGTCGAGGGTGGCGGCGAGCCCGACCAGATCGCCGGTCGCGTCAGCCAGATCCGTGCCGAGATCGAGAACTCGGACTCGGACTACGACCGCGAGAAGCTCCAGGAGCGCCTCGCCAAGCTGGCCGGTGGCGTTGCCGTCATCAAGGCCGGTGCGGCCACCGAGGTTGAGCTCAAGGAGCGCAAGCACCGCATCGAGGACGCCGTTCGCAACGCGAAGGCCGCCGTCGAAGAGGGCATCGTCGCCGGTGGTGGCGTCGCTCTCATCCAGGCGGGCAAGCTCGCGTTCGAGCGTGCCGAGATCATCGCCCTCGAGGGCGACGAGGCCACCGGTGCTCGCATCGTGGCACTCGCGATCGACGCTCCGCTCAAGCAGATCGCGATCAACGCCGGCCTTGAGGGTGGCGTTGTGGCCGAGCGCGTGCGCAACCTGCCGAACGGTCACGGCCTGAACGCCGCGACCGGCGTGTACGAGGACCTGCTCGCGGCCGGGGTCAACGACCCGGTCAAGGTCACGCGTTCCGCGCTCCAGAACGCGGCGTCCATCGCTGCGCTCTTCCTCACCACCGAGGCGGTCGTGGCTGAGAAGCCCGAGCGCAACGGCGGCGCGGCCCAGGGCGGCGGCGACGGCGGCATGGGTGGCATGGACTTCTGATCCTCGCGATCAGGGTCTAACCCCTCAGCACCACGCACGATAGAACGGGCCGGTCACCTTCGGGTGGCCGGCCCGTTCTGCATGCCACGGGGGAGGCGAGTGTGAGGTTGAGTTCGCTGATGTGGGTCGAGTTCGCTGGTCTGGACCGGCGAACTCGACGCAGATCAGCGAACTCACCCGCTGTCCGGGGGCGGGGTGCGCGTGCGGGGGTGCGGGGGTCAGCGGTCGCGGGGGCGGATGCGTAGGCCCGAGGCGCGCAGGCGACGGACCAGCTCGCGCGTGCCGACCGGTTCGGCGCCCTGCGTGATCAGGCGGTCCACCAGGTCGTCCGGGACGTCGTAGTGGTCGCGGTCGAACGCCCGGATCGGGATGCCGGCCGCCGCGGCGAACTCGTGAAGCTCCGCGAGCGACGAGTCGCTGATCAGGTGGCTCCACAGCTTGCCGTGCCGGGGCCACAGCGGGGGGTCCACGAGCACGGCCATCCGCCGAGGTTAACCTGCGCGGTGGGCAGCCCGTGCCGGGCGCGGCCGGTCCGCCTACGGTGGGGGGATGGAGCGGGGGCGCATGTACGGCAGGTCTGGGCGGTCGCCGCGGCGGGTCGCCCGGCGTGCGGCCGCGGGGGCGGCGGCGCTGGTGGCCGGGACGTTGCTGGTGGCGTGCACGGGCTCGACCTCGCCCGGCTCGACCTCGCCCGGCTCGACCTCGTCCGCGAGTTCCCCTGCCGCCACCGAGCGCCCGCCGACGAGCCGCGCGGAGTACCTGCCGGGCCTGACCGCGAACGTGTGGGAGCCGGCCGCGCCCGGGCCCGGGCCTCTCGTCGTTCTCATCCCGGGGGGCGGCTGGATCACGGCCGACCCGGCGGGCCTCGCCCCGCTCGCCTCGGCACTGGCCGACGCCGGCATGACCGTCGTGACCGCGACCTACCGCACCTCGACGACGGACACGTACTTCCCGGGCCCGCTCGAGGACGTCCTGTGCGCCGTGGCGTATGCCGCCGCCCTGCCGACAGTCACCGGCGACGCGCCGCACCCGATCGTCGTCGTCGGGCACTCGGCCGGGGCGAACCTGGCCGCACTCGCGGCGCTGACCCCGGAGGCCGGCTCTCCCTCGTGCCCCTACCAGCCGGTCGCACCCGATGCCCTCGTAGGCCTCGCCGGGCCCTACGACGTTGCCCAGGTCCCGGAGATCGGGGTCTCGTTGTTCGGCAAGGCCCCGCAGGAGGCGCCCACGGCATGGGTGGACGGCAATCCCGTGCACCAGGCGGGCAACCGGGTCGACCTTCCAGTGCTGCTGCTGCACGGTGAGGACGACTCTGACGTGTCGACCTCGTTCACCACCGGGTTCGCGGACGCCCTGAAGGCGGGCGGCCACGACGTGACCGTCAAGCTCGTGCCGGGGGCCGACCACTCCGGGATCTACCAGGCCGACGTGGCGGCCCAGCCGCTCATCACCTGGATCGACGCGCTGCCCTGACGATCCGGGAGCTCGCGCGTCAGGCGGTCGCGGGGCGCCTCTCGGTGTACCTGGCAGACGCGACGGCGGTCGCGACAGCGGGAAGCAGCAGGCCTCCCACCGTCAGCAGACCGATGAGAGCGCCAAGGCAGAGCAGGACGGCGCACACCAGCATCGGGAGTCGGGTCCGGCCGGATACTGCGGCCGCGAGGGCGAGCAGGGCCGTGACCAGGAGGACGCCGACGTACCACCAGGCGACGCCCGGCCCGTCCTGAGCTCGTACCACCTTTGCGTAGACGCCAAGAAAGGCCAAGGTCAGCACGGAGGTCGCCGCGGCGAGCTGACGCGCCCGGGGTCGGACCCGACGATCGATCGTCATGATGGACATCTTGCCCGCGGGCGGGCGCTCGCGGGTGCGGGCCTAGCGTCCGAACAAGCGCGTGGCCTGCTGCTCGGCGTCGGCATAGGACGCCGCGGCCGCACCGAGCGCGGCGGTGATCTGGTCCAGGGACTCCTCGACCCGACCCTGCGTGCTCGACCAGTCGGCCATGATCGCGCCGAACGCGGTCGCGGCCCCGCCCCGCCAGCTGCCCTGCAGCTCGGTGAGGTGCCGCATCATCGCGGCCACCTCGGTGCGGATGGCGGCCGTCGAGCCGCGCACCGCCGCGCTCGCCTGCGCGACCTGCTCGCTGTCGACCTCGTACCTGCCCATGGCGTCCTCCTGAAAGAAGTGGAAGGCGCCGACACTACGAAGGCCGACGGGTGCGCCGTCGTCGGGCAGGGGTGGGCTGGGGACGAGGCTCGCTCAGGCCCGGTCGGGGGACGGCTGGGGCTCGGCAGGCTCGGCCGTCGAGGCCTCGAGGGCGGCGAGCTCCTTCTCGAGCCGGTGGAGCTCCGCGGCGACGTTCTGCCGCGCGGGCTCCTCCCAGGCGCTGCCGAGCGGGCTGACGAACAGCGCGCGGCGCTGCAGCAGCTTGGTGAGGATGCGGATGCGCGCGCGCACGTAGTCCTCGACCGGAAGGTGGGAGTACTCGGCGCGGATGTCGCGCAGGTACGTCTTGTAGCGCTGGGGCTCGCTCGCCAGGACCGCAAGGTCGGCGTCGCACAGCACGGCGCAGTCGAAGTCGCCCGACGTGGGGGCGTGCCGTCGCAGGGCGATCACGAGGTCATGGACGCGCACGGCGCGCTTCTCCGGGACCCCGAGCGCGGTCAGCTCCTCGAGCGCGAGGTCGGCGCTGGCCACCTCGTCCTCACCGCCGCGGTTCGCGTAGGTCGCCTCGTTCGCCGCGTCGAAGATCGCTCCGTGGTACCACGCGGCGAGCCGGACGACCTCCGGCTCGTGGGTCTCCTCGGCGAGCTCATCGACTCGCGCGAGCACGTCCGCGAGGTGCTTGATCGTGTGGAAGTGGCGGCCCGGCTCGGACCACCGCTCGATCAGGCGTGCGCCGACGGCGCGGATCTCCTCGGGGGAGGCGGTCGCACCGCTCCCCAGACAACTGCGGACCCAGGCGGACAACAACCACTGTGGAGCGTCGTAAACGCCCATCGACTTGCCTCACCACGACAGGGGGAACCTCGGACAAAGACTCAGCATCCTATCCCCCACTTCGGTTGCACGCTGCTCACCTTGAGAGTAACTGGGGATGATTCGATGTGATCTGTCCGGTCGGCGGGGGCGTGCCGTGGCGGCCGCGGGTCGTCACCGGTCGGCGTCGACCTCGTCGGCGTCGTCGGGCTCCTCGGGGGCGGGGGCGCCCCGACCGAGGGTGGCGGCGTCGACCGGCAGGCTGACCCGGACGGTCGTGCCGCCGCCAGGGGTCAGCGCGATCTCGACGCTCCCCCGATGCGCGCCCACGATCGCGGCGACGATCGCCATGCCGAGGCCCGCCCCGCCGCCGAACTCGCGGCCGCGGGACGAGTCGATGCGGTAGAACCGCTCGAACACGCGCGCGGTGTGCTCGGGCAGGATCCCGGGGCCGTGGTCGCGCACCTCGAGCACCGCGCGCGCCGTCGGCCCGGTGCCCACGAGGCCGACGGCGATCTCGACGGCGGTGCCCGCGGGCGTGTGCTGGGCGACGTTGCCGGTGAGGTTGGCGAGCACCTGGCGCAGCCGGTCCTCGTCGCCGACGACGACGCAGGGCGTCACCGCGGTCCCGGCGACCAGGGGTTCGAAGCGGATCGGTCGGCCGGCGTCGAGCGCGTGCAGGTCGCTGACGGCGTCGGCGACGAGGACGGTGAGGTCGACCGGCTCGTGGCGCATCGGGCGGCCGTCGTCGAGCCGCGCCAGGTGCAGCAGGTCCTCGACCAGGCGGCCCATCCGGGTCGCGGAGTCCTCGATGCGACGCAGGGTGTCGTCGACCTGGGGCTTGGTGGTGACGGCGCCCATCCGGTACAGCTCGCTGTAGCCGCGGATCGTCGCGAGCGGGGTGCGCAGCTCGTGCGAGGCGTCCGCGACGAATCGCCGCATGCGCTCCTCGGACGCCGCGCGCGCCGCGAACGCCTGCTCGATCTGGGCGAGCATCGCGTTCAGCGCGTCGCCCAGCCGGCCGACCTCGGTGGTCGTCGGTGCTGGGGGCACGCGCCGGGACAGGTCGCCCGCGGCGATGGCCGCCGCGGTGTCCTCGATCTGGCGCAGCGGGCGCAGCGATCGACGTACGGCGAGCCAGCCCGCGAGCCCCCCGAGCACGAGCACGACGACGGAGATGCCGAGCAGGGCCCAACGCATCAGGGCCATCGTGGCGCTCGCGGACGCGAGGGGGAGCGCGACGGCGACGGACCCGACGACGATCGAGGGGTCCAGCGTGCTGACGAGGACCCGCTCGACCACGCGCCACTGGTGGTGACCGCCGACCGAGGCCACGGTGAACGGCTCGCCGCCGAGCGCCGCGACCTGCTTCGCGGTGAGGGCGGGGAGGTCCGGGGCCGAGGTGCTCGTGGTCGCCGACGGGTAGGTCTGGAAGATTGAACCATCCAGCGCCGCGACCTGGACGTAGTAGTCGCTGGGCCGGCCGTCCGACCCGCGCAGCGCGTCGTCGCCGTCCCACGCCTGCTTGGCGGCCTGCTCCGCGGAGGTGGTGAGCTGGACGTCGACCTGGTTGAGCAGCGAACGGTCCAGCAGGGTCAGCGTGGCCAGGCTGGCCAGCCCGAGCCCGAGCAGCAGCAGCCCGGTGACGATCCCGACCATGCGGACGCGCAGCGGTACGGCGTGCAGCCGGTCGACGACGGCGTCGCGGAATCGGACCGGGCCGCTGGCGCGCCGGTCGGTCGGCACGCCCGGTCCGGCCGGCGCCGTGGTGGCGTCGGCCGGGCTCGCCGTGCCGGTCAGGGCCGCTTCGGCCTCGGTGCGGGCGTCCACCGTCACCCCGCCGCCGGCGGCAGGCGCAGCACGTAGCCGACCCCGCGCTTGGTGTGGATCAGCGGCAGGGGCGCGGCGGCGTCGTCGTCCACCCCGGCCGGCGGCGCGTCGATCTTGCGCCGCAGGTAGGAGATGTAGGACTCGACGATGTTCGCGTCGCCGCCCCAGTCGTACTGCCAGACGTGGTCGAGGATCTGCGTCTTGGACAGCACCCGGCCGGCGTTGAGCATGAGGTAGCGCAGCAGCTTGAACTCGGTGGGGGAGAGGTCGATCGTGCGGCCGGCGCGGCGGACCTCGTGGCCGTCGTCGTCGAGCTCGAGGTCGGCGTAGCGCAGGGTCGCGTCGTCGGCGTCGTCGTCCCCCGGGCGGGTGCGGCGCAGCACCGCGCGGATGCGGGCGACGACCTCCTCCAGGCTGAACGGCTTGGTCACATAGTCGTCGCCGCCGACGGTCAGGCCGGTGACCTTGTCGGACGTGTCGTCGCGCGCTGTGAGGAAGACGACGGGGACGTGGTGACCCTTCTCGCGCAGCCGACGCGTCAGGGTGAAGCCGTCCATGTCCGGCAGCATCACGTCGAGCACGACGAGGTCGGGGTCGACCTGCTTCACGAGCCGGAGCGCGGAGGCGCCGTCGCCGGCGGCGTGCACCTCGAACCCGGCGAACCGCAGCGACGTCGCCAGGAGCTCACGGATGTTCGGCTCGTCATCGACGACGACAAGACAAGCCTCAGGCTCTCCGCCGGTCATATTCATGCATCCCAGTCTGCTCCGATTTTCTGGGAGTCACCTGGGTATCCCCTGCACGCACGACGCCGCCGAACTCGGAGGTTTGGCTCGAACTCGGACACCGCAGTGTCCGAGTTCGGCGCAAACCTCCGAGTTCGGCGAAGTTGGCGGGACTGGGAGGGGGTTAGTCCTGGGGGGATTTCATTGCTGCCAGGCGGGCTGCGATTTCTGCGTCGGCTCCCGCGGACTCCAGGTCCTCGAACTGGGCGTCCAGGGAGGAGCTGTTGAGCTCGGCCTGGCCGGCCACGCGGGCCTCCTCGCGGCGCACCTTCTCCTCGAAGCGGCTGACCTCGCTCGTGGGGTCGAGCATGTTGATGCTCGACACCGCGTCCTGGACCTTGGACTGCGCCTCCGCGCTCTTGGCCCGGGCGACCAGCGCGTCGCGGCGCTGCTTGAGGTCGCTCAGCTTCTCCTTCATGCCAGCCAGGCCGGTCTTGAGCTTCTCGACGACCTCGTTCTGCGAGGCGATCATCGGCTCGGCGCCGGAGGCCTCGTTCTCGAAGCTGATCTGCTTGCCGAGCGCGACCTTCGCGAGGTTGTCGAACTTGTCGGCGTCGACGGTGTTGCCCGTGGCGCGCAGCGCGTCGGCGCGGCTGGACGCGGCCAGGGCCTTGGTGCCCCAGTCCTTGGCGGCGGCGACGTCGGCCGTGTGGTCCTGCTCGGCCATCCGCAGGTTGCCGATGGTCTGCGCGATGGCGCCCTCGGCCTCGGCGATGCTGTTGGTGTAGTCGCGGATGAGCTGGTCGATCATCTTCTGCGGGTCCTCGGCGCGGTCCAGCATCGCGTTCACGTTGGCGCGCGTGAGCTGGCTGATGCGTCCCAGGATGGTCTGCTTCTCGGTCATGGTCGTGTGAGCCTCTCGTCCGTTCGTGGTCACTGGTCCGTGCTGGTCGTGCCCCATGCTGGTCGATCCGCAGTGCTAAAAGCCGCCACCTCCGCCGCCGAAGCCGCCACCGCCCCCGCCGAAGCCGCCGCCCCCGCCGCCCCCGAAGCCGCCTCCGCCGCCCCAGCCGCCGCCGAAGCCGCCGCCGCCACTGCCGTGGCCCCCGCGGAGCAGGCTGTCGATGAGGATGCCGCCCAGGATGAGGCTGCCCGCGTTGTTCGAGCCGCCGCCGAACCCGCCGCCGCCGCGCCGCGACTGCTCGTACGCCTCGACGTCCTGCTGAGCGAGGCCCTGAGCCTGGGCCGCCAGCTGGTCGGCGCGCCGCGCGTCGTCCAGGCCCCGCGGGGGGTCGGTCTGCACCAGGGACTCGGCCTCGTCGAGCAGGCGCTGCGCCTCGGCGATCCGGGTGCGGGCCTCCGGGCCGACGGCGCCGCGGCGCGTCTCGATGTAGTCCGTCACGGCGCGCACGCGCGAGCGCAGCGGGCCGATCATGCCCGCGAGCTGGGCCCGCGCACGTTCGGCCTGCTCGGCCTGGCCGCGCGCCGGCTCGAGCGCCTTGTCGAGCACCGCCTCCGCCGTCCGCAGGTCGCCGAGGAGCTTCAGCGGGTCGCTGCCCGGCCCGGCGGCCCGCGCCGCGTCGCGGGCGATGGTCGCTGTGGCGGCCGCGGTCGCGACAGCTGGATCGTTCGGTGCCAGGCGGACGACGTCGTCCAGGTCGGACCCGAGGGACCGGATCCCCGCCGCGATCGCGGCCTCCGCGCCGGCGAGCTCGACGCCGGCCCGATCGACGGCGTCCAGCAGGGTGGTCCCCTGGCCGACGGCGTTCTCGGCCGTGCGCGCCGCGATCACAGCCGTCGCGCGGTCACCGGCCGCGACGGCAGCGCGACCCTGCACCACCGACTCGCGCGCCGCCGCGAGCAGCCCTGCCGCATGCTCCGGGTTGGTGCTGACCGAGGCGAGCGAGGTCGCCGGGTAGGTCGCGGCGAGGCTCGCGAGGGTCTGCGTGGCGGTGACGATCCGTTCGGTGGCCTCCGCGGCGCGCCGGTCGATCTCCTCGAGCAGCTCAGGCGCACGCGCCTGCAGGTCTCGCAGCGCCTCGAACGCGGCGGTCTGCCCGTCGAGCGCGGCATCGGCCTGGGTGCACAGGCGCAGGATCTCCAGCAGCATGGCCCGGCGCTCGTCCTCGGTCTCGGGCTCGGCGTCGTCGAGAAGCTGGCGCAGCCCGAACGCCCGCAGCCCGGCCGCCTTCGCGTCGGCGAGCACGGTCGTGAAGGTGCGCGTCTCGGCGTCGCCGAACTGCGCCTGGGCGAAGCCGAGCTCCTGCTCGGACGACCGCAGCTCGTCGTCGAGCGTGACGAGGGCGGCGCTGGCCTGGCGGTCCAGGGTTGCGGTGTCGACGGGGGCCGGCTCGCCGGCGGGGCCGCCCGGCTGGCGGGACTTCGAGCGCATCGACCGGAACAGCAGGAAGCCGCCGATGACGACCAGGCCGACGAGGAACAGGGTCAGCAGCGACGAGAAGCCGGAGCCGGAGCCGGAGCCGGTCGTGCTGGACGATCCGGAGCCCGTGTCCTGGAGGGCGTTGGCGGTGTCGATGGCGGCGGCGGCCCAGTTGTTCTTCGCGAGCTGCGGCACGATCACGTCGGTGCGGATCCGGGCCTGCTCGGAGGCGCTCACCGGCGAGCTGTTCGAGGCCACGAAGCCGTACTCGCGATCGGTGACCGCCACGGCGAGCAGCAGGTCGTTCGCACCGAGACCGGTCGCGGTTGCGGTCTTGGTCGCCCAGGAGACCGGGTCGGTGCCGTCGAACGAGTCGACGTACACGACATACAGGCGCAGGCTCGCCGTCGCCTCGAGGTCGGACTGCGCCGCAGTGACGTCACTGGCCTCGGTCGCGGTGAGCACCCCGGCCGAGTCGGTGAGCTGGCTCGAGACCGCGTCCGGGGGGTCGGCGGCGGCGGGGGCGGCGCCCAGGCCCAGGAACAGGACCAGGGCGACGGCGGCGATCGCCGCCCGCAGCGCCGTCAGGATCGGCGTCGGGCTCGGCGCCGTCGTCGACGAGAACGTGCGGGGAGCTGGCCGGGTCGCTGGTGCTGGGGTCACAGGCCGATCTTTGTCTGTGGCTGCCCGCACCGCAAACGTCCGGTGGTTCGCGGCTATTGCTCGAAATCGGTGGTTTTCGCCCGAACGGCGGCCGGAATCGGCAGCAACCGCCCCCGGGGGTCCAGTAAGTTCTCCGCATGAATCAAACCGAGCCGACCGCGCCCGACGCGATCCGTCCGCCCGTCGTCACCGTGATCCAGCACAATGCGGACGTGCCCCTGGACAGGTTCGCCGACTGGCTCGGTGACGTCGAGGTCGTCGTGGTGCGGGCGTTCGCAGGTGACGCGGTCCCGGCCGAGGTCAGCACGGACGGACTGATCGTGCTGGGCGGCCACATGAACGCCCACGCCGACGCCGTCGCGCCGTGGCTCCCGGCCACGCGCGCGCTGCTCGTGGCGGCGGTCGCCGCGCGCGTGCCGACGCTCGGGATCTGCCTGGGCGCCCAGCTCCTCGCGACGGCGTGCGGCGGGCACGTCCAGGTCGCCGCTCCGCCCGGACGCGAGGCGCAGATCGTCGACGTCCGCTGGCGGGCCGAGGCGGCGAGCGACCTGGTCCTCGCCAAGGTCGCTGCCGGTGGGCGCAGCGCGCCGCTGCCCTCGATGCACGCCGACGCGATCGTCGACCTGCCGCCCGGTGCAGTCTGGCTCGGGTCCAGCGCGATGTACCCCTACCAGGCGTTCCGGCTCGGCACCGCGTGGGGCGTGCAGTTCCACCCCGAGGCGAGCGCCGAGACGTTGCGCGCCTGGGCTGACGCGTACGACGACGTCGACACCGCCGCGGTCATGGGAGCGTTCTCATCGCGTGCGGGGGAGATCGAGGCCGCGGGACAGGCGATCGCGTCCGGGTTCGCCGACGTCGTCCGTCGGGCCGCCGACGGGGCCGGCCGGGTCTAGCCCGGCTGCTCGGTCGCGTCGGGGACGTCGGTGACATCGGTGCTGTTGGTGACGTCGGGGACGTCGGTGACCAGGTCCTCGGCGTCGATGATCGTGTACGCGTAGCCCTGCTCGGCGAGGAAGCGCTGGCGGTGCGCGGCGAACTCCTGGTCGACGGTGTCGCGCGCGACGACCGTGTAGAAGTGCGCGGTGCGCCCGTCGGCCTTCGGCCGCAGGATGCGACCCAGCCGCTGGGCCTCCTCCTGGCGGGAGCCGAACGATCCCGAGACCTGGATCGCGACGGACGCCTCGGGCAGGTCGATCGAGAAGTTCGCGACCTTGCTCACCACGAGCTTGGTGATCTTGCCGGTCCGGAACTCCTCGAACAGCCGCTGCCGCTCGGGCACGGTCGTCGCGCCCGTGATGACCTCGCAGCTGAGGTGCTCGGCGAGGTCGGCGAGCTGGTCGAGGTACTGCCCAATGATCAGGGTCGGGTCGCCCTCGTGCTTGGCCACCAGCTCTTCCACGATCCGGTTCTTGCCGGTCGCGCACGCCGCCAGGCGGTAGCGCTCCTCGGGCTCGGCCGTCGCGTACGCCATCCGGTCGCGTTCGGGCAGGGTCAGGCGGACCTCGACGCACGCCGCCGGGGCGATGTACCCCTGCGCCTCGATGTCGCGCCACGGCGCGTCGAACCGCTTGGGCCCGATCAGGGAGAACACCTCGTCCTCGCGACCGTCCTCGCGCACGAGCGTCGCGGTCAGGCCCAGTCGCCGTCGGGCCTGGAGATCGGCCGTCATGCGGAAGATGGGGGCGGGCAGCAGGTGGACCTCGTCGTAGATGACCAGGCCCCAGTCGCGCGCGTCCAACAGCTCGAGGTGGGTGTAGACGCCCTTCCGCTTGGTCGTCATCACCTGGTAGGTCGCGATCGTGACCGGGCGGACCTCCTTGCGCGAGCCGGAGTACTCCCCGATCTCGTCCTCGGTGAGCGACGTGCGCTTGAGCAGCTCGTCGCGCCACTGCCGCGCGGAGACGGTGTTGGTGACGAGGATGAGCGTCGTCGTGCCCGAACGGGCCATGGCGCCCGCGCCGACGAGGGTCTTGCCGGCCCCGCACGGGAGCACCACGACGCCGGACCCGCCGAAGTAGAAGCTGTCGATCGCCTGCTGCTGGTAGGGGCGCAGCGACCAGTTGCTGTTGTCCAGCGTGATCGCGTGCGCCTCGCCGTCGACGTACCCGGCGAGGTCCTCCGCGGGCCAGCCGAGCTTGAGCAGCACCTGCTTGAGGTGGCCGCGCTCGCTCGGGTGCACGACGACGTCCGTCTCACCCAGGCGTTCGCCGACCAGTCCGGCGGTGCGCCGGGACCGCAGCACCTCTTCGAGGACGGCCCGGTCGAGCGCGTGCAGGACGAGCCCGTGCGCCGGGTCGCTCACGAGCTGCAGCCGGCCGTACCGCGACATGGTCTCGGCGACGTCGACCAGCAGCGCGTGCGGCACCGGGTAGCGCGAGTACTCGAGCAGCACGTTGACGACCTGCTCGGCGTCGTGGCCGGCGGCGCGCGCGTTCCACAGGCCCAGCGGCGTGAGCCGGTAGGTGTGGACGTGCTCCGGTGCCCGCTCGAGCTCGGCGAACGGCGCGATCTCGCGCCTGCACGCGTCGGCCCTCTCGTGCCCGACCTCCAGCAACAGGGTCTTGTCGCTCTGCACGATCAGCGGGCCATCGGTCATGTGGTGGGTTCTCCAGGGTCGATCAGCGTTACTCCGGCGATGCGGTGCACGGCCACGGTGAGCTCGGCGTCACGCTCGGTGTCCACCGCTCGCACCCGCCCTGCATCCACGCGCAGCGGACGCACCCGACGCCTGCCGGGAGTGCCCTGCGGACCGACGATCTCGAGCCAGACCTCGTGCCCGTCGGCGGCCGCCTGCCGCAGCGTTGCCAACGCGGCGACGGGGTCGACTGTTCCCGCGTCGCCACGACCGGGGCCGGAGCCGCTGTCGTGCGCGTGCGCCGCGCGGTCGGACCGGGCCTCGGCCTCGGCGCGTCGCAGGGCAGGCACCAGGGCGGCGAGGTGCTCGCGCCACTCGCGGGCGTCGGCGGGCGTGGTCGGCGCGGTGGGCCGGGCGCCGTTGACCGCCGGCGACGGCGTGGCGGGGGCCGTGGAGATCACGCCACCTGCCCCACGGCGCCGTCGGGCACCGGCGCGCACGCGGCGCACCATCGGGCGGGCGTGCACGACCTGACCGTCCGGACCCTCGCCCGCGGGGGCGAGCCCGCGGTCGCGCAGGGCGGCCAGCAGGGCGGTCGGGGTGGCGTGCGCCGCCAGGACGGTCGGCGCGAGCCGGACCAGGCCGAGGTCGGCGAGGGTCGGGTCGTCGACGAGGCCGGCGAGGAGCGTGGGGTCCTCGGCGCGGATGTAGCCGAGCGCCGAGCCGACCCGCAGCCGGCCGTGCCGCCGGGCGGCGTCGCGCACGAGGTACTCGAGCGGCTGGGGGACGTCGCCGAGCGCGTGCGACGAGAGCTCCTCGAGCAGCTCGTCGGCCGTCTGGCCGCCGTCGAGCGCGGACCGGACGGACTCGATCGTGAAGCGCACGGTCACGCCCGCACCGCGAGACTCGACCTTGGCCATCCGCTCGAGCAGTGCAGCGAGCTCGCGGGTGGGCCGGCCGGGCACGATGCCGGTCAGGTCGCCCTGGAGCATGAGCTCGCTCACGGCCACGGGGAGCACAGCCGCGATCGCCTCGGCGGCCGCGGCCTTGCCGGCCGCGAACCGTTCGGCCGCGTCCGGGCTCTCGGCGCCGGTGTGGGTGCCTGCGGTCTTCGGCGCGGCGGGGGCGGTGCCGCCCTCGGGCCACGGGCGCAACAGGGCACGACCGGCGGCCGACAGCGCGTTCGCGCCGAGCACGCCGAGCACGCCGGCCTCACGCAGGGTGGCCTCGACGGCGGTCAGCGGCGGGACGGACCGCGGCGTGCGCCAGCGCAGGACGGCGGCGACGTCGTCGGCGTTGAGCACGGTGCCGGGCTCGCGGGCGTCGAGCACTGCGAGCACGGCGCGGCGCAGGCGCGGGGCCCACGGGCGGGACAGCTCGGGGTCGAGCGCGGCCCGGAGCTCGCCGCGCTCGTCGCGGCCGCCGACGACCCACGGGGTGCGGGTCATCGTCAGCCAGGCGGTCGCGAGCGTCGCCCAGCGGTCGGGGAGCTCGGCGTCGAGCCAGTCGTCGACATCGAGCGTGGGGGAGAAGGTGGGCTGGTCCTCGCCGTCGTCGATGATCAGGCCGGCGGCGCCGGCGAGCTCGACGACGAACGCGGCCTGGATGTCCTCGATCTCGAGCTGGGAGGCCAGGCGGCGCAGCTCGCGCACGCCGAGGCCGCCGGAGCGCAGCACCGGCGGGGGCACGCGCTCCCACTCGCGGATGAGGCCCGCGACCAGGCGGACGGCGTCCTGCGCGGCGCGCGCCGACTCGTCCTCGACGGTCTCCTGGGGCAGGTGCGTGCCGACCGGGCGGGGTTCGCCGGCAGCGGGCTCGCGGTGGGTGCGACCGCCGCGCAGCGCGAGGCCGAGCTGGCGCGGCAGGATCACGCGGGCCGAGTCGGCGGCGCGGAGCAGGCCGTGCGAGATGAGCCAATCCACGGCAGCGCGCTGCCCGACGGACGTCGCCGCCGGGATGCGGGCCACGGGCGGGCCCCAGCTCAGGGCGTCGAGCACCTCGTGCGCTCCGGGCGGGGCGTCGGCCAGGAGGGCGGCGACCTCGCTGGTGAGGGCCGCGGCGTCGAGCGGCGCGGCGGCGAGCGCGGCGTCGAACGTGGTGCCGAGGACGGCTTCCGCGCCGGTGGTCAGCGCGAGCGGGCCGAGGCCGGCGGGGTAGGGGCCGAGCAGCTCACCGAGTCCGGGCGCCGGGTGGATGGACGTCTGGTCCCCCCACAGCAGCGCGATCTCGAGCCCGTGCGCCACCGCGACGGGCATCGGCGCACCGATGGCGGCTGCGACGTCGTCGGCCGTGATGGCCGGACGCACGTCGTGCAGAGCGACGACGGCCTCCAGCACCTGCAGCACGGAGGCATCGACGGCCGCGAGAGCGCGCTCGAGACTGAATCGGCTCGTCGCTCGGGCTGCGAGCGCCACGAGGGTCGAGGGGGACGGGTTGGCCAGGTCGGGTCGCCGCTCGAGCAAGGTAACGAGCTCGGAGTCACTGCGCGACCGCAGGTGCTCGCTATAAGTAGGCATCCGCACTAGGGTACGCGGCCCGGATTCCCTCGGGAACCGTCCGCCCGTTCCCGAGGGCCGGACGACGGGTAGTGAGTTCGTCGGTTTCGGTCGGGTTCGCCGGTCTCGACCAGCGAACTCGTGCCGAATGAGCGAACTCGACGGATTCCGTGACCTCGCGTTCCGGATGCGTGGCGTTACGCGGGCGCGTGTTTCTACCACGGGGTGAGGGCGGGGATCGGGACCAGGTGGTCGACGAGGCGCGCGGGGAAGCGCCGGCAGACCCTCAGGACGAGCTCCTTCGGGTGGCGCAGATCCGCCGCCGTGACCCTCAGGACGCCCCAGTTCTCCTCGGCGATGGCGTCCTGCCGCCGCTTCTCGGCGAAGACCGCCGCCGCCGGGTCGCCGTCGGCCAGCGTGGAGTACTTCACGAACCCGTCGAACTCGATGAGGAGGCGTCCGTCCCGCCACCCGAGATCGGCCCAGAACCAGCCGAGCCGGGTGTGCACCGGGAGCTGCAGCTCGGGGCGCGGCAGGCCGGCGCTGATGAGGATGTGCCGGACCCGGGTCTCCCAGGGTGACTCGGCACGACCGTCGGCCGCCGCCAGGACCGCGCGGGCCGTGGCGACGCCGCGTCCGCCTGCGCGGGCTTCGATCCGGGCGGCGATCGCGGTGCGGTCTGCTCCGAGGTGGAGCGCCGAGTCGGCGATCACCAGTCCCTCGAGCGGGTCGAGCCGGGTGAGGCAGTCGACCACCGTGCGGTCGAGGGACGTGAGCGGCACCCCGCGCCACCGCTGCCGATCCTCGGGGGCCAGAGCCATCAGGTGGCGAACCAGCCCCGGATCCCCGCAGCCGTGAGGCCGCACGGTCTGGATCATGTGGGTCCGGTCGGGCGGTTGCCAGGTGGCGCAGCCCCAGATCAGGGCGGCCGACTCGTGGCTGAACCAGAACGGGGTCCGGAGCTGACGGCCGACGGCGGCGATCCGGGCGAGGGCGAGCTCTCGCGCGGCAGCGGCTGCGACCGGGGTCGTGGAGGGGATCGAGGGGGCGGAGGTGGGGTTCGGGCCGAGGCCCGGGTCGGACGTGGTGGTGGCGGGGCGGCTGGTTGAGGGGCGGTAGGCCCCGGGGCGCACCCGTTCGAGAGTCCCCGATCGGACCTCGGCCTTGACGCGGGCAGGGGTCAGCTCGCGCGCGAGCACGACCGTCGGCAAGGGGGAGGTCGGCGGACGTGCGGGCCGGCGGGGTGGCGGCGGTGGGGCGGTCGAGCGGAGTGGTGCCGACCGGGCCGGCGATGTGGGTGGAGCAGATCGGGAGGACGACGTGGGTGGTCTTGACCGGGTGGGGGACAGAGGTGCGGCCGACCGGTTGGGGTCGGCGGCGGGCGATGCGAAGTGGTTGGGCATGCGGTCACCGTCCGCCGAATCCGCCGACGTGGGCAGCGCGCGCCCGACCCGGTGTGCATGTGCTGTCTTCACGGGCGACCCGTGGTCGGATCCGCAAGCGGTCTGATGCGGACGGGGCGGATGCGGGACGGGGCGGATGCGGGACGGGTCGGATGCCGAACCGGTCGGATGCGGACGGGCGCGGGACGGGTCGGACGGGAGTGAGCGAACGGGCTGAGGTGGCCGGGTGGTGCGGTGAAGTCGCTGGTTTGGCGTCAGTTCGCCGGTTGTGACCGGCGAAGTCAGCCGGGATCAGCGAACTGGTGGCTTTTCGGCGCGGATCGGAGGCGAATCTTGGGCCGTCGGGGGCGTTCCGGGGACTTGGGCGGTCGCGCGCCGGATAAACTGTGTCGTTACTGTCTTACGTACTTGCTTCACGGTTCCGCGAATTGTCCTTACGCACCCGACGACGTCACAGAGGTTCCAGTGCCCACCGGCAAGGTCAAGTGGTTCGACACCGAGCGTGGTTTCGGTTTCATCGCCAGCGACAACGGCGATGAGATCTTCCTGCACGCCTCGGCTCTGCCCGCAGGCGTCACGGATCCCAAGCCCGGCACGAAGGTCGACTTCGGCGTGGCCGACGGGCGTCGCGGCCCGCAGGCGCTGTCCGTGAAGGTTCTCGACCCGATCCCGTCGGTCGTCAAGGCGGCCCGCCGCCCCGTGGACGACATGGTCGTGATCGTCGAGGACCTCATCAAGGTGCTCGACAAGGTCGGCAACGAGCTTCGCCGCGGCCGGTACCCGGACAAGTCGAGCGGCCAGAAGTACGCCGCCCTGCTGCGCGCCGTCGCCGACAGCCTCGAGGGCTGAGACATGGCATCCCCCACGAAGGACGCCGTCCTCACCAACGCCGTCGAGCTGGCCCGCCAGGTCGCCATCGATGCCGCCGAGCAGCCCGAGCACGTCGGCGAGCACCTCGGTGTGGTCGTCGAGGGCGATCGCCTCGTCTCGCACACGTTCGCCTCGAACGCCCCGGGCTACCGCGGGTGGCACTGGACCGTGACGCTCGCCCGCGTGCCGCGCGCCCGGGTCGCCACGATCTGTGAGGTCGAGCTCCTGCCCGGCGACACCGCCGTCCTGGCGCCCGCCTGGCTGCCGTGGTCCGAGCGCCTGCGCCCGGGTGACATCGGCGCCGGCGACGTGCTGCCGTTCATGCCCGGCGACCCGCGCCTCGTGCCCGGGTACGTCGCCACCGGCGATGCCGAGCAGGACCGCGTCGCGATCGAGGAGCTCGCCCTGGCCCGCGTCCGGGTGCTCGCACCCGAGGGGCGCGAACGCGCGGCGGAGCGGTGGTACGCGGGCTCGCAGGGGCCGACGGCGCCCGGTGCGCTCGCCGCCGCTGCTGCCTGCCAGACCTGCGCGTTCATGGTCCAGCTGAGCGGCCCGCTCGGGCAGCTCTTCGGCGTGTGCGCCAACGAGTGGTCGCCGGACGACGCCAAGGTCGTCAGCCTTGACCACGGGTGCGGTGCGCACTCGGAGACCGACATCGAGCCGCACGCGAGCGACTGGCCGGACCCGGTGGCGAAGATCGACGACCTCGACCTCGAGCTCGTCTCGCTCGTCGAGGAACAACCGGCCGCCATCAAGGACGAGCCCGAACCTGAGGTCGAGGCTGCGTCCGTCGTCGTGCCCGAGCCTGAGGCTGTTGTCGAGCCTGAGGCTGAGGCCGGTGTCGAGTCCGTTCTCGAGCCCGAGCCCGAGTCCGTCGTCGAGCGCGAATCCCAGCCCGAGCTCGCGACCGACGAGACCCCGACCGACGAGACCCCGACCGACGAGACCCCGACCGACGAGACCCCGACCGACGAGACCCCCGCCCCACCCGAGTCGTGACCCAGGACGCCTTCGGGACCGCGGCGCTACGCGCTGCCGTCCTGCAGGCGTGGGCGGCCTCACCGGCACGCCTGCGGGAGGACGCCAACACCGAGGAGGACCACGCCCGCGGCTACTACCGCGACCGCGTGGTCGTCGAACTCGCGCAGAACGCGGCGGACGCTGCCAACCGCGCGGGCACCGGCGGGCACCTGCTGCTGCGGCTGAGCACGGACGACGGCGCGACCGTGCTCACCGCGGCGAACACCGGCGCCCCGCTCGACGCCGACGGCGTGGCCTCGCTCGCCTCGCTGCGCGCGTCGGCCAAGCGCGACAACCGCGCGTCGACGTCGCCCGTCGGCCGCTTCGGGGTCGGCTTCGCGGCGGTCCGGTCGGTGGCCGACGAGATCTCGGTCCGGTCGACCACGGGCGGGGTCCGGTTCTCGCTCGCCGACACCGCGGCCGAGCTGGCGGCGCTCGCCACGACGCACCCCGGGGTCGCCGACGAGGTCCGGCGCCGCGACGGCTCGCTCCCGGCGCTGCGCCTGCCGCTGCCCGACGACGCCCGGCCGCCCCACGGCTACGACACGGCCGTCGTGCTGACCCTGCGGGACCCGATCTCCGCCGACGAGGTCCGCGCGCTGCTCGCCGAGGTCGGCGACCCGTTGCTGCTCGCCCTGCCGGCGCTCACCGAGATCGTCGTCGAGATCGACGTCCCGCAGGAGAGCTCGCGGCGCCGCGTGAGCGACGTCGGCTCGCGGTGGACGATCGCGCGCGGCACCGGGATGCTCGACCTCGCGCTGCTCGCGGACCGGCCCATCGAGGAGCGGTCGGCGCGCGAGTGGGGAGTCACCTGGGCCCTGCCCCGGCACGACGTAGCGGCCGCGCCCACCTGGGGTGGCGTCGTGCATGCCCCGACCCCGACCGATGAGCGCTGCACGCTCCCCGCGTTGCTGGTGGCCACCCTTCCGCTGGACCCGTCGCGCCGGCACGTCGTGCGCGGGCCGCTCACGGACGCCGTGCTCGGCCACGCCGCAACGGTCTACGCGAACCTGGCCCACGACGTCGCGGCCGCCGGCGGCGACCCGCTCGCGCTGGTCCCGATCGGGCTGCCCGGCGGGTCGCTCGACGGCGCCGTGCGCGACCGGATCGTCGCGCAGCTCACGTCGACGCCTCTGCTCGCCGCCGCCGAGTTCCGGCCGGACGGCGAGGACCTGGTCGCGGACACCTCGACCGACGGCCTGCTCGAGCCGCGGCGGGCGGTCGCGCTCGCCGGCGACATCGGCCGTGACCCACATGCGGTGGCCGCGCTCGCCCGCTGGGCGGCGAATCTGGTCGTGCTCGGGCCGGGGCACGAGGCACCCGCTCGCGTGCTCGGCGTGCAGATCCGCGAGCTCGCCGACCTGGTCGAGGAGCTGCCGACCGCCGCGCAGCCCGAGGACTGGCACGCGCTGTACACGGCCCTGATCCCCGCCGCGGTCGACCCGGCGGTCCGCGAGGCGCTGGGCGCGCTGCCGGTGCCGCTCGCGGACGGCCGCACCGTCCGGGGCGCGCGCGGCCTCGTGCTGCCCTCGGACCGGTTCGGCGGCGGCGGCGACCTCACCAGCCTGGAGGTCCTCGCACGCTGGGGCTTGCGGCTCGTGCACCCGGGCGCCGCGAGCCCGCTGCTCGAGCGGCTCGGCGCGGCCGCACCCGAGTCCGGTGGCCTCCTGCTGCTGCCCGCCGTCCGCGAGGCGGTCCTCGAGGTGGCCGACGACGACGACCTTGCGCTGGCTGCCGACGTCGCCGAGGCCGTCCTCACCCTGGTCGCCGGGACGATCGACGACGGGCACGTCCCCGTCGGCGCCGCCGCCTGGCTCGGGGAGCTCACGCTTGTCGACTCGCACGGCGAACCGACCCCCGCGCGCGGCCTGGTGCTCGGCGGCTCGACCGCGGGCGACCTGCTCGACGAGCGCGTGCTCGCCCCCGTCGCGGACGACCTCGTGGACCGCTGGGGCGCGCGCGTCCTGGCCGCCGTCGGGGTCCGCGACGACCTCGCGGTGGTGCGGCTCACGGACGTGCTGGTCGAGGGGCCGGGCGAGGGGCTGCTCGGCGCCGACAGCCCCGAGGACCTCGCCACGCGGTCGCTCGACGGCTGGGACGACTACCTCGAGGTGCTCGCCGGGCGGCTCGGTGCGGGCGTGATCGTCGGCGAGCTCACCGCGGTCGCGGACCTCGACGCCGTGCGGGACGAGGCCTGGCCGCAGGTGCTCGCGCACCTCGCGGCCGATCAGGAACTGCGCCGGGCGCTGCTCGACCCGGTTCGCGCCGAGGGTGATCGCAAGGGCCGCGGGGCGCCGTCGTACACGGCCTGGTGGCTGCGCTCCCGGACGCCGTCCGCGCTGGGCCTGGGTGAACCGTTCGCGCTGTGGACCGCGCCGGTCGGGCTGCAGAAGCTGCTCCCGCCCGTGCCCGAGACCCTCGCCGGGCTCGACCCGCTGGTCCTTGCCGAGCTCGGGGGCGTCGGTGAGTTCGCCGAGCTCGACGGCGAGGGCTGGGCCGACCTCCTGGACGCGTTGGGGCCGGTCGGCACTCCGGTCTCGCCCGACATCGCCGGCACGCTCTGGCGCGCGCTGGCCGACGCCGCCGCGACCACGGTCGAGCTCGATCGCGTGCCGGAGCGGCTGCCCGCGCTCGTCGGCCCCGCCGAGGTCCGCATGGTGCACGCCGACGACGCCGCCGTGGCGCCCTCGCCGATGTGGCTGCAGCGGCCCGACGTCGCAGCCCTCATCCCGGCCCCGCCCGTCGTGGCCGTCCGGCTGAGCGGGTTCCTCGACCTGCCGCTCGCGGACGACCTCGCCGAGGAGAAGCCCGCGCTGCCCGACGACGACGGCTCGCCCGGCCCGACGCCGGACGCGGCGATCGCGCTCGCGCCGAACGCACCGCGGACGTGGCAGGAGCACGACGACCTGCGGGTCGGCGGCGCCCCGGTCGAGTGGTGGGTCGAAGGTGACGGCCCGGACGCCGTCGTGCACGCGACCCAGCTCGCGGGGCTGGCCCGGGGACTGGCCCAGGCCGCCGGCCGGTGGGAGCTGCGCCACGCGCTCGAGCTCGCGCTGACCGAGCCGGACCGGGCCGCGGAGCTGCGCGCCGAGGCGGCGTTCGACCGATGACCCCGTCCGCGACCGACCGGACCCTCTCGCCCGTGGGGCAGGTGGCCCGTGGCGTGTACGCGCCGGCCCTGGTCTTCGAGATCGGCATCGGCGCGATCATGCCGATCATCCCGCTCTCGGCGATCGACCTCGGCGCGACCCTGGCGGTCGCGGGGCTCATGGTCGCGCTGCTCGGCGTCGGCCAGATCGCCGGCGACGTGCCGGCCGGCGTGCTCGCCGCCCGCATCGGCGACCGCCGCGCGATGCTCGTCGCCGCGGCCTTCTCGGTGCTCGCCCTCGCGGGGTGCGCTCTCGCCCCGAACCTGTGGGTGCTCGGCGCCGGGGTGCTCGCGGTGGGCGCGACGAACGCGGTCTTCGTGCTCGCGCGGCAGGCGTACCTGACCGAGGTGATCCCGGTGATGAAGCGCGCCCGGGCGCTGTCGACGCTCGGCGGCGTGCAGCGTATCGGGGCGTTCCTCGGCCCGTTCCTCGGCGCCGCGATCGTGCACCTGCTCGACCTGCCCGGGGTCTACTGGCTCGCGGTCGTCACCAGCCTGCTCGCCGGCCTGGTCGTGCTCGCCGTGCCCGACGTCGCCGGGGCGGAGACGATCCGCCGCCGTGCGGCCGCGGTGCCGGTGCCGCTGCGCACCGTGCTGCGCGACAACGTCAAGGTGTTCGCCACGCTCGGGTTCGCGGTGTTCGCCGTCGGCGCCGTGCGGGCCAGCCGTCAGGTCGTGCTGCCGCTGTGGTCGGAGCACCTGGGGTTCAGCCCGGCGACGACGAGCCTCATCTTCGGCATCTCGGGCGCCGTCGACATGCTGCTCTTCTACCCGGCGGGCAAGGTGATGGACAAGCGCGGCCGCCTGTGGGCCGCGATCCCGTCGATGCTGATCCTCGGCGGGGCGATCTTCGCGCTGCCGTTCACGACCACCCTCGGTGGGGTCACGGCGGCGGCGATGGTCATGGGCTTCGGCAACGGGATCGGCTCGGGCATCCTCATGACGCTCGGCGCGGACGTCGCGCCGCCGGCGGTCCGGTCGCAGTTCCTCGGGATCTGGCGGCTGTTCTCCGACGCGGGCAGCGCCGCCGGCCCCCTGGTGGTCGCGGCGGGCGCGGCGCTGGGGAGCCTCGCGGCGGGCATCGCGGCGATGGGCGCGGTCGGGATCGTCTCCACCGGCGCGCTGGCCCGCTGGGTCCCACGCTGGTCGATCCACGCCAACGCCACGACCCGCCGCCGCGCCGCCGAGGCGGCCGCGAACCTCTGACGCCCGGCCCTCTACTCGAGGTGGGGGTCGGTGATCTTGGCCCAGGCCAGGGCGAGGAGACCGCCGCCGACACCGGCCACGCAGGTCCAGAACGAGGCCAGCTCGCCGTTCCCGGTCCGGTACCGGATCCACGTGGCGATCAGCGCGATCACCCAGACGGCCAGCCCGGCCGAGATCATCTTCACCAGGTCCACGGGGGTCGGCGAGGGGTCGGCGCGGCGCTTGTCGGGATTCATCATCAGAGTGAAGACGGACGGCACGCTCATACCCTACGACGCATCAGTCGTGCGAACCGGCCGTCGGCCCCGCCCCTGACAGGGTGGTGGCCGTGCCGAGCGCGTCGGCGATCGCGGCGAGGTACGCGTGCGCCACGTCGAACGTCGACAACCCGGAGGCCTCCACGCCCGCGAGGTCGTTCTCCTCGTGGGCGAGCACGGCGGCGAGCACCTGCCCGTACGGCCCGGACCGGGTGAGCAACGCCTGGCCGACGTCGTCGGACACCCCGGCGCGCTCGACCAGCATCGCGGGGGCGATGCGCAGCTGGGACGCGACGGCCGACAGCAGGCCGACGGTGTACCCGGCCTCGTCGTCGGCGAGGGTGCGGCACGCGACGGCGCGCGTGAGCACGAACCACAGCCCGGCGACCGCGTGGTCGCGCGAGCCGATGAGCGACGACGCCGCGAGCGCCCGCAGCTGACGCGGCCCGAGCAGGGTGACGGCCTGCTTGATCGAGTCGATCCGGTGCCGCGATCCCAGGGCGCTCGAGTTGATCAGGTGGAGCACCCGGATCGTGAGCTCGGGGTCGGAGCCGACGATGCGGATCGCGCGGGCGGTGTCGATCTCGCGGGCGTTGAGCACCTGCATGAGCTCGAGGCACTGCAGCTCGCCGGCCGTGAACTCGCGCGCGGTGGGCTCGGTGTCGCGCTGGAACAGCGGACCCTGGAGCAGGTCCACGCCGTGGGTCGCGCAGAAGGCCACGGCCGCCTCGCTGTCGACGCGCTCGGCGATCACCGGGACCCCGGAGCGACGCGCATGGCCGACGGCGGCGGCAGCGACCTCAGCTCCCCGGCCGAGGTCCACCTTGGTGAACGTCACCAACGGCAGGAGGGCGTCCTGCAGGCCACCCGGCACGTAGTCGGCCAGCGCGAGCGGGATCCCCGCGGCGCGCAGCCGGGCGAGGTGACCGGCGGCGTCGGGCACCTCGGCGAAGTGGCGCGGGACCTCGAGGACGACGCCGCCCTGGGCCTGCGGCGGGGGCCAGCGGCCCACCAGGAGGCTCGACGTCGCGCGCACGAACAGCACGCTGCCGCCGGCGAGCGCGTCGAGGTCGAGGCGCGCGAACTCCTCGTGCGCGAGGGCGTCGAACTCGTCGCCGCGGTCGACCTGGGTGAGCGGGGCGTGCACGACGACGTTCACCGCGTACCCGTGCACCGAGTGGTCGGGGCGCACCACGGGCTGGCGCTGCACGGTGACCTCGGTCGAGGCTCCGCGCGCCGGGTCGGCGGTGGTCGCAGTGGTGGGTTGGGTCCAGGGACTGAGCAGGGAGGGCACCGGTCAGCCGAGGGGGGCCTGCATCGGCCAGTCCGTGCTGTCCAGCACGACCTGGGTGGCCGCGCCGGTGGCGAGGTTGATGATCAGCGGGGCGAGCAGGTTCGCCGTCGTCGGGACCTCGTCGTAGCCGGGGTGCACGACGACGAGGAGGAGCGGGTCATCGCCCGCGGCGAGCCCGAGAGCCTCCCGCGTCGAGGTGCCGAACTCGGGGGTGTAGTTGGCGAAGAAGACCTCGGGCCGCACCACGAACAGGCGCACGTTCGGGTCGGTCGCGCTCCGGAGGGTGAACAGGGTGCCGTCGTCGTCGATGCCGTTGAGCTCGTACTCGAGATGGTCGGGCAGACCCGGCAGCGGTGGCACGGGGCGGACGAGAGTGGGCATCGCAATCACCTGGGGATTCACCGGAGGAAGTCGAGCAGGGTGGGCTGGAGGACGCGAGCCGTCGCGCCGAGGGCAGCCTTGTAGGCCACTTCCTGAGTCTGGAGCTCGACGACGGTGGCCGCAAGGTCGACGTCCTCGATCCCGCTGAGCTGGGTGACGAGCGCAGTCTTCGTGGCGAGCGCGCGGGTCTCGGCGCCGAGGACCTGATTCTGGCGGGCGCCCACCCCGCCGAGCTCCATGAGCATCGCGTTCCGATGGCCGTCGAGCGTGTCGAGCTCGCCGGAGACGTTGCCGCCGTCGCGGAGCGTCTGCGCGATCCGGTCGAGCGTGGCGAAGACGGAACCGGTGCCGCCGGCAGCGTCGCTGCCGAAGGCCTTGGCGCCCTCGACGTCGACCCGGACGAGCGTGTTGGCGTCGATGCGCCGGTCCACGCTGGTGCCGGAGGAGCTGTTCGACAAGTACGTCCGGGTGCTCCCCGGAATGGTCGGATCGGCAGGCACGACGGTCACGGCCGCGCCCGTGTTGGACGTGCCCGCGAAGATGGACCGACCCTGGTAGGTGGTGTTCGCCTGGCTCACGAGCGTGTCCCGGAGCGACTCGATCTGCGCGGCCAGGGCCTCGCGAGCCTGCGGGTTCAGCGCGCCGCCGTTCGCGCCCTGGACCGTCAGGTCGCGGGCTTGGAGCAGGACCGACACGGAGTCGTTGAGCGCGGTGTCGGCCGTGGTGAGCCAGCCGTTGCCGTCGTCGATGTTGCGGGCGGCCTGCTCGTTGGCCCGCAGCGAGGAGCGCAGGGAGATCGCCGCGGCGGTCCCGGCCGGGTCGTCCGACGGCTTGGTGATCTTCGTGTTGCCGGAAAGCCGGTTCTGCAGATCCGCCATCGAGGCGAGGTTCTTCTGCAGGTTGGCCAGCGTGGAGCGCTGCGTGGTCTGTTGAGTGACTCTGCCGATCATGGTCATCTCCCTACGAGGCCCGTGCGGTTGATCAGGGTGTCGAGCATCGAGTCGATCGTCGTGAGGACGCGGGCCGCGCCCTCGTAGGCGCGTTGGTAGGCGAGCATGTTGACCGACTCCTCGTCGACGTCGACGCTCGCGTTGGACATCTGCAGCTTCTCCGCGGTGCTCCGCGTGGCTTCGGTGATCGTCGCGTGCTGCGTGGCCGACCGGGAGGACACGCCGATGTCGGTCACGAACGCCGACCACTGCGAGTCCGGGCTGCCGGACGCTTTGGCGAGCTGCGCCATCGCGTCCCCCATCGAGCCGTCGAGATGGCCGGTGCCGTCCTTCGCGACGGCGATCAGGGCGCCGTCGGTGATCGCCGTCGACAGCGTCGCGGCGGCGGAGGAACCGACGGTCGTCGCGGTGAAGAAGTCACCACCACCGGCGCCCGTGGTGGTGAACGCGGTGGCGTGCTTGTCGTTGACGCTCTTGATCAGGTTCGACGCGAGGGCGTCGTACCCCGCCGCGGCCTCCGCCAGCGTGCCGCCGCGCTTTGGCGGGGTGTCGGCCGGGGCGAGCACGGTGGCCATCGAGACGATCGTGCCGGTCTGGGCACCGAGCGGCGTCGCCGTCCCACCCCAGCTGAGCTTGATCTCCGAGCCCATCGTGAGCGAGTCCGCGTTGACCTCGATGCTGTGCGCGGTGTCGCCGCGCACGAGCGCGTTCCCGCCGACCAGGACGTCGACCGTGCCGTCCGGGCGTTCGACCGCGCTCGCGCCGACTAGGGCGGACAGCCCGGTGATGAGCAGGTTGCGCTGGTCGATGAGCTCGTTCGCCGAGCCGCCCGAGACGAGCACCCCGCGGATCGACTGGTTCAGGCCGGCGACCATCTGCGCCGACGAGTTCGCATCGACGACGGCGGCGTCGAGCTCGGTCCGCGTCTGCGCCCACTGGGTCGTGACCGCCGCGTGCCCGGCGGAGATCCGCTGGGTGAGGGCCTTGGAGGTCTCGAGCAGGACGTTGCGAACTGCCGCGGAGTCGGGATGCAGCCCCACCTGCTCCCACGCGCCCCAGAACTTCTGGAGCGCGTCGGACACGCCGAGCTCCCCCGGTTCGGCGATGGTCGACTCAAGGCGCGAGTACGCGTCGGCCTTGGTGGCCGCGAACGATGCCCCCCCGGTCTCGGACCGCACGCGGGCGTCGAGGAAGATGTCCCCCAGTCGGGCGATGCTGGTCACGGATGTGCCGTTGCCCGTGGCCAGACCGGCCGAGAACATGGACGGCGATGACAGCGCCTCGACCGAGGCGAGCGTGGCCCGCTGACGGGTGTACCCGACGGTGTTGGCGTTGGCGATGTTCTGGCCCGCGACCTCGAGCGCTTGGCGCTGCGCGATCAGCGAGCTCAACGCTGTGTTGAGACCGGAGAAGCTGCTCACGATGTGCCCCCTAGAACGACTGGTCGATGAGCTGAGCGGTCGCGCTCGCCGATGACGGTGTGCCGTGAGGGTTGTACGTCTGCACGGTCTCCTGGAGGCCGAGGATGGTCTCCTGGGCGGCCCGGTGCGAGCTCGTGAGGAGCTCCCGGTTGCCCTGCGCGACGTCCTGGATCTGCGAGGTGAGCGTGACGAAGGCTTCGCGGTGGCTGTTGAGCAGGTCGTTCCACGGCTCCGGCGCGGCGGCGGCCAGATTGCGCAGCCCGCTGCCGGGCGTGACCCCGAACTCACGCGCCACGGAGTCGGCCTCGACGGCCCGGCCGAGCTCGGCGTCCCGAATCTGGTCGAGCACCTGCTCGACCTCGCGGGTGGCGTGACCGAGCCAGCGGCTACGGCCAGTCGAGAGCACGAGCTGTTCCTCTTCGAGCTTGAACAGCAACAGCTCAAGCAGCTGGCGCTCGCGCCACAGCACGGCGGACAGCTCTGCCACGCCCATCCGGGACTCCTTCATGTGGTCGTCGTTCGTCGGTCGAGTTCAGGGGTCCCATCGGACGGTCCCGAGGCATTGTGACGGTTCGCCTCGAACGAGTGTCAAGCCGGTGGGCGAGCGTCGGAACGGAACGGACACGGCTGGGCGAATGACCCACGATTTTCACAGCGGACGGCCGTCGACGCGCCCGAACGGACTGTGACGTGAGTCACACTACTGAGTAAAGCCTCGGATAACGCCGCAGGTCAGAGCCGATGCGCTCCGGGCCCCGCATCGAGCGGGCGGTTACCTGAGAAGTTTCCCGCATGCAATTCCTCAAGATCAGCCCCCCCTGGGACGAAATCTTGTCTGTGCCCAACCCCGACGCAAGCATCGACACCCTCGTGACGGCGAACCTCCCTCTGGTGGGATATCACGTCTCCGAGCTGCTCGGCCGTGTCCCTTCGTATGTGTCGCGCGACGACCTGGCCTCCGCCGGTTCGCTCGCCCTGGTGCGGGCCGCCCAGGCGTTCGACGTCACCACGGGGGTTCCCTTCGCCCGGTACGCCGCGCTGCGCATCCGCGGCGCGCTGCTGGACGAGCTCCGCTCGATGGACTGGGTGTCCCGCGGTGCCCGCCAGCGTGCACGCCGCGTCAGCTCGACGCGTGACGAGCTCACCTCGCAGCTCGGTCGCACTCCCTCCCGCGAGGAGCTCGCCAGCACGCTGGGCACGACCGTGGCCGAGATCGACGCCGCGCGCGGCGACGCGGACCGCCGCATCCTCAGCATCGAGGCGTTCGACAGCGCCATTGCGGACACCGTCTCCGAGCCGAGCATCGGCCCCGAGGAGACGCTGCTCGTCAACGAGAAGCTGCAGCACCTGCGCGCGGCGGTGACCTCGCTGCCGGAGCGGCTCAAGTACGTCGTCGAGCAGCTGTTCTTCGAGGACCGTCCCGTCGTCGACCTCGCCGCCGAGCTGGGCGTGACGCAGTCCCGCATCAGCCAGCTGCGCACCGAGGCGCTCGCCCTGATGAAGGACGGCATGAACTCGAGCCTCGAGCCCAGCCTGGTGCGCACGGCGGACCGGCCCGACGGCGTCGCCGAGCGTCGCCGCAAGGCGTACTTCGAGCTCGTCGCCCAGCAGGCATCGTTCCTGGCCCGCGCGTCCCAGCTCGCGAGCCCCGGACCTGGCCGGCTGCCCAGCCAGCGCCCCGATTCCGAGGAAGCCGACGTCTTCGTGCACGACGTCGCGGGGTACGCCACCGCCTAACAGGCTCGACTTCCGACAGCGACGTTGCCCTGCTCCCCCGCGCGAGGAGTGGGGCAGCGTCGTTTGCGGGTGGTGAGACGTCGGGAGCGGTTTCCTCAGCGGGTGACGACGTCGCGCAGTTCTCGCAGGATCGACCGAGCAGCGGCGGTGTCCAGATCGGCCTGTCCGAGCGCGCGCTCGATCTGCGCCGCGAGCGTGCTGCCCTCGGGCCGGCCGTAGGAGCCGAGGGCACCCGCGAGGTTGTGGGCCGCTGCCTGCGCCTGCGCGAGCGTCTCCGCCTCGAGCGGGGTCGATGCCGGTGCCCCGGGCGCGCCCTGCTGGTCGAGGTAGGACTCGATCAGCTGGACGCGTGCGTCGACGAGCGGCCGGAAGGCGCGCCACAGCCTGGCGATCAGGAGCTCCGTCTCGTCCATGCTCACGTCACCACCCCAACAATTCCTCGATCTGGATCGCGAGCCGCATCGGGTCGAAGGGCTTGCGCAGGATCCCTGCCACGGGAGCCGTGGCGAGCGCCGCGAGCTCGCTGGACAGCGCCTTCGCGGTCAGGAGCAGGATCGGGATGTCAGCGGTCAGAGGATCCGCGGCCAGGTGCCGCGCGGTCTCGGGGCCGTCCATCCCGGGCATCATGACGTCCAGCAGGATCGCCTCGGGCTGGTCGGCGGCCGCGCGTTCGAGGGCTTCTGGGCCGCTCGCCGCGACGGTCACCGTCCATCCGGCGACGCGCTCCAGTGCGAGGCGGGTGATCTCGCGAAGATCCGGTTCGTCGTCGACGATGAGCACGCGGCGCGTCACGGCGTCACCCCCTGGCTCTTGCGGCGGCGATCCGCCCTCACCGGTGACTTCTGGGAGCGCAGCGGCAGGGCGACGATGAACGTGCTCCCCGTGCCCACCTCGCTCTCCACCTGCAGGGTCCCGCCGTGGGCCTCGACGATGTTCTTGGCGATCGCCAGACCCAGCCCGGACCCGCCGTGCTGGCGACGTGAGCTGCCGTCCACCTGCCAGAACCGGTCGAAGACCCGGTCCAGGGATTCCGGGGGGATCCCGACGCCGTCGTCGCTGACGCTGACCCGCACGAACTCCAGGTCCTGGTCGCCGTGCAGGCGCACTGAGCTCCCGGGGCGCGAGAAGCGCAGGGCGTTGCCGAGCAGGTTCGTGAGCACCTGGATGAGTCGGTGCTCGTCGCCCCACACCGTGGCGACGACCGGCTCGATCTCCAGGCCGATCCCCGTCGCGATCGCCGTGCCCTGCACCGTCGCGGCCGCCGCCCGCATGAGCTCGCCGACGTGCACGGGCAGCCGGCTCAGCGGCATCTGGCCGGTGGCCGAACGCTCCAGGTCGAGGATGTCGTTGACCAGCCGGGCGAGCCGTTGGGCGTTGCGCAGGGCGATGTCGACCAGGGGCTTCGCCTCGTCGGCGACGCTACCCATCACCCCGCTCGCCAGCAGCTCGAGCGCGCCGGTCAGGGAGGTGAGCGGCGTGCGCAGCTCATGGCTGACGACGGCGGTGAACTCCTCCTTCATCATGTCGACCTGCACCCGACGCGAGGCGTCGTCGAACACCACGACCGCTCCCACCACGGCGTTGTCGTCCTGGACGGCTCCGACCGACCAGTCGGCCGGGAATGGTGTGCCGTCCGAGCGGATGAAGCTGCCCGCCAGATGATGCCGAGTGCCACCGGTGCGCAACACCTCGCTGACGGGGCAGACGTCGGCGGGGAACGGGGTCCCGTCCGAGTGCCGCGAGTGGGTGACGGCGTGGAGGTCGACGCCGAGCAGGTCCTTCGGTTGCCACTCGAGCATGGCGCTCGCGGCCGGGTTGATCGACACCACCCGGCCGTTGCCGTCGACCCCGACGACCCCTTCGGCCATCCCGGCCAGCACCATCTCCGACCGCCGCCGCAGGGCCAGGTGCTCAGCGGCGATCCGGTGCTCTTCTGCGGAACGCAGCTCGGCCTCGGCCCAGCAGGCGAGGTCGACGAGTGCCGCGAGCTCGGCCTCGTCAAACCGCCGGGGGCTGTGGTCGAAGACGCCCAGCACCCCCACGGCCTCGTCCCCGAGCCGGAGCACCTGGCCCGCGAAGGCATGTGGTCGGGGTCGACCGGCGAGGCACGGGAACAGGGCGAACCGCTCGTCGACGGTCAGGGGCTCGACCGTCAGCACGCCCTCGCTGCTTGTGACGGTGTCGCTGACGAAGGTCGCGATTCCCGGCAGATCGACCTGTCGTAGCCCGATCGTGGACCGGAAGGACGTGACGACGCCGTCGGCCAGCAGGCAGACGAACGCGACGGGGACGGTGAGCACCCTGCTGGTGAGCCGGGTGATGCGATCGAACCTCTCGCTGCTCGGGTTTGCGAGCGGGCGTTGGCCCTGGTGGGGGATGAGCAGCGTGGACCGGGGGGCGAGCCACTCGTTGGTGATCCAGACGACCGACAACTTCGTCGTCATCAGCGACGAACGCGGTCGCATCGAATGGGTCAACGACGCGTTCATCCGCAAGACGGGCTACGAGCTCGACGAGGTCGTCGGACGGGTACCGGGCGAGTTCCTGCAGGGCCCGGGAACCGACCCCGTAACTGTCGCCTTGATGCGCGAGCGGCTGGCGGCCCGCGAGGGCTTCACCTGCGAGGTCCTCAACTACGCCCGGGACGGGTCGCCCTACTGGGTCGCGCTCGAGGTCCGCCCGATCAGCGACCCGGACGGGACCGTGACAGGTTTTGTCGCGGTCCAGGGCGACATCACCGAACGGCTGGCGACCAATGCCGCGCTGCTGGTGGCGAAGGACGCGGCCGAGGACGCCGTCCGGGACAAGGCGCACTTCCTCGCGAGCATGAGCCACGAGATCCGCACCCCGCTCAACGCCGTGCTCGGGCTCACCGAGCTGCTCCTGGACACCTCGCTCGACGCGAACCAGCGCGAGTTCGTCGAGACGGCCCACCGCAGCGGGCGCCTGCTCCTGGCGCTCGTCAACGAGATCCTCGACTTCTCGGCTCTCGACTCCGGTCGGGTCGAGCTCGAGTCCGCCCCCGTCCGCCTCAGCGCCCTGATCGGGGAGGTCGAGCAGATGCTGGCGCCGGAAGCCCGCCGCGCCGGGCTGCTCCTCGACCACGAGGTCGCACCGGACCTGCCCGATCGGATCCTGGCCGACGCCACCCGGCTGCAGCAGGTCCTCGTCAACCTCGTCGGCAACGGGCTGAAGTTCACCAGCGACGGAGGGGTGCACGTGAAGGTGAGCCGCACGGCGGGCGCCGACGGCGCACCCGACCTGCTTCACCTCGCCGTGATCGACACCGGCATCGGCATCCCGGCCGACCGCCAGGAACGGATCTTCCGCCCGTTCACCCGGGTGGACACGTCGACCACGCGCGTCTACGGCGGGACCGGTCTGGGGCTGACCATCTGCGCGCTGATCGCGCAGCAGATGGGCGGGCACCTCGAGCTGACCTCGGCCCCCGGCCAGGGCTCGACGTTCACCCTCGTGGTCCCCCTGACGACCTGCCTCGACGACGAGGCCGCCGTCGAGCGGCCCGCGGCCGGCACGTTGAGCCACGAGCAGGCCGCCGGGCTGGCCGTGCTCCTGGTCGAGGACGACGCGGTCAACTCCATGGTCGCGCTGCACATGCTGCGCCGGCTGGGCATCGAGGCCGACGTCGCGGTCGACGGCCGCCAGGCCGTGGCGGCGGCCACCACCCGGGACTACGACGTGATCTTCATGGACGTGCACATGCCCGGGATGGACGGGCTCGAGGCGACGGCGCAGATCAGGTCCGCGGGCGGGCGTCGTCCGTGGATCATCGCCCTGACCGCGAACGCCCTCGACGGCGACCGCGAGCGGATGCTCGAGGCCGGCATGGACGACTACGTGAGCAAGCCGGTGCAGTTGGTCACCCTGACGGCGGCCCTGCAGCGGTCGACGCCGATCCGGTCCCGCTAGGTCTCCGGGGGCGCCCGATATTGGTGTGATTTTCCTCGTTGGTAATCCTTAACGACCCCTCCCGCGGACCGATAAGCACACTGCCAGCCCATGGACGGGCGGTAGCGGTTCACAACCAGGAGGACATCATGGCTCTTTCGGTCAACACCAACGTCGCGGCGCTCAACGCGTACCGCAACCTCAACACCACGCAGAACGACCTGAGCAAGTCGCTCGAGAAGCTCTCCAGCGGCTTCCGCATCAACCGCGCGGCCGATGACGCTGCCGGCCTGGCGATCTCCGAGGGCATGCGCTCGCAGATCGGCGGCATCAAGATGGGCGTCCGCAACGCCCAGGACGGCATCTCGCTCGTCCAGACCGCTGAAGGCGCGCTGAACGAGACCCACTCGATCCTGCAGCGCATGCGTGACCTGTCCGTCCAGGCGTCGAACGGTGGCGCGCTGAACCAGGACGCCAAGGACAACATCCAGACCGAGATCACCCAGCTCAAGTCCGAGGTCAGCCGCATCGCGGACACGACCACGTTCAACGGCCAGAAGCTGCTCGATGGCAGCTACAGCGGGACCTTCCAGGTCGGCGCCAACGCCGGAGAGACCATCTCCGTCGGTGTCTCGACCGTGATGAGCTCGGCTGGTCTCGGTGTGTCCGGCGTCGACGTGTCGAAGGTCGCGGCCAACGCGGCGAAGGCCACGGTGACGAACGCTGTCGCAGGCACCCCCGGCAAGCTCGACGCGTTCAAGGACTCCGCGGGCGTCGCCCTTGACCTGAAGGCGAACGCGGCTGACTACGACAAGCTCAACGGCACCGTCACGATCGGCAGCAAGTCGTTCGACCTCGGCTCGGTGAAGTACGGCGTCTCTGACACCGCCGCGGTGCGCGGTGGCAAGCTGCAGACCGCGCTCGACACCGCGTTCGGATCGGGCGTTGCCGTCGTCGACCTCACGACCGCCGGAACGCTGACCTTCACCGGTCCTGCCGTTCCTGCTTCCCCGACGGCGTCGCAGCTGGCCGCCGTCACGCCGCAGTTCGCTCAGGTGTCTGGTGCGTCTTCGGCGATCACGGCGATCGACACGGCCATCAAGACGGTCTCCACCACGCGCTCCGACCTTGGTGCTGTGCAGAACCGCTTCGAGCACACCATCAACAACGCGAACGTCGCCGTGGAGAACCTGACCGCGTCGGAGTCCCGCATCCGCGACACCGACATGGCGTCCGAGATGATCAAGTTCACGCGCTCGCAGATCCTGTCGCAGGCTGGCACGGCGATGCTCGCGCAGGCGAAGTCGATCCCCCAGGGCGTGCTGCAGCTCCTGCAGTAGGCCTGACTTCTCCACCTCTAGCACAAGCTCCACGAACGAGTAGCTCCAAAGCACTACAGCTCGACCTCGAATGACCGATCGGTGGGGCGTGGACCTGGACCGTCCGCGCGCCACCGATCGGCCTATCGGCCGCCGGGCCACGCAAGAAGATCAACCGGACGGCACGACATGACACTCACCCCGAGGGAGGCACCCGATGAGCACCGCCATTGACGGACTGATCAGCGGCCTCAACACGACCACGATCATCTCCCAGCTGATGACGCTGGAGTCGGCGCCGCAGACCGCGCTCAAGGCGAAGGTCACCAGCACCGGGTCGTTCGTCACCGCCCTGCAGGCGCTCAACTCAAAGGTCTCCTCGCTGGGCGACGCCGCCAAGACCGCCGCGACCGCCGCCTCCTGGCAGGCCGTCACGACGTCGAGCTCGGCCACCTCGGTCTCCGCGACTGCCACGACCGCCTCGCAGCCTTCGTCCGTCACCTTCTCGATCGGGTCTCTCGCGAGTGCCCAGACCTCGGTCAGCGCGGCGGGCGCCACCTTCGCTGCCAGTTTTGGAAACAAGATCACCCTTGCCACTGGCAGCGGTTCGAGTGCCACCGTCAAGGAGATTGACCTCACCGGCGTGACCGACCTCGCGGGGATGGCCGGCGCGATCAACACCGCCGACGCCGGGGTCTCTGCCTCGATCGTGAAGGTCTCCGCCACCGAGTCCCGCCTCCAGCTGACGTCGAAGTCCACGGGCGTCGCCTCGGGGTTCGACCTCTACGACGGTTCGGTCTCGCTCGCCAGCGTTCAGGGCGGCTCAGCGGGCACCACCCTCATGGGGCGCTCGGCGGCGACGCAGATCACTGGCGCGGCCGACGCCAGCATCACTCTGTGGAAGGGCACGCCCTCCGAGACCAGTGTCACCTCGGCAACGAACACGTTCTCCGGTCTGCTCACCGGGGTCGACCTGACCATCAGCAAGCTCGAGACGAGCCCCGTCACGGTGACTGCGGCGCGCAACGCGACCGCCCTCCAGTCGCTCGCTTCGGGCCTGGTCGACAACCTCTCCACCGTGTTCGCGGAGATCAAGTCCCAGACCGCCAGTACCACGACCACGGACAGCACCGGCCGAACGCTCGTCAAGGGCGGCATCCTGTCCGGGGACAGTGCGGTGCGCGACCTGCAGCAGTCCGTAATGAGCGCGGCCTCCGACCCCATCGACGGGATCTCGCCGTCGACAATGGGCCTGGTGCTGGGTAAGGACGGCACGATCACGTTCGATGCCACGATCTTCGCCGCCTCGCTGGCGGCCGACCCGGCAAAGGTGCAGTCCGTCATCACCGGCCTCGCCGCGCGGCTGCAGACCGTCGCGACCAACCAGTCGAATGCGACGACCGGGGCGCTGTCGCTGAAGATCAAGGGCCAGCAGACCTACGTCACGACCCTCAACGACCAGGTGTCCAACTGGGACGTCCGCCTGCAGCTGCGGCAGAACGCCCTGAACAAGACCTACGCGAACCTCGAGGTGGCGCTCGGCAAGCTCAAGTCCCAGTCGGACTGGCTCACCGGCCAGCTCGCGACGACGAGCACCACGGGATGAGCCCGCGCCTGAGCGTCATCCCTGCCTGCTGCCTTGCCCCCGAGAGGACCTCATGAATCTCGCCCTGACCCGCATCCGCTTCCGCGAGAACGCGATCACGACGGCCGGTCCGCACCAGATCCTCACGATGCTCTACGACCGCCTGGTGCTCGACCTCGATCGCGCCGAGTCCGCCCAGCGGGCCGGCGAGCAGGCCGAGGCCAACCGCCAGATCGACCATGCCCAGGACATCATCTCCGGGCTCGCCTCGACGCTCGACGTCGGGGAGTGGGACGGGGGCCAGGGCCTGATGGACGTCTACATGTTCCTGCTGCGTGAGCTCGTCGGGGCTTCGATCAAACAGGACCCGGACCGGATCCGCGCGTGCTCCGAGCTCGTCGTGCCGCTGCGCGACGCCTGGCACCAGGCCGCCGACATCGTGGCGGCCGAGCACCTTGCCACCCTCCCCTCCCAGCGCACCCGGGCCCTCGCCTTCGGCGAGTCCGCGGTGGGCGGTGAGCTCGGCGTGGGATGACCATCGCGATGGTCCGACGAGCTTCCGTCGCCGCACCGGGCTGGACCGACGCGTGGTCCGCCGCGCTCGCCGAGCTCGAGCTCGGCGTTGACGAGGCCGAGGCCGTCCTGCGGGCCGGGCACGCACCGGCGCCGACCACCTGGCTGCCCCCGACGGACCTCGGCCGCCTGCCCGCCCCGCTGCTCGAGCGCGCCCAGGCCCTGCTCGGGCGTCAGCTCGAGGTCGCCCGGTCGCTCGCCGAAGCCGCCGAGCACAGCCGGCGGCACCTCCTGGTGCTCGACCAGGTTCGGGCCGCGCCCGAGGCGCTGCCCGTGTACCTCGACACCGCCGGCTGACCCGGCAATTTCGCCGTCGGGCCGGGCCGGATTCCCGGCTTGTCCGACCCTGGTCGGTATAGGTCACTCTTTTGCGTGACCTGCGGAATCCCGCCTGAAAGAACGTCTCATGCGGGTGTGGCCGCGGCCGATGAGGCCCCCGAGCACGGATCGCTCACCCCGCAGGCCAAAGGATTGGCCGAGCATCTGCACGCTGCCAAGGCGGTCCCTCCGTGTTCGATTCCGTATCCACGTCTGCCATCGGCAGCGCGCTCGACGCGCTCGCCCTGCGGCAGCGTGTGATCGCCAACAACGTCGCGAACATCTCGACACCAAACTTCCACGCCGGCAAGGTCCAGTTCGAGGACACCCTCGCGGCCGCCGTCGCGGACGGGTCCGGTGACGTGACCGCGAGCGTGGCGTCCTCGCTCGAGCCCACGCGGCTGGACGGCAACAACGTCAACCTCGACGAGGAGACGTTGCTCAACGTCGACACCAACCTGCGCTACCAGCTCGCGACGCAGGCGATGGACGGCAAGTTCTCCTCGATGCGCGTCGCGATGCGGACGAACTGATGAGCATCTTCGGCGCGATCGGGATCGCGAGCACCGGCCTGACCGTGCACCGCAAGTGGCTCGACGCCGTCAGCGACAACCTCGCCAACATGAACAACGCCACCGCGACGAGCGAGACCGCCTACCAGGCCAAGTACGTCGTCGCGCAGGCGAACGGCGCGGCCTCGGAGCCCGGCGGGGTCAGCGTCACGGGCATCGCGCTGGGGGACGCGGCCGGCCGCGTCGTGTACGAGCCCGCGAACCCGCTCGCCGACGCCGAGGGCAACGTGCGTTACCCGGACGTCGACATGGCGAGCCAGATGACCCAGCTGATCATGGCCCAGCGCGGCTACCAGGCGAACGCCGCCGTGGTCGACCGCGCCAAGGAGACCTACATGGCAGCCCTGCAGATCGGACGGAACTGATGAACATCGCCGCGCTCGGCGCCATCTCCGGCGTGACCGGGACCGGCTACGCCGGCGCCGCGGACGCCGTCGGGGGCGCACAGACGTCGGGCGGGGTGGCGTTCGGGAACGTCGCCGCGTCGATCGACTCGCTGCAGGGCCTGCAGTCGACGTCGGACGCGCTGGCCGTCAAGGCCGTCACCGGTGACCTGGACAACGTGCACGACTACACCATCGCCGCGAGCGAGGCGAAGGTCACCCTCGAGCTGACCGCGGCCATCCGCAACAAGGCCGTCGAGGCGTTCTCCGAGATCATGCGGATGCAGGCCTGATGCCCGCCCAGATCACGAGCGCCCTCGGACGCTTGCAGAAGTTCATCGGCCAGTTCTCGATCGCCCAGCGCACCCTCGGGCTGATCGGGATCGCGGGCCTCGTGCTCGGCGCGATGGCCCTGTCCAGCTACCTCACCAAGCCAACGATGAGCCCGTTGTTCGCCAACGTCTCGGCGGCCGACGCGAGCGCCATCGTCGACCAGCTCACGGGCGAGGGCGTCGCGTACGAGCTCACCGACGGCGGCCGCACGATCCTCGTGCCGCAGGACAAGCTCTACACGATGCGGCTCAAGGTCGCGGCCGCGGGCCTGCCCGCCGCCACCGACGGCGCGGGGTACTCGCTGCTCGACTCCATGGGCATGACCGCCTCGGAGTTCCAGCAGACGACGACGTACCGGCGTGCGATGGAGGGCGAGCTCGCCAAGACCATCGGCGCCATGTCCGGGGTCGAGGCGGCCACCGTCAAGCTGGCGATGCCCGAGCAGACCGTATTCGTCGCCGACACCGCCGACCCGACGGCGTCCGTGTTCATCCAGACCTCGCGCGGCACCACGCTGGAGGCCGAGCAGGTCACCGCGATCGTGCACCTGGTCTCGGCCGGCGTGCAGGGCATGAAGCCCACCGACGTCTCGGTGGTCGACGCCGAGGGGCACGTGCTCTCGGCCGTCGGCGGCCTGCCGGGCGGCGGCATGGGCGACCAGCAGACCTCCGACTACCAGGCGCGCGTGGCCGCGTCGGTGCAGACGATGCTCGACCGCCTCGTGGGCGCAGGCAAGGCCGTCGTGACGGTGAACGCCGAGCTCAACCTCGACAACACCGACCTCACCAGCGAGAAGTTCAGCGCGCCGGCCCCGGCCGTCCCCGCGCTCTCGTCGGCGACCACGACCGAGACCTACACCGGTGGTGGCGGCGGCGCCGCCGGGGTCCTCGGCCCGGACAACATCGCCGTCCCCGGTGGCACCTCGGGCACCGGCACCTACACCAAGGGCAGCGAGAACCTGAACCCCGCCGTGGACAAGGTCACCGAGCACACGACGACGACGCCCGGCAGCGTGCGGCGCCAGTCGGTGTCCGTGGTGGTCGACCAGGCGGCCGGCGCCGACCTCAACATGACCGACCTCACCACGATGGTCACCGCGGCCGCCGGGATCGACGCGACCCGCGGCGACACCGTCGCGGTGTCCCGGATGGCGTTCGACACCTCCACGGCCGAGGCCGCCCAGGCTGCGCTCGGTGTGGCCGACGTCGCCGCCAAGGCGGACGCCACCGCCGCCCTGATCAAGCAGGGCGCGATCGCCGGGGCGATCCTGCTCTTCCTCGTCGTCGCGTTCGTGATCGCCAAGCGCCGGTCCGGCAAGGCCCGCCGCGAGGCGATCGACCTCGGCGAGCTCCAGATGGTCAACGACCTGCCGCACCTGCCGTTCGGCGGTGTGGAAGCGCTCACGCTCGCGCCGACCCAGGCCCCGGTGGACGAGGCGGCGCTCAAGCGCGCTGAGATCGGCAGCCTCGCCGAGGATCAACCCGCTGAGGTCGCCGAGCTGTTGCGCGGTTGGCTTCAGCCGGGCGCGGTCCGATGACCGTGGCAACCGTCCCGTCGTCGTCTCTGTCGACCGTGGGCCTCACCGGCACCCAGAAGGCCGCGATCGTCCTGCTCCAGCTGGGCCGGGAGCGGGCCGCGCGGGTCATGTCGCGGCTCGACGAAGCGGAGATCGACGAGATCACCGCCGAGATCGTCCGGCTCGAGAACCTCGACTCGCGGATCGCCGACAACGTCATGGCGGAGTTCCACGCGGTCTCGATCACGGGGCCGAGCCTGATCGCGCGCGGTGGTGTCGGCTACGCCCAGCAGCTGCTCGAGGCCTCCCTCGGGCCGGAGCGCGCGAAGGCGGTCATGGACCGGCTGTCGACCGTGATGGCCGGCCAGCCGTTCGAGTTCCTGCAGGCCGCCGACGCGCGGCAGGTGCTCTCGCTGCTCTCCGGCGAGCACCCCCAGACCGTGGCGCTCGTGCTCGCGCACCTGCGTCCCGAGCACGCCTCGGCGATCCTCGCGGGCCTGCCCGCGGCCACCCAGGGCGAGGTCGCCCACCGCATCGCGCTGATGGAACGCGCCTCGCCCGACGTCGTCGCCGTCGTCGCCGAGAACCTGATGCGCAAGGCGTCGTCGGTCCTCACCCCCCAGGAGACCTCCGCCGTCGGCGGCGTGCAGCCCCTGGTCGAGATCATCAACCGGGCCGACCCGGGCACCGAGAAGCAGATCCTCGAGGGCCTCGAGGCGCGCGACAAGGCGCTGGCCGAGGAGGTCCGCAGCCGGATGTTCGTCTTCGGCGACATCGTGCTGCTCGAGGACCGTGCCGTGCAGCTCGTGCTGCGCTCGGTCGAGGGCGCGGTCCTGTCCGTCGCGCTCAAGGGCACCAGCGACGAGGTACGCGACAAGATCCTCGCGAACCTGTCCGAGCGGGCCCGGGAGAACATCGTCGAAGAGATGGAGCTGCTCGGGCCGACGCGCATGTCCCAGGTCGAGGAGGCCCGCGCGGGCATCGTCCAGGGCATCCGCCACCTCGAGGAGAGCGGGCAGATCGTCATCCGCCGCGACGGCGAGGACGAATATGTCTAACCCGCCGACCCGGTTCCTCCTCGCCCCCGTGGCCGGGGTGCGCGACGCGCGCGCCGACGCCGGGAGCGAGGCGGCCCGGGCTGCGGGCTGGGCGGCAGGCTGGGCCGCGGGCTCGCGGGCCGCCGCCGAGGCCGCCACGAACCAGCGTCGCGCGATCGACGAGGCCGAGCGCGCCCGCGAGGCCGAGCGCGCCGCGCGCGCCCAGGCGGCGCTCGTCGTGCTGCGCTGCGCAGCCGAGGCCGTCACGAACCAGGTCATCCCCGTGCTCGCCGGGGCGGCCGACCTGCTGGACGACGGCGCGGTCACGCTCGCCCAGGCCGTGCTCGGTCGCGAGCTGTCCGACGCCGACGACGGCGCCCGCCTCGCGCTGGCCCGTGCTCTGAGCGTTCCGCCCGAGGTGGGCGTGCACACGGTGCGCCTGCACCCGCTCGACCTGCAGGTGCTCGTCGGCGCGGGTGTCGCGGCCGAGCTGCCCGCCGGCATCGAGCTGCGCGCCGATCGCTCGCTCGCCCCCGGCGACGCCGTAGCCGAGTTCCCGGATGGGTTCCTCGACGCCCGCATCAGCACCGCGATCGCCCGCGCCCGGCGCGCGCTCGAGGAGCTCCGATGAACGCGGACCTCCTCATCCCGGGCACGAACCGCTGGGATCTCGCCCTCGCTGCCGCACAGCCCGAGCGCGTCGGCTCCGTGCGCACCGTCGTCGGCCTTGCGATCGAGGTCGCGGGGCTGGACTGCGCCGTCGGTGGGCTGGTCGAGATCGGCGAGGCCACCGTGCCCGGCAGCCGCGCGGGATCTGCGGGCGGTGCGGTGCTGGCCGAGGTCGTCGCCACGACGCGCGACCTCGCGCGCTGCATGCCGCTCTCCAACGTCCACGGCCTGCGCGCGGGGGCTCCGGTCCGCAGCCTCGGCCGGCCGATGACAGCGCCCGTCGGCCGAGGTCTGCTCGGCCGCATCCTCGACGGCCTCGGCCGGCCGATCGACGGTCGCGGCCCGCTGCGGGCCAGCGGTCAGGTGGCCGTCGACTACGCCGCGCCGGGCGCCCTGACCCGTGCGCGCATCACCACGCCGCTCAGCCTCGGCGTCAAGGTCATGGACACCCTGACGACCGTGGGCCGCGGTCAGCGCCTAGGCCTGTTCGCCGGCTCCGGCGTCGGCAAGTCCAGCCTGCTGTCGATGATCGCGCGCGGCACCGACGCCGAGCTCACCGTCATCTCGCTCGTCGGTGAGCGGGGGCGCGAGGTCCGCGAGTTCATCGAGGACGACCTCGGACCCGAGGGCCTGTCGCGTTCCGTCGTCGTCGTCGCGACGTCCGACGAGCCCGCGCTGGTGCGCCTGCGCTCGGCGTTCCTGGCGACCCGGATCGCGGAGTCCTTCCGCGACGAGGGCGCCGACGTCGTGCTGATGATGGACTCGCTCACGCGCGTCGCGATGGCGCAGCGCGAGATCGGGCTCTCCGTCGGCGAGCCGCCCGCGACCCGCGGCTACCCGCCGAGCACGTTCTCGCTGCTCGCACGCCTGCTCGAGCGGGCCGGCACCGGCCCGACCGGGTCGGTCACCGGGCTGTACACCGTCCTGGTGGACGGCGACGACCACAACGAGCCGATCGCCGACGCCGCCCGCTCGATCCTCGACGGGCACATCGTGCTCGACCGGAAGCTCGCCGTCGCCGGCCACTTCCCGTCCGTCGACGCGCTCGCGTCCATCTCCCGCGTCGCCGGCCGGGTCACCACACCCGAGCAGCGGCGGCTGTCGACCGTGCTGCGCCGCGTCATGGCCGCGCGGCGCCAGGCGCAGGACCTGCTCGACGTCGGTGCCTACGCCGTGGGGACCAACCCCCTCGTCGACGCCGCCGTCGCGCACGCGGACGCGATCGACCACTTCCTGCGCCAGGGCATGGACGAGCAGGTCCCCGCGGCCGACTCGTGGCAGCTGCTCGGTGGACTCGTCGCCCGGCTGGGGGTGTCCTGATGGAGCGTGCGTTCCGGCTCGCCGGCCTGCTGCGCCTGCGCAAGCTGCAGGAGGACCAGGCCGCAGCGGTGCTCGCGACGGCGAACGCTGGCCTGCGGGTCTCGCAGGCGCGTCGCGCCGACCGCTCGGCCGCGCTCGCGAACCACTGCCTGCCCGACGGCGACTCGCGGGCCTTCGCCGTAGGCATCGCGGCCCGCGCCAGCCTCGGTGGGCTGCTCGTCGAGGCGCGCACGGCCGTCGTGACCTCGCGCGAGCGGGTCACGGTCGACACGTCCGCCTGGTCGGCCGCGCGGTCGCTGTCGGTCGGGCTCGAGAAGCTCGAGGAGAAGCACCGCGTCGTGGTGCAGCACGAGGACGACCGGCTCGAGCAGATCGTGCTCGACGAGATCGCGTCGCGCGGCGCGCACGCGGGAGCCGCGGGCGGGGCTGCCGACGGCGAGCCCGACGAGGCCAGCGACGCGGAGGTCCGGCGATGAGCGGGATCGTGAACGTGCAGGCCCGGATCGGCGAGATCCAGGGGTTCATGACCGCGTTGCGCGCGCAGGCGGCCACGCAGACGTCGGCCACGCAGACGTCGGCCACGCAGGCGTCGGCCACGCAGACGGCGTCGGGCACCACGTCGGGCACCACGTCGTTCGCCGACGCGCTCGCGGCGAGCCTGAGCCTCGCGCCGACCCAGGAGACCTCGGCGGCCGCCGGAACCGCAGGCAACACCGGCACGGCAACGGGCCAGGGGCTCGTCGACGCGGCCATGGCCTACGTCGGCGTGCCCTACGTGTGGGGCGGCGAGAACCCGGCGACGGGACTCGACTGCTCCGGGCTGGTGCAGCGCTCGATGGCCGACCTCGGCGTGGACGTGCCGCGCGTCGCGCACGACCAGGCGAAGCTCGGCACGGCGGTCGCCTCGATGGACGCCGCCCAGCCGGGGGACCTGCTGATCTTCAACGGTGGCACGCACATCGCCATCTACGTGGGCGACGGTCGGATGATCGACGCGCCCAAGCCCGGCAAGTCCGTGTCCGTGCGCGACGTGTACGAGACGCCGACCGCGATCCGGCGCGTGCTGCCGGCAGCAGGCGCGGTCGCTGCGTCGGCCCCGATCTCCTCGACCGCGTCGCTGACCGGCGCGGTCGATCTCCAGCGGTACGCCCTGACCATGATGAGCGAAGGGGTGGCGGCATGAGCCTCCAGACCATGACCATGACCACGCCGGCACCGGTGCGCGCCGACCCTGCCGCGCTGCGCGGGGGAGCGGCGCACGCTCGGGAGCGGTCGAGCGGGTCGACCAGCGACTTCGCGGACGTGCTCGGCTCGGCCGTCGACGCGCGGCAGTCCGCGGCCGTCACGTCCCGGTCCGACACGGAGGATCGCGCAGCGGCGTCAGACACCGCCGACAGCTCGCCCGATCCCGCTCCCGGTTCGGCGACGTCGTCCGACGCCTCGGACGCGACTGCTTCCGCGGCGGTGTCCATCCCCGCGGAGTCACCTCGGGACGCGTCATCGCTGGCTGCGGCGATGCAGGCGGCGGCGATGTTCTCCGTCGGGCAGGCCGCCGACGCCGCTGCTCCGACCGCGGTGGCCGTCGATCCCCGGACCCTGGGGACCGCGTCCGGCACCCCGACCGCCCGCGTGGCCGCTCCGGCCGCGCAGGCCACCGGTGCACCCGTGGCTGACCCCGCGATCGCCGTCGGCAGCCGCAACGCGTCCGCAACAGCAGTTCAGGGCGTGCCGGTGAACCCGGCGAGCGCTTCGGGCGCCGCAGCGGAGAGCAGCACGTCGGTCGCCAGCGGCGGCGCCGTCGGCGCGGCGGCCAGCGGCACGGTCGGCGCCGCGGCGCCGGTTGCCGCGGGAACCGGCGGTGCCAGCACGGGCTCGGGCTCGGCGGACGCCGGCACACCCAGCTCAGACACTCCTGGCTCAGACGCCCGTGATTCGGACGCCTCCGCGTCGGACGGTGGCCGATCGGAGGCCGCCGGATCGGGTGGCTCGGCCGCGGGGACCTCGTCGCTCGGTGCCACGCCGGGCCAGGCGGCCGCTGCACCCGCGCCCGCCGCGTCGTCGTCGGCCACGATCGAGGCGGCCACCGCGATCGCGCCGGCCGACTCGGCCACGACCGCGCTGCCGGGCGTCGTGCCCGCGTCGGCGCCCACTGCGCCGGCCGCCGTCGCCGCGCCCGCCCCGCTGGCCAGCCCGCTCCCCGAGCGGCCCGTGGCCACGCAGCTCGCCGGCCCGATCGCGTCGTTGCGCACCGCCGGCGATGGCGAGCACGTCATGGTCATCCGGGTCTCGCCCGACAGCATCGGCCCGGTCCGCGTCCTGGCGCACATCGGCGTCGAGGGCGTCCGGATCGAGCTGCTCGGCGGGAGCGACGCCGCGCGCGACGCGCTCCGGGCGGCGCTGCCGGACCTGCGCCGCGACCTTGCCGGGGTCGGGCTGCAGGCGAACCTGTCCCTCGGGTCCGACGACAACCCCGCCGGCGCCGGCACGGGGCTGGGGCTGGGCGGCCAATCCGGGAGCGCCCCTGGCGAGCGTGGACGTTCGCCCCAGGGCGCGGCCGGGGGAGCGGCCCGCCCGGCAGTCGGCGGCACCGCCCTTCCCGAACCCGCCGGGCCGCCGGGCTCCCGCCGCCTCGACATCACGGTCTGACGGCCATGACCTCCGACTACCTCCCGCAGCTCACCACCGACGACCTGGAGACCCATCCATGAGCATCGAGTCGATCATCTCGGCCAGTGCCGGCAGCACCACAACCAGCACCGTCGTCGGCGGCGGGCTCTACACCGGCGCAGCCAAGGCCATCGAGGCCAGCAAGGGCACGATGGACAAGCAGGCGTTCCTCGAGCTCCTCGTCACCCAGCTGCGCAACCAGGACCCGAGCGCGCCGATGGACTCCAACGCCCTCATGGCCCAGACCACCCAGATGGCCTCGATGGAGTCCCTCACCGAGCTCTCCACCACGTCCCGCGAGAGCTTCGCGCTGCAGATGCGGGTCGCCGCGGCGGGCATGGTCGGGCAGAACGTCAGCTACACGAGCGGCACGGAGACCCTCACCGGATCGGTCACGTCCGTCTCGTTCGCCGGTTCCGTGCCGATGGTCACCGTCGGTGGCAAGGAAGTCCCGCTCGACTCGATCTCGACCATCTCGGCACCAGCTGTCACCGCACCCGTCCCCGTCGCCTGACCCTTTCGCTCTTCTCGAAGGAGATTCACCATGCTTCGCTCCCTGTTCTCCGGCATCAGCGGCCTCAAGGCCCACCAGACGATGCTCGACGTGGCCGGCAACAACATCGCCAACGTCAACACCACCGGCTTCAAGGCCTCGCAGACGCAGTTCCAGGACACGCTGTCCCAAGTGATCACGAACGCCGCGTCCGCGGCGCCTGGTGTCGGCGGCACGAACCCGGCCCAGGTCGGCCTCGGCGTGCGCGTCGCGGGCATCACGACCAACTTCACGCAGGGCGCCGCCCAGCTCACCAACCGCAGCACCGACATGATGATCAACGGTGACGGCTTCTTCACCGTCCGCAGCGGCGCCGAGCAGTTCTACACGCGCGCCGGGTCGTTCAACTTCGACTCGGTCGGCCAGCTCGTCACGGCGGACGGCGCGCTCGTGCAGGGCTGGGCCGCCGTCAACGGCGTGGTCAACCCGAACGGACCCCTGACCGACATCCAGCTGCCGATCAGCACGCTGATGGGCGCCAAGGGGACCACGAAGGCGACGTTCGTCGGCAACCTGCCGTCCGATGCCGCGGACGGCACCGTGCTGACCAAGGCGATCGACGTGTTCGACGCGCTCGGCAACACTCGCGGCCTGACGCTTACCTTCACGAAGGCGGCCGGCGCGTGGACGCTCAACGCGGCCGACGGTGCGGCGAGCTATCCGACACCGCCGGCCCTGCCGACCGGTGTCACCTTCGATGCCGCGGGTGCGATCACCTCGCCGACCACGTTCTCGATCGGGACGGCGCCGGATCAGGTCGCCGTCGATCTGTCCTCGTTGACCGGCTTCGCCGGCGTGAGCACGGTCGCGGCCATGTCTCAGGACGGCCAGGAGGCCGGCAACCTGCAGTCCTTCTCGCTGGCCCCCGACGGCACGCTCCTCGGGTCCTTCAGCAACGGCCTCAAGCAGGCCATCGGTCAGCTCTCCATGGCCACGTTCACCAACCCGACGGGGCTGGAGAAGGCCGGTGGCTCGATGTACCGCTCCACGGTCAACTCGGGGATCGCCCAGGTCGGCGTCGCGGGGACCGGGGGGCGCGGCAAGCTCGCGGGCGGCTCGCTCGAGATGTCGAACGTCGACCTGTCGGCCGAGTTCACGAACCTGATCATCGCCCAGCGCGGTTTCCAGGCGAACTCGCGCGTGATCACGACGTCGGACGAGCTGCTCCAGGAGCTCGTCAACCTCAAGCGCTGACCTCTGCGTGCGGGAGTCGGGGCGAGGACGTCTGCGAGGACGTTCGCGCCCCGACTCCTTGTCGCGGGCGATAGGCCGCGAGAAGTGCGGCGTTTTCGGGCAGTGGGGTGGAGAGGGCCAGGTGGGAGCCCTCGACTGCTCACACGGACGCGGTTCGGACCGATGAGGACTGCACAGGGCCCATGGATGGGCCTGGAGGATCGACCCAAGGATGGACACCGTGATTATCGTGACGCGACTCAACGGCTCGCAGTTCGCGATCAACCCCGATCTGCTGCAGCGCATCGACAGCACCCCGGACACGATCCTCACCTTGGTCGACAGCACGAAGTTCATCGTGAAGGAACCGATGGCCGAGGTCATCGACCTCATCACCACGTACCGGGCCACCCTCGTCGCCCGCGCCCAGGACGTGCAGCAGCGACTCGGCCTGCACGTCGCGCCGGACCTGGCCGACGACGATGACTCCCCGCTCGCCCAGCCCGTCCAGCTCTACCCCAGGAAGCCCTGATGGACCCGGCGTCCATCATCGGGATCGTCGTCTCCTTCGGCGCTGTGATCGCCTCCATCTTCATGGAGGGCTCGAGCCCGATGTCCGTCGTGCTGCCGCCCCCGATGCTCCTCGTCATCGGTGGCACGCTGGGGGCGGGCCTCACCGGGAGCACGCTCGTCGACGCCAAGCGCGCGTTCGCGGCCATCCCGAAGGCGTTCACGCTCAAGCTGCCCAAGCCCGAGCACACGATCGAGACGCTGGTCAGCCTCGCCGACCGGGCGCGTCGTGAGGGCCTGCTCGCGCTCGAGGACGCGGCCAAGGAGATCGACGACGAGTTCCTCAAGGCCGGCCTCCAGGCGGCCATCGACGGGACCGACCCCGAAGACCTGCGCACGATCCTCGACGACAAGATCGCGACCAAGCGCACCCAGGACCGTTCCGTCGCCAAGTTCTTCGCCGACATGGGCGGCTACGCGCCCACGATCGGCATCATCGGCACGGTCGTCGCCCTGGTGCACGTGCTCGAGAACCTGTCCGCGCCCGAGGTGCTCGGACCGCTGATCGCGTCGGCGTTCGTCGCCACGCTGTGGGGGCTGCTCACGGCGAACCTGCTGTGGCTCCCGTTGGCCTCGCGCCTCAAGCGTGCCTCCGACCTCGAGTGCAACCAGATGGAGGTCGCGGTCGAGGGTCTGCTGGCCGTCCAGGCCGGCGCCAACCCGCGACTGGTCGGTGAGCGCCTGCGAAGCCTGCTGCCGGCCGAGCCCACCAAGTCCGGCAAGTCCGCCAAGTCGGCGAAGTCCGCCAAGCCCGCGAAGAAGGCGGCGGCATGAGCAAGCCCCACGGCCGTCGGCCCAAGGTTCACGAGGAAGAGCACGAGAACAGTGAGCGCTGGGCCGTCAGCTACGCGGACATGATGACCGTGCTCGTCGGGCTGTTCATCGTGCTGTACGCGATGAGCCAGATCGACCAGACCAAGTTCGAGGCCCTGCGCGGCTCGCTGGCCGCCGGCTTCGGCAACGCCTCCCCGACGGTGCTCACGGGTGCCTCGGGCATCATGAAGGACGCGGGCGCCGTCCCGGCCAGCATCACGCCGGCCGGTGAGACGAGCCCGATCGCCCCGGCCGCCGAAGTCACGGCCGAGGCCAAGAACATGGCCGCAGCGCAGAGCGAGCTCGCGCGGCTCGAGGCCATGAAGGCGCAGATCGAGGCGAACCTCGTGGCGGTGGGGATGGGCAGCCAGGTGAGCTACGGGATCGACGAGCGCGGCCTGGTCGTCGGTCTGGTCGCGAACGACTTCTTCTTCGAGACGGGTAGTGCCGCTCTCAAACCCGCGGCCCAGACGGTGCTCGACGCGGCCGGACCCGTCATGGCGGCCATCCCGGACGAGATCTCGGTCGAGGGGCACGCGGACTCGGTGCCCAGCTCGGGCCGGTACGCGACGAACTGGGAGCTCTCGGCCGACCGGGCGACCCAGGTGCTGCGCCACCTCGTCGAGTCTGACGGGATCGCCGGCAGCCGGATCTCGTCCGTGAGCTTCGGCGACGCACGCCCGCTGGTCGGTGCGCCGGGCTCCGACGCGCTCGCCCTCAACCGCCGGGTCGACCTCGTGGTCCGCAGCCCGCAGTCCGAACCGGTGCGCACCCTGCTCCCGGTCGTCATCGCCGCCAACGGAAAGTGAGAGAGCTGTGACTGAGCAGCGCGTGATCTCGAGCTCGAAGCGCTCGGTGGGGGGGATCCGGGAGGGCCGCGGCGTGCCCGCCGTCGCGGACACCGCCGCGCCCGACAAGAAGCGGAAGAAGCCGAAGAAGCTCGTCGTGATCATCGCGGCCGTCGCGGTGCTCGCGCTCGCCGGTGCGGCCTACTTCTTCCTGCTCCAGCCCGGCGGTGGCGACGCCACCCCGGCGCCGACGCCCGCGCCCGTTCCCGGCAAGGTCGTGCCCATCGACGCCGTGAGCGTCAACCTGGCCGACGGCCACTACCTGCGTCTCGGTCTCGGCCTCCAGCTGACGGCCGCGGTCAGCGAGGCCCCCGACCCGTCGCGGGCCCTCGACCTCGCGATCGCCCTCTTCTCGGGCCACACCGTCGCGGAGGTCTCCGATCCCGCGACGCGAGACGCCCTCAAAGCCGAACTCGTCACCGAGCTTGCCGACGCGTACGAGGGCGAGGTGATGGATGTCTACCTGACCGACTACGTCACCCAATGAGGTGATCCCCTGACCGGCACGGATGCCGGTGGTTCGCGGCGCCATGGAGGGCGCCACATTGATCCCTTTTGCACTTCAGGGATGTGCTGGACCCCACTCAAGGACCCTCAGACAGGTTCCTCACAACGCTGAGTGCGCGGCCGATCAGAGTTCCGTGACGGTCCAGGATGCGAAGCAGGGGCGCAAGCGCCGTGGCAGTACAGGCACTCCGGTCGTCTACGACTTCCGCCGCCCGATGACCCTCGCGAGGGAGCACGGGCGCGTCCTGGAGATGGCTTTCGAGAACTTCTCGCGACAGTGGGGCAACCAGCTGTCGGCACGCCTGCGCACGCTCGCGACCGTGTCGATCGACTCCGTCACGATGCGCTCCTACGAGGAGTACGTCCGCTCGTTGCCGCAGCAGACCGTGATGCTCATGTGCACGGTCGAGCCGAGCCGGGCGACCGCCGTCGTGCAGATCCCCAGCGGGATGACGATGAGCTGGGTCGACTACCTGCTCGGTGGGCGGGGGATGGTGATCGGTGACTCCGAGCGCGAGCTCACCGAGATCGAGTTCCAGCTCGTGCGTGACCTGCTCCAGCTCTCCCTGAGCGACCTCAGCTACGCGTTCGCCGCTGTCCTGCCGATGAAGGTCGACGTGCGGACCGTGCAGTACAGCCCGCAGTTCGTCCAGGCGGTGGCGGCGTCCGCGCCCGTCATCGTCGCGACGTTCACCATGCGCGTGGGCGAGCTCGAGGACACCACCACGATGATGCTGCCGGCCGACGTCATGCTCGCCGGCCTGCGCGCCCGCGACGACACCGACGGCCGGACCGCCTCCGAGCTCGCCGCGCACGACGACGTCCTCGGCCGGCTCTCGGTCGGGGTCGGCTTCGTGCCGGTCCCGGTCGCCGTCCGGTTCGGTCCGATCACGGTCCGCCCGTCCGACGTCGTCGGCCTCGCGGTGGGCGACGTCCTCCCGCTGGGCCACCCCACCTCTCGACCTCTCGACGTCGTCGTCGACGACGTCGTGCTCGCCCGGGCCGCCGCCGGGACCCAAGGCACGCGCCTCGCGTGTGTCGTCGTGACCTCCGAGGAGACCTCCTGATGTTCGCCACCGCCACTCTCGCTCCCGAGGCCCGCGCCGCCGCCGAGCTGCTCGTCGGCCTGCTCCCCTCCACGGTCCCGCTGACCGTCGAACCGCTCGATCCCGCTCGCGGGCCGAGCGCCGACTCGGCCGCGGTCGTGTCGACCTTCGTCGGGGCGTCGAGCGTCGAGCTGATCCTCGTCGCGGAGCGCGCGGTCGCCGACTCGCTGGCCGGCGCCGGGGGCACCCCGATCTCGCTCGCCGATGCCCTGCGTCCCGCGCTCGAGGCCGCCGCGGTCGCGTTCGGACCGGGCGTTCTCGACGTCGCCGAGATCCGCCCCGTCGGCGACGACCTGTCCGGCGAGGGCCTCACCGCCTTCGCGCTCATGGCCGGCGGCGCCGCGCAGGCCTGGTTCGGTATCCGCAACCGGGCGCGCACCCCCGCGGTGCCGCAGCAGCGCGACCCGCGCCAGCACGCCGACATGCGCCTGCTCTACGACGTCGAGATGACGCTGACCGCGGAGATCGGCCGGACCCGGCTGCCCATCCGTCAGGTCCTCGAGCTCATCCCCGGTTCCGTGCTCGAGCTCGACCGCGCCGCGGGCGCACCCGCCGACATCATGGTCAACGGTCGTCTCATCGCCCGCGGCGAGGTCGTCGTCGTCGACGAGGACTACGGGATCCGCATCACCGAGATCGTCGCCGCCGACCAGACCACCGCCTGATGTCCGTCGCGCTCGTGGGCGTGCGGGTGGTGCTTGCCCTCGCGTGCGTGCTCGTCCTCATCTGGTTCGCCGGCCGCAAGCTCTCCGGAACCTCGGGCGTGCGCAGGTCGCGGTCGATGCCGCTCAGCGTGATCGGGCGGCAGTCGCTCGGCAAGGGCGCGGGCGTCGCGCTGATCGAGGTCGCCGGGCGGGTGCTCCTGCTCGGGGTCAGCGACCAGGGCGTCCGGGTCCTCACCGAGATCGACGTGCCCGCGCCCGAACCTGTGGTGATCGCAGACCTGCCCGTGCCGGACGACGCGGCCGTCGTGCTGCGCGAGGAGATCGACCTCGCCACGCTCGTCTCCCCGTACCCCGACGGCTCCAGCCGACTCACGGACCCGGTCGAGCTCGCCCAGCTCGCCGGCCTGGCCGCGGCGTCGAGCGCGCGCGGTGCGAGCGCGTTGCACGGCTCGATCCTGTCGCCGGACACCTGGCGGCGCGCGGTCGACGCCATCCAGCAGCGCACCGTGCGGCGATGAGGCGCGCGCTGCGCGCGCTCCTCACCGTCGCCGGGGTCGTCTTCCTGCTCGCCCTGGCCGGTGCCGCGCCCGCGACTGCGGCCAGCTCGACGGCAGCGACCATGACGGCGCCCGCGACGACGCCAGCGACCGCAGCTGCACCCGCCGCGTTGCCCGCGGCGCCTGCCCCGCCGGTCGACCCGGCAGCACCGGCCGACCCGACCGCCCCGGGCGCCGACCCCTCGGTCACGGTCGATCTCAACGGCGTGAACGGGGCCCCGAGCGGCTCCATCACCGTGCTGCTCGCGCTCACCGTGCTGTCGGTGGCCCCGTCCTTGCTGCTGATGATGACGAGCTTCACCAAGATCTTCGTGGTGCTCGCGCTCACCCGGAACGCGCTCGGGCTCACGGGCGTGCCGCCCAACCAGATCCTCGCCGGGCTCGCGCTATTCCTCAGCCTCTTCATCATGGCGCCGGTGCTCTCCGAGGTGAACACGGTCGGCCTGCAGCCGTACCTCGATGGGAGCCAGACGTTCACCCAGGCGGTCGAGGTCGGTCAGGTCCCGCTGCGCGAGTTCATGCTCAAGCAGACCCGTGAGGAGGACCTTGCGCTGATGACCCGCGCGGCCGACCTGCCCAACCCCGAGGACAAGGCCGCGGTCTCCACCCTCACGCTCATCCCGGCGTTCATGCTCTCCGAGCTGCGCAGCGCGTTCATCATCGGGTTCGTCATCTTCGTGCCGTTCCTCATCATCGATCTCGTGGTGTCCTCGTCGCTGATGGCGATGGGCATGATGATGCTGCCGCCGACGATGGTGGCGCTCCCGTTCAAGCTGCTGCTGTTCGTGCTGATCGACGGGTGGGGCCTGATCATCACGGCGCTCGTCGGCAGCTACAGCCTGACGGGCGGTTGACCCGTGGACACCAACGCCGTTCTCGACATCGGTCTCCAATCCCTGATCCTGGCCGCCAAGCTGTGCGCCCCGGTGCTCGTCACCGCGCTCGTCGTCGGGCTGGCGATCTCGCTGCTGCAGTCGGTCACGCAGGTCCAGGAGGCCACGCTGAGCTTCGTGCCGAAGGCGATCGCCGTCGGGATCGTGCTGCTCGTCACCGGGCACTGGATGATCTCGGAGACCGTGTCGTTCACGCAGGAGCTCTTCTTGCAGATCCCGTCGCTGCTCAGCGGGGGCTGACGCGATGACCCTCGCTCTGCCCTGGGGCGGCCTCGAGTCCGTGCTGCTCGCGGGCGTCCGGATCGCCGCGTTCTTCGTCATCGCGCCGCCGTTCTCGCACCGGGGGGTCCCCGGCACCGTGAAGGTCATGCTCGCGATGGGGCTGGCCCTGCTGATCGCGCCGCGGGCGCGCGCGGCGTCGGACCCGACCGACGTCGCCGCGTTCGTCGGCCAGCTGCTGCTGCAGGTCCTCGTCGGGCTCGCCCTGGGCTTCCTGGTCGCGCTCGTGTTCGCCGCGGTGCAGTCGGCCGGTGGGCTGATCGACCTGTTCGCCGGGTTCCAGCTCGCCCAGGCCTACGACCCGATGGGCCTGTTCAGCGGCGCGCAGTTCGCGCGGCTCTACCAGCTCACGGCGATCGTGCTGCTGTTCGCCTCCGATGGGTACCAGCTGGTGATCCTCGGGCTGGTCCGCACGTTCGACGTGCTCCCGCTCGGCATGCCGCTGGACCTGGCCGCCATGGCCGCGGTCAGCACGGCGGGCTTCACCCAGATGTTCCTCGCGGCGCTCCAGGTCGCGGGCCCGCTCGTCGTCGTCCTCTTCCTGGCCGACGTCGGTCTCGGTCTCCTCACGCGCGTCGCTCCCGCCCTGAACGCGTTCGCGCTCGGCTTCCCGCTCAAGATCCTGCTGACGCTCATGCTGTCCGCGACCGCATTCCTTGCTCTGCCGCAGCTCGTCGCGCACCTCACCGGCGACGCCGTGACCGCCATCATGGAGGTGACCCGGTGAGCGGGGACGCGGGCGACAAGTCGCAGAAGGCCACCCCGAAGCGCATGAAGCAGCTGCGTCACGACGGTGCGCTGCAGCGCTCGCAGGACCTGTCCGCGTGGCTCGGCATGGGCGTCGCGGCCATGACGCTCACCGCCGTGCTCGCGTCCGGGTCCGAGCACGCCGTCGAGCAGCTCATGGTGGTGCGCACGATCATCGCCCACCCGGATCCGAAGTTCGCCGTGCAGGCCCTGTTCGACGGCGCTTCGTCGATCCTGGGGACGCTCACGCCGCTGCTCGCCGTCGTCGTGGTCGCCGCGGTCGTGGGCTCCGCGGTGCAGGGCGGGATCTGGTTCTCGACCAAGAAGCTCAAGCCGACCTTCAAGCACTTCAACGTCATCAAGGGGCTCAAGAACGTCTTCGGCGGGCAGGCCTGGTGGAACGGGCTCAAGGCGCTGCTCAAGACGATCGTCGTCGGGGGCGTGCTGTTCATCACCGTCAAGAACATCACCCCGCTGCTGATGACCTCGGGCGGGCTGTCCCTGCAGCAGGTGCTCGGGCTCGCGAGCGGCGGCGTCGCCACCCTCATGAAGACGGCCGTCGCGGCGGGCCTGATCCTGGCGGCGTTCGACATCCTCGTCATCCGCAAGACGAACCGGAAGCAGACGATGATGAGCGTCCAGGAGATCAAGCAGGAGAGCAAGTCCTCCGAGGGCGACCCGCTGCTCAAGGGCGCGATCCGGTCCAAGCAGCTGGCGATGAGCCGCAACCGCATGATGGCGGCGGTCGCCACGGCCGACGTCGTGCTCGTCAACCCCACGCACGTCGCCGTCGCGCTGCGGTACGAGCCCGGCCACGGAGCGCCGCGCGTGGTGGCCAAGGGCTCCGGTCACGTGGCCGCGCGCATCCGCGCCGAGGCGACGGCCAAGCTCGTGCCGATGGTCGCCGACGTGCCGCTCGCCCGCGCCCTGAACGCGGCGTGCGAGATCGGCCAGGAGGTTCCCGAGGACCTGTTCGTCCAGGTCGCGAAGATCCTCGCGTTCGTCATGTCCCTGCGCCGCCGCGGTGCGGCCCAGGGCATCCACACCCTCGCCGAGCGCCACGTCGCATGACCCCCGCTGCTCGGCGCCCCGCCTGCCCCGCCTGCCCCGCCTGCCCCCGAACGAGGACGAGTCGATGAACAACAAGAACATTGCCGGGCTCGCGGTCCCCGCGGGCGTGGTCGGCGTCGTCATGCTGCTCGTCGTACCGATCCCGGCACCGATGCTCGACCTGCTGATCACCGTCAACATCATCGGCTCGCTCGTGATCCTGCTGACGAGCATGTACGTCAAGCGGCCGCTCGACTTCTCGATCTTCCCGTCGCTGCTGTTGATCGCGACGCTGTTCCGGCTCGGGCTGAACGTGGCCTCGACGCGACTGGTGCTGCGCGACGGCTACGCGGGCGAGGTCATCGAAGCGTTCGGTCACTTCGTGGTGGGCGGGTCCCTGGTCATCGGGCTCGTGATCTTCATGATCCTGGTGGTCATCCAGTTCGTCGTGATCACGAACGGCGCCGGGCGCGTGGCCGAGGTCGGCGCCCGATTCACCCTGGACGCGATGCCCGGCAAGCAGATGGCGATCGACGCCGACCTCAACTCGGGCCTCATCGACGAGGACACCGCGCGCCGGCGCCGGGCCGACGTCGGCGCCGAGGCGGACTTCTACGGGGCGATGGACGGTGGGTCGAAGTTCGTCAAGGGCGACGCGATCGCGGGCATCATCATCACGCTGATCAACCTCATCGGCGGGTTTATCATCGGGATGCTGCAGATGGGGATGAGCGCCGGCGACTCGCTCAACCACTTCAGCCTCCTGACCATCGGCGACGGCCTCGTCACCCAGATCCCGGCGCTGCTGCTCTCGGTCTCGAGCGGCATCATCGTCACGCGCGCCACGGCGGACGGCGACCTCGGCTCGGCCGCGAGCAAGCAGCTCGCCCAGTCCAGCCAGGCGCTGCAGATCGCCGGGGTCGCGGCGATCGCCCTCGCTCTCATCCCCGGCCTGCCCAAGCTGCCGTTCATGACCATCGGCGCGCTGCTCGTCTTCGCCGGCCAGCGGGTCAAGGCGCGCGACGATGCCGAGGCCGCCGCCGCCCTGGTCGCCGGGCCGGTCGCGCCGCCGCAGTCGCCTGACAGCCCCGAGTCGCTCATCGAGCAGATGCGCGTGCACGCCCTCGAGATCCTGCTCGCCCCGGACCTGGTCGACCTGGTCGGCGGGGGCGACGGCGACCTGCTGTCCCGGGTGCGCGGCCTGCGCCGCAAGATCGCGCTCGACCTCGGCATCGTCGTGCCGCCGGTCCGCACGCGCGACTCCGTCGACCTGCCCCGCTCGACCTACGCGGTCCGGATCTCCGGCGTCGAGGTCGGCCGCGGCGAGCTGCCCGTCGGGCGCATGCTCGCGCTCGGTGACGCGCTCGAGGCGTTGCCCGGCACCGCAGTGCTCGAGCCCGTGTTCGGGCTCGCCGGCAAGTGGATCCCCGCGGAGCTGCGGCACGCGGCCGAGATGTCCGGGGCGACGGTGATCGACCGGGTCTCGGTGCTCATCACGCACCTGGGCTCGATCATCGGCGCGAACGCCTCCCGCCTGCTGACGCGCGAGGACGTCCGGGTCCTGACCGAGGGCGTCAAGCACGTCAACCCGTCCGTGGTCGACGAGCTGATCCCCGGCCTGCTCAGCCTCGGCGAGGTCCAGCGCGTGCTGCACGGGCTGCTCGACGAGCAGGTGCCGATCCGCGACCTGGGCCGCATCTACGAGGCGCTCGCGCTGCGGGCCAAGGTCGGCACGGACGTCCCCGGCCTGGTCAACGCCGCCCGGACCGCGCTCGGTCCGGCGCTGGCGGCGCCGTACGGGCACGAGGGCGTGCTGCGCGTCGTGGTCATCGACCCGATGCTCGAGCAGCACCTCGTGGAGTCGCTGCGCCCCGCCGACGGCGGCGCGCAGATCATGCTCGATCCCGATCGGGTCGACGCGGTGCTCTCGTCGGTGCGAGCCTGCGTCGCGGCGGGGGAGTCGGCGGGCTACCCTCTGGTGCTCACCTGCGCGCCGGCCCTGCGGGCGGCGATGCGCCGCCTGGTCGTGCTGGCCAGCCCGGATCTGCCTGTGCTCTCCTACACCGAGGTGACCGGTTCAGGACTGCGGATCGAGACCGTAGGGACGGTACGCGATGCCCACGCGATTGCTGCTTGACGGCGACGACCTGGCCTCCCTCATGCACCGGGTGCGCGTCGAGATGGGGCCGAACGCCGTGGTGGTCCGCGCCGAGCGGGTGCGCACGGGCGGGGTCGCCGGGTTCTTCGCGAAGGAGCACTACGAGCTCACCGTCGAGGTGCCCGAGCCGCCGCGCCGGTCTCTGCGCCGACAGGCCGTGCCTCGATCGGACGTCGGCTCCGGTATGGCCGGCCTGCTCGACGCGGCCGACGCCGCCGAGGCGTGGGACGCCGGCCAGGCCGCGCCGGCCGGCCGGCCGGCCGCGCCGGAGCCCGGCCTGCGCGTGTCGACCGACGCCGACACGTTCGCGTCACTGCTCGCCTCGATCGACGACATGGCCGACGTGCCCACCGCCAAGCCGCCGCACGCCACGGTGGCGCCGGCCACTGCGGTGCCGGCCACGGCGGTGCCCGTCGCGCCCGGGATGCGCGCTGCCCTGCTCGGCAGCACGCCGTCGTCGGGCCTGCTCGACCGGTTCGGTGCGCCGATCTCGTCGCCGGCCGTTCCGGTCGGCGACGGCGGCGCCTCGACGCGCCCCGCCGGCGGCGACCGGCGGGCACTCCTGCGACTGGGGGTCCCGGCGACCCTGCTCGGCAGCGGCCCGCTGGACGAGGCCCTGCCGCTCTCCGACCTGCTCGCTCGCCTGGTCCGGCCCCCCGCGCTGGTGCGCGCCCCGGGGTCGATCGTCGCCGTCGTCGGGGAGAGCGCGCAGGCGCTCGCCGTCGCCACCCAGCTCGCGGCGCGCGTGCGCCAGGACCCGCACGACGTGGTGCTTGCCGGCCAGATGCATGCGGTCGCCGGCCACTCCCGCCGGCTGCTGAGCTCGTCGGCGGCGGCCCTGCACCGGGCGCGGTGCGCCGACGGCGAGCAGGTCAGCATCGTCGCGATCGGCGTCGGCCCTCAGGTCGAGGCCTGGCCGGCTGCCGCCGAGCTGCTAGCCGACCTCGGCCCTGACCAGGCGTGGGCCGTCGTGGACGCGCGACGCAAGACCGCCGACCTGCGCGCGTGGGTGCGTTCGGTCGGGCGGCCTCGGGAGTTCGACGTCGTGGCGGTGGCCGCGCTTCACGACACCCAGGAGCCCGGGACCGTGCTCGACCTCGGCGTCCCGGTGGGCTGGATCGACGGGCTGCCGGCCACCCCGGTCGTGTGGGCGGCCGTGCTGAGCGAGCGGCTCGAGTCCGGCACGCGCTGGGACTGAGGGCGCGCCCGGCGTGCACCGCTGCCGTGAGCGGATAGTCTCGCGTGCATGTTGGTGCTGAGCCGTCGCGTGGGCGAGCGACTGATGATCGGTGACGACATCGTCATCACGATTCTCGAGGTGCGCAGCGACGGCGTGCGGTTGGGGATCGACGCGCCCCGTTCGATCGCCGTCAACCGGGCCGAGGTCATCGAGGCGGTCAAGGCCGCCAACCTTGCAGCCTCCGCAGCGACGGACTCAGCGGTCGACACCCTCCGTCGCCTCGTGCCGCCCCGCACCGCCCCTGCACAGCCGGAATCGGGCGCCTGACCGCACCGCGCGGTCGAATGGTCATACCCCCTGCGCCCGTACCGCTCATCTCCGCCCCTGCCCTGTCGATCAGTCGGGCAGTCACAGGTCCGAGGTGTGTGGAGGCAGCAATGGATGACATGGACGAGATCGTCCGTGAGTTCTTGGTCGAGAGCTACGAGAACCTCGATCAGCTCGATCAAGATCTGGTGGCCCTCGAGGGTGCACCTGGTTCGCGCGAGCTGCTGAGCAGCATCTTTCGCACGATCCACACCATCAAGGGCACCAGCGGCTTCCTCGCGTTCGGGCTGCTCGAGAAGGTCACCCACGCGGGGGAGAACCTGCTCGTCCAGCTTCGCGAGGGCAAGCGGGCGATGGACCTGCACACCACGGATGTGCTGCTCCGCATGGTCGACACCGTGCGCGAGATCCTCGCGTCGATCGAGACCGGGGGGGTCGAGGGTGAAATCGCCGTCGACGAGGTGATCCAGCAGATCCACGACGTGCTCGAGAACCGGCCTGTCGCGTCTCCGCCGCAGCCCGCAGCGGTTGCCGCTGCCGAGCCCGTCGAGCCCGCCGTCGAGCCCCGTCTCGAGCCGGCTGACCCGCCGGCCGGCGCACTGCCCACCCAGCGCGACCACGCCGCCGACGAGCCGGTCGCAGCGGCGAGCGAGCCCGCCTCGGAGGGACCTGGACCTCGGACGGCGTCCGACGCCTCGATCCGGGTCGATGTCGACCTTCTCGACGCGCTCATGCGCCAGGTCGGGGAGCTCGTGCTGGCGCGCAACCAGATCAACCGCCTCGCGGACGGCACGGTCGACGTCGACCTCGTGCGCGCATCCCAGCGGCTGAGCCTGATCGCGTCGGAGCTGCAGGAGGGCGTCATGAAGACGCGCATGCAGCCCATCGATCACGTGTGGGCGAAGATGCCGCGCATCGTGCGCGACCTCGCCGCCACCTGCGGGCGCCAGGTCCGCCTGGACATGGTCGGCGGTGACACGGAGCTCGACCGCACCCTGCTGGAGGCGGTCAAGGACCCGCTGACCCACCTGGTGCGCAACGCGATCGACCACGGCATCGAGTCCCCGGCGGACCGCGTCGCGGCCGGCAAGGCGGCTGTCGGCGTGCTGACCCTGCGTGCGTACCACGCGGGCGGCCAGGTCATCGTCGACGTCGTCGACGACGGCAAGGGCGTCGACGTCGAGCGGGTCGCCGCCAAGGCGATCGAGCGCGGGCTGCGCACCCCCGAGCAGATCGCGGGCATGAGCGAGCCCGACCTGCTCCAGCTGCTCTTCCTGCCCGGCTTCTCTATGGCGGCGGCCGTCACCAAGGTCTCCGGCCGCGGTGTGGGCATGGACGTCGTGCGCACCAAGATCGAGGCCATCGGCGGTCAGGTGGACGTCGAGTCCACGATCGGCCGCGGCACGACGTGGCGCCTGCGCATCCCGCTGACGCTCGCGATCATGCCCGCGCTCACGGTCGAGTCGGCCGGCGAGCTGTACGCGATCCCGCAGGTCAGCCTGCTCGAGCTCGTCGCGCTCGACGGGCAGAAGGCCCGGACGGCGATCGAGTACATCGGCACCGCGCCGGTCTACCGGCTGCGCGGCGACCTGCTTCCCCTGGTGGCGCTGCGCGACGTGCTGGAGACGGGTCACCATCGGGAAGCCAGCACGCCCGCCGTGATCGCGGTGCTGCAGGCGGACACGCAGCGTTTCGGCCTCATCATCGACCGGGTCCTCAACACCGAGGAGATCGTCGTCAAGGCGCTCTCGGCCCGACTCAAGGGCATCGGCGTCTACGCCGGGGCAACCCTGCTCAGTGACGGTCGCGTCTCGCTCATCCTCGACGTCGGCGCGATCGCGCGCCGGTCGCTGAGCGCCGAGCCGTTGGACCTCGATCGCGAGTCGTCCGCCGCCTCGGCGGTTGCCGTCGTCACGACGGAACAGGTGCTGGTCGCCGGTATCGGTGGCGGCCGCCGCGTGGCGATCCCTCTCGATGCGGTCACGCGTCTCGAACGCCTGCGCAGCGACCTGGTCGAGCACGTCGGCGGACGCGAGGTGGTCCAATACCGCGGCGCGATCGTCCCGATCGTCCGGCTCGCCGGGCTCCTCGGGGGGACGGCTGCGACCGACCTGGACGACCTGCTCGTCATCGTCTCCACGCGCGGCGCGCGCAGCGTGGCCATCGTGGTCGACGAGATCGTCGACATCGTGGACGACGACGCAGCGCAGCACAGCCAGATCGACGGCTGCGGTCTGATCGGTTCGACGGTGCTCAAGGACCGCGTCACCGAACGGCTCGACGTGACGCAGGCGGTGCTCACCGCGGACCCGACGTTCTTCGATGACGACACCAGCGGTGACGACGCCAGCGGCACGTACTACCGGGCTGCCCTGCCGGGCCTGTCCGTGCGATCCGGGCTCGATTCACTCGTGGGGGTTTGAGATGGGTAAGCAGCTCGCGACGTTCACGGTCGGCGGAGCCCGGTACGGCATCGATGTGCTCCGGGTCCAGGAGGTGCTCCGCGCGCACGTCCGGACGGCCGTGCCGCTCGCGCCTGCCGGGGTGACCGGCCTCGTGAACCTGCGTGGTCAGGTCGTCATGACCATCGACCTGCGCACGCGTCTCGGGCTCCCACCCCTGGCCGTCGACGCCGAACCGATGATGGTGGTCGTCGAGGTGGACGGCGAGGCGATCAGCCTGCTCGTCGATGAGATCGGCGACGTCTTCGACGTGGACGAGTCGCAGTTCGAGACCCCGCCCGACACGCTCCCCGCCGCTCTGCGCGAGGTCATCCTGGGTGCGTACAAGCTCGAGCAGGGCCTGCTGCTCGCGCTCGACGTGGATCGCGCCACCGCTGCCTAGCGCACCCGCGCCCTGCAGGTGGCCGGAGCACTCACAAACGAGGTCGGGCGACCGATCGAGGAGGTGAGGCGCGCACGGATGCGCGCAGAGGTGCGGGGGGAACACGATGATCTTTGACAGATCGGTTCGACGACGGCACAGCAGGTCGGGCCCCTGGGCCTGGTTCCGGGACCGGCGCCTGAGCACCAAGCTCTTCACCGTCGTCCTCGCCCTGACCGCGACGTTCGCGGGGGTGGGGGGCTACGGGGCTCTCGTCCTGCTGCAGACCAGCGCGCAGACCGACCTGGTCGCGTCCAGGTCGAACGGTGTGCTCGTCCCGATGCAGGACGCGCGCGTCGGCCAGATCCGCAGCCAGCTCATGCTGCGCCAGCTCGCGATGTCGCGCACCGACTCGGGTCGCGACCGCGCCACGCAGGCGATCGTCGGCAATGACGCACTCGTGCGCCAGGCGATCGAGCTCGTCGACGCGAACCTCGCCGCCCCCCTGCCCGCGTGGGACGACTTCCTGGTCGCGTGGGAGGGCTGGGTCACGTTCCGGGACGCGACGCTCCTGCCGCTCGCCCAGGCCGGTGACGTCTCAGCGGTCGACCTCGCGATCGCCTCGGCCCCCGCGGCCGACGCCGATGCGCAGGGCCGGTCCATCGCGCTGGCTGCACGGGTTGTCGGCGCCCAGATCGACGCGGCCGCGGCGTCCGCACGGAGCGAGATGCGACAGACGATGGCCATCCTCGTCGGGGTCTTCGCGGTGGGTACTTTCCTGGCGGCCCTGCTCGCGTTCGCGGTGATCCGCTCCGTGACGCGCGGCGTCCGCGGCGTCCAGCGCTCGCTCGTGGCCATGTCTGACGGCGACCTCACCGTGTCCGCGAGCGTTGTCGGCCGGGACGAGATCGGCGCGATGGCGCAGGCGCTCGCGACCGCCCAGGAGTCGCTGCGCGCGATGCTGGCCGGGGTCGCGGGCACCGCCGCGACGGTCGCGTCGGCGGCGGCTGCCCTCGCGGCGTCGAACGCCCAGGTCGCGGCCGGTTCGGACGAGACGAGCACGCAGTCGGGCGTGATCGCGGCCGCCGCCGAACGGGTCAGCCAGAACGTGCAGACGGTGGCCTCCGGGGCCGAGCAGATGGGGGCCTCGATCCGCGAGATCGCGCAGAACTCGAACCAGGCGGCGAACGTCGCCGGCTACGCCGTGGAGGTTTCCGACTCGACCGCTGCGACCGTGCGCGAGCTCGGCCAGAGCTCGCAGGACATCGGCGCCGTCGTGAAGGTGATCACCTCGATCGCGAAGCAGACCAACCTGCTCGCGCTGAACGCCACCATCGAGGCGGCGCGCGCGGGCGCCGCCGGCCGAGGCTTCGCCGTCGTGGCCAAGGAGGTCAAGGAGCTCGCCCGGGAGTCCGCGCTGGCGGCCGAGGACATCGGGCAGCGCATCGCGACGACGCAGGACGCCGCGTCGTCGGCCGTGGTCGCCATCGGTGAGATCTCCGCGATCATCGCCTCGATCAACGACTTCCAGCTCACGATCGCGAGCGCGGTCGAGGAGCAGACGGCGACGACCAACGAGATGTCCCGGTCCGTCGGGCAGGCGGCAGAGGGGTCGGAGGAGATCGCGATGAGCATGTCCCGCGTCGCGTCCTCGGCGGCCGAGGCCAGCGCCGTGCTCGGCCAGATGAGCGGGTCCGTCGACGAGCTCGCGCGCATGTCGCAGGATCTGCGCGAGCGGGTCGCCGCTTTCACGTACTGAGGTCGGACTGCACTACTCAACACGTCGTCGCCCCGGTCGATGAGAAGCCTGACCCCGCGAAACGCCGGGGCCGAGCAGACCACGGCCGGGACGCACGGACCGGGACGACGAGCAGGGGGTGGCCGGTGACGAGGATTCGCGTGCTCGTGGTCGACGACTCGGTCGTCGTTCGCCGGCTCGTCACCGACGCGCTCGCCGGGGACCCCCGGATCGATGTGATCGGCACGGCCGCGAACGGGCACATCGCGCTGACCAAGATCGCGCAGCTCGCGCCGGATCTCGTCACGATGGACATCGAGATGCCGGTGATGGACGGCATCGAGACGGTGCGCGCCCTGCGCCGACGCGGCGACAAGCTCCCGATCATCATGTTCTCGACGCTCACCGAGCGAGGCGCCGCCGCGACGTTCGACGCGCTCGCCGCGGGTGCCACCGACTACGTCACGAAGCCCGCGAACCAGGGCAGCGTCGCCGCCTCGATGGCCAAGGTGGCCGGCGACCTCATCCCCCTGATCAAGGCGCTCGTGCCGTACCCCGGGCACGGCCGGCCGGCGCTGCCCCGCACGTTCGGCGCCACGCGCCCGGCCCTGGCCGGGTCCACCCAGGACGGTGCCGCCGAATCGGCCACCTCCCGGCCCGGCTCCCGGCCGGTGGCGGTGCGTGCGACACCCGCGTCGTCCCCGATCCACCTCGCCGCGCGCCCTGAGCGTCGCCCGGTGCGGCTCGTCATCGTCGGCTCGTCGACCGGCGGGCCCGAGGCGCTGTCGCAGGTCTTCCGGTCGATCACGACGCCGCTGCCGGTGCCGATGGTGCTGGTCCAGCACATGCCGCCGGTGTTCACGCGGCAGCTCGCGGCCCGGCTCGACCGGCTCGGCGCCACGACCGTGGTCGAGTCCGACGGGGACGAGGAGCTGCTCCCTGGGCATGCGTACATCGCCCCGGGCGACCGGCACCTCGAGGTGCGCCCGACGGCGCGCGGCGGTCGGACCAAGCTCACCGACGGCCCACCGGTCAACTTCTGCCGGCCTGCTGTCGACACACTCTTTCGCTCCGCGGTCAGCGTCTTCGGCGGGGACCTTCTCGCCGTCGTGCTGACCGGTATGGGAGCGGATGGCCGGACCGGCTGTGGCGCCGTCGTCGGCGCCGGCGGCACCGTCCTGGTTCAGGACGAGGCCTCGAGCGTCGTCTGGGGCATGCCCGGCGCCGTGGCGATGGCCGGTTTCGCGCACCGCATTCTTCCGCTCGACCAGGTAGGGGCCGCCCTGGTCGGTTCGGTTCTCAAGTCCGCCCTCGACCCTGCAGGTGAAATCCGTTGACTCTCGCCACCGAGACATTTACGTTCGTCGCCGATCTGGTCCGACAACGCAGCGCCATCCAGCTCGAGCCGGGCAAGGAGTACCTGGTGGAGAGCCGGCTGCTGCCGCTCGCCCGCCACGCCGGGCTGGCGGGTGTGGACGAGTACGTTCGCGGGCTGCGCGCCGTTCCGCGACCGATCGAGTACGAGAAGGTCGTCGAGGCGCTCACGACGAACGAGACCTCGTGGTTTCGCGATGCCAGCCCGTTCACGGCACTGACCGATCACGTGGTGCCCGAGCTGCTTCGCGACCGCCCGAGCATGCGCCAGCTGCGCCTGTGGTCGGCCGCGTGCTCGACGGGCCAGGAAGCGTACAGCATCATCATGGCGCTGCGCGAGTCCGCGCCGGCGATGTCCGTGCAGATCACCGCCACGGACCTCTCCGAGCAGGTGCTCGCGCGCGCCAAGGCCGGGCTGTACAGCCAGCTCGAGATCAACCGCGGGCTGCCCGCGAGGATGCTCGTCGAGCACTTCACCCGGGTCGGCATCGAGTGGGAGGTGAGCCAGCAGATTCGTCGGGGGGTGACGTTCTCGCGGCACAACCTGCTGCACGCGCCGCCCGCGGGTGGCCCGTTCGACATCGTCTTCCTGCGTAACGTGCTCATCTACTTCGACCTGGCGACCAAGCAGGAAGTGCTGCGCCGCGTCCAATCCGTCGTCCGCCCTGGCGGGTACCTGCTGCTGGGCGGCGCTGAAACCACCATCGGCGTCGACGACGCCTGGGAGCGGGTGCCCGTCGGGCGCAGCTCCGTCTACCGACTGAACGCACGGAGGGCAGCATGAAAGCGCTGGTCGTTGACGATTCCAGGACCATGCGACGCATCGTCGTCCGCATCCTGCAGCAGCTCGGGTACGAGACGGACGAAGCGGCCGACGGCCAGCAGGCCCTGGACCTGCTCGAGGCGGGTTCGGTCTTCGACCTCGCGTGCATCGACTGGAACATGCCGGTCATGGACGGACTCGAGTTCGTGATGGCGGCCCGCGCCCGGGCCGATTGGCGTGCGATGACGCTGATGATGGTCACCACGGAGGCGGAGCACGGCCAGATCGTGCGTGCCCTCGCGGCCGGTGCGCACGAGTACATGATCAAGCCCTTCACCCCTGACGCGTTCCGGGACAAGCTCGAGCTGCTCGGGCTGATTCCGACCGAGGAGATGGTATGAGCCCCATAGGGATCTTTGACTCCGTCCAGCTGACGGCCATCGCGGAGGAGGTCTTCGCCGCCATGGTCGACGGCGAACCCGGCCTCCTGCAGCCCTGGTGGGACGGGCCGGTCACGGTGGCCGATCCGCTGCACGCGTGGGTCGACCTGCACGCGTCGTACAAGGGCCGCGTGCTGCTGACCACGGACGCCGCGACGGCCGACGACCTGGCCCGCGCGCTGCTCGGGATGGACGCCGGCGAGCCCGTGTCTGAGGCAGACCTCGTGGACGCGTTCGGCGAGGTCGCGAACGTCGTCGGCGGGAACCTCAAGGCGCTCCTGCCGGAGCAGGGGAAGCTGACGATGCCGCTGGTGAGCCGCCAGGCGCCGTCGCACGAGAACGCCTTCCAGCTGGACGAGGTGCTGCTCGCCTGGCGCGGGCGCCCGCTCGTCATCTCGGTGTGGAACCTATGAGCCGGTCACCGCAGTGCACCGGTGGGCAATGGGCTGGACTAGCAGGCAAGGACGAATGACATGTTGCGAGTGGTGATTGCCGACGACAGTCGGGTGATGCGTCAGATCGTCATCCGCACGTTGCGGCAGGCGGGGTACGACTGGGACATCACGGAGGCGGCCGACGGCGCGCTCGCGCTCGAGGTCGTCACGGCCGAGCGGCCGGACCTAGTGCTCTCGGACTGGAACATGCCGAACATGACGGGGATCGAGCTGCTGCGCGCGCTGCGCGCCGGCGGGGACGACGTGCCGTTCGGGTTCGTCACCTCCGAGGGCTCGCCCGAGATGCGCGGTGAGGCCGAGGCCGCCGGTGCGCTGTTCCTCGTCGCCAAGCCGTTCACCGCCGAGTCGTTCCGCGACGTCATCGAGCCGGTGCTCGCGTGAGCGTGCCGGCCGGGACCGTCCCCACGCCGCTGCCGGGGGCCCTGGACGTCCGCGAGGTGCTCGAGGAGCTCTTCGGGCGCGACGTCGACGTCACCACGGGCGGGGCGATGGTCAACCCCGCGGCTGACGACGGCGCGATGGTGGGCATCTATGTCGACAACGCGCTCAGGCTGCGCGCGATCATGCTGTTCGACCTGCCGCTCGCGGCCCGGGCCGGTGCGGCCATCGCGCTCGTGCCCCCGGGCGGCGCGGACTTCGCGATCGAGGAGGGTGCGCTCACCCAGGCGCTGTTCGACAACGCCGCCGAGATCCTCAACATCACGGCGTCGATGTTCAACGCCGAGGGCGCACCGCACGTCAAGCTCGACCGCTGCTACGCCCCCGGCGACCCGCTGCCGGCCGACGTCGCGCAGTGGGTGCTGGCGTACGTCCGCCGGATCGACCTCACCGTCGACATCAAGGGCTACGGCCCGGGCAGGCTCTCGGCGCTCGTCGTCTGACGCCTCCCGGCCTGGAGCGCTAGCCGCGGACGACCCGGGCGATCTGGTCGACGGCCGGGCGCAGTTCGTCGAAAGCGCGTCGGTAGAGCGCTTGGTCGCCACCGAACGGTTCGACGACGTCGTCGTCCTCGGTTGCCGCCCGACGCTGGCCGCGCTGGGCGGCCGCGAGCGGGAGCAGCGCGGCGAACCGTGCGGTCAGGGGTCCGGCCGGAAGCGCCGCCGGGTCCACGCCGCCGGCGAGCCGCGCGAGCTCGCGCAGCGTGAACGTCCGGCGCACGGCGCCCGGGTGCAGCGCGACGATCTTCGAGCGGTGTCCGCGGGTGAGGGCGAGCACGAGGTCGGCGTCGCGCAGCATCTGCTCGGTCAGCTGACGGCCCGCGAACCCGTCGGGCGACGCCCCCGCCGCGCGCACGAGGTCCGCCATCGGCGCCGGCATCGGCGCACCGACCACGGCCGGCACCCCCGCGCTGGTGACCTCGACGTCCGCCTGCGGCCCGAGGGCCGCCGGACGTCGCCGTGTAGGCCACGCGGGTGGCCGGCCGCGTCGACTCACACGATCGCGCCAACCGCGGCTATTCTCTCGGGACCGGCCGATCTGTCGGCCGGACCCGAGTCCGGGGAGCTGACGTGACGTATCCACGCTGGGCGACCGAGCGGTCCGACGCGACCGTCGCTGGTGAAGGTCCCAAGCCTGCCGCCCCGGCCGGCGCGCGCGCACGGATCCGCGCAGTACGCCGCACGGTGCGCAGCAAGCTGATCCTGATCCTGGTGCTCATCGTGGTCGCCGTGATCCTGGCACTCATCGTGGCCGATCTGGTCGCCACGCCCGACCTCGAGGCCGGGGCAGATCTCCTGCCGCTGCTGCGGCTCTGACCCTGCGACGGGCGTCGCGGATCGCTCGCCTGTTCTCGATCGCCCGCGCGCGGCCTCGCTCGCCGAGCAGGGCGAGCGTGATCGTCTTCGCGTAGATCTGGGCATGCACCACGGCGGAGTCGAGCCGCGAATAGTAGCGCTCGGCAAGGATGAGCTGGTTGCGGATCGCCAGGTACCGGTTCGGTCCCGTGACGGCCTGCTCGACGACGGCGTCGAGCACGACGACCACCGGCTCGCCGAGCCGGCGGCACCTGAGCCCGAGCGCCACGTCCTCCATGTACAAGAAGAACTCCTCCGGGATCCCCCCGACCCGCTGCCAGGTCCGCACTGCGATGACGAAGGCCGCACCGTCCACCCAGAGCGCGCGCCGGGTCCCGTGCGTCCGGCCCACCCGCACGTGCTCGGGGTGTCGCAGGGGGAAGCTCAGACGACCGCCCTCCGACCACAGGCTCGGCGCCTGTCCTTTCACCCCCCGCGTGACGAGCCGGGGCGCGACGACGTGCCCACCGGGACGTTCCTGGGCGACCTCGAGCAGGCGGTCGATGACACCGTCTGCGAAGCGCACCTCATGGGTGCACACGAGGATCTCCGTGACGTCCGGCCGGCTCGCGAGCAGGTACCGGACCCCGTCGTTGGCCCCTCGCGCGTACCCGGTGTTCCGGCCCGGGCGCAGGATCACCGCGCCCGCGTCCCACGAGTCGTCGAGGTCCCCGGAGCTGTCGACCACGACGATCCGATCGCGGGGGAAGAACTCACCCAGATCGGTCAGCGTCAGTAGCAGCGTCTCGGGGCTCTCGTAATGAACGACGACGGCCGCCGCGTCGCCCTGGTCGGGCACGGCACTCCCGGTTGTTGGTGCGCGGGGTCGCGCTAGACCGACGCCCTACGCGAAGCGGGTAAATGGTGCAATTTTACCCGATTCCCCCGCGGCGACGGCGGCAGGCTGCGCCGCCGCGGGGCATCAGTGGCGCGTCAGGCGCTCACCCGGCGTTCACGGGATGCGCGGGACACCGTGAGCCCGCCGAAGCCGATGAGCCCGGCGGCGCCGAGGAGCAGCCACGGCAGACCATCGATCCCGGTGTAGGCCAGAACCCGGTTGTTGACGGCCGGGGTCTCGCTCGCGACGGTCTTGCTCGCGACGGTCTTGCTCGCGACCACCGCCACCGGTGTGACGACCGGGACGACTGGGACCACGACCGGAGGGTCAACGACGGGAGGGTCAACGACCGGCGGCACGGCCGCGATGTAGCAGCCAGCCGTTGCGTCAGTCGACTGATCACCCGTGGCAGCCAGGACCTCGACCGTGAACGTCGCTGTGGTCTCGAGGTCGGAGAACACATAGCCCGCGGCAGCGGTCGCGATGACCTCGTGCCGTCCGACCGCGAGCGGCCGGGTGTCGCTCCAGGTGTAGCTCTCGCCGTTGGTGAGGGTCAGCGACCCATCGGCGTCACACGTCGGTGGGATCGGAGTGACCTGCGCCTGAGTGATCACGCTGACCGGCAGCACCGCGGGTAGGCACTCGGGGCTATCCGGTGACAGCTGCGCGATCTTGACGGGCCAGGGGCCCTGGGTTGTGATGGCGTGCCCCGGGGTCGCAGTGGCCGTGTAGTCGCGTCCATTCTCGGTCTCTACGAACGACCAGATGTAGCTGGGATTCTGCTCCAGCGTTACGGTCCCCTCAGCGAGGCATGTCCCAGGTGTCCACGTCGGCGCGACGGGCACCACCGGGGTCGGGCAGTTCGGTCGGTCGACGAGACCACCCGCACGGAAGTCCGGCGTCCCGTTCTTGTCGATCGATTCCAGCGCGACACCGCCATAGAGGTCCACCTGATACGGCCCGCACGGCGGGGTGTTAAGAGTCGACGCCTGGGTCGAGCTCTTCGCGCCGATGGGGAAGGTCATGGGCCTCTGCGGCTGGATTGCAGTCTGGGGTACGGCCGTGAGATTGAACCCCTTCCGGTCCCAGGTTCCCGGCACGGTGTAGGACGTCGCTTGCAGCGTTACTGGGGCGCACAATCCACTCGATTCGGCGTCGACCGTCAGGCTCGCTGTGACCGTGTTGGCGTGGTCCCAGCCGTAGGTCCACTCAGGTGTGGAATCGCACTTCACTTCCACGGGGCACGCGACGGCGGGACCGGCAAACATGACGGTGAATATGGCCGCCACGCATACCGCAAGTATTTTCTTCATGGCAAAGCTGCTCTCTGCGCGTATTGTCCCTCGACTAATAGAGAGGGGTGTCCCAAGAATTCACGGAGGAGTTGCGGCGAGCCTCAGTCCTGACGGACCTGTGCGCGGCCGGGCCGCAGAAGCGACCTCAGCTCGCTCGGGCAGTTGCCGGCATCCGCGCAACGGAAAGACGTGCCTCTCGGCAAGTCATATCCGTTCGGGTTTCTCACGGCAATGCTCCTTGGGCTGGTAACCGACTCAGCGCGAAGCCCTCGCAGGCTCGACTGGTCTAGTTAAGTAGTACACCAAGCGCCCGAACTCATTGGTGGATTTTCGGTCGGCACCGGGGTGAATTCACACTCAGGATCTTTCGGGCATTTCTGACATTTCACGATCCGCCGACTGAGTACTCGTGCTGCGCGCTTAGCGCGCGAGTCACGTTTCGCGGGGGTCATGCGACGAGCGCCCCGTTGGACCGATCGACATCGAGGTCGAGTAGACCCGGCGGCACTGGTGGTCGGGTTGGCCTAGCTGGCCCGTCTAGTTCGGGTGGTCGTGGTGGTTCGGGTGGCTGCGTTCCGGGCGGTCCGGTGGGTGGCCCGGTCTGTCTGAGTGTTCGTCCGGTGGGGTCGGTGAGTTGGTACCAGACGCGTGCGATGCCGGTGATGGCGTTGTAGTCGCGTGTGGTGTGGCGGGTCAGGGTGAGGTCGAGTCGGTGGACTTCGTGGTGGTGGAAGTTGCATAACAGGGCCCCGTTTTCTACGGAGGTGGGTCCGTTGTCGCGTTGCCACCAGGCGAGGTGGTGGATGTGGCACCAGCGGGCGTGGGCGTGGCAGTCGGGCCAGGCGCATTCGCGGTCGCGGGCGATGACGGCTTTGCGTTGGGGTCCGGTGAACAGTCGTTCGGTGCGCCCGAGGTCTAGGGGGACTCCGTCGGCGTTGATGACGATGCGGGTCAGTTCGCAGTCGCACATGATCACGCCGAGCTCGGAGGCGGGCACGGGTGTGCCGTCCTCGAGGGTGGCGGGCGCGTACCCCAGGACTGGGAGCATCGCGGGGCCCGCACCGCATTGGGTCTCGTTGCTGGTGTCGTTGCCGAACAGGGTGTTGCCGCCAATCTCGCCGTCACGCTCGCTGCGCCGGTCAAACTCGCCGCCGCCACCCGTGTCGCCACCGTCGGCGCTGTCGGCGGTGAATCCGAAGGTGGCTAGGGCGGTGCGGCGGCGGTCGCGGTCGGCTTGGGCTGCGGCCCAGGTCGCTTCGGTCAGGATGACGGAGACCTGGGGTGGTACGTGCGCGCCGGGTTTGGTGTCTACCGAGGCCAGGATGCGGTCGGCGATGGTGGCCAGGGCGTCGGCGTTGCGTTGGCCGAAGTCGCGGTCGTCGTCGGCGGCGGGTCTGGGGGTGGCGGCTTCCAGGGCGAGGGCGACCTGGTGGCCGGTGAGGGAGTCGAGCAGTCCTTTGAGGTGGGTGCCGTGGGGGTGTGGGTCAGGTGCAGGAACCTTGCGCGGCGTTGGGCTTGGTGGTCGTGTTCCAGGCCGGCGGGGTCGACGTGGGCGGCCCACCGGTCGGCGGTGCGCGCGAACGTGCCCGCGTCCTGCCCGGCAGCCAACCCGAGCAGCGTCTCTTGCCCGGCGGGGGAGGTGGCGGCTTGGCGTTGGGCGGGGGTGCCGGTGGCGGCGACCTTGGCGATGATGCCGGCGTGCTCGAGCGGGATACGCCCCTCGGTCACGGCGTCCAGCACGTCGGGGACGGTGTCGAGCTCGGCAGCTTGGCGGACCCGGGCGGCCCCGCCGCGCTTCCCGAGCCGGGTCTTGCGCCCGACCCAGGCTTCGAAATTCGGGTCCCCGGACCCGCGCCACGTCTCTGCGTTGCGTTCGGCGATGAGCACCGCGGACCGGATCGCTTGCAGGGTGTCGATGGTCAGGTTCAGCTCGGTCAGCACGCCCTGCCGCTCAGGCCCGGCCCACGCGGGTGCCCCGCAGCAGCTGAGGCGAGCGCTGCAGCGGCGGCGCGCAACGCGGCCACCTCGCCGCCGGCCCCGCACGCGAGCGGCGCGACCGGACCGCCGTCGGTGGTGGCAGCCAGGCTGGCGGGCGACGCGACCGCGACAGGCGCGAGGGGAGGCGCAGCGGTCACGTCCACAGCCGCCCCCTCTCGCCATCGAGTCGCTAGAACCGAGTCAGAAGATCGAACACCTGTGCTAATCGTACCCAACCCGGACGAAACGGTCAAGGGTTCCAGCAAGATCACTCCAGACGCGATGCCGCCCGCGGCGGTCTGTCGATATTGCGACCTGCTGCGACGAACGAGCTTCGTCGGCTCGCTTCGCCCGTAGTGGCCTTGCTTGGCCGCCCTCCCCGTCCGGCCCGCGCCTCCTCCCCCTTTCCTCCCTGGCCTGGGAAAGAAGAACACCCCTGGTGCAAGGATGAAAGATCGATTGAAGAACATCACTCACAGTCGTTTCACAAATACTTTCGCCAGACTTGCTGCGCCGGCGTACCACTCGCGAACCTGGTGAAGAACATGGGCAAAACTACAACAACAATATCTAACCGATCAATCCACCACGTGACGGCGCGCCGTAAGCAAAATAGTACTATCAATGTCCTGAGCCGCACGGATGACATGTTGCTGCTTGCGGAGCTCTTCGGACATGTGGGGCCGCATACTCCTGGCAGGGGTAGCCCGACCCCATTGACTTAAGGATTGAGAAATGGACAGAACGTGGAAATGAAACTCGCGGCGATGCCAATCGCCGCATCCCTTGCCCTGGCCATTGCTGCCTACTTGTCGCCCGCCGCGCTGACCAGTTCCGAGCCGGCTATTGCTGACCGGGCGGAATCCACTCCGGTCGGCGTTGTGCTTGATCGCTCCTGGGGTGACACCGCGAAGGGTCGCGACGCAAAGAGCTCCGCGGTCGCGGCCTGGGACGCGAGGACCGACCTGGGCTCCCTCTACTCCGTCGCCACGAGCACCGGCGCGCGTGCTGCATGGGCAATGAGCGACGTCGCTGGTGGCGCGATCACCGGTCAGGGTGTCACGGTCGCACTGATCGACACCGGAGTCACTCCGGTTGCCGGGCTGAACACCGCAGGCAAGGTCATCAACGGCCCTGACTTCTCCGCCGAGGGTGTTTCGGAATCCACGAGCTTCCTGGACAGCTTCGGTCACGGCACGAACATGGCCGGAATCATCGCAGGGAACGACGTGCAGCCAGCGCGCGGGATGTCAAACCCATTTGTCGGGGTTGCTCCTGGCGCGCGGCTGCTCAACCTGAAGGTCGCGGCTGCCGGCGGCGGCGTTGACGTCAACGGAGTCATTGCGGCCGTCGATTGGGTTGTCCAGCACCGCAACGACAACGGGATGAATGTCCGGGTCATCAACCTTTCCTCCGGTGTCTCGGCCTCGACGCCGTACACGGTTGACCCGCTTGCCAAGGCCGTCGAGGAAGCGTGGGCGGCCGGCATCGTCGTCGTCGCCGCGGCAGGGAACGAGGGCGGGGCCGCCGAACTGACGATGCCCGCTGCCGATCCCTATGTGATCGCCGTCGGCTCTAGCGACAATCAGGGGACTTCTTCGGTCGCCGATGACACGCTGAGCACGTTCACCAATCCCGGCACGGCCTCACGTGCCCCCGATCTGCTCGCTCCGGGCAAGTCAGTGGTTTCGTTGCGTGTCCCGGGTTCCACCATCGACCAGGGACACCCCGAAGGTCTCGTCACCGGCGACACAGCGGGACGATTCTTCCGTGGAACCGGGACCTCGCAGGCAGCAGCCGTCGTGTCTGGCACGGTCGCACTGCTCCTGCAGGCTAAGCCCGAACTGAACCCCGACCAGGTGAAGTACCTGCTCGAGGAGTCGGCCGAGCCGATGCCCGCCGAGCCGAACGTCGCTCGTGGCGCCGGCCAGGTGAACATCGAGCGGGCTCTCCTGGCGACGGTTCCGTCCGCGGACACTGCTCTCCAGTCGTGGACGACGTCCAGTGCGCCTGGGACTCCGGGCGACTCTGTCGCTGGCTCTGACACTTGGTCGGCGTGGCACTGGTCGGCGTGGCACTGGTCGGCGTGGCACTGGTCGGCGTGGCACTGGTCGGCGTGGCACTGGTCGGCGTGGCACTGGTCGGCGTGGCACTGGTCGGCGTGGCACTGGTCGGCGTGGCACTGGTCCGCCTGGCACTGGTCCGCGTGGCACTGGTCCGCGTGGCACTGGTCCGCGTGGCACTGGTCCGTGCACTGGTCCGCGTGGCACTGGTCGGCGTGGCACTGGTCCTGACCGACCTCTCCTGACGGCCAGACAGCACCAGCAGTAGTTCGTGCAGGTGGGGTCCGCGGGGCAACCGCCTCGGGGCTCCCACCTGCACGTCTCTCCGCGGGAGCTAAACGCGCTGACCCGATCGCCCCCCGATCAGTCCCGCCCATTCCCTTCAGTAGTTCGTCGCGATGCCGATGATCAACCTGAGCGGTGATTCGTTCCCGCAGGGGCAGGGGTGGGGAATTGGCTGGGCGATCGATCGCGCGAGCGCACAAGCTCACGCCCGTGAACACGCTCTTGATCGGCCTCGTGGCCGTCGCCGCGGGGCTCTTCCTCGGCCCGCTCCGTGGGGTGCCCGCACTTCCTTCGACCTTGGATGTCCCCTGGTGGGCCGTCGCGGTCGGCTTCGTGCTCTCCGGGTCCTTGATCATCCATGTGCCCTTGGCGAGCAGCGCGTACACCCACACGCTGCGCGAGCTGCCGTCCGTCATCGCGCTCGTCTTTCTCAGCCCGAGCGCTTACCTGTGGACCAGCATCCTCGGCAGCGGCATCGCACTTCTTGTAGTCCAGCGACAGCGCGGGACCAAGTTCGTGTTCAACATGGGACTCTTCGCCGTCGAGGTCGGCGTCGCGGTTCTCACCTTCCGCGCCATCCTCGGTTCGGGTGAGCCGACCTCTCCCCTCGGTTGGCTTGCGGCACTGGTCGCCATGGTGGCTGCCGGCCTTCTCAGCTGCGGCCTCGTGACCCTGGTGATCTACCTCGCCGGCGACGGCTACAGCCCCGACATCCTGCGTGAGGCCGTCACCTCCGGCCTCCTGGCTTGCGTGGCGAACTGCGGGCTCGCCCTCCTGATCGTCGTCCTGCTGGTCAGCGATCCCCTTGCACTCGTCCTGCTGGGCGTCGCCACCGCTGTTCTCTTCCTCTCCAACCGCGGCTACGTCGCCTTCGCCGCCCGGTACGCCCAGCTCGACCTGCTCTACCGCTTCGTCGGCTCGGTCGGCGCGACGGTCGACCTCGATCTCACCGTCGCCTCAGTGCTGAGCGAGGCCCGCTCCCTCCTGGGCGCCCAGCGTGCGGAGCTTGTCGTCCTGCCCGACGGCGACCGCCCCGGCCAGCACGTCGTCCTCACCGACGACGGCGTCGACGACCGCACCGACTTCTCGCTCCGCCCGGACGTGTGGTGGTCCGGGACCCTGGAGGGCCAGGGCATCCTCATCCCTGCCGGCCAGGACCGCTCGCGCAGCTGCCTGCCCGCGGCGCTGACCGACGCCATGGCGGTCCGACTCCCGATCGACGGGGTCGACGGCGTCCTGATCGTGACCGATCGCCTCTTCACCGGCCGCACCTTCGCCAAGCAGGACCTGCGCCTCTTCGAGGCCCTAGCCGGTCACGCCGCCATCACCCTCCAGAACGCCCGCCTGGTCGACACCATCCGCTCCGACGCCGCCAAGCGCGACCACGATGCCCGGCACGATCCGCTGACCGGTCTGCCCAACCGCCGCGAGTTCCAGGAGAGCTTCGACGCGATCGCCGCCGACCACGGCGGCGCCGTCGTGATGGTCGACCTGGACGACTTCAAGGAGATCAACGACACCCTCGGCCACGGCGCCGGTAACGACGTCCTGCGGGAGATCGGGCGTCGGCTCCAGAGCGTCTCCGACGGCGTCGTCGCGCGCCTCGGCGGGGACGAGTTCGCCGTTCTCCTGCCCGACGTCGACCGGGTCGGCGCCATCGCGTCCGCGGAGGGCTTCCTCGAGGCGATCCGTCGACCGGTCGCCGTCGACGACGTGTTCCTCGCGGTCGGCGCGAGCATCGGCATCGCGATGCACCCCCTGCACGGCACGACGAGCGACATGCTGCTCACCCACGCCGACGTCGCGATGTACGCGGCGAAGGTCGGCGGCACGCGGATCGAGATCTACGCCCCGGAGCCCGAGAGCGGTCGGCACCGCCGGCTCGCCCTCGCGGCCCAGATGGAGTCCGCCATCGGCGAGGGTGCGATCACCCTCTGGTACCAGCCCAAGTGCGACGCCGCCACAGGGGTGTGCGTGGGGGTCGAGGCGCTCGTGCGCTGGATCCACCCGCTCTACGGCCTCGTCTCGCCCGCCGAGATCCTCCCCGTCGCCGAACGGACGGGCCTGGTCCGTCGGCTGACCGACCACCTGATCGCCACCGCGCTGCGCCAGCAGGCCGAGTGGCGCGAGCAGGGCCTGGACCTCACGGTCGCGGTCAACATCACGACGCGCGACCTGCTCGACGAGCAGCTCCCGTCGATCGTCGACAGCCTGCTGACCCGCAGCGGCGGGACCTCCCAGCGGCTCACGCTCGAGATCACCGAGAGCGGCATCATGCGCGACCTCGACCGCTGCCTGACCGTGCTCGATGGTCTCGCCGCGATCGGCATCAAGCTCTCCATCGACGACTTCGGCACGGGCTACTCCTCCCTTGCGTACCTCGAGCGGCTGCCCGTGAGTGAGGTCAAGATCGACCAGAGCTTCGTGCAACGCCTCGCGGACCCCAGTCACAACTCGACAGTCCTCCAGTCCACGATCCAGATGAGCCACCAGCTCGGTCTGTCGGTCGTGGCCGAGGGCGTCGAGACGGAGCCCGTCCTGGCCGCCCTGGTCCGTCTCGGCGTCGACGTCATCCAGGGCTACCACCTGGCCTTCCCGATGCCGGCGGTCGAGATCGCACCATGGAGCCTCGCGGCCATCCGCGACCCGCGCCGATCCCGCCCGGCCGGAATCACCCCACGTCCCACGTGACTCGGCCCCGCCGTCGGCCGTTGTGGCGCATGATCGAGAGTGTCCAGGAGTGTCCAGGAGTGGGCATCAGGGTCGACGGCGAACAGCATGAACGAGCGGTGTTCGACCGACAGCAGGGGGCAGCAGTGGCAGTCGCGGTGGCACAGGCATGGGCGGAGTGGCGCGAGTCGCGCGCCCGACAACCGGTCGCAGTGAAGCGCCCGTTCAGCGATTCCGCAGCCCTGCAGCGCGGGGCGCCGTTCGTGATCCTCGCTTTCGTCGCCGTCGTCGTCGAGCTGCTCACGGGCGCGTCGTCGTCCGATCTCGCGTTGGTTGCCGCGGCTGGCGTGACGGCGGGTGCGCTGCTCGTGGCGGCTTTCGCCGTGCCGTGGGGCCGACTGCCGTCGTGGTGCGACGTGATCGTGCCGCTCGGCTTCTTCGTGGTGGTCGCGCTGCTGCGCGACGCCCGGGGCGGGGCGTCGTCCGGCTACCCGCCGCTGGTCCTGCTGCCGGTCGTCTGGTTGGCGGTCTATGGCACCCGTGCCCAGCTCCGCATGGCCATCGCGGGGTTGGCTGCCACCCTCCTCGTCCCCATGATCGTGGTGGGCGCCCCGCGCTACCCGGCGTCCGGCTGGGGTCTTCCGGTCTTGGCCGTGGCCATCGGGGCGCTGGCCGGGACGGCGATCCAACAGATCGTGGAGCAGTCCCGACAGCGCGCGGCGGACGTGGCTGCCCTCGGGGTGGTCGCCCGTGCGCTGACCGCGGGGGCCGACCCGCGCCCCGATCTCTGCGCGGCCGCCGCGCTCATCGCCGGTGCCGGTTTCGCGGTTCTCTTCGAGCCCGACGACGACGGCGTCCTGATCGCGACCGCCGGCACCCACGGCCTCGACCCGGGCCTGCTGCGCGTCGACCCGGGGATCGAGACCTCGGCAACGGCGCAGGTCTGGAATTCCGGGATCCGGCTCTACCTCTCGGACGTCGTCGGCGACCCGCGCGCCTCGCGCCGGTTGACGGAGCTCACCGGGGTGGCCGCGGCGCTGTTCGCGCCGGTCACCCGCGACGGGCGCCGGATGGCGGTGCTCGTCGTCGGCTTCACGCACACCCGCCCTCGGCTGCCCGAGCCCGCGCTCGACCTGGTCGAGCTGGTCGCCGCCGAGATCGCCGCGGCGATCGACCGGGCCGACCTAGTGGCGCTGCTCGCCGAGCAGGCGCGCACCGATCCCCTGACCGGGGCCGCGAACCGGCGTAGCTGGGACGAGTCGCTCGACCGTGAGCTGGCCCGCGCCGAGCGCACCGGTGACCCGTTGACCGTCGCCCTGGTCGACATGGACCACTTCAAGGCCTACAACGACGAGTTCGGCCACAACGCGGGCGACGTCGTGCTGCGCGACCTCGTCCTCGCCCTGCGGGCCGAGCTGCGCACGGGCGACCTGATCGCCCGCTGGGGTGGCGAGGAGTTCGCGCTCGCCCTGCCGGTGTGCGACATGGCGCACGCCCAGCAGATCGCGGCGCGCCTGCTGGGCGTCATCCCCGGCGGTCAGACGGCGAGCATCGGGCTGACCCAGGCGGGGTTCGGCGACACCCCGCGCAGCCTGATCGGGCGGGCCGACCGTGCGCTCTACGCGGCCAAGGACGGCGGCCGCAACCAGGTCGGCGTGCTGCCCGCGCCGTCGCGACTGGGGCCGGCGCCGGGAACGATCGAGCGCGCGGCCTCCTGAGCCTGGTCGGCCGCTTCCGCAATATCGGGGCAAAACCGACGAAACCCCTTCATGACTCCTCGATCCCGCCGATAGGTCGGGCGGAGAGGAGTCGTGATGGCATTCGATCGCCCGACCCGGGAAGGGCCGGTCTACGACAACGATTCGTACTGGTGGAGCGCGCCGGTGCGCGAGAACTACCTCGGCCTCGACCGCGGGCCGGTGCCGGCGGAGGGTGCCGAGGAGTCCGCGGCGGGCCCGAGCGATCGCTCTCAGCCGGAGGCGTCGACCGCGCTGCCGGCCCAGCAGGCAGGCCCGGGGCCGATCCAACAGTTCGCCGGGTGGTCGCCGCGGCGGTCCGGGCACTAGACCCGCGACTTGTGCGGACCCGCAGGTCTCGCTACGCTCCCACTCATCAGAGGTCTGATGAAACGGAATCTTGTGCAGCGTGGCACTCGCGTGGACCAGGCGGCTCAGCGCCTCCTCGACCGCATCGCGACCGGCGAGTTCGCCGATGACGCCCCGTTGCCGCCCGAGGCCGACCTCGCCGCAGAGCTCGAGGTCAGCCGTCTCACCCTGCGCGAGTCGGTGAGCATCCTAAAGACCCAGGGGATCCTGCGCGTCGAGCACGGCCGCGGCACCTATGTGAACCCGATGTCACGGTGGTCGGCGATCGGACCGTTCATCCGCGCCACCTCGCGTGCGGACGCGAGCGCCACCGTCACCACCCCGCTGCAGCTTCTCCAGGTTCGCCGCATGATCGAGATCGGAGCCGCCGAGCTCTTCGCGAGCGTGCGCACCGATGCCGATCTCGCGGCCCTGCAGGCCGAGATCGACCGGATGGACCAGGCCCACGCGGCGACCGACGTCGACGCGTTCGTGGCCGGCGACCTCGCCTTCCACAACGTGATCCTCGAGGGTTGTGGCAACCCGTTCGTCGCGATGCTCTACCGCCCGATCGGCCGCGAGCTTCTGCAGGCTCGCTCCCAGACCTCCGACTTCGCGGTCGTTCGCGTGAACGCCCAGGCCCAGCACCGCGGCATCCTCGCGGCCCTGCGCACGGGCGACCCGCATGCGAGCCGGGTGGCCATGGAGTCGCACCTGCGCCAGACCATCGACGACCTGGTGCAGCACGTGCTCAGCAAGCTCACCGTCTCGCCCACCTGATCTCACCCGGTTGCCCTCGACGCCGAGGACGATCCCAACACCTCTGACCTCTGATGTTGGTCAGACCGGCACAACCGCTTGATCAGACAACAAAGGAGTTGGCATGATCCCGTTCGACCATCTCGTCCGCGACTACCCCATCGCAGACCGGGTCCCCGCCACCACCGTCGCGAACCTCGTCGCGGCCTCGGGCCGCGTGCTCGTCGTGCTCGACGACGACCCGACCGGCACCCAGTCGGTCGCTGACCTCCCGGTCCTGACCGGCTGGTCCACGGGCGACCTCGCCTGGGCGCTGCAGACGGGCAAGTCCGCCGTCTACGTGATGACGAATTCGCGCAGCCTCGACCCGGCCGACGCCGCCGCGCGCAACCGCGAGGTCGTCGCGGCGGCCCTGGCGGCGTCGCGCAGCACCGGCATCGCGATCGACTTCGTCTCGCGCTCCGATTCCACGCTGCGCGGGCACTTCCCGCTCGAGACGGACACGATCGCCGCGTGCCTCGCTGAGCAGGACGGCCGCACCGTCGACGCCGTCGTCATCGTCCCCGCGTTCGGCGAGGCCGGGCGCATCACCGTCGGCGGTGTGCACTACGCGGGCACCGCGGCGGACGGCTTCGTGCCGGTCGGGGAGACCGAGTTCGCGAAGGACGCCACGTTCGGCTACGCATCCTCCGACCTGCGCGACTGGGTCGAGGAGAAGACTCAGGGGCGCCGCGCGGCCCAGGACGTCGTCGCGATCACGCTCGACGTCCTCCGCGCCGGGCCCGAAGCCGTCGCCGCGGTGCTCGCGCCGCTCACGGGCGGTCAGCCCGTCGTCGTGGACTGCGTCGAGGAGAACGACCTGCGCATCCTCGCGCTCGGGCTCGACCTCGCCGAGCGCGAGGGCAAGCACCTGCTCTACCGCGTCGGGCCGCCGTTCGTGCGGGCGCGCATCGGCCAGGAGGTCCACGCGCCGCTCACGGCCGACGACGTGATCGCCATCCGCAAGGACGCGACCGCCCGCAAGGACGCGGCCGCCTGCAAGGACGTGACCGCCCGCAAGGACGTGACCGCCCGCACTGACGCGCTCGCCCGCACTGACGCCGTCGGCGGCCTCGTCGTCGTCGGCTCCCACATGGCGCTGACCACCCGCCAGCTCGACGCGCTGCGCGAGCGGCGATCCCCGACCGAGATCGAGATCTGCGTCGCCGACGTGCTCGACGACTCCCGCCGCGACCAGCACCTCGCCGCCGTCATCGACGCCTGCGTCGAGGGCCTGGCCAGCGGAAACGTCGCGATCGGCACGAGCCGCACCCTGGTCACCGGGGCCGACGGCGCGTCGTCCCTCGACATCGCGCGCCGCGTCTCGACGGCCATCGTCGAGGTCGTGCAGGCCGTGCTCGCCGCCCGGCCGCCGCGGTTCGTGGTCGCCAAGGGCGGGATCACGTCGTCCGACGTCGCCACGCGTGGGCTGTCGATCACCCGCGCGGTGGTCCGCGGCCCGATGCTGCCCGGGATCGTCTCGCTCTGGGAGCCGTCCGACGGACCCGCGCGCGGCATCCCCTTCATCGTGTTCGCCGGCAACGTCGGTGGCGAGCAGTCGCTCGCCGACGTCGTCGACAAGCTCTCTCCCAGTGCCCCGATTGACAGTGACCTGATTCAAGGAGGAACCATGTCCAGCTCCAACCCCGCCAGCACCACTCTCGCCACCACCACGATCGCCGTCCTCGGCCTGGGCGCGATGGGCCTGCCGATGGCGACCTGCCTCGCGCCGCACGCCCAGGTCTGCGCCTTCGACCCGACGTCGGCGCGCGCCGCCCTCGCCGTCGCGGCGGGCGTCAAGGCCGCGGACTCGGCCCGCGAGGCCGCCCGCGGGGCCGACGTCGTCCTGCTCGCCGTCCGCAACTACGCCCAGCTCGACAGCGCCCTGTTCGGCGACGACGGCGTAGCGAGCGTCCTCGAGCCCGGTGCGGTCATCCTGCTGACCTCGACCGTCGGCATCGAGGCGGTCCGCGAGGTTGCGGTCCAGCTCGACGCCATCGGTCTGCACCTCGTCGACGCCCCCGTCTCGGGCGGGCCGGTGCGCGCCGGGAACGGCACGCTGTTGATTACGGTCGGGGCCACCGACGAGGCGTTCGCCAAGGTCGCGCCCGTGCTCGAGGTCCTCGCGGGGACGCTCAAGCGGATGGGTCCGCGCCCCGGCGACGGCCAGGCCATGAAGACTGTCAACCAGCTGCTGTGCGGCGTGCACATCGCCGCCGGTGCGGAAGCGCTCGCCCTGGCCCGGGCCCTCGGTCTCGACCCCGCGGCGGCGCTCGAGACGCTGGGCGCCGGTGCGGCCGAGTCGTTCATGCTCGGCGACCGCGGCCCGCGCATGCTCCAGGCCTACGACGACGGCGGTGCCGAGGTCCGCAGCCGGCTCGACATCTTCGTCAAGGACATGGGCATCGTCACCGGGGCGGCCAAGTCGGTGCACCTCGCGACCCCCGTCGCTGCGGCCGCCGAGCAGCTCTTCCTCCTCGGCGAGGCCCAGGGCCTCGCCGCCGGGGACGACTCCGCCGTCATCACGGTCGTCGCGCCCCGCAAGGAGCGCTGACCCGTGGGAACCGCTGCCCTCCTGACGATCGCGCTCGTCGCGGTCGCGATCCTGCTCGTGCTCGTCATCAAGTTCGAGCTCTCGGCCTTCGTCGCCCTCCTGCTGGTCTCGATGGGCACGGCTTTGGTCGCGGGCATCCCGGTCATCGAGGTCGTCCCCGTGATGGTCGCCGGGATGGGCAAGGTGCTCGGCTCGGTCGCGATCGTCGTCGGGCTCGGGTCGATGCTCGGACGCCTGATCGAGGTATCCGGGGGAGCGGAGAACCTCGCCCGCCGGTTCACCGGGGTCCTCGGCCCGAAGCGCGTGATCGCTGCGCTGACGGCGGCCGCGTTCATCCTCGGCATCCCGGTGTTCTTCGACGTCGCGTTCATCATCCTGGCGCCGATCGTGTTCGCGTTCGCCAAGGTCGCGAAGCTCAACCCGATGAAGATCGGGCTGCCGGTGGCGGGCGTCCTGCTCACGGTGCACGTCGCGCTGCCCCCGCACCCGGGTCCGGTGGCCGCGTCCGTGCTCACCGGGGCCGACGTCGGCCTGATGACGCTCGTCGGCCTGGTCGTGTGCGCGCTCGTCGGCGTGATCGGCTTCTTCGCCGCGAAGCTGTTCCGGGTCGAGGGCATCACGTTGCTGCCGTCGCCCGCGAGTGAGTCCCTCGGCGAGGACGACGGCATGGGCCACCCGAGCCACGCCGACGACTCTGACCTTTCTAGTGCGGTTCCCTCCGGCTCTGGCCGTTCCGACTCTGGTCTCTCCGACGCCACCCGCTCCGGCGGGGGAGTCCTCACAGCCACCCGGTTCAAGGCCCGCACCAACGTGCCGAGCGCAACCATGGTGACGACGCTGATCCTGGTACCGATCGTCATGATCATGGCCGGTTCGGTCTCTGCCACGGTGCTCGAGGAGGGGAGTGCGGCGCGGTCGATCGCCACGTTCCTCGGCGCACCGACCACGGCCCTGCTCGCCGGCCTGATGGTGGCGTACTTCCTCATCGGGTCCAAGACCGGCTGGTCTCGCGGCAAGCGCACCTCGGTGCTCGACTCGGCCTTGCCGATGGTCGCCGTGATCATCTTCGTCACGGGTGCTGGTGGCGTGTTCGGCAACGTGCTGGTCGAGACCGGCATCGGTGCGGCGCTGTCGAGCACCCTGCAGGCAGCCGGGCTGCCCCTGATCCTCAGCGGGTTCCTCATCACCCTCGCGCTGCGTGCAGCACAGGGGTCGGCGACGGTCGCCATCCTCACCTCGGCGGGCCTGCTGTCCGAGGCCATCACCGGCGGCGGCTACTCCTCGATCCAGGTCGTGGTGCTGACGTTGGCCATCTGTTTCGGCGGGCTGGGGCTGTCGCACATCAACGACTCCGGGTTCTGGATCGTCACGAAGTACCTGGGTCTGTCGGTCGCCGACGGCCTGAAGACCTGGACGGTGCTGACGACGATCCTGTCGATCAGCGGCTTCCTGATCACCTGCCTCCTCTGGGCAATGGTGTAGCTCCACCCCTGAACACCGGTCGGCGCGGCGGGTCACCCATCTCGGGTGGCCCGCCGTGCCGATGTCGGCAACCCCGAGTGACCTGCAGGAAGATGACGATTCGCTTATCACGATCTAGACTGCTATCGCTGAGACGCAAATTAGGTACAAATAGACTATTCGATCTATTTCTTGTTCACACAGAACATTCCGGCAGATCCTGTCGGGAGTCCGTTGGCCTGGCGGACAGCCGAAGAGCCGCTTGACCCCGCGGGTTGACCCGCGACCTGACTCAGGCCCGACCAACGAAGGATGTCGCATGAAGCTCTCCCGGAACCTGCGCGCGACCCACGTGCGGCTCGGTGTCGCCTCGATCGCCGCACTCGGCCTGCTGGTGGCGCTCCCCGGCACCGCCCAGGCGGCCGCGACAGCGGTCCCGCTCGGCACGGCGGGCAGCTACGCCATCCTGGCCGGCTCGACCATCACCAACACCGGCGCGACCACCATCGAGGGTGATGTCGGCATCTCCCCCCTCGCGGCCATCACCGGCTTCGAGACCGTGACGCAGAACGGCGTCGTGCATGCCGCCGACGCCCCGGCCGGGATCGCTCAGGAAGACCTCGGCACCGCCTACGACAACGCGGCCGGGCAGTCGCCCGCGACGGCGGTCCCCACCGAGCTCGGCGGCACGACCCTCCTGCCCGGCATCTACAGCGCCGGCACCTTCGGGCTCACCGGCACGCTCACCCTCGACGCCAAGGGTGACCCGAACGCGGTCTTCATCTTCACTGCTGCGTCCACCCTCATCACGGGCCCTGGCAGCAGGGTTGAGCTGCTCAACGGTGCCCAGGCCTGCAACATCTTCTGGCAGGTCTCGATCTCCGCAACGCTCGGCAGCGGCTCCAGCTTCAAGGGAACGATCTTGGCGCTTACCAGCGCGAGCCTCGAAACCGGCGCGACCGTCGAGGGCCGCGTCCTCGCTCGCAACGGTGCCGTCACGTTGCAGGGGAACACCATCACCCGGCCGACCTGCGCGACGGTCCCCACGCCGACGCCGACCAGCCAGGTCGCCGCAGTCCCGACCGGTGCTGTCTCGACCGGTGACGGCAGCACCAGCGCGAGCACCGCGCCGTACGCACTGCTCGGCACGCTGATGGTTGCCGGTATCGGCGGCGCGACCCTGGTCGCCGTCCGTCGTCGCCGTTTCGACAGCTGACCATTCGTCACCGCATGGGCCACCTTCCCGATCGACCCGGATCACGTCCGGCCGGCTTCGGGGCGGTGGCCCGTTGCGTTGTGGCCGTCGCTCTCGTCTTCGGTGCCGCCGCATGCGCTCCCACGGACCCCGCGCCGAGCGTCACCACCTCGCGACCGCTCGCGTCGAGCACTCCGACGCCGAGTGCGACGCCGTCTGCCTCCCCCACCCCCACGCCGGTCGAAGCCCCCCATCTGGCTAGGTCCACCCCCGTCCACCTCGTGATCCCGGCAATCGGGGTCGACACGGATCTGATGGCCCTCGGGCTCCAGGCCGACGGCACGATGGAGGTCCCGCCCGAAGGCTTCCCGGCCGGCTGGTACACCGGTGCGCCGACCCCGGGCGAGCTGGGTCCGGCGATCATCGCGGGCCACGTCGACTGGACCGGCCCCGGGGTCTTCCACGACCTGCGCGACCTCAAGGCCGACGACGAGGTCTCCGTCACGCGCGAGGACGGCAGCGTCGCGGTGTTCCGTGTCACGGGGACCGACCAGTTCCCCAAAAACGCGTTCCCTACGGACCTGGTCTACGGCAACATCGACCACGCCGGCCTGCGGCTGATCACCTGCGGGGGGGCCTGGAATCGCCGAACGCATCACTACGACGACAATCTCGTGGTCTTCGCTGACTTCGTCCCGCCCGGCTCGTAACCCAAGGTCTCCCCGCCCACGCAAATCACGCGCGGGCGCGCAGCACCGGCGGCACTACATCACCGGCGGCACTACGCGACGAGCGAGACGGCTGATGCCGCGAGCGAGTCAGGCCCCGCGGAGAGGTCGAGCTCGACCTGCAAACGGCCTGGTCGCTGCGGCCCGCCTGGCCCCGGTCGTTCGGGTGGCCCGGCGGGTGGGCTAGCCCCGACCTCGGGTGGGCTTGCCCCGGTCCCGGGTGGCCCGGTCTGTCGGAGTTGTCGTCCGGTGGGGTCGGTGAGTTGGTACCAGACGCGGGCGATGCCGGTGATGGCGTCGTAGTCGCGTGTGGTGTGGCGGGTCAGGGTGAGGTCGAGTCGGTGGACTTCGTGGTGGTGGAAGTTGCACAGCAACGCACCGTTTTCCACGGAGGTGGCTCCGTTGTCGCGTTGCCACCAGGCCAGGTGGTGGATGTGGCACCAGCGGGCGTGGGCGTGGCAGTCGGGCCAGGCGCATTCGCGGTCGCGGGCGATGACGGCTTTGCGTTGGGCCCCGGTGAACAGTCGTTCGGTGCGTCCGAGGTCTAGGGGGACTCCGTCGGCGTTGATGACGATGCGGGTCAGTTCGCAGTCGCACATGATCACGCCGAGCTCGGAGGCGGGCACGGGTGTGCCGTCCTCGAGGGTGGCGGGCGCGTACCCCAGGACTGGGAGCATCGCGGGGCCGGCCCCGCATCGGGTCTCGTTGCTGGTGTCGTTGCCGCTGCCGAACAGGGTGTTGCCGCCAATCTCGCCGTCACGGTCGCTGCGCCGGTCAAACTCGCCGCCGCCACCCGTGTCGCCGTCGTCGGCGCTGTCGGCGGTGAATCCGAAGGTGGCCAGGGCGGTGCGGCGGCGGTCGCGGTCGGCTTGGGCAGCAAGCCAGGTCGCTTCGGTCAGGATGACGGACACCTGGGGTGGCACGTGCGCACCCGGTTTGGTGTCTACCGAGGCCAGGATGCGGTCGGCGATGGACCCCAGGGCGTCGGCGTTGCGTTGGCCGTAGTCGCGGTCGTCGTCGGCGGCCGGGCGGGGGGTGGCGGCTTCCAGGGCGAGGGCGACCTGGTGGCCGGTGAGGGAGTCGAGCAGTCCTTTGAGGTGGGTGCCGTGCGGGGTGTGGGTCAGGTGCAAGAACCTGGCGCGGCGTTGGGCTTGGTGGTCGCGTTCCAGGCCGGCGGGGTCCACGTGGGCGGCCCACCGGTCGGCGGTGCGCGCGAACGTGCCCGCGTCCTGCCCGGCCGCCAACCCCAACAACGTCTCTTGCCCGGCGGGGGAGGTGGCGGCTTCGCGTTGGGCGGGGGTGCCGGAGGCGGCGACCTTGGCGATGATCCCGGCGTGCTCCAGCGGGATACGCCCCTCGGTCACGGCGTCCAGCACGTCGGGGACGGTGTCGAGCTCGGCGGCCTGGCGCACCCGCGCGGCCCCGCCGCGCTTGCCTAGGCGGGTCTTGCGCCCGACCCAGGCTTCGAAGCTCGGGTCCCCGGACCCGCGCCACGTGTCCGCGTCCCGCTCCGCAATGAGCACGGCCGAGCGGATCGCCTGCAGGGTGTCGATGGTCAGATTCAGCTCGGTGAGGATGCCCTGCCGCTCAGGCCCGGCCCACCCCGACGCCCCTGCCGCGACCGCGGCGAGCGCCGCAGCCGCCGCGCGCAACCCGGCCACCTCCGAGCGCGCCCTGCACGCGAGCAGCGCGACCGGGCCGCCGTCGGCCACGGCCCGAGAGGAACCCGACGCCGGGCCGCCGTCGGCCAGGATCCCCGGGGAACTCGACCCGGTGCCGCCGTCGGCCACCCCGGGACTGTTGGTGCCGCGAGCCAGACTCGTGATCACCGCTGGAGCGGGAGCAGGCCCGGTGGTCATGTCCACAGCCGTCCCCTCTCGCCATCGAGTCGCTAGAACCGAGTTAGAAGATCGAACACCTGTGCTAATCGTACCCAACCCGGACGAAACGGTCAAGGGTTCCGGCATAGAACCTGGGGAGCGACGAAAACACGCACCGCACCCCACCGAGCCCACGATGATGGAACCCAACCCCGAACGCCCCACCCGACGGAAGGACCCCGCCATGCAGCGCGCAGGTCCCAGGCCAGTCGCCGGCCACGGCCGAGGTCCTCGCCTGCCTCGGTGAACAGTGCGCCCCCCAACCCGCCGAGGCGGTCGACCAGGGCTGGGCGCTCACGATGTCCACGGAGCAGTTCGACTCCGCGCCGCCGACCGTAGTAGCAGCAGTCGTGCTCGACGCCACCACAGGAAAAGAGCTGGCGCGCGGTGCCTACCCGATCACGTACCGGCGCACGGACGGCGGCGGTCGCTGTCCCGGGCCGACGGCGCCCGAACCGGTCATCATCACAATTCCAACTCAGCGCAGCTGACGGACCGGCGCCTCGTTGCCCCACGCGGTGTCGGCCGTCCACACCGGCACGGCGAGGCGCGCGGTCAGCGCGAGGCAGAACCGGTCTGCGAGCGACAAGCCGTCTCCTCGACTCCACTGCGCAGCGGCCCACTCGGCGTCCTCGACGGTGCTCGCCTCGACCTGCAGGCCGTAGCTCACCAGGAGCGCACGGGCCAGTGACCAGTCCGCGCCAGAGGCGCGCACCTTCTGGGCAACCTCGGACCAGTTCACGGCCGCACATCGCGCGTCGTCCGTAAGCAGCTCTTCGACGACGTCGGAACCCGGTTCGCCCTGCAAGAAGGCGAGCAGTGCCGAGGCATCCAGAACGACCGTCACGTGAGGTCCTCGGCGGCGGCGTCCGCGCGACGCTCGGTCAGGAGGGCGCTGACGAGGTCGGCTCCCTGGAGCGAGGCGGAGATCCTCGCCCGCGCCTGCTCGCGGGTGAGCAAGATGATCCCCTGCCCGGTCTCGACCAGGATCAACGGCGTCCCGGCGTCCAGCCTCGCCCGTAGGCGCACCTCGGCGGGGACGACCAATCGACCACGGTCTCCCATCACGACGGCGTGTGTCCCATTCATCACGCAACCGTACCCCCAGACAGCACCGAGTGGGAAGCAGCCGCCAACACCAACGCCGGAACCGGTCGCCCTCGGCCCGGTCTAGGGTCGAGGAATGAATCGCCGCCCGACATCACAGCTATTCCTTGGCGTCGCCATCCTCGCTATCGGAGCGATCGCTCTCCTGCGCAGAATGGGTTTCATCGACCTCAGTCTCGACACCCTGATCTCCACCTGGTGGCCGCTCGTGATCGTCGGCGTCGGCCTCGCGGCGCTCATCTCCGCACCGCGCGCCTGGCTCGGCCCGGTCGTCGTCATTGCCGTCGGGGTGCTTTTCCAGCTCGGCCGGCTGGATCTCCTCGCGGGCAATGTCGGGGATTTCCTGTGGCCGCTGGCCATCATGGTCGTCGGCCTGTCGGTGCTGACGAGCCGGGGTGTTCAGGGCCCCGATGACACCACGATCAATTCCACCGCGATCTGGTGGGGCTCGGTGCGCCGCACCACCTCCCAACGGTTCGCGGGCGGCAGCCTCAGCGCAATCATGGGCGGCATCGATGTCGATCTACGCGACGCCGACATCGTCGGCAGCGCCGACCTCTCCGTGTTCACCGCGTGGGGCGGCGTCGAGATCAAGGTCCCGCCGCACTGGCGCGTGCAGGTGAACGGGCTTCAGCTGCTCGGCGGCTGGACGGACAAGACCGTCGCGCCCCTTGACCCCGCGGCTCCCGTGCTCCGGATCCACATCACGGCCATCATGGGCGGCGTCGAGATCAAGACCCGCGCCGCAGCCACGATCTCCGACTGATTCCTGCCCGACGGCGGGCGGCCGCGCGAGCCGGTCGGTCGCACTTCCAGCACCCGCGACACTCCGCGTTCGACCTCGGGTCGAATCGAGGCGGCGCCCAACCATGGGTGCCGCACGGAAGATCGGACAACGTCGAACGAATCCACCCGCCAATCCACCTCCGCTCCGACAAAGCCGGGTCTACTCTCCGAATCACTCACAAAAGGACAATTCGCACCACCAGCCGACGGCGGCCGAACGGTGCGATTCCCAAGCCGGCCGGGCCGGCCAGCACGCCAGACGGGGGCCGCGTCATGACGGACGAAGCACTGCGGATCGGCGCCATGTGCCTGCGCACCACGCTCGACCGCACCCGGAGCCACAGCCGCTCGGTCGACGGCGATCTCGTCCTGGTCCGAACCGGCGTCCTGGCTGAGGGTGGCGTCCTTGTGGGCCCCGACGGTTCGGTGCTCTACCTCGACGCAACCCTGAGCCCGGAAGAGGGAGTCAAGGCTTATCGCTCGGGCGCCCGCACCCCCCGCGAGCTGTTCCAGGTCTTCGACGAGGCGCTTCAGACCCGCCGATAGGGCCGCCCGCAGCTACTGTCGAACCTCCGAGTCCTTCGCCCCGGAGGCCGACCCGCCATGACGCCACGCCGCAACCCCGCCGCCCCGTGCCTGTCGCGGCCCGAGCTGCGCACCGACGACGACCAGGGCGCCACCTACGTCGAGCTGTTCTTCGACCTGGTCTTCGTCTACGCCGTGACCCAGGTCGTCGATCTGATCCACGGCGACCTCACCGCGCAGGGCCTCGTGCGCGGTCTGCTCGCGTTCTGGTTGGTCTGGTGGGCGTGGACGCAGTTCACCTGGGCCCTGAACACCGCGGACACGCGGCACCGCGTCGTCGAGCTCGCAACCCTGATCGCCACCGCGGTCGCCTTCCTCATGGCCTACGCGCTGCCGACGGCGTTCGACGACGGCCAGGGCCTCTGGTTCGTCGTGCCGTACGTCGCCGTCCGCCTGGTCGGGCTCTGGCTCTACCTCGCCATCTCGGGCAGCGACCCGCACCAGCGCTCGGCCGTGACGAAGTTCGCCACCCTCTCGCTGATCGGTCTGGCCATCGCGCTCGTCGGCGGCGCGCTGGACACCCCGGCGCGCAGCTGGGCGTGGCTCGCGGTGATCGTGGCCGACCTCGTCGCCGGCGCCGTCGCGGGGAGGTCCGAGGGGTGGAACCTGCGCGCCGGCCACTTCGCCGAGCGGTACGGCCTCTTCGTCATCATCGCCCTGGGGGAGTCCCTGATCGCCGTCGGCGTCACAGCGTCCGACGTCGATCGCACCGGCGCCCTGGTCATCGTGATGGTGCTCGGCGTCGTGATCGCCGCCGAGCTCTGGTGGACCTACTTCGCCTGGGTCCACGCGGCGATCGAGCACGCCATCGACCGGGTGACCGGCGCGACCCAGTCCGCGATGGCCCGCGACGCGTTCAGCTTCGTGCACTTCGTGGTGGTGTTCGCGATCGTCGGCGTCGCGGTCGGGCTCGAGGGCGCGATCGCCCACCCGTACGACCCGATCGAGCCCGCAGACCTCGCCTTCCTGGTCGGTGGCGCGGCCGCGTTCCTGCTCGCCACAGCCCTCGCCCTGTGGCGGACGACGGGGGAGGTGCTCTGGGCGCGGGTAGGCATCACTGTCGTGTTCGGGACGTCCTGCGTGCTCGCGGCGTCGGTCCCGGCGGCGTGGATTCTTGCCCTCATCGCGGCCGGGATCGCAAGCGTGATCGTCGCTGAGCGGCAGCGCGGGGTGGCCCCGAGCCCGCTGTAGCCCGAGGCGTCAGTCCTCAGCCAACCCGGCGTCCTTGGCCCACGCGACTGCGTCCGCCCGCGACGAGACGTCGATCTTCCGGTACACGCTGCGCACCTGCGACTTGATCGTGTTGTGGGACACCCAGAGCAGCGCCGCGAGCTCCACGAGCGTGATGTTCTCAGTGAGGTGAGACAGCACGATGCGCTCGCGCGGGCTCAGTGCCTCGAGGCGCTCGCGATGCAGCGCTGACTCGAGGTCGGCCGCGAGTGCCGCGGTCGGGCTTTTCAGGGAGACGTTCACAGTGGTTACCGGTGTCCTTCGAAGTTCCCGTTGCGGGTGACCGTGGAAGTGCTCCGGTCATGCTTCGTGCATTGACTGCGTCAACTTTATGGTTTCGATTCAATTGATACCTGCCGTGTATTGGCGCGGCCGCGAATTTCACCCGAATGGCTGCAGTGGTCCATGTCACTCCGCACACGAAAGCCCGTAATTGCCCGACGGCGATTGGTGGCCTCGCAACGCCGCGGCCGGCTCACACAACCGGCGAATCGGGCACGAATCAGCCCGTGGCGCCGCTTGGGATGGAACTCCGGACAACGTCGGACGGGTTTTGGATGCAGGCGGGTCGAGCCGTGCCCGCCCTGTTACTACTGTGGCCGCAGACCGGCGATAGTTTTATTGCGGGATCGCGCATTCTTTCGTACGAGCTGAGGGCTCAGCGCGCTCGATGGCGCCCCGATTAGAATGCCCGAATAGTGCACTGTTCGGCCAGACGGGTGTGTTTGCGGTTAAGCGGCAGTTTGTGGTGGCGAATCCTGTTGTACTGCTTGCGCGGTCCTCAGGGCCGCGAGCGAGGCGTGGATCTGCCGGTCGTGTGGTCGCCAGGGGAGACCGGCAGGGAGCCAGAGGCGAAACCGATGCTCTGACCACGCTCCGGAGGCAGTTCATGTCGCGACCCCGCTCGACCTCAGTACGCAAGTCCCTCCGCCTCGGCGGATTCCTCGGCGCAGTGGGTTTGACTGCCGTCCTCGCCGGCGTCGCCGTCTCGGGCACGGGTGCCTACTTCAGTGACACGGAGGTCGGCGGCCTCAGCGCGACGGCCGGTCATGTGAACCTCAGTGTGAGCAACCCGAACATCGCGTTCACTGGTCTCATGCCTGGCGTCGACCCGGCCGCCCAGTCCATCAACTACAGCCTCGACGTCAGTGGCAAGTCCGACGTGTGGCTCACGTTCGAGCCGACGAGTGTCAACTACCTCGCGTTCACCGGCGCCAATCGCAACCCGCTCTACCCCGACGGCGGGCTTGGTCGCTATGGCCACTTCAAGGTGGGGACGGCCGAGGCCGGGGTGCTCTTCGAGTCCTACAACCTCAACCACGTGCCTGCCAACGAGCCCAATAGCGTTCCCTGCCCCGTGACCGCAGACGGCACAGGCGGCGCCAACCGCCCGGCAACACCTGAGTACACGCACCCGGCCTACTGCGGCGTGCCTTCGGCTATCAAGCTCGCCTCGGGGCTCTCCAACGGTGCGCACGGGACGATCCAGGTGACATTCGGACTCACGACGATGGCCGACGAGCTGCAGGACATCCAGTGGGCCAACGTCCCCTTCAAGATCGTCGCCACCCAGGAAGGTGTTCGCCCGAACGCGGTCGACGACTTCTGACCGATGACCGGACGGCGGGGGCTCGAAAGTGGGCTCCCTGCCGTCCGGCAGTTCAGGGAACCTGGTAGACGCGAAACGGCGGTCGAGACTGTGAGACGGGCATCGGTGGCGCTCTTGCTTGCCGTGCTGCTCGCGGTCGTCGCCGGCGCAGCGCTCGCCTGGTCCCAGGGGTACCGGCTATACGCCATTCAGACCGGCTCCATGTCGCCGGCGTACCCGGTCGGAGCGCTCGTCATCGACGCCCCGCCCTCGGCTGATAGCCCCTCGAGCGGCGATGTCATCACCTTCAGAACCAGTGCTGGCTTCGTCACCCACCGCGTCGTCGAGTCCGCGCCCGGTGGGCTCACGACGAAGGGCGATGCGAACGCGACGGACGACCCGTGGACGATTCCCCAGTCGAGTGTTGTCGGGCGCGTCGTTGCTGTTGCACCCCGCTGGGGCTACGTCCTGGTCTTCTTCAAGCAGCCGGCAGGGGTCGCGGCCGTCGTGCTGGGACTCACCTCGATCATCCTTCTTTGGCAGCTGTTCTTCCCCGAGGAGTTCGAGGACGAGAAGGCCTCGGCAGTGTCATTCGCGTGACCCTGGCCCGCCTCGCCAGCTCGCGGTCGCCGCTCCACCGCAGGGTATGAAGGCCGCGCTCGCACCTTCCACGTTTCATGCGCGTTAAGTCACGTGGACGTCCCGCTTAGCCCCGGCCGAAACCTGGCACGATGCCCCCCATGACCCCCACCGGCACGCTCAAGAAACCGACGGCCCCGCCCGGCGCCCTCGACAAGTTCTTCAAGATCACCGAGCGTGGCTCCACGCTCGGCACCGAGGTCCGCGGTGGCCTCGTGACGTTCTTCGCGATGAGCTACATCATCGTGCTGAACCCGCTCATCATCGGGACCGTGCAGGACGGCACCGGCAACTTCCTCGGGGGCGGGTCCGCCGGACCCAACCTCGGGATGATCGCCGCGACCACCGCGCTGGTGGCCGGTGTGATGTCGATCCTCATGGGGGTTGTGGCCAACTTCCCGCTGGCGCTCGCCGCCGGGCTCGGGCTGAACGCCGTCGTCGCCTTCTCGATCGCCAGCCTGCCGGGGGTCAGCTGGGCGGACGCGATGGGGCTGGTCGTGCTCGAGGGGCTGCTCATCCTGCTGCTCGTGCTCACCGGGTTCCGCGAGGCCGTGTTCCGCGCCGTGCCGGTCGAGCTCAAGACCGCCATCTCCGTCGGCATCGGGCTGTTCATCGCCCTGATCGGCCTGTACGACGCCGGCTTCGTCACCACCGGCCAGGGCGTGCCGCTTCAGCTCGGACGGACCGGCTCGCTGGCCGGTTGGCCGATCGTCGTCTTCGTCGTCGGCCTGCTGCTCATGATCGTTCTCATCACCCGCAAGGTGCGCGGCGCGATCCTCATCTCGATCGTCGCGTCGACCCTGCTTGCCGTGGTCGTCGAGGCCATCGCCAAGGTCGGCGCGCGCTCCGAGGACAACCCGCTCGGCTGGTCCCTGGACGTCCCGGCGCTGCCCGACAAGATCTTTGCGGCCCCCGACTTCTCCCTGCTCGGGCAGTTCTCCCTGTTCGGGTCGGTCGAGAAGATCGGCGTCGTCGCCGTCGTGCTGCTCGTCTTCTCGATCATGCTCGCGGACTTCTTCGACACCATGGGCACCATGGTCGCCATCGGCGCCGAGGCTGACCTGCTCGACGACAAGGGCACCCCGCCCAAGACACGCGAGATCCTCATCGTCGACTCCATCGCCGCCGCTGCCGGCGGGATGGGTTCCGTCTCGTCCAACACGAGCTACATCGAGTCGGCTACGGGCGTCGGGGACGGCGCCCGTACCGGGCTCGCCTCGGTCGTCACCGGCGTGGCCTTCCTGCTCGCGACGTTCCTGTCGCCGCTCGTCGCGATCGTGCCGTACGAGGCCGCGACGCCGGCCCTGGTCATCGTCGGGTTCCTCATGATGATGCAGGTCGCGGGCATCTCCTGGAAGAACTACGAGATCGCCATCCCGGCGTTCCTCACGATCATCCTGATGCCGTTCACGTACTCGATCACCGTCGGCATCGGCGCGGGCTTCGTCTCCTTCGTCGTCATCAAGATCGCCGTCGGCAAGATCAAGGAGATCCACCCGCTGATGTGGGTCTCGGGTGCGCTGTTCGTCGTGTACTTCACGCTCGGCCCGATCAAGACGCTGCTCGGCGTCTGATCAGTCAGTTCGGATGACCGGCGGTGGTGGGCTGTTGCCCGCCACCGCCGGACTTGTCTCATCAATCTGATTCGGCCACCTGACCACGATCGGGGACTTACGGTGTGCACTCCGTTCCCCCTCGTCAGGAAGCCCTATGCGCGTCTCGGTGATCGGTTGCTCGACCCTGGGCGCGGCGCAGGCGGTCGCCCTCGCCTCGATGGGTCACGACGTGGTCGGGGTGGACTGCGACGCGGCGGTCGTGGCCGCGCTCACGGCTGGACGAGCGGACGGTGCCGAGTCGGGACTCGTCGAGGCCCTCGCCGAGATGCTGGCGACCGGTCGATTGCGCTTCACCACGGACCTGGCCGCCATCATCGGCGCGCGGGTGCACTTCATCTGCGTCGGTGCGCCTCTGGACCGCGGGTCCTTCGCCGGCGACCTCGCGTTTACCGAGGTCGCCGCCGACGCGATGCGGCCGCACCTGGCCCACGGTGACGTCGTCGCCAGCCGGTCCACGGTCCCGCAGGGCGCGGCCGAGCGGTTTGCCGCCCACCTCGAGGGGACCGGGGCGACCTACGTGCGGAAGTCGCTCGACCCGCGCGTCGGATTCGAGCTCGCGAACCTGCTCCGACCCGAGCGCCTGGTGTACGGCGTTCCCGCGGGAACGTCCGGCGAGACCGCGATGGTGATCCTCGACCGCGTCTTCGCAGGGCTGCTGGCCGACGGCGTGCCGCGCGTCGTCACCGACTACGCGACGGCCACCCGGACCGCGCCTGTGCCCGTGCCGACCGGAGACCCGGTGGAGACGTTTCTGCGCGCCGTCGAGCTGAACAACGTGGAGGCCCGCGAGCTGTTGCTGGGCCTGGTCCCGGACGTGCACAACGCCGCGCGCGACCAGCTCGTCGCGACCTGGGCCGCCTATCGCGACGGCGCTCAGCGACCACTCGCGCACGCGTAGCGTCTCCGCTGGAGGGTGTCCGGCATCGGGTGAATTAGGTCACTCAGGCATGGTTCTACCTGTCGGATATGCCACGATTGTCGATCGAGGGGCGCAGCAAATTCGCTGCTCCTCAAGGCATTCGTGACTGGGGGACCCCATGCGCATCTCCGTGATCGGCTGCGGCTACCTCGGCGCCGTGCACGCCGCAGCGATGGCCCAGCTGGGGCACGACGTCGTCGGCCTGGATGTCGACGCGGCCAAGGTTGCCGCGCTCGAGGCGGGGACGGCGCCGTTCTTCGAGCCCGGGCTGCCCGAGCTGCTCACCCAGACAATCGCGACCGGGCGACTGCGGTTCACGACCGATCCGGCCGAGGTGGTCGGCGCCCAGGTGCACTTCGTGTGCGTGGGCACGCCGCAGAAGCGCGGCGAGTTCGCCGCGGACCTCATGTACGTCGATGCGGCTTTCCAGTCGCTGATCCCTTACCTGTCCGACGGTGACATCGTGGCTGGCAAGTCGACCGTGCCCGTCGGGACGGCCGAGCGGCTCGCGGGCGAGCTGACCGGTACCGGCGCGACGCTCGTCTGGAACCCCGAGTTCCTGCGCGAGGGGTTCGCGGTCGAGGACACGTTGCACCCCGACCGGCTCGTGTACGGCATCCCCTCGGGGGAGGCGGGGGCCAAGGCGAAGGCGATCCTCGACGAGGTGTACTCGATCCCGCTGTCCGAGGGGATCCCGCTGGTCGTGACGGACTACGCGACGGCCCAACTCGTCAAGGTCGCGGCGAACTCGTTCCTGGCGACCAAGATCTCGTTCATCAACGCCATGGCCGAGCTGTGCGAGGCGACCGGCGCCGACGTCGCGGGACTGGCGGACGCCATCGGGCACGATGCCCGGATCGGGCGCAAGTTCCTCAACGCCGGGCTCGGCTTCGGTGGCGGGTGCCTGCCCAAGGACATTCGGGCGTTCATGGCCCGGGCGGGCGAGCTCGGGGTCGACCAGGCGCTGAGCTTCCTGCGCGAGGTGGACTCGATCAACATGCGGCGCCGGGTGCGGATGGTCGACCTGGCGCGGGAGGTCTGCGGCGGATCGATCGTCGGACGGCGGATCGCGGTGCTCGGGGCCGCGTTCAAGCCCAACAGCGACGACGTGCGCGACTCGCCGGCCCTCTCCGTGGCGGCACAGATGCAGCTGCAGGGCGCGCACGTGGTCGTCACGGACCCGCAGGCGATCGCCAACGCGCGGTACAAGTGGCCGGACCTGAACTTCGCGGAGACCGCCGAGCAGGCCGCCATCGGCGCCGACGTCATCCTCATCGCCACCGAGTGGGACGAGTACCGCAACCTCGACCCGGACAAGCTCGCGACCGTGGTGCACAAGAAGCGCGTGCTGGACGGGCGCAACGTGCTCGACCCCGAGGTGTGGCGCGCCGCCGGGTGGACCTACCGAGCGCTCGGGCGCCGCTGATCCGTTGGTGGCGCTGGAACTGCCGAGGTTCAGTCGGGCCTCGGCGCGCTCGCGGCCCGGGCCAGCCGGTCGGTGACGATGGCCTCGATCGCGCTCTCCAGCGCGGCGAGGGACGCGACGACCTGGTCGGCGTCGGGCGTGCGCGCGCACAGGAGCTCGAGCTGACGGGACATCCGTCGCTCGGCGCGCTCGAGCAGGTCCGCGCCCTTCTCGGACAGCGCGAGGGTGACGGCGCGGGCGTCGTCGGGCACGGCCGAACGCTCGATCAGGGCGCGCTTGCCGAGCGAGTCGAGTGTCGAGCTGATGGTCGGCTTGCTGAGCAGCAGGCGTGCGGCGATCTGCGACGGGCTGTTCTCACCGCTCGCGATGATCGACAGGACGCGGAAGTCGGCGATGCTCAGGTCGCCGGAGGCGCCCTCCACGAGGCGCGCGACGCGGATGAGGCCTCGGACGGCGCCGGGCAGGAGGGTGTGATCGGTCATGCCTGCACCGTACCCGATAGTTAGAAGTTCTAACCATCTAAAGTTCGACCACCTTTCCCGAGGTCGCGGGCGGAACCGGTGGGTCGTGGTTGTGGGTCTAGGTTGACAGTGCGCGGCATCGCGGGCGCGCGAAGGACGGCTCCGCACACCCGTGAGCAGGGGGTTCACCGATGGTCGTCGATCCGGCTCGTGGCTTGCCCACCGCAGGTCCGCGCGAGCTGCCCGCGTTCCTCGTTCCCGGCGGCCTCGCCGTGCTGGCGGTCGGACAGGTGGTCTTCCTGGCTGGTGAGCAGACGTGGCTCGGGGCCCAGCGTTCGGCGACCTTCGTCATTCCGGCATCGTTCCTGAGCTCGGAGTCGGACTGGCGTGGCGCCCTCATCGTCGGCGCGGTGCTCTCCCTGATCGGTCTGGCGGCCACCGTGGTGGGGGTGTATCGGCTCGCGCGTGCGGTCGATGCGGCAGCCCTGGCGGCGCACTCCCGGTTGGCGAGCTCCGCGCGGCGCGTGGCGCCGTCGGCGTTGTACTTCGCCGGGGGCATGCTCACCCTGGCGGTCGGGCTCACGTTGTACCGGGCCGGCCAGCTTGGGCCCCTCCTGAAAAGCGATCGCCTCGGTGAGCCCGCACTCGGGCAGAGCCTTGGAGCGATCATCGCCGTCGGCGGGTTCGGCTTGCTGCTGCGCGGGACCTTCCGGCTCGTCGTCAACATCCAGGCGAGCGCTACCGCCACGGAGCCGGTGACCACCGCGGCCTGAGCGTCGGTCTGGAGCCCACCCCTCACTGTGGTTCCGATGTCGGTGGCTCGCGCCACGATGGTCCGATGCCGCCTGGCGTCCGGCCTGGCGGCGCCGATCGGAGGTTCCCATGGAGTGCAGGATCGAGCTCATCTTCGTGCCCGTGACCGATGTCGACCGGGCGATCGGGTTCTACGTCGACAAGTGCGGATTCCATCTCGACATGCAGGCGAGGGTGGACGATCTCACGAGATTCGTGCAGGTCACGCCGCCGTCGTCCGCGTGCTCGATCGCATTCGGGGAGGGGATCACCGACATGACGCCCGGGACGCAGAACAGCATCCAGGCCGTAGTGACGAACGCGCAGGCTGCCCGGCGGGAACTGGTCGAACGTGGGGTCGAGGCGACCGAGGTCGTGACTCTCGCGTGGGGGTCTTTCACCTCGTTCTCCGACCCCGACGGCAACACCTGGACGCTGCAGGAGCTGCCGCCGCGGGGGTCCTACGACGCTGGTGCGGGCGACGAAGCCTGAGTTGTCTCTCAACCCTGCGCTGGTCGAGGTTCTGGGCGGCTAACCTCACGGGCAGGACCCGTGCCGACCAGGGAGTGGCGATGCCGAAGAGCACCGGATCGGACCGCAGTCCCGTGCGCGGGATTCGCGTCGCGTTCCTCCTGATCGGCGTGCTGGCGGTGTGCCTGCTGGTGCCCCGGCTGCGGGAGTGGGCGTGGGTGTTCGTGATCCTCCTCCTGGTGACGCCGTTCGGCGGGTTCCTCGTGGAGCGGCTGCGCCAGCGCCGCTAGAGGCGCCCACAGCCAGGTCAGCCGCGTGGCCGTGGACCCTCGGCGCAGGTCATCGCGCACCGGCCTACGATGGTCCGTGGAGGTTCTCCATGAGTGTGACCACCGAATTCCTGCGTGAGATGGGTAGCGACCTGTCCGAACGCGAATTCGTCGACCTGATGCGTACCGCAGTGACCGAGACCCACGCCGACGTGCACGCCCGGCAGGCGCCCGACACCGCAGTCCACCTGACCGTGCGCGACGACGTCGTCCTCTCCCCGGGTGCGGAGGTGTCCGCGGTCCGGGCGGTGACGGACTGGGGGCGGATCGTCGCGACCAGCCGGACGACCGCGCAGGTCGCCCAGATGCTGGGGTGGGAGGCGTCGCGGGTACGCCGCATGATCGCCCTCGGCGGCCTGTACGCCAAGTCCATCGGGCGTAGCCAGCTGCTGCCGGCGTGGCAGTTCGAGGAGCAGGAGCCCCTTCCTGGGTTGCGCGAGGTCCTGGCGGCGCTCCCCGCCGATCAGCCTCCGCTCGAGGTCGAGGCGTGGATGACCACTCCGGTGACCGGGCTGGCGGTCGACGGCGAGGCGCTGTCGCCGCGGCTGTGGTTGATCTCCGGCGGCGACCCCGGGGAGGTCGTGGCCCTCACGCGGCCCCGATCGGCTTGGGCGGCCGCGCCGTCGCCGCTGTCACGCTTTCCGGTCGGCCTGCACTCCGTGCAGCCCTAGCCCAGGTCCAGCCAGCCCTGGCGGGCTGCGCCAACTGGGTGAGCCAGGCCGCACTTTCACCCCGCGAGGCCGGACTTCGCCCGCGTGCTGTGTGAGCGTGGGCGGTCCGCGAAACAGCCCACCGTGCCCCAGTGTGGCTTAGATCACACCTTTCAGACCCTCGGGATAGACCGCGCTGCTCGACTGCATGGAAGCCTCACCTGAGCATCATCAGGACATTCACCCCTCCGGGGGGCACAGGGGGGCACCAGTGGTCAATCCGCGCTCGATTCGTCCGCTCGTCGCGTTGGCGGCGGCCGTCGCCGTCATCGGTGGGATCGGCGTGGCGCCCGCGATGGCTCTCGCCGGCTGGGGCGGCGACGACCGCCCGACCACCACGACCGCCGTCTTCCTCGACAGCGCGGACCTCGAGTACGGCACCGCGGTGACCGGTGAAGTGACCGTGGCCACCGACCTCGAGAGCAGTGACGGCGGCGAGGGTGAGGTCCCGCCCGGCCTGACCGGGCAGGTCGAGCTCTCCGTGGACGGTGGCGCCACCGTCGCTGAGACGTTCGAGGACGGTCTGCTCCGCTTCGACCTCGGCGTACAGGCCCCGGGGAGTCACACGGTGACCGCCGAGTTCCCAGGCGACGACGAGTACGCGTCCTCCTCCGACAGCGCCGACTTCGCGGTGGCGCAGGTCCCCAGCAGCCTCACCGTGACCGAAGCTCCCGACCTCACCTTCGGCACGGCGGGCTCGATGACAGTGCAGGTCAACGCGAGCCCCGAGGCTGACCCGACCGGCGAGGTCACCCTGACCGACCGCGGCGTGGAGATCGCCAATGGGACTGTCACCGTCGACGCCGGTGGTTCCGGGCTGGGGACCGCCATGCTCGCGCTACCTGCGACGCTCGAGCCCGGCACCCACAACGTCGTGCTCGCCTACTCGGGCGACGACCTGGTCGAGCCGTCTGAGAGCGAGCCGTCCGACGTCGAGGTGGACCGGGCGCTCGCGAGCGTCACCGTCTCCCCGGAGCCGGCCGAGCTCGTCGTGGGGCAGAAACAGGCCCTCGTTGTCGACGTCGGCGAGGTCGCCGGGCACGTCGCCGAGGGCACCGTCCGCATCGACACCGACGGCGCCGATCTCGGGACCGTCGACCTCGTGGACGGGACCGGCTCGCTCGACCTTGCGACGCCGCTGCCCGCTGGGTCGACCGCGCTCTACCTTTCCTACTCCGGCGACGGGTTTCTCGCCGCGGCCGACGGCTCGGGCGAGGTGCCGACCCGCAAGGGCCAGCCCGTCGTGACCGTGACCGTGCCGGCCTCGGTCGCGCACGGCGTGCAGGCGTCCGCCCAGGTCGCCGTCCGGCTGCCCGACGGCGACGGCGGTTCCGCGCCGGTCACCGAGACGCCCGTGGCGTTCACCGCGACGCGGCCGGGAGTGACGGTCGACGCCGGCAGCGCCGCCACCGACGCCGAGGGCGTGCTCACGTTCGCGCTGCCGGCGGACCTCGCCGCAGGCGACTGGGCGATCAGCGCCACCATCGAGGCGACGAGCGAGACGTTCGCGGCGTCCGACGACACCGCGCGGCTCACGGTGACGGCGACGCCCGGAGCCACGGGCGGTACGCCGGTGACGACCCCCGTCCCTGCGACGCCCGGAGCCACGGGCGCTTCGCCGGTGGCAGCACCCGTCCGGGCGGCGACCCCGGCCCGCGCGCACGGCCTCGCTGGCGCCGTGCTCGCAGCCACAGGCGCGAACGTGCAGGACCTGGTCGGCTGGGCGATCGCCCTGCTGGCGCTCGGTGGTGCGGCGACCGTGTTCACGCGCCGGCGGGCCGGGCGGTCCGCGCGGGGCTCGAGCCACCGGGCCGACTGATCGGTCCGCACCTGCTGCCCGACGGCGCCGCCGCCGTCGGGCAGGTGCGGGGTTCAGACGAGGTGGGCCGGGTTGCCGACGGCCGTCCGGCCCGGCGGGACGTCCGACAGGACGACCGCACCGGCACGCGCGACGTGCCTCTGGCCGATGGACCCCATGAGTTCGCTGGATCGGGTTGAGTTCGCCGGGCTCAACCGGCGAACTCAACCCGATCCGGCGAACCCACCCACGGGCGATGCCCCCGGGCGTGTGGAGGGGTCCCGAATACTATGAAGCGTGGGAACAGTCCTCTTTGCGGCACGGCTCGCGGCGGGGCTATTGGCCGGGCTCGCGGTCCTCTCGGGCTGCTCGGTCGGGCCGACGACGGCGCCTTCGACGTCGGGCACGGGAGTGGTGGGCACCCAGCCGCCGTCGGACGCCGCGGCCCACACGCTGGGCCCGCGGGATCCGGCGACGTTCGCCGGCGAGCTGTTCACACGCACCAACGCGGTGCGGGCCGACGCCGGGCTGCCGGCGGTCGTGGCGTCGTCGTGCGCGCAGGCGGCCGCGGCGCAGCGGGCGGAGGCGCTGGTCGGGGCCGCGGAGCTGACCCACGCGCCGCTGACCGGGGTGATCTCGGACTGCGCGCCGTCGACGACCGCGGCAGAGAACCTGAGCCGGGCGGCCGCCGAGCCCGCCGACGTCATGGCGGCCTGGATGGCGTCGCCGGGGCACCGGTCCAACCTGCTCGACCCGGACCTGACCGAGCTCGGGGTGGGTTGCGTGCTCGACGGCGGCGAGATGCTGTGCTCGCAGGTGTACCTCGGACCGTGAGGCAGGTGGGTCGCCCTTGAGATCCTGCCAGGGTGCATCCGAGTCGACGTCGGGCGCGGTAGTGGGGGTGAGCGGGGCGATGGGGCTCCGCCGTCCACGACCAGCAGGAGGAACCATGCGCAAGTCCTTCGTGATCGCAGTCGCAACCGGGGCGCTGCTCGCCCTCACCGGAATCGCCCCAGCTCAGGCCCAGGACAGCCGAGCCACCGGGCGGGGAACGGCCGAGCTCTCGGTGCTGCACGGCGTGCCCGGGGTGGTCGTCGACGTCTACGTCAACGGCGCGCTCACGCTCGACAACTTCACCCCCGGGACCCTCGCGGGGCCGCTGAAGCTCGCCGCGGGGACCTACTCCGTGGCCATCACGGGGGCGGACGCGCTCGACGCGAGCGCGCCCATCATCGGGCCGGTGGACCTCACGCTGAAGCGGGGCAAGAGCTACACGGCGGTGGCGCACCTGTCGGAATCGGGGACGCCGACGGCGACCTTGTTCAAGAACGACCAGTCCGCCGTCAAGCGCGGTCAGGGTCGACTGACGGTGCGGCACGTCGCGGCCGCACCTGCCGTGGACGTGCTCGCTAACGGCGCCGTGGCGATCGCCGGGCTGACGAACGGCAACCAGGCCAAGCTCAAGCTCCCGGTCGGGACCTACTCGGCCGCCGTCGCGCTCGCGGGGACGACGGCGCCGGTGATCGGGCCGGCCGACGTGACGGTCGCGAAGCGGACCAACACGATCGTGTACGCGTGGGGCAGCGCCGCGGATGGCAGCCTCAACATCGCCGTGCAGACGGTGGCGTTGAAGCCGTGCGTCAAGCGCTAGTTAGCGGTTCCCAGGACGACTGAGGTCGTCCCAGGGGTTCCCAGAACAGGGGCCGGCGAGAGGGCTCCGGTGAGGGAGGTCGGGCGAGGCTGGCCCGGGACTTCCTCACCGGAGCCCCTGCCGCGGGTGGGGTTCTGTGACGGGAAAGTGACGCTTGCGATGCGCTCGCCGCGTTTTTCACGCAGGCTTGACGCTCGGGAGCGAAAGTCGGAGGCGTCTCGCAACACACACGTTGTGGGGAAGGCGTCAGCGGGAGGGCGAGCATGACTCGTGGGAGCAGCCGGCAGCGCAGGCGGGTGGCCTGGACGCTGGTGACCGTCGTGGTCGTGTCGATGGCGACGTCGGCCTCGGGGGTGGGTTCCGCCCTGGGGCCGCTCGAGGCAGGGGTGGCGTCTGGCCGGCAGGTGGTCGTGGAACCGGGCGACACGCTGCAGATCGAGCCGCTGCCGTCGACGGCGCGGCTCGCGGCGGGGTCGTCTTCAGAGCAGCCATTGGACGCGCAGGACTCGGCGGCGCAGTCGTCGACGGCGTCGTCGCCAGCTGGACGGTCGAGCGGGGCGGGCACTTCCGGATCGTCCGCGGCGCCGGGCAGCGGGGACATCCCCGAGTCCGCCCTGCGGGCCTATCGGGCCGCCGCCGCTGCGGTCGCGGTGAGCGACCCCACCTGCGGCCTCGACTTCGCGCTGCTCGCCGGCATCGGTCGCGTCGAGTCGAACCACGGGCGGTACGGAGGGGCGACGATCGGGGCCGACGGGGTCTCACACCCGCGGATCATCGGGATCCCGCTCGATGGCCGACCCGGCGTCGCGCGGATCCTCGACACCGACGGCGGCCGATTCGACGGTGACGTGGTGTTCGACCGCGCGGTCGGCCCGCTGCAGTTCATCCCGGGAACCTGGGCGCGTTCCGGGGTCGACGGTGACGGTGACGGGGTCGCCGACCCGCACGACATCGACGACGCCGCCCTGGCCGCGGCCCACTACCTGTGCGCCGGCGACTCCCGGGTGGGCGACCCGGCAGGCGCTGCCGCGGCATTGATGCGTTACAACCACAGCGTTCCGTACGGGCTGCGGGTGCTCGGGCTCGCCGAGGCGTATCGGCACGGTGTGACGGTCGGCGGCGCCGGGGGATCTGGAGCGGTCGCACCGCCCAGCAGTCCCGCGCCCGCGCCGGTCGTCGAACCGCCTGTGGTCGTGCCTCCCGTCGTCGAACAGGTGACCGTCCCGGCAAGTGAGCCAGTGACCCAACCGGTGACCGATCCGGTCCCCGGCCCCGTGGCTGCCCCCTCGACGTCCGCGGACCCGTCGACCGATCCCGTGACGGACCCGGCCACCGATCCCGTTACCGATCCCGTTACCGATCCCGTGATCGACCCGGTCACCGATCCGTCGACCGACCCGGTCACCGACTCCGCTTGTTCTGTTCCGGCGGCTCCGCCCGGCTCTCCCGCGCAGGAGCCGGAGGCGGCCAAGCCTGCAGCCGAACCTGCGGCCGATCCTGCTGCCGAAGCTGCAGCCCCGCAAGCCTCGGGCGTCGTCGCTCCGCAGGCCCCCACCGCGGTGGACCCGTGCGACCCGGTCGCCTATGCGGCTGGGCTGGTCGAGGAGGTGAACGAGGCGCGGGTCGCCGCGGGGTTGGCGCCGCTGGTCGGGTCCGAGTGCGCCCAGTCGGTTGCACTCGGTCGTGCCACGAGCCTTGTCGGTCAGGTGGACGTCACCCGGGCGTCCGTGGACGAGCTGCTCGCCGCGTGCGCCTCGGCACCCGGGGCGACCGAGATCGTCAGTCGCGGCTCCGCCTCGCCGGGCGACGTCGTGGCCGGGTGGCTGGCCTCAGGGGATCTCCGCGATGGACTCGTCGCCCCGCGGCTCACCGAGGTCGGCGTCGGCTGCGCACTCGACCGCGGCGAGCTGGTCTGCTCGTTCGTGCTCCTGCGCCCCTGACAACTCCAGCGCCCCTGACAACCTGCGAGCGATCAGTACCGTGACGCCTGCCCCGACGAGCGCGCCGAGTGTGTTCGCGACGACTTCGCTCACCGTCCCGGACCGCTGCGGACGCCAGATCGCCTGCGCGATCTCGGCGGTGATCGAGTAGCCGAAGCCGACGACCACCGCCCACCACCACCGGGTCGGGCGTAGGACGGCGGCGAGCAGAGGTCCGAACGGTACGAACAGCGCGACATTTGCGAGGAACTCGATGCGCGGATCGGTGAGCCAGGCCTCCGCTCCGATGGCCCGCACCTGCTCGGACACCACGGCGAGCGTATCGACGACCGGGGTCGTCGGGGTGCGCCAGCCGAGGACCACCGCGACGACCACGGTGTAGGCCGCAGGGCCCACCTCAGCCCGCGTCGCTGGGCGGGGAACGGATCGATCATGGGACGAGAGTAGGCGGTCGGCGCGGGGATGGTCCGGTCAGACGGCTGGCAGCTAGCGGGCCTCCGTCGGGCGCTGCGACCGCTCGAACAACCGCGGACGCTGTGTGGCAAACGGGTACTTCTTCCTACGCCGCCCACCCTTCAGTTTCGTTACCTAAGGTAATGACGTAGGCTAAGGACATGCCCAGCATCACCGCACCAGTCCCGGCCGTAGCGCCGTCGTCGTCGGCCGTGAAGCCCTCTCAGTGCCGCCCCGGCACGCTCGCCGGTGAGCTCCGCATCGCGCTGCTCCGGACCGCCCGGCGCGTCCGGATGGAGCGCAGCAGCACCGAGATCACGGACGCGCAGTACTCCGTGCTGCACGGCCTCGCCAAGCTCGGGCCGCTCACGCCCGGCGTGCTGGCCGAGCGCGAGCACGTCCAGCCGCCGTCGATGACGCGCACGGTGGCGGCCCTCGTCGAGGCCGGGCTCGTGGCGCGCAGCGAGCACCCGACCGACCGTCGTCAGGTGCTCGTCACGATCACCGCCGCGGGCGAGCAAGAGGTGCGCGAGACGAAGCGGCGACGCGACGCGTGGCTCGCCAAGAGACTCGCGGGTCTGACCCTGGCCGAGCGCGCCACGCTCGCCGAAGCCACCGAGATCCTCCGGAGTATTGCCACTACATGAGTCCTACTTTTTCCTCGTTCCGTTACTTCAACTACCGGCTGTGGTTCGCCGGTGCGCTCGTCGCGAACGTCGGCACCTGGATGCAGCGCGTCGCCCAGGACTGGCTCGTGCTCACCGTCCTCACGAACGAGTCGGGCGTCGCCGTCGGCGTCGTGACGGCGCTGCAGTTCCTGCCCGTGCTCGCGCTGTCGGCCTGGGCCGGCCTGCTCGCCGACCGGGTGAACCGCCGCAAGCTGATCATCGTCACGCAGTCCCTGCTGGCGCTGCTCGCGCTTGGGCTCGGCGCGCTGACCATGTCGGGTCACGTCGAGCTGTGGCACGTGTACGTGTTCGCGACGCTGCTCGGTTGCGTGTCGGCCATCGACAACCCGGTCCGGCAGACCTTCGTCGCCGACATGGTGCCCGCGAGCCGGCTGCCGAACGCCGTTGCGCTCAACAGCGCGTCCTTCAACGCCGCGCGCCTGATCGGCCCCGGGGTTGCGGGGCTGATGATCGCCTGGGTCGGGACCGGTTGGGTCTTCCTCATCAACGGGCTCTCGTTCGCGGCGACGATCTTCGCGCTGACCCAGATGCGTACCCGCGAGCTGCGGCCCGCCCCGCGCGTGGTGCGGGACAAGGGTCAGATCCGCGCCGGCATCCGGTACGTGCGGCGGCGCAGCGACATCCTGGTGATCATGGTCGTCGTCGGCGTCGTGTCGACGTTCGGACTGAACTTCCAGCTCACGAGCGCGCTGATGGCACGGACGGAGTTCGGCAAGGGCGCGGGGGAGTACGGGATCCTCGGGTCGATCATGGCGATCGGGTCGCTCGCCGGGGCGCTGCTCGCCGCGCGGCGCGAGCAACCGCGCGTGCGGCTCGTGATCGGGTCGGCGTTCGCGTTCGGGATCGCCGACGGGATCATGGCGCTCATGCCGACGTACCCGACGTTCGCGGTCGCGTGCATCCCGGTGGGGCTGGCGTCGCTCACCATGATGACGGCGGCGAACGCGACCATCCAGACGACCACCGACCCCTCGATGCGCGGGCGCGTCATGGCTCTGTACATGATCGTGTTCCTCGGCGCGACGCCGATCGGCTCACCCCTGGTCGGCTGGATCGGCGAGACCTACGGCGCGCGCTGGGCGATCGGCATCGGCGCGATCGCGTCGCTGCTGGTGGCGAGCGGTGCGGCCGTGTGGGCCATGCGGCACTGGCACCTCGAGGTGCGCTACCACGTGCACCGGCCGCACCTGCAGATCACCTACCTCGACGCGGAACCCCTGCCGGGCACCGCCGCCGACCTGGCCGCCCGAGCGGACGCGGCCCTCCGCATCCGCGAACGCGAGCTCCAAGACGCGACCACGGCCGCCTGACCCACCCCGCCTGACCCCGCCGGCCGCGGAGCGCCGCGAACCCCGAGAAGTGGTCCCCCCGGATCTCCCCCCGACAACCCCTTCTCCCAGTTCGCGGCCGCTGAACCGCCCTGCCGCCCCGAAATGGCCCGACGCGCTCTGCGGCTCCGTCCCGCCCGACCGCCGCACGTTCTTCGCCGATTTGCGCGCGAACCCCGAGAAGTGGCGCTGCGGTTTCCTTGGGGACAACCACAGCTCCCGGTTCGCGGAGCCCGCGGGCGGCTGGTGCGCGGTTGGTGTGTGCTCGAGCCGACCCGAGGTTCGGTTTCTCGCGCCGTGTCCACCGGGGAGGGGACCGCGCCGGTGGATCTCCTGGACCGGCGGCAGGGTCCGGTCCTATGAATCCGCCCAGTCACCTGCCGCAGAACCCCACCTACCCTCCCGATCCCGTTCGCGGGCCTGCGCCGGGCCGCCTAGCCAGTTCCCTGCCCGACGCCGTCATCGGCCCCGTTCGCGTGGCCGATGCGCTCGCCGCGGGAGTGAGTCGCGGGCGGCTGCGCAACCCGTCGCTCGTCGCGCCGGTGCGGGGCGTCCGGATGCCGGTCGAACATGCCGGGGATCTCGCGGCGCGCTGCCGGGCGATCGGCCTCGTCCTGCCCGACGACGCCGCGTTCTCTCACGCCACCGCCGCCGCCCTCTGGCGACTGCCGTTGCCACGCATGATCGATCCGGCGGCGCCCGCGCACGTCAGCGGGCCGGCTGGACGCACCGTGATCCACGCGCGTGCGCTGACCACTCACGAGGGGATCCGGCCCGACGACGTCGCGCGGTGCCGCGACCTGCCCGTCACCACGGTCGCGCGCACCTGGGCGGATCTGGGCGCCGTGCTCGGGCTGACGGACCTGGTCATCCTCACCGACGCGATCCTCTCGCTTCCGTACCCGCGCACAACGACGTCCGACCTCACCGTCGCGCTCGACCGAGCCGCGGGTCGGCGGGGGTGCCGCGCGCTTCGTCGAGCGCTCGGGCTCGCGCGGCACCTGGTCGACTCGCCGATGGAGACGCGGGTGCGCCTGAAGCTCGTCGCGTCGGGGTTCCCATGTCCCCGCGTCGGCGCGGATCTCTTCGACGATCGCGGCTGCTGGATCGCGCGGCCCGACCTGTGCTGGCCCACCCTGCGGCTCGCGATCGAGTACGACGGCGAGCACCACCGCACCGACCGATTCCAGTACGCCAAGGACATCCACCGCAAGGAGCAGATGGAGGACCTCGGCTGGCGGTCGATCGTGCTGTTGTCCGACGACGTGAACCGCCGCTGGACCGTGACCGAGTCCAGGATCACGGACGCCTTCGCCTCCCGCGGCATCCGCAACCCGCGGATGGTCCCCTCGGAGCCGGACACCCCGACTCGAACCCGCCTGACGACCCCCCGTCCGACCTGACCGCGACCCAGGCCCGCGAACCCGGAGCTGTGGTCGTCCTGAGCCCCCGTGCGACGACCACAGCTCGGGGTTCGACGGCGGGCGGCGCGCTCGGAGGTGGGGCGTCGGGCTGTGGGGCGGTCGGTGGTGGGGCGGGTCAGGTGGTCATCGCGTGGAGCAGCAGCGAGAGCAGCAGCAGGAAGACCGTGCCCGCCGGGAACATCGCGGTGGCGGTCAGGGTGGCGAACAGGGGGCTCTCGATCAGGCGTCCCAGCCGCGTCGGCGCCGGGGGGAGCGGGGCGAGCGGGGACGTGATCTTGTCGTCAAGCCCGTGGCCTGCCCGGATCCGCACGAGCGCCCACCCGACGCCCGCCGCGAGCAGACCGGCTCCCGCGGCGAGGCCCCAGCCCGCCCCGACCCGCCAGATCGGCACGTCCCAGAGCAGCAGAGCGGCGACGCCGACCCCGATGACGACAAACATCCAGCCGGCCAGCAGGAGTCCGGCACGGACAGGGTGGCGTACGAGCAGACGCAGCGCGGGATCGGCGAAGCGGACGACCGCCGTCAAGGCGATCGCGGTGACGAGCGCGCCCACGAGGAACCCCACCGTGAACTCGAGCGGTCGGCCGCGCAGCATCGGGTCGAAGCTCCAGCTCAGCAGCGACATCCCGGCGAACTGGACCGCAGTGGGGGCGAACTCCCGCAGCGCGACGCGAGCGGACACGTCGTCGGTCCCGGGCAGATCGAGGCTGCGCGCGTAGGTGATCGCGTCGCCGAAGGCGTCCGGAGCGCTCTCGCCGCTGTCGGCGCAGTGCGACTCGACCTCGCTCAGCGCGCTGCCGATGTCGTCTCCCGACACGCCGAGCAGGCGCAGCTCGAGCACGAAGTTCTCGGCCCAGGTCCCGTCGACGTGCGGGGCGAGTCGACCTTCGAGGGTGAAATCGGACGCACCCTTGCGGCTGTCGACGGGTGAGCTCATGGCGCAACCTCTCTGGTGCTGGCATCGGTGCTGGCGGGGATGGTCGACGTCGGCGGGTTGGCGAGGATCTCGCCGGTCAGCGCGGTGAAGCGGGCCCACCGGTCGGCGGTGCTCGCGAGCTCGGCGCGCCCGCGGGAGGTGAGCTCGTAGTACTTGCGGCCGGGTCCTCCGTCGCCGGCCCGCCAGTGCGCGGTGACCAGCCCGGCGTTCTCGAGCCGGATCAGCAGCGGGTACAAGGTCCCACCCTTGACCGTGCCGAGCCCGGAGTCCGCGAGCCGGGTCGCCACGGCGTACCCGTACGTCGCGCCGTCGGCCAGCACGCGGAGCACGCACAGCTCGAGCACGCCGCGCAACCACTCGCTGGGCCACCCGCTATCGGACACAACTAGACAGTAACCCGATCTAGTCAGACGCACAACGTACTGAACCCCCGAGCCCAACAACGCGAACCCCGCGAAGTGGTCGCGGTTCGGGTGACCGGCACGACCACAGCTCGCGGTTCGGCGCGCTGCGCGGCGCCGTGCCGGGCCGAGGGCGTGTTCTGCGACGATCTGGGTGTGGATGCAGTCCAATGGGGGATGTCTTCCGGTCAGGGCGACGCTGCCCCCGCGTATCCGGCTCGGCTCGTCCCGCCCGTCGTCGTCGGGATCGGACCCGTGTCGGTGGCCGACGTCGTCTCGGTCGCTCGCCTGGACGCAGCCGTCCGCATCGACGACCTCGCCTCCCGGGCGATCACCGAGTCGCGCGCCCTCATCGACCGGCTCGCGACCGACCCGGTGCCGCACTACGGCATCTCGACCGGCTTCGGCGCGCTCGCCACGACCTTCATCGCACCCGAGCGCCGCGCCCAGCTGCAGCAGAGCCTCATCCGCTCGCATGCGGCCGGGTCGGGCGCCGAGGTCGAGCGCGAGACCGTCCGGGCGCTGATGCTGCTGCGCCTGTCGACCCTGGCGACCGGTCGCACCGGCGTGCGGCTCGCGACCGTGACCGCCTACGCCGCGCTGCTCAACGCCGGGATCACCCCGGTGGTCCGCGAGTTCGGGTCGCTCGGCTGCTCCGGCGACCTCGCCCCGCTGGCCCACTGCGCGCTCGCGCTCATGGGCGAGGGCACCGTGCGCGACCGGTCGGGCGCCGAGGTGCCCGCCGCCGACGCGTTGCGCGCGGCCGGGCTCACCCCGGTCGTCCTCGCCGAGAAAGAGGGTCTCGCCCTCATCAACGGCACCGACGGCATGCTCGGCATGCTGAGCCTCGCGCTGCACGACCTGCGCGCCCTGCTCACGCACGCCGACGTCGCCGCCGCGATGAGCGTCGAGGCGCTGCTGGGGACCGACGCCGTCTTCGCCGACGACCTCGCCGCGCTGCGCCCGCAGGTCGGCCAGCGCGCGTCGGCCACCAACCTGCGGGTCCTGCTGGCCGGCTCCCCGATCGTCGCGAGCCACCGCGGCCCCGACTGCACCCGCGTGCAGGACGCGTACTCGCTGCGCTGCGCCCCCCAGGTGCACGGCGCCGCGCGCGACACGCTCGACCACGCCGCGCTGGTCGCCGACCGTGAGCTCGCCTCGGTGATCGACAACCCCGTCGTCACGCTCGACGGGCGCGTCGAGTCGAGCGGCAACTTCCACGGCGCCCCGGTCGGCTATGTGCTCGACTTCCTCGCGATCGTCGTCGCGGACGTCGCGAGCATGTCCGAGCGGCGCACCGACCGGCTGCTCGACCCCGCGCGCAGCGCCGGCCTGCCCCCGTTCCTCGCGCACGACGCCGGCGTCGACTCCGGCCTGATGATCGCGCAGTACACCGCCGCCGCGATCGTGTCCGAGCTCAAGCGGCTCGCGGCACCGGCGTCGGTCGACTCCATCCCGTCGTCGGCCATGCAGGAGGACCACGTGTCGATGGGCTGGGCCGCCGCGCGCAAGCTGCGCATCGCGATCGACGGGCTGACGCGCGTGCTCGCGATCGAGATCATGACCGCCTCCCGGGCGCTGGACCTGCGCGCGCCGCTGACCCCGGCCGCGGGCACGGGCGCCGTCGTCGAACGCGTGCGGCGCGACGTCGCCGGCCCCGGGGGCGACCGGTTCCTCTCGCCCGAGATCGAGGCCGTCACGGCCGCCGTGCTGTCTGGCGACCTGCTGACGGCGGCCCGCGCCCGCATCGGCGAGCTGCTCTGACGCGTCGGCGATCCCTGACCACCCACGACCCCGCCCGGGAGGCACCCACCATGGCCGTTGAGCACGGACCCCGACCCGTCCGCGCCCCTCGCGGCAGCGCGCTCACGGCCAAGAGCTGGCAGACCGAGGCCCCGCTGCGGATGCTGATGAACAACCTGGACCCCGACGTCGCCGAGCACCCGGACGCGCTCGTCGTGTACGGCGGCACCGGCCGGGCCGCCCGCAGCTGGGCCGCCTACGACGCCATCGTCGCCACGCTCACGACCCTCGAGGACGACGAGACGCTGCTCGTGCAGTCGGGCAAGCCGGTCGGCGTCTTCCGCACGCACCCGTGGGCCCCGCGCGTGCTCATCGCCAACTCGAACCTCGTGGGCGAGTGGGCGACCTGGCCGGAGTTCCGCCGGCTCGAGGCTCTCGGCCTGACGATGTACGGCCAGATGACCGCCGGCTCGTGGATCTACATCGGCACCCAGGGCATCCTGCAGGGCACCTACGAGACGTTCGCCGCGGTCGCCGCGAAACGGTTCGGCGGCACGCTCGCCGGCACGCTCACCCTGACCGGGGGTGCCGGCGGGATGGGTGGCGCGCAGCCGCTCGCGGTCACCATGAACGACGGCGTCGTGCTCATCGTGGACGTCGACGTCACCCGCCTGCGCCGCCGCCTGGACCACGGCTACCTGGACGAGCTCGCCCACGACCTGGACGACGCCGTCGGCCGTGTCCTGGCGGCGAAGGCGGCGCGCCGTGCGCTGTCGGTCGGCCTGGTCGGCAACGCGGCGACGGTGTTCGCCGACCTGCTCGCGCGCGGGACGCCGATCGACATCGTCACCGACCAGACCTCGGCGCACGACCCGCTGGCGTACCTGCCCGAGGGGATCACCGTGGACGACTGGCACGCCGCCGCGGCCGCCGACCCGGTCGGGTTCACCGCGCGGGCCCGCGCCTCGATGGCCAAGCAGGTCACCGCGATGGTCGGGTTCGCCGACGCGGGGGCCGAGGTGTTCGACTACGGCAACTCGATCCGCGCCGAGGCGCTGCTCGGCGGGTGCGAGCGCGCGTTCGCGTTCCCCGGGTTCGTGCCCGCGTACATCCGGCCGCTGTTCGCGGAAGGCAAGGGCCCGTTCCGGTGGGTCGCACTCTCCGGGGACCCGGCTGACATCGCCGCCACCGACGCCGCCGTCCTGGCGCTGTTCCCCGACGACGAGCACTTGCGCCGCTGGATCACCGCCGCGGGCGAGAAAGTGGCGTTCGAGGGCCTGCCGGCGCGGATCTGCTGGCTCGGGTACGGCGAGCGGCATCTGGCCGGCCTGCGGTTCAACGAGATGGTCGCGAACGGCGAGGTGAGCGCCCCGATCGTCATCGGCCGCGACCACCTCGACGCCGGCTCGGTCGCCTCCCCGTACCGCGAGACCGAGGCCATGGCCGACGGCTCCGACGCCATCGCCGACTGGCCCCTGCTCAACGCGCTGCTGAACACCGCGTCCGGGGCGACCTGGGTGTCGATCCATCACGGCGGTGGGGTCGGCATCGGCCGGAGCATCCACGCCGGGCAGGTGATCGTCGCGGACGGGACCGCGCTCGCGGCCGAGAAGATCGCCCGCGTGCTGCTCAACGACCCCGGCACCGGCGTGATGCGGCACGTCGACTCCGGGTACCCCCGGGCCGCGGAGGTCGCGCGCGAGCGCGGGCTGCGCGTGCCGATGGACGAGCAGTGAGCCCTCCCCTCGAGGGCAACCCGCCCGTCTCCTACTGGTGCGCCACCCTGCTGTCCGCGGCCGGCCCCGCCCCGGCGCGCGAGCACGGCGTCCGGCTCGAGGTCGGCCCCGACGGCCGGATCTCGAAGGTCGAGCTCGACGGCGGGCCCGCCCCCGGTGACATCGGGCTGCACACCGTGCTCCCGGGGATGGCGAACGCGCACTCGCACGCGTTCCATCGCGTCCTGCGCGGCCGCACGCACACGGCCGACGACGGCGACTTCTGGGGCTGGCGCCAGGCGATGTACCGCGCCGCCGCCGTGCTGGACCCCGAGAGGTACTACGCGCTCGCGCGGGCCGTGTTCGCCGAGATGCTCGTCACGGGCTGGACCGCGGTCGGCGAGTTCCACTACCTGCACCACCGCGCCGACGGCACGCCGTATGCGCCCGCGCACGCCATGGAGCGCGCTGTCGTGGCCGCCGCGCGCGACGTCGGGATCCGGCTCGTGCTCCTCGACACGTGCTACCTGCAGGCGGGAATAGGCGACCGTCCGCTCGAGCCGGGCCAGCGCGCGTTCGGCGACGGCACGGCCGCGGCATGGTTGCGCCGCTGGACGTCGCTGCGCGAGGAGCTCGGCGCCGACCCGGACCGTCGCGTGAGCCTCGGCGCCGCGATCCACTCCGTGCGGGCCGTGCCGCCCGAGGCGATCGCCGAGATCGTCGCCGGCCTGCCCGCGGGCGTGCCGCTGCACGTGCACGTGTCCGAGCAGCCGCAGGAGAACGCCGACTGCCTGGCCGCGTACGGTGTCACCCCGACCGCGCTGCTCGACCGGCTGGGTGCGCTCGACCGACCCCTGGCCGTCGTCCACGCGACGCACCTCACCGACGAAGACGTCGCCCGGCTCGGCGCGGCCGGCGTGATCGTGGTGATGTGCCCCACGACGGAGGCCGACCTGGGCGACGGCATCGGATGCGCCCGGGACCTCGCCGGGGCGGGTGCGCGGATCGCGCTCGGTTCGGACCAGAACGCCGTGGTCGACCCGTTCCGCGAGATGCGGGACCTCGAGATGGGCCAGCGGCTGGCCTCGGGTCGCCGCGCCCGGTTCGACCCGGCTGAGCTGCTCGCCGCGGCGACGACCCATGGCTACGAGGCCCTCGGCCTGGGCGCTGCGCGCCTGCGGGTCGGCGACCTCGCGGACCTGGTCGAGCTCCGGTCCACGAGCGTGACCGTCGGGTGCGCCCCCGAACAGCTCCCCCTGGTGGCCACCGCGGGCGACGTCGGACGCGTCGTCGTGCACGGCCAGATCGTGGCCGACGGCGGCCGCCTCGCGTCGGGCGAGGATCCCGCCGCGCTGCTGCGCGCAGCCCTGGGAGACCTCCCGTCCAGCCGCCACCAGAGAGCCCGTTGATGACCCCGCCGATGAACCCGCCCGTGACATGGACACAGAACCCGCCGACGCCGTCGTCCGAGCTGATCACCGGCATCGCCGAGCTGACTACCCAGGACGACGACGACCGCCCCGACGGCGGCCCACGCCGCACTGACGCCGCACTCGTGGTCGAGGCGGGCCGGATCACGTGGATCGGACCGGCCTCCCGGGCGCCCGAGGCAGACCGCCGCACCGATGTCGGCGGCCGGGCCGTGCTGCCCGGGTGGGTCGACACCCACACGCACCTGCTGTTCGCCGGCGACCGGTCGCCCGAGTTCGAGGCCCGGATGGCGGGCCGACGGTACGAGGCGGGCGGCATCCTCGCCACCGTGCGTCCGACCCGTGCGGCGACCGAGCCAGAGCTGTTCGCGTCGGCGTCGGCCCTGCGGCGCGAGGCGCAGGCGCAGGGCACGACGTTCCTCGAGACGAAGACGGGCTACGGCCTCGACGTGGCCGCCGAGACGCGGTCGGCACGGGTCGCGGCGCAGGTGGCCGACGTCGTGACGTTCCTCGGCGCGCACGTGGTCCCGCCCGGGGTCGACCGGCGCGACTACCTCGACCTCGTGACCGGCCCGATGCTCGCGGCAGTGCGCCCGTACGCCCACTTCATCGACGTGTTCTGCGAGCAGGGGGCGTTCGACGTCGACGAGGCGCGCGAGGTGCTCCTTGCCGGTCGCGCCGCCGGGCTCGGGCTGCGCGTGCACGGCAACCAGCTGGGGTTCGGCGGCGGGGTGCGCCTGGCGGTCGAGCTGGGTGCGGCGAGCGTCGACCACTGCAACCACCTCACCCCCGCCGATGTCGACGCGCTGGCGTCGTCGGCCACCGTGGCGACGCTGCTGCCGGCGTGCGACTTGTCCACGCGCGAGCCGTTCGCGCCCGCGCGGGCCCTGCTGGACGCCGGGGTGAGCATCGCGCTCGCGACGAACTGCAACCCGGGCACGTCGTACACGACCTCGATGCCGTTCTGCGTGGCGACGGCGGTGCTGCAGATGGGTCTCACCGTCGCCGAGGCGGTCTGGGCGGCCACGCGGGGTGGGGCCAGGGCCGTGGGGCGCGAGCACGGCCCGGACGCCGTCGGCTCGTTGCGGGTAGGCGGTCGTGCCGACCTCCAGGTGCTGGCTGCGCCGTCGATCGCACACCTGGCCTACCGGCCGGGGGTGGCGCTGACGGCCGCCGTCTGGCAGGGGGGTCGGCGGATCGACCGAGAACCGCTGCGGATCTGAGCCTGGATTGCTACCGTTTCGGCCCACATGGCAGTCGTCGGGGGACGGCGATGGGCAACGGGGAGTCATAGATGACGCATCACCGCGCGGTGGACCGGTCCGGTCAGTTCGCGTTCGACAAGACCACGATCGAGCAGTACCTCGCCTACGGGTTCGTCCCCGACCCGCTGGACCCCGAGCCCCTCGGGCTCCTTCGGGAGTGGTCCCGAGAGCCTCGGCGCGGAGCGTGGGAGGTCACGGAGCAGGCGTTGCTGCGCGAGGGCGCGCGGGCGATGCGGGCCGCCGTCGCCCACTGCGCCGCGCGGCAGACGGGATCGGGCGACCAGATCGTCTTCCTGAGCGGCGGGCTGGACTCCCGGATGATCCTCGCCGCGCTGCTCGAGACGTTCGACCGCTCGCAGATCGTCGCGGCGACCTTCGGCCAGCCGGGCGAGCAGGACTTCGACTACGCCGCGGTGGTCGCCGCCGCAGCGGGTGTCCGGCACGAGCGGCTGGAGTCGTCGAGCGTGGACTGGTCCACGCAGGGGCTCGTCGACTCGATCCTGGCGCGCCAGGTGCCCCTGCCGTTCCCGTTCGGGCAGCGCTACCTCAGCTACCTCCTGCACGAGCGGATCGGCCGCGAGCACGTGTTCTGGGACGGCCTGTGCGGGGACGCGACCGGCGGGTTCCGTTCACCCAAAGAGGGCGAGACCTGGGAGTGGGCCGACGCGGTCACGGAGTTCCAGGCATTCCACCTGCGGCGTGGCTGGGGTCGGATCGTGTCCGCGGACTTCCTCCCCGCGTCCGGGATGCCACCCGAACCGTTCTGTTCGGACCAGTTGATGGCGTACCCCGACCAGCTGGTCTTCGGCGTGCGCCAGCGGTCGTACACCGCGACCCGGATCCTGCGCGACTACACGATCCGCACGCCGTTCGTCGCCCAGCCGTGGTTGGACTTCATGCTCGGCGTGCCGGAGCGGTACCGCAACGACCAGTACCTCTACCAGGAGATCCAGAAGTACGCCTACCCGCGGCTCTTCTCGCTCCCCACGACCACCTACGGCGGCGGCGCGGTCCTCGAGTCCCGGGTGACCCGGGCGACCCGCAACCTGCGCCGACGCGCGCTGAGCAGAGCCGCGCGGATCGGGCTGCCGGTGCGCAGCGCCACGGCGCCCGAGAGCGGCGCCAACGCCGCGATCCGGGCGGGTTATCACCAATCGGGTCCGACCCAGGATCTCGCGCGGCGCAACCTCCTCGACCTGGCCGCCCGGGGCGTCGTCGACTGGATCGACCCCTGCGAATTCATCCCGGGCCGGCCCGGGGTCGCGGCGCAGGACGAGCCGCGCGAGTCCGACATCACCCGGCTGCTCGGCCTGGAGCTCAACCTCAAGGCGATCGATCAGCTCGCCGCTGCGGACGACGGGCTTGAGCAGTCGTCCGCGACGGATCGCGATCCCGAGCGAGTCTGAGCCGTGGGCCCACGAACCGGGCGGGTGAATCGGGCCGGTCCAGGTCGGTTCGAACTACCCGATATGTGACGATCGTGCGATGACCGCTCCCGCCGATGCGACGCCTGAGGGCGCAGTGCCTGAGGGTGCCGTGCCTGACGGCGTCGTGCCCGACGGCGTCGTGCCCGAGGGCGACCTGCTCGACGGCGCCGTGCCCGACGGCGACCTGCCCGCTCAGTCCCCGGGCGGCGCGCGTGCGCGGCGGCGTCGTCGTCGCCGGTGGCGCAACGTGGCGCTCGCCGTCGTGCTGCTCGTCGTGATCGCCACCGGGTGGCTCGTGTTCCGCGGCTGGCAGGCGGCCACCGCACTGGTGCACGCCGAGGGGATCGTCCAAGACGTCCGGACGAGCCTGGCCGACGTCGACACCCAGGCCATCGCGGGCCGGCTGCCCGAGCTGACGGCCGACGCGGCGAAGGCGCACACCGCGACCGCCGACCCCGTCTGGTGGGCCGCCTCCCACCTGCCGTTCGTCGGCGCGAACTTCGCCGCCGTCGCGACGATCTCGGCCGCCCTCGACGACGTCGCCCGGGTCGCGGAACCCACCCTCGCCGGGATCGACACCATCGGTGCGGCGCAGGGCCTGCGCGGCACGGACGGCCGGATCGACCTCGCCCCGCTCGCGGACGCCGCGCCTGCGCTCGAGAAGGCGGCGGCCACGGTGGCCGACGCCGACGCCGCCGTCGCCCAGATCGACTCCGAGCGGTTGCTCGGTCCGCTCGTCGGGCCGGTCGAGAAGGTCCAGGACGGGCTCACGGAGGTGTCGGACCTGCTCGGTAGCGCCGCCCGCTTCTCCGCGCTGCTGCCCCCGATGCTCGGGCTCGATGGTCCGCGCACCTACCTCTTGCTGTCCCTCAACAGCGCCGAGCTGCGCAGCGCGGGCGGGATCGTCGGCGCGGTGGCCGTGCTGCACGCCGACAACGGGTCGCTCGACCTCATCGACCAGCGCACGACCGCCGACTTCCCGAAGCTTGCGGACCCCGTGCTGCCCCTGACCGAGGACGAGCTCACCGTCTACACCGACCAGCTCGGGCGCCGGCTGGCCAACAGCTCGATGACGCCGGACTTCCCGCGCACGGCCGAGCTCGCGACCCAGTTCTGGCGCGACAGCACCGGCCAGGAGGTCGACGGCGTGATCGCCACGGACGCGGTCTCGGTGGCCAACCTGCTCAAGGCGACCGGCCCGGTCGTCGAGCCCGGGGGGCTACGCCTGTCGTCCAAGAACTTCCTCGACGAGCTGCTCCACAAGTCCTACGTGCGGCTGCCCGACCCGGACAAGGCGGATGCGTTCTACACCGGCGTCGCGGCGACGATCTTCCGTGCCGTCGGCGCGGGGCAGGGTGAGGCCCGCAAGGTCGTCGAGGAGCTCGGCAAGGCGAGCGGAAAGCACCGGCTCCGGGTCTGGTCCGCACATCCCGAGGAGCAGGCGCAGCTGGCCCGGACGTCCGCGGGCGGTGCGTTCCTGTCGGGGGGCGCCGACGATGCCGCTGGGGTGTTCCTCAACGACGGCACCGCCGGCAAGGTCGACTACTTCCTCACCACCGACGTCGTGGTCGAGAAGGTGCGCTGCGATGCCGCCTCGACGACCGCGACCGTGCGGCTCGACCTGGCCTACGACCCGCCGTCGGACATTGCCGACTACCCGAAGTACGTCACCGGGTACAGCGGTTCGAACCTGCCCGCCGGGTGGGTGGCGACCAACGTCACGGCCTACGCGCCGGTCGGCGGGCAGATCGTCTCGGCCCGGCTGGACGACGGCGTCATCGGCGGGCTCACCGCGTCCGAGGCCGGCCGAGCCGTGGAGGTTCTCACGTCCAAGCTGGCGCCGGGCGGGCGGGCCACGTACCGCTTCGAGCTCCGGAGCCTGAGGGCGGTCTCCGAGCTGCCGGTCTGGCTCACGCCTACTCTGACAAGCCCGGGGCTGGTCACCGCAGTCTGCCGGTAGTGGCTGAATTCACCCACGCAATAAGGCCAAAAGGGGACAGACCCGCTAGTCTCTTGGTACTGAGATGCCCGATTCGGGGCGTACGTGCACCGAGGAGTGACCATGCGGCACTTGGCCCGATCCCTGGCAGCGTTGGCTATCGGCGCTGCGTCCGTGCTGGCTTTCGGCTTGCCCGCCTCAGCCCAGGACCCCGCGTGTGACCAGCAGGACACGGGGTATGGCGCGAGCAGCGTGTGCGTGGTTCGGGTCGCGAAGGCTGACCCGATCTGCCCGGCCGACTCGCTGCAGCTGCAGTACGTGGTCACAGCCGAGGGCACCCCGGCCACCACCGTCGACCTGCGCTGGATCAACCCGGGGGGTTCCGACGTCGTCCAGACCGGCCTGCCCTTCACCGGCACGGTGAACTGGCCCGCGTCGATCCCGAAGAAGGCCACCGCCGTCGAGTTCGTCGTCGGTACGGATGTGGTTGTCAATGTCGACCCGACCGCGGCACTCGCGACCTGCGCCTCGGGGAGCAAGGTCCTCGCGGTGAGCAACCCGACGTCGGGTTCTCGCGTGCTCGCACTGACGGGCTCGGACGTCGCACCGTACGTCGCCGTCGCCGGTGGCCTGCTGTTCGCCGGAACCGCGCTGATCCTGGTCCGCGCGGCACGCTCCCGCCGTGCGGTGCAGTAGCAGCACCGCACCAGTCGCAGCACCCGCTCCGTAGTCAGTGGCCCGCCGGTCAGCCGGTGGGCCACTGCCATGTCCGGCGACTGCCGTCGGTGGACCGGCGGCTCGTGACCAGCTCGTGAGCGAGGTTGCCGGGTCAGGTGCGCGCGGCAGGGGCGGCGCGTTGCACGCTGCGCAGGCCGAGTGCGACGGCGGCCGCGCCGACCGCAAGAAGCACCGGAACCAGCAGGAACGCCGTGTGCGAACCGAACTCGTCGGCGAGCGCCCCGAGCAGGAACGGTGCGACGCCCACCGCGACCCCGGCACCGAGCGTCGAGCGCGCCTGAGCCTTGTCGGGTCGCCCGTCGGAGGCTCGCAGCACCAGCGCGATCGAGAGCGGGTACTGCGCGCCGTAGCCGAACCCGGCGACCACGAGCCCGATGAGCGCGGGCACGGTGGCCGTTGCGCTCCAGAGGATCGCCCAGCCGAGTGCGGCGATGGCGAATGCGACCAGCAGGAGCTTCTCCGGGGCGCGGTGCATCGACATCGGGCCCACGACGAACCGCGAGGTGCTCATGCCGACGAGCAGTCCGGCGAGCGCGCCGGTGGCGATGCCCGGTCCGGCCCCGGTGCGGTTGATGAGCAGGTCGGCCGCCCAGAACGTCGTCGCGTTCTCAACCGCGACCGCGATGAGCAGCCCGACCCAGAAGCACCAGAACGTCCGGGAGAAGCCGCGGGGTGCGGGCGCGGGCCCGGTGGCCAGGGTGTGGTGAACCCCGACGTCGTGCGGATCTGCGATCTCGGCGGGCACGCGCGACGAGCCGAGCGCCCCGTGCCCCGGCAGGGACCCCATGAGGACCGCGGCCACCGCGGCGAGCAGGATCGTGACGGCGACCGCCGGGCGCCAGCCCCAGCCGATCGCGACGCACGCCCCGACAGCCAGCGGGGCCAGGAGCCCGAACAGCGAGCCGACGCCGTTCGCCTCCACGACGGCGGCCGCACTGGCCTCCCGGTGATGGACCGAGAGTGCGGGCTGCGCGGCCGAGATCACCAGGGTCCCGCCCATCGCCGTCACCCCGGCGCCGATCAGCGTCACGGTCAGCGTGGTGCCGATGACCAGGGTCGCGACACCCGTCACGAGCACCGCGACCGCGATGAGCAGCGTGCCGCGTCGTCCGAACCGGTCCACCAGGCGCGCGCTGAAGAACGCCGAGGCCAGCGTGCCGACCGCCATCGCGGTCCCGTGCAGGCCGGCCTGGGCCTTGGTGATCCCCTGCTCCTCGGCGAGCAGCGGGATGCTGGGGGAGAAGCTGTACAGCAGCCATCCCCACGCGACGAAGTGCGCGTACAGCGCGATCGTGACGCGGTCCCGGCGAAACTTGATCGGTGCGATCGGCACGATCGGGAGCCCTGGCTCGGGCACGTCGGCGTCGGGGACGTGGGCGTCGGGCATTGCGGCGGCGGAGACGGTCGGATCAGCCAAGACGGTCGACCACGTGGTCGACGCACGCCGTCAGCGCACGGACGTCGTCGGGCTCGATCGCGGGGAACAGGGCGACGCGCAGCTGGTTGCGGCCGAGCTTGCGGTAGGGGTCGACGTCGACGATCCCGTTCGCCCGCAGCACGGCGGCGACCGCCTTGGCGTCGATGGCCGGGTCCAGGTCGACCGTGCCGACCACGTTCGACCGGGCGGCGGGGTCGGTCACGAACGGCGTGGCCCAGTCGCGGGCCTCGGCCCAGTCGTACAGGTACGCGGCGGAGGCCGCGGTCCGAGCGGCCGTCCAGGCCAGCCCGCCGTGGTCCAGCATCCACGTGAGCTGCTCGGCGAGCAGCACCAGCGTGGCGATCGCGGGGGTGTTGAGGGTCTGGTCCTGCCGCGAGTTCGCGATCGCGGTGCGCAACGAGAGGAACTCCGGCACCCAACGGCCGCTCGACTCGAGCTCGGCCGAGCGCGCGACGGCGTCGGGCGAGAGCAGCGCGAGCCACAGGCCGCCGTCGGACGCGAAGCATTTCTGCGGGGCGAAGTAGTAGGCATCCGTCTCCGCGATGTCCACGGCGAGCCCACCGGCGGCCGACGTCGCGTCCACGAGCGTCAGCGCACCCTGCTCCCGGGATCCCGCCACCCGGCGCACGGGGGCCATGACCCCGGTGGACGTCTCGTTGTGCGGCCAGGCGTAGACGTCGACGTCGTCCTCGAGCTCGGGTCGCGCGAGCTGGCCGGCCGGTGCCGTCCGCAGGGTGGGCTCGGCGAGGAACGGGGCGCGGGACGTGGCGGTCGCGAACTTCGCGCCGAACTCGCCGAACGTGGTGTGCTGCGCGCGCTCGCGGACCAGGCAGAGCGTGGCCAGGTCCCAGAACGCCGTCGACCCGCCGTTGCCCAGCACGACCTCGTAGCCGTCGGGGAGACTGAACAGGTCACCGAGGCCCTCGCGGATGCGTCCGACGAGGCTGCGGACGGGGGTCTGGCGGTGGGAGGTGCCCAGCAGCGAGCCGCCGACCGCGGCCAGAGCGGCGACCTGCTCGGCGCGGATCTTGCTCGGACCGCAGCCGAACCTCCCGTCGTCCGGCAGCAGCCCCGCAGGGATCGCGATGGCGGGGGGCGTGTTACCAGTCGGCTCGGGCACCTCGCGAGCCTAACCTCGCGTGCGGCGCGGACCACCATGACCGGCCTCCGGGCCGCGCAAACCCCCTGGTGGGCACCCCCGACGACACCCCGGAACACCCCGTAGCCTGGGGCCAGAGCGTGATCAACCCGAGAGGCCTTCCGTGAGCGACCTGATCGACACCACCGAGATGTACCTGCGGACCATCTTCGAGCTGTCCGAAGAGGGCATCGTGCCGCTGCGCGCCCGGATCGCCGAGCGGCTGGGGCACTCGGGCCCGACCGTCTCGCAGACCGTGGCGCGGATGGAGCGCGACGGTCTCGTCATCGTCACGGGGGACCGGCATCTCGAGCTGACCCAGGCCGGGCTGCTCAAGGCGACGCGCGTCATGCGCAAGCACCGCCTCGCCGAGCGCCTGCTGACGGACGTCATCGGCCTGGACTGGGAGTTCGTGCACGACGAGGCCTGCCGCTGGGAGCACGTGATGAGCGACCGGGTTGAACGGCGCCTGCTCGAGCTCCTCGACCACCCCCGGCACTCGCCGTACGGCAACCCGATCCCGGGGCTCGCCGAGCTCGGCGACCAGGCCGCACCGGAGGGTTTCCTCGACGGCGTCGTCGCGCTCGCCCAGATCGCGCCGCTCGACGGCGGCACGATCCAGGCCGTGGTCGCGCGGCTCGGGGAGCCCGTCCAGACCGACCCCGAGCTCCTCAGCCGCCTTGCCGAGGCGGGGGTCACCCCCGGCGCGGAGATCAGCGTCGGCAGCGGCCGCGGGGTCGTGACGGTCCGCACCGCCGGCAAGGACCACTACCTCGATCTGCCGGAAGAGATCTCGCGGCACATCTTCGTCAAGGCCTGATCAAACCCACCCGGTGTGACTTTCGTCACCGTAACCGAAACGTGACATTGGGTGGGCCTGTCCGGTACGTTCAACTTGCTCCTCGGAACCCTCATCCGCAGGAGCCCTCGAGCGGATCGCCTAATCCTGCCGCCGCACGGGGTTCCGTACGACTTCGCCGGCAGGGGCGGGGGACCCAAGTTCGTGGACACCGGTGACGGTGACCTTGGGGTGAAGCTGGGCGGACGTCGGTAACGACGCCCAATCAGCCGGGTGAACTCTTCCTACCCGAACCCGACAGCTGACCTCGTAGGCGTTCGGAGAGGCATCACGTGACTGTGAGCATCGCCCGGCACCGCTCTGCGCGCCGACCTGTGACACCACTGAGTGACTTCGCTACCGCCGCAACCGGATCGATGGCCGTCGTCGGCCGCCGCTCGGCTGTCGTTGCTGCCGCTGCCGGACTGGTCGTCTCGACCTTCGGCGCGCCGGCCACCGCGGCGACGTCCGCCGAGAACGCCTCGTCGGTCCCGGCCGTCGACACCTCGGCACTGACCGCCTCGGCGCGTGCCGCTCTCGAGACCGCCCCGGTCGTCACCGTCGCCGCCGACGCCTCCTGGACGCTCGACGTCCCGGCCGTCACGGTCGTCGTCGACGCTCCCAAGCCCAAGCCCGTCACCCGTACCGCTGCGGCAGCGTCTCGCTCGGCCGCTCGGACCGCTGTGCCGGCCGCCGCGAACAGCCCCGTCCCGCAGTCGGTCTCCGGCAACGCGGTCCTCGAGGTCGCGGCCCGTTACGTCGGCGTCCCGTACCGGTCGGGCGGCAAGACCCCCGAGGGCTTCGACTGCTCCGGCTTCACCGCCTACGTGTACGGCCAGCTCGGCATCTCGATGACGTCGCAGTCGTCCGCCCAGCGCAACGTCGGCACCGTGGTCTCCCGCGCGGACGCCCTCCCCGGTGACCTGATCTGGAGCCCCGGCCACGTCGCCATCTACGCCGGCGGCAACACGCAGATCGACGCGCCGAAGCCCGGCGGCTCCGTCCAGTTCCGCGCCATCTGGCAGTCCAACCCGGTGTTCATCCGGGTCAGCTGACCGATCCCCCAACGTTCGGCCCCGGTAGCGCGTCAGGCGCCGCCGGGGCCGTCGCGCGTTCGGGGTAGGGGGCGCGAGCCCCGCCCATCGCCGCGGCCGGGACCTTCCAGAGACGGCCCCGGCTGGTGGCGACGCGGTGTGCGGTTACGATTGTCGCGCTTGTACCTCCACAGCGGGCCGAGTCAGCCAGACGGGCCCGACAACCTGGTCCTGGAGCTCATCGTGCTGATGCCCGTGGCGCCCCCCCGACGGACGTTGCTGCTCAACGCGAGCCTGGAACCCCTCTGCGTGGTGAGCGTCCATCGCGCCGTCGTGCTCGTGCTGACCGGCAAGGCGATGGTTTTGGAGACGGACGGCCGACTGCTGCACTCGGAGCGGTCCGCGGTGCCGGTGCCCCTCGTGATGTGCCTCGTGCGGTACGTGCACGTCCCGCACCGCCGCACGGTTCCGCCGACCCGGCGCACGGTGCTGCAGCGCGACGACCACCGCTGCGCGTACTGCGGGGGCACAGCGGACACCGTGGACCATGTCCAGCCCCGGTCGCGCGGGGGCCGGCACGAGTGGACCAACGTCGTGGCGGCGTGCGCCCGGTGCAACCATCGCAAGGCTGACCGGCTGCTCGCGGAGCTCGGGTGGCAGCTCGAGTTCAGCCCGCACGCCCCGCGGGGGGTGGCGGCGCTGTTCGCTGCGACAGTTCGGACGGATCCGTCCTGGTCTGCCTACCTGGTGGCCTGAGCAGCCCCGCACCGACGGGAATGTATCGGCAAAGGTTTTGGCACGCCCAGCCCTTCCCGCAGGGTATTTTCGAGGGACACTAGAGCAAAGATGCTCTGGGAGTCTCGGGAGGAACAGCCATGACGCGCGACAACGTGGTTCTGGTCGGGGTGGATGGCTCCGCGGCCAGTCTGCACGCGCTCGACTGGGCGGCCGCCGAGGCCGTCACTCACGGGTTCACTCTCAAGCTGGTGTGCGCCTACTCGCTCCCGTCGTTCACCGCAGCCTCCCTCGACGGCGGCTACGCAGCCCTCGACGACACAGCGATCCAGGAGGGCGCCAAGGTCGTGCTCGCCGAGGCCCAGGCGCGCGCCGACTCGCTCGGGGTGGCGGCGACGTCGTGCCTGGCGACCGGGGATGCGACCGGGGTGCTGGTCGACATGTCCCGCACGGCGCGCCTGGTCGTGCTGGGGACGCGGGGTGGGGGCGGGTTCGCCGACCGCCTGCTCGGCACCGTCTCGTCCGCGCTCCCGGCGCACGCCTTCTGCCCCACCGTCGTCGTGCCCACCCGCCCGCCGGCGCGTGCGAACGACGTCGAACAGGCACCGATCGCCCCGGTGCGCCGCATCGTCGTGGGGGTCGACGGCTCACCCGCCTCGGACCTGGCCCTGCGGCAGGCGATCCGGGAGGCGAAGGCCTGGGGCGCCGAGCTGACGGCGGTCGCCGGTGTGCCGCTGGGTTCCGGCACGGGAGCGCTCGCGTGGCTGCCCGCCGCGATCGACCACGAGGCGGTCCTGGCCGACGTCGCCGAGGGGCTCAACGTCGTCGTGGACCGGGCCCTGGTCGACCTGCCGGGGGTGCAGGTCAAGCGGCACGCGCTCGACGGCACGGGGGCCGCGCTGCTCACGGAGTTCTCCACGGCGACCGACCTCATCGTGGTCGGCTCGCGCGGGCGCGGCGGCTTCACCGGCCTGCTCCTGGGCTCGACGAGCCAGGCGGTCCTGCACCACTCGGCCGCCCCGGTGATGGTGGTCACCGCCCGAAGCACGGAAGGCCCGCCCACCCCTCCCGGCACAAGAATCCGAGGAATCGGCGACCTCTACCGCTAACCGCCACCCCACCCACCCACTTACTTACCTACCTCACCGCACCTCACCGGGCCCACCGCGACCCGCGAACTCGGAGGTTTGCCTCGAACTAGGACACCGTGGTGTCCGAGTTCGAGGCAAACCTCCGAGTTCGGCAGCTGGTTTTGGGCGGGGGAGGGGGTTAGTGGAGGGCGTCCGTGAGTTGGTCCAGGGCCCAGTCGAGGTCGTCGGCGCTGATCATCAGGGGCGGGGCGAGTCGGATCGTCGAGCCGTGCGTGTCCTTCGCTAGCACCCGCCGCGCCAGCAACCGCTCGCACAGCTCGCGCCCGGTCCCGCGCGCGGGGTCGAGGTCGATGCCGGCCCACAGCCCGACGCCGCGCCGCGCCGCGAGCGAGCCGTCGGCCACGAGCGCATCCAGCCGGGCCTGCAGGTGGGCGCCGAGCTCCCGCGCGCGCGCCTGGTACTCGCCGGTCTCGAGCAGGTCGACGACCGCGATCCCGACCGCGCACGCGAGCGGGTTGCCGCCGAACGTCGAGCCGTGCGACCCGGGCGTGAGCACGCCGAGCACGTCGGCGCGGCCCACGACCGCGGACACCGGCAGGATGCCGCCGCCGAGCGCCTTGCCCAGGGTGATGAGGTCGGGTCGGACCCCGACCAGCTCGCACGCGAGCGTCGTGCCCGTGCGGCCGAGCCCGGACTGGATCTCGTCCGCGATCAGGAGCACGTTGGCGGCGTCGCACGCGGCGCGGACGGCCGGCAGGTAGCCGACGGGCGGCACGATGACGCCGGACTCGCCCTGGATGGGCTCGAGCAGCACCGCGACGGTGTCCTCGTCGATCGCGGCGATCAACGCCGCGGCGTCGCCGTACGGCACGACCGTGAAGCCCGGGGTGTACGGGCCGAACCCGCGGCGGGCGTCGTCGTCGGTGGAGAACGAGATGATCGTCGTGGTGCGGCCGTGGAAGTTGCCATCCGCGACGATGATCGTGCCGCGGTCGGCCGGGACGCCCTTAACCTCGTGGCCCCACCGGCGGGCGGTCTTGACGGCGGTCTCGACCGCCTCCGCGCCGGTGTTCATCGGCAGCATCATCTCGGTGCCGGTCAGGGCTGTCAGCTTGGTCGCGAACGTCTCGAGCAGGTCGTTGTCGAACGCGCGCGAGGTCAGCGTGAGCGTGTCGAGCTGGGCATGCGCGACGGCGGTCAGCCCCGGGTGCCGGTGACCGAAGTTCAGCGCCGAGTAGCCCGCGAGCAGGTCGAGGTGGCGCGTGCCGGCGGCGTCGCGCACCCAGGCGCCCTCGCCGGACGCGATGGTGATCGGCAGCGGGTGGTAGTTGTGTGCGAGGTGGCCCCCAGCGCCCACGGCGCCGGTGGGCGCCTCCAGGGCGGCGGTCATCGGGACACCCCGATCAGGTCGGTGACGGCGGCTTTTCGGACCTCGAGCGTGCAGCACTTCGCCCCACCGCCACCCTTGAGCAGCTCGCTGGTGTCCACGGCGATCGGCACGTACCCGCGCGCTCGCAGCGCGGCGGCGAGATCGACGGCGTCGGGCGCGATGATCACGTTCAGGCCGTCGCTCACCGCGTTGAGGCCGAGCGCCGCGGCGTCGGCGGCGGTGGCCAGGATCGCGTCCGGGAACATCGACTCGAGCACCGCGCGGGACCCGGGCGAGAACGCCGCCGGGTAGTAGGCGATCTGCGGGTCCGGCGAGTCGCTGGACAGCACCGCCAGGGCGGTGTCCAGGTGGTAGAAGTGCGGGTCCACCAGCTCGAGGGAGATCACCGGCCGGCCGACGAGCTCCTGGAGCTCGGCGTGCGAGGCGCGGTCCGTGCGGAAGCCCCAGCCGGCCAGGATGACGTCGCCGATGACGAGCAGGTCGCCTTCGCCCTCGTTGACCGAGAGCGCGGTGTGCGTGAGGTAGCCCTGGTCCGCGAACCACTTCTGGTACGCCGGGCCCTCGGGTGCGCGCTCGGCGTAGTGGAACTTCGCGGAGTACACGACCCCGTCCACGACGGTCGCGCCGTTCGCCGCGTAGACCATGTCGGGCAGGCCCTCGAGCGGCGGGATCGTCTGCACCGTGTGCCCGAGGCCGAGGTAGGTGTCGCGCAGGACGTTCCACTGCGCAACGGCGAGGTCCCGGTCGGTGTGCCGCGTGACGTCCATCCACGGGTTGATCTCGTAGCTGACGGTGTAGTGCGTCGGCTCGCACATCAGGTAGTGACGTGGGCTTGCGACCGGCATGGTTCCTCCTGGGCTGGGGTGCTCGCGTGGGTGCCGCACCGGGGGTTCAGGTCGTAGGACTCCAGCGTAGGTCGCCGCCTGCCCGCGCCCCGTGTCGTGGCGTTGTGTCGGGCTCCTCGGATCGTCGCGATCGCGGTGTCGTGCCCGACGGCGATTCCTCGCGTCACCTCTCGTTCGTACGTTCCGATCGGCCGCGCGCGACCTCTCGGGCGGCGCGCCACAGGGCCAGCCGAACCATCCCGGCGAGCACGGGGGCGAGCAGGCGGCGGGTCAGGGCGGGCGGCAGCGGACCCGCGAGGTAGACGTCCTCGACCCAGGTCGTCAGGCTCGCCCGGTCTCCCCTCGGGGCGACCCGAACCTCGGCCGTCCCGAGCAGCAGGGGCCCGAGCTTGGTGAACACCGCGACGCCCTCGGCCGACGACGTCGGCGGCTCGACCCGGTCCAGCCGCATCCGATCGGGCAGCCCGGGGGCACCGCGCCGGGCGAACGGTCCGGAGGTCGCGACGATCCGCCAGCCGACCGCGAGCGGCGGACCCGACACCTCGACGCGCGTGAGCGGGATCCAGCGGGAGTGGTGGCGCGGGTCGGCCAGCAGGTCCCACGCGTCGGCCGCCGGGAGCGGCAGCGTGCGGGAGATCGCGACGGGGGGTCGGACGGCGGGGGTCATGGCGGCTCCGGTGTGGTCGGGGGGCGCAGCGGCGCGGTGTGAGGTCCCGTCGGCGGCGCTCCGCGGTCAGGGTAAGCGGCGGGGGGACGTTCTGTCTGTCCGTCCGCGCGGAGCATGAGACAGGAGGGGCTCAGGTGGCTCAGAACCGGCTCCCGCGGGGCTTCGGGGGCCCGGCGGCCCCATGCTCCGCGCGGACGGGCCGGTACCGCTCTCCTGGGTGGCTGTCCTGGGCGGCACGGGTCCCGCGGTAACGTCCCAGGCATGGAATCACGGGTGTTGGGTCGGACCGGTCGTCAGGTCAGTGTCGTAGGGCTCGGGTGCTGGCAGCTCGGCGCCGACTGGGGCGAGGTCGGCGCAGACGAGGCGCTCGCGGTCATCGCCGGCGCGGTCGATGCCGGCGTGACGTTCCTCGACACCGCTGACGTCTACGGCGACGGGCGCAGCGAGAAGCTCATCGGCCAGTTCCTCGCGCAGCGCGCGCCGGACGCGACCCCTCTGACCGTCGCGACCAAGATGGGCCGCCGCGCCGACCCGCACGTCGCGGCCGCCTACACGCTCGATGCGTTCCGTGCCTGGACGGACCGGTCGCGCGCCAACCTGGGCGTCGACACGCTCGACCTGGTGCAGCTGCACTGCCCGCCGACTGAGGTGTTCTCGCGCGAGGCGACCTACGACGCGCTCGACACGCTGGTCGCCGAGAAGCGCGTGGCCGCGTACGGGGTTTCCGTCGAGACCGTGGCCGAGGCCCTGACCGCCATCGCCCGCCCGCACATCGCGACGGTGCAGATCGTGTTCAACGTCTTCCGGCGCAAGCCCCTCGAGCAGGTGCTCCCGGCCGCCGTCGCCGCGGGTGTCGGGATCATCGCCCGCGTCCCGCTCGCGAGCGGGCTGCTCTCGGGCAAGTACGACGCCTCGACCGTGTTCGCCGCGACCGACCACCGGTCGTACAACCGGCACGGCGAGGCGTTCGACGTCGGCGAGACGTTCGCGGGGGTGCCGTATGACATCGGCGTCGTCGCCGCGCAGCGCGTCGCGGCGCTCACCCCGGCCGGCGCGACGACGGCGCAGCTCGCGTTGCGCTGGATCATCGACCAGCCCGGGATCAGCGCCGTCATCCCCGGTGCGCGCAACGCGACCCAGGCCCGCGGCAACGCGGCCGCCGCCGGCCTCCCGCCGCTCGACGACGCCACGCTCGACGCGCTTCGGGTCATCTACGACGACGCGATCCGCGCGCACGTGCACGACCGCTGGTAGCAGCCCGCCGTCCGAAAGGACCGATCGGGAACGGTCAGTGACGTAGGCCGTTCCCGGCGGTCCGGCCAGGGTCGTGCGGGAACGGCGGCTGGCCCGACGCCGGGATCACGCGGGGCACGTCGCCGGTCTCGATGACCTCGACGAGCTGCGGGAAGTGCGGCGGCGGCGGCCCGAAGGCATGGCGCGCGCCCATGATCACGGTCCGCCCGAGCGCTCGGGCGCCCGTCACGCCGATCAGCGCGCCGATGCCGAACGGTGCGAGCCGACCGAACGCGAGCGCGCCCTGCCGCACGGCCTGCCGGCGGACCATCCGCTGCGTGAGCACGCGGTTGACCCGCGCGATGGTGCTGGTCGGCATCCGGGTCAGCACGGCCCGCGCGAACGCGCCCGAGGAGATCTCGGCCTCGGTGCCGGCCAGGACGGCAGACTCGCCGACGATGCTCCCAAGCAGGAGCGCGCGTCGTCGGCCCGTGTCCTGGACCTCGATGCCGTGCACGCTGGCGACGGCGAGCGCGAAGGCGGCCGACGAGGCGAAGAACGTCGCGACGTCGCTCGCGGTGAGAGCCATCGCTACCCCGGTGCCGATCGACGGCGCCGCCGCCGCCGCGCCGACGGCGCCGCCGGCGCCCGCGAGCACGAAGAGATACTCCCGCTCGAGCAGACCGATGATCTGGGCAGGTGACGCGTACGGGTTGCGCCGGCGCAGGCTCTGCACGTGGGCGTGGATCGTCGCCGACGGGATCGTCACGGCCTTCTCGAGCGCCGCGTCGATCACGGGCATCCGGCGCAGGTGCGGGGCGGACTGGTCGTCGAGAGCCGGGCCGATCTCCTGGCCGGGCTTCTTGCGTCGCTTCGCGGCCATGTCAGCGGCCACCCGTCGTGGGTTCGTCGTCGGTGACGACGAGCGCGACCGACGCGCCCGCCAGGAGGGTGCGCCCGACCGTGCAGTTCTGGTCGACGGCCCGCTGGACGACGACAAGGAGTCGTTCGAGGGCCGCCCCCGCCAGCGCGGAGAGGTCGACGACGATCTCCTCCTGCAGGTGGGGATACCTGTCTTCGAGCTCGTCGCTCGCCCCCGAGACGCGCACCGTGGCGGCGTAGTCCGGACCCAGCCGCCGGGCGAGCGGCAGGTCCGAGCTCATGCCGCAGCAGCCGGCGAGGGCGACCTTGAGCAGCTCGCCCGGGGTGAAGACCGCACCCGCGCTCGAGGGTCCCATCCGGACCTCGGCGCCCCGGGCGTTGCGCCCGGTGTACGTGCGGGAACCCGTGCGTTCAGCCCAGACGTCCACGGGGCGGGCGGGCGCGTCGGGCAGCAAGACAGGCAGAGCAGTCATGGCGTCGATCCTGCCACGGGGGCGCAATGCCGGGCGCACCCTGGCACATAGCAGATCAAATGTTCCGATTTACCGGATCTTTCAGACATTTCATGCTGAAGTGACGCGGACAATTTGCTCAATGCCTTCTGGTGATGCTGCCCTTGTCTTGGGGTGCGCATGGGGGTTCTTTTTCCATCGATCGTCTAGCCAAAGGCAGCGCACATGCGTCTCCCTCGCTCGAAGGCCGCCGCGGCGACCACCACCCGTTCCGCTGCGACCGACGGCCGCCTGCCGACACAGCGCGCGACCGCCCCGGACGCCCGTGCGGACGGGCGCGACCTGGTGACTGCCGGGGAGCTCGATGCCGAGCTGGCCTACGTCCTCGCCGGCGGGACCGGTAGAGGCGACGCTCCAGGGGTGCCGGGCTCAGTCGTCGAACCCGACGGCGCGCAGCTGCCCGGGAGCCCGTTCATCGCCCCACCGCTGGTGCTGCCGTTGCCGCTCCCACTGCGTCGCCGGCTCGCGCTCGCGACCTCCGCGGTCGTCGTGATCGTGCTCGCGGTAGCCGGGATGACGGTCGCGGCGGTGCAGCGCGCCGCGGCTCAGGCCGCTGTCGAGGCGCACTCCGCCGTCATGGCCGAGCAAGCACGGGTGTACGCCGCCGAGCGGGTCATGCTGCGGGAGCAGTACAACGCGGCGACCCGGGTGCAGATGGTGGCCGAGCAGACGGCGGCCGCCACAGCCGGCGTCGTCGTCCTCGACGCGGCCCGGGTGGCGTTGGCCGCGGCGCCACAGGCGGCTGCCGATCTTCTCGCCTCCGCGCAGGCATCGATCGACGCGGCCTCGGCCGTGGTGGGTGCGGACCCGATGCGCACGGTGCTGACCATCCAGGACGCCGTCGCCGCGGTCGACGCGCCGCTGCAGGCGGCCGTCGCGTCGCAGGGTGTCTGGCAGGTCGCCGAGGACGCGCGGATCGCCGCTGCGCAAGCAGCTGCGCAGGCGCAGGCGGCCGCGGCCGCGACCGCGGCCAAGCCGCGGACGACGACCCGGCGCGCGACGACGTCCACGGCGAGCGCGCCTGGGGCAGCGGCCCCCGCCCCCGCCCCCGCGAGCAACGTCCCGGAGTTCAGCGCGGGCGAGCTCGGCGGCGCGATCAATGCGTTCCGGGCCTCACAGGGGCTGGGTGCGCTCAGCGTCTCGCGGTCGTCGAGCCTCGTGGCGCACGCGGGCGCGATGGCGCAGGCCGGGGACATCTGGCACAGCGGCGGCGACAAGATCGTGGGCTACGTGCAGCCGGCGAGCGCCGCCGGGCTCGTGCAGGCCTGGGCGAACTCGCCGGGGCACCGGGCGTGGATGCTCAAGACCGACACGTCGGCGATGCAGGTCGGCGCCGTCGTGCTCAACGGGCGGCTGTACGGCGCGGTCAACTTCACCTGACGCGCCGTCGGCCGGTGCAGGTGCCGGGCGCCGGTTGACGCTGCTGGGGCGCCCTCCCGCGCAACCGGTACGCTCATGTCGGTCCGATCCGGGTGTCATGCCCGGGTCGATCAGCACGGAGACCCTGAACGCCATCCCCGGGACCCGCGGCCGCAAGGCCGGACGGTCTTGGCAAGGATGGCCCACGGGTCCCGAGCGCCTGTAGCTCAGGGGATAGAGCACCGCTCTCCTAAAGCGGGTGTCGGCAGTTCGAATCTGCCCAGGCGCACAGTGTGTTGTCGCAGGTCACAGGCCTGAGGCGGCTTCGGTGTTACCGCACGCGTTCGATGTCGGTCGCCGAGATGGCGGCCGGCGGGATCCGGCGCGCGTCCGCGAAGCGATTGAACGACTTCTCGGCGATGACGTGATGCGCTGCGAAGATCTTGACCCGCCACGACACCGTCCCCGACGGCAGGGTGCGCCGGGAGATGGCCATCAGGCAGCGCCCGCGGGGATCGGTTCCGTGTCCGGGCAGACGAAGTCTGCGGGGAGCAGGACCACTGTCCCCAGCCGCCGGGCGGGCACCTGCCCGGTCTCGACGAGAAGCCAGTGGGGTGCGGGAGGGCGCTAGGGTGTTGACGGAATTGGACGACGGCGACGACAGTGGTGAAGCACGCTGAATGCTGATGGCCGAACCGAGGTGTCTCATGTCGGTGACGCAAGCCACCCCCGAGCCGACGGCAGCAGATCCCGGGATCCTCGCGCTGCTCGACGCGTTACCCGACGCCACGGCGATGCTGGACCGCAACTGCACGATCGTCGCTGTCAACCACGCGTGGCGGATGTTCACGATCGACAACGGTGGGGACCCGACACGCACGGGGATAGGCGTCAACTACCTCGCAGTGTGCAAGATCTCTGCGGCAGCCGGATCCTCTGACGCGGCTGTCGTCGCGGCGGGCCTTCGCGCGGTGCTGCAGGGCGAGACCGTCGAGACTGAGTTCGAATATGCGTGCCCATCCCCTGCTGTCGGTCGCTGGTTTGCGCTCCGCATCACCCCGATCGGCGAGCCCCGCCTCGGGCTGCTTGTCTCGCATCTGAACATCAGCAGACGCAAGCTGGCCGAGGGCGACCTCATGCGCAAGGCCTCGCAGGACCCGCTGACCAGGCTCGCGAACCGCGAGCGGTTCCTCGAGCGGATGACTCACGCGCTCATCCCCCGCAATGGGCGACCGGCGACCGCCAACGTCGGAGTGCTCTACCTCGACCTCGACTCGTTCAAGCCGGTGAACGACACGTATGGGCACGCCGCCGGTGACGATGTGCTGCAGACCGTGGCGGCACGGCTCGCCGCGGTGACCCGTCCGCACGACACGATCGCCCGCCTCGGCGGGGACGAGTTCGCCGTGCTCGCACCCCGGATCACCCCCGCCGTGCTCGCGGGCCTCGTCGCGCGAATGACAGCCACCATCAACGAGCCCCACCTCGTGCATGGCGACTCCGTGACGGTAGGCGCGAGCATTGGTGCCTACCTGGCGCGCCCGGGCGAGACCGCCGCAGCATGCCTCCATCACGCGGACACCGCGATGTACGACCTCAAACGCGCACGCCAGAGCCCCATCGCGATTGACATCGGCCACGGTCCGCCAACTGGCCCGGGACACGCAGCAACCAGGAGCAGACGGCGACCACCGCCGAGATGAACCGCGGCATCCGCTGGGCCGTGGCGCGCGCCACCTTCCAGCACTGACGGCACCGACAACCGACGCTCCGGAGGTTCGGCAACTCACTGGCGACCGGCTCGCGTTCGGCGTGGGCACGATCGTTGGCGGCACGGTTCCGGCGTCCTGGAGCGAGACACGGAACCGTTTCTCAAATGCCGCAGCGCGAGGTCGATAGGTACCTCAAGGGGCTCGACCGGCCGTTCGGCGTGCGTCGATGCGGACCTTGCATGGACGAGCATGGGCAATGGCTGCACGAACAACGGATCGTCGGGAAAGCGGGAGGGTTGTGGACAGCGCCGCGTCAGTTGCTCGCGACTCGGATTCCCGCGTCGAGCGGCTGGAGACGATCTTCGAGCTCGCGCCGGTCGGCATCGGCATCGTGGACCACGACGGCCGGACCACGATGACGAACCAGGTGCTGCGCCGCCTGCTGGGGTACAGCATCGAGGAGTTCAAGGCACTGACGTTCTATCAGTTCACGCACCCCGACGACTCCGAGACGAACCGTGTGCTCTTCGAGCGGATGATCGCCGGCGAGCTCGACCAGTTCTCGATGGAGAAGCGGTTCATCCGCAAGGACGGGCACCTCCTGTGGGCCTTCTTGACGGTCTCCCTGGTGAGGACGGCCTCCGGCGAGCCGGACTACGCGATCGGCATGACCCAGGACATCACGGAGCGAAAGCGGCTCGAGGCGGAGCTACGGGTCGCCGAGGAGGGCTATCGGCTCCTGGTCGAGCAGGTTCCGGCGGTGGTCTACGTCGCCGAGCCGGGTCCGACCGGCCGGTGGGGCTACGTGAGCCCCCAGATCGAGGGGATGCTCGGCTTCACGGCGGACGAGTGGATGGCCGACCCGGGCATCTGGATGCGACAGCTCGACCCGCGGGACCAAGCCCCGGTGATGACCCATGAGCGCAGCATCGTCGGCGATTCCTCGCGGCTCGAGAGCACCGACACCTATCGGCTGCGCCATCGGGACGGATCGACGGTGTGGGTGCGCGACGACGCGACGCTCGTCCGGGACGCCGACGGCATGCCCGTGTTCCACGGAGTGCTCGTGGACGTCACCCGGGAGAAGAGGCTCGAGGAACGGCTGGCCCACGAGGTCCTGCACGACCCGCTCACGGGGCTGCCGAACCGCAAGCTGTTCCATGACCGCGTGGGCCACGCCCTCGCCGCCGCGGCGCGCTCCGGCGGGGCGGTGGCGGTGCTCTTCGTCGACCTCGACGACTTCAAGACGATCAACGACACGTTCGGGCACGCGGCTGGAGACGAGGTCATCGTGGCAGCGGCCCGGCGGTTGCAGACCTGCGCCCGTGCGGGCGACACGGCGGCCCGGCTCGGTGGTGACGAGTTCGCGGTGCTGGTCGAGGATGCGACGCCGGAGCTGGCCCTCGCCCTCGGCGACCGCATCCTGGCGGTCCTGCAGGGCACGCCGGTGGGTTTCAGCGGGCGCACCGCGATGGTGGGCGCGAGCATCGGAATCGCCGTGGCCGTGCGGGGGGAAACAACGGAGACCCTGCTGCGAAACGCGGATCTGGCGATGTACCAGGCCAAGACGGCAGGTCGCGGACGCCACGCGCTGTACGACCCCGGCATGCACGCCGAGGCCGTCAGCCGGTTCCGGCTCGAGTCAACACTGCGGGCGACGGCGATCGCGGCCGACGCGATCACGCTCGCCTACCAGCCGATCGTGAACCTGCGCACGGGCGTCGTCGTCGGGCTGGAGGCCACCGTGCGCTCGTCCGACGCCGCGCTCGGTGACGTGCCCCAGCCGGACCTCGTCGCGGCCGCCGACCAGTCGGGCGTCCTGCCCGCAGTCGGCGCCGAGACCCTACGGCGGGCCTGCGCGTCCTTCGTCGCTTGGCGGTCCACCACCTGCCCCGGCGCGTTCCTCAGCTTCGCGGTCCTGCCCGTGCAGCTCGAGCACGCGGGCTTCGCGACGGTGGTGCTCCAGATCCTCCACGACAACGGGCTCGAACCGGCGGCGCTGGTGGTCGGCGTGGACGGGGAGGCCGGGCTCGCGGAGAGCGGCTTGGACGCGCTGCGGGCGCTGCGAGCGGCGGGGGTCCGCGTGTCAATTGAGGGCTTCGGCACCGGACGCTCGTCCCTCGCGTGCCTCGCCCGGCTCCCCGCCGACGTCGTGAAGATCGACCACGCCTTCCTGCGTGACGGGTCGGACCACGCGGGCAGTCCGGCTCTCCTACGCGCGATCGTCCAGCTCGCGCGGGGCTTGGACCTCGTCGCGATCTGCGAGGGCATCGAGACCCCCGACCAGCTCGCCGAGGTTCGGGGAAGTCTGTGCACGCTCGGGCGCGGCCCCCTCTTCGGGCCCGGTCCAATCAAGCTCGTCCCCGCGCGGATCCCGGCGTTCGCGACGCCGGACGTCACTGGCCCGGGCTGACCCAGCCCGCGCGGGCTGCGAATCAAGCACCGGTTACCTGGTGCCAGCTGGGCCCGCCCGACCCGCGCGTCAACTGTCGCTGCGCACCCGTGGAAGCATCGATGCCGCCGACGCCCTGCGCGCACACCTTCTGGAAGGTCGGGCATGAACGATTCGCGGCGCTTGACTCGCGGGTGAACCTCTCAACCGTGGCGGCTTCCCGTGCGCCGATTACTCGGTGACAAGGGTCCCGGTATGCCGCGAAGTGCGCCCTGTCGGGCCGGATGCAGATCATTGCGGGCGGCAGCCTCATGTGAGGGGCCTGGTGGTCGATGCATTCATTGAGGACTTGACGGGACAAAGCGTTACAGGTCGGGGGGTCGGGAAGGACGACGCGTGCGTCAGCAGAAGTCAACTGTGCTGGTCTTGACCCCGAGCCTGGGCGGGGAGTACTTCGGGGAGCTCCTGGCCGGTCTGGCCAGGGAGGTGGCCGGTGCGGGCCGGCGGCTCTTGGTAGTCAAGACCCTCGCCCTGGGCATGTCACCAGACCAGGGCGGTGAGCCTGGCGACTTCTCCATGCCGGTGGCATGGTCGCGTGCGGCGGGGGTCGTGTCGATCACGACGGCCGCCGGCGCGTCGTACTTGAAGCGGCTTCGCGATCGAGGCATGGCGGTGGTCTTGGTCAGCACGCAGGTCGAGGGCTTCGCGGCCCCGATCGCGATGCCGGACAACTATGGCGGGACGTTCACGGCGGTAGAGCACCTCATCGGTCACGGACACACCCGAATTGGTTTCGTCGGCAACTTCGGTCAGTCGGACGTCCGGGACCGGTATAGCGCCTACCTCCAAGCGCTCGCGACGCACGACTTGGTAGCCGATCCCGCCCACGTCTTCGCTGTGCCGGACCACACTGAGTTGGCCGGGGAACGTATCGGCACCGCCCTGTTGGGGTGCGCAGAGCCCCCCAGTGCCCTGATGGTTGCCACCGACCGCAACGCGATCGGACTGTTGCGCGCGTTGACGACAGCCGGGTTGACGTTGCCTGACGATCTTGCGGTCATCGGGTTCGACAACATCGAAGCCGGGGCGTTCAGCAGCCCATCGTTGTCGAGCGTCAATCAGCGGTTCGACGAGGTGGGTGCCCTGGCGGGTCGGCTGGTGCTGGCCACGATGGGCGGTGAAGTGGTGCCCTACACCACTTTCACGTCCCCGTCCGTCGTCTTGACCGTGCGGGAATCGTGCGGCTGCTCGACCGATGCTCACCCCCACCACGAGCAAGACCAGACCAAGGGCGGTTGGTTGCTCGAGACGTCACCCGAGCTCCTTCGGGACGAGCTGACGGATGTGCTGTGCGGGGCGCTGCTGACCGGCGCGAGCACGAACCAGAGCATGGCGCGCGACGCGATCGTCGCGACCATGCATGAGGTTTCGGGCCTGCTGCTGGCCGGCGACGGTGTGAGCTCCGCGCAATTGCGGTCCCTGACCGCCACACTGCGCGGCCTCACGTCCCGACCGGACACCCTGCGTCGGATCACTGACGCGGTCACCGACTACGCGGTGCGGGTCGGGATCTCCGCTGCTACAGGTGCCACACCGGAAGCGACGGCGGTCGCAGCCTCTCTGTGGAAGCTGCAGGCTGGTGCGTTCCTGCGCCAGGCGGAGACCACCGAGACGGCGATCCAAGAGCAGTTCGCCGTGGACGCCGCGCTGCTTGACTCGAACCGTTCCGATCCACAGACCCTGGGCTGGCTCACGCACACCCACCTGGCCGCGGCCGTGCTCGCACTGTGGGTCGACGACCCATCCGGACGGCTGCGGATCGCGGGCACCTACGACCCGGATCTGCAACTGCCTGACCTCGTCGGCCTCGATGTCAAGAGTGCGGACTTCCCTCCGACCTCCCTGATCGCCGCGACCACGCCCGCCGACGGGGAAGTGTGCGTCGTGGTCCCGGTGCGCACCACCTCCCACGAGTGGGGGCTCCTCGCGGTGGCCGGGACGATCGAGACAACCTCGGTGCGCGAGACCTATCAGCACTGGGCCGACCTGCTCGCGGCCTCGCTCGAGTCCCAGCAGCTGCACCAGGAGGTACGGCGCAACGCCCTGTACGACGCCTTGACGGGGTTGCCGAACCGGCGACTGTTCCTCGACCGGCTCGAGCATTCCCTGACGATGTACAACCGCACCGAGACGCCCTTCGCGGTTCTGTTCCTCGACCTGGATGGGTTCAAGCTGATCAACGACTCCCTCGGGCACCCGATGGGGGACCGGGTCCTGACCGCGGTCGGCGACCGCATCCAGCGCGAGCTGCGCGCGGTGGACACCGGTGCCCGGTTCGGCGGCGACGAGTTCGCGATTCTGCTCCACGACACTGAACCCGGTCACGTCCTGCGGGTTGCCCAACGCGTGCAAGGCGCCCTGGCCGCAGTAATCGACCTCGACGGCCATGAGCTCACCATCCGGGCCAGCATCGGCATCGCGAGCAGTGCCATCTCCTACGCGTGCGCCGAGGATGTCTTGCGCGACGCCGACACCGCCATGTATCGGGCCAAGACCGCCGAGCCTGGAACCATCGCGATCTTCGACGTCGCCATGCACGAGCAAGCCGTGCAGCTGGCAGTCCTGCACGACGAGATCCGCATCGCCCTCGACGAGCAGCAGTTCGAGGTGTTCTACCAACCGATCGTCAACCTCGCCACCGGCCGCACCGACCGCTTCGAGGCACTGGTGCGGTGGAACCACCCGACCCGCGGCGTGGTCATGCCTGACGAGTTCCTGCCCATCATGGAGGAGAACGGCCTGATCGTCCGGCTCGGCCACCGCATCATCGACGAGACCGTCCGCCAACTCGCTGCCTGGGGTTCGCGTGTCGTCAACGTGGCCGTGAACCTCTCCGGCCGCGAGTTCTGGCACCACGACCTGCTCCGGTACGTCCTGGAGGTCCTGGACCGCCACGAGGTCACACCCGACCGCCTCACGTTCGAGATCACCGAGGGCGTGATCATGCGCCGCCCCGAGGCAGCCCTGCGCCTGATGCGCGACATGCACGACGCCGGAATACGCCTGCACATCGATGACTTCGGCACGGGCTACTCCTCGCTGGAGACCCTGCACCGATTCCCGGTGGACGCCTTCAAGATCGACCGCTCCTACATGCGTTCGCTCGCGACCACGAACCACACCGCCGAGCTGATCACCTCATTGGTCGACATGGGTAGATCCCTCGGGCTCGCCGTGGTCGCCGAAGGCGTCGAGACCGCCGAACAGCTCGACTTCCTCCGCCAGATCGGCTGCGCGACCGGGCAGGGCTACTTCTTCATGCCCGCCGTAACCAGCACCCATGCCACCGAACTCCTCAATCGCGAGCTCGCCGCGCCCACCCGCCGGAGCGACCCGAAAGATCCCCGGCAACCCCGGCCTACCGGCGTCCCTCCGGTCACGCGCGACCCCGCCGGATCCGCTGTCACGGCACGCGCGCACGGGTGACACCCCATCGCTCGGCAGCTCGGATCTGCCCAGGCGCCAAGCCGCGGTGGCGACGACGACGGATGCTGGCCATGCACAATGGTGGGCATGGACCCGAACGGCCCGACCACCGACGACGACGCCGACTCGAGCTCCGACCCCGCCGCCGGCACGCGGCGCTCGTTGCCGGAGCGGGTACGGTCCGCCCTCGGCTTCCTGCCGAGTCCGGTCCGGTGGGTCGTCGTCGGGCTCGTGGGTAGCACGCTGATCGTCGCGGGAGTCGCGATGCTCGTGCTGCCGGGCCCGGGCCTGATCACCATCTTCGCGGGTGTGGCGATCTTGGCTGCCGAGTTCACGTGGGCCGAGATCTTGCTGCACCGGATGAAGGCGGTGGGCGCGGCCACCTGGTCGCTGATTCGTCGCAAGCCGCGCCCCGAGCCCACGAGCTAGCCCGGGGCACGGCGTGCGGTCCTAGCAAGCGGGGCCCGTCAGTCCCCGGTCACGCCGTCAACCAGCTCCCGGAGCACGTCGAGGTGCCCGTTGTGCCGGGCGTTCTCTTCGATGAGGTGCAGCACCACCCACCGCAGCGTCGGGAAGTCGCCCGAGGCGAAGGGCGTCTGCGAGCGGGTGTCGAGTTCGAGCCCGGCGATGAGGAGATCGGTGCGCCGGGCCTGGTCGGCGTACTCCTCGAGCACCTGGCTCAACGGCGTGGTTGCACCGAGCGTGAACTCCCGGTCGGGCTCGTCGTCGGTCCACGGCCCGAGGTCGGGGCCGCCGACGAATCGGTTCTCGATCCAGGAGTGCTCGACCCAGCGCAGGTGATTGACGACGCCCCCGATCGACATCAGCGGCGACGTCACCAGGGGGGTCGCGGCGGCACCGGCCGCGGAGAGGCCGTCGCACTTGTCGCGGGCGGTGTCGCGTGTGTACTGCAGCATCGCGAGCAAAGTGGCGCGTTCGTCCCAGCTCGGCGGGCGATCCGTCCGCGTCACGCGCGCGGGCCGTAGACGGTGATGGTGTTGCCCTTGCTCGTCGTGCTCGAGTCGAGCAGGGTCAGGCGGGTCTGGGGGTCGCCCGTCTCGAAGAGCCGCCGGCCGGTGCCCGCGACCACGGGGTGCGTGGTGAGGGTCAAGGCGTCGAGGAGACCGGCGAAGATCAGCTGCCGGACCACGGAGATGCTGCCGTTCACGGCGATGTCCCCGCCGTCGTCGTTGCGCATCGCCGCGACCTCCGTGAGGAGGTCGCCCTTCAGGAGTCGGGCGTTGCGCCAGGCCAGGTCGCCGGTCAGCGTGCGGGAGGCGACCAGCTTCTCGATGGGATTGATGAACGCCGCGAACGGGTCGTCGTCACCGGCGTTCGGCCAGTACGACGCCCATTCCTCGTAGCTCACCCGGCCGAGCAGCACCGTGCCGACCCGGGCGATGGCGGCGCCCATCGCTTGGCCGAGCTCGTCGTCGAACTGGTCGAACTGCCAAAGGTTGGGCGACTCGACCACTCCGTCGACGGAGTGGAACAGGTGGGCGGTCACGGTGCGCATGGGTGCTTCTCCTCCGGTCGCGACGATGTGACCTTCACCGTAGGGGAAGTGCTGTCCCGGTGACCGCTGTGCCGGTGACCGCTGTGCCGATCAGAGCACCGGGCCCGGCGCCGATGCCACGCACCCGGGCGACTCGACGCCGTCGACCACGAGGGTCTGCGTCCAGGTCCACGCGTCGCCGAGACCCGACATCGCGTCGGCCGACAGTGAGATCGTCGCGCCCTGGTCCCCGGCGGCGAAGCCAGCGAACTCGACGTCGCGGGCGCCCGTGCCGTCGGCCCGGGCGAACGAGGCTCGGAGGGTCACGTCGTTCGTCGCGCCGACGGGCGACGCCCATTCCCAGGTTGCGACGGGGTCGGCCGGCTGGCCCGACGCCGGTCGGGTCACCCCCAGGCGCGTCGTGGTCGCGCCGCCCGTGTCCGCCGTCAACGTCCCACCGGTCAGGTGCACGGGAGCGCCGTCCACGCCCGTCATGGTGCACCGGGTCGCGAACGAGCCCGACATCCGCCCCGACGCCGGACCGTAGGCGAACAGCAGCCCGACTCCGCACGCGATCGCGGCCAGCACCGAGGCGGCCGTCCACCAGGTGGGGGCCGACGGCGACTCCCACGAGATCGGCGGACCCGGATCCAGCTCAGGGTTGGCGTGGCCGGCGAACCAGCGGTGCCGGCGGGGCCGGCGCGTGTCCAGCACGACCGTGGCCAGGAGGCTGTCTGCGAACGTCTTGTGCTGGGGGTGCCAGAGCGGTCGCAGGAAGCCGATCATCAGGATCGAGTCGATCAGGTGGGCGAGCCAGCGCAACGCGGTTCCCACGATCCCGACCGGGCGGGCGTCGGCGTCGCGCACGACGGCGATCCCCAGCACCAGCTTGCCGGGGGTGACCCCGAGGTACCCCTGCATCGCGACCATCGCGACGACCGCACCCACGAGCCAGCCGCTGTCGGTCCACGTCGGGAGGCCCATGCCCTGAGTACCCAAAGTCACGGACGTCCCGAAGAACGGCACCCCGACACCCACGTCACCGAACGCGAGGAACGACGCGCCGACGCCGATCGCGCCGTCCAGGACTGACGCGCCCACGCGCTTGACCCACGAGGCGTAGCGGGGGGCGACGTCATCGAAGGCGCCGAGCGACCCGGGGTAGAGGTCAGGGTCGACCGGTGCGCCCCCTGCAGCTGTCATGGGCGCCATCGTCCCGCGTGCTGCGCCCGGCCGGCTAGGACCCCGGCGAGGTGCGGGCGACGACGACCTCGGGCAGGCCGATCGGCGCGGGACGGGCGCCGCTGCGTTCTGCGCCGATCCCCGCCGCGATGACGAAACCGATGCCGACCAGCGGCAGCAGGGCCGGCTGCTGGTGCAGGAAGACCAGGCCGACGAGCAGGGCGATGGCCGGCTCCAGGCTCATGAGGGTGCCGAACGCGCCCGCCGTGAGCCGGCGCAGGGCGAGCAGCTCCAGGGTGAACGGGATGGTCGGCAGGAGGATGGCCAGGCCGAGCCCCCACGCGACGATGGGCCAGGTCAGTAAGCCCGCCGTGCTCGGAGCGGCGACCACGGTCGCGACGAGGGCCGCCACGGGCATCGAGACGGCGAGCCCCTGGATCCCGCTGACTTCGTCCCCGACCCGCTGCGTCAGCAGGATGTAGGCCGCCCAGCACAGGGCCGCACCCAGTGCGAAGCCGATGCCGACGAGGTCGGCCGTGCCGAGCCAGGGTTCGGTCATCAGGAGCACGCCGGCACCGGCGAGGGCCGGCCAGATCAGCTTGCGCAGCCCGCTGCTGTGCGCGACGGCGACCCCCAACGGGCCGAGGAACTCCAGCGCGCTCGCCGTCCCCAGCGGCAGCCGGGCGACCGCCGCCATGAAGAACAACGTCACCCCCGCGGTCGCGATGCCGAGCAGGACGCTCGCCTGCAGGCCGCGACGCGACATCGAGCGCCACCGCGGGCGGACGACGACGAGAAGGATGAGGCCCGCCCAGCTGAGCCGCAACCACGCGACCCCCGCCGGGCCGACGTCGGCCAGCATCCCGACGGAGGCCGCGAGCCCCAGCTGGACGCACAGCATCGACGTGATGGCCATACCGGTCCCGACCCGGGCGGGGGAGCGGCTGGGCGGGCGAAGGGTCGTGGTCACGTCTTGAGTAAACGTGACTGCGATCGTTCGTGTCCACTAGTCAATAGTGAACAAATAGATCGACAAATATGGATGATAGGGGGATGGACCCCCGCCGACTCCGCCTGCTGCTCGAGCTGTCGCGCCGTGGATCGATGCGGGCCGTGGCCGACGCGGTCGGGGTCGCGACATCGACTGTCTCGCAACAGCTGGCAGTCCTGTCGGCCGAGGTGGGGGTCTCGCTGATCGAGCCGGACGGTCGCCGGGTGCGCCTCACGCCCGCCGGCAAGCGGCTCGCCGGGCACGCCGTCACGATCCTCGGGGCGATCGAGGCGGCCTGCGCCGATCTCGACCCGGCGGCCGCGCCGGCGGGGGACGTGCGCGTGGCTGGTTTCGCCACCGCAGCCCGGCAGACCCTGCTGCCGGTGGCCCGGGAGCTCCAGTCGGGCCACCCGCTGGTGCGGTTGCACGTCTTCGAGCACGAACCGACCGAGGCGATGAGCCTCCTGCTCGACGATCGGGTCGACCTGAGCCTGATCTACGACTACAACCTGGCCCCCCAGGTGGTCGACCCCACGCTCGTGACCGCGCCGCTCTGGCACGCGCCCTGGGCCCTGGCTGTCCCGGCAGCGGACGACCTTCCGGCCGGGAACGCCGTGGCGATCTTCCGTCGCTACCGCCGGCACGACTGGGTCGTCAACTCGCGCGAGAGCACCGATGAGGACGCGATCCGTGCGGTTGCCGCGCTCGCCGGATTCACCCCGACGATCGGGCACCGAGCGGACAGCCTCGAGCTCGTGCAGGACATCGTGGCGGCGGGCCTGGGGGTGGGCATGTTGCCGGCCGGGGTCGTGACCATCCCCGGCGTCGTCCTGCTCCCGCTGATCGACCCCGAGGTGATCCTGCGTGCCTTCGCCGTCACGCAGCCAGGACGGGCGAGCTGGCCGCCGCTGGCTCTCGTCCTTCGCCTGATCGCCGGGCCGGCTGCTCGTCCGAACAGGCCCCACGAAGCCGATTCGTAGGGCAGGATGCAGTGGCGTGGGAATCCACCTCGTGGTGGTTTGCACCAGGGCCGTCCCGCACCGACACCAAGGAAGACCGACGATGCAGCAGCTCGACACCGTCCCCGTTGCCACCGGGGTCACCGACAAACGGCTCGCCGGCCTGCGCACCTGGAACCTCGGCCTCGCCCTGCTCCACTTCGGCCAGGCGGTCGCCGTCGTCTTCCTCGCGGGCAGCTTCGCCATCACGGTCAACTCCTCGATCCCCGAAGGCCCGCCCGGCAGCCCGGTACCCGCGCCGACGGCGATCTTCGACGTGCCGATCGGCTGGGCCATCGCGGTCTTCCTGTCGCTCGCGGCTCTGGACCACCTGCTGACCGCGACGGTGGCGCGTGGCACCTACGAGCGCGACCTCAAGCGGGGCATCAACCGGTTCCGGTGGGTCGAGTACTCGGTGAGCGCCACCCTGATGGTCATCCTCATCAGCTTCTACTCGGGCATCACGAACATCAACGCGGTGATCGCCGTCGCCGGCGCCAACGTCGCGATGATCCTGTTCGGCTGGCTGCAGGAGCTGATGAACCCGCCCGGGCGTCGCGTCACCACGATGCTCCCGTTCTGGTTCGGGACGATCGTCGGCCTCGCCCCCTGGATCTCGATCGGCTACAACATCGCGGCGTCCGGGTCCGTGCCCGGCTTCGTCTACGGGATCATCGTCACGCAGGTTCTGCTCTTCTTCAGCTTCGGGCTCAACCAGTGGCTGCAGTACCGCGAGGTCGGCCGGTGGGTCGACTACGCCTACGGTGAGAAGACCTACCTCGTGCTCAGCCTCGTGGCGAAGACCCTGCTCGCCTGGCAGATCTTCGGCGGGTCGCTCGCCCCCTAGCCGACCCCGAAGGTGCACATGGCGGACGCCCGCCGCGGCTCGCGCCCCGCGCGGCTAGGTTCCTTGCGGTGTGGCGACAGTCGTCGCGCGAGCGACGGAGGACACCCATGGCGGGCAAGTGGCGGGTCAAGACGGTCGAGCAGTCCATCCGGGAGACCGACGAACCGGGGCACCAGCTCAAGCGGAACCTGAAGACCTGGGACCTCATCGTCTTCGGCGTCGGCGTGATCGTCGGGACCGGGATCTTCGTGCTCACCGGTCAGCAGGCGGCCCTCAATGCCGGTCCAGCGGTGATCCTCTCGTTCCTGCTCGCCGGGATCACGTGCGCGTTCGCGGCCCTGTGCTACGCCGAGCTCGCCGCGACGGTGCCCGTCGCCGGCAGCGCGTACACGTTCGCCTACGCGACGCTCGGTGAGGTCGTGGCCTGGATCATCGGGTGGGACCTGCTGCTCGAGCTCATGCTCGGTGCCGCCGTGGTGGCGCGCGGCTGGTCGGCCTACCTGCAGTCGCTGCTCGGCCTGCCCACCTGGATGGCGGGGGACAAGGCCTGGCCGGACCCCGCCGCGATCGCGATCGTGCTGGTCCTGTCGCTGCTGCTCGTGCGCGGGTCGAAGACGGCGAGCCGGTTCACGGGGGTGCTCGTCGCCGTGAAGATCGCCGTCGTGCTCGTCGTGATCGTCGTCGGTGCGATGCACATCAACACCGCGAACTACTCGCCGTTCATCCCGCCGAGCCAGCCCGTGCAGGGCGCCGGGGGCGGGATCCTGCACCAACCCATCGTGCAGGCGTTCCTCGGCCTCGAGCCCAGCGCGTTCGGGGTCTTCGGGGTCGTGGCCGCCACATCGGTGGTCTTCTTCGCCTTCATCGGGTTCGACATCGTCGCCACGACGGCCGAGGAGACGGCGAACCCGCAGCGCGACATGCCGCGCGCCATCCTCGGGTCGCTCGCGATCTGCACCGTGCTCTACATGGCCGTCGCGGCCGTGCTGACCGGGATGGTCCCCTACGGCGAGCTCAACACGGGCGCGCCCCTCGCGGAGGCCTTCGACTCGATCGGGATCACGTGGGCGGCCCGCGTGATCGCGCTCGGCGCCGTCGCGGGGATCACCACCGTGATCTTGGTGATGCTCATGGGCCAGACCCGGGTGCTGTTCGCGATGTCCCGCGACCACCTCGTGCCGCCCCGGCTGGCCAAGGTCCACCCCCGCTTCGGCACGCCGTCGCTGATCACGGGCATCGTCGCCGCGGCGGCCGCGACGCTCGCGGGCTTCGTCCCGCTGTCGGCGCTGTCCGAGCTGGTCAGCATCGGCACGCTGTTCGCGTTCGTCGTCGTGTGCGTCGGCGTGCTCGTGCTGCGCCGCACCCGGCCCGATCTGCCCCGCGCGTTCCGGACCCCGGGAGTCCCGGTCGTGCCGGTGCTCGGGGTCGTGGCGTGCGTGTGGCTCATGGTCAACCTGCCGTTGGAGACCTGGCTGCGCTTCCTGGTGTGGATGGTCATCGGCATCGTGATCTACCTGGCGTACGGACGTCGTCACAGCCGGCTGGCGCCGGACGTGGACCTGCCCACCGAGCTTCCGTCGCCTGCTCCGGTTCCGACCTGACCTCCCCGCTCGCCGTGGCGGCCCCGGCGTTCCGGGGCCGAGCGCGGTCGGGGACGAGTGGGTGCGTCTGGGTCGGTAGTGGGGCAATTTGACCTTGACCCCTGCGCGGCGTCACAATTAGCCTTGACAGTGCGCATCGCCGGCCCCCTGCGCGGTGCGCACTGCCTTATCTTTTCCTGGCTTTCCGTTCGCCCTGAAGGGCGTCACGACGTGCCCGTTTCGATCCAATCCCGGCTTCGACGGCGAGCCACGCACGGTCCGCCGCGATCCGCGGCTAGCGTTCCAGCGTGACTGTTCCCGCACACACCGCAGGCACACCGTCCGGCGTCGGTCCCGAGTTCCCCGCGACGGCCGGCAACCAGCCTGTGGCCGTCGTTCCGCCCTCGACCGCCGAGCTCGTGGCGGTCGCCGTCGCGTCCTGGCGCTCGTCCCTCGTCGAGGCAGCCGGGGGATCGTCCCTGGCCAACGTCGACCTGCTCGGCGAGGCCTCGCTCGACCTGTCGGCCGCGCACCCGTCCGGCATCGCGCAGCTGTTCGCCGGTCGCGACACCCGCCTGTCGAACCTGGTCCGCGAGGGCGCCGCCCTGGCGACCGCCAAGCGCCGTGCGCGGGCGGTGGGCGCGCGCGCCGAGGAGTACGCGCAGCGGTACGGGATCGCCCCCACCTACCTCGCGATCGGCGTCGCCACCTGGATCGAGCGGACGTCACCGGACGTGGCGACCGACGACGTCGGCGCGCTCGCCGCGGTGACCCGCAATCGGCCGAGCCACGAGGGGCCGGCGCGCGAGGGGACCGACCAGGCGTCGATGGCCGACGACGGCGCGGACGCGGAGGCCCGCACCGAACCCGGCTCGCACCCCGAGACGCCGTCAGCCCCCCGGACCGTGCGCGCGCCCGTCCTGCTGCGCCCGGTCGGGCTGCACCCGCGCGGCAGCGGCGCGAGCGACTACGAGCTCAGCCTCGAGCCGTCGCTGGAGCTCAACCCGATCCTGGCCCGCGCGCTGCGGGGTCGGGGCGCGCTGCTCGACCCGGTCGCGCTCGCCCGCGGCGCATTCACCGGCTCCGGCTTCAACCCGCGACCGGCGCTCGACCGCCTGTCCGCCCTGGGTGCGGCCGTGCTCGAGGACTTCACGCTCACGGAGCGGCTGCTGGTCGGCACGTTCGTCCACCCGGGCCAGGTGCTCGTCGAGGATCTCGACCAGAACTCCGCCACGCTCGCCCGGCACGAGGTGATCGCCGCGCTCGCGGGCGACGACGCCGCGCTCGAGCTCCTGGCGAGGCCGCTCCCCGAGCGCGTGCGCGGCGACCGTGACCCGGCCGCCGAACGCGGCGTCGGCGACCTCGACCCCGTGCAGCGGCACGTGCTCGACGTGCTCGCGACCGGCAGCCACCTGTTCATCGACGCCCCGGCCGGCTGCGACGAGACCGGCACGCTGGCCGCCGTCGTCGCCGACGCCGCCGCGAGCGGGCGCAGCGTGCTCTACGTCCCCGGTCACCGGCGTGCCGCGACCGCGCTGAGCGCCCGGCTCGGCGAGCTCGGTCTCGGTGACCTGCTGCTCGACGTCGCACCGGACGCCGACTGGCGGTCCGCCGTCGCGCGCCGGCTCCTCGGGGCGATGACGCTCGAGCCCGCCGCGACGGACCCCCAGCGGGTCGCGGCCCTGCGTCGCGACCTGGTCGCCCACCGCGGGCGCCTCAGCGGGTACGTCAACGCGCTGCACCAGGAGCGCGAGCCCTGGGGTGCCTCCGCGTACGACGCGCTCCAGGCGCTCGCCCGGCTGACCTCGACCCGGCCCGCGCCGCAGACCACCGCTCGGCTGAGCCCCGACGTCGCTCGCGTGCTCGACGCCCCCCGGCGGGCGCTGCTCGCCGTGGACCTCGCCCGCGCCGCCGTCCTGGGCGCCTTCTCGCTCCGCGCGGCGCAGACCCCCTGGTTCGGCGCGGACCTCGTGACGGCCGCGGCCGCCCAGGACGCGCTCGCGCGGATCGAGCGGCTCGTGGGCCAGTCTCTGCCGATCCTTGCGGCGCGCGCGGAGCAGGTGGCGGTCGCGACCGGCCTCACCACGGCGACCACCGTCGCGGCCTGGGGCGAGCAGCTGTGGATGCTCGACGGGATCCGCGGCGCGCTGGACGTCTTCCAGCCGATGATCTTCGAACGCACCGCCGCCGACCTCGTGGCCGCCACGGCGTCCAAGGCCTGGCGAGTCGAGCACGACCAGCCGATGGGGCGCATGCTCCGGCGCCGGCTGCGCAAGCAGGCCAAAGACATGGCCCGACCGGGCCGGCCCGTCGCCGACCTGCACGCGGCGCTCGTCGAGGTTCAGCACCAGCGCGAGATCTGGCAGGCGCACTGCCCCGGTGGCGGTTGGCCGCGGCTGCCCGAGGGTCTCTCGGCGATCGAGGCGGAGTACGGGCAGGTCGCCGACGACCTTCAGCACCTCGAGGCCGCGCTCGCGACCACCCCCGGCGGCGGCGAGCTTCGGCTCGTCCCGCTGCCCGAGCTCGCCGATCGGCTCCGTCGGCTGCTCGCCGACCGGTCCGCGCTCGACGCGCTCCCCGAGCGCACCGCGCTGGTCCGCACGCTCCGCGCGGCGGGGCTCGACCCGCTGCTCGACGACCTTGCCCGACGCCGGATGGGCGCCGAGCTCGTCGGCGCCGAGCTCGACCTTGCGTGGTGGAGCACGGTCTTCGACGAGCTGCTCCGCCGTGACCCTGCCCTGGCCGGCTACGACGGCACCGCGTTGTCGACGCTCGCGGCCGAGTTCCGTCGGCTCGACCTGGAGCAGGTGGCGAGCCTGTCGGCGCCGGTGCGCACCGCCGCCGTCGGGCACATCGCCACCGCGCTGACCGCGCACCGCGAGCAGGCCGAGGAGCTCTTCTCCGAGCTCGTCGACGAGCGGCTGACCAGCCTGCGCCAGACCGTGGAGCGTTACCCCGACCTGGTGCGCCGGCTGCGCCCGGTGCTCACGGCGTCGCCCATGATCGTGCCCCAGCTGCTTCCCGCGACCCGCACGGTCGACCTCGTCGTGCTCGACGCCGTCCAGCACCTCCCGCTCGAGGTCGCGCTGGCGGCGCTCGTGCGCGGGCGCCAGGTCGTCGTCGTCGGCGATGCGCGGTGCGCGTCCGGGACCGCCGTCCGCGAGCTTGCGGCCGTGCTGCCGGGGATCGCGCTGCGGGCCGACTCGACCCGGCGCGACCCGTACCTCACCGCGTTCCTCGCCGAGCACGGCTACGCGGGTGTGCTCGAGGCGACGCCGCTGCCCGTGGCCGCGCCGCTCGTGCGGCTCGACGTCGTGGACGGCTCCGGCATGCCCGACCCCGCGACCGGTGCCGTCGACAGCACCCGGGCCGAGGTCGAGCACGTCGTCGAGCTCGCGATCACGCACGCGCTGACCTGTCCCGAGGAGTCGCTCGCCGTCATCACGTCCTCGCCGACGCACGCCAACCGGGTGCGCGAGGCGGTCCTGGCCGAGGTGCGGGACAACCCGTCGCTCGCGGCTTTCTTCGACGTCGCGCGTTCGGAGCCCTTCGTGGTCGCCGACCTCGCCGGCGTGGCCGGGCTGCGGCGTGAGGCGATCATCCTGTCGGTCGGGTTCGGCAAGACCCCGCACGGGCGTGTGCTCCACGGCTTTGGCCCGCTGAGCGGTCCGGGCGGCGAGGCGTTGCTGCTCGATGCGCTCGGCGCCACCCGGCACCGGCTCGTCGTGGTGTCCTGCTTCGGTGCCGACGAGCTCGACCCGGAGCGGCTGCGCGGCGCGGGTGCGCGGTTGCTCGCCGACGTGCTGGCGTTCGCGTCGGCGCGCGGGCGCGACGAGACCGGCATCGCCGTGAGCGCGCCGGACCCGTCCAGCCCGGACCGGCTCGTGATGGACCTGGCCGAGCGGCTGTGGCGCGCGGGCCTGCTCGTGGAGATCGACTACGGCGTGGCCGGCGGGTCGCGGATCCCGCTCGCGGTCGGGCACCCCGACCTGCCCGGCGAGCTGATCGTCGCCGTCCTGACCGACGACGCGGACTACGTCGCCGAGCCGAGCGTGCGGGTGCGCGACCGGCAGCGCGCCCGCCGCCTGGAGCGGTTGGGGTGGTCGGTGGCGCAGGTGTGGTCGGCGGCCGCGTTCCTCGACCCGCAGGGCGAGGCCGACGCGATCGAGCGCACGGTCCTCGCTCGGGTGGCGGACCGGGCCCGGCTCGCACGTCCGACCGGGGCGATGATGCCCGCGGGCGGGCCGGCGAACTCCGATCTCAGCGACGCGGGGGAGCTGCGGCGTTCCGCCGGGCACGCCCAGCCGACGCTGCCGGTGCCGGGCCTCCCGCGGCCGCCGGTGGAGCCGGGATTGCCGATCAGCGCCTACGGCGACGACCAGCTCGACGACCTGCTCACCTGGATCGTGTCCGACGGCGTCGAGCGTGACCACCTGCAGCTCGCGGCGGTCCTACGGTCCGAGCTCGGGATCGCCCGCCGCGGAGCGCGGGTGGACACGGCGATCGCCAGTGCGGTGCGCCGCATCCTGCCGTAGCCGCCTCGGCGGCTCGTCGGGGAACCACGTACCCTGGTAGATCGTGTCCCTCAACGACGTCTCCTCTGACCCCGCCGCCTCGACCCACGCTTCCGATGTGGCGCGGGAGCGAACTGGGCCGGAGCACACGGCGCGGCCCAAGCGACGGCGCGTCATCCGGCTCGGCGTGGGCGACGCGACCCCGAGCCGGAGCGTCGACGACGCCAACCGGGGCTGGCACGAGTCCGCGAGCGACCAGACGAACGACGCCCAGCTCCAGCGGGACGTCCCCCCGCACTGGTGAGCCGGTCCGGCCCACCAGCGCGAGCGGGGTGTGTCAGGAGCGCGGGGACGTGCCCTGCTGCGCGGCGAGCAGGTCGCGGATCTCCTGCAGGAGCAGGGTGTCCGTGGCGATCGCGGCGACCTCGGGCTCGACGCCCCGGTTGCGGCGCTCGGCGACCTTGTTGAGCGGGAACACGATGATGAAGTACACCGCGGCGGCGACCACGAGGAACTTGATCAGCCCGTCCAGGACCATGCCCGGGTAGAAGTGCGCGTTGTTGATGTCGAAGGCGCCGGCCTTGGAGAGATCCGTGCTGCCGAGGATCGCGGCGATCAGCGGCGTGAACAGCCCGTTGACGATCGAGTTGATCAGGGCCGTGAACGCGGCACCGATGACGACGGCGACCGCCAGCTCGACGACGTTGCCACGCATGATGAAGTTCTTGAATCCTTCGAGAACCGAACGCATCGGTGTCCCCAATCGGTCGAGGTGGGCGGATCGCCGCAGATCATTCCACGCTGAACCGGAGGCCGACGACACCGTTCACGCCCCGGTCAGCCCACGACGACCGCGCTCAGGCTTGCCCAGCTGGACGCACCGGCCAGGTCAGCCGCCTCCGCCGGGGTCACCGCAACCAGGGTCAGTTCCCCGGTCCCCGGGTCAGCCCCGCCGCCGCTGAGGATCCCGCCGCCGATCGCGTTCGCGGCGGTCGAGGCTGCGTCGGCACCGGGCCGGACCAGCACGATCGCCCGCTCCGCCAGGCGCCGCACGACCGGCTCGCCGTCGGCCGAGCCGGTCGCGGCGAGCACGTCGATACGGTCGCCGGGCCGCAGGAGCGCGGCGACCGCCGGGTCCGCGAGCCGGATCGGTGCGACCACCGAGCCGGCCGGCCCTGCGGCCGCGAGGCGGTCGCCGGCGAGCAGCGTGTCGACGATCGGGAGCCCTGGCGGGGCGCCGATCACCAGCTCGTGGCCGACGACGTCGTCCGCGCCGCGGTGGGAGCCGCGGGGGACCAGGGCGGGCGGCAGGCGGACCACACGGAGGTCGGCGGCCACCAGCGCACCGGGCGCGAGCAGGCGTGCAGCGACCACGACGGGCACGGTAGGCGTCGGCGCGGGGCTGAGGCGCCCGACGACCAGGGCCACCGCCACCCCCAGGAGCGTGGCGGCCACGGGGAACCGCAGGCGCCAGGCCAGCAGCCGCGCGCGGTGGGTCGGCGTCCGGCGGGCGACGGCAGCTCGTGGGGAGCCGTCCGGGGGGTGCCGCAGCGGGAGTCGAGGCATGTCCGGGACGCTACGGTCGCGCGGGCCGGTCGCCGTCGGGCAGGGACGTGCGATGTGGACGCACGGGGAGCCGCGCCGACCGGGGTCGGGCGCGGTCCAGGTCGCTCAGCTGCGGGACGTGCCTACTTGGACGTCGAGGCCCCGGCGCTTGCGGCGACCTTGCTGCCCGATCCCGACGTGCTGCCGGACCCGGACGTGCTGCCCGATCCCGACGCGGCGGCGGAGGTGCTCGGCGCGGCCGCGGGGGTCGAGGTGGAGGAGCTCGAATCGCTCGACGAGCTCGACGAGCCGGAGTCGCTCGACCCGCTCGAGCCCGAGTCGCCGTGCGACATGGTCGCGCCCGCGCTGATCTTGCCGTGGTTGCTCGACCGCGAGTCGTTGCGGTAGAAGCCGGAGCCCTTGAAGACGACCCCGACGCTCGGGAACACCTTGCGGAGGCGGCCGGCGCACTCCGGGCAGATGGTCAGCGAAGACTCGGTGAAGGACTGCTGCGCCTCGAACCGGTGGTCGCACGCGGTGCACGCGTAGGCATAGGTGGGCACAGGTGATCCTCCTTGCGGACTGCCAGCGACTGCTGGCACTCTCCTAGTTCAAGTGCCAATCCTACGTTGTCCCCGCAAGGGGTGCCTCCGGCGGGTGTTCGCACCGGCTCGGAGCGGACCCTCGCCGCCCGCCACGATCGACCGGCTACTCTCGCTGGGTGCCCCGCCGCCGTGCCGTCCGCCTCCTCTTCGTCGTTGCCGGCGTCGTCATCCTGGCGCTCGTCGCCACCTCCGTGCTGGCGCTCGTGGTGGTCCGCCGCCCGCTCCCGCAGACCAGCGGGACGATCGACGTGCCCAGCCTGGCCGCCGAGGTCGACGTCGTGCGCGACGCGCGTGGCGTTCCCCAGATCACCGCCGACTCCCCGGCCGACCTCTTCCGCGCCCAGGGGTTCGTGCACGCGCAGGACCGGTTCTTCGAGATGGACTACCGCCGGCACGTGACCGCCGGCCGGATCTCGGAGCTGGTCGGCGAGAACGCCGATGCCCTCGCCGCCGACACCGTGATCCGCACCTTCGGCTGGCGCCGCGTCGCCGAGCAGGAGTGGCCGCTGCTCGAGCCGAGCACCCGCCAGTACCTGCAGGCGTACGCCGACGGGGTCAACGACTACCTCGCCACGCGCGATCCCGACTCGCTCGGGATCGAGTACACGGTCCTCGGGCTCCAGGTCGACGTCGCCGAGCCCGAACCCTGGGATCCCATCGACTCGCTGGCGTGGCTCAAGGCGATGGCATGGGACCTGCGCGGCAACTACGACGATGAGCTGGACCGCGCCACGAGCTTCGCGTCCGTGCGCGACGTCGCGCGGGTGGACGAGCTGTTCCCCGCCTATCCCGAGGGGACGAACGCCCCGATCCTCGCCGCGGCCGCGGTGACGCCCGCGGCGACGGCCACCCCCGTCGCCGACGGCGCGACCGGCGACCTGCCCGTGGGGGCTTTGACCCCGGGGGACCTGTCCTCCTCGGGGCTGGCCGCCGACGACCTGCAGACCGCGCTCACCTCGGCGCAAGACGCGCTCGGCGCCGTCCCGCACCTGCTCGGCGAGGGCGAAGGCGTCGGGTCCAACTCCTGGGTCGTCGCGGGCAAGTACACGGCCTCGGGCAAGCCGATGCTGGCCAACGACCCGCACCTGTCCATCTCGGCGCCCGGGATCTGGTCGCAGGTCGGCCTGCACTGCCGCACCGTCAGCTCCGACTGCCCGTTCGACGTCGCGGGGTTCTCGTTCGCGGGCTTCCCCGGAGTCGTGATCGGCCACAACGACGCCCTCGCCTGGGGCATCACGAACCTCGGCGCCGACGTCACGGACTTCTTCCTCGAGCGCACCTCGGGGGACACCTACCTGCGCGACGGCGAACGCCAGGTCCTGGCCAGCCGGACCGAGACGATCAAGGTCAACGGTGCGGACGACGTCCAGATCACCGTGCGGTCGACCGAGCACGGGCCGATCATCTCGGGCGTGCTGCCGGACGTGAACTCCGCGCGCATCTCCCCGCTGCCCGACGGCGCCCCCGCGGGCATCTACGAGATCTCGCTCGGCTGGACGGCGCTCACTCCCGGACACACCGCCGACGCCGTGTTCGCGATGGACACCGCCCACACAGCCGCCGACATCAAGGCCGCCGCGACGCTGTTCGAGGTGCCGTCGCAGAACATCATCTTCGCCACCACCGACGGCCACATCGGCTACCAGGCCCCCGGCCGGATCCCGGTTCGCGCCGCAGTGCCCGACGGGCCCGTCCCGTCGAACGGCACGTGGCCCCGACCGGGCTGGGACAGTCGCTACGACTGGCAGGGCTACGTCGACCCGGCGGACATGCCCGCGGTGCTCGACCCGCCGGAGGGGTTCATCGTCGCGGCGAACCAGGCCGTGACCCCGACCGGCTCGGGCCCGTTCCTCACGAGCGACTGGGACTTCGGCTACCGCTCGCAACGCATCCGCGACGTCCTCACCGGCGCGATCGCGAAGGGGACCAAGGTCGACGCGGCCATGACCAGCGCGCTGCAGCTCGACGATGCGAACCCGTACGCGACCATGCTCGTCCCCACCCTGCTCACCGTGCCGGTCGAGTCGGCGTTCGACCGCACCGGGCAGGACCTCCTGCGCGAGTGGGACGGTCGATCCACGACCGAGTCGGCGGGGGCGGCCTACTTCGCCTCCGTGTGGTCGAACCTGCTCCAGCTCACCTTCTGGGACGACCTGCCCGACAGCGCCCGGCCCGACGGCGGCAGCCGCTGGCTCGAGGTCGTGCGCGGCATGCTCGAGCGGCCCGCCGACCCGTGGTGGGACGACCGCACGACCGTCGGCGTCATCGAGGGGCGCGACGAGATCCTGTCGCAGGCGCTCACCTCGGCCCGGCGCGAGCTCACGGTCCAGATCGGCAAGGAGCCGTCCGACTGGGAGTGGGGCAAGCTGCACACGGTGGCGCCCCAGCACCCCGCGCTCGGCGGCGACACGGTCCCCGGCATCATTCGGCGGCTGGTCAACCCGTCCCCGCTCGAGGTCGCGGGCAGCTCGAGCGCCGTCAACGCCACGAGCTGGGATGCCGGCTCGGGCTCGTTCACGGTGACGAAGGCGCCCTCGATGCGGATGGTCGTGGACCTCGGTGACCTGGATGCCTCGACGTGGGTCGTCCTCACGGGTGCGTCCGGACACCCTGGCAGCAAGCACTACAGCGACCAGTTCGGGGCGTGGGCCCGCGGGGAGACCTTCCCGTGGCCCTACAGCGCCACGGCGATCGACGAGGGCGCCGACTCCCGGCTCACCCTACGACCGGTGGCCTGAGCCAGCGCCACCCCTCGGGGGTCGCGACGGCGTCGACCAGGCGGTCGTGCTGCTGGCGCGGCAGCGGTCGAGTGCCGGCGTCGTAGACCTCTTCGGCGAAGACCAGTGCGATCACCGGTGTCCCGGGCCGGGCGTGCTCCAGCGCACGGTCGTACCACCCGCCGCCCTGGCCGAGCCGTGCGCCTGAGGTGTCCACGGCGAGCGCGGGCGCGATGATGACGTCGGCCGCGACGAGGGCCGCGGCGCCGAGCGCCGTCGTCCCGGGCTCGGGCGGACGGCCGGGTGCCCGCTGCTGCAGATCGGCGGCGCCGTCGTACACGGCCCAGTCGCGCTGGAGACCGGTGCCGAGTACCGGGAGGATGATCCGGACGCCGCGAGCGGCCAGCCGTTCGAGCAGGGCCGCGGTGCTCGGCTCGAACGGTCGCGCGACGTAGGCCGCCACGCAGGTGGCCGCGCGGACCTCGGGCATGGTCTCGAGCACCTCGGCGAAGGCCGTGCCGGCCTCGAGGCGGCGCCGCTCCGACCGTGCCTGGCGCGCCGTGCGTATCGCCGCCCGTAATGCGTCTTTTGCGTCTTCGGCATCGATGACGCCGAGGGCAGGGGGATAGGGCTGGGCGGCAGTGCTCATGTCTCCAGTGTCTCCCACCGCGCTGCCGGGGTCCCGCGCCACGCCCGATCGGGGGCCGCCCGGCGCGCTCGGCGTCGGGCGCGGCCGGCGGCGGATAGCCTCGACACATGGCTATACACAAGGCAGTGATCCCGGCCGCCGGCCTTGGGACTCGATTCCTTCCCGCGACGAAGTCGACGCCAAAAGAGATGCTCCCTGTCGTGGACAAGCCCGCGATCCAGTACGTCGTCGAGGAAGCCGTCGCCGCCGGCCTGGACGACATCCTGATGATCACCGGCCGGAGCAAGCGCTCGCTCGCCGACCACTTCGATGCCGCGCCTGAGCTCGAGGCGTCGCTCGAGGCGAAGGGCGACACGGCTCGCCTCGCCCTGGTCCGCGCGTCGACCGACCTCGCCGATGTGCACTTCGTCCGGCAGCGGCAGCCCAAGGGGCTGGGCCACGCGGTCCTGTGCGCCAAGCGCCACGTCGGCAACGAGCCGTTCGCCGTCCTGCTCGGGGACGACCTCATCGACCGGCGGGACCCGATCCTGCCCTGGATGCTCGCGCTCCAGGAGCGCACGGGGGGTTCCGTCGTCGCGCTGCTCGAGGTGGAGCCCGACCAGATCCACCTGTACGGCTGCGCGGCCGTGGTCCCGCTCGAGGGTGGCGGCACCGACGAGGTCCGCATCACGGGCCTGGTGGAGAAGCCCGATACCGCGGACGCGCCGAGCAACCTCGCGATCATCGGCCGCTACGTGCTCAACCCTGCGGTGTTCGCGACTCTCGAGGACACCGCGCCGGGTCGCGGCGGCGAGATCCAGCTCACCGATGCGCTCGCGACGCTCGCGGACCTGCCGGCGGAGGCGGGGGGCGGCGTGTACGGGGTCATCTTCCGTGGTCGTCGATATGACACAGGGGACCGGCTCGACTACCTCAAGGCCGTCGTGCGCATCGCCTCCGATCGTCCTGACCTCGGCCCGGAGTTCCGTCAGTGGCTGACCGAGTTCGTTCCGACCCTGCCCGCGTGAGGTCGGTCCAGGACCAGCTGGCGGCGGTCCTCGAGGCCGTCGGGCCGGTCGAACCCCTGGAGGTCGTGCTGGCCGATGCGGTGGGCTGCGTCCTCGCGGTCGACGTCGTGGCCGAGCGCGGCCTGCCGCCGTTCGCGCTCGCGGCGCACGACGGCTACGCGGTGTCGTCCGCCGACACCGAGCGGGCCGGATCCGGCCTGCCGCTCTACCTGCCGGTCGTCCACGACGTGCACGTGGGTGCGCCGGCGCCGCTGCGGCTCGTGCCCGGCTACGCGGTCCGGATCGAGTCGGGGGCGCCGCTGCCGCTGGGGGCCGACGCCGTCGTGCCGCTCGCGGAGACCGACCGTGGCACGGCCCACGTGCTCGTGCCGCGACCGACGGTGCCGGGCGAGAACGTCCGCCGCGCGGGCGTGGACGCACCCGAGGGTGAGGTCGTGCTCGGCGCGGGGACCCGCCTCGGCGCGCGTCAGGTCGCGCTGGCCGCCGCGATCGGTCGAGGGCGCGTCACCGTGCACCCCACGCCGCGCGTCGTCGTGATCTCGATCGGCGACGAGCTCACCGACCCGGGGTCGCTCCCGCGGGATGGCCGGGTGCACGACTCGAACGGGCCGGCGCTGGTCAGCGCCGTGATCGACGCGGGCGCGCTCGCGATCCGCATCGGCGTCGTCGGGGACGATCGTGCGGCCCTGCGTGAGGTCATCGAGGACCAGCTCGTCCGCGCCGATCTGCTCGTCACGACCGGGGGCCTGAGCGAGTCGACGTCGGACACCGTGAAGGACGTCCTCGCCTCCCTCGGCACGATGCGCTTCGACCATGTCGCGATGACGCCGGGCCACCTGCAGGGGTTCGGGCACGTCGGGGCCGCCGACGGCTCGCTGGTGCCGGTCTTCGCGCTGCCGGGCCACCCCGTCGCCGCGTACGTCTCGTTCGAGGTGTTCGTCCGACCGGTCCTGCGATCGATCGCCGGGCGTCCCGAGCTCTTCCGTCCCTCGGTCGCCGCGGTGGCCACGACGGGCTGGTCCTCTCCCGCGGGGATGCGCCAGTTCGTGCCCGCTCGGCTTTCCGGGACCCCGGACGAGGGGTACCGCGTCACGCCGATCGGCGATCCGGGCGAGCTCTCCGTCGTCACCCTCGCGCGGGCGAACGCGCTCGCGGTCGTCCCCGAGCACGACGCCGTCGTGCATGGCGGCGATCGGGTCCACTGTCTCGTGCTGGAGGCCTGACGTGGCACCTGGATGGCCCGTGGTCCTGACCGACGGCGACGTGCGGCTCCGGCCGCTGCGCCGGCGCGACGGGCGGGAGTGGTTGGCCCTCCGTGCCGCCAACGCGAGCTGGCTCGCGCCCTGGGAGGCCTCCTCACCGATCCCGGTCGTCGGACCCGCCCCGACGTTCGGTGGCTTCGTGCGGTCCCTGTCGACGCAGGCGCGGCAGGGCACGTCGCTGCCGTTCGCGGTCGATCATGCGGGCCAGCTCGTCGGCCAGCTCACCGTGTCCGGGATCACCTACGGTTCGCTGCGCTCCGGGACGATCGGGTACTGGGTCTCGCAGCACGTGGCGGGGCGGGGCGTCATCCCGACGGCGGTGGCCCTGGCGACCGACCACTGCTTCGAGGTGCTCGGGCTGCACCGCCTCGAGATCAACATCCGGTCCGAGAACGCACCGAGCCTGCGGGTGGTGGAGAAGCTGGGCTTCCGGGACGAGGGCGTGCGCGAGCGGTACCTGCACATCGCCGGCACGTGGCGCGACCACCGGACCTTCTCGCTGACGGCCGAGGAGGTGCCCGGCGGGCTCCTCGCACGGTGGCACGCCCGGACCGCCGGGCCGCCGACCGGCTGAATTGCGCGGGTCGGCCGCCGACACGCCGAACAGGCTGCGGCGACGCCGTGCGCTGCACGCCTACCGTCGGAGGGTGCGAGATCCAGCAGGCTTAGTCGCCCTCGCGGCGGCGGCGCTCTGGATCGCGTACCTGGTGCCACATCGCTTGCGACACCGTCAGCAGCTGCTCGAATCGCGTGCCGAAGACCGGTTCTCCGGGGCGTTGCGCGTGCTCGCGGTCACCGGCCGGCCAGGCAGGGACCCGCGCACGAGCGAGGCGCGGTCGACCACCAGTCGCGTCGCAGGGCGCGTCGTACTTCTCACTCCCTGCCGGGGGATCCCGGTGCAGAACCTCGGGGTTGTCGCGGTGACGGAAGGCGGGATCGTGGATCGACCGCACGGGACTCAGGACAGGATCACCGCCGACGCCGCGAGGCGCGCGGCCCAGCGCCGTTCTCGGCGAGCCGCCAGCCTCGCCCGTCGCGGCGCCGCGGCGCGCCGTCGCGGCGTCCTCACGCTCGGCCTGCTGCTGATGAGTGCCGCCGGCTGGGTCGTCGTCGGGCTGACGACCGTCGCGATCGCCGCCGCGATCATCCCCACCGTCGCGTTGGCTGGCGTCCTCGTGCTCGGCCGCCGCGCCGTCGTCCAGGGCCTCGTGGCCGACGCCGCGTGGGAGCGCCAGCGGACCGCCACCGGCGGCGCTGGTCGGGCCGCGACCGCGCCGGTGACCGGACGCGCCTACCACCCGTCGGACGCGCCGACCCAGATCATCGCCCGCATCCGCGACGACACCGTGCCGGAGTCGCTCGACGGGGTGGCCGGCACCGAGTCGGACGGGGCAGGTCAGGACGCCGCGGTGACCGCGGACGCGGCGGCGGACGATGCGGCCTCAGACAGCGCGTCGTCGGACGGCGCCGAGTGGTCCCCGGTCCCCGTCCCGCGCTCCACCTACATGACCAAGGCCGCAGCGCCGCGCCGCGAGCCGATCCCGCTTGTCCTGCCCGAGCTGTCGACGTCGTCGGCTGCCGGGGCGTCCGAGCTCGACGCGACCCCGGAGGCGGAGGTCGTTGAGGAGGATGCCGCTGAGGTGACCGCTCCGGGGTTCGACCAGGACAGCACCCCGCTCGACCTGGACGCGATCCTCGCGCGCCGCCGAGCCGCCGGCTGACCCCTGTCGGCAACCGATCCGGCCCGGTTTCTCGGAATCCGCTCCGTGGGTGCTAATCTTTACCCCGCTTGGGGGGCTGTGGCGCAGTTGGTAGCGCGCTTCGTTCGCAATGAAGAGGTCAGGGGTTCGAATCCCCTCAGCTCCACCAGTAAGAAAGGCCCCTGGCCTGCGGAGACGCAGCCGGGGGCCTTCCTTTTGCCCGTTCCGGCGAGGACCCCGGTCAGGGCGAATCATCCCGGCCTGAGGCAGGCACTCCGCCGCCCCTGGTTGCGCGTGCGATCCATGATCCGAACGTGACGTTCTCGATGGTTCTTAACAAGAACGCGTAAGACGAGAAGCGGCCGATAACCATCGGTCAGGGCCGCTGCGTGGGTCGCTCGATCCGGGTGCCACGGGACTCCGCGCCGAGGGGAAGATGGTGCTCATGAGCACCCGCCTGGGGATCGGGCTCGCCGCCGTTGGCCGGCCCGCCTACATCACGGCCCACCGCGGCCCCGACCTCGGCACGAGTCGGACGGTCGACGAGCTCCAGCGCCATACTCACGTGCTGCTCGACGCGGCGTACGCCGCGGGGCTGCGGTACGTGGACGTGGCCAGGTCCTACGGGCGCGCCGAGGAGTTCGCGGCGCACTGGCTCGCTTCGCGCGGTGCCCCCGATGTCGAGGTCGGTTCGAAGTGGGGCTACCGCTACGTCGGTGACTGGCGGGTGCGCGCCGACGTGCACGAGGTCAAGGACCACTCGCTCGCTGCCTTCCGCGCGCAGTGGCCCCTGACCAGGGACCTGCTGGGTGGTCATCTCGGTCGCTACCTGGTGCACTCGGCGACTCTGGACACGGGAGTGCTCGCGGACACCGACCTGCACCGAGAGCTGGCCATGGTGCGCGAGCTGGGCATCCGGGTGGGGATCTCGACGTCGGGCCCCCGGCAGGCCGACGCGATCCGCACCGCGCTCGACGTCGAGGTGAACGGCGCACAGCTGTTCACCTCGTTCCAGGTGACCTGGAACCCGCTCGAGCCCTCGGTCGGCAACGCGGCGGCGGAGGCTCACGCGCGCGGCAGCCAGGTGGTGATCAAGGAGTCGGTCGCCAACGGTCGGCTCGCGCCGGGCGGGGACGACGGGTCCGCGGGTGTTCGGCACGTCGCGGTGCTCGCCTCCCGCGCAGGGCTGGCGATCGACCAGCTCGCCGTTGCGGCGGCGCTGGCACAGCCGTGGGCGTGGCGCGTGCTGTCCGGCGCCGCTACCCCGGCGCACCTCGCGTCGCACGTGGTCGCCGCTGATCTGGTGCTCGACCCGGAGCTCGTCGCGGAGACGCTCGCCGCGGCGCAGGATCCGCACGACTACTGGGCAGAGCGGTCGACCCGGCCCTGGACCTAACCGGGCGCCGTCTCGTACACGGCCCACGAGTGCGCGGCAATCACGCCGGGATCTCCGGGCTGGGCCTCGCCGGAGGTCAGCAGCCGCTCACCGAGCGCGAGCGGCGGGGTGAACGGCCCGTCGCTCAGGTTGAGGGCGAGCACCAGGTGGTCGTTTCCGTCGGGGGAGTCCGCCCCGATCACCAGTTCCTCGTTCCCGACGTGCAGCACGGTGGTCCGGGCGCGGGCGAGCCACGCGTGGTTGCGATGCAGCCCGATGAGGCGCTGGTGCTCTCGGTACACCGCCCAGCCCTGCGGAGCCAGGCCCGTCGGATCGGGCGGGAACTGGGGCCGGATGGCGTCGTCGCCGCCCTCGCGCTCCTCCTTGACCCCCACGAAGCCCTGCTCGTCGCCCGAGTACACCGACGGCGCCCCCGCCACCAGGAACAGCACCGCGAGCACGTGGGTCACGTGCCGTGGGTCGGTGATCCGGCTCGCGATCCGGGTGACGTCGTGGTTCCCGGCGAAGGTCAGCGGCAGGAAGTCCAGCGCGAACTCGTCGTGCCGTGTGAGGGCCCACGCAAGCTCGAAGAAGTTGCCGTCCAGGACCGAGCTCCACAGGGCCTTCCAGAGCTCGTACTGGGTGACGGAGTCGACCCCCGAGGCGGCGACGTACTCGGGGTAGTCGCCGTGGATCACCTCGCCCATCACCCACACGTCGGGGTGCGCGGCCCGCACGGCGGGCAGCACTCGTTGCCAGAACTCCGCCGGGACGGCGTAGGCCGCGTCGAGGCGCCACGCGTCTGCGCCGCGATCGAGCCAGTGCCCCATCACGGCGGTGATGTGGGCGGCGACCTCGGGGTTGTCGTGGTTGAGGGTGACGAGCGCGCCGTGGCCTTCGAAGACCGCGGGGGCGAGCGTGCCGGAGGCGTCCGGCTCCCACCGGAACCACCGACCCGCGGGGGAGTCCGGTCCGTCCGCGAGCGCCGCCGCGAACCGCGGGTGGCCGCGCCCGACGTGGTTGAAGACGCCGTCGAGCATGATCTTCAGGCCCCGGCTGTGAGCCGCGGCGACGAGGGCGTCGAAGTCGGCGTCGTCACCGAGCCGTGGATCGATGCGGAGGTAGTCGATCGTGTCGTAGCCGTGGGTCTCGGACGCGAAGATCGGCCCGAGGAGCAGGCCGTTCGTGCCGAGCTCGACGACGTAGTCCAGCCAGGCCTCGAGGTGGCCGAGCCGGTGCTGGACCGGTTCGCCGGCCGCGAGCGCGCCGTGCGGTGCCCCCGTGAACCCCAGCGGGTAGATGTGCCACCAGATGGCGTGGTCGGCCCAGGCCGACATAAGGGGCTCCTCGCAACGACTTGGCCCGGCCGACCCGGGCGGCGCCCGATCGTCTCACGCCTCGAGGGACGGGCTATCCGCCGATCGCCCGGCCGATGGCGGCGCTGATCACGATCGCGCTGGAGAGGAGGGCGGTGGCGAGCAGGGAAGGCAGCCGGAGCCGACGGAAATCCCTGATGTCGCGCGCGGCCGGAGCGTCCGGACCGAAAAAGACGCTCTCGGCGTCGTAGGCATCCACGTCAGGTCCTCCAGAGGGTCGATGCGGGCGTCGTCGACCCCCCGGATCGCCCTCCTGTGCACCCACGCGCCAGGCTGGCCCTGCCTTGACGGTAACGCCGCGCCCCGCGATGACGGTAAAGGCGCAGCTGGCTGTCATCCATTCGGACGAAGGCCCGGATCGATCGGCGGGTGCCCCCGTCGCCCTACGATGGCGCCGTGACCCAGACCCGGTGGCTGACCGACGAGCAGCAGGTCGCGTGGCGTGCGCTGATCTCGATGACCGGGACCCTGCAGGCCGTCCTCGACCGCCAGCTCCAGCACACCTCGGGGATGCCGCACGCCTACTACCTGATCCTCGCGATGCTGTCGGAGGCCGAGGGTCGTTCTTTGCGCATGAGCGAGCTCGCGGCGCTGCTGAACGCGTCGGCGTCCCGGACCTCGCACGCGGTCGCGCGGCTCGAGGAGGCCGGCTGGGTGCGGCGCGAACGGCACCCGACGGACGGGCGCGGCAATGTCGCGGTGCTCACCGACACCGGCTGGGACGCCCTGGTCGTGGCGGCGCCGCAGCACGTCGAGATCGTGCGGGCGGCGGTCTTCGATCCGCTCACGCCGGAGCAGGTCGACCAGTTGCGGGAGATCGCGCTCGCCATCTCCGGTGGTCTGGCCGCAGTCGACCGGCCGCGCGGCGCCTGATCCATGCGCCGCCGCCGGCGGCGGTCGCACCGGGTCGCCGCTCTGGCGGTTCGGCACGGTGATCGTCATGTTCACGCGTGCGACGTCGCTCGAGTCGTAGCCGCTGAGCTTGATGGCGAAGGCGAGCCGGTGTCCGTCACGGTCATGAGCCCGTACTGACGGGCCAGGACTCCCGCGGACGTCGGGTAGCGACTGCTCGACCAGGGCCTTTGCGCCCGTCGAAACGGTGCTTCGGACACGGGGCCGGTCCCTGGGCCGCGTGCGCGTCGCCGTGACCGACCAGCCGTGCGGCACCAGTACCGTGGTGTGCCGGGTTGCACCGATCGCCCGGCGCCACGATCCGCGAGGCAGGGGAAACGTGCCCGATCTGATCACCCTCGTTCCCGCCCCCGTCTCGCTCACCCTGGCCGGCGGTCCGGCTTTCCGGTTCCGCCCCGGGCTGCGGCTCGTCGCAGGGAACACCCCCGAGGAGATCTCGCTCGGCGTGCTGGCAGCTGACATCGTCGGGCGCCGGGTCGGCTTCCCGATCGATCTGGTGATGGGCCCGGGCGGCCAGGGGCAGACCATCGAGCTGGTGCTCGACGCCGAGGCGGGCCCCGCCGAGGCGGACCCTGCGGAGCGGTATCGGCTCACCGTCACCGCGGATCGGATCGAGCTCAGGGCGCCCCGAGCGGCCGGGCTGCTGCGCGGCCTGACCACGTTGCGCCAGCTCGGCGTGCGACGAGCGGACGAGTCGCTGGAGATCCCGGCGGTCGTCATCGAGGACGCCCCGCGGTTCTCCTGGCGCGGGCTCAGCCTCGATGTCGTGCGGCACTTCCTCAGCGTCGACCTGGTCAAGTCCGTGATCAGCGTCATGGCGGACTACAAGCTCAACGTGCTGCACCTGCACCTGACGGACGACCAGGGGTGGCGGCTCGCGCTCCCGTCCCGGCCGCTGCTCACCGAGCGGTCCGCCCAGTCCGAGGTCGGCGGCGGTGCCGGCGGGTTCTACAGCGCGGAGGACTACGCGACGCTCGTCGCCTACGCCGCCGCGCGGCACGTCACGATCGTGCCCGAGATCGACATGCCCGGGCACGTCAACGCGGCCCTGCACGCCTACGGCTCGCTGACCGAGTCGGGCTCCGCCACCGGTGCCTACACGGGCACGGAGGTCGGCTTCAGCCAGCTCCACCGGGAGCTGCCGGCCACCCGGGACTTCCTCGCTGACGTGTTCGGTGATCTCGCCGCGATGACGCCGGGACAGTACGTGCACATCGGCGGCGACGAGGTTTTCGGTATCGACCCCGACGAGTACGCCTGGTTCGTGCGGACCGCTCAGGACCTCGTGCGGGCCGCCGGCAAGACCGCCGTCGGCTGGCAGGAGATCGCCGCGACCGAGCTAGACCCGGGCGTCGTCGTGCAGTACTGGGACCCCCGGGAGCCGGCCGAGCCGCTTATCGCGGCCGCCGCCGCTGGCGCGCGGCTGCTGCTCTCACCCGGTTCGAAGGTCTACCTCGACATGAAGTACGACGCCGCGACCGCGCTCGGGCTCGAGTGGGCGGGGCACATCGAGCTCCGGGACGCCTACGAGTGGGAGCCGGCCGACCTCATCCCCGGGCTGCCGGCCGAGTCGATCCTCGGGGTCGAGGCCGCGGTCTGGACCGAGACGATCACAACGCCCGACGAGCTGTTCACCATGCTGCTGCCCCGGTTGGCCGCCGTCGCCGAGGTGGCGTGGTCGCCCGCAGCCAGTCGCGACTGGGCGGGGTTCCGGGAGCGCATCGCCGGTCAGTCCCATTCGTGGGACCACGCCGAGCTCGCCTGGTACCCGAGCCCTCAGGTCGACTGGTTCACGGGGCCGACGACGGGGCCGACGACGGGGCCGACGACGAGGCCGGGCGCCTGACCGGTCCGCTGCCGGCCCGGGATCACACCCAGGTGGCGAGCCACATGTGCAGCCGCCAGAACGTGTACGGCACGACCTGCGCCGTCCAGATCGGGTAGAAGAACGCGCTCACGACGACGACGAGCGCCAGGTAGCCGCCCACCCACCACGCGCCGCGACGCCGCCGGGCCGGGTCGGCGTCGGGCGCGCCGAGCACCTTGCCGATCGCGTAGGTGAGCGTGAGGATCATCCACGGCGCGAACGCGATCGAGTAGAAGGTGAAGATCGTGCGGTGCGCGTACGCGAACCACGGCAGCCAGCCGGCGACGATCCCCGACAGCGCCGCGCCGGCCCGCCAGTCGCGGGTCCGCACCAGCCACCAGATCACGGCGATGATCGCCACGCTGGCGCCCCACCACAGGATCGGGTTGCCGAGCGAGGTGATCGCCTGCGAGCACCGGTCCGCGCCGCACGCCGCGTTCGCGGGCACCGGGGTCTCGTAGAAGAACGACGTCGGCCGCCACTGGATCGGCCAGCCGATCGGGTGAGCGGAGTACGCGTGCGCGGCGGCGAGGTTGTTGTGGAACTCCCACATGTCGTTGTGGTACTTCCACAGCGAGCGCAGGGACTCGGGCAGCCAGCCCACGCCTTCGCCCGGATGGGTCGCCGCCCAGTCGCGCAGGTAGGCGCCCGGGCTGCGGAACCAGCTGAACCAGCTCGCGAGATAGGTCACGACGGCGAGCGGCACGAGCGTGACCGCCGCCAGGGCGCCGTCGCGCAGGATCCCGGCCGGGAGCCAGTGCCGGACGCCGGCGGCCCGCCGCGCGGTCACGTCCCACAGGACCGTGAGCAGCCCGAAGACGGCGAGGAAGTACAGGCCCGACCACTTGGTGCCGATCGTCAGGCCGAGCAGGACCCCGGCGGCGATGCGCCACCACCGGACCGACAGGACGGGACCCCACGCGGTCAGCGTGAGGCCCGCGTCGAGCCGACCCGCGACGCGCGACGCGAGCCGCCGTCGGGCCTGCTCGCGGTCGATCAGGAGGGCACCGAACGCGGCGAGCGCGAAGAACATCACAAAGCCGTCGAGCAGGCCGGTGCGCGAGTGCACGATCGCCTCACCGTCGATCGCGAGCAGCCCGCCGGCGATCGTGCCGAGGAGGGTCGAGGCGAAAAGTCGGCGCGCGATCCGGGCGAGCATGAGGACGCTCAGCGTGCCGACGATCGCGGCCGACAGACGCCAACCCACCGAGCTGGCAGGCCCCGTGAGGTCCATGCCGAGCGCGATCATCCACTTGCCGACCGGGGGGTGCACCACGTAGTCGGCGCGCGACAGGAACGTGTTCACGTCGCCGGCCTCGAACGCGGGGTTCGGGTCGGAGCCCCAGCGCGCCTCGTAGCCGACGCGCAGCAACGTGTACGCCTGCTTGACGTAGTACGTCTCGTCGAACACCAACCGGTGCGGGCGGCCGAGGTTCGGGAACCGCGCCGCGGCCGCGAGCGCCGTCACGAGCAACGGCCCGAGCCAGCCCCACAGACGGTCGCGACCGGTCGAACCCAGGCGCAGCGTCGCGTCGCCAAGCAGGCGGCGCAGGAGACGGGTCTCGGTGGGTTCGGTGGGTTCGGTGGGTTCGGTGGGTGTGGGGGGATCCGCGGGCTCGCCGGCGTCGGTGAGCCCGGGCAGCGCCGGGTCCGGGGGTACCTCGCCCGCGTGCCGCGGGTCGGGGCGTGGCTGGCCGACGGCGGTCTCCACGTCGTCCGGCCGCTCGGCCGACGCCTCGCCGCGGTGGCGTGCGTGCGGAGTCGAAGGCTGGTCACCTGCCCCCGGGCTGATCGTCACGCCGTCATCGTAGGGGCGCGACCTGGGCGGCGCCGCCGACCGGTGCGCCGCGGCATGGGAAACTTCACGCCATGACCGCCGGCCACCTTGTCCTCGCTGCGACCCCGATCGGCAACGTCGAGGACGCGTCCCTGCGCCTGCGGCGTCTGCTGGCGGAGGCCGACGTCGTCGCCGCCGAGGACACCCGTCGGCTGCACGGCCTCGCCGCGCGGATGGGCGTCAAGATCGGCGGTCGGGTCGTGAGCTTTCACGAGCACAACGAGGTGGCCCGCGCGGGCGAGCTGCTCGACGTCGTCCGCGGGGGCGGGACCGTCCTGGTCGTCACCGATGCGGGGATGCCGACCGTCTCGGACCCGGGTTTTCGCGTCGTGGGGGCGGCGGTCGAGGCCGGGCTGCCCGTGACCGCTGCGCCCGGTCCGAGCGCCGTGCTCACCGCGCTCGCGCTGTCCGGGCTGCCGACCGACCGCTTCTGCTTCGAGGGCTTCCCGCCGCGCAAGGCCGGCGAGCAGGCCCGCGCGTTCGCGGACCTCGCCGGGGAGCGCCGCACGATGATCTTCTTCGAGTCGCCGCGCCGGCTGGCGGACACCCTCGTGGCGATGGCGACCGGGTTCGGGGCCGACCGGCCCGCGGCGGTGTGCCGTGAGCTGACCAAGACCTACGAGGAGGTCGTCCGGCTCCCGCTCGGTGAGCTGGCGGCCTGGGCTGCGGGCGTCGAGGTGCTCGGCGAGATCTCGGTCGTCATCGGCGGGGCGCCCGCGCGCACCGCGTCCGTCGCGGACGTCGTCGGGGAGGTCCTTGCCCGGGCCGACGGCGGCGAGCGGCTCAAGGACGCCGTCGCGGAGGTTGCGGAGGCGTCCGGGGTGGGCAAGCGCGAGCTCTACGCCGCCGCGATCGCACAGCGCTCGCGGCCCGCGCACGGTTGACCCTGCGGCCTTGACCCGCGCGGCCTTGACCCGCGCAGCCTTGACCCGCGCAGCCCTGACTTGCGCAGCTCTGTCTGGCGTAGCTGATCCGTGCTCGACCCCGGTCCCGGCCGTGACACGTTCCCGCGGGAACGGGTCGAGCGGATCAGGCGGCCCCTGACGGGACGAGCTCAGCACCCGCCTCGGCCATCGCCGCCCGCGCCGTCGCGCCCTGCTCGGGACTCACCGGCGCGGTCAGGTCGGTGAGCACGCGGGTGCGGAACCCGAGGGTGAAGGCATCGATCGCCGTCGCGCGCACGCAGTGCGACTCGGCGAGGCCGACCACGTCGACGGCGTTGATCCCGGCCGCGGCCAGGATGATCCGCAGCGAGCGGCTCTGGCCGTCGACCCCCTGGAAGCCGGAGTAGGCGGCGAGGTACGCGCCCTTCTTGACCTGGGCGTCGGGGAACAGGTCGACGAGCGCTGGGTGCAGCTCGGCCTCGGCCGTGCCGGCGACGGCATGCCGAGGCCAGGTGTCGACGAAGTCCGGCACGGCCGGGGCCTTCGCGAAGTGCTCGCCCGGGTCGACGTGCCAGTCCTGGGTGGTCACCACGAGGTCGTAGCGCTCGCGGTTGCCGCGGACGTACGACGCGATCGCCGCCGCGACGGCGTTGCCGCCCGCGACGGGGAGCGAGCCTCCCTCGCAGAACGCCGGTTGCACGTCGGCGACGATCAGGGCGCGGTGGGTCGGCGGGTGCGCCGGTCCGGATCTGGGACGGTCTGTCGTGCGGGGCATGAGAGTCCTCCTCGGCCAGGTCGTGGTTGCTACAACGCCACCGGTCGGCCCGGACTTCCCGGATCCGGTCCGCGCAGCCACCGACCCGCCGGGCGACTCGGACGCCGTCGGCCACGAGTACCGGTCGGTAGCACCCGCAGGCGACTAGCGTTCGGTCATGGAGTTCCGACGCATCCCGGGCCTGCCGCCCTACGTGTTCACGATCATCGACGGGATCAAGCTCGAGGCCCGGCGCGCCGGTCGCGACGTCGTCGACCTCGGCTTCGGCAACCCCGACCTGCCGTCGCCGGCGATCGCCGTCGAGAAGTTGGGCGAGGCGGCCCGGAACCCGCGCAACCACCGTTACTCGGCGTCGCGCGGCATCCCCAAGCTGCGTCAGGCGGTCGCCGACCACTACCTGCGCTCGTTCGGCGTCGAGCTGGACCCCGACCGCGAGGTGCTCTCGACGATTGGTGCCAAGGAGGGGTTCAGCCACCTCATGTGGGTGCTGCTGCAGCCCGGCGACGCCGCGATCGTCCCGACGCCGAGCTACCCGATCCACATCTGGGGCCCGTACCTGGCCGGCGCGGACACGCGGCAGGTCCCGATCGGCGGCGGGACCGACGGCGCGGGGTACATCGACCGCGTCATGGAGTCGTGGGAGCTGGGTTGGCCGCGCCCGCGCGTCGTCGTCCTGTCGTTCCCGCACAACCCGACGACCACGACCGTCGAGCTGGCTGACCTGCAGCGCCTCGTGGACTGGGCGCGCGAGCGGGACGTGGTGCTCGTGCACGACTTCGCGTACGCCGACGTGTCGTTCGACGGCTGGCGGCCGCCGTCGATCCTGCAGTGCGTGGGTGCCAAGGAGGTCGCCGTCGAGCTGTACTCGATGACGAAGTCGTTCTCGATGGCCGGCTGGCGGGTGGCGTTCCTCGTGGGGCGGCCGGACGTGGTCGATGCGCTCGCAAAGCTCAAGAGCTACCTCGACTACGGCACGTTCCAGCCCATCCAGATCGCCGCGACTGTCGTGCTCCAGGAGGCGGGGACCTACCCGTCCGAGGTCAACGCGGTCTACGAGTCGCGGCGCAACGCGATGGTCGACGGCCTGGGGCGGATCGGGTGGGACGTCCACCGGCCGCGCGGCACGATGTTCGTGTGGGCGCGGATCCCGCAGGCGTACCAGGACATGGGCTCGATCGAGTTCGCCACGCACCTGGTCCGCCAGTGCGACGTGGCGGTCTCGCCGGGGATCGGGTTCGGCCCCGGTGGTGACGACTACGTGCGGTTCGCGCTGATCGAGAACGAGCAGCGGATCGGCCAGGCGGTCCGTGGCCTCCGCAAGGGCCTCACCCGCCTGACCTGACCCCCGCCCCGAGCGCGCGGCACGGTCAGTCGTGACCGCGCGGCCTTCCGTGCGGAGCATGTGCCGCATGAGGGGCGTGAGTGCGGATCGGGATCCGCGCGGCCTCACTCGCCCCGCGCGCCACATGCTCCGCGCGGAAGGTGGGAAACGCGCCTGTTGAACGGGCCGCCGGCGAGGTTGACCGACTCGATTGGTCGACCGGCCCGGCTCTGCCCGGAGCGCCGGCCGCCCGACGTGCCGACGTGCCGACGTGCCGACGTGCCGACGTGCCGACGTGCCGACGTGCCGACGGGTCCACGTGTCGACGGGTCCACGGATCGCCGGGCGACAGGGCGGTAGTCCAGTGCCGCGAGAACGTCGGCCGTCCACGGCTGAGCAGTTCGACGCCGGATCCACCGGCCTGCCCCATCCCGCTCCCGCGGTCGCTTCGGGCCGTGAGGATCCCTCGATGACCGTGCTGGACCGGCTCGCGGAGATGGGTGGCTGTGCGCGTCGCGCACAGATCGCACGCGGCTCTCGGGAGCTCGCGGAGCTGCGATCCCTCGTCGAGCGCGGCGCTGCGACTCGAGTCGCTCGAGGCCTCTACTCGCTCCCCGGCACGAGTGCCGCTGTCGTCCTGGCTCGGCGTGCGTCCGGACTCCTGACCTGTGCATCGGCGGCGTCGGCTATCGGGCTCCCTCTGCTCGTGCCTCCCACGGCGGTGCATCTTGCTGTGTCCGGTCACTCGCCGGCCCCGCGGCAAGGGGTCGTTCCGCGGGGGTCGGTGCTGCACTGGGAGTCCGGGCTCACGGTGCCGGCAGAGGACCGAGACATCGTCGCGCCCGTGTCGATCGCACTCCTGCATGCGTTGCGGTGCCTGCCTGCCCGTGAGGCGATCGCGCTCGTGGACGCCGCTCTGAACCGACGCCTGACCACTGTCCCGGAGCTTGCCGCGCTGCGGCCACGAGCGGGGAAGCTTGTCTTTGACGGATTGCTCCGCGCAGTCGACGGACGGAGCCAATCGATTCCGGAGACGTTCGCGCGGATCGCGCTTCGCGCGGCGGGGTTCGCTGTCGAACCGCAGGTGCTGATCTTGGGTGTTGGCGCCGTCGATCTCCTGGTGGAGGAACTCGTTGCCGTGGAGCTCGACGGGTTCGCGTACCACGGTGACCGGGCGCAGTTTCGAGAGGACCGACGGCGGGATCGGGCGCTGCAGCTCATCGGCGTTCCCGTGCTCAGATTCACCTACCACGATGCCGTGGGCGCGGTGGATCGGCTGGTCGCCGAGGTCGAATCGCTCGTGAGACAGCTGAGGGGTGCTCGCCGGAGGCCGCTTGACCGAACCCTTCGGCGCGGAGCACGTGACTGGTGAGGCGGGAGTGGCCGATCGGTAGGCGCACACGGCTCCCCGCTGCCCACCCGTCCCATGCTCCGCACCGACGGTCCGCAGGACGGCTGAGACGAAGTGAGCCAGACTCGGCGGGGAGCGACGGAGCCACACCGGCGTGGGCGTGGCTCGTCCGAACCGCAGACCGACGACCGTCAGCCACCCCGAAGGTGGGCGACACGGGGGATGGCATGAGGCGTACAGCACACAGACCGGATTCGCGCGGGCCGGGCGGGACGGCCGGGGCGCGTGGTCGGGCGGGAGCGGGTCGGGTGCCGGTCGGGCTCCGGCGGACCGTACGGATCGGCGCGGGTGCGGCGGCCTGCGTGGCACTGCTGGGTGGATGCCTCGGAGTGAGCGAGACGCGGACCGCCGCACCGACCGGCACCGCGTCCGCAGCACGGGCCTCAGCGAGCCCCCCGACTCCGACTCCGACAGCGTTGCCGAGTCCCGCTCAGACGATCACCGAGGTGCCGTTCGTGCAGGTCACCGGCACGCGGGACGTCGTGACCGGGCTCCCCGCTCCGTGGGGCCTGGCGTTCCGCCCGGACGGGTCCGCGCTGGTGACGCTGCGGGGCGAGGCGCGCGTGGTCGTCGTCGGCCCGGACGGTGGGACGACACCGGTCGACGGACCCGGAGCCGTCGACCTCGCCGCGACCACCGCCCCAGCGGGGGAGGCGGGCCTGCTGGGCGTCGCGATCGCCCCGGCCGGCGGGGCGCATGCCAGCGAGGTCTATCTGTACCGGACCGTCGCGAACGGCAACGAGGTCGTCCGAGCGACCCTGAGCGGGCACACGCTCGGCGCGCTCCAGCCCGTCCTCGACGGCATCCCGAAGGCGGGCAACCACGACGGTGGTCGCCTCGCGTTCGGCCCCGACGGCTTCCTCTACGTCACCACCGGCGACGCCGGCAACCCCGCGAACGCTCAGGACCCGGCGAGCCTGGGCGGCAAGATCCTGCGGCTGACGCCCGACGGCGATCCCGCGCCGGGCAACCCGACCCGCGGCTCGCCGGTCTGGACGCTCGGCCACCGGAACGTCCAGGGTCTGGGCTGGGCGCCGGACGGGCGCATGTTCGCCTCGGAGTTCGGCCAGAACACGTTCGACGAGCTCAACCTCATCACCCCGGGCGCCAACTACGGCTGGCCCGTGGTCGAGGGGACCGGCGGCGCAGACCGGGGCTTCACCGACCCGCTGGTCACGTGGCCGACGTCGGATGCGTCGCCGAGCGGTCTCGCCGTCACCGCCGAGGGGGTCTACCTCGCGAGCCTGCGCGGCCAGCGGCTCTGGCGGGTGCCACTCACGGCCGACGCCGTCGGCACACCCCAGTCGCTGCTTGCGGGCGACCTGGGCCGGCTGCGAGCCGTCGTGGCGGCACCGGACGGGTCGTTGTGGGTGATGACGAACAACACGGACGGGCGCGGCAGCCCGCGTGCGGGTGACGACCGCATCGTGGCGGTCACGGTCGGCTGACCCCGGCCAGGGCTGCGACGCGCCGGCACGCGCGTCGGCCCACGCGCCCCACCGCCGCGATACGCACTCCTGCCCGGTGCGCGCCCCGCCCTACGATGACCCCATGCCCGAGCCCCGCAAGCCCTTCTACCTGACCACGCCCATCTACTACGTGAACGACGCCCCCCACATCGGGCACGCGTACACGACCGTGGCTGCCGACATGATCACGCGCTGGCACCGTCAGCGGCAGGAGCCGGTCTGGTTCCTCACCGGCACGGACGAGCACGGGCAGAAGGTCATGCGCACCGCGCAGGCTCACGGCGTGACCCCGCAGGCCTGGGCGGACCAGCTGGTCGAGGCGTCCTGGAAGCCCGTGCTGGATGTGCTCGACGTGCGCAACGACGACTTCATCCGGACCACGCAGGACCGGCACACGACCCGGGTCCAGACCTTCATCCAGGACCTGCACGACAAGGGCGAGATCTACGCCGGCTCGTACGAGGGTCCGTACTGCGTGGGCTGCGAGGAGTACAAGCTCCCGGGCGACCTGGTGGCGGGCACGGGCGAGCACGAGGGCGAGCTCGTCTGCGCGATCCACGGCAAGCCGGTCGAGATGCTGGCCGAGCAGAACTACTTCTTCAAGATGAGCCAGTACACCGACCGGCTGCTCGCGTTCTACGACGCCAACCCGAATTTCGTGCAGCCGCCGAGCGCGCGCAACGAGGTGCTCGCGTTCGTGAAGCAGGGCCTGCAGGACCTGTCGATCTCGCGCAACACCTTCGACTGGGGCATCCCCATCCCGTGGGACACCACCCACGTCCTGTACGTCTGGTTCGACGCGCTGCTCAACTACGCGACCGCCGTCGGCTACGGCAGCGATGACCCCGCCGAGGCCGAGCGGTTCGCGCAGACCTGGCCCGCCGACGTCCACCTGGTCGGCAAGGACATCCTGCGGTTCCACGCGGTGATCTGGCCGGCGATGCTGATGGCCGCGGGGCTCGAGCTGCCCAAGCAGGTGTTCGCGCACGGCTGGCTGCTGGTGGGCGGCGAGAAGATGAGCAAGTCGAAGCTCACCGGCATCGCACCGAGCCAGATCATCGACCACTTCGGCTCGGACGCGTTCCGGTATTACTTCCTGCGCGCGATCCCGTTCGGCCAGGACGGCTCGTTCTCGTGGGAGGACCTGTCAGCGCGGTACAACGCCGAGCTCGCGAACGGCTTCGGCAACCTCGCTTCGCGCGTCGCGGCGATGGTCGCGAAGTACTTCGGCGGTGCCCTGCCGGCCGCGGGCGAGCCCGGCCCGGCCGAGCTCGCCCTGGCGGCGGTTGCGGCCCAGGCCGTGGTCGACGCCGAGGACGCGATCGACCGCCTCGCCCTGCACGAGGTGATCGGCGCGGTCTGGACCATCGTCGAGGCGACCAACGGGTACATCACCGAGCAGGCCCCGTGGCAGGTCGCCAAGGATCCCGCCGAGCGCGAGCAGGCATCGACCGCCAGCTCCCTGCCCGACGACGACGCCCCGTTCCGTCAGGGAGGTCGCCTCGCCACCATCCTGGCGTCCTCCGCGGAGGCGCTGCGTGCGCTCGCGGTCCTGCTCAACCCCGTCACGCCGCGGGCCGCCGCCCAGCTGTGGACGCTGCTCGGCGCACAGGCCCCGCTCGGCGCGCTGGACGACCAGCCGGTCGCCACCGCCGGGGTCTTCGGCCAGCTCCCGCCCGGCACCCAGATCACGAAGGGTGACTCCCTGTTCCCACGCCTGGAGGACCCGAAGGACCCCCTGGCGTGACCGCCGACGGCGCGCGCCGCGCTCGACGCGTGTGCGGCACGCGAACCGGGAGCACGCGAACCGTGAGAACTGGTCGCGGGTTCGCGGCCACCGACGACCACTTCTCCCGGTTCGACGCCGAGGGATGCGGGACCTCGGCCGCCGGGGCGCGCGCGTGAGCCGGCGGGTGCGGGACCGGAGCTGGCCGGCGGCGCCCGAGCGACTTCCGTTCGGGGTGGTCGACAACCACACCCACCTCGACTCGGCCGCCGAGCTGGCGGCGGGTGAGGACGCGCCCACGCTCGCGGCGCAGATCGAACGCGCCGCCGCGGTCGGGGTGACCCGGATGATCCAGATCGGGTGCGACCTGGAGGCGGCCCGCTGGACCGACCGGGTCGTGCGCGAGCATCCCGAGCTCCTCGGGGGCGTGGCGATCCACCCCAACGAGGCGACCCTGTTCGCCGGTGCGCGTGAGGTCGGCCCGGACGGGCTGACGCCCCAGGCGCGGCCTGAGCACGCCCGCGGGCTCGATGCGGCGATCAGGGAGATCGCCGACCTGGCCCGCGGCAACGACCGCATCCGGGTGATCTCGGAGACCGGGCTCGACCACTTCCGGTGCGGCCCGGACGGACGGGCCGCGCAGGTCACGGCGTTCCGGGCGCACCTGGCGCTCGCGAAGGAGCTCGGCCTGGCCCTGCAGATCCACGACCGGGACGCGCACGCCGAGGTCCTCGAGGTGCTCGCACGCGACGGCGCCCCCGAGCGGACGGTCTTCCACTGCTTCTCCGGCGACGCCGAGATGGCGCGGTTCTGCGCCGCGCAGGGCTGGTACCTCTCGTTCGCCGGGCCGATCACCATCCCGAACAACTCCGCGCTGCGGGACGCGCTGCGCGAGGTGCCGCTCACCCAGGTGCTCGTCGAGACGGACGCGCCCTACCTCACCCCGCACCCGTACCGGGGCCGGCCCAACGCGCCGTACCTCCTGCCGCTGACCGTCCAGACGGTCGCCGAGGTGCAGGGGATCGACCTCGAGACGGCCTGCCGGGCGCTGTCGGCGACCTCGGAGGACGTCTACGGGCCGTGGTGAGCCCACGCCGAGCCCGACCGGAGCCGACCAGTGCCCGACCAGAGCCGACGCCGACCGGGTGAAATCCGCTGCCCCGCAGTGCACAGGCGGGCGAGGGCTGGTTAACGGTCTTGGTCACAGATCGGTTACGGTCAGGCGCTGGCTCGTGCCACCGATGACGCCGCTAGACCTGAGCACTCCCGCGAAAAAAGACGAAGGGCGCATCCGCGTGCCGGACCGGAGCACGATCGAGGGGTCCGAGAGCGCGCCCATCGCGACCGGCAGCCCCTCCCGCGTGGCCCGGCTGCTCGCGTGGCGCCCCACCGAACGCGTCAGCCGCCTCGCCGCCCAGGGGCTCGTGCTCGCCCTGGTGACCGGGGGGACGAGCGCCTTCGCGGTCATGCACAAGTCCGTCTCCGTGGACGTGGACGGTGCCACGGTCTCGGTGACCGCCTTCGGCCGCACGGTCGACGACGTCCTCGCGGGCGCCGGGATCGACGTCGGCGAACGCGACCTGGTCGCACCCGGCCGCCGCGACGCGATCGCCGACGGTGGCGAGATCGTCGTCCGGCACGGGAAGCAGATCACGGTCGAGCTCGACGGCAAGAGCCGCACCTTGTGGACCACCGGGCTCACGGTCGCCGATGCGATGGGTGAGCTGGGCGTCCGCGGCAGCGAGGCGCGCGTCTCGGCCTCGCGGTCCGACGCCCTCGGGCGCGACGCCGTGCTGCGGGTCTCGACCCTCAAGACCCTGCACCTGGCGGTAGACGGCCAGGTCATCGACGGTGTGACGAGTGCGCCGACCGTCCGCGAGGCGCTGAAGGAGATCGGGCTGGTGCTCTCCGAGGGCGACCAGGTCTCGGTCCCGCTGGGCGCCACCGCGGTGGACGGTCTCATGATCCTGGTGACCCGCGCGGCGCAGAGCAGCGGCACGGCGAGCGAGGCGATGCCGTTCACCGAACGCGTCGTCGAGGACGCCAGCATCGCCGCCGGCACCCGGGCCGTGACGACCGCCGGTCGGGCCGGCGAACGCCAGGTCACCTTCGCGACCGGTTCGCTCGGTGGCGCCGAGGTGACCCGCACGATCGTGGCCGAGGTCGTGCTCCGCGCGCCCGTCGAGCAGGTGGTCACGGTCGGCACGATGGTCGTGGCTGACGCTCCGGTCGTGACCCCCGGCAGTGCCCAGGCCGTCGGCAAGGAGCTTGCGGCGGCCCGCGGCTGGGGCGACGACCAGTTCTCGTGCCTCGTCGAGCTGTGGAACCACGAGAGCCACTGGAACGTCTCGGCGGAGAACACCTCGAGCGGCGCCTACGGCATCCCGCAGGCCCTGCCGGGCTCCAAGATGGCCACCGTCGGCGCCGACTGGAAGACCAACCCGGCAACCCAGATCACCTGGGGCCTGAACTACATCGCTGGCCGCTACGGGACCCCGTGCGGGGCCTGGCAGTCGTTCTCGGCCAAGGGCTGGTACTGACCGAAGGCTTGGCAAAAAGGTCACAAATCGGTTACGGTGCCGTGTCGCACTGGTAGTCGAGCCCTGTTTACCCACAGAACTTGGCCGCTTGACACCTGGTTCGGAGCCCCAGCGCTCCTTGCCATGACGGCCGGATCGGGGATCCGGGACCAGCGGGCATGCCTCCCTCCAGGTGAGCCACGACGGCGCGTTGTCGCCTGAACGCTGTGCGCTCCATGCGGGCGTGACCCATCCCCCGTGCCCGGACAGCCCGACGACTGGATCCGCGTGCATCCCATCACCTCTGCCCTGTCCGCCCCCTTCCGCTCCCTTCGCAACGTGTTCTCCCGTTCCAACAGCTCCGTGAAGTCCCACGACTCCGGAGCCCCGAAGAGCCGCATCGGCCTCGGGATCACCGCCCTGGTCGCCACCTTCGCGATCGTGGCCGGCAGCACGGTCGCCTATGGCGCGGCCAACAAGACCATCACCCTCGACGTCGACGGCCACGTCACGCGCGTCACGACCTACGCCGGCTCGGTCGACGGGTTCCTGACGAAGAAGGGCATCGAGGTCGGCTCGCGCGACACCGTCGCGCCCGACACCGCCAGCGCGCTGAGCGACGGCTCCGAGATCGTCATCCGGCACGCCAAGCGGGTCACGGTCCAGGTCGACGGCGTCAAGACCGACGTGTGGACCACCGCGCTCAGCGCTGACGAGGCCCTCACGACCCTGGCGAGCCGTGGTGCCGACGTGCGCCTCGTGGCGAGTCGCTCCGCCGTCGGTGGACGTGCCGCGCTGCCGATCGAGCTCACGCTCGACGGACCGGTCGACGTCGCCGTGGACGGCAAGACCCTCACCGCTCCGGACGCCTCCCGCGGCCTGGACGCTGTCCTGAAGCAGCTCGGCATCACCCTCGGCGCCTTCGACCGCGTGTCGGTGCAGGGCTCGGCCGGCGGCACCGTGATGGTTGTCGTCAACCGGGTGGTCGTCACCGACGTCCCCGAGGCGCAGCCGATCGCGTTCAGCTCGGTCGAGCAGCCCGACGCCACCCGTTACGTCGGCCAGAAGGCCGTCACGACGGCCGGTGTCGCCGGTCAGCACACGATCGTCAACCGCATCACGACCGTCGACGGGGTCGAGACCAAGCGCGAGCTGATCTCGGACACCGTGGGGTCGCAGCCGGTCGGCGAGATCGTCAGCGTCGGCACCAAGCCGCGTCCGGTCGCCGCCCCGAAGGCTGCCGCCCCGGCGGCCAGCACGGGCGCCGCAGCCAACCCGAACGTCGGCGGCAGCGCTGACTCGCTCAACTGGGCCGCGCTCGCCGCGTGCGAATCGGGCGGTCGCCCGACCGCCGTCTCGGCGAGCGGTGCCTACCACGGGCTCTACCAGTTCTCGGTAGGGACCTGGGCCGCCATGGGCGGCTCCGGGCTGCCCTCGCAGGCCTCGGCCGACGAGCAGACGATGCGCGCCAAGATGCTCTACAACCGCTCGGGTGCCGGTCAGTGGCCGCACTGCGGCCCGCGGCTGTTCAGCTGAGCAATTCGTCGATCGCTCAGGGTGATGTCTGAATGACCGGTGACGTGGCCCTAGGCTCGTTGCCCATGACTGACATCCCTGGCGCCCTGCTGGGCCCGGCCGAGATCCGGGACCTGGCGGGGCGCCTGGGCCTGCGCCCGACCAAGACCCTCGGCCAGAACTTCGTGATCGACGGCGGCACCGTCCGCAAGATCGTGCGCTCGGCCCGCGTGTCGCCCGGCGAGCGCGTCGTCGAGGTCGGCCCCGGGCTCGGCTCGCTCACGCTCGGCCTGCTCGAGGCGGGTGCGTCGGTGCTGGCGATCGAGATCGATCCGCTGCTCGCGCGGGTGCTCCCCGACACCGTCGCGGCGCACCTGCCGGATGCCGTCGACCGGCTCGAGGTCGTGCTCGCCAACGCGCTGCATGTCACCGACCTGCCCGGCCCGCCGCCCACCGCGCTCGTCGCGAACCTGCCGTACAACGTCTCGGTGCCGGTGCTGCTCACATTCCTCGAGCGGTTCACCAGCCTCGAGCGGGTCGTCGTCATGGTCCAGGCCGAGGTGGCCGACCGGCTCGCCGCCCCGCCGGGCAGCAAGACCTACGGGGTCCCGTCCGCCAAGGCCGCGTGGTACGCCGCCGCCCGGCGCACGTCGACCGTGTCGCGCAGCGTGTTCTGGCCGGTGCCCAACGTGGACTCCGCCCTGGTGTCCCTCGAGCGCCGGGAGCCGCCGGTCACCACGGCGTCGCGCGCCGAGGTCTTCGCGGTGGTCGACGCCGCCTTCGCGCAGCGGCGCAAGATGCTGCGGTCTGCGTTGGCCGCGCTCGTCGGGTCACCTGAACGCGCCGTCCGGGTGCTCATCGACGCCGGCGTGGACCCGCAGGCCCGCGGCGAGCGGCTGGCGATCGAGGACTTCGCCCGGATCGCCCAGGCGATCGCTGCCTCCGAGCATGGCGGCCAGTCCGAGGACCGCCTGCCGGCGGACTCGGACGGCAACCCGCGCGCCGAACCTGGCACAGTGGAGGCGTGATTCCCGCCAGCCCACCCCGCGCCGACCGTGAGGTGCGTGTTCGTGCGCCCGGCAAGGTCAACCTGTCGCTGCGCGTCGGTACCCGCGAGTCCGACGGGTACCACCCCTTGGCGACGGTGTTCCAGGCGGTCTCGCTGTTCGAAGAGGTGATCGCGCGACCGGCCGACGGTCTCAGCGTCACGGTCTCGGGTCAGCACGCCGATCGGGTGCCGACCGACCTCACCAACCTCGCGCTGCTCGCAGCTCAGCTGCTCGCGGCGCACACGGGGACCGACGCCGGCGTCCACCTGCACCTGCACAAGGCCGTCCCGGTCGCGGGTGGGATGGCCGGCGGATCGGCCGACGCCGCCGCCGCGCTCATCGCCTGCGACGCGCTCTGGGGGACCGGGGTGCCGCGCGAGGAGCTCGTCGAGCTCGCCGCCCAGCTCGGCTCGGACGTGCCGTTCCCGCTGCTCGGCCACACCGCGATCGGTACCGGCCGCGGTCACCTGCTGGCCCCGGCGATGAGTCGGGGCGAGTACCACTGGGCCTTCGCCGTGCGCGAGGAGGGCCTGTCCACCGCGCGGGTCTTCGGGGTCTTCGACGAGCTCATCGCCGGCGCGACCCGGCTCGAGCCCGAGGCGGACCGCGCCCTCATGCAGGCGCTGCGGGCCGGCGACGCGCACGCGCTCGGCCGCGCGCTGCACAACGACCTGCAGCACGCCGCCCTCGAGCTCGCCCCGTCCCTTGCGGAGCCCCTCGCGGTCGCCGAGGACGCCGGCGCGCTCGGCGTCCTCGTCTCCGGCTCCGGGCCGACGGTCGCGGCGCTCGCCCGCAGCCGTCAGCACGCGCTCGTGATCGCTGCCGCCATCACGGCCGCGGGCGTCGCCGACGAGGTGATGACCGCCGTCGGGCCCGTCCCCGGTGCCCGCGTGATCCAGACCACCCGCACGAACGCCGCCGTCAGCGGGGCCGACGACTCCGACTGACGGCCCCGGCCGACCCCCGCACCTTCCTTCGACGAAATGATCTTGATGGCCCACCTGCTCGGAGCGGACTCGATCTCGCTCACCCTCGGCACCCGCACGCTGTTCGACGACGTGAGCCTCGGCATCGACGACGGCGACCGGATCGGCGTCGTCGGCCCCAACGGCGCCGGCAAGTCGACCCTGCTGCGCATGCTCGCCGCGCGCAGCGAGCCCGACGCCGGCCGCATCACCCGCGTGGGCGGCACCGACGTCGCGCTGCTCGACCAGCGGGACGAGCTGCCCGCGGGCATGTCGATCCGCGAGCTCGTGCACGGTCGGGCGGCCGAGCACACCTGGGCCTCCGACCCGCGCGTGCGGTCCGTGCACGCGGGGCTGCTGGCCGACCTCGACCTCGAGTCCGACGTCGCGACCCTCTCGGGCGGCCAGCGTCGCCGCGTGGCGCTCGCCGCGCTGCTGGTCGGGGACCACGACATCATCGCGCTCGACGAGCCGACCAACCACCTCGACGTCGAGGGCGTGGCGTGGCTGGCCGAGCACCTCGCCGACCGGTTCGGCCGTGGTTCGCAGGGCAAGGGCGCGCTCATCGTCGTCACCCACGACCGGTGGTTCCTCGACGCGGTGTGCACCCGCATGTGGGAGGTCACCGGGAGCGTCGGCAAGGGCGAGGTCGCGCAGTACGAGGGTGGCTACGCCGCGTACGTCCTGGCGCGCGCCGAGCGGGCGCGGTCCGCCGCGTCGAGCGCGGACAAGCGCAACAACCTGCTCCGCAAGGAGCTCGCGTGGCTGCACCGCGGTGCGCGGGCGCGGTCCACCAAGCCCAAGTTCCGCATGGATGCCGCCTTCGAGCTGATCGCGGACGAGCCGCCGCCGCGGGACCAGCTCGAGCTCACCCGCATGGCCACCACGCGCCTGGGCAAGGACGTGCTCGACGTCGAGGGCGTCACGCTGACCTTCCCGAACAAGACCCCGGGCGGCGCGCCGCGCGTGCTGTTCGACGACCTCACCTGGCGGCTCGGTCCGGGCGACCGGTTCGGCCTGGTCGGGGTGAACGGGTCGGGCAAGACCTCGTTGCTGCGGCTGCTCGCGGGCAAGCTGACCGCCACGAAGGGCCGGGTCAAGCGCGGCAAGACCATCCAGGTCGCCGAGCTCACCCAGGACGTCGAGGACCTCGACGAGGTGGGCGGCCTGACGGTGGTCGAGGTGATCGAGAGCGAGAAGCGGGTCGTGTCGGTCGGCGGCAAGGAGGTCACCGCGTCCCAGCTCGTCGAACGCCTCGGCTTCTCGACCGAACGCGCCCGCACCCTCGTGCGCGAGCTCTCGGGTGGGGAACGACGCCGGCTGCAGCTGCTGCGGCTGCTCGTGGGGGAGCCGAACGTGCTGCTGCTCGACGAGCCCACCAACGACCTCGACACCGACACGCTGGCCGCGCTCGAGGACCTCCTCGACGGCTGGCCGGGCACGCTGATCGTGGTCTCGCACGACCGCTACCTGCTCGAACGCGTCTGCGACCGGCAGTACGCGCTCATGGGCGACGGCACGATCCGGGACCTGCCGGGCGGCGTCGAGCAGTACCTCGAGCTGCGCCACGCGGCCGAGCTGGCCGCGGAGTCCGCGCCCAGCGGCCGCGACGAGCCGTCGAACCTCGTGGTGGACGACGACGCCGCGCCGACCGCTGCCGAGTCGCGCGCCACCCGCAAGGAGATCGCCCGGATCGACCGCCGGCTCGCGAAGATCGCCCAGCTGGTCAAGGCGCTGCACACCAAGCTCGCGGCGCAGTCCACCGACCACCTCGCCGTCGCCGCGCTCGATGCCGAGCTCAAGGCCCTGGCCGCCGAGCGCGCCGAGCTCGAGGACCAGTGGCTGGAGCTGTCCGAGTCCGCGTGAGCACCCGAGCCCACGAGAGCGTCCCGGCGACGACGGCCGCCGGTGACCGGGCGATCGCCAGGTGGGTCCTGCCGGCGGTCGCCGTGGTGGCGCTGGCGACGCGCCTCGGTCCCGTGCTCGGGGCGGGCGCGCTGCGCGGGGTGCAGGGCTACGACGACGGCGTTCATCTCGCGGTCGCCGAGCGGCTGCTCGCCGGGATCGCGCCCTATCGCGACGAGGTCTTCCTGCACACGCCGGGGATCGCTGTCCTGCTGACGCCGTTCGCCGCCCTGGCCGGCCCGTTCGGCGATGCGTGGGCGCTCGCCGCGGCCCGGGTGGTCTTCATGGTCCTCGGCGCGGTGAACGCGGTGCTCGTGGCCCGGATCCTCGCGCCGCGCGGTGTGCTGGCCGCCGCCGTCGGAGGCGGGACCTATGCGCTGTGGGGCGCGGCCGTGGCCGCCGAGCACACCGTCTACCTCGAGGCACCGATCGGGCTCGGGCTGCTCGTCGCCCTCGCCGCGCTCCGGCGGGCCGGGCCCGGGTCCACCGCGCGGTCGCCGGTCGTGTCCCGAGCCGTGGCGCTCTCGGGCCTGGTGATCGGCCTCGCCTTCACGGTCAAGATCTGGGTCGTGATCGACGCCGTCGTGCTCGGCGCCATGGTGCTGTCCCGGTGGGGTCCGCGGACGGCGGCGCGCTGGTGCGCCTGGGGTCTGCTCGGCGCGGCGCCCCTCCTCCCGTTCGTCTGGCTCGCGCCCGGCCGGTTCTGGTACGACGTCGTTGTCGTCCAGATGACCCGGCCCGACCAGGACAAGTCCCTCGCGGGTCGGGTCGCGGCGCTCGACCCGACGCGCTACCTGCACGGCACCCTGTCGGCCGCTCCGGCAGTGGTCGTCGCTGTGCTGCTCGTGGCCGCCGTGCTCGGCCCGCTGGCCGTGGCGCTCCACCGGCGGCTTCGCCCCGCGCAGTGGTCGGACCCGGTGTGGTGGGGCCTGCTCGCCGCGGCCCAGCTCGTCACGCTGGCCCGGGCACCGAGCTTCTACATCCACTACGCGGCGTTCGTCGCGCCCGCGCTGAGCCTCCTGATCGGCGCGGGGGCCGGCCTGCTGGCCGCGCGGGCGCGCGCCCGGGGCGGCGCGTCGGCGCGGGCGCGGCTGGGCGTCCTCACCGTGGCCGCGGTCGCGGCGGGTCTCGTCCTCGTGGCAGCGCGCCCGCCCCTGACCGTGGCGGGCCGGGTGGACGGCGCCGTGCTGGCCGACTTCGGCAAGCGACACACCTGCGTGTGGGCCCGCAACCCGTCGTACCTCCAGCTGGCCGGCGTCGCCTCGCGGCAGCTCGACGCGGGCTGCCCGGCGACCCTCGATCTCGTCGGGACCCGGTTCGTGCTCGACCGCGGCGGCGTCGTGCCCGGTACCCGGGCCACCACGATCGACGATCTCGTGCTCGAGCAGCTGGTCGGCAGCGACGGCGCGATCGTCGGTCCGGTCGGTCTCATGCAGGGCGTCGAGCCGCGGGCCACGCGGTACCTGCGCACGCACTTCGACCACGTCGGCGACACCGGCCTGCTCGAGCTGTGGTCGAGGTCCGAGTAGCTCGAACCTCAGAGTGCGTCGAACGGCGCGACGACGTCGTGCAACAGCTGTGCCAGGAGCGCGCGATCGGACGCCGTCAGGCCGGCGAGCAGCCCGCGCTCGACGGCGAGCAGCTCGGACATCGCCGCATCCACCTGGGTCCGGCCGCGCTCGGTGAGCTGCACGAGCACGCCCCGCCGGTCGCCCGGCGACGGCAGGCGTTGGACCAGGCCGTGCTCGGCGAGCCGGTCGATCCGGTTCGTCATCGTCCCGGAGGTCACCAGCGTCTGGGTGAGCAGGGCGCCGGGGGACAGCCGGTAGGGGGCGCCCGAGCGCCGGAGCGCGGAGAGCACGTCGAACTCCCACGGCTCCAGGTCGTGCTGGGCGAACGAACCGCGCCGCAGCAGGTCCAGGTGCCGGGCCAGCCGGGTCACGCGCGACAGGACCGTCAGAGGTTCGATGTCCAGGTCAGGGCGCTCGCGCTGCCACGCCGCGACGATCCGGTCGACCTCGTCCTCGTCCCGCGGGAGCTGGACGTCCGGGGCCGCTGTCATGTTTGGCAGGTTACTCGACGTCGAGATATTTTGCGCGGAGACCGCCCGGCGACAGTCGTGCGGCGGTCTCCAGGACGTCAGGGCGTGGTGGCCGGCGCGGCGGGCGTCCGCCGCCCGAGCGTGGGCTTGCGTTCCAGGCCGCTCAGCCCGTTCCAGGCGAGGTTCACCAGGTGCGCGGCCACGTCGGTCTTCGCGGGGCTGCGGGTGTCGAGCCAGTGCTGACCGGTGAGGGCCACCATGCCCACGAGCATCCGCGCGTAGATCGGTGCGGTCTTCGGGTCGAGGTTCTGCCGCTTGAACTGTTCACCCAGGAGGTGCTCGACCTGCGTCGCGACGTCGCCGATGAGGCTCGAGAACGTGCCAGTCGCCTGCGCGACCGGCGAGTCGCGCACCAGGATCCGGAACCCGTCGGTGTTGGACTCGATGTAGGTCAGCAGGGCCAGTGCCGTGCGTTCGAGCACCGCCTTGGGGTGTCCGCCGAGCTCGAGCGCATCGGTCAGCGCACCGGTGAGCATCTCGATCTCGCGGTCGACGACGACCGCGTAGATGCCCTCCTTGCCGCCGAAGTGCTCGTAGACGACGGGCTTGGAGACCGAGGCGCGCACGGCGATCTCTTCGACGCTCGTGCCCTCGAACCCCTTCTCCGCGAACAGCTTGCGGGAGACGGCGAGAAGCTGCTCCCGACGCTCCTTGCCCGTCATCCGAGCCCGGGGGGGTCGCTTGCTCTCGGAGGCCACGGGTCCATCATGCCGTGTCCGGGCTGGCAGACTGTGGGCTCGGCTGCGTTCGGCGTGGTCGATCCGCCTTGGTGTAACGGCAGCACGCAGGCCTTTGGAGCCTTGCAGTCCAGGTTCGAATCCTGGGGGCGGAGCGCAGCGTGGGCGTACGGACCGGGGGACAGCCGTGCGGCGGTAGAGTGACGCAGCGACATATCCGCGCCCCCCGGGGAACATTCCGGGCAGATTCGCTGGGAGTCCTTCAGTCGTGACCACCCCTTGCCCCGCAGCCGTCATCGTCCTCGCCGCCGGCGAGGGAACGCGGATGCGGTCCGCCGTTCCGAAAGTCCTGCACACCCTGGCTGGGCGGTCCATGCTCGGCCACGCGCTCGCCGCGGCCCGTGAGCTCGAGCCGCAGCGCATCGTCGTCGTCGTGCGCCACGGCCGAGACCTCGTGGCCGAGCACGTCCGCACCCTCGAACCGGACGCGCTCGTCGCCGATCAGGACGACATCCCCGGCACCGGCCGCGCCGTCCAGTGCGGCCTGTCGATGCTCGACGCCGCCGCGCATGCCGACCTCGCCCGCGTCGAGACCCCGGCGGAGCCCGCGGCCGCCGTCGTCGAGGGCGCCGTCGTCGTCATCGCGGGTGACGTCCCCCTGCTCGACGGTGCGACGCTGGCCGAGCTCCTCTCGGCCCACGCCGCCGACGGCAACGCGATCACCGTCCTGACCACCGAGGTCGCCGATCCGACCGGCTACGGCCGGATCGTGCGCGAGGCCGGCACGGGCGACGTCCTGGCCATCGTCGAGCAGAAGGACGCGACCGACGCCCAGCGCGCCATCACGGAGATCAACTCCTCGGTCTACGTGTTCGACGCCGCCGCGCTGCGCTCCGCGCTCGGCCGTCTCGGCCGCGACAACGCGCAGGGCGAGGTCTACCTGACCGACGTGCTCGCGATCACCCACGCCGACGGCGGCGCGGTGCGCGCGGTGCGCACCGACGACCCGATCCAGGTCGAGGGCGTGAACGACCGCACCCAGCTCGCGACGCTCCGCGCCGAGCTCAACCGGCGCATCCTCGAGGACTGGATGCTTGCCGGCGTCACGATCGTCGACCCGGCCACGACCTGGATCGATGTCGACGTCGACCTGGCGCGCGACGTCACGCTCCTGCCCGGCACCCAGCTCTTCGGCACGACGACGATCGCGACCGGCGCCGTCGTCGGCCCGGACACGACCCTCACGGACGTCCAGATCGGCGAGCGGGCGACCGTGGTCCGCACCCACGGCTCGAGCGCCGTGATCGGCGCCGACTCGACCGTCGGCCCCTTCTCCTACCTGCGGCCCGGGACGGTGCTCGGGGCGCACGGCAAGATCGGGACGTTCGTCGAGACGAAGAACGCCACGATCGGCGCCGGGTCCAAGGTCCCGCACCTGACCTACGTCGGGGACGCGACGATCGGCGAGGAGACGAACATCGGCGCCTCGAGCGTCTTCGTCAACTACGACGGCGTCAACAAGCACCACACCACGATCGGTTCGTACGCCCGCACGGGTTCGGACAACATGTTCGTCGCCCCGGTCACGGTCGGCGACGGTGCGTACACCGGTGCCGGCTCGGTCATCCGACGCAACGTCCCGCCGGGCGCCCTCGCGGTCAACAGCGGCGCGCAGCGCAACATCGAAGGCTGGGTGCTGCGGAGCAGGTCGGGCACGCCCGCCGCCGCCGCCGCCGCCCGTGCGCTCGCCGACCGTGGCGGCGACGACTCGCTCTCGCCCCAGGCCCGTGACGAGCGCGAGCGCGCCGGCCACGCCGCCCAGGCCACCCGACCGACCCCACCGCCGACGTTGCCTCAACCAGCGCGCACTCAGCCGACCGCGCCCGCCTCGACCAAAGAGGACCTCCTGTGATGACCGGGATCACCGCTCACGAGCACGAGAAGCGCCTGGTTCTCGTGTCGGGACGGGCACACCCCGAGCTGGCGGCCGCCGTGTCGCTGCAGCTCGGCAGCGAGCTGGTGCCCACGACCGCCTACGACTTCGCCAACGGTGAGATCTACGTCCGCTTCGGCGAGTCCGTGCGCGGATCCGACGCGTTCTGCCTGCAGAGCCATGCGGCGCCGATCAACGTCTGGATCATGGAGCAGCTGATCATGGTTGATGCGCTCAAGCGCGCGTCTGCCAAGACCATCACCGTGATCGTGCCGTTCTACGGCTACGCGCGGCAGGACAAGAAGCACCGCGGTCGCGAGCCGATCTCGGCGCGCCTGATGGCCGACCTGTTCAAGACCGCCGGCGCCGACCGGCTCATGAGCGTCGACCTGCACACGTCGCAGATCCAGGGATTCTTCGACGGCCCCGTCGACCACCTCATGGCGCTGCCGCTGCTCGCCAACTACGTGCGCAGCAGGGTCGACTCGAGCAAGCTCACGGTCGTCTCGCCCGACGCCGGCCGCGTGCGGCTCGCCGACCAGTGGGCGGACCGCCTCGGCTGCCCGCTCGCGATCATCCACAAGCGCCGGGACCCGTCCGTCCCGAACCAGACGAAGGTCCACGAGCTCGTCGGCCAGGTCAAGGGACGCACCTGCGTCATCGTGGACGACATGATCGACACGGCCGGGACCATCGTCCAGGCCGCCGACGCGCTGTTCGACAACGGGGCGGGCGAGGTCATCGTGGCCTCGACGCACGCCGTGCTCTCCGGCCCCGCCGTGGACCGGCTGAAGAACTCGCGGATCTCCGAGGTCGTCGTCTCCGACACGCTCCCGATCCCCGACGAGCACCGGTTCCCGAAGCTCACCGTGCTGTCCATCGCCCCGCTGATCGCCCGCGCGATCCGCGAGGTGTTCGACGACGGCTCGGTCACCTCGCTCTTCGACGGTCAGTCCTGAACCACTGCGCCTGATCCATCCCGCCGGGGTCCACACGAGCGATCGCGGCAAACGGCGGCTGATTTTTTGCTGATGTTCCGTCCCGGCCCTCTCGCCAGGTAGACTCCACAGGTTGCCTCGGCGAGGGAGGTCGATCGGTCAGGTCCGCCTGACTGGCTCGGCCCCGTGATCGACAAGGCGGTCGCCTCCGCGTGCCCGTCCTGCGCCCCGCGTCGAGGCCATCCCGCTTTCGCAGCAGCCACGCATCTGAACAGCCAAGCAAGCACCCGAGTTTCACGAACATCGTCTTCTGGGAGTCACCATGTCCGAGATCAAGCTCAGCGCAGTTGCCCGCACCGACTTCGGCAAGGGTGCGGCCCGCCGCACCCGCCGCGCCGGCCTGATCCCCGCGGTGCTCTACGGGCACGGCGAGCAGCCGCTGCACGTGTCCCTCCCGGGCCACCTGACGATGCTCGCGCTCAAGCGCACCAACGCACTGTTCTCGATCGACTTCGAGGGCAAGGCCCACCTGGCCATCGCCAAGGACATCCAGCGCGACCCGGTCAAGGACGTCATCGAGCACATCGACCTGCTCATCGTCGCGAAGGGCGAGAAGGTCTCCGTCGAGGTCCCCGTCAAGATCGTCGGCGAGGCGTTCCCGGGCACCATCCACTTCGTCGAGATGCAGCGCATCGCGGTCGAGGCCGACGCCACCAACCTCCCCAGCGCGATCGAGGTGTCGATCGCAGGGCTCGAGGCCGGCACGCAGATCCGCGTGGGCGACCTCGTCCTCCCGGAGGGCACCACGCTCGCCGAGGCTGCCGAGGGCATCGTCGTCACGATCGCCGTCCCGCAGAGCTCGGCCGCTGACGAGGCTGCCGACGCGGAGATCGCCGCCGTCCAGGCTGCCGCCTCCGCCGCTGCTGCTGAGGCTGCCGCTCCGGCCGTCTGATCCTCTCGAACTGCGGCGCCCGGTACCGTCACTCACGGTGCCGGGCGTTGTTGTGCCTGCGGCCCGCTCCGCGGTGACGGCACCTTCAGCAACGGCACGTCCCACGAACGCACTGGATGAAAGGTCGCGCGATGACTGACGGGCTCTGGCTCGTGGTCGGCCTCGGCAACCCTGGACCTGACTATGCGGGCAACCGGCACAACGTCGGGCAGATGGTGCTCGACGAGCTCGCGCGACGGGCGGGTGCGACGTTCTCGGCACGCGCCGTGGGTGGGGCCCGCGCCGCGACCGCCGAGGCACGCCTGGGGGTGCTCGCCGGGGGCGCACCCGGACCCAGGGTCGTGCTGGCCAAGCCGTCGTCGTACATGAACGTCTCCGGCGGACCGGTCGCGGGGCTCGCGCAGTACTTCCGGGTCGAGCCGGACCACGTCGTCGTCGTGCACGACGAGATCGACCTCCCGTTCGCCGAGCTCCGGCTCAAGATCGGCGGGGGCGAGGGAGGCCACAACGGGCTGCGGGACATCACGAAGGCGCTGGGCACCCGAGACTACGTCCGCGTGCGCGTCGGGGTGGGGCGCCCGCCGGGCCGCATGGAGGCCGCGGACTACGTGCTGAAGGACTTCGCCCCGGCCGAGCGCAAGGACCTGCCCTGGTTGGTCGACGCCGCGGCAGATGCCGCCGAGCTCGTCGTGGTCGACGGGCTCGACAAGGCGCAGCTCGTCGTCCACACGAAGTCCCCCTGAGGCGTCCGGGCCGCCTGTTTGCCAGGAGTTCGTCCAACTGACGACGCCATTGACCCGGCTGTGTCAACATTCAGCCGCTAGCGGGTGAAATCGGTCATCCCGGTTCGTAACGGCACAGAGTCCCCCTTAACGTTGTCTCGAACGAGACACATCTTCGATGGGACTTCCATGACGCTGCTTGATGACCGCGCGTACGTCAGTGATCCCGGCGCAGCGGACCGCCGTCGTTCCGCCTCCGGCTCGCACCTCTCCTGGGCCTCGGCCCAACCGTTCGTGGCCCATCCGCGCTCCCTTGTCCTGTCGGAGACCACGGGGGCGCGGTGGAGCGATCTGGCGCGTCGGTACGCGTGGTCGGCGCTGGGTATGGATGCGGTCGTCGGGATCGGGATCGGGGCCGTCGGGCTGACGATGGCGGCGGCGACGAGATTTCACGCGGTCGACATCACCTGGGGCGTCGGGGTCCTGGTCACCTTCCTCGCCTCGATCGCCATCGCCCGCGGCTACGACCGCCGGGTGCTCGGGGACGGCCCGGCAGAGTTCCAGGCGGTGCTGCGGGCCGGTGGGCTAGCCACCGCACTCATCGCGCTGTTCGCGGTCATCCTCGAGCTGGACGTCCCTCGCCTCATCGTCGGCTCCCAGCTCGTCCTCATGGTGTTCGGGGCGTTCGTCGGTCGGCACGTGCTCCGACGGTCGCTGCACCGCCGCCGGAGCGCCGGCCAGGCCATGTCGCGCACCCTCGTCGTCGGCGACCCCGGATCGGTCGAGCGCGTCGTGCGGGACCTTCGCGCCGCGCCGCACCATGGCTACCAGGTCATCGGCATGTGCCTGCCGGCGGTGACGGACGAGGCCCCGCAGATCGGGGTGCGGGCTCTCGGCGCCCTGGCCGACATCCCGCAGGTCGCCTACGACCACGCTGCCGAGGTCGTGATCGTCGCCGGGGGTGAGCTGTCCGGCGAGCCGCTGCGGCGCCTGTCGTGGGCGCTCGGCCGCGTCGGCGCCCAGCTCGTGGTCGCGCCGGGGCTGGTCGAGGTCCTCGGGCCTCGCGTCTCGTTGCGGCCGACGGCGGGGCTGTCGCTGCTCGAGGTCGAGACCGCGTCGCCGCGCCGCCGGATGGTGGCCAAGTCGATCCTCGACCGGACCCTCGGCGGGCTCATGCTGCTGGCGGCGACGCCCCTGATCGCCGGCGCGGCCCTCGCGGTCCGCCTGACGAGCCCCGGTCCGGCGTTCTTCAAGCAGCAGCGCGTCGGCATCGACGGCCAGGAGTTCACGATGTGGAAGCTCCGGAGCATGTACGTCGATGCCGAGGCGCGCCGCACCGAGCTGCTCGATCACAACGACCGCGACGGGCTCATGTTCAAGATGCTGGACGACCCGAGGATCACCCGCGTGGGCAAGATGCTGCGCCGGTACTCGATCGACGAGCTCCCGCAGCTGCTCAACGTGGTCACCGGCGACATGTCGCTGGTCGGGCCGCGCCCACCGCTGCCGGAGGAGGTCGACGGCTACCGCGACCGCGTCATGCGCCGCCTGCACGTGCGGCCGGGACTGACGGGGCTGTGGCAGGTGAGCGGGCGCGCCTCGCTCAGCTGGGAGGAGTCCATCCACCTGGACCTGCGCTACGTCGACAACTGGTCGATCACGATGGACCTGATGATCCTGTGGAAGACCGGGCGCGCTGTTCTGGGCGGTTCCGGGGCCTACTGAGTTGCGGGGCTACTGAGCGGTCGGAGCCGAGCTCACCGGCGGCCGTGGCGCATGCTCGCTGCGGCCGCTGCGCCTGCCCGGCCCCGGCGGGTTGTCCGCCGCAGACCCACCCGGTTGTGCGGCCCGCGGTCAGCGACCGGTGGACGGGTGATGAGCAGCCACTCGGGGCTCGGGTCCGGCTCGCGACGCACAGGCCGGTTCGGCACGAGCGGAGCGGGCGTGGCGTCGGGGCGCGTGCGCGCGCGCAGCGCGGCGCCGATCGCGTCGGTCGCCACCGCGAGCAGGGCGGCGAGCCCTGCCCCGAGGACGATAATCGCGCCGGGCCCGCGCCAGCGACTCGGGGTCACATCGGTGGCCTCGCTCGCCGGGACCGCGCTCGCCACGAGATAGCGCGTCGCCTCCGGTGCCTGGGCCACCGCTTGGAACTCATCGAGGACGACCCGGGCCGACGCCGTGACGGCGTCGAGCGTGCGGAAGACGTCCGCGGCGGTGCCCGCGGTCACGGCGACGGTGATGATCGGCTGCTGCGCGGCCACGGTCGACTCGATCGTGACCGGACCAGCGACAGCGGGGTCGAGGCGGTCGTGGAAGGACCGGCTGGCGATGTTCTTCGCGAGCACCGCGGCGGCGAGCCGAGTGCCGCCGGAGCCGGCGTAGGGGTTGTCCAGCCCCGACGACCTGGGGTCGACCGCGCCTTGCTGCGCCGCCTGGCTCGGCAGGATCACGATCGACGACGACGCCGTGTACAGGGGCTCGACCTGTCCGTACGCGGCGGCGGCGAGACCGCACGACAGCGTCAGCACGGGCACGATCACGTACCAGCGGCGGGCGCTCGCCCGGAGTACAAAGACGGCATCCATGGGTAAAATGCTCCTCAACGTCGGCCGATACTAGCCCATGAGGTCGTCGTCCTGTGCCGCCGTCTCTTGGTGCAGGGGCTCCGCCGCGCGTGGTGGGGAGGCCCACCGAAACACGTCCAACGCTCAGGGGACCAGGGGCACCAACCGGGTGATGCGCTGCGCTCCGAGCTCGGTGACGTAGAGGTTGCCCGACGGGACGTGCTGGGCGATGTCCAGCGGCTGGTTGAAGCCTTTGAACCCGGTGACGCCGAGTGTGCGACTGACGATCATCCCGTCGACGCCGCCCGGGTCGAGCACCATGAGGTCCTGGCTCGCGCTGTAGCGCACCACCACGAGCTTGCCGGTCAGTGCCCCGCCGAACGCCGTGCCGCGGTACTCGACGACCCCATTGGCCGAGGCATGCAGGCCAGCATCGAACACGTCCGCCGCACGGTAGTTGCGGTCGGGCGCCACCCCGACCGGGTATGCGGTCGTCTCGAACGGGTCGGCGGCCGCGGTCGGGTTGCCGCCGTTGAACACCCACTCGCACCGGGCCGCGTTCGGGTGGCCGTAGTAGCCGCCCTGGGCCACCCGGAACACCCAGTCGGTCTCGTCGACCGGGTTGTTCGTCACACCGGGGTTCGCAGGCCCGGTCCACGGACCGTCCGACCTTCTGGCGCACTGCGCCGGCGGCGTGGTCGGCGCGGCCGGGATGTTGCCGCCCCGCGCCGAGCCGTTCGTCGGGACGTAGAGCTTGCCGTTGCTGTGCCAGACCAGGTCGTACGCGTTGCGCACGCCGGTCGCGTACAGAGTCAGGGCTGCGCTCGGGGCGAACGGGTCATACGTGCCGCCTTCGGCCGTCTTGACGTCCAACGGCAGTGTCGCTGGCAGCTTTGACGGGTCGAGCCGCAGCACGGCAGCGCTGAGCAAACCCTCCTCACGCATTCCCCACGCGAGGTCTGGCGCACCCATCGCGCTGTTGCTGCCCTGGGTGATGTAGAGCAACCCGTCCTTGAACGCCAGGGAGTTCGTCTCGTGGTCGCGCGCGGAGCGTGGCAGACCGACGACGACGTCCTCGGCGTTCGCCAGGTTCGGCCCTGAGAGCCGGACGATCTTGCTCGTCCAGTTCGGAACGTCGGCGGTCCCGACGTACTGCCGGTTCTCGGTGAGCCACAGGATCGGGCTCGCAGCCGTGGACGCGGGGTCGAACGCGAGGCCGATGATCGTGCGTGCGCCACCCGCGTGCGTCCGGACCGTGTCTATCCGCACCCCGGCGCCCAGTGAGCCGTCGGCGGCCACGGGATAGCGCAGCAGGTAGCCGTCCAGCGTGGCGGCGTAAAGAAAGCCGTCTGGACCCATCGTCAGGCTCGTGAACATGAAGCCCGTGGCCGGCGTGGTCGTCTGGGCGAACGCGACGCCGGGGATGCCGGTCCCGCCGTTCGCCGTGCCCACGGTGAACACGCTGGACCACGGTTGGAAGGCGTTGCCGGCCACGTCGCGGACGCCGCTGGTGACGTCGAACCGGTAGGTCGTTCCGGTGGTCAGGGGGGCGTCGGGCGTCAGGACGATGACGTCGCCGCCGCCGCTGGTATTCACTCCTGCGGGCACCGAGGAGCCGTCGGACGCCACGGTGAGGCGCGCCGTCGAGCGGGTCAGCGTGGTCGCATCGATGCCGCCCGCAGTGACTGCGAGCCCTGCAGTCACGCTCAGGTCCGTGGCTGCACCGGTGGTGAGGTTCACGGGTGTGACGGCGGCCACGCGGGGACCGGTCAGGACCGAGGCGACGTCGACGTAGTTGATCTTGGTGTTTTCCCCACCTGCCTGGGAAACGGTCAGTCGACCGTCCGAGACGAGAACCGTCACAGTGGCCTGCCGGAACCGGTCCTCGCCGCTGAGCACCTGGTTGGCCAAGGCATTCTGGTCCTCGACGCTGATCTGGTAGACGCTGTTGTAGAAGTTCCCGGCGTCGCCGACGGACACCGTGACGGTGTAGCTGCCGTTGGGCACCGCCAGTTCCCAGGATCCGGGGACCGCGGTGCCGGACGAACCCGAACTGGCGGGCCAGTCCATGTGCATCACTCCGGTCAGCAGGGCGTCCGTCGTGGTCGTCCCCGTGCGCAACCGGCCATTCTTGCTCAGATCGACCGGGGTAGCGGTGCCTTCACGGACCCACCCGTAGGACAACCCCGACCCCTGACCCGAACCCGTCCGCGCACCGTAGGCCTGTCCCCAGTCAGCCACAGCACCCACCGGCGGGGCGGCACCCGACGTGGCGAACCGCACCTTGACCGCCACCCCCGTCGACGACGTCGGCGGTACTGACACGCTCACCGCACCCGACGGCCCGCTGGCGTTGCCACTTGCATCCGCTGCCACGACCACGTAGTGATACGTCGAACCCGCCACCACCCCCGGATCCGTCCACGAGGCCGACGTCACCAACGCCGCCCCCGATGCCGGCGTCCCGCTGACCGGGACCGGCGTCGACGCAGCCCGGTATACCCGGTATCCGGCCAGATCCGGCTCGGCACCCGCCGTCCATGCCACCCTCACCACCGGCCCGGCACCCGCCACCGCCGTCACCCCCACCGGCACCGCCGGCGGAGTCGTGTCGGGCCCCGGCGGCGTGCCGGTCAGGGTGAACACTTCGTGCACGGTACTGAACGAGGCGCCGCCGACCGTGCCGCCACCGATGACATGCAGGCGTCCGGCCACCACTGCGGCCGCGGCGCCGTGCCGCGGGGTGGTCATCGCGGCGAGGCTGCGCCAGGCGCCGGTCGCCGGATCGTACGCCTCGGTCTGTGGCCAGGTGGCCCCGTTCGCCTGGCGCTCGCCGCCGGCGACGACCACCGTGCCGTTCACGACACCGACGGCAGCGGTCCGGCGACCGGTGATCATGGAGGCTCGGGGCTGCCAGGCGGAGCCGGCGGCGGGCAGGAACTCCGTGCTGGCGAGGTTGGGGGTGACCTCCGTGCCGCTGGCGAGGCGCGTGCGACCGCCGAAGACGATGATCCCGTCGGCCAGGGCAGCCGCGCCCGCGTTGTCCCGGGCCGTGCCCAGGTTGGGGCCCGCCGACCACGTGCCGGTCGCCAGATTCAGACGTTCGGTGGTGGCGAGGGACGCGCCGGTGCCGCTCATGCCGCCCAGGACCCAGATGCTTCCTCCGAAAAGGACCGCCGTGGGCCCGCCGCGCGCCGTGCCCATGCTCGCCACAGTGGTCCAGGCGTTCGCCGCAGGGTCGTAGCGATAGGCCGTGGCGACCGCACCGGTGAACGCGGCGGCCGAGCCGCCGATCGCGTACAGGAACCCACCGGCCTCGACCAGCGCGGGGTTCTCGACTGCTGTGCCCGGCTTGGGCGCGCCCGTGCTCCAGGTCCGGGTGACGGTGTCGTAGATCCGCAGGGTCGAGACCGGCCCCGCGCTCGTCTTGCCGCCGACGACGTACACCTTCGTCCCTATCGCCGCACCGCTGCCGTCCAGCATGGCCGAGGGCAACGCGACGTCGGCGGACCAGACTCCGGCTCCCGTGCCCACCGGGCCGCTCGGGATCGTGACCGTCGCCGGGGCCGCGGCGGCGCTGGTGTTGCCGGCGGCGTCGCGCGCCACGACGACGTAGGCGTACGTGGACCCTGCCACGACGCTCGTGTCGACGAACGACGGCGCGGTCAGCAGCGTCGCGCCCGACAGCGGGGCTCCCGTGGTCGGGACCGGCGTCGACGGCGACCGATACACGGCGTACCCGGCGAGGTCTGGTTCGGTCCGCGGGCTCCAGGCCAGGTTCGCCGACGGACCGCCGGCTGCTGTCGCGGTCAGGCCGGTCGGCGCCCCGGGGGGCGTGGTGTCGGGGGTGGGCCCGGTGCCCGCCACCGACCCGGACCAGGCCTTGACCGACGGCCCGGTCGCGGTCCGCCCGCCGCTGACGATGATCCGCCCGTCGATCAGCTCCGACACGGGACTGCGGAGCGCCTCGGGCAGGTCTGTCCGGGTGGTCCACACGTTGGTAGCCGGGTCGTACTCATACAGGGTCTTGGATGCGGTCGCGCCAAGCGTCGAGCCGCCGACGACGAGGATCTTGCCGTTCCACACGAAGCAGGAAGCGCTGATGTGTCCGCGCGCGACCGGCAGATCTGCGACCCGGGTCCACGTGCTTGTCGTGACGTCGAAGGCGTCCACCTCGACCTGCGGCGTCTGCGCCTCCGCCTCGCCGTGCTGCCCGCCGATGAGGTACACCTTGTTGTTCAGCAGCACCGTGCCGACGTGGTTGCGCGGGTTGGGGACCGGGGTCGATGCGGTCCAGGTCGTGCCGCCGTCGAGGTTGAGCACCCAGTGGTCCGGGAAGTCCTGCACCTTTGCGCCGGTGGAGTCCATCCGGACTGCGCCGGTGAAGTAGTGCAGCTGGCGCCCGACCACCACGCCGCCGCCGGCCCCCCGTGCCGCCGGGAGCGGTGGTCCGGGCGAGTAGGTGTCGGTGACGGTGTCGTACTTCCAGACTCGTGGTGACGAGTCCTTCTGGTTCAGCCCGACATAGCCGCCGAGGATCCAGAGGGTCGTGCCGTCGGCGACCACCGGTGCGTGCGTGATCAGCTCGGGCAGGTCACGGATTCTTGTCCAGGTGTCGGTGGCGGGGTTGAACCGGTCGGAGCGCGCGGTCTGGGTGATTCCGGTCTGCTGACCTCCGAAGACGAAGAGCTCGCCGTTGTAGGCGACACCGCCGGCCTCGGCACGCGCAATCGCGGCGGAGGCCTTCTGAGCCCAGGTGATCGTTGCGCCCGTGGGGATCGCGGGGACCGTCGGGCGTGCGCTCGCCACCGGGCTGGGGGCGCTGACAGCTCCGGTGGAGTCAACCGCCACGACGACGTACGAGTAGGTCACGCCATTGGTGCGGTTGCTGTCGAGATACGTCGTCGCAGTGACCAACGAAGCGTTGATCGGGCTTCCTGTGACGGGAACCGGGACCGACGTGCTGCGATAGATCCGGTAGCCGGTGACCCCGGCAGAGGAGGATGGCTGCCACATCAGCCCGACAGCCCTGTCACCAGCGGCCGCCTCCAGCATGGCCGGGGCGGTCGGCACTGCTGCTACTGCTGCTGCTGCCAACGCGGCCGGCGTTGCCGCAGGTAATGGTTCGGGAGCCGCAACGGTCGTCGAATCGCTCGTTGGTGTTGCGGCGGTGCCAGGGTCGATCGCGACGGACGGCCCGGCTACCAGACCGAAAGCAGCCAAGCCGGCCACGACGATCGCTACGGCGCGCCCGCGCCGTCGAAGAGATGTGCCACGGGGCATAGAACGAGGCATGAGCGCTTCAATCTGTGGAGGTAGCGACGATTGAGTCGCCACATCTGGCAGGGGCATAGCCGACATTTGCCATCATTGTGGACTCGCTACGCCGGCCGAAAGGCCTGCAATGGGTGAGTTTGCGCGCTGCACCCAGCACCCCTCCGCGCCCCGAGCATCCGTGGGCACTGGCGTTCCCGAAAAACCCGTGCGACACCACCTCGTGCAGATCCCGAAAGGTCATCACGCTGGCCTTTCGTGTGGTCAGGGGTTGGCGCGTGGTTGGCGGCGGGTGATCTCGTTGACTTCGCGGTAGAAGTCGTTGTCGAGCAGGAGCTGGGCGGGTTTGTCCATGGCTTGCAGGTGGCCGGCCACGATGACCATGACCCGGTCGCAGATCGAGACGGTGGTCAACCGGTGCGCGACCAGGAACAGCAAGACCTCCCCGCGCAGCGTGGCCAGGGACTCCTGGACCGCGGCCTCCGAGCGCACGTCCAACGCACTGGTGGGCTCGTCCAGGATGAGCACGTCCGGGCGCTCGGCCAACGCCCTGGCCAGGCACAACCGTTGGCGTTGACCCCCCGAGACCGCCGCGGCCCGCTGACCCACGATCGTGTCGTACCCCTGCGGCCAGGACATGATCTCGTCGTGGATGTGCGCGCGGCGCGCGGCCTCCTGGACCTGGGCGTCGGACAGCTGCGGGCGGTAGAACCGGATGTTGTCCGCGACCGTGCCCCACAACAGCTGCGGGGTCTGGGGCACATAGGCGACCCGGCGACGCCACTCGGCCCGCTTGATGTCCCGCGCATCGACCCCGTTGATCAGCAACGCACCCTGCTCCGGGTCACGCAACCGCAACAACAGCTGCACCAGGGAGCTCTTACCCGCCCCCGAGGGACCCACGATCCCGATGGCCTCACCCATCGACGCCTCGAACGTCACCGAGTCCAGCACCGTGGTCCCGGGCACGTACGAGAACGACACGTCCTTCATCGCCAGGTGCTCGATCGCCGGCAGCGACTGGGTCCCGTCCTGCTGCGGGTGACCCGCATAGTGCGTGATCGCGTCCCCGACCCGGTGCATGAACGGCAACAGCTCATCCATCGCCGAGATCGACGCCTGGATCTGCTGCCCATACGTCAAGGACCGCACCAAGATCAGCACCACCGCCCCCAACGCCGCGATCTGCCCCGACCCCGCGAACGAGACCACGATCAACGCGACCATCAACATCACCAACGCCACCGACTGATACAACGCCGGCACCGCCTTGGACATGAACCGGGTCCGCAACAACGGACCCCGCACCTCATCGATCAAGTGGTAGAACCGGTCCCTATACCAGTCCGTGGCCCCGAACACCTGCGTCTCCTCCGCGAGCAGCACCACCTCCTGCATGCCCTTGGAGTACTCGATGTTCTCCGCGCTCAACGCCGCCGACGACCGCCGCAACCGCCGCGCCAACGGCCGCAACAACAAGAACAACGCCCCCGAGGTGACCACCAGCACCACCGCCGTGGGCACGCTCAGCACGAACGCCGAGGCCAGCATCGTGGCGAACATCAACGACACCGAGATCCCCGTGGCCAACGCCACGATCGCCTGACACGCACTGGTGATGTGCGTGTTCATCAACGACTGGAAATGCCCGTCCCGCTCCACCGACTTCACCGGCCACGACGCACCCGTATACGCATCGAACAACCGCCGCCGCAACCCCGCCATCGCGTTCGCGCTCATCTTCGCCGGCAGATACGCCAGCACCATCTGCAACCCACCCCGCGCGAACGCCAACGCGAACCCCACCACGAACAACGTCCCCAACGACGCCGTCATCCCCACCGGCCCCAGATCCACCGACACCACCTGCGACCCCTGCGACAACGCCCCCGCGATCGCGGCCACCAACGCCAACAACGCCGCCTCAGCAAACCCCGCCACCACCGACACCACCGCCAACAACCCCACCTGCCACCGCGACCCCGCAAAGAACGGCGACACCCGCCGCCACGCCCGCCGCGCATCACCCACCACCACCACCGGCGACCGCCGTCGAGCACGCAACCCGTCGCGCGAACCTGGAACCGTCACGAAGCATCCTCCATCAGGACAAACCGGCGGGGTGAGACGGCGAGGGTACCCGGCGATCCGTCATCCGCGTCGCCACCGCGACGTCCGCGGACGGCCTCGACCGCAGGTCGGCCGCTACCGCGACGCATTCGAAGAGTCCCAGACCACGTTCGGCCCGAGGTTCGCGTGGGTCCCGAACCGGAAGTCCTTGCCGAAGACGTTGGACTTGAACGTGCAGGCAGCACCCGTCGTGCCCCGGCCACCACCGTTGACCGTGTAGTTGCCGCCGTTCATCAGGTTGCCCTCCACGAGGCAGTCGCGGAGCGGGTTGTCGTCCTCCCCGAACATGAAGGCCGCGTTCCCGAGCGACCCGGTGTCCGGGTTGAACGCCTGGAGGCTGTTGCCCTTGATGACGATCCGGCTCCCGCTGACGGCCTGGATCACGTCGGTGTGGTTGTCGCCGACCTGGACGAGGTGGTGCACGTAGGAGTCGGAGATCGTCACGTTGCCGCCCGCGATGCGGGGCCCCTCGGCGACGTCGTGGATGTTCACCCGCAGCAGCGAGTAGTCACGGAACGCGACCGCCGGGCCGCCCTTGCCCCGGCCGTCGATCTCCGTGTCGACGACCTGCAGGTTCCGACCCTCGTTCTTGAGGATGATCGACCCGGTCTCCCCCAGGATCCGCGAGCGGCGGATCGTGACGTCGTCGGCTGCGACGACGACGGTGCCCGTGATCTCGAGCCCATCGATGATCGCGCCCGGCTGGGTGATCACCAGCGGGCCCGACGGCTGCAGCACCACCCCGGCCGGCACCCCTGTCGACTTCTCGTCGGGGTATCGCACCGCGGGCTTCGGCTTGGCCTTCTTCTTCGCGCTGTGCTTGGTCCCGTCCTGGGAGGTCGAGCCGGACGTCCCGGCATCCGTCACGTCGCCCGACGTCGTGCCGACCGGGCCGGCCCCGGTGAGGCCGCCCAGGTCCGCCGCGAGCAGAGCGAGGCACCCGAACGCCGCGACCGCGAGGGCGACGACCTGCCAGCGGGCGCGCCGCACCCGGGGCCGGGCACCGGCGAGCTCGGGCGGCCGGGACAGGAGCTCAGGAGCTCGAGGCATAGGGCGGACTCCAACGGCCGGGGACGGTGGGCGCGAGGCGATCATTGTGTCAGAGCACACGCAAACCGGGGCCTTTCGACCAGCCGGAGCCGGTACCGTCTGCGCATGGCAGATGTCGTCGCGAGCGTCGTGATCCCCGCCCGAGACGCGGCCGCCACGATCGGCGAGCAGCTGGCGGGGCTCGCCACGCAGGACACCGACGTCGCGTGGGAAGTCATCGTCGTCGACAACGGCTCGAGCGACGCCACCGTCGCGATCGCGCAGTCGTACGCGGACCGGCTGCCGCGCCTGACGGTGACCACGTGCGAGCGGCCGGGGGCGAATGCCGCCCGGAACGCCGGCGCGGGCGCGGCGGCGGGTGAGCTCCTGCTGTACTGCGACGCCGACGACGTCGTCGCCCCCGGCTGGGTCTCGGCGATGGTCGAGGCGCTGGCGACCGACGACGTCGTCGGCGGCCTGATCGACAACGACTCGCTCGGCACGGGCGCGATGGAACGGCACCCGCCCGGCGTCCCCGTGGTAGCGGGTTTCCTGCCGCGCGCGATCACCGCCAACCTCGGCGTGCGCCGGGCCGCGTGGGAGCACATCGGGGGATTCGCGGAGGACTACGAGTACGGGTGCACGGACACCGAGTTCTGCTGGCGCCTGCAGCTCGCCGGCTACACGATCGGGTACGCGGAGCGGGCCGTCGTCGCCTACCGACACCGCGGCACGCTGCGATCCGCGGCCCGCAAGGCCTTCCTCACCGGCCGCGCGCGGGGTCGGCTGTTCCGCGACTTCCACCCCCGCGGCATGCCCCAGCCGCGCCTCGCCGGGGTCGCGCTGCGCTGGGTGCGCATCGTCGCGGCCACCCCGCTCGTGCCGTTCTCCCGGCGTGCGCGCTGGTGGTGGGCCGTCCAGGGGGCCGGCGCCGCCGGACGGGTCGCCGGGAGCCGCAAGTTCCACGTGCGCTATCTGTGACCGGTGACTCCGCGCGTCCGCGCGCCCGCGCTACCGGGTGCGGGTCCGCGCGCGGCGGAGGTCCTCGACGCGCACCCGGGCGCGCAGCAACCGCACATAGGACGTCGCGGCAGCGAACTGGACCTTGCTCCGGATGCCGGTCGGCCGCGGCAGCCGCCACACGCGCCACCAGATGGACGCGGCCGTCCGGGCCTCGTGCGCGACGTCGTGCAGCACGCGGCGGGTCGTGCGCTCGTCGTCGGACCGCTGATCGGCCAGGCCCTGGGCCACGCGCACCGTCTTGCGGCCGAGCTCACCCCAGGTGTCGCGCGAGGGGTGATCGACGACGGCGTCGTGGGCGTAGTGCATGGTCCCGCCGCCGGCGGCGAGCCGACGGCCCCAGTTCAGGTCCCCGCCCGACCTCAGGTCCGGGTCGAACAGCCCGACGCGGTCGAACGCCTCCCGCCACGCGAGGAGATTGGCGGTCGCGGAGAACGACAGCTTCTCGATGTAGCGCCGCTGCGGGAAGCCGAGCACGTCCTCGTAGTGCTGCGGGCCGTTGGCCGGCCGGCCGGCCGAGAACGTCATGCGGACCCGCCCGCCGGCCGCGTCCGGCCGGGGTTCGGCGACGAGCGCCGCGACCCCCCGCTCGACCCAGGTGGCCGCGGGGATGCAGTCGCCGTCGGTGAACGCGAGCACGGCCCCGCGGGAGCGCGCGATGCCCGCGTTCCGCGCGGCGTACGACCCGGGCCGGTCCTCGCGGATCATCGTGAACCGGGGGTCGACGGGCAGGGCCGGGCGCATGTCCTCGGTGGACCCGTTGTCCACCACGATGACCTCGAACAGCTCGGCGGGATACGTCTGCCGGGCGAGCGCCGCGAGGCACAGCGCGAGGCCCGCGACGCCATCGCGCACGGGGATGATCACCGTCACCAGCGGGAGCGTGCTCATGACCACCCGTTCCTCCATTCGGCCCGGCGCCGCCAGCTGTCCCGCCACGCGGCGGCTCCGCTCGAGGGTCGCCCGCCACCCGACCGCGCGCCCGCAGCGACGGCGCGCAGCCCGGTCCCCAGCACGAGGAGCTCGCCCGCGATCCGGCCCCACGGGCGCCCGAGATTCTTGCGGTAGGTCGTGATCCGGCCGCGTAGCACGAGCGGGAGGCGGTTCGAGCCGGCGGACGACGCCCCGACCGGGTGCCGGTAGACGGCCTCCGGGCACACCCGGGGGGACCACCCGGCCGCCGCGACGCGCAGGCAGAAGTCGGCGTCCTCGCCGTACAGGAAGAAGTCGCGGTCGAACCCGCCGACCGCATCCCACACGGCCCGGTCGACGAGCATCAGAGCGCCGCTGACGACCGGCACGGGGCGGGCAGACCCGTCCCAGCGGTCCGGCGACTCGGGGTCGAGCAGGGGTGAGCCGGGGAACGCGCTGGACAGCCCGAGGGCGAAGCACACCGCCGACCAGAGGGTGGGCCGCCCCCACCACGATCGCGGGTCGATCGAGCCGTCCGGCGCGAGGGCTCGCCCTCCCACGACGCCCGCCCCCGGGTGCTCCTCGGCGCAGGTCAGCAGCGCGGTGATCGCGTCCGGCTCGACCACGGCGTCGGGATTGAGGAAGAGCACGCGTCGGGCGTCGGACAGCTCGACGCCGGCGTGGCAGCCTGCGGCGAACCCGTCGTTGACGTCGCGCTGCAGGAGTTCGAGCCGCCCGGAGACGCCGTCCACGGCCGCCGCGAGGTCGTCGCGAGAGGCGTTGTCCACGACGATGAGGCGCGCGTGGGGGATCGACTCGAGCGCGCCGTCGGCGGCCCGCAACGACTGGCGGACGTACCCGGCGCTGCGATAGGTCACCACGACGACGTCGACCGCGGCGCCGCCTCGGGGGTCGCTCGCGGCGGAGCCCGGTGCCGCACCCGGCTGGGCTGCCCCCGACCGACCACCGCGTTGCGCGTCCCTGCCCCACACCACGGTCCCGCGCCGCAGGTCCCAGGCAGCCAGTGCCTTCACCGCCGCCGTCGTGGCCGCGAAGACGACGAGCTTGGGCGCGAGCGACGGTCGCCGCGCGACCAGCAGCCCGAGCGCCGCGACGCGGTCCCGGCGTGGCGAGTCGTGAGCGGGCGCCGGCGCGAGCGCGTTGCCGGCGTAGACCCGCCGGCGCACGCGCACGACGTCGCCGAGGCGTCCGGGAGGGGTGACGACGACCGGGTGCGGCACGACGACGGCGGCCGCTCGAGGCACCCGGGTGGTGACGTACCGGTCGTCCGCGCCGACGTCGGGGAACTCGCCGAAGGTCTCGCGCGCGGCACGGCTGACCGCGTAGGCCCCCCGGCCGGCGAGCTGCGCGTGCACCCAGGGCAGCGCGTGCCAGGCGTCGTAGTACGCGCGCGCCGCGACACTGGACGCCGACGTGTCGAGCACCCGGGTGGGGACCGCCACGTCGGCGCCGGTCCGCACGGCCAGGACCATCGCGCGGACCGTGGCGGTCGAGCACTCGACGTCGGCGTCCAGGAACACGCGGGGGTAGCCCGTGACCATCTCCTCCGCCGCCCGGATGGCAGCGGCCTTCGACGCGATCGGGGTGGAAAGCACCGTGACCCGCTGGCCAAGGCTCACGGCGGCCTTCCGAGCGCGGTCAGCCGTCGCGTCCGTGCACCCGTTGCACGCGACGACCACGTCGAACTCGCCCGGTCGGGCGTCGGCGAGCAGGACCTCGAGCGCCCTCGCGATCAGCCCCTCCTCGTTGTGCGCGGGGATGATCACGACGGCGGGCCCCGGACCGGTGGCCGGACCGCTCGCGGCGGCGGTCACTGGTCTCGTGCGGCGGTCGAGGCGAGCGCGCGGTCCCGTGCCCAGATCCGATACCGGCCGCCCAGCCGCCCGCGCAGAAGCCGCAGTCTCGCCCGGGCGATGCGGCGACCCCGAGAGGTCGGCGCGATCGGCCAGTGCCGTGCCCGGTAGATCGCGCGCTCGGCGTGCTGACGCCAGACCGAGCCTGAGATCAGCGCCTCGGGCGACAGCCCGGTGAACCGACGCCACCGCCAGTCGTACGAGAGGTCTCCGCGGGGTGTGTCGCCCGCGAAGTCCGCCGGGACGCCGCGGAGCCAGTACGCGGCCTCGAACGGCGGCGGCTGGTGCGGGTAGGTGTAGACGAACTCGAAGTCGACGATCCTCAGCCCGCGCTGCGGGTCCAGGAGGAAGTTCTGCGGCTTCGCGTCGATGAGGTCGAACCCGAGGCCATGGATCGAGCGCAGCACATCGACCATGTCGCGCACGACGGCGAGCGGGAGCAGCCGTGGGGGCCATTGCGTGTCGAGGTCACCGAGCGTGTTGGCGTAGTGGGGGCAGGCGTACCAGTGCGGCCCGGTATCCACGACTTCCAGGACCGCGTCGAGACGGGGGCCGAGCTCACGCAGGGCCCGCAGCTCGCGCTCCATGAACCGCAGGGCCCGCGGAGCGAACGTCTTGCGGACGACCGGACCGCCAGGGCCTTCGAGGATCTCCACCTTGGCCCGACGCCCGGCACTGACGACCCGCGCGACGGGCGCGTCTGTGCGGTACGCGTCGCGGCGCGCGGCGACCTCGGCGAGCAGCGTGGGAGCGGCGTCCGGGATCGCCACCGCGACGTACTCCCAGGCCTCGGCCTCGTTGTCGGACGAGTGCAGCGGGTTGAACCGGTCGGCGGGACCCACGAGCGACCCCACGAGGTCACGCACGATCAGCTTCGCGAGCAGAACGTCGGCATTCGTCAGGCGCGGGTAGTTCGCGTGCATCACGAGGTCGGGGGGCCGCGGGCCGTAGTGCACCGCGACCACCGCGACCGCCGGGCCGCCCCCGCTCACCGGGAACGGACCCCCTCCCCAGTTGCCGCCGCGGGTGACGTCAGCGCACCGTCGGCGGGCGTCCGCGTCGAGGTCCCGCGTGAGAATGACCTCGAACCCCACGGCTTCGAGGACCTGGACGAGCTCGTCGAGCCCGACGACGGTCAGCGCGCGCTCGCGCACGAGGAAGACCGACACGTCAGGCGGCTCGTTCGGCGGCTCCGCCTCCGCGCTCAGCTGGCGCGCGATCCACGGGTTGGCCCCGGCGAGCCGGCGCAGCGCGTCCGGCGGAGGCCGCCAGCCCTGCCTGCCGAGGTAGTCGTCGAGGCCCTCGAGCGTCTCGGGGAGGTTGACCTCCACAGCCGCGGCGAGGCGCGTCAGCATCTCGCCGTAGTCGTGATCGGGGTCCCGGAACCCCGCGGGGGCGTCGTGCGAGGGAATACCCGACCTCTCACCCTTGTGGTACACCGCGTGGTAGGCGAGCGAGAGCAGGTGGTCGCCCGGGGACGGCACCCGGCAGCCGCTGCAGTGATGGACTGCTCCCGCCAAGATCTTGCGGGCGAGATCCGGCACGTAGTAGGCGGCGCCCTGGAAGTCCGCACCGGGCAGGCCGCTCTCGCTGTACACGTCGACGGGAATGGTGCCCGGCTCCTCGGCGAGGATGGACCGCAGCCGGGCCAGGTCGCCGTCGGCCACCAGGAGGTCCAGGTCCTCCCCCGGCGCGAGGTCGGGGAGCGAGTCGAACCAGCGCAGGGCCGCGTAGCTCAGTCCCTCGTCCTCGAGCCGCCGGATCAGGCCCGCGACACCCACGACCTCCGACAGGTACTGGCGGGGCCGGTTCGCGCGGTTCGTCGCGACCGCGAGCACGTCGAAGCGGGCGCCGGCGAGGGTCATGCTCCCGACGGGCGTGAGCTTGCGAGTCAACCGTCCCATCACCTGCGCGAGCGCGACCTCGGCAGACGGACGGCCGGAGCCCGTCGCGACCGCGATGTGCTCGACGTGGCGAAGGTCCCGCAGGGACCAGAGCATGCGCCGGTACTGCCCCCGAAGTATCAGGAGATCGGCACTGCTCTTGAACGCCTGGGCCGGCGCCGTCAGCGCGTGGAACCGCTGCTCGATCCCCGCGGCCCGGGCCCGGACCGCCACGAGGTCGCGCGGCGCGACAAGAGCGAGATAACGCCGGTTTCCCCTCGCGGCAAGCGCCGCCGCGAGCTCCGGTCCGGGCGCGCCGACATCCAGGATCCGGGTCTCGGTTCGCAGAATGAGGTTCAAGTCCACGGCCGAACTGTACGGGGCAAACCACACATCCGGCGCGTGAATCGGGCGCATCGGGGGGGTAAACAGGGAGATTTCGCCCACACTAGATCGGCGTTCGGAGTGAGACGGCGATGGTCTCCGGCTAGCCTCGGTGTTCGTCGGTGAATCCTTGGTACCTCTCAACCATGAGGTCCTGTTCGGTGAGGAGGCTGGTCGTGACGGGTCCTCGTTCGGGTGCGCGCGGTCGGCGGTCGCCGGTGGTGGTGGTGGGTGATGCGCGGCGGGCGTGGCGGCGGGTGTCGCCGTTCTTTGCGGGGTCGCGGTGGCAGGTGGGGTTGTTGGCGGTGGTGTCGGTGGTGGCGGGGTTTGCTGAGGCGGCGTTGTTGGCGTTGGTGGCCGCGATCGCGGGGCGTTGTCGCAGGGGTCGCAGGTGGTGTCGGTGGATCTGGGGCCGGTGGGGATGACGGCGTCGTTGGGGACGTTGTTCGTGGTGGGGTTCGCGTTGGCGTTCGCGCGGGGTGGGTTGCAGATGGTGCTGGCGTATCTGCCGGCGAAGATGAGCGCGAACGCGATGGCGGGGTTGCGGCGGCGGTTGTTCGATGCGTATACGGGTGCGTCGTGGCCGGTGAAGTCGGTGGAGCGGGACGGGCATTTCCAGTCGTTGATGAACACGCACATCACCAGTGCGTGTCAGGCGATCGTGGCGTTGGCCACGGGGATCTCGGTGTCGTTGATGTTCGCCACGATGCTGGCCTCGGCGTTCGTGCTGAGCGTGCCCACGGCGGTGGTGCTGGTGGTCACCTCGGGGGCGTTGTTCTTGTTGTTGCGGCCGTTGGCGCGGCGGTTGCGGCGGTCGTCGGCGGCGTTGAGCGCGGAGAACATCGAGTACTCCAAGGGCATGCAGGAGGTGGTGCTGCTCGCGGAGGAGACGCAGGTGTTCGGGGCCACGGACTGGTATAGGGACCGGTTCTACCACTTGATCGATGAGGTGCGGGGTCCGTTGTTGCGGACCCGGTTCATGTCCAAGGCGGTGCCGGCGTTGTATCAGTCGGTGGCGTTGGTGATGTTGATGGTCGCGTTGATCGTGGTCTCGTTCGCGGGGTCGGGGCAGATCGCGGCGTTGGGGGCGGTGGTGCTGATCTTGGTGCGGTCCTTGACGTATGGGCAGCAGATCCAGGCGTCGATCTCGGCGATGGATGAGCTGTTGCCGTTCATGCACCGGGTCGGGGACGCGATCACGCACTATGCGGGTCACCCGCAGCAGGACGGGACCCAGTCGCTGCCGGCGATCGAGCACCTGGCGATGAAGGACGTGTCGTTCTCGTACGTGCCCGGGACCACGGTGCTGGACTCGGTGACGTTCGAGGCGTCGATGGGTGAGGCCATCGGGATCGTGGGTCCCTCGGGGGCGGGTAAGAGCTCCCTGGTGCAGCTGTTGTTGCGGTTGCGTGACCCGGAGCAGGGTGCGTTGCTGATCAACGGGGTCGATGCGCGGGACATCAAGCGGGCCGAGTGGCGTCGCCGGGTCGCCTATGTGCCCCAGACCCCGCAGCTGTTGTGGGGCACGGTCGCGGACAACATCCGGTTCTACCGCCCGCAGCTGTCCGACGCCCAGGTCCAGGAGGCCGCGCGCCGCGCGCACATCCACGACGAGATCATGTCCTGGCCGCAGGGGTACGACACGATCGTGGGTCAGCGGGCCGCGGCGGTCTCGGGGGGTCAACGCCAACGGTTGTGCCTGGCCAGGGCGTTGGCCGAGCGCCCGGACGTGCTCATCCTGGACGAGCCCACCAGTGCGTTGGACGTGCGCTCGGAGGCCGCGGTCCAGGAGTCCCTGGCCACGCTGCGCGGGGAGGTCTTGCTGTTCCTGGTCGCGCACCGGTTGACCACCGTCTCGATCTGCGACCGGGTCATGGTCATCGTGGCCGGCCACCTGCAAGCCATGGACAAACCCGCCCAGCTCCTGCTCGACAACGACTTCTACCGCGAAGTCAACGAGATCACCCGCCGCCAACCACGCGCCTAGGGCATGTCTCCTAATCCTGTAGCCAGGTGATGACAGCTGCCAGGAGTGCTGCGGCGCGGTAGACGATGGCGAGCTTGTCGTAGCGGGTGGCCAAGCCGCGCCATTGCTTGAGGCGGGCGAAGGAACGTTCGACGACGTTGCGGCCTTTGTAGGTGACCCGGTCGTAGGTCACTGGTCGTCCGCCGCGTGAGCCACGGCGCGCCCGGTTGGCGCGTTGGTCACGCGGCTCGGGGATGACCGAGACGATCCCACGCCTTCGCAGCAGGGTGCGGATCGCCCGCGAGGAGTACGCCTTGTCGCCCAGGACCTTGACCGGTTTGGTCCTGGGGCGGCCGGCCCCGGAGTGCGCGACCCGGATCTCGGCGAGCAGGTCCGCGAGCATCGACCCGTCGTGTCCTTGCCCGGGAGCGACTATCACCGCGAGCGGTCGCCCGCGCCCGTCGACGGCGTGGTGGATCTTCGTGGACAGCCCGCCACGAGAGCGCCCGATCCCGTGACCTGCAGGTTCACTGAGCTCGCCGGTCCGATTCCTGTGATTCGATCGTGCCCCCTGTGGCGTTCTCGGGGCGCTTGGTGTTCGTGGCGTGCTGGTGGGCCCGGTTGATCGTGGAGTCCACCGAGACAGTCCAGTCCAGGTCCCCGGCCTCGTCGGCCTGCGTCAGCAGCGCGCCCAGGACCCGGTCCCAGGTCCCGTCCCCGGCGAACCGGCGGTGCCGCTTCCACACCGTCTGCCATGGTCCGAACTGCTCACGTGGCAGGTCCCGCCACGCGATCCCGGTCCGGTACCGGTAGACGATCCCCTCCACCACCTGACGATGGTTGCGAAACGGGCGCGACTGCTTGCCCTCCGACGACGGGAGCAACGGCTCGACTCGAGCCCATTGCTCATCTGACAACACGGCGTAGCGACTCACCCGGACAGCATGCCAACGAGCACCAAACGGAGATTAGGAGACATGCCCTAGTCGAGACCCGGTTCGCTACCAGCTCCCACGGCCGCGCACCACGTGCTCGACGCGGCGCCGCAGGCCGCGTCGCTTGGCGCGCCAGCCGGAGTACTGGCGCAGGTCGAGCGATGCCTTCTGGACCGCGACCGCAGACTCGTGCTCCTGCTGCGCCCAGTCGGCGACGGTCCGGATGCCCAGGGCCTGGGCCGTGAGCGGCATGCGGAGCAGGAGGTCGGCGTCGGTCGCGAACAGCGTCTGGGGAGAGCGCGGGTCGTCGAGGTTGACCTCGTGGATGAACGGGTACGCCCAGCCGTTCACGGCGCCCGCCCGGGCGAGCGCGATGCAGTACTGCGTGAAGGACTGTCCGGTCCGGAGCGGGCCCTGCGCGCGCACCTTCGCCAGGGGGAGCAGGTACCCGCTGCCCTGCACCCAGTGGTTGCGGAGCAGCTGGTGGCCGCCGGGGTAGGTCTGGATCTTGGGCAGGGCGAGCGCGGGGACGAAGTCCTCGTCGAGGAACCGCCAGCTGCCGATCGCGCCGAACTCCGGGACGGCGGCATGCATGTCCCGCAGGCGCTCGATCCACCCGTGCTCCGGCAGGCAGTCGTCGTCCACCTTGGACACGAAGGTGCCGTCTGACTCGGCCCACAACCAGTTGGTGGGCTCGGTGAGCCGGACGTTCTCGCGGCTGTGGTGGAAGCGGTGGACCCGGGGGTCGTGCGCGTGCTCCTCGACCGCGGCGAGCGTCTCGGTGTCGTCGCCGTTGTGCCACAACCACACCCGCGTGTTCTCGTCGCACGTCGACAGGAGGTGCGGCAGGGAGATCCGCACGCGCTCCGGACTGTTGTACGTGATCATCAGAACATCGGTCACCGCGGGCATGGTGTACCCCGATCTGTGAGTGCCAAGCGGGTGATTTGCGGTCGAACCGGGGCCGCAAACTAGGACGGGTGCCTACATCATGGGCTAATCTCGCCAAAACCGAGGAGGGTATCCGCATGGACTTGTTCACCATACTTGGCACCTGTTTGCGGCGTTGGTACGTCGTGCTGCCCGTGCTCGCGATCTCGGGGTACTTCGCCATGCAGGCCTACCAGCAGGTAGAACCGCAATACACGGCGTCGACGTCGATCGTGATCCTGCCGAGCCAGCCCGTGGCGGGCGCGCCGGCCAGTGAGAGCACGCCGACCTTGGACAACCCCTATGCCGGCTCGGGCGGCCCCAAGCTCGCCGCCGCCGTGCTCTCGAAGAACATCAACAGCTCCGCGTTCCGCGACCGTCTCGGTCTGGCTCCCGACGACTCCTCGACGTTCGCCTCGACGGTTGCCCAGGCGCAGCCGATCATCACGGTGGACGCGACGGGGGCCTCCCCGGCCGCGGTCCTCGGCACTCTCGACAGCGTGACCACCGCGTCTCGTGTCGTGCTCGACGAGTTCCAGGCAGTGGCCGACGCCCCGGCGGCGAAGCGCTACCTCGTTGCGGCGGCCGTACCGGCCAGCGACGCGACCGACATCACCCCCAGCCGGTGGCGCACGGCGGGAGCATTGCTCGTCATCGGGACAGCTCTTGCCGCGCTGCTCGCAGTGGCGGTGGACGCCGCGCTGCGTTCGCGCCGCAAGGGCGAGGAGCCGGCAGACGGGTCCGATCCCGAGTCGCCCGATCCCGTCGAACCCGCCACAGCGACCGGTGCGGACGCCGAGCAGCTCCTCGGCCTCGACCCGGAGGCGAGCAACCCGTCCGCCGCGAACGCTGCGACGGCGGCCGAGCGGCGGATCACGCCCGCCGGGCAGGTCAATTCCCTGCTCGACGACGATCCCAGCGACCCGCGCTGGCAGCCCGGGTCCGGCTCCGCGTCCGTGCCGCACGCCCGCACGTCCGCAACCCGCGAGACGTGACTCGGCCGAACCAGGCACCGCAGCACCGCAGCCCCAAGCCGGAGGGGCCGTGGGTTGCGCTCCTGGCGCTCCCAGTCCTGGCCCTCGTGGTCCCTTCGGCCCTCATCTTCAGCGGGCCTCTCGAGTCCAACGGCTGGCCGGCCCGCCTTCTGACGTTCTGGATCGCCGTCGCCATCGTGCTCGGGTGGGTGGCGCGTCGGCGCCAGCCGCAGCGGGTGTCGCCGGCCGAGGTCGGTTGCTGGATCCTCCTCGCCGCGTCGGTCTGCGCGTACGCCGCCGGGGGGATGCACACGCTCGGGCCCATCGAGTCCGCGGGCCAGACCCGCGCGGCGCTTGTCATCTTCCCGCTCATCATCGTGGCCCTCGGAGTGGCGGCTCTGGCCGATGTGCGCCGGTGCGACCAGCTTCTCGTCGGGCTGGTCATCGGGGCCACGATCAGCGCCACCTTCGCCGTCGCGCAGTCCGTCGCGGCGTTCGACGTCGCGCACCTCCTCCAGTTGCCCGGGATGGTCGCCCGCAACATCGGCGGGATGGGCATCCGGGGCTCGTTCATCCGAGTGAAGGGCGCTGCGGCGCACCCGATCGAGCTCGGGGTGATTTGCGGGTCGGTGATCCCGGTCGCGATCCACTTCGCGAGGTTCGCCTCCACCCGCCGCCATCGGATCTACGCGGGGCTTGCCTCACTCGTGCTCCTGCTCGCCATCCCGCTGTCGGTGTCCCGGTCGGGCGTTCTTGTCGTCGTCATCTCCATGGCCGTCTACGCGGTGGTCCTCTCGACCCGCCAACGGCTCGAGGCGCTCGTCCTGGCGCTCGTCGGGCTCGTCCTGCTGCGCGCCGCGATCCCGGGTCTCCTCGGTGCGGTCCGCAGCATCTTCGGCGGCGCCGCGAACGACCCGAGCATCACGGGGCGGACCCAGGACTACGCCGCGCTCTCGACCTTCATCTCTCAGTCGCCGATCGTCGGCCACGGCCTCGGCACCTTCCGACCCGAGGAGTACTTCTTCCTCGACAACCAGTACCTCCTGGGGATGGTCGAAGGTGGAGTGGTCTTCGTCATCGCGATGATCCTGTTCTTCCTCGCCGTGATAGCGAGCGCACGGGGTGCCGTGCTGCGAGCGACGACCCCCGAGGCGGCGTCGCGCGCGCAGGCCATCGCGGGTGGGGTCGCGGCCATCGCCATCTCCGCGACGTTCTTCGACCTGTTCAGCTTCGCCCAGATCACCGTGGTGCTCTTCCTGTTCGCGGGCATCGCTGGGGCCCTGTGGCACGCCGGGGTGGAACGCGGTCGCACCCTGCCGACGCCGCTCGAGCGCGTCCTGGGCGAATCCGTCGACGTCGGCGTCTGACCGTTTCGGGGGCTCCCGGAGCAGATGCGGTGACCCGGTTGCGCGGTGCGCGGTCCGACTTGTGCGCGCGACGCTGCGTGGGACGATTTTTGGGCAACGGTTCGCGCGCGGACACACGTCGGGCCCGGCCCCTTCGGGGTGCTCGGGGGCCGGGGGTCCATCGTTCGAGGGGGCCTTGATGAGTGCTCAGCTGAGTGTGGCCACACGTCGTGGTGTGGGTCGGTTGTCGGCGTGGTTGACGTCGTTGGTGGTCGTGGTGGGGTTGTTGACGGTGGGTGCTGCGCCGGCGTCGGCGGCGGTTCCGGTGACGTATCCCGGGCCGAGCTATGCGGCGGTGGCGGGGGTGGCGCCGTCGGCGGACAAGCCGCAGAGCAAGCTCTGGTACGCGCAGGGTGCGTGGTGGGCGGTGATGCGCACGCCGGCGGGGCCGATCACGGTGCACAAGCTCGCGGCTAATCACACGTGGTCGGACACCGGGGTCGTGGTCGATGATCGGGCGGCCAGCACGGCGGACGTGCTTCTTGATGGCGGGAAGATCTATCTCACGAGCCGGGTCGCCACGGGGGCGATGGAGGTCGTGCGGATGTCGTTCGTGCCGGCCTCGGGGTTGTGGCAGATCGATGCTGGGTTCCCGGTGTCGCCGACCACGGCGGGCTCGGAGTCGGCGTCGATCGCGCGGGACTCGTTGGGGCACCTGTGGGTGACGTGGACGTCGTTGTCGAAGGTGTGGGTCTCGAACAGCACGACGTCGGACCTGGTGTGGTCGACGCCGGTGCAGGTGCCGGTGCCGGACACGTCGGTGGCCGCCGATGACATCTCGGCGATCGTGGCCTTCGCGGGCAAGATCGGCATCATGTGGTCGGACCAGGTGAGTCTGGCGTTCCGTTTCGCGGTGCACCCCGACAACCAGCCGGCGGATGCGGGTTGGACGATGGAGACGCCGTTGTCGGGACCGAACTTCGCCGACGACCACATCAACATCAAGTCCCTGGTGGATGACAACGGTCGGATCTTCGCTGCGGTCAAGACCTCGCGTGGCGACTCGGGCGAGCCGGCGACCGATCCGCTGATCATGGTGCTCAGCCGGGCCGCGAACGGCACCTGGTCCTCAGCAGTGGCGGGCACGGTCGGGGACAACCTGACCCGCCCGCAGCTGGTGATCGACGCGACCAACCGCGAGCTGTACGTCTTGATGACGTCTCCGACCGCGGGCGGGGTCATCTACTACAAGCACGCGCCGTTGACGAGCATCGCGTTCGGTCCGGGGCGCGGGCAGCCGTTCGTGTCGTGGCCCGGGGCGTTGCTGAACAACGTCTCGACGGCCAAGGACCCGGTCACCGCCGCGACCGGTCTGGTGGCGTTGGCCACCGATGAGGCGCGCTCGCGCTACTACTTCGCCCAGCTGGACCTGGCCGCCACGCCGCCGCCGGATGCGGTGGCGCCGTCGGTTCCGGTGGGGGTGTCGGCGGTGGCGTCGGGGTCGACGTCGGTGGTGGTGTCGTGGTCGGCCTCGACGGACAACGTGGGGGTGACGGGGTATCGGGTGCTGCGTGATGGTGGCGTGGTCGCCACGGTGACCGGGACCACGCTCACTGATTCGGGGTTGAGTCCGGGGGGCACGTACGCCTACACGGTGGTGGCGTTCGATGCCGCCGGAAACGCCTCGGCGCCCTCTGCGCCGGCGACGGTGACGATGCCGGGGCCGGTCGTCGGCCCGCCGTCGTTCCATGGCGCGGCGACGACGTCCACCGCCAGCGGCTCGTCTGTGACGGCGCCGCTTCCGGTGGGGGCGGTGACCGGTGATGTGCTGGTCGTGGTGGTGTCGATGCGGGGCCAGGTCGCCATCACGACGCCGGCGGGGTGGACGCTGGTGCGTACCGACAGCAACACGTCGACGACGATGCGTCAGGCGATCTACACGGCGACCGTCGGGGTGGGATCTCCTGCCTCGAGGTCGTTCAAGCTGGCGCGGTCGATCTCGACGGTGGTGCAGGTGCTGGCGTACGGCGGCGTGGATGCTGCCGCGCCGGTGCTCGCTCACGCCGCTCAGGTGCGGAGCGCGGGGAGCACCCTGACCGCGCCGGCCGTGACGGCTCCCGCGGGCTCTGTGGTGGTGGGCGTCTTCGCCATCGCGCGGGCCACGTCGTTGACGCCGGTGGGTGATCTCATCGAGCGGACGGAGGCGACCAACTCCGGGTCGTCGAGGCTGACGACGAGCACCGACGAGACCAGCCCGACGACCGGTCCGCTCACGGTGACCGCGACCGGATCCGCCGCCAGCATCACCGCGACCCTTGCCCTGCGTCCGCAGGGCTGACTGTCGGGACCGGCGAGACGGCACTGCGGTGGATTGTTCGCTCGATGATGCACCGGTGAAAGGCATTCATGCGGCCCGGCGCAATCTATATTCGCTGGCTCCGACATTGCGCACGCATTGCTGGTGCTGATCTTAGTCCGGGAGAAACCACCCGCGGCATCATTCTCGTCTCGTCTGCATTCGAGAACTCCCAGGCGACGGATTACTACCCTTGCCGATCTGACGTGCGACGCCCACGACCTCGTCGTGCTGCAGGCATCGAGCAGTCGACTCACGGCCAGGGGCCCAGAATTGGTGTGATCATTGGCGAATGGCGGCAACGATGGGCCCGACTTATCGAAATCTGCGCGGATCTATTGCGCGGATGACAAACCGGACAAAACCGAGTTCGACCTGCTCGATCCTGGCACAGGACCGACACATCTCATCCGCATGAGGCGATCAAAGTTGGAAGTGATCCCGTTGACTCGGGTCTCTCCCAATGGAGCTCCTCATGTCCGCCGTCAGCAAGAAAAAACAGCATGGCACGGCATTGCCATTACTGGCACTGCTTGTTTCGGTTTCCGTCGCCGGGGGCCTTGGCGGTGTGGCAAGTGCTGCTGTCGCGGCTTCCGCCGCGGTCGCAGTGACGTACCCGGCCAGCGGAGTCATCCCGGCGAAGGCCGAGACCCAGGCGTTCGCCTCGGGCACCGGTGACATTGCGGACGACCCGGCGATCTGGGTCAACCCCACCGACGCGAGCCTCTCTGTCGTGATCGGCTCGAAGAAGGCCGCCACGGGTGGCGGCCTCGCGGTCTACGACCTCGCCGGCAAGCAGCTTCAGCTCCTCGCGGGGGGCGAGCTGAACAACGTCGACGTCCGGACCGTCGGGGGCAAGGTGGTGGTCGTTGCCTCGAACCGCACGGACAACACGCTCCGGTACTTCTTCCTCAACCCGACCACGCGGCAGCTCACGGCGGCGGGTTCCACCGCTACCGCGTTCGAGCCATATGGCGCCTGCCTGTACACCAGCCCGGTCGACGGCGCGCTGTATGCGTTCGTGAACGAGGCGACGACGAGCTCGGGCCAGTTCGACCAGTTCAAGCTCACGGTGGGCTCGGCCGTCACCGGCGTGAAGGTGCGCGACATGAGCACGACCTCGCAGTCCGAGGGCTGCGTCGCCGATGACGCGTCGAAGTCCGTCTTCCTGGGTCAGGAGGACGTCGGCCTGTACCGCTACTCGGCCGAACCGACCGGTGGCACCAGCCGCACGACGGTCGACCTCGTCTCGGGGCCGAACCTCGCCGCGGACGTCGAGGGTCTGACGATCGCCTACACGCCCACCGGCAGCTACATCGTGGCGTCGTCGCAGGGTGACTCGCGGTTCGCCGTGTACGACCTCGCTCCCCCCTACGCGCATCGCGCGCAGTTCACCGTCGGCGCCAGCGGCACGGTCGACGCCGTGACCGGGACCGACGGCGTCGCCATCGCCACCGTTCCGATGGGCCCGCTCTACCCCAACGGACTGCTCGTCGTGCACGACACGGCGAACTCGGGCGCCTCGGTCTCGAACTTCAAGTACGTCGACGCGGGCCTGCTGTTCGGACCGTTGGGCGGGGTCACTCCGACGCCGACTCCGACTCCGACGCCCACTCCCACGCCGACCGCTCCGGCAGCCCCGGCGAAGGTCGTGGCCACGGCCATTGACGCCTCGCACATCAAGGTGTGCGCGGATGCCGTCGTCGGTGCAACCTCGTACGTCTTCACGGAACTCGGGTCGACGACTGTGCAGTGGGTCATGACGACCCCCTGCCGCACCTCCGGTTCCCTCGCCACCAACAGGACCTACGCGTACTCGGCGGCGGCCCGGAACACGGTCGGGACTTCCGCAGCGATCGCGGCCAACACGCTGACGCTCGGAATTGTCACCCCGACCCCGACCCCGACCCCGACCCCGACGCCGACGCCGACGCCGACGCCGACGCCGACGCCGACCCCGACGCCGACCCCGACGCCGACCCCGACGCCGACGCCGACTCCGACGCCGACTCCCACGCCGACTCCTGTCGCGGGTTACCCGACCGCGGCCACGACCGGCGTTCCCGCCGGCACGGTGTTGAAGGCGTCGGGGTCGCTCACGATCACCACTCCGGGCACTGTGATCGACGGGCTGCTGATCACCGGCACGGTCACCGTCTCGGCGGACAACGTGACGATCAAGAACTCCCGGATCATGAACACCGGGGCCATCCCGGTCCGGAACAACGGCGCGAACCTGGTGATCCAGGACACCGAGATCAACGGCCAGGGCAACGGCAACCCCGCCGTGGCCTACAGCAAGTACACGCTGCTGCGCGTCAACATCTGGAACGTCGCTGAGGGCCCGCGGATCTCCGGCGGGAATGTCACGATCCAGGACTCCTACATCCACAACCTCGTGCAGGTCGGCACCAACCACACGGACGTCATCCAGTCCACCGGTGGGTCGAACATCGTGCTCCGGCACAACTCTCTCCTGGCCTACAACCCGACGTCGGGCCTGATCGGCAACGCGTCGTTCCAGTACGGCGAGGAGAGCAGCCCGATCCGCAACTGCCTGGTCGAAGACAACTACATGAACGGTGGCAACTTCACCGTCAACGGTGGTGGCGGCGGCACGACCGGTGCTGCGTGCTCGTTCTACAACAACAAGTTCGGGCACAACCACCGCTACGGGATCATGGGCAACCTCGGGCCGGCCAGCGTGTGGGCCAGCACCAACGGATACCTGTAGTCGACACCGACTGACGATCCGCCGGGATCACGACCCCTCCGAACGGATCCGATCAACCGTCCCGCCGCCCACGGAAGCGTCCCCCGACGCCTCCGTGGGCGGCGGCCGTCGTGGCCCGGCCGGTGCCGCGCCGGGCGGCCCGCGACGTCGTCGGCCCGCTCACGCGCGTCGCAGATTCACCCGGTCTCGGGCCGAATCACCCGCTTGCCGGGTGAATCTCGCTTGCCTGGCGCGTTCCACGCAAGGGACGATTACGGACCAACAGTTCATTTGTGGACATTGGGCATACCCTTCCCCTTTCGGGAGTGCTCCTGTCGGGAGCTGGAGGTCCATCGTTCGAGACGTAGGGGTCCTTGATGTCTGCTCAGCACCGCGTGGGGTCGCCTCGCATCGTCGGTCGGTTGTCGGCGTGGTTGACGTCGTTGGTGGTCGTGGTGGGGTTGTTGACGGTGGGTGCTGCGCCGGCGTCGGCGGCGGTTCCGGTGACGTATCCCGGGCCGAGCTATGCGGCGGTGGCGGGGGTGGCGCCGTCGGCGGACAAGCCGCAGAGCAAGCTCTGGTACGCGCAGGGTGCGTGGTGGGCGGTGATGCGCACGCCGGCGGGGCCGATCACGGTGCACAAGCTCGCGGCTAATCACACGTGGTCGGACACCGGGGTCGTGGTCGATGATCGGGCGGCCAGCACGGCGGACGTGCTTCTTGATGGCGGGAAGATCTATCTCACGAGCCGGGTCGCCACGGGGGCGATGGAGGTCGTGCGGATGTCGTTCGTGCCGGCCTCGGGGTTGTGGCAGATCGATGCTGGGTTCCCGGTGTCGCCGACCACGGCGGGCTCGGAGTCGGCGTCGATCGCGCGGGACTCGTTGGGGCACCTGTGGGTGACGTGGACGTCGTTGTCGAAGGTGTGGGTCTCGAACAGCACGACGTCGGACCTGGTGTGGTCGACGCCGGTGCAGGTGCCGGTGCCGGACACGTCGGTGGCCGCCGATGACATCTCGGCGATCGTGGCCTTCGCGGGCAAGATCGGCATCATGTGGTCGGATCAGGCGAGCGTGGCGATGCGTTTCGCGGTGCACCCCGATGACCAGAGCGCGGATACGGGTTGGACGATGGAGACGCCGTTGTCGGGGTCGAGCCTGGCCGACGATCACATCAACCTCAAGTCGTTGGTGGACGACAACGGTCGGATCTTCGCTGCGGTCAAGACCTCGCGAGACGGCGCGGGCGGGCCGGCGAGCGATCCGTTGATCATGGTGCTGAGCCGGGCTGCGGACGGCACCTGGTCCTCGGCGGTGGCGGGCACGGTGGGGGACCGCATGACGCGCCCGCAGCTGGTGATCGACGCGACCAACCGCGAGCTGTACGTGTTGATGACGTCGCCCACGGCGGGTGGGGTCATCTACTACAAGCACGCGCCGTTGACGAACATCGCGTTCGGTCCGGGTCTGGGGCAGCCGTTCGTGTCGTGGCCCGGGGCGTTGCTGAACAACGTCTCGACGGCCAAGGACCCGGTCACCGCCGCGACCGGTCTGGTGGCGTTGGCCACCGATGAGGCGCGCGCGCACTACTACTTCGCCCAGCTGGACCTGGCCGCCACGCCGCCGCCGGATGCGGTGGCGCCGTCGGTGCCGGTGGGGGTGTCGGCGGTGGCGTCGGGGTCGACGTCGGTGGACGTGTCGTGGTCGGCCTCGACGGACAACGTGGGGGTGACGGGCTACCGGGTGCTGCGTGATGGTGGCCTGGTCGCCACGGTGGCCGGGACCTCGTTCGCGGACTCCGGGTTGAGCGGTGGGGTGACGTACGCGTACTCGGTGCTCGCCTTCGATGCGGCGGGGAACGCGTCGGCGCCTTCGGTGGCAGTGAGTGTGAGCACGCCGGTCCCGCCGGATGCGGTGGCGCCGTCGGTGCCGGTGGGGGTGTCGGCGGTGGCGTCGGGGTCGACGTCGGTGGACGTGTCGTGGTCGGCCTCGACGGACAACGTGGGGGTGACGGGGTATCGGGTGCTGCGTGAGGGTGTCGAGGTCGCCACGGTGACCGGCACGTCCTTCGCGGACTCGGGGTTGAGCGCGGGGGTCACGTACGCGTACTCGGTGGTCGCGGTGGACGCGGCCGGGAACGCGTCGGCGCCCTCGGTGGCGGTGAGTGTGACCACGACGCCGGTGACGGTCAGCGTGCCGGCGTTCCATGGTGCGGCGACGACGTCGACGGTGAGCGGGACGTCGGCGGCGGCGACGCTGCCGGTAGGGGCGGTGGCTGGTGATGTGCTGGTCGCGGTCGTCTCGATGCGGGGCCAGGTCGTGATCACGGCGCCCGCGGGGTGGACGTTGGTGCGCAGCGACGACAACCTGTCCACCACGATGCGCCAGGCGGTGTACACCACGACGGTGGGCGCTGGTGGGCCGGCGAGCTGGTCGTTCAAGGTGGCGCGGTCGATCTCGACGGTGGTGCAGGTGCTGGCCTATGGCGGGATCGACCCGGTCAACCCGGTGCTCGCCCACGCCGGGGTGGTTCGCGCGAGCGGGTCGACGTTGACGGCGCCCGCGGTCGTCGCGCCGGCGGGGTCGATGGTGGTGGGGGTGTTCGCCACGGCGCGGATCGCGACGTTCACGCAAGGGGCTGGTTTGGTCGAGCGGACGTTCGCGACCAACTCGGGGTCCTCGCAGATGACCACGCACACCCTGGAGACCCAGACGAGCACGGGGCCGTTCACCTCGATCGCGTCCGGGTCCGCAGCCAGCATCGTCGCCACCCTCGCCCTCAAGACCCAGGGCCCCGTGAGCCCGCCGCCGGATGCGGTGGCGCCGTCGGTGCCGGTGGGGGTGTCGGCGGTGGCGTCGGGGTCGACGTCGGTGGACGTGTCGTGGTCGGCCTCGACGGACAACGTGGGGGTGACGGGGTATCGGGTGCTGCGTGATGGTGGCGTGGTCGCCACGGTGGCCGGGACCTCGTTCGCGGACTCCGGGTTGAGCGGTGGGGTGACGTACGCGTACTCGGTGCTCGCCTTCGATGCGGCGGGGAACGCGTCGGCGCCTTCGGTGGCAGTGAGTGTGAGCACGCCGGTCCCGCCGGATGCGGTGGCGCCGTCGGTGCCGGTGGGGGTGTCGGCGGTGGCGTCGGGGTCGACGTCGGTGGACGTGTCGTGGTCGGCCTCGACGGACAACGTGGGGGTGACGGGGTATCGGGTGCTGCGTGAGGGTGTCGAGGTCGCCACGGTGACCGGCACGTCCTTCGCGGACTCGGGGTTGAGCGCGGGGGTCACGTACGCGTACTCGGTGGTCGCGGTGGACGCGGCCGGGAACGCGTCGGCGCCCTCGGTGGCGGTGAGTGTGACCACGACGCCGGTGACGGTCAGCGTGCCGGCGTTCCATGGTGCGGCGACGACGTCGACGGTGAGCGGGACGTCGGCGGCGGCGACGCTGCCGGTAGGGGCGGTGGCTGGTGATTTGCTGGTCGCGGTCGTCTCGATGCGGGGCCAGGTCGTGATCACGGCGCCCGCGGGGTGGACGTTGGTGCGCAGCGACGACAACCTGTCCACCACGATGCGCCAGGCGGTGTACACCACGACGGTGGGCGCTGGTGGGCCGGCGAGCTGGTCGTTCAAGGTGGCGCGGTCGATCTCGACGGTGGTGCAGGTGCTGGCCTATGGCGGGATCGACCCGGTCAACCCGGTGCTCGCCCACGCCGGGGTGGTTCGCGCGAGCGGGTCGACGTTGACGGCGCCCGCGGTCGTCGCGCCGGCGGGGTCGATGGTGGTGGGGGTGTTCGCCACGGCGCGGATCGCGACGTTCACGCAAGGGGCTGGTTTGGTCGAGCGGACGTTCGCGACCAACTCGGGGTCCTCGCAGATGACCACGCACACCCTGGAGACCCAGACGAGCACGGGGCCGTTCACCTCGATCGCGTCCGGGTCCGCAGCCAGCATCGTCGCCACCCTCGCCCTCAAGACCCAGGGGAGCTGATTCCTCGCCTCTCGCGAATGCTGGGCCATCCTGAAATTGTGTGGCTGACCTGCGCGGGACCGGGGATTGGCGTGCATTTTCGGCGCAAAGCACTGAGATCAGTTCGTAGTCACATTCCCCGTGACCTCACCAACCTCGCATCAGGCCTTTTTGCGACTTTCTGCCCTTGAGGTGACAGTCGACCCGACGCTGCTACGGGGTGGCTCGCTGGCCCGTCCGAGCGGGCGACCTGGGCATCGTCGAGCCGGCGAGCCACGTCCTGGCCCGGGTCCGCGCGGACGCGAAACGAACTGTCACAAACTGTTGCCGGTGTGACAACTCGGACATAAGTGGCCCTGACCTGCCCATCCCTGGCACAGCACCGACACAATTCGTCCGCATGAGTCCTGCAAAGTTGGAAGTGATCCCGTTACTCGGGCGTCACCCAATGGAGCCTCTCATGCACTTCGCCGTCAGCAACAAAGCAAAGCATTCTTCGCTGCCATTCGTGGCATTGTTGGTTTCCGTTACCTTCGGTGGGGGCCTGATGGGTATCGCGGCTGCGGGGAGTGCGGCAGCAGCCACACCACTCGCCGCTCTCTCTAACGCGGGCGTCGCCTATCCCGACGCGACCACGACCGGAGTACCGGCAGGAAAGGTGCTCACGAAGTCCGGTTCGATCACCATCACCAAGGCCGGCACCGTCATTGACGGGCTGCTGATCACCGGCACGGTCACCGTCTCGGCGGACAACGTGACGATCAAGAACTCCCGGATCATGAACACCGGGGCCATCCCGGTCCGGAACAACGGCGCGAACCTGGTGATCCAGGACACCGAGATCAACGGTCAGGGCAAGGGCAACCCCGCCGTGGCCTACAACAAGTACACGCTGCTGCGAGTCAACATCTGGAACGTCGCTGAGGGCCCGCGGATCTCCGGCGGAAGCGTCACGATCCAGGACTCCTACATCCACAACCTGGTGCAGGTCGGCTCGAACCACACCGACGTCATCCAGTCCACCGGTGGGTCGAACATCGTGCTCCGCCACAACACGCTCCTGGCCTACAACCCGACCTCGGGGATCAAGGGCAACGCGTCGTTCCAGTTCGGCGAGGAGAACGGCACGATCCGGAACTGCGTGGTCGAGAACAACTACATGAACGGTGGCAACTACACCGTCAACGGTGGCGGCGGCGGCACGACCGGTGCGGCCTGCGCGTTCTCCAACAACAAGTTCGGCCACGACTTCCGCTACGGGGTCAAGGCGCACATCGGCACGAACAGCTCGTGGGCCGGCACCAACGGCTACCTGTAGGTCGCGATCGCGTGCCAGTAGCGGGTAGCAGCGGACCACGGTTCGCCCACTCGGCGCTCCTGCGCTGAGCGACCCAGGACTCGCCGCCCACCAGAGCGTCTTGCGACGCTCCGGTGGGCGGCTTCCTGCGTCCTGGGGTACTCGCAAGGTGGGACGAGCGCCGAGGGTCGCCGCTCAGAGGCCGGGCAGAAGTATGAAATATCGCCATTTGCTGGAAGTTCCGCCCGGAAGCCTAGAGGGTGGGGTCCATGCGGATGCCCCAGACCCCCCACGTGCTGGTCATCGTCCAGAACCTGCCGGTGCCGCTGGACCGGCGTGTGTGGCTCGAGGCGCAGGCGCTGACCGCCGCGGGCTACGTCGTCACCGTGATCTGTCCGAAGGGCCCGGGCGACCCCGCGCGCGAGACGATCGACGGGATCGCGATCTACAAGTACCGGCCGGCGCCGCAGGCCGAGGGACTGCTCGGATTCGTCATCGAGTTCGTCTACTCGTGGATCCGCACGGCGTGGCTCTCGATCGTCGTGCGACGCGAGCGGGGGTTCGACGTCATCCAGGCGTGCAACCCGCCGGACACCTACTGGCTCCTCGCGGCGCTGTGGCGCCTGCGCGGCGTGCTCTTCATCTTCGACCAGCACGACCTGAATCCCGAGCTGTTCCGGTCGCGGTTCGGCGAGCCGAGCTCGCGCGGCCAGGTCGCGCAGTACCGGGGGCTCGTCTGGCTCGAACGGATGACCTACCGCTTCGCGCACCGCGTGATCTCGACCAACGAGTCCTACCGGCGGATCGCGATTCAGCGCGGGCGCCGCTCGCCGTCGGACGTGACCGTGGTGCGCAGCGGGCCCGACACCACCCGCATGCGGCCGGTGCACCCCCGAGGCGAGCCCGACCGCGGGCGGCACCTGCTCGTCTACCTCGGCATCATGGGTCCCCAGGACGGGGTCGACGCCGTGCTCGAGGTCATGGCCGAGCTGGTGCACCACCGCGGGCACACCGACGTGCGCGCCGCGCTGCTCGGGTTCGGCGACTGCCTCGAGGACCTCAAGGAGCAGGCGCACCGCCTGGGCCTGGACGAGTACGTCGAGTTCACGGGACGGGTCGGCCCGGACGTGATCGCGGACTACCTCAGCGCCGCGAGCGTCGGGCTGTGCCCGGACCGCAAGACGCCGCTCAACGACGTCTCCACGATGAACAAGACCATGGAGTACATGGCCTACGCCGTCCCGCCGGTCTCGTTCGACCTCACCGAGACGCGCGTGTCGGCCGCCGAGACCGGCCTGTACGTCCCGTCGGGAGACGTGCCCGGATTCGCCGACGCGGTCGAACGCCTGCTGAAGGACGCGGACCTGCGGACCGAGCTCTCGCTGGCGGCGCGGGTGCGGCTGGTCGAGAGCCTCGACTGGCGTCCGCAGGCCGACCGGTACGTGGGGGTCTTCGACGACCTGACCCGGCGACCCGCGCGCGAGACCCCGGAGGGCTGGCCGGCGCGGGAGCGACGGGCGCCGCTGGAGCCGGGCCCCGGCCGCGACCCGCAGGGACGGCAGTACGTCGACCTCCGGCTCCCCGGCGAGCTCGAGCGCTTCGTCCGGGCGCGAGGCCCGCACCCCATCGCCTGAGACCACGGGGTCGACACCCCCGCCGTACCATGGGACCTCCCCCGTACCGCGATGGCTACGGGGCGTTCTGTCTGCCGCTGTGCTGTGACTCGCGCTGGCGTCGTTGTCGCTCGAATCGTTGTCGCCCGAAGGAACCGTGATTCACCCGCATGAACCTCACCGGCCTGTTGTCCGCGATCCTTGCCGACCCCGCGGCCGCGGAGGCGGTCGACCTCGTCCGCTCGCGCGGCGCCGTCGACGTCGTCGGCCCGCCCGGGGTCCGTCCGCCGCTGCTCGCGGCGATGACCGGGGCGCGCGAGACCGGGCCGACGTCGTCGGGCAACCCGGTCGCGCTGCCGACGCCCGACGCCCGGGCCCGGTCGCTCGTCGTGGTGACCGCGACGGGTCGCGACGCCGACGACCTCGCCGCCGCGCTGCGCGGCTATCTCCCGGCCGACGACGTCGCCGTGCTGCCGGCCTGGGAGACGCTGCCCCACGAGCGGGTCTCGCCGCGCAGCGACACGGTCGCGCGCCGGCTCGCCGTCTTCCGACGCCTCGCCCACCCGTCGCCCGAGGCCGGTCAGACCGGACCGATCCGGGTGCTGGTGATGCCGGTACGCGCGCTGCTGCAGCCCGTGGTCGCCGGCCTCGGCGAGCTGGTCCCGGTCGAGCTGCACGTCGGGGAGCGCGCCGACCTGGCCGAGGTCGCCGACCGCCTCGTGGCCGCCGCATACGCGCGCGTCGACATGGTCGAGCGCCGCGGCGAGTTCGCGGTGCGCGGCGGCATCCTCGACGTGTTCCCCCCGATCGAGGACCACCCCCTGCGAGTCGAGTTCTGGGGCGACCAGGTCGAGGAGATCCGCTGGTTCGCGGTCGCCGACCAGCGCAGCCTCGAGGTCGCCGAGCGCGGGGTCTGGGCTCCGCCGTGCCGCGAGATTCTGCTCACGCCGCAGGTGCGCGCGCGGGCCGCGGCGCTCGTCGAGGAGTTCCCGGGTGCGGTCGAGATGCTGGGCCGGCTCGCCGAGGGCATCGTCGTGGAGGGCATGGAGTCCCTCGCACCGGTGCTCGCGGGCGGGATGGTGGCCGTGCTCGACCTGGTGCCCGCCGACGCGCTGCTCGTCGTCGCCGACCCCGAGCGGGTCCGGCGCCGCGCGCACGACCTCGTGGCCACGACGGAGGAGTTCCTCGCGGCGGCCTGGACGTCCGCCGCGGCCGGTGGCAGCACCCCGATCGACCTGCGGGCGGCCTCGTTCGCCACGTTCGCCGAGGTCCGCGACGTCGCCGCGCGCCGCGGCCTGGGCTGGTGGACGCTCAGCGCGTTCGGGCTCGACCCGGCCGCGGTCCCCGACCAGCCGGGTCCCGACCAGCCGGAACGCACGGACGACGGCGACGCGGCGTCCGTGACGCTGACCATCGCGGCCCGGGACGTCACCAGCTACCGCGGGGACGTCGAGCGGGCCATCGCCGACGTGCGCGCGCTGCAGCGGGACGGGTGGCGGCTCGTGCTGACCACCGAGGGCCACGGCCCGGCGCGGCGCATGGTCGAGCAGCTCGCCGCGGCGGACGTGCCGGCCCGCCTGGTCGGCGAGATCAGCGAGGAGCCCGACGGCGGCGTCGTGCTCGTGACGCCGGCGCCCGTGGGGCCGGGGTTCGTCGCCACCGAGCGGCACCTCGCCGTGTTCTCGGAGTCCGACCTCACCGGCCGGGCGGGGTCGTCCACGCGCGACATGCGGCGGATGCCGTCGCGCCGGCGCAACGTCGTCGACCCCCTCCAGCTGCGGCCGGGGGACAACGTGGTGCACGAGCAGCACGGCGTCGGGCGCTTCGTCGAGCTGGTCCAGCGGACCATCGGCCGCGGCGCGGGCGCGGCGACCCGTGAGTACCTCGTGATCGAGTACGCGCCCTCCAAGCGCGGGCACCCCGGCGACCGCCTGTACGTGCCCACCGACCAGCTCGACCAGGTCACCAAGTACACCGGCGGCGAGTCCCCGACCCTGAACAAGATGGGCGGCGGCGACTGGGCCAAGACCAAGGGCCGCGCGCGCAAGGCGATCAAGGAGATCGCGGCGCAGCTCATCCAGCTGTACTCGGCGCGCATGGCCACGGCCGGGCACGCCTTCAGCCCGGACACCCCGTGGCAGCGCGAGCTCGAGGACGCGTTCGCGTACGTCGAGACCCCCGACCAGCTCGCCACGATCGAGGAGGTCAAGGCGGACATGGAGAAGACGGTCCCCATGGACCGCCTCATCTCCGGCGACGTCGGCTACGGCAAGACCGAGATCGCGATCCGCGCCGCCTTCAAGGCCGTCCAGGACGGCAAGCAGGTCGCGGTGCTCGTGCCGACCACGCTGCTGGTCCAGCAGCACCTCGACACGTTCTCGGAGCGCTACGCGCCCTACCCGGTGCGGGTCAAGGCGTTGTCGCGGTTCCAGTCGCCGGCCGAGTCGCGCGAGGTGCTCGAGGGCCTGGCCGACGGCACGGTCGACGTCGTCATCGGCACCCACCGGTTGATCACCGGCGAGGTGCACTTCAAGGACCTCGGCCTCGTGATCGTGGACGAGGAGCAGCGGTTCGGCGTCGAGCACAAGGAGACGCTCAAGCAGCTGCGCACCAACGTCGACGTGCTCTCCATGAGCGCCACGCCCATCCCGCGCACGCTCGAGATGGCCATCACCGGGATCCGGGAGATGTCGACGCTCGCGACGCCGCCGGAGGAGCGCCACCCCGTGCTGACCTTCGTCGGGGCCTACGACGAGAAGCAGATCACCGCCGCGATCCGCCGCGAGCTGCTGCGCGAGGGGCAGGTGTTCTACGTGCACAACAAGGTCGCGTCGATCGACGCCGCCGCCGCCCGGCTGGCCGAGCTCGTGCCGGAGGCGCGGATCGCCGTCGGGCACGGGAAGATGCCCGAGCACACCCTGGAGCGCGTGATCGGGGACTTCTGGGAGAAGAAGTTCGACGTGCTCGTGTGCACCACGATCATCGAGACCGGGCTGGACATCTCGAACGCGAACACCCTCATCCTCGAGCGCGCGGACGTGCTCGGCCTGTCGCAGCTGCACCAGCTGCGCGGCCGGGTCGGGCGCGGGCGCGAGCGGGCCTACGCCTACCTGCTGTACCCGCCGGAGCGGCCGTTGACCGAGACGGCGCACGACCGGCTCGCGACCATGGCCGCCCACACCGACCTCGGCGCGGGCATCCAGATCGCGATGAAGGACCTCGAGATCCGTGGCGCGGGCAACCTGCTCGGGGGCGAGCAGTCCGGGCACATCGAGGGCGTCGGTTTCGACCTGTACATCCGGATGGTCGGCGAGGCGGTGGCGACGTTCCGCGGCGAGGTCGAGGAAGAGGCGCCCGAGGTCACGATCGAGCTGCCCGTCGACGCCCACATCCCGCACAGCTACATCGCGCACGAGCGGCTGCGGCTCGAGGCGTACCGCAAGCTCGCCGCGGGGGAGACCGAGGCGGCGCTCGCCGAGGTGCGTGCCGAGCTGGTCGACCGGTACGGGCCGATCCCGGAACAGGTCGAGAACCTGTTCGCCGTCGCGGACTTCCGCAACGTGGCGCGCGCGGCCGGGCTCGCCGACGTCACCGCCCAGGGCAAGGTCGTGCGGTTCGCGCCGGTCGACCTGCCCGAGTCCGCGCAGCTGCGGCTCAAGCGGCTGTACCCGGGCACGATCCTCAAGCCCGCGCTGCGCACGATCCTCGTGCCGTTCCCGACGACGGCGCGCCTCGGCGGGCGCCCGCTGCACGGTGGCGAGGTGCTCGCCTGGGCCCGTCAGCTGGTCGACGCGGTGATCCGTGGCGACGTCGGCGCGGCGGCGAAGGTCGGGACGAGAAACTGACCTACCGTCGGTGGCAGCCCGCATCCCACAGGTCAGTCCCGGTGCGGCTGTGACGCCGATCGGGGGCCGCGAGATGACGATGAACCTCAAGGCCGTGAACACCCGGCCGGTGAACGCCAGGACCCTGAACACCAGGACGCTGCACCTGCGGCCGGTGTCGGCGACGCCGCCGGCCCCGGCGCGCATCCCGTACCTTCCCGGGCTCGACGGGATCCGGGCGCTCGCGGTGCTGGCCGTCGTCCTGTACCACCTCGGTGCCGCCTCGGTGCCCGGTGGGTTTCTCGGCGTCGATGTCTTCTTCGTGCTCTCGGGCTTCCTCATCACGTCGTCCCTGGTCGCCGAGCACGCGCGCGCGGGTGGTGTCGACCTCGGCCGGTTCCTGTTGCGTCGCGCGCGCCGGCTGCTGCCCGCCCTGTGGCTCATGCTGCTCGCGGTGTGCACGACGGCGGCCCTCGCCTTCCGGGACGAGCTCAGCGAGCTGCGCACCGACGTCCCCGCGGCGCTGCTCTACGTGTCGAACTGGGCGAGCCTCGCCGGTCAGCAGTCCTACTTCGAGGCGGTGGGGAGACCCCCGCTGCTGCAGCACCTGTGGTCGCTCGCGATCGAGGGGCAGTTCTACGTCCTGTGGCCGATCGTCGTGGTCCTCCTGCTCCGGCTCGGCGGGCCCACCCGGGTGAGCCGGGTCGCGCGGGTCGCCCTCGTCGGGGCGGCGCTGTCCACCGCGCTGATGGCCGTGCTCGCGGTCGACGGCGGCCTCCCGATCCCCAACGACCCGAGCCCGGCGTACCTCGGGACGGCGTCGCACGCGATGGGGCTGCTGCTCGGCGCGGCGCTCGGCGCCGTGTGGGTGCCCTGGGCGAGGCCGACGACGACGACGCCGGGGTCGCCCCGGCAGGCGGGGTCGCCCGCACCGTCGCCCGCATCGTGGCAGCTCGAGCTCGTCGGGATCGCCGGGCTGGTCGGACTGGTGGTGGCGTTCTGGCAGGTCGACGCGCTGTCGGTGGCGTTGTACCGGGGCGGGTTCGCCGTCGTGAGCGTGCTCGCGGCAATGGCGGTCGCCGCGCTGGCGCACCCCGGTTCGCGGGTCGGCCAGCTGCTCGGGACCCAGCCGTGGCGGTACGTCGGCCAGCGGTCGTACGGGATCTACCTGTGGCACTGGCCGGTGTTCATGCTGCTGCGGCCCGGATTCGAGCTCGCGTTCGACGGCGTCGCGGCGGTGGGGCTGCGGGTCGGGCTGACGCTCGCGCTCGCCGAGGCCTCGTACCGGTGGTTCGAGGTGCCGGTCCGGTCTGGTGCCGTCGGACGATGGTTCGCGCGCTGTCGGGCCGAGGGCATCGGCGCACCCGGTCGGCGGCCCGTCCGGCTCCTCGCCGGACCCGTCGCGCTCGGCGTCCTCGTGCTCGCGCTGACGACCGTGCTCGTGGCACCCCCGGTCGTGGCGCGGGAGCCCGGTCGTCCGGTCTCCGTGATCGTCCGGCCGACCGTGCCGGACCTCGCCCGCAATCCGTTCGGGGCACAGCTCCTCCCGGCCCCCGCCGCGTCGGTCGCTCCGCCTGCCGACCCGGCGGCGGCCGCGCCGGCGCCCCCGGCCGCGCCGGCGCCCCCGGCCGCGCCGGCGCCCCCGGCCGAGCCGGCCCCGGCGCCCGCCGCGCCCGCGATCCCGCCGCCGACGACCGTCGTCGGCGACTCGGTCATGGCGGCGATCGCGCCCGCGCTCACCGCGCGGTTCCCGGCGCTGGAGGTCGACGCCGTCACGAGCCGGCAGCCCGCGGGCGTGCTGGACGCCCTCGCGGCGATCGCCGCCGCGGGCCGGCTCGGGCAGGTGGTCGTGATCGGGGCGGGGACGAACGGCGCGATCGCCGAGAGCCAGCTGCGCGCGATGCTCGACCTCGCGCGACCGGCTCGCCGGGTGATCGTGCTCAACGACTACGTCGCCCGGGACTGGGAGGCGCACAACAACGAGCTGATCGGCCGGGTCGTGCCGGAGTACCCCAACGCGATGGTCTTCGACTGGAAGTCGCTGGCGATGGCGCACCCCGAGTGGCTGTGGAACGACGGCATCCACCCGCGACCCGCGGGCGCCGAAGCGATCGCCGCGATGTTCCTCGACGAGGCGGTCCGAGCCGGGGCCTGAGCGGCTTAAGATGGCCAGCGATTCTTGATCACAACGGAGGTCTTCAGGTGACGGTCCGATCCTTGGCCGGGCGACGCGGTGCGTCGGCCCTGCTCGCTCTCGGTGTGCTCGTGGTGGGTCTCAGCGGCTGCTCGGGCCAACCGGGCGCGGCCGCCGTCGTCGACGGCTCGGAGATCTCGGTCGCCGAGCTGCAGACCGCGACGTCGGACCTGGCGCCATACCTCAAGAACGTGTCGCAGTCGAGCGTGCTCATGGTCCTCGTCGCGGCCCCCGTGTTCGACAAGGCGGCGTCGGCTGCCGGCGTCGGCGTCTCGACGCAGGAGGCCGAGGACCTGCTCGACCAGGCGGCGCAGGCCGCGGTGGATGCCGGGACGGTGCCCGCCCGGACGGACCCCTTCAGCGACGCCGCCGTCGAGGTCGCACGGTTCACGTTGCTGCAGCAGAACATCCAGGGCCTGGCCAACGGCCAGGAGGTGACGGCGCAGATCACCGACGAGCTGGCGAACCTTGATGCCCAGATCAACCCGCGGTATGGCGAGGCGGACTTCGCGACCGGTGCCATCACCCCGACGTCCTACCCGTGGCTCGTCACGCAGCCCGCGACCCCCGCGGCCGGCTGAGCCCACCGCTGGACGACGGCGACGGGCATGGGCGTTCCCGCGGCCTCCGGGCCAGCTGCGGCCCCGGGTGCACCTGACCCGGGTGCCGGCGTGCGCGAGCTCGTCGGCGTGATGGACCTGCTCCGCTCGCCCGGCGGTTGCCCGTGGGACGCCGCGCAGACCCACGAGAGCCTCGTGCCGTTCGCGCTCGAGGAGGCCCACGAGGTCGCCGAGGCGATCGAGACCGGCGACCGGGTGGGCATGCGCGAGGAGCTCGGCGACCTGCTCCTGCAGGTGGTGTTCCACGCCCGGGTCGCGCAGGAGCACGCCAGCGATGCGTTCGATCTGGACGACGTCGCGCGCGGGGTCGCCGCCAAGCTCGTCCGGCGCCACCCGCACGTCTTCGACCCAGCGGGTGTCGACGGTGACCCGACCGCGGAGCCGGACGAGGCCGCCGTCGCGCATGCGCGCTGGGACCGGATCAAGAAGATCGAGAAGCAGCGCACGTCCGTCCTCGAGGGGATCCCGCTCGCGCAGGGCGCCCTGGCCCGGGGGCAGAAGGTGATCGCTCGCGCGCGTCGGGGCGGGCTCGCGATCGAGGTCGAGGAAGTTGCCCGGGAGCACGCGGCCGGTTCACCGGCGGGGTCGCCCGAGGGTGCGGCGACGGCGTTCGGCGCGCGGTTGCTCGTGCTCGCTGCCCAGGCGGAGGCCGCCGGGGTGGACGCCGAGGCCGCGCTCCGGGGCGCGCTGCGGAGCCTCGAGGGCGCCGTGCGTGCGGCCGAAGCGGGCTGACCAGCCCGAACGCACGACGCACGGGCGTGTGCGGCGGTACCGCCGGGTGCGGACCGACCCCTCAACTGGGGTCGCCCGCGGACGATCAGGGAGTCGACGGGGCAGGTCGACCTTCGTCGCCCGCGATCGGAGAGCACCCATGCACCTGCGCCGTCCCGCCGAGGCACACCTTCCGTCCGAGCCGCACCGCGCCACGGATGCGAGCCGCCTGCTCGGCCCGGGCGCCGTCGCGCGCGCCGTCGTGGAGATGACCGCCCGGACGCGCATCCTGAGCGACTCGAACGCGGAGCTCGCGTCCCGGATCGACGCGATCGACCGGCTGCGAGCGGACCTGATCGAGCGGGCCGGGCGGGGCACCGCGCGGGTCTGACACGGGGCGTCGCGGGGCGCGCCGAGACCCGATCGGGTAGGTGCGGGGCGAAATGTCGCCACTCTTCCCCTGAGCTCCTCGGATCGGTGGTGGTGTCGATCAGCGGGCAAGTCGCAGTTCTCCCCGTATTTCGCCCTGATTAGCGTGGATTGCGGGGGCCGTCGGGCGGTTCGGGGCGAACGTCCTTGGTCGGAACGCCTTCACACGGGCAGAATCGTCCCCGCCACCCGTAGGGGGCGGCACCCGAGGAGGACTGATGACTGCGCGCGAAGATGCGAAGGTGCTCGTGATCGCTGCCCTGGCGGAGCGCGCGCCGGGCGAACGGCGCGTTGCGCTCGTTCCTGAGGTGGTCGAGAAGCTCGTCGCCCAGGGGTTCGAGGTGCTCCTCGAGGCAGGCGCCGGCGACGGTGCCCTGTTCTCCGACGATGTGTACATCCGGGCGGGCGCGAAGGTCGGCCCCCTCGACGAGGTCCTGGAACGGGCCGACGTGATCCTGGCCGTCCGGCGGCCGACGGCGGCCGTGCTCGCGCGGCTGCGGACCGGTCAGGTGCTCATCGGGCTGCTCGACGGTCGCGCGAAAGGTGCGGGCCGGCTCGACCTCGACGACGCCGCGGGGCGCGGGGTACGGCTGCTCAGCCTCGACCTGCTCCCGCGGACGTTGCCGCGGGCGCAGACGATGGATGCGCTCAGCTCGCAGGCGTCCGTCGCCGGCTACCGGGCCGCGATCGTGGCGGCCGACGCGTTCGCGCGGTACTTCCCGATGATGATCACGGCGGCCGGCACGGCGCGGCCGGCCACGGTGCTCGTGCTCGGCGCGGGGGTGGCGGGGCTGCAGGCGATCGGGACCGCGCGCCGGCTGGGTGCGCAGGTGACCGGGTACGACGTGCGCGCTGCGGCGCGCGGCGAGGTGACCTCGATGGGCGCGGCGTTCCTGACGACGTCGTCCGTGTCGGGCGAGGGTGGCGGCGGCTATGCCCGCGCGCTGACCGAGGACGAGGCGGTCGCGCAGCGCGCCGAGCTCGATGCGGCGATCCGCCGGTTCGACATCGTGATCACGACCGCGCAGGTGCCGGGCGGGATCCCGCCGGTGCTCGTCACCGCGGCCACGGTGGAGGGGATGAAGCCCGGGTCGGTCCTGGTCGACCTGGCGTCGGGGCCGCTCGGCGGCAACGTCGCGGGCTCGGTGCCCGACGAGACGGTCGTGACCCCGGGCGGCGTGAGCGTCATCGGTGCGGGGAACCTGCCGTCGGCGATGGCCACCGGCGCGTCGTCGGCCTACTCGCGCAACGCTACGGCGCTGCTGACCGCCATCGTGACCGACGGCGAGATCATGCTGGACCCGGCCGACGAACTCGTCGCGGCCGTGTGGATTCGAGCAGAGGGTGCGTCCGGTGACGAGTGAGCTGTTGAGCAACCTGGGACTATTTGTGCTGGCGGTGCTGGTCGGCTTCGAGGTGATCAGCAAGATCCCCGCGACCCTGCACACGCCGATGATGTCGGGCGCCAACGCGATCCACGGGGTCGTGGTGGTGGGAGCGGTGATCGTGGCCGGGCTCGCGGACGACCCGTTCGCGTACCTGTTGACCTTCGTGGCCGCGGCGTTCGCAGCGATGAACGTCGTGGGCGGGTACGTCGTCACCGACCGCATGCTCGGGATGTTCAAGGCACGGCCACGGCCGAAGCCGGCGGCCGAGGCGCCGTCGTCCGCCACCGGTACCGCAACTACTGAAGGTGGCGCGCGATGAGCGGGCTCGAGGTCGCCGTCCGGCTCGTCTACCTGGTCGCGGCCGTGTGCTTCGTGCTCGGCCTGCACCTCATGCGCTCGCCGGCGACGGCGCGGCGCGGCAACTGGCTCTCGGCGGCGGGCATGACCGCCGCGATCGTGGCCACCCTGACCCTGGTCGCCTCGGGCGGCCCGACGGCCGACGGCGGCTCCTACAACATCACCGGGTGGGGCTGGGGCATGCTCCTGGCCGGGCTCGCCGTGGGCTCGTTCGGCGGGCTCTACACAGCGCGCGCGGTGCAGATGACGGCCATGCCGCAGCTCGTGTCGATCTTCAACGCGGTCGGTGGTGGCGCGGCCGCCCTGGTCGGGATCATCGACTACGTCCGCATGTCCGGGGAGGGCGCGGTCACGGCCGGGTTCTCGGTCCCGGTCGTGCTCGACGTCATCATCGGGTCGGTCACGTTCTCCGGATCGCTGATCGCCGCCGGCAAGCTCCAGGGCTGGGTGTCCGGGGCGCCGATCACGTTCAAGGGCTCGCGTGCGCTGAACATCGCGGCGGCCGTCGTCGCCCTGGGGGGTGCGGCCTGGCTGGTCGCGACGCCGAGCGGGTGGCTCATGGCCGCCGTCGTGATCGCGGCGCTCGGGTTCGGGGTCCTCATGGTCCTGCCCATCGGTGGCGCCGACATGCCCGTGGTGATCTCGCTGCTCAACGCGTTCACGGGCCTCGCGGTCGCGATGGCCGGGTTCGTCATCGGCAACCAGATCCTCATCATCGCCGGGGCCCTGGTGGGGGCGTCCGGCACGATCCTCACCAAGCTCATGGCCGACGCCATGAACCGGTCCGTGATCGCCATCATGATCGGTGGCTTCGGCACGGGTGACACCGCGTCGGACGCCGGCGCGGGGGTCGCGGGGGCCGACGTGCGCAAGGTAGACGCCGAGGACGTCGCCGTCCAGCTCGCCTACGCGACCAAGGTCATCATCGTGCCCGGCTACGGCCTGGCAGCGGCGCAGGCCCAGCGTGAGTGCGGCGAGCTCGGCGCGCTGCTCACCGAGCGCGGCATCAACGTGATGTACGCGATCCACCCCGTGGCCGGGCGCATGCCCGGGCACATGAACGTGCTGCTCGCCGAGGCCGACGTGCCGTACACGCAGCTGCTCGAGATGGACGAGGTCAACCCCGAGTTCGCCACGTGCGACGTCGCCCTGGTCGTGGGCGCCAACGACGTGACCAACCCCGCGGCCCGCCGGCCGGGGAACGCGATCTCGGGGATGCCCATCCTCGACGTCGACCAGGCCCGCTCGGTGATCGTCATCAAGCGGTCGCTCGGGCACGGGTACGCCGGGCTCGACAACGAGCTGTACGGCCAGCCTCAGACGGGAATGCTCTTCGCCGACGCCAAGAAGGGGCTGCGCGAGATCCTCGCGGCGGTCAAGACCTTGGTCGCCTGACCTGGGGTTTGATCGGGGTTCGACCCCGCCACGACCGTCCGCCCGCGGCGCCTGTCCGCGGGCGGAAGGTCCTGACAGGCCGGGTGCTGATCGACGGTAGCCTGGCGATGCATACCTACTCGTCCGAAAAAGGAGCATCCATGGCTAGCATCGAGGCTGTAGGCGCACGCGAGATTCTTGACTCGCGCGGCAACCCGACCGTAGAGGTTGAGGTCGCCCTCGACGACGGCACGATCGCTCGCGCAGCGGTTCCGTCCGGCGCGTCGACCGGTGCCTTCGAGGCCGTCGAACGTCGTGACGGCGACAAGTCCCGTTACCTGGGCAAGGGCGTCGAGGACGCGGTCAACGCCGTCATCGACGAGATCGCCCCCGAGCTGATCGGGTTCGAGGCGAGCGAGCAGCGGCTCGTCGACGCCGCCCTGATCGACCTCGACGGCACCGCCAACAAGGGCAAGCTGGGCGCCAACGCGATCCTCGGCGTCTCGATCGCCGTCGCGAAGGCCGCGGCCGACTCGGCCGACCTGCCGCTCTTCCGCTACCTCGGCGGACCGAACGCGCACGTTCTGCCCGTCCCGATGATGAACATCCTCAACGGTGGCTCGCACGCCGACTCGAACGTCGACATCCAGGAGTTCATGGTCGCCCCCATCGGCGCCCCGACCTTCCGCGAGGCGCTGCGCATGGGCGCTGAGGTCTACCACTCCCTGAAGTCGGTGCTCAAGGCCCAGGGCCTGTCCACCGGTCTCGGCGACGAGGGCGGCTTCGCGCCGAACCTGTCGAGCAACCGCGCCGCGCTCGACCTCATCCTGGTCGCGATCGAGAAGGCCGGCTTCGTTCCCGGAAAGGACGTCGGCCTCGCGCTCGACGTCGCGGCGACGGAGTTCTTCAAGGAGGGCGCCTACCAGTTCGAGGGGAAGGCGACCACGTCGGACGAGATGATCGCGTACTACGAGCAGCTCGTGCGCGACTACCCGCTCGTCTCCATCGAGGACCCGCTGTCCGAAGATGAGTGGGCCGGTTGGTCCTCGCTCATGGCTCAGGTCGGCGACCGCGTGCAGATCGTCGGTGACGACCTGTTCGTCACGAACCCGATCCGCCTGGCCAAGGGCATCGAGCTCAAGAGCGCGAACTCGCTCCTGGTCAAGCTCAACCAGATCGGCACCCTGACCGAGACCCTCGACGCCGTGGACCTCGCGCAGCGCGCGGGCTTCACCGCGATGGTCTCGCACCGTTCGGGTGAGACCGAGGACGTCACGATCGCCGACCTGGCTGTGGCGATCAACGGTGGCCAGATCAAGACCGGCGCGCCCGCCCGTGGCGAGCGCATCGCCAAGTACAACCAGCTCCTCCGGATCGAAGAGGAGCTGGACGACGCCGCGCGTTACGCCGGCGCCTCGGCGTTCCCGCGTCACAAGCAGGCCTGACCCACAGGTCCGCCCAGGGGCGTGCGGCGAGTCCGTACGCGCTGATCTGCCGAAGCCCGGTGCCCCGACTCGGGGTGCCGGGCTTCGGTGCGCCGTGGACACGCGCCCGTGGCGCCTGCGCCACGAACGTGCCCGCACGGGAGAGAATCGATCCATGTCCGCCCGCCGTCCTGTCGCGCCGCACCCCGGTGACCGGGACTCGGGCGCGCGCGGACCGCGGGCCGGGGCACCGCGCCGTCCGACCGCGCCACGCAGCTCCGCGCCCGTCGACCACGCGGAACCTGTCCGTCCGAGCGCCGTCCGTCCGAGCGCGGTGCGGCCGAGCGCGGCCCGTCCCAGCGGGACGCGCCCGTCGACCCACCGCCCGGTCCCGAGCCGGCCCGCATCGCGCGCGACGGGACCGACGACGTCGTCGGCCGCGCGCGGCGCTGCGGGCAGCGAACGGGGAGCGGTTGCGACCTCGTGGCTGCCCCGGATGTTCAGCGTGCGGGCGCTGGTGCTCTTCGTCGTGGGACTGCTCGCATTCGTGCTGCTGTTCCCGACCGTGCGCGCCTATCTCGCGCAGCGCGCCGACAACGACCGACTGGTGCAGCACGTCGCCGCGGCGCGCGCGGACAACGAGCAGCTCACGGCCGAGCTGAACCGGTGGACCGACGACGCGTACGTGGCGGCCGAGGCGCGCGAGCGGTTGGCGTTCGTCCTGCCCGGCGAGACGGCGTTCCGGGTCGTGGACCCCGAGACGGTTCCCGACCCGACCGCGCCGGTCGTCGACGCCACCGGGAGCGGCCCAGCCCTGGTCGCGGCCGGCACGACGACGCCGTGGTACGCGACGATCTGGGAGTCCGTCAAGGCGGCCGGTGCCGCCGACGTGGCCGAGGCGAACGCCCCCGCGTCCACGAGTGCGCCGACCGGTTCGCCGTCGGGCGCCCCGGCGTCAGCGCCCGCGACACCGCCCACCGATCCCGCGACCCCCTGACCTCAACGGCGCCGCTCCGCCCTGCCTCCGCCCCGCACGAGCCCTGCCGGCACGTGCGGACCGACTGTGAATGGATCACCGTGATTGACACGCCCCGCCCGTACGCCACCGGCCCCGAGGTCGTCGAGCGCGACCTCGACACGCTGCGCGAGCAGCTCGGCCGCGTCCCGCGTGGCGTGGTCGGGATCGCTGCGCGGTGCGTGTGCGGGCGCCCGCTCGTGGTGCGCACAGCGCCCCGGCTCGACGACGGCACGCCGTTCCCGACCACGTTCTACCTCACCTGCCCGCCCGCGGTGCAGGCGGTGAGCACGCTCGAGGCGGGCGGTCTGATGAAGGAGTGGACCGCTCGGCTGGCGGTCGAGCCGGAGCTGGCGGCCGCGTACGCCCGCGCGCACGAGCACTATCTGGCGCAGCGCGAGGCGCTCGGTCACGTCGACGAGATCGCCGGGATCTCTGCGGGAGGCATGCCGACGCGGGTGAAGTGCCTGCACGTCCTGGTCGGGCACGCGCTGGCGGCCGGCCCGGGCGTGAACCCGTTGGGCGACGAGGCGCTAGCCCTGATCGCCGAGACCTGGACCCCCACCCGCTGCACCTGCTGAACTGGCTGCAGCGGCCGGCTGCCGCATCGAACCCGGAGTAGTGGTCGCAGGCAACGGCTCGCGAGCGACCACAACTCGTGGTTCGCGAACCCCGGGGGGCGGGGGAGCCGGGTCGGGAGCAGTCGGGCCGGGGTGGCAGGCTGTCGGGATGACTCGGGTGGCGGCAATTGACTGCGGGACCAACTCCATCCGGCTGCTGGTGGCCGACATCGATCTGGCCGCGGGGACGCTGGTCGACGTCGAGCGGCGGATGGAGGTCGTCCGGCTCGGGCAGGATGTCGACCGCACCGGTCGGATCGCGCCCGAGGCGCTCGAGCGCACGCTCGACGCCGCCCGCCGGTACGCCGAGATCTGCGCCGACCTCGAGGTCGAGCGGATCCGGTTCGTCGCCACCTCGGCCACGCGTGACGCCGAGAACCGCCAGGAGTTCGTCGACGGCGTCCACGCGGCGCTCGGCGTCCTGCCGGAGGTCATCGGCGGCGCGGAGGAGGCAGCCCTGTCGTTCCGCGGGGCGACCGCCGTCCTGGCGGGACACCACCGGGGACCGTTCCTCGTGGTCGACCTCGGCGGCGGTTCCACCGAGTTCGCCTTCGGCACGACGACGCCCGTGGCCGCGTCTTCGATCGACGTCGGGTGCGTGCGCCTCACCGAGCGGCACCTGCACGACGACCCGCCCACGCGTGAGCAGATCGCCGCGGCGAGCGCCGACGTGGCCGCGGGGCTCGACGCCGTGGCCGCCGTCGTCCCCTTCGGTCGGACGGCGACGCTGGTCGGGCTCGCCGGGACCGTCACCACGGTGACCGCGCACGTGCTCAAGCTCGGTGCCTACGACCCGGCGCGCATCGACGGTGCCGAGCTCCGGGTCGATGCGGTGCTCGCCTCGTGCGCGGACCTCCTCGGCCGGACGCGGGCCGAGCGGGCGGCGCTGCCGTTCATGCACCCGGGACGTGCGGACGTCATCGGCGCGGGTGCGCTGGTGTGGTCGGACATCGTGGCGCGGGTCCGGGCCGATGTCGCGATCGCGGGGGGCAAGCTCGCCTACGTCGTGACCTCCGAGCACGACATCCTCGACGGCATCGCGTGGAGCATCGCGCGCTGATTCCTCGCCCGCCCGACGACGTCGTGCGGCCCCCGTTCGCGGTACTCGTCAGGCCGTGCATAATTGTCCTGCGCACACTTGTGACCGTTCACAACGACGAGGTTGTTCTCCGTGTCAGCTCAGCTCCCTCCCGGCCGTACGCCGAGCATCCGGGATGTCGCGCGCCTCGCCGGGGTGTCCTACCAGACCGTCTCGCGCGTCCTGAACCATCACCCGAGCGTGCGCGACGACACCAAGGCCCGCGTGCTGCAGGTCATGGAGGAGACGCAATACCGGCCGAACCAGGCGGCGCGCGCTCTCGCGACCCGGCACTCGCGCACGATCGGCGTGCTGTCGGCGTCGAATGCGCAGTACGGCCCGGCGCGCAGCATCGCCGCGATCGAGGACGCCGCACGCGAGGCGGGGTACTACGTCAACACGGCCAACCTTTCCGCGGTGGACCCCGAGTCGATCGCCGGCGCGATCGGGCACCTGATGGAGCAGGCGATCGAGGGGCTGGTGGTGATCGCCCCCCAGACGCGCGTGTTCGACGTCCTCGCCCAGATGGCGATCGACGTGCCCTACGTGAGCCTGCAGTCCACCGCGACGAGCGAGCACCGCGCGCTGTCGGTCGACCAGATCGCCGGCGCCCGGATGGCCACCCGCCACCTGATCGACCTGGGGCACCGCGAGATCATCCACCTCGCCGGGCCCCAGGACTGGATCGAGGCGGAGGCTCGGATGCGTGGCTTCCTTGACGAGATCGACGAGGCCGACCTTTCGACCAACCCGCCGGTGCTCGGCGACTGGACGGCGAAGTTCGGCTACTTCGCCGGCCATGAGCTGCTCCGGACCCGCGAGTTCACGGCGGTCTTCGCCGCGAACGATCAGATGGCGCTGGGCCTGCTGCACGCGTTCCGCGACGCGGGCCGCGACATCCCGCGCGACATCAGCGTGGTGGGGTTCGACGACATCCCGGACGCCGAGCACTACTGCCCGCCGCTGACCACCGTGCGTCAGGACCATGCCGAGCTCGGGCGGCGCGCGGTCGCTCTGCTGCTCGGTGAGGTCACGGTGGCCGACGCCGCGCGGGACGCCCGGATCATGCCGGCGCTCGTCGTGCGCGCGTCCACAGGTCGCGCCCGGGGGCGCGCACAGCCGTTACATAAGCGTGACCCGAACGTCCTTGACACCGTGATGATGTCAGGTAAAACTATTCGTGTGACCGGTCACATCCGACGGCCACAATCCACGTCAGCATGACATCGAGGTCAAGCTTGTGAGTTTTTGCAAGGGGACGGTCGGCGCTGCTGCCGATTTCTCGAAGAATGTCGACGCGTTGCTCTATCTCTCGCACCCTGTCGTTGTTGCGCAGGATGCCCCCACCGGACACGGGTGCAAGGACTACATCGATGTCGATTGACCACACCATCCTCGAGATGCGCTCGATCACCAAGGAATTCCCTGGGGTCAAGGCCCTCTCCGACGTCTCGATCGTCGTCGCAGCGGGCGAGATCCACGCGATCTGCGGTGAGAACGGCGCCGGCAAGTCGACCTTGATGAACGTGCTCTCGGGGGTCTACCCCGCGGGGACCTACAGCGGCGAGATCATCTTCCAGGGCGAGCCGGTCCACTTCAAGGACATCGGCGCCAGCGAAGCGGCCGGGATCGTGATCATCCACCAGGAGCTCGCGCTCATCCCCGAGCTGTCGATCACCGAGAACATCTTCCTCGGCAACGAGCCGACGCGGTTCGGGGCGATCGACTGGCAGAGCGCCAAGCGCCGGGCCCTCGAGCTCCTCGCGCGGGTCGGCCTCAAGGACGACCCCGACACCCAGATCAAGCACATCGGCGTCGGCAAGCAGCAGCTGGTCGAGATCGCCAAGGCCCTGAGCAAGTCGGTCAAGCTCCTCATCCTCGACGAGCCGACGGCGGCCCTGAACGAGGCGGACTCCCAGCACCTGCTCGACCTCATCCGGGGCCTGAAGGGCAAGGGCATCAGCTCGATCATGATCTCGCACAAGCTCAACGAGATCGAGCAGATCGCCGACTCGATCACGATCCTGCGCGACGGCCGGACGATCGAGACGCTGAACATCAAGAACGACGGCGTCAACGAGGATCGGATCATCCGCGGCATGGTCGGCCGGAGCCTCGAGAGCCGCTTCCCGGACCGGACGCCGCACATCGGAGAGGTGTTCTTCGAGGTGCGCGACTGGACCGTGCAGCACCCGCAGATCTCGGAGCGTCTGGTCTGCAAGAGCTCGAACTTCACGGTGCGCCGCGGCGAGATCGTCGGCTTCGCCGGACTCATGGGTGCCGGCCGCACCGAGCTCGCGATGAGCATCTTCGGCCGGTCGTACGGCAACTTCATCTCCGGGGAGATCTACAAGGACGGCGACCAGATCCAGCTGCGCAGCGTCTCCGAGGCGATCGACCACGGGCTGGCGTACGTCAGCGAGGACCGCAAGGCGCTCGGACTGAACCTGATCGACGACATCAAGCGCTCGATCGTGAGCGCGAAGCTCTCCAAGATCTCGGTCGGGCAGGTCGTCAGCGGCGCGAAGGAGTTCCAGCAGAGCGACGCGTACCGCAAGAGCCTGCGGATCAAGACCGGCAGCGTCGACGACGGCGTCCGCAAGCTCTCGGGCGGCAACCAGCAGAAGGTCGTCCTCGCGAAGTGGATGTTCTCCGACCCTGACCTGCTGATCCTCGACGAGCCGACGCGCGGCATCGACGTCGGTGCCAAGTACGAGATCTACGGGATCATCCAGGCGCTCGCCGCCCAGGGCAAGGGCGTGATCATGATCTCGTCCGAGCTCCCCGAGCTGCTCGGGCTGGCCGACCGGATCTACACGATCTTCGAGGGCGCCATCACCGACTGCATCGCGGCCGCGGACGCCGATCCCGAATCCCTCATGAGAAGCATGACCTCAGCGAAGAAGAAAGTCGACAGCAAATGAGCGCACCGACGAGCTCCGACACGTCCGGCTTCAAGGATCTCAAGAAGATCTTCGGTGGCGGAAAATCCGATCTGCGACAGTTCGGGATCCTGTTCAGCCTCATCGCCATCGTGGCCCTTTTTCAGTGGTCCACGAACGGCCTGACGCTTTCGTCCGGAAACCTGATCAACCTGGTCGGCCAGTATTCCTACATCCTGATTCTCGCCATCGGGATGGTCATGGTGATCATCGCCGGGCACATCGACCTGTCGGTCGGGTCGGTCGCGGCTTTCACCGGGATCGTGGTGGCGATCTCGATGGACTCCTGGCACCTCCCGTGGCCGCTCGCGGTTCTGCTCGGGCTGGTCGTCGGCGTCCTGATCGGGGCCTGGCAGGGGTTCTGGGTCGCCTACATCGGCGTGCCCGCCTTCATCGTCACCCTCGCGGGGATGCTGATCTTCCGCGGTGGCAACCAGCTCATCGGCAACGCCCGGACCGTGCCGGTCCCTGAGGGCTTCACCTCGATCGGGGCCGGGTACCTCCCGGAGATCGGCCCGAACACGGGCTACAACAACCTCACCCTCGTGCTCGGCCTCCTCGTCGTCGTCGCCGTCGTGCTCAAGGAGTGGCGCGCCCGCCGCGTCCAGCAGTCCATGGGGTCGGCGACGGTCCCCGCGTGGGTCAGCATCGTCAAGCTCGTGCTGATCGGCTCCGTCGTCGTGTATCTCACGCTGCAGTTCGCGAGCGGCCGCACCGGCACGAGCTTCCCGATCTCGGGCATCATCCTCGGCGTCCTGGTGATCTTCTACGCGTTCGTCACCCGCAACACGATCTTCGGCCGGCACGTCTACGCGGTCGGCGGCAACAAGCTCGCGGCCGAGCTCTCCGGGGTCAAGTCCAAGCGGGTCAACTTCATGGTCATGATGAACATGGCGATCCTGTCGGCGCTCGCCGGCATGATCTTCGTCGCCCGGTCGGTCGCCTCCGGCCCGCAGGACGGGATCGGCTGGGAGCTGGACGCGATCGCGGCGGTCTTCATCGGTGGCGCGGCGGTAGCCGGCGGTATCGGCACCGTGACCGGGTCGATCATCGGTGGCCTCGTGATGGCCGTGCTCAACAACGGCCTCCAGCTCGAGGGTGTCGGCTCCGACAAGGTGCAGATCATCAAGGGCATGGTGCTTCTCATCGCCGTGGGCGTGGACGTCTGGAACAAGAGCCAGGGGCGCCCGTCGATCATCGGACTGCTGACGGGTGGCGGGAAGAAGCTGCCGGTCGCTCGGGCCGTCGACGGCCCGCTGGGCAGTGCCGCTCCGGACCCCGTCATCCCGGCGCTCCCCGTGCCGTAGGGCGGGCCGCGGGCCGGAGCCTCGACGGGGCCCGGCCCCCACCCCCGCGATGTGTTCGCCGACACCAACGCTCCGCCCGCGCGCGACAGGCGCGCAATCACTCTCCTGCTGCGCCCGAACCTAGGCGTTGCTGACCCCCAGATCCGCCTTGGATCAACTCACCGAAGAGAAATGGATCGAGATGCGCAAGAGTCTCATCACGACGGCAGCCCTGGCTGCGGTCGGCCTCCTGGCACTGTCCGGCTGCTCGAGCCGTACGGACGCCACCACCGACCCCAGTGCCGCAGCCGGCTTCGCCGCCGACTCGGTCATCGGGATCGCCCTGCCGTCGAAGACCTCGGAGAACTGGGTCCTCGCGGGCCAGCTGTTCGAGGACGGCCTCAAGGCTGCCGGCTTCAAGGGTGACGTGCAGTACGCGGGTGCCTCGACCACGGTCAAGGACCAGCAGGACCAGATCTCGGCGATGGTCACCAACGGTGCCAAGGTCATCATCATCGGTGCGGCCGACGGCGGCCAGCTCGCCACCCAGGCCAAGGCGGCCCACGACGCGGGCGCCATCGTCATCGCGTACGACCGCATGATCCTCAACACGGCCGACGTCGACTACTACGTCGCCTACGACAACTTCAAGGTCGGCCAGCTTCAGGGCCAGGCCCTGCTCGACGGCCTCAAGGCCAAGAAGGCCGAGGGCCCGTACAACATCGAGCTCTTCTCGGGCTCCTCGGACGACGCCAACTCCTCCGTCTTCTTCGGTGGTGCCATGGACGTCCTGCAGCCGAAGATCGATGACGGCACGCTCGTCGTCGCCTCCGGCCAGACCGACATCAAGCAGACGGCGACCGCCGGCTGGAAGGCCGAGAACGCCCAGAGCCGCGCCGATGCGCTCCTCACGAGCACGTACGGCACCCTCTCGCTCGATGGCGTCCTGTCCCCGAACGACACCCTCGCCCGCGCGATCCTGACGTCGGTCGAGAGCCAGGGCAAGCCCCTGCCGGTCGTCACCGGTCAGGACTCCGAGGTTGAGTCCGTGAAGTCGATCATGGCGGGCAAGCAGTACTCGACGATCAACAAGGACACCCGCGTGCTCGTGGCCAAGGCCATCGACATGGCGAAGGTCCTGCAGACCGGCAAGACCCCCGAGGTCAACGACACCAAGTCCTACGACAACGGCGTCAAGATCGTCCCCGCCTACCTGCTTCCCCCGGTCATCGTGACCAAGGCGAACGCGGCCGAGGCCTACGCGAACGACCCGGTTCTCTCCCCGCTCACCAAGTAGTCGGTCCGCAGGAAGAGTCACCACGCACGAAGGTCAGGCCGGTCCCCGCTGCCGCGGGGGCCGGCCTTTCGCGTGGGCGGTGTCACCGCTCTCTTTGTGGGCGGTATCACCGCGATATCTGTGGGCGGTATCACCGCTCTAACGGGTTCCCTGGTGAGGGTAGGCATCGATAACCTGGGGATATGTCTGATTCTGTCCCGACCTCCGCCTCGCCGGCGCCCCGCCCGCGCAAGGTGCCCCGCATCGTGGTCCTTGGCGGTGGCACCGTCGGGCTGTACTCCGCCCGCCGGCTGCGCCGCCGGCTCGGCAAGCACGAGGCCGCGATCGTCGTCGTCGACCCCCGGCCGTACATGACCTACGCGCCGTTCCTGCCCGAGGCCGCCGCGGGGTCGATCGACCCCCGCAACGCCGTCGCGCCGCACCGCCGCGCGCTCAAGGGCGTCGACGTCCTGTACGGCAAGGTCAGCGCGATCCGGCACGCCGACCGCAAGGTCGAGATCACGCCCGAGGAGGGCGACCCCTACGAGATCACGTACGACCACCTGATCGTCGGGCTCGGCTCGGTCGCGCGGACGCTGCCGATCCCCGGGCTGGCCGAGGAGGGCATCGGCTTCAAGAACATCGAAGAGGCCATCGCCGTCCGTAACCACGTGCTCAACCGGATCGACGTCGCGTCGTCGATCTGGGACCCGGAGCTGCGCCGCAAGATGCTGACGTTCGTCTTCGTCGGTGGCGGCTTCGCCGGGGTCGAGGCGCTCGCGGAGGTCGAGGACATGGCGCGCGCGTCGGCGAAGTACTACGACTCGCTCGACCTGTCCGAGCTGCGGTTCGTGCTCGTGGAGGGGTCGGCCCGCATCCTGCCCGAGGTGAGCGAGGAGCTCGGCGGCTACACGCTCGACGAGCTGCGCAAACGGAACATCGAGATCCACCTGTCGACGTTCCTCACCTCGTGCGTCGGCGGTCACGTCGTGCTCTCCAGCGGGGTCGAGTTCGACGCCGAGACGCTGGTGTGGACCGCCGGCGTGATGGCGAACCCGGTGCTCAAGAACTCGGACCTCCCGCTCGACAAGCTGGGCCGCGTGATCTGCCTGCCGACCCTGCAGATCGCCACGGCCGACGGCGTCGTCGTGGCGGACGCCTGGGCCGCGGGGGACTGCGCCGCCGTCCCGGACCTGTACAACCCCGGTCAGACCTGCCCGCCGAACGCGCAGCACGCGCTGCGCGAGGGCAACCACCTGGGCGACAACGTGGCCCGGATCCTGCGCAGCGACGCCCCGACCGAGTACAAGCACCGCAACGTCGGCGCGGTCGCCTCGCTCGGCATGTACAAGGGCGTCGCGCAGATGTTCGGCCGGATCAAGGTGCGCGGGTTCCTCGCATGGGTGCTGCACCGCACGTACCACGTGTTCGCGATGCCGACCCTGAACCGCAAGGTCCGGATCATGGCCGACTGGACCAGCTCGCTGATCTTCCGGCGCGAGGTCGTGGCCCTCGGGTCGCTGCACGACCCGCGCGCGGAGTTCCGCGCGGCGTCGGTCCGGATCCCGCTCCCGCCGGTGGAGCCGGCGGCCTGAGTCGTCAGGCCCGGATCTGCGGCAGGATGGGCGCCGGCCCCCGTAGCCCAATTGGCAGAGGCAACCGGCTTAAACCCGGTCCAGTGCGGGTTCAAACCCCGTCGGGGGCACACCGATCATCACTTGGCGCGAAACCAGTCGTTCAGGCGACCACGCTGATGGACAGGGCCAGCTCGTCGAGGACCGGCAGCAGCTCGTCGACGAGCACCAGGTTGAAGTCCGCGGCGATGACGACGATGTCGAGGCCGCCGCTCTTCCAGGCGTACTGGACGATCGCGGCGAGGTCGTGGTCCGGGCCGCCGGTGTCCACATACCGCATCGACCGGATCCCGGCGCCGAGCTGGGGGGCGACGAACGGGCGCGACTCGGGTGTCCGGGTAGCCGCCGGGTCATTGACCGCGGCCAGGTCCTCGAGCGTGAGCTCGTCGGAGGCGGCGTTGTACAGGACGCTCACGAAGAACAGGAACCGGTCGGGTGCGGCCAGGTAGATGAACCGGGACTCGTCGTCCGGCCGCTCCGCGGCGATCGCCTGCAGCGAGGTCCCGAGCCAGGCGGTCGTGGCGGCGTCGAGCTGGTGAGCCGGTCCGAGCAGGTCGCAGACGGTGGCGACCCAGTGGTCGAGGTTCTCGAAGCCGTTCCAGGGCCAGCTCTCGGGCACGTACAGCCAGCTGTCCTGGTCGAAGTCCACCCGGATCGTCGTCATCGAGATACCTCCGTCGGGCCTGGGACGGTCTTTCGGCGGCGCCGGGGGGTGGGTGCGGTCTCGCGCCAGCTGCGGGGGAGGAGGTGCAGCGCGCCGAGCAGCAGGCGAAGGAAGAAGAGCGCGGCGGCCGCCGCGAAGAGGAACGAGGCCCAGATTCCCTCGTTGGCGATCCCCGGGGCGCCGTGGAACGCGGCGCCCATCTGCGCGGTCAGCAAGACCGCGCCCGCGGACGTCCACATCAGCATGGCGCGGCTGGTGCCGGGGAAGGTACGCAGGGGGAGAGGGAAGGTCCACACCGACAGGAACAGGGCTGCGAGGGCGGGCAGGAAGAACAGCCACGACTGCGGGTCGAAGGCCGGGTACCCCGGCGCCCAGCCCCACATGCCCCCGTCGGATTCGAGGGGAGACGTCCCGGCGACGAGCCCAATGATCATGATGATGATCACGGGGAAGAAGCCTGTGACCACGTAGAAGACGCCCGCGATCCAGAACACCACGTCGGTGAGGTCCTCGGCCCACGCTTGCCGGCCCGGCTTCGCAATGCGTCGTGGTCGACTGCGATCACGTGTCATGGACCGTTTTCCCCCCAGGGTTCGAACGAAACCCTAGCGTGGTGCGTCACGGAAGATCACGGCTCACCTGGGTCGATGCCGGGGTGCAGACCCGATCGCGTGGGCGTGGGCGGAATGTGCGTCGCTCGGGTCGCGTTGTCTGACACAGCGCACGATCACGCACCCCGCTGGTCACGCACGATGATTCACGACGAGTGGAGAGCACTGATGGGCGAGGTCGCACTGATCGAGGGGGTCCGGCTCCGGGTCGGCGCGGCACTGTTCGCGCGGGTCGCGGGCGAACGGGGGCCCGCGCAGCGCGACCGGATCCACAACCGCCCGGGCGACCGCTGGTTCGCACCCGACTCCGCCATCCATCAGGTGCACGGCGACGCGTCGATGTTCGTCGGGGGGTTGCGAGCCCTCCTGCTCCAGTCCCTGCATCCCGGCGCCATGGCCGCGGTGGCGGCCCACTCGGGCTACCTGGGCGACCCGTGGGGTCGGCTCGAGCGCACCAGCACCTTCCTCGCGATGACTACCTTCGGGGCGGCCGACGACGCCGCCGCGATCGTCGCGCACGTGCGTTCCGTGCACGAGCGGATCAGCGGCGTCACACCGGAGGGCCTGGCCTACGCGGCCTCCGACCCGCACCTGCTGCGGTGGGTGCACGTCGCCGAGGCCGACAGCTTCCTGGCCGCGCACCAGCGCTACGGCGACAAGCCCCTCGACCGCGCAGGCTGCGACCGGTACGTGGCCGACGTCGCCGTCGTCGGCGAGCATCTCGGGGTGATCGATCCGCCGCGGACCTATGCGCAGCTCAAGGCCGAGATCGAGGCCTACCGCCCCGAGCTCGCCGAGACGCCGGCCGCTCGCGAGGCCGCCCGCTTCATCCTGCTGCGCCCCCCCGTGCCGTGGGTCGCGCTGCCGCCGTACACGGCACTGACCGGAGCTGCCGTCGGGCTTCTCCCACGGTGGGCCCGCAAGCCGTTGGGCCTGCCCTACCTGCCCCCGTCGAGGCGACCGTCGTGCGGGCGAGCGGGCACGCGATCACGTCGATCATTCGTTGGGCGATGGCGCCCGCAGCATGATCTGACGGGTCCGTACAGGACGTTCGTCCGTTCAGGCCCGCGATTCAGCATGCCGTCGTAGTCTGCGAGGACACCTCTCAAAGGACGTACCAATGAAGCTACACGCCGTACGCACGCATCCCTCCGCCGACCAGCTGCCGCGTCAGGAGCAGCTCGCCTGGCGCTTCGCGGCGCTCGCGGTCGACCCGGTCGAGGTCGAGCCCGCCGTCGTGGAGATGATCGGCAACCGGATCATCGACAACGCGTCCGTGGCTGCCGCGTCCATCGCGCGCCACCCGGCCGTCTCCGCCCGTGCCCAGGCCGTGGCCCACCCCGCCGCGCCCGGCAGCACGGTGTTCGGCCTCGCCGCCGATCGCGGGTTCTCGCCCGAGTGGGCCGCCTGGGCGAACGGCGTCGCCGTGCGGGAGCTCGACTACCACGACACGTTCCTGGCCGCGGAGTACTCCCACCCCGGCGACAACATCCCGCCGATCCTCGCGGTCGCCCAGCACCTGGGCCGCAGCGGACGCGACCTCGTGCGCGGCATCGCAACCGGTTACGAGATCCAGGTCGACCTGGTCAAGGGCATGTGCCTGCACGAGCACAAGATCGACCACGTCGCCCACCTCGGCCCGAGCGCCGCAGCCGGGATCGGCACCGCGCTCGGCCTCGACGCCGAGACCATCTTCCAGGCCGTCGGGCAGGCGCTGCACACCACGACCGCGACGCGGCAGTCGCGCAAGGGCGAGATCTCGTCCTGGAAGGCCTACGCCCCCGCGTTCGCCGGGAAGATGGCCATCGAGGCCGTCGACCGCGCGATGCGCGGCGAGACGTCGCCGACGCCGATCTACGAGGGCGAGGACGGCTTCATCGCCTGGCTCCTGTCCGGCCCCGAGCACGTCTACCAGATCCCGCTGCCCGGACCGGGCGAGTCCAAGCGCGCGATCCTCGACACGTACACCAAGGAGCACTCGGCGGAGTACCAGTCGCAGGCGCTCATCGACCTCGCCCGCCGCATGGGGCCGCTGGTCGGGGACACCGCACGCGTGCGCAGCATCGTGATCCACACGAGCCACCACACGCACTACGTGATCGGCACCGGGGCGAACGACCCGCAGAAGATGGACCCGACGGCGTCGCGCGAGACGCTCGACCACTCGATCATGTACATCTTCGCGGTCGCGCTGCAGGACGGCGCCTGGCACCACGAGCGGTCCTACGCCCCCGAGCGGGCCGCGCGCCCCGACACCGTGGCCCTCTGGCACAAGATCTCCACCGCCGAGGACCCGGAGTGGACCCGCCGCTACCACGCCATCGACCCCGCCGAGAAGGCGTTCGGGGGTCGCGTGGTCATCACGCTCGACGACGGGACCGTGCTCGAGGACGAGCTCGCCGTCGCCGACGCGCACCCGCTGGGGGTCCGGCCGTTCGCCCGCCCGCAGTACATCGAGAAGTTCCGGACCCTGGCGACGGGCGTCATCGACGACGACGAGCAGGACCGGTTCCTCGCCGCGGTCGCCGAGCTGCCCGACCTGCCGGCCGGTGAGCTGCACCGGCTGTCGTTCACGGTCGCCGCCGACCGGCTGGGAGACACCGCCGCCACGAGCAAGGGGATCTTCTGATGTTGGGCTCGAGCATCTCGGCTGCCGCCAAGAGGGAGACCTTCCGGGCCGGGCTGGCCTCGGGCAGCCTGCTGCGGATGCCGGGGGCGTTCTCCCCGCTCGTCGCGCGGATCGTCCAGGAGACCGGGTTCGACGGCGTCTACGTGTCCGGGGCCGCGCTCTCGGCCGACCTCGCGCTGCCCGACATCGGCCTGACCACGCTCACCGAGGTGGCCGCCCGGGGTGGTGCCATCGCGCAGGGCACCGACCTGCCGACCCTCATCGACGCCGACACCGGCTTCGGTGAGCCGCTCAACGCCGCCCGGACCGTCCGGGTGCTGGAGCAGGCCGGGCTCGCCGGGCTGCACCTCGAGGACCAGGTCAACCCCAAGCGGTGCGGGCACCTGGACAACAAGGCAGTGGTGTCCGTCGCGGAGATGATCGGCCGGATCCGGGCCGCCGTCGATGCGCGGACCGACCCGAACTTCGTCATCTGCGCGCGCACCGATGCGCGCAGCGTCGAGGGTCTCGCGGCCGCGATCGACCGGTCCAAGGCGTATGCGGACGCCGGCGCGGACATGATCTTCGCCGAGGCGCTCGCGGACGAGTCCGAGTTCGAGGCGTTCCGCGCCGGGGTCGACATCCCGCTGCTCGCGAACATGACGGAGTTCGGCAAGTCCAAGCTGCTCGACGCGGCGACGCTCGAGAAGCTCGGCTTCAACGTCGTCATCTACCCGGTCACGACCCTGCGGATCGCCATGGGCGCCGTCGAGGCCGGACTGCGCACCATCGCCGCCACCGGCACGCAGGAGTCCGTCGTCCCGGTCATGCAGACGCGGGCGCGGCTCTACGAGCTGCTCGACTACGCCGAGTACAACCAGTTCGACTCGACAGTTTTCAACTTCACCTTGGGGGGTGCTGATCAGTGACGACAGCAACGGACAACATGGCAACCACTGGCGCAGCACCGGAGCCGGCACCGCCGGTGATCCACCGCGGTCTCGCGGGCGTGGTCGCCGACACCACGAAGGTCTCGAACGTCATGAAGGAGACCAACTCCCTGACGTACCGCGGCTACTCGGTCCAGGACCTCACCGCGCACTGCAGCTTCGAGCAGGTCTGCTACCTCATGTGGCACGGCGAGCTGCCGACGCCGGAGCAGCTCGAGGAGTTCGAGACCAAGCAGCGCTCGCGCCGGGCGCTGTCGCCGGGCCTCATGCTCGCCCTGCGGCTGCTCCCGACGGTCTGTCACCCGATGGACACGCTGCGCACCGCGGTCAGCTGGATCGGTTCCGAGGACCCGGACGCGGAGACGAACGACCCGGAGAAGAACCAGATCAAGAGCGAGTGGCTGCTCGCCCAGATCGCGACCGTCGTCGCGATCGACCACCGCCGTCGGCTCGGCCTCGAGCCGATCCCGCCGGACGAGTCGCTGAACTACGTGGACAACTTCTTCCACATGACGTTTGGCTCGGTGCCCTCCAAGGAGATCACGCACGCCTTCGAGACCTCGCTGATCTTGTACATGGAGCACTCGTTCAACGCCTCGACGTTCACGGCGCGCGTGGTCACGTCGACCATGTCCGACCAGTACAGCGCCGTCACTGCCGCCATCGGCGCCCTCAAGGGCCCGCTGCACGGTGGCGCGAACGAGGCCGTCATGCACACGATGCTCGAGATCGGTGACCCGGACAAGGCCGAGGCCTGGATGCTCAACGAGCTGGCCGAGCACCGCAAGGTCATGGGGTTCGGTCACCGGGTCTACAAGAACGAGGACTCGCGGGTCCCGACGATGAAGGCCGCGTTCTGGAACACGGCCGCGGTCGTCGAGGGCGGCGAGCGCTGGACCACGATGTACACCGAGCTGGAGCAGACCATGCTCAAGGCGCGGGGGATCTGGCCGAACCTGGACTTCCCGACCGGGCCAACGTACTACCTCATGGGCTTCAACATCGAGATGTTCACGCCGATGTTCGTGATGTCCCGCATCGTGGGTTGGACCGCCCACATCGCCGAGCAGCGCGCGCACAACTCGCTGATCCGTCCGTTGAGCAGCTACGACGGCGTCGCGCAGCGGGACGTCCCGGCCGAGCTGGCCACGCGCGGCCTGACCGCGTAGGTCGTCGCTGACGCGCCCGGGGGGCGCGGTCGAAAGGGCTCGGCACACCGGTGCCGGGCCCTTTCGGCGTTTCTGCGCGGTCTCGCTCTGTCCAGTGCCGTCCAGCGCCCGACGGCGATCAGCCCGGCTTGACGAGGCCCGACTCGTAGGCGAGCACGACGGCCTGCACCCGGTCGCGGAGCTGAAGCTTGCCGAGGATCCGCCCGACGTGCGTCTTCACGGTGGCCTCCGACAGCACGAAGTGCTCGGCGATCTCCGCGTTGCTCATCCCCTCGGCGATCGTCCCGAGCACCTCGAGCTCGCGCGGGGTCAGCAGGCGCAGGCGCGGGTCCAGCCCGTCGCCCCCGGGCGGGACGTCGCCCGTCGCCGGCAGGTACCCGGAGAACATCTCGAGCATGCGTCGAGTCACGCGGGGTGAGATGACCGCGTCGCCGGCGGCCACCGTGCGAATCGCCGCCGTCAGCTCGGCCGGTCGGGCGTCCTTGAGCAGGAACCCGCTCGCGCCGGCGCGCAGCCCGGCGAACGCGTACTCGTCGAGGTCGAACGTCGTCAGGATGATGACGCGGCACTCGGGCAACGCGGCGACGATGCGCTCGGTCGCGTCGATCCCGTTCATCCCGGGCATCCGAACGTCCATGAGCACGACGTCGGGGCGCAGCGCGATGGCCTGCGTGACGGCGAGCGCGCCGTCGCCCGCCTCGCCCAGCACCACCAGGTCGTCCTCCGCCTCGAGCACGAGCCGGAAGCCCATCCGCAGCAACGCCTGGTCGTCGACCAGCAGCAGCCCGATCGGGTGCGCGGGGGAGGGGCCGGACCGGGTCTGAGGATTCTCCACGGGAGCAGTCTCCACCAGGGCGGGTGCGGGTTCGGTCACCGCCGCCCGATCGCCGTCCGTCCGTTCGTCGCTCACCCCGGGGTGTCGTCCCACGTCAGGACCGCGTGGGTCCGCCAGCCGCCCGCATGGGGCCCGGCCTCCACGACCCCGCCGTAGACGGCCGCCCGCTCGCGCATCCCGATGATGCCCTTGCCGCCCGCGGTCACGAGACCGCCGCTCCCCGGACGTGTCGGCGCGCTCATCCCGGCGCCGCCCGCGGCCGGCGGGGGCACCGCGGAGGCTCGCGCGCGCAGGCCGCCGTCGTCGGTCACGGTGATCTCGACCCGGCCGACGGCGTAGCTGAGCACGAGGTCGACGAGGCCGGCGCCGCGCGCGTGGCGCAGGGAGTTCGTGAGGGACTCCTGGATGATGCGGTAGACCGCGAGCTGCAGACCGGGGTCGGTGGGCAGCGGTTCGCCGGCGAACGTCGTGCGGACGGGGAGCCCGGCGTTGCGGAAACCCTCGACGAGCTCGGCGAGGTCGGTGACGCCCGGCTGCGGACCGAGCGGCGCCTCGGGGTCGCGCAGCACCCCGAGCACGCGGCGCATGTCGGCGAGCGCGGTCCGCCCGGTTTCGGAGAGCTCGGTCACCGCGTCGCGGGCGCGCTCGGGGGAGCGGTCGAGCGCGGCGCTCGCGCCGTCGGCCAGGGCGATCATGACCGAGAGGCTGTGTGCGACGACGTCGTGCATCTCGCGCGCGATGCGGGTGCGCTCCTGCGCCGCTGCGAGCTTGATCTGGTGGTCGCGCTCGACCGCGAGCCGGTTCGCGCGGTCCACGAGCGCGGCGAGGTGCAGCCGGCGGTTGCGTACGTTGGTGCCGATCGCGATTGCGGCGAGGGAGACGATCAGCAGGCTCGTGATCGAGGAGACGCGCGCGTCGGTGAGGGACTCTCCGTCGGCCGGGCCGAAGAACAGGCCCGACCCGTCGGGGCCGGGAACCGGGTGCTGCCAGAGCCAGACCGCTCCGGACGTCGTGATCCCGAGCACGAGCGACGTCAGCCACGTGGTGCGCAGCGGCCGGGCGACGGCGACCGCGTAGATCGCGAACGCGATGGCCAGGTCGTACCCGTTGAGGTTTCCCGTCACCCCGACCGTGATCGCGGCGAGGCTGCCGATCGCCGTCGCGGTCCAGACCGGGTAGAGCCGGCGCCACATCAGCGCGACGGAGCCGACGACGGCGAGCACCCCGAGCGAGATCTGCGACTGGTCGGAGAAGATTCCCGCGAGCAGTGCGGGCACGCCGAACAGCGCGGCCACCAGCACATCCATCGCCCGCGGATGCCGCAGGAAGTACCGCCGCACCGGCCCGAGCCGCCGAGTGTTCAGCTCGGTGAAGACGGGCTCAACCCCACTCACGACCCCACCCCTCTCCCTCTCCCGATCCCTCTCCCGGACCAAACGGCCCCGCGAACTCGGAGGTTTGACGCGAACTCGCACACCACAGTGTGCGAGTTCGACGCAAACCTCCGAGTTCGCGGGGGGTGGGGCATGGGGGGGAGGGAGGGGAGGTGGTGGGTTGGTGGGGGTTACGCGTTGCGGCGCTTGAGGAGGACCGCTGCCGCGGTGAGGAGGACGACGACCCAGGCGACCAGGACCGCGAAGCCCTCCCAGGGGCTGAGGACGGCGCCGGTGGCGGTCGTGGCCATGAGGTCGATCTGGGCCTGCGGCATCATCAGCTGCGCGCCCGCCGTGGACGGCAGGAACGGGCTGACCTTCTCGAAGAATGTCAGCGGGATGAGCAGGAAGACGTTCTCGACGACCAGGAGGAGGCCGAGCACCGCCGCGAGGGCGGCAGCGGAGTGCCGTAGCAGCGCACCGAACGCGTACGCGAGCAGGGCGATCGTGGTCAGGTAGAGCGCCGCGCCGAGCAGGATCCGGACCTGCTCCGGGTCACCGAGGTCGACGGCGAGGTCGAGCGGGGCGAGCATCGCGCGGGTGGCGAGGACGGAGATCCCGATCGCGATGCAGCTGACCACGAAGGAGGTGACGCCGAGCACGAGGGCCTTGGCCCACAGTGCGGGCAGCCGGGTCGGGACCGCAGCCAGCGTCGAGCGGATCATGCCGGTGGAGTACTCCCCGCTGATCACCAGGACGCCGAGCACCGCGAGGGTGAGCTGGCCGAAGAAGTACCCGCCGGTCGCGACGTTGGCGCCGGTCAGCCCCCCGAAGTCGTTCGGGTTGCCACCCTGGCCGGTGGAGCTGGTCACGCCCCACGCGAACAGCAGGGAGATGCCGACCATGAGCACGACGGTCGTGGCGAGCGTCCAGATCGTGGAGCGTAGCGTGCGGAACTTGATCCACTCGGACCGGACGATGCGCGGGAACGTGAGGTGGATGCGGCTGTCTTCCCGGCGAGCGCCCGGGAGCGCGTCGGTCGAGGTGGTGAGGGTCTGCGTGCTCATCGGTTCGCGCCTTCCGGGCTGACGTGGGCTGCGTGGGTGCCGGGCTCGCCGGTGAGGTGGTCGAATCCTGGACCGGTCGGGGCCGAGTGGTACTCGACCGAGTCCTGCGTGAGGGACATGTATGCGTCCTCGAGCGAACCCACCACCGGGGTGAGCTCGTGCAGCACGAGCTGCGCGGCGGCGGCGGCCTCGCCGATCGCCTCCGCGGTGCTGCCGGTGATCTCGACGGCCTGCGGGGCGGTGGACGTGAAGGACACGCCCGGGCCGGCGAGCAGCTCGACGAGCTGCGAGGCCTGGGGGCTGCGCACGCGCACCGTGGTCCCGGCGGCCCGCGCGACGATGTCGGCGACCGGGGCGTCCGCGAGCACGCGTCCGCGGCCGACGACGATGATGTGGTCCGCGGTGAGGGCCATCTCGCTCATGAGGTGCGAGGACAGGAAGACCGTCCGACCCTCGCTCGCGAGGTAGCGCACGAGGTTGCGAACCCAGACGACGCCCTCGGGGTCGAGACCGTTGACCGGCTCGTCGAGGATCAGGGTGTGCGGGTTGCCGAGCAGCGCGGACGCGATGCCCAGGCGCTGGCCCATGCCGAGCGAGAAGCCGCCGACGCGCTTCTTGGCGACCGACTCGAGCCCGGTCATCTCGATGACCTCGTTGATCCGGGTCTTGCCGATGCCGTGCGTGGCGCCCATCGCGAGCAGGTGGTTGTACGCGCTGCGGCCGGTGTGGACCGCCTTGGCGTCGAGCAGCGCGCCGACCTGCCGCAGCGGGTCGCGGTGCTGGGCGTACGGGCGACCGTTGACGGTCACCGTGCCGTGCGTGGGGCGGTCCAGGCCGACGATCATCCGCATCGTGGTCGACTTGCCGGCACCGTTCGGGCCGAGGAAGCCGGTGACCAGGCCGGGTTGGACGGTGAACGAGATGTCGTCGACCGCGGTCTTCTTTCCGTATCGCTTGGTCAGGCCGTGGGCCTCGATCATGGGAGATTCCTTCGGGTCGATGGCGGTTCGGGTACGGGTTCGACGGTAGGGCCGCCACCTCCCTCGGCGAGACCCCCGGGGGAGGGATCTCGCTGTGAGCACGCTGTACGCCGCAAGGAGGATGCGTGCGTCGCAGGGATGAACTCCGCGCTCGCGGCGCGATCGGCGCGGCGGGCGGGAACGCCGGCGTCATGTGGGGCGTTGCGTACAGTAATGATCGGCCAGTCAACTTGCGCCGATCTGCGCCCCAGCGCGGGGCGGGCACCGCGCGACCAGGAGGAATCGATGAGCAACCCCGTCTTCGACAACAACCCGGTGTTCCGGGACCCGAAGAAGGCCGGCAAGCCCAACCAGGCCGGTCGGCAGTCCGGCACCGTCGTGCAGGACACCACCGCAACGACGGCGGGCTACACCGCCGCCCAGCTCGACCAGATGTACGGCTCGCCGTCCGCCACCTCGGCGCAGACCGGCCGGATGACGTATGACGACGTGATCATGAAGAGCGGGTTCCTGCTCACGATCGTGGTCGTCGCCGCCGCGGTGACGTGGTTCGTGGCGCCCGAGGCGGTGCGGATGCCGCTCGCGATCGGTGGCGCGCTCATCGGCTTCGTGCTCGGCATGGTCAACTCGTTCAAGAAGAGCCCCAGCCCTGCGCTGATCATGCTGTACGGCGTGGCCGAGGGCGTGTTCCTCGGTGGGATCTCCTGGTACTTCGAGGCCCAGTGGCCCGGCATCGTGGTGCAGGCCGTCCTCGCCACCATGTCGACGTTCGCCGCCTGCCTTGTGCTCTTCCGCTCGGGCAAGGTGCGCGTCACCCCTAAGTTCACCAGGTGGCTGCTGATCGCGATGGTCGGCTACCTCGTGTTCTCGCTGGTCAACGTAGTTCTGATCTGGTTCAACGTCGGCGGCGGCGACTTCGGGCCGCTGCGCAGCGGCCCCATGGGCATCGTCGTCGGGCTGTTTGCGGTCGGCCTGGCCGCCGCGATGCTGATCGTCGACTTCGACTCCATCAAGCGCGGCGTGGAGATGGGCGTCCCGGCGAAGCTCGCCTGGACCGCCGCCTTCGGCCTGGTCGTCACCCTCGTGTGGATGTACCTGGAGTTCCTGCGGCTGATCGCGATCTTCCGCAACTAGCCTCGGCTCGACCCACCCACCACGCCGCAACGTCCGAGCGCTGACGTCCGACAGGACGTCAGCGCTCGCCCGTTGACGGCCTTCGATCGGAGCGCTCACCCGCAATGAAGTACGCCCAGCACATCACCGAGCTCGTCGGGCACACCCCGCTCGTCCGGCTCTCGTCCGTGACCGACGGGCTCACCTCGACCGTGCTGGCGAAGGTCGAGTACCTCAACCCCGGCGGGTCGGTCAAGGACCGCATCGCGCTGAAGATGGTCGAGGCGGCCGAGGCCAGCGGCGAGCTGCGCCCGGGCGGCACGATCGTCGAGCCCACCAGCGGCAACACCGGCGTCGGGCTCGCGCTCGTCGCCCAGCGCAAGGGCTACCGCTGCGTGTTCGTGTGCCCCGACAAGGTGTCGCAGGACAAGCGGGATGTGCTCACCGCGTACGGCGCGCAGGTCGTGGTCACCCCGACCGCCGTCGCCCCGACCCACCCGGACTCCTACTACTCGGTCTCCGACCGGCTCGTCACCGAGATCCCGGGCGCCTGGAAGCCGAACCAGTACGCGAACCCCAACGGTCCCGCGAGCCACTACGCGACGACCGGCCCCGAGATCTGGGCGGACACCGACGAGCGCGTGACGCACTTCGTCGCCGGCGTCGGCACCGGCGGCACCATCACCGGCACCGGCCGGTTCCTCAAGGACGCGAGCGCGTCCCGGGCCGACGGCGCGGTCGTCGTCGTCGGCGCCGATCCCGAGGGCTCGGTGTACTCGGGGGGCGACGGGCGCCCCTACCTCGTCGAGGGCGTCGGCGAGGACTTCTGGCCGACGGCGTACGACCCGTCCGTCCCCGACGAGATCATCGCGGTGTCCGACGCCGACTCGTTCGCCATGACCCGACGCCTCGCCCGCGAGGAGGGGCTGCTCGTGGGCGGCTCGTCCGGCATGGCCGTGGTCGCCGCGCTGCGGCTCGCGGCCCGGCTCGAGCGCGAGGGCACGGCAGACGCCGTCGTCGTCGTGCTCCTGCCCGACGGCGGTCGCGGGTACCTGTCGAAGATCTTCAGCGATCCGTGGATGCGGTCCTACGGGTTCCTCAGCGCTGGTGACGGGGCGAGCGTCGCCGACGTGCTGCGCACGAAGTCCGGCGCCCTGCCCGAGCTGGTGCACACGCACCCGACCGAGACCGTCCGCGACGCGATCGAGATCCTGCAGAAGTACGGCGTGTCGCAGATGCCCGTGGTCAAGGCCGAGCCGCCCGTGATGATCGGCGAGGTCGCGGGATCCGTCAGCGAACGTGACCTCACCGACGCGGTGTTCTCGGGCGCCGCGGCGCTGGCCGACCGGGTCGACAAGCACATGTCCGCGCCGCTGCCGCTGATCGGCACGGGCGACAGTGTCGAGACCGCCCGCAAAGCCCTCAAGGAGCACGACGCCCTGCTCGTGGTCGACGACGGCAACCCGATCGGGGTGCTCACCCGCCACGACCTGCTGGGCTACCTGACGCGCTGACCAAGCCCTGGATCACCGTGGTGATGAGGTAGTCGAAACTGACGTCGACGTCGTCGGGCAGTCCGAACCCGCCCTCGAGCTCGAGCACGACGAAGCCGTGCACTGCCGCCCGCACCGCGCGGACCGCGTCGATAGTGCGCTCCGGTGGCACGTCGAGCGGTTGCAGCGCCCCGGCGATCACGGCCACCGTCCGGGCGGCCGCGGCGCGGATCTCGGCAGCCGCGGGGTCCACGGCCCACTCCGCCCGCTGCGTCGCGGCGTACCGCCCGGGTGTCGTCCGCGCGAAGGTCCGCACGGCCCCGGCGGCCGCGTGGACCGCCCGCGCCCCGGCGAGCCCCGCCGTGGCCGCCGTGAGCGCGTCGGCGAGGTCCACCACGCAGACCTGGACGACGCCCCGGCGCAGGTCCGGGAGCCCGTGGACGTGCTTGTACAGGCTGGGCACGGCGACGCCGACCCGGGCGGCCACGGCGGCGAGGGTCAGGTCGGCGAACCCGGTCGGTCCACCGGCGTCGACGACGGCCAGTGCCGCCTCGACGACCGCGGTCCGGTTCAACCCCGCCCGAGGCACCTACAGGTCCCAGCGGGCTGCGGGGCCGGTGGTCCGGCGGAGGCCGGCGAGGTGCTCGAGGACGATGGGCAGCACGAGGGCGGGCGCCTGGTGCTGGGGGTAGTGCGCGGCGTCGGGAACCGCGACGCCCCGCGCGTCGAGCGCCTCGACGATCCAGGCGAGCTCAGCAGCGGGGTCCGCGAAGTCCGGGTCGAGCTCGCCGACGAACGCGACCGCCGGCGCCCGGACCTCGGCGAGCCGCTCCTCGACCGGCTTGTGGGTGAGCTGGAGGGTAAGGCGGCGGAACGCTCGCAGGTAACCGGCTCGGCGCAGGCTCGTCCGCAGGTCGGCGACGTGCTCGTCGAGCCAGGGAGCCGTGGCGCCCTTCGACAGCACCCGGCGGTAGTACGACGCCCAGGCGGACGCGCCCCACGGGCGAGCGAACAGGAGGCGGTAGACCAGCCGGAGCAGGCCCGCCATCCCCGGGACCTGCTTCGGTTCGCGCAGGAACGGGGACACCAGCACGAGGCCCGCGACGCGGTCGGGACGCTCGGCGGCCGCCCAGATCGCCGCCGAGGCGCCCATCGAGTTGCCGATCAGGACGGCGGGCTCGTCACCGAGCTCGCGGACCAGCGCGATCAGGTCCTCGCCGGTGGCGATGTCGCCGTAGCGGCTGAAGGTCGTGTCGGAGTCGCCGTGGCCGCGCAGGTCGGTCACCGCGACGCGGTATCCGGCCGTGACGAGCGGTCCGACGAGCTCTCGCCAGGTCGAGCGCAGGTCCCCCATCCCGGGGACGAGGACGACGACCGGGCCGGCGCCCTGGACGGTGTAGGAGATGCGGCCCTCCGGCCGGGACAGGTACTGCGGTGCGGGCTGCGTGGTGGGGCCGGCATCGGCGGAGCCCACGCGATCGGGGGTGCGTGAAGTGTCCATGTTCGTCAGGCTAATGCCATTAGCCAAAGATCGTCAACCCCTACGAAACCTGCCCGGAGCGTGGTCGCGCGCGCCGGGCGCACCAGCGGCCGGGAAAAACCTGCAAGATGTCTCTACCCGCAACCGAGGAGAGTTCCCCATGTCTGCTGTTCTGCCCGAGGCCACCGGAACGTTCGGCGAGAAGCCCGTGCTCACCTTCCCGCAAGGACCCGCGCCGGCCGAGCTCGAGGTCGCGGTGCTCGAGCCCGGCGACGGCGACGTCGTCGTGGCCGGGGACGACCTCGTCGTCAACTACCTCGGCCAGTGCTGGGGCGGGGCCATCTTCGACAACTCGTACGACCGCGGCACCCCGATCAGCTTCCCGATCGGCCTCGGCGCCGTCATCGCGGGCTGGGACGAGGGCCTGGTCGGCCGCCAGATCGGCTCCCGCCTGATCCTGTCGATCCCGCCGCACCTGGGCTACGGCCCGCGCGGCATGCCCGCGGCCGGCATCAAGGGCACCGACACGCTCGTGTTCGTCGTCGACATCGTGGGCGTGAACTGACGATGGCGATCAGCCGCCCCGCCCTGCTGGTCATCCGGTTGCACGCACTCGTCTTCCGGTGGACCGGCGGGCGGGTCGGCGGCCGGTTCGGGCACCTGGAGCAGGTCCTGTTCACGACGACGGGCCGCACCACGGGCGAGCCCCGCACCACGCCGCTCGCCGTGACGGTGGTGCGTGACAAGCTCGTGGTCATCGCCTCCGCGGGCGGCGCCGACAAGGACCCGGGGTGGTACCGCAACCTCGTGGCGCACCCCGACGTCCTCGTGCAGCGCGGCTCCGTCACGAAGCCGATGCGGGCCCGCACGGCCGAAGGGGCCGAGCGGGCCGAGCTGTGGGACGCGGCCGTGGCCAACAACCCCGGCTACGCGGGCTACCAGGAGAAGACCTCCCGGCAGATCCCGGTCGTGGTCTGCGAACCGCGCCCCTAGCTCACCGCGCCCCTAGCCCCCAGCGGGCCCGATCAGGCCTTACGTGAGCCCGATCGGGCAGGAGACCCCGGTGCCGCCCAGGCCGCAGTAGCCGTTCGGGTTCTTCGCGAGGTACTGCTGGTGGTAGTCCTCGGCGTAGAAGAACTCGCCGACCTCGGACGCCGGTCGCAGCTCGGTGGTGATCGCCTTGAACCCCGCGCGGGAGAGCTCGACCTGGTACGCCGCGCGCGTCGCGGCCGCCGCAGCCTCCTGCTCCGGGGTCGTGAAGTACAGCGCCGAGCGGTACTGCGTCCCCGCGTCGTTGCCCTGCCGGAAGCCCTGCGTCGGGTCGTGCGACGTCCAGAACGCCCGCAGCAGCTCCTCGTGCGTGAGGACCTCCGGGTCGTACGCGACCATGACGGCCTCGGTGTGCCCGGTCAGCCCGGTGCACACCTCCTCGTAGGACGGGAACGGCGTGAACCCGCCCTGGTAGCCCACCGCCGTGGTGACCACGCCGGGCAGCTTCCACATGGCCTTCTCGGCACCCCAGAAGCACCCCATCGCGAGGTAGAGCTGAGCCGTCCCGACCGGCCAGGGTCCGCGCAGCGGCGTGCCGAGCACGGCATGGGTCGCGGGGATCTCGTAGCCGTACGCCGGCCGGCCGCGCAGCGCGCGCTCGGGGGCCACCATCGTCGTCTTGAGCACCGATCCGAACATGTGGGTCACCTTTCTTATCCTCGAGGGGTGCAACGCCCGCCGACCCGGTGGGTGTTCCCGCCAGGTCCACCCCGTAGCCTGGCGTGCGTGACCACCACGCCTCAGCACCTGCAGCCCGAACCCGACTGGTCCGACGCCGGGTTCGCCACCCGCGCGATCCACGCCGGGCAGGCCCCGGACGCCGCCACCGGCGCCGTGGTCACCCCGATCTATCAGGTCTCCACGTACAAGCAGGACGGCGTCGGCGGGCTGCGCGGCGGGTACGAGTACTCGCGGTCGGCGAACCCGACCCGGGCCGCGCTCGAGGAGGCGCTGGCCGCGGTCGAGGGAGGGGCGCACGGGTACGCGTTCGCCTCGGGGCTCGCCGCGGAGGACACCCTGCTGCGCGCGATCCTGCGCCCCGGTGACCACGTCGTGATGGGCGACGACGCCTACGGCGGCACGTACCGGTTGATCGCGCGGGTCTTCGGTCCGTGGGGCATCGACCACACCCCGGTCGACCTCACCGACCTCGACGCGGTGCTCGCCGCGATCGAGCCCGGTCGAACCAAGGCGGTCTGGGTCGAGACGCCCACCAACCCGCTCCTCGGCGTGAGCGACATCGCCGCGATCGCCGCGATGTGCCGCGCCGCGGGCGCGCTGCTCATCGTCGACAACACGTTCGCCACGCCGTACCTGCAGCAACCGTTGGCGCTCGGCGCGGACGTCGTCGTGCACTCGACGACCAAGTACATCGGCGGCCACAGCGACGTCGTCGGCGGGGCCCTGATCGTGGCCGACGGCGCGCAGCTGCCCGTGGGCCTCGACGGCCCCACCGGCACGACGGCGCTCGCGGACGCCGTCGCGTTCCACCAGAACGCCTCGGGCGCGGTCGCCGGGCCGTTCGACTCGTGGCTCACGCTGCGCGGGCTCAAGACGCTCGCGGTCCGGGTGGACCGGCACTGCGCGAACGCGGCCGCCGTCGCGGCGTTCCTCGAGGGGCACGCGCGCGTCACCGAGGTCATCTACCCCGGGCTCGCCTCGCACGCCGGGCACGACGTCGCATCGCGCCAGATGAGCGGCTTCGGCGGCATGGTGTCGTTCCGCACGGGCAGCGTCGAGACCTCGCTCGAGGTGTGCGCCCGCACGCGCGTGTTCACGCTCGCGGAGTCGCTCGGCGGCGTCGAGTCGCTCATCGAGCTCCCCGGCCAGATGACCCACGGCGCGCTGGTCGGCACGGCGCTCGAGGTTCCCGCCGACCTGATCCGGCTCTCGGTCGGCATCGAGGACATCGCCGACCTGATCGCGGACCTCACCCAGGCGCTCGCGTGATCGACGCAGCCGAGCCGGGCCCGGCGTCCGCGCCGGATTCAGCCCCCGCGACAACGACGCCCGCGCAGTCGGACCCCGCACGCAGCGTGCTCGACGCCGCCCTGCCGCGGTCCGTGCAGCTGTCGGCGGCCTGGTCGTGGCGACTGCTCGTGATCGCGGCCGCGACCGCCGCCGGGCTCTGGCTGCTGTCCTACTTCAAGGTGATCGCGGTCGCCGTCGCGGTCGCGCTGCTGCTCAGCGTGCTGCTGACCCCGGTCTCCCGGTGGCTGCGCACGCGGGCCCGGTTCTCGCGCGTGGCGGCGGCGGCCACCTCGGTGGTCGGGCTGCTGGTCGTGATCGGCGGGCTGCTCACGCTCGCGGGGAACTCGATAGTCAACGGGTTCGCCGACCTGGCGAACGAGGCCACGGCCGGGCTGGACAAGCTCATCGGCTGGCTTTCGACCGGCCCGTTGCAGATCAGCGCCAGCCAGATCGAGGCGTACCGGCAGCAGGCGTCGGCCTCGATCAGCGACAACGCGACCTCGCTGCTGTCCGGCGCGCTGTCCGTGACGACCGCGCTCGGGCACGTCGGCACCGGGGCGCTCATCGCACTGTTCTGCACCCTGTTCTTCCTGATCGACGGCCGCCGGATCTGGTTCTGGGTCGTCGGTCTGCTGCCGCGCTCGGCCCGCGAGCGCACGCACGAGGCCGGTCGGCGCGGGCTGGTCGCGCTCGGCGCGTACACGCGCACGCAGATCCTCGTGGCGCTCGTGGACGCGATCGGCATCGGGATCGGGGCCGCGATCCTGCAGGTCCCGCTCGCCCTGCCGCTCGCGACACTGGTGTTCCTCGGCTCGTTCATCCCGATCGTCGGTGCACTGATCTCCGGGTCGGTCGCGATCCTCGTCGCGCTCGTCGCGCACGGTCCCGTGGTCGCGCTGGCCATGCTCGCCGTCGTGCTCCTGGTGCAGCAGATCGAGGGCCACCTGCTGCAGCCGCTGCTGATGGGACACGCCGTCTCGCTGCACCCCGTCGCGGTGCTGCTCGCGGTCGCCGCGGGTTCCATGGCCGCGGGGATCGTCGGCGCGCTGTTCGCGGTACCGATCGCGGCCGTGGTCAACACGGTGCTGCTCTACCTCAACGGGCACGACAAGTACCCCGATCTCGGCACCGACCCGTACATCTCGACGCGATCGGCGGCGTGACGATGACCCTGCCCCAGGTGTCCGACGGCGTTGCGCCTGACGACGCCGTCTCCGACGGCGTTGTGGCCGTCACCCTCGAGGACGTGCAGGCCGCGGCCCGCCTGCTCGACGGCGTCGCGACGTTCACCCCGGTCGAGGAGAGTCGCGGGCTCTCGTCGCTGGCGGGCACGCACGTGGTCCTCAAGTGCGAGAACCTCCAGCGCGCGGGCTCGTTCAAGATCCGCGGGGCGTACGTCCGGATGGCGCGGCTGACGCCCGCCGAGCAGGCGCGCGGCGTCGTGGCGGCGAGCGCGGGCAACCACGCGCAGGGGGTCGCCCTGGCGGCCCAGCTGCTCGGGATCGACGCCGTGGTGTACATGCCCACCGACGCCGCGCTGCCGAAGATCGCCGCGACCCGGGACTACGGGGCGCAGGTGCGGCTGGTGGGGAGCTCGGTCGACGAGGCGCTCGTGGCGGCCCACGCGGAGGCGGCCCGGACCGGCGCCGTGCTGATCCACCCCTTCGACCACGTCGACATCATCGCCGGGCAGGGCACCGTCGGGCTCGAGATCCTCGAGCAGGTCCCCGACGTGAAGACGATCTTCGTGCCCATCGGCGGCGGCGGGCTCGCCGCGGGCATCGCGACCGCGGTGCGGGCGTTGCGACCCGACGTGCGTGTGATCGGCGTGCAGGCCGCGAGCGCGGCCGCGTACCCCGCGTCGATCGCCGCGGGCCACCCGGTGACCGCCACCCGTCTGGCGACCATGGCCGACGGCATCGCCGTCGGCACGCCCGGGCTCGTGCCGTTCACGCTGCTGCGCCAGGCCGAGGTCGAGGTCCGCACGGTCAGCGAGGAGTCCATCTCGCGGGCGCTGCTGCTCGTGGCCGAGCGCGGCAAGCTGCTGGTCGAGCCGTCGGGGGCGGCCGGCGTCGCGGCCCTGATGGATGCCGCCGGCGAGTTCGAGGGCACCGCGGTCGCGGTCCTGTCGGGGGGGAACATCGACCCGCTGGTGCTGCTGCGCGTGCTGCGGCACGGGCTCGCCTCCGCCGGGCGGTACCTGCAGTTCCGGGTGCGGATCGACGACCGGCCCGGTTCGCTCGCCGCGCTCCTGGCCCAACTGGCGGCCAGCGGCGGGAACGTCGAGCACGTCGGCCACGTGCGCACGCGCGGGGACCTGGCGATCGCCGAGGTCGAGATCGACGTCCAGCTCGAGACAAAGGGGCCCGAGCACTGCGCGCAGGTCCTGGATCAGCTCACCACGGCCGGCTTCCGCATCGTCCCGGGCTGACGCCCGCCCAGACAAAGAACGAACCGGGAGCTCTGGTCGCTTGACCTCGGGTCAGGGCGACCAGAGCTCCCGGTTCGTCGACCGCCCCGGCGTGCGGGGCGGGACAACTCAGGACTGGAAGGGCTTCGCGGCGACGATCACGACCTGGACCTGCTTGCCGCTCGGGGTGGCGTAGCTGACCTTGTCGCCGACGGCGCTGCCGTTGATCGCGGTGCCGAGCGGCGAGGTCGGCGAGTACACCTCGATCTGTGCCGAGCCGGCGATCTCGCGCGAGCCGAGCAGGAAGGTCATCTCGTCGCCGGCCACAACCGCGGTGACGACCATGCCGGGCTCCACGACGCCGTCGTCGGGCGGGGTGCCGATCTCGACGTGGCGGAGCTTGACGGTCAGCGCGCGGATGCGGGCTTCCATCTTGGCCTGCTCGTCGCGGGCTGCGTGGTAGCCACCGTTCTCCTTGAGGTCACCCTCGTCGCGGGCGGTGGCGATCTTCTCGGTGATGTCGGTCCGACCCGGCCCGGACAGCTGGTCGAGCTCGGCCTTGAGCCGGTCGTAGGCCTCCTGGGTCAGCCAAGTGACGGCGGCAGTCTCGGTCACGATCGCTCCTTCGCACATGCAGATCGACACGGTGGTCGAACGTCGGGCGCACCACGGCGAGCGGGTGCGCTGGTTGTCCACGCTGAAACTCTCCCGACGGCGTCGACCTCGGTCCACGCCGCGTCGGGGCGGCGTGTGAATCGCTCAGTCTAGCAACCGTGGGCCGCAGGCGGCAGATGCGGTGACCGGAACGGGCTAGCGGGTCGCGTCCGGCGTCACCTGGCAGGACTTGACGATCCCGGTCACCGCGAGCTCCTGCGTGGGCACGGTCACGGTGTGGCGCTGGATCTGGGCGGGGGCAGGGCCGAGGGTCACGCGGACGAGTCCGACCTCGCCGAAGCTCTTGTTGAGGGCGTGCACCGTGCACTCGACCGTCACAGCCGGATCCTTGATCACGTCGAAGGTCACGTCGATGCGTTCGGGGCCCTGGACCGAGTAGCCGACGTCCTTGAACTGCACGGGGTCCTGCAGCACCCCGATCCCGATCCAGACCACCAGCCCGAGTGCGACGGCGCCGACGGTCGCGAGTGCGAGGACGACGGCCCGACGGCGACCCGCCGTCGGCTCCGGTCCGTACCGACCCGCCGGGGCGTGCGGGGTGCTCGACTCGCTCATCGGGGTCCTCTCGGAACCAATCAGGCGCAGTGAGGTGCGCGGATGCGAGAACATTGTCTCTCGACCCGCTGCCCCGCAGGGGTGGCCGACGCAGGAGGATCGCGGTGTCAACAGATCGACTTCGCCTCATGGCGGTGCACGCCCACCCCGACGACGAGTCGAGCAAGGGGGCGGCCACGACGGCCCGGTACGTCTCCGAGGGCGTCGAGGTGCTCGTGGTGACCTGCACGGGCGGCGAGCGCGGCGACCTGCTCAACCCGAACTACCCGCCGGTCGAGGGCGGGATCGATGCCATGCGCGAGATCCGGCGCGCCGAGATGGCCGACGCGGCCCGGGCGCTCGGGGTCCGCCAGCAGTGGCTCGGCTTCGAGGACTCGGGCCTGCCCGACGGCGACCCGATGCCCCCGCTGCCGCCGGGCTGCTTCGCGCTGACTCCCCTCGAGGAGGCCGCGGCGCCGCTCGTGGAGCTGATCCGGGAGTTCCGTCCGCACGTCGTGACGACCTACGACCCGAGCGGCGGCTACCCGCACCCGGACCACATCATGTGCCACCGCGTCTCGGTCGAGGCGTTCGAGACGGCGGGCAACGCGGAGCGGTACCGCGGGCGGGGCGAGCCGTGGCAGCCGCTCAAGCTGTACTACAACCACGGCTTCTCGATGGTGCGCATGCGCGCGATGCACGAGGCGCTGCTCGCCGCCGGGCGGGAGTCGCCGTTCGGGGACTGGATCGAGTCGCGGCAGGCGCGCGAGATCCCCGAGCGCTCGGTGACCACCCGGATCGCGTGCGCCCCCTGGTTCGGGGCCCGCGACGACGCGCTGCGCGCGCACGCCACGCAGATCGACCCGGACGGGTTCTTCTTCGCGATCCCGCGCGCGATCGAGGCTGAGACCTGGCCGTTCGAGGACTACGAGCTGGCCGTCTCGCACGTCCCCACCACCCTGCCGGAGGACGACCTGTTCGCCGGGATCCACCTGGAAGGTTCGTCATGACCGCCGTCCCGCTCGACTGTGCCGCGCTGCAGGTCACCGGACTCGCGTCCGGGTCCGGGTCCGTTGCCTGGACGACGGCGACCGCCACGCCGGCCCCGTCGCCCAGCCCGTCCCTGTCGGGCAACCTCGAGCCAGGCGACGTCTCGCCGGGGCTCATCGGGTTCCTGCCCGTGTTCCTTATCGCGCTGGCCTGCATCGGGCTGTTCCTGTCCTTGACGAACAAGCTGCGCGGCGTGAACCGCCGCCAGGCCCAGATCGACGCCGAGGAGGCCGCCGCGGCGGCATCGGGTGCCTCCGCCGACGACGCCCCGGACGACGCCGGGCGATGACCACGCCGACTCCGGGCGTGCGGGAACCGGGCCCGGTACGGCCCGCGGTCCGGGTCACGGTCGGCCAGCTGACCGTCGGTGCGGACCACGCCGCGAACCTGCGTCAGGTGCTGGCGGCGCTGGCCGCCGCCGCCGCGGCCGGTTCGGACCTGCTCGTCCTGCCGGAGTACGCCTCGGGCTTCGACCCGCGCGGCGTCGGCCCGTCGCACGCCGAACCGCTCGCGGGACCGTTCGTGCGCGAGCTCGGCGCGCAGGCGGCGGCCGCCGGGGTCGCCGTGATCGCGGGCACGACCCTGCCCGGTGCGGGCCCGGACCGCGCGGTGAACGCGGTCGTGGCGATCGACGCCGACGGCGCCGTGGCCGGGGTCTACCGCAAGGTCCACCTCTACGACGCGTTCGGCCAGCGGGAGTCGGACCGGCTCGAGGCGGGCGCGCCGGATGCCCCGCCGGTCGTCCTGGACGTCGCGGGGCTGCGGTTCGGGATCATGACCTGCTACGACCTGCGTTTCCCCGAGATGGCTCGCCGGCTCGTGGACGCCGGCGCGCAGGTGCTCGTGGTGCCGGCGGCGTGGGCAGCCGGGCCGCACAAGGCGGCGCACTGGCGTGCGCTCGCGGTGGCTCGCGCGATCGAGAACACGGCCGTGGTGGTCGCCGTCGGGCAGGCGGGGCTCGGTGTGAGCGGCCGGTCGCTCGTCATCGGGGCCGACGGCGTCGTCCAGCTCGAGCTGGGCACGGCCGCGGAGGTCGCCACCGCCGATCTCGATCCGGCGGCGCTGGCCGAGGTCCGCGCGCACAACCCGTCGCTCGCGAACCGGCGCTACGCCGTGGTGCCGCGCGAGACCGCCGTCGGGCCGGAGACCGCCGTCGGGCCGGAGACCGCCGTCGGGCAGGAGACCGCCGTCGGGCAGGAGACGGACTAGGCCGAGCCGTACGACGCGATCGACACCGCGATGTAGTTGCAGGTGAAGCCGACGACGGTGAGCGCGTGGAACACCTCGTGGAACCCGAACCAGCGCGGGCTCGGGTTCGGCCGCTTGAGCGCGTAGACGACCGCGCCGGCGATGTAGGCCGCCCCGCCGGCGACGATCAGCCAGACGATGGCGGGTCCGCCCTCGCGCCAGAAGTCGGGCACGAAGAACAGGTTCACGCAGCCGAGCGCGACGTAGACCGGCGTGTAGACCCACCGCGGCGCGCCGAGCCAGATGACCCGGCCGAGCAGACCCAGGAGGGCTCCGGACCAGACGACCCAGAGCATGATCTTGGCCGTGGTCGGCGGCAGGAGGACCACGGCGAGCGGGGTGCAGGTGCCCGCGATGATGAGGAAGATGTTCGAGTGGTCCATCCGGCGCAGCACCCCGGTCACCCGGGGTGACCAGGTGCCCAGGTGGTAGACGGCGCTGACGCCGAACAGGAGCACCGACGTGAACGCGAACACGGCGGTCGAGATCTTGGCCGCGGGCGTGGGGGACAGGACGACGAGCACGATCCCCGCCGCGACGACGAGCGGGAACATCCCGGCATGGATCCAACCGCGCAGCTTTGGCTTGACGGCGTCGGCCATCTGCGTGGCGCCGGAGCGCACCGCGTCACCCATGGCCGCGCCCCGACTTGCGGTTCGACTGCGTTCCATCGGTGATCGCTCCTTGGAGTGTGCGGGCCTTGCAGACATTCTTGCGGATGTCGCACTTACGCATACGTAGGTTACTGCACCGTAGGTACGCGTCGGTGAGGACTCGCGCGGGCTGGCGCCCCGCGCGCGCGGTAGCGTGACCTCACTTGTTCCCCCGTTTGGAAGGTCACCCGCGTGCACCTGCCCCATCCGCTGTACGGGCTCTACGAGCGCCGTCTGGCGGCGTCGCTGCCGCGCGAGGTGATCCCCCGGCACGTCGGGGTCATCCTGGACGGGAACCGGCGGTGGGCGCGGTCCTTCGGTGAACCGGCCTCGACCGGGCACAAGCGCGGTGCGGACAAGATCACCGAGCTGCTGGCCTGGTCCGAAGAGGTCGGGGTCGAGGTCGTCACGCTGTGGATGCTGTCCACCGACAACCTGGGCCGCAACCCGGAAGAGCTCGCGGAGCTCGTCTCGATCATCACCGATGCGGTGTGCCATCTGGCCGACACGGGTCGCTGGCGTCTCCAGGTCATGGGTGACCTCGATCTGCTCCCCGCGGTCGCTGCCGAGCAGCTGCGCGCCGCCGAGAAGCGCACCGGCGACGTCACGGGGCTGCACGTCAACGTCGCCATCGGCTACGGCGGGCGGCACGAGATCGCGGACGCCTTCCGGTCGCTGCTGCGGGAGGAGGTCGACAAGGGCACCTCGCTCGAGGCCCTCGCCGAGTCGTTCGACGTCGACCAGATCGCCGACCACCTCTACACCAAGGGTCAGCCCGACCCCGAGCTCGTCATCCGGACCTCCGGCGAGCAGCGCCTGGGCGGCTTCCTGCTGTGGCAGAGCGCGCACTCGGAGTTCTACTTCTGCGAGGCCTACTGGCCCGACTTCCGGCGGGTCGACTTCCTCCGGGCGCTGCGCGCGTTCGCCGAGCGCGAGCGACGCCTCGGCCGCTGATTTCTCCTCGCCAGGGGTCGCATTCGGCAAACGCCGCGCCAACGAATCTCCTGCCCGGATGAACATCAGAATTCCCGCCTGCGTGTCGCTTCTCCCGGAACCGACCCCGGCGTAACCTCCCGCGGTAACGGACGGCACCAGCCGCCCCGCGGGAGGTCAGCCCATGGAGCACCTGCTCCCGGGGGAGGGCCGGATCCGGCCCTCATGGCCGACCGACCCCCACCCAGTCGCCGACGAACGGCACAACGCCGGTCCGAGGTAGCGAGAACGGCGCGCAGGCGCCGGAGGGAGCACGTCGTGGTCACTGACGCACCGAGCCAGGACACCACCCGTACCGCGGACGCCCAGGGCGTCGCGAACGGTTTTGACGGCCGCAGGACGTACGTCCTCGACACCTCCGTGCTGTTGTCCGACCCGCGCGCGATCCTGCGGTTCAAGGAGCATGACGTCGTCCTGCCGGTCGTGGTCATCACCGAGCTCGAGGCCAAGCGGCACCATGCCGAGCTGGGGTACTTCGCCCGCTCGGCGCTGCGCCTGCTGGACGACCTGCGGATCGAGCACGGCCGGCTCGACGAGCCCCTGCCGATCGGCGACGAGGGCGGCACGCTGCACGTCGAGCTGAACCACACCAGTGCCGATCAGCTCCCCGTCGGCTTCCGGCTCGGCGAGAACGACAACCGGATCCTCGCCGTCGCCAAGAACCTCGCCCTCGAGGGACGCGACGTGACCCTGGTGTCCAAGGACCTGCCGATGCGGGTCAAGGCGTCCGCCGTCGGGCTGCGGGCCGAGGAGTACCGGGCCGAGCTCGCGGTGGACTCCGGCTGGACCGGGATGGACGAGCTGGCCATCTCCGAGGCGCAGATGGCCGCTACGTGGGAGCACGAGGCGATCGATCTCGCGGAGGTCGAGGGTGCCTCGGCGCGGGGGCTGCTGTGCCACACGGGGCTGGTGCTGCGCTCGCCCCGCGGGTCGGCGCTCGGGCGGGTCACCGCGGACAAGCACGTGCAGCTCGTGCGCGGGGACCAGGACGTGTTCGGGCTGCACGGGCGCAGCGCCGAGCAGCGGATCGCCATCGACCTGCTGCTCGACCCGGAGATCGGCATCGTGTCGCTCGGTGGCCGGGCCGGGACCGGCAAGTCGGCGCTCGCCCTGTGCGCCGGCCTCGAGGCTGTGCTCGAGCGGCGACAGCACCGCAAGGTGATGGTCTTCCGCCCGCTGTATGCGGTGGGCGGTCAGGACCTCGGCTACCTGCCCGGCGATGCGTCGGACAAGATGGGGCCGTGGGCCCAGGCGGTCTTCGACACGCTCGAGGCCGTCGTCTCCAAGGAGGTCGTCGAGGAGGTCATGGACCGCGAGCTGCTCGAGGTCCTGCCGCTCACCCACATCCGCGGCCGCTCGCTCCACGACGCGTTCGTGATCGTCGACGAGGCGCAGTCGCTCGAGCGGAACGTGCTGCTCACGGTCCTGTCCCGGATCGGGCAGAGCTCGCGCGTGGTCCTCACGCACGACGTCGCGCAGCGCGACAACCTGCGCGTCGGCCGGCACGACGGCGTCGCGGCTGTCATCGAGGCGCTCAAGGGTCACCCGCTGTTCGCCCACGTCACCCTGACCCGCTCGGAACGCTCGCCGGTGGCCGCCCTGGTCACCGAGATGCTGGAGGGCATAGAGGTCTAGAGCCGGTCAAGAACTACTAAATGGGAAGTAGTGACGGCCGATAAGGCAGGCATCAGAGTCGGCGGGTACAGGGGGCCCGCCGGCTCTTGCTGCACCTTGGCCACAATGACTCGACCCAGGAGTTCTCATGCGATCCAGCGACCCCGCCCGGCGTTCGGCACGAAAGGGGTTGCGGGCGCAGCTCGTGGCCATGGGAGCCGGCGCGGTCGTGGTGACGGCGGTGCTCCTGACCGCGGTCGGCGGGGTGCAGACCGGGAGCCTGGCGCAGCGGGCGCGGTCCCAGGTCGACACCCTCAACGACGCGTCCGTGACCCAGACCCTCGCGCAGTCGGTTGACCTCGTGCAGACGCAGGTCGCGACCGTGACGGACCGCATGGAGGCGTCGCTGCGCGTGGCCGAGCAGGTCGTCGCTGCGCGCGGCGCCGTCGCCTTCGGGGTGCCGTCCCGTGGACCGCGGTCGATCAGACCACCCAGGAGTCGCACCCGGTCGAGCTTCCTCGGTTGACCATCGGCGGCGAGTGGCTCGGCCAGAACGCTGACCTTGCCGTGCCGACGCCCGTGGTCGACGAGGTCGCAGGGCTGCTCGGGACCGCCGTGACCATCTTCCAGCGCATCGGCGGCTCGGACGACCTGCTCCGCGTCGCGACGAGCGTGCCGAGCGCGAAGGGCACCCGAGCGATCGGTACCTATATCCCCGCGACGGCGGCGGACGGCACGCCGAACCCGGTCGTGGCCGCCGTGCTCGCGGGTTCGGTGTTCTACGGGACCGCGCAGGTCGTCGGCCAGACCTACGTCACCGGCTACGCCCCCCTGGTCGTGGCCGGGGACGTCGTCGGGGCGCTCTTCGTCGGGATCCCCCAGCAGGATGTCGACGCCCCGCTTCGCGCCGCCCTGGGGCGGATCACGGTGGGCAGCGAGGGCTACCTCACGGTCGTCGACGCCAAGGGGGCGTACATCGTGGCTCCACCCGGCGGCACCGAGGGCTCGTCGGCGCTGGACGCCGTCGACGCGGCGGGGAACGCGTACGCGCAGGGCCTCATCGACGCCTCTGCTGGTCTGGCCGCCGACGCGACCGCGAAGGTCCGGGTCCGGCTCGGCGAGGGTGACGGCGGCGCGGCCACGGTGCGCCTGAGCCGCTACGCACCGTGGGGCTGGACGTTGGCCGCCTGGGGTTTCGACGCGGACCTCAACGCCGTCCCGGACAGCCTCTCGGCGGGTTCGAGCGCCCTCGTGCGCAATCTGCTGCTGATCGGCCTCGCCGTGACCGTCGTGGCGGGCGCCGTCGTCGTCTGGTTGTCGGGTCGGATCGTGGCCCGGGTGGGACAGCTGACCCGGGCGCTGCGACAGGTCGCAGACCGGGACCTGTCGGTCGAGCTGACGGCTCAGGGCGCGGACGAGATCGGCACGATGAGCGTCGCGCTGCAGGACGCGATCGGCGGCATGCACTCCGCCGTCGTGCGGATGCAGACCAGCGCGGAAGAGGTCCGGGCCACCGCGGACGGGATCGACTCCTCCAGCGGGAAGCTCGAGGCGATGGCGGGCGAGGCGTCGTTGCGGGCAGGCAGCGCGGCGCAGAGCGCGTCCGTGGTGAGCGAGGAGCTGCAGGCCGTCACCGTGGCGATGACCGAGATGCGGGCCTCGATCGAGTCGGTCGCGCAGGACGTCGCGGCGGCCTCCGGGCAGGCGGCCACCGCCGTCGTCGTGACGGCTGAGGCGGCGGTCGCGGCCACCCGGCTCGGGAGGTCGTCCGCCCAGATCGCCGAGGTGCTCGCGACGGTGACGCAGATCGCGGGGCAGACGAACCTGCTCGCGCTGAATGCCGCGATCGAGGCGGCCCGCGCGGGGGAGGCGGGCCGGGGCTTCGCGGTGGTCGCGGGGGAGGTCAAGGGGCTCGCCCAGAAGACCGCGGGAGCCATCGACACCATCGGCCCGGTGCTCGCGGCTGTCGAGCGCGACGCCGCCGATGTGCGCGCCGCGATCCAGCGGATCTCCGAGTCGATCAGCGTGGTCGACGAGCACCAGTCCTCGATCGCTGCGGTGATCGAGGAGCAGACCGTGACCACGGGGGAGATCGAGCGCAACCTGATGGTTGCCGCGGACAGCTCGATCGACATCGCCTCGAGCGTGAGCCAGGTCGCAGATGCCTCGGTCCACACGTCGGACACGGTCCGACAGGTGCGCCAGGCGGTCGCCGACCTCGGCCGAGTAGCCACCGAACTGACCAACGGCGTCCAAGAATTCACACTCACCCACCACTAACGTCCGCGCCCTGCCCCCGAACTCGGAGGTTTCGCGCGAACTAGGACACCCGGGTGTCCTAGTTCGACGCCAACCTCCGAGTTCGGCGAAGGGTGGGAGGGGGTGGGGAGGGGTTACGGGCGCGGGGGGCGGGTCATGGACATGACGTCCAGGGCCTTGTCCAGGTCCGCGTGGGTGAGTTCGCCGCGGTCGACGAAGCCGAGGGCGATGACCGCGTCGCGGACCGTGACGCCGTGCTTGACGGCGTACTTGGCGACCTTGGCGGCGGACTCATAGCCGATCACGCGGTTGAGCGGCGTCACGATCGCCGGCGAGGACTCCGCCAGCGCGCGCGCCCGCTCGACGTTCGCCTGGATGCCGCTCACGGTCTTGTCCGCGAGCAGCGTCGAGGCGCTCGTGAGCAGACGGATCGACTCGAGCACGCCGAGCGCGATCACCGGGATCTGCACGTTGAGCTCGAACGAGCCGCTCGCGCCCGCCCACGCGACGGTCGCGTCGTTGCCGATCACGCGCGCGGCGACCATGAGGACCGCCTCCGGGATCACGGGGTTGACCTTGCCGGGCATGATCGACGAGCCGGGCTGCAGGTCGGGGATCGCGATCTCGCCGAGCCCGGTGTTCGGGCCCGACCCCATCCAGCGCAGGTCGTTGCAGATCTTGGTCAGGCTCACGGCCACGCTGCGCAGCGCGCCGGACAACTCGACGAGCCCGTCGCGTCCACCCTGCGCCTCGAAGTGGTCGCGCGCCTCGGTCAGCGGCAGGTGGGTGTCCTCGACGAGGAGCGCGATGACCCGCTGCGGGAAGCCCGCGGGGGTGTTGATGCCGGTGCCCACGGCGGTCCCGCCCAGGGGGACCTCGGCGGCGCGCGGGAGGGCGGACTGCACGCGCTCGACGCCGTACCGGATCGCGGCGGCGTACCCGCCGAACTCCTGCCCGAGCGTGACCGGGGTCGCGTCCATGAGGTGCGTGCGGCCGGACTTCACGACGTCGGCGAACTCGAGCGCCTTGTGCTCGAGCGCGGCGGCGAGGTGCTCGAGTGCCGGCACCAGATCCTGCACGACGCCGGCCGTGGCCGCCACGTGCACCGACGTCGGGAACACGTCGTTCGAGGACTGCGACGCGTTGACGTGGTCGTTGGGGTGCACGTCCCGGCCGAGATGGCGCGTGGCGAGCGTCGCGATGACCTCGTTGGCGTTCATGTTCGAGCTCGTGCCCGAGCCGGTCTGGAAGATGTCGATCGGGAAGTGCGCGTCGTGCGCGCCGCCGGCGACCTCGTCGCAGGCGTCGACGATGGCGGCCGCGATGTCGCCGTCGAGCACCCCGAGCTCGGCGTTGGCCCGCGCGGCGGCCTTCTTGATGCGGGCGAGCGCCTCGATGTGGCTGCGTTCGAGCCGCGTGCCGGAGATCGGGAAGTTCTCGACCGCGCGCTGGGTCTGGGCGCGGTAGAGCGCGTCGGCGGGCACACGCACCTCGCCCATCGTGTCGTGCTCGATCCGGAACGCTGGCTCGGTGGTGGTGGTCGGGGTGACGGCGTTGTCGGTCATGGGGTCATCGTGCCGCACGGGCCGGTGGCTCGTCGTCGAACCGGCTGACCGGGCAGTGAGCCTCGCGTCACTCGCCGATGTCGCCGACCGACTCCACCAGCGAGACCCGGCCGTCCGCGAGCGTGTACTCCACGCCCACGATCGCGCACCGGCCCGCCGCGATCGCCTCGGACAGCCCGGCGGAGTAGCTCTGCAGCATCTGGACCGTGTGCCGGGTGTGCTCGCGACCGAGCGTCTCCGCGTCGAGCGAGGCGATCCCGCCGATCCCGCCGACGCCCAGGCCCACGATGCTCGGGATGACGCGGTCGACGATCGCGCGCACGAAGCCACGCGGCAGCACGCCCGTGGTCAGGGCGGCGGTGGCGGCCGCGACAGCGCCGCACCGGTCGTGCGCGAGGACGACGACGAGCGGCGCCGCGAGCAGGTCGACCCCGTACTCGATCGAGCCGACGACCGTCGTGTCGAGCACGTGGCCGGCCGTGCGCACGACGAACAGGTCGCCTAGTCCCTGGTCGAAGACGATCTCGGCGGCCACCCGGGAGTCCGAGCAGCCGAAGATCACCGCGAACGGCTTCTGCTCCTCGCTGACCTCCGTGCGGTGGTCCGCGCTCTGGGACGGGTGCTCCATCTGCCCGGAGACGAACCGTGCGTTGCCGGCGCGGAGTGTCGCCCAGGCGGCGGCGGGTGTGGGTTGGTCTGCCATGCGGGCATCCTGGCAGACGGCGTGGGTGCGGGGCGCGGCGGTCCGCGAACTACTCACGATGACGACGACGCACTGATACCCTGGGGGGTATGCAACTCTGCCGCAGCGCCACCGCCCTGATCCTGGCCGCCGTCATCGGTATCGGCGGGTTGTCCGCCTGCTCCGGCGGGTCCGACGCCGTCACGGCGGTCGCGCCGTCGGACGCCGTCGCGGTCATGGCAGAGCCCGGTGTCGCAGTGCTGGACGTCCGGACCCCTGCCGAGTTCGCCACCGGGCATCTGGCGGGCGCCGTCAACGTCGACCTCGAGGGCGGTGAGTTCGACCAGCAGGTCGCCGATCTGCCGAAGGACACGACCTACGTCGTGTACTGCCGGTCTGGCAACCGCTCGGGGGTGGCGACGAAGCAGCTCGCCGAGCTCGGGTTCACCGACGTGTACGACATCCAGGGCGGCATCGTCGCGTGGCAGGCCGGCGGAGGCGCGGTCGTCACCGACTGAACGTGGGCCGCCTACTGGGGTCGTCGCGCGGAGGCGCTCAGATCAGCTCGGCAGTCCACGGCGGGTTCGCCCCGGCGCGCGAGACGGTGATCGCCGCGATCCGGGCCGACCGTTCGAGGATGCTCGTGAGCGTCGCCGCGTCGATCGCGCCGAGGTCGGCGCGCCGGGCGGCACCGAGCAGCCCGGCCGTCCACAGCCCGTCGATCAGGCCGGACATGAACGAGTCGCCCGCACCGACGGTATCGGCCACGGGCACGGTCCGGGCCGGGACCTCGACGTGCACCCCGCCGGAGGTCACGGCGATGACGCCGTCACCGCCCCGGGTCACGACGATCAGGCCGGGGCCGGCGGTGGCCCACTTCGCGGCGACCTCGATGAGCGCGACCCCGGGCTCGAGCCAGGCGAGGTCCTCGTCGCTGACCTTGACCACGTCGGCGAGCTCGACCAGGCGCGCGACCAGCGGGCGTGTGTGCTCGGCGGTGCCCAGCAGCGCCGGCCGGACGTTGGGGTCGTACGTCACGGTCGACTGCTCGCGCGCGTCCTCGAGCAGGCGCAGCACGGCCTCGCCGCCGGGTGCCAGGGCCGCGCCGATCGTGCTGGAGTGCACGACGACGACGTCGGCCGGCAGCGCGGCCCCCGCGGGGACCTGCCAGTCGAGGTCGAACGTGTAGGTCGCGGCGCCGGTCGCGTCGAGCGTGGCGATCGCGACGGAGGTCGAGTCCGCACCGTCGCTCCCGGGCAGGATGTGCACGGCGGAGTCCTCGAGGTGCCGGCGCACGAGCTTGCCGTGCGCATCCGGCGCGAACCAGGTCAGCAGGTCGACGGTCCGGCCCAGGCGGCCGAGGCCGATCGCGACGTTCGCCGGGCTGCCGCCCACGTGGTCCTCGACGCCGCCGTCGAGCTGGCGAACGACGTCGACCAGGGCCTCGCCGACCACGAGCGCACGCGGCGCGCTGCTGGGGCGAGAGCTGGTGCTCGTGCCAGGTGTCGTTCCGGGTGTGTGGGTCATGAGCCGGCCTCCTCGTCGGTTCCGACGGTGACCGTGCGGGCCGTCGCCAAGCGTTCGCGTGCGCCGTCGAGCCACTGCTGGCAGCGGGCGGCGAGCGCCTCACCGCGCTCCCAGAGCACGAGGGACTCCTCGAGGGTGGCGCCGCCGGCCTCGAGCCGGGCGACCACGGAGACGAGCTCGTCCCGGGCCTGCTCATAGCTCAGGGCGGCGAGTGAGTCGTCGGGCGTCGAGTCAGTGGTCGTCTTTGGCACGGGGCAAGAATACGCACGGCGAACCGACGTCGAACGCCGGTCAGCGGGACGGGGCGACCGTGGCGGCGACCTCGCCGCGTGCCACCCGGATCCGCAGGGCCTCGCCCGCGGTGACGTCGGCTGGGTCGCGCACGACGGCGCCGTCGGCCCGCTGCACGACGGCGTAGCCCCGGTCGAGGGTCGCCGCGGGCGACAGGGCGCGCAGCTGGGCGGCGAGCTGGGCGGTCTGCCCGGTCGACCGCGCCAGCCAGACCTCGAGCGCCCGCCGACCGGCCTCGCGCCGCTGCCGCACCTCGAGCTCGCGTGCGTCGACCATCGACTCCGGGGCGGCGAGCACGGGGCGCGACCGCGTGGCGTCGAGCCCGGCCTGCTCGCGGCCGACCAGGTGCACGACGGCCGACCGGATGCGGGTGCGCGCCTGCGTCAGGCGGGTCCGCTCCTCGGTCACGTCGGGCACGATCCGCTTGGCGGCGTCGGTCGGGGTCGAGGCGCGGTAGTCCGCGACCAGGTCGAGCAGCGGCGTGTCGGTCTCGTGGCCGATGGCGCTCACGAGCGGGGTCCGGCACGCGGCCGCGGCCCGCACCAGGGTCTCGTTGCTGAACGGCAGCAGGTCCTCGACGGCCCCGCCGCCGCGGGCCACGACGATGACCTCCACCCGCGGGTCGGCATCGAGCTCGGCGATCGCGGCGCTCACCTGGGGGACCGCGCCGACCCCCTGGACGGCGACCTCGCGGATCTCGAACCGGACCTGGGGCCAGCGGGCCTGCGCGTTGACGACGACGTCGTGCTCGGCCTTGGACTCGCGCCCGCAGATGAGCCCGACCACGGCCGGCAGGAACGGCAGCGGGACCTTGCGGGCGACGTCGAACAGACCCTCGGCGGCCAGGACCCGCTTGAGGTGCTCGATCCGGGCGAGCAGCTCACCGACGCCGACGGCGCGCAGATCGTCTGCCTGCAGCTGCAGGGTGCCGCGCTTGGTCCAGAACGTCGGCTTCGCATGCACGACGACGTGCGACCCCTCGGCGAGCGGCATCGTCACGGCGTCGAGCACGCGCGAGTACACCGAGACCGGCAGGGACATGTCGGCGTCGCTGTCGCGCAGCGTGAGGAAGGCCATGCCCGCGCCGGGCCGTCGGTTGAGCTGCACGATCTGGCCCTCGACCCACACCGGCGACATCTTGGCGACGTAGTCGGCCATCTTCGCCGACAGCAGCCGCACGGGCCACGGGTGCTCGGGGCTGGTGTCGAGCGCGCGCGCCGGCAGGGGAGCGGCGGGCGTTGCGGGGGCGGAACTGGTCGGATCCTCGGCGGTCACCCGGCCAGGGTGCCACGTACCATGGCGGGCGTGTCTGAGCAGCGCAAGAGAGTCCTCCTGGCAGCCCCGCGCGGGTACTGCGCAGGCGTCGACCGTGCAGTGATCGCCGTGGAGAAGGCGCTCGAGCACTACGGGGCGCCCGTGTACGTCCGCAAGGAGATCGTCCACAACAAGTTCGTCGTCGAGACGCTGGCCGCCCGCGGGGCCGTCTTCGTCAACGACACCACCGAGGTGCCCGAGGGTGCGCGCGTGGTGTTCTCGGCGCACGGCGTCTCCCCGGCCGTGCTCGCCGCCGCCGCGGCCCGCTCGCTGCAGACCATCGACGCGACCTGCCCGCTGGTCACCAAGGTGCACAAGGAGGCCGTCCGGTTCGCCTCGGACGACTACGACATCCTGCTCATCGGGCACACCGGTCACGAGGAGGTCGAGGGCACCCTCGGCGAGGCGCCCGAGCACATCCAGGTCGTGGAGTCGCCCGAGGACGTGGCGAACGTGACCGTTCGCGACCCGGAGAAGCTGATCTGGATCTCTCAGACGACCCTGTCGGTCGACGAGACGATGGAGACGGTCCGTCTGCTCCGCGAGCGGTTCCCCTCGCTGCAAGATCCGCCGAGCGACGACATCTGCTACGCAACCCAGAACCGGCAGGTCGCGGTCAAGAAGCTCGCCCCCGAGTGCGACGTCGTGATCACCGTCGGGTCGGCGAACTCGTCCAACTCGGTCCGGCTCGTCGAGGTCGCCCTCGACGCGGGCGCCCGCGCGTCCTACCGCGTCGACACCGCCGCCGAGGTCGACCCGGCGTGGCTCGACGGCGCGTTCACCGTCGGGGTCACCTCCGGCGCCTCGGTGCCGGAGATCCTCGTGCGCGACGTCCTCGAGCTGCTTGCGGGCCTGGGGTACGACGACGTGCAGGAGGTGCGCACCGCGACGGAGGACCTGATGTTCTCCCTGCCGAAGGAGCTGCGGACCGACCTCAAGGCGGCCGGCACCCCGGTCCCGCGCCTGCGCCGCGGCGCGCGCCCCGAGCTGTCGGTCGAGCCCCTCTAGCCCGACGTCCGCGCGGCGTCGGACCGGGGGATGTCCAGCGCCACGATCTGATCGGTCGCCGAGGCGACGAGCTCCGGCGCGCTCACCGCGCTGAGCTGCGGGTTCACCGGGGGTGGGGTCGGCAGGTCGCCGTCGACCACCTTGAGGTCGGCGAACCGGCGCGCGCTGACGAGCACCCGGGTCTCGAGCGACGAGACGGTCTGGTTGTACGCGCCGGCCGCGCTGTCGAGCGCGCGGCCCAGCTTCGCGAGGTGGCTGCCCAGCGTGGCGATGCGGCCGTGGAGCTCCTTGCCGAGCGTGAGCACCTGCTGCGCGTTCGCGGCGAGGGCGTCCTGCCGCCACGCGTACGCCACGGTGCGCAGCAGCGCGATCAAAGTCATGGGCGTCGCGACGATCACGTTGCGCTCGAACGCGTACTCGAAGATGCTCGCGTCCTGCTCGAGGGCCGCGTGGAAGAAGGCCTCGGCCGGCACGAACATCACGACGAACTCGGGGGCCGGGGCGAACTGGTCCCAGTACCGCTTGGTGGCGAGGTCGTCGATGTGCTTGCGGAAGTGCCGCGCGTGCGCGGCGAGCCGCGTGGCGCGGACGGTCTCGTCGGTCGCCTGCGTCGCGTCCAGGTAGCCCAGGAACGCGACCTTCGCGTCGACGACGATGTTCTTGCCGCCCGAGAGCTTGACGATCATGTCGGGGCGAAGCAGCCCGTCGTCGGTCCGGACCTGGTCCTGCTCGACGAAGTCGACGTGCTCGACCATGCCCGCCGCCTCGACCACGCGACGCAGCTGGATCTCGCCCCACCGTCCCCGGACCTGGGACGAGCGCAGCGCCGTGACCAGCTGGCTCGTCTCGGTGCGCAGCAGGTCCGACGACTCACGCATCGCCCGCACCTGCTCGCCGAGCGCCGCCGTGCCCGACAGCCGGGACTTCTCGGCATTGGTCATCTCGGTCTTGACCTGGTCCAGGGTGCGGGTGAGCGGCTCGACGAGCTGGCGGACGGCCTCCTCGCGCTTGGCCAGCTCCGAGAACTGGGTCTGCTGGCTGGCTGCCAGGCGCTGGTCGGCGAGCGCAAGGAACTGCTCGTTGTTGGTCGCGAGCGCGTCGGCGGCCAGAGCCCGGAACTGGTCGGTCAGCCGTGTCTGGTCGGCCTGCAGCGACCGGATGCGTTCGGTCCCGGCGGACCGCTCGGCCTCGAGCTGGGCGCGCAACGAGGCCGCCCGGACCTGCGCGGCGCCGACCCGGGCGGCGGCCAGCGTCCAGCCCGCGAGCCCACCGAGGAGCAGCGCGCCGACGACGAGGATCAGGACGGTCGAAAGGGTCATACCCGAACGGTGCCACGAGCCACCGACACCCTGACCTGGTGCGCGGGTGCCGGCAGCCCCCGCCGACCGGGCTAACCTGCGCAGATGACGTCCGGAACCGTGTCGACGCAGCACGACGCCCCCCTGCCCGCCGTCGTCCCGCCCGCCCTGGCGGTGCGCGGGCTCTGGAAGCGGTTCGGCGTGAAGATCGCCGTGAGCGACCTCCCCCTGGACGTCCCGGTCGGCTCGTTCTACGGGCTGGTGGGCCCCAACGGTGCGGGCAAGACCACCGCGCTGTCCATGGCCACCGGCCTGCTGCGCCCCGACTTCGGCCAGGTGTGGGTGCACGGCCAGGACCTGTGGGCCGCGCCGGCAAACGTCAAGAGCATGCTCGGCGTGCTGCCCGACGGCGTGCGGCTCTTCGACCGGCTGACCGGCTCCCAGCTGATCACCTACTCCGGCCTGCTGCGTGGCCTGGACCGGGACACCGTCGCGACGCGTGCGGCCGACCTGCTGCGCGCCCTCGACCTCACGGCCGACGCGAACAACCTGGTCGTGGACTACTCCGCGGGGATGACCAAGAAGGTGGCCCTGGCCTGCGCGCTCGTGCACGCGCCCCGGCTGCTCGTGCTCGACGAGCCGTTCGAGGCCGTCGACCCCGTCTCGGCCGCGAACATCCGGGACATCCTCACGACCTACGTGCGCGAGGGCGGCGGGACCGTCATCGTCTCGTCGCACGTGATGGACCTCGTCCAGCGGATGTGCGACCACGTCGCGGTCATCGCGGCCGGCCGCGTGCTCGCCGCGGGCACGGTCGACGCGGTCCGCGGGGACGGCACGCTCGAGGACCGGTTCGTGGAGCTCGTCGGCGGACGCTCGACGGGGGAGGGCCTGGCGTGGTTGCACACCTCCTGAGGCTCAAGCTCACCCTGCTGCGCAACGGCCTGCGCCGGAGCGTGTGGCAGACGATCGGGCTCGCGTTCGCCGCGCTCTACGCGCTCGGCGCCATCGCGCTGGCGATCCCCGGCCTGGCCTTCCTCGGCCGGTCCGACGCCGACGTGGTGGCCACCGTTCTCGTCCTCGCCGGATCGGTGCTGGTCCTGGCGTGGTGGATCCTGCCGCTGGTGGCCTTCGGGGTGGACGCCACCCTCGACCCCGCCCGGTTCGTGACCTTCGCGATCCCGCGCCGAGAGCTCCTCACCGGCTTGGCCCTGAGCGGGCTGGTGGGCATCCCCGGCCTGGCGACCGCCGTCGTCGTGCTGGCCTCGGTCCTGGCGTGGTGGCGCCATCCGGCGGTGGCCCTGGTCGCGCTGCCGTGCGCCGTGCTCAGCCTCGCGACGGCGATCGTCGGCTCGCGGGCCACGACGACGGCGCTGGCCGGGTTCGTCGGACGGCGCCGGTACCGCGAGTTCCTCACGATCGCGATGATCGTGCCCCTCTTTCTGCTCGGTCCGCTCCTGAGCGGCCTCACCTCCGGGCTGGCATCGGGCGCCGAGTCGATGCCGACCGCGGCCCGGATCATGGGGTGGCTGCCGTGGGGCGCGGCGTGGGCGATCCCGGCCGACGTCGAGGCGGGTGCGTGGGGCGCCGCGGGGCTCAAGCTCCTGATCGCCGTCGGGACCCTCGTCGTGCTCGTGGCGATCTGGGACCGGGCGCTGGCGCACGCGCTCGTCACGCCGGCGTCGTCGGGAGCCCCGCGAACCGCGCGAGGTCGCGGTCTCGGGGCGTTCGCCCGGATGCCCGCGACCCCGACGGGTGCGGTCACCGCCCGCTGCCTGACCTACTGGGTGCGGGACCCGCGCTACGCGGCCGGCGTCGTCGTCGTGCCCCTGCTGCCCGTCCTGCTGTACTTCTCGACCGGCGGGCACATCACCGGCGCGGTCCTGTTCACCGGGCCGATCGCCGCCTTTCTGCTGGGGTGGACCATCTCGGCTGACGTCGCGTACGACGGCACCGCGTTCTGGATGCACGTGGCCGCACCGATCAGCGGCCGCGTGGACCGCACGGGACGGGTCCTGGCCGTTGCCCTGATCGCGGTGCCCGTGACGCTCGTGCTCGTGGTCGCCTCCGTCCTGGTGACCGGTCGCGTCGAGGCGCTGCCCGCGGTGCTGGGCGCGAGCCTCGGGCTGCTGCTCACGGCGCTGGGCTGCTCGAGCGTGGTCTCGGCGCGGGTGGTCTACCAGGTGCCCCTGGCCGGTCAGAACCCGTTCGCGTCGCAGCAGGGGGCGTCCATGGCGGCCACCGCGTCCCAGCTGGTCGGGTGGGGTGTGGTCCTCGGGCTGTGCTTGCCGGTGATCGCGCTCGCGGGGTTCTCGGTGGGGACGGGGTCGATCCTGCTCGGGCTGGCCGCGCTGGTCGTGGGTATCGCCGGGGGCGGCGCGGCGCTCGCGGTCGGGATCCGGTCCGGCAGCCGCACGCTCGACCGGACCGCTCCGGAGCTGCTCTCGCGGATGGTCTCGTACAGCTGATCGACGTCTCGGCGCAGGCGCTCGCCTCGCCGGGGCGACCCAGCGCCGGGACACGCCCCGTAGACTTGACGGCCGTGGCTCTCACTATCGGCATCGTCGGCCTGCCCAACGTCGGCAAGTCCACCCTCTTCAACGCCCTGACCCGTGCGCAGGTTCTCGCCGCGAACTACCCGTTCGCGACGATCGAGCCGAACGTCGGCGTGGTCCCGCTCCCGGACCCGCGCCTGGCCCAGCTCGCGAAGATCTTCAGCAGCGAGCGCATCCTGCCCGCCACGGTGTCCTTCGTGGACATCGCGGGCATCGTGCGCGGCGCGAGCGAGGGGGAGGGGCTCGGCAACAAGTTCCTCGCCAACATCCGCGAGGCCGAGGCGATCTGCCTGGTCACCCGCGCGTTCGCCGATCCCGACGTCATCCACGTCGAGGGCAAGGTCTCGCCGAAGGACGACATCGAGACCATCAACACCGAGCTGATCCTCGCCGACCTGCAGACCCTCGAGAAGGCGATCCCGCGCCTCGAGAAGGAGGTCCGCGGCAAGAAGGCCCCCCAGGAGCTGCTCGACACGGCGATCGGTGCGCAGAAGCTGCTCGAGGCCGGCACGACGCTCGCCCAGGGCGCCGCGGGCGCGCGCCTCGACCCGGACCGCGTCGCCGAGCTGCAGCTCATGACCTCCAAGCCGTTCATCTACGTCTTCAACACCGACGACGCCGGCCTGGCCGACACCGCGATGCAGGACGAGCTGCGCACGCTGGTCGCGCCGGCCGATGCGATGTTCCTCGACGCCAAGTTCGAGGCCGAGCTCGTCGAGCTCGAGCCCGACGAGGCCGCCGAGATGCTCGCCGAGAGCGGCCAGGGCGAGCCCGGCCTGGAGCAGCTCGCGCGGGTCGGCTTCCACACGCTCGGTCTGCAGACCTACCTCACGGCCGGGCCCAAGGAGACGCGCGCCTGGACCATCCACCGCGGCTGGACCGCCCCGCAGGCGGCCGGCGTCATCCACACCGACTTCCAGCGCGGCTTCATCAAGGCCGAGGTCATCGGCTTCGAGGATCTGCTCGAGACCGGCTCGATCGTCGCGGCCCGCGCGGCCGGCAAGGCCCGCATCGAGGGCAAGGACTACGTGATGGCCGACGGCGACGTGGTGGAGTTCCGCTTCAACGTGTAGCCCTGGTCACCTGCGGTTCTTGGTCCCCAGACCGCCGGGGGAGACCCCACGGGTGCTCGCTGCACGGGACCTCGGCTGGACCGATCAGGTGACACCCCAGTGGGTCACTCACACCGGGTCCTGGACGGCCGATCAGCACAGGTGTCCCGACCCCTGCCGCCGTTCGTCGATGTGCCGGTCGTGGGCGCCGAGCCGGCGTCGCCGGCGATCGGGTCGATCGCCCGCCCGGCGGGGATCGTGCGCAGCGGTTCCCCCGCGCCGACCGCTCTGCGGCTCCTGCGGGACCAGCCCGAGCTGCAGGCTCTGGTCGTCACTGACGAGCCAGATGCCGACACCGTCGGCACGCTGACGCGAGAGCGGTTGAGCCCCGACATGGGTCACGTCTTCGGGTCGGCCTTCCGCAAGGCCCGGCACCTGGTGACGGGCCGTGCGCTTGTGGTCGACGCCGACACCACGGTGCTGACGGCCGCCCGCCAGCTCGCCGGATGCGGCTCGCCCCTGCCGGACCTCGTCGTCCGCGGCGAGGTGTGGGGATGGGTGCCGGCCGCGGAGCTGCTCGGCCACGTGGTCCGCGCCTTCCAGGACGCCGCAGCCGGCGACCCGATCTCCGGGGTCATGAACCGCGACTCCTTGGACCTCACGCTCGAGGCCTGGTGCAACACCATCGTCCACACCACCTACCGTCTGGTCGCCGTCGTGCTGCGGGCCGAGGGGCTGGAGGTCGTCAACGAGATAGCCGGGCGGGCGGCCGGTGACGTCGTCGTCGCCCAGGTGGTCGCGCAGATCGTCAAGGCCGCGCCCGTCGGCGCCTTCGTCGGTCGCGTCGGCGGTGGCGAGATCGTCGTGCTCGGCGTGATGCCGGACACGGCGGCACATCGGGTCGGCTCCGAGGTCGAGACGCTGCGCCAGGTGATCACCACTGCTGCGAACACCCCGACCCAGCTGCCGGCGCACCTGTCCCGCGTGCGCTGGCCCACCGTCCGCTCCGGGGTGTCGGTGTCCGCCCGCGGCAGCGCCGACCCCGAGCAGATCGTCGACGACGCGCGCCTCAACCTCAGGAAGCTGACGGCGGCGCCGGCGCCGCCCCGCCGTCGCGACCCGAACGTCCCCTCGGACCTGAGGCGGTCGACCGAGGAGTCGCGTCGGGCACGAGGTCAGGGCGCCCGCAACCACAAGTTCCTCACCGGCGTCGCAGCGCCGCCCGCTCAGGTCCAGGTCCAGGATGCGGCTCCTGGTTTCCTGGGCGGCCTCGCCGCAGGTCGGTCCGGTTCGGCTTGAGGTTGAAGCCGGTGGTGCGAGTGGGCCCGCCGCTTTCGGGGCGTGACCACGACGGGGGGCCGCACGGTCGTCCTGCTGCGCGCCCGGCCTTCCCGCGCGCGCGCGGATGGCGCGCACGCGTGGTGCGGACCCTTCGTCCCTCGGGCCGCGGCCGGCACGCAGGCCCGCTCGGGTGGCGCTCATGGGTCTCGATCGGGCTCGTCGGCGCCGTCGTCGGAGGTAGCGCGACGTGGGTGCTGGCGCCCTCGGCGCCCGCGTGGGCCGCCGGGAACGGCGGCCCCTGCACCACCGGGGTCGACTTCCTCTGCCTGCAGGACGCGGATGGCGTGCTGAGCGCAGTCGTCGCCGGGGACGTGTTCGCGTACGACTTCGGCGACCTGCGGGTCGCCCCGAAGACCGTGCAGGTGGTCGCCACCTTTCCGGCGGACTCCGACGCGGTCAACGAGCCGACCCTGTCGATCCGGCTGCGCAACGTCGTGACCGCTGCGGACCTGCCCGGCTTCAAGCCGACCGCCAACAGCTGGACGTACACGGGTGCCGGGCTCGGCGACGCCCTCGAGGGGGTGGTCGTCGCCGGCACCTACGTGCCGGACGTCGAGACGCTCACCTACGGCGGGCTCGCCGGGACCGGGACTCCCGCGTCCACCACCTTGCCCACCGGGACGGTGACCTACACCTTCGCCGAGGGCACGACGTCGGCCGCGGTGACGATCAAAGTGGCCGCGGACCTGGCGTTCGGCGCGGGGCCGGGCACCGTCGACTCCGTGCTGGTTCCCGCGGCCTCGCCCCACGCGGGAGCGCCGGTGGTCGCCACGACCAGCTACCTCGACGACGTGGCGCAGCGACGGACCGTCCAGACGGCGGAGGTCGGGCGCGTGCGGGTCACCGACACCCCGTCGTACCGGGTGGCCTACTCGGATCCCTCCAAGACCCTGACCGCCACCTCGGGCACCGTGACGCAGGGGGTGACCCTGGTCCGCGTCGCCGACGGGCTCGGGATCGACGACGACGCCGCCGCCGTCCTCGACCGGACGTTCTGGCTGCGCGTCGCGTGCTCCTACGCCGACTGGGCGGTCAACGGCAACGGCTACCGGGTCACTCCCGTGGGCGGGTGCCGGACCGACGGCTGGCAGCACCTCAAGGTCGAACAGCTGGTCCACCAGGCGCCGACGGCGATCACGGTCACCTACACCTACGACGTCACCAAGGCGTCGGGCGTCGACCATGTGCTGACGCCCGCGCTGACCGCGCTCGACGCCCAGCTCGACGGCACCGGCGGCATCTCGACCACCGCGCTGGACGGCAGCACCGAGACTGCGGGCCTGAGCACGTGGGGAGGCACGCCCACCCTGACCGTCGGGGGTACCAGGCCCCGGCCTTCACCGTGCGGCCCCTCGCCCAGGGCCCGAACGAGGTCTACCCGAACCAGCCGGTCAACTGGCTCGACGCCGTGTACCTGGAGAACACCGGCTCGGCGGCCAGCGACGCGCTGACGGTGACGGTGAGCAACGACTCGCCAGGCACGGTCGGTGTGACCGCCATGACGATCCGGCACCCCGCCGCCCAGACGGGTTCGTCCTGCGGGTCGTCGGCGTGCGGACTCGTCGAGGTGACGGCCACGACCTCGGACGCCGCCGGCAACCCGTCGGGGCAGCGCACCGTGGCCTCCGTCGCGTCCGCCGTCGGCGCGACGAGCACGAAGGTCACCGTGACCGGCCTCGGCGGGACCTCTGCCCAGTACCTCACGTCGTTGACCTTCACCTACGCCCGCTCGTGGCCGGTCGGCTCGGTGGTCACGGGTGGGTCCTCGCTCGCCGACTCGCGCATCCTCGTGCAGGGCACCGCGCTGCGCCCCGAGGCGGACTACGCGAACGGCATGGACTACGAGCTCAGCTACACGCTGGTGCACCCGTACCACCCGAGCGACAACGCACCCCTGCTGGTCAACGGGACGCTGGCGTGCGGCGACCGCGCGACCGACGCCCGACGGTGCACGGTGAGGTCACGGCACGAGCTGCGACCCGCCGCCCACGCCGAGATGGGCAGCGGGGCCGTGCGGCTCTCCGGACTTCCCGCGTACCTCAACGCCGGCGACGCCGTCACGGGAGTCACCCTCGCCTACCAGGGTGGCGACCCGGGGACGGGCGGCCCGAAGTACCTGTCGGGCGTGTTCCACGCCTACCTGTTCGAGGTCGGCGACGTGGTCGTCGACCCGGTCCAGGTCCTCGTGACGTCCGGGGGCTCGACGTTCCGCGCCGACCAGCCGGGCGGGCCGTTCGCGATCACCAAGCGCACGTACGTCGGCGGCGGCACGACGTTCGCCTACTACGACGTCGCCTCCACCTCGCCCCTGGTGTGCCGCGCCTCGGGCTCGACCCTGCTGGTCCAGGACGCGTGCCCGCAGGTGACCTTCGGCTTCCGTGTGGCCGCGACCGTGGCGACCACCGTCGAACCGGCCGAGCGGTACGCGGCACTCGGCTTCGAGGGCCTCGACTGCGTCGGTGGCGGGTGCGTCTCGGACGTGCACGACGTCTCGACCGCGGCGCGTCTCGGTGCACCCGACGTGCACACCGCTCCGTACAACTTCCGCGCGGCGCTCGACCTGTCGGCGGCGCTCGTCGCGTCCACCGATGCAGGGCTGACCTTCGGCTCGGGCTACGACGCGGCCTCGGGGACGGGCACCACCGTCGTCGACGCGAGCGCCATCGCCGACGACGCGGTGAGCATGCGGGTGGTGCTGCGCAACGTGGCGGGTGCGGCGTCCACCGGGACGACGCACGTCTGGATCCCTGTCCCCAAGCAGGGCGAGTCGACGCCCTACACGGGGAGCAGCGGGGGCTGTGACGCCTTCACGAAGCCGTGCGACCTGCAGGCGGCGCCGTTCGGCTGGTCCCTCGCGCTGACCGCGCCGGTCACGGTCACCGCCGACGGCCTCGCCACGAACGCGGTCTCGGTGGGGTACGCCACGACCAACAGCGCGCCGGACGCCCGTGGCTCCCGCTACGCGTGGGCCACCGTGGCCCAGTCGGGGGCCGGGTCGGACTACCACTCGTGGGTCTCGGCCGACGCCGCGCAGGTCCGGATGGTCCACGTCGCCCTCAACGAGTCGCTCCCCGCCGGCGCGGTGGTGACGGTCGACCTCACTCTCACGGTGCCGCACGCCGCGTCCGAGCTGCTCGAGCTCGCCGGTGCCAGCAACCTCTTCTCCGCACGGGTGTACCGCGACGTGCCCACGTACAACGGCTACGCGAGGACCGAGCCGGTGCGGATGGTGCTGCGGACCGGAGTGGTCGCCGGCCGGGTCTTCCTCGACGCGGACCGCAGCGGGGCGAGCAGCGCGGGAGACGAGGGGTGGCCCGGCGGCGTCGTGCAGGCCTTCCGGGCAGGCGTCGCCGTGAGTGACCCGGTGACGACGGGCGCGGACGGCTCGTGGGCGATCTACCTGGACTCCCTTACTCCCGTCGACGTCCGGTTCTCCCTGCTGGTGACCCCGGACCCGTCGGGCGAGCCGACGACTCCCTCAGCGAGGTTCCACCCGAGCCCGGGGGTGGGCGCCGGGGTGTCCTCCCCGACGCCGAGGGCCGACCAGGCGTACGCGACGACCTCCGGGGTGCATCCCTCCAAGGCCCGCGGCGCGCCGACCGGGACCGGCACCAGCGCCTACCAGTTCGACGACGTCGACGCGGCGGTGATCCGCCCGACGATGATCACCCTGGCACCCGAGGGGGGTCGGTTCGACGGCGACTCCTCGACGCGCAACCGTGTGCGGTACCAGTACCTCGGTGGCTTCGTCGGCTCGTCGGCCGACGCCGTCTCCCGCCTCGGCCACACGCTCGCCGGCTGGGGGCCGAGCGCCACGACGGACCCGGCCGCCGCGGTCGACCTCACCACCACGCCGGTACCCACGCTCACGAGCACCTTCCACGCCGTCTGGGTGCCCGTGCAGGCGCCCCTGACTCTCGACGCCAACGGCGGGACCGTCGCCGGCTGGGCCGGTCCGGCGAGCGAACCCGTGCAGACGCGTGCCGTGGCCTACGGCAGCACCGTGCAGCTGCCGACACCCAGCAATGAGGGTCAGGTGTTCGTCGCGTGGTGCACCTCCCGGTCGGGCGCAGTGCTCGGCGGCTGCACGACGTACCTGCCCGGGTCGATGGGCTACACGCAGGCCTCGACCGCCGCCAGCACGCTGCACGCCAAGTGGCGCCCCGCCACCTTCGCCGTGAGCCTGGCCCTCGCGGGCGGCACCTACCAGGGCGCGCCCACCCCGCCGCCAGGCGCCGTCGTCGCGTACGGCGTGAGCGCCGGTTCGGCCATGACCTGGCCCGACCTCGCTGCCCTCGCGCCGCCCGCGCACCCCGACCCGTACGTCTTCGCGGGCTGGTACACCACCGAGGCGGGTGCGCCCGTCGCGCGGGTCGCAGCGGGTACCCCGCTGACCTGGGCCAACCTTGGCGGAACCGGAGTGGTGGGTCGGGGCACCGATACCGACTACACCCTCGTTCTGACGGCCCGGTGGGTCCACCGGGGCTCCCTCGTCGTCGACCCGGCCGGCGGGACGACGACCGGAGCGCTGCCCGCGACGGGCCGCCCCGACGCCGGCTCGTCCGTGACGATCGCGGACCGGTCGGTCTCCGCCGTCGAAGGCACGCCCGCGACGCTCACGGTGGCCCGGCTCGGCTACCGGTTCGACGGCTGGTCCGAGCAGCCCGCCGGTACCCCGGTACCCGACGGCGGGTATGCCTGGACCGGTGATCGCGAGCTGTTCGGCTGGCAGCTCGCTGCGACGTGGCGACCGCTGGTCGGGGACCTCCACCTGCACGACGGCGCCGCGGTGGCCGACATCGTCGGCGGCGTCACGTTCGGGCTTCCCGTGTGCGCCGGCGTCGCGGACCCGGCCTGCCCCGGTGCCCTGCCGACCCCGGCCCGCGTCGGCTCGGTCTTCACCGGGTGGCGGACGGCCGACGGAAAGGTGTACGTGCCCGGGGTCACCCCGTACACGGACACGGCAGGCCTCACGGCGGACTCGCTCTCCCTCGCCGACCTCGACCTCGTCGCGCACTGGCGTCCCGTCGAGGTCGTCATCGACTTCGACGCCCGCGGGGGACTGCGGTGACGCGGTCCGTGACGGTCGCCCTCGGCAGCTCGCCGGACCTCGACGGGGTGGCGACCAGCCGCGTCGGGCACGACTTCGCTGGGTGGTGGCTGCCGGACGGCGACCTGGGCACGGACGAGGACGACACCCCCCTCACCGCCGCGACGGTCTGGACCCGGCTGGTTCTCGACGGCACGCACGTGGTGGTCTATGCCCGCTGGACGCCGCGGTCGTACACGGTGGAGCTCAATGCGCTCGGTGGCAGGGTCGACGCCCCGACGACCCTCGTCGTCACCTTCGGCGCGGTGTACGGCCCGCTGCCCCAGGCGACGCGGACCGGCTTCCGGCTGCTGTCCTGGCGCTCGGGGTACGACGCCGCCGCGGACCAGACCACCGGCGCGGCCTTCGTCCCCGGGGCCACCGGCACGTGGAGCACGCCCGCCGACGTCACCCTCTACGCCGAGTGGGAGGCGGTGCGCACGACCCTCGTGCTGCGTCCCGGCGCCGGCGCGAGCGTCCTCGGGCAGCCCCAGGCCGTCGTCACGGCGACGTACGGCACGCCGTTGACCGACCTGCCCCGCCCGGAGCGTCCGGGGTACGACTTCACCGGCTGGTGGACCGACCCGGACGGCGGGCGGCAGGTGAGCGCCGGCACCGTATGGGCGGACCCGGCCAGCTCGGTCGATCTGCACGCGCACTGGCGGGTACGAGTGCTGAACGTCCAGGTCCTCGACGGGACCGGCCGGACGCTCGCCCCCGGCGCCGACCAGGTGACGCTCGTCGTGACGAAGGGCGGCAACGACGCCTGTGCGGGGGCCGCCCAGGCCGATGTGGTGTGCGTGGACCACGGATCGCGGCTGGCGGACTCCGGGGCGGACGCCGCTGTCACCGGTCCGTCCGGCTGGGGCACGTCCGGCTGGGGCGTCCTGCGCGAGGGCAGCTGGGAGCAGTTCGACCTCACCGGTGAGCGCGTCCGGTCCGACCTCGTCGTCGCGGCGACCTGGGTGCCGGCGACCTTCCAGGTGACGCTGCTCGCGGGCGGCGCCGGCGCCGATGTCCCGTCCACCGACGACCTGGCGGCCGGGACCAACCCGTGGCACCGCTCCGGCTCCTCGGTGAGCGGCGTCGCATACACCGGCCGGCTGGTCGACGCGCTGCCGGTGGGCAGCCTCGCGCCCACCGCCACCGGCTTTGCCTTCACCGGCTGGACCTGCGTCGTCGGCCCGTGCCCCGTGCTCGACGGCGCGGCGACGATGCCGGCAGCGGACCTCACCTGGCGCGCGACCTGGAGCCGGGACGCGTATCGCGTCGAGTACCACCTGAACCTGCCGGACGGCGTCGTGACCGACCGGGTGCGCGTCGACGCCCCCACGAACGGCGGCACGGTCGCGTACGGGAGCGTCGTCCCCACACCGGCCGGCTACGCGGCACCGGTGGTCGCAGGCCTGGACCTCGAGGGCTGGCGGACGGCGGACGGCGTCGTCGTCGTGCCGGGCGAGACGACCGCGCCGGCCTCCCCGGGGGGCGTCCTGGACCTGGTCGCCGCCTGGTCGACCGCCCGCCTGACGGTGACCTTCGACCTCGGCACGGCCCCGCCGGGCACGTCCGACGACGACTTCACCACCGGTCCGCAGGCGGTGCAGACCCCGGACGGCACCGCGTACGCCGCACCGCAGGAGTTCACCACGTACGGGCTCGCCCTGAGCGCCGACGACCGTCCCGACGACCCGCTGGCCGCTCCGTACTCGCACGTGTTCATGGGCTGGTCGCCGCACCCGGTGGCCACCGGTCCGGACGACTTCTACCGCTTCGGTGCGGACGACCCGGTCACCCAGAGCACCGTCCTGTACGCGCAGTGGCAGCGCCGGGAGTTCACGGTCTCGTTCGACACCAACCCCGGCGCCGGCCAGGACGGGCGCCCGAAGGCGGTCCCGGGCCCGCACCCGGTCGCCGCGAAGGTCGCGTACGGCGACACGGTCGACGAGGTCGACCCACCCGTCGCCGAGGGGTTCTGGCTGACCGGGTGGAACACCGCGGCCGACGGCTCGGGCACGGCCTTCTCGCTCGGCGACGCCGGCACCCGGGTGACCGGCCCCGCCACCCTGTACGCGCAGTGGGGCAACCTCGGGCAGGCCCTCGCCTTCGCCGCCTGCGGCCTGATCGGCGTCGGCGCCGTCGGTGGCGCCGGGTGGTACTCCCGGCGCCGTCGCCACGCCCCCCTGAGCCGCCGTGCCCTCCTAGATCCCGCTGACCCCCGTCGAGATGAGATCGTCTGATGTTCAAGGTCGTGTACGGCGTCATGGCCGCGGTGGCGTTCGTCGCTGTCGCCATCGTCGTGGTGGTGCAGTCGGTGCTCGGTACGCCGAGCGGCTACTCGGCGCCCTCGGCGGGCTACACCTACGCGGCCGACGGCACCGTCGTGGACTTCCCGCGGGGGGCCAGCTACGACACGGCAGCGCCGACGGCCGCCCTCGTCGTCGGCCACCGCCCGTCGCCGATCGACGAGGCCCGCATCCTGCAGCTGTCGGACTCCACCACGACGCTGCTCGGCAGGTCGGTTGCGATCGCGCCGGACCAGTCGCTCACGGACCTGCCCGCGGGGTCCGCCCTGCAGGCGCAGGGCCTGGACGGGTTCCTGTCGACGCCCTCGGGCGAGGGCGCGCAGCCGACGACGCTCGCCCCCGGCACCGTCGTCAAGCTCGCCGCGGAGCGGTACCTGCTGCTGGACTCGGCGCTGCTGTGCACGGGCGCGAGCTGTGACGAGCCGGTGGCGACCCTCGCGACCGGGTCGCTGGTCGTCGTCCTGCCGGACGCCGAGCGGGTGCGCGTGTGCGAGGCCAGGGTCTGCGCGGACCACGTGACGACCGGCGGCCTGTTCGCCCGGCTGGACTCGACGGGCGCCGTCGTGCGCTGGGACTCGGAGCAGCTGCTCGCCACCGTCGACGCGGCACCAATGGAGCTGACGCGGCTTCTCGTCGACCCCGACGGGGATCCCCAGTCCGCCGCGGACCGCGGGGAGGTCGCGCTCCCGGGGACCCCGACGCCGACGCCCACCCCGTCGGCCTCGGCCGCGGCCGAGGCGCCCGCTGAGGACGCCGGGGCCGCCGGATCCGCCGGCGGCGACGCTACGGCCGGGGTGACCGGCTCCGGGTCGTCGGGCACGCCGGGCGCACCCCTCCCGACGTCGCTGCCGACCTTCGCTGCCGACGTCCTGACGCCCCAGGTGATGCTCACGGCCTCGGCCGACCAGGCGCTCGGCGTGCTGGTCGACGGAACAGTGGTCGACGGCGCGCATCGGCTGAAGGGGCTGACCCTGACGGTCACGCTCCAGGGGGCCGACCAGCCCGCCACCACCGTCGACCTGCTCACCGAGGCGCTCCCGTGGCGGTCGGGATCCCTGACGCCGGGTCGCACCTACGTGGTCGAGGCGCGCGGCACCTACGTCGACTCGGCGGGCGCTCCCGTTGAGGTCGTCTACCTTCAGCGGCTCGTGCAGCCCGGAACCCTGAGCCTGACCGCGCGCAACGTGTCCCGGACCGCCGACCGGATCCAGTTCACTCTGACGGCCCCGACCGCCCCGACCGCCCCGACCGGGCTGGACAGCCTGCGGCTGTCGTGGGCCGACAACGGGTCGGGGACAGGTGGCGCACGCGGCACGGTCGACGTCGACGTCGCTGACCTGCTCTCCGACTCCCGCTCGGCGGTGGTCACCGTGGACGGCCTCGACCCCGCACACTCCTACGTGTTTCGGGTCGACCACGCCGGGATCGGTGATGCCCACCTGACGTCGACCTGGAGCGCGGTGCTGCAGACGGCGGCCCGGCGGGCCACCTTCGAGTCGGTCGAGGCGACGTTCGACGCCCGCAGCAAGGTGTTCACCCTCAGCGCGGTCGGCCTGGACGACCCCGACAGCACGGTCCGGCAGGTCCGCTACGTCGCGTTCGAGGCGATCGACTACGCGCAGCGAGGCACTTTGGCCACGGTCAAGGCCTCGGTGAGCGTCGCCGGCGATGCGACCCACCTCCCGACCACCCTGCCGCTGCCGGCGTCGATGGGGCAGGGCGACTACGTGTTCGTGGGCGTGGTCACGGGCAACGACCTGTTCGAGGACTACCAGGTCGCGTCGAGCCCGTCGGAGCCGGTCGACGTCGTGTCCCGCTCAGCCCCGGCGGCCGTGTTCGCCCTCAAGGAGGCGGCGCCCGCCTGGCTCGACGTCAACTACGCGATCACGAACACCGACCTCTCCCTGCTGGCCACGCCCCCCGTCGCAGCCGTCTTCGAGGTCGACGCCTCGGGGCAGCGGATCAGCGACCAGCCGGTCGGGACCGTCACCCTCGATGGTCTCGACCTCACGCAGCAGAGCATCACGGGCACGCTGCACCTGACGGGACTGACCAAGTCCACCGCGTACCAGGTCGAGATCACGGCCACGTACAACCTCGGCGACGGGCCGGTGCGCGTCGGCATCGGTACCTCCACCACGCCGTACCGCACCCTCGAGGTCGCGCCGGTGACGGCCACGTTCCTCACGCCGCGCAGCGAAGACGTCACGACGACGTCGGCCCGGGTCACCGCGACCCTGAGCGCGGAGGCGCGCGCGCTGACGCGCGTCGAGCTGTCCCTGTACCTGTACGGCGGCGCCGGCACCAAGGTGTCGACCGTGGTCCTCAACGCGGACGAGATCGCCCAGCTGACGGCCCCGGGCAACGACTGGCGGCTGTTCGAGGGACTCGTCCCCAACCAGCGCTACCAGGTCAAGTTCGAGAACGGCACGGACGGCGTCAACGTGGTGCCGTTGGTCAACGTGGGCGCGACGTCGTTCTACGCCCGCGCGACGGCGCCGACGGCGACGCGGGTGAGCATCAGCGCGGACGGCGACCAGGTGCGCACGCGGCTGAGCGGCTACACGGACCCGCACGGAACCCTCACGCGGATCGTCTACCAGCTGTTCGCGGGTGACCGGCCCGTCGGCGACGCCGACCCGGGTGCCCCGCTGGCCTCGGCGACCGTCGCCAAGGGTCAGCTCACCAGCGCCGCCACCTTCGACGTCTCGACCATCGCCGGGGCCGGGCACGGCAAGACGTACTGGACGCGAGCGGTCGTCAGCTTCGACGACCACTACGACACCGGCACGATCATCCAGCTGTCCAACGAGCCGTTCCCGGGCGAGGTGACGATCGCGCGGACCACCGTGTCCGCCGAGCTCGAGTGGTTGTCCCGGTCGGCGGACGGCACCACGCTGCGGGTGCGGGTCGCCGACCCCGACGGCTCGGTGCTCTTCGACGTCGCCGACCCCGTGCGGATCACCTGGACCGTCGACGGTCGCGCCGCCGTCGTCGTCCCGCTCACCGCGGAGCAGCGCGAGGCGCTGCGCACCCAGAGGTCGGTCTCGCTCGACCTGCCTATCACCGGCACCGCCGGCGTCAGCGTCCAGGTCGCCGGGAGCTACGCCCTGATCGACGCACAACCGGTGACCCAGGGGGTGCTCCAGCGCACCTACCTGCCTCCGATGGCCTCCGAGGGGGCCGACGGCGTCTTCGGCGCGCTCTCGGTGGCGACCGTCTCCACGTCGGCGAGCCCGCCGGCCCAGACGGCAACCGCCAGGCTCGACCCCGGCGCTCTCCCGGCCGGGTCGACGCTGGCCTCGACGGTGCTCAGCACGGGCTACCAGGTGCTTGCCGCACCCTCGTCGACGACCGCCTCGTACGTCTCCCGACGCACCACGGGCGAGGCGTTCGTGCCCAGCACGTTCGCGCTCCCTGCCGGGGAGCTGCAGCACGACGGCTCGCTGCGCACCGTGCGGCTTGTTGCCGACGCCTACTACCGGGCCGGCACGATCGGCGGTACGAACCCCGCCCGGACCGGTGACCTCGTCTACCTGGACCTGGCGCGCACGTCCGCGACCGACCCGATGCAGCACGTGTTCAGCGTCGGCGGTACCGGCGCTCGTCCCGTGCTGTCCACCTCGGCCGGCACCGCGTTCGAGGTGCTGGCCTCCGCGACGGACGCCGAGGGCGACCTCGTCGGCGTCCAGCTGAGGAACGTGCAGTCCGGCCTGTGCCTGCTGTCGTCCTCCGGGCTGGTCGAGGGGCCGTGCGACGCTCCCTACGGCAGCACGTTCCTGCGCCAGCCGGACGGCTCGTGGACCTGGCACACCGCGACGGGTGTGGCGTTCAGCGCGCTGGGCAACTCCCTGGCGTCGGCCTCGGTGCCGGCGACGTCGTTCAGCGTGCTCGCGGCGGGGCACCTGTCGGTGACCCGGGACCAGGCCGGCCTCGAGCTGCGCACGCTCGCGGCACCGAGCGTGGGCACCCTCGCGTCGTCCGGGATCCCCACCGACACCCGCGTGCAGCTCACGGTGGCAGTCACCGACCCCAACCACACGGCGGTGCCCGTCGTCGAGGGCACACGGACCTCCTACTCGACCTGCGTCGTGGCGTACGAGGTCGTCGCTGGCGAACCCGTGCTCACCAGAGCGGGGGACCCGTCGTACCCCGCGTCGACGTGCCTGTCTGCGACGACCGCGGCAGACGACCGGATCACGCGCACCACGGCCCTCGCCCCGTCGACGCCGGTCACGGTGTCCGGCCTCGCCGCGGGGACCACCTACGAGCTCCGGGTGATCGGGAGCTACGGCCTCGGGGTGCGGCAGCCGGACGGCACCTCCGTGGTGACCGGCGCCCCGCTCGCGTGGACGAGCGGCGGCCAGGCGAGCGTGCGGATCACGACGTCGAAGTCGGAGCCGATGCTCACCAGCGGCCCGACCTACAGCTGGACCGCGCGGTGCGCGGACCCGGCGGTGACGACCGCCATCGAGTTCGAGGACAAGTCGGACGTCACCGGCTCCGTCACGTACCGGTTCTACCGCGCCGTCGACCTCGGCTCGCGCAGCGACGCGACGCTGGCGGCCGCGATCACCGACGGGACGATCACCACCTTGGTCTCGGGGAAGACGCCCGTCTGGAGCTATAAGGACGCCGCCCCGAAGCAGCCGGTCGGCGTCCGGCCGTCCGTGTACCGCGTCGCCTCGACGCTGCCCATGCGCACCGCCGACGGCAAGAGCAAGAACTTCCTGGCCGGCCAGAACTATGTCGTCGTCGCCTCGTTGGACACGTCGCTGGCCACGGTCCCCTCGAAGGTCGTCGGCGCGGTCAACAAGAACTTCGCGGCCCTGGGCGGCAACGCCTCGTCGGTGGTCGTCCGGTCCGTGGCCACGTCCCAGGTCTCGTTCCAGGTCACCTTGACCGACAACGCCGGCATGATGCTGTGCGGCGCGGGGAACGTCACGCCGGTCTGGACCGTCAGGCAGGGCACCACCACCGTGGTCACGACGGCCGGCTTCACGGACTCGATGAGCGCAATCGGCGGCACCGACCGGGTGCTCGACTCAGGGCGCGTCACGACGCTCGACGTCGCCGGTTCGCTGCAGCCCGGGACGACCTACTCGATCACGCCGACGGTGGTGGTCGACAACCTGACCCAGGCCGGCGCGTGGACCTGGACCGCTGGGGCGTTGAGCTTCACCACCGACAAGAGGTACGCGACCACGAGTGCTGTCACCGTGGCGACCAGCGGCACGACGGTGACGGTCAACGCGACGAAGATCGTCCCTGGCAGCGGCGTGATCACGGGTGCCACGCTCTCGTTGGTGAAGTACGGCAAGGATGCGTACGAGGCAGCGGCCTCGAGCGGGACCCTGCCGAGCCCGATCGTGGTCGACACGGTCGACATCCTGAGCGCACTCGGCAGCCGCACGAGCGGCACCGCGGCGACTGTGACCACTGACGTGTCGAGGTCGTTCACGCTCGGCACGGCGCAGTCCTACTCCGGCTACTACGTGGGGCGCGTCACGCTGACCTACACGCAGACCGCTGGAGCCCCGACCTCGTACACGTCCCTGAAGGAGTCGACGGTGCCCCTGCGGTACATCGGTGGTGACAGCGTGCCGGTCACGCTCGCGATGCAGGGGACGGCCTTGCAGGTGACGTTCGACCCGGCGGCGTTCAAGGATGACCCGGCGACGTTCACGCTGAAATCGCCGACCGGTGCGTTCGACTCGGTCGTTCTTGTGGTGACCCGGGCGTCCCTCGCTTCCCCTGTGCTGCTCGCGCTGCCAGCCGATACGAACCAGGCGATGCAGCTCGAAGTCACGGACAACGGACACCGGGTCGCCTCGGCGGCAGGCAGCACCCTCGCGGCGATGCTGGCCGGGGCGACGTCGTGACGGGCGCGAGCGGGCACGGCCGGCGCGGGCCGGGCCGTCTCGGGGTGTGGCTGCTGGCCGGCGTCCTGGTCGTGGCCGCGACCGTGTCGGCCACCGTCGTGGCCTTCGCCTCCGACGCCAAGGTCCGGATCGACGAGGTGCAGGTCGACGGCGAGGGGACCACCCTCGGCGTCGCCCAGGACACGGTGCAGGTCCACCCCGGGGAGGTGCTGTACGCATCGTGGGACGGCTCCCAGCACCTGCAGCGGGACGGCGGCGCCACCGTGGCGCTCGACCTCGGTGCGCCCGTCCGCTACGAGGACGAGCGCCTGCTGCTCACCGCCGGGGCCGTCGCGGTGGCGCCGGACGGACGCCCGACGGCGCTCGACTCCCGGACGCTGCTCACGCATGCGGACGACGGCTACCTCGCCGCCGACGGGACCGCTGTCACGAGCCAGACGGTGCTGCGCCTGGGCATCCGTCGGTACTTCCTGCCTGCCGCGGCAACGGTGTGGGTCGACGACGTCGCGCAGGGCAGCACTACCGACACCCAGATCCTGGTCGACCGCTCCGGCTCGGCGACCCTCCTGTCCGGCGACGGGACCCGGCGGCGCTACCTGGGGCACGTCGTGCTCGTGGTGGACGCCGAGCACGTGCTCGACGTCTCCGCCGAGCTGTACCGCTCAGACGGTGCGGACATCGACCTGACGTCCTTCGGGGGGACGGACAACGCCATGTCCGTCCTCGACAGCGAGAGCCCGACGCCCGAGGCGACCGTCTCGGCGACGCCGGACGTCCCCGAGGAAACCGCGGGCACTGGTGCCACTCCTGCTGCGCCAGCCGCCGGGTCGGCCGTGGGCGCCAGGGGTGCGGGCTCCGCCGGGTCCGCGGGTTCCGCGGCGGCATCCGCATCGTCGGGGCCGACGCTCGCGCAGATCGAGGAGCTGAGGGCCCTGCTCGACGCGATCCAGCAGTACAACGACGAGCACGTGGACGGCAGGCAGGTGCCTCAGGTCGCGCTCGCCGGCATCGAGGTGACGGCGACCTCGGCATCGGCGTCCGTGACGCTCCTCGACCCCACGACCACGTTGGTCGGGGCGGCGCAGCTCGAGCTGCGGGACGCCGACGGCGCGGTGGTGCGCGCGGTCGGGCTCACGCCGGGCACGAGCCGCGTGGCGCTCGACAGCCTGACGCCGGGCACCGACTACACGCTCGCCCTGCGGCTGTCGTATGACCTTCAGGACGAACAGGGCGTCGTCGAGCTCGCCGCGGCGCAGGAGAGCGGGTTCCGGACCCTGACCGTCTCGGCGCTCTACGCCACCGCTGCCGTGAAGTCCGACTCGTTCACCGTCACGACGAGCCTCGACTCCCCGGTGCGTGGCATCGTCGCAGCGGAGCTCACCCTCCACCAGGAAGGTGGGTTTCTCGGCCTGGGCGCCAAGGACCTGGGCCCCTTCGCACTGCCCGCCGACGACCTCGCCGCGGCCGGCACGGCCACGCTGCGGCTGACCGACCTCGACCCGGAGTCGACCTACACGGTGCGGGCACGACTGACCCTGGCCGACGGGACGGTCCTGGAGCTGGGCTCGTCGGCGCGGATCCTCACGCCCGCAGTGACGCGGTTGAGCTCGGCGACGTTGTCGGTCACGCCCTGGAACACGCTCCTCGTGCAGTACGAGTGGTCGTCCGACGAATACACCCTCACCGACGTCGCCGTCCAGCTGAACGACTCGCGGTTCCTCGCCGACCCGATCCCCGCCGCGGTGGTCCGGCGGTCGGGCGGTCGGATCGAGGTGCTGCCGGACCTGCCCTTCGCCTCCCAGGCGCGAACGATCTCGGGCCAGCTCGTGCTCACCGCCGCGGACGGCCGGGGCTCGCGAACCTTCCGGTACGACCTCGACCGGGTGCCGTACACGAGCGACGCGAGGGTCGAGCTCGACACGGCGGAGATCACCGACCCGGTGGTGCGCGTGTCGATGACCCTGCCGGGCTGGGCGGCAGGGCAGCCCGCCGTCGAGCTGCAGCGCCGCGCACTCCACGCGGCGGACGACGTCGCGTGGACGACCGTCTCGCCGTCGTTCGTCCTGTCGGCCGGTGACGCGGCGACCTTCACCGGTTCCCTGGGCTTCGGCCCGGCGGAGAGGCAGTTCGCTGCGCAGTACGCCTACCGCGCCGTCGTCGTCGACGAGGGTGCCATCCTCTACCGCCTTGAGCAGGGCTCCGACCGGCCGTCGGCACCGTGACAGCGCCCATCATCCGTTCGGCTCATGGGCGGCCGTGCCCGGCCGATAAGGAGAACGGCGTGGCATATCGGGGCGAACACGGGGGAGAGCACGCATGAACGAGAGCGTCATCGCGGCGAGCGTGCTGGGTGCGGCACTGGTCGTGGGGCTCGGGGTGCTCGGCGCATGCATCGGGCAGGGGCACGCGGTGGCGCGCGCGATCGAGTCGCTGGGCCGCAACCCCAGCGCGCGCGGGGTCGTCATGAGCGTCCTGATCATCGGCCTGGTCACGATGCTCGTCCTGATGATGTTCGCGCTGGCCATCGCCGTCGTGCTGCTCTACCTGAACCCCTTCGTCGGGTGAGCGCGGGTGCGGGCGCGGAGGCGAAGGACGTGAGTGACGTGGCGACTCAGCTCGTCGTCGTCCTCGTGCTCGTCGTCGTGTCGCTCGCCGCGACCGCCCTCACCCGTCGGCTGCTCGACACGGTCGATCGGGCGCACGACGCGGACCTGGCGTTCTTCCGGGCGGGGTACGCCGGGAGCGAGGCCGCGCGGCGTGAGCTCACGACGCAGCTTCAGGACGCCCGGGACCGGCTCGAGGAGCTGCGGGCCGCGTGGGACCGGGAGCGGGCCGCGGCCGTGTATGCGGACAACCGGTCGGAGGTGCTGGAGCAAGAGGTCATGGCGCTGCGCGACCGAGCGCTCGAGGCCGCCCGGCCGGCCGGCGGAGCCGCCGGTCAGCCGGGCGGCGAGATCGAGTCGCTCTTCGACGACGCCATCCCGCGCTACCTCGACGCGGAGGAGGCGCTGTTCCGCCAGGCGATCGAGACGCACGGCAGGATCGTCGCCACCCGCATCGCGAGCCTCGCGCTGCCGTACCGGGAGATCCCGGCGCTGCTCGACGCACTGACCCCGGCGGAGGTCGACGCGTTCCTCGTCTCTGCCGAGCTGTTCCTGGCGAGGGTGCGCGGGTTCGAGCTGCGCACGCGGTTGTTCGCGACGAGCGACTCCGCGCTGCAGGCCGCGGGGATGCTGGACGCGCTCGGGTTGCTCGCCGGCTGCGACGCGCAGTTCCGGCACGCCGCGCCCGTGCTTGTGCACCGGTACGGCTACGCCGCGGTGGAGGACCTCGTCGCTCGCCTGCGTCGCTGCGCACTGTTCGCGCGATCCGGCGCTCGGCCGGTCGTGCGGGTGTCGAGCAACGACGGTGTCGCCCTCGTGCGGCAGCTGCTGGCCGAGGCGGGCGTCGACGCGTCGGCGCGCTGCGAGGTCGACCGCAACCTGCTGGCGGGCGTCGTCGTCGACTCGGAGCTCGGCTACGTCGACCTCTCGCTCCGCCAGCTCGTGACGACGTCGGCGTGGGACGGCGGACAGCCGGGCCTCGGAAGGTTGGTGAGCACATGACGGACCTCGTGGACCTCTCCCAGTCAGCCCTCGGTGGGCTCGGCGACCTGTACGGCGAGCTCGGGGCGGTGACCGAGGCGGCCGACGGCGTGGTGTTCTGCTCGGGCCTGCTCAAGGCCCGGCTCAACGACGTCGTGCTGATCGACGGGGTGCACCGGGGCGTGGTCATCCTGCTCACGGCCGACCAGGTGGGTGTCGGTGTGCTGCCCCGCGGGGGCGAGGTGGTCCGGGAGGGTTCGACGGTCGAGCTCACCGGCCAGCTGTTCACCGCCACCGTCAGCACCGACATCGCCGGGCGGGTGCTGGACGCCTCCGGCACCCCGGTGGACGGCGGTCGCCGCCTGACCGGGACCGTCGGTCGGCCGGGGTTCTCCCTCCCGCCGGCGTTGTCGTCCATCGCGCGGGTCGACCGGCCGCTGGAGACCGGCATCGCCGCCATCGACGCGATCACCCCGATCGGCAAGGGGCAGCGTCAGCAGGTCCTCGGGGACCGTGCCACCGGCAAGACCCAGCTGGTGATGGACATCATCGTCAACCAGCGCGGCAAGCAGGTGCGCTGCCTCTACGTGGCGCTCGGGTCGCGGATCAGCGAGGTCTCGTCCTTGTGCGACCAGCTGCGGGTGCGCGGCGCGATGGAGTACACGACAGTCGTCCTCGCCCCGGCGGACGCCTCGCTCACGGAGATCTACCTCGCGCCGTACTACGCGACCGCTCTGGCCGAGCAGCTGCGCGACAACGGCGAGGACGTCCTGCTCATGTTCGACGACCTCTCGGCGCACGCCGACGCCTACCGGTCGATCTCGCTGCTCCTGCGACGCACCCCGGGCCGCGAGGCCTACCCGGGTGACGTCTTCTACCTGCACGGCAGCCTGCTCGAGCGGGGTGCACAGCTGACGGAGCAGAAGGGTGGCGGTTCGATCACCATGCTCGCGCTCGTCGACACCCTGTCCGGCGACGTGACGGGCTACATCGCTTCGAACGTCATGTCGATCACCGATGGCCAGATCGTGCTGTCGACGGCCCTGGCGAACGAGGGTCAGATGCCCCCCATCGACCTCGGCACGTCGGTCTCCCGGATCGGCCGCGACGCGCAGTACCCCGTGGTCGCGCGCCTCACCGGCGGTCTGCGGCGCATCCTCGCGGTGTACGAAGAGCTCAAGCCGATGCTGATGTACGACAACGCCCTCAGCGCCTCCCAGCGGGACCAGGTTGCCGCGGCCCGGGCCGTCCGTGCGGTGCTCGCGCAGCGGGCGTGGCAGCCCGTCCGGCTGGGCGAGCTCGTCGTGCTGCTCTGGGCGCTGCAGCAGGGAGTCGTCGCCGCGCTGCCGCCGCGCGACATGCCGCTGATTCGTGACCTGTTGGTCAAGGTCGCGTCCGAGTCGGAGGACTACGCGGACTTCGAGGACTCCCTGCGGCAGATCGATGTGCTGGCCGAGCCGCACCTCGCTTTCATGAGCGCGATCGTCGAGACCGCCCGGACGAGGCTCGGGTGAGCTCGACCGCCCTGAAGGCGATGGCCGACGAGATCTCCTCCCTGGAGGCGACGAGCCAGGTGGTGCATGCCTTCGAGCTGCTGGCGATGGTGCACCTGCCGGCGCTCCGGGCGCAGGTCGAGGCGGTGCGCGCCTACACGGATGCGGTGCTGCACTCCATCGCGGAGATCGCCGAGCATGGCGAGCTGCGCTACAGCGTGGAGGCCGAGGGGCGGGGGCATCGTGATCTCGTCATCCTGGTGACGTCGTCGATGGGCATGTGCGGCTCGTACAACCAGGAGGTCTTCGCGGCTCTCGAGAAGCACCTCGCGGCCGACGGCGACGAGTCCGCCGACGAGGCGGAGTACCTCGTCATCGGCAGCCGCGGGATGCGCCACCTCACCGACCGCAAGCGCAGCGTGCTGGGCCTGTACGACCTCGACCTCGAGGGCGTCGACGTCACGACGGTCGCCGGGTTGGCCGCGGCGGCGGTGGACCGCGTCCGCTCGGGGCACAACCGACGGGTCCTGGTCGCCTACACGCACTACGAGGACGTGGTGACCTTTTCCGCGCGGGTCGCCCAGCTGTACCCGCTCCACCTGCCGCCGCACCGCGAACCCGACGCCAACCTGCCGGTGGTCGACTTCGAGCTGGAGCCCGCGGAGGTGCTCGCCCAGTTCGTGGACAGCTACGCCATCGGTCAGCTCTTCGCGTGGGTGCGGCACGCCGTGGCATCCGAGTACGGGATGCGCCGGATGACGACGAACCTGTCGAAGCGAGCGCTGCGCGACACCTTGACGGAACGGCGCAGGCACTACCGCAAGGCGCGCATGGCGGCCGAGTCGGCCGAGCTGCTCGACGTCCTGAGCAGCCAGCAGGCGGCGCGCACGCGCCGCACAACCACAGGAGCCCGCGATGACTGAGCCGATCGGCGGCCCCGCCGCCCAGTCTGCTGGCGGCCCCGCCGCCCAGTCTGCTGGCGGCCCCGGTGCCCCGTCCGCCGCGGCCACGGCCGGCCCCGGCGGCCGGTCGGTGCGCCGGGGCACCGTCACGGGGGTGAACGGCTTCATCCTCGACGTGCTGTTCGCCAATCAGGAGCTCCCCGAGATCGGCGCCGCGCTCGAGTACTCCGCGCCGTCCGGTACCTACTCCGCCGAGGTGGTCGCTCACGCCGGGCTCGACACCGTCCGGGCCAACGCGATCGGCGAGACCAGCGGTGTTCGGCGCGGCCAGGAGGTGCTGACCACTGGCGCGCCGATGTGCTTCCCGGTGGGTGAGGGCCTGCTCGGCCGACGCCTGGACGCCCGAGGCCAACCGACGGACGAGCGCGGCCCGCTGGTCTTCAGTGCGCTGCGCCCGATCGCGCGGCCCGCGCCGACGCTGCCCGAGCTGTCCAGCCGGCGCGAGATCGTGCGGACCGGGATACGCGTCATCGACGTGATGTGCCCGATCCTGCGCGGGGGCAAGACCGGGCTGTTCGGCGGCGCGGGGGTGGGCAAGTCCGTCCTCATCCAGGAGCTGATGCTCCGGATCGGCACCACGGGCGGCGTCTCGGTGTTCGCCGGAGTCGGCGAACGCGGGCGGGAGGGCGTGGAGCTGACCCGCGAGCTGAGCGAGTCCGGAGCGCTCGACTCCACCGTGATCGTCCTGGGCCGGATGTCCGAGGCCCCCGGGGTCCGCATCCAGGCGGCGTTCGCCGGGCTCACCGTGGCGGAGTACTTCCGTGACGACGCCGGCCGTGACGTCCTGTTCTTCGTCGACAACGTCTTCCGGATGCTCCAGGCCGGCGCGGAGCTGTCCACCCAGCTGGGCAAGGCGCCGATCATCGGTGGCTACCAGCCGACGCTCGCCGCCGAGATCGGCAGGTTCGAGGAGCGGATCGCGTCGACCACCCGAGCGGCGATCACCTCGATCCAGGCGGTGTTCCTGCCCGCAGACGACATCGACGACCCTTCGGCCGTCGCCACGTTCACCCACCTGGACTCGACGGTCGTGCTGTCCCGGTCGATCGCGGCATCCGGCATCTACCCCGCGATCGACCCGCTCGCGTCGAGCTCGCGCGGGCTGACCCCGCTGCTGGTCGGTCACCGGCACCACCAGGTGGCCACCGCTGCTCGCGCGTGCTTGCAGCGCTACTCCGAGATCGAGGAGATCGTCTCGATCGTCGGCATCGAGGAGCTGGGCGAGAACGACCGCAACACGGTCCGCCGGGCGCGCATGATCCGCAACTACCTCGCGCAGCGCTTCGTCGTCTCCGAGCGGTACACGGGGGAGCCGGGGGTGGTCGCCGACCTCGCCACCAGCCTCGACGTGCTGGAGGGCATCTGCGAGGGCAGCTACGACGGCCGCGACGCCGAGGAGTTCCTCTACATCACGCACGCTCCCGCGGTGGGGGTCTGATGCGCATCCGCGCGATCAGCCCTGCGGGTGTGCGGCTCGAAGGGCCCATCGAGTCCGTCACGGTCGACACCTCCACCGGGCAGCAGACCATCCTCGAGGGCCACTCGGCGTTCATCGGACTGTTCGCGCTCTCGTCCGTGCGGGTGGTGCTCGATCCAGGCCAGGCGAAGCAACGCACGGCGGAGCTGTGGGCCGCCTCCGGTTACGTGCACGTCCTGGACGCCGACGTGCTGCTGGTTGCCCTCGGCTTCGCCGACACCGAGGAGGAGCTCGAGACGATGGTGGCTGCGCTCGAGGCCGCGCGTCGGCGGCCGCTCCCGCCCGTTCCGCAGGGCGCGGGCCGGCGCGGCGGGACGTCCGGCGACGTCGTCCCGCACCAGCGCGTGGCGGTGCCCGTCGGCGAGGTGCTGGTATGACCGGGCTGGTGGTCGCGGCGCTCGGCGTGACGCTGGTGGTCGCGCTCGGGCCGGGCCTCGTCCTCGCGACGCTCGTGCGACTGCCCCGCACTCGCGTCGCCACCCTCGCGCGGCTCACCCGGGCACGCGAGCTGCTGCGGCTCGACGCCCCGCTGTGGTCGGCGCTGTTGCTGTTCGTCGGCTCGTCCGCCGGCCTCACGACGGTGGTTCTGGCCCAACCCGTCGACTTCCCCTACGCTCTCGTCCTCACCTGGTGGGTCGTCGTCGTCGTCCTGCTCGGCGCGGCGCACGTCGGCCAGGTGCGAGGCGGGGGACGCCGGCCGGGACCGTGCCTCGCCGAGCACCTCATCGGGCTCGCCGGCATCGTGGCGGCGGCCGGCGGCGTGCTGCTCGTCGCGCTCGCGGTGCGCAAGGCGCTGCTCGGCACATGGAGCGCGATGGGGATCGTCGCCGCGCCCGTGCTGCTCGGTGTGGTCCTCGTGGTCGCCGCCCTGCTCACGGAGCTCCTCGCGTGGTGCGCGCAGTACCGGGTGCGGCCGGTGCGCGTGCTCGTCGACCCGGCGCTCCTGAGCCCCGGGAGGGCGTCGTGAGGTGGCGTGCCGGTGCGGTGCTGCTGGCGGTCGGTGCGCTCGCCGCCTGCACCTCGCCCGAGCAGCTCGTACGCAGCGACCCGGACTTCTGCACCCATCTCATCGCGGGGGTCGCTGACTACACGGACTTCGCCACGGCCGTGACCGACGGCGCGGAGGTCACGGCCCCCGAGCGGGACGTCGCGGCGAGCTACGTCGCGGCACTGCGGGCCTCGGCGCCCGACGACGCCGCGGTCGCCGCAGCCCTCGACGTCTTCACGACGCCCTACGAGCTCGACCGGCATGCGCAGGGCCAGAACGACACCCCCCCGGAGCCGGTAGACGCCGACACGCTCAAAGCCTCAACCAGCACCCTGCTGACGGCCTGCGCCACCCCCTAGCCCCGCACCCACTCCCCGGCCCCCACGCCCCGGCCCCCACCCCCCGCCGAACTCGGAGGTTCGCCTCGAACTCGCACACCGCAGTGTCCGAGTTCGGCGCAAACCTCCGAGTTCGGCGGCAGCGGTTTCTTACAGTTCGATGTTGCCGTTCGGGGTGGAGAACGTCACCTTGTTCAGGTGGGGGGCGTCTTCCGGGGTCACGTAGCGGACGTCCAGGTCCTGGGAGGTGTAGTCCGGCGCCAGGCCCAGCCAGCTGCGCACCAGGTCGGGGTCGCCCGCGATCTCGAGCCCGGTCAGGACGACGTCCGGGGCACCGCCGACGGAGGGGTGCAGCTCGGGCGGCGTCTCCCAGCGAATCATGTACGGCAGCTGCGGGTCCACAACCAGGCCCTTGACGCCGATCTGGCGCCAACGCAGCTCGACGCCGTCGGGTCGGTGCCGGTTGCCGGGCACCGCGTCGTGACCGATGCGCTCCTCGAACGGGGCGAGGTCGTCGACCGCGACCACCCAGCAGACCCAACCGCCACCGGCCGCGGAGCGGGCGCGGACGGCCTGGCCGAACGCTGCCTTGTCAGAGGCGGGGTGATCGAGCACCTCGACGACCTCGACATAGCGGCCGTCGGCGATCGGCAGCACCATGTTGCGCGTGCCGAACCGGGGGTGCACACCGCCGTCCACGGGGACGACTCCGAGAGCGGCACCGAGCCGGGCTGCGGTAGCCCGGAGGCCGTCGGGCTGGGCGGCGTAGGAGACATGATCGAGGCGCATGCCAGGAATCGTGACACAACTTCTGAGCGGTCAAGTACTAGGAAACGTGTCCACAGCCTGGACAGCCCCACTACGATCTGCGCAACAACGACGAAACATGTTCGGCTTAAAGTAGCAATTTGGTCGTATCCCGCCATCCGTGGAGGCATCGTGCGCATTCTTTCCCGTCGAACCGGCACCCTCATCGTCCTGTCCGCCGTCACGGCGCTCGTCCTGAGCGCCTGCGCCACCAGCACCGAGACGGCCCCGGCGGCCAGCTCGGGGGGTGTCTCGCTGGTCAAGGCCGGCACGCTCACCACGTGCACCCAGCTCCCGTACCGACCGTTCGAGTTCAGCGACGCGGGCAAGATCACGGGCTTCGACATCGAGATCGTCGACGAGATCGCCAAGGACCTCAACGTCACCCAGGAGGTCGTGGACACCCCCTTCGAGGGGATCCAGACCGGTGAGGACCTGAGCACCGGCAAGTGCGACATAGGCGCCGCCGGCATCACGATCACGGACACGCGCAAGACGGTGCTCGACTTCTCCGACCCGTACTTCGACGCGACCCAGGCGCTTCTGGTGAAGTCCGACTCGAAGATCGCCTCGCTCGCCGACCTGGCCGGCAAGAAGCTCGGGGTGCAGGCCGCGACGACCGGGGAGATCTACGCGCAGGAGAACGCCAAGGATGCGGAGCTGGTCCAGTTCGAGGACCTCGCCCTGCTCCAGACCGCGGTGCAGACCGGCCAGATCGACGCCGCCATCAATGACAACGGGGTGCTCTTCGACTTCGCGAGCTTGAACAAGGACGTCAAGGTCTCCACCGAGTTCGACACGGGGGAGCAGTACGGGCTGGCCGTGAAGCTGGACAACAAGCCCCTGCTCGATGCCGTCAACGCGAGCCTGGCCCGGATCAAGAGCGACGGCACCTACGACACGCTGTACGCGAAGTGGTTCCCGTCCGCACCGGGCGCAGCGTCCCCGTCGCCGTCCGCCAGCTGAACCGAACGGCCCAGCAACAGCCCTGAAGTGACGGCGCGGACGGCCGGTCGAACCTGACCGGTCGTCCGCGCGGAGTGGAGAAGATCGTGGCCTTGACCCGCCGACAACGCGCCAAGACGGTGCGGGGCGTGCAGTACGGCATCCTCGTGGCGGCCCTCGTCGGGATCGCCGTCGTCGCCGACTGGGGTCGGATCAGCAAGCGCCTGCTCGACCCGCAGATCGCGGCCGACCAGTTCCCCGAGATCATCCAGACGGCCCTGCTGAACACGGTGATCTACACCGCGCTCGGGTTCTCGTTCGCCCTGGTCCTCGGGCTGCTGCTCGCCCTGATGAAGCTGTCGTCCGTGGCGCCGTACCGCTGGCTGGCCAACATCTACATCGAGTTCTTCCGCGGCGTGCCCGCCCTGCTGGTCTTCATCGCCTTCGGGTTCGGCCTGCCGCTCGCGTTCGGGGTGCGGTTCGGCAACTACACGACGGTGATGATCTCGCTCGGGCTCGTGGGGGCCGCCTACATCGCGGAGACCCTCCGGGCGGGCATCCAGGCGGTCCCCAAAGGGCAGATGGAGGCCGCCCGCTCGTTGGGGATGTCGTCCGGTCGGGCGATGTTCTCGATCGTCGTACCGCAGGCCTTCCGGATCATCCTGCCGCCCCTGACGAACGAGCTGATCGCGCTGACGAAGGACTCGTCGCTCATCTACCTGCTCGGCCTGTCCGTGACCGAGTACGAGCTGACCAAGTTCGGTCGCACTGCGATGTCGGACACCGCCAACCTCACGCCGCTGATCCTGGCCGGCCTGTGCTACCTCATCATCACGATCCCGCTCGGGTTCCTCGTCCGCAGGCTCGAGTCCCGTTCAGCAAAGGCCCGGTGAACCGCAGTGACTGCCGCACTCAGCGACGACCTCTCCCCCCAGCCGGTCGAGGGCCAGCCACTCGTCGACATCCGCGCGCTGCACAAGTCGTTCGGCGAGCACGAGGTGCTCAAGGGCATCGACCTCCAGGTCCATCCGGGTGAGGTCGTCTGCATCATCGGCCCGTCCGGGTCGGGCAAGTCCACCCTGCTGCGCTGCGTGAACCTGCTCGAGCAGCCCCGCTCCGGGGTGATCCGGATCGGTGAGCTCGAGGTCACGGACCCCGACGTCGACATCGACCGGGTCCGGCGCCACGTCGGCATGGTGTTTCAGCAGTTCAACCTGTTCCCGCACCTGTCCGTGCTGCGCAACTGCACGATCGCCCAGGACAAGGTGCTCGGTCGTCGTGGCGCCGAGGGGGAGAAGATCGCGAAGGCGAACCTGGCCCGCGTCAACCTCGACGACAAGCTCGAGGCGTTCCCGGCACAGCTGTCCGGTGGCCAGCAGCAGCGGGTCGCCATCGCGCGCGCCTTGAGCATGGACCCCGAGCTCATGCTGTTCGACGAGCCGACCTCGGCCCTGGACCCCGAGCTCGTCGGTGATGTGCTCACGGTCATGCGACGCCTCGCCGACGAGGGCATGACGATGCTCGTCGTCACGCACGAGATGGCCTTCGCCCGCGAGGTGGCCCATCGCGTCGTGTTCATGGACGACGGCATGATCGTGGAGCAGGGCCCGCCGGAGCAGGTCATCGCCGCTCCCACCGAGGAGCGCACGCGCGAGTTCCTGCGGCGCGTGCTCGACCCGACGCACGTCGAGCCCGGCGAGAGCGAGCCCTTCTAAGCCCAGCGGCCAGTCCCTCGGCGCCCATGGACGACGGCGTCGGGGGCGCCGCCGTGCGACGACGGCGACCGTCCGGGGCCTCCGATCAGGTAACGATTTCGCACGCGTTTGGGCTGTGTCCGAAATGTCCCGTCGAGAAGAACTACCGTTTTTCTATTCGATCGTCTGCTGCGCTGGAGGAATTGTGTCGACTAGGCGCGGGTTTGTGGGGTTCTCGGCGCTGGCCTTGTTCTCCCTCCTGCTGGCCGCCTGCGGTTCGGCGGGCGGTGGCGACGAGAATGCCAGCGCGGGTCCGGGTGCGCTCGCCGACTCCATCACCGTGGGGATCGAGCAGGCGCCCGACGGCTACAACGTGAACACGGCCGACAACTCGAGCGTCTACAACGCCTGGATCGACAACCTCACGCAGCAAGGCTTCTACAAGGTCCAGCCCGACGGAAAGATCGTCGCGAACACGACCTTCGGCACGTACCGCAAGACCTCGGACGACCCGCTGACGGTCGAATACACCATCGCCGATGATGCTGTCTGGTCGGACGGCACCCCGATCGACTTCGACGACGTGCTGCTGGCCTGGGCCGCGTACTCCGGGACGCATCCCTCGGGCGAGGTGGACGACGCCGGCGCGCCCGTCGACCTCTTCCGCTCCGGCAGCACCAACGGGTGGTCCCAGGTCGCCATGCCGCAGGGCAAGGCCGGGGACAAGTCCTTCACGCTCACGTACGCGACCCCTTACGCCGACTGGGAGGTGCTGGGTTCCGGCTTCCTGCCGGCGCACGTCGCCGCTGAGCAAGGTGGTCTGAGCGCCGACGGCGACGGCGCCGCGCTCGTGGCCGCGATCCAGGCCGACGACACGGCTGCGCTCAAGCCGGTCGCGGAGTTCTGGAACACCGGGTGGGCCTTCCAGGAGAACCTGCCCGCCCTGCCCGACGCCGCCCTGATCCCGACGTCGGGTCCGTACAAGTACGACAACGCCTCCAACGGCACCCTCACCCTCGTGGCCAACGACCGGTGGTGGGGCGACCCGGCCAAGACCCACCGGATCGTGTTCAAGACCGTCGACCCGAACGAGATGGTCCAGGCGCTGGCCAACGGTGAGATCGACACGTTCGACCCCTCGAACGCCACCGCCGACATGATGAGCCAGCTCGCCGACCTCGGCGATGCCGTGACCGTCAAGACGGGTGAGTCGCTGTCGTTCAGCCACATCGACCTCGACTCCTCGGCCGCCGGGGTTTTCGCGGACCTCAAGGTGCGCCAGGCGTTCCTCAAGTGCGTGCCGCGCCAGGAGCTGGTCGACAAGTTCGCGACGCCGATCAACCCGTCGTCCACCGTGCTCGACCTGCGCGAGTACCTGCCCGCCCAGGCGGAGTACGCCTCGGTGCTCGCCCGGGTCCCGACCGCCAAGGTCTACGCCAAGGTCGATCTCGAGGGCGCGAAGGCGCTGCTCGCCCAGGCCGGCGTCACCATGCCGCTCACGATCCGGTTCAACTTCGCCTCCCAGTCCGGGCTGCGGGCCGATCAGGTCGCGCTCGTCAAGGCGTCCTGCGACCAGGCCGGCTTCAACATCACCGCCGTGCCCGACCCTGACCTGTTCGCCACCTTGTCGTCCCCGGGCCAGTGGGACGCGGTGATCTTCGGCTGGGCCGGTTCGGGGCTCATCGCCGCGGACGAGTCCATCTTCGTCACCGGCGGCGGCCAGAACTTCGGCGGGTACAGCGACGCGAAGGTCGACGAGCTCTGGTCGAAGATCGTCAAGGTCACGACCCGCGAGGAAGCCATCCCGCTGAAGGCCGAGATGGAGGAGCAGCTGTGGGTCAACCCCTACAACGTCGTGCTCTACGCCAACCCGGGGGTGACGGCCTTCTCGTCCAGGCTCACGGGCCCCGGCTACAACCCCACGCAGTACGGCTCGACCTGGAACGCCGAGACCTGGACCAAGTCCGCGAGCTAGTCCCGGATCGGGGCGTCCGGCCGGCGGGATAACCTCGCGCCAGGTCGGTCCAACTCGAGGGGGAGAGGCGTGTTCGTCTTCGTCGTCAGACGCGTCGTCGTGTCGTTCTTCATCGTGCTCGCGTCGACCGCGCTGATGTACACGCTCGTCGCCCTGTCCGGCAACCCGCTCAAGGACCTGCTCGAGTACAACGGACCGGGTCGCGAGGCCCGCATCGCCGCGCGGACCGCAGCCCTGCACCTCGACGTGCCGATCCCGGAGCGCTACGCCCTCTGGCTGCAGGAGGTCGGCCGGTGCGTCGTCCCCGGTGGCGACCGATGCACCCTCGGTCTCGACCGCAAGCTCCGACCGGTACTGCCCCAGCTCGACGTCGCCCTCGGCTCGACGATGCGGCTCGTCATCGCGGCCACCGTGCTCGCCCTGCTGCTCGGCGTCGTCACGGGCGTCGTGACCGCGTTGCGGCAGTACTCCACGTTCGACCACTCCGTCACCTTCATCGCGTTCCTGTGCTTCTCGCTCCCCGTGTTCTGGGTCTCGACGCTGCTCAAGCAGTACATCGCGATCGACCTGAACACCTGGTTGCGCAACCCTGAGCTGACCTACGCCTCGATCGGGCTGATCGGCCTCGCCGCGGGGCTGGTCTGGGCGGTCGTCATCGGCGGAGACCGGCACCGGCGGCTCGTCGTGGCCGCGGTGGCGGCCGCGGCGACGTCGGGCACGCTCGCCGTGCTGCTGACGGCCGGCTGGTTCCGCCGGCCGGCGCTCGGCCTCACCGGCATCGCCCTGACAGCGCTCGTGATCGCGTTCCTGGCCAGTGCGCTGTTCGCCGGCCTACGTCCCCGCACCCGACCGGTGCTCTACGCGAGCCTGGCGACCGCGGCGGCGGGTACCGCGGTCGTGGCGCTCGCGCAGCGGCTCCTGACCGACATGACGTGGGGGAGCTTCCTCGCGCTCGCCGCCGTGCTCGTGGGGACCGGGGTCGCGATCGGCTACGCCGTCGGCCGCCACGCCCGGCGCCTCGCGATGCAGGTGGCCGGGCTGACGGGGGCGGGCGTCGTCGTCCTGTTCTCGATCGACCAGCTCCTGCGGTCCTACCCGGCGCTGTACGAGGCGACCGGCGGCCACCCGATCGCGACGACCGGGTCGCAGACCGCGAACCTGCAGGGGACCTTCTGGGAGTCGAACCTCGACCTCGTGCTGCACCTCGCGCTGCCGACGCTCGCGATCATGCTCATCTCGTTCGCGAGCTACACCCGGTATACACGGGCGAGCATGCTCGACGTGCTGAATCAGGACTACGTCCGCACGGCGCGGGCCAAGGGCCTCAACGAACGCACGGTGATCGTGCGGCACGCTTTCCGCAACGCGCTCATCCCGCTCACGACGCTCGCGGCCTTCGACTTCGCGGCCGTGCTCGGCGGCGCGGTGGTGACCGAGACGGTGTTCGGGTGGTCCGGGATGGGGCAGCTGTTCACCAGCGGGCTGAGCACCATCGATCCGAATCCCGTGATGGCGTTCTTCCTGGTCACCGCTGTGGCTACGGTCATCTTCAACATGCTGGCGGACATCGCCTACGCGTTCCTGGACCCCCGGATCCGGCTCCGATGACCGACGTGGTCGCGCGCAGCTCTGGGCGCAGTGTCCGGCGCCGGTTCCGCCGGCACCGGGCCGCCATGGGGGGCCTGATCGTGCTCGTGGCGATCATCGCGCTCGCGTTCAGCTCGATCGGGTTCGGCCCGGTGCCGGGGTGGTGGCCGCTCGACTTCCGGGACCCGATGCCGTTCGTCGACGGCGGCGCGCCGACCCTGACGTTGTGGCCCCCCAGCCTCGGGGTGCACCCGTTCGGCCAGGACAACCTCGGTCGCGACTACTTCGCGCAGACGATGCGGGGCGCCCAGCAGTCGCTGACCATCGCGTTCCTCGTCGGGATCGTCGGCACCGTGATCGGTACCGTGATCGGCGCGGTCGCGGGTTACTTCCGGGGCTGGACCGAGGGCGTCCTCATGCGTTTCACCGACGTCATGATCACGATCCCGCTGCTCGCCGTCGCCGCGGTCGTCGCCGTCTCGAGCAAGAACGTCGGCGGGGTCTGGGCCCTGGGGATCTTCCTCGGCCTGGTCACCTGGACCGGGCTCGCGCGCATCGTGCGCGGGGAGCTCCTGTCCCTGCGTGAGAAGGAGTTCGTCGACGCGGCGCGGTCGGTCGGCGCGTCGAGCGGTCGGATCATCTTCCGCCACATCCTGCCCAACGCGGTCGGGGTGATCATCGTCTCGGCGACGCTCGCGATCTCGTCGGCGATCCTGCTCGAGTCGGCCCTGAGCTTCCTCGGGTTCGGGGTCCAGCCGCCCGACACGTCGCTCGGCCAGCTCATCAACAGCTACCGCTCCGCCATGAGCGTGCGGCCCTGGTTGTTCTGGTGGCCGGGGCTCCTGATCGTCGCGATCGCCCTCGCGGTCAACTTCATCGGGGACGGCCTGCGCGACGCGTTCGACCCGCGCCTCGACCGCGCGAAGGGCTCGGCGGCGCGCCCGACGGCGATCGAGCCCGTCCCGCCCAGCGCGCCCAGCGGGCCCGGTGCCTGGAGGGGGAGCGACGACGTCGCCCCGATCCTCGAGGTCAGCGGCCTCGGCGTCGACTTCCGGGTCGACGGCGAGTGGGTGCCGGCCGCGCGCGACGTCGCCTTCGCGATCCGGCCGGGCGAGGTGGTCGCCGTCGTCGGCGAGTCCGGGTCGGGCAAGTCCGTCTCGGCGATGGCGATCCTCGGCCTGCTGCCCGCGAGCTCCCGGACCACGGGCTCGGCGACGCTCCAGGGCCGGGAGCTGATCGGCGGGCGGCCGGGCGCGCTGCGGGCGGTGCGGGGCAACGACGTCGGGTTCGTGTTCCAGGAGCCGATGACGGCGCTGAACCCGGTGCTCACCCTCGGCTTCCAGGTGGCCGAGGTCCTGCTCAGCCATCAGGACATCTCCCCCGAGCGGGCGCGCGAGCGTGTCCTGGAGCTGTTCCGGCTCGTCGACCTGCCGAACCCCGAGAGCCGGTACCGCGACTACCCCCACCAGCTGTCCGGCGGCCAGCGGCAGCGGGTCATGATCGCGATGGCGATCGCGTGCGACCCCGTCCTGCTCATCGCCGACGAGCCCACGACGGCGCTCGACGTCACCGTCCAGGCGGAGATCCTGGAGCTCCTGCGGGCGCTGCACCAACGGCTCGACTCGGCCATCCTGCTCATCACGCACGACATGGGGGTCGTCGCCGACCTCGCGGACACGGTCGTCGTCATGAAGGACGGTCGGGTCGTCGAGACCGGGCCGATCCGGCAGGTCTTCTCGTCGCCGCGTGCGGCCTACACCGCCGAGCTGCTCGCGGCCGTGCCGCACCTCGGGGCCGTGATCGAGGCCGGCCGGCTCGCGGTGCACGAGCCCGCGCCGGTCGGCGACCGGGCGTCGCGGGAACCCCGACCGGCGGCTGCGGCCCCGGCCAGGGCGGTGGCGGCGCTCGACCTGAACCACCTGGTGGTCGAGTACCCCGGCCGCGGTCGGACGCCCGCGTTCCGCGCGGTCGACGACGTGTCGTTCTCCATCGCGCCCGGCGAGGTCGTGGGCCTGGTGGGGGAGTCCGGGTCCGGCAAGACGACGATCGGGCGCGCCATCCTCGGCCTGCTGCCGGTGGCGAGCGGTTCGGTCTCGATCTGCGGGGCCGACGTCGCCGGTCTGTCGCGTCGCGAGCGGCGTCCGCTGCGTCGTCGGTCAGCGATCGTGTTCCAGGACCCGGCCGCGTCGCTCAACCCGCGGATGACCATCGGGGAGTCCATCGGGGAGCCGTTGCACCTCCACGAGGGGCTGCGTGCGGCCGCGCTCGACCGCCGGGTCGAGGACCTGCTGGATCAGGTCCAGCTGCCGCACGCCTACCGCAACCGGTTCCCGCACGAGCTCTCCGGCGGGCAGCAGCAACGCGTCGGCATCGCCCGCGCCCTGTCGCTCGGGCCCGAGCTGCTGGTGGCGGACGAGCCGACGAGCGCCCTCGACGTGTCCGTCCAGGCGCGCGTGCTCGAGCTGTTCGCCGAGCTCCAGCGCGAGCGCGGGTTCGCGTGCCTGTTCATCAGTCACGACCTGGCGGTCGTCGAGATCCTCGCGAGCAGGGTCGCCGTGCTGCACCGCGGGCTGCTCGTCGAGCTCGGCACGCGCGAGCAGGTCCTGCTGCACCCGGCGCAGCCGTACACCCGCCGGTTGATCGCGGCCGCCCCGGTGCCCGACCCGGACGCGCAGCGTGCTCGTCGCGCCGAACGGGCCGCGGCCCTCGCCGACGGGGCGGACGCGCCGTAGTCGGGTCCGCCCTCGGCCTGCCGCCGCGTGGCGCCGGGGCGCCTCACCCGATCGCGGCCACCGCGCAGAGCGCGGCCGCCACGGCGCCGGCCGCCAGCACCCCGCGGGCGAGGTGGGTCCGCACCGCATCGTCACGCACCGCATCGTCACGCACCGTGTCGCCGCGTGCGGTGCCGCCGTCTGCGAGGTCGACACCGGCTCGCTCGTCCTCCACCGCGCGCTGCCACTCCCGACGCACCCACACCGCGACCGCGCCGGAGCTGCTCGCCAGCGACGCGCTCGACGGCGGCAGCTCCGCGCCGGCCGGCCAGCCGAGCGAGCGCACCTCACCCAGGGTCAGCCGGGTGTCGGTGTGCCGGCCCGAGGCCGGCGCGGCCCAGGCCGTGAACCGGCGACCGTCGGTGGCAACGAGTGTCAGCGCGTACCGGGTCCGCACCTCGGCGAGCGCCGCCCACGGCACTTCGACGTCGCGCACGACGTTGCGCAGCGCGACCCCGGCCCCGGACACCTCGACGGACGGGCGCACCAGCACGGCGTACACGAGCGTGGCCGCCAGGAGCATCCCGGGTGCCTGGCGCGCGAGAGCGATCAGGCCGCCGTCGTGCACCGCGAACCAGGCCCAGGCGAGGGTGATTAAACCCCAGCAGATCGCGGCGGCGATCGCGGACCGCGGACGGAACATGTGACCGGTTGCGCGGGGCGGTGCGGCGGCCATGGCGGCCATGGTGGCACGTCACCCGGGGCGACGGAGGTCGCGAGCGGGGGACCCAGGACCACCGATGCCAAACCGCACTGGTATGACCTGTAAACTTTTGTCATCCCATTGCAAGCAACTGGGCACTCGCACGGGTCCGATCGATCCGTCAGGGCGCCCGACGGTGCTGCCGTTCGGCACACAGGAGGAATTGTGAAGTTCAGGCGCATCGCCGGCCTCGTCGCTTCGGTCACCGTCAGCGCCCTCGCGCTCACGGCCTGCAGCGGCGCCGCGGCCGACAACGGTTCGGGCGACACCTCGGGGGTCGTGCTGGCCAGCGGTAGCGAGCCGCAGCACCCCCTGGTGCCCACCGCGACGAACGAGACCGGCGGTGGCCGGGTCGTGGACCTCCTCTTCGCCGGACTCATCCGCTACGACGCCAAGGGCGCGCCGCACAACGAGGTCGCGCAGTCCATCGAGACGACGGACGCCCAGACCTACACGATCACCTTGAAGCCGGACTGGACGTTCACGAACGGCGACCCCATCACCGCGACGAGCTTCGTGGACGCGTGGAACTACGGCGCGCTGCTCAGCAACGCGCAGCTCTCGAGCTACTTCTTCGAGAGCATCGAAGGTTTCTCCTACGACGCCGACTCCGTGCTCACGGGCCTCACGGTGGTCGACGACGCGACCTTCACGGTCAAGCTGAAGCAGCCCGAGGCCGACTTCCCGCTCCGGCTCGGCTACCCGGCCTTCGCGCCGCTGCCGCAGGTCGCCTACGACGACATGGCGGCCTTCGGCGAGAACCCGATCGGCAACGGCCCGTACAAGTTCGCCAAGGATGGCGCGTGGGAGCACAACGTCGGGATCGACCTCGTGCCGAACACCGACTACCTCGGTGAGCGCGTCGTGGAGAACGCCGGTGTCCGGTTCACCTTCTACGGGACGCCCGACTCCGCCTACAACGACCTGCTGGCCGGCCAGCTCGACGTGCTCGACTCCCTGCCCGACAGCGCGTTCGGCACTTTCGAGTCCGAGCTCGGCGACCGGGCCGTGAACCAGCCCGCCGCGATCTTCATGTCCATCGTGATCCCGCAGTACCTCGAGCACTTCTCGGGCGACGAGGGCATCCTCCGCCGGCAGGCGATCTCGTTCGCGATCAACCGCCCGGAGATCACCGACGCCATCTTCCAGGGCACCCGCACGCCGGCGAGCGACTTCAGCTCGCCGGTCGTGCCGGGCTGGTCGGACTCGATCGTCGGCGCCGAGGTCCTCACGTTCGACGAGAAGAAGGCCCAGGCGCTGTGGGCCCAGGCCGACAAGATGTCGCCCTTCACCGGCTCGTTCACGATCGGCTACAACTCCGACGGCGGTCACGCCACCTGGGTCGACGCGGTCACCAACGGCCTGCGGAACACCCTCGGCATCGAGGCCGAGGGACACCCGTTCCCGACCTTCGCCGAGATGCGCGACGTCGTCGACGCCGGCACCATCACCGGTGCGTTCAGCGGCGGCTGGCAGGCGGACTACCCGTCGCTGTACAACTTCCTCGGGCCGCTTTACGCGACCGACGCCGGCTCGAACGACGGCCGCTACTCGAACCCCGCGTTCGATGCCCTGCTGACGCAGGGGTCGGCGGCCACCTCGGTCGACGAGGCGAACACGTTCTTCGACCAGGCTCAGGAGATCCTGCTGCAGGACCTGCCGGCCATCCCGCTCTGGTACACGAATGTCGTGGGCGGTTCGAGCACCGAGGTCAGCAACGTGGAGTTCGGCTGGAACAGCGTGCCGCTGCTCTACCAGGTCACCAAGAACTGATCCGTCGGCACGACGAGCGCGCGGTCAGCGCCGCGCGACCCAAGAGAGGCCGGACCCCACGGGGTCCGGCCTCTCTCGTCGTGCGAGGGGAGGTTTCGGTCCTGTTTCGGCAGCATTACCAGATGTCGGCAGTTCGTGCACGACCAATGTCCGTATCCGTGCTCATCCGGACGACATTTCGCCCACAGAACCCCTCGATCGTGCGTGCGGAGCCCCAGAGTGCGTCTCACATAGTGGACGGTACTCACCAGTATCAATCGTGTAACGATTCTGCGCTGTGACGTGGTCGCCCCGAATGTCCGGTCCAGGTTCGGTAATCTCTTGGCAACCCATGGTGCACGTGGGTGCTCTCGTGGGCGGGCTCTGCTCTACTCCCGCACGCGGCGGCTGCCACGAGCACCAACCCTTTCAGGAGGAACATTGAAGATCAGGCGCATCGCCGGCTTCGCGGCTTCAGTTGCAGTGGGTGCACTTGTGCTCACCGCCTGCAGCAGCACGCCGAGCGACACCGAGAGCACGACGGCCGCCGGGGGTACCTCGACAGGCATCGTCACGGCGAACAGCAGCGAGCCGCAGAACCCGCTGGTCCCGTCGAACATCAATGAGGTGGGCGGCGGCAAGATCGTCGACCTGGTCTTCGCTGGCCTCGTCTATTACGACGCCAAGGGTGCGGCCCACAACGAGGTCGCCGACTCCATCGAGACCACCGACTCGCAGAACTACACGATCAAGCTGAAGTCGGGCCTGACATTCTCGAACGGTGACCCGGTCACGGCGAAGAGCTTCGTGGACGCCTGGAACTACGGCGCCCTCCTGAGCAACGCCGCGCTCGGCAGCTACTTCTTCGAAGACATCGAGGGCTTCTCCTACGACGTCGACTCCCCGCTCACTGGTCTCGCCGTCGTCGACGACACCACGTTCACGGTCAAGCTCAACGAGGCGCGCGCCGACTTCCCGCTGCGCCTCGGCTACTCGGCGTTCTTCCCGATGCCCGAGGTCGCCTACACGGACATGGCCGCGTTCGGTGAGAACCCGATCGGCAATGGCCCGTACATGCTGGCCAAGGCCGGCGCCTGGCAGCACAACGTCGGGATCGACCTGATCCCGAACCCGAAGTACACCGGTGACCGCACCGCGAAGAACGGTGGCGTCACGTTCACCTTCTACGCGAGCCAGGAAGCCGCGTACAACGACCTGCTCGCCGACCAGCTCGACGTCCTCGACGCCGTCCCGGACAGCGCGTTCGGCACGTTCGAGACCGAGCTCGGTGACCGCGCAGTGAACCAGCCGGCCGCCGTGTTCCAGTCCTTCACGATCCCGCAGAACCTCCCCGGCTTCTCCGGTGAAGAGGGCGCGCTCCGCCGGGCCGCGATCTCGATGGCGATCAACCGTCCCGAGATCACGGACGCCATCTTCCAGGGCACCCGCACCCCGGCCAGCGACTTCACGTCGCCGGTCATCGCCGGCTGGTCCGACAAGATCCCCGGTGCCGAGGTCCTCGCCTACGACGAGGCCAAGGCCAAGGACCTGTGGGCCCAGGCTGACAAGATCGCGCCCTACACCGGCACGTTCACGATCGGCTACAACGCTGACGGTGGCCACCAGGCCTGGGTCGACGCTGTGACCAACAGCATCAAGAACACGCTGGGCATCGCGGCCGAGGGCAACCCGTACCCCGACTTCAAGTCCTTCCGCGACGACGTCACCAAGCGGACCATCACCGGTGCCTTCCGCACCGGCTGGCAGGCGGACTACCCGGGGCTGTTCAACTTCCTCGGCCCGATCTACGCGACCGGCGCCAGCTCGAACGACGGCGACTACACGAACCCCGAGTTCGACGCCCTGCTGAAGAAGGGCTCGACGGCCGCCACGGTCGACGACGCCAACAAGATCTTCCAGCAGGCTCAGGAGATCCTGTTCAAGGACCTCCCGGCCATCCCGCTGTGGTACTCGAACGTGACGGGTGGTTCGGCCAAGACGGTGGACAACGTCGAGTTCGGCTGGAACAGCGTCCCGCTGTACTACCAGATCACGAAGAACTGACGTAGAACACGCAGTCTGGGGGTGGGGACCTGACCGGGTTCCCGCCCCCATCTGTGTCCGGCAAGTGGAACAACCCGCGTTTCTCGGTCTAGAGTGACGCGCCGCCGGGTGAACGTTTCCCGAACATTTACCCCTACGAGAAGGAGACCTGATGGCCTGGTACATCGGGCGCAGGGTCTTGCAGATGGTCCCCGTGTTTCTGGGGGCGACGCTGCTCATCTACGCCATGGTCTTCCTGCTGCCCGGCGATCCCGTGCAGGCGCTGGGAGGCGATCGGGGCCTGAACCCCGCAGTCGCCGATCAGATCCGGGCGCAGTTCAACCTGGACAAGCCGTTCTTCATCCAGTACCTGCTGTACCTCAAGGGCATCCTCACGCTGGACTTCGGCACGACCTTCTCGGGTCGCCCGGTCTTCGACGTCATGGCGGGCGCGTTCCCCGTGACCTTCCAGCTCGCGATCATGGCCGTCTTCATCGAGGGCGTCTTCGGGATCGCGCTCGGCCTGGTGGCCGGGCTGCGCAAGGGCGGCTACTTCGACGCGACGCTCCTGCTCGTCAGCCTCTTCGTGATCGCGATGCCGACGTTCGTGATCGGCTTCCTCTTCCAGTTCGTGGTCGGGGTCAAGCTTCAGTGGCTCCCGCCGACCGTCGGCGGCGACGTGTCGTTCCAGACGCTGCTCATGCCGGCCATCGTGCTCGGTGCGGTGTCGTTCGCCTACGTCCTGCGGCTCACGCGGACGTCGGTCGCGGAGAACCTGACGGCGGACTTCGTGCGCACCGCGACCGCGAAGGGCCTGTCCCACCGCCGCGTCGTCACCGTGCACGTGCTGCGCAACTCGCTGATCCCGGTGGTGACGTTCCTCGGGGCGGACCTCGGCGGGCTCATGGCGGGCGCGATCGTGACCGAGGGGATCTTCAACATCCCCGGCGTCGGCTCGCTCGTCTACAAGGCGATCCAGCAGGGCCAGGCGCCCACGGTCGTCTCTGTGGTCACCGTTCTCGTCATTGTCTTCATCGTGGCCAACCTCTTGGTCGATCTGCTCTACGCGGCCCTGGATCCGAGGATTCGATATGCCTGAACCCACTCGCCCCCACCAGGGCCACTTCTTCGCGGACCTCGATCAGACCCCGCTCGGGCTCGTCGACCTGGTCGACGAGTCGGCCGCGCCCGCGAGCCTGTGGGCCGAGGCGTGGCGCGACGTGCGCCACCGGCCGCTGTTCTGGTTCTCGGCCGCGCTCATCGTGCTGGTGCTCGCCGTCTCGGCGTTCCCCCAGCTCTTCTCCTCGCTCGACCCGCGGGACTGCTTCCTCAAGTTCAGCTACGACCCGCCCAGCGCGGGCCACCCGTTCGGGTTCGACCGGCAGGGGTGCGACATCTACTCGCGCACCATCTACGGGGCTCGCGCGTCCGTCACCGTCGGTGTGCTCACCACGCTCGCGGTCGTCCTGATCGGGTCCGTCGTCGGTGCGTTCGCCGGGTTCTACGGCGGCTGGTTCGACTCGCTGCTGTCGCGCGTCACGGACATCTTCTTCGCGATCCCGCTCGTGCTGGCCGCCATCGTCGTCATCCAGATGTACGACACGGTCACGGTCTACACGATCACCGTGGTGCTGGCCGTCTTCGGCTGGCCACAGATCGCCCGGATCACCCGCGGCGCCGTGATGGGCGTCAAGAACGAGGACTACATCACGGCCGCGAAGGCGCTCGGCTCGTCGCGCCTGGCGACCCTGGCCCGCCACGTCATGCCGAACTCCGCCGCGCCCATCATCGTGACGGCCACGGTCTCGCTCGGGATCTTCATCGTCGCCGAGGCGACGCTGTCCTTCCTCGGGATCGGGCTTCCGCAGACGATCGTCTCGTGGGGTGGCGACATCAACAAGGCGCAGTCGGCGCTCCGCAGCCAGCCGTCCGTGCTGTTCTACCCGGCCGGGGCGCTCGCCCTCACGGTGCTCAGCTTCATCATGATGGGCGACGTCGTGCGCGACGCCCTGGACCCGAAGGCGCGCAAGCGATGAGCCAGACCCTCCCCACCGACCCGCCGGTCGTCGACGACGCGGACGGGTCCGGCGACACGCCGCTGCTGAAGATCCGCGACCTCGAGGTCTCCTTCACCAGCACCACGGGCGTCATCCAGGCCGTGCGCGGGGTCGACCTCACGATCTACCCCGGCCAGACCGTCGCGATCGTCGGCGAGTCCGGCTCGGGCAAGTCGACCACCGCGCACGCGATCATCGACCTGCTCCCCGGCACCGGCAAGGTGACGGCCGGCTCGATCCTGTTCGACGGCACCGAGATCACGACGGCCTCCGACAAGGAGATCGTCGCGCTGCGTGGCAAGGCCATCGGGCTCGTGCCGCAGGACCCGATGTCCAACTTGAACCCGGTCTGGAAGATCGGGTACCAGGTCAAGGAGGCCCTCAAGGCGAACGGCATCGCCAAGGGCTCCGCTGCGGACAAGCGCGTCACCGAGCTGCTCGAGGAGGCCGGCCTGCCCGACGCCGCCCGGCGCGCCAAGCAGTACCCGCACGAGTTCTCGGGCGGGATGCGCCAGCGCGCGCTCATCGCGATCGCCCTGGCGGCCCGGCCCAAGCTGCTGATCGCGGACGAGCCGACGTCGGCCCTGGACGTCACCGTGCAGCGCCAGATCCTCGATCACCTCGCGCACCTCACCGAGGAGCTCGGCACGGCGGTGCTGTTCATCACGCACGACCTCGGCCTGGCCGCCGAGCGTGCCGAGCACCTCGTGGTCATGTACCGCGGCAAGGTCGTCGAGTCCGGTCCGGCCGCCCAGATCCTCTCGGCGCCCCGGCACCCGTACACGCAGCGGCTCGTGGCCTCGGCTCCGTCGCTGGCGTCGCGGCGCATCCAGAGCGCCAAGGCGGCCGGGGTCAAGGCCACGGAGCTGTTGGCCCCGACCGGTGGCGACGGCGTGAGCGCCGCTCGCCCCGACATCATCGTCGTGGAGAACCTCACGAAGGTCTTCAAGCTGCGCGGCGGGCGTCCCGGTACGGCCAAGGAGTTCAAGGCCGTCGACGACGTGTCGTTCTCGATCAAGCGCGGCACGACCATGGCGCTCGTGGGGGAGTCGGGCTCGGGCAAGTCGACCGTCGCGAACATCATGCTCAACCTCATCGACCCCACCTCGGGGAAGATCCACTTCGAGGGCACCGACCTCAGCACGCTGGACAAGAAGCAGCTGTTCGCGTTCCGGCGTCGGGTCCAGCCGATCTTCCAGGACCCGTACGGCTCCCTGGACCCGATGTACTCGATCTTCCGCACGATCGAGGAGCCGTTGCGCACCCACCGGGTGGGCGACCGCAAGTCGCGCCTGCAGAAGGTACGCGACCTGCTCGACATGGTCTCGCTGCCGCAGTCCACGATGCGCCGGTTCCCGAACGAGCTGTCCGGTGGTCAGCGTCAGCGGGTCGCGATCGCGCGGGCCCTGGCGCTCGAGCCCGACGTGATCGTGTGCGACGAGGCCGTCTCGGCGCTCGACGTGCTGGTCCAGGCGCAGATCCTGACGTTGCTCAACGACCTGCAGGCCGAGCTCGGGCTGACCTACCTGTTCATCACCCACGACCTCGCGGTCGTGCGCCAGGTCGCCGACCAGGTGTGCGTGATGAAGTCGGGCCAGATCGTCGAGGCCTCCACGACCGACGACGTCTTCGACCACCCGCGCGAGGAGTACACGCAGGAGCTGCTCGCGGCGATCCCCGGCGCGAAGCTTTCGTTCTGAGCTCGACCCGGATCGACCTTCTTCTACCCGCTGACCTGGGGTTCTGTCCCACGGTTCAGTGACGACCGAGCCCCGTCTCGACGACGAGACGGGGCCGATCGGGCGTGCCCGGCCACCGCCGGGCCGTCGAGAAGGTAGAATTGTCGGCGCGCCCCACGACGCGGCGCTCCCTATCTTTGAAACGAGTACTCATGTCTGTGCGCTCCGACCTGCGCAACGTCGCCATCGTCGCCCATGTCGACCACGGCAAGACCACGTTGGTGGACGCCATGCTCAAGCAGTCGGGCGCCTTCGCGGCGCACGACGCCCACGCCTCTGAGCGGTCGATGGACTCCGGTGACCTTGAGCGCGAGAAGGGCATCACGATCCTCGCGAAGAACACCGCCGTGCGTTACACCGGTCCTGCCGCCGCCGTTCACGGCCACCCCGAGGGCATCACGATCAATGTGATCGACACCCCGGGGCACGCCGACTTCGGTGGCGAGGTCGAGCGTGGCCTGTCCATGGTGGACGGCGTCGTGCTGCTCGTCGACGCGAGCGAGGGCCCGCTGCCGCAGACGCGCTTCGTGCTCCGCAAGGCGCTCGAGGCCAAGCTTCCCGTGATCCTCCTGGTCAACAAGGTCGACCGGCCCGACGCGCGCATCACCGAGGTCGTCGCCGAGACGACCGACCTGCTGCTCGGGCTCGCGAGCGACCTGCACGACGAGGTCCCGGACCTCGACCTCGACGCGATCCTCGACATGCCGGTCGTCTACGCCGCCGCGAAGACGGGGCGCGCCTCGCTGCTCCAGCCCGTCGACGGCACGCAGCCCGACACCGAGAACCTCGAGGCCCTGTTCCAGGTCATCCTCGAGAAGATCCCGGCCCCGACCTACACCGAGGGCGCGCCGCTCCAGGCGCACGTCACCAACCTCGACGCCTCGCCGTTCCTCGGCCGCCTCGCGCTGCTCCGCGTGTTCAACGGGACCATCCGCAAGGGCCAGACCGTCGCCTGGGCGCGTCACGACGGCACGATCCAGAACGTCAAGATCACCGAGCTTCTCGAGACCAAGGCGCTCGACCGCGTCCCGACCGAGTCCGCGGGCCCCGGCGACATCGTCGCGGTGGCCGGCATCGCCGACATCACCATCGGTGAGACCCTGACGGACCCGGACGACCCGCGGCCGCTGCCGCTGATCAAGGTCGACGACCCGGCCATCTCGATGACCATCGGCATCAACACCTCGCCGCTCGCCGGCCGGGGTGGCAAGGGCCACAAGGTCACCGCGCGCCAGGTCAAGGACCGTCTCGACCGCGAGCTCGTCGGTAACGTCTCGCTCAACGTGCTCCCGACCGAACGTCCCGACGCGTGGGAGGTCCAGGGCCGCGGCGAGCTTGCGCTGGCCATCCTCGTCGAGCAGATGCGGCGCGAGGGCTTCGAGCTCACCGTCGGCAAGCCCCAGGTCGTCACCAAGCGGATCGACGGCAAGGTGCACGAGCCGATGGAGCGCATGACGATCGACGTCCCCGAGGAGTACCTCGGCGCGGTCACCCAGCTCCTCGCGATCCGCAAGGGCCGCATGGAGACGATGTCGAACCACGGCACCGGCTGGGTCCGCATGGAGTTCAAGATCCCCGCGCGCGGCCTCATCGGCTTCCGCACCACGTTCCTCACGGACACCCGCGGCACCGGCATCGCGTCTTCGATCGGTGAGGGCCACGAGCCCTGGGCCGGTCCGATCGAGACCCGCATCAACGGGTCCCTCGTCGCCGACCGTTCGGGTGTCGTCACGCCGTTCGCGATGATCAACCTGCAGGAGCGCGGGTCGTTCTTCGTCGACCCGACGCAGGTCGTCTACGAGGGCATGATCGTCGGCGAGAACTCGCGCAACGAGGACATGGACGTCAACATCACCAAGGAGAAGAAGCTCACGAACATGCGCGCTGCAGCTAGCGACACGTTCGAGAACCTCACCCCGCCGCGTCACCTCACGCTCGAGGAGTCCCTCGAGTTCGCCCGCGAGGACGAGTGCGTCGAGGTCACCCCCGACGTCGTTCGCCTGCGCAAGGTCATCCTCGACCAGTCCGAGCGTGGCCGCGTTTTCGCGAAGGCGAAGCGCGCCTGATCGGGTTCGAGGCAGAGCGTTGCGGCCGTCCGTGGTTCCGGTGCACCGGGAGACCGCGGGCGGCCGTTCGCCGTCCGGCGGCCTGCTCGCGGTCCACGCGCATCCCGACGACGAGACGCTCGCGACCGGGGGCCTGCTCGCGACCTGGGCCGATGCCGGTCGCCCCGTCACGGTCGTGACCTGCACACGCGGTGAGCTCGGCGAGGTCATCGGGACCGCGCTGGCGCATCTCGAGGGCGACGGCCCGGCGCTCGCCGCCCACCGGGAGCGCGAGCTCGCGGGGGCGCTGGCGGCGCTCGGCGTCACCGATCACGTCTTCCTCGACGCGGTGCCCGATGGCGTCTTCCTCGACGCGGTGCCCGATGGCGTCGTCCTCGACGCGGTGCCCGACGGCGTCGCCCCCGACGCGGTGCCCGACGGCGATCTGCCAGGCCCGCCCGCGCGGTTCTCCGACTCCGGCATGGCCTGGGCCGGGATCGGGCGTGCCGGGCGGGTCGCCGACCTGCCCGACGGCGCCTTCGTCGCCGTTCCGCTCGATGCCGCGGCCCGCCGGCTCGCGCGCGTGATCCGGGAGCGTCGGCCCGACGTCGTCGTGACGTACGAGCCCGGCGGCGGGTACGGGCACCCGGACCACGTGCGCGCGCACGACGTGACGATCCGGGCGCTCGAGCTCGCGCGGGACGCCGAGCTCGACCTCGGTGGCCCGGCCCACGTCCCGGGCGCGGTGCTGGTCGCCGTCGTGCCCGCCGACGCGTTGCGCGCCGCCTACCGCGCGCTGCCCGAGCTCCCGGCCGTTGCCGCCCTCCGCGCGCGGGACCCGCAGTTCACGCTGCCCGACCCGGACGGACCGCTGCCGTCCGTCGCGGTGGCAGCCACCGAGGTGGACGTGGTCGTCGACGTGGCGCCCGTTCTCCATCGCCTCGCCGCGGCCCTGGCGGCGCACGCCACGCAGGTGCGCTCGATCGCGCTCGACGCCGATCGGGTCGCGCACGCCGTCGCTGCGGGCCGCCTCGGGGACCGCACGGGCGCCGTCGTCGGCTGCTACGCCCTGAGCAACGACGTGCTCCTACCCGTGCTGAGCACCGAGAGCTACCGGCGCGTGCCCGGCGCCGGCGCCGGGTCCACGCCTGAGCACCTGACCTGGCCCGACGCGGTGCACCCGGTAGCGTGAGCGCAATGTCCGGTGTGCCGACGAATACTGGTTCGAGAACGAGGAATGGACACGTGCGCAGGCTCACCCGCTGGTTCGGTGCCCTTCTGCTGGGGGGTCTCGTGGGCGCGGCCGGCACGGCGCTGCACCGAGCCTTCACGCCCTGGGGGGTCGTCGGGTGCCTCGTGCTCGTGCTCGTGGCGGCGGTGCTCGCCCGGGCGTGGGTCAAGATGCCCGGACTCGCCTCGTTCGGGATCGGCTGGGTCGCCGTGGTGCAGGTCCTGTCGCTCACCGGTCCCGGGGGCGACGTCCTGATCCCCGCGGGGCAGGCGATCGGGTACGTCTGGATCGTCGGCGGGATGCTCATGATCGCCGTCGCGGCCTTCGCCCCTCGCCGGTGGTTCGCCGAGGCACCGGCCGTGACCACGGGGCCGTTCGAGCCGCAGGGCGAGTCCGAGCACCGGTCGCCGGCCACGATCGACTCCGACGCGTGAGCCCGATCCTGGCCGACCCGGACGAGTTTCGCGCCGCGATCGGACGGCTGGCCGCCGGCATCGTGGTCGTGACGCTGCGGTGGCGTGACGTCGACTACGCGATGACGGCGAGCGCGGTGGCCTCGGTCTCGCTCGAGCCGCCGCTGGTGCTGTTCTGCGTCCACCAGGACGCGCGGTTCCGCGAGGCGCTCGACCACACCGACCTCTGGGCGTTCAGCGTGCTGTCCGACACCGCCGGCCCCGTCGCCGACTGGCTCGCCTCGCCGGGGCGGCCCACGATCGGACAGCTCGAGCGCGTCCCGCACAGCTTCGGGGTGCGGTCGGGTGCGGTGCTGGTCGACGACGCCGCGGCCTGGTTCGAGTGCCAGACCGCGGCGATCCATCGAGCGGGGGACCACGACATCGTGGTCGGAACCGTGCTCACCGCGAAACAGGGCCCGCCGGCGGCCGGTGCCCTCGTGCACCTGCGCGGCCGGATCCGGCCCGCGTCCTGATCGAGGCGTCCTGCTCCCCGGCCGGTCCGGGTTGGCCCGACGACCGCACGCCTAGAATTACCCCGCAGCGGGGGGCCCGTTGGAACTGGTGACGAAGGATGACCCGATGGTGAAGAAGACCGGTAGCGACGCGCACGCGCGCGAGGACGAGGCCGCGCAGGCCCACGTGCCGGAACAGGGCGGCGCGGCAGGTGGCGCGTTCGCCATGCGGTTCGCGCCGGTCACCCCGGTCGTGCCGACACCGCCCGAGGGCGAGGCCACTGCGGACGCGGGCGACGCCAACGCGACCGAGCCGCCGTCGGCCTCCCCGCTCGCGATCTTCGAGGACGATGTCCCCCGCCGCCGCTGGCCACGCGTGCTCCTGACCGTCGCCGGGGTCGTGGTCGTGCTCGGCGGGGCGTACGTCGGCACGTCCTGGGCTCTCGCGGACCGGGTCCCGCGCGGGACCACCGTCGCCGGCGTGGAGATCGGCGGGCTCGACGCCGCCACCGCCGCCACGACGCTCGAGAAGGGGCTGGCCGACGTCTCGGCCGAGCCGATCCCGCTCGTCGCCGGCGAGATCAGCACGACTCTCGTGCCGTCCGACGCGGGCCTGGCGCTCGACGCGGGCGCGACCGTGCGGGAGCTGACCGGGTTCGACCTGCAGCCCGCGCGCCTGTGGCACCACATCTTCGGGGCGGGCGAGCAGCCGCCCGTCACCACGGTCGACGACAAGGCGCTCACGGCAGCGGTCGAGACCGTCGCCGGTGCGCTGGTCACGGCGCCGGTCGACGCGCAGGTCGTCTTCGCGGACGGCCAACCGCACGCGACCGAGGCAGCCGACGGGCTGGAGGTCGACGCCGCCGCCGCGGCGGACGTGCTGCGGTCCACCTGGCTCACCGCGGCTCGACCGCTGGCGCTGCCCACCCGCGTCGTCGGGCCGGACATCACGCAGGACGAGGCCGAGTCTGTGCTCACCACGCTCGCCAAGCCGCTCGCGCGGGCGCCGATCGCCGTCGCGGTCGCCGACCAGACCGTCGAGCTGCCGGCCGACGTCGTGACGTCGCTCGCCACGTTCGTCGCCAAGGACTCCGACCTCGTGCTCGAGCTGGACGGACCGGGCCTCGTCGGGGAGATCGTCAAGCGCACGACCAACCTGTTCACGCCGTCGGCCGACGCGTCCTTCGCGTTCACCGACGGGGTGCCGGCGATCGTCCCGGGCATCCCGGGGACCACGCTCGACCCGGTGGCGCTGTCCAGCGCGATCGCCGCTGCGGCCGTCTCGGACGACCGCACGGCGCGCATGGAGCTCGTCGCGACCGATCCCGCCCAGTCGACGGAGAAGCTGCAGGCCCTGGGCATCACCGAGCTCGTCTCGGAGTTCTCGACCCCGCTGACGAACGAGCCGTTGCGGACCGAGAACCTCGCGACCGGGGCCGGCAAGGTCACCGGCACGCTCGTGCTGCCCGGTGCGACCTTCAGCCTGACCGAGGCCCTGGGCCCGGTCACGGCGGCCGCCGGTTTCAACCAGGCGGGGGTGATCGTCAATGGCGAGCACGTCAAGGGCATCGGCGGCGGGCTGTCGCAGATGTCGACGACGACGTTCAACGCCGCCTACCTCGCCGGATTCGAGGATGTGGCGCACACGCCGCACTCGGAGTGGTTCACCCGGTACCCCGAGGGGCGCGAAGCGACCATCTACATCGGGTCGATCGACATGAAGTTCAAGAACACCTCGCCGTACGGCGCGTTGCTGCGCTCCTGGATCGAGGGCGGGCGCCTGCACGTGGCGATCTGGGGGACCAAGTACTGGACCGTCGAGACCAGCACGAGCGGACGCTCGGGGGTCGTGACGCCCAGCACGGTGCACTCGAGCTCGCCGACCTGCGTGTCGCAGTCGGCGGGCAACCCCGGCTTCTCGGTCACCGTGAGCCGCACGTTGTCGCTCAACGGCGAGGTCAAGGAGACGACCAAGCGGACCACGCGGTACAAGCCGCAGAACGCGATCATCTGCGACGCGCCGACTCCGTAGCCGGTCAGCGGCGCTCGCGCCGGACCGGTGCGGGCGGGATCGGCTTGCCGATCGCGATCTCCGCGGCCGGTACCCGGACGGGGCCGGTGCGGGTGGCGATCTGGACGCCGTCGTCGTCCACGGTGAGAAGGTCGCCGAGGACGTCGGAGTACCCGCCCTCGGCCAGCCGGCGCCGCACGATCACGCGGGTCCCGACGGCCCACGCGCGCCAGATCGGCACGTCATTCGCAGGCATGGCGCTCGTCACGTGGGCCGGGTCTGCTGGATGTGCGTCATTTGGTGGATACTAGAACCCCGGTGCCGATCGAGGCGCATCCGATCGGACGGGCCCCACAGGAGGATCGAACGTGACGTATGTGATCGCCCAGCCTTGCGTAGATGTCAAAGACAAGGGCTGCATCGAGGAGTGCCCCGTCGACTGCATCTACGAGGGAAAACGGTCGCTCTACATCCACCCCGACGAGTGCGTGGACTGTGGTGCGTGCGAACCGGTCTGCCCGGTCGAGGCCATCTACTACGAGGACGACGTCCCGGAGCAGTGGAGCGAGTACTACAAGGCGAACGTCGAGTTCTTCGACGACCTCGGCTCCCCGGGCGGCGCCGCGAAGATGGGCATGATCGCCAAGGATCACCCGATCATCGCCACGCTCCCGCTCCAGGTGGTCAGCGAGTAGGACGGACGTGAGCCAGCCGAGCGTCGTGCTGACCACGGCACCGCGCGTGGCGATCGCCGCCTGATGGGCCTGGCGACCGGCGCGCTACCCCAGTTCCCGTGGGACACCCTCGTGCCGTTCGCCACGATCGCGCGCGGGCATCCCCGCGGGATCGTCGACCTGTCGGTCGGCACGCCGGTCGACCCGACCCCGGTCGTCGTCCGGGACGCGCTGAGGGCCGCGGCCAACTCGCCGGGCTACCCGACCACGCACGGAACCCTCGCGCTGCGCGAGGCCGTCGTGGCGTGGTTCGCGCGCCGGCGAGGAGTGCCCGGCCTCGATCCCGTGGCCGTGCTGCCCACGGTCGGCTCGAAGGAGCTCGTCGCCCTGCTGCCGTCCCTGCTCGGGCTCGGCGCCGGGGACGTCGTCGTCCATCCCCGCACCGCCTACCCGACGTACGACGTCGGCGCGCGCCTCGCCGGGGCGACGCCCTTGCCGGCCGACGACGTCGAGGCCTGGGCGGGCGCGAACGTCCGGCTCGTGTGGCTCAACTCGCCCGGGAACCCGGACGGGACCGTGCGCTCGGTCGACCAGCTCCGCGCGGTGGTCGACGCGGCCCGGGCCGTCGGCGCGGTCGTGGCGTCGGACGAGTGCTACGCCGAGCTCGCCTGGGAGGAGCCGTGGGCCAGTCAGGGCGTGCCGAGCCTGCTCGACCCGCGCGTGACCGGTGGCGACCTGACCGGGTTGCTCGCCGTCTACTCGTTGTCCAAGCAGTCGAACCTCGCGGGCTACCGCGCGGCGTTCGTCGCCGGTGATCCGGTGCTCATCGCCGGGCTGCTGGAGACCCGCAAGCACGCGGGGATGATCGTGCCCGGCCCGGTCCAGGCGGCGATGACCGTCGCGCTCGGCGACGATGCGCACGTGGCCGCCCAGCGCGAGGTGTACCGCGCGCGCCGCGCCCTGTTGCGCTCAGGTCTCGATGCTGCCGGCCTAGAGGTCGACGGGTCGCAAGCAGGGTTGTACCTGTGGGCCCGACCCGCCGGAGCCCCCCAGGACTGCTGGACGACCGTCGCCGACCTCGCCGCGCTGGGGATCCTCGCGGCGCCGGGCGCGTTCTACGGCGCGGCGGCGGCCGGCCACGTGCGCCTCGCCCTGACCGCCTCCGACGAGCGGATCGCGGAGGCCGCAGCGCGCCTGGGCGGGAACTGACGCAAGGTCCCGTTTTCGCCCGATCCGGGTGTGACCCTCGTCACTCGGTGCGAGCACAATTGGGGCGTCCGGAAATCGTTGCGAGTCCCCGGGCGCGGGTAACGTGTGCCGTTCGCGAGCCGCTGACGGCCGCGACTCACGGCTGACCTCGGTCGCCGCCATCATTCTTTCCCCGGTGCGCGAGCAGGTCGCGTGCGGGGATGCAAGGAGGATCGCATGTCCGATGCACTCGCCGAGCCCGGCCACCTCACCGTCGCCGGGAACACGCTCGAGCTCCCGCTCGTCCGCGCAACCCAGGGCAACAACGGCATCGTCGTCTCCTCGTTGCTCAAGGAGACCGGCCTCGTCACGGTCGACCCGGGGTTCATGAACACCGCGTCCTGCGACTCCGACATCACCTACATCGACGGCGACGCCGGGATCTTGCGCTATCGCGGCTACCCCATCGAGCAGCTGGCCGAGAAGTCCTCGTTCCTCGAGGTCGCCTACCTGCTCATCCACGGCGAGCTGCCGACCCCGAGCGAGCTCGACGCGTTCATGGAGCGGGTCAACCGGCACACGTTGGTGCACGAGGACTTCCGGACGTTCATGGGCACGTTCCCGCGCAACGGGCACCCGATGGCGGTCATGTCGTCCGCCGTGAACGCGCTGTCGACGTTCTACCCGGAGTCGCTCGACCCGTTCGACCCCCAGACGGTCGAGCTCGCCACGGTGCTGATCCTGGCCAAGACCCGGACCATCACCTCGTACCTGCACCGCAGCGCCGTGGGGGAGCCCCTGCTGTACCCGGACTACTCGCGCGGTTACGTCGAGGACTTCCTGCGGATGACGTTCGCGGTGCCGTACCAGCAGTACGAGCCCGACCCGACGACCGTCGCGACGCTCGACCAGCTGCTCATCCTGCACGCGGACCACGAGCAGAACTGCTCGACGTCGACCGTGCGGCTGGTCGGTTCGAGCCACGCCAACCTGTACGCGTCGGTCGCGGCCGGCATCAACGCGCTGTCGGGCCCGCTGCACGGCGGTGCGAACGAGGCCGTGCTCAAGATGCTCACCGAGATCAAGGCGGGCGGCGGTGACGCGAGCGCGTTCATGAGTCGCGTCAAGAGCAAGGACCAGGGGGTCCGGCTCATGGGCTTCGGCCACCGGGTCTACAAGAACTACGACCCGCGCGCCGCCATCGTCAAGAAGAGCGCGCACGCCGTGCTGGAGAAGCTCGGCAAGCACGACGAGCTGCTCGACATCGCGATGAACCTCGAGGAGATCGCGCTCAACGACGACTACTTCACCGAGCGCAAGCTCTACCCGAACGTCGACTTCTACACCGGCCTGATCTACAAGGCGCTGGGGTTCTCGGACCAGATGTTCACGCCGTTGTTCGTGCTCGGGCGCATGCCCGGCTGGATCGCGCAGTGGCGCGAGATGATGAGCGACCCCACCACGAAGATCGGCCGCCCGCGCCAGATCTACACGGGCTCCGTCGAGCGGGACTACGTGCCGGTCGACGCGCGCTGACCCGCTACTGCTGGGCGAGGGTGAGCTGGACCTCGCCGGCCGGGATCGGGTCGGTGCCCGACGGCGACCAGGTGGGTTCGGCGCGGGACCAGACCTGATCGGCGACCGCCACGGCGTCGATCTGGAGGCCGTGCGCCACCGCGACCGACCAGTTCGCCAGGGACCAGGCGCGCCGCGCGTCGTCGTCGCCCGCGCCGGTGCCCAGCGCGCCGGCGTCCAGGGTGACGAGGCCGTCCGCCCCCGGGGTCACGGGCACGTCGCCGTGGTCGCGGGCGACCCGCGCCGCCACGACCGGGGCCGAGCCGGCCGCATCGGCGGCGTGGAGCTCGCAGGTCACGGCCGCGGGGGTGTAGCCCGTGAGCGCGGACGCCCAGGCGCGGGCCTGCGGCTCGTGCTGGGCGTAGGCCTCCGGGAAGCCGGATCGCTGGACCTCTTGCGCGGCTTCGGTGATCGGTAGCTGCTCGTAGCCGGCGACCTTGCTCAGCGCGTCGAAGAATGCGTTCGTCGCGAAGACGGGGTCGAGGATCTGCTCGACCGTGCCCCACCCCTGGGACGGGCGCTGCTGGAACAGGCCGACGGAGTCCCGGTCGCCGTGGTCGATGTTCAACAGCTTCGACTCCTGCAGCGCGGTCGCGATCCCGATGGTCGCCGCGCGCGCCGGCATCCCGCGACGGACCGACACCGCCGCGACGAGCGCGGCATTGTCCGCCTGCGCGGTGCTGAGGTACCAGCTCGTGCCGTCGGACAGGGCGGCGCACCGCTCCGTGAGCACGGTGGTGCCGCTGAAGCGGTCGAGCACGACGACCACCGCGGTCACCGCGAGCCCGAGCGTGACGAGCAGGGCGACGGCAGCGCGCCAGGGTCGACGACGGCGACGGGACATCCCGGCGTCAGTGCCGGTGCAGGGCGGCGTTGAGCTCGACGCCGACCCCGGACCGGGCCACGGCCTCGACGCCGCCGGTCAACGAGTTGCGGCGGAAGAGCACGCTGTCGGCGCCCGACAGCTCACGGGCCTTGACGACCTGCCCCGCGAGCGGGCCGCCGTCGTCGTCCAGGAAGCCGACGAGGGTGACCTTGGTGCCGGCCGTGATGTAGAGGCCTGCCTCGACCACGCAGTCGTCGCCGAGCTGGATGCCGAGCCCGGCGTTCGCGCCGAGCAGGGAGCGCCGACCGATCGAGACGACCTCCCGGCCGCCCCCGGAGAGCGTGCCCATGATCGAGGCGCCACCGCCGATGTCGCTGCCGTCGCCGACGACGACCCCCGAGGAGATCCGACCCTCGACCATCGAGACGCCCAGGGTGCCGGCGTTGAAGTTGACGAACCCCTCGTGCATCACGGTGGTGCCCGGGGCGAGGTGCGCGCCGAGCCGCACGCGGTCGGCGTCGGCGATGCGTACGCCCGTGGGCAGCACGTAGTCGACCATCCGGGGGAACCGGTCGACGCCGTAGACCGTGACCGGCGTCCCGGTCGCGAGGCGCAGGCGGAGCCGCGTCGCCTCGAAGCCGTCGACCGCGCACGCGCCGCGGTCCGTCCAGACGACGTTCTCGAGCTTCGCGAAGATCCCGTCGAGGTTCAGGCCGTGCGGCACGACCAGGCGGTGCGAGAGCAGGTGCAGGCGCAGGTAGGCATCGGCGGCATCGAGGGGCGCGGCGTCCACGTCGATGACCGTGCGCACGATGGCGGTGGTGACTCCTCGGGCGGGATCCTCACCTGCGAGGGCGTCCAGGCCGAGGGGCGGCGCCGCGTCGATCGGGGGCGCGCCGAGCGCGGGGGCGGGGTACCAGACGTCGAGGACCGTCGGTGCATCGACCGGGACGCCGCCGACTGTGGTGTCGGCGGTGGTGCCGACTGTGGTGGCGCTGGTGGTGGTACCGCTGGAGGCGGTCATCGTGGCCAGGCCGAAACCCCAGGCGGTGCGCGGACTCATGGGTCCTACCATAATCGGCGGCGGCGGCCCCCCTCGTGCGCGGGCGTCAACGTCGCCACCGCGCGGGCTTCGGCGTGAGCCCCGCCTGAGCTTGTGCGCGCGCACCGGCGCGGGCCGGGGATACCCGATCCGTCCGCGCGGAGCATGGGGAGAATGGGGAGAATGGGGCCAGTGCGGCTGGGGGGATCCGCGGTGGTCCCCGCCGCCCCCGTGCGCAACCTGCTCCGCGCCGATGGGCGGCGCCGGGCGCGGAATGGCAGCGCGCCGCTTGGAGCTGTGGGGGGGTGGACGGGCAGGGTCGGGGTGCAGGGGGATCGGTAGGGTCGGGAGGGTGCCTCTGACTCCCGTGCTGGACCCGACCGGTGACCTGCTCACGCTCACGCGTGCCCTGTGCGACATCCCGTCGGTGAGTGGCGACGAGTCCGCGATCGCCGACGCGGTCGCCGCAGCCCTGCGCCCCTACGCCCACCTCGAGATCCTGCGCGACGGCGACTGCGTCGTGGCGCGCACGCAGCTGGGCCGCGCGGAGCGGGTCGTCGTCGCGGGGCACCTCGACACCGTGCCGATCGCGGCCAACCTGCCGACGACCGTGGTCGGCGAGGGCCCCGACGCCGTCGTGTGGGGCCGGGGGACGGTCGACATGAAAGGCGGCGTGGCGATCCAGGTCGCCCTGGCGGCCACGCTCACGGCCCCGACCCGCGACGTGACCTGGGTGTTCTACGACCACGAGGAGGTCGAGGCCTCGCTCAGCGGTCTCGGCCGGATCGCCCGGAACCACCCGGACTGGCTCGCCGCGGACTTCGCCGTCCTCGGCGAGCCGAGCAACGCCGGCATCGAGGGGGGCTGCAACGGCACGCTGCGGGTCGAGGTGCGCGTACCGGGGGTGGCGGCGCACTCGGCGCGCTCCTGGATGGGGGTCAACGCCATCCACGGCGCAGGCGAGGTGCTGCGTCGGCTTGCCGAGTACGCGCCCCGCGAGGTCGAGGTCGACTCGCTGGTCTACCGCGAGGGCATGAGTGCCGTCGCGATCCGCGGCGGCGTGGCCGGCAACGTGGTGCCCGACGAGTGCGTGGTCACGGTCAACTACCGGTTCGCCCCGAGCATGTCGGTTGCGGACGCCGAGGCGCACGTCCGCGACCTGTTCGACGGCTTCGAGGTGACGCTCACCGATGCGTCGGCCGGTGCCCGTCCGGGGCTCGACGACCCCGCCGCGGCCGACTTCGCCGCCGTCGCCCTGGCGTTCACCGGCGGGGTCCCCGCCCCGAAGTTCGGCTGGACGGACGTCGCACGGTTCGCCGAGCTCGGCATCCCTGCGGTGAACTTCGGCCCCGGCGACCCGCTCCTGGCGCACAAGGACGACGAGCGCTGTGTGGTCGCCCAGATCCAGCTGTGCCACGACGCGCTGCAATCCTGGCTCACCTCCTGAGCGCACCTCCTAGAGTCAAGGGATGACGAGCGACGAGGGCGTGCCCACCCCGGGGAGCGGACGCCGCAGGGGCCCGGTGCTGCTGCGCCGCGGCCAGATCCCCACGACCACGGCCGACCAGCGCCTGCTGGCGGCGCCAGGGCAGGGCGCGAGCTGGCTGCACGAGGACCCGTGGCGGGTCATGCGCATCCAGAGCGAGCTCGTCGAGGGCTTCGGCGCGCTCGCGGAGATCGGTCCGGCGATGAGCGTGTTCGGATCGGCCCGGGTCGCACCCGGCCACCCCGAGTACGTGCTGGCGGAGCGGGTTGGGCAGCGGTTGGCGGAGGCCGGCTACGCCGTCATCACCGGCGGCGGGCCCGGCGTGATGGAGGCCGCCAACAAGGGCGCGAACGAGGCCGGCGGGCTGTCCATCGGGCTCGGCATCGAGCTGCCGTTCGAGCAGGGGATGAACCCGTGGGTCGACCTCGGGGTCAACTTCCGCTACTTCTTCGCCCGCAAGCTGATGTTCGTCAAGTACGCGCAGGGCTTCATCGTGCTGCCGGGCGGGTTCGGGACGTTCGACGAGCTCTCCGAGGCGCTCACCCTGGTCCAGACCCACAAGGTGACTGAGTTCCCGATCGTGCTCGTGGGCTCCGACTACTGGCGCGGGCTGCTGGACTGGCTCGGCGGCCCGGTCCGCGACCGCGGCATGATCGGGCCCCACGACCTCGACCTGATCACTGTGGTCGACGATCCCGACGAGGCGGTCGCGCACGTCGTCGAGCGCGACGAGCAGCTGCGGGCCGCCCAGGAGAAGGCCGTCGCCGAGGCCGCCCTCGCCCAGCACGCCGCCTCGGTCCACCCGGCCGAGGAGGCATGACGCGCCCGACCGGCGTCCCGACGCCCGGCTCGCCCGTCCACCTGCGCGGGCGGACGTTCGGGGTGGACCACCCGGTCGTGATGGCGATCGTCAACCTGACCCCCGACTCGTTCTACGCTCCCGCACGCCACGCGTCCGCCGACGCCGCCGCCGAGGCGGTCGCCCGGGCCGCGGACGAGGGCGCCGACATCGTCGACATCGGCGGGATCCGGGCCGGCCGCGGCCCCCGGGTCGACGCGGCCGACGAGGTGCGGCGGGTGGTCCCGCTGGTCGAGCTCGTACGCTCGCGCCATCCCGACCTCCTCATCAGCGTGGACACCTGGCGCGCCGAGGTCGCCCAGGCCGCCGCGCGCGCCGGCGCCGACCTCATCAACGACACCTGGGCCGGTCACGACCCGCACCTCATGGAGGTCGCCGCGGCCGAGGGCGTCGGCGTCGTCTGCTCGCACACCGGCGGCGCCCTTCCGCGGACGGACCCGTTCCGGGTCGCGTACCCCCGTCGCCTGCCGCCCATGCCCATGCCCGACGGCGACCGGGACCGCGACCCTCGCGACGGGGTCGTCGACGACGTCCTGGCGACGCTGACCGCGGCGGCGGCGCGCGCGGTATCGCTCGGGATCGATCCCCGCTCGGTTCTCGTGGACCCCACGCACGACTTCGGCAAGAACACCTGGCACTCGCTGCACCTGGTCCGCCGGACCGCGGCGCTCGCCGGGCTCGGCTACCCCGTGCTCATGGCGCTCTCGCGCAAGGACTTCGTCGGCGAGAGCCTTGACCTCCCCGTCGACGAGCGGCTCGAGGGGACCCTCGCCGCCACGGCGGTGGCCGCCTGGCTCGGCGCCCGGGTCTTCCGGACGCACGATGTCCGTGCCACGCGCCGCACGCTCGACATGATCGCCGCGATCCGGGGCGACGCAGCTCCAGCCCGGGCCGTGCGCGGGCTCGCGTGACCGGTCCGGCACCCGTGCGCGCGGGGGCCCAGCCCGGGCCGGGCGCGGCCCGGTCTCGCGCCGCCTGGCTCCGCCCGGCCGATTGGCGGTGGTGGGTGCAGGTGCTCACCGTGTTCGCCGCGGCGCGCCTGGTCAGCGCGGTGATCCTCATGGTCGTCGCGCAGGCGCAGGTGGCGAACGTGTGGACCCCGGCGTCCCCGTCGTACTTCGAGTACACGGGCCTGATGTGGGACGCGAGCTGGTACCGCCAGATCGCGGAGAACGGGTACCCGGCCGAGCTGCCGATCGGCGCGACCGGCTCGGTCGAGCAGAACGTCTGGGCGTTCTACCCGCTCTTCCCGTTCCTGGTCCGTGGGGTCATGGCGGTCACCGGCGCGCCCTGGCTGGTGGCCGCGCCGCTGCTCGCGCTCGTCGCCGGCGCGGCCGCGATGCTCGTGATCTACCGGGTCGTCGAGGTCGGCGCCCCCCGGGCCGTGGTGGCGCGGCCGGGCCTGCCGCTCGCGACGGTCACGCTGGTCGCGTTCTTCCCGACGGCGGTCGTGCTCCAGGTCGCCTACACCGAGTCGCTCGCGCTCCTGCTGATCGCCAGCGCTCTGCTCCTGATCGTCCGACGGCGGTACCTGCTCGCGATGCCGGTCGTGCTCGCCCTGGGGCTCACGCGCGCGGTGGCGCTGCCGATGGCGGTCGTCGTGCTCGTGCATGCGGTCTCCCGCTGGCGGGCGAGCCGCCAGACCGTCCACCCGGCCGACCCGGCCGACCCGGCCGACCCGGCCGACCCAACCGATCCGGTCGATCCGGCCGTTCCTGCGGCGCCGCGCCGGGACGTCCTGCGCCGGCGCGACGTCGTCGGGCTCGGCGGGCTGCTCGCGGCCGCTGCGGTCTCGGGGGTCGCCTGGCAGGTCATCTGCGGTGCGGTGACCGGCGTGCCCGACGGCTACCTCCAGACGCAGGCGGCCTGGCGGGCCCGGCCCGACGTCGTTCCCGTGGTGCCGTGGGTGGACATCTCCCGGTGGCTGTTCGGGGGCTGGGGTCTGGTCGTGCTCGTGGCCGTGCTCGCCGGGTTCGTCGCGCTGCTCGTGTGCCCGCCGGCCCGCCGGCTCGGTCCCGAGCTGCTGGCCTGGCCCGCCGCCTACCTCGCCTACCTCGTCGGTGTGGCGGAGCCGGGGACGAGTCTCGCGCGGTTCCTCCTGCTCGCCTTCCCGTTCGCGGCCGTGACGGCGGGGATGGTGCGATCAAGCAAGGGACGCCAACGGTTCTGGCTCGCGGCGATCGTCGTCGTGATGGTGTTGTGCCAGGTCGGCTGGGTGTGGGCGCTGTGGCGCCTGACCCCTCCGTCGGGGTGGCCACCGTGAGTTCGACACGCTCCGGGTGTCGGTGTGACCTAGAATGGTTCCGGACATCCAAGCCGTCTTCCTCGTGGCGCTCCTGATACCGGGCGCGCGTGGTGCGGTGCGGTCAAGAACCAACGAAGGAGATCGACGACATGGCCGCCATGAAGCCGCGGACTGGTGACGGCCCGCTCGAGGTCACCAAGGAGGGCCGCGGCTTCGTCATGCGCGTGCCGCTCGAAGGCGGGGGCCGACTTGTCGTCGAGCTCAACGCCACGGAGGCCCAGGCGCTCGGCGATGCGCTGACGTCGGTCGTCAGCTGACCCGTTGGCTGGTCGCGGCACTACCTCGCGTTCCAAGGCGCCGGTCGGGCGCATCCTTCCTGCAGTGACCACCGCGCGCGGTGGCGTGTCGACCTCGATTCTTCTCGGGTTCGACGACGCCGCCGCGCTCGCGGTGCCCGTTGCGCCGCCCGCCAGCGGTGAGACCGAGGTCCAGCCCCGGACCGGGACCGCGGACGCGGCCGCCCGGTACGGCATCGATCTCGGTGACCTCGCCGAGCGTGCCGGGCTGACGGGCGCTCCGGGCGAGGCCTGGACGCTGCACCTGCCGCGCCGGTTGCTCGCTTCGGGTCCCGAACTCCCCTGGGAGCACCTGCCCGCCCGACTGATCCTCGTCGGGGTCGGTGACGGTTCTCCGCAGGCGCTGCGCCGCGCCGGTGCTGCGCTCGCGCGGCAGACGCGGGGGCTCGGCCGGGTCGTCACCACGCTGGGTTCCGAGGGTGGTCCGCAGGCACCCGAGGCCGTCCGTGCGCTCATCGAGGGCTACCTGCTCGCGTCCTACCAGCTGCCCACCCAGGCCACCGGCACCCCGGCGAAGAGCCCTGCGACCGAGCTCGTGCTCCTCGGGCGGCACGGCGAGCGGGTCGAGTCGGCGATCCTCGACGCGACCGTCGCGGCCCGAGCGACCTGGCTCGTTCGCGACCTCACGAACACGCCGTCGAGCACGAAGAACCCGCCGTGGCTCGCGCAGCGCGCGGTCGACCTGGCCGGACCGCTCGGCCTCGACGTCCGCGTGCTCGGGGTCCCCGAGCTCGCCGCGCAGGGCTTCGGCGGGATCCTCGCCGTCGGGTCCGGTTCGGTCAGCGAGCCCCGCCTCGTCGTCGTCAGCTATCGCCCGGCGAACGAGACCGGAAAGCACGTCGTCGTCGTCGGCAAGGGCATCACGTTCGACACCGGCGGGATCTCGATCAAGCAGCGCGAGGCCATGGTCACGATGAAGACCGACATGGCCGGTTCAGCCGTCGCGCTCGCGACGGTGCTTGCCGCCGCCGAGCTGGGGCTCGCGCACCGCGTGACCGCCGTGCTCCCGCTCGCCGAGAACCACTTCGGTGGCTCGTCCTACCGACCGGGCGACGTCGTGACGATGCGCAGCGGGCGCACGGTCGAGGTCGCCAACACGGATGCCGAGGGCCGGATGGTGCTCGCCGACGCGCTCGCGTTCGCCGATGCGGAGCTCGACCCGGACATCCTCATCGACGTCGCCACGCTCACCGGGGCGGCCAGCATCGGCCTCGGCAAGCAGCACGGCGCGCTGTTCTCGGACGATGCGTCGCTCGTCGCCGGGCTCGAGGCGGCCGCGTCGGTCGCCGGCGAACCCGTCTGGCACATGCCGCTCGTCGAGGAGTACAGCGCTGCGGTCCGGTCGGACATCGCGGACCTGCGCCAGGTGCCGGACCACTGGAAGGGGGCGGGCTCGATCACCGCTGCGCTCTTCCTGCGGGAGTTCGTCGGCCGTCGTCGCTGGGCCCACCTGGACATCGCCGGCCCGGCGCGCACGACGTCGGACAAGCATGAGATCACCGAGGGCGCGACCGGGTACGGCGTGCGCCTGCTGCTGCGCTACCTCGAGTCGCTGCGCTGATCGGGCGCTGGGCTGATCAGGCGCTGCTGCGGGACCTGCGGGTCAGCGACGCACGCCGAGCAGCAGGCCGTCACCGGTCGGCAGCATGGCGGACACGACCCGCTCGTCCGCGCGCAGCGCGCGACCGACCTCGCGGATCACCGTCGTGATCTCGTCGCGGCGCGCCGGGTCCGCGACGCGGTCGTGCCACAGCGCGTTGTCCAGCGCCACCACGCCGCCCGGGCGAAGCAGGCGCAGCGCCTGCTCGACGTACCCCGCGCAGCCCTCGGGATCGGCATCGATGAAGACCAGGTCGTAGGCGCCGTCGGTCAGCCGGGGGAGCACGTCGAACGCGCGGCCGGAGATCGCCCGCGTGCGGGTCGGGCGGATGCCCGCCTCGGCGAACGCCTCCTTCGCGGCGCGCTGGTGCTCGACCTCGACGTCGATCGTCGTCAGCACCCCGTCGAGCGGCATGCCGCCGAGCAGGTACAGCGAGCCGATGCCGGCCCCGGTACCGATCTCGACGACCGCGCGCGCCTGCGCGCTCGCCGCCAGCACGCTCAGCACGGCGCCGGATCCCGGCTGCACCGGGACGCACCCGAGCTGGTTCGCGCGTTCGCGGGCCCGCAGGAAGACGTCGTCCTCGGGGATGAACTCCTCGGAGTAGACCCAGCTCTGGGTCTTGTCGATGGAGATGATGGCCTCCCGAGGCGGGTTTGCAGGTGGCAGGGCGGTGGGGCGATGTTACCGCCGGAACATCTGCGGTGCCCGCTCGCGTTATGACCACTCGTAGAAAGTCCCCGCACCTGGGAGACTTGAAGCCGATCTCCACCGCAGACCTCACCGACCGCTTTCCAAGGAGCTGAACCTCGTCATGGCCGTGGCCACGCCGAACCCCGCGTTGATCCCCGCGTCTGCACCCGAGGCCCAGCCCGAGGACGGCGTCGTGGACCCGTGGACCCCGCCCTCCTGGGAGGAGATCGTGCGGGAGCACTCCGCGCGCGTCTACCGCCTGGCGTACCGCCTGACCGGGACGCAGCACGAGGCCGAGGACCTCACCCAGGACGTCTTCGTGCGGGTGTTCCGGTCTCTCGGCGGGTACACCCCGGGCACGTTCGAGGGCTGGCTGCACCGGATCACGACGAACCTCTTCCTGGACCAGGTCCGCCGCAAGAAGCGGATCCGGATCGACGCGATCGGTGACGACGCGGAGCGGTACCCGGCCACCGGCGAGCTGCAGAACCCCGAGCGCGGCTTCGAGCACGCGAACCTCGACAACGACGTGCAGCGCGCGCTCGCCGAGCTGTCGCCCGGGTACCGCGCCGCCGTCGTGCTGTGCGACATCGAGGGCCTGTCGTACGAGGAGATCGCCGTCACGCTCGGGATCAAGCTCGGCACCGTCCGCTCGCGGATCCACCGCGCGCGGGCCCAGCTGCGGACCTCGCTCGCGCACCGCGCGCCGGGTGCCCTCCTGGTGGGTGACCGAGGCGACGAGGTCGCGGTGAGGCGCCCGTGACGCAGCACCTCGGCACCTGGGTCAGCGCGCTCGTCGACGGCCAGCTCGGTCCGGCGGCCACGGAGCGCGCGCTCGCGCACGTCGCCGCCTGCCCGAGCTGCGCGCACGAGCTCGTGGTCGCCCGCCAGGCGCGCGCGGCGCTGTCGGTGGTGCACGACGTCGAGCCGGCTCCCGATCTGACTGCGCGTCTCCTCGCGCTCGGCGCCGCACCGCAGGTCGACCCGACCGGTCCCGCCGGCCCCGGCGAACGGCGACCCGTCGTGCCGCTCGGGATGTCGGCGTACGCGGTCCCGGCGCGCGCGCTCAGCGGCGACCTCACGGCACGCCGGCGGCCCGGTTACCGGATCGCGGTCGGATCGCTGGCCGGCGTCGGCGTCGCCGCCCTCGGGCTGTTCGTCCTCGGGGACGCCCCACCCGTGGTGCCGTCGGCCCATCCGGCCGAGGCGCTGTCGATCCTGGGCCGCGCGAGCGGACCGGGCGAGACGACCTCGGGCTCGCTCGCCCCGGACCTCGCGGCCCAGATCTCGAGCTCGACGACGTCGACGAGCGGCTCGGGGCTGACCGAGGCCGCCGTGCTCGACTGGATGCGCGGCGCCGGCTGGACCTGTCCGGCGGGCGTGCCCGACGGCTACGAGATCACCGCCGCGCGCCTGACCGGGGACGACGACCTGCTGCTCGAGCTCGACCTGGCCGGGCCCGACGGGCCCATCGTGCTGACCGAGGAGCGGGGCCAGCTCGAGGCGTCGGCACTCGGTGCCGTCCCCACGCAGGCGGTCGGCGACCGGACCGTGTACGTGCTCAACCGTCAGCCCTGGCACGTGGTCTGGCAGTCGGGCGACACGGTCGTGTCGATCGTCGCGGACGCCTCGACGGACAGTGTGACGGCGCTGGTGGCCGACTTCCCGGCCGGCACGTTCGACGACGGCCTGCCCGCGCGGCTCACGCGTGGCTGGGACACGGTGACAGGAGCGATCGCCCACCCATGACGACTGACGACCAGGCCGCTCGCGACCAGACCCCCGGCGGCCCGACCGCCGGCGGCCCGACCCTTGGAGTGCAGAGCTCCAACGCCCAGAGCTCCGACGCCAAGAACCCCGGTATACCGGAGTCTCGTCCGGTCGACGAGCCCCGGGCCAACCCGTTCGCACCGCCGTCGACGAGCCGGTTCGCGAGCCCGGCACCCGCGCCCGCACCCGCACCGGCACCGGCACCGAACTCGTTCGCGGCACCCACGCACCGGCACGCCAGCGCCCCGCCGCCCGTGACCGGGACGTGGGGCGGCGCTGCGCCGTCGTCGTGGGGCCCGCCCCCGCGCTGGGACGTCACGGGCGACCCGCTCGAACCGCTGGCCGGACCGACCGATCGTCCGGGTCGTCGGCGTCGTCCCCGGCACACGCTGAGCGTGGCCTGGCTCGCGCCGCTGGTCGTCGTCGCCCTCGCCGCGGGCGCGGTCGGCGGGGTCGTGGCCGACCGCGTGCTGAGCGATGGGCGCCTGGCCGATGCCGGGCTGCCGGTCACCGCCGTGTCGAGCGGGGTCACGCGGGCACCCGACTCCGTCGCCGGGATCGCCGCGCGGGTGCTCCCGAGCGTCGTCTCGATCCAGGTCGACAGCTCGCAGGGGTCCTCGACGGGCTCGGGGCTCGTGCTGCGGCAGGACGGGTATCTCCTCACGAACAACCACGTCGTCGCCGCTGGGGCCGAGAGCGGCGCCACGATCGTCGTGCTGTTCGCGGACGGGACCGAAGAGCCGGCGACCATCGTCGGGCGCACCGGGGACTACGACCTGGCCGTGATCAAGGTCGAGCGCACGGGTCTGGTCCCGCTCGCGCTCGGCGACTCCGACCAGGTGGCCGTGGGTGACCCGGTGGTCGCCGTGGGCGCGCCGCTCGGGCTCGAGGGCACCGTCACGACCGGCATCATCAGTGCCCTGAACCGGCCGGTGTCCGCGGGTGAGGCGACCGACATCGCGTTCATCAACGCCCTCCAGACCGATGCCGCGATCAACCCCGGCAACTCGGGCGGGCCGCTGGTCAACGGTGCGGGCGAGGTCATCGGCATCAACTCCGCCATCGCCCAGCCGCCGGGGGCGGGGACGGTCGTGGCCGGAAACATCGGCCTCGGGTTTGCGATCCCGTCGAACCAGGCGCGGCGCACCGCGGAGCAGCTCATCGAGACCGGGACGGCGACCTACCCCGTCGTCGGCGTGCTGCTCGACCAGAGCTACGCCGGTGAGGGCGTGCAGGTCGCGACCGAGGCGCAGCAGGGCCAGGAGGCGGTCAGTGCGGGCGGTCCGGCGGACAATGCCGGGATCCGGTCGGGCGACATCATCCTGTCCATCGACGGACGCCCCGTCACGGAGGCGGACGAGCTCATCGTCGCGATCCGGGCGAAGGCTCCCGGTGAGACCGTCTCGCTGCGCGTCCGCACGGGTGACCAGCCCGAACGTGACGTCAGAGTCGTGCTCGACGAGGCCACGAGCAAGTGAGCCTCGCGGGTAGCCTGACCTGATGTTCGGCATCAATGGCAGCGAGTTCGTCCTGCTGCTCCTCGTCGCGGTCATCGTCGTGGGACCCGAGCGCCTCCCGCGCTACGCGGAGCAGCTGGGCGCGTGGGTCCGCACGCTGCGAGGCTTCCTGCGCAACGCCAAGGAGCGGGTCGACGAGGAGCTCGGCGAGCAGGCCGGCGACGTCGACTGGACCGCGCTCGACCCGCGGCGCTACGACCCGCGCCGCATCGTCCGCGAGGCGCTCCTCGACGACCCGCCGCCGCGGGCGGACCCGGGCGTGCGCAGCTACACGTCGCGCGCACGCACGGTCGGCGCGGCCGGGGCGGACGGCGCACCCGCGGCCACCGCAGCCGCGGCTGCCGCTGCCGCTGCACCCGGTGCCGATGCGGGTACACCAGTCGCCCCGGTGGGCGCGCCGTTCGACGACGAGGCGACCTGACGACCAGCCGGTGCCCGCCGGCGCGCGGGTCCGCATGGTGGGCCTTACGGTTCGAACACCCCCGCACACCTGCCAGAATGGGGCGATGCCCTCTGCGTTGAACTCACCGACGCCTGCTGCGCGGCCCCGGATCTTCTCGGGGATGCAGCCCACGTCCGACTCGCTCCACCTCGGTAACTACCTCGGGGCGCTGACCCACTGGGTCGCCCTCCAGGAGACGCATGACGCGCTCTACTGCGTCGTGGACCTGCATGCGCTGACGGTGTCGCCGGACCCGGCAGTGCTGCGGCACCGGACGCGGAGCACCGCCGCGCAGTACCTGGCCGCGGGGGTGGACCCCGCGCGCTCGATCCTGTTCGTGCAGTCGCACGTGGCTGCGCACTCCGAGCTGGCGTGGTTGCTCAGCTGCCAGACGGGCTTCGGCGAGGCCGGCCGGATGACGCAGTTCAAGGACAAGTCAGCCAAGCACGGTGCCGAGGGCACCTCGGTCGGTCTGTTCACCTACCCGGTGCTCATGGCGGCGGACATCCTGCTGTACGACACGAACCTCGTCCCGGTCGGCGAGGACCAGCGGCAGCACCTGGAGCTCTCGCGCAACCTCGCGCAGCGCCTCAACGCCCGGTTCGGGCCGGGCGCCGCCGTCGTCCCCGAGCCCCACATCGTGGCCGCCACGGCGAAGATCTACGACCTGCAGGACCCGACCGCCAAGATGAGCAAGTCGGCCGCGAGCCCGAACGGGATCATCGAGCTGCTGGACAACCCGAAGGTCATCGCCAAACGGATCCGGTCGGCGGTCACCGACACCGGTCGCGAGGTCCAGTACGACCCCGAGGCCAAGGCTGGGGTGTCGAACCTGCTGACGATCTACTCGGCCCTCACCGGCACGCCGGTCGCGACCCTCGAGGCCGACTACGTCGGCAAGGGCTACGGCGACCTCAAGAAGGACCTCGCCGAGGTCGTGATCGACTTCCTCACCCCGTTCCAAGAGCGCTACGCCGGCTATCTCGACGATCCCGGTGCGCTCGACGACGTGCTCGCCGACGGAGCCGAGCGGGCCCGGGAGATCGCAGCGACCACGCTCGCGCGTCTGTACGACCGGGCCGGGCTGCTTCCCGCCCGCGGGCGCCGCTCGTGATGCTGCCCGATCGTGCCGGCGAGCAGATCCGGATCGGGGTCGCGATTACCGTGCCCGAGCCGTACGGATCCGTGCTCCAGCACGCTCGGGCGAGCTTCGGTGACCCCCTCGCGGGGGACATCCCGCCGCACATCACGCTGCTCGGCCCGACCGTGGTCGACCCGGACGAGCTCGCCGAGGTGTCGAGCCACCTGGCGCGCGTGTCGACGAAGGCACGGCCGTTCGTGCTCCACCTGCGCGGGACGGGGACCTTCCGTCCGATCTCGCCGGTCGTGTTCATGCAGGTCGTCGAGGGCATCGCCGAGTGCGAGCAGCTCGAGTCGACCGTGCGCTCGGGGCCGTTGAGCCAGGACCTGCGGTTCAACTACCACCCCCACGTCACCGTGGCGCACGAGGTGCCCGATCCGAACCTCGACCGCGCGTTCGACGAGCTCGCGGACTTCGAGGCCCGGTTCGTCGTGAGCGGCTTCCAGTTCTACGAGCACGGCGACGACAACGTGTGGCGCCCGGTGCGGGACTACCTGCTCACCGGGTCGAACGCGCGCGCCCGGACCACGGTTCCGGACGCCCAGGGGCACGCACGCTCGTAGGCTCGCCCGATGACCCGATCCGCTCCGACACCGGGCCTCCTAGCGCGGGGCAAGGCATGGTGGGCCTGGTGGCTCACGGCTCGGCCGGCGCGCGCGAACGCGCGCTTCGGCTCGGCCGGCGGTGGGGTCCTCACGGGTGGCATCGCCTACAGCGCGCTGTTCTCCGTGTTCGCGGCCTTGACCATCGGTTTCACCATCTTCATGGCCATCCTGGGGAGCAACGAGCGGCTGCGTCAGAACGTGCTCGATGCGCTCTCCGCGTCGTTGCCGGGGCTGGTCGACACCGGTGACGGCCAAGGCCTGATCCAGCCGTCCGATCTCGTCCTGACGGTGGGGCTCAACGTCACCGGGCTGGTCGCGGTGGTCGTGCTGGTCGTGAGTGCGACCGGTGCCCTCGCCGCACTACGGTCTGCCCTCCGTGCGATGTTCGGCGTGCAGGGGGTTGCGGTGAACGCCGTCGGCGGCAAGCTGCGTGAGCTTGCCGGCTTTGCCGGGCTGGCGGTGGCGGTACTTCTCTCGGCGGTGGGAACCATCGCAGTCACGGGCGCGGCCCACTGGCTCCTCGGGCTGATGGGCGTGAGCGACGGCACGGGTCTGGTCGTGCGGATCGCGGGGCTCCTGGTCGCGTTCGTCGTCGACGCCGCGATCTTCGCGGGGATGGTCGTCGTGCTGGTGGGGGTGCGCCCGGCGCGCCGAGACCTGCTGCTCGGGTCGGTGCTGGCGGCGGTCGGGATCGGCGCGGTGCGCCTGCTCGGCACGAGCGTCGTGGCCGGGAGCGTGGGCACGAACCCGCTCTTCGCCTCGTTCGCCGTGCTCGTGACGCTGCTGATCTGGCTCAACCTGCTCGCCCGGATCATCCTGCTGGCCGCGGCCTGGACGGCCAACCCGAACGCTGACCCACCTCAGCCCGACGAGTTCGCCGTTCCGCGGTGAGGTCGCCGATCTGAACCGGCGAACTCACCCGCGACCAGCGAACTCACCCCCAGCCGGCTGCCGGCGGGGGGGGGGGTGGGGGCGAGCTAGAACGCTCGCGTGATCATGGCTCGCTTGACCTCGGCGATCGCCTTGGTGACCTCGATGCCGCGCGGGCACGCCTCGGTGCAGTTGAAGGTGGTCCGGCAGCGCCAGACACCCTCCTTGTCGTTGAGGATCTCCAGGCGCTGGGCGGCGCCCTCGTCCCGGGAGTCGAAGATGAAGCGGTGCGCGTTGACGATCGCGGCCGGCCCGAAGTACTGACCGTCCGTCCAGAACACCGGGCACGAGGACGTGCACGCGGCGCACAGGATGCACTTGGTGGTGTCGTCGAACCGCTCGCGCTGCGCGGAGGACTGCTTGCGCTCCTTGGTCGGCTCGTTCCCGCTGGTGATGAGGAACGGCATGATCTCGCGGTAGGAGGCGAAGAACGGCTCCATGTCGACCACGAGGTCTTTGATCACGGGCAGGCCCTTGATCGGCTCGATCGTGATCGGCTTGTCCGGGTTGAGGTCCTTGAGCAGCGACTTGCACGCGAGCCGGTTCTTGCCGTTGATCCGCATCGCGTCGGACCCGCACACACCGTGCGCGCACGACCGCCGGAACGTCACCGAGCCGTCGAGGTCCCACTTGACCTTGTGCAGCGCATCGAGGAGCCGGTCGGTGCCGTAGGCGCTGACCGTGAACTCCTCCCAGTAGGCGTCCTCGCCCGTGGCCTCCGGGGTGTACCGCCGGATGCGGAGCGTGACGTCGAACGACGGGACGTGGCCGAAAGCGGTCGAGGTCTCCGGCGCGGCGGTGTGCTCGTGGGTGGTCGTCATCAGTACTTACGCTCCATCGGCTCGTACCGGGTCGTGACCACGGGCTTGTAGCCCAGGACGATGTCGAACGTGCCAGGAGCAGCGGCCCCCGGGCCGCCCACAGAAGCAGCGGCCCCCGGGCCGCCCACGGAGACGACCGCTGGCGCCGAACCGGGCAGGTGGGCGTCCGACGACGCGGCGGACGCGGCGACGGCGACGGGCGCACCGACCGGCACGAGCGGCCGACGGTAGGCCATCGTGTGCTTCATGTACCCGGCATCGTCCCGGAGGGGGAAGTCCTCGCGGAAGTGGCCGCCGCGGGACTCCTCGCGGTTGAGCGCGCCGACGACGACGACCTCGGCGACGTCGAGCAGGAAGCCCAGCTCGAGCGCCTCGAGCAGGTCGGTGTTGAACGCCTTGGCCTTGTCCTGGACGCTCACGGTGCGGTACCGCTCCTGCAGCGCGCGCACGTCGGCGAGCGCCTGGCGCAGCGAGGCGTCGGTCCGGAACACCTGGGCGTTCGTGTCCATGGTCTGCTGCAGCTCGCGGCGCACGTCGGCGACGCGTTCGCCGGACGGGCGGGTCCGCATCTCCTCGAGCTCGGCGACGACACCGACCTCGGGCTCCGTCGGCAGCTCGACCCAGTCCGCGCCGATCGCGTATTGCGCGGCCGCGACGCCGGCGCGCTTGCCGAAGACGTTGATGTCGAGCAGCGAGTTGGTGCCGAGCCGGTTGGAGCCGTGCACGGACACGCAGGCGCACTCGCCCGCGGCGTAGAGCCCCGACACGACGTCGGTGTTGTTGCGCAGCACCTGGGACGTGATCGTGGTCGGGATCCCGCCCATGGCGTAGTGCGCGGTCGGGTACACGGGGATCGGCTCGGTGTACGGCTCGATCCCGAGGTAGGTGCGCGCGAACTCCGTGATGTCCGGCAGCTTGGCGTCGATGTGCGCGGGCTCGAGGTGGGTCAGGTCGAGCAGCAGGTAGTCCTTGTCCGGACCGGCCCCGCGGCCTTCCCGCACCTCGTTGGCCATCGCGCGCGAGACGATGTCGCGCGGCGCGAGGTCCTTGATCGTCGGGGCGTAGCGCTCCATGAAGCGCTCGCCGTCGCCGTTGCGCAGGATCCCGCCCTCGCCGCGGGCGGCCTCGGACAGCAGGATCCCGAGCCCGGCGAGGCCGGTCGGGTGGAACTGGAAGAACTCGAGGTCCTCGAGCGGCACGCCGCGGCGGAAGGCGAGCGCCATGCCGTCCCCGGTGAGGGTGTGGGCGTTGGACGAGGTCTTGAAGATCTTGCCCGCGCCGCCGGTGGCGATGATGACCGACTTGGCGCGGAACAGGTGGATCTCCCCGGTCGCGAGCTCGTAGGCGACGACGCCGGAGACCTTGACCTCGGCGCCGTCGGGCACCTCGCCGCCGGTGAGGTCCTCCGAGAGGAGCACGTCGAGCACGTAGAACTCGTTGAAGAACTCCACGTCGTGCTTGACGCACTGCTGGTAGAGCGTCTGCAGGATCATGTGGCCCGTGCGGTCAGCGGCGTAGCAGGACCGGCGCACGGCCGCCTCGCCGTGGTTGCGGGTGTGCCCGCCGAACCGGCGCTGGTCGATCTTGCCTTCGGGCGTGCGGTTGAACGGCAGGCCCATCTTCTCAAGGTCGAGGACGGCGTCGATGGCCTCCTTGGCCATCACCTCGGCCGCGTCCTGGTCGACGAGGTAGTCGCCGCCCTTGACGGTGTCGAAGGTGTGCCACTCCCAGTTGTCCTCCTCGACGTTGGCGAGCGCGGCGCACATGCCGCCCTGCGCCGCGCCGGTGTGCGAGCGCGTCGGGTAGAGCTTGGAGATCACGGCGGTACGCGTGCGCTTCGAGGACTCGAGCGCCGCGCGCATCCCGGCGCCGCCGGCACCGACGATGACGACGTCGTACTGGTGAGTCTGCATCTGTGGTCGTCTTCTCCTGAGCAAGGTTGATCGGGACCGCCATGGGCGCCGCCCACGGGGCGGCGGACGACGTCGGTCAGGCAGTGCAGAACGAGGGCAGCAAGCTCGCGGGGGCGCCCGCCGGGCACGGGTCGAACGTGAAGATCACGAGCGAGCCGAGCGTGACGACCACGATGAAGGCCAGATACAGCGCGAGCTTGAGCACCAGCCGGAGCCCGTCGCGCTCGGCGTAGTCGTTGATGATCGTGCGCACGCCGTTGGTGCCGTGGATCATCGCGAGCCAGAGCATCACGAGGTCCCAGCCCTGCCAGAACGGGTTGGCCCACTTGCCGGCCACGAACCCGAAGTTGATGGCCTTGATCCCCTCGCCCTGGACGAGGTTGACGAAGAGGTGCCCGAAGATGAGCAGGACCAGCACCACGCCGGACCCGCGCATGAACACCCACGTGTAGAGCTCGAAGTTGCCCCGCGTGGTCTTGCGACGCCGGTAGGGGGCCCCCGGGTCGGCGATGACGGACTTGGCCGCCTCGGTCTGCGCGCTCATCCCTAGCCTCCGAACACGTGCATCAGGTGACGCGGCAGGAACCCAGCCATCGTCACGACGAACATCCCGACCACGATCCAGAGCATCACGCGGTGGTACTTCGGGCCCTTGGCCCAGAAGTCCACGACGATCAACCGGATGCCGTTGTACGCGTGGAACACGATCGCGGCGACGAGGCCGGCCTCGGCCAGGCCCATGACCGGGTTCTTGTAGGTGCCGATGATCGCGTTGTAGGTCTCGGGCGACAGGCGCACGAGGGACGTATCGAGCACATGGACGAGCAGGAAGAAGAAGATCATCACTCCGGTCACGCGATGCGCGACCCACGACCACATGCCTTCTCGGCCGCGGTAGAGCGTGCCGGCGGGGGCGCTTGGCACTTCGAGCCTCCTACAGATGCGAGGTTGGACGACGCCGTCCTGGGTTTTGCCCACTGTAGACACGCTGTCCCCCTTCTCGGGGGAATCTGATCGGTACAGGCCCTAAGTCCTAGGCCGAATGTGACCAAAACCACACCCGTCCAATTCACTACCCTGAGGCCATGACAACTGACCCCCGCGGCCCGGTTCCCGACTTCCACGCGGTGATCCCGGCCGGCGGAGCGGGCACGCGGCTGTGGCCGCTGTCGCGCTCCGGCGCCCCGAAGTTCCTGCTCGACCTGACCGGGTCCGGGCGCAGCCTGCTGCAGGCGACCGCGGATCGGCTGACCCCGCTCGCGGGTCCGGGTGGGGTGCTGGTCGTCACCGGCCAGCGGCACGTGGACGCCGTCCGGGCGCAGCTGCCCGACGTCGGCCCCGGTGAGGTCCTGGCCGAGCCGTCGCCCCGCGACTCGATGGCCGCGATCGGTCTCGCCGCGGCGGTGCTGGCCCACCGGCACGGCGGAGAGGTCGTCCTCGGCTCGTTCGCCGCCGACCAGGTCATCCACGGCACGACGGCGTTCGAGCGTGCCGTCCGCGAGGGCATCGAGGCCGCGCGCGCCGGGTTCGTGGTGACCGTCGGCATCGCTGCCGCGCATCCCTCCACCGCGTTCGGGTACGTCCGGTCCGGGGCGTCGCTCGACCTGGCGGGCGCTCCGAGTGCCCGGCACGCGCTCGGGTTCACCGAGAAGCCGGATGCCACCACGGCCGCCGCCTACCTCGCCACCGGGGAGTACCGCTGGAACGCGGGCATGTTCGTGGTGCGCGCGCAGGTGCTGCTCGGTCACCTCGCCGAGCAGCGCCCGGCCCTGCACGACGGCGTCCGCACGCTCGCCGCCGCGTGGGACACCGCGGATCGCGACCGGGTGCTCGCGCAGGTGTGGCCGGGGCTCGAGAAGATCGCCATCGACCACGCGATCGCGGAGCCCGTCGCGGCCGCGGGCGGGGTCGCGTGCGTGCCGGGGGACTTCGGCTGGGACGACATCGGCGACTTCGCCTCGCTGGGCACCCTGCTGCCCGCGCTCGGCGGCGGGGCCGACGACGGCGCGCGCGTGCTCGGTGACGCCGCGTCGGTCGTGCGGCTCGACTCGTTCGGCTCGCTCGTGGTGCCCGGCGCGGACCGGATGGTGGTGGTTCTCGGCCTGGACGACGTCGTCATCGTCGACACCCCCGACGCGCTGCTCGTGACGACGCGGGCGCGTGCTCAGCAGGTCAAGGACGCCGTCGACGCACTGCGGGCCCGGGGGCGCGAGGATCTGTTGTAGCTGTTGCCGGCGCCGACCGGCGGCCCCGGGCTGGGCGGCCGGGGCGCCCGGTCGCCGGGGTGGCTAGGCTCGCGAACGTGCCAGCCGACGTCGCCCTTCTTACCGAGCTCGTCTCCTCCCTGAGCGCCGAGCTCATCGCGATCCGTCGTGACCTGCACGCCCACCCGGAGGTCGCCCGCACCGAGCTGCGCACCACCCGCATCGTGGCGGACCGGTTGCGCCTGGCGGGGCTCAGCCCGAAGCTGCTGCCCGGCACGGGCCTGGTGTGCGACATCGGCCCCGGCCCGGCCGCGAGCGGGCGGCGGCGCATCGCGCTGCGGGCCGATCTCGACGCGCTCACGCTGCAGGACACCTGCGGCCTGCCCTGGCACTCGACGGTGGCCGGGATGGCGCACGCGTGCGGTCATGACGTGCACACGACGATCGTGCTCGGCGCCGGCATCGTGCTCGCCGACCTCGCGGCCCGGGGGAGCCTGACCACCGGGGTCCGACTGATCTTCCAGGCCGCCGAGGAGGTCCAGCCCGGCGGGTCGCTCGATGCGATCTCGGCCGGCGCGCTCGACGGCGTGGGGCAGATCTACGCGCTGCACTGCGACCCGAAGGTCGACGTCGGGTTCATCGGCACCCGGATCGGGCCGATCACGTCGGCGTCGGACGAGGTGACCGTGACCCTGACGGGCTCCGGCGGGCACACCTCCCGGCCGCACCTGACCGGCGACGTCGTGTTCGCGCTCGGCCAGGTCATCACCCAGGTACCCGCGGTGCTCGGCCGGCGCCTGGACCCACGCTCCGGGGTCAACCTCACATGGGGCGCGGTGCAGGCCGGCTCGACGCACAACGCCATCCCGTCGATCGGCACGGTGCGGGGCACGCTGCGTTGCCTCGACGTGCGGGCGTGGGAGCGCGCCTCGAGCGTGTTCCACTCCGCCGTCGAGCAGGCTGTGTCGTCGTACGACGTCGAGGTCGAGGTCCGCCATCAGCGAGGGGTGCCGCCGGTCGAGAACGCCGAGCGCTGCACGACGGCGCTGGAGGTCGCCGCGCGCGACGTGCTGGGGGAGGACTCGGTGCTGCTGACCGAGCAGTCCCTCGGCGGCGAGGACTTCGCCTGGTACCTCACCCGGGTGCCCGGTGCGATGGCGCGGCTGGGCACGCGCACGCCCGGCGGCTACACGCACGACATCCACCAGGGCGATCTGGTGGTCGACGAGCGAGCGATCGACGTCGGCGTGCGGCTCCTGACGCGGGTGGCGCTGACCGCGCGCGAGGTACCACCTATGCCGAGGGTTGCCACGAACATTCCGAATCCATAACTATCCGTGTGGTTACCGGCGAGTATCGCCAGGTCAGGGTGGTCGGCCACTAATGTGCGAAGTACATCAGCCGGCCAGTACTGGCAGGGTCGCACCGCAACGATGCGGACGGTCTTCTCGGGTTTGCGCTGGACCGGTTCGGCGTCTACAGAGCAACAGGAGCACGACGTGAAGAAATTGACACGAGTCGCAAGTCTGGCGGCCATCGCCGCCCTGGCTCTGACGGCGTGTGCAAGCGCGCCCGAGGAGACGACCCCGTCTGCCGGTGCGAGCACGAACGCCGCCGTGGACTTCAAGGCGTGCATGGTCTCGGACGCCGGTGGGTTCCAGGACAAGTCCTTCAACCAGTCCGGCGCCGAGGGCCTGGACCGGGCCGTCAAGGACCTGGGCATCCAGGAGGTCAAGGTCGAGTCCTCCGCCGACACCGACTACGTCCCGAACGTCGACGCGCTCGTCCAGCAGAAGTGCAACCTGATCATCGGCGTCGGCTTCAACCTCGAGGACTCGATCCAGAGCGCGGCCGAGGCCAACACCGACATCAACTTCGCTCTCGTCGACAGCGCGTTCTCCGCACCTGACTTCTCCCCGGTGACGATCACCAACGCCAAGCCGTTGCTGTTCAACACCCAGGAAGCGTCCTACCTCGCGGGCTACGCCGCGGCCGGCATGACCAAGACAGGCGTGGTCGCCACGTTCGGTGGGATGCAGCTTCCCTCCGTGTCGATCTTCATGGACGGCTTCGCCGACGGGGTCACCGCCTACAACACCGACAACGGCAAGTCGGTCAAGCTCCTCGGCTGGGACAAGGCGGCCCAGACGGGCTCCTTCACCGGTGACTTCGACAACCAGGCGAACGGCCAGAACCTCGCCAAGGGCTTCATCGACCAGCAGGCCGACGTCATCATGCCCGTCGCCGGACCGGTCGGTCTTGGTGCGGCAGCTGCGGCCCAGGCCGCAGGGAACGTCACGATCATCGGCGTCGACGCCGACTGGTTCAACACCGCGCCCGACTACTCCGACATCGTGCTGACCTCGGTCATCAAGGAGATCGGCCAGTCGGTCTACGACACGGTCAAGCAGGCGGTGGACGGCAAGTTCAGCGCCGACCCGTACGTGGGCACGCTCGAGAACGCGGGCGTGAACCTCGCGCCGTTCCACAACTTCGACAGCCAGGTCCCGGCCGAGCTCAAGACCAAGCTCGACGAGCTCAAGGCCTCGATCATCTCGGGCGACCTCGTCGTCACCTCGCCCAGCCAGAACTAGGGCAAAGCGCACGTCGACGGTGGCTCCGGCAGCTCGTCTGCCGGGGCCACCGTTTTGCGTCCGGAGTCCTCGCGCGGCGGCACGGGGTCGCCAGGGGCGGGCGATAGTGTTTCGAGCAACAACGACGTTGAAAGGTACCGGGCCACGTGAAGCTGGAACTGCGCGGGATCACCAAGCGCTTCGGGTCCTTGGTGGCGAACGACCACATCGACCTCGTGGTGGAGCCGGGCGAGATCCACGCCCTGCTCGGTGAGAACGGTGCTGGCAAGAGCACCCTGATGAACGTCCTGTACGGGTTCTACGACCCGGACGAGGGCGAGATCCTGATCGACGACGTCCCCGTCGACTTCAACGGTCCGGGCGACGCGATGGCCGCCGGCATCGGCATGGTCCACCAGCACTTCATGCTCGTGCCCGTGTTCACGGTCGCGGAGAACGTGGTCCTGGGGCACGAGCCGGTCAAGGGCGGCGGTCTCATCGACCTGACCGAGGCGCGGCGCCGCGTGCGCGAGATCTCCGACCGGTTCGGCTTCGACGTGGACCCCGACGTGTACGTCGAGAACCTCACGGTCGGCAGCCAGCAGCGCGTCGAGATCATCAAGGCCCTGTCGCGCGAGGCGAAGGTCCTCATCCTCGACGAGCCGACCGCGGTGCTCACCCCCCAGGAGACCGACGAGCTCATCGGCATCATGCGCCAGCTGCGCGACGCCGGGACCTCGATCGTGTTCATCACGCACAAGCTGCGCGAGGTCCGGGCGGTCGCCGACCGCATCACCGTGATCCGCCGCGGCAAGGTGGTCGGCAGCGCGCCGCCGTCGACCCCCGAGACCGAGCTCGCGTCGCTCATGGTCGGGCGCTCGGTGGACCTCGGTGTCGACAAGTCGCCCGCCCAGCCCGGCGAGCTCAGCCTCGCGGTGCGCAACCTGTCCGTCATCGACCCTGCGGGCGTCCGCCAGCTCGACGACGTGTCGTTCGATGTCGCGCGCGGCGAGATCGTCGCCATCGCCGGGGTGCAGGGCAACGGCCAGACCGAGCTGACCGAGGTCATCCTCGGGCTGCAGTCTCCCGTCGCCGGCTCCGTGCAGCTCGACGGCCTCGAGCTCGTGGGTCGCTCGGTCCGGGAGGTGCTCGCCGCCGGCGTCGGGTTCGTCCCGAGGACCGCACCGCCGACGGCCTCGTGGCCGACTTCACGGTCGCCGAGAACCTCGTCCTCGACTTGTTCCACACCGCGCCGTTCGGTAAGGGTTTCTCGCTCTATCCGTCGGCGATCCGGGCGAACGCCGAGAAGCGCACCGTCGAGTTCGACGTGCGGACGTCGTCCGTCGACGCGCACGCCAGCACGCTGTCGGGCGGCAACCAGCAGAAGGTCGTGCTCGCGCGCGAGATGTCGCGGCCGCTGCGGCTGCTCGTCGCGTCCCAGCCGACCCGCGGTCTGGACGTCGGCTCGATCGAGTTCGTGCACTCGCGCATCGTGGCGGAGCGCGACAACGGCACCCCGGTGCTGATCGTGTCGACCGAGCTCGACGAGGTGCTCGCGCTCGCCGACCGCATCGTGGTCATGTACCGCGGCCGCATCGTCGGGATCGTGCCCGCCGGGACCGATCGCGACGTCCTGGGGCTGATGATGGCCGGCGTCCCGCTCGAGGAGGCCACGAGCCAGGCAGCCGCCCACCACACCGTGCTCGGCCAGGCCGACATCGCCATCGCCAACACCGACGAGGAGTCGAAGTGAGCGAACCCCAGGCACCTGCCGTCCGACCGCGTACGCGGGGCGAGCAGGCGCTGCACGAGATGCTGTCCAGCAACTGGTTGGTCACCCTGCTGGCGATCGTGCTGGCGCTCGTGCTCAGCGCGGTGCTCATCGCGGCGGCGGACAAGGTGGTCCAGGACAGCGCGACCTACCTGTTCGCGCGGCCCGCCGACTTCTTCGGTGCGGTATGGAGCTCGGTGTCGAACGCCTACCTCGCGCTCTTCCACGGCGCGATCATCGATCCCGGTGCGGGCAGCGCGGTACGCGTCTTCCGGCCGATCACCGAGACCATGACCGTCTCGGTCCCGCTGATCTTCGCGGGCCTCGGCCTCGGCATCGGCTTCCGCGCCGGCCTGTTCAACATCGGCGCCCAGGGCCAGATCATCCTCGGGGCGATCTTCGCGGGCTACGTCGGCTTCACCTTCGACCTCCCCCCGGTGCTGCACCTCCTGCTCGCCGTGATCGCGGGCGCGATCGGCGGTGGGCTCTGGGCCGGGATCGCAGGCGCGCTCAAGGCGCGCACGGGTGCCAACGAGGTGATCGTCACGATCATGCTCAACAACATCGCCGTGTACCTCATCGCGTTCCTCCTGACCACGTCCGCGTTCCAGCGCGGTGCGAGCAACAACCCGATCTCCCCGCCGATCAAGGACAACGCGCTCTTCCCGCTCCTGCTCGGGTCGGGTTTCCGGCTGCACGGGGGCTTCCTGCTCGCGATCGCGGCCGCGGTCGGCGTGTGGTGGCTCATGAACCGCTCGACGATCGGGTTCGAGTTCCGGGCGGTGGGCTCGAACGCGAGCGCGGCCCGGGTGGCCGGGATCTCGGTCAACGCGAACTTCGTGTGGGTCATGGTGGTCGCGGGCGCGCTCGCCGGCCTCGGCGGCGCCGCGCAGGTGCTCGGCACCGAGCACGCCGGATTGACGGCGGGGGTCGCCGCAAGCTTCGGCTTCGACGCGATCACGGTCGCGCTGCTCGGGCGGTCCAAGCCGCTGGGCACGGTGCTCGCCGGGCTCCTGTTCGGCGCGCTGCGTGCCGGCGGGTTCGCCATGCAGGCCCGCACCGGCACACCGATCGACATCGTGCTCGTGGTGCAGTCGCTCATCGTGCTGTTCATCGCCGCCCCGCCGCTCGTGCGCGCCGTGTTCCGGCTCCCCGAGCGCCGCCAGGCCGAACCCGAGATCAGGATCACCATGTTGGAGGCAGCCAAGTGAGCAGCGTCGTCGCCCCGCCGAAGCCCGCGTCCGGGTCGGGCGCTACCCAGAGTGGCCCCGTCCTCCCGCCGATCAGCTGGAAGGCCCCGATCGGGTATGCCGTCGTCGCCCTGCTGGCGATGTTCGCGTTCGCCATCGGCGCCCCCACCGGGCGTGAGACGACCTTCACCCTGTCCACCTCGAAAGACTTCTTCCAGATCGCACCGATCACGGTGCCCTCCAAGACGACCGCCTTCGTCCTGTGCCTGATCGCGCTCGGGCTCGCGGGGGTGTCGTTCTGGGCGACCCGCTCGCGGCGCAAGGTCGGCGTCTGGTTGCCGGCCGTCTACGGCGTCGTGCTGATCTTCGCGTTCTTGACCTGGGCGGTCGCCGGCAAGACCCAGCCGCTGCCGCTCACGGGGCTGCTCCAGGGGTCGCTCTTCCTGGCCATCCCGCTCGTGTTCGGGGCGCTCGCAGGGCTGCTGTGCGAGCGCTCGGGCATCATCAACATCGCGATCGAGGGCCAGCTGCTCGCGGGGGCGTTCCTCGCCGCCGTCGTCGCGTCGATCACCCATAGCGCCTACGCGGGCCTGATCGCGGCGCCGATCGCCGGTGCGCTGGTCGGGCTGCTGCTCGTGCTCTTCTCCATCAGGTACGTGGTCGACCAGATCATCGTCGGCGTCGTGCTCAACGTGCTGGTCGTCGGCGTGACGAGCTACCTGTTCTCGACCGTCCTGTCCGTCGATCCGGCGACGTTCAACTCGCCCCCGAAGCTGCCGGTCATCTCGATCCCGGTGCTGTCCCAGATCCCGGTGATCGGCCCGGTGCTGTTCCGGCAGACCGTGCTCGTCTACATCATGTACGTCGTGGTCGCGGTGCTCCAGGTCATGATCTTCAAGAGCCGCTGGGGCCTGCGCCTGCGGGCCGTCGGCGAGCACCCCAAGGCGGCCGACACCGTGGGCATCAAGGTCACCCTGACGCGCATGAAGTCCACCGTGCTCGGTGGGGCCGTCGCCGGCCTGGGTGGGGCGTTCTTCACGGTTGCTGCCGGGCTCGCGTTCGGCAAGGAGATGACCGGCGGCAAGGGGTTCATCGCGCTGGCCGCGATGATCCTCGGACGCTGGAGCCCTCGCGGTGCACTGGCGGCGGCGCTGCTGTTCGGCTTCTCGGACAACCTGCGGGTCGTGCTCGGCATCATCGGCACTCCCATCCCGAGCCAGATCATGCTGATGACGCCGTACCTCGTGACGATCTTCGCCGTGGCCGGACTGGTCGGGCGCGTCCGTGCGCCGGCGTCCGAGGGCATCCCGTACATCAAGTGAGGATCGAGTGAGCAGCATCGTGGGCAAAGACATCGACTGGGACGCACTGCGCGCGGCCGCGACGGAGGTGATGCGGCGGGCCTACGTCCCGTACTCGAAGTTCCCGGTGGGGGCGGCGGCGCTGGTCGACGACGGCCGCGTCGTCGTCGGGTGCAACGTCGAGAACGCGTCGTACGGCCTGACGCTGTGCGCCGAGTGCGCGCTCGTGTCCGGGCTGCACGTCTCCGGCGGCGGTCGGCTCGTCGCGTTCGCGTGCGTCGATGCGCACGGCAACGCGCTGATGCCGTGCGGCCGGTGCCGCCAGCTGCTGTGGGAGCACGGCGGCGCCGCGCTCCTGGTGGACACTGTGAGCGGCATCCGGCCGATGACGCAGGTGCTGCCGGACGCCTTCGGACCCGAGGACTTGGTGGAACGAGCATGAGTACCGCAGAACTTTTCGATGCTGTCGACGTCATCCGGACCAAGCGTGACAAGGATCGGCTCAGCGACGCCCAGATCGACTGGGTCATCGACGCCTACACCCGCGGGGTCGTCGCCGAGGAGCAGATGGCGGCCCTCAACATGGCCATCCTGCTCAACGGTATGGATCGCGCCGAGATCGCTCGCTGGACTGCGGCGATGATCGCGTCGGGCGAGCGGATGGACTTCTCCGGGCTGTCGCGACCGACGTCGGACAAGCACTCGACCGGCGGCGTGGGCGACAAGATCACGCTGCCGCTCGCACCCCTGGTCGCCGTCTTCGGCGTGGCCGTGCCCCAGCTCTCGGGCCGCGGGCTCGGGCACACCGGCGGCACGCTCGACAAGCTCGAGTCGATCCCCGGGTGGCGCGCCGCGCTGACCAACGCCGAGATGCTCGCGCAACTCGAGAGCATCGGCGCGGTGATCTGCCAGGCCGGCTCGGGCCTCGCCCCGGCGGACCGCAAGCTCTACGCGCTGCGCGACGTGACGGGCACGGTCGAGGCCATCCCGCTGATCGCGTCGTCGATCATGAGCAAGAAGATCGCCGAGGGGACCGGCTCCCTCGTGCTCGACGTCAAGGTGGGCTCGGGTGCGTTCATGAAGAACCTCGCCCAGGCGACCGAGCTCGCACGCACGATGGTCGACCTCGGCACCGACGCCGGCGTGCGCACCGTTGCGCTGCTGACCGACATGTCGACGCCGCTCGGCCTCACGGCCGGGAACGCGCTCGAGGTCCGCGAGTCCGTGGAGGTCCTCGCGGGTGGCGGGCCGGCGGACGTCGTCGAGCTCACCGTCGCGCTCGCCCGCGAGATGCTCGCGGGCGCCGGGGTCACGGGCGTGGACCCGGCCGAAGCGCTCGTCGACGGCAGGGCGATGGACGTGTGGAAGCGGATGATCCGCGCGCAGGGCGGCGACCCGGACGCGGCGCTGCCGTGGGCGCTCGAGACCGAGACGGTCCTGGCCCCAGCCGACGGCGTCGTCGTCGCTCTCGACGCGCTGGCCGTCGGGGTGGCGGCCTGGCGCCTGGGTGCCGGCCGCGCCCGTCGGCAGGACACCGTGCAGGCGGGTGCAGGCGTCGAGCTGCACGCGAAGCCGGGCGCCCTGGTGCGTGCGGGCGAGCCGCTCATGACGCTGCACACCGACACCCCCGAGCGCTTCTCGCGGGCGCGCGAGGCGCTCCTGGGCGCCGTGACGATCGCGCCCGAGGGGTCCGCCCCGCCGCGCACGCCGCTGATCCTCGACCGCATCGCGGCGGGCTGAGCGGTCACCATGCCGGATGCCACCGGCCGTCAGCCGCATCTGCAGGCGACCACGGTCGCCCGTCGGCTGGGCCGCGTGCTGCGGTTCGGGGCGCCGTCGGGCTGGTACGGGACGCCGGCGGTGTGGGACGGGTGGTGGCCGCCGCCGTCGGTCACGGCCACCGTCGCGGCCCGCCTGGACACCCTGCTCCCGGAGCAGCGGTCGCGCTACGACCAGCTGCTCACGATGGGCTCGGACGCGGGGGTGCCGATGGCGGTCCTCGAGCGCGCCTTCGCCGCGGGTGCCCGGCTCGACGCGCTCGCCTTCCTCGCGGCGGCCTGGCCCGAGCTGACCGATCGTGACCGCGCGCAGGTCGCCACGCCGCTCGTACCGGTCGGCCGGGCGCGCGAGGTGAACCTCGGCGACGAGCGCGCTCGCCAGACCGACGCGACGACGTGCGGCTCGGCGGTCCTCACGATGCTGGCCGCCGCCGGTGACCCGTTGCTCGCGCTGTGGCTCGTCACCGGGCGGGCCGCGGTCGGCGGGGTGCCGCGCGAGGTCCGCGCGCTGTCCGACGCCGACCGCGCCGCACCCGACGTGGCGGGCCGGTTCGGTGCCGTCCAGCGCGCCGTCAAGATTCTGTCGAACCGGTCTGCGGTCGGACCGTTCCCCTGGCCGGCGGGCCTCGGCACACCGCCCCGGGGTGCGGCGCGGGCCGCGCGGTTCCCGGGTGCCGCGTTCCGGTCGGTCCTGATCGACGACACCCAGACCACGACCTTGCGCGCCCTGCTGAGCCGGGCCGAGCGCTCGCTGGCGGCGGGGGTGGGCGTGCCGCTGTTCACTGGTGGCGACCTGGGCGGGGGACTGGCGGCGGCGTTCCCGCGGCATGTCGTCCTGCTCACGCCCGGCCCGGACCAGGCGAGCCTCGACGCGGGCCGGTACACCGTGTACGAGCCGTCGAGCGGGTCGGTGCACGAGATCTCCCGAGCCGAGCTGCTCGCCCCGGACGGCCCCGCGCCGCCCTCGGTGGCTGGTCGCACGCCTGCTGGGCCGTGCTGCCCGGGACCTGAGGGCCGGGCAGGGACCTGAGGCCGTCGACCTGCCCGCCTCGCGGGGCGGGGAGAGGCGCACTGGCGGTCGCCGTCGGGCAGGGCGACGATAGAACCACGAGCACCTGCCCACAGGAGGAGCCATGAGCACCATTCCCGGAGCTGAGGCGTGGCGCGACGCCGGCTTGGCCGAGATCGATCCGGACGGTGTGGTCGAGCTCGTGTCCGAGCCTCATCTGCTCGAGGAGCCGGACGTTCCCGTGCCGCCGCTCGACGAGGAGTACCGACCTGCCGCGCCCCGCCCCGACCTGCGCGGCGAGGCCGATCCGGCCGACGTGACCGAGCAGGCGATCGAGCTCGGGACCGACGAGCGCGAGGATTATCCCTGACGGTATGTGCCCTGACGCTACGGTTGCGGCATGACCCTCGACGTCTCCACCATCGCTGCGCTGCCCAAGGTCGTGCTGCACGATCACCTCGATGGCGGCCTGCGGCCGGCGACCATCATCGAGCTGGCTGCCGCCGCGGACCACGAGCTGCCCTCGACGGACCCGGCCGACCTCGGCAAGTGGTTCGTCCATGCGGCCAGCTCGGGCTCGCTCGAGCTCTACCTCGAGACCTTCACGCACACGATCGCGGTCATGCAGACGCCCGACAACCTGCGTCGCGTCGCGCGGGAGGCCGTGGCGGACCTCGTGGCCGACGGCGTCGTCTACGCGGAGGAGCGCTTCGCCCCCGAGCAGCACCTGCGTGCCGGGCTGTCCCTCCAGCAGGTGGTCGACGCCGTCCAGGAGGGGTTCGCCGAGGGGGTCGCCACGGCCGCGGCGACCGGTCGCACCATCCGCATCGGCACGATCGTCACAGCGATGCGGCACGCCGACCGGGCCGACGAGATCGCCACGTTGGCGCTGGCGAACCGCGACCAGGGCGTGCTGGGCTTCGACATCGCCGGCCCCGAGGAGGGGTTCCCGGCGGCGCGGCAGGAGGCCGTGTTCCGTCGGCTGGACGAGGCGAACTTCCCGGTGACCGTCCACGCCGGCGAGGCGGCCGGGCTCGAGTCGATCGCCCAGGCCGTGCACGCCGGTCGCGCGAGCCGGATCGGGCACGGCGTGCGGATCACCGACGACATCGACATCGTGCGGCCCGACGGCGTCGTGCGGCCGGACGGCGAGGAGCCGGACGTCGAGGACGAGGCCCGGCTCGGCGGCCTCGCGCACTGGATCCGGGACCACCAGATCCCGCTCGAGCTGTGCCCGACGTCGAACCTCCAGACGGGCGCCGCGGCCTCGATCGCGCAGCACCCGATCACGCTGCTGCGGGACCTCGGCTTCGCGGTCACGATCAACCCGGACAACCGGCTGCAGTCCGGCACGACGGTCACGCGCGAGATGACGCTGCTCGTGACCGAGGCCGGCTGGACCCTCGAGGACCTGCGGGACGCCACGCTGACCGCCGCGTGGAACGCGTTCATCCACCACGACGAGCGCGAGGCCCTGGTCGACGACCAGATCCTGCCGGCCTTCGCCACCTCGTCGGAGGGCCGCCACCGCGCCTGACGTAACGTCCGAGCGGTGACGTCCTCGAGGCCGTCACCGCTCGGACGGTGCGGGGGGTCAGGCGAGACCTAGGGCGACCTTGAGGTCGGCCTTGACGGCGTCCAGGCGCTCGCGGGCGACAGTCCGCGCGTGGGTGAGCGCGGCGTGGTCGGCCTCGGGAGCGACCGGGACGATCACCTCGAGGTAGCACTTGACCTTGGGCTCGGTACCGCTCGGACGCACGACCACGCGGGTGCGGTCCTGCGCCAGCAGCCGCAGCCCGTCGGTGGGGGGCAGGTCGGCGGATCCCTCGGCGAGGTCGACCACCTCGATGACCGGCGAGCCCGCCAGCGTCGCGGGCGGGTTGGCGCGCACGCGCGCCATGGTGGCCGGGATCTGGTCGAGATCGGCGAACCGCGCGGCGAGCTGGTCGGTCAGGTACAGGCCGTGCTCCCGGGCCAGGTCGTCGAGCGCGTCGATCAGCGTGCGGCCGGCAGACTTCAGGCCTGCCGCAAGCTCGGCCATGAGGAGCCCGGCGCTCAGGCCGTCCTTGTCCCGCACCCGTGTCGGGTCGACGCAGTAGCCGATGGCCTCCTCGTAGCCGAACAGCAGCCCGTCCACCCGTGCGATCCACTTGAACCCGGTGAGCGTGGCCGCGTGCCCCATGCCGTGCGACGCCGCGATCCGGGCGAGCAGGCGGGAGGACACGATCGAGTTGGCGAGCACGAGGTCGCCGGTCGCGACGGTCCCGTCCGCTCGGTGGGCGACGTCGGCGCGGTCGGCCACGTACGCGCCGAGCAGCGCACCCACCTCGTCGCCGTGCAGCATCCGCCAGCCGTCGGCGGCCGCGGTGTCGGGGCCGCGGAAGATGCGCGCGCGCGGGTCGAGCACGGCGATGGCGCACCGGTCGGCGTCGGGGTCGTTCGCGATGACGAGGTCCGCACCCGTGTCCTGCGCGAGGCCGAGCGCGAGGTCGATCGCGCCGGGCTCCTCGGGGTTCGGGAACGCCACGGTCGGGAAGTCGGGGTCCGGGTCCTCCTGCTCCGGCACGGCGTGCACGTCGGTGAAGCCGGCCGCCCGCAGCACGCGCTCGGCGACCGCGCCGCCGACGCCGTGCATCGACGTGTGCACGATCCGCAGGGTGCGCGGAGCGGTCGGGTCGGCGAGCGAGACGACGCCGGCGACGTAGTCGTCGAGCACCTCGGGCCCGAGCACGGTCCACCCGGACTCCGCCCGCGGCACTGCCGCCACGGAGGTGACCTCGCTGATCCGGGCCGCGATGTCGGCGTCGGAGGGCGGCACGATCTGGACGCCGCGCCCGGACTCGGCCGCCATGCGGCCGCCCAGGTAGACCTTGTAGCCGTTGTCCCGCGGCGGGTTGTGGCTCGCGGTGACCATGACGCCGGCATCGGCGCCGAGGTGACGCACCGCGAACGCGAGCACGGGGGTGGGCAGGGCGCTCGGGAGCAGGAGCGCCTCGATGCCGGCTCCGACCATGACGGCGGCGGTGTCGCGCGCGAAGACGGCGGAGTTGTGCCGGGCGTCGTACCCGATGACGACGCGCGGCACGGCCTCCCGGAGCGTGCCGGTGAGGTGCGCGGCCAGGCCCGCGGCGGCGCGGATCACGACCGCCCGGTTCATGCGGTGCGGTCCGCCGCCCAGCACGCCGCGCAGCCCGGCGGTGCCGAACAGCAGCGGGCCGCTGAAGCGGTCGGCGAGGTCCTCGCGCGCGTCCGTGATCCGCGCGCGGATCGTCTGGGCGGCGAGGGTCATTCCTTCGGGGTCGGGCTGCAGCGCCTCGGTGAGGACGCGCTCGAGCTCGGCCGCGGTGACCGGGTCGGGATCGTCGGCGATCCAGGCGCGGACGTCGGCGGCGAGGGCGAACGGGCTGGCTGCGTCGGTCGTGGTCATGTCAGATCCTCCGGGCGATCTCGGCGAGCAGGGCGCTGATCCGCGGTCCCGCGGCCCGGCCGGCCTCGAGGACCTCACCGTGCGAGAGCGGCGTCGGGCTGATCCCGGCGGCCGCGTTGGTGACGAGCGAGATGCCCAGCACCTCCAGGCCTGCGTGCCGGGCGGCGATCGCCTCGAGCGTGGTGGACATGCCGACGAGGTCACCGCCCAGCACCCCGGCCATGCGGACCTCGGCCGGGGTCTCGTAGTGCGGGCCGCGGAACTGGACGTAGACGCCTTCGTCGAGCGTGCCGTCCACCTCGCGGGCGATCGCCCGCAGCCGCGCCGAGTACAGGTCCGTGAGGTCGACGAACGTCGCCCCCTCGAGCGGCGACGTCGCCGTGAGGTTGAGGTGGTCGGCGATGAGGACCGGTGTGCCCGGCAGCCAGGCCGGGTTCAGCCCGCCGCAGCCGTTGGTGAGCACGATCCGGGTGGCACCGGTCGCGGCGGCCGTGCGCACGCCGTGCACCACGCGCCGCACGCCCTTGCCCTCGTACAGGTGGGTGCGCGAGCCGATCACCAGGGCGAACGTGTCGGTGCCCGCGATCCGGATCGAGCGCGTAGTCGCGCTGTGCCCGGCCACGGCCGGTGCGCTGAAGCCCGGGATGTCCTCGCTCGGGACCTCCGCGACCGTCTCGCCGAGCAGGTCGGCGGCGCCGCCCCAGCCCGAGCCGAGCACGAGCGCGAGGTCGTGCCGGGCGATCCCGGTCACTCGGGCGAGATACGCCGCGGCGGCCCGGGCTACGTCGAACGGGTCGACCCCCGGATCGTCGAGGCTGGGGGAGGCGGTGTCCGTCGTCGGGCTCATGACCTGAGGTTATCGGCCCGGGAGGGTCGAGGCCGCGATCTACCGGTTCGCGCCGTCGGCGGCGGCGCGGGCGGGCATGATGGGCCGTGTGAGCACCTCGGCGCAGGACCTGCAGCGCACGCGCGTCGTCATCCTCGGAGGTGGTCCGGGGGGCTACGAGGCCGCCCTGATCGCCCGCCGTCGGGGCGCGGAGGTCACGCTCGTCGAACGCGACGGGCTGGGCGGCTCGGCCGTGCTGACCGACGTCGTGCCATCCAAGACCCTGATCGCGACGGCGGAGTCGATGACGGTCATCGCCCGCGCGTCCGAGCTCGGGATCCGGCCCGCCGGCGCGGCCGCGGGCGCTCAGGACACCGCCGCCGCCGTGGCCGTGGACCTCGGGGTGGTGAACAACCGCGTGCTCGGCCTCGCGGCGGCGCAGTCCACGGACATCACGGCGCGGCTCGAGCGCGAGGGCGTCCGCGTGGTGCGCGGTGCCGGTCGGCTCGAGGGCCCGCAGCGGGTCGTGGTCGACGGCGTCGGTGCCTTCGAAGCCGACGTCGTCCTGGTCGCGACCGGCGCCGCGCCGCGCGTGCTCCCCGACGCGCAGCCGGACGGCGAGCGGATCCTCACCTGGACCCAGCTCTACCGGCTCACGGAGCTGCCCGAGCGGCTGATCGTCGTCGGCTCCGGGGTCACCGGGGCCGAGTTCGCGGGGGCCTACAACGCGCTGGGCGCCGAGGTCGTGCTCATCTCGAGCCGCGACCGCGTCCTGCCCGGCGAGGACCCGGATGCCGCCGAGGTCATCGAAGAGGTGTTCCAGGCCCGCGGGATGACCGTAATGCAGCGCTCGCGAGCGGAGTCCGCCGTCCGCACGGCCGACGGCGTCGAGGTGACGTTGTCCGACGGACGCACGGTGCGGGGATCCCACGTGCTCCTGGCGGTCGGATCGGTGCCGAACACCGCCGGGATCGGGCTCGAGGAGGCGGGGGTGCGGCTCGGGCCGGGCGGCCACATCCAGGTCGACCGGGTCTCGCGGACCTCGGCGCGCGGGGTGTACGCGGCCGGGGACTGCACGGGCGTGCTGCCGCTGGCCTCCGTGGCGGCGATGCAGGGGCGGATCGCGATGGCGCACGCCCTGGGCGATGCCGTCAGCCCGCTCGAGATCCTGGAGGTGGCCGCCACGATCTTCACCTCGCCCGAGATCGCGACGGTCGGCCACAACGAGGACCAGCTCAAGGCGATCGGCACGGCGTACCGGGTGAGCATGCTGCCGCTGCGCGGGAACCCGCGGGCCAAGATGATGGGCCTGAAGTACGGCTTCGTGAAGCTGTACATCCACTCGGTGACGGGCGTCATCCTCGGGGGCGTGGTGGTGGCGCACCGGGCGAGCGAGCTCATCTTCCCGATCACGCTCGCGTACGCGCACCGGCTCACGGCCGACGACATCGCCGAGTCGTTCACGGTCTACCCGTCCTTGTCTGGCACGGTCGCGGAGGCGGCCCGCATGCTCCACCGCCACACGCCTTGACGGGCCCTGACCGCGCGCCGGCCACGCCCTTGACCGCGCGCTTGACCGCGCGCTGACCGCACGCCGACCGGGGCGCTACCGCGTCGCGGTGGCCGTGAGGGTCGCGACGACCGGCAGGTGGTCGGACCAGGGGACCTCGAGGACGGCCACGTCGGAGAACCGCACGCCGTGCCCGAACACCCAGTCGATCCGCTCGACGGGGTCCGCGCTCGGCGAGGTGAGGGCCGCCGGTTCGCCCGCGGCATCGATGGCGCTGCGGTACCCCGCACCGGTGACGAGGTCGACCTCGGGCGAGCCGGGGGTGGCATTGAGGTCGCCCGCGACGACGGCGGATCCCTGCGCGGGCTCCGCGGCCAGGAGCACGCCCAGCTGGTCGAGCCGGGTGGGGGTGTTCGACGCGCGGTGCTGGAGGTGGACCGAGGTCACGCGCACCGGGGCGCCGTCGGCCAGGTGCACGGTCGCGGAGATCGCGGACCGCCGTTGCGGGCCGGCCCCGTACGGCAGCGGGTGGCGGTCGACGTCCGACAGGGTGAACCGGGACAGGATCGCGTTGCCGAACTGGCGGTCGGCCGCGGGGGCGAACACGACCTGCATGCCCAGCCGGTCGGCGAGCCACGTCGCCATCTCGGCCCCGCCGCCCATGACCCACCCGCGCGAGACCTCCTGCAGGGTGACGATGTCCGCGCCCGAGCCCTCGATGACCTGCGCGATCTCCTCGAGCTCGACCCCCGGCTCGCCCGAGACGCCGTAGTGCAGATTCCAGTCCAGCAGGCGCAACGACGACGTCGGCGCGCGCGCCTCGGTCGTCGGAGCGGGAGGGGCGAGCAGGGCGGGCACGGCCAGCGGGAGGACGACGAGCGCGGCGACGAGCGTGATGGCACTCAGCCGGGCGGGCGAGAGCGCGTCGGCGGTCGCGCGGGGCCGCCCGATCCAGCCCGCCAGGGCGAGCACGACGGCGGTCGCGACGATCACCAGCGCGTTCGGGAACCCGAGCGGGACGTCGTAGTCGACCTGGTAGCCCAGCAGCGGGAGGATCACGCCGAGGCCGGTCGCGCTCGCGGCCACCGCGAGCCGGCGGGTCGACAGCGGGGCCGGGGCCGGGGCCGGACGGCACCGCAGCGCGGTGGCCAGCACGACGGGCGCCGTCGCGATCGCCACGATCAGCGCGAGCGAGCTGGCCACGCCGGTGAACCAGAGTGTGCCGGCGACAGCCGGCGGCAGGGCGACCGCGCAGGTCCACGACCAGCGCAGCACGACGTCGGGCATGCGGGGCAGGAAGCGGACCGCCAGCGAGCCGAACAGCACGGGGATCCACCACAGCGCCCCTGCGATCGGCAGCTCGCGCGTGGTCTGGGAGGCGAGGAAGGACAGGTTCGCCAGCATCATCGCCGCGAGCGCGAGGTAGGGACCGAGCGCCCAGAGTCGACCGGGGCGCACCGGTTCGGGGGGTGCGGCGGAGCGCGCGACCGTGACGGCGAGCGCCACCGCCGCGAGCGTCAGCACGCTGACGACGGCCCAGCCGCTCAGGTCGCCGCGCCACACGGGGTCCCAGGTGTGCAGCAGGGTCTGGAGCGCGAGGCTCAGCCCGGTGCCGATCGCTACCCCGGCCGCGGTGAGCGCGCCGCCGTCGGCCTGGCTGGCCAGTGCGGCGACCGCGAGCACGAGCACCGCGATCGCCAGGGCGACGATGACGAGCCCGCCGACGAAGCGCGCATCGCCGCCAGCGCCCTGCAGGGCGAGCCGCGCGACCGCGAGCGCGATGACTCCCGCCGGCAGCGCGCGGCGCACCGCGGCGTCCGGGCGGCGGGCCGCGCCGGTGAGCACCAGCAGGACGCCGAGCAGGGCGCCCGGCAGGGCGTAGGTGAGCAGTGCGGTCCCGGCGGCCGCGAGCACTCCGGCCGTGAACGCGCGATCGAGCAGGGGGCCGCTGGCCCGCACGAGATCGAGGGTGAGCGCCGTCAGGACGGCCAGGAGCGCGACCTGCGTGAGGTGCGCCCGGTACTGCGCGAACGGTGGCGAGGGTCGCAGGGCGGGCGCCAGCCAGCGCGGCACAGGCTCATCGGGCGCCGCGGGCGGGACCGGCGGTGCAGGCGGAAAGGGTGGCGACATCGACACGACCCCAACCTACTGACCCGACGCGCGAAAGCCCCGCCCGCGCCGGGCGCCGCCGCGACGGGCGGTCGCCGAACCCCGAGAAGTGGTCGTGGTGCACGCGATGGAGCAGCCCCTTCTCGGGGTTCGCCGTCAGGAGGCGCGGCGGCCCGGTGCGGTGCGGACGGCGGGGCTGCTGATGCTTGCCGTCAGGTCGATCTGGCCGGCCGCGATCGCGAACGCGGTCAGCTGCACGCCGTCGGCCCGCAGCGCGACGGCCGACTGGAGGTCGACGACCGCCTGCGGGTCGCCGCGCGGTCCCTGCTCGACGACGACCAGGCCGGTGGGGAGGTTCGCCGCCCGCAGCCCGGAGTTGAGCAGCCCGGTGAGCTGGTTGAGCAGGCGGTGGACGGGGACGGAGCCGGCCCGGACCCCGAGGTCGAACGTCGCTCGGCCGGCGGCGAAAGACCGGAAGGTGGCCTCGACGTGCACGGTGGGGGCCACGGCGGCCAGCGCCCGCAGGGCGAACGGCGGCGAGCTGACGGCCCGCAGGTCGACGTCGGCCTTCACCGTCGCGTCGTTGCAGGACACCTCGCGGACGACCGAGGGCAGCGTGACGCCGCTCAGAGCGAGCTCGAGCGCCTCGGGAAACGACATCGACAGGCGCACGGCACTCCTCGTGGGTTCAACGGCTCGGGCGCCCGGACACCTGGCCGGGCCCCGCCGACGGGCTCACCGTCGGACGGTGCCCATCGTCCCACCGTGCGACCGCGGGCGATGCAGCACGCGGTCCGCGCGGGCGGGTCCTCAGGCTGCGACGGACTCCGACTCGCGCGTGACGGCCGGGACGCTCGCCGCGGGGCCCGGGGCGAACCAGACCGTCCGCACGAACACCGTCACGGTGGGGACCACGTACGCGAACCAGGCGAGCAGCGCGAGCCACGTCGTCGCGGGCGCGAAGTTGAAGACGCCCTTGAGCAGCGTGCCGTACCAGCTTGCGGGCGGGATCGCCGCGCTCACGTCGAAGGCCAGAGAGGTCAGGACCGGGAGCACGCCGGCCTCCTGCAGCTCGTGGACGCCGTAGGAGAGCACGCCGCCGGCCACGACGATGAGGAACAGGCCGGTCCACGCGAAGAACGCCCGCAGGTTGAGCGTGAGGGCGCCCCGGTAGATCGCCCAGCCGATGAGGATCGAGGTCGCCAGGCCGAGCGCCGCACCGAGGAGCGGGTGCGTGGTCGATCCGGTCGACCCGGCGGCGGCCCAGAGGAACAGCGCGGTCTCGAGCCCCTCGCGACCCACCGCGAGCATCGCCATGACGAGCACGGCCCACTTCCCGGCGGAGACGGCGTCGTCGAGCCGGTGGTGCAGGTCCGACTTCAGGTGCCGTGCCGTGCGGGCCATCCAGAAGATCATCCAGGTCACCAGGCCGACGGCGGCGATCGAGAGCGTGCCGCCGATGGCCTCCTGCGTCTGCTCGGTCAGGCCCCGCGGCCCGAAGGTGAGCACGGCCCCGAACGCGAGCGAGATGCTGACCGCGAGGCAGACCCCGAGCCAGAGCTGGGCCAGGGCGTCACGGCGCCCGGTCTTCACGAGGTACGCGACCAGGATGCCGACGACGAGCGCCGCCTCGAGGCCTTCGCGGAGACCGATCAGGTAGTTCGCGACCATGGGGTGCGGCTCTTTCCGGTGGGGGTTGCCTCGCTCGACGAGGGTCGAGTGAGGTACGCCTTACCTAACAACCGGGAACAGTACCTGTTTTTGGTTGACGACGACAGTCTTCGGGTGCACCGCACCGCATCAGGCGGTCGGCGGGTCCTCAAGCAGTGCGCGCAGGTGGGGCCAGGCGTCCGCGAACGCCGGCAGGAGGGGCAGGTGCGCGACGTCGTCGAGCAGCACCCAGGCGACCTCGAGGCTCTCCGAGTCGGTCGCGGCGGGCTCGAACGGAGTCAGGGCCTCCGCGAGCACCGTGGTGTAGCTCCAGCCGCCGTGGTCGAGCACGTCCTCGCCGCGCAGGCGGATGGCCGCGGCCGGGATCCCCGCCTCCTCGCTGGCCTCACGCAGCGCTCCGGCCTCGGCCGACTCGCCCGGGGCCAGCGCGCCGCCGGGGAAGCCCCAGGTGCCGCCCTGGTCGCTCCACAGGGCGCGGTGCTGGAGCACGACGGCGTCGATCGCGCCGTCGTGCGCCCGCCGCGCCAGCAGCAGGCCGGCCGCGCCGTGCAGGCCCCAGTGCCGGTGGCCCAGCGCGCACTGCGCCCAGCCGTCGCCGGGATGGCGATGGAACGGCCGCGGGACGGTGTCGTCGGAGGTCACCGTGTCGTGCGGATGCACAGTCTGGTCAGGACGCACAGTGTGCTCGGGTCGTACCGGTTGGTCGGTCAGCCGACGATGTCGCAGATCAGGGTGCCCGCGCCGACGCTCGCGCCGACATCGGCGGACAGCCCGGTGACCCGCCCGGCCCGGTGGGCCAGCAGCGGCTGCTCCATCTTCATCGCCTCGAGCACGACGACGAGGTCACCCTCGGCAACCTGGGCGCCGTCCTCGACGGCGACCTTGACGATGGTGCCCTGCATCGGGGAGCAGAGCGTGGTGCCCGAAGCCGTCGGCGTGGAGCGCACGGATGCGCGCCGCACCGGGCGGCGGGCGCCGTTGCCCCGGCCCCGGCCGAGCGAGAGCCCGGCGGGAATGATGATCTCGAGTCGCTTGCCGCCGACCTCGACCACGACCCGCTCGGTCGCCGCAGGCTCGGGCAGCTCACCGTCGGTGGGGGCGGGGGGCGCATCGGCACCAAGAGTCGCGAGCCGGTCGGCGAACGCCGTCTCGATCCAGCGCGTGTGCACCGTGAACGTCTCGAGCGGGTCGGCGGGCACGAACGCGACCTCCTCGAGCACGGCGCGGTGGAAGGGGAGGACCGTGGGGATGCCGCCGATCTCGAGCTCGGCGAGCGCCCGGCGCGCGCGCCGGATCGCCTGTGCGCGGGTCGCCCCGGTGACGATGACCTTGGCGAGCAGCGAGTCGAACGCCCCCGAGATGGCGTCCCCCTCGACGACCCCCGAGTCGACGCGCACCCCCGGTCCGGTCGGCAGCTTGAACGTGGTGATCCTGCCCGGACGGGGCAGGAAATTCGCGGCGGGGTCCTCGCCGTTGATCCGGAACTCGATCGAGTGCCCGCGGGTGATGACCGAGTCGTAGCCGAGCGGTTCGCCGGCTGCGATCCGGAACTGCTCGAGGACCAGGTCGATGCCCGTGACCTCCTCGGTCACCGGGTGCTCGACCTGCAGGCGGGTGTTCACCTCGAGGAACGACACCGAGCCGTCGGCGCCGACGAGGAACTCGCAGGTACCGGCGCCGACGTAGCCGGCCTCGCGCAGGATCGCGATGGACGAGCTGATGAGCTGGGCGTTCTGGGCGTCGGTGAGGAAGGGCGCGGGAGCCTCCTCGACGAGCTTCTGGTGCCGACGCTGCAGCGAGCAGTCCCGGGTCGAGACCACCACCACGTTGCCGTGCGCGTCCGCGAGGCACTGCGTCTCGACGTGGCGCGGGTTCTCGAGGTAGCGCTCCACGAAGCATTCGCCGCGGCCGAACGCGGCGACGGCCTCGCGCACCGCCGACTCGAACATCTCGTCGATCTCGGCCGTGGTGCGCGCGACCTTGAGGCCGCGGCCGCCACCTCCGAACGCCGCCTTGATCGCGATCGGCAGGCCGTGCTCGGCGGCGAACGCGTGGATCTCGACCGAGCTCTCGACCGGCCCGGGCGTCCCGGCGACCAGCGGCGCGCCGGCGCGCTGCGCGATCCGGCGGGCGCTGACCTTGTCACCGAGCGACTCGATGGCCGCGGGCGGCGGTCCGATCCAGGTGAGACCGGCAGCGATCACGGCAGACGCGAACGCGGCGTTCTCGGCGAGGAAGCCGTAGCCGGGGTGGACCGCGTCGGCGCCGGAGCGGCGCGCGACGTCAATCAGCTTGGGGATGTCCAGGTACGTCTCGGCCGCACGCATCCCGCTGAGGGCGAACGCCTCGTCGGCGAGCCGCACGTGCAGCGACTCGCGATCGGAATCGGCATACACGGCGACGGACGCCAGTCCGGCGTCACGGCAGGCCCGGACGATGCGGACGGCGATCTCACCGCGGTTGGCGACGAGGACCTTTGAGATGGCGGGCACGGCTCACCGTAACGCCCGCCGTCCGGCCGACCTGCACCGTGCGCCCCTGCGGGCCGAAAGATTGGCAGAACCCCCAAGGCAGATGCTGAGCCTTTGGAGGTTTCCCACGACGACGCGCGCCCGGTTCGCCTCTACGCGGGTTCCGCTTGTGTTCAGGGCACAACGCACCGGCTGTGCGCAGACGGTCGGCGTGACGTCAGCGCGCAGGGGTCGCCGTCGGGCGCCACAGGTCGGGCATCGTCACGCCGAGCTCGCCGAGCAGCTCGCGCAGCAGCGGAAGGCTCACACCCACGACCCCGTGGTGGTCACCCTCGATCTTCGTGACGAACGCGCCACCGAGCCCGTCGACCGTGAAGGCCCCGGCGACGGCGAGTGGCTCGCCGGTGGCGACGTAGGCGTCGATCTCGGCGTCGGTGAGGTCGGCGAAGTGCACGACGGTCGACGAGGTCGCCCCGAGGGTTCCGCGCGTGCCGCCCGCGTCGGGGTCCCGGTCGTCGATCAGCCAGTGCCCGGTGTGCAGCACGGCCGACCGACCGCGCATGGACTGCCAGCGGGCCGTCGCCTCGGCGGCGTCGGCCGGCTTGCCCCAGATCTCGCCGTCGAGCTCGAGCATCGAGTCGCAGCCGAGGACGACGACGTCGCTCACCTCGCCGTCCTGATCGCCGTCGGCCGGGGCATCGCCCGCGTCGAGCGCGGGGCGGTGCTCCACGACCCACTGGGCCTTGGCGTGCGCGAGGACGAGGACGGCGTCGGCCGGCTCCAGCGCGCCGAAGCGCTCGGCGGCCCGGGCGAGCACGAGGTCCTCGTCGACGCCGGAGACCGCGACGAGCGCGTCGATCCCTGCGGCGGCGAGCGTGGCGCGGCGGGCGGGTGAGGCGGAGGCGAGCAGAAGTCGGGTCACGGCCGTCGATCGTACCGGCGCCGGACGCGGGCACGGCCATCCGGATGTTGTCCGCTCAAGGTTCGGACGAGGGGTTCTGGCCCGATCTAAGGTTGGATGTGTGCCCTGCCGGGGCGCGAGCCCCGGGCCGAGAAGAAGATGAGACGAGGCGCAGGTGACGTCGGTGGACGACATGCAGGCGAGTGACGTGGCGCGGCTCGGCCGTGCCAACGCCTGGACCTTCGGCCAGATGCTGTTCTGGGCGGCCGTGAGCCTGCTCGCCTCGTTCGTGCTGTCGGTGGATGCGATCGAGCTCGCGCGCGACCCCGCCGCGAACCTCTCGTGCGACATCAACGCCGTGATCAGCTGCGGGCAGGTCGGGCTGTCGTGGCAGGCCAACCTCTTCGGCTTCCCGAACGCGTTCCTCGGGCTCATCTCCGAGTCGGTCGTCATCACGGTGGCGGTGGCGGGCCTGGCCGGCGTGCGCTTCCCGCGGTGGTTCATGTTCGCGGCGCAGATCGGCTACACGCTCGGGCTGGTGTTCGCGTACTGGATGTTCGAGCAGTCCCTGTTCGTCATCCACATCCTGTGCCCGTGGTGCATGGTCATCTACCTGTCGACCACGCTCGTCTTCTGGAACCTGACCCGGTACAACATCCGGGAAGGCAACCTCTTCCTGCCCGAGGGCGCCTCCCGCCGCGCGCAGGAGTTCGTGCGCAGCGGGAACGACGTCTACGCCGTGGCGGCCTGGATCATCCTGCTCGTCGCGCTCATCATGGCGAAGTACGGCAGCGCGATCTTCGGCTGATCCGGGCCGGTCGGTCCGTCAGCTCAGCGAGGCGCGCATCACGTCGAGCCCGACCGAGCCGAGGGCGAGCGCGCGCTCGTGGAAGGCGCGCAGGTCGAACTCCTCGCCCCGCGCACGGGCCGCGGCCGCGGCGTCGTCGCGCGCCTGCTCCCACAGGCGCTGGCCGACCTTGTACGACGGCGCCTGACCCGGCCAGCCGAGGTAGCGGTTCAGCTCGAACAGCACGAGCGCGTCCGGCATGGTGACGTTCGCGCGCAGGAACACCAGGGCCTTGGCCGCATCCCACGTCCCACCGCCCCAGCGCTCGGGTGCAGGAAGGCCGAGGTGGACGCCGATGTCGAGCACGACGCGCGCGGCGCGCATCCGCTGACCGTCGAGCATCCCGAGCCGGTCGCCGGGCTCGTCGAGGAAGCCGAGGTCACCCATCAGGCGTTCGGCGTACAGGGCCCAGCCCTCGCCGTGGCCGGATACCCAGCAGGCGAGCCGGCGCCAGCGGTTGAGCACGTCCCGCGCGAAGATCGCCTGCCCGGACTGCAGGTGGTGGCCGGGAACGCCCTCGTGGTAGACGGTCGTCTTCTCGCGCCACGTCGTGAACTCGGTGACCTCGAGAGGCACCGACCACCACATGCGCCCCGGGCGGGAGAAGTCGTCGCTCGGCGGCGTGTAGTAGATGCCGCCCTGGTGCGTCGGGGCGATCCGGCACTCGAGCGTGCGCAGCGGCGCGGGGATGTCGAAGTGCACGCCGTCCAGGGCAGCGATGGCGGCGTCGGACGTGGACTGCATCCACTCGCGCAGCTCCTCGGTGCCCACCAGCGTGTGGGCCGGATCGGCGTCGAGCGCCGCGACGGCGCGCGTCACGAGGTCGCTGTCGCTCGCGACGAGGTCGCCCTCGACCGTGACGGGTTCGCCCGTGACGTTGTCGCGCAGGCCGTCGCGTGGCAGGCCGAGGATCTCGCGCGCGACCGCCTCCTGCTCGGCGACGACCCGGTCGAGCTCCTCGAGCCCCCAGGCGTAGGTCTCCTCCAGGTCGACGGTCGCCCCGAGGAAGTACCGCGACCACAGCGCGTACCGCTCGCGGCCCACGGCGTCCGTGGTCGGCGCGTGCGGCGCGAGCTCGTCGTGCAGGAACGTGGCCAGCCGGCGGTAGGCCGAGCGGGCGGCCTCGGCGCCGCGCGTCAGCTCCGTGCGGACCGTGCTCGCGAGGGCGGCGTCCTCGGGGCCGGCCGCGGTCAGCACGGCGTCGGCGGCGTCGTCGGCCACGAGGTAGGTGAAGAACGACGACCCCGGGGCGGCGAGCTCCTCGGCCTGGGAGATGCACTCGTTGACCTGGCGGATCGCCGGGACCCGGCCGCGGGCCATCGACTCGCGCAAGGAAGCGATGTACCCCTCGACGGCGTCGGGCAGCAGGTTCAGGCGGGCAGCGATGTTGGACCATGCCTGCACGGTGCCGGTGGGCATGAGGTCGAAGACGTCCCGCAGCTCCTGCACCGGAGAGGCGATGTTGTTGAGGTCGCACAGCAGCTCGCCCGCCGCATCGAGCTCGAGCTCGAGCCCGATGCGCTCGCGCATGGCGGCGAGGGTGACCGCGTCGACGTCGTCGGTCGGGGTCTGCCCCGCGAGCTCGGCGAGGACCGCGCGGGCCGCGTCGGTGCGGGCGGCGAGGCCGGCGGGGGAGAAGTCCGTCATCTTGTCGTCGAACCCGGTCAGGCCCATCAGCGTGGCCTCGAGCGGATCGAGCTCGGCCATGCGGTCGACGTACCGGTCGGCGATCGCGTCGATCGGGCTCGGTGTGCGAATGGGGAAGGACACGGGACGGGTGGTCATGTCTCGGACCCTACCGGCGGGTACGGCCCGCTCGTGAGGGTCCGGCGGCGCGCTGATCAGCCGCGCAGGCTCCAGCGCCACGCGCCGGGGCCCGCGGCGATCGGGGTGCGCGGCCCGATCCGGGTGCGCATCGCGCGGGCCCGGTCCGTCCACGCGCTGTGGGCCGGCGCGGCGAGCTCCTCAGCCTCGCTGCCGACTGCCGCCGCGAGCCCGGCGACGAGCGCCGCGAGCTCGACGTCGTCGGGCTCACCGCGCACGACGTGGACGAACGCCGGCTCGAGGTCGGGCTCCTCGGTCACAGGTCGTCGTCCTCGTCGGTGAACCCGTCGAAGTCGGCCGGCTCGCCGCGCGAGGTGGCCCACTCCACGACGTCGAAGCCGGCGTCGACCAGCCGGGCCACGAGATCCTCGCCGCCCTGGTCGAGCAGGTCGAGCACCGAGTCCATCGTGACGTCGCTCGTCCCGCTCGGCGGGCCGACGACGAAGCCGAGGTGGAAGGCCTCCGCGGTGTCGCTCGCGGGCGGCGCGTCGAGGTCGGCCGGGGAGTGCTCGTGCTCATCGGCGTCCCAGGCCATCGACGTCAGGTCCGCGTGCAGCCCGAGGGTCGAGTGGACCAGGTCGTACAGCTCGGCGTTCAGCGTGCCGACCCGGGCCTCGAGCGCGAGCACGCGCGGGTCCTCGTCGGCCTCGTGCGCACCGAACTCGGCGCGCACGCCGACGGCCGTGCCGACGTACTCGTGCATCGCGGCCGCGAGCTCGTCGACGCAGCGGTGCAGGACGGCTCCGTCGACACCGACGAGGGGCTGGGAGGAGTGGGCTGCGCCCGACGTGTCGTGGGTGTGTTCGCTCACTGCAGGGTCCGATCGCTGGAGGGATGGCTCATCGACGTGTCGTTCACAGGGGGATGTTGCCGTGCTTCTTGGGGGGCAGGCTCGCGCGTTTGGTGCGTAGCGCGCGCAGGGCTCGCACGATCTGCACCCGCGTCTGCGCCGGCTCGATGACGGCGTCCACGAAACCGCGGTCGGCGGCGTCCCACGGGTTGACGATCGCATCCTCGTAGGCGTCGGTCAGGCGCGTGCGCTCCTCCTCGACGTCGCCGCCGGCGTCGGACACGACCTTGATCGCGGCCCGCTGCAGGATGTTGACCGCGCCGCCGGCGCCCATCACGGCGATCTGCGCCGTCGGCCAGGCGAGGTTCACGTCGGCGCCGAGCTGCTTGGAGCCCATCACGATGTACGCGCCGCCGTAGGCCTTGCGCGTGATGACGGTCACGAGCGGCACGGTCGCCTCGGCGTAGGCGTAGATGAGCTTGGCGCCACGCCGGATGATCCCGTTCCACTCCTGGTCGGTGCCGGGCAGGAACCCGGGCACGTCGACGAACGTGAGGACCGGGAGGTTGAAGGCGTCGCACGTGCGCACGAACCGCGCGGCCTTCTCGGCGGCGTTGATGTCGAGCGTGCCCGCCATGTGCTGCGGCTGGTTGGCCACGATGCCGACCGGGTGACCCTCCACGTGGCCGAACCCGATGAGCACGTTGCGCGCGTACAGCGGTTGGACCTCGAGCAGCACACCCTCGTCGAGCACGTGCTCGAGGACCGTGCGCATGTCGTACGGCTGGGCGTCGGAGTCGGGGACGAGGGTGTCGAGCTCGCGGTCGGCGTCGGTCACCTCGAGGGGGACGTCGCCCGAGGCGAACACCGGCGGGTCGCTGAGGTTGTTCGACGGGAGGTAGGACAGCAGCGACTTCACGTAGTCGAGCGCGTCGTCCTCGTCGGCGGCGAGGTAGTGCGCGACGCCGGATCGCTCGTTGTGTGTGTGGGCCCCCCCGAGCTCCTCGAGCCCGACGTCCTCACCGGTGACCGCCCGGATCACGTCCGGGCCGGTGATGAACATGTTCGAGGTGCCGTCGGCCATCACGATGAAGTCGGTCAGCGCGGGGGAGTACACCGCGCCGCCGGCGCTGGGGCCGAGGATGAGCGAGATCTGCGGGATCACGCCCGACGCCGCCACGTTGCGCCGGAAGATCTCCGCGAACTGCGTGAGCGCCGCGACGCCCTCCTGGATCCGCGCGCCGCCGCCGTCGGCGATGCCGATGAGCGGCACGCCGGTGCGCAGCGCGAGATCCATGACCTTGGTGATCTTCTGGCCGTGCACCTCGCCGAGCGAGCCGCCGAACACGGTGAAGTCCTGGGAGTAGATGCAGACCTGGCGACCCTCGATGGTCCCGTGCCCGACGACGACCCCGTCGCCCGGGATGCGCTTCTTCTCCAGCCCGAAGTTGACCGACCGGTGCCGCGCGAACGCGTCGAGCTCGACGAACGACCCCTCGTCGAGCAGGCCGTTGATCCGCTCGCGGGCGGTCTTCTTGCCGCGTGCGTGCTGCTTGGTCTGGGCGGCGTCTTCGGGTGCGCGGGTCGCGGTGTCGATCCGCTCGCGCAGATCGGTCAGCTTGGCGGCCGTGCCGGTTGCCGGGGGAGTCAGTGCGTCAGTCACAAGGGCGAGACTAGTTGGACCGCCGACGGGAGCGGGAAACCCGCAGGGTTTCGCAGCTCTTTCGCGCGGCCCGACCACGCGCGGATGGGCGCGCAACGGCGCCGGACCGAGATGATGGAGGCATGGTGAACCGACCGGCATTGCGTGCGTCCGTGCTCCGCGAGCTGCTGATGGCGCCGAGCGGTCCGCTGGGGCGGCTCGAGGTGGTGGAGCGCGCCGGATCGACCAACACGGCGCTCGCGGCCGCGCTGAGTCGGGACCCGGCGGGCTGGCCCGGCGTGGGACTGCTCGTCGCGGACCATCAGGACGGCGGTCACGGCAGGGCCGGTCGGGACTGGCTGACCCCGCCGCGCGCAGCCCTGACGCTGTCGATCTCGGTGTGGGCGAGGTCCCCGGTCGGCTCCCTCGGGTGGTTCCCGCTGCTCGCCGGCCTCGGGGCGGTGCACGCGCTCCGCGCGACCGCCGGGGTCCAGGCCCAGCTGAAGTGGCCGAACGACCTGCTTGTGCCCGATCCGCAGGGGCGTGAGCTCGAGGGCTGGGGCACGCTGCGCAAGGTCGGCGGCATCCTCTCCGAGGTCACCCCGACCCCGGCCGGGCCGGCGGTCATCCTGGGCATCGGCGTGAACGTGACCCAGTCCGCCGAGGAGCTCCCGGTGCCGAGCGCGATCTCGCTCGAGCTCGCGGGGGCGCGCGAGCTCGACCGCGAGGTGCTCCTGGCCGCCCTCGTCGCCTCCTGCGCTGACCTGTCCGAGCGCTGGGTCGCTGCCGGCGGCGATGCCGCGGCGGCGGGGCTCGCGGACGAGGTCGCCGCGGTGTGCGCCACGATCGGCAAGCGGGTGCGGGTCGCCCTGCCGGGCGGCAGCGAGCTTCTCGGCGTCGCCCGCCGGCTCGGTCCCGACGGTGCGCTGATCGTGCTCGCCGACGACGGCACGGAGCACGTGGTGCTCGCGGGCGACGTCCTGCACGTGCGGGCGACCGGCTGAGCCGGCCGCGCCCGGGAGATCTCGCCCGCTGCACGCCCCGACGTGCCAACGGCGCGCTCTCCCGGTGAACTAACCTGCTCGTGTGACCTACCCCACGTTTCCGGCTCCCGAACCCGACCAGCCGGCCGCGGGTTCGACCGTCGACGAGCTCGACTCCCTCCTGCTCGGCGGCGACCGCACGCTGACCCTGCGTGATCTCGCCCGGCGATCCATGCCGGGGGTCACCGTCACGGATGCCCGCCTGTTCTGGTCGACGCTCGGCCTGCCGCACGCGGATCCGGACGACGCGGTCTTCACCGAGGACGACGCCGCGGCGCTGGCCCGGATCACCGCGCTGGTCGCCTCGGGGCAGATGGAACGGCGCACGGCGGTCACGCTCACGCGCGCGCTCGGGCACACCTCCGAGCGGCTCGTGCTGTGGCAGGTCGAGGCCCTCGTGGAGGACACCGCGGCGCGCTACCAGCTGGACGACACGAGCGCGCGCCTGGTCGTGCTCGATCGGCTCGCCGAGATCGGCCCGCTGCTCGAGGCCCAGCTGGTGCACTCCTGGCGGCGGCACCTGGCCGCCATGGCGGGGCGGATCGCCGCGGAGTTCGGCGAGGCGCACCGGGCGGACCAGGTCGACCCCACCGCGCTGCCGCTCGCGCGCGCGGTCGGGTTCGCGGACATGGTCTCGTTCACCCGGCGCACTGCAGGGCTGGGCCCGACGGACCTGTCCGTCTTCGTGCAGCGGTTCGAGACCGCGGCGCGCGACGTCGTGACGGCGGCCGGGGGCCGGGTGGTCAAGACCATCGGTGACGCCGTCCTGTTCATCGCCGACGACGTCGTGACCGGCGCGAACGTCGCGCTCGGCCTGGCCCGCGTGCTCGGGCGCGAGCTCGACGTGGACGCGGAGCGGGGCGAGGGCGGGCTCGCCGAGGGCGCGCGAGGTGTGACCCCGGTCCGGGTCGGGTTCGTCCAGGGGCGCGTGCTCTCGCGGTTCGGCGACGTGTTCGGCGCCTCCGTGAACATCGCGGCCCGCCTGACGGACATCGCCGAGCCGAGCACGGTGCTCACCGACACGGCGACCGCTGACCTGCTGAGGCTCGACAGCCGCTTCGTCCTGGCGGAGCAGCCCGCCCGCGACCTCGCGGGTCTGGGCTCGATCGCCCCGGTCCTGGTGAGCGCCGCGGGCTGAGCCCGTCGAACCGTTCAGACCGGCGTGATCAGGTCCGGGGTGTTGTGGGCGACCTTGTTCACCGCGGTCGAGACGGGCGTCAGCGTGAGCTGCGGTGCGGGGGCGGTCAGGATCGCGGCCGCGCCGGCCGCGTCCACCGCGGGATCGAGCCAGGCGTCCCAGTGATCGGGCCGGAGCATGATCGGCTGGCGGTCGTGGACCCGACCCATCTCGTCGACGGCCGTCGTCGTGACGATGGTGGTCGTCACGAGCCAGCGGCTCGGGTCGTCGGGCTCCTTGGTCGGGTCCTTCCAGAACTCGTACAAGCCCGCCATGGCCAGCGGTGCGCCGTCGGCGGCGTGGATGTAGAAGGGCTGCTTGACCTTGGAGAGCGCCCCCGGCTCGGGCGCCTGCCACTCGTAGTACCCGTCGGCCGGTACCAGGGAGCGCCGCGTGGAGAACGCGCGCCGGAAGGCAGGCTTCGTCGCCAGCGTCTCGGCGCGCGCGTTGATCATCGTGCTTCCGATGCCGGGGTCCTTGGCCCAGGACGGCACGAGGCCCCAGCGCGCGGTGCGCAGCGTGCGCTCGATCGCGCCGTGCGAGCCGTCCTCGAGCCGCTCCGGACGTTCGACGACCATCCGCACCAGGTCGGTCGGCGCGACGTTCCACGATGGCGGCAGGAGTCGGACGTCGTCGGCGATGCGCGCGATGTCGAACTGGTCTGCCAGGTCTTGGTCCTCGCGGAACGAGGCGTAGCGGCCGCACATGTGCCCAGCCTGCCTCAGCAGCGCAACCCCGGGGGCGTTCTGGCGTGATCTGCGTGCGCTGAGTGCGGGGCCGATCGATGGGAGAATTGCCTCGATGACTACCGGCGGCCCCCCGACCCCTGCCGACTACCGGCCCAACGCCAAGTACGTCCTGCTGCTCGGGTTGATGTGCGCGCTGCCCGCCGTGAGCAGCGACATCTACCTGCCGTCCCTGCCCGACGTCGCCCGCGACCTGGGTACGACGCAGACTGCCGTGCAGCTGACGATGACGGGCGTGCTGGTGGGCGGCGCCGTCGGCCAGCTGGTTGTGGGCCCGCTCTCGGACCGGTTCGGGCGTCGGCGCCCGGTGCTCGTCGGCATCGCGCTGCACATCGTGATCTCGCTGCTGTGCGCGGTCGCGCCGGGGATCGGGGCGCTGATCGCGCTCCGGGTCGTGCAGGGCTTCTTCAACGCGGCGGCCACCGTGGTCGCGATCGCCGTCATCCGGGACCGCTTCGTCGGGTCGGACGCGTCCCGGCTGCTCTCGCGCCTCATGCTCGTGATCGGGGTGGCGCCGCTGTTCGCGCCTTCGGTCGGCGGGCTGATCGCCGGGCAGTGGGGCTGGCGCGCGGTGTTCGTCGCGCTCGCGCTGTTCGGCGTGGCGCTGTGGGTCGTCGTCTGGCGGCGGCTGCCCGAGACGCTGCCGCCCGAGCGGCGCCGGGCCGCGGGCCTGCGCACCGCGCTCGGCGGCTACGGGGTCCTGCTGCGGGACCAGCACTTCGTGGCGATCGCGGTGCTGCCCGGGCTCGGGATGGCGGTGCTCATGAGCTACGTCGTCGGCTCGCCGTTCGTCTTCCAGGAGGGGTACGGGCTGTCCGCTAACCAGTTCGCGCTGCTGTTCGCGATGAACGGGGTCGCGCTCGTGGGCGGCGCGCAGATCAACGCGAGCCTGGTCCGTCGGGTCGCGCCGATCCGGATCCTGCGCGTCGCCCTGCCGTTGCTCGTCGCGGTCGCCTTCGTGCTGCTCGCCGTCATCCTGACCGGGGCCGGCGGGCTGTTCGGGCTGCTCGCGGTCCTCTGGGTCATGCTCGGCCTGATCCAGCTCCTGCCGCCGAACGCGTCAGCGATCGCGCTGACCCGGCACGGCGCGATGGCCGGCACGGCGGCGGCCTTCATCGGTGCGATGCAGGCGGGGATCGCCGGGGTCGTGAGCCCGCTCGTCGGCGTGCTCGGCGGGGACGCACGGGCGATGGGCCTGGTCATGGTGGGGAGCACGGTCACGGCGCTGCTCGTCCTGGCGCTGGCCACGCCGGCCTACCGCCGCGGCGGATGGCTCCGCCTGTAGCCCCGGGCCTCCTCGGACCCCACCATCTCGCGGCCGGGTACAGCATTCGTCGGTGCGGAGCAAGGTGCTGATGTGGCGCAATCGGTCAGCCGAAGCCGCCCGCGCAGCACTCTGACCCCACGCGTCGCATGCTCCGCGCGGACGAGCGGGTGACTGAGGATTGAGGTCCCGGGGCGGAGGTGGGGCCGGCGCGGCCGGGGGTCGGTCAGCGGTGCAGCGCCCCCAGGCGGTCGACCGCCTCGCGGAGCACCGACTCGCGCTTGACGAACGTGAACCGGACCGCGGACCGCAGCGCGCCGTCGGCCACGGAGCCTGCATGCGTGAACGCGCTCACGGGAACACCGACGACGCCGGCCAGGTCGGGCAGGCGACGGCACAGGTCCGCGCCGTCGTCGAACCCGAGCGGCGCGCCGTCGGCCACGACGAAGTAGGTGCCCTGCGGGCGGACGACGGCGAACCCGGCCCGCTCCAGGCCATCGCACAGCAGGTCGCGGCGCGAGGCCAGCGACGTGGCGAGCTCGCGCACCCAGGCGGCCGAGTCGCCATCGGCCAGGGCGACGGCGATCGCCGGCTGGAACGGAGCGCCCGACACGTAGGTGAGGAACTGCTTGACGGTCCGGACCGCCTCGACCAGCGGGGCGGGCCCGCTGACCCAGCCGATCTTCCAGCCGGTGAACGAGAAGGTCTTGCCGGCCGAGGAGATCGTGACCGTGCGGTCGGCCATGCCCGGCAGGGTCGCGACCGGGATGTGCGTGGCGTCGTCGAACACGAGGTGCTCGTAGACCTCGTCGGTGACGACGATCGCGTCGTGCCGGCGGGCCAGCTGCGCGATGAGGTCGAGCTCGGACCGGGTCAGCACGGTGCCGGTGGGGTTGTGCGGGGAGTTGAGGATGACGAGGCGGGTGCGGTCGCTGAACGCGGCACGCACGGCGTCGGGGTCCAACCGGAAGCCGTCGGGCCCCCGCGTCAGCGCCACCGTGGTGTGGGTGGCGCCGGCGAGGGCGATCACCGCGGCGTAGGAGTCATAGAACGGTTCGAGGGTGAGCACCTCGTCGCCGGGCCCGGCGAGGGCGAGGACGGTGGCGGCCAGGGCCTCGGTCGCACCGGTGGTGATCAGCACCTCGGTCTCGGGATCGAGCTCGAGACCGTAGTAGCGGCGCTGGTGCTCGGCCACCGCCTCGCGCAACGGGGCGATCCCCGCGCCCGGCGGGTACTGGTTGTGCCCGGCCGCGATCGCGTCGATCGCCGCGCGCTTGATGGCGTCAGGGCCGTCGACGTCGGGGAAGCCCTGGCCGAGGTTGACCGCGCCGGTGCGGGCCGCGAGGGCGGACATCTCGGCGAAGATCGTCGGTCGAGAGGTGCCGTCCGGGGCGATCAGCCCGGTCGCGCGCAGGACCTCGCGCCACCGGCCGGGGACGAACGAGGACTCACGCATCGGGGGCATGCCGCGAGGCTACGCGGGGTGGTGCGCGGTCGGGGTGCGGTGCGGCGCGCGATCAGCCGATGCCGGCCGCACCGGCCAGGCCGGCGAGGACGAGCAGCCCGAGCGACAGCCAGGCCGTGACAGTCGACCATGCCGGGGTGTGCCCGGGATGGCCCTGTGGGCGAGCGTCGTTGACGGTCATACCTAAGTGATCGGCATCGTGGGCCGTCATGACACCGGTTTGGCCATGTGAATACGGAAATCACCCGCTCGATCGCTCTTTCGCGGGGCAAATCCGTCGCGAAGTGCGCAGATCGCGCGGGCACGGGGGCGAACCCGTGCCCGCGGGGCCGCTCAGCCCTGGGTCGCCTCGAGTTGCGCCTTGAGCTCGTCGATCTTCGCGGAGAGGGCCTCGAGCGTGGTTTTCGCGGCGCCGTCCACGGTTGCGGCGGTCGTATCGAGCTTGGCACGGGCGTCGGTCAGAGCGGTCTCGGCATCGGCGACGGCCGCGCTCGCCGACGAGCTGGAGGCCTTGGCCGAGTCGAGGGCCGCCTTGGCGTCGTCGATCGAGGTGGTCGAGGAGCTGATCGCGTCCTCGGCGGCGGCCTTGGCCTCGGGGGTCAGATTCTCGAGCTGGGCCTTCGCGTCGTCGATCGCGGTGCTGGCGGAGTCGGCCGCCTTCTTGGCACTGTCCACGGCGGACGAGATCGAGGCTCCCAGGTTGGAGAGGTCAGGGGCCGAGTCACCCGAGCAGCCGCTCAGGGTGAGGACCAGTGCGGTGCCGACGGCGGCAACGGTCATCGGGATCTTGGAGGTGCGCATGGTTGTGCTCCTGTCGATCGGGAACGTCCCATTGTGCCCGCAACGGCCCTGTGCCCCACCGGGACTTCTGGTGGGGCACAGGGCCGAGGGGGGTCCGTCCAGGCCTCAGGAGGTCGCGAGGACCTCGTCCGCGGCGTCCTGATCTGCGTCGGTGTCGTCCGGGACGACGTCGTCCGCGGCGACCTGATCTGCAGCGACGTCGGTCGGGGCGTGCCCGACCGCGGTCTCGGCCCGCTCGGCCCGACGTGCGCGCACGTCCGCGACCGACGTGCCGTAGTAGGCCGCCGTGAGGAGCTCCTTCATGTCCGCCCGCATCGGCATCCGCGGGTTGGCCGGGGCGCACTGGTCTTCGTAGGACCCCATCGCCAGCTCGTCGAGCCGACCGATGAAGTCCGCCTCGGACACGCCCTGCGCGGCGAACGACGACGGGATGCCGACCTTCGAGCGCAGCGCCTCGAGCGCGATCGCGTAGGACTCGACGCCCTCCGCCGGGGTTGCCGCCGGGAGCCCCAGCGTCGCCGCGATGGCCTGGAACCGCTCCGGGGCGACGTAGCTCTCGTACTTCGGCCAGCTCGTTAGCTTGGACGGGATGGACCCGTTGTAGCGGACCACGTGGGGGAGCAGCACCGCGTTGGTGCGGCCGTGCACGAGGTGGAAGGTCGACCCCACGGTGTGGGCCATCGCGTGCACGATCCCCAGGAACGCGTTCCCGAAGGCCATCCCCGCGATGGTGCCGGCGTTGTGCATCTTCTCGCGTGCCTCGGCCGTCTCCGGCGCGCCCGGCTCACCGTTGACTGAGGCCGCGAGGTTGTCGAAGATCAGCCGGATCGCCTGCAGGGCCATGCCGTCGGTGAAGTCGTTCGCGTAGACCGACACGTACGCCTCGGTCGCGTGGGTCAGGGCGTCGAAGCCGGAGTCGGCCGCGAGCGACGTGGGCATCATCGCGGTCAGGACCGGGTCGATGATCGCGACGGTCGGGGTCAGGGCGTAGTCGGCGAGGGGGTACTTCTTGCCGGTGACGGTGTCGGTGATCACCGCGAACGGCGTCACCTCCGCGCCCGTGCCCGACGTCGTCGGGATGCAGACCAGGCTGGCGAGCTTGCCCAGCACCGGGAACCGGAACGCGCGCTTGCGCACGTCGAAGAACTTCTGCTTGAGGTCCGAGAAGTCGATCTCGGGGTGCTCGTACAGCAGCCACATCACCTTCGCCGCGTCCATCGGCGACCCGCCGCCGAGCGCGATGATCGTGTCGGGGCGGAACGCGCGCATCTCGGCGGCGCCCTTGAGCACGGTCGTGACGGACGGCTCGGGCTCGACGGAGTCGATGATCTGCAGCGAGACCTTCTCCCCGCGGCGCGAGAGCACATCGAGCACCTTGTCGACGAAGCCCAGCCGGGTCATGGTCGTGTCGGTGACGATGGTGACCCGCGAGACGCCCTCCATGTCGGCCAGGTAGCGGATCGCGTTCGGCTCGAAGTACGTCTTGGCGGGGACCTTGAACCACTGCAAGTTGTTGTTCCTTCGCCCGATCCGCTTGATGTTCACGAGGTTGATGGCCGAGACGTTGTTCGAGACCGAGTTGGCGCCGTACGAGCCGCAGCCGAGCGTGAGCGACGGGATGAACGCGTTGTAGATGTCGCCGATGCCGCCGAGCGAGGACGGCGCGTCCCGGATGATGCGGATCGCCTTGACGCGCGTGCCGAACTCCTCGGCGAGCTTGTCGTCGCGGGTGTGGATCGCGGCGCTGTGGCCCAGGCCGTCGAACTCCACCATCTGCTCGGCCAACCGGATGCCGTGCTCGGTCGAGGTCGCGCGCAGCACGGCGATCACCGGGGTGAGCTTCTCGCGCGTCATCGGCTCTTCGGGGCCGACGGCGGCCACCTCGACCATGATGATCGACGTGTCGGCGGGCACCGTGAAGCCGGCCTGCTCCGCGATCCAGGTGGGGCTCTGCCCGACGACGGCCGCGTTCAGCTTGGCGCCGGCGCAGTTCTTGTCGTTGGCCGCGACACCGAAGATGAACTTCTCGAGGAGGGCCTTCTCCTTCCTGTTCACGCGGTACGCGTGCAGCACGGCGAACTCGGCCATCGCGGCGTCGTAGATCTCGTCGTCGAGGATGACGGCCTGCTCCGAGGCGCACACCATCCCGTTGTCGAACGCCTTGGACAGCACGACGTCGTTCACCGCGCGCTTGAGCTTGGCCGACTTCTCGATGTAGGCGGGCACGTTGCCGGCCCCGACGCCGAGCGCCGGCTTGCCGCACGAGTACGCGGCCTTCACCATCGCGTTGCCGCCGGTCGCGAGGATCAGCGAGACACCCGGGTGGTTCATCAGGATGCTGGTGGCCTCGAGCGAGGGGTGCTCGACCCACTGGATGCAGTGCTCGGGGGCGCCGGCCGCGATCGCCGCGTCGCGCACGATCCGGGCCGCCGCCACCGAGGAGCTCTGCGCGGCGGGGTGGAACCCGAAGATGATCGGGTTGCGCGTCTTGAGCGCGATCAGCGACTTGAAGATCGCCGTCGACGTCGGGTTCGTCACCGGGGTGATGCCCGCGACGACGCCGACGGGCTCGGCGATCTCGGTGATACCGGTCAGCTCGTCGCGGCTGATGATGCCGACCGTCTTGAGGCTGGCCATCGAGTGCGTGACGTGCTCGCACGCGAAGATGTTCTTCACAGCCTTGTCCTCGAAGATCCCTCGGCGGGTCTCTTGGATAGCGAGGTCCGCCAGGGCGCCGTGCTGGTCCAGCGCTGCGACCGTGGCCTTCTTGACGATGTGGTCGATGTCGGCCTGGGTGAAGGTCGCGTAGGCCGCCAGGGCCTTGGTCGCGCCGGCGACAAGCGCGTCGATCTCGGGGGTAGCACTCACGAGGTCTCCCGTTGATGGGGGTGGACTGGGGGTGGGTAGAGATCCGCGTCGACCTCGTGCGCCCATGCTGTCAGGGCGATTCGCCGGGATTGTGCGTCGAAGGTCCCGCGCGCTCGGGCCACGCCTCCGCGCGTGGGGCCCTCCGCGCGTCGTCCCCCGCGATCGGAGTAGCGTCAAAGACGTGGCTCACACGTTGGTGAGGCACGTCAGAGGGGGATGGGAACAATGAGTGACATCAGCGAACACACTCAGGTGTCGTTCGAGGTGTGTCCGAAGTGTGGCGCGATGGTCGGGGATCTGACCAAGCACGACAGTTGGCACAGTGTGTCCAACAGCACCGCCGCGGAGATCGAGGCGGGTCTGCACGGCGCTGGGATCTGACCGGAAGACCGGGGAGCGCGCAACGCCTCCCCGATGCCCGCGAAGTAGCCCGCGCGTGGACGAGGTGGGCGGCTGTACCGGCTCGGAGAGCGACTTCCGGACACGCTTCGGACGTGGCCGTCCGGGCTGGTATCAAGCCCGCCGGACCTGCCTGGCGGCGGCACCTCAGGTGCGGTCGTGACCTCACCTCGTTGGCCGGCCGCGGAGACCATCGACTGCGCCCGCCTGGTGCTGGAACCCCTGAGGCGTGAGCACGCCGGGGACCTATTTCGCGTGCTCGACGACGAGCGGCTGCGCGGGTTCATCGGGGGCCGGCCTGCGACGGAGGCGGAGCTGGCCGCGCGCGTCACCCGGCAGATCCGCGGTACGTCGAGCGACGGTGCGCAGGGATGGTGCAACTGGGTGGTTCGCCATCGCCAGACCGGGTCGGTGATCGGCACGGTTCAGGCGACGCTCCGCACCGAAGCCCCGGAACGCGTCGCCGCCGAGGTCGCGTGGGTCATCGCCACACCGCAGCAGTCCCACGGGTTCGCCTCCGAAGCGGCGACCGGGATGGCTCGCTGGCTGCTCGCCAACGGCGCGAACGTGCTCATCGCCCACGTCCACCCGGATCATCAGGCGTCGGGCCGGGTGGCCCGACGGATCGGACTCACGCCGACCGCCGTCGTCGTCGACGGGGAGACGCGGTGGTCCACCGAGCCCGAGGACTGAGGCAACTTTTCGTGGGGTCCAGCCGGTATACCTGGTAAGGGCAACGCGAGGGGGAGCTGTGGACCCCGCGGAGGACTTTCGGGGATTCGTGGTGGACCGGCAGCGGGCCCTGCTGCGCACCGCGTGGTTGCTGACCGGCAACTGGTCGGCGGCGGAAGACCTCGTCCAGGCCGCCCTGATCCGGGCCTGGCCCCACTGGGAGCGTGTGGGCGGCGGCGTGGCCGCGTACGCGTACGTGCGCCAGGTCATGGTCAACCTGTCCATCGACTGGCGGCACCGCCGGTGGCGCGGCGAGGTACCGACCGAGCACCTGCCCGACGTCATGCGGGCCGCCGGGACCGATCTCGACCTGCAGCAGGTGCTCGTCGGGGCGGTCCGCGCGCTGCCGCCACGCCAGCGCGCGGTCGTCGTGCTGCGCTACTTCGACGACCTGTCCGAGATCGACACCGCGGCGGCGATGGGTTGCACCGTGGGGACGGTCAAGAGCCAGACGTCCAAGGCGCTGGCTACGTTGCGCGGCAAGCCCGATCTGGTCGACCTTCAACTCCTGGGAAGTGCACTGTGAACCGCGACCTTGCTCAGCTGTTGCAGGACGCGGTGCCGGAGCCGACCGGCCGCCTGGACCCGGACGCGATCCTGCGCACGGCTGGCCGGGCTCGCCCCGCTCGCCGGTGGGCTGCCCCCGTGCTGGCGGTGGCCGTGATCGTCGTCGCGGTCGGGGTCGTGAGCCCGCAGTTGGTGACGCGCTGGCGCGACGAGGCGGCGACGCCGGCCGTCGCTGAGGTCCCGTTGGTCTTGTCCGCGCTCCAGCACAGGGTGCCGTTGCCGCAAGTGGCGGCAGGCGCGGCGGTCGGTCTCGGCGGGATCGAGTACGTCCATCCCGGTGAGGGCAGCCTGGTGGCGACCGTGGGCGACGACGAGATCTACCTCGCCGAAGCCTCGGGCGACCGGTTGTGCGTCTTCGTCGGCAACGAGCTGACCGGGGGTGGTGCCAGCAACGGGTGTCAACCACGGTCGGACCTGCTGACCACGGGCGTCGGGGACGACTACGGCGGCGGCCTTCGGCGGACCGCCGACGGGATCGTGCCGACGTTCTGGCGGTTCATCGTGGCCGCGCCGGACGGTTACACGCTGGCGACGGCGCAGGGCATGACCGCTCTGATCACCTCCAACGTCGCGGTGCTCGACCTGGACACCACCGAGGCCGAGGTGACGATCTCCGGTCCGGCCGTACCGCCGGTCACATTCCACTTCGGCGTTCCCGGCTCGCTCGATGGCGCGACCCCGCCGACCCTCGAGGAGTACGCCCGCGCAAATCTGGAGAGCCTGGCGCGCGACGCCCAGGCCTACCGTCAACAGCACGGCACGACCGCCGGCTTTGCGGACTCGGTCACGGCCGATTCCGACCCTCGGAGTGGCCGCCTGATCCCCGTCCTGACCAACACCACCGCCACCGCCGACCTCGGCGACGGTCGATGCCTGACCATCGACCTCCTGACGGGCACGATCCACGATGCCGCGTGTCCGGGAGGCGAGTGACTGCCGCCGTCGTCGGCGCGAAGGGCCTGCTCGCGATCCGCAGCTCAGGCCGTGGTGCCGAACGTGACGTCTTTGGTCTCGACCGTCCCGGCCGTGCGCCCCGGCGCTTCCTGGTAGGTCCAGTACAGATTCGTGTGCGAGATGACCTGCGCGGGCGGTGGCGCACCCCACTCGGTCTTGTCGCCGGTCGTGTGCGCATCACTGACGAGAGTCGTGTCGTATCCCCGGACGAGGGCGCCGTGCAGCGTCGACCGGATGCACTCATCCGTCTCGGCGCCCACGACCATGAGTCGACCGACCCCGAGGCCGGACAGCGCCGTCTCGAGGGTGGTGTCCTCGAAGGCGTCGCCGTAGCTCTTCGCCACGAGCGGCTCGGTCTTCGCCGGAGTGAGCTCCGGGACGATCCGCCACTCGTTGCTCCCGCTTGCCAGCTCGCCGTCCGAGTGCTGGACCCAGATCACGGGAACCCGTTCTCGCCGCGCCTTCTCGACCAGCGCGCCGATATTGGCGACGACTGCGTCCCGCGCGTGGGCCCCGTCGACGACGCCGTTCTGCACGTCGATGACGAGGAGCGCCGTGTTCGGTCGATTCTCGATGGTGGTCATGGTGTGCCCCTCGCTCAGCGTCGGGATCTGTGCACCTCACCGTAGGTCGCGCCACCGACAGCGGGCACCTGGTGCGGGCCGAGCAGCACGCAGGGAGTGCTCGACGGCGATCTCGCGCGCGGTTTGATCGGTGCAGCAGGTGCGTCGCACTACGCTCCGGGCGTGACCCGTCCTCGAGCGACCCTCGCGGCCGCGGCTCTTGCCCCTGCCTCTGCTCCGGCCCGGGCGCGACGAGCGAGCGCAGTCTGTGCGTTCGTCGTCGCTGCCGCCGTGACCGCCATCGCGATCCTGACGGTGGGTCTGGGCCGGGTGCCGCAGTCGCCTTCCGAGCTGCTCGCGTGGAGTCAGGCGGCAGGCACCCCGCTCGCGCTCCTGAACGAGACCGTCGTGATCGGCGCGGGGCTCCTCGTGCCGGTTGTCCTTGCACTGTGGCGCGCGTGGGCTGCCCGCGACCGGACCGCTGTCGCGATCGGACTGGTGCTGCTGGGCGCCGTCGTGCCGTTGACGTGGACGGTCGGTCTGGTGCAGGGACGGCTCGTGTACCCGATCGGCACGCTCGCCATCACCGACCCGGCGGGGCTCGCGCTCATCACCACACTCTGGCTCGGCGGTGCGCACATGATCAGCCTCGTCCTCACGGCGGCCACGGCGTGCTTCGGCTGTGGACTCGTTCGCATCCGCAGGCTTCGCTGGCTCGGTGTCGTCGGGTTCGTTGCCGCCGCATCACAGCTCCTGCTGGCCTACGCCTGGTTGCTGCCACCCGGTGCATCCGCGGTGCTGCTCCTGCCACTGAGCGCCTTCTTCGTCGGCGTGGGAGCTGACCTGCTCCGGGGCCACCCGGAGCCCCACTGACTCCCGGATCGTCGACGCACACGCGTCGGGGAGCTCCGTCGGGCGACCCGGCGGAGGTGTCAACGCACCGGCTCGATGATGGCACCTTCGGCCGGCAGACCGGACTCAACGATCCGATTCGTGCCCCGGTGATGCTCCCGGAATCGCGCGAAGGCCATCGGGACACCGCGTGCGGCCATGGGGTCGGCCGCGTCCATGACCTGCAGATGGACGTGCGGCTCCGTGGAGTTTCCTGAGTTTCCGCACGCGGCAAGTTGTTGCCCGGGGCGCACGACCTGGCCCTGAACCACGCGGATCGAACCGCGCTGCAGGTGAACCAGTGCCACGTACCCATGCCCTGCCGCGAGCTCCAGCACCACATGGTTGCCGGCAAGGGCGGCGGCACCTCGCCGAAGCCGACCCGCCTGACCAAGCATGTACGGGACGAGGGCAAGTTGTGAGCGCCTGGCCGGGTGGTCCAGTTCGCCCTCGTGGACACGAACCACTGTTCCGCCCGCCGGCGCCAGCACGGGTGCCCCGAACCCCACAAACCGCTCGGGCGGCTCGGTGGTCAGCAGGGTCCGCCAGTCACGTTCGGCTGCGCTGCGTCCCTGAGCGTCAACGGGCACCAGGTCGATGGCGTAGGTGGTGGCCATGACATTCGAGCCGTGGCTCGGCACCCGCCGTGCTGGGGAATTCTGCACGCGGCAGCGCCCTGCGAGCGGCAAGCCCAAGACGACCGCTTCAATCACCCGGACACGCTAACAGGGCGCCTCTCGCGATGACGGCGGGTGCTTGATCGGCCTTTCTAGGCGTTTGACGTGCGCAAACGCCGTCCTGCCCGGTCTGTAGTCGGACGTTCCCGCGGGAACGTCTGATTTCATAAACTGGGACGAAACCATTCACCTGATGGTCTTCTAACCCCGCCGACACACGCAGGTGTCGCCGGGATTCCCGGAATGGGTGCGGCCCTGCCGCTACGGTCGGAGCAATCCGGGTGTTCAAACGCGTGTTGGGGATGTCATGAGGGGTCGAGCTCGGCTTGCCGTTGGTGCTCTCGGCACTGTGGCGCTGGCTGCGATGTTGACGGCATGCAGCGATCCTGGTGACCTGACTATCAGCAACGAGAGTTCCACTGGGGTGACCGTCCTGGTGGGGGACCAGGTGGTCAAGGTCCCCGAGTCGGGAGGGACGGTCCTCCTCGACTACGGATGCACGCCGGGTGACGTGACGGTTGTCACCTCTGGTCCGGCGGTGGTGCTCCCCGGGCCGGTATGCCCAGACACACAGATCATGATCCGCCGCGACGGCACGGTCGAGCTGCAGCCCGCCTCAGCAGGCAGCACCTGAGCGACGGTCAGGATGCGTTGGCTGGCGATGGGTTGCTCGATCTCGGCTTCGCCCGAGGCCAGCGACTCATGCGGGCACCGACGGTTCGGGTGTCACGTCCACGGTGGGGGTGGCCTTGATCTGCAGGACCAGCGAGTCGGCGCCCTCGGCCCACTGCTCGCGCGAGCGGATCACGGGGTTGACCTGCATGCCCAGGCGGACCTGCGCTCGGTCGGCGGCGTCGTACACGTCGACCCGGGCGACGTCGCCCACGACGAGCACGTCGACGTCGTTCGGCGGGAGGCCGGGGGTGCCGTGGTAGCGGGCCGCCCACGATCCGTAGATCAACACGCGTTCGGCGCCTGGGAGGTCGAACTCCTGCCCGATGACGGTCTGCGGTCCGAAGGTGCCCTGCAGCAGCTGGGTCAACGGGGCCGCCGACCGGTTGGCGAGATTGGCGCGCAGGAGGCGGGACCTGCCGATGGTGCGGGGTCATGTGAACGCCGGACTGCGCCTGAGCGAACAGCGGGCCGAGGCCCCGGCCCGGGCGTACAGGCGCACTAGCCTCGCCACATGTCGAGCTGGAGTGGCGTTGAGCCGGACTCAAAGCTGGGAACGTCGCTGCGCAAAGGCCAGCGCCGCGCGCTCTACCTGTTCGTGTGCGTTGCGCCGCTCTTCCTCGTGTTGTTCGTCGGCGGAGCCGTGTCCACCATCCGAGACATGAACGGCAGTCTGACCGCGTACTTCGAAGAGGGCACCAAGGCCGGTCCCGCGTGGATGTGGCTGCTGGCGTTCGCGCTCGGATCGATCACCATGGTGAGTGTTGGAGTCTGGGCCGTGTTCGTACTCGTCAAGGACTCGCTTCACCGTCGATCCACCTGACGGGATGAGCCTCGTCCTCGTCATCAGGGCGCGGGGCGTCTCGTCGCCTAGAGGTTCACCGGCGGGACCGGCACGAGACGGCGCTCGTACAGGCGGCCCCGGACCCGCGCCTGCCCGCTCATCGGTTGCGGATGGTTGTGCGGGATCGGCACCGACCATCACCTTCTTCCATTCAGGTCGCCGGCGACCCAGCACGTAGCGACAGCCAAGGGGTCAACTTCGAGAGACCAGGTCTTCTGCGGACGTGCCACCGACCTCCTGACAATATGGAGACATGGAACGTGTTGTGGGGATTGGCGGGTACTTCCTGCGGGCTGTTGACCCCGAGGCCCTCGGAGAGTGGTATCGCGCTTGCCTGGGCTTGGACGCTGACGAGAATGGGTTGTGGCATCAGGCCGCTGGGCCGACGGTTTTCGCGACGTTTGAGTCCGAGACCGACTACTTCGGGTCCCGTACCCAGCAGGCCATGCTCAACTTCCGGGTTCGAGACCTGGACGCGATGCTCGCGCAGCTGCGCGACTTCGGGGCCAACGTTGACCACGAGACGCAGGTCATGGAGGGTGTGGGTCGGTTTGGCTGGGTGACCGATCCTGAGGGGAATCGGATCGAGCTCTGGCAGCCTGCCTGACCGCGTGGCTGGCCCCCGAGTCCGACCGCCATGACACAGGGCGACGTTCCTGCAGTTCAAAGGGTGCCCGCGAAAGGATTCGAATCATAGAAAGGGCGCGGAACCGGAATGAACAGAAATGAACGAAAGTGCTTCTGAACTGCGGGTATGTTGACATTTCTCGTCTGCCGGGGTGAACTGAGTGGGGTCCTGTGGGGCGTCGCTATGACACGGTAATGACACGAGGTGAGCGACAATGGCAGCTCGGAGAGCGGCTTTCGGGCACGTCCGGAAACTCCCGTCCGGGCGGTACCAAGCCCGCTTCACGGTGCCCGGCAGCGTGTGCACCGAGTACGTCAACGCTCCCTCCACCTTCGCCACGAAGGCAAGTGCGACGCTCTGGCTGGCCAAGCAGCGCACCCTGATCGCCGAGGGCAAGATCGACCCGACCACCGTCAACATCGCGTTCGGCGACTACGCCCAGACGTGGTTGGCCGGTCGCCGGCTCAAGTCGTCCACGCGGGTGCTCTACGACCGGCAGCTGCAGCGCGCGCTGCTGCCGAAGTGGGGTGGGTGGAAGCTCAGGGAGATCACGCCCGCCCAGGTGCGCGCCTGGTACACCACGCTCCTGCCCGACAAGCCCACCGAGCGTGCTCACCTGTACGGCCTGCTGCGCACGATCCTCATCACCGCGTGGCGTGAGGACCTGATCTCCTCGAGCCCGTGCCGCATCGCGGGGGCGGGCACCTCTCGGCGCGCGAAAGCGATCCGACCGGCGAGCCTGGCCGAGCTTCAAGTCTTGGCTGCGCACATTGAGGAGCCGTGGCGGCCGATGATCCTGCTCGGCGCGTGGTGCGCCCTGCGGTTCGGCGAGGTGACCGAACTGAGACGTCATGACATCTCCCTCGCCGACGGCGTCGTCCGCGTGGAGCGGGGCGTCACCTGGCTCACGGGTGCGCCGGTCGTCGATACACCCAAGACCGAGGCGGGGGCGCGCGACGTCGTCATCCCGCCCCACCTGCTCCCGATGCTCACCGAGCACCTCGCGAAGTTCGTCGGGCCTGAACCAACTGCACTGCTGTTCCCGGTCGCGACGGGCGGTGACCTCCAGATTTCGCCGCACCGGTTCCGGTCGCACTTCACGCGGGCCAAGGTCGCGGCCGGTCGGCCAGATCTCACCTTCCATGCGTTGCGCCACACAGGGGCGGTGCTCGCGGCGGCGTCCGGGGCGACCGTTGCGGAGCTCATGGCTCGACTCGGCCACACCAGCGCGCAGATGGCCATGCGCTACCAGCACGCCGCCGCGGATCGCGACCGCGTCATCGCGGAGGCGCTCTCTCGCCTTGCCACCGCCGGGTGATGACCGTCGAGCCGAGGCAGGCTCCCGGGGCTCGGCGGAGCCGCCTCGCCCCGCGTCCAACTGGCGTGCGTGTCGGGTCAGAAGCTCGAGAGCGTCGGCAGAAGTTGCTGGGCGGCACGGAGAAGGTGCTCGGCGTCGGAGATCGCTGTGACCGCCTCGCCGGGTGTGGTGGTCTCGCCCGGTCCGGTGGGGTATTCGAGCTCGTTCCTCCGGCGGCGCATCGCGCCGAACGATCGGAACCCGTCGCCGAACTGGGCGCGGAGGGCGACCTCGACGACGTAGTGCCCGCCCGACGTCGTGGGACGAAGTCCTTGCTGGGCGAGCAGCGTCGTGGCGGCGTACCGGGTGGCGTCGTACGCGAGGACGAATGCGCTGTCGGGGTCGTCCTGAGCGATCTCGCTCGCGGTCGCTACGGTTCGCGCAGCGCGCTCGAGCAGGTGCTTGCCGTTGGCTTGCCCGCCGGCGACCTGCTGGAGCTGCTTGCTGGCGATGAGCTGCTCGATCTCGGCTTCGCCCCGTGGCCAGCGGCTCATGCGGGCACCGACGGTTCTGGTGTGACGTCCAGGGTGGGGGAGACCTTGATCTGCAGGACCAGTGAGTCGGCATCCTCGGCCCACTGCTCGGGCGTGCGGATGACGGGGTTGACCTGCATGCCCAGGCGGACCTGAGCCCGGTCGGCGGCGTCGTACACGTCGGCCCGGTCGACGTCGCCGACGACGAGCACGTCGACGTCGTGCGGCGGGAGGCCGGGGGTGCCGTGGTATCGGGCCGCCCACGATCCGTAGATCAACACGCACTCGACGGCGGGGAGGGCGAACTCCTGCCCGATGACGGTCTGCGGTCCGAAGGTGCCCTGCAGCAGCTGGGTCAACGGGGCCGCCGACCGGTTGGCGAGATTGGCGCGCAGGAGGCGGGACCGGCCGATGGTTCGGTCCTGGAGGATGCCCGCCTCGACCAGGCGCTGGGCCTCGCGCTGCAGCGTGGTCAGCGGCACGCCGAGGCGCGTGGCGAGGCCGGTGAGGGTGTATTCGTCCTCGGGGTGCAGGAACAGCCAGGCGAGCATTGCTGCCTGGTGCTGGGACCGGAAGATCGGCAGAAGCGCCGGGGCTTCACTACGCATAGATGGAAGGTATCACCCGTCTATGCGTAGTGGAAGGGCAGAGTCAGGGCGGTCGGATCGCCCTCAGGCCAAACCTGTCGACCTGAGGGTCCCTGAGCCGGCACCCGGGGGAGCCAGTCCAGCAGTGTCGGCGCGACGCCGGTCAGCGCCAACTACGTGGTGTTCACTCCCCCGCCGACAGGAGCGCGAGGTAGCCGTCACGGGGCCCGTCGCGCGGAGCCCCGAACCCGTCGACTTCGAACATGAGCGCCAACATGCACCCGGCTGTGACCATCACGCCGACTGCGGCGAGGCCGCCGACGGCAACGGAGCGGGCGACACGTGAACCTCGGGCACAGTTGGGCCGCGTCCAAGTCGAGCCCGAGCCGTGCCGTCGGCGCTTGGATCACCTGGTCAAGCAGACCGTCCTTGTTGACGTCCTCGGCGGAGGCGACAGTTTCACGCACATGCGCCGCGACCGGACCCACTCGCACGGGCGACTCGGTCGATCCGCCCTGAGTTGGCGGTCCGAGACCGAAGGTACGCGGAGCATGACCGAGGAGGCTTCCGAGGTGATCAGATTCATCCCGTCGCGCTCGTCCCCTGACGCTGGCTCAACGCCTGCTATCCGTTGCTTCCGAATCAGAACGCGAGGACGAGGGCCAGTGGTTGCGGTTCGAGTTGGCCCGACCACGTGCCGGTCAGTACGCCCGTCTCCTCGTCGTCGGCGGCGAGTGCACTCGCACGGTGCACCGGGAGTCCGTCGGGGGTCAGTACGCGCAAGATCACGAGTCGCAGCAGACCTGCCATCACAACGGTCGAGCGCTGCTCGTTCCTCATCGACACGCTTTCGATCGACGCCAGCGTCTGTGCCACTCCGTTCGTGCGGCTGCCGACGACGAGAGCGGTCGGCGCGCGCAGAATCAGTTGACCGTCAGTGTCGATGTACTGGTCGGCGTGACTGCCGCCGGTGAGCGCGGCGGTCGCAAGCGCCGCCAGGTAGGCGGGATCTCCGGCTGCGTCGTATACCCACCGCTGCCCCAGCACCGAGTGCTGCATCGTGCCGATGAGCGATGCGTCACCGCCGTTGAGCGGCGCCCCGCGATAGGTCAGGGGCACCTGCAACACCGGACCGTCCCCGACCCGCACGAGCAGGGTCTCGATCCCGACCTCGCCTTCGGGATCGTCGAAGCGGAACGACGCGATGCTCACCAGACCAGCGTCGGTGTTGCCTTCGAACCACGGTTGGGTCGGCAACCAGCCGGCAACCAGTTCGAGCTTGGTCGGCCGCAGCTCGGCCCGGTACAGGATCGCCATGGGACCGATGCTATCGACGGCGTGCCGGCGTCCGAGGGGCTGTCAGGACGTACCCGGGGGACCGTGTGTCGATCAGGCGGTCTCGAGCACGTCTTCCGAACCGGCGAAGTCGCTGATCGCCTCGACGCTCGTCGGGGCTTCTGTGCGCTTCCGGTTGAGCGACCTCAACGAGCGTCACTTGGCGACCGCCAAGTGGTGTGGTCACGCCGAGGTTTGCCGCGCTTGGAGCGTCCGCGCGGCACGGCTGTGCTTGACTCGGTGAGGTGACGCGGAGATGGCTGTTCGGTGACCAGCTCGGCCCGCACTTCCTTGATGGCACCGACCAGCAGGTGCTGATGGTCGAGGCGCGCGGGGTCTTTGCCCGTCGAAGGTTCCATCGGGCGAAGGCGCACCTGGTGCTCTCCGCGATGCGTCATCGGGCTGCCGAGTTGGGAGACAGGTGCAGCTATGTGCGCGCTGAGACCTATGCGGAAGCGCTCGATGTCGTCGATGAGCCGCTGAGCGTCTGCCATCCGACCTCGCATGCGGCCTTGCGGTTCGTCCAGGCCCGGGGCGACATCGAGGTGGTGCCAGCGCGGGGTTTCGCCACGTCCACCGAGGACTTCGACCGATGGGTGCAGTCTCGGGGGCGGGGGCGACTGGTGATGGGCGACTTCTACCGGGACACTCGCCGTCGGCTGGGGATCTTGATGGAGGGCGAGGAACCTGCGGGAGGTAGGTGGAGCTACGACGCCGACAACCAGGAGCCACCGCCTCGTTCGGCGTCGCTCGGTGTTCCCGAGCCCTGCTGGCCGACGGAGGACCAGATCGACGCCGAGGTCCGGTGCGACCTCGACCGTTGGGAGCGGGACGGGCACGTCGCGTTCCTCGGGTCAGATGGTCCGCGGCGGTTCGCTGCCACCCGCGGTGAGTCGTTGGCCGGTCTTGATGACTTCCTCAACCATCGGCTGACCGGTTTCGGGCCGCACGAGGACGCGATGTTGTCCGGCGACCCGTGGATGGCGCACTCTTTGCTGTCCGCGCCGTTGAACCTGGGCCTGCTCGACCCGGTCGAGGTGATCGCCCGGGCGCAGGACGCCTACCGCAGGGGTCTCGCCCCGCTGGGGTCGGTCGAGGGTTTCATCCGGCAGATCATCGGTTGGCGCGAGTTCGTCTGGCACCTGTACTGGCACCTACCGCCGTCGTATCGCACGCGTAACGAGCTGCAGGCGCGGAACCCGATGCCGGCCTGGTTCGCTGACCTCGATGCGGAATCGGTTGACGCGGCCTGCCTGTCCGATGCCCTGAGCGGTGTACGTGACCGCGGCTGGGTGCACCACATCCCGCGGCTGATGGTGCTAGGGAACTACGCGATGCAGCGCGGGTGGGACCCTACGGAGGTCACTGATTGGTTCCACCGGGCGTTCGTCGACGGCTACGACTGGGTCATGGTGCCCAACGTGGTCGGAATGTCGCAGTTTGCCGACGGTGGACTGATGGCCACCAAGCCGTACGCCGCCGGTGGCGCCTACATCAACCGGATGAGCAACTACTGCTCCACCTGCGTCTATGACCCGAAGAAGCGAGTTGGCGGCGATGCTTGCCCCTTCACCGCTGGGTACTGGGCGTTCCTGCACCGAAATAGGGAGCGGCTGGCCACGAACCCTCGCATGGCCCAGGCCCTCAGTGGCCTGGACCGACTCAGCGACCTTGATGCGGTGATCGATCAAGAAGCCGCCCGCGGGCCCGCCGCACCCTGACGCGACGCTCGCGGTCCCCATGAGCGACTGATCGCCCGCTTGTCTCATCTTGGTGTTGCCACCTTCCGACCAGGTGTACTCGCAGGGGAGATAGAACGACGTCGGGTTGCGCTCCCGCGGTTCGAGTCGCACGCTGAGCCGGTGCCAGACCGCCCCCGCCCGCTCTCGGGCCGCCGCGGCGCGGTGACCGGGTCGCGCCAATCGAAGACGTGCGCGTCGTGCGGGCGGCAGATTGCCTGGCGTCGAGCGTGGGAGCTTCACTGGGAGCAGGTCCGCTACTGCTCGCAGTCCTGCCGCGCGCGACGCGTTACCGACTCCGATCGCGCCCTCGAGCGGGTGATCCTCGACCTGCTCGCCGCTCGACCGCGAGGTGCAACCATCTGCCCGAGCGAGGCTGCCCGCGTCGTGGGTGGCGCCGATGAGGCGCTGTGGCGGCCGTTGATGGAGCCGGCCAGGGCCGCCGCGCGTCGTTTGGTGGCCGGTGGTCAGGCCGAGATCACCCAGGGCGGCCGGGTTGTCGACCCGTCCACGGCGCGGGGCCCGGTTCGGGTTCGCCGGGTGACCCGCGGGTGAGCGCCGACCTTGTCCTGCCGGTGCCGAGCCTGGGGCCGGACGCCGCTGCTGCTTGGGTGGGTGCCCACCTCGGTGACCTCACCGACGGCCACGTCGGTGTGAGCCCGGCCTTTCGCGGTGGCCAGCGTGCTGCGGACCAGCGGCTGGCAGCGTTCGACGTCGCGGGCTATGCCGCGCGGCGCAACGAAGTCTGGCCGATCGACCGGCGGGGTTCATCGGCGCTCTCGCCGTACGTGCGTCACGGACTCATCAAACTTCCCTCGTTGTGGGCTCACGTGGGCGATGGACCGGCTCGAGATGTGGCGAAGTATCGATACGAGCTGTTGTGGCAGGAGTACGCACGGCACGTCTACGCCCGGTTCGGCACCGCAATGACTGGGGCCGCACGATTCGTGGTCTCGGGTCGCACGGTTGGCGGCCCCCCGCCGGCCGACGTCGGCTGGCCTCGCGACATGGCCTGCCTCGAGCTCACCGTCGGCGAGCTCGAGCGCGACGGTTGGGTGCCCAACCAAGCGAGAATGTGGCTGGCCTCGCACTGGACGGTCCGCGCCCACCTCGGCTGGCGGGACGGGGAGGACCTGTTCTTCCGCCACCTGCTCGACGGCTCGCGCGCGGCCAACCGGCTCGGGTGGGCCTGGACCGTGGGTGTGGGCACCGGCAAGCCCTACGGCTTCTCCCGCCAGCAAGTTGAGAACCGCGCGCCCGGGCTCTGCGCACAGTGCGCGCTCAACCGCGACTGCCCGGTGGGGTCGTGGCCGCACGCCCCCGCTCCCGAGCGGGCCACTGACGTAGACCCGCGCTGGCGACACGACCCCGACCTTGCCGCCACCACCGGGCCGACCGCGCCCCGCCGAGATGGAGCGGGCGCGGCAGAGATCGTGTGGCTCACGGCGGAGTCGCTCGGCGACGACGATCCCGCCCTGCTCGCGCACCCCGACGTTCCGGCGGTGTTCGTGTTCGACATGCCGTTGTTGGCGCGACTGCGACTGGACTCGCGGCGACTGGTGTTGACCGCCGCGTCAGGTGAGGATGGCGGCGTCATCGTCGGTGAGGACGTTTTGGGGGCAAGGCTGAACCCCGCCGGTTGGTGTGCCGGCGGGGTTCGTGGTCGTGGTGTCGCGTTGGTGGTCAGTCTGTCGTGACCTCGGTGACTGCCGCGCGGGCGGAGGACTCATCGACGATGGTCTTGTTGGTCGCGAACGCTGCGACGAGGGCTTGGACGGCGAGGTTGTTCACCGCGCGGGGCAGGCCGCGGCTGACTTGGTGGATCAGGGCGGTCGCGTCGTCGCTGAACAGGGTGTCGGACCGCCCGGCGAGCTTGAGGTGGTGGATCAGGTACGTCTTGGTCTCGCCCGCGTCCATGCCGGTCATGGCGTAGCGCAGCGCGATTCTCTGGTCCAGCGCGGCGAATGTGCCGAGCTTGATCCGCCGGCGCAGGGTGGGCTGCCCGACGAGCAGGCAGGCGAACGGGCTGTGACTATCCATGTCCGCGTTCGTCAGGAGCCTCAGTTCCTCGAGCTGGTCGGCGCCCAGGAGGTGGGCTTCGTCCAGGACGAGGACCACGCCCCGGCCGCGTTCGTGTTCCTCGGCGGCGAGCAGGTCGCACGTCTGTGGGATCAGGGATGCTTTGTGGAACCTGGGGGTGCCGCCCAGTGCGGTGACGATCCCGGCGTAGAGGCCGCGGGCCCCGACGGCGGGGTTCGCGAGGTAGATCACGGTGGTCCGGCTGGCGTCGAGACCGGCCAGGGCGGCGCGGATCGCGACGGTCTTGCCGGCGCCGACCTCTCCGGTGATCACCCCCAGGGCCCGTTCCGATACGCACCATCCGATCCGCGCGACGGCCTCGGCGTGGGCGGTGTGGCGGTGCAGCATCTGGGGTGCGAGACCTCGCCCGAATGGCATCCGGGTGAAGCCGTAGTGGGCTTGCAGGTTCTCGATCGTCATCGCGGGTCCTCATCGCTGTCGTGGTCGGGGGTGAAGCCGGTGAAGCCCGTCAGGTCGGCGAGGTCGAGCTGTCCGGGCAGCACGCCGGTCGGCAGGTTGGCGTGCAGTTCGGCGCGCATGGATGCCAGGTCGGCCTCGACGGCGCGCACGTAGGCGGTGTTGCGTTCGGTAGCGGCGCTGAACGGCCCGTCTCCGAACGGCCTGTCTCCGACGAGGGTCGCGTCGCTGGCGATGCTTTCGGCGAGGTCACGGCCCTGGTTGGCGGTGGGCAGGTCGGTGTAGTTGATGCGGGTGGCCAGGACCTGGGCGTGGCGGTCGGCGACCAGGGCGAGGTAGTCGATGCCGGTGGCGGTTGGCGGGGCCGGGGCGATCTCGGGGTGCGCGGCGGGGTGGATGTGGCGGGAGATCTTGTGCGGGATCGCGGTGCCCATCGGGCGGCCCTGGAAGCGGACGTCCAAGGTGGTCAGGTCGAACGGGTCGAAGACGACCTCGATGCGGCGTCCGACCAGGGCAGCGTCGACCTCGTAGGTGTTGCCGTGCAGGGAGAACGTCGCGGTCTTGGTCACCGTGCGCCGTGCCGACCACAAGAACGCCTCGCGCAACGCGGCCGGGCTCGGCAGGGCTGGTGGGCCGGGCGCGAGGAACCGTTCCATGGGCGCTTGACCCGTCTCGCTGTGAACTCGCGGGTGGTAGACGGTCTCGACCCACCCGGCGAACAGTTCATTCATCCGGGTCAGGTCCCCGACGCCGGCCAGGGCGCCGGGTGCGGTGAGCTCGACGAGGAACTGCTCGCGGACGGTCCTGAAGAATCGTTCGATCTTTCCGCGCCCGGCGGGCTGGCCGGGTTTGGAGTGCGTGAGGCGGATCCCCAGACACGCCAACGCTCGCATCAGCGGCGCGGCCACGAACGCGGAGCCGTTGTCGACGTATACGACGCCCGGGACGCCGCGGGCGGCCAGGCCCGCGCGCAGCGCCGCCTCCAGGCGCACGGTGTCTTCGCTGTGGCCCCACCGGTAGCCCACGATGGCCCGGGAGTGGTCGTCGATGAACGCGAACAGGTACGTCTTGCGCCCACCGACGACCGGGCCGTGCAGAGCGTCACCGGTCCACCGGTCATTGGGTGCCGCGGCCTCGAACCTGCCGAACGACTTCGGGGCCATCCCGTCGGGGCGGGTATTGAGCTCTAACCGCACGAAGTGGCGCTGCAACGTCCGCTCCGAGGGCGCCGTGCCGGCGTGGGCGGCCAAGATCGCACCGACCTGCGCGGCCGTGCGGGCCGGGACCTCCCGCTTCAACGCTGCGGCCAGCGCGAGGACCCCGCCCGGGGTGCGGGGCTCGGCGTAACGAGCAGCCGGCACCAACGCATCGAAGCCGCCCGCGCGCCAGGCCCGGATCCACCGGTCCAGGGTGACCCGGGAGACCACCACCCGTGCCCCGAACGGGCCCGTGTGCTCGGTCGCGGCGAGCTCGCGCACGAGGATGCCGCGCTGGCGGGTGCTCAACGCCGGATCCGCCGGCTCCCGGATCAGCGCGTAACGGAACAGCCCGATGTCACGGGCCCTTTCAGCGCGAGCGTCTTGCGCCTGGTCGTGCTGTGTCATCGGTGCCTCCAGCTGCTCGGTGACCACGGCGTGATCAACAAGGCGCAGACTCCCGGACCCACCAAGCCCCGCCCAGGGTCAACTCGTGTTGGTCACCGCCCACCCACCGGCAACGGACCGAGCAGCAGTCCGCCGCTGGCCGCGGACGCGAACTGCCACGGCGGGCGCGGCCCGAACCTTCTGGCCGCAGCGGCCGCAGCCAGGCCCAGCACCTCCACCGCATCGCCAAGCACGCACGTGCGCACGGCGACCGGACCGGTCAGCGGATCCAGGGCATGCAGCAGACCGGTGAACGACACCCACCACCCGTGGGCCCGGGCCGTGAACCGGCGCAACCAGCCCCGCACCGTGCTCACCGGCCGACCCAACGCCGTCGCGATCGGCCGATGCCCCGCCCCGCCGGCCTTGGCCACCAGTGCCGCGCCGATCACGACCGCGCTATCAGCACGACGCACCAGCATCGAGGCGCTGATCAGCACATGCGTTACCCCGCACCCCGGACACGACGAACGACGCGGACGCACCACGAGCACCGCCGCGCCCCCGTTGTCACCGCGGATGTGACGGGTCCGGGCATGGCCCCAGGGCCTGAGCTCACCGGCGCACCCCGGACAACGCAGCACGCCACGACGCAGGAGTCGGTCGACCTCGAGCGGGTCCGTACCTACGATCAGCAACGGGTGCCTCCAAGCACCAAGCGACGGCCCTCCCATCCGGCCAAGGATTAGGGGAGGGCCGTTGCGCTTCCATGGACGTCGTCACGCTCTCGTCGCCAACGAAAAAAGGCAACCCCGCAGGGCTGCCCAAAACGCGTCATCACCGTCAGCGACGCCAACCCATCCCCACGTCGTCAGCCACGGCGTCGCTCAACAACTGGTGTTCCTCACCGAGACGCTCGCCGATCTCGCCAGTCGTCGCGAGGTGCGGATCCTGCGTGGCGACCCGCGATCGGCGCTCACCGGGCTCCGGCTCGCCACGACGTTCGCGCCGGTGCCCGGCTGGCGGGCGCGCTCCGCCGTGGTGCGGCCCGTCATGGTGTACCCCTGGCCCTGGCTGGTGCCACCCCACGCCGGCCCGATCGGCTCATTCACCGCCTGGCGCGCCGCAGGCCAGGCGTAGCTCACCGGTTGCCGTGCGGCTCGCAAGAGCGCTGGAGGGCGTGCTGCTCGGCCGGGACGTCGTCCTCCCGGGTTGTGGCTCGTTCCCCGCAGGCTCAGTTCTGGGTGGCGAGCAGCTCTGGCGGGACGTCCTTGGATATAACCGAGCAGTGCCAGCGCGACTCGACCCAGCGGGCTCCGGATCGCTTCCAGATCAGCGTGGCGATGCAGTCGAACGTTGCGGTGAACGGCCCGACGGTCAGCGTCTGGCGGAACTCGAGCACCCCGTACCCCAGGTCGGCGCCCGCGCGGGCGTCGTAGGCGAGCACCTGGCTGTCCGTGGCAGCGCCCATGGTGTCCAGCGTAGAGAAGAGGGTGTGAAACCAGTCTTCCCATTCGGGCCGGGTGCGGATGGGCACGGCCGCGCCGTCGGGCGCGACATCGACGATGCCGAAGTCGTCGTCGCACAGGTCGGCGAGCGCATCGAAGTCGTGGTCCCGGACGCACCGCAGCAGGGTGAGAGTCTCCGCGAAGAACGCCTTGCCGACGTGCTCGGCTGGCGGCCGGTCCAGCGGAGACTGGGTGGACCGGGCCGGGGGCTGGGCGTGGGGCGTGTTGACGTCGCCGATGTCGGTCATGGGGCCAGTGTGCACCGTGGGCATCGAGATTCGGGGCTCTTCGCCGGCCGACGCTGGTCGCGCGTTAGGACCTCTGGAACCGTTCGATGTCCTTGGTGAAGGCGGCAATGTCCGCGTCGTCGAGGGTGGGTCGGGTCTGGTTGAGTGCGTCGAGGTAGACGTCGGTGCTCGGGCGCACCCGGGCGCCGGAGTCGAGGCTGGCCTCGAACGTGTACTGGGCTACGAGCTGGGTGGCGTGGCCGATGTCCGCGGGGGTCAGCCCGGCGCTGGCCGCGACCAGAACCTCGACATCAACGTCGAGGCCCGCCTGCCCATCGGTGGCGCGGTGCCACAGGGCCGAGCGCGCCTGGGCGTCGGGCGGGCCGATCGGGATGACGTAGTCGAACCGCCCGTGCCGCAGGAAGGCGCCATCCAGTCTGGCAATGCTGTTCGTAGCGCACACGAGAAGCCGTTGGGGCCGTTCGCGGAAAGCGACGATCGACTTCAGCAGCTCATTGACCACGCCCACGTCGACGCGAGCCTGCTCGCGGTCGGCGGCGATCTCCTCGACCTCGTCGATAAAGACCAGCACGTGCTCCATCCGCGCAACAGCGGCGAACGCCTCGGAAAGCCCGCCGGCCAGACCGCTCGCCGACCCGGCCAGCCGTGACGGGAACAACTCCACGAACGGCCATCCCAGCCTGCTCGCGATGGCCCGGGCGAACGTCGTCTTGCCTGTGCCTGGCGGACCGAACAGCATGACCGCACGCGGGGCACGCAAGCCGTGCTCCTCGGCGAGGGACGCGTGGGACAGCGGCAGCACGATCCGGCGCTCGATGAGCTGCTTCTCCAGCGACATCCCCTGCACCTGCTGCCACAAGTTGGGCGGTGGGACGGCGCCACCCAGGGAAGCAGCGGTCTCGACGTCACCGGCTCGCAGCTGCTCCAGCTTCTCGAACCACACGATGTCCTCACGCTCGGCGAAACCGGAGTTCCGCAGCGCGTCGCTCCCGGTCTCACCGGCGGGCAGAGCACAGCTCAGGCGACGCGCCCCTGCGGCCACCAGGCGCTGCTCGAGCAGCGCCAACAATTGACTGCCCAGGCCCTGGCCGCGCCACTGCGGGTGCAACGCGATGCGCAGCACCCAGCCACGGTCGCCGTCGACGCGTCCCACCGCGGTCCCCACCAACCGGCCGCCGGACTCCGCCGCGACCGCCGGCTGACCGGAGACAAGGCTCGCCACGACCTCCGACAGGGGGAACAGCGGCCGTTGGTCCACCGACGACGACGCGGCGTCGAGGCCGACAGCTTCCTCCAGGTCGTCGTCGGTCAGGTCACGCAGCCGCCACCCCGTCATGATGCCCTCCAGTACGCCCGTGCGATGGGTTGCCTCCCCGCGGGCGTCCTGGGCTCATCGGGTCGGGGGCGGTGCAGGGGCCCCGCGCGCCGGCCCGGGGCCAATGTTGCGCAGCATCTGGCTCATCAGGGGGAGGTCCATCCCGATGTCCTTGTTGGTCCACGGGCTGGCCAGGCACATCACGACGGTCTGGAGCCGGTGCCGCCGCGCTGGCCCCGGCGGCGATCTCGGTCAAACTGACCCGCGCCGCCGGAACCCTGGCCTCGAGATTGTCGTATCGGCTGCTCAGGTGCGGTCGAGCTTGATCGGGGAGTCGAGCGTCGTGAGCTCGGCATCGAGGCCTGCGTCGATCGCCTGCTCCTTCGACTTAGCGAGCGCGATCGCGAGGACGAGCAGCCCGAACAGGGGCTTGGCGAGCACGTCGGCGATGGAGTAGCCGACCTGACGGACGACCTCGGCCTGGGCGGGGTCGCTGATGAACGAGGGGGACAGGTAGGCCAGCGGGTACACGCCCCAGGTGATGAGGATGATGTAGCGCAGGCCGTCCACGAGTGTGCGCACCCCGGCCGGCTGGCGCCCGAGCGAGCGGCCGAGCTCCACGAAGAGCACGTACAGGATGTACAGGAACGGGATGGTCGAGGCGATCCCGTAGAAGGTGCGTTCGGCGGACCCGACGGCGGCGATCTCGCCGGGGTACCCGAGGGCGATCATCGCGACCGCGGCGACGCTGAGTCGGATGAGCAGGCTGCGGGTCGTGGCCTTGGCCAGCTTGAGCACGATGACCAGCTCGGTCAGCAGCAGGGGCACCGTCAGGAGCCAGTCGACGTACCGGTAGGCCTCGTTGAACGGTGCGCCGTCCTGGACGTAGCTGCCGTCGACGTACGAGAACGCGTCTTCCCACGATCCGAAGATCCGGACGTAGTGGTACAGGGCGATCGCGACCACGACGGTCGAGATCGTGACGGCAAGCTGGTTGGCCGGGCGGACCTGGTTGCGGACCAGCAGGAAGAAGATGAAGGCCGCCCCCATCGAGGCGATGACGAAGGAGAAGGCGTTGTACACGAGGGAGAACTGCCCCGCGGTCAGCACGAGCATGGGATCCATCAGTGGCTCCTTGGGAAGTGTCCTGGCGGCTGCCCGGACCCGGTGGAGTCATCTCTACCAGTTCAGTCCATTTTAGTCTAGATATGTGTTCAATCTCATTCGTCGCTATCATCGGCGGGTGGTCGACCCTCCTTCACTGCCGCTGCGGGACGCAGCCGACGAGCTCGGCGTGCACTACCAGACGGCCTACAAGTGGGTGACGTCAGGCGCCCTGCCCGCCACGATGGTCCGCGGGCGCTACGTCATCGACCGCGCGGACCTGGTGGAGTTCGCGCGGCATCGAGACGAGCCTGCAGCGCCGCGGGCGGGGAGGTCGGCGCACCGGCCTGAGCACCTGGACAAGGAGGCCGAGCGTCTGCATGTCGCGCTCGTCGCGGGCGATGAGTCGGCTGCCCGCCGGATCGCCACAACGCTGATCGAGAAGGGGGTGCCGCTCGCCACCGTGCTGCAGGACGTGCTCTCCCCGGCGCTACGCCGGATCGGGGCGGCCTGGCGTGCCGGGGAATCCTCCATCTGGGTCGAGCACCGAGCCTCGGCCATCGTCGAGCGACTGCTCGGTCACGTCCAGCGGGAAACCCGGGGGCGACGTCGGGGCACCGTCGTGGTGGCGGCGATGTCGGGCGACCTGCACAGCCTGCCCTCGGCCATGGCGGCCGCCGCGCTGCGCGAAGACAACTGGGCCGTGCAGCACCTCGGTAGCGACGTTCCCGCTGAGGAGCTGCTGCGCTTTTGTGCCGAGCACGACGTCGATCTCGCCGTCATCACCGCAACGACCGACGACGTCGCGCCGGCCGCCGAACGCGCCGCGGCCGAGCTGCGGGCTATCGGGATCGCGACCCTTGTGGGGGGTGCCGGTCGCACGCTCGGTGAGCTGCGGATCGAGGCCCGAGCGGCCGTGGGTGGCAAGGGACCGTTCGGGCGCCCGAACGCCGAACACAGGGGCGCGCGCGAAAGGCCCATGCCCCGCGACCCGGGCACCCCGCAGTCTTCGGGATGAATCCCGAACTGCGTCCCATACGCACTTGCGAGTCGGATCCTCGGCTCGCGCTGGGTGCAACTCGGGCGCGGCGAGCATCGGGCGGGGGTCAACGGCCGGCTGTGTCGAGGGTGTCGTGGCGGTCGCTCGTGGCGATGCCGGGTTCGGCTTTGTGTCTGCCGTCGAACTGGCACCAGCACCGCGACGGCACCGCGGTCGCCTCGGGCTCGGGCCCCATCATGATCCGTCGAAGGGGCCACCGGGTGGATGTCGTGCTGCGCCACGGCGGCTCGAGGGACGGGCGCCCCAGGAGGTATCCCTGGGCGCACGGCAGCGCGGCTCGATCGCCCATCACCGCTCGGAGCCTGTCGAGCAGGCCGCGCAGCACGCCCCGGTCCGGCTCGCTCATCACGCCGGCCGGTGTGGTGGGCAGCAGCACCGACACCGCGGGGTGCCCGGTCGCGCGCAAAGGTGCGGCCACCAGATCGGCTGGTGGCGGGCTGGGGACGTGCCGAGGTTCGGTCCAACGTCCAAGAGGGGCGGGGCGGGTACCTCCGGTGGGTGACTTGCCAACCGAAGGTCTCTCCCAGCCGGAGCCCGCTGCACCGGGCCCCGGGGGGCCGTCCTGACGACGCAGCGCTCGGGGATACTCCCCTTCGTCGAACAAGAACGGTGAAGCCTGCTTCATGCGATGTGGCAAGTCCCCGGGTATCGCGCGACGCCTCGAGTGGTGGACAAGTGAGCAGCTGCCCGGTGGCGGGCCGGTGTACTCGATGTGAGAATCCGAGAACCATTCCTGATGCGAGGAGAGCTCCCATGATCGTGCAGCAGATGAACAAGCTCGGTATCTCCAGTGACATCCTGCAGGTCGCCGGTTTCGTCTCGATCGTCGCCTCCATCGCGACCTGGCGGATGGCCAAGGGATCCGGGGACATCGCGCACGCTGAGCGATTCGGCATCTTCGTCGGGTTGTGGGCGCCGACGTTCTTCGCTCTGGCCGGGCAGCTGGCACACGCGGAGGACCACGACCAGAGCGCCGCCACCGCCTGAACGTAAAGGCCCACCTGACGCCGAACACTCGGGCCAACCTGGTCCGGGCACCGATGCCTGAGCCAGGCCAGTCACGGAGGATGGACGCCAGGTCGGTCCTGTGATGGACACCAGGGGGCCCAGGGGCGGACGGGACCCTGAGGCGGCGTCAGGCGCCATCGCCGGCCGAGGTCTGAGCCCGGGTGGAGATTCGCAGGTCGAGGCAACTGACGCGGACGTCGGCGACGGTTTTCGCGCCGGGAGCGAGGACGCACTGCGGGAGACCTACCGGCGCTGGTCCCAGCTGGTCTACTCGGCTGCGTTGCGATCGGTGGACAATTCCGATGATGCCGCCGAGATCACCGCCGAGGTCTTCCTCGAGGCATGGCGGGGGCGAACCGCATACTTGCCCACGGCGCTGAGCCTGCCCGGATGGTTGCTGACCATAACCCGGCGACGAGTCCTGGGCCGGGATCAGACCCGGCCCCCTGGTGCTGCGGCGCATGCGGCCCTGGGCCTCGTCGGCGCGCAGACCGACGAGGTGGCCTGCGACTTCGACCGGGTCGCTGGCACGATCCTGGTCGCCAGCGAGCTCGATCGCCTAGCTGAGCCCGCCCGGCAGGTCATGCGGCTGGCCGTCTACGACAACCTCACCCACCGTCAGATTGCCGAGCGGCTCGATATGCCGACCATTTCCGTCCGCAGCCACCTGCGAGAGTCGCTGTGCCGACTGCGTGCCGCCGTCTCGACTAGCGACGCGGCACGCTAGTCCGACCGTCTTCGAGCTCTGGGCCGCGGGGATCGCCCGGAGGTGATGACTGCGGCTCGCCCCAAGAACGACGTGGGCACCGTGCTCGAACTCATCTCGTTCCTGTCCGCAGCGACGAACTCGATGACCACCGACGCCGGACTCACGCTCTAGACGATCGCCTCGCTCGCCGACAACACCCGCAACGTCCGCAGCGGCGACATCACCTTCATGACGATCCCGAATGGTCCGGACCCTGCCGATCACGACCGGGTTGTCTGGACGGCCTCGTCCGACGCTATCTGGTGGATTGAGGTGCAGGACCTGCCGATCGTCGCCACGGAAGAGCCCGCCGCCCCGGCCGCTCCGAGCACCACCGGACCCGTCTCCACGCCGATACCGACGTCAACCAAGACCGCCGGTCGGGAGCCGTTTACGGGCGCCGACACCACCGCCGTATGCGAATGACCGTCCCGCGAGTTGCCCAGCCAGAGCCCCTGCCTCGCGGAGCACTCGCTCGCTACCTCGAAGCACGCCAACCTGCACGCCCGGGATCAGTTGAGCGGCCGGCTCGGCAGCTATCGACGGCCAAGATGCGCGTCGGAGATCAGGCGACTGCGCGGTGGCAACGCTAGGGCGTTGTCCATCGACGCAGGATCTTGGCGACGGCCGGGACGTCGACGAGTTCGCCGCGAGCGATGACCATGATGGTCTCGAATGGGGAATCCTCGACGATCCGCACGGTCCGGCCGTTAAATTCATAGAACGTGACGACGCCGAACCAGCCGAGCCGCTTGTTCCCGTCCACCAGCGCGTGATTGAGCACGAGGGAGAGCAGCAGCGCGGCCGCCTTGTCATCCAGCGTCGGGTACGCGTCCTGCCCGAACACCACCGCGCGCGGCCGAGCGAGCGCCGACTCCAGCAGCCCGTAGTCCCGGACCTCGGGTGCGTGGCCCAGGAACAGCTCCGCGGCGATGAGGAGATCTTCGAACTCGAGGTAGTCGAGACTCACCCCTGCGCCAGCCGGTCAAGGAGCTCGGCGTCCCGGTCCATGATCTTCGCGAGGATCTCGTCACGACGACGGTTCCGCTCCGAGGTGTAGCGCTCGATCGCATCCGCGGCGACCGCCTGCATCGACCGCTGCTCGCGTTCGGCGGTCACGCGGAGAGCTTCTTGCTGGACGTCGGTGAGACGGAGTGTCATAGCCACACGCCGATGATACCAACGTGGTACCACGCGGGGAAGTGGTGACGAGAGTCGCGTTGCCACGTCGACGTCCGACTGCGAATCAAGGCGCCAACCACGCGCTGGTTGACGACAGCTTTGCGTCGTTGGCGCGGTACCTGTCATGACCGTCGATGATGGGGTTGTGCAGATTGATGTGCTCAGCGTGGCGTTGGGGGCTTTCGAACTCGGAGACGTGGACGTCTCGATCACGCCCGGCGCCCGGGGCGCGCAGGGCCAGGTGTGGCGGTTGGCAACGAAGACACGGGCGTTCGCCCTCAAACAGGCGTTTGCGGGTGCACCTTCCGCGACCGCGAGCGCGAGGGTGGAGGCTGAGATCGCCTTTGCGCAGCGCGTCGCCTCGGCGGGAGTCCGGTTGCCGACGAGTCATCTCGATCGGACCGGGCGGTACGTGGTGCCGCTCACGGGTGGGGGGTGGCTTCGGCTCTACGACTGGGTCGAACTGCGGCCCGCCGACCTCACTGCCGCCGCTGACGCGCTCGGTGTACTTCTCGCCCGGTTGCACCGGGGTGCCCCAGCGGCGGACCAAGAGCCGGGAGGTGGGCCACCGGACCCTTGGTACGAGGTTCCGCCAGAGCGGCACGAGTGGGAACCTCTGGTGATCGCCGCCGATGAAGCGGACAGACCCTGGGCAGCGCGGCTGGCCGCGGCGGTGGACGGCCTTCCCTCCCTACAGGCGCTGCTTTCTTCGAGCGACCCGACCGGTCTGCGGGTCTGCCACCGCGACTTGCATCCCGGCAACGTGCTCGCCGATGCGGACGGTGAGCTCGTCGTCGTGGACTGGGAAGCGCTCGGGCCCGCCGAGCCGGCCAGAGAGCTCGCCCGCGCACTGGTGGCCTTCTTTCACGACGGCCGTCCCGACCTTGAGTCGATGCGGTCGGCGTACCGGTCGTACGTCGCGGCGGGCGGGCCGGCACGACTGTGTTCGACCGCCGACTTCACCATGCTGATCGCCGCCCATTTGAACTTCCTGAACCTGCAAGTACGTGTCGCGCTCGACCCGACGGCTCTCAAACGCGACCGCATCTGGGCCGAGCTCGAGGTCGATGAGGCGTTACGCACCCTGCCCACACCTGATCTGACGGCCCGAGTCCTCGATGCCCTCCTGTCCCACGGGGCGTTGCGGGCTGATTCGAGTGGGTGGCCCTCTTCAGGACCGCCGGCACCCCACTGACAAGACCTCCCGCTGGGTAACGACAGCTAGCCGCTGGGCAAGGTCCTCTGCTTGGCCCATTGGAGCACACAGCTTCACTCCGCGACCCCGTCAGGGAGCTCAGCGAGCATTGCTTCGCGTTTTCACCCGCCCACCCGAGGTCTCGTGTCTCCCCAGCCCGCGGATCTGCGCTGTAGTTGGCGATCACCAGTTGCCGGTCGCTACGCCGGCGCTTCGACCTTGCTCCCGCGGCCACTTGTGGATGGCCGAGAAACGAGACCCCCCAGTGACCGTGTCGTTCCGTGCCCGGCAGCGGAGCCTCTGGTCCCGTCTCGTTCCCACCGCGCTTGTCGCTTCCCTGCTCATGGCACTTGCGGCGGGGCCGGCCACGGCCGGTGCCGGCATCGATGGCGTGACCGTACCGCTCGACGCACCGACGTCACATTCGCAGGACATCCGGTGGGGAGGCAGCGGCAACCCCGCGGCGGCTGCGCTCCCGGCAGGTGCTCCGTCGTTGCGGTACGCGTTCCCGGCTCGGGTCACCAGCACGGACGTCAACCCCGCGAGCCTGCACCTCGAAGCCTGGAGCGCCGCTGGGGTGTCCATGTGCCCGTCCACCACGGCCGGCCTGCACATGGACGGGTGGGACCTCATCGTTGACCCAGCCGCGATCTTGGCGAGCACTCTCGCGACCTGCGCATCGGAGGACTGGTTCAGCATCCGGCTGCTGGGTTCGGGCAACTTCGACACCCTTGACCTGTCCGTCGAGCTGTACCTGGCACCGGGCAGCGCCCCGGGTGAGGTGCGCGTGGACCTCTTCGACGCGGTCCCGACGATCGATTTCCACTCCTACACGACAACGCCGGCCCGTGCTGCGCCCGGCATGGTCCTCGACTTGGTCGCCGAGCCGGACTTCTTCTACTACGACTACGACTCGCTGCACGTCCTCGTCGTCGACTCGGCAGGGAGGTTCCTCTCCGAGCTCCCGCGGGCGAACCGGGTGGTCTCCAACGACTCGACTCGACTGACGATCACCTTGCCCGCGGACATGCCAGCGACGGCGGCCGGGCTTCAGATCACCCTGCAGGGCTTCATGAATGGCAAGAAGGCTGTCACCGTCCCCTTCACGACGCCGATCGCTGATCCGGTGGGCGCCTACGTGACCTCCGTCTACGAAGACCTGTTCAGCCGGCAGCCGGACGCGGTCGGGCTGTCGACCTGGTCGAGCGCGCTGCGCAACGGCGGGGCCTACGGGACGGTCGCCGATGCGATCACGTACTCCGACGAGAACCGCATCCGCATGATCGCCGCCGCCTACAGGACCTACCTCGACCGGGCGCCGGACGCCATAGGTGGCCGGAACTGGCTCGATGCCATGCGTGCGTCCCTGCACATCGAGAACATGCAGGCCGGGTTCATCTCCTCCCCGGAGTACTACAACCTCAGCGGCAGCACCGATCGCGGCTGGATCACGCACCTGTACAAGAAGGTGCTGAACCGTGAACCGGCGAACAGCGAGGTCGACTCCTGGCAGCGTCGACTCAACGCCGGCACCTCGCGGACCGAGGTCGCCCTCGGGTTCCTCTATTCGACGGAGCACCTGACCACCGTCGTCGACGGCTACTACATCAACCTGCTTCACCGGCACATCGATCCCACCGGCACACTGACCTGGATCCGCCTCATACAGGCCGGCTCCCGAGACGAACAGATCATCGCCGGGATCGTCTCCTCCCAGGAGTACCGCGCCAACGTCCCGCGCTCGTGACCGAGTTCTGGTGCCGAAGCCGCCCAAGAACGGGCAAAGGCGAGTCGTACTGCACTTGGGGCCCTCTCCCCAGAACCGCCACATAATGCCACTTAAGACACGTCGTCATCTCTTCTCGATCGCAGGTGCCAACGCTCGCTGCGACTGTCTGGCGCGCTGTGTCCGAGCCCCCGCTTCCGCGTCACCTTCGACCTCGACGTCGACGTCGACCAACGTGAGGCAACCGCGACTCTCGTCGAGGCCAGCGCGCTCCGCCTATTGCCAAAACCCTGACACTTAGCGTTTGCCCAGTTCAGGTGGCACGACAGCACGGCTCGTGGCGGGAAGTGTCAGGGTTTCGGCAACCGGCAGGTCGGCCTGGAGCCCTCATGCGCTGACAAGTGTCAGGGTTTTGGCAATACCTCGGCGTTCAATCGGGCGCCGTCAAACACGTCCTCGCGGCGTCGGCGCGCCCGTCGCGACCAAGGCGAGTGCGGTGGTGGTCCGCGACGACACCGGACACGGTGCGGGACGCTTGCTCCCTCCCGATGGGGGAGCCGCGGCCCAGCTTGCGCCCAGTTGGCCAGTCGCCGGCGCTCACCCCGTCTATTCGGGCAAAGTCCCCACGTTTCGCTCGCACCAGGCCTGCGGAAAGTGATGACGGCCGCCATCGTCGATCGTGACGCCCCACCGCACTGTCGACGAACTCCGCGCCGCCCCTGCCATGGCCGCCGATCCAGCCGCACTCGGTCGCCAACCCGTGAACTTTGTCCGGTCCGTGGCCGCGCCTCGTGCCAGTCGCGATCGCGACTCCCAGAAGCAAGCATCAACGGGCTCACTCCTCTTGCACCGAGTGCTCGAGCGGGGTTGCCATTCGGCTGACAGTTGCCGTCGAGTACTGCCCGCCGACGGCCGACGTCGTCATCCTGCCCGTCATCGTCGTCGACCCCGTCGTCATCATCGGCCCCGTCTTCGCGCAGGCCCTCTGAGCGCGTGGCCGGCCGGTCGACGCAAGAGCCTCCGGGCTGAGCCCGGTGTTCTGCCCAATGGGCGCACCCCTTTGAAGGAGAGGGGCTTTCGGTGACGTCCAGCGCGTGTGCGCACGTCGGGTGCTCTCTGTGGTGAACAGGAACCAGGCGATGGGAGATCCGTGAAATCTGATCGGGCTCCAACACCGTCTTCTGCCCTTTTGCTGCACACCTGCGGGTAGAGGGGCGATGCGAAAACTCGGGCCGGACCCGACCGGGTCTTCTACCCCTTGCCCACATACCTGCGGGGTACAGGGACGCACCACACGCACGACGGCGAGCGGAAAGGGGGTGGTGGGGATGTTGTCGATGCACAAGCTCACCTCCCGTGACGGGTACCGGTATCTGACCCGGCAGGTCGCCGCCGGCGACATCCCCCTCGCGCCCGGCGATTCCCTGACGGCGTACTACGCCGCGAGCGGGAATCCGCCCGGGCGGTGGACCGGCAAAGGCCTGCCCGGCCTCGGCGAAGGCAGCGCTGCCCGGCTTAAGGCCGGAGCGGTCGTGACCGAGGACGCCATGGGTGCCCTGTTCGGTCGTGGTCACGACCCGCTCACCGGCACCCCGCTCGGCCGCGAGTTCCCCACCGCCATCACCGCGACGAACCCCGACGGGTCACCGGGCAAGGTGTCGCAGGCGGTGGTCGGGTACGACTTCACGTTCACGGTCCCCAAGTCCGTCTCGGTCCTGTGGGCACTCGGCGATGACGACACCCGGGCGAAGGTGCACGGCGCGCACCGCGACGCGGTGGACCAGGCGTTGAAGTTCGTCGAGGAGCAGGTGGTCCGCTCGCGGGTCGGGCCCAGCGGTGCCCGGCAGATCCGGACCCGGGGGATGCTCGCGGTCGCGTTCGAGCACTTCGACACCCGGGCCGGGGACCCGAACCTGCACACCCACGTCGCGGTGGCCAACAAGACCCAAGGCATGGACGGGCAGTGGCGGTCTCTGGATGGCAAGACGATCTTCGCCGCCACCGTGACCGTCTCCGAGCTGTACGACGTGCTCCTGGCCGACGGGTTGGCGCGGGTGCTGCCGGTGTCCTGGTCGCTGCGCGAGCGCGGCCCGCGGCGCAACCCGGCGTTCGAGGTCGACGGGATCGGTGAGGACCTACTCGCGGAGTTCTCCACCCGCTCCGGGCAGATCCACCACGCTGCCGATGCGTGGGCGGAGCAGTTCCGGGTCGAGCACGGGCGCGACCCAAGCCGCCGGGAGACCACGAAGGCCCGCCAGCACTTCACCTTGACGACCCGCCCCGCCAAGCAGGTGCACCGGTTGACGGACCTGTTCACCGAGTGGGCCAACCGCGCCCGCGACCGCACCGGAGCCGAGCCCCGGGATCTGGCTGCGCGGGCCCTGGCCGGCACCTACGGGCGAGCCCTGCACGCGCACGACGTCGGGCCCGAGGTCCGCGCCGCCATCGCCGCCCAGGCACTGTCCGCCGTGCAGGAGAAGAAGGCGGTGTTCACGACGTTCAACCTCGGTGCCGAAGCGCTGCGGGCCTCGAAGCTGCTGCGGATGGCCGACCCGGTCGAGCGGCGCCTGCTACTCAAAGCGATCCTGACGGACACGCGGGCGGCGTGCGTGCAGCTGGATGACACCCGCACCCCCGAGTCCCGCCGGGTCGGGGAGGACCTGTTCACCACGCCGCAGATGCTCGGCGCCGAGCGGGTCCTGATCGACGCCGCCGAGATGACGGGTGCCCCGGCGCATGCCGCCGACCAGGTGCCCGCGTTCGCGCGCGGCTACCTCGACGCCCTGGCCCCCGACCAGCTCGCTGCCGCGCAGGCCGTCATCACGTCGGGGAACGTGCTCGACGCGATGGTCGGCCCGGCCGGATCGGGCAAGACCACGACCCTGGCCGGGTTGGCCGCGTACTGGGGTCGGTGGATCGGGCCGGTCATCGGCCTGGCCCCCTCGGCCAGCGCCGCCCACACCCTGGCCACGTCCCTGGGCACCCAGTGTGAGACGACCGCGAAGTGGCTGTACGAGAGCGCCGGCCAGGGCGCCGCCAACCGGGGCGCCATGTTCGACGCCCTGGAGCAGATCCGCTGCGACCCAAGCCTCGGGACCTCCGGACAGCGCCAAGAGTCCGAGGCGCGGCAGTGGGCGGTGCGCACCATCCAAGACCAGTGGCGATTCGCCCCCCGCCAACTGGTCATCATCGACGAAGCCTCCATGGCCGACACCCGCACCCTGGCCGACCTGACCGCCCAAGCCCAAGCGGTCGGGGCGAAGGTGCTCCTGGTCGGCGACCACCTGCAACGCGGGTCCGTGGACGCCGGCGGCGGGTTCGCGATGCTCGCCCGCCGCGGCCCCACCGCCGAACTCACGTCCCTGTGGCGGTTCAGCCACCCCTGGGAAGCGCGCGCCAGCCTCGAACTACGCCGCGCCCACCCTGGCGCCCTGGACACCTACGACGCGCACGGGGCCTTCACCGCCGGGACCGCCGACCAGATGCTCGACACCGCCCTGGATGCGGTGACCACCGCCCGCGACCAGGGGCGGGTCGCCGTCCTGCAGGCCGTGGACACCCGCACCGTGACCGAGCTCAACGCCCGCGCCCACGCCGCCGGCGTCCTGGACGGCACCATCTCCCGGACCGGAGTCAACCTGCACGACGGCCTCACCGCGGGGGTCGGGGACCGGATCGTGACCCGCCGCAACAACCGCCACCTGCCCACCGGCGACGGGTACGTGCGCAACGGCGCCCTGTGGGACGTCACCGCCGTCCTGCCCGGCGGAGCCCTCCTCGCCCGACCCGCCAACCGGCCCGATCATGCTGGGCCCGACGCCGCGCCGGTCCGGCTGCCCGCCGCGTACGTCGCGGCCCAGGTCGAGCTCGGGTACGCCACCACCACCGCCCGCAGCCAAGGACTGACCGTGGACGAGACCCACACCATCGCCGCGGTGGGTATGGGCCGCGAAGACCTGTACGTCGCTATGAGCCGTGGCCGCGACCTCAACCGGACCTACGTCATCACCGACACCCACGACGACGACTGCCTGCCCGCCGCCGGGGGACCCGCCCCCACCGCCCGCGACGTCTTGGACCAGATCCTGGCTACCACCCACGCCGAGCTCACCGCCACCGAGACCTGGGCCGTCTACCACCCGGACACCCCGTCCCCGATCCCACCCCGGCGCCGGGACTACCCCGGCCCCGACTGGCACCCCCACGGCCTCGAACGCCGACGCCGTCCACAGAACACGCTGTCGGCAGAACCGACCTACCCCACGCGCGATGGACCCGCGATCGGACGCTGACCTGCACCTACCAACGCGCGACCGAAAGGAATGCCATGTCCCTCACCGTCACTGATCCGTACCGCTCGGAGTTCATCACCGTCGCGGAAGCGGCCGAGGAGCTGCGCGTCACCGAGCGGTACATCCGCAAGCTCATCGCCAACGGCGACCTCAGCGCCGTCAAAGTCGGCAGCCGCTTGGTGCGCATCCACCGGGCGAGCTTGGCGGAGATCCTGCGTCCGATGCACGCCGTCGCTCCGGCGCCGAGGCGCTGCCAATAGGCGGTGCGGCGGAACACCGGGGTCTACTTCCTGACCTTCTTGAACCCCTCGCGGGGACAACCCGTGTGTGCCTTTACCGCCAGGTCGGCCGCACAGCGCCACTCAAACTACCGATGACGGGCGGTGAGCGGCAGAGCCGAGCGAGTCGCGGCGGCGACCGGACGACATCGGAAAATCGCGTGCTGTCGGCGACCCGCGACCGTAGGTTCGTGCGGTGGTCACCGTGATCGATCTCCAGGCGCAGGTCGCATCGCGCTTCGAGCTGCTCGACCTGCCCGAGTGGGTCAACCCGCACCCGAACATGGCATCGCCCCGCGCGCAGGAGTACTCCCGGGTCACCGATCCGGAGCGCTGGCGGGTTGTCCACTCTCGCGCGCGGCTGTGGGCTGCGGTGCTCGAGGACATACTCGGCGCGCACACGGAGACGCTCGTGTCCGGGTCGGGTGCGCCTGATGACTACTCGCGCACGTTCGACCGCGGCGTCCGGCTCACATCGCGCCGGCCCGGCGCACTGCCGCTGCTGTTGCTCGAGCGCGACGTCCCCACCCTCGCGGGTGGCGCCACGTTGGCGGTGCTGGACATCGAGGTGGGCGATCTCGGAGTCCGCGTGGCCTCGTTGCCGGACTGCGGCTGTGACGCGTGCGACTGCGGCTCCAGTGATCTGCTCGGCGCTGTCGACTCGACGATCGGTCACGTCGTCGGTGGGCCGTTCGTCGTCCTGCGCGGCAAGAAGTGGCGAGCGCAGTGGCATCCGGGGGGAGGCTCGGCCAGCAGTGAAGGACGCGGACCGGATTTCACCAAGGTCATGGATCTGTGCCGACGCCTCGCCGAGGGCGAGACAGTCCGTCTCCCGCGGCACACCGAAGCTCTCGTCGGCCGGTCCTGGCTGAGCTGAGAGTGGGCGGGAGCGCCATGCCTGCGGCCGTTCGCTATGACACGCGAATGACACGGGATGACGTTCCTGCAGGTCAGAGGGTGCCCGCGAAAGGATTCGAACCTTCGGCCTTCCGCTCCGGAGGCGGACGCTCTATCCACTGAGCTACGCGGGCCAGTGCCACGATCTGGCACGGGGCAAGACACTACCGCACGTGGGCGGGCATCAGCGCTGGGCGCTGACCCCACCCGGGGAGGTCAGCGCTCGCCGAGCTGAGCCGACAGGTACGCCGTGATCTCGTCGGCGGCCCGGTCGGCGTCCCCGGCGGCGATCGCGTCGACGAGACCGTCGTGGTTGTCGTTCGTGTGCGCGGGGCGCTCGAAGTTGAACCGAATGTTCTCCCCGATCGCGCCGACGAGGTTCTCGTACAAGGACAGCAGCACCGGGTTGCGTGCGGTGCGGGCGATCGCGCGGTGCAGGTCCAGGTCGGTGGACACCATGGCGTCGAGGTCACCGGCGGAGTAGGCCGCGGTGCGCGCGTCGCGATGCGCGATCAGCTCGGCGACGTCGGCCGGCGTCCGGCGGTGAGCCGCGAGCCGGGCGGTCTCGACCTCGAGCGAGCGCCGCACCTCGAGGACGTCCCGCTGCCGCGCATCGGCGATCTCGCGGCCGATCGTGACCCCGAGCTCGGAGAGCGCGACGACGTACGTGCCTGACCCTTGACGCCGCTGGAGCAGCCCGGCGTGCACGAGGGACTGGACCGCCTCGCGGACCGTGTTGCGGCCGACGCCGAGCATCTCGGTGAGGGCGGGTTCGGCTGGGATGCGACTGCCGACGGGCCACTTGCCACCCGTGATCTGGGCGCGCAGCTGGTCGACGGCCTGATCGATGAGACCGGTGCGGCGATTCATCCCAGGTATTCTCCTTGAGTAGCGATGCGGTGCAGTCAACTCCCCTCGCTGCTTCCGCGCCAGTTTGAGCACAGATCGGGACCCATGACCACCCTCGCGGCGCGGCGTCCGTGGCGTGGGCGGTGGATCGCACTGCTCGGGATCGTGCTCGTGGGTCTCAATCTGCGGATCGTCGTGGGCGCGGTGTCCCCGATCCTCGCGGCCGTCCGGGTGGACGTCGCGCTCACCGATCAGCAGGTCGGCATCCTCGGGACGATCCCCGTCGCGTCGTTCGCGGTCTTCGGTTCGCTCGCCCCGCTGCTGGCTCGCAGGTTCGGGCTCGAACGGACCCTCATGGCCGCGATGGCACTGTCGGCGCTCGGCGAGATCGTCCGGTCGACGACGAGCACCTCGGCGGGATTCCTGGGTTGGACGGTGATCGTCCTGGCAGGGATGGGGATGGGCAACGTGCTCCTGCCCCCGATCGTCAAGCGCTACTTCCCGGACCGGATCGGGGCCGTGACCGCCGCGTACTCGATGGCGATGGCGGTCAGCACCACGATCCCCGCGCTGCTCGCTGTCCCGTTGGCGCAGAGGTTCGGCTGGCGCCTCACGCTCGCGTCCTGGTCGGTGATCGCCGTCGTCGCCGTCGTCCCGTGGGCCCTGGTGATCGCCCGATCGGTGGCCCTGCGCGCCGAGCGCGCCGCGCGTCGTCGTCGTTCGCGGGTGGACCTGGGGCAGGGCCTCGCGGGGACCGACGTGCCCGACGGCGACCGCGGCCGGGTGGCGCGCACCGCGCTCGCGTGGAGTCTCGCGGTGCTGTTCGGGATCAACTCGCTCAACAGCTATGCGATCTTCGCCTGGCTGCCGCTGATCCTCTCCGACGCCGGCCTGACCGCCGTGGAGGGTGGACGTGGGCTGGCACTGTTCGCGATCCTGGCGCTGCCGGGCTCGTTCCTCGTCCCGCCGCTCGCCGCGCGGATGCGCAACCCGCTCCCGCTGATCTATGCCTTCGCCGCGTGCTTCGTCGTCGCCTACCTCGGGCTGATCCTGTCCCCCGGGAGGGGGACCTACCTCTGGATCGTGTTCCTCGGGATCGCGCCGAGCGTGTTCCCGCTCGTCATCACGCTGCTCAACACGCGGACCCGGACGTCCCAGGGTGCGGTGGCGTTGTCGGGCTTCGTCCAGGGGATCGGCTACACGCTGGCCGCGCTCGGACCGCTCGTCGTGGGGATCCTCTACGGCGCCACGGGGACCTGGACGGGATCGCTGGGGTTCCTGCTCGGCACCGTCGTGGTGCTCGTCGTCGCGGGGACCGTGGCGTGCCGACCCGGGATGCTCGAGGACGTGTGGGGCCGCAAACCCCTACGCTGAGCAGGGACAACACATCTGTGCTGTCCCATGAACAGGCGTGCTCCGCACGTCGGCCGACCACGCGCGGCCCGACCAGGACAGGAATCTCGTGAGCGACGACCAGCAGGGGCCCAACGAGCGCAACGAACCGCAGCCACCGGCATGGGGAACCGAACCCGGCCAGCCGGTCCAGCCCACGCCGTACGGCGAGCCGGTCCAGCCGGCCCCTTACGGCGAGCCGGTCCAGCCGGCCCCTTACGGCGAGCCGGTCCAGCCGGCCCCTTACGGCGAGCCGGTCCAGCCAGCCCCCTATGGCCAGCCGGGCCAGTACAACCAGCCCCTGCCCTACGGTCCGCCGCAGCCGGCGACCACGGATGGCATGTCGATCGCGGCCCTCGTCACGGGCATCATCGGTCTCGGCGCCGTCCCGGTCGTGCTCGGCATCCTCGGGCTCAAGCGGACCAAGGAGCGCGGGACGTCGGGTCGCGGGCTCGCGATCGCGGGAATCGTGCTGGGCGCCGTGGAGCTCGCGATCGGTGCGGTGCTCGTCGCCATCGGCCTGATCGCTTTCCTCGGGCTCGCCACGATGGACTCCAACTCCAGCTCTGGTTCCGGTGACCCGACCACCGTGCAGTCCGAGGCGGCCACCCCGACCACCGAGGACTCGCTCGGCGCCGACACCAGCGGCACCGCCCTCCGCGACATCGCGCCGCTCGAGGTCGCGGGCTTCACCACCGCAGGCCTGGTCCCCGACGACGTGCTGGTCCAGGCCGGTGCGTTGGAGTCGTACACCGCGAGCTACACCGACGGCACCAGCGTCGTGGCGGCAGTCCTCACGGACTGGACCACCGAGGCCGAGGCCCAGGGCTGGGCCGCGACGCAGAACGCGGCGTTCACCCCGGACCAGCTCACGGACTCGGGTGACGACGGCAACGGCATCACCTACCAGCTCTACGAGGTCGGTGACGTGACGACCGTCGTCGCCACGAACTACACCGCCGCGTTCACGCTCTCCGGGCCGTACGACGCCGTCGTCGCGATCTACCAGGAGTACCCGCTGTAGCCACGCGCACGCTCGGGCGAGCGCTCACCCCCGTGGGCGCTCGCCCGAGCCGGTCCGCACACTCGGTAAACTCCGCCCGGTGACACCTGCGAGCCTTTCCGACGCCCTGCGCGCTGCCCTGACCGACGCCGTCGCCGACGGCACCTTCGTCCTCGACGCGGCGGACATCCCCGCGACGGTTCACGTCGAGCGTCCACGCCAGCGCGAGCACGGCGACTGGGCGACCAACATCGCGATGCAGCTCGGCAAGAAGGCCGGCCTCTCGCCGCGCGCCTTCGCCGAGGAGCTGGCCCGGCGCCTCGTCGTCGTGCCCGGGATCAGCGCGGTCGACGTCGCCGGTCCTGGCTTCCTCAACATCACCCTCCTCGCCTCCGCCGCGGGCGAGCTCGTGCGCACGGTCGTCGAGGGCGGCGCCGAGTTCGGGCGCGGCGACGCGCTCGCGGGGGAGTCCATCAACCTCGAGTTCGTCTCGGCGAACCCGACCGGGCCGATCCACATCGGCGGCGTGCGCTGGGCCGCCGTCGGCGACTCGCTCGCGCGGATCATGCAGGCGGCCGGTGCCCGGGTCGCCCGGGAGTACTACTTCAACGACCATGGCGGCCAGATCGACCGGTTCGCGCGCTCGCTGCTCGCTGCGGCCCGCGGCCAGGAGGCGCCCGAGGACGGGTACGGCGGCGCGTACATCTCCGAGATCGCCGACCAGGTCATCGCGGGCGCCGCGGCCGCGGGCCAGCCCGACCCGCGCACCCTGCCCGACGACGAGGCGCAGGAGGCGTTCCGCGCCGCGGGCGTCGACCTCATGTTCGCGGAGATCAAGTCGTCGCTGCACGCGTTCGGCGTCGACTTCGACGTGTACTTCCACGAGAACTCGCTGCACGAGTCGGGCGCCGTCGACCGTGCGATCGCCCGCCTGCGCGACCTGGGCCGGATCTACGAGAAGGACGACGCGACCTGGTTGCGGACCACCGACTTCGGGGACGACAAGGACCGGGTCATCATCAAGTCCGACGGCGAGGCCGCGTACATCGCCGCCGACCTGGCGTACTACCTGGACAAGCGCGAGCGCGGGTTCGACCGCGTGATCATCATGCTCGGCGCCGACCACCACGGGTACGTGGGCCGCATGATGGCGATGTGCGCCGCGTTCGGGGACACGCCCTGGACCAACCTCGAGATCCTCATCGGCCAGATGGTCAACCTGCTCAAGGACGGCCAGCCGGTCCGGATGTCCAAGCGGGCGGGCACGGTCGTCACGATCGACGACCTGGTGGACGCCGTCGGCGTGGACGCCGCGCGGTACTCGCTGGCGCGCTCGTCGACCGACTCGATGCTCGACATCGACCTCGACCTGCTCACCAAGGCGACCAACGAGAACCCCGTGTTCTACGTCCAGTACGCGCACGCCCGCACCACGAACGTCGCGCGCAACGCGGCCGACGCCGGCGTGCGCCGCGAGGACGGTTTCGACGCCTCGCTGCTCGACCACGCGGCCGAGGGCGTGCTGATCGGCGCGCTCAGCGAGTACCCGCGCGTCATCGCGCAGGCGGCCGAGCTGCGCGAGCCGCACCGCGTCGCGCGCTACCTCGAGATGCTCGCCGGGTCGTACCACAAGTGGTACGACCAGTGCCGGGTCGCGCCGTTCGGCGACGAGGAGGTCACGGACCTGCACCGCACACGCCTGTGGCTCAACGACGCCACCCGCCAGGTGCTCGCGAACGGCCTCGGCCTGCTCGGCGTGAGCGCCCCGGAGCGGATGTGACCGACGTCGCCGGCACCGGGCTCGCCCCGGCGCTCTGGTCGTCCGGCGTCTCGCGCGGGGACGACGGCGCCCTGCGGGTGGCTGGCGTCGACGTGCGCGAGCTGGCCGCGACCTACGGCACGCCCGCGTACGTGCTCGATGAGGCGGACTTCCGCGCACGGGCGCGCACCTACCGGGACGCGTTCGCGCGCGCGTTCGCGGCGATCGGCACCGAGGTCGACGTGTACTACGCCGGCAAGGCGTTCCTCTCGGTCGCCGTCGCGCGCTGGGCGCACGAGGAAGGGCTGCGCGTCGACACCGCGACCGGCGGTGAGCTCGCCGTCGCGCTCCGCGCGGGCATCCCCGGAGCGGACATCGGCCTGCACGGCAACAACAAATCCGACGCAGAGCTCTCTCGCGCGCTCGACGCCGGGGTCGGCCGGATCATCGTGGACTCGCTCCCCGAGATCGAGCGCCTGGCCGACGCCGTCCGCGCGCGGGGCGACGGCCGGCGGGCGCCGGTGATGGTGCGCGTGACCACCGGCGTGCACGCCGGCGGGCACGAGTACATCGCGACGGCGCACGAGGACCAGAAGTTCGGCCTGTCGATCGCCGGGGGACAGGCCGCTGCCGCGCTGCAGGCCGTCCTCAAACGGCCCGAGCTCGAGCTGCGCGGGATCCACTCCCACATCGGTTCGCAGATCCTGGACCCGGCCGGGTTCATCGAGGCCGCCCGCAAGCTGCTGCGCCTGCGCGCCGAGCTGGCCACCGACACCGGGTACCTCATGGGCGAGATGGACCTCGGCGGCGGGTATGGCATCGCCTACCTGCCCGACGACGTGCCGATCGACCCGGACGCCGTCGCGCAGGACCTGGCCCGCGTGGTCGGGGACGTGTGCGGCGTGCTCGGGACCCCTGTGCCGCGCATCTCGATCGAGCCGGGCCGCGCGATCGTGGGACCGACGACCTTCACCGTGTATGAGATCGGCACGGTCAAGCAGGTCACCGTGGACGGGCCGCCGGCCTTCACCCGGACGTACGTCTCCGTCGACGGCGGCATGAGCGACAACCTGCGCCCGGCGCTGTACGACGCGCGGTACACCGCCGTGCTCGCCTCCCGGGCGGGCAGCGCCGAGACGGTGCAGTGCCGCGTGGTCGGCAAGCACTGCGAGAGCGGCGACATCGTGGTGCACGACGTCCTCCTGCCCGCCGACGTAGCCCGCGGCGACCTGCTCGCGGTCCCCGCGACGGGTGCCTACGGCCGGTCGATGGCGAGCAACTACAACCACGTGCCGCGCCCCCCGGTCCTCGCCGTCACGGCCGGGACGGTCCGCGTCCTGGTCCGCCGCGAGACGGAAGCCGACCTCCTCGCCCTCGACGAGGGCTGAAACCCCGCTTCTCCCCGCCCCGGCAGGGGTCGCCGTATCCTGAGACGGCCGTCCACCGGACCTCGTGGGCGGGAAGGATTCGATCGCCGACCGTCGGTCGTGGCATCCTGCGGGTCGCAGGCCTCCTGCGGTCGCAGGCCTGCTCACCGGCTCGGTACGCGCAGTTCAACGGACGAAGGGTGGGGCGCACACGTGGCAGCTCCGGACGGTGCGCCACTGGGCGCCACACAGGGGCGCGCACTGCGCCTCGCGCTGCTGGGCTGCGGGGTCGTCGGCACGCAGGTCGTCCGCCTCCTCACCGAGCAGAGCGCTGACCTCGCCGCCCGCGCGGGCGCGCCGCTCGAGCTCGTCGGCATCGCTGTGCGCGACCTGACCGTGCCGCGCGACGGCGTCGACCCGGCATTGCTCACGACCGACGCCGCAGCGCTGGTCGAGCGCGCCGACATCGTCATCGAGGTGATGGGCGGCATCGAACCGGCCCGCTCGCTGATGCTGCGCGCGATCGCGGCGGGCGCGAGCGTCGTCACGGCCAACAAGGCGCTGCTCGCCGAGGATGGCCCGACGCTCTACGCCGCCGCCGACGCCGCCGGGGTCGACCTGTACTTCGAGGCGGCCGTCGCCGGCGCCATCCCGCTCGTGCGCCCGGTGCGCGAGTCGCTCGCGGGCGACAAGATCCGGCGCATCCTCGGGATCGTCAACGGCACCACCAACTACGTGCTCGACCAGATGGCCACCGAGGGGCTCGACCTCGACAGCGCCGTCGCGCAGGCGCAGCAGCTCGGTTACGCGGAGGCCGACCCGACGGCGGACGTCGAGGGCTTCGATGCCGCGGCCAAGGCCGCGATCCTCGCCTCCATCGCGTTCCACACCCGCGTGCCTCTGAGCTGCGTGCAGCGCCAGGGCATCACGGGCGTGACCGCCGACGACGTCGCCTGGGCCGCGCGCACCGGGCACGTGGTCAAGCTCCTGGCGATCGCCGAGCTGACCGACGCCGGGGTCTGCGTGCGGGTGCACCCGGCCCTCGTGCCGGCGAGCCACCCGCTCGCGGGCGTGCACGGGGCGTTCAACGCGGTCTTCATCGAGGCCGAGGCGGCCGGTGAGCTGATGTTCTACGGCCGCGGTGCCGGCGGGGCCCCGACCGCGTCCGCGGTCCTGGGGGACGTCATCTCCGCGGCGCGCCACCGCGTGCTCGGCGGTCGCGGCCCGGTCGAGTCGCGCTACGCCGACCTGCCGATGCTGTCGGCCTCGGCAGCGCTGACCCGTTACCAGGTCCGGCTCGACGTCGTCGACCGCCCGGGGGTGCTCGCGCAGGTCGCCGCGGTGCTCGCGCAGCACGGCGTCTCGATCGAGGCGGTCCGGCAGGCGCCGCGCGCGGACGACGGCGACCCGATCGCGCCCGCCGATCCGACGGTGCCCGCTGATCCACAGGTGCCCGCCCCGCTCGCGCACCTCATCATCACCACCCACACCGCGACCGACGCCGCGCTCGCGGCCACCGTGGCGGCGATCGCCGAGCTCGACTCGGTGGCCCGCGTCGTGTCCGTCCTGAGAGTCGAAGGAGCCTGATGGCCCACCAGTGGCGCGGAATCATCGCGGAGTACGCCGACCGGTTGCCCGCGCACGTGCAGACGCACGTCGTCACGCTCGGCGAGGGCGGCACGCCGCTCGTGCCGGCACCGGCCCTGTCGCGCCGGACCGGTGCGGAGGTGTACCTCAAGGTCGAGGGGATGAACCCCACCGGGTCGTTCAAGGACCGCGGCATGACGACGGCGATCTCCGCGGCGGCATCGCGCGGCGCGAAGGTCGTCGTGTGCGCGTCGACCGGGAACACGTCCGCGTCCGCCGCGGCGTACGCGGTCGCGGCCGGGATGGTCTGCGCGGTGCTCGTCCCGGACGGCAAGATCGCGATGGGCAAGCTCAGCCAGGCGATCGCGCACGGCGCGCGCCTGCTGCAGGTGGACGGCAACTTCGACGACTGCCTGATCGCCGCGCGCAAGCTCGCCGAGGCCTACCCCGTCGAGCTCGTGAACTCCGTGAACCCGGACCGCATCCAGGGCCAGAAGACCGGCGCGTTCGAGGTCGTCGACACGCTCGGCGACGCGCCCGACATCCACGCGCTGCCGGTCGGCAACGCGGGCAACATCACCGCCTACTGGATGGGTTACCAGGAGTACGCGGCATCCGGGCCCGCGACGCGGCTGCCGATGATGTGGGGCTTCCAGGCCGCCGGCGCCGCGCCCATCGTGCTCGGCCACCCGGTGAGCGAGCCCGAGACGATCGCCACCGCGATCCGGATCGGCAACCCGGCGTCGTGGACGCAGGCAGAGACCGCCCGGGACGTGTCCGGCGGCCTGATCGAGGCAGTCACGGACGAGCAGATCCTCGCCGCGCACCGGATCCTGTCGCGCGAGGTCGGCGTCTTCGTCGAGCCCGCCTCCGCTGCAGGCGTGGCGGGGATCCTCATGCTCGCCGAGCAGGGCCGTGTCCCGGCCGGCGCCCGGATCGTCGTCACCGTCACGGGCCACGGCCTCAAGGACCCGCAGTGGGCGCTGCGCACGGCCGACGGCGCCGAGGTCACCCCGGTGCGGGTCAGCGCGGACGTGGTGTCCATCGCGCACGCGCTCGAGCTCGGCTGACGCGCAGGGCGTTGAGAGGGCGACGATGAGGGGGCAACCATGAGGCTCGGTCACGACCACGTGCGGGTGCGCGTGCCCGCGACGAGCGCGAACCTGGGCCCGGGCTTCGACTCGCTCGGCCTGGCGCTCGGGCTGCGCGACGAGCTCGAGGTGCGCGCGCTGGGCTCGCCGGGCGTCCTGGTCGAGGTCAAGGGCCAGGGTGCGGGCGAGGTGCCCGATGACGAGACCCACCTCGTCGTGCGCGCGCTGCGACTCGCGCTCGACCACGTCGGTGCGTCTCAGACCGGGCTGCACCTCACCTGCGTCAACCGGATCCCGCACGGCCGCGGACTGGGTTCGTCTGCCGCCGCCGTCGTCGCGGGGATCTTCGCGGCGCGCGGCCTGATCGGCGACCCCGACGCGCTCGACGACGCCGTCGCCTTGCGGATCGCGACCGAGCTCGAGGGGCACCCGGACAACGCCGCGCCCGCGATCCTCGGTGGGGCGACCATCGCGTGGACCGATGCGGGTGCCGACGGCCCGCGCGCCATCCGGATCGCGATCGACCCCAGGATCACGCCGGTGGTCCTCGTCCCGAGCACACGGCTCGCGACCTCGACGGCCCGCAGCGTGCTGCCGGCCACCGTGCCGCACGCGGATGCCGCCTTCCAGGCGGGACGGTCCGCGCTGCTGATCGAGGCGCTCACGCGCCGCCCGGACCTGCTGCTCCCGGCGACCGAGGACCGCCTGCACCAGCGCTACCGCGCGGGCGTCATGAGCGAGAGCCTGGCGCTCGTCGACGCCCTGCGCGCGCACGGCGTCGCGGCGGTCGTCTCGGGCGCGGGACCGACGGTCCTTGTCCTCGCGCGGGCGACCGGCGGTGGCTCGACCGATGCCGACGAGGCCGTGCGGGCCGTGTTCGGCGGGGTCATGGGCGGCTGGCAGGTGCTGCGCACCGGGGTGGACGACGGCGGCGCCCGGGTCGACCGCATCGAGGACTAAGGGCTTCGCAGGCCAGGCTTCCCTGCCTCGCCGGAGCCCGGCCCGTGCGTCCCGCCGTCCGGTTCCGCGGTCCGCACGCCGAGAGCGGAATCCCGGCCTGGATGACGTACCGGTGCTAACATGAGCGAGCCCCCTGGCTTTGATTCCGAGACTGCGCTCGTGCGCGGCGGTGCGAGCCGGAGGCAATCCAGCCCCACGTTTTCCGGCGTCGTCGTATGCCAGACGTGTGGCTTGAGCAACGATCCGGCCGTCTGGTGCCGGACGTAGATCGCGGCCCACCATCATTGATCTGGCTGGCCGCCGACGAGGGGGAAGGATCCTTCGTGACCGAAACCATTGATGCCGCCGTGAACGGTGCCTCGAAGAGCGACGCCGTGAATGGTGCGTCGAAGAGCGCCGCCGTGAATGGTGCCTCGAAGAGCGCCGCAGGTGGCGCCGCCCGGAGCGCCGCGATCTCCGCGCTGCGCCTCCCGGAGCTTCAGGCGCTCGCGTCCCAGCTCGGGGTGACCGGTACGTCCAAGATGCGCAAGAGCGATCTCGTGGACGCCATCAAGGCAAACCGGGACGGTGGCCGCTCACGGACGAGCGAGCCGCGCCGGACGACCGAGGTCGCCACGACGACGGGCGGGACTGCTGTTGCGGCCCCTGTCGTCACCGCTCCCGTGGTGACTGCTCCTGTGGTGACAGTTCCCGTGGACGGCGCCCCGGCGGCTGTCGCGACGAGCGAGCGGGCCCCGCGCACGCGGCGCCCCGTGCGCGCGGAGCAGGCGGAGGCGACCGAGCACGGCGCGTCCGACGAGCGTTCCATGCCGATCCTCGACGTACGCCGCGCGGTTGCCGAGTCGCGTCAGAACGACGCACGGCACACCGAGACCCGGGACGACCGCGCGGCTCGCGCGATCGACGCCGTCGGCTCCGTCGCGACGTCGATCGACCGTCCCGAGCGCGGGTCGCGGCGGTCCGGCCGCGGAGTCGGCGCGCCGCAGGGCGAGCAGACCGAGCAGGTGTCGTCGGAGTCCGGCGACGACCGCGCGCAGCGTCAGCAGAACCAGCAGTCGAACCAGCAGGGCGCACAGCAGACGCAGGGCGTCCAGCACGCACAGGGCAACGGGCAGGGCGCGCAGCAGACGCAGGGCAACCAGCCGCGTCAGAACCCGAACCGTCCGGCGCACCAGAACGCTGGTCCGGACGAGGACGACGAGCGCGGCGGCCGTCGCCGTCGCAGCCGCGACCGGTACCGCGACCGTGACCGCAGCAAGCGCACGCGCGGCGGCCGTCCGGGCGGCGCCGAGAGCCTTGTCGGCTACGAAGAGGTCGAGGTCAGCGAGGACGACGTCCTGCTCCCGGTCGCCGGGATCCTCGACATCAAGGACAACTACGCGTTCGTCCGCACAAGCGGCTACCTGCCGGGCGACAACGACGTGTACGTGGCGATGGGTCAGGTCAAGAAGGCGGGCCTGCGCAAGGGTGACGCCGTGACCGGCGCCGTCCGCCAGCCGCGCGAGGGTGAGGTCCCCAACCCCAGCGCCGGCCGCAACAGCAAGTTCAACGCGCTCGTGCGGCTCGACTCGGTCAACGGCCGCAGCCCCGAGGAGGCGCACGGTCGCGCCGAGTTCGGCAAGCTCACGCCGCTGTACCCGCAGGAGCGCCTGCGGCTCGAGACCGAGCCGAACATCCTCACGACCCGGGTCATCGACCTCGTCTCGCCGATCGGCAAGGGGCAGCGCGGTCTGATCGTGTCCCCGCCCAAGGCGGGCAAGACCCTCGTGCTCCAGGCGATCGCCAACGCGATCACGACGAACAACCCTGAGGTCCACCTCATGGTCGTGCTCGTCGACGAGCGTCCTGAAGAGGTCACCGACATGCAGCGCACGGTGAAGGGCGAGGTCATCGCCTCGACCTTCGACCGGCCGGCGGACGACCACACCACGGTCGCCGAGCTCGCGATCGAGCGGGCCAAGCGCCTCGTCGAGCTGGGCCAGGACGTCGTCGTGCTGCTCGACTCGATCACCCGGCTCGGACGTGCGTACAACATCGCGGCCCCGGCATCGGGCCGAATCCTGTCCGGTGGTGTCGACTCGAGCGCGCTCTACCCGCCGAAGCGGTTCTTCGGCGCGGCGCGCAACATCGAGCACGGCGGGTCGCTGACCATCCTGGCGACGGCCCTGGTCGAGACCGGCTCGAAGGCCGACGAGGTCATCTTCGAAGAGTTCAAGGGCACCGGGAACATGGAGCTCAAGCTCTCCCGGCAGCTCGCGGACAAGCGGATCTTCCCGGCGGTGGACGTCGACGCGTCCGGCACGCGCCGCGAGGAGATCCTGGTCCCGGCGGACGAGCTCAAGATCAACTGGAAGCTGCGGCGCGTGATGAGCGCGCTGGATCAGCAGCAGGCGATCGAGCTGCTGCTCGGCAAGCTGCGCGAGACGCGGTCGAATGTCGAGTTCCTGCTGCAGGTCCAGAAGACGACCGGTCCGCTCAACGCGCAGGACCGCGACCGCTAGCGGCTCGGGCACCTCCGGGTGCTCACGCACGACAGCGCTGCGCCGAATCGGGAACAGTTCGAGCCCCGGCGTGGTTCTGGCACAATGTCCTACCGGTCTCCGGTTCACGTGGGCGCGCCGCGCTCGCGACCCGGAGCAGCTACCGAGGAGTAAACGTGAAGAACGGCATTCACCCCGACTACGTCCTGACGACGGTGATCTGCACCTGCGGAAACACCTTCACCACGCGGTCCACCGAGAAGTCCGGTGAGGTTCGCGCGGACGTCTGCAACGCCTGCCACCCGTTCTACACGGGCAAGCAGAAGATCCTTGACACCGGTGGCCGCGTGGCCCGGTTCGAGGCCCGCTACGGCAAGAAGAAGGTCGCCGCGCCGGTGGTCGAGGAGACCGTCGCCCCGAGCTAGCGACCGACCTGCGCCGGTGGATCCGGGGCGCCGCCCTCCATGGCGGTCCCCGGGCCCACCGGCGTTGCTGTGCACCCGGCGCCCACCGCGCGGGGACGATCGACGGGTGTGACGGAAGGCGTGTCATGAGCGAGGACTTCGGGGTCGTGGAGCCGCTGCTCGCGGAGCACGCCCACATCGAGACCCAGCTCGCCGACCCCGCGGTGCACGCCGACGCCGGCCGCGCCCGCACGCTCGGGCGCCGCTACGCCGAGCTCGGCCAGGTCGTGGCGACCTACCGCGCCTGGCACCAGGCCGCCCAGGACCTCGCCGAGGCGACGGAGATCGCGCAGGACGACGCGTCGTTCGCGGCCGAGCTGCCCGCGCTCGCCCAGGCCACGCAGGAGGCTGCGGACCGGCTGCGGCGCGTGCTGATCCCGCGCGACCCCGACGACGCGCGCGACGTCATCCTCGAGATCAAGGCGGGCGAGGGTGGCGAGGAGTCGGCGCTGTTCGCCGGCGACCTGCTCCGGATGTACCTGCGCTACGCGGAGCGGCGCGGTTGGAAGACCGAGCTCATCGAGGCGACCGAGTCCGACCTCGGCGGCTACAAGGACGTCCAGGTCGCGGTGAAGAACCGCGGTGGCCTGCCGACCGACGCGGGCGAGGGCGTCTGGGCCTCGCTCAAGTACGAGGGTGGCGTGCACCGCGTGCAGCGGGTGCCGGTCACCGAGTCGCAGGGCCGCATCCACACGTCCGCGGCCGGCGTGCTCGTGCTGCCCGAGGCCGACGACCCGGGCGAGGTCGAGATCGACCCGAACGACCTGCGCATCGACGTGTACCGCTCGTCCGGCCCCGGCGGGCAGTCCGTCAACACCACGGACTCCGCGGTCCGCATCACCCACCTCCCGACCGGCATCGTCGTGTCGATGCAGAACGAGAAGTCCCAGCTGCAGAACCGCGAGCAGGGCATGCGCGTGCTGCGCGCCCGGATCCTCGCGGCGCGCGCGGAGGCCGAGGCCGCCGCGCTGTCGGTCGCGCGCCGGTCCCAGGTGCGCACGGTCGACCGCTCCGAGCGCATCCGGACCTACAACTACCCCGAGAACCGCATCGCCGATCACCGCACCGGCTTCAAGGCGTACAACCTCGACACCGTCCTCGACGGCGATCTCGAGCCGGTCATCCGCAGCGCGATCGAGGCCGACGAGTCCGCCCGCCTGGCCGCAGCCGGCGCGATCGTGTGACCCTGGCGTCTGCCGAGCTCCCGGCGGGACTGGCGGAGGCGTTGCGGTGGGCGCAGGGCGTGCTGGCCGACGCCGGGGTGCCGTCGCCGCGCGTGGATGCCGAGCTGCTCGCGGCGCACCTGCTGGGGATCTCCCGCGGTGAGCTCCAGGCGGCGGCCATCCTGGGCCGGCGTGCTCCCGCGGGCCTCGCCGACCTGGTCGCCCGCCGCGCGACGCGCGAACCCCTGCAGCACCTGACCGGTTCGGCGCCCTTCCGCGGGCTCGAGCTCGCCGTCGGCCCCGGCGTCTTCGTGCCTCGACCCGAGACCGAGCAGGTCGCGCAGGTCGCCGTCGACGAGGCAGCTGCGGTCGTGCTGCGGTGCGGCGCGGCGCTCGTCGTCGACCTGTGCACCGGGTCGGGAGCGATCGCCCTCGCGGTCGCGCACGAGGTGCCGGGCGCCGTCGTGCACGCGGTCGAGCTCGACGTCCTCGCCCACTCGTGGGCCGAGCGCAACGTGCGCGAGGTCGCCGCGACGCTGCCGCCGACCAGCCGGGTCGTGCTGCACCGGGGGGACGCGCGCACCGCGCTGGCCGAGCTCGACGGCACGGTCGACGTCGTCGTGTCCAACCCCCCGTACGTCCCGCCGGGTGCGGTGCCGATCGATCCCGAGGTCGCCGACCACGATCCGGCCGTCGCCCTGTACGGGCTCGGCGCCGACGGGCTCGAGGTCCCGCGCGGGATCGTCGCCGCGGCGGCGCGGCTGCTGCGCCCGGGCGGGCTCCTCGTCGTCGAGCACGCCGAGGTGCAGGACGGCGCCGCACGGGACATGGTCGACCGGACCGGCGCGTTCACGCCGGCCCGCACCGGGCACGACCTCACGGGCCGTGCGCGCATGGTGATCGCGCGCCGCTCGGGCGTCGGTGCACCGGGGCCCGCCGCCGACGTGGAACACTCGCGATCGTGAGTGAGCCGAGCCGTCTGCAGGATGTCTCCGACCCGAACACCTGGGGAGCAGCCCTCGATGAGGCCGTGAACGCGGTGTCGCGCGGCGCGCTGGTCGTGCTGCCCACGGACACCGTCTACGGCATCGGCGCCGATGCGTTCAACCCGGACGCGGTCGCGGCGCTGCTCGCGGCCAAGGGCCGGGGCCGTCAGCTCCCGCCGCCCGTGCTCGTCGCGGACGTGCGCACGCTCGACGGTCTCGCGACCGACGTGTCGCAGGTCGTACGCGACCTCGTGGCGGCGTTCTGGCCGGGCGGGTTCACGGTGATCTGCCGGGCGCAGCCGTCGCTCGCCTGGGACCTCGGCGACACCGGTGGCACCGTCGCGCTCCGCATGCCCGACCACCCGGCCGCGCTCGCCCTGCTGCGCCGCACGGGACCGCTCGCGGTCTCGAGCGCCAACCTGACCGGCCGACCGGCCGCGCGCACGGCGACCGACGCGTTCGATCAGCTGCGCGGCACGGTCGCGGTGTACCTGGACGCGGGGGCCGCACCGGGCGGCGTCGCCTCGACGATCGTGGATGCGACCGGGGACGTGCTCCGCCTCGTGCGGGCCGGCGCCGTCGACCTCGCCACGCTGCGCACGGTCGCCCCGGTCGTGGACCCGAGCGAGGAGACCGGGTGAAGGCCTACCTCCTCGTCCTGCTCATCGCCGCCGCGGTCACCTACGTCACCACGCCGATCGCGCGCTGGATCGCCCTGCGGTCGGGCGCGATCACGGCCGTGCGGGCGCGCGACGTGCACTCCATCCCGACGCCGCGGCTCGGCGGCATCGCGATGCTCGCGGGGATCGCCGTCGCGCTCGTCGTCGCGAGCCAGATCCCGTTCCTCGGGGGAGTGTTCGAGGACTCGCACCAGGCCTGGGGCATCCTCGGCGCCGCGGCGATGGTCTGCCTGCTCGGGGTCGCGGACGACATTTGGGACCTCGACTGGATCACCAAGCTCGTCGGGCAGGTGCTCGCGGCGGGCTTCCTGGCCTGGAGCGGGGGCGGCGGCGTCGTGCTCTACCAGCTCCCGATCGGTGGCGTGACGGCCGGGTCGCCGCGGCTGTTCCTCTTCCTCACCGTGCTCACGGTGGTCGTGGCCATGAACGCGGTCAACTTCGTCGACGGGCTCGACGGGCTGGCGGCCGGGATGATCGCGATCGGCGGGACGGCGTTCTTCATCTACACCTACCTGCTCACCCGCGAGGCGAGCGACGGCGACTACTCCAACCTCGCCACGCTCGTGATCGCCGTGCTCGTCGGCGCGTGCCTCGGCTTCCTGCCGCACAACTTCCATCCGGCGCGGATCTTCATGGGGGACTCCGGCTCGATGCTGATCGGGCTGCTCATCGCGGCCGCCGCCATCGTCGTGACCGGTCAGATCGACCCGGGGGTCGTGTCGAACCGGCAGACGATCCCGGCCTTCCTGCCGATCCTGCTGCCGATCGCGGTGCTCGTGCTGCCGCTGCTCGACATGGGCCTGGCGGTGATCCGGCGGGTGGGCGCGGGCACGTCTCCGTTCCACCCCGACCGCATGCACCTGCACCACCGGCTGCTCGCCCTGGGGCACTCGCACCAGCGGGCGGTCGTCATCATGTACCTGTGGACCGCGGTGTTCGCCTTCAGCGGCGCGGCGCTCGTCACGTTCTCGACCACCACCGTGCTGGTGGTGATGGGTGCGGGGGTGCTCGTCGCGACGGGGCTCACGCTCGGCCCGCTGCGCGGCCGCGCCCGGACACCCGCGCCCGATGAAGGGATCCACCCATGACCAGTCCCAGGCCCGACGCCACGAGCCCCGACGCCACGAGCCCCGACGCCGCCGGCGACGTCTTCCGTTCGGCGCTGCGCGACATGCTGCTCCTGCTCGGGGTCCTCACGGTCCTCGGCATCGGGGTCGGCTACGTCGTCGCGGGCACCGCCGGGGCCTGGGGCGCGGTGATCGGGGTCGCGCTCGCGCTCGTGTTCTCCGGCACCACCGTGCTGTCCATGCTCAAGACGTCGCGGTCGTCGCCCACGACGATGGCGGCCGTGGTGCTCGGCGCCTGGCTCGGCAAGTTCGCCGTCCTCATCGCCGTTCTTGCCGTGCTGCGCGACCGCGAGTTCTACAGCAAGGGGGTGCTCGCCGTCGTGCTGGTCGTCGGGGTGCTGGGCTCCGCCGTGCTGGACTTCCGCGCGGTGAGCAAAGGGCGCGTGCCGTATGTCACGCCGACCGACGACGGCGCCTCGCGGAACTGACCCCTCCCGGCAGCGCCAATGAGTTACGCTGCCAACCGATCCACCCAGGCAGGTACGACGGATTGCCCCGTTTCCGGGCTGTCCGCCAGCGCCGCCGTGAGCACCGGGAGTACGCACTGTCCAGCCTCGTGACGTTGCTTCCCTTCACCGCCTTTGCCGCCGGTGAGGGCGACGGTGGGTTCCACGCGCCGTCCATCACAGATTTCTTCCCCGCGCCGATCCTGTTCGAAGGCACGATCTTCGAGTTCAACCGGATCCAGATGGTCCGCCTCATCGCCGCCGTCGTCATGCTGACGTTTGTCATCATCGCCGCGCGCCGCGCGAAGCTCGTGCCGGGTCGCTCCCAGAACGTCATGGAGCTGCTGCTGAACTTCGTCCGCGTGAACGTGGCCGAGGAGATCCTCGGTGCCAAGGGGCGCAAGTACGTCGCCATGTTGACGACGATCTTCTTCGCGGTGCTCGCCTTCAACCTCACCGGGGTCATCCCGGGGCTGAACATCGCCGGGACCTCGCTCATCGGGCTGCCGCTCGTGCTGGCCGCCTGGGTGTTCGTCATGTACCTCGGCGCCGGTATCCGGGCCCTCGGGCTCGGCGGGTTCCTCAAGAACAGCCTCTTCCCGCCTGGCGTGCCGATCTTCATGTACGTGCTGCTCACGCCGATCGAGTTCCTCCAGGTCTTCATCCTGCGGCCCGCGACGCTGGCCATCCGACTCATGGCCAACATGGTGGCCGGGCACCTCATGCTGGTGCTGTGCGTCTCGGCGACACAGTTCTTCATCTTTGAGGCCGGCCCCGCCATGAAGGCGTTCGGCGTGCTCACCTTCGCGAGCGCCTTTGCCCTGACGCTGTTCGAGATCTTCGTCGCAGCGCTGCAGGCTTACATCTTCGTCGTGCTGACGGCTGTCTACCTGAGCCTGTCGATCGAGGAAGAGCACTAACCCACAACTCATCGGCGGCCTCGACGGTCGTCGACTCACTGCAGACGTCCCACCGACTGGTCGGGCGCCCTACGGAAGGAACGAGAAATCGTGGACACCACCACCATCGCCGCGGTCTCCGGCAACGTCGCGACGATCGGTTACGGCCTTGCCGTGATCGGCCCCGGAATCGGTCTGGGCATCCTCATCGGCAAGACGATCGAGGGCATCGCACGCCAGCCTGAGGTCGCCGGCCAGCTCCGCACCACGATGTTCATCGGCATCGGTTTCGTCGAGGTGCTCGGTCTGCTCGGCCTGATCACGGGCTTCCTCTTCACATGATCGCGGCCGCACTGACGGCTGCAGTCATGCCCGCAGCCGAGGGAGATGCCAAGGGCATCCAGCTGCTGATCCCCGAGGTCTACGACATCTTCTGGTCGTCGATCATCGTGCTGATCATCGCGATCGCCTTCTACAAGTACGTCCTGCCGACGTTCCAGAAGGTGCTCGACGAGCGCACCGCGATGATCGAGGGCGGCATCGCCAAGGCCGAGTCCGTCCAGGCCGAGGCCGACGCCGCGCTCGTGCGGTACACGCAGGAGCTCGCCGACGCCCGGGCCGAGGCCGCGAAGATCCGCGAGGACGCCCGCGGCGAGGGCACGGCCATCGTGGCCGAGCACCGCGTCAAGGCGACCGCCGAGGCCGACCGGATCATCGAGGCGGCCCAGCGCCAGCTCGAGGCCGAGCGCAAGCAGGTCTCGGTCTCGCTGCGCACCGAGGTGGGCGCGCTCGCGACCCAGCTCGCGTCGAAGATCGTCGGCGAGTCCCTCGAGGACACCGCGCGCCAGTCGCGCGTCGTCGACCGGTTCCTCGACGAGCTCGAGGCATCGACCACCGCGGACGCCGGCAAGGGGAAGTGATGCGCGCAACGAGTCGGGTGTCGCTGGAGCGGGCCGCTGCCCGGTTCGAGCCAGTGCTCAGTGCCGCCGGTGCGGGCTCCTCTGCGTTCGCGGGGGACCTGTTCACCCTGGTGGACGCGCTGGACAGCTCCGGTTCGTTGCGTCGCACCCTGACCGATCCGTCCATCGACGGACCTGCGAAGGAGAGCCTGGCGCGGACGATCATGTCCGGTGCCGCGCCTCAGGTCGCGGATGTCGTCGCCGAGCTCGTGCGGTCGAGGTGGTCCGCCGAGGCGGATCTCGCCGAGGCTGTCGAGGAGCTCGGCTTCCAGGCCGCGCTCGCGTCGGCGCAGGCGGCTGGGGAGCTCGTGCGGGTCGAGGACGAGCTGTTCCGGATCACGCGGGCCCTCATCGGCCAGCGCGAGGTGCGGCGGGCACTGTTCGACGTCGCCGCCGGACCCGAGCGTCGGATGACGCTCGTCGACGGGATCCTGGCCGGGCGGACCGCTCCGGTCACGGCACTGATCGCCCGCCGGGCCGCCTCCTCACCGCGGGGGCGCCGGTTCATCGCGACCCTCGTGCACGTCGGTGAGCTCGCCGCAGGACGCCGTCACCGCCTCGTGGCGTCGGTCACCTCGGGTTCCGAGCTGACCGAGGCCCAGCGCGACCGCCTCTCCGCCATCCTCGGCCGTGCCTACGGCGGTGAGGTCCAGCTCAACGTCACGGTGGACCCGACCGTCCTCGGCGGGCTCCGGATCCAGATCGGACCCGACGTCGTGGACTCCACCGTGCTGTCGCGGCTCGACGACGCTCGACGACAACTTGCCAGTTGACGGTCGGCCACTGCCGCACCGCACCAGAACTTTTGACGACCGCGCATCCCGCATGGTCACGACAGGAGAAGAGCAATGGCTGAGCTGACGATCCGGCCCGACGAGATCAGGGCCGCGCTGGACAGCTTCGTGAAGTCCTACGAGCCGAAGGGCACGGTCACCGAAGAGGTCGGCCGGGTCATCCTCGCGGGCGACGGCATCGCCCAGGTCGAGGGACTTCCGGGCGCTATGGCGAACGAGCTGCTGCGCTTCGAGGACGGGACCCTCGGGCTCGCCCTGAACCTGGACGTGCGCGAGATCGGCGTCGTCGTCCTCGGGGAGTTCACGGGGATCGAGGAGGGCCAGGAGGTCCGTCGCACGGGCGAGGTCCTGTCGGTCGCCGTCGGCGACGGCTACCTCGGCCGCGTCGTGGACCCGCTCGGCATGCCGATCGACGGCCTCGGCGAGGTCGCCACGACCGGCCGGCGCGCGCTCGAGCTGCAGGCCCCCGGCGTGATGGCGCGCAAGAGCGTGCACGAGCCGCTGCAGACCGGCCTCAAGGCCATCGACGCGATGATCCCGATCGGCCGCGGCCAGCGTCAGCTGATCATCGGTGACCGCCAGACCGGCAAGACGGCGATCGCGATCGACACGATCATCAACCAGAAGGCCAACTGGGCGACCGGTGACCCGAAGAAGCAGGTCCGCTGCATCTACGTCGCCATCGGCCAGAAGGGCTCGACGATCGCTGCCGTGCGCGGCGCGCTCGAAGAGGCCGGCGCGCTCGAGTACACGACCATCGTCGCCGCGCCCGCGTCGGACCCGGCCGGCTTCAAGTACCTCGCGCCGTACACGGGCTCGGCCATCGGCCAGCACTGGATGTACGAGGGCAAGCACGTCCTGATCGTGTTCGACGACCTGTCCAAGCAGGCCGAGGCCTACCGAGCCGTGTCGCTCCTGCTGCGGCGCCCGCCGGGCCGCGAGGCCTACCCGGGTGACGTCTTCTACCTGCACTCCCGCCTGCTCGAGCGTTGTGCGAAGCTCAACGACGCGCTCGGCGCCGGCTCGATGACGGGGCTGCCGGTCATCGAGACGAAGGCCAACGACGTCTCGGCGTACATCCCGACCAACGTCATCTCGATCACGGACGGGCAGATCTTCCTGCAGTCCGACCTGTTCAACGCCGACCAGCGACCCGCTGTCGACGTCGGCATCTCGGTCTCCCGCGTCGGTGGTTCCGCACAGGTCAAGGCCATGAAGAAGGTCTCGGGCACGCTGAAGCTCGACCTGGCGCAGTTCCGGTCCCTCGAGGCGTTCGCGATGTTCGCCTCCGACCTCGACCCCGCCTCGCGCGCGCAGCTCACCCGTGGCGCCCGCCTGATGGAGCTGCTCAAGCAGCCCCAGTACTCGCCGTACCCGGTCGAGGACCAGGTCGCGTCGATCTGGGCCGGCACCAAGGGCAAGCTCGACGACGTCCCGATCTCCGACGTCAAGCGGTTCGAGACCGAGCTGCTCGACCACCTGCGCCGCAACACCGACGTGCTGACGACCATCTCGTCGTCGGGCAAGCTCGAGGACGACACGGAGGCGGCCCTCGAGGCCGCCGTCGGGAAGTTCCGGGCGGGGTTCCTCAAGGGCGACGGCACGCCGCTCATCGGCGTCGTCGAGGACGAGGTCGTCGAGGTCGAGCAGGAGCAGATCGTCCGGCAGAAGAAGGCCTGAGCGTGGGCGGCCAGCAGCGCGTCTACCGGGAGCGGATCCGGTCGACCCAGTCGCTCAAGAAGATCTTCCGTGCGATGGAGCTCATCGCGGCCTCGCGCATCGGCAAGGCGCGGGCCCGGGTGACGGCGGCCGCGCCGTACGCCCGTGCGCTCACGCGGGCCGTGTCGGCGGTCGCGACGCACTCCAACGTCGCGCACCCGCTGACGACCGAGCGCACCGACACCAACCGGGTCGCGGTGCTCGTCGTCACCTCGGACCGTGGGATGGCGGGCGCCTACTCGGCGAGCGCGATCCGCGAGGCGGACAAGCTCATCGACAAGCTCACCGCCGAGGGCAAGGAGATCGTGCTCTACGCCACCGGCCGGCGCGCGGTGTCCTTCTACGCCTTCCGGGGGCGCGACGTCGTCCAGAGCTGGGTCGGGCAGTCGGACTCGCCGTCCGTCGACGAGGCGCACGAGATCGCGGACGCGCTGCTCACGGCGTTCGGCGCGCCGGTCGAGGAGGGCGGGGTCGGCGAGCTGCACATCGTCTACACGCAGTTCGTCAACATGGTCACCCAGGTACCGCGGGTGATCCGGATGCTCCCGCTCGAGGTGGTCGAGGGCGTCGCGCCCGCCGACGACGCCGAGCCCCTGCCGCTGTACGACTTCGAGCCCTCTGCCGAAGAGGTGCTCAACGCGCTCCTGCCGCGCTACGTGCGCAGCCGGATCTACAGCTGCCTGCTCCAGGCCGGTGCCTCCGAGCTGGCCGCCCGGCAGCGGGCGATGCACACGGCGACCGAGAACGCCGAAGACCTGATCCGCGACTACACGCGGCTGGCCAACCAGGCCCGCCAGTCGGAGATCACCCAGGAGATCAGCGAGATCGTGTCGGGCGCCGACGCCCTCGCTGCCCCCTAGCACCGCGGGCTAACGCCCACCCGCCACCCAGACCTACCTGACCGCAAGCCACGCACAGACCCACCGGGCACTTCCCCGGTCGAGCGGAGCGAGAGACACATGACTGCTACTGACACCACTGCGCAGGACGAGCGCGCGGGCGGGCCCGGCCTGGGCCGCGTCGCCCGGGTGATCGGCCCGGTCGTGGACATCGAGTTCCCGGCCGACGCCATCCCGGAGATCTACAACGCGCTCAAGGTCGACATCGACCTGTCCTCGCAGGGCGAGGGCGAGAAGTCGTTCACCATGACCCTCGAGGTCGCCCAGCACCTCGGGGACTCGATGGTGCGCGCGATCGCGCTCAAGCCGACCGACGGCCTGGTCCGCGGAGCGATCGTCACCGACACCGGCAAGGCCATCAGCGTGCCGGTCGGGGACGTCACCCTCGGTCACGTCTGGGACGTCACCGGCGAGCTGCTCAACGGCAAGGAGGGCGAGCGGCTCGAGATCACCGAGCGCTGGCCGATCCACCGCAAGCCCCCGGCCTTCGACCAGCTCGAGAGCAAGACCCAGATGTTCGAGACCGGCATCAAGGTCATCGACCTGCTCACGCCGTACGTGCTCGGCGGGAAGATCGGCCTGTTCGGTGGGGCCGGCGTCGGCAAGACCGTCTTGATCCAGGAGATGATCTACCGCGTCGCGAACAACCACAACGGCGTGTCGGTCTTCGCCGGCGTCGGTGAGCGCACCCGTGAGGGCAACGACCTCATCGAGGAGATGACCGAGTCGGGCGTCATCAAGCAAACCGCCCTGGTCTTCGGCCAGATGGACGAGCCGCCGGGCACGCGTCTCCGCGTGGCCCTGTCCGCGCTAACGATGGCGGAGTACTTCCGCGACGTGGAGCAGAAGGACGTGCTGCTCTTCATCGACAACATCTTCCGGTTCACGCAGGCCGGCTCCGAGGTGTCCACGCTGCTCGGGCGCATGCCGTCGGCGGTCGGCTACCAGCCGAACCTCGCCGACGAGATGGGTCAGCTCCAGGAGCGGATCACCTCGACGCGCGGCCACTCGATCACCTCGCTGCAGGCGATCTACGTGCCCGCAGACGACTACACCGACCCCGCGCCGGCCACGACGTTCGCCCACCTGGACGCGACGACCGAGCTCTCCCGCGAGATCGCGTCGCGCGGCCTGTACCCGGCCGTTGACCCGCTCGCGTCGAGCTCGCGCGTGCTCGACCCGCGGTACGTCGGCGTCGACCACTACAACACCGCGACGCGCGTCAAGCAGATCCTCCAGCGCAACAAGGAGCTGCAGGACATCATCGCGATCCTCGGCGTCGACGAGCTGAGCGAAGAGGACAAGACGGTCGTCTACCGCGCCCGTCGCATCCAGCAGTTCCTCTCGCAGAACACCTACATGGCGACGCAGTTCACCGGTGTCCCCGGCTCGACCGTCCCGATGGCCGAGACCATCGAGGCGTTCTCCCGGATCGCCGACGGCGAGTTCGACCACATCTCCGAGCAGGCCTTCTTCAACATCGGCGGCCTCGAGGACCTCGAGAAGAACTGGGCCCGGATCCAGAAGGAGTACGGCGTCTGACGTCGTCGCTGCCCATCCTGATCCGAGAACCGAACCGAAGGAGGACCCGTGGCACAGCTTGACGTCGACCTCGTCGCCGCCGACCGCAAGATCTGGTCCGGCGAGGCCACCATGGTCGTCGCTCCCGCGGCGGACGGCGAGATCGGCATCCTGCCCGGCCACTCGCCGGTGCTCGCCGTGCTCCGCGCCGGGGAGGTCCGGATCACGCCGGTCTCCGGGGAACCGTTGCGCGGCACGATCGACAGCGGGTTCCTGTCCGTGGACTCCGACCGGGTGACCATCGTGGCGGCCACCGTCACCTTGCTCTCCGGCACGCCGACGCACTGATCGGTCGCCCGTGACCGAGACTGCGGTGATCGTCGCGGTGGTTCTGGGCGCCGTCCTGGTGGCCCTGATCGTGGTGCTCGTCCTCGGTGCGTCACGCCTGACGACCCTGTCGGGTCGCGTGGGCTCGTTCGTGTGCGGCGCCCGACCGGTCTCCCCGGCGGGCGCCGTCGTCGTGGCGGGGATCGCGCAGTACGGTGCGGGCCGGCTCGACTGGTGGCGGGCCTGGTCGCTCTCGCCCCGACCTGCCCGCTCGTGGCGGCGCACCGAGCTCGAGCTGATCGCGCGCTCGCCGCTCGCCGTGCCGGGGCGGGCGGACCTCTACCTGGTCCACTGCCGCTACCGTGGCGTCGACTTCGCGCTGACCATGTCGCCCGAGGCGTACGCGGGCCTGACGTCCTGGCTCGAGGCGGCGCCGCCGAGCACGATCGAACGGGTGCTCTGAACCGCCCGCACCCACCACTCACCACCCACCACCCACCCCAGCCGCCCCAGCCGCTCCACCCGATCCACAAGGGACACCTCACCGTGCGTCTGGTCATCGCGACGTGCTCGGCCGAGTACTCCGGCCGGCTCAACGCCCATCTTCCGCTCGCCACCCGGCTGCTCCTGGTCAAAGCCGACGGCAGCGTGCTCCTGCACTCCGACGGGGGCTCGTACAAGCCGCTCAACTGGATGAGCCCGCCCTGCAAGCTCGTGGTCACCGTGCCCGACGACGACGGTCTCGCTCGCGGCGTCGTGCAGGTGTGGGCCGTGCAGCACGCCAAGAGCGACGACCGGCTGGTGATCGAGGTGCACGAGGTGCTGCACGACTCGGCGCACGAGCTCGGGATCGACCCTGGGCTGATCAAGGACGGCGTCGAGGCGCACCTGCAGATGATGCTCGCCGCGCAGATCGAGCTGCTCGGCACCGGTCACAGCCTGGTGCGACGGGAGTTCCCGACCGCGATCGGGCCGGTCGACATCCTGGCGAAGGACCCGGCCGGCGGCACCGTCGCGGTCGAGATCAAACGGCGCGGCGACATCGACGGCGTCGAGCAGCTCACGCGCTACCTCGAGCTGCTCAACCGCGACCCGCACCTCGCCCCGGTGCGCGGCGTCTTCGCCGCCCAGGAGATCAAGCCGCAGGCGCGGGTGCTGGCCACGGACCGCGGGATCGGCTGCCTCATCCTCGACTACGACGCGATGCGGGGCGTCGACGACTCGGGCGCACGGCTGTTCTGAGCACCGATTCCGTCCGGTCCGCGAACCGCGGGATGATGACCCTATGAACGCTGCTGAGGTCGAGGCCGTGCCGGTGACCGTCGTGCTCCGCGGGCGGGTGGTGACCCCGGACCGCGTGGTCGAGGACGCCGCCGTCGTGATCGAGGACGGCGTGATCGTGTGGGTCGGTGCCGTCGAGACGGCGACCGCCCCGGCCGCGCTGGCGGAGGCCGTCGCGACGACGCCCGCGCCCGCGCCCGGGACGACCCTGCTGCCGGGCCTGGTCGATGTGCACTGCCACGGGGGCGGGGGAGCGAGCTTCCCCGACGCGAAGGATGTCGCCGACGCCCGCCGCGCCGCGCACGAGCACCTGGTGCACGGCACGACGAGTCTGGTCGCCTCGCTCGTCACCGCGGACGCGGAGACGCTCGTCGCGCAGACCGCGCTCCTCGCCGAGCTCGCGGAGGCGGGCGAGCTCGCGGGGATCCATCTCGAAGGACCGTTCCTGTCGCGTGCGCGGTGCGGCGCGCAGAACCCCGCCGACATGATTCCCGGCAGCGCCGCCCTGGTGCGCCGCATCGCGACGGCGGCCCGCGGCCACCTCGTGACCATGACCCTCGCCCCGGAGATCGCCGGGGTGTGCGGCCCGGGCGGGGTGATCGAGGCCCTCGCCGCGGCCGGCGCGATCCCGTCGGTCGGGCACACCAACGCGAGTGCCGAGCAGGTCGATGTCGCGATCGACCAGGCGCGGACGGCGCTGGCGCTCCCGGGCGCCCGATCGGCGCGTCCGACCGCCACGCACCTGTTCAACGGCATGCGCGCGCTGCACCACCGCGACCCGGGCCCGATCGCGGCCTGCCTGGGCGCGGCCGGTCGCCGCGAGATGGTCGTCGAGCTCATCGCGGACGGCGTCCACCTCTCCGACGGCACGGTCCGGTCGGTCTTCGACCTCCTCGGTGCCGGGTCGATCGTGCTGGTCACCGACGCGATGGCGGCGGCGGGCATGCCCGACGGCACCTACGACCTGGGTCCGATGCGCGTTCGGGTGGCCGGTGGCGTCGCCCGACTGGCCGACGGCGACGCGATCGCGGGCGGCACCGGGCACCTGCTCGACGTCGTGCGCTGCACGGTCGCCGCGGGGATCCCCCTCGCGGTCGCCGTCCGGTCCGCGAGCCACACCCCGGCGATCGTGCTCGGGCGCCGGGACATCGGTGCGCTCGAGGTGGGCCGCCGGGCCGACGTCGTCGTGGTCGACTCCGACCTGCGGCCCGTGCGCGTGATGCGCGCGGGGGAGTGGATCGCATGACCCCCGGTCGCAGCAGCGCGGCGGCAGCGCGGACGGTGGTCGGCTGGGACGCACCGGTCTGCGGCCTGACCTGGGGGTGGACCGGCGTCCGCGGGAGCTGGGCGACCCCGGCGGCGGAGCACTCGATGACCGAGCTCGCCGCGCTGCACACGAACTGGGTGACTCTCGCCTACGCGGCGGTCCAGGAGACCGCGCAGTCGATCGAGATCCCGTACCTCGACGAGCCCACCGTGACCGACGACGAGATCCGCGGCGCCGTCGCACGAGCGCGGTCCCTCGGGCTGAAGGTCTGCCTCAAGCCGGTCGTCAACGTCGCGGACGGCACGTGGCGCGCCTACATCGGCTTCTTCGACTGGGACGTGCCGGGCGAGCCGACGTGGGGCGAGTGGTTCGCGTCGTACGGCCAGTACGTGCTGCACCATGCCCGGCTCGCGGCCGAGCTGGGGGCCGAGATGTTCTGCATCGGGTGCGAGATGGTGCGCGCCGACCCGCAGGAGGCGTACTGGCGCGCGCTGGTGGCCGAGGTCCGCGCGGTCTACCCCGGTCTGGTCACCTACAACTGCGACAAGTACCAGGAGGACCACGTCACCTGGTGGGACGCGGTCGACGTCATCTCCGCGAGCGGCTACTACCCGACGGGTCAGTGGACCGAGCAGCTGGACCGGATCGAGGCCGTCGTGCGCCGCGAGGGCAAGCCGTTCTGCTTCATCGAGGCGGGCTGCCCGAGCCGGGTCGGTTCAGCGGCGCGCCCGAACGACTGGAGCCTGGTCGGGGCCCCGGACGAGCAGGTCCAGGCGGACTACCTCGACGAGATGCTCTCCGCGTGCGCCACGCGCCCGTGGGTCGGCGGCTTCATGCTCTGGGACTGGCCGGCGCGCCTGTACGAGCCGGGCGACGCGGCTGCCGACGGCGACTACTGCATGTACGCCAAGGCCGGAGCGGAGGTCGTCGCGCGGCACTACGCGGCGGCGCTGGACGGTACGCGGTAGCGCTGCTCGTCACCCGAGCGCGTCCGCAGCCAGCCCGGCGGACGCACTGCTCTGGCGGGGCGCGCGCGCGGTCGATCCGCGCGCGCTGAGGCGGGGGAGGGTGGCCATGTGGGCGGTCACCGGCCCGCCCGCGAGGGTGTTCAGCATGCAGTCGGCGACCTGCAGGCCCATGCCGTGCACGTCCAGCGTCATCGACGACAGGGTCGGGTTCGCCAGCCGGCACAGCGCCGAGTCGTCCCAGGCGAGCAGCGAGAGCTGGGCCGGCACCGCGACGCCCATCTCGACGCCCACGCCGAGGCCGGCGGCAGCCATGACGTCGTTGTCGTACACGATGGCCGACGGCGGTCCCTGCCGACCCAGCAGTGCCCGCGTCGCGCGCGTGCCGGACTCCTCGGTGTAGTCGCCCTCGACGATCATCGCCTCGGCGCCCGCTCGCGCGCACTCTTCGAGGAAGGCGTCGCTGCGGGCGCGGGTGTGCAGGAAGAGCCGAGGCCCGCTGACCCGAGCCAGTCGCGTGTGGCCCAGGCCGACCAGGTAGGCGACGGCGTCGCGCATGGCCTGAGCGTCGTCGATCCAGACGTTGGAGAACGCCATCCCGGTCGGGGGGCCGCCGACCACCACGGCCGGCAGGCCGAGCTCGGTCAGGACCGGCAGCCGCGGATCGTCGGACACGACGTTGACGACCGTGACGGCGTCGACCATCGAGCCCGCGGCCCATCGGCGGTACGCCGCGATTTCCGCGTCGAGGTCCGGGACCACGTGCAGGAGCAGGGACCGGCCCTCGCTCGACAGGCCCTCCTCGATCCCGGCGATCAGCTCGCCGAAGAACGGCTCGTGGCCGAGCATTCGGGCGGGCCTGGCCAGGACGAGCCCCACGGCGTCGGATCGGTGCGTCACATCCGTCAGCCTATCGACGCCACCTCGCGGTCCGACGCCGTCTCGCGGGCCGGTGCCGTGGGCGCCGGCCGGGTGGCGGCGAGATCGTTGGCGCTGCGCAGCACGGCCGGTCCGGTCAGGGTGCCTTCGAGGCCCGGTACCGCACTGCGCACGCGGAACGTCACGGCGGCCCCGGCCGGCAGCGTGACCAGGCCGAGGTCGACGTCGGCCGCGGGGTCGAGGCGGTCGACGAGCAGCATGACGTCCAGCGCGAGGGAAGTGGCGGCCACGGTGACCTGGTAGCCGCCGTCGACCACCTCGACCGAGGTGCGCAGCGGGCTCGGCGCGAGGCCGAGATCGACGTCGGGCACCCAGGTGTGCACCGTGCGCACGCCACCGAGCTCGGCGACGAGCACCTCGTTGCTCGGGACGTCGGCGTCGCGCAGGTTGGCGGGGAGGGTCAGCAGCTCGACCGACCTCGCCGCGGCGGTGACGGCCAGGTCGGCCTCGGCCAGCAGGGTGCCGTCGAGGAGCTCGCGCCGCACGTGCACGGTGCCGATCCACGGCTGCGCGCAGTCGTTGACGACGGCGAGCACCTCGTGGCCGTCGCGAACCTGGACGGTGAGGATCCGGTCGGCGAAGGCGTCCCGCAGGGCCCACCACAGGGGCTTGGGGTGCTCGTCGCCGTCGACGGCGGCCCACGACGTCACGGGCCAGCAGTCGTTGAGCTGCCAGACGATGGCGCCCGAGGTCCGCGGCCACCACGACCGGTAGTGGGTGATCGCGTGCGCGACGGCGCGCGCCTGGTTGAGCTGGGCGGCCCAGTGCCAGTCCGCGAAGTCGGACGGGATCCCGAGGTGCGGGGCCATCCCGCGATCGAGCTTGCCGTTCCCGTCCTCGGCCTTCTGGTGGATCAGGAAGACCGGGTCGTGCTTGCTCAGCGGCGAGCCGTCCGGGTTGCGCACGGCTCGTTCCAGCGTGGCCCACGTCGGGGGGGCCTGGAAACCGAACTCCGAGCAGAACCGTGGGATCTCGTCGCGGTAGGTGGTGTAGTCGGTCCGGTTCCAGACCTCCCACTGGTGGTGCGTGCCGTGGTCGGGGTCGTTCGGGTGCACGACGTCGGGTGCGGCGCCCGGGGAGCACGGGGAGCCCACCGAGTACGGCCGCGTGGGGTCGAGCTCGGCGATCACCGACGGGAACAGCTCGGTGTAGTAGCCCCAGCCCCAGCTCTTGCCGGCCAGCTTCTCCTGCCAGCCCCAGTCCATCCAGCCCCAGATGTTCTCGTTGCCCCCGTTCCACACGACGAGCGACGGGTGGGCGGACAGCCGGGTCACGTGCTCGCGGGCCTCGGCCTCGAACTCGCCGCGCAGCGGCTCCTCCTCGGGGTAGGCGGCGCACGCCAGCGGGAAGTCCTGCCAGACCATCACCCCCGCCTCGTCGCACAGGGTGTAGAAGTCCTCGGACTCGTAGATGCCTCCGCCCCACACCCGCAGCAGGTTCAGGTTCGCGCCGACCGCCTGGTCGATCCGGCGGGCCAGGCGGTCACGCGTGATCCGCGTGAGCAGGTGGTCGTCCGGGATCCAGTTCGCGCCCCGGACAAAGACGGGCTGCCCGTTGACCCGCAGCGTGAACGCCGTGCCGACCTCGTCGGGGGAGGTGTCCAGCTCGACCGTGCGCAGCCCGATCCGGCGGTGCCAGGTCCCCAGCTCCGCGACCTCGTCGGTGTCGTGCTCGAGCGTCACGTCCAGGACGTGCAGCGGCTGCTCCCCGTACCCGACGGGCCACCACAGCGCGGCGTGGGGGACGACGACGTCGACGATCGCCGACGTCGCGCCGGCCGCGATCGTCGCCGTGGCGCGCACGTCGCCGAGCCGCACCCGCACGGTCAGCGCCGACTCCCGGGCCTCGAGGCCGGACCGCTCGACGGCGACGTGGACGGCGACCAGTGCGGTCCCAGCGGTGTCGATGCTCACCAGCGGGCGCACGCTGCTCAGCCGGGCGACCGACCAGCGCTCGAGCGAGACGGGCTTCCAGATGCCTGCCGTCTGCAGGTCCGGGCCCCAGTCCCAGCCGAAGCTGCAGGCCATCTTGCGGACCATGTTCAGCGGGTGCTCGTACGCCGCCGGCCGGGCGCCGAGCCGCTCGCGCTCCGACTCGGCGTACTCCAGGGCGGAGCGGAAGTGCACGCCGAGGGTCACCGGCTTCCCGGCGGCCGCGTCAAGCTGCTCGCGCACGTCCAGGCGATAGCTGCGGTGCTGGTTGAACGTCCGCCCCACGGTCGCACCGCCGAGGGTGACCGTGGCCACCGTGTCCAGACCGTCGAACACCAGGTCCAGCCGCTCGCCCGCGGCCGCCGGCGCCGCGAACAGCTCGCGGGTGTACTGCCAGTCCGCGCGGTGCGCCCAGACCAGCTCGGCCTCGCCCTGGTCGACGTACGGGTCGGCGATCAGGCCCGCGGCGAGCAGGTCCGTGTGCGCGGTGCCCGGCACCACGGCCGGGATGTCGCGGCCCGCGACGTCGGCCGGGACGGGACCGCCCGCGCTGCGCAGCGTCCAGGGCCCGCAAAGGTTCGTGACGATCATGGTCTTGGTCTCCAGGGTTGTGCGGTGGTGGATCCGGGGGCGGCGTCGGGCCAGGGGCTGCGACTACTTCGTCGCGCCGGCCGATAGCCCGTTGTAGATGTACCTCTGCAGCAGCAGGAAGAGGATCAGCGTCGGGATGATCACGATGATCGCGCCGGCGGCCAGGACCTCCCACTGGGTTCCGAGCGGCCCCTTGAACCGGAAGAGGGAGGTGGAGATGACCCCGAGGTCACGGCTGGGCATGTACAGGAACGGGATGTAGAACTCGTTGTAGATGGCGATGCCCTTGATGATCACTACGGTGGCGATCGCCGGACGGAGCAGCGGGAAGATGATGCGGCGGAATATCGTGAAGTGGTTCGCGCCGTCGAGCGTGGCTGCCTCGTCCAAGGAGATCGGGATCGAGCGCATGAACTGGACGAAGATGTAGATCGAGATGATGTCGGTGCCCATGAACAGCGCGATCGGGGCGAGCCGGGTGTTATACAGCCCGAGGGTGTTGACGACCTGGAACGTCGCGACCTGGGTGGTCACCGCGGGCACGAGGGCCGCGAGCAGGAAGAGCGCGACGATGACCTTCTTGAATCGGAACTCGAAGCGGTCGATGGCGTAGGCGGCCATCGTGCCGATCGCGATCGTGCCCGTGACGGAGACGATCAGGATCAGCGTGGTGTTGATGAAGGCGGTCGCCATCCCCGCCTCCGTGAATGCCCGTCCGAAGTTGGCGAACGTCACCGAGGTGGGCAGGTCGAGCGGTCCCGACGTCGCGAAGTCCTGGCTGGTCTTCAACGACGTCAGCAGGAGGACTCCGAGCGGGACCAGCGCCGCCAGGCACCCCAGGACCAGGCTCGTGTACTTCCCCGTAGCAGCAACGCGCCGTCTCATGTCAGGTCCACGCTCTCGTCGGGGACCAGGCGCCGCTGGATCCAGGTCACGATCAGGATGATGACGAGCAGGATCACGGCCATCGCCGAGGCGAGCCCCACCTTGTTGTACTTGAACGCCGTGTTGACCGTCTGGATCACGAAGGTCGCCGTCCCGTTCGAGCCGCTCGTCATGATGAACGGGATCTCGAAGACCGCGAGGCTGCCGGAGATCGCGAGGATGAACGACAGGCTGATGATCGGCTTGATGCTCGGCGCGATGATGTACCGGAACTCGTGCCACCGCGTCGCGCCGTCGAGCTCGGCCGCCTCGTAGATCCCGGCGGGGATGGATTGGATCGCCCCGAGGAACAGCACGAAGTTCAGGCCCATGTACCGCCAGACCGACGTCCCGGCGAGCGAGAAGTTCGCGAGGTCCGGGTTGCCGAGCCACTGCGGCATCGTGCCGTCTGCACCGGTCACACCGACCAGCCCCAGCAGCGAGTCCAGCGTCCCGCCCGGCTGGAAGAAGTACAGGAAGATGAACGCGATGGCCACGCCGTTGATCAGGTACGGGAAGAACAGGATCCCCTTGAACAGGTTCTTGAACCGGGTGCTGAAGCTGAGGATGGTCGCGAAGTAGAGCGCCAGCGCCATCTGGATCACCGAGGCGCCGAGGTAGTACAGGCTCACGAAGAAGACGCGGAACAGCTGAGGCCGGGTGAAGAACTCCTGGTAGTTCGCCAGGCCGACGTAGGTCTTGTCCTTGCTCAGGCCGTTCCAGTCCGTGATCGAGTACCAGAACATGTTCACCACCGGGATGTAGGTGAACACGATGAGGAACCCGAGCGGGACGATGAGGAACAGCCACGGCGTGATGGCCCAGCCCTTGGAGCCCGAGCGAGTGCCTGGCGGGGTCGACCGCTCGGTGCGTCGGGTGAACCCGAACTTGGTGCTTCTCGGGCGGGACTCGACCGTGGTGGTGGCTCCGGTCATCGGTGGCTCCTCGGGCGGATCTGGTCGGACGGACGGTTGCGGGTGGTGCACCGGTGGTGCGGGCCGGCGAGAGCGCGGCCCGCACCACCGGTCGTCAGGTCAGCCGACCTGCGCCCGGGCGTCTGCCCACTTGGTGTTGAGGCCCGCGAAGATCTGGTCCTTCGTCTCGCTCGATGCGCCGCGTGCCGAGTCGACCAGCAGGCGGTAGTAGTCGGGCTGCGTGATCCCGATCTCGGCCGCGTTGTCGATCACCGTGGAGATCGGCGCGGGGGTCATCTCGACGTACTTCACGCCCGTCGCCTCGAACTCCTTGAGGCTGGCCGGAGCGGGCTGGCTCGCCACGGTCGGCAGCGCACCGGCGACCTCGTAGTAGCCCGAGTCGGCGATGAACCAGTCGAGCCAGGCGCGCGCCGCCGCCTTGTGCTCCGAGTTGATGTTGATGCCCATCTTGTAGTCGCCGCCGACGGGCGAGTGGAACGCCCCGTCCACCTGGACCGGAACCGGCATGAAGCCGATGTCGGCCGGGTCGTTCCCGGCGGTCGTGGCCGCCTCCTGCATCTGCGGCAGCGCCCAGGACCCGAGCACCATGGTGGCGATCTTGCCCGTCGCGATCAGGTTCTTCGAGTTCTCCCAGTTCGTCGTGGTCGGGTCATCCTCGATGAGCCCGGCGGCCGCGATGTCGTAGAGCAGCGAGTCGGCGGTGTACTTCTCCTCGCCCTTCGTCCAGGGCGCGTCGGACTCGCTCATCTTCACGAGCGCCTCTTTGTCCCCGGTGAAGGCGCCCATGATGTTCTGCGGCCAGCTCAGCGGCCAACCGTCCTTGTAGTTCGTGTAGAGCGGGACGGCGTCGGTTGTGTCCTTGATCGCCTGCAGGTCGGTGATGAACTCTTCGGTCGTCTTGGGCAGCGCAGTGATGCCGGCCGCGGTGAAGACCGCCTTGTTGTAGACGATGCCGTTCGCGTTGCCGAACGTGGCGAGGCCGTAGGTCGTGCCGTCGGTCGCCTGCTCGCCGGTGAACCGGTAGGTCTTGGCGAGCTCGTCGCTCTTGCCGAGTGGCTCGAAGAAGCTGGGGAGGTCGGTCGAGCCGACGCTGTTCGGGATCAGCAGGACGTCGCCGTAGTCCTTGGTGTTCATCCGGGTCTTGACCTCACCCTCATAGTCCGTGACGGCCTCGAAGGTGACCTTGACGTCCGGGTACTTCGCCTCGAACGTCTTGGCGTAGTCCGCGAACGTGGTGTCCACGAGGTCGGTGCGGTTGGTGAGGACCGTGATGGGCCCGGACGGTGCACCGTCGCTCGAGGCGGCGGGGCTATCAGCGCCGGAGCTTGAGCACGCCGCCGTCAAGGCGAGCAGAGCTGCCGTTGCGGTGGCGGCAGCGAACCGCCCGCGTCGTACTGGGGACATCGATGATCCTCTCGACGGGCCGGCACTACTCCGTGCTGGCGGGGGAGGGCTGCGTCGCCGCGGACCGAAGCTCGGTCCTTCTCCTGTTACATTCTTAGATCGACAAACTAAGTAAGTCAAGCGGGCGCGGCGAACCGGCGTCCGCTGTGGCCGAACCGTTACCGTAGGTCCGGGCACGTGGGGCGACCAGGAGGAACAGTGAGCAACCCGACCGGCGTCGGCACGGCACACCGATCGAGCCGCGCCGCCCTGCTCGATTCCATCCGAGCCGCCGGGCAGATCAGCCGGGTCGAGCTGACCCGTGAGACGGGGCTGACCGGTGCGACCGTGTCGACCGTGGTGCGCCGCCTGATCGACGACGGCCTGGTCGTCGAGTCGGGTCGGGCCGAGTCGACGGGCGGCAAGCCTGCCGTGTTCCTCTCGCTGGACCTCGACGCGCGGTTCGCGGTCGGGATCCACCTGGACCACGCCGGCATCACGTACGTCCTGTCGAACCTGGGCGGCGCCGTGGTCGGCCGTTGGCGCCGGCCGGGTGCGGGCGCCGATTCCCCCGAGGTCGTCGTCGCACGCATCGCGGCCGAGCTGACGACCTTCGTCGCCCGGATCGGCGTCGACCCTGATCGGCTGCTCGGGCTCGGCGTCGTCTCGCCCGGGCCGATCACCAGCTCGATCGGGATGGTGCTGACGCCCCCGGTGATGGAGGCCTGGACCGGGTTCCCGCTCGCCGATGCGCTGCAGGAGGCCGCCGGACTGCCCGTACTGCTCGAGAACGACGCCACGGCGGCGGCCATCGGCGAGTACTGGTCCGGACCGATCGAGACCAGCACGTGCTTCGCCGCCCTCTACATGGGCACCGGGATCGGTGCCGGGATCATGGTGAACGGCGACGTCTATCGCGGCGCGACCGGCAACACGGGCGAGGTCGGTCACGTCTGCATCGACATCGACGGCCCGGCCTGCTGGTGCGGCGGGCAGGGGTGCGTCGAGGCGCTCGCGGGCCCTGCGGCCGTCGTCGCCGCGGCCCGTGCTGCCGGCCTCAAGCTGCCGGGCCGCGGCGTGGCCGGGGACTTCGCCATGCTCGCGCGGGACGCCACCCGCGGTGAGGGGGTGCCCCGGACCCTCCTGCTGCGGTCTGCGGCGTACATCGCCGTGGCGGCGCAGGCGCTTGCGAACATCCTCGACCTCGACGAGATCGTCCTCACCGGGCCGTCGTTCGCGTTGGCGGGGTCGCTCTACGTCCCCGCGATCCGCGCACAGCTCACGCGCTCGTTCTTCGCCCGAGCCAGCCACCAGGTCGCCGTCGTCATCTCCCCCCACGCCTCGGAGGCCGCGGCGATCGGGGGAGCCGCGCTCGTGCTGCAGAGCGGGCTCGCGCCGCGGCGTTCGTCCCAGCGGATCCCGGTCGTCGATGGGCGCCCAACGCTGGAACCCTCGCGGTGAGCGGGGTCGTGGCGGGCTTCGACGGCAACCATCCCGCCAGGACCGCCCTACGGCTCTACTCGGGGCAGCGTGGGCGGCTGGTGTGGGCGGGGGTCGCGTTCGCGTGCAAGCACTCGCCGGTCTGGGTGATGCCGCTGCTCACCGCCAACGTGATCGACGCCGTCGTGCAGGCGAAGCCGGTGTCGGTGCTGTGGGTCAACGCCGCGGTTATGGCCGCACTGATCCTGCAGAACATCCCGCTGACGCTGGTCTACGTGGGGCGACTGAGCCTGGCCGTGCGCACGGTCGAGACCCAGCTGAGAGCCGCCCTGTGCGAACGGCTCCAGCAGCTCTCCGTCGGCTACCACCGCAAGATGAGCGCCGGCGTGCTGCAGGCCAAGGTGATCCGCGACGTCGAGAATGTCGTCGAGACCTCGCGGCAGGTGTTCGACTCGGGGATGGCCGCGCTGACCACCCTGGTAGGCGCGGTCGTGCTCACGGCGATCCGGGTGCCCGCGTTCCTCCCCGTCTTCCTCATCGCGGTCCCGGCCTCGGCGGCGCTCATCCATGTGACGCGCCGGAGCATGAGCGTGCGGAACCAGGCCTTCCGGCACGAGGTGGAGCACATGTCCGCTCGCGTGAGCGAGATGACGCACCTCATCCCGATCACGCGCGCCCACGGCGTCGAGACCGATGAGCTCGCCCGGATGGGGCTGACCCTGGACCACGTGCGCCACGAGGGCGTGCGGCTCGACGTGCTCAACGGGCGGTTCGGCGCGGTGGCATGGGTGCTGTTCCAGCTGCTCAGCGCCGCGTGCCTGATCACCGCTGCCTGGGCCGCCCGTACCGGGGTGCTCGACCTCACCGCGGGCGACGTCGTGCTGCTGTCCAGCTACTTCGTCGCGCTCACCGGCTCCGTCACGGTGCTGCTGGGCCTCGCACCCCTGCTGGCGAAGGGTCTGGAGTCGATCAAGTCGATGGGGGAGGTCCTCACGGAGTCGGACCTCGAGGACAACGAGGGAAAGCAGGCGGTCTCGGCGGTGGCCGGGCGGATCACCCTCGAGCACGTCTCGCTCACCTACCCCGGTGCGGTCGAGGCCGCGCTCGTCGACGTCAACCTCGAGGTCCACGAGGGCGAGACGGTCGCCTTCGTCGGGCAGTCGGGCTCGGGGAAGTCGAGCTTGCTCAACCTCGTCATCGGCTTCATGTCACCGACCGTCGGGCGGATCCTGCTGGACGGCGTCGATCTGCGGGACCTGGATCGCCGCACCTACCGGCAGTTCCTCGCCGTCGTTCCGCAGGACTCCCTGCTGTTCGAGGGCACGGTGCGCGACAACGTGACCTACGGTCAGCGCGAGCTGACCGACGGCCACGTTCGCGAGGCGCTCGCGGCCGCGAATGCCGCCGACTTCGTCGCCGAGATGGGCGGGCTGGACGCGGTCATCGGTCAGCGTGGGGCGAGCCTGTCCGGTGGGCAGCGCCAGCGGCTCGCGATCGCCCGGGCCCTGATCCGCGACCCGCGCGTTCTCGTCCTCGACGAGGCGACCTCCGCGCTCGACCCGGCGTCCGAGCACGAGGTGCAGGAGGCGCTCGCCCGGCTGATGCAGGGGCGGACCACCTTCGTCGTCGCCCACCGGCTCTCGACGGTCCGCGGCGCCGACCGCATCGTCGTGATGGGGCACGGTCGGGTCGTCGAGTCGGGCAGCCACGAGGAGCTGCTCCTGGCGGGCGGCGCGTACGCGCGGCTGAACCGTCTCGATCGGCGCCCCGGCGCGGGGTCGGCCCCGCGCCGGAGCCCGCCTCCGCCTAGGCGATCGTCAGGCCGTCGCGCACCGCGACGGCGAGACCCGGCGCGAGGGGGAGCAGCGGCAGCAGGGTGGCCTGGAACGCGTGGTACAGGTCCGGCTTGCCTGGCCACACCTCGGCGCTCGGCGCGTTCGTCGTGTCCAGCTCGTGGTGCCACGACCCGCGGGCGCGGTCGATGACGACGTCGCCGGCGTAGTCCCACCAGCGGGTGTAGTCCTCGGCGTAGCGCGCCTCGCCCGTGGCCTGGTGCAGTGCGGCGGCCGCGCCGATCGCCTCGGCGACGACCCAGTGCATGCGGGTGCGCACGACCGGCGCCCCGGTCCAGTCGGTCGTGTAGACGAACCCGGGGGCACCGTCGACGGCCCAGCCGTCGCGGACGGCGCCGTCGTACAGCGCGCGTGCGGCGGGGATCAGCGTGCCGGGCGACCGCCCCGGCAGGGCGGCGTCGACCTGCAGCAGCAGGCGGGACCACTCCAGGCCGTGACCGATCGTCGCGCCGTACGGCTTGAACGGGTCGCCGGGCTTGTCCGCGTTGAGCTCGAGCTGCGGCACCCAGTCGGCGTCGAAGTGCTCGGGGATGCGCCAGTGGTTGGCGCTCGCCCAGGTCACGACGTGGTCGGCGATGCTGGCGGCCCGCTCGTACCAGCGCACGTCGCCGGTCGCGTCGCCGGCCCCGAGCATGGCCTCGACCGTGTGCATGTTCGCGTTCACGCCGCGATACGGGTCGAGCGTGGTCCAGGTGCGGTCCCACTCGTCGGTGCTCAGCCCGGCCCCGGGCTCCCAGAACCGCTCGTCGAGCACGGCGAGGGCGTCGTCGAGCAGCTCGCGGCCGCCGTCGATCTTCGCCACGACCGCCGTCGACGCGGCGAGCACGACGAACGCGTGCGCGTAGGCGCTCTTGGTCGTGTCGGGCGTGCCGTCGGGGGCGAGCGAGGCGTACCAGCCGCCGAACTCGTCGTCGTGCAGCGAGGTCCGCAGCGCCGCGATGGCGCGCGTCGCGACCGGGCCGGCGCCGGGCACCCCGAGCAGGTGGCCCAGCGCGTAGACGTGCGCGGTGCGACCGGTGATCCAGGTGAAGATGCCGCGGGCCGGGTCGATCACGCCGTCGTCGTCCAGCCAGCCGGCCCCGCGCGTCGTGGGGACGACGCCGCGGCCGAAGTCGAGGAGTCGTAGCGACTCGGTGCGCAGCCAGGCCTGGTGGCTCGGGCGGTCGGTCCAGGCGGTCATCGGTTTCCTTCGTCCGTAGGGCTGGTTGAGCTGGTCGAGCTGGTCTGATCGGCGAGCGCCGCGAGCCACGGGAGCTGGCGGGTGAACTGGTGCCCGCCGCCGCCCTCGTGCTCGTTGAACGGGTAGACCTCGATGTCCTTGTCGACCCCGCCGGCGAGCGACCCGTAGTGGTTGTACGCCGCGTACACCGTAGAGGGTGGGCAGATCGGGTCCATGAGACCGACCGAGAACAGCGCCGGCGCGGTCGCTCGGCGCGCGAAGCTGACGCCGTCGAGGTACGAGAGCGTGCGGAACGCTGCGGCCGCGTGCGCGCGGTGCACCGACAGGTAGTTGGTGATCTCGGTGTACGGCGCGCGGTCCGAGACGTCGACGGCGCGGCGGTAGTGGCAGCCGAACGGCACGTCCGGCATGACCCCGAGCAGGCCGGGGACCAGTCCGGCGGCGGCGAGCGTGATCCCGCCGCCCTGGCTGCCGCCGGTCACCGCGACGCGCGCCGGGTCGACGCCGTCGATCGCCCGGACGGCTTCGACCGCACGGACGGCGTCGGTGTAGACGCGCCGGTAGTAGTGCGCGGCGGGGTCGAGGATGCCGCGGGTCATAAAGCCCGGCGTCGCGGGGCCCGAGCCGACCGGGTCGGGCGTCTCGCCGCCGCTGCCCCAGCCGCTGCCCTGGCCGCGTGTGTCCATGAACAGGCTCACGTACCCGGCGGCGGCCCAGCCCAGGCGCTCGTGCGGCAGGCCGCGCCCACCGCCGTAGCCGTTGTACTCGACGACGGCCGGCAGGTCCGTCCGTGCCGCAGCGGCCGTGCCGCGGGCCGGCCGCGTGAGCCAGGCCTTGATGGGGTGGCCGCCGAAGCCGGCGAACTCGACGTCGAACACGTCGACCAGGGCGAGCCCGGTGTCGACCGGCCGCACCGTGAGGTTCAGGTCGAACGCGGCCGTCTGGTCGAGCGTGTCGGCCCAGAAGGTGTCGAAGTCCGCGGGCTCGTCGAGCTCCGGAAGGTAGGTCGTGAGCGCAGTCGGGTCGAGGTCGAACAGGGGCATCTGGAGCGTCATTTCTCGAGCGGGGAAGGTCGAGCGGGGAAGGTCCCGCGCTCGACTTTGACATCACCGACGCGGACGGTTGATTTGACGACATAGCAACTTAGTTAAGTAACTTAAGTAAACCTACCGCCTCTACGGATCCTCGGGCAACGATGCACCGAGGGCTGAGGTCATCCTCCGCGCCGCAGGCCGCTTCACCAAGTCGGCCCGGCCGCGCCACTCGTCACCAGGAGAATCGTGAGCACTGTCAACATCCTCGACTTCGGCGCCGTCGGCGACGGGGTCACCAACGACGCGCCCGCAGTCCAGGCCGCCATCGACGCGTGCTCCGCGGCCGGAGGGGGGCGGGTCGTGGTGCCGAGCGGCCAGGTGTTCCTGATCGGCTCGATCATGCTCAAGACCAACGTCGACCTGCACCTCGAGCGGGGGGCGGTCCTCGACGGCAGCGGGGTGCGCGCGGACTACACCGAACGGTTCCGGGTGTCGGCGCTGTCCGCCGGGGAGCTCGACGACGAGAACGATGACGCCTTCATCCTGATCGGGGCTCGGGACGCCAAGAACATCGCCCTCACCGGGGCCGGCGAGGTTCGCGGTGGCGGGCGCCACTTCATCGAGTCCGACACCGGACACATCTACCGCTGCCCCAACGCGCGGCCGTTCACGGTGTTCTTCCTCCACTGCCAGGACGTGCTGCTGCGGGACACGACGTTCACGGACGCGGGCCTGTGGTGCATCCGGCTCACCGGGGTCGACCGGGCGGTCATCACCGGCATCCGCGTGGACACCGATCTCAAGTACCCGAACGCGGACGGGATCGATCTCGACCGCTGCCGGCAGGTCCGGATCAGCGACTGCGAGATCTCGGCGGGGGACGACGCGATCTCGCTGAAGACGTGCGAGGAGTTCAGCGGGTACGGGCCCACCGAAGACATCGTCATCACGAACTGCACGCTGCAGTCCACGTCGAGCGCGATCGTCGTCGGGGTCGACGCCGTCGAGGACATCCGCAACGTCGTCGTGTCGAACTGCGTTATCCGGTCCTCCCACCGGGGCCTGTCCGTGAACCTCGGCCAGGAGGGCACCTTCGAGAACATCCTGTTCACCGACTGCATCGTCGAGACCCGCCACTTCGCGAACGACTGGTGGGGGCACGGCGAGCCGATCTACGTCTCCGCGTTCCCGTGGCACGACAAGGTCGGTCGGATCAAGAACGTCCGGTTCCGCAACATCCTCGCCCGGTCCGAGAACGGGGTGTTCATCTCAGCGCTGACGCCCGACCTCATCGAGGGCATCGTGCTGGACGGGGTGCGGGTCGAGCTTGACCGCTGGACGTCCTGGCCGGGCGGCGAGTACGACCGCAGGCCCTACTCCGGGGAGCAGATCTATCCCTGCCCGACCAGCGGCTTCCACATCGACACCGCCACGGACGTCACGCTGCGCAACTGCGAGGTCGTGTGGGCGGCCCGCCCCGAGAGCTTCGCGCACGCCGTCGAGGCGATCGACGTCGACGGCCTCGTCATCGAGGGCCTGCGGGGCGAGTCGGCCCACCCCGACCGCCTGGCCGCCGTCCACGAGCACGTTCGCGCGCGCGCCCTGAGCTGACGGGGGAGGTCCGCAGGCCAGGTCAGTCCACCGGCGCGGCCAGTTCGCCGGTCTGGGGTGACTTCGCTGGTCCCGACCAGCGAAGTCACCCCGCACCGGCGAACTCCGGCGCGCGCCGCGGCCCTCGGCGCAGACCCGACCGCTCCGGGGGGTTGACGAATCCCATTTGTATGGTGGATGATTCAATTCATCGAAGCGCTTCGACGAAGCGCTTCGACACCCGTTCGACCCGCACCTCGCACCCGCGACCGGCCAATGGAGGCTGAGATGGCAACGATGCAGGACGTCGCACGTCTCGCGAACGTCTCCCTCAGCACGGTCTCGTACGCGCTGAGCGATGCGCGGCCCGTGTCCGCCGCCACCAAGTCCCGCATCGAGGCAGCGATGGCCGAGCTCGGGTTCCAGCGCAACGCCGCAGCCCGCAGCCTGGCGAGCCGGCGCACCCACGTGCTCGCGCTGACCTTCCCCGCCATGCAGCAGGGCCTCGGCGGCACCGTCAGCGAGTTCGTCGCGAGCGCGGCCGAGACCGCGAGCAAGCACGGCTACCAGCTCGTCCTGTGGCCGCTCGGTGCGAACCAGCCGCGTGAGATCAGCGATCTCGCAAAGCAGGGCCAGGCCGACGGCGTGCTGCTCATGGAGGTCCTGCTCGAGGACCCGCGCGTCGAGGCGCTGCGCGCGACCGGCGTGCCGTTCACCATGATCGGCCGGACCGAGCAGGTTGCCGACCTGAGCTACGTCGACATCGACTTCACCCAGACGACCGAGGACGCCGTCGCGCACCTTGCCGGGCTCGGCCACGAGAAGATCGCGTTCCTCAACCACTCCGCGGCCAGCCGTGCCGAGGGGTACGGGCCGACCGTCCGGGCCGACGACGGCTACGCGGCCGCGATGCGCCGGCGCGGCCTCGAGCCGCAGGCGGTCCTGTGCGACGAGAACCCGGCCGCGGGTCGCGCGGCGATGTCGGCGCTGCTGGCGCGCGAACTGGGCCTCACGGCCGTCATCACGATGAACGAGATCGCGACCTTCGGTGCCGCGGTCGAGCTGCAGTCGAGGGGCCTGCGGATCCCGCGAGACGTCTCGGTGCTGGCGATCGTGACCTCGCCCGGCGTCGGCGCCATGAGCAACCCGCCCCTGACCACCATGCACGCCCCGGGGGCCGAGCTCGGCCGCCTCGGGGTCGAGTCCCTGCTCGCCCTGCTGCACGTCGACGGCAGCCGTGTCGCCGGCCCCGTCCTGCTGCCCTGCCACCTCGAACCCGGCGCAAGCACCGGCCCGGTTCCTCCCGAGCGGCGCTGACGCGCCGCCCGCAACTTCTCGAGCGGCGCTGACGCGCCGCTCATCTCGCACCAGTCCCGTTCGACCACTGAAGATCGACACTCAATGAGGAGACGTACATGTTGCGCAATCGCAAAGCGGGTCTGATCGCCGCCCTGGCGATCCTGCCCCTCGTCCTGACCGCCTGCGGGGGCACAGGCTCGTCGGACACCGCCGCGGACGGGGCGTCGTCGGGCGCCAAGACGCTCAAGCTGTGGCACTACGAAGGTGCCGACAGCGCGATGGGCAAGGCCTGGGACGAGTCCATCAAGGTCTTCGAGACCGAGCACCCCGGTGTCAAGGTCGAGTTCGAGCAGAAGGCGTTCGAGCAGATCCAGCAGACCGCCGGCATGGTGCTCAGCTCGGACGAGGGCCCGGACCTGCTCGAGTACAACAAGGGCAACGCGACCGCGGGCCTGCTCTCTTCGCAGGGCCTGCTCACCGACCTGACTGCCGAGGCCAAGTCCCGCGGCTGGGACACCAAGCTCGCCGCGAGCCTGCAGACCACCGCGCGCTACGACGACAAGGGCGTCATGGGTTCGGGCAACTGGTATGGCGTCCCGAACTACGGCGAGTTCGTCACCGTCTACTACAACAAGGCGATGTTCGCCGAGAAGAACCTCGCCGTGCCGACGACGTTCGAGGAGTTCACCGCGGACCTCGACGCCTTCAAGGCCGCCGGCGTCACGCCGCTCGCCATGTCCGGCGCGGAGTACCCGGCCGGCCAGCTGTACTACGAGCTCGCGCTGAGCAAGGCGGACCGGAACTTCGTCACGGCCTACCAGACCTACAGCGAGAAGGTCGACTTCACCGCCGACCCGCTCAAGTACGGCGCCGAGACCTTCGACCAGTGGGTCAAGAAGGGCTACATCGCGGCCGACTCGTCGAGCCTGAAGGCCGAGGACGCAGGCCTGAGCTTCATCAACGGCACCTCGCCGATGTTCGTCTCGGGCAGCTGGTGGTACGGCCGCTTCGTCACCGACATGGCCGGGACCGACTGGGGCATCTTCAACTTCCCGGGCAACAAGCTCAACGCGGGCTCGTCGGGCAACCTCTGGGTCGTGCCCCAGAACTCCAAGGCCAAGGACCTCGCCTACGACTTCATCGACATCACGATGCGGCCCGAGATCCAGGCGATCCTCGGCAACAACGGCGGCCTGCCGGTCGCTGCGAACGCTGCGGACATCACGGACCCGAAGAGCCAGGAGCTCATCACGGCGTTCAACGAGGTGCTCGACAACGACGGGCTCGCGTTCTACCCGGACTGGCCGGTCCCCGGCTACTACGACGTCCTGGTCGCCGGCTTCCAGTCGCTGATCAACCAGTCCACGGACCCGGCGGGCGTGCTCAGCCAGATCGGCACCGCCTACGACGACGGCGTCGCCAACATCGGCTGACAAGTCCCTCACCTCCTCGTGGCGCCGGCAGCCCCCTGCGCCGTCCGGCGCCACGAGGTCCCTCCCCGCACGCAGACGAAAGGCACGGCCATCATGGCGACAACTTCGGCCCCGGGCGCGACCACGCGCCGGCGGCTCGCGGCGGGGGACCGCACCAGGCGCGGCTCCGGCCGGGCCGTGTACTGGGCCTATCTCATCCCCGGCGGCCTGCTGTTCCTCGCCGTGATCGTCGTGCCGTTCTGCATGAACCTGTACCTCAGCTTCACGAAGTGGCCCGGTCTGGGCACCCCGCGATGGATCGGGATCGACAACTACACCCGCCTGATGAGCGACGAGACGTTCTGGCTCTCGTTCCGCAACTCGATCGCGATGATCGTGGCGATGGTCGTCGTCCCGACCCTGCTCGGCATGCTGCTCGCGGCGGTCCTGTTCGACTACCTCGGCAAGCGGTTCAACGGCCACGTCGCCAGCGCCCTGCGCGCGACGTACTACCTGCCGCAGATCCTCCCGGTCGCCGTCGCCGGCATCCTGTGGGGCTGGATCCTCAACCCGCAGACCGGCGCGCTCAACGTCTTCCTGCGCCAGATCGGCCTGGACTCGCTCGCACTGAACTGGCTCGGCGACACCACGACCGCCATGCCGACGGTCATGCTCGTGATGATCTGGGTCCAGGTCGGCTACCCGGTCGTCATCTTCATGGCGGCGCTCCAGCGCGTGGACCCCGAGCTGTACGAGGCCGCCGAGCTCGACGGCGCCGGCTGGGTCGCCCGGTTCAAGGCGATCACCCTCCCGCAGATCAAGCCGGAGACGTTCGTCGTCACCCTGACCTGCACGATCGCCGCGCTGAAGGTCTTCGGCCCGATCTACGTGCTGACCAAGGGCGGCCCGGAGAACACGACCAACGTGCCGTCGTACTTCTCCTACCAGAACTTCTTTCCCAAGTCCCAGGTCGGCTACGGCGCCTCGATCGCGACGGTGCTGACGATCATCGTCGTGATCGTCTCGGTCGTGTTCATCCGGGCCCAGGCCGCGAGCGAACGCAAGGAGGGCATCTGACATGGCGACCGACTCTGCGGTGCTGCCCGCCGCCCACGACGCCCGCCCGGCCGACGGCGGATCGTCGTCGGCCACCTCGGCCCGGCGCGGTACCCGCTTCCAGCAGGGAAAGCTCCGCTGGCTGATCCTCGCGCTCGCGCTCCTCGTCGCGCTGGCGATGATGATCCCGTTCGTGATCATGCTGCTGAACGCGTTCAAGTCGCCCGCCGACTACGCGGCCAACGGGCCGGTGAGCCTGCCGTCGCACCTGTACTTCGACGGTCTGGTCAACTTCTGGAACCGGGTCAACTTCCCCGAGAAGCTGGTCAACTCGATCTGGATCAGCGGCGCGGTCGCGATCGGAGCGACGTTCATCTCGTTGCTCAACGCCTACGCGCTGGGGATCGGCCGCATCCGGGGCCGGCTGTGGATCGTCGGGGCGTTCCTGCTCGCGAACATGCTGCCGCAGGAGACGCTGATCTACCCGCTGTACTACCTGGCCAAGCAGGTCGGGCTGTACAACAACCAGTGGTCCGTCATCATCATCTTCACCGTGATCCAGAGCGCGTTCGGCACCTACCTGCTGTCCTCCGTCCTGGCCACGTTCCCGCCGTCGGTGCTCGAGGCCGCGGCGCTCGACGGCGCCAGCAAGTGGCAGGTCCTGTGGAAGGTGGTCTTCCCGATCAGCCGGCCGACGCTGTCGGTGCTGGTGATCTTCTTCTTCATCTGGACCTGGAACGAGTTCTTCATCCCGCTGGTCATGCTGATCGACAACGCGACCCAGACCATCCCGGTGGCGCTGGCCTCATTGCAGGGCGACCGTTTGATGGACGCCCCGACGATCAACGCCGGCTCGCTGATCAGCCTGCTGCCCGCGGTCATCTTCTTCTTCATCTTCCAGCGCACGCTCACGCGCGGCATCACCGCCGGCGCGGTCAAGTAGCTCACCTGCGCAGCACGTAGCACCCAGCACCCAGCACGCAGCACCCAGCACGCAGCACCCAGGACACACGGGATGGCACAGACATGAAGTTCACCGACGGCTACTGGAAAGTCCGTGCCGGGATGCACCCGCTGCACCCGGCCCAGGCCTACGACATCTGGTCGGGCGACGACGCGATGACCGTCTACGCGCCGACCGCCCCGATCACCGGACGCGGGGACACGCTCAACCGTCCCGTGGTGACCCTGACCTACAGCGCGCCGATGGACGACGTGATCCGCGTCCGCATCGAGCACCACGTCGGCGTCTTCGACCCCGGTCCGGCCTTCGTGCTGGGTGGGCAGGAGCGCGTCCCGGTCAAGATCGCGATCGACGACGCCGCCGGGGTGCTCACCTCGGGGGCGCTGTCGGTCCGGGTGCACCGCGGCGCCGGGTGGCGCGTGGACTTCGAGGCCGACGGCGACCTGCTCACCTCGAGCCCGCACAAGGGCACCGGGATCGTGGCGGCCGACGACGGCGCGCGCTACGTCCACGAGCAGCTCACCCTGGGCGTGGGGGAGAACGTGTTCGGCCTCGGCGAGCGGTTCGGGCCGTACGTCAAGAACGGCCAGAGCGTCGACATCTGGAACGCCGACGGCGGTACGTCGAGCGAGCAGGCCTACAAGAACGTGCCGTTCTACCTCACCAACCGCGGGTACGGGGTGTTCGTCAATCACCCCGAGCTCGTCTCGTTCGAGATCGCGTCCGAGCACGTCTCGCGCGCCCAGTTCTCGGTGCGCGGCGAGTCGCTCGAGTACTTCGTGATCTACGGCCCGACGCCGAAGGACGTGCTGCGCAAGTACACGGCCCTGACCGGTCGCCCGGCGCGCGTGCCGGAGTGGTCGTTCGGGCTGTGGCTGTCGACGTCGTTCACCACGAGCTACGACGAGGCGACCGTCTCGGGCTTCATCGACGAGATGGCCGCGCGTGACCTGCCGTTGTCGGTGTTCCACTTCGACTGCTTCTGGATGCGCGAGTTCAACTGGTGCGACTTCGAGTGGGACCCGCGCACGTTCCCGGACCCCGAGGGGATGCTCGCCCGGCTGCGGGCGCGCGGCCTGAAGATCTGCGTCTGGATCAATCCGTACATCGCGCAGCGCTCGCCGCTGTTCGCCGAGGGCGCGGCCGCCGGGTACCTGGTGAAACGGACCGACGGCTCGGTCTGGCAGTGGGACCAGTGGCAGGCGGGCATGGGGCTGGTCGACTTCACCAACCCGGCGGCGGCCGCATGGTTCGCCGGCAAGCTCGATCGGCTGCTCGGGATGGGCGTGGACGCGTTCAAGACCGACTTCGGCGAGCGCATCCCCGTCGACGGCGTCGTCTGGCACGACGGCTCGGATCCGCAGCGCATGCACAACTACTACGCGCAGCTGTACAACAAGTGCGTCTTCGCCCTGCTCGTCGAGCGTCGCGGCCCGGGTGACGCGGTCCTGTTCGCGCGATCCGCCACCGCCGGCGGCCAGCAGCTCCCGGTGCACTGGGGCGGCGACTGCTACTCGACGTTCGAGGCGATGGCCGAGACGCTGCGCGGTGGCCTGTCGCTGGCCCTGTCGGGCTTCGGGTACTGGAGCCACGACATCGGCGGGTTCGAGGGCACCCCGACCCCGCGGTGTTCAAGCGCTGGCTGGCGTTCGGGCTGCTGTCCTCGCACAGCCGGCTGCACGGCTCCGGCTCGGTTCGGGTGCCCTGGGCGTTCGACGACGAGGCGGTCGACCTGACCCGCAGGTTCACGAAGCTCAAGCTCTCGCTCATGCCCTACCTGGCTCGCGTCGCGGGCGAGGCGCACACCGCCGGCACGCCGATGATGCGCCCGATGCTGCTCGAGTTCCCGGCCGACCGCGCGGCGGCCTCGCTCGACACGCAGTACATGCTGGGCGACGCCCTGCTCGTGGCGCCGGTGTTCTCGGCGGCCGGCGACACCGAGTACTACGTCCCGGACGGGACGTGGACCCACCTGCTCACGGGCACCCAGGTCACCGGACCGCGCTGGGTCGCCGAGCGGCACGCGCTCGACTCGCTGCCCCTGCTCGTTCGGCCGGGCACCGTGCTCCCGATCGGGGCGCGCACCGACCGGCCCGACTACGACTACGCCGACGGGGTCCGGCTGGACCTGTACGAGCTCGCCGACGGGTCGCGGGTCGTCGTCGAGGTCCCCGCCCTCGGGGGAGCCGTGGCGGCGACGTTCACCGTCACCCGGACCGGCGCGCGCGTGCTGGTCGAGGCCGCGGGCGCCGTCGGCCCCTGGTCGGCGCGGGTCATGGGGCCCGGCTCGACTACCGTCTGTGCTGATCCGGGTGCCACTCGACTCGAGCTCACGCTCTGACCCCGATCCACGACCTCGCCCTGCAACGAAGGACCGTACTGACGATGAGCACTGCACGCACGTTCCCCGCGACCTTCCTGTGGGGCTCGGCGACCGCCGCGTACCAGATCGAGGGCGGGGTGAGCGAGGGCGGCCGCACGCCGTCCATCTGGGACACGTTCTCGCACACCCCGGGCCGGACGCGTGACGGTGACACGGGAGACGTCGCCGACGACCACTTCCACCTCTGGCGTGAGGACGTCGCGCAGATGGCGACGCTCGGCCTCGGCGCGTACCGGTTCTCGATCTCGTGGTCGCGCGTGCAGCCGGGCGGCTCGGGGGAGTTCAACGCCGAGGGCATCGCCTTCTACTCGGACCTCGTCGACGAGCTGCTCGCCGCCGGGATCGCGCCGGTCGTGACGCTGTACCACTGGGACCTGCCGCAGGAGCTCGAGGACGCGGGCGGCTGGGTCAACCGCGACACCGCCGAGAAGTTTGCCGTGTACGCCGAGCGGATGGCGCGCGAGCTCGGGACGCGGGTCTCGGTGTGGACGACCTTCAACGAGCCGTGGTGCACGGCGTTCCTCGGCTACGCCTCGGGCGTGCACGCCCCCGGGCGGACCGAGCCCGCCGCGGCGCTCGCCGCCGCGCACCACCTCAACCTCGCGCACGGGCTCGCCGCTCGGGCGATCCGTGGGGTCCTGGGCGCCGACACGCAGATCTCGAGCACGCTGAACCTGCACGTGACCCGACCGGCCGACCCGACGTCGGCCGCGGACGTCGACGCGGCCCGCCGGATCGACGCGGTCGGCAACCGGGTGTTCCTCGGTCCGCTGCTCGACGGCGCCTACCCGGCCGACCTGCTCGCCGACACCGCGAAAGTCACGGACTGGTCGTTCGTGCTCGACGGCGACCTCGACGTCATCCGGGTGCGGATCGACGTCCTCGGGGTGAACTACTACTCGACCGGCCTCGTGCGGCACTTCTCCGGCGAGGGCGAGCGCAGCCAGGACGACGGCCACAGCGACTCGGAGGCGACCCCCTGGGTCGGGGTGGAGGATGTCGAGTTCCTCGCGCAGCCCGGTCCGCACACCGAGATGGGCTGGAACATCGACCCGGCGGGCCTCACCGAGCTGCTGGTCGGCCTGCACGCGACGTACCCGGGCCAGCCGCTGATGATCACGGAGAACGGCGCCGCGTTCGACGACGAGGTCGCCGCCGACGGCCGCGTGCACGACCCCCGGCGGGTGACCTACCTGCACGACCACATCGAGGCCGTCGGGGTCGCGATGGACGCCGGGGTCGACATGCGCGGGTACATCGCGTGGTCGCTCCTGGACAATTTCGAGTGGGCCCACGGGTACAGCAAGCGGTTCGGCCTCATCCGCGTCGACTACGACACCCTCGCGCGCACCTGGAAGGACTCGGCGTACTGGTACCGCGAGCTCATCCGCACGCACACCCTCCCGCCCGTCGAGTCGGCCGCCACGCTGGCCTGACCGGTCCGGCCACCTGACGAGGGCAGGGGGGACAATGGGGGCATGCCCAGCGGTCGGAAGTCGAAGCGTCGTCCGTGGGGCGAGGAAGCTCCGCCGCTCGATCTGGAGCGCGCGCTCGGCGGGCGCCGCAGCGAGGACGCGCCCGACGGGTCCTGGACCGTGCAGAACGTGCACGGCTCCGACAAGTCGTTCCGCTGCCCGGGTTGCCAGCAGGTGATCGTGCCGCACCTGGCCCACGTCGTGGCCTGGTCGTCGGACGGCATCCTCGGACCCGAGTCGGCGCTCGCGGACCGACGGCACTGGCACAAGGCGTGCTGGGCTGCGCGCGGTCGGCGCCGATAGGCTCACGTCGATGCCTTCCGCCGCGATCGAGCTCAGCGCCCTGACCGTGCTGCCCGCGCGCCGCGAGAACATCGAGCTGCACACCGCCGACGGGCTCACCCTCGTTGGCGAGCTGGCGCTGCCGGCAGATCGCCCGCCGGTCGCCACGCTCATCACCCTCCACCCGCTGCCCACGCACGGTGGATACATGGACTCGCACATCCTGCGCAAGGCGGCGTGGCGCCTGCCCGCGCTCGCGAACCTGGCGGTGCTGCGGTTCAACACCCGCGGCACCTCCTCGCCGCGCGGCACGAGCGAGGGCGCTTTCGACGACGGTCGCGGGGAGCGGTTCGACGTCGAGGCCGCGCTGGCGTTCGCCGCGGCCCGGGACCTCCCGCGGCGCTGGCTCGTCGGCTGGTCGTTCGGCACGGAGCTCGCGCTGATGCACGGCCGCGACCCGTCGATCGAGGGGGCCATCCTGCTGTCCCCGCCGTTGCGCTGGGCGGCCGAGTCCGACCTTGCGGCCTGGGACGAGTTCGGCAAGCCGCTGGTGGCGCTGGTCCCCGAGCTCGACGACTTCCTGCGACCAGCCGAAGCGCGCGAACGCTTCGCACGCGTGCGTCAGGCGGAGGTGATCGGCGTCGCGGGCGCCGGGCACCTCTGGGTCGGCGAGAGCGCCGTGCGGCGCGTGCTCGACGAGATCGTCCATCATGTGCTGCCGACTGCCAAGGAGACCTCGTGACGATCGACGGCCTGCTCGCCCTGCACACCTACCGCACCGGGCGGACCGGGCGGCTGCCCCTCGTGCTGCTGCACGGCTTCCCGCTGGACCACCACATGTGGGACGACGTGACCGACCTCCTGCCCGGCGACCGGACGGTGCTCGCCCCCGACCTGCCGGGGTTCGGCACGTCGCCGTCGGGGGAGGACGTCGCCGACGCGCTCCATGCGCCGGTCGAGCCTGCGCTCGAGACCATGGCCGACGCCGTCGCCGCGACCCTGCGCGCGGCGGGCGTGGAGCGGGCGATCGTCGCCGGGCTGTCGATGGGCGGCTACGTCGCCATGGCGCTGGTCGAGCGTCACCCGGACCTCGTCGCCGGGCTCGGCCTCCTCGACACGAAGTCCACGGCCGACGACGACGCCGCGCGTGCGAACCGGTTGCGCGTCGCCGAGGCCGTCACCGCCGACGGCGAGGTGGATGCGGTGCTCGGGATGCGGCGCGCGCTGCTCGGGGAGACGAGCCTGGTCCTGCGGCCGGAGCTGATCGACCGGCTCGAGGGGTGGATCCGCAGCCAGGGTGCGGCCGGCGTGGCGTGGGCCCAGCGGGCGATGGCCACGCGCCCGGACCGGACCGACGTGCTCCGAGGCTTCGGCGCGCCGGCGCTCGTGCTGGTCGGCGAGGAGGACCAGATCACGCCCCTGCCCGCCGCCCATCACCTCGAGGTCGCCCTCGCGAGCGTCGTCCTCGTCGTGGTGCCCCGGGCCGGTCACATGAGCAGCATCGAGAACCCGGAACCCGTCGCGGCGGCGCTCGACGCGCTGGCGCTGCGCGCCGACCAGGCCCACCGCGCCGCCCGGGACTGACGTTCTTGCTGGGCTACGCCTGCTCGGTGAGCGCGCGGTCGAGCGCATCCGCGAGGTCGATCGACTCCCCGTCGCGGCCGCCCTTGCCCAGGATCAGCGGCGGATCGCTCGGCAGGGGGCTCGCCCCGCGTAGCCGTGCCCGCAGGCTCGGCGGCACGGTCAGGACGTAGAACTCGCCGTCGGTGCCGACCGCGACCGACTGGTTGCGCCGCAGGTACCACCCGCGCAGCGGCGTCCGGTACCGCGCGCGGCCGTCGTAGCTGCGCGCCATCAGGGGCCCGCTCGGCACGCCCACCGCGGTCGCCGCCCGGACGAACTCCTGGATCAGGGCACGGGCACGGAGCGACTCACCCGCCTGCCGACGCTCGAGCGCCTCGGCGTGCTCGACCGCAGCGTCCCGGCGACGCTCGCGCCAGGCCGCTCCAGCGTCCTGCGCGGAGGTGCCGCGCAGGACGTCGTCGGGCACTGGCCCGGTGGGCACTGGCCCGGTGGGCACTGGTCCGGCGGGCGCGGCTCCAGCGGGCACTGCTCCGTCGGGCACTGGCCCGGCGGGTCCTCGTTCGGCGGGCAATCCTCCCGCGGGTGTCGCGCCGTCGTCGGGCGCGGAACCCGCGGGGAGATCGCTCATCGGGCCGAGTTCGCGCTCCCCGAGGTCTTCGCGTTCGGCGCGTCGTTCTTGGCCTTGTCCACGGCGCCGTCCGTCGCGTCGTCCGTGGCCGGGTGCGTCGACTCGGCGACCGCGACCTGACCGGGCTTGACCTGGTTCGGCGCGGCCTGGTCGGACTTCGGCTGGTCAGCCTTCGCCGCCTCAGGTGCGGTCTCGGCGGCCTTCGCAGCGTCGGCCTTGCCGGCGTCGGTCTTCGTGACCTCGGCCTTCGTGACGTCAGTCTTCGTGACGTCGGTCTTCGGGACCTCGGCCTTCGCCGGGACCTGCGGGGTCTGGGCCGAGATCGGGGCCGGGCGCCCCTTCGGGATGCGCACGGGGCCGTCGGGCTGCGCCGGCGACTTCGCCGCCGCGGGTGCGGAGGCCGCGCCGCGCTTGGCGACCGACGCGTCGAAGCTGGCTTCCTTCTGGGTCGCCCGCTCGAGCGTGGAGCGGCTCGGGCTCGGGTCGTTCCCGAGCAGGTTGCGCAGCTCGTCGAGGTAGGAGGTGGTCGCCTCGCGCTGCCGGTTCAGGTCCTCGACCTGGCGCTGCGCCGTGGTGCGCTCGCGCTCGGCCTCGATCATGGCGTCGGACAAGCTCTTCTCGGCGTGCTCGCGGGCCTCCGAGACCACGCGATCGGCGTTGTGCCGCGCGTTGGACAGGAGCTCCTTGGCGTAGGCGTCGGCGTCGCGACGGACCTGCTCGGCCTTCTCGAGCGCATTGACGACGCGCTGCTCGGCCTCGGCGGCGTGAGCCTCCGAGTCCTTGACGAGGCGCTCGGTCTCGGCGCGAGCGGTCTCGTGCCGCTCGGCGTCCGCGCGTTCGGCCGCCTCGTGGCTGGTCGCCGTCTCGAGCTCGGCGTCGGCGAGGGCGCGACGCGCCTGCTGCAGACCCGCATCGGCCTCGGCCTTGGCCGACGACGTCAGCTCCGCGGCGGCCCGCTGCGACTCGGTGAGCAGGCGTTCGACCGCGAGCCGGGTGGTCTCGCGCAGCTCGGCGCTCTCACGCTCGGCCGCGGACCGCAGTTCGGTGCTCTCGCGCGCCACCAGCTCACGCAGCTCGGTCGTCTCCCGCTCCGTGGTGCGGCTCAGGTGCGCCGTCGCCAGCTCGGTGGTCTCGCGCAGCTCGTTCGTCTCGCGCTCGGCGGTCGACCGGAGCTCGGCGGCGAACTGCTGCGCGTCGGCCTGGTGGGCCTCGAGCTCCTGCTCGGCCTCGGCGCGGGTGGCGGCCAGCTCATCGCCGATCGCGGACCGCAGCTCGCCGACCTCACGGTCGGCCGTGGCGCGAACGAAGCCGGCGTACTGGTCGGCCTCGGCGCGCAGCGCGGCGGCCTCGGTCCGGGCCCGCTGCTGCAGCGCGGCCACGTCCCGGTCGGTCGCCGCCCGCACGCTGTCGGCGTACTGCTGGGCCTCGGACCGCAGCGCGGCGACCTCCCCTTCGACCTTCAGGTGGAGGTCCGCAACCTCGGACTGGGCGGACGAGCGGTGCACCGCGGCGAACTCTTCGACCTCGGCCCGCTGGGCGGCGAGCTCGTGCCCGACCCGCTGGCGGAGCGCTGTCGTGTCGGCGTCCGCGCTCTGGCGCAGGTCCTGCGCGTATCGCTCGGCGAGCTCGCGCTGTGCCGACGTCTCCGCCTCGCTCGTGGTGCGCAGCTCGGTCGCGGTGCGCTCGGTGGTCACACGCAGCTCGGTCGTCTCGCGCTCGACCGTGGCGCGCAGGGTGCCGAGCTCGCGCTCGAGCCCGGTGCGGCGCTCGCTCTCCTCGGTCGTCACGGCGCTCTGGATGCGGGCTGCCTCGCGCTCGGCGGATCCGACGAGCTCCTCGGCCCGGCGCTGGGCGGCGGTGAGGCTGCTCTCAGCCTCGGTGGCCGCGGAGGTGCGGACCTCGTCGGCCTCGCGGCGCGTCGTGGCGAGCAGCTCGGCGACCTCGTTCTCAGCGCGCGCGCGGAGCTGGCCCGACGCGAGCTTGGCGCGTGCCAGCGCATCGGCGGCCTGGGCGTTCGCCTGCGCGACGACGTCGGACGACTGCTCCTCGGCGGACCGCAGCAGGCCTTCGATGCGCGAGCCCAGACCGGAGTAGGTCGGCCGTTCGGCCTCACGCAGCTGGCGGTGCGCCTCGGACAGCTCGCCGGCGACCTGCATCGTGCGGCTGTCGAGCGACTCGACCTGGGCGCGGGCCTCGGCGAGCGCCTGCTCGAGCTCGTGGAGGCGGGTGTCGACCGGAGCCCGGTCGTAGCCGCGGAAGTTGACCACGGGGAAAGGCGAACGATCGTCGGGCACAACATCCTCCTGGACGCACGGTGTCGCTGTCTGGACGCGGTCGAAAGCATCCCCCTGGGGCGGCAGACCGACCGGCCCTCTTCACCCAGGGTATCTGCCGACAGAGGGGGGCTGAGTACCACGGTCGCGCTCCGCGGAGGCCCGGGATCGAGGGTTCGGTCCGTACCCGAGCGCGGCTCGCCTATTCTGGAACGACATCTGTCGGAAGGGTTCGTGCGTGCTGCAACGTCTTGTCGCCATCGTCCTGGGTGTGTTCGGCCTCGCCTCCATCAGTCTCGGGGTGGCCTCTGCGACCGCGTGGCGAGCCGATGACACGCTCGTCGCGACCGCCTCGACGACGCCCACGAGTGCGGGCACGCTGATCGTCACGGCCCCCGGAGTGCTCGAGCTGGGTGGCGCTCCCGTCACGGCTACCGCGCGCGCGAACGGTGGCACGAAGGTCGTGCTGGCGATCGGCAAGGAGGCCGATGTCGCCGGCTGGGTCGGGACCGACCCCCACGCGGTCATCTCCGGGCTGAGCGACCTCACCACCCTGCGGATCGGCGCCGCCGAACCGACGCCCACCAGCAGCCCGACCCCGGCCGACGCCGCCGCTCCGGTGGACCCGGCCGCAGAGCCCGCCGTTGCGGACCCGGCTGCGATTGTCGCTCCCGACCCCGACGGGTCGGACCTGTGGGTGGCCGAGGCTGCCGGTGCGCGGACGGCCGAGCTCACCTGGACCCCGCAGACGGGGCGCTGGACCCTGCTTGCTTCGGGCGTGGGTGAGGGCGCGAAGGCGCCCGTCGTGGTGCTGTCGTGGCCCCAGACCGTGACGACCCCCTGGCTCGTGCCGGGGGTCGTGGTCGGTGCCGTCCTGCTGGCGCTGGGAATCGCGCTCGGCATTCGACTGTGGCTTCGCGCACGGCGCGGCGAGCAGGCGGAGTGGCACGCCGTCGAGACCGGGGCGATCCCGATCGTCGTCCGCTCGGGCCTGTCCGCTGCATCCGGCGGGGGCGCTGCGCGCACGGTGTCCGGTCTCGGGGGAGCTGCGCCCGCCGGGGCGGTCGACCTCGCGATCGAGGACGACACCCCGACGGTCATCCTGACCCGTCGCCAGATGCGTGAGGCAGCGGCGACCGCCCCGACGCCGCGCGTGTCACTGCGTCGACGCTCCAAGGGCTCGGGCGGGGACGAGGCCCGTCCTACGACGGGCAGCCTGCCCGCCGTGGATCCCGCTGCTGCGCCCGCCGCGGCGTCGCGCTTCAGGCTCTCGCGTGTCGCTGCTCCTACTGTCGCTGCTACTCCTGCCACTGCTACTCCTTCTGCGAGTTCTGCGAGCGCCGCGATCACGCCTGTGCCTGGTCGGCCGACGACGCCGGCGGGGTCGCAATCTGCGGTGAACCTCGGCAGCCCCGAGGTGACGGTCTCGACCCCTCCGCGCGGACCCTCCACCGAGTCGGACCCGCCGGCCGGCCCGGATGGGGCACCTGACTCGAGGCGGACCCGCCGGTCCGAGCGGGGCCGACGGTTCGGCTCGCGCGACGCCGCGCCCGCAGCGGAGCAGACTCCGCGTGCGGCCACCCCGGGCTCCTCGGCTGCGGCCACCGACGCCGCGGCGCGTGCTGCGGAGGGATGGACCCCGGATCGCCCGACCGATCACTCGCCTGCGGCCTCGCCGGCGACGCCAGCCAATGGTTCGCGCGCCGACGCCTGGCGCCGGTCGTGGGGCATCCCCGACGCGGACGCGACCCCTTCGGGTGCGTCCGCCGGGTCCGACTCGGCATCGCCCGTGCCCCCCGCCCCGGGCCGCCACGGCTCGGCGGATCCGGCCGCCCCTCGCTCCGGGAAGGACGCCTGATGCCCGCACGTTGGTACGACCTCAACCCACGAACCACCCGCGCCGCGCGGAGCGCCGATAACCCCCACGCCGACAACCCCCGTGCCCAGAACCCCCGCGCCCAGCACCCCCGCGCCCGGGTCGCCACCGTGCTGCTGGCCGCCGCGCTGGTACTGACGTCCTGCGCCCCCGCGCTTCCTGCGCCCGCCCCGGGCACCGTTCCCGCTGTGCCGCCGCCGGTCCTGACCCAGAAGCAGGCTGATCGGGTGCTCGGCGAGATCGGCACGAGCCTGGCGACGGCCGACGCGGCCCTGTCCGTGCCGGACCTGGCTGCCCGCCTGTCCGGGCCCGCCCTCGCAAGTCGAGCCGCGGAGTACGCGGTGAGCACCACCACCGCGGGCGCGAAAGGTCTGACCGCGCTCGAGATGAACGCCCAGACCATCGTGCTGCCCAGCACCGAGGGCTGGCCGCGGACCGAGTTCGTCGTCACCGAGCAGCCGGACGACCTGTCGAGCCCCCGGCTCCTCGTGCTCCAGCAAGCCACCCCGCGCAGCCAGTACACGCTGTGGGGCTGGGTCCGGCTCCTGCCCGGGGTGAAGATGCCAGCTACGGCGACCCCCGCGATCGGCAGCTCGCCGTTGGCCGCGGACGTGACCGGGCTGGTGGCGACGCCGACCGACGTCGTCGCGCACTATGCAGACGTCCTGCTCAACGGTGACGCGTCCGCGTTCATCGGTGAGTTCGCGGAGCCCGACACCTATCGCCAGGGCATCGCGAGCGGGCGGGAGCCCTATGCGGCGATCGCGAGCCAGACCAAGGGCACGTTCGCCGAGACCTACACGCCCGTGCCGGAGCAGACGTTCGCGCTCGCCACGGCCGACGGCGGCGCGCTCGCGGTCTCGGCGATGACGACGTCGTCGACCCTGAACTTCTCGGGTGCCTCGCTGCCCCTCCCGCCCGAGCTGGCAGCCGTCTCCGGGGGAGCGCTCGCACCGGGCGCTGAGCTCCGAGCCAACCTGTCGGTCACCTACTCCGACGTCATCGCGTTCTACATCCCGCCGACCGGAGCGAAGACTCCCGTCCAGGTGCTGGGCGCCGAGCACATCCGCACATCCGTCACCGGTTCTTGACCGGTCCAGCCAGGGAGAAGCGCCCCATGAGCCAACCCAGCAGCCCCACACCTCGGTTCGACGTGCGCGGGGCGGTCGATCTCGCCGCGCTGAGCCGGCCCGCCACGCCGCCTCCGGGTGCGCCGGGGGGTCTACCGGCGGCCGGTGGCTTCGTGGTCGACACCGTCGAGGCCACGTTCCCGGATCTCGTGCAGAGCTCGACGCAGTACCCGGTCGTCGTGCTGCTGTGGTCGTCCCGGAGCCCGGAGAGCGTCGAGCTCGCCCTGGCGCTCGGGGCGCTCGCCGCGAAGTACGCGGGCCGCTTCCAGCTCGCCCGGGTCGACATCGACGTCTCACCGCAGATCGCGACGGCGTTCCAGGTGCAGCAGGTCCCGACGGTCGTGGCGATCCTCGCCGGCCAGCCGGTGCCGCTCTTCCAGGGCGCCTATCCGGCTGAACAGGTGGCGCCGGTGATCGACCAGCTGCTCGCGGCCGCCGCGACCAACAACATCACGGGGACCGCGCCGGGTGCAGGGGCCGACGTCGTGGCTGCCGAGCCCGTCGAGGAGGTTGAGCCACCGTTGCCGCCGCTGCACCAGGCGGCCTACGACGCCATCGAGAACGACGACCTCCAGGGCGCGGCAGACGCCTACGCCCAGGCGTTGCGGGAGAACCCGCGTGATGACATGGCGCGAGCGGGTCTCGCCCAGGTGGGGCTCCTGCAGCGGACGAACGACGTGGACCTGCAAGCTGCCCGCACCGCGGCGGCTGATCGTCCGGCCGACGTGGGGGCTCAGCTCCTCGTGGCAGACCTCGACGTGCTCGGCGGGAACGTGGACGACGCGTTCGGCCGGCTCCTGGATCTCGTCCGTGCGACCACGGGGGAGGACCGCGAGCTCGTGCGGGTCCGAATGGTCGACCTGTTCGAGGTCGTGGGAGCCGACGACCCGCGGGTCCCGCCCGCGCGCCGAGCGCTCGCGAACGCGCTCTACTGACGCGGTGACCGGGGTCACGTCGCCGAGATTTGACGGTCCCCGGAACCGTTGCGTAGTGTTCACGTTGTTGCCCAGCAGGGAGGAACGGACACCGCAGCGCTTCAGATGCGCAAGACGGTGGCTGGTCCCGGAAGGCAACCACCCCGAGTATCATTGCTCAGGCACTTACGTGTCTGAGTGAAGTCATGCTCGGATCTTGACCGAAGCAGCAACGGTCGATCAGACACCGCCGAAAAGCGGATTTGACCGGCCGCGGTCGCTCGGGTAAGTTAGAACAGTTGCCTCGCAGCCGGTTGAAAGGCCGAAAGCGATGCGCGGTCGTTCCTTGAGAACTCAACAGCGTGCCAAATATAGTAGTCGATGCCATTTGGTTCATCGGTTGCTTCGTCCGGGTCTTTGATCTGGTCGGGGTGGTTCGGTGGATTTATATTGGCTAAATTGCGAGCGTTCACCGCTTCGGTGGTGGGTGTCTTTATTTTGGTCAGTTCAACTGGTCCCTTCGGGGGTCATTTCGTGTTGTCGGTTTCCTTGCTGCTTCGGTGGTGAGGGGCTAATAGACATTTACGGAGAGTTTGATTCTGGCTCAGGACGAACGCTGGCGGCGTGCTTAACACATGCAAGTCGAACGGTGACGCTGGAGCTTGCTTCAGTTGATCAGTGGCGAACGGGTGAGTAACACGTGAGTAACCTGCCCCAGACTCTGGGATAACTTCGGGAAATCGGAGCTAATACCGGATATGAGACGTCCTCGCATGGGGAGCGTCTGGAAAGATTTATCGGTCTGGGATGGACTCGCGGCCTATCAGCTAGTTGGTGAGGTAATGGCTCACCAAGGCGACGACGGGTAGCCGGCCTGAGAGGGCGACCGGCCACACTGGGACTGAGATACGGCCCAGACTCCTACGGGAGGCAGCAGTGGGGAATATTGCACAATGGGCGAAAGCCTGATGCAGCGACGCCGCGTGAGGGATGAAGGCCTTCGGGTTGTAAACCTCTTTCAGCAGGGAAGAAGCGAAAGTGACGGTACCTGCAGAAGAAGCGCCGGCTAACTACGTGCCAGCAGCCGCGGTAATACGTAGGGCGCAAGCGTTGTCCGGAATTATTGGGCGTAAAGAGCTCGTAGGCGGTCTGTCGCGTCTGTTGTGAAAACTCGAGGCTCAACCTCGGGCTTGCAGTGGATACGGGCAGACTAGAGTGCGGTAGGGGAGACTGGAATTCCTGGTGTAGCGGTGGAATGCGCAGATATCAGGAGGAACACCGATGGCGAAGGCAGGTCTCTGGGCCGCAACTGACGCTGAGGAGCGAAAGCATGGGGAGCGAACAGGATTAGATACCCTGGTAGTCCATGCCGTAAACGTTGGGCACTAGGTGTGGGGCTCATTCCACGAGTTCCGTGCCGCAGCTAACGCATTAAGTGCCCCGCCTGGGGAGTACGGCCGCAAGGCTAAAACTCAAAGAAATTGACGGGGGCCCGCACAAGCGGCGGAGCATGCGGATTAATTCGATGCAACGCGAAGAACCTTACCAAGGCTTGACATATACCGGAAAAGTGCAGAGATGTGCTCCCCGCAAGGTCGGTATACAGGTGGTGCATGGTTGTCGTCAGCTCGTGTCGTGAGATGTTGGGTTAAGTCCCGCAACGAGCGCAACCCTCGTCCTATGTTGCCAGCGGGTCATGCCGGGGACTCATAGGAGACTGCCGGGGTCAACTCGGAGGAAGGTGGGGATGACGTCAAATCATCATGCCCCTTATGTCTTGGGCTTCACGCATGCTACAATGGCCGGTACAAAGGGCTGCGATACCGCAAGGTGGAGCGAATCCCAAAAAGCCGGTCTCAGTTCGGATTGGGGTCTGCAACTCGACCCCATGAAGTCGGAGTCGCTAGTAATCGCAGATCAGCAACGCTGCGGTGAATACGTTCCCGGGCCTTGTACACACCGCCCGTCAAGTCACGAAAGTCGGTAACACCCGAAGCCGGTGGCCCAACCTCACTTGTGGGGAGGGAGCTGTCGAAGGTGGGACTGGCGATTGGGACTAAGTCGTAACAAGGTAGCCGTACCGGAAGGTGCGGCTGGATCACCTCCTTTCTAAGGAGCTCTGGCAGCGTTGCTCGCCTGTAGTGGGTGGGTGGGGTTGTCCAGGCCTGTGCCTCGGCCGAACGCGTCGGGGGCAGTGCTCACGGGTGGAACATCGACTATGGCTGATCGCTTCGGTGATCGGTGGCGAGTACTCCTGCCGGCGTGCCGGGGGGAAGGAAAGTTGCTGGTCGTCAGTGGGGTGAGAGGTCTTGGCACGCTGCTGGGTCCTGAGGGAACGAGCGAAAGCTTGTTTCGTCAGGTCACTTGCTCCTCGAGTTCTGGGGAGGGTGACTGCTAGCGGATCACACGGAACCCGGTCAAGGCCGGCTCGCCTCTTCTACTTCGGTGGGAGCGCAATGAGTCGGTTCGGGGATATGTGTGGGACCGCCCGTAGCTTGAGAACTGCACAGTGGACGCGAGCATCTTTGTAAGAATTATTGTGGTCAAGTTTTTAAGGGCACATGGTGAATGCCTTGGCACTAGGAGCCGAAGAAGGACGTTGTAGCCTGCGATAAGCCTCGGGGAGTTGGCAAACGAACCGTGATCCGAGGATCTCCGAATGGGGAAACCCCGCTGGAGTCATGTCCAGTGACCCGCACCTGAATATATAGGGTGTGTGGAGGGAACGTCGGGAAGTGAAACATCTCAGTACCGACAGGAAGAGATATTCCGTGAGTAGTGGCGAGCGAAAGCGGAACAGGCCAAACCGATTGCGTGTTAAAGCTGGCAGGCGTTGCGTAGTCGGGGTTGTGGGACCTTTCAGTTCATTCTGCCCAATGAGCAGGGAGTCAGAAAGTCGCGTCATAGTCGAAGGGCATTGAAAGGCCCGGCACAGAGGGTGTGACCCCCGTAGACGAAATGGCGTGGCCTCCCGAAGGGGATCCCAAGTAGCACGGGGCCCGAGAAATCCCGTGTGAATCTGGACAGACCACTGTCTAAGCCTAAATACTACCTAGTGACCGATAGCGGACAAGTACCGTGAGGGAAAGGTGAAAAGTACCCCGGGAGGGGAGTGAAATAGTACCTGAAACCGTGTGCCTACAATCCGTTGGAGCCTCCCTAGCAGGGGTGACAGCGTGCCTTTTGAAGAATGAGCCTGCGAGTTAGTGGTATGTGGCGAGGTTAACCCGTGTGGGGAAGCCGTAGCGAAAGCGAGTCCGAACAGGGCGATTCAGTCGCATGCTCTAGACCCGAAGCGGAGTGATCTAGCCATGGGCAGGTTGAAGCGCGGGTAAGACCGCGTGGAGGACCGAACCCACTTGGGTTGAAAACCGAGGGGATGACCTGTGGTTAGGGGTGAAAGGCCAATCAAACTCCGTGATAGCTGGTTCTCCCCGAAATGCATTTAGGTGCAGCGTCACGTGTTTCTTGCCGGAGGTAGAGCTACTGGATAGCGGATGGGCCCTACAAGGTTACTGATGTTAGCCAAACTCCGAATGCCGGTAAGTGAGAGCGTGGCAGTGAGACTGCGGGGGATAAGCTCCGTTGTCGAGAGGGAAACAGCCCAGACCACCAGCTAAGGCCCCCAAGCGTATGCTAAGTGGGAAAGGATGTGGAGTTGCACAGACAACCAGGAGGTTGGCTTAGAAGCAGCCACCCTTGAAAGAGTGCGTAATAGCTCACTGGTCAAGTGATTCCGCGCCGACAATGTAGCGGGGCTCAAGCATACCGCCGAAGCTGTGGCATTCAGATAATAACCAGGCCTTCGTGGTCCAGGTGTCTGGATGGGTAGGGGAGCGTCGTGTGGGCAGTGAAGCTGCGGGGTAACCCAGTGGTGGAGCCCACACGAGTGAGAATGCAGGCATGAGTAGCGAAAGACGGGTGAGAAACCCGTCCGCCGAATGATCAAGGGTTCCAGGGCCAGGCTAATCCGCCCTGGGTAAGTCGGGACCTAAGGCGAGGCCGACAGGCGTAGTCGATGGACAACGGGTTGATATTCCCGTACCGGCGAAGAATCGCCCATACCGAGCCCGGTGATGCTAAGCACCTGAAGCCGTCTAGATCCCTTCGGGGACGTGACGGGGGAGCGTGCGAACCGAACCGGCATTAGGTAAGCGTATTAACAGGGGTGACGCAGGAAGGTAGCTCAGCGTGGCGATGGTAGTCCACGTCCAAGGTCGTAGGGTGAGAGGTAGGCAAATCCGCCTCTTATTAAGCCTGAGAACTGATGGTGACCGCTTATGCGGGATGATTGAGTGATCCTATGCTGCCAAGAAAAGCCTCGACGCGAGATTCTAGCCGCCCGTACCCTAAACCGACTCAGGTGATCAGGTAGAGAATACTAAGGCGATCGAGAGAATCATGGTTAAGGAACTCGGCAAAATGCCCCCGTAACTTCGGGAGAAGGGGGGCCTGAGGCGTGAACCCACTAGCTGGGGAAGCGTTCGAAGGCCGCAGAGACCAGGGAGAAGCGACTGTTTACTAAAAACACAGGTCCGTGCGAAGTCGCAAGACGATGTATACGGACTGACGCCTGCCCGGTGCTGGAAGGTTAAGAGGACGGGTCAGCCGCAAGGCGAAGCTCAGAATTTAAGCCCCAGTAAACGGCGGTGGTAACTATAACCATCCTAAGGTAGCGAAATTCCTTGTCGGGTAAGTTCCGACCTGCACGAATGGCGTAACGACTTCTCCGCTGTCTCAACCGTGAACTCGGCGAAATTGCACTACGAGTAAAGATGCTCGTTACGCGCAGCAGGACGGAAAGACCCCGGGACCTTTACTATAGTTTGGTATTGGTGTTCGGTGCGGCTTGTGTAGGATAGGTGGGAGACTGTGAAGCCGGCACGCCAGTGTCGGTGGAGTCAACGTTGAAATACCACTCTGGTCGCTCTGGATATCTAACCTCGGTCCGTAATCCGGATCAGGGACAGTGCCTGATGGGTAGTTTAACTGGGGCGGTTGCCTCCTAAAATGTAACGGAGGCGCTCAAAGGTTCCCTCAGCCTGGTTGGCAATCAGGTGTCGAGTGCAAGTGCACAAGGGAGCTTGACTGTGAGACTGACAGGTCGAGCAGGGACGAAAGTCGGAACTAGTGATCCGGCGGTGGCTTGTGGAAGCGCCGTCGCTCAACGGATAAAAGGTACCCCGGGGATAACAGGCTGATCTTGCCCAAGAGTCCATATCGACGGCATGGTTTGGCACCTCGATGTCGGCTCGTCGCATCCTGGGGCTGGAGTAGGTCCCAAGGGTTGGGCTGTTCGCCCATTAAAGCGGTACGCGAGCTGGGTTTAGAACGTCGTGAGACAGTTCGGTCCCTATCCGCTGCGCGCGCAGGAAACTTGAGAAGGGCTGTCCCTAGTACGAGAGGACCGGGACGGACGAACCTCTGGTGTGCCAGTTGTTCCGCCAGGAGCACGGCTGGTTAGCTACGTTCGGAAGGGATAACCGCTGAAAGCATCTAAGCGGGAAGCCTGCTTCAAGATGAGGTTTCCACGGGATTCATCCCGAGAGGCTCCCAGCTAGACCACTGGGTAGATAGGCCGGATGTGGAAGCGGGGACTAAAGACCCGTGAAGCTGACCGGTACTAATAAGCCGATAACTTGACACACTTACAAAATGCTGTCGCGTCCACTGTGCGGTTCCCGAGATACGGTCGGGAAAACACCGCAACCTGATATCTCCATAGAGTTACGGCGGTCATAGCGAGGGGGAAACGCCCGGTCCCATTCCGAACCCGGAAGCTAAGCCCCTCTGCGCCGATGGTACTGCACGGGAGACTGTGTGGGAGAGTAGGTCGCCGCCGGACAACCATTGAAAAGAAAGAGCCACCCCTCGGGGTGGCTCTTTCTTTTTGCCCAAAACCAACACACCACACCACCCCGCGCGCCGAACAGGAACCCGCCGACACCGCCGAGTTCGCTGAATCGGCTCGAGTTCGCCGGTCCAGACCAGCGAACTCGCACAGAACCAGCGAACTGACCTCGTCACTGCGGTTGCAACAGGTGGCGCCGGCCCGCTCGGATAGTCGCGTCAGCTTGCTCGGACGCGTCAGCTTGCTCGGACGCGTCAGCTCGCGGAACAGGGGAGTGGTACAGACCGGAGATCGACGCCGCGTGGCGGAATGGTCCTGGACGGGCTTGACGTCCGCACAGCGGGCTTGCAAGAGCGGTCCCGGGTCGGCACCGAATGGGCCTGGCGGAGCGTGTGGAGGCTCGAGCTGCAGGTCCGGGACCTGTGACCCAGACGGATCGGTGGCGCAGCGCAGCGTCCTGGGGGCCTGGGTGAGCCAGGTTCCGGCCGTGGCGCGGGTGTGGCGACGGTGTGACTTGGGCGATACCGGGCAGTGGTAGTCTCTTTAACGGAATAGTTCGCCGGAGTTGTCTGCAACGCCCGGGTTCTCATGGTGAGGCCGGGTGTGGTCTGGTTCGCGTTGATTACGGATGACTCCTGTCGACGAGGTCGGGTGCAGCATTCGATTCGGCGACTGTTCTGGTCCTATTTCCAGGGCGTATTTTTGAGCAAGAAGTGCATTTGGGAAGGCTTCACCCGGGACGAACGTCCCAAAATTGGTGTGCCGAGCCGGATGACAATTGGTGGGCGGACGGACAACGATGTTCGATCGTGCAACGGTGCTGGACGCGCCTGCGGGTACATGTCGTCCTGACTCCGAGAAAGTGGTCGTGTCGGGCATCACGAATGCTCAAGAAGTGCGGGGTGCGAGGCGGTCGATCATCGGCCGCACCGGGACTCCTGGATGACGTGGTGTGCGAGATCTTCTGAATGAACAGAAGGGCGAGGACAATTCGTCCTTAGATTGCCGGAGTGTTGTTCCCGCGATAGGGAGCAGGACGCGAAGGTCGCCCAGGCGGCGATCGCACTCAGGAGTGGTAGCGGGATATTGGCCCCGAAGCAATACCGGCCAAGCAAATGTTCGGCACGAGCGACGAGCTATGACAACGACCCGCGCTGTACGCGCGGGCACGGCGACGTCGCCCCACAAGAACCTGACCTTTTGCCGAACAGAACTGGCTGCCCAGTTCTGAGAGATCGACGGGCGCGTTTGCCGGCATCTCGAAACACACCAGAGGAAATTCGATGAAGAAGGCAGTCCTGACGGCCAGCGAGGCGGTCGCACTCATCAGGGACGGCGACATGGTCGCGATCGACGGTTTTGTCGGCATCGGGCATCCCGAAGAGCTGACGGCGGCGCTCGAGGCTCGTTTCCTGGAGACGGGCACTCCCGCGAACCTGTCGCTCGTCTACGCGGCGGGTCAGGGCGACTCGAACGATCGCGGCTTGAACCACCTCGCACACGAGGGGCTCCTCAAGCGCGTCGTCGGCGGGCACTGGAACCTGGCGCCGAAGCTCGGGGCCATGGCGGTCGGCAACAAGATCGAGGCGTACAACCTCCCGCAGGGCGTCATCAGCCACCTCTTCCGCGACATCGCCGCAGGTCGTCCTGGCTCGCTCACGCACATCGGTCTCGAGACGTTCGTCGACCCGCGCAACGGGGGCGGCAAGCTGAATGAGGTCACCACCGAGGACCTCGTCGAGGTGATGAACGTCCGCGGGAAGGACTACCTGCTGTATCACGCGTTCCCGATCGATGTTGCCTTCATTCGCGGGACCTCCGCGGACGAGGCGGGGAACATCTCGTTCGAACGCGAGGCGAGCACGCTGGAGGGGTTGTCGGTCGCCCAGGCCACCCGGAACAGCGGCGGCATCGTGATCGTGCAGGTCGAGCGGATCGTCCAGGTGGGGAACATCAACGCCCGCGACGTGACGATTCCGGGGATCCTCGTCGACGCGATCGTCGTGGCGACCCGGGCCGAGTACCACATGCAGAGCTTCGGGGAGCAGTACAACGCCTCCTACAGCGGCGAGATCCGGTACCCGCTCGACGACGTGGCGCGCATCCCGCTCGACGAGCGCAAGATCATCGCCCGTCGGGCGTTCATGGAGGTGGCGAAGGACGCGGTCGTCAACCTCGGCATCGGGGTGCCCGAGGGGGTCGCCGCGGTGGCGGCAGAGGAAGGCGTTCTTGATCAGTTCGTCCTGACGGTGGAGTCCGGTCCGATCGGCGGGGTTCCCGCCGGCGGACTCAGCTTCGGCGCGGCCTTCAACCCTGACTGCATTCTCGATGCGCCCTACCAGTTCGACTTCTACGATGGCGGCGGTCTTGACATCGCCATTCTTGGGATGGCGCAGCTCGACCGGAACGGGAATGTGAACGTCAGCAAGTTCGGCACGAGAATTGCTGGCGCCGGTGGATTTATCAATATTTCGCAGACGGCAAAGACCCTGGTCTTCTCGGGTACCTTTACCGCCGGTGGGCTCAAGGTATCTGTCGAGGACGAGGCTCTGGTGATCTTGCGCGAGGGCAAGATTTCCAAGTTCATCCAAGATGTCGAACATGTGACCTTCAGCGGGCGCTACGCACGCGGGAAGGGCCAGCGCGTGCTGTATGTTACAGAGCGGGCCGTTTTCTCCCTCGGAGAGGATGGGCTCGTACTTGAGGAGATTGCCCCCGGCATCGACCTGGAAAAAGACATCCTCAGCCTGATGGATTTCCGGCCGACCATCTCGAGCAACCTCAAGCAGATGGATTCCTCGTTGTTCCGGCAAGGAACAATGAGCAGTGGTGCGAGCTTCAATGAAGGAAGTGCAGCATAATGAAGATCGAGAACAGGGTCGCCCTCATCACCGGAAGTGGCCAGGGAATTGGCAAGGCCATGGCCCTCACGTTTGCGGGTGAAGGCGCGAAGATCGCGATCAACGATGTGCCTTTCAACGAGACCAAGGCGAAGGAGACCCTTGCGGAGCTTCGCGCGCTTGGCGTCGACGCCGAGCTCTTCCTCGCGGATGTGACCAAGGAAGACGAAGTCAACAAGATGGTCGCGGACATCCTGGCGCGGTTCGGCCGCCTCGACATCCTCGTCAACAACGCGGGCATCAACCGCGACGGTCTGGTGCACAAGGGAAATCTCACCAACTGGGACGCCGTGATCGCGGTCAACCTGACGGGCCCGTTCAACTGCACGAAGGCTGTTCTCCCCGGCATGCGAGCACAGGGTTACGGGCGAATCATCAACATGTCCTCGCTCACCGCTCGTATCGGCATCTTCGGTACCGGCTACTACGCGACCACCAAGGCCGGGCTGATCGGCCTGACCAAGGTCACCGCGGTCGAGAACGTCAGCAAGGGGATCACCTGCAACGCGCTGGCCCCCGGCTACGTCAACACCGACATGATGAACAAGTACCCGGCCGAGCAGACCGCGGCACTGATCGCCACGATCCCGATGAAGCGCTTCGCGGAGCCCAAGGAGCTGGCCGACGCGGCCCTGTTCCTCGCCTCTGACTCCTCGGCGTACATCACGGGTGCTGTGCTCGACATCAACGGTGGCAGCTTCATCTAAGGCACGGATGATCCGGCTGGGGTCGCCTCGCACGACACGACCCCAGCCGGGACATCGACTTTCCTCGGGCTACGGGCTCGGGGTGTAGTTCCAGATCTGGTCGCACGCAGACCATCTCGCATCGACAGTGGCAGCCGGGCCGGCACTGACGCCGCACCAACATAGGCAGTCCTCGATTCCTCCCTGCAGTTCGAGCGGCCATCTCGTCGCGCATGAAACGCAGGTATCACCATCCCGATGTCGATCCAGGAGAGACGCTCATGCAGGAAGTTGTGATCATCAGCGCCGTGCGCACGGCGATCGGTGCTTTCGGCGGGGCGCTGTCGACGATTCCGGCCGTGGATCTCGGCGCGCTGGTCATCCAGGCCGCGCTCGAGCGGGCCGACATCACGGCCGATCAGGTCGACGAGGTGATCATGGGGAACGTCCTGCAGGCGGGGCTCGGTCAGAACCCCGCTCGGCAGGCTGCGATCAAGGCGGGGATCCCGGCGGAGGTTCCCGCGTGGACCTTGAACATGGTGTGCGGGTCCGGGCTCAAGTCAGTGCAGAGCGCGGCCCAGGCGATCCTTGCCGGAAACGCCGAGATCGTCGTCGCGGGTGGCATGGAGACGATGTCGCTCGCCCCGTACGTGCTGGACCAGGCGCGCACCGGCTATCGCATGGGCAACGGCGTCGTCGTCGACACCCTGATTCAGGACGGCCTGTGGGATGCGTTCTACGACGTGCACATGGGAGTCACGGCGGAGAACATCGCCGAGCAGTTCGGCATCTCGCGCGCCGACCAGGACGAGTACTCCGTCCTGAGCCAGCAGCGCGCGCAGGCAGCGATCGCCGCCGGCGTGTTCGACGACGAGATCGTTCCCGTGCTCGTTCCCCAGCGCAGAGGGGCGCCGATCGAGTTCGCGACCGACGAGTTCCCCCGGAGCGGGACGACGCTCGCCTCGCTCGCCCGGCTGCGTCCGGCTTTCGCGCCGGACGGCACCGTGACCGCGGGGAACTCGTCCGGGATCAACGACGGGGCGGCGGCCTTCGTGGTGATGTCCAGGGAGAAGGCCCTCGAGCTGGGCCTCGTCCCGCTTGCGGGGATCGTGTCCTGGGCCTCGGCCGGCGTCGATCCCCGGATCATGGGGACCGGCCCGATCCCGGCGAGCCGGCGGGCGCTGTCCGACGGCGGCCTGACGATCGAGGACATCGACCTCGTGGAGGCCAACGAGGCCTTCGCATCCCAGACCATCGCGGTCGCCCGCGAGCTCCACCTCGACCTGGCCAAGACGAACGTCAACGGCGGCGCGATCGCGCTCGGTCATCCGGTGGGCGCCAGCGGCGCGCGAATTCTTGTCACTTTGCTGCACGAAATGGAGCGAAGAGACGTCCGACGGGGGCTCGCCACGTTGTGCATCGGTGGCGGACAAGGAACGGCTTTGGTGGTCGAACGATAGAAAACTCCGAGCGTGACACAGGGCAGCATTAGCAATTACGTATAATTCGGAGGCGTTCCCGCTATGGGAGTATTAGGTATTCTCTTGAGCCTTGGGCTCTTGATGTTCATGGCTTACCGTGGTTTCTCGGTCATCTTCTTCGCGCCGGTCCTGGCGCTGCTGGCCGCTGCGTTCTCCGGGATGATGATCCTGCCGACGTACACAGAGGTCTTCCTGCCGAACATGGCGAACTACGTGAAGGTCTACTTCCCCTTCTTCCTGCTCGGTGCCGTGTTCGGCAAGGTCATGGAGGAGTCCGGCGCAGCCAAGGCGATCGCTCGGGCCATCGTCTCGAAGCTCGGCGCCAAGAACGCCATGCTCTCCGTGGTGCTCTCGGCCGCGATCCTCACCTACGGCGGCGTGAGCCTGTTCGTGGTGGCCTTCGCCGTGTACCCGTTCGCTGCCTCGATCTTCAAGGAAGCGGACATCCCGAAGCGCCTCGTGCCGGCCACGATCGCGCTCGGTGCCTTCACCTTCACGATGGACGCCCTGCCGGGCACGCCCCAGATCCAGAACTCCATCCCGATGAAGTTCTTCAACACGGACCTCTACGCGGCACCCGTGTTCGGTACCCTCGGCGCGATCATCATCATGATCGGTGGGATGTCCTACCTCGAGTGGCGCAAGCGGCGCGCGCAGGCCGCCGGCGAGGGCTACGGCGTCGGGCACAAGAACGAGCCGGAGATGGTCGAGGACCGCAACCTGCCGAACGTCGCCCTTGCCGTGATCCCGTTGGTCTCGGTCCTGGTCGTCACCCTGGTGCTGCAGAAGTTCGTGTTCCCGAAGTGGGACATCACCGCTGCCGTCACCGCGGCGCCGTACAACATGCTCGAGGCTGGCGTCGTCGGCACGATGAACAACTGGGCGCTCATGATCGCGCTCGTCGTCGGGATCATCCTGGCGTTCGTCATCAACCCGGGCCGCATCAAGGGGAACGTCGCCAAGGCGATCAACATGGGCGCCATCGGCTCCCTCCTCGCCGTGCTGAACACCGCCTCTGAGGTCGGTTTCGGTAACGTCATCAAGTCGCTCCCCGGCTTCCAGTCGATCGCGCAGGCGCTGACCGGCATCAACTCCGGTGGTAGCCCGCTGTACTCCGAAGCGATCACGGTCAACGTCCTGTCGGGCGTCACGGGTTCCGCCTCGGGTGGTATGAGCATCGCGCTCGACACCTTCGGCAAGGAGTACCTGTCCTGGGCCGACCGGGCCAACATCTCGCCCGAGCTGCTCCACCGCGTGGCCTCGATGGCCTCCGGCGGTATGGACACGCTGCCCCACAACGGTGCGGTGATCACCCTCCTGGGTATCGCCGGCCTGACGCACAAGCAGTCCTACAAGGACATCTTCGCCATCACGCTCCTCAAGGCAGGGACGGTTCTCCTCCTCATCCCGCTGCAGGCCCTGATCGGCTTCGTCTGAGTCGGCGAACGACCCGCATCACCAGCTCGGACTGAGGGTGCGGGACCCCGACCAGCGGGGTCTCGTCTCCCTCGGCAGCAGTTCGTCGAAGCCGTACTCGGGATACCCCTGTATCCCGAGTACGGCGTCGGCGCGGGCAGTGCCTCTGGCGGTCCCGCGGGGCTGTCGATCGCAAGGACGCGGTCGACGAACCCCGGTCCGACGAGAAGGTCCCCATCGCGCATCGCGGCAACTGAACGAAGGAATCATGAAAAAGGTCAGAGTCATTTCCGCCCTCGAGGCCGTCGAGATGATCCCGGACGGCGCCTGCGTCGGCGTCACCGGATTCGCCGGGGCTGCCCATGCCGAGGTGATCACCGAGGCGGTCGAAGCGAACTTCCTGGCTCAGGGCCACCCCCGCAACCTCTCCCTGTTCTTCTGCGCCGGCATCGGCGACGGCAAGACGAAGGGCACGAACCACTTCGGCCACGAGGGCCTCGTGCGCCGGGTCGTCGGCGGACACTGGAACCTCGCCCCCAAGCTCGGCCAGCTGGCGGTCGACAACAAGATCGAGGCGTACAACCTCCCGCAGGGCACGTTGGCCCAGCTCGTCCGCGACATCGCCGCCGGCAAGCCCGGCACCGTGTCGAAGGTCGGGCTCAAGACGTTCGTCGACCCGCGGGTCGAGGGCGGCAAGCTCAACGCCAAGACCACGGAAGACCTCGTCGAGGTGGTCGAGCTCGGTGGCCAGGAGTGCCTGTTCTACAAGGGCTTCCCGATCGACGTCGCCATCATCCGGGCCACCACGGCCGACGAGAAGGGCAACCTCAGCATGGAGAAGGAGGCGGTCTCGGTCGAGAGCCTCTCGATGGCGCAGGCCGCGAGCAACTCCGGCGGCATCGTCATCGCCCAGGTCGAGCGCATCGTCTCCGCGGGCTCGCTCGACCCCAAGCTCGTCAAGGTCCCCGGGATCCTCGTCGACGCCATCGTGCTGGTGAAGCCCGAGCAGCAGTGGCAGACCTTCGTCGACTTCTACGACCCGGCCTACTCCGGTGAGGTCCGCGTGCCCCTGGCCGGTCTCGAGCCCATGCCGATGGACGCCCGCAAGATCATTGCCCGACGGGCGTCGTTCGAGCTCGCCGAGGGCGACGTCGTCAACCTCGGCATCGGCATGCCCGAAGGTGTCGCGCTGGTGGCCAACGAAGAGGGCACCGCCGACCAGATCACGCTGACCGTCGAGGCCGGCGGCGTCGGCGGGATCCCCGCCGGTGGCATGAGTTTCGGCGCATCGACCAACGTCGAGGCCCTGCTGGACCAGCCGTACCAGTTCGACTTCTACGACGGCGGCGGGGTCGACGCCGCGTTCCTCGGGCTGGCCCAGATGGACGGTGCCGGCAACATCAACGTGAGCAAGTTCGGGCCGCGCATCGCGGGCTGCGGCGGGTTCATCAACATCACCCAGAACTCCAAGAAGGTGATCTTCTGCGGCACGATGACCGCCGCCGGGCTCGCGATCGGGGTCGCCGACGGGCGGGTCACGATCGCCAAGGAGGGCAAGGTCAAGAAGTTCGTGGAGCAGGTCGAGCAGATCACCTTCTCGGGCGAGTATGCCCAGAGCGTGAGCCAGCCCGTGCTGTACATCACGGAGCGCGCCGTCTTCGAGCTCTCCGCGGCCGGCGTGGTGCTCATCGAGATCGCCCCGGGAATCGACCTCCAGCGCGACGTCCTTGACCAGATGGATTTCGCGCCGATTATCTCGCCGGAATTGACGACGATGGATTCCCGGATCTTCGCGGACGGCCCCATGTACCTGTCGGAACTGACCCGGGTCAGTGCATTGACCAGGGACAATGATGACCACGACGACGATCCGCTCGAGCTCGTCGCTGCCCGGTGATCGGGTCCCAGGTTCACCCGATGAGCGAGGGGTAACCTGGAACTAGCGCCATCTCACGGACAGCCGATCGGTCCGGGCCGCTGCGCCCGGATCGGCTGCCCTGCTGCAGTTGAACCCATGGAGTACGTCCCAATATCGGGACATACGACGCTTTCGGAGGATTGAAGAATGAATTTTGAACTCAGTGAAGAGCAGCTCCTCATCCAGGGAATGGTCAAGGAGTTCGTCGCGGCCGAGGTCGCCCCGATCGCGGCGGAGATCGACCGCAATCACCGCTTCCCCGCTGAGCTGATCCCGAAGCTGGCCGAGCTCAACCTTCTGGGCGTTCCGTACCCGGAGGAGCTGGGCGGCGCCGGCGCCGACAACGTCAGCTACATCATCGTGCTCGAGGAGCTTGCCCGCGCCTGTGCGAGCACCTCGGTGATCGTCTCCGCCCACAGCTCGCTGTGCACGTGGCCGATCTTCCAGTTCGGCACCGACCTGCAGAAGAAGAAGTACGTCACCGACCTCGCAGCCGGCGTGACCCTGGGTGCGTTCGCCCTGACCGAGCCTGGTGCGGGCACCGACGCCGCCGCAGGCACGACCACGGCCGTGCTCGACGGAGACTCCTACGTCCTCAACGGGACGAAGACCTTCATCACCAACGGTGGCTTCGCCGACGTCTACATCGTCACGGCGATGACGGACCCGTCCGCCGGCACCAAGGGCATCAGCGCGTTCATCGTCGACAAGGACCTCCCGGGCTTCACGGTCGGCGAGCGCGAGCACAAGATGGGGATCCGGGCGTCCAGCACGACGCCGCTGTACTTCTCCAACTGCCGCATCCCGAAGGACGCCCTGCTCGGCGACGAGGGCAAGGGCTTCAAGATCGCGATGATGACGCTCGACGGTGGCCGCATCGGCATCGCCGCCCAGGCGCTCGGTATCGCGCAGGGTGCCATCGACGCGTCGATCGCGTACGCCAAGGAGCGCGTGCAGTTCGGCAAGCCGATCGCCCGTCTCCAGGCCATCCAGTGGATGATCGCCGACATGGTGACCGAGGTCGAAGCTGCTCGCCTGCTCGTCTACCAGGCGGCCTGGCGCAAGGATGCCGGCCTGTCCTACTCGCGTGAGGCTGCGATCTGCAAGCTCTTCGCCTCTGAGGTCGCCACGCGCGTTGCCGGCAAGGCCATCCAGATCCACGGTGGCGTGGGCTACACGGAGAGCTACCCGGTCGAGCGCGCCTACCGCGACGCGAAGATCTGCGAGATCTACGAGGGCACGTCCGAGGTCCAGCGCATGGTCATCGCCGGTGGCGCCCTGCGTTGAGCTGTTTCTGGCTGGAGCCGCTCATCGCTGAGCGGCTCCGGCCAGGCCGTCCGCCCGCGCTCGTGGGCGGACAACGTTTCACAAGCACGTCGAGACCGATGAGGGAGTGCACGTTCCAATGGAAGAACTGGCTTTTGCCGACATCAAGGTAGGCGACACGGCGTCGTTCGCGAAGACGATCACCGAAGGCGACATCGTGACGTACGCCGGCCTGACCGGCGACTTCAACCCGGTGCACATCAACGCGGAGTACGCCCGCGAGTCCATGTTCAAGGAGCGCATCGCTCACGGCATGCTCGTGTCGGGACTCATCTCTGCGGTGCTCGGCACGCAGCTGCCTGGGCCGAACGCCATCTACCTCGGCCAGGAGCTGTCGTTCAAGGCTCCGGTCAAGATCGGTGACACGGCGACGGCGACCGTGACCGTCACGGAGAAGCGCGACGACAAGCGCATCCTCAAGCTGAAGACGACGGTGACGAACCAGCACGGCGACGTCGTCATCGACGGGTCGGCCGTCATCAAGAAGGTTGGCCTGTAGGTCTGACAGCACTACGGGGCGGCGGTAGAACCACTGACGGTTCTGCCGCCGCTTCTTTGTGCCCGTCGTCCTTGTACCAGCTGCAGCTACGCACGAAGGCCCGGCCCCCCGCAGGGGACCGGGCCTTCGTGGTGGTACGTGCGCTCGAGCTCGGTGCTCAGCCCTCGCGGAACTGGATGCCGAACCCGCCGCGCGGGTAGTGCCACTTCAGGGCGCCGGGAGCGGCTACCGCCAGGCACGTGCCGCACTCGAGGCAGGCGGCGTACTCGACGGAGAGAGATCCGTCGGCCTCCTCGGTGTAGACGTGGGCCGAGCAGCAGTCCACGATCGCGCGGCCACAACCGGTGGCCTTGACGACCTCCTGGTTGACCTCGATGTGGCTCTCTTCCTCGTCGAGCTCGAAACGGTTCCGCGCGAGGCGGTCCGGGACAGAAAGTGGTTTCACAGTGCTCGTACCCCCGCAAGGCCGTCTTTGATGAGGTGCATGAACTTGACCGGAGACTTCTTGAAAGCCTTCATCGCGACCTTCACCATGTGTTCGCGCGGTGTGTTGTCGAGATTGAAGACGCCGTAGAGGACATTCCCGATGAGCTCGCCGTACTGCTTGTACATGCGCTCGGTCTCGAGGAATGCCGGTGCCTTGGCGTACGTCTCCATGTCCTTGCCGGCGTACGAGGCGAACAGCGCCTCGCGGTACCCGGCCAGGCCAGCCTTGGACGTGTCCTTGTGGTCCAGCGCCGCGCCGATGCCCTTGGCTGCGGCAACGCCGGAGGCCACGGCCAGGTCCATCCCGCGCACCGTGAGACCGGTGTTCAGGGTGAGGCCGGCAGCATCTCCGACGACGACGAGGCCGTCCATCGAGATCTCGCCGACCATGGCCAGGCCGCCCTCTGCCACGAGGTGGCAGCCGTACTCGACGACCTCGCCACCCTCGAGGTACGGGGCGATGAACGGGTGCGTCATGAAGTGGTCGAGGACGTCGGTCGTCGACTTCTTCTTGGCGGTGAGGTCGTCGAGGCGCAGCACGACACCGACGGAGATGGACTCCGTGTTGGTGTACATGAAGCCGCCGCCGCCGATCCCGAGCGTGCAGTCGCCGACGACGGCGAATGCCGCACCTTCGTCGCCCGTCACGCTGAAGCGGGACTCGATGGTCTCGCGAGGGAGGTTGACGACGCACTTCACGCCGATCGCCAGGTGGTTCAGGGGCTCCTTGGTGCGCAGCCCCACCTCCTGGGAGATGAACGAGTTCACGCCGTCAGCAGCCACGACCACGTGGGCGCGCAGCTCGTCGTCGCCGGCCTTGACACCGACGACGCGCTTGCCCGTGGGGCCGTCCTCGGTGAGGACCTTGTCCACGCGGACACCGGGCATGAGGAACACGCCGGCCTCTTCGCACTTCTCCGCGAGCCACGGGTCGAGCTTGGCGCGCAGCACCGTGACGGCGTTGACCGGGTCGGCAAGGCGCGTGTCCTTGTAGTCGATCCCGATCGAGCTGTCAGCGTTGAGGAAGTTGATGTAGTTGCGCGTGATCTTGCGCTCGACAGGTGCCTCGGTGAGGAAGTCGGGGAAGATCTCCTGCATCCCGCGGCAGTAGAGCACGCCGCCGGAGAGGTTCTTCGCCCCTGGAGCCTCGCCACGCTCGATCAGCACGACCGAGTGGCCCTGCGTCGCGAGCTGATAGGCCGCGATGGAACCGGCGATGCCGGCCCCGATCACGATCACGTCGAAGTCGGGCTCCGGGCTCTCGGTCACGTCCGACGTCGTCACTGGAGGGCGGCCGTGATCGCGGGCACGAGGGCGTACAGGTCTCCGACGAGGCAGTAGTCGGCCTCTTTGAAGACCGGCGCGTTCGCGTCGGTGTTGATCGCCACGATCGTCTTGGCCCCGCGGACGCCGACCATGTGCTGGAGCTGGCCGGAGATGCCGATCGCGAAGTACACGTCGGGGGAGATGTGCGCGCCGGAGACGCCGATGTACCGGTCCTTGCCGAGCCAGTCGAGGCCTTCGGCGACGGGCCGCGAGCACGCGACCTCCGCCTTGACGACGGCGGCCAGGGCGTTGACCAGTGCGAGGTCTTCCTTGGTCTTCAGGCCGCGGCCGATCCCGACGACGCGCGAGGCGGCACCGAGGTCGACCTGCTCGAACGAGGACGGCTTGGTCTCGACGACCGTGATCCCCAGCGGCGTGGCGGTGACGGCCTCGACCTCGACGGCGGTGCTCGCGGCCGGCACGGGGCCACCCTCGAGCAGGAGCGCCAGCGGACCGGTGACCGAGACGGTCTCCTCGGCGATGCCGCCGAAGATCGAGCAGGCCACGACGACGGCGTCGCCCTCGGCCACGACCGACTTGGCGCCGGTCAGGACGGGAGCCTGCAGGCGAGCCGCAGCAGCACCGAGCAGGACCCGGTCGCTCGCGCGGTTGGCCGCCAGGAGCAGCGACGGGGCCGCCGCAAGGACGGCGTCGGCGACGGCGGTGGCGTAGGCCTCCGCCGGCGCGGAGCCGGCTGCGTCGAACCAGATGACCTTGTCCACGCCGGCGCCGGCGACCGTGTCGGCCACCTCGCGGGTGCCGACGACGGCGACGGAGACCGACCCGCCGAGAGACCGTGCGGTGTCGATGAGGGTCCCGATCGCCGGGTCACCGGCGACGATGATCCACGTGTTCACGCTCATGTGCGTTGTCTTCTCTCTCGTCTCGACGGTTTCAGAGCGCGCCGGCGCCGCGCAGGGCGGCGACGAGCTCGGCGGCAGCGGCCGCGGGGTCGGTCACGTCGATCATCTGTCCCTTGCGGGCCAGCAGATCGGGGCGTGCCGTGCCGGTGACCGTGACGGTCCCGGCAGCTGCGGGGACGTCGAGAGCGGCGAGGTCGAGGGACTCCACCGGCTTCTTGCCCGCCGCGAGGATGTCCTTCATGCCCGGGACGCGGGCGACCGCGGCGTCGGTCGACGCGGCGAGCACGACGGGACCCGTGATCTCGAGCACCTGGGTGCCCGTGGGGATCGCGCGCTCGACGCGCAGCGCGCCGGCCTGGCCGGTGATCGAGATGACCTCGGCGACCGCGGGCCAGCCGAGCTGGCCGGCGAGGACCGTCGGAACCATCTTGGCGCCGACGTCCACCGACGAGTCACCGGTGATGACCACGTCGACGTCACCGATGTGGCGCACGGCGGCGGCGAGCACCGCGGCGAGCTGCGTGGAGCCTGCCGACTCGAGGGAGTCGTCTGCGACGATCACGGCACGGTCAAATCCACGGGACAGGGCGGCCTTGCGGGCCAGGGTCGCATCGACGCGCTTGCCGCCGACCGTGAGGCCGATGACCTCGCCGCCGGTGGCGTCCGCGAGGCGGCGCGCCAGTTCGGCGGCCACCGGGTCGTACTCGCTGAAGCCAGGCTTGGCCCGGCTCCAGTCCACGGTGCCCTCGGCACCAACGGTTGCATCCTGCGGGTTCGATGCCCATTTGTAGGCTACGACGATTTTCATGGCAGAGATCGTTCTCCTCTCGCCTCGCAGCGCAGCTCTAGTCAGGACGATCTGATGGCCGGCGAGGGCTCCTATGCTACGACACCGAGGGGTGCACTTTTGTGGGACCAGGGACATGATGCGACAAACCCCGCTCGCCCAGGGCGAACGGGGTTTGTCGGTCAACAGCCGGTATCACCAGATGATGGCCGGCCCCATAACGGGCAAATCTGACATTGCGATTCAGCTGGTGACCGGGGTCCGGTCGGGCACCAGGTACAGCACGCCGAGCGGCGGGACCCTCAGTCGGGCCGAGTGTGCCCGGCCGTTCCACGGGACGGGCTCGGAGTACACGAGGCCGAGGTTGCCGACTCCCGAACCGCCGTAGATCTCGGAGTCCGTGTTGAGGATCTCCCGCCAGGGGCCGCCCTCCGGCAGCGCCAGCCGGTAGTCCTCGTGCGGGGTGCCCGCGAAGTTGACGACCACGGCGACGACGCCCCCGTGGCTGTCCCGGCGCAGGTAGGCCAGCACGTTGTGGTTCGCGTCGTTGGAGTCGATCCACTCGAAGCCCGCCGGGTCGAAGTCTCGGGACCACAGTGCCGGGTGGGAGCGATAGGCGGCATTGAGATCGATCAGCGCGCGCTGCACTCCGGCGTGGTCGGCGTAGTCGAGCTCGTACCAGTCGAGTCCGTGACCCTCCGCCCATTCCTGCCCCTGCGCCCACTCGCAGCCCATGAAGAGGAGCTGCTTGCCCGGGTGCGACCACTGATAGGCGAGGAGGGCGCGGACGCCGGCGAACTGCTGCCACCGGTCCCCGGGCATCTTCGACACCAGCGAGCCCTTGCCGTGCACGACCTCGTCGTGGCTCAACGGGAGCACGAAGTGCTCCGAGAACGCGTACACGAGCGAGAAGGTCGCCTCGTGGTGGTGGTAGCGGCGGTTGATGGGCTCCTCCGCCAGGTACCGGAGGGTGTCGTTCATCCAGCCCATGTTCCACTTCAGGCCGAACCCGAGCCCGCCGACGCTCGTCGGCGCCGTGACGCCCGGGTACGCCGTCGATTCCTCGGCGATCAGCATGACGCCGGGGGTGCGGCGGTAGGCGGTCGCGTTGGCCTCCTGGAGGAACGAGATCGCCTCGAGGTTCTCGCGCCCGCCGTACATGTTCGGCTGCCACTGGCCGGCCTCGCGCGAGTAGTCGAGGTACAGCATCGAGGCGACGGCATCGACCCGGAGCCCGTCGATGTGGAAGTCCTCGAACCAGTACGTCGCGTTGGCGACGAGGAAGTTGCGCACCTCGTGGCGGCCGAAGTTGAAGACGTAGGTGCCCCAGTCCATCTGCTCCCCGCGCTGCGGGTCCGGGTGCTCGTACAACGGGGTGCCGTCGAAGCGCCCGAGCGCCCACTCGTCCTTGGGGAAGTGGGCGGGCACCCAGTCGAGGATCACGCCGATGCCGGCCTGGTGCAGGGCGTCGACCAGGAACCGGAAGTCGTCGGGGTGGCCGTACCGCGCCGTCGGGGCGAAGTAGGAGGTCACCTGATAGCCCCACGAGCCACCGAACGGGTGCTCGGCGACGGGCATGAGCTCGACGTGGGTGAAGCCCATCTCGACGACGTACTCGGTCAGCTCGACGGCGAGGTCGCGGTAGGACAGCCCCGGTCGCCAGGAGCCCAGGTGGACCTCGTAGATGCTCATCGGGCCGCTGTGCGGGTCGTGCGACGACCGGTCGGTCAGCCAGGCTGCGTCGTGCCACGCGTGGTTCGACTCGACGACCACGGACGCGGTCGCCGGCGGGGTCTCGGCGCCCTTGGCGAGCGGGTCCGCCTTCTGGCGCCAGCCGCCGTCGGCCGCGAGGATCGCGAACTTGTACCGGTCCCCGGCCCCGACGTCGGGCACGAACAGCTCCCAGACGCCGCTCGTGCCGAGCGAGCGCATGGCGTGCGAGGCGCCCTGCCAGTGGTTGAAGTCACCGACGACCTGCACGGCGCGGGCGTTGGGCGCCCAGACCGCGAACGACGTGCCGTGGACCTCGCCGAGCACGCTCGGATAGGTGTGGAGGTTCGCCCCGAGGACGGTCCAGAGCTCCTCGTGCCGCCCCTCGCCGATCAGGTACAGGTCGACCTCGCCGACGCTCGGCATGAACCGGTACGGGTCGTCCACGAGGTTGGTCTCGTCGCCGTAGGTCACGCGCAGCCGGTAGTCGGGCACGGTCGCGGTCGGGAGCGTCGCGGCCCAGACGCCGTCCTGCACGTGCGTGGCAGGCCACTCGCCCTCGAGCGTGACCACGACGACCGCATCCGCGAGCGGACGCAGCGCGCGCACCGTCACGTTTCCGGCCTCGATGTGGGGCCCGAGGACTGTGTGCGGGTCGCCGTGCCGACCGGCCGCGATCATCGCGAGCTCGGGGGACGGCTGGGGCTTGCGTGCGGGCGTCTTCCGCGTGCGTTCCATGGCCCTACCTTTCCACGCCGCTGACGCGCAGCAGCACGATTCTCAGTTGGTGACCCGGACCGGCTCAGCGCCGGGGCGGGCTCGGGGTGCTCACTGGGACTCAGAGAGCGATCGTGAACCAGAAGAACTCGCGGGACCCGAGCGTGATCGACAGCGTTCCGTCCTCACCCACGGTGGGGAACACCGCACCGCCGAACACGTCCGTCAGCCGTGCGCCCGCCCAGTCGGGCAGCGTGAGGGTCGTCGCCCTCGCGGTCGAGGCGAGGTTGGCGACGCAGAGCAGCGACTCCTCGGGCAGTCCGCGCACGAAGGCGAGGACCGACTGGTTGTCGCTCGTGACCGGCTGGAAGTCGCCCGCGCCGAGCGCCGGGTGCAGGCGGCGGACCGCCAGCATGCCGTGCACCCAGTGCAGCAGCGAGGACGGCTGGGCCAGCTGGACCTCGACGTTGGTGTTCGTGTAGTTGTGCACGAGCGACTGGACCACGGGCAGGTACAGCTTGCCCGGGTCGGCGGTCGAGAAGCCCGCGTTGCGGTCCGGGGTCCACTGCATCGGCGTGCGCACCGCGTCGCGGTCGTGCAGCCAGATGTTGTCCCCCATGCCGATCTCGTCGCCGTAGTACAGGCACGGGCTGCCGGGCAGCGAGAAGAGGAGCGCGTGGGCGAGCTCGGTCTCGTTGCGCGAGTTGTCCAGCAGCGGGGCGAGCCGACGGCGGATCCCCACGTTCGCCCGCATGCGCGGATCGGGGGCGAACCACCCGTACATCGACGCGCGCTCCTCGGTCGAGACCATCTCGAGCGTCAGCTCGTCGTGGTTGCGCAGGAACGTGCTCCACTGCCCGGACCGGGGGATCTTCGGGGTGTCAGCGAGGATGTCGACGATGTGGGTGGCCCGCTGCTCCTTGAGCGCGTAGAAGATGCGCGGCATGACGGGGAAGTGGAAGCACATGTGGCACTCCGGCTCCTCGTCGGTGCCGAAGTACTCGACGACGTCCTCGGGCCACTGGTTCGCCTCGGCGAGGATGATCCGGCCGGGGAACTCCTTGTCGATCACGCGGCGCAGGTCGCGCAGGAACGCGTGCGTCTCGGGCAGGTTCTCGCAGTTGGTGCCCTCGGCCTCGAAGAGGTACGGCACGGCGTCGAGCCGGAAGCCGTCCACCCCGAGCCGCAGCCAGAAGCGCGCCACGTCGGTCATCGCCTCGATGACCTGCGGGTTCTCGAAGTTGAGGTCCGGCTGGTGGCTGAAGAAGCGGTGCCAGAAGAACTGGCGGCGCACGGGGTCGAAGGTCCAGTTGGACGTCTCGGTGTCCACGAAGATGATGCGCGCATCCCCGTAGCGCGTGTTGTCGTCGCTCCAGACGTAGAAGTCCCCGTACGGCCCCTCGGGGTCGGAGCGGGAGGCCTGGAACCACGGGTGCATCTCGCTCGTGTGGTTCATCACGAGGTCGACCACGAGGCGCATCCCGCGCGCGTGGGCCTGCTCGATGAGCTCGGTGAAGTCGGTGATCGAGCCGTACTGCGACGCGATCGACATGTAGTCGGACACGTCGTAGCCGCCGTCGCGCAGCGGTGAGGGGTAGAACGGCGGCAGCCACAGGCAGTCGACACCGAGCCACTGCAGGTAGTCGAGGCGGTTGATCAGGCCCCGGAAGTCGCCGTTGCCGGCGCCGGAGGAGTCCGAGAACGACCGGACCATGACCTCGTAGAACACCGCTGTCTTGTACCAGTCGGGGTTGTCCGAGAGTCCGGTGGCGCTGAGCGCCGGCACGGGCGGCTGACGCCGGGCCGGGAGGGCGCCGAACGCGAGCTGGACGGCTGCCGAGGCGGATCCAGGTCCCGACGACGGGGGTGTGGGCGCGCTCACGGGTTCCTCACGTGGATGACGTGCGCGCACTGGACCTGCGGGTCGAGGGAAACGAACGGCTCGCTGCCCCACGCGTAGGTCAGGCCGGACAGCTCGTCGTGCGCGGCGAACAGGACATCTGCCACGGGTTCGTGCGCCGGCACGCCGAGCGCCCCCAGGTCGAGGGAGATCGTTCCCTCGTGGGTCGCGTGCGGATCGAGGTTGACCACGATCACGACGGTATCGGCCTGACCGGTGGGGGACTGCTCGGCGGCGATGTAACGCGAGAAGCACAGCAGCGCGTCGTCGGACGTGCGGTGCACGCGGAGGTCGCGCAGCTGCTGCAGGGCGGGGTGCGCGCGCCGGATCTCGTTGAGCCGCGTGAGGAGCGCCTTGATGCCGAGCGTGTCGGCGCGGGCCCAGTCGCGGGGCTTGTACTCGTACTTCTCGTTGTCGATCTGCTCCTCGACGCCGGGGCGCGGGACGTCCTCGACGAGCTCGTACCCGGAGTAGATGCCCCAGGTCGGCGAGCCGGTCGCGGCGAGCACGGCGCGCACGGCGAACGCCGCCTGGCCGCCGCCGGAGAGGTATGGCGGCAGGATGTCGTGCGTGGTGGGCCAGAAGGACGGGCGCATGAACGAGCCGTCCTCACCGGAGACCTCGCTCAGGTACTCCTCGAGCTCCTTCTTCGTGTTGCGCCAGGTGAAGTACGTGTACGACTGGTGGAACCCGATGCGTGCGAGCGTCTGCATCATCGCCGGGCGGGTGAACGCCTCGGCCAGGAAGATCACGTCGGGGTGCTGGGCGCGGACGTCCGCGAGCAGCCACTCCCAGAACTCGAGCGGCTTGGTGTGCGGGTTGTCGACCCGGAACGCGGTCACGCCGTGGTCGATCCACACCTGGACGACGCGGCGCACCTCGGCATAGATCCCGGCGGGGTCGTTGTCGAAGTTCACCGGGTAGATGTCCTGGTACTTCTTCGGCGGGTTCTCGGCGTAGGCGATCGTGCCGTCGGCGCGGGTCGTGAACCACTCTGGGTGTGCGGTGACCCAGGGGTGGTCGGGTGAGCACTGCAGCGCGAGGTCGATGGCGATCTCGAGGCCGTTGGCCCGCGCCGTCGCGACGAACACGTCGAAGTCGTCGAACGTCCCCAGCTCGGGGTGGATCGCGTCGTGCCCGCCGTCGGCGGACCCGATCGCGTACGGCGAACCGGGGTCACCCGGGGCAGGGGTGAGCGAGTTGTTGCGGCCCTTGCGGAACGTGGTGCCGATCGGGTGGATCGGGGTGAGGTAGACGACGTCGAACCCCATGGCGGCGATCGCCGGCAACCGCTGGGCGGCCGTGGCGAACGTGCCCGAGCGCCACCGCTTGAGCTCGGCGTCGAACATCGCGCCTTCCGACCGGGGGAACATCTCGTACCAGGACCCGGCGAGGGCGAGCGGGCGGTCGACGACGAGCGGGAGGGGGGCCGACGGCGAGACGTGGTCGCGCAACGGGTGGGCGGCGAGCGTCGTGCGGACCTGGCTGCTGAGCGCTGCACCGAGGCGGACGTCGGCGGGCCGGGCGGGGTCGCGCAGCGCGGCGATCGCGTCGGTCAGGATGCGCTTGGCGGCCCGGGGCAGGTCGGGGCGTTCGGCCGCGCGGGTCAGGACGAGGACGCCTTCCGCGAGCATGAGGTCGACGTCGATGTCAGCGGCGATCTTGATCGCGGCGTCGTGCGCCCAGGTCGCGAACGGGTCGGACCATCCTTCGACCCGAAAGCTCCACGCGCCGGGGGCGTCGGGCACCAGTCGGGCTTCGAACCGGTCCAGGCCGGGTGCGATGTCCACCATGAGGCCGGTGGAGTGGTCGACGCCGTCCGGGCCGATCAGGACGGCGGTCGCGGCCACGGCGTCGTGCCCCTCGCGGAACACGGTCGCGCGGATCGGGACTGCCTCGCCCACCACTGCCTTGGCGGGCCACCGCCCTCCGGCGGCCGCGGGGCCGACATCGAGAACGGGGATTCGGCCGATGCCACCGGGCAACGCCAGGGTCTGAAGGGGACTGTCCACGCCCTGAACTTACCGATCCCTAGCGGGTGCTGCGTTCACGCTCGTCGGTTGGACGATCGTTTCTCTGGTACGCGCGACGCTTGTAGGGTCTGGCACGTGAAAGCAATTCGTCGATTCACTGTCCGCACCCTCCTGCCGGTCGCGCTTGACGATCTCGATGAGCTCGCCCACAACCTCCGTTGGTCCTGGCACGCGCCGACGCGTGACCTGTTTGCCGCAATCGACCCCGCCCTCTGGCACACGGTCAAGGGCGACCCCGTCGCGATGCTCGGCGCGCTCCGCCCGGAGCGGCTCGCGGCGCTCGCGGCCGACGCCGATTTCGTCGCGATGGTGCGCTCGGCGTCCCAGGATCTGCAGCACTATCTGGTCGACCCGCGGTGGTACCAGGAGTCCGCGGCCGCCGGCGCGGTGCTGCCGACCGCGATCGCGTACTTCTCGCCCGAGTTCGGGATCACGTCCGTCCTGCCCCAGTACTCGGGCGGGCTCGGCATCCTTGCCGGGGACCACCTCAAGAGCGCCTCGGACCTCGGTGTCCCGATCGTCGGGGTGGGGCTGCTGTACGGCGCGGGGTACTTCAAGCAGTCGCTCACGCGGGACGGCTGGCAGGTCGAGACCTACCCGGTCCTCGACCCGGACGGTCTGCCGCTGATGCTCGTGCGCGAGGAGGACGGCACGCCGTCCATCGTGTCGGTCGGGCTGCCTGGCGGCCGCACGCTGCACGCCCGGGTGTGGACCGCCGCCGTCGGCCGGGTGCCGCTGCTCCTGCTCGACTCGAACGTGCCCGAGAACGACGAGGCCGCCCGGAAGGTGACCGATCGCCTGTACGGCGGGGGCGGCGAGCACCGGCTGCAGCAGGAGCTGCTGCTCGGCGTCGGCGGGGTGCGCGCGCTGCGGCTCTGGTCCCGGCTGACCGGTGCGCTCGAGCCGGAGGTCTACCACACCAACGAGGGGCACGCGGGGTTCCTCGGCGTCGAGCGGATCCGCGAGCTCGTCAGCTCGGCCGGGCTGACCTTCGAGGAGGCCCTCGAAGCGGTGCGGGCCGCGACCGTCTTCACCACCCACACCCCGGTCCCCGCCGGGATCGACCGGTTCGAGTCGGACCTGGTGGCGCGCTACTTCAGTGGGGACAACGCCCAGCCGGGCGTCCCGGTGGCCAAGGTGCTCGCGCTCGGCGCCGAGGACTACCCCGGCGGTGATCCGACCCTGTTCAACATGGCCATCATGGGCCTGCGGTTCGGGGGGCGCGCGAACGGTGTGTCGCTGCTGCACGGTGAGGTGTCGCGCGGCATGTTCAAGGCGCTGTGGCCCGGGTTCGACGAGTCCGAGGTCCCGATCACGTCGGTGACCAACGGGGTGCACGCTCCGACCTGGGTCGATCACCGGCTCATCGAGCTCGCTGCGGAGCGGTTCACGCTGGAGGAGTCGGCGACCGGGAGCGGCTGGCTCCGTACCGACGGCATCACGGACGAAGAGCTCTGGGAGATGCGGCACACGCTGCGCTCGCAGCTCGTGCTGAACGCGCGTGCCCGCCTGCGGGCGTCCTGGCGCCAGCGCGGCGCGAGCCCGGCCGAGCTCGGGTGGGTCGACGACGCGCTGTCCGCCGAGGTGCTCACGATCGGGTTCGCCCGGCGTGTGCCCACGTACAAGCGGCTCACGCTCATGCTCCGCGACCCGGACCGTCTGCGGGCGTTGCTGACGAACCCGAAGCGGCCGATCCAGCTGATCATCGCAGGCAAGTCGCACCCGGCCGACGACCAGGGCAAGCGCCTCATCCAACAGCTCGTGCGGTTCACGGACTCGTACGACGTCCGCGGCCGGATCGTGTTCCTGCCCAACTACGACATCGCGATGGCCCAGGCGCTCTACCCGGGGTGCGACGTGTGGCTGAACAACCCGTTGCGCCCGCTCGAGGCCTCAGGAACGTCGGGGATGAAGTCGTCGCTCAACGGCGGGCTCAACCTGTCCATCCTCGACGGCTGGTGGGACGAGTGGTACGACGGCGAGAACGGCTGGGCGATCCCCACCGCCGATGGCGTCGAGGATGCGGACCGTCGGGACGAGCTCGAGGCCGCCGCGCTGTACGACCTCATCGAGAACCAGGTCGCGGCCCGCTTCTACGATCGCGACGAGCGCGGGCTGCCCGTGACGTGGCTCGGGATGATCCGGCACACGCTGGCGACGCTCGGGCCGAAGGTCCAGGCGACCCGCATGGTGACCGACTACGTCCAGCGCATGTACGCCCCGGCTGCGATCGCGGGTCGCGAGCTGGACGGGCCCGACTTCACCGGCGCCCGGGAGCTCGCAGCCTGGAAGGCGACGGTGCGGGGGCAGTGGCCGCAGGTCCGCGTCGACCACGTCGAGTCGGGGGTGGGCGAGGTCCCGCAGGTCGGTGACCGGCTGCACGTGCGTGCCTACGTCTCGCTCGGTGCGCTCGCGCCGACCGACGTGGAGGTGCAGGTCGTGCACGGGCGGGTCTCGGAGGCCGACGAGCTGCTGACGCTCGGGACGCAGGCGCTCGATCTCGACGAGACCTTCGAGGGTGGCCGGTTCTCGTTCGGGGCCGACGTCCTGCTCAACTCGTCCGGTCCGTTCGGGTACACCGTCCGCATCGTGCCCAAGCACACCGGCCTCGCATCGATCGCCGAGCTGGGCCTGGTCGCCAACGCCTCCTAGCACCCTTGCCCCGCTGCACCAGCTCTCTGGCGCGCGGGGTCGGCCGTGCGTCGGTAGAGCGGTGCTTCGGTTGAGTGGCGCAAGAGTTCAGCTGGTGCGTCGGGTCAGCGGCGGATGACGACGCCGTGGCGGTCGGTGAACTGCCAGCCGGTAGGTGTCCAGGTGATCTCGATGCCGTGGTCGTGGGTGTGGTCGTGGTGGTGCCAGCACAGCAGCACCCCGGTGGTGGCATCGGTGTCGCCGTGGTCACGGAACCATTGGATCGAGTGGTGGCATTCACACATGCGTGGGGGTGCGGTGCAACCCGGGTATTGACAATGTTTGTCCCGGGCGATGATCGCCCGACGCAATTGGCCGGTGAAGGTGCGTTTGGCGCGGCCGATATTGATGAGCTGCGAGTCCGGGCTGAACATGAACCGGCTGATCTCCGCGTCGCACATCAGCTTGTCCAGTACGACGCGTGGGACCGGTTGCCCGTCCTCGAACACCGCCGGGCGAAGCACCTGCGGGACCAGCGGTGCGGGGTTGAGCAGCCCGCCAACGGGTGGGGAGTCGATTAGCAGGGCCGGGTCCACCCGGTCGCAGTCGGTGGGATGCAGGGCTGGGTCGAGCAGGTGGGTCACCCCGGCGCGGGTGGTCATTGCGATCAGGGTCGGGTAGTCCACCAGGACAGAGATGTGCGGTCGTACTGAGGCGTGCTTGCCGGTCAGGCCCTGGTCCAACGTGAGTCGGGCCAGGTCCGACAACGCACCCGCCCGACGCTGCGACGCGGTCCGGTCATCCCCAGCGGCCGGCACGCCCTGCACGGCCTGCAGGGCGACCAACAGCCCTTGGCCGTGCTCGGTGGTGAGGAAGCCGGACAGGTGGCACCCACCGGTGGTGGCGGAGATGTCGAAGAACTCCCGTTCGGTGGCGCCGGTGTACCCGCGCTCGTCCGCCTCCGGGTCCGCCGCCGCGGCCCAGCGGCGGGCGAGCATGCGCAACGTGTCGGCGCTGACCTGGGCGGCCTGGTTCAGCAGGAACCGTTCCCCCACCGGGGCGTCGGGGTCGGACAACACCTGACGGCGCAGGTCGCTGGTCGCCGCGGCCGTGGTCAGGATCTCGGCCTGCTCCACACTGACCCGCCCCTCACCCCCGGTGACCACCGCGGCGGCAGTCAACGGCAGCTCGTCCCGCAACGCGTGGGCCAGGCGCGTCATCCGCTTGGCCCGGGCGTAGGTCAGATGCGCACGCCGGGCCAGCCAGGTCGGGAACGTGCGCGCCCCGTTGACGTTCCACGGCACCTCGCACTCCACCACGGGCAGCACACGGGTGGCGATGGCCTGCAACCGGTCCGACAGCTCAAACACCACGTCGAACAACTCCAACGCCCCGGCCCCGTCCAGATCCCGCGGAGACACGTCCGCCAACGCGTCCACCTGCGCGCGGATCACCGCCACCCGATCCGCCAACGACAACGACGCCAGTCGCGCGGACGAGCGCGACGGCGTGGGTGTCGGCACGGGCGTAGGTGTGGGCAAGAGCGGCTGGGTGGCCGGCGGGGTGGGTGCGGGCGGCTGCGACGACGCGCGCTCGTCCTCTTCAGAGGTCATCTCACACCCCCACATCGCTGCGTGTCAGGAATACCCCTGCTGCCTCAGAACCGGTGAAACTCACCATTCCGATGCAATCCACACTAACCGGGGCCACTGACATTCCCCGCGACGTCGTCGGGCAGGGGGTGTGGACAAAGAAAGCGCGCCTAAGCCTGTGGATTGGCATGCGCGAAAGCGGCCTGGGGTCGGCCCATCAATGGCAATCCGGCCGCCATTTCTTCTCGGCACAGCGAATCCGGGCTTCGCGGTGCGGCCCAGCGAGCGAGTCACCCGCAGCGAGCGGCTTACCCCAGCGAGTGAGCGACCTGCAGCGAGCGGTCACGTGCAGCGAGCACGGTCACCACTGGTCAGCGCGTCACGTAGACCCGCAGGGAGAGGGCCTCCAGGTCGACGGTCTCGCCCGAGGCCGCGTGCAGGCCGCCACCGATCGCGGCCGCGGCGCGCTCGCCCGGCTCGTCCCAGGTGCTGTCCCAGGCGAGCTCCCACTGGGTGGGGTGCTCGTCGGCGAGCGTGACCTCGACCAGGTCGAGCGCGCCGTTGATGACGATGAGCACGTCCGACGTCGCCCCCTCGGCCGTCCCGCTCGGCACGCTGCGCAGCATCTGCAGCGTGCGCACCGCCGGATCGTGCCAGCGGTCGTGCCCGAGCACGGACCCGGTGGAGTCGAACCAGGCGAGGTCGGGCCGCCCACCGGCCTGCGGGCGCGCGCCCCGGAAGAACGTGTCGGGGCGCAGCGCCGCGTGCTCGCGCCGCAGGAGCAGGAGGTAGCGCGTGGTCGAGAGCAGGTTCCGCTGCCACTCGGTCAGGTCCCAGTTCAGCCAGGAGATCTTGTTGTCCTGGCAGTAGGCGTTGTTGTTGCCCTGCTGGGTGCGCCCGAGCTCGTCGCCGGCGCTGATCATCGGGGTCCCGGCAGAGAGCAGGAGCGTTCCCACGAGGTTGCGCAGGGACCGCTGCCGCAGCGGCAGGATCTCCCAGCCGACCGAGTCAGACAGGACGGCGCCCTCGATCTCGTGGTTCCACGACCGGTTGTCGTCCGTGCCGTCGCGGCCGTCCTCGCCGTTGGCAGCGTTGTGCTTGTGGCTGTACGACACGAGGTCGGTCAGCGTGAACCCGTCGTGCGCGGTGACGAAGTTGATCGACGCGCCCGGACCCCGCATCAGCGGCGGGTCGCTGTGACCGAAGAGGTCGACCGAGCCGGCCAGCCGCGTCGCGAGCTCGGCCACGCCGTTGCCGGGCCGGCCGTGCGCCGCCTGCGCCGGGTCGGAGAGCCAGAACGAGCGCACCGCGTCCCGGTACCGGTCGTTCCACTCCGCCATCGGCGCAGGGAAAGCCCCGGTCCGCCAACCGCCGGGGCCCAGGTCCCACGGCTCGGCGATGAACTTCAGGCCGCGCATCGTCGGATCCGTCTGCAGTGCGACGAGGAGCGGATGGTCGGGGTCGAAGCCGCCTTCGCCCCGTCCGAGCGTGACCGCGAGGTCGAAGCGGAAGCCGTCGACGCCGACCTCGCCCGCCCAGTACCGCAGCGAGTCGAGCGTCATCTGGATGACGCGCGGACGCCGGAAGTCGAGCGAGTTGCCGCAGCCGGTGACATCGGCGAACCGCGCCGGGGTGCCGCCGTCGTGCAGGTAGTAGACCGTGTTGTCGAGCCCGCGCCACGAGAGGTGCTGACCGCCGTCGCCGCCCTCGCACGTGTGGTTGTAGACGACGTCGAGGATGACCTCGAGCCCGGCCTCGTGCAGCAGCTCGACCGCGCCCTTGACCTCCGCGAGCACCGCGCTGGCGCCGCCCGCGCGAGAGGCCGCCGTCGCGTAGGCCTCGTGCGGGGCGAAGAAGCCGGCGGTGTTGTACCCCCAGTAGTTGGTCAAGTTCTTGTCGATGAGGTGCGGCTCGGACGTGAACGCCTGGATCGGCAGCAGCTCGAGCGTCGTGATGCCCAGCGAGAGCAGGTGGCTCACGGTCGCCGGGTGCGCGAGGCCGGCATACGTGCCGCGGAGCTCGGCCGGGACGCCCGGCAGCGTCATCGTCAGGCCGCGGACGTGCGCCTCGTAGACCACGGTGTCCCGCCACGGGATCTCCTGGTGCACGACCGGCGCGCCGTGATAGGCGGTGTCGACGACGACCGAGAACGGCACGAACGTGGCGGAGTCGCGGGGATCGGCCGGGCCGTAGATGTCGCCCACGCCGTTCTCGTCCACGACGTGGCCGTAGGTCTCGGGGGTGTACGCGAGCTCACCGGTCAGGCCGCGGGCGTACGGGTCGACGAGGAGCTTGGCGGGGTTGTTGCGCAGCCCGCGCACCGGGTCCCAGGCACCCGAGGTGCGGAACCCGTACCGCTGACCGGCGAACACGCCGGGTACGTGCGCGTGCCAGATGCCGTAACTCGGCCCACCCAGCGGCACGCGCCGTTCGCTCCAGCCGGACGGCTGCGCCGCGTCGGCATCGAACAGGCACAGGTCGACCCCGGTCGCATGCGACGCCAGCACGGCCACGTCGACGCCATCCGAGGCGAGACGGACACCGAGCGGCGGAACCGGCCGGGCCGCGGGGGTGTGCAAGGCGCGGCTCATCTGTCTATCCTCTCGCAGACCGTGCGCGATCGCGGCGAGCGCCCCCGCGATCCGCACGTCTGTACCGGGTGAGAACCGTCACGCAGGGGTCGCCCGATCGCGCGGGGGCTGGGTGCTGGCGGGGAGTCGCACAATGTCGTCGAGTAACCTTCCTGCGTGCTCGCGTCGGGCACGCCTGACGCACTGACGCCCGTGGGTGGCCGTGCTGCGACCGAAGGGATCACACCTCACATGAGAATCGTGGTGTGCGTCAAGCACGTGCCGGACATCCAGTCCGAGCGAAGCCTGGGGCCCGACGGTCGGGTCGTCCGCGACGGCGGTGACGGCACGCTGAACGAGCTGGACGAGAACGCCGTCGAGGCAGCCCTGACGCTCCTCGAGGCCCACTTCGACGCCGGGGGCACCGGCGAGGTGCTCGCGCTGACGGTCGGGCCCGACGACGCCGAGGACGCCGTGCGCCGCGCGCTCCAGATGGGCGCCGACGTCGCAATCCACGTGCTCGACGACGCCATCGCCGGCTCGGACGTCTTCGGCACCGCCACCGTCCTCGCGGCGGCGATCCGGCACCTCGGCGCGCAGGAGCCCATCGACCTCGTCGTGACCGGGATGGCGGCGCTCGACGGGCAGACGTCGATGCTCCCGGCGGCGCTCGCGTACGCGCTCGACCTCCCGCAGCTCACGCTCGCGACCGAGGTCACGATCGACGCAGGCGTCGTGCGCGTGCGTCGCGAGCTCGACACGGCCTCCGAGATCCTCACCGCGAACCTGCCTGCGCTCGTGAGCGTCACCGACCAGTCCAACGAGCCCCGGTACCCCAACTTCAAGGGCATCATGGCCGCGCGCAAGAAGTCGGTCGCGGTGCTCACCCTCGCCGACCTCGGGGTCGATCCCGCCACGGTCGGCGCAGCCGGCGCCCGGACCGTCGTCCTCGAGGCCGCGGCGCGCCCGGAGCGGGAGAACCGCATCCTCGTGACCGACGACGGCACCGCGGCTGCCCGGCTCGTCGCGTACCTCGTCGACAACAAGCTTGTCTGAGTCCTGACCGTCGTCCCCGCCCGCCCGGGCGAAGACCCACCCGCTTCCAAGGAGTTCCTGCGATGAGTTCCTCGCTCTCCGGCCCCGCACTGGTGCTGCTCGACCACCACGACGGCCGGTTGCGCCCGCCGGTCGCCGAGCTCGTGACCGCCGCACGGCTGCTCGGCGCGGACGTGCACGGGATCTTCTTCGGCGAGGACCTCGAGGGGATGCGTCCGGCGATCGGGCTGGCCGGGATCTCCGTCGTCTACCGCGTCGGCGGGGGAGCGGCGGGTGCCGTGGCGCTCGCGCCGGTCTCGGCCGTCGCGCAGGTCGTCGCCGAGCTCGCCGTCGAGCACCACGCCAGCCTCGTCCTGCTCACCTCGACGTTCGAGAACAAGGAGATCGGCGCGCGGGTCGGCGCGGCCACGGGAGCCGGCGTCGTCGTCGATGCCGGGGCCCTGGCCGTCGAGGAGGGCCGCGTCGTCGCGGAGAAGTCGGTCTTCGCCGGCACCTGGAACACCCGGTGCGCGATCACCACTGGCCTCGCGGTCGTCGCGGTCAAGCCCAACTCGCTGCACGCGCAGGACGCGGATGCGCCGACGACGCCCGAGATCGTCGAGGTCGCTCTGCCTGTGAGCGACTCCGCGCGCGCCGTCACGGTCGTCGAGCGCACCGCGCGCCCGGCGTCGAACCGCCCGGAGCTCGGTGAGGCCGACGTCGTGATCGCCGGCGGGCGGGGCACCAACGGTGACTTCACCGCCATCGAGGAGCTCGCGGACCTGCTGGGCGCCGGGGTCGGCGCCACCCGCGTGGCGACCGACGAAGGCTGGATCGACCATGCCGCGCAGATCGGCCAGACGGGCGTCACGGTCGCCCCGCGGCTCTACATCGGCGCCGGGGTCTCCGGCGCGGTGCACCACCGCGGCGGCATGCAGTCCGCGGGCGTGATCGTGGCCGTGAACTCCGACCCCGAGGCGCCCATCTTCGAGATCGCCGACTTCGGCATCGTGGGCGACCTGTTCACCGTGCTGCCCCAGGTCACCGCCGAGCTCCGGGCCCTCAAGGCCTGACCGCTCGGCTCGCCTCGGCTGCTCAGTCGGGCAGCCGCCGCAGCCAGTCGAGCGCGACGGCCGCCTGCGCGTGCTGGAACCGGCGCAGGTTGGGCACCCCGATGGGTGGGGCCTGGTGCGACGAGAGCGTGAAGTAGCCCGCGAGCGCGGCCAGGACCGAGCGCAACGCGTGCGGCGCGACGCCCACCGCGACCGGGTGGGACCAGAACAGGTCGTCGGCGAGGCCGCCGCCCTGCATCTCCACGCTCGGGAGCATGAACGCCAGGTCGAGCCACGGGGCGCCGATCGCGGCGTGCGGCCAGTCGACGAGCCACGTCCGGTCGTTGTCCAGCAGCACGTTGTCGGCCCGCAGGTCACCGTGGACCAGGCCCGTCCCGGCGGCCGCGTCCACCCAGCCCCGCTCCCACTCGGCGAGCTCGTCCAGGTGCGCCAGCACCCAGGCGCCGCGGGGGCCGAAGACCGCCGCGCCCTGGGCCCGGCCGGTCGAGGGCGCGGCAGCGATCGTCCGCCAGCCGTGGAAGTCGTCCGCCAGGGTCGACGCGATGGAGCGCAGGGAGTTCGGTTCGAGGGGTCGAACCGTGGCGAGGTCCGTGACGGCTGCCAGCACCCGGTCGAGCTCGTCGTTGCGCCACGGCTGCTCGGGCGAGCGGCCGTGCACGGCCTCGAAGCAGAGGATGACCCACGTCCCGTCATCATCCGACCAGAGCAGCCGCGGTGCGTTTACCTCGGGCGGCAGCGCGGCCGCGACCACGATCTCGCGTCGAGCCAGCTCGGGGGACTGCGGGTTCTGCTCGGCAGAGACGGCCTTGACGAAGACCTCCGACCCGTCGCCGAGCTCGAGCACCGCGGCGAAACCCGGGCTGAACCCGCTCGTCGCGCTGGTCTCGGAGCTCACCGCCGCGCCCGCCAGCTGAGCGATCCGCGCGCGGACGGACCGGGGAAGGTCGCGCCAGGTCAACCGGGATCCGGAGAAGGCGACGGGGGGCTGGCCGGCTGCTTCGACGGCGATGAGGGGGTCTTGCACGTTCCTATCCTGCCAGCGTCGCCGGGACCCGTGACGAAAGTTCGTAGACTCAACCCTTGTGACGGCCTATCTCGACCACGCGGCGACCACCCCGATGCGGCCCGCCGCCATCGAGGCGCTCACCGCGGAGCTCGCGCTCACCGGGAACGCGTCCTCCCTGCACGCCGCGGGTCGGGCGGCGCGTCGGACCGTCGAGGAGGCACGCGAGCAGCTCGCCGCCGCGCTCGGTGCGCGCCCCAGCGAGGTCGTGCTGACAGCCGGAGGCACCGAGGCCGACAACCTCGCGGTGAAGGGCATGTTCTGGGGCCGCCGCGCGCAGGACCCGACCCGCCGCCGCATCGTCGTGTCCGCCATCGAGCACCACGCCGTGATCGACCCCGCGTTCTGGATGGCCGGGCACGCCGGCGCCGAGATCGTCCTGCTGCCCGTGGACAGCGACGGCGTCGTGGACCTCGATGCGCTCGCGGCGGAGCTCGAGACCTCCGGCGAGCAGGTCGCGTTCGTGTCCGTGATGTGGGCGAACAACGAGGTCGGCACGATCTCTCCGGTCGCCGAGGTCGTGGCCCTCGCGCACCGCCACGGCATCCCCGTGCACGCCGACGCCGTCCAGGCCGTCGGCCAGGTGCCGGTCGACTTCACCGCGTCCGGCCTCGACGCGATGACCGTCAGTGGGCACAAGCTCGGCGGTCCGCACGCCACGGGCGCACTGCTCGCCCGGCGCGACCTCGCGCTCACCCCCGTGCTGCACGGCGGCGGCCAGGAACGCGGGGTCCGGTCGGGCACGCTCGACACCCCCGGTACGCGCTCGTTCGCGGTCGCCGTCGATGCTGCGGTGCGCGAGCAGCCCGAGCACGCCGCCCGACTGACCGCGCTCCGGGACGACCTGATCGCCCGCGTGCGGTCCGCCGTGCCGGGCGCCGTGCTGCACGGACCCGAGCCGCGCACCGGGTCGGCGGCGGCCCGCGGGCCCGCGAACCGCCTGCCGGGCAACGCCCACTTCACCTTCCCCGGGTGCGAGGGTGATTCGCTCCTGTACCTGCTCGACTCCGCCGGCGTGCAGTGCTCGACCGGCTCGGCGTGCCAGGCCGGCGTCCCTCAGCCGAGCCACGTGCTCCTCGCGATGGGGGTGAGCGAGACCGACGCCCGCGGGGCGTTGCGGTTCAGCCTCGGCCGCACCTCGACGACGGCCGACGTCGATGCGCTCGTCGCCGTGCTCCCCGGGGTGGTCGAGCGGGCCCGGTCGGCGGGACTCGCCTCCACGACCTCCACGACCTCCACGACCTCGGCGGCCACGCGATGAAGGTCCTCGCCGCGCTCTCGGGCGGGGTCGACTCCGCCGTCGCGGCCGCGCGTGCGGTCGAGGCGGGGCACGACGTCGTCGGCGTCCACATGGCGCTGTCGCGCAACCGGGAGCAGTTCCGCACCGGGTCGCGCGGGTGCTGCTCGATCGAGGATGCGGGCGACGCGCGCCGAGCGGCCGACGTGCTCGGGATCCCGTACTACGTGTGGGACCTGTCCGAACGCTTCGAGCAGACCGTGGTCGCCGACTTCTTCGCCGAGTACGAGGCGGGCCGCACGCCCAACCCGTGCGTGCGTTGCAACGAGCACATCAAGTTCGAGGCGCTGCTCGACAAGGCCCTCGCGCTCGGTTTCGACGCGGTGTGCACCGGCCACTACGCGCGGATCGAGCTGCGGCCCGACGGCTCGCGCGAGCTGCACCGCTCCGCCGACCTCGCCAAGGACCAGTCGTACGTCCTGGCCGTCATCGGGCCGGACCGCCTGGCCCGGTCCATGTTCCCGCTCGGGGACGCCGCGTCCAAGGACGAGGTCCGGGCCGAGGCCGCGCGCCGCGGCCTGGCGGTCTCGGCCAAGCCGGACTCGTACGACATCTGCTTCGTGGCCGACGGCGACACCCAGGGCTTCCTGCGTGAGCGTTTCGGTGCGCGTCCGGGCGACATCGTCGACTCCGCCGGTCGCGTGATCGGCGCGCACGACGGCGCCTACGCGTACACGGTCGGGCAGCGCAAGGGGCTGGCGATCGGCCGGCCCGCGCCCGACGGCAAGCCCCGCTACGTGCTCGAGGTGCAGCCGACGTCGAACCGCGTGGTGGTCGGGTCGGTCGCCGAGCTCGCGGTAGGTGCGATCCTGGCCGACGACGCGGGGTGGCTCGCCGATGCGGGTCAGTGGGATGCGGGTCGGTGGGTCGAGTGCTCGGCGCAGGTGCGGGCGCACGGCGAGGCCGTTCCCGTGCGGGCGCGGGTCGGGCCCGACGGGCGCGTGCGCGTCGAGCTCGACCGGACGCCGGGCGCCCGCGGGCTTCGCGGGGTGGCGCCCGGGCAGTCGATCGTCCTGTACGACGGCACGCGGGTGCTCGGGCAGGCGACGGTGGGGGCCACCGAACGGATGACGGCGACGACGGAGGACAGATGAACGCATGGACAGTGGAACCTGCGGACGCGCTGGACGACTTCGACGCGCCGGACGACCAGGACGCGCCGGACGACCCGGATGCGTCCGATGGTGCGGATGACTCCGATGGCACGGGGGACTCCGATGGCACGGAGGACTCCGACGGGCTCGCGGACGACGATGAGACCTCGGTCCCCCGAGCTGCTCGGGGCTCGTCCGGACCAGCCGTCGTCGTCGTGCACGACTGGTACGGCCCGCTGCCGCACCTCGCCGACTTCGCCGACGAGCTCACGATGGCCGGGTTCGACGTCGAGCTGGTCGACCTGTACGACGAGGTGACGACGGACGATCCGGGCCGCGCGGAGGTGCTCGCCGAGGCCCTCGACGGGCCGGACGCGCTCGAGCAGATCGCGGCCGCCGCCGAGCGGCTCCGCGACGGTGGCGCCTCGCACGTCGGTGCCGTGGGCTTCTCGCTCGGGGGATCGTTGGTGCTGCGGAGCGCGGCGGCCGGGGAGTTCGACGCCGTCGTCGTCTACTACGCGACCTGCGACGTCGACGACGCCGCCCGGCTCACCTGCCCGGTCCAGCTCCACCTGGCGCAGCACGACGAGTTCGAGTCGGCCGACGACGTCGAGGAGTTCGTCGCCGCGGTGCGGGCAGGCGGCGCGACCGTGGACGACTTCCTGTACCGCGGCACCGAGCACTCGTTCGCGAACGCGGATGTCGCCCTCTCCGACCCGCACGCGGCCGAGGTCGCCCTCGCGCGCACGATCGGCTTCCTGCACGCGCGGCTCGCCGGATGACGGCTGTCGCTGGGCTCGGTCCCTGGGCCGGGTCCGACGTGCTCGAGGCGCAGACCGCCGTCGTCGGCGAGCTGACGAGCACCCCCACCGGGGTCGGCGGGCTGCCGTTTCTCGTCCAGCTGCCCGGTCGCGGGTACGGCGCCGAGCCGGTCGGGCGCGCGACGGTCTTCCTGGCCGAGATGAGCTCCGAGCTGGGCCCGCACGGCTGGAAGCTCGCGGACCGGCCGGGTCGGGACTCGTCGCGCGCCGCGGCGTTCCTGCGCGAGGACCTCGACGCGCTCGCGGTCGCGGCGTACGGGTACGTGGGGCCGGTCGTGGTGAGCACGACCGGTCCGCTGACCCTCGCGGCGAGCCTGTACCTCGCGCGGGGCGACCGCGTGCTGTCGGACCCCGGCGCGGTCCGGGAGCTGGCCGAGTCCCTCGGGGTGGGGATCGCCGAGCACCTCGCCGCGCTCCGGGTCGCGGTCCCCGGTGCCGAACCGGTCCTCGCGCTCGACGAGTCCCGGCTCGCCGAGGTACTGCTGGGGCGGGTCGCGACGTTCTCGGGCAACTCGGTGATCCGGGCGGTAGTGCCCGGGGTGGCTAGCGAGCGGCTGCGGACGGTGGCCGACGCCGCCCGGACCGCGGGCGCCGGCCGCGTCGTCGTGCACAGCGGTCCGTCCTGGATCCCGGTGCGGACGATCGTGGCCGCGGGCGCCGACGGCCTGGGTCTGACGATCGAGGGGTTCGACGATCGCGGATGGGAGCGGATCGGCGAGGCCGTCGAGGCGGGCGTCGCCCTCTGGGCGTCCCTGCCGGCAGCCTTGCCCGACCGGGCGTCCTCGCGGAAGTCGGGACCGGACGTCGTCGGGCAGGCCGCTGAGCTGCTGCGCCCCTGGGGGCGGCTCGGGATGCCGGCCGCCGCCCTGCGTGACGTCGTCGTCCTGCCCGCTGCGGTGTCGACGGCGCCCACGCCTGACGCCGCGCGCACCGCGCTGGCCGACGTGATCCGGGCGACGGAGATCATCGCGGAGCGCGCCGAGGAGGGCTGAGGTCCGCGCGCGACGCGGCCTCGCCACGCAGCCGTGGGCGGCTCGCGGGATGATGGACCCGTGAGCGACCAGATGATCGACCCCGCCGCCGTCGATGCCGACGTCGACCCGACCGACGAGGCGGGCATCCGGCACCGGTGGGCCACGCTCGCCGAGCAGATCCGGGACCACCAGTTCGCGTACTACGTGCGAGACGCGCCGACCGTCAGCGACGGGGAGTACGACCTGCTGCTGCGGCGGCTCGCGGCGATCGAGGACAGGTTCCCCGCGCTGGGTCTCAAGACCCCGAGTCTCCGACCCAGCTCGTCGGGGGGGCGTACTCGACGGACTTCACCGCGGTCGACCACGTGGAGCGGATGCTCTCGCTCGACAACGCGTTCTCCGCCGAGGACCTTGCGGCGTGGGCCGAGCGGGTGCACCGCGACCTGGACGGCACGGTCGACGTCGTGCACTACCTGTGCGAGCTGAAGATCGACGGCCTGGCGATCGCGCTGCTGTACGAGAACGGCCGGCTCGTGCGGGCCGCGACGCGCGGCGACGGGCGCACCGGCGAGGACGTGACCAACAACGTCCGGACCATCGAGGGCGTGCCGCAGGTGCTCGCCGGCACGGATCATCCGGCGCTGATCGAGGTGCGGGGCGAGATCTTCCTCCCCGTGGAGGGCTTCGAGGAGCTCAACGCGTCCCAGCTCGAGGCGGGCAAGCCGCCGTTCGCCAACCCCCGCAACGCCGCGGCGGGCTCGCTGCGGCAGAAGGACCCACGCGTGACCGCGTCGCGGCCGCTGCGGATGCTCGCGCACGGGATCGGCGCCCTGCGCTGGGACGGGCCGGGGACCGCCATCGACCGGCAGTCTCAGGGGTACGACCTGCTCGCGGGCTGGGGCATCCCGGTCTCGACCCGCAGCCAGGTCGTGGACGACCTCGCCGGCGTGGAGCGCGTCATCGAGCACTACCGCGAGCACCGCCACGACGTCGAGCACCAGATCGACGGCATCGTGATCAAGGTCGACGAGATCTCGCTGCAGCGCCGCCTGGGCGCGACGAGCCGGGCGCCGCGGTGGGCGATCGCGTACAAGTACCCGCCCGAGGAGGTCAACGCGAAGCTGCTCGACATCCGCGTGAACGTCGGCCGGACCGGCCGGGTCACGCCGTACGGCGTCATGCAGCCGACGCTCGTGGCCGGCTCCACCGTGGAGATGGCGACGCTGCACAACGCGAGCGAGGTCAGGCGCAAGGGCGTGCTGATCGGCGACACCGTCGTGCTGCGCAAGGCGGGCGACGTGATCCCCGAGATCGTCGGTCCGGTCACCGAGCTGCGCGACGGCACCGAGCGCGCGTTCGTGATGCCGACGCTGTGCCCGTCGTGCGGCACCGCGCTCGCGCCCGCGAAGGAGGGCGACGTCGACATCCGCTGCCCCAACTCGCGGTCCTGCCCCTCGCAGCTGCGCGAGCGGCTCTTCCACGTCGCCTCGCGCGGTGCGTTCGACATCGAGGCGCTCGGCTGGGAGGCGGCCGGGGCGCTGCTCGACGCCGGCGTCGTGACCGACGAGGGCGACCTGTTCGCGCTGGACGCCGAGGCGTTGCGGCGGGTCCCGCTGTTCGTGCTGTCGGCGAACTCCAAGGTCAAGGGCCGTGTTCGGGAGGCGGGCGACCTCAACGCGGTGGGGGAGTCCCTGCTCGCCAACCTCGCCAAGGCCAAGACGGACACCGCCCTGTGGCGGGTGCTCGTCGCGCTCTCGATCCGGCACGTCGGGCCGACGGCGGCCCGCGCGCTGGCGGGGGAGTTCGGCTCGCTCGCGTCGATCGAGAAGGTCGCGCGCAGCGGGGATGCCGGCGCGCTCGCCGTCGTGGACGGGGTAGGCCCGACGATCGCGGCGGCGGTCCGCGACTGGTTCGAGCAGCCCGACGACCCCTCGGGCTGGCACGCCGAGATCGTGCGCAAGTGGGCGGCCGCCGGAGTGACGATGGAAGACGTCCGCGACGAGTCGGTGCCGCGCACCCTCGAGGGCCTGACCCTCGTGGTCACCGGGTCGCTCGAGGGCTACTCGCGGGACGGCGCCAAGGAGGCCATCATCGCCCGTGGCGGCAAGGCGGCCGGGAGCGTGTCGAAGAAGACCGACTACGTCGTCGTCGGCGCGAACGCGGGCACCAAAGAGGCCAAGGCGCGCGAGCTCGGGCTGACGATCCTCGACGAGGAGGCCTTCACCCGGCTCCTCGCCGACGGCCCGGTGCCGCTCGACGACGGGCCGGGCTCGCTCGACGACGAGCTGGACCTGCCCGTGGGTGCCTTGGAGCCACCGGGTTGACGAGAGGAGCGGGGCCATGGCTGATCTGGTGATCCGGGTCGCGACCGTCGACGACATCGCCGCGGCGGGCGCGCTCACGGCGGAGGCGTACCACTCGGATCGGCTGATCGACGACGAGGACGAGTACCTCGCCGAGCTCCTCGACGCCGAGCGACGGGCCCGCGAGGCGACCCTGCTCGTCGCGCTCGTTCCCGTCACGGCGGGTTCGAAGGTCACGGCGGGTTCGACGGCCATGGCGGTGGTCGGCACGATCACGCTCGCCCCGGCGGGCAGCTCGTACGCGGAGATCGCGGAACCGGGTGAGGTCGAGGTGCGGATGCTCGCCGTGGCCCCCGAGGCCCGTCGCCGGGGCGTCGCAGAGGCGCTCACGCGAGCGGCGATGCTCGAGGCCGTCACGCTCGGGTCCGCGCGGGTGGTCCTGTCGACGCTCGGGGCGATGGCCACGGCGCAACGCCTGTACGTCCGCCTCGGGTTCACGCCCCGTCCCGAGCGCGACTGGCACCACGAGGGCGTCCTGCTGCGGGTGTACGCGTGGGACGTCCCGGCGGGACCCGGGATCCGCGTCGAGACCGCCGTCTGGCCGCCGCGCGAGGTGCACGACGTCGGTGGTTGGTGGGTCGGGGTCTCCGGCGGCTTCACGCGTCGGGCGAACAGTGTGGTGGCGCTCGCCGAGCCCGACGACGTCCCGGCGAGCATCGACGAGGTCGAGCGCGTCTATGCCGAGGCCGGCCAGCGACCGATCTTCCGGGTCTGCGCGCAGTCCATGCCCGAGGACCTCGACGAGATGCTGGCCGAGCGCGGCTATCGCGACGTCGCGCACACGCTCGTGCTGGTCCGCACCGACCTGGACGCCTTCGTCGGCCTGCCGGACGAGCCGGCCCCAGGCCCGGTGACGTACGTGCTCGGCGACGAGCCCGACGAGGGGTGGCTCGCGGTGTGGCTCGCGGACAAGGCGACCCGCCCGGTCGAGCGCGCGCTGGCTCTGGCCGTCGTGACGGGGGCACGCGCGGCGTTCCTCAGTGCGCGACAGGCAGGCTCGACGGTCGGCGTGATCCGGATCGCGTCCGAGCAGGACTGGGTCGGCCTGTCCTGCCTCACGGTCACGCCCGACGCCCGACGCCACGGCGTCGGGCGCGCGCTCACGCTGGACGCCCTGCGGATCGCGGCCGGCAGGGGCGCGCGGCACGCGTTCTTGCAGGTCGAGGAGTCGAACGCGACGGCGATCGCGCTCTACGAGGCGTTGGGGTTCACCCCGGCCGAGCGGTACCACTACCGCCAGCACTGAGGTTCAGCGGGCTCAGCCGAGGAGGGCGTCCATCGCCGCGGGCGAGAGCACGTGGTCCGCGGCCATCCAGCTGGCGCCGAGCACTCCCGCGCGTCCCTTGGTGCGAGACGTCACGATGCGCAGGTGCTCCGTCGCCAGGGGCAGCGAGCGCCGGTAGACGACCTCGCGGATCCCGGCGAGCAGGTGCTCGCCGGCCTCGGCGACGATCCCGCCGACCACGATCACGGACGGGTTGAGCAGGCTGACGCAGGTCGCGAGCACGCGGCCGATGTCCCGGCCCGCCTCGCGGACCGCGCGGCTCGCCGCGAGGTCGCCGGCCCGGACGAGGGCCACCACGTCGGTGCTCGTCGCGGTGTCGGCGCCGAGGGCCCGGAGCGCCTCGGCGATCGCCCCCCCGCTCGCGATCGCCTCGAGGCAGCCCACGTTCCCGCAGCGGCACGCGACGTCGAGCCCGCCGGGGACTGCGATGTGCCCGAGGTCGCCCGCCGCGCCCTGGGCGCCGCGCCGGATCCGGCCGTCGCTGATGATGCCCGCGCCGATGCCCGTGGCGACCTTGACGAACAGCAGGTGGTCGACATCGGGCCAGATCGCCGAGTGCTCACCGAGGGCCATGAGGTTCACGTCGTTGTCGACCAGGACCGAGGCCCCGAGCAGGCCGCCCAGCAGGCCCGGCACGTCGGCGTCGTCCCAGCCGGGCATGATCGGTGGGTCGATGGGACGCCCGGTCGAGTGCGCGACGGGCCCCGGCAGGCCGACGCCGACGCTCACGAGGTCGGACAGCGACCGGTGCGCGGCGGCCACGAGCTCGGACCCCATCGCGGCGACCCGTTCGAGGACCTCGACGGGTCCGGCGGCGATGGACATCGGCTCGGTCCGCTCCGCCAGCACGTGCTGGGCCAGGTCGGTCACCGCGACGCTCGCGTGGGTGGCGCCGAGGTCGACGGCGAGCACGATCCGGGCGGCCGGGTTGAACGCGAACGTCGCGGGTGGGCGACCGCCGGTGGAGCTGGCCTCGCCGGCGGGCGCGACGAACCCCGAGGCGAGCAGCAGATCGACCCGCGCGGCGATCGTCGACCGCGCCTGGCCGGTGACCTGCGCCAGGTGGGCGCGCGTGCGCGGCTGACCGTCGCGCAGGAGCTGGAACATCTCGCCGGCGCCCGTCGGGCGGGGGGCGGCCCTGAGCTGTTCCGCGGTCATGCGCCTAGTGAACCATCCCGGCTTTGGCAAGTCACATTTGCATAACTTCTACGCCTGTCTTGCTACTTTTGCTTGACGATCGACAGAACTTTCCCCTAGGTTCCGAGCATGGTCACTGTGGACCCGCCGCCGCCGTTGCTGCAGATGCGCGGGATCGTCAAGCAATTCCCGGGAGCCCGGGCGCTCGACGGCGTCGATCTCGAGATCCGTGCCGGCGAGGTGCACTGCGTGCTCGGCCAGAACGGGGCCGGGAAGTCCACCCTCATCAAGGTCCTCTCCGGGGCGCACCAGCCGGACGAGGGCGAGATCCTCCTCGACGGCGTGCCGGTCACCATCACCGACCCGGTCGCCGCGCTCCGGCTCGGCGTGGCGGCGATGTACCAGGAGCTCGACGTCGTCGACGGGTTGAGCGTCGCGGAGAACATCTTCTTGGGGCACGAGCTCGCGACCGCCGGCTTCTCCCGCCGCCGGGCGGCCCAGCACCGCACCCGGGACCTGCTCACCCGGCTCGGGCACGGCGACGTCTCGCCCAACCGTGAGGTCGGGCGGCTCTCCGCCGCGGGCAAGCAGATCATCAGCATGGCGCGCGCCCTGTCTCGAAACGCCCGGGTCATCATCATGGACGAGCCCTCCGCGGTGCTCGACGCGGGCGAGGTCGCCAACCTGTTCCGGGTGGTGCGCGAGCTCACCGCCTCGGGCGTCGCCGTCGTGTACATCTCGCACCGCCTGGACGAGATCCGCCAGATCGGCGACCGGATCACCGTCCTCAAGGACGGGCGCACGGTCGCGACCGGGCTGGCCGCCGCCGACACACCGACGGCGGACCTGATCCGCCTCATGACCGGGCGGACCGTCGAGCACGCCTTCCCGGTGCGCCCCGCGATCGCCCCGGATGCCCCGGAGCTGCTGCGGGTCGAGGCCCTGGCGTTGCGCGGGGTGTTCGCGGACGTGTCGTTCGAGGTTCGCGCGGGGGAGGTCGTCGGGCTGGCCGGCCTGGTCGGCTCGGGGCGCTCCGAGATCCTCGAGACCGTGTTCGGCTCCCGGCGATCGACCTCCGGCCAGGTCGTGGTCGCGGGCGACCGGCTGCGCCCGGGCTCCGTCGCCGCGGCCGTCGGCGCCGGCGTGGGCCTGTGCCCCGAGGAGCGCAAGAGCCAGGGGCTGCTCCTCGACGAGCCGATCTACCGCAACGTCACGCTGTCGACCTTCGCCCGGTTCGCGCACGCGTCGTTCCTTGACGAGGCGGGGGAGCGGGCGGCTGCTGCGGTGCAGATCGAGGCGCTCGACCTGCGCCCGAGCGATCCGGACCGGCAGGCGCGCACGCTGTCGGGCGGCAACCAGCAGAAGGTGCTGCTCGCGCGATGGCTCGTGCACGGCTGCAAGGTGCTGCTGCTCGACGAGCCCACCCGGGGCGTCGATGTGGGGGCTCGCGCCGAGATCTACGCCCTGATCCGGGACCTGTCCGCCCGGGGCGCCGCCGTCGTCGTCGTCTCGAGCGAGATCGAGGAGGTGCTCGGTCTGTCCGACCGCGTGCTCGTCATCTCCGAGGGGCGCGTCGTGCACACGGGACCGTCAGCCGAGATCGACGAGCACCGGGTGCTCGACCTCGTCATGGAAGGAAGTGCGGCATGACCGAGCACCCCAGCGTTGGACCGGCGGTGCCTTTGGGCACGGTGCCGGCGGTCGACGAGTCCGCCCGCGTCGAGCGGGTGGCGGCCGGCGCGTCGTCGGCCCGGGGGGTTCGCGGGCTGCTCGGGGGCGCGGCGGGCCGCAACCTCGGGCTGGTCATCGCGCTCGTCCTGCTGTGCGTCGTCGGGATCGTGACCGCCGGCGAGCGGTTCGCCAGCGTCGACAATCTCATGACGATCCTCCGGTTCGGCGCGGTCATCGGGGTGGTGAGCATCGGGATGACGTTCGTCATCACCGGCGGTGGGATCGACCTGTCGATCGGGTCGGTGATCGGGCTCGCGTCGGTGTGGGCCTCCACCCTGGCGACCCAGACGATGGCGCAGAACACGCACTGGATCGTGATGGTGGGCGTCGCGCTCGCGGTCGGGACGGGGTGCGGGCTGGTCAATGGCGTCCTGATCGCGTACGGCAAGGTCGTCGCGTTCATCGCGACCCTCGCGATGATGGTCGCCGCGCGCGGACTCGCGGAGATGATCGCCAACCGCCAGACCCAGATCGTCAAGGTCGAGCCGTTCCTCGAGTTCTTCCGCACCGACATCCTCGGGGTCTCGGTGCTGGTCTGGATCTTCGCGGCGGTCGCGATCGCCGGCTGGATCCTGCTGAACCGGACGACCTTCGGCCGACGCACGCTCGCAGTCGGGGGGAATCCCGAGGCGGCCCGACTGGCCGGGATCAAGGTCAACCGCCACCTGATGTACCTCTACGCGCTCGCCGGCCTGACCGCCGGCATCGGTGCCGTGATGATGCTGGCGCGCACCACCGCCGGTAGCTCGACCCACGGGACGATGTACGAGCTCGACGCGATCGCCGCCGTCGTCGTCGGTGGCACGCTGCTCATCGGCGGCCGGGGCACGATCGTCGGCACCGTGTTCGGCGTGCTGATCTTCGCGACCTTGACGAATGTGTTCACGCTGAACAACCTGTCGATCTCGGCCCAGTCCGTGGCCAAGGGCGCGATCATCGTCGTCGCCGTCCTGCTCCAGCAGCGCATCGCCGCCCGAAGTCGTGCGACATGAGGCAGCGACGGGTCCATCGGACCCACCATCCACCCGGCTCGTGCACCCGCGGTGACCGCGGCTGATCTCGCTCGACCGGTCTGTCCCGACACCGGCCCCCTCTCGTCTGGCTCCGTCCCGTCTTCACTCGCTCTGGAGGATTGTCATGTCCGCATCACTGACGCTGCGTCATCGACTGCTGCTCGCGGCCGGCTCGACGGCCGCGCTTGCCCTCGTCCTGACCGGCTGCACCTCGAACACCCCCGCCCCGGCTGCCACGTCCGCGCCGGCAGCGGGCGCCGTCGCCCCGGGCGGGGTGAGCGACAACGACGCACCGGGCGACAAGGTCCGGATCGGGTTCTCCGCCCCGGCCGCCGACCACGGCTGGATGGGTGCCATCACCAAGGCCGCGGTCGCGGAGGCCGCCAAGTACGACGACGTCGAGTTCATCCAGGCGGAGGCGACGAACGACGTCAACCTCCAGATCAGCCAGATCGAGACCTTCATCAACGACAAGGTCGACGCGATCGTGCTGCTCCCGTTCGACGGGGCCGCCCTCACCGAGGTGGCGAACCAGGCGATGGAGGCGGGCATCGTGGTCATCAACGTCGACCGCGAGTTCTCCGACCCGAATGCCGCGCGCACCACCGTCCTCGGGGACAACTACGGCATGGGCGTCAGCGCGGGCAGCTACATCTGCACGGCGCTCAAGGGCAAGGCCGGCGCGATCGTCGCCGAGATCGCCGGGATCGACTCCCTGCCGCTGACCCAGGACCGCAGCAAGGGCTTCGCGGACGCGCTGGCGACCTGCGGGCTGAATGTCAACAACCGCGTCGCGGCGGACTTCACGGTCCAGGGCGGCGAGGCGGCGACGGCGAACCTGCTCCAGGCCGCACCGAAGATCGACGCCCTCTGGAACCACGACGACGACCAGGGCGTCGGGGTGCTCGCGGCCATCGAGAACGCCGGGCGCAACGAGTTCATCATGGTCGGCGGTGCGGGGTCGGCGAACGTGATGCGCTCGATCCAGGCCGACGACACCGTCCTCAAGGCCACTGTCATCTACCCCTCGACCCAGGCGGCCGACGGCGTCAAGCTCGCCCGGCTGCTCGTGCAGGGCAAGTCGATGAGCGACCTCGTCGAGGTCGAGGTTCCTCGGAAGGTGCAGCTGTACGCGCCGGTCGTGACCAAGGACAACGTCGACAAGTACCTCTCCACCGCCTTCGAGTCCTGAGCGTCGTCAGACCCGCGTCCTGACGACCGAGCGGGGAGCGGTGCGGGGGCCACCCGGCTCCCGCACCCTCCCTCCCAGCCGGCCCGACGACGACCGGCGCACCACGAGAAATGAGGAAGCCTGAGATGGTTGACGAGGACCTGCCGCACCTGGGTGTCGGCATGATCGGGTACGCCTTCATGGGCGCCGCGCACTCCCAGGCCTGGCGCACTGCGCCCCGGTTCTTCGACCTGCCGATGCAGCCCACGATGACGGCGTTGTGCGGGCGGAACGAGGTCGCCGTCCGGGCGGCCGCGCACCGGATGGGTTGGGCCGAGGTCGAGACCGACTGGAAGGCCTTGATCGCGCGCGACGACGTCGATCTCGTCGACATCTGCACACCGGGCGACACCCACGCCGAGATCGCGATCGCGGCGCTCGACGCGGGCAAGCACGTCCTGTGCGAGAAGCCGCTGGCCAACTCCGTGGAAGAGGCCCACGCCATGGCCGCCGCCGCGGCGCGGGCGTCCGAACGCGGCATCCAGGCGATGGTCGGCTTCACCTATCGGCGGGTGCCGGCGATCCAGCTGGCGCGCCGGCTCGTGGCCGACGGGCGGCTCGGGGAGATCCGGCAGGTCCGCGCGCAGTACCTCCAGGACTGGCTGGCCGACCCGGCGGCGCCGCTGTCCTGGCGGCTCGACAAGGAACGCGCCGGGTCGGGAGCGCTCGGCGACATCGGCGCCCACATCGTCGACCTCGTGCAGTTCATCACCGGGCAGCACCTCACGGGCGTCGCGGGGATGCTCGAGACCTTCGTGCACGAGCGGCCGATCGCCGCCGAGTTCTCCGGGCTGCACGGGCACGGCGGCGAGGGCCGGGGGCCGGTGACGGTGGACGATGCCGCGATCTTCATGGCCCGTCTGTCCGGCGGCGGGATCGGGGTCTTCGAGGCGACCCGGTACGCGTGGGGCCGCAAGAACGCGATCCGGGTCGAGATCAACGGCACGACCGGGTCGGTCGCGTTCGACTTCGAGGACATGAACGTCCTGAACTTCTACGACGCCACGCAGGACGCGGTCGAGGCGGGCTTCCGGCGCATCATCGTCACCGAGCCGGGGCACCCGTACATCGCGGCCTGGTGGCCGGCGGGCCACGGCCTCGGCTACGAGCACTCGTTCACCCACCAGGTCGTCGACCTGATCGGCGCGATCGCGGCCGGTCGCCAGCCCGAGCCGAGCTTCGCGGACGGTCTCCAGGTGCAGCTGGTGCTCGACGCCGTCGAGCGAAGCGCGGCCGACCAGTGCGCGTGGATGGCGGTGCCGAGCCCCTGACCCGCCGCACCACCCCGTCCCCCACCGCCGTCTTGAAGAATGAGGAGCATCGACATGGCACGACCGATCACGTTGTTCACGGGGCAGTGGGCCGACCTGCCGCTCGAAGAGGTGGCCCGGCTGGCCTCCGGATGGGGGTACGAGGGCCTGGAGATCGCCTGCTGGGGCGACCACCTCGATCCGTGGCGCGGCGCGGAGGACGACGCGTACATCCAGGGCAAGCTCGACCTCCTGGCCAAGTACGACCTCAAGGTGTTCGCGATCTCGAACCACCTCAAGGGCCAGGCGGTGTGCGACGACCCGATCGACCAGCGGCACCGGGACATGCTCTCGGACCGGGTCTGGGGCGATGGAACCCCCGAGGGCGTGCGTCAGCGGGCGGCCGAGGAGATGAAGCTGACCGCGCGCACGGCGGCCCGGCTGGGCGTCAAGACGGTCGTCGGCTTCACGGGGTCCTCGATCTGGAAGTACGTGGCGATGTTCCCGCCGGTGTCCCAAGAGCTGATCGACGCCGGGTACCAAGACTTCGCCGACCGGTGGAACCCGATCCTCGACGTGTTCGACGAGGTAGGGGTGCGGTTCGCCCACGAGGTCCACCCGAGCGAGATCGCCTACGACTACTGGACGACCGTCCGCACGCTCGAGGCCATCGGTCACCGTCCGGCGTTCGGCCTGAACTGGGACCCGAGCCACTTCATCTGGCAGGACCTCGACCCGGTGGGCTTCATGTCGGACTTCCGGGACCGGATCTACCACGTCGACTGCAAGGACGCGAAGCGCCGGATCGGCAACGGCCGCAACGGCCGCCTCGGTTCGCACCTGGCCTGGGCCGATCCCCGGCGCGGCTGGGACTTCGTGTCGACGGGGCACGGCGACGTGCCGTGGGAGGACAGCTTCCGCATGCTCAACACGATCGGGTACGACGGTCCGATCTCGGTGGAGTGGGAGGACGCCGGCATGGACCGGCTGGTCGGCGCACCCGAGGCGCTGGAGTTCGTGAAACGGCTCGCCTTCGACCCGCCGACCGCCTCCTTCGACGCCGCGTTCAGCACCCGGTAGGGGTAATTCATCCGTCCGGGTCCATCACTCACCTGGCGCGCAGATCCAGGTCATCGGATACTTTCCCGATGATCTCCATCGAGCTCGCCTGGCAGCTGAACGTCGCCGGCGTCCGCTGGTACCCGCGCTCCGGCGACCGCTTCACGATCCTGCAGCCCGAGCTGACCGGTGACGTCTTCACGATCAGCGACATGATGGTGGAGGCCCACGAGTTCCCCACCGGAACCGTGCTGGGCTTCAACGGGACCACGGAGTGGGCGATGGACTCGGTCTCGAAGGACGACGCGCTCTGGCTGCCCGGCGAGGACCAGCTGCGCACGCTGCTCGGCGGGACGTTTCGCTCCCTGGTCGTCGTCGACGGGGCCTACCTGGTGACGACGAGGTCGCCGTCGGGCATCGAGCAGACCTTCGGGGCCGACGACGCGTCGGACGCGTACGCCCAGGCGCTGCTGGCCCTCGTGGCCCTGGCGGTGGGCGGCGCCGTCGCCTGAGCCGTCGGGGCCCACCGTCTAGACTCCACGCCATGTCCACCATCTCCCGCGACGAGGTCGCGCGCGTGGCCGGGCTGGCCCGGATCGACCTGACGCCCGCCGAGCTCGATCGCCTTGCCGGCGAGCTCGACGTCATCGTCCAGTCGGTCGCCCGGGTCAGCGAGGTCGCCACAGCTGACGTCCCTGCTACGAGCCACCCGCTGCCGATGTTCAACGTCTTCCGCGCCGACGTCCCGGAGCCCGCGCTCCCGGTGGCCGACGTGCTGGCGGGTGCGCCCGCCGCCGAGGAGGGCCGCTTCATGGTCCCCCAGATTCTCGAGGAAGACTGATGACCGCCGAATCGACCGATCTGACCCGGCTCTCCGCCGCCGCGCTGGCCAGCAAGCTCGCCGCCGGCGACGTGTCGAGCGTCGAGGTGACGCGGGCGCACCTGGACCGCATCGCCGACGTCGACCCGGCCGTGCACGCGTTCCTGCACGTCTGCGGGCGCCGCGCCCTGGCCACCGCCCGCGACGTGGATGCCCGCCGGGCCGCCGGCGAGGACCTGCACACGCTCGCCGGGGTGCCGATCGCGGTCAAGGACATCATCGTGACCAAGGGCGTCCCGACGACGGCCGGCTCGAAGATCCTCGAAGGCTGGATCCCGCCCTACGACGCCACCCTGGTCTCCCGGATCAAGGCGGCGCGGCTGCCCATCCTCGGTAAGACCAACATGGACGAGTTCGCCATGGGGTCGAGCACCGAGCACTCCGCCTACGGACCGACGCACAACCCGTGGGACCTCGACCGGATCCCCGGTGGGTCCGGCGGTGGGTCCGCGGCCGCGGTGGCCTCCTACGAGGCGCCGCTCGCGATCGGCACCGACACCGGTGGCTCGATCCGCCAGCCCGGTGCCGTGACCGGCACCGTCGGCGTCAAGCCCACCTACGGCAGCGTGTCGCGCTACGGCCTGATCGCGCTCGCCTCGAGCCTGGACCAGGCCGGTCCGGTCACCCGGACCGTGCTTGACTCCGCGCTGCTGCACGAGCTGATCGGCGGGCACGACCCGCGCGACTCGACCTCGATCCCCGAGCCCCTGCCCCCGCTGGTCGCCGCCGCCCGCCAGGGCGCGCTGGGCGATCTGCACGGCGTGCGCGTCGGCGTCGTGGCCGAGCTCAACGGCGAGGGCTACTCCGCGGGCGTGCGCGCCCGGTTCAGCGAGTCCCTGAACCTGTTGGAGCAGGCCGGCGCCGAGATCGTCGACGTCTCCTGCCCGCACTTCGGCTACGCGCTGGGCGCCTACTACCTGATCCTGCCGGCCGAGGCCTCGAGCAACCTGGCCAAGTTCGACGGCATGCGCTTCGGTCTGCGCGTCGTGCCCGACGGCGCCGACGGCCTCGCCGCGACCGCCGAGCGGGTCATGTCGGCCACGCGTGGCGCGGGCTTCGGCGACGAGGTCAAGCGCCGCATCATCCTCGGCACGTACGCGCTCTCCGCGGGCTACTACGACGCCTACTACGGCAGCGCGCAGAAGGTCCGCACGCTCATCCAGCGCGACTTCGCGGCGGCGTTCGAGCTGGCCGACGTGCTCGTCTCCCCGACCGCCCCGACCACGGCGTTCAAGCTCGGCGAGAAGCTCGAGGACCCGCTCGCGATGTACCTCAACGACGTCGCCACGATCCCGGCGAACCTCGCCGGCGTCCCGGGCATGTCGATCCCGAACGGCCTGTCCGACGACGGCCTGCCCGTCGGCTTCCAGATCCTCGCCCCCGCGAAGGCCGACGACCGCCTCTACCGGGTCGGCGCGGCCCTCGAATCCCTGCTCGAGACGAAGTGGGGCGGCCCGCTGCTCAGCAAGGCGCCTGAACTGGAGGTTGGACGATGAGCACCCCGAGCAATCACGCCCCCGTGGACCTGATCGACTACGACGAGGCCATCGCCCGGTTCGACCCCGTCTTCGGCATCGAGGTGCACGTCGAGCTCGGCACGCGCACCAAGATGTTCGACTCCGCGCCCCAGGTGTTCGGCGCCGAGCCCAACACCGCCGTCTCGCCGACGTCGCTGGGCCTGCCCGGCGCGCTGCCGGTCGTCAACGGCACCGCGATCGAGTACGCGATCCGGATCGGCCTCGCGCTGAACTGCACGATCGCCGAGACCTGCCGGTTCGCGCGCAAGAACTACTTCTACCCGGATGTGCCGAAGAACTTCCAGACCTCGCAGTTCGACGAGCCCATCGCGTTCGACGGGTACCTCGACGTCGAGCTCGAGGACGGCACGATCTTCCGCGTCGAGATCGAGCGCGCGCACATGGAAGAGGACGCGGGCAAGAACACCCACGTCGGCGGCGCCACGGGCCGCATCCAGGGCGCCGAGTACTCCCTGGTCGACTACAACCGCGCGGGCATCCCGCTGGTGGAGATCGTCACCCGCCCGATCGAGGGTGGCGGCGCCCGGACCGGCGAGATCGCCCGGGCCTACGTGCGCTCGTTGCGCGACATCTTCCGGGCCCTGGGGGTCTCCGAGGCCCGCATGGAGCGCGGCAACGTGCGTGCGGACGTCAACCTGTCGCTGCGCGAGACTCCGCAGTCCCCGCTCGGCACCCGCTCGGAGACCAAGAACGTCAACTCGTTCCGGTCCGTCGAGCGGGCGATCCGGTTCGAGGTCTCGCGGCAGGCGGCGATCCTTGCGGCCGGTGGTTCCGTGGTCCAGGAGACCCGGCACTGGCACGAGGACACCGGCACCACGACGGCGGGTCGGATCAAGTCCGACGCCGACGACTACCGCTACTTCCCCGAGCCCGACCTGCTCCCGGTCGCGCCGAGCCGCGCCTGGGTCGAGGAGATCCGCGCGAGCCTGCCTGAGATGCCGGTAGCGCGCCGCAACCGACTGCAGTGCGTGTGGGAGTACGCCGACGCCGAGATGCGCGACGTCGTCAACGCCGGGGCCCTCGACCTGATCGAGGCCACCGTGGCCGCCGGTGCCAGCCCGGCGTCGGCCCGCAAGTGGTGGATGGGTGAGCTCGCCCGGGTCGTCAAGACGACCGACGGCGAGCTCGAGGATCTGCCGATCACGCCCGTCCAGGTCGCCGATCTGCAGAGCCTGGTCGACTCCGGGGCGCTCAACGACAAGCTCGCCAAGCAGGTGCTCGAAGGGGTGCTCGCGGGGGAGGGTTCGCCCCAGGAGATCCTCACCGCGCGTGGCCTGGGGGTCGTGTCCGACGACGACGCCCTGCTGGCCGCCATCGACGAGGCGCTGGCCGCTCAGCCCGATGTCGCGGAGAAGATCCGGGGCGGCAAGATCGCCGCCGTCGGCAGCGTGGTGGGGGGCGTCATGAAGGCGACCCGGGGGCAGGCCGATGCGGCCCGCGTCCGCGCACTCATCCTCGAGAAGCTCGGCGTCGAGGGCTGATCTCGTGCGCCAGGAGACCCGATGAGGAAGCCCACGCTCGTCGGCGAGCTCGTCACGCTGCGGCCCGTCGCGGCACGTGACGCGGACGGGCTCTGGGAGATCGTCACCGATCCCGAGAGCCGTCGCGTCACAGGTCAGACGGCTGTTCTCAGCCGGGACGAGGTCGACCGCTGGTGCGAGACGGTGTCCGAACGCGACGGCCGGATCGACCTCGCCGTGACCGCCGGGGGAGCGACGAGTACCTCGGCGTCATCGTGCTGTCCGAGATCGACGAGCTGCGGGGGAGCGCCGAACTGCGGCTCTCGATGCGGCCCGGGAGCCGGGGGCGCGGCTACGGCGGCGAGGCGATCGGTCTCGTCCTCGGGCTCGGGTTCGACGGCCTCGGGCTGCACCGGATCGGGTGCGACGTGCTGTCCATCAACTCGCGTGCGCTCGGGGTCTACAAGAGCCTCGGGTTCACCGTCGAGGGGCGTCTGCGGGACGCCTACCGGGACGGCGAGGGCTACTGCGACGCGATCGTGCTGGGGCTCCTTGAAGACGAATACCGGACCCTCTCTACCTGATCCTTAACGTCTCCATATTGCCTCTGTGGTCAGACTTTGCGGATTCATGGTGAATCATGGTCCGAATGAGTCAGCATCCTCGACAACTCCAGCCGGCCGCCGGCACGGTTCCGCGTAACCGCGGATTCTTCGGCCACCCGCTCGGCCTGATGACCCTTTTCACCACAGAGCTGTGGGAGCGGTTCAGCTACTACGGGATGCGCGCCATCCTGCTCTACTACTTGACGGATGCTGTGGCCAAGGGCGGCCTGGGCATCGGCGAAACCACCGGTCTGGCCATCGTGTCGATCTACGGATCGTCGGTCTATCTGCTCGCCGTCGTCGGTGGCTGGCTCGCGGACCGGATCCTCGGGGCCCGCAGGTCGACGCTGTACGGCGGTGTCGTGATCGCCGCCGGGCACATCTGCCTGTCGGTGCCGAGCGCGCAGTTCTCCTACCTCGGGATCGTCCTGGTCGCGCTGGGGACCGGCCTGCTCAAGCCCAACGTCTCGGCGATGGTCGGTGAGCTGTACTCCCGCGAGGACGGCCGGCGCGACTCCGGCTTCTCGATCTTCTACATGGGCATCAACATCGGTTCGCTGTTCGCACCGATCCTCGTGGGCGCCGCCCGCGCGATCGGCGGGTACCACGCGGGCTTCGCGGTGGCAGCGGTGGGCATGGCGCTCGCGCTGGTGTTCTTCGTCGCCGGACGGCGTCTGCTGGGGGCCGCCGGTGCTGGTGCGCCGAACCCCCTGACGCCGGCCGACCGGCCCGGGCTCATCCGCTCGGGTGGGATGATCGGCGGCCTCATCGTGGCCGTCCTGCTGGGCGCACGCCTCATCTCTGGATCGTTCGGCGTGAGCACCCTGATCGACACCCTGTCGATCCTCGCGTTCGCCGCCCCGGTGGCGTACTTCGTGGTGATGATCCGGTCGCCCAAGGTCACCACCCCCGAGCGGTCACGCCTCAAGGCGTACATCCCGCTCTTCATCGCGGCGACGCTGTTCTGGATGATCTTCGAGCAGGCCGCCACGACGTTGGCGAGCTTCGCGGCGAACCGCACCGACCTGTCGGCGTTCGGCACGAACATCGCGCCCGAGCTGTTCCAGTCGGTCAACCCGGCCGCGATCATCCTGCTCGCGCCGGTCTTCGCGTGGCTGTGGATCAAGCTCGACAACCCGCCGCCGACGGCCGTGAAGTTCGCGATCGGGCTCACGCTCGCGGCGTCGTCGTTCCTGTTCCTGTCGGCGGCGTCGTACGCCGCAGGCTCCGACGGCAAGACCCCCGCATGGGTGCTCGTGATCGTCTACGTGGTCCAGACCCTCGGCGAGCTGTGCCTGTCGCCCGTCGGCCTCGCCGCGACGACGTTGCTCGCCCCGCGGGCGTTCCGGAGCCAGGCGATGGCGTTGTGGTTCCTCGCCCCGGCCGCCGGGCAGGCCATCACGGCCCAGCTGGTGACCGCGACGGAGGGGACCACGGACACCGTGTACTTCGGTGCCATCGGGGTCGTCGCGCTCGTGTTCGCGGTCGCGCTGTTCGCTGTCGCTCCGTGGGTGGAGCGGCACATCGTGGCGGGTGCCGAGACCAGTGCCGAGGCCGCCGAGGCGGCTGACGCGGCTGACGCCGCCGACGAAGCCGGGGCCGAGGACGCCGTCGTGCGCTGAGGAGCGTCCCGACCGGCACGGCAGTTCATCGCACGGCACATGACGAGGGCCGCGCACCATCAGGTGCGCGGCCCTCGTCGTCCTTGGGCGTGCTGGGCTGCCTCAGCGCAGCCAGGTCGCCCGCTGGACGAGGGGGAGCCCGGCCCACCTGCGCCCCAGGCCCCAGGTGTCACCCGCGTACAGCACGGCCAGCGTGATGATGACGAAGGCGTAGATGAGGTGGTCGTCGAGCACCGGGTTGTTGGACCCCTGCGCGAACGTCCACGCGGAGAGCCACATGAGGACCAGCAGGATGGACCCCGTCACGGCGGCGATCCGCATGCCGATCCCGAGGATCAGCGCCAGGCCGATGCCCAGCAGCCCGATCATGAACAGCCAGTCGCTCGCGGGGCTCGCGAGGCTGGCGAACGTGTCCTTGAGCGGTCCGGCCGTGGCGAACTGCAGGTAGCCCTGGCTCGGCGAGCCGCCGTTGATCCACGCGACGCTCGGGTCGCCCTCGGCGACGGCGGCGCCCGTGGCGTAGTGCAGCCCGAAGGTCTTGTCGAGGAAAGCCCACAGGAAGATGAACCCGAGGGCGATGCGGGTCACGGCGAGCATCCGTCGGCCCGTTGCGGACGTGACGACGTCGTCCTCGATCAGCATGGCGGGGCGCGTCGATTGAGCACGAGAGGAGCGAGTGGTGGACATGAACTGCCTCCTTGCCTGGGTCGGTGCCGAGGTCCCTGGTTGCTATGCCCCGTTATGACCAATTTGGCGGGGCAAGGTAAGCCTGTCCTGGGCCGAAGGTCCCCTCTTTCAAGGGGAGGATGAGGACATGCCCACCGCCCTTTCCCTCACCGTCACGGTGCCCGACGCCGCCACCCTCGCCGACCTGCAGGCCCCCGCGGGGGTCCGGCTGATCGAGTGGGGGATGTCCACCGACCTGCCGCTCGACGTCGCATCCACGGTCGACGCCGTCGTCGCCCCGCACGGGTTCGTCGACCCCGTCGGGTTCGCGCGCCTGCACGACCTGTCCAGGCTCTCCTTCGTCCAGCTGCCGAGCGCCGGGTACGAGCACGTGCTGCCGCACCTGCCCGCGGGGATCGCGCTCGGCAACGCGCGTGGCGTCCACGACGACGAGACCGCCGAGCTCGCGATCGCCCTCGTCCTTGCGTCGCTGCGCGGCCTGGACGAGTGCGCGCATCAGCAGACCGCCCACCAGTGGATCTCCCGCACCCGGATGTCGCTCGCCGACCGGCGGGTCATGGTGCTCGGGCACGGGTCGGTCGGCTCGGCGATCGCCGCGCGCCTCGAACCGTTCCGCGTCGACCTCGTGCGCGTCGCGCGGACGGCCCGCGACGAGCCCTGCGGGCACATCCACGGCACCGACGAGCTCGCCGCACTGCTTCCGACCGTCGACGTCGTCATCGTCATCGTCCCGCTCACCGACGAGACCCTCGGCCTGGTCGACGCCGATTTCCTCGCGCTCATGCCCGACGGCGCGCTGTTCGTCAACGTGGCCCGCGGCACCGTGGTCGACACCGACGCACTCCTGGCCGAGCTGGAGTGCGGGCGGCTGCGTGCCGCGCTCGACGTGACCGACCCGGAGCCGCTGCCGGCCGATCACCGTCTGTGGAGCGTGCCGGGCGTGATCATCACGCCGCACGAAGGGGGCAACACGACCGCGACCCACGCGCGGATGGTCGCCCTGGTGCAGCGCCAGCTCGACCTGCTCGCTGCGGGGGAGCCGCTCGTCAACGTGGTCGCGCGGACCTGACCGCCCGCCCGACTGGGGAGTCAGCCCGCCGGGGGAGTCAACCCGCCGGGGGAGTCAGCGCGCCCGGCAGGACCCGCGCTCGACGAGCGCGGTCGGCAGCCGCCGGTGCGGCTCGAGCACCTCACGGCCGTCGATGAGGTCGATGATCAGGCGCATGGCCTCGAACCCCATGCGCTGGATGGGCTGGCTGATCGTGGTCAGGGGCGGGGTGGTCAGGGCGGATTCGGGGACGTTGTCGAAGCCGATCACCGACAGGTCGTCCGGTACCACCCGGCCGAGCTCGCGGGCCACGTCCATCGTGCGGATGGCCGAGAGGTCGTTGGCCGCGAAGATCGCCGTCGGCGGCTCGGCGAGCGACAGCAGCTCCCGGGCGGGCTGGTCGGCTGTGTCCTCGCGATACCCCGCGACCCGGACGAGGTCCGGATCGAAGGCGATGCCGGCGCGCTCGAGGGAAGAGCGATAGCCCTCCTCGCGCAGCCGGGCCGACTTGAGGTCCGGGCGTCCACCGAGGAACCCGATGCGCCGGTGGCCCAGCCCCAGGAGGTACTCGGTCGCGAGCACGGCGCCGGCGCGGTTGTCGGAGTCCACCGTGGGCAGGTCGGACGGACCGGTGTGCGGGTCGACGGCGACCACGGGGATGGCGTAGTCGCCGTCGACCACCGTCGGGGTCACGAGGATGGCGCCGTCGATCAGCGTGCCGCCCAACCGCGACAGGTAGCGGCGTTCCCACCCGACGTTGCTGCCGGCCCGACCGCCGCCGGAGTAGGCGAGCAGCTCGTAGCCGCTGCCACGGACCGCCCGGGAGATCCCCTTGAGCAGCTCGGTGCTGAAAGGCTCGAAGTCGGCCACGAGGACCCCGATGACGTTGGTCCGGCGGGAGCGCAGGCTCCGCGCGACGAGGCTGGACTCGTAACCGAGGTCATCGATGACGGACTGGACGCGAGCTGCGGTCCCGACCGCCACCCCGTAGCGGTCGTTCAGCACCTTGGAGACCGTCGCGACCGAGACCCCCGCCACGCGCGCGACATCGCTGATGGTCGTCTTGCCTGGTGAGGTCACGGCTCGAGTGTACGAATCGACGCCGCGGCGGGGGTCTCGTTCCTATCGAAGGGCGGTGCGCGCGTAGACCGTCATCGCCTCGTGCAGGTAGGCGGGCAGGCCCGGCGCGACCGCGTCGTACGTGGCGGCGAACCGTTCGTCGTCGACATACATCTGGCCGAGGCCCTCGTACGCCGCCGCCGTGGGGGTCCAGAAGATGCTGATCTGCGCGAAGTGCCGGGCCACGAGCGCCTGCACCCGGGCGTCGCCCGATGCCGCCCCCTCGGCCATCGCGGCCGCGAGGCCGGCGTTGATCGCCGCCGTCTCGGCGTGGTGCGCGGCCTGCCCCGCCGGCCCCAGCCGCTCCCACGCCGCGTTGCCGCGGTCGACCGGGTCCTCGCCCCACCGCTCGCGCGCCTCGGCGTCGTACGCGCTGTTGTCGAACCCCTCGTAGAGCTTGTCCGCTGCCATGTCCTCGCCTTTCGTCAGTGCCGTGATGGTGGTGGCGACCGTCCGCGCGAGCCGGTCGAACCGGTCCCGCTCGGTCAGCAGCCGCTCGTGGTGCTCTCGCAGCCGCTCGAGCAGCTCGCCCGAGAGCATGTCGGCGACCGTGGCGAGCGGGACGTCGAGCTCGCGCAGCACGAGGATCTGCTGCAGCCGCAACAGCTCGTCCCGCCCGTACGCGCGCCGCCCGCCGGGTCCGACGTCGCGGGGCTCGAGCAGCCCGATCGCGTCGTAGTGGCGCAACGTCCGCGAGGTGACCCCTGAGAGCCGGGCCAGCTCGCCGATCTGCCACGTGCCGTTCATCGATCGCTCCCCACCATCGTGCGGACGGTCCGTCCGCCCTCGAGGTCCACCGTAGAAGTTGACGCTACGTCAACTGCAACTCTTCAGGACGCGGGTCTCGGGGGCCGATGCCACAGTGGGTGCCATGGCCGAGAAGCTGACGTACCTTGCCGCGCAGTCCGCCGTCGACGCCCGCCACTGGCGGGTCGTGCTCGGCGCGCTGCAGGCGAGCTTCCGGACCGAGACGTTCGTGCGCGGCGTCGATTTCGTGGGTCGCGTCGCCGACCTCGCCGAGGTGGCCGGGCACCATCCGGACGTCGACCTGCGCTACCCGCGCGTCCGGCTGTGGCTCACGACGCACGACGCCGGTGGGCTCACCGTCCGGGACGTCGAGCTCGCCCAGGCGATCTCGGCGGTCGCGGACGAGCTGGGGATCGCCGGCGAGCCCGAACGCCCGCGCAGCCTCGAGATCGCGATCGACGCGATGGACATCGCCCGGGTGCTGCCGTTCTGGCGCGCGGTGCTGGCCTACCGCGACGAGGCCGTGCCTGACGTCGGCGAGTCGCCGGCCCTGGTCGATCCCGACGGCATCGGCCCAGCGGTGTGGTTCCAGCAGATGCAGGTCCCGCGGACCGAGCGCAACCGCCTCCACCTTGACGTCGATGTGCCGCACGACGTCGCGGCCGGGCGTGTCGCCGCGGCGATCGCCGCCGGTGGCCGGCTCGTGTCCGACCGGCAGGCGCCCGCGTTCTGGGTGCTGGCCGACGCCGAGGGCAACGAAGCCTGCGTGTGCACCTGGCAGTCGCGGGACGGCTGACCGCGTTCGCACCTGCCCGCCTAGACTCGCGCACATGACGGCGAAGACCGAGACGACAAGCACCTCGAGCGGTATCGACATCAAGCCGCGCAGCCGGCTCGTGACCGACGGGATCGAGGCGACCGCAGCGCGCGGCATGCTGCGCGCCGTCGGCCTCGGCGACGACGACTTCGCGAAACCGCAGATCGGCGTTGCGAGCTCGTGGAACGAGATCACGCCCTGCAACCTGTCCCTGGACCGGTTGGCCAAGGCGGTGAAGAACGGCGTGCACGCGGCGGGGGGCTTCCCGCTCGAGTTCGGCACGATCTCGGTGTCCGACGGCATCTCGATGGGCCACGAGGGCATGCACTTCTCGCTCGTCTCGCGCGACATCATCGCCGACAGCGTCGAGACCGTGATGCAGGCCGAGCGCCTGGACGGCTCCGTGCTGCTCGCCGGCTGCGACAAGTCGCTGCCCGGCATGCTCATGGCCGCCGCCCGGCTCGACCTCGCCTCGGTGTTCCTCTACGCGGGCACGATCGCGCCAGGCTGGGTCAAGCTCGAGGACGGCACCGAGAAGGACGTCACGATCATCGACGCCTTCGAGGCCGTCGGCGCGTGCCGCAAGGGATTGATGAGCGAAGAGGACCTGGGCCGCATCGAGCGGGCGATCTGCCCCGGCGAGGGCGCCTGCGGCGGGATGTACACCGCCAACACGATGGCCTCGGTCGCCGAGGCGATCGGGATGTCGCTGCCCGGCTCGGCGGCGCCGCCCGCCGCGGACCGTCGCCGGGACAACTTCGCGATCCGCTCGGGCGAGGCCGTCGTGAACCTGCTGCGGCTGGGGATCACCGCGCGGCAGATCATGACCAAGGAGGCGTTCGAGAACGCGATCGCCGTCGTGATGGCGTTCGGCGGGTCGACCAACGCCGTGCTGCACCTGCTCGCGATTGCCTACGAGGCCGAGGTCGACCTCACGCTCGACGACTTCACGCGCGTGGCCGCCCGGGTGCCGCACCTCGGCAACCTCAAGCCGTTCGGCCAGTTCGTGATGAGCGATGTCGACCGGGTCGGGGGCGTGCCCGTCGTGATGAAGGCGCTGCTCGACGCCGGCCTGCTCCACGGCGACTGCCTCACCGTGACCGGCAAGACCGTTGCGGAGAACCTCGCGGACATCAACCCGCCGGACCCCGACGGCAAGATCCTGCGTGCGCTGGACAACCCGATCCACGCGACCGGGGGCATCACGATCCTCAAGGGCTCGCTGGCGCCGCAGGGCGCCGTCGTGAAGTCCGCCGGGTTCGACTCCGACGTCTTCGAGGGCACCGCTCGGGTGTTCGAGCGGGAGCGGTTGGCGCTCGACGCGCTCGCGGACGGCACCATCGTGGCCGGCGACGTCGTCGTGATCCGGTACGAGGGCCCCAAGGGCGGCCCGGGGATGCGCGAGATGCTGGCCATCACCGGTGCGATCAAGGGGGCCGGGCTCGGCAAGGACGTGCTGCTGCTCACCGATGGCCGGTTCTCCGGCGGCACGACGGGCCTGTGCGTGGGGCATGTCGCGCCCGAGGCCGTCGACGCCGGCCCCATCGCGTTCGTGCGCGACGGCGACCGGATCCGGCTCGACGTGGCGAACGCGCGGCTCGACCTGCTGGTCGGCGACGACGTGCTCGCGGCCCGCGCCGTCGGCTGGGAGCCGCTGCGGTCCGCGTACACGCGGGGCGTGCTCGCCAAGTACGTCAAGCTCGTGCAGTCCGCATCCGTCGGCGCCGTGCTGATCTGACGACCGCCCGCACGTGTGGTGGCCCAGCGCTGGGTCGTCTTGAGGACTTACCCGAGGAGTTGTCACGTGACCGAACCAACCGCTGCTGCTGTCGTCGCGCCCTGGTGGACGAGCGCCGTCGTCTACCAGGTCTACCCGCGCAGCTTTGCCGACTCGAACGGTGACGGCATCGGGGACCTGCGGGGGATCGCAAGCAAGCTCGACCATCTCCAGCTGCTCGGGGTCGACGTGATCTGGCTGTCGCCGGTCTACGCGTCGCCGCAGGACGACGCCGGCTACGACATCTCCGACTACCGGGCGATCGACCCGTCGTTCGGCACGCTCGAGGACTTCGACGCGCTGCTGGCCGACGTCCACTCGCGCGGGATGAAGCTCGTGATGGACCTCGTCGTCAACCACACCTCGGACGAGCACCCGTGGTTCGTCGAGTCGCGGTCGTCCCTCGACAACCCCAAGCGGGACTGGTACTGGTGGCGGCCGACGCGGCCGCACATGGAACCGGGTGCGCCCGGCGCCGAGCCGACGAACTGGGGCTCGGCGTTCTCCGGGCCGGCCTGGGACCTGGACCCCCTCACGGGCGAGTACTACCTGCACCTGTTCTCGCGCAAGCAGCCGGACCTGAACTGGGAGAACCCGCAGGTGCGCGCTGAGATCTACGCGATGATGCGGTGGTGGCTCGACCGCGGGGTCGACGGCTTCCGGATGGATGTCATCAACTTCATCTCCAAGGCCGTGCGTGCGGACGGTTCGCTGCCGGACGGCATCGTGCACGACGGCGCCCTGTACGGCGACGGTCAGCCGCACTTCGGCTGCGGCCCCCGCCTGCACGAGTACCTGCAGGAGATGCACCGCGAGGTCTTCGCGGGCCGCGACGTCGCGCCGCTGACGGTGGGGGAGATGCCCGGCGTGACCGTCGACGACGCCGTGCTGTTCACCGACCCGGCGCGCGCCGAGGTCGACATGGTGTTCCAGTTCGAGCATGTCGGCCTCGACCACGGCGCGGGCAAGTTCGACGTCCACCCGCTGCGCCTCACCGACCTCAAGGCGTCGTTCGGCCGGTGGCAGGCGGGGCTCGCCGAGGTGGGCTGGAACAGCCTGTACTGGGACAACCACGACCAGCCGCGCATCGTGTCGCGCTTCGGGGACGACGGCGAGCACCGCGAGCTCTCCGCGACCATGCTCGCGACGGTGCTGCACCTGCACCGCGGCACCCCGTACGTCTACCAGGGCGAAGAGCTGGCCATGACGAACGCGCACTTCACCTCCATCGACTCCTACCGGGACATCGAGTCCCTCAACCACTACGCGGAGGCGCTCGCCCACGGCCAGGCGAACGAGGACACGCTGCTCGCGTCGCTGCGCGCGATGAGCCGGGACAACGCCCGCACCCCGGTCCAGTGGGACGCGACCGCGCAGGCCGGCTTCACGACCGGCGAGCCGTGGATCGCCGTCAACCCCAACTACCGCGAGATCAACGCGGCGGCGCAGCACGACGACCCGGGTTCCGTCTTCAGCTTCTACCGCCGGCTCATCGAGCTCCGGCACACCGAGCCCGTGGTCGCGCTGGGCGACTTCACGATGCTCCTGGCCGACGACGAGGCGGTGTACGCGTTCGTGCGGAGCCTGGAGGGCACCGAGCTGCTCGTGCTGGGCAACTTCACCGGTGCCGCGCAGCCGGTCACGTTGCCGAACGCGCAGGTCTGGGCCGGTGCCGAGCTCGTGATCGGGAACTACTCGGACCCGGGAGTCGTTGATTCTCTCCGGCCGTGGGAGGCTCAGGTCTGGCGCCGCGGTTAGAATGATCATTGTCACGTCGACGCCAACCGCACAGGTGGGGCGCTGTGACGCCAATCCTGGAGCCTCATGGCCGACATCGACGTCGAATATGTCCGCACGGATCCCACCTCGCCGCCGGTAGCCGTGATCGACAGATCGCCGATGACGCCGCGCAAGAAGCTCCTGTTCGCCGCCATCGGGCTGCTCGGTGCGGTCTCGTGGGCGATGATCGCGTTCTTCCGCGGAGAGAGCGTGAACGCGGTCTGGTTCGTGCTGGCCGCCGTCTCGACGTACGTGGTGGCCTACCGGTTCTACGCCCGCCTCATCGAGTACAACGTGGTGAAGCCGCGCAACGACCGGGCGACTCCGGCTGAGACCTACGACAACGGCAAAGACTTCATGCCGACGGACCGCCGGGTGCTGTTCGGCCACCACTTCGCCGCCATCGCCGGGGCCGGCCCGCTCGTTGGACCGGTGCTCGCCGCGCAGATGGGGTACCTGCCCGGCACCATCTGGATCATCTTCGGCGCCGTGCTCGCCGGCTGCGTGCAGGACTACCTCGTCCTGACCCTCTCGGTGCGCCGCGGCGGCCGCAGCCTCGGCCAGATGGCCCGGGACGAGCTCGGCCGCGTCGGCGGAACCGCCGCGCTGGTCGGCGTCTACGTCATCATGATCATCGTCATCGGGATCCTCGGACTCGTCGTCGTCAACGCGCTGGCCAAGAGCCCGTGGGGGGTCTTCTCCATCTCAATGACCATCCCGATCGCCCTGTTCATGGGTGTCTACCTGCGGATCCTGCGGCCCGGCAAGGTGTCCGAGGTCTCCGTGATCGGCCTCGTGCTCCTGCTGCTCGCGATCATCTCCGGCGGCTGGGTCGCCGAGACCACCTGGGGTCAGGACTGGTTCACGCTCGGCCCGGTCACCATCGCCTGGTGCCTGATCGCCTACGGCTTCGCCGCGTCGATCCTGCCCGTCTGGTTGCTGCTCGCCCCCCGCGACTACCTGTCGACCTTCATGAAGGTCGGCACCATCGCGCTGCTCGCCGTCGGGATCCTGTTCGTCCGGCCCGAGATCCACGCGCCGGCCGTGACGTCCTTCGCCATCGAGGGCAACGGCCCGGTGTTCGCCGGGTCGCTGTTCCCGTTCCTGTTCGTCACGATCGCGTGCGGCGCCCTGTCGGGCTTCCACTCCCTGATCGCCTCCGGCACGACGCCCAAGATGCTCGAGAAGGAGGGGCAGGCCCGCATCATCGGCTACGGCGGCATGCTCGTCGAGTCGTTCGTCGCGATCATGGCTCTGGTCACCGCCCTGGTGATCGACCAGAACCTCTACTTCGTCATGAACGCCCCCGCCGCACTCACCGGCGCGACTCCCGAGACCGCCGCCCTGTACGTCAATGGCCTCGGCCTCGCAGGTGCTCCCATCACGCCCGCCGACATCTCCCAGGCTGCGGCGAACGTCGGCGAGGCCTCGATCATCTCCCGTACGGGAGGTGCGCCGACGCTCGCGATCGGCATGTCCCAGGTGCTCTCGGGCGTGTTCGGCGGTTCCGCGCTGGCCTCGTTCTGGTACCACTTCGCGATCATGTTCGAGGCACTGTTCATCCTCACCACGGTCGACGCCGGCACCCGCGTCGCCCGGTTCATGCTCTCCGACACCATCGGCAACCTCGGCGGGGCCTTCAAGCGCTTCCGTGACCCGTCGTGGCGCTTCGGCGCGTGGCTCTGCTCGGCCCTCGTCGTGGGCTGCTGGGGCGCGATCATGCTCATGGGCGTCACCGACCCCCTGGGTGGCATCAACACGCTGTTCCCGCTGTTCGGCATCGCCAACCAGCTGCTCGCGGCGATCGCGCTGACCGTGGTCACCGCCGTGCTGGTCAAGCAGGGTCGGGGCAAGTGGGCCTGGATCGCCGGCGCGCCGCTCATCTGGGACCTCATCATCACGATGACCGCGTCGTACCAGAAGGTGTTCTCCAGCAACCCGAAGATCGGGTATTGGGCCCAGCACCAGGCGTTCCTGGACGCCAAGGCCTCCGGTGCCGAGACGTTCGGCTCGGCCGCCAGCCCCGCCGCGATCGATGCGGTCATCCGGAACACGTTCATCCAGGGCACCCTCTCGATCGTGTTCGCGCTGCTCGTGATCGTGGTGGTGGGTGCGGCCGTGGCCGTGTGCATCCGCGCGATCCGGGTCGGCGGGCTCCCGACCACCGAGGACCCGGACCTGCCGTCGCACCTGTTCGCGCCGAACGGCCTCATGGCCTCCCCGGCCGAGAAGGCCGTGCAGGCCGAGTGGGACGCGCTCGGGCGTGGCGGTGACCGCAAGCCGGTCGCGACCGGCGCGCACTGATGGGTACGCCCGCACGGCACGGCGGTGCCGTGCGGGCGGTCCTCGTCGGGCTCCGCAGGGCCGCCGTGGGCGTGCGGTGGTACTGCACGACGCTGATGGGTGACCACGACTACGCGCGCTACGTCGAGCACCTCGCCCGGGTCCATCCCGAGCAGGAGCCCGAGACCGTGCAGCAGTACTGGCGCTCGCGGCACGACTCCCCGGTCCAGGCACGGTGCTGCTGACCGTCCATTGAGTGAACACGTGAACCACGATGTGAGACAGGCACTGAACGGCGTGACAGTGAGCCGTGCGCTGGGCTAACGTATGCGTCGTGCAGCCGATTCTCGTAGTTACCGAGCGCGTCGACTGAGGTCCAGCTCAAGGATCTCGGCCACGCGCTTCCCCCTCGTCCAGCCCGCAAGGGCCGAGGGGTTTTTTTGTGCCACGACAAGGAGAGACCGATGGTCCAGGGACACCACCCGGCACCACCGCGGGGCGGCGCCGTGCGCGCCACTCCCGCGCCCGCCGGCGCAGCACGTGCCGCCACGCCCGACGCACTCGCGACGAGCCACCTCGCCGCGGTGGCCCAGCCCGCCGCCGTCGGGCCGGAGGCGGTCAGCGGCGCGAAGGCGATCGTCCGGGCCCTCGAGGAGGTCGGCGTCGACGTCGTCTTCGGGATCCCCGGCGGCGCGGTCCTGCCGCTGTACGACCCGCTCATGGACTCCACCCGGGTGCGCCACATCCTGGTGCGGCACGAGCAGGGTGGCGGACACGCGGCCTCGGGCTATGCCCACGCGACCGGTCGGGTCGGCGTGTGCATCGCGACGTCGGGCCCCGGTGCGACGAACCTGGTGACCGCGCTCGCGGACGCCAACATGGACTCGATCCCCGTCGTGGCGATCACCGGGCAGGTGGGCGCTTCCATGATCGGGACGGACGCGTTCCAGGAGGCCGACATCGTCGGCATCACCTTCCCGATCACCAAGCACAACTTCCTCGTCACCAACGCGGACGACATCCCGCGCATCATTGCCGAGGCCTTCCACATCGCTTCGACGGGTCGGCCGGGTCCGGTGCTCGTGGACGTCGCGAAGTCGGCTCTCCAGGCGAACACCTCGTTCTCGTGGCCCCAGCAGCTCAACCTGCCCGGCTACCACCCGGTCACCAAGCCGCACTCCAAGCAGATCCGGGAGGCGGCCCGCCTGCTCGCGACCGCTCGCCGCCCGGTGCTCTACGTCGGTGGCGGGGCGATCCGCGCGGGGGCCTCGGCCGAGCTGCGCAAGCTCGTCGACGCCTCGGGCGCCCCGGTCGTCACGACGCTGATGGCGCGCGGCGCGCTGCCGGACTCCCACCCGCAGCACCTCGGCATGCCGGGCATGCACGGCACGGTCCCAGCGGTCGCGGCCCTGCAGAAGGCGGACCTGATCATCGCCCTCGGCGCGCGGTTCGACGACCGGGTCACGGGCAAGCTCTCGAGCTTCGCGCCGCACGCCACGATCGTGCACGCCGACATCGACCCGGCCGAGATCGGCAAGAACCGCGCCGCGGACGTGCCGATCGTCGGCGACCTGCGCGAGGTCATCACCGACCTGCTGCCCGAGCTCGCCCGCGAGCACGCCCAGCGCGGCAAGCCCGACCTCGAGGGCTGGTGGCGCCAGATCAACGACTGGCGCGAGACCTTCCCGCTCGGGTACGCGGAGCCGGAGGACGGCCACCTCGCACCGCAGCACGTGATCCAGCGCATCGGTGAGATCTCCGGCCCGGAGTCGATCTTCGTCGCCGGCGTCGGGCAGCACCAGATGTGGGCCTCGCAGTTCATCAAGTACGAGCGCCCCAACTCCTGGCTCAACTCGGGTGGCCTGGGCACCATGGGCTACGCGATCCCGGCCGCGATGGGGGCCAAGGTTGGCGCCCCGGATCGCGTCGTGTGGGCGATCGACGGTGACGGCTGCTTCCAGATGACCAACCAGGAGCTCGCCACCTGCACCATCAACGACATCCCGATCAAGGTCGCGGTGATCAACAACTCCTCGCTCGGCATGGTCCGCCAGTGGCAGACCCTGTTCTACGAGGAGCGCTACTCCAACACGGATCTGCACACCGGTCACGGCACCGTGCGGATCCCGGACTTCGTCAAGCTGGCCGACGCCTACGGCGCCGTGGGCCTGCGGTGCGAGACCAAGGCCGACGTCGACGCCACGATCAAGCGCGCGATGGAGATCAACGACCAGCCCGTCGTCATCGACTTCACCGTCTCGCGCGACGCGATGGTGTGGCCCATGGTGACGGCCGGGGTCAGCAACGACGAGGTGCAGTACGCGCGGGGAATCTCCCCGTCGTGGGACCGCGAGGACTGAGGCGACATGGCAATGAGCAGGCACACTCTGTCCGTCCTGGTCGAGAACAAGCCCGGCGTGCTCACGCGCGTCGCGGGGCTGTTCGCCCGTCGGGCGTTCAACATCCACTCCCTCGCGGTCGGTCCGACCGAGCACGAGGACATCTCGCGGATCACCTTCGTGGTCGACGTCGAGGACGCGCCGCTGGAGCAGGTGACCAAGCAGCTCAACAAGCTGATCAACGTCATCAAGATCGTCGAGCTCGAAGCGCCGACGTCGGTCCAGCGCGAGCTGATGCTGGTCAAGGTGCGGGCTGAACCCGCTCAGCGCAGCGGCGTCCTCGAGGTCGTCGACCTCTTCCGGGCGCACGTGGTCGACGTCGTGCCCGATACCCTCACGATCGAGGCGATCGGCCGGCCCGACAAGCTCGAGGCGATGCTGGCGGCGCTCGCGCCCTACGGCATCCGCGAGATCGTGCAGTCCGGCACGGTCGCGATCGGGCGCGGCTCGCACTCGATCACCGACCGCGCCTTGGACCGCGTCAGCCGACCGGCCTGACCCCCCCACCGTCTTCCGCACCACCCCCACACAAGGAGATCCACCGTGGCAGAGCTTTTCTACGACGACGACGCCGACCTCTCGATCATCGCGGGCCGCAAGGTCGCCGTGATCGGGTACGGGAGCCAGGGGCACGCGCACGCGCTCAACCTGCGCGACTCGGGCGTCGACGTGCGCGTCGGCCTGCGCGAGGGTAGCGCCTCCCGCGCCAAGGCCGAGAACGAGGGCCTGCGGGTCCTGTCGGTCGCGGACGCGGTCAAGGAGGCCGACGTCGTCGTCGTGCTGGCGCCCGACCAGGCCCAGCGTTCGGTCTACCGCGACGAGATCGCGCCGAACCTGGCGACCGGTGCAGCGCTCGTCTTCGCGCACGGCTTCAACATCCGGTTCGGCTACATCACGCCGCCGGCCGGTGTGGACGTCGTGATGATCGCGCCCAAGGGGCCCGGACACCTCGTGCGCCGCGAGTACGTGGACGGCCGCGGCGTGCCCGTGATCGTCGCCGTCGAGCAGGACGCGACCGGTGGCGCGTGGGCGCTCGCGCTCTCGTATGCCAAGGCGATCGGTGGCCTGCGGGCGGCCGGTATCAAGACGACCTTCACCGAGGAGACCGAGTCCGACCTGTTCGGCGAGCAGGCCGTGCTGTGCGGTGGCGTCTCCCAGCTCATCCAGTACGGCTTCGAGACGCTGACCGAGGCGGGCTACCAGCCCGAGGTCGCGTACTTCGAGGTGCTGCACGAGCTCAAGCTGATCGTCGACCTCATCAACGAGGGCGGCATCGCCAAGCAGCGCTGGAGCGTCTCGGACACCGCCGAGTACGGCGACTACGTCTCCGGGCCGCGCGTCATCGACCCGAGCGTGAAGGAGAACATGAAGGCGGTCCTCGCGGACATCCAGAGCGGCGCCTTCGCCAAGCGGTTCATCGACGACCAGGACGCCGGCGCACCCGAGTTCAAGGCGCTGCGCGCCAAGGGCGAGGCGCACCCGATCGAGGCCGTCGGTCGCCAGCTGCGCAAGCTGTTCGCGTGGGTCAAGCCGTCCGACACGGACTTCGTCGAAGGCCACGCCGCCCGCTGACCGCGCTCCTGCGCCAGGACGTCAGGATCCGCCCGTTCGAGACCGTTTCGACGGGCGGATCCCGGCATCTCGGCCCGGTGCAGTGGCGTGAGGCGCACGGGGTGCAGTTCTCTAGCGGGAAAAGGGTGAGTTCATTGAGTGAGACCGAGATCGATATCGAGTCCGGGGACGAGATCGAGGCGTTCTGGGAGCTCGCGCGGCGCGGGGTGGGGCTCGGCCGCCTGGGCGTGATCGTCGGCCCGAGCCCGTCCGAGAGCGTGCCGCCGCCGGCGTGGGCGTTCGGTGATTCGCCCAAGCTCGCCGACGAGCTCCTCGACCTCGTGCTCATGGGGACCAAGACGGCGACGTCGTCCGGGGCCTGGGAGTACGACGACGAGGCGCCCATGCCCGCGGAGGGCGACCTGTCGATCATCCTCGACGGACGCGGACACCCGCGGGCCCTCGTGCGCACGACGTCGATCCGCGTGGTGCCCTTCGCGGAGGTCGACGCCGACTTCGCCGCCCTCGAGGGCGAGGACGACCTGTCGCTCGAGGCGTGGCGTGCCGGTCACGAGGTGTACTTCACCCGTGGCCTCGCGGCGCGCGGTGCCACGTTCGACGCGTCGATGCCCGTGGTCCTCGAGCTGTTCGAGGTCACGTTCCCGTCGCCGGGGCATGGGGCGCACCGGGGCAGTCGCTCGGTCTAGCACCACCGGGCCTCGGGTGGCGGGGTGAGCGCGGCGACGGCGGCTCGATGTGCCGATGGCGGCGCCTCGAGGTTGTCGAGGACCAGCAGGCTGGCGCCCAGCACCGGTGGTGCCGCGACATGGACGAGGCGGGCGGCGGGCGCGCTGAGTGCGAGTCCGTTCTCGATGCCGGCCAGGAGCCGAGGATCCCGGGCAGCGAGCACGCCGCCACCGAGCACGATCGGCACGCTCGTGCCGAGCAACTCGAGCCGGGTCAGCGCCGCGACCACGAGGGCGACGATCTCTGCACCCTGCCGGTCGACCACGGAAGCAGCGACGGGATCGCCGGCGCGCGCCGCCGCGAACAGCACGGGGGCCAGCGTCGAGAGCACGTCGTGGTGCAACCGCCCGAAGTGCAGGTCCTCGATGACGGTCATGAGGTCAGGGCGCCCCAGCGCCTCGGGCACGAGATCGGTCAGGATGGTCCCAGGTCCGCGGCCGTCGACCGCCCGGGCGGCGTGCCAGATGCTCTGCTCACCGAGCTCGGAGCCGCCGCCCCAATCGCCGGAGATCCGGCCAAGCGCGGGGAAGCGGGCAGTCTTGCCGTCCTTGCGGCGCCCCACGCAGTTGATCCCCGTCCCGCAGACGACGGCGACCGCCTCGGGCTCGGCCGTGCCCGTCCGCATCAGCGCAAAGGTGTCGTTGTCGACGATCACCGGGCGCCGGGACGCGGTGACCCAGCCGAGCCCGGCGATCGCCGCACTGAAGGTCGTGATCTCGACGGCGAGGTCGAGCCCGGACAGGAAAACCCCTGCGCACTCGACCACCGGGTCGCCGAGCTCCGCGAGAACCCGCCGAACCAGGTCGTCGACGATCGCGACCGCGGGCAGGACCCCGATCACCTGGGGGCACGACCCGGTCCCGCGCGCCCGGGCGAGCACCGTGCCCTCGCGGCTCAGTGCCACGACGTCGGTCTTGGTGCCGCCGCCGTCGATCGCGAGCGCCACGGTCTCGGTGCCCACCGGAGGGAGCACGCTCATCGAGCCCACGCCAGGTGTTCTCGGTTGCGGGCGATGAGCAGGTCGCTCAGCCGGGCGGCCCGGTCGTACTGCCCGACGAGGGGATGGGCGAGGAGTGCGCGGGTCACCCGGTCGGCACCGCCGTGGATGGCCGCGTCAAGCGCGAGCCGTTCATAGCCGGCGACGTGTGAGATGAGCCCGACCAGGTCGTCGGGCAGGGGGACGCGCGCGGACGACGTCGCCGTCGAGATCCCCGCGGCTGAGATCGTCGCCGGGACCTCGATCACGTGGTCGTCCGGGAGGAACGGGAGCGTGCCGTCGTTGCGGACGTTGACGATCTGGGTGTCGCCCAGATCCGCGGTGAGCGAGGCCAGCAGGTTCACCGCGGCCTCGGAGTAAAAGGCCCCGCCGCGGCGCGAGAGGGCCTCGGGCTTGGTCATGACGCTCGGGTCGGCGTACTGGTCGAGCAGCTCGTTCTCGACCTCCATGACGGCCTGGGCACGGGTCAGCACCCCCGGAACGAGCTGCTCGGCGAGGACCTCGTCGTGGGCGTAGAAGTAGCGCAGGTAGTAGGACGGCACGACGCCGCCCAGCAGCGTGATCACCCGGCTGGGCAGCTCGATGTCCGCCGCGATCTCGTCGAGGTGGGTGGCGAGGATCTCCGGCAGCCGGTCGACGCCGTCCACCAGGGCCGCCCGCTCCCACGTGAGGTGGTTGAGACCGACGTGGTCGAGGAGCACCGCCTCGGGGGCGACGTCGAGGGTCGCGGCGAACCGCCGCTGGAAGCCGATCGCGACGTTGCACAGACCCACCGCGCGGTGCCCCGCCTCGAGGAGGGCGCGGGTGACGATCCCCACCGGATTCGTGAAGTCGACGATCCAGGCGTCGGGCGCGGCGTACTGGCGGACGATCTCGGCGAGCTCGAGCACGACAGGGACGGTGCGCAGTGCCTTCGCGAACCCGCCCGCGCCGGTCGTCTCCTGGCCGATGCACCCGCACGCGTGCGGAAACGTCTCGTCCCTGTGCCGGGCCTGCTGGCCCCCGATCCGCAGCTGGAAGAGCACCGCGTTCGCGTCCCGGACCCCGGCGACGACGTCGGACGTGGTGGTCACGCGCACGGGGTAGCCCGCGTGGTCGAACATTCGCCGGGACACCGCCGCCACGAGCGCGAGCCGGTGGGCGTCCGGGTCGACCAGGCAGAGCTCGTCGAGCGGGAGGATGCCGCGCAGGCGGGCGAACCCGTCGACGAGCTCGGGGGTGTAGGTCGAACCGCCGCCGATGACAGTGAGCTTCATGACTATCCCTTCACTCCGGTCAGGGTGATGCCCTGGACGAAGATGCGTTGTGCGAGGAAGAAGATGAGGACGACGGGGACCATGGCGATCAGCGTCGCGGCCATCGTGAGGTTCCAGTCCACCGACCGGGAGCTGCGGAACTGCGCGAGCGCGTACGAGATCGGCCAGGCCGACTCGTTCTCGGACGTGTACAGCAGCGGTCCGTAGTAGTCGTTCCACGAGGCGAAGAACATGAAGATCGACGTCGCCGCGATGCCCGGCTTGGCCATCGGCAGGATCACGCGCCAGAGCGTGCGCAGCTCGCCGCAGCCGTCGAGACGGGCCGCCTCGGTGTAGTCCTTCGGGATCGTCAGGAAGAACTGGCGCATGAGGAAGATCGAGAAGGCATCCCCGAGCAGGTTGGGCAGGATCAAGGGCCACAGGCTGCCGGTGAGGCCCAGCTTCGTCCACAGGACGTAGAGCGGGACCGAAGTGACCTGCGGGGGCAGGAGCATCATGGCGATGATGCCGAGGAAGAGCAGGTTCGACCCGCGGAACTGGATCCGGGCGAGCGCATAGGCGGCCGGGACCGACGAGATGAGCATGAGCGCGGTGGCGGCGGTCGCGTAGATGAACGAGTTCCCGAAGTACTTCACCATCGGCAGCTTGTCGAAGACGGTCGCGAAGTTCTCCGGATGCCACGACGTCGGCCAGGAGAAGGAGGTGCCCGCCTGCTCAGGTGACATCAGCGACGTGAGGATGATGAAGGCCAGCGGTGCGAGGAACATCGCCGCCAGGGCGCTGAACACCAGGTGGTCGGTCACGAAGACGACTGCGGAGCGCTTTCGGGTGTTCAACTCGCCACCTCCGGGCTGTAGGCCTTGAACTTGCGGAGCAGGACCGCCATGAAGATCGCCGTGACCACGAACAGCAGGACCGCCATCGCGGAGCCGTAGCCGAGGAGGTTCGCGCCGAACGCCTTGGAGTAGAGGAGCTGTCCGTACGTCAGGGTCGAGCTGTCGGGCCAGCCCAGGAGCGAGCTCGTCCCGGCACCGACCGCGGCCTTGCCCTGGGCGGTCGCCGAGGCCACGGCGGGTTCGGTGAAGTACTTGAGCGCCCCGATGATCCCCGTGATGAGGGAGAACAGGATGATCGGCGCCATGTGCGGGACGGTGACGTACCGGAACGCCTGCCACGAGTTCGCGCCATCGAGCTCGGCAGCCTCGTACTGCTCGGTGGGGACGTCGAGCAGGGAGGCCAGCAAGATCACCATGAGGTCCCCGAGGACCCACAGCCCGAGGAACGTCAGCGCGGGTTTGGCCCACGCAGGGTCGGTGAACCATCCGGGGCCGTCGATCCCGAAGTGCCTCAGGATCTGGTTGAGCGGGCCGTTCTGCGGGTTGAGGACGAACACGTAGGCGATCGTCGAGGCCACCGGCGGGATGAGGGCAGGCAGGTAGTAGATCGTCCGCAGAACACCCGAGGTGCGCCGGGCGCGGGTCAGGACCCACGCCACGAACATCGCCCCGATGATGCGCACCGGGACCAGGATCACGATGAACCACAGGGTGTTCAGCGCTGCGGTCCCGATCAGCGGGTCGCCACCGAACATGTACTTCCAGTTCGCGAAGTTGTTCCACCGTGGCGGGTTCGACAGGTCGAACGCCGTGAACGAGTAGTACACGGTCATGATCAGCGGATAGATGAAGAAGATGACCATGCCGAGCAGGGTCGGGGTGAGGAGCGCGAGGGCGACGAGCTGGCGGCGGCGGCGGACGGTGGTCGGCCGCCGGGCCGGTGCACCCGCCGCCGCCAGAGCGGCGGGGGGTGCACCGTCGACGGGCCCGAGGCCTGCGGCCAGGTCGGGGGTCGGTGACCGCATGGTCAGCTGCCGGCCTGGAGGGCCACCGCAGCGTCGATCTGGTCATCGACGGTGGTGAGCATCGAGCCGAGGTCGTCGATCGTGCCGGCCTGCCACTTCTGCGTCTGCGTGCCCAGGATCGTCTGGTACTCGGGTCCGATGCCGCTCGGCGGCGTGGTCTGCGAGTGGGGGTCCTGGAAGATCGACAGGAACGTCCTGAACTGGTCGGAGACCTCGAGGGCGGGGTCGTTGATGGCGTCGCTCATGGTCGGCACGTTCTTGAGCCCGTTGGAGAGCTTGACCTGGCTCGCGGTGTCCGTCGTGAGGAACTTGATCAGTGCCCACGCGGCCTCGGGGTTCTTCGACCCCTTGCCGATGCCCACGATGTTGCCGGTGATGTACCCGGCTCCGTAGCGGTCCTCCGAGCCCGCGGCGGCGGGGAACGGGGCCGTGCCGTAGTTCAGGTCGGGTGCCTGGTCGGCGATGAACGCGGTGCGGTACTCGCCGTCGAGGTTCATCGCGAGCTTGCCGCTCTGGAAGTCGTTCTCGGCGGAGAACTCCTGACCGAGGGCTGCCTGGAAGGCGCTCAGCTTGTCGAACCCGCCGAGCTTGCCGATCAGGTCCTGCTGCCACTCGAGCAGCGTCTTCCACCCGGCGGACGATCCGACGATCGACGTACCGTCGTCCGCCAACCACTGGGCGTCCGCGGACGGGGCCCAGTGCGACTCGGCGTTCTCGTAGTAGCCGAGGAGGGGCATGAAGCCCAGGGTCTTGATCGACCCGTCGTCGTTGAAGGTCGTCAGCTTGACCGCCATCGTGGTGAGCTCGTCGAGTGTCTTGGGCGGTGCGGTGAACCCGGCCGCGGCCAGGAGGTCCTTGTTGTAGTAGAGACCGTAGACGTCAGCCAGCGCGGGCATGGTGCAGCGGGTTCCGTGGTACTGGGTGTAGGACAGCACGGTCTGGGGGATCTGGGTCAGGTCGACCGCGTCACGGGTGATGAAGTCGGCGAGGTCGACGAAGTCCCCGGACGAGCAGAGCGTGCCGACCTGGTCGGTGGAGTACGAGAGCCCGACGTCGATGGCCTGGCCCGCCGAGATGGCCTGGCGCATCTTCTGGTCGTCCTGCCCCGACTTGACGTCGACGGTGACGCCCGGATTCGCCGCTTCGAAGTCGTCGACGACCGACTGGATCACGTCGGCCTCGCGATCGGAGAAGAAGTGCCAGAACTCGACCTTGCCGGACAGCGTCGCCGGGGCGGTGGCCGCGGCGGTCGGTCCGGATGCGGCCGATCCGCTGCAACCCGTCAGGGAAACGGCGGCGGTGACCAGTACTGCTGTGGTGACAAGCAGGGAATGCCTGCCGATGCGAGGACTCACCATGTGCTCCGTTCGTTCGGTGAACGTCGACTCCGTCGACCGGCAGGTTGCCGGGGCGGGTGTGCTTGTGCGGGGGTTCAGTCGGGATCAGGTGACGAGATCGAGCAGGCGGTTGCGCAGCGCCGCGGCAACCACCGTTCGGGCCCCGCGCAGGACGGGGTGGTCGGGTACGGCGGTCGCGGCGACCGAGGGCGACCAGCCGGTCGTCTTGCGGATGCTCGCCTGCACCAGCTCGGCGAGGAGGTCGCCCCCCGCGGCGCCGGTCGGCCCGCCGAGCACCACGATGTGCGGGTCGAGCACCGCGAGCACGGGTGCGACCGCGAGCGAGATCCGGGGAGCGAGCTCCGTCAGGACGGCGATGCGGTTCGGGTGGGTGGCGAGCGCACCGACGACGACGTCCGACGAGCGCCCGTGCACGCCGTGGCGGCGCGCGATCTTCGCGACGGCTGCGCCGCCGATCAGCCCCTGGAGGTCGCGCGCCGCGGGATCCAGCTCGGCCGCGGTTCGCGGTGCGGGGAGGTACCCGATCTCGCCGGCGCCTCCCGCGGCGCCGCGGTGCAGGCGTCCGTCCAGGTCGACCGCGAGCCCGAGGCCCTCGCCCATCCACAGCAGGGCGAAGTCCTCGGTTCCGCGGCCAGCGCCCTCGGCCCGTTCGGCGACCGCTGCGAGGTTGACGTCGTTGTCGATCAGGACGGTGACGCCGAGAGCGTCTTCGAGCTGCGCGCGCACCGCCTTGCGCGGCCAGCCGGGGAGGTAGCCGGTGAAGGCGAGATCGTCCGTCCGGGGGTCGACAGCGCCCTGGAGGCCGACGATCACGGTCACGACGGTCCGGGTGGTCACCCCCGCGGCCTCGCAGGCAGCGCTGATCGCCGCCGAGATGTCACTCACGGCCGAGCGGTCCTGGCCAGTGCGGGCGAGCGGGACCTCGGCGATCGGGTAGGCGGTGCCCAGCGCGTCGACCAGGGTGGCGCGAGCGTGCTGGGGCTGCAGGTCGATGGCCACCGCACAGGTGTTCTGACCGAGCACCCCGTAGGACGCGGCATGGGGGCCGCGCGCCGTCGAGACGTGGCCCACAGGGGCGATCAGGTCAGCTCGCTCGAGCCGGGTGACGACCTGGGAGGCAGTGGGTTTCGAGAGTCCGGTGAGCTCGCCGATCTGCGACCTCGTCAGCGGTCCGCGATCGATCAGGAGGGCGAGCGCGGTCCGGTCGTTCATCGCGCGCAGGAGTCCGGGTGTGCCGGGTAGGCCCTGGGTACGGGTCATGATGTCCTCCACCTCGACCTCGAGGGATCGTCGTTGCGGATCATCGGTGATCTGCGACGCCGTCAAACTAACAGTAAAGTTTCCTAATAGTAAAGACCGAGACTCAGCGACGTTCATAGGGCGAGATGAGCATCCCGAGGCGTGGGACAATGGACTAGGCTCACGGTCATGAAGCGCACCCTCGAACTGGCAGTCATCGCTGGCGACGGCATCGGTACCGAGGTCGTCGAGCAGGGGTTGATCGCGCTCGATGCCGCGCTCAGCGGGCAGGACGTCGTCGTGCAGACCACGGCGTTCGACCTGGGCGCCAAGCGCTGGCACGCGACGGGCGAGACCCTGACCGACGACGACCTCGCCGCGATCCGCACCCACGACGCGATCCTGCTCGGCGCGGTCGGCGACCCGCAGGTCCCGTCGGGCGTGCTCGAGCGCGGGCTTCTGCTGCGGCTCCGGTTCGCGCTCGACCACTACGTCAACCTGCGCCCGAGCAGGCTGTTCCCCGGGGTGACCTCCCCGCTCGCCGATCCCGGCGAGGTCGACTTCGTCGTGGTCCGCGAGGGCACCGAGGGTCCGTACGTCGGCAACGGTGGCGTGATCCGGGTCGGCACGCCGCACGAGGTCGCGAACGAGGTGAGCGTCAACACCGCCTTCGGCGTTGAGCGTGTGGTGCGCGATGCCTTCGCGCGGGCCGCGGCGCGGCCGCGCAAGCAGCTCACCCTCGTGCACAAGCACAACGTGCTCGTCTACGCCGGGCATTTGTGGCGTCGCACCGTCGAGGCCGTCAACGCCGAGTTCCCCGAGGTCACCGTCGACTACCTGCACGTCGATGCCGCGACGATCCTGCTCGTGACGAACCCGTCGCGGTTCGACGTCATCGTCACCGACAACCTGTTCGGCGACATCCTCACCGACCTCGCCGCGGCCATCACCGGCGGGATCGGCCTGGCCGCGTCGGCCAACATCAACCCCGATCGGGATGCCGCGGGCCACGCCGTCGCGCCGTCGATGTTCGAGCCCGTGCACGGCTCGGCCCCCGACATCGCCGGTCAGGGGATCGCGGACCCGACGGCGACCGTGCTCTCGGTCGCGCTGCTGCTCGACCACCTCGGGCTCCCGGTCGCCGCTGCTCGCGTGGAGCGTGCGGTGGCCGCCGACCTGGCGGACCGCCCGGCCGGTGCACGACTCCGCTCGACCGTCGAGGTCGGCGCCGACCTGGCCGCGCGTATCCGCGCTTGATCTGACGACCGGGTCCGCCGCCGTGAACCCGGCCTCGACCCCGGGTACCGTCGTTCTCGTCTACCTGGTGAAAGGCCCTTTTCATGACTACGACCTCTGATCTCGACGCTGCTGGCCGCCTCGACCGCGCCGCCGCGGCGTTCGAGCTGCACCGCACCGACAGCCCGCTCCCGCCCGCCGAGCGCACGGCTGCGATCGCCGCCCCCAAGTTCGGCACGGTCTTCACCGACCACATGGCCCGGATCACCTGGACCGCCGTCGTCGGCTGGCACGACCGGCGGGTCGAGAAGTACGGGCCGCTCCTGCTCGACCCCGCCTCCGCGGTGCTGCACTACGGGCAGGAGATCTTCGAGGGCCTCAAGGCGTACCGCCATGCGGACGGGTCGATCTGGACGTTCCGGCCGCAGGCGAACGCGGCCCGGTTCGCCGCCTCGGCCCGCCGGCTCGCGCTGCCCGAGCTGAGCGAGGACGACTTCCTGGGTGCCATCGCGGCGCTCGTGCGCACCGACGTGGAGTGGGTGCCGTCCGGCGGAGAGACGAGCCTGTACCTGCGACCGTTCATGTATGCCTCCGAGAAGTACCTCGGCGTGCGCACCACCCTCGAGGCCGAGTTCCTCGTCATCGCCTCCCCGGTCGGCTCCTACTTCGGCGGGGTCGTCGCGCCGGTGTCGATCTGGGTCTCCCAGCACTACCACCGCGTCGGCGCGGGTGGCACGGGTACCGCCAAGTGCGGCGGGAACTACGCCGCGAGCCTGCTGCCGCAGCAGGAGGCCCACGACCGCGGATGCGAGCAGGTCTGCTTCCTCGACGCCGCCACGAACACGATCATCGAAGAGCTCGGGGGCATGAACGTGTTCGTCGTGCACGCCGACGGACCCGTGTCGACCCCCGCGCTCACCGGCTCGATTCTCGAGGGCGTCACGCGCTCGTCGATCATCGAGCTGCTGACCGACGCCGGTCACGAGGTCGACGAGCGCACGATCTTGCTCACCGAGCTTCAGGCGGGGATCGCCGACGGGTCGATCGCGGAGGTCTTCGCCTGCGGGACGGCGGCCGTGATCACTCCCATCGGTCGGCTCGCGGGGGAGGACTTCGACCTCACCGTGGCCGACGGCGGGGCCGGCGACCTGACGAGTCGCATCCGCGCCCAGCTGACCGACATCCAGTACGGCCGCGCGGAAGACCGTCATGGCTGGCTGCGCCGGCTGGTGTGATGGCTGGCTGCGCCGGCTGGTGTGATGGCTGGCTGCGCCGGCTGGTGTGATGGCTGGCTGCGCCGGCTGGTGTGAAGGGTCGAGTCAGGTCCGGTCGCCTGGCAGGTGAGCGGTCGGGATCGTCTCGCCACGCAGGGCGAGCGCGATCGTGCTCGCCAGGACGTCGTTCTCGACCGGCTTGCGCAGGAAGGCGGCGACGTCGAACCGGCGAACCTCCGGCTCGGTCGCGCGGGGGTCTCGCCCGGTCAGGACGATGACCGGTAGCGCGCTCAGTTCGGGCAGGCTGGCGTACCGCTCGAGCACGGTCAACCCGTCGCCTCCGGGTAGCCCGATGTCGAGCAGCACGAGGTCGGGGTTCTCCGCCAGCGCCACGCTGACCGCGGTGACGCCGTCCTGGGCGGCGGCCACCTCGTAGCCGAACGCTCGCAGGCGCAGCATCATGCCGCGTCGCAGGTCGTCGTCGTCCTCGACGATCAGGATCTTGGCGATGGTACTCATGGGGAACCTTTCGACTCGCTCGCTCCTGCTGTTGCGCTGTCTGGCGCGGGGCAACGCGGGACGGTGAACGTCACCGTGGTGCCGTGGCCCGGAGTGCTCGCTGCGCAGATCGTGCCCCCCTGCCGTTCGACCAGGTCCTTGCAGATGTAGAGCCCGAGGCCGAGTCCGTTGCGGCTCTTGTCGGCCTGGTGATCGACGTGGAAGAACAGCTCGAAGATGTGGTCGAGCTCCTCGGGTGGCATCCCGCACCCGGTGTCCGTCACCTGGACCACGACCTCCCTGCTCTGCGTGGTCGCGGTGACCGTGATGAGCCCGCCTGCCGGCGTGAACTTGATGGCGTTGTCGAGCACATTGAGGAGCACCTCGCGGAGCCGGTCCGGGTCGGCGAGCACCGGCGGCAGCTCCTCGTGGTGCTGGCTCAAGGTGATGCCGCGTTGCGTCGCCGCCGGAACGAGCCCGGTGGTGACCTCGTCGAGCACCTCACCCAACACCAGCGGGTGACAGTCGATGTTCAACCCCGGGCCGCCTGCCTGGACCACCTCGAGCAGGTCGTCGATCATGCCTTTGAGCTGGTCGATGTTGCGCGACATGACGCTCAGAAGCTCCGACTGCGCTGGAGTCGGCGGACCGCCCACGCCGTCGGCCAGCAGTGTGGCGAACTGATGCACGACGGCCAGGGGCGCTCTGAGCTCGTGGGACACGTGCGACAAGAAGTCGTCCCGCCGCTCCTCGGCCAGATGCCGCTCGGTCACGTCCCGCCAGGCCAGGCAGATCCCGTCATCGACGCGCGCTGCTCGGATGTCATAGTGCAATTCGGTGCCGATGATCTCGTGGTAGTAGGCGACACCGTCGAGCGAGAGCGGTTCTCCGGTCTCGACCACACGCCGATACGCCTCCAGCGTGGCGGTGCCGGTGTGGCCCGGGAACAGGTCGAGCAACCGTGCTCCGAGCAGTTCAGAGAGAGTCAGGCGGTTGTGGGTGCACGCGGCCGGGTTGGCTTCGAGATACACGAAGTCCACGATCTGTCCGGCCGCATCACGAACGGCCTCGAGCAGGACCTGCGGGTCCATGAGGGAGTCCACCGCGGCGCGCAGCCGGCTCCGGTGGCGCTGGGCGGACTCCTGCGCCAGGACGAGCTCGGTGACGTCCTGGAAGCTCGCAACCACGCCCGCTTGGAGACCGAGCTCGTTGACAACCGGCGCGATGTGCTCCGACATCCATCGCCAGGTCCCGCACGTGGTGCGAAGCCGGATGACTATCCCGGCTTCGGCCGGGTCGGCCCCTGGCGTTGCATACGCAGCGTCTCGCATCACCGCTGTGGCGAGCAGGTCGTCCGGATGGATCAGGTCGCCCAGCGTCGTGCCCACCAGTTCCTCGGGCGTCCAGCCCATCGAGCGGGTCACGGCGGGCGATACCCAGCTGATCACACGATCCGACTGAGTGAGAACCACGAAGTCCGAGGCGTTCTCGGCGACCAATCGATAGTGATCTTCCGAGGCCTGCAGCGCGTTCTCCACATCGACCTCGGCCTGGACGTCCCTGAACCCGGCGACGAGGGCCACGACGGAGCCCGTGTCGTCGGCGATCGGGCGCCATCTCCGCGAGATCCAGCGGTAGGAGCCGTTCGGGCAACGGATGCGTGCCCGCCCGGAGACGGATTGGCCGAACAGGAGGCGGGGGACGCTCTCGTGCGTCCGCTCGAGGTCGTCGGGGTGGGCCAGGTCAAGCGTTTGCTGGCCGACCAGATCCTCGGGCAACCACCCCAGGACGGGCGTGACCGAGGTCGATGCCCAGGTGATGACGCCGTCGGGCGCGGCCTGGAGCACGAAGTCGGAGGCGTTCTCTGCGAGCAGCAAGTTGACCCGGCCCGTCTCAGCGAGGGACAGCTCGGCGTGACGTTGTTCCGTGATGTCACGTGCCGACACCAGAAGACCATCTCCGAACCGTGCGACCGTGAGCCAGACGGAGCCCTCGACCCCGTTCTCCTGGAACCACGGCACGTCGAACGACGCGGGCGTCCCCGAATCGATCACCGCGAGACACGCATCGAAGATCCCCAGCTCGCGGACCGAGGGAAACAGCTCGCACTGTCCGCGCCCGACGATCGCCTCGACCGGCATGCCGTAGAGCCGAGCCGCGGCGTGGTTCGCGAACGCGTACAACAGCTCGACGATCGCGCCGTCCGGGTCGCGGACCGCGTGCAAGAGAAAGACCGGGTCCGGCAGTGCCGCCAGCGCCGCGGCGAGCTCGATCGTCGAGGGCCGCTCGGCTGTGGGCGTGGTCCGGCGGGGGTGCGGCACGCCCGCCGGTTCCTGCGGGGTGCTCATCCGACGGCCAGCCGATCGGCGCGTCGACGGGCGGGGCACGGAAGGGTGAACGTCACGGTGGTGCCGCCGGCAGGCGGGCTCGCCGCCCAGATCCGTCCGCCCTGGGTCTCGATCAGTGCCCGACAGATGTACAGGCCCAGGCCCAGGCCCTTGCGGCTCTCCGCGCTGTTGTGATCGACCTGGAACGACTTCTCGAAGATGCGATCGACGTCGTCGATCGTGATCCCTCGTCCGGTGTCTCGAACGCTCACCTGGACGCTGCCATCCCTCGGCACTGCCTCGACCGCGATCAGTCCGCCCGACGGGGTGAACTTGAGGGCGTTGTCGACCAGGTTCGCGAGGACCTCGTGCACCCGCTCCGCGTTCGCGACCACCAGCGGGAGGTCGCCACACTCCAGCTCCAGGGTGATCTGGCGGTCGTCGGCGGTCCGGGCATATCCGGCGATCGTCTGGGTGAGCACGACCCCGAGCGCGAGCGGCTCGCACTCGAACGTCAGCCCGCCCGTCCCGGCCCTGCTCACCTCGAGCAGGTCGTCGATCATGACCTTGAGCTGTTTGACGTTGCGTTCGACGATCCCGAGGAACTCCTCCTGGTCGCTGGTCAGCGGTCCACCGACCCTGTCGATCAGCAAGGAGGAGAACTGGTGCACCACCGCCAGCGGGGATCTGAGCTCGTGCGAGATGTGCGACAGGAACTGGTCCATCGAGGTGAGTTCCTGCTCCCGTTCGATGTTCGCCGTCACGGTGGCGGTCGCATCATCGATCTGAGCGAACAGGACCGCTTCGCCGTTGGGCTCGTCCAGCCACGACAGCGCGACCATCCCCCAGGCACCACCAGCTTCGCTCGCCCGCAGGGCCATGTTGCCGCGAAGCTCACCCTGGCCGGACTCGATCACCTCGAGAAGGGCGCGCTGGTCGAGCTCGGCAGCGAAGATCGAGATGAAGGGGGCTCCGACGAGCTGGTCAGCTCCGCAGTCGATCAGGCGCACCAAGGCAGCATTGACCCGGGTGATCTCGCCGTGGCGGTTGACGAGGAGCTGGCCGGTGAGCGCCTCGTCGAATACGCGCTGGAAGCGATCCTCCGTGACTCGAAGCGCTCGCTGGGCGCGGACCAGGGCGGCTTGTTCGGTCACCCGGATGTGCGCCAACCTGCCGACGAGCGCCGTGACCATCAGGACGAAGGCAATGGCGCCACCGAGTGCGAGAGCGAGGTTGCGCTTGAAGGCGGAAGCTGGGGCGAGCCCGACCGAGACGGGCAGGGTTGCCGTGACGGTCCAGCCCAGCTCGGGTACAGGCGCGGTCTCAGTGAACTTCCCGTCCACGATGGCGCTCGTGGCGGACCCGGCAAGCGCACGGGTGGTCGCGGCGGAGAGCTTGTGCGGAAGGGGTTGCCCCCGCCCGTCGACGGCCACCTCGCTGAACAGGCCCTCGCCGCGCTGGTCGGTCACGAGCAGAGTCACGCCGTCATCGATGCGTGCACCGTCGACCACCCCGCGGATGGACTCGAGCGACCACAGCACGGTCAGCGATCCGAGCATCTGCGATCCGTCGAACACAGGAGCAGAGATCGCCACGACGAGCGGGGCTCCGGTAGCGGCGCTGCGGTAGGCGGAGGAGACGTACGGCCGGCCCGTGCGCGCCACGCCCTGGAACCAGTCGCGGAAGGAGAAGTCTTGGCCGATCATCCCTGGCTGGGTCGGGTAGAAGGCGACGATCAGCCCGTCGCTGTCGGTCAGGAAGGTGGCAAACCCTCCCGCGGTGCGCGCGAGGGTCGAGAGCTCGCCGTCCATCAAGGCGGGGGGAGCGGGCTTCCGGAGGCTGTCGACCACGGGCGCGTGCTCGGCCGTCACTGCGACGGCGTCCTTGAACTTCTGACCCTCGTGCTCCAGCGCGCGCAGGGCGGCATTGCGGTTGGACTGCACGCTCCGCTCCGCCCCGTTCCGGACGGTTCGGGTCGTCTCGAGGGCCGCGAACCCCGCCAGCCCGACGAGCAGTGCGATCGCCAGCAGCGCCACGGACACCACCAGAGCGAGGGGATGCGTGAGCGGCGCCAGCCGTGACCCGCTCATCCGGGCGTCGAGCGACCGTGTGGTCATGACCGAAGCGGCGGTGGGGGCCAGGCGGACCAGTCGGGGACGAACGGACCGGCCGAGGGGTCATCGGGGACGGCCGCCGCGGGGACCGTCTCGCCCCGCAGGGCAAGGGTGATCGTCCTGGCGAGCACGTCGTTGTCGACCGGCTTGCGCAGGAACGCCGCGACGTGGAACTTGCGGGCCGCCGGTTCGGACGTGCGGGGGTCTCGTCCGGTCAGCACGACGACCGGGATGGCGCACAGGGCCGGGAGGTTCGCATACCGTTCGAGGACCGTGAAGCCGTCGCCCCCGGGCAGCCCGAGGTCGAGGAGCACCAGGTCGGGCTGCTCCTGCCGGGCGATGCTCACGGCTGCGACTCCGTCCTGGGCGGCCACCACGTCATATCCGTAGGTCCGCAGGCGGAGCATCAGACCCCGTCGCAAGTCGTCGTCGTCCTCGACCACCAGAACCTTGGACTGGGTCTTCATGTCGTGACCTTCTGTCGATCGGGTGGTTGTTCGGTGCGGCGCGGGGGCGTGAGCAGCGGGAGGGTGACCGTGATCGTGGTCCCCTGGCCGAGGACGGCGGCGGCCTTGATCGTCCCGCCCTGGAGCTCGATCAGGTCTTTGCAGATGTACAGGCCCAGGCCGAGCCCGTTACGGCTCTCCTCGCCGTCGTGGCTCACCTGGAAGAACTGCTCGAAGATGCGGTCGAGGTCCTGGGGCGGGACTCCGCGACCCGTGTCCGCGACGGTCACCGCGACGTGGTCGTCCTGTGTGATCGCGCCGACCGTGATCTGCCCACCGGCCGGGGTGAACTTCAGGGCGTTGTCGATGAGATTGGTGATCACCTCCTGGATCCGGGCCGCGTCGGCGCGTATCGGGGGGAGGTCGCCGAGCTCGAGGTTCAGACCGACGCGCCGGCGCTTGGCCGCCCAGATGAAGCCCGCGGTCGCTTCGGTGAGCACGCTGCTCAGGTCCACCGCGCCACAGTTGACCGTCAGCCGACCGTTCGTGGCGCGGCCCACCTCGAGCAGGTCGTCGATCATGAGCTTGAGCTGACCCACGTTGCGCGTGACGACGGTGAGGAACTCCTGCTGGTCCTCGGTGAGCGAGCCACCGACGCCATCGATCAGCAGCGACGTGAATTGGTGGACGACCGCGAGCGGAGCCCGCAGCTCATGCGAGACATGCGAGAGGAAGTGGTCCTTGGCCTTGAGCTCGTCCTCGCGCGCGAGGCTCCGGTGCACGTCGGCCGTCACGTCCGCCACGGTCCCGACCCACCCGGGCCTGCCGCCGGGGGACGGGAGAGGTCGGGTGGTGATCAGCACGAACCGGGACTCCCCGCCGGGAGTCGGGATCTCGAGGCGTCGGCCGACCATCGCGCTGTCGTCGTCGACACGCTCCGAGACGAGCTCGGCGCGCTGCTGCGGGGTGAGGAAGAGATCCCACTGGCGCCCGGCGGCGGCCTCGGCCGAGATTCCCGTGACCAACGACCACTGAGGGTTGGTGTAGGTGTACCGCTTCTCGCCGTCGGTCTGGAAGATGCCGATCGGCGCAGCGTCCGTCAGCAGGCGCAGCCGGTCGGCCAACGACTGGACCTCGCCCATGCTCGTGGCGATGTCGCGACCCTTGCGGTACAGGCCGGCGAACGCCGCGACCTTGGCGCGGAGCTCGTCCGGCTGGACCGGGGAGAAGATGAAATCGACCGCCCCCTGGGCGTAGCGGTCGAGGGCGGGGATCTCGTGATTGGCGTTTGCCGTGACGAAGATGATCGGGGTCAGCTCGTTCGCCTGGCGTTGGCGGATCAGCGCCGCCGTCTCGAACCCGTCCATGCCCGGCATCCGCACGTCGAGCAGGATCACGGCGAAGTCCTGGACCAGGACGGCGCGCAGCGCGGCCACCCCGGAATCGGCCTCGACGATCGCATAGTCGAACGGCGACAGCACGGCCGTCAGGGCGAGACGCTTGGCGGGATTGTCATCGACGATGAGAACGGGGACCGATGCCGGGACCGCCCGTGGCTCGGTCATTACGGGGTCGTCTCGGTGTGGGTCGTGCTCCACGGCGCGAGGGTCTGGAGCAGTTGTGCGGTATCGATCGGCTTGGGGACGAAGCCGCTCGCGCCGGCCTCCAGGCATCGCTCGCGCTCGCCGACCACCACCTTGCCGGTGATGGCAACGATCGGGACCGACGGGTTGAACGTCCGGATGTGCCGGATGGTCTCGTACCCGTCCATGGCCGGCATCATGATGTCCATCAGCACGATGTCGACGTCCGCGGCCGACCGGATGATCTCGATGGCGTCGGGGCCGCTCTCGGCGGTCACGACGTCGGCGCTGCATCGCTCCAGCAGTGCCGCGAGCGAGAAGACGTTGCGGAAGTCGTCGTCGACCACCAGGAACTTCATGCCCGCGATCGAACTCGTCGTGGGTGGAACCTGTCGCTGATGGGGGATCACGGCGGGTTTCGGGGCGATCTCTGCGACCTGCAGAGCAGCAGGGACAGAGACCCGTACCGGGGTCGGTGCCGTCTCCTGCTGGTCGAGAGGCAGGTACACGCTGAAGATGCTGCCGCGACCGGGCGTGCTGGCGACAGTGATCTCCCCACCGAGCAGGCCGACCAGCTCGCGGCTGATCGACAGGCCCAGACCGGTGCCGCCGTAGGTGCGCGCCGTGGAGCCGTCGCCCTGGGCGAAAGCCTCGAAGATCAGGCGGTGCTGCTCGGCATCGATGCCGATGCCGGAGTCGGTGACCGAGATGACCAGGACGGACGGCGCTGCTACCAGGGCGGGGACGTCCGTGCTCCAGCCGCCCTCAGCGAGCCCGAGCCGGACCTGGACCGCACCCGTCTCGGTGAACTTGAACGCATTGGCGAGCAGGTTCGTGAGGATCTGGCGGAGCCGCAGCGGATCCGTGACGATCGTCGTCGGACTGCTCGGATCGAGATCGATCGACAAGCCCACCCCCTTCTTCTGGGCGATGGCCGCGAACTCTCGCAGGAGGGTCGCGCGGAACTCCGCGACGGACACCGCGGCCATCTCGACGACGACGGTCCCTGACTCAGCCTTGGCAAGGTCGAGCACGCCGTTGAGGAGCCCCAGCAGGTCCATGCCGGAGGCGCGGATGACTCGCGCGTACTCGACCTGCTTGTTCGTGAGGTTGCGCTCGGGGTTGTCCTCGAGCTGCTCGGCGAGGATGAGGAGGCTGTTGAGCGGCGTGCGCAGCTCGTGGGACATGTTCGCAATGAACTCGGACTTGTACTTCGAGGACACGGCGAGCTGACCGGCCTTCTCCTCGACGAGGTGCTTGGACTCCTCGATCTCCTGGTTCCGGCGCTCGGCCTCCGTCTTCTGCGCGGCGAGCAGGTGAGCCTGGCGGCCGAGGTCCTGGTTCGACGCGCGCAGCTCTTCTTGCTGCGTGCGGAGCTCTTCCGCCAGCGACTGCGACTGGATGAGCAAGTTCTCGGTCCGGGTGTCGGCCTCGATCGTGTTCAGGACGAGCCCGATGCTCTCCGTGATCGAGTCGAGGAAAGTCTGATGGGTCGGGCCGAACGCCGAGAACGAGGCGAGCTCGACGACGGCGCGCACCACCCCCTCGAACAGCACGGGCAGCACGATGATGTTCAGCGGAGCGGCAGCCCCGAGCCCCGAGTTGATCCGCACGTAGTCGCTGGGGACCTCCATCAGCAGGATCCGCTTCTTCTCCTTGGCGCACTGGCCCACCAGGCCCTGGCCGACCCGGAACGACGTCGAGAGGTTGCGGCGCTCCTCGTACCCGTAGCCGGCCTGCAGCTCCAAGATGGGCTCGCCGGTGGGCGCTTCGGTCATCGAGTAGAAGACCGCGTGCTGGGCCAGGACGAGCGGCGCGAGCTCGGACAAGATCATGTTCGCGACGGTCGTCAGGTCGCGCTGGCCCTGCAGCATGCGAGTGAAGCGCTCGCGGTTCGTCTTGAGCCAGTCCTGCTCGACGTTCTGGCGGGTCGTCTCCCGCAGGGTCCGGATCATGGAGTTGAGCTTGTCCTTGAGGACTGCGACCTCCCCGCTCGCGTCGACGCTGACCTGCCGGGTGAGGTCGCCCTCGATGACCGCGGTCGCGACCTCCGAGATCGCGCGCACCTGGTTGGTGAGGTTGGCGGCGAGCTGGTTGACGTTGTCGGTGAGGTCCATCCAGACCCCGCCGACCTCCTTGGTCTGCGCCTGCCCACCGAGCTTGCCCTCGACGCCGACCTCGCGGGCGACCCGGGTGACCTCCCCGGCGAAGGTCTTGAGCTGGTCGACCATCGCGTTGACCGTGTTCTTCAGCTCGAGGAACTCTCCGGCCACGTCGATCGAGATCTTCTTGCTCAGGTCACCGTTCGCGACGGCGGTGGTGACCTCGGCGATGTTGCGCACCTGGCCGGTGAGGTTGCGGGCCATCAGGTTGACGTTGTCCGTCAGGTCCTTCCACGCACCCCCGACCTCGGAGGTGACCGCGGCCGCCTGACCGAGCTTGCCCTCGGTCCCCACCTCGCGGGCGACTCGGGTCAGCTCGGACGTGAGCCCGTTGAGCTGGTCGACCATTGCGTTGGTCGTGTTCTTGAGATCGGCCATCTCGCCGCCGACGACGACCGTCACCTTCTTGCTCAGATCACCGTTGGCCACCGCGCCGATGACCCGCTGCATCTCGATGGTCGGGCGGACCAGGTCGTCGATCAGCACGTTGACCGACTCGATGCTCTCGGACCAGCCCTGGGTGCGGCCGCCGACCGTGGCGCGTTGCGACAGCCGGCCCTGCTTGCCGACCACCTGGCCGACCCGGGCCAGCTCGGCAGCGAGCGCCTCGTTGGCCCCGATGATGTCGTTGAGCCCGTCGGCCACCTTGCCGGGGAGCCCGGTCAGGTCGATCGGCATGCGCGCGGTGAAGTCGCCCGCCTTGACCCGGAGCAGCACTCCCATCAGGACACTCAGATCGAGAGCGCTGGCGTCCGCAGGTGCGAGAGCAGGCACGGGTAACCTCCGGGAGAAGTCGTGACGATCAACCCATATCGGCCCTTGCGGAGAACATCGACCGACCTGCCCTCGAGGATGAGGTCAACAGCGACGCGAGTTTTCGCCCATCCAGTGGATGGACAAGGGGTTCTCATCCTCCGGACGCTGTGCCATGATGCTCAACGTGCCTCTCTTCCAGCTCATTATCGTGTAGCGCGTTCGGCAGACCGCCGAACGCGCAGACCTCCCGAGCCCTCGGGGGTCTTTTTGTTGTCGGGCACCACCCCCGCCTGACAGCTCGTCGATCGCCCGCCCGGCACCACCCCTCGCCGGCTGCTCCTCGCACAGGACACGTGATCGACGAAAGCGGCACCCAGACCTAGACACTCACCTCTACGTCTTGAAGAAAGTTCATCGTGACCAGCGACCGCTCCCCGCTCAGCGCCTTCGACGTCTACGACACGACCCTGCGCGACGGCGCGCAGCAGGAGGGGATGAACCTCTCGGTCGCGGACAAGCTCGCCATCGCCCCGCTCCTGGACGAGCTGGGCGTGGGCTACATCGAGGGCGGTTGGCCCGGGGCCATCCCCAAGGACACGGAGTTCTTCGCGCGTGCGGCCAAGGAGCTGCACCTGAAGAACGCCGTCCTCGCGGTGTTCGGCGCGACCCGCAAGGCCGGGGTGCGGGCGTGGGAGGACCAGCAGGTGCGCGCCCTGCTCGACGCCGAGGCCCCCGTCGTCACCCTCGTCGCCAAGAGCGACATCCGGCACGTCGAGCGGGCGCTGCGCACGACCGCCGCCGAGAACCTCGCGATGATCACCGACACCGTCGCGCTCCTCGTGGGAGAGGGGCGCCGGGTGGTGCTCGATGCCGAGCACTTCTTCGACGGCTACCGCTACGACCCCAGGTACGCCGTCGAGGCCGTCCGGGCCGCCTTCGCGGCGGGCGCCGAGGTCGTCACGCTGTGCGACACCAACGGCGGCATGCTGCCCGACATGGTGGGCCAGATCGTCGGTGAGGTGCGAGCCGCCATCGGGCATGGGCCTCGGCTCGGGATGCACGCCCACAACGACTCGGGCTGCGCGGTCGCCAACTCCCTCGCGGCCGTCGGGGCCGGGGCCAACCACGTCCAGGGCACGGTCAACGGCTACGGGGAGCGCACGGGCAACGCCGACCTGATCGCCGTCGTCGCGAACCTCGAGATCAAGCAGGGCCGCGCCCTCCTGCTTGGCTCGGGCGCGCTGCGCGAGGCCACCCGGATCGCGCACGCGATCAGCGAGATCACCAACATCAGCCCGTTCGCCCGTCAGCCGTACATCGGCGCGAGCGCGTTCGCGCACAAGGCGGGGCTGCACGCCAGCGCGATCCGGGTGGACCCCGACCTGTACCAGCACATCGACCCGGTGCGCGTGGGCAACGACATGCGGATGCTCATCTCCGACATGGCTGGCCGCGCGTCCATCGAGCTCAAGGGGCGTGAGCTCGGCATGGACCTGTCCGGCCAGAGCGAGCTGCTCGGCCGGGTGATGAACCGCATCAAGGATGCCGAGGCCGAGGGCTACACCTACGACGCCGCGGACGCCTCGTTCGAGCTGCTGCTCCGCGAGGAGGTGGGCGGGGAGCGTGTCGCGTACTTCGACGTCGAGAGCTGGCGCGTGATCGTCGAGACCCTTCCAGGCGCACTCGACCACGCCAACGCCGAGGCGACCGTGAAGCTCACCGCGGGCAACCAGCGCACCGTCGCGACCGGCGAGGGCAACGGCCCGGTCAACGCGCTCGACCACGCGCTGCGCCAGGCGCTGCTCACCACGTACCCCGAGATCGAGCGCTTCGAGCTCATCGACTTCAAGGTGCGGATCATGGACACGATGCACGGCACCGACGCGGTGACGCGGGTGCTCGTCGAGACCATGGACTCCGGTGCGGAGACCACCTGGCGCACGGTCGGCGTCGGGCCCAACGTCATCGAGGCGTCGTTCGAGGCGATCGTCGACTCGCTCGTCTACGGGCTGCTCCGATCGGGCATCGTGCGCCGCTGAGCCGGTCATAGGATGACTTGGTGACCACCTCGGCGACAGTCCCCGGCTCCACGCCCCCCGACCCGCTGGCCTCCAGCAGCACCGAGCTCGTCGGCGCCCTGCGGGGCGAGTACAAGGTGCCGGGCGGCAAGATGGTGGCCGCCGACGTCGTCGTCGTCGACGGGGTGCTGACCTCGGTGGCGATCAGCGGGGACTTCTTCCTCGAGCCCGACGACGCGCTCGAACGCATCGACGCCGCCCTGGTCGGGCAGCCGGTGGCCGCCAAGGTCGCCGAGCTGACCGCGGCCATCGACGCCGCGCTCGACGACTCGGTGACGCTCATCGGCTTCACGCCCGAGTCCGTGGCGATCGCGGTGCGACGTGCCCTGGGGCACGCGACGAGCTGGCGCGACCACACCTTCGAGCTGATCCACACCGGCCCGCAGGCGCCCGCGTTGCATGTGGCGCTCGACCAGGTGCTCGCCGAGGAGCTCGCGGCCGGTCGCCGGGGCCCGACGCTGCGGTTCTGGGAATGGGTCGAGCCCGCGGTCGTGATCGGGTCGTTCCAGTCGCTGCGCAACGAGGTCGATCCCGACGGCGCCGCCAAGTACGGGATCACCGTGGTCCGGCGCATCTCCGGCGGTGGGGCGATGTTCATGGAGGCCGGCAACTGCATCACGTTCTCGCTCGTGGTGCCGGCGTCGCTGGTCGACGGGCTGAGCTTCGAGCAGTCCTACGCGTTCCTGGACGACTGGGTGCTCGGGGCGCTGGCCGACGTCGGCGTCACGGCCGGGTTCTCGGGGCTGAACGACATCGCGTCGCCGGCGGGCAAGCTCGCCGGGGCGGCGCAGAAGCGGCTCGCCGGGGGGGCTGTGCTCCACCACGTGACGATGGCCTACGACATCGACGCGGACAAGATGCTCGAGGTGCTCCGCATCGGCCGCGAGAAGCTCTCCGACAAGGGCACCACGAGCGCCAAGAAGCGCGTCGACCCGGTGAGATCGCAGACCGGCCGTCCGCGCACCGAGGTCATCGAGGCGTTCAAGGCCCACTTCCGCACCCGCTACCCGACGGTCGACGGCGCACTGACGGAAGCAGAACTCACCAGAGCGGCCACCCTGGTCGAAACCAAGTTCGGCACAGAAGCCTGGCTCCAGCGAGTCCCGTAGGCCGCCGAACTCGGAGGTTTGCGTCGAACTAGGACCTCAGGGTGTCCTAGTTCGAGGCAAACCTCCGAGTTCGCGGGCTCTGTTGGTTCGCCGGTTATCTCGGGCCGAAGACGGCTTGGCCCGGGCGGACTATCGTCGCGCCTTCCTTGATGGCCAGGTCTAGGTCTCTGGTCATGCCCATCGAGAGGTCCGTGGCCTGAGCCGTGGCCTCGCCGCCCTGGTGGACGACGGCGTCTCGTAGCTCGCGCAGGCGGGCGTAGCCCGCTCGTACCGCGCCCACGTCGGGGGAGTTCAGCCCGATCGTCATGAAGCCGCGCAACCTCAGGCCACCGAGCTCGGCGACCTGCATCGCCAGGTCGGTCGCCGCATCCGGGACGACGCCGTACTTGGTCGCCTCGCCGGAGACGTTCACCTGCACCAGCACGTCCAGCACGCGGTTGGCGTCGGCGCAGCGCTGGGCGAGGCGGGTGGCGATCTCGAGGGAGTCGACGGTCTCGACGCAGGTCGCCCAGCGCAGCGCGGCGTTGACCTTGTTGCCCTGCAGGTGGCCGATCAGGTGGACCTCGACGTCGAGATCCGCGAGCTCGGGCCCCTTCGCGACGAGCTCCTGGACCTTGTTCTCGCCGATGAGGTCGACGCCGAGCCCGATCGCGGCGCGCACGAGGTCGGCGGGGATCGTCTTGGTGGCGAGCAGGAGCCGCACCGACCCGGCGGGCCGGTCGGCCGCATGCTCGGCCGCGGCGATCCGGGCCCGGACCGCCGCCAGGCCCCGGGCGACCTGAGCTGGGGCGTCGTCGTCGGTCATGGGAACGCACCCTAGCGGGGTGTCGGGCCGGGGCCGGGATGCGGCAGGGTAGGAGGATGCGAACGCTGCTCAACCTCATCTGGCTCGTCCTGTCCGGCTTCTGGATGGCCGTCGGCTATGCCCTCGCAGGGGTCATCTGCTGCCTCCTGATCGTCACGATCCCCTTCGGGATCGCCTCGTTCCGGATCGCGAACTACGTGCTGTGGCCGTTCGGGCGCACGGTGGTTGAGAAGCCGACGGCCGGGATCGGCTCGGCCCTCGGCAACGTGATCTGGGTGATCGTGGCGGGCATCTGGCTCGCGATCGGGCACCTGACCACCGGCGTGGCGCTGTGCCTGACCATCATCGGGATCCCGATGGGGATCGCCAGCTTCAAGCTCATCCCGGTCTCGCTCATGCCGCTCGGCAAGGAGATCGTCTCGACGGACGTCCCGTTCGGGGCCCGCTGACCGCTGCCCGGCCGGGGCGGTCCGGGTCGGCCTAGGCGCGGGCGATCGGGGCGACGACGGCGCCGGTCAGCCGGATCAGGTCGACCGGGGCCAGCTCGACGTCGAGCCCGCGCCGCCCGCCTGAGACGAACACGGTCTCGTGGTCCTGTGCGGTCGCGTCCACGACCGTGCGCAGCCGTTGCCGCTGGCCGAGCGGGGAGATCCCGCCCACGACGTACCCGGTCGCGCGCTCGGCCGCGGCCTGCTCCGCCATCGCGGCCTTCTTCCCGCCGACGGCGTGCGCGAGGGCCTTGAGGTCGAGCTGACCCGTGACCGGCACCACCGCGACGGTGAGAGTGCCGTCGACGGCGGTGACGAGCGTCTTGAAGACCCGGGCCGGGTCGACGCCGAGCACCTCCGCCGCTTCCATCCCGTACCCGACCGTGCTCGCGGGGTCGTGCTCGTAGGGGTGCACCACGTGCTCGGCGCCCGCGACGTCGAGTGCCACGAGGGCCGGGGTTCCGCCGGCGGAGTGCTTGGCCGACTTCTTCGACGCGGTGTTCTTCGACGCGGTGTTCTTCGACGCGGTGTTCTTCGACACGGTCGCCGCCCCTACATCGGGCCGACGGCGGTGACGTGCAGGACGGCCTCGCCGGCGACGTCGCTCGCGTCGAGGTCGACGACGGCCTCGATCCGCCAGTCGTGGTCCCCGGCGGGCTCGTCGTCGAGCATCTGGCGCACCTCCCAGCGCAGGCCGTCGGCGCCGGAGCGCTCGGTGATCTGCAGCAGCTTCGGGCCGCGCGCGTCCGGGCCGATGCCGATCGCGTCGTGGTCGGTGTAGAACGGGTCCAACGCGGTGGCCCAGGCCTCGGAGTCCCAGCCGTCGGCGCCGTCGAGCGCGCCGAGCGCGGCGTAGTTCTCCCGCGCGGCCAGGTCGACGCGGCGGAACAGGGCGTTGCGCACCAGCGCCCGGAACGCGCGCTTGTTCGTCGTGATCGGCTTGGGTGCGTCCTCGGTGTCGACGTCGACGACCGCGTCCGACCCGTCGGCCGACGGGTTGCGCAGCCGCTCCCACTCGTCGAGCAGGCTCGAGTCGGTCCGCCGGACGAGCTCCCCGAGCCACTCGACCAGCTCGGCGAGCTCCTCGGTGCGGCTCTCCTCGGGCACGGTCTGGCGCAGCGCCCGGTAGGCGTCGGCCAGGTAGCGCAGCAGCACGCCCTCGGTGCGCTCGAGCGCGTAGTTCGACACGTACTCGACGAACGTCATGGTGCGCTCGTGCATGTCGCGCACGACCGACTTGGGCGAGAGCTCGAGGTCCGCGACCCACGGGTTGGTCTGGCGGTAGGTCACGAACGCGCCCGTGAGGAGCTCGGCGAGCGGCATCGGGTAGGTGATGTCCTCGAGCAGGGCCATGCGCTCGTCGTACTCGAGGCCGTCGGCCTTCATGGCTGCGACAGCCTCGCCGCGAGCCTTGTTCGACTGTGCCGAGAGCACCTGGCGCGGGTTGTCGAGCGTCGACTCGATGACCGAGACGACGTCGAGTGCGTGCGTCGGCGACTCGAGGTCGAGCAGCTCGAGGGCGGCGAACGCGAACGGGGACAGCGCCTGGTTGAGGGCGAAGTTCGCCGGGATGTCGACGGTGAGGCGCACGGTCAGCCCGTGGCCGTCCGGGCGCGGTACCCGCTCGATGACCCCCGCGGCCTTGAGGGAGCGGTACACCGCGATCGCCTGCCGCACGTGGCGGCCCTGCGCGGACTCGGGCTCGTGGTTGTCGGTGAGGAGGTGCTTCATCGCCTCGATCGGGTCGCCCGGCCGGGCGAGGATGTTGAGCACCATCGCGTGCGAGACGGCGAAGCTCGAGGTCAGCTGCTCGGGCGCGGCGTCGCGCAGGCGTTCGTAGGTCTTGTCGGTCCAGTTGACGGCGCCCTCGGGGGCCTTCTTGCGCACGATCTTGCGGATCTTCTTCGGGTCGTCGCCGGCCCGCTCGAGCTGCTTGCGGTTCTCGATGACGTGATCGGGGGCCATCACGATGACCTCGCCTACGGTGTCGTAGCCGGCGCGGCCGGCGCGGCCGGCGATCTGGTGGAACTCGCGCGCCGACAGGTGACGCATCCGGACGCCGTCGTACTTGACCAGCGAGGTCAGCACGACCGTGCGGATCGGCACGTTGATGCCGACGCCGAGGGTGTCGGTGCCGCACACGACCTTGAGCAGGCCCTTCTGGGTCAGCCGCTCCACGACGCGGCGGTACTTGGGCAGCATGCCCGCGTGGTGCACGCCGATCCCGTGGCGCAGCAGGCGCGACAGCGTGCGGCCGAACCCGGGGCCGAACCGGAAGCCGCCCAGCTCGACGGCGATCTCGTCGCGCTGCTCGCGCGAGGCGACGTTCATGCTCATGAGCGCCTGCGCGCGCTCGACGGCGGCGGCCTGCGTGAAGTGCACGACGTACACGGGGGCGCGGTGGGTGTTGACCAGCTCCTCGAGCAGCTCGTGCAGCGGCTCGATCGCGTAGCTGAAGTTCAGCGGCACGGGCCGCTCGGTGTTCTCGACCACGGCGACCGTGCGGTCGGTGCGCCGCTCCAGGTCCTCCTTGAAGAACGTGACGTCGCCGAGCGTCGCCGACATCAGCAGGAACTGCGCCTGCGGCAGCTCGAGCAGCGGGATCTGCCACGCCCAGCCGCGCTGCGGATCGGCGTAGAAGTGGAACTCGTCCATCACGACCTGCCCGACGACGGTCGGGTCGCCGTCCGCGCCGCCCTCGCGCAAGGCGATGTTCGCCAGGATCTCGGCCGTGCAGCAGATGATCGGGGCGCCCGGGTTGACCGACGAGTCGCCCGTCATCATCCCGACGTTCTCGGACCCGAATGCGGCCACGAGCGAGAAGAACTTCTCGCTCACCAGGGCCTTGAGCGGGGCGGTGTAGTACGTGCGCCGACCCTGGGCGAGCGCCACGAAGTGCGCGGCGATGGCGACCAGGGACTTCCCCGAGCCCGTCGGCGTCGACAGGATGACGTGCGCCCCGGTCACCAGCTCGAGGAGCGCCTCTTGCTGAGCGGGGTAGAGCTCGAGTCCCTGGTCCGAGGCCCAGGCGATGAAGGCCTCGTACAGGGAGTCCGGATCCGGGTTGGCCGGCATCCGCGCGGTGAGCGTGAGCGGGCGGTCGGTGAGGGTGGACACCCCCCTATGGTCTCAGGCGGTGCGCGCGGGCGGGCCGCCGCCGACGACGGGCCCGGGTTTGTCACAGGAGCGGGCCCTAGAGTCAAGGCCGCAGAGTCGAGCCCTCCGGTGGCGGGTGTCGAGACGTCAGGCGAAGAACGGTGGTCGAAGCATGACGGCACGTCCCCGGGCAGCATCCCCCGAGTCGACCGCACCCGAACCGGGCGGACCGCCGTCCGATCGCGACACCGCCGGCAGAAACACGGCCGCGACCGCCGGGTTCGTCCTCGGGGTGGTCAGCGTGGTGGTCAACCCGGTCCTGCTCGTCGGGATCGGTGCGATCGGGGTGTCGGCGTTCGCCTTCAACCGGGCGTCACTGATGAGCCAGTTCGGCTATGCGCCGATCGGCCGCGGGAAAGCCATCCTCGGCGTGATCCTCGGGTTGGCCGGGATCGTCGTGTCGGTCGTGTTCAAGGGCTCCCTGTACTAGGCCGGTCGGTCGCGCACCAGGCCGCTGGCCGGACCCGTCGCCGGGCGAGGCTACTGTCGACGGAGCCATCCAGCCTGTCCAGCGCAAGGAATCGAGCACCACATGACGACAACGTCCCCAGCGATCCAGACCCGGCACGGCAGCTCCGCGGCCGTCGCAGGCGCCCTGACCCCGGAGGTCCTGCACGGCCTTGCCGCCGCGTTCACCGCGGACAGCTCCGCGATCCGGATGCAGAACGCCGTCACGCGCTCCGGGTTGGACGAGGTCGCGGCCAACCATGCCCGCCAGGTCTCGCTGTCGACGACGATGTCGAACCGCCTCGACAACTGGACCGTCGCCAACCAGAAGAAGTCGGGCCGGTGCTGGCTCTTCGCCGCGCTGAACCTGTTCCGCTTCGGGGCGCGCGACGTGCTGGGGGTCAAGCAGTTCGAGTTCTCGCAGAGCCACGCGATGTTCTGGGACAAGCTGGAGCGGGTCAACTACTTCCTGGCGGACGTCGTGGCCACCGCCGGACGGCCCGTGGACGACCGGCTGGTCGCCTTCCTGCTCGCTGAGGTCATGGGCGACGGCGGGCAGTGGAACATGGCCACGAGCGTGTTCGCCAAGCACGGCGTGGTCCCGCGTGAAGCGATGCCCGAGACCGAGTCGTCGGGCAACACCGGTGCGCTGAACCGCTCGCTGCGCTCGTTGCTGCACCGGGCGGCCTGGACGCTGCGCGACATGCTCGACGCCGGCGCGCCCCAGGCCGCGGTGGACGCGACCCGCGACCAGGTCGTCGCGGATGCCTACCGGATCCTGGCGATCCACCTGGGCACCCCGCCCGAGTCGTTCGACTGGCAGTGGCAGGACGACGCCGGCACCTTCCACAGCGACGGGACGATGACGCCCCAGGAGTTCTTCGCCAAGTACGTCACCATCCCGGTCGAGGAGTACGTGTGCCTCGTGGACGACCCGCGGCCGGAGCACCCCAAGGGCGCGACCCTCACGATCCAGCACCTGGGGAACGTCGTCGGCGGCGACCGCGTCATGTACCTGAACACGGAGATCGCGCTGATGAAGCGCCTCGCGATGGAGGCCATCGTCGCGGGGGAGCCCGTGTGGTTCGGCTGCGACGTCAGCCAGCAGATGCTGCGCAAGGAGGGCCTGTGGTCCGCGGACCTGCTCGACCTCGAGGGCGTCTACGGCACCGACCTGTCCATGGACAAGGAGAACCGGGTGCGTTTCGGTGAGTCGCAGATGACCCACGCGATGCTGCTCACCGGCGTCGACGTCGTCTCCGGCGTCCCGCGCCGCTGGCGGGTCGAGAACTCCTGGGGCGACGCCGGCGGTGACAAGGGCTTCTTCACGATGGACGACTCGTGGTTCGACGAGTACGTGTTCGAGGTCGTCGTACGCACCTCGGCCCTGCCGGCGGACTACCGGGACGCCCTGACCGCCGAGCCCGTGGCCCTGCCCGCCTGGGACCCGATGGGTGCGCTCGCCTGAGCCGTCCGGACAGCGACGATCGCCGAGCCCCTGGTGGAGCTCGGCGATCGTCACGACGGCGGTTGAGTCCTAGCCGGCGAGAAGTTTGGCCTTCTCGGCGGCGAACTCCTCTTCGGTGAGCAGCCCCTCCGCCTTCATCTGCCCGAGCTCGCGGATCTTCGCCATCCGGTCCTCCGGGGGTGCGGCGGGCGCCGCCGGTTGCGCGGCCGCCTGCTGGGCCTGCGAGCGCGCGACGGCGTCGTCGATCGCGGCCTGCTGCTCCGCCGCGGCCTGCTGCGACTGCGCCTGCGCCTGTTGCTGGGCTTGGGCGGACTTCTCCGCCTGGTTGCGGTGCACGCTGCCCGACACCGCGGTGGCGGTGCCGGCGACGACGGCGGTGCGGGCCATCGTGCCCATCAAGCCGGGGCGACCCATTCGTCGGGGCATTGTCGTCTCCTACTCGTCAAGTGCGGCGATGGCTCGCAGCACGCTGTCGCGGGGGATGCGTTCGAGGACCGCAACCTGACCCTGGGACTCGCGAACCGCGGAAGCCAGCCGTGCCAGCCACGCGTTCTCCCAGACGACCACCATCGCCGACGAGCCCGGCTCGAGCCCGCTCGACAGCTCGGTGAGGTCGTCGTCGTTCAGCAGGTCGAACTGCTTGTCGTAGACCCGCTCGAAGTCGGCCGCGATGTCGGCGTCGGCGACCTCGATGACCGACGTCGAGCCATCGCTCTCCTTGCGGACGAAAGCCAGGTCGATGACCCGGACGGTCCCGTTGTCGTGCAGCTCGGCGAGCGCAGGTGCGATCTCACCGTTGAACTCGTTCTTCTCGAACACGATCAGGGCGACGTCGACGGGCCCGATCGAGTCCGCTTTCAGGCGTGTGGGCATGGTGTGGAACCCCCCTTTGACGATGTGCTGGGCGGCCGCACCCTGCTCGGTCCGGTCCGGTCCTCGAAGGATCGGCGTTCTGAAACTCGCCGGCCTCACCCCTGCAGGATGATGACGAGCCCGTGATCTGCCGGCGGGTCGGCGAGAAGGGCGAGCGCGTCACGCGGATCGAGCCGCGCGCCCTGGTCGACCCACCCGTGGGTGAGTACGCCTGGCGCCGCTTCATGGCCACGTGGGAGGCCAGCGTGGGCGATCACCTGCTCCGCGCCCGCGCGACGGATGAGGGTCGGCGACCAATGCTGTCGGCCGACAGGGTCTGGTGGATTTGACGAAATGCATTGTCGATCCATTGTGAAGGGGTTGTTCTTCCCCAGGCGATAAGGGGCGAACGCACCTAATCTGGGCGACATGGTGAAGTCCGCGCGATCTCGTGGCCGTCAGCTCAGCCTGGTTCAGGTGATAGCACTTCTGCTGGCGTTTGTGCTGGTCGCGGGCGTCGGTGGGGTGCTAGCCGCCGGGCTGGTGATGCCGGCGGTCGCCAGCGTGAGTGCGGTCGCCGGTGCGACGACCACCGTGTTCACCGATCTGCCGACCGAGCTCGAAGAGCAGGCGTTGTCGCAGAAGTCCACGGTGCTCGCCAATGACGGCAAGACCATGCTGGCGACGTTCTACCTGGAGAACCGGATCGTCGTGCCGCTCGACAAGATCGCCCCCGTGATGCAGCAGGCGGTCGTCGCGACCGAGGACAAGCGGTTCTTCGAGCACGGTGGTGTCGACCCCACGGGCATGGTGCGGGCTGCAGTCAAGAATGCGCTCACCTCGGACCTGCAGGGGGCCTCCACGCTCACCCAGCAGTACGTCAAGAACGTGCTCATCGAGGCGGCGGCCCGGAACAACGACCCCGCCGGGATCGCCGCGGCGCGCGAGATCGAAGGGACGGCGGGCATCAGCCGCAAGCTCCGCGAGGCCAAGCTCGCCATCGCGCTCGAGCAGAAGTACTCCAAGCTGGAGATCCTCGGCCGTTACCTCAACATCGCCCCGTTCGGTGCGTCGGTGTACGGGGTCGAGGCGGCCGCGCAGTTCTACTTCAGCAAGTCCGCGATGGACCTGAACTACCTCGAGGCGGCCACGCTCGCGGGCGTGACCCAGAGCCCGACCCGGTGGGACCCGGTCGTCAACCCGAAGCAGTCGCAGTACCGGCGGAACATCGTCCTGGGGCAGATGCTCGACCAGGCGGTGATCACGCAGGCCGAGTACGACGCCGGGGTGGCCACCCCCGTCGCCAGCGTGGCCGACGGCGGCTACCTCAACGTCCAGCGGACCGGGCTGGGGTGCATGGCCGCGAACGCCGTCCGGGGCTCCGGCTACTTCTGCGACTACGTGACCAAGGTGATCACGAACGACGACGCGTTCGGCGCGACGAAGGACGACCGTGCGCAGCTCCTCTACCGTGGCGGCCTCACCATCACCACGACCCTCGACCCGCGGATGCAGCAGATCGCGGACAACGAGGTCAAGGCGGGCATACCGGTGGATGACCCGTCCGGCGTCGCCTCGGCCATCTCCGTCGTCGAACCAGGCACGGGCAAGGTGCTCGCCATGGCCCAGAACCGGACGTTCAACACCACGAAGTCCGCGGGCGACCGGGAGACGTCCGTCAACTACAACACCGACGCCGCCTACGGCGGGTCGACGGGCTTCGCACCGGGCTCGACGTTCAAGCCGTTCACCCTGATGGAATGGCTCAAGGAGGGGCACAACCTCAGCGAGGTCATCGACGCGCGGCAGATGGTCTACCCCCTGACGGCGTTCCGGGCGCCGTGCACCCGGCTCACCGGCAAGCCCTGGGCGTTCGGCAACGCCGAGGGTCCCGCCGGCATCATGACCGTGCTCGACGCGACCAAGAACTCGGTCAACTCCGGCTATGTGCGCATGGCGAGCCAGCTCGACCTGTGCGCGATCATCGCCGGGGCGAAGTCGCTCGGGGTGCACCAGGGCTCGGGCAAGGACATCGGGGTCTTCGCGCCCAACGTCCTCGGGTCCGAGTCGCTCGCTCCCCTCACGATGGCGGCCGCGTTCGCGTCGTTCGCGGCGGAAGGCATGTTCTGCGAGCCGATCGCGATCACGAAGGTGACCGACGCGACCGGCAAGGAGCTCCCGGTGCCGGCGGGCAACTGCCGCCAGGCGCTCGAACCGCGCATCGCTGCGGCCATGAACTTCGCGCTCAGCCACGTGTTCGAGGGGACAGGCAAGCCCATCGGGGCGCTGGACCGGCCGTCCGCCGGCAAGACGGGCACGACGTCCGCGAACGAGCACACCTGGTTCGTCGGCTATACCCCGCAGCTCGTGGCGGCTGTCTGGGTGGGGCACTCCGAGGGCATGATCCCGGTCCAGCGCGTGACCATCAACGGGAAGTACTACCGCAACGTCTACGGCTTCTCGATCGCGGGCATGACGTGGAAACGGTTCATGGTGCAGGCGAGCGAAGGCATGCCCGTCGAGCAGTTCGCACCGGCGCGTCCCGAGGAGATCAACGGGGGCAAGGTCGGGGTGCCGCGGGTGGTCGGCCTGCCCGAGGCGAGTGCCCTCGCGGCGCTCAGCGCGGCCGGATTCCAGGGGGTGACCGGGGGACAGGTCGACTCCGCCCTGCCCGCAGGCGCCGTCGCGAGCACCTCTCCGCGCGGCGGGGCGAACGCCCCGGTCGGCTCGGTCGTGACTCTCACTCTGTCGAACGGGCAGGCCCCGGCCCCGACCACACCCCCTCCGCCTGCGCCCGACCCGAACGCGGCCCCGGGCGCGGCACCCGGCGCGGCAAACCCCGGCTAGACCCACGGCACCGAGTACACATGAGCATGAGCCTGCGCAAGTACGAGATCGCTGAGGGCGACCACCGCATCCTGAACCCGTTCACCGACGCCAAGCTGGCGCTCCTCGGCGAGGTCGCCCGGCTACGGCCCGGGATGCGGATCCTCGACCTGGCCTGCGGCCGCGGCGAGCTGCTCTGCCGGTGGTCCGTCGCCCACGGGATCGAGGGCGTCGGCGTCGACCTCAGCGAGGTGTTCCTCGCGGGTGCCCGGGAGAGGGCGGCGGAGCTGGGAGTCGGAGCGCGGGTCCGGTTCGAGCTGGGCGACGCCGGCGCCTACCGTGCCGAGCCCGGCTCGTTCGACGTCGTCGCCTGCATCGGCGCGACCTGGATCGGCGGTGGCCTGGCCGGAACGCTCGACCTGATGGCCCGGGGGTTGCGGGACGGCGGCGTCCTGCTGGTCGGCGAGCCGTTCTGGCTCGAGGAGCCGCCGGCAGCAGCGGAGGCGTCCCTCGGCTTCCCGCTGGGGGAGTACGCGTCGCTGGCCGGCACCGTCGATCGGTTCGCGGCCGCCGGCCTCGAGGTGCTCGAGATGGTCCTGTCCGACCCCGACAGCTGGGACCGCTACGTGGCCAGCCAGTGGTGGACGCTGAGCGACTGGCTCCGCACCAACCCGAACGACCCGGAGCGTGACGAGATCCGCGCGTTCCTGGAGAGCGGCCGGCGGGCTCACGTCGAGTACGGCAGGCGGTACCTCGGTTGGGGCGTGTTCGTCCTTCGGCGCCGCTGAGCCCGCTCGCACGGGTGTCGGCGGCGAGGTCAGCCCGCGCTGCGTCGCGGCCCGAGGCTCTCGACGACGTCGATCAGGCGGGTGCGCAGCACGGCCGCCCGGTCAGCGAACGCGCGCTGCTGCGCGACGTACTCGGCCTTGCCCGCCCGGGTCTCGATCGCGACGGCCGGCTCACCGAGCGAGGACACGTCGTACGGGGATGCCTGCATGTCGAGCGTGCGGATGTCGTGTGCCAGCTCGAAGCAGTCGAGCAGCAGGTCGCCGGGCGCGGCGGGTCCGAGCTTCCCGGCCCACTTGAACAGATCCATGTTCGCGTGCAAGCAGCCGGGCTGCTCGAGCACCACCTGGGTCTCGCGCGTGGGTGCGACAGCGGTACGTCCGACGGCGTCGGGCGTGAAGAACCGGTAGGCGTCGAAGTGCGTGCACCCGATGGTGTGGGACTCCACGACGGCGTCGGTCCCGGCCTGACCGAGGCGCAAGGGGAGGTCATGGCGGCGTCGGGCATCGCCGGAGCGGTAGACCATCGCCCACTCGTGCAGGCCGAGACAGCCGGCGAAGGCCGGCCGGGAGGCCGTTGCCCGCAGGAGCGTGCCGATGTAGGCCACGGTGTCGCCGCGGTCCGCGATGAACGCCTCCACATCGAGGGTCACCGCGCCCGTCGCGTCGACGACGTACCAGCGCCACGACGCGTGCTCGGTCTGCGGTGCGCCGGGAGCCGGGAGCAGCACGACGCCCGCGCCGGGATGCCAGCGACGGAGCTGACCGGGGCGGGTGCCGTAGTAGTCGTACAGGAAGTCGTCGATCGGGTGGCGGACGCCGGCAGCTCGGCGCTCGCGGTGCCCCGCCGTGAGGGCGTCGGCGCGCGCCGCGTGGGCGGCCGCGTCCGGGCCCCAGTCGGCCGCCTCGCGCACGGCCGCCGGGTGCGCTGCAGCCCGGTGCGTCGTGCGGCCGCCCGTCGGGATCGTCATGGGCAAAGCGTAGGCGGGACGCAGGTCGGATCGACCGTAGGGTCGTAGACCTCAGCGTCTCGTCGAGGGGGAAGCACGTGGCAGACAACGGCAGCCGGTCCATGGCAGAGCAGGACGGGGCGGTGCCCGACGGCGCCCCGGCGCCGTCGTCAGGCTCGCCGCTGCGGAGCAGGCTGCGGCGCCTGCCGGTGTTCGCCGGTGACCTGCCGAGCTTCGACCCTGCGGACGTGCCCGGTGACCCGGTCGCGTTGTTCGTCATGTGGATCGGTGCGGCCATCGATGCCGGGGTCGCCGAGCCGCACGCGATGATGCTCGCCACGGCCGACGCCGGCGGCGCGCCCTCGGTCCGCGTCGTGATCCTCAAGGACGTGCGCGACGGCGGCTGGGAGTTCGCCACCGATGCGCGCAGCCGCAAGTGGGTCGACCTCGCCGCGAACCCGCAGGGAGCCGCCACCTTCTACTGGCAGCCGCAGGCGCGGCAGGTACGGCTGCGCGGCCCGGTCGTCCCGGCGGACCCCGAGCTCTGCGCGGCCGACTTCCTGTCGCGCTCGCCCGGTTCACGCGCCGCCGCGCTCGCGGTGCGACCTGGGGAACCGCTCGGCTCGCCGGCCGAGCTCGAGGCCGCGATGGCCGCCGCACTGGTCCGGGTCGAGCGCGAGCCGTCGCTCGTGCTGCCCGAGTGGTCGCTGCAGGCCGTGGTCCCGCTCGAGATCGAGTTCTGGCAGGGCGATCGGCGGCGTGCGCACACCCGGGTCGTGTACCGCCGGGACGCCGTCGGCGCTCCGTGGCGCCACGAGCTGGTGTGGCCGTGACCGTCGTCGACCCCGGGCACCGGGCGATCACCCCGGGCGAGCTGGTGACCGCGATCCGACGCACCCACGAACGGCTGGGCGGCGCGGTCGAGTCGCTGACCGACGCGCAGGTTCTCGAGCCCTCCCGCCTGCCCGGGTGGAGCCGCGGCCACGTGCTCGCCCACCTCGTCACCCTCGGTGCCGCGGCCGCGCGTCAGATCTCCGCCGCACGTCGCGGTGAGCTTGTGGACTTCTATGACGGCGGTCGCGCCGGCCGGGACGCCGCGATCGAGGCGGGGGCGACGGCGCCCGCGGCGGAGCAGGTCCGGGCGCTACGTCAGGCGACGGAACGGATCGACGAGCTGCTGGCCGGCCTCGCGCCCGTGGACTGGGACCGCCCGGTGCGTTTCCGCAACGAGGTCGTGCTCTCGATGGCTCTGGCCTGGTGGCGCGAGACCGAGATCCATCTCACGGACCTCGACCTCGGCCCCGACAGCGACTCGTGGCCGGCCGAGCTCTGCGATCACCTGACCGACTTCCTCGGTTCGCGGGTCCCTGCAGGGACAGCGCTGGTGCTCGTGGCCCCGGACGGGTGGACCCGCGAGCTGGGCCGGACCCGGGGTGCGGCCGTGCCGAGGGTGGTTCGGGGCGCGCGCAGCGACCTTGCCGCCTGGCTGGCCGGCCGGGAGCCGGTCCGACCGGTGCTCGACAGCGCTGGGGGGCCGCTCCCCGAGCTGGGACCCTGGCCCGAAGCGACCCGGCCGGAACCTGTGCCGTGAGTCTCGCTGGGTGAGACATCGTGTCCATAAGTTGAGAAACCTGGACCGATGCCCCCCTACTGGTGGAGTGACAGCACCCGACCAGTACACCCACGGCCATCAGGAGAGCGTCCTGCGCTCGCACCGGTGGCGCACCGCCGAGAACTCCGCGGGCTACCTCCTCGCGGCGCTCTGCCCCGGCCAGCGCCTGCTCGACGTCGGCTGCGGACCGGGCACGATCACGATCGACCTCGCGGCGCGGATCGCCCCCGGGTCGGTCGTCGGCCTGGACCGGTCCGAACGGGTCCTCGAGCTGGCCCGTGACGCGGCCCGGATCGCGGGTGCTGCCAACGTCTCGTTCCAGGTCGGCGACGTGTACGCGCTCCCGTTCGAGGACGCGAGCTTCGACGTCGTCCATGCACATCAGGTGCTCCAGCACCTGACCGACCCGGTGGCGGCGCTGCGCGAGCTGCGGCGCGTGACGCGGCCCGGCGGGCTCGTGGCGGTGCGGGACGCGGACTACTCGGCGATGACCTGGTACCCGCCGTCGGCGGGGCTCGACGAGTGGCGCGCGCTCTACCACGAGGTCACCCAGGCGAACGGCGCCCAGGCCGACGCCGGCCGCCGGCTGCTGTCCTGGGTGCTCGCGGCGGGCTTCGACCCCGCCGGCCTGGTGCCCAGCGCCGGGACGTGGTGCTACGCGACCCCCGACGACCGAGCCTGGTGGGCCGGGCTGTGGGCCGAGCGGTCGACGTCGTCCGACTTCGCCCGTCAGGCCGTCGAGCACGGGCTCGCCGACGACGTCGGCCTCGAGCACCTCGCCGCGGCGTGGAACGCCTGGGGCCGCCACGAGGATGGCTGGTTCGCCGTGCTGCACGGCGAGGTGCTCGCCCGGGTCTGAGCGCGGGTCTGAGCGCGACCCCCGACCGGGGGTGGCCGCCGACGCGCCTAGGGTTGCGCCATGCGCATCGCCAGATTCACCACCGGGGAAGACCCCCGCTACGCCCTCGTCACCGGCGAGCCGGGTGCGGAGCACCTGGTCGTCCTGACCGGTGACCCTCTCTTCACGCCTGTGACGCCGACGGGGGAGCGGATCCTGCTCGCCGACGGCGCCCGGCTGCTCGCTCCCGTGATCCCGCGGTCGAAGGTCGTCGGCGTCGGGCGCAACTACGCCGCCCACGTGACCGAGATGGGCCACGAGCTGCCGACCGAACCCCTGCTCTTCCTCAAGCCGAACACGTCGGTGATCGGCCCGGACGACCCGATCGTGCTGCCGACCTACTCGGACGAGGTGCACCACGAGGCCGAGCTCGCCGTCGTCATGGGCAAGATCACCCGGAACGTGACGCCCGAGCGCGCGCTCGCGCACGTGTTCGGCTACACGGCCGCCAACGACGTCACGGCGCGCGACGTGCAGCGCACGGACGGGCAGTGGACCCGCGCCAAGGGCTTCGACTCGTCGTGCCCGCTCGGCCCGTGGATCGTGACCGAGCTCGACACCGACGACCTCCGGGTCTCCTCGCGCGTCAACGGCCAGCCGCGCCAGGACGGCCGCACGTCCGAGATGGTCTTCGACGTCGCCCACCTGGTGTCGTACATCTCCGAGGTGTTCACGCTCCTGCCGGGCGACGTGATCCTCACCGGCACCCCCGCCGGCGTCGGGCCGATGGTGCAGGGCGACGTCGTCGAGGTCGAGATCGAGGACATCGGCGTGCTGCGCAACCCGGTGGTCCGCCGGGGCTGACGCCGGTCGCCGTCGGCCCCGCGGGGCGGGAACGGGGCGGGGCAGGCCGGCTGCAGGGCGCCCCGTGGGCGACAACTAGGCTGGGCTGGTGAGTGACACCGTTTCGACTGCCCCCGCCGGCACCCCCACCGGCTCCGCCATCCGGGTCCGGTTCTGCCCTTCGCCGACGGGAACCCCGCACGTCGGCCTGATCCGCACCGCGCTGTTCAACTGGGCCTACGCGCGGCACGTGGGTGGCACGTTCGTCTTCCGCATCGAGGACACCGACACCGAGCGCGACAGCCAGGAGAGCTACCTCCAGCTGCTCGACGCCATGCGCTGGCTCGGCCTGGACTGGGACGAGGGCGTCGAGGTCGGCGGACCGCACGAGCCCTACCGGCAGTCGCAGCGGCTGGACCTGTACGCCGACATCGCGGCGCGGCTGCTCGCGGGCGGGTACGCGTACGAGTCGTTCTCGACGCCCGAGGAGATCGAGGCGCGCCACCGGGCCGCCGGTCGCGACCCCAAGCGCGGTTACGACGGCTTCGACCGCGACCTCACCGACGAGCAGCGGGCCGCCTACCGGGCCGACGGGCGCTCACCGGTGCTGCGGATGCGGATGCCGGCCGACGACGTGTCGTTCTTCGACCTGATCCGTGGCGAGGTCACCTTCAAGGCGGGCTCGGTGCCCGACTACGTCATCGTGCGCGGCAACGGGCACCCGCTCTACACGCTGGTCAACCCGATCGACGACGCGCTCATGGGCATCACGCACGTGCTCCGCGGGGAGGACCTGCTCTCGTCCACCCCCCGGCAGGTCGTGCTGTACAACGCGCTGCTCGAGCTCGGCGTCGCCGAGGTGATGCCGGTCTTCGGCCACCTGCCGTACGTCATGGGCGAGGGCAACAAGAAGCTCTCCAAGCGGGACCCCGAGGCCAACCTGTTCCTGCACCGGGAGCGGGGCTTCACCCCCGAGGGGCTGCTCAACTACCTCGCCCTGCTGGGCTGGGGGATCGGTCCCGACCGGGACATCTTCTCGGTCGACGAGCTCGTCGCGGCGTTCGACGTCGCGGACGTCAATCCCAACCCGGCCCGGTTCGACCTCAAGAAGGCCGAGGCGATCAACGCCGCGCACCTGCGGCTGCTCGCGCCCGAGGACTTCCGGGACCGGCTCGTGCCGTACCTGCACGCCGCCGGCCTGGTGCCCGCAGCCTCGTTCGCGGACCTCGCCCTCGAGCACCGCGCGCTGCTCGAGGCCGGCGCCCCGCTGGTCCAGGAGCGCATGACCCTGCTCGGCGAGGCCCCCGGGATGCTCGGGTTCCTGTTCGCGGCCGACGACGCCGTCGCTCTCGAGCCCGAGGCCGTCAAGGCCCTGCGCGACGACGCGGCTGCCGTGCTCGATGCCGCCCTGGCCGCCCTGGCGCTCGTGCCGGCGGACGGTTTCGTGGCCGAGCCGGTGCACGTCGCGCTCCAGGAGGCGATCGTCGACGCGCTCGGGATCAAGCCCCGGTTCGCGTTCGCTCCGCTGCGCACCGCGATCAGCGGTCGGCGCGTGTCCCCGCCGCTGTTCGAGTCGATGGAGATCCTCGGCAAGGACTCCTCGATCGCGCGCCTGGCGGTGCTGCGGGAGACCCTCGGGTGAGCACCGCGCGCGTCGACGGGGTGCTCTTCGACGTCGACGACACGCTCGTCGACACCCGGGCGGCGTTCGGTCGCGCGCTCGTGGGCACCACGGCGGCCTACCTGCCGGACCTGCCGCCCGAACGTCACGTCGACGTGCTCGCGCACTGGCGGGCGGACGCGAACGGCTACTACCGCCGGTACACGGCTGGCGCGCTCGAGTACCGCGCGCAGCGGATGGCCCGCGCGAACGACCTCCACGAGGCGTTCGGCGGGCCGGTGCTCGACGACGCGGGGTTCGAGGAGTGGGACGCGGTCTTCGAGTCGGGCTTCCGCGAGGCGTGGGTCGCCCACGACGACGCCGCGCACGTGGTGCGCGAGCTCCTGGCCGCCGGGGTGGCGGTCGGGGCCCTGTCGAACGCGTCGGTCGCGTATCAGCACCTCAAGCTCGAGCGGGTCGGGCTGGCGGACTCGGTGCCCATGCTCGTGGGGGTCGACACCCTGGGGTTCGGCAAGCCGGACCCGCGAGTCTTCCTCGAGGCGTGCGCGCGCCTGGGTACCGCCCCCGAGCGCACCGCGTACGTCGGCGACGAGCTCGACTTCGACGCGGTCGCGGCGCACGACGCCGGCCTCGTCGGGGTCTGGCTGGACCGGCCGTCCGCCCGGCGGCAGCCGTCGTCCGCAGAGCAGGGTCCCGCGGACTCGTCCGCAGAGCAGGGTCCCGCCGAAGGCGACGCTGCGCTGGTCGCGGCCGGGGTCGTCGTCGTGCGCGGGCTGGACGAGCTCCGTGCTGCGCTCGGCCTGGCGTGAGGTGAGACACGTCTGGGGGCTTTCGGGGCTGCGCGAAGGGGGAGTGGTTGGACCCACCCCCCAGGCTCGGGTAGAGTTGACGACCGGTGCAACCCCCGCGGATATCGCGGTTCCATTCGTGGAAACGAGGGGGTGAGTACCCCATGGGGTATGGTGTAATTGGCAACACATCGGTTTCTGGTACCGACATTCTAGGTTCGAGTCCTGGTACCCCAGCGTGATGACCTACCGGATTGCGGTAGGGTCTCCACTCGGTAGTTGATCGCGATCCGGACATTTTCCGGAACGTGTTGCTGCAAAGGCCCCCGTTGTGTAGCGGCCTAGCACGCCGCCCTCTCACGGCGGTAGCGCCGGTTCGAATCCGGTCGGGGGTACGTTCGAAGGCCCGGTCACCTGAGGGTGACCGGGCCTTCGTGTTTCCGCAGCCGACCGCCCCGCCTGATCGTCGGAAGAACGGGCGCACCGAAAGTGCGCGCGAGTTCACCGAGAATCGATCGGACGGGGCGGGCGGGTGAGGGAAATTCGTTATTCGCCGGTGCGGCGCAGGACCTCGGTCAGGCGGTTGGCCGCGGAGACCACCGCGGCCGCGTGGAGCCGACCGGGCTGGCGGCTCAGCCGCTCGACCGGTCCGGAGACCGACACCGCGGCGACGATCCGCCCCGACGGTCCGCGCACGGGTGCCGACACCGAGGCGACACCCGCCTCGCGCTCCGAGACCGACTGGGCCCAGCCGCGCCGTCGGACGCCCGACAGGATGGTCGCGGTGAACGCCGCCCCCTGCAGGCCGCGGTGGAGCCGGTCCGGCTCCTCCCAGGCGAGCAGGATCTGCGCCCCCGAGCCGGCCTGCATCGACAGCGCGGCGCCGACCGGGATCGAGTCGCGCAGGCCGATCGGACGCTCCGCAGCGGCCACGCAGATGCGCTGGTCGCCCTGGCGCCGGTAGAGCTGGGCGCTCTCGCCGGTATGGTCGCGCAGGGCGGTCAGGACGGGGCCCGCAGCGGCGAGCAGGCGGTCCTCGCCTGCTGCCGTGGAGAGCTCCGCGAGGCGTGGTCCGAGCACGAAACGACCCTGCATGTCGCGTGCGACCAGGCGGTGATGTTCGAGGGCGACGGCGAGTCGATGGGCCGTCGGTCGGGCGAGGTGGGTGGCGGCGACCAGCTGTGCCAAGGTGGCCGGGCCGGCCTCGAGGGCACTGAGAACCGAGGCTGCCTTGTCCAGGACGCCGACTCCGCTAGAGTTGTCCATAGGTCGATACTGCAGTCTCGAAGGCTGAGACGCAAATCTCCGACCCGAAAGGGGCCCTCGCGGCACCTGGCATCGGGCGATGACGAAAGGACGAACGACATGGGCGGCACGCTTGCGGAGAAGGTCTGGGATGCGCACATCGTGCGCCGCGGCAGCGACGGAGCGCCGGACCTGCTCTACATCGACCTGCACCTCGTCCATGAGGTCACGAGCCCCCAGGCGTTCGAGGGCCTGCGGCTGGCCGGTCGCCCGGTGCGGCGCCCGGACCTGACGATCGCGACCGAGGACCACAACACCCCGACGCTCGACATCGACCGGCCCATCGCCGACCTGACCAGCCGCACGCAGATCCAGACCCTGCGCAACAACGCCGTCGAGTTCGGCATCCGGCTGCACTCCCTCGGGGACGCGGACCAGGGCATCGTGCACGTCGTCGGCCCCCAGCTCGGTCTGACGATGCCCGGGCTGACGGTCGTGTGCGGCGACTCGCACACCTCGACGCACGGCGCGTTCGGCGCGCTGGCCTTCGGCATCGGGACCAGCGAGGTCGAGCACGTGCTCGCGACCCAGACGCTGCCGCTGAACCCGTTCAAGACGATGGCGGTGACGATCAACGGCGCGCTCCGTCCGGGCACGACGGCCAAGGACATCATCCTCGCGGTGATCGCGAAGATCGGGACCGGCGGTGGGCAGGGCTACGTCCTGGAGTACCGCGGCGAGGCGATCCGCGCGCTGTCGATGGAAGCCCGGATGACGATCTGCAACATGTCGATCGAGGCCGGCGCGCGCGCCGGCATGATCGCGCCCGACGCCACGACCGCCGAGTACCTCCAGGGCCGACCGCACGCGCCGCAGGGGGCCGACTGGGACGAGGCCGTCGCCTACTGGAGCACCCTCAAGAGCGACGACGACGCGGTCTTCGACGCCGAGGTCGTGCTCGACGCCGGAGCCCTCGAGCCCTTCGTCACGTGGGGCACGAACCCCGGCCAGGGGCTGCCGCTCTCCGCGAACGTGCCCGTGCCGGAGCAGATCGCCGACGCCGGCGACCGGGCCACGGCCGAGCGCGCCATCGAGTACATGGCGCTGACCCCGGGCACGCCGCTGCGGGACATCGCCGTCGACACGGTCTTCATCGGCTCGTGCACCAACGGCCGGATCGAGGACCTTCGGGCCGTGGCCGCCGTCGTCGAGGGGCGGCACAAGGCGGACTCGCTGCGCGTGCTCGTCGTGCCGGGCTCGGCCCGCGTGCGGCTTCAGGCGGAGGCCGAGGGCCTCGACCGGATCTTCCTCGACTTCGGCGCCGAGTGGCGCAACGCCGGGTGCTCGATGTGCCTCGGCATGAACCCGGACCAGCTGGCCCCGGGCGAGCGCTCCGCGTCGACCTCCAACCGCAACTTCGAAGGTCGGCAGGGCAAGGGCGGACGCACGCACCTCGTCTCCCCGCTGGTCGCGGCCGCCACGGCGATCCGCGGCACGCTGTCGTCGCTCGCGGACCTGACCGACGACGCCGGTCGGCCCGCGGGCGCCGGGTCCGGTGCCCCGGTGCGGGACTTCTCGCCGGCCTGACCCACCTCGCTCGGACCCGCAGGCTGCTCACGCGACGCACAACCGAAGGACGCGCACCATGGAGAAGTTCAGTCAGCACACCGGCGTCGGCGTTCCGCTGCGCCGGAGCAACGTCGACACCGACCAAATCATCCCCGCGGTGTACCTCAAGCGGGTCACGCGGACCGGCTTCGAGGACGCGCTGTTCGCCGCGTGGCGCAGCGATCCCGAGTTCGTGCTCAACCAGAGCGCCTACGCGAGCGGGTCGGTGCTGGTCGCCGGTCCGGATTTCGGCACCGGCTCGTCTCGTGAGCACGCCGTCTGGGCGCTCAAGGACTACGGGTTCCGCGCCGTGATCTCCGCCCGGTTCGCCGACATCTTCCGGGGCAACTCGGGCAAGCAGGGGCTGCTCGCCGCGACGTGCGATCCGCAGGACATCGAGCTCATCTGGAAGATCCTCGAGACGCGGCCGGGCACCGAGGTGACCGTGGACCTGGAGTCCCGCACGGTCACGTGCGACGACGTCGTGGTGCCGTTCCAGATCGACGACTACACCCGCTGGCGCCTCATGGAGGGCCTGGACGACATCGGCCTGACGCTCAACCACGCCGACGAGATCACCGCCTTCGAGGCGACGCGCGCCGACTGGCGCCCGCGCACCCTGCCGGCCAAGCACCTGCCGCCGGTGGACATCGAGGCCGCCCGCCCGGTGCGCTGACCTGCGGCCTCGCCCGCGGGGTGGGCCGAGCGGCGGCCGGTGCACGCGACGCCGGTCCTGGGCGCGTCGTGTGGACCTGACCTGCGGTTCGCCCTACCGTGGGAGCCGCGCGACGCGGCGAACCCTCGCTCGGGGCGCACCCGACCGGGAGGTGTCCCTTGAACAAGACCGAGATGGTCACGCTGCTCGAAGGCCGACTGGGGAGCAAGGGGGCGGCCGTCGCCGCGCTCGATGCCGTCCTGGACGAGATCACGCACGCGGTGGCCTCGGGGGAACGCGTCACCCTGACGGGGTTCGGCACGTTCGAGCGGGTCGAGCGACCGGCCCGGATCGGACGCAACCCCCGCACCGGGACCGCGATCGAGATCCCGGCCGCTGCTGCCCCCCGGTTCCACGCCGGCTCGAGCCTGCGCGCGGCCGTCTCCGGGCCCGCGCCCGCAGCGCGACCCCGCGCCGCGGCGTCGTCGGGCACGACGACGCGCACCGCGACCCCCAAGGCGCCCGCCAAGGCGCCCGCCAAGGCGCCCGTGAAGGTCAAGGACAAGGTCGCCGCTGCGAAGTCGGCGCCTGCGACCACATCGGCCAAGAGCGCGAAGGGCTCGAAGTCCGCGAAGAAGTCGGGCTCGACGAAGTCCGCGAAGGCGTCGTCGGGCAAGAAGAAGAAGAAGTAGTCCGACCTGCAAAGACGTGTGCAGGTTTCGGGCCGGGAACTCGTCCCCGCGCCGTGTCGGTAGGGAGGAGTGCTCTGCGTGAGTAACGATGGGGTCATGACAGACCTGCTCTACGTCAACGGCGGCACGCCCCTCGCGGGCGAGATCACCGTTCGCGGTGCCAAGAACTTCGTGTCCAAGGCCATGGTCGCCTCGCTCCTCGGCGACGGCCCGAGCCTGCTGCGCAACGTCCCTCAGATCCGCGACGTCGGCGTGGTCACAGGGCTGCTCGAGCTGCACGGGGTCCAGGTGAAGTGGGACGACCACGCCGGCACCCTGCACCTCGACCCGAGCAACGTCGAGTCGGCCCACGTGGCGGACATCGATGCGCACGCGGGGTCGAGCCGGATCCCGATCCTGTTCTGCGGGCCGCTGCTGCACCGGCTCGGCGAGGCGTTCATCCCCGACCTCGGCGGCTGCCGCATCGGCGACCGGCCGATCAACTATCACCTCGACATCCTGCGGCAGTTCGGCGCCGTGGTGGAGAAGCGTGAGCAGGGCATCCACATCACCGCCCCGTTCGGCCTGCAGGGCACCAAGATCGCGCTCCCGTACCCGAGCGTCGGCGCCACCGAGCAGCTGCTGCTGACCGCGGTGCGTGCCGAGGGCATCACGGAGCTCTCGAACGCGGCGATCGAGCCCGAGATCATGGATCTCATCAACGTGCTGCAGAAGATGGGCGCGATCATCTCGGTCGACACCGACCGCGTGATCCGCATCGAGGGCGTCGAACGCCTGCGCGGCTTCACGCACACCGCGCTCGCGGACCGCATCGAGGCCGCGTCCTGGGCGTCGGCTGCGCTGGCCACGCAGGGCGACATCTACGTGCGCGGCGCGAGCCAGCCGGAGATGACGGCGTTCCTCAACACGTTCCGCAAGGTCGGGGGCGAGTTCGACGTCGACGACGACGGCATCCGGTTCTACCACCCGGGTGGCGACCTCAACCCGATCGTGCTCGAGACCGACGTGCACCCCGGCTTCATGACCGACTGGCAGCAGCCGCTCGTCGTCGCGCTCACGCAGGCCAAGGGCCTGTCGATCGTGCACGAGACGGTCTACGAGAACCGGTTCGGGTTCACCGAGGCCCTCGTGGGGATGGGCGCGACCATCCAGGTCTACAAGGAGTGCCTGGGCGGGCGGCCGTGCCGGTTCGGCCAGCGCAACTTCTACCACTCGGCCGTCGTGTCGGGCCCGACGCCGCTCGCGGCCGCCGAGATCGAAGTGCCGGACCTGCGCGGCGGGTTCAGCCACCTCATCGCGGCCCTCGCCGCGAAGGGCACCTCGACGGTCAAGGGCATCGGCCTGATCGACCGGGGCTACGAGCACTTCACGGACAAGCTGACCTCGCTCGGGGCCGAGTTCAGCCGGACCTGAGGCGCTCCGCGGGTAGCATCCCAGACCGTGCCCGCACCGCAGCGATCCAACCGCGCCTACCGCAACGTCGCCCGCCTGATCCGGCCGTTCATGCTGGCCATGACCAAGCGGGACTGGCGCGGCACCGAGCACCTCCCGGTCAGTGGCGGCTTCATCGCCGCGGCGAACCACATGACCGAGGTGGACCCGCTCACGTTCGCGCACTACCTCTACGACAACGGCTATGCCCCCCGCATCCTGGCCAAGGCGTCGCTGTTCTCGGTGCCGGTGCTCGGCCCGGTGCTGCGGGCGACCGGGCAGATCCCGGTCTTCCGGGGGACCTCCGACGCGCGCAAGTCGTTGCAGTCGGCCGTCCAGGCGCTCGAGGGCGGTGAGTGCGTCGCGGTCTTCCCCGAGGGGACGCTGACGCGCGAGCCCGACCTGTGGCCGATGGTCGGCAAGACCGGGGTGGCGCGGCTCGCGCTCACGACGCGCGTGCCCGTGATCCCGGCCGCGCAGTGGGGGCCGCAGGACCTGCTGGGCCGGTACAAGAAGCTGCTCAAGCCGTTCCCGCCCAAGCGCGTCACGATCGTGGCAGGTCCGCCGGTGGACCTGAGCGACCTGTACGACCTGCCGATGGACAGCGCGACCCTGCGCGAGGCGACCGAGCGCGTGCTCGCGGCGATCACCGGGCTGCTCGAGGAGATTCGGGGCGAGCGCGCCCCGGCGGTCCGGTACGACCCGCGCTTCCCGGACCGCGGGACCGCCACGCCGACGACCCCCGACCGTCCCGCCGCCCCCGAGGACCCCCAGGACCCGGTCGAGGGACCGGCGTGACCGCTCTGCGTGCCGCCGTCCTGGGGACGGGCGCCTGGGGCACCACCTTCGCGACCGTCCTGGCCGACGCCGGCTGCGACGTCGCCCTCTGGGGTCGCAATCCCGTGGTGTGCGCCGAGATCGAGGCGGAGCACCGCAACCACGCCTACCTGCCGGGGATCACGCTGCCCACCGGGATCACGGCGTCGACCGACGCGGCGACCGTGCTGGCCGGCGCCGACCTGGTGGTGATCGCGATCCCCTCCCAGAGCGCGCGCGCGACCCTCGAGACCCTGCGGGCCCTCGTGCCGCCCGGCTGCGTGGCCGTCTCGCTGATGAAGGGCGTCGAGCTCAGCACCGACCAGCGCATGAGCCAGGTCGTCGCCGAGGCCCTCGGGCTGCCGGCGGACCGGGTCGCGGTCGTGTCCGGGCCGAACCTCGCCCGCGAGATCGCGGAGCGTCAGCCGACGGCGACCGTCGTCGCCTCGGTGAGCGAGGAGACGGCTCAGCTTGTGGCGCGCGCCTGCTCGTCCGCGGCGTTCCGGCCGTACACGAACACCGACGTCGTGGGTGTGGAGCTGTGCGGGGCGGTGAAGAACGTCATCGCCCTCGCGGTCGGGATCGCGCAGGGTCGCGGCCTGGGCTACAACACGCGCGCGACGATCATCACGCGCGGGCTGGTCGAGATCACGCGGCTCGGACTCGCGCTCGGGGCCGATGCCGAGACGTTCCCCGGCCTGGCCGGGATGGGTGACCTCATGGCGACCTGCGCGTCGCCGCTGTCCCGGAACCACTCGTTGGGCGTGCGGATCGGTCAGGGCATGACCTTGGACGAGGCGATCGCCGCGACCGGGGGAACGGCCGAGGGCGTCAAGTCGTCGCGGTCCGTGCTCGAGCTCGCGGCGTCGGTGGGGGTCGAGATGCCGATCACGGCCGCCGTCGTCGGCGTCCTGCACGAGGGCTTCCCGGTCGAAGACCTCGCGCCCCTCCTCCTGGCGCGCCCCCGCAAGGCGGAGGGCGTCTAACCCGCAGCGCAGCGGTTCAGTTCGCTGGTTCGGGGCGAGTCCGCCGGTCTGGACGGGCGAGCTCGGCCCGAACCAGCGAACTCAGGCCTCGGGCAGGTTCGACAGGGCCAGCGAGAGGTCCGCCCAGAGGTCGTCCACGTCCTCGATGCCGACCGACAGGCGCAGCAGGTCCTCGGGCACGGTCACCGCCTCCGTGGCGAAGCGGCGACGGCGCTCGAGGCTCGACTCGACACCGCCCAGGCTGGTCGCCGGGACCCAGAGCTGGAGGGCCGCCACGACGGCGTCGGCCGCGGCGACCCCGCCGACCGGCCGCAGCCCGATGATCGAGCCGAACCCCGTCATGAGCCGGGCCGCGCGTGCGTGCCCGGGGTCGGACGGCAGGCTCGGGTGACGCACCTGCGCGACCCGGGGGTGCGCGGCGAGGCGGCGCGCGAGCTCTGCAGCCGTGTCCTGCGAGCGCCCCACCCGGAGCGCAAGCGTGCGCAGTCCCCGCAGCGCGAGCCACACCTCCCACGGCCCGGCGATCGAGCCGTGCAGGGTCCGGTAGGCGTGGAACCGCGCGTGCAGGTCGGCGTCGTTCACGACGACGGCCCCGAGCACGACGTCGGAGTGCCCCGCGAGGTACTTCGTGACCGAGTGCACGACGACGTCCGCACCCCAGGTGAGCGGTTGCTGGCCCAGCGGGGTGGCGAAGGTGTTGTCCACCGCGACCGGTACGCCGGCGGCGTGCGCCCCGGCCACGAGGGCGGGCGTGTCGGCGATCTCGAGCATCGGGTTCGTGGGGGACTCGACCCACAGGAGGGAGGCGGGCACCGGGCCGGCCACGGCGGCGAGCACGGCGGCGGTGTCCGCGATGTCGACCCGGACCACCTCGACCCCGGCTCGGGCCGCGAGGTCGTCCGCGAACCCGAGCGTGACCTGGTAGGCGTGCTGCGGGACGACCAGCCGGCCTCCGTGCGGCACCAGGGACATCGCGGCGGCGATCGCGGCCATGCCCGAGGCAAACACCAGCGCGGGCTGGTCGGCGTGCTCGAGGTCGGCGAGGGCCCGCTCGAACGGCACCCAGGTCTCGGTCCCGGCGCGCGCGTAGAGCAGGTCGCCGGGCGCCGGGGGACCGGCCGAGACATACGTCGACGACAGCACGACGGGTGGGTTCACGGGGCCGCCGGGAACGCGCCCGGGACGTCCGGCGGCCACGGCGACGGTGGCGGGGGAGAGCTCGTGTTCTTGGCCCTCGGGCCCGATGGGTGCGCGCACCCGTGCAGGCTAGTCGCCCGGTGCGGGCTGGTTGCCCGGTGCGGGTCGCCCGGTCAGCACCGGTAAGGTCGGGCGCGATGGAGACCACGCCGCAGCCCGAGACCACCGACCCCACCGGTGCTGGTTCGTCACAGCCCCCGATCGCGGCCTGGCTCGCCGACCCTTCGGCGCGTCCCCGGGTCCTGCTGCTGTTCGGTGGCCGGTCCGGCGAGCACGCGATCAGCTGCGCGACCGCGGGCGGCGTGCTGCGGGCGATCGACCGGGCGAAGTACGACGTCGTCGCGGTCGGCATCACCCCCGCCGGGAAGTGGGTGCTGGTCGAGGACGACCCCGACCTCTGGTCGATCGTGGACGGTCGGTTGCCCGAGGTGCAGGACGGTCCGGCGCACGTGCTGCTGCCGCAGTCGACCGACGCGCGCGGCCTGCAGGTCATCGCGCCGGACAGCCTTCCCGTGGCCATCGGCCGGGTCGACGTCGTCTTCCCGCTGCTGCACGGCCCGTTCGGCGAGGACGGCACGGTCCAGGGCATGCTCGAGCTCGTCGACCTGCGGTACGTCGGCGCGGGCGTGCTCGCGTCCGCCGTCGGCATGGACAAGCACTTCATGAAGCTCGTGCTCGCAGCCCAGGGGATCCCGGTCGCACCGTTCGTGGTGCTGCACCCCGGGGACTTCGAGCGCAGTCCCGCCGTCTGGACCGAGACCATCGCGGCCCTCGGGCTGCCTGTCTTCGTCAAGCCCGCGCGGGCCGGCTCGAGCCTGGGGATCTCCAAGGTGAGCTCGCTCGACGAGCTGCCCGCGGCGATCACCGAGGCGCAGCGGCACGACCCCAAGGTGATCGTCGAGGTCGGCGTCGTCGGTCGCGAGATCGAGTGCGCTGTCCTGGGTGCCCGGGAGGGCGAGCGCGCGCGTGCCTCGCAGCCCGGCGAGATCGTGGTGACGAGCAGCGAGCACGGGTTCTACGACTTCGAGGCGAAGTACCTCGACGAGCGGTCGGTCGTGCTGACCTGCCCCGCGGACCTTCCCGCCGACGTGATCGAGGTCGTCCGGGACCTGGCCGTGCGCACGTTCGAGGCCGTGGGCTGCGAGGGCCTCGCGCGCGTGGACGTCTTCGTGACCGCGGACCAGGACGTGATCGTCAACGAGATCAACACGATGCCCGGGTTCACCCCGTTCTCGATGTACCCCCGCATGTGGCAGGAGTCGGGCATCGCGTACCCCGACCTGATCGACGAGCTCCTCCAGCTGGCCCTGACCCGGCGTATCGGTCTCCGCTAGCCCTCGGCCTCCTCAGAGGCAGGAGCGAAGCTTCGCGGTCGTGGCGACCGCAGGGCCCAGGTCGACCAGGAACGACGTCGAGCTGTCCTTGGTGACCGCCGGGGGGACCGTGACCTCGATCGCGGGCTCGCGGCCGTAGGTCGTGAACGTCCAGGTTGCGCCCCCGTCCGCGCCGGCGGTGCCCTCGATCGCGATCCAGTCGACGGACGTGCCGGCGGCGTCCGTCGCGGTGACGCACTTGTCGGTCGTCGGGGGCGGTGGCTCGACCCCGCACCGCAGCACGATCGGGCTGGCGGACTCGCCCCACGCGGTCGTGGCCTGGCTCGTGGTGCGCAGGCGCGGGTACGTGGCGAGCTCGGCCGGCAGCGCCAGCACCACGTCCGCGCACACGGGATCGGCGGCGTGCGCCGCGACCGGCACGGACACGGCCGACGAGCACGCGGCCGCGGTCGCCACCGTGAGGAGAGCGAGAGCGCTGAGACGCATCGTCCGGGGCACGGTGTCACGGTAGCCCGCCGCCGCCGTCCGGGCGTCCACCCGCCGCTGCCCCGCAGGTGGTCCGGCACGAGCCCGCGCGCAGCGTCGGTAGGTTGGCGGCCGTGACCCGCGCCGAACCCACCCCGCCCCAGCCGGCCGACCGGACCGTCGCCGACGTGACCGAGGACGAGCTGCTCGCCTTGATCTTCCCGCTGCTCCCGCGGGGCTCGGCGACGCTGCTCGGACCCGGCGACGACGCCGCCGTGGTCGACGTCCCGGACGGCCGGATGGTCGTCTCGACCGACGTCCTCGTCGAGGGTCGCCATTTCCGGCGAGACTGGTCGACCGGGTACGACGTCGGCTGGCGTGCGGCGATGCAGAACCTCGCCGACATCGCGGCCATGGGTGCGCGCCCGACGTCGCTCGTGGTCACCGTCGTCGCCCCGGCGGACCTCCCGGTCCAGTGGGTGACCGGACTGGCCCGAGGCCTGGCGGCGGCGTGCGAGCCGCACGGCGTCGGGGTCGTCGGCGGCGACCTGTCCGGCGGAGACCTCATCGTCGTGACGGTCACGGTGCACGGGGATCTCGCGGGGCGCGCGCCGGTGCTGCGCTCGGGAGCCCGACCCGGCGACGTCGTCGGGCATGCGGGGGTGCGGGGGTGGTCGGCAGCCGGGCTGGCGCTCCTGGAGGCCGGCCGGCCCGAGGTGGCCCCCGAGCTCGTGCGCGCGTATCTGCGCCCCGACCCGCCGCTGGCCGCCGGGGTCGTGGCGGGCCTGGCCGGCGCGACCTCGATGCTCGACCTGTCCGACGGTCTGCTGCGCGATGCCGGCCGGGTCGCCCGGGCGAGCGGCGTGGTGCTCGACCTCGATCCGGTCACGCGGGCGTTCGCCGCGGATCTCGCGGTCCTCGCGGACGCCGCCGCCGTGCTCGGCGCGAGCGCTGAGGAGTGGGTGCTCGCGGGCGGGGAGGACCACGGCCTGCTGGCGACGTTCCCCCCCGGCGTGGCGCTCCCGGCACCGTTCCGCGCGGTGGGCGTCGTCCGGCCGGGCGCGCCCCAGGGGCCGCACGTGCTGGTCGGCGGTCGCGCACCGCAGACGGCGTCGCCCGGTTGGGACCACTTCGCGCGCTGAGCCGGCGCGTGCTCCGGGCCGAGCTCAGGGTCGGCGGTACCGCACCTCGAGCAGCTCCTGGTCGCCCACCTCGCGCAGGCGTTCTGTGCCGTCCGGGGAGAAGCCGTGGCGCCGGTAGAAGTGCCGGCCCCGCTCGCTGTCCGCGAGCACCCAGAGCGAGACGGGCGCCGGGGGCCGGACCTCCCCGAGCACGGTGCGCAGCAGGTCGCGAGCGACCCCCTGGCCCCACATGCCCGGGTCGAGATACATGGAGTAGATCTCCTGCTCGTTGCGCGCGGCGTCCTCGTCGCGGCTCGGGCCGATCGAGGCGAAGCCGAGAGCGCCCGGCCCGGTCCAGGCGACCCAGGTGCGCACCCCGTCGCGGGGGCCGTTGCGCAGGTGCTCGGTCCACATGGACTCGCGGTTCTTCGGGTCCAGCGACGCAAGGTAGTCGGCCGAGACGATGCCGGCGTAGGCCTCCTTCCAGGAGGCGGTGTGGACGCGGGATATCTCCGGTGCGTCCGGTACCTCGGCGGGCCGGATGTCTACTTCGCCGAGGGTCTCAACCATGAGTACACCTTGCCATCCGGGCCCTCGGCTCGCAGCACAATTCTTGGCCGACCTGCCGGAACCTGCGCAGGGCGCACCAGAAACCCTGCCGAGGACGCACAAAACCCGTGGGGTTAGCCCACGGGTCTTGGTAACAACTCAGTTCTTGGTTACAGCTCGGTGCGGTACAGCTCAGACGTGCCGGACGACCTTGTTGGCCTTGAGGCACGAGGTGCACACGTAGAGGCGCTTGGGAGCACCGGCCACCACGGCGCGAACGCGCTGGATGTTCGGGTTCCAGCGACGCTTCGTCCGGACGTGCGAGTGCGAGATGCTGTGCCCGAAGCTCGGGCCCTTGCCGCAGACTTCGCAGTTGGCAGCCACGGTCTCTCCTGATCGTCGTGCACGCCGCGCAGAGCGGCGAGGAATGGTCGGGGTGTGCAGTGCATACCCGAAGGTCGCTCCGCATGTGCCCGGGCTCGGCCGGACAACCTGGCAAGACTAGCCGATGACGGCCAGTCACCCAAATGAGGGTGGCATGAGGCATCGTGTGGGCGGGGCCGTGGGACGGACGAAGGGATGCGGACGCACGTGGAGCGACTGGATGGTGGGGCGATCGCAGCCTGGGCGGTGGGCGCGGCGGAGGCCCTCGAGGCCGTTCGTGGCCCGATCGACGCCCTGAACGTCTTCCCGGTGGCCGATGCGGACACGGGCACCAACCTCCACCTGACGATCGCCGCGGGGGCGCAGGAGGTCGTCGACGCCCCGCAGGCCACGGCGCTCGAGGCGACGCGGTCCTTCGCGCGGGGCGCGCTCCTCGGGGCCCGGGGGAACTCCGGCGTCATCGCGAGCCAGTTCCTGCTCGGCCTGGCGCAGGGGTTCGAGCTGGGGGTGCCCGACGGCGTCGGGCTCGCCCGGGCGCTCGACGTCGCGCAGGCAGCGGCACGGGTCTCGGTCGCGTGCCCGGTCGAGGGCACGATCCTCAGCGCGGCGTCGGCGTCGGCCGTCGCCGCTGCGGCGGTGGCTGACGCAGGCGGCGACCTCGCCGCGACCGCGGTGGCCGCGCTCGGCGGTGCTCGCGCGGCGCTCCTGCGCACCCCGGACGAGCTGGCCGTCCTGCGCGCCGCCGGGGTCCTCGACGCGGGCGCCACGGGACTGGTCGTCATCCTCGAGGCTCTGGTCGTGATCGTCACGGGTCGCCCCGCCCCGGGGGCCGTGCCGATCGCGGCCCGGGCCCGGGTGGAGCCGGTCGGCCCGGTGGCGGGCCCGGGGGTCGAGCCGGTGGCGAGCCCGGGAGCAGAGCCGGATTCAGGTCGGGGGGCAGAGCCCGCGCGGCACGGCGAGTTCGAGGTGATGTTCGTGGTCGAGTCGGACGTCGCGGACCTGGCACCCGAGCTCAGCCGCCGCCTGCAGGTGCTCGGGGAGTCCGTGGCGGTCGTGGGTGGCGGGGGAGTCTGGCAGGCGCACGTCCACACCGACGACCCCGCCGCCGCCGTCGTCGCGGGCGCGTTGGGGGTCCAGCGGCAGATCACGGTCCGCCAGCTTCGGCCGCACGCCGCGGACGAGCTCGCCGGCCGCGCGAGGCCCGAGCCCATCGAGCCCGCGTCGGCTGACGCCGGTCCGCTCGGGCTCGTGGTCGGGACGCGTGCGCCCGGTCTCGTCCGCTCGCTCGCCCGCACGGGTGCCGTCGTGATGGTGCTCACCGGTGCGCCCGTGACCGCGTCGAGCGTGTTGCGCGCGGTCGTGGACACCGGTGCGGCGCGGGTCGCGGTGCTCCCCGGCTCACCGCAGGCGTGCACCGCCGCGCTGGCCGCCGCCGGCCTCGCGAAGGCTCGCGTGCAGGTGTTCGACGCGGTCGACGACATGCGGGTCGTGGCCGGGCTGGCGGCGGTCGTCGCGCGGCGGTCGGCACCGCGCGGTGCGGCCGACGGTGCCCCCGCGGCGGACATCGGGGTCGAGCTGGACGCCATCCGCCGGGCTGTCGGAGACGTGCGCACGGCGGAGCTCGGGGCGGTCGACGACGAGGTGGTCGACGGCGCCGCGGCGCTCACGGTGGCCGACGAGCTGCTCGCGTCGGGCGGCGAGGTGCTCACGCTGCTGCGAGGCGCCGACGCCCGGGACGGCGTGATGGAGGCGCTCCTCGGGCACCTGGCCGGCACGTACCCGGCGCTCGAGGTCGTCGTGCTCGACGGCGGCCAGGCGCGGCCGGTCGTGGCGATGGCGCTCGAGTGATGGGCGGATGATGAGCGATCGGACAACGGGGAGGGGCCGGCGATGACCGTCGAGCTGGGTGACGTCGTCCGCGGTCCGGTCGACCGGTTGGCCGAGCCCCTGACCAAGGTGCTCGGCACCCGCACCGCCGGCGCGCTGGTCAAGCTGGGGCTGCACACGACGGGCGACCTGCTGCGGCACTACCCGCGGCGCTACTCCGAGCCGGGCAAGCTCACGGACCTGTCGAGCCTCGAGATCGGCGAGCACGTGACGGTGATGGCGCAGGTCCGCCAGGCCACGGTCCGCGAAATGCGTTCGCGCGGCGGGGCGATGCTCCAGGCGGTCGTGACGGACGGCACGCGCACGCTCAACCTGACGTTCTTCGCGAAGCACAAGGGTGCCCTCCATGGGCACGAGAACAAGCTCCGGGCCGGACGGGTGGGGCTGTTCACGGGCGTCGTCGGGGCGTACCAGGGCACCCGTCAGCTGACCCACCCCGACTACCAGATCATCGGCGTCGACGTGCAGGACGAGGCCGAGGCGATGATCGAGGCGGGGCGTCCCATCCCGATCTACCCCGCGAGCGCCGCGATCGCGTCGTGGCGCATCCACGCCAGCGTGCGCACCGTGCTCGACCCGCTCGGCCTGGCCGACGTCCCCGACCCGATCCCCGAGGAGCTGCGGACCCGGCTCGCGCTGCCCACCCTGCACCAGGCGCTGCACGACGTGCACGAGCCGTTCGACGACGCCCAGGCGCGCCGGGGGCTGGGCCGGCTGAAGTACGAGGAGGCGTTCGTGCTCCAGGCGGCCCTCGCGCGCCGCCGTGCGGAGGCGGCCGGCCAGGAGGCCACCGCGCGTCCGCGGCTCGCGGGCGGGCTCCTGGACGACTTCGACGCCAAGCTGCCGTTCACCCTGACCAACGGTCAGCGCGAGGTCGGCGCCGAGCTGGCGGCCGAGCTCGCGGAGCCCGCACCGATGCAGCGCCTGCTCCAGGGGGAGGTCGGCTCGGGCAAGACCGTCGTCGCGCTGCGGGCGATGCTCCAGGTGGTCGACGCCGGGGGGCAGGCGGCCCTCATGGCCCCGACCGAGGTGCTCGCCGCGCAGCACACCCGGACCCTGCGCGGGCTCCTGGGGCCGCTCGCCGACGGGGGTTTCCTCGGGGGCGACGACCGGGCCACGCGGGTCGCGCTGCTCACGGGGTCGCAGGGGGCGGCGGCGCGCCGCGAGAACCTGCTCGACGCCGCGAGCGGCCGCGCCGGCATCATCGTCGGGACGCACGCGCTGCTCAGCGAGAACGTCCAGTTCGCCGACCTCGGTCTCGTGGTGGTCGACGAGCAGCACCGGTTCGGCGTCGAGCAGCGCGACACGCTGCGCGCCAAGGCGAGCCGCACGCCGCACCTGCTGGTGATGACGGCCACCCCGATCCCGCGCACGGTCGCGATGACGGTGTTCGGCGACCTCGAGACGTCGACGCTGACCGAGGTGCCGGCGGGCCGCAGCGGGGTCACCACGCACGTCGTGCAGGCGGACAACCCCGCCTGGATGGACCGCACCTGGCGGCGCGTGCGGGAGGAGGTCGACGGGTTCCACCGCGTCTTCGTGGTGTGCCCGCGCATCGACCCCGACGACCCCGCGGCCCCGGCCGCTGCGGCCCGCACCGCGAAAGCCTCGATGGACGACGACGGCGCCGACCTGCTCGCGCTCGATCTCGACCTCGCGGACGACGTCGGCCAGCGGCGTCCGCTGCGCGCGGTGCTCGAGGTCGTCGACGAGCTCCGGGCGCTGCCGGCGCTCGCGGGGGTCGACATCGGCGTGCTGCACGGCCGCATGACGGCCGACGACAAGGAGCGCACGATGGCGCAGTTCGCCGCCGGGCAGATCCAGGTCCTCGTCGCGACCACGGTCATCGAGGTCGGGGTCGACATCGCCGAGGCCACCGGCATGGTCGTGCTCGACGCCGATCGGTTCGGCATCTCCCAGCTGCACCAGCTGCGCGGTCGGGTCGGGCGGGGGAGCGCCCCCGGGCTGTGCCTGCTCGTGTCGGGAGCGGTGGAGAGCGGCCCGGGGAGCCCGTCCGCGACGCGCCTGCGCACGCTCGAGGAGACGACCGACGGGTTCGTCCTGGCGGCGGTCGACCTCGAGCTGCGGCGCGAGGGCGACGTGCTCGGTGCGGCCCAGTCGGGTCGGCTCAGCTCGCTCCGGCTGCTCCGCGTCACCCGGGACGCCGACCTGATCGCGCAGGCCCGGACCGAGGCGACCGCCGTCGTCGACGCGGACCCGACCCTCGAACGGTTCCCGGCGCTGCGGGCCGCGATCGAGCAGCAGCTCGCGGGTGAGCGCGAGGAGTACCTCGACCGGTCCTGAGCGCCGTTTCGCGGGGCGGGGGAGCGTGCTCGACCCGGTCGGTCGCGTGCGTAGGCTGACCGCGTGGCCGCCACCCCCGTCATCCGTGTGAACGAGCTCGTCCTCAGCTACGGCGGTGAACCCGTCTGTGCGCCCGTTTCGTTCACGCTCGGCGCCGGTCGTGCGCTCGCCCTGGTCGGCGCGAACGGCTCGGGCAAGTCGACCGTCCTGCGGGCCGTGCTCGGGCTGCTCGAACCCGTCAGCGGGGTGCTCCAGGTGCTCGGGCGGGACGTCGACGAGCGCGAAGAGACGTTCCGGGCGCAGGTGTCGAGCGTGCTGGACGACGACGCGTACTTCCCCGCGCTCACGGTGTCCGAGCACCTGCTGCTGACCGCGCGCGGTCACGGCGTGGTCGATCCCGGGACCGTCGTCGCGGAGCTGCTCGAGGACTTCGGCCTCACCGACCACGCGGGCGTGCTGCCCGTCGCGCTGTCGTCCGGCCAGCGCCGCCGCCTGCTGCTCGCTGCCGGGTTCGTCCGTCCCCGCCAGCTGCTCGTGCTCGACGAGCCCGAGCAGCGCCTCGACCAGCGGATGCGGGCGGCCCTCGCGGAGCGGCTGCGCGCCGAGACCGCCGCGGGCGGGTCCGTCCTGCTCGCCACGCACGACCCCGAGCTGCTCGAGGCCGTGGCTCACCGGGCTGTCCTCGTCGCCGACGACCAGTCGGTGCGGCTCAGCGTCGCCGACGCGGCCCGCGCGATCCGCGCCGAGCCGTCCCGGTGACCATGCCCAGCGCGCGGATCCCCTCCGGCCGGGAGATCCGCCGGTTCACGGCGGTGACCGCGCGCACGCGTGGCGGCGCCGGCATCGGTGAGCTGCTCGGGGATGTCTACTACGCCTTCATCACGTCCGCGATCGGCATCGGCATGGCGCTCGGCGTAGTCAACACGATGCGCGACGCGCTGCCGCCCGTCTCGGCCGTGCCGCCGCCCGGACCCGACCTGAGCCTGCCCAGCCTCGCCGCGCTCGCCGTCCTGGGATTCGTCGGGGTGCTGCTCTCGCTGGCCGGCCGGCTCGGCCCGGTCGGGGTCGGTGGCGCGGAGGCGACGTGGTGGCTCGCGCTCCCGATCGACCGGCGCGGGCTGCTGCGTCCCGTGGCTGTCCGGCTGCCCCTGCTCGCCGGCGTGGTGAGCGCCGTCCTGCTCACGCTGATGGACATCGGCCTGCGGACGCAGACGGCGGTGTCGCCGGGGCGCGTCCTGAGCGTCGCGGCCATCGGTGGGTTCGGCGCGGCGGCCCTGGTGCTGCTCGCCGGCGTCGGCCAGTCGCTCGGAGCGGTCCGCCGGCGCATCGCCACGGCCGGCAACGTGCTGCTCGGCCTCGTCCCGGTGCTCGCCCTCGTCGGTGCGTTCGCGGGTTGGCAGCTGAACGAGGTCCCCGCCCCCGCGCCGTGGGTCGTGCCCGTCCTGCTGGGGCTGGTGGTCGCTGCGGCGGTCTTCCTCGACCGGCGGCTCGCGCGGATCCCCGCCCGGGACCTGCGCGACAGCGGGTCGGTCGCGAGCCAGGCCGTCGGCGCCATGGTCTCGCTCGACTCCCGGGAGCTCGGCCGGGCGCTGACCGACGGCGCGGCCCCCACCCGTCGTCGGCGCGTCTCACGCTTCGCCTGGGTGACCACGCCGTCGACGGCGCTCGTGGCGGCGGACCTCGCGGTGCTGCGTCGCTCGCCCCGGCACGTGGTGCAGGTGATCGCGGCGGCCTGCGTGCCCGCCGTCGTCGTCGGGGTCCACCAGATCGCGAACGCCGGCGTGCTGGCGGCCGCCTTCGTCATCTCCGGGTACATCGCCATGGTCGCGACGGCGGAAGGCGCTCGCCGCGCCGAGATGGCGCCGATCCTCGACCGGCTGCTGCCGCTGGCGGCCGCGCGGGTGCGCAAGCTCCGCATGATCGTGCCGGCGGCCGTCATGCTCCTGTGGTCGCTGGCGGCGTTCGCGGCCGTCGCTCGCCTCGAGGGCGACCTGAGCAGCTGGCTCGCCCTGGCGGTGCTTTCGACGCCCGTGTGGGCCGGTGCCGCGGTGCGCTCGGCCTACCGCCCCTCGCCGGACTGGTCCGGCCCGCTCGTCTCGACGGCGGCCGGGGCGTTGCCGGTCGGGGTCGGCGGGGTCCTCGCGCGGGGCCCGGACACGGTGATCCTCGGCCTCGTACCCGTGCTCATCGCGATCGTGCTCGGCTTCGTCACCCCGCCGCTCCTGATCGCCCAGGTCGTGACGTCGGCGATCGCGTACGCGGTCGGCGCCCACATCAAGAGCCGTCCGAGCATCCACGCATGACCAGGATCGTGGCCGGGACGGTCGGTGGCCGGACGTTGCGGGTCCCCCCGGTGGGGACGCGCCCCACGAGCGACCGCGTGCGCGAGGCGCTCTTCTCGCGGCTCGACCACCTCGGGGTGGTCGACGGCGCGTCCGTGCTGGATCTGTACGCCGGCTCGGGGGCGCTCGGGCTCGAGTCGGCCAGCCGCGGTGCGGCCGCCGTGACGCTCGTCGAGTCCGCCCGGCCGGCGGCCGAGGTCTGCCGGCGCAACGTGACCGAGCTCGCTCTGGCCGGGGTGCGGGTGGTCACCGAGCGCGTCGAGAAGTTCGTCCAACGGCCGGTGGCCGCGCCGTGGGACCTCGTCTTCCTCGACCCGCCGTACGAGCTCACGGAGGATGACCTGGCCGGGGTGCTCGCGTCCCTGCTCGGCGGACCCGCTCTGACGCTCTCCGCGGACGCCGTCGTCGTCGTCGAAAGGTCCTCGCGCAGCCCGGAGCCGCGCTGGCCCGCGGGGCTCGAGCGCTCCGACCGCCGCACCTACGGCGACACCGTGGTCTGGTTCGCCTCGCCCGTCGAGCCCGAGCCCGAGCCCGAGCCCGAGCCCGAGCCCGCGCCCGAGCCCGCGCCCGATTCCGGTGCCGCGACGCACGGGTCGGGATCATCGGCTCCGTGGTCCGCCTGAACTACCCTGGCGAGGTGACCATCGCCGTCTGCCCCGGGTCCTTCGATCCCGTCACTCTCGGGCATCTCGATGTGGTCCGGCGGGCCCGTGCCCTGTTCGGCGAGGTCGTCGTCGGCGTCGCGCACAACTCGACCAAGCAGGCGCTCCTGCCTGCCGAGGTGCGCCTCGAGCTGGCGCGCACGGCCCTCGCGGGGATCGACGGGGTCCGGGTCGAGCTCGTCGCCGGGCTGCTGACCGACTTCTGCCTCGAGATCGGGGCCGTCGCGGTGGTCAAGGGGCTGCGGGGCGGTGCGGACTTCGACCACGAGCTGCCGATGGCGCTGATGAACCGCCACCAGACGGGTGTCGAGACCGTGTTCGTCGTGGGCGACCCCGCGCTCGGACACATCGCGTCCTCGCTGGTCAAAGATGTCGCCCGCCACGGCGGGTCGATCACGGACCTCGTGCCGGACGGCGTCGAGGCGGTCGTGCTGGCGGCGCTGGGCCTGGGCCCGACGCCCGGAGGGAGCAACTGATGACCGACAACGACGCCGTCGACGGCGAGTTCGACCGAACCCAGCCCGAGGGGTTGACCGGCATCCTCGACGCGCTCGCGGATGCGGTGATCCACGCGCGCGCCATGCCGATGTCGTCGTCGGTCCTGGTCAACCGCGCCGAGCTTCTCGACCTCCTGGAGCAGGCGCGCGACGTGCTGCCGACCCAGCTGAGCCGGGCCGACGAGCTCCTCGCGGACGCCGACGCGGCGCGGGGTCTCGCGCAGGCCGAGGCGGACCTGATCCTCGTGGACGCCCGGACCCGTGCCGCCGCCCTGGTGGACGCCGAGCACGTCACGGTGGCCGCGGAGGAGCGGGCCCGCCAGATCCTCGCCGACGCCGAAGGGGTCGCCGAGGGGCTGCGCCGGGACGCCGACGACTACTGCGACCGCCGGCTGGCCGACTTCGAGATCGATCTCGGCAAGGTGCTCGCCCAGGTCCAGGCGGGCCGCGCCAAGCTTGCCGGGCGGCTCGGCGGGGCCGAGCCGGTGCGCTGAGAGCACGGAAAGCCAGCGCTGAAAGCACCGCGCGTTTGGGCGGGCACCCGCAACCGGGTAACATCCTCCGTTGGCCCTGCAGGTCTTGCACGGGCCGAACGTCTAACCTTGTCTGGAACCGCCGTGGAGCAACCGACTCACCTCGATCCCCGATCACCGCTCGTGCTCGATACCCATGAGCTCGGGCGACGAGCCGGATCGATGCGTCAGCTGCAGCTCACGGTTCCGGCACCGGAAGACCTCGGCACCGACATGATCGGCATCCCCGCCGGTTCGGAGCTTGAGCTGGAACTTCGGCTCGAGTCCGTGATGGAGGGGGTCCTCGTCACCGGTAGCATTCGCGGCCGGGCGGTCGGGGAGTGCGTGCGCTGCCTGGACGAGGTCGTCGACGATGTCGACGTGCCTCTGACGGAGCTGTACGCCTACTCAGAACGTGCCCGGATCGCGGAAGCGGAAGGGGACGACCTCGAGGGCGTGCGTGAGCTTGATGGCGATCTGATCGACTTCGAGCCCGCGTTGCGAGATGCGGTGGTGCCTGCGCTACCGTTCCGACCGTTGTGCCGGCGAGACTGCCCAGGGTTGTGCTCCGAGTGTGGAGCGCACCTGGCGGAGGACCCGGACCATTCGCATGAGATCCTTGACCCTCGGTGGGCCGCGCTCAACCGGCTCCAGGGAACGCAAGACGAGACGAAAGAGAGCTAGCCGTGGCTGTTCCGAAGCGCAAGATGTCGCGCAGCAACACCCGTGCGCGTCGGTCGCAGTGGAAGGCCACTGCCACGACGCTCACCACCTGCACCCAGTGCAAGGGCAACACCCGTCCCCACATCGCTTGCCCGACGTGCGGCAACTACAACGGCCGCCAGTACGCCGAGGCCATGCGCACCGAGCACGCGGGCTGACGAAGCCATCGTGGTGCCGATGCAGACAGGTGACGTGACCGCTGCCTCGGCCGACCAGCTCATCGAGAAGCTCGGGGTCCACCTGGACCCCGAGCTTCTTGTGCTTGCGCTGACCCACCGGTCGTTCGCGCACGAGGCGGGCGGTATCCCGACCAACGAGCGCCTCGAGTTCCTCGGGGACACCGTGCTCGGCCTGGTCGTCACCGAGGCGCTGTACCGCCGTCACCCGGGGCAGTCCGAGGGCGACCTCGCGAAGATGCGCGCGGCCTCGGTGTCGCAGCGTGCATTGTCCGCCATCGCCCGCAAGCTCGGCCTGGGCGCCTACGTGCTGCTCGGCAAGGGTGAGCTGTCGACGGGCGGGCGGGACAAGGACTCGATCCTGGCCGACACGATGGAGGCCGTCTTCGGCGCCGTCTACCTGTCGCACGGTCTCGAGGCCGCCCGGATCCTCGTGGAGCGGCTCGTCGACCCGACGCTCGACATCGCCGCCGATCTCGGTGCGGGCCTCGACTGGAAGACGTCGCTGCAGGAGCTCGCGGCCGAGCTCGGCCTCGGCGGGCCCGTCTACGAGGTCGACGGCACCGGCCCGGACCACGTCCGTTCGTTCACCGCGCGGGCGATCGTGGGCGGTGTGGTGCGCGGGATCGGCACCGGACCCGCCAAGAAGGTCGCCGAGCAGGAGGCCGCCGCGAACGCGTACGGCACCCTGCGGGCCGGCGTCGACGGGGCCTGACTCACCGGCCGTGCCCGAGCTGCCCGAGGTCGAGACCGTTCGTGCGGGCCTGGCCCGGCACGTGCTGGGCCGGGAGGTGGTGCACACCGAGGTGCTGCGCGCGTACTGCGTGCGTCATCACGCGGGCGGCCCGGAGGACTTCGCGGACACGATCACAGGCCGGCGCCTGGACGCAGCGGTCCGGCGGGGGAAGTTCCTGTGGCTGCTGCTCGACGCGCCCGATGCCGCTCTGCCCGATACCGCACTGCTGGTCCACCTCGGCATGAGCGGTCAGCTGCTCGTGCGTGCGCCCGGCGCGACGACGGCGTCCTCCTCGCACCTGCGCGTGCGCCTCGTCCTGGACGACGGCTCGGAGCTGCACTACGTCGACCAGCGCACGTTCGGTCACCTCGCCGTCACCGGCCTCGTCACCGTGCCCGACGGCGCCCCGGGCGGCCTGGGCTCGTCCTCGCTCGTCGTGCCGGAGCCCGTCGCGCACATCGCCCGGGACCTGCTCGACCCCGCGCTCGACCGGACGGCCCTGGTCGCGGCCGTGCGTCGCCGCCGCACGGGCGTCAAGCGCGCGCTGCTCGACCAGCGGCTCGTCTCCGGCATCGGCAACATCTACGCCGACGAGGCGCTCTGGCGCGCTCAGCTGCACTACGCGCGGGCCACGGACACGTTGCGCCGCGCCGACGTCGAGCGGCTGCTCGACTGCGCAGCCGAGGTCATGCAGGAAGCCCTGGTCGCCGGGGGGACGAGCTTCGATGCGCTCTACGTCAACGTGAACGGCCAGTCGGGCTACTTCGACCGGTCCCTGGCGGTGTACGGCCAGGTCGGCCGGCCGTGCCCGCGCTGCGGCACCCTCGTGGTGCGGGACGAGTTCATGAACCGCTCGGCGTTCACCTGCCCCGTGTGCCAGCCCCGCCCGCGCAACGGCCGCTGGTAGCAGGCGGACCACCAGCAGTCAGACGACGTTCCGCAACGGTCGCCCGGCGAGCAGCGCGGCCAGGTTCTCGTTGACCAGCGCGGCCGCCCCGATCGGTCGTCCCCCCGCCGCGTGCGGCGAGACGAGGACGTTCGGCTCGTCCCACAGCGGGGAGTCCATCGGCAGGGGCTCGGTCTCGAACACGTCGAGCGCCGCGCCGCCGAGGCGTCCGGCGCGCAGCGCCCGCACGAGGGCGGATTCGTCGAGCGTGGCCCCCCGGCCGACGTTGACCACCCACGCGTGGCTCGGCAGCAGCGCCAGTCGTTCGCCCGAGACGGCGTGCGCGTTCGCCGCGGTCCCGGGCAGGATCGCGATGAGCAGGTCGGTGCGGGGCAGCGCGGCGTCCAGGTCGGCCGCGGCGATCACGGGGAAGCCCGCGCGCTCCCCGGCCGTGTGTGCCACCCCGGTGACCTCGGCGCCGAGGAGGCGCAGGTGGGGCGCCAGAGTCTGCGCGATCGAGCCGAAGCCCCAGATCAGCACGCGCGCCCCCGCGAGCGTGCGGAACGAGTCGGCCGGGGTCGGCTGCAGGCCGCCCAGCTCGCCGGCCCACCGGTGGGCGACCTGGGCGCGCACGAGCAGGTGCAGGCGCCGCGCCGCCGCGAGCACCAGGGCGAGGGTGTGCTCGGTGACCGGGCCGTCGTGCAACGACCGGCCGGAGGTGATCACGATGCCCGCGGCGAAGCCGGCGTCGACCACGGCGTCAGGCCCGGCGGCGAGCGTCTGCACCCAGCGCACCCGGGTGAGCCGCCGGGCGGCGTCCGCGAGCAGGTCAGCGGGGTTGCCCCACACCACGAGCGCATCGGCGCCGGTGTGTTCCGCGGGGATCGGCGCGTCGGGCGCATAGGCGACTGCGACGACGCCGTCGGGCAGGTCGAGGGCGAGCGGGACGGACGTCGGGACGAGGAGCGTGAAGGGCATCGGGGCCTCTCGGGGCGTGTCTCCGGCGGATCCGAACACAACGAATTGTGGCGGCCGGGTGGCGGATGACGTCGAAGGGTCCCACTCCTCGTTACGATACCGACGTGGTGATCAGCAACTTGACGTCTTCCGCCGACCGAGCGGCCGTAATTACGGTGATGATCGTCGACGATCATGAAATCGTCCGACGGGGTATCGCCGAGGTGGTCGAGCGCGCCGAAGGCATGCATGTCGTCGCCGAGGCAGGCTCGGTGGCCGACGGCGTTCGACGCGCCGGCCTCGTGCATCCCCAGATCATGCTGGTCGACCTGCAGCTGCCGGACGGCACCGGCATCGACCTCATGAAGAAGATCCGCGACACGCAGCCGGACGTCAAAGCCATCGTGCTGACCTCGTTCGACGACGACGACGCGCTCGCCGCGGCGCTCGACGCCGGCGCGGTCGCGTACCTGCTCAAGAGCGTGCGCGGCGCGGAGATCACGGACGTCGTCCGTGCCGTCGCGGCGGGTCGCACGCTGCTCGACGAGCGCACCGTCACGCGGCACAAGGCGGGCCATGACGACCCGACCGAGCACCTCACCCCGAGCGAGCTGCGCGTCCTCGACCTCATCGGTGAGGGCCTGTCCAACCGTGAGATCGCCGAACGCCTCAGCGTCGCGGAGAAGACCGTCAAGAACCACATCACGTCGCTGCTGGCCAAGATGGGACTGCAGCGTCGCACCCAGGTGGCCGCGTGGGTCGCCGCACGCAAGCACAGCGGTTGGCGCGCCGAGCCGGGCGACTCCTGACTCAGCTCTGACCGCGGACCCGTCGCCGCAACCGTGCCCGGCGGTGCACTCCCTCATCGAAGGAGAGCCGTGACCGCCACCGCCGCACCCAGCCCCGCCCCGATCGTGCGAACTGTCGAGGTCGCGGTGCCGCCCGCCCGGGCCTTCGAGGTGTTCACCGCTCGGCTGAGCGACTGGTGGCCGTTGAACACGCACTCGGTGTTCGGGGAACGCGCCCAGACCGTGCAGATGGTGCCCGGTGTCGGCGGCGAGATCGTGGAGCGCAGCCGCACCGGGGAGGTGGCGGTGTGGGGCACGGCGCTGGTCTGGGAGGAGGGTGTCGAGGTGGGCTTCACCTGGCACCCGGGCGCCGGTCCCGAGCACGCGACCCGCGTGCACGTCCGCTTCGAGCCCGTTGATGCGGGGGCACACGGTGCCAGGTCCCACGTCGTGGTGGTGCATGACGGCTGGGAGCACCGCACCGACGACCCGATCGCCTACCGCGTGTACCAGTCGGACTGGGACGCGGTGCTCCGGCTGTACGCCGACGAGGCCGCTGCCTGATCAGGCGAGCGGGACCTGCCAGCTCAAGAGAGTCCCGCGACCCGACGGCGGCGACCCGAGGCTGAACGTGCCGCCGTGCTGGCGCGCGCGAGCGGCGAGGTTCTGCGTGCCGGAGTGCCGGTCGCGCGCGACCGACAGGCCGGCGCCGTCGTCCTCGACCTCGATCCCCACCTTGCCCGTGGGGCCCGACCCGTTGACCGCGATGCGGACCGAGACCGACGAGGAGTGCGCGTGCCGGGCCGCGTTGGCCAGGCCCTCGCGCACCACCGCCACGACGTCGTCGGCCAGGTCGGCGCTCACGACGTCGTCGATCCGGTCCAGGTCGCTCTGGGCGTCGTGGTCCTCCTCCGAGGAGTCGACGACGCGGCCGTCGAGGGAAAACACGAGCGACGGCGCGAAGCCCAGGCCCCGGCGGGCGAGGGAGGACTCCCGGCTCAAGCGTTCGATCAGCGAGGTCGCCGCGTCGGGGTCGCGCAGCGCGTGCACGATCGTGCGGATCTGGCGCACGGTCGAGTCGACGCTGTCGAGCGCCTCCTCGATGATGGCCGTGAGGTTGGCGGGCTCGACCCCGCGCGCCGCGCGTCGGCGCACCGTCTCGAGCTGCATGCCGGTCGCGAACAGCTGCTGGATGGCCAGGTCGTGCAGGTCGCGCGCGATCCGCTCGCGCTCGTCGAGCAGTGCGGCGACGTCCTGCGCGTGCCGGGCCTCGGCGAGGACGAAGGCGAGGGCGGCCTGGGCCGCGAACGACTGCGCGGCGACGAGGTCGCTCCGCGCGAACGGCGGCGTGCCGACGCGACGCAGCAGCACGAGCACGCCGACGCTGTGCCCGGCGGTGCGCAGCGGCGCGTACAGGGCCGGTCCGAACTTGCGCATCGGCGCGAGGCTGAGGCGGTTGGTCGAGGCGAGCGAGGGCACGACCTCGCCGCTGCCGCTCGTGAAGGCCAGCCACGACTTCCCGTCCTGCGGCATGGTCAGCCCGAGCAGCTCTTCCGAGGCGTGCCCGTCGACGATCTCGATGACGAGCTTGCCGCCGAGGCCGGGGAGCACGAGCGCCGAGGTGTCGGCCCCGGCGATCTCGCGCGCGGTGATGGCGATCTGCTGGAGGGCCTCCTCCTCCTCGGCGCCCTCGAGGAGCATCGTCGTGATCTTCTGGCCGGCCTGGAGCCAGTGCTGGCGCCGGTCGGCGTCGGCGTACAGGGTCGCGTTCTGGATCGCGACGGCGACGGCGGCTCCAAGGGCGGTGACGACGGCCTCGTCGTCTTCGTTGAAGCCGCCGAGCTTCTCCGACAGGTACAGGTAGCCGAAGACCTCCTCGCGCACACGCACTGCGGCACCCAGGAACGAGCCCATCGGCGGGTGGTTGCTCGGGAAGCCCTGGAAGGCCGGGTGGTCGGTCAGGTCCTCGAGACGAAGGACGCCATGGGCGGGGATCTGGCCGAGCACGCCGATCGAGTGCGGCGAGTTCGCCAGCTGGGCGACGATCGAGTCGTCCATCCCGGCCTGGACGAACGTCATCGAGACGCCGTTCTCGTCGAGGATGTTGATCGCGCCGTAGCGCGCGCCGGTGAGCTCGGTGCTCGCGTCCACGAACCGCTCGAGCAGGCTCGGCAGGTCGAGGTCGGCCGCGAGCGAGAGGACGGCCCGCAGCAGGTCGGACGTTCCCGCTGGTGCCGGTCGTTGATCGATGGTCATGTCGCTTCTCTCGCTGGCGTGGAACTACCCCCCACGGTACGGGTGATGTGGGCTCGCGACGCCCTGGCCACCACCGTTCGGCCCCGTCGCAGGGCTCTCTGGCGGGCCAGGCGAGCGGCCTATCATGGGCTCAGCCCCCTTTTTCCCTGGTCTGGTCGGAGGACCCCATTACGGATCTGCATGCCTTGCACGACGTCTACTTCGGCGCGCCCGAGCCCGAGGAGCCGGCCCGCGAGGTCGTCGAGGTCACGTCGCCGGACGCCGTCGCGCGGCTGACGGACCGGCCGGACATCGTCAAGGTCAAGGGCCGGTACGCGGTGGTCAACACCGATCGGACCTCGCACGAGGCGATGATCGAGGACCTGCTCTTCATCGGTGCCGCGCTCGACGCCGCCGGCATCCGGTACCTGCTCGTGCGCGGCAACGACCGTCGACCGGTGATCGCGGCCGACTGGAAGGACCGGGTCGAGCTGCGCCGGGTCCTCGCGGTCGCGTGCCGCAACGAGCCGTTCTACTCCATGACCGTGGACGCCAAGAAGAAGACGGCGCTGCTCGTCTCCGACGGGGCGCTGTCCCTCGGGGGCAAGGCGCGCATCTTCCGCCTGTACCGGCCGCGGGTCGAGCCGGTCGGCGGGCTGACCTACGGGTCGTCCGGCGGCGTGCAGCTCGAGCTGTGGTCCTGGGAGGACGGCAACCTCATCCTGCCGATCGAGAACTCGCTCACCCGGCGCACGCTGCCTGCCGTCGAGGCCGTGCGCGGCACGGTCGAGCGGTTCGGTCGCACCTGGCCGACCATCGAGAACATGTTCGCCGACCACGCCACGGACATCGACTTCGACATCGACATGGTGTTCTCGTGGGTCGACGGCAACAGCCCGGCGTACCGCGCGGCGCGCGCGCTGCAGATGGAGGGCGTCGTCGTCGGCGAGGGAGACGACTCCGAAGCCCGGTTCCAGCAGATCAACGAGCTGAAGTACGCCCTGCGCTCGATCTACATGTTCGCCCCGTGGATCCGGCGCATCTTCATCGCGACGGACTCGGACGCCCCGGACTGGCTGGCCGACCACCCGGGGGTCACGCTCGTGCGCAGCGAGGACCACTTCGCGGACACCTCCGTGCTGCCGACCCACAACTCGCAGGCTGTCGAGTCGCAGCTGCAGCACATCAAGGGGCTGTCCGAGCACTTCCTGTACTCGAACGACGACATGTTCCTCGGCCGGCCGCTCGGCCCGGACATGTTCTTCTCGCCGGGCGGGATCACGAAGTTCGTCAAGGCGGGGACCCGGATCGGGCTGGGGGACAACCACCTGGACCGCAGCGGCTTCGAGAACGCTGCCCGGGTCAACCGTCGGCTGCTGCAGGAACGCTTCGGTCGGATCACGACGCGCCACCTCGAGCACTGCGCGACGCCGCTGCGCAAGTCCGTGCTGCTCGAGATGGAGCAGGCGTTCGCCGCGGAGTTCGCCGCGACCGCCGGCAGCCGGTTCCGCGCCAAGGACAACATCTCCGTGACCAACTCGCTCTACCACTACTACGCCCTGCTCACGGGCCGCGCCGTCACGCAGGACAACGCCAAGGTGCTGTACGTCGACACGACGATCCCCTCGGGCCTGGCGTCCCTGGACCAGCTGCTCAAGAAGCGCTCGCACGACTTCTTCTGCCTCAACGACGGCAGCTTCCCGGAGGTCAGCGCGGAGGAGCGCACGCGCCGAGTCACGGACTTCCTGGAGAAGTATTTCCCCATCGCCGCGCCCTGGGAGAAGTAGTCGCGGACGGTGACGGGGCGAGGCCCGGTCACCGCCCCGACGGGCCTGCGGGGGAACGTGTCGTCGGGTGCATCCGCTGTGTGCTGTGTGATACTTGGCATGATCCTGACGGTGTCCACACCGCCTTTGGGACTGATGACCGTGCTCGCCGCAACCGCGATTCGCGGCTCGCCGCGCCGCCGCCGCCCTTCCAGGGCGGACAGGCGGGCGCCGGCGCCGCTCGCCCTTGTAGCCAGTCGCGACCGACTTCCGTCGCCGCGCAACCGCGTGAGTGACGACTGACCGCCCGCGGGTGCCGGGGAGTGTGGACGGCCTCCGGGGGCACACAGGAGCACTGCGAGTGACGCTCGACAACACGTCCGACAACACCCTGAACAACTCGTCGTCCGGCTCGGGCGACAGCCCCGGTCAGACCGCCGCGACGGCACCCGTCGTCAAGGCCCCCCGACGCCGCGCGACCCGCAAGTCCGCGGCGCCCGGCGTCCCGGTGAACATCGTGATCCCGGCACCGGCCGTCGAGGTCGTTCCTGCCGACGTCGCAGCCGATGATGTCGCAGCCGATGACGTCGTCGCCGACGTCGCAGCCGATGACGCCGCCGCGGTTCGTGCCCCGCGCAAGACGGCCGCCAAGCGGGCGCCGGCCAAGCGCGCGTCGCGCGCCAAGAAGCCCGCGACGGACGACGACGCGATCGTGGTCGCCGAGGCCGCTCCCGCCAGTGCGGCCGAGCCCGCGACGCCGGCTGAGGCCCCGGTCGAGGCGCCGGTACGCAAGCACTCCCGCGTCACGCGCGCCACCCTGGACATCTTCGCCGAGCTCGCGCCGGTGATCGCCCCGCGCGCTGCCGACCCGGTTGTCGCGGCCGCGCCGGTGGAAGAGCCGACGAACGACGGACCGGGCTCCTTGACGGCCATCCTCTTCCAGTCGGCAGACGCGACCACCCGGCCGCGTCGCCGTCGTGCGGTCTCCCCGGCCGGACCGCCCAAGGTGGCGGACGAGACCCCGGCCGACGGCGGCCGCGGCACCTTCACGAGCGCGCCCAGCACCCCCACGGGGGCCGCACCGGTCCTCGATCGCCCCGAGGTCGAGGTGGAGCCCGACAGCGACGCCGCGCCGGCGAAGCGCACCTCGCGCCGCCGTGGCTCGTCGCGCGCCACCGCGGCCGTCGAGGAGCTTGCCTCGACGGAGACGACCGCCCCTGAGGCGGACCAGGACGAGCAGCCGGCCCCGCGTCGGGGTGGCCGTCGTGGTGCTGCCGAGCGCAGCGCCCAGGGTCGCGGCAACCAGGACCGCAGCAACGACCGCGCCGAGGAGCCCGTGGCTGACGTCGCGCACGAGCACGCCGAGGACCAGATCGCGCAGGACCAGACCGACGAGGACCAGTCCGACGAGGACGACGAGTCCACCGAGGGCGGCCCGCGTCGCCGTCGTCGTCGTGGCGGGCGCGGCCGTCGTGGCCGTAGCGGCACGGAGGACGGCGACCGCAGCGGCACCGACGCGGCCGAGGGTGACCACGGCGCGCAGGACCGCAGTGGTTCGGACCGCAGTGGTTCGGACCGCAGTGGTTCGGATCGCAGTGGCGCCGATCGCAGTGGCGCCGACAGCGTGATCAACGAGGTCGCCGTCGGGACCGGTGACGACGAGGGCCACAACGGTCCGGACGAGGCCGACGACGACGACCAGTCGGGCGACGGCAGCGGTTCGAGCCGGCGTCGGCGTCGGCGTCGTCGTAGCGGCCGTGGCTCGGACGAGTCCGAGCCGGTCAGCCAGCCGACGCGCTCGCGCAGCGGACGCTCCTCGGCCCAGACCTCGGCCCCGGCCGCCGACGAGGTCACCGCCCTGCGCGGATCGACCCGCCTCGAGGCCAAGCGTCAGCGCCGCCGCGAGGGCCGCGACGCCGGTCGCCGTCGGACGATCATCACGGAGTCAGAGTTCCTCGCTCGCCGCGAGTCCGTCGACCGGTCGATGGTGGTCCGCGAGATCGACGGCGCGACGCAGATCGCCGTGATGGAAGACGGCGTGCTCGTCGAGCACTACGTGTCCCGTCAGGCCCAGGCGTCGATGGCCGGCAACGTGTACCTCGGTCGGGTCCAGAACGTGCTCCCGAGCATGGAGGCCGCGTTCGTCGACGTCGGCAAGGGGCGTAACGCCGTCCTGTACGCCGGCGAGGTCAACTGGGACGCGGCCGGGCTCGAGGGTCAGCCGCGTCGCATCGAGCAGGCGCTCAAGTCTGGCGACTCGGTCCTGGTGCAGGTCACCAAGGACCCGATCGGTCAGAAGGGTGCCCGGCTCACGTCGCAGGTCACGCTGGCCGGCCGCTACCTGGTCTACGTGCCCGGCGGCGGCATGACGGGGATCTCCCGCAAGCTCCCCGACAACGAGCGCGCCCGCCTGAAGAAGCTGCTCCGCGAGATCGTGCCGGACTCGGCGGGCGTCATCGTGCGCACCGCCGCCGAGGGTGCGAGCGAAGAGGAGCTGCGCGCCGACATCGCGCGGCTGCAGGACCAGTGGACGGCCATCGAGAAGAAGGCCAAGACCGCCTCCGCCCCGGCGCTGCTCCAGGGCGAGCCGGACCTTGCGATCCGCGTGGTGCGGGACATCTTCAACGGCGACTTCGGGTCGCTCGTCGTCGAGGGCGACGAGGCGTGGGACACGATCTCGGGGTACATCGGCGCACTGGCGCCGGACCTCGCGCAGAAGGTCACCCGCTGGACCGGGAACGGCGACGTCTTCGCCGCCTACCGGGTCGACGAGCAGCTCGCCAAGGGCATGGACCGCAAGGTCTGGCTGCCTTCCGGTGGCTCGCTGGTGATCGACCGTACGGAGGCCATGACGGTCGTCGACGTCAACACCGGCAAGTTCACCGGTGCCGGCGGCACGCTCGAGGAGACCGTGACCCGGAACAACCTCGAGGCAGCCGAGGAGATCGTTCGCCAGCTCCGGCTGCGCGACATCGGCGGCATCATCGTCATCGACTTCATCGACATGGTGCTCGAGTCGAACCGGGACCTCGTCCTGCGCCGCCTCGTCGAGTGCCTCGGTCGCGACCGGACCAAGCACCAGGTGGCCGAGGTCACCTCGCTCGGGCTCGTGCAGATGACGCGCAAGCGCGTCGGCCAGGGGCTCGTCGAGGCGTTCAGCGAGACCTGCGAGCACTGCAACGGCCGTGGCTTCATCGTGCACACCGAACCGAACGAGAAGGTCGGTCACGCGGGCGACAGCCCCCAGGGCGGGCACTCGCACGGGTCGGCGTCGGGCTCGGGTGACGGCGACGGCGAGTCGAAGGGTTCGCGCCGCAAGCGCGGATCGGCCAAGGACATCACGGTGCCCAACCTGGTGGCGGTCCCGGTCGTCCCGGTCGACACCGAGGCGCGGGCCGCGGTCAAGGCGACGCTGGCGACGATCGCCGCGGCGGCCGCCCACGCGCACGACCACGGCAACGAGGCGGCAGCACGGGTCGACCAGCCCGGGCAGACGGGCCCCACGGACCTTCCTACGGGGTTCGACGCCGACGAGACGCTCGAGCTCTTCCCGGTCGCGCCGGAGGTCTTCGACCTGGGCGAGAACGAGGCTGAGGTCGGGTCGGATCCCGCCAGCAACGAGTGAGCAGTCCCCTCGGGTCACCGGTTCCGACCGGTGGCCCGAGGGCCCACCTGGCGCCGTTTGACCGCGCCCGGTGGATTCCGTACTCTTGACCGTCGGCGCGTCTTAGTGCGCTGACCCTGTGTGCCCGCGCAGCCCGAGGGGCAACGTCGCGATGAGCACGCCGCAGACGCAAGTTTGACCGAGCAGAGATGAGCAGCAACGTGGTGTACGCGATCGTGAAATCGGGTGGCCGCCAGGAGAAGGTGTCGGTCGGCGACATCGTCGTCATGGACCGCCAGTCCGCCAAGACGGGCTCGGTCATCGAGCTCCCGGCCCTGCTGCTCGTTGACGGGGAGAAGGTGACGACCGACGCTGCAGTCCTGGCGAAGGTCAAGGTCACCGCGGAGGTCGTCCGGGACGAAAAGGGCCCGAAGATCGACATCCTCAAGTACAAGAACAAGACCGGTTACCGCCGGCGCCTGGGTCACCGCCAGAAGCTGACCCGCGTCAAGGTCACCAGCATCTCCTGACTCTCCCCGGGCGGCCTCGACGGCTCGCCTCGGATCCCCTTCCACCAGTAGCACGAAAGCAGGTTTGAGATGGCACACAAGAAGGGCGCAAGCTCCTCTCGTAACGGGCGCGACTCCAACGCGCAGCGCCTGGGCGTCAAGCGTTTCGGTGGTCAGCTCGTCAACGCCGGCACGATCATCGTTCGCCAGCGCGGCACGCACTTCCACCCCGGGATCAACGTCGGACGCGGCGGCGACGACACGCTGTTCGCCCTGACCGCCGGTGCGGTCCTGTTCGGGACGCGTCGCGGCCGTAAGGTCATCGACGTCGTCGCAGCTGCGTGACGAGAGTCGAAACCTGTTCGTAGTTCTCACGATGATGGGGTGCACCGGTCCGGTGCGCCCCTTCGTTGTCTCTCACTAGTAGTGCCGAAGCAAGGAGGAGCCAGCCGTGGCGACATTCGTCGACCGGGTCGTGCTGCACGCCACCGGGGGTGACGGCGGAAACGGCTGTGCCTCGATCCACCGCGAGAAGTTCAAGCCGCTCGCCGGCCCTGACGGCGGCACCGGGGGGCGTGGCGGGTCGGTCATCATCGTCGTCGACCCCCAGGTCACGACGCTCCTCGAGTTCCACCACCTGCCGCACTGGCACGCCCAGTCGGGCACCCAGGGCATGGGGAACTACCGCCAGGGCTCCTCGGGCGACGACCTCGTCCTCGGGGTCCCGGACGGCACCGTGGTGAAGTCGACCGACGGCGTGGTGCTCGCGGACCTCATCGGTCTCGGCGCCCAGTACGTCGTCGCGCCCGGCGGGCACGGGGGACTGGGCAACTTCTCGCTCGCGTCGCCGCGTCGCATCGCGCCCGGCTTCGCGCTGCTCGGCGAGCCCGGCGAGGAGAACGACGTCGTCCTCGAGCTCAAGACGATCGCGGACGTCGCGCTCATCGGGTTCCCGAGCGCGGGGAAGTCGAGCCTCATCGCCGCCATCTCGGCCGCTCGGCCGAAGATCGCCGACTACCCGTTCACGACGCTCATCCCGAACCTCGGCGTGGTCCAGGCGGGCTCGTCGCGGTACACCGTGGCGGACGTCCCCGGCCTGATCCCCGGTGCGAGCGAGGGCAAGGGTCTCGGCCTGGAGTTCCTGCGCCACATCGAGCGCTGCTCCGTCCTGGTGCACGTCATCGACTGCGCGACGCTCGAGCCCGACCGGGATCCCGTCAGCGACCTCGACGTGATCGAGTCCGAGCTCGCCAAGTACGGCGGCGACGTCGGCATCGAGGGCGGCCGGGTGCCGCTCACCGAGCGTCTGCGCATGGTCGTGCTCAACAAGATCGACGTGCCCGAGGCACGGGAGCTCGCCGACATGGTGCGCCCCGAGCTCGAGGCGCGCGGCCTGCAGGTGTTCGAGATCTCCGCGGCGAGCCACGAAGGGCTGCGACCGCTCACGTTCGCGCTCGCGCAGCTCGTCGAGCAGTTCCGCAAGGAGTCGGCCGACATCGTCCCGACCCGCACGGTGCTGCGCCCGAAGGCCGTGGACGACGCCGGCTTCACCGTCTCGCGACGCGAGGAGGGTGGGCGGATGTACTTCCAGATCATCGGCACCCGGCCCGAGCGGTGGGTCCGGCAGACCCAGTTCTCGAACGACGAGGCCGTCGGCTACCTCGCCGACCGGCTCGCGCGCCTGGGGGTCGAGGAGTCGCTCTTCGCCGCCGGGGCGGTCGCGGGTGACGAGGTCGTCATCGGTTCGGGTCCGGCTGCCGTCGTGTTCGACTGGGAGCCGACGCTGCTCACCGGCTCCGAGCTGCTCGGCGGCCCGCGCGGCTCGGACCTGCGGCTCGAGCAGCACGCGCGCCCGACCCGGTTGGACAAGCGCAAGGAGTACAAGGACCGGATGGACGCGAAGGCGGAAGCCCGCGCCGAGCTCTGGACCGAGCGCGAGGCCGGGGTCTGGACTGACGACGACCTCTCTGACCCCGCTCAGTCGGAGCAGGACAGCGAGGCTCCTGGCTGGTCGGACGGTACGACCGGGGCAGGCACCTCGATCGGGTCGTGACCATCGATCCCGTCAGCGACCGGCGTCGCATGGTCGACGCCGGTCGGGTCGTGATCAAGATCGGCTCGTCCTCGCTCACGGGTGCGGACGGCCGGCTGGACCACGCGGCGCTGCGTGCCCTGGCGGACGTGCTCGCCGCGCGCCGCACCGCCGGCGTCCAGGTCGTGCTGGTGTCCTCGGGTGCGATCGCCGCCGGCATCGGTCCGCTCGGGCTGCACTCCCGGCCGCAGGACCTCGCCACCGCGCAGGCCGCGGCCTCGGTCGGCCAGGGGCTGCTCGTCGCGGCGTACACCGAGGCCTTCGCGGCGCACGGCCTGCGGGTGGGTCAGGTGCTCCTCACCGCCGAGGACACGATCCGGCGGGTGAACTACCGCAACGCGCGGCGCGCGCTGACCCGGCTGATCGAGCTCGGCGTCGTCCCGATCGTCAACGAGAACGACACCGTCGCGACCGATGAGATCCGCTTCGGCGACAACGACCGGCTCGCCGCGCTCGTCTCCAACCTCGTGCACGCCGATGCGATGGTGCTGCTCACCGACGTGGACGCGCTCTACGACGGACCGCCGTCGCGCCCCGGCACGAGCCAGATCGCCGTGGTCAACGGCCCCGCCGACCTCGTCGGCGTCGAGGTGACCGGTCGCGGCGCCTCCGTCGGCACCGGCGGCATGGTCACCAAGCTCGCCGCGGTCGCGATCGCGACGGGCTCCGGGATCCCGGTGGTCCTCACCTCGGCTGCCCTGGCGGCGGACGCCCTGACTGGGCTCGAGGTCGGCACGTGGTTCGCGGCGACGGGCAAGCGCCGCTCGAACCGGCTGCTGTGGCTCGCGCACGCGGCCCACACCAACGGACGGCTCGTGCTCGACGACGGCGCCGTGCGCGCGGTGCAGGGCGGACTCGCGTCGCTGCTGCCCGCGGGCATCACGGCCGTCGAGGGTGACTTCGACGCGGGTGACCCCGTCGAGCTGGTCAGCTCCGCCGGGGTCGTCGTGGCTCGTGGGCTTGTGGCGTTCGACGCGCAGGAGATGCCCGCGCTGCTGGGCCGGTCGACGTCGTCGCTGCGCGAGGAGTTCGGGCCCGGGTACGACCGCGAGATCGTGCACCGCGACGACCTCGTCCTCGTGCGCCGGCCGCGCCGATGACCCTGGTTTCGCCCGTCCCGGCGCGTCCCGGCAGCGGGCTCCCGGCCGGGATCGCCATCCGGACGGCAGCGGCGGGGGAGCACGAGATCGTCGGCCGGCTGACTGCCGACGGGTTCGCGAGCGGTCCCTACGGTGCGGCGACCGATCCCGATCGCCTGGCGCTGCTGCACGACGCCGCCGGGCGTGCCGCCTCCGGTGACCTCCTGGTCGCCGTCGACTCCGCGACCGGTGCACTGGTCGGTACCGCGAGCCTGCTGCGAGCCGGCACCCGGTACGCGCGTCGCGCCGTCGCGGGCGAGGCCGAGGTCCGGCTGCTCGCGACGTCGTCGGCCGGGCGCGGCCGGGGCATCGGGGCCGCGCTGATGGAAGCCGCGATCGAGCGCTCGCGCGCCTGGGGGCTGGACGGGCTGGTCGTGGACACCGGTGCTGCCAACCTCACGGCCCAGCGTCTGTACCACCGCCTCGGTTTCGAGCGCGTGCCCGCGCGTGAGACCGCGCACATCCCCGGCATCGGGGTCCTCGCCGTCTTCCGGTATGCGCTGCAGGCCGACGGTGGGGTGCTGGTCCGGCTGGTGCACCACGGCGAGGTCGACCGCGTGGCCGAGCTCGCCCTCGGGGCGTACTCCGCCGACTACGACCTGTCGGCCGGCTACCGCTCCTCGATCGTCGACATGGGACCACGGGCGCGGGAGCACGAGGTCTGGGTGGCGCAGGACCGGGCCACCGGCGCGCTCCTCGGGACGGTCGCCACCCCCCGGCCGGGCGCCCACATCTCCGACCTGGGCCGATCGGGTGAGCTCGACTTCCGCCTGCTCGCGGTGGACCCCGCCGCCCGCGGCCGGGGGATCGGCGAGCTCCTGACCCGCCACGTGATTGCGCTCGCACGCCTGCGCGGGCTGAACCGGGTCGTGCTGAACAGCGGCGCCGAGATGGTGGCGGCGCACTGCCTGTACGAGCGGCTCGGCTTCGTGCGCCTGCCGGAGCGGACGACCGTGCTGCCTGACGGGCGGCCGCTGTACGCGTTCGGCCTCGACCTGTCGACCTAGCTCGCTTGAGACGCCTCTGTCCGAGGCGTGGACGGTCGGGCTACTCTCGGGTCATGACCACGCTCAGCCCCCGCCCGGCCGGTGCAGCCCCCACCTCGTCGCTCTCCGTCGCGCCGTCCGACGACGTGCGCGACGACGTGCTCGACGTCGCGCGACGGGCCAAGGTCGCCGCGCGGACGTTGGCGACGGCGACCCGCGGCGTCAAGGACGCGGCCCTGCTGGCCCTGGCCGACGCGCTCGTGGCCGCGACCGAGGAGATCATCGCGGCCAATGCGCAGGACGTCGACCGGGGGGCAGCGAACGGGACCTCTCCCGGGCTGCTCGACCGCCTGACCCTGACCCCCGACCGGATCGCCGGGATCGCCGCGGCGCTGCGCGAGCTCGCCGCGCTCCCGGACCCCGTCGGTGAGGTCGTGCGCGGCTCCACGCTGCCGAACGGGCTGCGGCTGCGGCAGGTCCGCGTCCCGATGGGGGTCGTCGGGATGATCTACGAGGCGCGGCCCAACGTCACGGTCGATGCCGCGGGGCTGGCCCTGAAGAGCGGGAACGCCGTGATCCTGCGCGGCGGGTCGGCGGCGGCCCGTTCGAACGAGGTCATCGTCGGGGTGCTGTCCCGAGCGCTGCAGGCCCAGGGGCTGCCGGCTGACGCCGTGCAGTCGATCGATGCGTACGGCCGCGCGGGCGCGGTCGCGCTCATGCACGCGCGTGGGCTGGTCGACCTGCTCGTGCCGCGCGGCGGCGCGGACCTCATCCAGACGGTCGTGCGCGAGTCGACGGTCCCGGTCGTGGAGACCGGCACCGGCAACTGCCACGTCTATGTGGACGCGAGCGCCGAGACGTCCGTGGCGCTGCCGATCCTGCTCAACTCCAAGACCCAGCGCACCGGGGTGTGCAACGCGGCCGAGACCCTGCTGGTGCACGCGGCCGTCGCCGACGTCTTCTTGCCGACCGCCCTCGCCGCCCTCGCGGCAGCGGGCGTCGTCGTGCACGGAGATGCGCGGACCGCAGCGCTCGCGCCGTCGGGCATCGAGGTCATCCCCGCCACGGACGACGACTGGGCCCGCGAGTACCTCGCACTCGAGATCGCCGTCGGGGTGGTCGACGACCTCGACGCCGCGATCGAGCACATCCGGGCCTGGACGTCGGGGCACACCGAGGCGATCGTCACGCGTGACCTCGCGGCGAGCGAGCGGTTCGTCGCGGAGCTCGACTCCGCGGTGATCATGGTGAACGCCTCGACCCGGTTCACCGACGGGGGCCAGTTCGGGCTCGGCGCCGAGATCGGCATCTCGACCCAGAAGATGCACGCCCGGGGCCCGATGGGGCTCGCCGAGCTGACCACCACCAAGTGGATCGTCAACGGGGAAGGGCAGATTCGGCCCTGATCCTGCCCGCTGGCGGCATCCGTTCGGCCCACGCCCCCACCGGCTCGTGGGCGGGCGTGCGACACTGGACGTTCCGCGCGCGGGTCGGCGCTCGGGTGAGCCCACCCTCTGGAGGATGTCGTGCACGCTGCTCTGCAGATCGCCGAGAAGGTTGCCGAGCACACGAACGAGCTCCCCTTCCCGCCGGCCGTCTTCGGCGTCGCAGGCTTCGGTGGGCTGGTTGCGCTCCTGCTGGTGGCCTACGCGTTCCGGAGCGTCGGAACCCGCCACTGATCGAACGGCACACGAACACGATGACGCAGCGGCGACCTCGGATCGGGGTCATGGGCGGGACGTTCGATCCCGTGCATCACGGTCACCTGGTGGCCGCCAGCGAGGCGGCGGCCCGGTTCGACCTGGATGAGGTGATCTTCGTCCCCACGGGGCAGCCCTCGTTCAAGCAGCATCAGGACGTCACGCCGGCGGAGCACCGCTACCTGATGACCGTCATCGCCACCGCGTCCAACCCGAGGTTCACGGTCAGCCGGGTCGACGTGGACCGTGCGGGCACGACCTACACGGTCGACACGCTGCGGGATCTCGCCGCGTCGCGGCCCGGCGCGGACCTGTACTTCATCTCGGGGGCCGATGCCATCGAGCAGATCCTGCGGTGGAAGGAAGCGGCGCGCCTGTTCACGATGGCGCAGTTCGTCGCGGTGACCCGGCCCGGCCATGTGCTCTCGGTCGCCGGGCTGCCCCCCGATCGAGTGAGCGTGCTCGAGGTCCCGGCGCTGGCGATCTCCTCGACCGACATCCGCTCGCGGGTGCGCGCCGGCCAACCGGTCTGGTACCTGGTGCCGGACGGCGTCGTGCAGTACATCGCCAAGCACGGTCTGTATGACATCCAGTCGCTATCGAGGTCAGGACAATGAGTAACGAACCCGGCGAGCGCCGCCGCCGTCGTGAGCTCGAGCGCGAGCGGGAGCTCGCGGCCCAGCACGCAGCCGAGCAGCAGGCAGGTAACGGGTCTTCCCCGACGCCTCCTCCTGCCACACCGCCCGCGGCGGCGCCTGCACCGGTGCTCTCCCGACGTGAGCTGCGCGATCAGGAACGGGCGCGCGCGGCGGCTGCGTTGGCGGCGACGGCGTCGGCGGACGTGTCAGCGCGACCGATGACGCACGCGCAGGCGCCGATCTCGTCGCCGACCGCCCGGCAGGCTCCGGAGCTCGAGCCGTGGACACCGGCACCGCCCGTCGCTGTCACACCCAAGCCCGTCACACCCAAGCCCGTCACACCCAAGCCCGTCACACCCAAGCCCGTCACACCCAAGCCCGTCGCGCCGACGCCTATTGCGCCGACGCCTGTCGCGCCGACCCCGGTCCGGCGCTCGTACTCGAAGGAGGCCGGGCCGACCGACAGCCGCGCGCAGACGGGTACGCCCCCGGAGCAGGCGCCGGCGGCAGAGCCCGCGAGCCGGCAGTCGCGCCGCTCGATGCGACCGCAGGCGGCCCCGACCGAGACCGCTCGTACCCCGGTCGTGCACCCGCCGGCGACGACGGGCACCATCCGCATGGTCGTGCCCGAGGCCACCGGCAACGTCGATCGTCCGGCCCGTCCCGACGGGTTGTCGACGCCCGGCCGCGGGTACCCGCCGGTCGCACCGCGGCGCTCCGCGCTGTCACCGCTGGTCACGTCCGCCGGCCGGGTCCCGGCCCCGTCGCGCCAGGTGCCGTCGGACGCGGCGTCCTCCGCGACGCCGCCCTCCCCGACGCCGCCGTCCGCCACGCCGCCCCCGCTCTCGGGTGGCGACTTCGCCTGGCCTGCCAACGCTGCCTCGGTCAGCCCGGTCGGCTGGGCTCCCGTGCCGGACCGGACGGCGGCGACCGACCACACCGTCGCGCCTGACCGCAGCCCCGTTTTCGACCAGACCGCGGCACCCGACCTGGGCGCAGCGCGCACGCGACCGGTCGGGCCCGCGCAGCCGGACGCGGACGCCGTCGTCGCCGTTCCGCCGACCCGGAGGCCCGCGACCCCCGGGCGCCCCGGGGGTGCCCCCCTCGCCCCCCGCTGGGGTCATGTCCCGTCGGGCTCCTTCGACGCGATCACGCGCCCGCCCGATGACGAGGAGGACCCGCCCGCCCCGGTAAGATTGACGGCTGAGGCGAAGGACGCCGGTCCCGTACGACGCTCTGCGGCGTACACGTGGTTGCAGATGCTGGCGCTGGCTGCGCTGGCATTCGTCCTCGGGTTCATCGTCTGGCTACTCATCAAGGGTTCGAACGAGCCCGGTGCTACCGGCGCCTCGGCGCCGGTGCCCACCACATCATCATCGGGGACCTCATGGCCCCATCTAGGAGACCTGTGACTGCCACCGACCGTGCCGTTGAACTGGCGATTGCCGCGGCCCGCGCTGCATCCGCCCTCAAGGCGGACGAGATCATCGCCCTCGACGTCAGCGAGCACCTTGTGCTGACCGACGTCTTTCTCATTGCCTCCGGGACCAACGAGCGTCAGGTCGGTGGCATCGTCGACGCCATCGAAGAGGCCCTGCACAAGCTCGGCGCCAAGCCGATCCGCCGCGAGGGCAAGTCCGCCGGACGCTGGGTCCTCATCGACTTCGGCGACATCGTCGTCCACGTCCAGCACGCGGAGGACCGCGTCTACTACGCGCTCGAGCGTCTCTGGAAAGACTGCCCGCTCATCGAGCTGCCCGCGGACGCACGAGGCGGGGACGGCGCGGCGGAGATCTCGGCGTGAGTGCGGGGACCGTGCTGCTCTGGCGGCACGGGCGAACCGCACACAACGCGACCAACCGGCTTCAGGGCCAGGTCGACATCCCGCTCGACGACATCGGCGCGCGCCAGGCCAAGGCCGCTGCGGCGGCCCTGGTGGCAACGACGACGCCCGCGGCGATCGTCGTGTCCGACCTGGGCCGCGCGACGGCGACCGCGGAGTTCCTCGTGGAGCTCACCGGCCTGGCGCCGACGGTCGAGCCTCGGGTGCGCGAACGTAGCTTCGGCGTGTGGGAGGGGCTGACCGGCGAGGAGATCTCGGCCGGCTGGGCCACCGAGTACGCGGCCTGGCGCTCTGGGGGCGAACCCCTGAACGTGGGTGCGGAGAGTCGCGCGGACGTCGCCGGCCGGATGGTCGCGGCGATCACGGAGCATGCCGAGAGGCTGAACCCGGATCAGGCGCTTGTCGTCGTCTCGCACGGCGCGGCGATCACGCTCGCGCTGACGGCCCTGCTCGGTCTGGACATCGCCGGCTGGCGGGGGATCGCGGGGCTGACGAACGCCCACTGGGCCGAGCTGCGCCGCAATCCTGACGGCATGGAGCCCACCTGGCGACTGTTCGGCCACGACCTCGGCCCGTCGACCTCGATCGAGGACTGGAACGCGGGGACCGACCTTGCGTAGGCCGCGGCCGGTGGCTGGCGGTCTGTCGAGGGCGGCCGGAGCCGATTGGCGAATCGGGCCGTTTGTAGCCTAGACTCGCCAAGCCCGCAAGGGTGAACGGGGCTGTGGCGCAGCTGGTAGCGCACCTGCATGGCATGCAGGGGGTCAGGGGTTCGAATCCCCTCAGCTCCACTCGGAACGCAGACAAAGGGCGCCTGACCACTGGTCAGGCGCCCTTTGTCATGGGTTGCGCGGTCCCGTCGCGCCTAGGGGATCGCGACGCTGCGGGCGGCCGGCGGCGCGCTCACCGGTGAGTTCGCCCCGAGGTAGGCGACGAGCGCATCCAGGTCGACCAGCCCCCCCGTCCGCGGCGTGCCGTTGCGGAACGCCAGGTACGAGTCACCGCCGTCGGCCAGGAAGTTGCTGGCCGCGACCCGGTACGTCCCCGCCGGGTCCAGCACCGTGCCGTTGAGCGTGATCGACGCCGGGTCGATCTTGTCGCCGAACGGGGCGCTCGCGGACCACGAGTAGCTGAAGCCGTTCGAGATCCCGAGCCGCAGGACGGGGCGGCCGCCGGGGCGTCCGGTGACCCACTGCTGCTCCAGCACCGCCTCGATCTGGGCCCCCGTCATGTCGAACGACTGCAGGATGTTGCTGAACGGCTGCACGTTGAACGCCTCGCGATAGGTGACCACGCCGTCGCCCTCGCCCAGCGCCGAGCTCGTGTACAGCAGGTCGGAGCGCACCCCGCCGGCGTTCATGAACGCGATCTGGGCCGCGCCGTCGGTCGCGCCGTCGGTGGCCGCCAGCTGGGCGTCGGCGATCAGGTTCGACAGCGACGACTCGCTCGCGCGGTCATCGGCGGTGCTCGGCGGCGGCAGGAAGGCGCGGGTGATGTTCTCGCTCACGGTGCCCACCTGGACGTTCCCGTCGACGTTGGCCTTGGCGGTCCACTTCTGGACGATCGCGTCGACCGTCGGGTCCTTGGGCACGTCGCGCGTCACCAGGTGGTTCACCGCGACGACGGACGAACGAACGACGTCCTTCGTCTTCGGGTCGAGGTTGAAGTTCATCTCGGTGATGAGTCGGCCGTACGACAGCGCACTGACGACCTTGCGCGGCTGGCCACTCGGGTCGTTGATCGTGCAGTTGTACGCCGCGTGCGTGTGGCCCGTGATCAGGGCGTCGATCGACGGGTCGAGCCGGGTGGCGATGTCCACGATGGGGCCGGAGATCCCGGTGCACCCGTCGTAGGTGCCCGTCTGCAGGCCGCCCTCGTGCAGCAGGACGACGATCGCCTGCACACCCTCGTGCTTGAGCTTGCGCGCCGCACGGTTGCCGGCGTCGACCTCGTCCTGGAAGTCCCAGCCGACGATGCCGGACGGTGCGACCAGGGAGTCGGTTCCCTCGAGGGTCATGCCGATGAAGCCGATCTTGGCGTCGCCGACCTTCTTGACCCAGGTGCCCGGGAGCACAGTCCGGCCGGTCTTCTGGTTGACGACGTTCGCCGCGAGCCACCTGAAGTCTGCGCCCGGGTACCGGATGTCCTTGCCCTTGGCGTTCTGCTGGAAGCACCCGTCGACCGGGTGGCAGCCGCCCTTCTGCATCCGGAGGAGCTCGGTGACGCCCTCGTCGAACTCGTGGTTGCCCACGCTGGAGACGTCGAGCTTCATCGCGTTGAGGGTCTCGACCGACGGCTCGTCGTGGAAGAACCCGGAGGTGAACGTCGACCCGCCGATCAGGTCGCCGGCCGCGACGGTGAGGCTGTTCTTGTGGCCGGTGCGCAGCTGCGCGAGGTGCGTCGCAAGGTAGGCGGCCCCGTTGGTGACCACCGGTGCGCCGTTGACCGTGACTGTCGAGTCGGCGCCGACGTCGGGCTCGATGTGGCCGTGGTAGTCGTTGAACGACAGCAGCTGGACCGAGACCGGTGGCTTGGGCGTGTGCGAATGGTCGGAGGCAGCGGCCGGGGCCGCCCCGCCGAGCGCGACGGCGGCGAGGGCCGCGACAGCCAGGGTGATGCGTTGACGCACATAGGGGGACATGACGCTCCTCATTGAGCAACCGTTCCAGATGGGGTCAAACCGTGCCGTCATCAAACCACCGGGCCATCGTTTTGCACACTCCTCTGGATCGCGGAACAGGTCGGCCTTGCAAAGTGTTTGAGCATTCAAGTACATTGACCGAACCACCGACGAAAGGCCCCGATGACCCAGGACACCGCACGCTCGACCACCGACCTGATGGCTGCCGACACCGGCCTGGATGCCGTCACCCTCCACGTCGGCGACCTCGACGCCATGACCGCCTACTACCGCGACGTCGTCGCGCTCCAGGTGCTCGATGTGCCCCCGCCGAGCGTGGGCACGCTCGCGGTGCAGGCGGCCGCGACGGTCACCCTGGGTCGCGGCACCACGCCCCTCATCGTGCTGCGGCACACCCCGGACCTGCCCGTCGCGCGTCGCGGCCAGGCGGGCCTGTTCCACACCGCGATCCTGTTCGACGACCAGGCGGGCCTCGCTGCGACCGTGGCGTCGATCGCGACCCGCGCGCCCGGCACGTACACCGGCAGCGCCGACCACCTCGTGTCGAAGGCGTTCTACTTCACCGATCCCGAGGGCAACGGGATCGAGCTCTACTGGGACCGCAACCGGGACGAGTGGGCCTGGTCCGGCGGCCGCGTCGCGATGGACTCGCTGCGCCTGGACCCGAACGCGTTCCTCGATGAGCACCTCACGCAGGCCGCGCTCGAGCGCCCCGGCGCGGCCGACGCCGTCGTCGGGCACGTCCACCTCCAGGTCGGCGATGTGCCGAGCGCCCGGGCGTTCTACGTCGACACCCTCGGGTTCGAGGTGACGGGCGAGTGGAACGGTGCCCTCTTCGTCGCCGCCGGCGGCTACCACCACCACCTCGCGATGAACACCTGGAACAGCGCCGGCGCCGGTCCGCGGGCGTCGTCCCTGGGACTCGGCGAGGTCGCGATCCGCGTGCCCGCCGCTGACGATCTCGGGGCGCTCGCCGGCCGGCTCGCCCACCACGGCGTCGCCATGGCCGACGACGGCGCCACGCTCAGCTTCGAGGACCCGTGGCGCAACCTCATCCGGGTCGCCGTCGAGGACTGAAGCGTTCGGCGGCCTCGCGCACGGGCACGGTTCGGGGGACGATCGGCGCATGGACGATCCCTCGGACCGGGTTCATCCCGAGACCGCCGACGCGTGGCGGTCCTGGCTCGCCGACAACCACACGCGTGACGTCGGCGTGTGGGTGGTGTCCTGGAAGCAGCACACCGGCCGGCCTCGGGTGTCCTACGAGGATGCGGTGACCGAGGCGCTCGCGTTCGGGTGGGTGGACAGCAAGGCGGTGACGCTCGACGACGACCGGAGCATGCTCTGGTACTCGCCGCGACGGCCGAAGAGCGCGTGGTCGCGCCCGAACAAGCAGCGCGTCGAGCGGTTGCTCGCCGAGGGGCGCATGACCCCGGCCGGGCAGCGGATGGTCGACCTCGCGCGCGCGAGTGGGACCTGGTCGCTGCTGGACGACGTCGAGGACCTGATCGTCCCGGACGACCTGGCGGCGGCCTTCGCGGCGCGGCCCGGCGCCGCGGCCCATTGGGACGCGTTCCCTCGATCGGTGCGCCGCGGCATCCTCGAGTGGATCGTCCAGGCGAAGCGGCCCGAGACCCGCGCCAACCGGGTGCGCGAGACCGCCGAGCGCGCCGCGAAGGGTGAGCGCGCCAACCAGTGGCGGTAGGCGGGCTACCTCAGCCAGCGTCGGCGGCGCCGCGAGGACATGGGGTGCCACACCCGCGGCAGGTCGGCCTCGAGCCGTTCGGCCCGCGCCTGCACCAGTGCATGGAGCCGCCCGTAGGTGAAGGTGTCCTCGCCCGCGAGGCGCGCCTCGTCGGCCACCCGTAGCAGGACGGCGCGAAGCTCGACGCAGTCGTGGTGGTCACCCAGGAGCGTCTGCAGGTCCTTGGCCGCCAGGGCGTAGGACCTGGCGGGTCGGCCGAGCGCCGGCGTCGACGCCTCGGCCGCGTACCGCACGCGCTTGGCTGCCTTGCGGGTCTCGTGCAGGTGCTCGTCGCGGTGCGCCCCGGGCGGAGCCTTGCGGGCGGACCGGTACGCGCGCTCGAGGCGGCGCCAGTCGTGCCTGACCCGGGCGGGCAGGACGTCCGTCGGGCGACCGGCCGCGAGGGTGGTGAGCGCGGGGGCGTCGGCGAGGTCGTCGAGGGCATCGAGGAGCCGGAAGTACCGCGGGGAGTCGAGCTCGACGAGGGCCTGGTCGTGGGCCATGCGGTAGGCGCGCGCCCGGTCGTCGTCCAACCGCTGGGCCACCGGGCCGATGACGGCCTCGGCGGGCTCGGCCGCGACGAGCTCCGCGAGCAGCCCGCGGGCGACCTCGGCGTCGCGGGCCGCGCCGAGCAGCTCGCCCAGCCAGCGCAGCTCCGCGCGTAGGTCCTCCCGCCCGCCGCCTGCGAGCAGGGGGCGGAAGGTGGCGAGCGCGCTGCGCAGCTGGCGGGTGCACACCCGCATCTGGTGCACGGCGTCCGGCTCGTCGCGCCGCACGCGGGGGTCCACCGCGATCAGCCGGTCGCGCTGCGCACGCAGGTGGTCCCGCAGGGCTGCACCCGCCGACCCGGCAGCGGGTGGCTCGCGATCGTCGGTGCGGGCAGCGTGCTGCAGGCGGTCCCCGAGCGCGCGGGCCAGCTTCGACGGGTGGGCCGGGGCGGCGCCGTCGGCCCGGCGCAGGAGCCGCACCGCGGCGGCCAGGAGGTCGCGGTCGCCGTCGACCAGCTCGAACTCCCACTCCCGCCAGGTCGCCGTGACGGCGCCGGCGGTGAGGTCGTTCAAGGTAAGGGCGCCGGCGGCGGGCTCACGGGCGGTGACCTCGTCGTCGGCCAGCTCGGCGAGCACCCGACCCGCGCGGTCGCGCAGGCGGCGCACGGTGCGGCGGGTGTGCAGCACCACGACCGGCTCGAGCGCCCCGTCGCGCACCCGCGCCCGGACGGCGGCCGCGAGCTCGCCGGGGACGTCGTCGCGCACCGCCCCGGCGTCGGACCCGTCGCCCGCGGCCTCGATCGGGGCGCGGAGCTCGATCCGCTCGTCGGCGGAGACGGGGAGCTTGAGGTGCCAGCCGGCGTCCGCGCCGCCGGTGCGTCGGCGCAGGGTCGTCTGGGCACCGGCCAGCCGCAGCTCCGGGGTGTCCAGGTAGACGGCCTCGAGCGTGTGCTCGTGGGCCGGGTCGATCGAGGCGACGCCCGGGAGCCCCGTCAGATCGGGAAGGACCGCATCGGGGCTGACCTCGAGCTTGGCCTCGATCTCCCGGAACATCTTCATGGTCGAGGATCCCACCGGTCAGCGGTCGTCGCTGGGGAATCCGCCGCCGAGCCCCGCCGCGAACCTGGCGGGCCCGTGCTCGGGCGGGACGACCTCGGTCGGACGCGGCGGCCCGGGCGGCGTGCCGTCGCCGAACGGCCGACCGCCGAGCCGCTCGCGGCCGTGCGGCGTCAACCAGCCCGCCAGGTCCGGCCCGCGCGGCACGATCTGCGTCGGGTTCAGGTCCGTCTGGACCACGTAGTAGTGCGCCTTGATGTGCTCGAAGTCGACCGTGTCCCCGAACCCCGGGGTCTGGAACAGGTCGCGCGCGTAGGCCCACAGCACCGGCATCTCGGTGAGCTTGGAGCGGTTGCACTTGAAGTGCCCGTGATAGACCGCGTCGAAGCGCACCAGCGTGGTGAACAGGCGCACGTCGGCCTCGGTGAGGGTGTCGCCGACGAGGAACCGCTGGTCGCGGAGCCGGTCCGTCAGCCAGTCCAGCCGAGCGAACAGCCGCTCGTAGGCCCGGTCGTACGCGTCCTGCGACCCGGCGAAGCCGCACCGGTACACCCCGTTGTTCACGTCCCGGAACACGGCCAGGGCCACCTCGTCGATCTCGCCCCGCAGGTGCTCGGGGTACAGGTCGGGTGCGCCGGCGCGGTGGTGGGCCCGCCACTCGACGTCGAGGTCCAGCGTCAGCTGCGCGTAGTCGTTCGTCACGACCTGACCGGTGGACACCTCGACCAGGGCCGGGACCGTGATCCCGCGCGGGTACCCGGGGCTGCGGGCGAAGTAGGCGTCCTGCAGCCGCGGGATCCCGAGCACCGGGTCGACGCCGCCCGGGTCGAGGTCGAAGGTCCAGCTCCGCCGGTCGTGGGTCGGGCCGCACACCCCCATCGACAGCGCGTCCTCGAGCCCGAGCAGTCGGCGCACGATGATGGCGCGGTGGGCCCACGGGCAGGCGCGGGAGACCACCAGCCGGTACCGACCCGGCTCGACGGGGTACCCGTCCGCACCGTCCGCCGTCACGCGGGTCGTGAGGTAGTTCGCGTCCCGCCGGAACGACTCGCCGGGCGTGACGTACGCCCCGGTGGTCTCGTGCCCCTCGGTGCCTGTGCTCATGCGGTGCTCGCTTCCTGACCTGCCCCCGGGACCTGTCCCGGCATCTGTCCCGGTCGCAACCGGACGGGGAGCCAGCCTAGGCGGGGCGAAACTCGTCCGCTCGGCTCTCACAAGGTGGTCGCGGAGTTCCGCTGGTGCGTGCCACAGTCATGCCATGAACCTCCCCATCCGCATCGGAGTCCAGCTTCAGCCGCAGCACGCCGACTACGCCCAGCTCCGCGACGCGCTCGCGCGCGCCGAGGACGCGGGGGTCGACGTCGTCTTCACGTGGGATCACTTCTTCCCTCTGAGCGGCGACCCGGACGGCAAGCACTTCGAGTGCTGGACGGTGCTCGGGGCCTGGGCCGAGCAGACCTCCCGGGTCGAGATCGGGGCGCTGGTGACGTGCAACAGCTACCGCAACCCGGACCTGCTCGCGGACATGGCACGCACGGTCGACCACATCTCCGGCGGGCGCCTAATCCTGGGGATCGGGGCAGGCTGGTTCGAAAAGGATTACGACACCTACGGCTACGAGTTCGGGACGCCCGGTACGCGGATCGCCGACCTCGGGCAGGCGCTGCCGCGGATCGCCGCACGGCTGGCAGCCGTCAACCCGCCGCCCCTGCGCACGATCCCGGTCCTCATCGGGGGTGGCGGCGAGCGTAAGACGCTGCGGCTCGTCGCCCAGCACGCCGACATCTGGCACAGCTTCGGCAGTGTCGACACCCTGACCCGCAAGAGCGCCATCCTCGACGAGCACTGCGCCGTCGTCGGGCGGGACCCCGGCCAGATCGAGCGATCGGTCGCCGTCGCGAAGTCGCCGGCCGAGGTCGCCGAGCCGCTCGTGGCGGCCGGCGCGACGCTGTTCACCATCGGGATCGACGGTCCCGACTTCGACCTCTCGCTCGTGCGCGAGTGGATCGCCTGGCGCGACGCACGGGGCTGAACGGGTCGGGGTTTGGAGGCCCGCCGCAGATGAGAGACGCTTGAGGGGATGATTGCGACCCCGAGACCGACCGTTTCCGCTTGGCTGACGCACCTGCGTGACGTGCGCTGGGGACGGCTGGCCCTCATGGGGCTGATCGCGTTCGTGGTCGCGGCCGTCTTCGGGATCACGACGGCGTCCGCCCAGCTCACCCTCGGCCCGCACGAGGCGCGCTACGACGTGACGACGGACGACCTCGTCACGCTCGACCTCGGGCCGCTCGGCACGCTCCAGATCGACTCGCCGCTCCCGCTCACCCTCGGCGTGCGGGTGACGCTGGAGGAGATCCCGGCCGACGTCCGCTCAGTCGATGCGGTCAAGACGCTGGCCGCGCTGAGCACCGACCTGCAGAGCTACGTCCAGTTCTTCAACGCGCCCCGCGAGACGGCAGTCAACGCCGCCCAGGCGCTCGCGTTCGATGCGCTGCGGCGCACGGTCCTCGCGCTCGGGGCGCTCCTCGCTCTCGGCCTGGTCGGTCGGGCGGTGATCGGGGGGCCGCGGCGTGCCGAGCTCGCGGCCGAGCTCGCGCCGCGTCGTCGGACCCTGATCGGCACGGGACTGCTCGCGCTCGCGGTCGTGGTCACGTCGGTGAGCAGCCTCAGCCCGAACGAGCGCCGCCCGACCGGGCAGCCGGCATCGAGCGTCTTCGACGGGACAGCGCTCGAGGGGGCGCGGATCACCGGCCGGCTGGCCGGGGTCGTCGACACCTACGGCGGGCAGGTCGTCGAGGCGTACCGTGCGAACCAGGAGTTCTACGCGGGCGCGAACAAGACGCTCGTCGCCGCCTGGAAGCTGCGTGCCGCCGGCACCGCCGCGCGCGCCAAGGCGCAGGAGCGGTTCCTGCAGTACCCGAACGACGCCTCGACCCCGCTCGTGCTGCCCGCCGACCCGGTCAAGCCGGTCGTGATGCTGCTGATCAGCGACCTGCACTGCAACGTCGGGATGGCGAGCCTGATCCGGTCCGTCGCGAAGCTGTCCCAGGCGGATCTCGTGCTCGACGGCGGCGACACCACCATCGACGGCACGGCGGTCGAGCAGTACTGCGTGACCACGTTCGCCGACGCGATCCCGGACGGCGTCCCGATCGTCGTCGCGAACGGCAACCACGACTCGGCCGAGACCGCTGCTCAGGAGCGCAAGGCCGGCATGACCGTGCTGACCGGCGAGGTGGTCACCGCCGCGGGCATCAAGATCCTCGGCGACCGCGACCCGAACGAGACGCGGATCGGTGTCGGGACGGCCCTCGGCGGCGAGGAGACCTCGACCGAGGAGGCCGAGCGGCTTGCCCAGGCCTCGTGCGACACCACCGACGTCGACCTGCTGCTCATCCACGACCCGAAGGTGGGCGACGCCGCCCTCGAGCGAGGGTGCGTTCCGGTGCAGTTCTCCGGGCACCGCCACGTGCGGGCGGGGCCGGCGCCGTTCGGCCTGGGCGTGCGCTACGTCAACGCGAGCACGGCCGGGGCAGCGCCCGGCGAGCCCACCGTGGGTCCGCTGCACGGCACCGCCGAGATGACGATCTTCCGGTTCGACCCCGAGGCTCGTCGGGTCATCGACTACCAGCTCATCGAGGTGCGGCCGGACGGGTCGGCGTCGGTCGGGTACCGGGTCTCGTTCCCGGCAGCGGTGACGCCGCCCGCGGTCGACGACAACGGCAGTCTCGGCGACACCAGCACCGCGCGCTGATCTCCCGCCGCCCCCGGGTCGGCGCCGGGCAGGGCAGGCTCGCCTAGGCTGCTGTGGTGCCCCCCGCCGAGCCCGCCGACCTCACCCCGGTCGCGCAGGACTATCTCAAGATCATCTGGAGCGCGCGCGAGTGGTCGAGCGCCCCGGTGACCACGAAGATGCTCGCCGCGCGGCTCGGGGTCGGCGCCCCCACCGTGTCCGAGACGGTGCGGCGGCTGACCGTGCAGGGACTGGTCGCGCACGCCCCGTACGGCGAGATCACGCTGACCGAGGTCGGCCGCGGGCACGCGGTCGCGATGGTGCGTCGGCACCGGCTGCTCGAGACGTACCTGGTCCAGGAGCTGGGCTACAGCTGGGACGAGGTGCACGACGAGGCCGAGGTGCTCGAGCATGCGGTCTCGGAGCTGATGATCGAACGGATCGACGCCCGGCTCGGGCACCCCGCACGGGACCCGCACGGCGACCCGATCCCGACCCGCGACGGACGCGTCCCCGCGCCGCCCGCCCGGCGGCTGTGGGACCTGGAACCGGGGGAGTGGGTCGTGGCCCGGATCTCCGACACCGATCCGGAGCTGCTGCGATTCTGTGCGGCGGCGGGGCTGGGGCTCGACGCCCGGCTGACCGTGCTCGAGCGGCACCCGGCGGCCACGATGATCGGGCTGCGCATCGGCGAGCGCCATGTCGACCTCGCCGAGGCGGCGGCGTCCGCGCTCTGGGCCGTCCCGGCGTGACCCGACCGGCGTGACCTTGCCAGCGTCACCTGACCGGTTGCGTCCGGCTCGCTTCCTCCCCGTATGATTCGGGACATCCCGGAAGTGTCGACGGCGCCATGCGGGTCAGAATCGAATCGTTTCGATCGGTCGTGACGACCGGTCACGCATGCACCGCCCGGCAGCCGAGGAGCCACCCATGACGATCGACGAGCGCACCAGGGAAGTTCCCGCGACCGGTGCGCAGGTTGCCGACGGGATCCCCGGGATCCGGGTCCGGCCCGCGATGCTGGCACTGGCGCTGGGCGGGTTCAGCATCGGGACGACCGAGTTCGCCACGATGGGCCTGCTCCCGCAGATCGCCGGCGACCTCCAGGTCTCGATCCCGACCGCCGGTCACGTCATCACGGCCTATGCCCTCGGCGTCGTCGTCGGGGCGCCGCTGCTCACGGCGGCGGCAGCACGCGTGGACCGCCGGGTGCTGCTCATCGGCCTGATGATCGCGTTCACCGTGGGCAACGTCCTGTCCGCCTTCGCGCCCTCGGTCGGCTGGCTGGTGGCCGCCCGGTTCGTCGCCGGGCTCCCGCACGGCGCGTTCTTCGGGGTCGGGGCGGCGGTCGGCACGGCGGTCGTCGGGCCGTCGCGGCGCGGGCGTGCGGTCGCGACGATGATGGCGGGGCTGACGATCGCGAACATCGTCGGCGTCCCGCTGTCGACCGTCGTCGGGCAGACCGTGGGCTGGCGGGTCGCCTTCGTCGTCGTCGGGGTGCTCGGACTCGTGACGCTCGCCGCGCTCTGGCGCTGGATCCCCAGCCTCGCGGCCCATCCCGAGGCGACCGTCCGCTCCGAGCTGCGCGCGCTGCGCAGCGCCGGGCTCTGGTTCGCCTTCGCGGCCTCGTCGATCGGGTTCGGCGGCATGTTCGCGGTCTACTCCTACGTCGCACCACTGATCACCGAGGTCACGGGCATGGCGGCCACGACGGTCCCGATCGTGCTGGCGCTGTTCGGCGTGGGCATGACGGTCGGGACCGTGCTCGGCGGGCGGCTGGCTGACCGGTCCGTGCTCGGGGCGGTGCGCCTCGGGTTCGCGAGCACGGCGGCGGTGCTCGTGCTCGTCGCGGTGACCGGACACCAGCCTGCCGGGGCACTGATCTCGATCGTGCTGCTCGGGGTGACGTCGCAGATCCTCGGGCTCGCGCTCCAGACGCGGCTGATGGACCTCACCCCGGCAGCGCCATCCCTCGGCGCGGCGCTGTGCCACTCGGCCCTCAACGTGGGCAATGCCGCCGGCGCGTTCTTCGGCGGCCTCGTCATCGCAGGCGGGTTCGGCTACCTCGCGCCGGCGTGGGTCGGAGTCGGTCTGACCCTGACGGGTCTGGTGATCTTCGTGCTCGCGTCGCGGGGGTCGGTCGGGGCTGTCGCCCTCACCGGCGACGAGTCCCGAACAGCGACCGACTGATCTCGCGGCCGAGCACCGTGCCGGCCGACCGCAGGAACGAGCGCATCGGCGCCGAGGTCACCACCTGCTCGAACCCGCTCTGGTCCGGCGGCGGGGTCCGCGGGGCCCGTTCCCGCGGGGCCGGCTGGTTCGCCTCCGCCGCGCGTTGCGCCTCCTGGGCACGCTCCGCCGAGGCGGCCGACGACGCGGCCGACGACGCCGACGCCGTCGCGCGCGCCGTGAGGAGCTCGTACGCCGACTCGCGGTCCACCGCCGTGGTGTACCTCGACGCGATCGGGGACGCGGCGATGGCGCTCGCCACGGTGGCCGGCGGTGCGGGTGCCATCAACGACTGCGGCGCACGCAACCGGGTCCACGCCACCGGTGTGGGCGCCCCGCTCTCCGACAGCACCGTGACCACGGCCTCGCCGGTGCCGAGCGTGGTCAGCAGCTCCTCCAGGTCGTACGGCGAGTCGGGGAACGTGCGCACCGCCGCCCGCAGCGCACGGGCGTCGTCGGGCGTGTAGGCGCGCAGCGCGTGCTGGACCCGGTTGCCGAGCTGGGCGAGCACGTCCGGCGGCACGTCCTTCGGGCTCTGCGTCACGAAGAACACCCCGATGCCCTTCGAGCGGATCAGGCGGACGGTCTGGGTGACCTGGGTGAGGAAGTCCTTGGACGCGTCCGTGAACAGCAGGTGGGCCTCGTCGAAGAAGAACACGAGCTTGGGCACCTCGAGGTCGCCCACCTCGGGGAGCTCGGAGTAGAGCTCCGCCAGCAGCCACATGAGGAACGTGGAGAACAGCGCGGGCCGGTCCTGCACGGCGGGCAGCTCGAGCGCGGAGATGACGCCACGGCCGTCGTCGGCCGTGCGGAGCAGGTCGAGGACCTCGAACGCGGGCTCGCCGAAGAACACGTCGGCGCCCTGCGACTGGAGCGTGACGATCTCACGCAGGATCACGCCGGCCGTCGCCGCGGACAGCCCGCCGATGCCCTGGAGCTCGGGCTTGCCCTCGTCCGAGACGAGGTAGGCGATCGTCGCCCGCAGGTCCTGCAGGTCGAGAAGCGCGAGCCCCTGGCCGTCGGCCCAGTGGAAGACGAGACCGAGGCTCGACTCCTGGGTCGCGTTCAGCCCGAGCACCTTCGCGAGCAGCAGCGGGCCGAAGTCCGTCACCGTCGTGCGCAGCGGGGTACCGGTGCCCAGCCCGCCCAGGGTGAAGAACTCGACCGGGTGGCCGGCGGCGACCCAGTCCTGGCCGATCGTGGACGTGCGCGCGAGCAGCTTCTCCGACGACTGCCCGGGGGCCGCGAGGCCCGACAGGTCCCCCTTCAGGTCGGCGAGGAACACCGGCACCCCGGCCGCGGACAGGCCCTCGGCCAGCACCTGGAGCGTCTTGGTCTTGCCGGTGCCGGTGGCCCCGGCGACCAGGCCGTGGCGGGTCATCATCGCGAGCGGGAGCCCGACCTGCACCGCCGCGTTCGCGACGCCGTCCTCGACGAGCGCGCCGAGCGGCAGCGTGGCGCCGGTGAACGTGTAGCCCGCGGTCACCTCCGCGGCCCAGCTCGGATCCGGTGGGGACTGGTCCAGTTCGTCTGCCATGTGCCGGATTGTAGGGGTTAGGGCCGTCGCGCGGTACGGCGGTCGCTGCGCCGCGAAGTGTACGAACCGCGGCGGCGCTCATGTGCGTCAAAGGTCCCGGTTCGAGGGGTGCCGGTTACCCTTTTTTGGACCGTTGAGTTCCTGGACCAGGAGATGTGTTGCCCTCGGAAGGCTTCGCGTCACGACACGAAGCATGAGGGCGGGTCACGTGAACACCACCACCTCGGACGCCAAGGCGGGCTCGCCCCGTGAGCGCCAGGTCAGCGACTTCACCGCGCTCACGCGCACCGTGCAGGAGGCGGGTCTGATGACCCGCCGGCGGGGTTACTACTGGACCCGGTTCGTGGTGCTCACGGCGCTGCTCGTCGGGTTCGGCGCCGCCATCGTGCTGCTGGGGGACACCTGGTGGCAGCTCGTGGTCGCGGCCGGGCTCGCGTTCGTCCTGGGGCAGGTGATGTTCCTCGGGCACGACGCCGCGCACCGGCAGATCTTCGCCTCGGGCCGCTGGAACGACTGGTCCAGCCTGGTGATCGCGAACCTCTACGCGGGCATGAGCTACGGCTGGTGGAACCACAAGCACAGCCGGCACCACGCGAAGCCGAACCAGGTCGGCGCCGACCCGGACATCGGGACCGGCGCGATGGTCTTCCACACCCAGGACATCACCGCCGCGAAGTCCGGCTTCCCGGCGTGGTTCGCCAAGCGCCAGGGCTGGCTCTTCTTCCCGCTGCTGCTGCTGGAAGGCCTCAACCTGCACGCGTCCGGGATCAAGACCGTGTTCGGCCGCGGCGAGGTCAAGCGCCGGCCGGTCGAGATCGCCTTCGTGACCGTGCGGCTCGGGGGGTACCTGGGCCTGGTGTTCTGGGCGCTGCCGGTCGGCATGGCCTTCGCGTTCCTCGGGGTCCAGCTCGGGCTCTTCGGGCTGTACATGGGTGCGGTGTTCGCCCCCAACCACAAGGGCATGCCGATCGTGCCGGCCAACTCGCGCATCGACTTCCTCAGCCGTCAGGTGCTCATGAGCCGCAACGTGCGCGGCGGCCGGTTCACCGACCTGTTCATGGGCGGGCTCAACTACCAGGTCGAGCACCACCTGTTCCCGAGCATGCCCCGCCCGTCGCTGCGTCGCGTGCAGCCGATCGTGCGCGAGTTCTGCGCCAGCCGGGGGATCGCCTACACCGAGACGTCGCTGCTGGCCTCGTACGGCATCGTCGTGCGTTACCTCAACACCGTCGGGCTGGCCGCGCGCGACCCGTTCCAGTGCCCCCTGACCGCGGAGTTCCGGTCTGCGCGCTGACCGCCGGTAAACTCCCCGGGTGACCTCGCCCGACGCAGTTCAGCCCGTGCATTCCGATGACGCCCGCAACGACGACGTCCGGTTCCGCTACACCGCCGCGATCGCCTCCGAGCTCGAGCAGCGCTGGCAGGCGAGATGGGACGAGCTCGGCACGTTCCACACGGCGAACCCGACCGGTGCCCTCACCGACGGGCGGGGCCGCGCGGCCGACCCGGACGCGGCGACGTTCTACGTGATGGACATGTTCCCGTACCCGTCGGGCGCGGGGCTGCACGTCGGGCACCCGCTCGGGTACATCGCGACCGACGTCGTCGGCCGCTACCACCGGATGCGCGGCGAGAACGTGCTGCACGCGCTGGGGTACGACGCGTTCGGCCTGCCCGCCGAGCAGTACGCGGTCCAGACCGGCCAGCACCCCCAGGTCACCACCGAGGCGGGCATCGCCAACATGCGCCGCCAGCTGCACCGGCTCGGCCTCGCGCACGACCCGCGGCGCACCTTCGCCACGACCGACGCGGGCTACGTCCGCTGGACGCAGTGGATCTTCCTGCAGATCTTCTCGTCCTGGTACGACGTCGACGCGGTCCGGCCCGACGGCGGCACCGGTCGCGCCCGGCCGATCGCCGAGCTGGTCGCGAAGTTCGAAGCCGGGACCCGGGCCGTTCCCGACGGTAGAGCCTGGGCCGACCTGTCCGACGTCGATCGTCGTCGCCTGGTCGATCGCGAGCGCCTGGCGTACATCACCGAGGCGCCGGTCAACTGGTGCCCCGGGCTGGGCACCGTGCTGGCGAACGAGGAGGTCACCGCCGACGGCCGCAGCGAGCGCGGCAACTTCCCGGTCTTCCAGCGCAGCCTGAGCCAGTGGAACATGCGGATCACGGCCTACGCCGACCGGTTGGCCGATGACCTCGAGCTGATCGACTGGCCCGCCAAGGTCAAGGCCATGCAGCGCAACTGGATCGGCCGCTCCGACGGCGCGAACGTGCTGTTCGACGTGATCGGCGGGCTCGAGGTCGAGGTCTTCACGACCCGCCCGGACACCCTGTTCGGCGCCACGTTCCTCGTGGTGGCGCCCGAGCACGCGCTGCTCGACGAGGTGCCGGCCGCGTGGCCCGACGGGACGCGCAGCGCCTGGACCGGCGGGTTCGACACGCCGATCGAGGCCGTGGCGGCCTACCGCGCGGAGGCCGCGGCGAAGACCGCCGTCGAGCGCCAGGCCGACGCCGGCCGCAAGACCGGCGTATTCAGCGGGCACCTGGCGATCAACCCGGTCAACGGCCTGCCCGTGCCGGTGTTCACCGCCGACTACGTGCTGATGGGCTACGGCACCGGCGCGATCATGGCCGTGCCTGCCGAGGACGAGCGGGACTGGGCCTTTGCCGAGGCGTTCGAGCTGCCGCACGTGCGGACCGTGCAGCCGCCCGCCGGGTTCGACGGCGGCGCGTGGACCGGCTCGGGCGCGATGATCAACTCGGCCAACGACGAGATCAGCCTCAACGGGCTCCAGGTCGCCGAGTCCAAGCCGAAGATCATCGACTGGCTCGAGGCCAAGGGCCTGGGCACCCGAACCACGACCTACCGCCTGCGGGACTGGCTCTTCAGCCGCCAGCGCTACTGGGGCGAGCCGTTCCCGATCGTCTACGACGAGCACGACCTGCCGATCGCGATCCCGGACGCCCTGCTGCCGGTCGAGCTGCCCGACGTCCCGGACTACTCCCCGCGCACCTACGCGCCCGACGACGCGGGCTCCTCGCCCGAGCCGCCGCTGGGCCGCAACGCCGACTGGGTCGCGGTGACCCTCGATCTGGGCGACGGTCCGAAGCAGTACCGCCGCGAGACGAACACCATGCCGAACTGGGCCGGCTCGTGCTGGTACTACCTGCGCTACCTCGACCCGACCGATGCGGACCACCTCGTGTCGGCCGAGCTCGAGCGCTACTGGCTCGGGCCGGAGCACAACCCCGGCATCGGTGCCGCGGGCGGCGTCGACCTGTACGTCGGTGGCGTCGAGCACGCCGTCCTGCACCTGCTGTACGCGCGGTTCTGGCACAAGGTGCTCTACGACCTGGGGCACGTGTCGAGCCTCGAGCCCTTCCACAAGCTCTTCAACCAGGGCTACATCCAGGCGTTCGCCTACGCGCGGGCCGACAACGGCGCGTACGTCGAGGCGACCACCGTGACCGAGCGCGCGCCCGGCGAGTTCGTCGCCCTGGTCGACGGCGCCGAGGTCCCGGTGCTGCAGGAGTACGGGAAGATGGGCAAGTCGCTGAAGAACGTGGTGACGCCCGACGACATGTACGACGCGTACGGCGCCGACACCTTCCGCGTCTACGAGATGTCGATGGGGCCGCTCGACCAGTCCCGGCCCTGGGACACCCGCGCTGTCGTGGGTTCGCAGCGCTTCCTGCAGCGGTTGTGGCGCAACACGCTGGACGAGGCGACGGGTGCGGTCACCGTGGTCGACGACGCCCCTGAGCCCGCGACCCTGCGCCTGCTGCACCACACGATCGCCGATGTGCGCACCGAGATGGAGGCGATGCGGCTCAACACCGCCATCGCCAAGCTCATCGTGCTCAACAACCACCTCACCGCGCTCACGCGGGTGCCGCGCGCGGTGCTCGAGCCCCTCGTGCTCATGACCGCGCCGGTCGCGCCGCACATCGCCGAGGAGCTGTGGCAGCGGCTCGGTCACCCCGACTCGCTCGCGTACGAGGCCTTCCCCGTGGCCGACGACGAGTACCTCGTCGAGGAGGCCGTCACGTGCGTGCTCCAGGTGCAGGGCAAGGTCCGTGGCCGCATCGAGGTGTCGCCGTCGATCGACGAGGACACCTTGCGGGCCCTGGCTCTGGCCGACGCCGGCGTCGTGCGGGCGCTCGACGGTCGCGAGGTGCGCATGGTGATCGTGCGCGCCCCGAAGCTCGTCAACGTGGTGCCGGTCTGACCCCCCTGCTGCGCCGGTTCCGTCCGTCGCCGCGGGGCCCGCGGATCGCGATCGTCACCGACTCGACCGCGTCCCTGCCCGCGGGCGTGGCCGAACGGTGGGGGATCGAGGTGGTGCCGCTCGAGGTCATCGTCGACTCCGAGCGGCACCACGAGGGTCTCGACCTGACCTCCGCCGACCTGCTTGCCGCGCTGACCGCGGGCCGCAAGGTCACCACCTCGCAGCCGTCCCCGGCGGCCTTTGCGCACGCGTACGCGCACGCCGTCGAGCAGGGAGCCCGGGAGATCGTCTCGGTGCACCTGTCCGGCGAGCTCTCCGGGACGGTGCGCGCGGCCGAGCTCGCCGCGCTCGCCGCGCCGGTTCCCGTGCACGTCGTCGACTCGCGGAGCGTGGCGATGGGGCTCGGCTTCGCCGTGATCGCGGCCGCCGAGCTGGTCGCACCCGCGCCCACGCCCGGTGTCGGTCCGGGGCGGCACGGTTGGCTGCATCTGGCCGACCGGGCGAGCGCCGGTGGGACGGGCGCTGACGGCGCGGCGGCCGCCGAGGGCGCCCGTCGGGTCGCCGCCTCGTCGTCGACCCTGTTCCTGCTCGACTCGCTCGACCAGCTCCGGCGCGGCGGACGCATCGGGGCCGGTGCCGCCGCGATGGGCACGTTGCTCGGCCTGCGCCCGCTCCTCGCGCTGCGATCGGGGCGCATCGAGGTCGTGGAGAAGGTGCGCACGCGCCGCGCCGCCCGCGAGCGGCTCGAGGTCCTCGCGGTCAAGGACGCGACCGGGCGCGCCGCCGCGCGGATCGCCGTGCACCACCTTGGGCAGCCGGAGCTCGCCGACCAGCTCGCGCGCGAGCTCGAGGCGCGGCTCGCGGTGGACGTCGCGGCGGGTGCGGGTGCCGAGGGTGACCTCGGCGTGGGCCGGGTCGCCGTCTCCGAGATCAGCGCGGTGGTGGCGGCGCACGTCGGACCCGGCCTGCTCGCCGTGGTGGTCGCGGACCGCTGACCGATCGCCCGAGTGCTCGACCGCCGGGCGCGGTCGGACCCCCAGGTGAACCTGCCGGGTGGGGTCCGCCCCCAGGTGAAACCGCCGAGCGGGCCGTCCCCAGGGATTCATCGCTCGGGCCGCGAGCGACCGTGCGCGATCTAGCGTGCGGGCATGCCTCGTCCTGCCGATCCCGTGGTGCGAGCCGCCCGCGACCGCCTGCAGGGGCTCGTCCCACCCTCGGGTGCGCTCCAGTCGATCCGGGCTCCTGGGTGGGTACCGCGGGCCCCTGAGCCGGGACCCGCCGTCGGCCCCGAGGAGCAGTTCAGCCCGGACGTCCCTCCTGGCCCGGGCACCGTCAAGGGGTTCGGGACCGATCCTGAGGTCGATGCGGGCACCGCACCGCAGGCAGGGGACGTTCGGGACGTCGTGGCACGGATGCGGGCCGGTGCGCTCGGCACGGCGGCGACGGTCTACGCCGCCCGGTATGGGCATCCGCTCGAGCACCCGTCCCCGGACGCACCCAGCGGTGCGCGCAGGTGGGCCTTGGGTCTGCGGCTGGCCGCCGTGGCGGCGATCGCCGTGGCCGTGCTCGGAGCCGGGGTCGTGGCGCGCGCCACCCTCACCTCGCCCGCCGCTCCGGTGACCGCCGAGCCGCAACCGAGGGCGTCGTCGGTCGAGGCGGTGCCCGGCGGCGGTTCGGTGCCGGGGCGCAGCGCCGTGCCCGGTGCTGTCCCGGGTGCGGGGGATCAGTCTGGGGCGGACGTCGTCGCGCACGTGGTCGGGCAGGTGCTGGCTCCCGGGGTGGTGCGGCTCGCGCCTGGATCCCGGGTCGTCGACGCGATCCAGGCCGCCGGTGGCGCCGCACCGGCGGCGGATCTGGCCGGGATCAACCTGGCGCGGGTCGTCGTGGACGGAGAGCAGGTCGTGGTGCCGGCGCCCGGCGAGGCGGCCCCGGCGGCTGTCACCGGCGGTGCGATCGGTGCCGTCCCCGGGCGCGATGCCGAACCGCTCGTCGACCTGAACTCCGCGGACCTGGCCGCGCTCGATGCGCTCCCGGGGATCGGTCCCGTGCTCGCGCAGCGCATCGTCGACTGGCGCACGGAGCACGGGCGGTTCACGGCGGTCGAGGAGCTCGGCGAGGTGGCCGGGATCGGAGACGCGCTCTTCGGCCGGCTGCACGGCCTGGTGCGGGTCTGATCGTGCGGCCGACCCGGACCGATCTGAGGCTCGCGCCAGCAGCGGTGGCGGTGTGGGTCACCGCATTCGTGGTCGTGGTGCTGCCGATCCGGGTCGGGGTCGCGCTCGGCTGCGTGGCCGCGGTGGTCGCCGGCCTCGTCGGGGTCCGGGCGGCGGCCGCGCGCGGAGCCACCGGCGTGCCGAGCGGGCCGTCGCGCCCGCCCCCGGGGCGCCACCGTCGGGACCCCTCGCGTCCGCCGTCGACACGACCGAGCCGTGGGGTGGCGGGCCAGGTGCTGGTGGTGCTGGTCGCCGTCGCGGCCGTCTCGCTGTCCGGTGCCGAGCAGCTCGCGGCCCGCGCGGCGGGGCTGCTCGGCGACCTGGTCGGCGAGCAGGCCACGGCTCAGCTGGTCGGCGTCGTGCGATCCGAGCCGGTGCGGGTGGCCTCCCCGGCCGGTTGGGGAGATCGGCACGAGCGGTACCGGCTCGTGCTGGGCGTCTCCCAGGTGACGGGGCGAGGGCGCACGGGCTCCGCCGCGGCCCAGGTGCTCGTCCTCGGGGGGCCAGCGTGGGCCGAGGTCGGGTTCGGCGCGCGGATCGAGACCACCGGACGGCTGGAGCCCGCGCCCAGCGGCGACGTGGTGCTGGCCGTGCTCGCGGCCCGCGGCCCGCCGCGGGTGGTCGAGCCACCGGGTGCGGTCGATCGGGCGGTTCGAGGGATCCGGGTCGCGCTGCGCGCGGCGACGGACCCGCTCGCGCCGGACCCGCGCGGTCTCGTGCCGGGGATCGCGGTGGGGGACACGTCCCGGCTGCCGCCGGACCTCGCGGACGCGATGCGGGTGGCCGGGCTGACCCACATCACGGCCGTCTCGGGCGCTCACTTCGCGATCATCGGTGCGGCGGTGCTCGCACTGACGGGGCTGGTCGGGATGCCGCGCCGGCTGAGGATCGCCGTCGTGGCCGCCGCGATGGGGGGCTTCGTGCTGCTCGTGCACGCCGAGCCGAGCGTGCTGCGGGCCGCGGTCATGGGGGCGCTCGGGATCGGCGGGATGCTGCTGGGTCGCCCGGCGCGGGCGCTGTCCGCCCTGGGCGCGACCGTGATCGTGCTCCTGGTGGTGGACCCATGGCTCGCCCGGAGCTTCGGCTTCGCGCTGTCGGCGCTCGCGACGGCGGGCATCGTGCTGCTCACGGCGCCGATCGCCCACGGTCCGGGACGACGCCTGCCGCGCGAGGTCGCCCACGCGATCGCGGTGCCGCTCGCGGCGCAGGTGGTGTGCGCCCCGGTCATCGTGCTCCTCAGCCCGGCCGTGGCGACGTACGCCGTCCCGGCCAACCTCGCGGCCGCGCCGGCGCTGGTCCCGGCCACGGTGGCGGGGGCGCTCGCCGCCCTCGTCGCGCCCTGGTGGGCGGCCGGCGGGGCGGTGCTGGCGCGGATCGCGGGCTGGGCCGCGTGGTGGATCGCCGAGGTCGCGCGCCGCAGCGCGGCCTTGCCCGGGGCGCAGCTGCCCTGGCCCGCGGGACCCGGCGGTGCCGTCCTGCTCGCCGTGGTGACCGTCGCGGTCGGGGTGGCGGTGGCGCGTGGCAGCCGCGCTCGGTGAGGCGGGCCGGGTCGCGGGTTCGCCGTGGCAGGCTGGACCCGTGCCACCCGCCGAGCGTCGCCCCTCGTCCGCTCGTCCCGCCTCGTCCCGCCCGTCGCCGGCCCGACCGTCGACCGCCGTCCGGGGCCGGACGACGACCTGGGACGACATCGAGCTGGCGCCCGTCGTGCTCGTGACCGGCCCGGAACAGCTCCTCGGCGAGCGCGCCGTCGCCGCCCTGATCGTCGCGGCGACCGAGCGTGACGCCGATGTCGAGGTGACCCGCCTCGAGGCTGCCGCCTACGTCGCGGGGACGCTCACGATCGCCACGAGCCCGTCGCTGTTCGGCGAGGCTCGAATCGTCGTCGTGCAGGGGGTCGAGCAGGCGACGGACGAGCTGGTCCGCGACGCGCTCGCCTACCTGGATGCACCGGCGGACGACGTGGTGCTGGTGCTCCACCACGGCGGCGGTCAGCGCGGCAAGAAGTTCCTCGAGGCCGTGCGGGAATCGGGCGCCGCGGTCGTGACCTGCGAACCGATCAAGAAGGATGCCGACAAGGTCGCGTTCGCGGCCGCGGAGCTGCGCCGGGCCGGCCGTCGGGCCGACGCCGCGGCGATGCGGGCGCTGGTCGAGGCGGTCGGGGCCGACCTGCGCGAGCTTGCCGCGTCGTGCGCCCAGCTGGTCGCGGACACCTCGGGCGTCATCAGCGCGGACGTCGTGAACCGGTACTACGGGGGCCGCATCGAGGCGACCGGGTTCCGGGTGGCCGACGCCGCCGTGGCCGGTCAGACCGGTCAGGCGGTGACCCTGCTGCGACACGCGCTGGCCACCGGCGCGGACCCCGTGCCCCTCGTCGCGGCGCTCGCCGCGAAGCTGCGGGTGCTCGCGAAGGTGGCCGCCACCCGCGGTCGGGGTGCCGTTGCTGCTCGCGACCTGGGGATCGCCCCGTGGCTGGTCGAGCGTGCGCTCCGCGACCTGGCCCGGTGGACCCCCGAGGCCCTTGCCGCCGCGATCACGGCCGTCGCGCAGGCGGACGCCGAGGTCAAGGGCGGTAGCCGCGACCCGGTGTTCGCCGTCGAGCGTGCGGTGATCCGGGTGGCGTCAGCCGCAACGCCGTGAGGGGACGACGGCGGTGCGGTCGAGCACCTGCGTGACCTCGAGGGCGAAGCCCTGGTAGAGATCGAACCCCAGCGTCTGGCACTCGTCGAGCATGGCGTCGGACTCGACGCACTCGGCCACCAGCTGCGCGCCGCACGACCGCGCGAGGTCGAGGAGCGGCTGGCCCTCGACGTCGAGGTCGCGCACGTCGATCTTCACGTAGTCGGCGAACGGGAGCAGCCGTCGCTGGCTCGGCAGGCCGATGAAGTCGTCGATGGCGATCCGGAAACCGCGCTCGCGCAGCCGCCGCACCCCCGCGATCACCGCGGCGTCGGCGATCACGGACTCGACCACCTCCACCACGAGCTGCTCGGGGAGGTAGGGGACGGCGAGGTCGTCGACCAGGTAGGACCGCGTGAAGTTGACGAAGATGCGCCGGTCGCCCGCCACCGAGGCCACGCCGGGGCCGGCGAACGTCGCGTGCAGCACGTGCGCGGTCGCGTGGTTCTGCTGCTCCGGCGTCCAGAAGTCGACATGGAGCGGGGCGGGGTGGGGTGAGCGGAAGTACAGCTCGTAGCCGAGGACGTCGCCACTACCGGTGAAGATACCCTGGCGCCCGAGCAGCATCTGGTCGCTGCGAAGGAACCGGTCGCAGGTGCGTTGCGAGGGCGGCGCAGGCAGGTCCGAGCCGGTGAACGTGCTCCGCGCGAGCGTCGGAAGGGCGTAGACATCTGTTGTCATGTCTTATGTGACACCAAGACACGGCGTCTATGACGCCGTGTGAGGCAATTACTCCCTGAATTTCCACAAGTTCACCCATCTGGCGGCAGATCGGGGATAAGGTACGTCCGTTCCGTGGATCTTGCCCCATTTTTGCCACTTGACCTGGGATTTCACCCTTGACAGGGTGCTCGATTGCAGGTGACCTTGAAGTCAACGTGACTGTGACTGCGCAGCCATCCTATTTTGACTGGAGCTTCGCCATGAACCGCATCCTCAAGTCGGTCTTCGTTGTTGCACTTGCTGCCGGGATGGCTCTGGTGGGCAGCGCGCCCGCATCCGCCTTCGGCGGTGGTGGCGCCACGACGAACGGCGCCATCGGTTGCTGCCGCGCGTTCCACTAGCAGACCCTGGTTCTGGAGCGGAAGGCACGCACATGAACTGGCTGGTTGTCCGGGTCGCCTGGCACGGATTGGGGCGACCCGGGCCCGGTGCCCACGGCGCGAAAAATCACCTTCGTTTTGTCGGACACCGAGCCTGCGTCACAGATACAGTCAACTTCCATGACTGACATCGGTGACCGGATTCGAGTGCTGCGCACCGCGGCTGCGTTGTCGCAGACCGCGCTCGCAGGCGAGGCCTTCTCGCCCAGCTACATCTCGCTCATCGAGGGCGGACGCCGAGAGCCCACGGATGCTGCTCTGACGGTCCTTGCGGCGAAGCTCGACACCACGACGGAGTACCTCCGGCACGGCGAGAGCGGTCCCAACGAGGCCAAGGCCCGGCTGGAGATCGACTACGCCAAGCTGGCGCTCGAGAACGGCGAACCCGCCTCGTCGCGGGACCGCATGCTCGCGCTCGACCTGGTGGGCGTGGCGCCGGCGCTGCACACCGAGATCCTGCTGACTCTCGCGAGGGCCCATGAGGCCATGGGTGACCTCGAGGCGTCGATCGGCGTGCTCGAGCCGTTGCTGGAGCGCGTGCGCGCCCGGGGCAACCACCTCGACGCGGCAGCCATCGCCACCGACCTGGTGATCTCGTACCTCCAGGCAGGCGACCTGCACCGGAGCGTCGACCTCGGCGAGCAGGTTCTGGCCGAGCTCGAAGCGGCCGAGCTCGCCGGCACGGACGAGCACCTGCGCCTGGGTGCGACCCTGCTCTGGGCGTACGTCGAGCGCGGCGACCTTCTCTTCGCGACCCACCGTGCCTCGCAGCTCATCGCGCAGGCAGACGCCCTCGGGACCCCGCGTGGGCGTGGGAGCGTCTACTGGAACGCGGCGATCGTCGCGGAGGAGCGGCACGACTACGCCCTGGCGCAGCGGTACACCACGCGTGCGCTCGCGCTTGTCGGCGAGACGGGTTCGGGCCGCGACATCGCGCGGCTCCGCGTTCACTACGCGTGGCTGCTCCTGCGGACCGATCCGTCCGAGCCGCTCGCCGCCCTCGAGCAGATCGAGCTGGCCGCACCCGTGCTGGCCGTGCTGGGCTCCGAGGTCGATGTGGCGGTCGGAGACATCGAGAGCTCCCGCGCCTATCTCATGCTGGGCGACAGCAGCCAGGCCGAGGAAGCGGCCCGGCGCGCTATCGAGCGGCTGGGCGAGCGCGTTCGCCTGGACCTCTGCACCGCCTACCTCGTCCTAGGGGACGCGATGCTGGCGCGCGGCGACGAGCGTGGAGCGGCCGACTCCTACCAGTGGGCAGCAGACATGCTCAGCATGATGGCGGCCAGTCGTCAGTCGGCTGCCGCCTGGCGAGAGCTCGGCGATCGGTTCCTGGCTCAGGGCGACGTCGCGGGTGCCGCGCGGTCCTTCGACCGCGCACTGCGCGAGGCGGGACTCCGGCCGACGGTGCCGGCCGCGATTCTCGCAGCACGTCAGAGCGTCGAACGCATCTGACCGGAACGCGGGCGTAGGCCCGTCGATCTGGACATCACGAAGAGGGCGTCACCCCGGCGGGGGTGACGCCCTCTTCGCGTACAGCGACTATCTGGTCGAACGACCTACAGGCCGTTGACGACCTTCGCCAGTGCCGACTTCTTGTTGGCAGCCTGGTTGGCGTGGATGACGCCCTTGGAGACGGCCTTGTCCAGCTTGGTGGACGCAGCCACCAGGGCGACGGACGCGGCGGCCTTGTCGCCACCGGCGACGGCCGTGCGGACCCGGCGGACGTGGGTCCGAAGCTCGGACTTCACAGCCTTGTTGCGCAGGCGCGCCTTCTCGTTGGTACCGATGCGCTTGATCTGGGACTTGATGTTTGCCACGTGTGAACTCTCTTGTGCGCTCGCAGAAACGAAATCTGACAGGTCTAGAGGGCTGCCCAGCTCCGGGACTGGGGCGTGGGGACACCCGCGGGGAGGAACTGGATCTGTGCCCGCCGACCTGGGCGGACACGCGAGGAGAGATACTACCAGCCCTCGCGGCTCCGAAGCCAGGTGGCGACAAGATCGAATGCAGCCGGGTCCATGATCGCACCTCTTGGCCCACGGTCGACGGGTGGGGCGGCCGGACCCGGTCGAGCGGCGCGCGTGGAGCGTGTGATCTGCCGGTAACACAGGGGCGTTCCAGTTAACACGCGGGGATTATCGTCGCGCCATGGCGGACCTCTTCGATGGCTATCCACCGGCTGCTGCGTGGGACGAGATGTTCGACCGGAGCGGTCACGTCCGGTCGGCGTACACGCTCGTGCACCAGGCGCTCGCCCGGATGTCGGCCGGCGAGATCGGCGGCCGCGCCGACCGGTTGGCCCGCACGTACATCAACCAAGGGGTCACGTTCGACTTCGCGGGGGAGGAGCGCCCGTTCCCGCTCGACGTCGCCCCGCGCGTGCTCGACGGCGCCGAGTGGGACCTGGTCTCGCCCGGGGTCGCCCAGCGCGTCCGGGCGCTCGAGGCGTTCCTCACCGACGTCTACGGCCCGCAGCACGCGGTGGCCGACGGCGTGATCCCCCGGTCGCTCATCACCTCCTCCAAGCATTTCCACCGCGCCGTGATGGGGATCGAGCCACCCAACGGGGTGCGCGTGCACGTCTCGGGCATCGACCTGGTGCGCGACGAAGAGGGCAAGTTCCGCGTGCTCGAGGACAACGTCCGGGTGCCCAGCGGGGTGAGCTACGTGCTGGCCAACCGGCGGGCGATGGCGCAGACCTTCCCGGAGCTCTTCGCCGCGTTGCGGGTGCGAACCGTCTCGGACTACCCGCGCCGCCTGCTCGCGGCCCTGACCGCGGCCGCGCCGCACGGGGTCGACGACCCGACCGTCGTGGTGCTCACCCCCGGGGTCTTCAACAGCGCCTACTACGAGCACTCGCTCCTCGCCCGGACGATGGGCGTCGAGCTCGTCGAGGGCCGGGACCTGTACTGCTCGGCGGGACGCGTGTGGATGCGCACCACGAACGGGCGGCGCCGGGTCGACGTCATCTACCGCCGGGTCGACGACGAGTTCCTCGACCCGGTCGCGTTCCGGGACGACTCCGCCCTGGGGAGCCCGGGCCTGCTCACCTGCGCGCGGCTGGGCACGGTCACCATCGCGAACGCCGTGGGCAACGGGGTCGCCGACGACAAGCTCGTCTACACGTACGTGCCGGACCTGATCAGGTATTACCTGGGGGAGGAGCCGATCATCGCCAACGTCGACACCTGGCGGCTCGAGGAGCCCGACGCGCTCGAAGAGGTGCTCGACCGGCTCGACGAGCTCATCGTCAAGCCCGTCGACGGCTCGGGCGGCAAGGGGCTCGTCGTCGGGTCGCGGGCGTCGCGCTCCGAGCTCGACGACCTGCGCACCGTGCTCAGGAACGACCCGCGCGGCTGGATCGCGCAGCCCGTCGTGCAGCTCTCGACCGTGCCGACCCTGATCGGGGACGAGCTCCGGCCACGGCATGTGGACCTGCGACCGTTCGCCGTGAACGACGGCGAGCGGATCTGGGTGCTGCCCGGCGGGCTGACCCGGGTGGCCCTGCCCGAGGGTGAGCTGGTGGTGAACAGCTCGCAGGGCGGGGGGTCGAAGGACACGTGGGTGATCGGCGGCAAGGTGCCGGTCCGGCCACGCACCGCCCAGGTCCCTCGCGCGGTGCCCCAGGCCTCGCAGGTTCCGATCGACGTGAATCCCGACGACGTCCGGCCGCAGGCGATGCAGCAGCAGCAGGGTGCCGCGACCGGGCCGGGCGCCACGTCGAGCGAGGTGGCGCCGTGCTGAGCCGGATCGCCGAGTCGCTGTTCTGGATCGGCCGCTACATAGAGCGGGCCGACGACACCGCACGCCTGCTCGACGTGCACGTCCAGAGCCTGCTCGAGGATCCGTGGGCCGAGGAGGACCTCGCGTGCCGGTCGCTGCTGTCCGTCATGGACTGCGAGGATCCGCCCGCCGGCGAGATCGGCCGCGCCCACGTGCTCGACGTCCTCGCGTACGACCGCGGGTCGCCGTCGGCCATCGCCGGCTCGATCGTGGCGACCCGGGAGAACGCGCGCCGGGCCCGGGAGATCATCTCGACCGAGCTCTGGGAGGCGGTCAACACGACCTGGAACCAGCTGCCGGCCCACCTGCACACCGCTCAGCCGCACGACTTCTTCCACTGGGTGCGCGAGCGGGCCGCCGTCGTGGCCGGGATCGTCGACTCGGCGACCGCGCGCGACGACACCTGGCAGTACCTCGTGCTCGGGCGCTCGATCGAGCGCGCCGACATGACCGCCCGCCTGCTGACCACCCGCGCGCTCGCGGGCGCCGGCGGACCGGACTGGGCCACCCTGCTGCGCTCGTGCGGCGCGCACGAGTCCTACCTGCGGCGCTACCGCGGGCAGGTGTCGGACGAGAGTGCGGCGGGCTTCCTGCTCATCGACCAGCTCTTCCCGCGCTCGATCGTGCACGCGCTCGGTCAGGCGGAGCGGTGCCTCGACGCGCTCGAACCACCGAGCGAGAGCGCCACGGTGAGCTCCGCGCGGCTGTACCTCGGGCACGCGCGCACGAGCCTGGAGTACGCCGCACCGGAGGACGTCCTGCATCGGCTGCCGGCCAAGATGGAGACGGTTCAGCGCGCCTGCTCGGCCGCGAGCGACGCCATCCGCGCGCGGTACTTCCCGTCCGGTGCCCCGACGACCTGGGTGGGTGAGGCGCTGTGAGCCGGCTGGTCATCAAGCACACGACGGCCTTCCAGTACTCGGGCTCCGTGACGGCGTCGTACAACGAGGCCCGGATGATCCCGGTGTCCCAGCCGGGCCAGCGCGTGCTCGAGGCGAGCCTGGAGGTGACCCCGCAGTCCTGGCGGCACGACTTCGTCGACTACTGGGGTACCGCGGTCTCGGCGTTCGAGGTCCGGCTCCCGCACGACCGGCTGGTCATCGTCGCGCGGTCCACCGTCGAGATGGACGGGACGTTCACGGTCCCGGCGGAGGTCACGCCGTGGGACGTCGTGCGCGGCGCACCCGTGCGGGACCGGCTCGCGGAGTTCCTCGCCTCGACGACGACGACGGCGGCGCCCGCCGAGGTGGTCGCGCTGGCGCAGGCCCAGGTGGCCGGCCGCGGGCCGCACGAGGCGGCCGAGGCGATCTGTCGCGCGGTCCGGGACGAGCTCGAGTACGTGCCCGGCGTCACCGCGGTGCACACCCCGGCGTCCGAGGCCTGGGCCACGCGCACGGGCGTGTGCCAGGACATGGCCCACCTGAGCCTCGGTGCGCTGCGCGCCGTCGGGATCCCGGCCCGGTACGTCTCGGGCTACCTGTACCCCCTGAGCGGCGGCGAGCTCGGGCAGACCGTGGTGGGGGAGTCGCACGCCTGGGTCGAGTGGTGGGCCGGGCAGTGGACGGGCTTCGACCCCACAAACCGGATCTTCGCGGACGACGGGCACGTGATCCTCGCGCGCGGCCGGGAGTACCCGGACGTGGCCCCGCTGCGGGGGATCTACGCCGGTACCGGGACCGAGGAGCTCGACGTCGAGGTGCAGATCACCCGGGAGGCGTGAGCCCGGCGGCGCCACCGGACGGGCGAAGGTTCTCGGGGGGCGCTCCGGGCGTGGGACCATGGACGTATCCGCCCGAAGGGCGCCCGCAGTCCTTTTTCTGACGATCCCCGGAGCGCCACCCGTTGTCCCCCATTCCCAGTCCTGCCCTGAGCCAGCGCATCCAGCCCGCGTCGACCCCCGCTGAGCTCCTGCGCAACTTCTGCATCATCGCCCACATCGACCACGGCAAGTCGACGCTCGCGGACCGCATGCTGCAGCTGACCGGCGTCGTCGACGCCCGCGCGATGCGCGCGCAGTACCTCGACCGGATGGACATCGAGCGCGAGCGTGGCATCACGATCAAGAGCCAGGCCGTACGGATGCCATGGGAGGTCGACGGCGTCCCGTACGCCCTGAACATGATCGACACCCCCGGGCACGTCGACTTCACCTACGAGGTCTCGCGCTCGCTCGCCGCGTGCGAGGGCGCCGTCCTCCTGGTCGACGCCGCGCAAGGCATCGAGGCCCAGACGCTCGCGAACCTGTACCTGGCGCTCGAGAACGACCTGCAGATCATCCCGGTGCTCAACAAGATCGACCTGCCCTCGGCCCAGCCCGAGAAGTACGCCGAGGAGCTCGCCAAGCTCATCGGCGTCGAGCCGGAGGACTGCCTGCGGGTCTCGGGCAAGACCGGCGACGGCGTCCTCGAGCTGCTCGATAAGATCGTCGCCACGATCCCGGCCCCGATCGGGGACCCGGCCGCGCCGGCGCGCGCGATCATCTTCGACTCGGTGTATGACACCTACCGCGGCGTGGTCACCTACGTGCGCGTGGTCGACGGCGCGCTGTCGCCGCGCGAGAAGATCGTCATGATGTCCACGCGGGCCACGCACGAGCTGCTCGAGATCGGCGTCATCTCCCCGGAGCCCGTCGTCACCAACGGCCTGGGCGTCGGCGAGGTCGGCTACCTGATCACCGGGGTCAAGGACGTGCGCCTGTCCCGGGTCGGCGACACCGTGACCAACGCGGCCAAGCCCGCCGCCGAGTCGCTCGGCGCGTACCGCGACCCGCGGCCGATGGTCTTCTCGGGCCTGTACCCGATCGACGGCTCGGACTACCCGATCCTGCGCGACGCGCTCGACAAGCTCAAGCTCAACGACGCCGCGCTCGTGTACGAGCCGGAGACGTCGGTCGCGCTCGGGTTCGGGTTCCGCGTCGGGTTCCTCGGCCTGCTGCACCTCGAGATCGTGCGCGAGCGGCTCGAGCGCGAGTTCGACCTCGACCTCATCTCGACCGCGCCGAACGTCGTCTACCAGGTCAGCCTGGAAGACAAGTCGGTCGTCACGGTCACCAACCCGAGCGAGTTCCCGGCCGGCAAGGTCGGCGAGATCCGCGAGCCGATCGTGCGCGCGACCATCCTGTGCCCGGCCGAGTTCATCGGTGCCGTCATGGAGCTGTGCCAGACCCGGCGCGGCGACCTGCTCGGCATGGACTACCTCTCCGAGGACCGCGTTGAGATGCGGTACACGCTGCCACTGGCCGAGATCGTGTTCGACTTCTTCGACAACCTCAAGTCCAAGACGCGCGGGTACGGCTCGCTCGACTACGAGCCCACGGGCGAGGCAGCGGCCGACCTCGTCAAGGTCGACATCCTGCTCCAGGGCGAGGCCGTCGACGCGTTCAGCGCGATCGTGCACAAGGACAAGGCCTACCCGTACGGCGTGATGATGGTCGGCAAGCTGCGCAAGCTCATCCCGCGCCAGCAGTTCGACGTGCCGATCCAGGCCGCCGTCGGCGCCCGGATCATCGCGCGCGAGACGATCAGCGCGATGCGCAAGGACGTGCTCGCCAAGTGCTACGGCGGCGACATCACCCGTAAGCGCAAGCTGCTGGAGAAGCAGAAGGAGGGCAAGAAGCGCATGAAGGTCATCGGCCGCGTCGAGGTCCCCCAGGAAGCGTTCATCGCCGCCCTGAGCAGCGACGCCGAAGTCAAGGACAAGAAGAAGTAGCCGCCCGATGAGTCCTGCGTTGCCGCTCGGGGATCCCTCGCCCGACGACGGGGCGCTGCCCGCGTCCGTCGCTGACGGTGCCGCCGGGCGGGCGTTCGGGCTGTACCTGCACGTGCCGTTCTGCACCGTGCGGTGCGGGTACTGCGACTTCAACACGTACACCTCCGCCGAGCTCGGCGGCGGCGCGAACCAGGACGCCTACGCGGACACCGCGCTGCGGGAGATCGAGCTCGCGGCGGGCGTGCTCGAGCGCGCCGGCCTGCCCGCGCGGCCCCTGTCGACCGTCTTCGTCGGCGGCGGCACCCCGACCGTGCTGCCTCCGGGGGACCTCGCCCGCCTGTTCGACGGCGCCCGGTCCGCGTGGGGCCTGGCACCGGGCGCCGAGGTGACCACGGAGGCGAACCCCGACTCCGTGACGCCGGAGTCGCTCGCCCAGCTGGCCGCGGCCGGGTTCACGCGCGTCTCGTTCGGCATGCAGTCGTCCCAGCCGCACGTGCTCGCCACGCTCGAGCGGACCCACGACCCGCGCCGGATCCCCGACGTCGTGCGCTGGGCGAAGGCCGCGGGGCTCGCGGTGTCGCTGGACCTCATCTACGGCACGCCGGGGGAGTCGATCGACGACTGGCGCGCGAGCCTCGAGGCCGTGCTGGCCACCGGCGTCGACCACGTGTCCGCCTACGCGCTCGTCGTCGAGCAGGGCACCAAGATGGCCGTCCAGGTGCGCCGCGGCGACCTCGCGCTGCCGACGCAGGAGGACCAGGCGGCCAAGTACGAGATCGCCGACGCGCTGCTCTCGGCCGGTGGCCTGCACTGGTACGAGGTGAGCAACTGGGCCCGCACGCCGGCGCAGGCCTGCCGGCACAACCTGGCCTACTGGCGCGGCGACGACTGGTGGGGCATCGGCCCGGGCGCGCACTCGCACGTCGGGGGCGGGAGCGTCGACGGTGAGCGATCCGGCGGGGTGCGGTGGTGGAACGTCAAGCACCCGCGGGCCTACGCGGAGCGGCTCGAGGCGGGGCTCAGCCCGGCGGCAGGACGCGAGACGCTCGACGCGGCCACGACCCAGCTCGAACGCGTGATGCTCGGGGTCCGGCTGTCTGACGGCCTCGCCCTGGACCTGGTCTCGGCGCGCGCCCGGCACGAGGTCGCTGGCCTGGTCGCGGACGGGCTGCTCGAGGGGCGCGCCGCGCTCGGGGCCGACGGCGGCTCCCCGCGCGCCCTGCTCACGCTGCGCGGCCGGCTGCTGGCCGACGCCGTCATCCGCGTCCTGACCGACTGATCCCTCTCCCAGGATCCTGATCGAGCCCGACCCGCTGGTCGACCCCGGTTGTGGTCGGGATCGGGGTGCGGGGGGCACAGAATCCGACCAGAACTCGCTGAATTGCGGGTCCGCGGCCGACCAACCTGGCTGGGCCTGCACGGACGCGACGGAGCCCCGCGGGCCACAGCCGCGCCGGGCTCCGTCGTCGAACCGTGCTGTCGTGCTGCGCCGGAGTCAGGCCCGGCGGGTGCTCAATTGATGAACCGGATGCAGACCGGGTAGCGGTAGAGCACCCCTTGGCTGGACTGGACCGCGGCGATGATCGCGAACACGACCGAGCAGATGGCCGCCGCGATCAGGATGAAGACCCCGACGATGAAGATGGCCGTGATCGCGCCGACGACGTAAGCGATCGCCAGCGTGATCTGGAAGTTGAGCGCCTCCTTCGACTGGTCCTCGACGAACGCTCCGCGGCCCTTGAACACGAGCCAGACGACGAGCGGCACGAGGAACGAGACGAAGACACCGCCGATGTGGGACAGAACCGCCCACAGGCGCTGGTCGGAGTCCGACAGCGGTGCCCCGGCCGCGTACTGGGGCGCGTAGCCCTGCGGGGCGCCGTACTGCGGGCCGCCGTAGCCGGGCGCGGGCGGCGGCGGGGCGTAGCCGGTGGGGGGCGCGTACCCGGCGGGCGGCGGCGGGGCGTAACCCTGCTCCGGCGTTGGGACGGTTCCCTCGGCCTGCGGGGCCGGCTCGGGGGTCACGTCCGCAGGGACACCCGAAGCGGTGTCGGGCGTGTTGTCGGTCGGCGTGTCAGATGTGTTGTCGGTCATTTGATCAGATCCAGTGTGAAGGGGTACGTGTACGCCTGGCCGCGCTGGACGGCCTGGTAGCCCTGCACGGAGAAGATCACCGCGATGATCCAGAGGGGGAAGGCCAGGAGCCCGATGAACGGAACGATGCCGGCGAGGACTGAGCTCGCGACGTAGCCGATCAGGACCGTGAGCTGGAAGTTGAGCGCCTTTCGGGCTTCCTGACCGACGAACGCGCTCCGCTCGCGGTAGACGAGCCAGATGATCAGCGACGGGAGAAAGCCGAGGATGCCGCCCAGGTGCGCCAGGCCGGCCCACTGCCGGGTCTGTGCGTCGTCGAGCGGCGCGGCGGGGGCCCCGTAGGGCGGCGGGGTCGCGCCGTAGGGCGCCTGCGGAGGCGTGCCGTAGGGCGCCTGCGGAGGCGTGCCGTACGGCGGCGGCTGGGTCCCGTACGGCGGCGGCGTCGGCGAGCCGTACTGCGGCGGCACCTGACCTGAGCTCGGCGGAACGTCGTCGGCGGGGGGCTGCGGCGGATTCGGGTCGGACATGGCTGGCCTTTCGCGAATGAGCTCGACGCGGGGCCGGACAGGATGATCTCAGACCCTTGTCAAACACTAGCGAAAACCGGTGGCGCGTGGGCAGCAGCTCACCGAGCCGGCCCACGGCGCGAGCCTCGGGTCCGCGGGCGATCAGGTCGTCACGAAATCGATGAGCTCCTCGACGCGGCCGAGGAACGAGGGCTCGAGGTCGGCGTAGCTGCGCACCGTCCGCAGGATCCGCTTCCACCCCTGGGCGACATCGGCCTGATCGGCGGCCGGCCAGCCGAGCTCGCGCAGGATGCCGTACTTCCACTCGATGCTGCGCTCGATCGTGGGCCAGGTGGTGAGCCCGACGCGTTCGGGGCGGACCGCCTGCCACACGTCGACGTACGGGTGCCCGAGCACCAGCACCGTGCCGGCGGGCACCAGTCGCAGGGCGTCGGACGCGAGCCTGCTCTCCTTCGACCCGCGCACGAGGTGGTCCACGAGCACGCCGACGCGTCGGCCCGGCTCGGGTGCGAAGTCGCGCAGCGCGTCGGCGAGGTTGTCGACGCCGTCGAGCAGCTCGACGACGACGCCCTCCACCCGCAGGTCGTCGCCCCACACCTTCTCCACCAGCTCGGCGTCGTGCTTGCCCTCGACCCAGATCCGGCTGCCGCGCGCGACCCGGGCCGGGGCGTCGTGCACGGCGCGCGAGCCCGACGCCGTCCGGGTCGGGCGGGCAGGCGCCGTCGGGCCGGCGGGTGCGGTCAGGACGACCGGGGCGCCGTCGACCCAGAAGCCCGGGCCGAGCGGGAAGGTCCGGGTGACGCCGCGCCGGTTCTCGACGACGACGACGTGCATCCCGCCGGACTTCTCCACCCGGACGACGGCGCCGACCCAGCCCGAGGTGACGTCCTCCACCACGAGGCCGGTCACCGCTGCCATCGGGATCGAGGTGGGGTTACGGCGCGCATGGCCGCCGACCGACCCGCTGCCCAGGACGTCACGGCCGTACCGATCAGAAGAAGTCACCCGCGCACCCTAACGACCCCCACCACCCCGCGAACTCGGAGGTTCGGTGCGAACTCGGACACCGCAGTGTGCGAGCTCGACGCAAACCTCCGAGTTCGCGGGGCGCGGGGCGCGTGGGGGGTGCGGGTGTGGGGGTGGGGTGGGTGGGGGAGGGCGGTTTGGGAGGGGGCGGCGTAGAATTGGCACTCGGTCGGGGGAGTGCTACCTCGCCGGATCGATGCAGGTGGTTCGGCAGCGCTAGGGGTGGGAGGTGCGATGGCGAGTGAAGACCGCAGGCTGGACGTGCTGCGCGCGATAGTCGAGGACTACGTCGAGACGCGCGAGCCCGTCGGTTCGCGCATGCTCGTCGAGCGGCACCGCCTCGGCGTGTCGCCCGCCACGATCCGCAACGACATGGCAGCCCTCGAGGACGGTGGGTACATCGCCCAGCCGCACACCTCGGCCGGGCGCGTGCCGACCGACAAGGGCTACCGGCTGTTCGTCGACCGGCTCTCCACCGTCAAGGCCCTGTCCACCCCCGAGAAGCGCGCCATCCAGGACTTCCTCGAGAACGCCGTCGACCTCGACGACGTCGTCGACCGCTCGGTCCGGCTGCTCGCGCAGCTGACGCACCAGGTCGCCGTCGTGCAGTACCCGTCGTTGCGGCACTCCGCGATGCGGCACCTCGAGCTGGTGCCGGTGGGTGAGCGCCGGCTGCTCGTGGTGATCATCACCGACACCGGGCGCGTCGAGCAACGGACCCTCGAGCTGGCCGAGCCGACGACCGAGCTCGCCGTCGCCGAGCTGCGCACGCGCCTGAACGCGGTCGCGAGCGGTCAGCGGCTCGCCCAGCTCGTGGGCACGCTCGAGAAGCTGCCCGACACGTTCGCGCCCGACGACCGTCCGCTCGTGCGGTCCGTGATCCAGATCGTCGAGGAGACGCTGGCCGAGGAGAGCGAGGAGCGGATCGTCCTCGCCGGGACGGCCAACCTCGCGCGCGGCGGCGGCATGGACTTCACCCATACCCTCAGCCCGGTCCTGGAGGCCCTCGAGGAACAAGTGGTGCTGCTCCGGCTGTTGACCGAGATGGCCAACGACTCCGTCGGGGTCGCCGTTCGGATCGGGCACGAGACCCAGCACGAAGGGTTCCTCGAGACCAGCTTCGTGACGACCGGGTACGGCAACGACGGGGACGCGGTCGCGCGGATCGGATCGATCGGACCCACCCGGATGGACTACCCCGGAACCATCGCCGCGGTTCGCGCCGTGGCACGCTACTTGTCTCGGATCCTCGCGGCGTGACGCGCGCGGATGGCAAGACCACCGACGAAACTCTCGTAATGCCTGCAGAAAGTGACCAGTGAGCGACTACTACCAGATCCTCGGGGTCGCTCGGGACGCCAGCCCCGAGCAGATCAAGAAGGCCTACCGCAGACTCGCTCGCGAGTTCCACCCCGACGTCAACTCCGGTGACGGCTCGGAAGACCGCTTCAAGGAGGTCTCGCGCGCCTACGAGGTGCTGTCGAACCCCGACAAGCGGCGGCAGTACGACATGGGCTCCGACCCGTCCGCCCCCGGTGGCGGTGGCGCGGCCGGCGGTGGCTTCGGCTTCCAGGACATCTTCGAGACGTTCTTCGGTGCGGCGCAGGGCGCGAGCGCGCAGCGCGGCCCGATCCCGCGGGCCCGTCGCGGCCAGGACGCCCTCGTGCGGCTCGACCTCGACCTCGCCGAGACCGTGTTCGGCGTCCGGCGCGAGATGCAGGTCGACACCGCGGTCGTGTGCGGCACGTGCGAGGGCTCGTGCTGCCGGCCGGGCTCGTCGCCCCGCACCTGCGACGTGTGCGGTGGGCGCGGCGTCGTGCAGCGCGTGGCGCGGTCGTTCCTCGGCCAGGTCATGACGTCCTCCCCGTGCGCGGCCTGCCACGGCTTCGGCACGATGATCCCCGAGCCGTGCCCCGAGTGCTCCGGCGAGGGCCGGGTGCGCTCGCGCAAGACCCTCACCATCGACGTGCCGGCCGGTGTGGACACCGGGACCCGGATCAAGCTCACCGGCCAGGGCGAGGTCGGCCCCGCCGGCGGCCCGTCCGGCGACGTCTACTTCGAGGTCCGCGAGCGGCCGCACGAGACCTTCGTGCGCCGCGGCGACGACCTGCACTGCACGCTCGAGGTGCCGATGACGGCGGCCGCGCTCGGCACGGTGCTCGAGCTCGACACGTTCGACGGTCTCCAAGACGTCGACCTGCGGCCGGGCACCCAGCCGGCGCACGTCGTGACGCTCAAGGGTCTCGGTGTCGGGCACCTGCACATCGGCGGTCGCGGTGACCTGCACGTGCACGTCGACGTCCAGGTCCCTGCGGCGCTCGACGAGGCACAGGAGCAGCTGCTGCGCCAGCTCGCCGCGCTGCGTGGCGAGGAGCGCCCGGAGGCGCGCCTGTCCGCGGCGCACGGCAAGGTCTTCTCCAAGCTGCGCGACAAGCTCGCCGGCAGGTGACCTCGGCCGGTCGCGGCTGGGTCCTTCAAACAGCCCGAGTCCTTCGAGCAGCCCGAGTCCTTCGAGCAGTCCGAGTCTTTCGAGCAGCACAGTGAGCGCACCGGTCTTCCTCGCGGAGCCCGGCTCGCTCGCCGGGTTCGACGCGGGCTCCAGCTATGTGCTCGACGGCGTCGAGGGTCGGCACGCCGCCGTCGTCCAGCGCCGCCGCGCCGGGGAGCGGGTCGACGTCGTCGACGGCGCCGGGGTGCGCCTGGTCGGCACGGTCGAGGAGACCACCCCGGACGGGCTCCGGGTGCTCGTCGTGGACCGGGTGGTCGAACCCGCTCCCGACGTGGTGCTCGTGCTCGTGCAGGCGCTGGCCAAGGGCGATCGCGACGAGCAGGCGATCGAGGCCGCGACCGAGGTCGGGGCCGACGCCGTGCTGCCCTGGCAGGCCGAGCGGTCGATCGTGGTGTGGCGCGCCGACCGTGCCGCGAAGAGCCTCGCGCGCTGGCAGGCCGTGGTCCGCGCGGCGGCCAAGCAGTCCCGGCGTGCGTACGTCCCGCCGGTCCAGCCGGTGGTCGACCACCGCGGCCTCGATGCCCGGGTGCGGGCCGTCGTCGGCGCGGGCGGCGTCGCGCTCGTGCTGCACGAGCAGGCGAGCGTCCCGCTGGCCGAGGTCGCGCTACCCGTGCCGCCGGCCGCCGGTGACCGCGAGGTCGGTACGCGCGAGGTGCTCGTCGTCGTCGGGCCCGAGGGCGGGATCACCGATCGCGAGCTTGCGGGGCTGACCGACGCCGGGGCGCAGGTGGTCCGGCTCGGGCCGCACGTCCTGCGCACCTCCACGGCGGGACCGGTCGCTCTGGCGATCCTGGCGCAACGTCTGGGCCGGTGGTCCTGAGCGCTGCTCAGGACCACCGGCCCTCCCGGCTTTCGTGCTCAGGACACCGTGAACGTGGAGGTCACGAGCCCGCGCCGCGCGTCGGCGGCGCCTTCGCCCGCCGCGTCCGACTCGCCGGGCTCCCAGATCTCGAGCGTGTAGCTGCCCGCCGCGAGCTCGACCGTGAACACGAACGGGCCGACCGTGCCGTTGGCGCCGGCCGTGGTGAAGCCTTCCTGCACGACGTCCGTGGTGCCGGCGGCCAGGGCCTGCCAACGCAGGTTGCCCTCGAACGCCGTGCCCTCGCCGGTGACCTCGACCTGCGGGCCGGTGACCGTCGCGCCGTCGGCCGGGCTGGTGAGGGTGACGGTCCCGGCCGGATCGCCCGTGTCGTCGACGGGGGTGGCACTCGGTGTCGGCGCGCTCGACGCCGACGGCGAGGCGGAGCTGTCCGCGGAGGCCGCCGTGCTGGGCTGGCTGCCGGGCTCGTCGCCCGACGCGCACCCCGTCAGGGTGAGGGCGGCGACGACCGCGACGGCCGCGACCGTCCAACGCGCGCTCGCGGATCGGCTCGTGCGGGGGAGCGCGCGGTGCAGGTTCGTCGTACGCGTCATGCGGCAGCGCTCGTCATGGTGACCTCTCGTGGTGATGACCTCCCAGTCAACCGGGGTGTCGCGGGGAGGGCAACGAGCCACGCCGTGAGCGCCCCGCGGGGCATGGGTCGGGCTAGCCTGAGGCGCATGCCTACCGTTGCGGACTGCCTGTTCTGCCGGATCGTCGCCGGCGAGATCCCTGCCGCCATCGTTGCCCAGAACGCCGACGCCGTCGCCTTCCGGGACATCTCCCCGCAGGCGCCCCTGCACGTGCTGGTCGTACCGCGCGAGCACCACGCCGACGTCGCCCAGCTCGCCGCTGCCGACCCGCGCCTGCTCGCCGCGGTCATCGCGCTGGCGCACCAGGTGGCCGGGACCGAGGCCGACGGCCAGTTCCGCCTGATCTTCAACACCGGCCCGGAGGCCGGCCAGTCGGTCTTCCACGCCCATGGGCACGTCCTCGGCGGCGCGCCCCTCGGCTGGACCCCGGCCTGAGCCGTTCGCTGCCCGGCCGGAACCCGCTCTGCCACGTGTTTCGAGGTCCTCGGTAGGATGGGGGTCAGCGGCGCGCACGAGCGGGCCCGGAACGAGGAGAGCGCAGGCCGCACCGGCCGTCCTTATGGCAGAGACCACACCCGCACGGCGCACCCCTGGTGGGTCGCCCGCGCGCGTCGAGCACCGGATCACCATTCCGTCCACGGTCCCGATGGTCTCCCTGCTGGGGCTCGGCGACGAGGTCCTGCGGGCCATCGAGGACGGCTTCCCCGCCGTCGACGTCCACGTGCGCGGCGACGAGATCACGCTGGCCGGACCGGTCGGCGAGGTCGCGCTGCTCGCGCGCCTGATCGACGAGCTCACCGAGGTCGCGGCCGCCGGGACCCCGCTCACGGCCGACGTCGTCAGCCGCTCGATCGCGATGCTGACCGCGCCGGCGGGCACCCGGCCGGCGGACGTGCTGACCCTCAACATCCTGTCGAACCGCGGTCGCACGATCCGACCCAAGACCACGGGGCAGAAGGAGTACGTCGACGCGATCGACCGGCACACCGTCACGTTCGGGATCGGCCCCGCCGGGACCGGCAAGACCTATCTCGCGATGGCCAAGGCCGTGCAGGCGCTCCAGTCGCGGCAGGTCACGCGCATCGTGCTCACCCGCCCGGCGGTCGAGGCGGGCGAGAAGCTCGGGTTCCTGCCCGGTGGCGTGAGCGAGAAGATCGACCCGTACCTGCGGCCGCTGTACGACGCGCTGCACGACATGGTCGACCCGGACTCGATCCCGCGCCTCATGGAGGCCGGCACGGTCGAGGTCGCCCCGCTCGCGTACATGCGTGGCCGCACTCTCAACGACGCCTTCATCATTCTCGACGAGGCGCAGAACACGTCCGCCGAGCAGATGAAGATGTTCCTCACGCGCCTGGGCTTCGGCTCGAAGGTCGTGGTCACCGGCGACGTCACGCAGGTCGACCTGCCGCACGGGACGGCGTCGGGCCTGCGCGTCGTCGAGGAGATCCTCGAGGATGTCGACGACGTGGCGTTCTGCCGCCTGACCTCGACCGACGTCGTGCGTCACCGGTTGGTCAGCGACATCATCGACGCCTACGCGCGCTGGGACATCGCCGACCTCGGCGCGCAGTCGGGCGACCACCGCGGCCACGGCCGCGACGGCCGCACGGTGCGTCGTCCCGAGATCAGACCTGAGAACCGACCTGAGACGAGAGAAGCCCGATGAGCGTCGAGGTCAACAACGAGTCTGGCTACGTCACCGACGAGGCCGAGTTCGCCGCGCTCGCGCGCTACGTGCTCGATCAGATGCACGTGCACCCGCAGACCGACCTGTCGATCCTCCTGGTCGGCACGGACGTCATGACGGAGCTCCACGTGCAGTGGATGGACGAGCCCGGCCCCACCGACGTCCTGTCGTTCCCCATGGACGAGCTGCGCCCGGGGCTCGACGGCGAGGTCACGCCCGCCGGGCTGCTCGGCGACGTCGTGCTGTGCCCCGAGGTGGCGGCCCGCCAGGCCCGCGAGGCCGGGCACTCGACGATGGAGGAGCTGCTGCTGCTCACCACGCACGGCATCCTGCACCTGCTTGGGTACGACCACGAGGAGCCCGAGGAGGAGAAGGAGATGTTCGGGCTGCAGCGGCAGCTGCTGCTCACGTTCCTCGCCGGCCGATGAGCGACCGATGAGCGCTGCCCCGATCGGTCTGCTGATCGCGGTTGCGGCCGTGGGGATCATCCTCGCGGCGCTGCTGAGCGCGGCGGAGGCGGCCGTGCTGCGCGTGACCCGGTCCGCCGTGAGCGACCTCGTGGTCGAGGGCCGTCCCCATGCCGACCGGATCCGGCGGCTGGTGGCCTCGCCCGCCCGGACCGCGGCGTCGGCCGCCTTCGTGCGGCTCGTCGCCGAGATGACCGCCACGACGTGCATCACGCTCGGGCTCGCCTCGGGCTCGATGGCGTGGTGGCAGGTGCTGCTGCTCTCGGTCCTGGTGTCCGGGCTCGTCGCGCTCGTGCTCGTGCGGATCAGTCCGCGCATGCTCGGGCGCACCCACCCGCTGCAGGTCCTCGTGGTGCTCTCCGGGCTGCTGGCCGTCGTCGTGCGGCTTCCGATCGGCAAGCTGGCCCCCGTCGCGCGCCGGACGGGCGAGGTCGACGAGGACGAGCTGCGCGACATGGTCGACCGCGTCAGCGAGTCCGAGGGGATCGAGGACGACGAGCGCGAGATGTTCCGATCCGTCTTCGAGCTCGGCGACACGCTCACCCGTGAGGTCATGGTGCCGCGCACCGAGATGATCACGACGTCGGCCACCACGCCGCTGCGCAAGGCGCTCGCGCTGCTGGTGCAGTCCGGCTACTCGCGCGTGCCCGTGATCGGGGACTCCGTGGACGACCTGCGCGGCGTCGTGTACCTCAAGGACGTCGTGCGGCGGATGCAGGACACCCCCGCCACCGCCGACGACCCCGTGCTCTCCGCGCTCCGGCCCGCCGTCTTCGTGCCCGAGACCAAGCCCGTGGACGACCTGCTCCGCGAGATGCAGGCCAGCGCCTCCCACATCGCGATCGTCGTCGACGAGTACGGCGGCATCGCGGGACTCGTGACGATCGAGGACGCCCTCGAAGAGATCGTGGGCGAGCTCACGGACGAGCACGACCACTCCGGCCCCGAGGTCGAGGACCTGGGTGCCGGGCTCTTCCGCGTGCCGGCCCGGCTCTCGGTCGACGAGCTCGGCGAGCTCTTCGACCTCGACCTGGACGACGACGACGTCGACACCGCCGGCGGGCTGCTCGCCAAGGCGATCGGCAAGGTCCCGCTGCTGGGCTCGGTCGGCGACATCCACGGGCTGCACCTCGTGGGGGACCGGGTCGAGGGTCGTCGCAAGCAGCTCGCCTCGCTCATCGTCGGCCTCACCACGCCGGACGGGCCGCCCGTGAGCCCGGGCACGACGGCGTCCGCCGCGTCCTCGTCCGCCACCCCCTCGTCCTCTTCCCCCGATCGTCCCGACCTGCATGGAGCCACGAAATGACTGACTTCCGATCCGGATTCGCCTGCTTGGTCGGGCGGCCCAACGCGGGCAAGTCGACCCTGACCAACGCGCTCGTGGGGCAGAAGGTCGCGATCACGTCGGAGCGTCCGCAGACCACGCGGCACACGATCCGCGGCATCGTGCACCGCCCCGACGCCCAGCTCGTGCTCGTCGACACCCCGGGGCTGCACCGCCCGCGCACGCTGCTCGGGGAGCGGCTGAACGCGCTCGTGCGGGACACCCTGACCGAGGTCGACGTCGTCGTGTTCTGCCTGCCCGCCGACCAGAAGATCGGCCCGGGCGACCGCTACATCGCCAACGAGCTCTCGCAGGTCACCTCGCCCGTGATCGCGGTCGCGACGAAGGCCGACCTCATCGGTCGCGCGCGCCTCGCCGAGCACCTGCTGACCATCTCGCGGCTCGGCGAGTTCGCCGACATCGTGCCGGTCTCGGCCGTCGACGGGTACCAGGTGGACGTCCTCACCGACGTGATCGTCGGGCACCTGCAGCCCGGCCCGGCGCTGTACCCCGACGGCGAGCTCACCGACGAGCCCGAGGTGGTCATGGTGGCGGAGCTCGTGCGCGAGGCCGCCCTGGAGGGCGTGCGCGACGAGCTGCCGCACTCGCTCGCCGTCGTCGTCGACGAGATCGTCGCTCGCGAGGGTCCCACCCCGATGCTGGACGTGCGGGTGAACCTGTTCGTCGAGCGCGACAGCCAGAAGGCGATCATCATCGGCAAGGGCGGCGCCCGGCTGCGCGACGTCGGCAGCGAGGCCCGGCGTGGCATCGAGGCGCTGCTGGGCACACGGGTGTTCCTCGACCTGCACGTCAAGGTCGCCAAGGACTGGCAGCGCGACCCGAAGCAGCTCGGCCGGATGGGGTTCTAGGCGGGCGCGCAGGTCAGCGCCCTAGGATCGGGCAGGTGCTCTTCCGAACGATCGCCACCAGCGCCATCGGCGTCATCGTGCTCGCGGTGGCCGGCGCGAGCATGGGTCCGCAGTGGGACCCCGACGTTCTGAGGGACCCGTTGCTGGTGGAGTCGTCCTCCACGCAGATCGGCGGTCCGCCTGACGCGACCCCGGTCGGCACCTACGTCGTGGAGACCAAGATCGTGCAGGTCCAGCTCGACGGCACCCAGGTCGACGCGCAGCTCAGCCTGCCCGTCGGCGCGCCGGACGGGCTGCCCGGGATCGTGTTCGTGCACGGGGCCGGCACGGGGAAGTACACGCAGGCCTTCCGGGCCCAGGCGCACGCGCTCGCGAGCGCCGGGATCGTGGCCATGGTCCCGAACAAGCGGCTCGACACCTACTCCAACCAGCACCGCGACTACGTGCGGATGGCCGGCGACTACGAGCGCTCGGTCGACCTCCTGCGCCAGGTCGAGGAGGTCGACCCGGAGCGGGTCGGGGCGTACGGGGAGAGCGAGGGGGCCTGGATCGTGCCGGTGATGGCGGCCGACGACGCCGCGCTCGCCTTCACGGCGCTCGTCTCGGCGCCGGTCGTGCCGCCGCGGGAGCAGGCCGCGTTCGCCGCGGACTCCTACCTGCGCAACACCGGGGTGCCCCAGGGCGTCTTCCGCGCGATCCCGCGCGCCGTCGGCATGGCGTTCCCCGGGGGCGGGTTCGAGTACGCCGACTTCGAGGTCGCGCCGTTCCAGCAGCAGATGACGCAGCCCACGTTCGTCGCGTACGGCACGGGCGACTCGTCCATGCCGACGGTGCAGGGTGCGCAGCAGATCATCTCCGACCTCGCCGTGGCGGGCAACGATGCCGTCACCGTCCGGTACTACGAGGGCGCCAATCACGGCATCCGGATCGACGGCGAGGTCGCGCCCAGCTTCGTGCGGGACCTCGCGGCGTGGATCGACGGGTTGCCGGGGTCGGCGACCGCTGCGCCGCAGGTCGCCGGCGACCAGCCGCACCAGACGTTCCGCGCGGAGCCGGTGCCGACGCCACGCTGGTTCGGGGACGGCAACACCGTGCTCAACACGGTGCTCGGCTCGTGCGGCGCGATCGTCGCCGGAGGGCTGGTGTGGCTGTTCGCGCGCTGGCTGCGCCGACGCGGGACCGGGTTCGCGCGCGGCCTGAGCACGCCGCTGTTCGTGCTCGCGCTCGGGTCGGTGCTCACGGTGGCGGGCCTGGTCTGGTACCTGTTCGCGATCACCCGGCTGGCGCTGGACTACGACCAGAACGCGTGGGTCGTGCGGGGCGGCTGGATCGGGGTCCGGCTGCTGGGGATCGGCGCCGTCGTCGCCGGTGCGATCCTGGTCAACCGGCTCGATGACATTCGTACGGACCCCGAGCGGCGGGCGGTGAGCGGGGTTCCTGCCGCGGTCTGCCTCGGGCTCGTCAGCGTCGGGTCCCTGATCCTGCTCGTGACCCTGGCGTACTGGGGTGTCTTCCAGCTCGGGATCTGACGAGCTCGGCGCCGCGCGCGCTGCCCGGGATGGGTGATTTGTCGCACGCGAGTAACGTCGAGGGCATGGCGCGGGGCCAGCTCGAGCGCGTGGTTCTCATCGAGGTCGCCGACGCAGACGTCGACGCAGATGTCGACCGCCTCGCGATCGAGCGCGCGGATGACCCGACGGGGCTGAACCCGCCGGGGGTCCCACCGCGCCACCTCGCGCGGGATCTGGGGCGGTGGTGGCCGCTGATCGTGTCCCTGGTGGTGCTGCTCGTCCTCGGCGCCGCCATCCCCGGCCTGCGCGTCCGGCAGCGGGCCGCACGCCTCGCCGACCTGCCCGGGGTGCTCGCCCCGGTGGACGCCTCGCTGCACGAGCGGTGGCGCGCTCCGGCGCTGGGGTGGGGTGAGGTCCTGGGCGTCGGCGACCGCGTCGTGGTGTTCGGGCGGGACGCCGCCGGGACGCTCGGGCTGACCGCCCTCGACGGCGCGACCGGCGAGCAGGTCTGGCGGACCTCGTTCCCGTCCGTCACCGCGGGCGGCAGCGTCACGTGCGTGCCCCCCGACACCGACGACGCCCACCTGGTCTGCCTGGTCGGCAAGGGCGTCGTGCCCGACGGCGCGACCCGCGACCCGCAGGCGACCGCCGCGGCGCACGACGACCCGCAGGGGGCAGCGCCGAACCGGCTGGTCGTGCTGGCGATGGACACCGGCCGGCAGGTGGCGGATCGCGAGCTGCGCAGCGACAACACCGGTGTCGCGTCGTTCGGGTCCGACGCCGTGGTGACCGAGGTGCTGCCCGACGGGCGGGCGGCCGTGACCCGGCAGGACCCGCTGACGGGGGCGGTCCGCTGGGAGTTCCGCAGCCCGGCGCCGCTGCGCACGCCCGGCTCGGGGCCCGCCTGGCTGTACCCGATCGTCAACAACGGGGTCGTCGTGGCGAACGGGCCGGTCACCTGGGCGTTCGCGGCGGATGGTGCTCTCCTCGGCGAGTGGCACCTCCAGGGCGGCGACTGGGCCGTGCGCGGCGGCTGGGGGCTGGAGGTCTCCGTGCTGCCGAACGGGTCGTTCGCGGTGGGGGAGGCGGGCGGAGTCGGCCTGAGCGACGAGGACTACGGGACCGTGTCCACCACCGATGCGCGCGACGGCTTCCCGATCCCCGGACCGGTCCTGGACCCCGTGGTCGACGACGGCTCGGCGCCGAACGTGCTGCTGACCGTCCCCGCCGGCCAGGGTGGCCTGGTCGCGCTCGGCGCCAAGACGGGGCAGTGGCTGTGGTCGGCCGGTGCCGCGTCCTGGGGGAGCGCCCTGGTGCTCGACGGGCGGGTGCTCGAGTTCGCCAATCGCGAGCTGCGGGCGTACGACGCCCAGACCGGCCGGCAGCTGTGGAGCCTGCCGGTCCCGATGGGCAACCATGCCAAGCAGATCCTCACCGACGGCCGCCTGGCGCTCGTGCCGCAGTTCGACGCGGAGCGCGGCGCGGTGATCACCGCCGTCGACCCGGCGGACGGTCGCGTGCAGTGGACGGCCGCGCTGCCGCCGCGGGCGAGCCGGGTCGCCGTCGTCGGCGGTCGGATGCTGGTCTGGACGGACCGGGATCTCGTCTCGATGGGCTGACTCGAGCCTGCGGGCCGAGGTCGGCGTGTATTCTGCGAAATGTGGATGCACCCAGGCAGCGACTCCTTCTTCGTCGCCGCGACGAGGTCTGACCGGCCGGTCCCTCGTCGCGGAGGTCGTCGTGCCCCGGCCGATCCGACGAACTGAAGGAAACCGACGATGAGACACGACTCCCAGGTGCGCACCGCTCAGCAGGCCACCGTGATGCCGATCCGCAAGTACCGCCCGTTCGCCGGGCTCGACGGGTACGACCTGTCGACGCGGACGTGGCCCTCCACCATCATCACGCAGGCCCCGCGGTGGCTGTCGACCGACCTGCGCGACGGCAACCAGGCCCTGATCGAGCCGATGGACCCGCGCCGTAAGCGCCGCATGTTCGACCTGCTCGTCCGGATGGGGTTCAAGGAGATCGAGGTCGGGTTCCCGGCCGCGAGCCAGACCGACTTCGACTTCGTGCGCTCGATCATCGAGGACGGCGCGATCCCCGACGACGTGACCATCTCGGTGCTGACCCAGGCGCGCACGGACCTCATCGAGCGGACCGTGTCCTCGCTGATCGGGACCGCGCGGGGAACGGTGCACGTGTACAACGCGACGGCACCCGTGTTCCGCGAGGTCGTCTTCCGCAACGACCGCGACGCGACGAAGGACCTTGCGATCAAGGGCACCCAGGACGTCGTCGACTTCGCCGAGAAGCTGCTCACCGACGAGACGGTCTTCGGGCTGGAGTACTCGCCCGAGATCTTCACGGATACCGAGCTGGAGTTCGCGCTCGAGGTGTGCGAGGCGGTCATGGACGTGTACCAGCCCGAGGCCGGTCGCGAGATCATCCTCAACCTGCCGGCCACGGTCGAGCGGGCGACGCCGAACACCTACGCGGACCAGATCGAGTGGATGAGCCGCAACCTCACCCGCCGCGAGCACATCGCGATCTCGGTGCACCCGCACAACGACCGCGGGACCGCCGTCGCCGCCGCCGAGCTGGCGATGATGGCCGGCGCCGACCGCGTCGAGGGCTGCCTGTTCGGCCAGGGCGAGCGCACCGGGAACGTCGATCTCGTCACGCTGAGCCTGAACCTGTTCAGCCAGGGGATCGACCCGAAGCTCGACCTGTCGGACATCGACGAGATCCGTCGCACGGTGGAGCACTGCACGCAGATGGACGTCCACCCGCGGCACCCGTACGGCGGGGACCTCGTGTACACGTCGTTCTCCGGATCGCACCAGGACGCGCTCAAGAAGGCGTTCGAGGCGCGCGACGCCGAGGCGGCCGCGGCGGGAATCACGTCCGACGAGCTGATCTGGGCGCTGCCCTACCTGCCGATCGACCCGAAGGACGTCGGCCGCACCTACGAGGCCGTGATCCGGGTCAACTCGCAGTCCGGCAAGGGCGGCATCTCCTACCTCATGAAGAGCGAGCGGAACCTGGACCTGCCGCGTCGGCTGCAGATCGAGTTCTCGCGCGCGGTGCAGGCGTTCACCGACACGTCCGGCAGCGAGGTCACCGCAGACGACCTGTGGACGATCTTCTCCGACGAGTACCTGCCGGTCGGGCCGACCAGCGTGCTCGAGCAGTGGGGCCGGTTCGCGCTCCGCGGCACCCGCGCGTCGAGCGGCGGCGACGGTCCGGACACGCTCAGCGTCGACCTGACCGACGGCGATCGTGAGCTCACGCTCGAAGGTGTCGGGAACGGCCCGATCGCGGCATTCGTGGATGCGCTCACCAAGGTCGGGGTCGAGGTCTCCGTGCTCGACTACGCCGAGCACGCGCTGTCCGAGGGTGGCGACGCCACGGCCGCCGCCTATGTCGAGTGCGCGGTCGGGGACAAGGTGCTCTGGGGCGTGGGGATCGACCCGTCGATCACCACCGCCTCCCTCAAGGCGATCATCTCGGCGGTCAACCGCGCCGAGCGCTGACCCGCTGGTCCACAGGGTGAGACGGCCCTCCCAGGTGACGGATGAAAGATGTCACCTTTCCTCACCTGGGAGTGGCGTCGGCCGATAGACCAGGTGTGATGGGGGCAACGGGCCGGGGGGCCGCACCGGGACACCAGCTCGTGCTCGTGGGCGAGTTCGGGGTCTACGACGCGCTGTGCGACGAGGCTCACTCGGTCTACCAGGACGGCGACACGCCAGGAGCGATCCTGCGCTGCCGCGCGCTGGCGGCGCTGGCCGAAGCGGCCGGGGATGACCAGACCCTGCGCTACGCGCTCTACATCCGGGGCATCGCCGCGAACGAGCTGGGCCGCGGCGACGAGGCGTCGGAGTGCGCCGAGCTGCTGCTCGAGCTCTCGCGGGACGATCTGCGGACGTTCTGGCAGGCCAAGGCGCTGGCGCTGAAGGCGAACGCGCACTCGGGGCGCGGCGACAGCGCGGGCGCGCTCGACCTGCTCGCGCGCGCGTCCGTGATGCTCGGGGTGTTCGACGGTCGCGACTACAACCAGGTCTCCGCGAGCGGCGCCATCGCGCTCTCGCTGCGCCGGGTCGAGCTGTTCGAGGCGAGCGACAAGCAGCTGCGCCGCATGATCGCGCGCCTGAAGCCGTGGGACGCGATCACGATCGTGGCCGACTCGCTGCACACCGTGGCCGAGTGGGGTCTCGCGCTGCAGGTCATCGGTGAGACGGCGGCGGCGTCGCGGCAGTTCGCGGTGTGCGCCTCGCGCGCGGTCTGGCTCCGCCGGCTGGTGGCCCAGACCGGGCGGACGGCGTTCGAGACCTTCGCCCTCGCGGGTGAGGTGTTCGCCTCGACCATGCTCGGCGACACGGACTCCGCCCTCGAGGTCATCCCGGCACTGCTGCTGCGCGACGAGCTGCGCACCGAGCGGGTCGAGCGGCTGCTCGCGCACTTCGCGTTCGCTACCGCGCTGATCGAGGTCGGCCGGTTCGACGAGGCCCAGGACCACCTGCTCCGGCTGCGCAAGATCGCCGTCGGCGAGCGGCGGACGACCTGGATGACCATCGCCGACGCCGCTCTCATGCGGATGTACGTGCGCCAGTTCGGCGACCACCCCGCGGTGAGCCGCTCGTACGCGATGTATCAGCGCCTGGCCATCAGCCAGTGGTCCGAGCGTGAGGCCCGGTTCGACAACCTCCAGAGCCGGATGCGGGTGCACCGGCTCATCGAGGAGGGTGCTCAGATGACGCAGCTCAGCCGCCTGGACGCGCTCACGGGAGCGAGCAACCGCCGCGTGCTCGAGGACGTGCTCGCGGGTCCGCTCGTCCCGCTCTCGGCGGTCTTCGTCGACGTCGACAACTTCAAGGGCGTCAACGACTCCTACTCGCACGTCGTCGGCGACCAGGTGCTGGTCCGGCTGGTCCAGCTCCTGCGGCGCGCCTCGCGCTCCGAGGATCGCCTGGTGCGTTACGGCGGGGACGAGTTCCTCGTGCTCCTCGACCCGCACACCGCGGGCTCGGCGAGGGGAGCGCAGAAGGCCGCGGTGGGGCTCGCCCAGCGGATCCTCGACGTCGTCCGCACGCACGAATGGGCCTCTCTCGCCCCGGGCCTCGCGATCACGGTCTCGGTCGGGGTCGTGTCGGGCGTCGACCCGGCCGACCTGCTCACCTCGGTCAGCGCCGCGCTGCACGACGCCAAGGAGCGGGGTCGGGACCGCCTCGTCGTCGGGGTGCGGATGCCGGTCTGATCCGTCCGGTGGGCGTGGGGCGTGCGCCGATGTGGGCGGCACAGAGAATAATGGCCCAGTGCCCCTCTACCGCGACGAGGCGATCGTGCTCCGCACCCAGAAGCTGGGCGAGGCCGATCGCATCGTCACCCTCCTGACGCACACCCACGGCAAGGTCCGTGCGGTGGGCAAGGGCGTACGCCGAACGACGTCCCGGTTCGGGGCCCGGCTCGAGCCGTTCATGCTCGTCGACCTCCAGCTGCACGCGGGCCGCAGCCTCGACATCGTCACGCAGGTCGAGACGATCGCGGCGTTCGCCCGGCCGGTGTGCCAGGACTACGCGATGTACACCGCCGGGACAGCGATGCTGGAGACGGCCGAGCGCCTCGTCGAGGCGGAGAAGGAGCCCGCGCCGCCGCAGTTCCGGCTGCTGGTGAGCGCAGTGCGCTCGCTCGCCGAGGGTGCCCACGCTCCCGGCCTCGTGCTCAACTCCTACCTGCTGCGGGCCCTGTCGATCGCGGGCTGGGCGCCGAGCTTCACCGACTGCGCCCGGTGCGGGACCCCGGGACCGCACCACTCGTTCGCCGTCGCGCAGGGTGGTGCCGTGTGCGGGGCCTGTCGTGCGCCGGGGGCGGCGGCCCCGGCACCTGAGACGTTCATGCTGCTCGCGGCGCTGCTGAGCGGCGACTGGGGGACTGCGGACGTGAGTGTCGACCGGCACCGCCGTGAGGCGGACGGCCTGGTGGCGGCGTTCCTGCAGTTCCACCTCGAACGCCAGCTGCGCTCGATGCACCTCGTCGAGCGCGTCTGATGGCCCGCGAGCGCACGGGCGAGGGTCGGGCCGGGAAGCTGCCGCAGCACGTCGTCGTCCCGCCACCGCCGCACCCGTCCGGTGCGCGGCCGCCCGAGATCCCGCGTGAGCTCGTCCCGCAGCACGTCGCCATCGTCATGGACGGCAACGGCCGGTGGGCCAACGCCCGCGGCCTGCCGCGGACCGCCGGGCACGCCGCGGGCGAGGCCGCCCTGCTCGACGTCGTCGCCGGGGCCATCGAGATCGGCGTCCGGCACGTGTCCGCGTACGCGTTCTCGACCGAGAACTGGAAGCGCTCACCGGATGAGGTGCGGTTCCTCATGGGGTTCAACCGGGACGTGCTGCGGCGCCAGCGCAACGTGATGCACGACTGGGGCGTGCGGGTCCGCTGGGCGGGCCGCCGGCCGCGGTTGTGGCGCTCGGTGATCACCGAGCTCGAGGAGGCCGAGCGCCTGACGATCGACAACACGGTCTGCACGCTCACCATGTGCGTCAACTACGGCGGCCGCGCGGAGGTGGCCGACGCCGCCAAGGCGATCGCGCGCGAGGTCGCCGCGGGACGGCTCGACCCGGAGAAGGTCACCGAGAAGACCGTGGCCGCGTACCTCGACGAGCCGGACCTGCCCGACGTCGACCTGTTCCTGCGGACGTCCGGGGAGCAGCGCACGTCGAACTTCATGATCTGGCAGGCGGCCTACGCCGAGTACGTGTTCCTCGACGAGCTCTGGCCGGACGTGGACCGGCGTTCGTTGTGGCGCGCGGTGGAGACCTACGCGCGGCGTGACCGCCGGTACGGCGGCGCCGTCGACGCCGCCGGGACGACCTGACCGCGCAACGGGCGAGGCGTCGTCAGGGCGTGTCGTCGCTGACCGCGGCGAGCCGGTCGACCGCGGCGGATTGTTCGACCCGGCGCCGGCGCCGCACCACGAGCGCCGCGATGCCGACGGCCACCGCGACGAGCCCGCCGGCGAGTGCCCAGGGAGAGCGCGCGGCCAGCGCGACCGTGCCGTAGAACGCGGCGAACCCCACGGTCGCGTAGATGAGCGCCCAGGCGAGGCAGCCGGGCAGCATGGCCGTGAGGTAGCGCAGGAACGGCATCCGGGTCAGTCCGGCCGTCCCGTTGACCGCCGTCTGGATCCCGACGGTGAGAAAGCTCAGGGTGACCGCGACCGGTCCCCACCGATGCAGCAGGGCGGTCGCCCGCCGCCCGCCGGGACCGTGCGACCAGCGCTCGACCCGCACCTCGAAGCGGGACCAGCGGCCGTCGTGGCGCTCGTGGCCGGTGCGGAGCCGGCGCGTGCTCGCCGTGACCGCACGCCCCAGCCAGTAGGTCCCCTGCGCGCGCGCGAGGACGATGACGAACAGCGCCGCGACGAGGGCGGGGAACGTCAGCGTGTCCAGCCCGAGGACCGGCGGGATCCCGTCCATGTCAGTGCGACCGCGTCGACGGCCCGGTCGCCGTCGGGCTCACGCCGCGACCTCGACGTCGTCGGGCACCTGGGGGTGCGGGTCGTGCGCCCGGGAGTGCCGGAGCAGGGGCCGGGCGAGCGCGACAAGCGTGTACACGCCGATCGCGAGCACGACGATCGTGGCGCCGGGGGACAGGTCCTGCCAGTAGGTGATCGACAGGCCGGTGACGCACACCGCGACCCCGATCCCCATGGCCAGGCCCATCGTGTGCCGGAACGACGACGCGACGAGCTGGGCCACGGCGACCGGCACGATCATCAGCGCGCTGACCAGCAGCAGCCCGACCACGCGCATCGACACGGTGACCGTGAGGGCCGCGATGACCGCGATCGTGATGTTGAGCACCCGCACGGGCAGCCCGGCGGCGCGCGCGAACTCCTCGTCGTGGCAGACGGCGAACAGCGCGGTCCGCAGGCCGATGCCGACGACCAGGATGATCGCGGTGAGGATCACGGTGAGCCACAGGTCCGCGGTCGACACGGTCGAGATCGACCCGAACAGGTAGGCCATCAGGTTGGCGTTCGTGCCGCCCGCGATCGAGATGAGGAGCACGCCGCCGGCGATCCCGCCGTAGAACAGCAGCGCGAGCGCGACGTCGCCGCTGGTGCGTCCGCGCTCGCGGACCAGCTCGATCACGACGGCGCCGATGATGGCGGTGACGATCGCGCCGGGGACCGCGAGCAGGTCGTGCGGAGCGAGGTTCATCGCGCTGCCCACCAGCCAGCCGAGCGCGACCCCGGTCAGCGCGACGTGGCCGATGCCGTCGCCGAGCAGGCTCAGGCGGCGCTGGACGAGGTAGGTGCCGATGACGGGCGCGGCGAGACCGACGAGCAGCGCGGCGAGCAGGGCGCGCTGCATCAGGGGGTCGCCGAGCATCCCGGCGATCTCGTCGCCGATCACGGCTCCCACCTCAGGCCGGCGATGCCGGTGTCCGCGAAGATCTCGTCGGGGTCGTGCGGGTGCACGTGGTCGTGGTCGGGGGCGCCGTGCTCGCGCGCGGGCGACGGCGGGGCGCCGTCGTGCACGACGGCGCCGTGGCGCAGGACGACGGCGCGCTGCACGAGCGGGGCGATCGCGCCGAGCTCGTGGAGCACGACGATGACGGTCCGGCCGCGGGCGGTCAACTCGCCCAGGGTGTGGGCGAACACCTCCTGGCTCGGCAGGTCGACGCCCGCGACGGGCTCGTCCAGCACCAGCAGGGCGGGGTCCCGCACCAGGGCGCGGGCGATCAGCACGCGTTGCTGCTGCCCGCCGGACAGCTCGCGCACCGGGCGGTCGAGGTGGTGGGTGAGCCCGACGAGCTCGAGGGCGTCGAGCACGAGGCGGCGCGCGTGGCGCGGCGGGCGGAGCTGGTGGCCGTGCAGCAGGCCGGAGGTGACGACCTCGCCGGCCGTGGCCGGGACGCCGGTGGCGGCGCTGACCCGCTGGGGCACGTAGCCGATGCGGTCCCACGCGACCGAGCGGCCGAGCGGCTGGCCGAGCAGCTCGACCTCGCCCGACTCGAGCGGCACGGCGCCGACAAGCGCCCGCACGAGGGTCGACTTGCCCGACCCGTTCGCGCCGAGCAGCGCCACGACCTCGCCGTCGTGCACGAGCAGGTCGATCCCGCGCAGGATCTCGTTCCCGTCGAGCACGACCCGCACTCCGCGGGCCTGGACGGCCGGGATCACTGGCACGCGAGGGCGGCGCGCAGGACGGTGAGGTTCTTCTCCATGACGCCACGGTAGTCGGAGTTGGGGTCCGTCAGGCTCTCGACCGGATCGAGCACGGCGGAGGTGATCCCGAGGTCGGAGGCGAGTGTCTGGGCGACCTTGGGGTTGACGAGCTGCTCGGAGAAGATCGTGGTCACGCCCTCCTTGCGCACGACGTCGCCGATCTCCCGGAGCCGGGCGGGTGACGGTTCGGCCTCGGGGTCGAGGCCCGACATGCCCACGAGCGTGAGGTCGTACCGGTCGGCGAGGTAGCCGAAGGCCTGGTGCGACGTCACGATCACGCGCCGCTCGCACGTGGCGAGGCCCGTCGTGAACTCGGCGTCGAGGGCGGTGAGGTCGGCCGTGAGCGCGGTGGCGTTCGCGGCGTAGCTGTCGCCGCGGGCCGGGTCGGCCGCGGTGAGCGCCGCCGCGACCGGCTCGGCGAGCGACGCCAGGCGTTGCGGATCGAGCCAGAAGTGGGGGTCGAGCGCGCTCTTCTCCTGGCCGACGTGACCCTTGACCAGGTGGACCGTGTCGGCGGCGTCGACCAGGTGTGCGGGCTCACGGGCAGCGATCGCGGCGTCGACCGCGCTCTGGAACCCGGACAGGTACACCACCAGGTCGCTCTCGCCCACGGACCGGACCTCGCGCGGGGAGAGCTCGACGTCGTGCGGCTCGGCGCCGGGCGGCGTCAGCGAGCTGACCGTGACGAGGTCGCCACCCACCTTCTGGGTGACGTACTGCAGCGGGTAGAACGACGCGAGCACCTGGACCTGGCCCGAGGTGCCGGCGCCGCTCGCGGACTGGCTCCCTGCGGTGCACGCGGTGAGCAGGAGGCAGGCGGCGGCGAGGACAGGCAGCGCCCGCAGGGATCTGTTCATGAGGATGATTCTCAATCTTTTGAGAATCATTGTCAAAACGGGCGCCCGTGGCGCGGGTCGATCTCGAGGTGCCGCCGCGGTCCCGGTAGCCTGTGCTGTCCGTCCCGCCCAGCCAGGTCGGGGCCTCGAACGCAAAGGTGATCACTCCCGTGGCTGCGCCCTCTCGTCTTGATTCCGTCATCTCCCTGGCCAAGCGCCGCGGCTTCGTCTTCCCCTCGGGGGAGATCTACGGCGGTACGCGGTCGGCCTGGGACTACGGGCCCCTCGGCGTCGAGCTGAAGGAGAACATCAAGAAGCAGTGGTGGCGCACCATGGTCCAGAGCCGCGACGACATCGTCGGGCTCGACTCCTCGGTGATCCTGCCGCGCAAGGTCTGGGAGGCCTCCGGCCACGTCGGGGTCTTCACCGACCCGCTGACCGAGTGCACCAGCTGCCACAAGCGCTTCCGCGCGGACCACCTCGTCGAGGCCTACGTCGAGAAGAAGGGCCGCGAGCCGGAGAACGGCATCGCCGACCTCGCGTGCCCCAACTGCGGCAACCGCGGCGGCTGGACCGAGCCGCGCGACTTCAACATGATGCTCAAGACGTACCTCGGCCCCGTCGAGGAGGAGTCCGGCCTGCACTACCTGCGGCCCGAGACCGCGCAGGGCATCTTCGTGAACTTCGCCAACGTCGTCACCACGAGCCGCAAGAAGCCGCCGTTCGGCATCGGCCAGATCGGCAAGTCCTTCCGCAACGAGATCACCCCCGGAAACTTCATCTTCCGCACGCGGGAGTTCGAGCAGATGGAGATGGAGTTCTTCGTCGAGCCGGGCACGGACGAGACCTGGCACCAGTACTGGATCGACGCGCGCACCGACTGGTACACGGGCCTGGGCATCTCGCGGGACAACCTGCGCCTGTTCGAGCACCCGACCGAGAAGCTGTCCCACTACTCCAAGCGGACCGTCGACATCGAGTACCGCTTCGGCTTCCAGGGCAGCGAGTGGGGCGAGCTCGAGGGCATCGCGAACCGCACGGACTTCGACCTCAAGACGCACACCGAGCACTCTGGGGTGGACCTGTCGTACTTCGACCAGGCCAAGAACGAGCGCTGGGTGCCGTACGTGATCGAGCCCGCGGCCGGCCTCACCCGGTCGCTGATGGCGTTCCTCGTCGAGGCGTACACCGAGGACGAGGCGCCCAACACCAAGGGCGGCGTCGACGTGCGCACGGTGCTCAAGCTCGACCCGCGGCTGGCGCCGGTCAAGGCCGCCGTCCTGCCCCTGAGCCGCAACGAGGCGCTGTCGCCCAAGGCGCGCGACCTCGCGGCCGAGCTGCGAGGCCTGTGGAACGTCGAGTTCGACGACGCCGGGGCCATCGGGCGCCGCTACCGCCGCCAGGACGAGATCGGCACGCCGTTCTGCATCACTGTCGACTTCGACACCCTGGAAGACCAGGCCGTCACGATCCGCCACCGCGACACGATGGCCCAAGAACGCGTCGCGCTGGACCAGGTGGCCACCTACCTGGCTCCCCGCCTCCTCGGCGCGTAAACCCCCACCTCCCAGAACGCCAACACCCCCGCCGAACTCGGAGGTTTGCGTCGAACTCGGACACCACGGTGTCCGAGTTCACGCCAAACCTCCGAGTTCGGCGGCTGGGGTTGGCGGGTGGGGTTGGCGGCTGCGGTCGGGGGTGGGGGAGGATGGGGGCGTGACTCTTGCGCCTTCCCTCTTGCCGCCCCTGCGGATCGGCGCGCTCACCGTCGATACGCCCGTGGTGCTCGCGCCCATGGCCGGCGTGACCAATGCCGCGTTCCGGCGGCTGTGCCGCGAGAGCGGCGCCGGGCTCTACGTCGCGGAGATGGTGACCTCCCGGGCGCTCGTCGAGCGCGGCGAGGAGTCGCTGCGCATCATCGCGCACGAGCCCGACGAGCGGCCGCGGTCCGTGCAGATCTACGGCGTCGACCCCGCGACGGTCGGCGCAGCGGTGCGGATGATCGCCTCGGAGGACCGCGCCGATCACATCGACCTCAACTTCGGCTGCCCGGTCCCCAAGGTCACCCGCAAGGGCGGCGGCGCCGTGCTGCCGTGGAAGCGGGACCTGTTCGCCTCGATCGTGCGCGCCGCGGTGGACGCGGCGGCCCCGTACGGGGTCCCGGTCACGCTCAAGATGCGCAAGGGCATCGATGAAGACCACCTGACGTACCTCGAGGCGGGGCTCGTCGCGCAGGACGTCGGCGTCGCGGCGGTCGCGCTCCACGCGCGGACCGCGGCGGACTACTACTCCGGCAGCGCCGACTGGGAGGCGATCGCGCGCCTCAAGGAGGCGGTCACCGACATCCCCGTGCTCGGCAACGGCGACATCTGGTCGGCCGAGGACGCGGTCGCCATGGTCACCCAGACCGGGTGCGACGGCGTCGTCGTCGGCCGGGGGTGCCAGGGGCGCCCGTGGCTGTTCGCCGACCTGGCGGCCGCATTCGCCGGCTCGGACGTGCGGGTGCGCCCCAACGTGCGCGAGGTGGCCGTCGTCGTGCGCCGGCACGCCGAGCTGATGGTCGAGACGTTCGGCGAGGAGGGCAAGGCGCTGCGCGAGATGCGCAAGCACATGGCCTGGTACTTCAAGGGCTACATCGTCGGCGGCGACCTGCGGCGCTCGCTCGGGCTCGTCTCGACGCTGATGGAGCTCGACGACCTGCTCGCTTCCCTCGACCTCGACCAGCCCTACCCGGGCGAGCCGGCCGAGGGGCCGCGCGGCCGCGCCGGGTCACCGAAGAAGGTGTCGCTGCCCGAGGGCTGGCTCGCCTCGCGCGACCTCTCCGACGACTTCCGGCGCGCGCTGGAGCAGGCGGAGCTCAGCGTCTCAGGGGGCTAGCCGGACCCAGACCGTCGTGTCGCTCGGCACGAGCGTGACCGCCTCCTGGCCGACGACGACGCCCGCCGTCGCCTTCGCGGTCGCGAGCGGCCCGCTCGAGACGAGCACGGTCGCGCCCGCCGGCAGCGGCACCGGGGTGCTGCCGAGGTTGGCGAGCACGAGCACCCCGGAGTTGACCAGCGCGAGGACCGACGCGTCGACGCCCTGCGGGAGCTCGGCCCACGCGAGCGAGCCCGCGCCGAGGTCGAGGTCACGCCGCAGGGCCAGGGCCGCGCGGTACATCTCGTAGGTCGACCCGGCCGCGCCCTGCTGCGCGTCGAGGGCGTACGCGGACCACGACGCCGGCTGCGGCAGCCAGGTCGCCCCCGTCGCGGAGAAGCCGAAGCCGGGCTCGGCCGTGGCCCACGGCAGCGGCACGCGGCACCCGTCGCGGCCGCGCTCGGAGTGCCCCGACCGCCACCACGCGGGGTCCTGGCGCAGGTCGTCGTCGAGCGCGGTGTGCTCCGGCAGCCCGAGCTCCTCGCCCTGGTAGAGGTAGGCCGATCCGGGCAGCGCCAGCATGATCAGCGTCGCGGCGCGGGCCCGGTGCAGTCCGAGCGCCTCGTCGGGCTGCTCGTCGTCGTGCCCGATGCCGTTCGGGCGCGCGTTGGGCTCGGCCAGCCCGAGCCGCGACGTGTGCCGCACCGTGTCGTGGTTCGACAGCACCCAGGTGGTGGGGGCGCCGACGGCGTCGCTCGCCTCCAGCGAGGCGGTCACCACGGTGCGCAGCGCCGGAGCGTTCCAGCCCGTGGTGAGGAACGAGAAGTTGAACGCCTGGTGCATCTCGTCGGCGCGGACGTAGCGGGCGAGCCGCGCGAGCGGCTCGACCCAGGCCTCGGCGACGAGCGCGCGATCGCCGTCGTACTCCGCGAGCACGCGGTGCCAGGCGCGGTAGATCTCGTGCACGCCCTCCTGGTCGAACATCGGGCCGGGGTCGCGGGCACCGGTGGAGCCGTCCGCGGCATCGTCGGCATCGACGGCACCATCGGCACCGTCGATCATGCTGGTGTCCCCGTCCCAGTCGGGCAGCCCCGCCTCCTTGACCAGACCGTGCGCGACGTCGATCCGGAACCCGTCCACGCCCTTGTCGAGCCAGAACCGCAGCACGTCCTCGAACTCGGCCCGCACCTCGGGGTTGTCCCAGTCGAGGTCCGGCTGCTTGGTGTCGAACAGGTGCAGGTACCACTCGCCGTCGGGGACCCGGGTCCAGGCCCGGCCGCCGAAGATCGACTTCCAGTTGTTCGGCGGCTCGGCGCCGTCGACGCCCGTACCCGGCCGGAAGAGGTACCGCGCGCGCTCCGGGCTGCCCGACGACGACGCCAGGGCGGCGGTGAACCAGTCGTGCTCGTCCGAGGTGTGGTTCGGCACGAGGTCCACGATGACGCGCAGCCCGAGGCCGTGCGCCCGGGCGAGCAGGGCGTCGAAGTCGGCGAGCGTGCCGAAGATCGGGTCGACCGCGCGGTAGTCGGCGACGTCGTAGCCGGCGTCGGCCTGGGGGGAGCGGTAGAACGGCGACAGCCAGATCGCGTCGACACCGAGGGCCACGAGGTGGTCGAGCCGCGCGGTGATCCCGGGCAGGTCGCCGATCCCGTCGCCCGAACCGTCGGCGAACGACCGCGGGTAGACCTGGTAGATGACGGCGTGCCGCCACCACTGCCCGCCGGGCGCCTGCGCGGCGTGGACGAGCGCGGTCGAGGGCGCAGCGGAGCGGACGGTCGTCTGGGGGGTCACGAAAGAGCCAATCGGAGAAAGGGAAAGAATCAGGCTACGACGGGTGCAGCCCCGGTCGAACCCCGCACGATGAGCTCGGGGTGGAACAGCAGCTCGGTCCGCAGCCCGCGCGTGCCGCTGATCTCGGCCACGAGCGTGGCGACCGCCGCCTCACCCATCGCGAGCGCCGGCTGGCGCACCGTGGTGAGCGGCGGATCGGTGAACGCCATCAGCGGGGAGTCGTCGTAGCCGACGACGGAGATGTCCTCCGGGACGCGCAGCCCGCGGGCCCGCGCCGCCCGGATCGCTCCGAGCGCCATGAGGTCCGAGCCGCACACGATCGCGGTGTGGCCGGAGGCGATGAGCTCGCCGGCCGCGGCCTGCCCACCCTCGACGGTGAACAGCGTCGAGACGATGTGGCTCGCGGCGTCGGTGACCCCGAGGTGGCGGCGCAGGTTCTCCGCGAAGCTGACGACCTTGCGTTGGGCCGGCACGAACCGGTCCGGTCCGATCGCCAGCCCGATGGTGCGGTGCCCGAGGGCGACGAGGTGGCGCACGGAGAGATCCATCGCCGCTCCGTCGTCCGAGGAGATCGCAGGGGCGTCGACGCCCTCCGCGTAGCCGTTGATCAGCACGATCGGCAGGCCGCGGCTGCGCAGGCGGTGGTACCGCTCGCGGCTCGCGGAGGTGTCGGCGTGCAGGCCGGAGACGAACACGATCCCGTCGACGTCGTGCTCGAGGAGCATCTCCACGTACTCGTCCTCCGTGGTGCCGCCGGGGGACTGGGTGCACAGCAGCGGCGTGTAGCCGCGCACGGACAGCATCGACTCGATGTACTGCGCGAACGTGGGGAAGACCGGGTTCGTGAGCTCGGGGACGATCAGCCCGACCAGCCCGGCGGCGCGCGCCCGCAGCTTCTCGGGTCGCTCGTAGCCCAGCATGTCGAGGGCGGCGAGCACGGCCTGGCGGGTCTGCGACGAGACGCCCTGCTTGCCGTTCAGGACCCGCGACACCGTGGCGGTGCTGACATTCGCCTGCTCGGCAACATCGGTCAGTCGGGTTCGCACGTGCGGAAGCGTAGAGGACACCGGGCCTTCTCGTCTGGCTGTTGGCCGCCAGGGTCCCCGGCGACTGATGAAAACGTTACCTGAAATTTACCGCAACGGCTTGCAACAAGCCAGCAACGAGATTACCGTCAAGTCCATCAGGGTCAACGGAGCGCTCGCTCACCGTCGGCCAACACACCCCATCGCTTGGAGAACTCACGATGCGACGAAGCATCAGTCTCGTGGCCGTGCTCGCAACCGCGCTGTCGCTTGCGGCCTGCTCGAGCTCGACCGACGCCCCGGCTGCCGACGCGAAGACCACTGCCGCCGCCGCTGGTGGCAGCCTGACGATCTGGGTCGACGAGACCCGGAAGCCGGCCGTCGAGGCCGCCGCCGCCGCCTTCGAGAAGGAGACCGGCAGCACCGTCACGCTGGTCCAGAAGAACTTCGACGACATCCGCGCGGACTTCCTCGCGCAGGTCCCGACCGGCGAGGGCCCCGACATCACCGTCGGTGCGCACGACTGGCTCGGTGAGATGACCAAGAACGGCGTCGTCGCCCCGATCGAGCTCGGCGACAAGGTCAAGGACTTCGAGCCCGTCTCGATCTCGGCCTTCACGCAGGACGGTCAGGTCTACGGCCTGCCGTACGCCGTCGAGAACATCGCGCTCATCCGCAACACGGCGCTCGCCGCCACGGCCCCCGCCACCTGGGACGACGCCATCACCGCCGGCAAGGCAGCCGGCAAGACGTACCCGATCCTCGTGCAGATGGGCGCCGAGGGCGACCCGTACACGATGTACCCGCTGCAGACCTCGTTCGGCGCCCCCGTGTTCACGCAGAACGCGGACGGCTCGTACGCCGCTGAGCTCGCCCTCGGTGGCGAGCCGGGCACCGCATTCGCGTCCTGGCTCGCAGCTCAGGGTGCGGCCAAGGTCCTCGACCCCGCCATCACGTACGACATCGCCGTCGCGGCCTTCGCTGCCGGTGAGTCGCCGTACATCGTCGGTGGCCCGTGGATGATCGACAGCTTCCCCGGCCTTGACCTCGCGATCGACCCGATCCCGAGCGCGGGCGGCCAGCCTGCACAGCCGTTCGTCGGTGTTGCCGGCTTCTACGTGAACGCGAAGAGCAAGAACGTCCTGCTCGCCAACGACTTCCTCGTCAACTTCATGTCGACCGAGGACGCCCAGGGCGCGCTGTACAAGGCTGGCAACCGCCCGCCGGCGCTCATCGCCGCTGCTGACACCGCGTCGGCCGACCCGATCACCGCCGGCTTCCGCGCCGTCGGTGCCGACGCCGTCCCGATGCCGTCCATCCCCGAGATGGGTTCGGTCTGGTCCTTCTGGGGCGTCACCGAGGCCGGGATCGTCAGTGGGGCCCAGGAGCCGGTTGCTTCCTGGACCAAGATGGTCTCGGACATCCAGGGCGCGCTCGACGCCTCCTGATCTCGTTCGCACCGCAACGCTAGTGATTCCCCGTGGCGCGTAGCCGGTCCCACCACCGGCTGCGCGCCACGCGCGTTGGCGAGGCCTCGACGGGTCGCCGCACTGCACGCTTCACAGCACCACCCACGACGACGACGTCGGGCGAGTCCCGGCGTCAGCCCCCCGCACGGAGGTACGGATGAGTTCCCCCCAGCTGCCGCAGCTGCACGATCCTGCGGTCGTTCTGCCGCCCGACGGCCCCGAGTCCAGCAAGGCCGAGCGCCGGGCTGCGCGCCGGGCCGGCGTGTCCCACGCCAAGAACTTCTCCCGCGGCTTCCTGGTGAAGCTGCTGCTGGTCGCCATGGTCGACGCGCTGGGGGTCTACGTCGTCATGGCCGCCTGGGGGCAGGGGTCGTTCGGGATCCTGTGGTCCATGGTCGCGCTGCTCGTCCTGGCGAACTACGTGTACTTCAGCAAGCGCGCGCTGCCGATGAAGTACATCCTTCCCGGCCTGGCGTTCCTGCTCGTCTACCAGATCTTCGTGATCCTCTTCACGGGCTTCGTCGCCTTCACCAACTACGGCGACGGGCACAACTCGACCAAGGGCGACGCGATCGAGGCCCTGCTCATCCAGAACGAGCGTCGCGTCGAGGGGTCGGACGCCTACCCGCTCACGGTCCTGGCCGACGGCGACCAGCTCGCCTTCGCGATCGTCACCACCGAGGGCGACGTCCGCGTCGGCCGCGCCGAGACACCGCTCGACGCCGTGCCGGACGCCCAGGTCAGTGACGGCGTCGTCACCGCCGTGCCCGGCTACGAGATCCTCGGTCGCCAACAGATCCTGGAGCGGCAGAAGGACGTGACGGACCTGCGCGTGCCGGTCTCCAGCGACCCCGCGGACGGCTCGATCCGCACCCAGGACGCCCGCAGCGGCTACGTGTTCATCTCGACCCTGTCCTACGACGAGACGGCCGACACGATGACCGACTCGGTCACCGGCACGGTCTACTCCCCGAACGAGGACGGTCAGTTCGAGGCGGCCGACGGCTCCAAGCTCAGCGTGGGCTGGCGCGTGCTGGTCGGGTTCGACAACTTCATCAAGGCGTTCGGCGACCCGCGGTACTCGACGCCGTTCCTCAAGATCTTCGTCTGGACCATCGCCTTCGCCGGCCTGTCGGTCATCACCACCTTCCTGCTCGGCCTGTTCTTCGCGATCGTGTTCAACGACGAGCGGGTCAAGGGCCGCAAGATCTACCGCACGCTGATGATCGTCCCGTACGCGATCCCCGGGTTCCTGGCGGCGCTGCTGTGGTCGGGGATGCTCAACACCAAGTTCGGCTTCGTCAACCAGATCCTGCTCGGCGGAGCGGAGATCCCGTGGCTGACCGACCCCTGGTTGGCCAAGCTCGCCGTGCTCGGGGTCAACCTGTGGCTCGGCTTCCCGTACATGTTCCTCATCTGCACCGGGGCGCTGCAGTCCATCCCGACCGACGTGATCGAGGCGGCCAAGATCGACGGCGCCGGCCCGCTGCGGACCTGGAAGTCGGTGACGATGCCGCTGCTGCTCATCGCGACCGCGCCGCTGCTGATCTCGTCGTTCGCGTTCAACTTCAACAACTTCACCTTGATCTACATGCTCACCAAGGGTGGGCCGCGGTTCTCGGACGCCTCGGTGCCGCTCGGCAACACGGACATCCTGATCTCGATGGTGTACTCGATCTCCGGGGTCGACGGCAACGCCGCCAAGGACTACGGCCTGGCGAGCGCGCTGTCGATCGTCATCTTCGTGATCGTCGGCACCATCTCGGCGATCGCGTTCCGGCAGACCCGCAAGCTCGAGGAGATCAACTGACATGGCAACTGCGACCGTGCAGGCTCCTCGCACCCCCGTCGTCCTGGCGAACCAGCACAAGATGAGCCGCAAGCGGTGGTTCCGCGAGATCGGCTGGCGCCACGTCGTCGGCGTCATCGCCGTGGTCTACGCCGTCTTCCCGCTCGTCTACCTCTTCTCGGCCTCGCTCGCCGAGAACGGCACGCTCACCGGGTCGAACTCGCTGTTCGCCAAGGTCAGCAGCGCGAACTTCTCGGCTCTGAACGACACCCTGTTCTGGACGTGGATGGGCAACACCCTGGTGGTCGCGATCGTGACCGCCATCGGCACCGTCCTCATGGGGGCCTCCGCCGCCTACGCCTTCAGCCGCTTCCGGTTCACCGGGCGTCGCGGCGGGTTGACCGCGCTGCTCATCATCCAGATGTTCCCGCAGATGCTCGCCTTCGTGGCGGTCTTCCTCATGCTGCTCGGCCTCGGGAACGTCGTGCCGGTCCTCGGCCTGAACAGCAAGCTCGCCCTGATCTGCGTGTACCTCGGCGGCTCGCTCGGCGTGAACACGTTCCTCATGTACGGGTTCTTCAACACCATCCCGCGCGAGCTGGACGAGGCCGCCAAGCTCGACGGCGCCTCGCACGCCCAGATCTACTGGACGATCATCCTGCGGCTGGTCGCCCCGATCCTGGCGGTGGTGGGGCTGCTGTCCTTCATCTTCAGCTTCGGGGAGTTCATCATCGCGCGGATCGTCCTGCAGTCCGAGGGCAACTGGACCCTCGCGGTCGGGCTGTACGGGTGGGTCTCGCAGCAGCTCGACGCCAACTGGGGCCTGTTCGCCGCCGGCGCGGTCATCGCGGCCATCCCGGTGCTGATCCTGTTCCTCTTCCTGCAGAAGTACATCGTCGGCGGCCTCACGGCGGGCTCGGTCAAGGGCTGACCGTGCCTGACCCGAAGGCCCCGGACCCGCTGAACTCGTACCCGCTGAACTCGGCGGGACCGCACCACCTGCTGGGTGGCGCGCACCACGACGGCTCCGAGCTCTACGTCCCCGCGGGCACGCCCGCCCTCGGGGACGTGGTGCCCGTGCGGTTCCGGGTCCCGGCGTCGGCCACCGAGCGGGGCGTGTGGGTCCGCACGGTGCGCGACGGTGAGCCGCGGATGGTCGAGGCCGTCCTCGACTCCGCGGACGACGACGAGCGCTGGTACGTCGCGCAGGTGCCGGTGCACAACCCGGTCACGCAGTACCGCGCGCTGCTCGACGCTCCCGGCGGGTACACCTGGCTGAACGGCCGCGGCACGCACGCGCGCGACGTGCCCGACGCCGCCGACTTCCGCCTCACCGTCTTCCCGCCGGCCCCGGCCTGGCTCAGCGAGACCGTCGTCTACCAGATCTTCCCCGACCGGTTCGCGCGGTCCGACGCCGTCCGGCCGGTGCCCGACTGGGCCGAGCCGGCCCGCTGGGACGACGACGCCATCGGGTCGGGCCCGAGCACGGCGCGGCAGTTCTTCGGTGGTGACCTGGGCGGCATCGAGGCCCACCTGGACCACCTCGAGCGGCTCGGGATCGGGACGGTCTACCTGACGCCGTTCTTCGCCGCCCGCTCCAACCACCGCTACGACGCGAGCTCGTTCGACCATGTCGACCCGTTGCTCGGCGGCGACGCGGCGCTCGCGTCGTTGCGCCGCGCGCTGACCGGCCGCGGCATGCACCTGGTCGGCGACCTCACCACGAACCACACCGGTGCCGCGCACGAGTGGTTCACCCGCGCGCAGGCCGACGCCGCCAGCGAGGAGGCCGGGCTGTACTACTGGTCCGACGTCGCCCCGGGGTACGTCAGCTGGCTCGGGCACGCCTCGCTGCCGAAGCTGGACTACCGCGCCCCGGCCCTGGCCCGGCGCATGATCGACGGCCCCGAGTCCGTCATCGGGGCCTGGCTCAAGCCGCCCTACTCGCTGGACGGTTGGCGGATCGACGTCGCGAACATGACCGGTCGGCACGCCGTGGACGACCTCACCCACGGCGTCGCGCGCACCATCCGGGCGACCATGACGGACCTCAACCCGGACGCCGTCCTGATCAGCGAGCACTTCCACGACGCGGGGCTGGACCTGTCGGGGGATGGCTGGCACGCGAACATGAACTACTCGGCGTTCACGCGGCCGCTGTGGACGTGGCTCGTCGAGGAGGCGACCACCCTCGGGTTCCTCGGGCTGCCGATCACGATCCCGCGCCGCAGCGGCGTACAGGTCGTTCAGACCATGCGCGAGTTCGACTCCGCGATCCCGTGGGCCGTCACCGCCCACCAGTGGAACCTGCTCGGGTCGCACGACACCCCGCGCGTGCGGACCATCACGGGCGACCGGGCCCTGGTCGAGGTGGCCGCCGGGTTGCTGTTCACCTACCCGGGCACACCGACGATCTTCGCCGGCGACGAGATCGGCCTCACGGGCGCCAACGGGGAGTCCGGCCGGCAGCCGATGCCCTGGGACCGGCCGGACCGCTGGGACGAGCGCACGTTCGCGATGTACCGGTCGTTGATCGCCCTGCGCCGGGGCTCGCGCGCGCTGCGCGAGGGCGGCCTGCGCTGGGCCGTGGTGGCCGACGACGCGCTCGCCTACCTGCGCGAGACGGCCGACGAGCGCGTGCTCGTCCTCGTCGCGCGCGCGGGCTGGACCGGCGCCGACCTGCCGCGCCACCTGCTCGCGCCCGGCGCCAGCCCGCAGAACCTGTACGGCGGGGCCGATCTCGGGGTCACCCCGGGTGCGCTGCGCCTGCCCGGCGACGGCCCGGGCGTGCAGGTGTGGCGTCTGGCCTGAGTGTCCGAGTCGTTAGGGTGACGAACGTGCCTCCCGAGAGTTCCCCGCGCAGCCAGCCCCCCGTCCCGCCGTCCAGCGCGCGCGAGGCGGAGTCCAGCACGCGCGCCTCGGTGCCGGTCGAGCTCGGCTACTCGCGCGCCGACCGTGCGCGGTGGGTGCTCGAGGAGCCCAAGTCCCGGTCCCGCACGGCGTTCGAGCGCGACCGCGCACGCATCGTGCACTCGTCGGCCCTGCGCCGGCTGGGGGCCAAGACCCAGGTGCTCGGTCCGGCGAGCGACGACTTCGTGCGCACCCGGCTGACCCACACCCTCGAGGTCGCGCAGGTCGGCCGCGAGCTGGGCAAGTCGCTCGGGTGCGACCCGGACGTGGTCGACACCGCCTGCCTCGCGCACGACCTCGGGCACCCGCCGTTCGGCCACAACGGCGAGCGGGCCCTGGCGGAGGCGTCCTTCGCCGTCGGCGGGTTCGAGGGCAACGCCCAGACGCTGCGGCTGCTCACGCGGCTCGAGCCGAAGGTCGTCGACCCGGCCGGCCGCGCCGTCGGCCTCAACCTCACGCGCGCGAGCCTGGACGCGTCGGTCAAGTACCCCTGGCGGGCGGGCCACGGCCCACGCCGCCCGGACGGGACCACCACGGCGAAGTTCGGGGTCTACGAGGACGACGGCGAGGTGTTCGCCTGGTTGCGCGAGGGCGCGCCCGCCGGCCGCCTCTGCCTCGAGGCGCAGGTGATGGACCTCGCCGACGACATCTCCTACTCGGTGCACGACGTCGAGGACGCCGTCGTCGGTGGGCGGCTCGACCTCGCGGTGCTCGAGCGCGCGGAGGAGCGCCTCCGGATCGTCGCCGCGGTGCACGCCTGGTACGGGCACGCCGTGGACAGCGACGGCTTGCAGGAAGCGATGGACCGGCTCGTGGCGACCAAGCTGTGGGGGCCGGCGTTCGACGGCTCGCGCGGCGCGCTGGCCGGGCTCAAGGACGCGACGAGCCAGCTGATAGGCCGGTTCGCGGGGTCGGCCGAGGAGGCCACCCGGGAGCGGTACGGCCACGGCCCGTTGACCCGGTACGCGGCGTCGCTCGTGGTGCCGCACGGCACGCTCGCGGAGATCCTCGTGCTCAAGGGCCTCGCGGTGGCGTACGTCATGGCCCCCCGCGAGCTCGAGCCGCTCTACCAGCGCCAGCGCGAGATGCTGCTCGACCTGGTCCGCGTGATCAGCGACCGGGCCCCGATCTCGCTCGAGCCGCCGTTCGCGGCGGACTGGGTCGCCGCGGCCGACGACGGCGCTCGGCTGCGGGTCGTCGTCGACCAGGTGGCCTCGCTGACGGACGTGAGCGCCGCGGGGTGGCACGCCCGGCTGGTCGCGCCGCCGCACCGGTGACCGCCTGCCACCGGCTGGCCCGTCGGTGGGCCGGGGGTGTCGTCGTCGCCGCCTAGACTCGCGGTCGTGGCTGGACTGATCCTTCGGGAAGACGTGGAGACGGTTCGCGAGCGCGCCCACATCGAGGACGTCGTCGGCGCGCACGTGACGCTCAAGTCCGGCGGCGTCGGCTCGATGAAGGGCCTGTGCCCGTTCCACGACGAGCGGTCCCCGTCGTTCCACGTCCGGCCGCAGGTCGGCCGCTGGCACTGCTTCGGGTGCGGCGAGGGTGGCGACGTCATCTCGTTCGTGCAGAAGATCGACGGGCTCACCTTCGCCGAGGCCGTGGAGTACCTCGCCGGCCGGGTCGGCGTCCAGCTCCGGTACGAGGAGGGCGGCGGGTCGCGCTCCGGCATCGAGACCGGCAGCCGACGGCGGTTGCTCGAGGCGCACAGCGTCGCGGCGCAGTTCTACACCGAGCAGCTCGCCACGCCCGCGGCGGCGGCGGGCCGGGCGTTCCTCGCCGAGCGGGGGTTCGACCGGTCGCACGCCGAGCAGTTCGGCATCGGCTTCGCGCCGCAGGGCTGGGACTCGCTGCTGCGCCACCTGCGCGGCCGGGGGTTCACCGAGCCCGAGCTCGTCGCGACCGGCCTGATGAGCCAGGGCAACCGCGGGATCTACGACCGGTTCCGGGGTCGGCTGGTGTGGCCCATCCGCGAGGTGACCGGGGACACGATCGGCTTCGGCGCGCGCAAGCTGTTCGAGGAGGACCAGGGCCCCAAGTACCTCAACACCCCCGAGACCGCGCTCTACAAGAAGTCCCAGGTGCTCTACGGCCTGGACCTGGCCAAGCGGGAGATCGCCAAGAGCCACCAGGTCGTGGTCGTCGAGGGCTACACCGACGTCATGGCGGCGCACCTGTCGGGGGTGCCGACCGCGGTCGCGACGTGCGGCACGGCCTTCGGCTCCGACCACGCCCGGATCGTGCGCCGGCTGATCGGCGACGCCTCCGGCGTGGGCGGGATCCAGCTGTCGTCGGGCACCAGCGTGGGCGGGGAGATCATCTTCACGTTCGACGGCGACGCCGCCGGCCAGAAGGCCGCGATGCGCGCGTTCGGGGAGGACCAGAGCTTCTCGGCGCAGACCTTCGTGGCCGTCGAGCCGAGCGGCATGGACCCGTGCGAGCTGCGCCAGGCCCGCGGGCCGGACGCCGTGCGCGCGCTCGTCGCCGGCCGCACCCCCCTGTACGAGTTCGTCATCCGCACCACGCTCGCCACGTTCAACCTCAACACCGTCGAGGGCCGCGTGGGCGCGCTGCGCACCGCCGCCCCCGTGGTCGCCGGGATCCGGGACGCCGGGCTGCGCCCGGAGTACGCCCGCATGCTGGCGGGCTGGATCGGGATGGACTCCGAGACCGTCCTGCGTGCCGTGCAGGGCGCCAACCGCCAGGCCTCGGGGGCGCCTACCTCGGGCACACGTCGGCACTCGGGCCAGGACGACGACGGCTCGCGCGGCCGGGCGTCGTCGGGCACCCAGGCGCCCGGGGCGGGGGCGAGGGGGCAGGCGTCGTCGTCCCCCGATCGCCGCGACCCGGTCGCGCGGCTCGAGGCACAGACGCTCGAGGTCGCTCTGCAGCTCGCGCACCTCGTGCCGCGCGAGTTCGACGCCCTGAGCGCCGACACGTACGCCGTCCCGGCCTTCCGTGCCGTCCACGAGGCGATCCGGGCCGCCGGTGGCATGGCGGTGGCCCGCGGGCTGGTCGAGGGCCAGGGCGGGGCCGGTGCGTGGGTCGAGAAGGTCAGCGAGGAGGCCGCGGCGCCAGTCCGGTCGCTCGTCACCGAGCTGGCGGTGACCCCGTTGCCGGAGGACCGCCCCGACTCGCTCGAGACGTACGTGCGCGGCGTGATCAGCGCCCTGATCGACCTCGGCCTGACCCGCGAGATCGCCGACGCCCGCGGCCGGCTCCAGCGGATGGACCCCGATCGCGAGCCCGAGGCCTACCAGGCGGCGTTCGAGGCGCTCATCGCCAGCGAGAGCCGACGCCGGGCCCTGCGCGCCGACGGCTGACCGGCCGCCTCCTCAGCGCGCGGCGGAGTTCGCGTGCGGGGTGATCTGCTGCTCGAGCAAGGCCCGCAGCGCGGGGAGCTGCTCGGGCGAGGAGAGCCCCCGCTTGGCGAGCAGCAGGATCACCGCGCCCTGCCGCGGTGCGGTCTGCAGCACGAACAGTCGCTCGGTCTCGAGGACCCCGGTGAACATCGCCCACTGATAGGTCCCGGAGAACAGTTCCCGGTCAAGGGCGATCCCCTCGTCGGCCGCGACGCGCACCGAGGTCGCCCCGCGGAGCCGAGCGCCCCGTCGCCACAGCGCGCGCGCCATCAGCGTCGGCATGGCGCCGAGCAGGAGAAGTGCCCCGACGACGATCACGAGCGCGACCACCGCCAGGGCGTCGCTGCCGGTCGCCCACCCGGCACCCCCGATGAGAGCGCCTGCGAGGAGGATCTGGGCGACCTTCCGCGGGAGCTGGCGCCTCTGGACCTGGGCCCGGAGCGCTTCGACGTAGTCCTCGGCCACGGGTGCCCAGGAGAGATCGATCGTCGGGGACTCGACGCTGGTCATGCGGTGACACCTTCCGAGCTGTCGAGGAGCACGCAGGTCATCAGTGTGCCGTGCGCCCGTCGGATCGGGCATGAAACGCGGGGTCAGGTGACGTCGCGGGCGTTCACGCTGAGGCTGTGTGCCTCCGCGTCGGGCTCGTCGATGCCGAAGCTGATGATCCGCTCGGGGTGGATCCGGATCAGCGGGCGCCGACCATCCTCGGCGTGCACGGCTTCGGCGCGGCCACGGATCTCGACGCAGCGCACGCGCCACGGCTCGACGGAGGCGAGGTCGTCGACGACGAACGCGACGCGGCCGTTGTCGACGACGTTGCGGTACTTGCGGCTTGAGTCCAAGCGGTACCCGCCGATGTCGATGGTGCCCTCGGCGGCGTTGTAGCGGAACCCGACCGGGCTGTTCTGCAGGGTCCCGTCCGGCTTCTGGGTGGCGAGGCGTCCGAGTCGCTGGCTCTGGAGGTAGGTCAGCTCGGCATCGGTGAACATGGGTGCTCCTTCGTGGTCGGGGGTTCGGCCAGCGGGGTCGGGCGCCCGGAGGCGACGGGGATCACGACATCCATGGTCGACCGTGTGCACGCGCACGCCAGTTGTGTGCCGTCCGCGTCCGTGCGCCGGATCGGGCATGAAAAAGGGCCTCTGAGCATTGGTGCTGCTCAGAGGCCCTGGTGGCTCCCTCGATTGGACTCGAACCAATAACCGTCCGATTAACAGTCGGATGCTCTGCCAATTGAGCTACGAGGGATCGCGGAAACAAACTCTAACAGCACTACAGGGGCAGTCCCGCCGCGCCCCGCACGCGAGCCTCTGCAGCGTCCACCACAGCGGCCACGACCGGGTCGGCGAGGTTGATGCGGCCCTCGCCGATCACCTGGGAGAACAGCCGTCCGTCTTCGTCGCGACGGAGCGCGACGCGCACCTGCCGGCCGCCGACGACGCGCACCGTCTCGGCGTGCACGACCGACGACTGCACCCGCTCGCGCAGCGCCCGGGCGAACGCCGGCTGGCGGTTGTTCAGCAGGTGCAGCCCCTGCGAGGTGCCGTCGATCCAGCCGACCGTGATGGTCTCGGTCTCCGGGTCCAGGCTTGCCCGGTCGACGTCGGACCACGGGCGGCGCTGAATCGCGGGCTGCTGACCCTGCGGACCGGTCGCCGCCACGTACAGCGCGAGCCGGGAGGCGACCGCCCACCCGCCAGTGATCTCGGCGGACGCGAGCACGGTGTCGCCGTGGCGCAGCTGCAGGGCGGAGCGGACGTCGGGCGGCAGGGCGGTGCGTCGGGAGAACAGAGGCATCCCCCCACGGTACTGGGCGGGCCCCGCCAGGTACACGAGGACCTGGTGCGCGGGTCAGGCGGGAAGCCCTGCGAGCGCGCGGATCGCGTCGGCCGACATGCCGGGGGAGACCAGGTCAGCCGCCGAGACCGCCATCGCGCCGGCGGCCGCACCCAGGCGCAGGCAGTGCCCCAGGGGGCGGCCCTCGAGATGGCCGAGCAGCATGCCCGCCACGAACGCGTCGCCGGCCCCGTTGGTGTCCGCGACCGCCGGCACGGGCACCGCGGGTACCTCGAGCCAGCCCTCGTCCCGCCCGAGCGCCACCGCCCCGCGGGCGCCGCGGGTGCACACCGCCCACCGGGCGCCGGCGGCGATGCGCGCGGCCAGGAACTCGCGTGGGTCGGGCAGGCGGTCGTCGCTGACCACGACGACGTCGGCCGCCGCGGCGAAGTCCCGATGGAACGCCTCCAGCCCGTCCCAGTCGTGCAGGTCGCACCACACGGGCACACCCGCCGCCCGCGCGAGCCCGAGGAACCCCCGCGCATGCTCGGCCAGGTCGACGACGGCGACCGCCGCCTCGCCGAGCGCGGCGAGGACCGGGTCGGGGACGGCGCCCGGGTCGCCGGGGGTGTCCAGGTAGATCGAGACGCGCGAGCCGTCGTCGGCCATGAGGTTGAGGTGCCGTTCGGTCGCACCCGGCACGTCGGTGGCGGCCAGGGTGAGCCGGGGATGGGTGAGGGCCGTGCGGACCCGAGCGGCGGCGGCGTCGTCCCCGAGCACCGTGCGCAGCGTGACGTCGACGCCGAGCTGAGCCAGGCCGAGGGCCTTGCCGGCGGACGTGCCACCGAGGGTGTCCCGGTGACCTGCGGCGAAGAGGGTGGGGGAGCCCGCCTCGGGCAACGCGGCGACGCGGACGATCAGGTTCCAGGTCGCCGGTCCGGCGACGACGACGAGAGGCATGCCTGGACCGTAGCCCCGGTACGCTGGCCCGCACGGGGCAGTAGCTCAGCCGGTCAGAGCAGCGGACTCATAATCCGTCGGTCGTGGGTTCAAGCCCCACCTGCCCCACTGCGTTCGACGTGCAGTTCTTCCGCCGAACTGCGCGTTCGCTGCGGGTTTCGGCCCTGTCGGAGTCGGCGACAAGCCCCGCTCATCCTCGGTGGATGACGCAGGATCGCGGCGGGTCGCGGACCTTCGAGAGATGCCACTCCATGAGCGTGACGAGATCCGTGGGTTGATGTCTGAGTCGGTCTTCGGCAGCGGCGCGCTGCGCGGCCAGATCCCCAAGTACGCCTTTCCTCCTGGGGGCGCGCCGGCCGATGACGCGTTCCAACTGGTGGCCGACGAGCTGATGCTCGATGGCAACAGCCGGCAGAACCTGGCCACGTTCTGCCAGACGTGGGTCGAGCCGGAGGTCCACCGGCTCATGGAGCTCTCGATCGACAAGAACATGATCGACAAGGACGAGTACCCGCAGACGGCAGAGATCGAACGCCGCTGCGTGCACATGATGGCCGATCTGTGGAACGCACCCCCGGGCGCCAACCCGGTCGGGGCGTCCGCGATCGGGTCGTCCGAGGCCTGCATGCTCGGCGGGATGGCCGCCAAGTGGCGCTGGCGCGCCCGACGCAGGGCAGCCGGCAGGCCCACCGACCGGCCCAACATGGTGTGCGGACCAGTGCAGGTCGTGTGGCACAAGTTCGCGCGCTACTGGGACATCGAGATGCGCGAGGTCCCGATGGCACCTGGCTCCTACGCCATGACCGCCGAGCAGGTGCTCGAGCGGGTCGACGAGAACACGATCTTCGTCGTGCCGACGCTCGGCCTGACGTACACGGGGGTCTACGAGCCGGTCAAGGAGATCGCCGAGGCCCTTGACCGGCTCCAGGCGGAGACCGGCCTCGACGTCGACCTCCATATCGACGCCGCCAGCGGTGGCTTCCTGGCCCCGTTCTGCGCGCCGGACCTCGAGTGGGATTTCCGGCTCCCGCGGGTGAAGTCGATCAGCGCCTCCGGCCACAAGTTCGGTCTGGCGCCACTGGGGGTCGGCTGGGTGGTGTGGCGCGACGCGGCCGAGCTGCCCGAGGACCTGATCTTCCACGTGAACTACCTCGGCGGCGACATGCCGGTGTTCCAGATCAACTTCTCCCGGTCCGCCGGGCCGGTGGTCGCGCAGTACTACGACTTCGTGCGGCTCGGCCGGGAGGGCTACCGGCAGATCCACGACTCCTGCTACGACACCGGACAACTGATCGCCGACGCCATCGGGAAGCTCGGTCCGTTCGAGATCCTGTGCGCCAGCGATCCGGCGACGGGGATCCCCACGGTGACCTGGCGGATCCGGGAGGGTGAGGACCCCGGCTACACGCTGTTCGATCTGGCCGACCGCGTGCGCATGCGTGGCTGGCAGGTGCCCGCGTACACCCTCACGGGCACGGCGTCGAACATCGCGGTCCAGCGCATCCTGATCCGCCAAGGCGTGAGCCGAGACATGGCGATGACTCTCCTGGACGACCTCCGCGACGCCATCCAGCACCTGCACGTGCATCCCGTGACTGTGCCGATGACGAAGGAAGAGTCCAGCGGCTTCAACCACCTGTGACCGGTTCGACGGTGCGGGGGAGTGCCTCGGGGCAGGCCGTGCGGTGGATCGCGGCACAGTTCGCGGTGGGTTCCGCCTGCTTCGCGCTCGGTGCGCTGCCTGGGTACGTGGACCTGGTGGGGCCGCAGGCGGCGGGCGTCACGTTCTTCGTCGGTTCGTTGTTCTTCACCTCGGCGGCGGCACTGCAGGTTCGCGACCTCGGCGCGTCGAGCGACCGAGCGACCCGGGCTGCAGGCCTTGTCCAGCTCGCCGGGACACTGCTGTTCAACGTCAGCACGTTCGCGGCGCTGCGGCAGGGGCTCACCGCCACCGAGGCCGACCGCCTGGTCTGGACGCCCGACGTCTGGGGCTCGCTCGCGTTCCTCGTGGCCAGTGGGCTCGCGTTCGCCGACGTCCCCCGACCGTGGCTGCGCTGGCGGCCGCGTGACCGGGCCTGGGCGCTGGCTGCGGCCAACCTGGTGGGTTCGATCGCGTTCGGCGTCTCGGCGGTCGCCTCCCGGGTGGTTCTGAGCACAGACACGTTGCGAGATGCCGAACGGGCAAACCTTGGCACCTTCATCGGGGCGCTGTGCTTCCTCGTGGGCGCCATGTTGCTGATTCCGCGCTCGCCCAGAATCGGCGAGGTGAACCGCTGACGGCGCGGCCCTCGTGGACCGGCCGCTTCCGGGCACCAAACGTCCCATGCTCGAGCAGCGACCTGCCGGCCGGATCGCCCGCGCGCAGGACGATGGTCCATCTTGTGGACGCACCACATTTCGGGCAGGTTGAGCCGATGGTCAAGATGGATGAGCACCGCGCCCTCGAGCACATCTGCGAGCGCCTCGTGGAGCGGTTCCCGGAAGTGTCTGCCGCCACGGTCCGGCACACGGTGCGCGAGATTCACGCCCGGTTCGACGGGCGGGTGCGCGACTACGTGCCGGTGCTGGTCGAGCGCGAGGCCCGGGCGCGCCTGACGACCCTCGTGGCTTCCCTGAACTGAGCGCCGAAGACAGCCCCCACCGGGGCGTCCGGCACGACAGCTGCGAACTCCGGATCGGCTGCCGATCCAAGAACTCTTCAAGTATGACCTTTGTCACATTTGCTGTGACTGAGGTGGTCGCCGTCCCCGGTTTGGCCCCGAAAAGAGATCGGACACCTCGCCTGCACAGGGCGAGGTGCCCGATCTGGAGCAGTGGACCCGCGCCCACCCGTCCCGCTCGCGCCTGGACGTTGACAAGATTTTAGGGCAAGCGGGGCGATCTTGCCCAGTGAAAGTCAAGATCGAGTCATCTATTTTGCTCAACCTTGCCCGGGCGGGCCGACGGCACGAGACCGATGCCACCGCCGGCGACGAGTGGGTCGAGCGAGGTTTGGACGGTCGGCGAAGGTAGTTGCAGAGATGTCCTTTTCGGTGCATGATGTCCCTTGTCAGCGAAACCGCAAACCCGTCGAAAGGCGGGGACGCAAAGCCACGGGGCCTATGGACCAGCCGAGCTACCGAACGACAGGAGAAATCTCATGAACACCCCCTCCACCCCGCGTGCCTTCGGTGCTGCCGACTCGCACATCCCCGGCGGTGCCCTCCTGACCCCGTCCGAGGTCGCCACGATGTTCCGTGTCGACCCGAAGACGGTCACCCGGTGGGCCAAGGCAGGCAAGATCTCCGCGATCCGCACGCTCGGTGGCCACCGCCGCTTCCACGAGGACGAGGTTCGCCAGCTCCTCAGTGGCGTGCCGGAGCAGCGCAACTCGATCTGACGTCGACGCCGCGTGGGCGCGGTCGATTGCGCCCACGCGAACCCGATCTACCTCGTTCGTTGACGACGCCTCCGGCCTGATGTGCCCTGGCGACGAGGGCGCTGACCCCCGTGGACCACGCCTGCGGTGGCAGCGATCCCCGTCGTGGGAGGATTAGGCCATGGCAATGAGAGAGATCCGCACGGTCGGCGACCCGGTCCTGCGCACCCCGTGCGAACCGATCACGACGATCGACGCCCGGGTGCGCTCCTTGGTGGAGGACCTGCTCGAGACCGTGGACCACGAGGGCCGCGCCGGCCTCGCAGCAAACCAGATCGGCGTGAGCCTGCGGGCGTTCTCCTGGAACATCGAGGACGAGGTGGGCTACGTGCTCAACCCGACCATCGTCGAGCTCTCCGCGGAGGACTACCAAGACGGCGACGAGGGCTGCCTGTCGGTCCCCGGCCTCTGGTACCCGACCAAGCGGGCCTGGTACGCGCGGGTCGTCGGCACCGACCTCGACGGCAAGGAGGTCTCGGTCGAAGGGACCGAGCTCATGGCCCGTTGCCTGCAGCACGAGGTGGATCACCTCGACGGCATGCTCTACCTCGACCGCCTCGAGCGGTCCGTCCGGAAGAAGGCGATGCGCGCCATGCGGGAGCAGCTCTAGCCGTCACGTCGCCACATACGGCATGATGTGCCGTAGTTCACTGGTCAGTACACCTCCCGTCACGGGATGCGGTCGTTGGGGAAGACGAACCTCGACCCGTCAGGAGGCCCGACATGACCGGTGTCATCACCCGTGGTGTGCTTTTTGTGCACTCGGCACCCCGTGCGCTCTGCCCGCATATCGAATGGGCAGCGGGCGGGGTATTAGGCGTGCGCATGACACTGGACTGGACCGAGCAGCCAGCGGCTCCCGGCATGTTCCGGGCAGAGCGCTCGTGGCAGGGTGAGCAGGGCACCGGTGCCCGCCTCACCTCGGGGCTGCGCGGCTGGGCCCACCTGCGCTACGAGGTCACCGAGGAAGCCAGTCACGGGGCCGACGGCGCCCGCTGGAGCCACACGCCCGAGCTCGGCATCTTCCACGCCGCGACCGACGTGCACGGCAACATCGTGGTGCCGGAGGACCGGATCCGCGCGGCGCTGGAGCACAGCCGCGACCCCCTGCGGATGCGGTCCGAGCTCGGTCTCGCCCTAGGGCAGGCGTGGGACGACGAGCTCGAACCGTTCCGGTACGCCGGCGCGGGTGCGCCGGTCCGCTGGCTCCACCGCGTGGGCTGACGCCCGCGAGGCTCAGGCGTTGGTGACGACCAGGGCCACGTTGTGGCCACCGAAGCCGAACGAGTTGTTGATCGCCGCGAGCTGACCCGCCGGGAGCTCGCGCGGCGTGTTGCACACGAGGTCGAGACCGAGGTCGGGCTCAGGCTGGGTCACGTTGATCGTCGGGGGAGCCAGCCGGTCGCGCAGCGCGAGGATCGTGAGGATCGTCTCGACCGCGCCGGCCGCCCCGAGCAGGTGGCCCATCAGCGACTTGGTCGCGGAGAGCACGACGTGGTCGGTGTCGGCCCCGAACAGGGACCGGATGGCGCGCGCCTCGATCATGTCGCCGACCGGGGTCGACGTGGCGTGCGCGTTGACGTGCACGATGTCCGTCGTGGTCAGCCCGGCGTCGGCCAGGGCGTCCCGCATGGCCGAGGTCTGGCCCGCGCCGGTGGGCTCGGGAGCGGCGATGTGGTACGCGTCCGAACTGGTGCCCAGGCCGGCGATCCGGGCGAGCACGGTCGCGCCGCGCGCCGCGGCGTGCGCGGCACTCTCCAGGACGACGATGCCGGCGCCCTCACCGAGGACGAAGCCGTCCCGGGTGATGTCGTAGGGGCGCGAGGCGCCCGCGGGGTCCTCGTTGCGGGTCGAGAGGGCCTTCATCGCGGCGAACGAGGAGATGGGCATCGGGTGCACCGCGGCCTCGGTGCCACCGGCGATGACGACGTCGGCCTTGCCGTCGCGGATCATCTGGGTGCCGTAGGCGATGGCCTCGGCGCCGGAGGCGCAGGCGGAGACGGGCGCGTGCGCGCCGGCGCGGGCGCCGAACTCGATCGAGAGGTTCGCGGCGGGGGAGTTGGGCATGAGCATCGGGACCGTCATGGGCAGGGCGCGCCGGGCGCCCTTCTCCTGGATGGTGTCCCACGCGGACAGGATGGTCCACACGCCGCCGATGCCGGAGCCGACCACGGTGGCGAGGCGATCGCCGTCAACCACGGGCGAGCCGGCGTCGGCCCAGGCCTCGCGGGCGGCGATCATGGCGTACTGCGCCGAGGGGTCCATCTTGCGGGTCTCGGGGCGGGTGAGGATCTCGGCGGCCGGGACGGCCAGGGTGCCGGCGAACGAGACCGACATGCCGTACTTCTCGGCCCAGTCGTTCTCCAGGGTGCGCACGCCGGACTTGCCGGCGAGCGCGCCGGCCCACGTGCTTTCAACGTCCCCACCGAGCGGCGTGGTCGCGCCGAGTCCGGTGACGACGACGTCGATTGCGTTGCTCATGACTGCTCCTGGGGGCCGGGGACGGAATCCGGGTCGGGCGCGCGCCAAATGACGGCGAGCGCCCGACCACGGGACGATCGGGGAGCGGGCGAACTACGCCTGCGCGCCCTGGATGAACTTGATGACATCGCCGACGCTCGAGAGGTTCTTGACCTCGTCGTCGGGAATGCGTACGCCGAACTTCTCCTCGGCGAGCGTGACGATCGTCATCATCGACAGCGAGTCGATGTCGAGGTCGTCGGTGAAGGACTTCTCGGGCAGGACGGAGTCGGTGGGAAGACCGGTCTCCTCGCTGACGATCTCGGCCAGTCCGGCCAGGATCTCCTGCTCGGTGTTCGCCATCGTTATCTCCTTGGGGTAGGTCGTGCGGAAACTCGTGCGGACGGTAGAAAGTCTCTCAGGGTAGGACGACGACCTGCGCCGCGTAGACCAGCCCGGCGCCAAAACCGATCTGCAGCGCGATCGCGCCGCTGCTCACCTGGCCCTCGCGCATCAGCCGGTCGGTCGCGATCCCGATCGAGGCGGCCGAGGTGTTCCCGGAGTCGGCGATGTCGCGGGCGACCACGACCGACTCGGGCAGCTTGAGCTGCTTGACCATCAGATCGATGATCCGCATGTTCGCCTGGTGCGGGATGAACGCATCGAGGTCCTCAGGGCCGACGCCGGCCGCGTCCATCGCCTTCTGCGCGACGGGGGTCATCTGCCAGACCGCCCACTTGAAGACGCTCTGCCCCTCCTGGCGCAGGGTCGGCCAACCGGCGTTGTGGTCCCGCATGTCGAGGAACGAGTGGGTCTGGCGGATCGCGTTCGCCTGCGAGCCGTCCGAGCCCCAGATGGTCGGCCCGATGCCGGGCGTGTCGGACGGGCCGACGACGGCCGCGCCGGCGCCGTCGCCGAGCAGGAACGAGATCGTCCGGTCGGTCGGGTCGACGAAGTCGCTCATCTTCTCCGCGCCGACCACGAGGACGTGGCGGGCCAGGCCGGAGCGCACCAGCGCGTCCGCCTGACCGATGGCGTAGCAGTAGCCCGCGCACGCCGCCGAGATGTCCCAGGCGGCGGCCGGGGTCGCCCCGATCCGGTCCGCGATGATCGCGGCCGCGGACGGCGTCTGGGAGTAGTTCGTGACCGTCGAGATGAGCACGGCGTCGATGTCGGCACCGGTGAGCCCGGCCTGCGCGAGCGCGGTCACGGCGGCCTGCTCGGCGAGGTCCAGCACGCTGGTGGTCGGCAGGGCGCGGCGGCGCGTCACGATGCCGGTCCGCTGGCGGATCCACTCGTCGGACGAGTCGATCGGCCCGGCGAGGTCGTCGTTGGTGACGGTCAGCTCGCCGCGAGCGGAGCCGATGCCCATGATGCGTGTGTGGGCGGGTCCGGTCGCTTGGGTCAGGGTCGCTCGAGTCACGAGGGGTGCTCCTGGCTGTGGGGGGTGGGGGGCGTGGCCGTGAAGTGGTGGCGACGAACGAGGTCGCGGGCGGCATCGAGGTCGGCCGGCGTCTTGACCGCCACCGTCTCCACCCCCGGCAGGGTACGCCTGGCCAGTCCGGTGAGGACTCCGGCGGGTGCGAGCTCGAGCAGGCCCGTCACGCCCAGCTCCTGCAGCGCGACCTGGCACAGGTCCCAGCGCACGGGGTTGGCGACCTGGACCACCAGGCGTGCGAGCACCTCGGGTCCGGAGGTCACGCGGGCGCCGTCGGCGTTGGAGAGCAGGGTGATCCGGGGGTCACCGGGGGCGATGGTGGCCGCGCGAGCCGCGAGCTCGTCGACCGCCGGGGCCATGTGGACCGTGTGGAACGCGCCCGCGACCTGGAGCGGGATGACCCGGGCGCGGGTCGGCGGAGCGGCGGTGAGCGCGGCCAGCGCCTCGAACGTGCCGGCGGCCACGACCTGTCCGCCGCCGTTGACGTTCGCGGCCGTCAGGCCCAGCTCGGCGAGCCGCGCGAGCACCTCGTCGGGGTCCCCGCCGAGGACCGCGCTCATGCTCGTCGGGGTGACGGCGGCCGCACGGGCCATGGCGGCACCGCGGACGGCGACCAGCTCGAGGGCCTCGGTCTCGGTTAGCACGCCGGCGATGGCGGCGGCGCCGAGCTCGCCGACCGAGTGACCGGCGACGGCGTCGATCCGCGGGCCGGCCGCGCCGGTGAGGTCGCCGTCGAACACGGCGTGGAAGGTGAGCAGCGCCGACGCGACGAGCAACGGCTGGGCCACGGCGGTGTCCCGGATGGTCGCGGCGTCCGACGTCGTGCCGTGGGCGGCGAGGTCCTGTCCGACAACGCTCGAGTATCCCGCCAGCCGTTCCGTCAGACCTGGCAGCTCGAGCCAGGGCGCAAGCATGCCAGGGGACTGAGCCCCTTGACCGGGGCAGACGACGACGAGCACCTGTCTACTGTGCCGAACCCACCGCCCCGGACCGGCTCACGACCCGCACCAAGGTTTCGGAGCGGCTTTGTGGGATGTCTACAAATCCCCTTCGAGTCGCCCGAGAGCGAGGGCAATCTGCAGGACGTAGGACTCCCGCGGGTCAAGCGGGTCCCAACCGGTCACCTCGGCCACCTTGCGCAGGCGATAGCGCACCGTGTTCGGGTGCACGTAGAGCTGGCGCGCGGCGGCCTCGAGCGATCGGCCGCCGCCCAGGTACGCCGACAGGGTCTCGAGCAACGCCCCGGTGCTGGCCTGCAGCGGGCGGTACGCCTGCTCCACGAGGGTCCGGCGAGCCGAGATGTCGCCGGTCAGGACGCGTTCGGGCAGCAGGTCGTCGGCCGAGACGGGGCGCGGCGCATGCTCCCACGCGGGCGCCGCGGCCAGGCCGGCGAGGGCGGCCCGGGCGGACCGGGCGGAGTCGGCGAGGCTCTGCACGGTCGGCCCGATGACGACCGGGCCCGGGCCGAACCGCGGCAGCAAGGAGGCGGCGGCGGCCTGAAGGTCGCCGGTCCCGCCGAGGAACACGACGAGCCGGTCGCCCTGGATGCCCACGAGGGCGTCGTCGGACGCGCGGCGGGTGGCCCGGCGCAGGTCCGCGGCGCGGGTCTCGTCCAGCGGGGTGCTCGACGTGCCGACCATGACCAGCGTCGCGCCCCGCCCGCTCCAGCCGAGTGCGGCCACGCGCGAGCGGAGGCTGTCGTCGGCCTCGCCGCGGGTCAGGGCGTCGACGACGAGCGCCTCGAGCCGGGCGTCCCACGCGCCGCGCACCTCCGCCGCCCGGGCGTAGACCTCCGCCGCGGAGAACGCCACCTCGCGCGAGTACCGCAGCACCGCCTCGCGCAGGTCGCGCTCGCCCCCGGGTGCGGCGAGCTGGTCGCTGTGCACCTCGACGACGTCGACGATCACGCGGACCAGCTGCAGCGTGTGCTGCAGGGAGATGGAGCGGGTGAGCTCGGGCGGGGCGCCGGCGAAGATCTCGCTCACCCCGTGCGGTGCGGCGGTCGGCTCGGCGTACCAGGAGACGAAGGAGTCGATGCCGGCCTGGGCGACGAGGCCGACCCACGAGCGGTGCTCGGCGGGCAGCGTCCGGTACCAGGCCAGATCCTCGTCCAGGCGGCGCATCGCAGCGGCGCCCAGGATGCCGGTGCCGTCCCGGAGGCGCTGCAGCGTGTCCGTCCCGGTCGGGGGTGGCTGTGCTCTCATTCGTGGAGCATACGGCGCGCGTTGTAGAAGATCGACAAAGTAGGCGCACCAGATGCCGGGTCGGAATGCTCCGACGGCTGGATGCCACGCGGTAGATCGCCGGTCCACCGGCTATGGTCAATTCATGTCTTTGCTGCCCCGACTGCGCCTTCTCATGCGGCGCCCGCTCTCGTCGTCGAAGGTTGGCGCAAGCCGACCGACGAAGACCGCCCGGCGTGGGGACACGCTGCACGAGGACGCGCTGCGCTCGATGCTGAACGACGATCCCAACAACGTCCGGGCCTTTCAGGCGCTCGCGGACATCGTGAGCCGACGGGCTGCCGAGACCGGCCCCGACGGTGATCCGCTGACCGGGGTGGTCGACCCGAGCGAGAAGCAGCGGGCGGCCGATCTTGCAGTCTGGTCTCTCGGCGAGGAGCTCGCGGGCAACCCCCGCGCCTGGCACCCGCTGATCGAGCTCGCGCGTCTGTCGGTGCACAGCGACCACGAAGGCACGCTGCGCCGGCTCGCGATCGCGGCCGAGCGTGACCCGTCCGGAGAGGCGCTCGCCGAGGGGGTCGCCATGCTTCGCGACGCCGGCATGCCGACCGAGGCGATCGGCCTGGGGATCGGTCACTGGCGCCCCAAGGAGCAGACCCCCGAGATCGGCCGGCACATCGTCCAGGCTGCGATCGACGCCGACCGGCCGCTCGAGGCGAAGCAGCACCTGAAGTCGCTCGACCTGTACCCCGACCAGGCCGCGATCGCCGGGCTGCGTGCCGAGCTCGCCCGCGCCGTCGCGCAGGCCGAACAGCACATCGCCGGCACCTGACCCGCCGCAGAACGAGCGGCAACCAACCCGAACGACCAAGGGCCCCCGGCGAGATTCTCGTCGGGGGCCCTTCGTCGTTTAGTGCGTCAGGAGTCGCCGCCGACGGCACCGGAGGTGCCGGCGGTCACGTCGTCCAGGCGGTAGCGCTCGATCGCCTGGGCCGGGGCGTCGGCCGCGACCTTGCCGTCCCGCGCAAGCTGCTGGAGCACGCGCACCGCGGTGGACGGGCCGTCGATCTTGAAGTGGCGCCGAGCGGCCGCGCGCGTGTCGGAGAAGCCGAAGCCGTCCGCCCCGAGCGTGGCGTAGGTGCCCGGGATCCACTGCCGCACCTGGTCGGTGACGAGGTGGTCGAAGTCCGTCGTGGCGACGAACGGACCCTCGGCGCCGGCGAGCTTGGCCGTGAGGTAGGCGACCGGCGGCTCGGCCTCGGGGTGCAGGAACGCCGCCTGCTCGGCGGCGAGCCCGTCACGGCGCAGCTCGTTCCAGCTGGTCACCGACCACACCGCGGCGCGGACGCCCCAGTCCTCGGCGAGGAGCTTCTGCGCCTCGAGCGCCCACAGGATCGCCACCCCGGAGGCCAGGATCTGGGCGCGCGGCCCGTCACCCTCGGCCGGCGAGATCAGGTGGATCCCCTTGAGGATGCCCTCGACGTCGACGTCCTCCGGCTCGACCGGCTGGAGCATCGGCTCGTTGTAGACGGTGAGGTAGTACATGACGTCCGGGTCGCGGTCGTCGTCGGGTCCGTACATCCGCTTCAGGCCGTCGCGGATGATGTGCCGGATCTCGTACCCGTACGCCGGGTCGTAGTGCACGACGTGCGCCATGGTGCCCGCGAGGATCGGCGAGTGGCCGTCGGCGTGCTGCAGGCCCTCGCCGGTCAGCGTGGTGCGACCGGCGGTGGCGCCGATGAGGAACCCGCGTGTCATCTGGTCGCCGGCCGCCCAGAACTGGTCGCCGGTGCGCTGGAACCCGAACATCGAGTAGTAGAAGTAGAACGGGACCATGACCTCGCCGTGCGTGGCGTAGGACGTGCCGACCGCCTGGAACGCCGCCGCGGAGCCTGCCTCGTTGATGCCCGTGTGCATGATCTGCCCGGACTCGGACTCCTTGTAGGACAGCATCATCTCGCGGTCCACCGCGAGGTAGTGCTGGCCCTGGGTGTTGAAGATCTTCGCGCTCGGGAAGATCGAGTCGAGGCCGAACGTGCGGGCCTCGTCCGGGATGATCGGCACGATCCGGTGGCCGAACTCCTTGTCCTTGACCAGGTCCTTGAACAGGCGCACGAGCGCCATGGTCGTGGCGACCTCCTGGTGGCCGGACCCCTTGGCGAGCAGGTCGTAGGTCGAGTCGGCCGGGAGCGTGACCGGGGCGTGCGTGGTGCGACGCTCGGGCACGAAGCCGCCCAGCGCGCGCCGCCGCTCGAGCATGTACTGGATCTCGGGCGTCTCGGGTCCCGGGTTGTAGTACGGCGGCTCGTACGGGTTGGCGTCGATCTGCTCGTCGGTGATCGGGATGTGCAGCGAGTCCCGGAGCGTCTTGAGGTCGTCGGCCTTGAGCTTCTTCATCTGGTGCGTCGAGTTGCGCCCGGCGAAGCCCGAGCCCAGGCCGTAGCCCTTGATGGTGTGCGCCAGGATGACCGTGGGCTGGCCCGTGTGGGCCATCGCGGCCGAGTACGCGGCGTAGATCTTGCGGTAGTCGTGCCCGCCGCGCTTGAGCTCCCAGATCTCGTCGTCGGTCATGTTCGCCACGAGCGCCTTGGTCCGCGGGTCGCGGCCGAAGAAGTGCTCGCGCACGAAGGCGCCGTCGTTCGCCTTGTAGGTCTGGAAGTCCCCGTCGGGGGTGATGTTCATGAGGTTGACCAGCGCGCGGTCCTTGTCGGCGTTCAGCAGCATGTCCCAGCCGCGGCCCCAGACGACCTTGATGACGTTCCAGCCCGCGCCGCGGAACTGGCCCTCGAGCTCCTGGATGATCTTGCCGTTGCCGCGGACCGGGCCGTCGAGGCGCTGCAGGTTGCAGTTGACGACGAACGTGAGGTTGTCCAGGCCCTGCTGGGCGGCGTGCTGGAGCATGCCGCGGCTCTCGGGCTCGTCCATCTCGCCGTCGCCGAGGAAGGCCCAGACGTTCTGGTCGGAGGTGTCCTTGATCCCGCGGTTCTGCAAGTAGCGGTTGGTCCAGGCCTGGTAGATGGCCGACGCCGGGCCGAGGCCCATCGACACCGTCGGGAACTCCCAGAAGTCCGGCATGAGCCGCGGGTGCGGGTAGGACGGCATGCCGCCGCCCGGGTGCGAGAGCTCCTGGCGGAAGCCGTCGAGCTGGTGCTCGGAGAGCCGTCCCTCGAGGAACGCCCGCGCGTAGATGCCGGGGGAGGCGTGGCCCTGGAAGAAGACCTGGTCGCCGCCGCCGGGGTGGTCCTTGCCGCGGAAGAAGTGGTTCATGCCGATCTCGTACAGCGTCGACACGGACGCGTACGACGAGATGTGCCCGCCGACCCCGACGCCCGGACGCTGGGCCCGCGTGACCATGACCGCGGCGTTCCAGCGGATCCAGGAGCGGTAGCGCTGCTCGACGACCTCGTCGCCGGGGAAGTACGGCTCTTCGTGCACACCGATGGTGTTCACATACGGGGTCGAGACCGTGCGGGGGATCGAGACGTTGCGTTCCCGGGCGCGTTTGAGCAGGTTGAGCAGGATGTAGCGCGCGCGCGGTCCACCCCGTTCGTCGATCAGGTCGTTCAGGGATTCGATCCACTCGCCGGTCTCCGCCGGATCGATGTCATCGACCTGACTCAGCAGACCGTTGATCAGGGGACCTGACTCATCGAACGAAGCCACGAGCGCTCCTTGCATGTCCTGTGCGACAAGGGCCGTGTGGCCCTTGTGCATCCTCGGATTGACCCCGTCGGGCGCCGTTGGGCCCCGCGTGCGTCGGAAGTGGCTTCATTGTCCGGTGTTTCGGCGTGGAAGTCACTCGCTCCTCCTGCGAGATGGGCGTGATGTCCACGACACCGGCGGTCGTCCGTGGATGCCACAACAGCCCGGGCCGCGGTGGGCTAGCGTGTGCAAAGAGAGCAAGGGCCCTGCACGGGCCATCAAGGACGAGAAGGGAACGGGTTTTCACGTGTCTTCCAGCGCGACCCCCATCGATGAGGCTGCGGCGTCGCAGGGTGCCAGCCGGCTCGGATTCACCTCCGGTCAGGTAGTCCAGGAGTTCGGCTGGTCCGACGACGTCGACGAGGCGCTCCGCGCTGCCGTCGAGGCGACGACCGGTACCGAGCTCGTCGACGAGGACTACGACGACGTGACCGACGGCGTCCTGCTCTGGTGGCGCGAGGACGACGGCGACCTCACCGACGCCCTCGTCGACGTCCAGACCGTCCTCGACGACGGTGGGCTCATCTGGGTCCTGACGCTCAAGGCGGGCCGGCCCGGACACGTCAACCACGGTGACATCGAGGAGGCGGCCACGACGGCAGGCCTCCACGCGACGAGCACGTTGTCGATCGCGGCCGACTGGTCGGCCACCAAGCTGGGCAACCGCGGCCGCGGCCGCTGAGTGCCGCTCGACACTGAGCTCACCGCGGTGCAGGTGGGCGAGCGCGCCCCCGACTTCGTGCTGCCGGACACGCACGGCACCCCGGTGCGGCTGGCGGACCTGCGCGGGACGACCGTGGTGGTCGTGTTCGTGCCGTTCGCGTTCACGGGCATCTGCACGGGCGAGCTCTGCGAGCTGCGCGACGCGATCGGCGAGTTCGACGCCGCCGGCGTGCGGCTGCTGGTCGTGTCGTGCGACCCGACGCCCTCGCAGCGCGCCTGGGCCGAGCACGAGGGGTTCTCGTTCGACCTGCTCTCGGACTTCTGGCCGCACGGGGCGGCCGCGCAGGCGTTCGGGGTGTTCGACACCTCGAAGGGTCGCGCCGTGCGGGGCAGCTTCCTGATCGACGACGCCGGCATCGTGCGCTGGAGCGTCGTCAACCCGCCCGGCCGGCCGCGCGACCTCGCCGGGTACCGCGCGGCGCTAGCCGCGCTCTGAGGTACGGCGCGGCGCTAGCCGCGCTCTGAGGTACCGCGCGGCGCTAGCCGCGCTCTGAGTTGACAGCCCCGTGCGGAGCGGCGGGACGTGCCCGACGGCTCGGTACGCTGTACACCTTGAGGGCCTGTAGCTCAGTTGGTTAGAGCGCCGCGTTTACACCGCGGAGGTCGCCGGTTCGAGACCGGCCGGGCCCACCCCCTCATCCCTCGGCGACATCCCCGGTGGGGTCAGTCGCCGTTCTTCTTGTTCTTGCCACGGTCGTTCTTGTTGTCCTTGGCTTTCTGCGCGGCGGCGGCGTCCTGCGCGGCCTTGGTCGCTGCGGCCTTGGCGGCCGCCGCCTTGGTGGCGGCGGCCTTCGCGTCGGCTTCGGCCTGCTCGAGCGAGGTCAGGTCGGCTGCGACCAGGACGATCGAGGCCTCGATGAGCTGCCCGCGGTCGGGCGAGACCGCGCCGGACTCCCGGTCGGTCGAGAGCTGCGTCGTCAGGGTCTCGAGCGCCGCGCGGGCGGACGGGAGGTCGTTTGCTGCCGCTGCGCGCGTGACCTCCAGGACGTCGGCCTGCAGCCGGGCACCGGCGTCGTCGGTCAGGTCCGGCGGGGCGCCCGCGCACCCGGTCAGCAAGCCGGTGACGAGCACGGCGATGGCCAGCCGGGCCGCGCCGCGGGACGGGATGCCGCTGCGGGCGATGCGGCGGCGGGTCACGGTGCCACGCTCCCTTGCAGGCTCTTCAGGTGTTCGCCGAGCGCCCCGGGCACGGCCGGGTAGCTCGGGGCGGGATCCGGTGCGGAGCCGCGGCCCGGCAGCCCGATCGCGAGGGCGATCGCCACGCCGACGATGAACGCGACGGTGAGCAGGGCGACCAGCCGGCGGTGGCCGGACCGCAGGAACCGAGGCCGGACCCGCCGGTCGGGGTTGCCGGCCGGGCTCTGCGCCCGGGGGTCGGCAGTGGTGCTGACCGGGGCTCCGGCGAGCGGCAGCGGCAGGATCGCGGTGGCGGTCGGCGCCCCGAGGAGGATCTGGGTGGCGTCGCCCGGTCCGCCGCGGGTGCCGGGACGCGGGGGCGCCGTCGTCCCGCCGTGGACCGGACGCGTGGGCGCCGTCGTCGGGGTCATGGCCCGGGTGGGGTCGGGCACGGTGACGAGGCCGCGCAGGGCCGCGCTGGCCTCGAGCGCGGTCGGGCGTGCGGCCGGGTCGCGCGCCGTCATGCGCACCAGGAGCGCGTGCCAGGCCGGTCCGAGGTCCGCCGGGACGGTGGGGTCGTGGTCCAGGCGGGCAGCGACGGACTCGAGCACTGTCCCCGGGTAGACGCGGTCCCCGGTCAGGCACTCGAGCAGCACGAGGCCGAGCGCGTAGACGTCCGTGGGCGGTCCGGGGAGGCGGCCGGTGGCCTGCTCGGGGCTCAGGTAGCTCGGCGTGCCGAGCAGGGTCCCGGTCGAGGTCAGCCGCGCCTCGTCGACCAGACGCGCGATCCCGAAGTCCGTCAGCTTGGCCCAGGGCTCGGTCGCGGCCGGGTACGCGTCGCCGGGCAGCAGGATGTTCGCGGGCTTCACGTCGCGGTGGATGACGCCGCAGTCGTGGATGTAGGCGAGGGCCTCGGCCACCTGCGTGCCGACGAGCGCCACCTGGGTGGACGGGAGCGGGCCGCCGGCCAGCCGGTCCGCGAGCGACGGACCCCGCACGAGCTCCACGACCAGGAAGGTGCGCGCCGCGCCGTGGAGCTTCCCCGAACCGGCGTCGAAGATCGTGACCAGGCCGGGATGGTTCAGCCGCGCGAGCAGGCCGATCTCCGCCTGCTGGCGCGCGTCGAACGTGCTGTCGGTGGCGGCGTCGCGGAAGACCTTGAGCGCCACGTCTCGGCCGAGCAGCGTGTCGCGCGCGCGGTACACGTCGGCCATCGCACCCGACCCGATCCGTGCGCCCAGCTCGTACCGTCCAGCGAGGAGCGGTGCGTCGTCGGGGGTGGCGTTCCCCGTCGGCGAGTTGGGAACCACGGCACGTCCGTTCGGGGCAGGCACGGCGCGCCCACGGGCGGACCAGGAAGGGCCCGACTGTACCGGCCGTGCGGCCGTGGGCGCCGTGGTGCCGGGTAGCGTTCGACGGGTGAGCTCCTCCGAGGCATCCCCGCACGGTTTCGGCCCGTCGTCCACCCCCACCTCGGGTGCGCCCGCCGGCCCGCCGGGTCGCGACCCGCGGTCGGCGACGCTGGCCGACGCCGTCGCCGTTCTCGACCGGCGCTTCCCGCGCGAGACCGCCGAGTCGTGGGATGCCGTCGGGCTGGTGCTCGGTGACCCGGCCGCGCCGGTGCGCAAGGTGATGTTCGCCGTCGACCCGACCGCGGCCGTCGTCGACGAGGCGATCGGCTGGGGGGCGGACCTGCTGGTCACGCACCACCCCCTGCTGCTCAGGGCGGTGCACTCCGTCGCCGCGACGAGCTTCAAGGGGGCGCTCGTGCACCGGTTGATCCGGGCGGGGGTGGCCCTGCACGTGGCCCACACGAACGCGGACGCGGCGCTGGGCGGGGTCGCGGACGCGCTCGCGGCGGCGGTCGGGCTGGTCGACCTGGTCCCGCTCGAGGCGGCGCCGACCGAGCCGCTGGACAAGCACGTGGTCTTCGTCCCGGTGGCCGACGCCGAGGCGGTGATCGACGCGCTCGCGGCGGTCGGCGCCGGCCAGATCGGCCAGTACAGCCGGGCTGCGTGGACCGTCGCCGGCACCGGGACGTTCACGCCGTCGGCGGCGGCGCACCCCGTGCTCGGGAGCGCGGGCGTCGTCGAGCAGGTGGTCGAGGCGCGGGTCGAGATGGTCGCCCCGCGGCGGCTGCGGGCCGCCGTCATCGAGGCGATGCGCGCGGTCCACCCCTACGAGGAGCCGGCGTTCGACGTGGTCGAGCTGGCGTCGGGGCCGTCGGCGACCGGGATCGGCCGGGTCGGGCGCCTGGACCCGCCCCTGACGTTGCGTGAGTTCGGTGCTCGGGTCGCCGCGTCGCTGCCCGCGACCGCGCAGGGCGTGCGCCTCGCCGGGGACCTCGACGCGATGGTGACGCGGGTCGCCGTCGTCGGCGGCTCGGGGGACTCGCTGTTCGACGCGGTGCGAGCGACCGGCGCCGACGCCTACCTCACCGCCGACCTGCGCCACCACCCGGCGAGCGAGCTGCGCGAGCGCGCCGAGTTCGAGAGCGACCGCTCCGGGGGTGCGGAGCCGGCGCGACCGTTCCTGGTCGACGTCGCGCACTTCGCGAGCGAGTGGCCCTGGCTCGAACGGGCGGCGGCCGACCTCGTGGGGGACCTCGCGGCGTGCGGCACTACGGTGGTCACGCGCGTCAGCACGCTGCGGACGGATCCGTGGACGGCCCGTCTCGCCTCGTTGGAAAGGACCGCTACGTGACCACAGCACCGCTCGAGGACCAGCGCCGGCTGCTCGATGTCCAGGCGTTGGATACGCGCGCTGCCCAGATCGCCCACCGGCGCCGCACGCTGCCCGCGTTGGCCCGGATCGCCGAGCTCGAGGCGCGGCTCGCCGATGTCGACTCGTCGCGGATCGCCTCGCGCACCGCGCTGAGCGACCTCAAGCGTGAGGTGACCAAGGCGGACGCCGACGTGGAGCAGGTGCGCGTGCGGGCCGCTCGCGACCAGGCGCGGCTCGATGCGGGCACCGGCACTGCGAAGGACCTGCAGGCCATCACCAGCGAGCTCACCGCGCTGACTCGCCGGCAGGCGGAGCTGGAAGAGGTCGAGCTCGAGGTGATGGAGCGGCTCGAGGCGCACGAGAGCGTGCTTGCCGAGCTGAACTCCGCCGCGGCCGTGATCGAGGCGCAGAAGGCTGAGGCCGAGGCTGAGCGCGACGCCGACCTCGCCGTGCTGACCACGGAGCTCGCCGCGCTCGAGATCGACCGGGAGACGAAGGCCGAGGGGCTCGACGCCGGCCTGGTGAAGCTGTACGACCGGCTCCGCGCGCAGTCCGGCGGCCTCGGGGCCGCGGCGCTCCGCGGGCGTCGCTGCGACGGTTGCCGGCTCGAGCTCAACCCGATGGACGTCGAGGCGATCCGCAAGGCCGCCCCCGAGCAGGTCGTGCTCTGCGAGGAGTGCGGTCGCATCCTGGTGCGCCTGCCCGAGCCGGCCAAGGGCTGAGCCGTGCCGGTCACCCGGCTGGTGGTGGAGGCCGACGGCGGCTCGCGGGGCAACCCCGGGCCCGCCGGGTACGGCGCGCTCGTGCGCGACCCGGCGACCGGGCAGGTGCTCGCCGAGCGGGCGGAGTACCTCGGCGTCGTGTCGAACAATGTTGCCGAGTACTCGGGGCTGGTCGCCGGGCTCCGCGCCGCCGTCGAGATCGACCCGGACGCGGTGATCGAGGTGCGCCTCGACTCGCGCCTGGTGGTCGAGCAGATGTCCGGGCGCTGGAAGATCAAGCACGAGGACATGCGGCGGCTCGCGGCGCTGGCACGCACCGTGGTGGCACCCGAGCGGGTCACCTACACGTGGGTGCCGCGCGCGGAGAACAGCGCCGCCGACGTGCTGGCGAACGCGGCGATGGACCGGCGGCTGCCGATCGTGCGGGACTTCCCGCGGGCGGGGGCTGGCGCCGGGGCTGGTGCTGAGGCGCATCCGGTCGTGCCGGAGCGGGTCGCGACCGGGGCCCCGATGCGGTTCGACGACGCGCAGCCGGTCACGGTCGTGCTGGTGCGGCACGGCGAGACCCCGCTGACGGTGAGCAAGGCGTACTCCGGGTCGTCGGTCCCCGGGCCGTCGCTCACCGAGCACGGTCGCGAGCAGGCCGCGCGCGCCGCGGAGCTCGTGTACCGGATCGGACGGGACATGTGGGGCGACGTGCCGGACCCCACCGAGCTCATCGCCTCACCGATGGTGCGGACCCAGGAGACGGCTCAGGTGTTCGCCGCTCGGCTCGGGCTGCCGGTCCGGACCGAGCCGCTGTTCGCGGAGTGCGACTTCGGGGACTGGGAAGGGCTCACCGCCGCCGAGATCGACGAGCAGTGGCCCGGCCAGCTCAAGCGCTGGCACGACGACGCCTCGTTCCGCGCCCCCGGTGGCGAGTCGATCGTGGACGTGGGCGCGCGGATGCGGGCCGGGCTCGAGGCTGTCCGCGCGGCCGGGGTGGGCCGCACGGTGGTCGTCGTGACGCACTCGGTCTCGGTGCGGGCCGCCGTCGGGGTCGCGATCGAGGCGAACCCGTCGGCGTGGGCCCGGATCCGGGTCGCCCCGGCGAGCGTCAGCATCGTCCGCTTGTGGCCGGACGGCTCGAGCGAGGTCACGGTCGTCGGCGCCCCGTCGGGCGCCTGAGGCGCGGCGGTGGCTTCGTGGGTCAGGCGACGGTCAGGGTGAGGACGCTTCGGCCGCTCGTGGCGCGGGTCAGCTCGGCGTCCAGCAGGCGGGGGGCCGCTGTGGGGGTCGCGGGGGTGCGCCGGCGGCGGCGGGGGATGAGCTCGCGGGCCGCGTCGAGGAGCTCGGCGGGGGTGGACGGCTCGGCGCCGGGACGCACGATCAGGTGGCGGGTGAGGACCCCTCGGGTGTGTTTGGCGTGGTGCGACACGACGGTGCGGCGACCGTCGAGCTCACGCAGCACGCGCACCGTGACCCAGCCGGGGGAGCCCGATGGCGGTCGCCACGCCGCGAGGTAGGCGGCCGAGCGGCAGTCGACGATCAGCTCTGCGCCGGCGCACGGGTCGAGCTCCGCGGCGAGCAGCGGGCGCCACGAGCGAGCCAGCGGGCCGACGCCGGGCAGGTCGGTGGCCATGGACAACCGGTAGGCCGGGATGCGGTCCACCGGCCGAACCAGGCCCCACAGCGCAGAGATGATCCGGATCGAACGGTCGGCGCGGGACCGGGCCGCGTCGTCGGGCAGGCGCGCGAGGCCCGCCGCGCCGTACAGGACACCGGTGTAGATGGCCGACGACGGCGCCGCGGGCTCGGTGCGCAGGCGCGTGTTGCGCTCGACCTCCGTCGCCAGGCTCGGGCCGACGCCGAGCAGGCGCAGCGCGTCCGGATGCCCGCTGACCTTGATCAGGGCCGCCAGCACGTCGGCGCGGTGCCCGGTGAGGCTCGGCGATCCGAGGGTGGCGAGGTCGACCGGGTCGCCGGCGTCGGGCACGGTCTTGCCTTCGGACGGGGGCAGGAGGACGAGCACGTCGGACACAGTAGGTGACGGCGGCGGGCGGGGGGTCGTCGGCGGGCTAGGCTGGGCGCGCGGATGAGCTGGCTGGGCGGCCGCGTTCCTCGCGACGTGAGTCGCGGGGGCCGAGGAACGTCCGGGCTCCGTAGGGCAGGGTGGTGGGTAACTCCCACCCGGGGTGACTCGCGGGAAAGTGCCACAGAAAACAGACCGCCACGGTCGGCCTTCGGGTCGAGCGGGGTAAGGGTGAAAAGGTGGTGTAAGAGACCACCAGCGTGCCGGGTGACCGGTGCGGCTAGGTAAACCCCACCCGGAGCAAGGTCAGACAGGAAGCGCTTGAGGGCTGCCCGCCCGAGCTTTCGGGTAGACCGCTGGAGGCGTGCGGCAACGTACGTCGTAGATGGATGGTCGCTACCCGCGCGGGGGTAACCGCGCGCGGTGACAGAACCCGGCGTACAGGCCAGCTCATCCGCTTTATGGCTTTCACCTGCTGGTATGGGCTCAGCTTCGCGCCCTGAGTTCGCAGAGAGTCCGCAAGATTCTCGGTCGAGGTTTCAGTTAGGTCCGTAGTGGGCACCGCGCGCCGCCTCGTCGGGAGAGCCACCCAGGGTGGGTGCGCCCGCGGGCTCGTAGAGGCAGCTGGGGTCCTCGGCCAACGGGTCGCCGGTGACGGCGAAGGCGTGCGAGCGGGATCCGCCGCACACGGTGCGGAACTCGCACTGCCCGCACCGACCGCCGAACCCGTCGGGATCACGGAGCTCCCGCAGCAGGGGAGACGTGCGGTAGATCTCGGGGAACGGTGTGCTGCGCACTGATCCGGCTGGCGCGGGCAGGAAACCGCTGGGGTAGACGGTGCCGACGTGGTCGACGAAGGCGAAGCCGCGGCCGGAGTTCACGTCGATCGGGGGCGGGGTCGACGCCGTTGAGGCTCCTGTCCGGCGAGCAGTCGTTCGGTGTCCAGGCGAAGAGCGCTGCGGAGCGGGCCGACGGGAAACGCGTCGTCGACGTCGGCGACGCGGGAGCGCTGGATCGCCAGGCGCCGGTAGTGGGGTGCCTCGGTGGTCTTGACCGCGATGAACGAGGAGACGTCGTGCAGCCAGTGCAGGACCTCTTCCTCGTCCGCGGCGGCGAGGGGTTCGAGAAGCTTCCCGCGCCCGGTGGGGATCAGGAAGAACACGCTCCACAACGACGCGCCCATGTCGATGACGGTCTTGAGGATCTGGGGCAGCTCGCGGACGTTGCTGCTCGTGACGGTGGTGTTGATCTGGAGCCGGAAGCCGACGTCACGCACCATGTGGGCGGCCTCGAGAGTGGCGTCGAAGACTCCGTCGATGCCACGAAAAGCGTCGTGCGTCTGCGCGCTCGCGCCGTCCAGGGACAGGGAGATCGCTTTCGCCCCGGCCTCGCGCAGCTCGACCAGGACCGGCCGGGTGAGTCGGTCGGTGACCGACGGCGACAGCGCCATGCTCAGTCCGAGCTCGGTGCCGTGGGCGACGAGCTCGGGGAGGTCGGGACGCTCGAACGGGTCTCCGCCGGTCAGGACGACCAGGGGGCGTGGGGTCCCGAAGGAGGCGAGCTCATCCAGGAGGCGCTTGCCCTCGGCTGTGGTGAGCTCGAGCGGGTTTCGGGTGCGGATCGCCTCGGCGCGGCAGTGGGTGCAGGCGAGCTGGCAGGCCCGGGTGACCTCCCAGATGACGATGAACGGCCGGTCGGCGGGGTCGTGGTGCATCAGCCGCACGGCGCGCGGGGCCGACGGGGCCAGGTCACGTGACTCGGTGGGACGCACTGCGCTCGGGGCAGGGATGATCGGCCCTCTCGGTGGAGCAATGGCGACGGAGGACTGCGACGCTCACGTACCGTGACGCCGAGCCTGGGCCCTGTTCGGCCCGGTGGCTTGTTTTTACTACACATCCGAGGAAAACTAAAGTCGTGCAACCCCAACGAATCGACGCCCGAACCCATCGAGTGCTCTCTGGTGCAAGCCGGGTTGCCGTTCTCGAGGTCATCCGCGCCGACGGTCCGCTGGACGTCCAGGCGATCGCTGCCAAGGTCGCGCTGCACCCCAACACGGTGCGCTCCCACCTCGACCAGCTCATCGAGGCCGGCCTGGTCGAGAGCTCGGTGAGCTCGCGGGCCACGCCGGGACGACCACGCCTGAGCTTCGCTGCGCCGGCGGGAACCACGCCCGGCACGGAGGACTCCTATCGGACGCTCGCGGGCATCCTCGCTGGGGCCATCGGAGCCGGGGCGGCAGAACCCGGCGCAGCGGCCGCGGACCTCGGTGAACGTTGGGGCCAGGACGCAGCCCGGGCCGGGGGGTACGTGGCCGAGCCTCTGGACGACGCCGGTGTGCTCGACAGTCTGGTCGGGTTGCTCGACGACATCGGTTTCGCGCCCACCGTCGCCGCCGCCACCGACGGGGGAGAGGTCGGGGCCGCGGCGAGTGACTCGACGGTGATCGAGCTGCACCGATGTCCGTTCGCTGAGGTGGCGCGCGAGCATCGCGACGTCGTGTGCGGCGTGCATCTCGGCCTGCTGCGCGGTGCCTTGAGTGAGCTGCGCGCGCCGCACACCGCGGTTCGGCTCGAGCCGTTCGTGCGCCCCGACCTGTGCCTTGCCACCCTCACCCCGGTGGCCGCCGGCGCCCCGGTCGCGCGGTGAGTGCCGCGGACGCCGTCGGGCAGGCGGACGGCCTCGTGCGAGACACCCGGGGTCGCGCGCTGCGGGACTTGCGGATCTCGGTGACGGACCGCTGCAACTTCCGGTGCACGTACTGCATGCCCAAGGAGGCTTTCGGTCGTGACCATGCCTTCCTGCCGCGCGCCGAGCTGCTCACGTTCGAGGAGATCACCCGACTGGCCCGGATCGCCGCCGCGCACGGGGTCGCCAAGGTCCGGCTGACCGGCGGCGAGCCGCTGCTGCGCAAAGACCTGCATGTGCTGGTCGCCGACCTGAGCGCCCTGCGGACGCCGCAGGGGGACCCGCTGGACATCGCCCTGACCACGAACGGCTCGCTGCTCGCCAAGAAGGCGCCCGCGCTGAAGGCCGCCGGCCTGGGCCGGGTCACCGTCTCGCTCGACTCGCTCGACGACGCGACCTTCATGGCGCTGAACGACGTTGCGTTCCCCGTGTCCACGGTGCTGGACGGGATCCGGGCGGCAGCCGAGGCGGGGCTCGGCCCCGTCAAGGTCAACATGGTCGTCAAGCGGGGCCACAACGACCACGACCTCGTGGCGATGGCGCGTCACTTCAAGGGCACGGGCGTGATCCTGCGGTTCATCGAGTACATGGATGTGGGTGCCACGAACGGCTGGCAGATGGACCAGGTCGTGCCCTCGGCCGAGGTGCTCGCGCGGATCGACGCGGAGCTGCCCTTGGAGCAGATCCCGCCGGCGTACCCCGGTGAGACGTCGGTGCGGTGGCGCTACCGGGACGGTGGCGGCGAGATCGGCGTGATCTCCTCCGTCACGGGGGCGTTCTGCGGAGCGTGCACGCGGGCGCGGATCTCGACGGACGGCAAGCTCTTCACGTGCCTGTTCGCCACGCGGGGGCAGGACCTGCGCGCGTTGCTGCGGGCCGGGGCCAGCGACGAGGACCTGGCCGCGGTGATCGGCGGGATCTGGCGCGCGCGCACTGACCGGTACTCCGAGCTGCGTGGGCTGTCCACGACCCGGCCGCCGACGAGCGACGGCCGGGTCGAGATGTCCTACATCGGCGGCTAGGAGCCAGACGCGACGTCGGTCCCCTGCGGGTCGGCGACCCGGCCGATGCGCACCCGCCACACTTCGGGTCCCTCCTCGAGTGCGTCCCAGCTGAACTCGCCGGTGTTCTCCGCGGCGAGCTGGTAGTACAGCGGCTTCGGGTCGTGGTCGTTGACCAGTACGAAGCCGGTCCCGGGCGCCAGCGCGGCGAAGGTCGTGAAGATCAGCTCGTGCCGCACCCGGGGGATCTCGGTCCGGACGTCGAGCAGAAGGTCGGTCGTGGGCATGGTGGGGTCCTCTCGGTGGTGCGGGGGAGCCGCCTCGAGCTGGGTCTCCAGCAGGGCGGCGTGATGCATGGTCCTGTCCAGGCGTTGGGCCTGGGTGGGATGAGACCGGCGGAGCAGCACCCAGCCGTCGGCGGCCAGGCGCCCGGCACGCTCCGGCTGCCCCGCCAGAGCGAGCTGCCGGCACGCGTGCGCCAGGACCCGCGTGAGGCCGTCGACGACGTCGGCGCTCGCGGCGTCAGCCGGCACGGGTGATCTCGACCCGCCAGACCAGCGGGCCGGTCTCGAGGTAGGTCCAGGTGAACCGCCCGGGCCACAGGGCCTCGGTCTGGTAGCGCAGCGGCTTGGGGTCGTGGTCGTTGAGGATGACGAAGCTGCCACCGGGGGCCAGCTCGTCGAGCCGGGCGAAGATGATCTCGTGGCGCCCACCGTGGGGCAGGCTGCGGACGTCGAGCTCGGCTGGCTCGCTCGCGCCAAGGAGTTCGTGCATCCCCACCAGAGCTGCACCCAGGTCGATGCCGCCGGCGTCCAGGGCGGGGAGCAGCAGGTTGTTCTCCTTGGCCAGGTGCACGGTGAACAGGGCCTGAGCGGAGCCGGCGGCCACGGCCACCGCGATGGCGTCGTGGACGCTGTCGAGGTCGGTCACCAGCAGGTCGAGCGCGCGGTGCTCGGCGATCATGGCGTCCACCAGGAGCCGCGTGGCCTCCAGGCGGGAGCCGGCGGCGTAGAGCACGGCCTCCTCGGCGCGGGCATGAGGCATCAGCTCCGTGGCGAACCAGGAGACGAGCGCGGTGCGCGCCTCTTCGAACACCCCGACGCGCGCGCCCGAGATCACGCCGTCAGCCAGCGCGGCCAGCTCGGCGGCGAGCGCGGTGTGGTGGCGGGCGATGGCGCCGATCACCTCGGCGTTCGGCGTCGACGGGACCGGGGTGGCAGGGGTGGCCGGCGTCGGGACAGGCGGAGTGGAGGCGATCTGGTGGAGGTCGAGTGACATCGGGTCTCCTTGAGGAGTCGGGTGCTCGGGGTGGACGACGAGCCGTGAGTTGTTTTTACTAGACTTTCAGTGAAAACTGTATCCCGTGCTCCGCGAACCGAACGACACCCCCGCCCACACCACCCGTCACGGGAGCGCCGCATGAGCCGCGACCTGCTGTCCGTGACCCGGCTGCTGGCGCCCGGCTCCGAGGCGGCACAGCTGCGGGAGGCCCTGACGGACGTCATCGACCCCGAGCTCGGCATCGACATCATCAACCTCGGGCTGGTCTACGGCCTCGAGGTCAACGGCCGCAACGCCGCCGTCCTGATGACCACCACCACGCCGGCATGCCCGCTGGGGGAGTACCTCACCGACGAGGTGCGCCGCGTGCTCGTGACCGGCGGCTGGGTCGACCAGGTCGAGGTCGTCATCACGCACATGCCCGCGTGGACCCCCGAGATGATGTCCGCCGAGACCAAGCAGGCCTTCGGGTGGTGACCTCCACAGCCCCGATCCGGGTGAAGCAGCCCACGGCCCGACGCCGCCTGCCCCTGTTCGCCGCGGCCCTGGCGTGCCTGCTCGCCGGGCTCTGGGGCGGGCTCGTGCTGCTCGGCCTGCCAGTGCCCACCCTGCTTCCGATGGCCGCCGCCGATCACGGCCCCCTGATGGCGCTCGGGTTCCTCGGCACCGTGATCTCGCTCGAACGCGCCGTTGCCCTCGGGCGCAGGTGGGCGTTCGCCGCCCCCGCGCTCGCGGGCGCCGGTGGACTCGCCCTGCTGGTGAGCCTGCCGCCCGTCGTCGGGCGCCTGCTGCTGTGCGCGGCGTCGATCGTGCTCGTGGTCGTCTACGTCGTGGTGCACCGGATCCAGCCCGCGGTGCACCTACGAGTGATGGCCGCTGGAGCGGTGTGCTGGTACGTGGCCACCGTGCTCTGGCTCGCGGGGTGGTCCCTGCCGCGCCTGGTGCCGTGGATCGCGGGCTTTCTCGTGCTGACGATCCTCGGTGAGCGGCTCGAGCTCGCCCGGGTCGCGATGCTCACCCGGCGCTCGATCCGCGAGTTCCTGGTCGCGGCGTCCCTGTTCGGCACCGGGCTGGTCCTGAGCACGACGACGACGATCACCGGGTCGGCCGGGGTCCGCCTCGCGGGGGCGGGCATGGTTGCGCTCGCGGTATGGGGCGCGGCGCACGACGTCGCCCGGCGCACCGTCAAGATCCCCGGGGTCACCCGGTTCATGGCGGTGTGCCTGCTGGCCGGGTACCTGTGGCTGGCGATCGGCGGCGTGATCTGGCTGGGTGCGGAGAACCTCGGGGTGAGCGTCGAGGTCTACGACGCCGCGCTGCACACCGTGTTCCTCGGGTTCGTGATGTCCATGATCTTCGGGCACGCGCCCGTCATCGTGCCGGCCGTGCTGCGGGTCCGGCTGCCGTTCCACCGATGGTTCTACGCGCACGTGGCGCTGCTGCACGCCTCGCTGCTGGTGCGCGTGGTGCTGGGGGACGCCGCCGGGATCGGCTTGTGGTCGCGGATCGGCGGTGTGGGCACCGAGCTGGCCATCCTCGCGTTCCTGGCCGCGTCGGTCACCGCCGTGCGCCTCTCGCGTCGGCAGAAGGTGGCCGCGTGACCACGACCCAGACCCCGGCGGCCGTCCGCTCGACGACCGCTGAGCCTGCGGGCCGCGCGGGGCTGTGGTCGGGGATCGCCCTGGGCGCCGCCATGGTGGTCATCGCGCTGGTCGTGGCCCTGACCAGCGGCGGGGACCGCGCCGGCGAGGCGCGCGCCGTCGTAGGTCCCGGTGGGACCCAGACCGTCGAGGTCACCCTCGTCGGGATGACGATCACGCCGTCGGTCATCGAGGTCCCCGCCGGCACGCGCCTGGTCCTGGCGGTCACCAACACCGACGCGATGCGGCACGACCTGACCCTCGCCACCGGCCAGCGGACCACGCTGCTCGGCGCGGGCCAGTCCGCGACGATCGACGTCGGCCGCGTGGACGCCGACATCGCCGGGTGGTGCACCGTCCCTGGGCACAAGGCGGCCGGGATGACCTTGAGCATCGTGGCCGCCGGGGCCGCCGACGGAGCCGCCGGGGCGGCAGATGCGGCCGGGTCCGGGCACGACATGGGTGCCATGACCGCCGACGCCGGCGTGACACCCGCGTTCGACCTGCATGGCGATCCGGGACCGGACTGGCGCCCGTACGACCCGATCCTGCAACCCGCCCCCGGCGCCACCGAGCACGTCCTGACGATGACGGTCGAGGACACCGACGTCGAGGTCGCCCCCGGCGTGCGCCAGACCCTGTGGACCTTCAACGGCACCGCACCGGGACCCACGCTGCACGGCAAGGTCGGCGACGTCTTCACGATCACGTTCACCAACGCCGCGAGCATGGGGCACGGCATCGACTTCCACGCGGGATCGCTCGCCCCGGACGGGCCGATGCGCACGATCAACTCGGGGGAGTCCCTCACCTACCAGTTCGTCGCCACCAACTCCGGGGCGTGGCTGTATCACTGCAGCACGATGCCCATGGCGCTGCACATCGCCAACGGTATGTTCGGTGCGGTCATCATCGACCCGCCGAACGTGCCCGCCGTGGACACCGAGCTCGTGCTCGTGCACTCCGAGCTGTACCTCGGAGCCGAGGGCGGCACGGCCGACGAGGCGAAGATCGCCGCCGAGCACCCCGACGCGGTCGTGTTCAACGGCTACCCGAACCAGTACGACCACGCCCCGATCGCGGTCGGCGTCGGGACGCGGGTCCGGGTGTGGGTGATCGACGCCGGGCCGCAACGCGCGACCGCGTTCCATGTGGTCGGGGCCCAGTTCGACACCGTGTTCAAGGAGGGCGCCTACCTGTTGCGCCCGGGCAACGCGGAGCACGGCGCCGCCCAGGTGCTCGACCTCGCGGTGGCCCAGGGGGGCTTCGTCGAGTTCGTGCTCCCCGAGGCGGGGCGCTACCCGTTCGTCGACCACGCCATGGTCGACGGCGAGCGTGGCGCCCACGGCTTCTTCGACGCCTCGTAGTTCTCGATGGCGATTCCCCGCGGTGATCAGCGGCGGGTCTTCTCCGACTTCTCCCAGCCGCGGCGCGGGGCGCGGTTGCCGAAGCGTTCGGGCTTGGCGCGGTAGACCACATACGGGCGCCACAGGTAGAACAGCGGGGCGCTGAACACGTGCACGAGGCGGGTGAACGGCCACAGGGCGAACAGCAGCATCGCGGCCATGGAGTGCACCTGGAAGGAGAGCGGCGCGGCGGCCATGAGCTCAGGGTGCAGCTGGAACGTGAAGATGCCCCGGAACCACACCGAGACGCCTTCGCGGTAGTTGTAGCCGTCGTTGAGGTCGAGCACCCCGTTGCCGACGGTGTTGATGAGGCCGAAGCCGATCACGACGGCGAGCATGAGGTACATCGTCTTGTCCATGCGGGTGGTGGCGCCGAACACCGCGCCGTTGGTGCGCCGGCGGTAGATCAGCAGCGACATGCCGACCACGGTCGCCAGCCCGGCCAGCAGCCCGACACTGACAGCCATCGCATGGTAGGCGGACTCTGAGAGCCCGACGGCTTCGGTCCAGGGCTGCGGGATGCCCAGGCCCATGACGTGCCCGGCGAACACCGCGAGGATGCCGAAGTGGAACAGCGGGCTGCCCCAGCGCAGCAGCTTGGACTCGTACAGCTGCGACGAGCGAGTGGTCCAGCCGAACTTGTCGTACCGGTACCGCCACGCGTGGCCGGTGATGAAGATCGCCAGGCACACGTACGGCACCACGGCCCACAGCACGATCTCGAGCGTGGTGGCGCTCATGTCCTGGCTCCTTTGAGGTCCGGAAGTGCGTACGGTTCCAGCCCGACGGACTCGTCCGGTGGCCCCTCGGCGGCCAGCCGGGCTACCGCCTCACGCTCGTCGCCGACCAGCGGCGGGAGCGTGGCGCAGACCGCGACGAGCGCGCCCGCGTACGGCGAGGCGGCGTCGATCAGCGCGAGGCGCAGCACCTCGAGCCCGGCGCGGTGCTCCAAGAGCAGTCGCATGCCGACCTCGGCATCCTGGGTGGCGGAGAACTCGAGCAGCACACACAGGTGGTCCGGGAGCTCCTCGTCGGTGAGCTCGAGGCCGGCCGCGCGGTAGGCCTGCTTGAAGCTGAGCAGGGCGACCCCACGTTGGCGGGTGTCGCCGTGCCCGTAGTACGTCAGGTACAGGCAGGCGCGCCGACGCATGTCGAACGCCTCGACGTAGTTGACCGTCAGCTGGGTCAGTGGGGTGCTCTCGAGGTGGTCCAGCACCCCGGTCAGTGCGGACCGGGCCGGGTCGGGCACCGACGCCAGCGCGGTGCGCAGATCGGGCACCTGGGCGATCAGCTCGGCGGTGGGGTAGTCGAGCACGATCCCGGCCACCCGGTGCACGATGGCGACCTGGCGCGCGGTCGGCGCCTTCGTCCGGCGGGCGGCGCGGGGCAGAGGCAGCGGGCTCATGAGGTGGCCTGCCGATCCGTCGGCTCCGCGCCGGGCGCGTCGCGGCCCGGGAACAGGCCGGGCGGTGTGCCCCGCCCGTCCCAGTTCAGCATGTTGACCCGGGTGGCCGGCCCGCCCGCCGGGGTGGTCGTGTCGGAGGTCTGCCGGTCCTTCAGCGCCCGGAAGTTCTCCACCGCGAGCGGTGTGCCCGCCCCGGAGCCTTCGCCGAACGGGCCGGAGCCGCCCATGCCGGGGCCGCCGTCGTAGTTGAGCGAGCATTCGGTGGCGAGCTCTTCGAGGTTGTGCGCCTGCTCGGCGTGCGCCGGCGGGATGACGTACCGCTCGTCGTACTTGGCGATCGCGAGCAGCCGGAACATGTCCTCCATCTCGCCGGTCGTCATCCCGACGGCCTCGGGGATGGCGGGGTTGCCGGGGCGGCCCATGTTGATGTCGCGCATGTAGGAGCGCATCGCGGCGAGCTTCTTGAGCACGCCGGTGACCGGCTCGGTGTCGCCGGCGGTGAACAGCTCGGCGAGGTACTCCACCGGGATGCGCAGGGTGTCGATCGCGGCGAACAGGTTCCCAGCTTCTTCCGCGTCCTCGCCGGTCTCCTGCACGACGTCGACCACGGGCGACAGCGGGGGGATGTACCAGACCATGGGCATGGTGCGGTACTCGGGGTGCAGCGGCAGGGCGACCTTGAAGGTGCTGATCAGGGCCCAGATCGGGGAGCGCTGCGCGGCGTCGACCCAGTCGCGGGGGATGCCGGCCTTCTCGGCCTCACGGATGACGGTCGGGTCGTTCGGGTCCAGGAACACCCCGCGCTGGGACTCGAGCAGGTCCTTCGGGTCGGTGACGGTGGCCGCCTCGAGCACTTTGTCGGCGTCGTACAGCACGAGTCCGATGTACCGCAGCCGGCCCACGCACGTCTCGGCGCACACGGTCGGCAGGCCGACCTCGATGCGCGGGAAGCAGAAGGTGCACTTCTCGGCCTTGCCGGTCTTGTGGTTGAAGTAGATCTTCTTGTAGGGGCACCCGGTGACGCACTTGCGCCAGCCGCGGCACTTGTCCTGGTCGACCAGCACGATGCCGTCCTCGGCGCGCTTGTAGATCGCGCCCGACGGGCACGACGCGGCGCAGGACGGGTTGAGGCAGTGCTCGCAGATGCGCGGCAGGTAGAACATGAACGTCTGCTCGTAGGCGAGCTTCACTTTGTCCGAGACCTTGGCCAGGATCGGGTCGGCTGTCAGGTTCGGTGACCCGCCCAGGTCGTCGTCCCAGTTGGCGCTCCAGGTGATCTGCATGTCCTTGCCGGTGATGAGCGACTTCGGCCGGGCGACCGGGCTGTGCTCCTGCAGGGGTGCGTTCGTGAGCATCTCGTAGTCGTAGGTCCACGGCTCGTAGTAGTCGTCGATCGAGGGCAGCTTGGGGCTGGAGAAGATGGTGGCGAGGTTCTTGATGCGCCCGCCGGCCTTGAGGCGCAGGCGTCCGCGCTTGGTGAGGGTCCAGCCGCCCTCCCACTTGTCCTGGTCCTCGTAGGTGCGCGGGTAGCCCTGGCCGGGGCGGGTCTCGACGTTGTTGAACCACACGTACTCGGTGCCGGTCCGGTTGGTCCACGCCTGCTTGCAGGTGACCGAGCAGGTGTGGCAGCCGATGCACTTGTCGAGGTTCATCACCATCGACATCTGGGCCATGACGCGCATGTCTAGTACTCCACGTTCTGCGTGCGGCGACGGATCATCGTCACTTCGTCGCGTTGGTTGCCGGTGGGGCCGAGGTAGTTGAACGCGAAGGTCAGCTGGGCGTAGCCGCCGATGAGGTGGCTGGGTTTCATCAGGATCCTCGTCAGCGAGTTGTGGATGCCGCCGCGCTTGCCGGAGGTCTCCGTCTTGGGCACATCGATCAGCCGGTCCTGCGCGTGGTACATGTACACGGTGCCCTCGGGCATCCGGTAGGAGACGATCGCGCGGGCCACCACCACGCCGTTGCGGTTGACCGCCTCGACCCAGTCGTTGTCCTTGACGCCGATCTTGTCCGCGTCCACCTCGCTGATCCAGATCCCCGGCCCGCCGCGGGCCAGGCTGAGCATGAGCAGGTTGTCCTGGTACTCGGAGTGGATGGACCACTTCGAGTGCGGGGTCAGGTAGCGCACGGTGATGCCGAGCTCGCCGGTGTCGCCGAGCTCGGGCTCGTTGAACAACGCGGTCATGTTCAGCGGGGGCCGGAAGATCGGCAGCTGCTCGCCGAGCTCGGTGATCCAGTCGTGGTCGAGGAAGAAGTGCATCCGCCCGGTCAGGGTGTGCCACGGCTTGAGGCGCTCGACGTTGATGGTGAACGGCGAGTACCGCCGTCCGCCCGTCTCCGAGCCGGACCACTCCGGCGAGGTCAGCACCGGCATGGGGGCCGCCTGGGTGTCGGCGAACGTGACCTGCTTGCCCTCGTTCTCGGCGGCCAGGTCGACGAGCGGGCGGCCGGTGCGCTTCTCCAGCGACCGGAACCCGGCGGTGGCGAGGTGGCCGTTCGTGGTGCCGGACTGGGCCAGGATCGCCTCGCACACGTGGATGTCGCGCTGCAGCGAGGGTCGCCCGTCCGCGACGCCGCCGCGGATCCGGCCGTTCTTGTGGCCGAGGTACTCGATCGGCTTGGTCAGGTCGTAGGTGATGCCCTTGGTGGTCGCGCCGAGCTTGTCGGCCAGCGGGCCGAGCGCGCCGAGCTTCTCGGCGACGGCGCCGTAGTCGCGCTCTACGACGACCAGCTTGGGCATGGTCTTGCCCGGGATGGGCTCGCACTCGCCGAACTTCCAGTCCAGGACCCGGCCCGACGGCGTCGCCATCGCGTCCGGGGTGTCGTGCAGCAGCGGCATTGCCACGACGTCCTTGCGGACCCCGAGGTGCTCGGCCGCCAGGGCCGAGAACGCCTTCGCGATCGTGTGGAACGCGTCGAAGTCGGTGCGCGTCTGCCAGGGCGGGGCGATGGCGGGGTTGAACGAGTGCACGAACGGGTGCATGTCGGTGCTGGACAGGTCGTACTTCTCATACCAGGTGGCCGCCGGCAGCACGATGTCGGAGAACAGCGTGGTCGAGGTCATCCGGAAGTCGAGCGTGAGCAGCAGGTCGAGCTTGCCGATCGGGGCGTCGTCGCGCCAGACGACGTCGCGCGGGTGGTTGACGGCTTCCGCTTCCGTGGCGCGCAGCGAGTTGTCGGTGCCGAGCAGATGCTTGAGGAAGTACTCGTTGCCCTTGCCCGAGCTGCCCAGCAGGTTCGAGCGCCACACCGTCAGCAGGCGCGGGTAGTTCGTCGGGGCGTCGGGGTCCTCGCCGGCGAACTTCAGCGAACCGTCCTTCAGCGCCGCGGGGACGTACTGGTCCACCGGGACCCCCGCCGCGTCGGCGTCGTCGGCCAGGGTGAGCGAGCTGCGGTCGAAGGTGGGGTACGACGGCATCCAGCCCAGCCGGGCGGACTTGGCCAGCACGTCGACCATCGCCATGCCGGAGAACATGCCCTTGGCCTTGCCTGAGGCGAGCGCGTCGGCGCTGAACGTGTCGTACCGGTACTGGTCAGAGTGCAGGTACCAGTACGCGGTCTGGATCATGTGCCGGGGCGGGCGCGACCAGTCCAGGGCGTTCGCGTACTGGTTGAACCCGGTCAGCGGGCGGACCTTCTCCTGGCCGACGTAGTGCGCCCAGCCGCCGCCGTTGACGCCCTGCGTCCCGCACAGCGTGGTCAGGGTCAGGAACGCGCGGTAGATCGTGTCGGCGTGGAACCAGTGGTTCACGCCGGCGCCCATGATGATCATGGAGCGGCCCTTGGACTCCTCGGCGTTGGCCGCGAACTCCCGGCCGATCCGTTCGGCCTTGGCCGCCGGGACGCCGGTGATGGTCTCCTGCCATGCGGGGGTGCAGGGGCTGGAGGCGTCGTCGTACCCGGTCGCCCAGGTGCCGGGCAGGCCCGGGCGGCCGACGCCGTATTGGGCCAGGAGCAGGTCGTACACGGTGGTCACTAGGTGCCCGCCGACCATCCGGGTCGGCACGCCGCGGGCGATGACCGCGGCGGAGCCGTCGATGGCGTCGAACCGCGGCAGGTCGATCGCCGCGACCGACGAGCCGGCGCCGTCGGCGCTCAGGCGCGGGACGGTGTCGCCGAGGTCGAGGTTCCACTTGCCCTCACCCTCGGCGCCGTATCGGAAGCCCAGAGAGCCGTTGGGCACGACGGCCTCGCCTGTCGCGTCGTCGAGCAGCACGGTCTTGAACTCGGCGTGCTCGCTGGTGTCGCCCAGGTCGGCCGCGGTGAGGAACTTGGCCGAGACGTAGTGGTCACCCTGCTGCTCGAGCGTGACCAGGAACGGCAGGTCGGTGAACTTGCGCACGTACCCGTCGAAGTACTCGGTGATGCGGTCGACGAAGAACTCCTTGAGCACCACGTGGCCCATGGCCATCGCGAGCGCGCCGTCGGTGCCGGGGGCGGGCGCGAGCCACTCGTCGGCGAACTTGACGTTGTCCGCGTAGTCCGGGGAGACCGCGATGACCTTCTGGCCGCGGTAGCGCGCCTCGACCATCCAGTGCGCGTCGGGGGTGCGGGTGACCGGAACGTTGGAGCCCCACATGATCAGGTACCCGGCGTCCCACCAGTCCCCGGACTCCGGCACGTCGGTCTGGTCGCCGAACACCTGCGGGGAGGCGACCGGCAGGTCCGCGTACCAGTCGTAGAACGACAGCATCGCGCCGCCGATCAGCGAGTAGAACCGGGACCCGACCCCGTGCGACACCATCGACATCGCGGGGATCGGGGAGAACCCGGCGATCCGGTCCGGCCCGTGCTCCTTGATCGTGTGCACGTGGGCCGCGGCGATCATCTCCGTGGCCTCGTCCCAGGTCGCCCGCACCAGGCCACCGTTGCCACGCGCCGCCTTGTACCGGGCCGAGCGGACCGGGTCGGCCATGATGTCCGCCCACGCGGCGACCGGCTCGCCCAGCCGAGCCCGCGCCTCGCGGTACATCTCCAGCAGGACGCCGCGCACGTACGGGTAGCGCACGCGGGTGGGGGAGTAGGTGTACCAGCTGAACGCGGCGCCGCGCGGGCAGCCGCGAGGCTCGTACTCGGGGCGGTCCGGTCCGGTCGAGGGGTAGTCGGTCTGCTGGGTCTCCCAGGTGATGATGCCGTCCTTGACGTACACCTTCCAGGAGCACGACCCGGTGCAGTTGACCCCGTGCGTGGAGCGGACGACCTTGTCGTGGCTCCATCGGTCGCGGTAGAAGGTGTCGGCGTCGCGCCCCCCGATCTGGTGCAGCGTGCGCAGGTCGGGGGACACCTCCTTCTTCTGGAAGAACCGCCGGGTCTTGAGCAGGGCCTCGGTGACGTCGTCGTCCATCCGGGCGCCGGGCTTGGGCGGGTTGTTCTGGAGCGTCACGAGCGGGTCCTCTTTCGAAACGGCGACTGTCGAAGCGGTCCGGCCTGAGCCAGGTGAGGCGTCAGGTGGTGGCGGCGGCCCGGGCGGACCGGCGCAGCGGGCCCCAGGTGAAGAGCGCGGCGCTCACGCAGACCACGGCGAGCAGCACGAGCCCGACGGAGTAGTCGCCGACAGCGCTGAACACGGCCCCCATCACCAGCGGGGGGACGAAGCCGCCGAGCCCACCAGCGGCGCCGACGATGCCCGTGACCGCGCCCACCTTGGACTTGGGTGCGAGGATCGCGACCAGCGCGAACGTCGCCCCGGCAGATGAGCCCAGTGCCGCGGCCAGCCCGAGGAACGCGATCGTGCCGACCGGGACCAGCGGCAGCTCGAGCGCTGCGAGACCAGCCAGGACCGCCGCGGCGGTGAAGTTCACCACCAGGACGCTGACCGGGTTGAACCGGTCGGAGAGCCAACCGCCGACGGGACGCGCCGCGACCGCCAGGACCACGAAGCCGGCGGTGCGCAGCGCGGCGTCCCCGGGGGCCAGCTCGAACGCGTTGATGAGGTAGGTCGGCAGGTAGACGCTGAACGCGACGAACCCACCGAAGCCCACGGCGTACACCAGCGACAGCTGAGCCGTGGCGGGGATCTTGGCGGTCGCCCAGGTCCGGGCGAGGAACGACCCGGTCGGCGGGAACCGGCCGGGCGCGTCCCGCACGAACAGCGCCGCGATGATCGCGTACACCGTCAGCACCCCGGCCACGATGAGGAACGGTGCCTCGGGACTCACGTTGTCGGTGAGGCGGACGGTGGTGAACGCGGAGATCGCCGTGCCGCCCATCCCGATCCCGAAGATCCCCAGTGCCGTGCCGCGCCGCGCCGGCGGGTACCAGGAGTTGACCAGCGGGACGCCGATCGCGAACGCGGTCCCACCGAGCCCGAGGAAGAACCCGCCGACCAGCAACGCGGCGAAGCTCTGCGCGACCAGTCCGACGTAGAGCACCGGCAGCACGGTGAGGATGCTGACGGCCGGGAACATGATCCGCGCCCCGACCCGGTCGGTCAGGGCCCCGACCGGGATCCGGCCCAGCGACCCGACGATCACCGGGACGGCCACCAGGACCGCCTGCTGGAAGACGGTCAGGCCGAGCTGGGTGCGATAGGCCCCACCGAGCGGGCTGATCAGCGCCCAGGCCCAGAAGTTGACCATGAACCCGAACATCGCGAGCACGAGCATCCGGGTCGCGAGCGCGGGGGATGCAGACGGCGATCCACCGCCCGGTCGGGTGCGCGCCACCGGGGACGGACTTGCCGCCGCCACGGATGCGTTCCCGTCACGTCCCTTGAGTCGTCCTTGACTCTCGGCCATTGTCAGCCTCGCTTTGTTGGGGTTTCGCCCGTCGGGTGAGGGCTCTAGGAGAAAACTAGCACTTGAGATGCAAGTTTTGGCGATATCCTCTGACGATGCGGATCAACGCGTTCTCGGATGTAGCCCTGCGGGTCCTGATCCTGCTCGCCGCCACACCGGCCACGCCCGAGGCGGACGTGCTGACGTCGAAGGCGCTTGCGGTGGGGGTCGCGACGCCGTACCACCACGTGGCCAAGATCGTCGCTCGGCTTCGTGAGCTTGAGCTGATCGAGGTGACCAGAGGCCGCGCCGGTGGGGTGCGGATCAGTCCCGCCGGGCGGCTGGCCACGGTGGGCTGGGTGTTGCGTGCGCTCGAGACGCGCACCGATGTGGCCGACTGTGAGACGCCCACCGGCGTGTGTCCTTTGATCGACGGCTGCGGGCTTCGGGGGGCGTTGGGACGTGCCCGCAACGCGTTCTACTCGGAGTTGGATGACGTCACCATCTCGTCGCTGGCCTACGTACCGCGGGGTGTGACGCGGCGGCGCGCCGTCGGCTCGTCGTCGAGTCCCGTCGTCTGAGGTCGCCTCACCGCGGCGGGGAGTAGTTGGCGCGCACCCACAGCAGTCCGCCGCGGATGGCGATCGCCACCCCGATCGCACCGATGGCCATTCCGGCGACGAGCCAGACCACGAGAGGGTCAAGCGTGTCGAGCGAGCCGGCGGTTCCGGCCATGGTGCCGCCGAGGAACCCGAAGAGCGGGGCGAGGACGGCCAGGAGCGACCCGAGGATCACGGATCGGACGCCTCGGCTCGGGTCGGGGTGAGAGGTGGGGTCGACCGATCCGGCCGGGATGTCACTCATGGCGGGTCCCTCCGTTGCTGCTCGCGTTCGAGGGCGTGCCCATGGGGGCTGCGCCGCCGGCGGGATGGGTTGCGGCAGGTTCGGTGAACTTGTCGATGATCTGCGGGAGCTTGCCGAGGAAGGGGCCGATGATGTCGATCGGGATCGGGAAGACCACGGTGGAGTTGTGGTCGGCACCCAGCTCGAGCAGCGTCTGCAGGTAGCGCAGCTGCAGGGAGGCCGGGTTGCGGCTGAGGGTCTCGGCGGCCTGGCTGAGCTCTTCGGAGGCTTGCAGCTCACCGCGGGCGTTGATGATCTTGGCGCGTCGTTCGCGCTCGGCCTCAGCCTCGCGGGCCATCGCGCGCTGCATCGCCTGGGGGATCTCGACGTCCTTGATCTCGACGACCTGGACCTGGACGCCCCACGGCTCGGTCTGGGTGTCGATGGTGCGGGCGAGGTCCTCGTTGATGTCGGCGCGGTGGGCGAGCAGGGTGTCCAGGTCCGCTCGGCCGACCACGGAGCGCAGGGTGGTCTGCGCGATCTGGGAGGTGGCGACGGCGTGGTTCTCGACCGCCATCACGGAGCGGACCGGATCGACGACCTTGAAGAGCACGACGGCGTTGACCCGTGCGGGGACGTTGTCCTTGGTGATGACCTCTTGCGGGGGGATCGTCAGGGTGACCACGCGCAGGTCCACGCGCACCATCTTGTCGATCCCGGGGAAGATCAGGCGAACCCCGGGCTCGAGGGGTTCTCGCAGCCGCCCGAGCCGGAAGGCCACGCCGCGCTGGTACTCCTGGATCACCTTCGTCGAGACCGCCATGATGACGAGGCCGACAAGCCCGATCACCGCGAGAAGCCACAGCCATGCGTTCATGGGTTGTCCGTCCTGTTCGATCGGGAAGGTGGTGGGGCGTCGACCGCCTCGGGGTTCTCGAAGGCTCCCCATCGGGTGGCGAACGCGCTGCGTCCGGCGGCGAAGGGCGCAGCGCCAGCGGTGCCCAAAGGTGCAGCCCCAGCGGGTCCGCGGGTGCCGATAGTGACCGGGACCGGGCCGCCGCCCGCGCCGCGCCGGTCACTGCGGTAGCGGATCGGACGTAGCGCGGCCGCGGCGACGGCCGCGGACTTTGCGTCCATCGTCTGGTCCAGCGTCTCGACCTTGACGTGCTCGGGGAACCGCGCCGGGGTGCGGTGCAGGTGCGACCACAGCGGCCAGCTCGCCGCGGACACCCCCAGTGCCGCCCCGGCCAGCACCGCGAGCTCGGCCGGGGTGCGCGTGCCGATCATGGTCGCCAGCGGCCAGATGACCCCCAGGATCACCACGGCGCACGCGATGCCGCGGTGGAACCGCTCGACCTCGGAGCTCGGCCAGGGGTCCACGTTGCGCGTGACCTCACGTCCGTGCGGCGAGGTCGTGCAGCTGTTCGGGCAGGCGTTGCAGACCGTGGGGCTGGCCCGGTATCGCATGACCCTCGAGTCAGGGTCGAACGACGTCGGCCACAGCCACTGGTTTTCTGAGCACACCCACGCGTCGTGGTCTTCTTGGTAGCTGAACATGCCTGATCGCCAGGCCTGTGTGCGGATCGCCGCGTGCTTCGCACTGAGATCCAACGCGAACGCGACCAGGAGCAGGAAGACCGCATAGCCGGCCGCGAGCCAGACGTTGGCGCCGATGTCGCCCATCAGGGCTCCCGGTCCGACCCTTGCTTGCCGTCGTTGTCGGCCCGAGCATCGGAGCCGTACTGCGACGGCGGGGTCGGTGCCGCTCCGACGGCGACGGGGGCCTCTTCGACGAAGAGGGCCTCTTGCGGCACCGTCTGCGTGGTCGCCTTGATCCGGTACCGCACCCCGAGCCAGGTGATCCACAGGAACGGCAGGACGCCGCCGCCGATGAAGATGAGATCGCCGGGCATGCGCAGCCACTCCAGGACCGCGTTCCCCGGGGTGTTGATGAAGGCGAGCGTGCGTGCTTCGAAGTAGCCGTCGTTGACCGAGTGCCACAGCTGGATGACCCCGAGGGGCAGCAGGGTGGCGAACACCATCCAGGCGAGGCCGATGTTCAGCGACCAGAAGCAGAGCTTCGCGAGTTGGTCGGGCCAGCGGCGGGCGGGGATGAGGTAGCGCAGCGCGAACAGGGACAGGCCGACGCCCATCATCCCGTAGACGCCCATCATCGAGCCGTGGGCGTGGTTGGCTGTCAGGGCCGTGCCGATCTCGTAGTAGGACACGATCGGCAGGTTGAGGAGGAACCCGAACACGCCGGCGCCCAGGAAGTTCCAGAATCCGACGGCGACCAGGAACATCACCGCCCACCGGTGCGGGAAGGGCGCGGTACTGCGCGACTGCTGTCTCGCCCCGAGCTGCAGGAAGCTCCACGCCTCGATGGTCAGGAACGTCAGCGGGATGATCTCCAGCGCCGAGAAGACCGACCCCAGGGCCATGTGCTCGACCGGCGTACCGGAGAAGTACAGGTGGTGCATGGTGCCGATGACGCCGCCGGCGGAGTACAGGATGACGTCGAGGAAGATGATCGTCATGGCGATCTCGCGCCGGATCACGCCGAGCATCACAAAGATGTACGCCACCATCACGGTGGTGAAGAGCTCCAGGAAGTCCTCCACCCACAGGTGCACGACCCAGAACCGCCAGAACTCCGCGACCGTCAGCTGGGTCTCGGTGCCGGCGAGCATGCCCACGGCGTAGAAGCCGGGGATGGCGAGCCCGGAGTAGAAGAACAACCAGGGCAGGTTGGCCCGGTTCTCGGTCTTCAGCCGCGCGCGGATCCCGCGGTAGATGATCGCGATCCACAAGAACATGCCCACGGTCAGCAGGCCCTGCCACACCTTGGGCAGGTCCAGGTACTCCCACTGCTGGTCCCACAGCGGCGAGCCCTTGGCCCACTCGACCCCGAAGATGCTCAACGCCTCGCCGGTCATGGAGCCGACGACAACCAGCGCGATGGCGCCGAGCAGGCCGTACACCAACCAGTGCTGGCGTTTGGGTTCGCGTCCCGAGACGTACGGGGCGATGAAGATCCCGGCGGCGAGGAACGATGCCGCGGTCCAGAACAGCGAGAGCTGGACGTGCCAGGTGCGCGCCAGGTTGAACGGAAGGATGCGCGCGAGATCCAGCCCGAAGAAGCTGGTCAGGTCAGCGCGGTAGTGCTCGGCGGCGGCGCCGAGCAGCGCCTGGCCGAGGAAGAGCAAGGCGACCACGAAGAAGAACCAGGCGGTGGCGCGCTGCGCCGGGGTCACCTCGACCTCGCCGGGCTGCTTGAACGACAGCGGGGGTGCTTCGGCGTTGTGCCAACCGATCTTTTTGCTCCACCGTCCGTACAGGGCGAACAGGACGCCCGTGCCGAGCAGGAGGGCCGCCAGCGACAGGGCGCTCCACAGCAGGAGGTCGGCCGTCGGGGTGTTGTCGACGAGCTTCTCGGGCGGCCAGTTGTTCGTGTAGGAGTAGTCGTGGTTGGGGCGCTCGGCCGCGGCGCCCCAGGCGGTCCAGGCGAAGAACGCGGTCAGCTGGTTGATGTCCGCTGGGTTGCTGATCACGTTCGGGATCAACCCGTACTGCGTGGTCGGCGAGCCGAAGAAGTCCGCGTAGTGGCTCTTGACGTCCTCGAATGCCCGCACCTGCAGGTCGGTCAGGACCAGAGTGCCGGTGTCCGCGTCGTACCGGTTCGTCCGCATGATCTTGACGAGCTCGCCGCGGGGATCCTGGATGCCGGAGGCGGTGAGCTCGTCGAGGATGAACAGCGACGAGCGGCGCAGGTAGTCGGTGGTGTAGTCGGGCCCGAGGTATCCGCCGTGACCCACGATGGAGCCGTACTGCTGCAGGCCGCGGCGCAGGAAGATCTGCTGACCCGCGGTGATGTCTTCGCCGGAGAAGACGACCTCGCCCTGAGAGTCGACCACCTGCTTGGGCTGAGGCATCGAATCGGTGTAGGTGCGCAGAGCCAGCAAGCCCATGATGAAGAACCCGAAGAGGATGACCAGGGCGACTCCCTGGATCCACCCCTTCGAGACCAACAGCTCCGAGCGCTTGCCCGGCCGTTCCAGCGCAGGCGTCGTCCGTACCACGTCGTTCTCCTCGGATTGACCATGAAAAGTCGTTCATGACCAGCCGAAGAACTCGACCCGCCGGTTTGCGACGGACGAATGCGTCCGCGCAGGGCCCCCCGCCCAGGCCTGGCCACAACCGCGGCCGAGCCCACCTCAAAGCAGTTTTCACATCGAAAGTGTGAACAACTGCGCAGGGCGAACCTAGCACCGCTGGAGGGGTTCCTTTGACATGCCTGTGAGGTCCGAGTGACGCACAGGTGGCAGGCGGGCACGAAGCACTGCGTACCGGGTCTGGTGGACCTGGTAGGGCTCTGCGGCCCCCTGAACTCAACTGACCAGGTGACGGGCCATCTCGAGGTGTGGCTACGCTCCCGGGCCGCCGGTGAGGGTCACCAGGCAGAGGTCGGGCTCGATGAAGGGCGCGATCTCGGTGGCCTGGACCGCGGTGCCCAGGCCCTCGAGGGTTCCCTGGATCAGTCCGAGGTGCACCTGGCACACCACCGCCGCGTTGCGTGCGGCGATCTCGCGGAACGGGCAGTGGCGCAGGCGGATGGCTGACCGATCCTCGGCCAGCTCAGGGGAGAATCCCGCGGCGGAGAGCAGCCGCAGCACCGGCGTCAGGTCGTCCTGCGTCTCCCCGGCGAACGGGTCGGGGGGCGCGTCGGCCAGGCCTCCGGGCGACGCGGGGCTCGGTTCGTTCGCCAGCGCCCAGCTGCGGCCGGCGGCAAGAGCGACCTGGCTCGGGTCGGGGGTGGAAGCCGCCAGGTGGTGGGTCAGGACATCCGCGAGCAGCCGGTAGTCCCGGTCGGCGGTCGGTGCTCCGGTGGCCCGGAAGACCTGGCGGGGGCGGCCCGGCACGCCGCGGGCATCGGCGGCCCGCTCGACGTGTCCCGACTGGACCAGCGCCTCGAGATGGGCTCGCACGGTGTTGCCGTGCATCCCGATCTCCGTGGCGATCTCTGCGACACTCAGGGCGTCGTTGCGCTCCCGAAGCACCTGCAGGAGCTCGGCTCGGCGACGGCTCGCCAGGACCCGACGGGGGAGTCCAGACTTCGAGACGGGCATACAAGGAGTTTCCCACGCCTGCTCGAACCGCGGGCTCGCCCCCGCCTGCTCGTATGTCGATCGCACTCGGAGGAACCGTGGCCAATCTCAGCGTTCTCGCCCAGTCGCACCTCGACGCCGCCCGGGCCTCGGACCACGGCCGCAGCGCCGAGATGCTGCTGCACGACGGACCCTTGCGGCAGACCCTGATCGCGCTGGTGGCGGGCACCGAGCTCGCCGAGCACAACTCACCGCACGCAGCGAGCCTGCAGGTCCTGGTGGGCCGGCTGCGGGTCACCGGCGAGGAGACGGCCGCCTTCGTCGCCGGGGAGGTCGTGCTGCTCACGCACCTGCGCCACGCGGTGCTGGCAGAGGAGGACTCGGTCTTCCTACTCACCACGGTGACAGGCGTGGAACCTGCCGCGGAGCCCGCGCGAGCGCGGTAACCGAGCGGGTCAGACCGGGCTCGCCGCTCGGTCGGTGCCCGCTGCGACCTCGACCAGGCGCGGTCGGTCGAGGACGGCCGTCCAGCGGCGCCCCGAGTCGATGGTCCGGTCCTTGCGTAGCTGACTCATGACGCGCGAGACGGACTCAGGGGTCGAGCTGGTCATCCCGGCGAGGTCCGCGCGGGAGAGTGGGATCTGCAGCAGGGTGCCGCCGTCGCCCGCGCGTTCCTGCCCGAGCTTGTCCGCCAGTCGCAGCAGCGTGGCCGCGACGCGTTGCGCCACGGTGTCGGTGGAGTGGTGGCCCAGGTCGGAGCGGGCCCGGGCGAGGCGCGCGGCGACGTCGTCGAGCGCGCGAAGGGCGACCTGGGGGTGCTCGTTGAGCACGGCGCGGAACGCCGTCGGGTCGATCCGCAGGGCGCAGGTGGTGGTGAGCGCCTGCGTGGTCTCGGGGTAGGTCGGCTCCCCGAGCGTGGTCAGGGTGCCGAAGAGGTCGCCCGGGGTGAGGAGGTCGACGACGATCTCGCGCCCGCCCGCGGTCGGACGGGACACCTTCACTCGGCCTGAGGCCAGGACGTAGAGGTGGTCCGCGGGCGCCCCGGCGGTGAACAGGACGTCCCCGGCCGCCCACGACAGCGAGACCATCCGGGCGTCGATGGCGGAGAGTTCCGGGACCGAAAGCCCGGCGAAAAGCGGGACGTGGCCCAGGACGCGCATCCGTACCGGCGCAGGGCATTGGTGGGGCTCTGCGCAGGTCGCCCGCAGCGGGATCAGGCGCCGGGTCGACGGCCGAGCGACCGCTGGCGACTGGTCGTGCTGGGGGCTGGCATGCGGGGGGTTCACATCGTCTCCTGGGCTCGGCGCGAGCGTATCGCCTCGGTCCCGGCTACCCCGGCAAGGTCGCCGGCCGCAGGGCTTCCGCCGGTTCCGAGCCGAGGTGCCGTTGATTGATCTGCGTCATGTTCGCCTCGCCGCGCGGCTTCTAACGTCTGGGTCAGTCGCCTCGAACGGGGCGAACCGCACCATCGAAAGAGGCCCGATCATGAGCACCACCGCTTCCTGCAGCACCGCTGCCAGCACCACGGTCACGACCCGCACGGTCCTGCGGGCCGAGGGCTTCTCGTGCCCGTCGTGCGTGGCGAAGATCGAGAAGCAGGTCGGCCGCGTGGCCGGCGTCGTCGCCGTCGCCGTGCACTTCGCCTCGGGTCGCGTCGAGATCGACCACGACCCGCAGGTCGTCGGGGTCGAGGCGCTGGTGGCCGCGGTCGCCAAGGCTGGGTACACCTCCACCCTCGCCGTGTTCTGACCGCACGGCCCGGCCTGGATCCAGTCGACCCACCGAAGGAGAGCACGAGCATGAGGACGCTGCACGCGAGGTTGCACGCGGGATTGCACGGGAGGTGGGGGATCCCCGCGGTGAGCGCGTTGCTCATCGCGGGGTCGGCCGCCATCACCGGCCTGGTCGGGGCCGGGGTCGCCAGCGACACCGTGATGGTCCTGGCGGCGGTGGTGGCGGGCACGCCGATCGCCGTGCACGCCGTCCGCGCTTTGAGGGCGCGGGTGATCGGCATCGATCTGCTCGTGACCGTGGCGTCGGTCGGGGCGGTGGTGATCGGTCAGTACTGGGAGGCCGCCGCGGTGACGTTCCTGTTCGCCGTCGGGCACGCCCTGGAGCAGGCGACCTTGAGCCGGACCCGGTCGGCGCTGGCCGAGCTGGTCGCCGTCGCGCCGGACGTCGCCGTGGTCCTGCGCGAGGGCGGCCAGGTCGAGGTGGCCGCCGCGAGCGTCGCTGTGGGTGAGACGGTGCTGGTCAAGAACGGCGCGAAGGTGCCGGTCGACGGCGAGGTCAGCTCCGGGACCGGCGCCGTCGACCAGGCCTCCATCACGGGGGAGTCGATCCCGGTGGAGAAGTCGCCCGGGGACCAAGTCTTCGCGGGCACGATCTCGCGCGGCGGGCTGATGCAGGTCACCGCGACCGGGGTGGGCGCCGACACGACGCTGGCGCGGATCATCCATCGCGTCGAGGAGGCCCAGGATGCCAAGGCCCGCACCCAGCGGTTCATGGACCGGTTCTCCGCCTGGTACACGCCCGCGATCATCGTGCTCGCGGTCGTCGCGGGGGTCCTCACCGGTGACGTCGTGCTGGCACTGACCCTGCTCGTGATCGGCTGCCCCGGCGCGATGGTCATCTCCATCCCGGTCTCGATCGTGGCCGGCATCGGCCGCGCCGCCAAGGACGGCATCTTGATCAAGGGCGGGGAGTACCTGGAGAAGTCCGCGAAGATCACCGCGGTCGCCGTGGACAAGACCGGCACTCTCACCCGCGGTCGGCCGCACCTGACCGACGTCGTCGTGCTCGGCCCTGATGCGGACCGCGCCGCGGTCCTGGGCTGGGCCGCGCTGGCCGAGGCGGGCTCCGAGCACCCCCTGGCGCGCCCGGTCCTGGATGCCGCTCGCACCGAGGGGCTGCCCACCGACCGGCTGCCCGAGGTCACCGAGTCCATCCCGGGCAAGGGCATCAGCGCGACCAGCGGCGGGCACTGGCTCCTGGTGGGCAACATCGCCCTGCTGACCCAGTTCGGTGTGGCCGACGACAGGGGGAGCGCCTCGGTGGCGCACGACCTCGCCGTGGCGGGCCGCACCCCGATGATCGTCGCGGTCGACGGCGCCGTGGTCGGCGTGGTGGCTGTGGCCGACGAGGTCCGTACCGACGCCGCCCAGATGGTCACCGAGCTGCACCGCGCCGGCGTGCGCAAGGTCGTCATGCTCACCGGCGACGCCATGCCGGTCGCCGTCGCCGTCGCGGAGGCGACCGGCGTCGACGAGGTGCGGGCCGGGCTGCTGCCGCAGGACAAACTCGACGCCGTCCGTGAGCTGCAGGCCGCGGGCTACGTCGTGGCCATGGTGGGCGACGGTGTCAACGACGCCCCCGCCCTGGCGGTCGCCGACCTCGGGGTCGCCATGGGCGCGGCCGGATCCGCGGTCGCCCTGGAGACGGCGGACATCGCCCTGATGGCCGACAACTTGCTCAAGCTGCCCGAGGCCGTCGCCCTCGCGCGCCGCACGGTGGCGAACATGCACCAGAACATCGCCGTCGCTCTGGCCACGGTCTCGCTGCTCCTGCTCGGGGTCCTGCTCGGCGGGGTGACCATGGCCGCCGGGATGCTCGTGCACGAGGTGTCGGTCCTGGTCGTCATCGGCAACGCCATGCGACTTCTTCGCGCCCGCACGCCGGACCACACACCCGCCACACCCGGGCCTCCCGTGGCCTTCCTGCGCAACAACGCCGGGCGGGCAGCCGAACCCGCCCGCCGCTGACGGAGCCCGCTTCGACGTGGTGCGGTCGGTACGGGGCGCCCCGCACCACGTCGCCGCGTCAGCTCCAGAGCACAGTGGTCATGGCGAGTAGCGCTACGCAGTTGCCGATCTCCACCAGCCCGACGTCCTTCGGGGTCATCGCGTAACGGGGCAGCCAGGCCGCACGCAGGGCGAACCACGCGAACAGGATCGCCCACGGCCAGACGATGAGCCCGGCCAGCACCGTCGCCGCCACGTGGAAGCCGATCGACGCGCGCAGGTAGCTTGCGTCGCCGCGCTCGCGGATCATCGTCTTGACGAAGACCACGGTCCCGATGAAGTACAGCAGCACGATCGCGAACGGCTCGACGACGACCAGCAGCGACACGCCCGCCACGGTGGCGGCCACCGGGACCATCAGGGTTCCCTGGAGCACCGAGGCGAGGTCGTTGGTCAGTGCGCGATCGCGGTGGTGCCAGGCGTACCAGGCGTTCACCGCGAGCAGGGCGGCGTAGGCCGGGGCGAACCACAGGACCTCCGGGCGCAGGACGACCACCACGAGGGCGGCGGGCACCGTGATGGCCGCGTACAGGCGCAGCTGCGCGCGTACCCGCGCGGGACGCCTGGTCTTGAGGGCCAGGAGCGCGTAGTACGACAGCAGGTAGCCGGCGAGCCAGGCGAGGAGCAGTGGGACCTGCAACCAGTTCGCGCCGGCGGTGAGCAGCGCGACCACGAACGGGACGAGAAGCATGGCCCACGCGCCGTGCTGCGGGGGGAGGTACTTGCGAAGCCGGCGCTTGGCGGGGCTCGGCGGCCCGCCGCGGCGGGCGATGCCATGGTTCGGTGGGGCGTGCGTCATCGCGTGATCCTCTCGGAGCTGGCCAGGTCGAGCCGGCAGGCGCCCGGCTCCGAGAACGGGTGCAGCTCCGCGCCCGCAGGATCGGCGCCATATGCGCCGAGCGCACCGCGCACGATGCCGAGGTGGACCGCGCACACCACGTCGGGGTACGCGCGTGCGGTCTCAAGCAGCGGGCACCGGGTGAGCAGCACGCCGGGTGGCCCGTTGGCGGGCTGCGGGGCGAAGCCGAGGTCGGCGAGGAGCTGGACGACCCGGCCGCGCGGATCGACGTCGTCGGCGGGGTCGTGGGTCGGCCCGGTGCGGGCGAGCTCCCGGCCCCACTCGGTCCCGGCGACGGCGGCGTCCCGGCTCGGGGAACTGCTCGTGCGGTGGATCGTCGACGCGAGCGCGGCGGCGAGTCCGGCGTACTCCGCGGCGACCGGGCTCGGCCCGGACCGGACCGCGGTGTAGGTCGACGCGGGGCGCCCTCGCCCACTCGGGGCGGTGCGGCCCCGCTCCACCAGCCCGGCGTCGGTGAGCGCGGCCAGGTGCTCGCGCACGGTGTTGACGTGCAGCCCGGTGGCGATGCTCAGGGCGGTGAGGGTGACGGGGCCCGCTTGCGAGCTCAGGGTCGCCAGGAGCGCGCGACGCGACGTCGACAACGCGGGAGCCGCCCGGGAAGCGGTGACGTCGGCTGCCGGGCGGGGTCCCATGCCGGTGCCGGCGCGGGGCTCGGCCGTCGGGTTATTTTCCACGGAATTGATTGTAGTAATATCAGTTCGAGGTCGCCAGTCCCGGGCCGTCGCCGTGCGGCCGGTCGCGCCGCTGAGCTGGAGGAACCCCCATGAAGGACGTCGTCATCGCCGCGAACGAGGCCGAGGCCGTTGCCGCGAACGAGGCTGAGAGTGCCGTAGATGCCGGCTGCGGCGGGGCCTGCACCTGCGGCGAGGTCGACGGACCGCAGTACCCGGAGCTCGACGCGCGCACGGTCCCGCACGCGATCCGGCACGCGACGATCTTCGGAGCGCTCGACTCGATCGCGCCCGGTGGCGGCCTGATCCTGGTCGCGCCCCACGACCCGCTCCCGCTGCTCGCGCAGATCGAGCAGCGGTGGCCTCACGAGTTCGCGGTGGGCTACCTCGAGCGCGGCCCGGAAGCCTGGCGGCTCACCTTCACGCGCCGCTCCGCGGCCTGACCGCCCCGACGTGACCGGCCCGGCCCGGCGCCACCCGTCGCGCACCGAGCCGTCGTCGACCGAGGTGGCCGCGTGAGATCTCGTTGGCATCTGCGAGTGAACGCGATCGTGCTCGGCTGGCTGGTCGCGAGCGCCGTCGTCGCGATCTCGCATGGCATCCCGGACGCGCGGTGGCTCATGGTCCACCTCCTCCTGCTGGGCGCGGTCAGCTCCGCCATCCTGATCTGGAGCGCCCACTTCGCCGAAGCGGTGCGGCGACGGCCGCTGCGCGGTGGCCATCGCGACCAGGCCATCCGCCTCGCGTCGCACACCCTCGGTGCGACGACCGTGATCGCCGGGGTGGTCAGCGCTCGGTCGGCCGTGGTGATCGTCGGGGCGGTGCTGGTCGCCGGCGTCGCTCTCTGGCACGCCTTCGTGCTCTGGGACCAGAGTCGCCGCGCCCTGGCGTCCATGCTCGGCTGGACGACGTCGTACTTCGTGGCCTCCGCCCTCACCCTGCCGGTCGGGATCGCGCTCGGCGTCCTGCTCTCCCGATCAGACGGCTCGGCGCACGCACGCCTGTACGTCGCGCACCTGGCGACCATGCTGCTCGGCTGGATCGGGCTGACCGTCCTGGGCACCCTCGTCACGCTGTGGCCCACGATGCTCCGCGTGCGGGCGGAACCCGGGGCTGAGCGCGCTGCGCGGCAGGGCCTCGCCGTGCTGGGAGCCGGGCTGTCCGTCGTGGTGACCGGTGCCGCGACCGGCTCGCTCGGGCTGGCTGCGGGGGGCATTGGCCTCTATCTGCTGGGCCTGGTCCGCACGGCTGCGCCACTGGTCGCCGAGGCCCGACGCCGGCCGCCGTCGTCCTTCGCCACCTGGTCCGTCGCCGCCGCCTGGGGGTGGCTGGGCGGCTCCGTGGTTGCGTGGACGGTCATGCTGGCGACCGCGTCGAGCTGGCCCCAGGCGGAGGCCCGGGTCGGAGCACTGCTCGCTCCGCTCGCAGTCGGCTTCGCAGCGCAGGTGCTGCTCGGGTCGCTCAGCTACCTCGTGCCGATGATCCTCGGCGGTGGCCCCGCCGTGGTTCGGGCCACGAACGCGATCGCCGACCGGGGCGCCATGGCCCGGCTCATCCTGGTCAACGGCGGCCTCGCGCTGTGCCTGCTCCCGGGCCCCAGCCTGCTGCTCGTGGGGGCGTCGATGCTGGTTCTCGGTGCCCTGATCTGGACCCCGGTGCTACTCGTGCGGGTGGCCGTGGTCGCACGGCGTCCGCGTCCGGCGGGACCGCTCGCCTCCGGTGGGACCGCCGCGCTACCGGTCGTCGCGGGGCGGCGCCGCCGGGGCCAAGCGATCGCTGCCGGCGCGGCCCTCGCCGTGGTGGTCGTGGCGGGGATCGCGGCCGACCCGGCCAGCATCGGTCTCGGAGCGGCCCCCGCCGGTGGGGTCCAGGCCTCCGGAACGGTGGTCGAGATCGCGGTCGAGGCCCGGGACATGCGGTTCGTGCCATCTTCGGTCGAGGTCAAGGCTGGTGACGAGCTCGTGCTGGTCGTGACCAACACCGATGCAAGCGTCCACGACCTCGTGCTGGACTCCGGAGCAGGCTCGGGCCGCCTCGCGCCGGGCGCGACCACGCGGGTCGAGGTCGGCGTCGTCGGCCGCGACCTGGCCGGGTGGTGCTCCATCGCCGGGCACCGGCAGATGGGGATGGTCTTCGACGTGGTGGTCCTCGGCGGCGCCGAAGGGACGACCGGAAGCGACCACGATGCCGGCCACGCGGGTGACGCCAGTGACGCAGCGGGCGCGGATCCCGCGGGAGACGACCTGGACCTGCAGGCCGTACCCGGCCCGGACGCCGTCCGGCGGGACCCCGTGCTCACCGCCGCGGCGGAGGCGACCGTGCACCGCGAGCGGCTGGTGGTCCAAGAGGTCGAGACCGAGGTTGCGCCGGGGGTTCGTCAGACGATCTGGACGTTCGGTGGCACCGCGCCCGGGCCGGTGCTCCGTGGACGCGTCGGGGACACCTTCGAGATCACACTCGTCAACGACGGCAGCATCGGGCACTCGATCGACTTCCACGCCGGTGCGCTCGCCCCCGACGGCCCGATGCGCACGATCGAGCCGGGGGAGGAGCTGACCTACCGCTTTACCGCGACCCGCTCAGGGATCTGGATGTACCACTGCGCGACCATGCCGATGTCGCTGCACATTGCGAACGGGATGTTCGGTGCGGTCATCATCGATCCGCCCGACCTGCCGGTGGTCGACCGGGAGTACGTCCTGGTGCAGTCCGAGCAGTACTTCGGACCGCAAGGGGGTATCGCCGACTCCGCCCTGATCGCCGCCGAGTCCCCGGACACGGTCGTGTTCAACGGCTACCCGAACCAGTACGACCACCAGCCGCTGATTGCGCGGGTAGGGGAGCGGGTCCGGATCTGGGTGCTCGACGCCGGGCCCAACCGGTCCTCGGCCTTCCACGTGGTGGGAGGTCAGTTCGACACGGTCTTCCTGGAGGGCGCCTACCAGCTCGGCGGCCCGCACGCTCCGGCGTGGGACACCGGCGGGGCGCAGGCTCTCGGGCTGCAACCCGCGCAGGGCGGCTTCGTCGAGCTCGTCCCGCCCGAGGCCGGCCACTACCCCTTCGTCTCGCACCGCATGGTCGACGCCGAACGGGGTGCCCACGGCCTCCTCGTCGTGACCGACTGAGCACGGCCGCCGCCTACCGCGGGCGTCTGCTTCGTCACCTTCACCCGCAGGAAGAGTAAAAACGAGAATAGACGTATAAACTACCGGTGGCGGCGTCGCCTCGACGGGCCCCTGCCCCACTTCGGTCGAGGCGCGCCGCCACTCGGCGCGAGTGGCATCGGATTCCCCCGGTCGTGCACCGCAAGCAAGTGAAGGAGTGTGCGATGACCTACGTGATCGGCGCACCATGCATCGACGTGCTGGACCGAGCCTGTGTCGAGGAGTGCCCGGTCGACTGCATCTACGAGGGCGAACGATCGCTCTACATCAACCCGACGGAGTGCATCGACTGCGGCGCGTGCGAACCCGTCTGCCCGGTCGAGGCCATCTTCTACGAGGACGACCTGCCGAGCGTGTTCGGACCGTTCCTGGCGGACAACGCGATCTTCTTCGACGAGCCGCTGCCCGGGCGCACCGCGCCCCTGGGCGCACCCGGCGGAGCGGCCGCCTTCGGCGTCATCGGCGCCGACACCGACCTCGTCGCGAACTATCCGGCTCGGCTGCCTGCGGAGCCGGCGGGCCCGTAGCGTTCGGGGCGCTTCCGGGCCCGGTCCAGTTCGGGGCTGCCAAGCCCTGATCGTTGGGCTCGCGATCGGTGCGCCCGACGCTCGTCGGGGGCGGGGTCGGTCCTCGACGGAGAGTGCTGGACGCTGACGGTTCTGGCGGCTGAACTGTGCAGATGCAGCCAATGAGTGAGTGTGTCTGGCGGCAGCTGATGGCAGCGACTGGACCTTTTGCGGACTTCTTGCGGACTGGCTGCGGACTTGTAGTGGCCGCCACGATGACTACTGGCGCAAGGCCGGGCACCGGTGGCCGAGCAAGAACTGCGGTGCCCGTGGAGCGGAGGCCCAGGGGACTGGCCTGAGTCAGGCGGGCCGCGACGTCGTCGAGCACGCGCAGGGGGACCGGGGGACGGGTACGTCCGGTCGTGGGCGGCAGCGACTCGTCGACAGGGCGCCGGGGGTGGTGGTGCCGGCATGTCGATGCAGCGATCCCCAACCCGGTGCTATGCCATGCCCGAACGGCCCCGCTTTGGTCTGATCAAGGGCAAGATGCTTGCTAGTACCAGGTCGCTCTCACGGGCTCGTCGCACAGGCCGAGAGGAAGCCAATTCGACGAGGCCGCAGGAGTCCGCATGATCATCGATTGCCACGGTCACTACACGACTGCCCCCCCCGCGCTGGGGCTGTGGCGTGACGAGCAGGTCGCCTTCACCCAGGGCACCGCCGAAGCCCCTCGGGTCGCGGACTTGGCGATCAACGATGACGACATCCGCGAGTCGCTCGAGACCAACCAGCTCAGGCTTATGGACGAGCGTGGCAGCGACCTGACGATCTTCTCCCCACGGGCGTCCTTCATGGCTCACCACGTCGGCGACCTCGAGGTGTCGAAGACCTGGGCCGCGATCTGCAACGAGCTCTGCTACCGCGTGAGCGTGCTGTACCCGGACCGCTTCATCATGGGCGCGATGCTCCCGCAGTCCCCCGGCGCCGCTCCCGAGACGAGCATCCCCGAGCTGGTCCGGTCCGTCGAGGAGTACGGGGCCGTGACCGTGAACCTCAACCCGGATCCCTCCGGTGGCAGGTGGACGTCGCCGCCGCTCACCGACCGATCCTGGTACCCCATCTACGAGAAGCTCGTCGAGTACGAGATCCCGGCAATGATTCACGTGAGCACCTCGTGCAACCCGGCCTTCCACACGACCGGCGCGCACTACTTGAACGCCGACACGACTGCAGTCATGCAGCTGATCCAGGGCGACCTCTTCGCCGACTTCCCGACGCTCAAGTTCGTCATCCCGCACGGTGGTGGCGCGGTGCCCTACCACTGGGGGCGTTTCCGCGGGCTCGCGATGGCGCTGAAGAAGCCCGAGCTGGAGGAGCACATCCTGCGCAACGTCTTCTTTGACACGTGCGTCTACCACCAGCCAGGCATCGATCTGCTCACGACGGTCATCCCGGTCGACAACATCTTGTTCGCGAGCGAGATGGTCGGCGCGGTCCGTGACATCGACCCACGTACCGGGCACTACTTCGACGACACCAAGCGCTACATCGACGCCTCGACCGTCCTCACACCGGAGGGCAAGACGCAGGTCTTCTCGCAGAACACCAGACGCGTCTACCCGCGGGTCGATCGCCTGCTCGCTTCCAAGGGTCTCTAGACCTCGTCCAGCTGCACACCAAGGGGGGACTCAACGTGATCTTGAACCAACTGGGGATCGTCAACCGCAAGGTCGTTCGCGCCGAACCGGGCGCCGTTGCGGAGCTCTCGAAGTACGGCGTGGCCACGATCCATGAGGCGATGGGCCGCGTCGGGCTGATGCGCCCCTACATGCGCCCCGCCTACCGAGGGGCGCGGATCTGCGGGACGGCCGTGACGGTCCTCCTGCAGCCTGGCGACAACTGGATGATGCACGTGGCCGCCGAGCAGATCCAACCGGGCGACGTCGTCGTGGCGGGTTGTACCACCGAGACCGAGGACGGTTTCTTCGGCGACCTCCTCGCCACCTCGATGAAGGCCCGCGGCTGCGTCGGCCTGATCATCGATGGCGGCGTGCGCGACGTCGACACCCTCGAGGAGATGGGCTTCCCGGTCTTCTCGCGGGTCATCAACGCGAAGGGCTGCATCAAGGCGACCCTCGGGTCGGTCAACATTCCCGTGGTCGTGGCGAACGCGGTCGTCAACCCCGGTGACGTCGTCGTCGCGGACACCGACGGCGTCGTCGTGGTCCCGGCCGCCATCGCCGGCCAGGTGGCCGAGGCGGCCGCGAAACGCGAGGCCAACGAGATCGCCAAACGGCAGAAGTTCGAGGACGGCGTGCTCGGCCTCGATCTGTACGACATGCGCGGGGCGCTGGCTGACCTCGGTCTTACCTACGTTGACTGAAAGCAGGGGGATGGTGGGCCACAACGCAGCGGCGCCGCTCAGGACGGTCGGGCTGATCGGGTACGGCGAGGTGGGTCGCATCCTGGCGGCGGATCTCCGTGGCCAGGGCGTGCGGGTCGTCGCCTACGACGTCAAGCTCGACGCCGACGAGGCGACCGGGCGGCCGCTCCGAGCCCACGCTGCGGGTCACGGCGTTGCCCTGCTCGCCGACCACGGTGCAGTTTCCACGGCCGCGGATCTCGTCATCAGCGCGGTCACCGCCGATCAAGACTTCGCGGTCGCGGAGGCGAGCGCTCCCGGGATCAGTGGCGGAACATTCTTCCTCGACCTCAACTCGGCCTCGCCCGGCGCGAAGGGGAAGTCAGCGACCGTGATCGATGCTGCCGGCGGCCGTTACGTGGAGGGCGCGGTGATGACCTCGATCCCGCCCTACCGCAGCGCCGTCCCACTGCTCCTCGGCGGTCCGCATGCCAGGGCCCTCGAGGCCCCGCTGCGCGCCCTGGGGTTCACCGGTGCGAGCTTCTACGACGAACGGCTCGGCGTCGCGTCCGCCACGAAGATGTGTCGCTCGGTGATGATCAAGGGCCTCGAGGCCATGGTCATCGAGAGCTTCACGGCGGCGAGGGCGTACGGCGTGGAGGACGCCGTCCTCGCGTCGCTGAAGGAGACCTTTCCCGGCGTGGACTGGGAAGCCGAGGGCACCTACTTCTTCCAGCGCGCGATCGAGCACGGCCGCCGTCGGTCCGAGGAGGTGCGGGAGGTCGCAGAGACTGTCCGCGATGTGGGTCTCGAGCCCTTCTTAGCCGCCGCGACGGCCAGACGCCAGGCCTGGGTCGCCGACCTCGCCGACGAGGGCGTGTTCGGTCCCCAGGGCAGCGATTTCGCCCGCAGCCCCGACTGGCGCACCGAGGCGGACCGCATCCTCGCCCAGGTCGCGAGCGCCGCACCGGCGCCATCGTCCGCCGAGAAGGAGGAATGACATGACGCAGGCTCCGCACGCGACGACGTCCGGTGGATTCACGAAGACTCCAGGGTGGCTGGACTGGTACGAGAGCCCAAGTACGCCCACGTTCCGGCTTCCGGCCGGAGCCGTCGATGCCCACTGCCACGTCTTCGGCCCGGGCAGCGAGTTCCCCTTTGCGCCGGAACGCAAGTACACGCCCTGTGATGCGTCCAAGGCGCAGCTCTTCGCCCTGCGAGACCAGCTCGGGTTCGCGCGGAACGTCATCGTGCAGGCCACCTGCCATGGTGCCGACAACCGCGCAATGCTGGACGCCGTTCGGGCCTCCGACGGCAGAGCGCGCGGTGTCGCCACGGTTCGGCGTGACGTGACCGAGGACCAGCTGGTCGAGATGCACGACGCGGGCGTCCGGGGCGTCCGCTTCAACTTCGTCAAGCGACTGGTGGACGCCGCCCCGACCGAGGCGCTCATGGAGATCGCCGAGAAGATCGCGCCGTTCGGGTGGCACGTGGTCATCTACTTCGAGGCGCAGGACCTCCCCGGCCTCTACGACTTCTTCAGCTCGATCCCGACGACGGTCGTGGTCGACCACATGGGTCGCCCCGACGTCTCCAAGCCGGTCGACGGACCCGAGTTCGCGCTGTTCCTCAGGTTGCTGCGCGAGCACCCGAACATCTGGTCGAAGGTGACCTGCCCGGAACGCCTCTCTGTGACCGGCCCCGAGGCGCTCGCCGGCGAGCGCGACGCGTACACCGACGTCGTGCCCTTCGCGCGGCGCGTCGTCGAGGAGTTCCCGCGGCGCGTCCTGTGGGGCACGGACTGGCCCCACCCGAACCTGAACGCTCACATGCCCGACGACGGGCTGCTCGTGGACTTCATCTCGCACATCGCACCCACCGAGGAACTGCGGTACCAGCTCCTCGTGGACAACCCGATGCGCCTCTATTGGCCCGAGGAGACCGTCGGCTGACGGACCGCGACACCCCAGGCACTCACCCCGACACAGGAGCAGGACGACATGGCACTCGCTAAGCCCTACAAGGACATCCCGGGGACCACCATCTTCGATGCGGAACAGTCTCGAAAGGGTTACCACCTCAACCAGTTCTGCATGTCCCTCATGAAGCCGGAGAACCGCGAGCGGTTCTTGGCGGATCAACGCGCCTACGTCGACGAATGGCCGATGACCGAGGCGCAGAAGCAGGCAGTGCTCGACGTCGACCTCAACGCGGCCATCGCCGAGGGCGGCAACATCTACTTCCTGTCCAAGATCGGTGCCACGCACGGGATGTCGTTCCAGCAGATGGCCGGCTCCATGACGGGTCTGTCCGAGGCTGCGTACCGGGACATGATGCTCAGCGGCGGGCGCAGTCCCGACGGCAACCGCATCAAGGACAACCCGAACCCGCAGCACCAGGAGCACACCGAGGCGACCGGTCAGGCGCGGATCACCGCGAGCGTCTACACCTCGCACGTCCCGGCGCTCGGGCAGGCCGTCGACGGGGGCAAGACCCAGGAGCCGTACTGGAAGAAGGTCTTCGACGGGTACGAGTACTCGAAGGAGTGGATGCGGCAGAACACCCCCGACGTGATCTTCCTCGTCTACAACGACCATGCGACAGCGTTCGACATGACCCTGATCCCGACCTTCGCCATCGGTACCGGTCCCGCGTACGAGGTCGCCGACGAGGGCTACGGCAAGCGTCCGGTGCCCGACATCGAGGGCCACTCCGAGTTCGCGGCCCACATCGCCCAGTCGGTCATCATGGACGACTTCGACCTCACGCTCGTGAACGAGATGGTCATCGACCACGGCCTCACCGTGCCGCTGTCCCTCCTGTTCGGCCAGCCGACCGAGTGGCCGTGCCGAGTGATCCCGTTTGCTGTCAACGTGGTGCAGTACCCCGCGCCGTCCGGGCGGCGCTGTTACGAGCTCGGCAAGGCCATCCGCAAGGCTGTGGAGTCCTGGGACGAGCCCCTCAACGTCCAGATCTGGGGGACCGGTGGGATGAGCCACCAGCTCCAGGGCACCCGCGCGGGGCTGATCAACCCCGAGTGGGACAACGCGTACCTCGACAAGCTCATCGCTGATCCCGCGGAGCTGTCGACCTCGCCGCACCTCGACTATGTCGACGAGGCCGGATCCGAAGGGATCGAACTGGTGATGTGGCTCATTGCGCGCGGCGCGATGGACGACCAGAACGGTGGCGACCCGGTGAAGGTGATGCACCGCTTCTACCACGTGCCGGCGTCGAACACGGCTGTCGGTCACCTGATCCTAGAGAACCCCAGCAAGCCACTCGTGGAGGGATGAACATGGCCAGCGTGAACACGGTCCGCATCGCCCTGGCGGGAGCGGGCGCCTTCGGCCTGAAGCACCTTGATGGGCTCCAGAACATCGCGGGTGCCGAGGTGGTGGCGATCACGAGCGGCAGCATCGAATCCGCCCAGAAGGTTGCGGCTGACTACGGGATCGGCCGGGCGGTGGCGAGCCTCGACGAGGTCCTGGCGATGGACGACGTCGACGCCGTCATTCTCGCCACGCCGACCCAGATGCACGCCGCGCAGATGCAGGCCTGCCTGACGGCGGGCAAGCACTGCCAGGTGGAGATCCCCCTGGCTGACAGCCTCGCGGATGCCGAGGCGACCCTCGCGGTGGCGCAGGTGTCCGGCAAGATCGCGATGGTGGGCCACACCCGGCGGTTCAACCCCAGTCACCAGTGGGTCCACGACAAGGTCACGGCGGGGGAGTTCGCGCTCCAGCAGCTGGACGTGCAGACGTATTTCTTCCGCCGCCGGAACATCAATGCCAAGGGGGAGCCGCGCAGCTGGACCGATCACCTGCTCTGGCACCACGCGGCCCACACCGTGGACCTGTTCGCCTATCAGGCGCAGTCGGAGATCGTGGCGGCCCATGCGATCCAGGGGCCCATCCATCCCGAGCTGGGCATCGCGATGGACATGTCGATCCAGCTCAAGGCCGCCTCGGGTGCGATCTGCACGCTCTCGCTCTCCTTCAACAACGACGGCCCGCTGGGCACCTACTTCCGCTACATCGGTGACACGGGCACATACCTCGCCCGGTACGACGACCTGTTCACCGGCAAGGACGAGCCGATCGACGTGACCAAGGTCGCCGTCTCGATGAATGGGATCGAGCTCCAGGACCGGGAATTCGTGGCGGCCATCCGGGAGAACCGGGAGCCCAACTCGTCCATCCAGCAGGTGATGCCCTGCTACCGCGTCCTCGGTGCGCTGGAGCAGCAGCTTGCTCGCTGACGGGAAGGAGGAGCCCCGTATGTCCACCACCCTGCCGACCCGCAGGATCGGTCCGTTCGAGGTCAGCGCCCTCGGGCTCGGCTGCATGGAGCTGAGCCACGCCTACGGCGTCCCGCCAAGCCCGGATGAGGGCAGCCGGTTGCTGCTCGCCGCCCTGGACCGCGGGGTGACCTTCTTCGACACGGCCGCTCTCTACGGCGGCGGCCGCAACGAGGAGCTCCTCGGTGCTGCTCTGAGTGGTCACCGGGACGAGCTCGTGCTCGCGAGCAAGTGCGGCATGCAGATCGTGGACGGGCGGAAGTCGATCGACGGCCGGCCGGAGGTCCTGAAGGCGACGTGCGATGCCGCCCTGCGGCGGCTCCGGACGGACCGCATCGACCTCTACTACCTCCACCGCTGGGACAGGTCGGTCCCGGTGGAGGAGAGTGTCGGGGCTCTCGCCGAGCTCGAGCAGGCCGGCAAGATCCGCGCCATCGGGCTGTCCGAGGTCTCGGTGTCCACATTGCGCCGTGCGCAGAGCGTGCACGCGATCGCCGCGGTCCAGAACGAGTACTCCCTGTGGACGCGTAACCCCGAGCTGGGGCTGTCGGAAGCCTGTCGCGCCGACGGCGTCGCCCTCGTGCCGTTCTCCCCGCTGGCGCGGGGCTTCCTCACCGGCGCGCTGAGGGACGTGAGCACGCTCGCCATCACGGACATCCGCCGTGCCATGCCCCGCTTCGGCGAGGAGAGCTGGCCGGCGAACGTCGCGCTCCTGGACGGCTACCGGGCGCTCGCGAACGAGGCGGGCTGCACCCCCGCGCAGCTCGGACTGGCGTGGCTCCTGACGCGCGGCGACCACGTGGTCCCGATTCCCGGGACGACCGACCGCGGCCACCTGGCGGAGAACCTGGGCGCCCTCGACGTCGTCCTGGCGCCCGACATCCTGCGCAGGGCCGACGCGCTGATCAACCAGAAGACCGTCTGTGGCCCGCGGTACAACGCGGACCAGTCCGCGGAGGTCGACAGCGACACCTTCCCCGACCCACCAGAGGCAGTCGCATGAGCCCGAGCACCCAGACCGCGATCCCGTGCCACTTCCTGCGCGGCGGCACCTCCCGTGGCCCGTACTTCCGCGCCGAGGACCTCCCGCAGGACCTCGCCACCCGCGACGCCGTCCTCCTCGCTGTCCTGGGCTCACCCGACCGCCGGCAGATAGACGGTCTCGGGGGAGCCCACCCGCTCACGAGCAAGGTCGCGATCGTGGCGCGCAGCAGCCGTGCGGGGCTGGACCTGGAGTTCCTGTTCGCACAGCTCCAGCCGGACAGCGACCTCGTCGACACGACCCCCAACTGCGGGAACATGCTGGCCGGAGTGGTGCCGTTCGCCATCGAGGCGGGGCTGCTGGAGCCGACGGGGGACGTGACCAGCGCGAGGGTACTCACCCTCAACACCGAGATGGTGGCCGAGATCACGGTCCAGACGCCGCTCGTCGACGGCGTGCGGAACGTCGAGTACGCGGGCGGGGCCCGGATCGACGGCGTCCCCGGGACGTCCGCCCCCATCGTCATCAGCTTCCTGGACACGGCAGGCTCGGTGGCCTCCGGTCTCCTGCCGACCGGGAACGTGCGCGACACGGTCGACGTCGTCGGGGTCGGCAGGATCGACGTCACCTGCATCGACAACGGGATGCCGCTGGTCATCCTCGATGCCGCGGTCCTCGGCCGCACCGGGTACGAGAGCGTGGCCGACCTCAACGCGGACGCCGAACTCAAGGGCAAGCTCGAGAAGCTCCGGCTGCATTGCGGTGCCCTGATGGGCCTCGGGGACGTCACCACGAAGAGCTACCCGAAGATGACTCTCGTCGCCCGCCCACGGGACGGCGGCGCCATCTGCACGCGCAGCTTCATCCCCCGGGTCGCGCACGAGGCCATCGGAGTGCTCGCGGCCGTCACGGTCGGGACCGCCTGTGTGCTCGACGGGTCGGTCGCGGCCGACATCGCCGATCGCGGTGCGACGTCGCCGGACGGTTCGCGGACGTTGTCCATCGAGCACCCGACGGGCGAGTTCACGGTCGAGCTGGGCATCGACCCCGACGACCCCCAGAAGGTGACCCGGGCCGCTCTGCTGCGCACGGCCCGCCTCATCATGCGGGGCGAGGTGATGGTGCCTCGCGCGGTGTGGTCACCGGGTGACCGCACGAGTGTGCCGCTGGCACCCCGACCCGCGACCGAGCTCGACCACTAGGGCTTACAAGCACGACCCGACACCAGACGTACGAACATAGGAGTTCGAAGATGGAACGCGAGATCATCAAGACCCGTGTGGGCATCGTCGGGGCAGGTCCGGCTGGACTCATGCTCTCCCACCTCCTCGCCCGCCAGGGCGTGAGCAGCATCGCGATCGACAGCCGCGAGCACGACGTCATCGCCACCACCCACCGGGCCGGCATCCTCGAGGCGGGCAGCGTCCGCATGCTCACCGAGACCGGCGTCGACGGTCGCATCCTGACCAACGGGTATGAGCACAGCGGCATCTACCTGCGCTTCAACGGCGAGAACCACCACATCGACTTCAAGAAGCTGGTCGGCCAGACGGTGTGGCTCTACCCGCAGAACGACGTGTTCGTCGATCTGGCGGCCGCCCGCAAGCGCGACGGTGGTGACGTCCGCTTCGGCACGAGCGACGCCGAGGTCATCGACTTCGAGACCGACGCACCCAAGATCAACTTCACCGACGCCGATGGCAAGGCCAAGCAGATCCAGTGCGAGATCGTCGTCGGAACGGACGGCTCCCGCAGCCGGTGCCGCGACCTCATCCCCGGCCGCGTCAAGCACACCGTCCGCTACCCGTTCGCCTGGTTCGGCATCCTCTGCGAGGCGCCGTTCAGCTCCGACGAGCTGATCTACTCCCATTCCGAGAAGGGCTTCGCCCTGATCAGCCAGCGCACGGACAAGATCCAGCGGATGTACTTCCAGTGCGACCCGGAAGAGAAGGTGGACGACTGGACCGACGAGCAGATCTGGGATCACCTCGACGAGCTCGTCGCCGGCCCCGACGGCTTCACGCTCAAGCGCGGTCCGATCTTCGAGAAGAGCGTTCTCCAGTTCCGCTCCTTCGTGCAGGAACCGATGCAGCACGCGAACCTCTTCCTCGCCGGCGACGCCTGCCACACCGTCCCGCCGACGGGCGCCAAGGGCCTCAACCTGGCGTTCGGTGACGTGGCGCTCCTCGCCCCAGCCCTCATCGCCTGGGCGAAGACGGGTTCGCGGGCTGACCTCGACACCTACGGTGTCCGCGCCGCGAACCGCATCTGGAAGTCCCAGAACTTCTCCTACTGGATGACCCAGATGCTGCACACCCCGGCCGATGACAGCTCGTTCATGCGCAAGCGCCAGATCGGCGAACTCATGGCGGTCACCTCGTCCGACGACAGCATGAAGTATCTCGCCGAGTGCTACACCGGCTGGCCGTACGACCTCCCCGCACTGATGCAGGAGTGATTTAGCCAGCTCCACGAGGGCAAGCCAGCCCCCGCAGAAGGTGACCACCGGATGACGACTTACAAGACGTTTCCCAACTTGACCATGCCCGTTCATGCCGAGAAGTACGCTCAAAAGTAGTACCTGCTCACGTAGGTACGTGCTCACAGAGGAGGGGACAATGACGTTCGCCAATCCCGCAAACGCCACCACCGGTTGCCCGGTACAACACGGCTACGAGCCGTTCGACATGAAGGATCCCTTCCCCGCCTACGCCGAGCTCCGCGCGGAGGAGCCGGTCATGTTCGACGAGCGGACCAACCTGTGGGTCGTCACGCGCTACGACGACGTCAAGGCCGTGTTCGAGGACTGGGAGACCTTTTCCAGCGAGAACGCGCAGAAGCCCGTCCGTGAACGAGGTCCAGAGGCGAAACGGATCATGGACGAGGGCGGCTTCACCGCCTACTCCGGCTTGTCCGCGCGTACGCCCCCGGAGCACACGCGCATCCGCAAGGTCGTCCAGAGGGCGTTCACCCCCCGCCGGTACAAGGCGATGGAACCCCACATCCGCGAGAACGTCGCGGCCCTCATCACGGAGATGGTCGCGCGGCCCGAGCGAGACGGCGACATCGTGCGCGACATCGCCTACGACCTCCCGACCATCACCATCCTGACCCTGTTCGGCCTCTTCGACGAGCAGACCGCGAAGGTACGCATCGCCCAGTTCAAGGGCTGGTCCGAGGCGCGGGCCATGATGACCTGGGGTGACCTCGACGACGCGGCCCAGGTCCCGTACGCCCACCAGCTCGTCGAGTACTGGCAGGAGTGCCAGGCGCTGGTCGCCAAGGCGCACGCCGAGCATGGCGACAACATGCTGGGCGACCTTGTGCGGGCGCAAGACGACGGCGACCCGATCAGCGATCACGAGATCGCGTCAGTCGCCTACAGCCTCCTGTTTGCGGGTCACGAGACCACCACCACCCTGATCAGCAACTGCGTCCGCGTCCTGCTGGCGCACCCGGACCAGTGGGCCGCGCTGGTCGCGGACCCGGACCGCATCCCCGCAGCGATCGAAGAAGTGCTGCGTTACAGCGGCTCGATCGTCGCGTGGCGCCGCAAGGCGCTGACGGACGCGGAGGTGGGCGGGGTGTCCATCCCCGCCGGGGCGGAACTGCTGCTCGTCATGGGCTCGGCCAATCGCGACGAGGCCAAGTTTGCCGACGGCGAGACGTTCGACATCGAACGCCCCAATGCCCGAGAGCACCTCTCGTTCGGCTTCGGCATCCATGTCTGCGTCGGCAACATGCTGGCCAAGCTGCAGGCCCGCATCGCCCTGGAGGAGATCGTCCGGCTAGCCCCGAACCTCACGCTCGTCGAACCCGAGGGGATCGACTTCCTCAAGAACCTGTCCTTCCGCGTCCCCACCGCAGTCCCCGTCACCTGGGAGGCGTGAGCATGACCACCACCGATGTGAAGTACGTGTGGGCGTTCGATGCGGGCATCGAGCCCGAGCACGCCGAGCTGGGCGGAAAGTGCGGCTCGTTGGTGTCGATGACGACGGCCGGCATGCCGGTCCCGCCCGGCTTCGCCGTCACGACGTCGGCGTACAACGAGTTCATCGCGTCCGCCGGGATCGAGCAGGACATCCGCCGCTACCTCGAGAGCATCGACCCCGAGGACACGAAGGCGGTGGACGAGGTGTCGCAGCGGATCCGTGACGAGATCATGAGCTTCCAGATGCCGGCCCACATCCACAACGCCACCCGCGACGCCTACAACGCGCTCATGGAGAAGTGCGGCGGCGAGGTGCCGGTCGCGGTGCGCTCGTCGGCCACCGCCGAGGACCTGCCGGACGCCTCGTTCGCCGGTCAGCAGGACACCTACCTCTGGCTCGTGGGCTCGGCCGCCGTGAAGGAGCACATCCGGCGGTGCTGGGCATCCCTGTACACCACCCGGGCGATCATCTACCGGCTCAAGAACGACATCCCGAACGAGGGGCTCGGGATGGCCGTGGCCGTCCAGAAGATGGTGAACGCCCGCGTGGCGGGTGTCGCGATCACGATGGACCCGACTAACGGGGACCGGTCGAAGATCACGATCGACGCGTCCTACGGGGTCGGCGAGATGGTGGTGTCCGGGCTGGTCACGCCGGACAACATCATGCTCGACAAGGTCACCCTCGTCGTCGTCGGTGAGCACATCGGTGACAAGCACGCCGAGCTGGTCCCCGACGCCTCCACCAAGTCGCTCGTCCAGCGGGAGGTCCCGCGCGAACGCGCCGATGTCCGCTGCCTCACGGACGACGAGCTGAAGGCCGTGGCCCTGATGGCCAAGCGTTGCGAGAAGCACTACAAGTGCCCGCAGGACATCGAGTGGGCCCTCGACGCCGACCTCCCGGACGGCGAGAACCTGCTGCTCTTGCAGTCGCGACCCGAGACCATCCACTCCAACAAGCCGAAGCCCGAGGGCATCCCTGCGGCTCCCGCGCCGAACTTCTCGATGAGCAGCATCACGGCTTCCATGCTTGGCACGAGCAGCGTCCCCAGCACTCCCACCTGGCCGGTCTCCTGACCCGCTGGCCCGTCACCGAAAGGACAATTTCGATGGGCAAGAAGTCCTTCCCTAAGCCGTCCGACCTGGTCACCCCCCCGGTGCCGAGGGCTGGGAGAAGATCTACCCGTACTACCTGGTGTTCCACGACGACCTCCGCGAGGAGGAAGACGCGAAGTTCTGGTTCTGCGACAGCCAGCACTGGCCGACGGTGTTCAAGCCGTTCGAGACCATCGGTGGCGAGTTCGCGGTGAAGTGCCTCGGCCAGGTCAACGCGCGCCACCTGATGATCCCGAACGCCAACGGCATCGAGTTCCGGATCCACCTCGGCTATCTCTACATGTCGCCCGTGTCCGTGGACCCGGCCGAGATCCTCGCCCGCATCCCGCACTTCGAGGAGCGCGTCGGCTACTACTTCCAGAACTGGGAGCCCCTGCTGGAGAAGTGGCACACCAAGGTCAAGGAGACCATCAACGACCTCGAGGCCCTCGAGTTCAAGCCGCTCGCGGCGATGGTCCCGATCGAGGACATCCACAGCGGCAAGGCCATGGACGGCTCGGAGGTGCTGCTCGAGAACTACGACCGGCTCATCCAGCTGACCTACCAGAACTGGCAGTACCACTTCGAGTTCCTCAACCTCGGCTACATCGCCTACCTGGACTTCTTCAACTACTGCAAGCAGGTCTTCCCGAACATCCCCGACCAGTCGATCGCGACGATGGTCCAGGGCGTGGACATGGAGCTCTTCAAGCCCGACGACGAGCTGAAGAAGCTGGCCCTGCTCGCCCAGAAGCTGGACCTGCACGCCTGCTTCGATGACGTCACTGATCCCGAGGTCGTCTTCGCCAAGCTGCGCAACCTCCCGGGCGGTGACGTGTGGCTCGAGATGTGGAAGAAGGCGCACGACCCGTGGTTCAACTTCACGGTCGGGAACGGCTTCTACGGCCACGACAAGTACTGGAACGCCCACCCCGAGATCCCGCTCGACTACATCAAGGACTACCTGCGCCGCATCGAGGACGGACAGCAGATCATGCGCCCGGTCGCCGAGCTGATCGTGGAGAAGGACCGCATCGTCGAGGAGTACCGCGATCTGCTCGAGGGCGAGGCGCAGCAGCTGTTCGACATGAAGCGTCAGCTGGCCGTGACCGCCTACCCCTATGTGGAGAACCACAACTTCTACATCGAGCACTGGACCATGGGCGTCTTCTGGCGCAAGGTCAAGGAGCTCTCCCGCGTATTTGTCGAGGCCGGCTTCTGGGAGCACGAGGACGACATCCTCTACCTGAACCGCAACGAGGTCCGGGACGCGCTGTTCGACTACATCACCTGGTGGGGCGTCGGTGCCCCAAGGCGATCGGCCCGCGGCACTGGCCGCCGATCATCGCGGAGCGCGCAGCCATCGTGGCGGCACTCAAGACCCAGCGCCCGCAGCCGGCCCTGAACACCCCGCCCGAGGTGATCACCGAGCCCTTCACGCGGATGCTGTGGGGCATCACCACCGAGCAGGTCGAGTCGTGGTTGTCCGACGACGCCGAGAAGGGTTCCGCGCTGAAGGGCATGGCTGCGTCTCCAGGCATCGCCGAGGGACCCGCCCGCGTCATCATGACGTCGGACGACCTGAGCGAGATCGAGCCCGGCGACATCCTGGTCACCCCGGTGACGGCGCCCAGCTGGGGGCCGATCTTCGGCAAGATCGCGGCGACCGTGACCGACATCGGCGGCATGATGAGTCACGCCGCCATCGTGTGCCGGGAGTACGGGCTGCCCGCGGTGACGGGAACGGGCACGGCCTCCACCACGATCACCACGGGGCAACGGCTTCGCGTGGACGGCACCAAGGGGACCGTGGAGATCCTCGACGACCTGCCGCTCGCCGAGCTCAGCGTCGGTGGGCAATTCAATGCCTGATGCGGTCAACCGCACCGTTCTCGTGACCGGTGCCGCGGGCGGGCTGGGTCGGGCGTTCGCGCTCGGCTTCGCCGCCCGCGGCTACCGCGTCGCGGTGGCCGACCTGAACGTCGAGGGAGCCGACGAGACCGCGGCCCTGCTGGCCGAGCAGGGGACGGACGCCTGGTCGACCCGGGTGGATGTCACGTCCGTGGAGTCCACCGAGCAGCTCGCGCTCGGTGTCTCGGAGTTCGGTGGCGGGCGCATCGACGTGGTCGTGAACAACGCGGCCGTCTACGCCACCGTCACGCGGTCTCCGTTGGAGGACATCGACCCCGCCGAGTGGGACCTCGTGATGAACGTCAACCTCAAGGGCCCGTGGCTGGTGACGCGCGCCTGCAGCCCCTATCTGGTCGACGGCAGCCGGGTCATCAACCTCGCGTCCGCGACGGTGTACAGCGGCTCGGAGCAGTGGGCCCACTACGTCGCCTCCAAGGGTGGCGTGATCGCCCTGAGTCGTGTGATGGCCAAGGAGCTCGGCCGGCGTGGCATCACCGTGAACACGATCGCACCGGGCTTCACCCTCACCGAGGCCAGCTACGGCCTCATGGGGTCCGGCGCGGAGTCCTATGGCATCGACCGCGGCGCGCTGCGCCGCGCCAGCCAGCCGGAGGACATCGTCGGCGCGGCACTCTTCCTCGCCGGCCCGGACTCGTCGTACATCAGCGGCCAGACGCTCGTCGTCGACGGCGGCCGCCAGTTCATCTGACCTAGCAATCGCCACCAAGGAGACCTGCATGCCGACAATCACCACCACAGATTCCTCCGGCGTCTCTCGCACAATCGAGGCGAGCGTCGGGGACTCGGTCATGGAGACTGCCGTCCGGAACGGCGTTCCCGGAATCGTCGCCGAGTGCGGCGGCTCGCTCTCCTGCGCGACGTGTCACGTGGTCGTCGATCCCGACGACTTCGCAGGTCTGCCTGCGATGGAGGAGATGGAGGACGAGATGCTCTACGGCACCGCCGTCGAGCGCGAGGACTGCTCGCGCCTGTCATGCCAGATCAAGGTCACGGAGGGCATGAACCTCCACGTGACCACGCCCGCAAGGCAGGTCTGAGATGGCCGCAGGACTGCTCATCATCGGCTCCTCGCAGGCCGGCGTCCAACTCGCGGTTGCTCTGAGGGCACTCGGTTTCACCGAACCGATCACCCTGCTCGGCGACGAGAACCACCGGCCCTACCAACGGCCGGCGCTCAGCAAGGAGTACCTGCAGGACAAGGTCAGCAAGGAATCGCTGATCTTCCGCACTCAGGAGTACTGGGACACGCACGAGATCCGCGTCGTCCGTAACGAGCGGATCATCCGGATCGAGAAGGACGCCGATGGTTCCGGCGTCGCGCACAGCATGTCGGGCGCGGAGTTCTCGTTCGACCGGCTCGCGCTCGCTGTGGGGGCCCGCGCCCGCAAGCTTCTCGTCGAGGGGATCGACAGCAACGGGGTGCTGTACCTCCGCAACGCCGACGACGCCCTCGAGCTGAAGGCTCGCGTGCCCGACGTGCGCGACGTCGTCGTCATCGGCGGCGGCTTCATCGGCATCGAAGCGGCCGCGAGCCTGCACTCGATGGGGCGCACCATCACGCTGCTGGAGGCCGGATCGCGCCTGGTCGGCCGGGCCGTGGGCGAGGAGACGTCGCACTACCTGCTCGAGCACCACCGGTCTCACGGCATCGACATCGTCCTGGACGCCCGGCTGCGCCGGATCATCGCAAAGGGTGACCGTGTTGCCGCGGTCGAGCTGGAGGATGGGCGGATCATCAAGGCCGACCTCGTCCTGATCGGTGTCGGCGTGATCCCGAACACCGAGCTGGCCGAGCGCATCGGGCTGGAGTGCGACAACGGCATCCTGGTCGATGCGTACTCGATCGCCTCCGACGGCGTCACCATCGCCCTCGGGGACGTCGCCAATCTGCCCAACCCCGTCCCGGGTGCGCCGGAAGGAAGCCGGGTCCGCTTCGAGAGCGTCAACAACGCCGTCGAGCAGGCCAAGATGGCCGCCTACTCGATCGCGGGACGCGCCGAGGAGTACCGGCTCATCCCATGGTTCTGGTCCAACCAGGGCGTCCTCAAGCTGCAGATCGCCGGGCTGTCGACCGGTGCCGACTCCACCGTCGTGCGCCACGACCCCGACAAGGGCCGGTTCAGCGTCCTCTACTACCGGGGCGACCGGCTCCTGGCGGCCGACTGCGTGAACGCTCCGCTGGACTTCATGGCAGTCAAGGCCGCCCTCGGCCAGCACGTCACGTTCCCGGCCGACGAGGTCGCCGATCCTGCGATCCCGCTCAAGTCGCTGCTACCGACCACCACGAAAGGTTGACCATGGTCCTCCCGCTGCCGGCGCTACCCGTCGCCGCCACTGGCCCGATCGACACGTCGCCGATCGTGCTCCTCGGCGCACAGCCGACGGACCTCGACCCGATCTGGAAGTCCGTCGTGCCGGAGCTCCGTGTCCGGGGCAACGACATCCACCTGCCGATGTCCATGGCCTACGCAGACCGGCTCTGCGCCGCCAACCCCGAGGCCGACAGCCTGGTCGTTCGTGTCGCGGTACTCCTGCACGACACGGGGTGGGCGCGCGTCGACGAGAGCAAGATCATCTCCGAGGGATTCTCCAAGGACTGGCGCAAGGCGCAGATCCGCTTCGAGCACGAGGTGGCCGGCTGCGCGATCGCCCGCGAGGTGTTGCCGCCGCTCGGATACGGGGAGCGGTTCATCGACGAGGTCTGCGCGATCATCGACGGCCACGACACCCGTCCGGAAGTTCGCTCCCTGGAGGATGCCATGATGCGGGACGCCGACCGCTTGTGGCGCTTCACCACCGCCGGCATCGCGCTGATCTCGGGATGGTTCGGCATCACCCCGGCCACCAACATGGACCGCCTGAGATCCGAGATCATCCCCGAGCTGCTCACCGAGGCCGGGATCGCCATGGGCACAGCCGAGCTGGATCGGACCGAAGCCATCCTGAAGTCGCCGGTGCTGCGGTGATCACTCGCCAGACCCCGCTGCGATGGTCGGACACCACCGACCTCTTCATCGGTGGTTCCTGGGTCACGGCGAACGGCGACGAGGCCATGGACGTCGTCGACCCGGCCACCGGGGAGCGCTGGGGATCGGTGCCCAATGCCTCCCCGGCGGACGTGGACGCCGCCGTGGCGGCCGCCCGTGAGGCGTTCGATCACGGTCCGTGGCCGCGGATGAGCGCGTCCGAGCGTGCGGACATCCTGCTCACGATGGCGGACGAGCTCCTTGCCGATACCGAGCCCCTCGCCGCCACGAACACCCGCGAGAACGGCTCTCCGGTCATGGAGACGCTGGGAGCCGCCGCCAACGCGGCCAGCCTCCTGCGGTACTTCGCCTCGCTCGCTCCGCACCTCGAGCGCGACGACGTGCGGCCGTTCCCCACGGGCGGTGCCGAGTCGGTGGTGCGCCGCGACCCAGTGGGGGTCTGCGCGCTGATCGCGCCCTGGAACTTCCCGATCAACCTTGTGGTCATCAAGCTGGCCCCGGCGCTGCTGGCCGGCTGCACCGTCATCATCAAGCCCGCTCCGACGACGCCCCTGTCCATCCGATTCGTCGTCGAGGCTGCCCAGCGGGCCGGGGTGCCCGCCGGCGTCATCAACCTTGTCACCGGCGACGGTGCGGTCGGCGACAGGCTCGTGCGCCATCCCGACGTCGACAAGGTCGCCTTCACCGGGTCCACGCCCGTCGGACGTCGCATCGCCGCAGCCTGTGGCGAGCTGCTGCGGCCGGTCACCCTGGAGCTCGGCGGCAAGTCGTCAGCCATCGTCCTGCCGGACGCGGACCTGGCAGCCATGGGTTCGGTGCTGGTGCGGTCCTGCCTGCGCAACACCGGCCAGACCTGCTACATCTCGACCCGCATCCTGGCGCCGGCCGAGCGATACGACGAGGTCGTGCGGATGGTCACCGACGAGATCGCGCGCAGCAAACACGGCGACCCGTTCGACCCCGACACGGTGTTCGGGCCGGTGGCGTCCGCAGCGCAGTTCGCGGTGGTGATGGGCTTCCTCGACTCGGCGCGCGCTGAGGGCGCGCGCTTCATGACGGGCGGCCACTCCGTGGACGGGCCCGGCTACTTCATCGAACCGACGGTGCTGGCCGACGTCACGCCAGCGATGCGGGTTGCCCGGGAGGAGATCTTCGGGCCCGTGATCACGATCATTCGCTACGACACGGTGGACGAGGCGATCGGGATTGCCAACTCGACCCCGTTCGGGCTCGGCGGGATCGTGTTCTCGGCCGACGCGGACCACGCGCTCGCGGTCGCGGAGCGCGTGGACTCCGGTTCGGTCGGGATCAACTTCTTCGCCTCGAACCACTCCGCACCATTCGGCGGACGCCACGATTCCGGACTAGGAGTCGAGTACGGGCTCGAGGGACTGGGCGCCTACCTGACCTACAAGTCGATCCACAGGCGCACCTGACTTCGTCGCGCACCCGTCGAAGTCCAGCGGGGCGCGGGGCCCGCGCTGATTGTTCGTGTTGGGCGGCTCGGTCAGGATCGGGATGGCTCACTGCCGCCTCGCCCGGTGGCTAGAGCGCTGCCATGCTGGCAGCCAGTCACCCTTGCGAGCGAAGGTTGCCATGAGTCAAGACTTTGCCGGAGTGCTCTTTCGTCACCGGGAGCGGATCGCGGAGATTGTGGATGTCCTGGCTCGGTATGGCTTTGCTGGCCTGGCGAGCAGGGTCGGTGATCTGCCTGAGGCCGGCCTTGCTGCTCGGGCTCTAGCTCGCAAGGCGGACGCGGAGCTCGCGGCGGGGACGGCGGGTCAGCGGTTGCGGGGAGCCCTCGCCGAGCTCGGCACCTCGTGGATCAAGCTTGGTCAGATGCTCAGCTTGCGCCCTGACCTGGTCGGCCCGGATGTGGCCGCGGAATTGGCGCAGCTGCAGGCGAACGTGCCGCCCGACCCGGCGGGTTCGGTTGAAGCCACGATCCTCGCCGGGCTGGGTCGTCCGGTCGAGGAGGCCTACGGGTCGTTCGAGTCGGTGCCGTTGGCGTCAGCTTCGGTAGCCCAGGCCCACCGCGCCACTCTCGTGGACGGCACAGCGGTCGTGGTCAAGGTGGTGCACGCCGGTGCCCGGCAGCGGGTGCTGGAAGACCTTGAGCTGATGCGGGCGCTGGCCGGGGTGCTGGCGAGGGATGAGGAGATCGCCCGCTACTCCCCGACGTCGCTGGTTGCTGAGTTCGACACCATGATGCGGTCCGCCATGGACCTGCGCCAGGAGCTGGTCAACCTCCAGCAGGTCACCGTGAACTTCTCAGGCGAGCCCGATGTGGTCGTCCCGGCCCCGTTCCCGGAGCTGTCTGGCCGCGACTTCCTGACCATGTCGTTGCTCTCAGGTCAGCAGATGAGCGGCCGAGACTCCGTGATCGCCAGCGGGTGGGAGGTCGACGCCCTGGTCCGGCGGGCGTCCGACGTGTACCTGGAGATGGTGTTCCGCGACGGGCTCTACCACGCGGACCCGCACCCGGGAAACTTCCTGCTGCCCGACGGGGGCCACCTGGCCATCCTCGACTTCGGCGACGTCGGTCATCTGACCGGCCCCCGCCGCGATCAGCTCGAGGCGCTTCTGGTGGCCGTGGCCGCACGCGACGTCGAGGAACTGGTCGACGTCGTCGTCGAGCTGACCCACCCGCCGCGCGACTTCGATCGCGACCGGCTGGCCGGGCAGATCGAGACCTGGCTCAACCGCTACCTCAGCGGCGGGGTCGGCGACCTCGACATGACCGCGATGGTCGCTGCCGGGATGCAGATCATGCACGACAACACGTTGACCTTCCCCGCCGACCTCGCGCTGCTCTTTCGCGTGCTGCTGCGCCTGCAGGGGCTCGGCAGCGCGATCGGGGCCAATGTGTCGCTCACTGAGCTCCTGCGGCCGTACCTGAACCAGATGGTGGCCGATCGTCTCGACCCGGCCAAGGTGCTGCGCCAGGTGCGCCGCACGGTGCGCGGCTGGGAACGGCTGGTTGCCTCGGCCCCGGCCGATCTGCGCTCGATCATGGACCAGCTCACCTCCGGTTAGGTGGGGGTGGACTTCCGCATCCACGACCCCGACGGCGTCACCGACCGGCTGGTGGACGGGCTGCTGGGCGCCGCATCCCTGCTGGCGGCCGCCCAGCTCGTGGGCCGACGATCCGGGCCCACGATCGCGGGCGTCTCTGTTCCGGGACTGGCCGCGCTGGCTGTGGGCGTGGGCACCTGGCAGCGGCTGGCGTGGCGCCGCAACCCGCACGCCAGCGGGCTGAGCCGCGTGCGGGAATTGGTCGTGTCACGGCGGCGATAGCCGACCGGGCCGGTTGGCTCTCGGGTCGCGCGAGTGGCTGGGGCGCGCCATGATCGCTGAACCGACGCCGGGCGAGCAGCCGGGATGACCTACCGATCAGGAGATCACCATGTCAGAGGACCAAGCCGTCACTGAGCAGGGCGACAACGTCGTGGCCGCCGCCGCGGTCACCGACGGCGCTTACACGCTTTTCGCGGCGGACTTCGCCGACACCGACACGGCCTGGGAGGCCTACGAGTTTCTCAAGGAGATCGAGAACGGTCACACGCTCGAGATCGAGGGCGTCGTGGTCGTCAAACGGGAGGCCGACGGCACTTTGGAGGTCCAGAAGGCCACGGACCGCAGCACCCGGCGCGGGCTGCGGTGGGGCCTGGTGGGAGGAGTCGTGCTCGGGGTGATCTTCCCGCCCTCGATCCTGGGCAGTGCTGCGGTGCTCGGTGCGGCGGGGGCGGCCGCGGGCAAAGCTCGTGAGGTCCGCAACCGCAAGGAGCTGGCCGAGGAACTCCAGGACGCGATCGCGCCGGGACACTCCGGAATCCTCGCGTTGGTCTCCGACCCGGGCGCAGTCGAGATCCGCAAGGCGCTGGAGAAGGCCGACGCCATCGTGGAGAAGGCGATCGACAAGGCCGACGCCGCCCAGATCAAAGCGGCCGCGGCCGCGGCCGACCCCGCATAAGCCGGACTCACGCGGACGGCCCAGTGCCTTTGGGGGTTCGAACCCGGCCGCGCGGTGTGACTGCGCGGGCTCACGTCTAGCCCCTGCGACATCACGGCTTCGGTGGGAGGGTGGAGTAGTCGGGGGCTCGTTGAGCACGCCACGTCGAGACGCGCCGTCTCCGGTGCGCAAAGCACGCGGGGCTCGCCCCCTCGGGACCGGTTGGCCATCCATGTCCGACGTCGATCCGGTGGTGCGCTCGAACGGGGCCACCCACCACCCGGCCAGCGAGCTGCAGAACCTCATGCTCACGACCGAGGTCGTGGAGTCCTTCCTGCAGGAGATCGCCGACGCTGCCGCGACCGCGCTCGGTGGTGCGATCTCGGCCAGTGTCACGATCTCCCGCGAGGGCCGACCGGTCACCGTCGCGAGCAGCGACGCCTACGCCGCTCAGTTCGATGAGGTCCAGTACAGCCACCTCGAGGGACCATGCCTGACGGCCCTGCGCACGGGGCAGACGATCCTCATGGACGACCTCGCCGTGGACAGCCGGTTCCGGCAGTACAGCCCCCGGGCCCTGGCGCTCGGGGTGTGCTCATCGCTGTCGCTCCCGCTCACCGGTGGGGACAGCACCGTGGGCGCGCTGAACCTCTACGCACGGCACATCCACGGGTTCGGCGCAGCCGAGCAAGCCAGCGCCGCGCAGTTCGCACGTGATGTCTCGCGGGCTCTGGGCCTCGCCATTCGCCTGGCCGAAAAGGTGGAGCTGACCGAGGAGCTGCGTGCTGCGCTCAGATCGCGCACCCTGATCGACCAGAGCCTGGGATCATCATGAGCCAAAGGTCATGCGACGCCGACGCGGCAATGGCGATCCTCAGCGCCGACTCCCTCCACCTTGACGTCGAACTCCTGGTTCGCGCTGCCCAGATCCTCCGTGCGGTGAGCACGTCCCGGGGCAGCGACGGGGTACCAACCCAGAACTGACGGGCACAACGCCCCCTGCCGCTGGGCTGCCGTTGCCGACCGTGGCGGCCGATTCGCGTGCGGTCTTCGGCAAGCCCTTCGGCTGCGGGGTCGTCAGGCCGTCTGGAAGGAGCGCTTGGCGAGGCCGATGGCGTAGCCGTCGATGGTCGTCGTCGGCGCCGCGGTGGGGTCGGCGGAGGCGCCCAGGGTGACGAACAAGGGGGTGAAGTGCTCGACGGTCGGGTGGGCGTAGGGCATGCCCGGTGCCTTGGCGCGGAAGTCGGCGAGCTCGTCGAGATCTCCTCGGCGCAGGGCGTCGGCGGCCCAGGTGTCGAAGTCCGAGGACCAGCCCGGCACGTTCTCGGGGTGGGACCAGTCGAGGTACGGCAGACCATGGGTCATGTAGCCGGAGCCGATGACGAGCACCCCGGCCTCGCGCAGCGACCGCAGGCGTCGTCCGAGGTCGAGGAGCCGCTCGGGGTCGTGCGTGGGCATGCTCAGCTGCAGCACCGGGATGTCGGCGTCGGGATACATGATCTTGAGCGGGACCCAGGCGCCGTGGTCGAGGCCGCGGCTGCGGTGCTCGTGGACGGGCTCGGTGTCGGGCATGAGCGCCGCGACCTGCTGCGCGAGCTGGGTCGCGGCCGGGGTGTCGTAGCGCATCTGGGAGTACATCGGGGCGAAGCCGCCGAAGTCGTAGACCAGCTCGGTGGGCCGGGTGGTGCTCAGGCTGGGCGGGGCGGACTCCCAGTGGGCCGAGACGATGAGGATGGCCTTGGGCTTGGGCAGGGCGCGCGCCCAGGTGTGCAGCTGGGTCATCCAGTCCGTCATCTCGAACAGCATCGGGGCGCCGTGGCTGAGGTAGAGGCTGGGCAGCGGCCCGTCGTCGGGGGTCCACAGCGCATGCGCTCCCGCCCGCTCGATGGCAGCGGCGCGACGCAGGTGGGCAGAGAACGGGTGATCAGCGCGGATGCGGGCGTCGGCTGCGGCGGTCGTGCTCGTGGCGGTCATGCGACTCCTCTGAACGGTCGAGGTGGCGACTGCGGTCCGGTCAGGCGATGGTGGCGAAGCCGCCGGTCCAGGAGATCTTCTCGGTGGCGGCGAGGGTGAGCTGCAGGAAGCCGAGGGCTTCGAGCTCGCGGGCCCGCTTGAGGGAGCCCGCATCGACGGCGCGCAGGCCGCCGGCGGTGACGACGGCGGCGAGCGCGGACTTGGCGTCCGCGTCGTCCCCCGCGATGAGCACGGTCGTGGGCAGGCCACCGACGGTGCCCGAGGCGAGCGTGCCGGCGAAGGTCGTGTTGAACGCCTTCAGCACACGCGAGTGGGGGAGCGCGGCCGCGATCTCGTGGGCGGCCGAGCCGTCGGCCGGCACGACCAGCGAGTCGAAGGTCTCGAAGTCCAGCGGGTTGGTGATGTCGACGACGACCTTCCCTGCGAGCTGGTCGCCACGCTTCGCCAGGACGTCGGCAACGGCGGGGTAGGGGACGGCCAGGACGACGATCTCGCCGCTGATCTGCTTGTCCGCGTCGCTCTGGCCGAACAGCTCGACGGTGCTGCCGCCGGCGGTGACGACGCTCGCGATGGCCTGTCCCATGTTGCCGGTGCCGATGATGGTGACGTGCGCCATGATGTGCTCCCTGAAGTGGTTGGTTGTTGCTACAAGTAGAACCTACTCCAGAAAAGTTGTCTCGACAACTATTTCCTGAGGATGGGTTCCTGGACGCAACCGAGCTGCTGCCGGGGGCGTCACCAGTTCGGGGGTGTCCTTCGTTCGGAGATGGTGTTCAAGGGCGGCCGACGCGACACGGTGATGTTCTCGCTTCTGCCCGGCGAGCTGCGGTAGCACCGTGGCTCGCAGCGACGCTGGCCGGGCCGAGCCCAGGGTTGTCGCCATAAGCGTCAGGCGACAGCGGAGGACACCTCGTGACAGGCGTTTTGTTGTTACCCGACGTGGCGCTTGGCGCCGGCGTCCTCGCTCGTCGTGGTGAGTGCCAGTGTGGAGCCTCCGCGGTCGACGAGCGCCGTGACAACGACTCCAGCTGTGTACGCCGCGAGGTCCACGGGCTCGAAGGTGGTCCCGAGCAGGTAGCGCGCTGGCCCCCACCACTCGACCACGGCGGCGGAAGCTCCGGTGAGCTGCGTGAGCTCGACGGCGACGCACAGTCCAAGCGCGATCGCTGCGACTAACCGGGTGCGCGAGCGTGGTGTTGCGAACGCGACGAGCAAATAGATCAGTGCCGCGTACATGCCGTCCCCGATCGCGCTTGAGATCGAGCCGTGACCGAGGTTGGTCACCAGCAGGCCCGCGACGACGACCATCGCGGCCGCGGCGCTGAGTTGGTATCGGCGTGGCGACTCGACGAGTGCAAGGGACACGGGGCCAGGGTAGGCCGAGGGTGAGCGTCCCGACCTTCAGTTCGCGCTCGAGCTCGAGCCGGCACCGCCGACGGTCTCGTATTTTCGGGGCCTGTCGATCCTGTAGACGAAGTGCAGAGGGTCGTCGATCGGGTTGTTGGGCTCCGTCGGGCCTTCCGCGATCCGCTGCATGCCCGCCTTCTCCAGCGCGCGTTACGATGCGGCGTTTGCGGCAACGACAGCGACCAGCACCACGGGAACGCGCGGATGGTCGGTCCAGGTTTCTCGATCGCCGCGGCAATCATCCTCGAGCCCAGTCCGCGACCGCGCAGAGTCCGGTCGGCGATGAGGTAGTCAAGCTCGACGGCGCCGTCGGGCACGTCAACGAGCGCCGAGAATTCGGCGAGGTCACTCGGGTAGTCGGCGATGAATGACCGCTGCACCAGCCCAATCGGACGACCACCGATCGACACGACGAGATCCTCGCCGGCTTCCTCACCCCGAACGCTCGGTCCAAAGTCACGCTCAACAGCCTCTGCACTGCTCTCGTGATTCCACCAGCGCGCGACCTGAGGCTCCTGCAGCCACTCGGCGAGCAGAGGTAGGTCCGAAGACGTCAACGGCCGCCAGGCCAACTCGGCAGACATCCAGGCATCCACCCCAGACACGCTATCCATCGCTGCCGCTGATCGACAGCTCAGCGACGAACGGTCATGCTGACGCGGATTGCGACCTCGAGCTTGGCCACACTTTCGTTCGGGCGAGGCCCTGTTGTCGATGCTGCCTCACCCCTCGCCCGGTGCGTAGATGCCGGTCAGCACGAGCTAGCCCGTGCTCGAAGGTCCCCGCCGTCTAGGGTGCGGGCATGACCACGCAGGCCTACCTGTCCGAGCTGTTCTCGCTGGATGGCCGTGTCGCAGTGGTGACCGGCGGCAGTTCCGGCATCGGCCGCGCCATCGCCACGGCCTTGGCGCGGGCAGGTGCGAGTGTCGTGGTGGTGGCGCGCAGGGAAGCGAAGCTGGTCGCCACGGTCGGCGAGCTGGCGGCCCACGGCTGCCGGGCGGACTGGGTCAGCGCCGATCTGAGCACCCGTACCGGAGTGCGCGCCGCCGCCCAGGATGCGGCCGAGGTGTTCGGGGAGCCCGACATCCTCGTCAACTGCGCCGGGGTCAACCTGCGGCCACCGATGGGCGAACTGGGCGACGACGTCTGGGACACCACGATGGCCGTGAACCTGGAGGCGCCCTACCTGCTGGGGCAGCGGTTCGGGCCAGGCATGGCCGAACGGGGCTTCGGGCGGATCATCCACGTCACCTCCCAGCAGGGGCATCGGGCGTTTGCTGACAGCGGCGCCTACGGCGTCTCCAAGGGTGCGCTGGAGTCGCTCGCCCGTTCCCAGGCCGAGGCGTGGTCGCCGTACGGCGTCACCTGCAACACGCTCGTGCCGGGTTTCGTGATGACGCCGCTGAACGAGCGACTGTCGTCCGACCCCGAGACGGTGGCGGCGCTGGCTGCTCGCACCATGGTGGGCCGCAACGGTCTCGCCGAGGACTTCGCGGGTGCAGCGGTGTTCCTGGCGAGCCGTGCGTCTGCGTACGTCACGGGTCGGGCGGTCTTCGTCGACGGTGGGTTCTCCGTTCACTGACCCCAAGGCGTCCGCTTTCCGGTGGCGGCGTGGGTCTCAGTGTCGTCGGGCGGGGAGTTCCTCGAGCAGGGCGAGTGCGTCCTGAGTTGAGGGCATTGCGGCGATCTCCGCCTGGAGGCGTTCGGCGGATTGGCGGTAAGGCTTTTCGGTGAGCGCCGCGGAGGTCGCGGCGAGGACGTCGTCGGGCGTGAGTGTGAGCGCGTCGAGGCCGAGCCCCACGCCGAGCGCACTGCAACGCTCGGCGTTCAGCGGCTGGTCGGCGCCGAACCGGATGCACACCATCGGCAGTCCGTGGGTGAGCGCGCCCAGCACGCTGCCCGAGCCAGCGTGGCTGAGGACCGCGGTGCAGTGCGGAAGCAGCGCGGCCTGTGGCACGTACCGCTCGACGTGCACGCGGCCCGGCTGGGGTCCGAGCTCGGCTGGATCCATGCCACGGCCGACCGTGACGACGACGTCGAGGTCGAGCCCCCGCACGCCGTCGAGGACACGGGAGAACAGGTCGCCGGACTCGGTGTTGAAGATGGTCCCGAGGGTCAGGTAAAGGGTCGGTCGACCGGCGAGCCGCTCGAGAAGGCGTCGTGCGGCCCGGGGTTGACCGAGGGCCTCGGGCCCGAAGTAGTGCGCCCCCGGCCGCAGCGGATCAGAGGGGTCGCGAAACGCGCGGGGGAACGGGCAGAGCACCAGGTCACGGGTCAACATCCCGAGATCAGGGTCGGCAGGAAGCCCGTGGTCGGCGCGCAGCCGGCTCAACGGTTCCGCGACCAGGGCGGGCTTCACGAAGGAGCCCGCTGCAATCACCACGACGCTGGCGTGCGGGATCCCGAGCCGCTCAGCGGCCACGGCAGAGCCGAAGTCCATCTCGTCGCGGACGATCACATCGGGGTGGAAGTCCTCGCACAACGAAAGCAGCTCCGCAGCCCGGACAGTGGCGAGCCGGCCGGCGAAGTAATCCGTGACCACCTGGAACTCCATGGCCAGGTCGACCGGCTGCAGGGGGCGTCGCTGGGGTCGGACGTCGGGACCGCTCGAGACGAACCCCAGTCCGGCCCCGCGCGCGGTCGGACCGAGAGATCTGGCGCCGGTGACGGTGACCACGTGACCCGAGGCCGCGGCCCGCCGCGCCAACGGAAGCATCGGCTGCAGGTGACCTTCCCCGCCGGCAAAGGTGAAGAGCATCCGCACCCGATCCACCTCCGCGTCATTGCACGGCGACGCTCACCATGGCCCCCCCTGGGGCGACGTTGACGATACGCGGCAGCAAGCGCAGAACTGCGTGCGGCTTGGCGTGGTGGTCACGTCGTGGGCGAGCGCGTTCCCAGCGATTCGGGTCGCTGCTCCGGAGCTGGGCGTCGTCGGGCTCTCGTCCGTTCGGCTCGTCGTTGCCGCCGTCGTCCTGCTGAGCCTCGCGCCGGTGGTCCGGGTTCGGTTGCCCGCCCGTCGGGACGTTCCGCTGGTCCTGGCGTGCGGCATTTTCGGCATGGCTTCCTACCAGGTCCTGCTGAACTGGGGCGAGCCGTACGTGCCGGCCGGTACGGCGAGCATCATCGTCGCGGCCGCCCCGCTCGTGAGTGTCGCCATCGCCGCCGGTGTGCTCGGTGAACGCCTGACCCTGGCCAAGTTCGTGGGGAGCTTCGTCGCGATCGCCGGCGTCGCGCTGGTGTCGACGTCCCGATCACAGGTGTCGGTCACCTCGACCATCTGGATCGTCATCGCCGCGGCCGTGGTCCAGGGCGTCTACCACCCTCTGACCAAGCCCTTGCTGCGCCGCTACACGGGCCTCGAGGTGGCCACGTACGCCATGGTCGTCGGGGTGGTCCTGATGATCCCGTTCGTCGGCTTCGCGTGGAGCGACCTGACCGCCGCCAGTCCCGGCGCGTGGTGGGCCGCGGTCTACCTCGGGGTGGTGCCCTCGGCGCTCGGCTTCGTGATGTGGGGCTACACCGTGGCCCGGGTGCCGGTGGCCACCTCGACCTCCCTGCTCTACCTGGTGCCGGCGGTCGCCATCGTGATCGCCTACGTCTGGCTCGGCGAAACCCCGGTCCCGGGCGAGCTCGTCGGCGGCGTCGTCGTGATCATCGGCGTCGCGACCCTCACCCTGGGCGACCGACTCCGGTCGCGGATCCGACGGCCGCAGGAGCCCGACGGCGTCGATGAGCGATGCGTCAGCCTTCTGCCGCAGATGAGTGCTGCGCGTACTCGGCGTCGGTGACGTGCTCGCCCCAGGTCGCGTCGGGCTCGTCGCTGTCGGTGCTCTCCCACATCGCCAGGTGGGACATGAAGTGCGCGGGCGCGGCGCCGTGCCAGTGCCATTGGCCGGGCGGGGTGTGGACAGTCTGGCCCGGCCGCATCTCGATGACCTCACCTCCGCGGGCCTGGACCAGGCCGACGCCGTCAGTGACGTGCAGGGTCTGGCCGGTCGCGTGGCGGTGCCAGGCGGTGCGCGCCCCGGGCGCGAACCGCACGATGTTCACGCGTAGCCGGGAGGGGGTCTCGCCGGCGGCGATGACGTCGAACCAGACGTCGCCGGTGAACCACTGCGCCGGTCCGTGGGTCGAGGGCGTCTTCGGGATGACCTGCATGGTGGATCTTCTTCCGGTGGGGTGCTGCGTGAGTGGGTCGTTCGACGGTGGTGGGTCAGGGGGTGACGAGGATCGGGGCGACGTCGTCTATCGCGCGGAGCCCGTTGAGCGTGCGGGGATAGCCGATGTAGGGCAGCAGCTGGGTCAGGACGTCGATCAGGCGGGCGCGGCCGTTGCCGACGCGCAGGTTCGCGGCGATGTGTCCGGCGACCTGCGGCTCGCATCCGCCCAGGGAGACGAGCATCGCGAAGGTGAGCAGCTCGCGCGTCCGCAGGTCGAGGCCCGTGCGCGTGTAGTGGTCTCCGAAGCAGTTCGCGGACAGGTAGCGCTGGAGGTGCAGCAGGTCCGCGGCGCGGTGGCGTACAGCGCCTCGACGGTGTCGGCTCCGATGATCTGCTGCTGGACCGCCAGGCCCCGCTCGCTGCGCGTGTGGGGCGTCGTTGTCGACTGACCAGGCAGTGGGAGCTCGACCCCGCGCTCGACCAGGACGTCGTTGGTGGCGTGCAAGAAGTCGAAGACCCTGGCCATGCCCACGTAGGGCACCGCCTGGTACACGATCTCCTTGACCTCCACGGGGCCGACCCCCACGGTCAGTGCGGCGCCGAGCATCACCGTGAACTCCCCGAGGGCTCCGCACGCGATCATGGACGCGAGCTGAACCATGAGTCTCGTGCGAGGGTCCAGGTCCCCATGGCGCAGGACCTCGTCGAAGGCGAAGTTGTCGAAGTACTCGATCAGCTCCGGATCGGTCGCTGTGAGGGTCGAGACACGACCGGGGAACAGCTCGTCGTGGTTCGCCTGCGCTTGCTCGCTGATAGCCATGCGTTCGTCTCCTCTTGCCGCCACACCCGCCCGGACCGGTCCGGAGCGGACGTGCTTCGGATCGCCAGGCACGGCCCACTGCACCAGAGTCCGAGTGGCTGAAGAAGTCCCTGCGGATGCAGGTACTGGCAGGGCCTGCCTCTTTGATTGCCCCGGACGTAGCCTCGTGGCCATGAGCACCAACGACGAGGTCCGGGACTTCTTGGCCACCCGACGCGCCAGGATCACCCCGGCCCAGGCCGGGCTCCCGGTCTACGGCACCCACCGGCGGGTCCTCGGGCTGCGCCGCGAAGAGGTCGCCATGCTCGCCGGGGTCAGCGTCGACTACTACACCCGGCTCGAACGCGGCAATCTCGCCGGGGTGTCCGAGAGCGTCCTGGACGCTCTGGCCAGGGCCCTGCAGCTCGACGAGGCCGAGCAGGCCCACCTGTACGACCTGGCCCGTGCGGCGCGAACGACGCCGGCCAGCCGCGCGCGTCGGCGCCCGGCCGCAGCACGCATCCGCCCGAGCGTGCAAGCCATGCTCGACGCCATGGTCGGCGCACCGGCGCTGGTACGCAACGACCGTCTGGACATCCTGGCCACGAACGCTCTCGGCCGGGCCCTGTACTCCGAGCTCTACCGCGACCCGGTCCGGCCGGCCAACCATGCGCGGTTCGCGTTCCTCGACCCTCGGGCCCACGACTTCTGGATCGACTGGGAGCGCGCCGCCGACGACACCGTCGGCATCCTGCGCGCCCAGGCCGGCCACAACCCCTACGACCGGAGCCTGTCGGACCTCGTCGGGGAGCTGTCCACCCGCAGCGAGGAGTTCCGGACCCGCTGGGCCGCGCACAACGTCCGCCTGCACCGCACCGGGAACAAGCTCATCAACCACCCCGTCGTCGGCCTTCTCGAGCTGATGTACGACACCCTGCCGCTACCGGCCGATCCCGGCTTGACGATGCTCGTCTACACCGCCGCGCCGGGCACCACCGCCTCGGACGCACTCCAGCTGCTGGCCAGCTGGGCCGCGACGAATGCCCAGACCGAGGCCGCTGCGGCCGTCGAACGGACCTGACCGCGCGCGGCCGCCCCTAGTCGGAGGGTCACGAAGCCATGCGCACCGCTGAGGAGCACACCATGAACTACCGCCACCTGGGACGGACCGGAGTAGAGGTCAGCCCCCTGTGCCTGGGCACGATGATGTTCGGCGCGTGGGGAAACACCGACGTGGACGATTCGATCCGCGTCATCCACCACGCCCTGGATGCCGGCATCAACTTCGTCGACACCGCGGATGTCTACTCGGACGGCGGGTCCGAGGAGATCGTCGGCAAGGCGTTGAAGGGACGCCGAGACGACGTCGTGCTGGCCACGAAGTTCTTCATGCCGATGGGCAAGGGGCCGAACCGCAGCGGTGGGTCGCGCAAGTGGATCATTCAGGAGGTGGAGGCCTCGCTGCGGCGGCTGGGGACGGACTACCTCGACCTGTATCAGGTGCATCGTCCGAGCGCCCTGATGGACGTCGAGGAGACCCTCGGCGCGCTCACCGACCTGGTGCGCCAGGGCAAGGTCCGCTACATCGGCTCGTCGTCGTACTCCGGCAGCCAGATCGTCGAGGCCCAGGTCGCCTCGCGGGACCGCACCCTGGCCCGGTTCGTCACCGAGCAGCCGCCCTACTCGATCCTCGTGCGGGGGATCGAGCAAGACGTGCTGCCCACGACGCAGCGGCACGGCATGGGGACGCTGACCTACAGCCCGCTGGCCGGCGGCTGGCTCTCGGGCAAGTGGCGCAAGGAGTCGGCGCCGACGCCGACCTCGGCGGCCCGCCCCACGGCGCGCTTCGACATGACGAGTGTCGCCAACCAGCGCAAGCTCGAGGTGGTGGACGCCCTCGCGAAGGTCGCCGACGAGGCCGGGATCACGCTGATCGAGCTCGCGATCGCCTTCGTGATCAACCACCCGGGAGTCACCTCGGCGATCATCGGCCCCCGCACGATGGAGCAGCTCGTCTCTCAGCTCCCCGCGGCCGACGTGACCCTGGCCACCGAGGTGCTGGACCGCATCGACGAGCTCGTCGCCCCGGGGGTCACGATGAATCCCGACGACAACAGCTACGGGGCGAACGAGCTCACGCGATCGGCACGCCGCCGGTAGGAACGAAGTAGGGACTCGGGTCCCTGGTTGCTGCCCGTTCCCGCGGAGAAGGCTCGATCTGTGCGGGGCTCGCGTTGGGCCGGCCGCCCACGGTCGGCGAGACGCGCCCGGCTCCCACAGGGGTTTGCCATCAACCGGGGAGGCAGTGATGAGCGTTCTTCACAGCAGCAGCAGACCCAGTGGCTTTCGCGCCGGTGAGCGGCGCGGATGATCCACTCGCTGCCAGCGCGCAGCATCCCGACGCGGTCGTGACGGCCTGCTACGTGGTGTCCGCGATCTTCTTGCTGCTGCTCCTGCCCGTGGGTGAGGCCATGTCGGCAGGACCGGGCACGGCGTCACCGGGAGGCACGCGTCTCTGCAGCCTGCTGGTCGACCATGGTGATGTCGGCGCCGTGACGGCACTCGTGTTCTGCCTCGGTGGCGTGATGTTCTACCTCTTGCTCTACCGGTCGCGCATCGTCCCCCGTTGGATCGTGCCGTGGGCCAGGCTTGACGCACCGACCGGGTTGGCGCTCCCGCGTCAGCCCGCCGCTACGCGGTCCGCGGCGGCGGGACGCGATGCGTCGTGGCCACCGCGACGAGTCCCCGCAGCTCCGGGTTTTCGAGGTCCGCTGCCGTGCGGATCTTCACGTGCCGCATCACGCGTCCGGTGCCCTCCAGCAGGCCGACGGGCGCCGGCAGCTCAGCACCGTAGTAGAACCCGAGAACCACGTGCTTCGAGTGCGGCGCCAGCCAGATGAATTGCTCGGTCATCTTCTTCGGGCCGATGCCGAAACCGGCGATCCGCTGGTGGGGCCACACCACCTCGACGGTCTGGGGAAGAACGTCGATGACGAGGCGGCGGGCCTGCATCGCCAGCCGGGCGATCAGTTCTGGGCTCGCGGTAAGCATCGCCCGAAACTCCGCGTCGCTCGATGTCACGATGCCCTCCGCCATGCCCCGACTCTACGAGTGCGGTTGGAGTCCCGTCTCGGCCGGGGCAACAGTCCCAGCGACGTGCCGGAACCCAGCTGCCAGGATCGCGTCCGCCCGGTCGAGGTACCGGCTGCGCAGGTAGCGCTCGGTGCTCGTGCCCCAAGCCGTCCCCTGTGGCGCGTCAGGGTCGGAGCCACCTGCCCAGAAGCCCTGGTCCGCGAGGAAGAGCACCTGCGCGAGCGCCTCGCGCTGGTCCTCGTCCGAGTCGCCAGCGGGAGGTGTCCCGGCCGGTGATCGAGACGGCCCCGCCCAGGTCGGGCCGTGGCGTCGGAACGCGTCGACGACGACCCGCAGTGCGCTGACCTGGCTCACGACGCCCCCTGACGTGGACACTGCCCGGCCCGGGCCGTTCGAGCGCGGACCGCTGTGCGGTCGATAGTGCCCCGCCGACACCTGCCTGGGGGCGTTTTGACCGATCTGCACCGGGCGGAATCCGGCGCACCGGGTGATCGGTGCCGTGACAGGCCCCGACCTCACGGGTCAGGGACCGGCCCCGGCAGAACCCGTCAGCCGGTGACCCAGGGCAGCGTCATGCCGGTCACGGCGGACCCGTCGAGGTCGGCGAGCTTCGACGAGACGAACTGCGTCGCACCGGGGGAGGTCTGCGACCGGAACGGCGGGTGAGCTGCTCCCAGCAGCTCGGCGACCTGGCGGCCGACCTCCTCGGCGGACTGGGCGGCCGTCCCGAACTGTGCCCGCGTGCGCTGGAGGTAGGCGCTCAGGGCGGGCGCGTAGGGCCCGGCGGCGGCGAGCGCCTGCTCGGGGTCGATCCCGGCGTTGGCGACGAACTCGCTCGCGACCGCGCCCGGCTCGACGAGACAGACGTCGACCCCGACCGTGCGCGCCACCGGCTGCAGGCTCTCCATGAACCCCTCGACCGCGAACTTCGCCGCGCAGTAGGCCTCGTTGAACGGCTGGCCGACGACCCCGCCCACGCTGCTGATCGTCAGCACCCGCCCGCCCGACGCCCGGAGGTGGGGGAGGGCCGCCTGCGTCAGGCGCACGACGCCGAAGAAGTTGACCTCCATCGCCGCCCGGAACTCGTCCAGCCCCATCAGCTCGGCGGTGCCCAGCTGGGCGGCGCCCGCGTTGTTGACGACCGCGTCGAGGTGCCCGAAGCGCTCGACGACGGCGGCGACCGCGGCCAGGGCGGACGCGTCGCTGGTGACGTCGAGCTGGTCGATCGTGATCTCGACGCCGGCCTCGGCGGCGGCGTGCCGCAGCAGGTCGGCGCGTTCGAGGTTGCGCATCGTGGCGATCGTCGTCCAGCCGGCGCGGGCGCAGGCGATCGCGGTCGCCAGGCCGATCCCGGTCGAGGTGCCGGTGATCAGGACGGTGCGTGCGGCCGCGGCGGGGGTGGAGCCGGACGGAGTCGACATGTCGATCCTTTCGAGCGGGTGGAGGTGCACGCCTGGTCGCGCACGGGGCGGCCTCGCTCCACCGTAGGTCTAGACGGCGGCGGTCCAGAGGTAGACCGAGCGCCCGGACTCGACGGCACCGGTCAGGAGCACGACGATCGCGGTCACGAGCATCAGGGCCGTGGTCGGCGTCAGCCCGAGATCCTCGTCCGTGGCCCACTCGGCGGCGACCTCGGCCGGGAGCTCGGGGTCCTCCGCGGTGCCCAGCTCGACCAGGACCTCCCGCAGGAACGACGGCAGCTCGAGCAGCGACTCGTGATCGAGGTCGACCTCCTCGAGCTCGAGCGGTCCGGTGCCGAACTGGACCCCGCGCGCGGCGATCTCGCCGAGGAGCTCGAGGTCGATGGCGCCCACCCCGGGGAGCTCGAGCGCCGCTGCTCCGGGCTTCGGCTCGCGGCCGGCATCGCGGGCCTCCACCCGGGCCAGGGCGCCGGTGTGATCGGCCACGAACAGCTCGGAACGGACGGTCATGGTGGGGCTCCCCAGAGATGGACGGGATGGATGTCGGCGCGCGACCTGGCGACGCGCGGGCAGTTTATCGGCCACGTGCAGCACGGCGACGCCGGCCTCGAGATCGATGTCGAACGGCGGCGCGGCCGAGCCCGCCTCTCGGACCTCCGTGCGCTGCCGTTCCTGCTCGGCCACGAGGTGCTGGTGGTTCGGCTGGAAGAGCTCGATCAGGTCGCCGAGCATCCCGGAGCCGGCACCCGGGTGCCGGGCGCGCGCCGTCGTGCGCCACCCGGCGCGTGGGGCTCGGCCCGGTCGACCGCTCCAGCGCGCCATCGCCCGGTCGACCGCGACGAGTGCCACCGCCACGCCCGTTGCGACGATCACCCATTCCACGGCTCCAGTATCGATCCGTCCCACCCTGGTCGGCGAGTACGGCGCGACAGCGGCCACGGCTCAGCGGAGGCGGGCGACGTGCTTGGCGTGCTCCTCGGCGAGCCAGGGCGTTTCCAGGCGCGCGTCGTCGCTCGGGCGGCCCGCCTCGAGCGCGTCGAGATACGCGCGGTCCAGCCCGAGGCGCCGCGTCAGCTCGGCGGCGTCGCCGACGTGCCCGTGCCCGGGCACCAGCACCGAGACCCGGTGCTCGTGGGCGGCCGCCTCGAGCGCGTGCAGCCCGGCCCGGTAGTCGGTGACCGGGTCCGTCGCCGCGAGGTCGAGCAGCGGGATCTCCAGGTCGGAGAGCATGTCGCCGGCGAGCAGCACGCCGGCCGCCGGCAGGACGAGGCCCGCGTGCCCCGGGCAGTGCGCCGCATGGGGCACGACGACGGCACGCGGACCGTCCCAGCCGAGCGTGCGGACGCCGTCGGGCAGGGGGGTGAGCTGTCCGATCAGGTCGGGGTCGTGGCCCGGCGCCGCCGCGCCCGACTCCGCGAGGTTGTGCGCCCTGACGGCGTGCGCGTGCGCGGCGCCCGCGGCGGTCGCCCACCGGGGGACCGCCGCCCAGGTGGGGGACCACAGCACGTGGTCCCAGTGCGGATGGGTGGCGAAGCCGGCCGTGACGGACCAGCCGTGGTCAACGATCTCCTCGGCGATCCGCGCGATCTCGGCCACGGTGATCCCGGGGTCGACGACGAGGCACGAGCTGTCCGCGGCCACGACCACCGTGGTGAGCGATGTCCAGATCTCGGCCGTCGCCGTCCACACCCCCGGTGCGACCTGAGTCAGCACCCCGGGCATGGTCGGCGGTCGGGTCAGCGGGTCTCGGTCGCGCGGGCGGCGAGCGCCGCGGCACCGACGATCCCGGCCGCGTTGCGCAGCTGGGCGGGCACGATCGGGGCGCGCAGGTGCAGCAGCGGCAGGAACTTCGCGTGGCTCTTGCTGACCCCGCCGCCCACGACGATGAGGTCGGGCCACAACAGGTCCTCGAGCACGCCGTAGTAGCGCTGCAGGCGCTTGGCCCAGTCCTCCCAGCTCAGCTTCTCGCGATCGCGCGCGCCGTCGGACGCCTGGGACTCGGCATCCAGCCCGTCGATCTCGAGGTGGCCCAGCTCGAGGTTGGGGACCAGGACGCCGTCGACCACCATCGCGGTGCCGATGCCGGTGCCGAGCGTGGTCACGAGCGTGACGCCGCGGGTGCCGCGCGCGGCGCCGTAGACGGACTCGGCGTAGCCGGCCGCGTCGGCGTCGTTGAAGGCCACGACCCGGCGACCGAGGGCCTTGCCGAGCACGGCCTCGATGTTGGTCCCGATCCAGGACGAGTCGACGTTCGCGGCGCTGCGGGCGATCCCGTGCTGGACGACGGCGGGGAACGTCACCCCGACGGGCACGGACGCGGGCAGGTGGAACGACTCGACCACCTTCGCGACGACGGCGGCCACGGCGGCCGGCGTCGAGACGTCGGGGGTCGGGATCCGGACGCGGTCCGCGGCGAACTCGCCGGTGACCAGGTCGACCGGGGCGCCCTTGATGCCGCTCCCGCCGATGTCGATGCCGAACGCGAGGGCGGGGGTGGACTTCTTCGTCCCAGTGGGCTGGCTCATGGCAGGGTCAGGATCTCCGCTCCGGTATCAGTGACGAGCAGGGTGTGCTCGAACTGGGCTGTCAGGGAGCCGTCCGCAGTCAGGACGGTCCAGTCGTCGTCCCACATGATGCACTGCTCCGTGCCCAGCGTCAGCATCGGTTCGATGGTGAACACCATGCCGGGCTCGATCACGGTCGCGTAGTCGGGCGCCGAGTCGTAGTGCGGGATGATCAGGCCGGAGTGGAAGGCCCGCCCGACGCCGTGGCCGGTGTAGTCCCGCACGACGCCGTAGTCGAACCGCCGGGCGTACTTCTCGATCACGCGGCCGAGCACGTTGACCTCGCGGCCCGGCACGACGGCCTTGATCGCGCGGGCGAGCGACTCGCGGGTGCGCTCGATGAGCAGGGCGGCGGGCTCGGAGATCTCCCCGACGCCGAAGGTCGCGCAGTTGTCCCCGTGCACGCCGTCCAGGTAGGCGGTGATGTCGACCTTGACGATGTCGCCGTCGCGCAGCACGGTCGAGTCGGGGATCCCGTGGCAGATGACCTCGTTGACCGAGGTGCACAGCGACTTCGGGAACCCGCGGTAGCCGAGCGTGGACGGGTACGCGCCGTTGTCGAGCATGTACTCGTGGCCGATCCGGTCCAGCTCGTCGGTCGTGACGCCGGGGGCCACCGCCTTGCCGCACTCGACGAGCGCGCGCGCGGCGATGCGGGCCGCGACCCGGATCGCCTCGATCGTCTCGGCGTCGTTGACGTCGCTGCCCCGGATCTCGGTGGGCGAGGCCTTCCCGACGTACTCGGGCCGAGCGATCGAGCTGGGCACCTTGCGGCGGGGGCTGATCACCCCGGGGGTCACGCGTCGGCTTGTTGTGCTCGCAGTCGCCATGGCTGGCATTCTACGGACCACAGACGCCCGGTTCCGGGCGGGGAGTGGAGGTTCGCGATGGCGCAGGGCGACGGGTCCGGCGAGTTCTGGTTCAACATCGTCACGAAGCAGGTCGAGGAGGGGCGCCAGAGCGGTTGGCAGGACGTGATGGGTCCGTACCCGACCCGCGCGGCCGCTGAGCACGCCCTGGAACAGGCGGTCGCGCGCAACAAGGCCTGGGACGCGCAGGACGAGCGCTGAGCCACCGGCTGCGTCGAACCGGCACGTCGAAACCGGCCCCCGTGCGGCACCGCCGCTAGCGCGCCGACAGGTGCGCGACGACGGGCCGATGGTCGCTGCCCGGCAGCACGTCGAGGACGGCGAACGACCGCACGCGCCACGACCGACCGTCGACGAGCACGTGGTCGATCGGCGCGGCGAGCCAGCGCGGCACCGACGAGGGCCAGCTCCCGAGCGCGGCCGCCCCGGCCACCTCGGCCGCATCCACGCACGGGTCGAGGTCCTTGAACGCGGGGTGGTCGAGGGTGGCGTTGAAGTCGCCCGCGACGACGGCGCCGTCGGTTCGCCGACAGGTCGCGGTCGCCCAACCGGTGGTCTGCCGCCAGTACGCCATGGACGCGAGCGTCGTGGGGGCGGTCGTGTGGATCGCGACCAGCGTCGGGCCGGCGCCGGCGCCGTCGACGGGGACGGCGGTGAACGTCCCGCGGCCTGGCGTCGGGGCGCTGTCGATGCGGTACTCGCCGAGCCGGGCAGCCACGAGCATCGCCGTCGAGGAGAGCGGGGACGCGCTGGAGCGCCGGACCAGCACCTGCATCGGCATGCCCGACGTCGCAAGGCGCGCGGCGAGGTCGTCGGCCACGACGCGCGTGGTCTCGGGGAGCATCACGACGTCGGCGCGCGCGGAGCGCACGAGGCTCGCGAGGTCGGACGCTGTGGTGCTGGCGTGCGTGTTGGCGGCGAGCACGACGAGGTCGTCAGGCGCGGCGGGCTCTGCCGGCCCGCCGGCCGACGACGCGTCGTCCGCCCCCGGGGCGTTCGCGTACCCGCGCGACGCGAGCACGCCGACCTGCAGCGCGGCGCCGAGCACCACGACCCCGACCAGTGCGAGCCGCGCGGGCCGGGCCCGGCCCGGCAGGAGGACCAGGAGCGTCGCGAGTGCCGTCAGCCCGAGTGCCGCGACCGCGCGGAACGCGACGGACTGTGCGACGAGCCAGAGCCCGGCCAGGCCGGTGGCACGCGGGAACGCGAGCACGACGGCGAGCGGGACCCCGAGGGCGACGACCCCGCCGACGGCGGTCGCCCGACCGGCCCGCGGCGTGCGCGGGCCAGCGCTCGGGCTCACTCGAGGAACGAGTGCGCCCGATCGGGGAACGTGCGCGCGCGGACCTCGTCGGCGTAGGCGCGGGCTGCGTCGCGCAGCGCCGTTCCGACCTGTCCGAACTGCTTGGAGAAGCTCGGGGCCCAGTCGCCCATCCCCGCCATGTCGAGCCAGACGAGCACCTGCCCGTCGCACTCCACCCCGGCACCGATGCCGATGGTCGGGATCTGCAGGATCTCGGTGACCCTCGCGGCCAGCGGGGCCGGGACCATCTCGAGCACGACGGCGACCGCGCCTGCGTCCTGCAGTGCGATCGCGTCCTCGCACAGGCGCTCGGCGTCTTCGTCGCCGCGACCCTGCACGCGCTTGCCGCCGAGCAGGTTCTCCGACTGCGGGGTGAAGCCGAGGTGCCCGACGACCGGGATGCCGGCGTCAGTGAGCTTGCGGACCTGGGCCGCGACGCGCTTGCCACCCTCGAACTTGACGGCGTGCGCGCCGCCCTCCTTGAGCATGCGGACCGCGGTGTGGAAGGCCTGCTCCGGCGAGGCCTCGTACGACCCGAACGGCAGGTCGGCGACGACGAACGCGCGCTTGCACGCGGCACTGACGGCGCGCACGGCCGGGATGAGCTCGTCCACGGTCACGGGGAGCGTGGAGTCGGCGCCGAGCATGGTGTTGCCGATCGAATCGCCGATGAGCAGCATGTCGATGCCAGCCTCGTCGAAGATGCGAGCGGTGGGGTAGTCGTAGGCCGTGAGCATCGTCAAGCGCTCACCACGCTTCTTGGCCTCGCGCAGGTGGTGCACCCGGAACCGCTTGGGCTGGGGGGTGACGACAGGCTGGGGGGCAGACGCCGGCGAACCGGCGGCGGACTCGATCATGGGTGAAGCTCCTTGTGGGTGCTCACGGCTCGCGCCATAGCGATGTGATGGGAAGCCTACGGTCCCGGCCGAAGGCGAGACCTGTGACCTTCGGGCCGAGGGGGTACTGGCGCCGTTTCCACTCGGCGCGGTCGACGAGCGACAGCACCTTGTCGACGATCGCCGGGTCGAAGCCGCGGGCGAGCAGCTCGGCGCGGCCCTCTGCGTTCTCGACGTACGCGTCCAGGACCTCGTCGAGCAGGTCGTAGGGCGGCAGCGAGTCCTGATCCGTCTGGTCCGGGCGCAGCTCGGCCGACGGCGGCTTGGTGATCGAGCTCTCGGGGATCGGGGGGAGCTCGCCGGCGTCGAGCGCGGCGTTGTTGCGCCACCGGGCCAGGGCCCAGACCCGCGACTTGTCGACGTCCTTGAGCGGCGCGTAGCCGCCGACGGCGTCGCCGTAGATCGTGGAGTAGCCGACGGCGAGCTCGGACTTGTTCCCGGTGGCGAGCACGAGGTGGCCCTCGGCGTTCGACAGGCCCATCAGGATCACGCCGCGCACCCGGGCCTGCAGGTTCTCCGCGGCGACGCCCTCGAGCCCCAGCTGGGCCTCGAACACGTCGACCATCGGCTTGATCGGTTGGATGCGGTAGTCGGCGCCGAGGCGCTTGGCCAGGTCGGCGGCGTCGTCCTTGGAGTGGTCCGACGAGTACCGCGACGGCATCGACACCCCGACGATGTTCTCGCCGCCGATCGCGTCCGCGCTGATCGCCGCGACGAGTGCCGAGTCGATGCCGCCCGACAGGCCGAGCACGACCGAGCGGAAGCCGTTCTTGCGGACGTACCCGGCGAGCCCGGTCTGGACCGCGCGGTAGATCTCCTCGTCGGTCTCGAGCAGCGGGGCGATCTCGGCCCGGGGGCCGGCGGGGTCGGTGGCGTCGGAACCGGTCTCGTCGGCGAGGTCCCACAGGAGCAGGTGCTCGACGAACTGCGGCGCGCGGGCCAGCAGCGTGCCGTCGGCGTCGACCACGAAGGAGCCGCCGTCGAAGACCAGGTCGTCCTGGCCGCCGACCATGTTGACGTAGGCGACCGGTGCGCCCAGCTCGCGGGCACGGCGCGCGGCGAGCTCGGTGCGCAGGTGGCCCTTGCCCTGCTCGAACGGCGAGCCGTTGATCACCACGAGCAGCGCGATCCCGGCGTCGTCCATGGCGGCGACGGGACCGCCGTCCTGCCAGATGTCCTCGCAGATCACCAGGCCGATGCGGCGCGAGCGGACCTCGAGCACGCAGGCCTGCTCGCCGGAGGCGAAGATGCGGAACTCGTCGAACACGCCGTAGTTGGGCAGGTGGTGCTTGTCGTAGCGGGCCTGGACCTGACCGCGGTGGAGCACGACGGCCTGGTTCGTGGGCCGGGCCGGGCTGCCGTCCGGCGCAGCCTGCAGCTGCTCGCCGACGCTCCCGACGATGACGACGATCCCGCCGAGCCCCTCCGCGTCGAGCAGCGCGGCCGTGGCCTGCAGCGCCGTCTCGGCGCCGCGGCGGAACGACGCCCGGAGCGCGAGGTCCTCGATCGGGTAGCCCGTGACGGTCATCTCGGGGAACGCGACGAGGTCCGCGCCGGCCTTCGCCGCGCGGCGGGTCCACTCGAGCACGGCGGCGGTGTTCGCCTCGAGATCACCGACGCAGGTGTCGATCTGAGCCAGCGCGATGCGCACGTTTCCCATGCCCGCGAGCCTAGGCCCGCGCGCGCCCACCCTTTGTTGGCCCGTCTGTCACGAAGCCGAAACATCTATCGGGCAGGATGGTGCCATGGACAGGCAGCAAGAGTTTGTGCTCCGCACCGTCGAGGAGCGGGACATTCGCTTCATTCGTCTCTGGTTCACCGATGTGCTCGGGATTCTCAAGTCCGTGGCCATCGCTCCGGCCGAGCTCGAATCGGCGTTTTCCGAGGGCATCGGGTTCGACGGCAGCTCGATCGAGGGTCTGACGCGGGTGTACGAGGCGGACATGATCGCCAAGCCCGACCCGACGACCTTCCAGATCCTGCCGTGGCGCGGCGAGCGCCAGGGCACCGCGCGGATGTTCTGCGACATCCTCACGCCCGACGGCGAGCCCTCGCTCGCCGACTCGCGCAACGTCCTCAAGCGCGCGCTCGCCAAGGCGAGCGACCAGGGGTTCACCTTCTACACGCACCCCGAGGTCGAGTTCTACCTGTTCGAGGACCCGAAGGACCCGGCTGCCCAGCTCGTGCCCGTCGACCAGGGCGGGTACTTCGACCACGTGCCGCGCGGCACGACCCACGACTTCCGGCGCGCCGCCATCCAGATGCTCGAGTCGATGGGGATCTCCGTCGAGTTCTCGCACCACGAGGCGGGCCCCGGGCAAAACGAGATCGACCTGCGGTACGCCGACGCGCTGACCACGGCCGACAACCTCATGACCTTCCGCACCGTCGTCAAGGAGGTGGCGCTCGAGCAGGGCGTGTTCGCCTCCTTCATGCCGAAGCCGATGGCGGACCACCCCGGTTCCGGGATGCACACCCACCTGTCCCTGTTCGAGGGGGACCGCAACGCGTTCAACGAGGTCGGCGGCCAGTACGAGCTGTCCAAGGTGGCCCGCAGCTTCATCGCCGGCCTGCTCAAGCACGCGCCGGAGATCACCGCGGTGACGAACCAGTACGTGAACTCCTACAAGCGGCTGTGGGGCGGCGCGGAGGCGCCGAGCTACGTCTGCTGGGGCCACAACAACCGGTCCGCGCTGGTGCGCGTGCCGATGTACAAGCCCGGCAAGGGCAACTCGAGCCGCGTGGAGTACCGCGCGCTCGACTCGGCCGCGAACCCGTACCTCGCGTTCGCTGTGCTGCTGGCCGCCGGTCTCAAGGGCATCGAGGAGGGCTACGAGCTCCCCGAGGGTGCCGAGGACGACGTGTGGGAGCTCACCGACTCCGAGCGCCGCGCCCTCGGGATCGAGCCGCTGCCCCAGTCGCTTGACCAGGCGATCGCGGTGATGGAGCGCTCCGAGCTCGTCGCCGAGACGCTCGGTGAGCACGTGTTCGACTTCGTGCTCCGCAACAAGCGCCAGGAGTGGGACGAGTACCGCGGCCAGGTCACCCCGTACGAGCTCCGCCGCTTCCTCCCGATCCTCTAACCCGCCCTCCCCGCCCGCCGAGCGGGCCGTTGCGGGCCGGGTGGGAGGGGCGCTGGGCTGGACGGATGGTCGGGCGGGTGGGCGAAGTCGATAGCGTGGGCGCGTGAGCACCCGTGGTGGAACCCTGGCCGGTCGGCTGACGCGGCTCGGGTTTGCCGACGCGCGCCGGGCGACGAGCATGCTGGCCGACGACGCCCTGGTCGCCGTCGTGGGCGATGTCACCGAGTCGGATCCCTCCGGGCTGCTCACCGCGATCGCTGACGTGGCCGACCCCGACCAGGCCCTGCTCGCGCTCGCCCGGATCGCCGGCGTGGTGGGTCCGCACCCCGACCGGCGCGCGATGCTGGCCAACCTCCTCGCGCAGGGCGCCGGTCGCGACCGGCTGCTCGCCGTCGTCGGCGCGTCGGTCGCGCTCGGCGACACCCTGGCCGCCCACCCCGATCAGCTCGCGGAGCTCCTCGACCTCACGCCCGGGACGGCCGTCCCGGTGCAGGACGTACGCGCCGAGCTGCTGGTCGCCGTCGGCGCCGACCCCGAGGCCGACGTCCCGGTGGCCGAGCTGACCGGCCCTGCCGGGTGGGACGCGATGCGCCGGGCGTACCGGCGGCGGCTCCTGCGTATCGCCGCGACCGACCTCACCTCGCCGGACCCGCTGAGCCGGATGCCGGGGGTCGCGGCGGCGCTCGCCGATCTTGCGGCCGCCGCGCTCGAGTCCGCGCTCTCGCTCGCGCGCGCCGAGCTGGACGACCACGGTGCCGGGGTCCGGCTCGCGGTCCTCGGCATGGGCAAGTGCGGCGGGCGCGAGCTCAACTACGTCAGCGACGTCGACGTCATCTACGTCGCGGAGCCGGCCGACGGTGTCGACGAGAGCCATGCGCTCGCGGTCGGTGCGCGGCTCGCGACCGGACTGGCGCGGGCCTGCGCCAACCCGTCCGGCGAGCCAGCCCTCTGGCCGGTCGACGCCGCGCTGCGTCCCGAGGGCAAGAACGGTCCGCTCGTGCGCACGCTCGCGAGCCACCAGGCGTACTACGAGCGGTGGGCCCGCACGTGGGAGTACCAGGCGCTGCTCAAGGCGCGCCCCGTCGCGGGGGACCGCGCGCTCGGGGACGCCTACGTCGCCGCGATGAACCCGATGGTGTGGGCCGCCGTCAGCCGCGAGAACTTCGTGGCCGACTCCCAGGCGATGCGCCGCCGGGTCGAGCAGCACGTTCCCGCGGCCGAGGCCGACCGTCAGCTCAAGCTCGGCGTGGGCGGGCTGCGGGACGTCGAGTTCACGGTTCAGCTGCTCCAGCTCGTGCACGGGCGCGCCGACGAGTCGATCCGCAGCCCGAGCACGCTCACGGCGCTGGCCGCGCTCGCGGCCGGGGGGTACGTCGGACGCGAGGACGCCGCTCGGCTCGCGGTCTGCTACCGGCTGCTGCGCGCGCTCGAGCACCGCATCCAGCTGTACCGGCTGACGCGCACCCACCTCATGCCGACCGCCGACGCCGATCTGCGCCGTCTGGCCCGCTCGGTCGGGATGCGCGCCGAGGGTGCCGAGGGGCTGACGGAGCGGTGGCGCAGCGTGCGCCGCGAGGTCCGCGGGCTGCACGAGGCGCTCTTCTACCGTCCGCTGCTGCCGGCGACCGCGCAGCTCTCCACGGAGGAGGCCAGCCTCGCGCCCGACGCCGCCCGCGCGCGCCTGGCCGCCATCGGGTACCGCGACCCGGCCGGCGCGATGCGGCACATCGCGGCGCTGACCGCCGGGGTCTCGCGCCGCGCGGCGATCCAACGTCAGCTCCTGCCGGTCATGCTCGGCTGGTTCGCGGAGGGGGCCGACGCCGACGCGGGCCTGCTCAACTTCCGCCGCCTGTCCGACACGCTCGGGACCACGCACTGGTACCTGCGGCTGCTGCGTGATTCGGGCACGGCGGCGGCGCGGCTCGCCCGCGTGCTGTCCACGTCGAAGTACGTCGCCGAGGCGCTGGCCCGCTCGCCGGAGTCCGTGGCGTGGCTGGCCGACGACTCCGAGCTCACCCCCCGCACGCCCGCGAGGCTCCAGAGCGAGGCGGACGCTCTCCTGACCCGGGCCGTGGAACCGGTCTCGGCTGCGACCGCGCTGCGCGCGATGCGCCGCCGCGAGCTCGCCCGCACCGGCGCAGCCGACGTCCTCGGCGTCGTGACCAGCACCTCGGCGGCCGAGAGCCTGACGGCGGCGGCCGACGTCCTGCTCGCCGGAGCCTTGCGGATCGCGCTGCACGAGACCCTCGCTGAACGCGGGCTGGCCACGACGCCGACCCGGATGCTCATCGTCGCGATGGGTCGCCTCGGGGGCCGCGAGATGGGCTACTCGTCCGACGCGGACGTGATGTTCGTGCACGACCCGCTGCCCGGTGTGGACCAGCTCGTCGCGCAGCAGGTCGCGCTCTCCGTCGCGACCCGGGTGCGCCAGCTGCTCGGGGAGGTCGGCACCGAGCCGCCCCTGGACGTCGACGCGGACCTGCGGCCCGAGGGGCGCAACGGTCCGCTCGCCCGGTCGTTCGCCTCCTACGTCGAGTACTACCAGCGCTGGTCCTCGCCGTGGGAGAGCCAGGCGCTGCTGCGCGCCCGGCCGGTCGCCGGCGACACCGGGCTGGGGGAGCGGTTCGTCGCCCTCGTGGACCCGATGCGGTACCCGTCGGGCGGGCTCGAACCCGCAGTCGTCCGTGAGGTCCGCCGGATCAAGGCGCGGGTGGAGGCTGAGCGGCTGCCGCGCGGCGTCGAGCCGGCCCGGCACCTCAAGCTCGGCCGCGGCGGCCTGTCCGACGTCGAGTGGACCGTCCAGCTCATCCAGCTCCGGCACGCCTTCGAGGTCCCCGGCCTGCGCACGACGGCGACACTCGACGCGCTGAACGCTGCCGTGGACGCGGGGCTCGTCGCGGCCGACGACGCCCGCACGCTCACCGAGGCCTGGGTGCTCGCGTCTCGGCTGCGCGACGCGATCGTGCTCTGGTCCGGCCGGTCGGGCGGTGCCCACGCCGACCAGCTGCCGCACGACCGTCAGGCTCTGGCCGGGCTCGCCCGCGTCATGGGCTACCCGGCGGGCTCGGGTGCGGAGCTCGAGGAGGACTACCTCCGCGCCGCCCGCCGTGCCCGCGCCGTCGTGGAACGCGTCTTCTACGAGTAGACCGCTCAGCGCGGGCAGCAGTGCCTTTTCGCGCGGGCAGCAGTGCCTTTTTGCGCGGGCAGCAGTGCCTTTTCGCGCAGGCAGCAGTGAGGCGCAGCGCCTCGTGGCGCCACGCCTCGCCGCAGCTGCTGCCCGGATGGTGCCCTACGACTGGTAGGCCCGGTCCGGGTTCATCTGGTGGGTCTTGGCCGGGTTCGACCGGGAGCCGACCGCCACCTGGGCGGCCTGGGCGGCCTTCTGGGCCGCAGCGGCACGCTGGACGAGGGCGATCCCGCTGGTGAGCAGGTCGAGCAGGCGCTCATCGCGGTCCGACGTGCACGCGACCGCGATCCCCATGACCGAGCAGCACACGATGCTTGGGGCGCCGGAGGTGTGGAACCCGGACTCCGACGGCTCGATCGCGGCGGCGAAGTCCCGGGCCCAGGCCGCAGCCTGCGGCACCTCGGCGAGCGCCGCGGCACTCGCCGGGGTCAGCACGCCGTCGTCCCGGCCATGGAGCACCGCGAGCTGCCGTTCGGAGGACAGGATGCCGACGGCCAGGACGCGTTGGGTGTCCGCCGCCACGACCGGCAGCGCGGCGGTGGCCGAGAGCAGGGCGAGGCGCACGTCGATCAGCGGATCGTCGCACGTGAGGCCGACGACCGACGGCACGAGGCTGAGGAGCTTCTGGCGCCCGGCGTCGCTCATCTGATCGTTGACGTTCCGGGCAAGCGTGGCGAGCAGCGGGTGCGTGCACGCGGGGTGGTCGCTCCACTTCTCGCCGGCGAGGAAGGAGGCGAACTCCATGAAGCACGCGCCGCGCGACGGTCGGCGGTGGCGGCCTCGCGAGAGGACCGGCATGTAGTCGGGTGGAAGGTTCTGACGTGCCATCTGACACCCCCGGGGAAGACGAACTGTGGCGAACGAGACAAACGGGACAACACAGACGACCACTGTGCGCCGATCTCGGAGGTTGCGCCAGCCCTCGCGAGCGACCGATCGTCTCGGGGTGGATCGCGGACCGATGAACCGCGCCCGGGCTGCCGTGCCTCGGCCCGTGGACCGGATAGTCTCCGCCGGGGGTCGGGGTCCGACGGGTCCCGGTCGCGGGTGTTCCTTGTATGACATCGCGACCGTTGTGCGCCAAGTCCTCATCTCGGACAGACCCCGCGTCGATGGGTACCTCGTCGGGTGTTCCTCGCGGGACGACGGCATCCGAGCCACGACAACAGCGGGGGGATACGTGCGCACGACATCGGGTTCGGCGACAGGTCATGCCAGGAGCGAGCCCGTGTACGTCGTGGGTGACTGGTTCGCCGTCGTCGCCGACGGAGGCGTGGGGCTGCTGCCGGCCGGCGCTCGCGTCGACCTCGTGCACGAGCTGTGGGCATCGCTGTGCCGCGGGGCCCAGCTGGCAGATCAGCTGCAGGTGCTGCTCGGCGGGGGCATCGGGTCGTTGCCGCCGTTCGCGCTGGTGTCCGTCGAGGGCCGGAGCGTGCGGGTCGCTGTGCGCGGCGAGGTCGAGGTGACCGTCGCGACCGCGGCCGGCCCGCGCGTGGTCAGCGCGCCGAACGTCTCGACGTGGTCGGAGGAGGTCGTCGCCGACGCGACGAGCGTGACCGTCCGGACGCCCGGCTGGGACGGGGCGGTGAGCGGAGCGCTCCCGATCGGGTCGGGGATCGTGCGCACGGGTGGCCTGTTCCTCGAGCTGTCGGTGGGCGTGCTCGCCACCCCGGTCGAGCGGGTGGTCCAGGCGGAGCCCGTGCCCGTGCCTGTGCTCGAGCTCGCGCCGGTGCTGGTCGCTGTGCCGGCGCCCGTCAAGGTGCACGTGCCGGAGCCGGTGCACGTGCCTGCGCCCGTGCCTGAGCCGGAGCCGGTGCACGTGCCGGAACCTGAGCTTGCGCCCGTGCCTGAGCCCGTGCCTGAGCCCGAGCCGGTGCTGGTGCCGTTGCTGCAGCCGGATTCGCTCCTCGCGGTCGAACCCGCACCGCTCCTGGCGGTCGTGCCCCGACCCATGGACCCGCCGGTGCTCGCCCCCGTCGCACCGCTCGTCTCGGTGAGCGCAGCCGCTGCTCCCTCCGCGAGCGCGCCGCTGACCGGCGCGGTGGACAGGGCCGCCCCGGAGGACCACGACGGGATGACCGTGCTGAGCTCGGACGTCGTCGCGCTGCGACGCCAGATGCCCGCGTGGGTGGGTGACGCGATGCCCGGACCGCTCGTCGTCCCGGTGTCGCACGCCTCGCCCCCGGCCAGGCTGCAGCTGTCCACGGGGATCGTCGTCACGCTCGACCGTCCCGTGCTGATCGGGCGCGCGCCGCAGGTGTCGCGCGTCGCGAACAGCGAGATCCCGCGCCTGGTGACCGTCGCGAGCCCGAACCAGGACATCTCGCGGACCCATGCCGAGGTCCGGATGGACCGGGACGACGTCGTGGTGACCGACCTGCACTCGACCAACGGCGTGATCCTGCACGTGGACGGGCGGAGCCCGCGCCGGTTGCACCCGGGGGAGCCCGCCGTCGTCGACCCCGGGGTGATGGTCGACCTCGGTGAGGGCATCACGTTCACGGTCGAGCGGGGCGCGTGAGCTTGCGCCGAGAGCCGTCGACCCCGCCGCACATCCACGGGTTCGAGTATTCGCGCCTGCTCGGCATGGGCGGCTTCGCTGACGTCTTCCTCTACACGCAGCAGCAGCCGCACCGGTCGGTCGCCGTCAAGGTGCTGCTCGCGAGCTCGCTGAGCGACGACGTCCGGAGCAGGTTCCGGACCGAGGCCGACCTCATGGCCCGGCTGTCGCACCACCCGTCGATCGTCACGATCTACCACGCCGACGTCGCCCCCGACGGTCGGCCCTTCCTGGTGATGGAGTACTGCGCCCGGGCCGGGCTCGGGCAGCGGTACCGCACCGAGCGCATGGGCGTGCCCGAGGTGCTGCGGATCGGGGTGCGGCTCGCGTGCGCGGTCGAGACGGCGCACCAGGCCGGGATCCTGCACCGGGACATCAAACCGGCGAACGTCCTGGTGACCGACTTCGGCTGGCCCGCGCTGACGGACTTCGGGATCGCGGCCGCGACCGGCTGGAGCTCCGCGGCGGTCGGCATGTCGATCCCGTGGTCGCCGCCCGAGCTGCTCGCTCAGGACCCCGTCGGGGACGTCCGCTCGGACGTGTACTCGTTGGCCGCGACCATCTACTCGCTCCTCGCCGGCCGCTCGCCGTTCGAGGTGCCGCAGGCCCGGAACGGTGCCGCCGACCTGATCGGCCGGATCGAGAACGCCACGCTCACCTCGACCGGCCGCGGCGACGTGCCCGCGAGCTTCCAGGCGGTGCTCGCGCGCGCCATGGACCGGGTGCCCGAGCGTCGGCACCACTCGGCCCTCGCGCTGGCGCACGCGCTGCAGCAGGTGGAGGTCGAGCTCCTGCTCCCGCCCACCCCGCTGGACCTGCCGACCGCGCTGGACGTGCAGGCCCCGCGGGACGTGCGGACGCCGTCGGACCGGCCGCCCGCCGGTGCGGTGCCGGAGTCGGACCAGGCCACGCGGCTGCGTCCGATCCTGAGCGTGTCTGCCTCCGACGACCCTCGCGCGGCGGCTGCGCGGCCGTCGTCCGCTCCTGCCGCTGCCCTGGCTGGGCCCGGGCGGCCGCCGTCGGCCGATGGGCGGCGCCGTGGGCGCTCGCGCGCCGTCGCGGGAGTCGTCGGCAGCCTGGTCGTGGTCGGTGCCCTGGTCGGGGTCGCGTGGGGGGTCCGCGGCGCCGCCGACGACGCGACCGGGGGCACGCCGGGTGGCGCGGCCGGGCCGAGCGGGACCGGGGCGCCGTCGGCCATCGCGCTGGTCGCCGTGCCGGCGCCGACCGACCTCGCCGGGCGAGTGGCCGACGACGGTCGGGCCGTGTTCACCTGGTCGAACCCCGCGCCGCAGACCGGCGACAGCTACCTGTGGGGGGTGGCGGTGGCCGGGGAGGCGACCGTGCTCGCCGTCGTCCACGAGCCCACCGTCTCGGTCGCGCCCGAGGTCCCCGGCGCAGCGGTCTGCCTCGAGGTGTCGATCGTCCGGGTCGACCGGCGCGCCTCGACCGAGCCCACCGTGGGGTGCACGAGCTAGTGCGAGGTCGGTGGAGCGCGCTGCGCACCCGGGTCCGGCGCGCCCGCACGGAGCGGGCCGGGAACCGGCGGTCCTGGGTGACCGTCGGTGCGGCGGTGACCGTTCCGGCGGTCGTGGCGACCTTCGCGGTGCTCTACCCCGGGGTGCCCGTGGCCCAGGTCGACCTGAACGACGGCGCCGCGTGGCTGACGAACACGTCGGCGCTGCGGCTCGGCCGGTTCAACTCCCAGATCGACGAGCTCAACGCCGGGCTGGTGTCCACGGCCGCCGAGTTCGACGTGCTGCAGGACGCGGGCGACGTGCTGCTGGTCGAGCCGGGCACGGTCTCGGTGGTGGACCCGGCGAGCGTCATGCTCGGGTCCTCCACCGCCGTCCCGTTCGGCGCGACGGTCTCGATGGCCCACGGTGTGGTCGCCGTCGTCGACCCGTCCCGCGGCGCGGTCTGGGTACGCACCACGGCCACGCTCGGCTCGCTGAGCGTGGCGTCCCAGGAGCCCGATCTCGACCTCGGCCGCGGCGGTGCGGCTGTGGTCGCGCGCAGCGGCGTGGTGCTCGGCGTCGACGCGGACGGCGGGTTGCACCGCGCGGTGGTCACGGATGCCGGGGTCACAGCGACGGTCGACGGCGCGCTCGCAGCCGGCCCCGGGGGCACGAGCGGACCCGTCGACCAGCTCACCGCCGTGGGCGAGGTGCTCGTGGCGCTGTCCGGGCAGATCCTGCGCACCCCGGCGGGGTCCGTCGACCTCACCCGGTTCGGCGACGACCTCACGCTGCAGCAGCCCGGCCCGGACGCCGCGGTGGTCCTGGTCGCGAGCCGGACAGCTCTCCTCGAGATCCCGCTCGACGGCGGCGGTGACGGCAGCGGCGGCCTCGGCGACGTCGTGGACCATGCGACGGGCGGCTCGGGCCGGCCCGCCGCCCCCGTCCGGGTCGGCGCGTGCGCGCACGGGGCGTGGTCGTCCGCCGTCGGCAGCTACCTCCAGCTGTGCGACGGCGCCGAGCCGGTGGTCAGCGGGCTCGAGGCCATGTCGACCGCCGACGTCCTGGTGTTCCGGGTCAACCGCGACGTCGTCGTCCTCAACGACACGCTGCGCGGGCGGCTGTGGGTGCCGCTCGAGGACCCCGAGCTGCGAGAGCCGAACTGGCAGGACATCCTGCCGGACGAGGACACCCAGGAGGCCGAGCAGAAGTCTGAGAGCCAGGCCTCCACCCAGAACATCCGAGCGGAGTGCACGGCGCAGTCCGCCGCGCCGGCCGCCGCGGACGACGACTACGGCGTGCGCGCCGGGCGCACCGCGATCCTGTCCGTGATCGACAACGACGCGTCGTCGGACTGCGGGATCCTGGTGATCTCGGAGCACGACCCGCTGCCCGCCGAGTTCGGCACGGTCACGGCGGTCTACGGCGGCCGCGCCCTGCAGCTCACCACGCCGCCCGGCGCCACCGGGACGGCGGAGCTCACCTACACGATCACCGACGGCCGCGGCACGAGCGCACCCTCGACCGCGACGGTCCGGCTCACGGTCCGCGACCCGGGCGTGAACTCCCCGCCGGCGCAGGTCCGGACCGGGACGCTCGCCGTCGAGCAGGGCGCGCAGGGCACCTACGACGCGCTGCCCGACTTCCGCGACCCGGACGGCGACCCGCTCCTCCTGGTCGGGGCGACAGCTGCCGGCGGCACCGTCCGCACGCGGCAGGACGGGTCGCTGACCTTCCAGTCCGACGGCTCGCTCGGTCGCCAGGCCGTGCGCGTGCTCGTCTCGGACGGGGTCGAGACGGTCACGGGTTCGCTCACCGTGGACGTGGTGCCCACCGGTTCGCTCGCACCGGTCATCGACCCGGTGCACGCAGTGACCTACGTCGACGAGGCCGTCGTCATGCGCCCGCTCGACAGCGTCCGGAGCGCGTCGCGCGAGCCCGTCCGCCTCGCGGGGGTCGACGACGTGGCCGGGGCCACAGTCAGCACCGACCTCGAAGCCGGGACCTTCACGTTCACCGCGGCCCGCGCCGGCACCTACTACGTGTCGTTCCTCGTCACCGCGTCACCGCAGCAGGCGACGGGCGTGGCCCGGATCGACGTCGTCGAGCGCCCCGCGCAGGTGCCGCCGCCGGTCGCGGTGCTCGACCGCGCGCTGCTCCCGCCGGGCGGCGAGGTCTCGGTCGACCCGCTGGCGAACGACGTCGACCCCGCCGGCGGCATCCTCGTGCTGCAGTCCGTCGAGGCGCCCGCCGAGTCCGGGCTGCGTCTCGCGGTGCTGGGCCACCAGCTGGTGCGGATCACCTCGACCCGCGTCCTCGAGGCGCCGGTGCGGTGCACCTACACGATCTCCAACGGCGGCGCGTCGGCCACGGGCGAGATCCTCGTCCAGCCGATCCCCGCATCGGCGACCCAGCAGGCACCCGTCGTGCCGAACGTCACGGTCTCGGTGCGCACCGGCGGCGTGGTCACCATCCCCGTGCTGGCCGGCGCCTACGACCCCGACGGGGACGTGATGCACGTCGCGCGCGAGCTGGTCGAGCCGCTCGGCCCGGGGCAGGGGCTGTTGTTCGTGTCCGGCGACGTGCTGCGCTACCAGGCGCCCGCCACCGCCGTCCAGGCGCACGCGACGTTCGCCGTGGCCGACCCCGCCGGGAACCTCACGGCCGCCACGCTCACGGTCGACGTCCGGCCGTCGGACGCGGCCACGAAGTCGCCGCCCCGGCCTCGCCCCCTGGTCGCGCGCGTGTTCGAGGGCGAGACGATCCGGATCCCGGTGCCGCTGATCGGTATCGACCCCGACGGCGACGGGGTGTCGCTGCTCGGCCAGGACCAGGCGCCCACGAAGGGTCGCATCACCGAGGTCGGCGCCGACTGGATCGAGTACGAGGCCCTGCCCGGTGAGCTCGGCACCGACACGTTCACCTACGCCGTCGAGGACTGGGTCGGTCAGCGCGCGGTCGCCACGATCCGGGTCGGGATCGCGGCCCGGCCGACGACGGCGGCCCAGGTCGTGAGCCGGAACGACGACGTGAGCGTGCGCTCGGGGCAGGCCGTGGAGGTCCGCGTGCTCGCCAACGACGTGGACACCGGTGGCGGCGTGCTGACCCTGTCGCCCGAGCTCGGCCTCGCCGCCGGCACCGACGCGCACGTCGAGGGCAACCGCATCGCCGTGCAGACCCCCACCAGCGCGACCGTGCTGCAGATCTCCTACACCGCGACCAACGAGCGCGGCGGGCGGGACACCGCCGTGCTCACGGTCACCGTGACCGACGACGCGCCGATCCTCGCCCCCGTGGCGCGCGACGTCGTCGTCCCGGCGACCGAGACGATCAACCGCACGAGCGTCGAGGTCGACGTGCTCGCCGTCGCGCAGAACCCCAGCGGGCCCCTGAGCGACCTCAAGGTCTCGGTGGACGCCTCGGTGGCCGACGTCGCGACCGTCACCTCGCGGGGCACGGTGGTGGTCACGCTCGTCGACCGCGCGCAGACGCTGCCCTACCTCCTGACGAACTCCAGCCCGCAGGCCGGCGGGCTGAGCGCGTACGCCTTCATCACCGTGCCCGCGCTCGGCGACTTCCCGCCGATGCCCCGGCCGCACGCCCCGGCGCTCGTGGTCATGGCCGGCGACGAGCTCGTCATCGCGCTCGACGAGCAGGTCCAGGTCGCCCCCGGCCGGACCGCCCGCGTGCTCGACCCCGCCCGGGTCACCGCGACCAAGGCCGACGGGTCGCCGCTCGTGCGCGACGACCGCACGCTCGTCTACCGCGCACAGAGCGGGTACGCCGGACCTTCGTCGATCTCCGTGGCCGTGACCGACGGCACTGCGTCCGACACGTCCGCGCGCACCAAGGTCCTCACCCTGCCGATCACGGTGCTCGCCACGCAGGACTACCCGCCGACCTTCTCGCCGTCGGTCATCTCCGTCTCGCCGGGCGAGGTCGCGGCCCAGGTGGACCTGACGAAGTTCACCTCGGCCCCCGTGGGGACGGCGACCGGCTCGGGGCGATACACGTTCGCGATCACCTCGGCGGTACCCGCGGGGTTCCACGTGTCCATCGACGGCACGGTCCTCGCCGTGAGCGCCGACGCGTCGGTCCCGCGCGGGACCGCGGGCGGGATCTCGCTCGCGATCGGGTACGGCGTGGCCGGCACGCTGCCCGCCCAGGTCGACTTCCGGGTGGTCGCCAGCATCCGGCCGCTCGCCCGCGTGATCGACCACACCGTGCCCGACGGCGTCGAGGGCACCTCGTCGACCGTCGCCGCGCTGGACGGCGCGTTCAACCCGTTCCCGTCGACCCCGCTCACCGTCGTCGACGCCACCGTGGAGACGCCCGGGGCGGGCACGGCCGGGGTGTCCGGCGGCTCGGTCACCGTGCGCCCCGCCCTGGGCTTCATCGGGCCGATGGTCACGCGGTACCGCGTCCAGGACGCCACCGGCGACCCGGGCCGGGAGGTCGAGGGCCGCATCACCGTCGTGGTCCGTGGGCGGCCGACCGCACCGACCGCCCCGCGTGTGGTCGAGGTCCGCGACCGCACGGTCGTGCTCGCCTGGGATGCCCCGGTCAACAACGGCGCCCCGATCACCGGCTACCGGGTGACGACGCAGCCCGGAGGTGCGGTGCGCGAGTGCGCAGGCACCACGTGCACGATCGACTCCCTAACCAACGCGGTCGAGTACACGTTCACGGTCACGGCCAAGAACGCGGTCGACTGGTCTGACCCCAGCCCCCGGTCCGCGCCCGCGCGGCCGGACGCCAAGCCGTTCGCACCGGCCGCGCCGCTGGTCGCGCGCGGCGACGCCCAGGTCCAGGCCCGCTGGACGGAACCCGCGACCCCCGGCTCGCCGGTCGTGAAGTACCTCGTCGAGATCAGCCCGGCGCCCCGTAGCGGGCCGTCGTCGGTCGAGACGACGTCGACGGGCTACGCGTTCGGCGGGCTCCGCAACGGCACCGCGTACACGGTGCGTGTCCGGGCGTTGAACAACGCCCCCGACCCGGGGGACTGGAGCCCGTCGTCGGTCGCCGTCGTGCCTGCGCGCGAGCCCGACGCCCCGGCGGGCGTGAGCGCCTCGTTCGGCCGGTTCGGCGACGGCACCATCACCGCGCGCTGGGACCTGCCTGCGGACGACGGCGGCGACCCCGTCACCGAGTTCCAGGTGAGCCTCGACGGCGCGTGGCAACAGGCTCTCGACGCGAGCGTGCGCAGCTTCAGCTTCCCTGCGCGTGCGGGCCGGCCGTATGCGATCGCCGTGCGGGCACGCAACACGATCGGGTGGTCGCCGTCCGCGGGCACCTCCGGGGAGATCTGGGGGGTGCCCGGTCAGGTCGTGCGCCTGACCGCGGTCGACGACGCGGCGCGGAACACGCCGTGGGCGCGGGGCACGGTGACGCTGGGCTGGGAGGTGCCGACGGAGACCGGTGGCGAGCAGGTGAGCATCGACCTGTACCGGGTCCAGGTGGACGGGAACCTGCTCACCGAGACCACGAAGACCACCGCCACGGTCTCGAACCTGACGGGCGGCGTCGGGCACAGCGTCACGGTCACGGCGCGCAACTCCAAGCAGGAGTGGGGCGACCCGGTCACCGTCTCGGCCACCGCGACGACCGTGCCGCAGGCTCCGACGCTCGCCTCGACGACCCCCGCAGCCGGGTCCGCGGCGTTCACCGCCTCGGGCGGCTCGGGCGGGTCGGCGATCAGCTCGTGGACGTTCACCGTGACGGCCACCGGCGCGGGCACGATCGAGGTGCGGCAGGACGGCAATGCCGGCTACACGTTCGTCAACTCGAAGAACGTCCCCGTGACGGTGACCGTGCGCGCCGTGGCCACCAACTCGCTGGGGTCGAGCGAGGTGGGGCCACCGGTGACGGTCGAGGTCGCCGCCGCGCCGGTGACCGCCCCATGACGCCCACCCGCCCGATCGCCCCCAGGGCGACCCCCGCCATGACCCAGCTCGCGACCCAGCTCACGACCCAGGAGAACGCAGTGCCTCAAGAGAACGTGCTCGCCCCGACCGCGGCCCCGATGACCCCCGAGCAGGGGGTGTGGTTCGCCGGGATCTTCAACGAGCTCGTGGCGAACGTGGGCCTTGCGGTGCTCGGCAAGGAGCACGTGGTCCGGCTCGCGCTGACGGCGATGCTCGCCGAGGGACACCTACTGCTCGAGGACGCCCCCGGTACGGGCAAGACCTCGCTCGCGAAGGCGATCGCGGCGACGGTCCAGGGCACGCACAGCCGGATCCAGTTCACGCCCGACCTGCTGCCGTCCGACGTCACCGGGGTCACGATCTACGACCAGGGCACGCGCACGTTCGACTTCCACGAGGGCCCGATCTTCGCGTCCGTCGTGCTCGCGGACGAGATCAACCGGGCCTCGCCCAAAACCCAGTCGGCGCTCCTGGAGGTCATGGAGGAGTCGCGGGTCACCGTCGACAAGGTCTCGCACCCCGTGGGTCGGCCGTTCATGGTGATCGCGACGCAGAACCCGATCGAGCAGGCGGGCACCTACCGGCTGCCCGAGGCGCAGCTCGACCGGTTCCTCATCAAGACCTCGCTCGGGTACCCGGACCACGCCTCGATGGTGCGGATCTTCGCCGGTTCCGCCGAGCGTGACCGCACGAGCCACCTCACCGCGAAGATCACCACGGCCGCGGTCGCGGCGATGGCCGACCTCGCCGCCACGGTGCACACCGACGACGCCGTCCTCGACTACGTCGCGCGGCTCGCGGAGGCCACCCGGCTCGACCCGCAGACCGCGCTCGGGGTGAGCGTGCGCGGCGGCCTGTCCCTCGTGCGCAGCGCCAAGGTTTGGGCTGCCTCGCAGGGCCGCACCTACGTGATCCCGGACGACATCAAGCTCCTCGCCGAGCCCGTGCTCGCGCACCGCATCATGCTCGAGACCGAGGCGGAGTTCGCCGGCGTGACGCCGCGCCAGGTGCTCAGCCGCATCCTCGCCGCCACCGAGCCGCCGGCCGCGCGGATCGGCTGACGTGCCTGTCCTGCGGGGCCTGGCCCGCGCCCTGGGCCGGGCGGTGAGCCCGGTCTCCGGGCTCGGGTGGGCCGTCGTCGCGGCCGCGCTGGCGACCGGCGGGGCGGGGTGGCGCCTCGGGTGGCTGGAGCTGACGGTCGTCGCGGCCGGCCTCGGCGCGCTCGTGGTGGTGGCCGTCGCGTTCACGATCGGCCGGTCCACCTACGCGGTGGACCTCGACCTGTCGACGAACCGCGTCAGCGTGGGCCAGCGCGCCGTCGGCCGCCTCGAGGTCCGCAACACGTCGCGCCGGCGTCTGCTGCCCGCGCAGATCGAGCTGCCCGTCGGGCTGGGCGCGGCCGACTTCGCGCTGCCGTCGCTCGCGCCCGGAGCGGTGCACGAGGACGTCTTCGCGATCCCGACGACGCGCCGCGCCGTCATCGTCGTCGGCCCGGTGTGGTCGGTGCGCGGCGACCCGGTCGGCCTGCTGCGCCGCCGCGTGCGCTGGACCGACGCGGTCGACCTGTACGTCCACCCGGAGGTCGTCTCGCTCGGGGGCGCGTCCGCCGGGGTGCTGCGGGACCTCGAGGGGCAGGCCACCCGCGTGATCTCCGACTCGGACATGTCCTTCCATGCGCTGCGCGCGTACGTCGCCGGCGACGACCGGCGGCACATCCACTGGAAGACCAGCGCCCGCATCGGTGCGCTCATGGTCCGCCAGTTCGAGGACACCCGCCGGACGCACACGGCGATCGCGCTGTCGACGGCGGCCGGCGACTACGCGAGCGCCGACGAGTTCGAGCTCGCGGTCGCGGCCACCGCGTCGATCGGCGTCCAGGCGCTGCGCGACGAGCGCGACCTGACCGTGCTGGCCGGCGCCGGACCGCTGCGCACCGCGTCGCCGCCGCGGCTGCTCGACGACTGCTCCGGGCTCGAGGCCACCCCCTCCGGGCGCCCGAGCGAGCACCTCGCGCGCTGGGTCGCGCGCGAGGCTCCGGACGCGTCCGTGGCGATCCTGGTGACCGGGTCGGTGCCGAGCCGCGCGGCGCTGCGCACGCACGCCGTGCGGCTGCCGGTGGGGGTTCGCGCGCTGATCCTGCTGTGCGCGCAGGGTGCGCCCGTGGAGGTCGCGCAGCACGGTTCGCTGACGTTCGCCCAGGTCGGGTCGCTGTCCGACCTGCCGCGCGTGCTCCGCCAGGTGGTGACGGGATGACCGCCCCGACCGCGGCCGGTCCCCGCGCGCGACGGCTTCGGGCCGCGGGCGCGCGACCCGGCGTCGACGCCGTCGTCCTCGGGGCGAGCCTGCTGATCGCGCTGCTGCCGCTCGTGCCGGTCTACGGGCTGGACGCGGTCTGGCGGCCGGTCGTCGGTGGGCTCGTGCTCGGCACGGCGGTGGCGCTCGTCGCCGCGAGGCGGCACTGGTCCGGCGTGGTGACGCTCGCGGTCGGGATCGTGACCTACCTGGTCGCCGGTGCGGCGCTCGCGGTGCCCACCACGACGATCTACGCGGTCGTGCCGACGCAGGCGTCCCTCGCCCCGCTCCTCGCGGGGGTGGTGACCGTGTGGAAGCAGGTCCTCACGCTCGAGCCCGTGCTCGGGGCGAGCGGCAGCCTGCTCGTCGCGCCCTACCAGCTGGCGTTCGGCGGTGCCTGGGGCTCGGTGAGCCTCGCGCGCCGCGCGGCCGGCCGGCCGGCCGGGGCCTGGGCGGCAGCCGTCGCCCCCGCCGTGCTCGCGATCGCGGTGCTGCTCGGGACCAAACAGACGGTGCAGCCGGTGGCCGCCGGCGTCGGGCTCGCGGTGCTGCTCGTGGTCTGGCTCGCCTGGCGCCGGGGGAGCCTGGTGCCCCGGCGCGTCGTCTCGCTGGTGCTGATGGGCGCCGTCGTCGCGGCGAGCGGCGCGATCGTCGGGCCCCTGCTCGCCGCGCAGCCGCGGGTCGTGCTGCGTGACGACCTCGTGCCGCCGTTCGACCCGACGGACCACGCGAGCCCGCTGTCGGGGTTCCGGCAGTTCGTCAAGGACTGGGACGAGACCGACCTGATGACCGTCCGCGGCCTCCCGGCGGGCGCGACGGTCCGGCTGGCCACGCTCGACGCGTTCGACGGCGTGGTGTGGAACGTCGCCGGCGCGGAGGCCGCGCAGGGCTCCGGCGAGTTCCGGCGCGTCGGGTCGAGCCTGTCGACGTCGGTGCGCGGCGACGAGGCGCACGTCGAGTTCGAGGTGCACGACCTCCCGCTCGTGTGGCTACCGACCGTCGGCTACGCCGAGCGGTTCGTGTTCTCCGGACCGGGGTCGGGCGCCCGCACCGACGACCTGCGCTACAACGACGCCACCGGCACCGCGGTGCTCACCTCGGGCGTTCCCGCGGGAACGCGCTGGGTGGAGGACGCCGTCGTGCCCGCCACGCCCGACGACGCCCAGATCGGCGCGGCCACCGCCGCCGCCGTGAGTCTGCCCGAGCCCCGGCACGTCCCCGACGCGGTCCCGCTGTTCGCGGGGGAGCTCGCGGGCACGGCGACGTCGCCGGTGCTGATCGCGCGCAGCCTCGAGGCGGGGCTCGCCGACCGCGGGTGGTTCAGCCACGGGCTGACCGCCGCGGGCGACTACCCCTCCCTGTCCGGGCACGGCGCCGACCGCCTGACGACCCTGCTGGCCGGGGATCTCATGGTCGGCGACGGCGAGCAGTACGCCTCGGCGATGGCGCTCATGGCGCGCGGGATGGGCCTGCCCGCGCGGGTGGTCCTCGGCTTCGTGCCCGACGAGAAGCAGTCCGGGGCGGCGCAGATCACGCTGCGCGGCGCGGACATCCAGGCCTGGGTCGAGATCGCCTTCGCCGGTCACGGGTGGGTGCCGTTCTTCCCGACGCCGCCCGACACGAAGACGCCGCAGGCCGACACCCCCCTGGATCAGTCCCAGCCGCAGCCGCAGGTCATGCAGCAGCCCCCGCCGCCGGCGGCCCCCGTGACGCCGCCCGACGACGACACCGAGCAGCCGCGGACCGAGGACACCCGGCAGGAGGCCCGGGCTGACCAGGCCTGGCGCACGACCGCGATGATCGCCGCGGCGGCGACCGTGCCGCTGGTCGTTGTCCTCCTGCCGCTGCTGCTCATCGTCGCGGCGAAGCGACGGCGGCGCCGACGACGGCGATCGGCCGGCGACGGCGCGACCCGGGTGGTCGGCGGCTGGGACGAGGTCCTGGACCACGCGCGCGACCTGCGCCGCGCCGCGCCGCCGTGCGCGACGCGCCGGGAGATCGCCGTCGGCTTCGCCGAGGTGTTCGCCGCGGCGGACGACCATCGGCGTCGCGGGGCCCACATCGAGGGCGTGAGCATCGCCGGCGCGATGGCCGGGCTCGCGGTCCGCGCGGACACCCTGGTGTTCGGCCGGGGCGAACCGGGCGCACCCGACGTCGAGAGCTTCTGGGCGCAGGTCGACGCGGTCACCCGGGCCATGCGCACCGCGGTGCCGCGGCGGCACCGCTGGCGCGCTCGGTGGTCGACGGCGTCCTTGCGTGCGCGGCGCCGCGCACGCCGGGCGGCCCGGCGGGCCGACCGCCGGTAGGAACCCCTCACGAACCTCCGCCGCGCTGCCGATGTACCGGGCGGGCGGCCGTGACCCGGACCCCACCCCACGACCAGGAAGTGACGACACCTCATGTCAACGCCAGGAGCGCTCTCCGCGACGATGGGCAAGCGGTTGCTCGCCTTCGTCATCGACCAGGTGGCGTACCTGATCGTCGGTGGCGGGTTCATCGCGGCGAGCGTGCTCGACCAGGTCCACGGTGGTGAAGCGGTGCCGGCCGCGCTCGTGCCCAGCACGCCGCTCGCCTACGCCGGCTGCACGCTGCTGGTGGGGCTGACGCTGTTCCAGTGGTGGTTCCAGGGGGCGCGCGGCTTCACCCTCGGCAAGCGCGCCGTCGGGCTGCGGACCCTGTCGGCGGCGACCGGCCAGCCGGCCGGGATGGGTGCGATCCTGCTCCGCCAGCTGGTCGTGGCGGCGGGTGCGCTCGTCGGGTTCGGTCTCGGGCAGTTCGTGGTCTACGCGTCGGCGTTCTTCGACGCGAGCGGGTGGCGCCAGGGGTGGCACGACCGGGCCGCCGGAACGATCGTCTACGACATCCAGGTCGGGATCGACCCGGCCACGGCCGACGCCGGGGTCGGCGCGCCCCGCAGCACGTGGCGCGACCTCGACGAGTTGCCCGAGACCTCGGCGCGGTCGCGGGAGCCCGGCCGCACGCCTGTGCCGGCCGCGAGCGTCATCACCGGCATGCCCGGGGCGGCGTACCCGCGGACGGCGCCGCAGCGGACGGTGCCGATGGCGGTGCCGATGCTGGCGGTGCCGCCGTGGGCCGCAGCCCGGGCCGTCCTCGCCCCGCTCGCCGACGACGTCGAGATGACTCGAATGACCGCCACCCCGGCGGCCTTCACCCCGCTGCTCGGATCGCACGCCGAGCGGGTCGGCCTGCGTCAGCTGCAGGCGACCCTGCAGTTGTGGGACGGGCGCAGGGTGCTCCTCGCGGGCACCGCTCTCGTGGGGCGCAGCCCGGCGCCACGCGCGGGCGAGTTGCCCCCCAGCCTGCTGCTCGAGGCGATCGACCAGTCCGTCTCGAAGACGCACCTCGCGATCGGCATCGACGCCGACGGTCTGTGGGTGCAGGACCGCAGCTCGACCAACGGCACGGTCGTCACGCTGCCCGACGGTTCGCAGATCCTCTGCGCCCCCGAGCAGCGGGTGCGGATCCCCGCCGGGTCCTCGGTCGCCTTCGGTGACTGCTGGTTCGAGGTCGTGGACGAGGCCTGACCCCAGTCGGCCACCCGCCCCGCCGATGCGGCCGCGAAGCGACCTGGTCGCGACGTCGTTCGTCGCGGAGCTCCTGAGGCTCAAGGGGGCAGTTGCCGCCCTCGCGGCGACGTAGTCTCGGCGCATGACGAGCCTGCCCTTCGAGGGCCACACACCCGAGGTCCACGCGAGCGCCTGGATCGCCCCGAACGCCACCTTGATCGGCAAGGTCCGCATCCACGCCGAAGCGAGCGTCTGGTTCGGGGCGGTGCTGCGCGGCGACATCGACGAGATCGTTCTCGGCGCGGGGTCGAACCTCCAGGACAACGCCGTGGTGCACACCGAGCTGGGCTCGCCGGCGGTCATCGGCGAGGGCGTCAGCGTGGGGCACGGCGCCGTGGTGCACGGCTGCACGATCGAGGACGGCTGTCTGATCGGGATGAACGCCACGGTCCTGACCGGCGCCGTCGTCGGCCGGGACTCGCTGGTCGCGGCAGGTTCCGTGGTCCTCGAGGGGGCCACGATCCCGCCGCGCTCGCTGGTCGCGGGCATCCCCGGGAAGGTGCGTCGCCCGCTGACCGACGACGAGATCGAGGGCATGCACGGCAACTCGGCGCGCTACGTCACGCGTGCGGTGGCGTACGGTCCGCTGACCTGACGGTCCGACTCCGACCGACGCGCCGATGCCGACCGGGAACGTTGTGCTCTGGCGGCAACGCCGCGCGACGCGGCTGGTGACGAGCGCAGTCGTCTCGTTGCTGGGCGCGGGTCTCGCCGGGTGCTCCACGGGTGACTCGGAGGCGGGTTTCGGGCTCCCCACCCAGCCCGTCCGGTCTCCCTTCCCGGGTGAACGTCAGTCGGTGCGGGGAATGGCACGCCGGGTGGTCCTAATGGACGACGTCGCGCTCGGCTGACGGGTCGCGGGGTGTGTCGCGGGGGAGTGCAGACGCCGACGAGCGCGGGGCGGTGCGCTCAGCCGCTGATGTCGGCCGGCTGCAGCACGGACAGCAGCGTGTCCGGCAGGACGTCACCCAGCAGCCGGGCGACCGTGAGCGCGTGCAGCGTGGCGAGCGCAGATCGCATCGTGACGGGATCTGCGGCCGGCTGGGCACGCACGAGGGCTGAAGTGACGTCGAGGACCGCGACGAGCTGCGCGCGCAGGCGACCCGTCGTGTAGGCAACCCAGGCCGCGGAGTGCATCGCGGCGGCCCAGCCGCCGGCGGACCACTGCACCGCCGCGAGCGCGTCCAGCGTCAGCACGCCCGCCCCGACCCGGCCCTGGAGGTCGACTACCGCGTCGCCGCCGGGCCCGTACAGCTGCGTCGCCTCGACGAGCGCGCGTTCCTGGGACTGGAGCGCGGCCTGCCACGGCTGGGTGAGGACCTCGAAGGGCGCGGCGGCGAGGTGGGGGCGCGCCCACCAGCCGGCGACCACGCCCGCGGCCGCTGCGGCCGACCCCGGTGACAGCCCGGCCCCCGGGATCCCCAGGCGTGCGCCGTCCGGCCATGGTCCTGCCTCGGCCACGACGAGCTGGGTCACGTCGCCCAGGTGCCCGAACCGGGCCCGGGAGAGCTCACCGGCCGCGCCGGCGTCGCTGCAGCTGACCGTCCGCAGCACGTGCGCGGTGGTCAGCGCGGACGCGTCGGCGAGCTCCGCCAGCTGCCACGCGCGCACGGTCGAGCCTGGCTCGCAGTCCAGGGCGCACAGCCCGAGCGCGGTGACGCCCTGCTCCGTGAGCCGAAAGACGGCGCTGAGCGCAGCGAGCAGCTGATTCGCGCACGGGTGGGTCGCCGCGTCCCCGGCCAGGACAGTGGGCGACGAGAGGGTGTAGGGCACGGGTGACCTCCTCCCCGCCCAGCGGGCGGTGACCGCGGAGAGAACCGCGTGGACCGGATTCTGCCCCCGCGAGGGGGCGCAAGGCTGCTATCACATCACTGTTGTCCGGTTTGTCCCGCATCGGTGACGCATCCGGTCGAGCGAGGCCTGCGCCGAGATCGAGCCGCCGCCCGAATCGAGCCGTTCGATCGCCTCTCGGGTTCGACGAGAATGACGGCGTGACTGCTGCCGTTTCCGCACCCGAACTGCTGGCCCTTCATGCCGTGCGGCTGTTGGGGTCCGCAGGTGATCTGAAGGCCGCGGCCCGGTTCGGGCTCGATGCCCGGGAGGTCGGCGAGTTCTTGGAGGACTTCGAGGCCGTGGGGTGGGTGTCGCGCTTCGAATTCGCAGGGAGCAGAGGTTGGTCTCTGACCGAAGCGGGCAGGGCACAGGACGAGCGCCTCCTCGCTGTCGAGCTGGCCGCGCGCGGTGCAGTGGACGAGGTGGTCCGGGTCCATGCCGCGTTCCTCCCGCTCAACGCGCGCTTCCAGGAGGCGGCGACCCGCTGGCAGCTCCGCCCGATTCCCGGCGATCCGATGGCGCTGAACGACCACACGGACTTCCGGTGGGATGACCGAGTCCTCGATGAGCTCGGCGCCCTCGGTCGCCGGCTCGCTTCGTTGGATGCGGAGCTCAGCGCGGTGCTGTCTCGCTTTGACGGCTACGCCGAGCGGTACCAGGCCGCATTCGCTCGAGTGGAGCAGGGCGAGCGACGGTGGGTCGATGCGGTGGGTGTCGACTCGTGCCATGTCGTCTGGATGCAGCTGCACGAGGACCTTCTCGCCACCCTCGGAATCGAACGTGGTCAGGAGCAGTGACCCAAGAACGGGGTTACTGCGTTCTTGGCCGGTGATTTGTCGTCTTCTTGATGGTGCCGTCGGGGTTGAAGGCCGTCCATTCGCCGGTCTTTGCGCCCCGATCCCAGCTTCCGCTGTCGATCTGATTCCCGTGTGCGTCCCAGCGCTGCCAGATGCCGTGCTTCTCGTCGTCGAGGAAGCCCCCTCGCTGGAGCAGTCCGCCAGTGGAGCGATACCAGGTCCAGTTGCCCTGCAGGCGGCCGTGGTCGAACTCACCCTCGGATCGAAGCGACCCGTCAACGAAGAAGTGTCGCCATACTCCGCAGCGTTCACCGTCGACGTATTCACCCGTCATCGTCCCGCCGTGCGAGTCGGTTTCGGTCCATCGGCCGACCTTGCGGCCGCGGTCGTCGACCACGTTCGGGGCGGGGTCGACGCTCATGCGGGACTCGCGAGTTGGATCAGGTTGCCGCAGGTGTCGTCCAGCACCGCGGTGACGTAGATCAGCGCGGCCTTGTACCTTGTCAGGTTGATCCAGGGCACGGTCTGCTCCTTGGCTGTTGAGGGGTCAATTCTTCAGTCGGTTGCCCGGCACGCACGATGGGCGAGGAGACCACTGAGTGCAGCGCTTCGATTCCCCTTCATCGGGTCACGCGTCGGTCGATTCGGAATCTGACGAACAATACGGGGGCGGTCATGACGGACATCAGGATCAGCGCGGCGTCAACAAGATTGTCGGGCATCGTGGCGGGACCTGCAGGTTCGGGCTCGGCAGCGCAGCAGGTGTACGACAGAGCCGTCAAGCGTCTGACCGAAGCGCAGAAGCAGCTCGCCCAGGATGCCGTGAACAAGGCGCCGGAGGAGACGCTCAAGGTCGACGAGGCGCTGGTCGAGATGGCGGCGGCGGCCGTCGCCGCGGCCGCCGCCGCGCTCGCGCGCGAGCAGGACCGCAGCCAAGGCACCCGTGCGCTTCCCTCGGCAGCACCGGAAACCGAGCGCACCCCCGATCAACGTCGCAAGGGTGAGGTCGACGTCTACGCCTGACCTTCACTCGGCGGATGGTCAGTCTTGGTTGACGTCACGCTGCGACCACCGGCCCGCCAACCTTGCCGGAGTGGAGTTGGCGTTCCTTCGACTCGTGCACTGGATCGCCCGTTTCGTTACCCGGCGCAAAGGTGCCTGAGCGACCTGATCGGTGCCACACAGACAAGCGCCAGCTGCACGGCTCGAGCCATCGGACCCGATGAGCATCGAGTCCACTAGCGATTCCGTGGTGTCGCTCGACGTGTCGAGGTAATCGACTGGTCGCACACCATGGCCGCGGGCCCGAGGTCAGGGGCGTTCTTGCCGGCCTGACGGGCTCGCGAACGATATCGTCGAGACCGTATATCCCACGGGAAAGGGCGCGATGCGTATTCGTCGGTGGTGGCTCGGCTACACGGTGGTAGTCGTGTTTGGGCTGCTGACGTGGTCATCCTGGAACCGGAGCCCGGTCGGGGCTTGGATCGTCTTCGGCTTCTGGGGGGTGGTGTTCATCTCGATCGTGGTGCGGGCGATGCGCCCGAGGGCACAAGGACGTCGGCTGCAGTCGGGTGCGGGCCCGGCGGTACAGGGAATGGACGAGGTCCAGAACATGTACCTCGGGCGCCCCGACGTCGGCCCGACGGTTTACGGCTCGACGGGCCCGCCCACGACAGAACTCACTCTCGATCGAACTGAGCCAGATCCGGGCGACCTTCGTGGCTTGCCCCGCAAGGGCTAGCCCGAGATCGACTCCTCCGGCTGGCAGTGAGCGCAATGAAAGCCGACGACGCCAGCGACAACTACCTGGTGCCGTTGCGACCGCCCCACGCGCGGCGATCCGGCTAGCGCTCAGTAGTCCCGTCGCCTGCATCCAACTGCGCGACCAGTGTTCGCAGGACGGTCAGCTCGGCGAGCAGCGCCTGACGACCGCGCGACGTGATCGAGGCCCAGGTCCGGTTCCGTCGGCCGTCGTAGCCCTTGCGGAGGTTGACGTAGCCAGCGTCGACGAGCACCTCGAGGTGTCGCCCGAGATTGCCGTCGGTGAGGCCCAGCGTGCGGCGCAGGTAGGTGAAGTCGGCGTCGTCCGCCTCGGCAAGGATGCTCAAGACCCCGAGCCGGGCCCGTTGGTGGACGACCTCGTCGAGCGCGGCCGCGGGGTGGATCGCGCCGTCGGTCGCTTCACTCATCGTCAGTCATGGGGCTTGGCGCTGTCAGTGCCCGTTCCGCGATGAAGGCACGCACGCCGAGCCCGATCAGGATGACGGCACCGGCAACGAGGACGACGACACTGGGTTGCGGGCCGAGAAATCGAAGGTGGTTGTCGAGCACGAAGAAGGTCACAAGTGGCGAGGCTGCCGCGAGAACCGCACCCGGGATCCACAGCATGCGGTCCTGACCGCGCCAACCCAGAATCACCAAGCCACCGCCGAGGAAGAACAACGCACCCACCAAGCGGGCGATCGGGAAAACCATCGCCGTGAGCGCACTGATCACCAGGACCACACCGTAACCATCCGTGCTCGTCCCGAGCCCCGTCACCAAACGGCGCGCGACCATGAACAGATAGAGCACCAGAAATACCGCGAGCGGCACGAAGATCTCAACGAGGAACGCCATGCTCACGGCAGCCCGGAGCCAGGCCAGGACGAGCAGTCCACATGCGACGAAAACCAGCGGCAACGACCGGGCGTGCCGCGCGGCCCTGGTGCGCTCGCGTGCGTGCTCGGCGAGCTCCAGGACGGTGCCATCGGTGGACATGGCCGTCACTCTGCTCCGCAGAGTGACGTACGTCAAGGGTCGACGCATCCTCGCACCGGTTTCTGGAGCACCTTGGCGACAGCCAAGTACCGAGGGCGCTGCGCTGGATCGTTTCGGTCGGCCGGCCCGCGTCGCGGCTCGCGAGAGGCCCACGCTCGCCAGACTGTTCAGATGACGGATTCCCGAGTTCCCCCGATGGTGCGGATCGAGCCCTGGGGGGAAGGGGATCTCGAGCTACTCCGTGCCGGGAATGCGGCCGAGATGACGCAGCACCTTGGCGGTCCGGAGATCGCGGAGAAGGTCCTGGCCCGGCATCACCGCTACGTCGCTCTCAACGAAGGCGACACGGGTCGGATGTTCCGGATCGTCGCAAGCGCCGACGGAGCATCGGTCGGCTCGGTCGGGTACTGGGATCACGAGTGGAACGGCGCCACCGTCGCCGAGGTCGGCTGGATGGTCTTGCGGCCGTTCCAGGGCCGCGGCATCGCAGTGGCGGCGATGCGGCTGCTCATCGACGTCGTACGCGCCAAAGGTCGGTACAAGCGCATCCACGCATTTCCGAACGTTGAGAATGCTGCGTCCAACGCGGTCTGTCGCCGCCTTGGCTTCACGCAACTCGGAGAAGTCGACTTCGAGTACCCCCAAGGCAATCCCATCCGCAGCCGGGACTGGTGCCTGGATCTTGCGCAGGCACCGACGCCCCCTCCGCTGATCGACAGTTGACGACCGCCATTCGACGAAAACCGCTGTTCGCGGGCGAGGGCTACCCCGCTAGGTTTCGCCACTCCTGGGCGTGAGTCTGCACGTTGCCCGCGCTGGTCGTCCTGGTCTGGCCGGCGATCGCGTTGAAGATGGCGACGTCACCGCTTACCGCCAATTAAGTCCCGGTATGGGGAGCATCCATCAGATGGCGAAGATCGCTGACTTCTACCCGCGCCTCAAGGTCGACACGGCCGCGTTCGTGGGGTTTGGACAGGCCGGTGGCGTGGTCTTGACCGAGGCGATCGCCAGAACGGGCGTGGGCGAGGAACTGTCGGCGGCGTTGGCGCTGTGGTTCCAGCGATTGTCCTGGATGGGCACGGAAGCGCGGTCTGAAGAGGATCCGATGCGGCGTGCGTCGGGTACCTGCCGGCCATCGCTGAGCAAGATCTGCTGGAGCCGGCCATGGCCACGGCCACGGAGGATTTCAGCGCCGAGCCCTACCGCAGCAAACCGGACAGGTCGTACATTTGTGGATATCCTCAGATTGGGAACTACAAGGGGCTGAAGATGCCTGAGCGGCTGCACACCTCGGTACTGGACACTCTCGGACGCGAGATTACGGCGGGTGAGATTGCGGCAGGCGACGTTCTTACTCTCGAGCGGCTGCAGCAGAGGTTCGGGGTTTCGCGCACGGTGGCCCGAGAGTCCATGCGACTTCTCGAGCAGCTTCAACTGGTGACCGCGCGGCGTCGGGTCGGGATTGTGGTGAGGCCTGCGCAGGAGTGGGACGTCCTTGATCCGCTGATCATTCGGTGGCGACTGAGTGGCCCAGGTCGTCCGGGCCAGATCCGCTCGTTGAACGAGTTGCGGGTGGCTGTCGAGCCGCTCGCGGCGCACGCTGCCGCCCTGCACGCCTCCACCACTGAACGCTCGGACCTGGTCGAGATTGCGAGGATGATGCGCGGCGCAGATGAGGCCCATCACGATCAGGAGTACCTCGAGCTCGACATCGCGTTCCACACGGAGGTCCTGCGCGCCAGCCGGAATGAGATGTTCGCCGCGCTGACCGACGTGTTCGCGGAGGTACTGGTGGGCCGAACGCTCGAAGGCCTGTCCCAGCGTGAACCGGGAGCCGTGTCCCTTGATGGGCATGACGCGGTCGCCGAAGCGATCCTGACAGGGGACGGCGACAAGGCCGAAAGCGTGATCCGCGAGATCATGACCGCGGCTCGCGCGCAGATTCGGGAGCTCAATGTCTTCTAGTTCAAACTGAGGCCTACCACGGTGTCGGTTGCGAGAGGCGTGCAACGCACGAGGGATGCTCGGTCGACGCCAGCGGCTGTCTCGCCCCGGGTCTGATGGAGGCTCTCAATCCGAGACAGGATGAGGTCCCGCACCGCCATCACTTCGGGGCACGCGTGTATCGAGCAGAACCGAACGACGCGGGTAAGAGATCGCTGAGCGCCTGGCTCAGATGTGTTGGAGCGTCGACCACCCCTCGCGCACCTCACCCAGCAGCCCCGCGGACACAACACGGAGACCCAACGCCCGGTCGCGTCAGACGCGGGGCTGAGCAAGCAGCGGGTGGTGGTCGAGGCGGTCCGGCTCGCCGACCGCGAGGGGGTCGCCGGGCTGAGCATGCGCCGGCTGGCTGTCGCACTCGGCGCGGGCGCGATGTCGCTCTACCACTACGTGGCGAGCAAGGAGGAGTTGCTGGACGCCATGATCGACGTCGTGTTCGAGGAGATCGAGCTCCCGCCCGACGAGACCGACTGGCAGTCGGCGATGCGACGGACGGCGGTATCCGCCCGACAGGTTCTCGCATACCACCCGTGGGCGATCGGCCTGATGGAGTCGCGGACGTCGCCGGGGCCCGCGAACCTCCGCCACCGCGAGGCGGTCACCGCCTGCCTGCGAAGGGCTGGCTTCTCGGTTCTGATGGCGACGCACGCCAACTGGCTGCTCGACTGCTACGTCTACGGGTTCGCCCTGCAGGAAGCCAGCCTGCCGTTCGACAACGCCGATGAGTTCGCGGACATGGCCGAGGACGTCTACCTGCCCCAGCTTCCTCCTGACGAGTTCCCCTACCTCAATGAGTCCGCTGCGGTTCTGGTCGCTGCCGGCTACGACCCGGCAGACGAGTTCATCTTCGGCCTCGACCTCGTCCTAGCCGCTCTCGAGCCCCTGAGAGTCTCCGCATAGCGACGCTCACGGACCGTCGCGCGGCCCTCTGCACCGCAGCCCCGATCCACAACCGCCACACCCGGTGTTCCTACGGGCATGACGACAGTGAAGCGGCGGTCCCGACCGAGCTGCCCGATCCCGACTCAGAGGCCGAAAGCCTCCGCGACTCGGTCCGTGAGGCCTCCTTCAGCCATCGCGGTGTCGACCTCGATGATGCGCAGTCCGAGACTCGTCGCATCCTCGCGGAGGCGATCGGTGAACATTCGGTCACGCTCGAGCAAGTTCCCCAGAGCCTTGGCCGGATCGCTGGTCTTGCCTGCGATCTCCCACGAAGTGCCCCGACTCGAGAAAGCGTCCCGACGGAATTCCGGTGTCGGGAGCAGCCAGATAGCGTGATCCGGTGAGGCGAGCAAAGGCTGCACGAGGCGAGGGAGCAGGCGGAATCCCTCGGCGATCACCGGTGGTCCCGCGGGAAGGCGCAGCAGATCGTCAATGACCTCACCGAAGCCCTCGCCCTGAAACCAGTGGAACGTCTCGAGCATCGTCTGGGGCGATCGGTTCACCCAACGCTCGTCCATGCCCATGGCGAGGAACTTGCTCAAGAACGGCGCGTCTTCGGGCTCGCTCCGGCGAGCATGATCAGACATCACGTCATCGGTCACGTACAGCCGCAGGCCGAACCGCGCCGCGACGCGGCGGGCGACGGTCGACTTGCCGGCGCCACTGCCGCCACCGATCCAGTACACGTCGCACAGCCGCGCACGTAGCGCTGCGCCGTCGTCATCCTGGCCGCGCCGTCCACCAAACATTCAGTCGAGCCCGTCTGCGGCACCCGGTACGACGGGCGGGGCCGCGTCGTCGATGCGGTGAGGATGATCGAGCGCCTCGGGCCACTGATGCTCGGGCAGGAGCTCGCGAAGCGGCGCAGACCGATGCCGCCCCAGGACGATCTCGGTGTCGAGGTTGGCAGGGTCGATCTGGCGGATGAACTCGCGGCACCGTCCGCAGGGCGGCAACACGAATAGGTCACCTGTCTCATTGCGCCATACCGCGACGATCCTGGTGATCTGGTATTCCCCTGCCGTCACCATCGCGGCGATCGCACTGTGCTCGGCGCAGAAGCCGGTGCCAGAGCCCGTGTCGATGCAGACCCCTGAGTAGGGGTTGCCGGCCTCGGTGACGAGAGTGGCGCCCACGTCTCCGAAGAGGCGGTCACCGACGCGGTGGGGGCGAATCATCTGCTCAGCTGCCGCGATCAACTCATCGTGTCGGTTTGCCACACCGCGACGCTATCGCGGAGCTGGTAGCGCGCCGCTCTCAAGTTGCACGCCCACCCCGCCCCGAGCGACGGCCGTGCTTCTCAACGGCGCCGAGGAAGGACGTCGATCACCACAAAGCGACAGCAAAGCGACGTTCGGTACGGCAGATCGGGCAGTGGTTGTGCAGGCCCGCACCATGAGCAGGTGGCGCCCGCTCGAAGCAACGTTGATCGCGCTTGGCTGCCCGAGGTAGTTCGGGTCTGCGGACACCGCTAGCCTCGGGCCGCCTCGCCGCCAGAGGAACCGCGCCCTATGTGGAGAGACCACGACCACCGCAATGCCACGCAGGGTCTGGCGCGATCGATGCTCACCGACAGGTATGCGTGGGCAGAACGAAGCAGTTGATCTTTCAGGATGCAGGTATCCGGGGGTGTTCGACGACTCGGTCACGGCCAGTGCGTTTGGCCGTGTAGAGGGCAGCATCGGCTGCCGAGACGAGGTCACTGAGATCGCTCATGCTTGTGGCTCGTTCAGCCAAGCCGAGGGACGCGGTCACGGTGAGGTCGCTATCCGGTACGGTCACGGCCGCGATAGCGGCCCGGAGTCGCTCGGCCACGGCTGCGCCGTCGTCGAGGTCCGTCTCTCGGAGCAGGACCGCGAACTCTTCGCCGCCGTAGCGATACGCGGTGTCGGTGGCCCGCAACCCTGTTTTGAGCGCCATCGCAACTGCGTTGAGCGCGGCGTCTCCTGCGGGGTGGCCGTAGGTGTCGTTGAGTTGCTTGAAGTGGTCGAGGTCGACCATGACGAAGCTGAGCGGTCGGTCGAAGCGTCGGGACCTGTCCCATTCGGCGAGCAGGTCGCTCTCCATTCGTCGTCTGTTCGGAAGTTGTGTGATGGCGTCGATCTCCGCGCGTTCGTGCGCCGCGCTGTTGAGGCGGGCCGACTCGAGAGCGGCCGCCGCTGTGGAGAGCAGTGCCTCGAGCACTTGTTCGGTGTCCGGATCCGCTGCCGGGGTTGTTGCGTGCAGCACGCCGACCACCATGCCGGCCAAGACCAGCGGATACGCGCGGAAGGTCGCGTCACTGAGCGGTCGGGCGGCCGCGGCGCTTTCGGAGACGAGCGAGGGGGCAACCAGGTCCGATGGCGGCATGCGCCCGTGCCGGTCCTCGCTTCGGCGGGCAGCGGCGAACTGCCCCGCCTCGGTCCGCACCCACAGCGTCGCCGGGGCGCCCAGAAGATCGGCGGCGGCCGCGGTGACCGTCTCCGCGACGTAGCGGATGCTCAAGCTCCCGGAGACCTCGCGCGCGACCTCTATCACCGTCTCGAGTCGCCCGGCGAGGACGGCGAGCCGCTTTTCGCGGGCCACCGCGAGGTCCTGCGCGGCCATCAGGTCGCCCGCGAGAGCCCGAAGCGCGGCTCCCACTGCATCCAGTTCGGCAACGCCCGCGTCTGGGGCACGTGCGGTCAGGTCGCCCGCCCCGAGGCGTTCGATGGTCCCAAGGAGACGGTCGATCGGCTCCAGGAGCGTTCTGGCGAGTTGGCGACGTCGCAACTGTGCTCGCGCCCCGGCGATAACGGTCGCGAGGAGGAACACCGACGGTAGGACGATCAGAGCCGTGCGCTGGTCTCCCACGGCGCGATCGCGCTGACCCACGATGAGGTTCGTGGCGCGGGCGCTGGCCTGGCGGTAGTCGTCGAACAAGCCCTTGCCTTCGAGGAGGAACTGCGTCAGCTCGCCGGTCGAACGGTCGGGCTCCGTGACCTCCATCACGGCGGCCCGCTCCGCCCAGGACTGCCACGCTTGGCGCTTGAGCATGGTGTCGACGACTAGTTCGGTAGTGGCCGGGTCGCTCGATGCCAGATCCAACATCGGACCGCTCGTAGGTGCCACCGCCCGCCTGCCATCGGCGTAGGAGTTCAAGAACTCAGGATCACCCGACGCGAGCCAGCCGCGCAGCCCCGTCTCCTCGTCAAGCATCCCCTCGTGCGAGACGCGTGACAGGCGAGTGAGATCGGTGAAATGGGCGAGTCGCGGTTGGCTCACCAGCAGCAGATAACCTGAGGTTAGGACGTTCAGCGCCAGCATCGCGCTGATCGTGATGACCATCGCACGATGACTGCGTTGCAGTTCGTCGACGAGGTTCTTGCGGCCGTGGGCCTGAAACAGATGCACGTAGACCCCATCGACTGGACACGACCAGAAGTAAACCTCGATCCACCGATGATTTTGGGGGACGCGTTCTCGGATGAGTCGGAGAAGGCGTTGTTCTTGGCGATCCGCGCCGCGTTTTGCGATTGTCGCGCGAAGGAGCACGACAAAATGAGCGCCGCGTCGGGCACGACAGGCCTCATCGGGCGGGCGACGGGCATCGTGATAGCGCTACAAGATCACCAACGAGCGGGCTTTCGAGGTCACGCGAGTCAGCCATGACAGCAACCGCATTCTGCATGTCAGCGCATTCTGCATGTCATAGCTGGAGACTGGTTGCCCACGGTGAACGTCCCAGGTCTCCGGTCGACGGGTAGGCCGACGCCTAGGTGAGTGGCCGCGTGCAAGACACCAGGAAACCGACCACTGCAAATCACTTCGAGAGGTCAGCCGCGCTGGGCCTCCCGGAGTTTGGTCCGCAAGCGGAGCATCGCGGCCGTGTGCATCTGCGAGATCCGGGACTCGGTCACCCCGAGCACCCGACCGATCTCCGCGAGTGTCATGCCCTCGTAGTAGTACAGGACGAGGACGATCTTCTCGCGCTCGCCGAGCTGCTCGATGGCGCGCGCGAGCAGGAACTTGGTCTCCTGAGCCTCGAACGACTGCGCGGGATCCGGGGTGCGGTGGTCCTCTAGCGTGTCGAGCAGCGAGCCCTTGTCGGTCCGCTCGGCACCCGCACTGAGCAGCTCGTCGAGCGCCACGACGTTGACGTTCGACAGCTGCGCGAAGACCATGCGGAGCTCGCCCACGCCCACCTCGAGCCGTCCGGCGATCTCGGAGTCGCTCGGTGTCCGGTGCAGCTCCCCCTCGAGGTCGCAGTACGCCCGGTCCACCGCGCGTGCCCTGGTCCGGACCGAGCGTGGGATCCAATCGATCGCGCGAAGCTCGTCGATGATGGCCCCGCGGATGCGCGAGCTCGCGTAGGTCTCGAACTTGATGGCCCGGTCGGGCTCGTACTTCTCGATCGCGTCGATCAGGCCGAACATGCCGTACGAGACGAGGTCCGCCTGCTCGACGCTGCTCGGCAACCGCATCCCGAGGCGGCTCGCCGCGGCGGTGACCAGCGGCGCGTAGTGCAAGATCAGGCGCTCGCGCAAGGCGCGGTCGCCCGTGAGCTTGAACTCTCGCCACGCCACGGCGATCAGGTCGGCGACCGAGGCGTCGTCGACGTCGACCACGAGGCCGGATCGGCCGTCGAGGGCCGCCCCGGCCGCGAGCACACCATTCATGATCGAGAGCTCACCAGATCAGTTGAGATCGTTACCGGTTCCGTGGAACTCGGGTGTGGGCAAGTCCCCGCGTCTGGGCGTACGTCGATGGGCGAATCGTGCTCTCTGAGCAGGACGGCCTCAGCGGCCTGAGCGGTGATCCGTGTCTCAAGGAACTCGAGGTGCTCCCGACGGGAGTCCTCCAGCACCACGTCATTGAGATGGTCATCGGACCGACGGCCGCTGGCCCTGACCGACTTGTGCACCGGAACAAAGCCCGCAATACCTCGTGTCACATCGCGAACTACCGCCATGCTTTCCTGCGCCCCCCAGCGAATGACCGTGCGTCGCCGCACGGAATCCAACAATTCTAGTGCACGACGGCGACACCGAGTCATGAATTGCGCCAGCCACAGGATCTCGTCCATCACGTCTGCGGCCGCGACCATGTCGGTCAGCGTGCGAAGTCGCCTCAATCGGTCAAACCACACGCAACGCTGTGGCACGAAAAGCCCATTTCGCCGTCGCCTCGCCACCAGGCGACTTCTTCACCTGCGACAGGCACACGGCGGCGCCGCCAACCATCCACCAAAGGACGGGCGCGAAGTTGGAGCGACAGACCTCGAAGCCCAACCACTCGCGGTTCATAATGTCCCGACCCCCGAAGCCGGGTAGTTCACGAGCTCCCGTTTCGTCCGGCATTTCTCCTTTTTGACCACCTCGACACATCCATCGGGCTGGGCACCCCGGTGCACCTTCACGCCAAGGTTGACGTCGATGATGTGTGGGCGACGATGGGCTCGGACAACCTCAACCACCGTTCGTGGACCCATGACAGGGAGCTGCCGATCGGGGTGCTCGGTGCTGACCTCGACCCGAAATCGCCGAGTGACCCGGCCGGCCTCGGCGACGGCGCACGGGTGTTCGCTCAAGATCTGCGCCTGAGGCTGTGGCGGGAGCACCTCGACCGTGACCCCATCGATGTCGCCGACCTGCTGGAACCCCTAGAGGCGTTCGAGGCGTTCCGCCGCCGGCAGGCCGGGCAGCTGGCGGCCCGGCACGATGGCGGTGGGCCGGGCGAGCGGCCACCAGGACGGGTGCTGGTCCACGAGCCGGGGAGCATCGGTCCGTTCCAGTGCGTGTGGGCGGAGCCGGTATGCCGGACGATCTTCGATCTGGACGACCGCCCCTGGCGAGACCGGCTCCGCGGCCGGCCTGACCGTGGTGGTCCCTGAACTTGGCCAGAATCGGCTCAGACCTGTGCCACGCTCGTCGCGAGCGACAGCATTGCAGTGAGTTTTGTGTTTCGAACTGCGCCGATTCGACTCACGGAAGCTTCAGAACACCCCTTGATGCCACCTATGCGGTGTCCGCCAGCCCGAAACGCCTGGCCTGTGGAGGAGTCCCGATGGGCGGGCTTGCCGCTGGTGCGGTCACCAGTCCATTTTTAGGGGCGTCCGCGGGCCGCGTTGTGGATGCGTAGTCTCCGCTTTGCTCGCGTCAACCCGCTTTGGGAGTGTGACTTACGCCGGTCGCGCCGCCACGGACCCCCGGGAGTGCAGCGGCAGCGGGTAGCGGTGAACATGGCCGGGCTCCGTGCTGACGCCGTCGTGAACGGCTTGGAGGAGCAGCTCGATTGCGCGCCGGCCGAGCTGCTCGTGGGGGATCGCAAAAGACGAAAGCCCGGGTCGAAGCCACCCGGCCAGCGCGTAGTTGTCGAAGGACACGACGGATACATCGTCGGGAATCGTGAGGCCTGCCTCTTGTAGTGCCTGATAGCTGCCGAAGGCGAGGCGGTCGTTGAAGCAGATGATCGCGCGGGGTTGCGGACACTTCTCGAGTAGTTCGCGGGTCGCTCGCCAGCCGTCCGGTGGCAGCCAACTGTCGAGGCGATGGCCGGACGCCGGCTTGAGGCCGGCTTCCCCGAGGACCTCACGGATGCCGGCGAGGCGCTCGATTCCAGCGACGGTGCCGGGTGGCATGTCGTGGGGCTCTGGGCCAGCACCGATCAGGTGGATCTCTCGGTGTCCGGCCTCTAGTAGCAGTCGCGCGGCAGATCGACCAGCCTCGATCTCGTCGGGAATGACCGAGGCTGCGGTGGTCGGGCCAGTCGGCAGCGCATTGAGCAGGACCGTAGGGACTCGGTCAAGCAGCGTTGGCACGGCTCGCATCCGAGTGAACATCGAGGTCAGGATGATGCCGTCGACCTGGCGGTCGTGCATCGCCTCCAGCAGTGCGTTCTCGACCTCGGGATCTCCCTCGGTTTCACCGATAAAGAGCATGAAACCGTGCTCGCGGGCAGCTTCGATGGCGCCTTTGATCATGTCCCCGGCAAGCTGTGAGGTAGCCACCGTGTCGGAGACGAGCCCAAGGGTTCGCGTCTCACCCTTGCGTAGCCCGATCGACACGATGTTCGGCCGGTACGAGAGCTCGGATGCTGTGCCGCGCACGCGCTCCTGGACGGCCTGGGAGATGCGCAACTCGTCGCCACGTCCGGACAGCACCAGCGAGGCGGTAGGCGACGACACGCCAGCGGCGCGCGCGACGTCTGCCAAGGTCACGCGTCTGCGGGCCACCTGGTTCCTCTCGTCGGATACGGATCTTAGACGTGCGGTGACGGTGCCACGCGCGGTTCGGAGGACTGCCACAGATCGGGCGTGACCGTTTCGTTACCTCGGCTCGCTTGACACGATGCCCGTTCGATCCCCAGTATTTACCTTGCTAAGCCGATTTAGCAACCGTGTCCGGCTCCCCGCTGGATTCGCTTCGATGAGAGGGAGACACCGTTGTCTCGAGCCAGTGAGAGGAACCGGCGCACCGCAATTGCGGCGTCCCTGTGCCTCGCGAGCATCATGACTGCTGCCGCGTGCAGCACCCCCGGCGGCACTGCGAGCGCCGACAAGACACCGACGGCCGACAGTACGAACGCCAGCGATGTCGTGACCACCTGCGGCACGGATCCCGTCGTGCTGAGCACGTACATCGAGACCGGCTTCCCGCTGCCGAAGTCTCTCACCGAAGAGTTCACCAAGCAGTTCGCGAACGTGACGTTTGACATCCGCGAGGACCAATTCGCGGTCATCACGCAGAACGCACCACGCGTCCTCGCCGACAACCCGCCGGACCTGATGCGCCTGCCGCAGGTGTCCGACCTCGCCACCGACGGTCTCCTGCTGAACCTCGACCCGTACGCGGCGGCGTACGGGTGGGACAAGTGGCCCGCCTCGCAGCTTCTGCAGATGCGCGTCGATGCCGATGGTCGCCGCGGCAACGGCCCGCTGTACGCGATGGGTCTGAACCAGTCGATGACCGGCATCTTCTACAACAAGAAGCTCGCCGCGCAGATCGGCATGACCGAGGCACCCAAGACCCTCGCCGAGCTCGACGGGTTCCTGCAGAAGGCGAAGGACGCGGGAATCACGCCGATGGCGCAGTTCAACGGTGGAGCCACGGGCGGTCTCGCGTTCCCTTTGCAGGCCCTCATGGCCTCCTACGGCGACCCGTCCGCGATCAACTCGTGGACGTTCCAGCAGCCCGACGCGACGATCGACACGGCCGACAACCTCAAGGCCGCCGAGCACCTGGACAAGTGGATCAAGGCCGGCTTCTTCGCCGACGACGTCAACTCTCTTGACTACTCCACGATGATGAGTCGCTTCATCGGCGGCGAGTCCCTGCTCATGTTCGACGGCGACTGGGAGTCGGGCAACCTCGATACCCAGATGTCGGGGAACGCCGGCTTCTTCCTACTTCCGCCAGTCGACGCCGGCGGCAAGGTCGGCGCGATGTCAGCGCCACTGACCTACGGCATCGCGGCCACGGCCAAGAACCCCGACTGCGCCGCGTTCTTCCTGGACTGGATCGCGACCAATGATCAGGCCCGCACCATCGGGGTCGAGGTCGGTGGCTCGCGACCGATGGGTCCGGCGGACGCATTCATGCCTGAGATCGACGCCACCTCCGTCACCGCCCAGACGCTCGCAGGCGGGACGACCATCGGCGAGGACGACGGTGCGATGGAGTTCATCGCCAACGCGACCGGGGAGATCTACGCAAAAAGCTGGACACCGGAGCTGCAGAAACTTGTCGCCGGCCAGCAGACGCCCCAGGGCCTCCTGACCGCCGTGCAGGCCGACTACGAAGCCCAGATCGGCGGTTGAGATGACAGCGACGATCGGAACTTCCGGTCGCCGCGAGACGGTCGAGAACTCGACGACCAACCTTCAGGCCAGGCGCCGCGCCCTCAGGGCGCGGCGCCTGCGCCGAGGCTGGGTCGCCCTCGCTCTCGTGGTGCCCGCGGCCTCGTTCTACGGCGTGTTCGTCCTGCGGCCGCTCGCACTGACGTTCCAGTACTCGTTCTACGACTGGAACGGCGTGAGCGCGGCGACGTGGGTCGGGTGGGACAACTACACCCGGCTCCTGCACGACGACGAGATGCTGGGGTCGATCTTCAACGCGCTCGAGCTCATCATCTACTTCTCTTTCGTACCGGTGATTCTCGGGTTGTTCACCGCGGCGACGATCCGCAAGTTCGCGACGAGCCGCCTGGCCGTCGTCTCGCGCACGGTGCTCTTCCTTCCTCAGGTCATCCCGCTTGTCGCCGCAGGCATCATGTGGACCTGGCTCATGGCCTCGGACGGCGTCATCAACCAGACCCTGCGCGCCGTCGGGCTGGGCGCTTTAGCGCGCCCGTGGCTCGGGGACTTCGATGCTGCCTTGCCGGCGGTCGGCGTCATCGGCGCGTGGGTCGCACTCGGGCTGTGCATGCTCCTGCTGCTGGCCGGCATGACCAAGATCGACCCCGCGCTGTTCGAGGCGGCGCGCATCGATGGCGCCGGGGCGATCCGTGAGTTCTTCTCCATCACGTTGCCGAGCCTGCGACAGGAGATCGGCGTCTGCGTCTCGGTCACGGTGATCGCCGCGCTCGCCAGCTTCGACATCATCTACATCTCCACTCAGGGCGGCCCCGGCAACAGCACGCTCGTGCCCGGCCTCGAGATCTACTACCTCGCGTTCTTCAGTCGCGAGATCGGGCAGGCCTCGGCGCTCGCCGTGGCGTTCATGGTTCTCGTGCTCGCCATCATCCTGCCCATCCAGCGACTTACTAGGGACGGAGACTGATGATCATCTCTCGCCGCGAGAAATGGGTGGGTAACTCCCTTCTCGTCCTGCTTATGACGGTGACGATCATCCCGTTCATCACGCTCTTCGTGACCGCGTTGCACCCGGCCGGCTCCTACCCGTCCGGTCTGGAGCTGCCCGAGAAGCTGCACTGGGAGAACTTCGCCGCCGCCTTCCAGTCCGCGAACATGGGCAAGCTCCTGTGGTCGAGCGTACTGATCGTGATCGGAGTCGTGCCGATCTCGCTACTCATCTCGACGCTCGCCGGTTTTGCCCTCGGACACCTGCGGCCCCCGGGAGGTCGCGTGATCTTCGTGGTGTTCCTGGTGGGTCTGACCTTGCCGTTCCAGGGCGTCATCGTCCCGCTCTACTTCCAGATGCGTGACTTCGGCCTGCTCAACACCCGGTGGGCGATCATCCTGCCGCTGATCGGCCTGTACATGCCGTTCGCCGTGATGTGGATGCGAGCGCACTTCGTCAACATGCCGCAGGACCTCTCCGAGGCCGCGCGGATGGACGGAGCCAACACCTGGAAGCTGTTCACGAAGATCCACCTGCCGCTGTCGATGCCGGCCCTGTCGTCGCTCGCGATCCTGCTGTTCCTGTGGACGTGGAACCAGTTCCTCCTGGCGGTGGTGCTCGTGGACGACGCGACGATGCGAACGATGGCTGGCGCCCTGGGTGCCTTCCAGGGCCAGTACGGCACCGACATCCCGCTGCTCTGTGCGGGGTCGCTGCTCATCCTCACGCCCACCCTGATCGTGTTCCTGATCTTCCAGCGGAAGTTCGTCTCCGCGCTGCTGCAGGGCGCGGTCAAGGGATGAGGGTGCGGGTGCCTCCGTTCGACGCCGAGATCGCCGCGGCGCTTGTCGACCAGTCAGAGATCGTCGTCACTTCGCTCCAACCTCACGACATCCCGGCGCTGCGGGCTCGTGTCGATCCGCCCGACATTGGGCCCGTCGCCGCGAGTGCGGGATGCACCGTGAGCGAGCACGTTGCACTCGGGCCAGCAGGGGAGGTGCGGGTCGTGATCGTCCGGCCCGAACGCGCCGTCGGGCCGGTCCCCGTCCTGCTGCACCTGCATGGCGGCGGTTTCATCGTCGGAGCGGTCGCCGACAACGTCGATGCGGCCTTAGACGTCGCGCCCGGTTGGGCCGTCGCGTCGGTCGAGTACCGGCTCGCGCCCGAGGACCCCTACCCGGCGGCCATCGAGGACGCGTACGCCGCGCTGGCCTGGCTCGTCGTCCATGCGGCTGAGCTGGGGATCGATTCCCGCCGGGTTGTCGTGACCGGTGTCAGCGCGGGCGGAGGTCTCGCGGCCTCGCTTGCCCTGCTCGCCCGTGATCGTGGCGGCCCGCGCCTGTGCGGCCAGCTGCTCGTCTATCCGATGCTCGACGACCGGAACGACAGCTTCTCCGGGCGCCAGATGGTCGGCATCGGGTCCTGGGACCGCGACGCCAACGCCACGGGTTGGGACGCGTACCTCGGCGCGCGGGCGGGGGGTCTGGACACGACGGGGTATGCGGCCGCGGCGCGTGCTGATTCGCTGGCTGGTCTGCCGCCCGCGTTCATCGACGTCGGCTCTGCTGAGACGTTCCGCGATGAGTGCATGCAGTACGCGGCTCGGCTGTGGGCCGATGGCGGCGATGCCGAGCTGCACGTCTGGCCCGGCGGGTGCCACGGATTCGACGGACTCGCGCCAGCAGCCCAGCTCTCGGTCGCGGCCCGGGTCGCGCGAGCCAGCTGGCTCGAGCGACTGCTGTCGCGCACCCACGATTGACCCCGGGTTCGTTGCTTCCGCGCGGACCACCTGCAGTTCCCCACTTTGACGGAGTACCGCACGTGAACAACCGCAGCCCCCAGCTGATCACCTACGCCGACCGCCTGGCCGGGAACGTCTCCGGCTTGGCGGACCTGCTCGACGGACCCCTTGCAGGAGCATTCGGCGGCGTCCATGTCCTGCCCTTCTTCACGCCGCACGACGGCGTGGACGCCGGGTTCGACCCCCGCGACCACACCGTCGTGGACCCCCGGTTGGGGACCTGGGACGACGTCCGCCACCTGGCCCAGGGGCGAACGGTCATGGCCGACGTGATCGTGAACCACATCTCGGCGCAGTTCCTCGACGTCCGTGCACGCGGAGACGCGTCACCGTGGGCGCCGATGTTCCTCACGCTCTCGTCGGTGTTTCCCGAGGGTGCGACCGAGGTCGACCTGGCCCGCATCTACCGTCCCCGACCGGGCCTACCGTTCACCCAGATGACGCTCGGCGGTGAGCGCCGTCTCGTCTGGACGACCTTTACCGCCGATCAGGTCGACATCGACCTGCGCACGGCCGAGGCCTGGGAGTACCTGGACTCGGTGGTCGACGCTCTGACGTCCGGGGGAGTCAGCCAGTTGCGGCTCGACGCGGTCGGGTACACCGGCAAGGAGCCCGGCACGGACTGCTTCATGACGCCCGCGACCGACGAGTACACCGAGCGAATCGTGCGGCGCGCACACGCACATGGTGCCTCCGTGCTCGTCGAGGTGCACGGTCATCACACCCAGCAGATCGAGATCGCACGCAAGGTCGATCTCGTGTACGACTTCGCCCTTCCGCCGCTCGTGCTGCACGCGCTGACCATGGGTGACCTCGCGCCCCTGGACCACTGGTTGCAGATCCGACCGACCAACACGGTCACAGTCCTCGACACACACGACGGAATCGGCATCGTCGACGTCGGGCCCTCGGACCTGCGGCCCGGTGAGCCCGGCCTGCTCACACCCGACCAGATCGACGACCTCGTCGAGGCTATCCACCACAACAGCGGCGGCACCTCGCGCCTGGCCACCGGAGCGGCCGCGTCGAACCTGGACCTGTACCAGGTCAACTGCACGTTCTACGACGCGCTCGCCCGGGACGACCGTCGGTACGTCCTCGCGCGCCTGATCCAGCTCTTCGTACCGGGCATTCCACAGATCTACTACGTCGGTCTGCTCGCCGGAGCCAACGACATGGAACTGCTCGAACGCACGGGCGTTGGTCGGGACGTCAACCGCCACTTCTTCACACCTCAAGAGATCGTCAGCGACCTCGACCGGCCCGTGGTTAGGGCACAGCTCGATGCGCTGCGTGTGCGCGCCGCACATCCTGCGTTCGACGGATCGTTCTCGTGGGAAATCCAGAACACTCGCGCGCGTCTCACGTGGACCGCGGACACCGAACGCGCCGAGCTCGTTCTTGACGTCGCCGATGCCTCCTACGCGGTGACGGTCACCGACGGCGACGGCGCCGCCCGTTGCGTCGTCTCTGCGGGCGGGCGCACAGCCGGCGCGCGCTAGCCGCGGACTGGCGGCCGTCCCGGAAGGGGAACGCTCCACGGGAACGGATTCGCCACACTTCTACGCCTCGTTGCGGATCGCCTCCGGCGCCGACGTGAAGGTCGTCCAGGCGCGGCCGCGGCACGCGTCGGCGACGGGGACTCTCGACACCTACGCCCGCCTGTGGGCCGATACAGAAAAGTCCACACGCGCCGCCGTTGGTGCAGCGATGGCGGCGCGTGTGGACTCTGTGCGGACTAGACCGACCTCGTGACTGCGTTTGTGCGAGTCACAGGCCTATTTTCGTCAGCAGTCGTAGTACAGCTCGAACTCGTGCGGGTGCGGCCGCAGCCGGATGGGGTCGATCTCCTGGGTGCGCTTGTAGTCGATCCACGTCGAGATCAGGTCGGGGGTGAAGACGTTCCCGGCCGTGAGGTAGTCGTGGTCGGCCTCGAGCGCGTCGAGGACCTCGCCGAGGCTGCCCGGAACCTGGGCGATCGCGGCGTGCTCCTCGGGGGGCAGCTCGTACAGGTCCTTGTCGACCGGCTCGGGCGGCTCGATGCGGTTCTGGATGCCGTCGAGGCCGGCCATGAGCATGGCCGCGAAGGCCAGGTACGGGTTGGACGACGGGTCGGGGACGCGGAACTCGATGCGCTTGGCCTTCGGGTTCGAACCGGTGACCGGGATGCGGATGCACGCGGAGCGGTTGCGGGCCGAGTAGACCAGGTTGACCGGCGCCTCGAAGCCCGGGACCAGGCGGTGGTAGGAGTTCACCGTCGGGTTCGTGAACGCGAGCAGCGACGGCGCGTGCTTGAGCAGGCCACCGATGTACCAGCGAGCCATGTCGGACAGGCCGCCGTAGCCCTTCTCGTCGAAGAACAGCGGCACGCCGTCCTTCCACAGGGACTGGTGGACGTGCATGCCCGAGCCGTTGTCGCCGAAGAGCGGCTTCGGCATGAAGGTTGCCGTGCGGCCGGCCTCGTGCGCGACGTTCTTCACGACGTACTTGAACAGCTGGACCTTGTCGGCCGAGATGGCGAGCTTGTCGAAGCGGTAGTTGATCTCCGCCTGGCCACCGGTGCCGACCTCGTGGTGCGAGCGCTCGATCTGCAGACCGAGGGCGTCGAGCTCGAGGCAGATCCGGTCGCGGATGTCGATGAACGAGTCGACCGGCGCGACGGGGAAGTAGCCACCCTTGTACGGGATCTTGTGGCCGAGGTTGCCACCCTCCTCGACGCGGGCCGAGTTCCAGGCCCCTTCGATGGAGTCGACGACGTACGACGCTGAGTTGGACTTCGTCTCGAAGCGGACGTCGTCGAAGATGTAGAACTCGGCCTCGGGGGCGAAGAACGCCGTGTCCGCGATGCCGGTCGACTGCAGGTACGCCTCGGCCTTGGCGGCGACCTGGCGCGGGTCGCGGCTGTACGGCTCGTTGGTGTACGGGTCGACGATCGCGAAGTTGATGTTGAGGGTCTTCTCCTTGCGGAAAGGATCCAGGTAGGCCGTGGTGACGTCCGGGATGAGCTTCATGTCGGACTCGTGGATCGCCTGGAAGCCGCGGATCGAGGATCCGTCGAACATCTGACCCTCGGTGAAGAAGTCCTCGGGGAGCGAATAGGCCGGCACGTTGAAGTGCTGCATCACACCTGGAAGGTCACAGAACCGGACGTCGACGAACTTCACGTCGTTGTCCTTGATGAACTTCAGGACTTCCTCGGGATTACTGAACATCCGTTGCTCCTCGGTTCGGTGTGCCCGGTACGGGCCGACCTCGACGGTAGGCGAGTGTCGTTACCCGTCCATGTACCTCGTGTTTCCGCCGTGTTACGTCAGCCGGATCACGCGGGGTGCACGTCGCTAGGCTACGGGGGTGGCAGCGCGGGAGGACCTCGGGTCGTGGTTGGACGGAGCGGGCGCCGGCGACGACGGCGCGCGCTCCGGAAGTCGTCTGGGTCTCCCGGAGAGCGGGCCGGGCTCGTTGGCCTCGCTCGTGCGCCGGGTCGCGGCGCTGTGCGTCGACTGGGCGGTGTGCCTGCTCATCTCGGCCGCGTTCTTCGGCGGCGATCCGACGGCGACGCTCGCCATCTTCGCCGTCGAGAACGTGCTGCTGGTCGCCACGATCGGGCACACGCTCGGCCACCGGCTGCTCGGCATCCACGTGCGGCGCGCCGCCGGCGTGGGTCCGGTCGGCCTCGGGCGCGCGGCCCTGCGGACCGCACTGGTGTGCCTGGTGATCCCGGCCGTTGTCTGGGACGGTGACGGCCGCGGCCTGCACGACCGGTCCGCGGGCACGCTCATCGTCCGGCTCTGTCGCCACCGCCCTCCGGGCGATCAGCGCCCGGCGAGCGGGTAGGTCAGCGCCCGCGCATGCCCTTGCGGTCGGGGCGCGCCCGCGTCGGGTCGATGCCCTTCGGGACGGGGAGCCGGACGGTGCCCAGCGCGTTGAGGCGCTTCGAGATCTCGGCGGTCTCCTGCTTGGTCAGGGTCGGACGCAGCTTCTGCACCCGCCGCGGCAGCTTGCGCAGCGGCACCTGGCCCTCGTCGTTGCCGGACTGCACCAGGGTGATCGGGACGTTCGGCAGCACGCGCGCCGTCTTCTTGCGCTCGGTGTCGAGCAGCTTGGTGACGCGGCCCTTCGGACCCTCGCTCACCAGCACGACGCCGGCGCGGCCGATGCCACGGAAGATCAGGTCCTGCGTGCGGGCGTCGACCGCCACGGGCTCCTCGGCGAAGGTCCAGCCGCGGCGGATCGTGCCCAGCGCGGCGCGCGAGGCACCCGGCTGACCCTCGATCTGCGAGTACGCGGCGGTCTCAGCGCGCCGGGCGAGGATGAACATCGCCGCCAGGGCGCCGAACGGCAGCCCCAGGAACAGCGTGTAGACGACGTGGCCCCACAACAGGCCGATCACCAGTGCGACGGCGACGATGCCGAAGAACGCGGCAAGCATCAACCAGGTGACCGCAGGGTCCTGCTTGCGGGTCATCTGGTACGCCTGCCACACCTGGGTGTACCAGCGGATCTTCTTCTGTTTTGCCGGCTTGGCGGCGGATGCGCTCGCCCCGGTGCTCTGACGGGCCATGGGGCCAGAGTCTAGTGCGCGGCTCGCGGTCGTCAGCGCGCGAGCAGGCTCGCGGCCTCCTGGCGGGACGTGCGGGCCTCACCCAGGTGGGCGAGTGCCGCCGGGATCTCCTGGCCGCGACGACGCATCGCCTGGCCCCAGAGCCGTCCGGCGCGGTACGACGAGCGCACGAGGGGGCCAGCCATGACGCCCAGGAACCCGATCCGCTCGGCCTCGTCGGACAGCTCGACGAACTCCTCGGGGCGCACCCAGCGGTCCACGGGGTGGTGGCGCACCGACGGGCGCAGGTACTGGTTGATCGTCACCAGGTCGCACCCGGCCGCGTGCAGGTCGACCAGTGCCTCGCGGGCCTCGTCGATCGTCTCGCCCATCCCCAGGATGAGGTTCGATTTGGTCACCAGGCCGTCCGCGCGCGCCGCGGTGAGCACCGACAGGGAGCGGTCGTAGCGGAACGCCGGGCGAATCTGCTTGAAGATGCGCGGCACGGTCTCGAGGTTGTGCGCGAGCACCTCGGGTCGCGAGGAGAACACCTCGGCGAGCAGGTCCGGCACGGCGTTGAAGTCGGGGATCAGCAGCTCGACGCCGGTGCCGGGGTTCAGGGCGTGGATCTGGCGCACGGTCTCGGCGTAGAGCCAGGCGCCGCCGTCGGGCAGGTCGTCGCGGGCGACGCCCGTGATCGTGGAGTACTTCAGGCCCATCGCCTGGACCGACTCCGCGACGCGGCGGGGCTCGTCGAGATCGAGGTCGGCGGGTCGGCCGGTGTCGATCTGGCAGAAGTCGCACCGGCGGGTGCACTGGTCGCCCCCGATGAGGAACGTCGCCTCGCGGTCCTCCCAGCACTCGAAGATGTTGGGGCAGCCCGCCTCCTCGCACACCGTGTGCAGGCCCTCGCGTTTGACCAGGCCCTTGAGCTCGGAGTACTCGGGACCCATCGTCGCGCGCGTCTTGATCCACGCGGGCTTTCTCTCGATGGGCGTCTCGGCGTTGCGGGCCTCGACCCGCAGCATGCGGCGTCCTTCGGGTGCGATCGTCACCCTCGTCACCCTACGTGAGGGTGGCCTTGCCTGGTCCGGTGGTCTCGCGCGGGGCTCCGCGGGCCAGCAGGCCGATCCCCGCGAGCACGGCCGCCGCGGTCACCGGCACCGCGAACGCCGGGTGCACGCCGGCCGCCTCGGCGAGGAGTCCCGCCCCGGCCACGCCCAGCGCCCCGCCGATCACGTTCGCGCTCACGAGCAGCGTCATCACGGTGCCCGCGCGCCCCGGGGGCGACAGGTGCCCGCCGACCGTGAAGATCGTGACCATCGCCGGACCGATGAACAGGCCGGTGATCCCCAGCACCGCCACGATCGGGCCGATGCCGGTGACCACGAGCGTCGCCGCGCTCGCCGCGGTCATGCCGATCGCTGACCCGACCCACCGGCGGCGGTGGTCGATCCGGTCGGGCAGTGCGACGACCGCGAGCGCGGTGGCCGCCGAGCCGACGCCCATCGCGGCGTAGAGCAGGCCGGCGAGGCCGGGGCGGCCGGCCTCGGTCGCGAAGGCGGTGACCGCCGCCTGCATCCCGCCGAAGAACACTCCCATCGCGGCCATCCCGAGCAGCGGGGCGAGCACCCGGGGGGCCAGGCGGCGCACGGGCCACCGGGCCGCCAGCGCGCGCCCCGCGTCCCGGTTGCCGTCGTCGGGCCGGGTGACGCGCGCGGTGGGGTGAAACGCGAACGCGAGCCCGAACGCCGCGGTCAGGAACGCCGCCGCCAGGAGGGTGAGCTCGGGGCGGCCCGTCGCGCTGATCAGCCCGACCAGGGCCGGACCGAGCACGAACGTGAGCTCGTCGACGGTGCTCTCGTACCCCATCGCGGCCGCGAGGGCGGCCGGGTCGTCCCGGGTCAGCGCGATCCAGCGCACCCGCGCGAACGCGCCCACCTGGGGCGAGGTGGCACCGGTCGCGAAGCACGCGGCCAGCGTCGCGGCGAGCGGGGCACCCTGGCTCGCCGCGAGCACGACGGCGACCATCGCGCTCGCGTTGGCCGTCACGGCCACCGCGACGACGGGACGCTGGCCGAACCGGTCGGCGAGGCCGCCGTGCACGGCGCCGAACAGCGCCGTGCCGAGCGAGGAGGCGCCGGTGGCGAGCCCGCCGATCGCGACCGAATCGGTGGCCGACGTCACCAGCAGCATGATGCCCAGCGCGGTCATCGAGAACGGGAGCCGGGCGAGCAGGGCGACGGGAAGGAAGGAGCGCCCGGCGAGCCGGGGGAGCTCGCGGTACGTCGCGAGCAGGCCGCCGTGCGGCCGGGTGGGGTGGGGCGGGGCTGGTGTGCGGGTCATGGCCTCGGGGTACAGCGAAGAGCGCGCGCCAACCCACCCAATTCCAGACGCGCACCTGACCCTTGTGCGTCGCCCAGGCTACCCGATCGCGTCGATCGAGCCCCATTTGCGCAGGTCTGGGCTCTGAACCCGGGACCTCCGACCCAGGCGAAACGGCCGCTTGTTCGTGATTGTGGGGGCCAGGCGGTGTGCACCGAGGCGGGTCGCTGACGATTCTCGAGGAGGCGTCATGCATGTGCTCGTGACCACCGGATCACGCCACGGCTCGACCCGGGAGATCGGCGAGGCCATCGCGCAGGTGCTCGAGCGCGGCGGGCACTCGGTCGAGCAGGTCGACCCCGACGACGTGACCTCGCTGACAGGGTTCGACGCCGTGGTGCTCGGCTCGGCGGTCTACGTCGGCCAGTTCGCCGAGTCGGTCCGCGCGCTTGTGCGGCGGCTCGAGGGGGCCCTGGCCGAACGCCCCCTCTGGCTGTTCTGGTCGGGCCCGATCGGCACTCCGGCCCGCCCCATCGGGGAGCCCGACGACGTCGCCCTGCTGGTCCGCCATCTGAGCCCGCGCGGCGTGCGCATGTTCGGTGGCCGACTCGCGACCGCCGAGCTGGCGATGGCCGAGCGGGCCCGGATCGCTGAGGTCGACGTCGTCCCCGGGGACTACCGCGACTTCGACGCGATCGACGACTGGGCGCAGATCATCTCGGTCGCCCTGGCGCCCAAGGCGACGCCCGGCACGGAGGTTCCGCCCTCGGGCGCGTGGAGCGCTCTGACGCAGGCGTAGGCAGGCGCCCACGCCGGGGGTCAGGGCGTCAGCAGACCCGCGGCACGGAGCGGGGCGAGCGCATCGGCAACGTGGACCTGCACGAGCGGCAGGACGTCGGCGATCGACACACGCCGGCCGGCCTCGGCCGACAGTGAGGTGACGTCCGCGTCCGGGAGGCCGCACGGGACGATCCGGCCGAACTCGGCGAGGTCCGGTTCGCAGTTGAGCGCGAAGCCGTGCATCGTCACGCCGCGAGCGACGCGCACCCCGATCGCGGCGACCTTGCGGTCGCGGCGTTCACCCTTGGCCGGGAACCACACGCCGCTGCGGCCGTCGATGCCGATCGCGTCGAGCCCGACGGCGGCGCACACCGCGATCAGGGCGGACTCGAGCGCGCGGACGTAGGCGACGACGTCGACCGGGTCGCGCAGTCGCACGATCGGGTACCCGACGAGCTGCCCCGGGCCGTGCCAGGTGATCTTGCCGCCGCGGTCGACGTCGACCACGGGCGTGCCGTCGACGGGTCGGTCCGTGGTCGCGGTGCGCCGGCCCGCGGTGTAGACGCTCGCGTGCTCGCAGAGCAGGACGGTGTCCGGGCGGGTGCCGTCGGCGACCTCCGCGTGCACCGCGCGCTGCAGGTCCCAGGTCTCGCGGTAGTCGGCGTGGACGGTTCCGAGGTCGAGCTCGACGAACTGCATCGGGTCAGGCTAACCGGGGTCAGCCGGGGCGCCGTCGTCCCCGGGCTCGGGCCGGGCCAGGATCATCAGTGTGAGGAGCTCACGCATCTGGACGACCTGGTCGGGGGTCAGCCCCCGCGTGGACATCTCCTCGGCCGGGCCCGGCGCCGCGGCCTCGCGCATGACGGCGATGCCGGTCGGGCTGAGCGAGATCACGTGCCGGCGCTTGTCGTCCCCGTGCGGCGTGCGGGTGAGGTAACCGGTGCGCTCCATCCGCGCGAGGATGCGGCTCATCGTCTGTTCCGTCACACCCACGGCCGTGGCGAGCTCGCGCTGGGAGTGGTCTCGCTGGGCCAGCAGCACGAGCACCGGCAGGCTCGCGTGGTTGAGGTCCCAGGCGGCGAGGTGGAGATTCCACTCGCGTTCGACATGGCGTGCGGCGCTCGAGAGCATGCGCCCGGTCGACCACCGCATCAGGTCCTGCGACACGCCCACTTCACCGCCTCTACTTGCCCTGAAGCGGGCATGGGCTCATGATACTCAGCATGCTGAGTAATTCCAGGTCTGCCGCCGCGCTCCGGGCCCTCGTCATCGTCCTGTCACTCGCAGTGTGGCTGGGGGTGGGGGCGTTCGGGGGGATGGCACAGGGAAAGCTCTCCCAGGTCCAGAGCAACGACGCCGCCTCGTTCCTGCCGGCCTCGTCCGAGTCGACGAAGGCGGCTGAAGCGAACCGGGGGTTCGTCGACACCAAGACTTTACCTGCCCTTGTGGTGTTTACCGCCCCCACGGGTGAGGCGATCAGCCCCGCGCAGCTCGCCGCGGTCCAGAAGTTCGCCGACGGGATCGGTGCGCTTCCGATCGACGGGGCCGACCCCGCCGCCGGGGACCCCGCCACGATCGGCGACGTGCTCACCGCCGACCCGGTCGTCGTCCCCTCGCAGGACGGCAAGGCGCTGCTCATCCCGATCTCCCTGGACGCCACGGCCGCCGAGGGCACCCTGGCGAACGACAAGAGCGTCATCGGCGGCGTCGTCAGCTCGACGCGCGACGCGCTGAGCACCGAGCTGGGCGCGACCGCCGACTCGGTCGACGACGTCGGGCTGAACGCCTGGGTGACCGGCCCCGCAGGTTTCGTCGCCGACCTGGTCACGGCCTTCGGCGGGATCGACGCCGTCCTGCTGCTCGTCGCGCTCGGTGCCGTCCTGCTCATCCTCATCGTGGTGTACCGCTCGCCGTTCCTGCCGCTCCTCGTCATCTTCACCGCGGTCTTCGCGCTGTCGGCGGCCGCGCTCGTCGTGTACAACCTCGCCAAGAACGACATCCTGACGCTGAACGGTCAGACGCAGGGGATCCTGTCGATCCTCGTGGTCGGGGCGTCGGTCGACTACGCGTTGCTGCTGGTGGCGCGCTACCGCGAGGAGCTGCGGCACGTCGAGAGCCCGTTCGTCGCGATGGGTCGAGCGATGCGGCTGTCGGTCGCCCCGATCGCGGCGAGCGCGGGCACGGTCATCGCCGGTCTGCTCTGCCTGACGCTGTCGGACCTCGCCTCGAATAAGAGCCTCGGCCCGGTCGGCTCGCTCGGCATCGCCGCGGCTTTCGTCGCCGTCATGACGCTGCTCCCGGCGTTCCTGCTCATCCTCGGCAAGCGCTCGCGAGCGCTGTTCTGGCCGCGGGTGCCGCGCCAGGTCGACGCCGTCACGCACGCCACCGTCCCCGGCACGCTGTCCACCGCCGAGATCCTCACGGGCGGGTGGGGTCGGCTGGCCGGTTTCGTCGGTCGCCACCCGCGGCGCGTCTGGGTCGTGACCGCGCTCGCCCTGGCCGCCGGCGCGGCGTTCCTGCCGACGCTCCAGGCGAGCGGCACGAGCCAGACGGACATCTTCCTCACCCCCGTCGACGCCGTGTCGGGCCAGAAGGAGCTCGCCGAGCACTTCCCGGCCGGTGCGGTCCAGCCCGCCGTCGTCATCACCCCGGAAGGCGACGCGGACGCCGTCGTGGAGGCCGCCCAGGGGGTCCCGGGGGTCGACTCGGTGTCGGTCTACACCGGGGCCGCCGCCGGGCCGCCCGGAGCCGCCGCGACGCCCCCGCTGGTCGTGGACGGGCAGGTGCGCGTCGACGTCGTCACGACGGCGTCGGCCGACTCCCAGGCCGCTGTGCGCACGATCGAGGACGTCCGCACCGCGGTGCACGCGGTCTCCCCGGACACGCTCGTCGGTGGTGCCAGCGCCGAGTCGCTCGACACGCAGAACGCCAGCGCTCGGGACCTGCGGGTCATCGTGCCGACCGTCCTGCTCGTGATCCTGCTGATCCTGGGCCTGCTGCTCCGGTCCGCGCTCGCGGCGCTGCTGCTGATCGGCGCGAACGTGCTCTCGTTCGCCGCCGCCCTGGGGATCTCGGCCGTGGTGTTCAACCACGTGCTCGACTTCCCGAGCGCCGACCCGTCGGTGCCGCTGTACGCCTTCACGTTCCTCATCGCGCTCGGGGTGGACTACTCGATCTTCCTGATGACCCGGGTGCGGGAGGAATCGGTGCTCTACGGGACCCGGGAAGGTGTGGTGCGCGGGCTCGCGGTGACCGGTGGGGTGATCACTTCCGCCGGGGTCGTGCTGGCCGCGACGTTCGCGGCGCTCGGGATCATCCCGTTGCTGTTCCTCGCGCAGCTCGCCCTGATCGTCGCGTTCGGCGTGCTGATCGACACCCTGATCGTGCGCAGCCTGCTCGTGCCTGCGCTGGTGCATGACATCGGCCCGCGGATCTGGTGGCCCAGCAAGCTCAGCCACCAGGCTCCGCTCGTGCACGCCCAGGCCGCCCCGTCGGCGCAGGACCAGCCGGTCGGGCGCTCCGCCGGGTAACCCCGGGCCTGCTGGACCGCGGGCCCGCCCGGTCGGACCGTTGCATAGGGTGACGGCATGACTGAGCAGGACGCGGCCCGGCAGCTCCGGGTGGGAATCATCGGGTACGGCGACGCTGGACGGGGGATCCACGCGCGCCTGGTGCGCGCGGCCGGGCACGTGGTGACGCACGTCGTCGTCCGCAACCCGGAGCGGGTGGAAGCGGCGCGGGCCGACTGGCCGGGCGTCGTCGTCATGCCCGACGTCGCGGCGTTGGTCGAGCGGGCCGCCAACCTCGATCTGGTGGTCGTGGCGAGCCCGACCGGCCACCACGTCGAGAACGCGCTGGCCGTGATCGCCGCGGGGCTCCCGCTGGTGGTCGACAAGCCGCTCGCGCCGGACTCCGCCGGGTGCAGCGCCCTCGTGCGGGCCGCCGCGGAGGCGGGCGTGCCCCTGACCGTGTTCCAGAACCGTCGCTGGGACTCCGAGCAGCTCACGCTGCGCGCGCTGCTCGCCGACGGCACGCTCGGGACCGTGCACCGCTTCGAGCGCCGGTGGGAACGCTGGCGCCCGGTCCCGAAGAACCGCTGGAAGGAGAACGACCCCGTCGCGGGCGGGCTGCTGCTCGACCTCGGCGCGCACCTGGTGGATTCGGCGGTCCAGCTCTTCGGGCCCGTCGCCAGCGTCTATGCGGAGATCCGGTCGATCACCACGCCGACGCCCGACGACGTCTTCCTCTCGCTGCACCACGCGGGCGGAGTCGTGAGCCACCTGTGGGCCGGCGCGCTGACCGGTGCGCCGGGCCCCCGCACGCGCGTGCTCGGCAGCGCCGGTGCCTACCTCGTGACGGCGTTCGAGGGCGAGCCCAGCCCGTTCACCGCGCTCGACGAGGCCGCGGCGGGTGGAATCGACGGGCATGAGGGCTGGCTGGTCCACGGGGCGGAGCGGGTCCCGGTCCCGCGCGTACCCGGCGGGCACGTCGACTTCTACACCGCCGCCGGGCGCTGGATACTCGAGGGCGGGCCCGTCCCGGTCGACCCCGAGGATGCCGTGCGCACCGCCCGCGTGCTCGAGGCGGCCGTCGTCAGCGCGCGCGAGGTGCGGGTGGTCCAGCTCGACTGATCGCCTGGCAAGGTCGATCGTGAAGTGACGAACGGTTCACCCGGCGGCTGTCACGCAGCCTCAGGAAGGAGACCTCGATGAAGCTCACGCTCAACATCTTCCTCAGCCTGGACGGCGTCATGCAGGGACCCGGCGGGCCGGACGAGGACCGTTCGGGCGGCTTTGACCAAGGCGGGTGGGTCGTGCCGTTCGTCGGCGAGGAGTTCGGGTCGATCGTCGGTGACTGGTTCGCGAAGACCGACGAGATCCTGCTCGGCCGGACGACCTACGACATGATGCATGCCTTCTGGTCTCAGATCACCGACCCCGACGACGTGGTGGCGGCGGTGCTCAACACCCGGCCCAAGCATGTCGTCTCGACGACGCTGCGCGAGCCCGCGTGGCACAACACCTCGGTCATCGCCGACGACGTCGTCGCCACCGTCGAGCGGCTCAAGGCGAGGCCGGGCGGCGAGCTCCAGGTCCACGGCAGCTGCGCGCTCGCTCACACGCTGCACGATGCCGGCCTGGTCGACGAGTACCGCCTGATCATCTTCCCTGTCGTCGTCGGCCACGGAAAACGGCTCTTCAGCGACGGCAGCGTCCCTGGGGCGTTCACGCTCATCACGTCGACGACGACCTCGACCGGATGCGTTTCCCTGACCCTTCAACCCGCCGGGGCGCTCGGCCACGGCGACATCGACGTCGTCGACGGCAAGGAAGCCGTTCGCCAGGAGTGACTCGGGTACCGCGAGGCGGCCGCATCAGACAGCTCGTCGTGCGTCGCCGGTCGCTCGTGACGCACCGGTACGGTGCCTGGGGTGACCAGCACCCGGCGCGCCGCCATCGTCCTCACCGTGCCCGCGATCTTCGCCCTCGGCGCGTGCGCCGGGCCTGATCCGGCGCCGCCGACCACGATCGCCACCTGGTCGAAGCCGGCCGGGATCGCGCCGGAGCTCGTGTACGTCACCGGCATCGAGGGGTTCGAGCTCGCGACCCAGTCCGTGGGCGTCATGGGCGACGACGGCATGTCGGCGATCTACTTCAGGTCCGGCGGCGGGGCGGCCGTCGGTACTGTCACGCTCACCACCTCGCGGGGCCGCGCCGCGGACATCGTCTCGTGCGCCACGCTGCCCGACTCCTCGGAGCCCGAGCCGACGCTGCGATGCGCCGTCGAACGCGGAGACGCGCACGTCGCGCTCGAGGGCGTGGACGTCGAGGCGGCGACCCTGCGTGCGGCAGCCGAGGGGGTCCGGGTACCGGGGGAGGACGAGCTTCGCCACCTTTTTGCCGACATCCCGATGGCTCAGAACCCGGTCGACCGGGGAGACCTACCGCCCAACGGCGACGGCGCCCCGCTCGACCCGCCCGGCGTCGGCGGCTGATCTGCTGTCGGGCTCAGCTCTCTTGGAGGACGGAGAGGATGTTGCCCGCCGGGTCCTTGAACCAGGCGATCAGCGGACCGCCCTGCCGGTTGATCCCCTTCGGGTCGACCCAGGGGTACTTCTCGAACTCGACGCCGCGGGCCGTCAGCTCGTCCACCGTGGACTCGAGGTCGTCGACCGGGAAGTTGAGGATCGTGAAGGTCGCCGGGACGTGGTCGTCCTTCGGGTAGATCAGGGTCTCGTGGTCGCCGGCCGTGTGCAGCCGGAGCATGCCGTTCGCCTCGGACACCCGGACCCCGAGGACGGAGCCGTAGAACTCCTTGGCCCGGGCGAGGTCGTCCACCGAGAACCCGCTGAAAGCGATCGTGAGCGCGAACATGGTTCCTCCACGTCGTCGTGGCCCCCGCGGTACGGGGTGCTGAATTCGGCCTCAGCGTAGGTGCTGCACGGCCGGGCGGCGCGGGGCGACGTCCGACTGCCTGCTCGCGGATCGTGCCAGGGCGGCGGCAAGGCCCTCCTCGGCGCCGCGGGTCGGGGCGATCGCGACCAGCCCGCGGTACAGCGTGACGAGTGCATCGGCGTCGACGTGGCCGCTGCGCGCTCGGTCGCAGTGCACCGACTGGATGGCGGCCTCGAGCTGGAACCGGCCCAGCGGCCGCCGGAACGACGCGGCGCGCTTGAGCAGGGCCTCGCCCTCGCGGATGAGCTCGGGCGACCACAGCGCCGGATCCTGATCGTCGAGGCGCGGCCACGGGTCGCCGACGCGCGCCGGAGCGCGGGACTGCGCGAGGGTGAGCAGTGCCGCGAGACCCCAGGCCTCCGGCTCGGTCTGGAGCAGGGATGCGGTGAGGACGGCGAGCCAGCGCGCCTCGTCGGCGATCGACTGCCGCACGTCGTCTGGCTGCGACAGCCAGTCGATCGCATACGCGCCGTAGATCGCCTCGAGCACCGACGCCAGCCGATCGGGCATGTCGGCACGACGAACGGGATGCCGGTGTCGCGGATGCGGCGCTTCGCCCGCACCAGCCGCTGAGCCATCGCGGTGGGCTCGACGTCGAAGATCCGCGCGATCTGCACGGCATCGAAGCCGAGCACCGTCTGCAGCATGAGCGGCGTGCGGATATGGGCGTCGATCGCCGGGTGCGCGCACACGAAGAGCAGTTCGAGGCGCTTGTCGCCGATCGCATCGGCGTCCTCGGCGAGCGCTGCGACGTCGAGCGGGTCGGCCACCTCGACGTCGTCGGACAGGGGTGTCGAGGTGCGACGGGCGGCCGAGCCGAAGACGTCGCGCAGACGATTGCGGGCCACGGTGAGCAGCCACCCTTCGGGGTTGTCGGGGATGCCGGACTGTGGCCACGTCGCGAGCGCGCGCTCGAAGGCATCCGCGAGCACGTCCTCGGCGAGGGCGACATCACGCGTCGAAGCGGCGAGCAGCGCGACGAGCCGGCCATAGCCCGCCCGCGCCGCACGCTCGGCGGCGGCGTGGACGGACGCGGCGTCGGCGGCCATCAGATTCCCGGGCCGCCCGTCCACGCGCCGTTGTTGAAGCGCGTCGCCGTCGGGCGGATCTCGATGTGCCCGTAGCGCGCTGAGGGAGCTTGCTGCGCCCAGGCGAGGGCGGCGTCCAGGTCGGCGACGTCGATGACGAACGTGCCGCCGAGCTGCTCCTTGGTGTCGGCGAACGGGCCGTCCTGCACGACCAGCCCGCCCGTCGCGAGGCTGATCGTCGTCGTCGCGGCCGACGGCATGAGCACCTCGGCCGAAGCGAGCACGCCCGCGGCGTCGAGCGCCTTGGCGTAGTCGTCGAACGCCTTCATCCCCTCGGCGAGTGCCTCGGCGCCGAGGTCCTCGGCGGACATCTCGGGGTAGTGGAGCAGAAGCGAGTAGCGCATGGTCGGTTCCTTCCGGAGGTCTTTTCGATACTGACACCCAGATGACGAACGAGTCGCGCCCAGATCGACACCCGACGTGGTGCCAGCAGGTCGGGTGCTCATCCGGCTGAGCGGCGGGCCTGCTCCAGGTTCGACTGGTGGGGGCCCGAGAGCCAGTCCTGATCCAGGCGTGCGTCGACCGGTTCTGTTCCACCGCGCAGCGCGTCGAGGTAGGCGCGGTCAGCGGCCAGGCGGGCCGCGACCTCGGGCCCGGTGGCGACGGTGCCATGGCCGGGGACGATGACGTCGACGTGCCGGGCGGCCACGCCCAGCAGGTCGAGCGCCGTCTCGTAGGCCTCGACCTGATCGGGGCGGCGAGGGTCGAGGAGCGGGATCAGGACGTCGGAGAGCATGTCGCCGGCGAGCAGGACGCCACGGTCCGCGAGGAGGACAGCGGCATGCCCGACGGCATGCGCCTGATGCTCGACGATCTCGCCCGGCACGGGGCCCCCGTCAGTGGGCAGCGGGGTCAGGAGCCCGATCAGCTCGAGCGGGATGCCCGTGGCGCTCTGGGTCGCCATCTCCTGCGCCCGCTCGCGGGCGGCGCCGGCTGCCTGCGCGCCGGCGGCGGTGGCGTAGCGCGGCACGTCGCCGAACCGGGGGTGCCAGAGCAGGTGGTCCCAGTGGGGATGGGTGGAGAAACCGGCGACCACAGGCAGGCCGAGCTGGTCGACGTCATCGGCGAGCTGGTTCAGATCGGATCCGTCGATGCCGGGATCGACCAGGATCAACCCGCGCTCACCGCGCACCACGATGGCATTGCTCCAGACCCACTCGCTCTGCCGGACCCACACGCCGTCGGCCACCTGAGTCAGCATCGGTTCACTGTGTCAGGCGTCTTCGTCCCGCGCGAGCCGCGACGCCACGCTGGTGCGACCCCGGTCGAGACGATCGTCGCCAGGGCGACGTCGGCGATCGGCGCTGTGGACAACGGTCGACGCCCGCCCGCTGGCGGTTTGCTGGGCGCATGGATCCCGACGCCGTCCCGTCCGACCTGGCCGCCGCGTTGCGTGCGGCCGGGTACCGCGTGGCCGGGCCGGTCGGGGTCGGCTCGCACGGGCCGGCGTGGGCCGCCGTCGGGCTCCCGGACGGCCCTGCACCGGGGACCAGGGTGGTGGTCACCGAGCTGGCGATCCCGCCCGGCGCTGCGGGCGTGCGGTGGCGCGAGCGCCTCGACGTCCTCGCCGCGCTGGATCATGACCACCTCGCGGAGATCGTCGACGTGGTGGCGCTGGAAGAATCCGATCCGGGCACGGTCGTGCCCGGGTCGGACCGCGAGCTCCGGCGCTGCGCGGTCCTGCTCGCGGAGGTGCCCGGCGTCAACCTGGCGACCCTGCTCGCGGCCCGTGCGCGGCTGTCCGACGGCGAGTCGGTGACGCTCGTGGTCCCGCTCGCCCAGGCGTTGGCGACGCTGCACGCCGCGGGCCTCGTGCACGGCGACGTGTCACCGGCGAACGTCGTGGTGCGACCCGACGGCCGCCCCGTGCTGGTCGACCTGCTCGGCGCGGTGACCGCGCAGGCGGGATCCCGGGACCGGCGGGGTTCGCGGGGCACGCCCGGCTTCGCCGCCCCCGAGACGGAGCGCGGCGACCGGCCCGAGCCGCCCGCCGACGTGCACGCGGTGGCCCGGACGGTGCTGGCGGCCCTGGCCGGTGGCGGCGCGTCGGAGCTGCGGGAGGTGCTCGAGGGCGCGTGCTCCCCGGATCCGGCGGCGCGTCCGTCCGCGAACGAGCTCGCCGCGTGGTGCTACGCCGCGGTGGCCCCAGAGCCGCTCAGCGTGCCCGACGCCGCCGTGCTCGCCCGGACCACGCTCGCCCAGCTTGCGAGCGAGCCGAGCCCGCGGTCGGCGATGACGGTGCGGCCGTCCCGCTCGCGGCACCGGGAGTCGCGCCGCCGCTGGCGAGCGGCCGCCGCGGGTCTTGTGGTCGTCGTGACCCTGGTGGCGGGCGGCGTGGTCGTGGCGAGCATGAGGTCACCCAGTGCGGGAAAGGTCCGCGCTGCGGCGGCGGCGGGATCGCCCGGGCTCGCCGACCCGGTCGCCGCCGCCGTGGTGCTCACCGAGCGGCGGGCCGTGCTGCTCGCCGCCGGTGATCCGGCCGCGCTGGCCGAGGTCGAGGTGGTCGGGGAGGCGGCGCAGGTCGCCGACCTGGCGCTGCTCGCCGGGCTGGACGAGGCGGGCGTGCGGATCCAGGGCCTCGCGGCCGACGTCGTCTCGGCGCGCCTGGTCGATGCGGGCGCGGGAGCGCCGGCCTCGCGGGCACGCGTCGAGATCACCTCGGCCCTGACCGCCCATCGGCGGCTGACGGCAGACGGCACGGTCAGCACCGAGATGCCCGCTCAGCCCGCCCGATCGGTGGTGCTCACGCTGGCGTGGACCTCTGCGGGCTGGCGGGTCGCCGATGTGGCCGGCGCCGTCGCAGTGGCGGTCAGCGACCCGGGTGGGGCACCTACCGCTTCGTGACCCAGGCGGCGACGTCGGGCAGGTCGGGGTGGGTCCAGGTGAAGCCGCTGTCGACGAGGGCCTGGGGCAGCGCGCGGACCGAACCGAGCACCTCCTGGGCGAATTCGCCGAGAAGCAGGCGCACCGCGAACGCCGGGACGGGGATCACCGCGGGCCGGTGGGCGGCACGCGCGAGCGCGCGGGTGAGCTCGAGGTTGGTGGCCGGGTGGGGCGTGGTGAGGTTCACCGGACCCGCCACCGGCGCCTGCAGCAGGTGCACGATCGCGCGCACCTCGTCCACCAGCGAGATCCAGCTCCAGTACTGGCGGCCGGAGCCGAGAGGCCCCGCGATGCCGAGGCGAACGATCGGCAGCAGCCTGCCGAGCGCCCCGCCGGACGGCGCCATCACGATGCCGGTGCGCAGGTGCGCCACCCGGATCCCGGCGTCCTGGGCGGGCGCGGTGGCACCCTCCCAGGCTCGCACGATCCCGGCGAAGAAGGTGTCTCCGAGCGTGGAGGTCTCGTCGAGCACCTCGGCGCCGCGGTCGGCGTAGGTGCCGTACGCGCCGATCCCGGACGCCTGGAGCAGCACGGCGGGCGGCGTCGCCATGCCGGCCATGGTGCGCGCCAGCACGGACGTGGTGCGGGTGCGCGAGGTGAGCACGACCTGCTTGTACTTGTCGGTCAGGCGGTGGTCGGCCACGCCGGCGCCCGCGAGGTTGATGACCGCGTCGGTGCCGTCGAGGTCGCGCGCGTCGAGCCGACCGGCGTCGGGGTCCCACCGGATCTCGTTCGGGCCCGACGGCGGTCGGCGCACCAGGCGCCGCACGTCGTGGCCCCCGCGCGTGAGCTCCGCGACGAGCGCGTTCCCGATCAGTCCGGACGAGCCGGCGACGACGATCTGCATGGCGTTCCTTCAGGGATCGGGCCGTGAACGAGGGCCGTCCGCGCTCCGCCCGGCCTGAGCCGGGCAGAACGCGGACGGACGTCGCGCGCGACGTGCGGTGGTGGCGAGCGTCAGAGCCCGACTTCGGACTCGAACGCCCCTTCTTCGAGACGGTTCTTCACGGCCATCAGGTACCGCGCGGCGTCGGCGCCGTCGACCAGGCGGTGGTCGTACGACAGCGACAGGTAGACCATCGAGCGGATCGCGATGATGTCGGACCCGTCCGCGTCCTTGGCGATGACCGGGCGCTTGACGATCGTGCCGGTGCCGAGGATCGCGACCTGGGGCAGCGCCACGATCGGCGTGTCGATGAGCGCGCCGCCCGAGCCGGTGTTGGTGATGGTGAACGTGCCGCCGGCGAGGTCGTCCGGGCCCACCTTGTTGGCGCGGGTGCGCGAGGCGAGGTCGGCGATCTTGCGGGCGATGCCGGCGAGGTTGAGGTCACCGGCGTCCTTGATCACCGGGACGACGAGGCCCCGTTCGGTGTCGACCGCGATGCCGAGGTTCTCGGACCCGTGGTAGACGACCTGGTTGCCGTCGATGCTGGCGTTGATCTTCGGGTACGTCTTGAGCGCCTCGACGGCTGCCAGGGCGAAGAACGGCAGGAACGTGAGGTTCACGCCCTCCCGCGCCTGGAAGTCGGTCTTGGCCTTGGCCCGCAGGCGCGCCACCTTGGAGACGTCCACCTCGACCACGGTCGTGAGCTGAGCGGACGTCTGCAGGGACTCGACCAACCGGTCGGCGACGAGCTTGCGGAGCCGGGACATCTTCTCGGTCGTGCCGCGCAGGGGCGAGATGGCCACCGGTGCTGCCTTGGCCGGAGCTGCCTTGGTGGGTGCCGCAGGAGAGGGTGCGGTTGCGGCCTGGGCTGCGGCGGCTGCCGCTGCGGCGGCCGCCTCGGCCTGGGCTGCGGCCGCGAGCACGTCTTCCTTGCGTACGCGCCCACCGACGCCGGTGCCCGTCACGAGCGACAGGTCGACGCGCTTCTCCGTGGCGAGCTTGCGCACGAGCGGGGTGAGGTAGCTGCCCGACGCCGTGGCCGCGGTGGCCGGGACGGCGGGGGCCACGTGCTGCGCCGGAGCGGCTGCCACGGGAGCGGCTGCCGCGGGAGCTGCCACCGGAGCGGCTGCTACGGGAGCAGCGGCGACCGGTGCTGCCACGGGAGCAGGCGAGATGGGTGCCGGTGCGGCCGCGACCGGGCTGGCCGGGGCCGCCGTCGGCGCTGCCCCGGTGCCGAGCACCGCGAGCGCGGTGCCGACCGCTACGGTCTCGTCCTCCTGGACGAGGATCTGCAGCAGCGTCCCCGCGAACGGGGACGGGATCTCGGTGTCGACCTTGTCGGTGGAGACCTCGAGGAGGGGCTCGTCGACCGCGACGGCCTCGCCTACGGCCTTGAGCCACCGGGTGACGGTGCCCTCGGTCACAGACTCGCCGAGCGCCGGCATCGTCACCCGGGCACCCTCGGCGCCCGCGGCCTCGGCCGGCGCGGCCTGGGGTGCGACGGGCTCGGGTGCGACGGCGACCGGGGCCGCCTCGACCGGCGCGGCGGCCACGGGGGCTGCCTCGGCCGGCGCCTGTTCGGCGGGAGCGGCCGCGGCGGGGGCGTTCGCGCCGGTGCCGATCACCGCGAGCGCGGTGCCGACCTCGACGGTCTCGTCCTCCTGGACCAGGATCTGCTCGAGCACGCCCGCGAAGGGCGACGGGATCTCGGTGTCGACCTTGTCGGTCGACACCTCAAGCAGGGGCTCGTCGAGGGCGACGGTGTCGCCGACTGCCTTGAGCCAACGGGTGACGGTTCCCTCGGTGACGCTCTCACCGAGCGCCGGCATCTGCACGGAGTCAGCCATGACCGCTCGTGTCTCCTTCGATCGTGGGGTCAGTTGTGGGCGTGCAGCGGCTTGCCGGCGAGGGCCAGGTGGGCCTCGCCGAGCGCTTCGTTCTGGGTGGGGTGGGCGTGGACCAGGGTGGCGACGTCTTCCGGGTACGCCTCCCAGTTCACGATCAGCTGTCCTTCTCCGATGAGCTCACCGACGCGCGAACCGATCATGTGCACGCCGATCACGGGCCCGTCCTTCTGGCGGACGAGCTTGACGAACCCCGTGGTGCCGAGGATCTGGCTCTTGCCGTTGCCGCCGAGGTTGTACTCGAGCGTCTCGACGCCGTCGTCCCCGTGGATCTCCTTGGCCTTGGCCTCGGTCAGCCCTACCGAGGCGACCTCGGGCTCGGAGTAGGTGACGCGCGGGATGCCGGACTCGACGATGGTGACCGGCGCGAGGCCGGCGATCTCCTCCGCGACGAAGATCCCCTGGGCGAACCCGCGGTGCGCGAGCTGCAGGCCCGGGACGATGTCTCCGACGGCGTAGATGTTGCCGACGCCGGTGTGCAGGCGGTCGTTCGTGATGACGAACCCGCGGTCCAGGGTCAGGCCCTGCTCCTCGTACCCGAGGCCGGCGGTGTTCGGGCCGCGGCCGACGGCGACCAGCAGCAGGTCGGCGTCGAACGTCTTGCCGTCCTCGAGCGAGACGTGCACGCCCGAGTCGTCCTGGGTGACGCCGGCGAACCGCACGCCGAGGTTGAAGTTGATGCCGCGCTTGCGGAACGCGCGCTCGAACGCCTTGCACAGGGCGAGGTCCTCGTTCGGCACGAGGTGGGGGAGCGCCTCGACGATCGTGACGTCGGTCCCGAAGGACTTCCAGACGCTCGCGAACTCGGAGCCGATCACGCCCCCGCCGAGCACCACCACGGACTTGGGCACCCAGTCGAGCTGGAGCGCCTGGTCGGACGTGATGACGCGGCCGCCGATCTCGAGACCGGGCAGCGACCGGGCGTAGGAGCCGGTACCGAGCACGATGTTGCGCCCGACGATGCGCTCGCCGTTCACCTCGACGGCGTCGGGGGCGACGAGCTTGCCCCAGCCTTCGATGACGGTCACGGCGCGGGACTTGACCAGTCCCTGCAGCCCCTTGTAGAGCCGGGCGACGACGCCGTCCTTGTACGCGTTGACGCCGAACATGTCGATGTGGTCCAGCGTGGTGTGGACGCCGAACTGCGCGCCCTCCCGAGCGTTGTCGGCCAGCTCGGCCGCGTGCAGCAGGGCCTTGGTCGGGATGCACCCGTTGTGCAGGCAGGTCCCGCCGAGCTTGCCGCCCTCGACGAGGGCGACCTTGAGGCCCAGCTGCGCGCCGCGCAGGGCGGTGGCGTACCCGCCGCTGCCTCCGCCCAGGATGACGATGTCAAAAACAGTGCCGTTCGTGTCCGCCACGTGAAACTCCTCCGACGCAGGCTGCGGGTCTGATGTCGATGCTCGCGGCCCATCTTGTCACCGCCGATGCCTCGCCCCTAACCAGATGGGGGACCAGTTTGTGTGAGGCTCAGAACATTCATCCCATGTCTTGATCTGTTCGGGCAACCCTCAGCGTTTCCCCAGACACGGCGGTTATTCTGTGCCGATGCGCCTGTTCTTCCGTCGAAAGCGCGCCAGCGGCGCGACCGCCCAGCCCTCCGCCCGCGAGGCGCAGCACGCCACGGTCGAGCACTTCCGGGAGTTCGTGCGCACGCAGGTCGGCGTCGAGGCCTACATCGAGCCGGTGACGAGCTCGACCCCGATGACGCTCATGCTCATCGCCACGACCGGCGAGTGGACCCGTCGCAGGGTGCCGGACGCGCGCGCCGCCCGCGGGCTCGCCCACGACCTGGGCATCCCGATCTACGAGGTCAACCGCACCGGCTACCCCCAGCGCATGCGGGACTGGTCCAGCCGCCAGCGGATCCTGGCCAAGCGCGCCAAGCAGCAGAAGTTGACGCAGCAGCAAACGACGACGTCGCCAGGTTCGCGCCCCGGTCGGGCGGATCCTGGCGACGTCGGCCGCGCGATGTTCTGACCGCGGCGTACCGCGGGTCGGGCTCCTACTTCTTGGTGGCCCGCGACTCGATGACCGCGAGCATGGTCCGCACGCCGACACCGGTCCCGCCGACAGGCGTGTACCCGTGCGGGGCCTTCTCGTTGTAGGCCGGCCCGGCGATGTCGAGGTGCGCCCACGGCGTCGTCCCGACGAACTCCCGCAGGAACAGCGCCGCGGTGAGCATGCCGCCCCAGCGGTCGGAGATGTTCGCGAGGTCGGCGAACTTCGAGTTGAGCCCCGGGCGCAGGTCCTCGGGCAGCGGCATCGGCCAGAACAGCTCGCCAGCGGTCTCGGCTGCCGTCACGACCTCGGCGCGCACGTCGTCGGTCCCCATCACGCCCGAGACCCGGGTGCCGAGGGCGACCATCTGGGCGCCGGTGAGCGTCGCGATGTCGAGCACGACGTCGGGCTTCTCCTCGACCGCGGCCACGAGGCCGTCGGCCAGGACCAGGCGGCCCTCGGCGTCGGTGTTGAGCACCTCGACGGTCTTGCCCCCGCGGATCGTGATGACGTCGGAGGGGCGCTGGGCCGAGCCCGATGGCATGTTCTCCGCGATGCAGAGCCAGCCCGTCACGGCGACCGGCAGCTCGAGACGCGCCGCGGCGATCACGGTGTGCAGCACGGCGGCGGCCCCGGACATGTCCGACTTCATGGCTTCCATGCCGGCGGCCGGCTTGATCGAGATGCCGCCCGAGTCGAACGTGATGCCCTTGCCGACCAGCGCGACCTTCGCCGTCGGGCGCGAGGGGGAGTAGGTGAGCTTGACCAGGCGCGGCCCGCGCGCGGACCCCTGCCCGACGGCGAGGATGCCGCCGAAGCCGCCCGCGGCGAGCGCCTTCTCGTCGAGCACCGTGATCTTCACGCTCGTGCCCTTGACCGCAGCCTTGGCGAGGTCGGCGAACGCCTCGGGGTACAGGTCGTTCGGCGCGGCGTTGATCAGGTCGCGCGTGCCGTGGACCGCGGCGGCGATCGCCTCGGCGCGGGCGACGGCGGCCTTGGCCCCGGCGTCCCCGGCGAGCGGCGTGACGATCTCGATCGCCGCGACCGGGGCGGCCTTGGCGGTCGCCTTCGCGTCGCGGTACCGCGTGAAGCCGTAGGCCCCGAGCAGGGCGCCCTCGGCTACGGCGGCGAGGTTCTCGGCGTCGTCGGCCGGGAGGGCCACGGCGACCGACGCTGCGCCGGCGAGCGAGCGCGTCGCGGCACCGGCCGCGCGGCGCAGGGTCTCGGGGGAGTAGTGGTCGGCCCGGGCGCCGAGGCCCGTGAGCACGAGGACGGGGGCGGCGAGCTCCCCGGCGCTGGGGAGCTTGCACACCTCGTCGGCGGCGCCGGAGATTCCCAGCGTCACCGCCGCGCGCAGGATCTGGTTGCGCAGCGCGGCGGGGAGCAGGTCGGCTCCCACGAGCACGACGCCGTCGTCGGTCGAGGCCGTCGCGACGACGAGAGCGTCGGCCGCGAGGCGGGCGGGGTCTTTGGAGGTCAGGGTCAGGGGCACTCGTCGATCGTAGTCGCCGCGCCCGACGGCGTCCTTGGGCGCGCTCGCCGAGTGCCTGTGCTCGCGCGATGCCCGCACTACTGTGGCGTCCGTGCTCACCCCCCTCGCGCTCATCGTCGTGCTGCTGGCGGCCCTCCTCGCGGTCTGGGCGGCCGTGTTCGCCGTGCAGGACCGTGCCGTGGTGCTGCGCCAGCTGTGGGGAGCCGCGGTGGTCGAGGGCGTCCTGGCGGTGCAGGCGGTCGTCGCGATCGTCGTCGTGCTGCGCGGCGCGGAGGTCGCCGAGCTGGCCACGTTCTGGGGGTACGTCGCGTGCTCGCTGATCATCCTGCCGCTCGCGGCCGCCTGGGCCTTCGCGGAGCGCACCCGCTGGAGCTCGGTCGTGCTGCTCGTTGCATCCCTGACGATCGCCTTCATGCAGTGGCGGCTGCTCCAGGTGTGGGGCGCGCAGTGAACGTGCAGCCCGTCCCCACCCCGTCGACCGCGACCGGGCCCGGTCGCGTCCTGGTGGCCGTCTACGCGGTCTTCGCGCTGGCTGCGACCGGGCGGGCGGGGTTCCAGCTCGTGAGCAACTGGCACCAGGCGCCGCTCGCCTACGGTCTGTCGGCGCTGGCCGCCGTCATCTACATCGTCGCGACGCTCGCGCTGGCCCGCGGCCGGCACCGGCTCGCGACCGTGGCCGTGAGCATCGAGCTGGTCGGTGTGCTCGTGGTCGGCGCGTTCTCGCTGGCCGATCCGGCCGCGTTCCAGCGAGCCACGGTGTGGTCGGCATTCGGTCAGGGCTACGGGTTCGTGCCGCTCGTGCTGCCCGTGCTCGGGCTGCTCTGGCTCCGGCGGACGAAACCACCACGAACACCGACCCCCGACCCGGCGTCCTGACGGCTAGGTTGGGCGGCGTGTACCCGCTCCTGTTCAACCTCCTGTTCCGACGGATGGACCCCGAACGCGCCCACCGGCTCGGCTTCGGCGCGATCCGGGCCGTAGCCGCGGTCCCGCCGCTCGCCGCGGTGGTCCGGCGTGCCCTGGCCGCCGGTCCCGCCGCTCAGGTCCACGCGATGGGGATCGACTTCCCCGCCCCGTTCGGGCTGGCAGCCGGCTTCGACAAGAACGCCGTCGCCGTACACGGCCTGACGATGCTCGGCTTCGGGTTCGTCGAGGTGGGGACCATCACCGCGCACGGCCAGCCGGGCAACCCGCAGCCGCGGCTGTGGCGCGTGCTCGACTCGCACGCGATCCGCAACCGGATGGGCTTCAACAACGAGGGTGCGGCCGCCGTCGCCACCCGCCTGCGGCGCCTGCGCGCGACTCCCGCCGGCCGGGCGCTCGTCGTCGGCGTGAACATCGGCAAGACCAAGGTCACGCCCGCCGCCGAGGCCGCCGCCGACTACGCCACGTCCGCCCGGCTGCTGACGCCGTACGCGGACTACCTCGTCGTGAACGTCTCCTCGCCCAACACCCCCGGGCTGCGCGACCTCCAGTCCGTCGAGGCGCTGCGCCCGATCCTCGTGGCGGTGCGGGCCGCCGCCGACGACGCGCCGTCGCCGCGCGGGCCCGGCGTCCGGGTCCCGCTGCTGGTCAAGATCGCGCCTGACCTGTCCGACGACGACGTCGACGCGATCGCCGACCTCGTGACAGAGCTCGGCCTCGATGGGGTGGTGGCGGTGAACACGACGATCGCGCACACGTACGGCGAGGGCGGCCTGTCCGGGCCGCCGCTGCTCTCCCGCGGGCTGGACGTCGTCGCGCGGCTGCGCACCCGGCTCGGGGCCGAGCCGGTCATCATCGGCGTCGGTGGCATCACGGCGTCGGCGGACGCGCGGGAGTACCTCGCGGTCGGCGCCACGCTCGTGCAGGGCTACACCGGGTTCATCTACCGCGGTCCGCTGTGGGCCTCCCGGATCAACCGGGCGCTCGCGGCCGACGCCCACCGCCTGCACACCGCGGCGGTGGCGGCATGATCCGCGCACAGTGGGAATGGGTGCTCGAGGACACCTCCGGCCGGATCCTCGACCGTCCGATCAGCCCGGTCTTCGGCAACCAGTTCGACGCGGAGCAGTGGCTGGGGGAGAACTGGCGCGACCTCGCCCGCCAGTCCGTCACCGTCGCGCGTCTGATGCACGACGGCGCGGCGGCCGCGGCCCCGGTGGCGCTGCGGCTCCCATGAGCGCGGCGGACGGCCCGACGCGTGCGAGTGCTGCCGACGCCCGGTCGGGCGGCGAGGCGGACGACATCGCCGTCGACGCTCGCATCCCCTCTGCCGCCGCGACGCCGACGTCGGTGACCGGCCCGCGGGTGGGGTGGGTGCGCCGCGGGTCTCAGCTGTTCGCCGGCCTCGTGCTGTACGCGGTGTCCATCGCGCTGATCGTGCACGCCCAGACGGGCAACATGCCCTGGGACGTGCTGAGCCAGGGCGTCGCGCGCCAGCTCGGCTGGAGCTTCGGGACGGCGGTGATCGTCCTGAGCGTGGCGGTGCTGGCGTGCTGGATCCCGCTGCGGCAGCGGCCCGGGTTCGGGACCGTGGCGAACGTGCTGGTCATCGGGCTGCTCGTGGACCCGTTCCTCGCCGTCCTCGCACGGCTGCCTGAGCTCGCCTGGCCCGCCCTGGTCGGGCTGACCGCCGCCGGGATCATCCTCAACGGGCTCGCGACCGCGCTGTACATCGGCGCGCGGATGGGCCCCGGGCCCCGCGACGGGCTCATGACCGGCCTCGTGGCCCGCACCGGCCGACCGGTGGGGCTGGTCCGCGTGGTGATCGAGGTCGTGGTGGTCGCGTTCGGCTGGCTGCTCGGCGGCACGGTGGGCTGGGCGACGATCGTCTACGCCCTCGCGATCGGCCCGATAGTCCACGCCCTCCTGCCGCGCCTGACGCTCCCGCCCCGCTGATCCCGGACGGCCCGAACCGGCTGAGTTCGCTGGTCCGGATCGACGTCGTCCGTCCCAAGCTGCTGAGTTCGCTGATTTGTGGCGAGTTCGCCGGTCCGGATCAGCGAACTCGACCCGGACCAGCGAACTCGAACGTCGACTCAGACCGGGCGGGTCTTCGGAGCCGTGCGGGTCGTCATGCCGGGATCGCGCACGACGACGTCGCCGAGCACCTCGTCGATGCGCGCGAGCAGCTCGGCCGGGATCGTGACGCCGGACGCCTTGGCGTTCTCGACGACCTGCTCGGGCCGCGAGGCGCCGATCAGGGCGGCCGCGACGTTGTCGTTCTGGAGCACCCAGGCGACCGCGAGCTGCGCGAGCGACAGGTCGAGCTCCGCGGCGATCGGACGCAGACCCTGGACCCGGGTCAGGACGTCGTCGTTCATGAACCGCTTGATCATGTCGGCGCCGCCCTTCGTGTCGGTGGCGCGCGAGCCGGCGGGCAGCGGCTGACCGGGAACGTACTTGCCGGTCAGCACGCCCTGCGCCACCGGCGACCAGACGATCTGGGACATGCCGAGCTCGCGCGAGGTCGGGACGACCTCGGGCTCGATCACGCGCCACAGCATCGAGTACTGCGGCTGGCTCGAGATGAGCTGGAAGCCGAGCTCCTTGCTCAGGGCGTGGCCGGCGCGGATCTGGTCGGCGGTCCACTCGCTGACGCCGATATAGAGGGCCTTGCCCTGGCGGACGATGTCGGCGAACGCCTGCATCGTCTCTTCGAGGGGGGTCTCGGTGTCGTACCGGTGGGCCTGGTACAGGTCGACGTAGTCGGTGCGCAGGCGGGTCAGCGAGCCGTTGATCGACTCCATGATGTGCTTGCGCGAGAGCCCGCAGTCGTTGGGGCCGCCGGGACCGGTCGGCCAGTACACCTTCGTGAACACCTCGACCGATTCGCGTCGCTCGCCCCGGAGCGCGTCGCCGAGCACGGTCTCGGCGGCGGTGTTCGCGTAGACGTCCGCGGTGTCGAAGGTCGTGATGCCGACGTCGAGCGCCGCCCGCACGCACGCCGTGGCGGCGTCGTTCTCGACCTGCGAGCCGTGCGTGAGCCAGTTGCCGTACGTGATCTCCGAGATCTTCAGCCCGGAGTTGCCCAGATAGCGATGGTTGACCATGCCACCGACCCTACGGCCCGCAGCATGCGCCGACGGCGCGTGGGCTCAGGCCGGGTACTCGCCGTGCTTGACCATGGGCTTGGGCAGCCGCGCCCGGCGGATCTGGAAGCCGCGCATGATCGCGTACATCGCCAAGCCCTTGAGGTAGGAGTCCGCGCCGAACTTCGCGTACAGCTTCTTCTTGAGGCCCCGCCACATGACGAACGCGTCGATCATCGTCACGATCACCACGAAGTACAGCGCGAAAATGATGATGACGGACAGGAGCCGGTCCTTCGCGAACGCGAAGGTCGCGAGGACGAAGATCATCGCGATCGGCAGGAAGAACTCGCCGAGGTTCCAGCGGGCGTCGACGTGGTCGCGCACGTAGCGCCGCACGGGACCCTTGTCCTTGGCCGGCAGGTAGCGCTCGTCGCCGGTCTGCATCGCCTGGTACTCGCGGTCGCGCTGCGCGCGGTTCGCCACCCGCGCCGACTTGCCGGCAGCCTTGCGGTCGGCCGGGACCAGCGGGCGCTTGTTCAGCGCCTCGGAGGTCTTGCGCTTCGGCGTGGGGTGTCCCTTGCCCGCCTGCTCGGCGCGCTCGGAACCCGCCGCGCCGTTGAGGGTCGCGGTGGACTTGTCGGGTGTCGTCGGCTTGCTACGGAAGAGCACGCACCCAGGATAGTCGAGGCCCGGGGGTAGCGTGGTCGCCCGTGACCGAGCCGAGCACGACCCCCACCGAACTCCTGCGCCAGCGCGTCGCGGCCGCCTTCCCCGGGCTGCGCGCCGACCTCGAGGCGCTGGTGCGCATCCCGAGCGTCTCGAGCGCCGCCTTCGACCAGGCGCACGTCGCCGCGAGCGCGACGGCGGTCGCCGCGCTGCTGCGCGGCGTGGGCATGCCCGAGGTGCAGATCCTCACCGCGACGATGCCCGACGGGCGCCAGGGTGCGCCCGCGGTGATCGCGCGCCGGCCGGCGCCCGCCGGTGCCCCGACCGTGCTGCTCTACGCGCACCACGACGTCCAGCCGCCCGGCCCGGACGAGACCTGGGACACCGTCCCGTTCGAGCCGACCGAGCGCGACGGTCGCCTGTACGGACGCGGCGCGGCGGACGACAAGGCCGGCGTGATCGCCCACGTCGGAGCCCTGCGGGTGCTCGCCGACGAGCTCGAGATCGGCGTGAGCGTGTTCGTGGAGGGTGAGGAGGAGGTCGGCTCGCCGTCCTTCGGCCCGTTCCTCGCGCAGTACGCCCACCTGCTCGCCGCCGACGTCATCGTCGTGGCCGACTCGGCCAACTGGAAGGTCGGCGTCCCCGGCCTGACCACCTCGCTGCGCGGGCTCGTGGACCTCACCGTCGAGGTCGCCGTCCTCGACCACGCGGTGCACTCCGGGATGTTCGGCGGGCCGGTGCTCGACGCCCTGACGCTGCTCTCCCGCCTGATCGCGACCCTGCACGACGACGCCGGCAACGTCGCCATCGCGGGCCTGGTCAGCGCGCCGGACCCGGTCGTCGACTATGACGAGGCCGAGCTGCGCGCCGACGCCCACCTGATCGACGGCGCCCACCTGGCCGGGACCGGGCCGCTCACCGCCCGCCTGTGGACGCGCCCGGCGCTGGCCGTGATCGGCATCGACGCGCCCAGCATCGCGATGTCGTCGAACACGGTCGTGCCGCGCGCGAGCGCCAAGCTCTCGCTGCGGATCGCGCCCGGTCAGGACCCGGCCGCGGCGTTCGAGGCGCTGCGCACCCACCTGGTCGAGCACGCGCCGTTCGGCTCGCGGGTCACCGTGACGCCGGGCGACCTCGGCCGCCCGTTCAAGGCGCCGTCGGACTCCGAGGCCATGCGGGTCGCCCGCTGGGCCTTCGAGGAGGCCTGGGGCACCGCTCCGGTCGACATCGGCATCGGCGGTTCGATCCCGTTCATCGCGGACCTGCTCGAGACGTTCCCGAACGCCGCGATCCTGGTCACCGGCGTCGAGGACCCCGACTCCCGCGCCCACGGCGCGAACGAGTCCGTCCACCTGGCGGAGCTGGAAAAGGTCATCCTGGCCGAAACCCTCCTCCTCAAAAAGCTGGCCCAGCCCTAACCCCCACCCCACTCCCGGCAAACCCCGACCCGCGAACTCGGAGGATTCCTCCGAACTAGGACACTGCAGTGTCCGAGTTCGAGGCAAACCTCCGAGTTCGCGGGCCGTCTTTTGGCCCACCCCGGCACCGGCCCGGCCCACGCCTGCCCGGCACCTGTCCGGCCTGGCCCGACTCTGGTGGGGTGCGGTGGGTCGGTTACCTGCGGTGGAGGGAGCTGTTCCAGGCCGTGACCTCTTCGGGGAGGATCGGGCTCTCGCGGTCCGCGCCGAAGGCCTCGGCGACGTCCGGGGCCGGGACGCCGCCGCCGGTGCGGGCGAGGAACCGGGCTGCAACGATCGCCTCCGCGACGACCTCCGGCTCGCCGGCGGCGCTGCGGCGCTCGAATACCTGCTCGAGGTAGACCACCCGGTCGTCCCAGCCGAGCACGCGGGTGATGATCTCGAACCGCTCCCAGAGCTGCAGCGAGCGCCGGAAGCGGATGGACTCGCCGACCACCACGGGGTACCACCCGCGGGCGGACACCGCGTCGTGCACGCCGGTGCGGACCAGCATGTCGACGCGGCCGAGGTCCATCAGGGACAGGTACACGCCGTTGTTCATGTGCCGCAGCAGGTCGAGGTCGTTCGGCAGCACGCGCAGCGCGGTGCGCTGGTCGGCCAGGGGCTCGCCCTGCGGCCCGCCGTGCCGCCGCGCGTCCGAGCGGGCGCGGGCAACGATCCAGGCAAGGCGCAGCAGCCGATTCATGAGCGCGATCGTGCCATGTGAACTCGCCGCCGGGGCGGTATCGGTGCGAGCAGCCGGCGCGTGGGGATCGGGTCGGTCAGACCGGCGGGCCGGGCTCGTACTGGATCGCGCGGCGCACCTGCGCGGCCACAGTGCGGTTGTCCAGCCGGGCCACGAGGTGCAGCGCCATGTCGATCCCGGCGGAGACGCCCGCGGAGGTGATCACATCGCCGTCGTCCACGAAGCGCGCCTCGGTGTCGGGCAGCACGCTCGGATCGATCTCCGCGAGCTCGTCGAACGCGCCCCAGTGGGTCGTCGCCGGCCGCCCGGCGAGCAGGCCGGCCGCCGCGAGCACGAGCGCGCCCGTGCACACGCTCGTCATCAGGGGCACCTCGGTGCGCAGGCCCCGGACCCAGTCGAGGTGGACGGGGTCCTTGACCATCGCCCGGGTGCCCCGCCCGCCGGGGTAGACCACGACGTGCAGGGGGCCGATGTCGTAGGCGGCCCGGTCGGGCACGATCCGCAGGCCTTTGGCCAGGCGGACGCCCGCGCCGTCGGACGAGAACGTGAGCACCTCGGGCCGCAGGTCCGACAGCGCGGCCCACGCGGTCAGCACCTCGTAGGGCCCGACGACGTCGAGCTCCTCCGCGTCGTCGAACACGAAGATGCCTACCCGCAACGTGCTGCCGGTGCTCATCGGGCCACCTCCAGTGCGTCGGCGTCGGCGCAGTCTGTGCGTTCGCTGCGACCGTCAGTGGCCGGGCAGCGCGAGCATCTGATCGAGGGCCACCTTGGCCCAGTGCGCATCGTCGGCGTCGACGACGATGCGGTTCACCGTGCGCCCGGCGACGAGGGACTCCATCATCCAGACGAGGTGTGGCAGGTCGATGCGGTTCATGGTCGAGCAGAAGCACACGGTCGAGTCCAAGTAGTGCACGCGCTTGTCCGGGTGCGCCAGCGCGAGGCGGCGCACGAGGTTGAGCTCGGTGCCCAGCGCCCAGGCGGTCCCGGGCTCGGCCGCGTCGAGGGTCTTGATGATGTACTCCGTCGAGCCCACGTAGTCGGCCGCCTCGACGACCTCGTGCGTGCACTCGGGGTGCACCAGGACGTTGACGTCCGGCACGGCAGCGCGGATGTCGCGCACGTTGCGCTCGGAGAACCGGCCGTGCACCGAGCAGTGCCCGCGCCACAGGATCATCCGGGCCGCGGCCAGCTCGTCGGCGCTCAGCCCGCCGTTCGGCTTGCGCGGGTCGAACACCACGCAGTCGGCGAGCGAGAGCCCGAGCTCGCGCACCGCGGTGTTGCGGCCCAGGTGCTGGTCGGGCATGAAGAGCACCTTCCCGGTGCCGCCCACGCCGCCGACCTTGTCGAACGCCCACTTCAGCGCCACGTGCGCGTTCGACGACGTGCACACCGTCCCGCCGTGCCGACCGGTGAACGCCTTGATGGCCGCGGAGGAGTTCATGTACGTCACGGGCACGCACTGCTCGGCGATCCCGGCATCGGTGAGCACGTCCCATGCGTCCTCGACCTGGTTGATCGCGGCCATGTCGGCCATCGAGCAGCCCGCGGCGAGGTCGGGCAGGAGCACCTGCTGCGCGTCGGACGTGAGGATGTCGGCCGACTCCGCCATGAAGTGCACGCCGCAGAAGATGATGGACTCGGCCTCCGGGCGGGCCGCTGCCTCGCGGGCGAGCTTGAACGAGTCGCCCGTGACGTCGGCGAAGTCGATCACCTCGTCGCGCTGGTAGTGGTGGCCGAGCACGAACACCCGGGTACCGAGGGCGGCGCGGGCCGCGCGCGCCCGCTCGACGAGGTCGGGGTCGCTGGCGGCGGGAAGCGCGCCCACGCACTCCACCCCGCGCTCGGAGGCGAGGTCGACGCCGCGCCCGAGCAGCAGCAGGGCCGACGGGGCGGGCTCGATGAAGGGGGTGGTGGCGGTGGGGCTCACAGGTCCAATCTTCCCACAACAGCCCCGAACAATCCGAGCCGCGGTGCCGCGAGATGCCCGGACGGCTCCCGGCCCGAGGCTCCGGACCCGGCGGCACCGGCCCGCGAGCGGCCTGTGCCAGGATCCAGCGCATGCGCGTAGTGATCGCCCCTGACTGCTTCGGCGGAACCCTCACGGCCCACGAGGCCGCCATCGCCCTGCGAGACGGCTGGCTCCGGTCCGCCCCCCACGACGAGCTCGACCTGTGCCCGCTGGCCGACGGCGGCCCCGGTTTCCTGGACGCCGTGCGCGCGAGCCTGGGCGGTGAGCTGCTGGCCGCCACGGTGCGCTCGCCGCTGCACGACGCCGTCCCGGCCGCCGTCCTGGTCGTCGACGGGCCCGACGGCGTGCGCACCGCGTACCTGGAGTCCGCGCAGGCCGCCGGGCTCGCGCTCGTGGCCCCCGACCGGCGTGACCCCACCGTCACCACGACGTACGGCGTCGGCGAGCTGCTCCGGGTGGCGCTCGAGGCGGGCGCCACCCGGATCGTCGTCGGCCTGGGTGGCTCGGCCACGAACGACGCCGGTGCGGGCATGCTCGCCGCGCTCGGCGTGGGCGCCGCGCCGGACGGGAACCCCTCCGACCTGCTGACCCACGGGGGCGGGCCGCTCGGGCTGGTCACGGCGAGCGACCTGACCGGGCTCGGCGCGCTGCGCGAGTCGCTGGCCGGGATCGAGCTGCTGGTCGCGACCGACGTGGACGTGCCGCTGCTCGGCCTGCACGGCGCGAGCGCCGGCTTCGCCCCGCAGAAGGGCGCGACGCCCGAGCAGGCCCAGGAGCTCGAGCGCGCGCTCGGGCACTTCGCGCACACCGCCGTCACGGCGCTCGGCCCCGACGCCGTGCGACCCGACCTGCTCGCGTCGGCCCGCACCGCGTCGCCGGCCGCGCGGCTCACGGGGCTGCCGGGCGCGGGTGCGGCCGGTGGGCTGGGCTTCGCGCTCGCCCTGCTGGGCGGCCGGATCGTGTCCGGCTCGGGCCTCGTGGCCGACGGCGTCGGCCTGGCCGCACGCATCGCCGTCGCCGACCTCGTGGTGACGGGGGAGGGCAGGCTCGACTGGCAGTCCTTGCACGGCAAGGTGGTCGCCGCCGTCGCGCAGGCCGCGCTCGCGAGCGGGGTGCCGACGGTCGTGATCGCCGGCCAGGTCGAGGTCGGACGGCGGGAGTGGGGCGCGGCCGGGATCGCCGGTGCCTACGCCGTCGCCGAGACCCCCGACCAGGTCGCCGCCGCGTTCGCCGATCCCGCGGGAACGCTGGCCGACCGGTCCGAGCGTGTGGCCCGGACCTGGTCGCACTGACCACGCGGATCCGGCTACTGCCGGGTTCGGGGAAGTCGACGTAGTCTGATCGGGAACATTCGGGCGCGTGCGTGCTGTTGACCCGATAACGAGCGCTCCGGGAGTAACTGCGTCCTGGGGACCGTCGAGACCTTCGGAGTGATGATGAGCGAGACCACCGAGACCACCACCGAGACCGCGACGCACGGCGTCAAGCTCAGCGACGTGGCGGCGGCCAAGATCCGCAGCCTGCTGGAGCAGGAGGGTCGTGACGACCTCCGCCTGCGTGTCGCGGTGCAGCCTGGCGGCTGCTCCGGCCTGATCTACCAGCTGTACTTCGACGAGCGCGTGCTCGACGGCGACGCCCTGCGCGACTACGACGGCGTCGAGGTCGTCGTGGACCGCATGAGCGTGCCGTACCTCGACGGCGCGACGATCGACTTCGCGGACACGATTGAGAAGCAGGGCTTCACGATCGACAACCCGAACGCGGGCAGCTCGTGCGCCTGCGGCGGCTCGTTCGGCTGATCCAGCCCGAATCAGCTCAGCACCACCCACCACGTCCGAGCGCTGACGTCCGACAGGACCTCAGCGCTCGGACGTTGTGCTGTCAGGGGTGGGTGCGCACGGTGATGGCGAGCGTCTCGCCGGTGCCCGGCCGGTCGCCGTCGGGCACCGCGACGATCGAGACCAGCGTGTGGCCCCGCATGCGCGCCCAGGCGGGCACGTCGTGCCGGGCCGCCGGGTCCGTGGTGAGCACCGTCAGCACGGTGCCCGTCGCGACGTCGCGGGCCGCCTTGGCGAGCTCGATCACGGGCAGCGGGCAGCGCAGCCGACGCGCGTCCACGACGATCGGCTCCGGCGCTGCTGCGGGACCGGTTCCCGGCTCCGGCGCTCGGTCCGTCACAGGTCGCGCACCCCGAGCACGTCGCGCACCCGGGCGACCGCCGCGGGCAGCACGGCCAGGAAGCGGTCGACGTCGTCGTCGGTCACGTCGGGCGGCAGCGTGAGCCGCACGTTGCCGTGGGTCAGCACGCCCATCGCGGCCAGCACGTGGCTCGGCTCGAGCGCGCTCGACGTGCACGCCGAGCCCGAGCCGACCGCGAAGCCCGCCCGGTCGAGCTCGCCCAGGAGCGCCTCGCCGTCGACGAAGAGGCACGAGAACGTGACCACGTGGGGCAGCCTTCCGTCCGGGTCGCCCACGACCGCGACGTCGGGCACCGTCGACGCGACCGTCGCCCGGATCCGGTCGACGAGCCGGCGCTGGGTCGCTGCGACGGCGGCGCGGTCGGCGATGGCGTGCTCGAGCGCCACGGCCGCCGCGAGAGCCGCCGGGACACTCACGCCGCCGGGGAACCACGCGTCCTCGTCGGACGGCCAGCTCGGCGCCCACCGCACCCCCGCGCGCACCGCGAGCACTCCCAGCCCACCGGGACCGCCCCAGTCCCCAGGATCGGCCGCGAGGGCGTCCCAGTCGGCCGGGAGGTCCGCATGCCCGACGGCGGCGCCCGCGTCGACCAGCAGCGGCACCCGGGCGCTACGGGCAGCGGCCGCGACCGACGCGACGGGCTGCAGGGTGCCGACCTCACCGTTGGCGACCTGGAGCGCGGCGAGCCCGACGCCGGGAGTCGCGACGGCGCGAGCCATCGCCTCGGCGTCCACCCGGCCGAGGGCATCGACCCCGACCGTGACCCGGCGGCCCGGCGCGGCACCGGGGGTGGCCGGACCCCAGGCCTCGGCCACGGCGAGGTCGGCGGCGGCCAGGACGGCCGCCCGCTCGACCGCACCAACCACGATGTCGCGACCCGTCCGCCGTCGTCCGCGCGCGATGCCGACCACGGCCGCGTGCAGCGACGCGGTGTGCGACCCGGACAGGAAGACCTCTTCGGTCCGGGCGCCCAGCGAGGAGGCCAGGGCGGCCCGTGCCCCGTCGAGCAGGGCCCGTGCGCGGCGCCCCTCGGAGTGCAGCCGGCGAGGGTCGGCCCACCCCTCGTCCAGGGCCGCGTCGAAGGCGGCGCGAGCCGCCGGCTGCAGCGGCGCGCGGCCGGCAGCGTCCAGGAATACCCGTCGGATCGTCATGGCGTGCGTCACACCCCTCGGGGCTTGCGGGGGGACGAAATGGTGCCTTCGCTGCTCACCCCCGCACGCTAGCGCCCGCGCCGGCCGGCAGCGGGCCCGGGGTCCGTCGGCGAGCCGCTACAAAGGCCCGGAATCTGCCCGCGCACCGAGCCAGATGCACGCTACTATGCGCGAGACGAGGACCAAGGTCCCGCATCAGCGACGCTGTCGATCCGGCCGCCGCTCTGGGACGTGACGCGAGAGGTCGTACCTTGCACTCGGATTCTCCCCGCAGACACCGGCGCCCCGCTCTGAGGCTGGCGACGGTCGTCGCGCTGGCCGCGATCGTGCTCACTGGCTGCTCTGCGGAAGCCCAGCGTGGCTTCCTGCCGGGGTACAGCGATGGCCAGGTGACCAACCAGACGGGCCGGATCACGAGCCTGTGGGTCGGGTCCTGGGAGGCCGCGCTCGCGGTGGGTGTCCTCACCTGGGGGCTCATCCTGTGGAGCGTCGTCGTCTACCGCAAGCGCAAGAACGACGACACCCTGCCGGTCCAGCTGCGCTACCACGTGCCCCTCGAGATCATGTACGTGATCCTGCCGGTCCTCATGATCGGGGTCCTGTACTTCTACACGGCGCGTGACATGAACGCGATCACCGACGTCACCACGCACACGCCCGACCACACGGTCCAGGTGATCGGCAAGCAGTGGAGCTGGGACTTCAACTACGTGGACGAGGACGTCTACGAGACCGGCGTGCAGTCCGAGGACGTCTCCGCCGACGGGAGCCTGAAGAAGGTCCCGACGCTCTACCTGCCGGTCGACGAGCGGGTCGAGTTCGTGCTCAACTCCCGTGACGTCATCCACTCGTTCTGGGTGCCCGCGTTCCTGTACAAGCTCGACGTGATCCCCAACCGGACCAACAAGTTCCAGATCGTGCCCACCCGCGAGGGTGTGTACGCGGGCAAGTGCGCCGAGCTGTGCGGCGAGGAGCACTCGTCGATGCTGTTCAACGTCGCGGTGGTCTCGCGCGCCGAGTACGACAAGCAGATGGCGGCCCTGAAGGCGAAGGGCCAGACCGGTCAGCTCGGGCTCGAGTACAGCCGCCTGCAAGATGCCGGGTCCACGCTCCAGACGCCGAAGGTGGGCAACTGATGGCCGCCACGTCCGTATCGATCCCCGGTCTGACGCCGCAGCGTCAGAGCCTGGGTCGCCAGGTGATCAAGGTGATCACCTCGACCGACCACAAGACGATCGGGTACATGTACCTGGTCACGTCGTTCATCTTCTTCGCGATCGGCGGCCTGATGGCCCTGCTGATCCGCGCCGAGCTCTTCCAGCCCGGGCTGCAGTTCGTGTCGAGCAAGGAGCAGTACAACCAGCTCTTCACCATGCACGGCACGATCATGCTGCTGCTGTTCGCGACGCCGCTGTTCGCGGGCTTCGCGAACGTGATCATGCCCCTGCAGATCGGGGCGCCCGACGTCGCCTTCCCGCGGCTGAACATGTTCGCGTACTGGCTGTACCTGTTCGGCGGGCTCATCGCCAGCGCCGGCTTCTTCACCCCGCAGGGAGCCGCATCGTTCGGCTGGTTCGCCTACGCCCCCTTGTCGAACGCCGCGTTCTCCCCGGGGCTCGGTGGTGACCTGTGGGTGTTCGGCCTGGCCCTGACGGGTTTCGGCACGATCCTCGGTGCGGTCAACTTCATCACCACGGTCGTCACCATGCGCGCGCCGGGCATGACCATGTTCCGGATGCCGATCTTCACCTGGAACATACTGGTCACGAGCATGCTCGTGCTGATGGCGTTCCCGCCGCTCGCCGCCGCGCTCTTCGCCCTCGGCGCTGACCGCCGGCTCGGCGCCCAGGTGTTCAACCCCGAGAACGGGGGCGCGATCCTCTGGCAGCACCTGTTCTGGTTCTTCGGGCACCCCGAGGTCTACATCATCGCGCTGCCGTTCTTCGGCATCGTCTCGGAGATCTTCCCGGTCTTCAGCCGCAAGCCGATCTTCGGCTACAAGGGCCTGATCTACGCGACGATCGCGATCGCCGCACTGTCCGTGACCGTCTGGGCGCACCACATGTACGCGACCGGTGCAGTCCTGCTCCCGTTCTTCGCGCTGATGACGATGCTCATCGCGGTGCCGACCGGAGTGAAGTTCTTCAACTGGATCGGCACGATGTGGCGAGGCAAGCTCACCTTCGAGACCCCGATGCTCTGGTCGCTGGGGTTCATGGTGACCTTCCTGTTCGGCGGGCTCACCGGCGTGATCCTCTCGGCGCCGCCGCTCGACTTCCACGTCACCGACACGTACTTCGTGGTCGCGCACTTCCACTACGTCATCTTCGGCACCGTGGTGTTCGCGATGTTCGCCGGGTTCTACTTCTGGTGGCCGAAGTTCACCGGGCGGATGCTCAACGAGAGCCTCGGCAAGGTGCACTTCTGGCTGACCTTCATCGGCTTCCACACCACGTTCCTGGTCCAGCACTGGCTCGGGGTCGAGGGCATGCCGCGCCGGTACGCGGACTACTCGCCGCAGGACGGCTTCACCTGGATGAACCAGCTGTCGACCGTCGGCTCGATCATTCTGGCCGCCTCGACCCTGCCGTTCCTGTGGAACGTCTACATCACCTGGCGCAACGCGCCGCTGGTGACCGTGGACGACCCGTGGGGCTACGGCGGCTCGCTCGAGTGGGCCACGAGCTGCCCCCCGCCGCGGCACAACTTCACCTCGCTGCCCCGGATCCGGTCCGAGCGTCCTGCCTTCGACCTGCACCACCCCGAGGTCGCCGCGATGGACCACGCCGAACCGGACGCGGGTGTCCTAGAGCTGCTCGGCCAGGGTGCCGGCGCCAGCTCCGATCGCCGTGAGGGAGACAACCGATGAAGGTCGAGACCAGGCTCTTCCTCTGGATGGCGCCGTTCTTCTCGCTCTGCGCCGTCGTGTACGGCTTCTGGAGCGGGTGGGAGCCCGTGGGCTCCGCCGCGCTCGTGATGGTGGCGCTGCTCGTCGCCATGGTCGGGGCGTACTTCACCCTCCTGACCAAGCGCATCGACGCGCGGCCCGAGGACGACCCGCTCGCGGAGATCGAGCAGGGCGCGGGCGACCAGGGCGTGTTCAGCCCGTGGAGCTGGTGGCCGCTGGTCATCGCGTTTGCCGCGGCCATGGCGTTCCTCGCTTTGGCGATCGGCTGGTGGCTGCTCTACATCGCCGTCGCGATCGGCGTCGTCGGCCTGTGCGGCTGGGTCTTCGAGTTCTCCACCGGGCAGCACGCCCACTGACACCCACCGCAGACAAACAAGACGCCGGCGACCTCGTAGGTCACCGGCGTCTTGTCGCTCTAGGGTGTTGTCAGGCGGGGACGATCAGGCCCGACGTCTGGGCCGTGGCCTTGGCGAAGCGCTCGGCCGCGTCGGCCCAGTTGACGATGTTCCACCACGCCTTGACGTAGTCGCCCTTGACGTTGACGTAGTCCAGGTAGAAGGCGTGCTCCCACATGTCGAGCACGACGATCGGGATGAGGCCGAGGGCGATGTTGCCCTGCTGGTCGTGCAGCTGCACGATCACGAGCCGCTGGCCGATGGAGTCCCAGGCGAGGACGGACCAGCCGGAGCCCTGGATGCCCAGCGCGTTGGCCGTGAAGTGCTTCTGGAAGCCGTCGAACGAGCCGAAGTTCTCGACGATCGCGGCGCTCAGCTCACCCGTGGGCTGGTCGCCACCGTTGGGGGACAGGTTCTTCCAGAAGACCGAGTGGTTGACGTGCCCGCCGAGGTTGAACACGAGGTTCTTCTCGAGGAAGGTCACGGTCGCGAACGAGCCGGTCGTGCGTGCCTCAGCGAGCTGCTCAAGCGCGGTGTTCGCACCGGCGACGTACGCCGCGTGGTGCTTGTCGTGGTGCAGCTCCATGATCCGGCCCGAGATGTGCGGCTCCAGGGCCGAGTAGTCGTAGGGCAGTTCCGGAAGGGTATAGACAGCCATGGGTGCGAGCCTCTCCAGCGTCATGCCGCAGTTGGGTGCGGCGGGGGGACGGCCTTGCGGTGTCCCCCAAGCGGGCGGCGCTCAGGATCGAGCGCCTTCGACAGTTCCAACCTATTGGTCAGATCAATAATTCCGAAAATCCGGCTAAATCTCCTCGTCAGGGGTGGTCAGACGGCGTCCGCCACCGGTCACGGCGCCGCCCAGGGCCTTCGTCTCGGGGACCGCGGCCGGAGTGACGGCGGCGGCCTCGTCGTGCGCCTGCGCGCCTTCCAGGGCGTCGTGGGCACCGTGCGAGTGCGCAGCCGCGAGCTCGGCCGGGGTGACCGGCTCGACGCGGTCCTCGAAGAACGCGCGGGACACGCGCTGGCGCAGGCGATCGCGACCGTACCCCTTGCGGCGTACCCCACGGGAGTCCTGTGCCGGCGCGATCTCGAGCGGGGCGTGCGCGTCGTAGTTGACCCGCAGCCAGCGCTCCTCGTCGTCGAGCGGGCGGTGGACCTCGAGGTACTCGCCGTTCGCGAAGCGCACGATCCGGCCGGTCTCGTGGCCGTGCAGCACGAGCTCGCGGTCCTTGCGCTGGAGCCCGAGGCACAGCCGCTTGGTGATCCAGAAGGTCACCGCGGGCAGCACGAACAGCAGGATGCGCAGGGTCCAGGTGATGTCGTTGATCGACAGGCTGAAGTGGTCCGCGAGGATGTCGTTCGCACCCGAGACGATCAGCACGACGAAGGCCGTGAGGAGCGAGACCCCGGTGGCGGTGCGGAAAGGCACGTTGCGCGGGCGGTCGAGCACGTGGTGGACGCGCTTGTCGCCGGTCGCCATCGCCTCGATGAATGGGTACAGCGCGAGTGCGGTGAACAGCACTCCCGGCACGACCATCGCGGGGACGATCACGTTGAACGGGATCGTGAACCCAGCGATGACCACCTCGGCCTGCCCGGGCATGAGCCGGACGGCCCCGTCGAGGAACAGCATGTACCAGTCGGGCTGGGCGCCGGAGGAAACCGGGGACGGGTCGTAGGGCCCGTAGTTCCACACCGGGTTGATCGTCATGGTCGCGGCCATGAGCGCGATCACGCCGAAGACGATGAAGAAGAACCCGCCGGCCTTGGCCACGTAGATCGGGAAGAGCGGGAAGCCGACGACGTTCTTGTCGGTGCGTCCGGCGCCCGGGAACTGCGTGTGCTTCTGCAGGAACACCAGGAACAGGTGCGCGCCGATGAGCGCGAGGATCAGCCCCGGCACGAGCAGTACGTGGATGGTGAACAGCCGCGGGATCAGGTCCTGGCCGGGGAACTGGCCGCCGAAGATCCAGTACGAGATGTACGTGCCGAGGATCGGCAGCGCCTTCGTGATGCCGTCGGTGATGCGCAGGCCGTTGCCGGACAGGACGTCGTCGGGCAGGGAGTAACCGGTGAAGCCGGCGACGAGGCCCAGGATCATCAGCGTGAAGCCGATCAGCCAGTTGAGCTCACGGGGCTTGCGGAACGCGCCCGTGAAGAAGACCCGCATCATGTGCGTGACGATCGCGGCCATGAACAGCAGCGCCGCCCAGTGGTGGATCTGGCGCATGAGCAGCCCGCCGCGGACCTCGAACGACAGCCGCAGGGTCGAGGCGAACGCCTCGGACATCGTGACGCCGTTCATCGCGGCCCAGGGGCCGTCGTAGGTGGTCTCGGCCATGCTCGGCACGAAGAAGGCGGTGAGGAACACGCCCGAGATGAGCAGCACGATGAACGAGTAGAGCGCGATCTCGCCGAGCAGGAAGGACCAGTGGTCCGGGAAGATCTTGCGGGCGAGGAACTTCACCGCGCTGGCGACACCAGTGCGCTGGTCCAGGTAGTCCGCGGTGCCGCCTGCCGCACGGGTCACGCCTGAGGTCTCCGTCGTCATTTCAACCGTTCCCAGAAGCTCGGGCCAATTGGCTCGGTGAAGTCGCTCTGCGCGATCAGGTAGCCCTCGTCGTCGACCTCGATCGGCAACTGGGGGAGCGGACGCTTGGCCGGGCCGAACAGGACCTTGGCGCCGTCCGCGACGTCGAACGTGGACTGGTGGCACGGGCAAAGCAGGTGATGCGTCTGCTGCTCGTAAAGGGCCACGGGGCAGCCGACATGGGTGCAGATCTTGGAGTAGGCCACGATGCCGTCGTACGACCAGCCCTTGCGGTCCTCGGACTCGGTGAGGTCGCGCGGGTCGAGGCGGATGAGCAGGACGACGGCCTTGGCCTTCTCGTCCAGCGGGTGCTTCTCCTCTTCGAGGCCCTCGGGGATGACGTGGAACACGGAGCCGATCGTGAGGTCGGACGCCTTGATCGGGCGCCCGGACGGGTCGATCGTCAGCTTCGTGCCCTTGCGCCACATCGTGTGCTTGAGCTGGGAGACGTCCCAGTCCTCACCGACGTTGCCGACGAGCGGGACGACGACGGTCAGCGGTGCGAGCAGCAGGGCCGAGACCATCGCGCCCTGCAGCACCCCGCGGCGCCCGATCGACGAGTCCGCGGCGCCCTCGCGCAGCATCTCGACGGCCTCCGCGCGGGTCGCGTCGCTGCTGCGCAGCGTGTGCCGGTCCTCGGACTTCTCCTCGGAGTTCATCAGCGACTTGGCCCAGTGGACCGCCGCGACGCCGATGCTGAACATCCCGAGGAACAGCCCGAGCCCGAGCAGCAGGTTCGACAGCCGCATGCTCTCGACGGTCTCGCCCGGCGGGACGGCGAAGTAGGCGACCAGGAAGCCGATCGTCCCGACCACGGACAGCCCGAACAGGAACACGACCTGGCGCTCGGCGCGCTTGTTAGCCGCCGGGTTGATGTCCGACTGCCGCGGCTGGTGCTCCGGGTGGCCCGGATCGGTGAAGTGGTCCGGCAGGCTCGCGGCCGCACCGGGAGCGGTGAGCTCCTGGGAGGGGCCGTGGTCCTTGGACGGGTTGAGCTGGTTCATGAGGATTTCGCTCCGATCCACACGGCACTGCCGATGAGCAGGCCCATGCCGACGACCCAGACCCAGATGCCCTCGCTCACCGGGCCGAGCGAACCGAGGTCCGACCCGCCCGGGGAGCCGTTGCGCTGCGCCTCGACGTACGCGATGACGTCGCGCTTCTCTTCGGACGTGAGGTTGTTGTCGTTGAAGACCGGCATCGACTGCGGGCCGGTCAGCATGGCCTGGTAGATGTTGCGCGCGCTGGTGTTCCACAGCGCGGGGGCGTACTTGCCGCCCGAGAGGGCCCCACCGGCGCCGACGGCGTTGTGGCACATCGCGCAGTTGGTGCGGAACAGTGCCATGCCGGTAGCGGCATCTCCCTTGGAGCCGTCGACCTGCTCATCGGTGGGGATCGCCGGTCCGGCGCCGAGCGAGGCGACATAGGCCGCGAGCTGGGCGGTCTGCTCCTCGTTGAACTGAGGCGTCTTGGCCGGGGCCTGCGGGCCGCTGGCCTGCATCGGCATGCGGCCGGTGCTCACCTGGAAGTCGACCGCCGCGGCGCCGACGCCGATCAGGGACGGGGCGGCCTTGGTTCCCTGCGCGTTCATGCCGTGGCACGTGGCGCAGTTGGCCTGGAACAGCTTCATACCGGTGTCTACGTCACTGGCGCTCGCGACGGATGCAGTGGCGGTGCTGGGAACGAAGGCGGCGTACACGCCACCGGTGATCAGCAACGCCAGCAGCAGAAGAGCCGTCGGGGCGAACCGGCTGTGCCTGCGGGCGGCGAGAGCCTTCACGGTTGAATCCTCGTCTCGCAAGTGGGGAGGGGCTGGAGGTAGGAGGCCATGTCTGTGCGACCGGTCAACGGATCAGGTAGATCACAGAGAACAGCGCGATCCAGACGACGTCGACGAAGTGCCAGTAGTACGACACCACGATCGCCGTGGTCGCCTCGTGGTGACCGAACCGCTTCGCGGTGAACGAGCGGCCCAGCAGGAACAGGAACGCGATCAGGCCACCGACCACGTGCAGGCCGTGGAACCCGGTCGTGAGGAAGAAGACCGAGCCGTACGGGCTCGAGGAGATCGTCAGGCCCTCGCCGATGAGGCCGGCGTACTCGAAGATCTGCCCGCCGATGAAGAAGGCACCCATGAGGTAGGTGAGGGTCATCCACTCGTTCATGCCCCACCGGTTCAGGGCGAACAGCGAACCGCTGCGCCGCGGCTGGAACCGCTCGGCCGCCCACACCCCCATCTGGCACGTGACCGACGACAGCACCAGCACCGTGGTGTTCACCACGGCGAAGGGCAGGTTGAGCAGCGGCGTCTGCGCCGCCCACTCGTCGGGAACCGTCGACCGGAGGGTGAAGTACATCGCGAAGAGGCCAGCGAAGAACATGAGTTCGCTGGCCAGCCACACGATGGTGCCCACCGACACCGGGTTCGGGCGGTTGACGCTCACGTGGAGGGAGGCGCTCGAGGCAGCCGTTGCGGTCGTCACGTTGGCCATTATGAAGGAAACCGACGGCGAATGGGTCATTAGACCTAGGTGGACTGCCGTCAGGTGTGTCACAGATAGATCACAACTGCGCACGGACCCGCACAGACGCCGTCAGAGTGCACGGCCAGGCCAGGGCACAGACTTCGGGACCGGCCCGACGGCGCGGTCGGTGGCGCTCCCCGGGCCCATAGCGTGCCAAGATGCCAGGACCAGTGCACGGCAAGCACCAGCGAGGGCGAGCATGACCACGGAACTGCACGACCAGGCAGACACGACGGCGCACGTCAGCGGACCCCGGGTCCTGCTCTACAGCGACGACAGCGAGACCCGCTCGCAGGTGCTGCTCGCCGTCGGGCCGCGCCTGTCGCGCGGCGCCCCCGAGATCGACTGGGTGCAGACCGCGACGCACGCGGGCGTGCTCAAGAACGCGGACGCGGGCGGCTTCGACCTCCTGGTGCTCGACGGCGAGGCGGCCAAGTCGGGCGGCATGGGCCTGTGCCGGCAGCTCAAGGACGAGCTGTTCCAGTGCCCGCCCATCGTCGTGCTGACCGGGCGCCCCGAGGACGCGTGGCTCGCCTCGTGGTCGCTCGCGGACGGCGTGGTCGCCCGGCCGTTCGACCCGATCGAGCTGCAGAGCGTCATCGCGCGCCTGCTGGCGGCCCCCGTCACCCCATGACGGACCTGACCTGGCCTGAGCTGCTGACCTGCCTGGTCGCCGGGCAGGACCTGTCGGAGCGGCAGACCTCGTGGGCGATGGACGAGATCATGTCGGGCGAGGTGCCACCGGCACGGCTCGCCGGGTTCCTCGTCGGGTTGCGCTGCAAGGGCGAGACGGTCGAGGAGCTGACCGCGCTCGCCAACACGATGCTCGCCCACTCGGTGCGGTTCTCCGTCCCCGGGCGCACCGTCGACCTCGTCGGCACGGGCGGTGACCGCGCGCACACCGTGAACATCTCGACCATGGCGGCGCTCGTGGTGGCCGGGACCGGGACGACCGTCGTCAAGCACGGGAACCGGGCGTCGTCGTCCTCCTCCGGATCGGCCGACGTGCTCGAGGTGCTCGGGATCCGGCTCGACCAGTCGGTCGAGCGGGTCGCGGCGCTCGCGGGCGAGGTCGGCATCACGTTCTGTTTCGCGCAGGTGTTCCACCCCTCGATGCGGCACGTCGGGGTCGCCCGGCGCGAGCTGGGCATCGCGACCTCGTTCAACTTCCTCGGCCCGCTCACCAACCCCGCCCAGCCTGGCGCGACGGCGGTCGGGGTCGCCGACGCCCGGATGGCGCCGCTCGTGGCGGGCGTGTTCGCGTCCCGGGGGACCGACGCCCTCGTGTTCCGCGGGGAGGACGGGCTCGACGAGCTCGCACCCACGGCGCGGTCGCACATCTGGGAGGTCCGCGACGGTCAGGTGACGGCGTCGGTGCTCGACGCGGTCGCGGACCTCGGCCTCGCGCCCACGACGATCGCGGACCTGCGGGGGGCCGACGCCGCCTACAACGCCGGCATCGCCCGCCGCGTCCTGGCCGGCGAGCCGGGCCCTGTGCGCGACACGGTGCTGCTCAACGCCGCCGCCGCCCTGGTGGCCGACGGCGTCCTGGCCGGCACCGCCGGCGGGTCGCTCGCCGAGCGCCTGCGCGCCGGCATCGAGCACGCGGCCCGCGCGGTCGACGACGGCGCGGCGTCCGACGTGCTGAACCGCTGGGTCACGGCCTCGTCCTGACGCCGGGGACTCCGACCGATCGGGGTCAGTCCTCGATGCCCAGGGCGAACGCCTGCTCCAGGTCGTGCTTGGAGTAGGTGCGGAACGCGATGTACGTCTGGGTGCGCACCACGCCCTCGACCTTGCTGACCTGGTCGGCGATGACGTCAGCCAGCTCTTCGTGCTCGCGGACGCGGACCATGGCGATGAGGTCCACCTCGCCGGTGACCGAGTAGACCTCGCTCACCCCGGGGAGCTCGGCGATCGCGGCCGCGACCTCCGGGATCCGGCTGGCGTCGACGTCGATCAGGACGATGGCAGTGAGCATGGGGGTTCCTCTGGCGGCGGCTCGGCGGGTGTGTGCTCCCATCATGCCGCTCCGCTGGCCGGCGGGATCGTCGCCCCGACCAGCGCAGCTCCGGCGGGCGGAGCGGGCCGAAGCCGTGCGACCATCGCGGCGGTGCGCGCCGGGTCGGCGTACGCACCCGCCCCGCGCACCGGGCAGCACCGTCCCGGCAGCACCTCGTCGAGCTCCGTCGCGTCGTCGTCCGCGGTCCGCGAGGCGATGTCGACGAGCCGGACGCCGGGGCCGTCGAGCCACGCGAGCAGCAGGTCGGTCTCCTCCGGGTGTGCTGCGGGCGCCGGGGCAACCGGAGCGGCGACCTGCTCGCCCGTGAGGCGCAGCGCGACGATGCCCGCGCGCGGATCGGTGCGCCGGTCGACCGCCGTCGTGCCCGCCAGGCGCCCGTACCGCACCAGGATGATCTCCCAGCCGCCGACGTCGGTCCGGCGCGCGGCGACCAGCTCCGCGCAGGTGGCGAGCGGCCGCAGGCGCTGGGCGCGGGCCGCGCCGCGCAGGAACGCGTCCAGCCGGTTGCGGACGTCGCCGGCCTCCTCGAACCGCTCCTGCTCGATGTAGGCCGCGATCCGCGTGGCGTGCGCGAGCACCACCGGCTCGGGATCGACCAGCATCGCCCGCCGTGCGGCCAGGGCGCCGTCGGCGTCGAGCAGGACCGCCGAGCGCGTCCCGGGCGTGCGGGCCGCGAACGTCGCGTGCAGCGCGTCGACCGCGAGCTGCGCGGTGGACCGGGAGGAGTACGGGCCGATGTGCGCCTGGCCGGCGGTGACCTCGCGGACGATCTGCAGGCGGGGCCGGGTCCCCTCGACCAGGCGGATCCAGGGCATCCGTTCCGGGAACCGGGAGCGGCGGTTGTAGCGAGGGGAGTGCTCGGCGATCAGGCGCAGCTCGCGCACCCGCGCTTCGAGCGTCGTGGCGCACACCACCGGGGTCACCCGCTGCGCGAGGCGGATCATCTCGGTCATGCGGCCGCGCTTCTCGGCGGCGGTGAAGTAGCTGCGCACGCGGGTGCGGATCGACGTCGAGGTGCCGACGTACAGCACCTCGTCGCCCGGGCCGCGGAACAGGTACACCCCGGGGGCGTCCGGCAGCCCGTCCGCGAGGGTCCGTTTGCGGCGGACGTCGGCCGGGACGGGGTCCGTCGCGGTCGCCAGGTCCTCGAGATGCGTGATCCCGAGCGGTGCGAGCCGGGACAGGAGCGCGTGCAGCACGTCGACGGTGGCGCGCGCGTCCGACAGGGCGCGGTGGTCGGGTGTCACCGAGGCGCCGAAGAGCGCGGCCAGCGTGCCGAGCTTGTGGTTGGGTGCCTCGTCGCGCAGCACCACGCGCCGGGCCAGGCGCACCGTGTCGAGCACCTGGTTGCCCGGCCACGGATAGTCGCAGCGCGCGGCGGCGGCCTTGAGGAACCCGATGTCGAACGGCGCGTTGTGCGCCACGAGCACCGAGCCGCGCGCGAATTCGAGGAACGACGGCAGCACCTGCTCGATGGGCGGGGCCGTGGCGACCATCGACGTCGTGATCCCGGTGAGCGTCTGGATGAACGCCGGCACTGGGGTGCCAGGGTTGACGAGCGTCTGGAACTCGCCGAGCACCTCCCCGCCGCGCACCTTGACCGCGCCGATCTCCGTGATCGCGCAGCTGGCCGGCGTGCCGCCCGTGGTCTCGAGGTCGACCACGACGAACGTGACGTCATGCAAGGGCGTGCCGAGCTCGTCGAGCCCGAGCTGGACCGGTCGGCCGGTCGTCGCGGGGGTCAGGTCCTCGCGGCGCAGCGGGCGGACGGAGGGCATGCACGGACCGTAGCCGCAGCCACCGACGCTCCCCGCATCGGCACCCAGGTGAGCCGCCACCGTCCGCCTCATAACGCCGCGGCGTTGTCCGATGAGAAGGCGAACGCGCACATCAGTGCGCCGGACGCGGGTGGGGGCAGCGTGTCAGGAGGTGTCGTGATGACGGTGATCGAGCCCGGCAGGCTGCCGGACCCGCGAGGCGCGGGCGTTCAGCCGCTGCGCATGACCCTGCGGCCCCAGCGCGCCCCGAACCTGGGCCGGTGGCTCGCCCGGATACCTGGCTCCTTCGGCATACCGGGCTGGCGCCGCGCGTTCGCGTGCTGGGCCCTGTTCGGTGCGCTGCTCGACATGGCGACCACGATGATGCTCGGCCGGGTCGACGGCATCTACGAGGCGAACCCGCTCTCGGCGGCCGGTCAGTCCTTCGTGGGGTCCGTGCCTGCGTACATGGTGGCGACCACGCTTCTGGTGTGCGCCATCCTGACGGTGCTCGCGGTCAAGCCGGCCGGGTTCGCGACGCACCTGGTCTGGTGGGCCGTGGCAGTCCTCGGCTCGGCCAAGATCGGGGTGGCCGTGCTCAACCTCGTCGTGCTCCAGGCGGCGCTCACGGCGTCCATCGACCGCCTGTGACGCGGTGCCCGGCCGACGGCGACCGTCGCGCCTGAGCGGTGCCGTCGCGCCTGAGCGGCATCGTCGCGGGGCGTGTGGGTGGGGCTGGCTAGCGTCATTCGCATGATGATCGACTGTGAACGGTGCGCCGTCAGGGGCGATGCCTGCGCCGGTTGTGTGATGACGTTCCTGACCATCGAGGTCCGGGACGCCGGCGAGGAGCGGGACACCCACGGATTCCGGGACGCACCTGCCGAGCGGCCCGTGTCGGCCGTGGAGCTGGACGATGCCGAACGGGCCGCGCTCGCGGTGCTGGCCTCCTCCGGCCTGGTGCCACCGCTTCGGCTGGTGCCCCGCGAGCGCGCCGGGTGAGCCCCGCTGCGGGTGCTACTCGCGCGGCCCGCTGGACGGCGGTCCGCCGTAGAGCGCGTCGACCTCGCCGGCGAAGTCCTTGAGGACCTGCATCCGGCGCACGCTGAGCTTCGGGGTCAGGTAGCCGTTCGCGATCGTCAGGTCCTCCGGCAGGATCCGGTACTTCCGGATCGACTCGGCACGCGAGACCGCCTGGTTGGTCCGCTCGACGGCCTTGTCCAGCGAGGCGAGCACCGCCGGATCCTTCGCCGCGTCCGCGACGCTCATCTCGGGGTGCCCGTGCGCCGCCAGCCAGCCCGGCAGGCTGTCGACGTCGAGCGTCACCAGGGCCGCGATGAACGGTCGCTGGTCGCCGACGACGACGACCTGGCTTACCAGCGGGTGCCCCCGCAGCCGGTCCTCGAGCACGGCGGGTGCGACGTTCTTGCCGCCGGCGGTCACGATGATCTCCTTCTTGCGCCCGGTGATGCGCAGGCAGCCGTCCTCGTCGAGCGTCCCGAGGTCGCCGGTGCGGAACCAGCCGTCGTGGAACGCCTCCTGCGTCGCGGTGGGGTGGGCGTGGTAGCGGGCGAAGACCTGGGGGCCCTGCACCTCCACCTCGCCGTCGGCGGCGATGCGCACCGCGGCGCCGGGCAGCGGGGTGCCGACCGTCCCGATCTTCGTCAGCGACGGGGTGTTCACGGTGAGCGGCGCGGTCGTCTCGGTGAGCCCGTAGCCCTCGAGCACGCGCAGCCCCAGACCGCGGTAGAAGTGGCCGAGGCGCTCGCCGAGCGGCGCACCGCCCGAGACCGCCCAGACCGCCTCGCCGCCCAGCGCCTTGCGCATCTTCGACAGCACGAGCACGTCGGCGACCCGGTGCTGCAGCTTGAGCCAGAGGCTCGGGCCCTTCGGCTCGTCCAGCGCCCTCGAGTAGACGATCGCGGTCTTGGCGGCGCGCTCGAAGATGCCCACCTTGCCCCCCGCGACGGCCTTCTGCTCGGCCGAGTTGTAGATCTTCTCGAACACCCGCGGGACCGACAGGATGAACGTCGGCTGGAAGGTCGCGAGGTCCGCGAGCAGGTTCTTCGTGTCGGCCGTGTGGCCCAGCACGGCGCCCCCGGGGATCACCAGCACCTCGATGAACCGCGCGAAGACGTGCGCGAGCGGCATGAAGAGCAGGGTCCGCGGGTTCGGGGTGTCGAACACCTCGTGCAGGCTCTTGACCGCGTTGACCGTCAGCACGTAGAAGTTCGCGTGCGACAGCTCGACCCCCTTGGGGCGGCCGGTCGTGCCGGAGGTGTAGATGATCGTCGCGACGTCGTCGAGGACCGCGAGCGCGCGCCGCCGCTCGATCTCCGCGTCGGTGACCGCGGCGCCGTCTGCCACGAGCTCCTTCATCGCGCCGTCGTCGAGGACCATGACCTCGCGCAGGTGCGGCACCCCGGCGCGCACCTCGGCGACCGTCGCGGCGTGCCCGGCGCTCTCGACCACCAGGAAGCTGACGCCGGCGTCGGTGAGGATCCAGTTCACCTGCTCGGCCGACGACGTCTCGTACACCGGCACCGAGATCGCGCCGGCGGCCCAGATGGCCCAGTCGAGCAGCGTCCACTCGTATCGCGTGTGGGACATGATCGCCACGTGGTCACCCGGCGCGACGCCGTGGGCGGCGAGGCCCTTGGCCACCGCGACCACCTCGGCGTCGAACTGCCGCGCTGTGAGCGGGATCCAGGGTCCGTCGGCATCCTTGTGCTCGACCACCGTCCGGTCCGGAGTCGCCGTGACGCGCGCGGCGAGCAGGTCGTTGAGGTTGCTCGTCGGGGAGACCTCCACGAGCAACGGCGAACGGAACTCATCCATGCTGACTCCAGTGGCAGGCGTTGGCGTCCCGCGATGATAGGGGACCTTCGGGATGCGATGGGAGCGTTTGGGGTGCGTACCCTTCGTCGGGGCACATGTATGCGTGTTTCGGCCCAGTCAGCAGCCCCGGCACAGTGAGGACGGACATGCACGCCATCGGTGTGGACATCGGCGGGACCAAGATCGCGGCCGGAGTCGTCGACGAGGACGGGAACATCCTCGCCCAGACCCGGCGCGTGACCGACCCCCACGATGCCGGAAGCATCGACCGTGCGGTGTGCGACGTCTACGACGAGCTCTCCCAGAAGTACGAGGTCGGGGCGATCGGCGTCGCTGCCGCGGGCTTCGTCAACTCGGACCGCTCGACCGTGCTGTTCGCGCCGAACATCGCCTGGCGCGACTACCCGCTGCAGCGCAACGTGGCGGCGCTACTGAGCAAGGACGTCCGCATCGTCGTCGAGAACGACGCGAACGCCGCCGGGTGGGCCGAGTTCCGCTTCGGTGCGGGCCGCGACGTGCAGGACATGCTGCTGCTCACCGTCGGCACGGGCCTGGGCGGGGCCGTCGTCGTCGGCGGCAACCTGGTGCGCGGGGCGTGGGGCGTGGCGGCCGAGGTCGGCCACATGCGCGTGGTCCCGAACGGGCACCTGTGCGGCTGCGGCAACGAGGGCTGCTGGGAGCAGTACGCCTCCGGCAGCGCGCTGGTGCGCGACGCCCAGGCCGCGATCATCACGCAGCCGGCTCGCGCGGTGCGCCTGCTCGAGCTTGCGGGCGGCGACGGCAGCCGCCTCGAGGGCCCGCACGTGACCCTCGCCGCGCAGGAGGGCGACCCGTTGGCCATCGAGCTGCTCGCCGAGCTCGGCCGGTGGATCGGGGAGGGGTCCGCCACGGCGGCCGCGATCCTTGATCCCGCCCTGGTCGTCATCGGCGGGGGAGTGGGTGCCGCCGGCGAGCTGCTGCTCGACCCGGCACGGCACGCCTTTGAGAACAGCCTCTCGGCCCGCGGCTTCCGGCCGCTCGCCGCGTTCACGCTCGCCGCGATGGGCAACGAGGCCGGCATCGTGGGCGCCGCGGACCTCGCGCGCATCTGACCGCTGGGCTACACCACTGCTACACCACCGCGGCTACACCACCGCGCCCGGGTCGTCGTCGGCCCCGTCTCGGTGGTGCGGCAGCCGCCACACGAGCAGCAGGCAGGCGAGCGCGAAGACGACCCCGGCACCCTGGAGCAGGATCACGGGGGCGTTGCGCCACAGGACGATCACCAGGACAAGGGCGATCGGGATGCCTGCGGCGCACACCCAGGCCATCGTGAGCAGCGGGTCGCCGCCGAAGATCGGGCCGGGGTCCGATGGGACGAAGTGGTCGATGTCGTCCACCGCGGCCTCGGCGGCGTCGATCTGATCGGTACCTTCCCAGTCGCGTCCGGACAGCTCGCGCGGGGGTGTCACGGGCGTCGGCGCGGGCACCCATGGCGCAACCGGGTAAGTTACGGCGGGGCCGGTGCCAGTGGCGGGGTCGGCTTTTTCGGTCACTTCTTCGGTGATGTCCGATTTGCCGAGCTCGGCAACGATCTCGGCCCAGCGCTCGGCGAAGTCGTCTTCCGACGCCTGATCGCCGTCGTCGGGTGCATTCCCGGTGTCGTCGTGACGTGGCGCCATACGGAGCACTCTAGAGTCGGATGAGTCGGCGCGCGGATTGCCCGTTGCGCTGTGGCAAGGAGGCACGTTGTTTTACTGGTTCTTGAAGCGGGTGCTCTTCGGCCCGATTCTCAAGGTGTTGTTCCGCCCATGGGTGCGGGGGATCGAGAACGTCCCCGCCGAGGGTGGGGCGATCTTCGCCTCCAACCACCTCGCCGTCGTCGACTCGTTCTTCCTTCCGCTCGAGCTCAACCGCGAGATCGTGTTCATCGGCAAGGCCGACTACTTCACCGGGTCGGGCCTCAAGGGCCGGATGATCGCGGGCTTCATGCGCGGCGTGGGCACGATCCCCGTCGACCGCGCGGGTGGCCGGGCGTCCGAGGCCGCCCTCAAGACCGGCCTGCGCCGGCTCGAGGAGGGCAAGCTCTTCGGGATCTACCCCGAGGGCACGCGCAGCCCCGACGGCCGGCTCTACCGCGGCAAGACCGGCGTGGCCCGGCTCGCGCTCGAGTCCGGCGCCCCGGTGATCCCGGTCGCGATGATCGACACCGAGAAGGCCCAGCCGATCGGGCAGCGCCTGCCGCGCCCGATGCGGATCGGCATCGTGATCGGTGAGCCCCTCGACTTCAGCCGGTACAAGGGTATGGAGAACGACCGGTTCATCCTGCGCTCGGTCACCGACGAGATCATGTACTCCCTGATGAGCCTGTCCGGCCAGGAGTACGTCGACGTGTACGCCGCGACCCAGAAGGCCCGCATCGCGGCCGGCAACGCCGAGCAGCCCGTGCCCGGCGCCGTCAGCCCGCAGGCCCCCGGCGGTCGGCCCGCACCCGAGGTCCACGTGCCGGTCCCCCGGAGGAGACCCCCGAGCCGTCGGTAGAATGACCCCCGCACCACCCGTATGCGCTTGACCAGCATTCACCTGCCCAGCACACAGTTCTACGAGAGGCGTGTCCCATGTCGGTTCGTCGCGTTGCCCTCCTCACCGCAGGAGGCTTCGCTCCGTGCCTCTCCTCCGCCGTCGGCGGACTGATCGAGCGGTACACCGAGCTGGCACCCGAGATCGAGATCATCGCCTACCAGCACGGCTACCACGGCCTGCTGACCGGCAACAAGATCGTGGTCGACGCCGAGACCCGCGCCAAGGCCGGCCTGCTGCACAAGTTCGGCGGGTCACCGATCGGCAACTCGCGCGTCAAGCTCTCGAACGCGGCCGACCTGGTCAAGCGCGGGCTCGTCGCCGAGGGGCAGAACCCCCTGCAGGTCGCGGCCGAGCAGCTCAAGGCCGACGGCGTCGACGTGCTCCACACCATCGGTGGGGACGACACCAACATCACGGCCGCCGAGCTCGCGGCCTACCTCGAGGAGCACGGCTACCACCTCACGGTGGTCGGCCTGCCCAAGACGATCGACAACGACGTCGTGCCGATCAAGCAGTCCCTCGGGGCCTGGACCGCGGCCGAGCAGAGCGCGATCTTCGCGGAGAACATCATCGGCGAGCACCGCTCGGGCCCGCGCATGCTGATCGTGCACGAGGTCATGGGCCGGCACTGCGGCTGGCTGACGGCGGCTGCGGCCGCGGCGTACCGCAAGCGGCTCGACGCGAAGGAATGGGTGCCCGGAATCGGCCTGTCCCGCGAGCGCTGGGACATCCACGCGGTCTTCGTGCCCGAGCTCGCGCTCGACATCGCGACCGAGGCGGCGCGCCTGCGCGGCGTGATGGACGAGATCGGCAACGTCAACATCTTCCTGTCCGAGGGCGCCGGCACGCACGAGATCATCGCGCAGCTCGAGGCCTCGGGCGCCGAGGTCCCGCGCGACGCCTTCGGGCACGTGCGTCTCGACACGATCAACCCGGGCGCCTGGTTCGCCAAGCAGTTCGCGGAGCTGCTCGGCGCCGAGAAGGTCATGGTCCAGAAGAGCGGGTACTTCTCCCGCGCCGCCGCCGCCAACGCGGAGGACCTGCGCCTCATCAAGTCCATGACCGACCTCGCGGTCGAGTGCGCGCTCAAGGGCGAGTCCGGCGTCGTCGGGCACGACGAGGAGGACGACGACCGGCTCAAGGCCATCGCGTTCCCGCGGATCGCCGGCGGCAAGGCGTTCGACGTGTCCCAGCCCTGGTTCGGCCAGCTGCTCGGCGAGATCGGCCAGCAGCTGGTCCCGGCAGTGCAGTGACCTACTCGTCGGACGCCGCCGTGGTCCCCGACCCCCAGGTCATCGCGGGGTTGGACCACTGGCGCACGCTGCCCGTCGCCCAGCAGCCGACCTGGCCGGACGCGGAGCACGTCACGCGGGTGACGACGCGGCTGGCGACCCTGCCGCCGCTCGTCTTCGCGGGCGAGGCCGACGTGCTCAAGAGCAGGCTGGCCGCCGCCGGGCGCGGCGAGGCCTTCCTGCTCCAGGGCGGTGACTGCGCCGAGACGTTCGCCGAGGCGACCGCCGACAACATTCGCAACAAGATCAAGACGATCCTGCAGATGGCGGTCGTGCTGACGTACGGCGCGAGCCTGCCGGTCATCAAGATGGGGCGGATGGCGGGCCAGTACGCCAAGCCGCGCAGCTCGAACGACGAGACGCGCGACGGCGTGACGCTCCCCGCGTTCCGCGGCGACACGATCAACGGCTACGACTTCACGCCCGAGTCGCGCATCCCCGACCCCGAGCGGCTGCTGCAGGCGTACAACACCTCCGCGGCGACGCTGAACCTGCTGCGCGCGTTCACCACCGGCGGGTTCGCGGACCTGCGCCGCGTGCACGAGTGGAACCGCGGGTTCATGGCGAACCCGTCCTACGCGCGCTACGAGGAGACCGCGGCCGAGATCGACCGCGCGATCCGGTTCATGGCGGCCTGCGGGGCCGACTTCGACGCGCTGCGCACGGTCGAGTTCTTCTCGAGCCACGAAGCGCTGCTGCTCGACTACGAGCGGCCGCTCACGCGGATCGACTCGCGCACCGGCCTGCCGTACGACTGCTCCGCGCACTTCCTGTGGATCGGGGAGCGCACGCGCCAGATCGACGGCGCGCACGTCGACTTCCTGTCCCGGGTGCGCAACCCGATCGGCGTCAAGCTCGGTCCGACGACGACGGCGGACGAGGCGCTCGCCCTGATGGACCGCCTCAACCCCGCGGGCGAGCCCGGTCGGCTCGCGTTCATCACGCGCATGGGTGCGGGCACGGTGCGTAAGGCGCTGCCCGCGCTCGTCGAGAAGGTCACCGCGGTCGGGTCACCGGTCACGTGGGTCTGCGACCCGATGCACGGCAACACGATCAACTCCGAGAGCGGCTACAAGACGCGGCGCCTGACCGACGTGCTCGACGAGGTCCGCGGGTTCTTCGAGGTCCACCGCGCGCTGGGGACCGTGCCCGGCGGCCTGCACATCGAGCTCACCGGCGACGACGTCACCGAGGTGATGGGCGGCAGCGAGGAGATCGACGACGCCGGCCTCGCGCTGCGGTACGAGACGCTGGTCGACCCGCGCCTGAACCACCAGCAGAGCCTGGAGATGGCCTTCCAGGTCGTCGAGCTGATGCGCGGCGCCTGACCCTTCCAACCCCGTGACGGTTCACCACCCCTAACAAACGAGCGCTGACGTCCTCAGGGACGCCGGCGCTCGTTCGTTGCGAGGAGTGTTAGACGACGGTGAGCACGATCGTTGATCCGTGCGCCGCCGTGTCGCCTGCCTTGACGCTCTGAGAGCGCACTGTGTTGAAAAGGCCGCCGATGATGTTCTCCCGCTTCGGAACGAAGCCGAGGTCCGTGAGCGCTTGGGCGGCATCCTTGTACTGCTTGCCAAACAGGTCCGGCACCACAATCAGCTCCGGCCCCTGCGACACCGTGATCGTCACCGTGTCCATGCGGTGGCCCGCGACTCCCTGCTTCGGGTCCTGGTCGATGACACGCCCGGCGTCGATGGTGTCGCTGAACGCCGGGACGGCCGTGGTCTTCAGGCCCTCCTTCTCGAGGTCCTTCGCCGCCTGCTCCTGGGTCGCGCCGATCACCGAGATGATCGTCAGCGGCTCGCGGCCCTGCGACACGGTCAGGACGATCTCCGTGCCGACCTCGAGGCTCGCCTTCGGATCGGCGGAGACGGCCATGACCGACCCGACGGGCGCGACGTCGTCGTACGGGGCGATCGAAGTGCCGAGCTTGAGGCGAGCGGCCTCGAGCGCTGCCTTGGCGTCGTCAAAGCTCATGCCGACCAGCCCCTCGGGCACGGTCGTCATCTCCGGTCCCTGCGAGACGGCGAGCTCGACCGACCCGTCCTTGCGGATCCGGCTGTCCGGCACGGGCCTCGTCGAGACGATGGTGCCGGGCGCCGCTTGGTCGAAGACCTTGACCGCCGTCGAGTCCAGACCGGAGCGCGTGAGAACGGAGCTGGCATTGTCCTGCGTCCGGCCGATGACGTCCGGCACCGACGTGAACGCGCCCGGGCCGATGGACATGAACGCCCACACGCCGGCGGCAAGCAGCCCGCTGATCAGCAGCGCGATCCCCGAGATACGGATCGCGCGGCGGCGTCGGGCGGGGGCGGTGGCGGCCCTCTGCTCGGCCCTCAGCTCGGCCGGGGTGCGGATGCCGGTGCCGATGGCCAGCGCGATCGTGCCCCCGGCCGACGGGACGTCCAGGCGCGCGGTCTCGCTCGCGTCCGCGTCGTCGTCGGGCAGGGAGTGTGCGGAGGTGCCGTTCGAGGCTGCCGCCGCCGCGCCCGCCAGCGCGCCGTCGGCGGTCGCGGGGTGCAGCGCGATCGTGGGGGCGACGTCCGCGCGGCGCGCGAGGGTCTCGTCGTCGAGCTCGGCATGGATGCGGCGGACGAGCGTGAGCGCTGCGCCGGCGTCGATCGGGCGGTTCTCGGGGTCGCGCGCGGCGAGCGCGCTGACGAGCTCGTCGATCTCGGGCGGGAGCCAGTCGACGACGTCGGAGGGCACCGGGATGTCGGAGTTGACGTGCAGGTAGGCCACCTGGATCGGCGTCTCGCCGACGTACGGCTGGGCGCCCGTGAGCATCTCGTACAGCAGGATGCCGGCGGCGTAGACGTCGGTGCGCGCGTCGGAGACGCCTTTCGCGACGAGCTCGGGCCCGAGGTACGCGACGGTGCCGAACACCGTGCCCGTCGTGGTCGAGGTGACCTCGGTGACCGCGCGCGCGAGCCCGAAGTCCGCGAGCTTGATGCGCCCGTCGGTGGCCAGCAGCACGTTCTCGGGCTTGATGTCGCGGTGCACGAGCCCGGTGCGGTGCGCGGCGGCGAGGCCGTCCAGCACCCGCTCGAGGATCAAGAACGACTCGGCGACGGTCAGCGAGCCGCGCTCGCTGATGTGGCGGCGCAGGTTCACGCCGTCCACGTACTCCATGGTCAGGTAGCTGGTCTCGCCGTCGACGCCCTGGTCGAGGACCCCGACCAGCGCGGGGTGGGTCAGGCGGGCGGCGGCGCGGGCCTCGCGCCGGAACCGCGCGATGAACGCGGCGCCCGCGGCCCCCTCCGCGAGGTGGGGGTGCATGACCTTGAGGGCGACCTCACGGTCGAGCCGACGGTCGATCGCGAGATAGACGGTCGCCATCCCGCCCCGAGCGATGCGGGAGACGACTTCATAGCGCCCGTCGACTAGGCGGCCGACGAGCGGGTCGGTGACGGTGGCTCCCACGGGTGTCATCCTACGGTCGGGGCGAGCCCAGGCTCGTCAGCGAAACCGCACCATGTGGGTCTGGATGTTGGCGACGTACACGCGGGTGTCCGCGAACATGCCGTTGCGCCGGACCGAGGTGGACCCCTGGTAGTAGCCCGCGATGGCGGTCGGCAGGTCGGTGCTCGTGCCCACGAGCTGGCGCAGCATGGCGACCCCGGCGGTGACGTTGTCGTCCGGGTCGAGGAGGTTGAGGTGCCGGCCCACCAGCAGCGAGGCCCACTCGCCCGAGGACGGGATGACCTGCATGGTGCCGATCGCGTTCGCGGGGGAGACCGCCGTGTGGTTGAACCCGGACTCCTGGAACGCGATCGCCTGCGCGAGGGCCGGGTCGACGCCCATGGCGCGCGCGGTCGCGGCGACCTTGGCCTGCATCTGCGCCTTGGTCGGCACGCCGAGGCTCAGGAGGGTCGCCTTGTTGAGGTTCGCCGAGGCCACGACGGCCTCCGGGTACCTGCGCCCCGCGAAGGTGTTGCCGACGAGCGGCGTCTTCGGGGTCGACGCGATGGCGCCCGGGATGGTGAGCTGCTGGCCGATCCGGATCAGCGACCGGTTGCCGAGGGCGTTCGCGCTCGAGATCGCGGCGACCGTGGTGCCGTAGCGGGTGGCGATGCCGGAGACCGTGTCACCGGACACGACGCGGTGCGTGGCCGCGGTCGGGGCGGTCGCGGTCGGGACGACGGACACGGGGTTCGAGACGGCGACGGCGGTGGCGCCCGGGGCGCCCCCGATGGACAGCTGCTGGCCGACGCGGATGTACGCGCGGGCATCCAGTCCGTTCGCGGTGACGATCGCGGCGACCGAGGTGCCGAAGCGGTGGGCGATCCCGGACACGGTGTCGCCCGAGACGACCCGGTACGAGGACGCGGCGGGGGCGGCCGCGGCCACCGGGATCGGCGCAGCGGGGGCCGCCGCACCGGGGATGGACAGGTGCTGGCCGACGCGGATGAAGGCGCGGGCGTCGAGTCCGTTCGCGGTGACGATCGCGGCGACCGTGGTGCCGAAGCGGGCGGCCACGTGGGACACGGTGTCGCCGGAGGCGACCGTGTAGCCGGCGGACGTCGCGACGGGGGCGGCTGCGGGGGCGGCGACGGCGGGCGCGCCGGCGGAGGGGATCGTCAGCTGCTGACCGATCCGGATCTTCGCCACGTTGGCGAGGCTGTTGGCGCGGGCGATCGCGGCGACCGAGGAACCGGTGCGCGCCGCGATGTGACTGACCGTGTCGCCGGTGCGCACCACATAGGTGTCGTCCGCCTGCGCGGCGCCGCCGACGGCGACCGAGGCGACGGCCAGCACGAGGGACGCCCCCGTGCCCGTCGCGACCCGGCGTCGGGTCCGTCCCGCGGGGGCCGGCCGGGCGCCCGCGGGCAGCGCGTCGTCGAGGTGCCCGCGGGCTCCTGGGCGGACGTTGCCGGTCTGCGTCATGGTCTGACCTCTGTGACGTGAGTGATGGATGGTGCCAATGTGACTGGAGTGATACCAGTGAACGTACTTGGTTCGCGCGGCGGGCGAAAGGCAAGGGGCGAGTTCTGGGGGGAATTCTTTTTGTCCCCGCCGTTCGGCGCAACGCCGCGGTGCGTACGCTGTCCTTCGTGACGGACAACTCAGCTCTTGACACCCTGGTCGATGAATGGCTCACCGTGCCCGACGTGGCCGAGCGGCTCGCTATCGACGCCGGCAAGGTTCGTCGGCTGGTCCATGAGGGCCGGCTCGTGGTCGTGCGCCGCGGCGCATCGTCCGTCGTGTCGATCCCGGCGGCGTTCCTCGTTCCCGAGCACCTCGAGAACCCGGCCAACTCGACCCTGAACAAGCCGGAACCGGCCCCGGACGAGGACGGCAACCCGGCCCCGCGCTGGGCCGTGCTCGCCTCGCTCTACGGCACGCTGACGCTGCTGCGCGACTCGGGGTTCGAGGACGCCGAGGCGATCGAGTGGCTCTTCAGCCCGGACGCGACCCTCGGGATGCCGCCGATCGAGGCGCTGCGGACGGGCCGCAAGACGGCCGTGCGCCGGATCGCCCAGACGCTGCTCTGATCCGGATCCTGCACTGATCCCGCGCTGAACCGCGTGGCCCCGCGCTGAGCGCTGCGCAGGGTCAGGCGTGGCGTGCGACGGCGGCGTGGCCGAGCCGCGCGAGCATCGTGGCACCCGGCTCGTCGAGGGTCGCGATCGCCAACGCGCCGAAGGCCTGCGCCGAGAGCCCCGCGATGAGCTCTTCCACCTTGTCCGGTGCGCCGGTGGCGGCGATGGCCGAGGCGAGGGTCGCGACGTCGTCGTCGGCCAGGTCACGGACCCCGAGTCGGGTGCGCAGCAGCTCGCGCTGGGCGCCGTCGCCGGCGGCCATCGCCCGCGCGACCAGGACGGTCCGCTTGCCCTCGCGCAGGTCGTCGCCCGCGGGCTTGCCGGTGGCCGCGGGGTCGCCGAACACGCCCAGCAGGTCGTCGCGCAGCTGGAACGCCTCGCCGAGGGGGAGCCCGAACGCGGACGACGCCGCGCGGGCGCCGTCGTCGGCCCCGGCGAGCGCCGCACCGAGGCCGAGCGGGTGCTCCACGCTGTACCGGGCGGACTTGGCCCGGATCACTTCGCGGGCGCGCGCCTCGTCGGCGACCGGGTCCACGCCCCACGGCAGGACCTGCGCCAGCATGTCGAGGTACTGGCCGACCGTGACCTCGGTACGCATCCGGTCGAAGATCTGGCGCGCGACCGGCTCGATCTCGGCCGGGAACTCGGCCAGGGCCCGGTTGAACTCGGCGTCGCTCGCGACGAGCGCGAGGTCGCCGAGCAGGATCGCGGCCGCGTCGCCGAACCGGCGCGAGTCCCCGGTCCAGCCGGAGCGTTGGTGCAGCGCCTCGAAGGTCCGGTGGGCGGCGGGGTGCCCGCGGCGGGTGTCGGAGTCGTCCATCACGTCGTCGTGGAAGAGCGCGGCGGCCTGGAACAGCTCGAGCGCGGCGCCGACGCGCAGCACGGCCGCAGCGAGCGGGGAGTCGGGTTGGCCGCCATGCGCGCGCCAGGACCAGTAGCAGAACGCGGCGCGCAGCCGCTTGCCGCCCGACAGCATCTCGGCGACGGCGTCGGCCAGGACCGAGCTGTCGGCCCCCAGGCCCGCGAGCAGGGGGCGCTGCTCGGCGATGTGCTCGGCGAGCAGCGCATCGACCCGCTGGCGGACGGCCTCGACGTCGACGGGGGAGGGGAGAGTCGGGATCACGGGGGGCAGCCTAGGTCCGGTCAGGTCGCACTGCGGAGCCTGCCGCCGATCGTGACGGTGCGAACCCCGTCACGGTCGAGCACGCCGATGACCAGGAGCTCGTCGCCGCCGGAGCGGGTGAAGGTCGACTGGGCCGCCAGGGCGGCGTCGGGGGTCGTCTGCTCGGCCTCGGTGAATCCGGCGGTCGTCAGGCTCTTGCGGTAGACGTCGACGACGTCGGCCGCGGAGAGCACGGTGCGCAGGTTGAGGCTGACCTGGTAGGCGTTCGAGCTACCGACCGGGTCGACCGACGACACGAGCACCTCCACCCCGCCCGGCACGGGCAGCAGGTCGCTCGGGAAGCCCGGCGCGAGCCCGCCCACGGTGGAGTTCGGATCCGGCGCATCGTTGAGCAGGGGCGTCGCCGAGTCGGTGGGGTCCGCGGTCCGCGCGAGGCTGCTCGCACCGGACGGCGTCGGGGAGGGGTCGCCGTCGGCCGCCGTGCCGCCGAGATCGCACCCTCCCAGCAGCACGCCGACCAGGGCCGCCAGGGCGACGGCGCGCGCTCGTCGATTGCCGGGCGGGAGAACCATGGGGCAGGCTTTGCCCCACTCTGGGTTCCCGTTGATCTGCACCCTTCCACCGTAGCCGCGCGCGACCACGGACCGCGGTAAATGGTGCGCCCACCCGCCCACAGCCGGAGATATTTGCACGCTTGACCACAGCGCGGCCGAATGCGGCTGGCCCGGGTGGGTCCGGCGCGGTCCCCTACGTCATGGATGCCACCACGATCCGGGTGAGCGAGCCCCGTGAACTGCTCGCACTGCTGCCCCACCAGCTGGGATTCCGTCCGCAGGAGAGCGCGGTCGCCGTCTCGCTGCGGGCCCCTCGCGGCCGGGTCGGGCTGATCGCCCGGGTCGACCTGACCGACCTGGCCGATGTCGTCCAGGGTCCCCAGCTCGCTCGCGGCCTCGTCTCGCACCTCGTGGCCGACGGCGGGCGTCGGGCGGTGCTGGTGATCTACACCGAGCTGGACCCGCGCTTCGCCGTCGACCTCGAGAGCGCCGGTGCGGGCGGCGAGCTCGACCCGGGGGAGCGGTCGGCCCCCGGCAACGCGGCGTTCGTGCGGGTGGCCGCGGAGCAGTTCCGGGAGGCCGCCGAGCCCTTCCTGCCGGAGGTCGCCGTCTGGGTGGTCGCCCGCTCGGGCTACCTCTCGTTGGACTGCGTGGATCCGGGCTGCTGCCCGCCGGGCGGACGGCCGCTGCGCGACCTGGACGGCACCGCGGTCGGGGCGCACATGGTGCTGGCCGGCTCGATGGTCGCCGACTCGCGGGATGAGCTCGCCCGGATCGAACCCGCCGGTGCGCGGGCGCGCCGGAACGCGGTCCGGGTTGCGGAACGAGCGCGGGCGCGGCGCGAGGCGGCGCTGGTGGTCGGCGACTGGGCGCTGCATCGGTGGCGCGCCGACGGCATGGCCGCCTGGCGCGAGGCGGTGGAGCGGAGCCGCACGGGGGGACCGGGTGCGCCGCCCGCGCTGCTGGGGCGGATCGAGGCCGCCCTCATCGACGTGCGGGTCCGGGACGCGGTGCTTCTCGCGCTCGTGCCCGGGACCGGGGACCTGCCCGAGCGGACCCTGGTCGGCTCGCCGGGCCGACCCGTCGGCGAGATCGCGCACAGCACGTCGGACGCGCTCGACGCGATCATGGACGTCCGCCGGGGCATCGCGCCCGACGAGGAGCTCGCGCGGGCCGGTGTGGAGGTGCTCGAAGCGGTCGTCGCGCACACGCGGACCGCGGATCAGGCGGCGGCACTGACGCTGCTCGCCCTGATCGCCTGGTGGCAGGCGGATGGCGCCCGGGCGGGCGTGCTGCTCGGTCGAGCGCTCGACGGCGACCCGGACCACCGGCTCGCCCTGCTCCTGACCGAGGCGCTGGCGCGAGGGCTGTCGCCGGGGTGGATCCGCCGCCCGGCGTAGGCGCCCGGGCGCCCCTGCCGCCGGCCCGAAAGTCGGACTTCGGTCCTCGGCGAGAGCCGACTTGCTCAGGTACCGTCGGATGAGCGGCTCGGGCCGGCAGGAGTGCAACGGAGGACACATGAGCATCGTGGTCGGCTACCTCGCCACTCCTGAAGGTCGATCGGCGCTGGAGGCGGCGGCACTCGAGGCTCAGAGTCGCTCGACCCGCCTCGTCGTGGTCACCAGCTGCCAGAAAGGCCGGGACGAGCGCGGTCGGCTCGCGGAGGAGCAGGAGCTCGACGAGGTCCGCCTCGATCTCGACAAACGGGGCATCGCGCACGAGATCCGGCTGGTGGCGAGCAGCCGCGACGTGGCCGAGGACCTCATCACCGCCGCGGAGCAGAACGACGGCTCGCTCATCGTCATCGGGCTGCGCCGACGCAGCCCGGTCGGCAAGCTGATCTTGGGCGCGAACGCGCAGCGCATCCTGCTCGGTGCGCCCTGCCCGGTTCTCGCAGTGAAACCGGCACTTGTGGCAAATATGGCCATGGAATGATCCGCGAGGCCCACTCGTTGGGCAGGTCGAGCCCCTCTGAGGCGGTCATCGGCGAGGCGTAACACGACCCGGCCGGTACAATATCGAAGTACCCGGACCACGATTCCGGGCTAAGCGCTGCCGAAAGGTCGTTCGTGTCGTCCCTCCCCACAAGTCCTTCACTTCCGCGCGAGTTCGAGCACCCTGCTTTGCAGGACCTCGTCGTGCGCGGCCGCACCCACGGCACCGTGGACGCAGAGTCGTTCCGCACCGCATGTGAGTCCGCCGAGGTCAACGACGCGAAGCGGCTCAAAGCCGTCTACCGCGGCCTGTCCTCAGCCGGCATCGCGGTCTCCGAGCCCATCGTCGCCAAGACCACCAAGGTCAAGGCGCGGGTGGCGGCTGCCACCACCACCGCACGCAAGACCACCAAGGCCACCGTGAACCCCGAGGGCGACGACTCGGTCGAGTCCACCGTCGCGGCCAAGAAGCCGGCCGCCGCGAAGAAGGTCCCCGCCGTCAAGCGGGTGCCCGGAGCGAAGAAGGCTGCCGCGCCGTCGGCCGCCGTCGAGACGAGCCCGGCCCCGGCCGTGCGAAAGCCGGCCGCCAAGAAGGCCGTCTCCGCGCGCGCCGCCAAGCTGGCCGCGAGCCGCGAGGCCAAGGCGGACGCCGAGTCCCGCGAGCAGGACTCCGAGCGTGCGACCGACAACCACACCGAAGAGACCCCGGTCAAGGCCAAGCCCGAGGACGAGTCCGAGGACGCGGGTTACACGTACTCCGACGCCGACGACGACGACGCGCCTGCCCAGCAGGTCGTCACTGCTGGCGCCACGGCCGACCCGGTCAAGGACTACCTCAAGCAGATCGGCAAGGTCGCCCTGCTGAACGCCGAGCAGGAGGTCGACCTCGCCAAGCGGATCGAGGCCGGTCTGTTCGCCGAGGAGCGCCTCAACTCAGGCATCAAGCTCGAGCCGAAGGTCAAGCGCGAGTTCGAATGGATCGCGTCGGACGGTAGGCGTGCGAAGAATCACCTGCTCGAGGCGAACCTGCGACTCGTCGTCTCGCTCGCCAAGCGGTACACCGGGCGCGGCATGCTCTTCCTGGACCTGATCCAGGAGGGCAACCTCGGCCTGATCCGCGCGGTCGAGAAGTTCGACTACACCAAGGGCTACAAGTTCTCCACGTACGCGACGTGGTGGATCCGCCAGGCGATCACCCGCGCCATGGCCGACCAGGCCCGCACCATCCGTATCCCGGTGCACATGGTCGAGGTCATCAACAAGCTGGCGCGCGTGCAGCGGCAGATGCTCCAGGACCTGGGCCGCGAGCCCACCCCGGAGGAGCTCGCCAAGGAGCTCGACATGACGCCCGAGAAGGTCGTCGAGGTCCAGAAGTACGGCCGCGAGCCCATCTCGCTGCACACCCCGCTCGGCGAGGACGGTGACAGCGAGTTCGGAGACCTCATCGAGGACTCCGAGGCCGTCGTCCCCGCGGATGCCGTCAGCTTCACGCTCTTGCAGGAGCAGCTGCACCAGGTGCTCGACACGCTCTCGGAGCGCGAGGCCGGCGTGGTGTCGATGCGGTTCGGCCTGACCGACGGTCAGCCCAAGACGCTCGACGAGATCGGCAAGGTCTACGGGGTGACGCGCGAGCGGATCCGGCAGATCGAGTCCAAGACGATGTCGAAGCTGCGCCACCCGAGCCGTTCGCAGGTGCTGCGCGACTACCTCGACTGAGTCGAGACCGACACTGCGGTGTCATCCAGGCCTGACCGCGCTTTCCGCGCCTCCGGCCGAGGATGACACCGCATCGTTGTGTCAGCCCTCAGGTCACCTGTCGGAACGGCAGACCACCCCGACGCAGGGGTTCGGGTTGGATCGGCTGGTGTTGCCGCCGCGGTCGGTGACCCCGGCGGCGTCGATGCCGCGGTCGGCGTTCTTGGACGTCGAGTTCTTCGCCACCCGGACGAAGGCGAGCAGGGCCGGGGTCGGGACGTCGGTGTCACCGCCGATGAGGAAGGCTCGCGCGGTGAGCCCGTCGTTGCTGCTGGTGTAGTCGCCCAGCCCAGCGTTCCCGTTCCCGCCGCGCTTGAGTGCGGCCCCCGCGTCGGTCGAGGCGCTTGGCGCGGTCTCTCGGGCAGCTGCGGCGCGCGCGCGATCCGCGTCGGTGTGGGCGAGGAGCCCGGCGTCCCGGCCGGTCGGCCCGGCGGTCCTGGCGGAGCTCGCGCCCGGGGTGGAGCCGTTGCGCGACAGGTCGTTGTGCTCCACGAAGATCGGGGGGCCGCCGGCCGGGCAGGGCAGCGACAGGTCGCACGTGACCGTCAGATCGATGCCCGATCCGCCGCTCCGGCTGATGTCGTTGTGGGTGATGCGCACGTTGTCAAAGGTGGGCGACTCACTCTCCCCATCTCGGACGAGGACACCCGCGGTGCTGGAGTAGGTGATCGTGTTCCGGGTGATCGTGGTGTTGTTGAGTCCGAGGAGGTCCTCGTTCCAGAGATTGACGGCGATGGCGTTCGACCTGAACCGGTTGTCTCGGATCGTCACGTTGCTGTTCTGCGTGATGCTCACGGCGGTCTGGGTACGGGTGAAGGACGAGTCGGAGACCGTGCCGCCGTCACCGAAGTAGAAGGAGAGCGCGACCGACGAGGACAGGTCGTGGAACGTGCTCCGCTTGACCGTGAAGTCGCTCCCGGCCTCGATGTAGAAGTCGGGGACCGGATCGAGACCGAGCGCGGTGACGTCGAGGTTCTCCATCCGGCCGTGGTTCCCGAGCCAGAAGATCCCGTCGGTGCGCAGCTTGCCGTCGTGAAGGGCGACCCCGTCGACTTCGATGGGAACAGCGGGGCTGCTCAGCGTGTGGTGGGCGAGGTTCACGTCGGCACCGGCGCCGAGCAGTGTCAGGTCGCACTCCGCGTCTTTCGTCAGCCTGTAGTGCCCGTGCCCCCGGTCCGAGACTCCGGGACAGTCGCCGAAGCCGGTGGCGTGGGCGGCGGTGGCACCCGAGAGCAGAAGTGCCGTGGCGGCGCAGGCCGTGGCAAACGTTCTTAGTTTCATGGTGGGGCTCCTCTGAGGGCGGCGTCTGTGGTTCCGGCCAAGTCAGACGTGTGCCCCCAATATGGGCGCATCGAGCCGGATCCGCCCGATGTGGCGATCAGCTCACGGCGACGGTGCGTGGCGACCGGTGGTTGCGCTCTCATCGGGCGAAGGGGTCGGCTTAGACCAAATGGGGCAAACGTGAGCGCACGGTATCCGTGGCGGCCGTCGTTGGGCTACCTTTACGTCGTCAGCGAGAAGTGCAAACCCGCCGCGAGGCGGGGACGCAAAGCCACGGGGCCCAACGGGGTCAGCCGGGTTACCGAACGACAGGAGCAGAAGATGAGCAGCCTCAGCGGTGCCCGCCCCGAGAACGCCGCAGGCGGTCCTTCCTCCCACGCCGAGACGATCCGTGCCGACATGGCCGCCAGCATGCCTGCGCGGCCCATGGCCGGCTCGTCGCTCGATGCCCTCGTCCGGCGTCAGAACCCCACCGTCAACCCCGGTCAGCGACTCGGCTTCGTCCCGGCCCAGGTTCGCTGACGCAGACCGGCTCGCACCAGTCTTCACGCAGAAGGGCCCCGTCCTCGCGGACGGGGCCCTTCTGCGTGTGTGGTCGGATCCGGTCAGTTCAGATCGGTCCTTCAGGCAAGCGCGAAGATCAGTGCGCGCTTCCGAGACCGGCGCCGTGCTCCTCCAGGAGTCGCGCGCTCTCATCTTGCACATGGGTAGCCAGCGTCGAGAACTTCGGCGCGTGCTCGCGAGCGTGGTGGGCACAGAAGAGCAGCTCGCCGCTCGTCATGAGGACGCGCACATACGCCTGCGCGCCACAGCGGTCGCAGCGGTCGGCTGCGGTCAAGGGCTGAGTCATTGTCGCGTTCACAAATACATGTAACCATCCGCCCGCCGATCCGATGCCACCCAACTGGGTGAGTTCGCTACCCGCGAAGTGAAAAGAGTGATTTTCACCCCAAAAGTGGACATTCTGCGGGCCTTGCGGCATGGCGACACGGTGGAGTCGGTGCCAGCGATTACGCTCGGACATCGTGTCGACCGTATCCACGCAGTCCAGCTACACCGCCCGGCATCTCTCCGTGCTCGGGGGTCTCGAGGCGGTCCGCAAACGCCCGGGGATGTACATCGGGTCCACCGACTCGCGCGGGCTCATGCACTGCATGTGGGAGATCATCGACAACGCGGTCGACGAGGCGCTGGCCGGCTACTGCGGCCGCATCGAGATCGTGCTGCACGCCGACTCCTCGGTCGAGGTCCTCGACGACGGCCGCGGCATCCCGGTCGACATCGAGCCGAAGACCGGCCTGACGGGGGTCGAGGTCGTCTTCACCAAGCTGCACGCCGGTGGCAAGTTCGGCGGCGGCTCGTACGGGGCCTCGGGTGGGCTGCACGGGGTCGGTGCGAGCGTCGTCAATGCGCTCTCGTCGCGCCTCGACGTCGACGTCGAGCGTGGCGGCAAGGTCCACCGCATGACGTTCCACCGCGGCGTGCCCGGGGTGTTCACCGATCCGGCGTCAGGCCCGTCGCCCGAGTCGCCGTTCGCGCCGTTCGTGTCGGGTTCCGAGCTCGTCGTCGTCGGCAAGGCGCCCAAGGCCCGCACCAGCACCCGCGTGCGCTACTGGGCCGATCGCCAGGTGTTCCCGGCGAACGCCGTGTTCTCGCTCGACGAGCTCGTGACCCGGGTCCGCCAGACGACGTTCCTGGTGCCCGGCCTCGCGATCACGGTGCGGGACGAGCGCCGGCTCGCGGGCACCCCGGGCGCCGACGCCTCGCACACCGAGACCTTCCAGCACTCGGGCGGGACGGTCGACTTCGTCGACTTCCTCGCTCCGGACGCGCCGCTGACCGGCACGTGGCACCTGATCGGCGCGGGCAGCTTCGTGGAGACGGTGCCCGTACTCGACGAGAAGGGCCATCTCACCCCGCAGGCGGTCACCCGCGAGTGCCAGGTCGACATCGCGCTGCGCTGGGGCACCGGCTACGAGACCGAGATGCGGACGTTCGTCAACATCATCGCGACGCCCAAGGGCGGCTCGCACCTCGCCGGGTTCGAGGCCGGGCTGCTGCGCACGCTGCGCAAGGCGGTCGAGACGAACGCCCGTCGCCTGAAGATCACCGCCCGGGGCGACGCCGAGCGGATCGAGAAGGACGACGTGCTGGCCGGCCTCACGGCGGTACTCACCGTGCGGCTCGCCGAGCCTCAGTTCGAGGGCCAGACCAAGGAGCTGCTCGGCACCGCGCCGGTGCGCGCGATCGTCGCCAAGGTCGTCGACACCGAGCTCGCCAAGCTCCTCAACGCCACGACGCGGGACCAGAAGACCCAGGCGACGATCCTGCTGGACAAGGTCGTCGCCGAGATGCGCGCGCGGCTCAGCGCACGCAAGCAAAAGGAGATCTCGCGCCGCAAGAACGCGCTCGAGACGTCGTCCCTGCCGGCCAAGCTCGCCGACTGCCGCAGCGACGACGTCGACCGTAGCGAGCTGTTCATCGTCGAGGGTGACAGCGCGCTCGGCACGGCCAAGCTGGCACGCAGCTCCGACTTCCAGGCGTTGCTGCCGATCCGCGGCAAGATCCTCAACGTCCAGAAGGCCTCGATCACCGACATGCTCAAGAACGTCGAGTGCGCGGCGATCATCCAGGTGCTCGGCGCCGGGTCGGGCCGCTCGTTCGAGCTCGAGGCGGCCCGCTACGGCAAGATCGTGCTGATGACCGACGCCGACGTCGATGGCGCCCACATCCGCACCCTGCTGCTCACGCTGTTCTTCCGGTACATGAAGCCGATGGTCACCGCCGGGCGCGTGTACGCGGCGGTGCCGCCGCTGCACCGGATCGAGGTGATCGGTGCCGGTTCGCGCAAGAACGAGTTCATCTACACGTACTCCGAGTCCGAGCTCGCCTCGACGCTGAAGAAGCTCGAACGGTCCGGCAAGCGCTACAAGGAAGACATCCAGCGGTACAAGGGCCTCGGCGAGATGGATGCCGACCAGCTGGCCGAGACGACCATGGACCCGCGGCACCGCACCCTGCGCCGCGTCACGATGCAGCACGCGGTGGACGCCGAGCGGGTCTTCGAGCTGCTCATGGGGAGCGACGTCGCCCCGCGCAAGGACTTCATCGTCGCCGGCGCGCTCGAGATGGACCGCAGCAAGATCGACGCGTAGGCGAGGCGTGGCGGTACCGAGCTCTCAGGTGATCGAGTCCGCGTGCCGATGATGGGGAGATGAGCACGTCCGCGCCCGAGCCCGCCACCCCGTGGTACGCCCTCATCCGTGGGTTGAGGCAGCAGGTGCGCGACGGGACTCTGTCGTGGTGGCGGGGGCTCAGCGTGATGGGTGCCCTGCTGCTCGTGCCTGCCGGGACGTTGGCGGTGGTGAGCTACCTCGCATCACTCTTCGTCGTGGGTTTCGCCCGAGGCGGGACCGGGCAGGACTTCCAAGCGGAACCCGGCGTGGCCGTCGTCGTCGTCGCGGCCGCGCTCGGGCTGATGACGGTGGTCGTCGTCGCGGTCGGCGCGCGGTGGTTCCGGCGGCGTCTGACACGGCACCGTGCCCGGATGCAGGGTTGGGCCGACGCGCACGGCTGGGCCTACACACCGAGCTCGAGCCTCCTGTCCAGCCGTTGGAGCGCGCCGGGTTTCCGTGGCCGCACCCGGGCGACCGACGTGCTGACCCGTGCCACGCCACGCGGTGAGGTCACGTCCCTGACCCTCGGGCCGGGCGCGGGCGAGGGCGGCTGGAGCAGGCATGCTGTGATGGCCGTGGGCCCCCGCTGGTTCCCCGCGCTGATCCTCACCCCGACGACTGGCCGGGACCGCGCCGCGCAGGCCTTCGGCGGTCAAGACATCACGGTGGAGTCGTACGACATCAACGCTCGCTGGCGCATGCGGTGCGCGGACGAGCGGTTCGCCCACGAAGTGCTCCACCCGCGGCTGCTCGAGCGGCTCGACCGCGCGGACGTGTCCGGGCTGTGCCTTCTGGTGCAGGGGCGCGACGTCGTCGTGCACGCGCCCGGGCCGACAGCGTTCGCCGCCATCGAGCCCATGGTGGACCTGGTTCTCGACCTCGTCTCGCTGTTGCCCGCGTACCTCGCGGACGACTTCCCGCCGCTCTCGCCGGAGGTTCCGCGGCGCGAGCGTCGGCGGGACCCTCACCGCATGCGCTGACGCCCCCCCTGCGACCGAGCACGTGGGTCGTCGCCTCACGGGCGCAGCCGGGAGCGAACCTCGGTCATGGCCCGCCGGTACGCGCTCGTGCGCGGGTAGCCGCTGTGGCCGGCCACAGTCGCGACGAAGGCCGTCGCGTCGATCGCCTCCGCCCCGCGATCGATCAGGTTGGGCGAGTAGCCACCGACCGGGAAGCCGATGGGGTCGGTGCGCCGCCACAGGTTGACCCAGGCCGGGTCGTGCCCGTCGCGCGCGCCGAGCCGATGCACGAGGGTGTCCGACGGGGGCGAGGCCTCCGTGGGGTCCGCGCTGGTGTCGGCGATCTCCTGGGCCTGCCACGGGTCCCAGTTGAGGTCGGTCGGACCGCAGCCGATCGTGCCGATGATGTGCGGCCCGAACAGCTCGGGCAGGATCCGCCCGAAGTACGGTCGGATCTGCGAGCCGTATGAGACCAGCGCGACCCGCCCTGACCTCCCGGGGTTGTCCTTCTCGCCCGTGAACAGAGCGGCGACGGCCAGCACGACCCCCATGCTGTGGGCGGACAGGACCACCTGACGGCCTTCGGGCGCAGTCGGCGCCGTCGGCGCCGTCTGCACGGTCGCGCTCGCGGCCGCCGGCTCGCGCAGCCAGGCGTCCATCCGGGCCGCGATCTCCGGGACGGCGCGCTCGGCGTAGCAGGGCGGGCCGAGCGGGTGCGCGGAGCGGGGGAGGAAGCAGACGATGTCCCAGACGATCGCCAGCGGTCGGTTGGGGGCCGATCCGTCGGTCGTGACGACGCGCGCGAGCACTCCCGCCCACAGCAGGGCCGTCGCCCAGAGGCCGAGGCTGACGAGCGCGCTGGGGGGTTGCCACCGCACCGTGATGAGGAGCGCGAGGGCGACCGCGGCGGCGAGGCCGACGGCGATGAGCGCCAGGAACAGCTCCACGCGGTGGCTCAGCGCGGCGATCCCCTTCGCTCGACCGACCGCAGCTCGGAGGTCGGCCCGATGCTGGAGCGTGGCGAGGGTGCCGGCCGGCCGCGGCACCTCCGCGTCCCGTGCCACCTCGGCCTGGTCCTCGGACCGTCCGAACCTCGGCTCCGGGATCAGCGCCGGCCGGTGCCGCCAGGCCCGGAAGGCCGGAACGAGCACGCCGAACCCCACCACCAGCAGGGCCACCAGGACGAGTCCCATCGCCGTGGCGACGGCGAACTCGGCGTACGTCTGCGGGATCTGGATCTGCGCCAGCGGTGCGCCGCAGCCGTCGGGGTGGAGCCGGGCGTAGTCGGGGTTCAGGCACTGGGGCTTTGCGCCACCGTTGAGCCAGTCGCCGACCGCGACGACGAGCAGGCCGGTGAGCATCATCATCGAGCCGAGCGAGAGCAGCAGGAACACGCCCGGTCCGCGGCCCGACCACGCCTGCTGGCGCAGGGGAGGGGTCGTCCCCGCCCTCGTGCCGGCGCTCGCGGCCCCCGCAGCGCGAGGCCACAGCCCCACCACCGCGAACAGCAGCACGAAGACCGTGCAGGCCAGTGCGAGCGGGCCGTTCGCGGGCAGCCCGGTGACCGGGTCCCGGGTCACCGTCACCCACGCGAGCGCGGCGAGCGCACCGATGGCGAGCACGCTGGCCACCACCGTCAGCCCCACCGCGCCGCGCCAGGTCAGGCCGACGAGGGCGATCAGGAACAGTGCCGTGACCAGGAGCGCCGGCACGACCCGCAGCCCGAGCAGCTGGGCCGCGTCGAGGTTTCGCTCGTCGTGCAGGCACAGTGCCACCACGTTCGCGCCGAACAGCACGACCGCCACGAGAAACAACCCCACGGCGGTCCTGCCCTTGCGGGTGCTCGCCGGGTTGATCGCATCCGCCTGGGCCACCGCGATGAGCCACGTGGAGCCGGCGAGGACCAGCATCGCGACGGCCACGAAGGCGGCGAACAGCGGACTGCCCCCGATCGCGTCGCCGCCCAGGCCGCACGCGGGGCTGTCGAAGAAGCTGGCCGGCGAGACGCAGGAGGGGTAGCCCGCGTACACCTGGCTCCACGAGAGGGTCAGGACGACGAGCGCGAGCCCGCCCGCGAAGTGCACGAGGGCCATCGACTGGGTCAGTCCCCAGCGTCCCCACAGGCCGGGCATGGCGAGGATCCGCGTCCGGGCCCCGGCCCCGGCGGACGTGGCCGGGGGCTTGGCTCCGGACTCTTTCACCGGGGAGGACGTCGGGACCTCGTATTTGGTCCGGGAGCCCGAGGCCAGCCAGTACAGCAGCAGCAGCGCCCCGACGGGCACGAGCGACAGCAGGGCAAGCCGCTGGGGCCAGGGATAGCTCCCGAGCCAGGTGAGCCAGCCGGGGAGCGCGGCGCAGGCCGTCGCGGCCGAGTTCGGGTTGTCGATGATGCACTGCGTGCCGACGAGGTCGAGGCTCACGTCCGCGACCGCGGCGACCAGCAGCAGGCTCAGTCCGAACCCGAAGATGCGGATCCACCGCGCCCCTCGGGCGTACTTCGCCGTCTCGTCTAGCTCGCGGGACCAGTACGCGACGTTGACCAGACCCAGCGGTAGGAGCAGCATCCAGCCGGCGCGGCTGGCGGCCGACACGGCTCCCTTGCCGACGTTGCCCGGCAACGACGGGGAGGTCCGCGTCATCTGCCCCCACGAGTACGCCTCGCGATGCACGTCCGCCGGGATGTGGTCCTGGTGGGTATCGGGCACCTGCCGTGCATGGGCGAGGGCGGCCGCCGTCGGGACCCAGAAGCTCCCGAGGCTGTCGCCCCGGGCCTTCTCCGCATCGGCCGGCAGGACCTCGAGCATGCCGTACGGCGGGGTGTTGTTCACCCCGTGGATCCGCAGCTCGAGAACGTGCGGATCGGGCGGGGGAGCGGGCCGCTCCGCGGTGCCGGCGGTCGAGGGACCGCCGATGTGGAGCCGGGCGAGGATTCCACGTCCCATAGCTCTCGATGCCTCCCCAGGTCGCGCCGTCGCGCCCCAGCACGCCGGCAGGACGAGTCTGATCGCTTCGGACCGCCGCCGCCTGCGGGGAGATGCCCCTGGTCAACCCCCTGTTCGTGGTGTAGAAGTTCCAGTTCGGGCGCGACCACCAGGCAAGGGGCACAGCATGACCGGAGCGGCGCGGATCGGCCTGCCGATCGAGGAGTCGGGCGACGCCGGGCCGGGGTGGTCGGCCTCGAGCGGGTCCGGGACGCGACGGGTCGTGATCGGGCTCGGACTGGCAGTCGCCGTCGTGCACCTGGCGTCGCTCCTGGCGGGCGCGGACCCGCTCGCCGCGGCCACCAAGGCGGCCCTCGTGCCGCTCCTGGCGGCCTACCTGCTCGTCTCCACGCCGCGCCACCGCTCGCCGATCGTTCGGCTCACCGTGGTGGCGCTCGGCTTCTCCTGGCTCGGGGACGTCGTGCCGAACCTGGTGGCCGACGACGTCTCGTTCCTCGTGATGGTCGGGTTCTTCCTCCTGGCGCAGGTCGCCTACATCGCCGCGTTCGCACCCCGGTTCCGGGGCGGCCCGCTCCGCCGTCGGCCGGTGCTCGGGCTGCCGTACGTCGCAGCGTTCGTGCTCCTGCTGGTCGCCTGCGTCCCCGGTGCCGGTGGGCTGGTCGCGCCCGCCGTCCTGTATGGCGCGTGCCTGGTCACCATGGCGGCGCTGACGACCGGGGTGAACCGGGTGGCGGCGATCGGCGGCGCGGTCTTCCTGGTCTCGGACACGCTGATCGCGCTCGGCGCATTCGCACCCTGGTTCGACCTGCCCCAGGCCGGCTTCTGGGTGATGCTCACCTACATCGCCGGTCAGACCCTGCTCGTCACCGGGGTGCTGGCCGCCGACCGCACCGATCGGCAGCTCAGCCGATCGCGTGCACCGGGGCGGGCAGGGTGATCCCGGAGCCGTCCCGACGCGGGTCGACCGGCGGCAGGTCCAGCGGCTGACCCGCCGAGCCGCTGGCCTTCGGCGGCGCGATCCCGACCCACGCGAGCTGGAGCACGTCTTCGCCCTTGAGGAATCGGTGCGCCCGCACGCCCATGCCGCCGCGGTTCTTGGCCGGGTAGGCGGCGAACGGGGTGGTCTTGGCCGAGCCGGGGACGGTGCCGGGCAGCGCCGAGCGCGAGCCGGCGATCGTCACGACCGCGTACTCGTGCCCGCCGGGCGACAGCAGGTCGAGCAGGTCGCCACCCTCGTCGCCGTCGGCCGCCGAGGTCGTGGCGCCGAAGAAGACGACGCGCTGGTCGTCGCCGAGCTTGATGCCGAGCATCCCCCCGGCCGAGCGGCCCTGGGGTCGGACCGCGGCGGCGGAGAACCGGAGCAGGGACGCGTCCGAGCTGATCAGGACCAGCTCGTCGTCGTCGGTCACCGCGACGGCGCCGACCACCTCGTCGCCGTTCTTGAGGGCGATGACCTCCCAGGCGTCCTTGTTGTTCGGCGGGTCACCGGCCGCGACCCGCTTCACGACGCCCGACGCCGTCCCGAGCGCGAGCGTGGGTGCGTCGGCGTCGAGGGAGGCGAGCGCGAGCACGGTCTCCCCGGGCAGCAGCGCCACGACCTCGCTCACGGGCACGCCGCCCGACAGGCTCGGTGCACCGTCGGTGCCGGGCAGCGCCGGCAGGTGGAGCACGGGGACGCGCACGATGCGCCCGCGAGACGTCACCGCCCCGATCTCGCCGCGCGTGCTGGCGGGGATCGCGGTGCGCACGACGTCGTGCTTGTGCCGGCTGCCCTGGCGCACGGGCGTGTGCTCGTCGCCGGTCCGGGCGAGGAGCCCGGTGCCGGACAGCAGCGCCCAGCACGGCGAGTCCTCGATCTGCAGCGGGGTCGCGTTCTTGAGCGAGGCCGTCGTCGTGCCTGAGCCGTCCGAGTCGAGCAGGATCGTGCGCCGCGGCGTGCCGTGCACGCGGGCGACCTCGGTCATCTCGTCCGAGACGATGCCCCGCAGACGACGGTCGTCGGCCAGGATCGCGGTGAGCTCGGCGATCTCCTGGGCGAGCTGGGACTGCTCCTTCTCGAGCTCGATGCGGGAGAACTTGGTCAGGCGGCGCAGCCGCAGCTCGAGGATGTACTCCGCCTGCGGCTCGGACAGGTCGAACACGTCGCGCAGCCGGGTGCGGGCGGTGTCGGCGTCGTCGGAGGTGCGGATGACCTGGATGACCTCGTCGATGTCCGTGATCGCGAGCAGCAGCCCCTCGACCAGGTGCAGGCGCTCGGAGCGCTTGGCCAGCCGGTAGGTGCTGCGCCGACGCACGACGTCGATGCGGTGGTTGACCCACACCTCGATCAGCTCGCGCAGCCCGAGCGTGCGCGGTTGGCCGTCGACGAGCGCGACGTTGTTGATGTTGAACGAGTCCTCGAGCGGGGTGTACCGGTAGAGCTGCTCGAGCACGGCCTCGGGGTTGAAGCCCGTCTTGATCTCGATGACCAGGCGCAGGCCGTGCTCGCGGTCGGTGAGGTCGACCACGTTGGTGATGCCGGTGAGCTTCTTGGCCTGCACGCCCTCCTTGATCTTCTCGATCACCCGCTCAGGCCCGACGAGGTAGGGCAGCTCGGTGACGACGATGCCCTTGCGCTTGGCGGTGACGTTCTCGATCCGGCTCGTCGCGCGGGTGCGGAACTGGCCGCGACCGGTGCGGTACGCGTCCCGCACGCCGTCCAGGCCGACGATCTTGCCGCCCGTGGGCAGGTCCGGCCCGGGCACGAACCGCATCAGGTCGTCGAGGGTCGCCTGCGGGTGGTCGACGAGGTGGCGCGCCGCCGCGATGACCTCGATCAGGTTGTGCGGGGCCATGTTGGTGGCCATGCCGACGGCGATCCCGGCGGCGCCGTTGACCAGCAGGTTCGGGATGGCGGCCGGGAGGATCTCGGGCTGGACCAGCTTGTTGTCGTAGTTCGGGACGAAGTTGACGACGTCCTCGTCGAGCCCGGCGGTCATGGCGAGCGCGGCGGGGGACTGGCGGGCCTCGGTGTACCGGGCCGCGGCCGGGCCGTCGTCGAGCGACCCGAAGTTCCCGTGCCCGTCGACCAGGGGCAGGCGGAGCGTGAAGGCCTGCGAGAGGCGCACGAGCGTGTCGTAGATCGAGGCGTCGCCGTGCGGGTGCAGCTTGCCCATCACGTCGCCGACGACGCGCGCCGACTTCACGTGGGCGCGGTCCGGGCGCAGCCCCATCTCGGACATCTGGTACAGGATCCGGCGCTGGACCGGCTTGAGGCCGTCCCGCGCGTCCGGCAGGGCCCGGGCGTAGATCACCGAGTACGCGTACTGCAGGAAGGAGCCCTGCATCTCGTCGGCCACGTCGATGTCGACGATGTTCTCGGTGTAGTCCTCGGGTACCCCCGGCGGGGTGGCGGTACGGCGCGCCATGGTGATCCGGCTCCTTGAGGTGTGCGTGCGATCGTGCGTAGGCCCAGACATTCTCCCCCGTGGGGGGCTCAACGCCGTCCGGCGCGCGCCGAGCACCCCCTAACCTGGCAACATGTCCGATCCCGATGTCGCGAGCACCACTCCGGGCGAGGCCTACCCGAGCGACTGGGAGGCGGACGTGGTCCTGCGCGACGGCGCGACGGCGCACCTGCGACCGATCGCCCCGACCGACGCCGACGCGCTCCAGGCGTTCCACATCGGGCAGTCCGAGCGGTCGACCTACCTGCGGTTCTTCGCCCCGTTGCAGCGGCTCTCCGAACGAGACCTGGCGCGGTTCACCACGGTCGACCACCGCGACCGGGTCGCGCTGATCGTGGTCCAGGGCATCGACCCCGAACCCGGTGCCGAGGGAGTGGAGCCGCGCGAGCAGATCATCGGCGTCGGCCGCTACGACCGGGTCAGTCCTGACGAGGCCGAGGTCGCCTTCAACATCGCCGACGCGCACCACGGTCGCGGGCTCGGTTCCGTGCTGCTCGAGCACCTGGCCGCGGCGGCCCGCGAGCGCGGTGTCGGACGGTTCACGGCCGAGGTCCTCCCGCAGAACGGGCGCATGATCGCGGTGTTCCGCGAGGCGGGGTACGAGGTCTCGCAGACGGTCGAGGACGGCGTCGTGACCGTCTCGTTCGACATCGACCCCACCGACCGCTCCCTCGCCGTGATGGCCGACCGGGAGCACCGCGCCGAGGCGCTCAGCGTCGAGGGCCTGCTCGGGGCGCGCTCGGTGCTGCTGGTCGGCCAGAGCTACGCCGCGGCCGGCTCGGCCATCGACCTGCTGTTCCAGCGTGGGTTCGCCAGCGTCACGAGCGGGGGGTTCGACGCCGTCCACGTGCTCGGTGCGACGCCCCGCACCGCGCGCACGCAGGCCGGCGGTGCCGGCAGCGTCTCGTTCTGGGACCGGCTCGAGGACGTCCCCGGTCCTGTCCATCTCGCGGTCGTCGCCCTGCCGGCGCGCGACGTCGTCGCGCTCGTGCGTCATCTCTCGCCGCTCGGCGTGCGCGGCATGGTCGTGCTCTCGACCGGGTTCGCCGAGACCGGCGAGGAGGGGCTCGCGCTCCAGCGGGCCCTGGTGCGGCGGGCGCACGCGGGCGGCATGCGGCTCGTGGGGCCGGCGTCGTACGGGTTCTTCTCGGCCGCCGAGCCGGCCTTCAACGCCTCGCTCGCCGAGCGCCTGCCGCGGGGCGGGACCATCGGGCTGTTCTGCCAGTCGGCGCCCATGGCCGTCCCGATCCTCGCGTCGGTCGAGAACCGCTCGCTCGGGGTCTCGTCGTTCTTCTCGTCCGGCCATCGGGCGGACGTCTCCGGCAACGACCTCATGCAGTTCTGGCACGAGGACCCCGCGACGAAGGTCGTCGGGATGGTCCTCGAGTCGATCGGCAACCCGCGCAAGTTCTCGCGGATCGCCCGCCGGCTCGCGGCGACCAAGCCCGTCGTGGTGGTGACCGCGGGCCAGTCCGGGCACGTCGTCCCGCCGGGGCACGCGGTCCGGGCGACCCGCTCGCCGCGCCGCACGCTCGAGGAGATGTTCCGGCAGTCCGGGGTCATCCGCGCCCAGAACACGCACCGCATGCTCGACATCGTCCAGCTCGTGGCCCACCAGCCGCTGCCGACCGGCAACCGGGTCGGGATCGTCGCGGGGTCGTCGTCCCTGGCTGCGCTCGCGGCCGAGGCCGCCGCGTCTGCGGGGCTCGAGCACGAGGGGCGCGTGGTGATGGTCCTGGATGACACCGACGACGCCGACATGCGCACCGCCGTCCAGACGCTCTACCGCGACGGGAGCTGCGACGTGGTCGTCGTCGTGCACGTGCCCACGGTCGGCGGGGCGTCGCCGCGGCTCGCGCGCGCCGTCGCCGAGGCGGCCGCCGGTTCGGGGGTGGCCACCGTGGCGTGCGTGCTCGGCCTGCACGGCGTGACCGCAGAGCTCTCCGCCGTGGGCCTGGCGGAGCCAACCCCCGACGCCGTCGTGCCGCCCGCTGAGCCGCCCGCTGAGCCGCCCGCTGACCCGCCCGCCGAGACGTCCACCGAACCGACCCCGGAGCGCGTCTGGACGGTCCCGGCGTACTCGACCCCGGAGGAGGCGGTCGCCGCTCTTGGTGCCGTGGTCCAGTACGCGGCCTGGCGCGCGGTCGATCGGGGCCGGCCGGTCCGCCCGCTGGGCATGGACCGTCCGCGGGCGCGTGCCCTGGTCCGGCAGCACCTGCCGGCGGCGGTCGGCGGGGGCCCGGTGGAGCTCGACGCGGACGTCGCCGCGGAGCTCCTCGCGTGCTACGGCATCGAGGTCTGGGCGGGTCGCACCGTGACCACTGTCGACGAGGCGGTCGCTGCGGCCACCGAGCTCGGGTGGCCCGTCGCGCTCAAGAGCACCTCGCCGCTGCTGCGTCACCGGGCGGATCTCGGGGGAGTGCGGCTCGACCTCGGTGACCCGGACGACCTGCGGGTCGCCGTCGCGCACCTCAACGAGCGCGCCCGCCAGGTCGGGGCCGCCGGGGTGCCGCTCGAGGTCCAGCGGATGGCGCCCGCCGGGGTGGCCTGCGTCGTGCGGTCGGCCGAAGACCCCCTCTTCGGCCCCGTCGTGTCGTTCGGGCTCGCAGGGGACGCTGTCGACCTCCTGGGGGACATCGCGTACGGGATCCCGCCCCTGACCACGGTCGACGTCGCCGACCTGGTGCGCTCCGCGCGCGCTGCCCCGCGCCTCTTCGGCTACCGTGGGCTGCCGTCGGCCGACGTCGCGGCGCTCGAAGAGATCATCGCCCGCGTCTCGGTGATGTCCGCCGACCTGCCCGAGCTGCGCAGCCTGGAGCTGCACCCCGTGGTCGTCGCCGAGAGCGGCGCAGCGGTCCTCGCGGGCAGGATCCAGATCGAGGACGTGACCCGGGCGGACGGCACGCGCCGGGCGTTGCCGGCGTGAGGCGTGAGGACCGGCCCACCAGGGATGGGAGAATGCACCTGTGACTGGAGCAACCACTGACCTGCGACAGGACCTGCATCGCGCCGGCTACTACCCCGAGCTCGTCTCTGACGTGCTCGATGTGGCTATCGCAGACGAGGTCGTCATGGCGCACCTCGTGCACCCTGAGACCACCTTCGACGCCAACGAGGTCCGGCGGCACGTGACGGTCCTGGTGCTCACCCCGACCCGGCTCGTCGTCGCGCACGTGGACGACCACCCGGCCGACAGCGAGCACCCCGCCTCGAGCGCCTCGGCGACCACGGAGTCCGTCCCGCTGACCGAGCTGCGCTCGGTCGCACTGACCCACGTGATCGCATCCCCTGCCACCCACAAGGCCGGCACGGTGCCGCTCGAGCTGACGCTCGCCGTGGGCTGGGGCGCCGTCTCGCGGATCGACCTCGAGCCGGCGACCTGCCCGGACCCGGCCTGCGAGGCCGACCACGGGCTCACCGGGACGATCACGCCCGACGACATAGTCGTGCGGATCAGCGCGCAGGCTGAGGGCCCCGGCGCGGTGCGCGCCGCGGCCGACTTCGCCCGCCGGCTGTCAGCCGCCTCCGCCCGGACGCGATGAGCGCGAACGGGACGCACAGCATGGCGACCGGACCACTCCCGCCGCACGAGCAGCAGCCGCCGCGGACCGTCCAGGTGGCCGGCTTCGACCGCGCCGGCTTCGTGTCGCCGCAGTACGACGGCGCCGGGCTCGGCGCCGTCCTGCCCGCGGTGGCCGACGCGCTAGGGGTCGAGGTGACCATCGACGGGCGGACCGGCGCGCGGGCGCGGTCCACCCTCGCGCTGCCCACCGCGAAACGCGCCTGCGTGGTGCTCATCGACGGTCTCGGGCATGCCAACCTGTCGGAGCGATCCGGGCACGCCACCTTCCTGCGCTCGCTGCTCGCCGAGGGGCAGGTCCTCACCGCGGGCTTCCCCTCGACGACCGCGGCGTCGATCGGGCTGTTCGGCACGGGCACCGGGCCGGGCCGGACCGCGATGGTCGGCTACACCGCGCGCAACCCGGACACCGGCGCGCTGGCGAACCTCGTGTCGTGGCAGGGCGCCGGCGACCCGCGGGACTGGCAGCGGGAGCCGACCGTCTTCGAGCAGGTCGCCGCCGCGGGCATCCCCGTGACCACCGTCGGCCCGGCGAAGTTCGCCGGCTCGGGCCTGACCGAGGCCGCGCTGCGCGGCGGGGGGTACCGCCGGGCCGAGCGGCTCGACGACCGCATCGACGCGACGATCTACGAGCTCATGGGCCCCGCGCTGGTGTACCTGTACTGGGGTGACGTCGACAAGATCGGGCACCACCACGGCTGGGGCTCGTGGCAGTGGGGGGAGGAGCTCGCCGCGATCGACCGCGAGCTCGCCCGGCTCGCCAAGGCGCTGCCTCCGGACACGATGCTGCTCGTGACGGCCGACCACGGCATGGTCGACGTCGACCGCTCGCAGCGCTGGGACGTCGCCCGCACGCCCGCACTGGCCGACGGCGTCGAGATCATCGCCGGCGAGCCGCGGGCCCTGCACGTGCACACGTCGTCCGACAGCCCCGGCGGGGCCGAGTCGGTCGCGGCGCGCTGGCGGTCGACACTCGGTGACAGCGCCGTCGTGGCGACCCGCGCGGAGGCGATCGGTGCCGGGTGGTTCGGGCCGGTCTCCGAGCACGTCCGGCCCGTGATCGGCGACGTCGTGGTCGCCATGACGGGCCGCGCCACCGTGGTCGACTCCCGCACGCAGACGTCCGCCTCGATGGACCTCGTCGGGGTGCACGGCTCGTTCACGCCCGAGGAGATGCACGTGCCGCTCCTCGTGGTCAACCGACGCTAAGGACGGACACTTCTCGTGGCTGAGCTGGCATTCTTCTCCGGCACCATGGACAGCGGGAAGTCCACGCTCGCGCTGCAGATGGACCACAACCACCGGGCCCGCGGGCGCGGCGGGGTCATCTTCACGCGCAACGACCGCGCCGGCACGCACACGCTGTCCTCCCGCCTCGGGCTGCAGACCGCGGCCCACGAGGTCACCGACGACACCGACTTCTGGTCCGAGGTGGTCACGCGGCGCATCCGCGGCGAGCGCGTCGACTACCTGATCTGCGACGAGGCCCAGTTCTACTCGGCCACGCAGGTCGAGCAGCTCGCGCGGCTCGTCGACGAGATGGGCGTGGACGTGTTTGCGTTCGGGATCACGGCCGACTTCCGCACGAGCCTGTTCCCCGGGTCGCAGCGGCTCATCGAGCTGGCCGACCGCGTCGAGGTGCTCCAGGTCCAGGCGCTGTGCTGGTGCGGGGCCCGGGCCACCCACAACGCCCGCACGGTGAACGGCATCATGGTCGTCGAGGGCGCCCAGGTCGTCGTCGGCGACACGGCCGGCGCACCGGAGATCGCCTACGAGGTGCTCTGTCGCCGCCACCACATGCGCCGCATGACGTCGATCGCGGCGCGCGCGGCCTCCCCGTCGCCGGACACGCTCACGCTCGACCTGTAGGGCGGCGCAGGCAGGCGAACCGCGCCGGGCTACTCCGGCTTGGCGCCGAAGACGATCTCGTCCCAGCTGGGCACGCTCGCGCGTCCCTTGCGGCCGCTGCGCGGACGCTCGGTCAGCGTGACCGCAGGCTCGCGCTCGTCGGGATGGGGCTCGCCGGGCTCGAGGGCGACCGGCGTCTCGTGCTCGAACCGGCGCAGCCCCGAGGGGCGGGCCGGAGCGTTCGCGGGTCGCGGCAGCACGCGGGCGTCGTTCGCCGCACCCGCGTCCGAGTGCGCCGGGTGGGCAGCCGGGGACTCGTTGTTCGGGCTCAGGTCGAACGCGCGCGGCGGTCCGAAGCCTTCGAACTCCTCGCCGTCGTCGTCCTCGGGCAGGTCGAGCTGCTGGCGCACGCCGCGCTTGGTGCGTAGGTCGTCCAGCAGGGCAGCGGTGGCGTCCTGCGGATCGGGCTCCTGGATCGGGAAGGAACTGACAGGGGAGTCGACGGACGCGAGGATCGGGCGGACCGAACCGTCTGCCTGCACGTCGAAGACGGCATCGCGTACTGCCGCGAGGTGGCGGCGAGGGATCGGTTCGTCGGCGAGCTCGGTCTCGGACAGCCAGCGGGCCTCGTCGTCGAGCGCGAGCACGGACCGTGCCTGGGTGTCGAACGTCCAGAGCGCCTCGCGGGGGTCCTCGCCGGCCTGGAAGCGCACGACGACGGTCCACGGACCGGCACCCTCACGGTAGGAGTCCCACTCGATCGAGTCGACCTCCACCCCGCGCGCGGCCAGGCGGTCCGTGACGAGATCGCCGAGCACCGGCGCCCCCGTCTCGCGGCCGACCCGGGTGACGCGGGCCTGACCCGCGATGAACTCACGCTCGGCGAGCACCGGGCCCTCGTAGCGGCGCACGTGCTCGACGGCGATCCCGGCCGAGTCCGCGACGTCCTGCGCCGAGCGCCCCGACCGGATGCGCGTCTGGATCTCGCGCGGCGACGGCGTGCCCGCCCGCTCTGCGCGCAGCTGCTCCAGCTGCGGACGGTCGCGGCGCACAGCAGCGCGCAGCGGCTCGTCGATCCGCAGACGGAACCGCTGACCGTCCGGGCCCATCAGGACAAGGTGCTCCCCGTCCTCGTGCAGACCCACCAGCTCCAGCTCGCCCATGCGACCTCCTCCTACTTCAACCACGAGGGTGCCACCTCGGGCCCGCAATCGTCGGTAGGCACGCGGTGAGCCTGTCTGTGCGCGTCGGGGGCGCCGAGCCCCCCTGCGCGTCGGGGGCGCCGAGCCCCCCTGCGCGTCGGGGACAATGGCTCGTGTGACGCCCGACATCCCGATCGCCCCGGTGATCGAGCTCAGCGGCGTCTTCGTCGGTGCGCTCTCCGGCGGCCTCGCCGCGGTCCGCAAGCAGTTCGACATCTTCGGCGTGCTCGTGCTCGCCTGGGCGGCAGGGCTCGGCGGCGGGCTGCTGCGTGACCTGCTCATCGGCGCGACCCCGCCCGTCGGCATCTCCGACTGGCGCTTCATCTCGGTCGCGTGCCTCGCCGGCGTCGTCATGTACTTCTTCAACCCGCGGCTCGAGCGCGCCCGGCGGATGATCCTGGTGCTCGACGCCGGGGCGCTCGCCCTGTTCGCCGTCTCCGGCACGCTCAAGGCCCTCGAGCTCGGCCTCAACGGCGTCGCGGCCGTGTCCGCCGGCATCATCACGGGAATCGGTGGCGGCGTCCTGCGCGACCTGCTGATCGGGGAGGTCCCGGTCGTGCTGCACGAGCGTCAACTGTACGCCGTGCCGGCCGTCGTCGGGGCGGTCCTGACCGCCGTGCTGTGGGCGACCGGGGTGCTGACCGTGCTGACCGCGCTGGGGTCGGTCCTGGTCGTGTTCGCACTCCGGATCGCCGCGCTGCGGTTCCGGCTCCAGGCGCCCGGCCCCTGGGTCGCCGGGTCCAGGCAGCGGAGGGCGTCGGGCAGGATGGAGCGGTGAGCCACTCCGCTGCTGAGCCCGAGACCACTGCTGTATCCGACATCACTGCCGTCACCGAGATCGCCGTCCTGCCCGACGCCGCCGCGACGACGGCGCTCATGGAGCTCGCCGCGCGCCTCGCCCGCGCTGCGGGTGACCTCGTCCGGGAAGGTCGCCCGGACCGCGTCCTGGTCGCCGCGACGAAGTCCAGCCCGGTCGACCCCGTGACCGAGATGGACATGGCATCCGAGGCGCTCCTACGCGAGGCGCTCGCCCGGATCCGGCCCGACGACGCGATCCTCGGCGAGGAGGACGACTTCCACCCGGGCACGTCCGGGCTGACCTGGGTGCTCGACCCCATCGACGGCACCGTCAACTACCTCTACGGCATCCCCGCGTACGCGGTGTCGGTCGCCGTCGTCGCGGGCGGGCCCGACCCGGCCACGTGGACCGCGGTGGCCGGCGCCGTCCACGCGGTGCCGGACGGGCGGACCTGGACCGCCGGCCGCGGGCTCGGCGCGTTCCTCGACGGTCGGCGGCTGACGGTGAACGCCGCTCGGCCGCTGGCTGACTCGCTGGTCGGCACGGGATTCGCCTACACCCAGCAACGCCGCACGGAGCAGGGCGCCCTGGTCGCCCAGGTGCTGCCGCTCGTGCGCGACATCCGCCGGATCGGATCGGCCGCGCTCGACCTGTGCTCGATCGCCACGGGCAGCCTCGACCTCTACTACGAGCGCGGGCTGCGGCCGTGGGACCACGCAGCCGGAGCCCTCGTGGCGACGGAGGCCGGCGCGGTCGTGACGGGGCTGCACGGTGCCGTCGCGGGCGAGCAGATGACGGTGGCCGGGCCCGCCGCGAGCGTCGGCGACCTGGTCGCTCTCCTCGAGCTGCACGGGGCCGCAAGCGGCGCGTGAGTCCTGGCGAACCGGCCTGGGGTGGCGGTTTTCGGGGGTGGCGTGGGGGTCGGGAGCGCGCTGTGACGTGCGCCTCACCCTCTTAGCGTGCAACCGGCGCAAAAATGGTGCACAATCCCTCCGCCTGGGGAACATCTCGGGCCAGCTGCGCATTGAGCACCCAGGCCCCCGACCGCAATACGACACGGAGTGTGACCAACAGATGGCAACCGACTACGACGCCCCGCGTAAGACCGAGGAGGACCTCAGCGAGGACTCCCTCGAAGAGCTCAAGGCGCGACGTTCGGACAAGAGCTCCGGGGTCGTGGACGAGGACGAGACCGAAGCTGCCGAAGGGTTCGAGCTCCCGGGCGCGGACCTCTCCGGCGAGGAGCTCTCGGTCCGCGTCCTCCCGCGTCAGGCAGACGAGTTCACGTGCTCGAGCTGCTTCCTCGTGCACCACCGCAGCCAGCTCGCGTTCGAGAAGAACGGCAAGCCGGTCTGCACCGAGTGCGCCGCCTGAGCGAACCGCTCAGGCACGACCAGTACGTGGCACGACCCTCTTGAGGCACGACCAGCCCCGGGCACGTCCCGGGGCTGAGGACGACGGCGATCGGCCAGAGACTCAGTCTCGGCCGGTCGCTGCTGTGCGCCCCCGGGCGATCGCGGTCGCCAGCTCGTGGGGGTGGCGCGTGGAGATCAGCCAGTACGGGGTCGGGTCGACGGGATCCGCGACCTCGACCCGCACAGCCGTGTGGGCGCCGGCGCGCAGGCACACGTAGGCGCGCGCGTCGAGACCGGTGCCGAGCTCGACCCGGGTCTCCTCGGCGCTCAGCGCGCGGACGGCCCCCAGCAGCCCGAGCGGGATGTGCGCGTCGGACGCGCGGAGCTCGCCATCGGACACCGTCACGCGCGGCGCCGTGACCACGGCCACGACGACGCCTGTGGCGAGCACGGCCGACCCGGCCACGACGGCGAGGGTGAGGTTGATCGGGTACAGCGCGAGCCCCATGAACAGCCCGAACACGACGACGGCGGTCCAGCCGAGCGGACCCGACCACAGCCGCTCCGCGTACGCCGGGCTCCCGGCCGCGGCGCCGGCGCGGCCACTGGCGGCGATGGGGTGCTCGGCGGCAGAGGGTGAGGTGGTCATCGGACCAGCATCCCAGGTTCGCCGTCCGGCGAGGTCGGCACGCGAGGTGAGATGTCCACCGGGGAGGCCGGCACTAGAGTCCTGCGCCATGGCTGACCGTGATGCGGACCTCGAAGTCCTCCTGCTCATGCTCGACGACGACCTGCCCGAGCCCGCGTACTCCCATCCGGGCGACGCGGGCGCCGATCTGGTCACCCGGATCGACGTCGTGATCCCGGCCCAGGGGCGGGTCACCGTGCCGACCGGCGTGGCGATCGCGCTGCCCGACGGGTACGCGGCGTTCGTGCACCCCCGCTCGGGCCTGGCCCGCCGGCACGGGCTGACGATCGTCAACGCCCCCGGGACCGTCGACGCGGGCTACCGCGGTGAGATCGAGGTCACGTTGCTCAACACCGACCCGGACGAGGCCCTCACCCTCCACCGGGGCGACCGGATCGCGCAGCTGGTGGTGCAGCGCGTCGAGCGGGCACGGTTCATCCGGGCGGAGCGGCTCCCTGGTTCGCACCGCGGCGAGGGCGGGTTCGGGTCCAGCGGGGGATGGCAGGCGGCCCGGGTCTAGCGGGGCACGTTCGCCGGAACGGCTCTTGCCGGATTACTGTCGTCCTATGTGCTGCGTCCCAGCGCGCCCGAATGGGTGTGCGCTGGAGGGTGCGGCTCGAGAAGGAGAACACACGTGGGTCTGTTCCGACGGGGCGCGAGCAGTCGCGCCACGGATGATGCGGTCGTCGACGGCGAAGCCGCCGAGCTGACCGAAGCGGTCGACGGCGTCGGTGCGGGTCTGACCGACGAATCGGGCGACGTCGACGAGTCCGGCGCGGTCGAGACCGGCGAACCGCTGACGCGTCCGGGAGCGGGCGGGCCCTGGGACGAGAGCGAGGTCGACGGCATCGGCCGCCGGGTCGACCTCGGTGCCCTCTGGCTCCCGGGAGTCCCCGGCATGGAGCTCCGGATGGAGATCGACAAGGCCAGCAACCAGGTGACGGCGGTCGCGCTCAACCTGCACGGGTCGGCGCTGCAGGTGCAGGCGTTCGCCGCTCCCCGCACCGAGGGCATCTGGTCCGAGATCCGCGCCGAGATCGCCGAGTCGGTCACCAAGCAGGGTGGATCGGCCGACGACCTGCCCGGGCCGTTCGGTCGCGAGCTGCTCGCACGCCTGCCCGTGCGTACCGCCGAGGGGCGCACCGGCCACCGGCCGGCACGGTTCATCGGCCACGACGGGCCGCGCTGGTTCCTGCGCGGCGTGCTGACGGGCAAGGCCGCCGTCGACCCCGAGGCGGCCCGTGCCCTCGAGGAGATCTTCGCGGACATCGTGGTGATCCGCGGGTCCCAGGCCCGTGCACCGCGGGACCTGCTCGCACTGACCCTGCCCGGACAGGCCGCCCCGCCGGTCCTGGCCGAGGTCCCCGGTGCGCCCGCGCTCGACCCGATGCACCGCGGCCCCGAGATCACCGAGATCCACTGACCAATTGTCCCGATTCGGCCACCGACGAGAACTAGCGTGAGCGAGCACGGCGTGGCTGAGTCCGCTTCCCTGAACCGAACCCTTGTGAGACGAGATTTCCCATGAGCCTTCGCACTGCGCTCCACCACGTCTTTGCGTCCCAGGCCGAGCTCGAGGCCGACGACGAGCGGCTCGAGTCGACCAAGATCGGCTGCACCTCCGTCGAGCTCCTGGCCGACCGCAAGCGCGCCACGGTCAACGGCGTGCTCCGGTCCGTCACGCTGCGCCCGCGGCAGGGCGTCGCCGCGCTCGAGGCCGAGCTGTACGACGGCACCGGCACGGTGGACCTCGTCTGGCTCGGCCGGCGCGAGATCAGCGGGATCGAGCCGGGTCGCCGGGGCTCGTTCGAGGGCCTGGTCTGCGCGATCGACGGACGCGCGACGATCTACAACCCCCGCTACGAGCTACTCCCGCGTCCCGGTGAGTGAGCTGGTGCCGGGGGAGACCCCCGAGGTGAGCCCTGGAGCGGCCGCGGAAGGCCCCTCAGAGGGTCGTGGGCTGCGTGCGCTGGCCGGGACGGAGTTCTCCCTGGCCGAGGCGACCGGGGGCGTCCGTGGCCTCGTGGAGTCGCTCGCGCCCGGGCTGCTCTTCGTGATCGTGTATCTCGCGACCCGCGAGCTGACGCCGGCCCTCGTGGCCGCGTCCGCGATCACCGCGGTGGCCATCGTCGCGCGGCTCGCGCAGCGCACGCCGCTGACCCAGGCGCTCTCGGGCGCTCTCGGCGTCGGGATCGGCGTCTTCTGGGCCGCGCGGTCGGGCCAGGCGCAGGACTACTTCGTGGTCGGGCTGTGGACCAACGCCGCGTACCTCGTCGCGTTCCTCGTGTCGATCGTGATCGGCTGGCCGCTCATCGGCCTCGTCGTCGGGCTCCTGCGGAGCGAGGGCCTCTCGTGGCGCCGGGACCGCGCCCTGCGGCGGCGCTACGCGGCCGCGTCGTGGCTCTGGGTCGCGCTGTTCGGGGTGCGCCTCGTGGTCCAGGTCCCGTTGTACCTCGGGGCCGACGTCGGCTGGCTCGGCACGGCCCGGCTCGCGATGGGGGTCCCGCTGTGGGCGCTGACCCTCTGGCTCACCTGGTTGTTGGTCCGGACCCCAGCAGTCGTTCCAGATCCTTCTCGTCCGCATCCCGACCGGTGACCAGCAGGAGCTCGTCACCCTCCTCGAGGGTGTCGTCCGGGCTCGGGGCGATCGGCTGATCGCCCCGCACGATGCACGCGAGCACGGTGTCGTGCGGCCAGACGACCTGACCCACCCGGACGCCGGCCAGGGGTGAGCCGACCGGCAGCGTGAGCTCGAGGATGTCGGCCCCGACTGGTGGAACGTGAAGATCCGGACGAGGTCGCCGACGGCGACCGCCTCCTCGACCATCGCCGTCATGATCCGCGGGGTCGACACTGCGACGTCGACGCCCCAGGCCTCGTCGAACATCCACTCGTTCTTGGGGTTGTTGACGCGCGCCACCGTGCGCGGCACACCGAACTCGGTCTTCGCGAGCAACGAGATGACCAGGTTGGCCTTGTCGTCACCGGTCGCGGCGACGACGACGTCGCACTCGTCGACCTTGGCTTCGGTCAGCGTGGGGAGCTCGCACGCGTCGGCGAGCAGCCACTCCGCATCGGCGACCTGCGCGATGCGCATGGCGCTCGGCTGGCGGTCGATCAGGGTGACCTCGTGGCCGTGGGCGAGGAGCTCACGGGCGATGGATCTGCCGACGGATCCGGCACCGGCAATGACGACGCGCATCAGGAGACCTCCGGGGCCCGGGTGAGGGTGCGCTCGACGGCGTCGGAGTCGACGGTCCGCACGAGCATGTGGAGCAGGTCGTTCTCCTGCAGGACCCCACCGGCGGTCGGCAGGATGCCGTCGCCGTAGCGCAGCACGTACGCGACGCGGGCACCGGTCGCCTCCTCGATGGCGCGCAGGGGGCGACCGATCCAGCCGGGGTGCACGTCGATCTGGATGAGCCGGATCTGGCCGGAGGGGTCGCGGTACTCGTCCGTCGCCCCCATCGGGAGCAGCCGGCGCATGACCTGGTCGGCGGTCCAGCGCACGGTCGCGACCGTGGGGATGCCGAGGCGTTGGTAGATCTCCGCGCGCCGGGGGTCGTAGATGCGCGCCACGACGTGGTCCACGCCGAACGTCTCCCGGACCACGCGTGCCGCGAGGATGTTCGAGTTGTCGCCGTCGGACACCGCCGCGAAGGCGTAGGCGTCGTCGATGCCCGCCTGGGCGAGCGTGTCGCGGTCGAAACCCAGGCCCGTGACCTTGCGCCCCGAGAACGAGGCGTCCAGTCGCCGGAAGGCCTCCGGGTTCTGATCGATCATGGCGACCGAGTGGCCCTGGCGTTCGAGGTTCTGCGCGAGCGTCGCACCGACGCGGCCGCAACCCATGATGACGAAGTGCACAGCCGGAGACGCTATACCGTCCGGGGGCTCAGAACAGCACGCTGGGCCCCGTTCGAGTCAGTGTGCACTCCGGATCGCGAACGAGTGCCTAGCATTGACTCTCGTGCCAGACATCCAAGATGCCGCCAAACGCCTGCTGCTCGGCCGTCCGGTCCGCAGCGACCGGCTGGGGCACACGCTGCTCCCGAAGCGCATCGCGCTGCCGGTGTTCGCCTCGGACGCGCTCTCGTCCGTCGCCTACTCCCCGGACGAGATCATGCTCACCCTGTCGCTCGCGGGGGTCAGCGCGCTGGCCATCTCCCCGTGGGTCGGGCTCGTCGTGGCGATCGTCATGCTCACGGTGGTGGCGTCCTACCGGCAGAACGTGCACGCCTACCCGTCGGGCGGTGGTGACTACGAGGTCGCGACCGTCAACCTCGGGAAGAACGCCGGCGTCACGGTGGCCAGCGCGCTGCTGGTCGACTACGTGCTCACGGTCGCCGTGTCGATCTCGTCGGGCGCGCAGTACGCGGCGAGCGCCCTGCCGGCGCTGCGCGGGCACGAGACCACCTTCGCCGTCGTCCTGGTGATCCTGCTGACCTTGGCGAACCTGCGCGGGGTCAAGGAGTCGGGCACGGCGTTCGCGATCCCGGTGTACCTGTTCATGCTGGCGATCGGGACGACCGCCGTGGTGGGCTTCGTGCGGTACGCGCTCGGCAACCTGCCGATGGCCGAGAGCTCGCACTTCGCCCTGACGGCCGGGCCCGGCTTCGAGCAGGGTCTGACCGGGTTGGCAGGCGGGTTCCTCGTGCTCCGGGCCTTCGCCTCGGGCAGCGCGGCCCTGACCGGGATCGAGGCCATCAGCAACGGCGTCCCGGCGTTCAAGAAGCCGAAGAGCCGGAACGCGGCCACGACGCTCGCCCTGCTCGGGAGCATCTCGGTCTCCATGATCCTGTCGATCCTCGTGCTCGCGAACCTCACCGGGGTCCGGTACGCCGCGGACCTGTCCCAGCTCACGCTCGACGGCGTGCCCGTGGGGCCCGACTACGTGCAGCACCCCGTGATCGGGCAGCTCGCCGAGACGGTGTTCCAGGGCTTCCCGGCCGCGTTCATCTTCGTCTCAGCCGTCACGGGCTTGATCCTGGTGCTCGCCGCCAACACCGCGTTCAACGGGTTCCCGGTGCTCGGCTCGATCCTCGCCAAGGACGGCTTCCTGCCGCGCCAGCTGCACACCCGCGGCGACCGGCTCGCGTTCTCGAACGGCATCCTGACGTTGGCGCTGGCAGCGATCGCGCTGATCCTGGCGTTCGACGCCCAGGTCACCCGGCTGATCCAGCTGTACATCGTCGGGGTGTTCGTGTCGTTCACGCTGAGCCAGCTCGGGATGGTCCGGCACTGGGGGCGGTTCCTGCGCACCGAGCCGGACCCCACGGCCCGCCGCCGGATGAAGCGGTCCCGCGTGATCAACGCGATCGGGCTCGGCATGACCGGCACGGTCCTCGTCGTCGTGCTGGTGACGAAGTTCCTGCTCGGCGCCTACATCGCCATCCTTGCGATGATCGCCGTGTTCGCGATCATGAAGGCGATCCGCAGGCACTACGACCTGGTGCGCGCGGAGCTGGCGCTGGGCGACGACCCGGTGTCCTCGCGGGCGCTGCCGAGCCGCGTGCACGCGATCGTGCTGGTCTCGCGCCTGCACAAGCCGACGATGCGGGCGATCGCGTACGCCCGCGCCTCGCGCCCGCAACTGCTCGAGGCCGTCACCGTCGGCGTCGACCGGGAAGACGTCGAGGCGCTGCGCATCGGCTGGGAGGCGCTCGAGCTGCCGGTGCCGCTCAAGGTGCTCGACTCGCCGTTCCGCGAGGTCACGCGCCCGATCATCAACTACGTCCGCTCGATCCGCCGCGACAGCCCGCGGGATCTCGTCGTGGTCTACATCCCGGAGTACGTCGTCGGGCACTGGTGGGAGCAGCTTCTGCACAACCAGAGCGCCCTGCGGCTCAAGGGTCGGTTGCTGTTCACCCCGGGGGTCGTGGTCGCCTCCGTGCCGTGGCAGCTGGCCTCGACCGAGGGGCAGACGGGGCTCGAGGACAACGTACGGGGTACCGTACCGCGTGGACTCTGACCGTTTTTCCCCCGAATCTCCCGCACAATCCTCCGCCGGATCGTCGGCTGAGCGCCGTCGCGCCCCCGCCCGCCAGAGCGCTGGTGCCGGCCTGGGAGCACCCGGTGCGCTGGTCGAGCTCGAGATCGGCCCGATCGCGCACGGCGGGCACTGCGTGGCCCGGCTCGCGACCGACGGCCCCGTCGCCGCAGGTGAGCGGCCCGGTGGCCGCGTCGTGTTCGTCCGGCACACGCTGCCGGGCGAGCGCGTCCTCGCGCGGCTGACCGACTCCGGCGACGACGCCACGTTCTGGCGTGCCGACGCCATCGAGATCCTCGAGGCCTCGCCCGACCGCGTGCCCTCGGCCTGGCCGGCGGCCGGACCCGACGGCGTCGGCGGCGGCGAGCTCGCGCACGTGGCCCTGCCCGCGCAGCGCGCCTGGAAGGCGACCGTGGTCGCCGAGCAGCTCCAGCGGCTCGCGAAGATCGAGCGGGAGGTCGTCGTCGAGGCGGCCCCCGGCGACGACGAGCGCGGCGGGCTGGGCTGGCGGACGCGGATCGATCTCGTGGTCGACGACGCCGGGCGCGCAGGCATGCGGGGGATCCGCTCGCACGACGTGCACGCGCTCACCGACATGCCGCTGGCGAGCGAGGCCATCGCCAACCACGGGCTGTTCGCGCGCAAGTGGCGCCCGGGATCGCACGTCGAGGCGGTCGCCCCGGCCAATGGGCAGACCCCGATCGTCATGGTCGACGGCATCCCGTTCGCCGGCGGGAGCACGGACACCCGCCCGAACGCCCGCACGAGCGTGCGCGAGACCTTCACGGTCGACGGGCGCGAGTACACCTACCGCGTGACGGCGGACGGCTTCTGGCAGGTCCACCGCGAGGCCCCGAGCGTCCTGACCGCCGCGGTCCTGGCCGGGCTCGGCGACGTCGACGGCGCCACGGTGCTCGACCTGTACTCCGGCGCGGGCCTGTTCACGCTGCCGCTGGCCGACGCCGTCGGGCTCACCGGTGAGGTCGTCTCGGTCGAGGGGGACGCCCGCGCGGTGCACGACGCCCGGCGCAACTCGCACGACCGGCCGAACATCGAGCTGCACCACGGCGAGGTGGCGCGCGTGCTGGCCGGCACCATCGATGCGGACTCCGACGTGATCCACGCCGACGCCGTCGTGCTCGACCCGCCGCGTTCCGGTGCAGGGCGCAAGGTGATCGCCTCGATCGCCGAGCTGCGCCCCGAGCGGATCGTCTACGTGGCGTGCGACCCGGCGGCGCTCGCGCGCGACATCTCCTACCTGGCCGAGTCCGGGTATGGGCTGTCCGGCCTGCGGGCGTTCGACCTGTTCCCCATGACGCACCACGTCGAGTGCATCGCGGTCCTCACCCGCTGACGGCAGGTCACTGGCCCTCGTCCTCCCGGCGGCATACGGTCGTGAGTGCGGCGGTCTCGACCGGGACCGCGCAGCGGACTGAAGGGGTGCATCGTGACTGACGAGCGCGAGACTGAGGCCGCCCGGCGGTACGTCGAGGCGGGGCGCGTGGCCGCCGCCGAGGCCCGCAAGACGGGCACGCCCGAGTACGACCCGCGCGCGCACGAGCGCGCCGTCGAGCACGAGCGCAAGATGGCCGACGAGCTCGCGCAGGTCAAGGCCGGCAAGGTCACGTAGGTCGCCTCGCGCCCGCCCGGCGGGCGTGTGATTTCTCTCCGGTGAACCGTGCCGCACGGGAGCGCCCGGCACGCTAGGATGTATGTTGACGTCGAGATACTTGGTGGCGCCCCGCCCGCACGCAGGGGAGCCCCGTCGCCGTCCGACGGCCTGCCAGTCGTCGGCATCCGCCAGCCGAAGGAGTCACCTGTGAGCAACGTCGACACGTTCGGGTCCAAGGGGATCCTGGAGGTCGGCGCGACCTCCTACGAGATCTATCGCCTGGCCGCGGTCCCGGGCCTCGAGCGCCTGCCGTACAGCCTCAAGATCCTCGCCGAGAACCTCCTGCGGACCGAGGACGGCGCGAACATCACCGCCGAGCACGTGAACGCGTTCGCCACCTGGGATCCGGCCGCGGAGCCCGACACGGAGATCCAGTTCACGCCCGGCCGCGTCGTCATGCAGGACTTCACCGGGGTCCCGTGCGTCGTCGACCTCGCCACGATGCGCGAGGCCGTCGTCGAGCTCGGTGGTGACCCCGACCGGATCAACCCGCTCGCACCCGCGGAGCTCGTGATCGACCACTCCGTCCAGATCGACGTCGCCGGGCGCGCGGACGCGTTCGAGCGCAACGTCGCCATGGAGTACGAGCGCAACCACGAGCGCTACCAGTTCCTGCGGTGGGGCCAGACGGCGTTCGCCGACTTCAAGGTCGTGCCCCCGGGCACCGGCATCGTGCACCAGGTCAACATCGAGTACCTGGCGCGCGTCGTGATGACCCGCGAGGCGCCGGGCGCGGTCGGCGCCGACGGTTCGCCCGTGCTGCGCGCCTACCCGGACACCTGCGTCGGCACCGACTCGCACACCACGATGGTGAACGGGCTCGGCGTGCTCGGCTGGGGCGTCGGCGGCATCGAGGCCGAGGCCGCGATGCTCGGGCAGCCGGTGTCCATGCTGATCCCGCGCGTGGTCGGCTTCAAGCTCTCGGGCGCGATCCCCTCCGGGGTGACGGCGACCGACATCGTCCTGACGATCACGCAGCAGCTGCGGGCGCACGGCGTCGTGGGCAAGTTCGTGGAGTTCTACGGAGAGGGCGTCGCGCAGGTACCGCTCGCCAACCGCGCCACGATCGGCAACATGTCGCCGGAGTTCGGGTCGACGTGCGCGATCTTCCCGATCGACGAGGTGACCCTCGGCTACCTGCGCCTGACCGGGCGCAGCGACGCTCAGGTGGCGCTGGTCGAGGCGTACGCCAAGGAGCAAGGGATGTGGCACGACCCGAGCGTCGAGCCGGTCTACTCCGAGTACCTCGGGCTCGACCTGTCGACCGTCGTCCCGTCGATCGCCGGACCGAAGCGGCCCCAGGACCGGATCGAGCTGTCGAAGTCGAAGGAGTCGTTCGCCACGACGATCCTCGACTATGTCGACGCCGTGTCGGCGGCCCCGTTCGTCGGGCTGGACGAGGCGGTCGAGGAGACGTTCCCGGCCTCGGACCCGATCGCCCCCGGCGAGCACGTCGACACCTCGACCGAGCCGGCGGACGTCTCCGGTGGCGACACCGCGCACCGTCCGCATCGCCGCATCCCGGTGACCCTCGCCGACGGAACGGTGACCGAGCTGGACCACGGCTCGGTGGTCATCGCCTCGATCACGAGCTGCACCAACACCTCGAACCCGTCGGTCATGCTCGCCGCGGGCCTGCTCGCGCGCAACGCCGTCGAGAAGGGTCTGGCGGCCAAGCCTTGGGTCAAGACGTCGATGGCGCCCGGCTCGAAGGTCGTCACGGACTACTACGAGAAGGCCGGCCTGTGGCCGTACCTCGAGAAGCTCGGGTTCCACCTCGTCGGCTACGGCTGCGGCACCTGCATCGGCAACTCCGGCCCGCTGCCCGAGGAGATCACCGCGGTGGTCAACGAGCACGACCTGTCGGTCGTCTCGGTGCTCTCCGGGAACCGGAACTTCGAGGGCCGGATCAGCCCGGACATCAAGATGAACTACCTGGCCTCGCCGCCGCTGGTGATCGCCTACGCGCTGGCCGGCACGATGGACTTCGACTTCGAGACCCAGCCGCTGGGCACCTCCGACGCTGGCGAGCCCGTGTTCCTGCGGGACATCTGGCCTGCGCCTGAGCTCGTCCAGTCCACGATGGACTCGGCGATCGACCGGGGGATGTTCACGAAGGACTACGCGGACGTCTTCGCCGGCGACGACCGGTGGCGCGCGCTGCAGACGCCGGCCGGCTCCACGTTCGAGTGGGACCCGCAGTCGACCTACGTGCGCAAGCCCCCGTACTTCGACGGCATGGGGGCCACGCCGGACCCGGTCACCGACATCTCCGGGGCCCGCGTGCTCGCCAAGCTCGGCGACTCGGTCACCACCGACCACATCAGCCCGGCCGGGTCGATCGGGGGCGACAGCCCCGCGGGGGTCTACCTCGCCGAGCACGGCGTGCAGCGTCGCGACTTCAACTCCTACGGCTCGCGCCGCGGTAACCACGAGATCATGATCCGCGGGACGTTCGCCAACATCCGGCTGCGCAACCAGCTGGTGCCCGGGCTCGAGGGCGGCTTCACGCTCAACCAGCTCACCGGCGCGCCGTCGACCATCTACGACGCCGCCCAGGCCTACGCGGCCGCGGGCGTCCCGCTCGTGGTGCTCGGTGGCAAGGAGTACGGCTCCGGCTCGTCGCGCGACTGGGCGGCCAAGGGCACGGCGCTGCTGGGGATCCGCGCGGTCATCACGCAGAGCTTCGAGCGGATCCACCGCTCGAACCTCATCGGGATGGGCGTGCTGCCACTGCAGTTCCCGGCGGGGGAGTCGGCCGACTCGCTCGGCCTGGACGGCACCGAGACCTACGACATCTCCGGGGTGACGGTGCTCAACGAGGGGTCGACGCCCAAGACGGTGGCGGTGCGTGCCACCCGGGCCGACGGCTCGGTCGTGGCGTTCGACGCCGACCTGCGGATCGACACCCCCGGTGAGGCGGACTACTACCGCAACGGCGGGATCCTGCAGTACGTGCTGCGCTCGCTGGTCGCCTCCTAGGGCTAGCCGCACGAAGGCCCGTGACCTCGGTACGTACCGAGGTCACGGGCCTTCGTCATGCGAACTGCTCAGGTGGTGCGATCTACCTAGCGCTTGACGATGAGCGCGGTGCCCTGCCCGCCGCCGATGCAGAGGGTGGCCAGTCCGAGCTTGGCGTCCTGACGCTTCATCTCGTGCAGGAGCGTCACGAGGATCCGGGCGCCGCTCGCGCCGACCGGGTGCCCGATGGCGATCGCGCCGCCGTTGACGTTCGTCTTGGCCATGTCGAGCTTGAGCTCACGGGCCACGGCGAGGGTCTGCGAGGCGAACGCCTCGTTGGCCTCGACGACGTCCATGTCCTCGATCGTGAGCCCGGCCTTGGCGAGCGCCTTGCGGCTGGCCGGGATCGGACCGGTGCCCATGATCTTCGGGTCGACTCCGGCCGACGCCCAGGAGACGAGCGTCGCCATCGGGGTGAGCCCGAGTTCGAGCGCCTTGGCCTTGGACATCACGACGAGGGCCGCGGCGCCGTCGTTGATGCCGGAGGCGTTCCCGGCGGTGACGACGCCGTCCTTCTTGAACGCGGGGCGGAGCTTGCTCAGGCCCTCGTAGGTCGTGCCGAAGCGCGGGAACTCGTCCTGCGCGAACACGATCGGGTCGCCCTTGCGGCGCGGGATGACGACGGGGACGATCTCCTCGACGAACTTGCCGGCCGTGATGGCTGCCTCGGCGCGGTTCTGGCTCTCGGTCGAGTAGCGGTCCAGCTCCTCACGCGTGAGGTTGAAGTCGTCGGCCACGTTCTCGGCCGTGATGCCCATGTGGACGTCGTCGAACGCGTCCTGGAGCCCGTCCTGGATCATCGAGTCGACCATGGTGGCGTTGCCCATGCGGTACCCGGTGCGCGCCTTGTTGAGCAGGTACGGGGCCCGCGACATGTTCTCCATGCCACCGGTGACGATGATGTCCGCGTCGCCCGCGAGGATGGCCTGCGCGGCCAGCTCGAGGGTCTTCAGGCCGGAACCGCAGACCATGTTCAGCGTCCAGGCGGACGCCTCCTGCGGAATCCCGGACTTGATCGCGGCCTGGCGGGCCGGGTTCTGACCGAGCCCCGCCTGGATGACGTTTCCGAAGATGACCTGGTCGACCTGCTCGGGCGTGATTCCGGCGCGAGCAATGGCCTCCTTGATGACAAGGGCACCCAGCTCGACTGCCGGGACCTCTGCAAGGGCGCCGCCGAAGGATCCGACGGCCGTGCGTACTGCACTGACGATGACAACGTCGCTCATGTGTGTATCTCCCTAGTCAGTAGAATTAGATAAAGCTTCCACCATTGATGTCGAGCACGGCCCCGGTAATGTAGCTCGAGGAATCCGACGCCAAGAACAGCGCCGCGTCGGCCACTTCCGTCGGCTCGGCGAATCGACCCATCGGAATTTTCGCGATCAGCGCCGCCGTCTGCTCCGCCGGGTACTTGTTCATCATATCCGTGTTGATGTAGCCCGGCGCCAAGGCGTTGCAGGTAATCCCCTTGGTGACGTTCTCCACCGCTGTGACCTTGGTGAGGCCGATCAGACCGGCCTTCGAGGTGGCGTAGTAGCCGGTCCCGAACACGCCGATCCGCGCGGTGAGGGACGAGAGGTTGACGATCCGGCCGTACCCCTGGGTGCGCATGCCGGGCAGCACTGCCTTGGTGCAGTTGAACGGACCGGTGAGGTTGACCGCCATGACGGCCTCCCAGTTGTCCAGGTTCGCCTTGTGGAGCAGGCCGTCCCGGTTGATGCCCGCGTTGTTCACGAGGATGTCGAGGTGACCGAATCGCGCCTGCACGGCGGCGACCATCGCATCGACCTCGTCCTCGCGGCTGACGTCGGCGAGGAAGAGCTCCGCCTCGACGCCCAGCAGCCGGAGCTCGGCGACCGTCTCGTGCGCTTTCGCCTCATTGAATGGAATGTCATTGACGGCAATCGAGGCGCCTTCGCGTGCAAAAGTGAGCGCGATGGCTTTTCCGATTCCCTGACCACTGCCGGTGATCAGAGCGACTCTGTTCTCGATCTTCATGGTGGCGGCGCTTCTCTCGTCGGTGTCGGTGCTGCAACGGTGGATTAGTCCGAAAATAGACCAGTTCAGGGGGTCTCTACCCAGTCGAAGGTCCTAGTGACGGCCTTCTTCCACAGCCGGTACTGCCGGGCCCGCTCGTCGGGCTCCATCGCCGGGGTCCAGCACTGGTCCTCGTCCCAGTGGTCGACGACGTCCTTGCGCCCCGCCCAGAAGCCGACGGCGATGCCGGCGACGTACGCGGCGCCGCGGGCCGCCTGATCGGTGGCGCGGGAGTGGACCACGGGCACGCCGAGGATGTCGGCCTGGAACTGCATGAGCCTGTCGTTGCCCACCATGCCGCCGTCGACCGTGAGCTCGGTGAGCTCGAGGCCGGAGTCGGCGTTCATGGCGTCGAGGACCTCGCGCGTCTGGAAGGCCGTGGCCTCGAGGGCTGCGCGGGCCAGGTGGCCCTTGTTCACGTACCGGGTGAGCCCGACGAGGGCGCCGCGGGCATCGGTGCGGTCGTACGGGGCGTGCAGCCCGGTGAAGGCGGGCACGAAGTACGCGCCACCGTTGTCCTCGACCGTGGCCGCGAGCTGCTCGATCTCGGGGGCCGAGGAGATCATCCCGAGGTTGTCACGCAGCCACTGCACGAGGGCACCCGTCACGGCGATCGTGCCCTCGAGCGCGTACACCGCCGGGTCGGTGCCGAGCTGGAAGGCGACCGTGGTGAGCAGGCCGCGCTCGGACGCGACGGGTTCGGTACCGGTCGTCAGGAGCAGGTAGTTGCCGGTGCCGTAGGTGCTCGTCACGTCGCCGATGCCCGAGCGCCCCTGGCCGAACGTGGCGGCCTGCTGGTGCCCGAGGATGCCCGAGATCGGCACACCGGCCAGCAGCCCGCCCGCGCGGCCGTGGCCGTAGACCTCGGAGGACGAGCGGATCTCGGGGAGCATCGACAGCGGGATGGTCATCTCCGCCGCGATCTGTTGGTTCCACGTGAGCGTGTCGAGGTTCATCAGCATGGTGCGCGAGGCGTTGGTCGGGTCGGTGGCGTGCACGCCGCCGTCGACGCCGCCGGTCATGTTCCACAGGACCCACGAGTCGGTGGTGCCGAAGAGCAGGTCGCCCTTGTCCGCCTTGGCCCGGGCGCCGGCGACGTTGTCGAGGATCCACGTGATCTTCGGGCCCGAGAAGTACGTGGCCAGGGGCAGGCCGACGCGTGCCTTGTAGCGGTCCGCGCCGCCGCCCAGGGCACCGAGGTCCTCGGCGATCGTGGCGGTACGGGTGTCCTGCCAGACGATCGCGTTGTAGACGGGCTTGCCGGTCGTCTTGTCCCACACGACCGCGGTCTCGCGCTGGTTGGTGATGCCGACCGCAGCGATGTTGCGGAAGTTGACGTCGGCGCGCGCGAGCACCGATCCGACGACCTCACGCGTGTTGGTCCAGATCTCCTCGGCGTCGTGCTCGACCCAGCCCGGCTGCGGGTGGAGCTGGGCGTGGGCGAGCTCGCTGGACGCGACCACCGCGCCGGCGTCGTCGAAGATGACGGCCCGGGATCGCGCGGTCCCCTGGTCGATGGCGAGTACGTAGTTGGCCATGATGCGTCGTGCCATGATGCGTCGTCCTCCTGGTCACGGGCTGCGCTGGGGTGGCGACGCGGGTGACCGCGCCCACCGGGCAGCGCGCATCGCAACGGTGCGATTGCCCTCGAGGAAGTGCCTGGCACCGCTCTGGTCCGTCTGCGCCGTCAGGGGTGGCGACGCGGACGGACCAGAGCGGCAGCTCTCAGGGAGTGACCAGGTCGTGCAGAGGTGCGATCTCGGTGGCCTCGAGGCGGATCTTCTCGGCCGACTCGTCGGTGGCCTCGAGCTCGGCGGCGGCCTCGGCCTCGGCGCGCTCGCGGTACACGGTGACCTCGCGGGTGCGGGTCTTCTTGTCCCAGCCGAGCAGCGGGGCCATGATGTCGGCGATCTCCTCGAGCGCGCCCACGCCACGGTCGGCCTGCTCGTAGTTGAGCCGCGTCCGGTGCATCAGCACGTCGTCGAGGTGCAGGGCACCTTCGTGCGTAACGGCGTAGGCGATCTCGGCCCGCAGGTAGGCCGGTGCCCCGGCCAGCGCCTTGCCCAGACCGGGCTCGGCGTCGACCGACGCGGTCAGCTCGCTGATGAGCGAGCCGTACCGGTGCAGCAGGTGGTCGAGAACCGCGGCGGTCCAGCCGTACCGGCTGGCGATCGTCGCGGCGCGGCGGCGGACCTCGGCGAGGCCCTCCGCCCCGGCCAACCGGACGGTCTTCGTGACGCACGGCTGGGCGCTCGCCTTGCCGCCCAGGGCGAAGTCGACGGCGTCCTTGGCCATGACCCGGTAGGTCGTGAGCTTGCCGCCGGCGATCACGGTCAGGCCCGGGGTGGGGGAGGCCACGGTGTGCTCGCGGGAGACCTTCGCCGACGAGGTGCCCTCCTTGGTGCCCGGCTGGAGCAGCGGCCGCAGGCCCGCCCACGTGCCGATGATGTCCTTGCGGGAGATCGGTCGCGCCAGCACGGCGTTGGCGTGCTCGATGACGTAGTCGATGTCTGCCGAGGTGGCCACGGGGTGCGTGAGCTGGAGCTTCCACGGGGTGTCGGTGGTGCCGATCACCCAGTAGCGCGACCACGGGATCACGAACAGGACGCTCTTCTCGGTCTGCAGGAGCAGGCCGGTCTCCCCGGCGATGCACTCGCGCGGCACCACGATGTGGATGCCCTTCGAGGCGAGGACCTTCAGGCCGCCGTCGGTGTTGGCGAGCGACTCGGTCTCCTCGGTCCAGACCCCGGTCGCGTTGATGACCTGGTGCGCGTGCACCTCGATCGCCCGGCCGGTCTCCAGGTCCTGGACCGTGGCGCCGGTGACCCGCCCGGTGTCGTTGGTCGTCAGCCCGACCACCTGGGTGCGCGACGCGGCGGCTGCCCCGTGCGAGACGGCGGTGCGGATCAGGGTGGAGACGAGGCGGGCGTCGTCGACCGTGGCGTCCCAGTACCGGATCGCGCCGATCGCGGCCTCGTGGCGCAGGTCGGGGAACAGCTTCTCGAGCCCGTGACGGGTCACGTGGCTGTGCAGGGGCAGCGCGCGGCGCCGACCGTTGATGCTCGCGAGCGTGTCGTACAGCGCGACGCCGGCGCCGAAGTACGCGCGCTGCCACACGCGGTGCTCGAGCGGCAGGAGGAACGAGGCCGGCCGGACCAGGTGGGGTGCGATCTCGGTGAGGAGCAGGTCGCGCTCGGTGAGGGCCTCACGCACGAGGTGGAAGTCGAGCATCTGCAGGTAGCGCAGCCCGCCGTGGACGAGCTTGCTCGACCGGCTGGACGTGCCGCTGGACCAGTCCTGGCCCTCGACGATGGCGACCTTCAGCCCGCGGGTCGCCGCATCGAGCGCGATCCCAGCACCGGTCACCCCGCCGCCGATGACGAGGATGTCGAGCTCCTGGCCCGCCGTGGCGGTCGCCTGGAGAGTGTCGAGAGCGGCAGTGCGCGTCTGTGCTGTCAGTGGCGCCGTGTTCACGTTTTCCTCCTTGCCCGTGATCTCGCACGAGCTGCGCGCCGCTGGTGGCCCTGACGGCATCGTCGGGGTGTCGACCGGGCGGCACGTCCCATGCTCGCCCGCTGTGCACGGATGAGCAAATTCCCTGCACATACGTGCACGGTCGCGCCGTTTTGACCGAAAACGGAGCCTTTTGACCATCGCTTGACGCTCAGGGGTCGCCGGAAGTGCACCGCGTGCGACTGGGGCGCGGCGGTACGTGCACCCCGGTCGCACCTCAAGCGGGGCGGCGTCCGGGCCGATGGTCGAAACATGAGGCCCGCTGCGGACCAGATGTCTCGACCAGCGACAACCCGATCGGTGCTGCCTCGACGCCCCTTCCTCATCGTGGGAGCCGTCGTGCTGGTCGCGGGCGTGGCGGCGGTAGCCGCGCCTCGCTTCCTCGAGGCCCGGCACCAGGACGACCTGGTCGCGGTCCGGCTGCTCATTGAGTCCATCGACCTGCCGGCGCCTGCCGTCGAAGGGTGCGAGGACGGCTCGGGTCAGCGCTGCTGGACGACTCCTCGCGAGGGACTTGCGTCGATCGAGGGGTTCGTCGGTGTTCTTGGCGCCGCGGGAGTGACGGACCTGACCGAGTGGTGCGTCGCACCGGTCCCGCAGCTCACCGTGCCGAGCTGCTACGTGACGGGCTGGTATCGGGGTGAGGTGGTCATGATCGCGAGTGACCCCACTGTGTTCATCGGCCCGCCGCTGCACTCGCAGGGCGCGACCATCTCGCTCACCGCGTAGGCGGCGACTGGCTCTCGGGCGATCCCGGCCGGACCCGCCTCACCGCGGTCGCGGCGACGGGCTCCGACGATGCCTGCGGTGCGACCGGTGGACGATCCGCGCGTCGCTGCGCGGTCGGGGGCGCTGGACGGGTGCCAGGGCTCGCTCGTAGGCGGGGGCCCGCGTCCCGCGCCTGGCGCGCGCGACGAACGGCGTCGTCGTGCGGGCGGAGCGACGGCTCGCAGCCCGGACCATGGCGAGGAGCCACCGAGGCAGCCGACGCACCGCGGGGGTCGCGTGAGCGCACGGCGGGACGACGGCGATCGCCTGCCGCCGGGCGGTCAGCGCCGCGGCCACGGGAACAACGGGCCGAGGAACCTGCCGGTCAACGGGTCCCGGTCGTTCTGGGACCCGTTCGCGTGGGACACCGCCGCCAGGACCAGGGCGGTGAGCCTGCGGTCCAGGCCGTGGATCGCCTTGCCGAGCTCCACCTTGCGGTGACCACTGTTCGCCGCCAAGGACGCCGCGACGGTGACGAACTTCTGCTCGCCGACCGGCAGGTGCCCCTTGTTGTCGGCGATGGCACCGAAGTCGATCCAGAGGCGAGCGGCGCTGTCCTCGTCGGTCCGGATCCACGGCTCGCCCGGGCTGGCGAACCCGCCGCGGATCAGCATCTCGGTGGCTGCTTCGAGCGGCGCCAGGCCCTTGGCCCAGGCCCGCAGGTTGTCGTCGACGTCTGCGACGTGGGATGCCATGAGGACAAACCTAGAGAGAAAATCCCGATGTCCTTAAACTCACGATTCGACCATCGGAAAACAATTGGGCGAAACCGGTACGCACCACTCATCTCGTCGTCGGGCGGGGCTCGACCCGATGGTGAGGTGCAGTCGGGCGACCTAGGTCGGGTCCGACCCGGCGACGTCGATCGTGCGCGTCTGGTCCCACGGCTCGGTCCACCCGAGCTCGCCGAACAGCACGTCGAGGACGATCGCGGTGAACCCCCACACGACGTGCGCGCCGACCAGGAAGGCCGGCGTCCGGTGCACGAGCCCACCGCGTCGAAGCGTGGCGGTACGGCGGAGCTCGGGGTCCAGCAGGTCGGCGACCGGGGCGCGGAACACGGTCGCGGACTCACCGACGTCGACGACGTCGACGGGCGACGGCGTGGCCCACCAGGCCAGGACCGGCGTCACGAGGTGGTTGCTCACGGGGACGGGTAGCTCGCCGAGAGTACCGAGCACCTCGACGCCGTCGGCGCGGAGCCCCGTCTCCTCGACCGCCTCGCGCACCGCCGCCGCGACGGGTCCTGAGTCCGTCGGGTCGATCCGTCCGCCCGGAAAGGCGATCTGACCGGAGTGGTGGGTCAGGGTCGAGGCCCGCCCGACGAGCAGCACGTCCAGGTCGGCCGGCACGACGTCGCCCGTGCGCTGCGCGGGGAACGCGTCGAGAGCTCCGAAGAGCACGAGGACGGCCGCGGGCCGCCCGGCGTGCCTGCCCAGCGGGACCCGGGAGCGGTACGCGTCCCAGGAGACCCCGCGCTCGACGAGCGCCGCGAGCTGGGCGCGGACCGCGCTCGGCCCAGCGGCCCCCCGCCCCCCGCTCGCGACCATCACCGGGTGCTCGTCACCAGCCGATCGGGAGCGGCTGGCCCTCGTCGTAGCCGGCGGCCGACTGGATGCCGACGACAGCGCGTTCGGTGAACTCCTCGAGCGTGGTCGCACCGACGTAGGTGCAGGCCGACCGCAGGCCGGACGTGATCTTGTCGAGCAGGTCCTCGACGCCGGGACGTTCGGGGTCGAGGTACATGCGGGAGCTCGAGATGCCCTCCTCGTACAGCGCCTTGCGGGCCCGTTCGAACGCCGTACCGCCGCTGTTGCGGGCGGCTACGGCGCGGGCCGAGGCCATGCCGAAGCTCTCCTTGTAGACCCGACCGTCGGAGCCGGTGTGCAGGTCGCCAGGGCTCTCGTGCGTCCCGGCGAACCAGGACCCGACCATGACCTGCGACGCGCCCGCCGCCAGGGCCAGCGCGACGTCGCGCGGGTGACGCACGCCGCCGTCGGCCCAGACGTGCTTGCCCAGCCGACGGGCCTCTGCCGCGCACTCGAGGACCGCGGAGAACTGCGGGCGCCCGACGGCGGTCATCATGCGCGTCGTGCACATCGCGCCCGGGCCGACCCCGACCTTGACGATGTCCGCGCCGGCCTCGATCAGGGCACGCGTCCCGGCCGCGGTGACCACGTTGCCGGCGACGATCGGGACGCCTGGCGCGAGCGCGCGCACCAGCGCCAGCGCCTCGAGCATCTTGCGCTGGTGGCCGTGCGCCGTGTCCACGACGAGCACGTCGACGTCGGCCGCGAGCAGAGCCTCGGCCCGGGCGGCGACGTCCCCGTTGATGCCGATGGCGGCCGCGACCCGCAGCCGCCCCGCGCCGTCGACGGCCGGGGAGTAGATGGACGACCGCAGGGCCCCGATCCGCGTGAGCACGCCGATCAGGGCGCCGTCGGACACCACGGGGGAGAACTTGCGGCGCGAGAGGTGCAGCGTCTCGAAGGCGGCCTGCAGCCCGCCGCGCGTCAGCACGTCGAGCTCGACGACGCTCGGGTTCGGCGTCATGACGGCGGAGATCGCGGTGAACTGGTCGACGCCCTGGCAGTCGGCCTCGCTCACGACGCCGACCGGTCGCCCGTCCACGACGACGACGACGGCTCCGTGCGAGCGCTTGCCGATCAGGGTGAGCGCGGTGTTGACCGTGTCCGTCGGAGACACGACGACGGCGCTCTCGATCACGGTGTGGCGCGCCTTGACGGAGGCCACGACGTCGGCGACGACCTCGGTCGGCACGTCCTGGGGGATGACCGCGATCCCGCCGCGACGCGCGATCGTCTCGGCCATGCGGCGGCCGGAGACGGCCGTCATGTTGGCGACCACGATCGGGATCGTGGTGCCGGTCCCGTCGGTCGACGCGAGGTCCACGTCGAAGCGCGAGGCGACCTCGCTGGCGGAGGGCACCAGGAAGACGTCGCCGTAGGTCAGGTCACAGGACGGCACGTGGCCGGGGAGAAACTGCATGGGCACAAGTTTACGGTCGCGTCCCTGCAGTCCCTCCCCGCAGTCCTTCCCCGCAGGCGGGTCAGCCCTTCTCTGCGCCGTCGCTGGTGTTCATGATCCGTTTCTGGAACACGAAGAACATGATCGCGACGGGGATCGTCATGACGGCCGCCGCGGCGAGCTTGAGCGGGAACTGGTTGCCCGACGACAGTGAGCCGGAGGCCAGCTGTGCGACCCCCTTCGTCAGCGTCATCAGGTCGGGGCTCTGGGTCGAGACGATGAAGTGCGACAGCTCGTTCCATGACCCCTGGAAGGAGAGGATCACGAGCGTGACCAGCGCGGGCCGCGCCATCGGCAGCACCACCGACCAGAACGTGCGGAACGTGCTGGCGCCGTCGAGCTTGGCGGCCTCCTCCACGCTGCGCGGGATCGACTCGAAGAAGTTCTTCATGATGAAGACCCCGGCGGCGTCGCACAGGAGCGGGATGATCATCCCGGCGTAGGTGTCGTACATCCCGAGCTGTTTGATGACGAGGAACTTCGGGATGAGGAGCACGACTCCGGGCACGGCCATGACCGCGATCAGACCCGCGAACACCACGCCGCGACCCCGGAAGTCGACCCGCGCCAGCGCGTACCCGGCGAGTGAGTTGAAGAACACCCGCCCGCTCGTGACGAACACCGTGACGATGAGCGAGTTCGTGAACCACAACGGGAAGTCGGAGCGCAGGAACAGCGTGGTGTAGGCCTCGAGCGACCACGACGGGACGAGCGTGAGCGGGTTCGCCGTCGCCTCGGCGTTGGTCTTGAACGACGTCGCGACGTTGATGAGGAACGGGTAGATGTAGACGCACGCGATGGCGACGAGCACCGCGTAGACGAGCGAGCTGGAGATCCGGCGGCGCAGGTGCGACCGGTCCGTGCGCGGCCGGCCGGGGGCCGGGGGAGCCGCGCGCCGGGGCGCCGCGACGGGGGCGGCACTGGTGGTGGTCATGAGGGCCTCCCGGTGGGCGTCGTCACTGTGGGTGGATTGCTCGCGGGGGGTGGGTTGCCAGTGGGGGGTGGGTTGCCCGTGGAGGAGCCCCCGCCGGGGGTGCCCCGGCCCAGGCCGCGGCGCGACGCCGGCGGGTAGAACCGCTTGCGGCGCGGCACCGTGTCGCTCTCGTGCAGCACGTTGCGCTGGAAGATGGTCAGCACCACGATGAGCGCGAACAGGATGAACGCGATCGCGGCGCCCTGGCCCCAGCGACCGTTGGTGAACGACGCCGCGTAGGACAGATAGGCGGGCGTCAGCGTCGTCTTCGACGGCGCGCCCTTGGTGCCGGTGTAGATCTGGTCGAAGACCTGCCAGGCCCCGATCAGCCCGAGCGTGAGCACCGTGAACAGCGTGGGGCGGAGCATCGGCAGGGTGACGAGGCGGAACCGCTGCCAGGCCGTCGTGCCGTCCACCATGGCGGCCTCCTCGACCTCGCCCGAGATGTTCTGCAGCGCGGCGATGAACAGCAGCATCAGCGTCCCGGACGTGGTGAAGATGGCCATGATGATGAACGCCGACATGGCAAAGCTGGGGCCGGCGAGCCATTCCCACCAGCTGATGCCGAGGAAGCCGTGCGCAGCGAGCGGGCCAGAGGTGGGTGGATCGACCCCGAGCCCGGCGAGGCCGACGTGCAGGATGCCGCGCGGGTCGTTGAACCAGTTCGGTCCCGCGATGCCGACGTACGACAGGATCTTGTTGACGGCGCCCGACCCGGAGAACAGGAAGAGCCACAGCACGGTGATCGCCACCGAGCTGGTCACGGACGGGAAGTAGAACGCGGTCCGGAAGAACCCTCGCCCACGCAGGATCTTGCGGTTGACCATGACGGCCAGAAAGAGGGCGACAGCGGTCTGGATCGGGACGACGAGCAGCACGTACCAGAGGTTGTTCCGCATGGCGGTGCCGAAGTCCTGCGCGTTCAGGCCGCCGTCGGTCAGCAGGCTCTGGTAGTTCTTCGCCCCGACGAACCCGACGCTGCTCGCGAACGGGCTGCCCCGCCCGGTCCAGTCCGAGACGCTGACCCAGGCGGCCATGATCACGGGCAGGACCAGGAAGACCCCGAGGATCACGAGTACGGGGGCGACGAAGAGCCAGCCCGCCACGGCCTCGCGGCCCCGGATTCCGGAGCCGCGAGGCCGACGGCTGCGCGCCGCCGCGGTGGTGGTCGACATCGTCAGGACTTCGCGTCCAGCACGGTCTGCAGGTTGGTCTGGACGGCGTCCAGGATCGTCTTCGGCTCCGAGCTCGAGAGGGCCTCGAGCTTGGCGTTGAAGTCCGCGATCACGTCGGCGGCGCCCTGGGCGTTGACGACGCCCACGGCGAAGTCGGCGCTGTCCAGGAACGCGGCCTGCTCCGGGTACTTGACCTTCCAGTCCGCGGCGGCGGACTGGACCGACGGCATGACGCCGAACGCGTCCGCGAAGGCCATCTGCTGGTCGCTCGACGTCAGGGCCTCGACGAGCTTCTTGGCGGCCTCCGTGTTGGTGCTGTCAGCGGCGATGCCCCAGCAGTTCGTGAACTGCATGGTGCCCTTGGCAGCCGGGCCGGCGGGCAGCTCGACGACCTTGTACTGCAGGGTCGGGTAGTCCTTCTTGAGGGCACCGGTGATCCAGTTGCCCTCGATCGTCATCGCGGCCTTCTCGGTACCGAACGCCTCGCCGCCCCAGCCGGCGCCGAGGTCCTTCGGGTACTTGAGCACACCGTCGGTCAGCAGGCCCTTGACGTAGGTGAGCGCCTCGAGGTTCTCGGGGCTGTTCACGGTCGCCTTGGCGCCGTCCTTGCTCGTCATCGCGCCACCCGCCTGCGGGAAGAACGCGCCGATCCGCTCGTACTGCGGGCCGAACGTGAGCCCGACCTGCGTGGCCGTGGTCAGCTTCGCCGAGACGGTTTTGAGCTGGTCCCAGGTGGTGGGGATGTCGGCGTCGGTCAGGCCGGCCGCGGTCCACGCCGCGGTGTTGATGATCAGGGCGAGCGTCGAGAAGTCCTTCGGCGCGCACGTGAACGTGCCGTCGAACGTGAAGGAGTCCTTCAGGGTCGGGTAGAAGTCGTCCGCGTTGGCGAGGTCGCCCGCGTAGGGGAGCAGCGACCCGTTGGCCGCGTAGCCCGCGAAGGTGCCCGTGTCGAGGTAGAAGACGTCGGCGGGCTTGCCGCCCGCGAAGCCCTGGCTGAGCTGCTGGACGAGGTCGGACGCGGCGCTCACGGTCGCCTTGGTGCCCGAGTCCTTGGACCAGGCGGCGACGGCGGCGTTGACCGCGTCGGTCTCGGCGGCACCGCTCGAGCCGATGAGGATCGAGAGGTCAGAACCCGGGCCGGCGGCGGTGCCGCTGGCGGCGGGCTTCGCGTCGAAGTTCGAGCCGCCGCACGCGGTGAGGGCGAGCGTCCCCGAGGCGAGCAGGGCGGTGAGGACGATCGTGCGAGATGGGCGATGCATCATGTCTCCTTGTGGGTGGTGCGCGGGCTGAGCAGGGAGGTACGGACGAGGACCGGCTGACTCAGCCGAGACTCGCGGGCAGGGGGACCGGCCGGGCGCTCGAGTCGCGGGCGACGAGGGTCGGGGTCAGCAGGATCTGCTGACTCGCGAACGACGTCGTTCGCGGCTGGGGGCTGCGGATCTCGGCGAGGAGCAGGGCGAAGGCCCGCTCGGCCGCCTCGGTCAGGGGCTGAGCGATGGAGCTCAACCCGATCGCCCGGGCGACGGGGGTGTCGTCGAAGCCGACGACCGCGGGGACCTCGCCGGACTCGGTGGATCGCCCGAGGGCACGCGAGGTGACCAGCGCCCCGAGGGCGAGCGAGTCGCTCGCGCAGACGAACGCGGTCGGTGCCGCCGAGGCCAGCAGCGCCTCGGCGGCCGCGGCGCCGGACCCGACCCCGTCGAGCACCTTGGCGCTCAGCGACTCGAGCTCGTGCGGTGCCACGGCGTCGGCCGCGAGCATGGCGCGCTGCCAGCCCGCCCGGCGGTCGTCACCCGAGTCCGACCCCTCGGGCCAGCCGATGAAGCCGATCCGCCGGTGGCCGCGTTCGAGCAGGTGCTCGACGGCGGCCTGCGTCCCGGCCGCGCCGTCGACGTCGACCCACGCGTGCTCGGCCGTCGCGGTCTCGTCCGCGGCGCGCCACGAGCGGCCGAACGTCACGAACGGGACGGTGTGCTCGGAGAGCCAGCGCGTGCGCGGGTCGCCGTGGTGCGTCGAGGTGAGCACGAACGCGTCGAGCTGGAGCACGTCGAGCAGCTCGTTGTACTGGTCGATCTCGGCGTTGTCGTCGGCGGCGGTGAAGAGCATCACGCGGTAGCCGCGCAGCTGGGCCTGCTCGGTGAGGGCGTGCAGGAAGCGGTCGAGGAGGGCGCCGCTGATCCCGTCGATCGTCGGCTCCAGGCGCAGCCCGATCACGTGGGACCGGTTGGTGCGCAGCTGGCGCGCGGCGCCGTGCGGGTGGTAGTCGAGCTCGCCGATCACCGCCAGGACGCGTTCGAGGGTGTCGGCGCGGACCAGGTGCGGTGCGTTGAGCGCATTGGAGACGGTCTGTCGTGAGACGGAGGCGCGTGCCGCCACGGTCTCCAGGGTGGGCCTACGAACTGCGTTCACGCCGCCTCCTCGCGTCGCTCGAACCGGGGCGATCGTCGCGCCGGGCCAAGATTTGAGCGATCCAATCCAACCGACGATGGCCAATTGGATCGTTCAAAGTATTGTGCCTAGACTGATGCCGCGATCGAGCGATGTCAAGCCGATCCCCCCGATCTAGATCACAAGATGGTCACGAAATCCCCACGGAAGAGGCACCCATGGAGCTGCAGCCGCTCTTGCACGACTTGCTCGTAGCGACCATGGCGCCCACCCAGGCGTGGTCGGCACCGGACGGTCAGGTGCGGACGGCGGGAGCCCAGGGGTTCTTCCACGGTGACGTGCGCGTGCTCTCGCGCGCCGTCGTCACGGTCGACGGGCTCGAGCCCGAGGCCATCGCCGCGGCGCCCGGGGGACCGGGCGTCGTCGAGATCGTGGCCCTGCTGCGCGGCGCCGACGAGCCCGGACCCGACCCGACCGTGCAGCTGAGGCGGCGGCGCGAGGTCCGCCCGGGAGTCGTGCGTGAGCGCCTGGAGCTGACGTGCGCCACCCGAGCGCCGGTCGAGGTGCTCGTCGTGGTGGAGGTCGCGTGCGATCTCGCGGAGATGGAGCAGGTGAAGAGGGGTCGTCGGTTCGTCGCGCTGGCGGGCGAGAGCGTCGGAACCGACTCTTGGCGTTGGGCCGACGACACCGGCACGACGGCGACCGTGCGTGGCGCGGGCGCCCGGCTCGACGCCGGCGACCCGTGCGCGCCGCGCCTGAGCTGGCACGCGACCGTCACTCCGGGGCTGCCGACCGTCCTGGAGTGGGAGCTCGCCGCCACGGCCACGGCGGGCGTCGTCGGGCCGCCGTCGTCGTCCCGGCCCGAATGGTCGATCCCGGTGCTCGAGAGCGACGACCGCCGGCTGGCCCGGCTGCTCGAGCGCGCGCTGGACGACCTGGCCGGCCTGCGGATGAGCGCGAGCTTCGCGCCCGACGACACGTTCCTCTCCGCGGGCGCGCCCTGGTTCTTCACCTTGTTCGGCCGCGACTCGCTGTGGGCCGCGCGCATGCTGCTGCCGCTCGGGACCGACCTCGCGGCGGGGACGCTGCGCGTGCTCGCGGCTCGCCAGGGCACCGTCGTCGACGAGGAGACCGCGGAGCAGCCCGGCAAGATCCTGCACGAGATCCGCAGCAAGCCGCTCGACCTCGGCGACGGCCTGCACGTGCTGCCCCCCGTCTACTACGGCACCGTGGACGCCACCCCGCTGTGGATCTGCCTGCTGCACGACGCGTGGCGCTGGGGACTGGCGGCCGACCAGGTCGAGGCGCTGCTCCCGGCCATGGAGCGCGCGCTGGCCTGGATGGTCGACGACGGCGACTCCGACGGCGACGGCTTCCTCGAGTACGCCGACGTCGGCGGTCGCGGCCTGGCGAACCAGGGGTGGAAGGACTCCGGGGACTCGGTGCAGTGGCGGGACGGGACGCTCGCCACCGGACCGATCGCGCTGTGCGAGGTCCAGGGCTACGCGCACGAGGCCGCCCTGGCCGGCGCCGCGCTGCTCGAGGCGTTCGGCCGCCCCGGCGCGCCGCAGTGGCGCGCGTGGGCCGCCGACCTGGCCGAGCGGTTCCGGGCCAGCTTCTGGGTCGAGGACGCCCAGGGCAGGTACCCCGCGATCGCCCTGGACGCGGACAAACGACCCGTGGACACCCTGACTAGCAACATCGGCCACCTCCTGGGCTGCGGCCTGCTCACCGCGGACGAGGAACGGCTGGTCGCCGAGCGGCTGGTCGCCCCGGACATGAACTCGGGCTACGGGCTGCGGACCATGTCCTCGACCTCCGGCGGCTACTGGCCGCTGCGCTACCACGGCGGCTCGGTGTGGGCCCACGACACGGCGATCGCGATCTCGGGACTGGCCCGCAGCGGCAACACCGCGGTGGCGGCCCAGCTGGCCGAGGGGCTGCTCGCGGCCGGCGAGGCGACCGGCTACCGGCTGCCCGAGCTGTACTCCGGAGCCGCCCGCGGCACGGTCCCCACGGTCGTGCCGTACCCCTCGGCGTGCCGCCCGCAGGCCTGGTCCGCGGCGTCCGCCGTCTCGGTCCTGGCCGCCGCGCTCGGCCTCCAGCCCGACGTGCCGAACGGGGTCCTGCGCCTCGACCCGCCGTCGCCGTCGCCGTTCGGCGCCGTCAGTGCGCTCGGTCTCACTCTCGCCGGCCTGCCGCTGTCGGTGCAGATCGACGCGAATGGCGCTGTGGTCAGCGTCGACGCCGCGGCCGCCGTCACCGTGGAGCTGGCCGGGCACGTCGCCGTGTGAGGCGATCGCGCGGTTCCGGGACACGGAAGTGAGGCTCCACTTAGCGTGATCCAGCCGCGCAAACTACAGTGGAGTCCGCTCACCGGCGCCCGCGCCTCGCGCGACGACGCCGTCACCTGGAGGAAGAAGACAGTCCATGGGCCTGCTCGCCCGCATCGAGTCGCCGGCCGACCTTCGGCGACTCACCGGCCGGCAGGTCGACGAGCTGGCCGCCGAGATCCGCGAGTTCCTCGTGCAGTCCGTGTCTCGCACGGGTGGTCACCTGGGCCCGAACCTCGGCGTCGTGGAGCTCACGCTCGCGCTGCACCGCGTCTTCGAGTCGCCGCGCGACTCCATCGTCTTCGACACCGGCCACCAGTCCTACGTGCACAAGCTGCTCACGGGTCGCAAGGACTTCTCCCAGCTGCGCAAGCGCGGGGGACTGTCCGGGTACCCGAGCCGAGCCGAGTCGGTGCACGACATCGTCGAGAACTCGCACGCCTCGACGGCGCTGAGCTGGGCCGACGGCATCGCCAAGGCCAACCAGGTCCAGGGCCGCACGGACCGCCACGTCGTGGCCGTGATCGGTGACGGCGCGCTCACGGGCGGCATGGCCTGGGAGGCGCTCAACAACATCGCCGGGGGCTCCGACCGGCGCCTGGTCATCGTCGTCAACGACAACGGCCGCTCCTACGCCCCCACGATCGGCGGGCTCGCGCACCACCTCGACACGCTGCGCACGACGCGCGGGTACGAGAACTTCCTCTCGTGGGGCAAGCGCACCCTGCGCCGCTCCGGGATCCCGGGCCAGATGGCCTACGACGCGCTGCACGGCCTGAAGAAGGGCATCAAGGACGTCGTCGCGCCCCAGGGCATGTTCGAGGACCTCGGGCTGAAGTACGTGGGACCGGTCGACGGCCACGACACGGCCGCCGTCGAGCACGCGCTGCGCCGGGCCAAGGCCTACGGCGGGCCCGTCATCGTGCACGTCATCACCGAGAAGGGCCGGGGATACAGCCCGGCCGAGCAGGACTCCCTCGACCGTTTTCATGCCGTCGGGCAGATCCACCCGGAGACCGGGCTGCCCGTCGCGCCGTCCCGGTTCGGCTGGACGTCGGTCTTCGCCGACGAGATGGTCCAGATCGGCCGACGCCGGCCCGACGTCGTGGCGGTCACCGCCGCGATGCTCGCACCCGTGGGCCTCGCGCCGTTCGCGGCCGAGTTCCCGCGCCGGACCTTCGACGTCGGCATCGCGGAGCAGCACGCGGCGACGTCGGCGGCGGGGCTCGCGTTCGGCGGGCTGCACCCCGTCGTGGCCGTCTACGCCACGTTCCTCAACCGCGCGTTCGACCAGGTGCTCATGGATGTCGCGCTGCACCACGCCGGGGTCACGTTCGTGCTGGACCGCGCCGGCATCACGGGCGACGACGGCGCGAGCCACAACGGCATGTGGGACATGGCGATGCTCACGTCCGTCCCGGGCCTGCGCCTGGCGGCGCCGCGCGACGAGCCGACCCTGCGTTCGGCGCTGCGTGCGGCCGTCGACATCGATGACGCCCCGAGCGTGCTCCGCTACCCGAAGGGTGCGCTGGTCGGACCCATCGAGGCGCTCGACACGGTCGACGGCGTCGACCTCCTCGCCCGCCACGATGCCGGTGACGGACGCGACGTCCTCGTCGTCGGCATCGGCTCGTTCGTGCCGACCGCGCTCGCGGTCGGCGAGCTGCTCGCGGCCCACGGCCTGCGGGTCAGCGTCGTCGACCCGTGCTGGGTCCTGCCGATCCCGGCCGCGCTCGTCAAGCTGGCCGGCGAGCACGACCACGTGGTGACGATCGAGGACGGTCTCGCCACCGGCGGCATCGGGTCGCTGCTCGCGCAGCGCTCGGCCGAGGCCGGCGTCCGCACCGCGGTCCAGTCGATCGGCATCCCGCTCGGGTTCCTCGAGCACTCGACCCGGGACCAGATCCTCGGCGACCTCCGGCTGCGGCCCGAGGACATCGCCCGGGACGTCCTGACGGTCCTGGCGACGACGGCCCCGGCCGGCAGCTGATCGGCCGGCTCGGTCGGCGCGCGCGTATCGCGGTGGTATTCGCGCGCGGCAACCGCGCGTAGCCTGGGCTGCACCCCGAAAACGCCCATGAAGCGTACTGGTGTGACGCAGATCGCACCGTGAGATGTCCGGTTCTGGGGCCACCGAGGCCCTTGGTCCCATGTCATCCCATGACTTTCCTCGTACGGTCGAGGTAATTAGGAAGCAACCCTGAGGAGCACACCTGATGACGACCACCGCAGTCCCCCAGCCGGCCACCGCCGACGGCACCTCCGGAGCCTGGAAGGGCTTCGTCGTAGGACCGTGGAGCGATGGCATTGACGTCCGCGACTTCATTCAGAAGAACTACCTCCCGTACGCGGGAGACGCGACGTTCCTCGCGGGCGCGACGGAGCGCACCACGGGCATCTGGGCGAAGATCGCCGCGATGTTCCCCGCCGAGCGTGAGAAGGGCGTCTATGACGTCGACCCCCTCACCCCGTCGAGCATCACCTCGCACGCCCCGGGCTACATCGACCAGGGCCACGAGCTCATCGTCGGCCTGCAGACCGACGCGCCGCTGAAGCGCGCGATCATGCCGTACGGCGGCTGGAAGATGGTCGAGAAGTCCCTCAAGACCTACGGCTTCCCGGTTGACCCGCAGCTCGAGAAGATCTTCACCGAGTACCGCAAGACCCACAACGCCGGCGTCTTCGACGTCTACCCGCCCAACGTCCGCAAGGCCCGCAGCTCGCACATCATCACCGGCCTGCCGGACGCGTACGGCCGCGGCCGCATCATCGGTGACTACCGCCGCGTCGCCCTGTACGGCGTCGACGCCCTCATCGAAGCCAAGAAGGTCGAGCGTCACCAGCTCGACATGGAGCGCTCGGTCGAGGACATCATCCGCGACCGCGAGGAGAACGCGGAGCAGATCCGCGCGCTCGGCGACCTCAAGAAGATGGCACTGTCCTACGGCAGCGACATCTCCGGTCCCGCCACGAACGGCCGCGAGGCCGTGCAGTGGGTCTACTTCGGTTACCTGGGTGCGGTCAAGGACCAGAACGGTGCGGCCATGTCTTTGGGCCGCGTCTCGACGTTCCTCGACGTCTACCTGCAGCGCGACCTCGAGTCGGGCGTGCTCACCGAGTCCGGTGCGCAGGAGCTCATCGACGACCTCGTCATCAAGCTGCGGATCGTGCGCTTCCTGCGCACCACCGAGTACGACGAGATCTTCGCGGGTGACCCGGTCTGGGTCACCGAGGCGATCGGTGGCATCGGCGAGGACGGGCGCCCGCTCGTCACCAAGAACTCGTTCCGGTTCCTCCAGACGCTCTACAACCTCGGCCCGGCCCCCGAGCCGAACCTCACGATCCTGTGGAGCAGCCGCCTGCCGGAGGGCTTCAAGCGCTTCTGCGCCCAGGTCTCCATCGACACCTCGGCCATCCAGTACGAGTCGGACGAGCTCATCCGTCCGGCGTGGGGCGACGACGCGTCGATCGCCTGCTGCGTCTCCGCCATGCGGACCGGCAAGCAGATGCAGTTCTTCGGTGCTCGCATCAACCTCGCCAAGACGATGCTCTACTCGCTCAACGGCGGGCGCGACGAGGTCTCGGGCAAGCAGATCGCCCCGGCCACGATGCCCGTCACCGGCGACACGCTCGACTACGACGACGTGATGGCCAAGTTCGACATCGAGATGGACTGGCTCGCCGAGACGTACATCGACGCGCTGAACTGCGTGCACTACATGCACGACAAGTACGCGTACGAGCGCCTCGAGATGGCCCTGCACGATGGCAACATCCTGCGGACCATGGCGTGCGGCATCGCCGGCCTTTCCGTGGTCGCCGACTCGCTGTCCGCGATCAAGTACGCCAAGGTGCACCCGGTGCGCGACGAGACCGGCCTCATCACGGACTACACGATCGAGGGCGACTTCCCGAAGTACGGCAACGACGACGACCGTGCCGACGTCATCGCGATGGACATGGTCGCGACGTTCATGGCCAAGCTTCGCCGCCAGCAGACGTACCGCGGCGCGCTGCACACGCAGTCGGTGCTGACGATCACGTCCAACGTGGTCTACGGCAAGGCCACGGGCAACACGCCCGACGGTCGCCGCAAGGGCGAGCCGTTCGCACCGGGTGCCAACCCGATGAACGGCCGCGACACGCACGGGATGCTCGCCAGCGCGCTCAGCGTTGCCAAGCTCTCGTACGCCGAGTCGGCTGACGGCATCTCGCTCACGTCGACGGTCGTCCCGTCCGGCCTGGGCCGTAACCTCGAGGAGCAGGTCTCCAACCTGGTCGGGCTGCTCGATGGCTACAACGTCTCCAGCGGATACCACCTCAACGTCAACGTGCTCAACCGCGAGACGCTCGAGGACGCCATGGAGCACCCGGAGAACTACCCGCAGCTCACCATCCGGGTCTCCGGGTACGCGGTGAACTTCGTCCGCCTCACGCGCGACCAGCAGCTCGACGTGCTGTCGCGTACGTTCCACGGCAGCCTGTAACACCAGCAGCCGGCATTGCCGCGGGCCCGGGGACGAGAAATCGTCGCCGGGCCCGCGGTACATCACACGTGATATCAGACGGGAACCACGCATGAGCGACTCCATGAGCGACACGGCCTCCGCCGAGCGCGCTACGGGCGCGCCCGTGGTCCAGCTCGGTGTGCCGCTGGTCGGCGGCTCGCACCACCGCGCGTCGGCCGGCACGGCCGGGCTCGACGCGAGCGAGGCCGAACGGTCCGAACGTTTCTCCCAGGTGCGCGCCGGCGAGCTCGGCTCGCTGCACTCGTGGGAGCTCGTGACGGCGGTGGACGGCCCCGGCACGCGCATGACCACCTTCCTGTCGGGCTGCCCGCTGCGCTGCCTGTACTGCCACAACCCGGACACGATGGAGATGCGCCGCGGCGAGCCCATCGAGTCCACCGAGCTGCTCGGGCGGATCGCGCGCTACAAGAAGATCTTCGACGTCACCGGCGGCGGCATCACGATCTCCGGGGGCGAGCCCCTCATGCAGCCCGCGTTCGTCGCACACATCCTGCGCGGCGCCAAGGAGCTGGGGATCCACACCGCGATCGACACCTCCGGCTACCTCGGCGCGCACTGCACCGACGAGATGCTCGACGACATCGACCTCGTGCTGCTGGACGTCAAGTCCGGCGACCCCGACACGTACAAGCGCGTCACGGGCCAGGCGCTGCAGCCCACGCTCGACTTCGGCCGGCGGCTCGCCGCCCATGGCATCGAGATCTGGATCCGGTTCGTGCTCGTACCGGGCCTGACCGACGACTACGCGAACGTCGAGGCGGTCGCCGACTTCGCCGAGTCGCTCCCGACGGTCAGCCGGCTCGAGGTGCTGCCGTTCCACCAGATGGGCCGCGACAAGTGGGAGAGCCTTGGGATGAAGTACGAGCTCACCGACACCCCGCCGCCGACCCTCGAGCTGGTCGAGCGCGTGCGCGGCCAGTTCCGCGCCCGGGGCCTGACGGTCTTCTAGACCCCGAGCGCGGCGCGGTGGGTCAGCGGGCCGGGAGGCTCGCCACGCCCGCCGGGTGCAGGTGGTGGCCGAGCAGCCGGGCGGAGTAGCCGGTGCGGTCGAGGTACGGCGAGATACCACCGAGGTGCAGCGGCCAGCCGGCACCGAGGATCATGCACAGGTCGATCTGATCGGGGGAGCCGACGACGCCCTCGGCGAGCATGAGGCCGATCTCCTGCGTCAGGCCGGCCAGGACGGCGTCGAGCACGCCGGCCTCGTCGCGCGCCGACAGGCCGCCGGGCGTGCCGAAGACGTCCTGGATCGCCGGGTCGACGGACAGTTCCGCGCCGTGCCCGTCGGGTGCGCCGGCGACGCGGCGTCCCTCGCTGAGCAGCCGGGTCAGCCCGGGGGACAGCGGGTAGCGGTCGCCGAGCTGCGCGTGCAGCAGGTCGAGCACGTGCAGCGCCACCTGCGGGCCGACGAGCTGGATGAGGGCGAACGGGGACATGGGCAGGCCGAGCGGGCGCAGGGCGGCGTCGGCCACCGTGACGGGCGTGCCGTTCTCGACCGTGGCCACGACCTCGGCGAGCATCCGCAGCAGCAGCCGGTTGACCACGAAGCCGGGGTGGTCCGCGACCCCGACGGCGGTCTTGCGCAGCTTCTTGACCAGCGCGAACGCCGTCGCCACCGCCTGCTCGCTCGAGACGGGCGTGCGCACGATCTCGACGAGCGGCATCTGAGCCACGGGGTTGAAGAAGTGCAGCCCGACGACCCGCTCGGGGTGCCGCAGGTGCGCGGCCATCTCGGTGACCGACAGGGCCGAGGTGTTGGTGGCGAGGATCGCGTCGTCGGCGATCACGTCCTCGAGCTCGGCGAAGACCCTCTGCTTGATCTCGAGGACCTCCGTGACGGCCTCGATCACGAGGTCGGCACCGGCCAGGGTGCTCAGGTCGGTCGAGACGCTGATGGACTCGGTGAGCCGGGTCGCCTCGTCGGCAGACAGCCCGCGCTTGACCAGCCCGGCGACGATCCGCCCGACGCCCGCCAGGCCGGCGGCGACGCGCTCGTCGTCGATCTCGCGCATGACGACCGGCACCTTGAGGCGCTGGGCGAGCAGGACGGCGAGCTGACCGGCCATGAGGCCCGCCCCGACGATGCCGACCGTGCGCACCGGACGGGCGAGATCCTCCGACGGCGCCCCGGCCGGCTTGCGGGCCTTGCGCGTGGTCAGGTCGAACGCGTACAGGCTCGCGCGCAGGCCGTCCGACATGATCAGGTCGGTCAGCGCGTCCTCCTCGGCGACGAACGCCGTGTCCCGATCCGTGGTGCGCGCGGCGGCGACGAGGTCGAGCGCACGGTAGGGCGCAGGCCGCGAACCGTGCAGGCGCTGGTCGAGCATCTGGCGCGTCGAGGCGACGGCGGCGTCCCACTCGCTCGCGCTCTCGATCTCGGCTCGGACCACGCGCACGCGACCGGCGAGGACCTCCGCGGTCCACACGATGGACTGCTCGAGGAAGTCGGCGGGGTGGAACAGCGCGTCGGCGCACCCGAGCTCGAGGATCCCCGCCGCGTTGGTCATGCGGTTGCCGGCGAGCGGCCGGTTCACGATGAGCTCCAGCGCCCGCCGGACCCCGACGAGCTGCGGCAGCAGGTAGCAGCCGCCCCAGCCGGGGACCAGCCCGAGGTAGGTCTCCGGCGTCCCGACCGCCGTGACGTCACCGGCGATCGTGCGGTAGGTGCAGTTCAGCGCGATCTCGAAGCCGCCGCCGAGTGCGACGCCGTTGATGTAGGCGAAGGTCGGCACGGCCATCTCGCCGAGCAGCCGGAACGCCGCGTGCCCGACCTCGCCGAGCTCGCGGGCCTGCGCCGCGTCGGTCATCCGCGCGGCGGCTGTGAGGTCAGCGCCCGCGGCCAGGAAGCGCGGCTTGCCGGTGACGCCGACCGCGACGATCTCGCCCTCGGCGGCGCGCTGCTGCAGCGTGAGCAGGACGCTGCCGAGCTCGCGCAGCCCGATCGGCCCGAACGACGTCGGGACGGCCGCGTCGAGGTCGTTGTCGAGCGTGATCAGGGCGAGGATCCCCGCGCCGTCGGGCAGGGTGACGTCCCGCACGTGCGCGTGGGTGACGCGCTCCGGCGGCGCCCCGCGGCCCGGGCCGTCGGTCGTCGCGGCGGTCGGGGTGGTGGTGCTGGTCATGGCTGCGCTCCAGGAGGGGTGGTGGTGCGGGTGGGGATGCCGTGCCGTGGCGGCGGGTAGCCGTCGTACTCGGGGTGGTGGGGGTTCTCCCAGATGACGGTGCCGCCCTGGCCGAGGCCCACGCACATCGTCGTCAGGCCGAACCGGACGTCCGGTCGCTCGGCGAACTGCCGCGCCAGCTGGGTCATGAGCCGCACGCCGGAGCTCGCGAGCGGGTGCCCGACGGCGATCGCGCCGCCGTAGGGGTTCACGCGCGGGTCGTCGTCGGCGATGCCGAACGCGTCGAGGAACGCGAGCACCTGGACGGCGAACGCCTCGTTGATCTCGAACAGGCCGATGTCCGACGCCGACAGCCCGGCGTTGCCGAGGGCCCGCAGGGTGGCCGGTACGGGACCGAGGCCCATGACGTCGGGCGCGACCCCGGCGTAGGCGAAGGAGACCAGGCGCATGCGCGCCGGCAGGCCGAGCTCGTGGGCGACGTCCTGCGTCGCCAGCAGGCAGGCAGCGGCGCCGTCGGTCAGTGGCGCCGAGGAGGCCGCGGTGACCCGACCGCCCGGCCGGAACGGGGTGCGCAGGTCCTGGATGGAGGCGAGGGTCGTGCCGGGTCGGGGCAGCTCGTCGGCGGTGGCCAGGCCCCAGCCGCGGCCCGGGTCGAGCACCGCGACCGGCACGAGGTCGCCCGAGATCTGCCCCGCGGCCAGCGCGGCGGCGTACTTGGCCTGGCTGGCCACGCTGTAGGCGTCGGCGCGCGCGCGGGTGAGGGCACCGAAGCGGTCGTGGAGGTTCTCCGCGGTGCGGCCCATGTCGAGCGCATCGGGGGAGACGAGCCGCTCGGTCGCGAACCGCGGGTTCGGGTCGGCGCCGGCCCCCATCGGGTGGTGGCCCATGTGCTCGATCCCGCCCGCGAGCGCGACGTCCTGCGCACCCATCGCGATGCCCGACGCCGTCACGGTCACCGCGGTCATCCCACCCGCGCACATCCGGTCGACCGCGAAGCCCGGGACCGAGCTGGGCAGGCCGGAGAGCAGGCCGACCGTCCGCCCGAGCGTCAGGCCCTGGTCACCGGTCTGGGTGGTGGCGGCGAACGCGACCTCGTCGATCCGGTCGAGCGGCAGCCCCGGGTGGCGGCGCAGCACCTCGCGGATCGCCTTGACGGCCAGGTCGTCCGCCCGGGTGTGCGCGTACAGGCCGTCCGGTCGCGCCCGGCCGAACGGGGTGCGAACCCCCTCGACGAACACGACGGAACGCAGGGCGCGGTGGGCGGTGGGGCTCGTCATCGAGTCTCCTGGGATGGACGGCTATGTCCGGGCGTGCGTCGACCTGCTCGACGCACCCATCGGTCGGCCCGGGGCCGCTCGTGGGGTGCGTCGATGTTACTCCGCGGTAGCGAAAGCCTCGGCGAGTTGGGCCGACACCAGGTCCACCTGCCAGGGGCGCGCGCCGCCGGCCGTGAGCACCTCGGTGATCGAGGCGACGTCCAGCGTCGAGGGCGGCGTCCAGCACAGGCGGCGCAGCAGGTCGGGCTGCAGGAGGTTCTCGATCGGGATGTGGTGATCGACCGACAGTGCCGTCACGGCCTGGCGCGCGACGGCGAGCCGCGCGGCGGCGGCCGGGTCGCGGTCGGCCCACGCGCGCGGCGGCGGCGGGGCGTCGGTCCGGGGCCCGCGCACCGACGGGAGCTCCTCGTCTGGAAGGGTCAGCCCGCGGTCGATGGCCTGCTGCCACAGGGCGGCGCGTCGTCGGGCACCCTTGCCGGAGAACGCGGCGAGCGCGGTGAGCTGGTCGACGGTGCGCGGCATCGCCTGGGCGGCGGCGACGATCGCGTAGTCGGGCAGGACCCGGCCGGGGGAGATGTCGCGGTGCCGCGCGTTCGCGTCCCGCGTGAGCCACAGCTCGCGGACGATGGCGAGCTTGCGGGCGTCCCGGACGACGTGCAGCCCGGAGACGCGGCGCCAGGGGTCGACGCGCGGCGCGGCCGGCGGGGCGGTGCGCACCGCCTCGAACTCCTGGGCGGCCCACTCGGCCTTGCCCGCCTCGGCGAGGCGGTCAGCCATGACGGCGCGGAGCTCGACGAGAACCTCGACGTCGAGCGCGGCGTACCGCAGCCAGTCGATCGGCAGGGGACGGGTCGACCAGTCGACCGCCGAGTGCTCCTTCGCGAGCCCGAGCCCGAGCAGCTCGGCCACGACGGCGCCGAGCCCGACCCGGTCCAGACCGAGCAGGCGTGCGCCGACCTCGGTGTCGAAGACCCGGCTCGGGAACAGGCCCTGCTCGGACAGCCCGGGCAGGTCCTGGGAGGACGCGTGCAGCACCCACTCGACGCCGACGAGCGCCTCGGAGAGCGTCGACAGGTCGGGCAGCGCGATCGGGTCGATCAGAGCGGTGCCGGCGCCTTCGCGGCGCAGCTGCACCAGGTAGGTCGCCTGCCCGTAGCGGTACCCGGACGCCCGTTCGGCGTCGACCGCGACGGGCCCGGTGCCGGCGGCGAAGGCCGCTACGACCTCGGCGAGCGCTTCGGCGGTGACGGTGACGGGGGGAATGCCGTCGGCGGGCTCGACGAGCGGCACAACCTCGAGCGCGGCCGGTGCACCGTCAGGTGCAGCCTCGGGCGCAGCGTCAGGAGAGGCCGTGGACGGGTCCGGGACCACGTTCACGACCCGGGCCGGCTCGTCGAGGGGGCCGACCGGACAGGTCGGTGTCTCGAGATCCATAGGGTCAACGGTAAGCCGTCCGACGGTGAGGTCGGCGCAGCGCGCGCCGGTGACCGGGTCCCGGGGACGTGTCGTGCACCACCGCGCGGCCGTCAGGCGCGTCGCGGCAACCGGATCGTGGCCGGTCTCAGGGCATCAGGCCGGAGCGGATCACCGTGGCCACGAGCTCCGCCCGGTCACCGGTGCCGAGCTTGCGCGAGATGCGCGCCAGGTGGCTCTTCACCGTGAGCGCCGAGAGACCGAGGTCTTCGCCGATCTTGCGGTTGCTGCGGCCGTCCGCGACGAGCTTGAGCACCCCGAGCTCGCGCGCGGTGAGCTCCGGGTGCGGCGGGACGGGTGCTGCGACGGGTGCCGGCTCGGGGGTCGGTGCGATGGGGCGGCTCAGCCCGGGCACCAGCTGCATCCGGCGCGGATCGGCCGCGACGGCGCCCCGAAGCCCGCCCGAGAGCAGCTGGACGAGCTCGCGGCGCGCGGCGCGCCGGGCGAGGAGCACGACGCGCGTCGTACCGCGACGACCCAGGTTGCGGACCAGGGCGGTGCCTTCGCCCTCGCCGAGCTCGTTGACGACGATGCACATCTGGCCCGCGGGGACGGGACGCCGCAGCGGCGTGCCCTGGGTGCGGACGGGATTGGTCGGCGCGACCGCACGCGTCAGCGTCGACGTGGTGTGCAGTGATTCGATGCTCACAACGACTCTCCGGCTCAGACGAGGATGATGTACTTCACCCATATCGGCCAGAAGAGTGAATGACTTGAGGCGGATGCAGACTCTAGCCCCGACTCGCGCGGATTGTCCTATTGTGTCCGCCCACTGAGTCTGCGCCCCCTGCGCCGCCTGGAGAGCCGGTGCCCAAAGGCCACCGCTACCGGCGCGATCCCATCGCTGTCACCCCGGGAGGCAGGGGCGGTAGCCCGGCGGCCTGGCACAGCAGCTCTGCCCAGGCGCGCAGGTGCGGTTCCAGCTCGCCGTCGGGAGCCGTCCAGGACGCACGGATCTCGACCTCGACCTCGGGCGGGCGGTCCGCGAGCGAGCCGAAGCTCCTCGACAGCACGCGGGTGACCGTGCCCCCGGCGGCGTGCGGGACCACTCCGCAATCGGCGAGCGCGTCGTCGAACCAGGTCCAGGCGACCTCCGCCAGCAGGTCGTCGGCACCGAGCTCGGCCTCGAGGTGGGCGCGCACCATGGTCACGAGGCGGAACGTGCCGTCCCAGCCCTCGTGCCCGGCGGGGTCGTGCAGCACCACGAAGCGGCCCGACGCGAGCTCGGTGTCCGCCGGTGGCACCCGGACGTCTGCCGTGAGCGCCACAGTGAAGGGGGCGATCCGAGCCGGGCCAGGGACCTCGGCCAGGTGGATCTCCGGTCGCAGCCTGGTCGCCCGCAGCGATCGCAGCGCGCGGATGAACTCCGCAGGCGCGTCGGCCGGACCAGAGTTGATCACACCGGTGAGCGTAGGCGCGCGCGGTACCGCGAGACCGGCATTGGGCGCTCGAGGGGGTCGCGGCGTGTCGCCGTTAGGCTGGCAGCTCAGTAGGTCACCGCGACGTAAGGATCCCCCGCATGTCCGCAACAGCGCAGATCGGTGTCACCGGCCTGGCCGTGATGGGCCGGAACCTGGCCCGAAACTTCGCTCGGCACGGGTACACGGTGGCGGTGCACAACCGCTCCTACGCCAAGACTGCGTCGCTCGTCGCCGACCACGCCGCGGACGGCACCTTCGTGCCGTCGGAGTCGATGGCCGACTTCGTGGCGTCGCTCGAGGTTCCGCGCAAGATCGTCATCATGGTCAAAGCGGGCGGGCCGACCGATGCGGTCATCGCCGAGCTGATCCCGCTGCTGGCGACGGGCGACATCGTCATCGACGCCGGCAACGCGCACTTCCCGGACACGATCCGGCGCGAGGCCGAGCTCGCGGCGCACGGCCTGCACTTCGTCGGCACCGGCGTCTCGGGCGGCGAGGAGGGCGCGCTCAACGGCCCGAGCATCATGCCGGGCGGCTCCGAGGAGTCGTACGGCGTGCTGGGCCCGATCCTCGAGAACATCTCCGCCAAGGTCGACGGGGTCCCGTGTTGCACCTATGTCGGCGCCAACGGCGCGGGGCACTTCGTCAAGATGGTCCACAACGGCATCGAGTACGCCGACATGCAGCTCATCGCGGAGGCGTATGACCTGCTGCGCCACGGCCTGAACGCCTCGGCAGCCGAGATCAGCGCGATCTTCGCCGAGTGGAACACGGGTGACCTCGAGTCCTTCCTGATCGAGATCTCGGCGGACGTCCTTGCGCACGTCGACCCTGTCACCGGTGCGGCGTTCGTCGACGTCGTCCTCGACCAGGCCGAGCAGAAGGGCACCGGGCGCTGGACCGTCCAGAACGCGCTCGACCTCGGTGTGCCGATCACCGGCATCGCCGAGGCCACGTTCGCGCGTGCGCTGTCCGGCTCGGTTCCCCAGCGCACCGCGGCGCGCGGCGTGCTCCCGGCGCACGCCGAGGCCTGGGACATCCCCGCCGCCGACCGGGCCGCGTTCATCGAGGACGTGCGCCTGGCGCTGTACGCCTCGAAGGTCGTCGCGTACTCGCAGGGATTCGACCAGATCGCCGCGGCGTCCGCCGAATTCGGCTGGGACGTGGACCGCGGCGCGATGGCGCGCATCTGGCGTGGCGGGTGCATCATCCGGGCGCGGTTCCTCAACCGCATCACCGAGGCCTACGAGCGTGACGCGCACCTGCCGCTGCTGCTCGCGGACGAGTACTTCACCGGTGTGATGGGTGCGGGCGTGGCGGCCTGGCGCCGGATCGTCTCCGCCGCGGCACTGCACGGCGTGCCCACCCCGGGCTTCTCGTCGTCGCTGGCCTACTACGACGGTGTGCGGGCCGAGCGGCTGCCCGCGGCGCTCATCCAGGCGCAGCGCGACTTCTTCGGGGCCCACACCTACCGCCGGGTCGACCGCGAGGGCACGTTCCACACCGACTGGTCGGGTGACCGGAGTGAGCGGACCGTCTGAGATGGTGCAGACCGCACTGACGACCGAGCCGGCCACGTCCCGCGACGACTGGGACGCCGACGTCCTCGCGCTGGGCGGCCACCCCCTGCAGCTCTGGGGATGGGGCCAGGTCAAGGATGCCGGCGCATGGACACCGCACCGACTGAGGTTCCGTGACGGCGAGAGGCTCGTCGGCGTCGCGCAGGTCCTCGTCCGCCACCTCCCGACGCCGTTCGGTCGCCTGTCGTACGTGCCGCGCGGGCCGGTCGTCCTGGGCGACGACGGCACCGAGGCCACCGGTGATCTGCAGGAGCGACGCGCAGCTGTCACGACGGCGCTGGTGGAGTGGTGCCGGGCGGAGATCGGCGGCATCGGGGTCTCGCTGGAACCCGATTGGCCCGCCGGTGCCGACCCCGCGGTGCCGGGATCCCGGCCCGGACGCTGGACCGTGCTCGTCCCGAAGACACTCGTTCTCGACCTGACCCGGTCGTCCGACGATCTGCTCGCCGACATGGACCGCTCTCCGCGCCGGGACGTCCGCAAGGCGGCGCGCGACGGGCTCGACATCCGCCGCGTGGAGACGGCCGACCAGATCCGGGCCGTGCTCGACGTGTACCGGGAGACGGCCGACCGGGCAGATTTCGCGATCCACGACGACGACTACTACCTGTCGGTGCACCGGGAGCTGGGGCCGCGCTCGGTGCTGGTGGCCGCGTACTCCGACGACAAGCCGGTGTGCTTCTCGTGGTGCGTGAACTCGTCCCGGACGTCGTTCCAGCTCTACGGCGGAGGGAACGCGGCCGGGCGCCGCCTGCGCGCGACGACGCCCGTCTACTGGCGGACGGTCGAGATCGCCCAGCAGGACGGACTGACGCGCTTCGACTTCAACGGGCTGCTCAACGACGGCATCAGCCACTTCAAACGGACCCTGGCCCAGCACGAAGACGAGATGGTCGGCACCATCGATGTGCCCTTCAGCCCGCTGTACGGCGTGTGGGATCGGATGCTGCCGGTCGGCAAGCGTGCGGTCCGGTGGCTGCGCGCGCCGCGCCGGGGCGCAGGCACACCGACTGAAGCGTCGTGACGGACCTCGATCCTCAGTCCGGCGAGAGCCTGCGCCGCGGCTCCCTCCTCATGGCGACCGGGACGTTCGCGTCCCGCGGCACCGGCCTCATCCGGACCATGCTGCTCGTGGCCGCGGTGGGGACGGTCGGTGGTGTCGCAGACGCCTTCGACATCGCGAACACGCTGCCCAACATGCTCTTCGCGCTGCTGTCCGCGGGCGCCATCCAGGCCGTCCTCATGCCGCAGATCATGGCGGCGATCGCGTCGGACGACGCCCAGGAGCGCCTGGACAAGCTGCTGACCCTCGCCACCGTCTTCCTGGCTGTGCTGACAGTCATTCTCGTGGCGGCGGTGCCGGTACTCATCCACCTGTTCACGCTCGTCGGGGACTGGCCGGCGGGGCAGATCGCGCTCGCGGTGGGCTTTGCCTACTGGTGCGTGCCTCAGGTGTTCTTCTACGGGCTCTTCGCGGTGCTCGGCGACGCTTTGACCGCACGCGGCCAGTTCGCCGCGTTCGGGTGGGCCCCCGCTGCCAACAACATCGTCTCGATCCTCGGTTTCGGCGCGTTCATCGCAATCTGGGGTACCACGCGGACCGGGCTCACCGACATCGGAGCGTGGTTCAACGCCCAGACCGCGGTGCTCGCCGGCACGGCCACGCTGGGGATCGTCGTGCAAGCGCTCCTGCTCGTCGTCGCCCTGCGGCGCGGGGGGTTCCACTGGCACCTGCGCCTAGGACTGCACGGCCTCGGGCTCCGCGGCGCCAGCACGGTCGTGGGCTGGACTCTCGGGGCGGTGGCGCTCGAGCAGGTCGGCGTGATCTATCTCAAGAACGTCACGTCGGCCGCCGGAAACACGGTGACGGCGTCGGGCGCGATCGCCGCCGGCAACGCCACGTTCACCAATGTCTTGATGATCTACCTGCTGCCGCACTCGCTGCTCATCGTCTCGATCGTGACGGCCCTCTTCCCGCGGATGACCGCTGCGGCCACGGCCGGAGACGTCGACAGCGTCCGGGCCGACATGTCGACCGGACTGCGACTGATCGGCGTCTTCTCGGTGTTCTCGGCCGCCGCGCTGGTCGTCCTTGCAACGCCGCTGATGAAGGCGCTGTTGCCCAGCATCAGCGAGTCGATGGTCGAGGTCGGTGCCCCCGTGCTGCGGGCGCTGGCGCCGGGCCTGATCGCCCTCGGCGCGACCGTCCTGGTGAAGCGGATGTATTACGCGTTCGGTGACGGTCGCAGCATCTTCTTCATCCAGATCCTCGCGACGGCGACCATGACTGCCGGGATCTGGGTCGCGACGCTGACGCTCAGGCCGAGCCAGTGGACCGTGGCGGCGGCCGCGATGACGGCCGTCGCGACCTGGATCTCCGTCCTCGCGCGCGTGCGCGGGATGCGGCGCAAGCTCGGGGGGATCGACGGCCATCGGGTGCTGCAGATGTACGTGAAGGCAGGAGTCGCGGCCCTGCTCGCCGCCGGGATCGGATGGGCGCTGCTCGTGGCGTTCGACGCCGCCCTCGGAACCGCCGGTTGGTGGCAGGCGGTGCTCGCCTGCACCGTCGTCGGTCTGGCGATGGGCGCGGTGTACGGGGCGATGTTGCACGTGATGCGCGTCCAGGAGCTGGACGCAGCCTTCGGGGTGCTTCGACGCCTGAAGAGGAAGGCACGATGACGACCGATTCCGACGACGTGGTCGTGACTGAGGCCCTTGCCGCCCGGACGGGTACCGACCCGGGGGACTGGTTCCTCGTCTTCAAGGCGCGCTACGGGATGGAGATTGTCTTTCGCGCGCTGCGGGACGTGCGTGGACCGGGTGACGTCGCCACCCAGGCTTTCACGTGCTCCACCGCGATCGACCCCATCCTGGTGGCGGGACTGACCCCGGTGTACGGCGACGTGTCGCCGGCCTCGATCTCGCTCGACCCGGAGCGCCTGGTGCTCTCAGCCGGGACCCGCGCCGTCGTCATCCAGCACACGTTCGGCATCATCGACACTCCTGCCGCCGGGCGGCTGGGTGACGCCGCGCACCGGGCCGGGTCCCTCGTGGTGGAGGACAGCGCGCACTGCGCCGGTCGGATGGCGCGCGACAGTGCTGGGGCGCCGCTGGCCGATGTGTCGATCCACTCCTTCGGTGTCGAGAAGATGCTGCCGACCCGGTTCGGCGGCGCGGTCTGGGTCAACCCCCGGCTCGGTGACGGCGCCCGGCTCGGTGACAGCGCGCTGCGCGCGCGCATCGTCGAGGGCCTGCGCGGCGCCCCGGTCGTGGGCAGACGGCTGGACCTGGTGACCCGGGCCTACCGCGGGGAGGTGGCGCTCCTCAACCGGCTCCCCGGTGTGCTCTCCCGGCCGGCGCGGGGGATGCTCACGTCCTTGCGCGCCTTCGAGCCGGCCGTCGGAGCGGTCGAAGGACGGGGCAGCCTGCCCTACCGGTCGATGCGGCCGACGGCGTGGATGACGAGGCGGATCGCCGCGGCGCTGCCCCAGCTGGACGAGATCGAGCACCGTCGCGGCGCGGCCGTCACCGAGTACCAGTCGGCGCTGGCCTCGGTGGTCGAGGTGCCCTCGGCGATCCGCGCCGGGGATCCTCTCGTGCGGTGGCCGTTCTTCGCCACAGACGCCGCGGCGGCCCTGCGGACCCTCGCCGCCCTGCGGTCAGCCGGGGTCTACGCGGGGACCTGGTACCGACCCCTGCTGTTCCCAGGGGTCGAGGACCCGTCCGCCTATGGCTACGTGCCCGGCGACGGCCGACTGGCGACGTCCGAGGACCTCTCGGCGAGGGTGGTCAACCTGCCGACGATGGGTGGTGCGACGCAGGCACGTCGGGTCGCCGAGGTCGTGCGCGCAGCTACGGCTGCGGGCGGTTCTTCGCAAACTTGACGTAGTCGAGCGACCGACGCGCGTCGAGCCGGGCGATCTCCACCCGGCGGCGCAGCGACCGGTCCGGGCCATAGCGCAGCGTGTGGTCGCGATTGCGCCGCCGGAAGGCGCGCACCCGGGCACGCAGGGACCCCGGGACGAACCAGACGACGACCGGGTACGGAGCGTTGAGCCACAGCCGCTCCTCGGTCGTGACGGTCTCGTCCACCGCGCGCCCGTACACGTACTCCTCGATGGTGCTCCGCGCGATGTTGGCGCCGGCCGCCGTCGCGTAATAGCTCGTCGCGCCGGGCCGGAGATTGACCTCCAGGAGCTTGTCGACGCCCGTGCGGCGGTCACGCATGACGTCGAAGTTCGCCGCACCGACGTATCCGATGCCGTCGAGGAACCCGCGCAGGGAGGCGACCAGCTCGTCATCGTGCACGGAGACGATCGCGTTGTTGTTCCCGACCAGCCGGGGGTGGTACTCGGTGAGCACCACCTGCCCGAGGGACGCGAGGCGCATCCGTCCCTGGCGGTCGGAGTAGGTGTTCGCGACGCGCATCACCGACTCGTCGCCCGCCAAGAACTCCTGGACGATCAGGTCCCCGGTGTAGCCCGCGCGGGTGATCCTCGCTGCCACGGCACGCAGCTCGCGCGCATCGCTGATCCGGTAGACCTTCTCCTTGCCCTCGAACTGCAGGCGAGGATAGGTGTCGGTGTCGGACGGCTTGAGGATGACGGGGTAGCCGAAGGGCAGGTCGTCCCCGAGGTGCGGGTCGGAAGCCGTTCCCGGTGTGACGACGACGGTCTCGGGGTGGGGGACGCCCAGCTCGGCGCAGGTGCGATAGAAGTCGGACTTGTCGATGACCCGCCGCTTGATCGCCTCGCCGACCAGCGGTATCGCGTAGTCCGCCTCGAGCTCGGCGCGGTGGTCGATCACGACGTTCGTGTAGTACTCGATGGTCGCGAAGATGACCCGCGTGCGGCCGGGGAACTCGGCGGCGAGGTCGCGGAGCACCGCCACGACCGTCTCCGGAGCATCGAGGCCCGGGTACACGCGCACGTCGACGATCGCCGAGTGCATCGTCTCGCCGAGCGCGGCACGCCCGATGGCGAGGGACCGCACGCCGAAGGCCTCGTGCAGCGCCCGCGCGGTGGCGTACGCGCCGAGACCGGTACCGAGGATGATGGGGACGAAGTCCTGGTTTCCGTAAAGCATGTGTGCGCTCAGCCCAGCTCGCTGGTCTCGGCGTAGAGGTGCAGGACGGGAACCTGGAGCGTCTCGCGGGCACGCGAGGCCCAGTCGCGGTGGAACGTGTCCTCGACGGCGTGCGGATACGTCACCACGACGATCTCGCGCACGATGCCCGCGGCGACCTCGGCGCGCAGGGACGGGAGCGGGTCGTCGTCGACGATCTGACCTTTGGTGCTCGCGCCGGCGGCCGTGAACGCCGCCATGCTCTGCGCGAGCTGGTCCGCCGCCTCGGCCTTGGCCTCGGTCGCCTTCGGCTCGCGCCGCAGGACGTCCGAGAGCGCCTCGCGCAGCTGCCCCATGCCGAGGTGGTCGACGAACGAGACGAGCATGTTGCGCTCGGTGTCGGCCGGGACCAGGACCCGGTAGACCAGCGTCGGGTCGTCGTGCAGCTCGAGGATGTGCGCCACGTCCGCGCCGACCAGCGTGTCCTCGGTGAGCACGACGATCGTGTTCGCCTCGGCCGGGGGTTCCGGGATGGCGGGGAGTTCAGGGGACTGGCTGCGGGGATCGGTCACCTGTTGAGCCTAGAGGAGCCACCGACCGAGCAGGACCGCGTCGGCGTGCAGCAGGTGCGCAGGCGAGGCGGCCAGGGCGGGGGAGAACCAGCCGTCGTGGTTCACGATGCGCGGGGCGGGACCGCCGACGAGGAACGGGCTCCACGTCAGGCAGAGCTCGTTCACCAGCCCGGCGTCGAGGAGATCCCCGAACAGCCGGGGTCCGCCCTCGGCGAGCACGCGCGGCAGGCCCCGCGCGGCGAGCGCGGCGAGCGCCGCGACGAGGTCCACGCGACCGGTGCCGGCCACGATCACGCGATCGGCACCGATGCGTTCCCGCAGAGCGTCGAGGTCGGGCCGGTCCGCGATCGTGACGACCAGCGGCGGCTGCGCGGAGTCGAGGAGCGCCGCCGGCAGCGCCCCGGTGCCGCTGACCACCGCGAGCTGGAGGTCGTCGCGCTGGCCGCGCGCGGCCCGGGCGGAAGCGAGGTTGGCCGGGACGCCGATCCCCGTGTATCCCTCGGCCCGCGCCGTGCCTGCGCCGATCAGGACGACGTCGGCGGCGGCGCGCAGCACCGTGAAGACCCGCAGGTCGGCGGCTCCGTTGATCGTCCCGGAGCGGTCGTCGGCGCCGGTCGCACCGCCGTCGAGGCTCGAGATCATGTTCACCCGCACCCAGCACGCCGCGCCGGCCGGGGCGGGCGGATGGGCGTACAGCGCGGCCAGGGTGTGCTCGTCCGCCTCGGGCGGGATCGGTTCCCCGGCCCGGGACAGCGGCAGCAGGACGTCGAGGGTGGGGCGGCGCGGGTCGGAGGGCATCCCCCCAGGCTAGGGGTGGTCGCCGCTCGGCAGGGCGGGCTTAGGCTCGATCATCGTGAGCCTCATCGATCTCGGCAGCCCGGCGCCCGCCAGCCTCGCGGAGCGGCGACCCCGGGTCCCGACGGCGCGGCTGCTCGGCGAGCTCGTCCCGCCCCGCCACTTCGCGGGGGAGTCGTTCGACACCTACCGGCCGGACCCCGCGTTCGACAGCCAGTTCGTGGCCGTGACCCGGCTGCGGACCGTGGCCGAGACGATCAGCGTCGCGGCCGGCGGGTCCTGGCGCACGCGCCGACGCCGCGCGGCCCCGCCCGCGGTCTACCTGGACGGCGGGTTCGGCGTCGGCAAGACCCACCTGCTCGCCGCCCTCGCCCACGCCGTCGGACCGGTCGACGCCGCGTTCGGGACGTTCGTGGAGTACACCAACCTCGTCGGGGCCCTCGGGTTCGTGGCGACCGTCGAGGCGCTCGCGACCAACCGGCTGGTCGCGATCGACGAGTTCGAGCTCGACGACCCGGGGGACACGGTGCTCATGTCGCGGCTCCTGCGCGAGCTTGCGGACCGGGGCGTCGCGCTGGCCGCGTCCTCGAACACGCTGCCCGACTCGCTCGGCGAGGGGCGCTTCGCCGCCGAGGACTTCCTGCGCGAGATCCAGGCGATGGCCGCGCGGTTCGAGGTCCTGCGGATCGACGGCGAGGACTACCGTCACCGTGCGACCGTGACCGACGCCCAGCCCGTGCTCGACGACGTCGTGCGGGCGGTCGTGGCACGCAACCCGGCGGCGACGCTCGACGACTTCGAGACCCTGCTCGGCCATCTCGCCCTGGTGCACCCGAGCCGGTACGGCGCCCTGCTGGACGACGTCGAGCTCGTCGGGCTCACCGCGGTCGGGCCGATCACCGACCAGAATGCCGCGCTGCGGCTGGTGGTGCTGGTCGACCGGCTGTACGACCGCGACGTGCCCGTCGTGCTCGGGGGGACCGGCGAGCACGGCCTGTTCACGCCGACGATGCTGAGCGGCGGCTACCGCAAGAAGTACTACCGCGCGCTGTCCCGGCTGGGTGCCCTGGCCGAGCAGGGTCGCCAGGTCGTCCAGCCGCACCCCGAGCCGGCCAGCTAGTCGGCTTCGTCCTCGCCCTCGGCTCCTGGTCCCGGCGGCGGCGGGCTGCTGTCCGCGCCGTGCACGGAGTGCCACAGGATCGCGTCCAGCACCCGTTGCGGGACCTCGTCGGTCTGCCCGAGCGGGAGCGCGCTCGACCACTGCGAGTCGGGGCTGGCGGGGTCGTTGCGGGTGAGCAGGTCGACCCGGGCGGGCAGCGCCGCCACCGGGGCCGCGTTGTCCGGGGTGGCCGTGAACGCGTCGTACATCGGGGTGGCCAGCGCGTCGTTGAGGGTCAACGGGTCCATGCCGATGATGAGCTCGATCGAGCGGACGACGGACACCAGGTCGTAGCGGGTGTGCAGCACGGCACCCGCCTTCGCGTACGGGCTGATCACCAGCGCCGGGATCCGGTGCGCGTTGACGTGGTCGGCACCGTCCTGCGAGTCGTCCTCGACCACGAAGATCGCCGAGGAGGACCAGATCGGCGAGTTCGACACGGTCTCGACGAGCTGGCCGAGGCCGAGGTCGGCGTCCGCCTGCATGGCGGTCGGCGTGGGGAACCCGGGCTGGGTCCCGCGCGTGTGGTCGCTGGTCATCGTCAGGTAGCTCAGGGCGGGGACGTCGTTCGCGGCGACCTGGGCGGCGAACCGCTCCGCGAAGCAGTCCAGGTGGGAGTAGCTGCCCGCGGGAGCCCCGGCGGGCATGCTCGAGTCGAAGATCTCGCCGTTGTCCATGGCCACGCCGATGGTCACGTCCGACGGGTAGCACCCGGTCGTCGGGGGCCCGAGGTCGGACTTGGCCTCCACCTTCTGCAGCTCGGCGAGCTGCGCGGGCGTGCGGTCCCGGTCCGGCACCTCGCTGGACCCGCCGATGAAGCCCTCGCCGTAGTTGAAGTAGGAGATGTGCTGGCGCTCGGCCTGGTTGAACAGGACGCCGTTGCCCGGCCAGGACACGGCAAACATGCCGAAGTCGTTCGGGCGGCCGCGGGCCGCGTACTGCTGGACCCAGTTGCGGGCGACGTAGTCGGGCACCATCGTCGAGGCCGTCCAGTAGTGCCCCTGGATCGACGCCTCGGAGTTGGCGTACACGTTGTCCAGGAGCGGGAAACGCCGGGCCAGCGCGTGCATGTTCGGGGTCACGTCCTCGCCGAACACGGTGAGTTTGGGATCGCCGTTCCCGCGGGCGTCGTCGCCCAGCAGCTGGTCGTAGCTGCGGTTCTCGCGCACGACGAAGAAGACGTGCTTGATCGGCCCGTCGGCGCGCAGCGGGGTGTCGGCCGGGGCCGGTGTGGCGCCGATGGGCTGCAGCTGCTGCGACGCTGCAGGGGTCAGGCTCTGCACCTCGGCATCGGTAGGCAGGGTCATCAGGCCCGCGCGACCGGTGACGAGCAGGGGCGGGTACTCGAACCCCGCGAACACGTCGGTCGTGGGCGCGATCGGGTTGAACGCCCAGAAGATGGGATCCGTGGGCAGCGCGGGATTCGTGCCCCGGGGGTTCGGTCCGATCCCGACGCCCTCCGCGGCCACGTACAGGAGCTGCGCCGGCCGGTCGCCCTGGGCCGCCACGGTCACGACCGCCTGGGGCTGCTGCGCGGTCGGGATCCGCCCCAGGACCGTCCAGTCGGCCGCGGCCGATCCCGACCCGCCGGCGAGCTGGATGACGGCGATCTCGTCGGCACCCGACTCGGCCACGAACAACCGCTCGCCCTGCGGGTCGAGGGAAAGGGCCACCGGGATCGTGCCCAGGCCCTCGGGCCGCCCTACCGAGATCGTGCGCTCCACGGTCCGCTCGGTCAGGTCGACGACGACGACCTGGTCGCTCGCCGAGAGCGCGACGTACGCCCGCTTCCCGGCGGGGTCGACGATCACGCCCTGCGGGTGGGACAGCGGGGGTCCGACCTGGATGTCGGCGAGCTTGGTGCCGCCCTGCAGGTCGATCACGGACAGGGTGCCGGCGGCCTCGTTGGTCACCAGGCCGACCGTGCCGCCGGGAACGATCGCCGCGCCGAACGGGTAGCCCCCGGTCGGCACGTACCGCACCTGGTCGTTGTCGAGATCGATGAGAGCGGCACTGTCGGCGAGGTTGAGCGCCACGAGCAGCGAGGCGCCGTCGGGCGAGACCGCGAGCTTCAGCGGCCACGAGCCGACCGGGCCCGCCAGCCCCGCGCGCGGCGGGGGGAAGACCTGCTCGGTCGGGGCGCCGGGCTGCGGGGGCACCGGGATGACCCGGTCCAGGCTCGCCTGCCCGCAGGTCTCGCCCCAGCTGTAGACCAGGATGTTGTTGCCGGTCGCACCCGGGAGGTCGTTCTTCGTCGGCTGCCACCGGGAGTTGACCAGCCCGGAGACGTACGCGAGCCGGTGGGCGGAGTCCAGGGCGATCCCCCCGGTCGCGCCGGGCAGGTCCAGCACCTGGCACACGCTCTGCTCGGCGGTGTCGACGATGCGGATGTCGTTGTCGTAGATGCCGGCCGAGACCGTCCACAGGTACTTCCCGTCGGCGGTCACCGCGCCCCCCATGGGGAGGTTGCCGAGACTCACCTGCGCGCCCTGCGGGGTGAGCTGGCGGCCGCTCGGCAGCAGGCCGGACGTCGGCCCGGGGATGCCGGACGCGGCCGACGGCTCGGGGCCGGACCGCGCGAGGGCGACGACGCCGGCAACCATCGCGATCAGCAGCGCGACGACCGCGACGGTGGCCACGGCCTGACGCCGAAGCGTTCGGCGGACCTGGTCTGCGGAGCTCGACGGTGTCGACATCGGGGACCCTCGCTCCCGTTCGAAGGCGCACCTGTGGTTCAGCAACCCACGCTGGCACCCACCGCACGCGCCCGGGAGAGCCCAACGTCCCGAATCGGCCCCGCGCCGGTCAGGCGCCCTCGGCGTCGAGGCGGGCCCTCTCGGCCTCGACGTCGAAGGTGGCGGTCGGCCACCCGAGGTCCTGCTCGCGCAAGGCCCGGGCGAGCAGCTCGGACACGGCGAGCCGGGCGTACCACTTGTGGTCGGCGGGCACGACGTACCAGGGTGCACGCACGGTCGAGGTGCGGTCGAACACGGCCTGGTAGGCCTCCGTGTACTTCGACCAGAACGCACGCTCGTCGAGGTCGCCCGGCTTGTACTTCCAGTGCTTCTCCGGGCGGTCGAGCCGCTCGCGCAGCCGGGCCAGCTGCTCGGCGCGCGAGATGACCAGCGCCACCTTGACCACGCTGGTGCCCGAGGTGACCACGTCCTTCTCGAACTGGTTGATCTCGTCGTACCGTGCGGCCCAGACGTCCGGGTGCACCAGGTCGTGCACGCGCACCACGAGCACGTCCTCGTAGTGCGAGCGGTCGAAGACGCCGATCCGGCCCGGCTCGGGCAGCGCCCGCCCGATCCGCCAGAGGTAGTGGTGCGTGCGCTCCAGGTCGGTCGGGACCCCGAACGCGTGGTGCTGCACGCCCTGCGGGTCGACGTAGCCGATGACGTGCCGGACGATCCCGCCCTTGCCGGCGGTGTCCATGCCCTGCAGCACCAGCAGCACGGCGCGGCTGCCCCCGGTACGGCTCTGGGCGAACAGGCGTTCCTGCAGCTCGGAGAGCTCGCGGCCCACCTCGTCGAGGCGGTCCTCCGCGTCGTGCTCGCCGTCCTTCCAGCCCGGGGTGGACGACGGGTTCAGCCCTGCCAGCCGAAAGCCCGGACCCGGTCGGAGTACTTCGTGAGCGGGAGTGGTCCAGCTGTTCGTGGCCATGAGTCCTCCTCGATGCACGCTATGCAACGAGCCTAGGCTCGGGACCCCTCCTCCTGCCCGACGACGGCGACCGAACGGCCCGAGAGCACGGCGTCGCCGCCGGTGAGAGTGACGTCGCCCCAGGACGCGAGGGTCCGGAGGTCACCGACGAGCTCGAGCGGGATCCGGCGCTCGGTCGCGGCGAGGTTGACCACCACGCGCGTATCGCCGCGGCGGATCACGATCCACGAGGCGTCGTCGGTGCCGACCCACCCGGCCTCGTCGTCCCAGCGCACGGTCGTCCGGCTGCGGTCGCCCCCGCCGAGGTCCGGGGTGCTGCGGCGCAGCGCGATGAGCTCGCGGTACCAGCCCAGGAGCGCGGCGTGGGGAGGCAGGACCTGCTCGTCCCAGTCGAGCCGGCTCGCGACGGCGGTGGCCGGGTCCTGCGGGTCCGGCACGTGCGCGTCACCGGCGGCGAGCAGGGGGTACAGCTCGGCCCACCCGTGGCTCGCGAACTCGGCGAGCCGGCCGGCGCGAACCGCCTCGGCGAGGTCGGGATCGCCGTGGTCGGTGAAGTACAGCCAGGGCGTGCGCGCCCCCCACTCCTCGCCCATGAAGAGCATCGGGGTGTACGGCGAGGTCAGCACGAGCGCCGCCGAGATCGCCAGGGCGCCCGGGTCGAGTCGCGCCGAGGGGCGGTCGCCGAGCGCACGGTTGCCGATCTGGTCGTGGTCGGAGCCGAACACGACGAACCGGTGGCCGTCCATGGCCGCCGGGACGCGCGCGCCCCAGGGCTTGTCCCGGAAGCCGGACCAGCCGCCGTCGGGCACGAAGACGCGGGTGAGGGCGGCGGCGAGCGTCGCGGGCGTGCCGGTGTCGGCGAAGTAGCCCTGCCGCTCGCCGGTGAGCAGGGCGTGGATCGCGTGGTGGACGTCGTCGGCCCACTGCGCGGTCATGCCCAGGCCTGCTTCGGCGACCGCGGTCACGGTGAGCGGGTCGTTGCGGTCCGACTCCGCGATGAGCGACAGCGGGCGGCCGAGGTCGGTCGCGAGCGCGGCGACCTCGTCGGCGAGCTGGGCCAGGACGTGGTGGGCGGAGTCGTCCACGAGGGCGTGCACCGCATCGAGCCGGAGCGCGTCGACGTGGAACTCGCGCAGCCAGCGCAGGGCGTTGTCGCAGATCCAGCGCCGGACCTCGGTCGAGCCGCGGCCGTCGAGGTTGACCGCGCGCCCCCACGGGGTGTGGTGGGCCTCGGTGAAGTAGGGGCCGAACGTGTCGAGGTAGTTCCCAGACGGGCCGAGGTGGTTGTAGACCACATCGAGGCACACCGCGAGGCCGCGAGTGTGGGCTGCGTCGACGAACCGCTGGAGCGCCGCCGGCCCGCCGTACGACTCGTGGACGGCGTACAGGTCGACGCCGTCGTACCCCCAGCCGCGCGTGCCCTCGAAGGCCGCGAGCGGCATGAGCTCGACCATGTCGACGCCGAGCGCCACGAGGTGGTCGAGCCGTTCGATGGCGCTGTCCAGCGTCCCGACGGGCGTGAACGTGCCCACGTGCAGCTCGTAGACGACGGCGTTGCGCACGTCGCGGCCCGCCCACGAGCCGTCGGTCCACGCGAACTCGTCGGTGGCAAAGACGCGGCTCGGCCCGTGCACGCCGACCGGCTGCCAGCCGGAGCGCGGGTCCGGTCGGGGCGGCCCACCGTCGACGACGAACGCGTAGTCCGCGCCGGGCGTGAGGCCCGGGGCGTCGTCGGGCAGGTGCCAGTGGTCGACGGCGTCGCGCACGAGCGCCGTCGTGCCGTCGTCCGCGGGCGAGGTGTGCCCGGGTAGTACGAGCGCGACCGAGGTCGCGTCCGGGGCCCAGACGACCGGGCGGAAACCGCGCGTCACAGGCCGGCTCGCACGAGGAGAGCTACGGGGAGGCGCTCGAGGAGCGGTGCGATGGGCTGCACCCCGCCGGTCACGATCCGGTCGGACAGCACGTCGAGCCACTCTCCTTCGGGCAGGGCGATGGTGTGTCCCGACCAGCCGCGCAGCCGTTCGAGCCCGATCGCGAGCCGGGTCGCGAGCGTCACGACCTGGGGCGCGCCGTCCACGGTGCGGGCGAACGCGAACGCGTGCCCGGTCGAGGTCGCGAGCGGGGTGTAGCCGGCGTGCGCCCCGATGAACGCCTCCGGCAGGTCGCGGCGCAGGCGCAGCGCGCGGGACGTCACCAGCAGCTTCTCGTCGGCCAGGTCCTTCGGGGTCGCGCCGGTGTCCAGCTTCGCGAGCCGGGCGGCGAGGGCCTCGTGGTCGACCGGGCGCCGGTTGTCGGGGTCGACCAGCGTGAGGGCCGGCACCTCCGTGCCTTGGTAGACGTCGGCCACGCCAGGCAGGGTCAGCTGGACGAGCTTGGTGCCCAGCGTGGCGGCCTGGACCCCGGGCGCGGTGCGTGTGACCCAGTCGTTGAAGAGCTCGCCCACCTGCGGGTCGGCCAGCGCGCGGGTGGCCATCTCGACCAGCGCGGTCTCGTACGCCTCGTCGGGGGCCGTCCAACGGGTCTGGGACTTGGCCTCGCGCGAAGCCTTGATCAGGTACTCGGTGAGCCGGTCGGTCGCGATCGGTCCGTCCTCGGACCACGTGCCCGCGAGCGTCTGCCAGAGCAGGTTCTCGGTGCGGCCGTCCAGGAGCGCCGTGCGGTAGCCCGCGCTCGCGGCCCGGAGTTGGTAAACCATCGTGACCCACTCGGTGGACAGCTCGGTGAGCACGCCGAGCCGGTTGCGAGTGTCCTCACCGCGTTTGGTGTCATGCGTCGAGAGCGTGGTCATGCCGAGCGGCGTCTGCCACTGGGCTCGTGCGGCCCACGCGTGCAGCTCTTCGAGCCGGAACGAGAACCGGGCCGGATCGCCGCCGACCTCGCACAGCCCGACCTCGTGGGTCCACCGGTAGAACGCGGTGTCTTCGACGCCTTTGGCCATCACCGCGCCGCAGGTCTGCTGGAACCGGACCACGAGCTCGTCGCGGCGGGCACCGCGCGTGCGGCCGGCGCTGCCGGCCTCGCGCCCCATCAGCAGGTCCATGACCACATCCATCGTGGTGGACCGCTCGGGACCGAGCCTGCGCCGGGCGATCTCCGCGGCTGCGCCCAGTGCCTCGGCGCTCGCGGGGTGCATCACCTCTCCTGGCACGACATAGGCGCGGTACCGGTCGAACGCGACCAGCAGCTCGATCAGGCAGTCCTGCAGGGCGCGCCACGTGTGGTCCCGCAGCCGCAGGTCATCGCGGCAGATGCTGGCCGCGAGCTCGGTGAGCCGGTGGACCTCCGCGTACAGTGCGCCGTCGACGATCTCGCGCTTGGCGTCGTCGATGATGTGCGGCAGGTCGGCCGGGCTGTCGCCGGTGATCCGGTGCATCATCGAGCCGAGGGTGGTCGAGCCGCCCGGGTCGATGAACGTCGACTGCAGGCGCCACAGGCCCTCGTAGCCGGTGGTCCCGACGGTCGCCCAGTCCGCAGGGAGCTCCTCGTCGCTGGCGAGGATCTTCTCGACCGCGACCCAGGCCCCGTCGGTCACCTCTGCGAGCCGGGCGAGATAGCCGCCCGGGTCGGCCAGACCGTCCGGGTGGTCGATGCGCAGGCCGTCGATGACCCCGGCCTCGAGCAGCTCGAGCACGAGCGCGTGGGACGCGTCGAAGACGTCCGGGTCCTCCACGCGGATCGCGGCGAGCGTGCCGACGTCGAAGAACCGGCGGTAGTTGAGCTCCTCGTCGGCGACGCGCCAGTAGGCGAGGCGGTAGTGCTGCCGGTCGACAAGCTCGCCGAGCGGGAGCGCGGCCGTGCCCTCCCGGACGGGGAAGACGTGCTCGTGGTAGCGGAGCACGTCGATCTCACCGTCTGCCTCGAACCCGGGGATGACCTCGCGGCCCAGGACCAGCTCGCCCGAGGCGAGGACGGCGCCGATCCGGTCGCCCAGGACGGGCATGAGCAGGGCGCCCTCGCCGGCCGACCAGTCGACGTCGAACCAGGCGGCGTAGTCGGACTCGGGGCCGTCGCGCAGGACCGACCACAGGGCGCGGTTGTGCCACACCGGGGTCGGCACGGCCATGTGGTTGGGCACGATGTCGAGGATCAGGCCGAGCCCGTGACCGTGAGCCGCGGCCGCGAGCCGGTCGAGCGCGGGACGCCCGCCGAGCCGGGGCGCGATCTCGGTGTGGTCGACGACGTCGTACCCGTGGGTGGAGCCGGGGGCGGCGCGCAGGACGGGGGACAGGTAGACGTGCGTCACGCCCAGGTCGGCGAGATACGGGACGAGCGCGGCGGCGTCGTCCAGGGTGAGGTCGTCGCCGAGCTGGAGGCGGTAGGTCGACACGGGGACGGGCTTCCCGGGTGCCGGTCGTCGTCGCGTCGAGCCGGCCTGGGACCCTTCCGGTGCGTCGCTCATGCCACGTCCGTGGGGGTCGTCGGGTCCGGTGTGGTCGCCTCGGGGGTGGCGCCGCTCTTCGGCTTGGGTCGACGCGGTGCCCGCTTCGCCTTCGGCTTCGACGGTTCGGCCGACGACAGCTCTCCGGCCGACAGCTCCGTCGGTGCCGACTCGGGCTCCGAGACGCTGACGACCGGGACCTCGACGGACGGCGGGACGACGCCGGCCGGTCGCGTGAGCACGACCGTGCTGCGGGCCGAGACCACGACTGCCGAGCCGGCCGCCACCGTCTCGTCGTTGACGAGGTTGTGGTCCGTGTCCAGGACGCAGGTCCAGGTCGCACCGAAGTCCGCCGTCGGGATGGTGAACTCCAGGTTCTGCTCGCTCGCGTTGAACATGACCAGGAAGCTGTCGTCGATGATCTCGGCGCCGCGCAGGTCGGGCTCGCTGATCGCGTCGCCGTTGAGGAACACCATCACGGCCTTGGCGTGGAACAGCTGCCAGCCCTCGCGCTGCATCGGCTCGCCCGTCGGGGTCAGCCAGGCGATGTCCCGCAGGTCGGACGCGTCGTGCCGGTCGGGCTGGCCGGCGAAGAACCGCCGCCGGCGCAGCACGGGGTGGTCACGGCGCAGGTGCACCACGCGGCGGGTGAACTCCAGCAGGGCCTGCTGGGTCTCGTCGAGGTCCCAGTTCACCCAGGAGAGCTCGTTGTCCTGCGCGTAGACGTTGTTGTTGCCTTGCTGGGTGCGTCCCATCTCGTCGCCGTGCGCCATCATCGGCACGCCCTGCGAGATCAGGAGCGTGGTGAGGAAGTTGCGCTGCTGGCGGTCGCGCAGGGTGTTGATCGCCGGGTCGTCGGTGGGGCCCTCGGTGCCGCAGTTCCAGGACCGGTTGTGGCTCTCGCCGTCGTTGCCGTTCTCGCCGTTCGCGTCGTTGTGCTTGTCGTTGTAGGAGACCTGGTCGCGCAGGGTGAACCCGTCGTGCGCGGTGATGAAGTTCACCGAGGCGATCGGCTTGCGGCCGGTGTGCTCGTACAGGTCCGAGGAGCCGGTGACGCGGCTCGCGAACTTGCCCAGCGTGGACGGCTCGCCGCGCCAGAAGTCGCGCACGGTGTCCCGGTAGTCGCCGTTCCACTCGCTCCACAGGGGCGGGAAGCCGCCGACCTGGTAGCCGCCGTCGCCCAGGTCCCAGGGCTCGGCGATCAGCTTGACCTGGCTGATGACCGGGTCCTGCTGGACCATGTCGAAGAACGCGGACAGCCGGTCGACCTCGTGGAACTGGCGGGCCAGCGTGGAGGCCAGGTCGAACCGGAAGCCGTCGACGTGCATCTCGGTGACCCAGTACCGCAGCGAGTCCATGATGAGCTGCAGCACGTGCGGGTGGCGCATGAGCAGCGAGTTCCCGGTGCCGGTGGTGTCGAAGTAGTGCGCCTTGTCGGCGTCGACGAGCCGGTAGTACGCCGCGTTGTCGATGCCGCGCATCGACAGCGTCGGGCCGAGGTGGTTGCCCTCGGCGGTGTGGTTGTAGACGACGTCGAGGATCACCTCGATGTTGGCCTCGTGCAGGGTTTTGACCATCGACTTGAACTCCTGCACCTGCTGCCCGGGCAGCAGCGAGGCCGCGAACCCGTTGTGCGGGGCGAAGAACCCGATCGTGTTGTAGCCCCAGTAGTTGCTCAGCCCCTTCTCCACGAGGTGCGGGTCGTTCACGAACTGGTGCACCGGCATGAGCTCGATGGCGGTGATCCCGAGCTTGGTGAGGTGCTCGATGATGGCCGGGTGGGCCATGCCCGCGTAGGTGCCGCGCAGCCGCTCGGGCACGTCGGGGTGCAGCTGGGTCAAGCCCTTGACGTGGGCCTCGTAGATGACGCTCACGTGGTAGTCGTGCTTCGGGGGGTGGTCGTAGCCCCAGTCGAAGTACGGGTTGACCACGACGGACGTCATGGTGTGCCCCGCGGAGTCGTCGTCGTTGCGCTCGTCCGGGGCGTCGAACCGGTAGGAGAACAACGACGGGTCGCCGTCGATCTGGCCGTCGATCGCCTTGGCGTACGGGTCCAGGAGCAGCTTGTTCGGGTTGCACCGGTTGCCGTTGGGCAGGTCGTACGGGCCGCTCACGCGGTAGCCGTAGCGCTGGCCCGGGGCGAGCTCGGGCAGGTAGCAGTGCCACACGAACGCGTCGACCTCACGCAGCTCGATGCGGGTCTCGGTGCCGTCGTCGGCGATCAAGCACAGCTCGACGGAGTCGGCAGCCTCGGAGAACAACGCGAAGTTCGTGCCGGCGCCGTCGTACGTCGCGCCGAGCGGGTAAGGGTGTCCAGGCCAGATCTGCATGCGCACAGAATGCCAGTCGTAGCGCAAGGACGTGTTTTTGGCTCCGACTATGGGGATCGCAGACCCGCGGGCGCCGCGGTCTCGGGGGTCATGGTCCCGCGGCGGGACCGGGAGCTAGCATGACCCTCCGACGATCCGGATGGACGACGGCGACACGCGAGGGAGCTGGGTACGTGGCGGTGCAGCAGCGGAACACCCGTCAACGGACCGAGATCATCGAGCTGCTGGACGGCGTCGAAGAGTTCCGCAGCGCCCAGCAGCTGCACGACCTGCTGACGTCGAAGGGCTCGACCATCTCGCTGGCGACCGTCTACCGCGCGATGCAGGCCCTCAGCGAGACAGGTGACGTCGACGTGCTGCGGTCCGGCGAGGGCGAGGCGCTCTACCGTCGCTGCGACAAGCGCGCGCACCACCATCACCTGGTCTGCCGTTCGTGCGGGACGGCGGTCGAGATCGACGGTCCGAGCGTGGAGGCCTGGGCCACCAAGGTAGGCGCCGCGCACGGGTTCGCCGACATCTCGCACACGATGGAGCTCTTCGGCACGTGCGCGGCCTGCCGCGCGCGGATCGCGGCCGCGAACAGCTAGCTCGGCTCGCTCGGCGCGGTCGTGGCGTCCGCTCGGGCGCCCAGGGTCCGCGCGAGCGACCCGGCGTCGACGATCGGCAGGTCGCACACGCTCCCGCGGCAGACGTACGCGGCGGGCCGACCGTCGACCAGCGGTCGGTCGACGAAGAGGGCAGCGGGGACGCCGACGGCGATCACCGCCCCGGGTGCGGTGCCGCGCAGGGCCGCACGGTGCAGCGCGCGGGTCGCCGGGTCTGAGGGACCCCCGACGACGGCGACCGTGCGTGGCCCATCCGCCACCGCCTCCGCCACGGCGAGGGCCCAGCCGGCGGCGCGCGGATACTGCGCGGCGAGGTCGAGCAGCCCCGTCAGGGCGCGTTCGGCGGCGAGCCGGTGCCCGGTCGACCCCGTCAGGGCGGCGTAGGTCACCAGCGCGCCGGCGGCGGCGGCAGCGCCCGACGGCGTCGGCCCGTCGGCCGGGTCGCGCGGTCGCCGGATCAGGGCCAGCACCGGGTCGGTCTCGTCGGCGGACGTGTCGAAGAAGCCGCCGTCGTGGTCCGCGAAGGAGGCGAGCACGGTGTCCAGGAGCGTGCCGGCGACGGACCGCCACCGGTCGTCGGACGTGACAGCCGTGAGCGCGAGCAGCCCCTCGGCGACGTTCGCGTAGTCCTCCAGGACGGCGGGCGACGTGCCCGCGTGGCCCGCCCGGGACGTCCGCACGAGGCGAGCGGGGGTCGAGGCGCTCGCGGCGCCGGGGGTCGCGGCGGGACGCAGGTGCAGCCGCACGATCAGCTCGGCGGCCTCGGTCGCCGCCGCGATCCACTCAGGCCGGTCCAGCAGCGCGCCCGCCTCGGCGAGCGCGGCGATCGCGAGCCCGTTCCACGCGGCCACGACCTTGTCGTCGCGGGCCGGTCGCTCCCGGACGTCCCGCGCGGCGCGGAGCCGGTCGCGGACAGCGGCGTAGCGCGCGGGGTCCGGCGGGTCGACGGGCAGCTGGAGCACCGAGGTCCCGCGCTCGAACGTGCCCGCGCCGGTGACTGACCACAGGTCCGCCGCCCATGTCGCGTCGTCGGGCCCGAGGACCTCGCGCAGCTGCTCGGGCGTCCAGACGTAGTAGGACCCCTCGTGCCCCTCGCTGTCGGCGTCGAGTGACGAGGCGAAGCCGCCCTCGGGCGTGCGCAGGTCGGTCAGCAGCCACGTGGCCGTCTCCTCGACGACGCGACGGGCCAGCGGCGAACCGGTCGCGCGGAACCAGTGCGCGTAGACCCGCAGCAGGAGGGCGTTGTCGTAGAGCATCTTCTCGAAGTGGGGCACGGTCCAGCGGTGATCGACGGCGTAGCGCGCGAAGCCGCCGCCGAGCTGGTCGAACAGGCCGCCGCGCGCCATCGCCTCGAGCGTGCGGTCGGCCATCTCGAGCGGGTCCGGGTCGCCGGTGCGGGCGTGGTGGCGCAGCAGCCACTCGAGCACCATCGACGGCGGGAACTTGGGCGCGCGGCCGAAGCCGCCGTGGACCGGGTCGAACTGGTTGCCGATCACGGCGACCGAGTCCGCGAGGCGGGCCGCCAGCGTGGTGGACCCCGGGAAGCTCCCGGCGACGGCCGCCGGAGCCTCGGTGAGCGCGACGCGCAGCTCGGCGGCGCCGGCGACGAGCTCGCCGCGGCGGCCGTGCCACGCGTCGGCGATCGCCTCGAGCACCTGGCCGAAGGACGGGAGCCCGCTCATCGGCTGCGGAGGGAAGTACGTGCCGCAGAAGAACGGTTCACCGCTCGGCAGCGCGAAGACGGTCATCGGCCAGCCGCCGGAGCCCGTCATGGCCTGGGTCGCGGCGAGGTAGACGGCGTCGACGTCCGGGCGTTCCTCGCGGTCGACCTTGATACTGACGAAGTGGGTGTTGAGGTAGGCCGCGGTCGCGTCGTTCTCGAACGACTCGTGGGCCATGACGTGGCACCAGTGGCACGCGGCGTAGCCCACGGAGAGCAGCAGCGGTCGGTCCAGCCGCTCCGCCTCGGCGAAGGCCGCCGGGCCCCACTCCCACCAGTCGACCGGGTTGTGGGCGTGCTGGAGCAGGTAGGGACTCGTGGACGCGGCCAGCCGGTTCACCATGCGCCCCACCTTTTCATCACGCGGTCGCGCGCGGCGAATGCCGACGCGGGGATTGCCCGCCGTTGGCGTACGGTCACCGGCGGGAACCCGACCACTCAGAGGGCGAGACCGGAATGACACGACCGACGCTCCTGGCGGTGGACGGCAACAGCCTCCTGCACCGGAACTATCACGCCATGGAGCACTCGCAGCTGTCCACCAGCGACGGGCGGCCCCTGTGGGCGGTCAAGGGCTTCCTTTCCCAGCTGTTCGCCGCGATCGAGCGCGCCGACGCCAGCGCCGTCGTGGTGGGGTTCGACGACCACACCAGCAGCGTGCGCAAGGAGGGCCACCCGCAGTACAAGGCCAACCGCTCGCCGAAGGCACCGGAGCTCGGTCAGCAGATCGCCTCGACCATCGAGCTCTTGCGCGCGGCCGGAGTCCCCGTCGTCATCCCCGCGGGGCTGGAGGCCGACGACGTCCTGGCATCGGCCGCCGCCTACGCCCCGACGGTCGGCTGGCGCACGGTCGTCGTCACCTCCGACCGCGACTCGTTCGCCCTCATCGATGAGCACACCGACGTGCTCCGCGTGCTGAACGGCGGCATCGAGGGCTCACCGATCCTGACCCCCGAACGACTGTTCTCGATGGTCGGCGTCCGGCCATCCCAGTACCAGGAGTACGCCGCGATGCGCGGGGACCCGTCGGACAACCTGCTGGGGATCCCGGGGCTGGGGGAGAAGCGGGCCGCCAAGCTCCTGCGCACCTTCGGATCGGTCAGTGCGGCCTTCTCCGACTCCGACAGCGGCGGGTCGCTCGTCGGCAAGCGCCTGGGAAAGTCCTTCGTCGCCACCCTGTCCTCGCCCGCCACCCGAGACGTGTTCTGGCGCAACGTGGCGATCATGACCATGCGCCGTGACCTGCCCCTGGGGCTGGACCTCTCGGAGACCGGCGCGAGCCGCCTCCCGTTGGACGCCGTCCTCGTCCTCGCGGCGCTGGAGTCGTTCGAGCTGCACTCGCTGCGAAACTCGGCGCGACGAGTCCTCTGCGTGAGCGGGCCCACGTCCCCGGCTGATTTCCGCGGACAGCCGCAGCCGGAGGACGACGTCCCCCTGCCTCCGCTCGAGGAACCCCTGTGGTCCCGCGATCGCGATCAGGGTCCGGCCGGCACACCCGCAACCGCGCCGGCCACCGTGGCCGCCACGAAGGCGCCAACCGGGACCCTGAGCGCCTCAGTCGACCCTGAGGACGACCACTTCGACGAGACCCTCTGGTAGGCCCGTCGGGTCGCCTCAGACCAGCGCGGCGAGTGGCGCGCCCGCCAGGACCACCGAACCGGCCAGGGCCGCGGAACCGGGGCACTCCTGCCACCGGCCCTGCGAGAGGATCGCCAGCGTGATCAGCCCGAGCGGGATGTTCGTCGACACCGAGACCGCGAGCCACACCGAGTCGGTCAGGCTGGCGTACACGGTCCAGACCACTCCGCTGAGCACCAGCAGGAGCTGACCCAGCCTCGAGATGCCCGCCAGCTGCTCAGGGTTGTTCCGGAATTTCCAGACCCGCGCGGCCTGCGGCCACCACAGGATCAGCGACACCATCGACGCGAAAAACCCGACCAGCTCCGTACCCACGACTTGCTTCTCCCACGCTTGCACACGACGCCACAACGGGAGCACGAGCGTGCTCCCGCAGACCTACATCGGCTTCGCCCGCCAGGACTTGAGGTCGCGGTGCCGATCGGGCGAGAACTCGTCGTCCGGCGCGGTCCGCGGCCCGTCCTCGCCTATCGTCAGCGCATGCAGAGCGTGCGCACCATCGAGCAGTGGCCCGTCGAGAACGCCGCCACGGTCGTGGTCGCCGCGGAGGGCGAGATCGTCGGTGCGCACGGCGACCTGGACCGTCCGTTCGCCCTCGCGTCGGTCACGAAGCTGCTCACCGCGTTCGCCGTGCACGTCGCGGTCGAGGAGGGCGTCCTCGAGCTGGACGACGACGCCGGGCCCGCCGGGTCCACCGTGCGGCACCTGCTCGCGCACGCCTCGGGGCTCGACGCCGCGCAACGCACGGTGCGCGCCGCGCCAGGTGCGCGGCGGATCTACTCGAACGCCGGGTTCGAGGTGCTCGCCGAGACCGTCGAGCAACGCTCGGGCATCCCGTTCGCCGACTACGTCCGCGACGCGCTGCTGGTGCCGCTCGGGATGACCTCGACGACGGCGACAGGCTCGCCCGCCGCGGGCGCCGTCTCGACCGCTGCGGATCTGGCGAAGTTCGCAGCCGAGCTCCAGCGGCCCACGCTGCTCGACCCGTCGACGCTCGCCGCGGCGACAGTCGTCGCGTACCCCGGGCTGGAGGGTGTGCTGCCGGGGTTCGGCCGTCAGCGTCCGAACGACTGGGGCCTGGGTTTCGAGGTGCGCGACGGCAAGCACCCGCACTGGACCGGTACCACCAGCGCCCCTGCGACCTACGGGCACTTCGGCCAGGCGGGCACCTTCGTGTGGGTGGACCCCGCGGCGCAGCTCGCTTGCGTCGCGCTCACGGACCGCGACTTCGGTCCGTGGGCCGCGCAGGTGTGGCCGGAGTACACCGACGCGGTGCTCGCGGAGCGGCGCGCCTGACGGCTGGCGCGGACAGGCCGCGATCAGGCCTGTGGGGTGCCGGTCAGCGAGACTCTGGCCCCGGTGGCGTCAGTCGGTGCGTCTGGCGCGCGCCGTGCGGACCAGCAGCACGATGCCCACCACCGCGAGGATCGGGCCGATGACCGCCCACAACGTGACCCCGGTCATCGGGCTGCCGGCGAGGTAGCCCAAGCCCTGCAACGTGAAGATCGCACCGAGGACGACGAGGATCGCGCCGAGCACGTTGATCGAGGACTTCTTCACGGTGACCTTTCGGTACGGGAGACGGGCGGGCCGGCCGAGGAGGCACCGGCTGTGGGGAGGAACCCCGCGCGCTCGCGGGCAATTCCCGCCGGGTCGCCTTGCGCCCACCCGGGGCTGTACCACGACGGCGGTAGCGCCCTACCCGCTCCGGGCGATGACAGGGCGGTCCGCAACTGGGAGACTCGTCCCATGGTGATCGCAATTCCCGTGCCCCTGGACGCCGACGCTCAGACACCGCTCGCCGAGGGGCCCCGTTCCGTTCCCAGCCAGAGCGCAGACGGCGTACCTGGCGTACCGGGCGAGAACCGGGTCGAGATCCGCCTGGCACGCCTGGCCGACATCCCCGCGATCGCCCGCATCACCCAGGAGGGCCCGCCGCCGGAGGACATCGAGCCGGAGGTCATGTCGCAGGCCACGCGGATGCTGCTCACGCTCGTGGCCTACGAGCACGGCGCGCTGTGGATCGAAGAGGTGGTGGACGGCCCGATCCTGCGTGCGGTCATCGCCATCCCGGCGTGCGAGCTGCCGCCGCGGCCGGCCGTCATGCGGGACCTGGCCACCGAGATGGGGATCCTGGCGGCGCCGCACAAGGCGGCGGCCGGCCTCGGCAAGGCGTTTCTCGCCGAGCTCGCCGCGATCGCCCCCGCGTGGGTGCTCATCGAGATCTCGAAGGCGGCGCCGCGCCGGACCGCCGACCCGGCGCTCCTCGGTGCCGCGCTGGCGTGGACGCGAGCCCAGCCGACCCCCGACGCCACCCGCGCCCCCGTGATCGTGCTGGCCGACTCGTTCCTCGAGCGCGAGGTCGCCGTCCAGCTCGGCTTCCTCGAGCACCGCACCTGGGGGCACGGCTGGCCGTGGTGGCTCGGCGTCGCACCGGCGGCGACGCCCGTATCGGCGTGAAGACCCGGGCGACCTTCGCCGACGCCGAGGGCGTCGGGGTGCTGCCCTGGGCGGTCGGTCCGGACGGTCCGGGTCGAGGTCGGCTCATCGGCAACCTCGTGCTCAGTGCCGCCGTCCCCGTCCTGACGCTCGGCGGGGTCCTGCGCGGCGACGCACCTGCGGCGCTGGCGGTCGGGATGATGGTCGTCGCCGTGGTCGTCGGCGCAGGGCTCTTCTTCCGGACCCGGTGGCCGCTCGCGCTGCTCGCGGTGTCGCTGCTCGGAGCGGTCGCCGCACTGGCCATCCCCGAGACGGGTGCGCCGATGATCGTCGCGAGCGAGATCGCGGTGTTCACCGTCGCGTGCGTGCGTCCGCGGCGCGTGGCTGCGCTCGCCGCGCTGGCGGCCGCCGTCGTGCTCTTCGGGGTGGCCTCGACCGATGCCACCGGCCCGATGACCGAGCCCCGGATGCTGATCGTGCTGGTGTGGACTGCACTGGCGTTCGCCCTCGGGGTGGCGGTGCGCACCCAGCGGGCCTATGTCGACGCGCTCGCCGAGCGGTCGCGGCGGGCGGAGGAGACCCGCGAGCAGGAGGCCCGCGCCCGGGTCGCGGAGGAGCGCGTGCGGATCGCGCGCGAGCTGCATGACGTCGTCGCGCACCACATCGCGGTGATCAACGTGCACGCGGGTCTCGCCCGCCGCGCGGTCGGGCGGGACGCCGACGTCGTCGACGCCTCCCTCGCCCACGTCCAGGCCGCGGCGAGCACCGTGCTGGACGAGCTCGGTGCCGTGCTGCAGGTGTTGCGCTCGGGGGACTCGACCGAAGCGGGCACGGAGCCCGCGCCGGGCCTCGACCGCCTCGACGCGCTGCTGGCGACCTTCGCCGCGACCGGGTTCGCGGTCCGCACCTGGGCCACCGGTCGGCCCCGGGCGATGGACCGCGCGTGCGACCTGGCGGCCTTCCGGATCGTGCAGGAGTCGCTGACGAACGCGTCGAAGCACGGCGTGGGTGCCCGCGCCGATCTCAGCCTCACGTACGCCGCCGATGCGCTCACCATCGCGGTCACCAACCCGATCGAGGCCGAAGCGGACCGGCCGGGACAGGGGGAGTCGGCCGCGCAAGAGCACCTGGGCCACGGGCTGATCGGCATGCGGGAGCGCGCCACCGCCTCCGGAGGTTCGCTCACAGCGGCCCCGGACGGCCACGGGGCGTTTCGGCTGGTCGCCGTCATCCCCTACCGTCCGACGGCGCCGCCGGTTGCGCCGGAGCCAGCGGGACAGGGCGCCGTCGGCCCCCCGACCGGGGGTGTGCGGTGATCCGGGTCGTGATCGCCGACGACCAGCCGTTGATCCGCGCGGGCCTGCGCGGCATCCTCGAGCTCGAGAGCGACTTCGAGGTGGTCGGCGAGGCCGCGACCGGCCGGCAGGCCGTCGACCTCGTCCTGGCGCAGCCGGTCGACGTCGTGCTGATGGACATCCGGATGCCCGAGATGGACGGCATCGAGGCGACCGCCGCGATCTGCGCAGATCCGCGCTTGGCCGAGGTGCGCGTGCTGGTGCTCACCACGTTCGAGACCGATGAGCACGTGCTGGCGGCCCTGCGTGCCGGCGCCAGCGGCTTCATGGGCAAGGGCGCGGAGCCGCAGGGGTTCGTCGACGCCATCCGCGTGATCGCCCGGGGCGAGGCGCTGCTGTCCCCGGTGGCGACCCGGTCGTTGATCGAGCGCGTCCTGGGCCTGCCCGGGGTCGCCTCGGGCTCCAGCGGCGGGGGGCCCGACGACGCCCGGCCCGTGGTCTCCCTCGAGGCGCTCACCGAGCGCGAGCGCGAGGTGCTGGCGCTCGTCGGCGAGGGGCTGTCCAACGACGACATCGCGGACCACCTGGTCATCTCGATCCACACCGTCAAGACCCACGTGAACCGCGCCATGACCAAGCTGGATGCGCACGACCGGGCGCAGCTCGTGGTCATCGCGTATGAGAGCGGGCTACTGCGCGCGCGGTAGCCCGACGCGCGCAAGACACCACGGCAGGGCGACGACCCGTCGCCGTCGCCGCGGCAGGGTGGATGCCATGACCAATCCACTGCACGAAGCGAAGCCGACGCGATGATCGTCGTCGAGCACGTCACCAAGAACTACGGCAAGAAGACCGCCGTGAACGACCTCAGCTTCGTCGTGAAGCCCGGCGTCGTGACCGGCTTCCTCGGCCCGAACGGGGCCGGCAAGTCGACCACGATGCGCATGATCGTCGGCCTGGACCGGCCCGACTCCGGGACGGTGACCATCGGCGGCAAGCCCTACCGCGACCACGTCGCCCCGCTGCACGAGGTCGGCGCGCTGCTCGAGGCCCGCGCGATCCACCCGGGGCGGTCGGCGTACAACCACCTGCTCGCCCTGGCGACCACGACCGGGATCCCGCGGCGGCGCATCACCGAGGTGCTCGACCTCGTCGGGCTGTCGACCGTGGGGCGCAAGCGTGCGGGGGCGTTCTCGCTCGGCATGGGCCAGCGGCTGGGGATCGCCGCGGCACTGCTCGGCGACCCCGACGTCGTCATCCTCGACGAGCCGGTCAACGGTCTCGATCCCGAGGGGATCGTGTGGATCCGCAACCTGCTCACGTCCCTGGCGGAGGAGGGGCGGACGGTGTTCATCTCGTCGCACCTGATCTCCGAGATCGCGCTGGTCGCCGACCACCTCATCGTCGTCGGGCGTGGTGAGCTCATCGCCGACACGTCGGTGAGCGACATGCAGCGCGCGGCGTCGGGCCTCGTGGTCCGGGTGCGCTCGCCACGGGCGAGCGACCTCGCGCGCCTCCTGCTGGACGACGGCGTCACCGTCGAGACCTCGGGCGAGCCCGGCGAGCTACGGGTCACCGGGCTCCAGGCCGCCGTCATCGGCGACCGGGCGCTCGAGGCCGGCCTGCCGATCCACGCGCTGATCCCGACCGAGGTGTCGCTCGAAGAGGCGTTCATGAAACTGACCCACGACTCGATCGAGTACGAACCGACCGTGCCCACGCATGTCCTTCAGGAGGTGACGTCCCGATGAGCACCCTCGTCGCCGAGGTCCAGACCGTCGCCGCGCCCGTCACCGGGCTCCGCACCCGGGCCGACGTGGCCCGGCTCAAGGTGACCCTGCCGCGCGTGGTGCGGTCGGAGTGGTTCAAGTTCGCGAGCCTGCGCTCGTCGTGGATCACGATCGCGGTCGCGCTCGCGGTCGTGATCGGGTTCGGCGCCCTCGCCGCGGCGGTGGCTTCGGGGGATGTCCAGCCCGCCCGGGGCGGCGGGCCCGCCGACGGCGCCCTCGGGATCGATCCGACCAGCCTGAGCCTCGCGGGCGTCGGGCTCGCGCAGATCATTCTCGGGATCCTCGGGGTCCTGGCGATCTCGGGGGAGTACTCGAGCGGCATGATCCGGGCCACGCTGGCCGCGGTGCCCCGCCGGATCCCCGTGCTGTCGGCCAAGGCGATCGTGATCGGCGCCGTCAGCCTCGTCGTGGCCGTGCCGGGGGCCCTCGCCGCGTTCTTCGTCGGCCAGGCGATCTTCGGTGCAGACGCGAACGCGTCGTTGTCCGACGCCGGCGTGACCCAGGCGGTGCTCGGCACGGGCGTCTACCTCGCGGCCATCGCGCTGCTCGGCCTCGCGCTCGGCGCGTTGCTGCGGCACGCGGCGGGGGCGATCGGGACCCTGTTCGCGCTGCTGCTCCTGGCGCCGAACCTGCTGCCCCTGGTGCTCCCCGACAGCTGGGCGACCACCATCGTGCCGTACCTGCCTTCGAACGCGGGGGCGGCGTTCACCTCGGTGGTCCCGGCGGACGGGCTGCTGTCGGCCGGTGCCGGTGCGGCCGTGCTCGCGGGCTGGATCGTCGTGCTCCTGGTCGCTGCCGCCGTGCTGCTCAAGCGACGCGACGCCTGACCCTGCCGGCCTGCCGTCGCCCCCCGGCGCGGCAGCCCGGCAACCCGCGGCCCGACCCCTCGGCGGTCGTGCCCGCGGTCGGTTCAGGCGGCGGCGGGGTGGCGCGGGTCGGAATCCGGTCCGGGTGCGACATCATCGGGGTCGAACCCCGGAGGCAGCATGCGCACGAACGGACGACCCCACGGTCGGGAACCAGCTCAGACGGTCCGGATTGTCCTCGACCCCGGCAACGTCTGGCGCATCGGGTTCGTCGTGCTCGGGGTGCTCCTCGTCGCCCTGACCGCACGGTTCATCCTCACGGGCGGCAGCTCGCTGCTGTTCACGGTCCTGATGGCGTGGTTCGCCTCGCTCGCCATGGAACCCCTCGTGGGCCGGTTGGCGCACCGGATGAAGCGGGGAGCTGCGACGGCGCTCGTGATGCTCAGCGTCGCCGTCTTCCTGATCGTGTTCGTGGTGCTCTTCGGCCAGCTGTTCGTCGAGCAGGTCGGCCAGCTCGTTGAGGCCATGCCGAGCCTCATCCGCGGCACCGTCGACTGGGTGAACGGCACGCTCGGGACCGAGTACGACCTGGCGGAGATCCTCGCGAACCTCAACCTGACCCCGGAGAAGGCGGCCGGCTATGCCGCGACCCTTGCCGGGGGAGTGCTTTCCATCCTGGGCTCGGTCGCGGGAGCAGTGGCGAGCCTGTTCATGTTCCTGCTGTTCGCGTTCTACCTGTCGGCGGACGGTCCGAAGCTGCGGCGGTGGATCGCGTCCCTCTTCCCGCAGCGGATCCAGGAGCTCACGGTCGCGGTCTGGGACACCACGGCCGAGAAGACCGGTCGGTACGTCAGCGTGCGCGTCGTGCTCGCGTTGATCAACGGCACGACGAGCGGGATCTTCTTCCTGATCATCGGGCTGCCGTCGTGGCTCGCGCTCGGGATCTGGACCGGCCTCGTCGCGCAGTTCGTGCCCGCCATCGGGACGTACATCTCGATCGTCCTGCCCGTCATCGTCGGGCTGCTCAGCCCGAACCCGTGGCTCGGGGTCATCGTGCTCGGCTGGGCGATCGCTTACCAGCAGGTCGAAAACCTCACCATCGAGCCGCGCCTGAGCGCGCGCGCGGTCAACGTGCACCCGGCTGTGAGCTTCGCGTCAGCGATCCTGGGGCTGGCGCTGTTCGGCATCGCCGGCGCCCTGCTGGCCATCCCGGTCGTGGCGATGCTGCTCACGCTCATGGACATCTACCGCACGCGTTACGAGCTGCTCCCGGGGCTGCGCGACGCCGCACCGGGCGAGCGCGAGCGGCAGCCCGACCCGGTGACCAGCGAGGCTTCCCCGGCAGATCCCGGCACGGACTGAGCCCAGGTGTGGGGGCAAAACCCGATTCCCTTGCTAACCTGACCGTCGCATAGGGGAGTATCCATTGCGCTGCAGACGTCAACACGCCGGGATTCGATGCCCGGCCGGGTGCAGCGGTCGGCCGATCGTTCGGGCCGGCGGAGAGACTTATGGTGCCCACCCATCGAAAGCAGAACCCTCGTGGACATTTCCGCCCTGGTCTGGTCCCTGACGATCTCCGGGATCGTCGGCCTGCTCGTGTTCGACTTCTTCTTCCACGTGCGCAAGGCGCACAGCCCCACCCTCGCCGAGGCCGGTCTGTGGTCGGGCCTGTACATCGGCATCGCGATCCTGTTCGGCATCGGCGTGTGGGTGTTCGGCGGCTCGACGATGGGCACCGAGTACTTCGCGGGCTACGTGACCGAGAAGGCGCTGTCGGTCGACAACCTCTTCGTGTTCCTCATCATCATGTCGAGCTTCCGGGTGCCCCGGCAGGACCAGCAGAAGGTCCTGCTGTTCGGCATCGTGTTCTCACTCATCGCGCGCAGCGGCTTCATCCTGCTCGGCGCAGCGCTGATCAACTCGTTCGCGTGGGTGTTCTACATCTTCGGCCTGATCCTGCTGGTCACGGCCGGGAACCTGCTCAAGCCGGAGAGCGAGGACAGCCACTCCGCCGACAACCTGATCATCCGGTTGGCCCGGAAGGTCTTCCACACCTCCGACCGGTTCGACGGCGACCGGCTGTTCACCGTAGAGAACGGCAAGCGGGTCATGACCCCGATGCTGCTGGTCATGGTGGCGATCGGTGGCACGGACATCCTGTTCGCGCTCGACTCGATCCCCGCCATCTTCGGCCTGACGCAGAACGTGTACGTCGTGTTCACCGCGACCGCGTTCTCGCTCCTCGGCCTGCGCCAGCTGTACTTCCTCATCGACGGTCTCCTCGACCGCCTGATCTACCTGTCCTACGGCCTCGCGGCGATCCTCGGGTTCATCGGCGTCAAGCTCGTGCTGCACGCGCTGCACGAGAACAACCTCCCGTTCATCAACGAGGGCCAGCCCGTCTCGGTCGTCGAGATCACCACGACGGCGTCCCTCACGGTGATCATCGGGGTGCTGGTCGTGACGGTCATCGCCTCGCTGGTGAGCCCGAAGGGCAAGGCGCAGGCCGCGATCTCCGGTGCACGCCGCCACGCCGCGGAGTACCTCGACCTCGACTACGAGGCCGACCCGGCCCAGCGCGAGAAGATCTACGGCCGTCTGCTCGTCGACGAGGCCGCGACCCAGGCCCTCGACGGGAAGTACCGCGCCGGGATCAAGGACCCCGAGGAGCTCTCGGCGTTGCTCCGCCGGGCCCACGAGAGCCACGACGCGTACCTGACGCGGTCGGGATCCTGAGCGGATGACCGTCGTCGTCACTCGCGCGCTGACCGACGAGTGGCGCGACGTCAAGGCTGTTCGCCTGCTCGCGCTCACCCTGGACCCGTCCGCCTTCGGGTCGGCCGTCGAGCGCGAGCAGGGTTTCGACGACGACGTCTGGCGCACCCGCATCTCGGCGGGTCGCACCTTCCTTGCACGCTCGGCCGGGCGCGTCGTGGGGATCGTCGCGTACACGGCCGACGACGCTCGGCGCCCGACCGAGCGCCAGCTGCAGTCGATGTGGGTCGCTCCGGAGGCCCGCGGCGCCGGAGTGGGCGCCCTGCTGGTGCAGGCCGTCCGCGACTCAGCCGCGGCGGAAGGCGCCAGGGCGCTGACCCTGTTCGTCACGGAGGGCAATGGGGCGGCGCGCCGGCTCTATGAGCTGTTGGGCTTTCGCCCGACGGGCGAGCGCCGGCCGCTTGCCTCCGACCCGGGCGTGGGTACCGTCCAGTACGCCGTGACCCTCGCGTAGAGCCCGTCCCCGGCGACTGCCGGGGACGGGGCGGACGGCGCCCGGTGGTCAGGCGGTGAGGGCCACGGGGGTTACGCCGAGCTCGGCCAGCAGCGTGAGCACGCGCGCCCGGATCTCGTCGCGGATCGGGCGGACGGACTCGATGCCCTGGCCGGCGGGGTCCTCGAGCTTCCAGTCCTCGTAGCGCTTGCCGGGGAAGATCGGGCACACGTCGCCGCAACCCATCGTGATGACGACATCGGACGCCTGCACGGCCTGCGTCGTGAGGACCTTGGGCCGTTCGGTGCGCAGGTCGATGCCGACCTCGAGCATCGCGTCGACGGCCGCGGGGTTGATCTGGTCAGCGGGCATGGACCCGGCCGACCGGACCTCCACGGCGCCGCCGGACAGGGCGGTCAGGAAACCGGCGGCCATCTGCGAGCGGCCGGCGTTGTGCACGCACACGAACAGGGCGCTGGGGCGAGCGGTGGACTCGGTCATGGGAGTTCCTCGTTTCATGGGGTGAGGCTGTGGTGGGTGGGTAGGTCGTGGGGGTGGGTCAGTCGGTGAGGAAGCGCTGGGCGTCCAGGGCGGCGGCGCAGCCGGAGCCGGCGGCGGTGATGGCCTGGCGGTAGGTGTGGTCGACGGCGTCGCCGCACGCGAACACTCCCGGGAGGTTGGTCAGCGTGCTGCGGCCGATGACCTCGATGTAGCCCTCGGCGTCGAGGTCGACCTGCCCGACGACGAGCTCTGTGCGCGGGACGTGCCCGATCGCGACGAACACGCCGCCCACGGCGATCTCCCGCTCGGTGCCCGTGACGGTGTCGCGCAACGTGGCACCGGTGACCTTGGCGTCGCCGTGGATCGCCACGACCTGCGAGTTCCACGCGAAGTCGATCTTCGGGTCCGCCGACGCGCGGTCGGCCATGATCTTCGAGGCCCGCAGCTCGTCGCGGCGCACCACCATGGTGACCTTGGACGCGAACCGGGTCAGGAACGTGGCCTCCTCCACCGCGGAGTCCCCACCACCGACCACGAGGATCTCCTGGTTGCGGAAGAAGAAGCCGTCGCACGTCGCGCACCACGACACCCCGCGCCCGGACAGGCGCTTCTCGTCGTCGATGCCCAGCTCGCGGTAGGCGGACCCGGTCGCGAGGATCACGGCGCGCGCGGAGTAGCTCTCGCCGTTGCCCGTGGTCACGGTCTTGACGTCCCCGGTCAGGTCCAGCTGGGTGGCGTCGTCGAAGACGACCTGCGCGCCGAACTTCTCGGCCTGCTTCTGCATCGACTCCATCAGCTCCGGGCCGATGATCCCGTCGGGGAAGCCGGGGAAGTTCTCCACGTCGGTCGTGTTCATCAACGCGCCGCCAGCGGTCACCGAGCCCGCGAGCACCAACGGGGCGAACCCCGCTCGCGCCGCGTACAAGGCCGCGGTGTACCCGGCCGGACCCGACCCCACGACGATCAGGTCACGAATCACGTCATCGATCTGGTCAGATCCCGTGGACGGCGGTGTGAGTGGGGAGGGGTTGCTCATGGTCTTCTCGGGCTCCGGTGCGGGTGCGGTTGCGGTTGGCGGTCAGGGTCACAGGGGGCGGACGGGCACGGAGAGCTCCTGGAGAAGGTGCCGGACCCGGAGCTCGATCGCGTCTCGTACCGGCCGGATGTGCTCGGTGTCCATCCCCTGCGGGTCGTCGAGGGTCCACTCCTCGTAGCGCTTGCCCGGGAAGATCGGGCAGGCGTCACCGCAGCCCATCGTGATCACGACGTCGGCGGCGCGGACGACGTCGTCGGTCCAGGGCTTGGGGAACTCTGTCGAGATGTCGATGCCCCGCTCCCGCATCGCGGCGATCGCCGCGGGGTTCACCTCGGTGCCGGGCTCTGAGCCGCCGGACCAGGCGATCGCCGCCGCGCCGGCGAGCCGGTGGAAGAAGCCCATCGCCATCTGCGAGCGACCGGCGTTGTGCGTGCACAGGAAGAGGACGACCGGCAGGCCGTCGTGCGTGAGTCCCTCGACCTTGGCGAGGGCGTGCAGCTGTTGCCGGGCGAACCGTTCCGCCAGCAGCGGCAAGAAGGTGAGGACCGTCGCGCGGCCCGCGAACTGGTCGTAGGAGGAGTGCAGGAACCTGTCGATCGTCTCGGCGCCGAAGACACCGTCGAAGTCGCCCGCGAGCTGGGCCGCGGCGGTCTTCAGTGCCAGCCGCTGGTCGAGCGCGATGTCAGGACGGTGGTGGCTGTCGCTCATGGGGTGCTCCTGTCCGGGGTGGGTGCGGGGCCGGGTGCGGTCACTCGTGCGGCGAGGTCGCCGACCCGGCGGGTGAGCTCGTCGACGGCGTCGTCGAAGGACTGGTCGCTGCCGACGCGGACCGGGTCGGGGATGGACCAGTGCAATCGCGCCGCGGCGCCGAGCTCCTCGTGCGCGGAGTCGCAGACGGTGACCACGAAGTCCTCCGGGCGGACGACCTCCGTCACGGCGCGGGGGAGCGCACTGTGCAGCGGTAGCCCGTGCCGCTCCGCGGTGGCCAGCGCGCCGGGATGGACCCGGGCAGCCGGGTGGGTGCCGGCCGAGGCGACCGGAACGACGCTCCGCCGGCGCCACAGGGCGACCGCGAGCTGGGACCGCGCGGAGTTGTGCGTGCAGACGAAGACGACCCGTGGCACCGCGAACGCCGTCCGCAGCACGAGCTCGAGCGCCTCCGGGACGAGCCGGAGGTACGTGCGCCGGCGGTCGCCCTCCGAGTGCAGGCGGGTGACGAGGCCCGCGTGCTCCAGGACCTTGACGTGGTGCGCCACAAGGTTCGAGGGCAGGCCCACCAGTGCCTGCAGCTCCGACGGTGAGGCGTCGCTGAGGCTCAGAGCACCGACCATCGCGAGGCGCGCCGGCTCACCCAGGGCGGCGTGCACCGCCGCGCGCCGGAGGAGCTCCTCAGATCGGTCCGTAGTCATTGACTCAATAATTACTGAGTTTTCTTCGGAAGTCAATGCGGAGACCGATCGGCGCGATACCGTCGGCGCATGACGGAGACCGGGACCGGGTGGCTCGATGTGTGCGGCCGCGCGACGTACGTCCGGCTCACGACGTTCCGGCGGGACGGCACTCCGGTTCCCACCCCCGTCTGGGTGGTCCGCGACGGGGGCTCGCTCTTGGTGATCACGGGCGCCGCTGCGGGCAAGACGAAGCGGCTGCGGCACACCCCGCGGGTGTTGATCGCGCCGAGCGACATGCGCGGCCGGGTGGCCGCGGACGTCGAGGACGTCGAGGCGACGGCGACCGTCTCCTCGAGCCCTGCCGAACTCGAGCGGCTCTCGACGCTTCTCAAGGCGAAGTACGGCGTTCAGTACGCGGTGATGAGGCTTGCTGACCGGGTGCGCGCGCGCGGGGCGGACGCGTCGGTCCAGATTCGGATCCTTCCGGTCGACGGCGTGATGGACGAGACCGCCGCGGGGTGATTGTCTAGAATCATCTGCTGCCGCTAGAGGGCCAGGTGGGGATCGATGCACGACGACGCGGGGCGGCCCGAGCGGGAACGTGCCGCGTGCCCGGCGGGCGTGCCGTCCCGGGCGCCGGGGGCCGAGGCGGTGGCGGCACTGACTGCGCTGCCCGACCCGGTATTCATCCTGCACGTGGTGCAAGACGACAACGGGGCTGTCACGGAGCTCGTCGATGCCTACCGCAACGATGCCGCCGACCGGCTCTGTCGCGAATCGGTCTTGCCGTCCGCCGGAGGCACGTCGGGGGAGATGCTGCCCTGGGTCACGGCCGCCTTCGACCAGCTCGTCGCTGCGTTCGAGGCAGATTCCCCCAAGTCCTTTGATGTGCCTTGCCCCCTCCAGCGCGACCCGGGTTGCGTCTACTCGATGACGGCGACCAGGCTCGGCGCGAGCCTGCTGGTCTCGGCCGCGGAGATCACCGAACAGCGGCGGGCTGAGGCTGGGCTCGCGGAGGTTGCCTGGCGGTTTCAGATGCTCGCAGAGAACTCTTCCGACTTTGTGATCCAAGTCGGCAGGGAGGGTGAGGTTCTCTGGGCATCGCCGTCCGTCACGGGAGCCCTCGGATGGCGACCCGACGAGCTAGTTGGCCAGAACCGGATGGACTTTGTTCATCCCGACGATCGGTCCGGCCAGATCGAGGCCGCAGAGCGGATCGCCACGGGTGAGCGGGACGCCCGGAGTGTGCGCGTCCGCCGCCAGGACGGCTCGTACCGCTGGTTTGCGAGGACCTGGCGCCCGATCCTCGATTCGTTCGGGGCGGCGGATGGAAGTGTGGCCGGCTTCCGCGACGTCCAGGCGGAGATCGAGTCCGAGCAGGCGCTTAGCGCGTCCGAGGAGCGGTACCGGTTGGTCGCCGAGAACGCCTCGGACTTCGTGGCGTTGGCCCAGTCAGACGGGGCGATGATCTGGGTGTCGCCCGCCGTGACCCGGTCGACCGGGTGGGCGCCCGAGGACCTTGTCGGCAGGTCGATGGACTATCTGATCCATCCCGATGACCTCGCCGCGACAACAGCCGAGCGCGGTGCGTTGCTCATGGGGCACGAGGTCACGCACCCCTCGGGTGGATTCTTGACGCGGGTGCGGACAAAGTCGGGCGGCTGGCGGTGGATGTCCGGGTCGGGCACCCCGGTGTCGGAGGGTGCGAGCTTCGCGGGCGTGGTCGCCAGCATCAAGGATGTCGACGACCTCGTGCGCGCCCGCGAGGAGGCGGTCGCTGACCGGGCCCACCTGCGCGCGACCGTGGATTCCCTGCTCGACCCGCACGTGCTGCTCACGGCCGTGCGCGACGACTCCGGTCTCATCGTGGACTTCGAGTACGCCGACGCGAACCCTGCCGCGTGCGAGTACAACCAAATCGCGTACGCCGACCTGATCGGTGCTCACCTGCTCGACGTGTTCACCGCTCATGCCGGCACGGAGCTGCTGGAGTCCTATCGGCAGGTTGTCGAGACCGGCGAGCCGTTGGCGCTCGACGAGGTCAGCTATGTTCACGAGATCCTCGGGACCGAGCGGCGGTATGACATCCGCGCGTCGCAGGTCGGGGACGGGATCTCCCTGACCTGGCGGGACGTCACCGACCGCCACGCCGCTGTCGAGGCCCTGGCTCGTTCGGAGGAGCTGTACCGGGTGCTCGCCGAGAACGCCTCGGACGTCGTGCTGCGGCTGGAGCCGGACGGGACCTTCGCGTGGGTGTCTGACCCGATCACCGAGCTCCTCGGGTGGCAACGGGCGGACGTCGTCGGGCACGAGATCGACGACTTCATCCATCCCGACGACCTGGCGCGGTTCCGGGAGATCGACGCCGAGACCCCCCGGGGTCGGACCACGAGCGTGGACGTCCGGTTCCGGTGCGCCGACTCGAGCTACCGGTGGATGGCCTGCCGGATCCGCGTCGAGCTCACCCCCGAGGGAGTGTCGTCGGGGTTCGTGGGTGCGCTCGTCGACATCGCGGACCGCAAGTCCGCGGAGGAACTGCTCTCCTTCTCAGCGAGCCACGATGCGCTCACCGGACTCGCCAATCGGGCCCTGCTGCTCGAGGAGATTGATCGCGCCCTCGCGGTCGGGCGTCGATCGGGTCGGGCGACGGGCCTGCTCCTCGTCGACCTCGACCACTTCAAGAACGTCAACGACGCCTTGGGGCACACGGTCGGCGACGAGCTGCTCCGCGCGGTGGCGGCGCGCATCGCGGCGACGGTGCGAGCGGGGGACCTGGTTGCGAGGCACGGGGGCGATGAGTTCGTCGTGCTGCAACGGGAGCTGCGCGATGTCGGCGACGCACGGCAGCTGGCTGAGCGGCTCGTGCTCGAGTCGCGCAAGTCGCTCACGATCGGTGACATGGAGCTGTTCGCGACCGCGTCGGTCGGCGTGGCGGTGGTGGTCCCGGGGATCGACCCGGTGCGCGACGCGGTCGACCTCATCCGGGAGGCGGACACCGCGATGTACGCGGCCAAGGTGGCCGGCCGGGACCGGGTCGCCCAGTTCAACGACGACCTGCAGCGGAGCGTCGACGACCGCTTGCACCTCGAGGGTGAGCTTCGCCATGCCCTGGCCCGGGACCAGCTGGCTGTCTGGTACCAGCCCGAGGTCGACCTGCACGACGGCACGGTGCGGGCCGCCGAGGCGTTGCTGCGGTGGCACCATCCCGACGGCAACGTTCGCCCGGCGGCGCAGTTCATCGAGGTCGCCGAAGACAGCGGTCTCATCCTCGACATCGGCGCCTGGGTCCTACGGGAGGCCTGCGCCGCGGCTGCCCTCTGGACGAAGAGGGATCCGTCGCACCGCGTGGTGCTCCGGGTCAACCTGTCACCGCTCGAGCTGGGCCAGCCGGAGCTGATCGAGAACCTCGACGCGGCGCTCGCCGCGAGCGGGCTCGGGGCGGACCTGCTCTGCGTCGAGATCACCGAGATGGCGATGCTCAGCGACAGCGCGACCGTGCGGGCCAACCTGGAGGCGATCCGGGAGCGAGGGATCGACCTCGCGATCGACGACTTCGGGACGGGTTACGGGTCACTGTCCTACCTGCGTCGCTACTCGGTCGACGTCATGAAGGTCGACCGCAGCTTCGTCACGGGTATCACGACCGATACCCAGGACCGCATGCTGGTCGCCGGCGTCATCGCGCTCGCGGACCGGCTGGGGATCTCGGTGACGGCTGAGGGTGTCGAGTCCCTGGCGCAGGCGCGCGTCCTGGCCTCGATCGGTTGCGCCGGGGCACAGGGCTACCTGTACTCACCTGCCCTGGAGATCGGGGCGTTCGCGGAATTCCTCCGGGCGCGTGAACCGGTCGAGCCCGCCTGAGCCGGTCCCTCCGGACGTGGTACCCGCCGGGGTATCCTCGGAGGACACCGAGGCGGAGGAACCAGTCATGGAGCTCGACCCGAACGAGATGGTCAAGGTCATCAACCGTCTCAAGCGCGCCCAGGGCCAGCTGGCCGGGGTGCTGAAGATGCTGGAGGAAGGCCGGGACTGCGAGGACATCGTCATGCAGCTCTCCGCCGTCAGCAAGGCCCTGGATCGGGCCGGGTTCGCGATCATCGCGACCGGCATGCGGCAGTGCCTCGTCCAGACCGATGGCAAGGACACGCTCGACGTCCTGAAGCTCGAGAAGCTGTTCCTCTCGCTCGCCTGAGCCGAGGTCCCGGTCTCCGGGACTGATGTGATCAATCGCACATTGATACCCCCTAGGGTATGCGACGTTGGTCCCCCTGGTGGAGGTGTTGCCCCTCGTACGGTCGTGGAAACGGCCCCTACGTGAGGAAACGCATCACCATGAAGATCGTCGTCGTCGGCGGAGTAGCGGCCGGAATGTCCATCGCGGCCCGGGCCCGCCGGCTGGACGAGTTCGCCGAGATCGTCGTGTTCGAGCGTGGGCACCATGTGTCGTTCGCGAACTGCGGGCTGCCCTACCACATCGGCGAGGTGATCACGGAGCGCAGCCGGCTCATGCTGCAGACGCCGCAGAGCCTGAGCGAGTCGCTCGACCTGGACGTGCGGATCGGCGTCGAGGTGCTCTCGATCGACCGCGTGGCGAAGACCGTCCGGGCGCGCGACGTCGACTCCGGCGTCGAGTACGACGAGACGTACGACGTGCTCGCGCTCGCCCCAGGGGCCAACCCAGTACGGCCGAACCTGCCGGGCATCGACCTTCCCCAGATCCAGGTGCTCCGCCGGATCGGTGACATGGACGCGATCAAGGCCATGATCGACGGCGCCCCGGGCGCGATGGTCGACGGCGCCCTGGGCGCGATGGTCGACGGCGCGGGCGGCAAGGATCGCCAGGGCGGCATCAAGCACGCCGTCGTCATCGGCGCGGGCTACATCGGCCTGGAGATGGCCGAGAACCTGCACGACCGCGGCGTCGCGGTCGAGATCGTGGAGATGGCCGACCAGATCGTGCCGCCGCTGGACCGCGAGATGACGACCCCGCTCGAGAACTACCTGCGGGCGCACGGCATCGTGCTGCACCTGTTGACCGCGGCCGCGGCGTTCGCCCCGGGCAAGGCGGGGCAGGTCAAGGTCGAGCTGAAGAACAACACGTTCATCGACACCGATCTGGTGATCCTCGCTGCGGGCGTCCGGCCGAGCACCGAGCTCGCCGTGGCCGCCGGCCTGGACCTGGGTCCGCGTGGGGGCATCCTCGTGGACAAGCACATGCGGACGTCCGACCCGTTCATCTTCGCCGCGGGCGACGCGGTCGAGGTCGAGCACACCGTGCTCCCCGGTACGTGGCTGATCCCGCTCGCCGGACCGGCGAACCGGCAGGGGCGGGTCGCGGCGGAGAACATCTGCGGCCGGGGCACGGTGTACGAGTCCACCCAGGGCACCTCGGTCGTGAAGGTCTTCGACATGGTCGCGGGCGGGACCGGCGCCACCGAGAAGCAGCTGATCGCGGCCGATCTGCCGTTCTCGGCCGTGTCGACCCATCCCAACGGGCATGCCGGGTACTACCCCGGCACGGCGATGATGACGGTCAAGGTGCTCTACGCCCCCGACTCGGGTCGCATCCTGGGTGCGCAGGTTGCGGGGTTCGACGGCGTCGACAAGCGACTGGACGTGCTCGCCACCGCGCTGCGGGCCGGGATGACGGTGTACGACCTGGAGACCCTCGAGCTGTCCTACGCCCCGCCGTTCGGCGCGGCCAAGGACCCGGTCAACATGGTCGGGTTCGTCGCGTCCAACGTGCTGCGCGGCGACCTGGCGCTGTGGCGCGCGAGCGACTATCCCGAGGCGACCGAGGGCGCCCGGATCATCGACGTGCGCGGTCCGGACGAGTTCGACGTGTGGCACCTGCCGGGTGCCGAGAACGTACCGCTGAAGGACCTGCGCGCAGCCCAGGTGGACTGGGACCGCGCGACCCCGATCCGGCTGTACTGCTCGGTGGGCTTCCGCAGCTACCTCGCCTACCGGTCGCTGGTCCAGCGCGGGTTCCTCGACGTCAAGACCCTCTCGGGCGGCATGCGCACGTTCCGGGCGTTCCACGACGTCGCCCCGAGCGAGATCGATGCGCCGCTGCCGGTGACGTCGTACGCGGAGCACCTGCGTGACGCGCCTGCCCCGGTGGCCACGGGCGTGTTCATCGACCTCGACTGCACGGGGCTCGCCTGCCCCGGGCCGATCATGAAGCTGCAGGAACGCATCGGGACGCTCGCCCCGGGCGACGAGATCCTCGCGCACGTGTCCGACGCCGGGTTCCGGCTCGACGCCCCCGCGTGGGCGGCCAAGAACGGCCACGAGATCCTCGCGCTGACCCCGGAGGGTCCGGGCTACGCAGCGCGGATCCGCAAGGGCCGCCCGGCCGCCGCGGCCGGTCCCGGGGGAGCGGCCGCGTTCACCGGACCCGCCGCGCGCATCAAGGACAAGAAGTCCTTCGTGGTGTTCTCGGGCGAGCTCGACAAGGTCCTGGCGGCGTTCATCCTGGCCAACGGGGCCGTGGCGATGGGTGACGAGGTGTCAATGTTCTTCACCTTCTGGGGCTTGAACGCCCTGCGGCGCGACAACCCGCCGGTGCGCGAGCGGTCCGCGCTCGACCGGATGTTCGGTGCTGTCCTGCCCTCGGGCGCGTCGAAGCTCAAGCTCTCCACGCTGAACATGCTGGGTGGCGGGACCTTGCTCATGAAGAAGGTCATGAAGGACAACAAGGTGCCCACGCTGCCCGAGCTCATCGCCTCGGCCCAGGGCGCCGGCGTCCGACTGGTCGGCTGCACCATGACGATGGACCTGCTCGGCATCGCCCCGGCGGACCTCATCGACGGCGTCGAGCTGGGTGGGGTTGCGACCTTCCTGGGCGAGGCCAACGAGTCGAACGGGGCGTTCTTCATCTGAGGGCGCGGTCCGGCCCGGGGTCTGCCCTGATTCTCGTCGGCCCCTACCGGGCGGGCAGCTCGAACCAGTTCAGCCCCGGGTCGGTCAGCGCGGGGCAGCACGCTGGGGGATCGGTCGGCCGGTCCGACGTCGGCGCAGGAGTCGAGGGCCGCGCATCGGTCAGGATGCGGCGGGCCTGGGCCAGGTAGCCGGGCAGATCGCTGACCGGCGCCCGGCGCTCGTCGTGCGGGTAGGTCATCGAGCCGTCGGCGGCGTACGCGACGTCGGTCAGGCGCAGCGGCGGGTCGATCGGACCGGAGCTGTGCTGCCACAGCCCGGTCGTGGGCTCGAACCGGTACTCGTCGAGCAGTCGCCACGCGTGCGACCCGACCAGGTCCACCGCCTCGATCAGGAAGTCGGCGACGTCGTCGGTGAGGAAGTAGTTGAGGTTCAGGCGCGCCCAGCCGGGCTTGAGCCCGCTGCAGCCCGCGCCGATCGCCGCCTGGAACGCGTCCGAGTGCCGGTCGTCGATGCCGAGCAGCCGATGTCCGTACGGCCCCGCGCACGCGCAGCCGCCGCGAGCCTGGATCCCGAACAGGTCGTTGAGCACCGCGACGAGGAAGTTGTGGTGCAGCAGCAGGCCGGACGGCGCCCGCACCGTGAAGCTCACGATCGCGAGCCGGTCGGCCCCGGTGTCGCCGAGGATCTCGATCGCGGGGTTGGCCCGCCACCGCGTCAGCGCGCGATCGAGCAGCACCCGCTCGCGCCGCCGGATCGCCGTCGTGCCGACGGCCTCCTTGAGCTGCAGCACCAGGCCCGCGCGGATCGACTCGACGATCGCGGGGGTGCCGCCCTCCTCGCGGAGCTCGACGTCGTCCAGGTAGGCGTGCGAGTGGGGCGTGACGAAGGCGACCGTGCCGCCGCCCGGCACGACGGGGACGCGGTTGCGGGCAAGGGTGCGGCGCAGCAGGAGGACGCCGGGAGTACCGGGCCCGCCGATGAACTTGTGCGGGCTGAGGAACACGGCGTCCTTGGCGGTCGCCGGGTCGGGCGGGGTCCCGTCCGGCCCGGGCGGCCCGTCCATCTCGATGTCGACGTACGGCGCCGCCGCCGCGAAGTCGAAGAACGCCAGCGCGCCGTGGCGGTGCAGCAGCGTCGCGACGGCCGCGGTGTCGGTGAGGATGCCGGTCACGTTGCTCGCGGCGGAGAACGCCCCGATCAGCAGCGGTCGGTCGGCGGCCCGGGTGAGCTCGGCCTCGAGCTGGACCAGGTCGACGTGGCCGACGGCGTCGGCGCCGATCGCGACCACGTCGGCGATGGTCTCGCGCCAGGCCAGCTCGTTCGAGTGGTGCTCGTAGGGCCCGATGAAGACGACGGGGCGTTGCTCGGGAGGGATGTGGGCGCCGAGGTCGAATGCCTCCTCGAGGCCGGGCGGCAGGCGGAGCTGCAAGATGCCGACGAGCTTGTCGATGGCCGCGGTGCAGCCCGCGCCGCAGAAGATCACCGCGGTGTCCTCGCCGGCCCCGGCCGCCTTGCGGACGATCGCCCGCGCGTCCTGCCGGAGCACGCTCGTGGCCAGACCGGTGGCGCTCGACTCCGTGTGGGTGTTCGCGTACCGCGGCAGCACCTCGGTGCGGATGAAGTCCTCGATGAACGTCAGCGACCGGCCCGACGCCGTGTAGTCCGCGTACGTGATTCGGCGCGGCCCGAACGGGCCGGACAGGACAGCGTCGTCCCCAATGACGGCGGCGGCGACGGTGGCGATCAGGGCGTCGGCGCTCTCGGTCATGAGGATCGTCTTTCTGCAGACAGGGAGACTCGGCCGCTGTCGACCGGGCGGCGGGCGATCCGCCAGCAGACGTACGCCAGGGGCAGCTCGACGACCAGCGCCATGGCGAGTGCGATGAGCTGCTCGGTGCGGGTCGCGGAGTTGAGCACGTCGAACCAGGCGTCCACGACGAGCATCGCGGCGGCCACGGCCGCGAACCGGCTCGCCGAGCCGTCGTCGCGCAGCAGCGCGCGGCCCGTGACGGCCAGGACGATGAGCAGCGCGACGTCGAACCCGAACCACCCGAGCCAGTAGTGGTGGGCGGTGTAGTGCCGGGGGAGGGTGACGGCCAGGTAGACCGTCCATGGGGCGGCGATGGCGGCAGCGACGAAGAACGCGCGCGCGAGATGGGCCGAACGGATGGGCACACGTCGATGATACGGACCCGGGTATAGGGGCGTGCGCCGCGTGACATCGAGATACCCCCTGGGGTATAGTTGCAATTCCACGTCGACCTACCCGAGGAGTCACTCATGTGCAGTCCTGCCCGTTGCGCCCGTTGCGGCAAGATCACCTGGTCCGGCTGCGGCATGCACGTCGACTCCGTGATGGCGAACGTCCAGCCAGCCGAGCGCTGCACCTGCCGCTAGCCTGACGCCGTCCCGGATCGGGGATCGAGGCGAACGGACGGGGTGCGCAATGGCGGAGGACGACCGGCGCTTCCCGCGCAGCGTCTATGGCACCGGTGCCGAGCCCGACGTCCGCTTCTCCCTGGCGAACGAGCGCACGTTCCTCGCCTGGATCCGCACGTCGCTGGCGTTCCTGGCCGCGGGGATCGCCCTCGAGGCGCTCGAGCTGCCGATCGAGCCGCGCCTGCGGACCGCCGCGGCGCTGGTCTTCGTCGTGCTCGGCACGGCCGCACCGATCCAGGCCTGGCTCGGCTGGGTGCGGGTCGAGCGGGCCATCCGCATGGGGCGGCCACTGCCTGCACCGGCGCTCGCCGGCCCGATCGGAGCCGGCACCCTGCTGGCGGGGGTTCTGCTGCTGATCGGGCTGCTGCTCCCGTGAGCTCCGCGCGCGGCCCGCGACCCGACCCGGGCCTGCAGCCCGAGCGGACCGCGCTCGCCTGGCGCCGGACCGCGCTCGCGCTCATGGTCGGTCCGGTGGTGGCCGCGCGGCTGCTCGTCCCCGAGCTCGGCGTCGTCGCGGCCGTGGCGGCCGCTGGTGGGCTTGCGCTCGCGATCTACGTCGCGGTCTCGTCGTCGGCCCGGTACCGCGATGCGGCGCGGGCCGACGACCCAGATCGGCCGGCCGGCGCCGCGCTCCTCCTGGTCACCGCACTCGTTCCTGTGGTCGGCGGGCTGCTCGTGCTCGCCTTGGTGCTCGTCCGGATCTAGCTCCCGTTTCACCCTCCTTCTTGATACCCCTGGGGGTATGCTTCCGACGTAGCTCGACGTCGAGCTAGCGGCTTGAACCCCAGTGGTCAGGAGAGTGGTCATGGCGCGTGTGGTGATTCTTGGTGCGGGAGTTTCGGGGCATACGGCGGCGTTGCATCTGCGGCGTCTGCTGGGCCGGGAGCACGAGGTCGTGGTGGTCTCGCCGAAGGCGGACTGGAACTGGATCCCGTCGAACATCTGGGTCGGGGTCGGGCGGATGCCCGTGCGCAAGGTCGTGTTCCCGCTGGCCCCGATCTACCGCCGGCAGCGGATCGACTTCCGGCAGGCCAAGGCCGTGGCGATCCGGCCGGAGGGCGACGGCGCGAGCGACCGGGGCGCCGTCGACATCGTGTACACCGACAGCACCCGGGACGGTCAGACCGAGAAGCTGACCTACGACTACCTGATCAACGCGACGGGGCCGAAGCTCAACTTCGCGGCCACCCCGGGCCTCGGCCCGGACGGCCACTCGTGGTCGGTGTGCACACCGGAGCACGCGGTCGAGGCCGCGCGCGCCTTCGAGGCGGTCAAGGACAAGCTGCGGGCCGGTCAGCGCCAGCGCCTGGTCGTCGGCGTCGGGCACGGGATGTGCACGTGCGAGGGGGCGGCGTTCGAGTACGCGTTCAACGTGGAGCACGAGCTGCGCGAGGCGGGGCTGCGGGACTTGGCCGAGGTGGTGTACCTGACCAACGAGCACGAGCTCGGGGACTTCGGGGTCGGGGGCATGACGTTCACCCAGAACGGCTTCGTGACCTCGAGCCAGCTGTGGACCGAGTCGTTGTTCCGCGAGCGGTCCGTCAAGGCGATCGTCGGGGCGCACGTCGAGCGGGTCGAGGAGGGCAAGCTCTCCTACGAGACGTTGGACGGGGCGCAGGAGACCCTCGAGTTCGACTTCGCGATGCTGCTGCCACCGTTCCGCGGCGCGGACCTGCAGGCGTTCGACCGCGCAGGCGAGGAGATCACGAGCGATCTCTTCGCGCCCAACGGTTTCCTCCGGGTCGACGCCGACTATGCCCCGAAGCCGTACGAGGACTGGCGCGCGGCCGACTGGCCGAGCACCTACCAGAGCCCCCGCTACGCGAACCTGTTCGGTATCGGGATCGCGTTCGCCCCGCCGCACGCCATCTCCCGCCCCCGGACCAGCCCCCGCGGGACCGTGATCGCGCCCGCCCCGCCCCGGACCGGGATGCCGTCCGGCGTCATGGGCCGCGAGGTCGCGATGTCGATCGCGGACATGATCAACCACGGCGCGTCGGCGCCGACCCACACGGCCTCGATGAGCTCGATGGGTGCCGCGTGCGTCGCGTCCGCCGGTGCGGGCCTGCGCTCGGGAAGCGCGGCCGCAATGACGATGTACCCGGTGGTCCCCGATCACGCCCGGTTCCCCGGGAGCGGGCGGAGCGGGACGGACACGTATGGGGAGATCGGGCTCGCAGGGCACTGGATCAAGCACATGCTGCACTACCTGTTCATCTACAAGGCCAAGGCTCGACCCGGCTGGCGCTTCATCCCGGAGTGAGGACCGATCCGGTCCGCCGCTCCAGCCCGACCTCCAGCCCACTCGTGAATGCCTGACCGAAGGGAAGACGACGATGGACAACGTCGACGATCGGATCGCCCTGGCACCTCTGCCCACCGCGCGCACCGTGCGGCGCCGGAAGTCGCTGCCGGTGCAGCTCGTGCGGTTCGCGCTGATCAACCTGCGCATGATCACGATGGTGCGCCGGGGTCACCACTAGACGAAGACCCCTCGTCGAAAGGTCGGCCATGCCTGGCTCGGTGGAACCCGCAACGCCCTCGTCTGTCCCCGCGTGGACGTCGATCCTCGTGGTGGTCGCCCACCCCGACGACGAGTCGTTCGGCCTGGGCGCGGTGCTCAGCGACCTGTTGGCGCGCGGCACGTCGGTCGAGGTGCTGTGCCTGACTCGCGGGGAGGCGTCCACCCTGCACGGCGTGGCCGGGGACCTGTCGGCGCTCCGGCAGGCGGAGCTGCAGGAAGCGGCAGCTGCCCTCGGGGGCGCCGGGACCGTGCTGCGCGACTATCCGGACGGCGGATTGGCTGACGTGCCCGTCCGGCTCCTGGTCGACGACGTCCTGGCGGCGGCCCGTGCGGGTGCGGCCGAGGCGATGCTCGTGTTCGACGTCGATGGCGTCACGGGTCATCCTGATCACGCGGCCGCTTCGCGCGCGGCCGTCGAGGCCGCCGCTCACCTCGGGGTCCCGGTCCTCGCGTGGGTGCTGCCCCATGACGTCGCCGACCAGCTCAACGTCGAGTTCGGTGCGTCGTTCACGGGTCGTTGGCCGCAGGAGATCGACGTCGTGCGCCGGATCGACCGCACCCGGCAGCGCGCGGCGATCGCCGCGCACGCGAGCCAGGCGGTGCCCTCGAGCGTCCTGTGGCGACGCCTCGAGCTGCTCGGCGAGACCGAGCACTTGCGTTGGTTGGTGGGGTCGCCGACGCCGGCGCTCGCCTCGGGCGCGGTCACTGATCGGTGAGAAGTAGCCCGGCGATCCGGTCGGCCAGCGGCGGGGGGATCACGGTGTCGGCGTCGCGAAGGGCGCCCAGGGCGTCCCGGGTGCCGACGAGGCTCGCGTAGAGGGGCGGGCAGGTCGGGCACACCTGGAGGTGTCGCTCGACGAGCGCCCGGTCCGGAACGCCGAGCTCGTCGTCGAGGTAGTTCGAGACCTTGCTCCGCGCATCCCAGCACGGCAGCGGCACGCCCTGGAGCGCGCTGCGGCGCTCGCTGCCCTGGGCCAGGGCGCTGACGAGCATCATCCGGCCGCGCCGCAGGCGTTGCTTGGCGGCCGGCAGCCCGATGCCCTGGATGTCGGCGATCTCGGCCACCGTCATGCCCTCGGCGTCGTGCAGCACGACGGCCGTGCGGTAGATGACCGGCAGTCGGACCAGGGCGTCCTGCAGTTCTGCGCGGGTCTCGGACCGCTCGATCACGACCGCGGCGTCCACGGTGTAGTCGTTGGCGTGCCACTTCTCCTCCACCGCACGCTCGACGTCGCCGGTCGCGTCTTCGCGGTCCTGACGGAACTGGTCCACCGCCAGGTTGTGCAGGATCCGGTGCAACCACGTGGTCAAGGACGCCTCGCCGCGGAACGAGCCGGCTCGTTGCAGGCCGCGGAGCAGGGTCTCCTGGACGAGGTCCTCGGCCAGCGGGGCGGTGCGCACGATCGTGCGGGCGTACCGGAGCAGGCCGGGGACCTCATCGGAGAGCAGAGCGGCGATGTCGGCGGTGACCACACCCGGAGGCTACCGAGCGGAGGAACGCTCCGGGTGGGATGCCGTCGTCGGCAGGGGGCAGGTGTGCAGCCCGAACATCGAGTAGATCGGGCAGGTGCTGGCCAGCGAGGTCGCGAGCATCACGGCCGCCAGGGCGTAGGCGACGACGGCGAGCCAGCCGAGCGGGCCGACGAGCAGGCCGAGGACGACGAGCACCGGCGCGACCACGAAGGCACGCAGCTTGCGGTCGGTCGAGCCGAGGTTCTTGTTCATGATGTTCCTCCGAGGTGGGCCGGGGTGGATCGCTCACGCTTCATCGACGGTCAAGACCCCGTCAGGGATACCGGCGCAGACAGTGACGCGCATCACTCCCGGGTCGGGTGGTCGAGGCTGCGGGGGACTCCGGTCGGAATAGATCTCGCGATTCGTTGTTATACCCCCTAGGGTATACACATCAGGTATCCGCCCAGCGTGAGGAGACACCATGTCCACCGTCAATCTGACCGGCGCCACGTTCGAGCAGGCGATCCGGGGCAACGACATCGTCCTGGTCGACTTCTGGGCCGCGTGGTGCGGCCCGTGCCGCCAGTTCGCGCCCATCTTCGACAAGGCGTCCGAGGAGCACGCGGACATCGTGTTCGGCAAGGTCGACACCGAGGCCGAGCAGGTCCTGGCCGGCCAGGCCGGCATCACGTCGATCCCGACACTGATGGTGTTCCGCGAGAACGTGCTCGTGTTCTCCCAGCCCGGTGCGCTGCCCGCTGTCGCGCTCGAGCAGGTCATCAGCGGGGTCAAGGGCCTGGACATGGACGACGTCCGCGCCCAGATCGCCGCGCAGGACGCCGCCCGCCAGTCCGTGTCCTGAGACGTCGTCATGGCGACCGGAGGGGATGAGCTGTCGCCCGGGGTGTCCTGGATCGCGGGCGAGGACCAGGGCGCGCCGATGGAGCTGGACCCGGACGAGATGGGCAAGGTCATCAACCGGCTCAAGCGCGCGCAGGGCCAGCTGGCGGGCGTCCTGCGCATGCTCGAGGCCGGCCGCGACTGCGAGGACATCGTCACCCAGCTGTCCGCCGTCAGCCGCGCGCTCGACCGCGCGGGATTCGCCATCATCGCCACGGGCATGCGGCAGTGCTTGATCGAGGCTGACGGGAGTGAGACGTTGCACGTGCAGAAGCTCGAGAAGCTCTTCCTCTCTCTCGCCTGAAAGGTCACGACCATGGATGCAGCCGCCTGGGACGTGCGCTACGCGACGGATGAACTCATCTGGACCCCAGAGCCCAACCGATGGTTGGTCGAGGCCCTGGCGGATCGGCCACCCGGGGTAGCGCTCGACCTCGGGGCGGGGGAGGGGCGCAACACCCTGTGGCTCGCCCGCCGGGGCTGGGACGTCACGGCGGTCGACTTCTCCCGCGAAGCGATCCGCAAGGGTCAGGCGGTCCAGGCGGCGCACGCCCCCGAGACGGTCGGGCGCGTGACGTGGGTGCGCGCGGACCTGCTGCACCACGTCCCGGAGCCGCGCTCCAGCGGCGCCGTGGTCGTGATGTACGTCCACCTCCCGGCGGCCCAGCGGCGCGAGCTCGTGCGGGTTGCCGCTGCCGCGGTGGCGGTCGGCGGCCTCCTGCTCGTCGTCGGGCACGACTCCACCAACCCCGCCGAGGGCGTAGGCGGCCCGACCGACCCCGCCATCCTCTTCACCGCGGCGGACGTCGTAGCCGACCTCGCCGGGCTCGGCGGGCTCGAGGTCCGTCGGGCCGAACGGCGCGAACGCCCTGTCGGGTCGGCCACGGCGCTCGATGCTGTCGTCGAGGTGTACCGCACTGACTAGGACCGAGCGGGTGGCAATCGAGCCGGTGTTGACCGTGCGTACCGTGGCGATCGAGTCGTGCCGGGCACGCGAGGGCGCCGCGCTCGAGCGTTGGGGGGTCGTCACCGCCGGGCGTTCGTTGTGCTCGCTGTCCCGCGCGGGGGAGTCCGTCCCGGCAGCCAAATACCACGAAGGGGCGGTTGCTGCTCTGTTCGAGGCCCGCCAGGCCGTGGTGTCGATCCCGGGGGACGTCGCGGCGGACGACGTCCGCGCCGCCCTCCTCGGCGTCGGCGCGCGCTGGCGCGGTGAGTCCGGCACAGCCGGTCGATCCGGGCCGGACTGGGCCGGCTACCTCGCCGGGGGGATGGATGCGCTCGACCAGTTGATCCGCGACCAGTCGAACGACGACAACGAAGGTCCGCACGACGACGAAGGATGTGATGTGGTGCCTCGGACCGATCGAGAGCTCGATGGTGTCGTGGTGGTCCGGCCGGACCTTCCCGTCCTGGACGCGCTCGCAGCAGCGGGTGCCGCGCGCCCCGAGGACGACCTCGGCAGCGGCCCAGCCTCGTCGGGCCGGCGGTTCGCCCGAGCGCGCGCGCTGTGGCCGGTGCGCCGGATCGCGGCCGTCGTCGCGCTGACCCCGGCGCTGATGGTCGTGCTTGTGGCGGTCTCGGGCGGGCGGGCGACGGCGATCCCGGGCGGGTGGACCGCGCTCGTCGCGCTGATCGCCGCGACGTCGGCGACGACGCTCGCGACCTACCTGCCGCTCCCGGGAGCCGGTCGCCGGCTCGACCTTGGCTGCACGCCCTGCGCGTCGGTCGCGGCGCTGAGCGTGGTCATCGCCGCCGCCGTCCTGACCTCGACCCCCCACGACGTGCCGACCGCGATCCTGGCGGTCGGCGTCGCGGGGTTCGGGCTGCGTCAGCGACTGACGAACGCGAGCACCTGCGCTGCGTAGCGCTCAGACGAGGATGTAGCGCTCAGGCGAGGATGCTGCGGAGCATCCAGGCGGTCTTCTCGTGGACGTCGAGGCGTCGGACGAGCAGGTCGACGGTGACCTGGTCCGGTGCCCCCTCGGCGAGCGGCATCAGCGTACGGATGGTCCGCGCCGTGGCTTCGTGCGCCGACACCAGGCGGCGCACCATCTCCTGCGCGTCGGGGAGGTCGGTGTCCTCGGGCACGACGGTCAGTGCGGCGAACTGGTGATAGCTCGCCGGGGCCGGGGCGCCCAGCGCGCGGATGCGCTCGGCAATTTCGTCGACCGCCAGGGCCAGCTCGGTGTACTCGACCTCGAACATCGCGTGCAGCGACAGGAACATCGGGCCGACGACGTTCCAGTGGTAGTTGTGGGTCTTCAGGTACAGCGTGTACGAGTCGGCGAGCACCTTCGACAGGCCCGCCACGATGTCCGTGAGCTTGGCGGCGGGGATCCCGATGTCGATCGTCTGCTGGGTCATGTCTAGCTCCTGGTGGTGATAGGGGTGGGGGCCGACGGCGTCTGGCAGCGGGGGCAGGTGCCCCAGAAGACGACCTCGGCCTCGTCGATCTCGTAACCCGCGGGCGCGGTGGTGGTGAGGCACGGGCCCGACGCGGTCGCGCAATCGACGTCGGACACCTCGCCGCACGAGCGGCACACGAGGTGATGGTGGTTGTCTCCGACGCGACGCTCGTACCGCGCCGCGCTGCCGGCCACCTCGATGCGGCGCACCAGACCGGCGGCGGCGAGGGTGTCGAGCACGTGATAGCTCGCCTGCGTCGAGACGGAGCCGATCCGGGCGCGTACCCCGGTGGCCACCTGGTCGGTGGTGAGGTGGCTCCGTTCGGCAAGCACCTCGAGCACGGCCACCCGCGCGGCCGTCACCCGAAGGTGCCGGTCGCGCAGGAGGTCGGCCGAGGTGATCATGCGCCTACGATAACTCCGTTAATGGAACCGATCAAATGTAGGAGTTACTCACACGACGGCCACGAGGGATCGCGATGCGGCGAGGACCGCCTGAAGGGTGAACCACCCGCCGGAGAGGTTGCGGGCGTCGAAGCCCTCGCCGATCAGGATGCGAGTCGCGAGGTAGGACCGCACGCCGCTCGCGCAGTGCACGCTGATCTCTCGACCGTCGGCTGCGGCCCGGACCTCCTCGAGCCGCTCGCGCAGCTCGAGGTGGGGGATGTTGAGGGCGCCGTCGAGGTGCCCCTCGGCGTACTCGGCGCGCGAACGCACGTCGAGCACCAGCGAGTTCGCCATGACCTTGTCCAGGTCCCAGGCCTGCCACTGCGGCATCGTCCCGTCCAGGACGTTCTGGGCCACGAACCCGAGCATGTTCACCACGTCCTTCGCGGAACCGTACGGCGGGGCGTAGGCGAGCTCGAGCTCGGCGAGGTCATCGGCGGTCATCCCCGCCCGGATCGCGGTCGCGAGCACGTCGATGCGCTTGTCCACCCCCGCCCGGCCGACCGCCTGGGCACCGAGCAGCGTGCCGTCGGGCGCGAAGCTCGCGACCAGGTGCACGGTCTCGGCGCCGGGGAAGTACCCCGCGTGATGACCCGCGTGCAGGTGCACGACCTCGTGGGCGATGCCCGCGCGGTGCAGCGTGACCTGGTTGGCGCCGGTGGTCGCCGCGGTGAGGTCGAACACCCGCACGATCGCGGTGCCCAGTACGGCGGCCTGAGGAGTGGTGGCGTGCCCGCAGATGGAGTCGGCGGCGCGTCGGCCCTGGCGGTTGGCCGGACCGGCCAACGGCACCGGTCCCGTCGTGCCCGTGATTGCGTGGGTGACCTCGACCGCGTCGCCGACGGCCCAGATGCGCCAGTCGGAGGTGCGCTGGTCGCCGTCGACGACGATCGCGCCCGTGGCCCCGAGGTCGAGACCGGCCTCCCGGGCGAGGGTGCTCGCCGGGCGGACCCCGACGTTGACGATGACGAGGTCGGCGGTGAGGGACACGCCGTCGGACAGGGTGACCGTGACGACGCCGGTCGGGCCGGTCTCGCTCGACTCGGTGGCCGCAGGCTCGACGGGGGACACGGACTGGGCCGAGACGCCCAGGCGCAGGTCTACCCCGTGGTGGGCGAGCTCGGCCGCGAGCAGCGGGGCCAGCTCCGCATCGAGGGGAGGCAGGACGTGATCGGCGAGCTCCACCAGGTGGACCTGGAGCCCGCGCGAGGCCAGCGCCTCGACGGCCTCGAGCCCGATGAAGCCGGCGCCGACGACGACCGCGCGCGGGGCGGGGGCCCGGCGGGACGATCCGCGAGCAGGCCGTCGACGGTTCCTCGCAGGGCATCGACGTCGGGAACCGTGCGCAGCGAGTGCACCGAGGGGTGGTCCAGGCCGGTGATCGGCGGCCGCACCGGGACCGCGCCGGGCGCGAGCAGCAGTGCGTCGTAGGCGAGGCGGTAGGTGCGCTCGGCCGTCTGGACGACGACCTCCTGCGCCCCGCGCGCGATCTCGACGACCCGGTTTCCGGTGCGGACGTCCAGGTTCAAGGAGGCGGCCAGGGAGGCGGGGGTGTGCAGCAGCAGCGCATCGCGCCGGGTGATCTCCCCGGATAGGTGGTACGGCAGGCCGCAGTTCGCGAAGGACACGTAGTCGCCCTGCTCGAGCACGATGATCTCGGCGTGCTCGTCGAGCCGGCGGGCCCGCGCCGCGGCGCTCATGCCCCCGGCGACGCCTCCGACGATGACGATCCGGCGTCGGCCCTCCTCGATCGAGGGGTCGGTCTCGGTGATGATCGTGGTCTCGGTCGGCGTGGTCATCGCTTGACCTCCCCGCCGGCGCGCTGCCACGCGGGCATGCCGCCCGACAGGCTCGCGGCCTCGAAACCGAGACCCCGCAGGTGCTTGGCCGCGGTGCGCGACCGCATCCCGCTCGCGCACACCACGACGACCGGGCGGTCCTTCTTCAGCCGGCGGGCGGCCTGGTCGATCTGGCCCAGCGGGATGTGCAGGGCGCGCGGGGCGTGACCCGACTTCCACTCGCTCGACTCGCGCACGTCCAGCAGGCTCGCGCCGTCCTTCACCAGCTCGAGCGCGCGTGCGGCGTTGACCGACGAGCCGAGACGGCCGTCGCTCGGCGTGCCGCCGAACAGGCGGCGGAGCCGATCGAGGAGGGTGGATTCGGGGGCGGATGCGTTGGTCAAGGTGTGCTCCATTCGTCGCCGTCACTATACCCCGGGGGGTATCTATCTGGCGAGTTGATGACGAACCTGCTTCCGTGCAGCCCCGCCCGGGGTGTGACCCGGCACGCGGTGCGCGCCCGGTCCCCGGCGGTGTGCTGTGCCGGGGGCCGGGCGCGGGTGCGCGGAGGTCGAGGACCTAGATGAACATCAGCTGGGCGCCGTCGGTCTTCTCGATGAAGTCGCTCGCGCTGATGATCCCCTCGACGTCGTCGTAGAGGTCGGCCGCCTCCAGGTGGTTCATGTCGGCCGAGAGCCGGCAGGCCCACAGGTGCCCGCCCGAGGCCACGATCTGGTCGAGGAACTCGGGCACCTCCGGGACGTCGAGGTCGGCGATGGACTTCTTCAGCCGCGAGGTCGCCATGGCAGTCATGCCCGGCAGCCCGCCCAGGCCCTGGGGCATGTGCGTGGCGGTGTTGCCGAGCATCGTGAACTTCAGATCGCCCATCGTCTTCTTGTTGATCATGTCGAAGCCCCAGAAGGTGAAGAACAGGTGGGTCTCCACGCCCTCGCCGAGGGCCGCGTTCGCCAGGATCAGGGCCGGGTAGGCCATGTCCAGGTTCCCCTTGGAGCAGATGATGGCGAGCTTGCGACCCTCGCTCGCGCTCGTGTCGAAGCTGGGGACGATGGCCGGTTCCGTGTTGGTGGTCATGACGAGCGTTTCCTCTCAGAAGGACTGGCGGGGCAGGCGGGGTGGCGGGCGGGGGTGGTCAGACGCAGCCCACCGGCTTGGGCAGGCCCGCGATGTAGGCCATCTTCTTGGCGGGCTTCTGCGGGAACAGCGCGAAGAGCTCCTTGACCGGGATGCCGCCGTTGGTGGACACACGGCGCAGGGTGGCCGTCTCGCCCTGGGTCTCGAAGTCCGCGCGCAGGTAGTGCACGACCTTCCAGTGCTCGTCGGTCATGGTGATGCCGATCTGAGCGGCGAGCACGTCGCCCAGCTCCTCGTCCCACTCCTTCGGGTCGGTGAGGAAGCCCTCGTCGTTGACGTGGATCTGGTGGCCGTTGAGCGTGGTCACGGGCATGGTGGTCTTACTCCTCTACTTGGTGGCGAGCTTCTTGGCGGTGCCGTTCGCCGGCGTCTTGCCGACCATGGACATGTGCGCGGGCAGCGGGATCGGACGGCCGGGGAGCAGCATGTTCCAGTACATCCAGCGGAACGCGACCTTCCCGAGGTGGTTCGCCCGGGTCTCCTTGAGGAGGTCGAACGGCCCGGCGACCGGCAACGGGTACTTGCCCGTCAAGGGCTCGGTCTCGTAGTTGAAGTCGATCAGCAGGCCCTTGCCGTTCCCCGTCTCGATGAAGCAGTTCGCGTGCCCGTCGAATGAGCCCGTCATCGGCTTGCCGGCGATGAGCTGCAGGAAGTTGTCGACGAAGATCTCGACCGAGAAGTGCGCGACCGAGCCCGCCTTGGATGCCGGGATGTCCGACGCGTCACCGACCGCGAAGATGTTCGGGTGGGCGGTGGACTGCAGCGTCTGCTTGTCGACCGGGACGTAGTTGAGCTCGTTGCCCAGCCCGGACCGGGCCACGAAGTCGGCCCCCATGTTGAGCGGGATCGTGATCAGCAGGTCGAACGGCACCTCGCGCTCGTCGTACGAGACCAGGGTCTTGCGCTCGTTGTCGATGTGCTCGACGAGGAAGTCGGGCTCGACCACGATCTTGCGCTCGTCGAGCATCGACCCCAGAGCCTCGGAGGCGATCGGCTTGGTGAACGCGCCGGGCAGCGGGGTCACGTAGACCATCTCGACGCGGTCCCGCAGGCCCCGCTCCCGCAGCCACGCGTCCGCGAGGAACGTCAGCTCGAGCGGGGCGACCGGGCACTTGATCGGCATGTCGGTGATGTGCACGACGAGCCGGCCGTGGTCGAACGACTTGAGCGCCGCGGACAGCTTCTGGGCCCCCTCGAACGTGTAGAAGTCGAAGATGCTGCGCTGCCACTCGTCCCCGAGCATCCCGGGGGTCTGGTCGGGCCGGGGCGTCGTGCCCGACGCGATCACGAGGTAGTCGTACTCCAGCGTGCGCCCGTCAGTGAGGGTCACCGTGCTCGCCGGGCCGTCCACGCGGTCGACGTCGGCGATGACGAAGTCCACCCCGTCGGGCAGGAACGTGTGCCGTGAGCGCGTGATCTGTTCGGGGGCGAGCATGCCGAACGGCAGGAACAGGTAGCCCGGCTGGTAGGGGTGGACGTCGTCGCGGTCGACGACCGTGATGCTCCATTCGGCGGAGCTCAGGCGGTGTCGCAGCTTGTTGACGATCATCGTGCCGGCGGTGCCGGCTCCCAGCACCAGTAGTCGCTTCTTCACGGCTTGCTCCTTCGCATCTGCGGTGATGTGTCGAATGCAGTTTTGTGATGAACCCATCGGTGACTTGACCTCGCACTCCACGCTAGGAACCTCGGATCCGGTTGGTGAGTGACCAAGGTCCCATGTACCCCGTGGGGTATTTAGTCCGGTGTCCCGGTGGGCCGTGGACCGGCCGCTCACGGACCGGATCCGAGCTCGCCAAACACTGTCCGGCCGCGTCCGGGATCGGTAATGTCGAGGCACCCCTGCACGAGACGGTGGCAGGCGGGCGAACTCACGGACCACGCGAGAGGAACCACAAGATGGCTCAGGGAAGTGGTACCAAGGCCGATCCGTGGGCGCTCACGACGGCACCGGGCACGTCCGGCTACACGATGTACGTCGATGACCAGGCCGATCCGCCCGCGCTCGTGTGCCAGGTCGGATCGACGACGCTGAAGTACCACGCCCGAGCCATCGAGGACCTGACTGCGTGGCTGCGCGAGCAGGGTGACTGGGTTGATCTGGGTGCGGCCGACGAGAAGAAGCCCGTCGCGGACGGAACCGTCGAGGCGTGGGGCCGGTCGTCGGACAACCCCGTGGGCGGGTGGTACGGGCTGCGCAACGGCTATCGCGGCCGGTTCGGCATGTACCTGCCTCCGCTGCTCGAGGCGCTCGGTCTCGTGGAGCTCACGCACGACGCGCGCAACAACCGCGTTCGGGCGTTGCCGAAGTGAGCTCGGACTCGAGCGTCAGCGCGGTCGCGTGACCGCCACGACCGACCTCGGTGAGGTCTACCGCGACCTGCACGCGCACCCCGAGCTCGCGTTCACCGAGACCCGCACCGCTGCGATCGTCGCGGCCTGGCTGACGCGTTGCGGCTACGAGGTCACGACCGGCGTCGGGGTGACCGGGGTCGTCGGGGTGCTGCACAACGGCGCCGGTCCGACAGCGCTGCTGCGCGCCGACATGGACGGCCTGCCGGTGGGCGAACGGACGGGGCTGGCGTACGCGAGCACGGCGTCGGGCACGGACGAGACCGGGGCCGAGGTACCGGTGATGCACGCCTGCGGGCACGACGTGCACGTGACCTGCCTGCTCGGTGCCGCCGAGCGGCTGGCCGCCGAGCGTTCGACGTGGGCGGGGACCCTGCTGGTGGTCTTCCAGCCCGCAGAGGAGAACGTGCTCGGCGCGCGCGCCATGCTCGACGACGGCCTGTACGACCGGGTCGGGCGGCCGGACGTCATCCTCGGTCAGCACGTCGCCCCGCTCCCGGCCGGTGTGATCGGGCTGCGGTCCGGGGCGGCGTTCGCCGCGGCGGACTCGCTGCGCATCACGATGTTCGGTCGTGGTGCGCACGCCTCGCGCCCCGAGGCGTCGGTGGACCCGGTGGTGATGGCGGCTGCGACGGTCCTGCGGCTGCAAGGGGTGGTTGCGCGCGAGGTGGCCGCCACCGAGACCGTCGTGCTGACCATCGGCGCGCTGCGGTCGGGCACCACAGCCAACGTCATCCCTGACGATGCCGAGCTGCTCGTCAACGTGCGCACCTACGACGTCGACGTCCGCGCGCGGGTGCTCGCGGCGATCACGAGGATCGTCCGGGCAGAGGCCGCCGCATCCGGGGCCCCGCGCGAGCCCGAGATCGAACTGTTCCTCACGGCGCCGGCCGTGGTGAACGATCCTGGGGCCGTCGTGCGTACCGAGCCCGCGCTCGCGGGGGTGGCCAAGGTCATCGACCCGGGTTTCGTCACGGGAAGCGAGGATGTCGGCCTGCTCGCGGATGCGGCGGACGCGCCGTGCGTGTACTGGCTGCTCGGCGGCGCCGACCCGGCCGAGTTCGCCGGGGCGACGACGTTCGCTGAACTTGCCGCCCGGTCCGTGGCGCTGCCGTCCAACCACTCGCCGTTGTTCGCGCCCGTGATCGAACCGACGCTCACGATCGGGGTGGCCGCACTTGTCGCGGCAGCCCGGGAATGGCTCCCACTCGCGACCTGAGTTGGTCGATCCGCGCTTGTCAGCCGGTATCTGGCGTCAGCCAACGCGCCGGGTTCGCCGTCATGCGACGCGCTGGGTCGGCCGTCAGGCAACGCGAGCGTCTGACGTCTGGAAGAGGTCGTCGGGGTAGATCTCGCGCGCGTCGATCGGCGCATCGACCTGAGTGAGGTCGAGCTCGTTCGGTGGTTCGGGTGGTCGTGGTGGTGCGGGTGGTTGGATCCCGGGTGGTTCGGTCTGTCGGAGTTGTCGTCCGGTGGGGTCGGTGAATTGGTACCAGACGCGGGCGATGCCGGTGATGGCGTTGTAGTCGCGTGTGGTGTGGCGGGTCAGGGTGAGGTCGAGTCGGTGGACTTCGTGGTGGTGGAAGTTGCACAGCAACGCACCGTTTTCCACGGAGGTGGCTCCGCCGTCGCGTTGCCACCAGGCGAGGTGGTGGATGTGGCACCAGCGGGCGTGGGCGTGGCAGTCGGGCCAGGCGCATTCGCGGTCGCGGGCGATGACGGCTTTGCGTTGGGGTCCGGTGAACAGTCGTTCGGTGCGCCCGAGGTCTAGGGGGACTCCGTCGGCGTTGATGACGATGCGGGTCAGTTCGCAGTCGCACATGATCACGCCGAGCTCACTGGCGGGCACGGGTGTGCCGTCCTCGAGGGTCGCCGGCGCGTACCCCAGGACGGGGAGCACCGCAGGTCCCGCCCCGCACCGCGAGTCGTTCGTCGTGTCGCTGCGCCCGGAAACCTCGCCGTCGTCGTCGGTGGTGAAGCCGAAGGTGGCTAGGGCGGTGCGGCGGCGGTCGCGGTCGGCTTGGGCGGCGGCCCAGGTCGCTTCGGTGAGGATGACGGAGACCTGGGGTGGTACGTGCGCGCCGGGTTTGGTGTCCACCGACGCCAGGATGCGGTCGGCGATGGTGGCCAGGGCGTCGGCGTTGCGTTGGCCGAAGTCGCGGTCGTCGTCGGCGGCCGGTCGCGGGGTGGCCGCTTCCAGGGCGAGGGCGACCTGGTGGCCCGTGATCGAGTCGAGCAGCCCTTTGAGGTGGGTGCCGTGCGGGGTGTGGGTCAGGTGCAGGAACCTCGCGCGGCGTTGGGCCTGGTGGTCGCGTTCCAGGCCGGCGGGGTCCACGTGGGCGGCCCACCGGTCCGCGGTGCGCGCGAACGTGCCCGCGTCCTGCCCGGCAGCCAACCCCAACAACGTCTCCTGCCCGGCGGGAGAGGTGGCGGCTTCGCGTTGGGCGGGGGTGCCGGTGGCGGCGACCTTGGCGATGATCCCGGCGTGCTCCAGCGGGATACGCCCCTCGGTCACGGCCTCGCGCACGTCGGGGACGGTGTCGAGCTCGGCGGCCTGGCGCACCCGCGCGGCCCCGCCGCGCTTGCCGAGGCGGGTCTTGCGTCCGACCCACGCTTCGAAGGTCGGGTCCCCGGACCCGCGCCACGTCTCGGCGTCGCGTTCGGCGATGAGCACGCTCGACCGGATCGCCTGCAGGGTGTCGATGGTCAGGTTCAGCTCGGTGAGGATGCTCTGCCGCTCGGGCCCGGCCCACTGGGGCGCCCCCGCGGCAGCGGCGGCCAACGCCGCAGCGGCCGCGCGCAACGCGGCCACCTCGCCGCCCACCCCGCACGCGAGTCGCGCGACCGAACCGCCGTCGGCCACCCCAGGACCGTGGGTGGCGGCCACCATGCTGGCGAGAGGCGCACCGGTCACGTCCACAGCCGCCCCCTCGCCATCGAGTCGCCAGAACCGAGTCAGAAGATCGAACACCCGTGCTAATCGTACCGAACCAGGACGAAACGGTCAAGGGTTCCGATGCAATGATCTGGCGCGATTCCCGGGGCATCGTGCGCACAGCTGCAGCACGGCAGCGAACCGCGCGCCGCCCACATGCAAGGCCGATGCAGGCGCGGGACTCGAGTCCCCGCCGTCATCCCGCCTCTCCCTCGCCGATCGCGGGAGGTATGCGACAAAGGTCCCTTTATCGGACTCACCACCGCGTGCAAGCGTGGGTAGGGACTCGACGGGGAGGCATCTCATGGTGCACGAGGAGCGGTTGCTGGATCTTGCCGGGCTCCAGGGCTTGATCGATGCCCTCAGTGCTCGCGGCTACGGCGTGATGGGACCGACCGTTCGGGACGGCGCCATCGTGCACGCACCCATCGCCACGATCGACGACCTGCCTCGCGGATGGGGTGACGAGCAGGATGCCGCGCACTACCGGCTCCGGCGCCGCAACGATGACGCGCTCTTCGGGTACGCCGCGGGCGCGCAGTCACCCAAGCCGGTGCTGTTCCCGGCCGAGGAGCTCATCTGGCGCGGTCGGCGCACGGGCGAGGAGTTCACGGTCAACGAGGTCGAACCGGGCGACCCGGCTGCCGGCGACGGCAGGCCGTACGCGCTCTTCGGTGTCCGCTCGTGCGACCTGCACGCCCTGGCCATCCACGACGTCGTGCTGCTCGGTCGCGACCACACGGACGTCCGCTACGCGGCGAGGCGGTCCGGGGCGTTCGTCGTGGCGGTGACCTGCACCGATCCTGGCGGCACCTGCTTCTGCGCCTCGATGGGGACCGGTCCGCGGCCGGACGCCGGCTACGACCTTGCGCTGACAGAGCTGCTCGACGACGGCCCACACCGGTTCCTCGTCGATGTCGGCACCGAGCGAGGCGCGGAGGTCCTCGCAGAGGTCCCGACGGCTGAGGCGCCCGACGAGGACGTCCAGGCGGCCGACGACGTCGTCGCCTGGTCCGTCGCGCACATGGGGCGAACGCTCGACACCGACGGGATCAAGGACCTGCTGTACGCCAGCGTCGACAGCCCGCGCTGGGACGACGTCGCGTCGCGCTGCCTCGCGTGCACCAACTGCACGTTGGTGTGCCCGACCTGCTTCTGCACCTCGGTCGAGGACGTGGCCGATCTCACCGGCGAGGTGGCCGAGCGTCATCGCGTGTGGGACTCGTGCTTCTCGGAGGACTTCTCCTACATCCACGGCGGCAGCATCCGACCCGAGATCCGGTCGCGCTACCGGCAGTGGATCACGCACAAGCTCGGGGCCTGGCAGGACCAGTTCGGCATGTCGGGCTGCGTGGGTTGTGGCCGGTGCATCACCTGGTGCCCGGCCGCGATCGACATCACCGCGGAGGCCGCAGCGCTGCGCTGGACCCCGCAACCGGCTGCGGGCCGCAGCTAGAGGGAACGTCGGACGGGCGGGAGCTTCGCGATGAGCATGCTCGACAGTCACCACCGAACCGGGGCGGCCGCCGCGGCGGCCATCGACCCGATGCGCCCGCGGCGGTACCGCATCGGGCACACCCGGCAGGACACGCGGGACACCTTCACGCTCAAGCTCGACCCCGTGGACGCGCCCCCGATGCAGTACGCGGCGGGTCAGTTCACGATGCTCGACGCCTTCGGGGTCGGCGAGGTGCCGATCTCGATCAGCGGTGACCCGGCCCTCGGTGGGCCGCTCGAGCACACGATCCGCGACGTCGGCGTCGTCACGCACGCGCTCATCGCCGCCCCGGTCGGCTCGCTGCTCGGGGTCCGCGGACCGTACGGGACCTCGTGGGACATGGCCTCGGCCGCGGGCGGCGACGTCGTGTTCGTCGTCGGCGGGATCGGCCTCGCGCCGCTGCGGCCGGCGATCTGCGAGCTGATCGCCCACCGCGACCGGTACGACCGGGTCCTGCTGCTCTACGGCGTGCGCACCCCGGAGGACATCCTGTTCGGCGACGAGCTGCGCACCTGGGCCCACGACCACGGCATCGTCGTCGAGGTCACGGTCGACAACGGCCAGCACGCCTGGCGCGGCAAGGTCGGGCTCGTCACCCAGCTGATCCCGCGGGCGGGTTTCGACCCGCGCCACACGACCGCGTTCGTGTGTGGGCCCGAGGTGATGATGCGGTTCTCCGCCGCAGCCCTCGTGGACCGGGGCGTTCGGGAGCATCGGATCCGAATGTCCATGGAGCGCAACATGAAGTGCGGCGTCGGGTTGTGCGGGCACTGCCAGCTCCGGGAGCTGTTCGTCTGCGTCGACGGGCCGGTGCTCACCTACGACCGCCTCGCGCCGCTGCTGTCGAGTCGGGAGCTGTGACATGACCACCCAGTCGTCGACCCTGCCCAAGCTGGCCGTGTGGAAGTTCGCCTCGTGCGACGGCTGCCAGCTGACCCTGCTCAACTGCGAGGACGAGCTCATGGCCCTCGCGGGGGAGGTGGAGATCGCCTACTTCCCGGAGGCGACGCGCGCCGTCGTGGACGGGCCCTACGACGTGTCCCTCGTCGAGGGATCGGTCACGACCCCCGAGGAGATCGAACGCATCGGCCAGGTCCGCGAGATGTCGAAGCACGTCGTGACCATCGGCGCGTGCGCGACGAGCGGCGGGATCCAGGCGCTGCGCAACTTCGGGGACATCGCGGAGTTCCGGTCGATCGTGTACGCGCACCCGGAGTACCTGTCGACCCTGGCGCGGTCGACGCCGATCTCGGCGCACGTCAGCGTGGACTTCGAGCTGCGCGGGTGCCCCATCAACAAGAACCAGCTGCTCGAGGTCCTCGCGGCCTACATCCAGCGTCGCGTGCCGCGCATCCCGACCTACAGCGTGTGCGTCGAGTGCAAGCGGCGCGGTGCGGTGTGCGTCGCGGTCGCGAACGGCACGCCGTGCCTCGGACCGGTCACGCAGGCGGGCTGCGGCGCGCTCTGCCCGGCGTTCGCGCGCGGCTGCTACGGCTGCTTCGGGCCGCAGGACTCCCCGAACACCGTCGCGCTCTCGGACCGCCTGATCGCGCTCGGCATGGCCGACGACGAGGTCATGCGCATCTATCGGACGTTCAATGCCGCGTCCGAGCCGTTCCGCCGCGAGAGCGAACGACATGAGCCCGCGCGCGACGAGGGGGCGATGACATGAGCCACAAGCTGACCGACGGCGGTCAGGTGCTGCACGTCGGCACGCTGTCGCGCGTCGAGGGCGAGGGGGGCATGCACCTCGAGATCAAGGACGGTCACGTCGGCGCGGTCGAGCTGCGGATCTTCGAGCCGCCCCGCTTCTACGAGGCGTTCCTGCGGGGTCGGGCGTGGACCGAGCCGCCGGACATCACCGCCCGCATCTGCGGGATCTGCCCGGTCGCCTACCAGTTCAGCGCGTGCTTCGCGCTCGAGGACGCGTGCGGTGTCAGCGTGCCCGACACGATCCGGACCATGCGGCGGCTGCTGTACTGCGGCGAGTGGATCGAGAGCCACGCGCTGCACATCTACCTGCTGCACACCCCCGACTTCCTCGGGTACCCCGGCGCGATCGAGATGGCGAAGGACTTCCCGGACGCCGTCGAACGTGGCCTGCGGCTGAAGAAGGTCGGCAACCAGCTGATGACCCTGGTCGGGGGCCGCTCGGTGCACCCGATCAACGTCAAGCTCGGCGGCTTCTACCGGATGCCCACGGTGGCCGAGCTCATGGGACTTCGGCCGGCCCTCGAGCGAGCGCTCGAGGATGCGCTCGAGACGGTGCGTCTGGTGTCGACGTTCGACTTCCCCGACTTCGAGCAGCCGTACACCTACCTCTCGCTGCGCCCCGAGAGCGGGTACCCGATCGAGTCGGGCAACGTCGTGACGACCGCCGGGACCGCGTTCGACGTGCGCGAGTTCACCGAGCACATCACCGAGTTCCACGTCGCGCACTCGAACTCGCTGCACGCGCGGCTCGACGGCGGCGGCCCCTACGTCGTCGGCCCCCTGGCCCGCTACACGCTGAACTTCGACCGCTTGTCGCCGCTCGCCCAGCAGGCGGCCCGGGAGGCGGGGCTCGGCGAGACGTGCCGCAACCCGTTCCGGTCGATCATCGTGCGCGCGGTCGAGCTGGTCGAGATCTTCCACGAGGCGCTGGCGATCATCGACGCCTGGCGCGACGGCGTGCCGCCCTCGGTCCCCGTGCCCGCGCGCGCCGGGGAGGGCTTCGGTGCGACCGAGGCCCCCGCGGGGTGCTCTTCCACCGGTACCGCCTGGACGCGGCCGGCACGATCCTGGACGCGCAGATCGTGCCGCCGACCTCGCAGAACCAGCCGAGCATCGAGGCGGACATGCGCACTCTTGCCGAGCGCTGGGTCGAGCTGTCCGACCACGACCTATCCCACCGGTGCGAGGCGGCCATCCGCAACTACGACCCGTGCATCTCGTGCGCGACGCACTTCCTCGACCTCACGGTGGAGCGGTCGTGACGGCCACCCTCGTGATCGGGCTCGGCAGCCCCGACGGCGGCGACGACGCCGTCGGGCTCTGGGTCGCGCGCCGGGTCGCCGAGCTCGCGCCGCCGGACGTCGTCGTCGTCGAGCACGAGGACCCGACCGGCCTGATCGACCTGTGGCGCGGGTCGGAGCTCGCCGTCGTGGTCGACGCCGTGACATCGGGCGCTCCGCCCGGGACGCTGCTCGTGCTCGAGGCCGGGACCGAAGCCGCGCCGCTCACCGCGGACGCCTGGGCCAGTACCGGCCGGGGCGGCACGCACGCCTTCGGGCTCGCCGCCGCCGTCGAGCTGGGTCGCGCGCTGCACTCGCTCCCGCGCCGCCTCGTGCTCGTCGGGGTTGAGGCCGCCACGGTCGAGCACGGTGCGGCGCTGTCGCCCGGGGTTCGGTCGGCGCTGGACGGTGCGGTCGCCGCGGTCCTGGGTGCGTGCCACGTTGCCGCGCAGGGGGTGGTCGCCGATGTGTCTCGGTGAGATCGGCCGACTCGTCGAGGTCCGCCCCGGGGCCACCGGGATCGTCGCGACCGCGGACCGCACGGTCGCCGTGTCGCTGGTGACCCTGGATGACGCCGTCGCCGTGGGCGACTGGGTCGTGGTCCACTCCGGCTTCGCGCTCGAGCGGCTCGGCGCGCAGGAGGCCGCCGAGGCCCTCGCGCTGCGCGCCGGCGCGTCCCAACCCCCCGTTCTGCCAGCGCCCGTGCGCGCTGGGCGCTCGGCAGCCACCGCTGCACACCGCACCCCCTGGGAGGGATCGGCATGACCAGCACCCGACGGACAGGGCTACTTCTCGCGCTCGCCACGGCCTGCATCAGCGGGTTCGCGGTCTTCCTCAACGGCTACGGCGTCAAGGCGTTCGGCAACGCCTCCGTCTACACCACCGCCAAGAACCTCGTGGCGGCCGCCGTCCTGCTCGCCGTCGTGACCCTCGGGCGCGGCGCCGGCGCGCGGGTCACCCGGCCGGAGGGCACCCGGCAGTGGCTCGGCCTGGTGACCGTCGGGGTGATCGGTGGTTCCGTGCCGTTCCTGCTTTTCTTCGAGGGGCTCGCGCGGGCGTCGTCGGTGCAGTCCGCATTCATCCACAAGACCCTGGTGGTCTGGGTCGCGGTGCTCGCGGTCGCGCTGCTCGGGGAGCGGATGTCCGCCTTCCACTGGGTCGCGATAGGGCTGCTGGTGATCGGCCAGATCGGGCTCGTCGGCGGCGTCTCGACCGACCTCGGCTCGGGCGAGCTCATGATCCTCGCCGCGACCCTGTTCTGGTCCGTCGAGGTGATCGTCGCCAAGCGGCTGCTTGCCGGGGTGTCGTCGTGGACCGTCGGGCTGGCCCGGATGGGGATCGGGTCGATCCTGCTCGTCGCGTGGGTCGTGGTGCGCGGGCAGGCCTCGATGCTGCTGTCGATGGATGCCACCCAGTGGGGCTGGGTGCTCCTGACCGGGGTGATCCTCGCGGCGTACGTCGCGACGTGGTTCGCCGCGCTGGCCCGTGCGCAGGCGCTCGACGTGACAGCGGTGCTCGTGCTCGGCGCTCTCGTGACGGCGGCTCTGCAGGCGACGGTGCAGGGCGTCGGGGTCGCGCCCCAGCTCGTCTGGCTCGCGATGCTGCTCTCCGGCGGGATGCTCGTGTCCTGGCGCGTGTGGAGCGCCCCGGAGACGCTGCCGCGCGAGGTCGGCGTCTAGCGGGACCGGGTCGGGCGGGGGGAGAGGGACGATGGTGGCTGACGGCGTCGGCGGCATGGGCCGGGCGGCCGCCGGCGCGCGGACGAGCGGGCCTCTGCTGTTCGCCCGGTACGCCTACCCGCCCAACGAGCTGGGCTTCTGCGGCCCGGACGCCGCCGGTCAGCTGCTCGAGCAGGCCAGCAGTGGGGTGGACGACGGCGATCTGCGTCACCTCGCGCGCGGGTTCACGGGCGCGTGGCCGTACCTCGAGCTGATCGCCGCGGCGAACGGCATCGCCGATCCCCTCGACGCGCGCGTGGTCGAGGCGTACTGGGTGGGCAACGTGCTGCTCGACCGGGTGCCGTTGTCGATGATGGGCGGGTCGATCGAGGACCGGTTCCGCGCGCGCGCCGGGCGGTCGTGGTCGCTGCTCGCCGCGGCCGTGCCGGGCGCGCAGCCCCATCACAGCTTCCACGTGTTCGGTGTCTACCCCTGGCTCGGGCTGCTGCGTGGCGGCCGGGTCGACGAGCCGCTCCGGGTGCTCGACCGGTGCCGGATCCGGTGGGGCCGCGTGATCGAGGTCGTCGACGACCGCGCCCTCGTGCGCAGCCGCCCCCTGCAGTGGGACGGCCGCGCGCTGCGGGAGGGGCCGGTCGTCGTCGAGCAGGTGGTCACGGCGGTGGACGGGCTCGGGCTGGCCGGTCCGTTGCTCCCGGGCGACTGGTGCTCGCTGCACTGGGACTGGGTGTGCGAGCGGTTGAGCCCGCAGCGGCTGGCCGCGCTGCGTTACCGGTCGGGCCGGCAGCTCGCGGCGATCAACTCGCTCGCCGTGCCGTCGCCCGCGGTCGTGCTCGGCTGACGCTGCGTCCTGCTGACGCGTCCTGCTGACGCTGCATCCTGCTGACGCTGCGTCCTGCTGACTACGTGCTCGGCTGACAGACTGCGGGGATGGCGCAACTGAGGCGGACCCGGCGGGTGCGGACGGTGCTGCTCGTCGCAGTGATGGTGGTGGTCGGCGTGCTCGGGCTCGCCGCGTGCGCGGCGGGGCCGAACGAGGCGGCCGGGGTCGGCGACCCCGACGTCGCGGGCTTCTGGCTCGGCCTGTGGCAGGGCCTGATCAGCCCGATCACGTTCATCGTGTCGCTGTTCAACCCGGACGTGGGCATCTACGAGATCCACAACAACGGCAACTGGTACAACTTCGGCTTCATGCTCGGCGTGAGCATGATCTTCTCGGGCGGCGCCGGTGGTGGCGTCGCGAGCGGCCGGCGCCGGCACGGCTGACCCTCCCGCCCCAGCCCGGGGCGACGCCCGCTACAGGTCGTTGCCGGCGTAGGACAGGTTGAAGCTCTTGTTGGTGACGGGGAAGTCCGGCACGATCGTGTCGGCCATCGCCAGCGGCAGGGCCGGCCAGTTGAACCACGACGGGTCGACGATCTTCGCGCGCGTCAGGCGCCCGTCGGGGGCCACCTCGACGCGGTGCACGATCGTCCCGCGCCAGCCCTCGACGATGCCGACGCCGCTGCGGACCGCAGCGGTCTCCTCGGTCGGGTCGGTCGTTCCGGTCCCGTCCGGCGCAGCCAGGAAACGGAGCGGTCCGGCCGACCGGATGAGCGCCTTGACGATCCGGATCGACGTGGCGAACTCGTCGCGTCGGATCAGGTAGCGCGCGAGCACGTCGCCGTCGGCCCCGGTCGCGGGGGTCACCGCGAGCGGGACCGTCGGGTGATCGATCCGCGCATCGGTGGCCACCCCGCTCGCGCGGGCGACGTAGCCGAGGCAGCCGAGGTCGTGCGCCTGCGTGCGGGTGAGCCTGGCCGTGCCGGTGAACCGCTCGCGGATCACCGAGTTCTCGAGCGAGAGCTCGACGACCTCCGCGAGGTCCGCGGCGATCCGGTCGAGCTCGGCGGGGTCCGGCAAACTGAGGAGCTCGACCGCGCCGGGGCGGATCGCGCCGCGCAGCAGCCGGTGGCCCGTGACCGCGAGGTTGATCCGCAGGAGCTGCTCCCGGATCCGTTGGGCGTGCGCGTTGGCGAGCGAGAAGCCGACGTCGTTGGCCAGCGCCCCCAGGTCGGCGGCGTGGTTGTAGAGGCGCTCGAGCTCGACCAAGAGCGCGCGCAGCCGCTGCGCCGGCTCGGTCATCGTGATGCCGAGCGCATCCTCGACGGCGAGCGTGTGGGCGAGCGCGTGCGCGGCGGACGTGTCCCCGCTGATGCGCTCGGCCAGGTGGATCGCCTCGGTGGCCTCGAGCCCCTCGAAGAGCTTCTCGACGCCGCGGTGGGTGAACCACAGTCGGGCCTTGAGCTTGAGCACGGACTCCCCGACGACGGAGAAGCGGAAGTGGCCCGGCTCGATGACACCGGCGTGCACCGGGCCGACGGGGATCTCGTAGACGCCGTCACCCTCGACCGCGATGAACGGGTAGGCGTCGGCGCCGGTCTCGTGGAACGGCGGCGGGTCGCCGGCGTCGTGGCGCATCGGGTACCAGCCCGCCGGCCAGTGCGCGTGGCGCACCATGCGGCGGGGGAGCGGGTGGTTCACCGGCACGATGCCGTAGAGGTCGTGCATCTCGCGCTCGAACCGGGAGGCCGCGAACGACAGCGGGGCGAGCGAGCCGATCCGCGGGTCGTCGGCGGGCAGCCGGACCTGCAGCTCGACGCGGCGGTCGGGGCTGCCGGCGAGGAACAGGTAGACGACCCGCAGCGTCGCGCCGTCGTCGTGCGCGGCGACGAGGCCGAGGCGGAATCCGGCCGCGAGCAGCCAGGCGGACTGGTCGGCGATCTCCTCCGGCAGCAGCGTCCGGCTGGTGCGGTGGACGCCGACGGGAACGCCGGTCGGGGCGAAGGGGACGGTCATGAGCTTGCTCCGAGCTGGGTGGCAGCGGACTGGAAGAGCTGGGTGAGGGGGCCCGCGCTCAGCCCGAGGGCCAGGCTGAGGATCATCCCCGTGACGAGCGCTGCGGCGATCGTGCCCGGCAGGGCGATCACCGGGGCGTTCGGCTGCGGCGTGCCGAGCAGCATGCGGCTGCCGTTGCGGACCAGGGCGGTGAACGCGACGGTCATGAGGAGCAGCGTCGCGCCGAGCACCCAGGCGAGGTTGGCCCCCGCGAGGGCGCGCGAGATGGACAGCTCGCTCGCGAACATCGCGAACGGGGGCAGCCCGATCAGGACCGCGAGTCCGACGGCGAACGACACGCCGACGAGACGTGAGCGCGAGAGGACGGCGGTGACCGCGCTGATCGCGGTCGACTCGTGGGCGGCCTGCAGCTGACCGGAGGCGAGGAACACGAGCGACTTGCCGATACCGTGCGCCAGCACGTGCAGCAGCAGCGCGGCGATCGCGAGCTCGGTGCCCGCAGCCGCGGCGATCGCGACGAGGCCCATGTTCTCCATCGAGGAGTAGGCGAGCATGCGCTTGAAGTCCGTCTGGACCACGAGCAACGACGCGGCGATCAGCAGCGTCAGCAGCCCGACGATGAGCAGCCCGGTCCGCAGGAACCCGGTGCCGAGCGTGAGGTCGACGACCGACTTCACGCGTAGCAGGCACGCGAACGCGACCGAGAGCAGCACCCCGCTCATCAGCGCGGAGACCGGCGCGGGAGCCTGGCTGTGGGCGTCGGCGAGCCAGGTGTGGAAGGGCACGAGCCCCGCCTTGGCGCCGTACCCGAGCAGCAGGAGCCCTGCCGCGAGGCGGGTGACGTCCGGGTCGAGCTGGGCCGCGTTGTTGAGTAGTGTGTCGATGTCCAGCGCGTGCGCGCTCGAGGCGCCGGCGTGCAGGCTCGCGAAGTAGAGCAGCACGGTGCCGAGGAACGCCAGCGCGATCCCGACCGAGCAGATCACGACGTACTTCCAGGTCGCCTCGAGCGCGGACCGGGTGCGGCGGTGGCCGACGAGGAACGCCGTCGCCACGGTGGTGGCCTCGATGGCCACCCACATGACGCCGATGTTGTTCGCCAGCACGGCCAGGGCCATCGCGGCGAGGAAGAGCGGAAGCAGCACGCCGTACAGGTGCGCGCCGCGGCGGTCGGTGTGCCCGTCGCGCAGCTCGGCGTCGATGTAGCCGACGCTGGCCCAGGTCGCGAGCGTGCCCACCGTCCCCATGACCAGCAGCATGGTGACGCTGAGCGAGTCGGCCCGCAGCAGGTGGTCGACGGCGAAGCGCGCCCCGGACTCGACCCGGGTGGCGAGCAGGATGCCCGTGACCAGCACGCTCAGGGCGGCGGCGAGGGTCACGTAGGCGGTCAGTCGGCGCCACCCGAGCGCTGCGGCGAGGCCGGCGGCGACGAGCGGGGCAAGGATCGGTACGAGCAGGACAAGGCCCATCAGTCGCGCAACTCCCGTAGCTGGTCGAGGTCGGTGCCACCGAAGGCGCGACGCATGTGGCCGGTGAGCAGTCCCAGCACGAAGACCGCGAACAGCACGTCGAGGGACGCGCCGAGCTCGACGATCAGCGGGACGCCGCCGGTGATGAGGAAGGCCGTGGCCGTGATGCCGTTGTCGAGCATGAGGAACCCGACCGCCTGCGAGAGCGCGCGCCGCCGGCTGACCATCACGAAGAGCGCGATGAGGATCACGGCGAACGCGGCCGGGACCGCGCGGGTGGCCGGTGTCGGGTCGAGCGCGATGATCGGCCGGGTGACCGCGTACGCCAGGACGGTGAGCGCGGCCGTGATCAGCAGGGAGGACGTCGTGTTGACCAGCGGCGTGCTCTCGCGACGTTCGTTGTCGGCGGTGCCCACCGCACGCAGGAGCAGGACCGGCAGCACCCCGGCGCGCAGCGCGAGCACGACGAGCCCGACGATCACCGGGCCGGGGTCGCGCTGGTAGAGCCCCTCGGTGAGCGGGATCGCGGCGAGGGCCGCGCCCTGCCAGGCCAGCAGGTGCACGATGGAGCGGAGCTCGCGGCGCCACACGATGAGCACCGCGGTGAGCAGGAAAGCTCCCGCGGTGAGGTCGAGCACGCCGGTATAGGTCGCGAGGGACATCAGCGAATCCGTCCGGTCATTGGGTCGGGGTGGCGAGGAAGTAGGACGCGGTCACCGCGAGCAGCGCGAGCAGGAACGAACCCGCGAGCAGCTCGGGCACCCGGAAGTACCGCAGCTTGGCGATGAAGACCTCGCCCGCCGCGAGCAGTCCGGCCAGCACCGCGACCTTGACGGCGATCGCGACGGCGCCGAGCAGCACCGCCAGCAGCGAGGGGTCGGCGCCCGCGATGCCCCAGGGCAGGAACAGGTTCGCGAGCAGGGCGAGCAGCACGGTCAGGCGCATGCCGCTCGCCCATTCGATGAGCGCGAGCTTCGGGCCCGAGTACTCCAGGACCATCGCCTCGTGGATCATCGTCAGCTCGAGGTGCGTCGACGGGTTGTCGACGGGCAGCCGGCCGGTCTCGGCGATGATGACGATGACCAGCGCGACGAAGGCGAGCACGCTGCCGAGCGAGAGCACCTGACCGGGATCGTCCAGGGTGGCCGAGACGATGGCCGACAGGTTGGCCGACTGGCCCGGGATCGACAGGGCGAACACGGCGAGCAGGATCGTCGGCTCGACGAGCGCGGCGATCGTGATCTCGCGGCTCGACCCCATCCCGCCGAACGCGGTGCCCGTGTCGAGGCCGGCGAGCGTGAGGGCGACCGTCCCGAGGAAGAGCAGGCCGACGACGCCGAACAGGTCCGCGACCGAGTCCAGCGGCGAGCCGAGCGCGAAGATCGGCAGGATCGCCGCGATGAGCAGTGTCGTGCCGGCCGCGACCGCCGGTGCGATCGCGAACACGATCGTCGTGCCGCGCGGGGTGATCTGCTGCTTGCGGAGCTGCTTGCGCAGGTCGCGCCAGGGCTGCCCGACGCCGCCCCCGGCGCGGCCTTCGAGGCGCGCGCGCACCTGGCGCATCCCGCCGACCACGAAGGGCGCGCCGACGAGGACGACGACGACCTGCAGGGCCGCCGCGACGATCGACAGGGCGCTCACTGCGCGGCCAGCAGCACGACGAGCAGCCCGAGGGCGCCGTACGTGAGGTAGAGGTGGACGCTGCCGTTGTGGGCGCGCCGGATCGTCTGGGCCAGCGCCGTCACGGCGTGCACCACCGGGGTGTAGAGCCGTTGCTCCACCGGATCGGCGAGCCGGGTGTGGAACGTGACCTTCTCGACCAGGTACTGGGACTCGGCGAAATGAGTGACCTCCACGTCGGTATCGGGCGACAGCACGTTGTCGAACACGCGCTGCAGCGGTTCGGCGAACGAGGTCGCGGTGTACTGCATGCGGGGGCTGAGCGAGTCGCCGCCGCAGGCCCACAGCGGGGCGACGCGCGGCGCCGGCCGGTGCCGAGCGCCCCAGCGCGACAGCGCCAGTGCGACAAGCACGCCGACCACGAGGGCGATCGCGAGCAGGGCCGGGGACATCGAACCGGTGACGCCCGGCAGGCGCAGGAACGTGCCCAGCCGCGGGCCGGCCGCCTCGCCGGTGATGCTCGGCAGCTCGGCGAGGACCTGGCCCAGGGCGGGGCCGAGCAGGGCGGGCGAGAAGGCGAAGACCGCGCAGGCCGTGGCCGCGACGCCCATCCCGAGGAGCATGCTCGACGACGCCTCGTGCGCGTCCTCGGCGGCGACCGACCGGGGTCGGGCCAGGAAGCCGACCCCGAACGCCTTGACCATCGCAGCGATGCCGAGCCCGGTGGTGAGCGCGACAGCGCCCACCGACAACGGCATGGCCAGCGCGAGCAGCGTGTTGCCGTCGTGCGGGGAGTGGATCAGGCTCTGGAGCAGCAGCCACTCGCTGACGAACCCGGCGCCGAGCGGGAGCCCGGACGCGCCGAGCGCGCCGATCCCGAACATCACCGTGGTCACCGGCATGCGGCGGGCGAGCCCGCCGAGCTTGTCGAGGTCACGCAGGCCCGTCTGGGCCAGGACCGAGCCGGCAGCGAGGAAGGCCAACGTCTTGAACGCGGCGTGCGCGAGCACGTGCAGGAGCGCCGCTGTCATGGCGATCGTGGCCACCCCCGGCGCACCGGACGCGCTCAGCAGCGCTGCGGCGCCGAGCGCGAGCGTCACGAGACCCATGTTCTCGGTGGTCGAGTAGGCCAGGAGCCGCTTCAGGTCGGTGGCCACCGAGGCTTGGAGCACGCCGAAGACCGCCGAGACGGCGCCGAGGATCATCAGCGTCAGGCCCCACCAGTGCGGGCCCGGCCCGAGGATCTGCAGGTCGATGCGGATGATGCCGTAGATGCCCATGTTGACCATCGCGGCACTCATCAGCGCCGAGACCGGGCTCGGGGCCTCGGGGTGCGCCTTCGGCAGCCAGGCGTGCAGCGGAAGGAGCCCGGCCTTCGAGCCGAACCCCAGGACCGTCAGCAGGAAGACCGCGGTGCGGGTGCCCGGCGACATGCCCGCCGCGTGGGCCGCGATCATCGTGAACGCGTCACCCCCGGCAGCCGCCGACAGGAGCACGAGCGCGAGCAGGATCATCGCGAAGCCGAGCTGGGTCATGACCGCGTAGAAGACCCCGGCGAACCGGACGGCCCCGCGCTGGTGCTCGGTGAGCACCAGGACGAGCGACGCTGCGGCCATCAGCTCCCAGGCGAGCAGGAACGTCGTGACCGATCCCGCTGCCGGGACGAGCAGCATGCCGCCCACGAACAGCGGCAGCACCACCATCGGGAACCGCGCCCAGTGCTCGCGTTGGGCGTAGCCGATGGCGTAGATCCCGACGGCGATCGCCACGGCGCCGGTCGCGGCGACGAAGATCCCGCTGAGCGGGTCGAGGTCGAACCGGACCCCGACGAGCGGGAGGAGCCACGCGATGCGCAGGTGCCGGGTGGGTCCGAAGATCACAGTCAGGCCGAGGACCAGGCCGGCGGCGCCAAGGAATGTCGTCACGGCACCCGACAGCAGGGCCTCGCGGGCGCGGCGGGCCGTGCGGGGCCCTTCGCCGAGCTCCTCGACGGGCGCGGGCAGGTGCAGGGTGGTGCTCACCGGCCGGTCACCGTCCGTAGGGCGGCGACGATCTGGTCGGGCGTGGGCGGGCAACCCGGAACCTGCACGTCGACGTCCACCACGTCCGCGACGGAGCCGACGACGCCGTAGCCCTTGCGGAACACCCCGCCGTTGCACGCGCAGTCCCCGACGGCGATCACGACGCGCGGCTCGGGCACGGAATCCAGGGTGTTGAGCAACGGCTGGAGCATGTTGTGGGTCACGACCCCGGTCGCGAGGATGCCGTCGGCGTGGCGCGGGGAGGCGATCAGCCGTGCCCCGAACCGCTCGGCGTCGTACACGGGGGAGAAGGCGCCCGTGATCTCGAGCTCGCACCCGTTGCACGACCCGGCGTCGACGTGCCGCAGCTGGAGCGACCCGGTCACCCCGGTCGGCGGCGTGATCGTGTCCGCGGGGGCGTCGTTCGCGGGTTCGACGACGCGCCCGACTCGGCGGATCTTGCCGATCCAGGTCATGAGTGCCTCTTTCGTCTGCGACGTGCTCTTCGGGTGCGAGGTGCGGGCCCAGTTCGCCCGCAAGGGTGGGGCCGATCGTGTGGATGGTGCGGGTCGTGCGCGGTGGTGCGGGCCGTGCGCAGTGGCGCCGGACTCAGCTGCTGGCGGCCGGTTGCCCGGTCGCCTGGATGTCGGACAGGTGGTCCATCTGCTCGGCGAGCAGACCCGTCAGCACCTTCCTGGCGAGCTGCAGCAGTGCGGCGATGTCCGCGGAGGCCATCGAATAGATCACGGTGTTGCCCTGCTTGCGGGCCACGACGACGCCGGCCCGGCGCAGCACCGCGAGCTGCTGGGACAGGTGGGAGGCCTCGAGACCGAGCTCGGGCATCAGCTCGCCGACCGACCGTTCGCCGGTCGAGAGCAGCTCGAGGATGCGGATCCGGGCAGGGTGCCCGAGCGTCTTGAAGAACTCGGCCTTCAGCCTGTCGATCGGTTCCGGCATGGCGGGGTTCGTCCTTCTGCGTCGGGTCCAGGAGGACTCAAAGTTCTTGAATTAATCAGTTGATGATTTCATCATACGCTCTGCTGGTGGCGGCCCGGTCAACCGTGGAACTTCGTCGGATCTTCATGCTTCCTCGTCGCGATCCTCGTCGAGGCGCGCAAGGCTGGACGCAGTACCCGTGGGGACGGTCCACCCGCGGGACGTTTCACACGAGTGAAGGAGATCGACATGGTGCTGGACAGGATGCCGCTGGACATGATGCGGCTGTACGGCGGCGGGATGGGCGGGGGACTGTGGATCCTCATGGTCCTGTTCTGGGTCGCTCTGATCGCGGCGATCGTCTGGCTCGTGATCCGCCTCGTTCCATCGAACGGGCGGTCGACCGGCCCGGCGATGGCGCAGCAGCCGACGTCGGCCCTGCCGCTCGCGCCCGGGCACGGCGCGCTCGAGTCGCCCGTGGAGATCCTCGACCGCAGGTTCGCGCAGGGTGAGATCGACCTGGAGACCTACCAGGCTCACCGTGCGGCCCTGATCGCGGCCCGAGGCGGTGTCTGATGGCCGCGACCCCGATGGAACCGGCTGCAACCACGCCCGACCCGCAGTCCCCGACCATGCAGTCTCCGACCCCGCCGCCAGTGGCGCCCCAGCCCCGAAACCATCGCCGCGGCTGGCTGGTCACGGCGCTGGTCGCCGCCGTGGCGCTCCTGCTCGGCTCGTTCGTCGCCGTCGCCGCCCTGACCGGCGCGGTGGGTCCTGGGTCGGGTTACTCAGACCGGATGGGTCCCGGCGACGGCACCCATCAGTTCTGGCGCGGCGGCGACCGCGGTCCGGGGATGATGGGCGACGGTGACCGCACGGAGCGGCCCGGGCCGCGGACTGATCGCCGAGACCACATGCGTGGGTGGGAGAACCCCTGAGTACCGAGCAACGCATCCGCGCCCTCGTCGTCGACGACGAGCCGGCGCTGGTCCGGGTCGTCGCGGCCTATCTCGAACGCGAGGGCTTCGAGGTGGTGGCCGCGGCCGACGGCGCCTCGGCCCTCGCCTCGGCGCGCGCGAGTGCACCGGACGTCGTCGTCCTCGATGTGATGATGCCCGGGATCGACGGGATCGAGGTGTGTCGGCAGCTGCGCACGTTCAGCGACGCCTACGTGATCATGCTCACGGCCCGGGTGGACGAGATCGACACCCTCATCGGGCTGTCGGTGGGCGCGGACGACTACCTGACCAAGCCGTTCTCGTCGCGCGTGCTCGTCGCGCGGATCCGCAGCCTGCTGCGCCGGCCGCGCACGGGGGTCGAACCCGCGGGGGCGACGACCGTGCGCCGGGTGGGCGCGGTCTCGATCGACCCCGAGGCGCGCGAGGTGCGGCTCGACGGGCAGCTGGTCGACCTGACCCGCACGGAGTTCGACCTGCTCGACGCCCTGTCGTCGAGACCCCGCACCGCGTTCACCCGCACCCAGCTCATCGAGCGCGTCTGGGGCCCGGGCTGGGTCGGCGACGAGCGGCTCGTCGACATCCACATCGGGCACGTGCGACACAAACTGGACGACGACGTCGCGGCGCCGCGCTACATCCGCACCGTCCGTGGCGTCGGCTACCGCATCGGTCCGGGATGACCGGCGCGCGGGCACGCCTGCCGCGGGCCCCGCTCGGGTTCGCCTGGCGCCTCATGGTCGCGCTCGGGCTGGTCGTGCTCGCGGGCGCGCTGACCCTGCTCGGCGTCGCGCTGGCGATCGCGCCGCAGATCTTCCACTCGCACCTGCTCGACGTGCCCGGCGGGGCGATCGAGCCCGGGCTGCAGGCCCACATCGACGACGCCTTCGCGAACGCTGTCCTGGTCGCGCTCGCGGTGGCGCTGCCCGTCGCGCTGATCACGGCGTTCGCGATCACGTGGGTCGTGGCGCAGCGCCTGGGCCGGTCGGTCGCCGCGGTCGCCGCCGCCGCCGAGGGCATCGCGGCGGGTGACCTCCAGGCCCGGGTCGAGGTCCCGGCCATCGGACCGGAGTTCGTCCAGCTCGCCGACGCGTTCAACGCGATGGCCGGACGGCTGGCCGAGACGGAGACCACCCGGCGGCGCCTCATCGGCGACCTCGCGCACGAGCTGCGCACGCCGCTGGCGTCGCTCGAGGCCACCGTCGAGGCCGTGGTTGACGGCGTCCTGCCCGCCGACGGCGCCACGCTGGCCACCTTGAGCGAGCAGACGACCCGCCTGCAGCACCTCGTCGCCGACATGGCGGCGGTGTCGCGCGCCGAGGAGCGCCAGCTCGACCTGCGCCCGCGGGTGCTGCCCGCGGCCGGCCTGGCAACGGGGGCGGTGGGTGCGGCGGGTGCCCGGTTCGCGGCGGCGCACGTGCGCCTCGAGGTCGAGATCGACGACGAGGCTCCGCTCGTGCGGGTCGACCCGGAGCGGCTCGCCGAGGTCGTGGCGAATCTCCTCGACAACGCGCTGCGGCATACCGCCGCCGGTGGCGAGGTGCGCGTCGTCGTGCGGGCAGGCGAGGGCGAGACGCCACCGGCGACCGCCGTGCTCGAGGTGATCGACTCCGGCGAGGGCTTCGACCCGGCGGACGCCGAGCGGATCTTCGAACGGTTCTACCGCACCGACGCGTCCCGGACCCGCACGTCGGCGGGGAGCGGGATCGGTCTGACGATCGCCCGCGCGATCGTCGAGGCGCACGGGGGGACGCTCACCGCCACGAGCGGGGTCGGTTCCGGTGCGGTGTTCCGGATCACGCTGCCTGCGGCCGGTGGACCACCGCGTCCCTGATCGAGCACCGGTGGGGCAGCGGAGGGTGGAGGTGGTCACTACGATCACGCCATGTCATCCGAAGCCTTCGGAACGAAGCGCCCGGCCGCCTGGCAGGACGAGCAGTCGGCCTCCCAGCCGGTCACCTACGACAGCTGCGCCCACGTCGAGGGCCCGTTCTTCCATGGCACGAAGTCGGCGCTCGCGGTCGGTACCGAGCTCGTCCCCGGCTTCGGCTCCAACTTCCAGGCGGGCCGGGTGTCCCACAACATCTACTTCACGGCGCTCGTGGACACGGCCGCCTGGGGAGCGGAGCTGGCGACCGCGCTGGCTGGCACGGCGGAGCTGGCGACCGCGCAGGCTGGCACGGCGGAGCTGGCGACCGCGCAGGCTGGCACAGCGGAGCGGGGGCACATCTACGTCGTCGAGCCCCTGGGGCCGTTCGAGGACGACCCGAACGTGACCAACAAGCGGTTCCCCGGCAACCCCACGCAGTCCTACCGGACGCGCCACCCGCTTCGCGTCGTCGCCGAGCTGGAGACGTGGCAGGGCCACGCCCCCGAGGTGCTCAAAGGAATGCTCGACCATCTCGCCCAGCTCCGGGAGCAGGGGCTCGACGTCATCGAGGACTAGCGAGGTCGAGCGGAATCAGTCGCCGACGGCGTCGCGGGCGCGCATCACGATCAGCGGGTCCGGCGCGGCGACGGTCGCGTGGTCCTTGCCCTCGTAGTCGAACTGGCTCAGGAAGTAGCGCATCGCGTCGAGCCGCGCCCGCTTCTTGTCGTTACTGCGGATCGTGATCCAGGGAGCGTAGTCGGTGTCGGTGCCCGCGATCATCTCCCGCTTCGCGTCGGTGTAGGCGTCCCACCGGCCCAGCGACTCCAGATCCATCGGGGACAGCTTCCAGCGACGCACGGGGTCGATCTGGCGGATGGCGAACCGGGTGCGTTGCTCGCGGCGGGTCACGGAGAACCAGAACTTCGTCAGGTGGATGCCGGCGTCGACGATCAGCCGCTCGAACTCCGGCGTCTGCTTCATGAAGACCTCGTACTGCTCGTCGGTGCAGAAGCCCATCACGCGCTCCACCCCGGCCCGGTTGTACCAGGACCGGTCGAACAGCACGATCTCGCCCGACGTGGGGAAGTTCTGCACGTAGCGCTGGAAGTACCACTGGCCGGCCTCGGTGGTGGTGGGCTTGGTCAATGCGACCACACGCGCGGCCCGGGGGTTGAGGTGCTCCATGAAGCGCTTGATCGTGCCGCCCTTGCCGGCGGCGTCGCGCCCCTCGAACACGATGATGTGGCGCTCGCCGTGATCTTCCGCCCAGTACTGGAGCTTGAGCAGCTCGATCTGCAGGAGGTACTTCTGCTCCTCGTAGAGGTCCCGATCGAGCGGCTCGTCGTACGGGTAGTCCTCGCGCCAGGTCTCCACCGCCTTGCCACCCGGGTCGATGAGCAACGGGTCCGCGCCCTGGCCGCCCGCCACCGAGTACCCCTCGGCGATCAGGCGGTCGATGTACTCCCGCAGGTTGTCCTCGACGTCGACCTGAAGGTGCTCGATGTCCCTGGGCGAGCTCATAGCGTCCTCAATCGTTGGTTCCGCTCGTCGGCGCCTCGATCGGTCGGCGTCGCTCCAGCCTGTCCCTGCGGGCTCCCGGTTACCAGCGGAGCCCCGCCGGTGGCCCACATTCACCCGGACATCTAGGGTGGCCCGATGGCATCGGTCAGGCAGATCCAGGTCACCTTTGACTGCGCGGTACCTGAGCGCGTCGCCCGATTCTGGTGCGAGGTGCTGGGGTACGTCGTACCGCCACCACCCCCGGGGTTTGCCACCTGGGACGAGTTCGATCGCGCGCTGCCGCCGGAGCGTCAAGGTTCGGCGTTCGCGTGCGTCGATCCCACGGGTGTGGGCCCGCGGCTGTTCTTCCAGCGCGTTCCCGAAGGCAAGGTCGTTAAGAACCGGGTGCACCTCGACGTCCGGGTCGGCACCGGACTGGTGGGCGAGGAGCGACTGGCCGCGCTCGAGGCCGAATGCGCACGATTGCTCGCGCTCGGCGCGGCACGCGTGCGACTGATGCTGGCCGACGGCGTCAACGAGTCCTGCCTCGTGATGCAGGACATCGAAGGCAACGAGTTCTGCCTCGACTGAAGAGGCTGCGACCGCGCTGCCGGATCGGCGGCGTGCCGCTTCACGTCACGCGCTGGGTGTCGTCCTCCCGCAGGATCGACGTCATCTTCTTGCCCCTGGCCAGTTCGTCGACGAGCTTGTCCAGGTAGCGGATCTTCTGCATCAGCGGATCCTCGATCTCCTCGACGCGGTACCCGCAGATCACGCCGGTGATCAGGGCGGCACGCGGGTTGAGCCGAGGAGCCTGGGCGAAAAAGGTCTCCAGGTCGACCCCGTCGGCGATGGTTCGCTGCAGGCCCGCCGCGTCGTAGCCGGTGAGCCAGGAGATGACCTGGTCGACCTCAGCCGCGCTGCGGTTCTTCCGCTGTGCCTTGAGCACGTAGAGCGGGTAGATGCTGGCGAAGCTGGTGGTGAAGATCCGGTGCTGCGTCATGATCTGGCTCCCCGGGCGTCGTACGGCTGGGCGCTGGCCAGCCCTGAGGGAAGGCTAACGCGTCGGGCGTGGACGGACGCGGGCCGGATCACGGTCAGGCGGTGCGCGCCCGGGCGGAGGCGAACCCGAGCCACGTGTGACGGTTGCCCGCCCAGCACCAGCCCACCTTGGGTGCGCCCGCGTTCTCCTTGCCGTCGTGGCCCGTGCCGCCGCTGATCCAGATCGCGGGGGTGCGGGAGTCGAGCCCCTTCGCCTTGATTTTGCGGGATCCGATGGTCATGAAGCAGTGGTTCGGCTCGAGCGTCGCGGGCTCCTGGAGGAGCCAGCTGATGCCCTCGCTGATGGTCAGCGGGGTGCGCCCTCGCCCGGTGATGGCAGGCAGGGCCTCGTGGGGGCTCCAGTTGCGCAGGTCGTCACCGCGGTCGATGTCGTGGACGAGGTAGAGCGGGGAGTCGGGGATCTCGAGGCCTTCGATGCTCTCGAACTGCTCGAGGTCCGTCAGGTCGCCGACGACGAAGCCCCGCTTCTGGGCGCGGCGCAGGAGCGGGGCGAGCTCTCGGGCGGTCGCGAGGCAGGGGTGAACCGCCAGCACGGCGCCCGGGAGGTCGGGCAGCGCGTCGGCGTGGCGGGCGAGCGTCGACTCGCTGATGCCGGCGATGTCGGCCAGCCCGAGCTCGCTTAGGCGGTTGAGCTGTGCGGAGATCATGACAACACCTGCCTTATCTTTGTACGCCGTACGGATCTACAACGCGCGACTACCGTACTCTGTTCCCGTACGCCGTACGCAGTGGATAAGGAGCGTGAGGATGGGCACGGACGAGCTGGAGGTGACCCTTCGCCTGCTGTGGCGCCACGAGAGGCCCGGCCCGGCGCGTGCGAAGCCAGGGCCCCGTCAGCGTCTCGACCTCGACGCGGTCGTCGCCGCGGCGATCGACCTGGCGGATGACCGCGGTCTGGCGGGGGTGTCGATCCGCGCGCTGGCGACCCGGCTAGGGATCGGTGCGATGTCCGTCTACACCTACGTCACCAGCCGCGACCAGCTTCTCGCCCTGATGGTCGACGACGCGCTCGGCGGGCTCGCCCTGCCCCCGCACGTCCCCGACCTCGGCGCCCGGCTCGAGGCGGTGGCGGATGTCACCTACCGTGCGCACCGACGCCACCCGTGGCTGGCCGAGGCGAGCGGCCCCCGGCCGGGGCTCGGACCCCATGCCTTCGCGCTCTACGAGTGGCAGCTCGAAGCGGTCCAGCCGCTCGGGGTGGACGACCTCGAGCTCGATCAGGCGGTGAGCCTGCTCACCGGGTTCGCGCTCAACGCTGCCGTCCTCGCCGGTCAGTGGGTCGACGAGCCGCAGGACGACCTCGACTGGTGGACGACCGCGGCGCCGGTCCTCGAAGAGCTGACCGACGCCCGGCGACACCCCCTCGCGCACCGGGTGGGAACCGCCGTCGGTGAGGCCTACGGCGCGGGCCGCGACACCGGGCGGGAGTACGCGTTCGGACTCCTGGCCATCGTGCACGGCCTCCGCCAGCTCAGCCGCGGCTGAGCGAGGCGACCGAACCCCGGTCCGGGGCTCGCGCTCGTGCCTAGGCGACCGGACCGGCGACCAGCACCTCGCCCGTGGGCTGGTACGGGCACGCGGGGTCCTCGCCGAGCGGGTCACCGCTCGCCGCGTAGGCCCGGGCACGCGAGCCGCCGCACAGGTCGGCGTACTCGCACCGCCCGCAGCGGCCGGTGAAGTCGGCGGCGCGGATCCGACGCAGCAGCGGGTTGTCCTGGTAGATCTCCGCGATCGGCGTGGTCTTCACGTTGCCGAGCGGTTCTGGCAGGAAGCCGGCCGGGTAGACCTCGCCGTCGTAGGCGACGAAGACGATGCCCTTGCCGTCGCGGGTGGCCGCGGTGTGCGCCCGGGCCCGCCCGATCGACGGTCCCATCAGCCCGGCCAGGCGAGCGGACAGCCGCCGGTACAGCTCCGTGGTCGGGGCGGGCTCGCCGGCGAGCCGGCTCTTCACCACGCGGCGGAAGAACGGGGCCTCGACGGTCCGCACGATGAACCCGTGCTGCGAGGCGTCGAACAGGAAGTGGCAGATGTCCTCGTGCTCGTCGGGGCTGACCGCCTCGGTGGCCACACCGCGGCCGACCTGGACGAGGAAGAAGACCTCCCAGATGTTGGCCCCCGCAGCCGAGATCAGGGCCGCGATGTCGGCAAGCTCGTCGACGTTCGCCCGCATGACGGTGGTGTTGACCTGCACCGTCAGCCCGGCCGCGGCCAGCGTCCGGATCGCGTGCACGGTGTCCTGGAAGTGCCCGGCGATGCCGCGTACCCCCTCGTGGGTGGCTGCGACGGCGCCGTCGAGACTGATCGAGACCGCCTTGACGCCGCTCGCGACGATGCGGTCGATCATCGCCGGCGTGAGCGACGGGGTGACCGATGGCGACAGTGCGACCGGCATCCCGAGGTCGCGGGCGCGGGCGACGAGCTCGAACAGGTCGGGGCGCAAGAGGCAGTCGCCGCCGGTCAGGACTAGGATCGGGAACGGCCGTCCGAAGCCGGCGACCTGATCGATGAGGTCGAACCCCTCGGTGGTGGTGAGCTCCCCGGGCAGCGCCTCGGACGTCGCGCTCGCGCGGCAGTGTTTGCACGCGAGCTGGCACGCGCGGGTCGTCTCCCAGAAGACCAGCATCGGCCGCCGACCGTAGTCCAACCGGGTGCCCCCCATGACTCCCGTTGTCGCGGTTGGCTGGGCCGTCATCTCTGGTCGCGGCTGCACGGTGCTCCTCTGGTCGCCCCCAGGTGGATCCCCGAGTGCCTGGCAAGTCTGCGCGTCGACGTATTCGGCGCCGGGGACGTAGGTCCCTTCTACGAGGTCCCCAGCCCGTTCAGCGGGGCAGCGGTTCGGGGCCGCGGCCGCGACGTGAGAGAGTGGGGACTGTCAGATGCCCTCTCGGTCTGGTCGATCTGTCCGTCGCAAGGCACATCGTCCCAGGTGAGAGGGCATTTGATTGCCCGGATCCGGTCGCTGGTCCCGGCGGGCGCGTCAGGGTTCGAACCGGTACCCGAAGCCCGGCTCCGTCAGCAGGTGCCGCGGGCGCGACGGCTGGTGCTCGAGCTTGCGCCGCAGCTGGGCCATGTAGACCCGCAGGTAGTTGGCCTGGTCGAGGTAGGCCGGCCCCCAGATCTCGGTGAGCAGCTGCTGGTGGTCGATGATCTTGCCCGGGTTGCGCACGAGGATGTCGAGGAAGTGCCACTCGGTCGGGGTCAGTCGGACGTCTTCGCCGTCCCGCGTCACCCGCCGCGCTGCGAGGTCGACCGTGAACATGTCCGTCTCGACGATCGGGGCCGTGGTGTCGGGCGTCGCGCGCCGCAGCGCCGCGCGGATCCGAGCGAGCAGCTCGTCCATCCCGAACGGCTTGGTGATGTAGTCGTCCGCGCCCGCGTCGAGCGCGTCGACCTTCGCCGACTCGGTGTCCCGTGCCGACAGCACGATGATCGGTACCGCGCTCCACCCGCGCACGCCCCGCACGACGTCGAGGCCGTCGAGGTCGGGCAGACCGAGGTCGAGCACGACGACGTCGGGCCGGGACGTGGCCAGGTGCAGCGCGTCGGTGCCGTTCCGGGCCACCTCGACCTCGAAGTGGCGTGCCCGCAGGTTGATCGTCAGGGCACGCAGCAGCGTGGGGTCGTCGTCGACCAGCAGGATCCTGGTCACGAGTCCGCCAGCGGCAGACTGATCGTCATGGTCAGGCCGCCGTGCGCGCTCGGGGCGGGGTGCAGCGTCGCGCCGATCGCCTCCGTGAACCCGAGCGCGATCGCCAGGCCGAGCCCGACCCCGGAATCCGTCGACTTGTCGTCGAGGCGCTGGAACGGGGTGAACAGGCGGGCCAGGTCCTCGTCGCGCACGCCGGGACCGTCGTCGACGACGGCGAGCTCCAGCCGGTCGTCGACCTCGCGGGCGGAGATCTGCACGCCGTGGGTCGCATAGCGCCGCGCGTTCTCGACGACGTTGGCGACCACCCGCTCGAGCAGCCCGGCGTCGCTGAGGATCAGGGGGAGGTCGTCGGGGATGTCGATCGTCACCTCGGTGGACGCCACGTGCAGCAGGGCACGCGCAACGACCTCGTCGACCGCCACCGGCGCGAGCCGGACCGTGACGGCGCCGGCCTCGAGCCGACTCATGTCGAGCAGGTTGGCGATCAAGGAAGTGAGGCGGTCGGCGCCCTGCTCGATCGCCTCCAGGAGCTCGCGCCGCTCCTCGGCAGTCCAGTCGACGTCCTCCTGGCGCAGGCTGCTGACGGCGGCCTTGATGCCCGAGAGCGGGGTGCGCAGGTCGTGCCCGACGGCGGCCAGGAGTGCGGTCCGCGCGCGGTCCAGCGAGGCCAGCTGATCCGCACGGGCCGCCTGCTCGGTGAGCACGCGCCCCTCCCAGGCGCGGGCCGCCGTCGCGGCGAGCCGGGTCAGCACGCGTTGGTCCTCGGCGAACAGGGTCGGGCCGTGCGCGATGAGCAGCAGGGTGTCGCTCGCCGGGACCGAGATGCTCGGCCGGCCGGTCTCGGGTGGCCCGACCCGGGCCACCTCCGTGCCCGGACCGTCGCGCAGGACGAGAGCCGCAGACGTCATGCCGAACGTCGCGCGCACCTCGTTCAGGACGCCGTCGAGCGTGACCTGCGAGACCGGGGCCGAGGTGAACCGCGCGAGCATCTGGGACTCGAGCCGGCTGCGTGCGGCGTTCGCCTGCTCGCGCGCCGCGAGGTGCACCGTGGCGCTCACGACGCCCGCCACGACGGCGAACACCACGAGCTCGACGATGCTGTCGCGGCGGCTGACCGAGAAGGTGTGGAACGGCGGGACGAGGAACCAGTTCGCGAGCAGCAACGACGCGACGACGGCGACCGCACCGGGGCCGATCCCGCCCACGGCTGCGGTGAGGACCACGACCAGCAGGTAGAGCAGCAGGACGGCTCCGAGGGAGAGCTCGCCCCCGACGGCGGACAGGACGCCCGTGAGCAGGGGGAGCCCGACGACGGCGATCGCGAGACCGGTCCAGCGCCTGCCCGCCGCCAGGCGCGTCCCCGACCGCGGCAGCGTCCGGGAGAGCTCGATCCCCGACGTCTGCGGGCCAGCGGTGGTCATGGGGTCAGCGTCGCACAGCCGGGTGCCTGGTCGGGCTCGACGCGGTCGACGTGCCGGTGCCTGTCACTGCCGGCGGCACGGCCCGCGCACGGGACGGTCCGAACGATGGCTCCGGCGCCGCGTGCGCTGTGGTGGCCTCGTCGAAGACGGCGGCGTCCGCGACCTGTTCCGGGTGGAACCGCCACGGCACGCTGGTGACCATCACCCCGGGCTGGAACAGCAGGGCGGCCTTCAGACGCAGCGCGCTCTGGTTGTGCAGGGCCTGCTCCCACCAGTGCTCGACGATGTACTCCGGGATGAAGACGGCGACGACGTCCCGCGGACTCTCCTTGCGCAGCCGTGCGATGTGCTCGAGCGCGGGCCGCGTGATGTCCCGGTAGGGCGAGTCAAGGACGGTGAGCGGGACCGGGATGCCCCGCGCGTTCCACTCGTCCATGAGCTGCGCGGTCTCGACCGGGTTGGTGCGCACGGTGAGGGCTACCAGGGTCGACGGCCGCGTGGCGCGGGCGTACGCGAGGGCGCGCAGGGCCGGCGTCGTGAGGCCGGAGATGAGGACGAAGGCGTGCACCCGGCTCGGCAGCGGGACGCCGTCGACCGGGGGGACCTGCTCGAGGGCCACGCGGTCGTAGTGACCCTTGACCCAGAGCATCACGGCGACCATCACCGGGATCGCGATGACGACGATGTACGCGCCGTGCGTGAACTTCGTCGCCAGGACGATGACCAGCACGAGCGAGGTCACGCACGCGCCGAGCGCGTTGATGGCGCGCGAGCGCCGCATCGTCCCGCGCTTCGCCGAGGAGACGGAGATCGCCAGGTCGTGCGTCCAGTGCCGGACCATCCCAGCCTGGCTCAGCGTGAAGGAGACGAAGACCCCGATGATGTACAGCTGGATCAGATGGGTCGTGCTCGCGTTGAACGCGATGATCAGGGCGCTCGCGAGCACCGCGAGGATCACGACGCCGTTGCTGAACACCAGCCGGTCGCCTCGGCGGGCGAACTGACGCGGCAGGTAGCCGTCCCGCCCGAGGATCGACGCGAGGATCGGGAAGCCGTTGAACGCCGTGTTGGCGGCGAGCACGAGGACCGCGGCGGTGACGACCTGCACGGCGAAGAACGCGATGCTGCCGGGGCCGAAGACCGCGCCCGCGAGCTGGGCGATCACGGTCTTCTGGACGTAGCCGGCCGGCGCACCGGTCAGCTGGGCCGCATCCGCGGCGACGTGCACGTGCGTCGCGAGCGCGAGGGACGCGATCCCGATCAGCATGGCGACGGTGATCGTCCCCATGATCGCGAGGGTCGCGGCCGCGTTGTGGCTCTTGGGCTCCTTGAAGCTCGGCACGCCGTTGCTGACGGCCTCGACGCCGGTCAGGGCGGTGCAGCCGGAGGCGAACGAGCGCAGCACGATCGCGATGAGGAACAACGGACCGAGCGATGCGGGCGCCTGGATGCCGATGGTCGCCGACTCCGCGACGGGGGCGTGACCGGTGAGGAACTGGAAGGCGCCGAGCGCGATCATGGCGAACATCGCCACGATGAAGGCGTAGGTGGGGATCGCGAAGAAGGTGCCGGACTCGCGCGTCCCGCGCAGGTTCATCACGGCGAGCAGGGCGATGAGGACGAGGGACATGAGGACCGCGTGCGGCGCGAGCGCCGGGACCGCGGAGATGATGTTCGCGACGCCGGCGGCCACCGAGACGGCGACCGTGAGCACGTAGTCCACGAGGAGCGCCGCGGCCGCCACCAGCGCGACCTTGGGCCCGAGGTTGGCCCGGCTCACGGCGTAGGCGCCGCCGCCGCCGGGATACGCGCGGCAGGTCTGCCGGTAGGAGGCCACCACCACGACGAGGAGCATCGCGACAGCGGCGGCGATCCACGGCACGAAGTGGAAGAGCCCGAGACCGCCCACGCTCAGCATGAGCATGATCTCCTCGGTCGCGTACGCGTTCGAGGACAGCGGGTCGCTGCAGAACACCGGCAGCGCGATCCGCTTCGGCAGCAGGGTCTCGCCCATCCGTTCCGAGTGCATCGGACGGCCGACCAACAATCGCTTGGGCATCCCCAGCACGTGACTCATAGCTTCAGCGAACCGTCGCCGCGCCGGCCCTGGCGCCATCTTGATGCGTTCTTAAGGTCGCGGACCCGCTTCCTGACGCGATCTTGATACGGCGGCAGTCACTCGTGCCCGCTGGGGGATCCCGCGGACAGGACAGCCGTCATGGTGTGACTCTGCCCGGGATGCAGGCGCACGGCAGTGCCGCGGAGGTTGCACGTCTCGACGCAGACCATGGTCGTCCACTCGTCGTCGCCGAAGTCCGCCATCGCCGCGGCCTTGCCGGCCCACGGGTTCCAGACGACGGTGGCGTCTGAACCTTCCGTGGCGATCGTCACCGCACGCGGCGAGTCGTCGTCGGCCACGGCCACGGTCGCCCGGGTTCCGAGGTAGATGCGGTCGGTCTCGCCGGTGAACCGCACCGGACCGGCCTCGCCGGGCACGGGATCCGGTCCGCCGAGGCGGTCGAGGTACGGGGCGCGCTCGAGCCCGCGCACCTGCACCCGGCCGATGTCGCTCACGCGCAGGTAGGTGTGCAGCGCCTCCTCGAACGTCACGTCGTCGCTGTCCAGATTGGTGACCTCGAGTGCGAGGGTGAGTCGCGCGCCGACGGTCACGGTGTACCGGGCCTCGAACCGGTGCGGCCAGGCGGACGACCGGGTGGCGCTCGAGTCGACGAGCCGGAACGTCACGACGACGTCGTCGGCGTCCTCGTGGGCCCCGACTAGCTCCCACTCGGCCAGCCGGGCGAAGCCGTGCGCCGGCGCGGTGGGGTCGGAGGCGTGCGCGCCGAACCACGGGAAGCAGATCGGCACCCCGCCGCGCAGGGGCGACTCGGGCACGTAACGACTGGCCGCGCTCATCCAGAGGACCGGCGCGTCACCCTGCGGTGCCCACCGGGTGACGTGGGCGCCGTGCAGATAGATCTCGGCGGACGCGGCCCGCCCGTGGATGCGGACCAGGGGGAGGCCGCCCTCGCCCCGGCCGAGCTGCACGGTCGGCGGCAGGGACACGGGTACGGGCACGGCGGATGGCATCGGGTCTCCGGGTTCGGTCGGTGGGGACGATGATCCCACCGTCCACGTGGTCGGGAGCGTGCTGCCCGTCGATCGGCGTCGCCCGGGGTCACCCCGCCCGATCTCGCCGCCCGGCTCGTCGGTTGGGGCGATACCATTCCAAGAGCCAGCAAAAGCCACCGAACCGGGCAGTCCGGACTCCGGCCGCGACCCGCGACGTTGCGTGTGTGGTTCGGTGCGGTGACGACCGACCAGGGGGCCTGATGCCGACCTACCTTCAGCGAGCACGAAATCGCGCGATCCGCGAGTACCGGCTCCTGCGAAGCCGCGAGCTGCGCGCACCGTCGTACACGTACAAGCGCCTCGAGTCCGCGCGCACCCTCCGTCTGATGCACGAGTACGACTGCACCGACCCGGTGTTCTCGATCAACGGGAAGGACAAGACCCACGACTGGGCACGCGAGCTGGGGGTGCGCACCCCCGAGCTCGTCGGCATCTATGCGGACATCGCGGACCTGCCGTGGGACAGCGTTCCGGAGCGGTTCGTGCTCAAGCCGTTCCGCGGGTCGACCAGCATGGGGGTGTTCCTGCTCGAGCGGGTGGACGGCGGCTGGCGGGATCTCAACTCGGGTCGGGTCGTGGCGAGCCATGACGTGGAGCAGGAGTACCGCGCGCTCGTGACGAGCGGGGCGATCTCGGCGGACGTGCTGGTCGAGAGGCTGATCGTCGATCCGCGGTTCCCGGGGCTGCCCCCGATCGACTACAAGATCTACACGTTCTACGGGCGGGTCGGCCTGATCGCCGCGAAGGCGCACGGGTGGGACGGCCGGGGAGGCAGCGTCGCCGCGTTCAAGATCTTCGACTCCGAGTGGCGCGACCTCGGTGATGCCTTCGCAGGGATCCCGTTGGACCCGCTGATCCCCGCGCCCGTGCGCGCCGCCGAGACGCTCGAGCTCGCGAGCCTGATCGGGTCGGCCGTCCCGCGCGGGCTCCTGCGGGTCGACCTGTTCGAGGACGAGCACGGGCCGGTCCTGGGGGAAGTGACGCCCGAGCCTGGCGGCCCCGTGCTCGTCCGGTCCGACGTCGATCAGATGCTCGGCCGGATGTGGGAGGAGGCCGAGGCGAGGCTCCGCGTCCGGCTCGCGCGTGCCGGCCAGCTCTCGCCCGGGCGGGCACCGCAGGCGGAGGCGTCCCTCCGGCGGGTCGGGCCCCCGTCCATGAGCTGAGCGGCGCGCGGGCTCTGGGCGGGCTAGGCCCGGTGGCCGCTGCGGGTCACGTCGACGGACTCGACCCGGCCCGGCGCGTGCGGTCCGCGGACCGCGGCGAGCAGCGCCTCGATCGCGACGGCCTCGCCACGCGCGACGATCTCCACGCTGCCGTCATCGAGGTTGCGGGCCGAGCCGGTGAGCCCCAACCGGGAAAGCTGATCGCGGACCCACCACCGGAAGCCCACGCCTTGGACGCGGCCGTGCACGTACGCGATGCAGACGGAAACCGGCTCGGGCACGCCCCGACATTACTGCCGCCACCCTGCGCGAGGGGTGGAACAGATCAGCCGATTGCACCGCAATCCAGTCAGAACGGCACGCCGCACTGCAGGATCACGTTGGCGTAGGGGGTCGCCTCGCCCGTGCGGACGAAGAGCTGCGCCTGGCGCGACTCCGCCTTGAGCTCGTCGTGACTGATCCACTCGGGTTCACCGAAGTGCCCGACGAGCAGCGCGAGCGCCGCGGGGTTCTCCTCGCGGGTCTGTCGCGCGACGACGATCTTCTCGACCTCGATCTCCGCCGCGAGAGCGTCGATGACCGCGGCGAAGCTCGGCACGCCGAACGTGAGGGCCAGGTCGACCACGCGGACCCCGGTCGGCCGCGGGAGGCCGCAGTCGCCGACGACGATCCGGTCGGTGTGTCCGAGCCGCGCGAGCGCGCCGGCGAGGGCCTCGTTGAGGATCCCGCGCTTCTTCATCGACTCGCCAGCTCGGCGAGGGTCGGGTAGGAGGCTTGGGCGCCCCGTCGTCCGACGGCGAACGCGGCGACCTCGGTGGCGCGACGCACAGCCGCCTCGAGGCCGGCCCCGGCGGCGAGCTCGACCGCGAGCGCGCCCACGAACGCGTCGCCCGCTCCGGTGGTGTCGAGCGCGCTCACCGTCTTGGCGGGAACGGCCACGGCGGCGCGGGGCGCGCCGGCGTCGTCGCGCTCGAGGAGGACGGCGCCCTCGGAGCCGAGCGTGAGGACGACCGACCTCGGACCGAGGGCGAGCAGGTCCGCGGCGACGTCGCTCGGCGCAGACCCGGCGTTCGCCAGCGGCGCGCGGCCCAGCAGGAACTCCGCCTCGGACTCGTTCACCACGAGCGGGTCGCTGGCGACGAGGACCTCGGCGGGCAGTGCGGCGGCGGGCGCGGCGTTGACCACGATGCGCCCACCCCGGGCGCGCGCCCGCGGCACGAGGTGCGTCACGGTCTCGATCGGGATCTCCAGCTGCACCACGAGCACCGGGACGCCGGCCCACACCGACTCGAGCTCATCGAGCATCTGCGGGCTGACCTGTCGGTTCGCCGCCGGCGAGACGATGATCGAGTTCTCCCCGTCGGGCGTGACGATGATGATCGCGTTGCCCGTCGGCGCGGCCACGGTGCGCAGCCCGGTCAGGTCCACCCCGGCGCCCGCGAGCGAGGCGCGCAGCAGGGCGCCGTGGTCGTCGTCCCCGACGCAGCCGATGAACGCGACCTGGCCGCCGATCCGACCGGCCGCGACGGCCTGGTTCGCGCCCTTGCCCCCAGCGGTGGTGACGACGTCGGAGCCCAAGATGGTCTCCCCGGCCGCGGGCCGGTGGTGGACGTCCAGGACGAGGTCGGCATTGGCCGAGCCGACGACGACGACCGTGTGCGTGCTCATGCGCGGTTCCTTAGCTTCAGTCAGCGTGACGGTGCCCGGCCGCCGGGGGTCCAGCGGCCGGGCACCGTGCCGGGCGTGGGTGCTACAGGGTGTCCTTGGTGACGACGACGACCGGGACCGAGATCATCTTCTCGGTGGACTCGCCGTTGATCAGCGCGAGCGCGGTCAGGACGGCGGACTTGCCGAGCTCCTCGGGCTGCTGGGCGATCGAGGCATACATCGTGCCGGCCTTGATCGCGGTGAGGCCGTCGGCGGTGCCGTCGAACCCGACCACGAAGACCTCGGTCCCGGCACGGCTGCCCAGGGCCTGGACGGCGCCGAGTGCCATCTCGTCGTTCTCGGCGAAGATGCCGACCGCGTCGGGCTTGGACTGCAGGAGGTTCGTCGCGACGTCGAGGCCCTTGGCCCGGTCGAAGTCGGCCGGCTGCGTGGCGACGACCTCGATGTTCGGGTAGGCGGCGATGCCGGTGGCGAAGCCCTCGCCGCGCTCGCGGGAGGCCGACGTGCCGGCGACGCCCTGGAGGACGATGACCTGGCCCTTCTCGCCGATGGCCTTCGCGAGCGCATCGGCCGCGAGGCGGCCGCCCTCGACGTTGTCGGACGCGACCATCGAGCTGACCTCGGCACCGTTGACGGCGCGGTCGACGGCCACGACGGGGGTCTTGGCAGTGATCAGCGGGGCGACGATCGGCCCGGCGGCGTCGGAGTCGACCGCGTTGATGATCACGGCGTCGAGCTGCTGGGTCTGGAAGTTCAGCACCTGGTCGGCCTGCTGCGTCGCGTCGTTGCGCGCGTCAGTGACGGTCAGCTTGACGCCGGCCTCGTCGGCCGCCGCCTGCGCGCCGTCGCGCAGTGAGACGAAGAACGGGTTGTTCAGCGTGGAGACCGACAGTCCGATGGAGAGATCGGCTTTCGCGCTGCCTCCGCTGTTGGTGCCGCTACCGGCGTCCGCGGTGCCGCAGGCGGCCAGGGCGAGCACGCCGACGGCGGCGAGTGCGGCGATCTTGAAGACGGGCTTCGTCATCGAAACCATTCCTGCTTTCTTGTGGGGCGTGGTGCTGGTGGATCGTGCTGGTCGGCCCGGGAGGGTCCCGGACCGTCGTGCGGAAAGGCGTTGTGCGTCGCCGAATCAGGTGCGGCGGCGGCGCAGGGTGTCGGTGAGGACCGCCAGGGCGATCACGACGCCGATGACGACCTGCTGCCAGAACGAGGAGACGTTGAGCAGGTTGAGCCCGTTGCGGATGACGGCCAGCACGAGCGCACCGATCAGGGTGCCGAACGCGCGCCCCGAGCCACCGGCCAGGCTCGCGCCGCCGATCACGACGGCGGCGATCGCGTCGAGCTCGTAGCCCGCCGCGGCCTGCGGCTGCCCGGAGACCAACCGGCCGGCGATCACGAGGCCGGCGATCGAGGCGAACAGGCCGGCGAGCGCGTAGATGATGAGCTGCTGGCGGCGGACGTTGATCCCGGAGAGCCGGGCTGCCTCCTCGTTGCCGCCGATGGCGTACATCGCCCGGCCCGTGTAGGTGCGGTTGAGGATGAACGACGCGATCACGCCGAGGACGACCATGATCACCACGGGCATCGGGAGCCAGCCGCCGACCGTGCGGCCGAACCAGGCGACGGCGTCCGGCTGGGGCACCGGGATGCCGTCCGAGAGCACGAGCGCCAACCCGCGGGCGATCGACAGCATGGCCATCGTCGCGATGAAGGCGGGCAGCCGGCCGTAGGCGACCAGGGCGCCGCTGACCAGGCCGGCGGCGATCCCGGTCACCATGCCCAGCAGGACGGCCAGGATCGGGTTCACCCCGAGCGTGCTCGCCCCGTAGCCCGTCACGATCGCCGACAGGGCTGCGACCGAGCCGACCGAGAGGTCGATGCCCGAAGAGACGATCACGAACGTCTGCCCGAACGCGAGGATCGCCACGACCGAGGCCTGGACCCCGACGTTGAGCAGGTTCTGCGTGTTGAGGAACACGGGGCTGAGGATGGCCAGGACCACGCACAGCAGCAGGAGCGCGACGAGCGCGCCGTTCTGCCCGAGCACGTTCTGGGCACGCGCACGCAGGGCGTGGGCGCCGTTTTCGGGTGCGCCGGGCTCGCGGGTGCGGCCGGGTTGCGGGAGGGCTGTCTCAACGGGCACGGGTGGACTCGACTTCCTTCACGGCCAGGGCCATCACGGCGTCCTGGGTGGCTTCTTCGTGGGTGAGCTCGCCAACAAGGCGACCGTGCGCCATGACGAGGATGCGGTCGCACATGCCGAGGACCTCGGGCAGGTCGGAGGAGACCAGGAGGACCCCGCGGCCGGCGGCGGTGAGCTTGTTGATGAGCTGGTAGATCTCGACCCGGGCGCCGACGTCGACCCCGCGGGTCGGTTCGTCGAGCAGCAGGACGGCCGGGTCGGCCGCGAGCCACTTGCCCATGACGACCTTCTGCTGGTTGCCACCGGAGAGGTTCTTGACGGGTGCGGTGATGCCCGGGGTGCGGATGCCGAGGTCGGTCACGGCCTTGCGCGCGAGCTCCCGCAGCCGGCCGCGGTCGACGAGCCCGGCGCGCGAGGCTCGGCCCAGCGAGACGAGGCCGAGGTTCTCCGACACCGAGGCCCCGAGCACGAGGCCGTGGGCCTTGCGGTCCTCGGGCACGAGGCCCAGACCCGCACCGATCGCCCCCGGCACGTCGTGGCGCGGCACGCGGGTGCCCCGCACGGTGACGCTGCCGGAGTCGTAGCGGTCCGCGCCGAACACCGCCCGCAGCACCTCGGTGCGCCCGGCGCCGACGAGCCCGGCCAGGCCGACCACCTCGCCGGCATGCACCCGCAGGCACACGTCCTCGAACGTGCCCCGGGAGGTGAGGTTCTCGACCCGGAGCAGCTCGTCGCCGACCGGGGTGCGCACGCGGGGGTACTGGGAACCGATCGAGCGACCGACCATCAGCCGGACGAGCTCGTCGGTGGAGGTGCTGGCAGGGACCGTCGCGATCGAACGGCCGTCCCGCAGCACCGTCACGCGCTGGCCGATGCGGCGGATCTCGTCGAGGTGGTGGGAGATGAAGACCATGCCGACGCCGTCGTTGCGCAGCTCGGCCATGAGCTCGAGGAGCCGGTCGACCTCGTCGTCGGCCAGGGCAGCGGTGGGTTCGTCCAGGATGAGCACGCGGGCATCCAGGCTCAGCGCCTTGGCGATCTCCACGAGCTGCTGACGAGCCACGCCGAGCCGGGCGACCGGCGTGCGCGGGTCGACGGTGAGGCCGACGCGCTCGAGCGAGCGGCGGGCGGCGGCCTGCAGGGCGCGTCGGTTCACGATCCCGAAGCGACGCGGCTGGCGCCCGAGCATCACGTTCTCGGCGACGCTCAGCTGCGGGACGAGGTTGAACTCCTGGTGGATGGTCGCGATGCCGAGGGCCTCGGCCTGCGCCGTGGTGCTCAGGTGCACCGGGACGCCGTCGACGAAGATCTGCCCGCCGTTGGGCTGGTAGACCCCGGCGAGGCACTTGATCAGGGTCGACTTGCCGGCACCGTTCTCGCCGAGCAGCACGTGCACCTCGCCGGCGTGCAGGTCGAACGAGACGCCGTCGAGCGCGCGGACGCCGGGGAAGTCCTTGACCAGGCCTTCGACGCGCAGCAGCTCGGGTCCGGCCGCGGGCTCGGTCATGCGGTCCTCCTCGGGTTGGTCGACTCGCGCAGGACGAGCCGGCAGGGGATGTGCTCGTCGGCGACGTGGTCACCGGCGATGAGGGCGAGCAGCATCTGCATGGCCCGGTCGCCCAGCCGGGCGGTGGGCTGCTCGATGGCGGTGAGAGTGGGCCGGAGCAGGGTGAACCAGGGCAGGTCGTCGAACACCGCGACGGCGAGCTCGCCGGGGACCAGCGCGGGGGAGTCGGACCGCTCCGTCAGGAACCGCAGGGCTCCCAGGGCCATCGGGCCGTTCGCGACCAGGACGGCGTCGGGCGCCTCGGCGGCGCCGAGCAGCGCGGCCAGCGCGGTGTACCCGGACTCGGCCCGGAAGTCGCCGTGGCGGATCCGGTCCTCCGGGAGACCGAGGCCGTGCCGGGCGATGGCGGCGCGGAACGCGCCGAGCCGCTCGCGGGACGTCCCCGCCTGGTCGGGACCGGTGACGATCGCGAGGCGGCGGCGACCGGTCCGCACCAGGTGGTCGACGAGCTCGTCGATCGCCCCGGTCCCGTCGGCCGCGACGATCGGCGCCTCGACGTCGGCCGCCGGCCGGTCGACCAGCACCAGGTGCAGGCCGCGCTCGGCCGCCTCGCGCAGCAGCGGCGACGTCTCGACGGTGGGGACGACGATGAGCCCGTCCACCTGGCGCTCGAGCAGGATGCGGATGTAGTGGTCCTGCTGGGCCGGGTCCTCGTCGGCGTTGCCGACGATGACCGAGTAGCCAGCTGTCCGCGCCGTGTCTTCTACGGCGCGCGCCAGCTCGGTGAAGAACGGGTTGAGCAGGTCCGAGATGACCAGCCCGACGGTGCGGGTGCCGGTCGTGCGCAGCGACCGGGCGACGGCGTTGGGGCGAAAGCTGAGGTCTGCGGCGACGGCGAGCACGCGTTCGCGCATCTCGGGGGACACCGCAGGGTGACCCGCGAGCACGCGGGAGACCGAGGCGGTCGAGACGTTCGCCGCTCGGGCCACATCCTTGATCGTCGTCATCGACGTCCCTCGTGTTCGGCTGTCCCCTGCTCGTCGGCGAGTCAGGGTGTGAAGCATGTAATCGATTCCATGGAATCGATTACATGAGTATGTCCATCCTGGGGCGATGGCACAAACTGCCTGCTCAACGTGGCGTGTCGGGGGTCCGGTCCTGCGTCCGGAGACCGAGAAGCCCGCGGCGGGGGCCGACGCGACGTGCGCGCCGACCCCCGCCGCGGGCTCGGGTGCTGCGGGGTGGTTCAGTGGTTTCCGTCAGTGGCTGGAGTGATCATCCGCGGCGTCGCCGTAGACGCCGTCCCAGTCGACGGACAGGGTGAGGAGCTGGCCCATCTCGACCGTCTCCGGATCGCCGCTCGGCGCGTGCACCTGAGCGTCGAAGAGGAACTTCCCATCCGGCAGCTCGATGATCCCGCTGGACTCCTCATCCGCCGTGATGAAGCCCGGCAGGCCGCTCGTGAACTGTGCGCGGTCGAACTGCGCGAGCACGGCGAGCGCGCCGTCCTTGATCCGGTAGGACACGATCCGGGCGACGTGGGCGTTGCCGCCCGGGTCCTCCTGGACGAGCAGGTGGCCCTCGCCGTCGATCGTGATGTTGTCGGGCTTGTTCAGGTACGGCGCCTCGGTGCCGTCGAGCAGCAGCGTGAGCGTGCCGCCGAGCTCCGGGCGGTCGATGTCCGTGAACGACAGGCGCCACAGCCCGCCGCCGTCGCGCACCGAGTTCGCCGGGTCGGTCGGGTCGGGCGTCTTGCTGCCGCCCTCCGTGGTGACGAAGTAGTAGTCGTTGCGGTGCTTCGGGTCGAAGCTCCCGTCCTCGATCCGGTTCAGGGTCGTGCCGACGGCGGCCGCGTCGACGTTCTGCGCGGCGCCGGCCTTGTTCCAGTCGATCGGGGCGAGCGTGAACGGCTTGCTGGTGCCCTTGACGTACGCGGCCGACGACGTCGCGTCGGGCACGCCGGCGACGGAGATGACGTTCAGCGCGCCGTTGGTCAGACCCGCCTGGTCGACCGGCGACCCGGCCCGCTGCTTCGTGCCGACGTAGGCGCGGAGCTGCCCCTTGCCGCCGTCCTCGTTGCCCAGCACCAGCGTGGTGTCCGAGCGGTTGTGGGCGGCCTGCGTGTTCTCCCAGGAGAACAGCCCCAGGCGCGGCAGCTGGTACGCCTGACCGTCGAGGGTGACCCCGAACGCGCGCCCCTCGTCGCCGGTCTCCTCGTTGGCGAAGTAGATCTGGCCCGCGTAGCCGCGTGCGCCGTGCTTGAGCTGGCCCGCCTCGGTCAGCGAGCTCGAGCAGAAGCGGCCGAAGGCGGCGGTGTGCCCCGTCGTGGCGCCGGCGGGGATGCCAGGCGCTGCGGCGTAGGCCCCGGCGGGGTAGTCCCAGTACTTGACCCCGGGGTTGATGAGGTCGGAGCCGGCCTTGACTCGGCCGGTCTTCGGGTCGAGCACGAGCCGCGAGACGAAGGCGCCCGGCTGACCGTGCCGACGCGGGATCCCGGCGGTCAGCTCCTGGTTCTCCAGGACCACGAGGTCCTTGCCCTGGCGGTAGGCACCGAGGCCGTCAGGCACCCCGACCATCCGGTACCCGTTGTCCGCGGCCCGGTCGCCGACGGTGAAGAGCGAGCGCGTGCGCACCCCGGCGGCAACGGGCAGCACGTACGGCGCGACGGTGGTCGACGGACCGGTGGTCGACGGACCGGTGGTCGACCCGCCGGCGCCGGACGACGCCTGGGCTGAGCCGGCGGTGAGTGCGGATGCGACGACTGCGGTCACAGCGATCGCGACGGTCGTTCCTCGACGAGCTCTCATCAGGTCTCCTAGCACGCGTCCACGCGCCCGGTGCGGTGGCTCACCCGGGACGCTAGGAGCGGCAGACGACCTCGCGGCGGCGATCCGGTGTCCCCGGTGTGAACACGCTGTGAACCGCGACTGCCCGCCTCGGGACGGCGACAACTAGCGCTGTCGACGGCCCGCGCGCAACATCTCCACCGCTTCGCCGACCCGGCGCTGCCGGGTCTCGTCCTTCTTCGCCGCCTCGATCCAGAGCACGTAGGCGGACTGGTGGCTGAAGGAGAGCTGGTCGAAGAACGTCTTCGCGGCCGCGTCGCCCGCCAGCGCGGCGGCGAGGTCGCCGGGCACGCTCACCTCGCGGGGCTCGGTGTCCAGCTCGACGTCGACCTCGATCTCGTCGCCCGCCGCCACCCCGGCCGCCGCCCGGACCGCGGCGCTGATGCTGAGCATCGCCACGCCGTTGACCGTGCCGACCGACGTCCGGTACGCGTAGTCGCCGATCGTGACCCGGACCTTCGGGCGGCGCCCCGCACCGAGCGCGGCCAGGACGTCGTCGGGCACGGCGATCCCCGTGACGGTCGCGCGGGGGCTGAGCACCGTCGTGCTGTATCGCGTCTGAGCTCCTTGGGGGATCCGGTCGGTCGGGGTCAGCGGTACTCGGGATTGGGGTGGTCGAAGCGCGCGCCCGCGTCCCAGGCGCTGCGCTGGTTCCCGTACGCGGTGAAGCCGCCGGCACGCTTGAGCATGGCGGCGACGTGCATGAGGTTCCACGACATGAAGGTCGTGTTGCGCTGGGTGAACTCGTTGCGGCCCGCCCGAGCCCGGGTCGAGGTACGAGGGTCCCGGTCCCGCCGCGCCGATCCAGCCGGCGTCGGCCTGCGGGGGATCGTGTAGCCGAGGCGCTGCAGCGAGTACAGGACGTTCATCGCGACCGCACGAAGGTCGGAGAAGTCGAGGGGATCCATGGGGCGCTCCGTCGTCCTCGGCAGTCACGCGGGTCGTGCGCAACCTATCGCCGTCGACGGCCGGTCGCGCGGCAGCTCAGATGCTCGGTGCCGGCGAGCCGACCATCTCGGCGCTGCGGTCCCACAGCCCGCGCGCGAGATCGGCGTCGTCGGCCTGCTTGTTCGTGCGGGTGAGTTGCTTCTTGGCGTAGTACCCGCCGCTGACCCAGTCGGTCCCGGGGGTCGCGGTCGCGAGCCAGACGAGGTCCTCGGCGCCCCGCTCGGGGGAGATGAGCACGAGGCGCTTGAGCGGCGTGTGGTAGACGAACCGCAGCACGCTCGTCGTGTCCGAGGCGAAGCTCGTCGCGACGTTCCCCGGGTGGAACGCGGCCGTCGAGATGCCCGCATCGTGGAAGCGGTGGTGCAGCTCGCGGGTGAACAGGACGTTGGCCAGCTTGCCGTCGCCGTAGGCCTTGGTGGGGGAGTAGCCCCGCGCGTTGCCGAGGTCCTCGAGGTCCAGGTGCCCGAACCGCTGGGCCGCCACGCTCGACGTGTTGAGCACCGTCGCGTGGCTCGCCGTGAGGATGTCCAGCAGCAGGTTCGTGAGCAGGAACGGCGCGAGGTGGTTCACCTGGAGCGTCTTCTCGAACCCGTCGGCCGTGACCTCGCGATCACCCATGAGGCCACCGGCGTTGTTGGCGAGCACGTCGATCCGCGGGTACGCGGCACGCAGGTCCCGCGCGAGCTCGCGCACGGAGTCCAGCTGGGCGAAGTCGGCCAGGAACCAGGCGGCACCGAGCTCGTCCGCCACCGCGGTCGTCTTCGCCCGCGACCGCCCGACGACGACGACCTCCTCGCCCGCGGCAGTCAGCCTCCGGGCCGCTGCGGCGCCGATCCCGTCGCTCGCGCCGGTGATGATGATGGTGCGTCCGGGCATGATCTGCTCTCTGGTCGATCCAGGTCAGCTGGCGAGCAGCTCGCGCACCAGGGCAGGCAGCGCCTCCTGGATCGGCTCGCGCTCGACCCGGTCGGCGATGCGGTCATACGGCGTCGGTTCGGCGTTCACGATGATCACGCGGGCACCGGCCTCGACAGCCACGGTCGTCAGGCTAGCCACTGGTTGCACCGTCAGGGTCGAGCCGACCACGACGAACACGTCACAGGCGCCCGCCGCATCGATGGCGGCATCGAACGCGGCCGCCGGCAGGGGCTCGCCGAACATCACCACGTCGGTGGCCAGCAGCCCCCCGCAGTGCGCGCAGTGCGGATCGGGGTCCGCCTCGAGCCGGGCGAGGATCCCGGCGGTGGGTTCGGTCGTCCCGCAGCCCAGGCAGCGCGAGCCGGTCAGGCTGCCGTGGAGCTCGAGCACCATGCCCGACGACGATCCGGCGCGCTGGTGCAGACCGTCGAAGTTCTGGGTGCAGATCGCCCGGAGCGCGCCGGCCCGCTCGAGCTCGACGAGGCTGAAGTGCGCCGGGGTCGGCTCGGCCTGCCAGACGGGGCTGTCCCGCCACATCTGCCACGTGCGGCGGCGGATGGACGGGTCGGTGACGTATCGGTCGTACTCCAGAAGCTGGGCCGCCCCCGGGTCGCGCGTCCACACGCCGTCGGGCCCGCGGAAGTCCGGGATGCCGGACCCGGTCGAGATCCCCGCACCGGCGAGGATCGTGACGACGGGAGTGTGAGTCGTGCGGTGAGACTGCCCTGCTGCGGATGCCACCTGGCCGACGGTACGCCCGGCCGCGCCGCGCTCGTGCCCCCGAACCTGCGGGCGGGACGCCCGTCGGGGACCGCGGGTCTGGTTAGGTGACGGGCTGCAACCGCGCGTCGACGACGCCGTCGGACACCCACCGGCGCACCACGTCGGTGAACAGGGGGGCATCCTCGATGCTCCACGCGTGGTGCATCCCGGGGGCGATCCGGCACTGCGCGGTCGGCAGGGCGCGGAGCAGGTCGGGGAAGGAGTCGCGCACGGACGCGGACTCCTTGCCGCCGGCGATCGCGAGCACCCGACCCGGGAACCGGTCGAACCCCGCGGGCACGCCGCCGTCGTACACCTCGCGCAGCACCCGCTCGGCGGTGGCCCGCGAGACGCTCAGCCCGTGCTCGACGAAGAGGGCTCGCGCGTCGGCGGGGAGCCCGAACGCGCGCGCCTGGGCCCGCCAGAACCAGCGCTGGTCCCAGAACTGCAACTGCAGGTCCGCCAGTCGGCGGGTGGCGCCCTGCACGCCGGCGAGCGGCACCCCGCTGATCAGCGCCGACTGCACGACCTCGGGATGGTTCGCCAGCAGCCGGGTGGCGACCACGCCGCCCAGCGAGAGGCCGACCACGTGGGCCCGGCCACCCCGGGCGCGCGCGGCGATCGTGGCCGCGACGTCCGCGGCCGTGCCGGCCAGGTCGGTCCAGCGTTCCTCGGCGCGGGCGCCGAACCCCGGCAGGTCGGGCGTCAGCACGTGGAAGTCGGTCAGGCCGGCGACCTGGGGTTCCCACATCCAGCTCGCGACGTTGCCGCCGTGCAGGAAGACGATGGAGGTGTCGCCGTGGAGCCCGTGCTCGACGGGGTAGGCGGCGGTCACGGGAGACCGTCCTCGACCACGCGCAGCCAGTCCAGCTCGGCGCGCACGTGCGCGATGCCGTTGTCCAGCGTGGCGATCGTCAGGTAGCTCGCGCGGTCGTGCGCCGCCGCGCGCAGGCTCTCGCGCTTGAGCGTGAACCGGTCGAGGGTGGCCTCGGCCTCGGTGCGGCGCTCGTGCAGCAGGTCGAGCACCGCGTCCCGCGGCAGGCTACCGGCGAAGAAGACGCGGGCGAGGAAGGGTTCGCGTGCGGCGTGCGGCACGAGCTCTGAGCTCAGCCACTGGGTCAGCACGGCACGGCCCGCGTCCGTGATGTGGTGCTCTTGGCGGGCGGGGTAGTTGGCCTGCGGGACGACCTCGACTGTGGCGTAGCCGTCCGCGACCAGCGCCGTGAGGGTGCGGTAGATCTGTGCCTTGTCGGCCGCCCAGAAGTGGCTGATGCTCGAGTCGAAGACCTTCTTGAGGTCGTAGCCGGTCATCGGAGCGAGGTTGAGCAGGCCGAGGACCAAGCGGGCAAGAATCATGACCGTAGTAGAGCACGCAATTAGTCGACATTGCAACTATTGAGGTGCCCGCCACCTGGTCGTCCGCTTCGCCCGGGACGTCATTGACCTAGTGTCTCGACTGTGATTGTTCCGAACCCCCCGCAAGACGCCCGCCGCGGCCTCGCTCGGCACGAGGTCCCCGATGCGTTGCGCAACGACGTCCGGCTGCTCGGCGGCCTCCTCGGCACCGTGCTCCGCGAGGCGGGCGGCGCCGAGCTTCTCGCTGACGTCGAGCGGCTGCGCGAGCTGACCATCCGGGCCCATGACGAGCAGGGGATGGAGGCGCTCATCGAGGCGGAGACCCTCGTCGAGGGCTTTGCCCCGGCCCGCGCCGAACAGGTCGCGCGCGCCTTCACCTGCTACTTCCACCTGGCGAACCTCGCCGAGGAGTACCACCGCGTGCGCACGCTGCACGGCCGCGAGTCGGTGCTTGCCCCGCACGAGCTGTCGTCGGACGACTCCCTGCCGGCAGCCGTCGCTGAGCTGGCCAAGGAGATCGGGTTCGACGCGGCAATCGCGCGGCTGCAGGAGCTCGAGTTCCGTCCGGTCGTCACGGCCCACCCCACCGAGGCGCGCCGGCGCGCCGTGGCCACCGCGATCCGGCGGATCTCCGACCTCGTCGCCGAGCGCGACGCGCTGCACGTGGGCGGGACGTCGCTGGCCGAGAACGAGCGGCGGCTGCTCGCCGAGATCGACGTGCTCTGGCGGACCTCCCCCCTGCGGGCCGCCAAGCCGATGGTGCTCGACGAGGTGCGGACCGTCATGGCCGTGTTCGACGCGACCTTCTTCGACGTGTTCCCGGACGTCTACCGACGCCTCGACGACTGGCTGCAGGCCGACGCGGCCGGGGCCAAGGCCCCGATCGTCCAGCCATTCATCCGCCTGGGCACCTGGATCGGGGGTGACCGCGACGGGAACCCGAACGTGACACCGGACGTGACCCGCGCCGCGGCCGTGCTCGCGTCCGAGCACGTCCTGGCCGCGCTCGAGACGGCGGCGCGCCGCACCGGTCGCGCCCTCACGCACGACGGCACGGGCACCCCGGCCTCGGCCGAGCTCCTCACGCTGTGGCAGCACCAGCGGCAGCTCTCCGAGATCCTGACCTCCCGCGTGGCCGCCGACTCCCCGAACGAGCCGCACCGGCGCGCCCTGCTCGTCGTGGCCGAGCGGATCGCGGCGACGAAGAACCGTGACGCCGACCTTGCCTACCCGCGGACCGACGAGCTCCTCGCCGACCTGGCCGTGGTGCAGCGCTCGCTCGTGGCGGGCGGCGCGCCGCGTGCGGCGTACGGCGACCTGCAGCGCCTCATCTGGCAGGTGCAGACCTTCGGGTTCCACCTGGCCGAGCTCGAGGTGCGGCAGCACTCCCAGGTGCACGCCGCCGCGCTCGCCGAGATCGCCGAGCTCGGCATCGACGGCCCGCTCTCCGCCAGGACCACCGACGTGCTGGACACGTTCCGTGCGATCGGGGCCGTCCAGCGCCGCCACGGCGTCGAGGCGGCCCGGCGCTACATCGTGTCGTTCACGCAGAAGCCGGAGCACCTCGCGGCCGTGTACGAGCTGGCCGATCTGGTGTTCCCCGACCCGGCCCAGGCCCCGGTGATCGACGCCGTCCCGCTGTTCGAGACCTTCGCCGACCTCGCCGCCAGCGTCGACATCCTCGAGGCGATGCTGGACCTGCCCGCCGTGCAGCGACGCCTGGCCGCCAACGGGCGCCGGGTCGAGGTCATGCTCGGGTACTCCGACTCGTCCAAGGACGTCGGGCCGGTCGCCGCGACGCTGTCGCTCGACGTCGCGCAGAGCCAGATCACGCAGTGGGCGCGGCGGCACAACCTCACGCTGACGCTCTTCCACGGCCGCGGCGGGGCGCTCGGGCGCGGGGGCGGTCCGGCCAACCGGGCGCTGCTGGCCCAGCCGCCCGGTTCGGTGGACGGTCGGTTCAAGGTCACGGAGCAGGGCGAGGTCATCTTCGCCCGCTACGGCGACCCGGTGATCGCCGCGCGCCACATCGAACAGGTCGCCGCCGCTACCCTCCTCGCCGGCTCGCCGGCCCTGGAGAAGCGGAACGCGGCTGCGACCGCGCGGTTCACGGCCCTCGCATCGGTGCTGGACGAGACCTCGCGGGTCCGGTTCTACGAGCTGGTCCGCGCCGACGGGTTCCCGGCCTGGTTCGCCGAGGTCACCCCGCTCGAGGAGATCGGGCTCCTGCCCATCGGGTCGCGCCCCGCGCGCCGCGGGCTCTCGGTGGAGTCGCTGGACGATCTGCGGGCGATCCCGTGGGTGTTCTCGTGGTCGCAGGCGCGGACCAACCTTGCGGGCTGGTTCGGGCTGGGCACCGCCCTCGCGGCGGTCGGCGACCTCGACGAGCTCCAGGCCGCCTACGCCGACTGGCCGCTGTTCGCGACGCTGATAGACAACGTCGAGATGTCGCTCGGCAAGACCGACGAGCGCATCGCCGCGCGGTACCTCGCGCTCGGCGACCGGCCGGACCTGGCCGAGCTCGTGCTCGAGGAGATGCGGCTCACGCGCCGGTGGGTGCTGGCCACCACCGGCTCCGACAGCACCCTGTCCCATCGGCGGATCCTCGGGCGCGCCGTCCAGCTGCGCAGCCCGTACATCGATGCGCTCTCCCTGCTGCAGCTCCGCGCGCTCAAGCGTCTGCGCGCCGGGGTGGCCCCGGACGAGGTCGGGGACGTGCGCCGGCTGCTGCTGCTGAGCGTCAACGGCGTGGCGGCGGGCCTGCAGAACACCGGGTGACCGGGCTGCGCTGGCGCTCCGCAGGAGACGTGCTATACCGGAGTTAGCCGTGATTCACGGTCAGTCCCTCGGCCCGGAGAAGTGCCATCTCGGGTGTCACTGTCGACTCTCGGACCGGGACTCGTCAGCGCCCAAGGCGTCGTCTGGGGAGACACGCGTGGCCATGCTCAAGGAGCGGCGACCGGAGTCCGTCCGCACCTCCACGATCCGAGTCAACCGTCCACCGGACGTCGGTGGTTGGTCGACCATGGGCCGTTCGCGCCGGTTCGCCGAGCTCGAGGCACTGATCCTGGCCAAGGAGCTGGAACGCACCCGCATCGTGTGGGACGTCTCCGCGGAGGACCGTCGGTTCCGGTTGCAGGGCCTCGAGCGCACGGCCCGCCGGCAGGGGCAGCTGGCCGAGAGCGCGCGTCTCGCCCAGGTCCGACGGCGGTCGCTCGCCGCGCAGGGCGAGCTCGTCGCGCTCGCCGGAGCGCGCACCAGCTTCTGACGGGGGTGACCAGCCCCACGTCCACGATGCTGCCCATTTGGGCTCCCGGTGGCATTGGTGCGACCTACACTCGCGGCAAGGGCAGGCAACGGCGCCGTCCACAGTCATCGGAGGCTTGCCGTGGGTTCGTACGTGTTCGATTTCAGCGAAGGCGACAAAGACCAGAAGGACCTGTTGGGGGGCAAGGGCGCCAACCTCGCAGAGATGACGCGCCTCGGGCTGCCCGTGCCACCGGGCTTCACCATCACGACCGAGGCGTGCCGGCACTACCTCGCGCAGGGTTCCGAGCCGCAGGACCTGCGGCTGCAGGTGACCATGGCGCTGCGGCGGCTCGAGGACCAGGTGGGCCGTCGGCTCGGTGACTCCGTCGATCCGCTGCTGGTCAGCGTCCGGTCCGGGGCCAAGTTCTCGATGCCGGGCATGATGGAGACCGTCCTGAACGTCGGCCTGAACGACTACTCGGCCCTCGGGCTGATCGAGGCGTCGGGTGACGAGCGGTTCGTCTGGGACTCCTACCGCCGGCTGATCCAGATGTTCGGCAAGACGGTGCTCGGCATCGACGGTGAGGCCTTCGCCTCCGCGCTCGACGCCGCGAAGAAGACCAAGGGCGTCGCGACCGACGTCGAGCTGGATGCCGCGGACCTGCTGCTCCTGGTCGCCGACTTCAAGGCGATCGTGCTCGCGGAGACCGGACGGGCCTTCCCGCAGGACCCGCGCGAGCAGCTCGACATGGCCACGCGCTCGGTCTTCGACTCCTGGAACACCGATCGCGCCCGGCTCTACCGGCGCCGCGAGCGGATCTCGCACGACCTGGGCACCGCCGTGAACATCTGCACGATGGTCTTCGGCAACCTCGGTGAGACGTCCGGCACGGGCGTGTGCTTCACCCGCGACCCGGCCACCGGCCGCCCGGGCGTCTACGGCGACTACATGACCAACGCCCAGGGGGAGGACGTCGTCTCGGGGATCCGGAACACGCTCTCGCTCGACGACTTCGCCGCCCTCGACCCTGAGTCCTACGCCCAGCTGCGCCAAATCATGCGCCGGCTGGAGACGCACTACCGGGACCTGTGCGACATCGAGTTCACCGTGGAGCGCGGCAAGCTCTGGATGCTCCAGACGCGCGTCGGCAAGCGCACCGCCGCGGCGGCGTTCCGGATCGCGACCGCGCTGATCGACGAGCGGTTGATCACGCTGGACGAGGCGCTCGAGCGGGTCACCGGTGCCCAGCTGGCCCAGCTGATGTTCCCGCAGTTCGATCCCACCGCGGACCGGACGGCGTTCGCCCGCGGGATGGCGGCCTCGCCTGGCGCGGCCGTGGGTCGGGTCGTCTTCGACTCCGCCACCGCCGTCGAGTGGGCGGCGCGCGGCGAGCAGGTCGTCCTGCTGCGGCGCGAGACCAACCCCGAGGACCTCGAGGGCATGCTCGCCGCGGCCGGGATCCTGACCTCACGCGGTGGCAAGACCTCCCATGCCGCCGTCGTCGCGCGCGGGATGGGCAAGACCGCGGTCTGTGGCGCGGACGGGCTCGAGGTCGACTCCGTGGCTCGGTACGCCCAGGCCGGCGGCGTGAAGATCACCGAGGGTGACGTGCTGTCGATCGACGGCTCGACGGGTGAGGTGTTCCTGGGCGAGCTCCCGGTCGTGCCGTCCCCGGTCGTGCTCTACCTCGAGGAGGGCCTCGAGGCGGCCCTCGACGCGGTCGACGACGAGACGGCCGAGCTGGTCATGGCCGTCGATCGGATCCTGCAGCACGCCGACGAGGTGCGCCGGCTCACCGTGCGGGCCAACGCCGACACGGTCGAGGACGCCGGTCGCGCGCGGCGGATGGGTGCGCAGGGCATCGGGCTGTGCCGCACGGAGCACATGTTCCTCGGTGACCGGCGCGTGCTGATCGAGCGCGTGATCCTGGCCGCCACGGATGCCGAGCGCGAGGGCGCCCTGGCGGCGCTGCTGCCGATGCAGCGGGCCGACTTCACCGACCTGCTCACCGCGATGGACTCGCTGCCGGTCACGATCCGGCTGCTCGACCCGCCGCTGCACGAGTTCCTGCCCGACCGCGCGGACCTGATGGTCAAGGTCGCGCGCGCCGAGGAGCGCCAGGAGCCGGCCGACGACGACGTCCGGATGCTCGCGGCGGTCAACCGGCTGCACGAGTCGAACCCGATGCTCGGCCTGCGCGGGGTCCGGCTCGGGCTGGTCGTCCCCGGCCTGTTCGCCCTGCAGGTCCGGGCGATCGCCGAGGCCGTCGCGACCCGGATCAAGGCGGGCGGGCACCCTCGCGCCGAGATCATGATCCCGCTGGTCGGGTCGGTCATGGAGCTGTACCTGATCCGCGACGAGACCGACCGGGTCCTGGCAGAGGTCAGCGAGGCGCAGGGCGTGGACCTGTCGATCCCTATCGGCACGATGATCGAGCTGCCCCGTGCCGCGCTGACCGCGTTCCGCATCGCCGAGGCGGCGGAGTTCTTCTCGTTCGGCACGAACGACCTCACCCAGACGACCTGGGGGTTCTCGCGTGACGACGTCGAGGCGGCGTTCTTCGCCTCGTACCTCGAGAAGGGCGTGTTCACCGTGTCGCCGTTCGAGAGCCTCGACGTCGACGGCGTCGGACGGCTCGTGAAGATCGCGGCCAAGGAGGGACGGGCCGCACGACCCGACCTCAAGCTCGGTGTGTGCGGTGAGCACGGGGGAGACCCCGAGTCCATCCACTTCTTCCACCGCGCCGGCCTGGACTACGTGTCCTGCTCCCCGTTCCGGGTGCCGGTCGCGCGCCTCGAGGCGGCGCGGGCGGCCCTCAGCACGGACGCGGAGGTCACGAGCAGCTGAGCCTGACCCCCGTTCGCGGGGCACCACGGCAGGTCCCGGCCGATCGGCCGGGACCTGCCGTGCGTCCGGCCGGTTCAGGTGCGGTCGAGCTGGATCGGGGAGTCGAGCGTCGTGAGCTCGGCATCGAGGCCTGCGTCGACTGCCTGCTCCTTCGACTTCGCGATGGCGATCGCGAGGACGAGCAGCCCGAACAGGGGCTTGGCGAGCACGTCGGCGATGGAGTAACCCACCTGCCGGACGACCTCGGCCTGGGCGGGGTCGCTGATGAGCGAGGGGGAGAGGTAGGCCAGCGGGTACACGGCCCACGTGATGAGGATGATGTAGCGCAGCCCGTCGACGAGCGTGCGCACCCCCGCCGGCTGGCGGCCGAGCGACCGGCCGAGCTCCACGAAGAGCACGTAGAGGATGTACAGGAACGGGATCGTCGAGGCGATCCCGTAGAGGGTGCGGCTCGCGGACCCGACGGCAGCGATCTCGCCGGGGTACCCGAGGGCGATCATCGCCACCGCGGCGATGGAGAGCCGGACCAGCAGGCTGCGGGTCGTGGCCTTGGCCAGCTTCAGCACGATGACCAGCTCGGTGAGCAGCAGCGGCACCGTCAGGAGCCAGTCCACGTACCGGTAGGCCTCGTTGAACGGTGCGCCGTCCTGGACGTAGCTGCCGTCGACATAGGAGAACGCGTCCTCCCACGAGCCGAAGATCCGGACGTAGTGGTACAGGGCGATCGCGACGACGACCGTCGAGATCGTGACCGCGAGCTGGTTGGCCGGGCGGACCCGGTTGCGGACCAGCAGGAAGAAGATGAAGGCCGCCCCCATCGAGGCGATGACGAACGAGAAGGCGTTGTACACGAGGGAGAACTGCCCTGCGGTCAGCACGAGCATGGGATCCATCAGTGGCTCCTTGGGACGTGTCCTGGCGGAAGCCCGGACCTGGTGGAGTCATCTCTACCAGTTTTAGTCCGATTTAGTCTAGATATACTTTTTATGAGTTTCATCGCTATGATCGGCAGGTGGTCGACCCTCGTTCACTGCCGCTCCGTGAAGCCGCCGGGGAGCTCGGAGTGCACTACCAGACGGCCTACAAGTGGGTGACGTCGGGGGTGCTGCCGGCCACGATGGTCCGCGGGCGCTACGTCATCGACCGCGCGGCGCTGGCGGAGTTCGCGCGGCATCGAGACGAGCCCGCAGTGCCGCGGGCAGGGAGGTCGGCGCACCGGGCTGAGCACCTGGACAGGGAGGCGGAGCGTCTGCATGTCGCGCTCGTCGCGGGGGACGAGTCGGCTGCCCGCCGCATTGCCACGACGCTGATCGAGAAGGGCGTCCCGCTCGCCACCGTCCTGCAGGACGTCGTCTCGCCGGCGCTACGAAGGATCGGGGCGGCCTGGCGTGCCGGGGAATCCTCCATCTGGGTCGAGCACCGGGCGTCGGCCATCGTCGAGCGACTGCTCGGTCACGTCCAGCCGGAACCCCGGGGCCGGCGTCGGGGGAACGTCGTGGTGGCCGCGATGTCGGGGGACCTCCACAACCTGCCCTCGGCCATGGCGGCGGCCGCGCTGCGTGCGGACAACTGGGCCGTTCAGCACCTCGGCAGCGACCTGCCGGGCGAGGAGCTCGTACGCTTCTGCGCTGAGCACGACGTCGACCTGGCGGTCATCACGGTGACGACCGATGCCGTCGGCCCAGCCGCCGAACGCATCGCGGTCGAGCTCCGGTCGACCGGGATCGCGACCCTCGTGGGCGGATCGGGTCGGACGGTCCAGGATCTGCGGACCGAGGCGCGCGAGGCGATCCGCACCGGAGCGTCGACGCCCGGCTGAGAGGCGACCGGATCTCCTGCTCAGAGACCGGCCTGGTCGAGCGCGCTCTGCAGCGACTTCACGTAGCCACCGCTGGTGTAGGTCGCGCCCGAGACCATCGAGATGTTCGCAGAGCCGGCGGCCGCGGCCTCCTTGTTGAGCACCGGGATCGCGTACGAGTTGATCTGCTGGTCGTGACCGTTCGAGTTCGGGTAGCTGATCGCCTCGGCGGCGGTGACCTTGCCGGCGGTCACCGTGACCCGGACCTGGACGTCGCCGAACTGCGTCGACGCGGCCGCGCCGTCATAGGTGGCGGTCGCGGACGTCGTCGTCCCGGTTGCGGCGGGGGCAGACGAGGTGGCGCTCCCGGCGGTGCTGGTGCTCGCCGTGGCCGCGTTGGCCAGGTGAGCGATGCTGGTCCCGTAGGAGAGCAGGAGCACGAGGCCCGAGAGGGTGGTGCCGGTGGCGACAACGATGCGCTTCATGCCCATGACGATGCACCGGCGCTCTGGGTGCGCCCTGACCCCTGCCTATGCGCCCGCTGAGAACCCGCTCCCACTCACCCGTGGCTGACCCCGGCGGTGACGTCCTGCCGTACGGCGCCCCCGACGAGCCCGCCCGCGATGGCGCCCCGCGTGGCCCACTTCTTCCCGCTGGGGTCCGCGGTCTTCGTCGAACCGGACCTTGCCGTCGGTGTTCCGGACGAGGACGACGGCGTCGATGAGCTCGATCGATCATCCGGACTGGGTGAACGGGTGCCTCGGACTCTCACCCCCGGCGGATGAGGCCGCTGGCTTCGCCCCCGGACGACGCTGGTGCTGGCACTCAAGTTCACATCGAGAAGGAGTTGACATGAGTGACATACGGCACGAGACGGAGCAGGAAGCGTCGTGGCGGACCGAGCCAGCACCTTCGGGGTGGGTCGGCTGGATCGCTTTCGCCGGCACGATGATGCTGCTGCTCGGGGTCTTCCACGTGATCCAGGGCATCATCGCGCTCGTCCAGGACGAGTACTACCTCGTCGGTGCGAGCGGGCTGACGGTGCAGCTGGACTACACCCAGTGGGGCTGGACGCACGTGATCCTCGGGTCGCTGGTCGCGATCGCCGGGATCGCGCTGTTCACCGGTCAGATGTGGGCCCGGGTCGTCGCTGTCCTGGTGGCGTTCGTCAGTGCCATCGTGAACATCGGGTTCATGGCGGCCTACCCGGTCTGGTCGACGATCATGATCGCGCTCGACGTGCTGGTGATCTGGGCCGTGACGGTGCACGGTCGGGAGATGAAGTCGATCGACGCCTGAGCTCCGCGGCGCGGCGGCGGGTGGTCAGAGCCGAGATGGTCGACGACGTCGCCGCCGCGAGCGGTGAGCAGGGTGCAACGCGCACGGTGGGGGAGCATCGGTGGCCGATGGCGGCCGCGGCGCTCACCGCGGGCATCTTGCACCAGCTGCTCCCGGAGCACTTCCGGGTCGCGCCGCACTGGCTCTACCCGGCGTTCCTCGTCGTGTTCCTGGTGGTGCTCATCGCCGGCGACCCAGGCCTGATCGATCGGGACCGACGCTGGTTGCGGGTGACGACTGGTCTGATGATCGGGATGATCACCCTCGTGAACGGGATCTCCGCCGTTCGGCTCGTGAACGGCATCCTGAAGTCAGGAACGTTCGAGACCGCCAGCCAGCTGCTCGCGACCGGCGCGATCGTGTGGCTGACGAACATCTTGGCCTTCGCGCTGTGGTTCTGGGACTTCGACGGCGGCGGCGCGGGCGCGCGCGCGGCGCACGGCCTGCGCCACCCTGCCTTCGTGTTCCCCGAGATGACGTACCCCGAGCTCGCCCCGGCCTCGTGGCGGCCGCAGTTCGTGGACTACCTCGCGCTGTCGTTCAACACCGCGACGGCGTTCGGCCCGACGGACGTGTCCGCGCTCCGACGCTGGGCGAAGGTCCTGATGATCATGGAGTCGCTGATCTCCCTGGCCCTGGCGACCCTGGTCGTGGCGCGGGCCGTCAACGTTCTGTAGCTGCGCGCCGCGCCCGGGGCGCGCCCGGCGGGCGCCCGATCTGCCCGGTTGCGGAGCCCCCGGACGCTAGGGTGAAGCCACCATGACGAGCCCGACCCGAGTCTTTCAGGGAGCCGATGCGGGTCGGCTCGACCTCGGCGCGGTCGCCGACGAGCTCGCCGGTCGCTACACGATCGCCCGGGGCCCGGTCCGACGGGTCCGCTGCCGTCGCCTCGACACGGCCGATCGGCGGATGGGTGCCGCCGGGCTGACCCTGGACGATCAGACGGCCCCCCGGTCGCGACGGCTCGTGCTGGGCCGGGCGGACGGGTCGCAGGCCGTGGCCGTGGTCGGTGACCTGCGGTGGCCCGCGCTCGCGGAGGCGCTGCCCGCCGGACCGCTCGCGGACGAGGTGGTACCGGTCCTCGGGATCAGGGCGCTCACGGTCGTCGCCGACGACCTGCGCTCGTGGCAGCGCTGGGACCTGCAGGACGGCGAGGGCAAGACCGTCGCTCGGGTCGACGTCGACGAGCCCATCGGGGACGACGGCCGCCCGGTCGTGCTCACGATCCAGGCGCTGCGGGGATACGACGACGACGCCCGCCGGGTCGCACGGCTGCTCCTGCGCGGCGGGCTGCGACCGGTCGAGCCCGCCGCGCCTGACCAGGTCGCCGACGTGCAGCCGGTCCAGGCGGGTCCGGACCGGCCGGCGGTGGTGGTCCTGACCGACGCGTTGATCGCGTTCGAGGCCGCGATGCGGGCCAACCTGCCGGGGGTCCTGGCCGATGTCGACACCGAGTTCCTGCATGAGTTCCGGGTTGCGTTGCGACGAACCCGCACCACGCTCCGCCTCGGTCGGTCGGTCGTGCCGGCGCGGTGGCGCAGCGACTGGGAGCCGGAGTTCGCGTGGGTCGGCGCCCTCACCACCCCGGTCCGTGACCTGGACGTGTACGTGCTGGGGCTGCCGACGATGGCGGGCTGGCTGGTCGCGGCCGACCCTGCAGATCTCCGGCCGTTCGCCCTGCACCTTGCGCGGCGCCGCTCGGCCGCCCGCGCGACGATGGTGCGCGGACTCCGGTCGGCGCGCTTCCGGCGGCTCCAGACCGGCTGGGACATGGCGTTGGCGGAGCTTGCTGCGGAATCGGTCGACGGTCGGCCCGGCGGTGCCGCCGGAGAGGATGGTGGCGAAGCGGGGAACGACGTCATCTCGGCCGGGGTCCTCGCGGGGCGCCAGCTCGACCGGGCGCACCGCCGGGTCGTGCGCGACGGCACGTCGATCTCGGCCGCCTCGCCCGCGGATGACCTGCACCGGCTCCGGGGGCGGTGCAAGGCGCTGCGGTACGCGCTCGAGGTGTTCGAACCGGTCGCCGAACCCAGGACCGGCCGCAAGGCGATAGCCGACCTCAAGGGGCTGCAGGACGTCCTCGGTCGGTTCCAGGATGCCGAGGTCCAGCATCGCGCCCTGCGCGAGTTCGCCGACGAGATGATGCTCGAGGGCGTTCCAGCCGCGGCGCTGCTCGCGCTCGGTGAGCTGATCACACACCTGGACGCCGAGCAGGCGCGGGCCCGCCGCGAGTTCGACCGCGCATTCACCGACTTCGTGCAGACGTCCGGCACGACCGCTGCCCGGCTGCATCGACTCGGAGGAGGAACGTGAAGATCTTCGCGACGTACAACATCAAGGGTGGGGTCGGCAAGACGTCCACGGCGGTGAACCTGGCGTACCTCGCCGCGCGCGAGGGGCAGCGGACGCTGCTGTGGGACCTCGACCCGCAGGCCGCGGCGACCTTCCTGTTCCGCGTGCGGCCTCGGGTCAAGGGGGGCGGGCACGGACTGGTCTCCGGCAAGCGACCGATCGAGGCGGCCATCAAGGCGACCGACTTCGACAACCTCGACCTGCTGCCCGCGGACTTCAGCTACCGGAACATGGACCTCGACCTCGACGACGCGAAGAAGCGGACCCGCCGGCTCGGTCAGCTGCTGGACGGCTTCACGGACGACTACGACGTCGTCTTCCTCGACTGCCCGCCGAGCATCTCGCTGATGAGCGAGAACGTGCTGCACGCCGCCGACACCCTGCTGGTGCCGCTGATCCCCGCGACGCTGTCGCTGCGCACGTTCGAGCAGCTCAAGACCTTCGTCGCGGACTCGGTCAAGCCGCGCCCCGAGCTGGTCGCGTTCTTCTCGATGGCCGACCGGCGCAAGCGGCTGCACCGCGACGTGATCGAGACCTTCGACCGGGACGGCGCCGACGTCGCCGAGACCGTGATCCCGGCGTTGTCGATTATCGAGCAGATGGCCGAGCGCCGAGCACCCGTACCCGCGTTCGCGCCGTTCAGCCGCGCGGCCCTGTGCTACGAGCAGCTGTGGGCCGAGGTGCGGTCCGCCTCGTGACACCGACCAGGGCCGGGATCGGCATCGTCGGGGCAGGCGACATCTCCGGCCAGTACCTCGCCATGCTCACCGCCGCCCCCGACGTCGAGGTGCGGTACGTCGCCTCCCGGGACGCGGCGCGCGCCCGGTCCAAGGCGGACGAGTTCGGCGTCGCCGGGTCGGGTTCCTACGACGAGATGCTGCGCGACGACGCGATCGACGTCGTGGTCAACCTCACCGTGCCGCAGGTGCACCGCGAGCTCACCGCGCGGGCTCTCGAGGCGGGCAAGCACGTGTGGAGCGAGAAGCCGCTCGCGCTGACGGGGGCCGACGGTCGCGAGCTCCTCGACCTGGCCCAGGCCCGGGGCGTCCGACTCGGGTGCGCCCCCGACACGTTCCTCGGCACCGGGCTGCAGTCCGCGCTGCAGATCGTCCGGTCCGGGCAGATCGGGACCCCCCGGTCGGCGTTCGCGAACTTCCAGTACGGCGGCCCGAACCTGTGGCACCCGAACCCGGAGTTCTTGTTCACGCACGGCGGCGGACCGTTGCTCGACATGGGCCCGTACTACCTCACGGCGCTGGTGCAGGTGTTCGGTTCCGTCCGCCGCGTCAGCGCGACGGCGATCCAGGGCACCGCCACCCGGGTCGTGCAGACCGGACCGCGAGCGGGCCAGAGCTTCGGGGTCGACGTGCCGACCCACGTCACGGCGCTGTACGAGTTCGTCGACGGCGGGGTCGCCGACGTGATCCTGAGCTTCGACACCCCGATCATGCGGGTCGCGCTCGAGGTCACCGGGACTGCCGGCGCGCTGCGGCTGCCGGACCCCAACCAGTTCGGCGGCGACAGCGAGGTCTTCGCGCCCGACGGGACCTCTCAGGTCCTCGCGCCGATCGCACCCGGCGGATCGGGGCGAGGGGCCGGGGTGGTCGACCTGGTCCGCGCGGTCCGCGCCGGGGTGCCCGAGCGAGCATCGGGGGCGCTGGCGTACCACGTGCTCGAGGCGATGCTCGCGACGCAGGAGGCGGCCCGAACCGGACAGCCCGCCGACGTCGTCAGTCGCGTTCAGGCGGTTCCGCTGCTCCCGGCGGGCTGGGGGGTTGAAGGCGCCTGACGGCCTTCGGGCCCCCGCTACCGAAGCGGCGACCTGGCTGGACTCCCAGCAGGCCGCCGCTCGTCGGAGGAATCAGACCTGATAGGCGCACAGCGTGTCGGAGACCGTGAAGTCGGCCTCGGTGATCGCGCGGATGTCGTCGACGGTCAGGCCCTCCAGGACCTCGGTCAGGACCAGACCCTCCGGCGTCACCTCGAACACGGCCTTCTCGGTGACGATCACGTCGACCACGCCGCGGCCTGTGATCGGCAGGGTGCACTTCTTGAGGATCTTCGAGCCGGACTTGCTGGAGTGCTGCAAGGTCACGATCACCCGGCGGGCACCGGCGAGCAGGTCCATCGCGCCGCCCATTCCGGGCGTGTAGCGACCGGGTGCCAGGGGTCGGGCCCAGTTGGCGATGCTGCCTTCCTGGTCAACCTCCAGCGCGCCGAGGACGGTCGCGTCGACGAACCCGCCCCGGATGATCCCGAACGACGTGGTGAGGTCGAACACCGCCGCGCCGGGCAGGAGGGTGATCGGCTGACCGCCGGCGTTCGCGATGTCCGCGTCCTGCTCGCCGAGGCTCGGCGAGGGGCCGAACATCAGGCACCCGTTCTCGGACTGCAGGACGAGCTGGACCCCGTCGGGCAGGTAGTTGGCGACCCCGGTCGGGATCCCGATGCCCAGGTTCACGACCTGGCCGTTCCGGAGCTCTTTGGCGGCGCGTCGAGCGATGACTTCTCGTGCTTCCATGTCTGCAATACCTCCTTCGCTGACGAGCGGTGGACTACTTGAGCTGCCCTGACCGAACCCATTGATCGGTGTAGGCCCGCTGGTGCTCATCCATCGTGTTGCCCTGGACGACGGCGTTCACGTAGACGCTCGGCGTGCCGACGGACTCCGGCGGGATCTCACCGAGCTCGACGATCTCGTTGACCTCGGCCACGGTGAAGTCGGCGGCGGTGGCCATGACGGGGTTCGAGTTCAGCGACACGCCGCGGTACTGAATGTTTCCGTAGCGGTCGCCGCGGTAGCCCTTGATGAATGCAAAGTCGGCGCGCAGCGGCAATTCGAGCAGGTATTCCTTGCCCCGGATCATGAGCTTCTGCTTGCCTTCTTCGACGAGCGTCCCGACGCCGGTGGCGGTGAGTACGCCGCCCAGCCCGGCACCCGCGGCCCGGATCTTCTCGACGAACGTCCCCATGGGGAAGTACTCGACCTCGATCTCGCCCGCGGCGAACTGCTCCATGGCGATCTGGCACGTGCCTGCGTGCGAGGTGATCAACTTCTTCACCTGCTTGTGCCGGTACAGCGCCTCCATGTCGAATCCACCGCCCGGGTGGGCATTGACGTTCGAGATGACGGTCAGGTCCTTGACGCCGATCTCGACCAGCTTGTCGATCGCGCGCAGGGGCGACCCGATGCCGAGGAAGCCGCCGAGCATGATGGTCGCCCCGTCGCGGACGTTCTCCATCGCCGCGTCCAGGTCCATGACTTTGTCCACAATGACCCCTTCAGAGTAGTTCGCTCTCCAGGCACAGATTCTCGCCCCGGGGGCCGCCTATCTTCGCTCCGAGGAGCGCTTTCAATTCGAAATCTCGCAGGGAGTTTCGGGGTGAGTACTCGTCATCATTGTCCCCGAACTGTCCCGTGTCAGGCGGTTGCCCGATTGCCGGGCCAGCACTTTCGGTATCCGTCTTCGGGCTAACGATAGGTTGCCAAAAACGCCCGACCAGGGACCAACTTCCTACGCGAGCAGGACCTCTTCGGCAGCCGAGCCGGTCGGCACCGGGACGTCGAGCCTGGCCTCGCCCGCGCGCAGGGTCACGACGCGCACACCGAGGTAGCGGGGGTGGTCGCGGACCGTTGCGGCCTCGAACCGTGCGAGCGGAACGGTGAGCTGCGAGAGCGAGTGCTCCGTCCGGTTGCCCCGGACGAGCCACTGGCGGCGTCCCAGGATCAGCCGCAGGTCCGCGTCGCCGCACACGATCGCGCCCTGGAGCGTCATCGGGCGGGCGAGGTGCAGCGCACGGGTGGCCGCGCCGCCGCGCGGGATACGGACGATCCGACCGTGCGCCGCGAGGACCCGCAGCCCGGGTTCCGATCGCAGCACCTCGCGACTGAGGGTGACCAGAGCGACGTCGCGATCTCCCAGGTCGCGCAGCTCCAGGGCTGGCACGTCGGCGCCGAGCGACTGCCTGGTGCCCGGAGGCCGGGCGGCTACGGGTTCCATGGACAGCTCGCGCAGCACTCGCACGAGGCGGGCGACGACCTGCCGGGAAGCGCCGTTGTAGCCGACCGTGACCGCCGGGCCGCTGAGGGTGTGCACGACCAGCCGGCCATCGAGCAGGTTCACGCTGTCGGAGATGGCCGCGATGTCGTCGAACGCGACGCGGCGTTCGGAGTACCCGTCCCCCTGCCGGCTCAGCACGGTCATGCTCGCCGGCCCGACGGCAAGGAGATGGTCGTACAGGTCCATGTCGGGCGTCGCATCCCGGCGAGCCACGTTCCGCGGCACCTTCAGGACGAGCCGGAGGTTCGCCAGGTCCAGCGGGTGGTCTCGGTACAGCCGGGGCACGTCCGCCGGGTCGCGGATCTCGTCGATCCACGGCCCGAAGGCGTCGTACTCGGCCGATCGTGCCGCGGGCACCGCTCGGGTGGTCGGGCCGGGCGCTCGCTGCATGGTCGTCCTCTCGCCGTCCCCGGACGTCGCGTGTCCGTGACGACGATTCTCCACCGTCAGATGGCGGACCAACCACCATCCGAGCTCAGCACTGCGCCGGTGACGTTCGGGGAGTCCGGGCTGGCCAGCCAGCAGATCGCGGCGGCCAGCTCCTCGGGCTGCGCGACCGGCGGGATGATCGCCATCAGCGGACCGAGCACCGACATCGCAAAGTCCGACTTCGGCGCCGCGGTGGCCCCGATGTTCGTCGCGACGGCGCCCGGCAGCACGGCGTTGCACCGGATCCCGGCGGCACGGTAGAGCACGGCCGTCGATCGGGTCAGGCCGATGACGCCGTGCTTCGAGGCGGTGTACGCGGTGCCCGCGGCACCCGCGCGCAGCGACGCGGCCGAGGCGACGTTGACGATCGACCCGGAGCCCGCCGCCGTCATGAGCCGCAGGACGGCGCGCGTGGTCCGCATCGGGGCGGTGAGGTTCACGTCGAGGACCCGCTCCCAGGTGACGTCGTCGAGCTCGCCGACGGGCAGGAACGCGTCCATGATCCCGGCGCAGTTCACCAGGACGTCCACCCGGGCGCCGGCGTCGGCCACGAGCGCGTCGACGTGGCTCTGATCGGTGATGTCGCCGACCGCGCCCACGCCCGACCCGCCCGCCGTCGTGATGATCCCGATCGTCTCCGCGACCCGCCCGGGCATGAGGTCGCTGGCCACGACGTGCGCGCCCTCCGCGGCCAGCCGCACCGCGGTCGCCCGACCGATGCCGGACCCCGCGCCCGTGACGATCGCGGTGAGTCCCGAGAAGCGTCCTGCGTCCATGTCGCACTCCCTTGTGCTCGGGGCTGCACCGCGCCCCCGCGGGCGATCCGCGGCCCGGCGGATCGATGTCTGACCTTTGCAGCGCGGCAGGTCCGGCACAAGGGAAATCCGACCCAGATTCCCCCGGTCTGTCCCGGTGTGGTCGACCCGTGTGCTCCTCTTCGTCTGCCCGCGGGCTCACACCCCTGCGCTCGCGGTCGATGGGTACGCCGGACCCAACCCGCCTCACGACAGGACGCCCGTGGACTCGATCGCCGCAATCACCGGCCGCATCGCCGCGATCCAGAACACCCTTGCTTCCCTCGGGCCGCAGCGGTCCGCTGCCGCGGCATCGTCCGTGACCGAGGCCGTCGCGACGTCGTCCGCCACGACGTCGGGCACGGCGAGCTTCGCCTCGGTCCTGGCCACCGAGGTCGCGGGAACGAGCTCGGCCGCGACCGGCACCGTGAGCGCCGAGCAGCTGACCAACGCCGCGTCGATCATCCGGGCCGGCCAGGCGATGGGGCTGTCGGTGCGCGACCAGACGATCGGCGTCATGACGGCCCTCGGGGAATCCTCGCTGACGGTCGTCGACCACGGCGACGTGGCCGGGCCGGACAGCCGGGGACTGTTCCAGCAGCGCGACAACGGCGCGTGGGGGAGCCTCGCGGACCGGATGGACCCGAGGGCCAGCGCTACGAGCTTCTTCACCGCGCTGGCCGCGGTGCCGGGCCGCGACGCGATGACGCCGACCGCCGTCGCCCACGCGGTGCAGCGCAACGCCGACCCGAACCACTATGCGAAGTACTGGGACACGGCCGTGTCGATCGTGGCGCGGGTGTCGGCCGGAGCCGCCTGAGTCACAGCGGGTCGTCGGGCCGCTCCCGCGGGTCGGCGGGCCGCCGGAACCGTTCGCCGGTCTCGGTGTTGATGGCGGTGGCCCCGTCGGGCAGGTTGGACAGGTCGGGCGCGATGATCAGGTCGGGCAGCCCGGAGTCAGGCAGCCGCAGGGCCTCGCGCTCGCTCGAGGGCTCGTAGGTGATGCCGGCGAGGACCAGGTCGTGGGCACCGCGTCGTTCCAGCGTCTCGCCGCGGAAGAAGGCCGGCGCGGTCAGGCGGCACACGACCATGAGGACGGCGCCGACCGCGAGCGCGCCGATCCCGACCACGAAGACGCCGCCGATCCCGAAGATCGTGGTGTTGCCGTAGTCCGGCTGGGCGTACTGGTAGGAGGCGACCACGAACGCGCCGAGCAGCATCAGCCCGCCGCCCAACGGCAGCACACCCTTCATCCACAGGTCGCGCCCACCCTTGACGATCGACCGGCGGTAGAACCAGACGCACGCGAACCCGGTCATGCCGTAGTAGAAGGCGATCATCAGGCCGACCGCCGAGATCGAGTCGCCGAGGATGTTCTCGCTGACCAGGGTGAGGCCGACGTAGAAGAGGATCGAGACCGCCCCCATCCAGATCGTCGCGTCCGTCGGGGTGAGGTACCGCGGGTGGATCCGGGCGAACTTGGCGGGCAGGGCGCGGAAGGCCCCCATCGCCAGGGCGGTGCGGGCCGTCGGCAGGATGGTCGTCTGGGTCGACGCCGACGCGGACGTCAGCACCGAGATGACCAGCAACGACTCCATGATCTTGCCGAACCCGGACCCGCCGAAGACTGTCGGGCCGAGCGCGTTGAACACGTCGTCGGAGTTGGCCTGGTTGCCGAGCCCGATGCCCTCGGTGCCGACCCCGGCGAAGGCCACGGTGGCCACGCTGACGATGGCGTACGTCAGGAGCAGCAGCACCGTGGAGATGATGGCCGCCCGGCCGGGGGTCGTCTCCGGGTCCGAGGTCTCCTCGTTGATCGAGACCGCGGTGTCCCAGCCCCAGTAGATGAACACGGCGATGAGGGTCGCGGTCACGACGGCGCTCATCGTCAGCCCGCGCGGCACCATCCATTCGAAGCTCGGCGTGATCGAGCCGGCCGGCGCAGTGCCGCCGTAGACCTTGCTCAGGGCGATCACGGAGAAGATGACGAGGATGAGGACCTCGATGCCGAGCAACGCGTACTGGATCCGGGCCGAGACCTCGATCCCGCGGTAGCAGATGTACGTCATGATGATGATCCACACGATGCCCGCGACCGTGCTCCACAACGTGCTCGCGGCGAGGCTGTCGGCGCCGAACAGGCTGAACGTGTAGGACCCCGCGATCTGGGCGAGGTTCGCCATGACGATGACGTCCGCGGCGATGATCCCCCAGCCACCGAGCCAGCCGACCCACGGCCCGAACGCCCGCGACGCCCATGTGAAGGTCGTGCCGCAGTCCGGTTCGGCCTTGTTGAGCTCGCTGTAGGCGATCGCGATGAGGAACATCGGGACGAAGGCGAGCAGCATCACGGCGGGGGCCTTCACCCCGACGATGCCGTTGCCGTTCGTCGTGGCCACCACGAACCCCAGGCTCGCGGCCAGGCTGTACGCCGGCGCGGTGGAGGCCATCCCGACGACGATGCTGGACACGAGCCCGAGCGCGCCGCTCTTGAGACCCTTGTCGGCGGCCGCCTCGGGGAATCCGAGGGGGGCGTCCTCTTCGTCTTGCGCCATCGCAGACTCCTCGCCAGGTCGAGTTCCTTGGTGATCGTGGACGTGCGCAAATTATCTCGAGAATCTAGCGCAACCGGCAGATAACGGGGCGAAAACGGCGACGTAGGATCAAACGGGGCGCATCAACCGGGTCGGGAGTGAACGTGGTCCAGGAGCAGAGCCTGTCGGCGGTGCTGGGGGAGTTCGCCCGCACGATGCTCGCGGAGATGTCCGTCCAGGCGATGGTCGACCGCCTGGCGGAGCGGGCGGCGGGTCTGCTGCCGGTCGCCGGCGCCGGTGTGACGCTGTACTCGCGCGAGCTGACGGCGCAGCAGGTGGCGGCCTCCGACGAGCGCACCCTCGCCTCCGAGCGGCAGCAGGTCGCGGCAGGCGGTGCGCCGGGTCGCACCGCCGTCACCACGGGCGCGGCCGTCCTGGTCCCCGAGCTGCACGACGACGACCGGTTCCGAGCCTGGGCCTCGCTGGTGGCCGGGTCGGCCGCGGCGTTCGCGTTCCCGATGTGCCACGGTGCGGCCCGCCTGGGTGCCTTGACGCTGTACTGCGACGATCCGGGCTCGCTCGATCAGTCCTCCCAGGACGTGGCCCAGACGCTCGCCGACGTCGCCGCGGCCTATCTGCTCAACGCGCGGTCGCGGCGGGAGGCCCTGCACGCCGAGACCTGGTTCCGCGAGCAGTCCGTCCGGGATCCGCTGACCGGTCTCCCCAACCGGCTGCTCCTGCAGGAGCGTCTCGCGCTGGCGTCCGCGCGCGGGCAGCGCGCGCAGACGGCGGTCGCGGTGCTCGTGGTCGACCTCGACGGCTTCCAGCGGATCAACGAGACGTACGGGCACCGGTTCGGCGACGACCTGCTGATCGCGGTCGCCGCGCGCCTTTCTGCCCTCGTGCGGCCCGGTGACAGCATGGCGCGCGTCTCCGGCGACGAGTTCGTGTTCCTGTGCGAAGACCTGGCGTACGCCTCCGACGTCGAGGGTCTCGTGGGCCAGATCGACGACGCGTTCAGCACTCCGTTCGTGCTGTCGGGGCTCGAGCTCACGGTGACCGCGAGCGTCGGCATCGCCTACTCCGGGCCGGGCGAGGCGGTCACGGACGATCTCGTGCTGCAGGCGGGCACCGCGATGCACCAGGCCAAGCGTCAGGGCGGAGCGACGCACCAGGTGATCGACCTCCCTCTGGCCGAGGAGGTGCTCGATCGCCGCAACCTCGAGCGCGACCTGCACGAGGCGCTCGCGCGGGCCGAGCTGGAGGTCGCGTACCAGCCGATCGTCCGGGCGGCGGACGGGACGGTGACAGGCGTCGAAGCCCTGCTGCGCTGGACCCACCCCGAACGGGGACCGGTGAACGCTGCCACGGCGGTCGCTCTCGCGGAGCGGAGCGGGCTGATCGTCGAGATCGGCACGTGGGTGCTCGAGCAGAGCTGCCGTGACTGGGCGACCTGGCTCGCCGAGCGGCCGGGGCGCCCGCTCGACCTGTCCGTGAACGTCTCGGCCCGACAGCTGATGGCCCCCGGCTTCGACGCGATCGTCGCGACCGTGCTCTACCAGACGGGGATGGACCCGGCGGCGCTGGTGCTCGAGGTGACGGAAGGCATCTTCGTGGCCGACGGCGATCGGGCGTTGAGCGTGCTCGGCGAGCTCCAGCGGATCGGGACCCGGCTCGCCCTGGACGACTTCGGCACCGGGTTCAGCTCGCTGAGCTATCTGCGTCGCTTCCCGGTCGACGTCGTCAAGATCGATCAGTCCTTCATCTCCGACCTGGGCAGCGCCCCCGACGCCCGCACTCTCGTGGCCGCGATCACGCACCTCGCCCACGACCTCGGCAAGACGGTCACGGCCGAGGGGGTCGAGACGGCGACCCAGGCAGACGAGGTGGTCCAGATCGGGTGCGAGCGCGCGCAGGGCTACTACTTCGCCCGCCCGATGACGGCGTCGGAGTTCTCCGCGCGATTCAACTGAGCCGATCGGTGCGGCGGCCGATCGGTGCTGCGGCCGGTCGACCCGACGACGCGGATACCCTCGCGGGAGACAACGGACGGGCGCGTCGCGCGCCGGGAACTGGCGGGAGCTGCCTTGTGAAGAGCGTTGACGGTCATCTGCGTGACCTGCTGGACGGCGTCGGCGCGCTCGAGCCGGTCACCGTGGACTTCCTCGACGCGCTCGGCGCCGTGCTGGCCGCGGACGTCGTCTCCCAGATCGACCTCCCGGTCTTCGACAACTCCGCGATGGACGGCTATGCCGTGCAGCGCAAGGACCTCGTCGGTGCGAGCGACGACAGTCCCGTCGAGCTGGCGGTCGTGGGTGACGTCGCCGCCGGCACGGTCGCCCCGGCGGCCACCCCGGGCGCCGTCGTGCGGGTGATGACGGGGGCACCGGTCCCGGTCGGCGCCGATGCGGTCGTGCCGGTGGAGTGGACGGACGCGGGCACCGAGCGGGTGCGGATCTACCGCCAGCCTGAGACCGGAGCGAACATCCGACGGCGTGCGGGCGACGTCGGCGCGCAGGACGTCGTCCTGCGCCGGGGCACGGCTGTGGACCCGACCGGGGTCGGCCTCATCGCGTCGGTCGGTCCGGGCGCGGTGCTCGTGCACCGGCGCCCGCACGTGCTGGTCGTCTCGACCGGCTCGGAGCTCGTGCCGCCCGGGGCCGCGCTCGGGCCCGCCCAGATCTACGACTCCAACTCCCTGATGCTGGCGGCGGCGGTGCTGCAGACCGGATGCACCGTCCGGCGGCTCGCGGCGGTCCACGACGACCCGGACGCGCTCTTGCGTGCGCTGGACGACGCCCTGCCCGGGGTCGATCTCGTGCTGACCAGCGGGGGGATCAGCGTCGGCGCGTACGACGTCGTCAAGGCGGCGCTCGGCGGTCTCGGGACGGTGACGTTCGAGCGCGTGGCGATGCAGCCGGGCAAGCCGCAGGGGCACGGTGTGCTCGGGCCGGACCGCACCCCGGTCATCACGCTGCCGGGCAACCCGGTCAGCGCCTACGTCTCGTTCCAGGTGTTCGTCCGGCCGGTGCTGCGCCGCCTGCTCGGGCATGCCGAGATCGCACGACCGACCGTGCAGGCGCGGCTGCTCGAGCCGCTGCGATCGCCGTCGGGCCGTCGGCAGTTCGTGCGGGCGCGGCTCGAGACAGCCGGCGAGGGACGCGTGGTCCGGCCGGTCGGGGGTGCCGGTTCGCACCTCGTCGGCGCGCTCGCTCGCTCGAATGCGCTCGTGGTCGTGCCCGAGGACGTCACCACCGTGGCCGCCGGTGAGCTGGTCCAGGTGATGGTCACCGAGGCTGGCGAGTGGTGAGCGACGCAGGCGGCGACGGCACGGGGCCCTACGCTGACCCGATGCAGAACCCTCTGACCGACGCGGCGCGTGACACGTCGCGGATCACGCCACCGGCGCGGGCGGTTGTGCGCGCGCAGGTCACCACGGCGTTGATCGATCCCGCCGCGCACGCCGACGAGGTGGCACGGGCCAGCGCCGGCGCCGTCGTGACCTTCTCCGGCGCGGTCCGCGACCACGACGGCGGCCGCGCGGTCGCCCGGATCGAGTACGTGGCCCACCCCAGTGCGGGGGAGATCCTCGCGCGGGTCGCGGCCGACGTCGCCGCACGCACCGAGGTCGATGCGCTCGCGGTCTCCCACCGGCTCGGCGAGCTGGCCGTCGGTGACTGCGCGCTCGCGGTCGCGGTGTCGGCCGCGCACCGCGCCGAGGCGTTCGCCGCGGCCGCGCTGCTGGTCGACGAGGTCAAGCGGCTCCTGCCGGTCTGGAAGCGCCAGGTATTCACCGACGGCACGGACGAATGGGTCGCCTGCCCCTGACCGAGCTGGCGCGGCCCCGTGCCGATGCGCTCGACCCGTGCGCCGCGGGCCGGTGCGCGAAGTGAGATGCTGGCGGTGCTCAGATCCGGGGTGCGGAGGTCGATGGGTCGAGCACGGAGCCCCGTCGGCGCGGCGCCGTGCGGTCTGCTCAGAGTGCGCCGCCACGGATGCCCCCGGAGAGACGATCCATGACGACCCCGATGACGGTGCTCGCGCTGACGCCCAGCGTCGGCGGCCACTACTTCGGGGAGCTTCTCGCCGGCCTCACGCGCGAGATCACGGGCGCACGGGCGCGCCTCGTGGTGGTCGAGACCCTGCCGGCCAGCGCACCCCAGGACGAGCCGGGCACACCCGGTGACTTCGCCCTCCCGGTCGCGTGGTCCCAGGTCGACGGGGTCGTCTCGATCACGACGGCGGTGGATGCGGACTATCTGCGTCGGCTGCGCGACTGCGGGGTACCGGTCGTCCTGGCCAGCACCCAGATGGCGGACTTCGACGCCCCGGTGGCGATGCCGGACAACCACGGCGGCACGTTCGCGGCGGTCGAGCACCTGATCGGTCACGGCCACACGCGAATCGGGTTCGTCGGGAACCTCGCGCAGCAGGACGTACGCGAGCGCCGAGCCGCGTTCGCGCGGGCGCTTGCCACGCACGACCTCGTGATCGACCCCGCGCTCGTCTACGGCGCGTCGGACAACGCCGAGGCGGGTGGCGTGCGCGCTGCCCAGGAGCTGCTCGCGAGCCCGCGCCGGCCGACCGCACTGATGGTCGCCACCGACCGCAACGCGATCGGGCTCATGCGCACCCTGGTCGAGGCCGGCCTGTCGATCCCCCAGGACGTCGCGATCGTCGCGTTCGACAACATCGAGGCCGGGGCGTTCAGCACCCCCGCGCTCTCGAGCGTGAACCAGCGGTTCGACGAGGTCGGTGCGCTCGCTGGGCGACTCGTGCTCGCGAAGATCCGCGGCGAGGACGTGCCGTACTCGGTGTTCACCTCCCCGTCGGTGGTCGTGGCCGTACGCGAGTCCTGCGGCTGCATCGCGGAAGCCGGTGACGCGGGGGCGAGCGACGAGAGCTGGTTGCTCGACGCCTCACCCGGCATCCTGCGCGACGAGCTCCAGGACGTGCTCTGCGGGGCCCTGCTCACGGGCGACGGCATGCTCGACGGACCGACGCGCGACGCCGTTCTCACCACCGTGCGCGACGCCGAGCGGCTGCTGCAGCCGGGCGTCGTGGTGACCTCGGCGGCGATCGCGGGGCTGTGTGCCGCACTTCGGCGCCTCAGCTCACGACCTGACAGCCTGCGCCGGGTCACGGATGCGATGACGGACTACGTGCAGCGGATGGGGGCTTTGGACTCACCGTCGGACGACCCGTCGACGTTGGCCTCCGCACGGATCGCGGCCGCACTGTGGAAGTCGCAGGCCGGGGAGTTCCTGCGCCGTGCCGAGTCCACGGAGCTGGCGATCAAGGAGCAGTTCGTGGTGGACGCCGGGCTGCTCGACGCCGGTCGGTTCGACCCGCGCGACCTGCGCTGGCTGGCGGGCACGCATGTGAGCGCGGGCGTGCTTGCGCTCTGGACGGACGGACCAGCAGGCGACGCGCTCGAGATCGTCGGGACGTTCGATCCGGTCGGCGTGCTGCCAGGTCTGGTCGGAACGGCAGTCACGACCGCGTGCTTCCCGCCGGAGCGGCTCATCGCGTCGGGCGTGCCCGCGGGTGGCCGGGTCTGCGTCGTCGTCCCGGTGCGCACCGTCGACCGGGACTGGGGACTGCTCGCGGTGGTCGGCGAGATCGACACGACCTCGGCGCGCGAGACCTACCAGCATTGGGCCGCGCTGCTGTGCGCCTCGCTCGACTCCCAGCGGCTGCAGAACGAGGTCCGCCGCAGCGAGGACCGGTACGCGCTCGCGGCGCGGGCGACCCGGGAGGGCCACTGGGAGGTCGACGTGTGCGCCCGCACGCTCTACCTGTCCGACCGTTGCTGCGCGTTGCTCGGGCTGGAGCCGAGCCCGCGCTCGGACCGCTTCGCCGAGTGGGCCGCCATCGTCCACCCGGACGACCTCGCCGCCATGCGCCACCTCATGCGACCGGGGGCGATGGGTCCGGACGCGACCGTCGACGCCGAGTTTCGCATCCGCACCGCGAACGGCGACAACCGGTGGATGCTGGCGTGCGCGGTCGGCGTGGCGGCGGGTGCAGGCCGCGTCGAGCGCATCGTGGGCTCGCTCGCCGACGTCGACGATCGCCGATCCCTCGAGGAGCAGTTGCGGCGCGCCTCGCTCTACGACCCGCTGACCGGGCTGCCGAACCGGCGGGTCTTTCTCGAGCGCCTCGAGCATGCGGTCGAGCTGTGGAACCGGTCGAAGACGCCGTTCGCCGTCCTGTTCCTTGATCTCGACGGGTTCAAGGCGATCAACGACTCCCTGGGGCACCCGATCGGGGACCGCCTGCTGAGCGTGGTCGGCACGCGACTCACCCGCGAGCTGCGGGCGGTGGACACCGGCGCGAGGTTCGGGGGCGACGAGTTCGCGATCCTGCTGCACGACGCGCGGCCCGACGCCGTGCTGAGGGTCGCCCAGCGGATCCAGGCCGACCTGGCCGAGCTGATCGAGATCGACGGTCACGAGATCACGATCCAGGCGAGCATGGGCATCGCGACCGGCGCGGCCGAGTACGCCTCCGCCGAGGACATCCTGCGCGATGCCGACACGGCGATGTACCACGCGAAGGCGCTGGGCTGGGGCACCGTGACGTTCTTCGACGCCGAGATGCACGCGCACGCCGTCCATCAGCAGCGGCTGCAGACGCAGGTCTACCGGGCGCTCGAGGACGAGCAGTTCGAGGTCTACTACCAGCCGATCGTCGACCTGGTCACCGGCCGGGCCGACCGGTTCGAGGCGCTGGTGCGCTGGAACCATCCCGAGCGTGGCCTGGTGATGCCGGACGAGTTCCTGCCGCTCATGGAGGAGACCGGGCTGGTGATCCCGCTCGGCCGCTGGATCGTCGAGGAGGTCTGCCGCCAGCTCGCCGCATGGGGCCCGGCGGTCGCCAACGTGGCGGTCAACGTCGCCAACCGCGAGTTCTGGCACAAGGACCTGCTGGCGCACGTCCTGGCGAGCCTGCAGCGTCACGGCCTGACCCCGGACCGCCTCACCCTCGAGATCACGGAGGGCGTGATCATGCGTCGTCCGGAGGTCGCGCTGCGCCTCATGCGCGACATGCACGAGACCGGCCTCGAGCTGCACATCGACGATTTCGGCACCGGGTACTCGTCGCTCGAGACGCTGCACCGGTTCCCCGTCGACGCGTTCAAGATCGACCGGGCGTTCATCCGGGACCTCACGCCGGGCGACCGCTCCGCCGATCTCGTCCGAGCGATCGTCGCGATGGGCCAGGCGCTCGGCCTGGAGATGGTCGCCGAGGGGATCGAGACCATCGAGCAGCTGGCCTTCCTGCGCGACGTCGGGTGCGCGAGCGGTCAGGGCTTCTTGTTCACGGCGGCGGTCCCCGCGGACCAGGTCCCCGGCCTGCTCGGCCGGGCGCTGGGGACCGGGTCGGGCGATCGCGACCGCCAGCTCGAGGCCGGTTAGGCGCGGATGTCGAACAGCTGGAGCCGCTTGCGGTCCTTCTTCGTCGCCGATGCCTGCAGGGCCAGCAGCTCCGCGTAGATCCCACCCGTGGTCGCGAGCTCCTCGGGCGTGCCGATCTCGTCGACCCGCCCGTCCCGGAGCGTGATGATGCGGTCGACCGACGAGATCGTCGAGAGCCTGTGGGCGATGATCAGCGTGGTCCGGTCGGTCATCAGGTGGTCGAGACCCTCCTGGACCAGCCGTTCCGACTTGGAGTCGAGCGAGCTGGTCGCCTCGTCGAGGATGAGGATCGGGGCGTCCTTGAGGATCGCGCGGGCCACGGCGATGCGCTGCTTCTGACCGCCGGAGAGCTTCAGGCCCCGTTCGCCGATCTGCGCCTCGTACTTCTTGGTGAACCTCGCGATGAAGTCGTGCGCGTTCGCGGATCGCGAAGCGGCGACGACCTGGTCGACCGAGGCGTCCGGGGTGGCGTACGCGATGTTCTCGTGGATCGTGCCGGAAAAGAGCGACGGGTCCTGGAACACGACGCCGATGTCGGCCCGCAGCTCCTCGAGCGGCAGGGCGGTGGTGTCCGTTCCCGCGACCCGGATGGTGCCCACCGACGGGGTGTACAGGCGCAGCAGCAGGCTGACGAGCGTCGTCTTGCCCCCACCGCTCTCGCCGACGAAGGCCACGTGCTCACCCGGGCGGATCGAGAAGCTGACGTCCCGCAGGACCTCCTGGCCGCCCGGGTAGCCGAACGACACGGAGTCGAACTCGATCGCGGCCGGCGCCCGGTGGCCGTCCGGGGCGCGCGTCGTCGTCGGCAGCACGTCGGCCTCGGCGAGCTCTTCCATGACCGTGAAGTAGTCGCGGCTGCCCGCGACCGCGCGCTGGGAGGAGTCGACGAGGTAGCTCATCGAGAACACCGGCTGACGCGCCATGTTGACCAGCTGGATCAGGAGGAACATCACGCCGATCGTGAAGTCGCCGCGCACGGTCTGGACGAAGATGATCGCGAACACCGCGAAGAAGATGACGTTCAACGCGGCCCGCCGGGTCGCGTCCATCTCGTGCCAGTAGGTCGACTGGCGCTTGGTCGTGAGCACCGTCCGGTGGTAGCGGTCGTTGAAGGAGCTCAGCTCGCGACGCTCCTGCACGAAGCTCTTCACGACCCGGATCTGGCCGATGACCTCGGCGAACCGGCCACCCGCCACATCGAACTCGTGGTTCTTCTCGGCCTCGAGAACCTGCCACTTGGCGCTCGTGATCGTCGTCAGCCACATGAAGATCGGGTAGACCACGGCGAGCAGCAGGGCGATCGGCCAGGAGTAGAACGCGGTGATCGCCAGGATCGCGATCACGGTCAGCACCATCTGGAAGAAGTTGTTCGCGAACATGTTGAGGAAGTTCGTGGTCTCGGTGATCGACCGCGAGAGCCGGTTGATCACGGTGCCGGTGAGCTCGCCGTCGAAGTAGCGCTGGGGGAGCGAGAGGAGCTTGGCGAAGTACTTGCCCGACAGCGCCGCGCGCAGCTTGGCCGCCATCGTGTCGCCGAGGTAGCCCCCGATGTTGCTCAGCACGGTGTTCGTGAGGTCTGCGAGCAGCAGGGCGGCTGCCAGCCACACCACGGTGGAGATCCCCGTGGCCGCCTGCCCTTGGGTGGCCGCGACGACGTAGTCGGTCGCCGCCTTGATGATGAAGGGGGTCAGCAGGCTGGTCGCGGCCACTGCGAGCGAGCACGCGATGATGCCCGCGTAATAGGGCCACAGGTCTCTGGCCGAACCGAGGATCCGAATGATGCTGCGCACGGGTGGGGAGCTCCTGAGATGTTCGTGGGTGGTGGTGCCGGGCCCGGGAGCGCGGCGACCTGGTCGAGCCTGCGGGTGTCGCGGCTCCGGCGCCGGGGTCCACCATGCCACAAGACATCGAAGTTCGTCTATATGACCGGTGGGTCGCCGGACCGATCACGTCGCCCGCGGCGGCGGGCGCCTACCCTCGGCGGGTGACCTCCGCCGCTGCCCAGCCCCTGTCCGACGCACGTTCCGCCCAGTACGCGGTGCCGGGCGTGGTGGTCCGCGAGCACCGGCTGACGGTTCCGGTGGACTGGTCCGCTCCGGACGCCTACCCGCCGATCGAGATCTTCGCCCGGGAGATCGTCGACCCGGCGCGGGCGAACGACGACCTGCCGCTCCTGCTCTTCCTGCAGGGCGGGCCCGGGGGCCAGGGGCCGCGCCCGCTCGCGACGGGGTGGTGGACGACGGCGCTCGCGACGCACCGCGTCGTGCTGGTCGACCAGCGGGGTACCGGTCGCTCGTCCCGCATCGACGGACGTCGGATCGCGGAGTTCGACGACGCCGCCGCGGCGGCCGCCTACCTCGCGTGCTTCCGGGCGGATGCGATCGTGGCCGACGTCGAGCACCTGCGTCACACCGTGTACGGCGGGCGGAAGTGGGCCACGCTCGGGCAGTCCTACGGCGGCTTCCTCACCCTCGCCTACCTGTCCCGCCACCCCGAGGCGTTGACCGCGTGCTACGTCACCGGCGGGCTGCCCAGCATCACCACCGATGCCGAGGACGTCTACCGGCACACGTACCCGCGCCAGGCCGCGCGCAATGCGGAGCTCGCCCACCGCTACCCCGACGACGTCGCGCTGCTCGGGCGGATCGCCGACCGGCTCGCCGCGGGCACCGCTTCGCGGCCGAGCGTCCGGCTGCCCAACGGGGACCCCTTCACGGTTGAGCGCCTGCAGCTGCTCGGGATGCCGTTCGGGATGAGCACCGGGATCGACGCGCTGCACTGGCTGCTCGACACCGAGCATGTCGACGACGCCGCGGCCGAGCCCTCCGACGCGTTCGGGGCGGCGGTCGCGCGGCAGACCGGCTTCGACGACAACCCGCTCTACGTGGTGCTGCAGGAGGCGATCTACCACCAAGGGACCCGGGCACCTGGGTGGGCGGCGCAGGCCGAGCACGAGCGCCGCTCGGCCTTCGGGGCGGGGGAGCGACCGTTGCTGCTCACCGGAGAGGCCGCCTACCCCTGGATGTTCTCCCAGATCAGGGCCCTGCGGCCGTTCCAGGGCGCCGCCGAGGAGCTTGCCGCGCGCACGGAGTGGCCGCAGCTGTACGACGTCGAGCGGCTCGCTGCGAACGAGGTGCCGGTGGCGGCGCTGCAGTACTTCGACGACCCCTACGTCGACCTCGATCTCGCCCTCGCCACGGCGGGCGCGGTCGGCAACACGCAGGTGTGGGTGACCAACGAGTACCTGCACGACGGGTTGCGGGTCGCGGGAAAGGTCATCCTGCCGCGGCTGATCGGGCTCGCTGCGGGGACGTGGAGCGTGCGGTGAGGCCCACGGGGTCCTCGCCCGCGGCGATCAGGGGTTGCAGCGGGTAGCGAGCAGCGTCAGCGAGTCGACCGCGGGGCGCCACGGCTCGAGATTCCAGTTGTCCTTCGTCGGGGCACCCAGCGCGTGGCACGTCAGCTGGTCGTGCATCGACGTCGAGTCGGCATCGGGCTCGGCTGCGACCAGCGCCGACCACAACGCCTCCTGGGCGGCGACGCCTCCGGTGCGGACCCAGGTAGCCGGGACGACGGCGAGTGACCGTCCCCCTTCGCGGTCGCCCCACACCGCGCTGACCAGGGGAGTCGCGCCGAACGTGAGAGTCGCGGCCCCGGCCGGTCCGGCGCCGACAAGGACGTCGAGCAGGGTGGGGTCGCCGGCGCGAGCCGCCAACCGCGCCGAGAGGCGGTTCCCGGCGGCGTCGACGACCCTCGCCGGGGGCAACGCGCCGACGACCGTTCCGGTGGACCCGGTCAGTGCGACCGAGCGGTCGGTCCGCACGTCGAAGCCCAGGCCCGGTGGCGCGGCGAGCACGGCCGCGAGGCGATCCGCATCGGTGCTGTCGCCCGGTTCGGTGTCGGGTGCGGGGGCGACGGCAAACGTGAGCACCGCTGACCCGTCGTCCTGAGCGGTGACGGTGACCGCCGTCAGGGGAGCAGCGGCGCGCAGGGTCAGGTCGCCCGCGCGCACGGGTGTCCCAGCGGTGCGGGCAGCCTCGGCGAGCGCCGCCGGGTCCGCGGCGGGCACCGCGCTCGGCGTCGGGGGCGGCGGCGACGTTCGCGTCGTGGTCGGCGTGACCGCTGGTTCACCTCCCGTGCACGCCCCGAGCGTGGTCGCGAGGGCGATCGCGAGGATCAGGGGCAGCGCGCAGCGCACGAACCCGCCGGGCGGGGCACTGGTGCCGTTCCGGGACGTCGTCGCGGGCATGCTAGCCGAGGCGCTTCGTCATCTGCAGCGCCATCGTGCCGTAGCCCAGGGACTCGTACAGCGCGCGTGCGGCCGTGTTGAACCCGAACACGTTGAGGCCCAGCGTCGTCGCGCCGTGGGCCTGAGCCTCGACCTCGGCGAGCACGAGCGCGGCACGACCCAGGCCGTGTCCGCGATGCGGCTCGTCGATCGCCAGGTCCCACAGCCACCAGTCGCCCGGCCCGCCGTTCGACTGCCGGCCGATCCATACGTAGCCGACCCGCTCGCCGTCGTGCACGATGTCGAGCACGAGATGCCCAGGTGCCGGGACGCCGTGCGGGAAGCACTCCTCGAACGGCTCATCGGCCTTCTCGCGGGCCTGCTCGGGGGTCTTGCCGGACCTGATCAGGTCCTCGAGGTACTCCACCTGGCACGCGTCGTACCAGGGGCGCAGCCGGGACGGATCCATGGGCTCGAGGGTGAGGGGCACGTCCAGATTCTTCCACGCGCGCACTCGCGCGAGGGAGTGGCGACCGCCGTCATCGCCATCGCCGTCCGGATAGCAGGACTGCGGCTAGGCCATTCGAGGCAATCATCGCCGGGACACGTCCGACGAACGTGCGCCGGGGGTCGGTTGTCCCGCTCACCGACGCGACAAATGGGTCCGACAAACCCGCGCGAACGGGTCGAATTGTGCGGGTGTTGCAGACGGGAGAATGCCGCCGGCAGCGCGTGCACGGTGCGGGCGCTCAGGTGTGACCAGCACTATTGTTTGTGGTGCAGGTGAGCTGGGCTACCGCTGAGGAGCCCGGAGAGCCGCCAACGACCGCCCGAGAAGGGCCCCTGCAATCCCGCGACGCCAGGCGAGGAATACTCGCGCCGACGTTGTTGCGGAGCGGGGAATGCAGGTTCAGCAGGGGTATCCATCGCCCCTGCATCACTACAGGAGATCAGCGTGTCCGACGACCAGTCACCCACCCCGCCGTTCGGCGAACAGCCGCCCCCGGCCCAGCAGTATGGCCAGGCGCCCGAGCAGGCGCAGTATGGCCAGGCGCCCGAGCAGGCGCAGTACGGCCAGGCGCCCGAGCAGGCGCAGTACGGCCAGCAGCCGCCGATGCAGTTCGGTCAGCAGCCGCCCGTGCAGGCGCAGTACGGCCAGGCGCCGCAGTACGGCCAGCAGCCGCCCGCGGCCGCGCCCTACGGTCAGCAGCCGCCCACGCCCTACGGTCAGCAGCCGCCCACGCCCTACGGTCAGCAGCCGCAGGTGAAGCGCCCGACGGAGCCGCTCGCGATCTGGGGCCTGGTCACGGCCTTCCTCTTCTGGCCGGCCGGGCTCGTCCTGTCGATCATGGCGTCCAAGAAGATCAAGCGTGAGGGTGGCGAGGGTGCGGGGCTGTCGCTTGCCGGCCTCATCGTCTCCATCGTCGCGGGAGCGTCGACCGTCATCGGCATCATCGCGTTCGCGCTGATCAGCGTCGCGGCCGTCGGCACGATCGGCACGGTCGCCGCCGCCGTGGACGCGCTCCCGACTGATGGGTCCTTCGCTGAGCCGTCCGCGCCCGCCGACGGCGAGTCCGGCAGCCGGACCGCCCCCCTGGCGTACGGCGATTGGCTCCAGTTCCCCGGCGAGAGCGGTGACGTGGAGTGGGAGACCTCCATCGGTGCACCGAACTGGGACGCGACCGCTGTGCTGGCCGCGGACGAGTACAACGACGTGGCCCCGGCCGGGTCGGTCTACGTCGTCGTCCCCGTCTCGTACCGCAACAAGGTCGTCGAGGCCAAGTCCCCGTGGCTCGAGACGTCGGTCGCCTTCGTCTCGGCTGCCGGGATCTCCTACGACTCGACCTTCGCCTCCATCGAGAACGAGGCGTCCGACCTGACCGACCTGTACCAGGACGGCGAGGCGACCGGGAACCTGGTCTTCCTGCTGCCGACCGATGCGCTCACGGGTGGCACGTGGTCCGTGTCGTACGGCTGGTTCGCGCCGGAGCTGTTCGTCGCCGCTTCCTGAGCGGTCACGCAGAGGTCCCCGGCGACAGCGTCTGTCGTCGGGGACCTCTGCGTTCCGGGGGTGCCGATCAGGACGCGGTGGCCTCGTTGGCGGCGGTGGCCAGTGCGGCGAGCTCGTCCTCAGCGATCGGGAAGCCCGGGAACCGGGACAGCCGGTCGAGCGGGATGGCGCGCATCATCTCGGCCGTGCTCGGGTCGAACAGCCCGGCCGCGACGTTGCTGGCGTCGGCGAACCGGGCCTGCAGCGCGGGTCCGGTCATCGGGTGGTCGAGCCAGGCGGAGGCCGGCGACTGCGGCGACAGCGGGGGCGTCAGCGCATCCCCGGTGAGCTCCACCGTGCCGCTGAGCCGGACGTCCCGCGAGGAGGCGCCGACCCGGATCTCGAAGGACCCGCCCTCGACGACCCACCGGTGCAGCTGCACGTGCCAGAACGAGAAGGCCCGGGCGTCGAGCATCAGCGTGACCCGCGCGCTTGCGCCCGGCTCGAGCGACACCGGGGCGAACCCCTTGAGCTCCTGGTCCGGCCGAAACACCGAGGACTCGGGGTCCGCGACGTAGACCTGCACGGTCTCCCGGCCGGCCCGGCTTCCGGTGTTCGTCACGGTCAGGCCGACCTCGACCTGGACCTCGGGCCCCGCACAGAGCACGGTCGTGGTCAGGTCGGTGTACCCGAAGGTCGTGTACGACAGCCCGTGCCCGAACGGGTAGCTCACCTCGAGCCGGTGTGCGTCGTACCAGCGGTAGCCGATGAGCAGGCCCTCGCCGTACCGGACCGAGCCGAGCTCGCCCGGGAAGGCCCCGATCGTCGGGTTGTCGCAGTGCCGCACGGGAACCGTCTCGGCGAGCCGGCCCGACGGGTTGACCGCGCCGAACAACAGGTCGGCCACGGCCTGGCCCCCACCCTGGCCGAGCAGCCAGCCCTCCAGGACGGCGCGTGCGCGGTCCTGCCAGGGGTGCAGGGCGACGACCGATCCGTTGGACAGCACGACGACGACCTGGTCGTTGACGGCCGCGACGGCGTCCAGCAGCTCGAGCTGTGCGGCGGGCAGGTCCAGGTGGGTCCGGTCGTACCCCTCGGACTCGTCCGCGGCCGGCAGGCCGAGGAACAGCACGACCACCTGGGCTGCCTGGGCGTGCCCGACCGCCTGCGCCACGAGTGCGGCGTCACCCTGCTCGGCGTCGGGGACGTAGCCGGGCGCGAACGTGACCTCGCGCGCGCCACCGACCAACTGCCGGACCGCGGTGAGCGCATCGTCGAGGCGCGTGGGCACCACCTGCGAGCTGCCGGCCCCCTGGTACCGGGGAGTGCGGGCGAACTCGCCCACGACGGCGATCGCGCCGCCGACCCGGGGATCGAGGGGGAGGATCGCCCCGTCGTTCTTCAGGAGCACCGCGCTGGCGGCGGCCGCCTCGCGGGCCAACGCGTGATGCGCGGCGGCGTCGAAAGTCTGGCCGGGGGCGAGCGCCGGCAGCGCCCGGTCGACCAGGGTCAGGACGCGGGTGACGGCGAGATCGACGTCGGGCAGGCTGAGCGTGCCCGCCGCGATTGCGGCGAGGATCTTGCGCTGCCCGCCACCGCCGGACGACGGCATCTCGAGGTCGAGCCCGGCGTGCACGGCCGCGGCCCGGTCGTTCACGGCGCCCCAGTCCGACACGACGACGCCGTCGTATCCCCAGTCCCCGCGTAGCACGTCGGTCAGCAGCCAGCGGTTCTCGGAGGCGTAGACGCCGTTGATCCGGTTGTACGAGCACATCACGGTCCACGGCCGGGCGGAGGTGACGATCCGCTCGAAGGCGGGCAGGTAGATCTCGCGCAGCGTCCGCTCGTCGACCTCGGCCGACACGGACATCCGCTCGGTCTCCTGGTTGTTCGCGGCGAAGTGCTTGAGCGAGGTGCCCACGCCTCGGCTCTGGATGCCGCGGACGAGCGCCGCGCCGAGCTCGCCGGCGAGCAGAGGGTCCTCGGAGAAGTACTCGAAGTTGCGCCCGCACAGCGGTGAACGCTTCATGTTCACGCCCGGGCCGAGCAGCACCGCGACCTGCTCGGCGCGGCACTCGTCGCCCAGGGCCACGCCGACGCGGGCGAGGAGGTCGACGTCCCAGGTCGAGGCGAGCCCGGCCGCGGGCGGGAAGCACGTGGCGGGGACGGACGTGCCGATCCCGAGGTGGTCACCGGCCACGGCCTGCTTGCGCAGCCCGTGGGGGCCGTCGGTCACCATGACAGCCGGGATGCCGAGACGGGCGATCGGCTCGGTGTGCCAGAAGTCCGACCCGTCCAGCAGTGCCGCCTTCTCCTCGAGCGTCAGCTCGGCGAGCAGTGCAGGAATGTCCAGGCGTGCGGGCGGATCGGGTGTCACGGTCATGGGGGCTCCTGGGTTCTCGGTGGCCGGGGCGCGGCGTGAGCGACAGGCTACTGCAAAACCGACCATGCGGTAAGTTTCTAGTCTGGATCGAGAAGGGTCACCCGACCGTTCGGTCCACCACTCCGGAGGAGGCCCGATGACCACCAGTGCACCGCGCGGGTACGCCAAGGGACGGGCCACGCGGCAGCAGATCCTCGACGAGGCGATGACGCTGTTCGGCGAGGTCGGCTACCGGTCGGCGTCGCTCCGGGAGATCGCGGCCCGGTGCGGGATCTCGCATCCGGGGCTCCTGCATCACTTCGCCCACAAGGAGGCGCTGCTCATGGCGGTGCTCCAGCGGCGGGACGAGCTCGACTCCGCACGGTTTCCGAGCTTGCGGGAGACGGGTCTGGACCGGTTGCGGGCCCTCGTCGAACTGGTGGAGCACAACGCGCACGTACCGGGGATCGTCGAGCTCTTCGCGGCGCTGTCGACCGAGGCGATCGCTCCCGACCACCCCGCCCATGCCTACTTCGTGCGCCGCTACGCGCGGACCCGGGCCTCGCTCGCCGAGGCGCTCGAGGCCACCAGGGCGCAGGGTGCGCTCCGCGACGGGGTCGACCCCGAGCTCGCGGCTGTCGTCATCGTCGCCGTGATGGATGGGCTGCAGGTGCAGTGGCTGCTGGACCGCGGTTCGGTCGACATGGCGCGAACGCTGCAGGCCCACATCGCCCGGCTGCTCACGGTGCCGTTCCCGGACCAGGTCGACGCCGGTTAGCCCCGCGTCTGGTCCCTTTTAGGTGTCGTGGAGCCACGGCGTGAAGCAGACCCCGACGAGCATCCCGTCCTGCGTCTGGAGCCGGGCGATGATCTGGTGCCAGGGTTCGGTTCTGGCCGGGTGCAGGAGGGTGTAGCCCTTGGCCACCAGCTCCTGCGCGGCAGCCTCGACGTCGTCCACCTCGAACTCGACGCAGGCCTGCGGGACGGGATGGGAGTCGGGCCACTGGGACTGGCCGAAGCAGGCCGCCGCGGCCTCCTTGAGGGGCCAGACGCCGAAGTGCTTCACCCCGCCGAATCCTTCGAAGAAGACGTACTGCGATTCCCCGGCGGTGATGGCTGAGCGCAACGGTAGGCCGATGGTGTCGCGGAAGAGGCGGCGGTCCTCGGTGGGGTGGCTCGTGATGACGGTGAAGCTCGCGATGAATCGGACGTCCATGCGACCTCACCCTAGATTGCCGCGACCACCCGCCATGATCGGCGCGCGCGGTGCGACGGCCCGGGTACGCGAGGGGTTCACCCGCCGGGACGCACCTAGGCGAACAGGTCGTCGAGCACGCGACGCATCACCAGCGGATCGGCGTCCACACCCGTCCAGAGCCTGATGCCGATGACGGCCTGGTTGACCAGCATCCCCAGCCCGTCGAGAGTGCGGCAGCCGCGCGCCTCGGCCGCGGCCAGGAATGCCGTCCGCGGTGGGTTCGGGATCACGTCGGCGACGACCATCCTGGCGCGCAGGCTGGCGTAGTCGAGGTCGGGCCGCGCGTCGGCGTCGGGGAAGAGGCCGATCGAGGTGGCATTGACGACGATCCCGACCTCGGCCGGGACGCTCAGCGGTCCTACCCAGGCCAGGGCGACGGCGTCGGCCGGGGTGTTCTGGCGGACATGGCGCGCGAGGTCGTCCGCACGCTGCGGGCTCCGGTTGGCGATCACGATCCGGCGCGCGCCCGCGAGAGCGAGTTCGACCGCGATCGCGCGCGCCGCGCCGCCCGCGCCCAAGACGAGCACGACCTGGTCGCGCGGGTCGGCGACGGTGCGCAGCGACGTGAGGAACCCCTGCCCGTCGGTGTTCTCGCCCCGCAGGCGCCCCGACTCGATGACCACGCAGTTGACCGCACCGATCAGCGCGGCGGACTCGGCGAGCTCGTCGAGGAGCGGGATCACGGCGACCTTGTGCGGGAGCGAGCAGTTGAATCCGACCCAGCCCATGGCTACCGCCCCGCGGACGGCCGCCTCGAGGTTCTCGCCGGACACGTCGCAGTTCACGTAGCGGGCGGTCAGGCCGTGGTGGCGGTAGGCGGCCTCGACCATCACTCCGGTCGGGTTCTCGTCGACCGGGGACGCGAACACGCCGGTGAGGACGCTGAGGAAGTGGTGGGACTCGGTCATCGCTGCTCCTGGGTCGTTCGTCGCGGGTGTCCCGTCGCGTCGTCGGCGGTCATCCCGGCGGCGGCGAGCGGGTGCACGATCGGGCCCGCCGGGAGTCAGTAGAGATGATACGAAGTCGTACCCGCGCGCCCTGCTGCGGCCAAGAACGACATGAGCCGGTCCGAGGCGATCCGCGCCGCGCCAACCCACTTCACTGCGTCAAGGTCCACCCCAGCGCGCTCACGCCCGGCATCTCCGCGGAGGGATGCGATTCAGGCAGCGCAATGGTTGCTGTCGATCGAGCCCCTCGACGAGGACGGCCCTCCTGGAAGCTCCCACCCGAGCCGCTCTGTGTGAGTCAGCGCGTTCAGGGACCGCCGCTGAGCCCGTAGGCGAGGTACGAGTCCGGGCCGTTTTTCAGGTAGATGCCCATCGAGCACGGCAGAGCAGGATTGGCGCGTTTCGCGTCCGGGGGGACGACAGCCAGGAGGGGTTGGCCGATAACCGGGGGGACTTTGCCGACCACTTCCAGCATGTAGGGCGCATCGCCGTTCAGGGTCGTTGTGCTCTCGATCTGGCGGATCTCAGCCCCGCTGCGCACTGCGGTGCCGCGGAGGTAGGTGCGGTCGCAATAGCTGATGCGCTGCGGCGTCTGCCACCACGTGCCGTAGGCATACCGGTAGCTGGCTGTTCCAGCTGCGGCCACGACCAGGGTGAGCGCAACGACTGCAGTGGCTGATCGACGCTTCACGTCGCTCCGATGAGACGGGAAGGCGGTCGCCTTCTACGAGGAGTCGAACACAGATCCAACCGAATCGGAGGAGATTCAGATCGGTCCAGTGACCGACTCTGTCCGTCCAACTGCGGGCCGATGCTCAGGTCGTCTTGTGACCGCCGAACGCGGTGCACGCGGATCTCCTGCTCCCTACGTTCGCGCCGATGGGGCAACACACGTCGTTGCGCCAGGCGACGGCCTCAAGCAGTCTGGGATCCATGGACCTTGAAGTGTTGTGGCCTCTCCTCGAACGGGATTCCCGTGACTGGCTCATCGCCAACAATGGGGACGCCTTGAGCGTGACGGTCCTCGAAGACATCGCACGAGTGAACGGTTCGGTGCCCACTGACGGGTGGTGGGGCCTCACGAAGGGGCCGACCGGTTTCCACCTCTCCGACGCGGGCATCGACTGGATCGAGGCGGTGGCCAATCGGGAGGTGCCCCCGCCGCCGCCCGATCGCTGAACGTGCCAGCGCGAGAAAGGCTGTGGCCTCTGCCACCGGGTGGACCGCTTCGTGTCGTGTGCGCGTGGCCTGACCGCCAGATCAGCGAGACAAGCACGACCATCGATGCCGCGCAGCTGCGAATCGCGGCAACCAAGGCGACCTCCCTTTGGTCATGACGGTCACCGACCATCCGAGCAAGCAGCGCAATTTCGGCGCGATGGTTCTTGGTGGCCGCCTGACCGTCATCTGGTCAGAAGACGGTGGCCCAGTCGTTCTTGACGCTGACGACGGTCCAGTCGTTCTGGGCAGCCAGTTCGAGTGCCTTCTCCGACCCGGAGACGTAGTCGAACTCGCGCTCGGCGTCGTCGTGCAGCACGAGCAGCCTCAGGGTCGGCGTGGTGGGGTGCCGGGTCCAGTCGAGCATCTCGATGTCGCCGTTGGAGTTCCCGCCGGCGAGCACGGGGCGCCGGCCGACCCGGTTCCAGATGCGCACCGGCTTCTCCGGTCCGTCGTCGAGGTAGTCGGGCGCCGCCTTGCGCACGATCGTGCCGCCGTGCTCGTCGGGCACGTAGGCCAGGGCGGGGGCGCTGCCGACGACCCGCTCGCTGGGCACGCCATACACCTCGGCGCTGATCGGCCGCATGAAGTCGCGTCCACCGCCAGAGACGATGTAGGTGGTAAAGCCGTTCGCCTCGAGGTACCCGAGCAGCTGCACCATCGGGGCGTAGGCGCACTCGAGGTAGCCCCGCCCGAGCGTCGGGTGTGCGGCGCTGCGCAGGAACGAGCCGGCCTCCTCGGCGAAGTCGTCCACGCTGATGTCGGCGAAGGCTCCCAAGATGCCGCCGGCCAGCGCCGGCAACTGCGAGTCGTCACCGGCGTAGTGCTGTGCGAGCACCGTGCCGAACCAGGCATAGTCGCGCTCAGCGACCGCCTTCCACGGCTGCTCGAGCGCCAGGGCCGGGTTCTCCTGCACCATCGCAGTCAGCCGCCGCAGGATGAAGTCGAGCTGGATCGGCATCGGCTTCTCGCACCACAGCGTGCCGTCGTTGTCGAACACCGCGACCCGGTCCGCTGGCGCCAGCCCGGTGTGTGGGTCGGTGGCCCGCTCGACGAAGGCGAGCACCGCCTCCCTCGTCGCCCCCTGGTTCCACAACGACAACGGCTCACTCATGACGATCTCCCTCGATGACGTCCGCAGCCATGAACCAGTCCAGTCAACGCGAAGCTGCGGCGGCGTGGATCACATCCACCGGGTGTGGCAATCCGGTCGACTCTGTGCCAAGGGTGTCGACGACGGCTGAAGACTGCCCCGCCTGGCGTCGGGCGAGGTGAGGCCTCAGTACGTGAAGGCCGCGATCCGCTCGCGCAGGTCGGCGGACATGCGCGCCAGCTCCGTGACCGAGACGCCCATCTGGCCCATCACGTCGCTCGAGCTCGCTGCTGTGCGGGCGACCCCGGTGATGTTCATCGCGATCTCGCCGGAGCCCGCGGCCGCCTCGGTCACCGACCGCGACATCTGGTTCGTCGTGGCCGTCTGCTCTTCGACCGCCGAGGCGATCTCCAGCTGATACGCGTTGATCGAGGCGATGATCGAGCTGATCTCCTCGATCGCGGCGACGGCGCCGGAGGTGTCCACCTGGATGGCCGCGACCCGCTTGGTGATCTCGTCGGTCGCGCGCGCGGTCTCCCGTGCGAGCTCCTTCACCTCGCCCGCCACGACGGCGAACCCCTTGCCGGCCTCGCCCGCGCGCGCCGCCTCGATCGTGGCGTTCAGCGCCAGGAGGTTGGTCTGCTCGGCGATGCTCGTGATCGCCTTGACGACCGTGCCGATCTCCGCCGACGAGACGCCGAGCTTGGCGACCAGGTCACTAGTCGACGACGCGACGCCGGTCGCGCGGCTGGCGACCTTGGCTGCCTCGTTCGCGTTCTGGGCGATCTCGCGGATCGACGCGCCCATCTGCTCGGCACCGGTGGCCACGGTCTGGACGTTCCGGCTCACCTGCTCCGCCGCGGCAGCCACGACTCCCGCCTGCGCGCTCGTCTCCTCCGAGCCTGCGGCCATCTGGGCGTTCGCAGCGGAGAGCTCTTCGGCAGCCGAGGCCACGGTTCCCGCGGTCTCCCCGACTCCCGCGAACGCCACCCGCAGGGAACGCTGCGCGACCTCGAGCGCGTGCGCCATCTGCCCGATCTCGTCGGTTCCGTGCACGTCGGCGGGCACGGTCAGATCCCCGCTCGCCAGCCCCTCGAGCGAGGCCGTGACGGCCTTGAGCCGGCGCCGGAGCGCCTGCGCGATGAGCAGGCCGAGCGTGACCACCACCACGAGGGCGACGCCGAGCACCACCACGAGGACCCAGATCGTCGCCGTGGAGCTGGTGTGCGCGTCGGTCACGACGGCGGTGGACAGGTCCGTGATCTCCACCTGCAGGGAGTCCAGGTAGTCGACGTACTCGTTGATCAGCGGTTGGCTCACGCTGTCGAGCAGCGACTCGTAGCCGCTCGACGCGTCGGCGAGCGCCGCCGGGACCAGTTGCGCGTCCCGAGCGCTGATCCACGCCTCATAGCCCGCCAGGAACGGTGCCCAGCTCGGCAGCGCCGCTCCCTCGGTCGCCGCGAAGGCGTCGATGTAGCCCTGCATCTCGGCGTCGTTCTTCGTCTGCTTGGACATCCAGGCGTTCTGCGTCGCGTGCGACTGGATCGCAGCGAGCTGGGCGACGATCATCCGTGCCGTGAGCTGGTCCTGCTGGATCAGCCCGAGGTTCATGGACACGTCGTTCTGGAGGGCCACCACCTCGTCGGTGCTCGTCACGACGGCGCGCAGCGACCCGACCGCGAGGACGCCGGTGCCGACGGCGGCGACGGCAAGCACGGCGATCAGGCACAGGATCTTGGCCCGGACGGACTGGTCGACGATCCAGGCGATGACGCCGCGCGGGCGTACGTACGAGTCGATAGCGGTCGCGGAGCGCAGGTCGTCGGTCATGGCAGGTCCTCGCGGTTCTGGGGGGAGGGGCACGGCGGACTCAAGGGCGCGGGCGGCATCGTCGGCCGGGCTTGCAGGACGTGGGCTCGGTCGCTGCCAAGGCGGGGGTGGGGGAGGTGCCGCGCGTGCGCGGAGCTCACGCCCGCGGCCGGGCGCAGGACACAGCCCAGCAGTACGCCGACGACGTCGTCGATGCCATCCATGGCAGCCCCCTGGTCCGATTCCCCTGACTCCGACCCGATCGGCCGCGGGAGAGCAGTCGTGAGGATTGCGCCGGGTTCGCGCGGTCGAGCCCGCGGCGAGCGGCGCGTGGGGTCGGGTGGAGCGGCGTCCCGCCTACGGTCGCAGGGCGTGCCGAGCGGCGCCGGTCGAGCTCGTCGCGGGAACCTGTCGTTCCAGCAGGCTGAGGTCGCGCACGGCCCCGGTGTCGGCCGACGTGGCCATCGCGGCGTACAACCGCAGCGCGGCGGACACGACGCGGTCGCGGTCCTTCGGCCGGTATCCGCCGGCCGCCTCGAGGTCCGCGCGCCGGGCGGCCAGGACCTCGTCGGGCACGTCGAGGTGGATCGAGCGGTGCGGGATGTCGATGGCGATCGTGTCGCCGTTCTCGACGAGCGCGATCGCGCCGCCGGCCGCGGCCTCGGGGGAGACGTGTCCGATCGAGAGCCCGGAGGTGCCGCCGGAGAACCGGCCGTCGGTGATCAGGGCGCACACGGCGCCCAGGCCCCGGGCCTTGAGATACGTGGTCGGGTACAGCATCTCCTGCATCCCGGGCCCGCCGCGGGGACCCTCGTAGCGCACGACGACGACGTCGCCCGGCTTGACCGTGCCGCTCAGGATCGCGTCGACGGCGTCCTCCTGGGACTCGACGACGAGGGCGGGACCGGTGAACGTGAGGATCGACTCGTCGACGCCGGCCGTCTTGACGATGCTGCCGTCCTCGGCGAGGTTGCCCCACAGCACGGCCAGACCGCCGTCGACCGTGTAGGCGTGGGCGACGTCGCGGATGCAGCCGGCCTCGGCGTCGACGTCGAGGGTCGCCCACCGCTCGGACTGCGAGGAGGCCTCGGCCGAGCGCACCCGGCCCGGCGCGGCGTGGAAGAGCTCCACGGCGGTGGCCGACGGCGACTTTCCGCGGATGTCCCAGGCGTCCAGCCAGGTGTCGAGGGACGGGGCGTGCACGGTGTGGACGTCCTCGCGCAGCAGGCCCGTGCGGTGCAGCTCGCCCAGGATGGCCGGCACCCCGCCGGCCCGGTGGACGTCCTCCATGAGGTAGCTGCTGGAGGGCGCGACCTTGCAGATGCAGGGCACGACGCGCGAGCGCGCCTCGATGTCGCGCAGCGTGTAGTCGAGCTCGGCCTCGCGGGCCGCGGCGAGCAGGTGCAGCACCGTGTTGGTGGAGCCGCCCATGGCGATGTCCAGGGACATCGCGTTGTCGAACGCGTCGTGGGTGGCGATGGCGCGCGGCAGGACGGACGCGTCGTCGCCGTTGTAGAAGCGGTTCGTGATCTCCACGATCGTGCGCCCGGCCGCCTCGTACAGGTCGCGCCGGGCGGTGTGGGTCGCGAGCGTGGAGCCGTTGCCCGGCAGGGCGAGGCCGAGGGCCTCGACGAGGCAGTTCATGGAGTTGGCGGTGAACATCCCGGAGCACGACCCGCAGGTCGGGCAGGCCGCGGCCTCGATGACGTCGATGTCGGCGTCGGACACCTCGCCCGAGACGGCGTCGGAGATCGCGGTCACGAGGTTGAGGCCGTGCCGGACGGTGCCGTCCGACAGGGTGGCCGTGCCGCCCTCCATCGGGCCACCGGAGACGAATACCGTCGGGATGTTCAGCCGCAGCGCGGCCATCAGCATCCCGGGCGTGATCTTGTCGCAGTTGGAGATGCAGATGAGCGCGTCGGCGCAGTGGGCCTGGACCATGTACTCGACCGAGTCGGCGATCAGGTCGCGCGAGGGCAGGGAGTACAGCATCCCGCCGTGCCCCATCGCGATCCCGTCGTCGACGGCGATGGTGTTGAACTCGCGGGGGATGCCGCCGGCGGCCTTGATTGCCGCCGAGACGATCCGCCCGACGGGCTGCAGGTGGGTGTGGCCGGGGACGAACTCGGTGAAGCTGTTCGCGACCGCGATGATCGGCTTGCGGCCGATGTCGGCTCGATCCACCCCGCTCGCCAGGAGCAACGCGCGGGCCCCGGCCATGTTCCGGCCGTGGGTGACTGTTCGCGAACGCAACGGAGGCATGGTGACAGTCCAGCACACCTGGGTCGGGGGCCGGACCGGGCGGAGGGGACCTTGGGCGGGAAGGCCTCCTCCGCGCTGGCTAGAGTTTCGTTGTCACGGTGGAGGGGCTCAACCCTCGAAACCGCCGTGCAGACCTGCCTGAGGAGGCGCCGGCGTCGTGAGCGAACCCACTGCGGCGAAGCAGAAGTGGTTCACGCGGGGGGTCGGCAGCATCGGGGCGGCGTCGTTCTTCAGCGATGCCGGCCACGAGATCACGACCAGCGTGCTCCCGAGCTTCCTCAGCGCCACCCTCCACACCGGACCCGGGGTCCTCGGCGCGATCGAGGGCGTCTCGAACGGTCTCATCGGGCTGAGCAAGCTGGCCGGCGGGCCGCTGTCGAACGACCCGACCCGTCGGGCCCGCCTTGCGTCGGGCGGGTACCTGGTGACGGCGTTCGCGACGGGCGCGATCGGGCTGGCGACCTCGGTGGGTCAGGTCGCCGTGCTCCGGGCGCTCGCGTGGATGTCGCGCGGGATCCGCTCCCCGGCGAGGGACACCCTCCTGATGTCCCTGGTTCCCCGGGCCGCGTACGGGCGCGCATCGGGCGTCGAGCGGGCCGGCGACAACGCCGGTGCGATCGTCGGACCGTTGCTCGCCGCCGCACTCGTGGGTGTCGTGGGGATCCGCAACACGATGCTGCTGGCGTTCATCCCCGGGCTCTTCGCCGCCGCGGCGATCACCGTCGCTGCGCGCGAGGCCCGCCGCACGGTGCTGCCTGTCGAAGGTCGACGCACCCTGTCGTTCAACCTGCGCGAGCTGCGCGAGGCCGGGATGGTGCGCGCGTTCGCCCCGGTGGCCCTGTTCGAGGTGGGCAACCTCGCCACGACGCTGCTGATCCTGCGCGCCACCGACCTGCTCCACGTGGGCGGGCGCAGTGTGGGGGAGGCCACCACAGTCGCGATCTTGCTCTATGCGGCGCACAACGGGGCGGCCGCGCTCGCGGCCATCGCCGGGGGACACCTCGCGGACCGACTCAACCCGAGAATGGTCTTTGCGGCGGGGTGCGCCGCGTACGTCGTGGGCTACGGCATCTTCGCGGTCGAGCAGCACTCCTGGCCGGTGCTGCTGCTCGGGTTCGTTTGCGCCGGGATCGGCATCGGGTTCGCCGAGACCGCCGAGTCCACCGTCGTGGCGCTGATGCTTCCCGACCGCCTGCGCGGCAACGGGTACGGCGTGCTCGGCCTGGTCCAGTCCCTGGGTGCGCTCGCGGCCTCCCTGGTCGTGGGGCTCCTGTGGGCCGCGTTCACCCCGTCGGTGGCCTTCGGCTACGCGGCCGCCTGGATGCTCGCGGCCGCCCTGGCCGCGCGCCTGATCACCGCGACCGCGACGACGACCGCCACCTCGGCACCGGACCAGGGCACGCGCGCATGAGTGATCGCCGCTCGTCGCGCACCCAGGTCTGGGGCGTCACCGCGACCATCGCCCTCGGCGGCGCGCTCGGCGCCCTCGCGAGGTACGGGGTGAGCACCGCCTGGCCGCACCCGCCGGCCGGCTTCCCCTGGGCGACCGTCGTGATCAACGTGACGGGCTGCTTCTTGATCGGCGCGCTCATGGTGGTCCTGACCGAGATCGCCGGCCGACCCCACCCCCTGGCCCGGCCCTTCCTCGGCGTCGGGATCCTGGGTGGTTTCACGACGTTCTCCACCTACACCGTCGAGGTGCAGCAGCTCCTCGCCGGCGGCCACGTCACAGTGGCGCTGTTGTATCTGTTCGGCACACTGGGCGCGGCCCTGGTCGCGGTCCAGCTCGGCATCGTTGCCACCCGTCTGCTCGCCCGAACGCGAAGAGGAAGACGACCATGAAGGCTCAGGACTCGGTGCTGCGGTTGACGATCTACATCGGCGAGGCCGACCAGTGGCACCACCGGCCGCTGTACAGCGAGATCATCCACCGTGCCCACGCCGCCGGCCTGGCCGGTGCGGCGGCCTTCCGCGGGTTCGAAGGCTTCGGTGCCTCCCACCACATCCACACCACCCGCCTGCTCAGCGTGAGCGAGCACCTGCCGGTGAGCGTCGTGATCGTGGACACCGAGGACCGGATTCGTGCGTTTCTGCCGCAGCTCGACGAGCTCATCCAGGCGGGGATGGCCATCCTCGATCCCGTGGAGGTCGTGAAGTACGTCGGGCGACGCACGCAGGAACCGGACGTATGACGGTCCTGCTCGTCGCGCTCGGCGCGGCGGTCGGCGCGCCCCTGCGGTACTACACCGACCGCACGGTCCAGGCCCGGCACGACTCGGTCTTTCCCTGGGGCACGCTCACGGTCAACGTCGTCGGCTCCCTGCTGCTCGGGTTCCTCCTCGGTGGCGCGACCGCCGGCGGGGTCTCGCCCGCGGTCGTGGCGGCCTGCGGCACCGGGTTCTGCGGGGCCCTGACCACCTACAGCACCTTCGGCTACGAGACGGTGCGGCTCGCAGAGGGCGGGTCAGTGCTCTACGGGTTCGCCAACATCGTGGTCAGCCTCCTCGCGGGACTCGCCGCGGCGTGGGTCGGCCTGGCGCTCGCGGGCGTGCTCTGGTCCTAGGGGTCAGGCACGGCCCTGCGTCGCACCGGAGACGACGGCGATCTTCGACACCCGCGGAGAACCCATGTGTCGATCCTCAATTGACGCCGGTTTTGCACAGTGCGAGCACGCGATGCAGCCGGCGCTGACGGACGTCGGTCAGCGGGGGAGGAGCAGCGTGGTGATGCCGGCCTCGACCGCCGCACCGTCGGGGCCGGACCGGTCGCCGACCATGAGGGCGTCGTCAGGCCCGACGCCGAGGGCGGCCAAGGTCCGGTGGAACATCCGCGGGTCCGGCTTCTGGATGCCTTGCTCGAAGGACAGGATGAACGCCTCGACCGTGTCGGCGAAGCCGGCCGCGGCGAATGCGGGCCGCACGTCGAAGTGGATGTCGGTGAGCACGGCGACCCGAACGCCTCGCCGCCGGAGCTCGAGCACGGTGGGCAGCGCCGAGTCGACGCCCGGACCCTCCAAGCGATGACGGCGCGGAAGGTCACGGGTCAGGACTATCACGCAGGTGCCCTGCTACCCTCGCGCCATGCTCCAGATGTGTGACTGAAGGCCGCGCTGGCCCCGTCCAGCGCCGAAGCCCTCACTCACCGCGCGCCTGAGCGCGCCCCATCTCTGGAGCATTCCTATGTCTGACACTGCGCTGCCCGCGACCTACGCGGGAGTCCTCACGCTGCCCCGGGTCCCCGTCGTCTTCGCGAGCGCCATGGTGGGGAGGTTCGCCTACCCGCTCGTCGGACTGCCTCTGTTGCTCGCCGTCGAGGGCGCGACCGGGTCGTTCTCCGCCGCGGGCGCGGCCGCCGGTGCGTACGGCGCGACCGCCGGGTTCCTCGCACCGGCCAGGGCCCGCGTCCTGGACCGATTCGGCCGACGGCGGGTGCTGCTGGCTTTCGCGGTGCTCTTCGGACTCAGCCTGCTCGCGCTCGCGCTGGTCACGAGCCGGGGGGCGTCGACCCTCTGGTGCGTGAGCATGGCGGGGCTCGCGGGTGCGCTCGCGCCGCCGCTGGGCCCGACGATGCGGGTGGTGTGGGCCTCGTTGACCCCGTCCCCGGCGCTGCTGCGCAAGGCGCTGAGCCTGGATGCCGTGCTCGAGGAGCTGCTCTACCTCGCCGGGCCGGCGCTGTCCGGCTTCCTCCTGATCAGCGTGAGCCCGAGCGCGGCGCTGGTCCTGCCGGCGGTCCTGATCGTGGCCGGGACGGCCCTGATGGTGTCCGCGCCGGGGATGGGCGAGGCGGCCTCGGGCTCGTCGGACCTCCCTGCGGAGCGATCGACCACCGGGCTGCTGTCTGACCGGCGGTTCGTCGCGCTCCTGCTCCCGGTCCTCGCCACAGGACTGGTCGTGGGCAACGTCTACGTCGCCGTGCCCGCCCTGGTGGGAACGGTCGGCAGCACGGCGACCGTCGGGATCGTGCTGGCCCTCTTCGGTGCCGGGAGCGCCATCGGGGGGCTGACCTACGGGGCGCTGCGCCTGACGGCGTCCTGGCAGCGTCAGCTTCTCGTGCTCACCGGGCTCCTCGTGGTCGCCTCGGCCCTGGTCGGGCTTGCCGCTTCGACGATCACCCTCGCGATCGTGGTGACGGTCATGGGTCTGTTCTTGTCGCCGGTCATGATCGTGGCGTACTTCGCCGCGAACGGGTTCGGCGGCACGGCCCGCCAGACCGAGTCGACCACCTGGGTGAACACCTCCCACAACGTCGGCGCAGCCGCGGGCAGCGCCGCGGGAGGGCTCCTCATCGAGGCGTGGAGCGCGAACGTCGCCTTCGTCGCGTGCGCGCTGGGCGCCGCGGTGCTGCTCGCCGTCGGCGCCACCCTCGCAGGTCCGACCGGCGTCAGCGAGGCGGCCAGGCGGCTTCGGTCAGATCGGGAATGAGGTACTCGACGCGCGTCGCGACGACGAGCCGGGAGACTGCCCGCAGGAAGGCGGCGACCTCGGGGCGCGCCTCGTGCGCGGCGTGCGCTGCTCGATCGCGGTAGATCTCGTAGAAGGCGCGCGACAGCGGTGCGTCGTCCACCCGGTGGGTCAGATAGACGAGGGTGCCCGGTTCGTTCGCGCGGATGCCGGGCACCACGTCTGCCGTCAGGGCGTCGAAGCTGGCCGCTGCGGCGTCGTCGGGCAGGTCGAACCGCACCATGATGCTGAACATTCGTTGCTCCGTTCGAGAGCTAGGGGTGAACCGCCGACGGCGATCCTCAGGTCCGGCGGGGTGCGCTGGTGCCTAGGCTGAGCCGGTGGCGGTCAACCGAAGTCGCAGAGCGCGGGCCGTGCGCAAGCGCAAGCGTCGCATGGACGCCGTCGAGCACGACCTGACGGACGACCAGTGGGCCGAGCTCAAGACCGCGTGGGGCGGGTGCGCGTACTGCGGGGCGATGGACAAGCCGCTGCAGCGTGACTGCGTGCTCGCGCTCTCCCGGGGCGGTCGCTACACGCTCGACAACATCGCGCCCGCGTGCGGCTCCTGCAACGCCAGCAAGTGCAACGCGGAGGTGACCGGTTGGCTGCGGCGCAAGAAGCTCGACGAGCGGGCCTTCCTGCTGCGCCACCTCGAGATCAAGGCGTCGTTCGCGGCGCGGGCGGTGGCGGCCGGCTCGATCGTCTGACGGTCGGCGTGCTCAGCCGTCTCGCGTGCGCTTCTGCGGGTACGGCGTCTGGCCAGCAGCGAGCATCACGACGAACTGCTCGATGCGGCGCGCGCGGGTGTCGGCGCGCTTGGCGGCGCTGATGCGGTACAGCACGGCGTAGCGGTTCTGGCCGGTGAGGACGTCGAACATGGCCTGCGCTGCGGAGTCGGCCGCCAATGCCGCGGCCAGGTCGGGCGGCACCTCGATGGTGGCCTGGCCCGCGTAGGCGGCCTCCCATCGACCGTCGGCCTGCGCCCGCGCCACCTCGGCGAGGCCCGCAGCCTGCATCCGGCCCTCGGTCGTCAGCCGCTCGACGATTCCCACGTTGCGCTGCGACCAGGTGCTGCGTGTCCGACGGGGGGTGAAGCGCTGCTGGTAGGTCGACTCGTCCCGCCGTCGGACATGGCCGTCGATCCAGCCGAAGCAGAGCGACTCGTCGAGGGCCTGGTCGTACGTGAGGCTGGTCGGCTCGGTGGTGCCCTTCTTGGCGAGGATCAACCAGACGCCCACCGGGTCGTCGTGATGCTCCTCGAGCCACGACCGCCACGCGGCGGCGTCAGCGACGATGAGCTGGGGCGGATCGGTGCTCATGGTCGACGAGTGTGGCAGACACCCCGCCCCGCAGGTCGCTGGCACCGGGGGAGCCCTGCCCTACCCTGCCCGACGGCGTCTGACACCACTTTGGCTTGACGAGACACCATCGTGGTGTCATGGTGGTGACATGGAACTCGGACAGTACGTGAGCGACCTGCAGGGTCAGCTGGTGAGTGCGGCGGAGAACGGGTCGCAGGACACCCGCGCGGTCGCGGAGCGCCTCGCCGCCGGGCTCGACGCCGCAGTGCGGCTCGTCCTGCTCGACGTGCTGTCGGCCGCCGTCGGCGAGATCACGCGTGACCTCGCGCCCGGCTCCGTCGACCTGCGGCTGCGCGGACGCGAGATCGAGTTCGTCGTCGCCCAGCCGAACGCCGAGCCCGACACCGACGAGCGGCCCGCCGCGTCCGTCGACCTCGACGACGCGAGCACCTCGCGCACGACGCTCCGGCTGCCGGACGCCCTCAAGGCTCGGGTGGACGAGGCAGCGGCCGCTGATGGCCTGTCCGTCAACACCTGGTTGGTCCGCGCGGTCGCGGCCGCGCTCCAGCCCAAGCAACGACGATCTGCACAGCGCACGCTGCGCACCGGCGACAACTTCGCGGGCTGGGCTCGCTAACCCCGCGCAGCCCAGCACCTCCACCAGCCACGCGGACCCGCGGGGCGGGACGAGCACGCCCATCGATCCAGAGAAGGGAAGGCGTCAGCATGCCCAGCTACCCCACCCCCACGCCCATCGACCTCGCCATCAACCTGCCGGTCGGCGCGATCGACGTCGTCGCCGGCGACCGCGCCGACACCGTCGTGACGGTGTCGCCCACCAATCCGGCGAAAGCGGTCGACCGCCGAGGCGCGGAGGAGACCAAGGTCGACTTCGACGGCCAGCGGGTCACCATCACGAGCCCGCGGCCCCGCATGAGCTGGATCGGCCCGACCGAGTCGGTCGACGTGGTGGTCGAGCTGCCGACGGGTTCCCGGTTCACCGCGGAGATCTCGGTCGGTGGCGTGCGCACCGTCGGGCGCCTCGGCGCCACCCGCATCAAGAGCTCGATGGGACCGGTGGACGTCGAGGCGACCGGCGACCTGTGGCTGCGCGCCGGGCACGGCAACGCGACGGTGGGCACTGCCGAGGGCGGGATCGAGATCACGGCCGACCACGGTCAGATCCGCGTCGGTACGGTCGCCGGCGACGCGATCCTCAAGGCGTCGCACGGCTCGATCCTGGTCGGGGAGTCCGGCGGCGACCTCGACGCGAAGCTGTCCTACGGCGACCTGGAGATCACGACGGCGCTCGCCTCGGTCTCGGCGAAGACCGCGTATGGGGCGATCCTGCTGCGCGAGGTCTCGAGCGGTTCCATCCAGGTCTCGAGCGGCTTTGGCCAGGTCACCATCGGCGTGCGGCCTGGCGTCGCGGCCTGGCTCGACCTGTCCTCCCGGGACGGGCATGTGCGCAACCAGCTCGACGGCGAACGCCCTCCGAGCGAGTCCGAGCAGACCGTCGCCGTCCATGCGCGCGCCCAGCACAGCGACATCACCATTCGGCGGGCCCGATGAGCCCGGCCATGACCACCCCCGCGATCGAGGTCCACGGGCTGCGGAAGTCCTACGGCAGCCAGGTCGTGCTCGACGACGTCGATCTCACGGTGGACGCGGGTACCGTCACCGCGCTGCTCGGCCCGAACGGCGCCGGCAAGACGACGACCGTGAACATCCTGTCCACGCTCCTGCGGCCCGACGGCGGCACGGCGTCCGTGAACGGCTGTGACGTCGTTCGCGATCCGGACGGCGTGCGCGCGGTGATCGGCCTGACCGGCCAGTTCTCTGCGGTCGACAGGCTGCTGACGGGCGAGGAGAACCTCGTGCTGATGGCCCGGTTGCGTCACCTCGGCGCGAAGCGCTCGACGATGCGGGTGGCCGAGCTGCTCGAGCAGTTCGACCTCGTCGAGGCCGCGCGCAAGCCGCTCGCCACCTACTCCGGCGGGATGCAGCGCCGGCTCGACCTCGCGATGACCCTCGTGGCGCCGCCGAGCGTGATCTTCCTCGACGAGCCCACCACCGGCCTGGACCCGCGCAGCCGCCACACGATGTGGGGCATCGTCCGCGACCTCGTCACGGACGGGACGACCGTGCTGCTCACCACCCAGAACCTCGAGGAGGCGGACGAGCTCGCGGACCGCATCGCGGTGCTCGACGGCGGTCGCATCGTCGCCGCCGGCACGCCGGACGAGCTCAAGCGTCTGGTGCCCGGCGGGCACATCCGGCTCCTGTTCGCGGACGCGGTGGCGCTCGACGCCGCCGCCCGACTGCTCGACGGGTCCACGCGCGACGACGTCGGGCTGGCGCTCACCGTGCCGAGCGGCGCCGGGGTCGGCGCGCTGCGCACCGTGCTGGACCGCCTCGATGCGGCCCATCTCGAGGTCGACGACCTCAGCATCCACACCCCGGATCTCGATGACGTGTTCTTCGCGCTCACCGGGCGCCACGACGCGACGGGAACCCAGTCATGACCATCGACACCGCCCAGCGCCCCACGGCGGGCGCCGTTCACCGGTCGCACGTTGTCGCCGACGCGATCACGATGCTGCGACGCAACCTGCTGCACATGGTGCGCTACCCCGGCCTGTCCGTGTTCACGATCATGGGACCGGTGGTGTTCCTCCTGCTGTTCGTCTTCGTGTTCGGTGGCACGCTCGGGGCCGGCCTGCCGGGTGTGGACCCGGCCAGCGGGCGGGACGCGTACGTCGCGTACGTCATGCCGGGCATCTTGCTGATCACCATCGCGGGCACCGCCGGCGGCACCTCGACGACGGTCTCGATGGACATGACCGAGGGCATCACCGCGCGCTTCCGCACGATGGCGATCTCGCGGGCGGCAGTGCTCGCCGGGCACGTGCTCGGCAACACCGCGCAGGCGATCATCGCCGTCCTGCTCGTGCTCGGCGTCGGCCTGCTGGTCGGGTTCCGGCCGACCGCGGCACCGAGCGAGTGGGTCGCCGCCTTCGGCATCATCGCGCTCATCGCGTTCGCGATCACCTGGCTCGCGGTCGCGATGGGGATGCAGGCGAAGTCGGTCGAGACGGCGAGCAACCTGCCGTTGGTGTTCATGCTGCTGCCGTTCCTCGGCAGCGGCTTCGTCCCGACCGAGTCGATGCCGGCGGGGTTGCAGTGGTTCGCGCAGTACCAGCCCTTCACGGCGTTCATCGAGACCCTGCGGGCTCTGCTGCTCGGCACCCCGCTCGGCTGGAACGCGGTGCTCGCCGTCGGGTGGTGCGTCGTGATCACGGTCGCCGGGTACGCCTGGTCGATGGCGCTCTACGAGCGGAAGTCGGTGCGCTGAGCCCTGGGGCATCTCGTCGACGGGTCGTCGGCCGGCTCAGGGTCTCAACCAGGGGTTTCCCTGATGCGGCGGGACGGGTGCGCTCCCTACGGTTGCGGAAGCGGGCACCCCGGTCAGGAAAGTCGGTGCTCGCGCCCGGAAGCACGACGCGGCACGACTGAACCGAAGGCGGACACGACCCATGCTCGATGACTGGATCGTCGCCCTCGCTGCCGCGCCGTGGGTCTACCTCGCGCTGTACGCCATAGCGGCTCTCGATGGGTTCTTCCCCCCGGTGCCGAGCGAGACCGTCGTGATCGCCCTGGCCGCGCTGTCGGTCTCGGCGGGGATCCCGAATCTCGCGCTGGTCCTGCTGGCGGCGGCCGCCGGCGCCTTCACCGGGGACCAGATCGCCTACGCGATCGGTGGGCGGCTCGACGTGCGCCGGCTGCGGATCCTGCGCAGTCCCCGCGGGCAGCGCACCATCGACTGGGCTGAGGCGGCGCTGGCGAAGCGAGGCCCCTCGTTCATCCTCGCCGCGCGGTACATCCCGATCGGGCGCGTCGCGGTGAACATGACCGCGGGGGCGACCCGGTACCCGCGGCGCCGGTTCGCCGCGCTCACAGCGCTGGCTGCCGTGACCTGGTCGCTCTACTCGGTCGCGATCGGTCTCACTGCCGGCGCGTGGTTCCGGGACCGTCCGCTCGTCGCCGTCGTGATCGGTGTCCTCGGCGGCTTCCTCGGTGGCCTCGTGCTCGATCGGATGCTGGCGCGTCGCCAGGCGCGTCAGCAGCGCGCGGCGGTCGAGGTCCTTGACGTGAGCGTAGGCGAACCGAGGGAAGCCGTCCTCGCCCGCTGAACGGTCCGGCAGGCATCGGCCCGGCCTCGCCCCGGCAGCCCGAGATTCGCAGCTGTCGGCGTATCCCCTTGCGCTGATGGGGTTCGCAAAGTGTGCTGGGCGATGAGGTGCGTCTGCCGGAGCGGGGAGCCAGCACACTCCTTGTGCATAACTTATATGCAGAGATATTGTGCACTGGTGACCTCGACCAGCGACAGTGACCCGACCGGCCTCCAGCTCGATGCGGCAGCGCTCAAGGTGCTCGCCCACCCGCTGCGCTCCCGATTGCTGAGCGCGCTCCGACGCGGGGGGCCGGCCACCGCCACGGAGCTCGCCGGCGCGCTGGGCACCAACACGGGTGCGACTTCGTACCACCTGCGCAAGCTCGAGTCCGTCGGGCTCGTGACGGACACGGGGGAGGGTGCCGGTCGGCGGCGGCTGTGGCGGGCCGCCACCGACTCCCATCAGTGGACGGTCAGCGAATTCGCCGGGGACCGGGACTCGGAGGCCGCGCTGACCTGGCTGGTCCGGGACTACAGCCACCACCTCGGCCAGCAGTTCGAGCGCTGGCTCGACGTGGAGGGTTCCTGGCCGGGCCCGTGGCGCGATGCCGCCGGGATGAGCGACTACTTCGTGCTGGTCACCCCCGAGCAGGCCGAGGCGCTGAAGGCCGACGTCGACCGGCTCGTGACCAGGTATCGCACCGCGGGGCAGGGCAGCCCTGACGCGAAACGGCTCGCGGTGTACACGGTGCTTTTCCCGATGGACCTCGACGACCCCACGGGGCGGTGAGGGTGATGACAGCCTCGCCGGTCTCGGCCGCCCAGGCCCGCGCGACCCTGCTGGTGCTGACGGTCACCCGCTGGTTCCCGGTCGGCCTCACGGTCGGCATCACGACGCTGCTCGCGCTGGAGCGGGGCATGAGCCTGTCCCAGCTCGGGGTCATCCTGGCGATGCAGGGCATCGTCGTGCTCGGCCTCGAGCTGCCCACCGGCGGGTTCGCCGACGCCCTGGGTCGTCGGCCGGTGCTGCTCGCGGCGGGCGTGGTCGCGCTCATCTCGGGCCTGGTCTTCATCACCGCGCACACGTTCGCCGCGTTCGTGGTCGCGCTGCTGCTCCAGGGCCTGTTCCGGGCCCTCGACTCCGGGCCGCTGGAGGCCTGGTATGTCGACACCGCCCAGGCGGACGAGCCCGGCGTCCGGGTCGAGACGACCCTGGCTCACGCGGGTACCGCGCTCGGGCTGTCCATCGCGTCCGGTGCGCTCCTGTCCGGCGCGCTCGTGGCGTGGGACCCGGTCGACTCGATGACGGCGCTGGAGCTGCCGTACTGGGTCGCCCTGGCGTTTTACGCCGTCAACCTGGTCGCGATCGCGGTCCGGATGCGCGAACGCCGGTCCCCGGTCGACTCGACCCAGTGGGCTCGGGCGCTGCGGTCGGGCCGGGACGCGCCGCGCACGGTCGCCGCTGGTCTGCGGACGTTGTCGACCTCGCGGATCCTGCGTTCCCTCGTGCTGGTGGAGGTGTTCTGGTCGGTCGGGATGATCGCCTTCGAGACCCTCATGCCGATCCGCCTGGCCGAGCTGGTCGGCGGTCAGACCCAGGCGGGCGCCCTGATGGGACCCGCGTCTGCGGCCGCCTGGGGACTCTTCGCGGTCGGTTCGACCTTGGCCGGGCTGGCCAGCCGGCGCATCGGCGTGGGTTGGACGGCACTGCTGGCCCGCGTCCTGAACGGAGCCCTCATCGTCGTGATGGGCCTGATGGCGGGGCCGACCGGGCTGATCACCGCGTTCCTGCTCACGTACACGTTGCACGGTGCGGGTGGGCCCGCGCACAGCACGCTGCTGCACCGCGAGGCCGACCCGGGCAATCGTGCGACCGTCCTGTCGATGAACTCGATGGTGGCCGGCGGTGCGTACACCGTGGGCCTGCTGGCCCTGGGCCCGCTCGCCGAGCACACCAGCACGGCGCTCGCCATGATCGTGGCCGGGGCGTTCAGTATCCTCGGTGCGGCCTTCTACCTCCCGGCGATCCGAGCGCGGGACCCTCAGCTCAGTCCCGCGGCGGCAGGAGAGCCTCGGTGAGGACTCGGCCTTGAGCTGCCTCGGGCGCACGGACGCCGAGCAGCCGGGCGATCGTCGGCGCGATGTCGACGTGTCGCGGGCCCCGGGGGCGGCACCCGGCCTGATCCCGGCTCCGCTGAGGAGGAACGCCACGCTGAGGTCTTGCGTGGTCCCGTGACGGCCGCGGGTCAGGTCCGAGTCGGTGGCGAACATCCCCCAGCCCGGCTCTGGCTCCACGACGAGGTCGCCGTACGCCGGGGCCATCCGCATCGCGGCCTGCTCCCGCTTGTCGAAGACCCGGCTGATGCCATCGACCTCGCTGAGGGCGGCCGCGATGCGCGCCCGGGCGTCATCGTTCCCGGCGAGGTCGCCGACGAGGTGAACCGAGGTGAGGCCGCCACCGACCAGGACGACCTGGGTGCCGGGCGACGGGCTCGCGTTGGTGCTGACCCACTCGGCCTGGTAGCCCAGTGCGTCGATGGCGGCATCCGTCTGGGGTCCGTTGACGTTGTCGTAGGACGTGAAGCCGTGGTCCCCGGTCAGCACGAACGTGGTGCGGTCGTAGGTGCCGGCGCGCCGGGTCGCGTCGACGACCCGGCCGATCTGGGCATCGACCCGCGCCAGGGCGTCAATCGTCTCGGGGCTGTCCTCGCCGGTCGCGTGGCCGGCGCCGTCGATGTCGTCGCAGTACATCGCCAGCAGGTCCGGCACCTCCGGCACGGTGACCGCGCTGCCGGCGGAGCTCACGGGTCGGCCCTCGAGGATCGCGACGGCGTCGTCGCCGCGGCGCTCGCAGGTCCCGCCGGGCTGGGTGTACAGCGCGCCCGGGTCGCCGTACGTGACGCCGCGGTTCTGCAGGATGAACCACTGCACGGAGGCCACGCTGCGGCCGGCCGTGACGAGCGTCTCGGCCAGGGTCGGGGTGGCGATCGCCCGCGACTGGCCGCGCGCGATCCCCGCGGCGGGGTCGAAGTAGTACGCCGCGTTCAACGTCCGTTCGGGGAAGGCGCCGGTGGCGACCGAGGCCCAGGACTGGTTCGTGACCGAGGACATGACGCCCGTCCCGGTGGTGAGGGTCCCGCGGCGTGCGAGCTTCCGAAGGTGGGGCAGCGGGACGCGTCCGTCGAGGTAGTCGGCGTCGAACCCGTCGATGGCGAACAGGACGACCTTGTGCTCGCGCCCCGGGCGGCCGTCGTCCCCTGCCGGCGCGGTGGCACCCGCGGGCAGGGCGGTCGCCGCGACGAGCGCGACGGCCATCGTGGTGGTCACGAGGCCAGCGGTCAGGCTGGCAGGGGTCAGGCGGGCAGCGGTCAGGCGGGCAGCAGTCACGGAGGCGGGTCTCGGCTGGATGCGGTTCATCGTGGGCCTTCCGGTGCGGTGGAACGAGGCCGGCCGGACACACCGGAGCGGTCACCGACGTGGCGTCGGTGACCGCTCCGGTGGACGGGCACGGGGGTCTGGTGCCTAGTGGTGGCTGCGCGCGGGGTAGGCGCGGGGGAGGGCGAAGCCGTTGCGGGCCATCACGTCGCGCGCGATGTTCGGGTAGTCGGTGATGAGGCCGTCGACGCCGGCGTCGATCAGCGCCTGCATGGTCGCGTCGTCGTCGATGGTCCAGGGGATGACGAGCATGCCGGCGGCGTGGGCGTCGGCGACCATGGCCGGCGTCGTGTACGGGACGTAGCCGGGATCGGTGACCTTCCCGCTCTGCGGGTCGCCCGCCACGGGCGAGATCGCGTCGGCGTGGAACGAGGCCGCCGCGGCGACCAGGGATCCGCCGAAGTCGTCGATGTCGATCCCGCCGAGCCACGGCGAGGCGCCGGGCTGGCCGGCCTGGAGGAACTGCTGGCCGTTCGTGAGCGCGACGATGGGCAGTCGGGGCTCGACCTCACGCATCCGCATCAGCGCGCCCCAGTCGAAGCTCTGGATCGTTACCTGGCGCAGCAGGTGGGCGGCCCGGACCTCGTGGGCGACGACCTGGACGAACTGCTCGCGGGGCGCGGTCTGCTCCGGTGCGCCGGCTTCGACCTTGGTCTCCACGTTCAGCTTGACGCCCTTGGCGTGTCGGTCGTTGACGAGGTCGAACACCTCGGACAGCAGCGGCATCTGCGCGCCGGGCGACAGCTCTTGGCCGGGGAACTGCGGCTGGGCCAACGAGCCGCAGTCGAGCGTGCGCACCTGGGCGAGGGTGAGATTCGCGATGTAGGTCGTGCCGGGCACGTAGGGGAACTGGGGGTCACCGGGGGTGGCCGGCGCCGTGTCGGTGCACTTGGCGGCGCTCGGGTCGCGGTCGTGGGAGACCACGGCGTAGCCGTCCTTGGTGATCTGCACGTCGAGCTCGAGGGTCGTGACGCCGAGGTCGAGGGCCTTGCTGAAGGAGGCGATCGTGCTCTCCACCGTCAGGCCGATCCCGCCGCGGTGGGCCTGCAGGTCGAACGTGCGGGCTCGGGGGCCCTCGCCCTCGCGGGGGGCGGTGCGGTCGTCGGCGTGCCCGACGGCGGCGCTGGCCGGGCCGGTCGCGCCGAACAGCGCGATCCCGCAGGCCAGGGTGGCGGTCATCAGGGTGGTGGTGGTCCGGTGCGGGGCAGGTGAACCGAGCGAGGTGAGGCGCATAGGGCGAGCTCCTGGGGGTTCGGGCCGCGGGTGCGGCCGTGGGTGGCTGACATCGGGAGTGTGCGCGGCCCACACCACGGCCGGACGCGTCCTGGATGAATGGGCGACGGACAGAGCCCGAACTGTCGAGCCGTTAGCCTCGCGGCATGGATCAGGTGGTTCTGATGTGCGGTCACGCCGGATCGGGCAAGTCGACGCTCGCTCAGCGGCTCGAGGCCGAGGGCTACGTCCTGCTCTCCTTCGACGAGGAGGCCTGGCGTCGTGGGTATCGCACCCACCCGGTCGCCGCGGAGTCCGCGCGCCAGGTGCACGAGTACCTGCAGCGCCGACTCACCGAGCTGGCGGCGCGCGGTACCTGCGTGGTGATCGACACCTCGTTCTGGGCGCGAGCGTCCCGCGAGGCGTACCGACAACTCCTCGCCCCGCTCGGGGTGCAGCCTGTGGTCTACCACCTGTCAACGGATCGGGACGTCTGTCTGGGGCGACTCGCGCGGCGTCAGAACACGGGCCCCAACGACGTCGTCGTCCCCGTCGACCGCGCGATCGCGTACATCAACGGCTTCGAGGCGCCGACTCCGGACGAGGGACCGGTGCGCGTCATCCGCACGTGAGCCGGCGGCCGGCCCTCAGAGCGCGCGGCGGCCGAAGATCCTGCACGAGACGAGCGCGGAGACGGCGAGCAAGGCCAGCCCGGCGACGGTGAGGGTGACCGTGACGGCGGCGGCGGGGGCGAGGTCCGCGCCACCCTGGGGGAGCAGCGACGCGCCCACGACGAAGATTCCGACGATGGCGGCGAACGGCAGGTACGAGAGCATCCGGGCCCGGGTGTAGCCCAGCGCGAAGTACAGCGGGAACTGGATCCCGACCGTCAGCGCGAAGACCACGAAGCTCGTCGCGAGCAGCACCGCAGCCGTCGCGGGCTCGACGGGCAGCGACCGGGCCGCCGCGACGGCGAGCATGGCCAGGGTCGCCAGGACCACCGCCCCCAGGAACGTCAGCGTGGCGAACAGGTAGCGGCCGAGGACGACGGCGCTGCGCCGGACCGGCAGGGCGCCGAGGAGGGTCGAGAGGTCCGCCTTGTCGCCGATCGCGAACGGGTACGCGGCCGCGAGGGCGGCGTACACCGCGGCGGCCGGAAGCGCCACGGACGGGTCGGGCATCGAGATGGTGATCGCGAGGCCGACCGCGACCAGGACGAGGAGCTGCTTGCGGTACGGGCGCACGGTGAGCAGGTCGAGGCGGACGATCGCCTGGGTTGCGGACATGTCAGCTCCTGTTCTGAGCGCCGAAGTGGATGACGATCTGGTCGAGGTTCGGTGCCTCCACGGCCAGGCCGGTACCGAGCAGGTCGACCTGCTCGGTGCGCACGAGGGCTTCGAAGCCGGAGTCGTGCCGCCGGGTGCCGATGAGGTTCACCTGCCGTGGATCGGGCAGGTCGTCCGGTCCGCCACGGACGAGTCGGAACTCGTCGAGCAGGTCGTCCTTCGTGCCGCTGGACACGATGCGCCCGCTGTGGATGAACGTCACGTAGTCGGCGATGCGTTCGAGGTCGGCGGTGATGTGGGTCGAGAAGAGCACGCTGTGGCCGGGATCGGCCAGAAAGTCCCCGAGGATCCCGACGAGGTCGTCCCGTGCGACCGGGTCGAGGCCGCTGGTCGGCTCGTCAAGCACCAGCAGGCGCGCCTGGTGGCTGAGCGCGACGGCGATCGTGAGCTTCATCGCCATCCCGCGCGAGAGGTCCTTGACCCGTAACGTCCGGTCGAGGCCGAAGTGGTCGAGCAGCCTGCGGTACTCGCCGCGGTCCCAGCACGGGTAGAACGGCCGCAGCGCGCGTTCGACGTCGTCCAGGCGCCAGTCCTCGACGTAGCACGTGCGGTCCAGGACCACGCCGATGTGCTGCCGGATCTGCGACGGCGCCGGCATCCGGTGCCCGAGGACGTCGATCTGGCCGGAGCCCGGCACGAGCATCCCGAGGAGGCACCGGATGGTCGTCGTCTTGCCGGAGCCGTTGGGACCCACGAATCCCATCACGAAGCCGGTGGGCAGCTCGAAGCTCACGTCGCGCAACGCGAACGACCCCAACGACACGGAGAGGTCACGCACGGACAGGGCAGGTGCGGTGGTCACCACGGTGGCGGCGGTCATGCGAGGTCTCCTTGGTCGTCCGAGGCGAGAGCCTGGTCGAGCATCTCGATGAGGTCCGACGGCGTCAGGCCTGCGATCCGGGCCGAGCGGACGGCCGCGGACAGGGCCTCCTCGACCGCGCGGAGCAGCTGCTCGCGCACGAGGTCGGAGTTGGTTGGCAGCACGTAGCTGCCCTTACCCGGAACGTTGATGACGAAGCCCTCGTGCGCCAGGTCCGCATAGGTGCGCGTGACGGTGATGACGCTGATCCGCAGGTCGCGGGCGAGGGCGCGGACCGAGGGCAGCAGGTCCCCCTCGGCGAGCTCCCCGCTGAGGATCGAGGCCTTGATCTGTTCCTTGATCTGCTCGTACAGGGGGACACCGGCACTGTTCGAGATGACGACGCGCACGGGGCCTCCGGTTGTCCTACTGTGCATATGCAGTAGGTACAGTATGCACGCCCGAGCGACTGCACGTGTTCGCGGCTCAGGCGCCGACCAGGTCGCGGCGCTCGAAGGCGATCGTGCCGACGACGGCGGCGGCGGCGCCGATGGCCACGAGCGCCACCGCCGCGGTCAGGTCGAACGCTTCGATCGGGACGGCGCCGAGGTGCCAGAACGGCGATGCGCCCATGACGGCGTCGGGCCAGCTGAGCGCCGGTCCGATGATCGGCAGCAGATAGGCCACGGCGGCGCCCGACGCGGCCACGGCCACTGTGGCGCGCGGCGCGAGCCCGAAGACCAGGACCGCGAGCCCCCCGAAGACGACGGCGACGGGAACGGTGTTGAGGACCGCCGCCATCGAGTCGCTCAGGGTCAGGTCGGAACCCATGACGGCCGCGCCGGCCCAGGTCGAGAACCCCGCGACGAGGGCGAGGACGATCACCGACGCCAGGGTCAGCAGGACGTGCCCCGCGAGCCAGCGTCGGCGGAGCACCGAGCGCGTCGCGACGTGGTCGAGCCGCGTGGTCGCCTCCTCGGTCCGAGCGGCGCCGATCCGGGTGGCGGCGTAGATCGACAGCGCCACCCCGACGACCGTGGTGGTCATCACGATGTACCCCAGGGAGAGGTCAGCCACGTTCATCCCCATGCCCGCCAGGACGTCCCGGAAGGACGGGTCGGCGGCGACGAAGTCGTTCATCGTCGGGAGGAGGGCGCCGGTGGCCACGCTCCAGCCGGCGAGCGCGACCGCCCACGTGGCGAGCGTGCCGAGATTGGCCCGCCACGCGAAGGCGAGCGGGCTGGTCAGGCCCCAGGCGCGCGAGGGCCGCACGTTTCGCTCCGGGACGAGGCCGGTGCCGGAGTCCCGTCGCACCCGAAGCGCGATCGCGCAGCCCACGAGCCCCGCGACGACGACGGCCGGGACGGCCAGGGCGAACGCGTGGTTGTCGCCGAACGGCTGGAGGTGGTCGGACCAGCCGAAGGGGGTGAACCAGGCGAGCCAGGTGCGCGAGTCGGCGCTGTTCGCGGTCATGCGCAGCACGAGCGCTGCGCCGAGAAGACCCGCACTCGCGCCAGCTGCCTGCGAGCGGGACGCGAAGATCTGCGAGGTGAGCGTCGCCAGGCCCACGAAGGCCGCGCCGACCGCCCCGATCGTGGCGCCGAAGAGCAGCGCCCCCGACGCCGGGGTGCCGGCGGCGACCAGGGCGAGGCCGGTCGCCAGGCCGACGCCGACGCACAGGGCGAGCAGGGTCACGGCCTGACGCGCGAGCAGGCGTGAGGCCCGGACGGGCCCGGCCAGGACCACCTCGGCCCGCCCGTCGCTCTCGTCGCCGCGCAGGGTCCGCACGGTGGTCAGGATCGCCCAGACCCCGACGATGAGCGAGATGACCCAGCCGGCGTCCCACGCGGCGAGCGCGCCGGTCTCGGTGCTGTACGGCACCCCCTGCATGGTCCGCAGCATCGGGAAGTCGCCGAAGGTCAGGAGCGAGGCGCGGGAGGCGTCGTCCGGATACTTCGCCTCGATCACGCTCACCTCGAGCGCGGCGTAGCCCGCTAGCGCGAGCGACACCAGCAGGGTCGAGCGTCGGGTCAGGCGGACGGTGAGCCGCTCGACGGCCCACCTGGTGCCACGGTTCTCACTCATCGTGCGGCTGCTCCTTCGGTGTCGCGGACCCGGGGTCTGGTCCGCAGGTGATCAGTAGTAGGTGAGGAAGATCTCTTCGAGCGACGGCTCGTCGGTCCGCATCCGCTGCACGGGCAGCGTCGCGAGCCGGGTGAGCAGCGCGGCCGGCGAGCCGGTCACGGACAGGCGGGCCCCGCCGGGGATGAGGTCGACGCTGGTGACGCCCGGCACGTCGTCGAACGCGGGGAAAGGGCCGTCGACGGCGACCTCGATGACCGTGGTGTGCAGTCGGCGCAGGTCGTCGAGCGTGGCCACCTCGATGAGCTTGCCCTCGCGCAGGATGCCCACGCGGTCGCACAGGTCCTCGACCTCGTCGAGGATGTGCGACGACAGCAGGATCGTCTGTCCGCGTGCGCCCGCCTCGCGTGCGATGGCCTGGAACACCGCCTCCATGAGCGGGTCGAGGCCCGACGTCGGCTCGTCGAGCAGGAGCACGTCGGGTCGGGTCATGAACGCCGCGACGAGCGCGACCTTCTGCCGGTTGCCCTTGGAGTACGACCGCACCCGCTTGGACGGGTCGAGCTGGAGCCGCTCGATGAGCTCGGCACAGAAGGTGGCGTCGGCGTGCCCGGAGAGGTTGCCGAGCAGGTCGAGGGTCTCGGTGCCGGTGAGCTGGGGCCACAGGGCGACATCGCCGGCCACGTACCCGACGTGCTGGTGCGCGCGCTCCACGTCCCCGACGTCGATGCCCATGATCTCGGCAGACCCGCGGGTCGGGCGGATCAGGTTCAGCAGCAGCCGCACCGTGGTCGACTTGCCGGCCCCGTTCGGGCCGAGGAACCCGAACGTCTCGCCCTGCCGGACCTCGAGGTCCAACCCCTCCAGGGCGGCAACGGAACCGAAGTGCTTGGTCAGGTCGTGGGTGGCGATCGCGGGAGTCATCGGAGGTTCCTTCTCGTGAGCGGGCTGACGTGGGCTACGGCAAGGCGCCCTCAGGCGTCGGTCGTCTTCTGGACGCGCAGGTCGAGGATGTGCTCCACCGCCTGGCGGACGAGGGTGACGATGTGGGGGTCCACCACCCGGTACAGGAGGTAGCGCCCCTCGCGGCGCCGATCGATCCACCCGGCCAGCCGGAGCTTGGCGAGGTGCTGGCTGATCCCGGCCTTCGTCCCGCCGACGGCGGCGACGAGCGTGGTCACATCGACCTCGTCGTTCGACAGGATCCACAGCAGGTGCAGCCGGCCCGGCGCGCTGAGCAGGGCGAACACCTCGGCGGCGTCGTCCAGGACATCGCGCTCGGGTACGGCCGGGCTGGGGTTGTCGTTCATCACTGCCTCCTCGGGTCTCTTTTACTTACTATAGTTGCGCAATCACTTAACTGTCTAGATCACCCGTCCCGGGTGAGGTCGTCGGCTCGTCCCGGTCAGAGCCTGGGATGGAAAGCGCGTCGCGCCGATGGTCGGCGCGACCCGGCTGGGGCGCCGCAAGGGCCACCGGCAGATGGAGGGGACAGTTGACATGGCGATCGTGGAGTACCCGGAAGGAACCCCGTTCCCTGGTGTGATCGGCGGCACGACCGATGAGTCGAGCCCGGCGTGGCCGGCACCGGTCCGCGCGACGGCGGGAGCGCCCAACGTGCTGATGGTGGTGCTCGACGACACCGGGTTCGGCCAGCTCGGCTGCTACGGGAGCCCGATCGCCACCCCGAACTTCGACGCGCTCGCCGCGAGCGGCCTCCGGTTCACCAACATGCACACCACCGCCCTGTGCTCGCCGAGCCGGTCGTGCATCCTGACCGGCCGCAACCATCACAGCAACGGCATGGCCGCCATCACGGAGCTCGCCACGGGCTTCCCGGGCTACAACGGCATCATGCCGTTCGAGAACGGACTGCTGTCCGAGACCCTGCTCGAGCACGGCTACAGCACCTTCATGGTCGGCAAGTGGCACCTGGTCCCGAGCAATCAGGAGACCGCCGCCGGGCCGTACTCGAGGTGGCCGCTGGGGCGCGGGTTCGAGCGGTTCTACGGCTTCCTGGGGGGCGACACCAGCCAGTGGTATCCCGACCTGGTCTACGACAACCACCAGGTCGAGCCGCCGCGCCGGCCGGAGGAGGGCTACCACCTGACCGAGGACCTGATCGACAAGTCGATGGAGTTCATCGCCGACGCCAAGCAGATCGACCCCGCCAAGCCGTTCTACCTGCACCTGTGCTTCGGTGCCACCCACGCCCCGCACCACGTGCCGAAGGAGTTCGCCGACAAGTACGCCGGGGCCTTCGACGACGGCTGGGACGCGTATCGGGAGAAGGTGTTCGCGCGGCAGAAGGAGCTCGGCATCATGCCGGGCGACGCCGAGCTGTCGCGGCACGACCCGGACGTGCCCGACTGGGACGCGTTGCCGCCGGAGGCTCGCCGCCTCTTCAGCCGGATGATGGAGGTCTTCGCCGGCTTCCTCGACCACACCGACCACCACCTGGGTCGGTTGCTCGACTACCTGCGCCAGACGGGCGAGCTCGACAACACGATCGTCATGGTCATCTCCGACAACGGCGCCAGTGCCGAAGGCGGCCCGAGCGGCACCACCAACGAGGCGCAGTTCTTCAACAACGCCCAGGAACCGCTCGAGGACTCCCTCAAGGCCATCGACGAGCTGGGTGGTCCGGAGCACTTCAACCACTACCCGTGGGGCTGGACCTGGGCGGGCAACACGCCGTTCCGGCGGTGGAAGCGGGAGACCTACCGGGGCGGGTCGACCGACCCGTTCATCGTCTCCTGGCCCGCCGGGATCGCCTCGAAAGGCGTGGTGCGCGACCAGTACGCCCACATCATCGACATGGTCCCGACCGTGCTCGACCTGCTCGGTATCCAGGCGCCGACGGCGATCCGCGGGGTGACCCAGGCACCCCTGCACGGCGTGAGCTTCGCGGGCGCGATCAGCAACTCCACCGCGCCCAGCCGCCACCACACCCAGTACTTCGAGATGCTCGGCCACCGCGCGATCTACAAGGACGGCTGGCGGGCCGTGTGCCCGTGGCCGGGGCCTTCGTTCACCGAAGCGGGCGTGGGGTTCGGCGAGCCGATCTCGTCCGAGAAGTTGTCCGAGCTCGACGCCACGGGGTGGGAGCTCTACCACGTCGCGCAGGACCCGGCCGAGAACCACGATCTCGCCGCAGACCACCGGGAGCGGCTCATCGCGATGATCGCCGCCTGGTACGTGGAGGCGGGCAAGTACGGCGTCATGCCGATCGACGGCAGCGGGCTCGCCCGGATGGTCTCGGAGAAGCCCCTGGCCGCGTTGCCCCGCGACCACTACACGTACCGGCCGAACACCCAGTCGATCCCGTACTTCGCGAGCCCGCACGTCCTCAATCGGCCGCACTCCATCACCGCCAGCGTCGAGATCGCGGAGAGTGGGGCCGAGGGTGTCCTGCTGTGCCAGGGCACGGCCGCCGGCGGCTACTCGTTCTACGTCAAGGACGGGCACCTGCACTACGTGCACAACTACGTCGGCCGCGAGCTGTACACCGTCACGTCCCCCGACGAGATCCCCGTCGGTCGGCACGAGCTCCGGTTCGAGTTCGAGCCGACGGGCAAGCCCGACCTCCCGCACGGGCGTGGAACCCCGGGGCGTCTGCAGCTCTACATCGACGGTGGTCTCGTCGCGAACGCCGACGCCCCGGTCACGACGCCGTTCGTCCTCAACCCCGGAGCACTCAGCTGCGGGGCCAACCCGGGCTCGCCCGTCACGTCGGACTACGCGAGCCCGTTCAAGTTCACCGGGACGCTCCACGAGGTGAACGTCGACGTCGGCGGCGAGCTCATCCACGACGCCGAGGCTGAGCTCCGGATGCACATGGCCCGCCAGTAGCGGGCTGGTCGAGCGCCCAGCTCTGGTCGTGGCGGACCCAGCGTCGGCCGGACGTCGCGGGCCGCACGGCGTCGGCCAGCCACCAGGTGGAGTCGGGGTCCCAGCCGGCCAGGGTCGTCGTCGTGCCGGGTCCCACGGGGACGGCCTGGCCGGAGGTCATCAGCCAGGCGAGGACGCTCACGTGCACCCCGTCGTGGTCCGCCGCCACGGCGGACCAGTCGGGGATCAGCCAGGCGCCGTCGCGTGCGTCCACCGCGCCCCACCAGTCGGGCGCCCGCGTGGCGGTGACGTCGAGCGGGTAGGTCGCCACGAGCGCGGCCCAGGCGGCCGGCCCGTCGATCTCCAGGACGCGGGCAGCGGGGTCGACGGCGCACGGCACGAGTTCGGCGGCCACCCAGCCGAACTCGTCCTCCGTGAGCCACAGCGACGCAGACCCCGCGCCGGCGAGGGCGCGAGTCGTGGCGTCCAGCCCGGCCAGCGCCGGGGTGACCCACCACTCGCCGCCCATCTGGACCCTGGGGTGCCGGGCGCGCTGCCGCGCTGCCGTGCGCTCCTGGTCCGCGACGCCGTCCCGCCACCGGTGCAGGCGCTCGGAGGCAGTTCCCTGCGGCGGGTCGGAGGCTGTCGACGGCTCGAACCGGGTGGCGATCTGGGCGTCCCGGTCCACCGGCGCCGACCACCACCGGGCGCCCGGCTCAGCCAGGACGACGTCGGCGATCGGACCCAGTTCGGACCTGACCCGGGAGCGGGCCAGGACGACGTCCTCAGCGTGCGGCGGTTGCCAGTACATGGCAGACGAGACGGTCTCGGACAGCGCTGCCAGCAGATCGTCCGGACCCAGCGTCAGGGCGGCGGCCGCTTCGGTGAGCACGTCGGCGAGGGCGCGCGCGGGCGGCGGCCGCGGCACGGACCTGCCGGCGTTCTCGGCCACCAGGTAGGCGACGCTCCTGCCCAGGACCCCGCGCTGCTCGTCCACCCGATGTGCCAGGGCGGACATGGCGATGCGGATCTCGTCCCCGTGCGCGCTGCGCTGCGCGAGCTCGTAGCAGAGCCGGCGTCCACGCACGGTGCGGATGAGGTCGTCGGCAGTGTGCATGGCCTCACCCTAGGCAGTGGCGGTGGTCAGGAGTCCGTCGAGCCGCAGCGCAGTTCTGGCCAGTTCTCCTCGGCACGGTGGCACCCTTGGGTCAGGGGCTGGCGCCCCATCGGGGAGGTCGAGCAACGACCGGAGAGGAATGATCACCGTGACGGAGCCCGTTGTTCCGCGACCAGGATCTGACAAGGCGGGCGCGGTGGACTTCCGGGTCTTCCCCGAGCACGTGAACCTCGAAGACACCATTGCTACCCAGGACCCTGCCGTCCCGCCTGACCCCACGATGGGACGCGACGCCGACCTCAACTGGTTGCTACGCACTGCCGGCTAGCTGTAGTTCCCTCGGACCTCAGCGCGAACTCCTGCTTGGCACCCTGTCAGCGACGTTCCAGATCGAGAATGCGCGGGCCGCACAAGTGCCGTGACGGCGCGGGATTCAGGGGCGCTCGCGAGAGCGGCGACGGTTCTGGCTCCACATGATCACGCGAGCGACCACAGATCAACACGGCCGGCCAGGCCAGACCGCACGACCCGGTCGGGCACCGCGGTTCCTCGCCCTCGGGATGGTGCTGGCCGCGGACCTGCTGCTCACAGGATGCGCCGGCACCTGCTCGGGTGCGGACGCCGGGTCCACACCTTCCTCCCCGGCCCCTCCGGCCGGCTCGACGCCGGCAACCTCACCCACGCCGAGTGCCACCCCCGCCGCGGGGCCGGGCGACGACGCGACGTCCGGATCAGACACCGCAGGCGCGACCAGCACGCCCGGCAGCATGCGGTCCGACCGCTGCCGGTCCCGCGACCTGGCGGGCAGCATCACTGCTGGCGACGGCGGCGCCGCTGGCAGCGTTGAGCCCTTCCTGACAACTACGACAGTGCGACGTGCGGCCCGACGCCGGCCGACGGGTTCCGGGTGTACCCGCCCGGAGAGAAGGACTCGCTGTACGTTGCTGCGCCCGGGTTCACCGGCTGCTCGAGCACCACCGTCGAGCTGCTCACGGTCCAGGCGATCCGGCCAGGCGTGACCTGACCGGCCCCGGCGCACCGGCCCATGCCTCCGGCCATTGACAAGATTTATTGTCAATGGAACGTTGGTGTCATGCAAGACGTCGAGGTCATCGAGAGCGCCGGCGCAGCAGCGGCCGCGTTGGATCCGGTCCGGGCTCGACTGCTCGGCGAGCTGGTCGTCCCGGCCTCCGCCGCCGGGCTCGCCGCCCGGGTGGGCATCACGCGCCAGAAGGTCAACTACCACCTCAAGGCGCTCGAGGCGCACGGCCTGGTGGAGCTGTCCGAGGAGCGCCGGCACGGCGGGCTCACCGAACGCGTGCTGCAGGCATCGGCGGCGTCGTACGTCGTGTCACCGGCAGCGGTCAGCGCGTCGGCGGCCGACCCGGACACCAAGGCCGACCACCTGTCGGCGGGCTACCTTGTCGCGCTGGCCGGCCGGCTGGTGCGCGAGGTCGGCGTCCTGGCGCACCGGGCCGACGCGTCGGGCAAGCGCCTGCCGACGTTGACGATCGACACGCAGATCGGCTTCCGGTCGGCTGCCGACCGGGCCGCCTTCGCGGACGACCTGACCGTCGCGGTGCTCGACCTGGTCGCTCGCTACCACCATGACGACGGGCGCCCGCACCGGCTCGTCGTCGCAGCCCATCCCCTTCCTGAGGAGGCATCATGAGCACGATCCCGAACGTCCCGTACCGCCTGGAGTTCGCCGTCGAGGTCCCGGGCACCCCGGAGCAGGTCTGGCAAGCGATCGCTACTGCCAAGGGCATGAGCGCCTGGTTCCTGCCGACCGAGATGGAGGAGCGCGAGGGCGGTTCGCTGCACTTCGCCATGGGCCCCGAGATGGGCTCGGACGGCCGGGTCACCGGCTGGGACCCGCCGCGCCGCATCGCCTACGAGGAGGACTGGGCCGCCCTCATGGGCAAGGACCCGGATGCGCTCAGCCCGCTGACGTCGGAGTTCCTCGTCGAGGCGCAGTCCGGCGGCACCTGCGTCGTGCGGGTCACCAGCAGCGGCTTTGGGACAGGCGCCGACTGGGAGTCGGAGTTCTGGGACGACATGGGCGCCAACTGGATGCCGTTCTTCGACAACCTGCGCCTCTACCTCGCGCACTTCCCCGGCCAGGAGGCCACGCAGCTGGAGGTCACCGCCTCGCACCCCGGCGACGCGAAGGTGCTCTGGTCGACCCTGTACGACGCGCTCGGGCTGGGCGAGGAGGGTTCGGCGGTCGAGGTACGCGGCTCCACCGGCACGGTCGAACGGGCCGGCGAGCGGCAGACGCTGGTCCGGCTCACCGAGCCGGTGCCCGGGATGCTCAGCGTCTTCGTGTTCGGCGAGGGCAACGGCTCGGCGACGGTGGGAGTGCGGGGGTACCTGTTCTCCGCCGACGCGGCCGACTACGTGCGGCGCGAGGAGCCGGCATGGCGAGACTGGTTGCAGGGACTCTCCGTCCCGAGCTGACAGGAGTCCGACCTGCCCACGGCCCGCACGACCGGTGGTGTGGCCCTCTGCCTCGACCGTCAATCTCGTCATGCCGGGCCCTGTTCCGGCAGGTGTCGGGGTTGTTAGCATCTGGTCCCGAGATGGATATTCCTGAGCAGATCGAGGCCTACCTCGCCAGTCAGCCTGAGCCCAAGCAGACCGACCTCCGACAGTTGCACGCCCGGGTGGTCACGGAATCGCCGGGGTGCAGGTTGTGGTTCAGCGACGGCACCAATGAGGGCGGCAAGGTCGTGGCCAACCCCAACATCGGCTACGGCGTCTACACGATCAACTACGCCAACGGGTCTTCGCGCGAGTTCTATCGCATCGGCCTGAGCGCCAACACGACGGGTATTTCGGTCTACGTCCTCGGCCTCGACGACAAGACCTACCTCGCGCGCACCTACGGCGCCTCGATCGGCAAAGCAAGCGTCACGGGCTACTGCATCAAATTCAAGCGACTCTCCGTCATCAACGCTGACGCGCTTCACTCAGCCATCCGATACGGCATGACCATCGATCAGGCCGGTTGAGCGCAGGGGGCAACGTGATCGCGGCGCGCGTCCGTGCGGCGCGAGACTGTCACCATGTCGTTCAGCGATCACGAGCGCGGGATCCAGGCCCGATCCTTCGGTGTGGCGGCGCACCAGTACGACACTGGTCGACCGAGCTATCCCGAGGTCGCGGTCGATTGGCTGCTCCCGGTCGGTGCACGCACGGTCCTCGATCTCGGAGCTGGCACCGGCCAGCTCACCCGAAGACTCGTGGCACGAGGCCTGGACGTGGTGGCAGTGGAACCCTCCGACGGAATGCGGGACGAGCTGACCCGCGCACTTCCCGCGGTGCGGGCTCTGGCGGGACGGGCCGAGGAGATCCCCCTGCCCGACGACTCGGTCGACGTCGTGCTGGTTGCCCAGGCATGGCACTGGGTCGACGTCGAAACGGCAGTCCCCGAGGTCGCCCGCGTGCTCAGGCCCGGGGGCCGGCTCGGCCTGGTCTGGAACATCCGTGACGAGCGCGAGGACTGGGTCGCCCAGCTCGGACGACTCATGCACCAAGGCATCGAACAGGACATGGGAGCCGCGAACCCGCGCATCGGGCCTCCGTTCGGACCCGTCGAGCGGTTCGACGTCGAATGGACGCATCACCTCACCCCGCCCGACCTGCTCGACCTGGTCGCATCCCGGAGCTACGTCATCACCCTCCCCGCGGACGAACGCCACGACCTGCTCGCCCGGGTGGGGCACCTCATCGACACACACCCGTCGCTCGCCGGCGCGCAGCACATCCAACTGCCCTACATCGCACGATCCTTCCGAGCGAACTGGAGTCGTCGGGTCGCTGCCGGGGCACCGGCCAGGTAAGCGCCAGCCGGTAGGTAGGTCTTCTTCGACGAGAAGCTCGTCGTTCGCGTGATCGCCGGGCGTTGAAGCAGCAGGTCCGCAGCGAGGTGCTTGCTCCGCACCGCCCAAGGCTGGGTGGCGAAACACCTCACCCGGCGCGGTCAGGCGGGCGCGTGAGGGCCGCTCGCGAGCTGCAGCCGACCCAGGCCGACGGCGCGCGTGACGCCGATCGCGCGGGTCCGCGCGATCACGCTCAGCGCCGACGTGTGACGGTGCCGGGTCTGTGGACCTTGGCGAACGGTGAGAGCGCAAACCAGTGGGGGAGTGCTCGGCGAACCGGCTCGGGCCCCTCGAGAGCGATCCCGCCAGACCGCAGCGCTTCGCCCCAGCTGAGGTCACCGCGCCACACTTGGACCATCGACCGGAGGTCTGCGGTGACTGTCGCTGCGGTGTCGAACCCGGGGTCGAAGTCGCACACGTCGGCAGTTGGCGGGGTGATGACGACCCACCACTCGCGGCCTTTGCCGCGCAGCGCCGGGAATGAGAACCGGACGACGGTCCGGCCCGGCGGGACCGCTGATGTGTCGACGTTGCGATGCACGTCCCACATGAGCAGGTGCGGGTCGAGGTCTTCGTCGCCGAGCTCGGGGATCCAGCGCGTCCCCCACGCCCCCAACGCCTCGACGACCGGGCGGAGCTCCTCACCGGCGGGGGTCAAGACGTAGCGGACCTCGCCCGCTTCCGTGGACCGAGCCACAACGCCCCCGGCGACCAGTCGGTGGAGCCGCTTGGACAGCAGGGTGGGCGACATGCGCGGCAGTCCTCGACGAAGGTCGTTGAAGTGCTCGCTCCCGGTGGCCAGCTCACGGATGACAAGCAGCGTCCAGCGCTCGTCGAGCAGCTCCATCGTCTTCGCGACGGGACAGAACTGGTAGTAGGACGATCCCATCGTTGCAGGGTAGTCCCGGCCACGCGACGAAGTAAGGGTGGCCTCACGATCGGCCGGTACAGATCGTGTACCGGGTGGGTACAGATCGTGTACTGGGCTGGTGCTCACTCGCATTCCTACGTTGATGGCGATGGCGAATCCCCGCCACACCCTCTCAAACGAAGGATCGTCTGATGACTGCACAGACCGACACGGTCGACCCCGACCGTGCGCTGAAGACCAAGCACCGCGCGATGTGGGCGCTGGGTGACTATCCCTCGGTGGCGACCGAGATCATCCCGGAGCTCGGCCACATCCTGGTCGAGGCGGCCGGGGTGGGGCCCGGCGCCCGGGTGCTCGACGTCGCGGCCGGCTCCGGGAACGCGGCGATCCCCGCCGCCCTGGCCGGCGCCCGCGTTGTGGCATCCGACCTCACGCCCGAGCTCCTGAACGTCGGCCGTGCGGCCGCCGCGCTCCATGGCGCGGCACTGGCATGGGAGGAAGGCGACGCCGAGGCGCTCCCGTACACCGACGACGCGTTTGACATCGTCATCTCGTGCGTCGGTGCGATGTTCGCCCCGCACCACCAGACCACCGCGGACGAGATGCTTCGGGTCACCCGGCCCGGGGGCACCATCGGACTGCTCAGCTGGACACCAGGCGGCTTCATCGGCCAGATGTTCGCGACCATGAAGCCCTTCGTGCCGCCGGCCCCGACCGGAGCCCAGTCGCCCCCGCTGTGGGGCGACGAGGACCACGTCCGGTCACTGCTTGGGGACCGGGTGCACGACTTTCGTGCCCGACGCGGCACGCTCACGGTCGACCAGTTCGACGGCCCGGAGCACTTCCGTGACTACTTCAAGGCTCGCTACGGGCCGATGATCGCCGCCTACCGCGGCCTGGCCCACGACGCCGAGCGGACCGCCGAGCTCGACCGGCAATTGGCCGAGCTTGTCCGCCGCTTCGACCGCGGGCACGCGTCGACGGTCATGGACTGGGAGTACCTCCTCGTAACAGCTCGATCGCAGTGACGCGAGCACTGACGCAAGCGCTGGCGCGACCGAGCCGATCCTGGGTCGCGCCAGCGCTAGCCAAGGCTCTTCTTCCGACCGTCGCTCACTGGTCGCCACGAGGGCAGCCATGAATCTGGAGGCATGAACATGTTGTTGGCTCCGCAGGAGTACGTAGCAGCAATGCTGGCTTGCCGCCGTGACGCTGAGCTGCACGACCAGCACAACAAGGAGACGCTAAGGCCGACCCAGGGGGAATGGCTCCGCCAGGTCGTGTCCAACCTCGCGACGCGGCCGGCTCGGGCCTCACGTCAACGGACCCGGGTTGCCGGGACGCTTTCGCCCGCGATGACAAGCGTGCACGACGACCACGGCCCGCAGATTCACCTCGATCCGCGATGCTCGGCCGTTAATTCTCAGCCGAACCGAACACTCGCCCGATCCCCGAGCCAAGACCAGGCCTTGACACCCTGATGGCTAGTCGCTTCATAGCCCGGTCTGCGCCTGCATGGCTTCGTTGTAGCGCGCGCCCGTGACGCCGATGCGGGCAGCTGCGTCCCCGAGCGAGGCGATGTCGGCGCTGGACAGGTTGAGGCGGGTCGCCCCGATGTTCTCGTCCAGGCGGGACAGCCGGCGGGTGCCGGGGATGGGGACGAGCGCGGGGCGCTGGGCGAGTAGCCACGCGAGCGCGACCTGCGCCGGTGTGGCGGCGTGCGCGACGGCGACCTGGCTGACGAGGTCGACCAGAGCCTGGTTCGCGGCGCGGTTCTCCTCGGTGAACCGGGGGATCGTGGTGCGGATATCCCCGGGGGTGAATGCGGTCGTCGCGGCGACGGTGCCCGTGAGGAAGCCCTTGCCGAGCGGGCTGAACGGGACCAGCCCGATCCCGAGCTCGTCGAGGGTGGGCAGGATCTCGGCCTCGATGTCCCGGGTCCACAGCGAGTACTCGCTCTGCAAGGCGGTGACCGGGTAGATGGCGTGGGCGCGCCGGATGGTTCCCGCACCGGCCTCGGACAGCCCGAAGTGGGCGACCTTGCCCGCTGCCACCAGTTCGCCGACCGCACCGGCGACGTCCTCGATGGGCACGGCCGGGTCGACGCGGTGCTGGTAGAACAGGTCGATCCGGTCCGTGCGCAGTCGCCGCAGCGAGTCGTCGGCCACCCGGCGGATCTGCTCCGGGCGACTGTCCTGGCCGACGGACTTACCGTCGCGGATGTCTGCGCCGAACTTCGTGGCGATGACAACCTGGTCGCGCAGCGGCTGGAGTGCCTCGCCGACGAGTTCCTCGTTGGTGAACGGGCCGTAGACCTCGGCGGTGTCGAAGAGCGTGACGCCGCGCTCGACGGCGCCGCGCAGGACGGCGATCATCTCGTCGCGATCGCCCGGGTTGGGGCCGTAGCTCTGGCTCATGCCCATGCAGCCCAGGCCGAGCGCCGAAACCTGCAGGCCCTGGCCGAGTGTCCGGATCTCCACGATTACCTCCTCTGGTCCGCCGTCGGTGCGACGCGACGAACCGCTCGATCGGCCGTCGCGACGACGCTATCGGCGAGCGCCGTGTTAGCCACCGCGGACAGCCTGCGGTGTGCGCTTTGGCCAGAGCGTGTAGTAGACGGGCCAGCCGACCAGCCAGATGACGAGGGGGATCGTCAGTCGCGCAATCCATCCCTGCAGTTCCATGGTGCGGGTGGGGTCGCCGATCAACGCGATCGCCACCGCAAGCAGGCCGCACGCGATCAGCCAGCCGAGGAAGGCCTTTCTCCATTCCATCCATTCGTACCTGGTACGTGCCGCGCCGTAGCGCGGGGGCTTGACCGGCTTCGGCCCATCGGCGAATCGGTGCGCGACCCGCTGATCGGCCCAGCGGATCGTGCTGTGCCCAAAGGCGACCGAGAACCCGATGTACGCCGCGGCCAGACCGTGGACGAACGTCGCGGTGCTGCCGCCTCTCAGGTCGAGCACGGTTGCGGCCAACAGCACCAGGTCGACCAGAGGCACGCCAACGAGCAGCGCAGCACCCAACCGCGGTAGACGCAGGGCGTAGCGCGCCACCAATCCGGCCCCGAGCAGAACCCAGAACCCCACCTCACACGCGACGATCACGGCAACGAGCACGGCCAGCTCCCTCGGGTTCAACGCACGGCCGTCATACTGGCACGAGTGTGCTAGAACGGTTGGATGCCACGTTACGTCGACCCGGTCGCCCGCCGCAAGGACATCGCCGAAGCGGTCTCGCGTGTGATCCATCGCGACGGGGTCGACGGCGCATCGGTCCGCGCGGTCGCCCGCGAGGCGGGTCTGTCGTCGGGATCGTTGCGCCACTACTTCGCCACCCAGAACGAGCTGCTCGCGTTCACCATGCAGCTCGTCACGGAGCGCGTCCGCACCCGAATCCAGGCGATCACACCCTCATCCGACGTCCGCGCCCACGCCGAAGCCGTGCTGGCGGAGCTGCTCCCGCTCGACGCCGAGAGGTTGTCTGAGATGGAGATCTGGCTCGCGTTCACCGGACAAGGCCTCATCGACCCCACGCTGCGGACACTTCGCGCGGAGAGCGCTCAGCTGATGCTGGGGATCTGCCACCGGCTACTCGCTGAGCTGATCACCTCGGGGGATGTCGACCCCGGCCTCGATCTCGAACTCGAGGCAGAACGGCTCCATGCCGTCCTTGACGGCATCGCCCTGCATGCATTGACCATGCCCGAGCGAGTGACTCCTGACGTCATGCGCGCCGTGATCAGCGCGCACCTCACCAGCCTGCACACCCAGCAATAGCGCACCCCCGTCGACAACGTCTCTCAACGACAGCGTCGCGGTCGGCGAGGTTCGAGCGCGACGCGGCCCGCTCCTGCGGTGTCTTGGCAGTTCACGCTAGATATCTAGGTGCCCCGAGTGGGCTTCGAGGTGGTCCACCGTCGGCCGCTCCGAGGACGGCCTCTCGGACCGCCTGGTTCGTGGCCCGCACGGCTGAACCTCACGTCGATGGCCCGGGGGACCTAGGTCTCGGTCTTCCCGACAATCGGCTGTTATCGTCTGTTCTGGTGATGAAGCCGCCTCGTGGAGAGAAGTGAACCCGGGGGCCGGGCAATGACACAGGACTACAACTGGATCGACGACGCCGCACACGAGCGCCGGTCGACAGCGGTATTCGCGGCTGCCGACGTCACCGACGAGATTTTGGGGCTGGCTAGATCCCTCGAAGACGAGTGGTTCAGCCGCGATGTGTGGATCGACTGGTCGAGCTTCTTCGCCGACCTGAGCTGCGTCGTGATCCCCTCCACCGGGCGAGAGCTGGATTTCGGGATCGAGCCCGGGTCGCCCGCGAAGGATCGGGTCCAGCGTCACATCCGTATGCGTCGCATGGCGAGCATCGCCCGGTGGAAGCTCGCCGCGGACCGAACCATCCTGGTGGTCGACTCCGCGGCGCCTGCCTTGCGGGTGGTCTATGGCGGAAGCTCGGTCAGTGACCTGGGCTGTCCCGAGGTTCCGGATACCTCGTGGGAGACATGGTGATCTCCGCACCGGTCCGGGTCGGCGTCCGAGCGACACCGGACCCGAACGTCGGGCCAACGGTGCACGGTACGTGGGGCGACCCCTGCTACGAGCAGGGCAGCGGCTTCTACGGTGGGCTCTGCCTAGGACGCGGGCAGACGTCCACGTCCTTCGTCCCGAATCTGGGCACGGCGCAATCCCGCCCGCTGGCCGTGCAGGCCGAGCAGTGGTTGCGCCCGGCGGTCGGTGCGACTGCGACCCTGATTCAGGGCTGCAGCGGTGCGCTCGATTCCGGCGCTCTCCGGTCAGCGAAACGGATTCGTCTGTTCGCGCAGATCGAGTCGGAAATCCTCGTATTCCAGGCGGCGCGCCGGCGCAGCATCCTGGGCATCTCCGAGGCAGACCTCGAGCTGCGGTCTCGGGGCGAGGCAGTGGCAGCGCTCCGCAGGGGTCAATTCGCCGAGTCGGCGCGCCTCGCGCGGGTCCGTCGACACGGCGAGCCCGCTGCAGTCGCGTCGGGTTGCATTGCGGGGATACCCGACAGCGCCCGTCGTCGTCCGGCCGCCGGCGCTCGGTAGCTGCAGAACGCACTGGACCCAGCAGGCAAGGGAAGCACCCGAGCAGGACGATGCGGTGGCCGGAAGAGGGGGCACCTGCGTCAGGCGCTTCGTCTCTTCCTCAACTCACTCGGGCGCCGCGAAACCCTCTTCGACTGTTTGGCGGATGAGCGTGACCGGCGAGGTCTCGGGCAGGTGGAGTGCCTCGAGAACCTCGACACGTACCAGGTCGTCGTTGACCTCGGCGGCGGAGAACCGGACGTTCCCCGCGGCCTGACCCGAAGCCGTGTGCATCAGTTCCAGTGTGAGGATCGATTCAGGAGCCACGATCTTGTCTGTCACCTGCGCGTCCTGGTGGATCTGCTGGTCCTCGTAGGCGACGATGCCCACCCAGGTCTTGACCTGATCGTTCGGCAGTTCCACGGTTCCTTCTTCCGGGTCGCGGTCGTGTTCTTCGCAGCCCTTATCCCCGATCGTGCCGCGGGAACAAGGCTAGCGGGGCCAGGTCGAGGCCCGGGACACCTCAGCCGACGACCGTCGGAGCGGCATTGTCAAGGGCCATTGAGTTCTGCCCAGAGGCGGTCGTGAGACCTGCCCGGTGACGGCCACGAAATGTGCCCGGTGATGGCCATGGGATCTGCCCAGTGCTGACCATCGCCGGCCCGGGTTCTCAGCTCAAGGGGCTCACCCCTTGGCCCGCGAGGGCTTGTGCCTGTCGGACGCTCTCGCCGCTGGTCTGGCAGACGTGCGCGTGGTGCAGGAGCCGGTCGACGGTGGCCGTCGCCAGGGTCTTGGGCATCAGCTCGTCGAACGCGGCCGGGTGCAGGTTGGACGAGATCGCCACCGAGCGTTTCTCGTAGGCGGCGTCGACGAGCCGGTAGAGGCCCTCGGCCGCGTCCTGCGCCACCGGCAGCAGCCCTATGTCATCGACCACGACGAGGTCGGCGCGCAGGACCCGGGCGATGGCCTTGGTCACCGAGTCGTCCGCGCGGTGGCGGCGCAGCAGCGTGCCGAGGTCCTCCAGGGTGAACCAGGCCACCCGTAGTCCTTGCTCGACGGCGTGCTGGCCCAGGGCCTCGAGCAGGAACGTCTTGCCCGTCCCGGACGGTCCGCAGACGACCAGGTTCTCGCGGCGGTGCACCCATTCCAGGGTGCGCAGCGCTTGCTGGGTCGGGGCCGGGATCGAGGACGCGGCAGGGTTCCAGGCGTCGAACGTCTTGCCAGTGGGGAACCCCGCGCCGGCCCGCCGGGTCGCCAGCGCGGAGCGTTCGCGCCCCGCGGCTTCCTCGACCAGCAGCGCGCGCAGCACCTCGACAGGTTCCCACCGTTGGGCCTTGGCGGTGGCGATCACGTCCGGGGCGTGGCGGCGGATGTGCGGCAGCCGCAACCGGTGCAACAGCGCCTGGACGTCCTCGGGCATCGCCGGCGCCGACGGGACCCCGATCACCGGCACGGACGCCTCGCGGGTGCGGGTCGGGGCGCTCACGCGGTCACCTCCGTCGCAGAGGTCGCCGTGCCGAGGGTGGCCCAGCCGCGGGTGCCCTGGGTCAACGACCGGTCCTCGCCGGCCTGGTTGACCGGTCCGGCCGCGGTGGCCGCGTGGTGGTGGTCCAGGATCGAGGCGAGGTCGGCCTCGGCGAACCGGGCATGGACCGCGGCGTGGCCCAGCGCCCAGTCGACCTCGCCGGGGGTGAACAGCTTGGCGAGCTCCACGGCCTGGGCCATCTTCACGCGCATCTTGGTCGTGCCCGCTGCGGCGGCTTCGGCCAACCACACCCTGGCGCCGTCGCCGAGGACCAGGAACGCGGCCTCGGCGGTGGTCCGCGCGAGCGGGACCCGGCCGAGCGCGCCGGGCGGCGGAGGTGGGAAGTGGGCGTCGATGATCTGCGGGCTGCCCGGGGTCGCGCGCGGGTGGCGGGCGACCTCGAGCGGTCCAGTGGCCCCGACGTGGACGATGACGACCTGCTCGTCGGCGCCGCGCCCATGGACCCGCACCCAGACCGTGGCCCCGAGCAGTTCGTGCGGCACGGAGTACTGCCCGGAGTCGAACGTGACCATCGGCGTCTTGGGTGGCACGACCCGTGTCAGGCCGAACGCGACCGTGTGCGGGTCGACCGGGACCGGGTGCAGGCGGGTGTGTTCCTCGGCGAGCATCGCGTCCGGAGCACGCCTGGTGACGCGGTGGACGCGGGCGTTGACCTGCGCGCAGAACGCCTCGCACGCGTCCTCGAGGTCCGCGAACGACGCGTAGGCGTCCAGGAGGTTGGTGTCCTTGGGGACCAGGTCCGCCTTGGCGATCTTCACCGACGACTCGCTACCGCCCTTGGTGGCCGGGTCCACCGGGACACAGGTGTGCAAGGTGACGCCGTAGTGGCGGGCGAAGGCAACCATCGCCGGGTTGCGAACCGGCATGCCGGCCACGTGCTCGACGGTCACGGTCTTCTCGTTGTCGGTGAGCAGATACGTCGGCGCCCCACCGATGCGCCGCAACGTGACGTCCAGGGCGGCCATCACCGACGGTGAAGTCTTGTCCCTGATCGCGAGCACCACCCGGAACCGCGACCACGCCAACCACGCGATGAACAGCGTGGTCTTGGCCCCGTCGATGACGGGCCCGTCGCCGAAGTCGTACTGCAGCCACATCCCGGGCTCGGTCACCCACGGCCGGTGGACCCGGGTCCGCCCGACCCGGAAGCTCGCCTTGACCACCGCCACAGCCCGGCGCGTGGTGCGCTCGGAGCCGGTGAAGCCCAACGCGACGAGCTTGTCGTGGGCGACGTCCGCGCGGACCTTGCCCTTGGACCTCTCGACCCACTCCTCGATCTTGGGCAGAAACTCGTCGATCAGCTGCGCGCGGGCCGCGGCCCGATCGGACAACGCACCCGCGTCGCGGGCCGCGACATAGCGGGCCACGGTGTGGTGGGACACCCCGGACAGCTCCGCGGCGTCACGCAACGACCCGGTCAAGTCGAACGCTTCCAACATGTTCATGATCTCCTCGGCAGACTTCACGGTGTCCCTCCTGGGGGCGAACGGCGCATCAGCACCGCCAACCGCACCCCGGGAGGGGCCTCAGCCGCGGGAAGCGGCGAGGCGAAGAACGTCGTGTCGGGCAGATCTCATGACCGCCAGCGGGCAACTCTCATGTCCGCTACCGGGCAGTTACTTGGCCGCCTCCGGGCAGTTTCTCGTGGCCGCTGTCACGGCATTCACAACCGCACCGAACCCTGGACAGGCCTGACCGGCATTACCTGTGCGGAATCTCGCGTCCGGAGGGTGCGGGGCCACCGTCGGACGGGGGCCCGCAGATCTCGTTCCCTCGGCAACGGGACGGCGCAGTAGCTCAGACCTGGTTCAGACCTGATTCAGACGCTTCGGTAGCGGGCCTCGAACAGCCCGTAGACCCCGAAAACGATCAGTCCCGTCGCCACCACGGCGAGCAGCAGCGCGCCGAAGGGTTGGTCGCGCAACGTCTGCAGGGCGCCATCGAGTCCGCCGGCCTTTGCCGCGTCGTAGGTCCAGGCCGCGGCGGCCACCAGGACGCCCGTGAGGGTGAAGACCAGTCCTCGCGCGATCGTGCCGACCTGGCCGAGGTGGCGGACGGTTCGCCGTGTGCGGGGCGGCAGGCTCCCGGCAGGGAAGTAGCGCATGAAGGTCAGCTTGACCCCTTGAGCCACCATCACCACACCCACGACGGTGATCGTGACCCCGACCAGGCCCACGACCCAGCGCCCGAAGGGCTGCGCCATGAGCTGGGCGGCGTACCCCTGCTGCTGGCTGCTCTGATCAGCGCCCGCGCCCCGGATCAACGTCACGGCCGTGTATGCCAGGAAGGCGTAGGCGACTGCCCGGGCCAGGGACACCAGGCGCGGACCGACCGCGCGCCCTTCGCCCGTGACGCCGAAGGCCACCTCCGTCAGCCGCCAGGCGGCGTACCCGACGAAGCCGGCGGCGAGCAGGGCGACCATCACCGGTCCGAACGGCTGGGCCAGCACCTGCGCCAGAGCGCCCTTCTGGTCCATCTTCGCCCCGCTGCCGCTCGCCACGGCCAGGGCCAGGGAACCGATCAGGAGGTAGACCACCGCGCGGGCCGTCAGGCCGGCCCGCGCCGCCCACCCCATCTGTCGGCTGTCGGCGGCCTGCCGGGTCGTGGCGGACACCTGTGCCGCGGCGTCGTTTGCGGGTGTGTCAGCCATCGGGGAGTGCCTCTCGGGAAGCCGTGAAAAGTGCGACCTAACTGACGACAGGCACCCTGCAGATCGGGCGATTGCGGTGATGGCTGTCCCGGTTGCAGCGTCCCACGGGAACTGATTCGAGCGTGAATCGGGGGTCCACGATGGTGCCCGCCGCGCCGGGTGGACAATCTGGGGATGCGCCCAGCAGCTGCCGACGGTGACCAGGATCCGCTCGAGCAGGATGCGCCCGAGCACGAGGCGACCGACCCGGCGATCCGTGCCTGGTTCCTGGCCGACGGCGAGCGGGTCAATCGGGCGTCCGACCTGAGGGGCTTCACCCCCGGAAACCGAGTGGTGCCGCTCGTGGACGGCCGCGACTACTTCGCCCGCCTGTGCGCCGAGCTGGTGGCCACGGCGTCCGGTGATCAGGTGTACTTCCTGGACTTCCGCGGTGATCTCGATGAGCGCCTCAACGGCATGGGGACCGAGGTCGGTGAGCTCCTCAGCGGCGCGGCGCGGCGCGGTGTCGGCGTGTTCGGGATGCTGTGGCGTTCCCAGACGAAGCTCCTGCACCAGTCTGAGGAGGCCAACGCGCAGTTCGCCCGGGTAATCGATCACAACGGTGGGCACGTGTTCTTGGACGCGCGGACCCGGCGCGGGGGCAGCCACCACCAGAAGCTGGTCGTGGTGCGCCACCCCGGGTCACCGGCCCGCGACGTCGCGTTCGTCGGCGGGATCGACCTGAGCCACAGCCGAAATGACGATTCGGGGCACACTGGTGATCCGCAGGCGTTCACTTTCCCGGAGGTCTACGGGCCTCGGCCGCCCTGGCACGACATTCAAGCGGAGGTGCGGGGCCCGGCGGTGCACGATCTTGAGCACACCTTCCGGGAGCGGTGGTACGGCAGCAGTCCGTTGGACCTGCCCGACCCCGTCCGTGAGCTCTACGACCGCGCTTACCACATCGGTGTGACCACCCGGCGGCCGCTGCCCGAACCCGTGCCCGACGACGACTCCCGTCCGGGCACGCAGGCGGTGCAGGTGCTGCGCACCTACCCGGCGCGGCTGCGGCGCTACCCCTTCGCCCCGTTGGGCGAGCGCAGCATCGCGCACGCCTACCGCAAAGCCTTCGCGCGGGCGCGCAGCCTGGTGTATGTGGAGGACCAGTACCTGTGGTCGCGCCCCGTGGCTGACCTGATCGCGTCGGCTCTGCGGGCGAACCCGGACCTGCACGTCATCGCGGTCGTGCCGCGCTTCCCCGATAGCGATGGCGCGATCAGCCGGCTCCCCGGCCTGCTGGGGCGCCACGACGTGATCCGGACCTGCGCGCAGGCCGGGGGCGAGCGCTTCGCGGTGTACGACTTGGAGAACCCCCAGGGCACACCGGTGTACGTGCATGCCAAGGTCGTCGTCGTGGACGACGTGTGGGCGATGGTGGGCTCGGACAACCTCAATCGCCGCTCGTGGACCCACGACAGCGAGCTGTCGATCGGCGTGCTCGACGCCCGCCTCGACCCCAGAGCGCCCCGCGATCCGGCCGGCCTCGGCGACGGCGCCCGGGTGTTCGCCCGAGACCTGCGCCTGCGCCTGTGGCGCGAGCACCTCGACCGGGATCCCACCGACGACGCGGACCTTGTGGACCCTCAAGAGGCGTTCGAGGCGTTCCGGCGCCAAGCCGAGCAGCTAGCGGCCTGGCACGACGGCGGCGAGCAGGGCGCCCGGCCACCAGGACGGGTACTGGTCCACGATCCGGGGAGCATCAGTTCGCTCCAACGCGTGTGGGCCGAGCCGGCGTTCCGGTTGGTCTTCGACCCGGACGGTCGCCCGTGGCGGGACCGGATCCGCGCCCGGCCCTGACCATGAAGGTCCTCGCTCCCCTCGGACACGCCTGCCGTGCGCGTGCAGGGTGACATCGCGCCGACACGCGAGAAGGAGGATGATCGCACTATGGCTCAAGTGCACGTCCTCAATGAGCAGCTCGCCGCTGCTGCGCGTTCTTTTGAAGCCGAGACGGGCAAGCAGGACCTGCTCGACAGGGGCGTCGCGATCGCGACCGAGATCTTCAGCGGGTGCGACTACGCGGGGGTGTCGATCGTGCACCGCAAAGGCGTCATCGATACCCCGGCGGCCACCAACGAGGCGGTCAGATGCTTGGACGAACTGCAGTTCACGTTGAAGGAAGGCCCGTGCTTCGATGCCATCTGGTCGGGTGAAACGGTCCACGTCGTCGACCTCGCTCGCGACCCCCGGTGGCCGCGATGGGGTCCTCGGGTGGTGGCTGACCTCGGCGTGGCGAGCATGCTCAGCTACCGGCTGTTCACCACCGGGGAGACGCTCGGGGCGCTGAACTTGTACTCGCGCAGCCTCGACGCGTTCGATCCCGACGACATCAACAACGGCTACGCCCTGGCGGCGCACCTTGCCATCGCGATCGCGGGAGCCGACACCACTGAGCAGCTGACCTCGGCGATCGCGAGCCGGACCGCGATCGGACAGGCGGAGGGGATCCTGATGGAACGCTTCGACCTGCAGCCGGCCCAGGCGTTCGCTGTCCTGACGCGCATCTCCCAGCACAGCAACGTCCGACTCCACCTGGTCGCGCTGGAGCTCGTCAAGACCCGCAAGCTCCCCGAAACGAGCACGGACGAACCAGGACCTGACGTCGGCTAGCTCCCGAACCTGCGCACGCACCGGGTGCAGTTCCGCCGACTTGTTCACAATGCTCCAGGCGACCCGGACGGCCCGCGCCTAACTCTTCGACGCAAGGCCGTCGGACTCGTTCGGAGCGCGTGATCCTGCTCAGGTGAAGATGCTCACGCCGCCCGGGCCGACGAGCAGCCCGACGACAATGAGGACGGCGCCCCACAATAGTTGTTTCCGTAGTATTGCGACGATCCCGGAAATGACCAGAATAACGGCGAGGATCCACAACAGTGTAACCACGGAGCAACCTTCCATTGTTCTATGTCGCGCCCCCTGTGTAGGCAACATACCGCATCGTGTGGCGTACGGGATTCGGTCAAGATCTCGCGCGAGCGCACCGCCCTAAAGCGATGCCCTTGCCCAACTAGCTGAGATCGAGGTGCTGGACGACCTGGATCGACGCCTGATTCTCGGCCCTCCGTGAGGTGAACGGTCGCCCATTTTCGAATATGGGCGACGTCAACACCGAGCCCCGGCGCAGGTGAGAGCCTTGAACCCGATTCTCGTGACGCCGTGGCAGGGGGATGGGGCTCGAGGCAATCGAGACGGAACTGGTCGTCGGCTTCCGCGGTCGCGGCCCGGGCAGGGGAGTCGCGTCACGCGCCCTGCGCGGTAGGTCCCTCGCGAAGATTTGTCCGTTCTGCTCCCGTTCGGGAACAAGAGCCGATTTGAAACGATTTCCGCGGCGAGCAAGAGGGCTCGGAGCGCGATCCTGCGTTGCGGTCCGACGGGTAGCTCGCGCGGGGTCAAGGGCTCTGCCGGTCGTCCTGGTTGCCGCGCTGGATGACGGTGTGCGCACACGAACGAAGTGAAGGCGTGTTCGCCATTGTTGACTATGGCCGGGTTTGATTATTTGTGACGAGTAGTGGTGAGTTACGAACACGGCTACGGCGCCGGCTCGCCCTCGACGGTGCCTCGATGAGAGGGCTGTATTGCAGCATGACGTCGACGTCGGTGCGACCCCACGCCTTCGAGGCGGCCTCGATCAGGGGGCGTCGCGGATCGGGGGTCGGGCGGTAGAGAAGGAACGTGCGGGCTTCTCTACAGCGCGGTGAAGCTCGCAATCCCGGCGAGCGTAAGCACCTCAGCTCCGACGTCGGGGCATTCCTCCTGCGTCAAGGTGTCAAGTTCGGTTCCATTGGGCACCGCGCCCTGTCCGTCGTACCAGGCGAAGAGGTTCGCGGTCACGTTGGCCATCACCCCCACCTCCGAGCCGATCTCCCGCAGCTGGGGTAGTTGACCGGTGAGGTACTCGCACAGCGCTGTGGCAGAAACGCCGCTCGAGGCGTCGCTCGCAGGTGGCGTGCTTTCCGAGGCCGATGGCGAAGCGCTCTCGGCCGGTGCGGCGGTCTCCGTCGCGGCGGGATCGGGCGTCGACTCGCCAGCCGGATCGGCACCTGAGCAAGCCGCCAGGCAGAGCGCAGCGCCGCAGCCCAATGACCACACCATCCAGTTCGTCCTGTTTCGTGTCACCACGTGATCCTGGCATCGCCGGCCGACCTCGGCTACTGCGGGATCATGTCGAGCCGCTAGCAGGACGGCACTTAGCGAGCGCTCAGTGCTGAGGCTCCGCCTCGTGGGAGACTCCCGAGGTGGTCGACGATGAGCTTGCAGTGGTTAAACAACGCGAGCTCGCCCTGCTTACACCCGCGGTGCGTGGCTCCGCAGTCCGACTCGAGGAACTGCTCGACCCGGATTATTCAGAAACCGGCCAGTCGGGACGTCTGTGGACGCGCGCCGAGGTGATTGCAGCGCTGGTCGCTCAGGGCGACCCAGAGCGCACCGTCGAGCTCAGCGACCTGAGCGGCACGGTTCTCGGCCCCGGCTTCGTGCTCCTGACCTACATCACACAGGTCGAAGGACGACGAGTACGCCGCAGTTCCCTCTGGCGCCAGTCGGTGAACGGGTGGCGAGTCGTGCACCACCAGGGCACCCCGATTCTGTAGACCGATCGGTGTCCATCCACGCTGGATGTTGGCGATGGCCGGGACGTCTGCGAGTGCACACGCTCGGTTGACAAACATACTTGACACAATGACAACAAGACTGTACTTTTCGTGCCATGAGCCAAAGTCCTGCAGAACGCAAGAGTGTCAGTGACGTCGCGCGGGAACGGGCAGCGACTCGGGACCTGATCCCGGGGCTCGTCGTCCTGGTGGTGACGCAGGGAACGCTGATCGCCCTCGACCCGGACACGACCTCGAGTGCCTGGCACCTCGCCTGGGCGCTCTCGCCGCTGATCGGGATCGGCTTGCTGGTGTGGGGCCAGGTGCGCATCCTGCGCCGGAGCGACGAGCGGGAGCGGCTCGCGCAGCTGGCGGCGATGGCCTTCGGGTTCGGCGTCTTCGCGGTGTCGCTGGCGGTGGTCGGTGTGCTGCAAGGGGCCGATCTCGGCAATCCGATTGCGCAGACGCAGATCACCTTCGCGGTCGGGATCGTGGCCTGGGTCGTGGCGCTCGAGGTCGACCGGCGACGGACGTCGTGATCAATCGCCTGCGCGAACTGCGGGCCGTGCACCGGTGGAGCCAGGCCGACCTGGCCGATCGGCTCGACGTCTCCCGCCAGACCGTCAACTCGATCGAGACCGGTCGGCACGAGCCCAGCCTCTCGCTGGCCTTCAAGATCGCCGACGTCTTCGGCGAACCCATCGAGTCCCTGTTCGTCCGCGACACGTGAACGGCAGCACCTGACCCACCCCGCCACGTCCGAGAGGGAGACGCACCATGACCCACGCCTGGCTACCTCAGCATCCCGCCGCGATCGGCGTCGCCCTGACTCTCGCCGTGGCCTTGGTGGCGGGGTGCAGCGACGACGGCGCCTCGTCCGCGCGCGGCTCCGCCGATCCCGTCCAGGGCCTGCTCGACGGCTGGGCGGGTCAGGGGCGCGGCGGCGTCGCGGTCGCGATGGCTGGCAACGACAACGAGCTGACTCTCGCGGCCGCCGGCACCGACGGGCCCGACGGCGGCTCGCTCGAGCCGGACGACGCTTTTCGGGTCGGGAGCCTGTCCAAGACGTTCGTCGCGGTGATGGTGCTTCAGCTCGTGGCCGACGGCGCCCTCGGGCTCGACGACCTCGTCGTCGACCACGACCCCGAGCTGACGATCGCCGACGGCGTCACGATCCGTCAGCTCCTCGCGCACCGCAGCGGCATCCCCGAGCACACCGACAGCGAACTTGCCCCTGTGCTGCTGGCCGACCCGGCCCATGCGTGGACGCCGGCGGACGTGCTCGATCTCGTCGCCGACCAGCCGCGCGACTTCGAGCCGGGCGAGGAGTTCGCCTACTCCAACACCAACTACGTGGTCGCCGGGCTGCTGCTCGAGTCCGTGACCGGGATGAGCCTCGCGGACAACCTCTCCCTGCGCATCGTCGAGCCGCTCGCCCTGACCTCTACCTGGTTTGCCCCTGCGGACGGTCGGACGCCGATCGGAGGATTCTCGCGCTCGCTGCCCGGTGGAGACACCGGCGGTGCGTCCTACGTCGGGCTCGAGACCGCGGCGGGTGCCGCGGGTGCGCTGGTGTCGACGGCGTCGGACCTCGCCACCTTCCTGCGCGCGCTCGCCCACGGCGAGCTGCTGCCCGCGAGCACCTACGCCGAGATGACCCGAGACCTACCGAGCGAGGGGTGGTCCCTCGGGGTGTTCGCCGCCGACCCGCCCACGGTGACGGGCATCTCCAACTCCGGAGCGATCCCTGGCTTCACCGCTTACATGCAGTACGACCCGGCCACCGAAGACCTCTTCGTGCTCCTGCTCAACGATGACAGCCGCTCGCCCGAACAGCTCGGCACCGCCCTGTCCGCGATCGTCCAAGCCCGCTAGAGCGAGAACGCAGCCGGAGATCAAACCAGGGCCACGGTGTTGCCGCTCTTGTCCGTCGGCGCGCTCAGCCACCTGTGGACGAGCGCTGCCAGGCCTGGGGCATCCAGGCTAAGGCGCCTTAGTCCGATCGTGCTGCTCTCGCGCGCGAGAGTCTGGGCATCCTCCGGATCCGGACGGGCCCCCCTCAGCCCGACCGTTGACATCACGCAGGCACACCGCCTCGTGTGAATCCGGGAGGGCGAGATGGACATGCTGATTTTGGGTCCGGGGTATGACTACGAGCTGGACAATCGCCGCGAGAGCCTCAGCAGGCTCTGGGGTCGGCCTGCGTGGCTACCTCGGCGGGCCGATCGCGCGGCTCGGGACCGTGCGCAAGCGCCGGGCCGACGCGAAGCTACCGCCCAGCGCGCTACCGGGCGTGGGCGGGCGCTGCGAGGATCGGGGGCATGGCCCACCGCGTGACACCCGTACCGTTCGTCGCTCGCGAGGAGCACGTGGTTGCGCTCGAGGCCGCGCTGGCCCGCGCAGCGGTGGGTCAGCCGGGCGCGGTCCTGCTTGGCGCTGACGCCGGAGTCGGCAAGAGCCGGCTGCTCGCCCACGTCGCCGGGCTCGCCGCCGGCGCCGGCGCAACGGCGATCACCACACATTGCGTCGACCTCGGGGAGGTGGGCCTGCCCTACCTTCCGTTCGCCGAGGCGCTCGCGCAGCTGCGGGCGCAGGGCGACGTCGTCGACCGCGTCGTGCAGGCCCGACCCGCCCTCGGGCTGCTGCTCCCGTCGGGACCGGCAGCCGGGAGCAGCGCGATCGAGGACCAGGCGAGCCGCCTCCAGCTCTTCGACGGCATCGCAGCGGTGCTCGCCGCCAGTGGGCGCGCAGGCGCTCCGCTGCTGCTCATCGTCGAGGACCTGCACTGGGCGGACCCCTCGAGCCGTGACGTGTTCCGGTTCCTCGTCGCGCGCATGCGGGCCGAGCACGTCTTGCTCGTGGCGAGCTACCGCACGGACGATCTGCACCGGCGTCACCCGCTGCGCCCGATGCTCGCCGAGCTCGCCCGCCATCCGCGGGTCGAGCGTCTGGAACTGCCGACGTTCACCGCCGACGAGCTGCGCGAGTTCACGACCGCGGTGACAGGCCGGCCGCTGTCCGACGACGCGTTGCGGCGGGTGAGGGAGCGGAGCGAGGGCAATGCGTACTTCGCCGAGGAACTGGCGGAGGCCGGCGCGGGCGCCGCTCTGCCGGGGTCGCTAGCGGACGTGCTCCGGGCACGGCTCGAGCAGCTCGACCCGTCGGTGCAGCAGCTTGCGCGTGTCGCCTCGGTGGCGGGCCGTCGGGTGGCCGAGCCGTTGCTGCGGGCCGTCGCCTCGCACGGCGAGCTGGCAGCCCCGGACGCCTTCGACGGCGCCCTGCGGGAGGCGGTGGCCCGGAACGTGCTCGCGGGAGAGGACGGTCGCGTGGCGTTCCGGCACGCACTGCTCGCCGAGGCGGTGTACACCGACCTCCTGCCGGGCGAGCAAACCGCTCTGCACTCGGCCTACCGGCAGGCACTCGTGGACGACCCGGGCCTCGGCACTTCGGCGCAGCTCGCGCACCACGCGTCGCGCTCGCATGACCTGCCAACTGCGCTGCACGCGTCCCGCTCGGCCGCTCGCGCGGCGGCGCATGTGCTTGCGCCAGCTGAGGAGCTGCGCCACCTTGAAACCGTTCTCGAGCTGTGGGACGTCGTTCCTGACGCGGCGACGCTCCTCGGGGAGGGCCGGATCGCGGTGCTGACCTCGGCCGCCGGGGCGGCCAGCCGGTCAGGGCTCGACGACCGCGCCGTCGCCCTGGTCCAGGAGGCAGTCACGGCCGCGACCGGCGATGCGGCGCGGCAGGCGCCGCTGCGGTCCCAGCTCGCTCGTAACCTGATGACCGTCGACCGCGACACCGAGGGGTTCGAAGAGGCGACTCGGGCTCTTGCCGACCTGCCGGCCGGGGAGCCGAGCGGGGACCGCGCGTGGGCACTGGCGATCCACGCCTGGGCAGCCCTCGCCGCCGATCAGGACGGCGAGGCGGAGCGCAGCGCCGAGGCAGCGATCGAGGAGGCACGCGCGGCCGGGGTGCCGGCGGCGGAGGCGGACGCGCTCGCGACCCTCGCGGTCCTTGTCGTTGACGATCCTGATCGGGTGGTCGCGCTTCTCGACCTTGCCCGGGACCGCGCCCGAGAGGCGGGTGACCTTGTGACGGAGCTGCGCTGCCACCTGCACCTCGCTTCGAACCGCTACTACGCAGGTCTCCTCGCGCAGGCCGCGGAACTGACGGCCGGGGGACTGGCCCGCGCACAGGAGGCAGGGCTGGAGTGGAGCGTGTACGGCGTTCAGCTCCGGCTCTTTGCCGAGCTCGTGCGGTACGCGCGGGGGACCTCTCGGCGCCGCAGGCCGACGCCCAGACACCGCCGCCGAACGCGCAGGCGTCGCTCGCCGCCGTGCAGCTGTACGCGGCGGTCGCCCGAGGCGACTCCGACGTCGTCGAACGCGGGCGCGCGCTCGGCCCCGAGTGGGACCGCGACGCGCAGGTCGCGCTCCTCTCGGGCGGGTGCACGATCGATGCCCTGACCTGGGCGGGGGAGCCGGGCGCTGCGGTCGAGCTCGCCCTCGGCCTGATCGAGCACATGGGCCAGGTGTGGGACGACTACTTCCTCGGTGGGATCTGGCTTGCAGCGCTCGCCATCGCCGCGCTGGCTGACGCCGCACATGCCGATCGGTCCGCGGACACCGATCCTGAGGAACGGGTCCGGCTCGGCACCGAGTTGCTCGAACGGGCCGTCACGACGGCGCGGCGTGGGCGACCGCGCGGCGGCCGGCTCGGACCGGAGGGACGTGCGTGGCTCGCGCGGGCGCACGCTGAGCATGGCCGGCTCGTGGGTGACAACGACCCGGCGCGGTGGGAGGCCGCCGCGACCGAGTTTGGCTACGGTTACCGCTACGAGCAGGCGCGGACCGCCTGGCGGTGGGCAGAGGCGCTCCTCGAGGCGGGGGACCGCGACGCAGCGCAGGTCCAGGCGAGAAACGCGGAGCAAGCCGCTCGTGAGATGGGCGCCAGCCCGCTCCAGGCCGCGCTCCACGCACTCGGGCGCCGTGCTCGCCTCGACCTGCCCGGCGCCCGGAGGTCATCGACCGACCTGCTGACCTCCCGCGAGGCCGAGGTCCTTTCGCTCGTCGCGCTCGGGATGACCAACCGGCAGATTGGCGAACAGCTCTTCATCAGCGGCAAGACCGTGAGCGTGCACGTGTCGAACATGCTCAGCAAGCTCGGCGCGTCAGGGCGGGCCGAGGCCGTCGGGATCGCGCACAGCCGTGGCCTGCTCGCCACCCCCAACCCCGGATAGATGGCATGACGGCGCGGTCCGTGCCTCGTCCGGCCCCGTGTCCGGTCGTGACACAGGTTGGTATCGAAGGCTTGCCAGGAAACTAGTAAGCGCGCATAGTAGATGGCATGACGATCGCAACCGCCTCCGCCACCTCCACCGCACCGATCAGCGCCTTCCTTGCGAGGTGGGCGGCGATGGCCACGTGGCCCGAGTGGAACCTCGATACCGAATGGGCGCGCCTGGAGGGGCCGTTCGAACAGGGTGCGACGGGCACGCTCAAGCCCAAGGGTGGACCGAAGGTGCGGTTCACCATCGCCCGGCTCGACGACGAGGCGTTCGTCGACGTGAGCTCGATGCCGGGGGCCAAGGTGGTCTTCGACCACCGCTTCGCAAGTACCCCCGGCGGCGGCACGCACCTCGACGTGACCGTCGACATCCGCGGGCCGCTCGCCATGGTGTGGCGAAAGATCCTGGGGAGCGGATTCGTCACGACCCTCCAGCCCGACCTCGACCGACTGGTGGCCATGGCCGAAGCCGACCAGGCCGCCATCGGATGAAGCCCCCACCGGCACCCCGCCGGCTGGCCACTGAGTACGAGGACGCCAGCGCGAGCCCCGGCCTGCTCCTGTGGCAGGTCACCAACCAGTGGCAGGCGGCCACACGAGCCGCCCTGACACCGCTCGGCCTCACGCACGTGCAGTTCGTCCTGCTCGCCTCCCTGACCTGGCTCGACACCCAAGGCCCGGTCACGCAGAAGCGGTTGGCCGACCACGCCGTCACCGACCCGATGATGACCAGCCAGGTGCTGCGTGCACTCGAGTTGCGCGGGCTCGTGGAGCGACAGCCGCACCCCGACGACAAACGAGCACGCGCGGTGAGCGTGACCACATCAGGCGTTGCCCTGGCCAACGAAGGAGTCAAGGCGGCCGAGGCCGTCGACCGCACGTTCTTCGGTGTCCTGGGCGACGGCCTGCCGATGCTGACGGCGGCCCTCGCCGCCCTCGCCGAAACAAGGAGCGACTCGGCCCGCCAAGCGGCGGCCCCACTGAAATAAGGCCGGGTCAGAGGACCGCTTTCGGCGGATGGCTCGGCAATCGCATCGGTGACCGGGTGACGAGATGCGCTCATCCACGCGCAGGCGCGGTGGCGGACGGCGCAGAAGATGTCAAGTTCCCGACCCATTGGCCGATGGGGGGATGCATGGGGGACATGATGGCGCAGGCCTGGGGACGCTACTTGGTGTTCGGCAGTGTGGTGGCCGCAGCCGTCGTTCTGTTGCCGGCTGGACCCGGTCGTGACGTGGTCCACTGCTTCGTGGCAGCATCGGGCGCCCTCGCGATGGTCGTGGGTGCTCGTCGGAACCACCCGGCCGAACCGATCGCGTGGTATCTCATCTCGGCCGGGATGGTGACCTGGGTCGTGGGGGGCGCGCTGAATGCCGCGAACCAGTTGGCGGGTCGTGTCGGCGCGGCCGCCTCCCTGGACGACGTGCTCTACCTCGCCACGTATCCACTGGTCGTTTGGGGCCTGGTGCTGTTCGCCCGGAGCCGCGGACCCGAACGCCGTCCGACGGCGCTCCTGGACAGCGTGATCCTGACGGTGGGGGTCGGGCTGCTCTCCTGGGTCTTCCTGATCGAACCGAGCTGGGAAGCCGACCAAGGACCGACCTTGGACCGTCTCGTCGGCCTCGGGTACCCGCTCGGGAACGTGCTGCTCTTCGGTGCGCTGGTGCGCCTGGCGAAAGCGCCGGGGGTCGGTCGCACCGCGTCCCGGGTGCTCGCGGGACTGGTCGGCACGATGCTGGCGGTCCAGAGCCTGTCGCAGGCCGCGATGCTCGGGCCCGTGATCGACGTTCACCCGGCCCTGCTCGACCCGAGGTGGCTCGTGGCCTTCGTGCTCGCGGGCGCGGCCGCCCTGCACCCGGCAATGCGCTCGTTGTCCGCGCCTGCCCCCGCTCGCGCGGAGACGCTGTATGCGGGGCAACTCATCGGGCTCGCTGCGGCGTTGCTGATCGGCCCGGCGATCCTTGGCAGCGAACTGGTTGCCGGTGTTGAGCTGCGCGCTGGTCCGGTCGTGGTCGCTTCGGTGGCCCTGGTGCTGCTTGTCCTGGTGCGGATGGTGCGGATGGTGCGGCACGTGCAGGATCAGGCCACAACGGACGAGCTGACCGGGCTCCCGAACCGGCGGGCGCTGTACGTGCAGGCGGCCCTGAGGTTCGCGGATCCGCACGGGCCCCGCCAGGCGCTCCTGATGCTCGACTTGGATCGCTTCAAGGAGGTCAACGACTCCCTCGGTCACCACGCAGGCGACCGGTTACTGGTCGAGGTCGGCGCGCGGCTCGGCCACCAGCTGCGTGCCGGGGACCTGCTGGTCCGCCTCGGGGGCGACGAGTTCGCCATCTTGCTCGAGGATGCCAGCCATGACCGGGCGGTGGCCGTCGCCGGGCGCCTGTGCGGCGCACTGGCCGAGCCGTTCATGCTCGGCGACATGGCCGTGCACAGCGCAGTCAGCATCGGCATCGCCCTGTTCCCCGACCACGGCCTGGACCTGTCCGCCCTGCTCCGCAAGGCGGACATCGCCATGTACAAGGCCAAGGCGTCGGGTGACCCGCACCTGTACGGCGGGGGGACGACGGCGGCATCAATCGGCTCCACCTGGTTGAGGAGCTTCGGGCCGCCCTGACCGGAGATCAGCTCGTGGTGCACTACCAACCGAAGATCAACCTGCAGACCGGCGCGATCGAAGGGGTGGAGGCGCTGGTGCGCTGGGACCACCCGACCCGCGGCCTGCTGTACCCGGCCAGCTTCCTCGAGCTCGTTGAGGAGACGGGGCTGATGCGCACGCTCACCCGGATCGTGCTGCGGATCGCCCTGGACCAGGCCGCGGTGTGGCACGCCAACGGGCGCGCCCTGACCGTCGCCGTCAACCTCTCGGCGAGCTCGCTGGTCGACGTCGATCTGCCCGACGAGATCGCCGCGATGCTCGCCGCCCGCCACCTGCCGCCGGGCGTTCTCCAGTTGGAGATCACTGAGGAGTTCTTGATGTCGGACCGGGAGCGGGCCCGCAGCATCCTGACCCGGCTGCGCGACAGCGGCGTCCAGATCGCTGTGGACGACTTCGGCACCGGCTACAGCTCGCTGTCCTACCTCCGCGACCTGCCCATCGACGAGCTCAAGCTCGACCAGTCGTTCGTCTTCCCGATGGCCGACGACGCCCGGGCCGCGGCCTTGGTCGCGTCCACGATCACCATGGCCCACAGCCTCGACCTGCGCATGGTCGCGGAGGGCGTCGAGGATGTGACCGCCTACACCGAGCTCGCCCGGCTGGGCTGCGACCAGGCCCAGGGCTTCTACCTGTCCCGCCCCGTCTCCGCCGCCCAGCTCGACCACTGGCTCCAGGGGCGTGCGTCCGGTGTGCTCACCGACGGTGCGCCGGACCCGTTGTTGACCGTTGGCGCGTCCACCGCGGAACTGGCAGCGCCTCGATGAGCACAATGAAGAGGCGTGTGTTTCTCACGGGCGCGCGACCGGCAACATGGGCAGCGAGGTCCTGCGCGAGCTGGTGAATCGCGATCCATCAAGATGAGCAGGGCCGACATGAACATCGCCGGTGGTGACGACGTCGCCGCCTGCCATAACCCCTGACTGATTGAGCTGAAGATCAGGCCGAACGAGATGGGAGTCGGGCCGGTCTGCGTTTCGAGCGCCACGGTCAGCACCATCGGGCCCACGGGGGTATTTGCCTGGTGGGGGATTGAAGCGGGTGGTTGGGAGGCGCGGTCACGTTCGGTTCTGTCGGCGCCTCGTCGGCCCGTCCTGAGTTGTCATCGCTGTGACCAAGGCGGTGGACGGTTCGCAGGTGCGGCCAATCGAATGTGCTGCACGGCTCCATGAATGAGGTGCTCAAGGTGCGGGCTCTCGAGCAGTGGCCGCTCGTCGCTCACGCAGGCTCCGGGTGAGCTTCGGTCAGGGCACGAAGCCGCGGTGAAAACGAGTTCTCCACCTGCGCCTTACCTGGATGAAGACTGGGCTTTCCAGATCACTTTCCATAGTCAGAAGCGCGCAGCGGGGAGTGAGTCCACTGTGGTGGTAAGACAGTTGCTCAGCACATGCTGAACCGGTGGCGCTGTCGTTGGCGCGTCGCAAGGTTGCCAACCATTGCCGCTCGTAGGTGGGAGAAGGGGATCTGGCTGATGGCCCGGCGAGAGGTCGAGCAGGGGGTGCTTGGCGGCGGTATGGCGTACCTCAAGCTCGGTTCCGGGGAGCCCGTCTTGGTGGCCGCTGGGCTATCGCCGGACCATCACTTGCCGCGCGGACTGGGGCTCTGGGCCCAGGTCCGTCAACTCAGGCCACTCGCACGACAGCGGACGGTGTGGTGGGTCAATCGACGGCACGGCCTGGACCCGTACGCGAGCATGGCCGACATCGCGGACGACTACGCGCGCGTGCTGAGCGCCAACTTCGATGGCCCCGTCGACGTCGTCGGGATCTCCACCGGCGGTAGCGTCGCGCTCCAGCTGACGATCGACCACCCCGAGCTCGTCCGCCGCCTCGTCCTCGTCGCTTCGGGCAGTCGCCTCGGGACGTGGGGACGGCGCGCGCAGCAGGAGCTGGCGGTCGAGATCCGCGCCAACCACCCTCGGGCTGCTGCCGCACGGGCGAGCGGCATGGCAGGCGCGACCTACTCCTCCCGAGCGGCACTTGGAGCCGGCGGTTGGCTCCTGGCGCCAACTCACTTTGCGCTTCGCTCGCCCCAGGACATCCTCGCCACGCTCCAAGCCGAGGATCGGTTCGATGTCAGCGACAGGCTGGGTGAGATCGGTATCCCGGTGCTGGTGGTGGGCGGCGGGCGCGACCCGATCTATGAGAACGGCCGCGTGTTCATCCAGACAGCAGCTCGAATCGCCGGGGCTCGACTGATCCTGTATCCCGAGAAGGGACATCTGGGTGTTCTCGGCGGCCGGGTGATCGGTCGCGACGCCCTCGCGTTCCTCGATGAACGGATGCCAGGGCCCCCGCCACGACCGGATAAATTCGCGATTCCCCCTGGTTAGCAGGGCGTCGCCGCACGACCCGGCCCTGCGCGGCCAACCGCTACAAGCTTTCAGGTCGTTCACCGGTCACTCCCAGGTTCGGCTGCGCATAATTGGCTGACGAAAGTGGTGAGCGACGATGGGTTTGCTGGCGGTTCCCGGCCGGGCGCCCTGTTGGACGGGTGAGTCACTCATGAGGGTCCCCCCACAGGATGCGGGCTATTGATGAGCGGCGTGACGGAGTTCTTGCTGCGCATCGAGGTGCTCACGCCGGGTGTGCTGATCACGGCTTTTGTCATCGGCGGGATCGTTGTGGCCCTCTTGCTCGCCCGTCGCGTCCCCGGGTGGCCGATCCGGGCGGTTGTTGCGGTCGTTGCTGGCGCTGCGATCGGAGCCCTGGTGCTCTGGGTCGTGGAGAAGTGGGTGAACCTGCTCGGTACGCCGCTGATGTGGAGTGCGCGTTGGTGGGTCATCGCGTTCTTCGCCGCCGTCGGCCTCGCTGTCGCCAACGCCTCGCACTCCACGTGGCGGCGCAAGGTCGGCGCCCTGTTCGGTGTCGTCGTCCTCCTCCTGACCACCTCGCTCGGGATCAATGCCGCCTATGGGCTGGATCCGACCGTCGGTTCTGTCCTGGGTATCTCCACCCAACCTCAGATCCCATTGCCGCCCTTGACGACCGCGGCATCGCTCCCAGCCGCGACTCCCGGTGCGTCATCGGCCCTCTGGCAGACCTGGACCGCGCCTGCCGGCATGCCCGCCAAGGGCACGGTCGGATCCGCTGTCATCCCCAATACCGTGTCGGGCTTCGTCGCCCGCCCCGCCGGGATCTACCTCCCGCCGGCAGCACTGACCGCGCACCCGCCACGGCTTCCCCTGGTGGTCTTGATGATGGGTCAGCCAGGCAACCCTGAGACCCAGTACATCGCGGCCACCCTCGACAGCTACGCGGCCGCGCACCACGGCCTGGCGCCGATCGTGATCGTCGCCGACCAGCTGGGGCGCCCGACGAACGACACGTTGTGCCTGGATACCGCGAAGTTCGGCAAGGTCGAGACGTATGTCAATACCGATGTCGTCACCTGGGCCAGGACGCACCTCAACATCCTCACAGACCGGGCTAGCTGGACCGTTGCCGGGTATTCCCACGGTGGGCAGTGCGCGATCTCGTTTGCCGCCAAGCACCCTGACCTGTGGGGCAACGTTCTCGACATCTCTGGCGAAGAGTTCCCCGGGGCCGAACATGCCGCGAAGACCCTGAGTCAGATATTCGGGGGCAAGCAGAGCGCGTACGACGCGCAGAAGCCGATCGTGGTCCTCGCGCACCACACCTACCCCGACACGACAGCGATATTCACCGCGTCTGTCGATGACCCTGTGTATGTCGCGGCGGCGAAGAAGGTCTCGGCTGCGGCACAGGCCGCGGGAATGCGAGCGACGTACGTCGAGCTGCCATCAGGAGGGCACACGGTCGACACCCTTCGGGGGGACTCGACAAGGGGTTCGCGGCCCTGTACCCCCGACTCGGGCTGAGCCCGCCGTAACTGACCGGTACGCCGAGCCGTCGATCTCGTTGTCGGACGGCCGAGCCGTTTGCGGCGAGGGTGGTCAACCGCATTTTCCGCGGACAGTGTGTGCCCGAACGGTGCGGCTGGCCCGGGGAGCTCAGGTCGGCAACTGCGCTCGAAGGGCTGAGAGCCTGCGCTCGACGGCGAGGCGTTCCCCGGCAGGGGCTGACTCGAGGCTGATCAGCCGGTCGTCGGCGCTCGGCAGTGCATGCAGGATCTCGTCGAGCTTGAGTTGCAGGGCCGCCTGTTGGCGGGTTTGCGTGTGTTGCAGGACGAACAGCATGGTCAACGTGATCGCTCCGGCGATCGCGCCGAACCAGGCGAGGATCTGGTCGGGGTGCCAGGAGTCGACCGCCCAGGCCAGCACGCCGGCGCTCACGCCGATGGCGAGCGCGGAAGCTGAGGTCTTCGATGACAGCGACTGCACGACATGCAGGATCCTGCTGAAAGGCGAGTCCCCGACGGGGAATGACTGTGCCAGCATGAGGCCTCCGAGGTCCGTGATCACGTGATCGCCCTCACCTGCCCGTGGGGCGCGCCGCGGCGCCGGTCACGGGTGTGGATGGGCACGGAGAACACGATGCCAAGTCCCGCTGAACGCCGGCTGGCCGCGACCTGGGTTCCCGCCTAGGGCGGGCTGAGTGCCAGGCGGGGGTAGAGGACGGCGAAGCCCTGGTCGAGGCCGCCGTTGAGGGCGCCGATGACGTGCCCGCCGTTGAGCACCTCGCCGTAGGTGACGTGCATCCCGGCGGCCTGGGCTGCGGCTGAGACCCGCTTCACCCCCGGCATGAAGGCAGGATCGTCGGTGGAGACCGTGAAGATGGCGGTCGTGTCGGGATAAGTGTTGCGGGACAGGATGTTGACGGGTTTCTGGGCGTCATAGGCCGCCTGGCTGCCGGTGAAGACGTCGGCGAGAGTGGCGGGGGCGTGTTCGGCGCCGGGGTATTCCTCGCCGGAGATGTCCAGGACGTTGCCCCACAGGTCCGGGTGCTTGGCGGCGAACGAGATCGCGCACTGGCCGCCGTGGGAGTATCCGGCGATCGTCCAGCTGTCGCGGGTGCTGAGGATGTTCAGGTGGGTGCGCGCCCAGTTCACGACGTCGGTGTTGATGTACGTCTCGACGTTGCCGAACTTCGGGGTGTCCAGGCACAGCGTGTCTACGGTGGGGTCGCCGAGCTGGTCGGCGACCACGACGATCGGGGCCAGCCCGTGGTGGGCGGCGGCGTACCTGTCGAGGGTGGCCGCGATGTACTGGGGGTCGGGGTTTCCGGGCTGGCCCATGAGCAGGACCACGAGCGGAAGCTTCGGCGGGTTCGCGGTCAGGGCGGCCGGCGGGAGGTAGACCCCGGCGGGGCGGGCGACGAAGTGCGAGGCCGTATTCGGGATGACTTCGGTGCCGACGGTGCCCTTCGTGGGCATGTCCGGCGGTGCGGTCCACGCCTGCCACAACGGCACCGGCGCCGCGGCGGCCGTCGAGGTGGCGCTCGGGGCCGAGACGGGCGTGGGCAGGGCGAGGGTGCCCACGGTGGCGACGCCGAACAGTGAGCCGAGCGTGGGGTTCAGCCCGTAGATGGAGTTGATGCCCAGCCCCGTGGTCGCCAGGATGACGACGGCGCTCGCCAGCGCCGCGGCCTTTCGCCGCAGGGTGGACCGATGAAGGTTCGCGATCGCCAGCCCGAGGGCGGCGAAACACGCGACGACCCACCACCGGGTGCTCCACCCGAGCGGGGTCCCGAACAGGTCGACCGGCTTCTCGATGACCCACAGCGAGAGCGCGCCGGCCGCGGCGCCAAGGGTCGATGCGGCGATCGCCACAGCCGCCCAGCGGGGCACGCGGCGCGCCAGAAGAAGCGCCACGACGATCCCGCCCAGCACGAATGCCGTGATCAGGACCGCGGGGGACAGGACTGGCAGCCGAAGCAGGAATCCAGCTGGCCCGTTCATCGATCGCTCGACGACGGTGCGCGAGAGGGGCTAGCGGCGGACACGTGGCTGTCTGCGGACTTCTGGGGCTGCGGGAGCACGGGGACGGCGGGCGGCCGCGGGCCGTCGCTCCGCTCCGATCGTGGCGGGGTGCTCGGTCCAGGTGTGTCGCGGTGCTTGAACATGATCGTGTTGGCGACGTGCAGCAGGGTGGACAAGGAGGCATCGGGGACGTAGGCACGAGCGACGGCCCGCCCGATGGCGGGAAGGGACGCGGCATCGGCGTACACGAGGTACATCGGCCTGTACTGGGGGTTGAACTTGGCCTTGAACCGCAGCAGGGAGCGGAACCCGTAGACCGGTTCCAGGCGGGTACCGAGCTGGTCGAGCAGCCGGTCGAGCGGCTCGGGTCGGGCCGCGGCGGGAGCACCAAGAGGTTCGGTGTCCGGGTGCTCGGCGCGAGCCAGGGGGGCTCCGGACAGGCTGAGGAGGGCGAATCCTTCGTCTTGGAAGTCAAGGGCGCCGCGGGCAATGAGGAGCTCGGTGGCGTTGCGGAAACCGTTGGTGCGTTTGCGCATGAAGTCCAGGGTCCAGCCGATGACCGTACCGGCGTCGTAGATCGGGAGCCAGGACGCGACCGCGTGGACGACCCCGGCGTCGTCGACGGCGACGGAGCAGCGCACGTGGGGGTCGTCGAGCTGGTCGATCCCACCCAGGGTGAAGCCCATCTCGGGCAGGGACTGCTGCGAGACCCAGTCTTCGGAGATGGCCTGGATCTGCAGCACGGTGGACAACGGGGCGGTGGGGTAGTCGAGCCACTGGACGTGCAAGCCCTCGCGTTTGGCGTGGTTCAAGGTGGTGCGCAGGTCCTGGAACTTCTTGCCCGTGAACGCCAGGTCCCCGAGCGGTAGCACGGTCTCTTCAGCTATCTGGACGCTGCTCCAGCCTCGCTCGGTGCACAGAGCCTCCAGGCCCGCGGAGGCAGAGTAGAACGCGGGCACTGCGCCGATCGACTCGCAATAGTGCGCGAACTCGAGGACCCGATCGGTGCGTTGGTTCACCGGACCGACAGGATCGCCGATTGTCAGCGCCACGCCCTGGACCAGGCGGTAGGCGACGAAGGTGGAGTCGTTGGTGCTGAACCAGTAGCTGTTCCCCTCCCATAGGCCCATCCACGCGAGGGAGCTGCCGCCATTCGCGATCAGGATCTGGCGGGCTCGGTCGCGTTGGGCGGGGGTACCCGCGGCGTCCTGGCGGAAGGAGCGCAGCACGATGATTGCCCCGCACGCCCAGAAGGCGATCCCGATCCAGTCGAACAGGACCTGGGCAGCCGGACCGGCCGGGACGTGCTGTGCGAGCGCGCCGAGGGTCAGCTCCTCAGGTGCGAGCCGGAGCGGGAAGTCCGTCAGGAGCGACCACGCGGTGGGGGTGGTCTCCCATTGATCAGCGACGACGAGGCCAAGGCTGACGTACACCACGGCCGATCCGGCGGTCAGGATGGCCAGCCGACGGACCAGCGCCCGGCCCGCACCGTGCGGGGCCTTGACGGTGAACAGGTCGCGACCCAGGACGAGCACGACGACGGCGGCGGTGACGGGGACCAGGCACGGCAGGATCAGCTGGGTGAGCAGCCGCAGGGGTTGCTCATCGGTCAGGCCGGCGATCGGCAGCACCGGGCCGGCGTCGGCCATGGCCATGGCGAAATCCGCGATGGCAACACCCGCGAGCACCCCTTCCAGGGCGAGCGTGCCGATCCAAGCCATCCGGCGTCCTCGGCGAAGACCGTCGGCGAACAGCAGCAGTAGTAGAGCGGGCAGGCACGCCATCAGCGTGGCGCCTACCCCGGGGTGCAGCTCGAGGTGTCCCATTGCGCAGCCGACGGATGCCGGCGCCCGGTTGCACAGCTCGGCGATGACGGCCGGCGGCGGCCGGTGCACGTCGGCGACCAGGAAGCCCAGCTTCGCGAACGGGCCGGTGGGGGCGGGGGTGAGCATCGCCAGGAGCGGTCCGAGCGCGGTGGCGGCCACGATCAGAGCCGCGAGCACCCGGGCTTCGTGCACGGACCCGACCGGGCTGGGCTGCAGGGTCTCCGATCGGAACACCCGGCCCAGGACCAGCCCGTAGATGGCTGCAGCAAGGAGCAGCACCGCCAAACCACCGCCGTAGAACAGGACCATCGCGACGAACAACGTCAGGAGGCCTACCCGGACCCGCCGCCGCCACAGTGTCGTCAGCGTCGCGGAGGCTGCCAGGACCGCGCCGATCACCCCGAGTGCGGGGCCGCCGAACGGGACGGTCAGAAAGGCCCGAGCCCAGGTCGGATAGAACTGACCGGTGCCCCAGGCGAGCACGACGACCGTCGACGCCGCGAGCACGTGGGTGGTGACCAGGGCGATGGCATACCGACCTGTGCCCAGCCTGCGCTCGGCAACGATCCCCAAGGTGATCAGAACCACCGTGGAGCCCAGGTATCCCAGGAGGTCCGGTGCCCACCACAGGCTCAAGCCGATCGACTCCAGATGGGTCAGCGAGCGGGCGCCGTCGAGCAGGACGTCGAACCGCTCGTGACGTGGCCCGTGCAGCACGCTGCCGGTCGCTGTGGCGATGACCCACAGTGCGACCACGAGCGCCAGAGTGAGCGGTGCACTGCGCACTATCCGGGTGACTAGGCCCGGCTGCGTGCTCAGCGCTCGCCCGCGACGCCAGAAGGGCGCGATCGTGGCGGCGTCGCGGCTCGAGCTCATCGGCGCACTCACAGGGTCTTTGCCTTGAACTGCCATGACAGCGGAATCTCGATTCGGCAGGTTTACCGTTCGTCACCGCCCAGCGGTGACCAACCAAGCAAGCAGTCATCAAATCCTAGAAGGCTGCCCGTCATCCCGTGTGGACTTCGCGTGTTCCGGAAGGCTCTCAGCACAATGATGCGCCCGGGCGTGGCGGGTCTGCCAGCAGTGTGATCCCGCCGCGCGTGCATCGTGAGTCTGGTTCGGCGACCACGGCGCGCCTTGGGTCTTGACCCGACGTCGATCAATCGTTCAGTAGGACCCTTCTCGTCGGGGCGCACTGTGTTGTCGTGGGCGTACCACGCAGGACAGTCCGTCCAGACTCTCCGCAGACGCGAATCAGGGGAATCACACCGTCACGTATCACTGTATGGTGGAGGTTCAGGTTGGCGCGTCGGTCCGAGAGTGGGTGCTGTGGTGGGCGAGAAGCTCTTGCGCATCGGTGAGCTCGCGGCGCGGGCGGGGGTGAGCACGCGCACGGTCGACTTCTACACCAGCCGTGGGCTGCTGGCCCCGGCCGGCCGTAGCAGCGGCAACTTCCGGCTGTACGACCCGTCGGAAGTAGCGCGCATCGCGGCGATTCGTCAGATGGAGGCTCAAGGGATCCGGCTGGACGAGATCGCCCACGCGCTGACGTCGTCGGCCTCGGATGAGCACACGCGGTGCGCAGATCCTTCTGTGGGGCCGTGCCCGGCCGATCCGCTCGCGTTCGAGCAGTACCTCAGCGCACTCGATGAGCAGGTGCACTCCCTGCGCGAGACCGCGGGCGGCGTCGACGACGCCCACCGGGGTGCGGTCGGGGTCCTGGTCGCCCGCGCGCACGTGCTGATCGCGACCGCGCTGTCCCTGAGCACCGAGATCCTGCCCGTCGTGCACCTGATCCCACCGATCTAGCACGCTGGCGCACGCACACCTACCGGAGGTTGAGATGTGGGAAACGATCAAGAAGGCCCTCACGGGCATCACCGAGGCCACCGGGATCGAGATTCCGGGACTCCCCGTGGACCTCGGCGCCGTGGGTGACGCGGCGACGACCGGCGTGCAGAGCTTGACCGAGTCTGCGACCGGGTTGACCGAGACAGCGTCCGGGGTGGTCGAGTCCGCGACGAGTGCCACCGACGTGGTGTCCGAGACCCCGATCGGCGACGCCCTGCCGAAGTAGCCCCACCGGGCATCGATAGCCCCACACCGAAGCACGATCGCCGTCATGCGGGTCGCGGAACTGTTGACATGCCAAGTGTTTTTGCCTGACCTTCGACGGGCGATAGGGCCGCTGGTCGACTTGGAGTCAGAGGTGGGCTTGGTCGAGTGCGCTCTGGAGCGACTGCACGTAGGCGTTGGAGGTGTAGGTCGCGCCCGAGACCATGGCGATCTTCGCCGACTGTGCGGCCAACGACTCCTTGACGAGGATCGGGACTGCGTGCTGCTTGACCTGATCGTCGTAGGAGTTGCCGGACGGGAGTTGGATGGCGTCGGCGGTGGTGATCTGACCGCTGACCACGGTGATGCGCACCTGGACGGGCCCGTAGCGCATCTGGACGGTCGTGCCGTCGTAGGTCGCATCGGTGGCCGCTGCCGCACCCGGCGCGGCGGTGGCAGCGCCGGAGGTCACTGGGGCCGCGCTACCGGTGCCGACGTCGGCGACCTTCATGGTGCGGTCCAGACTCGTCGGGTAGGCGAACAGCAGGACGAGCCCGGTCGTCGTGGTGGCGAGGGCGGCAGCTATTCGGCGCACCTGTGGTCCCGTCACCAGGCGAACGATTCGATGTGGAGGGCGTCCTCGGGTACCCCGGCAGCCCGAAGGTCGTCGGCGACGGCCTCGATCCACGGTCCGACGCCGCAGAGGTAGATGTCGCTGTCGAGAAGACCGGGGAGCATCTGGCGCAGGGCAAGGCGGCCAGGGAGGTGTCCGAGCTGCGCGGGCAGCCACGATGTACCCGTCCGGCTGCGCGGACCAACGAGGTCGATGAGTGTGATGTCCCCGGATGAGATCAAGCGGTCGATGTCTGCCTGCAGCGGTTGTCCGGTGGACTTGCGGGCGCGGCGCACGAACGTGGCGGGTCGAAGTGCGGTCTTTCGGGTGGAGGCCGCATCCTGCAGGAGCGCCACGAGGGGGGTGACCCCCAGGCCGTTTCCGATGACGATCAGGCCGGGGCGGGTCTGGGTGTCCAGTGTCAGGCGCCCGTAGGGCCCTTCGACCAGCACTGCCGTTCCAGGCGCGAGTTGGGCAAGTCGGTCGCCGTCGTCGCCGGTCGTGGCCAGCGTGATGCGCAGCGCGCCGGAGTGCGGGGCGGCCGAGAGCGATAGCGGATGCCCTCGGGTCCAGCCGGCGCCGGTATAGAACCTCCACACGAAGAACTGGCCGGCCGCCACCGAGAGGGTGGCGAGCCGGGGACCGCTGACGTAGACCGAGACGACGCCCGGGCCTTCCGACACGACCCGGGTGACCTTGAGCCGGTGCCGCAGTGTGATGGCGATCGGGACTGCGACTCTGAAGAGGAGCACACAGGTGAGGGCGAGGAGGTAGATCCCCCACCAGTACGCCGAGGCGATGGGAGAGAAGAGGAAGTCGGACCCGGTCCACAGCTGATGTGGCAGCGCGAGGCCGGCACCGAGGTAGGCGTACAGGTGCAGCAGGTGCCACGACTCGAACCGAAGACGGCGCCGCGCCGCGCGCACGCTCGTGACGGCGATCAGCACGAACAGGGCAGTGGCCGCGGTCGCAAGCAGCATCCCCGGCGCGGTGGTGACCAAAGACCACAGCTCACCCCAGAAGCCGGTCTTCTCCAGGGCGGCGTAGCCCAGCGTTGTCGCCACCACGTGCGCGATCATCAGGTTCAGCGACGTGAACCCGAACAGTCGGTGCCACCGGATGATCTTGTCCTGGCCCAGGGCCCGCTCGGCCCAGGGGATCCGGGCCATGGCGAACACCTGCAGGAGCAGCAGGTTCGAGCTGACCAGGGCCAGCAGGCGTCCCGCACTCGACAGGGCCGAGCCGTAGCCGAGGAGCAGCGTGCTGATTCCGTCGTTCGATACCCACAGGGCGACCACGAGAAGGTTCGTCGACCACACCGCGACCCCGACCGCACTCGTCCACCACCCCCGACGTAGGGGCGGGCGTAGCCGTGTGACCCGCGCCCGAGCGACGTTCGTCGAGTAGTTCAGGGCACTGACCGGGGCCATGCAATTCACAATTGCGACACGTTTCTAAGGTGTCAACGCAGATGCCGGAATGTCCCCCATCTGCCGATTCTTGGCGAACCGCCACTTACCCCTTTCGTCCTTAGAGGGGGCAATTGTCGGAACTTTGAGTGCCGGAACCGGTCCGAGTTCCGCAGACTCGCGGGGTTCGCGCGGGCCGCCCTGAGTCCGCGGTCGTCAGTCTGGCGATCGGCGAGCGTGAGTCGTCTACCCGCCGTCGGCCTCGCGCATTCTCAGGCGACGAAATCCGGTCGGGTGGTCCGTTTGGGAGCAAGTGCGGCGCGCAGTTGGCGTCCGCGTCGCGCGGCGCCCCAAGCGGTGACCTTCCACATCGCCTCGACGACGATCGCTCGGCTCATTTTGGATTCGCCGATCTCACGTTCGCGGAAGGTGATGGGCACCTCGCGGACGGCGTAGCCGGCGTCGATGAGTCGCAGGGTCATGTCGATCTGGAAGCAGTACCCGTAGGAGTTGACGGACTCGAGGTCCATGGTGGCGAGCGCGTCGGCGCGGTAAGCGCGGAACCCTGCGGTGGCGTCCTTGACCGGGATGCCGAGCGCGACGCGCGCGTAGAGGTTCGCGGCGCGACTGAGGGCCTCGCGGGATCGGGGCCAGTCCACGACGCTGCCGCCCGTGACCCAGCGGGATCCGATCACGAGAGCCGGTGAGCCCGCGGGCGACATCGGGCCGATCGCCGCGATCAGGGCAGGCAGCGCGGTCGCGGGGTGTGACCCGTCGGCGTCCATTTCGATCAGGACCGCGTAGCCGCGGGCCAGGCCCCACGTGAAGCCCTCGATGTACGCCGAACCGAGCCCGAGCTTCCCGGACCGGTGCATCGTGAACACGCGCGCGTCACGTGCAGCGAGCTCGTCGGCGATCTCTCCGGTGCCGTCGGGGCTGGCGTCGTCGACGATGAGGAGGTGCGCGTCGGGAGCGTTGGCGAACAGTGCAGCGGCAACCAGGGGGAGGTTCTCGCGTTCGTTGTACGTCGGGATGATGACCAGGGTGCGCGCGTTCATGGGGAGTCGGTCTTCTCGGGGTAGTGGTGCACGAGTGGACTCGTCCCCGGGCACGGTAAGGGGCGCGAGTTGGTGTGTTGATCGACCTCGGACGGTACGCGCTCTCGGGCCCCCGGGGGCCGTATTCGCGGTTGACCATCGACCGCCGACTGTGGTCGGTTCTGCAGGGGGTTCTCCGGCCCTGGGCGACTGGGAACGTGGTTCACCTGACCAGCAGTCACGCGCGGGTGCTCGCGGACAGACGGACCTGGCTCGCGAGAGCGCGGGGCTGAGGGGCTGGGGGGCTGAGGCCGACGAGGCTAGGCTCACGCTTCGTGAACAGCAGCAGCCCTGCCCCGACGGCCCGGCTCCGGCACACCCTGTGGCAGTTCGGCCGGTTCGCCGTGGTGGGCGCCTCCGGTGTCGCGGTGAACATGGTCGCGCTGATCCTGGTGAAGTCGCTCGGCCCGCATCCCGAGGTGGCGATACTTGCCCTGCCGCCGACGGAGTTCCACGTGCGGTGGTATCACCTCTACTCGACCATCGCGTTTCTGGTGGCCAATCTCTGGAACTTTCAGCTCAACCGCCGTTGGACCTTCCGCAGCTCGAGGCGGACCGCGTGGTGGAAGGAATACTGGCCGTTCCTCGTGGTCGGGCTGCTCGGCCAGGTGATCGGCTTGATCCTGCTCACTCTGCTGATGCATCGCGGCTGGCCGACGTCGCTGCCGACCGACCTGCTCGACGACTCGAGCGGATTGCGTACGCGGCTCTACTGGGCGCAGCTGATCGTGATCGCGGTCGTCACGCCGCTCGCGTTCGTGCTCAACAAGGTGTGGACGTTCAAAGGCGCCCGCGCCCGCGAGGTCGAGAGTGCCCCCGCGGGCGAAGGCAATTCCGCAACCGTCAGCTGAGTGCCTCGCCGCCCGCGACAGATGTGCCAGCCCGTGGTCGGTCCCAACAGTGGCCCGCGGGTACGCCCCGGCCGTAAGGGGCGACGACGACCGCGGCTGCGTGCCAAGTCGATCCTGGGTCAGGCTTGAGGCGAGGCACGGGATCGGTGAACCTCGGAGTCCTCTTCGCCACGCTGGTGAGCTGCCTCACGAACACCGCGAGCGTGATGCCGGTCGCGGGCGCGCACGGGATCTGCTCGTAGATCGGTCTTCGGACTAGCATCCAATTTGAGAGGGATTGTGGTGAGCGACGGAGAACCCCATGTGCGGGTATGACTGTTTACCGACTCAACTTCCGCGAGGATCGGTGTCGTCGTGATGGCGACCGATCCTGCGGGTCCGTCGTCACGGCCGTCTCCGGTGCCGGCTGCCTTTCTCGGGCGTCATGATCTCGCGTTGGCGGATCTTGACGTGTTCAAGGTGAGCAGCCCGCCGGTCGGCTACCCGGCGAACATGAGGACCTTCTACAGCCCCGAAGACCATGTCCCGCAGGTGCTGCAGTCCGTCGTGTCGAGCGTGTCGAAATCCATTGTCGTGGCGATGTACGGCTTCGACGACGACGTCCTGGCAGGGATGCTCGACGCCGCGCTGAGGAACCCGGCGATCTACGTCCAGATCACCCTCGACAGGTCGCAAGCCGCAGGTGCGCATGAGAAGGCGATTCTCGCGAAGTACGCCAATGACATGACGGGCAACTCGGTAGCCATCGGTCATTCGGAGCGGGGCGCGATCATGCATCGCAAAATGGTGATCGTCGACGGCCTGTGGCGGATCTCCGGCTCGACGAACTGGTCGACGTCTGGCGAGACCCTGCAAGACAACGAGCTGACCGTCATCCGCGACGCCGTCGTGTGTGCAGAGGCGCGCCCGGTCTTGGACATCGAGCACGACTCCGCCCTGAAACAGATGGCGGCGCAGCATTCCAAGCCCTAGTGCACGACCAACCTGCCGAAGTTCGTGATCGCTCTCATCTCGCCTGCACGATCGCAAGGGATCGACGATGGGCGGGCCGTAGCCACGCCTGTCGTTGGGGTGCCGGATCGACTCCTGGACACACTCCTGGATCCGTTTCCGGTGAGTTCCCGTGAGTAAACGGTGAGTTGGCCAGTCTTTCGATCATGTCGAGGTCAAGTACGTCGAACGCTTCCGCAGGTGAAGCGTCATAACAAGGTGCCCCGAGTGGGATTCGAACCCACACTGGATCGGGTTTGACTGGCTGGCTCTGGTTGCCACTATTGTTCGCGGTTAGTGCCCGTGACCTGCGCGAACGTCAGCTCCGCTGGCCTGGTTGCCATGGGTGGTCAGGGCTGGTCTCAATCATTTGCGACGAGTAAAAGGTCAGTTCGCGGGCACCTCCTGGGCTGAGCGCAAGGCGCTGCCGGTCATGTTCCCAGACGATGCGCGGGCCCAGTCAATGCGTTCCGGTTCGCGGTCAGTGGCTTGAGAAGTCTATCGAGAGCACTGCCACGACCTTGTGTGGGTCACCGTCGTCGGTCGTCCGGTACTCCTCGTTGTGTTGGTAGTTCACCCGCGCCATGCTCGACAACTCATAGTGGATAGTCCGCGACCAACCTGGGCCCTGAGGTAGACCCGCCTTCCCTCGCAGGATGCACGTCGACCCAACGGGGGGTGCTTCTCCCGGCAGCATCGCAATGTGATCCCAGAAGCGCTGCGCTGCGTCGATCCCAACGCGTTCGGGCAACTCTTCCCACTTCTCAGAGAACTTCCGGCGCACGAGGACGCGGTAAACCGGTGCGACCTCCGGTCGACCGCCAGGGCGCCGGCCCGGCCACAGAGGTTGATATGCGCTGTGCTGGCTCACGCGTCGCGGACCTCGATGAACTCGCGCTGGTCATGGCGCGAGAGCAAAACCGAACGGCGCAAAGGGTCGTCGAGTTGCTGTGCGGTGGTGCGCCACGCCCGCAGAGCTTCCTCAAGCACAGCGAGATTGCGGTCTGCGGATGCAGCAATCAGGCAATCAGACAACTCGTCTTCGAAAGCCTCGACGTCATCGCGGTCGAATGCACGCAGCCACGCGAGGTCGCCGAGTCGGTCAACGGTGAGCTTCTCCGTGCCGTGGAGCAGTCGACTGAGTCTCCGGTGCTGGGCTGACCAGTAGGCCAGCCCCTCTAGAACTTCGAGTTCCTCTGCGCGGAGTGCAACCAGGTTTGTACCGTCAGTGTCGCGTAGGTGCGCGCGGCCGGCGCGTGCCGCTTCAAGGAACTCTCGCCGCTTCGTCGCCAGGTCACTCGCTTGGTAGATGATGTCCATCGTCATCCTCACTCGGTAGGATCCTACCCAAGATGGTAACTCGGATCTTAGTCACGATATCGACAGCACGCGCATGGGTTTTAGCGATCTTGGGACGTGTGAGTCTGGAAGGATGCGAGTCATGGGGGTAGATGCACAGCCACGGACCGCGTCGGCGCTCCTTCAGAGTGCACATGACCTCGTCTCACTCCCCCCCGCTCCCCCCGAATCACTTGAGGCACGCCTGCTGGCTGTCCGGGGTCTCGCCCGCGAATTGGACAGGCGAGGCGCCGACGGCATCTCGCTCATCAGGTTCGGACTTTCTGACCTCTTCGCCGCACAGGTGATAGGTAGCGTTGCCCTGGCCGTCCTACTTGAGGCGCGTGGCGAGGACATGCCCGATGTACTCGACCCGATAGACGTGGACGGGTGGCGCCAGGCGCTCGGCATCCAGCCGCTCGAGGTTGGTCAGGAACCCGATTTTCATTCGGTGCTGCAGGGCGCTTCTCCGCTTGTCGAAGGGTGGATTGCCTCGGCGCCGTTCGATGACCTCGTGCAGTTGGCGCCCCCCGATCGCGACCAACTGGCTACCTGGTCCTCTATCGATCAAGCAACTAGACATGCAGCCGAGCACTATCTGTGGCTCGTTCAGCGGAACCTCGAACCAGATCTTGGTCGTTGGGCGACGCAGTCGCTGAGCCTCGAGTACCGCTACATGGTGCAGGGCGAGTCCTCGATAGTGGCGCCAGCTGGGCTCGGTGACATCGCTACCGTGGACCCCGATGCACTGGCTCACGCGTTGGCGAGCCGATTCCTTCGCGAGCGAGATTTCTCTGAGCACCGTGATTGGCTCAGCCTGGTGGAAGCCGTACAGGAGCAGGCGAAGACGCTCCTCGCGCAGGGTCGCGGCCTTGAGGCCGCTGCGCTCTTCGAGTTTCTTGCGGCGAGAGATCCTTCGGATGCCGGGGTTCGTAACAATCTTGGCTTCTGCCTCCTGACATCAAGTCCCGAAGCTGCTCTGAACCACTTCAGGGATGCGCTACGCATGGGCTACAGGCCGAGAGCCCTCCTTCACTACAACCGCACTTGCTGCGCGCGGACGGAACTGCAGTTGCGAGAGGTTCTCTTCGAGGCTAACCGGCACTGGCTGTCGGACCTCGAGCCGAATCCCGTGCGGGCGTTCATATGGCGCGTCGAGGACGGGCGCTACCTCCCAACGGACTCGCTCGATGTTCGGGTGGACCTTGCCGTCGCCGCACAGCGTCTATCGCTCGAACTCGGCGAACCGGCAAGAGCTGAGGAATGGAGACGTCGGGAGTTCGCCGTCAGTGGCGCGCGACTCGAGTAGACGCAAACGATTCGAGTGAGCAACGCCCGCGCGTTGTTCGCGGACTGGTTGGCGCGGGTTAGCTCCGTATTGGCGGCTCCTCGCGCGGGGTGCCGGCCGCGAGGAGCAGCTTGCAGCATCCCGGTCATCCGGAAGCCGCCGCAGAAAGAAACCCGAGATCCCCGATGCTCGCCGCGGGGCGCACAACTTCTGCACCTGCATGCCACGCCAGGCGGCTGGCGTCGCGAGAACAGATCGAGTTGTCGCTGTCTCGCAAGGGGAACGCTCTACGGGATCGTCGTCGCCATCCGGATCAGGGTGTCCATCCAGCTCATAGCAGTTCCCATATGCTCGGTGCGAGAAGATCCGCGGTGAGCACGGCTCCGCTGAGGCTTTCCGCCTCGCGCACAGGGATCAGCGGCAAGGCATTCATCCTCAGGGCTGTGGCCGTGCGTCACGAAGGTTCAGGGACACGAATGGCAGATGGCATCAGAATAAGTAGTCCCCCGTCGCTGGCAGAGCCGGACCAGACGTAGTGGTCGACCACACAAGCGCTTTCGCCGTCGATCGTGATGCTGATCCGAACGGCCCCGGACTCCGCGAGCAGTTCCCTTAAGGACGCGGTGGCCATCCACGAAGATACTTCCATCGCCGACGCTCGCGGCACGGCTTCAGAAATGTCGAGCTGAACCTCTCTGCCGACCACGCGCGCGCCGACGACACGATGAACCTGGCCGAAGAGCCCGGATACCGCTAGATGCCGTGGCTCACCCAGCGCGTCTTGGATCGAGGCAGTGGCAACTTCGCTCACATCGCGTTCCAGCTGATCGACGTACTCCTTGCACGAAGCGGCTGCGGCCCGGACCATCTGCGCGGGGACACCCGCATCGGTCGTCAAGTGCTGGATGACGGTATCGGGGTCCGGGTTCACGATGTCGATGTTTGCGCCGCTGACTCGCTGCGCGTCGACCAGCATGGCCGATGCCACAAGGTCAGTCAGAGGGACTGAGTAGCCAATAATCACGATCTGGTCGCACGCACCTAACCTGTCCGCGGCGGTCCGCCAGAGCTGCCGCGTGATCGGATTCGTAAAGAACGCGCTCTTCGCGGATGCCGGTGGCACGATGAACGGCACCCGCCCAGGGGCCTGGCGAGCGATGTTCAGGTTCGGGCTACTCATGCCCCCTTCTGCGTGCCATGACGAGTCCGCAACGCGCACGATCGTTGACCCTGCAACGTCACCGGGGACCCAGTACGTGTCCACGGAGCCGTGCAGTTTCAGCAGACGAAAGGACGGGATCCAGGCAGGCCCGTACATCCCTCCAGACCTCGTCTCTGGTATCCCGTCCGTTAGGCTGAACGTGTTGAGCATTTGCGCAGTCTCCTGATCCGCCATCCGCGTCGAAGCCCCCTCGACCAACGTGTCGTAGTTGAACGTCACGACCGTTGCTCGAGTTGTATGGAGCAGCCCGAGGAATCGCAGAAGCCACCATGGAATCCGGCGCTGGAACGCCCGGTGTTCAATTCCCACCATTTGCGCATGAATCGCAGCGGTCACTAATTGGAAGTCTCTCGCGTTTCCGAGATTCGCCGCTTCGCTCAAGTCAGGCTGAGGCTCAGCGATCCGGGACAACCACCGCTCGAAACCTCCTCCGACTGCGAAAGTGGGCGGGGCCGTCGCCAAGGCACCAGGTACTTGTTCTCGCACTAACTCACCGAGCATGTCGACGGTAGGGAATTCATCATCGACCGCTTTGGAAAATCCCGCACCGAGGACCACTCCGAGTTTCACAGCCCCAAACTACGCGGTTGTGCACGCTCCATCTCCCACGCGAGGCTATTTGGAGTGCCGTCCTGTTGGTGTCGGTCCACCTCCGAGTCGACCCCCGCGGAGATTCGTAACCGACGGCCGGTGCCTGACTCCGCGGTCGGCGGTCCGGCCTGTCGTCCCGGCGTCTTGATTCATCCAGCATGACGTGGCGCCCGCGTCAGGCCGACCGTGTTCAGACGAGGGCAGTTGAAACCGATCGACCCACGTAGGCAGCGGCGAGGCAACCTAGCGAGTGTGCCCACTCCTTGCATCGCCACCGACGCCGACCCCTCGCCCGAGTCACAGATATAGCAGGCAGCCGTTTGCGAGTCGTAGAATACTTGACGGATTACGTGACGTCATGGCGACTCCAGCGAGTGCTCTTCGGCGTAGTCACGTATTCGGCCGTATAAGTGACAGGAGGGTGGCGGCGATGCTCGTCGGCTACATGCGCGTCTCGAAAGCCGACGGAAGCCAGACCACGGACCCGCAGCGAGATGCCCTCCTTGAGGCAGGGCTTGACCACAGACACCTCTACGAAGACAAGTCATCCGGTCGACGCGATGAGCGACCCGGACTGGCTGCATGCTTGAAATCGCTCCGCGACGGGGACACGCTCGTCGTGTGGAAGTTGGACCGACTTGGCCGTGACCTCCACCACCTGGTCAACACCGTGCATGACCTCACGGCCCGCGGCATCGGACTGAAGGTACTCACCGGTCAGGGCGCGGCGATCGACACGACCACCGCAGCGGGCAAGCTCGTCTTCGGGATCTTCGCCGCCCTTGCTGAGTTCGAGCGTGAGCTGATCTCCGAGCGCACGATTGCGGGCTTGGCCTCAGCGCGCGCCCGAGGGCGAAGCGGGGGCCGGCCGTTCACGATGACGCCGGCGAAGGTGCGGCTGGCGATGGCCTCGATGGGGAAGCCCGAGACGAAGGTCAGCGAGCTGTGCGAAGAGCTCGGGATATCCAGGCAGACTCTGTACCGGCACGTCTCGCCGACCGGCGAGCCAAGGCCTGACGGCGTTCGTGTCCTCACCCGAAAGTAGTGGGGACGACCGGGCGCCTTGGCTGACCGGCGAGGACCTCGTGCGAGTGAACGGGGGAGTACGCCCCTCCGATCTTGGTTGGCGCGGTCTGGGGTCGACAGCCTTCATCTCGACGCTCGCTAACCTCGTGTTCTCGCCGGTACCGGCGCTACTTCACTGCGACACGCCTACCTGGGTAATGGCAAGTACGCGAGATTGCGCCCTCCTCCCAGTAGCCTCCAGCTATGTCGACCACGCCTCACCGGCCCTGCGATCAGGCGGACGACGAGTTTCTCGTCCAAGAAGACCTACCTGCCGGCTGGCGTCTGGCCGGCCTGTTCCCCGGCGAGCGGCCCGACGACGCTAGTGGCGAGATCGATGCCGTGCTCGGCTACGACGACCAGTCCGTCACGGGCCCGGAGCAGCAGGCACTTCTCGACTCCGAGCAGAACGAGACGTTGGACGGCCGTTGGCGCTACATCGAGCACACCAAGACCGCGACTCGGGTGTACCTCCGGCTTCAGCGCCAGACGTCCTCGGTTCCCGAGGAGATCCGCATCACCGGGGTCGTCTACCTGCCCTGGCGGCCCGGTGAGCCGATCACCAGCCAGCTTCTGCGGGAGCTGCCGACGGCTCGCATCGAAGCGGCGATCAACAAGCGGCTGTTCGCCGTGAAGCGCACCAGCACGATCACCGGCGGCAAGATCGAACTGCCGAGCGGGCGCAGGGTCGCCGAGCGCGACCTGCTCAAGCCACTCAGCGACCCGAAACAGACCCCCGACTTCTACGAGCTCGTCGCGCTCCAGCACGGCCGGCTCACCGCGAGCGGGGACGCGAACCCCTCCTCGACCATGGCCGAGCTCAGTGGCGTCGCGCTCAGCACCGCTCAAGGCTGGGTCGCGAAAGCCCGCACCCGCGGACTCCTGCCACCCGGACGCCGAGGACGCGCCGGATAACGAATGGGGGCGGCGCAGGTAGCGAACTTTGCATAGCCTCGCCTACGGCACATAGCGCCAAGTAAGTAGTGGTGGGCTGAACTGGCCGCAGTTTCATCTGGTGTGCTACTGCGGTCAGGTGGAACACGGCGTATCGAGACTTGTATTGCTGCAGGTCAGGGCACTGACACGCCGGTCACTCGCCGTCGAATCCGCCTCTTGACGGAGCGTCGACGCGGCCGCAGGAGAGCTTCTGACCTGCGCGTCTAGGAGCAGATTGCATCTGATGAAGGATGTCTTCATCTGATGAAGGGCGACGAAGGATGGCTCCCCGGCCTGCACGGAGTTGATTGAACTGAACTTCCGGACGCCTACGCTGACCGACCATGAAGCCGCTGACGATCCACCGGTACGGCAACTCGAACGCGAGGACCGCGGTGCTCGTTCACGGGCTCACCGAGGCCGGCACGACGTGGCCGGACCTGGTCGGGCACTGGGCCGACGACTGGCATGTCCTGGCCCCTGACCTGCGCGGTCACGGGCAATCGCCGCGCTTCACCGAGGATGAACTGGCCACGGCACCGGAGGTCTTGCTCGCCGACGTCATCGCCGTTCTGGACGCGCAGTCGGAGCCGGTCGTACTCGTCGGACACTCGCTGGGTGGTCTCCTGGCGCTGCGGGCCGCGATTGCCCGGCCGGACAGGGTCTGGGCGCTGGTGCTCGAGGACCCGGCCCGGCCCACCGGGGGTCGCACACCCGACCCGGGATTCGTCGCACAGAACGAGGACTTCCTCGACGCCATGGCCGACCAGCCGGGCCAGGTGGCACTGATGTTGCGGACAAGCACCTGGAGCAGGGCCGAGATCGACGCGTGGGCTGCGTGCAAGCCGCTCGTGGACCGGACGTACATCCGAAGCGGCCTGTACCTCGGCGACGACGCGTGGGAGGAGTTGTTCGAGGCGCTACGCGTGCCGACCCTGCTCCTCGTGCCGGTGGACGCGCCGATGGCGCCCCGGCAGGAGGCGTTGCACAACGATCTCGTCCGGACCGTCGTGGTGCCAGGTGCCGGCCACTGCGTCCGCCGCGACCAGCCCGCCACCTACCTTCAGGCCGTCGACGCGTTCCTCGCCGAGGTGGCCCCGACATCGCAGGCCCGGGACGAGGAGAAACTCGACGAAATAGGTTCTTCCCCCCAAAGCGACAAGGACGAGCAGGTTCGGACTCGGGGAACACAGACCACTTGATCAACGGTCATTACCAGTAACACCGCTTCGCGCCCCGTCCGGCCCGCGGCAAGGTCAAGAGCACGGCGTAATCACACCGCAAGCCGATGGCGGTCCCCTGAGGGGTCAGCGGCCAAGACGGCGCCGGAGGACGACGGTAATCGCGGCCAGGACGGCGGCCAGCAGGAAGAAGACGAGTCCGCGGACGAGCGCCTCGTGGGCGCTGTGGAGCAAGCCGTAGACCCACTCCCACGACGTTCCGTCAGACGCGCGGGCTTCCCGAGCGAAGACTTCCGAGATGTACCAGCGGTTGCCCCACCGCACGAGGTCAGCGACACCCGCCAGGCCCAGGAAGACGGCGGCCAGGGCACTCCATCGAGCAACTTTCTCAGGTGCCATCCCGCGGCGCCGACTCGTCCCCGTTGACCCTTGCTCCGTAGCCACGATGGTCTTCCTTCCAGTGCTGCGTCTGAAGGGTGCGCTCTGCACACTCTGCCGCAACCGGGTCAGCACGCAGACCGCTTTCGCTCGAGCGGCGCCACAGCAGTCCGAAGCTGACCCTCCCACCGCAACCGCATAGCGGGCTCATCCGTCGCCGACCCCGCGTTGACCGCCAAAATCACACCGCAATCCAATGGTGGGCCCGCGGGAATGTCCGTCCGCCGCCACGAGATGGCCCGGCCGACCACCAGCGTGTAGCGACAGTCATGCGGCGGGTGCCGTGGTTCCGTGCGGGGTGATTCGTGTCCGGTGACGCTGGGAGACTGGCGCGGTCAGGTGAGGTCCGTAGAACTGCTACCCAACGATTCGGGTCCCTGCTTCGTCTAAGAGTGTGCAAGTGCGCATCAGGCGCACGGACAGCGACTACGGGGGACGTTCGGTGGCCTGGGGGGACGATCTCGGCGCGTTGGCCGACCAGCGGGGTCCGGCACTGGTTGGCTACGCGTATCTGCTGACCGGTGACCTGGATCGGGCCGAGGACCTCGTCCAAGAAGCCTTGGTCAAAGCCTTCTCGCGGCGTGCACCCGGCCGGGACGACGTCGAGTGGGCTGAGGCGTACGTGCGCCGGGCGATCCTGAACACGTTCCTCGACGGTTACCGGCGCGGCCGGCTCTGGCGCGGGGTGCGCCACCTGTTGACCGAGGCGCCCGCTCGTGAGGGCCCGGCGGCGGTCAGCGAGGCGCGCATCGACGTGCGGGCCGCGCTGCTGCGGCTGCCCCCGCAGGAGCGGGCGTGTGTGGTGCTGCGGTTCTACGAAGACCTCACCGTCCCGGCCGTGGCCGAACGGCTCAACATCAGCGCGGGGGCCGCCAAGCGGTACCTCAGCGACGGCGTGCACCGCCTCGAGCGATTGCTCGGGCCGCTGCCCGATACCCACCTGGAAGACATCGAACTGGTCGAGACCGGGAGGATCCGATGAACGAGACCTTCGAGGGATCGCTGCGCGAGCTCGCCGCAGGCGCGTCGACGGCCCACGCCGCCCGCGCCACCGCCGGCGCGGGTCTGCCGCTCGGGCAGATCACGACCCGAGTCCGCCGCCGCCGCGCCGTGCGGGCCGCCGCCGGGGCAACCGCGAGCGTGACCGCCGTGACGGCCCTAGTGCTGGGCGGCGCCGTGCTGCGTCATGCCCCGAGTGACTCCGCCGCCCAGGTGGCGTCTCAACCCCAAGAGAAGGCCGCCATCATGCAAGGCATCGAGATCATCCATTCCGGCCCGTCGGGCTGGCTCATCCTCGCGCTCGTCCTATTCGCTGCGACCGCGGCGTTCTGCGGCGTGCGGCTGGTCCTCGCACGGCGGTCGGGGGCGACTTCGAGCTCCGCCCGTCAACTAGTCCTTCGACTCGCCGCAGGCATTGGCGTGGTGGGTCTGATCGTCTCGGCTGTCGCCATGGTGAACAGCACGCGAGATCTGGCGCCCGACAAGACCCTCACGGCGTTGGAGCAGCACTACGGCTTGACCTTCGACGGGTCGACCACAACGATTCCTGCCGATGGGGGCGCCAGCACCGTCCAGTTCTTCCTCGACGAACCTACCGGGGCCGGGACTCTGGGGGCCGGTGCGCTCCGCCGCGATGGCAACCGGGTCCAGGTGCTCCAGCTCGCACCGGGACCTGGCGGGGCGGCACTCACCGACAGTCAGGCCATCGACCAGACCGGGGCGATCTCCGAGATGATTAGGGACGGCTCTTACTCAGGTTTGGTCGAGATGTCCGCGAAGTAAGCGATCCCGGCCACGCACGCTGCCCCGTTCGAGCGCGCCGGCAAACCGTCAGGTAGCGACAGCCAAGCGCTGGTGGGCAAATCAGGATCTGTGCCGACTTCGCCCAGGAGTTGCCAATCACTCCGAGTCCATCGGACGGGTGCAGAGTGCGGATCAGGATCTTGAGCTGCTGAATGTCGCTACTCTGGATTTTCAGCCGAGAGATTCTCGCGAAGGAGCGGCAATATGGCGACGACCGCAATACCGCCCCTCGGCTCGAAAGACGAGGACTCGGAGCGCTTTCGAGTCCTGCCGGAGCACGTGAAGCTTGAAGACACCATCGCTACACAAGACACCGACCCACCACCGGACCCGACGATGGGTCGCGACGCCGACCTCGCGTGGCTTCTCCGAACCGCGGGCTAGCCAGCACGGGATCGTCACCGTGGGCACTGGCGTGTCCAGGAGTGCGGTGCGGGTGTGATGGCGGCGCACGTCCGACTCGTCAAGGCACCATGCCTTCTTGCAGGTCAGCGATTTGTTTGACAGAGTAGAAGTATGAAAGCACCAGGGGCACTGGAGGTTGACGTGCTGCTCGCCGTCGGGCGGCACGACGACGAGGCGTATGGCCTGCTCGTTCTCGACGAGGTGAGCGAGGCGCGGGGCCGGCAGTACTCCGTCGGCGCGATCTATACGACCCTGTCGCGGCTGGAGGCCAAGGGGCTGCTGTCCTCACGGACCACTGAGCCCTTGGCGATGCGTGGTGGACGATCGCGGCGTCAGTACCGGCTTACCGCGGCCGCGCGAACTGTCCTGGACGCCGAGCGCGCCCGCACCATGCAGCGGTGGACCGGCGAGACGGGGTGGGCCCAGGCATGAACCAGCACTCAGGCGCGCGGCACGACGACGCATGCGAACGCGGCGGTCTGGCCGAGCTCGTGCTGGCAGGCCTCGTCCCCATCGCCGATGAGGACGAACTGCTCGGCGACCTCGCCGAGGGCCGCGCGAGGTGGGCCGCAGTGCACGGTGAACGCTCTGCCCGGCGCTGGTACCGGAGTCAGGTTCTGCGCGCGCTGCCGTCCTTGATCTGGCACGGACTGACGACCCACTTTGGGTTCGTGATGCTCGGTGTGCTGAGTGCGTGCACGGTCACGGCCGTTGTCTCCTTGGGCGGCGGGATGGGCGGGTTTTACGACAGCCGGATCTCCCCAGAACCCCGGGACGTGCTGGCGGGGACGATCCTGCGCGGAGCGGCCCTGCTGCTGGCCGGCGCGGTGGGCGGCGCGCTCGCCGCACGGCTGGCGAGAGGCGCGCGGCTGGTGCCCGTGGTCTTGGTGGCGGCCTACTGGTCGCTGTGGGCGTGGCAGGGACCGTTCTACGCGGTTTACGGCTCAGCGGTGCAGGTCAGCGCCGATGAGTACGTCGTCGATCTCTCGCCAACGTCCGACCAGTTGGTCATTCCCGTGTTCTGGCAGCTTCCGACGATGGCGGTCGCGATGCCCGCGATGACGCTGCTCGGCGGGGTTGCTGCCGTTGCCTGGCTGCGCCGACGGAACCGCCGACGAGCCGCTCTCTCTTTGCGTGAGTCATGACCCGACCGCAACGATCACCCGCGCGAGCACAAGCCAATCTCTTCAGCCGCTCCGATGCGGCGCCCGCATGCGTCGCCACAGGGGTGACCGGCGGTCGGCCGTCCGGCGCGGGACTGTGACCATGCCGATCAGCGATCACGAGCGCGCGGTCCAGGCCCGATCCTTCGGCGCGGCGGCGCGCCAGTACGACACCGGCCGACCGAGCTATCCCGAGGTCGCGATCGATTGGCTGCTCCCGGACGGTGCGCGCACGGTCCTCGACCTCGGGGCCGGCACCGGCCAACTCACCCGACCACTCCTGACGCGGCACCTGGACGTGGTGGCCGTGGAGCCCTCCGACGGGATGCGGGACGAGCTGTCTCGCGCACTTCCCGCCGTGCGGGCGCTGGCAGGACGGGCCGAGCAGATCCCTCTGCCCGACCACTCGGTCGACGTCGTGCTGGTTGCCCAGGCGTGGCACTGGGTCGACATCGAGATGGCGGTCCCCGAGGTCGGCCGCGTGCTCACGCCCGGCGGCCGGCTCGGCCTGGTCTGGAATATCCGCGACGAACGCGAGGACTGGGTCGCCGAGCTCGGACGCCTCATGCACCAAGGCATTGAACAAGACATGGGCGCCATGAACCCGCGCATCGGGGCTCCGTTCGGGCCCGTCGAGCGGTTCGACGTCGAATGGACGCACCACCTCACCCCCCACGACCTGCTCGACCTGGTCGCATCCCGGAGCTACGTCATCACCCTCCCCGCCGACGCACGCCACGACCTGCTCACCCGAGTCAGGCATCTCATCGACACGAACCCCTCGCTCGCGGGTGCGGAGCACATCCACCTGCCCTATATCGCACGATGCTCCCGGGCGACCCTGATGTGAGCCGAGCAGCCAAGGACACAACGCAGGTCGGCACCGAATGCACCTTGGCGACAGGTATGTGGTGGATCGCGGGCGCCGATCGAGACCCTCGCAGGCCGCAAGTGGAACTACCTCCAGGGGTGTCCGGTCAGCCAGAGTCGAAGGCTGCCTCCGGCTGTCGAACAGTGCGTGCAACCGGCACCCAGAAGCGTCACGTCAGCAAGAAACGGGTGCTACGTTCACGACGTCGAAGCCAGATCCGTTCGTTCCAGCAGCCAACAATGGGGTCAAGATGGAACCGATGCGGAGCGTAGACGAAAATGCGTACATCGGACCGTCCGGGGTCTCGCTGAAGCGCTCGTGGCCCACTGTTCTTGCATGGGTCGTGGGTACGTCGCTAGGACTACTGTTCCCCGACCACCTGCTCTTGGTCGTCGTAGCAACCGTTCTCGCCATCACGTTCCTCGTAGTCCTCGATCGGATGCGCCAACGCGCGATGACTCGCCCAGCGGACCGAGACGCGCACTGAAATATTGACCCAACCTGATCGAGCGTTTCGCACTCATCGACGGTTGATGGGTCACGGTCCGCTACGACGGCCCGGTCATCGCACCGCTCGTCATCGACATCCACGACAGTGTGGCCGGCGGCACCGTCGTGCCCGGTGGCTGGAGTCGAACGGCTCATCCCACGAGCGTTGCGTTTGCGGTAGACGATCCACACGACCTGAGTTGAAAGGGGTGCACGACGGTGGAACTTGGTCTCAATCCGGAGGTGAGAACTCCGCGAACTGTGCGGTGGGCGAGGCGCACCATTTCCTGGTCGCTCGGTATTGGGCTGTTCACGGTCCTGCTCGGCGCCTGGAAGGTCGGCGTGTGGGCGAACCACTGGTACATCGCCGAGCACTTCTACTACGTCGATGTGAACGAGGCGGCCAAGACCGGTCCGTACTGGGACATCACGCAGCTCCTGAGGTCGGGGAACGAGTCACTGCTCGAGGGCTTCGTCTACCTCGGCATTGCTGCAATTTGCTTCGGACTTTTCGCCGTCCTGAGCCGCCGCCACCCGCGGTAGGGACTCCGAACTCCGAGGCCACAATCGAGTCGTTCCACCCCACCGGCGGCCACCAACCGGGCTTTGAGGCAGGTTGCCGGCACGCGCGATGCTGAGCGACAGCGAAGCGGTGGCCACGGCCGTTGTTGACGATGTGGGAGGACGGGACCGTGACGAGCAAGCCTGACCGTCAACATGCCAGCCGCGGTTCCCTCGGCCCGCGCGCTTGACCCCGTCATCTTCATCAGATCTTCATCGAATCTCGACCCTACGAGCGGGGTTCGCCAACGAACTTTGGGATGCCCAGCGGGCGGTCATCGCAGCGCCTCGCGGGTTGCAGTAGACCGATGAATCTGGAATTGATCGTGGGAGGTGCATGTTGGTCCCGAAACGCCCTCTCCCTGGGGGCCGAGCCGTCCCCGCCGACGTGCGTGATTCCGGTCGCGTCGGTGGGGGTTCTCGGTGAACGGCGAACTACGCGTGCACCGCCTTAGGGCACGGCCGCCCCGCGCTGCTCCTTGGGGAACGCCGTCGGGCCACCAATGCGAGCACGTGCCTTCGCGCGCACCCACCACCCTTACAACGCCGCACACCACTCGAAAGTCATTGCCACGAGCCGATTGTCCTGTTGTCCACCGAGCCTTGGAGAAACACCATGAACGTCAAGACCCGCATGACAGCTGTCGGCGGCGCGCTCGCGCTCGCCGTGGTCCTGTCCGCGTGCGCCGGTCAGGAAAGTGCGCCAGCCGCGAGCAGTCCCTCCAGCGCTTCGTCCCCGTCCGTGGCCGTGCCGGTCGACGCCAGCCACAACGACGCCGATGTCACGTTCACCCAAAACATGGTGGTGCACCACGAGGGTGCCGTCCTGATGGCCGATCTTGCAGGACGCACCGCCAGCACCGCAGAGGTCAAAACCCTGGCGGAACGCATCGCTGCCGCCCAGGATCCTGAGATCCGCGAGATGCAGTCGTGGCTGATGGCGTGGGGTGAGCAGAGCGCGGCCGACGTCGACATGGACGGGATGGACATGGGCGGCATGGACATGGGCGGGCTGAGCCAGACAGAGGCGATGGCTGAGCTCAATGCCGTCACCGGGACGGAGTTCGATCGTCGCTTCCTCGAGCTGATGATCGATCACCACCGAGGCGCCATCGAGATGTCCGACTCTCAGCTCGCCGCGGGCAGCAACCCCCAAGCTCTCGAACTCGCCCAATCCATCATCGACGCACAAAAGGCGGAGATCACCGAGATGGAGCAGCTCCTCAAGGGCCTGTAGTTCGATCCCGCATCATCCGCGGCCGGGCGCGCTGTGCACCTGTCGGCTGCACTCAACTTGCTCTGTGCCCTGATCGCACGATTCGGGAGGGTCGGCGACTGGGCGGCCGAGAGGTGCGAGTGCCGGAGCAAGGAACGCGAGACGCCCAGCGGCGTGGCCGCTGGGCGCCTCGCGCTTTTCAGCTCACCCGGATGAACGTGGGGTTGGACTGCCAGATGCTCCGGATCTGGATGGTCTGACCGGGCTTTGGTGCATCGACCTGCAGGTCGCCGCCGGCGTAAATCGAGATGTGACCTGGGGACCAGATGAGGTCGCCTGGCTGGGCGTCGGCACGTGAGACAACCGTGCCGACGTTGCGCTGAGCCGACGAGGTTCGGGGCAAGGTGATGCCGACCTGCGCGTACACGTAGGACGTGAAGCCCGAGCAGTCGAACCCGGACGGTGTCGTACCGCCCCACAGATAGGGCACACCGACGTAACGGGATGCGATCTCGACAATCGCACTGCCGTTCGCGCTCGCCGGTGCAGTCGCGCCGATTTCCGTGGCCGGGGCGGCCTCCGCGGGGACCGCTGCGCGGGCCGTGCTGCGCGATGCGGCAGGCGGGGCCACACGGACCGGCGGGGGCGGTGGGGGCGGCGGGTCGGCGACGATGGTGAGCGTGGGAGTGTCCAGAGACCAGGACGCGTCGACTGGCACGCTGACGACCGGTGAGGTTGCGAGGACTGCGCGTGCACCGGCCGTCAGGCTGGAGGTGTCCACGGCGGGGTGGCTGGTGTTGATCTCGGCGGACACGGTGGCCGTCGCAGGTGCAGCGAACACCGACATGACCAGTCCGGAGGACGCCACCACGACGACGGATCGACGACCCACGACCGAGATGGCCCCGGTCGCGGTGGAGGCGAGGTCGGACAGGGCTGTGACGGGCCGACTGGCTGATCGGTGGCGGGCGGGGATTGAGCTCACGGGCATGGGGGACCTCTCCGGTCGCCTTCGGGGTGAGCTGTCGGGTTCGGGCGGGAGTATGCGCCCGGCCGATCACACAACGATCGGCTTCACCCCAAGGACACCGAGTGCGATGTCCATCGTGCTTGGGTCCCCCGCTCCTGCCAGCGAGACTTCGCGAGGTCCATCGGTGGTGGCAGGATTCGGCGGTCCACCTCAGGGCACCCGGGAATGGCCCCCGGGTTGACCCGACCCTAAATGAAGCGCGCCCCGATTGTCACGGTCAGGTCACAACGTGCTGATTGGTGAGAACGCCAGTCGACACGGCCCAGGCTGTCACAGGGCGCTGCTCGCTGGCCCAGCACCTCTGGCCCGGACCCGGCCCTCGGCGCGAGTCCGGTGGCCGTCCGCCTTGTCGCTCATGCCGCGGTGATCAGATGTCAGAGATCGGGCGGCCCTCCTGGGCCTACGGGTCCTGGCCGTCGAAGCGGTCCCGATGATCCTGCCGCCCGATGATCCCTCGACAGGACCCGGTCCCGCGCCAACAACTGGCACCCGCGCGCAGTATCAAGACGGCAGAGTCAGTCGACTGCGAATGTGGTCGCGGTACAGGAATGAACCGGCACCAGGGCAGGTGACGAGTGTCAGGTCACCGTGAGTTCGGTGGACATCCCGGCGGCGTAGTGGCCGGGGAGGTTGCAGGCCAGCTCGTAGTGGCCGGGGGGCAGGGTCAGGGTGACCCATCCGGAGGTGCCCGGCGCGATTCCTTCGCCGGTGCCCTCGGCGTTGGTGCTCGACGCCTCGCCGAGGCTGCCGGTCTCGTCGATCTGGTTGTCGGCGCCGATGGTGCGGTTGCCGGCCGATTCGCCGTCGGCGAGCGGCAGGACGACCAGCTCGTGGTCTCTGCGGCCGTCGTTGGTCACCAGGAACGACACCTGTCCGTGGGCCACGGTGGTGCGGTCGGCGCGTAGATACATCATCCCGCCGCCCATGCCGGTGCGGCCGCCCATCATGGGGCCGCCCATGTCCGCCGCCGAGACGCGAACGACCTGCCCGGGCAGGTCCGGCGCCGCCTGCGCCGCGTCGGACCCGTACCCCGAGCCGCCGAACCCGGAACCCATGGACGAGCCCTGACCCCAGGTCCCGCCCCACGCCACTGCGGCGAAGATCGAGCCGAGCAGGACCGTCAGGGTCGCGGCCAGGGCCGCGATCAGCCATCCCCGGCGGGGCTGCCGCGTGGTGGTCGAGGGTGCCGTCATCGGTTGCCTCCTCGCGCCGCGGTGATTGCCGCGCGGTGTGCCTGGTAGGTCTCGCCGTCGATGTCGCCCTGGGCCAGTCGGCGGTCGAGGATCTCGAACGGGGACTCCTGTCCGGGCGTTGCCGGCCACGGCGTGGGGGTCGCCCCGGTCTCGGTGCGCCTGCTGTTCGACGGCAGGAGTCGGAGCACCAACCACACGGTCAGTGCGATCAGTGCGATCCAGAACAGGCCCATGAAGACCCACCCGCCGCTGTTCATGCCGTTCCCGTACCAACCCATCATGTCCGTCTCCTTCGCTCGCGCGTGTTTCGTCGGTGCTGACTCCACCCTCTCGTCGCCACACGAGGATCCCGGCGAGGAACGACAAAGATCCGACGAAGATCCGAGTTGCGTGGTTCATCCGGGGGTTGTTGGCCTGAAATTCCGCGAGATGCGCAAAGTGCCCGACGTCGTCGGTTCGCTGGACCCCGAAATCGACGCGGGCTCTCGCCGCGACAACCCCGCTCGCCGAGCTCCCGCCGATTGACTTCCACGCGAGGTGAACGACGCGGGATTGCGCTATTCCGGGGTGCCGACTCCGTCTGAGTAGGAGGCGCCAGGCTCTGGGGTCTGGGGTCTGGGGGCCATTGACGTAGGAGCCAAGGAAGACGGGCAGTCGCTCGTCGGATGCCGAATCGAGCGCGAGCTGGATGCCCCAGGCGCTCGCCACGACGGGCGAGGCGAGCCCCTCGCGGGGGCTCACCAGGACGTAGTTGTCCTTGGCTGCGAAGTCGCGCAGCGTGTCGACCTGGCCGGGAGGCAGGCTCGGGTCGTAGGTGATCCAGACGGCGCCGTGCTCAAGAGAATGCACGGCGTTCTCATCGACGATCGGCTCGGAGTAGAAGCCGCAGACCTGCTCGATCGCGGAGTGCGCACCACCGGTGGGCGGGTTCTGGGCGTAGTCGACTTTGGTGTCGACGTGGTCCTGCGAGAGATCAGTGAAGGTCTTGAGGCCCGGAATCGGGTCCTTCGCCTGGGCAGCGAGATCGGCGTTCTTGGCGCTCTGATCGACCACGATCGCAATCGTGGTGCCGACCAGGCCGAGGACCAGGACGCCCGCGAGCGAGGCGATGACCCAGGCGCGCTTGCGCTCGGCCCTCTTCTGCTCAGCCTTGACCTGCGCGAGCCGTGCCCGGCGTTAGGTCAGTTCGGTCTTGCGGTTGCGGTTCACGAGCGGGGCTCCTCTTGAGCGACGGGTTGTAGGTGACGGCAACCTCTCTCTCGCACGGGGCGAGGGGCGCGATATCGACGGTACGTGGCTCTGAGACGACAACCCAGCAAAAGTGGCAGCCCGCGACGGATCTTCAGCAACTCTTCATAGTTCACTGCTCTCCCGGGTACAGCGCCCGGCGCCCGCCGCCGACAACCGAACACTCAGCCGAAGACCGCCGCGCCGTACTTCGCCAGGATGAGCGCGATCAGCAGGATCAGCCAGGCGACCACCAAGAACACGTCGTTGTCGCTGCGCACGAACTCGAGCGCCCGACGTTGCAGACTCGCGGGCAGGAACAGGTTGCCCTCGCGCAGGTTGTAGTGGGTCAGGCTCCAGAAGACCAGCGTGGTCGACACCGTGATGAGTAGGCACCACGGGCACAGCGCGTGGATCACGAACGTGGACTGGGCAAAGAGCCAGTAGGCAAAGATCAGTCCGAGCGTGTAGACCAACTGGGCCGACGCCATGAACCATCGCGGGAAGCGCACCCCGCCGAGCAGCGCGACCGCGACGGTGATGACGACCGACTCGGCGATGAGGCCGAGGAACGCGTTGGGGAACCCGAACAGGCTCGCCTGCCACGAGAGCCCGACCTGCCCGCAGCTGATCACTGTGTTGATGTTGCAGCTCAGAGCAGCCTGTGGATCGCGGGCGAGTTCGACGGCGTCGACCGAGAGCACGAACGACGCGAGCAGGCTGAGGCACGCGGAGAAGAGCATCGTGCCGAAGATCCAGCCCTCGGAATGGCGCAACCGGTGCATCCGATTGACTCGGTCGTCGGTCACCACTCCCGCCCGCCTTTCGGTTGCCGGGTCAGCATGTTCGGTCTCGCGGTAGCGGTTCACGAGCGTGGGCTCCATTTGAGTGGCGGGATTGAAGGTGACGTCGACCTCCCCTCCGCGGGCGGTGTGGGGCGCGACATCCATGAAGGGGCCCGGGTCGTCCTGGTCAGTTTCGGTCGGTGGGCTTCGGCGGGTGGGCCGCGGTGTAGCTGGTCGAGTCGGACCACACCGGCGGTGCGTCGTGATCGTGGGGGCGTGGGGTCGGGGTGGTGTTGCCGTGCTGGTGGCTGTTGCCTCCGCCGCGCATCATGTACAACATCCCGATCATCATCAGTGGGCAAGCCAGCAGGAAGGCGAAGGGCAGGGCCTCCCCGAAGGACCTACCAGCGAACAGCAGCACGACGAGGACGAACGCCCCGATGCCGACCATCGCGAGCAGGTGGTTTTTCCCGCCGTGGTTGTGTCCCTGCATGTTGGTGTTCATGGTCGAGTTATCTCCTGTGGATTGTCGGGATTGCTTGACGTACTGAAACGTCGGGTCTCAGCTGGCCGACCGGGCGCCAGCGGTCGCGACGTCGGGCATCGCGACTGCTTCTTGTTGAGTGAGGGTGAGCGGTCGGGTGCGGGCGATCAGGGCGCCGCCGACGACGAGGCTGGCCAGTGCCCAGAGCTGGGGTTGGGTCAGCCCAAGGAGCGCGGGTTCGTTGATGCGCAGGTATTCGACGAGGAACCGTGAGAGCCCGCTCAGCACGAGGTAGGCGCCGAAGACCGCCGGCGGGTTCCACCGCTTGCCGATCGCCCACAACCCGCCGGCGATCACGATGGCGGCGAGGGTCTCGTACAGGGGCGTCGGGTGCACGGGGACGCTCGTGGGCACCACCCCGTGCGGGAACGTCATCCCCCATGGCAGGGAGGTGGGTCGACCGTAGGTGCCGTCGCCAGCGAGCAGGCACCCGATCCGCCCGATCCCGTAGGCGACCGTTAGCGGGACAGCGGCCGCGCCGGCGACCGTGCCGAGGGCAAGGTGGTGGCGCCGCACGATCACCACCGCGGCGATGACGCCGCCGATGAGGCCGCCGTACCAGGTGAAGCCCATCCCGCCGAGGTGGTGCAGCTCGAACGTCGGCTGTTCGAGCAGGAAGTAGATCTTGGCGCCGACGAACCCCCAGATCGTGGCCCACAGCACCAGTGAGTACGCCGAGTCGCGCTTGAATCCCAGCCGTTCGAACGCGCGGGCGAGCAAGTAGGCGGCCACCAGGGCTGCCAAGGCCTTGCTCACCCCGTAGGACTGGATGTCGAGCCCAAAGATTGAGAACAGAACCGGCCGCACGTGTTGCTCCACTCCTTCGTGGGCGCAGACGGGCGTGGCGGTTCACTCCCGGACCGTGCGTCCGGGACCAACGGTGGTGCACGGTGATGAAGGACCACCCCGGGGAACGGTCAACGTTTGATGAAGGGCCGCCGGTGCGACCGGCCGGGACGTCGGCCTTCGTCCCGGCCCGTCAGCGTGCCGGCCGGGCCCGGAGGCCTGGATCTTCAGGGGATCTTCATCGGACCTCGACCCGACATGCCTGGTTGTCAGGAGAACCTGAGTAGTCAGGGCCCGAACGCTGTTGCGTCCTGCCTCACGAAATTGAGCACCACCGTTGGAGGAATGCATGTTTGTCGCAATTGCCAGCTTCCCCGAAGTTCCCACCGATCGAATCGACGAGTTCCAGGCGTGGTTCGCCTGGTCCAACGCCCAGTTGCGCGGGACGGACGGTCTGGAGGGTCGGCGTCTGCTGCGCGCGACTGACGGCGGCTACGTCGGCCTCGTCGAGCACCACAGCGCCGAAACCTTTGCCGCGATGCACACCAGCGACCAGGCTGCCCGGGTGCAGGCGCGCCTCGAAGAGATCCTCGCCGACAAGCCCCAGGCGGCGGTGTATGACGTCGTCGTCGCGTCCCCCGCCGCAGGTTCGTGCTGCGGCGGCGGTGGCGGCCATGGGCGCGCGCAAGAGGCCGTCGCTGTGGAACATGTCGAGCTCCAGGTCGCCGGCCGCTGCTGCCAGGACGCCTGAAACGCACCTGGCTCGGACTGCCGCCCCGTCACCTCGGGTTCGACATGTATACCCCTAGGGGGTATACATGAAGGTGGGTTCGCTCGGCGGGCCGAATCGCTGTTCGCACCATTGACTCCAGGGAGATCGACATGAGCACCACGACGTACACCGTTTCCGGGATGACCTGTGGCCACTGCGTGGCCGCCGTGACCGAAGAGGTCACCAAGCTCGACGGCGTGAGCGGCGTCGAGATCACGTTGGTCAAGGATGGACAGTCCCAGGTGACGGTCACCAGCTCGGCGCCCCTGACCGAGGACTCGGTTCGCGCGGCGGTGGACGAGGCCGGCTACGAGCTTGTCGGCGCATCGGCGTGAGTGACGCGGGCCGGCTCGCGGGATTCGGCGTCGTGCTGGCGGCGGCGTTGGGCCTCGGGTTCGGGATCGGCGCCCTGGTCGGCCCCGTGGAGACCGGTGGGGCGCCCGCCGTCATGCACGAGAGCAGCGCGACGGCCCCCGGCGGGCCGGGCGCGGTGGAGACGGAGACAGTTGAGTGAGCCAGACGATCGAGTTGGAGATCGGCGGCATGACGTGCTCGTCGTGCGCCGCGAGGATCGAGAAGCGCCTGAACCGGATGCCCGGGGTGGAGGCGAGTGTCAACTACGCGACCGAGAAGGCCAAGGTCGAGCTGCCCGAGGGCACCACGCTCGAGGACGCGGTCGCGACGGTCGAGGGCACCGGCTACACCGCCCGTGTGCGTGAGCCGGTTCGTCCCGTCGCAGACGCCGCCACCGGGGGTGCGGTCGCCGAGCCCGTCGACGAGACCGCGGAGCTGCGGCACCGGTTGATCGTGTCGGCGGTCTTGACCGCACCGGTCCTGGTGCTCGCGATGGTCGAGCCGCTGCAGTTCGACAACTGGCAGTGGCTGTCCTTGACTTTGGCCACGCCGGTCGTGGTGTGGGGTGCGTGGCCGTTCCACCGGGCCGCGTGGGCCAACGCCAAGCACGCCGCCGCGACGATGGACACCCTGATCAGCGTCGGGGTCCTGGCCGCGTTCGGGTGGTCGCTGTACGCGCTGTTCTTTGGTGCCGCCGGCGCGAACGGCATGCGGATGGCGTTCAACCTCACCCCGCAACGAGGGTCCGCCTCGGGTGAGATCTACCTGGAGGTCGCCTCCGCGGTGACCGTGTTCATCCTGCTCGGGCGCTACTTCGAGGTCCGCGCGAAGAAGCAGTCGGGCGCGGCCCTGCGGGCGCTGCTTGAGATGGGCGCCAAGGACGTCGGCGTCGTGCGCGACGGCGTCGAGGTGCGCATCCCCGTCGACCAGCTCGCCGTCGGCGACGAGTTCGTCGTACGACCGGGCGAGAAGATCGCCACCGATGGGACCGTCATCGACGGGGCGTCCGCGGTGGACGCGTCCATGCTCACCGGGGAACCCGTCCCGGTCGAGGTCGGCCCCGGGGACACGGTGGTGGGAGCCACCGTCAACGCCGGTGGACGCCTGCGGGTGCGGGCCACCCGGGTGGGCGCCGATACCCAGCTCGCGCAGATGGCGCGCCTGGTCGAGGACGCCCAGACCGGCAAGGCCCCGGTCCAGCGCCTGGCCGACCGCGTCGCGGCCGTGTTCGTCCCGATCGTGATCACCTTGTCCGTCGCGACGCTCGGCTTCTGGCTCGGCGCCGGGGCCGGTGGCGAGATGGCGTTCACCGCGGCCGTGGCCGTGATGATCATCGCGTGCCCGTGCGCGCTCGGCCTGGCCACACCCACGGCACTGATGGTCGGTACCGGGCGCGGTGCCCAGATCGGGATCCTGATCAAGGGCCCGCAGGTCCTGGAGTCCACCCGTCGCGTGGACACCATCGTGCTGGACAAGACCGGCACGGTGACCACCGGCAAGATGCGCCTCGTGGACGTCCTTCCCGCTGCGGGCACGGACGCCGATGAGCTCTTGCTGCTGACGGGGGCCCTCGAGGACGCCTCGGAGCACCCCATCGCCGGCGCGATCGCGGCCGGCGCGCGCGAGAAGCTGGGGGACCTGCCCGCGGTGGAGTCCTTCGCCAACAGCCAGGGGCTGGGCGTCTCGGGCGTCGTGGACGGCCACGCGATGGCCGCCGGGCGGGTCGCGTGGATGGCCGAGCAATGGGCGCAGGCCCTGGATGAGGACCTGGCCGAGCAGCTCGAGGAGGCTGAGGGCGCCGGGCAGACCGTCGTCGCGGTGGGCTGGGACGGCGAGATCCGCGGCCTGATCATCGTGGCGGACACAGTCAAGACGACCAGCGCGCAGGCAGTCACCGAGCTCAAGGCCCTCGGGCTGCGCCCCGTCCTGCTCACGGGCGACAACGCCCGGGCCGCGCGCTCGATCGCCGCCCAGGTCGGCATCGACGAGGTCATCGCCGAGGTGCTGCCCGCCGACAAGGTCACCGTCATACGTGACCTGCAAGCCGCCGGCCGGGTCGTGGCCATGGTCGGCGACGGCGTCAACGACGCCGCGGCGCTGGCGCAGTCCGACCTGGGTATCGCGATGGGCACCGGAACCGACGTGGCGATCGAGGCAAGCGACCTCACACTCGTGCGGGGGGACCTGCGCGCCGCCGTGGACGCCGTGCGCCTGTCCCGGCGCACCCTGGCGACGATCAAGGGCAACCTGTTCTGGGCGTTCGCCTACAACGTCGCTGCGATCCCGCTCGCGGTCGCGGGGCTGCTCAATCCGCTCATCGCGGGTGCCGCGATGGCGTTCTCCTCGGTGTTCGTCGTCAGCAACAGCCTGCGGCTACGCCGGTTCCGGGCCGTGTCCATCGACCCCACCACCGAGGCCCCCGCGGCTCGCACCCAGGAGCCCGAACCAGCGGCAGTCGCCGGCTGACCAGGATCGGGTCCGGCCTGACGATCGCGCGGACGATCGTCAGGCCCACGGCGGGCCATTCTCGCTGCCCGCGGCCCCTCGGCCTACCGGCCGCGGGCGTGCAATCCGCGCAGCGATCGACAACTTCGCCCGCATGCCACCCACCGACCCGGTGTCGGACATCGAGCGCGATCAACAAGAGGAGCACGACATGTCAGAGACGTCCCCGAAGGCGACCGACCCGATCTGCGCCATGACCGTCGACCCTGCCAAGGCGGCCGCCAGCGTCGAGTACGACGGCCGCACGTACCACTTCTGCTCCAAGCACTGTGCGGCGACCTTTACCGCAAAGCCCGAGAACTACGCCAGCGCGACGGTGTCGTAGCGCGACCGTCGCCGGGGGCGGAGCGTCCGCTCCCGGCGGGCGACCGCTGGCCGGCCGCACCGAGAAGGAAAGGAACCCGGGATGACCGGCGAGAGTAGTTCCAAGCGCGATCAGCTCATCCGGTTGCGCCGCATCGAGGGTCAGGTACGCGGGATCGCCAACATGGTCGAGCAGGACACCTACTGCATAGATGTCCTCACCCAGGTCTCAGCAGCCTCACGAGCACTGCAATCCATGGCCCTCGGGCTGCTGGAGGAGCACATGAGCCACTGCCTGGTGGCTGCCGCCCGAGTTGGCGGAGACGAGCAGGAAGCCAAGCTCAAGGAGGCCACGGCCGCGATCGCTCGCCTCGTACGGAGCTGAATCGGTCGTCGCCCACCCGCCCACTTGCACAAGGCACCACCGCCCTTCCCGATGCTCGGGTCCGGCCACGAAATCCCGAGAGGAACCGAACATGAACGCTCGGACCACAGTCCTGCAGGTCGGGGGGTTGAGCTGGGCGTCGTCGGCCTCGGTGGTGGAGCGGACGCTGCTGCGTCGCCCTGGGGTGCTCGCGGTCGAATGCAACGCTGTCGCACAGACCGCGACCGTCACCTACGACCGGCACCGCACCGACGTCGCCGAGCTGACCGGCTGGATCAGGGACTGTGGATTCCACTGTGCGGGGCAGTCGGTGCCCCAGCACGTGTGCGACCCGATGGCCGAACCCGCTGCCACGATCACCGCCAATCCGCCCGCCGCCCACGCGGCGCATGATGAGCACGACGCGCACGACGCGCACGACGCGCACGACGAGTCTGCCGGGCACGCCGGGCACGCGACTGCCGGGGTGTCATCGCATGACGCGATGGGTCATGGCGGGGGACATGGCGGCGGGTCGATGGCGGCCATGGTGCGCGACATGCGCAACCGTCTCATCGTGGCGGCCGTGCTGTCCGTGCCGATCCTGCTCTGGTCCCCGATCGGGCGGGACGTGTTGGGCTTCACGGTCCCCGCCCCGTTCGGGCTGCGCGATGACGTGTTCTCGTTGATCTTGTCGTTGCCGGTGATCTTCTACTCCGCGTGGATCTTCTTCGACGGAGCGGCCCGGGCGCTGCGGGCCTGGACGCTGGACATGATGGTCCTGGTCGCCGTCGGGGTCGGCACCGGGTGGCTGTACAGCGTCGCGATCACCCTCACCGGTGGTGGGGACGTGTTCTACGAGGCTGCCACCGTGCTGACGTCGTTCGTGCTGCTCGGGCACTGGCTGGAGATGCGTGCCCGGGGTGGGGCGAGCGAGGCAGTGCGGACTCTGCTCGAGCTGGCTCCGGCGATGGCGCTCGTGCTGCGCGATGGCGAGCCGGTCGAGGTGCCGACCGCTGAAGTGCGGGTCGGGGACCTGCTCCTGGTGCGTCCGGGGGCGAAGATCCCGGTCGACGCGGTGGTCGAGGAGGGCGAGTCCGACGTGGACGAGTCGATGGTGACAGGTGAGTCCCTGCCGGTGGCCAAAGGGCCGGGCGCGGACGTGGTCGGGGCCTCGATCAACACCACCGGGACGCTGCGGGTGCGCGCGTCGAAGGTCGGCGCGGACACCGCCCTGGCCCAGATCGTCGCGATGGTCCAGGAGGCGCAGAACTCCAAGGCCCCCGGGCAGCGGTTGGCGGACCGGGCAGCGTTCTGGCTCGTGCTGGTCGCCCTCGTGGCCGGCAGCGCGACGTTCGTGGTCTGGTTCGCGACCGGGGCGAGTGTGCAGACCGCGATGCTGTTCGCGATCACCGTGGTGGTCATCACCTGCCCGGACGCTCTGGGCCTGGCCACCCCGACGGCGATCATGGTCGGTACCGGCCTCGGTGCCCAGCGCGGGGTGCTGTTCAAGAACGCGACCGCGCTGGAGACCTCGGCGTGGATCGATACGGTCGTGCTGGACAAGACCGGCACCCTGACCAAGGGCGCACCGGAGGTTACCGACGTGATCGTCTCCGGGTTGCCGGAGGACGAGTTGCTGGCTCTGGTCGCCGCCGTCGAACGCGAGTCTGAGCACCCCCTGGCCCGGGCCATCGACCAGTACGCGGCCGAGCGTGGGGTGGCGAAAATGGAGCTGTCGGACTTCCGCAACATCCCCGGCCACGGCGCGAGCGCGCAGGTGGACGGCCGCCGGGTGCTCGTGGGCAACAGCCGCCTGATGCAGGCCGAGGGGATCGACCTCGGTTCCCTCGCGGGTCGTCGCGACGAGCTGGCTGCCGAAGGGCGGACCGCTGTGCTCATCGCGGTGGACGGTCAGGTGGTCGGGGTGATCGCGCTGGCGGACGCGGTCCGGGACACCGCGGCGGCGGCCGTTGCGGCCTTGCACGAGTCCGGGATCGAGGTCGTCATGCTCACCGGCGACAACGAGGCGACCGCCCGTCGGATCGGCGACGAGCTCGGCATCGACACCGTGATCGCCGAGGTCCTTCCCGGGGACAAGGCGGCAAAGATCGCCGAGCTGCAGGGGGCCGGCAAACGGGTGGCGATGGTGGGGGACGGCGTCAACGACGCCCCCGCCCTGGCCACGTCCGACCTTGGCATCGCGATCGGCGCCGGGACCGACGTCGCGATCGAGGCGGCCGACGTCGTCCTGATGCGCTCGGACCCGCTGGACGTTCCGGTGGCGCTGCGCATCGGCAAGGGCACGCGCCGCAAGGAGCGGCAGAACCTGGGCTGGGCCGTCGGCTACAACGTGATCGCCTTGCCGATCGCGGCCGGGGTCTTCGCGTCCGGGTTCGGCCTCGTGCTTCGCCCGGAGATCGCGGCGCTGTCGATGTCCGGGTCGTCGCTCATCGTCGCGGTCAACGCCCTGCTGCTCAAGCGGCTCAACCTGCCGACCCCGACACCCGCCCCCGCACCCGGTGCGGAAGCAACCGCTGGGGCGGCGCAGCGGTCTTGATCCCTGCGGGGTACCCAGTGCGAATCTTCAGCGATTCTTCGTCAATTCTGGGCCAATTCACGCGGGCTAGTCGGTCACGCTAGCGGTGACGCGGATCTGGGGAGGTACGAGGTGGATGTGAGCACGTGGCTCGTCCTCGGCGGCGTCAGCTTGATATATGTCGCGCTCGGGCTGTGGGCGGTGTCCCAGATCTTCCCCGCCGACGCGTCATCGCGCGATAGTTCGCGGGCCACGAGGGAGTCGGACCTGAACCGAACCGACTGAGCTTCGGCCGCCTGTGTCATCCCTTTTCGGCAGCGGCGGCCGTGAACTCCCAGTCGCATGGTTCGAAGGATTCGCCACCACTGCGGCGGCGCGCGGGATTGGGCCTCCCAAGGATGGGCCCTACATCGGCCAGCGTCGTTCTCGTTAACCGCGCCTGTTCCTCGTCTCAGAGTTGCGCGACCTGCCGGCAGGCGCCGGTTTGCGGCATGCGGCCAAGGCGTCCGGCAAAAACTCGCTCCGACCGTCCGGCGCGGCACGGTAACCGTCGCAAGTTGGGTGATGCGAGACGGCGTTCGCGCCTCTTGCGGCCGCTCACGCAGCGAGTAGGGCGGTGACCTTGTCGAGGAGCTTGGCGGGTTCGAGCCACATGGATGGGTACTCCCCGTACCAGAGCTGGGTGCCGTCGGGGCTGATCAGGACGAAGGAGTGTCCGGGAAGGCCTTCGTGCATGCCCTTGCCGAGGGTGTCGTAGGCCTGGGAGACGGTGCCGTCGTCGAGCAGCACGGGGGTGGTGGCGCCGTACTGGTCGAGGTCGGGCTGGATCTGCTCGCGGGTGTTCATCACGATGGGCAGGACGCTGATCCCTGCTGCGGCGAAGCCCGGGTCCTTCTCGATCGCGGCTAGCTGCATGGTGCACGCGGCGCAGCCGGCGCCCTCGTTGAAGTACAGGATCACTGGACCGCCGCGGTAGTCGCTGAGGCTGACGCTGGTGCCAGTCGTGGTGGGCAGGGTGAAGGCGGGGGCTGTGCGCTGGGTTGCGGACGCGTCGGGACGAGAGGTGAGCAGGCCAACGGTAACCAGTGCGGCGATGAGGACGAGCGCCCCGGCCCACGCCCCAAGCTGGTAGCGGCGGCGGTTGCGGTGCGTCGTGGCGCGTGCCGTCGCCTGAGCTTGGACGATCGCGGCGTGCTCTGCCTTGCTTCGGGTGCTCATGTGTGTGGCTCCTTGGGTGCACCGACGGCCTGCGCCGAGTCGGCTGATGTGGTGTGGGCGGGGCAGTCCGCCTGGTCGCCGTCGTCGTCGTCGGTTGGTCTGCGGTGCAGGGTGGCGATGATGAAGATGGAAGCGACGGCGAGCAGGCCGATCCCGAGTACGACCTCAGGGACGGGCGCGAGCCAGATCTGGACGCGCTCGAAGCTGCGGGCGAGGTTCTGGCCGATGGCGCTCTGGAGCGCGGACCCGCCGGTCATCTCTCCGGCCGCGGCCAGGTAGAAGATCCCAGCGCTCATGATCGTGAATGCCACCGCGACCCCGATGTTGAGGGTGTTGGTCGCCAGAACCCGGCCGGCGATGCGGATCCGGACCGGGCGCGCGCGCATCCACCGGCGCTCGGACAGGTGCGCCTTGTCCCACACCAGCGCCATGACAAACAGGGGGAAGACCATGCCGAACACGTACGCAAGGCCGAGGGTCAGCCCGCCGATAGCGGATCCGGACAGTGCCGACAGGGTCATCACCCCGGCCAGGACCGGGGCACAGCAACTGGAGGCGATCCCGGAGAACACCCCGAGGGAGAAGAAGCTCGCCGTGTCTGCGCGGGTGGTGTCGGGGGAAGCGATGAACGACGGCAGCGACCACATGCGCCCGGACAGGGACAACGCGGCCAGGACCAGCATGAGGACCGCGCCCGCGTAGTAGAGCGGTGCGTGGTAGTTCGCGATAGCGCCGGCGATCAGTCCCATGCCGAGGGTGATCGGGACCAGGACCAGGGCCAGACCCGCGGCGAACACGAAGGTGAGCGGCAGGAGGCGCCAGCGCCGGTTCTTGACCGCCACGGCCATGTAGCTCGGTGCGAGGAACACGATGCAGCACGGCGCGAACAGCGCCACGCCGCCGGCGAAGAACGCGGCCAGAATGCTGCCGGTCGTGAGCAGGTCGCCCATGGTCAGCCCGCCATCGGGGAACGGTCGCGGGCTGCGACCTGCTCGACCGCGACCTGCTCGAGCAGCGCGGTCAGCTTCTTGCGCGGCAGCCGGCCCGCGCTGAAGAACCGTCCGTCGATCAGGACGAGCGGGTTCATGGCGGGTCGGTGCTTCGCGGTCAGGAGCCGACCCTCGTCGGACTCCAGCGCGACGATCCGCACGGCCAACGGGAATCGCTCTGCCAGGAGCGACAGCGACTGTTCCGCGTCGTCACAAAAGTGGCACGCAGGGGCATGCACAACCGTGATGTTGATCCCCGTCGCCCGGCGCGGGAGATCTGGTGCGTGGCGGGTTGTCTTGCCGAACATGGGTCCTCCGAAGCGATGACGGCGCGGGCGCTCCGGGCGCCGCTGGTAGGAATCCTCGGGCTTCTGACCCGCAGGGAGCCGGTAGAAGTGATGAAGATTCGATCAAGCCTTCGCTCGTCTTCGGACGGGTGGAACTCCCGGTGGAGCTGGCGCGCGAAGATGGGCACATGGCAATTCCCGCCCCCGAGCCTCGAACTCCCGCCGCCCGCCCGCGCGTGCTGGTCGTGGACGACGAGCTTCCCCTGGCCCGGCTGGTCGCCACCTACCTTGACCGCGACGGGTTCGAGGTCGAGACCGTCGGTGACGGCGAGGAAGCGATCGCCCGCGCCCGCGCGTGGGAACCTGCCGTGATCGTGCTCGACCTAGGGCTGCCCGGTGTCGACGGCGTCGAGGTGTGCCGGGCTGTGCGGACCTTCTCCGACTGCTACATCGTCATGCTCACCGCCCGCGTCGAGGAGATCGACAAGCTCGTGGGCCTGTCCGTCGGGGCAGACGACTACCTCACCAAGCCTTTCAGCCCCCGGGAGCTGGTCGCCCGGGTTCGTGCCATGCTTCGCCGCCCGCGGCAAGACGATCCCGGGGTCTTCGAAGAGGCTCCGGTCGAGTTCGGAGACCTCTCGATCGACCTCGCCGGGCGGGAGGTCCGCGTGGCGGGAGATCTCGTCGACCTCACCCGCACGGAGTTCGACGTCCTCGCGGCCCTGGCCGCGCGCCCCCGCATGGTCTTCACCCGGATTCAGCTGATCGAGGCGGTGTGGGGTGGTGGGTGGGTAGGGGACGAGCACCTCGTCGACGTCCACGTCGGGCACGTGCGCCGCAAACTGGGGGACGACTCCGCCGCGCCGGTGTTCATCCGGACGGTGCGCGGCGTGGGCTACCGGATGGGCCTGGGCGAGTGAGGTGGGGGCGACCCTGGATCGGCGGGCAAAGGAGCCTCGGTGCCCGCCTGCTCGGGGCCATCGTCGTGGTCGTGTTCGTGGGCGGCGCCACGGCCTGGGTCGTTGCGGCAGGCATCGGCCCGGCGATCTTCCACGAGCACATGGCCCGCATCGGCGGCAATGATGCTCTCGCGGTCCTGCACGCCGAAAGGGCATTCCGTACCGCCTCGGCGCTGTCGCTGGCGTTCGCCCTGGCAGCAGCCCTGCTCACCTCCGTGGTGGTCAGCGTCTTCGTGACCCGGCGCATCACACGCTCGCTCAGCCCGGTGACGGTGGCCGCCGGGCGAGTCGCAGACGGTGACTACACCGCGCGGGTCCCCGCCGTAGGTATAGGCACCGAGTTCGACGAACTCTCCGAGGCGTTCAACACGATGGCAGCGGACCTGGGCCGGATCGAGGTGAGTCGATCCCAGATGCTCGGCGACCTCGCCCACGAGATGCGCACCCCGGTGTCCACTCTGGCGGCCTACCTAGAGGCGATCGCCGAGGGCGTCGAAAAGGCCGACGCGCCAACCTTGGCCATGCTCTCTGACCAGGTCGCGCGATTGGCGCGGCTCAGCGAGGACATTGCCCTTGTCACCACCGCCGAGGAAGGCCGTCTGACGATGCGGCGCACGCCCCTCGTCGTCGCGCAGGTCGTGGCCGACGCAGCCGCTCAGGCGACCCAGCGGTACGCCAGCGGTGGGGTGGACCTCGAGGTACGGGTCTCGCCGATCGCCGCGACGGCCATCATCGACGCGGACGCAGACCGGCTCGCCCAGGTCCTGACCAACCTCCTCGACAACGCGCTACGGCACACGCCATCTGGGGGCAGGGTCGCGCTGATGGCCGACCGCGCAGGCGCGTTGGTCCGCATCGTGGTGGCTGATGACGGTCAGGGAATCGCCGCTGACCACCTGCCGCACATCTTCGATCGGTTCTACCGCGTCGATACTGCCCGCGACCGCGCCCACGGCGGATCGGGCGTCGGCCTCGCGATCGCCAAGGTGATCACCGAAGCTCACGGCGGAACGATCACCGTTCATAGCGAGGGGCCGGGCCGAGGCGCGGTGTTCACCATCGCGCTGCCGGTCAGGGGCGTCTCGGGCAGGGAGTCGGGAGAGTAGATCGGTGGGGGCCGGACGCCCTCGCCGCTCGAGTTCATCACGAGTCTCGGGCATCTCGGCATCTCGGCATCATGGTGACCGGCGGGCCAGCGACATCTATGTCGAAACTTTATGGTCTGCTGACCCGATCGATACACGGGCACGACAGGATGGACGTTGACCGGAGCTCGAGACAAAACGCGCCGGAGACATTGACTGTAGGTAGCAGACAGAATTTGTGACGCGGGATGGATTCCAACTTAAGGGAGGATGACAGAATGGCGATCCTGAGCGCTTCTCTGGAGAAAAATCTTGATCGGCAAGGATTTGCAGATCTCGACGCATCGGCCAAGTCCTGCTTCGCGATGCCGCTGCGATTTACTCCTGCGGTGGGAACTATTCTGATTGTAACCGGACTATTCTTTCAGTCGGTAATTTGGATCGGAATCATGGCCCTTGTAGCCTTCAGCGGCGCTATCTGGCCGCGAGGGATGGCTCTCGATTTGATCTACAATCACGTCATCCGACATCTTTTCGGGTCTCCGTCTCTTCCGTCCACGCCAACTCCGCGACGATTCTCGTACCTGCTCTCCACTGCGATGCTAACAATTTCGGCAGCATGCTTCTATTACGGAGAGAGCCTGCTCGGGTTCATTTTTGGAGGATTCGTCGTCTTCGGAGGGGCGATTCTGACCGTCAGCCTTTGGTGCCTCGGGTCTTGGATATACAGACTGGGTTTCAGGTCTCGAGGAGGAGTTCAAATATCTGACTGAGACGTTCCATTTCGCCTGGGATCGCGTGTGGATCCGGTCGGACCGAGCGGAACTTGATCCCGGGATCGACGTCGCCGGTCGTGACCAGCATCTACCGGTCGTCTTCACGTGAGGTCCCGTTTCCGTTCGCCGTCACGCTGAATAATCGCGGACTGTGTTCGGCCTCGCTTGCTCCTTGTTGAGAGTTCGTCGCGGACTCCTGCCCGCGGGGCGGCCAGGACTGGCGTTGGACGATTGCGCTTCCCATTTCATTGGGGCAACCACGGACTCGATCCAAGAAAAGGGAGAGAAGCGATCGCCGCATAGTGCCACGTAAGTGATGGCCTGGGTAAGCCGCGATTCGGCTTCTCGGCGCTGACGACGACTGTTTCAGAACCGATCCGCTCCTCCGACGGCGGGGCCGGGCGTGGGGAGTGCTGAGCGAGCGGGTGGGCTATCGAGACAACGTTTGGGGTGCTGGCGCTGACGATCGGCTGCGTCTGGTGCCGGTGCGGGTGATGGTGTCTAGGGCGCTGCGGGTGGTGCGGCCTGCTTGGCGTTCGCTGAGTCCTGCGCTGACGGCGGCTTCGACGAGCGGGCTGAGGTCGGCGACACCGGCTTCGGCGGCGCGGCAGGCGGCCCAGAACAGGGCGTTGTCGCGGTTGCCCTCGGTCTGACGCGCGACGTGCGCGGCGAGCCACGCGGTCGGGTCGACGCCGTCTGGGCGGCCGTCATACGGTGCTGGGCGGCGGGTAGGGGTGGGGGTGAGTAGTCGTCCGATGGCGGTCCAGTTCACGGGGTTTCCGGGTCCGGGTTGTTCGCGGATGACGTCGTAGCGGCGGCTGTAGGTCTTGGTCTGTCCGAGGGAGGGAGGCAGCAGGACGTATCCGCCGACGCCGCGGAAGTCGAGGTGTAGTCCGCGCAGGCTGCCGTTGCGTTGGGTGGTGCCGGGGTAGTGCAGGTGGAGCCCCCGGAGGGTGTGCGCACGGCGCGGATCCAGCCGTCGATAAGTCCGGCATGTTTGGCCTGGTCGAACGCGGGCCAGCCGGTGCCGTCGGGGCGCACGTCGACGTCGAGGACATCGAAGTTGGGGGCGCCGGTCGGGGTGGCGATGTTCGCGGTCGGGCGGGCGATCCACCAATCGCGGATCTGGACGGTGTCGATGGTTGCGTCGTGGAACCCATTCGTCGTCAGCGGTGGTTTCCCCCCGGGCAGGCACGGGGAGACGGGAATCCCGGCGGCAGCGAAGGTCAGTGCGCGGCGCAGCATGTCGGGCTGCTGGGTGTCGGGGGTGTTGTCCATCGCTGGTGCCTCCGCGTGGTGGGCGTCTTCCATACAGGGAGCTCGTCGAGTGCGCACACGCAGTCTCGGCCGAGCCGGTCAGGTTCGGCGGTCGGCGTCGTCGGCCACGTGTGCCTTGAAGCCGTCGGCGTAGTCCTTCTCGGCCGGTTCGCTCGCCCAGTCGATGGCGGCGGGTGGGCGGTGCTCGCGGGGTTTGCAGCCGGTCCGGGACACCGAGAGCTGGAGGTGGGTGCGGGTCGTGGCGAGGGTCTGGTGCCATTCGGCGGGCCCGCCGGCGGGCCCGCCGGGGTCGTACGCGCCGCGGTGGGCGGTGTGCAGGGCGGAGAGCTCTTCGACGAGGTCCGAGTGGGCGTACCAGCACGGTGGGACGTCGCGGTGGTCAAGGTTGTACCGGCGAACCAGCCAGCGCACCCATCGGTCCAGCGCCACCCAGTGGGTCAACGCCGTGCCGTGGGTGAGGTTGGCGAAGTTGACGGGGCGCGGGACGTTTCCTAGTACCCGGTCGACGAGCGCGTCGACCTCGGCGGGGTCGAGGTCAGGGTCGATGTCGAAGGCGTCTTGGTCGCCGGTCGGGGTGGGCCGGGTCATCGTTCGATGAGGTGGCCGCGGTTGATGGGGAAGTTCCCTTTGAGGACCAGGCCGGTGGGCTGGGTGGGTCGCAGTTGAACCTGGCGGCGGGCGAGCGCTGCTTGCAGGTCCAGGATCTGGGCGACGTTCGCGATCTTCGGCGCCGGCGCTGGCCGGGTCTGCGGTGGTCTGGGGGCTCGACCGGCGGCAGAGGCCGCGCGGTCCAGACCGGTCAGCAGAGCGGTGAGGTCACTGGGTTGGGTGGGGCGCCATCCGTGGGCGGCGTCCTCGGTCCGGTCCCGGACGAGGATGTCGCGGCGATCGTGCAGGGCGGCGAACTCCTGCCTGATCGCGCGAGTGGTCTCGCTCACGACGGCGGCGTACTCGAGCAGGTCCGGCGAGGTTGCCTCGGCCTGTGTGGGGCGTGGGGCGAGGTCGCGCAGGCGGGGCAGGGCGATTGCGCCGATTTCGCGAGCCTGTCCGAGCAGCAGCGCCGATCCGCGCTCAAGGGCGCCCAGACGGGTCTGGTGGCCGACCACGGCCCGCGCGAGGGCGACCGCATGTTCGTGCAACGCAGCCGAGGTGGCTGTGAGCATGGCGGGGAGCGCGGCGCCTGGCGCGTGTGCGGCGGTGTTCAGGGCTGTTGCTGCGGCTGCGGAGACCTGCGACAGGACCCGGGTCACCGCGAGCAGATCGGTGGCCGACGCGGTTTGCGTGGACAGCAGCCGGGTGAGGTTCTGCGTGGCCGCGGGGAGCGCAGCGAGGCGGGGCACGGTGAGGACCCGGTCGGGGCCGAGGTAGTCGGCGTCTGTCAGGTCGGCGGGGCGGGGGGTGCCGGCGAGGTGGATGACTTCGCGGGCTTCGACGCCCAGGGCGGCGAACGCCCCGCGGGCCAGGCGGTCGACATGGTCGAGTCGTCGACGCTCGCGGGAGGGTCGGTTGATGGAGTTGAGCAGATCGCTGTTTGACACGGCGAGCATGTGGGCCAGGGTCGCGAGGTCGCCCACGGCGGACCAGCGCGCGGCCTCGGTGAGCTCGGGCTCGATCATCTCGAGCTCCGCGCCGGCCAGGAACGCGTCGATGGCGAGCCCTTTCCACACCGCCACGGGATCCAGGGCGGCGGCCGGTCCAGCTGGTCGGCCGGCCCATCGCTCCGTCGGCGGACCAAGGTGGTCGGGTGCGGGGCCCAGGCGCGGCAGCGCGCTGAGGCGGTCGACCAGGGTGCGCACGGGGTGGCGGGCCAGGGCGAACGTCTGAACGGTCCGCGGTTGGGTCGGGGCGATCAGGGTGACGCGCCGCAACGCTTCGGCCAGGGCCACCGCGACGTCGTCGTGCAGTGCGCTGAGGTGGTCGAGCTCGTCGGGGTGGGCGTCGCGGTCGGTTAGGGCGAGCGCGGCGTACCGGGCGGCGCGGGCGATGTGCTGCTCGTACCTCACGGGCGGTCCGGGGCGGGGGCGTCGTCGAGCTCGGCGATCAGGTCGAACAGGCGCCGCAGGCTGGCGCTGATCGGCACGCACCGAGCAGCAGGCTCGATGGTGGGGATCGCGGACCTCAGCGCATGGCGGGCGTGCTCAAGGCAGGTCAGCGGGGTGACGTCCTCGCTCAGGTCCGGGTCGACCGCGTCGGGCAGGTGGCCGGGGTCGTCCAGGTCGGACCAGGCCGCGCAGATCCGCAAGGCGACCTCGGAGTCGGCGGCGCACCGGTCCAGTGCGGCAGCGAGGTACCCGCGGGCCACCGCCACTTGGTCGAGGTCAGGCTCGGGATCCGGGGGGTGGCGGTGCCGTTCGAGGTCGGTGTTCACCGGGGTGCTCCTTCGGGTGGTTGTGCAAGCAGGGAGCCTGGCCCGTGCGCACCTGTGGGTGGCGCAGAAGTGGGACGGGTTGTGGACAGCCCCGCCGGGGCGGGGTCCTGTGGGTGGGTCGGGTGGGCGAGGCCGCTGGCGGCCAACGGCGTCGGCGTCGCTGAGGTGCGCAGTTGCTGTTCGACGCCGGTGCGCGCTGTGGTGAGCGTGGCGGCGTCGCAGCGGGCGGTCCAGGGGTGCAGGTCCAGCACGATGGGTGGTGCGGTGCGCAGTAGGAGCACCCCGGTGCCGAACGGCAATGTGCGCAGCTGGGAGGTGTCCATGACGGGCACGCGGCGTACGGAGGAGGAGGTGGAGCGCGCGCCGTGGGAGTCGCGGGAGACCGATTGGGTGTCTTCGTCGCGGTCGCCGATCAGGGCGGCGAGGTCGGCCAGGTCGCGGGCGTTGCTGCCCCCGCCGAGGATGATCTTCGCGATCGCCGCGTCCCACAAGGTGTTGGCCTGCTGCTCGCCCCACTTGTCGCGCGCCTGGGACAGGGACTGCAGCACGGCCAACGTCGTCAGGCCGGTCCCGCCTCCTTCGGACATCAACGACGGCAGGGAGGGCAGGGGGGCGAGGTTGCCGATCTCGTCCAATGCGAGCAGCAGGGGTGGGTCAAGGCGTGCGCCGGGCGAGGCTGCGGCCAGGCGTCGCGCGGTCTCGACCATGTCCTCCACCAGGGCGGCGACCAGGGCGGCGGCGGCGCCGGCCCCCGATGCGGTGCCGAGCAAGTACAGGGTGCCGCGTTCGCGCAAGAACGTGGCCGGGTCGAACTCCTCCCCGTCGCGGGGAGTCACGGCGTCAAGGACCCGGGGGTCGGCCAGGGACCCGAGGGCTTGGCGGACCCCGAGCCAGATCGAGTCCCGGGTGCGCGGGTCGGACCGGGCGGCTTGGTCCAGGGCGTCGTCCCACCCCGGGGCGGCTCCGGGGCGGGCCAGGATCGTGACGGCTTCGGTGACCGCGGTCGGGTCGAGTGACCACCGGTACAGGTCCCGGGCGCCGCGCCCATCCAGCGCGGCGGCGTGCAGCAGGGCGCGCAGGACTGCTTCGGATTGGCTCTGCCAGAAGTCCCCGTCGTCCATCGTGCGTGACATTCCCGTGCCCGCGGCCAAGCCGCGGGCACGGATCATCGCCGTCTGGGGCAGCTCGCACCCGCGCACCGGTGACCAGCGCAACCCGCCGGGCACCCCGGCGGCCAGATGCTGCGGGTCGAACACTGCGACCGGGCGATCCTTTTGCCGGGCGCTGAAAGTGACGGCCAGGTTGTCCGGGCGGGTGGACGTCGTCACGACAGCGCCGGGTGCGTCCAGGATCATCGGGATCACCAGGTGCAGCCCCTTGCCGGACCGGGGCGGTCCGACGATCAGCATCGAGTCCTCCACCGACGCCCACGCCTGGCGGCCACGCGAGCGCCCGAGCAGGTAGCCGACCTCGACCGGTTCAGGCCGGTGCACCGACGGGCGAGCGTGGCGCGCGCGACGGGTCACGGTGCGCCCGCTGGCCGCGGCACTGACTTCCGCCGCGGTGGCCGTGCCCGGCAGGGTCCGCGGATCGGCGCGCAGTCGCCGGTCCTGACCGCGCCACCACCGGACCCCAAACATCCCGGCCGCAACGACAGCGACGGCCAGCACGCCAGTGATGGTCCAGTAGGGGACAGGACCGGGCATGGCAGTGCCCCAGGCCGCGGTCGGGTCACCCGGATGCTTGAACACACCGAACGCACCGCTGAGCCCCACCCGGGGTGGGCGGTGCCCCGTAGCCCGGGCAGCCAGCCACGCACCCGCCTTCAGGACGGCCGCGGCACCCACCAGGGCGCCGAGGCCAATCAGGGCGACATCCGTGAGCTCTGTGCCCGGCTGGGGTCGAGAGCCTTGCTGCCCGCTCACCGGGTGACCCCCTGCCGCGCGGGTACTTCCCGTACCGGTGCGCGGCGATCGCGGGGCCGCTCGAGTATCAGGTCCGCACCCGGCGGGCGACCGCCCAGCCCGTGGTCGGTCGCCAGGGTGTCCAGGATGCCGCGCGCGGCGCGCACGACCCGTTCGGCGGTGGCGCGCACCGTGGCGGCCGGGTCGGCGCCGCCCGCCCACGACGCGACGTACGGGAGCGTGTACGCGGTGGTGGTCATCCCGTGCGCGGCGCCGATCAGGTAGGCGACCGACTCGGCCTCGACCTCACTGACGTGCCGGGGCACCGATGGCCCCACGAGTTGGCCCGCCACGATGTGCGGCGCGTGCAGTACGACGTGCCCCAGCTCGTGGCTGAGCGTCTTGGTGCGCGCTGCGGGGTCCATGTCCGCGCGGACCCGCAGCTGGCGCGACCCGAAGTCCGTCACGCCGTTCGCCCCGTCCAGCACGGCCGCATTGGCGACGTCAGCCAGCTCGAACCCGGCCACGCGGACCTGCTGGGCCAGGCCCGCCCACAATCCCGCCGGCGCCTGACCTTCCAGGAGCACCGGACGCGGGGCCAGGGGTAGCACGGCGCCGTCGGTCTGGGACAGGGAGAACACGGTGCCCGTGGTCCACCCGACCACGTTGCGGCGCGTGACGGCGGTCTCGCCCGGCGCGGGCGTCGCGCCGCGGTCGATGGGTCGGCGTTCGCCGTCGGGCGTGACGGCTTCGTGGATCGTGCGGTTGCGCGGGCACAGAATCGTGTGGCCGTGCTGCCCGGCGATCACTTGACGGCCCAGGGCCTTCCACGTCGCATACCCGGCGACCACCTCGGGCACCGGATCAGAGACCAGGCCTGCCTGGAACGCGCGGGCGTGCGAGGACGCGATCAGCAACGAGTTCACGAAGCTGTACCGGTGGAAGTGCGCCGCCGTGGCGAGCGCGCGTTGCCAGTCCGCACTGGACTGCAGGCCCTGCACCAGGGCGACCAGGCTCTCGTGGGCGAGCGCCAACCGGTCGACCGAGGAGCTTGACCCAGACTTTTCGCTGCGTGTCGTTGTCATGTGTCAGGGAGGTCGGCGGGTGCGCACGCGACCGCGGGGTGGCGCGGCCGCGCGGGCCGCGCGATGGTGGAGGGGACGACGCCCAGCAGCCCCCTGCCTGGGCGTCGCCGCACCGGGAGCGGCCGGTCGCCACCTGTTCGTGTGACCACGGCGCGCGAACCGGCAGCGTGAACCGTCGCGAGATTGTCCACACCACAGCGCGGTTTGCTCGCGGTGCGATCGCTACCCGGGGGCTGTCTTGCTGCCGTTCGGGCACGGCGAGGGTCCAGCGCTCATGTTCGGTTCGGATCCGTCGAGAATCTCGCGAACCCGTTATTTTCGTCGTTCATGCGTGCGGTGGTGTCGAACACGGCGAGCTCGCCGCGGGTCATCTGGTGTTGCACCACGAATGCGCGATCGCGGATGCGCCACAGTCCCTGTCCAACACCGAGGGTGGGTAGCAGGTCACGTTCGGTGGCGGTCAGGCCGAGGGTTGCCGCGGAGGTGTCGAGCTGGTCGGATTCCTGGCGGTAGACGATGCGGGTGGAGCAGTCGGCGAGCAGTCCTTGGGCCAGGGCGCGGGCTTCGCTGCGTTGGTCGCCCACGGCGTCCAGGTCGGAGAGCCGGTGGATGACCATGAGGTTCGCGATGCCGTATGCGCGGGACAGCTTCCATTGGGACTGCATCCGGCGGATCAGGGCGGGGTGGCGCATCACGCGCCACGCCTCGTCGTACACGACCCAGCGCCGCCCCCCGTCGACGTCCAGCAGGGCCGCCTCCATCCAGGTCGACGCGCACGTCATCACCAGCGACAGCAGCGTGTCGTTGCCCGAGACCCCAGACAGGTCCAACGACACCATCGGGGAGTCGGGGTCGAACCGGATCGTCGACTCGCCGTCGAACAGGCCCGACAGGTCGCCGTGGACCATGCGCCGCAGCGCGTGGCCGGCGTCGCGCCCGTCCGCCCGCAGCAACGCCACCTCCGCAGGGCTCGCACCCGCCGGGTCCAGGAGTTGGTCCACGACGGTCGGCAAGGTCGGCACCGCGGTGGTGGTCACCGCGGCGCGCAGTGCGGTGTCGATGGCGGTGTGCTCGACGGGCTGCAGGGCGCGGCCCAGAACGGTCTCGGCGAGCACGCCGAGCAGTTCGCGGCGTCGGGTCCACACCATCATCTGCCACTGGTCGTCGACCAGTCCGGGTGGTCGGCGCCCTTCGTCCAGGGGGTTCAGCCGGGTGGTCAGGCCGTGACCGAGGGTGATTGCCGTCCCGCCGACCGCGCGGGTCACCGCGGTCCATTCACCCTTGGGGTCGCCCGGGACGTACACGCGGATCCCGAAGGCGAGGGACCTGGTGGCCAGGGACTTGGCCAGGGCGGACTTGCCGGTGCCGATCACCCCGGCCAGCAGCACGTTGGGGTTGGTGAGCATCCCCTGCCGGTACAGCACCCAGGGGTCGTAGACGAACGACCCACCCGAGAGCATGTCCGCCCCGATCAGGACCCCTTGGGAGCCCAGGCCCGCTTCGGCCAGGAACGGGTACGCACCGGCCAGCGTCGCCGACGTCGCCGCGTGCGGGGGCACCCGAAACGGCAGCCACGACCGCAGCGCCGCCGGGCCCGGCTCACCCGACCGCGGCACCCACCCAGTTTGTGAACGACCCGCGCGCGCGGCCTTCGCCGTCGAGGCGCGGTCGTCGCGTGTGCGGGTGCGGGTGGCGCGCTCGAGGTCGGCCACCTCGCGGCGCCGCTGTCGGCGCTGGGCGCGCGGGCGCCCGGGTGGGGTGAGCAGGGGTGTGGTCAGGAGGCGGGGGGCGTCCATCGCCGGTCAGATCCCTCGGGCCAGGGGCAGGGCGGCGGCGGTGAACGCTTGGGCTTGCTGGCCGAGAAGGAGCCGGGTCTCGCAGCCGGCTTGGACGGCGGCCTGCTCGATCGCGGACCTGGCGGCCTGCAGGGAGTCCAGGTCGGGGGCGGTCACGCACAGGAATCCGGCGTAGCGCAGGTCGCCGTGCCCGGCGACGAGATCGCGTTCGCGTTGGGTGACGTCGGCCCATTCCTGTTCGGCGCCGAAGTCGGCGATCTGCCCGATGCGTTGGCGTTGGGCGGCGTCGGTCTGGTACTCCACGCGTTCCTTGCGCACCGACCGCATGGCCTCGGCGGTCGTCAGCGGGTGGGCCACGATCGAGGTGGCCCGGCGCACCCCGGCGGCCAGCAGGATCGAGGACAAGAACGAGGGGTACACCTCGTAGCGCGGCCATTCGGAGATCCAGTACACCGCGTGCACCCCGGAGTCGGTGCGCAGGTGGTCGAAGTGCTCATGCACCGCGACCGGGCCCGCCGCCTCCAGGTTGCGGCCCACCCCGGTGCGGTCCAAGCTCTGGGCGGCGCCCGGGTCGTACGCCAGGCGCAGCATCACGGCCAAGTCGTCAGGCTCGACCCACCCGTCCACGGTGATGTCCGCCGCGCGCAGCGCGGCCACCACCGTGGCCAGCTCGCGGCGCAGGACCGCGGCCGCCCCGCCCACGCCGCCACCTTCGGCCCGCACGGCCCGGCGTGTGCGGGTCATGTCCAAACTGATGGAGATCGTGGTTTCGTGGCGTTCGGCGGCGGGGCCGGCCTGCTCGACGAGCTCGTCGTACTGGCGGGCCGACCAGGAGCCATCGCGGCGCCCGCGGTCTCTCCAGTGCTGGCGCACGCCGTGCCCGGAGTCGGGCAAGGTGCGTTCGAGGATTTGGACGCGGGCGATGCGCCCCGATGCGCAGCAGGTGGCCAGCACCCGCCCCCACCCGGCCACGCGCCGGTCCTGGTCGCCGGGGGCCAGCAGGACGAACGAGGGGTGGCGGACTTTCGCCACCGCGGTGAGGGTGTTCGCGTACGGGTCGTGGATCATGGCCGCTCCGGTGAGGGTGTCGTGGTGGAAACGCAGGCACGCGGCGTCCCCGGGCAGGGCGAGGGTCCCGGCCGGGCGGGGGCGCAGCACGCGCACGCCGTAGATGTTCTGGCCGCGCGCACGGCGCAGCACCCAGTGCCCGTACACGGGCACCCACTCCACCGCCCGGCGCCCGCCGACCCACACGAACGCCAACCCGAGCGCGGACCCCCACGCCGGTGCGGTCCACACCAGGGCGCTCATGCCGCCCAGGTACACCGCGGGCACCGCCACGAGTAGGGCCACGCCAATCGCGGTGACCCGGGCGGTGGACAGCCCGAGCAGGACCCCACGCGAGGACCGGCGCCCGAACCGCACCGTGCGGGCGGTCTCGCCGTTCTCGGTGGGCCGTGCGGGTGCGATCGTCATCAGGACTCCTTGCTGGACTGGGCGGCAGGCCGGGCGGCGCGCGACGTCCCCGCCGGTGGGTCGGGGACGAAGCCCGGGGTGGAGGCACCGGAGCGACCCCGCGGCGGACCGGTCGATACTGCGATTGCTGGCGCGCTGGACGGAGCCAGGCCGCCTGGCAGTGGCGCCCCACCGGTCGCGGCGCGAGACCCACCGGCCCCACGGGCGCCGGCGGCGCCGGCCGAGCCACCGGCCGCGCCCCCGACGATGGGGGCCACGGTGCGCATCATCGACTGGGCGCTGGTGCGGCCCTGGTGGACCGCGGCCAAGGTGGCGCCGTTGGTGGCGCGGTGGAACTCGGAGGCCACCGCAGTGCCGGCGAAGTCGAGGAACTTGAAGCACGCCCACGGTGCCAAGCACGCCAGCAGCAACAAGATCAGACCGGACATCAACGCACCCAAGCCGGTGCGCTGACCGACCATCCCGACCGCGACGATGAACACCACCACGATCGCCAGCTTGGACAAGACCAGCGCCAAAGTGACCTGCACCCACCGGCGCACCCACCCGGTGGTGATCCGCGCCGTGCCGCCCGCGAACGCCAACGGGGCAACCACGACGGCGACCACGATCAGGGCCTCGCGGACCAGCAGGGTGCCCAGCGTCAACACGGCGCCGACGATGAACAGCAACCCGAACACGATCATCAGCGCCGAACCGCCGCCGCTCATCGTGCCCAGATTCATCAGCAGGGACACGTCCAGCAGGGACCGGGCGGCGGCCTCGATGCTCGTGCCGGCCATCCCCGCCAGGGCGTCGCAGATGCCGTCGACGGCGAGCAGCAGGGACTGGGTCACCGTGGCGGCCACGGCGGCGCCGAGAAGCGCACCGCCGGCGCCGATGACCGCGCGCAGCAGACCGCCGGGTTCTTGGCGCACGGCGGCCATGGCGACCTGGACGACGAACAGGCCCACGACCAAGATGGCGGCCACCGAGGCCAGGGCCGCGGCGTTGCGCGCGACGTAGCTCGCGCCGAGATCGAGGGTGGACGTCGTCGAGATTGCCCCGAACACGGCGTCCATCACGGACGCCGCCCCGCGCGCGATCCCTTGGCCGACCGCGTCCAGGACGCCGCCGGCGGTGGAGCCGGCGACGTTGCCGGCCACCCCGGCCACGGCGCAGGCGGGGGACAGGGGGAGCAGGTCGCACATCTCCATGACGGCGGCCCTCAGACCAGGTTGCCGGCGTTGGAGAAGAACGTGACGATCGCGTTCGCCGCCCCGATCAGCAGCGCGGCGCCCGCGGCCACCACGACACCACTCTTGCCGCGCCCGGCCAGGTGCGGGTTGCCGGAGTTGGACCCGAACCCCCACACGACCGCCGAGGCGACCAGCGCCGCCACACAGACCACCAGGCCGAAGGTGAGCATCGCGCCGACGATGTCGCGCAGCTGGGTCAGGCCGGGCAGCCCGGTGGTATTCGAGGTCACGCCGGGGTCGTCGGCGAAGATGCGCAGCGCGTGGGTGAACGGGGCGGTCATGGGGACTCCTAGGCCGGGCGGGTCCGCTGCAAGCGGCTTCCCCCCAGAGAGGACCCCCGGTGCGCACACCACCCCCACCGCGCGCCGCCGGACGCCGGTCGGTGTTCGGGGTGGTGTCAGCCGGTCAGGCGCAGTGCGCCGATGAATCGCGGCGACCAGTACGAGTTCGACGAGACGCCGGTGACGATCTTCACGACGTCGCCGGTCTGGGGGGCTTCGAGCATGGAGTCGCCGCCGGCCGCGAGCCCGACGTGGAAGATCGTGGCCGGGTCGGTGATGTCGGTCGCGAAGAAGACCAGGTCTCCGGGCTGCAGCTGCGACATCGACGCGATGCGCATCCCGGGGGCGAACCACTGCTCACGTGAGGTGCGGGGCAGCGTGATCCCGGCGTGCGCCCACGCGTACCGGGTCAGACCGGAGCAGTCGAACCCGACCGTGCCCGCCCCGCTGCCGGTCCCTCGGGAGGGCCCATTCAGGTCACCGCCGCCCCATGCGTACGGCGTGCCGACCCAGCGTGCCCCCGCTTCAAGGGCCACCGCGGCGGACCCGGACGCTGGCGCGCACCCACCCGCGGCGGGCGCATCGCCGGGGGCGATGGCTGCGAGCCACGTGGTGGCCGCGGACTGCCATCGGGCGTACGCGTTGGGGAACGCCGAGCGTTGGACAGCTTGCGCTGCCACGGTCAAGGGGAGCTGCTGCCACCCGGCGACGTCGAGCAGGCCCGAGTTGGGGGTGGGGGAGGACGGCCCGCCGTAGAACGCCGCCGCGGCGTAGGCGGGGTCGCGGACCTGGGTGGGGGTGCCCCACCCGGTGGAGGGTCGCTGCTGGAACAGGCCCAGGGAGTCCCGGTCGCCGTAGTCCAAGTTCCGCAGCCCGGACTCTTGCATCGCGGTCATCAACGCGATCACCAACCCGCGCGCAGGAACACTGCGCTGCTGGCCGACCGCCACGATCACCCGGGCGGCGGCGGACTGCTCCGCAGTCAGGTCCGCGACCGGCGCGCCACCCAACGGTCCGCACCCGGCCGGAACCGGCGTCGCCGCGAGCCCGGCGAACGCGCCGGTCAGCGCGATCAGGGTCACGGTGGCGAGGGTGGCGGCTTTGGTGGCCGCGCTCACGGCACCACGGAGGTGCCGACCAGGACCAGCTTGCAGCTGTCGACCTGCGCGCCCGGGGCGGGGCAGCGCATCCCGATCGTGATCGTCCGCTCCCTCGTGGCGCTCTTGACCTGACCTGCTTCGACGTAGTGGGTGGTCTGTTGCCCGGTGACGTTGCGCATCGCCCACCCGGCCTCGGCCTGCCCGCTGGTCACGACCTGCTCCCAGGATCCCGGCTCCCACACGTCGCCCGGGACCCATTGTGAGTACTGCTCGTTGGCGCGCATGCGCGCCCACAGGTCATCGGCGGGGATCCGCTCGTCGACCATGGCTGCAAGGTCTGCCACCCCGGACGCCGACATCTGGGGGTCCGCGCCGGCGAGCAGCAGCTCGCGGTAGTCGGCTGCCTCGGTGGTCCGGGCGTCCATCCCGAACACCACCGCGGTGACCGCCCGAGCGAACTCGTCCGGGTCCGCTGTGACCGCGATCGCGCCGGCGACCACCGGTGCGGGGCCTGACGGCGACGGTGCGGCCGGCGGAGCCTCGCCCGTCACGGCGGGGGTTGCGGCTTTCGCGGTGGGTGTGGGCAGGTTGCTGCGGTACACCAGCACCGCGCCGATGAGCAGCACACCCACCAGTACCAGCGCCGCGAGTATGCGACCGGTTCGCCTCATGGCGTCCTCCCTTAGGTTCACCGCAGGGAGCGGTCGTGGTGCGCACCAGGCACATGGGCGCCGGTCCTGTTTCTAGCCCAGGACGGACATACCTCGCCACTTATCCACACAAATACAACGATCTTCGTAGAAGCCTTCAGCAAGTGCCGAAGTGCCTGCAGGTCCTTCTTGTGGTCCTGACCAGGGTGTTTGCTGCGGCACTTGGGCTCTGGCATCTGCCGGTCACCTGCCGCAACTGCCGCCCGCCGGACCGCTTCGGCGCGGCACTTGCGGCACTTCACGGCGCACCGCGAACCCAGTCCGCGGACCAAGTGCCGCCCACCGGCAGTCGTACACTAGTTCGATGGGCGAGGTGGATTGGTCGCGGTGGCGGCGCACCGCGACCGGGTACGAGCTGATCGCGCCACCGGGGTGCCCGAACGGGCACCGGTGGACCAGTGACGGTCCCGGGCGGCCCGCGCAACGCTCGGTGACCTGCTCGTGCACGATCGAACGCCGCCACCTGGTGTGGGTGTGCCCGGCGTGCGGGACCTACTGCGCCGAGGGCTGCACGGACGTCGCGGCGTGGGCCGGGTCAACCGTGCCCGCCACCGTCGGGCTCGAGCGGCGGGCCCGCCTGCACCCCAGGTGAGCAGCCAGCTGCTCACTCGTGCAGCTCACTCGTGCAGGCGCACGCCGACGCGGACGCTGCCGTGGGTTCGGTCGGCGCTTACCGGGAAGCCGCGTGCGGTCACGCGTTGCGCGAAGCCCTTCATCCCGAGCACCCGGCGGACCCCGTGGCGCCGGCACCACTCGGTGTAGTCCGCGTGCAAGGTGGCCGTGGTGATGGCTGCTGTGGGCGTGACGTGGATGCGTTCGTCCCACCACTCGTGCAACGGGTCCATCTCGGCGAGGTAGCTGGACAGCTGCTCGCGCACCTGGGCGGGGGGTTGCAGGGCGGCGAGGTCCGCGCCGCCGGCGTGCCACCGCACGGCGCCCGTTACCGCGAACGCGAGCAGCGCGGCTCGGCCCTCGATCGTGTTCTCCAGGATGTGGCGGATGGTGGAGTCCCGGGTGGCCACCGGGGTGGCCACCCGCAGCGGCAGCAAGCGCCGGCGCAGCCCGTCGTCGTCGTCGGGGATGACGGCGAGCTCGTTGGCGGTGAACGCCAGCTTGCAGCGCGGCCGGAACGTGACGGGGTTCTGGTGCAGCAGGCGGGCCACGATCGGGTCGCCGCCCACGATCTGCTTGACCCTCGCGACGTCCAGGCGCACTCCGCCGGCCTCGGGGATGTACACGAAGCGTTTGCCTGCCAGACGCGCAACCTCAGGGGAGGCGCCGCCGGTGGGTGGTCGCCACGCGAACGATTCCGCGCTGGCGGTCTCGGCGTAGGTGCCGAGCATCCGGGTGAAGGCGGAGAACAGGGTGGACTTGCCGGACTCGGCCGCCCCGGACAGGAACAAAAACACCTCGGCGGTCATCGACCCCGTCAGGCAGTACCCCAGCCATCGCCCCAGGAACTCGACCACGTCGTGGTCGCCGCCGCCCAGGTGTGACAGCACCCGGTCCAGCGCCGCGCTGCGCGACCCATGGAGGTAAGGGGCGTTGACTACGGCGGTGCACAGGTGGTCGCGGAGATGGGGTCGAAGTCGTCCGGTACGCAGATCGACCAGGCCATTGAGGGTGTTCAGTACGAACGGGTCGGCGTCCCAGTCCGGTTCGTGGACGGTCGTGCCAGGCAAGGTCTGTGCGCACTCCAGGGCGGCCATCATCCGCCGCGGTGTCTCGCACGAACGGCCCCACTGCTTGCGCTGCTCGCGGGCCGAGCGACGTCGCCCGTCACCGGACAGCGCCGGCAGGGCGCCGGCCTCGAGCTCGCTGACGGAGCGGACCACGTGGGCGATCGCGGCCCGCACTCCCTGGTCGTGCTCGTCCCAGCACCAGCGCAGCCCGTCGTATCCCATCCACCCAATCCCGGGCCGGTACCGCCAGTCCGCTCCGCACCACAACGCGAACCGCTCAGACAGGCCCAGGTCGGTTTCGGGCAGGTCCGCGGCCGCCAGGACGCGGTGGTCGTTCGCGCGCCAGGGCACCACGACGCGACCGCGCGACCCGTCCCCCTCGACGCTCGCGGCGGGGTGGGAGTCCGGGGTGCGGGCGTAGTCGTGGTCGGCGGTGGTCATCGGGGCGTCCCGCCAGCGCGGTGGTGACCGTGGTCATGCCGCACGGGTGCGCTGCGGGCAGTGGTTCCCGTGCGCGCGGGCGTGCAGCAGCGCGATCCGCGCCACCGCACCGGTCACCGTTTCGGGCGGTGTAGTCGGGTCCCGATGCAACGCCAACAGCAACGACTGCGCGACGCGGTCCCCGCGCCGGGGCCCGATCAGCAACGCGCCCAGCGCGCCGAGCTCTGCGGGGGTGAATCCGAGCCGCTCGCGCAGGTAGGGGTCGCGGCGCAAGAAGTGCTCCTCGTACGAGCGGCGGCTGCCGGCCATCACGTCGATCGCCCGCCCGACCGCGTCCGCCCAGAATTCGACGTCGCCGCCTCTGGCCGCCAGCAGCGCCACGAGCGCCGCGACGCTCGCCGACTGCTCTGAGTCGGACGGTCGGGGTGCGTCGTTCGTGACTGCGTCCAGGAGTGGGTCGTCCAGGCCGAATCGCACGACCCGGAACGGGAGCATCGTTGCCCTGCGCAGTGGCGCCTGCTCGCTGAGCATCGCCTCGGCGGCGCCGGCCACGGCGAGCGTCTTGCTCACGCTGACCCACAAGTACGCCCACGGCCGCTGTGCTGCGGCCACCGTCCTGGCGTGCCGGTCAAGGGTGTACCAGGCGACCGAGAGCACGTCGACGGGATCGACGGCCTCCCACGGCAGCCCACGTCGGCCCGCACTGAGCCGTGCCCACGGCGCAGACCTCGCGGCGACCGCACCCAGGATGGCGCGTCCCACCGGGCTGTCCCACCCGTCACCGATGAGCAGAAGCAACGCCTTGCGCAGGCCGTCATCGGTGCTGGCATCACCCCAACCATCGGCATCCGGGCTGATGATCGGGTGTGTGGGAACGGTGGCGGTGGGGGCGTTCATGGCTGACCTCGCTGCTCGACGTCGGTGGTGGTCGAGACCCATCGGACGGGAACAGCCAGGACGTTCCAACCGTGTTCCGGGACGATTTCAGGACGTCTTGACGACCCGCGAAACGTCTAGATGGAGCCGAACGGCGCAGACTGCCCGGAATGCACACCAGGTGAGCCGCCCCAGGCCACGGTGCTGCTCGGGGTGCGAGGTGACGACGTCGTTGTCGACACGGCGAGGGCGGTCGCCGTCCGCGATCTGCCCAAGTGCCAAGCGCAGCCAAAACTCGCAGGGCGTTGAGTGAGCGCCGGAACCGGCGGCGCGGCCTTTGATCTGCAACAACGCGGGTCGAGGTCCGGATCGCTCATCGGTCCTCACCTACGTGGTCAAGATCAACGTCGACCCCATGAGGCAACCCGTGACGAACATCAACAACTACTCCGACAGACGCCACCGCACCGAAGGCCTCACGGACCCGCACACGACTGTGCTCGCAGTCGATCACATGAGGCTCGAGGCACCGCTCCTCCGGGAATCACCGTCCGGGGGACTGTCCACCGGTCACCAGCGCGTTGACGTTGTCCACAGATCGCACGGTGGCTACTGCCACCGCAGCAGCTCCCGCGCAAGCGTGACCGGTATGCACCACAACGCGGTGAGCCAGCGCGACGACCGGTTCGTTTTGAGGAAGTTGCGCTCTCACCACCGTCTTCTACCCCTGCGCTGCACACCTGCGGGTAAGGACACCCCGTTCGAGGTGGCCGGTGGGGCACTACCGACGACCGCGTCAGGCATCGCACTCCTGGCGTCGACGAGCAGGAAGTGAGCGAACCGATGACGAAGGAACGACTGAACAAGCCGCTGCTGGCATGCATCGAAGCGTCAGGTCTCACCCGCGAAGAACTCGCCCGCCGCTGTGAAGTCAATGCGAAATCCATCTGGATGTGGACCCACCGAGGCCAGATCCCCCATATGCGCACCCAGCTCCTGGCCGCAGCGGCGCTCGGTGTGAACCGAACCTACCTTTGGCCCGAAACCTCCAAACAGGCCACCATCGCGAGCGACGCCGACTTCGTGGCCCGATACGAAAACCGCGGACTGGTACCCGCCGACCTGTGGTCCAGCCCGGCCCGGCAAGCGCGCGAACAGATATCTGTGGCCGCCTACGCCAGCCTGTTGTGGTTCCAGACCAGTCCCGGCCTACTCGACAGTCTCAAAGAACGCGCCGACCATGGCGTTGCGATCCGGATCGCACTGGGCGACCCCGACTCTGATGCCGTCGCCCGTCGCGGGCAGGAGGAGGGCATCGACATGGGCGCGCGTATTCGCAACACCTTCAAGTTCATCGAACCCATCGTCGATCATCCCGGTATCGAGGTCCGTCAGCACGACACCACGTTGTACAACTCGTACTACATCGCCGACAGCGTGATGCTCGTCAACAGCCACAGCCTCGGTGTGCAAGCCTGCAACGCGCCCGTACTTCATTTCCAACGAGTGACCACCGGGCACAGCTTCGACTTCTACCAAGGCAACTTCGAAATCATCTGGGGGCAGGCCAAACCCCACGCAGGTTGAGGTCCTGTCGGGGTCCGTACCTGCGGGCCCCGCCGCGTTGGCGAGGACTTGATGGCGGCGACGACCGAGCTTCGCATGCAAAACGTCCCCGTTCGCGCGGCGCCCCCTGCCCGGCACTGTGAGCATCAGCGAGGGGGCAGGCGCGGGCTCGCCGACTCCAGATGAACCCGCTGTCACCAGTTCGAAGCCCAGGTCGGAGGCGATGCTGGTCGTCGTGACTGCTGCGTCCTGCTCCGGAGAGGGGCAGACCCCGACCGATCTCGCCTCGAACAGCGCGGGAGAAGGATTCCCCTGCTTCACCTCGGCGAAGGGGAGCGTCCCGCACCGGCTCAGCGAACTCCGGGATGGTTCTTCGGCAGCGCGACGCAATGCGCTCTACTTTGGTTGCTCTGGCTCGGGAGCAGAGCCCCACTGCTCGTCGAAGGAGCACCCTTGGCCCGCATCGACTACTACGACGACAAGGCTGCACCGCCGGCGAACAGCGTCGTGCCGGCGGCGGTCGGTTGCGTCATCGACGACCGCGGGCGCTTGCTTTTGGAGCATCGGGTCGACAACGACCTGTGGGCACTTCCTGGTGGAACACACGACTTCGGCGAATCGATCACCGACACCGTCGTGCGCGAGATCCGCGAGGAGACGGGCCTCGACGTCGAAGTGATCGGGCTGGTCGGGATCTACACCGACCCCAAGCACGTCATCGCCTACACCGACGGCGAAGTCCGCCAACAGTTCACCCTCGCGTTCCGGTGTCGCCTGCTGGGCGGGCAACTCGAGAAGGACAGCGAGAGCCACGAGCTGCGCTGGGTCGCCAAAGACGAGCTCGACGAGCTCACGATCCACCCCTCGATGCGCAAACGCATCGACCACTTCTTCGACGGCGCCGCCGAGCCCTATCTCGGCTGAGAGGCCAGGCGTTCCTCGACGCGGCAGGTCGCCGCGAGGATCTGTGGGGTGGCGCGGACGATCGACTCATGCACGACGTGACCGGCCGGGTAGCGCACCAAGATCTCCGCCAGACGATCCGCAACGCTCACCGTCAAACCAGTCGGTCCCGTGGTCATGTCGGCGTACGTCAGCGCGTCTGCGACCGAAGAGATCTCGGCAGGGAACTCCTCGTCAAGCGTCGCCGTCAGGTCTCGAGTCTGAGCCTCCGCGGCCGCGCAGGTGTGGTGGGCGACCAACCGGCAGAGCCGGTCAGGTGCACCCAACGTGCGCAGGTACCGGGCCCCGTCCAGGGGGTGGAACCCCGTCGTCGCAAGCTCTTCGGCGTACCCGATGTCGTGCAACCACGCGGCGGCGACCAAGAGCTCGCGGTCGCCCGCCGCGACCACTTGAGCGACCCGTTCGGCGGCCGCAGCGACGCCGGCGACATGGCGCGAGCGATCGGAAGAGGAACCCAGCAAGAGTTCCGCTTCGGCGCGTGCGGGCGACACCTCCGTCAAGGACGGCACCCTCCGACGCTAGCCGAGCCGACGGCGGGGCTCGCACTCGCTGTGACGACGACAAGAAGCGCCAACTCCTTCGACTCCGATGGCGAGACTCGCGTGATCGTCGTCTCGACCTCCCGAGTGCGCCCTTTCGCGTCCCGACGCGCCGCGTGACCAATGTCGACTACTCATCTGGCATGTGAGGCCGCCGCTGTGACGCTGTGCGCAGGCGCGCTGCTCCCTTCGGCGTGGACACGAAATCGCGCTCAGCCCGAGCCTGGCCCGCCCAGGAGTGGATCCAGGCTGCCCAGCCGCGTCCGGTTGGCGGCCGGATCCAGGCCGAGTGCACGGAGTGCGGAGGGCCGTTCACCCCGATCCGCCGTGACGCGTGGTTCTGCTCCCGGGCCTGCCAGGGCCGGCAATGGCGTCGCCGAAACCGGCCCCGGCGCTGCGCCGTGTGTACCGCGCCACTTGGTCGTCGGACCCGCGCCCACGCCCGGTTCTGCTCGGCCCGGTGCCGCCAACGCGCCGCCCGCGAGCGCGCCCGCCTGCGCCGTGTGGGCAGTCGGCCGGGTGGAGTGGGTGGGGCTCAGTGATGAGCATGTGCGTGCGGTACGCGGGCGACTCCTACACGTACCTGCTGGACTCCGTTACCAAGGACCACGGTCGCGCCGCGGCGTCGCTCATGACCCGCTACTACTCCGCCCATGGCACCCCGCCCGGTACCTGGCTCGGCGCGGGCCTGGCCGGACTCGCCGACGGCCAAGGCCTTGAGGTGGGCTCGTTCGTCACCCCGGTGCAGATGGAGCGACTGTTCAAGTTCGGGCAAGACCCGGCCACCGCGGGCCAGCTCGGCCAGTCCCCGCACCTGTACTCGCGAGGCCACGACGCACGCCGGCCGGTGGCGGGATTCGACTGCACGTTCACCGTGCCGAAGTCCGTCAGCGTGCTGTGGGCTCTGGCCGATCCCGCCACCCGCGAGGCCATCTACGCGTGCCACCGGCAGACCATTGCCGACATCGTGACCGTGATCGAGCGTGACGTCGCGCGCACCCGCATCGGCACCAACGGCGTCGCGCAGGTCGAGACGCGTGGCGTTGTCGCGGCCGCGTTCGACCACTGGGACTCCCGCGCGAACGACCCCAACCTGCACACCCACCTCGTGATCGCCAACCGCGTCCAGGGACCCGACGGCCGATGGCGGACCCTGGACTCCCGTGCGTTCCACAAGGCCGCCGTGGCCATGTCCGAGCGGTACGACGCCACCCTCGCCGACAACATCACGGCGCGCCTCGGCCTGGGCTGGGAGTACCGGGAGCGCGGGGCCCAACGCAACCCCGCCTACGAACTCACCTGCGTCCCGCAATCCTTGCTCGACGAGTTCTCCCGCCGCTCGGCGGCCATCGACGCCGAGACTGCCGAGCTGGTCCAGGTGTGGGTCGACGAGCACGGCCGGCACCCCGATGCCGTCACCGTGCTGCGCCTGCGCCAACAGGCCACGCTGACGACCCGCGACGCGAAGACCGTGCACTCCCTGGAGAACCTCACCGTCGACTGGCAGCGCCGCGCCGCAGTGATCCTGCAGACGAACGCGGGGGAGTGGGCCACGCGCGCCATCGCCCGCCCCACACCGCTGTACATCGAGCCCGCACGGACTGAACTGGTCACCGCGATCGTGGATCAGGCGGCCGAGATTGTGCTCGCCACCCTGCCGACCAAGCGCTCCACCTGGACCCCGTGGAACATCGACGCGGAAGCCTCACGAGCCCTCAAAGCGCACCGGTTCGCCGGTGCTCAAGAACGCGACGTCGTCACCGTCGCGGTGGTCGCCGAAGTCGAACGGCGATCCGTGCTGCTCACCCCACCCGAAACCGCGTCTACCCCCAAAGCGCTCCAACGCAGCGACGGAACCAGCGCGTTCCGGCACCACCGCACCCAGCGCTATACCTCCCACCGGCTCCTCGAGGCCGAGGCCCGCCTCCTGACCGCGGGCCGAGACCGCACTGCTCCGACCCTCAATGAATTGAGCAGTGTCGGGGTTGAGAGCGACGCGCTCTTTCCTGATCAGCTCGCCGCGGCGACGGCGGTCCTTACGTCCGGGCGAGTCGTGGACGTGTTCGTTGGACCCGCCGGGTCGGGCAAGACCCGCACCCTGACGGCCATGCGCTACGCCTGGGAGTCGCACTTCGGACCCGGCTCGGTCATCGGACTCGCGCCTTCCGCAGCAGCAGCACAGGTTCTGTCCCAGCACCTGTCGATCGCGTGCGACAACACCGCGAAGTGGCTCGTCGAACACGCCGCCGAACCCGACCGACTGCAGCGTATCGACCGCTTCAGGGCAGCCCTGAATGTCGCGCCGGAGCCGGTGATCGGGCGGCGAATCGAGACCCAGTTGCAGCTGCTGACGGCCGAGGTCGACTGTTGGCGGTTCCACCCTGGCCAGCTCGTCATCCTCGACGAAGCGTCCCTGGCCGGAACCGTCGCGCTCGAGCAGATTGCCGCATGCGTCGGCGAAGCCGGCGCGAAACTGCTCCTGGTCGGCGACTGGGCCCAACTGTCTGCGGTCGAGGCTGGCGGCGCATTCGGGTTGCTCGTCCGCGACCGCGGAACCACCACACCCGAACTGGGAGCCGCCCGGCGGTTCACCCACGCCTGGGAACGCGAAGCCTCCACCCAACTCCGGCTTGGCGAGGCCGCGAGCCTGGACGCGTACGCCCAGCATGGGTGCATCACCGAAGGTGACCTCCCCGCGATGATCGACGCCGCCTACAACGCGTGGGTCATCGACGAGAACGCCGGGAAGCGATCCCTGCTCATCGCCGCCGACCGCGACACAGTCCACGCCCTCAACGAGCGCGCCCGCGCCGAACTCGTCGTCGCCGGCCAAGTCCACGCTAACGGCGCACGACTGCACGACGGCCTCGCCGCCGGAGTCGGCGACCGAATCACCACCCGACACAACGACCGCCGTCTACTCGTTGGACGCGGCTGGGTGAAGAACGGCGACACGTGGACGGTGACCCACCACCATCTCGACGGCGCCCTCTCCGTACTGGCCCGCGGCGGGCTTACCGTCACGTTGCCCGCCGAGTACGTTGCAGCCCACGTCGAACTCGGCTACGCCACCACCGCCTACCAGGTCCAAGGCACCACCGTCGAGACCGCACACGCCGTCGTCACCGGCGCGCACACCACCCGTGAGGTCCTGTACGTGATGCTCAGCCGCGCCCGCGATTCCAACCGCGTGTACGTCAACACCGACACCGGAGTTGAACCCCTGCACAGCTTCGCCGACGACAACCCAACCGGCCGAGAGGTCCTCGACGCCATCCTCGGCCACGTAGGGGCCGCGATGTCCGCGCACGAGGTCCGCGAACTCGAACACGAAGGTGCGTTTTCTATCCGTACCCTGGCGGCCGAGTACGAAACGCTCGCCCATCACGCCCAAGCCGCCCGATGGACCGCGATGCTCACTCGGGCCGGTCTCACCCCCGAACAACTCACCGCGGTCGGCTCCTCACCCGCCCTGGGCGCCCTGTACACCGCACTTCGCCGCGCCGAAGCGCACCACCTACCGGTCGACGCCGTGCTCCCCGACCTCGTTCAGGGTGCTGAGGTTGGCGCCCAGGATCTCGCCGCCGTCCTCCACCACCGAGTCCACCGATGGACCGATGCCGCGCGCGCAGCCGGGCACGGGACACATCCCCGTCTCATCGCAGGGCTCATCCCAGCGGTCGAACGGACGGCCGATGACCAGTTTGCCGCCGCACTCAGCCAGCGCGAGGTACTCATCGAATCTTGCGCAACCACGCTTCTCCAACGCGCCCACCTTGCGGAGGCACCCTGGCTTGGCCAACTCGCCGCGCCACCGACCATGGACACGAGCGGCCCCGACTGGTGGACCGCCGCGCGGATTGTTGCCGCCTACCGCGACCGGTACGGCGTCACAGACCCCAACAACGCCCTGGGCGCAGACGTCGGCATCTCGATTCAACAGGACACGGAGCGCCAGCTCGCTGCCGAAGCACTCGGCACAATGGGCGAGCCCTCACGCCGTCCTCTTGCTACGAGTCGCCGGCAACCGGCGCCCGCACGCGAGTCGTTGTGTCAGACCCCATTGGGAAGGTGACGATGTGAACCAGCGACCAACACGCGGCGACATCCGGCGGTGCATGACCGCCGCCGGACGTCCCGCGATCGCGCTCACGGCACTGGTATGGATTCAAGTCAGCCTGGCCGCCGCCCGAGTTCGTCCGACCACAAGCATTCCAATCTCGGGTATTCAGGTTGCAGCCGCGGCCGCCATTGTGCTCGCGAGCGTCTGGTTCGTCGCGGCGGCCGCTCGCGCCGTTACGTCCCCACGTCGTGACTCCCAAGCGGCGGATCGACTCGACTGCCTGCGTGAGCGGGCCACACAGCCGGGCTACTCGCTCTGGGAGATCCAGGGCATCGAGTGGGCGAGCGCTGCCGGCCAGCGAGCCGTGGGCGTTGATGTGCTCGGTGGCGAGGTGCGAGTGCTCTGGCTGGAGCGGGCTTGTCTTGACCGCGGCACGTTTGTCCTCCTTGCCGTCGAGGACGGGCGCCACCGCCTCATCCAATGGCTCGACCCCGGGATCGTGGCATTGGCTGGGCGCCACAAGAGTCAGGAGGCTGTCCGCGCTAACGAACGGTCCGCCGACATGGATCGAACGTCTACACACCAGCGACGGATGGAGGCGGACCGTGTCATTCGAGATGCGGAAGAATTGCTCCGTGGGTACTGAGTACCCCCAATAGGCTCAGCTGAAAGCGGTATTTCATATCTGTTCTCAGTCTTCGACGACACTGTGACCTGGGACAATGCGCGGCGTACTAGTGGTTTGCGGCGTACCCTTGGGCTTGTTGGCTTGCGCATGTCATCGCGTGACGGCCCGGCGACGAGAGTGTCTGAGCGCTCACCAGGCGTACTCGCGGCTCCTGCACGAACACGCTGATCTTCTCGCCGTCGTTGAGGGTGCCCAGGTCCTGACCGCCGATGACCGAACCGTCATCGGCGGGTGTCAGAAATCGAGAGTCAACCGGATGAGTTCACGGTGGGCTTTGACCTCTTCCAGGACCCCGACGACCGCCCTCGGGCATGGCCCATGCTCCATTCAGGCTTCGGCACTTGACGAGATTTCGGTCGTTACTCCATTGGCTTGACGTTCGACTCGATGAACTCGATCTCGTCGTCGGTGAGCCGGTACTTGGCGTAGAGCTGGGCGTCGATGCCGGGGAGGTCCTGCGACCAGTCGATGTCCGAGGTGGGCGTGAAGTCCTGGGTCGGGACGTGCCGCCAAGTGTGCGCGGCGTTGTGTTGCGTCACCTTGAGGACGCCGAGCATCGCGCGAGCGAACTTCGACTTCACGTACTTCAGCAACGCGTCGGCCTCAGCCTTGGTCTCAAACGCTCCGATGGTGAGGAACGTGCCAGTGACGCCGACGTTCGGCCCAAGCACGGTCGGGTTATTCAGTGCTACGCCAAAGAAGTCAGTTGTCGATCCCGACCCGTTCGCCGCCGCGACCGCCACCTTGTAAGCACCGAACGAGGGAGGACCTGTGATGTAGTCGCGGCGGAGCCAACGGGTGGTGCGCTTCCTTCCCGATAGCCCGGACACCTCAACGTAGTCGCGCCCATCAAGGGGCACGTCCTCATGGAAGAGGAATGGAAGTCGCCCGAAGGCGCCAGCGTCGAGCTTGTTTGGGTTGCCTTCCGACATCAAAGCCCTTGCGTCAGGGTTCTCCTCGTGCATCTTGTCCGTGTAGCGATGCTGACGGTCGTTGGTGATGCCTAGGTCGGTGAGCGATCGACTAGCGGACGCCTCGACCTTGTACAGAATTGCATTCAGGTCGGGGTGCTGGGTGAAGAAGCCGATGGGCCCGAGCTTGCGCTCCGAGTCGCGGTAGGTGACCGCGATGCCGCCCTTGATGGGGTCCGTCAGGTCCGGAAACAGTCGCTTTGAGTCGGGCTCGAAATGTGCCACCCTCAAATGCTCGTCCGCGAGCATCTTCTCGTTCCACGCCTTGTCCGTGTAGCCGGCTTTGAAGAGGAACCGTGCCGGCGTGATCAGCACGACCTTGGTGCCCACCTCGTACGCGGCGGCCATGAACTTGTCGTAGATCGGCATGTTGTGGGTTGACTCGCCCACTGACCCTTCCTGGTAGGGCGGATTGCCTATAACGACATCGAACTTCTTTGCCATGTCAGTCGTCTCCCAACATTTCGTCTACCAGCGACTCACGCTCCGCAGGGCTCATCCCGGCCAGGTTCCCGACCCGGAAGTGCCCGGAGTGTTCCAGCCACGCTCGGCGCTCGGGAACGCCGCCGCTGACGGCTTCCAGTGTGATTTCGTGAAGGATCGCGTTGTGGCTCATCTCGAAGACCTGCTTGGTGAAGATGTGCTGTAGCCGCTCGGCGGGGTCCGGGATCACGTCAGCTAGGCCCTTGTCGAGCCGACGGACCAGCTCCATGCAGAACAGCCCAGCGGTGGAGAACAGGTCCGCGAACGTCTTGTCCGGGTCGGTAAAGATGCCCGGCGTCTCCGCCTCCAGGGTGTCGCACATCATCTGCACGACTGGCTTGGGGGTGAAGACGAGGCTTGTCTTCTGCTGCGGGATGTAAGCGAAGATGTCTTCGGTCAAAGCCGGGTCGAAGTAGTTGGCGAGTTCGTTCTTCTTGTCGAGGAACTCCAAGATTGCCTGGTCGAACACTGTCTCGTCGAACAGGCCCGGGACGTGTGTGGTCTCGCCGGTCTTTGGGTCGATGACGTCTCGCCCGTCACGGAGCTTGCGGAAGTCCTCCTCGGAGATGCCTGCGATCTCAGCGAAGACGTCGTCGGGGGTGTAGTCGTCGAAGTTGGCGAGCGTGGTGTTGCGGTCGCCGTAGGCCATGAGGAACATCGGGATGGTCCGGGCGAACCCGCGCAGGTGGTCTCGGGCGGCGTCGAGGGTCTTGTTGACCGCCGCCTGTGCCTTCTTGGTCTCTTCGCGATTGACGACGGTCTCGGTGACGTTGTCGAGGGTGTCGTGGAAGATCGCGAGCACCTGGGCGTCAAGGTCGGCCTTCGCCTCAGACTTCTTCGCCTCGAGTGCCTCGAACTCGGCCTCCGTCGCCGACTCCTTGCTTGCGGCCTCGATGTGGTTGAGCGCGATCTGGTGGTCGATGTAGACGCGCTCCACTTGGGCCTTCACCTGCGCCTCGGTGGCCTTCTCGTCGGCGGTGACCTGCTTGCCCGTCAAGTCGTACTCGGCGGCCAGCCTCTCGCGGGTTTCGCGGGCCTTGTCGTTGACCACCGCAGCGATTTTCTTGGCAGCCTGATCGGCCTTGACCGTGGCCGGGTCGAGCACCGGCACGTCCTCATCGCTGTAGATCGGCTTGCCGATCTGGGCGACCTTCGGGTTGATGACGGTCCCGAAGTCGACCTTCACGTTGCCGTCGGCGTCCGTGGTCGGCGGTGGGGTCGGCACCTCGACGGGCTCGCCCTTCTCGGTCTTCTTCTGCCTCGCGACCGGAAGCTTGTTGAGGATGTCCTCGAAGTGCTCCACGGCCCGAAAGATGCCGTGCACGTTGGCGAATAGCAGGTTCGACAGGAAGCCTCGCCGCACGACCTCGCGCGCCTTGAACACCTGCGGGAAGGTGAGCACCTTCTCGGCGTCGAGCGGGATCATCTGGCCCTCGGTGTCCTCGCCCAAGACGGGGAAGAAGTTGAGCAGCCGTCGGATGTTCGCCCCCCGCTCGCCGCGGTCGACGGGCGGGTGCAAGGCGAGGTTGTTGGCGAACTCGTCGAAGATCATCAGCGTGCGCTCGGGCGCGAAGTCGAAGATGTAGGCGTTCTTCTTGATGTACACCTTGTCGCCGCGCGTGAACGTACAGGGGTTCTGCGACCGGAATGCCGCCTGCATGTAGAGCGCAGGGGACGACAGGTTGGACAGCATGATGACCGCCGTCCACTCGGGGACGGTGACCCCGGTCGTGAGCTGACCGACCGACAGCGTGATCGTCTTGCCGCCTTCGGCCTCCGCCTTGGCGATGGCGTCACGCACCCTGTCGAGTGACCTGCCGATGGTCACCGAGTCGTTGGCGTCCTCATCGAGCCCGTCACCGTCGTCGGTGTTGGGCCGTCCGTCGCCGGCCGCCAGGATCACCGTGTATTCGGAGAACACCGGGTGCGTATTGAGCATCCGTTCCAGCGCCTTGGCTGAGGCGACCCGGTTGAGCAGCCAGAACGAGTGCCTGATCTCGTCACGCAGCTCAGAGGTAGAGAACGGGTACTTCTCCTGGGTCGTCAGCGCATCCAGGAACCGCGCGACGTCGGACTCGTAGACGAAGTAGCCGTTGGCTTTCGTGGAGAAGAACTCCGCCAGATCGAACGTGTAGTCGACGTTCCCGGACTCTTCATCCAGCGCGACGCCTTCGGCTAGGCGGTCGGCCACCATGCGGGAGACCTGGTAGGTGAGCAGGTTGAGGGTCGGGAGCTGGGCATAGGGGTTGTCCTGCGTCCCGTCGGACCACTGGGCCTTGGCGGTCTGCTCGTCCTCGTAACTCCAGTTGTAAATCTGGTCCTGGGTGAACCGGCCCTTGGCGAGCGCCTTGAACGGGGTGCCGGACAGGTGCAGCGTGTGGGTCCGCTTGATCTTGTCGACGGCTATGTCGGTCTTCGTGGTGTCGACGCCCTCGTGCGCCTCGTCGATGACAAGCAAGTCCCACTCGGTGTCAGCGATGTACTTGAGCTTGTCGAACGACCCGCCGAAGAACAGCGATCCCTTGAGGTCTTGGAGGGAGACGAACTCGATGATGCGTGGGTCCAGGTCGATGTTCTCCCGCGAGTACGCCTTCCACTGGTCGCGGGTCATCGGGGTGCGCTTGTCAAGCGACGGGGAGTCGGACACGAACTGAAAGTTCGTCTGGTGGCCGATGAAATTCTCGAAGTCGTCGAACCACGAGTTCGCGATGGCTGGCCGGTTGGTGACGATCAGGGCGCGCTTGACGTCCATCTTGCGCATGAGGTCGTACGTCGTCAGCGTCTTGCCGAACCGTGGCTTGGCGTTCCACAGCGCCTCGTCGCCCTCGACGGTGGGGCCGAACGCGGTCATGGCGTGGTCGACGGCCCGCCGCTGCTCGGGGCGCAGCGTGTAGCCCTGCGGCTCCACGGTCTGCGCGGCAGCAAAGTCCTGCATGATGAACGTTGAGAAGAACCTCTGCGACGTCTTCGGCGCCCCGGCGAACTGGTGCCACTCGGTCTTGCCCTGGTCGACGAACCGCTTGATGCCCTGCTGGTGCAGGTATTTGTGGAAGTCGTGGTCGGTGAACCAGCCGCCGCCCTCGGTGATGAACCGAGCCTTGTAGGCCCAGAGCTTGTGCTTCTCGACGAACGTGCCCATCTGCGACGCCTGCTGGGCGATACGGGCATCGACGGTGTCCTGTTCGGTGTACCCGATCTTTTCCCAACCGCCGTCCTTAAGGGACGTTGCGTGGCAGGTCGGGGTGACGTTCGGGGTCGTCCAGGAGTAGATCATCGGGACGATCTCGTCGAACGTCTTGATCTTGGGGCTATTGGGTGTCACGGGGCTTCCTCGGCGAAGACGCCGTCGATACGGCACGGCGCGTAGACGACCGACTCAATTGAGGCGGCGAACAGGTCGACGACGGGAGGGCTGGCACGTAGGGACCTGAAAGTGAACGGCTCCCGAATCACGAGGTTGTCCGGTGTGCGGTGCCACCACGAGAACTTGATCTCGGACCCGTCCGGCTCCTTGCCGTTCAGGGTGTTGCCGCGCCGGATGTTCGCCTCGATGAGAAACTCCGCCGCCCGGTACAAGTTCGTGCGCTCACCGACGCTGGTGCCGTGCTGCCTATGCCAGGCGAGGAACAGGTGGAGCATCGTGGCCTGCGCGTCAGCGTGGTTGTCTTCCAGCAGCTCGATGCCGTAGATCGAAGCGAGGGCGAACAGAGACTCTCGCTCCCACACCTGCGACGGAAGTCGTGCCTCGACCGCAGCGAGCTTGCGACCCAAGATGGCGATGAGGAAATTCCCATCGCCAGCGGCAGGCTCAAGGAAGGTCGTGTCGACGAACTCCGGCCCGGTCTCCAGTTCTTCGGAGACGATGTCGAGCATCTGGTTGACCATGTGGGCGGGTGTGAACACCTCGCCGTGCGCCTTGACGCGCTTCTTCGACTTGATGAGCGACTCACCCCCCTCGCTTCGCTCGCCGGCCCCCGCAACTACGTCAGGGAGGAGGGCGGTAGCGGTCACGGGTGTGATCGTATCGGCGCTCCGGGCCAGCGAAACCCAGATCCACCTCGAGTGGTGTGGTGTCCGACGCGTCTTGTGCGCATGGAGGTTGCTCTCTGTGTCAGGGAGTCTTCCTGGTTTTCCGACGGCAGTCGGGAGAGCAAGCGGTGGCGGGCTCGATCGATCCGCGAGATCCCCTGCACGGCCCAGAGGAGTTCCCACGCTAGGAAGCAGGCGGGCAGATGGCAACCAAGAATCCGATCGTTAGCAGTCCGGCGACCATCGCGACGAATGGCGGTGACGATGACGGGGTCTTCTCGAACGCAGGGGGGCTCATGTCGATCGACCAGCTCGCCGCCTACACCGGGATCCCAAAGAACACGCTCTACTACTGGCGTGCCCAGGGAAGCGGTCCCCGGGGGATGAAGCTCGGTAAGTACGTGCGCTACCGCCGCGCAGACGTCCAGGACTGGCTCAACGCGTCCCTGGAGCAGGGTCAGTAGTCGCGATGAACGGCGCCGTCCTTGTCTTGTACGCGGCCCTCGTCGGACGGGCCGAGAGACGCCGTGGCTAGGCCGCCGATGCCGCTCGGTACGTGGGGAAAGGTCCAACGTGTCGAGCAGCCGTCTGGAAGGTGGGTCGCCCAGGCCCGTGTCCGGGATTTCGACGGCAAGACCCGGCGCGTCACGGCCTGGGGCAAGACCGGGGCCGCGGCGGAGCGGGCTTTGCTGGCCTCGCTCCACGACCGGGTCGCTACGGAGACCGGAGCGGCAGTGACCCGCGACATGCGGGTAAGCCGACTTTGTGCACTGTGGCTCGAGGAGATCGAGGCGGAGGACCGACTCAAGCCGCAGACCATCGATAGGTATCGCGGGATCGTCCACCACGCCATCATTCCGACGCTTGGCGACATCCGCGTTCGTGAGGTCACGGTGGCGCTGACGGACCGGTTCCTGAGGGCCTACGCAGCCGACGCGCCTGCGCAGGCGCAAGCGGTCAAGCAAGTGTTCGGCCAGATCATCGGTATGGCGGTTCGCCACGACGCGATCCCGATCAATCCCGTGCGAAACGTCTCGCGACTGCGCACGGTGAAGAAGGAAGTCCGAGCGCTCGACGAAACGCAACTTGAGATCGCACGCAGGGGTGTGCGTCAGTGGCGTCAGGAGGACTCATCGGGTCGCCGCCCTGTCGGGCCGAGCCCGAACGGGAACCTGCCGGACATCGTGGACATCTTCCTAGCGACTGGGCTCCGGATCAACGAGGTGCTCGCCCTGCGTTGGTCTGATCTCGATCTTGAAGCTGTCCGTCCGACCCTCACCGTCAGCGGGACGCTCGTACAACTCGAGGGCCGCGGCATCGTTCGTCAAGACGCGACGAAGTCCGCTGCTGGTCGACGCACCGTTTACTTGCCGTCCTTCGCCGTCGACGTGCTGATGCGTCGTCGGGCGGGCGCCACACCAAACGCTCTTGATGCGGTCTTCACCACACGAAATGGCACGTGGGTTTCAGGCCACAACGTGCGCCGACAGTGGCGCTCCATCCGTGAGGGCACTGGGCTGGAGTGGGTCACACCCCACGCGTTCCGCAAGACCGTCGCGACCATGATCGAGCGCGAGGCCAACTCGAAGGACGCAGCCGCGCAGCTAGGGCATGCATCAGAGTCGATGACGGAGACCTACTACGTCATGAAGACCCACCTGGCCCCAGACCTGACACGCATCCTCGAGAAGTTCGCCCCGACCGAGCAGCCCACCCCGGGTGACCAGAACTCCTGAACCCGACTGGGTGGCGAACTTCGCCGGCTGAGAACTTCGCTGCACCTCGACGGTTTCACCCCTGAATCGAGCCGGGCGGTGGCCCGGCGGCCCCTCCTGCGGCCCGGGATCGGCCTCGATTGGGACCGCGTGATCGCGCTAGCTCAGTCGAGTCCGCTCTGGTTCGAGGAAGCCCTCAGGTCAGTCCGTGAATCCATTTCTGGCTAGTTAACGACGAGTAGCGCCGGATTCCGGCCTCGGCCGGGCGACGTTCTCGAACGTTTCCCCAGGTCAAACGCTATCTAGAGGTGCCCCGAGCGAGATTCGAACTCGCACTGGATCGGGTTTGAGCCGAACGCCTCTGCCGATTGGGCTATCGGGGCAGCCCGCCGCGAACGACGTGCCCGGTCAGGTTACCGGGTGTGTGGTGCACAAGACGCCGCAGGCGCGCGTCGGCCCCCGATCACACCGGTAGTCTTGACCGGTGACTTCAGAGAACGCGAAAACGGACAAGCCGACGTCGGCCGTCCCACTTGATCTCCCCGCACTGCTTCCCGAGCCCGTCGCGGCGCCGGTCGCGGCCGCTGGGCGTCCCGCGCGCCGCGCCGTGGTGGCCGAGGACGAGGCGCTCATCCGCATGGACGTCGTCGAGACGCTCCGCGAGGCGGGGTTCGACGTCGTCGGCGAGGCGGGCGACGGCGAAGAGGCAGTCCGGCTCGCGACGGAGTTCAAACCCGACGTCGTGATCATGGACGTGAAGATGCCCATCCTCGATGGCATCTCCGCGGCGGAGCGGATCGGTAAGGCGCACCTCGCGCCGGTCGTGCTGCTGACCGCGTTCTCGCAGAAGGAGCTCGTCGAGCGGGCACGGGACGCAGGCGCCATGGCGTACGTCGTCAAGCCGTTCAGCCCCGCGGACCTGCTGCCCGCGGTCGAGATCGCCATCTCGCGCTACGCGCAGATCAGCGCGCTCGAGTCCGAGGTCGCGGACCTGGCGGAGCGGTTCGAGACGCGCAAGCGCCTGGACCGGGCCAAGGGCCTGCTCATGACGAAGATGGGGCTGTCCGAGCCCGAGTCCTTCCGCTGGATCCAGAAGACGTCGATGGACCGCCGGCTGACCATGCGCGAGGTGGCCGACGCCGTCATCGAGCAGGTCGGCGGCGCGAGCTGAACCGAGTGCCCTGAGCGCTCGGCCCCCGAGGCCCGGTCCCACCCCACCAGGGGAGGGGCCGGGCCTCGCTTGTGTTGCGACTTGGTAACCACCCGGTTTGAGACAGCATTTGTCACATGCCGGACACATATGCCAGGTACCTTTCCGGCACAGACCTCGTCAGGGTGGATCCCCCGCCCCGAGTTGCAGCAATGAGCAGAGGGGTACGACAGCATGATTCGATCCACCAATGCACTCCGCGTGGCCGCCCTGGCCGGAGCGGTTGCCCTCGTCCTGACCGCGTGCAGCAGCAGTGACGGCACGGGTGACGCGTCGCCGGCGGCCGCTCCGCTCATCGTCGGCACCCTCCTGCCCCAGACCGGCTCGCTCGCGTTCCTCGGCCCGCCCGAGATCGCCGGCGTGGGCCTCGCGGTCAAGGAGATCAACGCCGCGGGCGGGGTTCTCGGTGCGGACGTCAAGCTCGAGAACGCCGACTCCTCCGACGCGGACAACGCGGAGATCGCGACGCAGTCCGTCACGGACCTCAAGAGCAAGAAGGTCCAGGTCATCATCGGTGCCGCGTCGTCGGCCGTGACCCGGAACGTGGTCGAGGACATCACCAACGCCAAGATCGTCCAGATCTCGCCGGCCAACACCGCCACGGACCTGAGCGGCAAGAGCCCGTTCTACTTCCGCACCGCGCCGTCGGACATCCTGCAGGGTGCCGCGCTCGGCAAGCTGATCACGGGTGACGGGCACGCGAACATCGGCGTCCTCGTGTTCAACGACGACTACGGCACCTCGCTGCGCGACGTGCTCAAGACCACCGTCGAGGCCGCGGGTGCCACGATCTCGTACGGCAACCAGGGTCAGGAGTTCGACCCGAAGGCCACGAGCTTCGCGGACCCCGTCACCGCCGTCCTCGCGACGAACCCGGACGCGATCGCGATCATCGCCTTCGCTCAGACCAAGCAGATCATTCCCGAGCTCGTGGCCAAGGGCTACGACATGAAGAACGTCTACTTCGTCGACGGGAACCTCAGCGACTACAGCAAGGACTTCCAGCCCGGCACGCTCGAGGGCGTTCAGGGCACGTTGCCCGGTGCGTTCCCCGATGACGCGTTCCAGAAGAAGCTCCTGGCCGTCGACCCCGCGCTGAAGGACTACTCGTACGCCGCGGAGTCCTACGACGCCACCACGCTCGCCGCGCTCGCCGCAGTCAAGGGCGGCGCGACCGACGGGGTGACGATCCAGAAGAACCTGGCGGCGGTCTCCGGCGCTGACGGTGGCACCGAGTGCACCGGCTTCAAGGAGTGCGCCGACCTGCTCGCCGCCGGCAAGGACATCGACTACAACGCGGTCTCCGGCGCTGGTTCGTTCAACGCGCAGAACGACCCGTCCACCGCCCTGATCGGGGTCTACCAGTACGGCGCGGACAACAAGTACACCTTCATCAAGTCCGAGGCCGGCTCGCTCTGATCGAGCGCCGCTGAACCTCGTACGACCGCACGACGACGCGGGCCCGGTGGGATTCCTCCCACCGGGCCCGCTGTTCGTGTGCCGTGCCTCGCCGGCGGGGTGCACGACGACGCGGGCCCGGTGGGGGTTTCCTCCCACCGGGCCCGCAGCTGGTCATGCGTGGTGCCGTGCAGTCAACGCTAGGCGCGCTTGGCCTTGTCCGCTGACTCCTGGTCGGCGGCGAGCGTGCCCAGGTACAGCTCGATCACCTTGGGGTCGTTCATGAGCTCGCGGCCGGGGGCCGTGTAGGCGTTGCGTCCCTGGTCGAGCACGTAGCCGCGGTCACAGATCTGCAGCGCCCGGCGGGCGTTCTGCTCGACGATGACGATCGACACGCCGGCCTTGTTGATCCGGCGGGTGCGGATGAAGGTCTCGTCCTGCCGCACGGGCGACAGACCGGCCGACGGCTCGTCCAGGAGCAGCACCGACGGCTCCATCATGAGCGCGCGGGCCATCGCGACCATCTGGCGTTCCCCGCCGGAGAGCGACCCGGCGCGCTGCTTGCGGCGGTCCCCGAGGATCGGGAACAGGTCGACGATGAACGCGAACCGTTCCGCGAACCGCTTGGGCGCCTGGAACAGGCCCATCTGCAGGTTCTCCTCGATCGTGAGCGAGGGGAACACGTTGTTGTTCTGCGGCACGAACCCGACCCCGCGGCGCACGAGCGAGTCGGCCCGGTGGTTGGTGATGTCCTGGCCGTCGAGCGTGACGTTCCCCGAGCGGACGTTGACGAGCCCGAACAGGGCCTTGAGCAGCGTCGACTTCCCGGCACCGTTCGGACCGATGATCCCGACCAGCTCGCCGCGGAAGACCTCGAGGTCGCACCCGTTGAGGATGTTCACCCCGGGGACGTACCCGGCCACGAGGTTGTCCGCCCGCAGCAGGGGCTCGTCGGTGCGGGGGGTCGTGGCACCCGTGCCGGTGGTGGTCGTGGTCGTCATCGTCGGTTCCCCTCGCGCAGCGCCTCGGCCTCGAGCTGTTCGGCGACCTCGTCGGTCAGCAGGCTGTCGTCGCCGAGGTCGGTGTCGTGGTGCGCGCCGAGATAGGCGTCGATCACCGCGGCGTCGTTCATGACGGCGTCGGGCGGGCCCTCCGCCACCAGGCGGCCCTCGGCCATCACCACCACCCAGTCGGAGATGTGCCGCACCATGTGCATGTCGTGCTCGACGAACAGCACCGTGGTGCCGTCGTCGCGCAGCGCCTTGATGTGGCCGAGCAGCGACTGGGTCAGGGCGGGGTTCACCCCCGCCATCGGCTCGTCGAGCATCACCATGGTGGGCTTGCTCATCAGGGCGCGTGCCATCTCGAGCAGCTTGCGCTGCCCGCCGGACAGGCTCCCGGCGAACTCGTCCCGCTTCTCGATCAGCTTGAACCGCTCGAGCAGCTCCTCGGCCTGGGCCGTGATCTCCCGCTCGCGCGCGCGCCACAGCGGTGGGACGAGCGCGACGAAGAGGTTTTCGCCGCTCTGCCGCGTGGCCCCCAGACGCATGTTCTCGATCACGGTCATCCGGCTCAGGGCCTTGGTCAGCTGGAAGGTGCGGACCATCCCGGCCTGCGCGACGCGCGCGGCGGGCACCCCGGCCAGCGAGCGCCCCTCGAAGCTCCAGGTCCCGGTGTTCGGCTTGTCGAAACCCGTCAGGAGGTTGAAGAGCGTGGTCTTGCCGGCTCCGTTCGGCCCGATCAGGGCCGTGATCGAGCCGCGCTGCACCTCGAGGTGGTCCACGTCGACCGCGTGCACGCCCCCGAAGGTGCGCTGGACGCCGTCGGCCACGAGGATCGCGTCGGGCTTGCGCGCGCCGGGCGTGGGGGAGATCTCCTCCTGCGGCACGGCACCGGTGCCCGGTGTGGTCAGGGGTTCAGTGGTCATGGATCGCCAGCTCCTTCTTGTCCCCGAGGATCCCTTGTGGTCGGAAGATCACCAGCAGCATCAGTGCGATACCCACCAGGACCCAGCCGAACATCTCGATCTGTTCCGGTCGCATGACCGACGCCGGGATGACGTCGCGCATCACGGTCTTGATGAGCATGAGCACGGTCCACAGCAGGATCGACCCGAGCACCGGCCCGAACACCGCGGCGGCGCCCCCGAGCAGCAGGATCGTCCAGATGTAGAACGTCACCGGGCGGCCGAGGGAGTCGGCCTGGACCGCGCGGGGCAGCACGAACAGGATCCCGGCGATGGCACCGAGCACGCCGCCGAGCACGAGCGACTGCATCTTGTACGAGAACACGTTCTTGCCGAGCGAGCGCACCGCGGCCTCGTCCTCGCGCACGCCCTTGAGCACGCGGCCCCACGGGCTGTTCATCAGGCGCCAGACCAGCAGGCAGGCGAGCCCGACGATCACCCACGCGACGATGCGCAGCCACCAGCTGTCGGACAGGTTGTTCGAGTGCTGCCAGGGGCCGAGGGTGAAGTCCCCGTCCGGGAAGGGGGACAGGTTCTCGAAGGTGTACTTGTACTTGTCCCCGGCCAGGCCGGCGTTGCCACCGGTGATCGCGGTCATCGAGGTCGATCTGCCGATCAGGCGCACGATCTCGGCTGCGGCGATCGTGACGATCGCCAGGTAGTCGCCCCGGAGCTTGAGCGTGGGGATCCCGAGGATCGTGGCGAAGACCACCGCACTGGCGATCGCGACGAGCACCGCGGCCCAGATCGGCCAGCCCGCGATCGTGGCGATCGCGAACCCGTACGCACCGAGCAGCATGAAGCCTGCCTGGCCCATGTTGAGCAGCCCGGTGAGCCCGAAGTGGATGTTCAGCCCGATCGCGGCGAGCGCGTAGGCGGCGGTCGTCGGGGCGATGACCTCACCGGCGACCTGACTGAGGATTCTGGTCCAGTCCATGGTTGAGACCTTTCGTCAGCCGACGCGCTCGGCCCGGCCCAGGATGCCCTGGGGCCGGAAGAGCAGGACGAGGATGAGGATGAGCAGTGCGCCGCCGTAGCGCAGGTCCGAGGGGATGACCAGGCTCGACATCTCCGAGACAAGGCCGATGACCAACGAGCCGACCAGGGCGCCGAACGCCGTGCCGAGGCCGCCCAGGGTCACCGCGGCGAACATGAGCAGCAGGATCGTGGCGCCCATGTTCCAGGCGGTCGCGTTGAAGTACAGACCGAGCAGGACCCCGCCGAGGGCCGCCAGGCCGGCACCGAGCGTCCAGACGATGCGCACGATGCGCTCGACCGAGATGCCCGACGCCGCCGCGAGGGCCGCGTTGTCCGAGACGGCGCGCGTCGCTCGCCCTGTCCGGGTCGCCACGAGGAAGTAGGCGACGCCGCCGAGCGCGATGGCCGAGATCGCCAGCGAGATGAGCGACTGCTGCGTGATGACCACGTCGCCGAGGGACACCGTCGTGGGGTTGTCCGTGACGATCCGCAGCGGGCTGCCGCCGAGGAAGAACTGGAAGGTGTACTGCAGCGCCATCGCGAACCCGATGGTGACGATCATCTGCTGGGTCGTGCCCAGGCCGCGCTTGCGCAGCTTGTGCCAGATGAGCGAGTCCTGCAGCCACCCGCTCGCCGCCCCGATCACGACGGCGAGGATCCCCGACAGCAGCAGCGGCATCCCGAAGATCTGGCAGCCGATGTAGGCGAGGATGCCGCCGAAGGTGACCTGCTCGCCGTGGGCGAAGTTGCTCAGGCCCGTCGTGCCGTAGATCAGGGACAGGCCGACCGACGCGAGCGCGAGCAGCAGGCCGAACACGATGCCCGAGGTGAACTGCTGCGCGATGCGCCCCCCGGTGATGCCCGAACCGGCGGCCGGGGCGCTCGTCGACCCGGTCCCCGGCGTGGCTGAGCTGCCGCCGCTCGGGCTGGCCGCGGACCCGCCCGCCGCGGGCGTACCGAGCGGGAAGAGCGCGGCGCCGCTGCTTCCGAGCTCGACCGCCACGGTGCGGGGGTTCTGCGCGGGATCGCGCAGCGTCTCACCAGCGGGCAGGGTCGCGGGGTCGAGCTTCACGACGTAGCTGCCCGCGGCGGTCACGGTGATGGACCACCGACCCTCCGGCCCGGTGGTGACCGCGTGCACGCCATCCGGACCGGTCGCCTCCAGCGCGATGCCGACGGCGGGAGCACCCGCGGCCGTGCGGATCGTGCCGTTGATGCACGCGACCGTCGGACCCGCCACGCACGCCTCGTCCGCCGCATGAGCCGGGCCCGCGGGCACCAGCAGGGCAAGGAGCGCCAGGAACGCCACCAGGGTGGCGAGGAGCGTTCGGCGGGCAAGAGGGGAGTGGTCCATGGTCGCAGCTAGCCGCACCTGGGGCCTCCGTCCGGTCGTCATGAGGGGTCTGGCACGAAGCGGCCACGCTGGCCGACGAACGGGGTCGCTCTACCGGTTGGGACAGGACCCTAGGGAATGAATGTGTCGTGAATATGTCATAGACGGCCGGTTCAATCTGGTCATTGGTCCAAGAGTCACCGGTTGGGGTGATACCGGACTCAAGTCCCCGGGGGTTAGGGTCGATGTCATCAAGGCAGGCGTTGTCCTGCCATCGGGGGTGGGCTGCTCGAGACGAGCGTTCCAAGACGGCCCCGTCCGCCACGTGAAGGAGGCTCGTCGACGTGCGCCCAGGTGCTCAGGTCAGGCTGGCGGTCGCGGAAGACCTCGAGGGTTTGGTCGCGCTCTGCCTGGCCGCCCGGACCGAGTCGCCGGCGAGTCCCGATCCGCGGGGCACGGACGCCGAGGTGCTGCGTGACCAGTTCGCCACCCTCCTGGTCACCCCTGGTACGAAGGTCCTGATCGGCGTGCTGGACGACGACGTCGCGGGGCTCCTGCTCGCGCGAGTCGTGGGGCGCGGTCCCTTCGCCCCCGACATCACCCTGCATGTGGAAGCGCTCTACGTCGCCGACAGCGCCCGTCGGCGCGGCTTGGGTCACGCCCTCCTCGCGGGCGCGTGCGCGGCTGCCGAGCAGGCCGGCGCGACCCAGGTGTTCGCCGTGCACCTGCCCGGAGCGCGCGGCGTCCAGCGGTTCTTCGTCCGGATGGGTTTCGCGCCCGCGGCCGCGCACCGGGTGGTGGCCACGCAGACGCTCCAGCGGCGGCTCGCGGGGGAGCCCGCGAACTCAGGCTTCCGCAAGCGCGGCGCGACCCGAGGGCTCGAAGACCTGATCGCCCGGCGGCGTCAGGTCCGCATCGAGACGGAGACCGGACCGCTCGACCTGCGGGACGTGCGCGCGGTGCTCGACGCCGAAGCAGCAGCGGCGGCGGCAGCGGCCGACGCCGGCGGCCCGGCGGCGGGTCAGACCGCCGGCCGCGAGTCGATCAGCATGCACGTCAAGCGTGCGGTCGCCAGCCGCCGTGACTCGGAGTCTTCCACCACGATCTCGTAGGTCGCGGTGGTCCGGCCCAGGTGCAGCGCCGTCGCCGTCCCCGTGACGAGGCCCGACCGCGCCGAGCGGTGATGGGTCGCGTTGACCTCGATTCCGACCGCGATCCGACCCGCGCCGGCGTGCGCCATCGCCGCCAACGACCCGAGGCTCTCCGCGAGCACGACGTTCGCGCCGCCGTGCAGGAGGCCGTACGGCTGGGTGTTGCCTGCGACGGGCATCGTGCCGACGGCGCGCGACGCGCTGACCTCCAGGATCTCGATCCCCATGCGTTCGAGAAGGGTGCCGGCGGCGAGCGCGCGCAGGCTCTGGGCGGATTCGGTGTCGGTCATGGCAGATAGGTTGGCACCCGTGAGCGTCAATCCACCATCCGCCGCGCCTCGCGCGGCCTCGTCTCCGCCCCGTCTGCTGATCATCGACGGGCACTCCATGGCTTATCGGGCGTTCTTCGCCCTTCCGGTCGACAAGTTCTCGACCTCGACGGGGCAGCCGACGAACGCCGTCTACGGTTTCACCTCGATGCTCGCGAACCTGCTCCGCGACGAGGCGCCGACCCACGTCGCGGTCGCGTTCGACGCCGGCCGCACGACGTTCCGCACCGAGGTGTACCCCGAGTACAAGGGCACGCGCGATGCGACGCCCGAGCCCTTCAAGGGGCAGGTGCCCCTGATCCGCGAGATCCTCGCGACGCTGCACATCTCGGTCCTCGAGAAGGTCAACTTCGAGGCCGACGACATCCTCGCCACGCTCGCGGTCCAGGCGCGCGGGGCCGGGATGGAGGTCCTCATCTGCACGGGTGACCGCGATGCGCTGCAGCTCGTCAACGACCAGGTCACGGTGCTCTACCCGGTCAAGGGGGTCTCGGAGCTCACCCGCATGACGCCCGCCGTCGTCCAGGCGAAGTACGGCGTGCCGCCGGAGCGCTACCCGGACATCGCGGCGCTCGTCGGCGAGACGAGCGACAACCTCCCGGGCATCCCGGGCGTCGGGCCCAAGACGGCCGCGAAGTGGATCCACGCCTACGGCGGGCTCGAGGGGATCGTCGCGAGCGCCGACCAGGTTCCCGGCAAGGCCGGGGAGTCGCTGCGGGCGAACCTCGACCAGGTGCTGCTCAACCGCCAGCTCAACCGGCTGCTCGTCGACCTCGAGCTCCCGCTCGGGCCGGAGGACCTCGCCGTGCGCCCGTGGGACCGCGAGGCGATGCAGACCGTCTTCGACGCGCTCCAGTTCCGCGTGCTGCGCGAGCGGCTGTTCGCGATGGTCCCGTCGGAAGGGGACGACACCGGTCCGGGCGAGGCCGCCGAGCTGTCGGTCGCCGCGCTCGACGAGGGAGCCCTCGAGGCCTGGCTGGCGGAGCGCGTGGGCACGCGGCTCGGGCTCGACGTGCGCGGCTCGGGGGCGTCCTCGGGCGGGGACGCCTGGGGCATCGCCATCGCCGACGGCGCGGGCGAGGCGGTGGCCTTCGACCTGACGGCCGTGATGCCGGTCGACGAGGCCGCGCTCGCGGCCTGGCTCGCCGACCCGACCGCGACCAAGGCGGTGCACGCCTCGAAGGAGGCCTGGCACGCGCTCACGGGTCGTGGCTTCACCCTGGCGGGGGTCACCTTCGACACCGAGCTCGCCGCGTACCTGTGCCAGCCGGACCGCCGCGGGTACGAGCTGGCCGACCTCGCGATCGGGTACCTGCACCGCGAGCTGCGCAGCGACGACTCGTCGGGGGGCGGGCAGGGCGCGCTCGACCTCGAGATGGACGGTTCCGACGAGGGACGGCGCGCGGGGGTGCGCGCCGCCGCCGTCGTCGAGCTGGCCGAGGTCCTCACCGGCGAGCTCGCCGACCGTGGTGGCCTCGAGCTCCTCGAGTCGCTCGAGCTGCCGCTCGTCGACGTGCTCGCGCGGATGGAGCACGCCGGGATCGCGGCCGACGTCGGCTACCTGTCCGAGCTCGAGAAGCACTTCGACGCGATCGTCGTCGGCGCGGCGGCGGACGCCTACCTGGTGATCGATCGCGAGGTGAACCTCGGGTCGCCCAAGCAGCTCCAGGAGGTCCTGTTCGACCAGCTCGGGATGCCGAAGACCAAGAAGATCAAGACGGGCTTCACGACCGACGCCGCGGCGCTGACGGACCTGTTCGAGAAGACGGGGCACCCGTTCCTGCAGCACCTGCTCGACCACCGCGACGCGATCCGGTTGCGGCAGACGGTGGAGGGGTTGCTGCGGTCCGTCGCGGACGACAGCCGGATCCACACCAGCTTTCAGCAGACGATCGCGGCCACGGGTCGGTTGTCCTCGACCGACCCGAACCTGCAGAACATCCCGATCCGCACGGAGGCGGGTCGGCGCATCCGGCGCGCGTTCGTCGTCGGCGCCGGCTACGAGACGCTGCTGACCGCCGACTACAGCCAAATCGAGATGCGGATCATGGCGCACCTGTCCGGCGACGAGGCCCTCATCGAGGCGTTCAACACCGGTGAGGACCTGCACAACTACGTCGCGTCGCGGGTGTTCTCGGTGGGCGTGGACGAGGTGACGCCGGCGATGCGCTCGAAGATCAAGGCGATGTCCTACGGGTTGGCCTACGGCCTGTCCTCGTTCGGGCTGTCCAAGCAGCTCAGCATCGAGGTGGGCGAGGCGGCGAAGCTCATGGAGGACTACTTCTCCCGGTTCGGCGGTGTGCGGGACTACCTCACGGGCGTCGTCGACGAGGCGCGGGCCACCGGCTACACGGCCACGATCCTCGGCCGGCGCCGCTACCTGCCCGACCTCACGAGCGACAACCGGCAGCGCCGCGAGATGGCGGAGCGGATGGCGCTGAACGCGCCCATCCAGGGCAGCGCCGCCGACCTCATCAAGGTGGCGATGCTCGGGGTGGACCGCGAGCTCACCTCCCGGGGGCTCGGCACCCGGCTCTTGCTCCAGGTCCACGACGAGCTGCTGCTCGAGGTCGCGCCGGGCGAGCGCGAGGAGGTCGAGGCGCTCGTGCGCGCCGAGATGGGGGCGGCGGCCGTGCTGACGGTCCCGCTGGACGTCTCGGTCGGCGTCGGCGAGAGCTGGCACACCGCTGGGCACTGACCCTTGGGAGAGGTCAGGGGCGGCGGGTGACGAAGATGGCGGTGCCGGGGAGCAGGGCGCCGCGCACGGGTCCCCAGCCGCCCCAGGTGCGGTCGTGCCCGGCCGGCCAGGTCGGCTCGACCAGACGCTCGACGACCAGGCCCGCGGCCACGACGTCGGCCAGGTGGTCCCCGAGCGTGCGGTGGTACTCCGCGTAGATCACGCGCCCGGCGTCGTCGGTCTCGACGTACGGCGTGCGGTCGAAGTAGGACCGGGTCGCGGTCAGGCCGCGCTCGCTCGGGTCGTCCGGGAAGGCCCACCGGATCGGGTGCGTCACCGCGAACACCCACCGCCCGCCCGGCCGGAGCACGCGGGCGACCTCGGCGTGGACCCGGTCGGCGTCGGGCACGAAGGGCAGCGCCCCGAACGCGGTGAACACGCAGTCGAACGACCCGTCGGCGAACGGCAGGGCGCGAGCGTCCGCCTGCAGCGCGGGCGTGGCGACGCCGGCGGCCGCGTCCAGGCCCCGGCCGGCGGCCAGCATGCCGTGCGACACGTCCGTGGCCACGGCCCGCGCACCCTGCGTGCGCAGCCAGCGCGAGCACTGGGCGGCGCCCGAGCCCACCTCGAGCACGTCCCGACCGGCGACGTCGCCGAGCAGGTGCGCGTCGGCCTCCCGCAGGCCTTCCGGGCACCAGCAGAAGTCGGCGTCCCCGAGGAAGTCGCCGTGCTCGTCCAGGTACTCGAGCGCGTTGGCGTCCCACCAGCCCCGGCCCGCGCGGCCGCCGTCGTCGGGCGGGACGTCGCGAAAGCCCGCGAAGGAGCGTGAGGAGGCCATGGCGGTAGTTTCGCAGTCCGGGGACCGGACGCTTGCGCGGGCTCCGGCGCGCGGGCGGGACCATCGGACCCGGGGAGGGCGACCGGCGGCCCCTAGGCTGATCGTGGCCGGTGCGCAGCAGCGTCGCTTCCCCGGAAATCTGCTCGACACGGGAACGAACTAAGGAGTGCGCATGCGAATCGGTCTGCTGACTGGCGGCGGTGACGTCCCCGGCCTGAACGCAGCGATCCGCGCCGTCGTCAAGCGTGGCGAAGGCGAGCACGGGCACACGATCGTCGGGTTCCGCAACGGGTGGCGCGGGGTGGTCGACGGCGACGTCACGCCCGTCTCGCGCCAGCAGATCCGCAACGTGCTGCAGGTCGGCGGCACGATGCTGGGCACCGCGCGGTACCACCCGACGGCGGCGGACGGCGGCATCGAGGCTGTGCTGGCCACGCTGGAGCAGGAGCGGATCGACGCGCTGATCTGCATCGGTGGCGACGGCACGCTGCACGCGGCGAGCAAGGTGGCCGAGGCGGGCGTCAAGATCGTCGCGATCCCCAAGACCATCGACAACGACGTGTACGGCACCGATCAGTCCATCGGCTTCGACACCGCCGTCTGGATCGCGACCGAGGCGATCGACCGGCTGCACACCACGGCCGAGAGCCACAACCGCGTCATGGTGGTCGAGGTCATGGGGCACCACGCGGGCTGGATCGCGGTGACGTCGGCGATCGCCGGCGGGGCCGAGGTCGTCCTCACCCCCGAGGAGCCGTTCGACATCGAGAAGATCGTCAAGTACCTCAAGCACCGGCACCGTTCGCACGCGAGCTTCTCGATCGTCGTGGTCGCGGAGGGCGCTGTCCCGCTCAAGGGTTCGGCGATGGACTACGAGGTGCCGGTCGGCAAGTTCGGCGAGATCGTCGCCGGAGCCATCGGCGAGCGGGTCAAGAACGAGATCGAGCAGCGCACCGGGTTCGACGCGCGCCTCACCGTCCTGGGCCACGTCCAGCGCGGCGGCAGCCCGACCCCGACCGACCGGATCCTCGGCTCGCGCTTCGGCGTCGCGGCCGTCGATGCGGTCACCCGCGGCGAGTCCGACGTGATGACGGCACTGCGCGGCGAGGACATCGTCATGGTTCCGCTGCCCGAGATCGCGGGCAAGATCAAGGTCGTCCCCGCCGATCTTCTCGACGTCGCGCGGGCGCTGGCCTGACGGAGCGCCCCGTAGCCGCTTTGACCGTGCTACGCGGCACCGATAAGATTCACGCCGGTGACGCACGTCCATGTGACGTCCGGCCGCCATCGAACGCAATCGCACGGTCCCTGTCCGCACTAGATCCTGTCCGCATCGGAGCAAACGACTCAATGACCATCTCCACCTCGGCGAAATCCGCCACCCCGCAGGTCGCTATCAACGACATCGGCTCGGCTGAGGACTTCCTCGCCGCCGTTGACGCCACCATCAAGTACTTCAACGATGGCGACATCGTCGAGGGCACCATCGTCAAGGTCGACCGCGACGAGGTCCTTCTCGACATCGGGTACAAGACCGAAGGCGTCATCCCCTCCCGCGAGCTGTCCATCAAGCACGACGTGGACCCCGGCGATGTCGTCAAGGTCGGTGACGTGGTCGAGGCTCTGGTCCTCCAGAAGGAGGACAAAGAGGGTCGGCTGATCCTGTCGAAGAAGCGCGCCCAGTACGAGCGTGCCTGGGGCACGATCGAGAAGATCAAGGAAGAAGACGGCGTCGTCACCGGTACCGTCATCGAGGTCGTCAAGGGTGGACTCATCCTCGACATCGGCCTGCGTGGCTTCCTGCCCGCCTCCCTCGTGGAGATGCGTCGCGTCCGCGACCTCCAGCCGTACGTCGGCAAGGAGATCGAGGCCAAGATCATCGAGCTCGACAAGAACCGCAACAACGTGGTCCTGTCGCGCCGTGCCTGGCTCGAGCAGACCCAGTCGGAGGTGCGCTCGACCTTCCTGCAGACCCTGCAGAAGGGCCAGGTCCGCCCCGGTGTCGTCTCCTCGATCGTCAACTTCGGTGCGTTCGTCGACCTCGGTGGCGTAGACGGCCTCGTGCACGTCTCCGAGCTGTCCTGGAAGCACATCGACCACCCCTCCGAGGTTGTCGAGGTCGGCCAGGAGGTCACCGTCGAGGTTCTCGACGTCGACTTCGACCGCGAGCGTGTCTCCCTGTCGCTCAAGGCGACGCAGGAAGACCCGTGGCAGGCCTTCGCCCGGACGCACGCCATCGGTCAGGTCGTCCCCGGTAAGGTCACCAAGCTCGTCCCGTTCGGCGCGTTCGTTCGCGTCGAGGACGGCATCGAGGGCCTTGTGCACATCTCGGAGCTGGCCGTGCGCCACGTCGAGATCCCGGAGCAGGTCGTCCAGGTCGGCGACGACGTGTTCGTCAAGGTCATCGACATCGACCTCGAGCGTCGCCGCATCTCGCTCTCGCTGAAGCAGGCGAACGAGGGCCTCGACGCCACCAGCGAGGACTTCGACCCCGCGCTGTACGGCATGACGGCCGAGTACGACGAGGCCGGGAACTACAAGTACCCGGACGGTTTCGACCCGGAGACGAACGAGTGGCGCGAGGGCTTCGACGCCCAGCGCGAGGTCTGGGAAGGCCAGTACGCGACCGCGCACGAGCGTTGGGAAGCACACCGCAAGCAGGTTCTCGCGGCCGCGAAGGCGGACCTCGAGGCTGCGGCCGGTGGCTCCTCCTCTTCGAGCAGCAGCTCGTCGAGCAGCTCTTCCTCGAGCAGCTCGTCGTCCAGCTACTCGTCGGCCGCCCCGGAGGACGAGGCGTCTGGCACGCTCGCGTCGGACGAGGCGCTCGCCGCACTGCGCGAGAAGCTCACCGGTAACTGATCCACCTGCACGTCCCAGCCGGGCCGGTCACCGCAAGGTGCCCGGCCCGGCTGTTTTTGTGCGCCCGACCCCCTGGGCGCCACCGACCCCTGGTGCGCCCGGCCTCGGCTGACGCGTGTGGGTTAGGGTCTTTCCTGTGAATCAGGTCGTGCGGGGCAGCTCCTTTTCGTCCGGTCCGGTGCAAGGGGTGGCCCGACGGCGGATCCCGCACCCGCTCGCGGTGCGGCACCTGACGGTGTCCGCGGTGACGCGGGTGACCCCCGGCATGGTCCGGGTCACGCTCGTGGGTGCGGAGCTCGCCGGGTTCGAGTCCACCGGGCCGACCGACCACGTCAAGGTCTTCTTCCCCGATCCCGCCACCGGTGAGCTCGCCGCCCCGACCCTGACGCCCGACGGCCTCCAGCCGCCCGCGCAGGGCGTCGTGCACTCGCGCAACTACACCCCGCGCGCGTTCCGGCCGGGCGGTCCCGGCGCGACCGCGGAGCTGGAACTCGACCTCGTCCTGCACGACGGCGTCGGGCCCGCTGCGGCCTGGGCCGCTCGCGCCGCGGTCGGCGACCCGCTCGTGGTGGCCGGCCCCAAGACCTCGAAGCTCGTGCCCGAGGGGTTCGCCTCGTACCTCCTGGTCGGCGACGAGACGGCGCTGCCCGCGATCGCGCGCTGGCTCGAGCTGCTGCCCGCCGGCACGTTGGTCCGAGTGCTCGCCGAGGTGTCCTCGGTGGCCGACGAGGCCTACCTGCCGACGCTGCCGCGGGGCACCGAGGTCCTGTGGCTGCGCCGCCGCGGCGAGCCGGGCACCTCCGACGTGCTCGAGCAGGCCGTGCGCCTGTGCGGTCCGCTCGGCGAGCGCACCTATGTGTGGGCCGGCGGGGAGGCGGGGTCGCTCGTGGGCGTGCGCCGGTACCTGCGTCGTGAGCTCGCGCTGCCGGCCCGGCAGGTCGAGATCGAGGGTTTCTGGCGCCGCGGGACGGACGACTTCGACCACCACGCGCCGATCGACCCTGCCGACGTCGACTGAACCAGCTGACCGGCTGAACCGGGCGAAGCGGTCGCTGTCGGACAGGGGTCCTCGGAAGGCGGCCGTCCGCGGGGTGGTCGGCCTGCGCGCGTCGGGTGTGGTGCGGCATCATGGCTCGATGCAACGCATCGGACTGACCGGCGGGATCGCGGCGGGCAAGTCGGTGGTCGCGAGCCACCTGGCCGAGCTCGGGGCTGTCGTCATCGACTCCGACCACTTGGCGCGTGAGGCCGTGCGGCCCGGGTCGATCGGCCTCGAGCAGGTCGTCGAGACGTTCGGCGAGGGCATCCTCGGCGCGGACGGGTCGCTCGACCGCGAGGCGCTCGGCCGCATCGTGTTCGCGGACCCGGCGGCGCTCGCGCGGCTCAACGCCGTCGTCCACCCGATCGTGCGGCGACTGGCCGCCGAGCGTGAGGCGGCCGCCGCGACCGCCGACGCCGGGGCCGTCGTCGTGCACGACATCCCCCTGCTCATCGAGACCGGGCAGGCGGAGACGTTCCACCTGCTCGTCGTGGTGCACACGCCCGCGGAGCAGCGGATCCGCCGCCTCGTCGCCGAGCGTGGCCTGTCCGACGCCGAGGCGCGCGCCCGCATCGGGTCCCAGGTCGACGACGCGACCCGGCTGGCCGTGGCCGACGTCGTGCTCGACGGCACGCGGACCGTCGATGACCTGGTGGCCCAGGTGGACGAGCTGTGGGCCCGGATCTTGCAGGAGCGCAACGCCGAAGTGAACGCCGAGCCCTGAGGTCCCGCAGCCGCGCGGGGCCGCCGTCGTCCGGGTCCTGGGGCCCGACCGCGCGTGTGGGTGGCGCGTCGTACGGTTGACGCATGCGTCCAGTCACTGATCTGCAGCGAACCGTTGCGCCGTTCGAGGTCATCTCCGACTACACCCCGTCGGGCGATCAGCCGAGCGCGATCGCCGACCTCACGAACCGGATCCAGGCGGGGGAGAAGGACGTCGTCCTGCTCGGCGCGACCGGGACGGGCAAGTCCGCGACCACGGCGTGGCTCATCGAGAAGCTGCAGCGCCCCACTCTCGTGATGGCCCCGAACAAGACGCTCGCGGCCCAGCTGGCCACGGAGTTCAAGGAGCTGCTGCCGAACAACGCGGTCGAGTACTTCGTCTCGTACTACGACTACTACCAGCCCGAGGCGTACATCGCGCAGACGGACACCTTCATCGAGAAGGACTCGTCGATCAACGACGAGGTCGAGCGGCTGCGGCACTCCGCGACGAGCTCGCTGCTGACCCGGCGCGACGTGATCGTGGTCGCCTCGGTGTCCTGCATCTACGGCCTGGGCACCCCGCAGGAGTACGTCGACCGGATGGTCCGGCTGTCCGTCGGGGACCACATCGTCCGCGACGACCTGCTGCGCAAGTTCGTCACGATGCAGTACAGCCGCAACGACATCGCGTTCACCCGCGGCACGTTCCGGGTGCGCGGCGACACGGTCGAGATCATCCCGGTGTACGAGGAGCTGGCGATCCGGATCGAGTTCTTCGGGGACGAGATCGAGGCGATCCAGACGCTGCACCCGCTCACGGGGGACGTGGTGCGGTCCGAGGAGCAGATGTTCATCTTCCCCGCCACGCACTACGTCGCCGGTCCGGAGCGGATGGAGAAGGCGATCGGCACGATCGAGGCCGAGCTCGCCCTCCGGCTCGAGGAGTTCGAGCGGCAGGGCAAGCTGCTCGAGGCGCAGCGGCTGCGCATGCGGACCACCTACGACATCGAGATGATGCGGCAGATCGGGTCGTGCTCCGGCATCGAGAACTACTCGCGGCACATCGACGGTCGGGACCCGGGGACGGCGCCGCACACGCTGCTCGACTACTTCCCCGAGGACTTCCTCCTGGTCATCGACGAGTCGCATGTGACCGTGCCGCAGATCGGCGCGATGTACGAGGGGGACCGGTCCCGCAAGCGGAACCTCGTCGACTTCGGGTTCCGGCTGCCCAGCGCGATGGACAACCGGCCCTTGCGGTGGGACGAGTTCGTCGAGCGGGTCGGGCAGACGGTCTACCTGTCCGCCACCCCCGGCAACTACGAGCTCTCGATGGCCGACGGCACGGTCGAGCAGATCATCCGTCCGACCGGGCTGGTCGACCCGCAGATCGTGGTCAAGCCGACCGCCGGGCAGATCGACGACCTGCTCGAGGAGATCCGGGTCCGCGCCGAGCGCAACGAGCGCGTGCTCGTCACGACGCTGACCAAGAAGATGTCGGAGGACCTCACCGACTACCTGCTCGAGAAGGGCGTGCGGGTGCGCTACCTGCACTCGGAGGTCGACACGCTGCGTCGGGTCGAGCTGCTGCGCGAGCTGCGCATGGGGCAGTTCGACGTCCTGGTGGGCATCAACCTGCTGCGGGAGGGCCTCGACCTGCCCGAGGTCTCGCTCGTGAGCATCCTCGACGCCGACAAGGAGGGCTTCCTGCGGTCCGGGACGTCGCTCATCCAGACGATCGGCCGCGCCGCCCGCAACGTCTCGGGCGAGGTGCACATGTACGCCGACAAGATCACCGCCGCGATGGCGAAGGCGATCGACGAGACGACGCGCCGTCGGGCGAAGCAGGTCGCGTACAACCTGGAGCACGGGATCGACCCGACGCCGCTGCGCAAGAAGATCGGTGACATCACCGACATGCTCAACCGCGAGGACGTCGACACCGCCGAGCTCCTCGCCGGCGGGTACCGCAAGGACCCGCGGGGCCGGGCTGCGGTGACCGGCCGTGGGGCCGCTCCCGTCGGCTCGCGGATCGGGTTGGCGGGCGTGGCCGCGGGCGAGCTGGCCGAGCTGATCCAGGAGCTCAGCGACCAGATGCACGCCGCCGCGGCCGAGCTGCAGTTCGAGCTCGCCGCGCGCCTGCGCGACGAGATCTCCGGGCTCAAGAAGGAGCTGCGGCAGATGAACGCGGCCACCGCCTGAGGGGCTACGCGCCGTGGGGGATGCCTACCAGCGCGGCCGCGGGCTGGGACCCCCGCGGGCATGCGAGGGGAGCGATGGCTTAGGCTTGTTCTTCGTTGGGGAGTACTCCCGCGCGGTGGTGTCGTCATCACGGCCGACTTCGAAAGTCGTCCCGGTGCCATCGGTCCAGGTCGCTCGCGACAGGGCGGAGGAGACCTTCGGTTCCCGTCGTTCGCGTACCGGAGGTTTGCTCTGTGGATGTGTCCCCGCTCGTCTGGCTGGTGTCGCTCGGCCTCGCCGTCGGCCTGCTCGTCGTCGACATCGTCATCGTCGGACGGCGCCCGCACGTGCCGTCGACCGCCGAGTGCCTGCGCTACCTGGCGCTCTACATCGGCCTCGCGCTGCTGTTCGGCCTCGGCGTCTGGGCCGTGAGCGGCGCGCGGTACGCGGGGGAGTTCTACGCCGGCTGGCTGACCGAGTACTCGCTCTCGGTCGACAACCTCTTCGTCTTCCTGCTGATCATGGCCAAGTTCGGCGTGCCGCGGAAGCTGCAGCAGTCCGCGCTGCTCGTCGGCATCATCCTCGCGCTGGTGTTCCGCGGGATCTTCATCGGGCTCGGGGCCGCCGCGATCTCGAACTTCTCCTGGGTCTTCTACCTCTTCGGTGCGTTCCTCATCTGGACGGCCATCAAGGTGGGCCGCGAGGGCGAGCTGGACGACGACGAGTTCCACCCGCCGTTCGTGCTGCGCTGGCTTCAGCGCGTCCTGCCGTCGACGCCGGACTGGCACGGCGTGCACCTGACCGTCCGCGAGGGGACCAAGCGGTTGGTGACCCCGATGCTCCTGGTCCTCGTGGCGCTCGGGGCGACCGACCTGCTGTTCGCGTTCGACTCGATCCCGGCCATCTTCGGTCTGACGAGCGAGCCCTACCTCATCCTGATGGCGAACATCTTCGCCCTGATGGGGTTGCGGCAGCTGTACTTCCTGCTCGGTGAGCTGCTGACCCGGCTCGTGTACCTCAACATCGGGCTCGCGGTGCTGCTCGGCTTCATCGGGGTCAAGCTGCTGCTCAACGCGTTGCACGAGAACGAGCTCCCGTTCATCAACGGCGGGCAGTCGGTGGAATGGGCCCCGCAGCTGTCCATCGGGGTCTCGCTCGGGGTGATCCTGGTGACCCTGCTGGTCACCACCGTCGTGAGCCTGGCCAAGGTCCGCCGCGACGACCGGCGCGCGGCCAAGGCTGCGGTTCAGGCGGTCCAGGGTCCGTAGACCTGGACCCACTCCCGGATCACGCGCGCGGCGATCAGGCCGTCGCGGACGAACGGGTCGTCGTCGAGCATGCTGGCGGCCTGCACGTCGGAGTCCGCCGCCACGATCAGGAGCGCGCCGGGCGCGTGACCGTCGTCGGCCAGGGGGCCCGAGGCCAGCAACGACCCCGCCTCGGCGAGTCCGGCGAGGAACGCGCGGTGGGCGGGCCGCACCTCGTCTCGGCGGGCGGTGCGGCCGTCGTACGTGTACTGCACAGCGAAGGTGGTCATGGCGGCCATCCTGCCGCAGTCCGGGCGACGGTCGGCGCGGGGTCCGGCGGGGTCGAGCGGTCGCCGCCTGCCGGCTGATCAGGCGCGGTTGCGGCGGGCCCGGGCGCGCGTGCGCTGCGCGCGGATGAAGGCCCGGACCGCCGCGACCGGGAGGACGGCGACCACGAGGATCAGCGGGAGACCGATGGCGCCGTCGATCAGCCACGCCGACAGGTTGAAGCCGTCGTAGCGCTGCGTGACGTCGATCGCCAGGAAGACGAGCGCGACGACCGCGAGCGCCACGGCCCACCAGAAGACCCAGTCGCGGGTCCTGGGCCGGATGAACGGGAAGCCGACCCCGGTCGGGGCAGGCGCGCCGGCAGGCTCGGCCCGGGGGCGTAGGCGCTCGCCCGCGGCGAGGCGCGTGCGCCGCATGCGCTCGTTGTCCCACCAGCGCCGCGGCGCGGCCTGGTCGTCATCGGGCGCAGGGCCGGTGGCGGGGTTCACAGCTGTCTCCTGGCGGATGGCATCGGGTGGGGCGTCGAGCGTAAGCCAGCAATGCCCCCCACCGTGAGCGGGCCTGGTCGGCGCCGCCCTGGTCACCAGCCGCGGGCGCGCCACTGCGGGAGCTGAGGCCGCTCGACAGCGAGCGTGGTGTCGGCCCCGTGGCCGGGATACACCCAGGTCGTGTCGTCGAACCGGTCGAACACGCGCGTCGTCAGATCGCCCAGGAGGCGGTCGAACTCGGGCGGGCCGGCGGTCTTGCCGGGGCCTCCGGGGAACAGGGAGTCCCCGGTGAACAGGTGGACGCGACCGGGCGCGGCCTCGCCGGGCCCGGCGGCGGACCCGGGTTCCCGGGCGGGCTCGCGGTAGGCGAGCGCGATCGACCCCGGGGTGTGCCCGCGCAGCGCGACGACCTCGAGCGTGAGGTTCCCGAGCGCGAGCACGTCGCCGTCCCGCAGGGTGCGGACGGTCGGGACCGCGATCCCGGCGGCGTCCTCGGCGCCCGCGGCGGTCGTCGCACCGGTGGCGGCGACGACGGGGGCGAGCCCCTGCTGGTGGTCCGCGTGCCGGTGCGTGGTCACGACGAGGTCCAGCCGCGACCAGGCCGAGCCCTCCCGCACGAGCGCGAGCAGGCGGTCGGGCTCGTCGGCGGCGTCGATCAACGCCTGCGCGCCGGTCGCGCGGCAGGTCAGCAGGTAGGCGTTGTTGCTCATCGGCCCGACGGTGGCCTTGCGCACGGTGAGCTCGTCGAGCTCGCGGACGTCGGTCGGTCCGCCGGGGACGACCTCACCGGTGTAGGGCACGGGTGGCCTCCTGGGTCTCGGGCGAGCGGTCCGAACCCCCGGTGCGGGCGGCGCGGCGCACGGCGCAGTCGTGGCTGTAGACCGCGCGCACGAGCGCGAGGTGCGACAGGGCCTGCGGGAAGTTCCCGACCAGCCGGCCACCGGCGGCGTCGTACTCCTCGGAGAGTAGCCCGACGTCGTTGGCCAACGCGGTCAGGCGGTCCAGCAGCCGGCCCGCCTCGGCCTGGTCGCCGGTGCGGGCGACGGCGTCGGCCAGCCAGAAGCTGCATGCGAGGAACGGGTGCTCGCCGCCGGGCAGCCCGTCGTCGGTCAGGTCCGTCCGGTAGCGCCGCACCAGGCCGACGTCGGTCTCCAGCTCGGCCCGGATCGCGGCCAGCGTGCCGAGGAATCGAGGGTCGTCGGCGGGCAGGAAGCCCACCTGGACCATCTGGAGCAGCGCGGCGTCCGTGTGGGTGGCGCCGTAGTACTGGACGAACGTGCCCCGCACGGCGTCGTACCCGTGCGCGAGCACGTCGGCGTGGATCTCGGCCCGGACCGCGCGCCAGCGCTCGACCGGCCCGGTCAGCCCGTGCTCCTCGACCGCGTGCACCGCGCGGTCCAGCGCCGCCCACGCCATCACCTTCGAGTGGGTGAAGTGGCGGCGTGCCCCGCGGACCTCCCAGATGCCGTGGTCCGGCTCGCGCCACCGGGTCTCGAGGTGCTCGACGAGGCGGCGCTGCAGCGCCCAGGTGTCCCGGGTGTCGAGCAGCCCGGCGTGCCGGGCCAGGTGCAGCGCGCACATGACCTCGCCGAGCACGTCGTTCTGGAGCTGGCTGACCGCGCCGTTCCCGATCCGCACCGGGCGCGAGCCGGCGTACCCCGGCAGGTGCCCGAGCTCGCGCTCGGGCAGGTCCCGCCGGCCGTCCGCGCCGTACATGATCTGCAGGTCCTGGGGGCGGCCGGCGACCGCGCGCAGCAGCCAGGCCCGCCAGTCGGCGGCCGCGTCGTTGTAGCCGTACTCGAGCAGCGCCTCCAGGGTGAGGGCGGCGTCGCGCAGCCAGCAGTAGCGGTAGTCCCAGTTGCGCTCGCCGCCGAGGTCCTCGGGCAGCGAGGTCGTGGCCGCCGCGACGATCCCGCCGGTGTCGGCGTCGGTGAGCAGCCGCAGGACCAGCAGCGACCGGAGGACCGACTCCCGGTACGAGCCGTGATAGCGGCAGCTGCGCGCCCACTCGCCCCACCGGGCTCGGGTCGCCTCCAGGCGGTCGGGGATCGAGAGCTGTACCGGTACGGGCGCCCACGACGGTGTCCAGGTCGTGGCGAACTCCACGGACTGGCCCGCCGTGAGGTCGAACACGTCCCGATGACGGTGGCCGGACGCCTTCGGCAGCCGGTCACCGCGCAGCACGAGCGAGTCCGGGCCCGCGATCGCCCGGATCGCGACGTGACCGTCCGGGTCGGTGACGCGTCGCACCCAGGGCTGGATCGCGCCGTAGCCGAACCGCACGATCCACTCGTGCTCGACCGTGACCGTGCCGGTGAGCACCTCGAGGCGTCGCACGAGGTCGGCGCGGCCGTCCCCCAGCGGCATCGCCTCGCGCACCACGGCCGTGCCCGACGGCGAGACATAGGTCGTGAGCAGCACGAACGAGTCGCCGTCGTACCGGCGGGTGACCTGCGTCGCGTCGGGGACCGTGAGCAGCCAGCGCCCGTGCTCGGGCCCGCCGAGCAGGGCCGCGAAACACGCCGGGGAGTCGAACCGGGGCAGGCACAGCCAGTCGACCGAGCCGTGCAGGGAGACGAGGGCGGCGGTCTGCCCATCGCCGAGCGCGGCATAGTCCTCGATCGGGATCGGTGGCACGAACCGAGTAGTGGTCACCGGAGTCAGTCTGGCGTCGTTGGCGTGACGAGGCCCACCAAACGGGTGCCTTCGAACAGGTGTACGCACGGGATTTTTCGCCGTAGCATGGTCGACGTGAACGACCGACTCATAGTCCAGGGTGCTCGCGAGCACAACCTTCGCAACGTCGATCTCGATCTCCCTCGGGACAAGCTCATCGTGTTCACCGGCCTGTCCGGCTCCGGCAAGTCCTCGCTGGCGTTCGACACGATCTTCGCCGAGGGCCAGCGCCGCTACGTCGAGTCGCTGTCCGCGTACGCCCGCCAGTTTCTCGGGCAGATGGACAAGCCCGACGTCGACTTCATCGAGGGCCTGTCGCCCGCGGTGTCGATCGACCAGAAGTCGACCAACCGCAACCCGCGGTCGACCGTCGGCACGATCACCGAGGTCTACGACTACCTGCGCCTGCTGTTCGCGCGCGCCGGCACCCAGTTCTGCCCGGAGTGCGGCGAGCAGGTCAGCAAGCAGACCCCCCAGCAGATCGTGGACCGGCTGCTCGAGCTGCCCGAGGGCGTGCGCTACCAGGTGCTCGCCCCGGTCGTGCGCGGCCGCAAGGGGGAGTACGCCGAGCTGTTCAAGGAGCTGCAGGCCAAGGGCTTCGCCCGCGCCCGGGTCGACGGCGTCGTGATCCAGCTCTCCGAGCCGCCCACGCTGGAGAAGAAGCTCAAGCACGACATCGAGGTGGTCATCGACCGGCTCGTGTCCAAGGAGGGCGTGCGTCGCCGGCTGACGGACTCCGTCGAGACCGCGCTCGGCCTGGCCGGCGGCCTGCTCGTCGTCGACCTGGTCGACGCCGACGTGGACGACCCCACCCGCGAGCGCCGGTTCTCCGAGCACCGGGCCTGCCCGAACGACCACCAGCTGGCGCTCGAGGAGATCGAGCCGCGCACGTTCTCGTTTAACGCGCCGTACGGCGCCTGCCCCGAATGCACCGGGATCGGCAGCCGGCTCGAGGTCGACCCCGATCTCGTCATCCCGGACGAGGACCTCTCGTTGGCCGACGGCGCCGTCGCGCCATGGGCACAGATCTCGTCGGAGTACTTCGAGCGGGTGCTGTCCGCGCTCGCGAGCGATCTCGGCTTCTCGATGGACGCGCCCTGGCGCGCGCTGCCGCAGCGCGCGAAGGACGCGGTGATGTACGGCGAGAACCACGAGGTCAAGGTCAAGTACAAGAACCGCTGGGGTCGCGAGCGGCAGTACTCGACCGGGTTCGAGGGCGTCATCACGTTCCTGCAGCGCCGGCACGGCGAGACCGAGTCGGAGTGGAGCAAGGAGAAGTACGAGGCGTTCATGCGCGAGGTGCCGTGCCCCGTCTGCGAGGGCGCACGGCTCAAGCCCGAGGTGCTCGCCGTCAAGGTTGGCGGCTCGTCGATCGCCGAGGTCTGCGCGCTGCCGCTGCGGGAGGCGCGCGACTTCCTCGCCGCCCTCGAGCTCGGGGTGCGCGAGAAGGCCATCGCGGCGCAGGTGCTCAAGGAGATCCAGGCGCGCCTGGGCTTCCTGCTCGACGTCGGGCTGGACTACCTCTCGCTGGAGCGTCCCGCGGGGACGCTGTCCGGCGGAGAGGCGCAGCGGATCCGGCTCGCGACCCAGATCGGCTCCGGCCTCGTCGGGGTGCTCTACGTCCTGGACGAGCCGAGCATCGGTCTGCACCAGCGCGACAACCGGCGCCTGATCGAGACGCTCACTCGCCTGCGCGACCTCGGCAACACGTTGATCGTCGTCGAGCACGACGAGGACACCATCCGCTCGGCCGACTGGATCGTCGACATCGGTCCCGGCGCGGGCGAGCACGGTGGCCGCGTCGTGCACTCGGGGGACCTCGCGGGGCTGCTCGCCACCCAGGACTCGGTCACCGGGGCGTACCTGTCCGGGCGGCGGTCGATCCCGATGCCGACCGAGCGACGCCACATCGACCCCGACCGGATGCTGACGGTCGTCGGGGCGCGCGAGCACAACCTGCAGGGCATCGACGTGTCCTTCCCGCTGGGCACCCTGGTCGCGATCACGGGCGTCTCAGGGTCGGGCAAGTCGACGCTGGTCAACACGATCTTGTACACGGTGCTCGCCAACGAGCTGAACGGCGCGCGGCAGGTCGCGGGTCGGCACAAGCGGGTCACGGGCCTCGAGCACCTGGACAAGGTCGTGCACGTCGACCAGGGTCCGATCGGCCGCACGCCGCGGTCCAACCCCGCGACGTACACCGGGGTGTGGGACCACGTCCGCCGGCTGTTCGCGGAGACGACCGAGGCCAAGGTGCGCGGCTACGCGCCCGGTCGGTTCTCGTTCAACGTCAAGGGCGGTCGCTGCGAGGCGTGCTCGGGCGACGGCACGCTGAAGATCGAGATGAACTTCCTGCCGGACGTCTACGTGCCGTGCGAGGTGTGCCACTCCGCGCGGTACAACCGCGAGACGCTCGAGGTGCACTTCAAGGGCAAGACGGTCGCCGACGTGCTGCACATGCCGATCGAGGAGGCCGCGGAGTTCTTCGCCGCGGTGCCGGCGATCGCGCGGCATCTGCGCACGCTGGTCGACGTCGGCCTCGGGTACGTCCGGCTCGGTCAGCCCGCCCCGACCCTCTCGGGTGGCGAGGCGCAGCGCGTCAAGCTGGCCGCGGAGCTGCAGAAGCGGTCCACCGGCCGGACGATCTACGTGCTCGACGAGCCCACGACCGGGCTGCACTTCGAGGACATCCGCAAGCTGCTCGGCGTGCTGCAGTCGCTCGTCGACAAGGGCAACAGCGTGCTGGTGATCGAGCACAACCTCGACGTGATCAAGAACGCCGACTGGGTCATCGACATGGGCCCCGAGGGCGGCAGCGGCGGCGGCATGGTCGTGGCCGAGGGCACCCCGGAGCACGTGGCGACGGTCGAGGCCAGCTACACGGGCCAGTTCCTCGCCGCCACGCTGAAGGCCGGTCCGGCTGTCGCCCCCGCGCGCAAGCCGGTGGCGGCGGCGTCGAACGGGACCTCGAAGGTCACCGCTGCGGCGAAGCGCAAGACCCCGGCGCGCAGCGCGAAGGCGCGTGCGGCGGCCAAGTCGAGCTAGGGGAACTTCACGCGCGCAGTCGTCGGCCCCGTTCGACCTAGGGGCCGACGACGATCCGGGTCGGCTCGATCAGGACGGGGAAGTTGACCGACCGCGACACGAAGCAGTGCTCGTGCGCGAGCTCGTGCACGGCGGCGAGCCGGGCGTCGGTGACCGGACTGGCATCGGGTGCAGCGATCCGGACCGTGACGTGCGGGCGTAGCACGACGTTCATGAACTGCCCGGCGCCGGCCGACTCGACCCGCATCGTGCCGACCGCCTCGTCCTGGTAGCCCGTGACGACCAGGCCGTCGCGCGCGGCCAGGTGCAGGAACCAGAGCATGTGGCACTGCGAGAGCGACGCGACGAAGAGCTGCTCGGGGCTGTACCGGGTCGGATCGCCGCGGAAGGCCGGATCCGCCGAGCCGAGCAGCACCGGCCGACCGGGGATCGCCACCTCGTGGTCGCGGCTGTACGCGGTGTAGCTGGTCGTGCCGGTGTGCCCGGCACCGGTCCAGGTGACATCGACGGTGTACGTGTGCGTGGCTGTCATCTCAGCACGCTATCGGTGTTGGAGCATCATGGTGCGGGTGTCCGCTGCCGTGAATCCCGTCGTCCTGCCCGGGTCGCTGCGGGCGACCGCGCAGCCCGACCTGGCCGTGTCCCGCCTGCTGCTGCGCCCCTGGCGACCGGACGACGACGGCGACGTCGCCGCGGTTCTCGCGGCGTTCGCGGACCCGGAGATCCAGCGCTGGGGGATGCGCGACGTGTCCAGCCCGGCGCAGGCCCGCGCCTGGATGCGCCGCTGGGCGACCGGGTGGTGGGACGAGACCGACGCGTGCTGGGCGGTGGTGACCGACGGCGTCGTCGTCGGCCGGGCGGCAATGCGCCGGCTGGACCTCGCGGGCGGGGTCGGCGAGCTCACCTACTGGGTCCTGCCCGACGCCCGGGGGCGCGGGATCGCGAGCGCCGCGGCCGGGGAGGTCGCGCGGTGGGCGCTCGAGCAGGTGGGGCTGCGCCGGGTCGAGCTGTGGCACTCGGTGCACAACGAGGCGTCCTGCGCGGTCGCGCGGCGGATCGGGTTCCCGCTGGAGAAGACCCTGCGCGACGGCGTCCTGCTCGTGGACGGCTGGCACGACGTGCACCGGCACGCGCGGTAGGTCCGATCCGGAGGGTGCGCCGACGGGGCGCGAGGTGCGCCGGCCGGGGTGTGGGAGCGACGAACTACGCTCACCGGTATGGCCGATCCCTCGACGTACCGCCCCGCGCCGGGGCAGGTGCCGGACTCGCCAGGGGTCTACCGGTTCCGCGACGAGCACGGCCGCGTGATCTACGTCGGCAAGGCGAACAGCCTGCGCTCGCGCCTGGCGAACTATTTCCAGGACCTGTCGGCGCTGCACCCACGCACCCAGTCGATGGTGACGACGGCGGCGTCGGTCGAGTGGACGGTCGTGAGCACCGAGGTCGAGGCGCTCTCGCTCGAGTACTCGTGGATCAAGGAGTTCGATCCGCGGTTCAACGTCAAGTACCGCGACGACAAGTCCTACCCGTACCTGGCGGTCACGCTCGCGGACAAGATCCCGCGCGTGCAGGTGATGCGCGGCGCGCGGCGCCCGGGCACCCGCTACTTCGGGCCGTTCGCGCACGCGTGGGCGATCCGCGAGACGGTCGACCTGCTGCTGCGGGTCTTCCCGGTGCGCACGTGCTCCGCCGGGGTGTTCAAGCGCGCGGCGCAGCAGGGCCGGCCGTGCCTGCTCGGGTACATCGACAAGTGCGCGGCGCCCTGCGTCGGCCGCATCAGCCCGGACGACCACCACGCGCTCGCGGAGGACTTCTGCGCGTTCATGGCCGGCGACACCGCGAAGTTCATCCGGCGCCTGAGTGAGCGCATGCGTGAGGCAGCCGAGATCCAGGACTACGAGCAGGCCGCCCGCCTCCGCGACGACATCGGCGCGCTCGAGCGCGCGACCGAGAAGAACGCCGTCGTGCTCTCCGACGGCACGGATGCCGACATCTTCGCGCTCGTGGGCGACGACCTCGAGGCCGCCGTGCAGGTGTTCCACGTGCGCGACGGCCGCATCCGGGGCCAGCGCGGCTGGATCGTCGAGAAGGTCGAGGACGTCACGGACGCCGAGCTCGTCGAGCACCTGCTCCAGCAGGTCTACGGCGCCGAGGAGCTCGCGTTCATCGGCTCGGGGTCACGGTCCCGTGGCGAGCCTGCGCCCGCGGTCCGCGCGGCGGCCGGGGCGGTGCCGCGCGAGGTGCTCGTGCCGGTGCTCCCGCCCGACCCCGCGCAGGTCTCCGCCTGGCTCGCCGGCCTGCGGGGCAGCCGGGTCGACGTCCGGGTCCCGCTGCGCGGCGACAAGCGCGAGCTCGCCGAGACGGTGCGCCGCAACGCCGAGTACGCGCTCGCGCTGCACCGCACCCGGCGCGCCGGCGACCTGACCACGCGCAGCCAAGCGCTCCAGGAGATCCAGGACGGGTTGGACCTGCAGGCCGCCCCGCTGCGGATCGAGTGCTACGACATCTCGCACACGCAAGGCACCTACCAGATGGCCTCGATGGTCGTGTTCGAGGACGGGCTGCCGCGCAAGAGCGAGTACCGCACGTTCGCGCTCCGGGGCCCCGACGGTGACGGTGCGCGCGACGACACCGCCGCGATGTACGAGGTCATCACGCGCCGCTTCCGGCGGTACCTGTCCGAGCGCGCCCGGTCGGGCGACGTCGAGCTCGAGCTCGGCACCGACGAGGACGACCAGGACGCAGGCGCCGGGCGGCCCGGCGTCAGCGGCGAGGTCGGGGCCGGGATCCCCGCGAAGAAGGCACGGTTCGCCTACCCGCCCAACCTCGTGGTGGTCGACGGCGGCCCACCGCAGGTCGCGGCGGCGGCGCGCGCGCTCGAGGAGCTCGGCATCGACGACGTCGCGCTGTGCGGGCTCGCCAAGCGGCTCGAGGAGGTCTGGGTGCCGGGGGAGGCCTACCCGGTCATCCTCGAGCGCAGCTCCGAGGGCCTGTACCTGCTCCAGCGCGTGCGCGACGAGGCCCACCGGTTCGCCATCACCGCGCACCGCAAGCGCCGTGGCAAGGGCATGACCGTCTCGGTGCTCGACGACGTGCCGGGGCTGGGGCCGGCCCGTTCGGGCGCGCTGCTCAAGCACTTCGGCTCCCTCAAGCGGCTGCGGGCCGCCTCCGTCGAGGAGATCGCCTCGGTGCAGGGGATGGGGGACCGGACGGCGGCCGCCGTCGTGGAGGCGCTGGCTGCCGCGGCTCGTGCCGTGCTGCCGTCCCTCGACGAAACCGCTCCGGTCACCGCCGACCCGGCCGACCCGTCGGCCTCGATCGATCTGCCTGGCATGCTGGACTCATGACCGGCGAAGGCGAACCAGACCCCACGACCGTTCCGTTCGGCATTCCCGCTCTGGACGCGGCGGCGACCGCACCGCGGCTCAACGCTGCCCAGGTGCTCATCATCACGGGCATGTCCGGCGCCGGGCGCACGAAGGCCGCGACCGTGCTCGAGGACCTCGACTGGTACGTCGTGGACAACCTGCCGGCCCAGATGCTCGCGCCGCTCGTCGGGATGATGAACCGCGGCGCGCCCGGGGTGGGCGTGCAGCGGCTCGCGGCCGTGGTCGACGCGCGGGGCGGCGAGTTCTTCACGGACCTCGCGGCGGTCCTGGAGACGCTGCGCGAGACCGGCATCGAGTACCGCATCCTGTTCCTCGACGCGTCCGACGCCGTGCTCGTGCGCCGCTACGAGGCGGTGCGACGTCCGCACCCGCTGCAGGGGACGGGCGGGGTCCTCAACGGCATCGAGGCTGAGCGAAGGCTCCTGTCCGACCTGCGCGAGCAGGCCGACGTCATCATCGACACCTCCGGCCTGAACGTGCACGACCTGGCCCGCGAGGTGCGTAGCGCCGTGGCCGGCACGTCCGACGAGACCCTGCGCATCACGATCATGTCGTTCGGGTTCAAGTACGGGATCCCGCTCGACGCCGACCACGTCGTCGACGTCCGGTTCCTCGCCAACCCGTACTGGGTGACCGAGCTGCGGCACCTGACCGGGCAGGACGCCCCGGTGCGCGACTACGTGCTCGGCCTGCCCGGGGCGCGGGTGTTCGTCGAGAGGTACGTCGCCGCGCTGGAGCCGGTGCTCGCGGGGTACCTCAAGGAAGAGAAGCGGTACGTCACGATCGCGGTCGGCTGCACCGGCGGCAAGCACCGCTCGGTCGCGATCAGCAACGCGATCGCCGGGGAGCTGCGCGCGCTCGGCCAGCAGGTGACGGTCGCCGCCCGCGACCTCGGCAAGGAGTAGCCGGATGTGCGCAGCCCGGGTCGCCGGGCCCGTCGTCGTCGCGCTCGGCGGTGGTCACGGACTGGCCGCGACCCTTTCGGCGCTGCGCCTGATGTCCGACCACCTCACGGCGGTGGTCACCGTGGCCGACGACGGCGGCTCGTCCGGTCGGCTGCGCGACGAGCTCGGCGTCCTGCCCCCGGGCGACCTGCGGATGGCGCTGAGCGCGCTCTGCGACGACTCGGAGTGGGGCCGCACCTGGAGCAACCTGCTGCAGCACCGGTTCAAGTCCGCGGGCGGCCTCGACCAGCACGCCGTGGGCAACCTGCTGATCGTCGCGCTGTGGGAACAGCTCGGGGACACCGTCGCGGGGCTCGACTGGGTGGGCCGGCTGCTCGGCGCGCAGGGCCGCGTGCTGCCGATGGCCGCCGTCCCGCTCGCCATCGAGGCCGATGTGGCGACCACGACCGTCGGGCCCGACGGCGACGTGGTGACCCGCCGGGTGGTGCGGGGGCAGAGCGCGGTCGCCGTCGCGCCCGGCTGCATCGAGCAGATCCGGATCGTGCCCGCCGACCCGCCCGCGTGCCCCGAGGCGGTGGCCGCCGTCGACGAGGCCGACTGGGTGGTGCTCGGTCCGGGCTCCTGGTACACCTCGGTGCTGCCGCACCTGCTCGTGCCCGAGCTCGCCGCCGCGCTGCACCGCACCCCGGCCCGGCGCTGCGTCACCTTGAACCTCTCCCCGGAGAAGGACCGCGAGACGGACGGCATGTCCGCGACCGCGCACCTGCGCGTGCTGCACCAGCACGCGCCCGATCTGCGGATCGACGCGGTCATCGCCGACCCACGGGCGGTCGAAGAGGTCGAGCCGCTCGAGGACACCGCTGCCGAGATGGGCGCGCGACTGCTGTTGCGGCAGGTCGGGACGGGTGACGGCACGGCACGGCACGACCCGCTCCGGCTCGCGGCGGCATATCGGGACGTATTCGATGACTTCCTCGGAGACGTGGGAACCGCGTCGCGGTAGATGGCAGGATGACGCCATGGCGCTGACGGCACAGGTGAAAGATGAGCTCGCTCGGCTCCACATCGACAAGACCTCCTGCCGCAAGGCCGAGGTGTCGGCGACCCTGAGGTTCGCCGGCGGCCTGCACATCATCTCGGGGCGGATCGTCATCGAGGCGGAGCTCGACACCGGGATCGCGGCGCGTCGGCTGCGCCAGTCGATCGCCGAGGTCTACGGGCACACGAGCGACGTCATCGTCGTGTCGGCCGGCGGGATCCGCCGCGGCAGCCGGTATGTCGTGCGCGTGGTCAAGGACGGCGAATCCCTCGCGCGTCAGACCGGGCTGCTCGACAACCGGGGTCGGCCGGTCCGGGGCCTGCCCCCGCAGGTCGTCTCGGGTGGCATCGGCGAGGCCGAGGCCGCATGGCGCGGGGCGTTCCTGGCGCACGGTTCGCTGACCGAACCGGGCCGGTCCGCGGCGCTCGAGATCACGTGCCCCGGTCCCGAGGCGGCGCTGGCGCTCGTGGGTGCTGCCCGGCGGCTGGGGATCGCGGCCAAGGCCCGCGAGGTCCGCGGCGTCGACCGGGTCGTCATCCGCGACGGCGACGCGATCAGCGCGATGCTCGTCCGCCTCGGCGCGCACGACGCGATGATGGTCTGGGAAGAGCGCCGGATGCGGCGCGAGGTGCGGGGCACGGCGAATCGTCTGGCGAACTTCGACGACGCGAACCTGCGCCGCTCGGCCCGCGCGGCGGTGGCCGCCGGAGCGCGCGTCGAGCGCGCGTTCGAGATCCTGGGCGCGGAGCTGCCCGACCACCTGCGCGAGGCCGGCGAGCTGCGGCTCGCGCACAAGCACGCGTCCCTGGAGGAGCTCGGCAAGCTTGCCGAGCCCGCACTCACCAAGGACGCCGTGGCGGGCCGGATCCGCCGGCTGCTGGCCACGGCGGACAAGCGCGCGGCCGACCTGGGGATCCCCGATACCGAGTCCGGACTGAGCCCTGACCTGCTCGATCTCTGACGGCGTCTCACGAGTGACGTAGGTCCCTGACCCGGGTAACGCGGCGGTATAGGCTCGTTTCATCCGGTGGCCCGCAGCGGGTCAGCAGGCGAAATCTCGCGTGGGTACCGGAAACGCTCTCCAGTGTGTGTGTATTCATTTGTCATGGCAATCGTGTGCGCCGGCGATGGCCGGCGCTGAGGAGGCAACGTGACCATTCACGTCGGAATCAATGGCTTTGGCCGTATCGGCCGCAACTTCTTCCGGGCCATTCTGGCTTCCGGGGCAGACATCGAGATCGTGGGTGTCAACGACCTCACGGACGTCAAGACGCTCGCGATGCTCCTCAAGTACGACTCGATCCTCGGCAAGCTCCCCGCCGAGATCACGTTCGACGACAGCTCGATCACCGTCGACGGCAAGTCGTTCAAGGTCCTCGCCGAGCGCGACCCGGCGAACCTCCCCTGGGGTGCCCTGGGCGCCGACATCGTGATCGAGTCGACCGGGTTCTTCACGGACGCGACCAAGGCGAAGGCGCACATCACCGCCGGCGCCAAGAAGGTCATCATCTCGGCCCCGGCCAAGAACGAGGACGGCACGTTCGTCGTCGGTGTCAACCACACCGACTACGACGCGGCCACGCAGCACATCATCTCCAACGCGTCCTGCACGACCAACTGCCTTGCGCCGATGGCCATGGTCCTGGACAACGCGGTCGGCATCGTGAGTGGTCTCATGACCACGATCCACGCCTACACCGGTGACCAGAACCTGCAGGACGGTCCCCACAAGGACCTGCGCCGCGCCCGCGCCGCCGCGATCAACATCGTGCCGACGTCGACCGGTGCCGCCAAGGCGGTCGCGCTCGTTCTCCCGCAGCTCAAGGGCAAGCTCGACGGCTTCGCGCTGCGCGTGCCGGTCCCGACCGGCTCCGCCACGGACCTCACGTTCACGGCCTCTCGCGAGACCACCGTCGAGGAGATCAACGCGGCCATCAAGGCGGCCGCCGAGACCACCGGGCTCAAGGGCATCCTTGAGTACACCGAAGACCCGATCGTCTCCACGGACATCGTGACGAACCCGGCCTCGTCGATCTTCGACGCCGGCCTGACCAAGGTCAGCGGCACGCTGGTCAAGGTCGTCTCCTGGTACGACAACGAGTGGGGCTACTCCAACTCGCTCGTCAAGCTGACCACGTACGTCGGCGAGCGGCTCTGACGCTCCCTGATCTGAGCAGCTGACATGCGTCCGCGTGCGCCGCGCGACCCTCGGGTCGGCGGAGCACGCGGACGCTGCTGCGTCACGACCCCCAGAACCTGCGACCTTCGGAGTGCCCCATGAAGACCATTGACGACCTCGGCGACCTGCGCGGAAAGCGCGTGCTCGTGCGCTGCGACCTCAACGTCCCGCTCGACGGGACCACGATCACCGACGACGGCCGCGTGCGCGCAGCCGTCCCGACGCTCAAGAAGCTGATCGACGCCGGCGCGAAGGTCGTCGTGGCGGCACACCTCGGTCGCCCGAAGGGCGCCCCCGAGGCCAAGTACTCGCTCGCCCCGGTCGCCGTGCGCCTCGGCGAACTGCTCGGCGCGCCCGTGCACCTCGCGACCGACACGATCGGCGAATCGGCCACGGCCACCGTCGCCGCGCTGAGCGACGGCGAGGTCGCCATGCTCGAGAACATCCGGTTCGACCCGCGCGAGACGTCCAAGGACGACGCCGTGCGCGGCACGCTCGCGGACGACCTCGCCAAGCTCGCGGACTTCTACGTGTCCGACGGCTTCGGCGTCGTGCACCGCAAGCAGGCGTCGGTGTACGACATCGCGCTGAAGCTCCCGTCCGCCGTCGGCGGCCTGGTGCTCAAGGAGGTTTCGGCGCTGCGCAAGGCGACCGAGAACACCGAGCGCCCGTACGTCGTCGTGCTCGGCGGGTCGAAGGTCTCCGACAAGCTCGGGGTCATCGCGAACCTGCTCGGCAAGGCGGACCGGCTGCTCATCGGCGGCGGGATGGCGTACACGTTCCTCGCCGCGCAGGGCTACACCGTGGGCAAGTCGCTGCTCGAGCAGGACCAGGTCGAGACCGTCAAGGGCTACCTCGCTACCGCCAAGGAGCGCGGCGTCGAGATCGTCCTGCCGACCGACACGGTCGTCGCGGACGGCTTCGCGCCCGACTCGCCGCACGACGTCGTGCTCTCCACGCAGATCCCGGACGAGCGCATGGGCCTGGACATCGGCCCGAAGTCGATCGCACTGTTCCGCAGCAAGCTCCTCGACGCCAAGACGATCGTCTGGAACGGGCCCATGGGCGTGTTCGAGTTCGAGGCGTTCTCCGCCGGGACCCGCGGGCTCGCGCAGGCCATGGTCGACGCCGGCGAGCTCGGCGCGTTCTCGATCGTCGGCGGTGGCGACTCCGCCGCGGCCGTGCGCCTGCTCGGCTTCGACGAGAGCAAGTTCGGCCATATCTCCACCGGTGGCGGCGCGAGCCTCGAGTTCCTCGAGGGCAAGACCCTGCCGGGGATCGCCGTCCTCGACGCCTGAACCACTGTCACTGAAACTCATCGAACCACCGAACTGAAGGAGCCCCTCGTGGCCACCGCACGTACCCCGCTGATGGCGGGAAACTGGAAGATGAACCTCGATCACCACGCAGCCACGCACTTCGTGCAGAAGCTCGCCTGGACCCTCAAGGACGCCAAGCACGACTTCTCGACCGTCGAGGTCGCCGTCCTGCCGCCGTTCACCGACCTGCGCAGCGTCCAGACCCTCGTCGACGCCGACAAGCTCGAGATCGTCTACGGCGCGCAGGATGTCTCGGCGCAGCTGTCCGGCGCCTACACCGGCGAGATCTCGCCGGTGTTCCTCGCGAAGCTCGGCGCCACGTACGTCGCCGTCGGCCACTCCGAGCGTCGCCAGTACCACCACGAGGACGACGCGACCGTCGCGGCCAAGGCGAAGTCGGCCTTCAGCCAGGGCGTCGTGCCGATCGTCTGCGTCGGCGAGGGCCTCGACATCCGCAAGGCCGGCAACCAGGTCGAGTACACGCTGACTCAGCTCCGGGGCTCGATCGCGGGCCTGACCGAGGAAGAGGCAGCGCAGGTCGTCATCGCCTATGAGCCCGTCTGGGCCATCGGCACCGGCGAGGTCGCCACCCCGGAGGACGCGCAGGAGGTCTGCGGCGCGATCCGTGCGGAGCTGGCCAAGCTGTACACCGACGCCGTCGCGGCCGCCGTGCGCGTGCTCTACGGCGGTTCGGTCAAGTCCGGCAACGTCGCGTCGATCATGGCGAAGCCCGACGTCGACGGTGCCCTCATCGGTGGCGCGAGCCTGGACGCCGAGGAGTTCGCCAAGATCATCCGGTACCAGTCGCACGCCGTCGGTCTGTGATCCGGATCGACCTCTGAGCTTCAACCGGCGACGTCCCGCCCGCGCGGGACGTCGCCGGATCAGGCGCTCGTCGCCTACCCTTGACCCGGCGCCCGAATCCGGTGCCGACCGAACCTTCAGGAAGCGACTCGCCACGTGGATGCCCTGCGTATCTCTCTCCAGGTCCTGCTGGTGATCACCAGCGGGCTCCTCATCCCGCTCGTGCTCCTGCACAAGGGCAAGGGCGGTGGCCTGTCCGACATGTTCGGCGGTGGAGTCTCGAGCAGCATCGGCAGCTCGGGCGTCGCCGAGAAGAACCTCAACCGCCTCACGATCATGATCGCCGTAGTGTGGGCTGTGTTGATCGTGCTGCTGGGACTCATTCAGCGCGTCACCAACTGACTGCGTCACCCAAACGACATCGGAGGTCGATCGTGGCGAGTGGTAGTGCGATCCGAGGTTCTCGCGTAGGCGCGGGACCGATGGGGGAGGCCGAGCGGGGCGACAGCGCGCCGCGGGTCTGGATCTCTTACTGGTGCTCGAACGGCCACGAGACCCGACCCAGCTTCGCCGAAGAGGCGGGCCTCGCGGCCCCCGTGACCTGGGACTGCCCGCGCTGCGGGTACCCGGCCGGCCAAGACCAGGAGAACCCTCCTGCGCCCGTCAAGAACGAGCCGTACAAGACCCACCTCGCGTACGTGAAGGAACGCCGCACGGACGAGGACGGCGAGGCGATCCTCGACGAGGCGCTGACCGCCCTGCGGCTGCGTCGCGGCGGCGCCTGACACCAGACAGATCGATCGAGCCCGTCCCGGGCGGCAGTGCCGCCGCCGGGGGCGGGCTCGAGCTGTCTGTGTCGACATCCGTGCCGGTCCCTGCGGGGCCGGGGCGTTGGTCGGGTTCAGTCGGGCGGGGTGGCGTCCGCGTCGAGCAGCCACAGGGTGCGTTCCTGCCCGACGGCGCCTACGACCGGCAGCGCAGCGGCCGGCTCGCCCCCGAGCGCAGCGGTGATCGCCGCCCGTTTGGACGCGCCGGCGGCCACGACCCAGACCTCGCGCGCAGCCCGGATCGCCTCGAAGGTGAGCGAGACGCGCTCCGGCGGCGGCTTCGGCGAGCCGTGCACCCCGACCACGGCGGTGCCCACCGCGTCGAGCGCCGGGTTCCCCGGGAACAGCGAGGCGACGTGCCCGTCGGGGCCCATCCCGAACATCAGGACGTCGAACGCCAACAGGCCGAGGTCGCTGGCGCCGTCGGCGAACCCGGCCAGCTCGCTGGCGTAGGCGGCGGCGGCGTCCTCGGGCGAGCCGATCCCGGGCGCGCCCGCGGCCGGCATCGGGTGCACGTTCTCGGCGGGCAGGGCGTCGGCGAGCGGGTCCAGCAGCGCCCGGCGGGCTTGTGTCTCGTTGCGTTCGGGGTCACCCACAGGTAGGAACCGCTCGTCGCCCCACCACACGTGCACGCCGGACCAGTCGACGGCGTCGCGCAGCGGACTCGCGGCCACCGCCGCGAGGATCTCGATCCCGATGGTGCCGCCGGTGACGCCGAGGTGCGCGGGGCGGCGTACGGACTGCACGTCCAGCAGCCGGGTCAGCAGGCGGGCCGCGACGGCCTGGGCCAGCACGGCGGCGTCCGGGTGGACGACGACCTCGCGGGGCTTCATCCGAGCCTCGCCAGGCCCTTCGTCAGCGTCTCGGCGTAGACCTCGTCGGCATCGAGGCGGCGGAGCTCCTCGGCCAGGCATTCCGACAGCTGGCGGATCGGCAGCGCGATGCGGTGCTCGGGCTGGTCGGGCTGACGCAGCGCCGCCGTCTTGCCGTCCGGGCGGTCGAGGACGATCGCGCCCGACTTGCGCTCCAGGCGGACCAGCGTGATCGCCGGGGCGTCCACCTGCCGTTCGATGTCCACGGGGCAGCGCAGCTCCTGGGCGAGCCAGGCGGCGATCAGGTCGACGCTCGGGTGCGTGCTGTTGCCCGCGACGACGGCGTGGATCACCGACTCGTACGGCGGCTGGTCCAGCGCGGCGGCGAGGAGCCCGCGCCACAGCGTGATCCGGGTCCAGGCCAGGTCGGTGTCGCCGGGGGCGTAGACGGTGCTCAACCGGTGCAGCGTCTTGAGCGACTCGCTGCACTTGGTCGAGTCGGTGATGCGGCGCTGGGCCATCCGGCCGATCGGGTCGGCGGCGGGGTTGGCCGGCGGCTCGAACGGCCACCACGCCACGATGGGCGCGTCCGGCAGCAGCAGCGGGATCACCAGCGTGTCGCCGTGCGCGCGCAGCTCGCCCGACGGGTGCAGCACGATCACCTCGCTCGCGCCGGCGTCGCCGCCGATGCGGATCTGGGCATCGAGCTCGTTGGTCTCGCGCTCGAGGTTCGGCGCGATGACGATCACGCGGCAGGGGTGCTCGCGGCTGGCGAAGTTCGCGGCCGCGATCGCCTCCTCGACGCCGTGCAGGCCGACGTCGATCACGAGCGTGAGCACGCGACCGAGCGCGACCGCGCCGCCCTCGTCGCGGAGCTTGACGAGCCGCTTGTTGACGTCGTTCGTCGTGGTGCTGGGCATCTCGATGATCACAGGGAGGGCCTCCTCGTCCAGACGGTGGTGCTGCTGCTGGTGCGGCCGCGGTGGGTGCGGCTGCTGGTGGTGCGCGCGCGGGTCACGGTGCGCGCCAGGTCCGGCCGTCGCGGGCCATCATGGCCTCCGCCGACGCCGGCCCCCACGTGCCGGAGCGGTACGGCTCGGGCTTGCCCTTGGCGGCCCAGCTCTGCGTGATCGGGTCGAGGATCTTCCAGGACAGCTCGACCTCTTCATGCCGCGGGAACAGCGGCGGGTCGCCGAGCAGCACGTCGAGGATGAGCCGCTCGTACGCCTCGGGGGAGGACTCGGTGAAGGCGTGCCCGTACCCGAAGTCCATCGTCACGTCGCGGACCTCCATCGCGGTGCCGGGCACCTTGGCGCCGAACCGCATGGTGACGCCCTCGTCCGGCTGCACGCGGATGACCAGGGCGTTGTTACCGAGCTCCTGAGTCGCGGTCGACTCGAACGGCAGGTGCGGCGCGCGCTTGAACACGACGGCGATCTCGGTGACCCGGTGCCCGAGCCGTTTGCCCGTGCGCAGGTAGAACGGCACGCCGGCCCAGCGGCGGGTGTCGATGTCGACCCGGATCGCGGCGAACGTCTCGGTGCCCGACGACGCGGGGATGCCGTCCTCCTCGAGGTAGCCCTTCACCTCCTCACCGCCCTGCCAGCCGGCCGAGTACTGGCCGCGGGCGGTGTGCTTGGCCAGGTCGCGCGGCAGCCGGACCGCGGAGAGGACCTTGATCTTCTCGGCGCGCAGGTCCTCGGCGGAGAACGAGACGGGCTCCTCCATCGCGGTGAGGGCGAGGAGCTGGATGAGGTGGTTCTGGATGACGTCGCGCGCCGCGCCGATGCCGTCGTAGTACCCGGCGCGACCGCCGATGCCGATGTCCTCGGCCATGGTGATCTGCACGTGGTCGACGTAGTGCGCGTTCCAGATCGGCTCGAACATCTGGTTCGCGAACCGCAGCACCAGGAGGTTCTGCACCGTCTCCTTGCCGAGGTAGTGGTCGATGCGGAAGACGTCGTCGGGCGCGAAGACCTCCGAGACGACGTCGTTCAGGGACCGGGCGCTGGCGAGGTCGTGCCCGAACGGCTTCTCGATGACGACCCGCCGCCAGGAGCCCTCGCGCGACTTCGACAGCCCGGACTTGGCGAGCTGGCGGCACACGAGCGGGAACGCGCTGGGCGGCACCGACAGGTAGAACGCGTGGTTGCCCCCTGTGCCGCGCTCGACGTCGAGGTCGTGCACGGTGGTGGCCAACCGCTCGAAGGCCTCGTCGTCGTCGAACTCGCCCTGGACGAACCGGATGCCCTCGGCGAGCTGACGCCAGGTCGCTTCCCGGAACGGCGTCCGGGCGTACTTCTTGACGGAGTCGTGCACGATCTGGGCGAAGTCCTGCGTCTCCCAGTCGCGCCGCGCGAACCCGGTCAGCCCGAAGCCGGGCGGGAGCAGCCCGCGGTTGGTGAGGTCGTACACCGCGGGCAGCAGCTTCTTGCGCGCGAGGTCGCCCGTGACCCCGAAGATGACCAGCCCGGAGGGGCCGGCGATCCGGGGCAGGCGGCGGTCGCGAGGATCGCGCAGGGGGTTGTCGTCGGCGGTGACCTTGTGCGGGCTCATGCAGGGACTCTTCTCGAACGGAGGAGGTGGGTCACGTGCGCGAGCGCGGCCGGGGAGGTGAGATGCAGGCGCAGGATCGGGCGGCCGAGCGCGGCCAGGGCGGCGGCGTCGTCGGCCGCCTGGGCCGAGATGAGCTGCCCGAAGGTGAAGGGCCGGCCGGGGACGGGGAAGTCGACGAGCGGGGTCGCGGTGAGCTGCAGGAAGACCCCGACCGGGGGACCGCCCTTGTGCAGCTGGCCGGTGGAGTGCAGGAAGCGGGGCCCCCAGCCGAACGTGACCGGGCGCCCGGTGCGGATGGCCAGCGCGTCGCGGACCGTGGCGAGCTCGACGTGCTCGGCGCGGTCCAGGAAGGCCATGACGGCGAGGTAGCCGTCGTCGGGGACGCTCGTGAGCAGCGCGTCGAGCACGCCGGCGACGGTCTCGATCCGGACGCCGACGGCGTCGGCCAGGAGGTCGGCGGTGGCCCGCACCTCGACGCCACGCTCGACGAAGTCCGCGGGCTCGGGCTCCGGGGTCGCCGCGAGCAGAGCGCGCGCGGCGGCCTTGGCCGCCTCGATCTCCGGCTGGTCGAACGGGTTGATCCCGAGCAGGTGGCCCGCGACGACGGTCGCGTACTCCCAGAGCAGGAACTGCGCGCCGAGCGACCCGGCGACGGTGACCTCGTCGCCCGGGAGAGCGATCTCCCCGGACAGGTCGTCCACGGCGTCGACGAGCGGCACGAACCGCACCGCGAGCACGTCGCGCGCCGGGTGGTCGAGCTCGGGCGGCTCACCGGCGGGGCTGTTCGTCACGACGGGGAGCAGGCCGCGGCCGGCCTTCCCGGTGGACTCCGAGACGAGCTGTTCGGCCCACTCGGCGAGCCCGATCAGGCCGGAACCCTCGTCGACGAACACGAGCTTGTCCCGCAGCGGCGTCGTCCCGGCGATCGACGCCGCGAGCACGATGGCGGGGTTGGAGTCCTCGTCCTGGGTGAGGATGTCGGCGACCTCGGCGGCGTCGTCGAGCAGGCGCGCGACGTCCACCCCGGCGAGCCCGGCCGGCACGACGCCGAACGCGGACAGCGCGGAGAAGCGCCCGCCGACGTTCGGCTCGGCGAGGAAGATCGCGCGGTAGCCGGCCTGCTGGGCGAGGTGCTCCAGCGGCGAGCCGGGGTCGGTGACCGCGACCAGGTGCCGCGCGGCGTCGAGCCCCGCGACGGTGAAGGCCGCCTCGAAGACGCGACGCTGCGAGTCGGTCTCGACGGTGTCGCCGGACTTGCTCGACACCACGAGCACCGTGCGCGCGAGGTCGCCCGCCAGCGCGGTCCGGACCTGCTCGGGGTCGGTCGAGTCGAGCACGACCAGCGGCACCCCGGCGGTCTGCGTGATGACCTCGGCCGCCAGCGACGCACCACCCATCCCGGCCAGCACGATCCGGTCGATCCCGTCGGCGGCGAGCTCGGCCCGCAGCCGGTCGAGCGCGGGCAGGATCGCCCGGGTCGTGGCGTGCAGGGCCGTCCACCCCAGGCGCCGGGCGGAGTCCGCCTCCGCCGCGGGGCCCCACAAGCCGGCGTCGTTGGCCGCGATGCGCGACGCGACGCGCGCGTCGGCGAGCCGCGCCGCGTGCCGCCCGACGGCGGTCGCGGCGGCGCCCCCGGCGGTGACCTCGAGGAGCGCCTCCTCGCCGTCGCCGGCCCAGGACATCACCCAGCCGCCGTCGCCGCTGGTGTCGACGCCGGTGGCGTCACTCATGTCGTCGGCTTTGGGCACACCCGCGGGCCGCCCCTCGTCCGTGCTCACCGGTGGGGGTCTCCCTCAGGTGTCGTGGCGGCCGACCGGGCGAGCCCGGCGCTCACCGTGGCCAGGAGGTCCTGCCAGCTCTTGATGAACTTGGCCACGCCCTCACTCTCCAGCGCGGTGGTGACGGCATCGATCGAGATGCCCAGGCCGGCGAGGCCGTCGAGCACGCGACGCGAGTCGTCGTACGTGCCGGTGATGGTGTCCCCCCGGATGTCGCCGTGGTCGGCGACGGCGTTGAGCGTGGCCTCGGGCATCGTGTTGACGACGCCGTCCGCGACAAGCTCGTCGACGTACCGGGTGTCGGCGTAGGTCTTGTCCTTGACCCCGGTCGACGCCCACAGCGGGCGCTGCGGCTGGGCACCGGCGGCGGCGAGCCGCTGCCAGCGCTCGCCGGCGATGATCCGCTGGTACAGCTCGAAGGCCAGCCGCGCGTTGGCGATCGCAGCCTTGCCGCGCAGCTCGGCCGCGGCCGGCGTGCCGATCGCGTCCAGCAGGGGGTCAACGGCGGTGTCGACCCGGGAGACGAAGAAGGACGCGACCGACCCGATCGGGGCGAGGTCGAGGCCGGCGGCGCGCGCGCCCTCGAGACCGGACAGGAACGCGTCGAGCACCTGGCGGTAGCGCTCGAGGGAGAAGATCAGGGTGACGTTGACGCTGATCCCGGCGGAGAGCGCAGCGGTGATGGCGGGCAGGCCCTGCGTGGTCGCAGGAATCTTGATGAACACGTTCGGCCGGTCCACCCGCGCCCACAGCTCCTGGGCCTGGGCGATCGTGGCGGCGGTGTCCAGTGCCAGGCGCGGGTCCACCTCGATGGACACGCGTCCGTCGACGCCGCGGGTGGCCACGTGCAGCGCGGTGAACACGTCGGCCGCGGAGCGCACGTCGTCGGTCGTGATGGCCCAGACGGCGTCGGCCGCGGGGATGCCGGCGGCGGCGAGCTCGCCGAGCTGGGTGTCGTAGGCGGAACCGCTGGCCAGCGCGCCGGCGAAGATCGACGGGTTGGTGGTCACGCCCACGACCCGGTGGGTGCGGGTCAGGGCGGCGAGGCTCCCGGAGCGCAGGCGCTCGCGGGACAGGTCATCGAGCCAGATGGCGACCCCCGCCCGGGCCAGAGTGTCGAGCGGCGTCGGCATGGATGGGTTCTCGGTCATGACCGTCCTCCTGGTTGGTGCCGTCCGGGCCCGACGCCCCCGCGCGTACTGGCGGAGGCGTCGGGCGTCGGTGCTGCGAGGTGGCCGCAGGTCAGAGCTGGTCTCCCGCTCTGGACTGCGTCGGTGCGCTCGGGGTGCTCGACGGCGTCGCACCGGCGGCGGCGGCTGCGAGGGACTCCCGCGCTGCGGCCACGACGGCGGCCGTGGTGATGCCGAACTCCTCGAAGAGGATCTCGGCGGCGGCCGACGCGCCGTAGTGCTCGAGCGACACGGAGCGGCCGGCGTCGCCGACGAGCTTGTGCCACGAGAGCGCGATCCCGGCCTCGACGGACACCCGGGCCTTGACCGCGGCCGGCAGGACCTGCTCGCGGTAGGCGTCGGACTGCTCGGCGAACCACTCCTGGCTCGGCATGGACACCACGCGGGTGGCGATGCCCTCGGCCTCGAGGATCGTGCGCGCCTCGACGGCGAGCTGCACCTCGGAGCCGGTGCCGATGAGGATGACCGCGGGGATGCCGCCGGTTGCCTCGAGGAGCACGTACGCGCCCTTGTCGAGGCCCGCGGCGGGCGCGAAGCCCTCGGTGCCGCGGGGGAAGGTCGGCACGTTCTGGCGGGTCAGGATCAGGCCGACCGGGCCGGAGTTGCGCTCGAGGAGCGACTTCCAGGCCTGGGCGGTCTCGTTGGCGTCCGCCGGCCGCACGATCGACAGGCCGGGGATGGCGCGCAGCGCCGCGAGGTGCTCGACCGGCTGGTGGGTCGGGCCGTCCTCGCCGAGGCCGATCGAGTCGTGCGTCCACACGTACGTGACCGGGATGCCCATCAGGGACGCCAGGCGCACGGCGCCGCGCATGTAGTCGCTGAACGTGAAGAACGTGCCGCCGTAGGGCCGGGTCAGGCCGTGCAGCGAGATGCCCGTCAGGATGGCGCCCATCGCGTGCTCGCGGATGCCGAAGTGCAGCGTGCGGCCGTACTCGGTGCCGGCGAACTCGGTGGTGGAGTGGCGGGCCGGGATGAACGACGGCTCGCCCTTCATCGTGGTGTTGTTGCTGCCGGCGAGGTCGGCCGAGCCGCCCCACAGCTCGGGGAGCACGGCGGCGATCGACGACAGGACCTCGCCCGAGGCGGCGCGGGTGGCGACGGCCTTGCCGGGGGCGAACACCGGCAGGGACTCCGCCCAGCCCTCGGGCAGCTGGCCGGCCTGCAGCCGGTCGAGCAGGGCAGCGCGGTCCGGGTTGGCCAGGCGCCACGCGTCGTAGCCGGTCTGCCAGGCGGCGCGGTCTGCCGCACCGCGTTCGCCCACGGCGCGGGTGTGCGCCAGGACGGCCGGGTCGACGTCGAACGCCTTGTCGGGGTCGAAGCCCATGACCTCCTTCAGGCCGCGCACCTCCGCGGTGCCGAGCTTGGAGCCGTGCGAGCCGTGCGTGTTCTGCTTGGTCGGCGACGGCCACGCGATGATCGTGCGCAGCCCGACGATCGAGGGCCGCGGGTCGGTCTTGGCGGCGTCGAGGGCCGCGTTGAGCGCGTCGATGTCCTCGACGTACTCGGTGCCGCCGGAGGTCCAGTCGACGAGCTGGGTGTGCCAGCCGTACGCGGCGTACCGCGCCAGGACGTCCTCGGTGAACGCGATGTCGGTGTCGCCCTCGATCGAGATGTGGTTGTCGTCCCAGATCACGGTGAGGTTGCCCAGCTCCTGGGTGCCGGCGATCGAGGACGCCTCCGCGGAGACGCCCTCCTGCAGGTCGCCGTCGGACGCGATGACGTAGATCGAGTGGTCGAACGGGCTCGTGCCCGGCGCGGCGTCGGGGTCCAGCAGCCCGCGCTCGCGGCGCGAGGCCATCGCCATGCCGACGGCGGACGCGATGCCCTGGCCGAGCGGACCGGTCGTGATCTCCACGCCCGCGGTGTGACGGAACTCGGGGTGACCCGGCGTCTTCGAGCCCCAGGTCCGCAGCGCTTCCAGGTCCTCGAGCTCGAGGCCGTACCCGGCCATGAACAGCTGGATGTACTGCGTCAGGGACGAGTGCCCGCACGAGAGGACGAACCGGTCGCGGCCCAGCCAGGTCGGGTCGGAGGGGTTCAGCCGCATCCGGTTCTGATACAGCAGGTAGGCGACCGGCGCCAGGCTGATCGCGGTGCCCGGGTGGCCGTTGCCGACCTTCTCCACGGCGTCCGCTGCGAGGGCGCGGACGGTGTCCACGGCCTTTCGATCGAGATCTGACCACTTGACCTGGTTGGCCGGGGCGAACACGTTCACCGAACCTCTTCCCTGCCCGGATCTGCTCGACCCAGGACGTCGCGACAACCCTCGAACCGCTGGCCTGCCCCATGACCGGGGTGGCCCGAACTGAGCCTACCGACCCTGGCGCGTGCGGTACCGCTGGGCCGCACCGTGGACGACGACGGGCGCCCGGGACCAAAGTCACACGATCGGGCGCCGTAGAGGGGTTCGCGTGCGCGTGTTCGGCCGTAACATGGCCTCCGATCTCCTGATGTCCTGGCCCGCCTCGTCGATGACCCGGCGATGTCCCGTCGATACGAATGGAAGAAACCACGCGCGTGCGCCTCTCGAGCCCGATCCCGATCGATGACACCTCCGGCGAACCCCGGGTGGTGCCGGCCCGCGTCGCGCGGCTGCGGCCCTCGCGGGTGGGGTCGGACGCCGTCGGGCTGGCTCGGGTGCGCGAGCGCGTCGGCGCGTACGTGGCGCTGACCAAGCCGCGGATCATCGAGCTGCTGCTCGTCACGACGGTCCCGACGATGATCCTGGCCGAGCGCGGGTTCCCGTCCGTCGCGCTGGTGCTCGCCACCCTGGTCGGCGGCACCGCCGCGGCCGGCTCGGCGAACGTCCTGAACTGCTACATCGACCGCGACATCGACCAGCTCATGAACCGCACGAAGCGGCGCCCGCTCGTGACCGGGGAGATCTCGCCGCGCGCGGCGCTCGTCTTCGGGTTCGTGCTCGGCGCGCTCGCCCTGGTGTGGTTCGCCCTGGTCGTCAACCCGGTGGCGGCCGCGCTGACCGCCGGGGCGATCGTCATCTACGTCGTCGGCTACACGATGATCCTCAAGCGCCGCACGCCCCAGAACATCGTCTGGGGCGGGATCGCCGGGTGCATGCCCGTGCTCATCGGCTGGTCGGCGGTCACCGGCTCGCTCACCTGGGCGCCCGTCGCGCTGTTCGGCGTGATCTTCTTCTGGACGCCGCCGCACTACTGGCCGCTGTCGATGAAGTTCCGCAAGGAGTACGCCGCCGCCGGCGTGCCCATGCTGCCCGTGGTCGCCGGGGACAAGAAGGTCGCCACCGAGGTCATCACCTACGCGGTCGCGATGATCGTCTGCTCGCTCGCGCTCGTGCCGCTGGCCGGGATGACGTGGGTGTACGCGGTCGCCGCGCTCGGCCTCGGCCTGTGGTTCCTGGCGGCGTGCATCGGGCTCTACCGCCGCGCGCTGCACCCCGGCACGGTCAAGCTCGGCGAGATGCGCCTGTTCCACCTGTCGATCACGTACCTGACCCTGCTGTTCCTCGCGGTGGCAGTCGACCCGTTCCTGCCCTTCTGATCGATCGTGCCTGAGCCGTCGGTCTCGATCGATCCAGGGGTGAGCTCTACCCCGGAGCCCGGCACGCTGCGCGTCGTCGTGCAGGAGTACCTCGCGCACCTCGCCGTCGAGCGCGGGCTGTCGGTCAACACCCTGGCGGCCTACCGGCGCGACCTCGACCGGTACGTCGCCCACCTCGAGGCCCGCGGCCGCCGCACGCCGACCAGCATCACCGCGGCCGACGTCGAGGAGTTCGTCGTCGCGCTGCGCACCGGGTCCGACGGCGGCGCGCTGCTGTCGCCGTCGTCCACGGCGCGCGCGGTGGTCGCCGTGCGCGGCTGGCACCGGTTCTGCGCGCTGGAGGGGCTGGTCACCGTCGACCCGGCGAGCGCCGTCCGGCCCCCGGCCCAGCCCAAGCGCCTGCCCAAGGCGATCTCGACGTCCGACGTCGAACGCCTGCTCGAGGCTGCGAGCGTCGGCGACGGCCCCGGCCCGCTGCGCGACCGCGCGCTGCTCGAGCTGCTGTACTCCACCGGCGCCCGGATCTCCGAGGCGATCGGGCTCGACGTCGACGACGTCGACCTGACGGTGGACCGTGCCTCGGTCCGGCTGTTCGGCAAGGGCCGCAAGGAGCGCATGGTCCCGGTCGGGTCGTACGCCGTGCAGGCGGTGGAGAACTACCTCGTGCGGGCCCGGCCGATGCTGGCCGCGCACGGCCTAGGCACCCCAGCCCTGTTCCTCAACGCCCGCGGGGCGCGCCTGAGCCGGCAGAGCGCGTGGGCCGTGCTGCGGGCCGCCGCGCGTCGCGCGCAGCTGCCTGGTGCCGAGCACATCTCGCCGCACACCCTGCGGCACTCGTTCGCCACGCACCTGCTGGCCGGGGGAGCGGACGTGCGCGTGGTGCAGGAGCTGCTCGGGCACGCGTCGGTCACGACCACGCAGATCTACACGCTCGTCACGCCCGATACCCTGCGCGAGGTCTACGCCGCCTCGCACCCGCGCGCGCTGGGCTGAGCTCCCTCGCGCACGGCGCTGTTCGAGGCGGACGAGGCAGGCAAAACCGCACGTCGCCACGCGCGGCGCGTTTGTGCGTCGACCCACCGAGCCGCTGGGGTAACTTGAGTGCGTGAGCAGCCAGACCAGTTCCGGAACGTCCGCCACAGCGGAGGCAGCCCTTCTGGACCCGGTCGGCAGGCTCCTGCCGATCTTCCCGATCCCCGCCCTGCTGACGTCGCACGGTCCGGCGCGGATCATCGCCCTGTGCAACCAGAAGGGTGGCGTCGGCAAGACGACCACCACGATCAACCTCGCCGCCGCGCTCGCGGAGTACGGCCGGCGCGTGCTGGTCGTCGACTTCGACCCGCAGGGCGCCGCGTCCGTCGGCCTCGGCGTGAGCCCGCACGAGCTCGACCTCACCGTGTACAACCTGCTGATGGAACGCAACGCGTCCATCCACGACATCATCTGCAGCACAGGGATCAAGAACCTCGACCTGCTGCCGGCGAACATCGACCTGTCCGCCGCGGAGGTCCAGCTCGTGGGCGAGGTGGCCCGCGAGTCGGCGCTCAGCCGCGTGCTGCGCCCGGTGCTCGACGACTACGACGTCATCCTGGTCGACTGCCAGCCCTCGCTCGGGCTGCTGACCGTCAACGCGCTCACCGCCTCGCACGGCGTGCTGATCCCGCTCGAGTGCGAGTTCTTCGCGCTGCGCGGCGTCGCGCTGCTCGTCGAGACCATCGAGAAGGTCCGCGACCGCCTCAACCCGCGCCTCGAGGTCGACGGCATCCTCGCCACGATGTACGACTCGCGCACGCTGCACTCGCGCGAGGTCATCAACCGGGTCAAGGAGGCGTTCGGCGACACGCTGCTGCACACCGTCGTCGGGCGCACCGTGAAGTTTCCGGACTCCTCGATCGCCGCCGAGCCGATCACCACCTACGCGCCGACCCACGCGGGCGCCACCGCGTACCGCCAGCTCGCCCGGGAGCTCGTCGCGCGTGGCGACGCAGCCTGACGCTCTGCCCGAGAACGCAGTTCCAGCGGCCGCCGGGCAGCCCGACGCCGTCGTCAGCCCGATCGGGTCGTCGGCGTTCGAGGTCCACCTGGAGATTTTCTCCGGCCCGTTCGACCTGCTGCTCGGCCTGATCTCCAAGCGCAAGCTCGACATCACCGAGGTCGCGCTCGCCGAGGTCACCGACGAGTTCATCGGGTACCTGCGCGCGTCGGACGCCGCGGGTGGCCCGCAGTGGGACCTGAGCCAGGCCAGCGAGTTCCTGGTGATCGCCGCGACGCTGCTCGACCTCAAGGCCGCCCGACTGCTGCCCGCGGGCGCGGTCGAGGACGCCGAGGACCTCGAGCTGCTCGAGGCCCGCGACCTGCTGTTCGCGCGGCTGCTGCAGTACCGCGCGTACAAGGAGGTCGCCGCCGCGATCGCCGTCCGGCTCGCCGCGGAGGGTCGCCGCTACCCGCGCACCGTCTCGCTCGAGCCGCAGCTCGCGGCGCTGCTGCCCGAGCTCGTGTGGCAGATCGGCCCCGAGCAGCTCGCCGCGCTCGCGGCCAAGGCGATCGCGCCGCGCGCGCCGGCGCCGGCGGTCGACCTCAGCCACGTGTACGCGCCGGCGGTGAGCGTGCGCGAGCAGGCCGCGATCCTGGTCGAGCGCCTGCGTCGCGGCGGGGCGGCGTCGTTCCGCACCCTCGTGGCCGACGCCGGCTCGCCGCTGGTCGTCGTCGTCCGCTTCCTCGCGCTGCTGGAGCTGTTCCGGGAGGGCGCGGTCGGGTTCGAGCAGGTCACCCCGCTCGGGGAGCTGACGGTGCGGTGGACCGGGACCGACAAGGGCGAGATCGAGGTCGTCGACGATTACGACGACGTGGAGGAGACCACATGAGCGAGTCCCAGACCAGCGCGGACGAGGCTGCCGACGTGGATGCGGTTACGGACGTGCCTGAGGCCGCCGACGTGCCGGAGGCCGCCGACGTGAGCCAGGCCGCCCAAGCGGTCGCGGCCGGCATCGCGGCGGACGAGCTCGCGTTCGACGTCGCGGACCTGCCCGGCGGCGCGCTCGCCGCGCTCGAGGCCGTGCTCATGGTCGCGGACGAGCCGATCCCCGCGGTCCAGCTCGCGAGCGTGCTCGCGCTGCCGACGGCGGTCGTCGAGGAGCTGTGCCGCGAGCTCGCGGCGGAGTACCGGGGCGAGGCCGTCGTCGGGCAGGCTGGCGAGGCGGGGCAGCCCGCAACCCGGCCCCGCGGGTTCGACCTGCGCCGCGCCGGCAACGGCTGGCGGATCTACACGGCCCCCGCGTACGCGGACGTCGTCGGCCGCTTCGTGCTCGAGGGCCAGACGGCGCGCCTGACCCAGGCCGCGCTCGAGACCCTCGCCGTGATCGCGTACCGTCAACCGGTCACCCGCGGGCAGGTCTCGGCGGTGCGCGGGGTCAACGTCGACGGCGTCGTGCGGACCCTCACCTCGCGCGGCCTGGTCGCCGAAGTGAGCGTCGATCCGACCAGCGGTGCCGTCCTGTACGGGACTACGGGATACTTCTTGGAGCGGATGGGGCTGGGTTCGCTCGAAGAGATGCCGCCCCTGGCACCGTACCTTCCAGATTTCGACGCCTTCGAAGGCGTAGACGATGTAGCAGGAGATGACACGTGAGCACGAGCACTGGTGGCAATCGCCCGGAACGCGGACAGCGGGGAGCGGGTCGCACCTCCGGCGGAGCGCCGGCCCGGCAGCGGCCCACGCTCGGCCGACCGGCCCGTCCGGTGACCCCGCCCGAGCCCGAACGTGACGTGCACGTCGCCGACGGCATCCGCCTGCAGAAGGTGCTCGCCACCGCGGGTCTCGGCTCGCGGCGCGCGTGCGAGGACCTCATCTCGTCCGGTCGCGTCACGGTCGACGGCGTCCAGATGCACGAGCTCGGCGTGCGGGTCGACCCGGCCAAGGCGATCATCCACCTCGACGGGATGCGCATCCAGCTCGACACCTCGCTGGTGACGATCGCGCTGAACAAGCCGCTCGGCGTCGTCTCCACGATGCACGACCCCGAGGGTCGCCCGTCCCTGGCCCGTTTCGTCGCCGACCGCGACGAGCGCCTGTTCCACATCGGCCGGCTCGACGCCGAGACCGAGGGGCTGCTGCTGCTCACCAACGACGGCGAGCTGGCCAACCGGCTCGCGCACCCGTCGCACGTGGTCCCCAAGACCTACCTCGCGTACGTCGAGGGCCGCGTGGCCTCGAACGTCGCGAACAAGATGCTGCACGGCATCATGCTCGAGGACGGCATCGCCAAGGTCGACAAGTACCACGTGGTCGACTCCACCCCGCAGGCCGCGCTCGTCGAGATCGTGCTGCACGAGGGCCGCAACCGCATCGTGCGTCGCCTGTTCGAGGAGGTCGGCCACCCGGTCAACCGCCTCGTGCGCACCCAGATCGGCCCGATCCGGCTCGGCGACCTGCGCTCGGGCACGACCCGCGTGCTGTCCCAGCCCGAGGTCGGGTCGCTGATGTCCACGGTCGGGATGTGACCGCGGCGTGAGCCTCGACGCCCCCGCTCCGGTCGCCACGCGCGGCCCGGTGCGGGTCGTCGGCACCGGCCTGCTCGGCGCGAGCGTCGGGCTGGGCCTGTCCACCCGCGGCGTCGACGTCGTGCTGTGGGACCCCTCGCGCACCGCGCTCGCCCTGGCGCGCGACGTCGGGGCGGGCCGCACCGCCCGGCCCGACGACGCCCCGGTCACCCTCGTGGTCGTCGCCGCGCCGCCCGACGTGACGGCCGACGTCGTGCTGGCCGAGCTGGCCGCGCACCCGACGGCGATCGTCACCGACCTCGCGAGCGTCAAGGGCCACGTGCTCGACTCGCTGCGCGCCGCGGGCGCCGACCTGAGCAGGTACGTCGGCTCGCACCCGATGGCGGGCGGGGCGCGCTCCGGCCCGGCCGGCGCGCTGCCGGACCTGTTCCTCGGCCGCCCCTGGGTCATCACCGACTCGGGGGAGTCGTCCCGCGAGGCCCTGCTCGCCGTGCGGACGCTGGCGGCCGACCTCGGCGCCGTGCCCGTCGCGATGCACCCGCGCGCGCACGACGACGCCGTCGCGGTCATCTCGCACGTGCCGCAGGTCGCCGCGAGCCTGGTGGCCGCCCGGCTGCGCGACGCCGAGCCCGCCGCCCTGGACCTGTCCGGCCAGGGGCTGCGCGACGTGACCCGGATCGCCGCGAGCGACCCCGCGCTGTGGACCTCGATCCTCGCGGCCAACGCCGAGTCGATCGGGCCGGTGCTCGTCGAGATGCGCGCCGACCTGGACCGCATCATCGACGCCCTCGCGCAGGCCGCCGCCCCCGGCGCCGCGCCCGAGAGCGTGCCCGGCGCCCTCGGCGTGCTCGCCCGCACCATCGCCGACGGCAACGCCGGCGTGGCCCGGATCCCCGGCAAGCACGGCGGTACTCCGCGGGCGTACGCGGTCGTCACCGTGCTCGTGCCCGACGCACCCGGCGAGCTCGCGCGGCTGCTCACCGATGTCGGCGCCGCAGGCGTCAACCTCGAGGACCTGCAGCTCGAGCACTCCTCGGGCCGGCCCGTCGGCATGGCCGCGGTCTGGGTGCTGCCCGGCCGCGCCGACCACCTCCAGAAGGAGCTGACCGCACGCGGTTGGCGCCTCGCCAGCTGATAGGACCTTCCATGCTCGGCACGACCACCGTTCCCCTCCCGCTCGTCATCGCGATCGACGGGCCGTCCGGTTCCGGTAAGTCCTCGGTGTCCAAGCGCGTCGCGGCCCGGCTCGGGCTCGCCTACCTCGACACCGGCGCGATGTACCGCGCCGCGACGTGGTGGTGCCTCGAGCGCGGCGTCCGGCTGGACGACGCCGACGCCGTGGCCGCCCAGGTCGTCGCGCTGCCGCTGGTAATGGGCGTCGACCCTGCTGCGCCGACTGTGTTCGTGGGCGGTGTGGACGTCGGCGAGGCGATCCGCGACACCGCCATCTCGACCGCCGTCAGCGCGGTCGCCACGAATCTTGCGGTGCGCGCCGAGCTCATCCGGCGCCAGCGCGCGGAGATCGCCGCGCAGGCGTTGCCCGGTTCGTTCTCCGGCGGGCGCGGCGTGCTCGCTGAGGGCCGCGACATCACCACGGTGGTGGCGCCCGACGCCGACGTTCGCGTGCTGCTCACGGCGAGCGAGGACGCCCGGCTCGCGCGCCGCGCTCTTGACGTCCATGGCAGCGCCAGTGCCGCCGCGATGCTCGCCACCCGCGACCAGGTGCTTCGCCGCGACGCCGACGACTCGACGGTGGTCCAGTTCCACGTCGCGGCCGACGGCGTGACGACGGTGGACTCCTCCGACCTGGACCTCGAGCAGACCGTGCAGGCCGTGCTCGACGTGGTCGCCCGCGTCGCCGGACGCCAGGGGTGACTGGCACCGAGCGGACCGGGCCGTCGGCGTGGGGGCCGCGCTGGTCGCACTGGGTCGGGCATTTTCTCGCCTACGGGGTGTGGGACACGCAGGTGACCGGGCTGGCGCACGTGCCGGCGAGCGGGCCGGTGCTGTTCGCCGCGAACCACACCAGCGCCATCGACGGGCCGATCCTCGTGGGGGTGACCCCGCGGCCGGCGCACTTGTTGGTCAAGGCGGCGAGCTTCACTGGGCCCACCGGCGTGCTGCTGCGCGCCGCGGGGCAGATCCCGGTCGAGAAGGACGGCGGGCGGCTCGCGCTGCACAGCGCGCTGGACGTGCTGCGGCGCGGGGGAGTGGTCGGGGTGTTCCCCGAGGGCACCCGCGGCCGCGGCGACGCGACCAGCGCACAGGCCGGCGTCGCCTGGCTCGCGTTGAACGCGCCCGCGCCGGTGATCCCGGTCGCGATGCTGGGGACCCGGCGCACGGGGGACGGCGTCGGGCGCGTGCCCGGGCTGGGGCGGTGCATGGCGGTGGAGTTCGGCCGGCCGCTGGTGCTGGAGCGCACGCCGGGCACGTCCGGGCGGGCCGCGCTGGAGGCCGCGAACGAGGCGATCCGGGTCGCGCTGGCCGCCCTGGTGACCTCTGCGGCGGCACGCACGGGGCTCGCGCTGCCCACCGACGACCCCCTGCGATCGGGAGCCGGTTCGGAGTAACTCCCGCGGGCTGGGAGGATAGGGGTATGAGTGGACCTGACCAGACCCTGCCCGACGAGTATGTGCCTGACGTGACGGCACCCGTCGTGGCCGATGCAACCGCGGTGTCGACCGCGGACGAAACTGAGATCGACCTGGCCCGGGAGCGCGCGCTGCGCGCCGGGATGGCCGAGTACGAGCTCGAGGACGACGACCAGGAGCTGCTCGACGGCTCCGGGGCCGGCCCCGAGGGCGAGGGGCCGTCGGCCCCGCTCCCGGTGCTGGCCGTCGTCGGCCGCCCGAACGTGGGCAAGTCGACGCTGGTGAACCGCATCCTCGGCCGCCGCGAGGCCGTCGTGGAGGACAAGCCCGGCGTGACCCGTGACCGGGTGAACTACCGCGCCGAGTGGGCCGGGCGCCACTTCACCGTGATCGACACCGGTGGCTGGGAGGTCGACGCCAAGGGCATCGCCGCGCGGGTGGCCGAGCAGGCGGAGATCGCGATCTCGCTGGCCGACGCCGTCCTGTTCGTCGTCGACGCCCAGGTGGGCCCGACGGCGACCGACGAGCGCGTCGTGAAGCTGCTTCGCAAGGCCGGCAAGCCGGTCGTGCTGTGCGCCAACAAGGTCGACGGGCCGCGGTCCGAGTCGGACGCGACCGACCTGTGGAGCCTGGGCCTCGGCGAGCCGCACCCCGTCTCCGCGCTGCACGGGCGCGGCACGGGCGACCTGCTCGACGCCGCCATGAAGGCGCTGCCGACCGTCTCCGCCCATGGCGCTGAGATCCCCGAGGGGGGCCCGCGCCGGGTCGCCCTGGTCGGGCGGCCGAACGTCGGCAAGTCGTCGCTGCTGAACAAGATCCTCGGGCAGGACCGCGTGGTCGTCGACTCCGTCGCCGGCACCACGCGCGACCCGGTCGACGAGCTGGTGATGCTCAAGGGCAAGCCGTGGTGGTTCGTCGACACCGCCGGCATCCGCCGCCGCGTGCACCAGACCTCGGGTGCCGACTTCTACGCGTCCCTGCGCACGCAGACCGCGATCGAGAAGGCGGAGGTCGCCGTCGTGCTGGTGGACGCCTCGGTGAAGATGACCGAGCAGGACACCCGCGTGATCTCTCAGGTGGTCGAGGCCGGCCGCGCGCTGGTGATCGCGTACAACAAGTGGGACCTGATGGACGAGGACCGTCGCCCGTTCCTCGAGCGCGAGATCGACCAGGACCTGGTGCAGGTGCAGTGGGCGCCGCGGATCAACTTCTCCGCGAAGACGGGGTGGCACACGGACCGGATGGTTCCGGCGCTGGAGCGCGCGCTGGCTTCGTGGGAGACGCGGATCTCTACCGGGAAGCTGAATGCGTTCCTGGGGGAGCTCGTGGCGTCGCACCCGCACCCGTTGCGTGGGGGGAAGCAGCCTCGGATCCTGTTCGCCACGCAGGCGGCTACTTGTCCGCCGCGGTTCGTGCTCTTTACCACCGGGTTCCTTGAGGCCGGGTACCGGCGGTACATCGAGCGGATGCTGCGGGAGACGTTCGGGTTCGAGGGGACGCCGATCTCGATCTCCGTGCGGGTTCGGGAGAAGCGTCGGCGTTGAGGCTTGTGAGGTGAGGCGGCCCCGGTTGCTGGACCCGAAGGGGTTCGGCGGCCGGGGTTTGCTGTTGTTTGGGGGCTGTTGCTCGGCTCCGTTGGTGCCGGACGGGCGTCCGGTCGCGTTGGCCGTCCGAGGGCCTTGTGGGGGCGGGGGGTCGGCCGTGGCGGTGACTGCGGGCGGGGCCGCTGGTCGTGCCCGACGACGTCTGCCCGTCTCGGTTGGTCCCCGCTTGGCTCGCGCGGGGGCGGGTCGGGAGTCGGGGCGTCGGTGAGGTAGTGTTTCCGCTGGCCCTCCGGGGCCGGCGGGCTGTAGCGCAGCTTGGTAGCGCACCTGACTGGGGGTCAGGGGGTCGCAGGTTCAAATCCTGTCAGCCCGACCGTGTGAGATGGTCTCGGACCTGCATATGTGCAGGTCCGGGGCTATTCTTGTTCTCCGAGATGGACGGTGACCGCAACCGAAAGGTCGCCGAAATTGAGTCACAGGGGAAAAACAGGGGAAAAACTCCTCCGCGGGGCCCGCACCGAGTGTGGTCACCGGCCGTCCGGCCGAAGCCACGTCCGAGCCAGGCCGAGGTGGCTGGAGCGGGCCGCACACCTGTCGTGCATGAAGACCAACTCCATGCCCAGCGGCGGGCTTGAGCCGCTGATGAGTATCGATGCCCTCTCGGAACTTCTGGGGGTGCCGATCAAGACGATCAAGGACTGGCGGACCAAGGGTGAAGGCCCCACCGCCTACAAGATCGGCAATCACGTGCGGTACGCGGCCTCGGACGTGCGCGCGTGGCTCGAGCAGTGCCGCGAGCAGTCGGCTGGCATCGCGCCCGGATACGGGAAGCGGTGATCGACGGTGGCACGACCGCGCACACCTATCGGCGCTTACGGCGAGACCTACTTCGAGGAAACCCCCAGCGGCAAGATCCAGGCCGAAGTCCGATTCCGCGATCACGCCGGTCGACCGCGCAAGGTCAAGGCCACCGGACGATCCAAAGCCGAAGCACTTCGCAAGGTCAAACGCAAGATTGCCACCGACGAGCTGGCTACCGCAGGCACCGATGAGCTGACGGCGGACTCGCCCTTCACTGACCTGGTTGACGCCTGGCTGGCAAGCCTTGACGGTTCCCACCGGCTGGCCCCCAGTACCCGGTACAGGTACGAGCGGGACATGCGCACCCTCGTGCTCCCGGCTTTCGAGCACTTCACGCTGCGAGAGATCACTGTGCGCAAAGTCGACCGGCTGCTCAAGGAGCTGTACCAGCTCAGCTACAACCGAGCACAGAAGGCGAAGGTCGTGCTCAACCTGTGCTTCAAGCTTGCGGTGCGCTGGGAGGCGATCGACCGCAACCCCGTCGCCGGGGTCGAGACTCTGCATCAGCCCGCGCACCAGGCCAGCGCTCTGACGCTGGAGACGGTTGAAATCGTCCGAGCAATGGTGGCCGCGTGGGAGCGACATCCCGATGGCAAGCCAGGACCGAAGCCTGATGGGCAGGTAGGGGCGATCATCGAGACGATGCTCGGCACATCGGCCCGAATCGGTGAGGTGCTTGCCCTGCGCCGTTGCGACGTGGACCTCGAAACGATGCCGCCGACGGTGCGGATCGCCGGCACGATCATCTCGCTCGACGATGGACCGACGTTCCGTCAAGACCACCCAAAGACAAACAGATCGCGGCGGACCGTGACCATCCCCGCGTTCGCAGCCACAGCGCTGGCACAGCGCCTCGCGAGAATCGGCGACGTCGAACCGGAACACCTGGTCTTCTTCACCCGCAACGACACCCCGATCACGACAAACAACTTCCGGCGCACGCTGCGGACCGTCCTGAAGAAGTCGGATGCGGCAGGGGTGACGCCGCATGCGTTTCGTCGGACGGTAGCCACGACCATCGATCGGGCCGGCGGTATTGACCTTGCCGCCGAGCTGCTCGGACACACCTCCACCGAGATCACGCGGGTGCACTACATCGAGCCAAATGAGCTTGTGAACCCAAAGACGGCCGACATCCTCGAGCGGATGCTTGCGCCTGGGGCGAATCCGCTCGGCCCAAAGAAGGACCCGCACCCAAAACGGGTGAGCGCGTCCAAGAAGAAGTCCCCCAACTCGGACGGTGTCAAGAAGTCGAAGGACTCGAAGAAGTCCAACAAGCGACGGCTCGGCGAGAGCAATGATGGCCCGCCTATGAGCGTCATCGTGTGAACGGGCCGGACGGTCACCGTCCTCACGGCGGCGGCTGAGGAAGTCCCGCCCCGCTCGAGCGCGGGTCCGTTCACCAGAGTCCGAGCCCTGGTTCGCCGTGGGCTGGGTCGTCCCAGTCGGGCGCGTCGTCACTGGTGCCCGGCTCTCGGTCCATCGCCGGTGCCGCGTTCAGACTCGCGCCGCCCACCGCGTGTTGCTCCGCATCGTGGGCTGCGACGTCGAGGCGGGTGGCGCGCGACTCGTACGTCAGGCCTGCCTGGCGCGCCTGGGTGGCGATGTCCTCCAGGGCGTCGCTCAGGTCGGCCTCGAACAGCGCTGGGTCGGCGGTTACGGTCAGCGCGTTCGGGCCGCCGTTGAAGGGATCGACGCCAATCTGTCCGAGCACGTAGTCGGGTCGTTCGTCGAAGTAGTTGTTCAGCAGGAGCATCCGACCGTCAACGGTGATCGGGGCTGCGTAAATGAAGTCGAGCTCTTGGCGCACCGTGCCGGGCGCTGCGCGGTGCAGGAGCAGCAGGTCGGTCGGGTTGTCGGTGCCGGCGATGTTGCGTTGGATGCCGCCGGGTAGGCGCACCGCTCCGATGAGTTCGGCTTGGTCGGCAATCTGCTGTCGGACCTTGGTGTGGGGGGAGTCGAGCAGGTCGTGGGAGGCGAGGATGACGGTGAGTCCGCCCGGTCTGGTGAGGTTCAGGGAGGCCAGGGTCAGCAGGTCCTGCCAGGCGTTGCGTTGCGTCTGGTGGGCGGGGTGGGTGAACTTGACGTCGTTGTACGGCAGGGCGCCGATGACGAGGTCGAATCGCTCGGTGACGTCGGTGAACTTCTCGGCCTGGACTGGGTAGCCGAGATGATCGGCCGGGCCGACGGTTGCGGTCAGTGAGGCGAAGCCGTGGCCTTTAGCCTGGGGATGGCCGAGGAACGCGGTCGGGTCGTCGCCGTGGACCAGGACACGCCCGGAATCGAAACCCAGGGTGCGCAGTGCCATCCACAGGTGTCCGGTCATGATGCGGTGCGGGCGCAGTGCGCTGGTGTGCTCGCTGTCGTCCATCGCGACCCGGTCGGCGCGCTCTCGCCATGACGGATCGTCGGGGCCGGTCATGACGCACCAGCCTCGGTCTGACCGAGCCAGTCCTGGCCAATCAACAGCGTCAACACTCCCCGATCGGCGCCTGCAGCTTCCCGGCGCCGGGCGACGTCCGCGGTCACGAACGCCTGGAAGTCGGCCTGACGGTCGACGATGGGTCGCTCGGGGGCGATGGTGTGCGGCGCTTCGCCGGGCCAAGCGGTCTGCCGGGTCGGTCGGTCGGTGTCGATCTTCGTTCCGCAGGTCGCGACCCACTCGCGCAGCCGGGTGCGCGATTCGGCGAAGTACCGTTGGAACATCAGCGGCGACGTGGCTTGCGCGCCGGGGCCGTAGGCGTTGAGCCAGTACGTGTGCAGCGCGGACAGCTCCCACACGAGCTCCGGGTGGCGGTGCCACAGCGGCGGGATGACGTTGGGCGCGAGGCCGTAGTCCTTGCGCACCTGGGTCACCCACCGGTCCAGCCGGTGCCACTGCGCGCGGGCGTCGGCAGGGGTCAGGTCATGCCAGTTGACGACCGGGATCCGCGGCGGTTGGAGGGAAACGGGTTGGTCACGGGTCGCGTTGGGCGGCTGTTGGCCGGTCGTGCCAGTGCGACGCGCGGCGGTGTCGGTGGGGTCGCTGGTCATCGTCGCGGGCCCCTTAGATGGCGCCGGCTGGCGCGGGGATGGCCGCGACCGCCGCGTCAGCGGTCGGCGCGGTAGAGGTCGCCTGCTCGTCGAGCTCGCGGCTGCGGGTGGCGCGCCGGCTGCGCTGGCGGGTGCGGACCACCCGGTAGGTGGTTCGCTTCGCGTCGTGGCCGATCCGCTCGGCGACGAAAACGCTCCCGGTCGACGGGGCGTAACCCACCCGGCCCGAGGCGACAAAGACGTCGCCGCTACGAAAACGACGCGACACCCGCTCGGCCGCGTCGCCATAGACGTACAGGAAGAAGTAGATCCTGCCCGCGGGTCGGCCGGGCCCGACCGGGTCGTTCACCGGCGCGTCGACGCCGACCCGGGCCCGCACGTAGTGCACGCCTTTGACTGTTTGCTCGAGCGTGCCCATCGACACGATGAACCCAGCAACGCAGGTCTGGGTAGGGATCGTCATCGCAACCTCCAACTGCCGGGCGGTGCCGGATCGGCAACCGCTGTCGACTGTTAGGTGTGCGCGGCACCCCGGGGTCGCGATCGCCGAAGGGCACCGGAGCCGTCGCGCCCGGCGGGCTAAGCACGCACAGGTGCGAGCGGGCAGGACGGTCAGCACTCGGTTGCGGCTAGGTAGCGCGCCGCAAGGACCGTTCGACGGCGGCACGATCGGCGGCGAGCTGGGTGGCGTCGGGGCGCCGCGTCCAGGGACGCAGGTCGGTGACCAGAGGTGGCGCGGAGCGCAGCAGGACCAGGGCGGTACCAAACGGCAGGGTGCGGATCACCTCGGGTGGCATGACCGCCACGCGCCTGGTTGATTGCTGAACCGATCGTGAGCCGTAGTCGCCCCGCGTGACGGAGTCGGTCTGCTCGTCGCGTTCGCCGACCAGGGCGGACAGGTCTTGCAGGTCGCGCGCTGCGGAGGTGCCACCCAGGACGATCTTGACGATGGACGCGTCCCAGATCGCTCCCGCAGCGTGGTCACCCCACTTGTCTCGCGCTTGGGACAGGGACTGCAGCACGGTCATGGTGGTGATGCCGGTGCCACCGCCTTCGGCCATCAGCACCGGCAGGGACGGCAACGGCGACAGGTTCCCGATCTCGTCCAGGGCGAGCAGCAGTGGTGGATCCAGGCGGGCGCCGGTGGAAGCTGCAGCGAGGTGACGAGCCGTTTCGACGAGGTCTTCGATGAACGCTGCAACCAGGGACCAGGACGCGCCGGCGCCGGCGCCGGTGGCCAGCAGGTACAGGGTGCCGTTGCGGGTGAGGAACGTGGTGGGGTCGAAGTGCTCACCGGGTCGGGGGGTGACGGCGTCCATGACGCGCGGGTCAGCCAAGCAGGACAACGCCAGGGACACGCCCATCCAGATGGAGTCTCGGGTGCGCGGGTCGGAGTGGATCATCGCGTCCAGGGACTCCGACCAGCCCGGTGCGGCGTGGGGGTGGGAGGCGAGGATAGCGACGGCGTCGGCCGCAGTTGAGGGTGACAGCGACCAGGAGAACAGCTGGCGGGGGGTGCACTCTCCCAGGGCGGCGGCGTGCAGGAGGGCTTGGAGTGCGGTGCGGGTCTTGCCTTCCCAGAACCCGCCGGACTCGACCCCGCCGCTGGACAGTCCGGTGGCCGAGGACAGGCCGGTGGCGCGGATCATCGCGGTCAGCGGGTTCTCACACCCGCGCACCGGCGACCAGCGAAACCCGGTCGGGAGCCCTTCGGCCAGCTGTTGTGGGTCGAACACGGCCACGGGCCCGCGATCGCGCCGGGCGGTGATCGTGGCAGCGAGGTTGTCCGGTCGCGTCGAGGTCGCGATAACCGCCCCCGGGGCGTCAAGGATGGCGTTGATGACCAGGTGCAGGCCTTTGCCTGAGCGGGGCGGGCCGAGCAGGAGCATGGAGTCTTCGACGCAGGACCACACGGTCTGCCGGTGGGCGGAACCCAGCAGGTAGCCCACGTCGCACGGTCGGGGACTGCTCAGCGAGGGGCGCAGGGTGGTCGAACGTTTCAGCAGGGACTTCGGTGAGGCGAAAACGGCGACGTCGCGAGCGGTCGCGGTACCGACCAGGCGGTGCGGGTCGGGCGACGTCGTGCGTAGGCGCGCTCTGAGCCGCCACCCGAACCAGGCCACCGCAGCGAGCCCTGCGAGCAGGAGCGCCACGACGATCCAGTACCCGACGGGGTTCAGACCCGGTGCGTGCAGCGCGGTGGCGGGGTTGGCCGGATCGGTGAGCACCCGCACCCCGGACTCGAGCCCACCGGCGGGTTGGTCGGTGCGGGCGATGAAGGCGGTGATGGTGGCGGCGAACCGGAGCAACCCGGCCAGGGCGGCGAAGCAGATCAGCAGGACCAGGGCGAAGTTGACCAGTTCGTCGTTGACCGCGCCGGAGCCCTGGTGGGGGGCGCTCATGCGGCCCGGTCGCCACCGGCGGCGGCGATCGCCTCACCGGTGGGGTCGGAGACGATCAGCGTCTGGGATTCCAGGCCGAACATGATCAGCACTCCGGGGATCCGGTTGAGCAGGGCGCCGGGCAGGGGGAGCCGGGCCACCCCGTCCGCACGCGCGGTGCGGGTGGAGACAACGACGGCGATGTAGACATCCTCACCCGGTGCGAAGCCGTCACCGGAGATGCTGAACGCCGGCTCCGGCCCCCGTGGCGTACTTGCCGGGTTCCCCGCCGCGCGGGTGTTCGCGAGCGGGCGGGGTGACGGGTCAGGGGTTTGCGGGTGGATCGGCACGTCGGGGTCGAACACGTGGGTGTACCGCTCACCGGTTGAGTCGGTGAGCTCGGCGAACACGCACCGGTCGATCAGGCGCGCGAGGTCGCGGGCTGGCTGCCACGGGTCGGGGATTGTTTGGGCGTAGTCGGCGGGGAGGTCCTGGGTGCGGCCATCGACTGCGACGCTCAGCGACTTGTCCGCTCGCTCGAGGATGAACATGCGCGGCAGGTCAGGCTGCGGCTGGGAGTTCACAACGTCACCCCTTCGGGGTCGGCGGACAGGTTGAGGGCGAGATCTGGATCCGGCTCGCCGCTGGGCTCGCCAGGCGCTGGTTCGGTGGGGTGGGTCGGGCGGCCCGGGTGTGGTGCGCGGTTCAGGCCGGGTGGGTCGCCCGTGGGGATCTTGTCGGTCTCGAGGCGGTCCAGGATCGCGAGTGCGGTGGTGCGCACGCGGTCGGCGGTCGCCGCGATCACCTCGACCGGGTCCTTGCCGGGCACCGATGACGCCCACGTCGCCACGTACGGGACGGTGTAGGGGGAGCTGTCCATCTGGTGGGCTGCGAAGAGCATCAGGGCCACACTCTCCGCTTCGACTTCCGCGACCCCTCGATGCCCGGCTGCGTCGGGGCTGCCGGGTCCATGCATCAGGACGTGGGCGAGTTCGTGGCCCAGGGTGCGGCATTTTGACGCGTCGTCGACGTCGCTGCGGATGGACACGGTCCGGGTCAGGTAGTTGGTGGTGCCGTTGGCGCCATCGATGGCTGCCGCGTTCGGCACGGCGGTCAGATCGAACCCGTGGTCGGTGACCTGTTGGGCGAGCCCTGCCCACAGCCCGTCGGGTGCGCGACCTTGGAGCAGTTGTGGTGCAGGCGGCGACGGGAGCGGGGGACCGTCGGTGCTGGACACGTCCCACACGTGGGCGACTTTGGTGTTGACGAGCTGGGTGCGCAGGATCTCACCGCGTCCGGGCTTCTCACCGGGGCCGAGGCGGTGCCACGCGCTGCGGGGGTCGGACCAGTGGTTCGCGGCGAAGCGCGCGACGACCGGGGCGAGGATCGCGTAGCCGTGGGCTCCGCGGTGGACTTGGTGGCCGATGGACTGCCACTGGCGGTATCCCGCCACGAACGTCGGCACCGGTTGGCTCACCTGACCTTGTTGGTACGCCTGGTGATGCTGGACGTAGATCAGCAGGGTGTTGCTGAACGAGCGCGAGCGGAACCGTGCGGCGAACTCCATCGCCCGGCGCCAGTCCTCGCCGGTGACCAGCGCCGCTACGGACTGCGCGAGCGTGGTGTGCACGGCGGCGAGCTTGGCCTCGCGGTCGGTCGTGGTCTGGTTCGCCATGGCAGCCTCCTGGAGATCGGGGTCGGTCTACCCAGTAGGTGTGCGGACGCCCCCAGCGGTTTCCCCCCGGGCGCGGCGACCCGTGTCGAACAAGGTCGCCTCGTCGGGGTGGAGCTGTGCCTGCACAACAAAGCTGCGGTTGCGGATGCGCCACAGTCTTTGGCCGTCCCCGAGGGTGGGCAGCAGGGCTTGCTCGGTGCGGGTCAGGGCGAGCGCGGTGGCGGTGTGCGCGAGCTGGTCGGGCTCTTGGCGGTAGATGACCCGGGTCTCGGCGTTCGCGAGCAGCGAGGACGCGATCGCCCGCAGGGCCGAGCCTTGGTCGCCGACGTTGTCCAGGTCGGAGAGCTTGTGGAAGATCAGCACGTTCGCGATGCCGTAGTGGCGGGCCAGGCGCCAGTGGGCGTCCATGCGGCGCAGCAGCGCGGGGTGTTGCATCAGGCGCCACGCTTCGTCGTAGATGACCCAGCGTTGCCCGCCGTTCGGGTCGGCCAGGGCGGATTCCATCCACGCCGACGAACACGTCATCAGCACCGACAGGGCGGCGCTGTTCTGCGCGACGCGGGACAGGTCGAGGGACATCATCGGCAAGGTCGGATCAAAGCGGACCGTGGAGGGCCCGTCGAACATCCCGGCCAGGTCGCCGGCCACGAGTCGGCGCAGCGCGTGGCCGACCAATCGGCCGTCTTCGGTCAGTCGCCGGTCGGCGCCGTGGCGGTTGTTGGGTGCCAGGATCCGGTCCACGACCATCGGGAGGACCGGCACCTGCGACGAGCGCACGGTCTCGGCCAGGGCCACGTCGATGGCGGTGTGTTCGAGCGGCGTCAGGCGCCGATCCAGGACGGTCTCGGCGAGCGCACCGAGCAGGTCGCGGCGCCGGGTTGCCAGGTGGATGGTCCACTGGGCGTCGTCGAAACCGGTGGGGCGGTGGCCCTCGTCGAGGGGGTTGAGCCTGTTCGCCAGGCCAGGGCCGAGGGCGATGGCGCGCCCGCCCACGGCTTCGGCGACCGCGGTGTGCTCACCTTTGGGGTCACCGGGTACGTAGACGCGGCGTCCGAATGCGATCGATCGCGTGTACAGGGACTTGACCAGGGACGACTTGCCCGACCCGACGATGCCGGCCAGCACCATGTTGGGGGCGGTGATCAGCCCACGCTGGTAGAGCACCCACGGGTCGTACACGAACGAGCTGCCGGAGTACAGGTCTTGGCCGACGAAGACTCCGTCGGCGCCGAGGCCACCTTCGGCCAGGAACGGGTACGCGCCCGCCCAGGTCGCTGAGGTGTCTTGGTGGCGCGGTAGCCGCAGCCGGCCGTGGGTCCGCAGGGCCGCGGGGCCCGGCTCGCCGGCCTTGGGCAGGTACGCCGTGGCGCGCCGCTGGTCCCGCTCGGTGCGTAGATCGGCCACCGCGGCGGCCTTCGCGGCGTCCTGCTCGAGGGCGCCCAGGCGGGCGGCGGCCGCACGGCGAGCTTTGCGCAGCTGGCGCCGCTCACCTGTGGGTGCCACGAGGACTGCGGTGCGCAGCCGCGAGGGTGCCCGGTTCATCGCGGCTCCCGGATCTGCGCGTGGCCGTGGGCGACAGCGTGCATCGTCGCGGTGGCAGGGTCGTCGCGGCGGTGCGCGGCGGCGATCTGGGCCATGGGCGGACCCTTCAGTCGTTCAGGCCGGGGCCGCCGGCTTCGCGGTGCGCGCCGAGGTCGAGCCCGTCACCGTCGGCGGTGATCTCGACCTGGGGGGAGCGCTGCTGCTGGGGTGGGGCGGGTGGGTACCACGCGATGCGACCGGACTGGACGGAGGCCTCACCCAGTTCGTCGTCGACCTTGCCCAGCAAGGCCGCCGCCCGACGCAGCGCCATCGCCGCGTTGTGCGCATGGGCGCGCCCTTCCAGGGCGTTGCCGGCGTCGGTGTGCGCCAGGTCCTGGTGGGTGACGTGCGCGGTGGCGAGCTGGGCGTAGACCTGCTGCATTCGGCGGTTCGCCGCCAACAGGCTGCCCAGCACCCAGTACGTGTCGCCGGCCTTGCCCTCGAAGCTGCGCGTCGCGTTCGCGAGCGCCCGTACCTGATCGGCCAACTCGTTGGCCGAGTCCATGGGGTCAGAAAAGCTCGTCATCACAGCCTCCAGATTCGGGCGCAGAACACATACCAGGAGGTGTGCGCGGCGCCCCAGGTCAGGACGCGACCCCGACTAGGGCGATGGCGAGATACGCGCCGCCGACAAGCGCCGGGCCGAATGGCACGTCATCTGCCCCCTGGTGGGCCAGCTGCCACAGTGCGAACGGAAGCGCCAGCAGGTGGGCTAACACGACGAACGCGACCACGCACGGCCAGCCGGCCCATCCCGCAAAGATGCCCAACGCTGCGGCTAACTTCACGTCGCCGGCCCCGACGCCGACGAAGCGCCACAACACCAGGTAGAACACTGCGACCGCAACGCCCGCGGCGAGCGCGCGACCATTCGTCGCCGGGGCGCCGATCGACGCGGCCGCCACACCAAGCCCGACGACGCCCACCGTCGCCGCCGCCACAGTCAGCGGTGTCGGGATGCGTCGGGTCGCCGCGTCCACGACCCCCGCCGCCGCAGCGATCGGACACAGCGCCACAAGCGCGGCCACCAGCAGCGGGTCGCCAACCCCGAACACGGCCACGCAGCCCAAGATGAGCGTCACGACGATGATCTCGGGGCCGTGCGCCGCCACGAGTTGACCCGTGGTTGCGCGCACGGGGTCGGCGTCGGTGGCCGTGCCAGCCGACGACCTACCCTCGCGGGCACCCTTGATCACCGGCCCACCGTAGGGAGCACCGCACACATCACAACAGATCCGTTGTTGGGGCTGTGGACGACGGTGAACCCACTCGCTCGGGTCGTGCAAACGTAGGGGCGGTGACGACCGACCAGCCCCCGCGATTCATCAGCCTGGCTCGCGCGTGCCAGACGTTGGGTATCAGCTCGAGCCAGGGGTACGCGCTGGTCAAGAGCGGCCAGATCCCCGCGATCCAGATCGGTGGGCGCGGAATCTGGCGCATCGAGGTCGGCGAACTGGAGGCGTACATCCAGCAGCGGTACGCCGCCACCCGGACAAAGGCCGAGCAGGCCGGTGGGGCGGGCGACATCAACGGCGGGTGACGGCGTTGGCCCACACCCACGCGAAGCCTTCACGCCCGTGGGGGTCGAGGTAGCGAACATGAACCTGCCGGATCGTCCAGCCGACCGCATACCCGTCGCATTCATGGTTGCCGGACTGGTGCGCACCGATCCACACCCGCACCGGCAGCGGATCGGCCGGCTCAACGACCCGCTGCCCCTGGCGTTCCTCCTTGGGTGCGTCATGGGCAGCGTCGCGCATCGGGACCTGCTCGATACCCGTTGCGCCGACGCGTCGGCGTCCCTCTCCGGTCACCGCACCCAACTCCCGTCCTCGAACAAGTGTTCGAGGATCAGTCTAGGTCGGTCGGCACAGTGGTAGGGCTGCGGCGGTGAACGCTTGAGCTTGTTGTCCCCACAGCCTGCGGGTCTCGCACGAGGCTTGGATGGCGGCTTGCTCGATCGCGGCCACGGCCCGCTCGAGTTCGGTGGGGTCCGGGGCGCTGACGGTGATCAGCCCGGTGGCACGCAGGATGCCGTGGCCGGCGGTGAGGTCCGTTTCTTGTTGGAGCACGTCGGCGTACTCGGCACTTTGGGACGCGTCCTCGATCTGACCGATCTTCGCGCGTTGGGCGGCGTCGGCGAGGTACTCGGTCTTCTTCTTGCGGATGTCCCTGGCAGCGACGTCGGCGCGCACGGGGGTGAAGAGCATCGTGAAGGTGCGGCGCACGCCCGAGGTCCCGATCAGCGGGGCCAAGAAGGAGGGGTAGACCACGGAGCGGGGCCACTCGGAGATCCACAGCACGCAGTGGTAGGCGGAGTCGGACCGGGTGTGCTGCCATTCTTCGGCGGCCGAGACCGGTCCGGCCGTGGCCAGGTCGCGGCCGGTCGTACCGCGGCGGTCCAGGGCAGCGGCCACGACCGGGTCGTAGGCCGAGCGCAGGATGAGTGCCAAGTCCGCGGGGGTGAGCAGGTCCGAGGGGGCCAGGTCCGCAGCCCGTAGCGCCGAGGCCAAGGACTCCATCTCTTGGCGCAGCACTGCGGCCGCACCACGCATCGCCCCGCCGGCCGCGCGGATGGGGCGGGCGCAGGCGCGCAGGTCGATCGAGAGCGAGAGGGTCGACGCGTGGCGTTCACCTGCGGGGCCGGCGCGGTCGATGAGTTCGCCGTAGGTGCGCGTGACCCAGGTATCGGCGCGCGACCCGTGCGCAGCCCACCAGTGCGCCAGGCCCTTGCCGGAGTCGGGCACGGTTCGCTCGCAGACCTGAAGGGCGCCGACGCGACCGGAACGGCAGGCGGTGGCGAGGACGCGGCCCCAGCCGGCCACGCGGCGCTGCTGCTCGGCGGGATCGAGGAGGATGAAGGCCGGGTGGGTGAGGTTGACGATCGCGGTGAGGGTCCCGGCGTGCGGGTCGTGGATCATCGCGCCACCGGTGACCGCGTCGGTCCACAGGCGAAGCCTCGCGGCGTCACCGGGTAGGGCCAAGGTGCCGTAGGGGCGGGGCATGGTCAGGCGCCGGTGGAAGACGTTCTGGCCGGTGGCGGCGCGTTGGGCGAAGCGGGCCGCGATCGGAACCCACGCGATGACCGGGCTTCCGGCGATCCGCACCCACACCAGCGCGGCGAGTACGGCGAGGACCGGTGCGGTGTATGCGAGCGCGTGGCCGCCGAGGTAGAGGGACGCCACCAGGGTGAGTGCCCCGATGCCGACGACGGTGAGTTGGGCCAGGGACAGGCCCAGCAGCACCCCGCGACGGGCCAGCCGGGAGAACTTGACCGATTCGACGTCCGAGGTGGCGCCGGTGTGCGGGGTGGTCGTCATCGTTGGTCTCCTTGACTGGGGGAGGTGGCGGCGTCGTGCTGGCGCTGGGTAGCCCCGGCAACGGAGTGCCCGGTGGCCTGGCCGGCGGCCCAGGTGCGCTGGGTGGCCACGGCTGCGGCGGCTACCGCACCCACACCGGCGCCGACCGCGGCGCCTCCACTAGCACCGGCCGCCGCACCGCGGGTCGACCCGCCGCCCGCCCCTGCGGTCGCGGGCGCCGACGGCGCGGGCGCCGCCGGGCTGGCCGAGGAGGTGGTGGGAGGCCGGGGCGGTGAGGACCCCTTGGCGCCCTCGAGCACGGGGGCCGGGGCGGGGCGGGTGAAGCTGCTCGGGGTTGGCAGCGGCCGGTTCAGGGCGTGCTTGGCTTCTTGTTCGCTGCTCATGGCGTGGTAGAAGTCCACGCCCATGAAGCTGATTGCCTTGTACGTCAAGTACGGGGCGAAGCCGGCGATGAGCATCAACACGACACCGGAGATCGGGTCTGACAAGGACTGCAGGTCGGAGCTGATCGGCGCGGCTTGCTCGGTGACAGCGAGCAAGAAGAACACCACGATCACAAGCTTGCTCACGATGAGTGCGAGCACGAGGGTGGCCCAGCGCGAGACCCAGCCCCGGGTGGCGTCCCACGACATCCCGGCCATCGCGATGGGGGCGAAGACGATCGCGACCAGGAGCAGGGCTTTGCGCACGAGCAAGCTGATCCAGATGATGAACGCACCGCCGATCGCCAGGGACGCCACGAACAAGCTGAGCAGGGCGCCGACACCCGGGGCGAGAGGGATGGTCAACGTGATGCCACCGGCGAGCAGGGCGATCCTTGCGCCGAGATCCTCCATCGTGGTCCCGGCGGCGCCCACGATGCCGATCGTGAGCTGGTCGGTGATCTGCAAAGCGATCGCGATCAGGGTCAGCACAATGAACGAGCTCAAGATCGACTTGGCCAGCCCCACCGCGGCGCGCGAGAGTGCGGCGCCTTCACGGCGGACCATCGCGGCAGTGACTTGAAGCAAGAAGAACGCGAGCATCACGAACACGGCGATGCCGAACAGCTGGTTGTACACGGACGTGAACCGGCCGCTGGTGATGTCGACGAAGGTTGTGGCTTCGAAGATGGACCACATCGACTCGAACAAGTACGCCGCGGCCTGCCCGGCGACCTGCGCGGCCTGTTCGAACCCGGTGATGAACCAGTTTGTTGCGCCCTGCGTTGCGGCCGCACACAGGCCACCGACGACGGGTACTTCGCATACGCCCATGAGTGGTCGCCTTCCTTGCGATTCGGTGCTCAGATGCTTTGGCCGACGGTCCAGAAGAAGTTCACGAGGGTGACCGACGCGCCGCAGATGATCGCCGCGCCCAGGGCGATCAGGACGCCGGTCTTGCCGCGGCCGGCCAGGTGCGGGTTGGAGGAGTTCGCACCCATGGCCCACACGATCGCGGAGATGATCAGCGCCAAGACGGCGAGGATCAGTCCGACGGTCATGATCGCGCCCACGATGGTCCGCAGCGCTTCGATGCCGGGCAGGCCGGTGGTGTTGGGGGTGATATCGATGCTGGCCAGGGCGCTGGCCGCAGTTGTGATGGGCAACATGGTGGTTCTCCTTGGTTCGCAGGGCAGGTGGCGGCTCACAGGGATGCACCGGTGTTCAGGAGCCAGTTGGTCCACGCGAGGGCAGCGCCGGTCAACACCGCCCCGCCCAGGGCGACCAGGACCCCGGTGCGGGCGCGGGCGGCGGTATGCCAACTGCCGGCATTGGACGAGATCGCCCACGCGGCCGCGCAGAGAACGAGCATCCCGACGGCGGTGATCAGCGCGACGGTGAGTAGCGCCCCGACGATGCGGGCGAGATCGTCGGACGCCGCGACAGCGCCGAAGTCGGGGCCGACGGTGCCAGCCAAGACGTGCGCGCGGCTCACGGGTTCACCCCGCTGTTCGCAGCGTTGGCCGGGCACGTCGACGTCGGCCCGGCAGTGATCAGTTCGCCTGCGCTCAGATGAGCTGCGCCATCGAGCCACGGCTGTGGGTCGATCGCGGGCCGGTCGGGCCCGCCGGGGCGCAGCTCAAAGTGCAGGTGCGGGCCTGAGGAGATGCCGGTCGAGCCGACATCGCCGATGTGCTGGCCCGCGGTCACGAGGTCGCCAACCGCGACGTGGATGCCGCCGTCGAGCAGGTGCCCGTAGACCGAGGCGACGGTGTCGCCGGCGGTGGGCCCCGCGCCGGTCGCGTGCGTGAGGGTGATGCGGTTGCCCAGCCCGCCGCCGGGCCCGGCCGCCACGACGCGTCCGTCTGCGGTGGCCAGCACCGGCGTTCCGGCCGGGGCGGCGAGGTCCGCGCCGGAGTGCAACGCCCACACGTGGGTAACCGGGTTCAGGCGCATGCCGTATCGGCTGGTCGGCGACCAAGTATCGCCGGGCAGCGGGAAGACCCGTGCCGAGGAAGCCACCGGAGCCGGCACCGTCGTGGCGGGCGTGTCGGGCGTGGTGAGCGCGGCGAGGATCGCTGCGGCGACTGGCTCGTACCGGGCGTACCGGTCTGGATAGGCGGACACCTCGACCGCCTGCGCCGCGGCGCCCGCGGGTAGCTCGCGCCAGGAACTGATGTCCAGCAGTCCGCGTGGGGACCCACCGTTGGGGCCGTCGAGTCCGCCGAAGAAGGCTCGCGCCTGATAGGTCGGGTCCATGAGGTTGGTGACCGAGCCCCACCCGGCCGCGGGGCGCATCTGGAACATGCCCAGGGAGTCGTTGTCGGCCCCGTCACCGTCGTGCGGGTAGTTCGCCGACGTCGGGTAGGCGGTGGTATTGGCGTACATCCGCAGTCCGGACTCGGTCAGCCCCGCCATGAGCGCAACCAGCAGACCTCCAGGTCCCACCCCGGTGATGCGTGAGCCGACGGCCATGATCGTCGCCGCGTGGCCCAGCTGTGTGCGGTCTAATCGGACCGGTGAACCGTCCGCCGCAGTGGCCTGCAGCTGTTCGGGAATGGGTCCGATCGTGACCGGGGTGGCCGTCGAGCACGCTGCACCGACAATCGAGCCCACGAACAAGGTGAGGACGACCACGACAGCACTTGGGCCGGCGAGGACGGCAACCACGGCGGCGACGACGATGCGGTGCATGGCGTTGGACCCTTATCGCAGCGGTTTGTCGAGCTGCGTCAGGCGCAGCAGGGAGCAGGTGGGGTAGGTCGGCTCGCACCCGACAAAGGCGGTCAACGCGACGTCGAACTGGTCGGTGACCGGTTCCCCATCCCACGTGCCGGCCCGGTGCCGGATGCCGGTGATGGTCACGGCGAACGTGCCGGGAGCGACCAGGTTCGGGTCCCGGCCGATGGCGTCCGTCCACGCATCCGGGACGAGCGCGCCGGTGACCTCCAACCACTGCCGGGTGTCGTACCCGCGCAGGTGCTCCCACGCGGGCGGGCTCGGCAGGTAGGTCGCCAGGTCCAGGGCCAGGCCAGCTGACTCTTGGCCGCTCGGATCGGCGAGGACCAACAGGCGCCCCCTGTACTGGGCCAAGGCCACCGGGATGGTGGTGTCCCACTCGAACAGTGCACGCGCCGCCGACGTCGCGAAATCGACCGGGTCGCGCGAGGGCACTACCGGCGCCAGCGCGTCGCGGGACATGGGCGCGGTCGCGGGCCTCGTGGTGTCGACCGTCGTCGACGTCGATGTAGCCGGGAGTGCGGGTGTGTCGGGCTGGCCGAACGTGGAGATCGCGAGCCCGACGACGCCGACGAGTAGCACGACAGTGACGCCGACGAGTGCGGCGCGAACCAGGCCGAAGCGGGTGGGGGAGTACAGCATCGCCGGCGCCCTAGACCATCTCGCGCACGACGTCGCGCTCGGCGCGGCCCGCTTCGGCGAAGGCGGTCATCTGCGCCAGGACCCGCTCGAACGTCGCCCACTCGGCGGCGCTCACCGACGTCGCCAAGTCCGCCGGGTCGTACCCGCCGAGCCATCCGTCCAGGTCCCGGAACGTGAGCACCCACATCCGCCGCGAGCCGGTGAACCCGGTCGGTGACGGTGGCGGGTTCGCCCCAGGTCGGGACTTGCCCTTGGTCGGGGCCTGGCTCCGTTTGAGGGTGGCCTGGACCACAGCCTCGAGCTCGGCGTCGGTGGGCCGCGGTCGTTCTGGGGTGGCGGCGGTCTTGCCCAGCGCGGCCTGGACCGACTGGTAGGCCGGGTTGACCGGGTTCCCGGCGCGGATGTGCTCCAGGGCTCTGGTCGCCACGTCGCGGATCCGCTGCGGCTGGGCGGGGTCGGCGGCCAGATCGCGGATCTGTCCGATCTGCTCCATCCGGGTGGATGACTCACTGCCGGTCACCAGGAGCGCGGCCCGCTTGCGGGAGTTGCCGACCAGGTCACGCGGTGTGCTCGAATCGAGCACACCGTGTTCTGCTCTTGTCGTCGCGGCCCGGTTGCCGAACTGCGTCGCGGCGCGGTGGCGGTCGGCCTCCTCTGCGAGCAGGGTCTTGATCTCGCGGTACAGCTCTTCGGCTTCCAGGTCCGTGTAGGGCTTGCGGATGGCGTTCTCGTCCTGCTCGGCGAGCAGGCGATGCGCACCGTCGGAGACCCGGCGCACCCACACGTTCGTGGTCCGCCAGCCGAGCTGCTTGATCGCCTCGAGCCGCCGCAACCCGCACACCAGTGCGCCGTCGGGGGTGATCGTGATCGGCTGCAGCAGGCCCCGGTCGGCGATCGAGCGGGCCAGCACCCCGAGGTCGCCGAGGTCTTTGCGGTGCCGGGCACCGACCGTGATCGAGTCCACGCTGCGGTCGAGCTGGAGGAATCCGCCCATCTCAGACATCGCTGGGCCTTCTTTCTCGCGGTGCGGATGACGCCAGGGCGGAAACGAGGCCGGTGTCGGTGGCGACCAGGTCGAGGGGGGAGCCGGCGAGGATCCGCAGGAGCATCCCTTTCCCGGTCGGACCCAGGCCTCGGTCGGGGTCGGGGCTGCCCAGCACAGCGGTCAGCACCGCGGTCCAGGCGTGCTGGCCGATGTCGAGGTGAGCGCGCGCGACCTTGTCGCGGCGCAGGTACTCGAACGCCGTTGCCGGGTTGCCTGCCAGTTCCAGGCGGCCGCCGATGTACTCCAGCGCGAACTGGGCGGCGTCGGGTGGCCAGCCGCACGCCCGCAACAGTCCGACGGCCTCGTTGACGGCCGAGCCCAGTTCGACCGGCGCGATATCGCCGGCCTTCGTCCTGCGTGGGACGGGGGCATCGTCGTTGTCGGTCTCGGGGCTGAGCTGGGCCTCGAGGAAGGTCCAGTCGCGGTCGGTGATCCGCTGCGGGTCGTGCACGTCGACGGCGCGGCGCGCCGCGCGATCCCCGCACAGCAGCGAGTCGCCGGTGAACTGGGCACTGAAGGAGCGCTTGACCGCAGTGGTCACCACGGCCCACGGGTCATCGGCGTCGAGCAGGTGCGGGTCGCACATCACCTCGAACGCGAACGACGCAGCATCCTGCGGGGGCTGCCGATACTTGCGAGCCAACGGCGTGAAGCGTGCGATGCAGTGCCGCGCGAGCGCGTCACCTTCTGGCCCGTTCCACTGGGATGGGTGAGTTGGATCGGCGAATCGGCGCAACAGTTCGCGTAGTCCGCCGGGCGTGGTGAAGGCCGGGGTGCTCATGTCAGTTGCACCCCCTGCTGGTCGGGACCATCAAGGAACTCGTCGGCGTCGACTCCGCGAGCATCGACGCCCGGAGGTGGTTTGAGTCCGGCGTCCGGTTCGGGCGTCTGCGTGTGGTCGTGGGTTGCGATCGCGGCCCGCGTGATGCGTGCCGGGGCACTCCAGCTTCGATGGGCGAATGCCGCCTGCACCTCGACCGCGCGGCCGAGGAGCTCGCGTCCGACAAGCGTCGGCATGTCAGCCGGCCGCATCCAAGCGACCTGCGCGCGCTGGGCGCGGTCGGTGGCTTGGGTGAGTGCGAGGTTCGGGTCGGGTGCCGGGCGGGAGGGGTCGCCATGCACAGCCAGCGGTGACGGCGCCGTCGGGGCAGCGGGCGGTTCCGCCAGCGGCGGCTCTGGTTCAAGGTCACGGAAGTCGTCAGTGCTCACAGTGACACCGCCTCAGGTCCGAAGGGGTGCTCGGGGTCGTCCCGGCTCATCTCGCCCAGGTCGGGTCGGGCGGACGTGTGGCGGAAGGCTGAGCGCACCGTGGTCTCGGCTTCACGTGCGCTCAGGCCGGCGTCCACGCCAGCGGCGCCGACGCAGCCGAGAGTCGATGTGAAGTCGAAACCTGCCTCGACCATCCGGCACGCTGCCCAGAACAGGGCGCCGTTGCGGTCGCCCTGGGGGCGTGAGCGCACGTGGTTCGCCAGCCGCTCAGGATCCACGTCAGCGCTTGTGGCCCAGTTCCGCGCTGGGCGTTGGGGTAGGGGAGGGTCGAGCAGTCTGCGGAGCCCTGCAGCGTCGACGGGGCCGGGCGTGTGCGTCGCGATTGCGACGACCTCGTATCGGCGTTGCTCGCCGTCGACTTCGATACGTGAGGGGGGCGCGATCACATATCCGCCGTCCCCGCGGAAATCGATGTGGGTACGCGGCGACTGCCACGACCGCTGCTGGCTTCCCGGCGGATGCGGGAAATACGCGTGGAGCCCACCCGAGGGTGTGCGCACCACCCACAACCACGTGTTCACGAGCTGCGCGTCGCGCGCCCGCTCAAGCGCTGGAAAGCCCGACGCTTGGCCGTGAACGTCAATGTCGACGACGTCCACCCCGGAGGCGGCACCCGTGGGCAACCCGACGTTCGCGTCCGGGTGTTTGCGCCACCACGACTCGACCCGGTTCGGGTCAGCCGAGGCATCCTTGAACCCATGCGCGGTCAGCGGCACTTTGCCCAAGGACACGCACGGAAAGACCGCGATGCCCGCCTGCGCGAATCCGAGCGCCGCCTCAGCGAGCGACTCTCGCGACGACGCGACCGGGAGCGTGTCGTACGTCCAATGCGGGGTTCTGATCCGTGTCTCCATGCCCACCACAGTGGCGAGCGTGCGTAACCGGATGCGTATCCCCAAACTGCGTATCCCCCAGGGGATACGCAGTGTTTGCGCAGGTCAAGTGAGTAGCCCAAGAAGTCCAGAGCAGGGGTTGCGAAAGGGGTTCGGGGCCATGGCGCTGCCCTGAATCGCCGGGGGATACGCAGGGGATACGCAACGGGATGCGCACCTCGCGGAGAGAGACGCACCCCTGAGGGTAGGTGCGCATCTCCTCCAAGACCGAAGGATCGACACGATCACCGATCAGGAGCCCGAGTTGCACCACCCCAGGGGACGCACCCCGAACCGCACGGGAAAGCCCGCAATCGCGCGCTGTCCACAGGCTGACCCTTGCGGGTGCTCGTCGGCGCCGTCGTCGTTCTCAGTGGTGGGCGACCTGATGTGGGCGTCGCCCCCACGCCTCGGGACGGGGCTGGCTCGAAGGACTCTGATCTTGCCCACCTCGCCAGCTCGAAACCGCTGCTCCGGACGAGATCCGGCGGCAACATCGGCATAACCCAGACGTCCGCACAATGGATTACGCAGGTCTGCACCAGGGCGAGCTCCCACGTGGTGGTGATCGCGTCGGGCAGGCCCTTGAGTCCGTCGCAGACCACGATGCACACGTCGTCGACGCCGCGGTTCTTGATCTCGGTGAGCACGGCGAGCCAGAACTTCGCGCCCTCGCCGCCGTCGCCGGCCCAGATCCCAAGGATGTCCCGCTCCCCGGCCGTGCTCACGCCGGAGACCGGCGTAGAACGGTTTGTTCATCACCTGCCCGTCGCGGACCTTCACCACGATCGCGTCGATGAAGATCACAAGATAGACCTGTGCGGCTCCGGCAGAGAGGCTGCGGCGGTGACAAGGTCGGGGCCCGAGCCGACTGACAGTTACGTCACCGTGAGATCGGTGTACATCCCGGCGGCGTAATGACCGGCGAGGTTGCAGACCAGCTCGTAGTGTCCGGGAGCCAAGTTCAAGGTCACCCACCCGGATGTGCCTGGGCGGATTCCTGTGCCGGTCCCTTCGCCATCGGTGTTCGACGCTTCGCCGAGGCTGCCCGACTCTTCGATCCTGTTGTCGTCACCGACGACTTCGTTGCCAGCTGTCTGTCCGTCGGAGAGCGGCAGAATGACCAGTTCGTGGTCGATGCGGCCATTGTTTGTCACCAAGAACGAGACCGTTCCGGTGGCTACCCTTGTGCGATCGGCGCTGAGGTGCATCACGCCACCGGGCGCGGAGGTGCTCCCGCCCATCATCGGTCCACCCATGTCTACCAGCGAGATGCGAACGACCGCCCCGGGAAGATCCGGAGCCGACTCTGCCGCGACGGACGGGTGCCCCAGCCCGCCGAAACCGGAACCCATCATCGAGGTCCCCGCTCTCGGACCCCAAGTCCCGCCCCACGTCACTGCGGCAAAGACGGAGCCGAGCAGGACCGTGAGGGTGGCAGCGAGTGCCGCGACCAGCCATCCCCTGCCCGATCGCCGCACCGTCGTCAGTGATGCAGTCATCGGTGGCCTCCTCGGGCGGCGTCGAGGGCCGAGCGGTGTGTCTCGTAGGTCTGCGCGTCGATGTCACCTTCGGCTAATCTCCGGTCGAGGATCTCGAACGGAGACTCCGGCCCAGGTGTTGCGAGCCGCTGCCCGGACATCGCCGGCGCAATGCGAGGTTTCCTGTTCGAAGGCAGGAGCCGGAGCACCAACCAAGCGATCAGCGAGATCAGCGCGATCCAGAACAGGCCAATGAAGACCCACCCGCCGCTGCTCATGCCGTTCCCGTACCAACCCATCATGTCCGTCTCCTTCGGTTGCTTGCCTTGTCCTCGGGTGCAACTTCAGCCTCACGCCGCGACGCGAGGATCCCAGCGAGGAACGACGAAGATCCGACGAAGATCGGCGATCCGCATTTCCCCGGATGTCGTCGACCGTGAGGCCGGCGCTGTGATGGCATCGCGCAAGGTTGTGTTTGTCACTCGGAGAGTGCAGGTCGGTCGGCGCCAGGCGTGCTTGGCGGGGCGGAGGCGGTGGGCACGTACTCGCAGCGGTGTCTGTCGGTGACCTCAGCGCAGGAAGGCGAGGAACTCGCCGAGCCATCGCCGGCGCAGTGCTAAGGGCGTGGCGTGCCGGTTCGCCGGGCTGGCTCCGCGCACCGCGGGGTAGCCGATCAGGCCAGGCGTGGCCAGTCACACCCGAACGACTCGGGGCGCCCGGTGTCAACGGCAACCGAAAACTGATCGGATTCCGGCGTGCTGATCAGTATTCAGTTGCCGTCGACAGCCGGTGCGACCCGGTGCTCGCCGATGGTTGTGCTCGGGCTAGCAGCCTGTTGCGGTCCTCCGCCCCAATCAACGGGGAGCGGCCGGACCACAGCCATGAGGATCGGTGCTCCCTCGCGGACGGGCTGACGTCGGCACCGAACACGACGGCGGAGATCGGGCGCTGTAACTACGTGACCGTGTCGCCGATGCGCGACGCCCATCGGGTGCGCGCCGGGCATCGAAATTACGAGTGCTAAGGAGGGCTCGAAGGGCTAAAGAGGGTCGTTCGCGCGATCCTGGAGGTCGTTCCCTACTGAGGGCCTTGGGGCGGGAGGGCGGCCACGATGGGGTGGTCGTTGGCGATCGGGCCGAGATTGGCGGCAGCTCCGGGGGATCCCAGGTCAGTGAAGAACTCGATGTTGGCCGTGTAGAACGCGCTCCATCGTTCCGGGAGGTCTGCTTCGAAGAAGATCGCCTCGACCGGACAGACCGGCTCGCACGCGCCGCAATCGACGCACTCGTCGGGGTGGATGTAGAGCGAGCGGCTACCTTCGTAGATGCAATCCACGGGGCATTCTTGAATGCATCCCTTGTCTTTGACATCCACGCATGGTTGCGCGATCACGTAGGTCACGGCTGGATCCTCCTGAGTACTCATCGACCGAGCGCTTCGCGCGCGACCGCTGCTGGGCGTGCATTGGGAGCCGGATTCGATCTCGGCGAGAGCGACGTAGACGTCCGATCGCCTTCGGCCCACTGTGTGGCAGGTCAAACTGCTCGCGCTTGTATTTGATGCGGACGGCCACGCGAGGCGGAGATCACTTCATCCCCTCGGCATGCGTGAGGCTGTGGAGCTCGGCGGTGATTTTGGGCAGGACGGTGAACAGATCGCCGACGATCCCGAAGTCGGCGATCTCGAAGATCGGCGCCTCGGGGTCGGAGTTCACCGCCACGATCGTGCCGGCGGACTGCATCCCGCCGCGGTGGTGCACCGCACCGGAGACCCCGGCCCCGATGTACAAGCGCGGCGTGACTGTTACGCCGGTCTGCCCGATCTGCGCCGCGCGGTCGATCCAGCCCTCGTCGGTCGCCACGCGGGTCGCGCCGACCCCGGCGCCGAGCAGATCCGCGAGCTCCTCGATGACCGAGAAGTCGCCGTTGGTGCCCCGCCCGCCGGCGATCACGATCTCCGCCTCGCCGAGCTCGGGCCGCCCCGACGGCGGGCGCTCGGAGCGCTCCACGAGCGTCACCGGGCTCACTCGGTCGCTGACGCCCGCCGCGACCTCGACTACGTCGGGCGTGGTCGCGACGGCCGCGTCCTCGGCGTGCACGGAGTTGGCCTTCACTGCGATGATCGCGAGCGGCGTGGTGATCGCGCAGCGGGCGAGCCAGGTCCCGGCGAACGCCGACTTCTCTGCGACGAGCCGGCCGTCCTGGACGGCGAGCGCCCCCGCGTCCACGACGACGCCGGCCCCGGTCGCGGCGCCCACACGCGCGGCGATCTCCTTGTTGTCGAACGTGGAGGCCAGCAGGACGACCGCGGGACGCTTCTCAGCGACGAGCGCGGCCAGCACGTCGGCGGCGACCGGTGTGCTGCGCAGGTCGGCGCGGACGCCACCCTGCGTGCCGGCTCCGACGCGGTAGACGACCTCGACCCCAGCCAGCCCGAGTGCGGGCACAGCCCCCTCGAGCCCGTCGCCGAACCAGATGCCGTGCACGGGGATGCCGAAGGTGCGCGCCGTGGTTAGCAACTCAAGGACCGGCGGGCGCAGGTGACCCTCGTGGTGGTCGAGCAGGACGAGCGCGGGACTGGAGAGCGAGGACGTCATCGCGAGGACTCCTTGGGCTTGGTGGCGGCCGCACCCGGTCGGGTGCGGACCTTCGGACGAACGGGTGGGTCGTCAGATGAGCTTGTGCTCTACGAGGTAGGCGGCCAGCTGGGCGCCGGCCGTGCCGTCGTCGGTCATCAGGATGCGGTTCTCGCGCGCCGGCCGCGCGGCCGCGTCGAGCACCTGCGTGCGGGCCCCGGCGGCGCCGACCGTGGCTGGGTTGACGCCGAGGTCGGCGAGAGTGAGGACGGTGACGGGCTTCTTGCGGGCCGCCATGATCCCCTTGAAGTTCGGGTAGCGCGGCTCGTTCGCCTGATCCGTGACGCTCACCAAGGCCGGCAGCGGCGCTGTGAGAACCTCGGTCACGGTGTCGAGCTCGCGCCGCACGCGCACGGTCGAACCCTCGAGGGTGACCTCGGCCGCCAGCGTGAGCTGTGGGAGGTCGAGGAGGTAGGCGAGCGTGGCCGGCAACATCGAGGTGAGGCCGTCGAGCGCGGCCATGCCGGTCACGACGAGGTCGACGGGCCCGGTCGCGGCGAGGTGCTTGATTGCGGCCGCGAGCACGGTGGCGGTGCCGAAGACGTCGGACCCCGCGATCGCGTCGTCGAGCACGTGGACCGCGACGTCAGCGCCCATCTGCAGCCCGCGCCGCACGGCGTCCTCGGCGTCGTCGGGCCCGACGGTGAGCGCGATCACCTCGCCCGTGCCACCGCCGTCGACGTGGGCCTCGAGCAGGGCCAGGGCCGCTTCGACGGCGTTCTCGTCGAGCTCGTTGAGCGTCCCGTCGCCGCCGTCCCGGACCACGTGGCCGTCCGAACCGATGCTTCGTTCGGACTGGATGTCGGGCACGTGCTTGACGCAGACCACGATTCTCATCAGGACAATCCCTCTTCTGCGGCGCCGACGGGCGCGGGCTCCTCGTCCTCGTCGAACGATCGCCGACGGGTAAAACATTGGGTTGTGGTGGTCGGGCTCAGTTGGCGTCGTGCGGATCGTGGCGTGTTGCGACCGGATGTTGTGGCAGCTGTCTGATTCGCGCCGGCGGCCGACACTTGCTCGCCACGCCACCGTTAGCCGAACACGGCGGGGCCGTACTTCGCCAGGATGAGCGCGATCAGCAAGATCAGCCAGGCTGCGACGAAGAAGACGTCGTTGTCGCTGCGGACGAACTCGAGTGCGCGACGTTGCAGGCCCGCAGGCAGGTACAGGTTGCCCTCGCGCAGGTTGTAGTGGGTCAGGCTCCAGAAGACCAGCGTGGTCGACAGCGTGATGAGCAGGCACCACGGGCACAGCGCGTTGATGACGAGCATGGACTGGCTGAACAGCCAGTAGGCGAAGATCAGCCCGAGCGTGTAGACCGCCTGGGCTGACGCCATGAACCATCTCGGGAATCGGACCCCGCCGAGCAGCGCGACCGCGACGGTGATGACGACCGATTCGGCGATCAGGCCGAGGAAGGCGTTGGGGAACCCGAACAGGCTCGCCTGCCAGGAGAGCCCGACCTGCCCGCAATTGATCACCGTGTTGATGTTGCAGCTCAGGGCCGCTGCCGGATCGCGGGCGAGCTCGACCGCGTCGACGGAGAGCACGAAGGAGGCGAGCAGGCTCAGGCACGCGGAGAAGAGCATGGTGCCGAAGATCCAGCCCTCGGAATGGCGCAGTCGGTGCATGCGATTCACACGCTCGTCGGTTGCCACGCTCATGAGTGCCCCACTTCTGTTGGTCCGACGCGAAGCTCGCGTCGAGGTCAGCTCGCCTCTGGTTTGCTGCTGCCCTCACATCCGCATGGCCATGGGTAGCAGGAAGAAGTAGACGTTCAGCGCGCCGAGCAGCGCGATGATCACGATGTACGGCGCGAGGGTGGTGCGTCGTCGGGCGGCGGTGTGGTAGCGGCGGTGGGCGATGCGCCGGGCGGTGTAGAGCGATCCGACGAGGCCCACGGCAAGCAGGATGAACTGCAGCACCTGGATGGTGCCGGTGCTGACCAGGGCCATGGACCCGCTGCCGGACGGGCCGCCGAGCATCGCGGTGATCGTGTAGAACACGGACTTGCCCTCGGCGAGCAGGTGGAACAGGTTGTGGGCGATGTGGGCCGCGACGTCCAGCGGGATCAGGGCGTACCCGAACCGGGCGAAGTTCATCCGGGTGCTTTCGAGGTTGCGGGCCGCGGCGAGCCGGGACGCGCCGGCGAGCAGCCCGACCGGGAGGCCGACGGCGACCACGAACGCGACGGTGAAGATGACCGGGTAAGAGGTGACCCCGGTGGTGCGTTCGATCGCGTCGAGCACGTCTTGCCAGACCTCGAGCATGGTGACGTTCTGGATCAAGACGATGCCCATGATCGCCGCGGCGAGGAAGGACTGCTCGAGCTGGGGCTTGCGGATGAACCACAGCTCGCTGGCGGGTTTGCGGACCCGGAGCTGGATGGCGTCGTTGGGGCAGGACTTGATGCAGTTGGCGCACAGGTTGCAGTTGGCGCTGTCGTCCATGGTGCGCGGGAAGCTGAACAGCGGGCAGCCGGCGACCTTGTCGTTGCCGTTGTAGCAGACCGCGCGGGCCTTGCAGGTCTTGCAGATCGCGCTGTCCGCACGGAGCTCGACCATGCCGACGCGGGCGTAGTTCCCGGCCATGCCGCCCAGGAAGCACAGGTACCGGCAGAAGGTGCGCCGCTGGTAGAACGCGCCGGAGCCGATCACGAGGGTGGTGAGAATGAGCAGCAGCACCCCGGACCCCCAGGGCGACTCCACCACGCCCCACACGTGGTCGGACCAGGTGATCAGAAGGAACGAGGCGTCGATGATCCAGATGCCGTACTTCTTCAGGAACACCGGGACCGGCCGCTGGGCGCCGACCATCTTCTGGACGAAGTCGGACAGCGCGCCGAACGGGCAGACCGCGCACCAGAACCGCCCGACCAGGACGAACACGATGGGGATCAGCGGCCACCACAGCACCCACATCAGGGCGGTGCCGGGGTTGTCGTGGGCGGCGTCGGGACCGAGCAGCAACTGGTAGGCGACCAGGCCGAACACCGCCGCGATCGGGACCTGCAGGATGCCCGGGTACCAACGGCTGCGCAGCGCCCGGCGCACCAGCGGGATCGCCAGCAGGTTGCGGCCCACCGGAGCGGGGGAGAGGTCCTCGCACTCGTCGGGGTCGGCGGTGTGATCGTGCGGGCGTGCCGGGGCGGGTGCGGGCATGGGGATGTCCTCGAGGGTGTAGGGCGGGTTCAGGCGGTGGCGGGCGTGGTGACCCGGGTGCTGCGCTTGGGGTGGTGGGTGTTCTTCGTCTTGCGACGTAGCACCGCAGCGCTGATCAGGACGGCTCCGTTGATCCCGGCGAACACACCGAGCACCGCGCCGCGAGGCCGGGAAACGGTTCCGGCGTGCTCCGCTCCGTCAGTGGTCATCTCGTCCGCGGGCATGTCCATTCCCGGCATGTTCTCGGCTGGTTCGCCGGGGCTCGTCTCCACGCCTGCGGGCATGTCTTGCGCCGGCATGTCCATCCCTGGCATCGACTCGGCGCCGGCGCCGGCGCCGTCGCCGGGGTCTGTGGTCGAGTCGGCGACGATCGCAGTGGGCGGCGTGCTCGGGACCGCGACCGCCGGTGCGGCACCCGCGATGAGCAGCACCGCGACACCGACGGTCGGCAGCGCGCGGTGCAGATACCGCATCACGATGTCGTCGGTTGTCGTTCTCATGGTCGATCTCCTGAGTCGTCGAGGCCGTGGTCTTTGCGCAGCTGCAAGAGATGGTTGTCGTGGCGCGTCATGACCGTACGGCTCGAAAATTCCGCAAACCCGGGCAGGGGCGGAACCGGCGCGGATCTTCAGGGAATCTTCATTGTTCGGCGATCGCTTCTTGATGGTTTCGATCGCGTTCGGGGGAAATCGGCCGGTTTGGGCGTATTAACTGAAGGCAAAGTTGGATTGCGGGTGTCGCTACACAAGACACGCAGAACTCCACGTCCCTGCCTCTCGTGCGCAGTGCGGGCGTTCTTGTCAACCTTCAGTGAATCTTCATCGAACGATCGTCATTCGAGGCGCCTTTGTCGTGGAACCTGGGACCAGGCCCACCGGTGCCGGTGGCGGGGTGATGTGTGGTCCCCCGAGAGACTTTGAAGGCCAACAGATGGAGGAGCGCATGTTCGTCGCGATTGCCCGGTTCCCAGAGGTCTCTGCTGAGCGACGGGCGGGCTTCGAGGCGTGGTTTGTCTGGTCCATCGACGAGTGGCGCGAGGTCGACGGGTTGACGGGTCGGCGCCTGCTGCGAGCCTCGGATGGCACGTACGCCACCGTGGTGGAGCACGAAAGCGCGCAGACGTTCGCGGCCATGAACGCGACCGGCGTTGCCGCTCACGTTCAGTCGAGGCTGAGAAAGATCCTCAAGGACGCGCCGGTGACCGCAACGCACGAGGTCGTCGTCGACCTGGCAGTCTCCGGGTCCTGCTGCGGTGGCACGGGCGGGGGTGGGGGTGCGTATCAAATAGTCGCACTTCCGGTGGTGACCGCCGCAGCCGAGTCCGGAGGTTGCTGCCGAGGCTGACTTGCCCGCACTGCTGCTCGGACCCTGAGTCCGGCGGTCAGATCACCTGCTGCATCGATGCCCGATCAGATCTGCGCGGCCCAGTGGCCGACGCGGTCTGACACAGGGCTCGTACCCCACCGAAAGGCACTACCGCCCGTGAGCACCCGATCCTTGCGTGTCGCCGTCGTCGGCGCCGGCCCGGCCGGCATCTACGCCGCTGACATCCTGTCCAAGACGGACCTGGACGTCAGCATCGATCTCTTCGAGCGGCTGCCCGCGCCGTTCGGGCTGGTGCGCTACGGCGTGGCCCCCGACCACCCCCGGATCAAGCAGATCATCGTCGCGCTGCACAAGGTGCTCGAGCGCGGGGACATCCGCCTGCTCGCAGGCGTGGAGTACGGCGTGGACCTCAAGCTCGAGGACCTGCGCCAGTTCTACGACGCCGTGATCTTCTCCACCGGCGCGATCCGGGACCACGCGCTGCCGATCCCCGGCATCGACCTGCCCGAGTCCTACGGCGCGGCGGACTTCGTGTCCTGGTACGACGGGCACCCCGACGTGCCGCGCACCTGGCCGCTCGAGGCCACCTCGGTCGCCGTCCTCGGCGCCGGCAACGTCGCGCTCGACGTCGCCCGCATGCTCGCCAAGCACGCCGACGACCTCCTGCCGACCGACATCCCGGCGAACGTGTACGAGCAGCTCAAGGCGTCCCCGATCACCGACGTGCACATGTTCGCGCGGCGCGGCCCGGCCCAGGTGAAGTTCTCCTCGCTCGAGCTGCGCGAGCTGGGCAAGGTGCCCGACGTCGACGTGGTCGTCTACCCCGAGGACTTCGAGTTCGACAAGGGGTCGATGGCGGCGATCCAATCCTCCAACCAGACGAAGCAGGTCGTCACGACCCTCACCGACTGGACCCTGAACGAGCCGGCCGACCAGACGGCCTCGCGGCGCATCCACCTGCACCTGCTGCACCGCCCGACCGAGGTGCTCGGCCAGGACGGCCACGTGGTCGGCGTGCGCACCGAACGGACCGCGCTCAACGGCGACGGCACGGCGTCCGGCACGGGCGAGTTCCACGACTGGCCCGTCCAGGCCGTGTACCGCGCGGTCGGGTACTTCGGGTCGCCGCTGGTCGACATCCCGTTCGACGACCTGCGCGGCGTGATCCCCAACCGCGAGGGCCGCGTGATCGACGTCGACGGCGAGCGGGTCCCCGGGATCTACGCGACCGGCTGGATCAAGCGCGGCCCGATCGGCCTGATCGGGCACACCAAGTCCGACGCGTCCGAGACGATCCGCCACCTGGTCGAGGACGCGGCCGAGGCCGACGGCACCGCGATGCTCACCGCGACGGAGCCCGAGCCCAGTGCCGTGACGGACTTCCTGGCCGCCCGCGGGGTGTCCGTGGTCGAGTGGTCGGACTGGGAGCTGCTCGACGCGCATGAGATGGCGCTCGGGGCCGCCGTCGGGCGTGAGCGGATCAAGGTCGTGCCCCGCGACGAGATGACGGCGATCGCCCTCGGCGAACAATCGACCGGCCCGGTCGCAGCAGATTCGAGATCACGCCTCATCCACGAGGTGGGTTGAGGATTTTCCCGAGGCGGGCTGAGCGTGGTTTGAGCGAGAAGCTTCAGCCGTCCTGCACGCGGTCCCCGACGGACACCTGGTCCCGCGATGCACGACTCGGATCCGGGTATAGCCGCGTGGGCTCTCGCGCCGAGCTGGGTGCCGGACGGTCGCAGGCTTGGGGCGACGACCGTCCGGCGGATGTGGGTCGGATCGCTTACGCAGCCAGGCCGCTGCGCTCGCATCCTGCTTCGCGAGGTCGGCCTTCGCCGACCCCCAGGTGATCGTGCTACTCCGGGGTACCGACTCCGTCAGAGCACGAAGCGCCGGGCTCCGGCGTCTGGGGGCCATTCACGTAGGCGGCCAGGAACAAGGGCAGCCGCTTGTCGGCCGCCGAATCGAGTTGGAGCTGAACTCCCCAGGCGCTCGCCACGACCGGCGAGGCGAGCCCGTCGCGCGGGCTCACCAGGACGTAGTTGTCCTTGGCCGCGAAGGCGCGGAGCGAGTCGACCTGACCTGGGGCCAGGCTGGGGTCGTAGGTGATCCAGACGGCACCGTGCTCGAGTGAATGCACGCCGTTCTCATCGACGATCGGCTCGGAGTAGAAGCCGCAGACCTGTCCAACAGCAGAGTGCGCGCCACCCGTGGGCGGGTTCTGGGCGTAGTCGACTGCGGTGGAGACATGGTCCTGGGAGAGGCCCGTGAAGGTCTTGACGCCCCGAATCGGTTCTTTCGCCTGGGCAGCGAGATCGGCGTTCTTGGCGCCCTGATCGACCACGATCGCGATCGTGGTGCCGATCAGACCCAGGACCAGGACGCCCGCGACCGAGGCGATGATCCAGGTGCGCTTTCGCTCGGCCTTCTTCTGCTCGGCCTTAACCTGCGCGAGGCGTGCCTGGCGTTCAGTCAGCTCGGTCTTGCGATTGCGGTTCACGATCGGAGGGCTCCTCTTGAGCGGCAGGTCGTAGGAAAACGTCGATCTCCCGTCGAACCGGGAGTGGGGCGCGTGATCGACGGTACGCGGCTCTCCCGTGACGACCCAGGAGTAGAGGCGGCCTGAGACGGATCTTCAGGAACTCTTCATAGTTTCGCGATCGTTCCTTGACGAACCGACGAGAGACTGGTGCACGGTGGTGGTCGCCGTGCAGCGCGTCCCTTCGTGAGTCGTTCATGCGGTCTCAGTGTCCGTTGCACGGCGGCTGCCCCTCGAGACGAGGGTAATCGTCGTCGTGGTCGTGCCAGCAGGGGCCGGCCAACTCCCTGAGCTGGAGGCGGCCTCGCGGCGTCCTGGCGAATCGAAGTGGCTGGCGAAGCGGCCGAGGGCAACCCCGCAGTTCCATCGGGCCCAACTGTCGCTGCCACGGGCATCTTCATCAGATCTTCATCAAAACTCGACGCCACGTGCGGGGTTGGCCGACCAATCTTGGCTGCTCGTCCGACGGTGGTCACATCGCATCCTTGGTGCAAGAGACCGTCGTATGCGACGTCGCGGCTCTGCCCGACGGGTCCATGACCGCACATCACGTCGTACGGCACACCTACGAGCCGATCGTCCTGTCCACCGAGCCTTGGAGAAACATCATGAACGTCAAGACCCGCATGACAGCTGTGGGCGGCGCACTCGCGCTCGCCGTCGTCCTGTCCGCCTGCGCCGGCCAGGAAAGCGCCCCGGCCGCGAGCAGTCCCGCCAGCGCGGCGTCCGAGTCCGCCGCCGCGTCCGTCGACGACAGCCACAACGACGCCGATGTGACGTTCACCCAAAACATGGTTGTTCACCATGAAGGCGCCATCTTGATGGCCGACCTCGCGGGACGCACAGCCAGCACCGCTGAGGTCAAGGCACTGGCGGATCGGATCGCTGCCGCCCAGGAACCAGAGATCCTCACGATGCAGTCGTGGCTCGTGGCGTGGGGCGAGCAGAGCGCGGCCGACGCCGACATGGGCGGGATGGACATGGGCGGCATGGACATGGGCGGGCTGAACCAGGACGAGGCGATGACCGAGCTCAAGTCCGTGACCGGAGCGGAATTCGATCGTCGCTTCCTCGAGCTGATGATCGAGCACCACCAAGGCGCCATCGAGATGTCTCAGACTGAACTGGCTGCGGGCAGCAACCCTCAGGCTCTCGAACTTGCCCAAGCCATCATCGACGCACAGAAGGCGGAGATCACCGAGATGGCGCAGCTCCTCCAGGGGCTCTAGTTCGATCGTCCGCATCCGCGGGCGAGCGCGCCGTGCGCCCGCCCGCGGATGATGTGCGATGGCGACGTCAAAGGAGCCGTCGGCGGCGCCGGAGCAGCGACCGAGTGGCCGGCGTCAACGGCCGGGCAACGAGGACCGCCAGGGCGAGAGTGATCATGGGAAGGTCGCCGACGCGGGCATAGGGCGTCAGGCCCGATCGAAGTGGGATGCGTTCGCGGAGCAGGGTCGCGGCGCCCAGCTTGCTCTGCGCGGCGACGGTGCCGTTCGGGAGGATGACGGCTGAGTAGCCCGTAGGTGCAGCTTGGAGAACGGCTCGGCCGAACTCCCGAGCTCGAAGTCGCGCTGCTGCGACTTCGAGTGCCGGAACCTCCGGAGTGAGGTAGGACGCGGCGTTGGTCGGCACGAGCACGACCTGGCCGCCGGACGTCACCGCTTCGCGGACCCGGTCGGCGAAGAACACTTCGTAGGAGATGACAACTCCCAGCGGCCCGACGGGAGCGCTCAGGAGCGCCGATCCCTCACCGGGGATCGCGTCGCGGGGGACCAGCGTCGTGGCGTCCGAGACGACCTGCAGCAGGCGGCGGGCGGGGAGGTATTCCCCGAAAGGGACTCGATGCTCCTTTTCGTACCGGTCGAGCCGTTCGCCGTCGGGTCCCCACAGCACGGCCGCATTGCGGAACTTGGTGCCCGATTTCTCGACGATCCCCACGACGACGCTGGTATCGAGTCGCCGCGCCTGGGCCCTGATCTGGCTGTCGGGGAGGGATCCCGCGATGGAGCCGTCGACGTCCACGACATTCTCGGGCAGGACCACGAGGTCGGGAGAGCCGACGATCTGCTGCATCACGGCAAGGTGGCGTGCGGTGACTCGGGTGGGGTCGGCGAGGACACCGCGAGGGCCGCCGCCTTGGACGACTGCCACGTCCAGGGTCGAGATCGTTCGGGTGGTGATGGTGGCACCGACCAAGAGGGGGGCAAGAATGATGCCCACGGCACCGCCGACGGCGGCAATCCGGCGGGACCCGCCGGGCATCACCAAGAGGCCCGCCAGAGCGACGCCGCTGACTGCGGCAAGCGCCGTCACCAGGAGCGAGCCCCCGAGCGGTGCGGCCATCGCGAACGGCCCACCCGCCTGGCTCAGCGCGAGGCCAGGGAGAGGAAACCCCCCAAGGGGAAATCGGAGCTGTACCGCCTCGAGCAGCACGAGCGCGGCAGGAAGCGTCCACCAGCCGCCGGCCCATCGCCCGGATCCGGGCGCCGGAATCAGGGCGACCGCCGCCGCGAGCATGCTCGTCTCGAGCCCGACCATCGCGACGTAGCCGGGCACGCTGAAATCCATGAGCCACCGCAACGTCAGACCATAGAACACGACCCCGGTCAGGCCGCCGAACAGGCATCGCTCGCGTGCGCCCCGTCCGTGCAGGGCAAGGGTGAGGAAGGCGACCCCGAACGAGAGCATCGGCCACCACCCCCGCGGCGGCGCGGCCAATGCCCACGCGACCCCGGTGGTGAGTGCGAGTGCGATGCGAACTGTGCTCCCGTGCCACTGAAGGTGAGCTGCAATCCACGTCACGGTCGAGAACCTGATCGCCGAGGAACTCAGTTCGGCCTCGACGATCAGGTCGTCGGCTCGGCTCGCCACGGAATGCTGGCTCGTCAGTTCCGGTCGGCGGGCTTCGATGCCCTGGATGCGGTGAAACTGGTCTCGTCGGACCACGGGGCCGGCGCGTTGTGATCGTGGTGGTCGGTCGGTGCGTTGTTGTCGTGCTGGTGGCTGTTGTTGCCGCCGCGCATCATGAACATCATCCCGATCATCATCACCGGGCAGGCCAACAGCGCAGCGAGGGGCAGTGCCTCCCCGAACGACTTGCCGGCAAAAAGCAGGACGACCAGGACGAGTGCCCCGATGCCGACCATGCCGTACAGATGGCTCTTACCGCCGTGATTGTGTCCCTGCATGTTGGTGTTCATGGTCGATCAATCTCCTATGGTTTGTCGGGCTGTGATCGGCGGTCGAGATCCCCCTGGGGAAGACTCTTTCTGCCGGTCGAATTGAGTTGAGTGTGATCGTTGAACCCGCTCGAATTGGTGCAGGAATGACGAAGAAATGCTGAAGTTCGCGTTGTTCAGCTGACCGACCGGGTGTCCGCGGTCTCGACATCGGGCATCGCAGCAGCGTCGGGTCGGTGCAAGGCCAGCGGTCGGGTGCGGGCGATCAGGGCGCCGCCCACGATGAGACTGGCCAGCGCCCAGAGTTGGGGTTGGGTCAGGCCGAGCAGGGCGGGCTCGTTGATGCGCAGGTACTCCACGAGGAACCGGGAGAGCCCGCTCAGCATGAGGTAGGCACCGAAGACGGCCGTTGGGTTCCAGTGCTTGCCGATCGCCCATAGCGCGCTGGCGATCGCGATGGCGGCGAGGGCTTCGTACAGGGGCGTCGGGTGCACCGGGACGCTCGTGGGCACGACCCCGTGCGTGAACGTCATCCCCCATGGCAGCGAGGTGGGCCGACCGTAGGTGCCGTCGCCGGAGAGCAGGCACCCGATCCGTCCGATCCCGTACGCCACAGTGAGCGGGACAGCGGCGGCGCCGGCGACCGTGCCGAGGGGCAGGTGGTGGCGGCGCACGATCACCAACGCGGCTATCACACCGCCGATGAGGCCGCCGTACCAGGTGAAGCCCATCCCGCCGAGGTGGTGCAGCTCGAAGGTCGGTTGTTCGAGCAGGAAGTAGATCTTGGCGCCGACGAAGCCCCAGATCGTGGCCCACATCACCAGCGAGTAGGCCGAGTCCCGCTTGAATCCGAGCCGTTCGAAGGCGCGCGCGAGCAGGTACGCGGCGACTAGGGCGGCCACCGCCTTGCTCACCCCGTAGGACTGGACGTCGAGTCCGAAGATCGAGAACAGGACCGGCCGCACGTGTGTTGCTCCGCTCATCCACGGGCGCCGGCGGGAGAGTCGGATCACCCCCGGACCATTGCGTCCTTGGACCAACCATGGCCCACAACGATGAAGGGCTACCCATGGGAAGGGTCAACATTTGATGAAGGCCGGACCGGCCGTTGAGGTCTGGGCGCGCCGAGGCAACAGATGTTCCGGGCCCACGAATTTCGGCTCAGGTGACCTCGACGACGCCCATCATCCCGGCGTCCTCGTGGTCAAGGATGTGGCAGTGGTAAACGGTTCGTCCGGTGAAGTCGCCGAACGCGATCCGCACGACGGCCTGGCCGCCGGCCGGGACGTTGACGACGTCGCGCCACGTCGGCTCCGCCAGGGCCGTGCCGTCGTGCTCGACGACCTGCATCGGCCACACGTGCAGGTGGAAGGGGTGGTCCATGGGGGCGGTGTTCCGGATGGTCCATTCCTCCATGGCGCCGGCGATCACCGCCTGGTCGGTGCGTCGGTGGTCGAACTCCTGGCCGTCGATCGTGAAACCCATACCCATCTGGGCGCCCATGCCAGCCCCCGTCCCTGCACCCAGCGTGAGCTCGCGGCGGCGCGTCGGCTCCCGCCTGCGCAGGTCCGCCGCACGCGCACGATCGGGCACGCCGGGCAGGGGCGAGACCGCGCTCCCGGCGACGGCGAGCGTTGCGAGCGTGACTGGGCCCGACGACGACGAGCGGCCGCCCATCATGCCCATCCCGCTCGAGCCGCGGTCGTAGCCCAGGGCGCGCAGCGCGCTGGTTCCGGCGCGCACGGTGATCAGGAGGTCGGCGCGGTTTCCGGGTGCGAGCAGAACCTCGTCGACCTCGAGCGGGTGGGCCAGCACGTCGGAGTCGAGGCCGAGGAGCTGGACTTGCTGACCGGGCAGCGCCAGGCGTAGGTAGCGCGATGTGCACGCGTTCACCACCCGCCACCGTTCACGTTCGCCGGGCCGCGCCGCAAGGTGCGGGTTGAGCTGGCCGTTGACGAGCACGAGCTCGCCCTCGCGGCCCATCATCACATCGGCCATGGTCGCCGCGGCGACGCGGCCCGCGCCGTCAAGGGTGATGTCCGAGATGACCAGGAGACGTTCGCGTGCGCTCGCCGGTTCGTTATCGCCGGTGATCACGATCGCCCCGTACAGCCCGCCGAAGACCTGGTCCGCGACCGATCCGTGCGGGTGGGGGTGGTACCAGTACGTGCCCGGTGGGTGGTCGATCGGGATCTGGAAGTCGTAGTCGAACCCCTCGCCCGGGCCGATGCTGACGAACGGGTTGTCGCTGTTGCCCTGGGGGGAGACATGCAGACCGTGGACGTGCAGGTTCGTCGGGGTGGTGAGGCGGTTGACCATTGTTACCTGCATCCGGTCGCCGGGCCGCAGATGCAGGGTCGGCCCGGGCACCTGACCGTTGAAGCTCAGCGCCGTGGCGCGCTGCCCCGCCAGGGTGACCTCCCGCTCGGCCGCCTCCAGCTCGACCCGCAGGATTCCCTCGCGGCTGTTCAGGACGGACGGCTCGACGAATGCCGCGCCGCCGGACCCCCGGGGCGTCCGGGCGTCCGTCGCTTGGACGAGCCCGGCGCCGCCGATCGCGACCCCGGCTACGCCCAGCACGCCGAGCTGGAGCGCTTGACGGCGACTGATCGGTTCCACGATTACTCGTCCTGAAGGAGTTGCAGACGCTCCTGGTACTCCGCGGTGTCGATCTCCCCGCGCGCGTACCGCTCGGTCAGGATCTGGCGGGCACGACTGCGCCCCGTGGGCGCCTGCTCGTTCACGCGTGACGTCGGCTTCGGGGAGGGCTCGCGCCGGATTCCGCCGCCGACCAGCCGGACGACCAGGATGACCAGGAGCACGATCCCCACGATCGCGACCACAGCGAAGATCCAACCCCCGCCCATGCCGCCGTTCATACCAAAGCCGTTACCCATGTCGAATCTCCTTGTCTGTTCTCTCGCGCAGGACCACTCCTGGCCCCCGCCGCATACCGCAGGGGGTATACCCCAGGGTAGATCCGTGATGAGGGCACAACGTGCCCGCCGGACCCCGGGGCGCTCGATCTTCATGGGATCTTCATCAGACCTCGACGTGACGTGCGTGGTCGGCGGACGAACCTGAACCGTCCGGCCCCGGACACTGAGCCGCGGGGTTCGGCACCGAGCAATTGAGCACCACCGTGGAGGAAGACATGTTTGTTGCAATCGCCAGCTTCCCTGAAGTCCCCACCGACCGACGGGACGAGTTCCACGCCTGGTTCGCCTGGTCCAACGCCCAGCTGCGCGGGACGGACGGCCTCGAGGGGCGGCGCCTGCTGCGCACGACGGAGGGCACGTACGTCGCTCTCGTCGAGCACCAAAGCGCGGAGACGTTTGCCGCGATGCACGCCACCGAGCAGGCCACCCGGGTGCAGGCGCGCCTCGCAGAGATCCTCACCGCCTCGCCGCGGGCGGCAAAGTACGAGGTCGTCGCCGAGCTCCCCGCCTCGGGCTCCTGCTGCGGTGGCGGTGGCCATGGACACCCGCAGAAGGCCGCCGCTGTGGAGAGAGCCGGCCTGCAGGTCGCGGGCCGATGCTGCCACGACTCCTGACGGTCGCCTTGTTCGGCCCTCATCGGCGCCGCCTCGCGCCTCTGCTGCCATACCCCCAGGGGGTATGCTCGAAGTGCTCGCTTGGCAGGATCGCGGGCACGCCGGAGCACAGTTCGGCATCTTTCACACCAAGGAGATCGACATGACTACCACCAGCTACACCGTTTCCGGGATGACCTGCAGCCACTGCGTGGCAGCGGTGACCGAAGAGGTCATGAAGCTTGACGGAGTGGCAGAGGTCCAGATCGCCCTGGTCGAGGGCGGAGAGTCCCAGGTGTCGGTCGTCAGTGCGGCGCCGCTGACCGATGCGGCGGTTCGAGCGGCGGTGGATGAGGCGGGCTACGAGCTCGTCGGCGCGTCGGCGTGAGCGACGCGGGACGCCTTGCGGGGTTCGGGATCGGGCTCGCGGCGGCTCTGGGTCTGGGCTTTGGCCTCGGCGCGCTGGTGGGGCCGGTCGACACCGGTCGCGCACCCGCTGTCGTGCATGAAGACGGCAGCGTTGCACCCGGTGGGCAGGCGACGATGGACACGGAGGCAGGTCAGTGAGCCAGACGATCGAGCTGGAGATCGGCGGGATGACGTGCTCGTCGTGCGCCGCGAGGATCGAGAAGCGCCTCAACCGGATGCCGGGCGTGGAGGCGAGCGTGAACTACGCCACGGAGAAGGCCAAGGTCGCGCTGCCCGAGGGCACCACCCTGCAAGACGCCGTGGCGACGGTCGAGGCCACCGGGTACACCGCCCGCCTGCGCGAACCGGTCCGACCCGTCGAGGCTGGGGCCGCTGGTGCGACGGCAGCGGACGTGATCGACGAGTCGGCGCCGTTGCGCCATCGTCTGATCATGTCCGCGGTCCTGACTGCACCGGTCCTGCTCCTGGCGATGGTCGAGCCGCTGCAGTTCGACAACTGGCAGTGGCTGTCCTTGACCCTGGCGGCACCGGTTGTGCTGTGGGGCGCCTGGCCGTTCCACCGCGCCGCATGGGCCAACGCCAAGCACGCCGCGGCCACGATGGACACCCTGATCAGCGTCGGGGTCCTGGCCGCGTTCGGGTGGTCGCTGTACGCGCTGTTCTTCGGGGCCGCCGGCATGACCGGCATGCGCATGGCGTTCAACCTCACCCCCCAGCGCGGCGCCGCCTCGGGAGAGATCTACCTCGACGTCGCCTCCGCCGTCACGGTGTTCATCCTGCTCGGACGCTACTTCGAAGTCCGCGCCAAGCGACAGTCGGGCGCAGCCCTGCGGGCGCTGCTCGAGATGGGCGCCAAGGACGTCGGCGTGCTCCGCGACGGCGCCGAGGTCCGCATCCCGGTGGACCAGCTCGCGGTCGGGGACGAGTTCGTCGTGCGGCCCGGGGAGAAGATCGCCACCGACGGGCAGGTCGTGAACGGCGCGTCCGCGGTGGACGCGTCCATGCTCACCGGTGAACCCGTCCCCGTCGAGGTCGGCCCCGGTGACACCGTCGTCGGTGCCACCGTCAACGCCGGCGGACGGCTCCTGGTGCGGGCCACCCGCGTGGGCGCCGACACCCAGCTCGCCCAGATGGCCCGACTGGTGGAGGACGCGCAGACCGGCAAAGCGCCCGTTCAGCGCCTGGCCGACCGCATCTCCGCTGTCTTCGTCCCGATCGTGATCACCTTGTCCGTGGCGACGCTGGGCTTCTGGCTCGGCGCCGGCGCCGGTGGCGAAATGGCCTTCACCGCGGCAGTGGCCGTCATGATCATCGCCTGCCCCTGCGCGCTGGGCCTGGCCACGCCAACAGCGTTGATGGTCGGCACCGGGCGCGGAGCGCAGATCGGCATCCTGATCAAGGGCCCCCAGATCCTGGAGTCCACCCGCCGCGTGGACACCATCGTGCTGGACAAGACCGGCACCGTCACGACCGGGAAGATGCAGCTCGTTGACGTCATCCCCGCCACGGGCACCGACGCCGACCTGCTGCTGCGCTTGGTCGGGGCCCTGGAGGACGCCTCGGAGCACCCCATCGCCACCTCGATCGCCGCCGGCGCACGCGAGAAGCTCGGCGAGCTGCCCACGGTGGAGTCCTTCGCCAACAGCCAGGGCCTGGGCGTCTCGGGCGTCGTGGACGGCCACGCCGTGGCCGCCGGGCGCGTGGCGTGGATGGCGCAGCAATGGGCGCAGAGTCTCGACGAGAACCTGACCGCCCAGCTCGACCAGGCCGAGGCCGCCGGGCGCACCGTCGTCGCGGTCGGCTGGGACGGCCAGATCCGGGGCCTGGTCGTCGCGGCGGACACCGTCAAGGCAACCAGCGCCCAAGCCGTGGCCGAGCTCAAGGCCCTCGGGCTGCGCCCGGTCCTGCTCACGGGCGACAACGCCCGAGCGGCCCGTTCGATCGCAGCCGAGGTCGGCATCGAGGAGGTCATCGCCGAGGTGATGCCCGCCGACAAGGTCACCGTGGTACGCGACCTGCAGGCCCAGGGCCGCGTCGTGGCCATGGTCGGCGACGGCGTGAACGACGCCGCGGCCCTTGCCCAGTCCGACCTGGGTATCGCGATGGGTACCGGCACCGATGTCGCGATCGAGGCGAGCGACCTCACGCTCGTGCGGGGCGACCTGCGCGCTGCCGTGGACGCGGTGCGCCTGTCGCGTCGGACCTTGGCGACGATCAAGGGCAACCTGTTCTGGGCGTTCGCCTACAACGTGGCCGCGATCCCGCTCGCGGTCTCCGGGTTGCTCAATCCGCTCATCGCTGGCGCGGCGATGGCGTTCTCCTCGGTGTTCGTCGTGAGCAACAGCCTGCGGCTGCGCCGATTCCGGGCCGTATCCATCGACACGGTCACGCAGCCGCCCGCGGACCGCACCCGCGAGCTCGAACCAGTGGGCGTTGCGGGCTGACGAATGTCGTCGGCACAGATGTTTGCCTCGGGCCCGTGGAGGCCCGTGGAGGCCCGTCGATAGGTCGGTGGCCGGGTAGGACTCGGGGGGTTGGTGAACTCACGAGCAGCGCGTGCCGGCCCGTGAACGTGCGGGCCGGCACGACTGGTGGTGCTCAGGAGTGGTGGGCGTCGTGGTTGATCTCGGTGACGCCGGGTGTGGCCGGCTCATCAGGTGCGCTGATCAGCGGTCCGATCACGAACGAGGAGATGAGGAACATGGCCGTGAAGACCCCCAGTGCGATGGCCGGCGCCCACCAGTTCGAGAATCGGCGGTGCAGCTTGATGAGCATCGGCACGGAAGCGGCCAGGCCGAGGATGCCAAACAACGCAGTCCCGCCGGCTCCGGCCACAAGTGCGGTGCCGACCAAGGGGCCGACGTGGTGCAGCACATGGGGGGCCAAGCCGACGATCCCACCAAGAGCGCCGCTGAGTACCGTCCAGATCGAGCGGGGATGCCGATCGACCTTGCCATCCACCGCAACGTCGGTCGTGGCCAGCGCCGGGGCGGCGGAAGGGGCCGGAGGGGAGGGGAGATTCGAGTTGCTCATCACTACACGATGCCGTTCCGCCACTGGAGTCACGATGGAGAAACGATGAAGAATCGATCAACATCGGCCTTTGGCGACGCGAGACATTCGCGGTCCGGCGCGCTCGGCGACCTCGAGTCCCGCGATCGCGCGGTGGCGAGCGAAAGGCGGCCGGCCGCGGTGTTCAGGGCCAGCCCGGAGTTGGACCCGCTGGTGCTCGCCCCTTGCGCCCCGAAGGATCGTGTGGTCGAGCGGGACGCGGGTGAGCCTTTGCCAGTGCTCGCCGCGGCCGAATCCGAAGGATCCTTGGTGGCGAAACGGAGTCAGGCTGATTGCCCGTCTTCGCCGTCCGTTCTTCGGGCGCGGTATTTCTGGCCCACGAGTCGCACTTTCGGACGTCAATGACGCCGGGTATTCGGGCGAGTGTGCCGGCACCGCGAGCGCCGAAGACCGTTGGGGTCCGCGTTTCGGGCTCGAGGTTAGGGGCCTGGAACAGTGCCGTCACGAGCTACTACGTCCTGACGGGTGCGACGGCAGTCCTCGTGGTGCTCGGCCTGGTGATGGTCCTGTCCAGCTCGAGCGTCGAGTCCCTCGCAGTTGACCAGTCGCCCTACACCGAATTCGCAAAACAGGCCAGGTACGCGCTGATCGGGTTGCCGGTGCTGTGGGTCGCCTCCCGACTACCAACCGACCTGTACAAGAAGGTCGGGTGGGTTGCCCTCGCGGTCGCGTGCCTACTGCAACTCCTGGTGTTCACGCCGCTCGGGCTGTCCGCAAACGGCAACCGCAACTGGCTGGCTCTCGGCCCCGTATCTGTTCAACCGTCCGAGATCGCCAAAGGGGCGTTGGTGTTGTGGCTCGGCGCGGTACTCGCCCGAAAGCAACCGCTCCTGAACGATTGGAAGCACGCCGTCATCCCGGTTGTCCCCATTGCCGGAGGGCTCATCGGGCTGGTGCTGCTCGGCAATGATCTGGGCACAGCCATGGTGCTGATCTTGCTCGTCGGTGGCGCGATGTTCATCGCGGGCGTGCCCATGCGGGTCTTTGGCGTCGCAGCCGCGTTCGTGGCGGTGGGCGTCGCCCTCCTTGCAGCAACGAGCGGCAACCGGGTCGCCCGGATCTCGTGCTGGATCAGCAACACCTGCGACCCCACCGACGGGGGCTACCAGACGCTGCACGGTACCTGGGGCTTGGCCACCGGGGGTTGGTGGGGCCTGGGACTCGGGCAGAGCCGCGAGAAGTGGTCCTACCTCCCCGAGGCGCAGAACGACTTCATCTTCGCGATCATCGGTGAGGAGCTGGGCCTGGTAGGTACCCTGCTCGTCCTGGCGCTCCTCGCGCTGATCGCACTCGCGATGAGCCGCGTAATCCGCCGGCACCCGGACCCGTTCGTCAAAATCACCACGGCTGCGGTCGCGTTCTGGGTCATCGGCCAGGCTCTCATCAACATCGCTGTGGTGATCGGACTGGCTCCCGTGATCGGCGTCCCGCTGCCGCTGGTCTCCGCCGGAGGATCCGCCCTCATCATGACCATGTCTGCGCTCGGCGTCGTGATCTCGTTCGCGCGCTCGGAACCGGGTGCGGCGGAGGCGCTCCGTTCCCGGCCGAGTGTGGTGCGCCGGTCGCTCGCCGTGATCGGCCGAGCCCGTCGGGGATCCGGAATCCGTTCGCGCCCGCGTTTCGACCGTCCCACCGCGCGACGGTCGTAGTGGTGTCCCAGCCAGCATGGGCGGCCGCCAAGATGGGGAGTCTCAGGATCGAAAAGCAGCTCCGGTCGAGTCTGGCGATTTGGGACACTGTCCGCATGATTCGCGTTCACCCTGCATCTTGTGCACGACAGCGTCGGCCCCGGTCCAACCCGCGGGCACCACGAGCGGGTGCTCGCTTGGCGGGGCCACTGATGGCGACTCAACGTGAGGCGCCGCGAGCCCAAGGGCCGAAGCGTGTCTTGGCGGCTTTCATGTTCATCGCTGTCGGGTTTCTGGCGGGCTGTTCGAGCGCCACGTCGGGCGACGGGACGAGCGTCGTCGACCAGGGCTACCAGTCGGGTGACGGCAGCACCAAGATGTGGGCCCCCGGCGACCGCGGCGTGCCCGTCGAGCTCAGCGGTACCGACTTCGCGGGGGTGCCGGTCGACGTCGCCGCTTGGCGTGGAGACGTTGTCGTCCTGAACACGTGGTATGCAGCGTGCCCGCCGTGCCGCAAGGAGGCGCCCGACCTGGTGGCGCTCGCGGCCGACTACGCCGACCAGGGCGTGCACTTGCTCGGGATCAACGGCACCGACGCCGCGGGGGCCGCCCAGGCCTACGAACGTAAGTTCGCCGTGACCTACCCCTCGATCGCGGACAGCAACGGCGCGGCGATCGCGGCCCTGCAGGGTGCCGTGCCGGTGCAGGCCGTGCCGACCACGGTCGTCGTCGACCGCGAGGGCCGCGTCGCCGGCCGCATCCTTGGCCTGGCCGACCCCTCGACCCTGAGCGCGCTCGTCGACGACGTTCTCGCCGAGCCCGCCGCGACGGGTGCCGCCTCATGATCGCGGCGGACGTCTGGGGGGACCTCGGGGGCGCGTTCGGGACGGCCGCATTCTCGGGCTCGATGCTGCTCGCGGTCCCCGTGGCGCTGATCGCCGGGCTCGTCTCGTTCGCGTCGCCGTGCGTGCTGCCGCTGGTGCCCGGCTACCTCGGCTACCTCGGCGGGATGACGGGCGCCACGCTCGGGTCGACGTCAGACACCCGGAACGGGTCTGGGCGCCGGGCCCAGCGAAGCTCGGCCGCCGGCCGCCGCGGGGCGACGGGAGCCCTGGACTCCGGCCGGGGCCGGCTCCTGCTCGGCGTCGGGCTGTTCGTGGGCGGGTTCACGCTCGTGTTCGTCGCGCTCGGCACGCTGGCCGGGTCGATCGGCGCGGAGCTCGGGCGCCTGCAGGACCCGATCAGCCGGGTGCTCGGCGTCGTGGTGGTCCTCCTGGGGGTCGCGTTCCTCGGCTTCATCCCGTTCCTCCAGCAGGACCGGCGCGTGCGGGTGAGCCCGACGGCAGGGCTGTGGGGGGCGCCGGTGCTCGGCATCGTGTTCGGCCTCGGCTGGGCCCCGTGCATCGGCCCGACGCTCGCCGCCGTGATCGCGCTGTCGCTCGACGGCGGGTCGGCCGGGCGGGGCGCGCTGCTGTCGGTGGCGTATTGCGTCGGGCTCGGCGTGCCGTTCCTGCTGATCGCGCTCGGCTACCAGCGCAGCACGCGCGCGCTCGGCTTCGCGCGCCGGCACCGGCTGGCGATCATGCGGCTCGGGGGAACGATGCTCATCCTGATCGGCCTGGCGCTCGTCTCGGGCCTGTGGGGCACCTGGACGCAGTCGCTGCAGGGGCTCGTGAGCGGCTTCGAGCCGGTGGTCTGATGAGCATCTACCGCCCCGAGGGCATCGACGACTCGTACACGAACGACGGCGCCACCCCGACCCTGCCGCGCCTCGGCGTGCGCGGCACGATCCGGTGGGTCTGGCGTCAGCTGACGTCGATGCGCGTCGCGCTGATGCTGCTGATGCTGCTCGCCGTGGCGGCCGTCCCGGGGTCGGTGCTGCCGCAGCGGCCCGTCGACCCGGCCAAGGTCGCGGCGTACCTGGTGGACCACCCCGGCTCGGGCGCGTGGCTCGACCGCCTCAGCGCGTTCGACGTGTACTCCTCGCCCTGGTTCTCCGCGATCTACCTACTGCTGTTCGTGTCGCTGATCGGCTGCATCCTGCCGCGCACGCGCGCGCACCTGGCCGGGGTCCGGGCCCGCCCACCGCGCGTGCCACGCCGCTTCGACCGGTTCGGGACCTCCGCCGGCTTCACCACCACGACGGACCCGCACGAGGTCGCCCGAGCGGCCGCCACGGCGCTGCGGGACCGGTCGCGGTGGCTGCCCCGGTTCCGGGTCGACGTGCGCGAGGAGCCGTCCGCCGCGACCCCGACGGGGACGACGGCGCCGTCCCGCGCGTGGGCCGTGTCGGCCGAGCGCGGGTACGTGCGCGAGTCGGGCAACCTCGTGTTCCACCTCGCGCTGCTCGGCCTGATCGTCGCAGTCGGCACCGGCCAGCTCCTGCACTACCGGGGGCAGGCGATCATCGTGCAGGGTCAAGGCTTCGCGAACGCCGTCGTCAGTTACGACACGTTCGAGAGCGGGTCCGGCTTCGACCCCACGAGCCTGGTGCCGTTCTCGCTCACACTCGACCGTTTCACCGCGCGGTTCGACGCCGAGACCCTCGCCTCGCGCTACTTCCGCGCCGACGTCACCGTGCGCAACCCAGACGGTACCGAGCGACCCGAGACCATCCGGGTGAACCACCCGCTCGACGCGGGCGGGGCGAAGATCTACCTGATGGGCAACGGCTACGCGCCGGACGTGACGGTGCGCGACCCGGCCGGGCTGGTCGCCTTCGCCGGGCCGGTGCCGTTCCTTCCGTCCGACACGGTCTACACCTCGCGGGGCGTCATCAAGGTCCCCGACGTCTCGACGGGCGACCAGCTCGGCATGGTCGGGTTCCTGCTCCCGACGGCGCTCGAGACGTCCCCCGGGCTCTGGCGATCGGTGAACCCGCAACCGAACGCCCCGCTCCTCGTGCTGTCGGTGTGGACGGGTGACCTCGGGCTTGACAACGGCATCCCGCAGAACGTCTACCAGCTGGACCAGAAGGGCATGACGCAGGCCGTCGACGCCGCCGGGGCGCCCGCGACGCTGTACGTCCGGCCGGGCGAGACGGTCGAGCTGCCGGACGGGCTCGGCTCGGTCTCATTCGACGCGCTGCCGCGGTTCGTGGCCCTCGACCTGCGGCACGACCCGTCGCTGGCGTTCGTCCTGGGGTTCGCGCTCGCCGCGCTCGCCGGTCTGGCGACCTCGTTGTTCACACCGCGACGCCGGGTCTGGGTGCGCGCGGCGCCGGACGGGTCGGGGCGCACGGTGGTGACCGCTGCCGCGCTGGCACGCGGGGACGACCTCGGCCTGCAGGGTGAGCTCGACCGGGTGCTGACCGCGCTGGCGGGCGCGGGCGTGGTCCCGGTGGGCGCCGCCCTTGACAACGACCGCGATGATGGCAGACGGCAAGACGACACAGTGACCGCACCGGAGGCGAGACCATAAACGTCGCAGAGCTCGGTGACCTGAGCACGACTCTCGTGTGGGGCGCCGCAACGGCGTACACCGTCGCGCTGGTCGCCTACACGCTGGACCTGGCCCGGTTGACCGAGCGGGCGGGGACCGCCGCGCGGGTCGCGCGCCGGTCCGCGTCCGGGTCGGGGCCCGCGGCCGCCGGCACGACGGCGAGCCTGGTCGCGGACCGCCCGGACCCTCGCCGCAGCTCCCGGGCGCGGGGCATCGCGCGGTCGACCACCGTGCTGGGACTCGTCCTGCAGGTCGCGGCCGTGGTGCTGCGCGGGATCGCCGCGGGTCGCACGCCGTGGGCCAACATGTACGAGTTCGCGCTGGTCGGCACGATGGTCGCGGTCGCCGTGCTGCTGCTCGTGCTGCGCAGGCGCGACCTGCCGTTCCTCGGGGTCGCCGTCACCGGGCTCACGGTCCTCGCGCTCGCGGTCGCCCTGCTGGTCTTCTACGTCCGGGCCGACGGCGTCCAGCCCGCGCTCGACAGCTACTGGCTCGTCATCCACGTCGGGGTCGCGATCACCGCAGCCGGGGTGTTCACCGTGGCGTTCGCGGCCAGCGTCCTGCAGCTGCTGCGCAGCTCGCGCGAACGCGGGTCGACCGCGCTGTCCCGGCCGGTCTGGCTTTGGCTCGACACGGTCCCCGGCCTGACCGAGCTCGAGGCGCTCGCGTTCCGGCTGAACGCGGTCGGCTTCGTGCTGTGGACGTTCACCGTCATCGCCGGTGCGATCTGGGCCGAGCACGCGTGGGGCCGGTACTGGGGCTGGGACCCCAAGGAGGTCTGGAGCTTCGTGATCTGGGTCGTCTACGCGGCCTACCTGCACGCGCGCACGACGCGCGGCTGGGCCGGGCGCCGCGCCGCCTGGTTCGTCGTGGTCGGCTACTCGTGCGTGCTGGCCAACTTCACCCTGGTCAACCTGTTCTTCGCGGGCAAGCACACGTACTCGGGGCTGTAGGTCCGGGCGTGGTACCCAGCGGCGAGCCTGCCAGGGCCATGTGAACGTTCGGGGTGCCGAGGGCAGTGGTCGAGCTTGCCCAGCTCGTGCCCAAAACTGTCGTCGTTGGGATCACGCGCGAGCAGATCGGCTCGTCACGCGGACGCGGGATCCTTGTCGCCGCCGCCGACCGGCACACCCCGCCGACCAAACCTGCGAATCGCATCATTTTGCCCACCTCGCGGCGAAAGGGATGTCCAGCGGGCCTCGATAGAGCCCAGCGGATGGACGGCGTGTCGCTTACTTCATCCAGCAACCTACGATCAGCGACTCTGGGCGCGATCTGGGTCGCTGGTGACAGGTTGGTGGTTCATCCGGTCGGGAGCGTTGGCGGGGCCGCTCCTAGCGTGTCGGCGGCCGCTGACTTCGACGCCCGCCTAATATTTCGAGGTGATCGTGCGCGTCAACTGTCTCCGCGCGCTGGCCAACGGCGATCGGCTGGCCCCGATCCATCCTTGTCCCGTTGAGCCGACGTAAGGTGCGAGCCGCATGACGCAGGACCGCACGACGAAGTCACGACGTGGCGCTATCGCTGGTGCTATCGCCGCTCTCCTCATCGTGCTGTCCGCGGTTGCAGGGCCGGCACTGGCGGACGATTTTGATATCCAGCGGCGCGCAGCCGAAGCACGTGCGGCCGCCGCAGACTCGCGTGCGGCCGAGTTGGAGGAGTCGATCGAGGGTTTGAGCGCCGAGCTCGGGCAGGCTGTGCTTGACCTGGGGGCGACCCAGGCCCGCCTGCCGATCGCGCAGGCCGAGCTAGCTGTTGCTAAGGCCGACCTCGAGCGCTCCCAGCGTGAGGCCGTCCTGATCGCGGCTCGGCTTGAGGACGCGAAAACGCAGCAGGCCAGCATCACGACGACGATCACGACCGACCAGGTGCGCGGCGAGGAGATCCGCACCGCCGTCGCGCAGATGGCACGGCGCGCATACAAGGGCGAGACGGCTGTCACGAGCCTGAGCGTCGTGATGGACGCCACGACCACCGAGGACTTCGTCAGCCAGTACGGCATGGTCTCGACCGCGCTGCGCACCCAGACCAAGGCGCTCGACGAGCTCGACCAGATCGCTGCGACGAACCGGAACAGTCAGTCGCGCCTGACGGCCGTCAAGGACAAGGTCGCAGCGCTCAAGCTCGAGGCCGACCAAAAGGTCGTCGAGGCTGACGCCGCGCGCGCTGCGGCGCAGGTGCGGGAGGACGAGATAGAGAATCTGATCGCCGAGCAGGCCGCGAGGCAAGCGGCCATCGAAGCGATGAAGGGTCAGGCGCTGGCCGAGCAGGCTGCCATTGACGATTCGCGTGCTGCCATCGCTACCGAGCTCGCCGACATCATCGCCAAACAGCGGGCAGCGGACGAAGCGGCGAGAGCCGCGAAGGCCGCAGCGGCAGCAGCAGCGGGAACTCCCGCACCCCCCGCCGTTCAAGCGCCGACGGGCAACGTGTCCGGAGCGCTCTTCGGAAACCCGACGGCAACGAACCCGATGTATGTGACGTCCGAGTACGGCATGCGGATGCATCCGATCTTGGGGTACATCCGGTTGCATGCAGGTATCGACCTGCGCGCCCGTTGTGGCACCCCGCTGTACGCACCCCGGGCAGGGACAGTCCAGTGGGCCCAGCCCCGGTCCGGGTTCGGCAACCAGTTGATGATCAACTACGGGTCGGTGAATGGAAACTCGCTCATGACCAGCCTGAACCACCTGACCAGCTTCACCGTGCGCTCCGGCGAGAGTGTCTCCCGTGGGCAGCTCGTCGGATACGCAGGGAACACCGGGCTCTCCGGGGCGTGCCACCTGCACTTTGAGGTCTACGTCAACGGCGCGACCGTCAACCCGCGCCCACTGCTCGGTCTCTAGCGACGTCGGCACGTATAACCTTCACCCCGAAGCTCACACGCGACAACGTGACCGCGATGCTTGACCGCCAGGACCCGCCGATCGTCGCGCAGAACGAGGTCGTCGAGAGCCTCAAGACCGGCCAGGCGGGCATGACGGACAAGCTCAGCGACCTCAAGCAGCGCCGCGACTCCCTCGTCGCGCGGGCGAAGAGCGCCGAGGCGGGCCCGCATCGCAGGCCAGGCCGAGATCGCGAACTCGTCGGCGCCCAGTTCGAATACCGGGAAGACACCTCGGCGACTAACGTCCGGTCGCACACCTATTTCCGCGCTCAAGGAGAGGCTTACATGTCCTACACACATACGCTATCGCTTTCAACATCCTTTGAGGAGACCGTCGACCTTGTCCAGGCTGCCCTCGCGGCTCAGGGCTTTGGGGTGCTGACCGAGATCGATGTCCACGCCACATTTGCCGCCAAGCTTGGTCCGGACGCGGCGGCCGAGGTTGGCGACTATCTGATCCTCGGTGCCTGCAACCCCCGGTTGGCGCACAGGGCCGTCACCACGGACCCCGCCATCGGCGTCTTGCTGCCCTGCAACGTCGTCGTTCGACGCAGTCCCGGTTCTGGCGAAACTGTGATCCAGGCCATCGATCCGGCCACCCTGACCGAACTCAGCGACCAGCCGGGTATCAAGGAGGTCGCAGACGAGGCAGACACACTCCTGCGGGCTGCACTCAGCGCCCTGGGATCGGCAGCCTGACGTAGAGCCGACTCGTAGTTCGACGAGCACCCTCACGCGGGGTCGATCGCGGGTCTGTGCCACTCCCCGAAACTCGTCTGCGGTCGTCGTCTCGGGCATTTGGATCTTTGTCGGATCTTTGTCGTTCCTCGCCGGGATCCTCGCGTGGCGCTGCGAGGGTGGTGCAGTACCTAGAACACCGAACGAGCGAAGGAGACGGACATGATGGGTTGGTACGGAGGAGGAATGGGTGCCGGGATGTGGCTCTTCATGGGTCTGTTCTGGATCGCACTGATCGCGCTGATCATCTGGTTGGTGATCCGGCTGCTCCCGTCCCACGCGGAGCCCGGCACCACGACAACCTCGGTACAGCCAACGGCGTCGGCGATGCAGGAGTCCCCGATGGACATCCTTGACCGCCGACTCGCGCAGGGCGAGATCGATCTGGACACGTACCAGGCGCACCGCGCAGCGCTGATTTCCGCGCGAGGTGCCCAACGATGACCACCGTTGCGACAGCGCGGCAGGGCCGGCGCGGATGGCTGATAGCAGCCCTGGCGGTCGCGAGTGCGGTCCTACTCGGATCGATCTTGGCCGTCGGGGTGCGGGGTCTGGGCCCGGGCCCGGTGGGCTCGGGCACCGGCCTCATCCAGCACCACCGAAGCGAGAACTATGGGCCCATGATGAGGAGCGACCGGCGCTCGGGTAACGAGTCGGACCGCCGTTCGGGCGGCGTGGGCCACATGGACGGGTGGGGGAACAGCTGAGCATGGCGACATCGGGTGACGACGTCACGTCCTCGCTGGAAACGCCGGCAGGCGCGACTGCACGCGTCCGCGCTCTGGTCGTGGATGACGAGCCGGCGCTGGTCCGGGTCGTGGCGGCGTACCTCGAACGTGACGGGTTCGACGTCGTGACGGCGGCCGATGGGTCCGAGGCCCTGGAGCTGGCGCGCACGACCCAGCCCGACGTCGTCGTCCTCGACGTGATGATGCCCGGCATCGACGGGATCGAGGTCTGCCGACAGCTGCGAACCTTCAGCGACGCCTACGTGATCATGCTCACCGCTCGGGCCGAGGAGATCGACACCCTGATCGGATTGTCGGTCGGAGCCGACGACTATATGACCAAGCCGTTCTCGTCCCGCGTGCTCGTCGCCCGGATCCGCACCCTGCTGCGTCGGCCACGGACTCCCGCCGAGCCCACCGACGCTACCCCGCAGCGGCGGTTCGGCGACCTGATGATCGACCCGGAGCCGCGAGAGGTATGGCTGGCAGGTGCAGCCGTCACTCTCACTCCGATCGAGTTCGACCTGCTGGAAGTCCTTTCGTCGCGTCCGCGCCTGGCCTTCACCCGTGCGCAGCTCATCGAGCGGGTGTGGGGGGCGGGCTGGTTCGGCGACGAGCGGCTCGTGGACATTCACCTCGGACACGTCCGGGGCAAGCTCGGCGACGACGTCGCCGACCCCCGCTATGTCCGCACCGTGCGCGGGGTCGGGTACCGGATGGGACCCGGCTGAGGAATCTGCTGACTCGCTGCGCCCGGGTCGCGAGGGCAGGCCGCTCGCCGAGACGAGTCCGGAGGCTGACGTACCGAAGGCATCCTCCCCCTGGCATTCGAGGAGCCGCATCTCGTTCTGCAGTGGGCTTGGCGGGGAATCATCGGCTGGATTGCCAGTCGTGGACCGCGATGAGATCAATGGGCGAGCGAAGGGAACGGACATGATCGAGTGGTTGGGCGGCAGTGTGGAATCGTCGTCCGTCGCGGACGTGCTGTGGCTCGGCTTGATCATGTCGATCGTCGGGTTGGCGGCAGCATTGGGCCGGTCGCGCGTCCTGCCGGGTTCGCCACAGCGCTCCGGGCAGGACTCTGCGGTCGATTTTCTCGACCGACGGTTCGCCGAGGGCGAGATCGATCCGCAGACCTACCCCGCGCAGCGAGCGGCGCTCGTTCGGATCATGGCCGCATATCGGGAGCGTGAGCGGAATCCGGGGCAGGACGGCAGCCCGACATGAGAGCGCGGCGGGCGGGTCAGCGGCGAACACCGCTGGGTTTCGCCTGGCGGTTGATGGTGTCACTGGGGCTGGTGGTGCTTGCCGGTGCGGTGACCGTGCTCGGGGTCGCACTGGGCGTCGCGCCGCAAATCTTCGGCTCGCACCTGCGGATGGTCGCGGGTGCCCCCCTGGAGGATGGAATCAACGCTCAGGTGGAAGGGGCCTTCGCCAACGCGATCGTGCTCACCCTCGGGGTGGCCCTTCCGGCGGGAATGCTGGTGGCGTTCGCCGTCTCGTGGCTCGTCGCGCAACGCCTGGGGCGATCCGTGGCTGCGGTTGCCGCAGCAGCGGACCGGATTGCGCGTGGAAATCTGCAGGCTCGAGTCGAGGCGCCAGCCATCGGTCCCGAGTTCGCCCAGCTCGCCGACGCGTTCAATTCGATGGCCAGCCGGTTGGCCAAGACCGAATCCACCCGGCGGCGCCTCATCGGGGACCTGGCCCACGAACTGCGCACACCCCTGGCCTCGCTCGAGGCCACCGTGGAGGCCGTCATCGACGGGGTCCTGCCGGCAGACGGCATCACCCTGGACACGCTGGTGGACCAGACCGCACGATTGCAGCACCTCGTTGCTGACATGGCCGCTGTTTCGAGGGCCGAGGAACGACAGCTCGATCTGCGCCCCCGCGTCGTGGAGGTGGCATCGCTGGCGAGCGACGCCGTGCTGGCAGCGACGGCCAGGTTCGTCGCGGCGGGGGTGCGGCTTGAGCTCGACATCGTGGGCGAGCAGCCGAGAGTTCGGGTCGACCCCCAGCGGATCGCCGAGGTGCTCGCAAACCTGCTTGACAACGCGCTGCGACACACCCCTGCGGGCGGCAAGGTGCGCGTGGTCGTAGGTCCGCAGCGGGAGGCCACGGATGCCGGCGACCCCGTGCTGGAGGTCAGCGACACCGGGGAAGGGTTCGACCCGTCGGACGCCGAGCGGATCTTCGAACGCTTCTACCGCACCGATTCGTCCCGCACCCGGACCACGGCCGGGAGCGGGATCGGCCTGACGATCGCGCGGGCGATCGTCGAGGCCCACGACGGGACGTTGACGGCAACGAGCGGGGGCCTTGGAGCAGGCGCGACGTTCCTGATCCGCCTCCCTCGTCACCCTGCCCGCGGAGAAGATCGACGGGTGGGGCTCGCACGACGGAACTAAGTCGCCCCCGCCTTGTCGGGGGCCGAAGCTTCAAGAGATCGTCGACGCCCGAGTGGGACGGAGGCGGTCCCTCGACCCGATTCATCGACCTCGCGATCGTCCTTCGAATCTTCACCAAATCTTCAGCGTCTCGGTGTTCAACGAACATCCGCGGGGGCTTGACTGATTAGAGATACCCCACCGGGGTATGTGACGAGGGTACGGACCGAGACGTTCGCTCGACCGATAGGCACCGGAGGACCGATCATGACGACCGCCAGCTACGCCGTCACAGGGATGACCTGCGGCTACTGCATGGCCGAGGTGATGGAGCGCATCCGGGCACTGGTGGGCGTGACCGGCGTGGCGGTCGACCTCGTCCGGGACGGGCCGTCCCCGGTGGTGGTCACCTCGGGCGTAGCGGTCAGGATCGCCAATGTCCGGGCCGCGGTCGGGGAGGCCGGTTTCGACCTCACCGGGGAATGGACCAGCCAGCAGGCGGTGGACAGCCAGGACGTACTCAACAGTCGCAGTTTCGTGCGCGGCCGTTTCATGCGGGCAACACGTGGAGGCGTGAGTTCATGAGTGTGAACGAAGTACTGATTGTCGTCGTGGCAGCGGCCTTGACAGCGCTGATGGTGTGGTACTTCTTCGGTCCGAAGAAGTCACGCCTGGCCGTGATCGACGACGGGGTCCAGGTCGTACGGGTGACCGTCAAGGGCGGGTACAGCCCGGACGTGATCCAGGTCTCGCCCGGGGTACCGGTACGGCTGCTATTCGACCGGCAGGAGTCCGGTGACTGCTCCTCGCGGGTCGTCTTCCCGGACTTCAAGGTCAACCAGACCCTGCCCGCCTTCGAGACCACCGCCGTCGAGTTCTTGCCCGAGGTGCCCGGCGAGTACGAGTTCGCATGCGGGATGAGCATGCTGCACGGCAAGCTTCGCGTGGTCGACGAACTGGTTTCAGCAGGCGCCCTCGCGACCGTCGCCGCGTCGCCCCTGGCTCAAGATCGCACCGACCGCGGTGTCGCCGCCCTCGATCCCGATGCACCCGGCGGGCGCCCCACGTTGTCCAACGGGGTGCAGGTCGTCGCGATGACGGTGCGCGGCGGCTTCAGCCCCGAGGTGATCCGCGTGGTACCCGGCGTGCCGATCAGAATCGTCGTGTCCAGGCAGGAGGACACGGCGTGCTCCGAGCGGATCCTCGTCCCGGACCTGGGCATCGACGTCCCGCTGCGCGCCTATCGGCGAACGACCGTCGACCTCCCGGCGCTGACCGTGGGCACGCACGAGATCACGTGCGGGATGGGCATGCTGCACGCCCGCATCGTTGTCGAGCACGCCGCGACGACCTCGAACCCCGCCCCGGCACCCGCTCTGGCCGCGACGGAACCGGCGCCGGCCGCCACCCGTCCGAGTGAGCACGACCCGATGGGCGGCCAGGCCGCAGCAGAGTCCGCAGACGCGGAGGAGCGTGAGCGCAACGCGGAGATCGCGGACCTGAGGCGCCGGGTGATCATCGGCGCCGTCCTGACTGCCCCGGTGCTGTTCGCCGTGATGCTCGTCGAGGTCTTCGCCGTGACGTGGATGCCAGACCTGCTGATGAACCGGTGGGTCCAGCTCGCGTTGATCACGCCGGTGATGCTCTACACGGGCTGGCCCATCCACCGCACCGGCTGGCTCGCGCTGTCGCACCGCACAGCGGACATGAACTCCCTGATCACGTTGGGCACCATCGCGGCCTACGGGTACTCCCTCGTGGTGACCCTGGCCCCAGGTGCGCTGCCCGCCGACGTCCAGCAGGTCTACTTCGAGGCAGTCGGGGTCATCGTCACGTTGATCTTGCTCGGGCGGCTGCTGGAGACCAAGGCGAAGGCCGGGACCGGCGAGGCGATCCGCGCGCTGATCGGGCTCGCGCCACGCACCGCCCGCGTGATCCGCGACGGGGTCGAGTCCGAGGTCGAGATCGAGGACGTCGCCGTGGGCGACGTGGTCGTGGTCCGGCCGGGGGAGAAGCTCCCGGTGGACGGCGAGGTCCTCGAGGGCCGTTCGCCGGTGGACGAGTCGATGGTGACCGGCGAACCGATCCCCGTGACCAAGACCGTGGGGGACACGGTCATCGGCGCGACGATCAACCAGACCGGGTCGTTCAAGTACACCGCGACGCGCGTCGGCGCGGACACGATGCTCGCTCAGATCATCAAGCTCGTGCGTCAGGCTCAAGGCTCCAAGGCCCCGATCCAGCGCCTTGCGGACCGGGTCTCGGGCTATTTCGTGCCCGCGGTCATCGCGCTGGCGATCTGGACGTTCGTGGTGTGGGCGCTGATCGGGCCGCCGCCGGCGTTCATCTTCGCGCTCGTCGCTGCGGTCTCGGTGCTGGTCATCGCCTGCCCGTGCGCGCTGGGTCTGGCCACCCCGCTGTCGATCACGGTCGGCACGGGCAAGGGCGCCACCGCCGGGATCCTGATCCGCTCGGCGCAGGCCCTGGAGACCGCCCACAAGCTCGACACGGTGGTCCTGGACAAGACGGGCACCATCACCAAGGGCACCCCTGCCCTGACGGATGTCCTTCCGGCGGACGGCTTCACCGCCGACGAACTGCTGGCGTTGGTCGCGGCGGTCGAGGTCTCCTCTGAGCACCCGCTGGCCACCGCGATCGTGGCGGGGGCCCGTGAACGAGACGTGGCCTTGGTCGAGGCGACCGCGTTCGACTCGATCACCGGGCAGGGAGTGCGCGCGCTGGTCGGGGGTCGGGAGGTTCTCGTGGGCAACCGGCGCTTGCTTGCCGGCGCGGGGATAGACCCGGGCTCGCTCGAAGTGGACGCCGAACGGCTGGCTGTCGACGGCAAGAGTCCCATGCTGGTGGCCGTCGACGGGCGCCCTGCCGGGGTCGTGGGCGTGGCGGACACGATCAAGGACGGGTCGGCTGCGGCCGTCGCTGCTTTGCAGGCCCGCGGCATCGACGTCGTGATGATGACCGGCGACAACCGGGCCACCGCGGCAGCCATCGCCCGCCAGGTCGGCATCCGGCGGGTCCTGGCGGAGGTGATGCCCGAGCACAAGGCAGCAGAGATCCGTCGCCTGCAAGGCGAAGGCCGGGTCGTGGGCATGGTCGGGGACGGCATCAACGACGCCCCGGCCCTGGCGCAGGCCGACGTCGGTTCCGCGATCGGCACCGGCACCGACGTCGCCATCGAGTCCTCCGACATCACGTTGATCTCCGGTGCGCTGTCCGGGCTCGTGACCGCGATCGACCTGTCCCGGGCCACGATGCGCAACATCCGCCAGAATCTGGTGTTCGCGTTCGCGTACAACGCGATCGGCATCCCGATCGCCGCCGGCGTGCTCTACCCGGCGTTCGGCCTGAGGCTCAGCCCGATGATCGCCGCGGGCGCCATGGCGCTGTCCTCGCTGTCCGTGGTCGCCAACGCCAACCGGCTGCGGTCCTTCACCCCAGCGGTCATCCCCAACACCGTCCGCGTGCCACCCACCGATCCGGTAGTGGACGTCGGACGCGATCAAGAAGAGGAGCACGACATGTCAGAGAAGTCCCCGAAGGTGACCGACCCGGTCTGCGGCATGACCGTCGACCCCGCGAAGGCGGCGGCCAGCGTCGAGCACGAGGGCCGGACGTACTACTTCTGCTCCAAGCACTGTGCGGCGACCTTCACCGCAAAGCCCGAGAGCTACGTCAGCGCCGCGGTGTCCTAGCGAAATCTTCGCCGGGGGCGGACATGCCGCCCCCCGGCAGGCGACCGCTTGCAGGACGCATCGAGAATGAAGGGAGCCCCGGATGATCGGGGAGGCAAGCTCCAAGCGTGACCAGCTCAACCGGCTGCGCCGCATCGAGGGTCAGGTGCGCGGGATCGCCACGATGGTCGAGCAGGACGCCTACTGCATCGACGTCCTGACCCAGGTCGCGGCAGCCTCGCGGGCGCTGCAGTCCACGGCCCTGGCACTACTGGAGGAGCACATGAGCCACTGCCTGGTGGCTGCCGCAAGAGCGGGTGGTGACGAGCAGGAAGCCAAGCTCAAGGAAGCGTCGGCCGCGATAGCCCGACTGGTCCGGAGCTGATCACCAGATCGGCCCGTACTGAAAATGGCGTCGTGGAGCCGCCCGACGGCGACGCGCTCGTCGCCGTCGAACGGGCATATGACGGACCCCGTCGCGATGGGGGGGCCCGAGACGAACTACCGAACGGAATCTGACATGAACACTCGGACCACAGTCCTGCAGGTCGGTGGGTTGCATTGGGCGACGTCGGAACGCGGTGTCGAGGATGCGCTGATGCGCCGTCCAGGGGTGCTGGTCGTCGAGGCGAATGCTCTCTCGCAGACCGCGAGCGTCACCTACGACGCAGACCGCACCGCTGTCGCGGAGCTGGCGGACTGGATCCGCGACTGCGGGTACCACTGCGCGGGGCAGTCCGTGCCGGAGCACGTGTGCGACCCGATGGCCGAGCCGTCCGGCGTGACCACCACGGCGCCGCCCGTCGCCGACGCCGGGCACTCCGGGCACTCCGGCCACGATGCCCCAGTCGAGCCTGCCGGGCACGACGCTCCCGCAGAGCACGCGGGTCACGACGCGCACGCAGGTCCTGAGGTGGCGGGTGCGTCGCCGCATGACGTGATGGGTCATGGCGGGGGCCACGGCGGGATGTCGATGGCGGGCATGGTCCGCGACATGCGCAACCGCTTCATGGTGGCGGTGGTGCTGTCTGTGCCGATCCTGCTGTGGTCACCGATCGGGCGGGAGGTCCTGGGCTTCACGGTCCCGGCCCCGTTCGGGCTGCGTGACGATGTGTTCTCGCTGCTGTTGTCGTTGCCGGTGATCTTCTACTCGGCGTGGATCTTCTTCGACGGCGCCTACCGGGCGCTTCGAGCCAAGACGCTGGACATGATGGTCCTGGTCGCGGTCGGGGTCGGCACCGGGTGGCTGTACAGCGTCGTGATCACCCTCACCGGCGGCGGGGACGTGTTCTACGAGGCTGCCACCGTGCTCACATCGTTCGTGCTGCTGGGGCACTGGCTCGAGATGCGCGCCCGGGGCGGGGCGAGCGAGGCCGTTCGGACCTTGCTCGAACTCGCCCCCTCGACAGCACTGGTCCTGCGTGACGGCGAGACGGTCGAGGTGCCCACGGCGCAGGTCCAGGTCGGTGACCTGCTCCTGGTGCGCCCGGGGGCGAAGGTCCCCGTGGACGCGATCGTGGAGGAGGGCGAGTCCGACGTCGACGAATCGATGGTCACGGGGGAGTCCCTGCCGGTGGCCAAGACCCCGGGCGCCGAGGTGATCGGCGCCTCGATCAACACGACCGGCACCCTGCGCGTGCGGGCGACCAAGGTGGGTGCCGACACAGCGCTGGCGCAGATCGTGGCCATGGTGCAAGCAGCGCAGAACTCCAAGGCCCCGGGGCAGAGGTTGGCCGACCGGGCCGCGTTCTGGCTCGTGCTGGTCGCTCTCATCGGCGGCAGCGCGACGTTCCTGGTGTGGCTAGCGACCGGAGCGAGCGTGCAGACCGCGATGCTCTACGCGATCACGGTCGTGGTCATCACCTGCCCAGACGCACTGGGCCTGGCCACGCCGACGGCGATCATGGTCGGCACCGGGCTGGGCGCACAGCGAGGGGTGCTGTTCAAGAACGCGACCGCGCTGGAGACCTCCGCCCGCATCGACACGGTCGTGATGGACAAGACCGGAACCTTGACCAAGGGCGCGCCGGAGGTCACTGACGTGATCGCCTCGGGGTTGCCGGAGGAGGAGATGCTCGCTCTGGCGGCCGCCATTGAGCGCGAGTCCGAGCACCCCCTGGCGCGGGCCATCGCCGACCTCGCCACCACGCGGGGCCTGCAGGAACTCTCGGCATCGGACTTCCGCAACGTCCCCGGCCAGGGCGCCATCGCCCAGGTGAAGGGCCACCGCGTGCTGGTGGGCAACCGGCGGCTCATGACCGCAGAAAACGTCGACCTCGGCGACCTGGCGGGTCGCCGCGACGAGCTCGCGGCCGCCGGTCGGACCGCCGTGCTCGTCGCGGTGGACGGCAAGGCCGTCGGGGTGATCGCCCTGGCTGACGCGGTCCGGGACACCGCCGCGGCCGCTGTGGCAGCCCTGCACGAGTCCGGGATCGCCGTCGTGATGCTCACCGGGGACAACGAAGCGACCGCGCAGCGGATCGCCGACCAGCTCGGCATCGACAACGTAATCGCCGAAGTCATGCCCGGGGACAAGGCCGCCAAGGTCGCCGAGCTGCAGTCGGCGGGCAAGCGCGTGGCGATGGTCGGGGACGGCGTGAACGACGCCCCCGCACTGGCAACGGCCGACCTCGGCATCGCGATTGGCGCCGGGACCGACGTAGCGATCGAGACCGCCGACGTCGTCCTGATGCGCTCGGACCCGCTGGACGTTCCGGTGGCTCTGCGCATCGGCAAGGGCACGCGGCGCAAGATGCGCCAGAACCTCGGCTGGGCCATCGGCTACAACGTGATCGCCCTGCCGATCGCCGCCGGCGTGTTCGCGCCCGCCTTCGGTCTGGTGCTGCGCCCCGAGATCGCCGCACTGTCGATGTCCGGGTCGTCACTCATCGTCGCGGTCAACGCCCTGCTCCTCAAACGCCTCAACCTGCCCGCGACCGCGACCTCGGCGCCGGGCACCCCACCGATCCCGGTGCCGGCCCCTGCCGCGCACCGATGAGCGGTTAGTCGCAGTGAGTGCCATGGCGTTCGCGTCGGCCCTCCCGGGCGCGTCGGCGACCGGAGAGCGCGGACGCCCCCGGGCGCTGCGGATGGTGTGGCTCACGCTCGTCTACGGGGCCTGTTTCGTCGGTATCCAGATCGGCCTACGGGATGCGCCCGTGCTGTGGTTCGCGGCCCTGCGGGCCATCGTGGCCGGGATCGCCCTGTTGGCCCTCGCGGGTGTCCAGCGCCGGCCCGTCCCCTCCGGCGCTCGGGCGTGGGGCCTGATCACGGCGCTCGGCCTGGTCAACGTGACGATCGCTTTCGCGGCCATGTTCGGCGGTGTCGCCGGCTTGGCGACCGGCACGGCTGCGGTGCTCGCGAACGCCCAGCCGTTGTTGATCCTGCTGCCGGCCTGGTGGCTGTACGGCGAGGCGGTCTCCGGGCGCACGGTGGTGGCCTTGGCGATCGGCTTCGCCGGCCTGTTGCTGGTCGCGGTGCCCGGGGGAGGGGGCAGCGGCGCCGTTCTGTCTTTGCTGGCTGCCGTTGCCCTCACCGCCGGCACGCTCTTGGCCCGCCAATTGGGTGGGCTCGACGTCGTCGCCGCCACCGGCTGGCACCTGGTGATCGGCGGCGCGGGTCTGGTCGCCCTGGCCGCGGCCGTGGAGGGTGCACCAGATATCGCGTGGACCCCCCGCTTCATCGCGGCGCTGGCCTTCCTCTCCCTTGCTGGGACTGCCGCGACGACCGTGGTCTGGTTCATCGAGGCTGGCCGGTCGAGGCTCGACATCCTCAGTGCGTGGACGTTCCTGACGCCCGTCTTCGGGATCGCACTGTCGGCCGTGGTGCTCGGTGAGGTCCCGGCTGGCTGGACAGCAGTCGGCTTGGCCGTGGTGCTGGTCGCGATGCGCGTCGTGCTGCGACCGGCTCCCATTCGTGGGGCCATCCGTCGAGGGCGTGACCGGCGACCTAGGCAGAACGGCCGATCCGCCGGTGTCGTCGATGTGGAGGAAGACTGATGACGGGCACCGCAGAGCAGGCCGGAGAGGTCCCGCGGGGGTCGAGTGCGTTCGCGAGGTCGGCGCTATGAATGTCGACCTGCTATCCCGGGTCCTGGTCAGTCGCGCCCGGTATGAGCGACGCGACAGGTGGTCGCCTACCCAGCTCGCCGAGCACCAAGCCCGATCGTTGGCTGAGCTGCGCCGCTGGGCGTACGCCCGGTCCCCCTTCTACTCGCGCCACCACGCGGGCTTGTTCGATGCGCCCCTGTCGGAGTTGCCGCCCGTGACCAAGGAAGAGCTGATGGGCCACTTCGACGAGGTGGTGACCGATCGCTCCCTTCACCTCGGTGACATCGAGGACCACCTGCGCGCGATGGTGGACACCGGTGCGGACCCGGGTCGACCCTGGCGGGGCAGGTGGTGGGCTGCGGCGACTGCCGGAACCACCGGTCGCCGAGGTGTGTTCGTCTGGGACATCCGAGAGTGGTCCACGATCCTGACGTCGTACGCGCGCGCCAACGACTGGGCCGGCGTGAGCGCGGGCCTGACCCATCCGTTGCGGGTGGCTGTCGTGAGCTCGCTGAACCCCACGCACCAGAGCGCCGTCGTCGGCGCCTCGCTCGCCTCCCGGCTCGTGCCGACGCTGCGCCTGGACGCGACCGCGCCCATCGGCGAGACGATCGGCGCGCTGAACGCGTTTGGGCCACGGGTCCTGGTCGGGTACGCGTCCGCGCTCCGGCCGTTGGTGAGCGAGCAGCTGGCTGGTCGCCTGCGGATCGCGCCCGAGGCGGTCTTCTCGGCCTCGGAAGTGCTCAGCGACGTCGCGCGCCGAGAGTTGACCCACGCGTGGGGCTCGACTCCCTTCGACGTCTACGCCGCGACCGAGACGGCCGGAATCTCCTCGCCGTGCGCGCTCGGCAGCCGACACACCTACGACGACCTCGTCATCCTCGAACCCGTCGACGACCGCGGCGCACCCGTACCTGCGGGAACGACCGGTGCGCGGCTTTGGGTGAGCGTGCTGTTCTCTCGGACGCTGCCGTTGATCCGCTACGAGCTGTCCGACCAGGTGGCTCTCTCCGGGCCAGGATGCCCGTGCGGTCGACCGTTCGGGCTCATGGCCGGCGTCGAGGGCCGGTCTGAGGACGTCCTGAGCCTTCCCGCACCAAAGGGCCTGGTTCGGATTCACCCCAACGTGTTCCATGGCGTGCTCGACGAGCTCACGGTGGCCCAGTGGCAGGTCGTCCATCAGGCCGGCGCGGTGCGCATCCTGCTCGTCGCCACGGGTACACCCATCGACGAGGCCAGCGTGCGCCGGAGCGTCGAAGACGCATTGCGTACCTCGGGTGTTCCGCAGATACGGGTGGGGGTCGAACTGGTCGACAGCATTCCCCGGACCGCGCTGGGCAAGACGCCCCTGGTCCGGCGGGCACTGCCCTGATCGGAGCGGGACCGGCCCGCCCGGCAACGGCATTTTGGACAAGTCCCGGTAATCCCTCACAGCCCACCAGGTCGGATCGGCCGTGCTCCGGGTTTGCCGCTCGTGGCGACGATCCAGAGTTCAGAGAATCTTGACCGTTTGTTCGTAGGACCTACGTCCTTCTCGGCGAGCATGGCAATGGCCGCGGCGAGCGCTTTCTGTTGTCGAGCGCTCGACGCCCCCCTAGTGACTTGGAGTCCTCTCGTGCCGATGACCTCAGCTGGTCCACTGCCTGCCGCTGCGCGGACCCTCAGCCGCCGTAAGTTCCTGTGGCTGGGTACCAGCGGTGCCATCGTTGCCGGCGGGGTCTTCGCCGGCGCCCGAATCCTGACCTCGACGACTTCGGTGGGGCCTCGAGACGCAGCGGTCGGCGCGGCCGAGGCTGCGCGGCGCACGACGGGGAACGTCGTGCGCCGCGAACTGCGTGCCGCACCAACCACGGTCGATCTCGGCGGCCGAACCGTGCAGACCTGGGCGTTCGACGGAACGGTGCCCGGCCCGCAGATCCGGGTCACGGCCGGGGACGAGCTGCGAGTCCGGCTGCTCAACGATCTGCCGGCTCCGACCTCTGTGCACTGGCATGGGCTGGCGTTGCGGAATGACATGGACGGAGTGCCCGGCCTGACGCAGGATCCGGTCGCTGCCGGTGGCACCTTCGACTACGCATTCGTCGCCCCGTACCCCGGCACGTACTGGTTCCACCCCCACGTCGGGGTTCAGCTGGACACGGGCCTGCAAGCAGCGCTCATCGTGGACGACCCGCACGAGCCGGGCGACTACGACGAAGAGGCCGTGCTGGTGCTGGACGACTGGACGGACGGCTGGGGCGATTCTCCTGACACCATCCTCGCGCGCATGCGGCGCGACGGCATGGTCATGACCGGCCAGGCGATGGGCGGCATGGACATGGGCGGCATGGACATGAGCGGGATGCCGACCGCCGACCAGCCGCTCGGCGCCGACACCGGTGACGTCGCCTATCCGACCCACTTGATCAACGGTCGGATGCCCGCTGCGCCGGTGACCATCACCTCGACACCGGGCCGGCGCATCCGCTTCCGCATCATCAACGCGGGGGCCGACACGGCCTACCGGTTCGCGATCGGCGGCCACCGCCTCACCGTCACCCACACCGACGGATTCGGGGTGCGTCCGGTCGAGGTCGACACCCTCATCATCGGGATGGGCGAGCGCTACGACGTGGTGGTCACAGCAGGCGACGGTGCCTTTCCGATCGTGGCAGTGCCGGAAGGCAAGGACGACCCGGCCGGCCGGGCCGTCCTCCGGACCGCCTCTGGAACCACGCCCGATCCGCAAACTCGTCCATCAGAACTGGACGGCAAGCTCCTCACCTACGGCAACCTCGCCCCGACCCAGGACGCCGCCCTAGACCCGCGCGAGCCCGACCGCACGCTGACGCTCGATCTGCAGATGGCGGATGGCGGTCGTCGGTGGCTCCTCAACGGAGCCGCTTTCGGCGAACACGAACCGTTGGAGATCCGGGACGGCGAACGGGTGCGCCTGAAGCTGCGGAACCAGTCCATGATGTTCCACCCCATGCACCTGCACGGACACACGTTCGCCATTGCGGGCCGCTCGGGCACCGGCACCAGGAAAGACACCATCAACGTCGCGCCGATGGAAACCGTCTCGGTCGACCTGCAGGCTGACAACCCCGGGCAGTGGGCGCTGCACTGCCACAACATCTACCACGCCGAGCTCGGAATGATGTCCGTGGTGTCCTATGTCGCCTGACGCCGACCGGCCGCGACCGGGGTCCCGACCGATTCAGTTCGCAAGTGCGGGTGAGGCGGCGCGAACCACACGTGCGGCGAGCCCGCCGGTCGACGTGGTCATTCCGCGAATGGCCGCGATCAGCGGCGGATCAGGGCCCGGCTGGCCGCTGAACTTCGTGACGCTGGGAGTTGAAGCGCTGGCGTCGATGGAGCCACAGGCGATCGGCCTGACGTACTGGTTCGACGCGGCACCGCAGGGCGATCCCTACCAGGTCGCTGTTCGCTTCACCGGCAGACGCCTCGACGTGGAGGGCAAGCCCGGCCCCGCGGACGCCTTCCAGGTTCTCGCCACGATGGATCATGTCATCCCCGGAAGCGGCCGCGTGGCACTGACCCATCGGGTGCTCGACGCGGCACCTGGCCGCTGGCAGGTGACCGCCGACGCGCGTGAGATCGAACTGGCGGTCGCCGACGGCGCGCGGCCGACGACGCGGCGCCTTCCCCGGTCGACCACAGTGGGAGTCTCCACGTACGCCCCGCTCGTGCGGGTGCGCGCTCCGGGCGTCGTCCTGGGAGCGTGGCCGGCGCTGGTCGGTCTCGGCGTCGTGGCCGCGCTGATTGTGCAGTCGGTGCTCGCGGCCAGGCGCGGGCTACCCGTAACGCGCGTCTTCTTTATCGCTGCGTTGGCCTGTCTCCTGGGGCTGGCGGGAGCCAAGGTCTATCACCGCGTGACGCACCTTGAGGAGAAGGGCGGCCTGTTCCTCGTCGGGATGAGCATTCAGGGCTTCGTCATCGCGGCCCTCGGTACGTTCGTGGTGGGAGCGGCGGCCGGCGGCATGTCCATCGGCCTGCTGCTGGACGTCACCGTCCCCGCGCTGCTGCTCGGCCAGGCGATCGGGCGCCTCGGATGCTTCTTCGCCGGCTGCTGCGCGGGACTCCCGACATCGTCGCGGTGGGGTCTGTGGTCCTCGGACCGCACCGTCGGTGCCCGGCGCATCCCGGTCCAGCTGATGGAGTCCGGCCTCGCCGGCGTCCTGGCGGTGGCAACCCTGATCACAGTCCTGCTGTTCCCTCCGGCGGTCGACGGACTCGTCTTCGTGGCCGGGTTCGCCCTCTACCTCGTGGGTCGCCAGCTTTTGTTTCCGCTGCGCGGTGTTCCGCGCAAGACCGCCCACGGTCGGCAGATCACGCTCGTCGTGGCCTCAGCGGCCTTCCTTGCCTCGGTCGCAGCGGCGCTAAATGCGTGACCTCCTCGCAGGAATTGCGTTCGGTCGCACACGTGGTGACCGGGAGCACAAAGAGCACGAATCTTCAGTGATTCTTCGTCAACTCTGCACCAATCCACGCGGGTTCGACCGCCACGCTAACGGTGACAGGAATTCGGCGGAAGGGACGAGATGGATGTGAGCACGTGGCTCGTCCTCGGTGGCGTCAGCCTGCTATACGTCGCGCTAGGGCTGTGGGCGGTCTCCCAGATCTTCCCGACCGACAAATCATCGCGCGACAAGGCCCAGGCCACCCGAGTGCCGGACCTCAAACGCGATCAATGAGCTCGCCGTGGCCGACAACGCCCTCGAGGTCGCTGTGCTGCTCGCTCTCGTCTTCTGCATCGTGCGGGCGACCCTGCTGATCGCCGCGCCGCGGTGAAGTGGAACGGATTTGCGCTCCCAGCACCTCCTCGACCCACCACGGGTCGCCTGCGTAGCGATCAACCCCGATGAGGAACCCGCCGCGCCACCGGCGAGCCGCGCGATTGCCGGCGGCACGACAGCGGTTGGACGATGACGTCGCGCCTGGCCCCCCTCGAACACTTCACCTACTTTCGGCCGCCCGTGCCGTCCTTTTCAGCCACGGCGGCCGTGAATTCCCAGTGCCACGGTTCGAAGGATCCACCGCCACCGCGGCGCGCCCACGCGGGATTGGACCACCCGAAGACGGGACCGACGTCGGCCATCCACTGGCCTGCCTGGCCGGTGTAGACGGATGGGCAGAAGTCGACCGCAAGACCCCAGCCATGGTTGCTCTGCCCGGCGGGTGCTGCAATTGATCCCTTCTTCGCTCTCAATGCAGCTTGTTCCTCGCGGTCTCGGTACGCCGACGACAGGCACATGTCGGTGCCGAATCTTGCTTTGAACGAGTCGTTGAGGGCATCGAGCGATACGACGGCATCCGCGCGATCCTGGTAGGGGTGCTGCCATAGGTCGCACAGTTCCGAGGCGGGCACCCGTCCGTTCTCCCCCGCGCCTGATGCGATGCCGTCGCAGCCAGGCACCGGATCGCGGGCGAGCGACCGCGAGGCCCGTTCGGCGTTCTTTGTCAGGCCGGCGAGGAGCTTGACGGGAACCGCTACGTCCACGGGGGCTGCGAGGAGTGCCTCGACAACCGTCGGGCCGGCCGGCACCGCAACGGCCTCAGCCGAGGGGGCGGCCTCCTTGTACGAGATCGCGGTGAAGGAGACGACGAGAGCAGCGCTGATGAGGGACCGTGCGATCACCACACGAGGGCGGCGAGCTCGGGTATGAGCGGCGTCGACTCCGACCGAAGATCGCGGGCGAACACCCCGGGGTGAACGCTCGGTGGGCTCACTCGTCGAAGCTGGACCCCGTGGACGACGTGTCGGTGCGGCCTTCCGGTGTCCCCCCGCCCGCAGGTCGCGGCGGGAGACTGGCGCTGAGGGGATTTGGTTCGTCTCGGGTAGCTGTGGTGTTGCCAGTGGTGCAGGCAGGTAGGCATGGCGTGCTGAGATGAAATTCTCCGATCGTCGGCGCGGCGAGGTGGCCGGTCGCTAGCGGGGTGACGCAGGTCGGTGATCTGGGTCATCGAGCGCACCAAGGCGGGCCTGACGAGAGACCGCACGCATTTGGGCAGGCTGCCGTGCAGGCCGGTTTGCCGTCGCTCACGCCGCGAGACGGGCGGTGACCTCGTCGAGGAGCTTTTGGGGTTCGAGCCACATGGACGGGTACTCCCCGTTCCAGAGCTGGGTGCCGTCGGGGCCGATCAGGACGAAGGAGTGTCCGGGGAGGCCTTCGTGCATGCCCTTGCCGAGCGTGCCGTAGGCCTTGGAGACGGTGCCGTCGTCGAGGAGGACGGGTGTGGTGACGCCGTACTGGTCGAGGTCGGGCTGGATCTGTTCCTTGGTGTTCATCACGATGGGCAGGACGGTGATGCCTGCGGCGGCGAAGCCCGGGTCCTTCTCGATCGCGGCCAGCTGCATGGAGCAGGCACCGCAGCCGGCGCCTTCGTTGAAGTACAGGATCACGGGACGGTCGCGGTAGTCGCTGAGGCTGACGCTCGTGCCGGCGGTGGTGGGCAGGGTGAATCCGGGGGCCGTGCGCTGGCTGGCGGACGCGTCGGGACGCGAGGTGAGCAGGCCAACGGTCACCACCGCGGCGATGAGGACCAGCGCCCCGGCCCACGCCCCGAGCTGGAAGCGGCGGCGGTTGCGTTGCGTCTTGGCGCGGGCCGTCGCCTGGGCTTCGACGATGGCTTCGCGTTCAGTCTTGCTTCGGGTGGTCATGCGTGGGGCTCCTTCGGGGTGCCGAGGGTCTGTGCCGTCTCGGATGGTGTGGTGTCGGTGTGGCTGTCCACCTGGTCGTCGTCGACCGGCCTGCGGTGCAGGGTGGCGACGACGAAGATCGAGGCGACGGCGAGCAATCCGATCCCGAGGACGACCTCGGGGACTGGCGCGAGCCAGGTCTGCACGCGTTCGAAGGTGTGGGCGAGGTTCTCGCCGATGGCGCCTTGGATTGCGGACCCGCCGGTCATTTCCCCGGCCGCGGCCAGGTAGAAGATGCCTGCGCTCATGATCGTGAAGGCGACCGCGACCCCGATGTTGAGGGTGTTGGTCGCCAAGATCCGGCCAGCGACATGGATTCGGACGGGACGCGCACGCATCCACCGACGGTCGGACAGGTGCGCCTTGTCCCACACGAGCGCCATGACGAACAGCGGGAATACCATGCCGAACACGTACGCGAGGCCGAGGGTCAGTCCGCCGATCGCGGATCCGGACAGTGCCGACAGGGTCATCACCCCGGCCAGGACCGGGGCACAACAGCTGGACGCGATCCCGGAGAACACCCCGAGGGAGAAGAAGCTGGCGGTGTCCCCGCGGGTGGTGTCCGGGGAGGCGATGAACGACGGCAGCGACCACATCCGCCCCGACAGGGACAATGCCGCCAGGACCAGCATCAGGACCGCGCCCGCGTAGTACAGCGGTGCGTGGTAGTTGGCGATGGCGCCGGCCAGCAGTCCCATGCCGAGGGTGATGGGGACCAGGACCAGGGCCAGACCGGCGGCGAACACGAACGTGAACGGCAGGAGCCGCCAGCGCCGGTTCTTGACCGCCACGGCCATGTAGCTCGGCGCGAGGAACACGATGCAGCACGGCGCGAAGAGCGCCACACCTCCGGCGAAGAATGCCGCGAGGACGCTTCCGGTCGTCAGCAGATCACCCATGGTCAGCCCGCCATCGGAGAATTGTCTCGAGCGGCGTGCTCGACCGCGACCTGCTCGAGCAGCGCGGTGAGCTTCTCGCGCTGCTCCAGCAGTGCAGTGAGCTTCTTGCGCGGCAGTCGGCCCGCGCTGAAGAACCGTCCGTCGACCAGGACGAGCGGGCTCATGGCGGGTCGGTGTTTCGTGGTCAGGAGCACGCCCTCGTCGGACTCCAGCGCAACGACCCGCACGGCCAACGGGAATCGCGCCGCCAGGACCGACAGCGCCCGTTCCGCGTCGTCACAGAAGTGGCACGCGGGGGCGTGGACAACGGTGATGTCGACCCAGGTCGCGCCGCGCGGGAGTTCCTGCGCAACGCGGGTTGACTTGCCGAACATGTGTCCTCCGGAACGGTGATGGCGCGGGCGCGCTGGGCGCCGCTGAAACGAATACTCGGTCGTCTAACCCGCTTGTAGCCCGTAGAGCCGATGAAGATTCGATGAAGGAGTTGCTCGCGGTCGGTCGGGTGCGACTCGCAGCGGATTCGGCACGCGAAGATAGGCACATGTCAATCCCCGCCCACGATCCTCGACCTTCTTCGGCGACCCGGCCTCGTGTGCTGGTCGTTGACGACGAGCTACCTCTGGCCCGACTGGTGGCCACCTACCTTGAAAACGACGGGTTCGAGGTCGAGACAGCGGGGGACGGCGAGGACGCGATCGCCCGCGCCCGAGACTGGGATCCGGCCGTGATCGTGCTCGACCTGGGCCTGCCCGGCGTCGACGGCATCGAAGTCTGCCGCGCGGTGCGGACCTTTTCTGACTGCTACATCGTCATGCTCACTGCCCGTGTTGAGGAGATCGACAAGTTGGTCGGCCTGTCCGTGGGCGCAGACGACTACCTCACCAAACCCTTCAGCCCCCGCGAGCTGGTCGCCCGGGTTCGCGCGATGCTGCGCCGACCAAGGCGAGGTGAGGCCGAAGCCGCCGACGATCCGCCGTCCGAGTTCGGTGCCCTGTCGATCGACCTCGAGGGGCGAGAGGTCCGCGTGGCCGGAGAACTGGTCGACCTCACCCGGACAGAGTTCGACGTGCTGGCGGCGCTGGCCGCGCATCCCCGCATGGTCTTCACCCGGATCCAGCTCATCGAGGCAGTCTGGGGGGGTGCCTGGATGGGCGACGAGCACCTCGTCGACGTCCACGTCGGGCACGTGCGCCGCAAACTCGGGGATGACTCGGCCGCCCCCGTGTTCATTCGAACGGTCCGTGGTGTCGGTTACCGGATGGGCCCCGGCGAATGAGGTGGGCCCGGTCGTGGATCAACGGCCGCAGGGACCTCGGCACGCGTCTGCTCGGGGCGATCCTGGTCGTGGTGATGGTGGGAGGCGCAACGGCGTGGGTCGTGGTCGCGGGGATCGGACCCGCGATCTTCCACAACCACATGGGCCACATCGGTGGCTCGAGTGCCTTTGCCACGTTGCACGCAGAGGAGGCGTTCCGCACCGCCTCGGCCCTGTCGCTCGCGCTCGCCCTGGCTGCGGCTCTCCTCACCTCCGTGGTGGTCAGCATCTTCGTGACTCGGCGTGTCACCCGCTCTCTGACCCCGGTGACCGCCGCGGCCGGCCGGGTGGCCGGCGGCGACTACACCGCGCGGGTCCCCGCCGTGGGCATGGGTACCGAGTTCGACGACCTTGCCGAGGCGTTCAACACGATGGCCGCGGACCTGGGCCGGATCGAGGTGAGTCGATCGCAGATGCTCGGCGACCTCGCCCATGAGATGCGCACCCCGGTCGCCACGTTGGGTGCCTACCTGCAGGCGATCACCGAAGGCGTCGAGCAGGCCGACGCCCCAACCCTGGCCATGCTCGGCGACCAGGTCGCGCGTCTGACGCGGCTCAGCGAGGACATCGCCTTGGTCACCACCGCCGAGGAAGGACGCCTGACGATGCGTCGCACGACTCTCGCTGTCGCGCAGGTCGTGGCCGACGCGACCGCGCAGGCGACCCATCGGTACACCACAGGTGGGGTGGTCCTGGATGTCCGGGTCGCGCCGGTCGCCGCGACCGCCAGGATCGACGCCGACGCAGATCGGATCGCGCAGGTTCTCACCAACCTGCTCGACAACGCACTGCGGCACACCTCGCCTGGCGGCCGGGTCACGCTGATGGCGGACCGCGCGGGTGCGTCAGTCCGCATCGTGGTGGCCGATGACGGCGAGGGAATTCCCCCCGACCACCTGCCGCACATCTTCGATCGGTTCTACCGGGTCGACACCGCCCGAGACCGCGCCCACGGCGGATCTGGCGTCGGCTTGGCGATCGCCAAGGTGATCACCGAAGCGCACGGCGGAACCATCACCGCACACAGCGATGGGCCGGGTCGAGGCGCGGTCTTCACCGTGACGCTGCCCGCAGCCGGGGTGGTCTCAGGCCTCTAGGTGCACCTCGGGCTCGTGGCGCCCGCGAGATCCTGCTGGCACCGTGGATGGCCGGTTGGGTTCATCGGTCGGTCGCCGATTCCCTGGCAGACGAGAGCCTGTCCGCTTGGCTCGAATCGGCAGAAGAGCGCACGACGCCCGGCGACTCGGTGTGCGCCGGGCGTCGCGCGCTGCTCAGCCGACCCGGATGAAGGTCGGGTTGGACTGCCAGATGCTCCGGATCTGAATGGTCTGGCCGGGGCGGGGCGCATCGACCTGCAGGTCTCCGCCGGCGTAGATCGCAATGTGACCGGGGGACCAGATGAGGTCTCCGGGCTGGGCGTCGGCACGGGAGACGACCGTGCCGACCTCGCGCTGGGCCGATGAGGTGCGGGGCAAGGTGATGCCGACCTGCGCGTACACGTAGGACGTGTAGCCCGAGCAGTCGAACCCGGCCGGGGTCGTGCCGCCCCACAGGTAGGGCACCCCGACGTACCGCGACGCGATCTCGACGATGGCGCTCCCGTTCGCGCTGGCAGGTGCGGTCGCGCCGATCGCCGCGGCCGGTACGGCTGCGCGAGCCGCGCTCCGCGACGCGGCAGGTGGGGTTGCGCGGGGCGGCGGGGGTGGCGGGTCGGCCACGACGGCGAGCGCGGGGATGTCCAGGGACCAGGACGCCTCGTCGGGCACGCTGACGATCGGCGAGGTCGCGAGCGCCGCGCGTGCGCCTGCGGTGAGGCTGGAGGTGTCCACGGCGGCGTGACTGATGGTGTTCTCGTTGGGCCCGGTGGCGCTCGCCGGTGACGCGATCACCGACATGATCAGGCCGGAGGACGCCGCGACGACGACGGATCGACGACTGACGACCGAGAGAGTCCCGGTCGCGGTAGACGCGAGCTCGGAGAGGGCGGTGACTGGCCGACCGGCTGATCGGTGGCGGGCGGGAATAGAGCTCACGGGCATGGGGACCTCTCCGGTCGCCTTCGGGGTGAGCTGTCGGGTTCGGGCGGGAGTTTGCGCCCGGCCGATCACGAGCGATCGGCTTCACCCCAAGGACACCGACGTGCGATGTCCGCCGTGCTTGGGTCCCCCGCTCCTGCCAGCGAGACTTCGAGAGGGCCATCGGTGGTGGCAGGACTCGGCGTCCACCCCAGGCGACCCGGGATCGCCCCAGGGTGAGCCGACCCTAACTGACGCGAGCCCCGATTGTCACGGTCAGGTCACGGACCCTCGCAGGTGGCCGTCGACGGACACATTCCCCCGAACGCCAACGAGGCGATAGAGGCCGAGGACAACGGTCTCAACGTCCGCGGGCGCGTCGAGCAGATCTACGCCGCCGGAGGATTTGACTCGATCACTGCGGACGACCTTCGCGGCCGGCTGCGTGGGTGGGCCCGGGGCGCTCAACGACGTGACGATCACCCAGGCGTCCGCAGTTTGGGAGCTGCGCTCCGCGGACCCGAACGCGAGCCCGCGTGAGCTGTTCGGACGCGCGATGCGCATCGGGCTCGATCACATCGCATCGACCGTGTACACGATCGCCTTCGCGTACGCGGGAGCCTCTCTCCCGCTGCTCCTTCTCGTCGAGATCCACCAGCTGCCGCTGGCGCAGACGCTGACGGGCGGGGAGTTCGCCGGGGAGATCGTGCGCACCCTGGTCGGGTCCATCGGACTGGTTCTCGCGATCCCGTTGACAACCGCGATCGCCGCCCTCGTTGCGATCGCGGACCCGGCGAAGCCCTCACGTCAACGACACCGCGTGGCCGAGACAGCGGGCTACCACCACTGATCCAGGCATCTCGTGGACCACGAGCGCCCGCGGGCCGCCACGGGTCCCAGGCTTGGACCAACGGTGCGATCCACCCACCGTCACCGGACCTCGCGTATCGACGCGCTGGGGTTGGCATCGGTGACGAGGGCCGACTTCGCCTCCGTCCGTGATGCCGCGATCTTTGTCGGATCTTTGTCGTTTCGTTGCCGGGATCGATGGATTGGGGCGCAATTCTGGAGTCATCCCGAAAGACAGAATCCACCATGCACGTTGAGGAGTTCACATGATGAGCACCAAGAGCAGCACGAAGCTCGGCCGCGCCGTCGCCACCGCGGCGGTCGCAGCCGCCGTCCTTCTTCAGGCCTCGCCGGCCAGCGCTACCAGCGAAAATGCACGTAGCGAGTCCGTCGCCAGCGGCCCTGCCTACGGTCAGCACGTCTCCGAATGCGCCCACGGCGCTGGCTTCTCCGGCACCCACAACCCGGGGATGCACCAGGGGGCGCACGGCTCGGACCTCATGCGGACCATGTCGGCGGTCGCCTAGCAGACGTGCCCACGATTCTCGAGGGAGCGGGCGGGTCGGGCGTGAGCGCCGGCTCGCCGTTCCTGATGGGCTCCTCCGAAATGGTCAGTCGGGCCTGAGCGCGATCCAGGACAATGTCGCTGCGTTGAAGTCCGACGCTGACCAGAAGGTCATCGCCGCCGATGCTTCCCGCTCGGCGGCGCAAGCCCGGCAGGTCGAGATCGAGCAGCTGATCGCAGACCAGAGTGCCGAACAGCGGACCCTTGAGGGCATGAAGGATCATTCCGAGGCTGAACAGGTCGAGATCGACGCGCAGCGCGCCGTGTTGGCGGCCGATCTCGAGCGAATCATCGCGCAGCAGTGCGCCGCCGAAGTTGCGGCGCGAGCGGCGGCGGCCGCAGGCAGGCCCGCACCGCCGCCAGTTCCGGAGCTGTCAGGAGCTGTCGCCCGTTCATTGTTCGGGAACCCCGGGTCTCCCAGGGGGCAATTCATTGAGTACGGACGTCACGCTCGGCGCGAAAGAGCCCCGGCTAGAAGGAGGATAAAGAGATGGCAAGCCTGAGTGCTTCTTTGGAGGCCAATCTAGATAAGCAGGGATTTGACAGTTTCGACACCGAAGCCAAATCCTGCTTCGCAATGCCGCTGCGATTCACCCCCGCCGTGGGCACGATTCTGATCGTAATCGGACTCTTGTTGCAGTCGCCTATCTGGCTCGGAACCATGGCACTCGTTGCCTTGAGCGGGATAGTTTGGCCGCGCGGGATGATCCTCGACCTGGTCTATAACTTCATCGTGCGACACCTGTTTCGATCTCCGCCACTTCCGTCGACACCAACGCCGCGACGATTCTCGTACCTGCTCTCCACGGTAATGCTGGCACTGTCGGCATTGTTTTTTTACAACGGAGCGCCCGTGCTCGGTCTGATCTCCGGAGGATTTGTCGTCGCCGGGGGAGCGATTCTAACCGGCAGTCTCTGGTGCCTCGGTTCGTGGATCTACAGACTGTTCTTCGGGTCGAGCAGAAGTGTCCGGGAATTGCGTTGAACGGGTTGGTGTAGCGGCCCGCGACCAGCGCGAAGTCGATCGCATTGATCCCGCCGCCGACGACCAGGTCTTTCTACTGGCCACGTGCGCCGACTTCCTTATGCCCATGGATAAAGAAGATCGCCGACGCACGGATCCCCTACCGAGTTCCGGGCCGGGCGGAGCTGCCCGAGCGCCTGGACAGCGTGCTCACCGCCATCCACCTGCTCTTCAGCACCGGCCACACGGCCGGCGAGGGGGACGCGCTCGTCCGTGAGGAGCTCTGCGACCGGGCCCTGCACCTCGCGCGCACCCTCGCCGCGCTGCTCCCCGAGCAGGCCGAGACCCGCGGACTGCTGGGCCTGATGCTCCTCACCGACGCGCGCCGGGCTACCCGGACCGCCGAGCAGGGCCGGCTGCTCCTGCTCGCCGACCAGGACCGGACGCGCTGGGACCAGCGCGCGATTCTGGAGGGGCTCACGGTGACGGCCGGGGCGCTGGCGTCCGGCCCACCGGGGCGGTTCACCCTGCAGGCGGCGATCGCCGGCGTACACGCGATGGCGCCGTCCCTGGAGCAGACCGACTGGCCGCGCGTCGTGCACCTCTACGACCGGCTGCTGGCGGTGTGGAATACCCCGGTGGTCGCGCTGAACCGGGCCGCCGCCGTGGCGTTCGCCGACGGTCCGGCCGCCGCACTGCCGCTCCTCGACGAGCTGGCGACCGATCCTCGGCTCGCCGACTATCCCTACCTTCCCGCCACCCGTGCCGACCTGCTGCGCCGCCTCGGAGACGCCGCTGGCGCGGCTGAGTCGTACCGGCGCGCGATGGAGCTCACGGCGAACGCCGCGGAGCGCGCCTTTCTGGAGCAGCGCCTGGCCGAGGTCAGCCGGGCCGTCGGCGCCGAGCCCGCGCCCGGCTGAGGACGGCGGGCTCGGCGGTCACCGGGTGCACCGACGGGCGTCTCAGCCCAGGCGGAACTCCCCCCGGGTCCGTCCTGGCGCCCTTCCAACGCGCCGACTGGAAGGGATAGACCTCGACCACGACGGCCCGTACACGAGCACGCCGACGTCCGCCCCGAGCACCAGAGCGGTGACGATGCCGATGGTCCCCGCCACCGAGAGCATCGTCTGGAACGGCTACCGACGGGGAGAGCCCCTATGTTCTTCGTCAAGCGGTTCGGGCTGGTGGGTCGTAGAGGGTGCCGTCGCGGAGCATGGCGAACATGACGTCGCAACGGCGCCGGGCGAGCGCGATCAGGGCCTGGTTGTGGCGCTTGCCCTCGGCGCGTTTGCGCTCGTAATAGGCCCGGGAGATCGGGGCGCGAAGGGCCGCGAACGCGGACAGGAACAGGGCGCGTTTCAGGACCTTGTTCCCCGATCGTGAGGGGTGCTCGCCTCGGATCGAGGTCCCGGACCGGCGCGTGACCGGGGCCAGCCCGGCGTAGGAGGCCAGGTGCGCGGCGGAGGTGAAGTCCTTGCCGACGATCTCGGTCAGGACCCGGGCGGCGGTCCTGATGCCCACTCCGGGCATCGACATCAGGACCAGGTGAAGAGGGTGGTCATCGACCAGTTCCTCGACCTTGACGGCGACCTCGTCGCGTTGCGTGCGCAGCGCGGCCAGCTGCGCCGCGAGCTTGGGCAGCACGACACCAGCGGCCCTGGTGCCGGTGACCACGACCGTCTGCTCGCCCAGCGCGCGGGTGATCTGAGCGGCCAGGCGCTCGGCCAGGCGCGGGGCACCCTTGCGCAGCCGGGCGGTGATCCGCCGCGAGCCAGCGGCGGCGAGGTCGGCCGGCGTTGGCCACGTCTGGATCAGGTCCAGGACCGCGGGGTGGTCCAGGTGCGGGCCCAGGACCCGCTCCAGGGCCGGGTGGATCTGAGTGAGCAAGCCCCGCGCCCGGTTCGAGGTGGCCGTGCTCTGAGCGCGCAGGTCGTCGTCGAACCCGCACAACATCGACAGCTCGGCGACCTGTTCGTCGTCGAGCGCGATCGAGCGCAACGTGTGCGGCATCGAGCGGGCGGCCTCGGCGATGATCGCCGCGTCCCGGGCGTCGGTCTTGGCCTGGCCCGGGTGCAGGTCCGCGATCCGCCGCATCGACAACCCCGGCAGATACCCGACGATCACGCCCGCGTCCAAGGCGACCGCGACCGGCAGAGCCCCGATCGTGGCCGGCTGGTCAACGACCACCAGCACCTGCCCGTGCTCGCCGAGCTGGGCCAGGATCTGACGCAGCCGGGCCTCGTCGTCGGGCAGCGCCCGATCGAACAGGACCTTCCCTCCGCGGTCCAGCGCGACCTCGTGGTGGTCGCTCTTGCCGACGTCCAGCCCGACGAACACGTCGACCTGGTCATGACCACGAATCATCGCTGGACCCCCCTCGTCGGCAACAAGGCAAGCTGGACTGTCCCACGGTGACGAGCGTCGGCATCCACGTTACGGACGGCACTACGGAACCCCAGCGGGTCCTTGGCCGTGCCCCTATCAGCGATCACCCCTCACCTACCGGTCCCGGTGACAACACCCCCCGGATCATGGACGACTGGGGGCGGCAATCATGCCGAGACCGACAGGCCAGCACCCCCGATCCAACCCGACCCGCGGGGCTGAGAAGAAGGTAACGGGCGCCCTGGGAGTTGTCGGCGCGCACACGGATCGCGCGACGGCTCGGCGACGAAAGCGTCCGAGCGCTCACCCGGCTTACCCGGCGGCTCCCCTAGGAACACGTTGAGCTTCTCGTCGTCGGTGAGGGTGCCGAGGTTTTGACCGCGGGTGGCCGAGCGGTCATCGGCGGGTGTCAGACATCGAGAGTCAACCGGATGAGGTCGCGATGGGTGTCGGCCTGGAGCCTGCCTCGGTGTTTGGCAACGGTGCGAGGATGGTCGACGTGACGCTGCACCCTGATCCCGCGGAGGTTGAGCCCCGTCGTGCGGCCCTGTTGGTCGTCGTGCGTGCGCTGGGCGGCGAACTGGACCGTGCCGAGATCCGTGCCGCACTCGACGTCCTGGTTGACGCGCTCGAAGAGGTTGGGGTCGATCGCGCCGGTGTCGACGCCGACCTTCAGGAGTGGCGGGACACGGTAGCCGTGCGCATCGCCCTCATGCGCGAGCAGTCCCTCGCGATCTCCCAGGACCTCGACGACCGCGTTGAGGCCCGGCGGATCATGGCCGACCTGGCGCCCGACACCTACCCGGACCGGTAACGGGCGACTTCAACCTCGACCTAGGACGACCCCCTCGTGGCCATGACCGCGCTGGTTCTGTACGTGTTGGGGTGTGTCCTGGCCTTCGGTCTGCGCAGCTGGGCCCAGTGGCGCTCGACCGGGTCGACGGGCTATCGAGGCCTCTCCGGCCCGCCGCGGTCGTTGACCTGGTGGGGCGGGATCCTGTTCCCCGTCGGCGTCGTCTTGGGCATCGCCGCCCCGATCCTGACCCTGGCGAACGTGATGGCGCCGCCCAGCGCGTTCGCCCATCCGGCGTTCGGCATCGCCGGTGCGGTTCTTGCGATCGCCGGGCTGGTCGTGGTTCTTGTCGCCCAATCGACCATGGGTACCTCCTGGCGCATCGGCGTCGACCCGGGCGAACGAACCCCGCTGGTCACGACGGGGATCTTCGGCAAGGTCCGCAACCCCACCTTTGCCGGAATGGTGCTCATGGCCGCCGGCGTGATGGCGATGGTGCCCACACCGGTCGCGCTGCTGGGACTTGCGTGCCTGGCGGCGGCGATCGAGATCCAGGTCCGCGCCGTTGAGGAGCCCTACCTCGAACGCGTGCACGGTTCTGACTACGCGGATTACACACGGCGCGCGGGCCGGTTCATTCCCCGTTGAACCCGGGTCAACCCCGAGTCTGGCCCAGAGCCGGCTCAGAGCTTCTTCGGTGGTGCGACGAGGATCTCGACGCTCTGGGGGTTTGACGTCGGTGCCTGGTCCTCACCGGCGCAACAAGTGTCCGTGCACCCGTCAGCGCAATCACATCCGTCGTCGTCGTTCTCGGTGTCGTTGGTCACCAGTCCGTTCGGCACGCAGGTGCACGCTTCTCCGCGCCATGCCTCGAGTCCTTCCTTCACCGCGACGGCGGCGATCACCAGTCCCGCGAGGGGGTCGGCCCAGGACCAGCCCAGGGTCGCGTTCAGGAGGAGCCCGACCAGGAGCACCGCGGACAGGTAGGTGCACAGCAGGGTCTGGGTCGAGTCGGCGACCACTGTGCTGGAGCCGAGGGCTCTGCCGGTGCGGCGCTGTGCCCAGGACAGGAAGGGCATGATGGCCAGCGACGCGATCGCGAGGCCGATCCCCACCGGGGACGGGTCCGGGGTACCTCCGCCGAGAAGCGCACGGGCGGACTCGACGGTGACGTAGGCGGCGAGGGCGAAGAACGAGAAGGCCATCAGCCGCAGAGCCGCCCGTTCGCGGCTCTCGGGCAGGCGGTGCCGGAACTGCCACAAGATGATCAGGCCGCTGGAGACTTCCACGACCGAGTCGAGCCCGAAGCCGACCAGGGCGACCGACCCGGCCACGAGCCCCGCCGTGATCGCGATGACTGCTTCGACGGCGTTGTACCCGACACTCACGCCCGCGAGGAGCTGCGCGCGACGACCGAGGCGCGCGCGATCCGACGCCGAGAGCCCAGGCGCCGCGATCGGCGCACGGGCGCTCATCGGTTGGCTTTCTCGCCGTACGTCGGGCACAAGGCCACCGCGTTCCCGGTGACCTCCAGCAGCCGCTCGGCGGAGGCGAGCACACCGAGAAGCTCTACGCTCGCCGTGAGCGACCACATCGTCGCCCGGCCCTGCGCCCGGGACGCGACCAACCCGCAGTCCCGCAAGCACGCGAGGTGAGCCGACACGGTGGACTGCGCCAGCCCGAGATGCGCCGTCAGGTCCTTCACCATCAGCTCGTCCCCGGCGAGATGACGCAGGATCGCCAGCCGCGCGGGATCACCCAGGCTGCGAAACATGCACGCCGCACCGGACAAATCCGGCGACTCCTCGCGCGGGATTCTTGTCGGCCGTTTCACCTGGGTGTCAATCGTCATTGGACGATGATATCGCGAGACGCGAGCAGTCCACCCCGCCGTGTCCTCGAGGTGACCAGCCGATCGCCGCGTCGTCATCGCCTACAACCAGGGCTACAGCTCTAGCCTCGCAGTAGACACCTTGCGTCGTTGGGGCATTCGGCGCGCCACCGACCTCAGCGGGGGATCCCAGGCGTGGGTGAGCTTCGTCGAACGACGGGCCTGAGCGACGAACGGGGCGTAGCGGGAGGGCGACGAGCCGGCCCGACGACGGCGTCGTGTCAGTGGGCGTGGCGGTGGCGCGTGTCGGGGTAGTGCTCGTGGGAGTGCGCGAGCGCGGGGTGGGTGTGCTCGTGGGTGTGCCAGGTCCCTGCGGGCACAGACTCGGCGTGCTCGTGCTGGTGGTCGGCGTCGTGGGTGTGCCGGTGGTCGTGGGTGATCGGGTCGTGGGTGTGCTCGTGCGTGTGGCGTTCGGTCAGGTGCAGCCAGACCCCGATCGCCATGAAGGTCCCGGCCACGACGAGCGGCCAGGTGAGGCTCTCGCCGAGCGCGATGGCCAGGAGTGCACCGAAGAACGGTGCGGCGGAGAAGTAGGCGCCGGCGCGGGCTGTGCCGACGTGGCGCATCGCGACGATGAACAGCACGAGGCTGACGCCGTACGCGAGGAAGCCCACACCCAGGGCCGCGATGACGTGGTTCGCGGCGGGCAGGTGGGCTCCCAGTGCGAACGCCAGGATCAGGTTCACGGGTCCGGCGACGGCGCCCTTCACAGCCGCGAGCCAGGTCGCGTCGGCGAGGGTGACCTTGCGGGTGAGGTTGTTGTCCAGCCCCCAGGATGCGCAGGCGCCGAGGATCGCGAGCGACGGCCATGGGCTGCCGAAGCTCGCGCCGGTCGGGACGGCGAGCACGACCGCGCCGGCGACGATCGCGACCATCCCGAGCGCGACCCGTCGGTCGACGTTCTCTTTGAACACGAACCACGCCAGGAGTGCGGTGAATACGCCCTCGGCGTTGAGCAGCAGCGAGGCGCCCGATGCGGGCATGTTCGACAGGCCGAGCATGAGCAGAACGGGCCCGAGGATCCCACCGAAGAAGACCGCGCCCGCGAGCGGGAGCAGCTCGCCGGGCGCCAGGTGCACCGGGGGTGAGCGTCGGGCGATCCGGATCAGGCCGAGGCCGAGGCCGGACCCGCAGTAGAGCAGTCCGGCGAGCATCCACGGGCTGACGTCGCCGAGGAGAAGCTTGGCCAGCGGTGTCCCGGCGCCGAACAGCGCCGCAGAGACCAGGGCGGCCTGGACGCCCCGGTTGCGCAGGCTCGTCAGCATCACTGGCCGTCAGCCGTGAGCTCACCGGTTCGCGTGTGGTGCGCGGGCGCGACGTCCAGGACGTGCTCGGACTGGAACATGGCGTCGGTCACGAGTCGGCGGGCGTGCTCATTCTCGAGGAGATAGAAGACCCGGGCACCGTCGTGGCGGGCCGCAACGATCCGGGTGAGCCGCAGCTTCGCCAGATGCTGCGAAACGGCGGACGGGCTCCTGTCGACCACGTCAGCGAGGTCGTTCACCTACAGCTCACCGTCGCGCAGGGCGAGCACGATCCGTAGGCGCGTCGCGTCCGCGAGCATCGCGAAGATCTCGACCGCGAGCTCGACGTACCGACTTTCCGTGGCCTTTCGGACGGGCTGAGTATCTGCATACATACGCAGATCCTTTCACGATGGCGCGTGTCTTTGTGTCGTGGGCCTGACACGGAGTGCATCAGTCCGAGTCGGGGCATCGGGGGAGGCGCCGGATAGATGCGTCGGGGGGCAGACGTCCGGGTCTGATCCGGAGTCAGGCCGACTGGTTCAAGGCCGGCCTGCCCCGGATCGCGCCGCACCCGCCATCGAGCCTGCGGCAGACTTTCCGTCATGACACTGCTGCGCTCCCTGCTCCTGTTCGTCCTGGCGGCAGTGGCCGAGATCGGCGGTGCCTGGCTCATCTGGCAGGGCGTCCGCGAGCATCGCGGCGCTGTGTGGATCGGGGCCGGCATCATCGCCCTTGCCGCGTACGGATTCGTCGCCACCTTGCAGCCCGACCCGAACTTCGGACGGATCCTCGCGGCGTACGGCGGGATCTTTGTGGCCGGATCCCTGGCCTGGGGCGTGGTTGTCGACAAGTTTCAGCCCGACCGGTGGGACATCACGGGCGCGGTCATCTGCCTACTCGGCGTCGCGGTGATCATGTACGCACCCCGAAACTGATCCTGGGGATGGCATCGACCGCAATCTTCCGCGCGTGGCAGCGGGCCGCGGTACCGCTGACCGGCCATGAACGATGAGGACAACACCGCCCACGAGCGGCCAGGATCTGCGTGGCCGGCCGCCCTTCACAGCTGGCGTGGCCCGTCCTACAGTCGAAGCGCCGGGGTCTTTGGAGGAACGACCGATCGAACGCTATCAAACCTGAAGACCCCGGCCCCGACCCACTCGACGTTCAACGCCAGGTTGCACGTACCTGCCGGCATGACCCGACAAGCGCTTTCGATCGACAGGCATGCAGCAGGAGGCGCTCGCCCCCGTCCACCCAAAGGGGTCATGCGCTGGAACGCGGCGTTGAACGCCTTCGCGATCACCTTCGACGGACGCATCAACCCGTCGATGAACTAAACCGCCAGACGGCAGTCACACCGTCTATCGGACACTCCCGGTCTCTACGGTTTCAGGGATTGCCAGCACTGATGGGTTGAAACGCAGGTGGTACGGCGATGTTTCGGGGGATTGCCAGTCGGGTCCCGGCGTCGACGTGCCTCAAGCGGTCCCTGGTTGTCGGGTGGCTAGCTCGTGCCGCGCGTCCCATGCTGCTCCTGATTGGGTTTGGCGAGGATGTCAGCGGTGCGTTGCGGCAGGGAGATGGGTGCGTGGTGGTCGTCGGAGCGGTTGACGATGCCTTCGTCGAGTTTGGTGCGGGCGAGGGTTGAGTGGCCCTCGGCTTGGAGGATGTCGATGAGGTCTAGTCGTGCGGTTTCGTCGTCTGGCGCGGCGAGGATCGCCACGTCGACGGCACGCCGGGCCAAGGGGAGGTCGCCCGCGGTGAGCGCGTGAATTACTACGGTGTGGGCGACATCGACGATTGCGCACGGTGCGATGAGGTCGAGCCGTTCGGATTCGTCGAGCCACTTCCACGTTTCGGTGTGGCGCTGGCTGAACGGCACTCCAGTGACGAGGCCCAGCGCGAGCTCGAGGTCGCCGATGCCTCCGTTGGCGGCGCCACGCGCGGTGCCGCGGGCTCTCAGAGCTTTGAACAGTTCCCAGTCAACGAGTACGTCGTCGACCTGGTAGCGCGCCTCGCCGCTTGCCTTCGCCGCTCGGGTCCTGTCCGCGTAGGGAACGTAGTCCTGCCCCGTGAGCGGGTTCTTGCCCATCCATCGACGCAGGTCTTTGATGCTGTTGCGGTAGCTCTCGGCGCCGGCGACAGTCTTGACTTCGTCGGACGTCACCCCGCCGGGGTGGAGAGCGAGGTAGCCGAGCAGGCCGGTCAGGAAGGGTCGGCGTTTGGTTGCTGCGTGCGGGTCTCCTCGGCCGTGCGCGACCACTGGGCCGAGCAGGGTGAGGCGCGGTTTGGTGCAATCCCGCCCCCTGGCCCATTCGGCAAGGTCGCGGTCGAGCTCGGGGTACGTCGCAAGGACACTCCTGCGTGTCTCGTCGGGGACGGTGGGAGCGAGGGTCTGGACGTCTTGCGCTGTGGTTGGGGTGGTGGCGACGTACTGCTCGGTGGCCAGGGGCAGGAGCGAAGTAGCGCCCGCGGGTTCGGTCAGGTCTGCGGGGCGGTCATTGATGAGTTGGGGGCGCAGTGCGCCGGCGGCGTCGACGAGGGCGGCGATGCCACTCGAAGCTGCTTCGTCGATCGGGTACGCGACGCACGGGGCGTCGTCGGTCGTTGACGCCAGCAGGGCGCAATCGTGTGCCTCGGTGGCCGTGAGCCCGACACCGTCGAGCTTGAGGTCGAAGAAGGGGATGACGAGGCGGCCGTCGGGGGTCATGGTCGCCTCGATGTCGCCCTCATGGGCGCCAGCAGCGACTACGACGACGGCCGCGCCTGAGCGAGCGGGGTGCTTGGCGATCGCTTTGACGATGTCCCGCACCTGCGCGGAGTCTGCGCGCGGGGTGGTGGCGAGCAGGACGTGGAACGTCTCTGGGTCGAACCCGACGACGCCGCCGGATGGGTCGACGGCTTGTGTCATCTCGTCCAGGGCGTTGTGGTCGTCGTCGGCGTAGCTGGTGAACCGCAGCGGGTCGATCAGTGCGAGTTCTTGGCCGAACCCGATCGCATGCACCGAGACGAGCACCGACCATGGATTGAGCGCGAGTTCGGCGGCCAGGTAGCGCCCGAAGGCCTGCGCGCGCCCGCGGTCGCCCGTGATCGCCAACGAGCCGACTCTTTCGAGGTTGAGCAGCCAGAGGTGCCCGTCGCTCGACCGGCCGGCCGTGACAAGGAGCGGGTAGGGCGGGACGCCGGTCGCGGGCGCGCGCTCGGTGAGCGGCGCGGACCAGTGGCGGCCTTCGCCGGCCCACGGCGGGGGCAGTGTTGCGTTCGTTTCGAGGTGCAGGTCGGCGCTGGCGTCGGACAGTTCGACGGTGAGGATCGGCGGGTAGCCCTGCGGATCTGGGTACGCCGTTGATAGTTCGCGCAGCAGCGCGTCGAGCGTCTGGATCTGCGGGGCCGTCGGGCCTCCGGATGCTTCGATGGTGCGGTCGATGGCGCCGAGGCCTGCGGGCAGCGGTTGGAGCATCTGGCCGGGCTTGCGGTAGCGAATCTGGGTACGTCGGTGCGCACGTACGGTGAGGAACAGGGCGCCAGCAAGGAGTGCTCCAGTTCCGCTGAGCCCGGGCAGGAGCCATCCCGGCAATGCCGTCGGGGTCAGTTTCGCGATTTCAGTGTCGGGCGAAACCGTCGAGGGCGTCGGTGATGCCTCCAACGCTGGGGCGGTGGACGCCGTGGGCGTTGGGGCGGGGGCCACGGAGGCGGGCGGGGGCGGAACTGGCTCGGGGAGTTCCACGGTCGGTGGAGTCACGGGCTTGCTCGCCGGCGTGTTCGTGGCTGCGGCGGGCTCGCTGCCCGGTGTGACATCGAGGGCCCAGCCAGGCTTGATGAGGTCGGGGTCTGTGAGCCGCTCGCCGCCCGGCTGAGTGATGGCCGTGGAGGCTTCGAATATCTCGGGGTAGCGGGAGGCATCTCCCAGCTCGTCTTGCGCGATCTGCCAAAGCGTGTCACCTGCCTTGACGGCATAGGTCTGGTTGTCGGACGTGACCGACTGCGCCGCGACGACTTCATCGGTGGGCACGAGCAGCACCATTGGCGGTGCGATGAAGTCCGGCTGCCCGCCGAGCAGTTCGGCGTTCAGGGAGGCGATCTCGGTGTAGCGCAGGGGGTCGCCGAGAAGCTTCTCGGCGATCTTCCATAGGCTGTCGCCGCGTTTGACCTCGTATGTGGCCGTGCCGGGCGCGAGCATTGGTGGACTCGCAAGCGGGGCGGGGCGTGACGCGATCTGTGGGGACCGGGTTTCGGGGGCGCCGCGGCGGGGCACGTCCACGGATGTACGCACCGGATCTGGGCGCAGCGGTGCCGATGTTGCTATCGCCGGGATCGTTGGGCTCAAGGACGCCACGGCGCTGGGAATGGGGATCGAAGCGGTTGCGGCCGGCACCGCGACGAATAGCAAGGACGCCCAGGTGAGCAGGGTTCGAGCGGCGCCCTGCGGCAGGGCGAGCCCGCGCAGCGTGGGTGCGTCGATCCCGCGCAGGGCCGCGACGAACTCGAGAAGTAGGCACGAGACGAGCACCGCCCAGATAGCCCACACGATGATCGCGGTGCCGACCCACGCCATGGTGCCGTTGTCGGGGGCCAGGAGGTTCGACCAGATCGGGTGGGTGAGGAGGTCCAGGGGGCTGAGCCCGAACGAGGTGAGCGCGATCGGGATCCCGGCGGCGAACGAGACGAGCCCGAGTGCGGCGAGTAGACCGAGGAGCCTGCGGGTGAGTGTGGTCATTGTTCGGTGTCTCCCATCGTGCGGATCACGCGGGCGGTGGCGTCGCCGGTCACGGTGAGGTCGGCGATGCCGATGATGCCGAGGAAGAGGGGGCTGTAGGTGTCGGTGACTGCCACGTGGATCGTGGTCGCGCCGGTGATGGTGACCGTTCCGGCGACGTCGGCCGCGGCTAGGTAGGTGCTGGCGGCGGACTTGGCCTGGCCGATGGCCACCGATGGGAAGCGGCCCTCGATGGCCGAGTCGTCGAGATACTGTCCGGCGACGCGGGCTGCTTGCGCGGCGACGTCGCGTGCGTGCTGTTGGGCACGGACCTGGCCGCCGAGGTCTACGGCGATGCCCACGCAGATGATCATGACGACCGATGCGGCTGCGGCCCACACGGACACGGACCCGCGCTCGTCTCGCCCCCATGACGGCAGATGCGCCCGGCCCCGGTGCTGGGGGCGTATCACGGGTGCGTCCTGGATCTCCAGGCATCTGCTGGACTGACCATGGTTGCGGTAATCGTCTGAGATCCGGGCACTCCGGGCACCGACAGGTCGGCCAGGTTCAGGGTGCAGGTCACCGTGGCGGTGACCATGGCGGGTGTCCCGATCGGCGCCGACAGCCCGGACACATCAAGCTCGAGCGAGCTGGAAGCGCACCGCAGGTTGTTGTTGGCCAACGAGTAGGCAACGGCTTCTTCGGCCGCCGCTTGGGCTTGGCTCGCGGTCCGGGCGATTGACGCCGACCGGGCCGCGTCGGTGGCAACGGCGTCGAGGCCCTGGTGGGCGATGGCGGTTCGACCAGCGAAGATGAGCAGTCCGAGGAACAGGGTGAAAGTGGGCACGAGGATCGCCGCTTCGATGGCAGCAGAGCCACGGTCGTCGCGGCGTGGCAGCAGTTGACGCAGCCGGATGGTCATGTCCCGAATGCCGTGGGTTCCTTCGGCCACTGAGTTCCCGCTGTGACCGTTGGTCCTGCTCATCTCACGCATGAGCCACCGCCACCAATCTTCGAGATATGGTCGGGATTCCTGAACAGAGTCTGATATATATGACATGTGCATCTGATTCGTGATCCCGAGGCCTGGTCATGACTTTGGCGGTGGTGCGCTCGATCGACTCCCCTCGGCGGCTGGCTTCCGCGGCCGACATCGAGGAGTTCGAGCAGGACATCGTCGATCAGCACGCGCTCGCGATGGTGGGGGCAGGGCTGACCGACGGCTACATCGACGCTGAGCGCTCGGCGGTCATCGAGTTCGCCCGCTACCTCGGCGAACCGCTCTGGACCGCCACTGGCGACGACGCGGATCGGTACCTGACCTGGCTGCGTCGTGACCGGGGCCTCATGCGGTCCACCGTGGAATTGAAAGCGGCCGCGGTGGCGCGGTTCTTCGAGTTCATGATCGTCCGCTATCAGGGCGACATCCACACACTCACCGGTGTGGTCGTTGGCCAGCCGATCGACGAGTTCAACCGTCCCGCCTCGACCTGGACCCGCGCCGTACGGGTGCCTCCCAGCAACGACGATGTCGACCACCTCTTCGCCAGTTGGGGTGACGCGCTGCCCGACCAGCGCAAGTACCTGACCGCAGCCCGCGACTACATGGCCGCCTCGCTGTGGCGAAGGCTCGGACTGCGGCTGAATGAGAGCGTCATGCTTGACCTGCGTGACTGGCGCCCCGACCTCGGCGACCACGGCAAGCTTCATATCCGCCACGGCAAGGGCTCGCGCGGCCGCGGGCCCAAGACCCGTCTCGTTCCAGCCATCAACAGTGTCGACGAACTGCTGACCTGGTGGCTGACCGACGTACGCCACCAGTTCGGTGACGACTGGGACAACCCTGACGCCCCTCTCCTGCCTAGCGAGCGACACGACCCGATCACCCACCTTCCGACCCGGGCTGGCGCCGACACCCTGCGTTCGGGGCTGGCCAGCGCCGTCGAACGGTGGCTGCCCGACTGGAAGGGCCGCCTGACACCGCACGTGCTGCGGCACTACTGCGCGAGCTCGCTTTACCACCGGGGCATGGCACTGAAGGCCATCCAGGAACTGCTCGGCCACGAGTGGCTCAAGACCACCACCATCTACGTCCACGTCCACGACGACCACATCGAGCACGCGTGGGCCGAAGCCAACCAGCGACTCACCGACCGGTTCGACCTGGCCACAGACCCGAAGGAGCGATGACGAGGTGCAGTGGAACCTGCGCATGACCGCCGCCGAACGCGGCATCTGGAAGTCCACCCAGCTGCGCCGCATGCTGGCCGACGCCGGCCTCGAGATCTCCACCGGCAAGATGTCGGGGCTGTGGACCGGAACCCCGACGACCATCCGCCTCGAGGACCTCGACGTGATCTGCGCTGTCCTGGACTGCGAACCCAGCAAGCTGCTCGTCCGGGAGCCCGCCAAGGTCGCGGCCCTGCGCACGGCGAAGGCCGCTAACGGCGACGAGCAGCCGCCCGCCACCATCTCAGTCGTGCAGCCCCGGCTCGGGCGCAATCGGACCAAACCTCCGGCATAGGCGTGACCACACCACCCAAGCCCTGCCACGCCTGCCGCATCAGACCCGTCGCCTGGACCTCCCCACGCGTGGACTACTGCTACGACTGCCTGCCGGGCGGCCCCTTCGACCCGCCCGGCTGCAACCGCTGCGGCGTCGGCACCCATGCCGGTGGCTACCAGCACGGAGTTACCTACTACTCCCAGGGCATGTGCACCCGTTGTCACCCGACGGCGCCACAACGCCTGGAGTCCTGCCGCGACTGCCTCGCCTGGGGTGTAATCCGCAAACACAAGTGGCTGTGCTGGCGCTGCCGCAGCTGGCGTGCGCGTCTCCCGAAAGGAACCTGTCGGATCTGTCGCCGGGTCGACCTGGCGGTCAACCCTGCTCAGGTCTGCAACCTGTGCGACCGACAGATGACCATCACCCTCGGCGTCACCGTCGACGACGCCAATGCCGGCGGGCAGCAGCTCTACTTCGCGAACATGCCCTGGCAGCCCACCAGGATCCGCTGGGGCAACGTGCGCCGCGTGGACAGGCCCAACCCTCGCAGCCTCAACCGGGACCGCGCCGACAGGTTCGCCACCATCGAGTTCTCCCCGGTGGAGCACGTCCAGCCCGCGCTCTTCGACATGCCTCGCGATCTGGCCAACTGGATGACCGGCGCCCCACAGCGAGGGCCGTTCGCCGCCGAAGGACTGCCGGACCCGCCCAACGAGCAGATGGCCGCCTTCCTGGACGCCGCGGTCCTCGACCACGCCCGCCGCCACGGCTGGCCCAAGTCCACCATCCACCGCGCTCAGCGGTCGCTGCGCGTCCTGCAGTTCATGCAAGACACCCCTGGTGCCATGCTCCTCGCCTCCGACGCCATGCGACTCCAAGACATCGGCCTCACCGCGATCCCCGTCATCGACGTCGCAACCGCGGCCGGCGTCATGCTCGACGACCGCCAGCCCGCGATCCACGCCTAGTTCGCGACCACCATCAACGCCCTGCCCGACCCCATGCAGGCCGAGCTGCGCGCCTGGTTCGACGTCATGCGCGACGGGTCGACCACGCCGCCCCGACGACGACCCCGGGACGAGCAGACCATCCGTCACTACCTGCGAGCAGCGATGCCCGCCCTGACGACCTGGGCCGAGCAAGGCCACACCAGTCTGCGGGACATCACCCGCGCCGACGTCGTCGCGGTCCTGCCCCCGTCCGGCAACCCCCGCTCGATCATGGGAGCCGGACTCCGCTCGATCCTCACCGTGCTCAAGGCCGGCAAGATCCTGTTCGTCAACCCGATCGCCCGCATCCGGACCGGCGCCCACGAACGCCGCCAACCACTGCCCTTGGATACCGCCAGCATCCAGAAGGCCCTGAACTCGCCCGACCCGGCCTGCGCCGCGATCGCCGCCCTCGCTGCCTTCCACGGCGTCCGCACCCGCGACGTCCGCCACATGGTCCTCACCGACCTCGCCGACGGACGGCTGCGCATCGACCAGCCCAAGGACAAGCGCAGCATCCTGCTTGCCGAACCCGTCAAGGTCCGCCTCGCCGCGTGGCTCGACCACCGCGCCCGACGTTGGCCCAACACCGCCAACCCCTACGTGTTCATCAACCATCGCAACGCCGGCAGGCTCCTGCCCACCGGCTTCCACTGGGTCAGCCGCACCATGGACGTGCCCGTCAGCGTCATCCGCGACGACCGCATCCTCTACGAGGTCAACGCCACCAGCGGCGACCTGCGCCGCATCTGCGAGCTCTTCGGCATCAGCGTCGAAGCCGCCCTGCGCTATCTCCCCGCCCCCGACCTCGACGACCTCGAAGTCCCCTGACATCAACGAACCTCCGACGGTTCCCCGACGCACCACCACACACGCACCCCGTGCCACGCCCAGCGCATCGGTACCGTCAGATCCATGAACCCCTGGGCGATCGCCACCGCCATCCTCGGAGGGCTCCTGCTGTTGTGGCTGACCCTGGTTTTCGCGCTGTGGCTCGTTGCCCGCCGCGAGGGCAAACGCGTCAACCTGCGCGACATGCTCCGCCTCATCCCGGACCTGGTGCGCCTCCTGCACGGGCTCGCCCGCGATCCAGCCATCCCGCGAGGAGTGCGGATCGGGCTCGGGGCCCTTCTTGTCTACCTGGCTGTCCCGATCGACCTCATCCCCGACTTCATCCCAGTCGTCGGGTACGCCGACGACATCGTGCTGGTCGCTGTCGTCCTGAGGTCTGTTGCCCGACACGCGGGCCCAGAAGCCATCGATCGGCACTGGCCGGGCACACCAGAAGGCCTCCTCGCCATCAAAACGCTCACCGGCTACAGCAGCCCTGCGAAGTAGCCGACCGTCAGTTCGCGAACCCACGCCCACAACAGCGGTGGATGAGAGGCTTGGCACGTCAGTTCCCACCTCTGGACCCTTCAGAATTCGTGAACTCGCCGGAGGTCATCCGCTCAACAGGTACCGATGCTGCGGCCTGAACGCGGGGGCTCCACCCGGGAATCAGGGAGGCGGAGTTCCCCGCAACAGTGATCCGTGCGGCCGTGTCCGTGCGCGAGGCCGCGACTTCGACGTTCGTGAGGACGTCGTCGCCGCCGACATCTGCGACGAAATCCGCGGCTTCCGTGATGCCCTGACTCGCGGTGGAGTTCAGGGCCCCGGCGGTTCGGGCACCTTCTTGGGCGGCGGCGATCGCGAGGGTGTGTGCGTGGTAGTAGAACGCACCTTGGATCCCGAGGATCACGATGGCGAACAGGGCGGGCAAGACGAGGAGCATCTCGAGCGAGATCGAGCCGTGCTCGTCCCACCGGCCGCGCCGGTGGGGCGGGCGGGGGCGCTTGGGTCGCGGGCGCTGTGCCCGGCGCTCAGGTGATGAGGCCGGCTTGGGCATTGACATAGGCATTGATCGCAGCAACGACGACACCGACGATCCCGATGACCGCGACCGCCCACAGGACGTGCTCGACGGTGACGGACCCACGGTCGGGGTGATCGTCTGACTGAGGGGTCAGGAACATCTTGACGAGGGCCAAGGCGGCGATGAGGTGAGGCATATCTGTTCGTCCTTCCCAATGTGGTCGATTCCTTAAGTGGGTACTTCTTCCTTGTTCAGTTGGGTCCGGCTGTCCGGGTTTCCGCCGCACCGCAGGGGACGGGCCGGGGGTCAGGTTCTGGCGAACATGCCGAGGATGGCGGGAGCCAGGAGCAGGGCCATGAACACGACGCCGAGCAACGAGCCGGGGATCGACATGCGTTCGCCAGCGGCGTTGGCGGCGCTCAATTCGTCGGTGAGCATGGCTGCGCGCAGTGCTGTGGAGCGGGCGCGCAGGCTGGTGTAGACGGCGGCGCTCTCAGCCCCGGATAGGCGCATGATGTCCGCGAAGTCGGCGAGCTCAGGCAGGGCGAGCTCATCGGACAAGCTACGCAGCGCATCCCAGGGCGGCGCGCCGGACCACCGGGAACGGCGTAGTTCTTCGGCGAGCCGGGTGAAGACCCACGAGGTGCCGATTTCGGCGGCGGACTCCATTGCTTGGCGTGCGCCGGAGCCGTTGTGACGTTCGGTGGCCACGAGGTCGATGTACGCCGCCAAAGCGCGGCGGAACTCCAGGCGGGCCTTCTTGGCCTCATCTATGGCGTTGTAGTTCGGGATGAAGAACATCACCCCTGCCAGGGCAAGGCTTGCCGCGGCGGGGATGACGATCGGCAGCCGCAGGCCGAGCAGCGTGAAGAGCGTTCCGAGCAATGGCGGGATCACGAGGCCAAGGAACGCGAACGTGACCTTGTCGGCGTAGAACCGGGTTACCGGGATGCGCAGCAGCACGAGCTCTCGGGTCGGCGTTTTGGCCCACACCGCCGGTGGTAGCACGCGCATCGCCCACACGCCGAGGCGCTCCACGCCGACGGCGTTCGCCGCTGACGTCGCCAGCAGACGGCGCCCGCGGGGTGGCGTCAAGCGTTCAAAAGCGTCGGTCACGTCCACGTGCGCGGTCCCGAGCTGTGCAAGAAGTAGCACAAGGCAGACTGAAACGAGCGCGCCCAGCGCCGCGACGAAAACCAGGGTTGCGTTCACGGGTTCGCTCCGCGGCTCGGGGTGAGGATCCTGGGCCAGTCCTTGCCTGCTGCCATGCGCTTCATCCACACCAGCACCGCGACGTAGGTGGCGAGCAGGAGAGCAAGGACCACTTGGCCGAGCGGGGAGGCGTAATTGGCGGTGTAGTTGCTCGCCACCGACAGGACCGTGAGCACCGCGACAGAGATGATCGTGACCCACCGGGCCGTGGCCCGGGGTTTGGCGCGGTCCGCCTCGACCTGACGGCGTGAGCGCACGTCCTCGGCTACCGATTCAGCGAGTCCCTCGAGCACGGACGCCAGGCCAGCGCCACGCTTGCGGGAAGCGAGGATGAGGTTCGCAGCGACGAGGTCACCCGTGGCGTCGTCCAACTCATCGGCGAAAGCCCGCAGGGCGTCTTCGGTGCGCCATCGAGAACGCAGCCGGGAGGCCAGTCGGTTCACCTCCGGTTCAATCGCTTTGGGTGCTGAGCGCAGCGACGCAAGGAGCGCGGCCTCGAGGCCGAGACCAACCGTGAGCACCCCGGCCAGCGACCGGGTCCACTCCTCCATCGCTTCAAGGCGGGCGATCTGAGCTTTCGCCTCCGGCGCCGCCACCAGAGCGGGCAGTCCGATCACGGCCACCGGAACGATGACGACCGCAAGCACCCACCCGGTCATCCACCAGGCAATCAGCCCGCCGCCGAGGCCAGCTAGCAGCATCAGTCGGGTCCGCCGCGGCAGCGCGCGGACCGATCGCCCGCTGCGTGTTGGGCCGGGCACGCGTTCGGGCGAGGGAAAGAGCGCCATCACGAAAGTGGCCAGGCACGCAGCGACCAGAGCGCCTAGAGCGATCAGCACAGCAAGCATCACGCCACCTCCTGTGCTCGTGATTGGGCAGCGAGGTAGCCAGCGAGGTCGAAACCATGTGCGGTCAGCGCCCGATACTCATCGGGCAGCACCCCTGGAACAGCGACGCCGCCCCTACCGGGGCTGAACACATGTGTTGTGGCGTACCCGGTCGTCTGCTCGCCCGGGGAGACAGCAACGATCTCCGCCACCTGGCGAGTGCGCACCCCCGTGCGGCCAGGTTCGGCGGCCGAGGTCGACAGGGTGATGTGCACGATGAGGTCGACGGTCGCCGCGAGTTTGGCGGTCGCGAGGTCGGCAGTGATGTGCGGTCCAGCCTCCATCGCGCAGGTGACCAGTTTGCGGATCGCGGACACGGCGTCGGCGGCGTGGGTCGTGGAGATCGAACCGGTCCCGGACTCCATTGCTTTGATCATCGGCCACACCTCTTTGCCGCGAACCTCGCCGACGATCTGTCGGGACAGGTTGTACCGGTAGGAGCCAGACAGGGCTTGGTCGAGAGTGAACTCACCCGCACGATGGCCGCCCAGGCCGATCTCGCCACTGCCGGGACGGTGCTCCCACGCGCGAACCATCCGATGCTGGTCGCGCAGGTCGTGCAGGAACAGTTCGAGCTCGGTCTCGAACGTCCCAATCGGCTCCCACATGTCGATCTCGGCGCACAGCGCCCGCACGAGCGTCGTCTTGCCGGCGCCTTGCGCGCCGGACACGACGATCGACTTTCGAGCCCGCACCGCAGCGGCAAGGAACGAAGCAGCGGACGGGGTGAGCATGTCGAGATCGACGAGATCCTGCAGCGAGACCTTCACGAGGCGGTGCCTGCGGATATTGACCTGGGGGCGAGGGCAGACCCAGGCGCTCGCGGCGAGGCGGGATCCGTCGTCCAGGCGCAGGTCCATGGTCGGGTTGGACTCGGAGAACTCGCGGGTGTTCGACTCGGAGCGGGAGGCGAGAAAGACAAGGAACTCGATGAGTTCGGCGTTGGAGTCCGCGACCGGTGGGCCGATCTCACGCGACCCGTCCGACAGCTCGAGCAGGACGTTGTCGAAACCGTCAATCATGATGTTCTCGACCCGCCCGTCTTCCACGAGCGGTTGCAGCCGCCCAAGGCGGAACAGGGCGTCGAAGACCGCCTTGGCGATCACCTGCCGCTGAGCCTCGCTCCACACCGTCAGGCCTACGTCGATACGGTCGGCAACGGCGCCTTCGATGAGGTCGAGAATGATCGACCGGCCAAGCTCTTCCTGCGCGAACTTGTCCAGGTGGTCGCGCTGGCCGACTTCTTCCGAGAGGCGGGTTGAGGCACGCGCCCTCAACCCGGAGACGAAACTCCAGTCAACGCCACCGGACGCCGCCGCGAGCACGGCCGGGACGGTGTGGTCGATGCTAGTCATGAAGTCACGTCCTTGACCAGGTCCTTGCGGTAGCGAGCGACCGCCTGAGTGATCGCCTGAGCGCTGGTGCGCAAGCTTCGGACGTACCCGCTGGCCTCGAAGCGGCGCGGGGGAGTCGCACCGCGGTGGTAAACGGCGGCCGCTGCTACGTCGTGGGTGATAGTCGAGATGACGGGTAGGCCAAGCGCCCTCTGTACTTCCCGGTGCCGGTACGGCTCGCCCTCGCCGACCAGCAGCACCCCCGGCTGGCGCCACGCCGCGGCCGGCGCCTTCGACCGCACCTCCTCGACCCAGGAGCGGGCCGCGGCCAGCGCCGGTAGATGGGTCCGGGTCACGATCAAGGTCAGGTCCGCGAACGTGAGCAGGGGTTCAGGGGAGCCCACCAGGCCCAGACGACCTGCGTCGACGATGACGTCTTGCCCCGTGTGCTCCAGGTCGGCGAACTCCTCACCGAGTGGCTCCCACAGGTCTCGCAGGCCTCCGGCTTGGGTGTGGGTCTGCACGCCGACGAGATAGCGGACCTCGGTCCCCTCAATCTGGCGGGTCGCTTCTCGCACGGCGTCGTACATCGCGAGCGGGGACGCGGCAATGTCGAGCAGCCCAGCCTCGTACTCGCGAGCCCCGCGAAAGAGCCCCGCGAGCAGTCCGTTGCTTCCGGTGGGATCGGCTTCGACGAGCAGGACGGGGCGGGGCCAGTTCATCGCCAACCCGACAGCCGTTGTCGTCACGCCGGGCGCACCGGCGGCCGAACACAAGCAGACCACCGCCATTTCAGTTCCTCTCCCGGGAGTCGAGCACCAGGTAGAAGTTCCCCGACGCGATCCGAGCAGCCAGCACCGGAGCGTCAGCCACCGGCACGGTCAAGGACACGACCGTGGCGCCAGTCTCGAGCGCCGGGTGCACGGCCGCGACCTCAGCAACCGTGAACGGCGGGTTGCCCTCGGCGACCTGCCCGGCCGGTGCTGTCTGGACGACCTTCACCTGGTCTCCGCCCTGCAGGTCCAGCCCCGTCGCCTGCTCAGGTGGCAACGCCACCGCCACGAGCGAGGTCCCCTCACCGGGCACAGTCTCGGACTGGAACATTGAACCGGTGACGATGGCGCCGACCGTCAACTCGGCTGCGGCGCGCTGGCCAACGATCTCGCTTCGCCGCGAGGCGTCGATTGGCTTCAGCAGGGGGTCAAGGGTGATCCGCGCAGTTCCGAGATCACTCGCCTCGATGACGGCGCCGCGGGGGACCTCTCCGGTGACCACGAGGACCTCGCTCGCCGTGGTGGTCGAGGTCCACACCCAAGCGATGGTCACCGATCCGAGGGCCGCTGCAGCAAGGGCTGCGACAGCCACCGCGGGGCGTCGGCGCATCCTCGGCAGCGGGCCCGGTACTGGAACCGGGCCCGCCGCCTGTTCAGCGGTCTTGTCCCCGTGTGTCGCTGTGCTGGTCATGTCCTGCCCCCTCATTTGGTGGCGAACCTCGCGTGCGAGGTCACGAAGTCACGAGCACCTGCACTTCACCGATCGAGATCTTCACGGACTGGGTGAGTCCGTTCATGCGGATGGTCCCGGTCTGGCCCGCGCCGACCCAGGCGATCACCCAGTCCGAGGTCGCCGTGACGGTGAACCTGTCGCCCGGCCTGCCTGAGCTCGAGGTCGTGTAGATGTGGCCGCAGTCAGGCGACTCGGCGTGTCCATAGCTCGCGTTGTAGGGGGTGCCGGCACTGCGGCACACCACGGTGCTGCCGTCGCCCATATCCCACGTGATCGCGTTGAGACTCGCGGTCGCGGTGATCGTGATGCCACCGGCGGATGCCGACGCCGTGACCGGACCGACCGTGCTGGGGACCGGGTCCGCCGCCCACATCCAGACGGGCATCCCCACGATTCCCACCGATCCCGGGCCCGGCGGCGGCACGATGCCAACGGTGATCGAATGCAGGTCCATCGAGTCCACTGCCATCTCGGCGACCTGCCTCGGAGACGGGCCCGCACCCGACGCCGGTGGCGGGCTCGCCAGCCACAGGTAGACGCTGATGTCGAGGGGGAGCGGCTGGTAGCACTCGTAGATCGCTCCGCCATCGGCCGGAGTGTGACCCTTCCACGCAGGGTCATCGGGACCTGGTTGCGGGTCTACCGCTCGGACGTAGCACTGAGTTGAGTTTGACCAATACCCGTACTCACCGGAACAGAGGACCGGCCCGGCTGGGATCGACGGATTTCCCTGCTTCGACGGGTCGAAGAAGCACGACGAACCAGAGCCGCTGTCCGCAGGACCATCGGAGATCGGCCCCGCCACGGGCGGTGGCGAGGGAGGTTGAACCCATACGAGGCACGTACCGGTTCGCGGATTCACGCGTTCGCAGGTGGGCCCGTCGCTTTTTGCCGTCCCAGCCGTGAGGAACGTCAGACTCGCCGCGGCGAGGACGATGAGGGTTACGTGTGTCAGCCGGCTACGCATGGCGCCTGCTTCAGATCCACACTCGTAGACACGCGCCACCCGTCCGTGGGATCGGTGTCCCAGGAATAGTTGCTCACCGTGTGACGAACCCAGCCCGTGGCGGCCCGATCGGGCGTGACGACGGAGGTGCCACTCGCATCGAGTACATCGACGTCGGTGACGTCGAAACAGACGTCGACCTGAACAGCCGGGACGCGGCCCGTGGCTGGGTCAGAGTTGTCGAGGTTGACCGACTGAACCTCGAGCCTTGCGAGAGTGGTCGCGCCGGTCTGGTGCCACGCATCCCGTCGCTCGCGCTCGAACTGATGCAGCCAGATGGAGAGTTCCTTCGAGATCGCGACGGACTCGAGCTCAGAGAGCGGGCGGGATGGATCGATCGCAAGTTCGTCGATCACGCGGTAGTACTTGCGGACGAGGTCTTCGGCGTTCGCTGCAGCGAGCTCAGTCTCCGACATTGGAGACGGCGAGCTGCTCGAAGTCGGCACGGGCGACGTTGATGACTCGGTGATCGTCGGCGTCGGGGGAGCGTCGTCGGGTGCCGTGACGCATGCCGAGACGACAGCGAGCACCGCGACCACCATCGCTACTGAGCCAATTCGGCGTCCACCCTGCATGCCCCCTGAACTCCCCCCAGAACGGCGCCGCCTGCGCCCCGTCGACATGAGTACAACCCCGTACCGCTGTGACGGCGTGGGGTCGTGCGCCCCAAGTCTGATCATGGGAACCGCACCTCCGCAATCGGTAGGTCGAGCGGCCAGCCGCCGGCGGGGGACCAGCACGCACCTTCATCTACCAGGTGTGCGCCCGGCACCACGCCGACCACCACCCGTTGCTGACCGATGGGGTCGGCGTCCGTAGCCCCAGAGGGCGAGCTCGGCTTGACCCGACGCTGCTGCTGCGTATCCCCTGGCGTATCCCCTGACACCGCTGCACCCCTCAGAGCGATCACACGTCTGGCAGTCGAGGATGACGCCGTGGCTAACGGCCTCGGTGACGGGCAGCGTGGGTCTCGGTGGTGACCCGCGCACACCTCCAATGAGGAGGTGCGCGGATGACGGTCTCGTTGCGGGTGATGACGGCCGGTGACGGCGTGGCGTATCTGTTGCGTTCGGTCGTGACCGGTGATGGTGACCGGTCCTTGGCGACGCCACTGACGCGGTACTACGCCGAGACCGGCACCCCGCCGGGGATGTGGATGGGATCCGGGGTAGGGGAGTTCGGCGAAGGCCAGCTCGCACCCGGCGATGTCGTCACGGCGCGTCAGTTGGAGAACCTGCTGGGTGGCGGTCGTGATCCCCTCACTGGAGAGCCGCTCGGGCGTGCTTTCGCGACGTACGAGCCGCTGCGCGACCGGATCGCTACCCGGGTTGCCACGCTCGACCCGCACCTGAGCGTGCTGCAACGCGCGAGTGCGGTCGCGCGCATCGAGGGCGAGGAGACCGGCTGTGGTACCCGGCGCGCGGTGGCCGGGTTTGACCTGACGTTCTCGGTGCCCAAGTCCGTCTCGGTGCTGTGGGGGTTGGCCGACGCAGGCACCCAGGCGATGCTCGTCGAAGCCCACCACGCCGCCGTGGAGCAGGTCCTGGGGTTCTTCGAGCGGGAGGTCGCCGCGACCCGGGTCGGTGCGGACAACGGACGAGGCCTTGTGGCGCGGGTCGATGTCGTCGGGGTCGCGGCCACCGCCTTCGACCACTACGACTCCCGGGCCGGCGACCCGCAGCTGCACACCCACGTCGTGGTCTCGAACAAGGTCAAGACCGCTGTTGACAACAAGTGGCGCACCCTGGACTCCCAACAGGTGCACGCCGCCGTCGTCGCGGTGAGCGAGTACTACAACGCCGTCCTGGCCGACCGGCTCACCGCCACCTTCGGTGTCGGCTGGCAGCGCCGCCAACGCCCCGGAGCGAACCGGTCCGAGAAGTGGGAGATCAGTGGCGTCAGCGAGGAGATCATCGATGAGTTCTCCAGCCGGTCCCGCGCCATCGACGTGGCCAAGGATCAGCTCATCGCCGACTTCGTCGCCACGCGCGGGCACCAGCCCTCGCGGCGGCAGATCATCAAGCTGCGCGCCCACGCCACGCTGGCGACCCGGCCCGAGAAGGAACTGCACGCCCTGAGTGACCTGACCGCATACTGGCGGAACCGTGCCCGGCCCGTTCTGGGCAAGGGCCCGACCGAGTGGGCACGTGACCTGACTACGAGCCGCAGACCAGCGATGCTCACGGCCGCGCAGATCGACCCAGACCTGCTGCGGGAAATCGGCGACCGCGTGGTGGGGATCGTGGCGGAGAAGCGGTCGACGTGGCGGCACTGGAACCTGTGGGCCGAAGCCTCCCGCCAGACCATGGGCTGGCGGTTCGCCACCATCGCCGACCGTGAGCGGGTCGTGACGATGATCGTCGACACCGCCGAGTCCCGATCGGTCGCCTTGACCCCACCGGAACTCGCGAGCAGCCCGGCCAACTACACCCGACCCGACGGCACCAGCGTGTTCCGCCCCAAGCACGGTGTCGTGTTCTCCTCGGCCGAGGTCCTTGCCGCAGAGGACCACCTGCTTGAACGCGCCGCGAGCCTTTCCGCTCCTACCGTCGAAGCGAGCGTGATCGAGCGCGCGGTCGCTCGCACGCACGACGGGCGCCGGCTGTCGGCCGAGCAGGCCAGGGCGGTCGAAGCGATCGTGACGTCGGGCAGGCAGGTTGACCTGCTCGTCGGGCCGGCCGGGGCGGGCAAGACCACGACCATGCGGGCCCTGCTCGCGGCCTGGATCGGCCAGCACGGCGCGGGTTCCGTCGTCGGCCTGGCCCCCTCGGCCGCCGCTGCGGCCGTCCTGGCGGACGAGCTCGCGATCGCCTGCGAGAACACCGCGAAGTGGCTGTTCGAGCACGACCGCTACCGAGCCGACTTCACTGCCGGGCAGCTCGTGATCGTGGACGAGGCCACCTTGGCCGGCACCCACACCCTCGACCGGATCACCAGCCTCGCTCAGCAGGCCGGAGCCAAGGTGCTCCTGGTGGGCGACTGGGCACAACTGCAGTCCGTCCAGGCCGGCGGCGCATTCTCGATGCTGGCCTCGGCCCGCACCGATGTCCCCGAGCTCGCAGAGGTGCACCGCTTCACCCACCAGTGGGAGAAGTCCGCGTCCCAGGCTTTGCGCACTGGCAGCACCGACGCGATCGCGGCCTACGCGCGACACGACCGGCTGCACGGTGGCACCACCGAACAGATGGTCGACGCTGCCTACGCCGCCTGGCACGCCGACCAGCTGGCCGGGCACGCGACCGTGCTGGTCACCGACTCCAGCGCGAGCGTCCACCTGCTCAACGACCGCGCCCGCGCCGAACGCATTGCCACCGGAGAGACCACCGCCGACCGCGACGTCGCGCTGGCCGACGACGCGCGCGCGTCCGTCGGCGACCTGGTGATCACCCGCCGCAACGACCGCAACCTGCGCACCGCACGTGGCGGTTGGGTGCGCAACGGGGACCGGTGGAAGGTCACCGACGTCCGCAAGAACGGCGCAATAGAGGTCCAACGCTCCGGCCGGCGTTTCGGGGCAAGGGTCGTCCTGCCGCCCGCGTACGTCGCTGAGCATGTCGACCTTGGCTACGCACTCACCGCCCACCGCGCCCAAGGCATCACCGTGGACACCGCGCACGTCGTCGTCACCGGGTCGACCACCCGGGAGAACCTCTATGTCGCGATGACCCGCGGCCGCGACACTAACACCGCCTACATCGCCCTGGACACCCCCGACGACCTGCACACCACACCCCAGGTCGACGACATCGACGCAGCGGCCGTCCTGACCGGTGTCCTGCACCGCTCCGGCAGCGAGCAATCCGCCCACCAGACCATCACCGCTGAGCAGAACACCTGGAGCGGCATCGCCCAACTCGCAGCCGAATACGACACCATCGCCACCGACGCCTCGCGCGACCGGTACGAGGCGATCATCCGCGACGCGCTCACGCGCTCTGGTGACCTGACTGCCACCGACATCGACACCACCATCGCGTCCGACACCTTCGGGCCGCTCGCCGCCCAGTTGCGCCGCGCCGAAGCCGCCGGGTTCGACCTCAAGACCATGCTGCCCGGTCTCGCCTGCGCGCGAACCCTGCAGGACGCCGATGACGTCGCCGCTGTCCTGCACCACCGCGTCGTGAAGGCCACCAACCAGCAGGTGGGGACCGGCGAGCTGGACCTCATCGTTGGCCTGATCCCCGCTGCCAACGGAGAGATGCCCGACGATGTGCGCCAAGCACTCGACGAGCGACGCGGACTCATGCAGACCCGAGCACGCACGCTCGCGCTCGACGCAGTACGAACCGGCGAGGCATGGGCGCGGAGCCACGGCGAGGAACCGATCCTCGGCGATTCGGTCGGGTCGTGGCTGCACCAGGTCGAGATCGTCGCGGCCTACCGGGATCGCTACGCAATCACCGACGACGACCCGATCGGCCAGGACCCGACGACACTCGTCCAGCAACGCGACGCCACACTCGCGACGACCGCCGGAGGCCGCGCGATCGAGATCGCCAGCACCCAGCAGGATGACGAACTCGACGATCCGCTGGGCAGCGGGCTCGAGTTCGCTTGAGCCATTTCCCGCAATCAGTCGTTGGCGCACCCTCATGTGCCGATTCTGGGATCAGGTACCCACACGGCACGAGAGGCCAAGCCGAAGTTGTGGATAACCATCAGGTGTCGGACCGACTGCCTAGCATCTCAAATCGGACGCTGACGACCATGTTGGCCCTAGGGAGGCTCCCGATGATTTGGTATTTCAGCTCGTGGATTGCTGGCGCGACGATCCGCCTCATGCAGGTCTACGCGCCGACGAACATCCTCGCGGGCTTCATCCGCACCCGGCGTGGACACATGTGGGGCATGCCCCTTGCTGCGGTACTCGTGCCCACGTACGCCTTCGCGTTCAGCCGCGTCGCGGACACCGCAACTGCTACGAACTCCGGCTGGCTTTACCTACTCGCACTACTCATGTTCTGGAACACCGGCAAGTTCGTCGCCCTAGGCATGCTCAGCGTCGTCTTGCTCATGCGCGCGGCAGCCCGCGAGTGGGCGTGGGACCGTCGGGCGCTCAGTGCGCTGCAGTTTGGGCGCTGAGGGTGGAGACGTGTCCGACGCGCGCGGGATCGTAGACGTGAGGGAGTCTGCGCACCGCAAGACGCCACGGTATCGGGGACGAGGCCGGATGCCGCGACGGTGCGCCAACACGTACATTCGGAGAGTGGCGGGGGTCGAGTCCTGGGCATCGAGCGCCTCAACGCGCTCTGTGATGATGGCGAATTGCGGCCGGAACACCAAGCCAGAGGTGACGTTGCGGAAAGTTCTGCTTCGCGCTGGGATGCGGTTTCGAGTGAACTATCGAACGGCGGATGCGCCACGCCGCACAATCGACGTCGCTTTCCCTCGTCAGAGGGTGGAGGTTTTCGTCGACGGGTTCTTCTGGCATGGCTTCGCCGCGCAACACCGTCCGGTCCCACCGAAGCCGGGTCCCGTCAGTAGCAGTCTGGGTCGCGTCCTTTGCTGCGACGATCGCCCCGATCACCCGTGAAGGCAGCGTTCAATTGCGCCGCGCCCTGATCGACCTCGGGCTGGGTCTGTGGCAATGGGACGCCCGGCCCGCGGCTTCGCCCACGAGCCCAAAACCCGAGGCAAACCCGGCGGGATCGTCGCCGCAGCGATTGCGCACCGAGCGAACGAAGATCGCCTACGCCCGGGTCCGCGACCAGAGCCCCTGCGCCAGACCCGCTGGACCCACCCACCTCCGGTCGGTGGGCTGCGCCATGATGTACCCGGCGCGCAACGCAACAACGAACGAAGTGGGTATTGAAAGTGGGCTTGGGACTTGAGGGGCTTGACAGACTCTCCAGGACTTCGGACTACCTGGGGAGCCTGGCGAACGTCTTGTCGGTCCTCGGCGGTCCGACGACGATCCTGCACGAACTGACTCAGAACGCCGACGACGCCAAGAGCGCGACTCGGGTTGCCTTCACGGTGACCGATGAAGAGCTGGTGGCTTGGAACGACGGCGAGTTCACCTCGTGCGGCGTCCCGGAACATCTCGTTTGCCCCATGAGGGCGACCCATGGGCGGAGTTGCGATCTTCACTCCTTCCGGACCGTTGCAGGCAGACATAAGTCTCACGATGTCGACACCACGGGCGCATTTGGCGTTGGCTTCACCTCGGTCTACCAGATAACTGACCACCCAGAGCTGATCTCCGGCGGTGACCACCTGGTGCTCAACGAACTGGCAGACGAGAACGATCGGATCACCGTTTGCAAGGGAAAATGCGGCCGGGACCACGACGCCTCGGGGACGAGCTTCTTCCTGCCGTGGGCGAATGTGGAGTCGGCCCTTCGAATGAGGCTCGGCGCGCAGGTCGTGACAGAGCAGGTGATCCAGGCGATGGAGGTCGCGCTTCTCGAACGCGCCTCCGACGCGGTGCTGTTTCTGAAACGGATCGCCAGGATTGAAATCCGGACGCGGTCTGCGCACGCGACCGTCAGGCGGGCATGCGTCGAAGACCGCGTAACCATCACAGTCGGCCAGTCCTCAAGCGAGTGGTTGTTCCTGGAGGGCGAGTACGACAGCTCCAAGCACCTCAAGGCGCGGTTTCCGCAGATCGACCAGAACCGATCGGAGCACGTGACGGTTGCGCTCCCGATCGGCGACAACGTCGATGGGCGCATCTATGGCGGGCTCCCAACCCAGACCCGTCTCGGGTGGAGCGGCCATTTGAATGCGTCCTTCTACCCACGCGAGGACCGCAAGGGCGTTCTCTTCGACGACTCCACGTATCAGTCAGACTGGAACAGAAATCTGATCGACTCGGCAGCGACACTGATTCGGGACAATCTCGAGCGCGCTAGCAGGATCATCGGCTTGGGAGCGACGTGGGAGCTCATCCGAGACTTCGAGCTGACCAGCCGTGCTGGCCCTGCACACGAAGTCGCATTCGAGCCATTCTTCGAGCGAGTCAAGAATGAGATCGGCGACCTATCGATCATGCGAACGATCGACGGGAAGGTGCGCCCTCCCCGCGGGTGCCTAGTTCCGAGCACTTCTGACGAGTACAAGGCAGAGTCTGTCCTCGTCGACCTGTCAATTCCAGTCATCGACTCCACGCTCCATGCAACGGTCAGGCCGCTCACGCTGACGGCATATGGCATGGAACTTCTCAAAGCCGCGCACGTGACAGGGGCGCTCATCGCGCATGACGTCATCGAGCCATGGGACCTGACAACCGGCAGATTTACTAACGCCGAGATCGAGTCCCTACTCGTGACACTTGAGGTCCTGCTATCGCGGAGCAAGACTGCAGCGTTCGAGTCCGAGGCGTCCAAGCCTGCCATCGTGCCTTGCATCGACGGCCGCTTCGCCGCCGCCGAGTCGACAGTCATCATCGATGAGGCAGACCAAGCGTTCTTCGTCGCACTTGGCGAGGACCGGATCGCGGACATCGTTCGCTTACGGCAGTTGTGCCCCAGTCTGGCCGAACTCTGCCCCGAACTCGACGGCTCGATTGCACTGGACATCCTCGAAAGCGCTGACTCGGTCGACCTCGCTGCGGCTGCTGACCAAGTTCTTGCGTGGCTCGGCAATCGTAGATTTGAGCTTACCGGCGAAAACCGGTCACGTGCAGCAGAGCTGGCGATCTACCCATCGTCGATCGGCGGGCTCAAGTCACTCCACGAGCTCTACCTACCCTCGGACTTCGAGGACCACCTCGGCCTCGCTGAGCTGGTCGACGTCGGCCTAGTCCAAGGCCATGTCGATCTGCTCCGGATACTCGATGCTCGCGAGCTGAACGCTGTCGACTACCTGACCAAGATGGTGGCGCCGCTGGCGGACGGCGAAACGTTTCGCGACCGCGAAACGCTCGACGCAATCCTGCGGGTCGTCCGCAATGCGAGGCCCCAGCTCGACGAGGACGCCGATGCGGCGACCACCCTCCGGAGTGCTCGGCTTGTGTTCTGCGTTGACGGAGTCGTCCGCCAAGCTACCGAAGTGCACCTTCCGAACGCCGCCGTGGAGCTCATCGATCCCGATGCGCCTATCGCCGACGCGGCGCACCTACCCGAGTACCTCGTGGACACGCTTGTCTGGCTCGGCGTCGGAACCACACCTAGCCCAAGTCTGCTGAACGCGGCGGCGCGCCGACTCGCGGACGGCGAGCGCGACCCCAATCCCGACGTGGTCCTATCGATTCTTGACGCCATTCACGGGTCACCAGAGCTCCACCGGTCGGTACCTCTGGATCTAAGGCACCTTCAGGAACTTCCATGGCTGCCGGTGGAGGGCGGCGGCCGCGAGCAACCGAAGAACCTCCTGCCGACGTTCCGAAGGCACCTCTTCGAATCTCAGGGCCACAAGTTGGGGCTCCCCGTGACGCCCAGCAGGTTCATGCTGACACCCTCCGCTGGCTCGGCATGCCCAGCGACCCCCGACTTCGATGATCATCGCTCACCTGCGGCACTGTGCCGAAGCGAACACCCCAATGCATCCGGACGTCTACCAGGCACTCGGGGCCGCCAACGAGGATCGGCTTGTACGGGAACTCTCCGGGGAGGCGTGCATCCAGGTCACGCCAGGCGAATTCGTCGAGCCGGCCTTCACATTCTGGACGGAGACCGGCCTGGGGCAATGGGTTACTCGGCTGTCCCAGGACCAGCGTCGCTACCAGGAGTTCTTCAACAGGGTTGGCGTCGAAGAGGCGCCGAACGCCGCGCAGCTTGAGCGGCTGCTCGTTCGAATCTCGAAGGACTTCGGCAATGACCTGCTCGATGAGCAAGCTCAGGCGGTCGTACACCAGGCGTGGAGCCAGCTCCAGGCCTTGCTTGTGGAAGACGAGTCGGCGGTCCTGCCGTTCGTGGTAAGGCTGCATCGCGTCCGGTCAGTCGTCGACACCCGGGGTGTCCTCAACATGCCAGATCTGCTCGTCTTCAAAGACGGACGCGGGCTCGCCGAACGGATCTCTCTCATTTCGCAGAACGTCATCCGGCGCGAGCGGCCGACCTGGCGGGCATTGGAGGCTGCAGGTGTCAGGCGAGGCGGAAGACCTGATCGAGGTGATCGTCGACGAAGGCGACCGCGCGCTCCGCGCCCGAGATCGCCGATCTTCTCCGTGAACGGCGACGGTCCATCGTTCGCGTCGTCGAGTCGGAGTTCGACGACGGCGACGAACAGATCGATTCCGGGAGTCTGTTCGACATCGAGTTCTCACGGGCGATCCACCTCTCGGTGAGATACCGGACTGAGTTCGGCCATCAAGTTCAGACGACGGACGCAGCCGCCGTCCAAGCGATCTACGTGGATGAGACCGGGACGCTGCTATTCAGCGACCCGCCCGACCTGCGGCGCATCGCGCGAGAGCTCGCCGATGCCTGGTCGGTGAAGACCGCCCCGGACTGGCGCTCCAACTCGAAACCGTTCTCAGTGCAGCGAGCGTCGATGAAGCCGAGACGAGCCTCGACGAGCTCGGCGTGGCAGACCTGGCAGAAGTCGAGCGGGCGACGGTCGACTCCGGAACGATTGAGGATTTCGAGTACGAAGAGCAGGAGTCTGCCGAGCGAGACAACCCGCCGCCCGGCGCTACCGAGGGCTCAATCCTCGAACAGTCCGTCGAAAGCGGAGGACCACTTTCCGGAAGAAACGACGCATGGTGGGCTCAACGACGGGGCCAGTTCGTCGGAGCGACCTTCACTACCGGGGGTGGTGGGGCAGCAGCGACGTATCGGCGTTGGAGCCGGTCGGCGCGGCCGGCGCGACAGGAACCGAGTCTGGAAAGCGCACTGCGCCCCGACGTCCCGAGCGGAGCCAACCCCACCCGCTCGGGGCGCGCGGAGTGAGCACAATGCGCTCCTACGTGTACTACGGCAGCGACGAGGACAACGAGACGGTCGGCGATGAAGCGCTCCGCAGTTCGTCGATCGACAGTGCGGGCGTGGCGCGAGTACTCGGATACGAGCGCTCATGCGGAAGGATCCCGGAGGAGCAGGACCACTCCAATCCCGGGTTCGATGTCCTCTCGCGAGACGCGACCGGCAACGTCCTGCGCCGGATCGAGGTGAAGTCCGTTGGCCGAGCCTGGTCGCTTCAAGGCGTCCTCCTATCGCGGCGCCAATACGTCGAAGCGACGGACTACCGGACGAGTTCTGGCTCTACGTCGTCGAGAACGCCGAAGGCGACGAAGCGTTCGAGATCCACCGAATCAAGGACCCCGCGCCTCAATCTCGCAGTTCGGGTTCGATGACGGCTGGAAGATCCTCCGCGAGCCGACATCGAGCGCGAGGCGGGCGGCCAGCCCGCGATGCCGACGACCAAGAGCATCTTTTTAGCCTGGGGCGCTGACACCGAGGGGTAGGGCCTTGGTTAGGCGTCGCGGCGTTTGCGGCAGAGCCCGACCAGGTCGCACTTGTCGCAGGCGGGCTCCCATGTCTCGAACTTCGGTAGGTCGTTCGCTCGAAGCGAATCGCCTGCTTTCTTGATCGCTGCTTCACGCCGTCGAGCAAATCATCGCTGATCTCTCTTCACGGACGTTCTTGCCCTTCTCGTCAAGGTTTAGCACCTCGACGAGGTCGGCACCCTCGCCGTTCAGCTCCTTATAGCCGACCGCATACACGTGAAGCTGGTCGCGCGTGACGTCCTCTTCCTGGCTCGCTCCGTCGACTTGAAGTCGACGATCGAGACCTCGTCGAGTCGTTTGACCAGGTCGATGCGCCCGTCAACAGTGATGGCTGGACCTGGACTTCTCGGAGTGGACGGTGCGCGCGAGATCGTCACCGTGCAGGCGTAGGTATCGGTCTAGAGAGTCTCGTGCTGCCTGCACAAGCGCCTCACGTAGGGGGGTAGGCATAGGGCGTGTGCAGGTGCCGGTTCACTAGATCTGCGACGTCGGCCTTCGTCACCAAATCGCCATCCAACGCTCGCTTGTGCATCTCGGCAAGTGCGTCGTGAAGTCCCTTGCCGAAACCGAGCGCCTCGTGGAGGGGCGTTGAAGCCGTACATGAACCGCAACTTGAACTGGTACGAGCACTCGAATAGGTACTTCAGCTCCGAGAACGACAGTGTGACCCGCGGAGCGCGACCTTTGGCTCCGGCTCGAGTCGCGCGAGGTCCGACGGCAGCCCGCTGTCGGCAGTCGAAACGTACGAGACCGCAACGACCTCCTGCATGAAGACGAAGGCGTACTGTTTCGCGACGATCCGCCCGGGAGAACGACAGGTACAGGTACTTCTGAGCACGTGTGACCGCGACGTAGAACAGCCGGCGTTCGTCATCTTCAGTGCCCCGGTATCGGTCGGCGTCGTCGATCGCCGTGTCGGGGATGACGTGGAACAGACTGAGCCCACCGTGACGCTGGCTGGGGAACCGATTCTTCCGAAGACACGGAAACGAAGACGGCTGGCCACTGCATGCCTTTGGCTTGGTGCACGGTGGAGATCGTGACGGCATCTGGTGTCGCATAGCCCAGTCGGCGTCAGCATCGTCGTAGTTGCGCGCTTTGGTAAGCCAGTCGACAAAGGCCCGGTATTTCCGGTCGGGCGCCGAAGAGAAATGAATCTCCTCGAAGTCTGAAATGACCTGCTGAACTTGCCGAGCTGGTAGAAGACC